>NZ_JBBORT010000001.1:252500-5243859 GCF_038004785.1 Bacillus sp. FSL R5-0709
GTACGGCGGAACACGTGAAATTCCGTCGGAATCTGGGAGGACCATCTCCCAAGGCTAAATACTCCCTAGTGATCGATAGTGAACCAGTACCGTGAGGGAAAGGTGAAAAGCACCCCGGAAGGGGAGTGAAAGAGATCCTGAAACCGTGTGCCTACAAATAGTCAGAGCCCGTTAATGGGTGATGGCGTGCCTTTTGTAGAATGAACCGGCGAGTTACGATCCCGTGCAAGGTTAAGCTGAAGAGGCGGAGCCGCAGCGAAAGCGAGTCTGAATAGGGCGTTTAGTACGTGGTCGTAGACCCGAAACCAGGTGATCTACCCATGTCCAGGGTGAAGTTCAGGTAACACTGAATGGAGGCCCGAACCCACGCACGTTGAAAAGTGCGGGGATGAGGTGTGGGTAGCGGAGAAATTCCAATCGAACCTGGAGATAGCTGGTTCTCCCCGAAATAGCTTTAGGGCTAGCCTTAAGTGTAAGAGTCTTGGAGGTAGAGCACTGATTGAACTAGGGGTCCTCATCGGATTACCGAATTCAGTCAAACTCCGAATGCCAATGACTTATCCTTAGGAGTCAGACTGCGAGTGATAAGATCCGTAGTCAAGAGGGAAACAGCCCAGATCGCCAGCTAAGGTCCCAAAGTGTGTATTAAGTGGAAAAGGATGTGGAGTTGCTTAGACAACTAGGATGTTGGCTCAGAAGCAGCCACCATTTAAAGAGTGCGTAATAGCTCACTAGTCGAGTGACTCTGCGCCGAAAATGTACCGGGGCTAAATACACCACCGAAGCTGCGAATTGATACCAATGGTATCAGTGGTAGGGGAGCGTTCTAAGTGCAGTGAAGTCAGACCGGAAGGACTGGTGGAGCGCTTAGAAGTGAGAATGCCGGTATGAGTAGCGAAAGACGGGTGAGAATCCCGTCCACCGAATGCCTAAGGTTTCCTGAGGAAGGCTCGTCCGCTCAGGGTTAGTCAGGACCTAAGCCGAGGCCGACAGGCGTAGGCGATGGACAACAGGTTGATATTCCTGTACCACCTCTTTATCGTTTGAGCAATGGAGGGACGCAGAAGGATAGAAGAAGCGTGCGATTGGTTGTGCACGTCCAAGCAGTTAGGCTGATAAGTAGGCAAATCCGCTTATCGTGAAGGCTGAGCTGTGATGGGGAAGCTCCTTATGGAGCGAAGTCTTTGATTCCCCGCTGCCAAGAAAAGCTTCTAGCGAGATAAAAGGTGCCTGTACCGCAAACCGACACAGGTAGGCGAGGAGAGAATCCTAAGGTGTGCGAGAGAACTCTGGTTAAGGAACTCGGCAAAATGACCCCGTAACTTCGGGAGAAGGGGTGCTTTCTTAACGGAAAGCCGCAGTGAATAGGCCCAAGCGACTGTTTAGCAAAAACACAGGTCTCTGCGAAGCCGTAAGGCGAAGTATAGGGGCTGACACCTGCCCGGTGCTGGAAGGTTAAGGAGAGGGGTTAGCGTAAGCGAAGCTCTGAACTGAAGCCCCAGTAAACGGCGGCCGTAACTATAACGGTCCTAAGGTAGCGAAATTCCTTGTCGGGTAAGTTCCGACCCGCACGAAAGGTGTAACGATTTGGGCACTGTCTCAACCAGAGACTCGGTGAAATTATAGTACCTGTGAAGATGCAGGTTACCCGCGACAGGACGGAAAGACCCCGTGGAGCTTTACTGTAGCCTGATATTGAATTTTGGTACAGTTTGTACAGGATAGGCGGGAGCCATTGAAACCGGAGCGCTAGCTTCGGTGGAGGCGCTGGTGGGATACCGCCCTGACTGTATTGAAATTCTAACCTACGGGTCTTATCGACCCGGGAGACAGTGTCAGGTGGGCAGTTTGACTGGGGCGGTCGCCTCCTAAAGTGTAACGGAGGCGCCCAAAGGTTCCCTCAGAATGGTTGGAAATCATTCGTAGAGTGCAAAGGCATAAGGGAGCTTGACTGCGAGACCTACAAGTCGAGCAGGGACGAAAGTCGGGCTTAGTGATCCGGTGGTTCCGCATGGAAGGGCCATCGCTCAACGGATAAAAGCTACCCCGGGGATAACAGGCTTATCTCCCCCAAGAGTCCACATCGACGGGGAGGTTTGGCACCTCGATGTCGGCTCATCGCATCCTGGGGCTGTAGTCGGTCCCAAGGGTTGGGCTGTTCGCCCATTAAAGCGGTACGCGAGCTGGGTTCAGAACGTCGTGAGACAGTTCGGTCCCTATCCGTCGTGGGCGCAGGAAATTTGAGAGGAGCTGTCCTTAGTACGAGAGGACCGGGATGGACGCACCGCTGGTGTACCAGTTGTTCTGCCAAGGGCATAGCTGGGTAGCTATGTGCGGAAGGGATAAGTGCTGAAAGCATCTAAGCATGAAGCCCCCCTCAAGATGAGATTTCCCATAGCGTAAGCTAGTAAGATCCCTGAAAGATGATCAGGTTGATAGGTTCGAGGTGGAAGCATGGTGACATGTGGAGCTGACGAATACTAATAGATCGAGGACTTAACCATATAATATGAAGCTAATGTTATCTAGTTTTGAGAGAATATAAAAAACTTATTGACTTTAAATGTCGAATGAGTTATGATGATTCTTGTCTTAAATGAATATAGTCTGGTAATGATGGCAGAGAGGTCACACCCGTTCCCATACCGAACACGGAAGTTAAGCTCTCTAGCGCCGATGGTAGTTGGGACCTTGTCCCTGTGAGAGTAGGACGTTGCCAGGCTATTTATATCATCGCGGGGTGGAGCAGTACGGTAGCTCGTCGGGCTCATAACCCGAAGGTCGCAGGTTCAAATCCTGTCCCCGCAACCAAATGGTCCCGTGGTGTAGTGGTTAACATGCCTGCCTGTCACGCAGGAGATCGCCGGTTCGACCCCGGTCGGGACCGCCATTTTATATAAAGAAAAGAACGAAACAAGTTGTTTCGTATTTTTTTATTTGTTTTAACAAAAAACTAATAAAGACAGTCAAACTATCCTTAGGAAAACTCCTAAGGACTTTTTTATATATTTAAAACCTGTATAATAAAGAGCAGAGAACATTGTGAGTAAAGTAGGTGAAGTCTGTGAGTAAATATGAAATAACAACAAAATCTTCCGAAGAAACCCAGCGATTATCAGAAAAATTAGGGAGACTTGTAAAGGAAAAAGATGTAATTATTTTAGAAGGTGATCTTGGAGCTGGCAAGACGACTTTTACAAAAGGACTAGCAAAAGGTCTTGAAGTGAAAAGAGTCGTAAATAGTCCTACCTTCAATATTATTAAAGAATATAAAGGAAGATTACCGCTATATCATATGGATGTGTATCGTTTAGCGGAAAGTGAAGAAGATTTAGGATTTGATGAGTATTTCTATGGTGAAGGGATTACAGTAGTAGAATGGGCTCATTTAATAGAAGCATATTTACCGAATGAGAAGTTGCAAATTAGTTTATTCCATGCTGGAGATGATACAAGAAAAATTGTACTCGAGCCAATTGGAGATCGCTATATTAGATTATGTGAGGAGCTATTACAAGATGAAAGTACTAGCAATTGATACTTCAAATTACGTAATGGGTGTATCCCTTATTGAGGAAGGGAACGTGATTGGGGAAATCATTACAAATTTAACAAAAAACCATTCTGTACGTCTTATGCCAGCTGTAGAGAAACTGTTAAAAGAATGCGGTGTAAAACCGAAAGAATTGACTAAAATTGTTGTAGCAGCTGGACCGGGATCATATACAGGTGTTCGTATAGGTGTGACAGCGGCAAAAACATTAGCTTGGTCACTTCAAATACCAATTGTAGGTGTATCAAGTTTGGAAGTGGTGGCTGCAAATGGTACTAATTTTAATGGACTAATTTGTCCTTTATTTGATGGCCGACGTGGTCAAATTTACACGGGGTTATATACATATGAAGGAGAGCGTATAACTTCAATAGAAGAAGACCGAATTATTCTTATTGTTGACTGGTTGCAAATGTTAAAAGATAAAGAACAGCCTGTTTTATTTATTGGTAACGATGTTAAAATGCATAAAGAAACAATTGTAGAATATTTAGGTGATCAAGCTGTATTTGCTCCGTTCACTAAGAATAACCCAAGACCAAGTGAATTAGCATTTTTAGGATTACAAAAAGAAGAACAAGACGTGCATACGTTTGTTCCTAGCTATCTTCGTTTAGCTGAAGCTGAAACAAAATGGTTAGAAAGTCAAAAACAATAGGGGCCTACAGAAGATGGATATGATATTTAGAAAGATGGCACTCGATGATATTGCTCAAATTGTAGCTATTGAAGAAGCATCTTTTTCAACCCCTTGGACTGCAGATGCCTTTCACCGTGAATTAGAGGTGAATGAACATGCACATTATGTCGTGCTAGAAAAAGATGGTCTCGTAATTGGATATTGTGGATTGTGGATAATTATTGATGAATCACATGTAACAAATATAGCTATCCTGCCGGAATACAGAGGTCAAAAGCTAGGGGATGCCTTATTAAAAGAAGTCATTTCCGAAGCGAAAGGTTTAGGAGTAAAAACAATGACACTTGAAGTACGCATGTCAAATGAAGTAGCAAAGCAGTTATACAGAAAATACGGATTTCAAAATGGTGGGATTCGTAAACGATACTATGCAGACAATCAGGAAGATGGTCTTGTAATGTGGGTGAATATATAATGGAAAAAAATACGATTATACTTGGTATTGAAACAAGCTGTGATGAAACAGCTGTAGCAGTTGTTAAAAATGGAACGGAAATCATTGCGAATGTCGTTGCATCGCAAATTGAAAGTCATAAGCGTTTTGGCGGAGTTGTACCAGAGATTGCATCCCGTCATCATGTAGAAGAAATCACAGTTGTGTTAGAAGAAGCTTTAAAAGAAGCGAATATCACTTTTGAGGATATTGATGCAATTGCTGTAACAGAAGGACCAGGTTTAGTCGGAGCACTTTTAATAGGTGTAAATGCAGCGAAAGCTGTGGCTTTTGCTCATGATATCCCTCTAGTTGGTGTTCATCATATTGCTGGTCATATTTATGCGAATCGTTTAGTAAAAGAAGTACAATTCCCGTTACTATCGCTTGTTGTATCCGGTGGACATACGGAGCTTGTTTATATGAAAGAACATGGTTCATTTGAAGTGATTGGTGAAACGCGAGATGATGCGGCAGGAGAAGCTTACGATAAAGTAGCTCGTACATTATCAATGCCTTATCCAGGTGGTCCTCATATTGATCGCCTTGCGCATGAAGGAAAACCAACAATTGATTTGCCTCGTGCGTGGCTAGAACCTGATTCGTATGATTTCAGCTTTAGTGGATTGAAATCAGCAGTTATCAACACTGTGCATAACGCAAAACAGCGCGGTATAGAAATTGCACCAGAAGATTTAGCAGCAAGTTTCCAAGAAAGTGTAATAGATGTACTTGTAACGAAAGCGTCTCGTGCAGCAGATGCTTATAATGTAAAACAAGTGCTTCTTGCTGGTGGAGTAGCTGCTAATAAAGGGCTTCGTGCACGTTTAGCAGCAGAATTTGCACAAAAAGAAAATATAGAGCTAATTATTCCTCCTCTATCTTTATGCACAGATAATGCAGCGATGATTGCGGCTGCAGGTACAATTGCATACGAACAAGGAAAACGCGCTACATTAGCTTTAAATGCAAATCCAGGATTAGATATTGAAGCATAGTTATACACAAAATTAAC
Organism: Bacillus sp. FSL R5-0709; assembly: GCF_038004785.1. Taxonomy (NCBI): domain Bacteria; kingdom Bacillati; phylum Bacillota; class Bacilli; order Caryophanales; family Bacillaceae; genus Bacillus; species Bacillus sp. FSL R5-0709. The sequence goes on from NZ_JBBORT010000001.1 coordinate 258,202, forward strand.
CACAGCTTGTGGATAAAACCCAAATTATCTGTTGATAATTTGGGTTTTTTTGTGTACATAAAATGTGTATAACTTTTTATCTAGTTGTGGATAATGTGGAAAAGTTATTTGAAAGTTTATATTATAAAGGTGGATATGTGTATAACCTTGTGGATAACATAGAGGAAGTCTGACCTTTGAAGAAATTCTTTTTTGGGAAATAAAAAACAAAGAGATGTCCAAAAAACATTTTGAAACATCCTCCTCTTATTATATAAGGTGCTACTATTGTCAATCCTTGTCGAATGGTTTGTATAATTTCATTTATTATGGTATTGATTCCAAAACAGAAAATAAAAAGGAGGTCATCTCGTCAAAAAGCCCGACTTATGAGACATCCTCCTCTTTTAAATTCTCTTATATATGCAGTTCTTCCCATTCTGCCATACAAGCTTCAAGCTGTTCTTGCAGTGTTTGTTTTTTAGTTGTAATTTCACTAGCCTTTTCATAATCTGCATATATTTCTGGTAAGCAAAGTTGGTCTTCTAACGTAGCAATTTCTTCTTCTAAGCCTACGATATTTTGTTCCAGTTCTTCAATTTTTCGAGTACGTTGACGCTCTAACTGTTTACGTTCTTTTTCTTCGAGATAATTTAATTTTTCTTGTGCCACCACTTTTTGAACAGGTACTTCATCTTCTTGCTCTAGTTCCGCACGTTCAATCATTTCATTTTTCTTTTCAACGTAATAATCGTAATCACCTAAATATTCTTGTGCACCTTCTGTTGATAACTCAACAACGGTTGTCGTTACGCGATTAATAAAGTAGCGGTCATGAGAGACGAATAGAAGAGTACCTGGGTAATCAATTAAAGCATTCTCCAAAATCTCTTTACTATTTAAATCAAGATGGTTTGTTGGCTCATCGAGAATTAATAAATTGGATTTTTGCATCATAAGTTTTGCAAGAGCTAGTCGAGCCTTTTGTCCACCACTAAGAGAAGATACTGGTTTGAGTACATCATCCCCTGTGAATAAAAAGTTGCCTAGTATAGTGCGAATTTCTTTTTCGGGCTGCAATGGATATTCATCCCATAATTCATTTAAAACTCGCTTCGAAGATGTTAAGTTGGCTTGTTCTTGATCATAATAACCAACAGATACGTTTGACCCGAAAGCAACGTTTCCATGTAATAGCTGTAACTTATTCACAATGGATTTTAATAATGTAGATTTTCCAATTCCGTTTGGCCCAACTAAGGCAACACTGTCACCGCGAGTTAAGCGCATATTTACATGTTCAATAATCGGTTCCTGATAATAGCCAATAGTTGCATCTTTCACTTGTAAAACATCATTTCCACTTTGTTTTTCAATATCGAAGTGGAAGGAAGCTGATTTAGAATCGCCTAATGGTCTAGTTAATACTTCCATTCTGTCTAATTGTTTACGGCGACTTTGAGCGCGTTTTGTCGTAGATGCACGAGCTATATTTTTTTGTACAAAGTCTTCCAGTTTAGAAATTTCATCTTGTTGTTTTTCATAACGCTTCATTTCTTGCTCGTATAGAGCTGATTTTGAGTCTAAATATTTACTGTAGTTACCAACAAATCGTCGGCTTTCCTTATTAGAAATTTCGTATACTTGTGTAACGAGTTTATCTAAGAAATAACGGTCATGGGAAACGATTAAAATCGCGCCAGGATAGCCTTGTAAATATTGTTCAAGCCATGTTAGTGTCTCGATGTCCAAATGGTTTGTAGGTTCGTCTAAAATAAGTAAGTCTGGTCTAGTTAATAATAATTTCCCAAGAGCTAATCGAGTCTTTTGTCCACCACTTAATGTGGAAATTTTCGTCTGATGCGTTTCAACTGGGAAGCCAAGACCGCTTAAAATTGAGCGTATATCCGCTTCGTACTGATAGCCGCCTTGATCTTTATAATCTAATTGTAATTGGTCATAATCAGCTAATAATTTCTCATATATAGCCGCATTTGAAAAGTTTTCTTCTTTTCCCATCTCTTGCTCTAGCCTTCGAAGTTTTGTCTCCATCTGCTGCAAGTGTGTAAAGACGGTTAACATTTCATCCCAAATTGTTAAAGACGTTTCTAATCCGGTATTTTGAGCTAAATACCCCATTGAGACATCTTTCGGTTTTATAATTTCACCACCATCATGAGATAACTCGCCAGCTATTATTTTTAATAATGTAGATTTTCCAGCTCCATTTCGTCCGACTAATGCGATACGATCTTTTGTTTGTACTTCCAATTTTATGTTTGCAAGAATCGTTTCTGCACCGTATAATTTCGAAAGCCCATTCACTTGTAATAATATCAATGTTTTCACCTCAAATAATTTCTTAACTTTGCCATGTTTATATTTCTCAATCATACTAAAAATAGTGTATAGTTTAAAATAAAGAGAGAATACTTCTTCTCTTTATTATACAAGGAAATTCATGAGTACTAAACTTCTGTATTTGATTCAAGTATAAGAATAAAGATAGGAAGAGAGGAGAGGTTATATGGATCAGCAAAAAATTCCACAGGCCACTGCCAAACGATTGCCTCTATACTATCGATTTATCCAAAACTTATCTCTTTCTGGTAAGCAACGTGTTTCATCAGCCGAATTGAGTGAAGCGGTAAAGGTTGATTCCGCAACTATTCGAAGAGATTTTTCATATTTTGGAGCGTTAGGGAAAAAAGGATATGGATATAACGTAAATTATTTATTATCATTTTTCCGTGAAACACTCGACCAAGATGATATAACACGCGTGGCACTTATTGGAGTAGGTAATTTAGGGACCGCTTTCTTACATTATAATTTCACGAAAAACAATAATACAAAAATTGAAATGGCGTTTGATGTTAGTGAAGAGAAAGTTGGAACAGAAATCGGAGGCATTCCTGTATATCATTTGGATGAACTAGAAGAACGTTTATCAACTGATATACAAGTGGCAATATTAACGGTACCCGCTACAGTAGCGCAATCTGTGGCAGATAGATTGGCAGAAACGAACGTGCATGGTATTTTAAATTTCACACCAGCACGCTTAAATGTGTCAGAGAATATAAGGATTCATCACATTGATTTAGCTGTAGAGTTACAAACTCTTGTTTACTTTTTGAAGAATTATCCACAATAAAACGCAGAGGAGATGACCTCTGCGTTTTATTATTGTTTTTTCTTTGTGAATTTAACTAAGATAAGGCGAAGTGCCAAATTAAAATCAATTGTTGCCATAACTGCAAATAGTATTGTCCACATATTCCAGATTGTATCTGTTACGTTCGTAATGGCGAAGCGTGTAAAGATACATCCAAGAAGAAAGTACAATGCAGCCATGAACAATGGTGAGTTTCTCATACTAAAAATCCTCCGATAAAGCCTTGCATTTTTTCAGCTTCTTTAATCATTTCTTGAATTTGCTCATTGCTTACTACAACTTGAGCAACTGCAACTAATGTATTCATTGCAACATGAGCTGCAATAGGAACTATAATTCGTTTCGTTTTTACGTATAAAAAGGCGAATACGAGCCCCATAGAAGTGTATACCAATAAGTGAGTAAAATCAAAATGAATCGCCGCGAATACAAGTGAACTAATAATAGCGGCAATAAAGAAGTTAAACTTCTTATAAAGTGTACCGAATAAAATTTTTCTAAATACGATTTCTTCCAAAATAGGTCCTATTATAGATATGACAATAAGGAACCAAGGTGTCGTTCTTGCGATGTCCATAAGTCTTGCTGTATTTTCAGATCCCGGTGTAATCCCTAATAAACGCATTTCGATCATACCGGCAATGCTTTGTGAGAACAGCGCTAAGAAGAAACCAATAAAAATCCACCCAATTGTAGCTGGAACAGTAGAGCGCATTTTATCTAAATGCCTGTCACGAATGTCTGTTCTGAGTAACCAAAGTACAACGCATAATGCAATGAAAAAGCTAATGATAGCCCAATGACCAGTTATGAGTTGAAGTTTTTCCTCTCTAGTAAATCCCCTATTATCGTATAGTCCAGTTTTCAGGAGAAGCGGTAACCCGGCAATGCCTGATAACTGCATTAAAATGTATGTAACGATAATCCACCAATATTGTTTTTTCAAATGGTTTAACCATCCTTTCTAACGCTAGTGTATGAGATAAGGTAGGATAACATGTAAATATGCTACCTACGATATAAACTTTCATTTGAATTATATTTTTTTTGTAAATAAGTATTTGAAAATAAAATAGGAGACAGGAAAAAGTTGTACGTTTAGCGAAAACAACTTAGGGTGTCTTTCATATTGTAACATACAAGAAGTGGGAACAACGATTCATATAGTAAAGGCAGTAGAAGAAGTAATGATATCTAGGAAAGTGCATAAAGTAATTTGCGAAAAAATTATGATTTTTTTACTTGCAAAAGAAATTGAGATTATTTATTATTAGAAGTGTGTTAGCACTCGTGTGACTTGAGTGCTAATAAATAAAATTTACATAACAAAATGAGGAGGTTATTGTTCATGCTAAAGCCATTAGGTGATCGCGTTGTAATTGAACTTGTTCAAGCAGAAGAAAAAACAGCAAGTGGTATTGTATTACCAGAAACTGCAAAAGAAAAACCACAAGAGGGTAAAGTTATTGCAGTAGGTACAGGCCGAGTGCTTGAAAATGGTGAGCGTGTTGCTTTAGAGGTAGCAGCAGGTGATCTTATCATCTTCTCAAAATATGCAGGTACTGAAGTGAAATACGAAGGTACAGACTACTTGATTTTACGTGAAAGTGACATTTTAGCAATTATCGGTTAATTATATACATTTTAAAAATCCAAGGGGGTCAATTATTATGGCAAAAGATATTAAATTTAGTGAAGAAGCACGTCGTTCGATGCTTCGCGGTGTCGACACTCTTGCAAACGCAGTAAAAGTAACGCTTGGACCAAAAGGTCGTAACGTTGTACTTGAGAAAAAATTTGGTTCACCACTTATTACAAATGACGGTGTAACAATCGCAAAAGAAATCGAATTAGAAGATGCATTCGAAAACATGGGTGCGAAATTAGTAGCAGAAGTTGCTAGCAAAACAAACGATGTAGCTGGTGACGGAACGACAACTGCAACTGTATTAGCGCAAGCTATGATTCGTGAAGGTCTTAAAAACGTAACAGCTGGTGCAAACCCAATGGGTCTTCGTAAAGGTATCGAAAAAGCTGTTACTGCTGCAATTGAAGAATTAAAAGCGATTTCTAAACCAATCGAAGGTAAATCTTCTATCGCACAAGTAGCTGCTATTTCTTCGGCTGACGAAGAAGTAGGTCAATTAATCGCTGAAGCAATGGAGCGCGTTGGTAACGACGGCGTTATTACTTTAGAAGAATCTAAAGGATTCACAACAGAATTAGACGTAGTAGAAGGTATGCAATTTGATCGTGGATATGCATCTCCTTACATGATTACTGATTCTGACAAAATGGAAGCAGTTCTTGATAACCCATACATTTTAATTACTGACAAAAAGATTTCTAACATCCAAGAAATCTTACCAGTATTAGAGCAAGTGGTACAACAAGGTAAACCACTTCTTATCATTGCTGAAGATGTAGAAGGCGAAGCGTTAGCTACATTAGTAGTGAACAAACTTCGTGGTACATTCAATGTAGTTGCTGTTAAAGCTCCTGGATTTGGTGACCGTCGTAAAGCAATGCTAGAAGATATCGCAATCTTAACTGGTGGCGAAGTAATCACTGAAGAATTAGGACGTGATTTAAAATCTGCTACAGTTGAATCTTTAGGACGTGCTGGTAAAATTGTTGTAACGAAAGAAAACACAACTGTAGTTGAAGGTATTGGAAATTCACAACAAATCGAAGCTCGCATCGGTCAAATCCGCGCGCAATTAGAAGAAACTACTTCTGAATTCGATCGTGAAAAATTACAAGAGCGTCTTGCTAAACTTGCGGGCGGTGTAGCAGTAATTAAAGTAGGTGCAGCAACTGAAACTGAGTTAAAAGAGCGCAAACTTCGCATTGAAGATGCACTTAACTCAACTCGTGCAGCAGTAGAAGAAGGTATTGTTGCAGGTGGTGGTACTTCACTTATGAACGTATACACAAAAGTAGCTTCTATCGTAGCTGAAGGCGACGAAGCAACAGGTATCAACATCGTACTTCGTGCACTAGAAGAGCCAGTTCGTCAAATCGCAATCAACGCTGGTCTAGAAGGATCTGTAGTTGTAGAGCGTCTAAAAGGCGAAAAAGTAGGCGTTGGTTTCAACGCAGCTACTGGCGAATGGGTTAACATGCTTGAGTCTGGTATCGTAGATCCAGCTAAAGTAACTCGTTCTGCACTTCAAAACGCAGCATCTGTTGCAGCTATGTTCTTAACGACTGAAGCTGTAGTTGCTGACAAGCCAGAACCAAATGCACCAGCAATGCCTGACATGGGCGGCATGGGCATGGGCGGTATGGGCGGAATGATGTAATTCCGTTCTCCCGAAAAACATCCACTTCTATATAGAAGTGGATGTTTTTTTATGTTTTTGAGCGCAGGAAAATAATTTCTGTAGAATTTTGTCGCTTTCTCTCTTGACCATACTGATACTTCATTGTTAGAATCTAGGAAGATAATATAAAACAATCCTTCATATATCCTCGATGATATGGTTTGAGAGTCTCTACCGGGTTACCGTAAACAACCTGACTATGAAGGCAGTGCGTCTTATATTTATAAAGAGCGGAAGACTATCTTTCTTTATAAAGCCAGACCCCTGCCTTTTCTTTGTCATGAGACTAGAGGCGGAGGACTGGCTTTTTTTATTATATTAGTAATGCTTTTCGCCAAATTGGTGAAAATATTTATATACGAGAACTAACGTTGGGGTGATTATTTTGAAGAAGCAGCATGATACAATTATCGTTTTAGATTTTGGGAGTCAGTACAATCAGTTAATAGCACGTCGAATTCGTGAGTTCGGTGTATACAGTGAACTTCATCCACATACAATTACTGCAGAAGAAATTAAAGCAATGAATCCAAAAGGGATTATCTTCTCTGGTGGACCAAATAGTGTATACGGTGAAGGTGCATTACATTGTGATGAAAAAATCTTTGAACTAGGATTACCGATTTTCGGTATTTGTTACGGTATGCAGCTTATGACACAACACTTTGGTGGTAAAGTAGAACGTGCCAACCACCGTGAGTATGGAAAAGCTGTTCTTAAAGTAGAGAACGAATCAAAATTATATGCGAACCTTCCAGAAGAGCAAGTTGTATGGATGAGCCATGGTGACTTAGTAACTGGTTTACCTGAAGGATTCGTAGTAGATGCAACAAGTGAGTCTTGTCCAATTGCTGGTATGAGCAATGAAGCGGAAAACTTATACGGTGTACAATTCCACCCAGAAGTACGTCACTCTGAGCACGGTAACGATTTAATTAAAAACTTCGTATTCGGCGTATGTGGTTGTTCTGAAGGATGGAACATGGAGAACTTTATAGAAGTAGAATTAGAGAAGATCCGTGAAACTGTTGGAGACAAAAAAGTATTATGCGCACTTAGTGGCGGTGTAGACTCTTCTGTTGTAGCAGTATTAATTCATAAAGCGATTGGTGACCAATTAACATGTATTTTCGTGGACCACGGTTTACTTCGTAAAGATGAAGCAGAAGGTGTTATGAAAACATTTAGCGAAGGCTTCCATATGAACGTTATTAAAGTGGATGCACAAGAGCGCTTCATGAACAAGTTAAAAGGTGTAGAAGATCCAGAGCAAAAACGTAAAATCATTGGTAATGAATTCATTTACGTATTTGATGATGAAGCTTCTAAATTACAAGGAATGGACTTCCTAGCGCAAGGTACACTTTACACGGATATCGTTGAAAGTGGTACAGCAACTGCACAAACAATTAAATCTCACCATAACGTTGGTGGACTTCCAGAAGACATGCAGTTCAAATTAATTGAGCCTTTAAATACTTTATTTAAAGACGAAGTACGTGTATTAGGATCAGAACTAGGAATTCCTGATGAAATCGTATGGCGTCAACCATTCCCAGGCCCTGGTCTTGGTATTCGTGTATTAGGTGAAATTACAGAAGAGAAATTAGAAATCGTTCGTGAATCTGATGCAATTTTACGTGAAGAAATTATAAAAGCAGGATTAGACCGCGAAGTTTGGCAATACTTCACTGCGCTTCCTGGTATGCGTAGCGTAGGTGTTATGGGTGACGAGCGTACTTACGATTACACAGTAGGTATCCGTGCAGTAACATCTATCGATGGTATGACAGCTGACTGGGCACGTATCCCTTGGGACGTATTAGAGAAAATCTCTGTACGTATCGTAAACGAAGTAAAACACGTTAACCGTATCGTGTATGATATAACGAGTAAGCCACCAGCAACTATTGAGTGGGAATAGTATTGTAATAAAAAAGATCCATCTATCGTTCATGTATAGATGGATCTTTTTGTTTTCACCCTTAATACGAACGAAAATATAAAAAATTATAAAAATGTTCGTTTTTAAATTGACAAAACCACCTCATCGAGTTAATATGAGTATGTAATTCAAACGAAAAGTGAATATTATGCCGTCGTATAATATCGGGGATATGGCCCGAAAGTTTCTACCTAGCTACCGTAAATGGCTTGACTACGAGGCGTTTTGATAAAGATGAGGGGAAACTTGTCTTTATTCATAGAACGCTTCCATGTATATGCAATGGAAGCCTTTTTTATTTTTATAGATAAAAGAGGGCTAGGGGAAATACGGCGAGTAATCATATAACGGGGGAAACGTAAGATGAAACGCTATTTTCAGTTTGATGAACTCGGCACAAATTATAAAACAGAGTTCATAGCAGGTTTAACGACATTTCTATCTATGGCTTACGTACTATTTGTCAATCCTGCTACGCTGTCGCTTGGAAATGTTAAAGGATTACCGGCAGGTACAGGAATGGATCCAGGTGCAGTATTCGTTGCTACAGCATTAGCAGCGGCGATTGGTTCGTTAATTATGGGGATATTTGCGAAGTATCCGATTGCTTTAGCGCCAGGTATGGGAATAAACGCGTTCTTTGCTTATACAGCAGTGTTAACGATGGGAATTCCGTGGCAAACGGCAATTGCTGGAACATTAATGTCAGGTATTATCTTTATTATTCTTACTGCTTCAGGTATTCGTGAAAAAATCATTAATGCAATTCCAGTAGAGTTAAAGTTTGCAGTAGCGGCGGGTATTGGATTATTCATTGCCTTCCTTGGATTCCAAAACGCTGGAATTATCGTAAAGAATGATGCTGTTCTTGTTGGGTTGGGGGACTTAACAAAGGGCACAACGTTACTAGCAATCTTCGGAGTTGTTACTACAATCATTTTCATGATTAAAAAAATAAATGGTGCAGTTTTCTACGGTATGATCCTTACGGCGATCTTAGGAGTAGCGACTGGATTAATTGATACACCAAAAGCTGTAGTGGGAGCAATACCGAGTCTAGAACCAACGTTCGGGGTAGCATTAACTCACTTTGGAGACATTTTCACTGTTGAAATGGCGATTGTTATTATAACGTTCTTCTTTATCGATTTCTTTGATACAGCAGGTACGCTTGTAGCGGTTGCGAATCAAGCGGGATTAATGAAGAACAATAAATTACCACGTGCAGGTAAAGCGTTATTTGCAGATGCGATTGCAACTGTAATTGGTGCGATTTTAGGTACATCAACAACAACGTCTTACATTGAATCGTCTGCGGGGGTAGCAGCAGGAGGACGTTCTGGATTTACAGCGGTTGTAACAGCAGGGTTCTTCTTACTGGCACTATTCTTCTCGCCGCTATTAAGTGTTGTGACACCAGCTGTAACAGCGCCAGCATTAATTATTGTAGGAATCTTGATGGTTTCATCTTTAGGAGAAATTGATTGGAAGAAATTTGAGATTGCAGTGCCAGCGTTCTTTACTATCATTTCAATGCCACTTACGTATAGTATCGCAACAGGAATTGCAATCGGGTTTATCTTCTATCCAATTACAATGGTTGTGAGTGGTCGTCGTAAAGAGATTCATCCAATTATGTATGTTATGGGAGTTTTATTCGTACTATATTTCATCTACGTTCGTAAATAAAAGGGGTTTTTTGAAAGGTCTAGACTTGAGGGGAGTCTAGACCTTTTTTGCGTCTTCAGAAAATCTTAAGGATTTCCGAGCGTTTTTCTTCAGAAGTTTTCTTATAATAGAAGTTAGGGATTAAAAAAGTGATGGGGGAGATAGTATGGCCGGGGAAACAATACTTGTCGTAGATGATGAAAAAGAAATTAGGAACCTTATTACAATTTATTTAAAGAACGAAGGATATAAAGTACTGCAAGCAGGGGACGGAGAAGAAGGGTTACGTATATTAGAAGAAAATGAAGTGCACTTAGTCGTATTAGATATTATGATGCCGAAAGTAGATGGTATTCATATGTGTATGAAAGTAAGGGAAGCGAAGGAAATGCCGATTATTATGCTTTCGGCAAAAACGCAAGATATGGATAAAATTTTAGGATTAACAACAGGTGCAGATGATTATGTAGCAAAACCGTTTAATCCGTTAGAGTTAATCGCAAGAATTAAATCGCAACTACGTCGTTATATGAAAATGAATGGCTTTGCTATTCAAAATGAGGACGAGTTAGAAATTGGAGAGATGAAAATAAACATCTCCACTCATACAGTCATTGTGGATAGAGAAGAAGTGAAACTGACCCCGAGGGAATTTTCAATTTTAGAATTACTAGTCCGTAATCCGGGGGTGGTCTTTAGTGCGGAACAAATTTATGAAAAGGTTTGGAACGAAAGATCTTTCCAGTCGGATAACACGGTAATGGTTCATATTCGGAAAGTGCGTGAAAAGATTGAGGAGAATCCAAGGAAGCCAATATATATAAAAACAGTATGGGGAGTGGGGTATAAGATTGAAAAAGATATTTAATCCATTTACTTATGTTAGGAAAATTCGAGAATTAATTGGAAAGATAGTGAAGAGTGTGAAACGGAGTATACGAATTCAACTTATTACTGCGTTTACTGCTTGTGCGTTGTTAGGGATTTTGTCAGCGAAGGCAGCAGCACCGTTTTTTGAGAATGCGAATCGAGAGGCGACGATCGATTATCGGGTTGGTATGGAACAAATTAATCAACAAGCTCAAAGCGTGGCAAGTAGTTCAGTTCATGAAAATAAATTAGAAGCTATATCAACTATGATTGAAATAGAGAATCAAAATTTAGAACAAAACTCTAGAGCTTTAAAAGTATTGGTCACTGACGAGAGCGGTAAAGTTTTATATAAAACGAAGCAGGCGCAAGAAGAGCAAATTGATTTGCATAATACAATTCGTAATGCATCATCGTTTGCGATTAATTATATGAATGGTAGAAAAGAATTTGAAAGTACGAGAAAAGAATTTATAGCTTTTGCACCTATTACAATAGAAGATAAGAATTTATACATGTTTGTTAGTGGGATTCCAGAAGGTGAAGTAATATATGATACGCAAGAAGGACCGTTTCCGTTTTTCATAGGTGTACTTGTATTTATTTTCTCTTTCTTCTATATAACAAAGAGAAAGATGAAGCAAATTGAAGCGATGGCACAAGGTGTAAAGGAAATAGAAAAAGGAAACTTAGCGTACCGTATTGAGAAAAAAGGTGAAGATGAGATTGCGTCTTTAACTGAGAATATTAATAATATGGCGGAAGAGCTTATGAATAATATAGAAAAGGAACGTAAATTAGAGAAGCAAAAGAATGAGCTTATTACGAATGTATCACACGATTTACGTACACCACTGACTTCTATAATGGGTTACTTGCGATTACTTCGAGATTCTAAATATGAAAATAAAGAACAACATGATGAGTATACGAGAATTGCTTTTGCAAAGTCGGAGCAGTTAAAGAATTTAATAGAAGATTTATTTGAGTATACGAAGTTAACGAATGAACAAGTTGTATTAGAAAAACAGGAAGTGTGTGTAAATGAGTTACTTGATCAATTAATAGAAGAGTTAGTACCACAAGCGGAAGAGCATGGCCTTATGTTTGTTAAGAAGTTTCCTGAGGAACGTGCATATGCGATGATTGATTCGGAAAAGATGGTCCGTGTATTCGACAACTTACTAATGAATGCAATTAAGTATAGTAAAGATGACGGAGAGATAAAAGTTTCTCTTCAAAGGCAGCGCAGGAATATACAAATTGTTATTGCGAATCATAGTGAAGAGTTTACGAGAGAAGAGTTAGGGAACTTGTTTGAACGGTTTTATAAGAAAGATCAATCTAGAAGTAGAGTAACAGAAGGTTCGGGGCTCGGATTAGCTATTGCGAAAAGTATTGTTGAGTTGCAAGGTGGTAGTATTCGAGCTGAGTATGAGGACGGGATCGTTCAGTTCATCGTTTCATTACCAATTATAGAAAAATAATAAATGAATAGAATGTTATAGGATAAAAAGGCTTATTTTAAAAGGGATAAGCCTTTTTATATTTTTTTAGAAAAACATATTGACGATTAGAGTTTAGAGGTGTAATATAGAACAAGTCGCCGATAGCGACAACGCAGAAAGCGACAAAAGAAATAAAAAAACTTGGTTGACATTGAAATATGAAAATGTTAACATAAGGGAGTCGCAAATGAGCGGCAAACAAGTTCTTTGAAAACTGAACGAAACAAACAACGTGAACGTCAATTTTTATTTTTAGATGCTAGACAAACTAACTTTATTGGAGAGTTTGATCCTGGCTCAGGATGAACGCTGGCGGCGTGCCTAATACATGCAAGTCGAGCGAATGGATTAAGAGCTTGCTCTTATGAAGTTAGCGGCGGACGGGTGAGTAACACGTGGGTAACCTACCCATAAGACTGGGATAACTCCGGGAAACCGGGGCTAATACCGGATAATATTTTGAACTGCATAGTTCGAAATTGAAAGGCGGCTTCGGCTGTCACTTATGGATGGACCCGCGTCGCATTAGCTAGTTGGTGAGGTAACGGCTCACCAAGGCGACGATGCGTAGCCGACCTGAGAGGGTGATCGGCCACACTGGGACTGAGACACGGCCCAGACTCCTACGGGAGGCAGCAGTAGGGAATCTTCCGCAATGGACGAAAGTCTGACGGAGCAACGCCGCGTGAGTGATGAAGGCTTTCGGGTCGTAAAACTCTGTTGTTAGGGAAGAACAAGTGCTAGTTGAATAAGCTGGCACCTTGACGGTACCTAACCAGAAAGCCACGGCTAACTACGTGCCAGCAGCCGCGGTAATACGTAGGTGGCAAGCGTTATCCGGAATTATTGGGCGTAAAGCGCGCGCAGGTGGTTTCTTAAGTCTGATGTGAAAGCCCACGGCTCAACCGTGGAGGGTCATTGGAAACTGGGAGACTTGAGTGCAGAAGAGGAAAGTGGAATTCCATGTGTAGCGGTGAAATGCGTAGAGATATGGAGGAACACCAGTGGCGAAGGCGACTTTCTGGTCTGTAACTGACACTGAGGCGCGAAAGCGTGGGGAGCAAACAGGATTAGATACCCTGGTAGTCCACGCCGTAAACGATGAGTGCTAAGTGTTAGAGGGTTTCCGCCCTTTAGTGCTGAAGTTAACGCATTAAGCACTCCGCCTGGGGAGTACGGCCGCAAGGCTGAAACTCAAAGGAATTGACGGGGGCCCGCACAAGCGGTGGAGCATGTGGTTTAATTCGAAGCAACGCGAAGAACCTTACCAGGTCTTGACATCCTCTGAAAACTCTAGAGATAGAGCTTCTCCTTCGGGAGCAGAGTGACAGGTGGTGCATGGTTGTCGTCAGCTCGTGTCGTGAGATGTTGGGTTAAGTCCCGCAACGAGCGCAACCCTTGATCTTAGTTGCCATCATTAAGTTGGGCACTCTAAGGTGACTGCCGGTGACAAACCGGAGGAAGGTGGGGATGACGTCAAATCATCATGCCCCTTATGACCTGGGCTACACACGTGCTACAATGGACGGTACAAAGAGCTGCAAGACCGCGAGGTGGAGCTAATCTCATAAAACCGTTCTCAGTTCGGATTGTAGGCTGCAACTCGCCTACATGAAGCTGGAATCGCTAGTAATCGCGGATCAGCATGCCGCGGTGAATACGTTCCCGGGCCTTGTACACACCGCCCGTCACACCACGAGAGTTTGTAACACCCGAAGTCGGTGGGGTAACCTTTATGGAGCCAGCCGCCTAAGGTGGGACAGATGATTGGGGTGAAGTCGTAACAAGGTAGCCGTATCGGAAGGTGCGGCTGGATCACCTCCTTTCTATGGAGAATTGATGAACGCAGTTCATCAATAAACGTTGACTTGTTTTGTTTCGTTCAGTTTTGAGAGAACTATCTCTCAAGTTTAAATGTATGTTCTTTGAAAACTAGATAACAGTGTAGCTCATATTTTTTTAATTTTAGTTTGGTTAAGTTAGAAAGGGCGCACGGTGGATGCCTTGACACTAGGAGTCGATGAAGGACGGGACTAACGCCGATATGCTTCGGGGAGCTGTAAGTAAGCTTTGATCCGAAGATTTCCGAATGGGGAAACCCACTATACGTAATGGTATGGTATCCTTACCTGAATACATAGGGTATGGAAGACAGACCCAGGGAACTGAAACATCTAAGTACCTGGAGGAAGAGAAAGCAAATGCGATTTCCTGAGTAGCGGCGAGCGAAACGGAATCTAGCCCAAACCAAGAGGCTTGCCTCTTGGGGTTGTAGGACATTCTATACGGAGTTACAAAGGAACGAGGTAGACGAAGCGACCTGGAAAGGTCCGTCACAGAGGGTAATAACCCCGTAGTCGAAACTTCGTTCTCTCTTGAATGTATCCTGAGTACGGCGGAACACGTGAAATTCCGTCGGAATCTGGGAGGACCATCTCCCAAGGCTAAATACTCCCTAGTGATCGATAGTGAACCAGTACCGTGAGGGAAAGGTGAAAAGCACCCCGGAAGGGGAGTGAAAGAGATCCTGAAACCGTGTGCCTACAAATAGTCAGAGCCCGTTAATGGGTGATGGCGTGCCTTTTGTAGAATGAACCGGCGAGTTACGATCCCGTGCGAGGTTAAGCTGAAGAGGCGGAGCCGCAGCGAAAGCGAGTCTGAATAGGGCGTTTAGTACGTGGTCGTAGACCCGAAACCAGGTGATCTACCCATGTCCAGGGTGAAGTTCAGGTAACACTGAATGGAGGCCCGAACCCACGCACGTTGAAAAGTGCGGGGATGAGGTGTGGGTAGCGGAGAAATTCCAATCGAACCTGGAGATAGCTGGTTCTCCCCGAAATAGCTTTAGGGCTAGCCTTAAGTGTAAGAGTCTTGGAGGTAGAGCACTGATTGAACTAGGGGTCCTCATCGGATTACCGAATTCAGTCAAACTCCGAATGCCAATGACTTATCCTTAGGAGTCAGACTGCGAGTGATAAGATCCGTAGTCAAGAGGGAAACAGCCCAGATCGCCAGCTAAGGTCCCAAAGTGTGTATTAAGTGGAAAAGGATGTGGAGTTGCTTAGACAACTAGGATGTTGGCTCAGAAGCAGCCACCATTTAAAGAGTGCGTAATAGCTCACTAGTCGAGTGACTCTGCGCCGAAAATGTACCGGGGCTAAATACACCACCGAAGCTGCGAATTGATACCAATGGTATCAGTGGTAGGGGAGCGTTCTAAGTGCAGTGAAGTCAGACCGGAAGGACTGGTGGAGCGCTTAGAAGTGAGAATGCCGGTATGAGTAGCGAAAGACGGGTGAGAATCCCGTCCACCGAATGCCTAAGGTTTCCTGAGGAAGGCTCGTCCGCTCAGGGTTAGTCAGGACCTAAGCCGAGGCCGACAGGCGTAGGCGATGGACAACAGGTTGATATTCCTGTACCACCTCTTTATCGTTTGAGCAATGGAGGGACGCAGAAGGATAGAAGAAGCGTGCGATTGGTTGTGCACGTCCAAGCAGTTAGGCTGATAAGTAGGCAAATCCGCTTATCGTGAAGGCTGAGCTGTGATGGGGAAGCTCCTTATGGAGCGAAGTCTTTGATTCCCCGCTGCCAAGAAAAGCTTCTAGCGAGATAAAAGGTGCCTGTACCGCAAACCGACACAGGTAGGCGAGGAGAGAATCCTAAGGTGTGCGAGAGAACTCTGGTTAAGGAACTCGGCAAAATGACCCCGTAACTTCGGGAGAAGGGGTGCTTTCTTAACGGAAAGCCGCAGTGAATAGGCCCAAGCGACTGTTTAGCAAAAACACAGGTCTCTGCGAAGCCGTAAGGCGAAGTATAGGGGCTGACACCTGCCCGGTGCTGGAAGGTTAAGGAGAGGGGTTAGCGTAAGCGAAGCTCTGAACTGAAGCCCCAGTAAACGGCGGCCGTAACTATAACGGTCCTAAGGTAGCGAAATTCCTTGTCGGGTAAGTTCCGACCCGCACGAAAGGTGTAACGATTTGGGCACTGTCTCAACCAGAGACTCGGTGAAATTATAGTACCTGTGAAGATGCAGGTTACCCGCGACAGGACGGAAAGACCCCGTGGAGCTTTACTGTAGCCTGATATTGAATTTTGGTACAGTTTGTACAGGATAGGCGGGAGCCATTGAAACCGGAGCGCTAGCTTCGGTGGAGGCGCTGGTGGGATACCGCCCTGACTGTATTGAAATTCTAACCTACGGGTCTCATCGACCCGGGAGACAGTGTCAGGTGGGCAGTTTGACTGGGGCGGTCGCCTCCTAAAGTGTAACGGAGGCGCCCAAAGGTTCCCTCAGAATGGTTGGAAATCATTCGTAGAGTGCAAAGGCATAAGGGAGCTTGACTGCGAGACCTACAAGTCGAGCAGGGACGAAAGTCGGGCTTAGTGATCCGGTGGTTCCGCATGGAAGGGCCATCGCTCAACGGATAAAAGCTACCCCGGGGATAACAGGCTTATCTCCCCCAAGAGTCCACATCGACGGGGAGGTTTGGCACCTCGATGTCGGCTCATCGCATCCTGGGGCTGTAGTCGGTCCCAAGGGTTGGGCTGTTCGCCCATTAAAGCGGTACGCGAGCTGGGTTCAGAACGTCGTGAGACAGTTCGGTCCCTATCCGTCGTGGGCGCAGGAAATTTGAGAGGAGCTGTCCTTAGTACGAGAGGACCGGGATGGACGCACCGCTGGTGTACCAGTTGTTCTGCCAAGGGCATAGCTGGGTAGCTATGTGCGGAAGGGATAAGTGCTGAAAGCATCTAAGCATGAAGCCCCCCTCAAGATGAGATTTCCCATAGCGTAAGCTAGTAAGATCCCTGAAAGATGATCAGGTTGATAGGTTCGAGGTGGAAGCATGGTGACATGTGGAGCTGACGAATACTAATAGATCGAGGACTTAACCATATAATATGAAGCAATGTTATCTAGTTTTGAAGGAATATACCTTCATCAGTTTGGTGATGATGGCAGAGAGGTCACACCCGTTCCCATACCGAACACGGAAGTTAAGCTCTCTAGCGCCGATGGTAGTTGGGACCTTGTCCCTGTGAGAGTAGGACGTCGCCAAGCAAGCTAAAACACAAGTCTTTTGACTTGTGTTTTTTTGTATATTTGTTTCGTTAGAAACAAGGGTGGAAATATTGCTAAATCATACCAGATGGAAAAATATTTATGAAATCATGATAAAGGCGAAGTATTTTCGCTATTTTTATTAAGCGCTCATTAAACTAGATGTATTTCGTAATAGGATCATTATTGGTCATATTTTCAATATAAGAGGGAAACCTCTCTTCTTTTATAATTAATTTCTAAAAAACTTGGCGCATAATTGAAGCTTCTATACTCTAAATGATTTAATGGTTTATGAATTATATAGCTATTTCCCCTTAAAATCCTGTATACAGTATCCCTTAACTAATAAACATTAGAGGTGTTTCTGCCGGTAAATACTTCTTTTTCATGATTGGACATCTAAATCTTCTTCATTAATATACTTTTGAAAATAAATCCGTTCATCATTTCAATAATATAGATTTGTGTAATTGCTTCCTTTGAGTTTGCAGTTTGCTCAATCTATTAAACAAGCCCGTCTATATAATTGCATTTTATATAGACGGGCTTGTTTAATTTTTTATTCTTATAATAGTAGCGTTTTGAGGGATGTTTTTTGTTATTAAGTATAGGGAAGTAGTACATAATCTATGAAAATGATACAGGTGCTTTCAATTATTATAAGAACAGCTATATTATGGCTAAATATGTAGTGAGATATAGGCATGTTGAACAAGGGGCTCATTTACAATTGAAGTGTATATGTGGGTATGAAATCTTCTTTGATTAGTAGTCGTAACTTCTTGAGGCATAAATTTTTGAATTCCGTAACGTCAGTGCTACAATGATTGAAAAATAAATGTTAATGAGGTGTTCATATGAAAATTGAAGTTTGGTCTGATTTTGTATGCCCGTTTTGCTATATTGGGAAGCGTAGATTAGAAATGGCTTTAGAGCAATTTCCACATAAGAAAGATGTTGAAGTTGAGTTTAAAAGTTTTGAATTAGATCAAAATGCTCCGATCTACTCTGGAACGAGTATTAATGAAGTGCTTGCATCGAAGTATGGAATTAGTGTTGAAGAAGCTGATCGTAATAATATACAACTAGGCAATCATGCAGCTAGTATGGGTTTGAGTTTCAATTTTGAAGAGATGAAGCCAACAAATACTTTTGATGCACATCGTTTGGCGAAATTCGCAAAGGATCAGGGGAAGGAAAAGGAGATTACAGAAAATCTACTTTTTGCATATTTCACTGAATCGAGAAACTTAAGTGATGTGGAAACACTAGCTAATATTGCTGAAGCTTCCGGTCTAGATAGGGAAGAGGCTTTAAATGTTATTCATAATAAAAATGCTTATGCCAATGAGGTTAGGATTGATGAATCAATTGCTCAACAATATAAAATTACAGGGGTACCTTATTTTATTGTTAATCAAAAGTATGCTATTTCAGGTGCACAACCACTTGAAACCTTTGTTGGTGCACTTCAACAGGTGTGGGAAGAAGAGAACCCTAAGTCTGAACTTCAAGATCTTTCAATAAATAGTACAACAGATGATTATTGTGCAGATGGTAGCTGCTCGATACCTTCAAAGGAATAATATTTAATTCTTTCTTTCTATTATGGTGTGCATAATGTAATGAGGGGATAAATTTAAAATGTCATATGTATATTAATGACATCTAAATACGAATAACCTACAGTGACTTTTATAGGTTATTCGTATTTAGTTTATTTTGGGGAGTTACATTCAAGGGTATTATTATTGTGCTAACGGCTTGTTGGTATAGTTAATTCATATTTTTATAAAAAACTTATTTAAAACTATTGACGATTAATATACATGGGTGTAATATAGAACAAGTCGCCGATAGCAACAACGCAGAAAGCGACAAAAGAAATAAAAAAACTTGGTTGACATTGAAATATGAAAATGTTAACATAAGGGAGTCGCAAATGAGCGGCAAACAAGTTCTTTGAAAACTGAACGAAACAAACAACGTGAACGTCAATTTTTATTTTTAGATGCTAGACAAACTAACTTTATTGGAGAGTTTGATCCTGGCTCAGGATGAACGCTGGCGGCGTGCCTAATACATGCAAGTCGAGCGAATGGATTAAGAGCTTGCTCTTATGAAGTTAGCGGCGGACGGGTGAGTAACACGTGGGTAACCTACCCATAAGACTGGGATAACTCCGGGAAACCGGGGCTAATACCGGATAATATTTTGAACTGCATAGTTCGAAATTGAAAGGCGGCTTCGGCTGTCACTTATGGATGGACCCGCGTCGCATTAGCTAGTTGGTGAGGTAACGGCTCACCAAGGCGACGATGCGTAGCCGACCTGAGAGGGTGATCGGCCACACTGGGACTGAGACACGGCCCAGACTCCTACGGGAGGCAGCAGTAGGGAATCTTCCGCAATGGACGAAAGTCTGACGGAGCAACGCCGCGTGAGTGATGAAGGCTTTCGGGTCGTAAAACTCTGTTGTTAGGGAAGAACAAGTGCTAGTTGAATAAGCTGGCACCTTGACGGTACCTAACCAGAAAGCCACGGCTAACTACGTGCCAGCAGCCGCGGTAATACGTAGGTGGCAAGCGTTATCCGGAATTATTGGGCGTAAAGCGCGCGCAGGTGGTTTCTTAAGTCTGATGTGAAAGCCCACGGCTCAACCGTGGAGGGTCATTGGAAACTGGGAGACTTGAGTGCAGAAGAGGAAAGTGGAATTCCATGTGTAGCGGTGAAATGCGTAGAGATATGGAGGAACACCAGTGGCGAAGGCGACTTTCTGGTCTGTAACTGACACTGAGGCGCGAAAGCGTGGGGAGCAAACAGGATTAGATACCCTGGTAGTCCACGCCGTAAACGATGAGTGCTAAGTGTTAGAGGGTTTCCGCCCTTTAGTGCTGAAGTTAACGCATTAAGCACTCCGCCTGGGGAGTACGGCCGCAAGGCTGAAACTCAAAGGAATTGACGGGGGCCCGCACAAGCGGTGGAGCATGTGGTTTAATTCGAAGCAACGCGAAGAACCTTACCAGGTCTTGACATCCTCTGAAAACTCTAGAGATAGAGCTTCTCCTTCGGGAGCAGAGTGACAGGTGGTGCATGGTTGTCGTCAGCTCGTGTCGTGAGATGTTGGGTTAAGTCCCGCAACGAGCGCAACCCTTGATCTTAGTTGCCATCATTAAGTTGGGCACTCTAAGGTGACTGCCGGTGACAAACCGGAGGAAGGTGGGGATGACGTCAAATCATCATGCCCCTTATGACCTGGGCTACACACGTGCTACAATGGACGGTACAAAGAGCTGCAAGACCGCGAGGTGGAGCTAATCTCATAAAACCGTTCTCAGTTCGGATTGTAGGCTGCAACTCGCCTACATGAAGCTGGAATCGCTAGTAATCGCGGATCAGCATGCCGCGGTGAATACGTTCCCGGGCCTTGTACACACCGCCCGTCACACCACGAGAGTTTGTAACACCCGAAGTCGGTGGGGTAACCTTTATGGAGCCAGCCGCCTAAGGTGGGACAGATGATTGGGGTGAAGTCGTAACAAGGTAGCCGTATCGGAAGGTGCGGCTGGATCACCTCCTTTCTATGGAGAATTGATGAACGCAGTTCATCAATAAACGTTGACTTGTTTTGTTTCGTTCAGTTTTGAGAGAACTATCTCTCAAGTTTAAATGTATGTTCTTTGAAAACTAGATAACAGTGTAGCTCATATTTTTTTAATTTTAGTTTGGTTAAGTTAGAAAGGGCGCACGGTGGATGCCTTGACACTAGGAGTCGATGAAGGACGGGACTAACGCCGATATGCTTCGGGGAGCTGTAAGTAAGCTTTGATCCGAAGATTTCCGAATGGGGAAACCCACTATACGTAATGGTATGGTATCCTTACCTGAATACATAGGGTATGGAAGACAGACCCAGGGAACTGAAACATCTAAGTACCTGGAGGAAGAGAAAGCAAATGCGATTTCCTGAGTAGCGGCGAGCGAAACGGAATCTAGCCCAAACCAAGAGGCTTGCCTCTTGGGGTTGTAGGACATTCTATACGGAGTTACAAAGGAACGAGGTAGACGAAGCGACCTGGAAAGGTCCGTCACAGAGGGTAATAACCCCGTAGTCGAAACTTCGTTCTCTCTTGAATGTATCCTGAGTACGGCGGAACACGTGAAATTCCGTCGGAATCTGGGAGGACCATCTCCCAAGGCTAAATACTCCCTAGTGATCGATAGTGAACCAGTACCGTGAGGGAAAGGTGAAAAGCACCCCGGAAGGGGAGTGAAAGAGATCCTGAAACCGTGTGCCTACAAATAGTCAGAGCCCGTTAATGGGTGATGGCGTGCCTTTTGTAGAATGAACCGGCGAGTTACGATCCCGTGCGAGGTTAAGCTGAAGAGGCGGAGCCGCAGCGAAAGCGAGTCTGAATAGGGCGTTTAGTACGTGGTCGTAGACCCGAAACCAGGTGATCTACCCATGTCCAGGGTGAAGTTCAGGTAACACTGAATGGAGGCCCGAACCCACGCACGTTGAAAAGTGCGGGGATGAGGTGTGGGTAGCGGAGAAATTCCAATCGAACCTGGAGATAGCTGGTTCTCCCCGAAATAGCTTTAGGGCTAGCCTTAAGTGTAAGAGTCTTGGAGGTAGAGCACTGATTGAACTAGGGGTCCTCATCGGATTACCGAATTCAGTCAAACTCCGAATGCCAATGACTTATCCTTAGGAGTCAGACTGCGAGTGATAAGATCCGTAGTCAAGAGGGAAACAGCCCAGATCGCCAGCTAAGGTCCCAAAGTGTGTATTAAGTGGAAAAGGATGTGGAGTTGCTTAGACAACTAGGATGTTGGCTCAGAAGCAGCCACCATTTAAAGAGTGCGTAATAGCTCACTAGTCGAGTGACTCTGCGCCGAAAATGTACCGGGGCTAAATACACCACCGAAGCTGCGAATTGATACCAATGGTATCAGTGGTAGGGGAGCGTTCTAAGTGCAGTGAAGTCAGACCGGAAGGACTGGTGGAGCGCTTAGAAGTGAGAATGCCGGTATGAGTAGCGAAAGACGGGTGAGAATCCCGTCCACCGAATGCCTAAGGTTTCCTGAGGAAGGCTCGTCCGCTCAGGGTTAGTCAGGACCTAAGCCGAGGCCGACAGGCGTAGGCGATGGACAACAGGTTGATATTCCTGTACCACCTCTTTATCGTTTGAGCAATGGAGGGACGCAGAAGGATAGAAGAAGCGTGCGATTGGTTGTGCACGTCCAAGCAGTTAGGCTGATAAGTAGGCAAATCCGCTTATCGTGAAGGCTGAGCTGTGATGGGGAAGCTCCTTATGGAGCGAAGTCTTTGATTCCCCGCTGCCAAGAAAAGCTTCTAGCGAGATAAAAGGTGCCTGTACCGCAAACCGACACAGGTAGGCGAGGAGAGAATCCTAAGGTGTGCGAGAGAACTCTGGTTAAGGAACTCGGCAAAATGACCCCGTAACTTCGGGAGAAGGGGTGCTTTCTTAACGGAAAGCCGCAGTGAATAGGCCCAAGCGACTGTTTAGCAAAAACACAGGTCTCTGCGAAGCCGTAAGGCGAAGTATAGGGGCTGACACCTGCCCGGTGCTGGAAGGTTAAGGAGAGGGGTTAGCGTAAGCGAAGCTCTGAACTGAAGCCCCAGTAAACGGCGGCCGTAACTATAACGGTCCTAAGGTAGCGAAATTCCTTGTCGGGTAAGTTCCGACCCGCACGAAAGGTGTAACGATTTGGGCACTGTCTCAACCAGAGACTCGGTGAAATTATAGTACCTGTGAAGATGCAGGTTACCCGCGACAGGACGGAAAGACCCCGTGGAGCTTTACTGTAGCCTGATATTGAATTTTGGTACAGTTTGTACAGGATAGGCGGGAGCCATTGAAACCGGAGCGCTAGCTTCGGTGGAGGCGCTGGTGGGATACCGCCCTGACTGTATTGAAATTCTAACCTACGGGTCTCATCGACCCGGGAGACAGTGTCAGGTGGGCAGTTTGACTGGGGCGGTCGCCTCCTAAAGTGTAACGGAGGCGCCCAAAGGTTCCCTCAGAATGGTTGGAAATCATTCGTAGAGTGCAAAGGCATAAGGGAGCTTGACTGCGAGACCTACAAGTCGAGCAGGGACGAAAGTCGGGCTTAGTGATCCGGTGGTTCCGCATGGAAGGGCCATCGCTCAACGGATAAAAGCTACCCCGGGGATAACAGGCTTATCTCCCCCAAGAGTCCACATCGACGGGGAGGTTTGGCACCTCGATGTCGGCTCATCGCATCCTGGGGCTGTAGTCGGTCCCAAGGGTTGGGCTGTTCGCCCATTAAAGCGGTACGCGAGCTGGGTTCAGAACGTCGTGAGACAGTTCGGTCCCTATCCGTCGTGGGCGCAGGAAATTTGAGAGGAGCTGTCCTTAGTACGAGAGGACCGGGATGGACGCACCGCTGGTGTACCAGTTGTTCTGCCAAGGGCATAGCTGGGTAGCTATGTGCGGAAGGGATAAGTGCTGAAAGCATCTAAGCATGAAGCCCCCCTCAAGATGAGATTTCCCATAGCGTAAGCTAGTAAGATCCCTGAAAGATGATCAGGTTGATAGGTTCGAGGTGGAAGCATGGTGACATGTGGAGCTGACGAATACTAATAGATCGAGGACTTAACCATATAATATGAAGCAATGTTATCTAGTTTTGAAGGAATATACCTTCATCAGTTTGGTGATGATGGCAGAGAGGTCACACCCGTTCCCATACCGAACACGGAAGTTAAGCTCTCTAGCGCCGATGGTAGTTGGGACCTTGTCCCTGTGAGAGTAGGACGTCGCCAAGCAACTTTAAGACGAGTCAGAATGACTCGTCTTTTTTGTGTTTAATGAAATAAGCTTGTTATTAATGGCTCAAGAAATCCATTGATAACAAGCTTATTTGTTTAAAGGTAAGCGTATTTATATAAATGAGGCCCTAGATACATTTGTAATTTCACAAATTTGATTTACAGTCATATCTCCCTCTTTATAAAGCTTTACTGCATAATTCATTCCTGCATGATTTTTATGGTACTTCTTTAACCGACCTTTAAACTTTCCTTCTTTCTTAGCCAGTTCAATTCCTTCACGCTGCCGCATACGGATAAGATCACGTTCTAATTGGTTTACACCCACCATAACCGTAATTAAGAATTGGCTGTAGGGATTATCTTCTGATAAATCTAGCCATGTATCTTTTAAGGATTTTAAATTTGCCTTTTTACTCCGTATGTTATCGATTAATTCAAATAAATCTTGTGTACTACGAGTAATCCGAGTTAAGTCCGTAACATAAATGATGTCACCTTCTTGTATATCCTCTAACATTTTTTGAAGTTGTTCACGATCTTTTGTTGCTCCGGAAACCTTTTCTTCAAAAATAATATCCATTCCGATTTCGTTCAGTTGCTGAAATTGCCTTGAAGGATTCTGGCTAGTTGAACTGACGCGTATATAACCGATTTTTCGCAAAATATCACCTCATTTTTGAGACAAGTCTTATGAGACGCTCTTAACTATGATTTTATCAGTCTCCTACACTCTATTGATATATAATTGAACTAATTAACTGAATAATTATAGAAATGAGATGATACTGTATGATAATGACTTTAATTCGTGAATAGCAAAGAAGCTACCACATGTTAAATTGAAGTGAACCCGAATAGTGGTACATGAAAAAAGTTCATTGTAACAGGCTATTTGTTTCATTTATCCCGCTATTTGCGGGCAGTAAAACTCCCATCTCAAAATTCAGCTGGAGCAAAGAAGTTAGGTGGGAGCCCTGTTGCCCGTAAACGCCTGATTGGTGAAGGCTAATAATCAGTGGGGGATCAACAATCCCCCCACTGATTAAAGTTTCACTTTATTTGTTTTAAGTAGTTATATGGTGAAAGTGGTGGAGTTAAAAAGATAATAGCGCGTGTTCTTTTTTCTGAATCTGGCTTTTGAAGAGCGGCGATAATTTCAAAATATAGTTCTTGAAAATCTTATGTATTACTTTCGCATATAACATTTTGGATAAAGATGTGTGGATTAATGTTTAGACTCTATAATCTTTTTTATAGTTTGGATAGTTTGTTACACGAAATTCCCAAGAAAATTTTCGAGCGGGAAGATCAGTTATGAGTAGTAATATTGGAACTGCTCTTGTACATAGTGTTCAGCTTCTTTATAAGTTCTACTTGTTTCCTCCAGTAGTTGGATAAGAATCCTTTTTTGTAGCCTTATAAATAAGATAACTAAAGTATAGTTGGCCACTGGTTGCTATTTGAACAGCATATTTGTCTTTATTATCACGTTGATATAAATAAGTTGGAGGAAGAATGGGTTCATCGGGAATAAATGTAGGTAGTTATATACTCTATTTGTAATTTGGTTGGAAATAATGAAACTATATGCTCTTCTAACGGAAAAACTTATAGATATAGGATACAACTCTTTAAATTTTATAATTTTGTAGCTTTTATATAGAAGATAAGTATAAGTGAAAAATTATAGTGTGATTACTTAAATGCAAGGAAGTAGTGGTGTATAACAAGAGAATAGAACATTCGTTCTCGAATGGTGTAATGGACATACTCAATCAATTGAGGCGCTTATTTTCTATTGGACATATGTGTTTAAAGAAGAGCTGCCATACTAGGTTCGGATTTCCAGTATAGCTTGTAACTTTACATGCTTTAGTGAAGTGGTTCTTCAGTAAAGTATATTTCAATTATTAATATTGGATTTATTGACACTCCCACTGCTAAAGGGGCAACCTGATTAACATCAGTGTGATTCTTGCTACCAAAGGCGAAGTCCATTTTTGGTATCGCTGACGTGCAAGATTGTAGTGTGCCATCACCACTCTCACTATAGACCGTATAGGTTCGCGAGCTACGGTGCTATGACAGCTGCATGTTCATATGTTTTAGCGTCTTTTTCTTGTCTATAGTTGACGTGTATCAAAACAATAAGTGTTTTTCTATGAAGGTATCGTGAAATCTGTAAACGAACCAATTATTCTATCTCCAACTGGTTTTATGAAATAATCTACGAATGGTCCTTTACTCATCATAATTTTTAATATTAATTGAATCTAGTCTATATTCGGTTCATTCTATTATGAGTGGTTCAGGAGAGTGAGTGTACTGTTAGAAAGAGATATTGTAATTAAGATAAGGAGAGTAAATGAAGTTGCTAGAAAAGAATTTCTTGTGGAACCCAGTAATGTACGGGGGATAATCCTCTTGAAATAGAGAGGTTTGTTAGGGGAGATTAGTAGATAGAGGTAGACAATGATTGCTATTTAGTAAAATCTTTGTGGATTTTTATGTAACCTTTACTAATCGGGAATTTATGATCGTCAGGCTCACTACTAACTTCCTTGCTTCAGCCGAACTTTGAGGTGGGAGTCTTACTGTCTGCAAATAGCAGGATAAAATGGTGTGAACATATTAAATTAAATATCTTTATAAAAAGGTGTTGACGATTAGCTTATAGAGGTGTAATATAGAACAAGTCGCCGATAGCAACAACGCAGAAAGCGACAAAAGAAATAAAAAAACTTGGTTGACATTGAAATATGAAAATGTTAACATAAGGGAGTCGCAAATGAGCGGCAAACAAGTTCTTTGAAAACTGAACGAAACAAACAACGTGAACGTCAATTTTTATTTTTAGATGCTAGACAAACTAACTTTATTGGAGAGTTTGATCCTGGCTCAGGATGAACGCTGGCGGCGTGCCTAATACATGCAAGTCGAGCGAATGGATTAAGAGCTTGCTCTTATGAAGTTAGCGGCGGACGGGTGAGTAACACGTGGGTAACCTACCCATAAGACTGGGATAACTCCGGGAAACCGGGGCTAATACCGGATAATATTTTGAACTGCATAGTTCGAAATTGAAAGGCGGCTTCGGCTGTCACTTATGGATGGACCCGCGTCGCATTAGCTAGTTGGTGAGGTAACGGCTCACCAAGGCGACGATGCGTAGCCGACCTGAGAGGGTGATCGGCCACACTGGGACTGAGACACGGCCCAGACTCCTACGGGAGGCAGCAGTAGGGAATCTTCCGCAATGGACGAAAGTCTGACGGAGCAACGCCGCGTGAGTGATGAAGGCTTTCGGGTCGTAAAACTCTGTTGTTAGGGAAGAACAAGTGCTAGTTGAATAAGCTGGCACCTTGACGGTACCTAACCAGAAAGCCACGGCTAACTACGTGCCAGCAGCCGCGGTAATACGTAGGTGGCAAGCGTTATCCGGAATTATTGGGCGTAAAGCGCGCGCAGGTGGTTTCTTAAGTCTGATGTGAAAGCCCACGGCTCAACCGTGGAGGGTCATTGGAAACTGGGAGACTTGAGTGCAGAAGAGGAAAGTGGAATTCCATGTGTAGCGGTGAAATGCGTAGAGATATGGAGGAACACCAGTGGCGAAGGCGACTTTCTGGTCTGTAACTGACACTGAGGCGCGAAAGCGTGGGGAGCAAACAGGATTAGATACCCTGGTAGTCCACGCCGTAAACGATGAGTGCTAAGTGTTAGAGGGTTTCCGCCCTTTAGTGCTGAAGTTAACGCATTAAGCACTCCGCCTGGGGAGTACGGCCGCAAGGCTGAAACTCAAAGGAATTGACGGGGGCCCGCACAAGCGGTGGAGCATGTGGTTTAATTCGAAGCAACGCGAAGAACCTTACCAGGTCTTGACATCCTCTGAAAACTCTAGAGATAGAGCTTCTCCTTCGGGAGCAGAGTGACAGGTGGTGCATGGTTGTCGTCAGCTCGTGTCGTGAGATGTTGGGTTAAGTCCCGCAACGAGCGCAACCCTTGATCTTAGTTGCCATCATTAAGTTGGGCACTCTAAGGTGACTGCCGGTGACAAACCGGAGGAAGGTGGGGATGACGTCAAATCATCATGCCCCTTATGACCTGGGCTACACACGTGCTACAATGGACGGTACAAAGAGCTGCAAGACCGCGAGGTGGAGCTAATCTCATAAAACCGTTCTCAGTTCGGATTGTAGGCTGCAACTCGCCTACATGAAGCTGGAATCGCTAGTAATCGCGGATCAGCATGCCGCGGTGAATACGTTCCCGGGCCTTGTACACACCGCCCGTCACACCACGAGAGTTTGTAACACCCGAAGTCGGTGGGGTAACCTTTATGGAGCCAGCCGCCTAAGGTGGGACAGATGATTGGGGTGAAGTCGTAACAAGGTAGCCGTATCGGAAGGTGCGGCTGGATCACCTCCTTTCTATGGAGAATTGATGAACGCAGTTCATCAATAAACGTTGACTTGTTTTGTTTCGTTCAGTTTTGAGAGAACTATCTCTCAAGTTTAAATGTATGTTCTTTGAAAACTAGATAACAGTGTAGCTCATATTTTTTTAATTTTAGTTTGGTTAAGTTAGAAAGGGCGCACGGTGGATGCCTTGACACTAGGAGTCGATGAAGGACGGGACTAACGCCGATATGCTTCGGGGAGCTGTAAGTAAGCTTTGATCCGAAGATTTCCGAATGGGGAAACCCACTATACGTAATGGTATGGTATCCTTACCTGAATACATAGGGTATGGAAGACAGACCCAGGGAACTGAAACATCTAAGTACCTGGAGGAAGAGAAAGCAAATGCGATTTCCTGAGTAGCGGCGAGCGAAACGGAATCTAGCCCAAACCAAGAGGCTTGCCTCTTGGGGTTGTAGGACATTCTATACGGAGTTACAAAGGAACGAGGTAGACGAAGCGACCTGGAAAGGTCCGTCACAGAGGGTAATAACCCCGTAGTCGAAACTTCGTTCTCTCTTGAATGTATCCTGAGTACGGCGGAACACGTGAAATTCCGTCGGAATCTGGGAGGACCATCTCCCAAGGCTAAATACTCCCTAGTGATCGATAGTGAACCAGTACCGTGAGGGAAAGGTGAAAAGCACCCCGGAAGGGGAGTGAAAGAGATCCTGAAACCGTGTGCCTACAAATAGTCAGAGCCCGTTAATGGGTGATGGCGTGCCTTTTGTAGAATGAACCGGCGAGTTACGATCCCGTGCGAGGTTAAGCTGAAGAGGCGGAGCCGCAGCGAAAGCGAGTCTGAATAGGGCGTTTAGTACGTGGTCGTAGACCCGAAACCAGGTGATCTACCCATGTCCAGGGTGAAGTTCAGGTAACACTGAATGGAGGCCCGAACCCACGCACGTTGAAAAGTGCGGGGATGAGGTGTGGGTAGCGGAGAAATTCCAATCGAACCTGGAGATAGCTGGTTCTCCCCGAAATAGCTTTAGGGCTAGCCTTAAGTGTAAGAGTCTTGGAGGTAGAGCACTGATTGAACTAGGGGTCCTCATCGGATTACCGAATTCAGTCAAACTCCGAATGCCAATGACTTATCCTTAGGAGTCAGACTGCGAGTGATAAGATCCGTAGTCAAGAGGGAAACAGCCCAGATCGCCAGCTAAGGTCCCAAAGTGTGTATTAAGTGGAAAAGGATGTGGAGTTGCTTAGACAACTAGGATGTTGGCTCAGAAGCAGCCACCATTTAAAGAGTGCGTAATAGCTCACTAGTCGAGTGACTCTGCGCCGAAAATGTACCGGGGCTAAATACACCACCGAAGCTGCGAATTGATACCAATGGTATCAGTGGTAGGGGAGCGTTCTAAGTGCAGTGAAGTCAGACCGGAAGGACTGGTGGAGCGCTTAGAAGTGAGAATGCCGGTATGAGTAGCGAAAGACGGGTGAGAATCCCGTCCACCGAATGCCTAAGGTTTCCTGAGGAAGGCTCGTCCGCTCAGGGTTAGTCAGGACCTAAGCCGAGGCCGACAGGCGTAGGCGATGGACAACAGGTTGATATTCCTGTACCACCTCTTTATCGTTTGAGCAATGGAGGGACGCAGAAGGATAGAAGAAGCGTGCGATTGGTTGTGCACGTCCAAGCAGTTAGGCTGATAAGTAGGCAAATCCGCTTATCGTGAAGGCTGAGCTGTGATGGGGAAGCTCCTTATGGAGCGAAGTCTTTGATTCCCCGCTGCCAAGAAAAGCTTCTAGCGAGATAAAAGGTGCCTGTACCGCAAACCGACACAGGTAGGCGAGGAGAGAATCCTAAGGTGTGCGAGAGAACTCTGGTTAAGGAACTCGGCAAAATGACCCCGTAACTTCGGGAGAAGGGGTGCTTTCTTAACGGAAAGCCGCAGTGAATAGGCCCAAGCGACTGTTTAGCAAAAACACAGGTCTCTGCGAAGCCGTAAGGCGAAGTATAGGGGCTGACACCTGCCCGGTGCTGGAAGGTTAAGGAGAGGGGTTAGCGTAAGCGAAGCTCTGAACTGAAGCCCCAGTAAACGGCGGCCGTAACTATAACGGTCCTAAGGTAGCGAAATTCCTTGTCGGGTAAGTTCCGACCCGCACGAAAGGTGTAACGATTTGGGCACTGTCTCAACCAGAGACTCGGTGAAATTATAGTACCTGTGAAGATGCAGGTTACCCGCGACAGGACGGAAAGACCCCGTGGAGCTTTACTGTAGCCTGATATTGAATTTTGGTACAGTTTGTACAGGATAGGCGGGAGCCATTGAAACCGGAGCGCTAGCTTCGGTGGAGGCGCTGGTGGGATACCGCCCTGACTGTATTGAAATTCTAACCTACGGGTCTCATCGACCCGGGAGACAGTGTCAGGTGGGCAGTTTGACTGGGGCGGTCGCCTCCTAAAGTGTAACGGAGGCGCCCAAAGGTTCCCTCAGAATGGTTGGAAATCATTCGTAGAGTGCAAAGGCATAAGGGAGCTTGACTGCGAGACCTACAAGTCGAGCAGGGACGAAAGTCGGGCTTAGTGATCCGGTGGTTCCGCATGGAAGGGCCATCGCTCAACGGATAAAAGCTACCCCGGGGATAACAGGCTTATCTCCCCCAAGAGTCCACATCGACGGGGAGGTTTGGCACCTCGATGTCGGCTCATCGCATCCTGGGGCTGTAGTCGGTCCCAAGGGTTGGGCTGTTCGCCCATTAAAGCGGTACGCGAGCTGGGTTCAGAACGTCGTGAGACAGTTCGGTCCCTATCCGTCGTGGGCGCAGGAAATTTGAGAGGAGCTGTCCTTAGTACGAGAGGACCGGGATGGACGCACCGCTGGTGTACCAGTTGTTCTGCCAAGGGCATAGCTGGGTAGCTATGTGCGGAAGGGATAAGTGCTGAAAGCATCTAAGCATGAAGCCCCCCTCAAGATGAGATTTCCCATAGCGTAAGCTAGTAAGATCCCTGAAAGATGATCAGGTTGATAGGTTCGAGGTGGAAGCATGGTGACATGTGGAGCTGACGAATACTAATAGATCGAGGACTTAACCATATAATATGAAGCAAATGTTATCTAGTTTTGAAGGAATATACCTTCATAGTTTGGTGATGATGGCAGAGAGGTCACACCCGTTCCCATACCGAACACGGAAGTTAAGCTCTCTAGCGCCGATGGTAGTTGGGACCTTGTCCCTGTGAGAGTAGGACGTCGCCAAGCAACTTTAAGACGAGTCAGAATGACTCGTCTTTTTTGTGTTTAATGAAATAAGCTGGTTATTAATGGCTCAAGAAATCCATTGATAACCAGCTTATTTGTTTAAAAATAAATGTATTTATCTAGTATGGACTTCCGGTAAAATCGTTATTTATCATAGCTTCACTTTGTTTTTTACATCGATAAGCTTAAAACGTTCGCAAACGAGCAGCATATCTTCAGAAAAACTAAGACCAAGTTCGCTTAGTTCCTTTGTAAAGAACTGTATATGGGTGTCTCTCCAGTAATTATAAGTAAGATCGCCTTCACCCTCAGCTACAGCAAATTCTTCAGTCACTTCATTCATTGGCATTATAGTTACTTCTATTGTCTTAATAATAGCTACAGGTTCATCCTGACTATTGAGTACAATACTATAATCGTTAGTTGTTGGTAGTGGTTCATTTTCTAATTCGTAAAAAATATGGCCCGAGCATGTTGCGGTTTTCACACCATCAATGACTAATTGAGCGAGATAATCAGGAGAATCACCAAATTGCCAAGCTGTAACAGATTCTGGTTTTTCATTGTTTCCCCAATAAGTATCCCAGTATGATTGTGCTAATGGATTCATTTGTATATTTACCTCACTTTAGTTAAAATTCATTTTTTTATAAGCCTTGAGCAACTTGCTTATTTGTAATAGTTTTGTAGTCATATAAAATCTGGGTTGTTGTATTACGGATTAATACAAGTAATACGCTGAAGGAATATGGTTTATAAACTTGTTCTGTCCATTTATGACCATTTTCCCCGTAGACGCCCATATTAATAGACGGGATGTTCAATTTTCGAATTGTTTCGTATGGTAATGGATATAGTTGTTATGTAGTCTATTTGTGATTTGGGCTGCAATAAAGTTAGGGTCAATGCCCGATCACCTACACGTACTTCGCTTCCATAAATATAGAAACAAGGAAGAAGTGATGTATAGCAAAGGAGTGAGAACATTAGTTCTATCATGGTGTAATGGGTAGACTCAATCAATTGAGGTGCTTATTTTTACTTCAGCATATGTGTATAAAGAAGAAATGCTATTACTAGGTTCGGATTTCAAATATAGCTTTTAACGTTACATATTTTAATGAAGTGTTGTTTAAAGGTAAAGAATATTCTGGTTATTAATATTGATCTATTATCCACTATGCCATATTGAAGTGAGTAATACTAGAGGTGAAATAGATAAAAACCGATATTCCTTGAATATCGGTTTAATAATATGTGACTTATATGAAGCTATAGCAATACGAAAAGTGTAAATACAATGGCTAACAAAATACGATAATATGCAAAAGGTTTTAAACCTATCTTTTCTAAAAGCTTCAGGAAGGTTACTACCGCTAGCATTGCTACAAGAAAAGAGGTAATGAATCCTACCGCAAACATAGGAATATCATCTACACTTAAATACTTCCAACTTTTTAATAAGTCTAACCCTGTAGCTCCGGCCATTACAGGAATGGCAATGAGAAAAGAGAACTCAGATGCAGCCTTATAATTTACTTTTGCTAATAGCCCTCCAGAAATAGTAGAGCCCGCTCTAGAGAAGCCAGGGTATACTGCTAAGCATTGAAATAATCCAATTGTTAATGCTTGACGGTATGTTAAATCATCTAGTGAAAAGGCGGTTGCCTCTGCTTTTTTTGCTTCTGCAAAAATCATAAGAATTGCTCCTGCTACAAGTCCGATTACGACAGTATACGGCTGAAATAAGTATGTTTTAATAACATCATGTAATAATAGGCCAACAACTACTGCTGGGAATACACCGAGAAAAACATGTAATGCATTGAATTTTTTCTCTTTCCGTAGAAGGGGTTTAATATTACATAAAGAAACAAGGCGTTTATGATATAAAATCGCGATAGCTAAAATTGCCCCTAACTGTATGACAATTTCAAACGTTTTTGCCCTTTCTCCTTCAAAACCTAATAAATGTCCGACTAATATAAGATGGCCAGTAGAAGAGATGGGTAAAAATTCAGCTAACCCTTCTACAATACCAAGTATGAAGGCAATGATAAGATCGCTCATAGTTTCACTCCTATAAATTAATGAATATCCACCCTTTTAAAATAGAATAGTGTTGTAATAAATCCGAAAATCGCTGTTACTGCAATGATGATATAAGAATACTCTGATGGATAAGTCGGTTGTAATTCGTTATTTGCTATATCTAGAGTAGCGGTCCATGGGAATAGGTCTTTATGTTTTGAATTTACGATCATAAGGTTAGTCATTGTAATAATGATTGTTAATATAATAGGCGGTACATAGGTCTTCATTACAAGAGTTAGTAGTACAATAGGTGAAGACAAAAGAAAGAGAAGTCCACCACATATTAAAAATTTTATGAGAGAGCCTAAAAGTAAGGTGATACTAAACCCAGGGAAGCTACCTATTAGCCCTAATAATAAAGTTAGCGTCCAAGCAACTAAAGTTAGCATCATGATCCAAAGGAATAGAAGGATAAACTTACTTATAATAAAGCTAATACGTGATACTGGGATAGTTAGCAAATTTTTTAATGTATCTTCCGTGTATTCACGGGTAAATAGATAAGCAATCACAACTCCATATAAGGGGAATCCTATAATTAAAGTAGTGTATAGGTTAACTTCAGTGAACAGTTGACCAAATAAAATAGTTGGAGTAGGTTGCTTTGTCTTCATGTGTATATAAGAAGCTACAACCACTAAAAATGGCGCGACACCTGCTCCGATAATACTAATCAAAAACATATTGGATCGTTTCAATTTTAATAGTTCTGTATAAAGAAGATTAACCAATTGCGCCACCCCCAACTAGTTTGGTGAAATAATCTTCTAGTCTATCTTCGCTCATCACAATTTTTAATACTTCAACATCATTACGAACTAACGTTCTATTAATGTGTCCTTGCTGTCCAAAGTGAGAATAAACGCGAATATTTCCTTCATCATGTACCTCATAATCAAAAATTTGAAAATGCTTTTCTAATAGCATCGCAGCTTTATTATCATTATTTACCTGGAATTCTATGTACTTACGATTGGCTTTACGCAGTGTATCAAGAGAAACTTCTTCTAATAACCTTCCTTCATGAATAATTCCCATACGATCGACTAGTTGTTCCACCTCAGCTAATATATGACTAGAAATGAGTATCGTTATATTTCTGTCTTGAGCTAAAGATTTAATGAGTTTTCGCATTTCTTTAATACCGATTGGATCTAGTCCGTTAGTTGGTTCATCTAGTATGAGTAGTTCAGGATAATGGAGAAGAGCACGTGCAATTCCTAAGCGTTGCTTCATTCCTAAAGAGTATTTTCCTACTAATTTTTTTGTTTCGTGCTGCAAGCCTACAATTTCTAATGCTTCTTCAATTGCATTCCTTTTGTGAACTCCAATTATCTTTGCATTAATTAATAAGTTCTCTCTTGCAGTTAAGTTTTCATAAAATCCTGGGACTTCAACGATAGAACCAATTCTTCTTAAAATTTCTTTTGGATTCCGAAGTAAATCCTCACCGAATATTTCTATATTTCCACTTGTAGGTTTTATAAGACTAAGCAGCATACGGATTGTAGTTGTTTTACCAGCACCGTTACGCCCTATGAATCCATAAATCTCTCCTTGCTGTACATTTATATTTAGATTATCTACTGACTTTTGGTTCCCATAAACTTTAGTAAGGTTTGTCGTTTTTATAATTGTATTTATAGGGGGCACCTACTTTCTATAAGTTCTTAATTACATAATAAAAAGGAAGGTTTAACTGCATATTAATCATTTCTTAACTATTTCTTAAAAGTAGTGTGTTTTGGGACGGAAAAACCAAAAGTAGTTCGTTCCCAGGGAATACTGTCAACCCATATGCGCCCACCATTTTTTTCAACGAGGGCTTTAGAAATAGAAAGTCCGAGGCCACTACCACCGTAAGAAGGATTTCTTGATTGTTCGCTGCGGTACATCCGCTTAAATACGTTTTGTAAATCATGTTTTGGAATACCGGGTCCCTTGTCCCAAATAAGAAGCTCATATTCTGTATTGGTTTCTAGTAGTTCGACTCCTACTATTTTCCCAGCTTTTCCGTGATGGATAGCGTTTTTTATTAGATTACCTATAATTCGTATAAGGCTAAGGTGATCTGCAATAATAGGGGAAGTAGATTCTGGTATGAGAACTTGTAGTTCAATGTTATGTTTTGATAGCTCGGGTAAAAATTCGATTAATACTTCTCTAGTAACTTCAGAAAAATCGAGTTCTTCTTCTTTTAATGGAAATTCATCAGCATCTAGCTTGGCCATATTAAAGATTTCATCGACCAGATGTTTTAAGTCATTCGATTTCTTATAAAGTATTTCAAGATATTCTTGCTTTTCTACTTCAGAAGCAGCGACATCATCTTTTAAAGCATCAATATATCCAATAATAGAAGTAAGTGGTGTTCGGATATCATGTGAGATATTAGATAAAAGTTGTTTTCTAGCTTCTTGGGATTTCCTTGCTTCGATCTGACCCTTTTCTAATGCAGTTATTAAGTCGTTTATTGAAAACACGATACTATTTAGTGAACGGTCGTTATTTGTGAATAGCCTCGTTTGTAAATTCCCTTTAAGTGCACGGCTTAATTTAGTAACCATCGATTCGTTGCTTTGAATAAAGTGAACTCTTGAAAAGAAAAGATATATTGTGATTATGATAAGAGCAATAAATAAAGATATTTTTACATGGTATCCCATATCTATATTTAAAAGTCCGCAAATGATAAGTTGTAATGAAATAAGAATGAGGATCTTATCATTTTTCAACCTTTTCACCTACAAACTTATAACCGATTCCCCATACAGTCTGAATGAATTTTGGATTGGAAGAATCGATTTCTATTTTCTTTCTAAGCTTTCTAATATGCACCATAACTGTATTATCATCTTCTATATAATTATCGTCCCATACATTCCGAAAGAGTTGTGTTTTCGTAAATACTTGCTCTGGGTTTGAAGCGAAGAATTTTAATAGTTCAAGTTCTTTTCCGGTTAAGTTGATTTCTTTTCCGTTCGTATGGACTGTGTATTTTTTAAAATCGATAGTTAGTCCTTTAAATGTTAAAGCTGTTTTCTCTTGTACGTTAGTGTTACTTCCAAGAACTAAAAAACGTCGCATAAGAGCTTTTACTCTTGCAACCACTTCGTGAATACTGAAAGGTTTCGTAATATAATCATCAGCACCTATGCTTAAGCCCAAAATTTTATCAACTTCGTGATCTTTAGCAGTTAGCATTAATATAGGAATGTTGGTTGTATCTCTAAGTTTTCTACACACTTCGATACCATCTACTTTCGGCATCATAAGATCTAATATAACGAGGTTGTAGTTATTTTTGTTAAATAAGCACAACGCTTCTTCGCCATTAATTGCAGTATCTACCATATATAATTCTCGTTCTAAATATCTTTTTAATAAGTCTCGAATTTCTTTATCGTCATCTGCTATAAGAATACGTATATCTTTCATATCGTCACCTGTTTCTAATAGAATGTTATTGATATTACAACTTGATAAACAAAGGGGAATAGGGAGCGGTAATAAAAAATAAAGCAACTTTCTAATTATATACTATTAATTGTTAAAATAAGGTTGCTAGTTTAGCTGAAAAGAATCAATTGTATGAGTTCGGTAAGAAGGGGGAAGCGAGTCCTTTGAAATAGAGAAGTGCCTAAATTGAATAGTATTTAGAAGAATAGATTGGTAAAGAAAAGTAGACGATGGTTTCTATTTTAATGAGATCTTTGTAGGTCCTTATCTAGAGTTAAAAGAGTGCAAAGGTACTAAATTAAATTTCTTTGTAAAAAGGTATTGACGATTAGTATATAGAGGTGTAGTATAGGACAAGTCGCCGATAGCAACAACGCAGAAAGCGACAAAAGAAATAAAAAAACTTGGTTGACATTGAAATATGAAAATGTTAACATAAGGGAGTCGCAAATGAGCGGCAAACAAGTTCTTTGAAAACTGAACGAAACAAACAACGTGAACGTCAATTTTTATTTTTAGATGCTAGACAAACTAACTTTATTGGAGAGTTTGATCCTGGCTCAGGATGAACGCTGGCGGCGTGCCTAATACATGCAAGTCGAGCGAATGGATTAAGAGCTTGCTCTTATGAAGTTAGCGGCGGACGGGTGAGTAACACGTGGGTAACCTACCCATAAGACTGGGATAACTCCGGGAAACCGGGGCTAATACCGGATAATATTTTGAACTGCATAGTTCGAAATTGAAAGGCGGCTTCGGCTGTCACTTATGGATGGACCCGCGTCGCATTAGCTAGTTGGTGAGGTAACGGCTCACCAAGGCGACGATGCGTAGCCGACCTGAGAGGGTGATCGGCCACACTGGGACTGAGACACGGCCCAGACTCCTACGGGAGGCAGCAGTAGGGAATCTTCCGCAATGGACGAAAGTCTGACGGAGCAACGCCGCGTGAGTGATGAAGGCTTTCGGGTCGTAAAACTCTGTTGTTAGG
This sequence comes from Bacillus sp. FSL R5-0709, assembly GCF_038004785.1. Lineage (NCBI taxonomy): Bacteria > Bacillati > Bacillota > Bacilli > Caryophanales > Bacillaceae > Bacillus > Bacillus sp. FSL R5-0709. Next base: position 296,762 of record NZ_JBBORT010000001.1, read on the forward strand.
GAAGAACAAGTGCTAGTTGAATAAGCTGGCACCTTGACGGTACCTAACCAGAAAGCCACGGCTAACTACGTGCCAGCAGCCGCGGTAATACGTAGGTGGCAAGCGTTATCCGGAATTATTGGGCGTAAAGCGCGCGCAGGTGGTTTCTTAAGTCTGATGTGAAAGCCCACGGCTCAACCGTGGAGGGTCATTGGAAACTGGGAGACTTGAGTGCAGAAGAGGAAAGTGGAATTCCATGTGTAGCGGTGAAATGCGTAGAGATATGGAGGAACACCAGTGGCGAAGGCGACTTTCTGGTCTGTAACTGACACTGAGGCGCGAAAGCGTGGGGAGCAAACAGGATTAGATACCCTGGTAGTCCACGCCGTAAACGATGAGTGCTAAGTGTTAGAGGGTTTCCGCCCTTTAGTGCTGAAGTTAACGCATTAAGCACTCCGCCTGGGGAGTACGGCCGCAAGGCTGAAACTCAAAGGAATTGACGGGGGCCCGCACAAGCGGTGGAGCATGTGGTTTAATTCGAAGCAACGCGAAGAACCTTACCAGGTCTTGACATCCTCTGAAAACTCTAGAGATAGAGCTTCTCCTTCGGGAGCAGAGTGACAGGTGGTGCATGGTTGTCGTCAGCTCGTGTCGTGAGATGTTGGGTTAAGTCCCGCAACGAGCGCAACCCTTGATCTTAGTTGCCATCATTAAGTTGGGCACTCTAAGGTGACTGCCGGTGACAAACCGGAGGAAGGTGGGGATGACGTCAAATCATCATGCCCCTTATGACCTGGGCTACACACGTGCTACAATGGACGGTACAAAGAGCTGCAAGACCGCGAGGTGGAGCTAATCTCATAAAACCGTTCTCAGTTCGGATTGTAGGCTGCAACTCGCCTACATGAAGCTGGAATCGCTAGTAATCGCGGATCAGCATGCCGCGGTGAATACGTTCCCGGGCCTTGTACACACCGCCCGTCACACCACGAGAGTTTGTAACACCCGAAGTCGGTGGGGTAACCTTTATGGAGCCAGCCGCCTAAGGTGGGACAGATGATTGGGGTGAAGTCGTAACAAGGTAGCCGTATCGGAAGGTGCGGCTGGATCACCTCCTTTCTATGGAGAATTGATGAACGCAGTTCATCAATAAACGTTGACTTGTTTTGTTTCGTTCAGTTTTGAGAGAACTATCTCTCAAGTTTAAATGTATGTTCTTTGAAAACTAGATAACAGTGTAGCTCATATTTTTTTAATTTTAGTTTGGTTAAGTTAGAAAGGGCGCACGGTGGATGCCTTGACACTAGGAGTCGATGAAGGACGGGACTAACGCCGATATGCTTCGGGGAGCTGTAAGTAAGCTTTGATCCGAAGATTTCCGAATGGGGAAACCCACTATACGTAATGGTATGGTATCCTTACCTGAATACATAGGGTATGGAAGACAGACCCAGGGAACTGAAACATCTAAGTACCTGGAGGAAGAGAAAGCAAATGCGATTTCCTGAGTAGCGGCGAGCGAAACGGAATCTAGCCCAAACCAAGAGGCTTGCCTCTTGGGGTTGTAGGACATTCTATACGGAGTTACAAAGGAACGAGGTAGACGAAGCGACCTGGAAAGGTCCGTCACAGAGGGTAATAACCCCGTAGTCGAAACTTCGTTCTCTCTTGAATGTATCCTGAGTACGGCGGAACACGTGAAATTCCGTCGGAATCTGGGAGGACCATCTCCCAAGGCTAAATACTCCCTAGTGATCGATAGTGAACCAGTACCGTGAGGGAAAGGTGAAAAGCACCCCGGAAGGGGAGTGAAAGAGATCCTGAAACCGTGTGCCTACAAATAGTCAGAGCCCGTTAATGGGTGATGGCGTGCCTTTTGTAGAATGAACCGGCGAGTTACGATCCCGTGCAAGGTTAAGCTGAAGAGGCGGAGCCGCAGCGAAAGCGAGTCTGAATAGGGCGTTTAGTACGTGGTCGTAGACCCGAAACCAGGTGATCTACCCATGTCCAGGGTGAAGTTCAGGTAACACTGAATGGAGGCCCGAACCCACGCACGTTGAAAAGTGCGGGGATGAGGTGTGGGTAGCGGAGAAATTCCAATCGAACCTGGAGATAGCTGGTTCTCCCCGAAATAGCTTTAGGGCTAGCCTTAAGTGTAAGAGTCTTGGAGGTAGAGCACTGATTGAACTAGGGGTCCTCATCGGATTACCGAATTCAGTCAAACTCCGAATGCCAATGACTTATCCTTAGGAGTCAGACTGCGAGTGATAAGATCCGTAGTCAAGAGGGAAACAGCCCAGATCGCCAGCTAAGGTCCCAAAGTGTGTATTAAGTGGAAAAGGATGTGGAGTTGCTTAGACAACTAGGATGTTGGCTCAGAAGCAGCCACCATTTAAAGAGTGCGTAATAGCTCACTAGTCGAGTGACTCTGCGCCGAAAATGTACCGGGGCTAAATACACCACCGAAGCTGCGAATTGATACCAATGGTATCAGTGGTAGGGGAGCGTTCTAAGTGCAGTGAAGTCAGACCGGAAGGACTGGTGGAGCGCTTAGAAGTGAGAATGCCGGTATGAGTAGCGAAAGACGGGTGAGAATCCCGTCCACCGAATGCCTAAGGTTTCCTGAGGAAGGCTCGTCCGCTCAGGGTTAGTCAGGACCTAAGCCGAGGCCGACAGGCGTAGGCGATGGACAACAGGTTGATATTCCTGTACCACCTCTTTATCGTTTGAGCAATGGAGGGACGCAGAAGGATAGAAGAAGCGTGCGATTGGTTGTGCACGTCCAAGCAGTTAGGCTGATAAGTAGGCAAATCCGCTTATCGTGAAGGCTGAGCTGTGATGGGGAAGCTCCTTATGGAGCGAAGTCTTTGATTCCCCGCTGCCAAGAAAAGCTTCTAGCGAGATAAAAGGTGCCTGTACCGCAAACCGACACAGGTAGGCGAGGAGAGAATCCTAAGGTGTGCGAGAGAACTCTGGTTAAGGAACTCGGCAAAATGACCCCGTAACTTCGGGAGAAGGGGTGCTTTCTTAACGGAAAGCCGCAGTGAATAGGCCCAAGCGACTGTTTAGCAAAAACACAGGTCTCTGCGAAGCCGTAAGGCGAAGTATAGGGGCTGACACCTGCCCGGTGCTGGAAGGTTAAGGAGAGGGGTTAGCGTAAGCGAAGCTCTGAACTGAAGCCCCAGTAAACGGCGGCCGTAACTATAACGGTCCTAAGGTAGCGAAATTCCTTGTCGGGTAAGTTCCGACCCGCACGAAAGGTGTAACGATTTGGGCACTGTCTCAACCAGAGACTCGGTGAAATTATAGTACCTGTGAAGATGCAGGTTACCCGCGACAGGACGGAAAGACCCCGTGGAGCTTTACTGTAGCCTGATATTGAATTTTGGTACAGTTTGTACAGGATAGGCGGGAGCCATTGAAACCGGAGCGCTAGCTTCGGTGGAGGCGCTGGTGGGATACCGCCCTGACTGTATTGAAATTCTAACCTACGGGTCTCATCGACCCGGGAGACAGTGTCAGGTGGGCAGTTTGACTGGGGCGGTCGCCTCCTAAAGTGTAACGGAGGCGCCCAAAGGTTCCCTCAGAATGGTTGGAAATCATTCGTAGAGTGCAAAGGCATAAGGGAGCTTGACTGCGAGACCTACAAGTCGAGCAGGGACGAAAGTCGGGCTTAGTGATCCGGTGGTTCCGCATGGAAGGGCCATCGCTCAACGGATAAAAGCTACCCCGGGGATAACAGGCTTATCTCCCCCAAGAGTCCACATCGACGGGGAGGTTTGGCACCTCGATGTCGGCTCATCGCATCCTGGGGCTGTAGTCGGTCCCAAGGGTTGGGCTGTTCGCCCATTAAAGCGGTACGCGAGCTGGGTTCAGAACGTCGTGAGACAGTTCGGTCCCTATCCGTCGTGGGCGCAGGAAATTTGAGAGGAGCTGTCCTTAGTACGAGAGGACCGGGATGGACGCACCGCTGGTGTACCAGTTGTTCTGCCAAGGGCATAGCTGGGTAGCTATGTGCGGAAGGGATAAGTGCTGAAAGCATCTAAGCATGAAGCCCCCCTCAAGATGAGATTTCCCATAGCGTAAGCTAGTAAGATCCCTGAAAGATGATCAGGTTGATAGGTTCGAGGTGGAAGCATGGTGACATGTGGAGCTGACGAATACTAATAGATCGAGGACTTAACCATATAATATGAAGCAATGTTATCTAGTTTTGAAGGAATATACCTTCATCAGTTTGGTGATGATGGCAGAGAGGTCACACCCGTTCCCATACCGAACACGGAAGTTAAGCTCTCTAGCGCCGATGGTAGTTGGGACCTTGTCCCTGTGAGAGTAGGACGTCGCCAAGCAAAAACCTAAGTCGTTTCGACTTAGGTTTTTTTGTGTTTATTTTTATTTACCGAAGGTTAAAATCCATAAATTTAATAACCCTGAAGATGAAAAAAAGAATGAAATAGAAACGGTATAAAATAAAATTCGGATGATAAAGTAATACGTTTAAATATAAATTGAAGGTAAGGATTGCCTTTTTATGTTAATTTAGTTGTCGAATGAACAATAATGTTTTGATTTAATATGAAAAGGTTATGTAAAAAAGAGCTGGATGGCTATTTTTCGCATAACCTTTTTGTGGTTTTAAAGGATTTTACCTAAGAAAAAATCTATAATTAAGGTAGTTAACATATATTTTTTGATGGGTGTGGGGGATTATGAAAGAAATATGCATGTTATTAGTGGCTGTTATATTATGGGGAACAGCCATTGCACCAACGAAATGGGCATTAGAATCCATTCAACCGTTTACTTTGTTATTTATTCGTCTTTTCTTTGCGGGTGGGATTTGTATGCTTTTCTCATTTAACGAACTACAAAAAGTAGTTATACATAAACATATTCCGTGGAAAAGAATGAGTTTACTGTCTTTTACTGGTGTAGCTGGGTACTTTATGTTCACATCCTATGGTATTTCTTTAACAAGTGGATTACATGTTAGTATTATTGATGCTGCATTGCCATTAGTTACAATTCTTTTTTCAGCGTTCTTTCTGAAAGAGAAAATTCAGATGGATTATTGGATCGGAATTATGTTGGGCGCTATAGGAGTGCTCTTTATTACAATTCCATCTAGCGATACTAATCAAGAGGTGTCTTTAATAGGAGATATACTTATTTTATTAAGTACCTTTTTATTTGCGTTCTACACAGTTTTGTTAAAACGGCCAAAACAAGAACGACGTTTATCTAATAAAGTTTTCACTACAGTAACACTAATGATAGGTGCAGCTATTGTGTTGCCATTTGCAATGATAGAAATTTTTTACTACGGTTTCCCAAAAATCGAAACAGGGAAGATTGGATTTAGTGTAGTATACCTTGTTATTGGGGCAACAATTTTAGCATATTGGTTCTGGAATAAAGCGCTAGAGGCGGTCTCAGCATCAATAAGTGGACTGTACTTAAATGGATTGCCGTTAATAAGTATCATTACTTCAATTATCCTATTAAATGAATCTCTGACATGGAAGATAATAATGGGAGGGAGTCTAGTTTTAATTGGAGTAGGATGGGCGGATAAGCAAAAGTTACGTAATCTATTAAAGGGTAATAAAATGGATAGTAGGGACTGTTAAATTGTATGTTTTATATAGTTTAAATGTTAAAAAGATACCTCATATATATGTATAAGGTATCTTTTTATATTTAGCGAAGATAATGGACTTAAATTAGTAGGGATATTCTTTGTTATATCTATATGTATCGAAATCTTTTTGAAATATTGTTTTGACGAGCTGTATACATTCATCATCATAAAAGCTTTCAAAAGTCGGGTGACGAGGGAATAAAGGATCAGTAATATCGGCATCGCTGAAATTCCCTTTATAAATCATGGCAGGGGTTTGATGATGCCATGATGTTGAAAACTCATTTATCGGTGCAGGTTTTAATTCGAAACGTTTTTCTAATTCTTTCATTTCCTGATCGAAATTTTCTAAGTATATATAATTGGTTACATACTCTTCTTCACCTGCTATATATTGTTGTGTAAAGTGAGCGTTAATATCATTTGCATGAGCACCTTTAGTAAATAGGTAGTATAAAAATTGTTTGAATGAGATTCCTTTAGGAGAATTTTCATTTTGATATAAAAACTTTCGAATGGGTTTCCATTCTTCATTTTCTACATAAGGAGGTGCAATTAAGGACACGAAAGAACTGACTGCTCTTCTAAACGGATTGCGAACCAGTTTGAAAGTTTCCTTTTGTTTATCTCGTAGTGCTACACTCAGCCGTATATTATAGGCCGGTGTACTTTTGTATATTTCATATTCGAAATTATGGATGAAGGGGTGATAGTTTAAAGCTGTTTGTAATAAATCAATCTGGTAAAAAAACCACTTAGCAAGGGAAGTACAACCACTTTTTTGACTCCAAAATAGAATGAGAGGAAAGTTTCTATGATAGTGTGGGCTTCTTGCATTAGTACTAATGATGTGTAATAAGGAAGGATCCAACAATTGATGCACTCCTTTCATGTATCTTGATTATATATACATATGTAAAATAAAGATGAGGTATGAGTGTGTGGAATTTTTTTTGTAGAAAATGAAAAAGAAATGTTGACTATTATTATATAGGGGTGTAATATAAGACAAGTCGCCGATAGCAACAACGCAGAAAGCGACAAAAGAAATAAAAAAACTTGGTTGACATTGAAATATGAAAATGTTAACATAAGGGAGTCGCAAATGAGCGACAGACAAGTTCTTTGAAAACTGAACGAAACAAACAACGTGAACGTCAATTTTTATTTTTAGATGCTAGACAAACTAACTTTATTGGAGAGTTTGATCCTGGCTCAGGATGAACGCTGGCGGCGTGCCTAATACATGCAAGTCGAGCGAATGGATTAAGAGCTTGCTCTTATGAAGTTAGCGGCGGACGGGTGAGTAACACGTGGGTAACCTACCCATAAGACTGGGATAACTCCGGGAAACCGGGGCTAATACCGGATAATATTTTGAACTGCATAGTTCGAAATTGAAAGGCGGCTTCGGCTGTCACTTATGGATGGACCCGCGTCGCATTAGCTAGTTGGTGAGGTAACGGCTCACCAAGGCGACGATGCGTAGCCGACCTGAGAGGGTGATCGGCCACACTGGGACTGAGACACGGCCCAGACTCCTACGGGAGGCAGCAGTAGGGAATCTTCCGCAATGGACGAAAGTCTGACGGAGCAACGCCGCGTGAGTGATGAAGGCTTTCGGGTCGTAAAACTCTGTTGTTAGGGAAGAACAAGTGCTAGTTGAATAAGCTGGCACCTTGACGGTACCTAACCAGAAAGCCACGGCTAACTACGTGCCAGCAGCCGCGGTAATACGTAGGTGGCAAGCGTTATCCGGAATTATTGGGCGTAAAGCGCGCGCAGGTGGTTTCTTAAGTCTGATGTGAAAGCCCACGGCTCAACCGTGGAGGGTCATTGGAAACTGGGAGACTTGAGTGCAGAAGAGGAAAGTGGAATTCCATGTGTAGCGGTGAAATGCGTAGAGATATGGAGGAACACCAGTGGCGAAGGCGACTTTCTGGTCTGTAACTGACACTGAGGCGCGAAAGCGTGGGGAGCAAACAGGATTAGATACCCTGGTAGTCCACGCCGTAAACGATGAGTGCTAAGTGTTAGAGGGTTTCCGCCCTTTAGTGCTGAAGTTAACGCATTAAGCACTCCGCCTGGGGAGTACGGCCGCAAGGCTGAAACTCAAAGGAATTGACGGGGGCCCGCACAAGCGGTGGAGCATGTGGTTTAATTCGAAGCAACGCGAAGAACCTTACCAGGTCTTGACATCCTCTGAAAACTCTAGAGATAGAGCTTCTCCTTCGGGAGCAGAGTGACAGGTGGTGCATGGTTGTCGTCAGCTCGTGTCGTGAGATGTTGGGTTAAGTCCCGCAACGAGCGCAACCCTTGATCTTAGTTGCCATCATTAAGTTGGGCACTCTAAGGTGACTGCCGGTGACAAACCGGAGGAAGGTGGGGATGACGTCAAATCATCATGCCCCTTATGACCTGGGCTACACACGTGCTACAATGGACGGTACAAAGAGCTGCAAGACCGCGAGGTGGAGCTAATCTCATAAAACCGTTCTCAGTTCGGATTGTAGGCTGCAACTCGCCTACATGAAGCTGGAATCGCTAGTAATCGCGGATCAGCATGCCGCGGTGAATACGTTCCCGGGCCTTGTACACACCGCCCGTCACACCACGAGAGTTTGTAACACCCGAAGTCGGTGGGGTAACCTTTATGGAGCCAGCCGCCTAAGGTGGGACAGATGATTGGGGTGAAGTCGTAACAAGGTAGCCGTATCGGAAGGTGCGGCTGGATCACCTCCTTTCTATGGAGAATTGATGAACGCAGTTCATCAATAAACGTTGACTTGTTTTGTTTCGTTCAGTTTTGAGAGAACTATCTCTCAAGTTTAAATGTATGTTCTTTGAAAACTAGATAACAGTGTAGCTCATATTTTTTTAATTTTAGTTTGGTTAAGTTAGAAAGGGCGCACGGTGGATGCCTTGACACTAGGAGTCGATGAAGGACGGGACTAACGCCGATATGCTTCGGGGAGCTGTAAGTAAGCTTTGATCCGAAGATTTCCGAATGGGGAAACCCACTATACGTAATGGTATGGTATCCTTACCTGAATACATAGGGTATGGAAGACAGACCCAGGGAACTGAAACATCTAAGTACCTGGAGGAAGAGAAAGCAAATGCGATTTCCTGAGTAGCGGCGAGCGAAACGGAATCTAGCCCAAACCAAGAGGCTTGCCTCTTGGGGTTGTAGGACATTCTATACGGAGTTACAAAGGAACGAGGTAGACGAAGCGACCTGGAAAGGTCCGTCACAGAGGGTAATAACCCCGTAGTCGAAACTTCGTTCTCTCTTGAATGTATCCTGAGTACGGCGGAACACGTGAAATTCCGTCGGAATCTGGGAGGACCATCTCCCAAGGCTAAATACTCCCTAGTGATCGATAGTGAACCAGTACCGTGAGGGAAAGGTGAAAAGCACCCCGGAAGGGGAGTGAAAGAGATCCTGAAACCGTGTGCCTACAAATAGTCAGAGCCCGTTAATGGGTGATGGCGTGCCTTTTGTAGAATGAACCGGCGAGTTACGATCCCGTGCAAGGTTAAGCTGAAGAGGCGGAGCCGCAGCGAAAGCGAGTCTGAATAGGGCGTTTAGTACGTGGTCGTAGACCCGAAACCAGGTGATCTACCCATGTCCAGGGTGAAGTTCAGGTAACACTGAATGGAGGCCCGAACCCACGCACGTTGAAAAGTGCGGGGATGAGGTGTGGGTAGCGGAGAAATTCCAATCGAACCTGGAGATAGCTGGTTCTCCCCGAAATAGCTTTAGGGCTAGCCTTAAGTGTAAGAGTCTTGGAGGTAGAGCACTGATTGAACTAGGGGTCCTCATCGGATTACCGAATTCAGTCAAACTCCGAATGCCAATGACTTATCCTTAGGAGTCAGACTGCGAGTGATAAGATCCGTAGTCAAGAGGGAAACAGCCCAGATCGCCAGCTAAGGTCCCAAAGTGTGTATTAAGTGGAAAAGGATGTGGAGTTGCTTAGACAACTAGGATGTTGGCTCAGAAGCAGCCACCATTTAAAGAGTGCGTAATAGCTCACTAGTCGAGTGACTCTGCGCCGAAAATGTACCGGGGCTAAATACACCACCGAAGCTGCGAATTGATACCAATGGTATCAGTGGTAGGGGAGCGTTCTAAGTGCAGTGAAGTCAGACCGGAAGGACTGGTGGAGCGCTTAGAAGTGAGAATGCCGGTATGAGTAGCGAAAGACGGGTGAGAATCCCGTCCACCGAATGCCTAAGGTTTCCTGAGGAAGGCTCGTCCGCTCAGGGTTAGTCAGGACCTAAGCCGAGGCCGACAGGCGTAGGCGATGGACAACAGGTTGATATTCCTGTACCACCTCTTTATCGTTTGAGCAATGGAGGGACGCAGAAGGATAGAAGAAGCGTGCGATTGGTTGTGCACGTCCAAGCAGTTAGGCTGATAAGTAGGCAAATCCGCTTATCGTGAAGGCTGAGCTGTGATGGGGAAGCTCCTTATGGAGCGAAGTCTTTGATTCCCCGCTGCCAAGAAAAGCTTCTAGCGAGATAAAAGGTGCCTGTACCGCAAACCGACACAGGTAGGCGAGGAGAGAATCCTAAGGTGTGCGAGAGAACTCTGGTTAAGGAACTCGGCAAAATGACCCCGTAACTTCGGGAGAAGGGGTGCTTTCTTAACGGAAAGCCGCAGTGAATAGGCCCAAGCGACTGTTTAGCAAAAACACAGGTCTCTGCGAAGCCGTAAGGCGAAGTATAGGGGCTGACACCTGCCCGGTGCTGGAAGGTTAAGGAGAGGGGTTAGCGTAAGCGAAGCTCTGAACTGAAGCCCCAGTAAACGGCGGCCGTAACTATAACGGTCCTAAGGTAGCGAAATTCCTTGTCGGGTAAGTTCCGACCCGCACGAAAGGTGTAACGATTTGGGCACTGTCTCAACCAGAGACTCGGTGAAATTATAGTACCTGTGAAGATGCAGGTTACCCGCGACAGGACGGAAAGACCCCGTGGAGCTTTACTGTAGCCTGATATTGAATTTTGGTACAGTTTGTACAGGATAGGCGGGAGCCATTGAAACCGGAGCGCTAGCTTCGGTGGAGGCGCTGGTGGGATACCGCCCTGACTGTATTGAAATTCTAACCTACGGGTCTTATCGACCCGGGAGACAGTGTCAGGTGGGCAGTTTGACTGGGGCGGTCGCCTCCTAAAGTGTAACGGAGGCGCCCAAAGGTTCCCTCAGAATGGTTGGAAATCATTCGTAGAGTGCAAAGGCATAAGGGAGCTTGACTGCGAGACCTACAAGTCGAGCAGGGACGAAAGTCGGGCTTAGTGATCCGGTGGTTCCGCATGGAAGGGCCATCGCTCAACGGATAAAAGCTACCCCGGGGATAACAGGCTTATCTCCCCCAAGAGTCCACATCGACGGGGAGGTTTGGCACCTCGATGTCGGCTCATCGCATCCTGGGGCTGTAGTCGGTCCCAAGGGTTGGGCTGTTCGCCCATTAAAGCGGTACGCGAGCTGGGTTCAGAACGTCGTGAGACAGTTCGGTCCCTATCCGTCGTGGGCGCAGGAAATTTGAGAGGAGCTGTCCTTAGTACGAGAGGACCGGGATGGACGCACCGCTGGTGTACCAGTTGTTCTGCCAAGGGCATAGCTGGGTAGCTATGTGCGGAAGGGATAAGTGCTGAAAGCATCTAAGCATGAAGCCCCCCTCAAGATGAGATTTCCCATAGCGTAAGCTAGTAAGATCCCTGAAAGATGATCAGGTTGATAGGTTCGAGGTGGAAGCATGGTGACATGTGGAGCTGACGAATACTAATAGATCGAGGACTTAACCATATAATATGAAGCAATGTTATCTAGTTTTGAAGGAATATACCTTCATCAGTTTGGTGATGATGGCAGAGAGGTCACACCCGTTCCCATACCGAACACGGAAGTTAAGCTCTCTAGCGCCGATGGTAGTTGGGACCTTGTCCCTGTGAGAGTAGGACGTCGCCAAGCAAAAACCTAAGTCGTTTCGACTTAGGTTTTTTTGTGTTTATTTTTATTTAACGAAGGTTAAAATCCATAAATTTAATAACCCTAAAGACGAAAAAAGAATGAAATAGAGGCAGTTTAAAATAATGGTAATGATTTTTTGTGCTCCGGATTTTTCGAATGCTCCTAAAATAATCCCTAAGAATAGGAAAGATTATTTCTATCATAATAATGAGAGTAGAAAAAATGGGATGATATAAATAAGCATTCAATAATTACAGCAATTACTGCGATAGAGAAAAATAAATAGGATAATAGCACAGTTATTTTTTTCACGGTTATTCCTCCTTTGAAATTAAATCGTTATAATATAGGTTCTATCGATGTATAGAACACAAGAGAGTATATATATTGATTAAAACATACTGAAGTATTATATAAATAGTTATACATAAAATAGATCTCTAGAAATATATATTCTAATTCCCTTTCCTTCTTGCATATAGTTGCAATTCTTCTTTTGAATATAACTAAAACACGAACGTTATCGATGACTAATAAAAAAACATTCGATTATTTATTGACATTGTTTATGAAATATTGTTAATATAGCCATAGAAACAATAATATATAAGACCTCATATAATCGCGGGGATATGGCCTGCAAGTCTCTACCTAACGACCGTTATTCGTTAGACTATGAGGGAAAGTCACTCGGTATTTTTCTATTCACAAGGGATACGTATGCCTGAGTAGAGCACTTTCTCTCATAGTAAAAGAGAAACTGTTCTATTTCAGGCTTTTTTTATTTGAATCGGGGGGATTCTAATATGAAATCACTAGTTGGAGTCATAATGGGAAGCACGTCAGACTGGGAAACAATGAAATATGCTTGTGACATTTTAGATGAATTAAATATACCGTATGAGAAAAAAGTTGTATCCGCTCATCGGACTCCGGATTATATGTTTGAATATGCAGAAACAGCTCGTGAACGTGGATTAAAAGTTATTATTGCTGGAGCCGGTGGAGCAGCGCATTTACCAGGAATGGTTGCAGCGAAGACAAATCTTCCTGTAATTGGTGTTCCAGTTCAATCAAAGGCGTTAAACGGCCTAGATTCGTTATTATCCATTGTCCAAATGCCAGGAGGGGTTCCAGTTGCAACTGTTGCAATTGGTAAGGCTGGTTCAACGAATGCTGGATTACTTGCTGCACAAATACTTGGATCATTTCATGATGATATACATGATGCATTAGAGTTGAGACGAGAAGCTATTGAGAAAACTGTGCGTGAAGGTAGTGAGCTAGTATGACGAGAATCATTTTACCTGGAAAAACAATCGGCATTATTGGAGGCGGCCAGCTTGGAAGAATGATGGCGTTGGCAGCTAAGGAAATGGGTTATAAAATTGCTGTTTTAGATCCTACAAAGCATTCACCATGTGCACAAGTTGCTGATGTTGAAGTCGTTGCACCATATGACGATTTAAAAGCAATTCAGCATTTAGCAGAGATAAGCGACGTTGTCACATATGAATTTGAGAATATTGATTATAGATGTTTACAATGGCTTGAAAAACATGCTTACTTACCACAAGGTAGTCAGTTGTTAAATAAAACGCAAAATCGTTTTACAGAAAAGAATGCAATTGAAAAAGCTGGGTTACCAGTAGCATCGTATAGATTGGTTCAAAATCAAGATCAACTTACAGAAGCAATTAAAGAGTTATCTTTCCCTTCTGTCTTAAAAACAACGACAGGTGGATACGATGGTAAAGGGCAAGTGGTTTTAAAGAGTGAAGCTGATGTTGTGAGAGCAAAAGAACTTACTAATAAAGCAGAGTGCATTCTAGAAAAATGGGTGCCTTTTGAAAAAGAAGTATCAGTTATTGTAATTCGTAGTGTAAGTGGTGAAACTAAAGTATTTCCGGTAGCGGAAAATATTCATGTAAATAATATTTTGCATGAATCTATCGTTCCAGCCCGCATTACAGAAGAACTTTCTCAAAAAGCAATTGCTTACGCAAAGGTACTTGCGGATGAACTAGAACTTGTGGGAACACTAGCGGTAGAGATGTTTGCTACAGCTGACGGTGAGATTTACATTAATGAATTAGCACCAAGACCTCACAATTCAGGACACTATACACAGGATGCATGTGAAACGAGTCAATTTGGTCAACATATTCGAGCAATCTGTAATTTACCTCTTGGAGAAACAAATTTGTTAAAACCAGTTGTCATGGTAAACATTTTAGGCGAACATATAGAAGGGGTCCTAGGACAAGTGAATAGACTAACCGGGTGCTATTTACACTTGTATGGAAAAGAAGAAGCAAAAGCGCAGCGAAAAATGGGGCATGTTAATATTTTAAATGATAATATTGAAGTCGCTCTAGAAAAAGCGAAGAGTTTGCATATTTGGGACCATCAAGAACAACTGTTGGAGGGAAAAAGATGATTAATCGTTATACACGCCCTGAAATGGGTGCGATTTGGACGGAAGAGAACAAATTTAAAGCGTGGTTAGAAGTTGAGATTTTAGCGTGTGAAGCATGGGCTGAGCTTGGCGATATTCCAAAAGAAGATGTGAAAAAAATTCGTGAACATGCAACATTTGATATTGATCGTATTTATGAAATTGAAAAAGAAACACGTCATGACGTAGTTGCTTTCACTCGTGCTGTATCAGAAACACCAACATTAGGCGAGGAACGTAAATGGGTTCATTACGGTTTAACATCTACAGACGTAGTAGATACAGCGTTATCTTATATCTTAAAACAAGCAAATGAAATCTTGTTAAAAGACTTAGAAAACTTTGTTAGCATTTTAGCTAATAAAGCGAAAGAGCATAAATACACGATTATGATGGGAAGAACACACGGTGTACATGCAGAGCCAACAACATTTGGTTTAAAACTTGGTCTTTGGTATGAAGAAATGAAACGTAACGTAGAGCGTTTCAAACAAGCTGCTGATACAGTTCGCGTTGGTAAGTTATCTGGTGCGGTTGGTACATATGCAAATATTGATCCATTCGTAGAAAAGTATGTTTGTGAAAACTTAGGATTAGAAGCAGCACCAATTTCAACACAAACATTGCAACGTGATCGTCATGCACATTACATGTCAACACTTGCACTAATCGCAACATCTGTTGAAAAGATGGCAGTTGAGATTCGTGGTTTACAAAAGAGTGAAACACGTGAAGTTGAAGAGGCTTTCGCAAAAGGTCAAAAAGGTTCTTCTGCAATGCCGCATAAACGTAATCCAATTGGATCTGAAAATATGACTGGTTTAGCTCGTGTTATCCGCGGTTATATGATGACAGCTTACGAGAATGTTCCGTTATGGCATGAGCGTGATATCTCTCACTCTTCTGCAGAACGCGTAATTTTACCAGATGCTACAATCGCGTTAAATTACATGTTAAATCGCTTTGGTAATATCGTTAAAAACTTAACTGTATTCCCAGAGAATATGAAACGCAATATGACAAGAACATACGGCTTAATTTACTCTCAACGCGTAATGCTTACACTAATTGACAAAGGTCTGGTACGTGAAGAAGCTTATGATATCGTACAGCCTAAAGCAATGGAAGCTTGGGAAACACAAGTACAATTTAAAGAGCTTGTAGAATCTGACGAGCGTATTACAAGTAAGTTAACGCAAGAAGAAATTAACGAATGTTTCAATTATGAACATCATATGCAACACGTTGATACAATCTTTGAACGCCTTGGATTAAACGAAGCGTAAAATTTCATATGGCACAGAATAGAGTCATTCTGTGCCATTCTTTATAAAAATATTATTCACATTTTTCAAACTACAGGGGGCTTGCGAAATGCAAAAGCTAGAATTGCTGTATGAAGGTAAGGCAAAAAGAATTTATCGTACAGAAGCAGCAGATATGGTTTGGGTAGAGTACAAAGATAGTGCGACTGCTTTCAATGGGGAGAAAAAAGCGACAATTACAGGAAAAGGTCGTTTGAACAATGAGATTACAACTTTATTGTTCAGAAAGTTACAAGAAGTTGGAATTAAAACACACTTTGTGGAGAAGTTATCTGATACAGAACAACTTGTCAAAAAGGTGAGTATTATTCCATTAGAAGTTGTCACAAGAAACGTAATTGCAGGCAGTCTTTCAAAAAGACTAGGAATGGAAGAAGGAACTGCTCTTACAACACCAATCGTAGAATTTTACTACAAAGATGATGATTTAGGAGATCCACTTGTAACGGAAGATCATATTCGTTTGTTAAATGTTGCAACACCAGAGCAAGTAAGCGTATTACGAGATGCAGCTCTACAAATCAATCAAGTGTTGATTGAGCATTTCGCAAGCTGTCGTGTAAGATTAGTAGATTTTAAATTAGAGTTTGGCGTAACAGAAGAAGGGGAAATCATATTAGCAGATGAAATTTCACCAGATACTTGCCGTTTATGGGATGAAACGAGCAATGAAAAATTTGATAAAGATGTATTCCGTCGTGATCTTGGGAATTTAACAGAAGCATATGAAGAAATTTTAAAACGTTTAGGGGGAGCTTCACATGTATAAAGTTAAGGTATATGTAACGTTAAGAGAAAGTGTATTAGATCCACAAGGAACTGCGGTAAAGGGAGCACTTCATAGTCTTTCATTTACAGAAGTACAAGACGTTCGAATCGGAAAATATATGGAATTAACAATTGATAAATCAGTATCTGATCTGGATAGCAAGGTAAAAGAAATGTGTGAAAAATTATTAGCAAACGTTGTAATGGAAGACTTCCGTTATGAAGTTGAGGAGGTTGTCGCACAGTGAAATTTGCAGTCATAGTATTCCCAGGTTCGAACTGTGATGTCGATATGTTCCATGCAATTAAAGATGAGCTTGGTGAAGAAGTAGATTACGTTTGGCACGATAGAGAGAATTTAGATGAATATGATGCAATTTTACTACCAGGTGGATTCTCTTACGGTGACTATTTACGTTGTGGTGCTATTTCTCGCTTTGCTAACGCAATGAAAGCAGTGCAAAAAGCTGCTGAGCAAGGAAAGCCAATTTTAGGTGTATGTAATGGATTCCAGATTCTTGTTGAATCAGGATTACTACCAGGAGCATTAATGAGAAACGAAAACTTGAAATTTATGTGCCGTACGGTTCAGTTACGTGTTGAAAATAATGAAACGATGTTTACATCACAATATGAAAAAGATGAAGTAATTAATATTCCAATTGCACATGGCGAAGGAAATTACTATTGTGATGAAGCGACTCTTAAACAATTAGAAGAGAATAATCAAATCGCATTCCGTTACGTAGAAAATCCGAATGGAAGCGTTTCAGATATTGCGGGTATTGTAAATGAAAAAGGAAATGTTCTTGGTATGATGCCACACCCAGAGCGTGCTGTAGATGAATTACTTGGCGGTGCTGAAGGTTTAAAAGTCTTTCAATCTATCTTAAAACAGTGGAGGGAAACATATGTCGTTAATGCTTGAGCCAAATCCAACACAAATTAAAGAAGAGCGTATATATGCGGAAATGGGGCTAACAGACGAAGAGTTTGCCATGGTTGAAAAGATTTTAGGCCGTTTGCCGAATTATACAGAAACGGGACTATTCTCTGTTATGTGGTCTGAACATTGTAGTTATAAAAATTCAAAGCCAGTTCTTCGTAAGTTTCCAACGACAGGTGAGCGTGTCTTACAAGGACCTGGAGAAGGCGCTGGAATTGTAGATATCGGTGATAATCAAGCGGTGGTATTTAAAATGGAAAGTCATAACCATCCTTCTGCAATTGAGCCATATCAAGGGGCAGCAACAGGTGTCGGTGGTATTATTCGCGATGTATTCTCTATGGGCGCACGTCCGGTAGCTCTATTAAACTCACTTCGTTTCGGTGAATTACAATCACCACGTGTGAAATATTTATTCGAAGAAGTAGTAGCAGGAATCGCAGGATACGGTAACTGCATCGGTATTCCTACTGTTGGTGGAGAAGTACAGTTTGATCCATGTTATGAAGGAAATCCACTTGTAAATGCAATGTGTGTAGGCCTAATTAATCATGAAGATATAAAAAAAGGGCAAGCACATGGTGCTGGTAATACAGTAATGTACGTAGGAGCATCAACTGGTCGTGATGGTATTCACGGTGCAACATTCGCATCTGAAGAGTTATCTGAAAGCTCAGAAGCGAAGCGTCCGGCAGTTCAAGTAGGGGATCCATTTATGGAGAAACTTCTTATTGAAGCATGTTTAGAACTTATTCAGTCTGATGCACTTGTTGGAATTCAAGATATGGGAGCTGCTGGTTTAACATCATCTTCTGCAGAAATGGCAAGTAAAGCAGGTATGGGTATTGAAATGTACTTAGATGATGTACCGCAGCGTGAAACTGGAATGACTCCATATGAAATGATGTTATCTGAATCACAAGAGCGTATGTTAATCGTTGTGAAAAAAGGTAGAGAGCAAGAAATAGTAGATTTATTTGAAAAGTATGGTCTTGCAGCAGTTACGATGGGGAAAGTAACTGAAGATAAAATGCTTCGCCTATTCCATAAAGACGAAATGGTAGCTGAAGTACCGGCGGATGCTCTTGCAGAAGAAGCACCAATTTATCATAAACCGTCAAAAGAAGCAGCATACTTTGCTGAGTTCCAGCAGATGAAAATGGAAACACCAAAAGTAGAAGATTATAAAGAAACGTTATTATCTTTATTACAACAACCAACGATTGCAAGTAAAGAGTGGGTATATGATCAATATGATTATCAAGTGCGCACTAGCACAATTGTTACACCAGGTTCAGATGCAGCGGTTATACGCGTACGCGGCACAGAAAAAGGATTAGCAATGACGACAGATTGTAACTCTCGCTACATTTATTTAGATCCAGAAGTGGGCGGTAAAATTGCAGTAGCAGAGGCAGCACGTAATATCGTATGTTCTGGCGGGGAGCCACTTGCAATTACAGATTGCTTAAACTTCGGTAACCCAGAAAAACCAGAGATCTTCTGGCAAATTGAGAAATCAGTAGACGGTATGAGTGAAGCTTGCCGCAAGTTACAAACGCCAGTTATCGGCGGGAATGTATCAATGTATAACGAGCGTAGTGGTGAAGCTGTATATCCAACACCAACTGTTGGGATGGTTGGACTTGTACACGATTTAAAACACGTAACAACACAAGAATTTAAACAAGCTGGCGATTTAGTTTATGTAATTGGAGAGACGAAAGCTGAGTTTGGTGGAAGTGAATTACAGAAAATGATCTACGGAAAAATTTTCGGTCAATCACCAAGCATCGATCTAGATGTAGAATTAAAACGCCAAAAGCAAGTACTAGCAGCAATTCAAGCTGGCCTTGTTCAATCTGCACATGATGTTGCAGAAGGTGGTTTAGCAGTTGCAATTACTGAAAGTGCAATTGGTGCTAACGGTTTAGGTGCTACTGTGAAATTAGACGGAGAAGCAACAGCAGTATTATTTGCAGAATCACAATCGCGCTTCGTTATAACCGTAAAACGTGAAAATAAAGAAGCATTTGAGAAAGTGGTTGAAGCAATTCAAGTTGGAGAAGTGACAAATACAAATGAAGTAACAATTCATAATGAAGAAAATGAAGTATTACTTACAGCAAATGTAGATGAAATGAGAAAGGCTTGGAAAGGGGCAATCCCATGCTTGCTGAAATAAAGGGGTTAAATGAAGAATGTGGCGTTTTTGGAATTTGGGGGCATGAAAATGCAGCACAAGTTTCGTACTACGGATTGCACAGTTTGCAGCACCGTGGGCAAGAGGGCGCAGGCATTGTTGTAAATAATGGGGAAAAAATCATCGGTCACAAGGGGTTAGGTTTAATATCAGAAGTGTTTTCAAGAGGTGAGCTAGAGGGATTAAACGGGAAATCAGCAATTGGACACGTACGATATGCAACAGCTGGTGGAAGTGAAGTTGCTAACGTTCAACCATTATTATTCCGTTTTTCCGATCATAGCATGGCGTTAGCTCATAACGGAAATTTAATTAATGCAAAAATGCTTCGTCGTGAATTAGAGGCAGAGGGAAGTATTTTTCAAACAAGTTCAGATACAGAAGTACTTTTACACCTCATTAAGCGTAGTACAAAAGATTCTTTAATTGATAGTGTAAAAGAGGCTCTAAATAAAGTGAAAGGTGCGTTTGCATATCTTTTACTAACTGGAAATGAAATGATCGTTGCGCTAGATCCAAATGGATTCCGTCCTCTTTCAATTGGAAAGATGGGGGATGCTTACGTTGTAGCATCGGAAACATGTGCTTTCGATGTAGTTGGGGCAACATACATTCGTGATGTAGAACCTGGTGAATTGCTTATTATCAATGATGAAGGAATTCACGTAGATCGTTTTACAAATGAAGTAGACCATGCGATTTGCAGTATGGAATACATTTACTTTGCACGTCCAGATTCTAATATAGCTGGTATTAATGTTCATGCAGCACGTAAAAACATGGGGAAACGTTTAGCGGCGGAAGCTCCTATTGAAGCTGATGTTGTTACTGGTGTACCAGACTCTAGTATTTCAGCAGCAATTGGTTATGCGGAGGCGACAGGAATTCCGTATGAGTTAGGGTTAATTAAAAATCGTTACGTTGGACGTACGTTTATTCAACCTTCTCAAGAACTGCGTGAGCAAGGGGTTAAGATGAAGCTTTCAGCAGTAAGAGGCGTAGTTGAAGGAAAACGAGTTGTTATGATTGACGATTCTATCGTAAGAGGAACGACAAGTAAACGAATTGTTCGTATGCTTCGCGAGGCTGGAGCGACAGAAGTCCATGTAAGAATTGCTTCACCACCTCTTAAGTATCCATGCTTCTATGGCATTGATATTCAAACGAGAAAAGAATTAATCGCAGCAAATAATTCAATAGAAGAAATCCGTCAAATCATCGGAGCAGATTCACTAACATTTTTAAGTGAAGATGGATTAGTAGATGCAATTGGACGCCCATATGAAGGGAAATACGGTGGTCTATGTATGGCTTACTTCAATGGAGACTATCCAACAGCTCTTTATGATTATGAGCAAGAGCTTTTAGAAAGTATGAAATAAGAAGAAAAAAGCTTCTACTTCTTTTGATGTAGAAGCTAGCTTCTTTCTTAAAACGGCCGCCCTGGATGGGGAGAAATTAAAAGACGAGGTGTAAAAAACGATGGCGAATGCATATAAGCAAGCAGGAGTAGATATTGAAGCTGGATATGAAGCGGTATCTCGCATGAAAAAACACGTACAAACAACTATGAGAAAAGAAGTGCTAGGCGGTTTAGGCGGTTTTGGAGGTATGTTTGATCTATCAAAATTTGCATTAGAAGAACCTGTATTAGTATCTGGAACAGATGGCGTGGGAACGAAATTGATGCTCGCTTTTATGGCAGATAAACATGACACAATTGGTATTGATGCAGTAGCAATGTGTGTAAATGATATTGTTGTCCAAGGAGCAGAGCCGCTTTTCTTCCTTGATTATATTGCTTGTGGTAAAGCTGAACCTAGTAAAATTGAAAACATCGTCAAAGGTATATCAGAGGGCTGTCGCCAAGCTGGTTGTGCATTAATTGGTGGAGAAACAGCTGAAATGCCAGGAATGTATTCTACGGAAGAATACGATTTAGCTGGTTTTACAGTTGGAATTGTTGATAAAAAGAAAATTGTAACAGGTGAAAAAATTGAAGCTGGTCACGTATTAATTGGCTTAGCATCTAGCGGTATTCATAGTAACGGTTATTCTTTAGTACGAAAAGTATTACTAGAAGATGGAGAACTATCTTTAGACCGTATTTACGGCCGCCTAGAACTACCTCTTGGTGAAGAATTATTAAAACCAACGAAAATTTATGTCAAACCTATTTTAGAACTATTGAAGAAACATGAAGTATACGGTATGGCGCATATTACAGGTGGCGGGTTCATTGAAAATATTCCACGTATGTTGCCAGAAGGAATCGGTGCGGAAATTGAATTAGGATCTTGGCAAGTTCAACCGATCTTCAGTTTACTTCAAGAAGTCGGAAAACTAGAAGAGAAAGAAATGTTCAATATTTTTAACATGGGTATTGGTATGGTAGTAGCAGTAAAGGAAGAAGAGGCAAAAGATATTGTTCGTCTTCTTGAGGAACAAGGCGAGAAAGCTCATATTATTGGACACACTGTACAAGGGTCTGGTGTTACCTTTATTGAGGGAACAGAAGTATGAGTAGATTAGCAGTTTTTGCTTCTGGGAGCGGCTCTAACTTTCAATCTCTCATTAATGCGGTAGAAGACAAAATATTGGATGCAGATATTAGTTTATTAGTATGTGATAAACCAGAGGCACGCGCTATTGGACGGGCACACTATCACCATATTCCGTGTTTTTCCTTTTCAGCGAAAGCATATGAGTCAAAAGAAGCATTTGAAAAAGAGATATTAAAAAAGCTAGAAGAGTATGAAATTGATTATGTTATTTTAGCTGGATATATGCGTTTAATTGGAACGACTTTACTAGAAGCGTACGGCGGGAAAATTATTAATATTCATCCATCACTACTACCGAGTTTTCCAGGGAAAGATGCTGTTGGTCAAGCGTTAGAAGCGGGTGTGAAAGTAACCGGAGTAACGATTCACTATGTAGATGCAGGTATGGATACAGGTCCAATTATTGCGCAAGAAGCAGTAGTTGTTTCTGAAGGGGATACGAGAGAAAGCTTACAAAAGAAAATTCAACAAGTTGAACATAAATTATACGTAAATACAGTGAATCAAATTGTTCAGTCTGTGAAAAAACCAACTGTTAACTAACATACAACCAGGGGTGAAGGATAAATGAAAAAGCGTGCATTAGTAAGTGTTTCAGATAAAACAGGAGTAGTAGAATTTGTTAAAGGTTTACTTGAACAAGGGATTGAAGTTATTTCAACAGGTGGTACGAAAAAATTATTAGAAGAAAACGGCTTGCAAGTAATTGGTATTTCTGAAGTAACTGGTTTCCCAGAAATTATGGATGGTCGTGTAAAAACATTACATCCAAATATTCATGGTGGTCTATTAGCAGTTCGTGATAATGAAATGCATGTAGCGCAAATGAATGAATTAGGTATTCAACCAATTGACTTTGTTGTTGTTAACTTATACCCATTTAAAGAAACAATCGCTAAGCCTGATGTAACATTTGCTGATGCAATTGAAAATATTGATATCGGTGGCCCAACAATGATTCGCTCTGCTGCGAAAAATCATAAATTTGTGTCGGTAATTGTAGATCCAGTAGATTATGATGTTGTATTAGCAGAACTGAAAGAGAACGGTGAAGTAACAGAGGAAACGAAACGTAAATTAGCAGCGAAAGTATTCCGTCATACAGCGGCATATGATGCATTAATTTCTAACTACTTAACAAAGCAAATGGGCGAAGAAAGCCCTGAAACAGTAACGGTGACATTTGAGAAAAAACAAGATTTACGCTATGGCGAAAATCCACATCAAAAAGCGACATTCTATAAAGCGCCATTCGCAGCAACGTCTTCTGTTGCATACGCAGAACAATTACATGGTAAAGAATTATCTTATAACAATATCAACGATGCGGATGCGGCACTTAGCATCGTGAAAGAATTTACAGAACCAGCAGTAGTAGCGGTAAAACATATGAATCCATGTGGTGTTGGAGTAGGAACTGATATTCACGAAGCATATACTCGTGCTTATGAAGCGGATCCAGTATCAATCTTCGGCGGTATTATTGCAGCAAATCGTGAAATTGATAAAGCTACAGCAGAAAAGTTACACGAAATTTTCTTAGAAATTGTTATCGCTCCTTCGTTCTCGCAAGAAGCTTTAGAAGTGTTGCAAAGTAAGAAGAACTTACGCTTACTAACTGTAAATATTGAAAAAGCGACAAGTGCAAGCAAAAAACTAACTTCTGTACAAGGTGGTCTTCTTATTCAAGAAGAAGATACGTTATCATTAGATGAGGACGCAATTTCAATTCCAACGAAACGTGAACCATCAGAGCAAGAATGGAAAGATTTAAAACTAGCTTGGAAAGTTGTAAAGCATGTGAAATCAAATGCAATTGTTTTAGCGAATGATAACATGACAGTTGGTGTAGGCGCGGGACAGATGAACCGTGTAGGTTCTGCAAAAATCGCAATTACACAAGCTGGCGAAAAAGCACAAGGTAGCGCACTTGCATCTGATGCTTTCTTCCCAATGCCAGATACAGTAGAAGAAGCAGCAAAAGCTGGAATTACAGCAATCATCCAACCAGGCGGATCGATTCGTGATGAAGATTCTATTAAAATGGCAGATGCGTATGGGATTACTATGGTGTTCACTGGCGTACGTCATTTCAAACACTAATAGAGGATGTTAAAAAAGTCCGGTCAAGATAACTGTCGCATGTCGTCGTTGCATAGCCAGTGCGGTACTCATGTAGGAAAGCTACACTCCGTGTCCTCCTGGCAAATGCGCCTCGACCTGCTCGGTTCTCTTGATCCTCCTTTTTAACTTTCTATTGATACGGTTGTTAAAAAAGTCCGGTCAAGATAACTGTCGCATGTCGTCGTTGCATAGCCAGTGCGGTACTCATGTAGGAAAGCTACACTCCGTGTCCTCCTGGCAAATGCGCCTCGACCTGCTCGGTTCTCTTGATCCTCCTTTTTAAACTTTTATTGATATGAAAACAAACTAGGAGCATAGCTTCTAGTTTGTACTTATTTAATTATTGGGGGATGAAATATGAATGTTTTAGTAATTGGCCGTGGTGGACGTGAGCATGCTTTAGCTTGGAAGTTTGCACAATCTGAAAAGGTAGAAAAAATATATGTAGCGCCAGGTAATGAAGGTATGCGAGACGTTGCAACACCAGTTGATATTGATGAGAATGATTTTGATGCATTAGTCTTATTCGCAAAAGAAAACAATGTAGGCTTAACTTTCGTTGGACCAGAAATTCCACTTATGAATGGAATCGTTGATCGCTTTAAGGAAGAGGGACTTCGTGTATTTGGACCTAATAAAGCGGCTGCTGTTATTGAAGGTAGTAAAGCTTTTACGAAAGAATTGATGAAAAAGTATGATATTCCAACTGCGGCATATGAAACTTTTACAGACTATGAAGAGGCAGTAAAGTACATTCAGAAAGTTGGTGCACCGATCGTAATTAAGGCAGATGGGTTAGCTGCTGGTAAAGGTGTAACGGTAGCAATGACGCTTGAAGAGGCATTACAAGCTGTGAAAGAAATGCTACAAGATGTGAAATTCGGCGCAGCAAGCAAGAAGGTCGTTATTGAAGAGTTTTTAGATGGACAAGAATTTTCATTAATGGCATTTGTAAATGGAACAACTGTGTATCCAATGGTAATTGCTCAAGATCATAAACGAGCTTTTGATGGTGATAAAGGTCCTAATACAGGCGGAATGGGTGCATATTCCCCAGTACCACAAATTCCGGAATCAGCGGTTCAAGAAGCGATTCAAACAGTATTACATCCAACTGCTAAAGCGATGATCCAAGAAAATCGTTCGTTTACAGGAATTTTATATGCGGGGCTTATTTTAACGAATGATGGTCCAAAGGTAATTGAGTTCAATGCACGCTTTGGCGATCCTGAAACGGAAGTTGTATTACCACGCTTAGAAAATGATTTAGTTGATGTATGTAACGCTGTATTAGATGAAAGTGAATTAACGTTACAATGGTCAAAGGAAGCAGTTATTGGTGTCGTACTTGCTTCGAAAGGATATCCAGAAGCATATAAAAAAGGTGAAATTATTAACGGATTAGATGCACTGCAAGATGTAATAGTTTTCCATGCGGGTACAGCGATGAAACATGGTGACTTTGTAACAAACGGTGGCCGTGTATTATTTGTTGCTTGTAAGGCGAATAGTTTACAAGAAGCGAAAGATAAGGTCTATAAAGAAATCGGTAAAATTGAGAGTGATGGTTTATTTTACCGAAGTGATATAGGATATCGTGCAATTGGGCATGAGATGACGAAAAGCTAATATATAAAAATCCCGCTGATTTCTCAGCGGGATTTTTATGCATCTTTATTTTTTTTTAATTTTCCTTTTTGCTTTGCCATTTCTCGAAGTAAATACTCGATGTGTGCATTGACGCTACGAAACTCATCATTCGCCCATTTTTCGATGACTGCGTGTAATTCAGGATCAATACGTAATGGAAAGCTTTTCTTTTTGGCCATAATCACTTACAACCTTTAGTATAGGCTTCCTGTATTAATAACTGGTTGCGCACCTTTATCTGAAACGATGGCAACTAATAAATTGTTCACCATATTTGCTTTACGCTCGTCATCGAGTTCCAGTACGCCTTCTTCATCTAACATATGGATTGAATCTTTCGCCATCTTCACAGCACCTTCAACAATCTCTTTTCTAGCAGCTAATACTGCTTTTGCTTGTTGACGTTGGAGCATTGCATGGGCAATTTCTGTTGCGTAAGCTAAATGCGTTAAACGAGTTTCTAATACTTCTACGCCAGCGATTTCAAGGCGTGCTTCTAACTCACGCTTTAATTCTTCAGAGATTTCTTCAGTATTTCCTCGTAACGTGATACAAGTTTCATCTTGGAAATTATCATAAGGATATTTTGTAGCAACGTGGCGGATTGCTGTTTCGCTTTGAATTTCTACGAATCGATCGTAATGCTCAACACCAAACATTGCTTTTGCTGAATCAACAACTTTATATACGATAACGGCTGCAATTTCAATTGGATTGCCCTCAACATCGTTTACTTTTAATTTCTTACTGTTAAAGTTTTCAACACGTAAAGATACAGTTTGACGAAACGCGAATGGAATTGTTAAAAATAAACCATTTTGACGAATTGTTCCTAAATAACTACCGAAGAACGTAATAACTTTCGCTTGATTCGGTTGAACGATACCGATACCTGTAGCTAAAACAGATGCTAATATGAGAGCTAAAATAGCTATTACAAACATTTCTTGTACAAGGCAAAATACACCGATAGCGGCTAAAACTAAAATTCCAATAACGCCGAGAAATCCATTAACATAAAATACTTGTTTTTCTTTCATATGATCGCCTCCTTGATATAAAAATGATATCACTTTTATATCATTACATGCAAGAGGGTTACACCTAATTTTCTGAATTTTATTGTTTGATATCTTTTATGTACGTTTTAAGGGTGAAAACAAGAATGTACGTTCTGTTTCGTGGTAAAATAAGAAGACTTAGCTGCCCACTGCAGCAGCTAAGTCCCTTTGAGAGCATCTTGCATCGTGACAAATGATTCAAAGCGGTTTTGCCAGGATTAATTCTTCAATCGCTGACTCAATCTCTTTGTCAGAAGTGTCATAACTTCCATCTGACTTTGACTTTGGCTTGTCATGACTGGAAGCTGAATTAACTTCTTCTTTATTATGTCCTTTTTCAGTGAAATTCATGCTAGGCATTTTAAATGCGCTCATATTCATATATTTTCCAAACTTACAGGCTTCAACAATAGGGCAGAAACGAACGATTCCCTCCGCAATTTTCATGGCACCAATCCATAGCAAAACTTTAGACCAAGTGCACCAAGGTTTACGTACGAGTTTAGCTGTACTACAACCGAAGAGGATGAGTCCGAGTGTAATTCGAATTAGAGCACTAATTGTGCCAATGTTTTGCTTCATTAGAAAAACACTCCTTTTTAATTAACTTCGAAATAGAAAATACTATTTCATTTGTTAGTATTCCGTATAAGTTTTTTGATATGTAATCCAACATTTGACGTTGAAAAAGATGTTGGATTGGGCGTGTGTGTAGGTAGCTTTTTTTGTTATAATGAAAGAATGCGTAAAAGGAAGTTCAAAAAGTCCGGTAAAGATAGCTGTCGCATTGCATCGTTGCATACGCCAGTCCGGTACTCATGTAGGGAAAACTACATTCCGTTCCTCCTAGGGAATGCGCCTCGACCTGCTCGGCTCTCTATATCCTCCTTTTTGAACAAATATAGTAGGGAAGTTCAAAAAGTCCGGTAAAGATAGCTGTCGCATTTCATCGTTACATACGCCAGTCCGGTACTCATGTAGGGAAAACTACATTCCGTTCCTCCTGGCGAATGCGCCTCGACCTGCTCGGCTCTCTATATCCTCCTTTTTGAACAAATATAGTAAGGAAGTTCAAAAAGTCTGGTAAAGATATAGCAAGGAATGTAAAAAATCTTGATAAAAATTAACTGTTATTTTGAACAGAAATTATATAACTAGAGAAAAGAAAGGGTGTTTTCATGTACGATATTTCCAAATGGAAACATGTATTTAAGCTTGATCCAAATAAGGAGTTAAGTGACGAACATTTAGAAATGATTTGTGAATCTGGAACGGATGCTGTTATTGTAGGCGGAAGTGATGGAGTGACAATTGATAACGTATTACACATGCTAGTTAGCATTCGTAGATATGCAGTGCCTTGTGTGTTAGAGGTTTCTGATGTGGAGGCAATTACACCAGGATTTGATTTTTATTACATCCCAAGTGTTTTAAATAGCCGAAAAGTAGAATGGGTAACAGGTGTTCATCATGAGGCATTGAAAGAATTTGGGGATATTATGGACTGGGACGAAATTTACATGGAAGGGTATTGTGTTTTAAACCCAGAAGCGAAAGTAGCCCAGCTTACAGATGCAAAATGTGATTTAACAGAAGATGATGTTATTGCATATGCGCGTTTAGCAGACAAGCTATTACATTTACCGATATTCTATTTAGAATATAGCGGGACGTATGGAGACATTGAGCTTGTTAAAAATGTAAAAGCAGAATTGAAACAAGCTAAGCTATATTATGGCGGTGGTATTTCTAATGCAGAACAAGCGAAAGAAATGGCGCAGTATGCTGATACAGTAGTTGTTGGAAATATTATTTATGATGATATAAAATCGGCATTAAAAACAGTTAAAGCAGTAAAAGGAGAGTAGGTGCAGGCGCATATGAGTACGACAGATAAGTTATTAAATGGTTTAAATCCGCAGCAACAAAAAGCAGTACAAACAACAAATGGACCACTTCTATTAATGGCAGGCGCAGGTAGTGGGAAAACACGTGTGTTAACACACCGTATTGCATATTTACTTGGTGAAAAAGGTGTGGCGCCATGGAATGTACTAGCAATTACCTTTACAAATAAAGCTGCTCGTGAAATGCGTGAGCGTATTGATAAACTTGTTGGACCAGAAGCAGAAGATATTTGGATTTCTACGTTCCACTCTATGTGTGTACGTATTTTACGACGTGATATCGATCGTATTGGTATTAATCGTAACTTTACAATCTTAGATTCAGGCGATCAGTTAACTGTAGTCAAAAAAATTATGAAAGAGCGCAATATTGATCCGAAGAAATTTGAGCCGCGCTCTATTTTAGCCGGTATTAGTAATGCGAAAAATGAACTGTTATCTGCAGATAAATATGCAAAAAAAATTACAATCGCTGACCCATATGAAAAATTAACGAGCGATGTATATACAGAATATCAAAAACGTCTTTTGAAAAATAACTCATTAGACTTTGATGA
Organism: Bacillus sp. FSL R5-0709; assembly: GCF_038004785.1. Lineage (NCBI taxonomy): Bacteria > Bacillati > Bacillota > Bacilli > Caryophanales > Bacillaceae > Bacillus > Bacillus sp. FSL R5-0709. The sequence continues at coordinate 325,925 of NZ_JBBORT010000001.1, forward strand.
TTTAATTATGACAACGATTCAGCTATTTGAACGTGTTCCAGAAGTACTAGAGTTTTATCAGCGTAAGTTCCAATATATTCACGTTGATGAGTATCAAGATACGAACAAAGCTCAGTACCTTCTTGTTAAACATTTAGCAGCACGTTTTAAAAATCTTTGCGTTGTAGGTGATTCTGATCAGTCTATTTACCGCTGGCGCGGGGCTGACATTTCTAACATTTTGTCATTCGAAAAAGACTATGAGAATGCGCAAGTTATCTTGTTAGAACAAAATTATCGTTCGTCACAAAATATTTTAAATGCAGCGAATGCTGTAATTGAAAAAAATTCAAACCGTAAACCGAAGAAATTATGGACAGACAATCAAATTGGAAGCAAAATCTCGTATTATCGTGCTGCAACTGAAAAGGACGAAGCGTATTTTGTTGCGAAAAAAATTCGTGATGATATTCAAATGGGGAAACGAAAATATACTGATTTTGCAGTGTTATATCGTACAAATGCCCAGTCTCGTATGGTCGAGGAGATTTTCCTGAAATCTAATATCCCTTACAAAATCGTCGGAGGTACTAAGTTCTACGACCGTAAAGAGATTAAAGACATTTTGGCGTACTTACGTTTAATTGGGAATCCAGATGATGAGATTAGTTTTGCACGTATTATAAACATGCCAAAGCGTGGGATTGGTGCGACTTCTATAGATAAAATTATTAATTATGGTGTGCAAAACGGAATCTCATTAACTGCTGTATTTGATGAGATTGAGCATGTTGGTGTAAGTGCAAAAATAACAAAAGCAGTAAAAGAATTCGCAAGTTTATTACACAACTGGGTAAATATGCAAGAGTATTTATCTGTTACAGAATTAGTAGAAGAAGTTATTGAGAAGACAGGCTATCGCGATATGTTGAAAAATGAGCGTTCTTTAGAAGCAGAAGGTCGTTTAGAAAACTTAGACGAGTTTTTATCTGTTACACAAACATTTGAATCCCAAAGCGAAGATAAGAGCCTTGTTGCATTCTTAACAGACTTAGCTCTTGTTGCGGATATTGATCGTGTAGATGAAGATCCAACTGCTGGTGAAGAAGTTATTTTAATGACGATGCACTCAGCAAAAGGATTAGAGTTCCCAGTTGTCTTTATTGTTGGCTTAGAGGAAGGGATATTCCCGCATACTCGTTCTCTTATGGAAGAGGATGAAATGCAAGAAGAGCGTCGTCTTGCCTATGTAGGTATTACTCGTGCAGAAGAAGAGCTATACTTATCTAATGCTCAAATGCGTACTTTATTTGGTAGAACAAGTATGAATGCAGCATCTCGATTTATTACAGAAATTCCGGCAGAATTAGTAGAACCATTAAACGAAACAGCACCGAAGCGTGAAACTTCGTTTGGTGCAAAAGGAAGAACGACAAGCGCAACTACAACACGCTCTCGTTCAGCTTTCGCGCGTCCGGCTGTTAAGACGACAGGTGGCGAGCAAATTGGCTGGGGAATAGGCGATAAAGCTGCTCACCAGAAGTGGGGAGTCGGTACAGTTGTAAGTGTAAAGGGTGAAGGAGATTCAAAAGAATTAGATATTGCGTTCCCAAGCCCAATTGGTATTAAACGTTTATTAGCAAAATTTGCACCTGTGACGAAACAATAGGAAAGGACTGAGGATATGTCAAAAGAGATAGCCAAAAAACGTATAGAAGAACTGCGTGATTTGTTAAATACATTTAACTATCAATATCACGTATTAGACAATCCTTCTGTTTCTGATGCGGAATATGACCGTGATATGCAGGAGCTTATAAAATTAGAAGCAGAGAACCCAGAGTTTATGAGTGAAGACTCTCCCTCCATTCGCGTTGGGGGGACTGTTCTTGATATATTTGAAAAGGTAACGCATAAATCACCAATGTTAAGTTTAGGAAACGCGTTTAATGAAGGAGATTTGCGTGATTTTGATCGAAGAGTACATCAGGGAATTGATGATGCGAATGTAAGATATATATGCGAATTAAAAATTGACGGACTTGCTGTTTCACTTCATTATGAAAAAGGACGCTTCATTCAAGGAGCAACACGTGGTGATGGTATAACGGGTGAAGATATTACCCAAAACTTAAAAACGATTAAAGCTATCCCGCTGCGTTTAAATGAAGAAGTAACGTTAGAAGCACGAGGCGAGGCTTATATGCCGAAGCGTTCATTCGTTAAATTAAATGAAGAAAAAGAGCAAAATGGTGAAGATGTATTTGCGAATCCACGTAATGCGGCAGCAGGATCGATACGCCAACTTGATCCGAAAATTGCAGCGAAGCGTAACTTATCTATGTTTGTGTATGGTCTTGCTAATGTAGAAGAAAAAACAATTCCATCCCACAGTGAATCACTGGATTTCTTAGGTGAGCTTGGATTTAAGACGAATCCAAATCGTCGTACATGTGAAACAATTGAAGACGTAATAGCCTATGTAGAAGAGTGGCAAGAAAAACGCCCGCATCTTGATTATGAAATTGACGGAATCGTTATAAAAGTAGACGATGTTGCTATTCAAGAAAGCTTAGGAACTACAGCAAAGAGTCCAAGATGGGCAATAGCTTATAAATTCCCAGCTGAAGAAGTTGTGACGAGATTAACAGGGATTGAATTAAGTGTCGGCCGCACAGGAGTTGTAACACCAACTGCAGAGCTCGAGCCAGTTAGAGTGGCTGGTACTATCGTTCGTCGTGCTTCTTTACATAACGAAGATTTAATTCGTGAAAAGGATATTCGAATTGGTGACTACGTTGTTGTGAAAAAGGCTGGAGATATTATTCCTGAAGTTGTGAACGTTATTTTTGATAAGCGTACTGGTGAGGAAGAAGAATATCATATGCCAACGCATTGTCCAGCATGTGAGAGTGAACTTGTTCGTTTAGAAGAAGAAGTAGCACTTCGATGTATAAATCCGACTTGCCCAGCTCAAATTCGTGAAGGATTAATCCATTTCGTTTCAAGAAATGCAATGAATATTGATGGACTTGGAGAACGTGTAATTACACAACTCTTTGATGCGGATTATATTCGTACGTTTGCTGATTTATATTCATTGACGAAAGAGCAATTATTAGAACTAGAACGTTTCGGTGAAAAATCAGCAACAAATTTAGTCCAAGCAATTGAGAATTCTAAGGAAAACTCATTAGAGCGATTATTATTCGGTCTTGGTATTCGTCATGTCGGTGCGAAAGCGGCACGTACATTTGCTGAGCATTTCGAAACGATGGATGAGCTTGTGAAAGCGACGGAAGAAGAATTAAAAACAATTAATGAGATTGGTGAAAAAATGGCTCAATCCGTTGTAACGTATTTCGATAATGAAGACGTATTAGAGCTATTACAACAATTTAAAGAGTATGGCGTGAACATGGCATACAAAGGTATAAAAATTGCTGATTTACAAAATGTTGAATCGTACTTCGCAGGAAAAACTGTCGTCTTAACAGGGAAATTAGAAGTTATGGGCCGCAGTGAAGCGAAGAAGAAAATTGAGGCATTAGGTGGAAAAGTAACAGGAAGTGTTAGTAAAAGTACGGATTTACTTGTTGCTGGTGAAGCTGCAGGCTCGAAATTAGCGCAAGCAGAGAAGCACAATGTTGAAGTTTGGAATGAAGAGAGGTTCTTACAAGAGCTGAATAAGTAAGAGGTGCAAACTTACGATGAAAAAAATAGCGTTAGCGGTATTAAGTCTTAGCCTACTTGTAAGTGGGTGTAGTATGGGTTCCAATAAGGATGAAAAAGCAGTTGAGAAATCGGGGAAAGCGAAAGAACAAGCAGTTATCCCGAAATACTCCATTTCGGATGAATATTATAAGACAACGGTTCAATTTGATCCAGGTATGGCACGTGGTTTAGTTGTACAAGGTTTAAATAGTCGTCTAGATGTAGATGAATTTGAAACAGGATTAATGCGCATTGCCAAAGAATCGTTTAGTACGAAAGATTATTTCTTTAAAGGCGGAAAGTTTCTAGAGGCTCAAGATATACAAATGCTTGTAAAAAGAAAGCGTACAGATGCTGAACAAAAAGAGCTAGAGGATAAGTTGAAAAAAGATGCAGTTAAATTTCCAAATATCGGACTGAATCCAGCCTTAAGTGAAGGTTCGGAGTCACTAGAAGTGAAAAATAAAAAACATCCAATGTATATCTCAAACATTTTAGAGCATGATTACTACGTGCAAAAAGGTGGGAACGATAATGAACCTGATGGCATTGTAGTTGGATTAGCGATGAATTCTGTTCAATATTATGAGGAAGAGCATGGTTATCCGCGTGAGGCTGCAATTCCAGATGTGAAAATGTTAGCTGAAGGGAAAAGGATGGCCCAAGAAATCTTGAAAGTAATGCAGCAAAAAAAGCCTGAAATAAAAAATATTCCGGTTACATTTGCGATTTATCGTCAAGGTCCAAAGTCTTCGCTTGTACCAGGGAATTTTGTTTCTTATGCTAAGGTAGAAAAAGGCAGTGAAACGGTTGAGGATTGGAAGCCGATCAATGAGAAATACTATTTATTCCCGTCTGAACAAGCAAAAGCGGATAATAAACGTGAAGACCTTGCGAGGGTGTCAAACTTTAAAGCGAAGTTAAGTGAGTATTTCCAAGGAGATTATACAGCTGTTATCGGTACTGGAATGTATAGAGATGATGAATTAAGAGAAATGAAGCTCGATATTCCTGTCCAATTCAATGGGAAAGCTGAAGTGATTGGTTTTACACAATATGTAGCTGGACTTGTTATGGAATACTTCCCGAATTATATGAAAGTACAAGTAACAATTAAATCTGTAGAACGCCCAGAAGCAATTATTATACGTGAAGCGAAGCAAGATGAACCGTTTGTGAAAATTTTAGATTAAAGATGAGAGCTGTTCCATAAAGGAACAGCTTTTTTTCTTGAAAAATTTTGTTATAATTTTAAATGTTACAAATAAAGGGGTAAGGGGCAAATTCATGGAAGAACTAAGCTTTCAAGTCATTATTTTATTAATTGCATTCGGATTTTTAGCTGCTTTTATTGATTCGGTTGTTGGAGGGGGAGGGTTAATTTCGCTTCCTGCACTTATGTTTGTTGGTTTATCACCAGCTTCGGCAATCGCAACGAATAAATTAGCTGCAACGATGGGGACGCTTACGAGCACAATTTATTTTATTCGATCAGGTAAGGTGAATTTTCGGATTGTAGGAAAGTTAATCCCGTTAACTATTATTGGAGCAGTCGCAGGGGCTTTAGTAGTAAAGTTTATTCCGCCTGATATTTTGCGTCCACTAGTGCTCGTAATGTTGGTTTTTATTGCCATTTATATTATTGCGAAAAAAGATTGGGGAAGTGCATCTACCTATAAAAAGATGACAAAAGGAAAAACATTAATGTTTTTCTTTGTTATTTTAATGATAGGATTTTATGATGGATTTTTTGGACCAGGGACAGGATCCTTTTTAATTTTTGCATTTTTATTAATTGGTTTGGATTTTATTCAAGCGGCAGCATCTGGAAAACTTTTGAACTTCGTTAGTAATATCGTATCTTTAATTACTTTTTTATTTTTAGATGTGATTCATTTTGAATACGGTATAATTATGGGCTTATCAATGATTTTAGGTGCTTATTTTGGTTCGAAGTTTGCGGTTCAAAAAGGTGTTGGATATGTAAGGACTTTATTTTTATTAGTTACTATTTTATTAATCGGGAAAAATGTTTTGGAATATACTCATATTTTGTAGATTCATACGTATGTATGAATCTCTTTTTTTATTATATTTTAAAAATTTATTAATTTTTAAAATATAAGTCTAGGAATATTTGAATAAATCTAAATTATCGTGTAGAATAATGTTGTAAAATGTAAACGTTTTTCTAAGGGGAGGCTAAAAAGATGGTAGTAGCATACAAACATGAGCCATTTACAGATTTTTCAGTAGAGGCTAATAAATTAGCGTTTGAAGAGGGTTTAAAGAAAGTAGAATCTTATCTTGGACAAGACTATCCATTAATTATCGGGGGAGAAAAAATCACTACAGAAGACAAAATTGTTTCTGTAAACCCTGCAAATAAAGAGGAACTTGTTGGTCGTGTTTCAAAAGCAAGCCGTGAATTAGCTGAAAAAGCAATGCAAGTAGCGGATGCAACATTCCAAACTTGGAGAAAGTCAAAACCAGAAATGCGTGCAGATATTTTATTCCGTGCTGCAGCAATCGTTCGTCGTAGAAAACATGAGTTCTCTGCTATTCTTGTAAAAGAAGCAGGTAAACCATGGAATGAGGCAGATGCTGATACAGCAGAAGCAATCGATTTTATGGAATATTATGCTCGTCAAATGTTGAAATTAAAAGACGGTATTCCAGTAGAAAGCCGTCCAATTGAATATAATCGTTTCTCTTACATTCCATTAGGAGTAGGTGTTATCATTTCTCCTTGGAATTTCCCATTCGCAATTATGGCAGGTATGACAACAGCTGCCGTAGTTTCTGGTAACACAGTATTACTAAAACCAGCTAGTACAACTCCTGTAGTAGCAGCGAAATTTATGGAAGTATTAGAAGAAGCTGGTTTACCAGCTGGCGTAGTAAACTTCGTTCCAGGTAATGGTTCTGAAGTTGGTGACTATTTAGTAGATCACCCTCGTACACGTTTCGTTAGCTTCACTGGATCTCGCGATGTAGGTATTCGTATTTACGAACGTGCAGCAAAAGTAAACCCAGGACAAATTTGGTTAAAACGTGTTATCGCTGAAATGGGCGGTAAAGATACAATCGTTGTTGATAAAGAGGCAGATCTTGAATTAGCAGCTAAATCTATCGTTGCATCAGCATTCGGATTCTCAGGACAAAAATGTTCTGCATGTTCTCGTGCAGTAATCCATGAAGATGTATACGATCATGTATTAAATCGTGCTGTTGAATTAACAAAAGAATTAACAGTAGGTAACCCAGATGCAAAAGATATTAACATGGGACCTGTTAATGACCAAGCTGCATTCGATAAAGTAATGAGCTATGTTGCAATTGGTAAAGAAGAAGGTAAAATCGTATCAGGTGGCGAAGGAGACGATTCTAAAGGCTGGTTCATCCAACCAACAATCGTTGCTGATGTTGCAGAAGATGCTCGCTTAATGAAAGAAGAAATCTTCGGACCAGTAGTAGCATTCTGTAAAGCAAAAGACTTTGATCATGCACTTGCAATTGCAAACAATACAGAATACGGTTTAACAGGAGCAGTTGTTACTAACAACCGTGACCATATTGAAAAAGCACGTGAAGACTTCCACGTTGGTAACTTATACTTCAACCGTGGATGTACTGGTGCAATCGTAGGTTACCAACCATTCGGTGGCTTTAACATGTCTGGTACAGACTCTAAAGCTGGTGGCCCTGATTACTTAGCGCTTCACATGCAAGCAAAAACTACTTCTGAAACTTTATAAGAAATAGTAGAAAAGATCTTCACAGACTGTGAAGATCTTTTCTTTTTGAGAAACTCTCTATAATAGAAGCTAGTTAATTTCAATCAAGAAAGGTTTCCAAATATTACTATTTTTTCTTTTGGATTAGTTAAACCTTGTTAATATCGGGATAAACATGAAAATAGAAACAAAACAGCGAGAAAAATTGACTTATTAGTCATATTTTTTAGTATTCATTTTGAGGATTTCCTGTATAATACAATTTGAAAGAAAATCTATGGTTAGACAAGAGAACACTCCTTTCGGCTTTGCTAACTGAAAGGAGTGTTTTTTTTAGGTCGCTAAAAACTCTTCTGTACTCATTATATTTGCGTATACTCCATTTAAACTCGCCAAAATTGTATTATGAATATAAACAGCTGGTATAGTAGCATTCTTAAATGAAAGATCTTTTGTAGCACAAGCATCGTGTATTACGGTACAGTGAAGACCAAAATCAAAAGCAGCTCTTACTGTAGCATCAATACACATATGGGTCATCATCCCGCATATTACGACGTGCTCAATTCCTGAACGTTGTAATTGTTCTAGAAGATCAGTTTCTCGGAAGCTATTTGGATAATGTTTAAGGATAACGGTTTCCTCTCTAAGTGGACGGACATTTTCGTGAATATGGACACCTTCTGTATTGGGTAGGAAAAAAGTAGCGCTATCTTTTATAGCTACATGTTGGATATGAAAAATAGGTTCGTTTCTTATTCTAAAATGTTGTAGTAGCTGACTAGCATATTCACTTGCTTCTACTGGATTACGTAATTCCATCATTCCGCTTGGAAAATAATCATTTTGAATGTCGACGAGCAAAAGAGCTGTTTTCATATATCTATCTTCCTCCGATTTCATATTCAAATAATGTTATTCAATGAATAGAGAAGATTCTCCTTTTTAAAAGTATGAGTGAGAAGGCTTTTACATAACTTTAAAAATCACTATTGTATTGTTACTTCTTATTTGAAAATTTAAATAGAGCAATAATTAATATTTTTCCGAAAAATGTATTGACTCTCATTATTCTGAGTTCTATAATAAGACTTAATTAAACGACAATTAAATCGATACACTCTTATCCAGAGAGGTGGAGGGACTGGCCCTACGATACCTCAGCAACGGGTTTTTTAATACCGTGCTAACTCCAGCAAGCCTATAAAGGCTTGGAAGATGAGAAGATGTGAATGAGTACATATAAAAGTGCTCTCCTTCTTATCTTTTATTACTGATAAGGAGGAGAGCACTTTTTATTTTACCTCGAAAGCTCTACTTCAAGTTTTACAGCATATAGGAGGGAAGAAAATGATTTCTTTTAACAATGTAAGTAAAGTATATGAATCAGGTGGGCAATCTGTTCATGCGGTTGAGGATGTAACGCTGTCAGTTGAAAAGGGCGAAATTTTTGGCATTATCGGATTTAGTGGTGCTGGAAAGAGTACGCTATTACGTTTAGTAAATATGTTAGAAAGACCAACTGCAGGAACAATTTCAATAGATGATAAAGATATTACATCATTATCGGCGAAAGAATTACGGACACTAAGACAAAGAATTGGTATGATTTTCCAAAGCTTCAATCTATTTAATTCAAGAACGGTGTTTGGGAACATTGCTTATCCATTAAGGTTAGCGAAATTGCCGAAGAATGAGATAAAAGAAAGAGTGAATGAACTACTAAAATTTGTTGGTTTAGAAGATAAAGCGAACTATTATCCAGAACAGTTATCAGGTGGGCAAAAGCAGCGTGTTGGGATTGCAAGAGCACTTGCGACATCACCCGATATTCTCATATGTGATGAGGCAACATCAGCTTTAGATCCGGAAACAACAACAGAAATCTTAAATTTATTAAAGAAAGTAAATAGAGAGTACAATTTAACGATTCTACTTATTACACATGAAATGCACGTTGTGAAAGAAATTTGTCACCGTGTAGCCGTTATGGAAAAAGGAAAAGTAATTGAAGAAGGAAAACTGTTTGACGTTTTCACACAACCAAAAACAAAGACAACTCAAAATTTTGTACGCTCTGTTATTAATGATCACTTACCAGAAAGTGTTCTAGCGAAAATTCAAAACGGAGGTCAGATTTATCGCCTGACTTTTACTGGGGAAGAGACAGGGCAGCCTGTACTATCATATATTGCGAAAAACTATAACGTCGATGTAAATGTTCTTTATGGAAATATTATTGAACTCCAAAATGTGCTATTTGGAAATCTTCTTGTAGAACTACAAGGTGAACAGAAAGAAATTCAAAAAGCATTACAACATCTAAGACTGCAAGTGCAGCTGAAGGAGGTAGAAGCTCATGCGAGTTGATTGGAGTATATTTTGGCCTCGCATATTAGATGCGACGGGGGATACCCTCTTAATGGTAATTGTAACCCTTATATTCGCTACAATTCTCGGTATACCTCTAGGTTTACTGTTGTATGTAACGAGAAAAGGAAATTTTTTAGAAAATAAATGGGTCTTTTCTATTCTTAATATCATAATTAATACAATTCGTCCGGTTCCATTCATTATCTTTTTAGTAGCTTTAAGCCCACTAACAAGAAGTGTTATTGGAACGACGATTGGAACGGCTGCAGCAATCTTCCCAATGACGTTAGTTGCATCAATTGGTATTGCTAGAATGGTTGAAACCAATCTTGTTTCTGTTCCGAAAGGAGTAATTGAAGCAGCACAAGCAATGGGCGCTTCACCACTTAGAATTGTTTTTGAAATCCTCGTACCAGAAGCTTTAGCACCATTGATCCTAGGTGTCACGTTTATGACGGTCGGTTTAATTGAATTTTCTGCAGTCGCAGGACTTGTCGGTGGTGGCGGTCTTGGTGACTTAGCAATGACATATGGTTATCAACGCTTCGATACGTCAGTTATGTTTGTAACGGTCGTTTTACTTATTATTCTTGTACAGGTGGCTCAAAATTTAGGGAACTACTTTGCGAAAGTCTTTTTACGCAGATCATAAAAAGGAAGAGGGGAAAAGAAAATGAAGAAAATTTTAGCATTTGCATTATCAGCGATCGTAGGAATTACAGCATTAAGCGGCTGCTCAGGTGGAGACACAGGTGCAGGAGCGAAAGAGAAAGTAGTTCGCGTCGGTGTAACTGGAACAGATGGAGACGTTTGGGAAATTTTAAAGAAAAAAGCTGAAAAAGAAGGGATTAAAATTAAACTGGTTGAGTTCTCTGATTACACAACACCCAACAAAGCGTTAGCTGATGGAGATATTGAACTAAACTCATTCCAGCACATTGCTTTCTTAGAGCAATTTAAAAAGGAGCATAAGTTAGATATTACAGCTGTTGGTACAACACAAATTGCACCGATGGGCTTATACTCTGAAAAATATAAGAAAGCAAATGAAATCCCAGATGGTTCGGAAATTGCTATTCCGAATGATCCAACGAACCAAGCACGTGCATTAAAACTTCTTGATGCAGCTGGATTATTAAAGCTTAAGAAAGATTTTGGTCTATTTGGGGATCCAAGTGGTATCGCTGAAAATCCAAAGAAGCTAAAAGTTACACCGGTTATCGCACAGCAAACACCTCGTGTGTTAAAAGATGTAGCGGCTTCAGTTATTAATAACGGTGTTGCTGGTCAAGCTGGATTAGACCCAGCGAAGGATCCAATTTTCTTAGAAGATCCAAATAATGAAAATGCAAAGGCCTATATTAATATTTTCGCAGCTCGTACGAAAGATAAAAATGATCCAACACTGAAAAAAGTAATTGAGTTATACCATTCAAAAGAAGTAACAGATGCAATTAAGAAAGAAACAAATGATGGTTCAATTTCAGTAGATCTTTCACTTGATGAGCTTGAAAAAATCGTAAAATAATTATTGAGTTTAACGACTAACAGTAGGAACCCCTCCGCTGTTAGCTCGTTCAACATATAATCTACTTAACAAACAAAACCCTAATTCTGTACCTTCTAATTTTGTATAACATAGAATCCAATGTTTGTTAAGTAGAGTGATGGACCAGGAGTTTTCCTGGTCTTTTTTTAATTAAAGCAGCTGGCTAATAATAAGGAAATCCAAATTATGATTGGGTAAGAGATTAAACTAAAAATGAGTGTACTTGCTAATTTCTTTTTAGGGATTAATAGTTTCTTTGATGAAAATAAGAAAAGAGAAAATAGGATAATGATAGATGCTGAGATTACTCCTGGATTATAAGAACGATAAATGAAATACAAGATAATATGCTGAACGGCGTTAAAGAAGATACAGCCCTGTATAAAAATGATCAAATAAATAGAAGATATGATGCTTAATTGATATAGAATGACTATGAGTAAGACGAAGGTTGTTAATATGGAAATTGCAATGAAAAATTGTTTGTTAGTTATAAAATGGATCGAAAATCGATTAGCGATATATTGTGGCATTTGGAAAGCTTCTTCAAGGTTATGAAAAAAGAATAGAAGGGGGATTAGCCAGATTGTATTAGTGGTGAAATGTCTTGGTGAAGATGTTTTTATCAACTTATATCAGCTCCAATAAAGGGATAGAAAGCCTATAAGAAAAGGCTTTCTACAAGGGTATAGTTATTCAATTATGATGCTTTTTAAATTACTCTCAGGTTGCGGTTGTTCTTCAGCATAAGAGGAGAGCTCCTCTTGCAAAATATTTAGTGCGTGCTTAGCTGATTGCTGAATCGGATTCGGTAGCTCTTCTAATATACGCATACCGATTTTTATTTTTGTACGAATTACCTTTCTTAGTAATTCATCATGCATGTACTACACCTCCAAACCGAATGTTTAGTACATCATCTTCAAAATTAGCTCCTTGAATAGAAAGGTGTGTTAATGTTTTTGGTAAGGTGATATTTCGCTTCATAGAGCCGGCTCGAATAATAAGTTCATCACCTTTTTGATTTAATGAAAGTTCACTTTTGTTTGAGAAGGGAATGGACAGAACGAAAATATACTCATCGCCATCTTTTTTTACATATTGTGTGCGGCCATTAAATTTCACTTCAGTAGGAGAGGGGTCTGATTTAAATAAAGCATTTCCTACACGCTCTAACATAGGTAAACCAACAACTTCTTGTTCAAACATGGGAGCTTCGTAAATAGGAAGTGGCTGAAAACTATCTTTAATTAACGCCTTATATTTCTTTTGTGTATCTTTCCATGCCTGAAAGTAAGGGTCGGTAACAGTGTTAGGGATGACGCGGTTAATCATAATGGCATCTACGTTATAATCGTATAAGTTTAAATAAGTAAAACTACGCTGAGCTTCTTTAATGACCATTTTTTCAGGATTTACAACAACGCGAATACTCGTTACTTCTCGGTTTGATAAAATATCTCTCATTTCTCCAAGTTGTTCAAGCGTATTCGTTAATTCGTCCATAATATCATCAGTTGGAAGGGGGACACCAAGAAGTGGTTGAGCTACAGGACGAACAACTTTTAAAATCTTCCTTTTAATAGGAAAGAGTTTTTCCATCCACCAGCCGAGCATGTCTGGAAAGCTAAGCATTGCTAAAGTTTCTCCAGTCGGTGCGCAATCAATAATGATGACGTCGTAAGTGTTGTGTTTATAGTAATCGAGTACTCGAAGTAAGCTAATTAAATCTTCCATACCAGGGAACATCGTTAATTCTTCTGTTGTAATATCATCAGCTGCTTTGGAAGTGAAGAGTAGTGTAATATATTTCTGCAATTTCCCCCAGCCTTTTTCCATTTCATAAATAGTGTTAATTTCTTGTGCCCACAAGTTTTCGCGAATTTCTAGTGGCTCAGAAGATAGTTTTATGCCAAATGAATCCCCTAAACTATGAGCAGGATCTGTACTCATTACTAATGTTTTTAATCCTTGTTTTGCACTTTGGATTGCTGTTGCTGCTGAAATGCTAGTTTTTCCAACGCCGCCTTTACCTGTATACAGAATAATTCTCATCATTAATATCCCCTTTGTTTCGAATGTCGAATATTACGAGTGTCGAAATATTTAATTGAATAAAAACCCAACTAGGGTCTTATTCAATCGGAATGTTTTTCATTTTAGGTGTAGAAACCTTTTCTTCTGTTTTTTGCTGTGACGTAGCAATGTGATTCATGATCTTTTGGAATATTTGTAGTAAGAATGCTTTTTCTTCTTCTGACAATGCATCTGTCACTAGGCTAAAGTAATGGGCCGCATTTTGTTTTACTTCTTGAACGAGCATTACGCCGTTTTCTGTTAAACGAATTAATACAATGCGTCGATCGCTTTCATTCCGGTAGCGTTCAATATATCCCTTTTTTACAAGGCGATTTACAACGCCCGTTGTTGTACTCATCGGTATATCAAGAAGATCAGCAATTTTTGTCATTGTAATATCCGTATTTCGCTCCATCCAAAGTAAACAAAATACTTCTGTCTTGGAAAGTGTTAAATCAAGACTTACCCATTCTTCAGGATAGAAAAGTTTCTTGGCGTTATCTAACAGTAAGTCTAAAAAATGTTCATATTGTAACAATTATTTCCACTCCCGTATATTTCGAGGTTCGTAATATTTGTTTTTATTTTATGTGGAGTTGAAATAAATGTCAATGTTTTTAACTGTTTTTTCGGATTAGAAAGAAAATTATCTTCAAAATAGAAATTTTTTGTGATAGATTAATAAATAGAAAAATGATTTTACATAAAAAACCATTGTGATAAATATATTTATCTATAATAGGTGTACAGCTAACGAGGGGGAGAACGATGAGAAGACGAAATACGCAAGCGTTCACGTTTTTAGCATGGACTTCATTTGTTTGTGCGCTTTCAGGAATGCTAATTGGGATTTACACGTTAGATGAAACGCTTAGTGTAAAAGGGTACTATTTAATCGGAACATTATTTTTAACGATGTCTTGTTTTGTATTACAAAAAACAATTCGTGATAATGAGGAAGATAATGAAAGATTTCCGAAAAATAAATCGTTAGATAAAGAGTAAATTGTAAAGAAAGGCACTTGCCTTTCTTTTTTTATGTAAAAATGCCGTAAGTGCCGTGTGTTGACTTGCTTGAAGTACTGAAAATTTGGTATCATCAATAGTATTGTAGATTGAACGATATATTATGGAGGTGGCCTAGCCGTGTCAAGAATTTCCGTTGAGAATGTAAAGCACGTAGCACATTTAGCACGTCTTGCAATTACTGATCAAGAAGCAGAAAAATTTCAAAAACAACTAGATGCAATTGTTACATTTGCAGAACAGTTAAATGAATTAGATACAACTGATGTAAAACCAACAACTCATGTATTAACTATGAAAAATGTTATGCGTGAAGATGTGCCAGAAAAAGGTTTACCAGTAGAAGAAGTATTAAAAAATGCACCGGATCACAAAGATAATCAAATCCGTGTTCCAGCAGTATTAGAATAGAGGAGGGAATTTCGATGTCATTATTTGATCATTCTGTATCAGAGTTACATAAGAAGTTAAACAACAAAGAAATTTCCGTTACGGATTTAGTAGAAGAATCTTACAAACGTATTTCGGATGTTGAAGATAACGTAAAAGCTTTTCTTACATTAGATGAAGAAAATGCACGCGCGAAAGCGAAAGAATTAGATGCAAAGATTGGTGCTGAGGATAATGGTTTATTATTCGGTATGCCAATTGGTGTAAAAGATAACATTGTAACTAACGGTCTTCGTACAACTTGTGCGAGCAAAATATTAGCAAACTTCGATCCAATTTACGATGCGACAGTTGTACAAAAGCTAAAAGCTGCTGACACAGTTACAATCGGTAAATTAAATATGGACGAGTTCGCAATGGGTTCTTCAAATGAAAACTCAGGCTTCTACGCTACAAAAAATCCATGGAACTTAGATTACGTTCCAGGCGGATCTAGTGGTGGTTCTGCAGCAGCAGTAGCAGCAGGAGAAGTATTATTCTCTCTAGGTTCTGATACGGGTGGTTCTATCCGTCAGCCAGCTGCATATTGTGGCGTTGTAGGTTTAAAACCAACTTACGGACGCGTATCTCGTTACGGATTAGTAGCATTCGCATCTTCACTTGACCAAATCGGACCGATTACACGTACAGTAGAAGACAATGCATACTTATTACAAGCTATTTCAGGTATTGACCGTATGGATGCAACTTCTGCAAACGTTGAAGTAGGAAACTACTTAGCTGGTTTAACAGGTGATGTTAAAGGTTTACGTATTGCTGTACCGAAAGAATACTTAGGCGAAGGTGTTGGCGAAGAAGCTCGTGAGTCAGTACTAGCTGCTTTAAAAGTATTAGAAGGTATGGGCGCAACTTGGGAGGAAGTATCTCTTCCGCACTCTAAATACGCTCTAGCAACGTATTACTTATTATCTTCTTCTGAAGCATCTGCGAACCTTTCACGCTTTGATGGCGTACGTTACGGTGTTCGTTCTGATAATGTAAATAACTTATTAGATCTTTACAAAAACACACGTAGCGAAGGTTTCGGTGATGAAGTAAAACGTCGTATTATGCTTGGTACATTTGCTCTTAGCTCTGGTTACTATGATGCATATTACAAAAAAGCACAACAAGTACGTACATTAATTAAAAATGACTTTGAAAATGTATTTGCTAACTACGATGTTATTATTGGACCAACAACGCCAACTCCAGCATTTAAAGTGGGCGAAAAAGTGGACGATCCAATGACAATGTATGCAAATGACATTTTAACAATTCCAGTAAACTTAGCGGGTGTTCCAGCGATTTCTGTTCCATGTGGATTCGGTGCTAACAACATGCCACTTGGTCTACAAATCATTGGTAAACACTTCGATGAAACGACGATTTACCGCGTTGCACATGCGTTTGAGCAAGCAACAGACTATCATACAAAAAAAGCAAGTCTGTAAGGAGGCGAGCATAGATGAATTTAGAAACAATTATTGGTTTAGAGGTTCACGTTGAGTTAAAAACAAATTCGAAAATTTTCTCTGCGAGTCCAACAGAATTCGGAGCGGAGCCAAATACACAAACAAGTGTAATTGACTTAGGATACCCAGGGGTACTTCCTACTTTAAATAAGGAAGCAGTTAACTTTGCAATGAAAGCCGCAATGGCATTAAACTGTGAAATCGCAACGGAAACGAAGTTCGACCGTAAAAACTATTTCTACCCAGATAATCCGAAAGCTTACCAAATCTCTCAATTTGATAAGCCAATTGGTGAAAATGGTTGGATTGAAATCGAAGTAGACGGTAAAAAGAAACGTATCGGTATTACACGTCTTCATTTAGAAGAAGATGCTGGTAAATCAACGCATGCAGCTGACGGTTCATTAGTAGACTACAACCGTCAAGGGATGCCTTTAATCGAGATCGTATCTGAGCCAGATATGCGTACTCCAGAAGAAGCATATGCGTACTTAGAGAAGTTAAAATCAATCATTCAATATACAGGTGTATCTGATTGTAAGATGGAAGAAGGTTCTCTTCGTTGTGATGCGAATATTTCACTTCGTCCAGTTGGACAAGAGAAGTTCGGTACAAAAGCAGAACTGAAAAACTTAAACTCTTTCACTTACGTGCAAAAAGGTCTTGAGCATGAGCAAGTGCGCCAAGAAAAAGAATTATTATCTGGTGGTATCATCCAACAAGAAACACGTCGTTATGACGAAGCAACGAAGAAAACAATCTTAATGCGTATAAAAGAAGGATCTGACGATTACCGTTACTTCCCAGAGCCAGACTTAGTTGAACTTTACATCGACGATGAGTGGAAAGAAGAAATTCGTGCTTCTATTCCAGAACTTCCAGATGCACGTAAAGCTCGCTATGTTGAAGAAGTTGGCTTACCAGCTTATGATGCGCATGTATTGACATTAACGAAAGAGATGTCTGATTTCTTTGAAGCAACAGTTGCAGACGGTGCTGATGCGAAATTAACATCAAACTGGTTAATGGGTGAAGTACTTGCATACTTAAACAAACAACAAAAAGAATTAAAAGACGTTGCATTAACGCCAGCTGGCTTAGCTAAAATGGTTCAATTAATTGAAAAAGGTACAATTTCTTCTAAAATCGCGAAGAAAGTATTTAATGAATTAATTGAAAAAGGTGGAGACCCAGAAGAAATCGTTAAAGCGAAAGGTCTTGTTCAAATTTCTGACGAAGGAACACTTCGTAAGGTTGTAACAGAAATTCTTGATAATAATGAGCAATCTATTGAAGACTTTAAAAACGGTAAAGACCGTGCAATTGGCTTCTTAGTTGGTCAAATTATGAAAGCTACAAAAGGACAAGCAAATCCACCGCTTGTTAATAAAATCTTACTTGAAGAGATTAATAAGCGCTAAAAAAAGAGAAGAATTCTTATTTTTGAACGCTAAAATAGTATAGATTCTTAAAGATTAAACAGAAAAAACACCCGTATTTGGGTGTTTTTTCTGAGTTAATCAAACGTTTGTTTAAATGGTGAAAAATAATTTAAACAAACGTTTGATTAACTGTCAAAAGTGAAAAAATGTTTGTATAGCAACTATGGTATGATAGTTGCAAAAAGGTGGGAATAATGATAAATCTAGACATAGAGAGTTTTTTCATCTCATGAAATAATAGATAATTATTATTCATTATATGTAAATTGATGTGAGAGAATGGATAGACATAAAGTGAAACTTTAATCAGTGGGAGTTTTACTGCCTGCAAATAGCGGGATAAATTTCTTGGTTAAATAAAGCAAAACTATCAGGAGTGAATAGTTACTTTTGATGGGCTACACGAATCGGGTTCTTACTGCCTGTTTGAGCGGAATTAAAGAAGGATAGGAAGATGAGAGGAGGTAAGCATAGGGATACTGAATAAGGGTTCGGTGTATTCGTTTTTCAATGAATAAGGAATTTCCTGTGCTAATAAATGATGAAGCGAGCAAGAATTATTTATAATCCTACTTCTGGGCGCGAGCTATTTAAGAAGAGCTTACCAGAAGTATTACAAAAATTAGAACAAGCTGGATATGAAGCGTCTTGTCATGCGACAACTGGTCCTGGAGATGCGACTGTGGCAGCGAGGCAAGCTGCGGATCGTAAGTTTGATGTTGTTATCGCAGCTGGTGGTGATGGTACGTTAAATGAAGTAGTGAACGGTTTAGTAGGACATGAGCATCGTCCAAAGTTTGGAATTATTCCAGTTGGAACGACAAATGATTTTGCGCGTGCGATCGGTGTACCTCGTGTTATTGAAGAGGCTGCGGATATTATTTGTGAAGGAACAACGGTACCGTTAGATCTTGGTAGAGCAAATGATACATATTTCATTAATATCGCTGGTGGCGGCCGTATTACAGAATTAACATATGAAGTACCAAGCAAGCTAAAAACGGTATTAGGCCAACTTGCTTACTATTTAAAAGGAATCGAAATGTTACCATCATTACATCCAACATATGTTGAAATTGAGTATGATGGGAAGTTGCTACAAGAAGAAATTACGATGTTTTTAATTACGAATACTCGTTCAGTTGGTGGATTCGAAAAAGTAGCACCATATGCATCTATTAACGATGGATTATTTGATTTATTAGTACTGAAAAAAGGTTCTATCGCTGATTTAATTAAAGCAGCAACACAAGCGCAGCGTGGGGAACATATTAACAATCCGAAAGTACTATATACACAAGCGAATCGTATTAAAGTGCATTCACCTGATAAATTAATGATCAACTTAGATGGTGAATATGGCGGAGATGCACCAATGGAATTTGAAAATATATATCATTGTCTGGAACTATTTGTTCCTGAACATCAAGAGGATGCCCTGTAAAGGCATCTTTTTTTTGCTTTCACCTCACTATTTGCGAGTAATAAGATTCCCCCACTGATTAAAGTTTCTCTATGTGCAGATGAATTGTAAATTGTAAGTTAGTTTGATTTTTATGGTATTTTTACAATCCGTTTATTTTATATCCATATTTTATTGATACACTGGAAGAGATAAGAAATGAGAGGTAGGATGCTATGGAGAAGGTAAAAGCAATATTATTTGATAAAGACGGGACATTAATGGATTTTCATTCAATTTGGATAAAAGTAGCTGAAGAGCTTGTCGCTGAATGTATAAAATTATATCAACTCCCACAGTCAATGCAGCAGGCTTTATTAAAAGAGATTGGCGTAGATGGAGCATTTGTTCACCCGCGTAGTGCGCTCGCTGCTGGAACGAGTCTTGATGTGGCCAAGGGGCTTTGTAAGTATATTGCATCATCTAGAGAAGAAGAGATGCATCAATGGGTGAGTGAAAAGTTGTTTGCTCTTATGTACGAGCATCGTTCACATATGAGAATGACGGCAGATTTACCGAAAGTTTTACAAGCGTTAAAGGATAGAGGGTTTATTCTAGGTGTCGTTACAGCTGATGATTTCGCGCCGACAGAATTATTTTTAAAGCAATATCAATTGGAAGCTTTTTTTGATTGTGTTATAGCTTCAGATACATTTCCAGCACAGAAGCCAGATAAAAAAATTGTAGAATCGTTTTGTGAGAGATTTAATTTAGAGACATGTGAAGTAGCAGTCATCGGGGATACACCGACGGATTTACATTTAGCGAAAAATGGTGGCGACTGTTATGCGATTGGCGTACTATCTGGTACGGGTGATCGTCAAACGTTAGAACCACTTGCAGATTTAGTATTACAATCTGTTGAAGATTTAATTTCTCATTCAGGTGAGTTTATTTGGGAACAAGGAAAGTCTAATGTATAAATGAATAAGTCTATAAAGACTCTATATGAGTCTTTATAGACTTATTTTTTTATGCCGAGATAGTAAGAGAATGGGATGAATACTAGAAAGAGGAAGTTGGCATGCATCTTGCAATATAAAGAGAAAACATTGTATAGAAAAGGATGGGGTACACAGTGAACACAAAAAAATTTGCTAAAGTAAATGAACAAATTCCAGGACCGAAAGCAGCGTCTTTATTAGAACGCCGCCAAAATATAGTACCAAAAGGAGTAAGTAATGGGATTCCAACATTTGTACAGTCTGCAAATGGTGCACTCGTAACAGATGTGGATGGAAATCAGTACATTGATTTCGCAGGAGCAATTGGGACAATTAATGTAGGACACTGTCATCCAGCCGTTAAAGAAGCGCTTCATAAACAAGTAGATCAATATATTCATACTGGATTTAATGTGATGATGTATGAGCCATATATTGAATTGGCAGAAAAGCTGGCCGCATTAGCGCCAGGTAATTTCGATAAACAAGTGCTGTTTTTAAATAGTGGGGCAGAAGCGGTTGAAAATGCAGTGAAGATTGCTCGTAAATATACGAAGAGACCTGGAATTATCGCATTTTCTAAAGGATTTCATGGGCGTACATTAATGACAATGACGATGACAAGTAAAGTAAAACCATATAAATTTGGATTTGGCCCATTTGCTCCAGAAGTATATAAAGCGCCATTCCCATATGAATACCGTCGCCCAGAAGGGTTAACAGAAGAGCAGTATGATGATTTTATCATTGAAGAGTTTAAGAACTTCTTCATATCAGAAGTAGCACCAGAAACAATTGCAGCAGTTGTAATGGAACCTGTTCAAGGGGAAGGCGGATTTATCGTTCCAAGTAAGAAATTCGTTCAAGAAGTACGCAGCATTTGTTCAGAGCACGGTATTTTATTTGTAGCTGATGAAATTCAAACAGGCTTTAGTCGTACCGGAAAATACTTTGCAATTGATCATTATGATGTCGTTCCAGACTTAATTACGGTATCTAAATCATTAGGTGCTGGTGTACCGATAAGTGGTGTCATTGGGCGTAAAGAAATTATGAATGAGTCTGCACCGGGAGAACTGGGCGGAACATATGCAGGAAGCCCACTAGGATGTGCGGCTGCATTAGCTGTGCTTGATGTAATAGAAAAAGAGAAATTAAATGATAGAGCGATAGAAGTAGGGAAAGTCGTAATGAACCGATTCCAAGAGATGAAAAACAAATATAATTGCATCGGTGATGTGCGCGGCTTAGGGGCAATGTGTGCATTCGAGCTCGTTCAAGATCGCAAGACGAAAGCGCCTGATAAAACACTAGCGTCTAATTTATGTGCAGAAGCAAATAAGCATGGATTACTTCTACTATCAGCAGGAACATATGGAAATGTTATTCGTGTTTTAATGCCATTAGTGATTACAGATGAGCAACTTGAGGAAGGTTTAACAATAATTGAAGAATCATTGCAAGCTTGTTATGAGCAAGCAAATATCGCTCGTGTTTAAAGAATTGGGATAACTTAAAAAAGGGCATAAAGCTTTTCTTTTTAGGCGGAAGAGAGCATCTGGTCATATATAGAATCGATCAGCCCCTTTTCCTGCCCCATGCCAAGCTAAAACAAAGTGAGGGTGTGGTTGCGATGGCATTCTGTATTTTTCAAGGCAGCGAATTATGTGTTGAAAAATATAAATAGATTTGTATAAATAACAAATTGAAAACATTCTAGCTTACTCTATATAAAATGCAGAAAATTCACTTTATAATAAAGGTAGTGAAGTGAATCGATGGATTTAAAGTAAGGGGTGGCTAGGATGGTTGCAGAAAAGGAACGAGTGTTGATGGATTTACAAGATGTATTTGAATATGCATTTGACGAAATTTTTGTTACGGATGATAAAGGAATCGTTGTACGTGTAAATAGCATGTGTGAAAGACATTACCAGCTCTCTGCTAAGGAATTAGTAGGAAAGCATGTAAAAGAACTACAAAAAGAAGGGATTTTTTATCCGTCTGCAACGTTAGAAGTAATTGAAAAGAAAAGGCCAGTTGAACTTGTTCAAACAACGAAATCAGGAGAGTATTTGCATGTTCGTACAAGGCCTGTTTTTGATGATGAGGGAAATTTAAGAAGAGTGATTAGTTATTCTCGTGATCTTACAGAACTCTATCAATTACGTCAAAAGGTAGAGGAAATGGATAATCAGTTAAAAACATATAAAAAAGAATTAAGAGAAACATATGAACACGAAGGACTTATTTTTAAAAGTATCGCTATGCAAAAAATAATCGAAACAATAAAAAAAGTATCAGTAGTAGATAGTACTGTTCTCGTATTAGGTGAGACTGGAGTGGGGAAAAGCCGATTAGTACGCCATTTGCATGAAGTGAGTCACCGGAAGAATGAAAGTTTCTATGAAATTAATTGTGCGGCATTGCCGACGAATTTAATCGAATCTGAGCTTTTTGGATATTCAGGTGGGTCTTTTACAGGTGCAAATCGTGAAGGGAAAAAGGGGCTATTAGAATCAGCGCATAGAGGAACTCTTTTCTTAGATGAAATTGGTGAAATGCCGCTTGAAATTCAAGCGAAGCTTTTGCAAGTATTGCAAGAAAAAACGTTTCGTCCTATAGGCGGAAGAGAATTAAAAAAGGTGGACGTTAGAATTGTAGCGGCAACAAATAGAGATTTAAGTACGATGGTGAAACAAGGAAAATTCCGGAAAGATTTATACTATCGTCTGAATGTCATTCCAATTTCAATTCCGCCACTTCGGGAGAGAACAGAAGACATTTTGCCGCTCATCTATCATTATTTACAGCATTTTAATAAAAAGTACGGACGTGATGTGAAGTTAGCACCTAGTACGTTACAAATGTTTGTAGGGTACCCTTGGGAAGGAAATAATAGAGAGATTGAAAATGTAATTGAACGAATTGTTATCACTGCTGATGATTTTGTAACGGTAGAAGATTTGCCACTATCTATGCAAGAGGCAACAGTTGAACAATCTGGACAAAGTCTTTATAGAATGCTGGAAGAGGTAGAGAGAAATATTATTCTTAAAGCGTATAAAACGTATGGATCAAGTTATAAAGTGGCTGAGTTTTTGCAAATAAGTCAATCTGCTGCTACTAGGAAAATTAAGAAGTTTATAGAGGAGGAAGAAAACATTGGATAAAAAAGCGACGTTCGTAAACTTAGATAAAAAAGCGATGTATATAAATGGTGAGTGGATTACACTGCAAGAACAAATCGAAGTGAATAATCCAGCGACAAAGGAAGTATTTGCAACTGTACCAAAGGGCGGGATTACAGAGGCAAAGCAAGCAGTTGATGCTGCACATGAGGCTTTTAAATTATGGTCAAAATTAACGGCAGCGGATCGCGCAGTAAAGTTAAAAAAATGGTTCACGCTCATTGATGAAAATAAAGAAGAAATTGCAGCAATCATGACGAGAGAGCAAGGGAAGCCGTTTGCAGAAGCACTTGGTGAAGTGAATTATGCAAATAGTTTTGTTGAATGGTACGCAGAAGAAGGAAAGCGAATATACGGTGAAATGATTCCTGCTTCTCATCCGAATAAGCGTATTTTAGTTATGAAGCAACCAGTTGGGGTTATGGCAGCTATTACGCCTTGGAATTTCCCGGCTGCTATGATTACGAGAAAGGTAGCTCCAGCACTTGCAGCAGGCTGTACGGCAGTTGTGAAACCAGCGAGTCAAACGCCATTAACTGCATTGAAGTTAGTTGAATTAGCACATGAAGCAGATATTCCAAAAGGTGTAATAAATATTGTAACAGGTAGTGCAAAAGCAATTGCTGATACGTGGATGGAAGATGAGCGCGTTCGAAAAGTTTCCTTTACAGGATCAACTGAAATTGGAAAAGAATTAATGGCTAGCGCTGCGCAAACGATGAAAAAGGTTTCGCTTGAATTAGGTGGTCACGCTCCATTTATTGTTATGAATGATGCTGATTTAGATAAGGCGGTAGAAGCGGTAATTGGTTCGAAATTCCGTAACGCAGGACAAACGTGTATATGTACAAACCGCATCTTTGTTCAAGAAGAAGTGTATGAAGAATTTGCAGGGAAGTTCACAACAGCTGTAGAGCAGCTTAAAGTCGGAGATGGATTCGGCGAAGGAACAACTGTAGGTCCACTTATTGATGCGAATGCAGTTTCGAAAGTACAAGAACATATTGAAGATGCAATTCAAAAGGGCGGAGAAGTTTTATACGGTGGCCATAAATTTGCAGAGTTAGATGGTTATTTCATTCAGCCAACAGTAATTGGATTGGCAAATGACAAGATGCTTTGTATGAATGAAGAAACATTTGGACCGGTTGCACCAGTTGCGAAATTTAAAACAGTTGAAGAAGTAATCGAACGAGCAAATAATACACCATATGGCTTGGCTGCTTATATTTTCACAAAAGATATTAGCCAAGCATTCCAAATTAGTGAAGCGTTAGAGTACGGAATTATCGGCTTAAACGATGGCCTTCCATCAGTTGCACAAGCACCATTTGGAGGCTTTAAAGAAAGTGGTATCGGCCGTGAAGGAGGCCATTTCGGTATCGAGGAATATTTAGAAATTAAATATATTTCGTTAGGACTATAAGTAGTATACTAGAATCTCTATAAGGTAACAGAGAAGGAGATTCTAGTATGGTATATTGGCTATTATTACTCGTAACAATTATTTTTGAAGTAGCTGGAACGATTGCGATGAAGTTATCGAACGGTTTAACAAAGCTTGTTCCAAGTGTACTTATTTTCGTATTCTATGGAATTTGTTTCAGCGTGTTTGCTATCGTTGTTAAAAAGATTAATTTAAGCATTGCTTATGCAATTTGGTCTGGTGTGGGAACGCTACTTATTACAATCATTAGTGTGTACTTTTTTAAAGAGCATATTAATTTATTCCAAGCATTTTGTATTCTCTTTATTGTTTTAGGAGTAATTGGACTGAAAGTGTCATCGGCATCATAAAAGGCTATCTTCCGGCGTGGAAGATAGCCTTTTATTTTTATTAAAACGCCCAGTTACCTTTACGGAAGATCGGCTCATGTCTTCCATCAGCTGTAATGCCGTCGATATCAAGCTCAGCTGATCCAATCATGAAGTCTTCGTGTGTAATACTAGCGTTTGCGCCATTTTCAGCAAGTTCTTCTTTAGACATTGTTTTTCCGCCAACTAAGTTAAATGCATAAGCATTTCCGATTGCAAGGTGGCAAGATGCATTTTCATCAAATAGCGTATTGTAGAATAAAATATTTGTGTTTGAAATTGGTGAATCATGAGGTACTAAAGCTACTTCGCCTAAGAAGTGAGAACCTTCATCTGTTTCTACTAAATGTTTTAAAGCCTCTTCACCAGATTCAGCTTTATAGTCTACGATACGTCCGTTTTCAAATGTTAACGTGAAGTTATCAATAATGTTACCTGCAAATGCTAACGGTTTTGTGCTAGATACTTGGCCGTTCACACCTGTTTTAAGAGGCATTGTAAATACTTCTTCAGTTGGAATGTTAGCCATAAATGCTACGTTCTTTTCATTTAAGCTACCAGCACCAGCCCATACATGCTTCTCTGGAAGTTCGATTGTTAAGTCTGTTCCAGGGCCTGTATAGTGAAGAGCTTTATAATGTTTTTCGTTTAAGTAATCTACTTTTGTATGTAGTGTTTCATCATGTTCTTTCCATGCTTCCACAGGATTTTCTAAATCAGCACGAGTAGCTTTGAAGATAGCATCCCATAGCTTTGTTTCTTGTTCTTCTGGCGCTACGTCAGGGAATACTTTTGCAGCCCATTCTTTCGTAGGAACAGAAATTACGCACCAGCTTACTTTATCTGCTTGTACATAATCACGGTATACTTTCATCGCTTCTCCAGCTACTTTATGAGCTGTTGCAATTTTCTTTGGTTCTACACCTTTTAATAAATCAGGATTCTCTGCATAGATGGACATAAATGCAGCGCCTTCTTTTGCTAATTCTTCACGAGCATGTGCTTTCCAAGAAGGGAATTCAGAGAAAGCTTCTTCAGGAGCTAGATCGAACTTTAAGCGTGTTAACGTCTCATCATTCCAATCAACATATACGTGTTTTGCACCAGATTTATATGCTTTTTCTGTAACGAGGCGTACAAACTGTACAGCCTCAAGAGGTGCACTGATTGATAAAGTTTGTCCGGGTTGAATATTAACACCAACATTGACTGCAAGGGCAGCATATTTCTCTAACGTTTGTTCAAATGACATATGTATAATCTCCTTTAGTTTGAAAGATTTCTTACTATATATAATACAAGAAAATTCTAAAAATATATATAAATATAACGTAAAAAGAGAGCTCAAAATGTATTGAGCTCTGATAGTTATTTAATCGAAGAAGCAAATTGTTCTACAGTCGTTGTATGGTGTATGCGAACACGCTTCATTTTTAACAATTCATCAGGTTCACCTTTCGTAATGAATTGTCCAGGCTTCGTTGTTGTTGCAAATTGATAGTGTTTCTTTGTTTCTGCGACAACTTTATCATCTACATGACCGAATGGATAAGCAATTGCGATAACAGGCTTACCTGTTATTTTCTCTAGCTTTTCTTTTGATCCTTTTAACTCTTCATCATAGTTTGTAATTTTCGGCAAGTCTGCGTGTGTTGCTGTGTGAGATTGTACAGAAAAAATACCTGAATCAACCATTTCTTTTATTTCAGATGTAGAAAGAGCTCCTTCTACATCAACGTTATCAACAATCATATATTCTGTTGCCGCTGGTTTAAATGTATCGTCTTTTAGTTTTTGTAAAACATGAAATGCATTCATATTATTTTTCATACCGTCATCAAATGTAACGAAAATCGGCTTGTTTACTTTATTTATATCGCCCCAGCGTTCAAACGTTAACAAAGTATAACCATTTTCTTTTAAATACTTCATTTGTGCTTCAAAGTTAGCAGGTGATACGAATAAATCTTTAATACCTTGTCCATGATAATCATCAATTGCGTGGTACATAAGAACAGGAACTTTTTGCTCGAAAGTAATAGTAGATTTCGTAAGTGGAATAGTTTTTCCGCCCTCTGTTGTTCCTGTAGCTTCAATTTGATATTCACCGCGTTTTCCTTCAAATTCTTTTATATCAAAGGGAAGTGTAAATTGTTGATTTTTCTCTTTAGAAGAAAAGGATTTAGCACTTTCCTTTCCATCAGCAGTGCGCCAAATTTTATATTGTACTTCGGTTAAAGAATCTTTTATGTCTGTAATATGAATATTTGCGTTTGTAGATTCGTGCGTAATTGGATTATAAGAAATTTTACCTTGTTCCCGCACCGTCTCTTCTTGTTTTTTGACCTCTTGTACCTTTTTCTCTTTTTTAGGTTCTTGGCTTACATTGCTAGTATTACAGCCTACTAGAATAGCAGATGTACATAAAGCAATCGCTGCGTATTTTCTCATAAAATCACCTTCTATTGTGTATTATGTTGCATGCTTACATTAAAATCCCCACCGCTATAAGAGAGGTGGGGATATACCCTTGTTCATCATATCATTTTTAGGTGAATGGTAGGTTAGTGACTTTGAATAGAGGTATTCTTGCGTTTCTTATTTGATTTGATAATGATATAACCTACTACAAAAATAAGAGGGATAATGAATACATAGATTGGCATTCCCCATACATAATAGCTTTTCATGCTTAAAACTAGTAAGTGTAAGAAGTCGAAAAGGGCGTGAGCTTTCATAATATCCTCCAATATATTTTTTACAAATTATAACATTGTTTATTTGTAATTTGTATATTTTGGTAAATGATTTAAGTTAATTTTAAAGTAAGAGAAAGGTTTATTAATATGCAATTTTGCATATGTAGAGTAGTTTCTATTAAAATATCAGGATCTTGGACTATAATAAGAACCGCTATAAATGTAAGTAAGAATGATGTACGGAGTGGAGAACAGAAATGAAATATAAAAAACTAGTATATATCCTTTTCATATCGCTATTCATAGTCGGTTGTCAAAGTGAAGTGAGTAAAGCGAATAGTGTGGAGGAGTATATTCCATCACGCCTTATGAATGCGGAAGTTACGGCGGATATTATGACGATTGAAATGGATCGTGATACCTTAAAAAAAGTAGAGGTTATTACTAAAAAAATGAGTGATCATGTGAAAAATGATAAAGAGTGGTATGTAAACTACATATCGGGGCATATAGATAAACAGGTGAAGCCATATCATCCTAATTTTGGTATTACAGAAGAAGAATATAACTTTTTTAGGAACGCCGTTGAGAATAGTAGTTTATCTAATACAAGTGATGGAAAACTGCAATTTAAACAAAAAAGTAACCATGAGATAGAAATTGTTTCAAGCAAAAACTTAGAGCTATTTCGAAATATAGTAATTGATACGGAGAAAAATATAGTAAAAACTTCGTTTGGAGAATGTCAGTATGTTGGAGAAGAAAAAACATCTTTGGAACAAAAGATAACGGGGCCCTGGCATGGCAAGCAATGGATGCTAAAAGAACAAAATTTAATTTATATATTTTCTTTGGGTAAGCTTGAAGGAGAGGATAAATCCATTATTGATATTTCAGTAAAAGGTATACACGAAGGAAAACTTATTAGTAAAGAGGAAGTAATTGAATTCCGTTCTATTTCATAAGGAATCAAAAAAATCACCTTACTTAAACAAGTAAGGTGATTTTTTATTAAATAAACAATCCAGCGATTGTTGCAGATAAAATAGAAGCAAGTGTCGATGCAAATAGCATTTTCCAACCGAATTTTGATACGATGCTTCCTTGCTTTTCAGAAAGGGCACGGATTGTACCAACGATTGCACCAATTTGGCTAATACTTGCAAAGCTAATTAAGAATACAGTAACGATTCCAACTGTACGTGGATCTAATGTTGCCGCAGCGCCTTTTAAATCAAGGATTGCTACAAACTCGTTTAATACAATCTTCGTACCCATAATACCACCAGCTGGGATAATATCATGAGTTGGGATACCCATTAAGAATGCGAATGGAGCAAGTATATAAC
This sequence comes from Bacillus sp. FSL R5-0709, assembly GCF_038004785.1. Classification (NCBI taxonomy): domain Bacteria; kingdom Bacillati; phylum Bacillota; class Bacilli; order Caryophanales; family Bacillaceae; genus Bacillus; species Bacillus sp. FSL R5-0709. Next base: position 355,188 of record NZ_JBBORT010000001.1, read on the forward strand.
CGAAGATTTGTTGTAAAGTAACAGCATATCCCATTGCACCTGAAGCAGCGCTGATTACGTAGTTTACAACTTCCATAACACCGATAAAGGCGATCATTAATGCGGCAACGATACCAGCTACTTTTAAACCATCAAGCGCACCGTTAATCATTGCGCCGATAAAGCTGTCTCCGAATAGAGTTCTATCAAATTTTTGAATCACTTCATCTTCCTTTTTCGTATCAACTGGTGTTAATAACGAACAAACGATTAAGCTTGAGAATAAGTTTAGTGGAAGAGCTGCTAGTACATATTTCGCATCTAACATCATTACGTATGATGCTGTAACAGAAGCAGAAACTGAGCTCATCGCAGAACAACAAATGATAAACATACGGTTTTTATTAAAATGCTGTAAATCGTTTTTAATAACGATTAACGCTTCACTTGAACCGAAGAATACAGAGTTTACTGCGTGGAATGATTCAACGCGTGGTAAACCAGTAATTTTTGAAATTGCACCGCCGACAACGCGAACGATGAATGGTAAAACACCTAAATAACTAAAGATAGAAAGTAGTGCTGAGAAAAATACGATAATTAATAATACATTTAAGAAAAAGACAAAATCTCTTTGAATTCCATTAAAGAGAAAATCGACACCTGTCGTACCAAGTTTAATTAGTTTGTTGAAAACTTTACTAATGAAGATGATAATTTGTTGACCAATTTTTGTGCCAAACATAAACCAACCGATTAAAATTTGGAAACCAATCATAATAGCAATTGCACGGAAGTTGATTTTACTTTTGTTGTTTGACAAAGCAAAGCATAAACCTAAAACGACAAGAATACCGATAATGCTCATTACATATTGCATGTAGTTGCTCCTTTCAGAAGTTCGTATAAAGTTTTTACATAAAACGCTCGTTATATTACTAAAAATAAAGTAATGGAAGTTTCATGTCATACGTAAGATGTCTGACCTTTTTGAAAAATAAAAAAAAGACCCCTATGGATTTACTTTCATCTATGAGAGAAAGCTAATCAATAGGAGTCTTTTTTATACATAGGCTAATATTCATTAGTTTTCCCCATAGTCCAGCAATTTAAGGTTGCCGGGTAGAAACTCTCGATCCATATTATCGACTATATATGAGGTAACATCGTCCGTATTAAATTAGTAGTAGCGTAACATTACTAGAGAACTATCGTCAATAGCTTTTTTTCTTCCAATAGAAATAGACCATATAAGTATGATAAAATGTAACGCAGTGTTATGAAAAAGAGAGGTCGGAAAATGAGTATAAAAATGACACCACCAGTTGAAAAAAACGAGTTTATAGATGTAGTGTTTGAAGATTTAACACATGATGGTGCCGGTGTTGCGAAAGTGAAGGGATATCCTATTTTCGTAAAAAACGGATTACCAGGTGAGGAAGCGCAAATTAAAATTATTAAAGTGAAGAAAAACTTCGCGTTTGGTCGTTTAATGAAGCTTCATCAAGAAAGTCCATATCGTAAAGATGCAGAATGCCCCGTGTACAACGAGTGCGGAGGTTGTCAACTTCAGCACTTAACATATGAAGGACAATTAAAAGCGAAAGAAAAACAAGTACGTGACGTTATGCAGCGCATCGGTGGATTAAGTGATGTTCCTGTTCATCCTGTACTTGGAATGAAAAACCCGTGGGTATACCGCAATAAAGCACAAGTGCCAATTGGAGAACGTGAAGGTGGACTTGTAGCTGGTTTCTATCGTCAAGGAACGCATGACATCATTAATATGGAATCATGCTTAATTCAGGCGGAAGAAAACGATACATTAATTCAAGAAGTAAAACGTATTTGTGAAAAGCACGGTATTTCGGCTTACAATGAAGAGCGTAACAAAGGAACACTTCGCCACGTAATGGCTCGCTACGGACAAGTAACAGGGGAAATTATGCTTGTCTTCATTACACGTACAGCTGAATTGCCAAATAAAGAAGCAATCATTGAAGAAATCGCAGCGAAATTCCCAGAAGTAAAATCAATCGTTCAAAACGTAAACACGAAACGTACAAACGTTATTTTCGGAGACAAAACGACAGTACTGTACGGATCAGAATATATTTATGACTTTATCGGTGACATTAAATTTGCGATTTCAGCACGTTCATTCTATCAAGTAAACCCAGAACAAACGAAAGTACTATATGATAAAACGTTAGAATACGCAAAATTAAATGGTAACGAAACAGTAATTGATGCCTATTGCGGAATCGGATCAATCTCTTTATTCCTAGCGCAAAAAGCGAAAAAAGTGTACGGTGTTGAAATCGTTCCAGAAGCAATCGAAGACGCAAACCGAAACGCAGCACTAAACAACATGACAAACGCTGAATTTGGCGTAGGAGAAGCAGAAGTAGTTATTCCAAAATGGTACAAAGAAGGCGTAATCGCCGACACAATGGTCGTAGACCCACCGCGTAAAGGCTGTGACGAAGCATTACTAAACACAATCATCGACATGAAGCCAAAACGCGTCGTATACGTATCGTGTAACCCAGCAACATTAGCACGCGACTTAAAAGTACTAGAAGAAGGCGGATATAAAACGCAGGAAGTACAGCCTGTTGATATGTTCCCGCATACGACTCATGTAGAGTGTGTGGCTTGGCTTAAGTTGGTATAATAAAAAAGCAGTTGATATAGAAAAAATCTATACCATCTGCTTTTTGGTTTATAAAAATACCATTCAGCAACGATTTTAGTTAAAATAAATATTACTGATTTTCACAAATTATAAATGCCCAAATGTACTGGTGTTATTTGGATTTATATTTTTTAATTGAGAGTTTGAAGATGTATTCATAGTGAGAGGATTTGAATTTGAAATGATAGATAATTTTTGGAATGATTTACCACGACCGTTTTTTGTACTTGCACCAATGGAAGATGTGACAGATGTTGTTTTTCGTCACGTAGTAAGTGAAGCTGGTTGCCCAGATGTATTTTTCACAGAGTTTACAAACTCGGATAGCTATTGTCATCCAGAAGGTATGAAAAGTGTACGTGGCCGTTTAATTTTTACAGAAGATGAGCAACCGATAGTCGCGCATATTTGGGGAGATACTCCTGAATATTTCCGCCAAATGAGTATTGGTATGGCAGAGCTAGGATTTAAAGGTATCGATATTAATATGGGCTGCCCTGTACCGAATGTAGCATCAAGAGGAAAAGGTAGTGGCCTTATTCTACGTCCAGACGTTGCGGCAGAACTTATTCAAGCAGCAAAAGCGGGCGGACTACCTGTCAGCGTAAAAACACGACTTGGCTTTAAAGAGTTAAGTGAGTGGGAGGATTGGCTAACGCACATTTTCAAACAAGATATTGCGAACCTTTCTATTCACTTACGTACAAGAGAAGAAATGAGTCAAGTAGATGCGCACTGGGAACTAATTCCGGAAATTAAAAAATTACGTGACCGTATCGCACCAAATACGCTAATAACAATCAATGGAGACATTCCTGATCGTCAAGCTGGAATGGAACTTGCTGAAAAATACGGTATTGATGGCGTTATGATTGGACGAGGAATCTTTAAAAATCCGTTTGCCTTTGAAAAAGAACCGAGAGAGCATAGCAGTCAAGAACACCTTGACCTTTTAAGACTGCAGCTTGACCTTCAAGATCAATATGCAGAAGTACTACCACGTTCAATCACAGGGCTTCATCGCTTCTTCAAAATTTATGTAAAAGGATTCCCTGGAGCTGCTGAACTAAGAAATCAATTGATGAACACGAAATCAACTGATGAAGTGCGTGCGTTGCTTGATAAGTTTGAGGCGAGTGTTGATAAGGATGGAGATAGTGAAACAGTGTAACTTTTGAAAGTTAGAGGGGATAGGGTGTAGCGATTTTATGAGTGTTTGTTCCATTTTAATTAAGGTGAACCGTATCATAAGTAAGTGAGGTATTCTATGTAAAACAAGGGTAAGAAAAGAATACAGGAGAAAATTGAAAATGGCAGGTTGGTCTTGATTTTCACTGATATTATCATGTTTATTTTATTATGCCTATAACTTGGAGGCTATGTGAATGTTAAGTGATCAGACGAGATATTCTAGGCTCGCGAATATAACAAAAATAATAAATACAAAATTAGAACTACGTGAAGTATTGCAGCGTGTAACAATGGCGATATCAGAGGAGATTGTTAGGTGCAACGCTGTTGGAATTTATTTACCCCAGGAAGATGGAACATTTAGAGGGTTTGCAGGAAAACCAGAGACCATAAATGGCGTAACGCTCGATACTCAGGTAATTGATCCTGAAATAGACTTACTGGCAAAAGAAGTTATTGAAACCAAAAAAACCATCTCTATCCCTGATACCTCAAAGGATCATCGGCCGGATCCGAGACCAGTTGATGCGTTCAAAATTAAGTCCTTATTAGCCCTACCTATCTCATTTGGGCAAGAGTTATTTGGTCTGGTTTTTTTATTTGATTATGGAGTTCCAATGAACTTAACAGATTCAGAGATTCAAAGTGTTGAAGCTTATGTAAATATGGCTGCGGTCGCAATTCAAAACGCAAATAATTTAACACAAAAGGAAAACCTTATTGCCGAGAAGCAGCTGTTACTAGATGTTACCCGTGATTTATCAATGTGTTCCTCGATACAGGAGAGTTTTGATAAATGTTTTTTTTACTTAGGACAGATTTTAGAGAGTAAAAACATGGCTGCCCACCTTTTAGACCCGCTAGACAAAACAACGATTAAAACAACGAAGTTAAGCAAGGACTGTGATTGGACAGAAGCGGATTGGATGGAGAAAAGCTATGAAGCCAAGATCCAAGAGGTTATTCAAACAAAAAATATAGATAGTAAGGGTCTACTGATGATTCCATTGGTTTCAATGGGAGAAGTATTAGGGGTAATCGTCGTGGGCAAAGAGGGAAAAGCTCACAATTACGATAATTCCCAAATTCAACTGGCAAAATCTATCGTTGATGCCACAGCTCCTACGTTTTCAAACTTGTTATATATGGATCAACTTGAAAGCATGGTGGAAGAGCGAACGAGAGAACTAGCTGCTGCTAATGAAAAAGTTACAAGTGTGATTGAAATTATTACGGATGGATTCTTTACTTTGAATAATAAATGGGAATTCACGTACGTAAATAAGCATCAATATTTTCCACAAAGAAAAACAGCAAAAGATGTATTAGGTAAGAATATATGGGAGGTCTTCCCGAGTAGCGTCGACGCAGTTATGTATAAGGAATTTCATCGTGCAATGTCAGAGCGAGTTACAGTTCATTTCGAATTTTTTTCTATCTCTGATGAATATTGGCACGAAGTTATTGCATACCCGTATGATGATGGTATTTGTTGTATTTTTAAAAACATAACGGAAAAAAAGCAATATGAGCAGGAATTGAAAAGGTTATCCAACATAGATTTAATAGGACAAATGGCAGCAGGTATCAGCCATGAGATCAGAAATCCAATGACAACAGTACGAGGGTTTTTGCAGTTATTAAAAGAAGAGCACACCTATGAGAAACATAATAAGTACTTTAAATTAATGATTGAAGAACTTGACCGTGCCAATTCTATTATTACTGAATTTCTCTCAATGGGTAATACAAAGAAATCGGATTTGCAGATGTTAGATTTAAATTCAATTATCCACGATATTATTCCTTTAATAAAGATTGATACGTATAATCAAAATAAATATATTCAAGTCGATACAAATGACATTCCAGAATTACTTTTAAATCGTAATGAGATACGGCAATTATTAATAAACCTATACCGTAATGGCTTAGAAGCGATGAGCACAGGGAAAATTCTAACCATTAGCACCTACAAGGAATGTCAAAATTGTGTGGTGCTTGCAGTGCGGGATCAAGGAAAAGGTATCAGGCCTGAAGTATTAGAGAAACTGGGTACTCCATTTTACACGACCAAAGATAATGGAACTGGATTGGGATTAGGCGTATGTTATGCTATTGCTACCCGGCATAATGCGAAAATAGAAATTCAAACAGGCTCGGAAGGCACTACCTTTTTTGTTAAATTTAATTATGAAAATAATGAACAATAACCTCATTTAGATTAGTTACGGTGAACCGTACCACAAATAAAAAGGAAAACCTAAGTAAACACAATCAATATATTTCACCTGAATTTTGCGTAACATTCATGTTTGAGTTGCCCACTAAATTAGAGTTGCATAAAAAGAAATGGACTAACCTATATCAGGTTAGTCCATTTTTAAGTGTGTTAATTAATAGTAAATCCCCATCCGTAATTTTGCGCGATTATCCCATCCTTTTTTGCTGTTTTAAAATCATCCCCAAAAGCATTAATCCACCTAAGACTACAAAACCTACCTCTAAAATGTTAAAGTAGTAACTTAACGATATTAATTTATACATGCTAAAAGCATTACTATAATCAACATTTCAGGAGGAAATACAATGGCAATGAGCAACAACGATATATTAAAAAGAGTAAGGTACGCTTTAGATATAAGAGATATAGATATGGTAGAAATCTTTGAACTTGGCGGGATGGAAGTAACGAAAGAGGACGTACTTGATATGCTTACAAAAGTAAAGAGAAGTCCACAACATGAAGCTGAAAATGATGATGTAATCGAAGATGAGTACGTATTAACATGCGACATGATGATGCTAGAGGCATTTTTAAATGGATTTATTACTTTAAAAAGAGGGAAGCAAGATCCGAAACCAGGGCAACCGGCACCTGTACAGAGCAAGGAGAGTGCCAATAACCTTCTTTTAAAGAAAATGAAAATAGCACTATCTTTAACGAGTGAAGATGTGCTTGATATATTAGACAGTGTAGGCGTCATCGTAACAAAAGGAGAGTTAGGCGCTTTATTAAGAAAGAAAGGCCATAAGCATTACAAAGAGTGCGGCGATAGATACGCAAGGAATTTCATTAAGGGATTAGGTGTAAAGTACAGAGGATAATAAGTTCGGTGAAACAGTAAATGATATAATAGATAGAGTAGGGCGTTTGTGTCCTATTCTTTTTTATTTGTAAAATAATACACTAGGTGATGAAATGGTACATACATATTTAGATGAGACAATTAATTTTCATATAACTTATAAGAAGAAAAAGTCGGTGCGTCTTTTTGTAGATTCGTACGGAAATGTGGAAGTGCAGGCTCCAAAGGGAACACCTGTTGAATACTTAGTCCAGCTGCTAGAGGAGAAATGGGATTGGATTCAGAAAACACGTAAGGACATGCAGGAGCGAGCGCTTGGACCACAGGAAAAGGATTATGATCAAGGCGAGGGCTTTCTGTATTTAGGGAATACGTATCCGATACAGATTTCTCAAGATGCAAGTATTACGCAAGACAATGCAGTTTTTGAAGGGGATAAGCTACACATTTACGTGAATGAGCTTAAGAATGAGAAAATCCAGCAGGCTTTAAAACGATTTTACTATAAGCAGTGCAAGGCATTAGTAGAGAAGAGTATTAAAGCGCATCAAAGTAACTTTAAAACAAAACCGCGTTCTATTCGTATTACAGATAGTAGTCGTACGTGGGGAACTTGTGATTCAAATCTACAGCTAACGTTTAATTGGAAGCTAGCAATGGCACCTCAAAGGGTAATTGATTATGTAGTTGTTCATGAAATGTGTCATATGGTTCATTTAAATCATGATCGCTCTTTTTGGCGTCTTGTTGGCAAGATAATGCCTGATTATAAGGAAATGGAAAACTGGTTAGCGTTATCTAGTTGGAAGATGACGGTTTAGTTATTACTTTAGATTGTGGAATGAAATAAAAGAGAACCCTAATGAATTAGGGTTCTCTTTGTACATAGATTATCGTCCAAACTTCACAGTGAAAGTATCGTCTATTCTCTCCATCGCATACCCACGATACCCCTCTGAAAGTAACGCTTGCTTTTCACTAACATCACTCATCGGAACACTTTTAACATTCGTCCAATCTCTTTCTGTGTCCTTACGCAATTCCTTCACAAAAACATACCGCATACTACCGCCATACTTCTCCTTCAGTGCAGCAATTTCCATCCCTTGCGCAAATTTATCTTTTAAACTTGGAATGTTAAAAGGTGCAACGGTGCAACAAACATAGTCGTACTGGCTGTCTTCTTTTTGTAATTCATCCATGATGACTGTGGCTAATATTTTTTGCATGCCATTTCCTCGACAGTTTGGATGAACGTTTGAGATTTCTTGATAGATGACGCGGTGTAGCTGACTTTCTGGTAGACCAATATCAAGCCCTAAATGTTCATCGTCGATAGGAGGGACTAGTAGGGCACGAAATGCGATGAGCTCGTTTTGTATAAACGCCCCGATCATCATGCCGTTTCCTTCTAGAATGTATTGAAATTCTTCTAGCGAGAGTGGTTGTAAACGACCTTTATCTTCTAGCGCTTCAACTATAACGTTTTGTAATGATAAAATTTGTTCCATATGTTCTAAAGATAGTAATGTAACGTGAAATGAATCGTTGTTTTGTTTTAATTTTCCTTCGTAAAGAATCGTCATGTGTTAGTCCTCCTTTAGCGTACAACGTCTTGAAAGACGGTTAATTCTTGTAATGTATTTTCGTTTATTTCAATGCCGAGTCCCGGCTTTTCGTTTAAGCGAATAAATGGTACGTCGTAATGTAAGTTTCCGATGTCTTTCGTGAATTTTAATGGTCCTGTTAGCTCGACGCTAGTAATGATTTTTTTTGAGAAAGCGACATGGAATCCTGCGGAAGAGGCAACAGATGATTCGACCATGGATCCAACTTGGCATTCAATGCCTGCCATTTCAGCTTGATGAGCGAGTTTTACAGCTGGATATATGCCGCCGCATTTCATTAGTTTTATATTCACTTTATCAGCTGCGTCTAATTTAATAATTTGGCGCATTTCACGAGAGCCTTTTAGTCCTTCATCAATCATAAGCGGAAGATCTGTTTTCGAACGAATATGAGCCATTGCATCAATATCATCCGCTACAACAGGTTGTTCAATCCAGTCAATGTTTAAATGTCCTAATGAACGAAGTGCTGTTAATGTGTTTGCGCTATTTTTCCAGCCTTGGTTTACATCAACACGAATCGCGATATCATTTCCTACACGTTCACGTACAGCTTCAATTCGTTTTACATCTTCTTTTACATTCGTGCCGACTTTCATTTTGAAAGATTGGTAACCTTTCTTAATCATAGAGGCAGCTTCCTCAGCCATATTTTCTGGATCGGCGATACTTAAGACGTGAGTGACAGGAAACTCTTCATGATAGCGTCCGCCAATTAATTGATATACAGGTTGATTTAATTTTTTGCCCATTATATCAAAACAAGCGATATCAATCGCAGCTTTCGCAGTAGGAATACCATAAATTGTATTGTCCATCATATCGTGTATTTTTTCGATATTCATTGGATTTTTCCCAATTAGAGCAGGAGCTAGTGTATGTTTTAAAACATGGAAAGTACTTTCCCATGATTCACCTGTAACGTGATCATCAGCAACGCCTTCACCGTAACCGATAATGCCTTCATCTGTTTCCATTTTGACGATAATAGAAGGCATATCAGAATAAGAACCATAACTAATAACAAACGGATCGCGAAGTGGTAAACGAATTGCGTAAAGATGAATAGCTGTAATTTTCATTGAATAAAGACCCCTTCCTGTTTACAATGGTTTTGTACATTTGATATAGTTGACGTTAAATAGTCGTTAATTAATGATAAGGAGTTAGAGAAAATGATGATAAAAATTGCAGTTGTCGGTTCAAAAGAGTTTATGGAGAATCTTTTACCTATTGCTCATAAACTAGAAGAAATAGAGATTGATCCATATATTTACCTTCATCCGGCAGAATCTTCTGAACTATTAAAGCGTTTAAAACCTTGTGATGCTATCTTTTTCTCGGGTGCCCTACCTTATTATATGGCAAAAGAAATAAGAGAACAATTACCAATTCCAAGTGTATATTTGCAGCAAGACGAGACAACTGTCGCATCTTCACTCCTTTCTATAATATACCATCAAAGTATTCAACCTCATAAAATTTCAATTGATTTAGTAGATCGTTCGTTTATTACAAATGTGTTCCATGACATCGGTCTACAAGAAACGCCGCAAGTGATGGATTATGAAAATATGTTATGGAGTAATGATGAAATTAAGAGAATCATTGATTTTCATTTAGCTAAATATCAATCTGGAGAGGTTGATTTAGCTTTAACTAGTATTCACGCTGTCTACGATGAACTTCAAAAAATAGGGATTCCTTCAGAGCGTATGATAGATCCAACGCAATCAATTATACATGGGTTAAAAGATGCAAAAATAAAAGCTGAGTTAGCAAAAAGCCATTCAGCTACTGTTGGTGCTTGTATTATATCCTTTATAGAGTTACAAGAAAGCTCGCTTGAACAATTAAATGTAATTTCAAAAGAATTACGTGGTTCATTTAAACAAGTTGATGAAATGACTTTTATTTTGTATACAACTCGTGGTGATATTGAATTGAGTATAAAAACAAATACGATAGACCGTTTATTTATGAATATAGAAGGCGCAGTATCTATTGGATTTGGTTACGGAAAAACAGTAAATGAAGCGGAACAAAATGCAAAAATCGCTCGAGGTTTCGCAAAGAATAATCCGATAGAAAGCTGCTTTTATATACTAACAAGTGATAAAGAATTATTTGGTCCGTTCCCGAAAGAACAGAGAGTACAAAGTTTAAAAAACGATAATCCTGAATTAATGAAAATAGCGAAGGAAACGAAGCTTAGTCCTGCAAACTTGTCAAAAATTATTCAGTTTAGTCAATCGCATCCATCATTGAAATTTACAGCGGCGGATCTTTCTGAGTACTTACAAGTGACTCGGCGATCGACGGAAAGGCTGTTAAAGAAATTAGTTGATTACAGATATGCCAATATTTGCGGCGAGGAAATGCCCTATCAACAAGGGCGCCCTCGTGCAATATATGAGCTAAATTTACCGTTGTATTCGTTTCAAAAATTTTAAGCTTCTAGTTGTGCTTTTTGCTTTTTCAGTAGGTCTGCTTTTTCAATATCAGATAGCTTCGTAATTGTGAAGCCAGTTATACCATAAATGATTGAGATAATAGGTACGATGAAATTCAATATAGCATAAGGAGCATATTCGAATGCACCGACTCCAAGTGTTGCGAGTATAAATACACCACATGTATTCCAAGGTACGAAAACAGAAGTTAATGTTCCGCCATCTTCTAATGCTCTGGATAAATTTTTAGAATGTAGTCCTTTTTCTGTGTACGCATTTGCATACATTCTTGAAGGAACAACAATCGAAATATATTGTTCAGAGCAAGTAAGATTCGTTGCAAAGCAAGATGCGATGGTAGAAGCGATAAGTCCTTTTGATGATGTCGCTAATTTTAAAATTTGATTTACAATTGAGCGAAGAATGCCAGTATGTTCTAGTACTCCGCCGAAAGTCATAGCGACAATTGTCATAGAAACTGTATTCATCATAGAGCTTAAGCCACCACGGTTAAATAGTTCATCTACTAACTTGTTTCCAGTGTCTATGACAAATCCACTTTGGAGTGCACCGACAGCTGATGAGACAGAGCCACCTTGAATAAAGACTTGTGATAAAAATCCTAAAATAACACCTACGAGAATAGCTGGTATAGCAGGGACTTTTTTAGCGACCAATACCATAACAACTACTGGTATAATTAATAGAAAAGGTGAGATAACAAAGTTTTGTTGCAATACTTGTAACGTTTGATCGATGCTTTTTGAATCAATATTGTTATCGCCAAAGCTTCTTCCTAAGAACGCATAAACGATAAGAGTAATAATTAAACCTGGAATTGTAGTAAATAACATGTGACGAATATGTGTGAATAAATCTGTATTTGTTAATCCTGCGGCTAAGTTTGTCGTGTCTGAAAGCGGTGACATTTTATCGCCAAAATAAGAACCGGAAATTATAGCACCGGCAACCATTGGAGCTGGGATTCCCATACTTAGGCCAATTCCCATTCCAGCAACACCGATTGTTCCCATTGTAGACCAAGAGCTACCGATTGCTAATGCAACGATAGAACAAATAATTGTAATTGAAACTAAAAATAGTGATGGAGTTAAAAGTTTTAAGCCGTAATAAATCATAGTAGCGACGATTCCGCCGCCAATCCAAGCACCGATCGTTAAACCTACAAGAATAATGATAACGATAGCGGGTAATGCAAGGCGAATTCCTTTATACATCGATTCTTCAATGTCATTCCATTTGTAACCGTATCGCCAAGCGACGATCGAAGCAACGGTTGTACCAATAATAAGTGGGACGTGAGGGCTTTGTTCTAATACAACAATTGTAACCATCATAACTGCAACTGTAATGATAATAGGGATTATTGCTATGCCAAAAGGTATTTCTCTTTTCATAAACTGCCTCCTCATTATGTATGTTTGTATTTTTAGAATTGTCGCAAAATAGACGTTATTAAGTTATAATAACTAAAAATAGATATAAGCGTCAATATATAAACAGAAAATATCGAATCTTCTATTTGTATGGATATCTTTATAAGATGAGTTGAAATCGGGTATTAATGGTATTAAAAAATAAACAATTGACTTTTTTCTTAAAATTCAATATGTTCATAAAAACATCTGTTTTTCATAAGTATAATTAATCTGAATGGTTTGTAATTAGGGGAAGGAGAATGAAGCTTTGAAAACATTAGAACTACAAGAGCGTTTAACTGAAATTTTTCAGCATTTACATGAAAACCCTGAAGTAAGCTGGAAGGAATATGAAACGACAGCTTATATTACTAACTTTCTAAAAGAAGAAGGAATTTCATATAAAATATTTGATGATTGCCCTGGCGTGATTGCTGAAATCGGAAGAGGGAATCCAGTTATCGCGATTCGTGCTGATATGGATGCACTATGGCAAGAAGTAGACGGAGAATTTAAAGCGAATCACTCGTGCGGCCACGATGCTCATATGACAATTGTGATGGGCCTTATTTTACAATTGAAAAATATGAGATGGGATAGTGGTACTGTTAGATTTATTTTTCAGCCGGCAGAGGAAAAAGGAAATGGTTCCTTAAAGATGGTAGAGAAGGGCGCCGTGGATGATGCTGATTTCTTATTTGGTGTTCATTTAAGGCCGATTGAAGAACTGCCTTTGAAACAAGCAGCCCCATCTATTCGTCACGGAGCTGCAGCATTTTTAGAAGGGATGATTCATGGAGATGATGCACACGGTGCACGCCCACATCAAGGTATAAATGCAATTGATGTCATTTCGATGATCAATATTGGATTGAAAAATATATGGTTACCGCCGCAGACGTCTTATTCTGTTAAGATGACGAGATGCCAAGCTGGTGGTGATAATCTAAATATTATTCCAGGTAACGGGCATTTTAGTTTAGATGTAAGAGCAGAAAATAACATATTACTAGATGAATTGAAGCGAAGAATAGAGCAAGTAATTCAGTCAGCTGAATCAATGGGATCTAAACTTTCTTATGAGTGGATTGATCTCGCACCAGGAGCTGAAGTGTCAGAAGAAGCTGAGCGTTTCATGCGGAAAGGCATTCTTGAAGTGTACGGGGAAGAGGGATGTACTGGACCACTGTATACGACAGGAAGCGATGATTTCCATTACTATACAGTGAAAAGACCCCATTTAAAAGCTGTCATGCTTGGACTAGGGGCGAACTTACAACCTGGATTACACCATCCGTATATGAAGTTTGATCATAGCTGTATAATGGATGGAGTAGAAATATTGAAACAAACTGTATTGAAAGTATTAGAAGACAGGGGCTAGAAAGCTCCTGTTTTTTTGGTAGGAATTTGTTGTTAAGTCGATATATTTGATTTCGCGATAATATAATTTCACGTACCAATTAATTTGATAAAAATGAGCATTCAGTACGTGGTGTATAATAATAGTAATATTTCTTAATAGGAGCAAACGAATGAACGAACAATATTACGATGCTGTATTAAATATAAAAACTGTCGGCGAGCAAAAAGGATTTAATAAGTCTATGCATTATCACCGTTATGAACCGACGCCATATAGCGGATTAGATGAGTTATTGAATCAATATGAAATAACAAGTAGCGATCGAATTGTAGACTTTGGGTGCGGAAAAGGGAGATTGAATTTTTACATGCACCATAAGTGCGATGCATTAGCGGTTGGAATTGAAATGAATGAAGAGTTTTATAAAGAAGCAATGGATAATCGTGATCGTTATGCGCGAAAAGTGAGAAACAGTAAAGATAAAATTCGGTTTGAATGTTGTTTAGCGCAGGAATATGAGATTGATCCACGTGATAACCGGTTTTATTTCTTCAATCCATTTTCTGTACAAGTGTTTATGAACGTAGTGAATAACATTTTGCTTTCGGTAGAGGAAATAGAGAGGGAAGTGGATATTATTTTATACTATCCTTCTGAAGATTATATTTTCTTCTTAGAGAACCAGACTGCGTTTGAATTGAAGAGAGAGGTTAGATTGCCGGGTGCTTATGAGAAGAATGGGAATGAGAGATTTTTAGTTTATACATTAGGATTATAAAAAAAGCAGGTGCCTTGGCACCTGCTTTTTTAAAACTCACGTCTATATAATTAGTTACGGATTAAGTAATCAAATGCACCTAAAGCTGCATTCGCACCTGAACCCATAGAGATGATGATTTGTTTGTACGGATTATTTGTACAGTCACCTGCACCAAACACTCCTGGTACGTTTGTAGCGCCGTGCTTGTCTGTTACGATTTCACCGCGAACGCGTTCAACTGTTTCGCCTAACCAGTCTGTGTTTGGCACAAGACCGATTTGAACGAATACACCTTGTAATTCAACATGGTGTACTTCTTCAGTTTCACGATCGATGTAAGAAATACCGTTTACTTTATCAGTACCAGTGATTTCTTTCGTTTGAACGTTTTTCAGAACAGTTACGTTTGGTAAGCTGTTAAGACGTTCTTGTAATACAGCATCAGCTTTTAATTCTGGCATGAATTCAAGAACAGTTACGTGCTTAACAATACCTGCTAAGTCGATAGCTGCTTCAATACCAGAGTTACCACCGCCGATAACCGCTACATCTTTTCCGATGAATAATGGACCGTCACAGTGTGGGCAGTATGCTACACCTTTGTTTTTGAACTCAGCTTCACCCGGTACGCCAACATTACGCCAGCGAGCACCTGTTGAAACGATTACGCTCTTACTTTTCAGAATAGCGCCGTTTTCAAGTTCCACTTCAATAAGTTCTTTTTTCTCTAAACGTTTCGCACGTTGTAGATTCATTACATCGATGTCGTATTCTTTTACGTGCTCTTCAAGGCTTGCTACTAGCTTAGGACCTTCAGTGCGTTTTACGCTGATGAAGTTCTCAATACCCATAGTATCCATTACTTGACCACCGAAGCGCTCAGCAACGATACCAGTGCGGATGCCTTTACGTGCTGCATAAATTGCTGCACTTGCACCAGCTGGGCCGCCACCAACAACAAGAACATCGTATGGATCTTTATCAGAAAGCTCTGATGCATCTGGACCGTTACCCATTTTAACTAAAATTTCTTCAAGTGTCATACGACCGCTTCCAAAAGATTCGCCATTTAGGTAAACAGTTGGTACTGCCATGATGTCTTTACTTTCTACTTCCTCTTTAAATGCAGCGCCATCAATCATAGTATGTGTAATACCAGAGTTTAGAACGCTCATCACGTTAAGAGCTTGTACAACATCAGGACAGTTATGACAACTTAGGCTGATATAAGATTCAAAATGATATTCGCCTTGAATGTTTTTGATTTGATCGATTAATTTTTGTTCAACTTTTGGAGCACGTCCACTAACTTGTAGTAAAGCTAACACTAATGAAGTAAATTCGTGTCCTAATGGAATACCAGCGAATACGACACCAGTGTCTTCACCAGGGCGATTTACGCTAAAGCTTGGTGTTCTCTCTAGTTCAACTTTTTCTACTGTAATCTTAGATGACATAGTAGCTAATTCATCTACTAGAGATAACATATCTTTAGATACGTTATCGTCTCCTGCGCTTACTTTAAGTAAAATATCGTTCTCCATTAACTGAAGGTATTGGGATAGTTGTGTTTTTATATCTGCATCTAGTATCATTTTGATCGAACTCCTTAGATTTTGCCTACAAGGTCAAGGCTTGGTTTAAGTGTTGCAGAACCCTCTTGCCATTTAGCTGGGCAAACTTCACCTGGGTTGTTACGTACGTATTGAGCTGCTTTAATTTTGTTAACAAGGATGCTTGCGTCACGGCCGATACCGTCAGCATTGATTTCCATAGATTGGATAACGCCGTCTGGATCGATGATGAATGTACCACGAGCAGCAAGACCTTCTTCTTCCATTAAAACGTTGAAGTTTGTAGTGATTGTGCGAGTTGGGTCACCAATCATAATGTATTCGATTTTGCCGATAGTTTCTGAGCTATCATGCCATGCTTTGTGAGTGAAGTGAGTGTCTGTAGATACAGAGTATACTTCAACGCCTAAGTCTTTTAGAGTTGCGTATTGGTTTTGTAAGTCTTCAAGTTCAGTTGGACAAACGAATGTGAAGTCTGCTGGATAGAAACAAACTACGCTCCATTTTCCTTTTAAACTTTCGTCAGTAACTTGGATAAATTCTCCATTATGGTAAGCATTAGCTTTAAACGGTTTTACTTCTGTGCCGATTAATAACATATTAAAATTCCTCCTAAAGGTTGGTTTTGAGCATCGGAAATTAGTTTGCTCATAAAATATATTTTTTAATTAACTATAATAATTCTAATTCGATATTAATTATCATATAGAAGTGGTTATTTTGTCAAGAGAATAAACCAACTTTATACCAATTTAATTAATATTTATTCTCAATTAAGGCTGCTAGGGAATTAAAAGGTAATTTTCAAGTCATAAATTTTCAATGAGTGTTTGAGAGAGTAGTGTGTATGTTAGAGACATGGTGTAAGTATAAATTCTTAGGAAGGAAATATTTCTTAGAAGTTGTGGATTTGAAAAGGAACTGCTTACTTCTATTTTACAAAGAATTGTGCAATAAATAAAACAAAATGTATCGGAATCTTTGTGAACAATTATTGTCATCATAAATATATATAATAAGAAGTATATTGCAATGAGAAATAGAAACATTGACGCTCATTTCTAACAAGATATAATAAAAGCGAGATATGTATTGCAATAGAGAAGATATAGTATAGATTGAAAAAGTTTCAGTCTATTATTTTTTACGGCTTTTAGAAAACGTTTACATTTAGTGTGGAGGGGAAACCATGTCTAAGTTCACGAAGTATTTTTTAATGGAAGCTAAAGATGTGATTGCATATGTGCAAGAGAAATTACCTAAGTTCGAGCATGCAAAGGGGCTAAAGTGTAAAGAAATAGGTGATGGTAATTTAAATTATGTGTTCCGCGTTTGGGATGAACAGAAGAACATTTCTGTCATTGTAAAGCAAGCTGGGGATACAGCGCGTATTTCAGATGAGTTTAAGTTGTCGACGAATCGAATCCGTATAGAATCAGATGTTTTGCGATTAGAAGGAGAGTTAGCATCTGGACTCGTGCCAAATGTATATTTGTTTGATAGTGTGATGAATTGTTGCGTGATGGAAGATTTATCAGATCACACAATATTGCGTACAGCACTCATAAATCATCAAATGTTTCCGAGGCTTGCTGATGATTTAACTACTTTTATGGTAAATACCCTTCTATTAACATCAGATGTTGTAATGAATCATAAAGAGAAGAAGGAACTCGTGAAGAATTATATAAATCCTGAGTTATGTGAGATTACAGAGGACCTCGTATATTCAGAGCCATTCACAAACCATAATAAACGCAACGAATTGTTTCAATTAAATGAAGGATGGATTAGGGAGCATATTTATAGTGATAAAGAGCTTCGTATGGAAGTAGCAAAACTTAAGTTTTCGTTTATGACGAATGCACAAGCGCTACTTCACGGTGATTTACATACTGGTTCTGTTTTTGTAAAAAGTGATTCTACAAAGGTTATTGATCCTGAATTTGCTTTTTATGGACCTATGGGATATGACGTTGGGAATATAATGGCGAATTTAATGTTTGCATGGGTGAATGCAGATGCAGTGATGCAATCTGGTATTGAGAAAGATACATATATGAACTGGATAGAATCTACCATGATAGATGTAATTGATTTATTTAAGAAGAAGTTTTTAGATGCTTGGGATATTCATGTGACAGAGATTATGGCGAAGGAAGAAGGCTTTAACCGAGTTTATTTACAATCTGTATTAGAGGATACAGCTGCAGTGACGGGTCTTGAGTTAATTCGTCGTATTGTTGGTCTAGCGAAGGTAAAGGATATGACTTGTATTGAGAATGAAGAGGCGCGTGCTAGAGCGGAGCGAATTTGTCTTCAGACAGCGAAGAAGTTTATTTTACAAGCGAATCAATATAAAACAGGTAGCAGCTTTGTAGAAACGTTAAAAAAACAGTCAATGCATAGTGCGAAATAAGGGGAGAAGATGATGGCAGAGCAATTAATATCAATTCAGTGGAAAGATGATGCTTTAGTGTTATTGGATCAAACGGTATTACCGAACGAAGTAGTCTATGAATCTTTTAAAACGGCTGAGGGTGTGTGGGATGCGATTCAAGTAATGAAAGTACGAGGAGCGCCGGCAATAGGTGTTTCAGCAGCCTACGGTGTGTATTTAGGAGTAAAGGAAGTTGCGGAAAGTTCGGCGGAAGAATTCATAGCGGAAGTAAAAAAGGTATGTGCATACTTAGCGACATCAAGACCGACGGCAGTAAATTTATTTTGGGCGCTTGAAAGAATGGAAAGTGTCGCGAAAGAGAATGCTCACTTATCAATTGCGCAGTTGAAAGATAGATTATTAGAAGAAGCAAAAGAGATTCATAGAGAAGATGAAGAAATTAACCGTCAAATTGGAGAACATGCATTAACATTATTCCATGATGGCATGGGGGTATTAACGCATTGTAATGCAGGTGCGTTAGCAACGACTAAGTATGGAACTGCGACAGCTCCAATGTACTTAGCGAAAGAAAAAGGATGGGACTTAAAAATCTATTCCGATGAAACACGCCCTAGATTACAAGGTTCAACGTTAACGGCATTAGAACTGCAGCGAGCGGGAATTGATGTAACGGTCATTACAGATAATATGGCGGCAATGGTCATGTCACAAGGGAAAATCGATGCAGTAATCGTTGGATGTGATCGTGTAGCAGCAAACGGGGATGTAGCAAATAAAATTGGAACATTAGGTGTTTCGATTTTGGCTAAATATTATAACATTCCGTTTTATGTAGCAGCACCAACGCCGACAATTGATTTGAAAACACTGACAGGAAAAGAAATTCCAATTGAAGAAAGGGATGCTTCTGAAGTGATCAATCGTTTCGGACAATACTCTGCTCCTCAAGAAAGTAAAGTATACAATCCGGCATTTGATGTCACGCCATATGAAAATGTAACAGCGATTATTACGGAAAAAGGAATTGTGAGAGCACCGTTTATGGAGAATTTAAAAAAGTTATTTCAATAAGTAGATAGTTTTTAGAAAAATAGTCATCATAAGTTTCTTACTAGGGGGATGTATATGTTACTGCAAAAAGAAAGAGAAGAAGTTGTAGCGTACGGAAAGAAAATGATTTCTAGTGGTTTAACAAAGGGGACTGGCGGTAATATTAGTATTTTCAATCGTGAACAAGGTCTTGTTGCAATTAGCCCAAGTGGTCTAGATTATTATGAAACGACGCCTGAAGATGTAGTTATATTGAATTTAGATGGTGAAGTGATAGAAGGAGAGAGAAAACCATCAAGCGAATTAGATATGCACCTTATCTATTATAGAAATCGTGAAGATATAAATGCGCTTGTACATACACATTCTCCTTATGCGAAGACAATCGCATCATTAGGATGGGAACTTCCTGCTGTATCATATTTAATTGCTTTCGCAGGCCCGAATGTACGCTGTGCACCATATGAAACATTTGGTACGAAGCAATTAGCAGAGGCAGCTTTCGAGGGCATGATTGATCGCCGTGCAGTTTTACTTGCGAACCATGGTTTAATGGCCGGAGCGAATAATATAAAAATGGCGTTTACTATTGCAGAAGAAATAGAGTTTTGTGCTCAAATTTATTATCAAACGAAAAGTGTCGGAGAACCGAAATTACTGCCAGAAGACGAGATGGAGAATTTGGCGAAGAAGTTTGAAGGGTATGGGCAGCAGTAAAATGAAATGAAAACACCCTCAAGAAAAAAATCTTGAGGGTGTTTCTCTATGCCTTCTTCAATAACAAATACATAAAGTAAGGTGCACCAATTAAAGCAACGACAATACCAGCTGGAATACCGCTAGGTTCGACGATATTTCGTCCAATTGTATCCGCTAGTAGTAATAACCATCCGCCGATTAAAACGGCGATAGGGATGAATATTTGATGCCTTGGACCTACTAAAGATTTGGCGATGTGAGGAGCCATAAGTCCGATAAAGCTAATGCCTCCTGTTACGGAAACAGCAGCGGCAGCAAGTGCAACGGCTGCGATTAATAAGTATCTTCGTTCTTTTTCAATTTCAATTCCAACACCGATTGCTACTGGCTCGTTTAATGCTAGTATATTTAATCTATTTGCCTTATAGAAAACAAATGGGATTAATACGATTAGCCAAGGAAGCATTGCTAAAACAAATGTCCAGTCATCTCCCCAAATGTTTCCGGCAATCCATTTAGCGATAAAGTCTACTTTCATACGATCTGCAGATGAAATAAGTACAATCATCGCGCCAGATAGTGCAAAGGAAAAACCGATGCCGGTTAATGTTAATCTTATTGGCTGAAGGCCTGTGGATTTGCTATATGAAAATACGTAAATTAGAACAGCTGTTAGAAACGCACCGATAAATCCAACGACTGGTAGTAGGTAAAGAAATGAACCTACGTCTATCGGGAAGTATAGAAAGAAAACAGAAACTGCAACACCAGCACCAGCGTTAATGCCGAGAATACCAGGTTCAGCTAAATCGTTTCGGGTAATACCTTGTAATATAGCACCTGATAAAGCGAGTGCCATACCGGCTAATAATGTAATGACGATTCTAGGTAGCCTTAAAGAATATAAAACGAATTCTTCTTTAAATGAACCTTGTCCCATAAGTGTTGGGATTAATCTGTCATAGGAGAGAGCGGCAGAACCGAGCCCCATTCCAATTACAATTGTTGTGATGGTAAGTATGAGTAATGCAAGTATGATAAGGCGTTGTTTCTTTAGAATAGATTGCATCATGAGAAAGATCTTCCTCCTTTACGTACAATAAATAGGAAGAATGGTAATCCTACAATTGCGACGATTGCAGCAACTGGTGTTTCATACGGAGCGTTAATTGTGCGTCCGATTGTATCTGCGAGCAGCATAAAGGAAGCACCAGCGATCGCTGACATCGGTATAACAAAACGGTAATCTGGTCCAACGATTGGACGAACCATATGAGGTATCATTAAGCCGATAAATGCCATGTTTCCGACAAGCGCTACAGAAGCACCTGCAAGCAAGATAATAATGATAAATAAAATTGTTTTAATGACGATAATCTTTTGACCGAGTCCAACAGCAACTTCTTCACTGAAACTAAGAACTGTTAATTTCTTTGCAAGTAAGATAGCGATAAATATACTTATTGAAATAACCGGAATAATAATTTTTAATTGGCTCCAACTCGTTCCAATTACGCCCCCAGCCGTCCACATTGATACATCTTGTGAAATTTTAAAGTAAATGCCAACACCTTCTGAGATTGCAAGTAGAAATGCTGAAACAGCAGCACCAGCTAATACAATTCGAAGAGGGGAAAGTCCGCCCTTTTTCACCATGCCAATTCCAAATACCATAATAGCGCCAATTGCAGCACCGATAAAGCAAGCTAGTGTTAAGTAAAGATAGCTTATAGAAGGATTGAAGGCAAGTGTTAGTGCAAGTGCAGCATTTGCGCCACCAGTTAGGCCAAGTAATCCAGGATCGGCAAGTGGGTTTCGCGTTAATCCTTGCATAATTGCACCAGAAACAGCGAGTCCAGCCCCTACAAAAATAGCAGCAACTTCACGTGGTAAACGTATTTCACGAAGGATGGATAGCTTATCTCCTTTAGCAGAGGAAGTAAGTGCTAACCATACGTCTTTTATAGAAGTATCTGCAGCGCCTAACACCATTGCAAACATAAAAATAAGAAAGAATGCAATGATACTCAAAATTAATTTGTATGTAAAAGCGTTGGAACGTAGGTTGTCTTGCTCTTTTTTCATTCGTTTCACATCTTTTCTTTTCATAGAATAAAGGAAGAGGAATTCTTAAATTAAGAATTCCTCATGTTTGTATTATTGACCAAGAAAGCTCTTCTTGAAGAAGTCTAGTTGGAAATCTAATGTAAGTGGATCATTGAAATAGAATTCCATCATGTTTGCTTCATATACACGATTATTTTTTACTGCTGGAATGTTTTTATATGATTCTGTCTCTTGGAATGAGTTATCAGTATCTTTGTTTTTACTTACGATTAAGTAATCACCAGCAAACTCAGGTAATACCTCAGTAGATAATGCGTAGTATCCTTCTTTTAAAGCTTTTTCTTTTACTTTTTCAGGCATTTTTAATTTCATTTCTTGGTAAAGAATTTCTGTTCCGCGGCCCCAGTTTTCGCCGTATACGTAAAGCTGTTTGTTGAAGTTTTCAACAACAGAAACTGTTGCATCTTCACCAATCTTCGCTTTAATGTCTTTTCCAGCTGTTTGTGCGCGTTTCTTGAAATCATCAACCCAAGTTTTTGCTTCTTTTTCTTTATTTAATAATTTACCGATTTCTAAGTGTTGTGTTAAGTAATCAACTTTTCCGTAAGTGTATGTTACAGTAGGAGCGATTTTCTTTAACTTATCAACATTTTTAATATTTGATAAACCAATGATTAAATCTGGATTTAATTCTGCAATCTTTTCAACATTTTCATCTGATACTTCAGCGACATTTTTCAGTTTGCTATCGAAACGTGGGTTTTGTTTAGACCATGAATCTACCCCAACAAGATTTACACCTAATGACATTACGTTACCAGCGAATGATGATAGGACAACAACACGTTGTGGATTTGCTGGAACTTCTACTTTACCATTTTCAGATTGGTATGTAATTGTTTCTGATTTCTTACCTTTTGCGTCGTTCTTCTTGTCTGTTGAACCGTTGCTACAAGCACTCATAACAAGGACGAACAGAACTGTTAGTGAAATAAATAATTTTTTCATCGTCTTTCTCCTTTTGATAGATGATATGTGATATACAATAAATTGTTTAGCTTTGATCTTTTGAAAAGTTAGTGGTAATACAAAAGTCTTATTAACAATCTTGAACTTGAGATTTTACCATGTAGTATTCACCATAGTAATAGAAGAAGATGTAATCTCACAGTTGCTAATAATTAACAAATTGATAATGATTATCACTATTGATTCTTTAAATACTATAATTTTATATAGGTGTATTGTCAATAGTGATTTTGATTGTAAAATTTATAAAAACAAGTTATATTTTATTGAGAATGATAATCAATTATTAGTAGCTGAGGAGTGACACGAATGAATCAAGAAGAATTGTTTGATGTAACTGTGATAGGCGGAGGACCTGCAGGGCTTTATTCAGCTTTTTATAGTGGACTAAGAGAGATGAAAACGAAAATAATAGAATTTCAACCACAGTTAGGTGGAAAAATACATGTTTATCCGGAGAAAATGATTTGGGATATTGGCGGATTATTACCGGTCACTGGTGAGAAATTAATTGAGCAACTTGTACAACAAGGATTAACATTTCAGCCTGAAGTTGTATTGAATACAAAAATAGAATCAATTATTCGTAATGAAGAGGGTATTTTTACGTTGAAAACAAGCTCTGGGGAAGAACATTTTTCAAAAACAGTGATCGTCGCAACTGGGAGTGGTATATTGAATCCACAAAAGTTATCAATTGAAGGTGCTGAGAGATTCGAAGTCTCAAATTTAAATTATACAGTTAAATCGTTAAAACGTTTCAAAGATAAAACGGTAATTATTTCAGGCGGAGGGAACTCTGCAATTGATTGGGCAAATGAATTAGAACCGATTGCGAAAAAAGTTTATTTAACATATAGAAAAGAAGAATTATCTGGTCATGAAGCACAAGTAAAACAACTTATGAACAGTTCGGCAGAATGTTTCTTTAATACATCGATTACAAAATTAATTGCTGGTGATAACCATGAAGCGATTGAATATGTAGAATTAACAAATCATGAAACAGGAGAGATTTCTCATTTATCTATCGATGAAGTTATTATTAATCATGGATATGAACGTGATATAACATTATTAGAAAATAGTGAGCTAGATGTTGCAATTATAGATAATTTTTATATTGCAGGTAATGCAAATAGTGAGTCGTCTGTAGATGGATTATATGCTGCTGGAGATATTTTAAAGCATGACGGGAAATTACATTTAATTGCAGGGGCATTCCAAGATGCTGGAAACGCTGTGAATAAAGCGAAACAATTTATTCAACCTGATGCAAGTGAGTACGGAATGGTTTCTTCCCATAATGAAGTATTTAAGAAGAGAAATCGAGAATTGATTAAGCAGATGATGAAATAATAAAGGAACAAGTATACCCCCATTTACATCTCTATTTCTATGGACGAGAGATACAAATGGGGTTTTTCCTGTTTACTATATTTTCAATCATTTTCATGACACCGTTTTCATTAGTTCATGTCATATGAATGTATTTCTATAAAAAGGGAACACAAAGACTTGAACATTTTATTTGTGAATATTTCCAGAGAACAATGAATCTATAGTTGGTTTGTGCGGACCATTATTAAATTATGCTGTCCCTTTTTCCTGTTCATTAGGAAATGGAATATTTAGTATAGACGCAATGTATTGTTTTCCATGTTTTCGAGCTAATGATTCTAATATTTGACGAACGCGTTTTGTAAGATGACCCTGTTTTTTTATAGACTCACAATATGCGTCATAGAAAACGTATTTAGCCCAAAGGAAATCATCTTGTTGGAATAAGAAATGATTTTTGTACCATTCGCCAATTGTATGATAGCAATTGTTTTCATGTACTGCTGCACTTTGTGAAAGAATACGATCGGATAAAGAATTAGATAGATGAGAAATTGTGTTTTCTGTTTCAACTTGTAATGTTTTTTCTAACATTGTAATGATGTGACGAGTAGCCATATGTTAACTCTCCTTTGTGTAAATGGGTAATACCATTCTATATTTAAAAAAATACTTACTATACTATTATACAATATATGGAATGCATCTACCTGCTTTTTAATTTGTATTTACAAAATCTTTTTTATTTGTTTACAAAAATAAAGTAAGATACAGTATATATATGAAAAAATAATAAAGGAATGAACACATTGTATATAACGATAGAAGAGGCTGCGGAGTATTTGAAATTACCAAAATCGTATGTTGAAGACTTAATTCAGCAAAAGAAAATTCGTGCACTGTTTGATGGAGAGCAATATTTAATAAACAAGGAACAGTTTAATACACATTTAGAACAAATGGAGAAATATAAGCAGTTAGTGGAAGAAATATTAAACGAACCAATTCCAGAAGATATGGATGTTAAAGACGAAGATTAAATTTATAAAAGCCCCCGTATTAAGATATGCAGAAATGTATCTTAATACGGGGGCTTTTTATATTAAGGGATGAAAAAGTCATCCGAAATCCCAGAGTTACTTTAAGGAAAAGAAGATTTTATAGGGATTAGTACTATTAGTTAAAAGCATATTTTTTTATACAGGGGACAAACATAGAGAACGTAACCTGTACAGATACATATACTATCAGTGCAAAAGCTTATAAATTAATGGAAGGGGTTTTCTCGTGAGTTTATTTCATTGGGATTTTTTGAAAGAATTAATTGGATCTTATGTAAGAGTAAACAGAGGTGGACCGGAATCTCAAAAAGGAATAATAGTGTCAGTATGTACGGACTACGTCGTATTACAGAATGAAAAAGGAGAGTACCATTACTACCAGCTTCGCCATCTGAAAAGCATTACAAAAAATACGAAAGATGGTGGGATAGGTGATTCTGTATGGTCGGAAGAAGACAGTGCAGAAGACTTTGAAACGCTACTTCAAGGCTTCAAATACCGCTGGGTGAAAATTAATCGTGGTGGTCCAGAGAAAGTTGAAGGTATTTTACAAGATGTTTCTTGCGATTATGTAACGTTAATTATAAAAGAAGAAGTGGTATTAATTGCACTATCTCATATTAAGAGTGTTAATTATAATGCACCAGTAAGTGGAGAGAATAGTGATGAGAGTAGCGATGAGAAAAGTAATGAAAACAGTAATAATTCAAGTCGCGCTCGTGCACAAAGACAATCAAGTAGAGGAAGATAATAAGAAAGGAGGGTACAAAATTGGAGAGTGTATTATGCTGTGATCAAATTAAAGGTTTAGTCGGTGAAAATGTAAAAGTAAATCTTCGCGGACCAGAAAGTAGAGTAGGTGTACTCGTATCATTAGGAAAAGATTACCTTACACTACAATTGCCTCTTGGAGAATTAGTATATTACCAGTTGAAACATGTGAAGAGTCTAGTTAGGAAAGTGAAAGAAGCACCGGGAGAATATGGTTCATATTTCTATGCTGATGAAGATACTTTTTTAGATGTATTAAATGACTTGAAGTATAAATGGATAAAGATTAATCGTGGTGGACCAGAGTGTGTGGAAGGTTTATTAAGTGATATACATGATGGAAGTATTACACTAGTAAACGGTGATGAGGTCATTTATATAATTAATTCTCATATTAAGAGTGTGAGTCAAATAGTTAAAAACAAAAAGAATGAAGAAGAATAATGTTTAATAAATAAAAGGGGCATTATGATTGAAAGTGAAGAACGATTTCATATTTTGCTGCAATAATTTCGCGGTATATGAAAAAGAATTCTTACTATTAAAAGACGGAACATTGCCCCTGATTATTTTTTTGAAATGGAAGACAGAAAAGCGCAATTTCATAGAAAGGAGGATATAGATGAATGAGTTAAACAAGAACATTGGGGAAAATATATACGTTAAATTAATCGGTGAAAGAAAGTTTAGAGGTATATTAATTGATGTAGGGAATGATATTGTTGTTCTTTACAATGGACAAGACTATGTATATATATCTTTATACCATATCCAATATTATAAATTTTTAAGAGAGCATGATGAAGAAATATTAAAGCCTGGTGTGGACTCTGTAATTAAGAGGGAATCACCTTCAATTTCTTTGAGAAAAGTATTAATCACATCTAAAGGGATTTTTACAGAAATTTATGTGGCAGGAAATGTTCCGATACACGGTTATGTTACAAGTGTAATGAACGATTATATTGTTTTTTATAGTCCAGTTTATAAAACGGTATATATATCTTTAAAGCATTTGAAATGGCTAATTCCTTATAAAGAGAACCAAGTCCCTTATTCCCTCAATAAAAATGAACTCCCCGTAAATCCATTAAATATTACTTTAGCGAGAACGTTCGAAGAACAGCTTATTAAAATGTCTGGGAAAATTATGGTGTTTGATTTAGGTGAAGAATCTAACAAAATCGGAAAGATGGCGAAAATTGATGAAGGGCATATTGAAATATTAAAAGCACGTGATGCAAAAATGTATGTAAATATTCAACATGTAAAATCTGTCCATTGTCCGTAGACTAGTTGAGAGGGCTGGCTTTTTCTTTTATATATAGGGAAGAAAAGGTCGAGCCTATTTGTTTAATTCGATTTGGATATGAGGGGGAAAATGAATTGAATATCATATAGGTATGTTAGTGTGATCTTTGAAGGGGCAATCTTGTACTAAAGGTGTACGAGCTACCTTTTTGTGTATTCAACTCACTTTTGAGGAAGTGCTGCTCAACTACTTTATTAAAGGGGTTTTGTTTGTGGAGCAGTTTCCAGATTCGTTTTCGATTACATTACTTGGCAGTGCGGGTGGAGCAGCAAAAGCAGTGTTAGCAATTTTGAATCAAGCGGTAGTAAATGAAAAAGATCCAATTTATGAAGTGATAAAGAATGTGAACTTCCATTTGGTGGATATAAAACAAAAAGATAAAAGTTATTATGATGAGTTGTTTCCAAATTTGAAAGAGCAATTTTTTTTATATGAAATAAACCTTCAAGATGTAGTCAAATTTAAACATCATTTAAAGGAAAAAAGAACGAAGGTTGTTATTGATGTTTCAGGTGCAGATACAATTAGGGTACTGAGTTGTTGTAATGACCTTGGCATTTGTTATATTAATTCGGCTTTGGAAAATGAGGCAGTAGATCAAGACGATAGTTTACTTGGTTTTCAGCTTACGGAAAGGTATACGAGGTTTGAGAAGGAGAAAGAAACATTTACAAATACAAGAGCGATTATAGGCTCAGGTATGAATCCTGGTGTTGTTCAATGGATGGTTGTTGAGCTTATGAAAGAACGTCCAAATGAAAAGCCGCGAGCATGCTATATTGTAGAACATGATAATTCATTTTTGAATGATAAAGAGCTTATAAAACCTCATACACTTTATGCATCATGGGCAGTTGAGCGTTTTCTTGATGAAGCGATATGGAGTTATCCTATGTATATGAGTCATCATCGTCCACTTTACTTTTATGAGGATGTATATGCTTCAGAGTATAAAGTAAAGTTAGGTGAAAAAGAATTTTATGGTTGCTTAATGCCACATGAAGAAGTTTTAATTTTAGGGAAATCTTTTAATATGGAAGTGGGTTTTCTTTATCGGATCAATGAGTATACAACAAACTTAATTAGACAGAACTTAGACAAAGTGGAAGATTTATGGAATTGGAATCGTAAAGTATTTAATCCAGCAGAAGATGATATTATAGGAGAAGATTTAGTCGGTGTGTTACTCGTTTATGAACATAATGAGACATACATGTATAATGTAATGAATAGTAGCCAAGTTTTTCAAAAATATAAAACAAATGCGACGTACTTCCAAGTAGGGTGTGGAATTTATGCTGGCTTATGTAGTTTACTGTTAGATACTTTTGGACAAGGCGCTTATTATGTAGAAGAATTATTATTAAATACTGAAAGTAAGTATGGGGAATATTTAAATTTATATATGAAGGATTTTGTAGTAGGACATAATAATTTCACAGATGGATTGCTAAATGATAGGGTAAGATGGATATAAATTGTAACTGAAAAGGAAGGAGATGTATCTCCTTCCTTTTAGTATTAGAAGGTTACATGTTGCCCTGAAAGCAATTTCATAATTATAATTTAAAGAGATAATACTTGAAATGTTTTTTTGTATTGATCAAGAGGAGTTTTTATATGAACAAATACAAGAGCTTGATTTATGAAGAAAGAGAAGCTTTAAAAGTATTTATATTATTATTCTATATTATATTATTTTTATATGACGTTATCTATTATTTTATTTATCCCGCTATCAATATTAATGAAGCAAGGGTAGGGTGGCCAGAAGGTGGTATGGGAATAGGTGTATATATATTAGTAATATCTTTATTTCCTATTTCAATATATCTTCAAAAACAAGGTTATGTATATTTTGTGAAATACTTATTTTTAATTGGGTATATGCTTATTGATCTTATTAATAACTTAATGATTTATTTACACAGTGATCGTGTTTTTGAAAATGGAAATATGGTTGAAATATTTTTAATTTTATTTGCACCGATTTTCGTGAACAGAAAATATTTTTATTTCGTGTCCTGTAGTGTAATTGGAAAATATGTATTTTTTACTTTGATATTACAAGATGTAAAAGTTGTGATTCCGCTTGTATTATGTATATTCTTTTTCATCATTTCGCATTCTTTATTAAAGAGATTTCAATCTTATGTAAGGACAGTTGTTGAGATGATGAACAGTATGGAAGAGACAGAAAATTTAGCGGTTATTGGGACTATGTCTACAACAATCGCTCATGAAATTCGAAATCCATTAACAGCTTTAAAAGGATTTACACAAATTCAAAAAGAAAGAAATCCTGAAGATACGATGAGCTATGAGATTATGCTGCAAGAAATTGAGAGAATTAATGGGTTTGTTAGTGAATTGATGTTATTAGGAAAACCGAAACCAACAAATTATGAATGGTGTAATATAGGGGAAATCCTTTTATATGTTGTACAGTTAATGGAAAGCTATGCGACTCAATATAAAGTGAAATTTAATTTGCAAGTAGATGGAAATTTACCCGTTATAAATGGTGATGATAAGCAATTAAAACAAGTGTTGTTAAACATCATCAAAAATGGAATTGAATCGATGCCAGGAGGCGGGAATATTCAGATTCTGGCATATGAAAAAGCTGGAGAGAACTTGTGTATTTCTGTTGAAGATCAAGGTCTTGGGATAGAAAATGAGAAAATAGAAAAGATCGGAAAAGCTTTTTATACAACAAAAGAGAATGGTACAGGTCTTGGATTAATGATTACATATAAAATTATTGAAGAACATCAAGGGAGTATCGCGATTGAAAGTAGTATGGGGATAGGAACGAAAGTGGAAATTTATTTACCAACAGTGTAGTGCATTAGACGAAATTACTTTTCAGAAAAGTGTTCTTGTTGTGTAAATATAAACATTTTATAAAATGTTTCAAGAAGGGTTTTTTTTATAAAAAACTTCGTTTATAATGGAGGAAAATATCGACATAGAGCTTTTAGCTCATGTAACGGTTCAGTAGTGTTATGAAAAGAAAAGAAGGGGTGCACGCGCATCCTTTTTTCTATGCGGATATGATGAAAGGGGTGGTATGATGGAATTAACATTAAATTCGACTGTATGTTTACACACGATTCAATTTCGAAAAGAGCAAAAGAACTATATTGTAAAAGATACGATTACAGGAGAGACATATGAAATGCCGCCACTTTGGATTGATGCACTAGCAATGATGCGTGACGGTTTTTTATTGGGAGAAATTGAGGAGAAATTAAAAGAAGAATATCCAGCAGAAGAAGTAAATATGGTAGCATTTACGAGGCAACTGTTAGAGCTAGAACTTGTCGAAATGGTAGATGGAGAAGAGATAGCTTGTACAAAGAAGAAAGATAAAGATTATTTAGCTTGGATACGACCAAGGGTGGAGCAATTCTTTTTTAACTTAAATAAAAAATATAAAAGCAAAGGTCAAAAGTGATCTTTGCTTTTTTTGTAGACCATGTTTAAAAAATAACAGCGAATGCCCTTGCGAAAGCACCGTCACTATTTTTAATTTTTAAAGGTGCTGCTGAGAAAAAGAATCGTTTAGCTTTAATGGCATCTAAGTTTGTTAAGTTTTCAATTAAGTAAATATTATTTCCTAACAGTATGTGATGAATCGGTGATGTTTCTGTCGTTACCTCATCAGGAGAAATAAAATCTAAACCGACAGATTTTACTTTTAATTGAACTAGTTCTTCAGCTAATTCTTCGGAAAGATAAAACGCTTCTTTCTCATAAGCTTCGGTATTCCATTTATTAGATAGATTGGAATGGAAAATGACAATATCGCCTTCTTTTATGTCGACAGTATGTAATACTTCCTTAGGTAATTTTCGCTCTTGAACATGAGTCACATCGATAAGAACAGCTTCGCCTACAAATTGATTTAGGGGTAATTGATCAATAGTGGTTGCGCCTGAAATGAAATGAGCAGGCGCATCACAATGCGTACCAACATGAACGACAGAATGAAAATTCGTAACTTGATAACCTGTTTCTTCAACGCTTGTAATGGCTTCTAGTTGGATTTTTGGTGTTCCAGGAAATTGAGACATATTATTTTCAAACGTTTGTGATAGATCAATTACTTTCATTTTACATACCTCCAATATATTTTTTTCAAATAATAAAAAGCCCATCCTTCATAATCAAGAAAGATGAGCTTTACATACTAGTTGAGTTTTATCTTCCAAAATGCAATGCATTTTGCAGGAATTAGCACCTATTCAGTTTGCATAAACTGAGGTTGCTGGGCTTCAAAGGACCGGTCCCTCTGCCTCTCTTGATAAAGGTTTATTCGATTTTAAATTCGGAATATTCGCGATATTTAAATTGTAATTCATTTCCTTTTTTCGCGCAATACAAATTAGGTGTTCACCCAAATAAAGTTGCTCGCATATTGTAGCTTATGTAAGTAGACTGTTGCGAAGGAGTGAGTGCAGTGACAGGGAATGTATTAAATTATTATGCCGGTGGAAATACAGCTAGAGGATTTCACAGCTTATACGAAGAGAATTTGAAGGGGCTAGACAGGTTGTTTATTTTAAAGGGAGGCCCAGGAACGGGAAAATCTTCTTTAATTAAGGCAATAGGTCGTGAATGGGTTGAAAAAGGATATGATATTGAACTTTTGCATTGTTCTTCTGATAATAAGTCAGTTGATGGGGTGATTATTCCGAAATTAAAAGTAGGAATTGTTGATGGAACATCACCGCATGTTATTGAGCCGAAAATGCCAGGAGTTATTGAAGAGTATATAAATTTAGGAGTTGCTTGGGACTCAGATAAATTAAGAAAGCAGAAGTTAGAAATTGAACGGTTTGTATTAGAAGCGGGCAAGGCTTTCAAATCTGCTTACGGATGTTTTAAAGAGGCGTTAGTTATACATGATGAGTGGGAGAAAATATATATTAATAACATTGATTTTAATAAAGCAAATGAACTAACAGAACAGCTAATTCAGAAATTATTTGCAGATAAAAAGGGAGAACAATCGATTGTGAAACATCGTTTTTTAGGAGCTGCTACACCGAAAGGAGCAGTTGATTTTGTTCCTAATTTAACAGAAGGATTACCACATCGTTATTTTATAAAAGGACGCCCGGGTTCTGGAAAATCAACAATGCTTAAAAAGTTATCGAAGGCAGCAGAAGAAAAAGGTTTTGACGTTGAAGTATATCATTGCGGGTTTGACCCGAATAGTCTTGATATGGTTATCGTAAGAGAATTAGGATTTGCAATTTTTGATAGTACCGCACCACATGAATATTTTCCAAGTCGCGAAGGTGATGAGATTATAGATATGTATACTCTTATTGTTAAACCAGGGACGGATGAGAAGTATGCTACAGAAATTCGTGACGTTTCCATTCAATATAAAACAAAAATGAATGAGGCAATGTCTTTCTTAGCAAAAGCAAAATCAGTTCGTGATAAATTAGAACGAATTTATATTGCTGCTATGGATTTTTCAAAAGTGGATGCATATAAAGAGGAAATTCAAAAAGAGTTTGAACGAATTACTGCTACTGTAATTGAAAAGAAAAAATAAGTGCTTTATTGAGCTGTCAGAAATTGTCTGACAGCTGTTTTGGTATATAGTAAAATTAGTCGTATATTTGTCGAATTCCCAGGGAAATAATCAAAAAATGGAGATGGTATGAAATGAGAGAGAAAATTGAATTAGAACTAGAGCGAATTGAAAAAGAGAATGGTGTGAAAATTTTATTCGCTGTGGAATCAGGGAGTCGGGCGTGGGGGTTTCCATCGAAAGATAGTGATTATGATGTTAGGTTTGTTTATATACACCCTGTAGAATGGTATTTATCAATCCATGATAAGCGTGATGTAATCGAATATCCAATTAGTGATGATTTAGACATAAGTGGTTGGGATATTAAAAAGGCATTGCAACTATTCGCGAAGTCAAATCCAGCTTTACTTGAGTGGATTCGATCACCAATTTTTTATTCGAAAAACTCTAACTTTCCAGAGCAGCTTCAGCAAAAGAGTGAAAAGAATTTTGATCCAAAAGCAACGATATATCATTACTTACATATGGCTTCAAAAAATTATCGTGAATTTTTGCAAGGTGAAAATGTAAAGTTGAAAAAGTACTTTTATGTATTACGTCCTATTTTAGCTTGTCAGTGGCTAGAAGAGAAAGGGACATTACCTCCAGTAGAATTTGACCGATTACTTATAGAACTATCTATAGAACGTAGTGTATTGAATGAGATTGAGAAGTTGTTAGTAAAGAAAAAAGCGGGTACGGAATTAGATGTTGGATTGAAAGTTCAGGCGTTAAATCAATTTTTAGAAGAACAAATTGATTATTATCAGCAATACGTGAAAGGGATTGAAAAGGGATTAGGGATTGATATTGAGAGTTTGAATACATTATTTCGAGATATATTGTTTGAAGTATATGAAAAAGAGCACAAATGAGTTTGTGCTCTTTTTTATCCCGCATTAACGGGCAGTAAGACTCCCACCTCAAGATTCGGCTGGAGCGAAGAAGTTAGGTGGGAGGTCAACTGCCCGTAAACGCCCGATTGGTAAGGGCTGATTAAAGTTTCACTTTATTTTGTAGGAATAAAGAAAACAGATATAGCTGCGATAAGACCTGCAAAGGAGAATAAGTAAAAATTCCACGCCAAGTCATATTGCATTGTCATAATAATACCGACAAGAATAGGGCCAGCAATCGCACCAACTCGGCCAAGTCCAAGTCCCCAGCCTAAGGAGGTAGCTCGTATATGTGATGGGAAGTATTGTGTTACATAAGCATTTAATATTTGAGTAATACCGACTGATCCAATTCCAGCAAGACCAATTAAAAGATAAATGATTGTAACAGATGGTTTAATTGTTAATAGTCCAATACATATGGCTGCCATAAGATAGGAGATACTAATAACAATTTTTGCTCCTATACGATCGGCAATCGCCCCAGCAAATAATGCACCGATAGCTGCAGTAATATTTAGTATAAGTAGAAATGATAAACTAGATCCAAGAGGGTATCCTGCCTGGCGCATCATCTGTGGTAGCCAAGTATTTAAACCGTATATTAAAAACATTCCCATTATATAAGTGAGCCAAAAAAGTAGTGTTGCTTTTATGTAATCTTTTGAGAATAACGTAAGAAATCCATTTTTCTTTTGTATATTAGATGGTGTTTCAGGAATTTCATCTTTTACATGGAATTCAATTTGAAAGCGATTAAGAATTTTATTCACTTCTTCTTGTCGATTTCGCGATAATAAAAATTGAATGGACTCAGGTAAATAACGAATAATGAAAGGAATGAGGAGTAGCGGAATCATTCCGATGCCAAACATAATTCTCCATCCGAAATCTTCTAGCATAAACATGGATAAAATAGCGCCTAACACGATACCTAAAGGATAGCCGGTAAACATAAGAGCATAAATAAAAGATTGCCGTTTTTTTGGTGAATATTCAACAGTAAGTGCTGAAGCCGTTGGGATAACACCGCCTAATCCGATTCCTCCGATAAATCGAGATAACCCAAATAATTCAGGAGAAGGAGCAATTGCAGCTAAGCCCATTGTGATAGAAAAAAGGGCTAAACAGCATATAAGTGTCCATTTTCGTCCAATTAGATCTGTAATGGTTCCAACTAGAATAGCACCAATAAACATCCCAAATAAAGCATAGCTGGCAATTGTTCCAGCGTGGGCTGGTGATAGTGCCCAGCTTTTGTCTTCTAGGAGCTTTGGCAGAACGGCGCCGTAAATACCTAAATCATATCCGTCAGCTAGAATGGCTAGCCAACAAATAAAAACAACAAGTTTTGTAATAGAACTTGAAAAGATAGTTTCTGTAGATTCTAGATGAGGTGGAGCAGAAGGTTGCATAGTATTCACTCCTTTTATTTGTAGATGAATATATTATTTTATTTAATGTTAATATTTCCCTGCGTATGTCGAAATTTATATGAAAAGGTGTCATGAAAAATAAAAAAGTTCAACAGGATTCCCGTTGAACTTCTTTGTTTTTTTATTCGTTATCAACTCGCTTTAATGGTTGATCTGCTGGACCTTCCATAACATCCCCATCAATTGAAAAACGGGAACCGTGACAAGGGCAATCCCAAGTACAATCACCGCTATTCCATTCAACTTCACAGCCGAGGTGTGTGCAAGTTGTATCGACGATATGTAATTTTCCTTCTTTATCTTTATAAGCACCTGCTCGTTTACCGTTGACATGTACAACAGAACCTTCGCCAACTTCAAGATTTTCTGGCTTACGTAATGCGGTTTCAATTTTTCCTTCAATTAAGTGTTTAGCAACATCAATGTTCTGAGAGAGGAAAGTTTTTATATCCGGATTTGCATGAAAGCGTGATGGTGCAAACAGTTTTTTATATGGGCTGTGGACTTTTAGAATGGAGTCCTTCAGTAAATGAGCTGCTGCAGTTCCAGTCGTCATTCCCCATTTACGATATCCAGTTGCCACAAATATATTTGGATTCCTTTCGTTAATATGTCCGATATAAGGGAGTTTATCTAGCGTGATTAAATCTTGCGCTGACCATCTATAAGGAATTTCATCTACTCCAAAAGTAGATTCAGCAAAGGAATATAGTGCATCATAATGAAGCATCGTATTAATTCCTTGGCCTGTTTTATGGCTCTCTCCGCCAATCAATATCAACTTTTCTCCATTGCTTGTCGTATAACGTATGGAGCGTTTTGGATCATCGATACTTAAATACATGCCCCCTGGATAATCCGTTTTTGCTTTTATTGCGAGGGCATAGGAGCGTTCTGCGTACATTCGCGTAAAGAAAAAGCTATTAGCATCATAAAAAGGAAAATGTGAACAAGAGACAATATATTTACAAGTGATGCGATGGTCACCCTTTGTAATAACTTGTGGATAATCTCCTTTTTCCACATCAATGGCTGTTGTTTGCTCATAAACTTTTCCGCCCATTTCCACAAACTTTTCTAAAAGTGTTTTTAAATAAAGGAGGGGATGGAATTGCGCTTGATTTTTCATCACAAGTGCAGATTGTACGGGAATAGGAATCGACAGGGATTGAACATAGTCACAAGGAATATTTAATTTTTGATAGGCTTCATATTCTTTCGTTAAATTTCGCAGGCCATTATTGGTAGTTGTATATAAATACGAATCTTCATTTGTGAAATTACAGTCGATTTTATATGTTTGTACAGTCTCGTTTATGAATTGTAGAGCTTTACTATTTGATTCGTAGTAAAGCCTGGCTTTTTCAACACCAAAATTGTTTATTAATTCATCATAAATAAGATCATGTTGAGCTGTTACTTTTGCGGTTGTATGCCCAGTTGTTCCATTTAAAACAGAACCAGAATCAATTAAAACGACTTTCATTCCTTCTTTAGCGAGTAAATAGGCGGTGGTAATGCCTGTAATACCAGCTCCGATAACAGCAACTTCTGTCTTTATATTTTCGGATAAATGAGGAAAAGTAGGAAATTGAGTAGATTCAATCCAATAGGATGATGGTAACTGCGGAAATGTGTTATCTGTCATTTTGAAAACCTCCAAATTAGAACAATTTTCCTTTTAATATTTCCATATTATATGGAATTCATGTATGTTGTTTTCGTAGCGTTCTATTCTTACTAAATGAAAGAAAAAATATTTTAATATAATTATTTTATTGGGGCAGTATGAAGAAGTAGGATTTATATAAAGCTAAATTCAAGTGATTCCATTTGTTGATTACATAGAGAGTTCTTGAATAAGATAGAGTCTATGTTGTTTAAGTGGATATGTATATATACCTGATAAAGCCTTATGAAATCTATGCTTTTTCTTTAGTGAAATAAAGTATA
Source organism: Bacillus sp. FSL R5-0709 (assembly GCF_038004785.1). NCBI lineage: Bacteria > Bacillati > Bacillota > Bacilli > Caryophanales > Bacillaceae > Bacillus > Bacillus sp. FSL R5-0709. Next base: position 392,980 of record NZ_JBBORT010000001.1, read on the forward strand.
ATTATAAAAATATAACCAACTTTTATTACTAGGTCATAAAAGTTGTTGACAATATAGAAATTCTATTGTTATGATTCATCATGTGGAAAGGTTGATAGAGAGTAAAAAGAGAAATGTTTTTCATTGATAATAAAAGCGAAAATTAAGTGACGATAGAGTGAGTATATTTTCCTTATGATAAATGCTTTTTGGATCACGTAGTAAAATCAATCTGGAAGCAAGAATTGATATATGCAAGTTGCGCGGGGCGCGGCATAAGAAAGGGGCAAAAGGATGAAGGAGCTTCATACGTTTGGGTGGTATGCAGCACGTGTAGCACCACATTTGCCGAAAAAAGCATTTAAACCAGTTCCTAATCGATTATTTGGTGGACTGGCTTATTTACTTGTGGCATTGGCTGGTTTAATAACGATCGGTGTATTTGAATTGAATGTGTGGGCAAATCTAGGAATTGCAATTGTTCTTGGATTATGTTTTGCTTCACTTGGATTTTTAGGACATGAAATTTTACATGGAACAGTTGTAAGAAAGGCATGGCTTCGTGATTTTTTAGGTGCGATAGCATTTATGCCATTATCAACTGGCCCAAAACTTTGGAGAAAGTGGCATAATGCAACGCATCATGTTCACACACAGCATGAAGAGAATGATCCAGATGCATGGCCGACATTTGAGAAACTGAAAAAGAGTAAGTTTTTGAGTTGGGTATATCGCATGCCTCTTCATGTACGTTCATTCTTTAGTTTCCTGTCACTAACAATTCAATTTACGTTACATTCGACTCGAATGTTCTTTCATTTTATAAAAGAATTTAAGTCATCCAATCAAAAATCTGTATGGCTTCAACTTCTTTTGCCCTGGACAGTTTGGATTAGTTTATTGTTTATTATGGGACCTACAAAGTGGTTCTTTGCATACGTGATTCCGTTGTTAATTGCTAACTTTATTGTAATGGCGTATATCGCAACAAATCACCGCTTAAATCCTATTGTTCCAGTAAATGATCCTTTAGCAAACTGTTTATCAGTAACAGTACCGCGCTGGGTAGACGTTTTACATTTCAATTTCTCATACCATACAGAACATCATCTGTTTCCTGCTATGAGTTCTAAATACTATCCATTAGTAAAAGATAAAATTAAAGAAATGTGGCCGGAACGCTATCACGAAATGCCGATGACAAAAGCTTTGGCAGCACTTTGGAATACACCACGTGTGTATTATCACGGAAGTGAATTAGTTGATCCGCATAGGGAGCATTTCTATGGTTCTTTAGGAAATGGATTGGATCCTCATAATATTTCATATCGTGAGGAACATATAGAGGAAAAAGAGACTATAAAAAAAGTAAATCAATAATAGACATATCTTACGATGAAAAAGCAAGCTCTCTTAGAGCTTGCTTTTTGTTATAAAGAGACTTCTTTCTTGTTCTTCGTCTTGACCTGGACAGAGTTATTTTCTTTTCGTTGTAGTCGTTTTTCTAGAAGACTGACAAGATAAGTAAATAGAAGAACTAGTGCGAGATAGTATACACCAACAATGATATATGTATCTAATTGCTGGAAGTTACCTGCGGCAATTGATAAACCGGATCCCCATAATTCGGACATTCCTACATAAGCGACAAGTGAAGAATCTTTTAATCCAATAATAAATTGGTTCCCTAGAGGGGGAAGAGACAGACGAAATGCTTGTGGTAATATAATCCGGCGCATCGCTAAAGGGTAAGGCATCCCTAAAGAGCGAGCAGCTTCCAATTGTCCACGATCAACGGACTGAATGGATCCGCGGAAAATTTCAGTAATATATGCACCGTTATGGATTGCTAAAGCAATTGCTCCTGCCCAAAAAGGAGTGAAGACAATAATCGATGTAATACCGAAATAGAGAATGGCAATTTGAACAATTAAAGGTGTACCACGAATAATGGCGATATATACATGAGCAATACTATTTAAAACCTTATTGTTAGAGATTCGAAAGAAAGCGACTAGTAATCCAATTAGTGAACCGAGTAATAGGGATGTTAATGTTAATTGTAATGTGACAATAGTAGCCTTTAAGAGTGTGGGATAGGTAGAGATAAAAATTTCAAACATATGTGTCACCTCATATTGTATGGATTTTAGTAGTGAATGAAGTGCCCCACATACAAAGTGGGGCATGATTTATGAAATCTCTAAATGGCTAACTTACTTTGTTTTTGCCTCGTCTCCAAGAATATTACGCCCAAACCATTTTTTACTGATCTTTTCATACGTACCATCTTTAATGATTTCATCTAAAGCTTTATTTACTTTCTCAACCATTTCTTTATCATCTTTACGAATAGCAATTCCCATTTCATCAAGATTTAATGGTTTTCCAGCTTCTTTTATATTTGATTTACCTTCTTTGATCATACGTAAACCGACCATTTGATCAGTGATTACTGCATCAATACGTCCAGGCTCTAAGTCCATAAGTGCAGTAATATCGCTATCATATTCTGTGATTTGATCTGTATGTTTTGCAACAAGGTCTTTAAAGGTACTAGCTTTTACAACCCCAATTTTCTTACCTTTCAAATCTTCTGGAGAAGAGATAGATGTATTCTTTTTAGCCACAAAAATTTGGGCACCAGAGCGATAATAAGGATTGGAGAAACTAACAGCTTTTAAGCGTTCTTCTGTAATTGCCATACTGCCCAATATAGCATCATATTTTTTCGATTGTAGACCTTGAATTAGCGTTTCCCATGGATTTGTAATAGGAGTGGGTTTCATATTCATTTTTTTCGCAAGTGCCTCACCAATTTCCACATCAAAACCGGCAAGCTTTCCGTCATTTTCTTTATAGTTAAAAGGTTTATATAATCCACTCATCGCATAACGAAATTCTTTTTCACCATTTGAAGAAGTAGTAGCACTTTCCTTACTACAGGCTCCTAGTATGAAGGATGTACATAATGTAATACTCGCAACAATGGTTAATAGTTTTCTTTTCATAAAACCCCTCCTATATATTGATCATACGGATGGTTTTAAGTATGTTACTGAGATATTTTATTTGGACAATTAGTTGTGCACCGTATGGATGTATTTCTTTTCATTTGAAACAGAAGTTACATTATAAAACGTTGCGTAAAAATTGTTTTGCTCGTTCATGTGATGGAGCTGAAAAGAATTGTGCTGGCGGAGCGTCCTCTACAATCTTTCCGTCATCCATAAATATGACGCGATCAGCTACATCTCTTGCGAAATTCATTTCATGAGTAACAATAATCATGGTCATTCCTTCTTCAGCAAGTTCTTTCATAACTTGCAATACTTCTCCAACAAGTTCAGGGTCTAAGGCTGAGGTAGGTTCATCAAATAGCATAATTTTAGGGTTCATAGCAAGAGCTCGTGCAATCGCAACGCGTTGTTTTTGACCACCTGAAAGTAGGTGAGGAGTTACATCCGCCTTATCTTGTAGGCCGACTTTTTGTAGGAGTTGATTCCCAACATCCTTCGCGTCTGCTGTCTCCAATTTTTTTACGTGAATAGGTGCTTCTATGATGTTTTCTAGTGAGGTCATATGAGGAAAGAGGTTAAAGTGTTGAAAAACCATACCGACATTTTCACGGACTTTGTTTAAATTTGAATGCTTCGGATCAATTCGTTCACCTTGTAAGTGAATTTCACCTTCATCGTACATTTCTAAAAAGTTAAGACAGCGAAGTAATGTACTTTTGCCGGAACCACTGGCACCGATTAAAACAACAACTTCTTTTTCTTTTACTTCTAAATCAATTCCTTTTAAAACATCAAGTGAGCCAAATGATTTTACTAGATTTCGAACTTGAATCATACAAAACCCCCAGTCAAAAATATATTTTACAAATGTTGCCCCTTATTTCTGTTATTAGTCATAAATTGTCAGAATCCTTTATTTTTTTCAGGGGGATTTAATATTCAAAGAAATAATGATTTTTAAAATCCTTATATCTTTCTATAACGAAAAAATGGATAATAATATATAGGTAGTACTTATATTGCTTATAAGAAGGGGGAAAGAAGAGATGGGAAAAGAAAGAAAAACATTTTCCTTTGGCTTGCGTATACAGCTTATGTTATTTACTACAGTTTTAGCTTTCATTACATATTCAACAAGTTTAATTTTCATTTACGTTATATATGATTACTTTCAAAGTTATGTAAGTCAAACTGTTTATAATATTATCGTTATGTTATTAGGTGTAGTATGGTCTGGAATTTTAGCGTATGGGGCAGCAATATTTTTAATTAAACCACTTCGAAAGTTGGAAGAAGCAGCAAGGAAAGCGGCTGAAGGTGATATTCGTGAAGATGTCCCATTGCCAAAGACCGATGATGAGATTAAATCTTTAAGTGTTGCATTTAATATGATGCTAGGGAACTTAAGGGGCATGGTAAAAAATATCGATACTACATTTTCGTATACAAATAATCAAGTTCAGCAAATTAGAAGACAAACAGGGGAAGCGACAAAGCAAGCACGCGGTGTGTCTGAAACTCTTGCAGAGATTTCTTCTGGCGCCGAGCAATCAGCAGCTTCCATTCAGGCGATTGTTTCAACTGTCGATACAACAACCTCTATTGCGAGTGAAGTAGAAGAAAAAGCAAAAAAGTCCGACGAATTGTCTTTAGAAATGGTTCAAGCTTTAGGACAAAGTACACGTGTCTTTACTTCTTTAATTCAAGGCATTCAAACATTGGCAAAAGAGAATGAAGATTCGATGCAAAATGTACAGAAGTTAGAAGAACGAATGAAACAAGTAGAACATATTGTTTCTGTTGTGAGTGAGATTGCTAGTCAAACGAATTTATTAGCATTAAATGCTTCTATTGAGGCAGCTCGTGCTGGAGAGCATGGAAGGGGCTTTGCAGTTGTAGCTGAAGAAGTACGTAAACTTGCTGATGAAAGCGATCATTCTGCAAGAAATATATCGCAGTTATTACGAAATATGCAAGAGGAAGTGCAACAAGTCGCATTGAAAATGACGGAGCAAGTGAAAACAGCTAAAGAAGAGGCAAAACGAGGAGAAGCTACTGAATTAATTTTAAAAGAAATGTCATCAAGCATTATGGAAGTTGCCGATGCAACTAAGCAAATTAGTAGCTATATGAACGAGCAAGTGAGTCACATTCATCAAACAGGAGCACAGACGAAGGCTGTAGCAGCAATTGCTGAGGAAACATCAGCTGGTTCACAAGAAGTGGCACGTGTGACGTTGCAACAATCTAAAAATATGGTAGTAATCGATCAATTATTAAAGGATTTAGAGAAGCAAGCAGCGGACTTGAAACAAACCATTGAACGATTTTCAATGTAAAAAGGAAGAACAGAATTCTGTTCTTCCTTTTTACATATGGAAAGGAGGAATGCTTTGTTGAAAACGAAAAACATTACAAGGGTCATATGCTGTCTTCACTTTACGCAATCTTTGAAAATTAGAGCCATAATAACTAGTTTGCCAATTTTTTATGTCGATATCGGGCCAATTGACATAGTCTCCTAGTGTGTAAGGATCTAAGCTTTCCCGTAAATCTTTAACCCAGCGTATATTTCGATTTTCTTCATCGTTGCATTTCCAAGAAGTAATATATTCTTGAGCAATAATTGCCTTGCGGTGGAAATAAGCTGTTTCATTAGGCGAAATGTTTTCTACAGCACCTACGAGTGATTGGTGCCAAATACTCGCATCTTTATTTGGTGCATGAGAAAGAAAATATTGTAAGATTTGAATACCTTTAAGAGGGATAGGTTTATATACGTAGGAACCAGAGCGTTTGAATTTTTCAGGAATATTGCCGCTATTAAAGAATTGAACAGCCTTTATATACGGGACTTCATCTATAAAGAGAGAAGGATTACCAGTTTCAAGAAGAGGAGATAATAGAGGATAGAGTTCAGAAGGAGAGCCGACAAATTCACCTTTCACCTCGATTTTATTTCGTTGTTTAGAGAATAATTTAATTGATGAAGTGAGACGTTCATCTATATAAGGTGCCCAGTTTTGCCAAGCTTGAAATGCAGCAATAAAGTCTTTCCATTCCCATGTAAGTGAGAAAATTGATACGTTTTTAATAGGGTGGACTCGAAAGGTTAAGGAAGTAATAATCCCGAAATTTCCACCGCCACCGCCACGGCATGCCCAAAATAGGTTAGGGTTTTCTTGTTCATTTGCACGAATGATTTTTGCACCAAATTTCCCGCACGCTTGTACCATTTCGACTTCTACTAATTGATCACATGTTAGTCCAAATAAGCGTGAAAGCATGCCAATGCCACCGCCGAGTGTTAACCCCACAATTCCGACACTTGCACTTGTGCCAGCTGGTATTGTAACACCATATTTCCAAAGTTCTTTATACACAGTGCCAAGATTTGCACCCGCTTCAATTGTTGCTGTTAATTTTCCTGTACTAACCGTAATTTGCTTCATTTCACTCACATCAATAATAAGCCCGCCATTTAAAAGAGAGAAATTTTCGTAGCTATGTCGTCCACTTCTTAAGCGAAATGGTATATGACGCTCACGTGCCCATTTTAAGGCGTTACACACATCATTTTTATTTTGACAAAAAACAATAATACAAGGGAATTTTGGAATGCTTAAATTTAAATTTATTCGGGCTATGTCATACCTAGGATCCGAGGGAACGACGATACGACCAGTTAATTTTGTTGGTTTCAATTTATATCTCCTTTCTGAAATAATATGAGCTTGTATTAGTATATGAAGAGTGTATTTAACACGCATGGACGAGAAGAAGAGAAGGGTTAGATTTATCCCGTTATTTGCGAGCAGTAAGACAATCCGGCTGAAACAAAGAAGATAGGGCTGCTCGTAAAAGCTCGATTGGTAAGGGCTAATAATCAGCGGGGAATGGACATCTCCTTAACGATTAAAGTTTCACTTTATCTTTGTGAGAAATAAATAAGGCATAAGAATAAGGAAACTACATAGAGTTCAATGAAAACAGTTGCAAACTATTCATATTTTGTTATGATAGTGTTACGAAAACGTTTGCATAAAAAATCCGATGGGATGCAAAAGGAGAGAATTAGTATGAATAAGACATGGTGGAAAGAAGCTGTCGCTTATCAAATTTATCCACGTAGCTTTATGGATTCAAATGGTGATGGTATTGGAGATTTACAGGGGATTATTGCAAAGCTGGATTATTTAAAAGATTTAGGTATAGATGTAATTTGGATTTGTCCAATGTATAAATCACCTAATGACGATAATGGTTATGATATTAGTGACTATCAAGATATTATGGATGAATTTGGTACGATGGAAGATTTTGATATGCTACTAGATGAAGTTCATAAGCGTGACATGAAGCTTATTATTGATTTAGTTATTAATCATACAAGTGATGAACATCCATGGTTTATTGAATCAAGTTCTTCTAAAGACAATCCGAAGCGTGATTGGTATATTTGGCAGGATGGTAAAGACGGCGCGGAACCAAACAATTGGGAAAGTATCTTTAATGGTTCTGCATGGGAATATGATGAAGTGACAGAGCAATATTATTTACATTTATTCTCGCGTAAACAACCAGATTTGAACTGGGAGAATAAAGAAGTTCGTGAAGTTTTATATGATACTGTTAATTGGTGGCTTGATAAAGGTATTGATGGTTTCCGCGTCGATGCGATTAGTCATATAAAAAAAGAAGATGGCCTCAAGGATATGCCAAACCCAAAAGGGTTAAAGTATGTGCCTTCTTTTGACAAACATATGAATGTAAATGGTATTCAGCCATTACTAGAAGAATTAAAAGAAAACACATTTGCTAAATACGATATTATGACTGTTGGAGAAGCAAATGGTGTGAAAGTTGAAGATGCTGATCTTTGGGTTGGAGAAGAGAATGGTAAATTCAATATGGTATTCCAATTTGAGCATTTAAGCTTATGGGATGCAGAAAAGAAGAAAGATCTTGATGTTGTTGAGTTGAAAAAAGTATTAACAAAGTGGCAAAAAGGTTTAGAAAATAAGGGATGGAATGCTTTATACATTGAAAATCATGATAAGCCACGTATTGTGTCTACTTGGGGAAATGATAAAGAATATTGGCGTGAAAGTGCAACGGCTTTAGGTGCGATGTATTTCTTTATGCACGGCACACCGTTTATTTATCAAGGACAAGAAATTGGTATGACAAATGTTCAGTTCCCAAATATTGAAGATTACGATGATGTAGCAGTTAAAAATTTATATCGTGAGAAAATTGCAGAAGGAGTATCGCATCAAGATATGATGGAAATTATATGGGCTTCTTGCCGCGATAATTCACGTACACCTATGCAGTGGAACGATGAGATGAATGCTGGTTTTACAACAAATGCACCTTGGTTTGGCATGAATCCAAATTACAAAGAAATTAATGTTGAAAAGCAAAAAAATGAAGAGAAGTCTATTTTCAATTTCTATAAGAAAATGATTGCCTTGAAAAAAGAGCACGATGTACTGAACTACGGTACGTATGATTTACTTTTAGAAGACGATCCACAAATTTATGCATATACACGTACGTTACAGGATGAAAAAGTCATTGTAATTAGTAATATCTCAAAAGAGGAAGTTGTGTATAATGAGCCTTTATTCGCACTAGAACGCAAACGTTTGCTTTTAAATAACTATGAAGTTGCGGAACATGAAAAAGTAACTACAATCACGTTGAAACCTTATGAAACAAGGGTTTATCGCATTTTATAATGAAAAAGGATGCTCTTTGAGCATCTTTTTTTATGAAAAAAAATAAATTTCTATTGCAATGTGAAAACGCTTTTATTAAAATAGATTTATGAAAACGGTTGCGCAAAGAGAAAAAGAAACATAAGGAATCGTTTTCATAAGAGAAACAGAAATTATAATTTAAATCATTATGTTGTTATAAATAAAGGGGAGGAAAAACAGATGAAAATTACGTCTTTTGATTTTTGGCAAAAGTTCGGGAAAGCGTTACTAGTTGTTGTAGCTGTAATGCCAGCAGCTGGTTTAATGATTTCCATCGGTAAGTTAATTGGGATGTCTGCTGGGGATGTTAACGCAGTTCATACCATTGCTCGAGTAATGGAAGACATCGGTTGGGCAATTATTACAAATCTACACATCTTATTCGCAGTAGCAATTGGGGGATCTTGGGCGAAGGATCGAGCAGGTGGTGCATTTGCAGCACTATTAGCATTCGTTTTAACAAACAGAATTACAGGAGCTATATTTGGCGTAAACGCTCAAATGTTAACGGATTCAAAAGCGACAGTTTCTTCATTTTTAGCAGGAGATTTACTTGTAAAAGATTACTTTACTTCTGTACTTGGTGCACCAGCATTAAACATGGGAGTTTTCGTAGGGATTATCACAGGTTTCTTAGGAGCTACTTTATATAACAAATACTACAATTATAATAAACTGCCACAGGCATTAGCATTCTTTAATGGAAAACGATTCGTACCATTCGTTGTAATTGTTTGGTCTACAGTCACTGCGATTGTATTATCACTTGTATGGCCATTTATCCAAAGTGGATTAAATGAATTTGGTCGCTGGATTGCAGCATCTAAAGATAGTGCACCAGTTATTGCACCGTTTGTATATGGAACGTTAGAACGTTTATTATTACCATTTGGATTACATCATATGTTAACAATTCCGATGAACTACACAGAGCTAGGCGGAACATATACGATGTTAACTGGCTCAAAGGTTGGACAAATTGTAGCGGGACAAGATCCGTTATGGCTTGCATGGATTACAGATTTAAATAACTTATTAGCAAATGGAGATACGAAAGCATATAACGATTTATTAAATAACGTTGTACCAGCTCGTTTCAAAGCTGGACAAGTTATCGGCTCAACGGCAGCGTTAATGGGGATTGCGTTTGCGATGTTCCGTAATGTTGATAAAGAAAAACGTGCAAAATATAAACCAATGTTCTTATCAGCTGCATTAGCAGTATTCTTAACAGGTGTAACAGAACCAATTGAATTCATGTTCATGTTTATTGCACCAGTATTATATGTTGTGTATGCAATTACAACAGGACTTGCATTCGCATTAGCGGATTTAATTAATTTACGTGTTCATGCATTTGGATTTATTGAGTTAATTACACGTACACCAATGATGATCAATGCAGGTTTAACGAGAGATTTAATCAACTTTGTCATTGTTTCATTAGTGTTCTTCGGCCTTAACTTTACGTTATTCAACTTCTTAATTAAAAAATTCAATTTACCAACGCCAGGGCGTGCAGGTAACTATATTGATAATGAAGATGAGTCAACAGAAGGAACAGGAAATGTACAAGATGGTTCATTAGCAACAAAAGTTATTGATTTATTGGGCGGAAAAGATAATATTGCTGACGTAGATGCTTGTATGACACGTTTACGTATAACAGTAAAAGATTTAGATGTTGTTGCACCAGAAGCACAATGGAAACAAAATGGTGCTTTAGGACTTATTGTTAAAGATAAAGGTGTACAAGCCGTATATGGCCCGAAAGCTGACGTATTAAAGTCAGACATTCAAGATATGTTAGGTGCGTAATAATATGAAATTGCTAACTTTAAATTGTCACTCTTGGCAAGAAGAGAATCAAATTGAAAAAATAAAGTATCTTGCTAAAGCAATTCAAGAAGAAGATTATGATGTGATCGCATTGCAAGAAGTAAGTCAGTCTATACAAGCTGAAAATGTATGCGGTAACAAGAAAAAAGATAATTTTGGGCTTTTACTGCTAGAAGAGTTAAGAGCATTAAATGTAAAAGAATACAATATTATTTGGGATTTCTCTCATATTGGATATGATGTGTACGAAGAAGGATTAGCAATTATAACAAAGCACAACATTGTAAAGGAAGATACGTTCTTTGTCTCAGAAAATAAGGATACAACGTATTGGAAAACACGCAAAATTGTAAGTGCAACAATTGCTTATAATGATAAGAATATAACGTTTTATTCTTGCCATCTCGGTTGGTGGAATGATGAAGAAGAATCATTCAAAGACCAAGTTGATCGTTTAATGGAGCGTGTAAATAGCAATGAACTTTCCTTCTTAATGGGTGATTTTAATAACAATGCTCGTTTGGAAGGAGAGGGTTATGAGTATACGATGCAAAAAGGTTTATATGACACATATGAACTAGCGATAGAGAAGGATGAAGGAACAACTGTCCAAGGAGAGATTGCTGGTTGGGATGAAAATAAACAAAACTTACGAATCGACCTAATATTAAGCAATCAAAGTAAAACAGTTAATTCTTCAAAAGTCATTTTTAATGGAACAAATCGAAATGTAATTTCTGATCATTTCGGTGTAGAAGTACAATTAGATATATAATAGAAGAAACCCTCACAGATAATGAAAAGCTGGGAGGGTTTTTTGATAAATACAAGTATTCCCAAGAGAAAATACTTGTATTTTTTATGACATTTACTATATATTTGTTATTATTGAATGTAAAACTAATTTGGTCATTTTGTATGCATACTTTTTTTACTTCGTTATATAATGAAGTAAGTGAAATATTTAATGGGAAAAATAGTATGTTTTCGTTTAATCCACGATGTAGAAAGTGATATAATTGCAAAATGTATGTATCATTTTCTAAAGAAAGAAAAATATATAATTAGGTGATTGCTTATATGAAACAGATTTGGCGTATTTATAAGACAGATTTACGGAATGTAGCCAAACATTGGGCTGCAATTGTTATTGTTTTAGGGTTAATGATTTTACCATCGTTATATGCATGGTTTAACATCAAAGCTTCTTGGGATCCTTACGGAAATACGAAAGGAATCCAGATTGCAGTTTCTAACCAAGATGTTGGATCAAATTTAAGAGGGAAAGATATTAATATCGGGAAAGAAATTGTAGATTCACTTAAGAAGGACAAAAATTTCGGGTGGAAGTTTGTTGATGAAAAGCAAGCAATTTATGGAGTAGAGCGTGGAGATTATTCCGCAAGTATTACTATTCCAAAAGATTTTTCTGAAAAGATTGCAACGGTCTTGAATGAAAATCCACAGAAGCCGGAAATTGATTACTATGTAAATGAAAAGGTGAATGCCATTGCACCGAAGATTACAGCTAAAGGTGCATCGGGTCTTACAGAAGAGGTTAGTAAAAACTTTGTTAAAACAGCAAACGGTGAGATTTTTAAAATCTTCAATGACCTTGGAATCGATTTAGAAACTAACTTACCAAGTATCGAGAAGGTAAAAGATCTTGTATTTAAGTTAGAAGCGCAGTTCCCAGAAATGAATACACTTATGGATAAGGCGTTAGATGATGCAACTCGAGCGGAAGATATCGTGAAAGTAGCACAAAAAGATCTACCTGTTGTAGAGAGTGTAATAAATGATGGGCAAGAAGCGTTGGCAAATTTAGATAAGTTCTTTGCAAGACAAGATCAAACATTAAAGAATGCTCCAGGAACGATAAGAAATGATTTAGTAGTAGCAAAAGGCGTTATGGATAGTGCAGCTGCATTTACTGACTTTTTAATGAATCCAGGTGTAGACTTAAATATTCCTGATTTGTCTGGAATGAATGGATTACCTGAATTCCCTGCAAGACCGGACCTTTCTAAGTTGAATAGTGATGGTTATAAAAATATAGCGCAAAATATTAATCAAACAGTCAATAATGTTTTAAGTTCATCCCGTGCAGGAACAGCTTATGCACAAAGTGTTATGGATGGATTGCAAAATGGGAGCGTTGACCCAGAGATAGCTAAGAAAAATATTTCAACTATATCTAATAATCTTCAAACGCATATTGACAATCTCTCTTATGTAATTGATGTTATGGCTCGTTTAGAGCAAGGAGCTCAAACTGAGTTTGGGCAAAATTTCTTTAAAACAAGAAAAGAGCATTTAACAGCTATTAAAGATGGACAACAAGATTTAAATAATCGATTTAAACGTTTAAATGATTTGATTAGCACAGGTCAAGAAGTAAAACAAGATGTGCGAGATGGAATCAATCAGAAACTAAATGAAACAAATGCTTTAATCGATCGAGCTGAAAAAGATTATAATGAAACATTTGTAGCAGATTATCAAAAAGCAGTTAGTACAGTAGATCAAGCTAAAGTTGATGCAAATGCAGCATATGACAATGCAAAAGCAGATTACGATAAAGCAAAAAATGGCCTTGAAGGTGCAAAAGCAGATTTACAAAAAGCGAAAGAAGATGTACAAAATAGAGGTGTTAACGGTTTAGATTCAACGAAAGTAGCTTTAAATAGCTTAAATGGTCAATTCCAATCTGGAATTGGTTTGATTGATGATATGATTCCAGTTCTAGAAAGTACAAATAAGGTTTTAGCGGATGTAAATAGTGATAAAAACCTTAATAATGGAATTACAAAATTAAACAAAGCGAAAAGCAGCTTACAAAAAGGTGTAGAGGCAACGAATAAGGGGATTACACTTCTTAACAATGGCCAAAAACCTACAAAAGATGTAATTGAAAGTATTAACAACGCTGCGAAGGGCGGATCAGCTCAATTAACAGATGTATTATCGACGTATGATTCAGAAATTGTACCTAACTTTAATACAGCAATTGCTCGTACAAAAGAGATGTCGAAAAATACAACTCAAATTTTAAATGATGCAGACAAAAAGCTTCCAGATGTTAAAAAATTACTAGAAGATTCATCCAAAGGCTTAGTAGACGGTAGAAAGAAATTAGCAGACATTAAAGCTGAAATGCCGGAGACTGAGAAAAAGATTAAAGAATTAGCAGATAAAATTCGTGATTTTGAATCTGAAGAGGATATAAAAGACATCATACGCTTATTGAAAAACGATGTTGAAAAGCAAAGTGACTACTTTGCAAATCCAGTAAATTTAAAAGAGAATAAATTATTTGCAATGCCGAACTACGGTTCAGCAATGTCACCATTCTATACAGTGCTTGCATTATGGGTAGGCGCATTATTGATGGTTTCATTATTAACGGTAGAAGTACACGAAGAGGGCGCGAATTATAAGAGCCATGAAGTTTACTTCGGACGTTTATTAACATTCTTAACGATAGGTCTTTCACAAGCGTTTATCGTATCAATGGGAGATATATTCTTACTCGGTACGTACGTAGTCGATAAGTTCTGGTTTGTGTTATTTAGTTTATTTATTGGGGGAGTCTTTGTTTGTATCGTATACTCACTCGTTTCTATTTTCGGAAACGTTGGGAAATCGATGGCGATCATTTTACTTGTACTGCAAGTAGCGGGATCAGGCGGAACATTCCCAATTCAAATGACACCACCGTTCTTCCAAGCAATTTATCCGTTCTTACCATTCACATATGCAATTAGTGCAATTCGTGAAACAGTTGGCGGAATGCTTTGGGATATAGTAACTAGAGATTTACTTGTGTTAAGTGTTTTCGTAGTAGTTATGATTGTGGCTGCGTTATTACTGAAAACACCAATTAACAAATCAAGTGAAAAGTTTGTTGAGAACGCAAAAGGAAGTAAAATTATTCATTAAAAATAAAAGGTTCCTACCGATAGTGGTAGGAACCTTTTTGTTTAATCAAATTTTAATTTCTTTAATGCTTCTGCGAATGGATTGTTTAATGGTTCTTCTTCTTTGTTCTGCTGTTTCATATATTTTTGAACGTCGCGTTTATCAGCTTTGCTGCCGGATTCTTTTTTACGTCTCTCTTGGAATGTAGAAAGTTTCTCACGATAGCCACATTTACATGCGAAAATTTGGCCTGCTCCTTCACCACGAAGTTCTAGTTTCTTTTTACACTGAGGACAGCGTGCATTTGTAGTGCGGGATACATTTTTACGGTGACCACATTCGCGATCTTGGCATACAAGCATTTTACCTTTTTTACCGTTTACTTCTAACATTGGTTTACCACAGTCTGGACAAGACTTCGTTGAAATGTTGTCGTGTTTATATTTCTTATCACTCGATTTAATTTCAGCAACAATTTCTTTCGTATAGTTCTTCATTTCTGAAATGAATACTTCTTTCTTTAATTTTCCTTTAGCGATAGCTTCTAACTTTTGCTCCCATTCACCAGTTAGTGTAGGAGATTTCAGTTCTTCTGGCACTAAATCAAGTAACTGACGGCCTTTTGAAGTAATGTGAATATCTTTACCACGTTTTTCAAGCAAGAACGAATTGAATAACTTGTCGATAATATCAGCTCGTGTAGCTACAGTACCTAATCCACCAGTTGACTTTAACGTGTCAGCAAGTTGTTTGTTTTGCGTATCCATGTATTTTGTTGGGTTTTCCATCGCTGAAAGTAATGTTGCTTCATTAAAACGTGCAGGTGCTTTCGTTTGACCTGATGTTTGGACAATTAGTTTTATGTTTAATGTATCGCCTTTTTCGATGCGAGGTAAGATTTGTTCTTTTACATCATCGCTTGCATCATCATCTTCAAATCGATTTTCATAAACCTCTTTCCAACCAGCATGTAAAATCGTTTTTCCGCGTGCGATGAACGTTTCGTCACCAATTTTCGTGCGCAATGTTAGTTGTTCATATTCAAAGGCCGGGAATAAAACAGCTAAGAAACGTTTTACAACTAAGTCATAAATTTTACGTTCTTTATCTGTGAAAGCTGAGAAGTTTACATAGCTCTCTGTTGGAATAATTGCGTGATGATCACTTACTTTACTATCATCAACAAATGATTTATTAGATTTTACAGGTTTCTGCAATACTTTATGTGCTAAAGGACGGTATTCTCCAACTCCGCAAGCCTTCAGACGCTCTGGAAGTGTTCCGACAATATCAGATGAAATATAGCGTGAATCTGTACGAGGGTACGTTAAAACTTTATGCTGTTCATATAATTTTTGCATAATGTTTAATGTTTCTTTCGCAGAGTAACCAAATATTTTATTCGCATCACGTTGTAGCTCAGTTAAATCGTAAAGACCAGGGGCGAACGATTTCTTTTGTTTTTTATCAATGTCTACAACAGTAGCATTTTGCTTACTAATTTTGTTCACGATTGCATCAGTTTTTTCTTTATTAAAGCTACGGCTATTTCCTTTTGTATCTTGCCAAGTTAGCTTTAATCTCTCAGCTGTTTGAGCTTCGATACCATAGTAAGTTTGAGCTTTGAAATGTTTGATTTCATCTTCACGGCTTGCAATCATGGCTACAGTAGGTGTTTGAACACGACCACAATTTAGTTGGGCATTAAAGCGAGTAGTTAATGCTCGAGTCGCATTAAGTCCGATATACCAGTCAGCCTCTGAACGTGCGACAGCTGAAGCGTATAGATTGTCATATGCTTTTCCTGGTTTTAAATTTGCGAAGCCATCTTTAATTGCTTTATCGGTAACAGATGAAATCCATAGACGTTTAATCGGTTTCTGCATTTTAACTTTATCGATAATCCAGCGTGCGACCAACTCGCCCTCACGACCGGCGTCAGTAGCTATAATGATTTCATTTACATCTTTTCTAAGAAGCTGACTTTTTACAGCGTTAAACTGTTTCCCTGTTTGTTTAATAACGGTTAGTTTTAAACGCTCCGGTAGCATTGGTAAATCTTCTAAATTCCACTGTTTATATTTCACATCATAGCTTTCTGGATCAGCTAATGTAACGAGATGACCTAAAGCCCAAGTAACAATATATTTACTACCTTCAAGATAGCCGTTCCCTTTTTTATCACATTTCAGTACACGTGCGATATCACGTGCAACAGAAGGTTTTTCAGCAATTACAATACTTTTTGCCATATTTAAAAACATCCTTTCAAATTTCCATACGTTAAATATAGCATACATCTTTGTTCTATTCAGTCTTGCTGACGGTTTGAGTTATTTGTGGTGAAATATACGTGTGAGAGTTTTACTTATATAAAGGCGAAGAATGGTTGAACCAGGAGAGTTCTGATCTCTATCATTCTATAAAAGTAAAGAACTTGTTATTTTACTAGAATAAGAGTAGACTTTGAAGTAGATGAATAATAAACACATGGGAGTTTGTGGATGCAAACTGAGAGTATGACTAGTCCGTCATTGACCATTTGAACCTGTTGGATAATGCCAGCGTAGGGAGAGTGTAAAAGCACATGTTCAGGCACTTTGCGTACGCGCAAAGTGCCTTTTTGTGTATCTCCCATTACTATAGTTAGGAGATGAAAAGGATGAATATGAAAGAAATTAGTAAAGTAGTGGATTTGGTGAGAGAGTCTAATCCACTCGTGCATAATATTACAAATGTTGTTGTAACAAATTTTACAGCAAACGGTTTGTTAGCATTAGGAGCATCACCTATAATGGCGTATGCAAAAGAAGAAGTAGCAGAAATGGCTAGCATTGCGGGAGCCCTTGTTTTAAATATGGGTACACTTCGTCCTGAAGAGGTAGAAGCGATGTTACTTGCTGGTAAATCAGCAAATAAGAATGATGTACCAGTATTGTTTGATCCAGTTGGGGCAGGAGCAACTTCTTATCGAACAGAAGTTGCGAGATATATTCCAGCTGAAATCGATTTAGCTGTTATCCGCGGAAATGCGGCTGAAATAGCTAACGTTATTAATGAGAAATGGGAAATTAAAGGTGTAGATGCTGGTACTGGAAACGGTAATGTTTTAAATATTGCAAAACAGGCAGCGGATGAATTAAATACAGTTGCGATAATTACTGGACAAGAAGATGTTGTTACAGATGGAGAGCGAACTATTCTTATTCGAAATGGCCATCCTATTTTAACGAAAGTTACTGGAACAGGTTGTTTACTAACTTCTGTAATAGGAGCATTTGTAGCGGTAGAAAAGGATTATGTAAAGGCAGCAGTAGCCGCATTAACATTCTATGGAGTAGCAGCAGAAGTAGCGGCTTCGAAAACAGTAGAGAATGGACCAGGAAGCTTTCAAATTGAATTTTTAAATCAGTTAGCGAATACAACTTCAGATGATATTGAGAAGTATGGAAAGATTGAGGTTATACAGTAAGGAGAGGAACTAGATGTCGCGCATTACAATGGATGAAATGTCTAGGTTATTACCAGTATATTTTATTATGGGAAGTAACAATTGTAAGAAGGAGCCACTACAAGTATTGAGAGATGCACTAGAAGGTGGTATAACCATTTTTCAACTTCGTGAAAAGGGAGAAGGGGCTTTAACGGGAGAGAAACGTATTGATTTTGCGAAAGAACTACAAGCGCTTTGCAAGGAGTACGGTGTACCATTCATCGTAAATGATGATGTGGAACTAGCCCTCGAGTTAGATGCAGATGGCGTGCATGTTGGACAAGATGATGAAGGAATTACTTCTGTTCGTGAAAAAATGGGTGATAAAATTGTTGGTGTATCTACACATACAATTGAAGAAGCACGCTGGGCGATTGAAAATGGAGCTGATTATTTAGGAGTTGGTCCAATTTTCCCGACGAGTACGAAAAAAGATACAAAAGCGGTTCAAGGAACGGAAGGTCTAAAGTATTTTAGGGAACAAGAGATTACAATACCGATCGTTGGGATTGGTGGGATTACAATTGAAAATACAGCTTCTGTTATAGAAGCGGGTGCGGATGGTGTTTCAGTTATTTCAGCGATTAGCTTAGCGGAATCTGCGTATGAAGATACGAAGAAATTAGTTGAGGAAGTAAATAAGAGTTTGTAGAGTCGCAAAATGAGTTGTTTCGTTTATCCTGCTATTTGTGGGAGTCTTACGCCGGTAAAAGCCCGATTGGTGCGGGCTAATAATCAGTGGGGGAAGAACAAAACCCCCCACTGATTAAAGTTTCACTTTATTTAAAACATAATTGAAATTAAGAGCATTCCAATTCCGATAGAAGTAAAGGTTGCGATCAGGCCCGGAATCATAAAGCTATGATTTAAAACATATTTACCAATTCCTGTTGTACCAGTACGGTCAAAGTTAATTGCAGCAACGATTGTCCCGTAGTTTGGAATGAAGAAATATCCATTTACTGCAGGGAACATCGCAATAAGTAATGCCGGCGGAATACCAAGTGATAGTCCGAGTGGCACTAAAGCACGAACTGTTGCTGCTTGGCTATACAGTAAAATAGATAGAATGAATAGTGCAATAGCAAATAGCCATGGTGCACTTGTCACTAAGTGTTGAATTGATCCTTGAATTATATTTAAGTTTCCGTTGAAGAAAGTATCTCCCATCCAAGCGATACCAAAAATAGCAACAACTGCTGTTGCGCCTGCTTTAAAGACGTTACCAGTTACAATGCTTTCCACATTTGGTTTACAGAAAATAATAATGAGAGCAGCAATGGTTAACATGACCATTTCAATTGTGTTTGGCATGGAAAGACGAGCTAACTTCCCGTCAACCATCCATCCCGGACGAAGGGCTTCAAATGAACCAAGAAGTACGACAAGGAAAGTTCCTACTAGGAAAAGGATAACTGATAATTTAGCGCCTTTTACACCCGCAAATTCTTTTTTCTCTTCAAGTTTAGGGATCATTCCCTCTTTTAATCGCTTCAAGTATTCAGGGTCTTCATTTAATTCTTTTCCCATTTTACTAGCAACGAATGCAGCTACCATACAAGCAATAAAAGTAGAAGGGATACTGACTTTTAAAATATCTAACAAGGTGATTTTATAGTCGGCTAACATTGCTAAAAGTGCAACTGTTGCAGCCGATATTGGACTAGCTGTAATTGCCTGCTGGGAAGCGATAACGGCAATTGACATTGGTCGTTCAGGTCTAATTCCTGATTCGCGAGATACTTCGGCGATAACGGGAAGTACAGAATAAGCGACATGACCAGTTCCCGCGCATAGCGTGAATAAATAAGTAACAATAGGAGCAAAAAATGTAATACGCTTTGGATTTTTTCGTAATGCTTTCTCAGCAAGGTAGACAAGGTAATCCATTCCTCCAGCAGCTTGCAAAGCACCGGCAGCTGTAATTACTGCTAAAATCATAAGCATTACATCAATAGGAGGAGCTGTAGGTTGTAAGTGGAAGACGAAAACAAGTATTGCCATACCAACGCCACCCATTACTCCTAGACCAACGCCGCCTAAGCGTGCACCAATAAAAATGCAGAGTAGTAACGTAAGAAATTGTAGCCAAAACATGATAAACTACCTCCGAAATTCGTAAGTTAAGATATATTCGAATAATTTAATTTGAAAGAAAATTAAATTAATATCCGGAATAATCCTTGTGTTGTATACGTTTTTTATTATATAACACAAGAAATGTAACATTCACGAACTTTGTTAAATTATTTCGAAAAAATAATACATTAAAACTTTATATTTAAATCTCTAAATAAGTGGACATTTTAATTTTTATGTTGTAATCTTTGAAAGAGAATATTTAAATTCTCATAGAACTCCCATATCGTTCAACTCGTTCAGCGAGAAAGGCAAACTGATGGAAACATGAGGGCGCAAAACTACAGGGGCTAAGGTCAAATGACTATGCTAGCCAGTTACCGGACGGATAGGGTTGGTTTTGACCAATGCTTTTTCATTGGTCTTTTTTTTATTTGTAAACAAATGAGAATTGTTATCATTTATTGATGAGGTTTATATTTTAATAGTTTTACTTTATACTAAGTTAATTTAGAAAGGTGATGTTAATGGGAAAGTATTGGCGCAAGCTATCATTTCTTCAAAAAAATGTATTGTTAACTGTATTAGTTATTTTGACGCTTGTTGGTAGTATGGGGGCGTTAAGTTTTAACATGTTTCAAAATAGTATGATGTCTATATTTGAAAGGCATTCTTTTGAAACAGGAGATACGGTATTACATAAATTAGACGCAGAAATAGTGAGAGATGTTGCAAAAGATCCAACGGCAGAAAGAGAAAAGAGAGAGAAGTTAACAGAGAAATTAGATGAATCAACGGAAGAATTGAACAGTGTTGGACAAACGTATATTGTTGGAGCAAAAGAAAATGAAAAAGGTGAGTTACAAATCGTCGACTTGTCTACAGACTTAGCAAATGTTGTTGAAGTAAAGCCAGGGGACTATTATAAACAACCAGATCTTTGGATGGAAGCATATGATAAGGTAATGAGCACGAAAAAAGCAAACATGACAGTAGTATATGAAGACGCATTAGGATCATGGGTAACGATATTAGAGCCAATTAAAGATGGAGAAGATAATATTGTGGCAATTGTTGCAGCCGATGTAGATGCCTCTATTGTTCCTATTACAAAGGGAAAATTCATTATACAAGGTTTAATGTTTATTTGTATTTCTGTTTTAATTGCAACTGTTATTCAATTCTTAATCGTACGTAACGCACTTGCTCCATTGCGGGATTTACGTGAAGGGTTGCGCAAAGTCGGTGAAGGTGATTTAAGTATTAAATTAGAGGAAAGACCAGATGATATTGGTATTATTAATGCGTATTTTAATAATACCATCGAGAAGTTTAAAGGAATTATAGATAAAGTGAAGCAGACAGCAGAACAGGTTTCCTCATCTTCAAAAGAATTGTCAGTGAGTACGAAAGAGAATAGCATGGCAGTTCAAGAAATCGTAAGTTCTATGGTTGAGTTAAGAGCTGGCGCCCAGTCACAAGAAACTTCAGTACCACAGTATTTAGGTATTGTATATGAAATGGAAGATAAGATGGAAGAGATAACGAATGCTGCAAAACAAATGGCGAAAGAGTCTGAAGGTATAGAGCATCATTCAGGAAAAGGAAATGGTGTTATTAAACAGGCGATTAATCAAATGAACATAATACAAAATGCAGTACAAGATTTATCTTCTATTATTTATTCTTTGGAAGCAAGATCAAAAGAAATTAATGATATTGTAACTGAAATTACAGGTATTTCAAATCAAACTAATTCGCTAGCTTTACATGCTACTATTGAAGCTTCACGTGCTGAGGAAACTGGAGAGGGATTTGCCGTTGTTGCTGATGAAGTGCGTAAATTAGCAGAGCAGACGGAAGCATCAGCAAAAGATATAGCAAAATTAATTGGGGAAACACAAGCTGGAACGGAAGAAGCTGTTGTTTCAATGCAAAAAGCTTCAAAAGAAGTAGAATCAGGAATTAAACTTGTTGAAAGTAGTGGTGCTTTCTTTGAAAAAATTTCGAAATCAGCACAAACTGTTACCAATCAAGTTAGAGCTGTTTCTAGCAATTCAAGTGATATATTGCAAAATAGCCAAAATATTGTTCGTGTTGTAAATGAACTATCACTTATCGCAAATAAGTATGCGAATAGTAGTAGTAATGTTCAAGAAAGTATGAAAGAACAGGAAATGTCTGTACAAGATATTGCTGAATTAGCTAGTTCTTTAAGTTGGCTTTCACAGGAGTTACAAGAGTTAATTGGGGAATTCAAAAGTTAAATGAAGTGATTATGCATGCTTTTGTTTGTTCAATAAAATAAATCATGCTACAATGAAAACGAATTAAGAACCGGGGAGCCAATTGGCTGAGAGGATGTAAGTATACATCGACCCTCAACCTGATCTGGATAATGCCAGCGTAGGGAGTTACTTTAAAGTGATGTAGCATAAGTTATTATAGAATAACTTGTATACAAGGCTTTCCTACATGGTAGGAAAGCCTTTTCTTTTTTTGAAACCATATTTTGTAAGGGGGATTTTATTATGTCACAACAAGTTACAATTTCATTTTCAGTAGTACCACAAGCGAAGAACAAAGATGTGTATTCCGTTGTTGATAAAGCAATTGAAGTTGTACAACAGTCGGGAGTTCGTTATGAAGTAGGGGCAATGGAAACAACGTTGGAAGGAGAATTAGATGTACTTCTTGACGTCATTAAACGCGCGCAACAAGCTTGCGTCGATGCTGGAGCAGAAGAAGTAATCACTTCTATTAAAATTCACTATCGTCCAAGTACAGGCGTAACGATTGACGAAAAAGTTTGGAAGTACCGTGATGAATATGCAAAACCAGAAGCGATCTAAAATAATCACAACAATTTGGCTTATCCTTCTCATTGCTATATGGGAAGGATCTGTTTCATTATTTAAAATTGAGCCGTGGATTTTACCGAAGCCGTCTGCAATTGTGCAAGAGTTAATTGGAATGAAAGATTTACTATTACCGAATACAGTGCAAACGTTACAGGAAGTAATAATTGGGTTGTTTTTTGCAATTTTACTTGGGACGAGTATTGCTATCATTATGGATGTCATCCCTTTATTTCGGATTTTAATGAATCCATTGCTCGTTATTTCGCAAACAATTCCAATCGTTGTGCTCGCACCATTATTTATTATTTGGTTTGGATACGGAATGTTGCCAAAAGTAATGGTTGTTATTCTTGTTTGTTTCTTCCCAATTGCGCTTAGCATTTTAGAAGGTTTCCAAACGGTAGATAAAAATATGCTGAAACTGTTACAAACAATGAAGGCAACGAAATGGCAAGTTTACCAGAAAGTAAAGTTTCCAGCAGTACTCCCATACTTCTTCTCAGGTTTAAAAATTGCTGTTACATATAGTGTGATGGGGGCGATTATTGGGGAATGGCTTGGTGCCAGCGAAGGATTAGGAGTTATGCTTACAAGAGCAACAAAATCCTTTTTAACGGCTCGAGTATTTGGTGTTGCAGCGATTATCGTCATGGTGACATTATGTCTGTACTTTATTGTTGAATTTATGGCAAGAATAACAGCACCATGGATATACAGAAAGGGCGGCAGAAAATGAAAAAAGGTTTAAAAATTATGTTAGCTGCATTATTAGCAGTAACTGTTGCTGGATGTAATCCGGCGAAGAAAGAAGAAAGTTCAAGTAAAGATAAAAAAGTAAAAGTCGTTTTAGATTGGTTTCCAAATACGAATCATACTGGCTTATATGTAGCGCAAACGAAAGATTATTACAAAAAGCAAGGGCTTGATGTAGAAATTATCCAGCCTGGTGATAATGTAACGGCAGAGCAGATGATTGCTTCTGGGAAAGCAGACTTTGCGATAAGCGCACAAGAAAATGTAACATTAGCTCGTGTTGAAGGAATCCCAGTTGTTTCTGTTGGTGCAATTATTCAGCATAATACCTCTGCTTTTGCATCTCTAAAAAAAGATAATATGACGTCACCGAAAGATTTTGAAGGTAAACGTTATGGCGGCTGGGGGGGACCAGCAGAAGAAGCGACGTTAAAGACGATTATGGAGAAACATCAAGCTGATTTTAATAAAGTTGAAAAAATTATTCTTGGACAAACAGATTTCTTTAAATCAATCGGTCGTGATGCAGACTTTGAATGGATTTATTATGGATGGGATGGAATTGAAGCGAAGCGTCAAGGAAAAGAGTTAAATACAATTATGGTAAAAGACTTAGATCCAGCGCTTGATTTCTATAGTCCTGTTATTATTACAAGTGAAAAACATACGAAGCAAGATAAAGATTTTGTGAAAAAATTTATGACGGCAACGACAGAAGGTTATGATTTTGCAATTAAAGAACCGAAAGAAGCTGCGGATATTTTAATTAAAGCTGTTCCAGATGTGAATAAAGAATTAGTACAAGAAAGCCAAAAGTGGTTAAGTACAAAGTATCAAGATGATGCAAAAGCGTGGGGAGTACAGAAGGAAGAGATTTGGACGAATTACATGAATTTCTTATATGACAACAAAGTTATTAAAAAGAAAATCGATGTAAAAGATGCCTTTACAAATGAATTCCTTCCAAGTGAAAAATGAGTGGATTACAAATAAAAGATATTGTAAAAGCTTTCGATGAAAAGAATGTATTAGCAAATATTAGTGCGTCTATACAAGAGGGAGAGTTTGTCTCTTTTGTAGGTCCGAGTGGTTGTGGAAAAAGTACATTATTAAATATGATTGCAAGTGTTGAAGAGCCAACGAGCGGAGAAGTGTTTTATAACGAGGAGTATGTAAAAAAACAAGATGTTGTTAGTTATATGCCGCAACAAGATTTATTACTACCGTGGCGATCGGCTTTGCAAAATATCGTTCTTCCATTGGAAATCGAAGGGAAGCCTAAAAGACAAAGGCTGACAGAAGGAATGGAAGCATTAAAGCAATTTGAGCTAGATGAATACGCAGATCATTATCCAGATGAGTTATCAGGTGGAATGCGTCAAAGAATTAGTTTCCTTCGTACGTATTTATGTGAAAAGCCAATTATGCTGCTGGATGAGCCTTTTGGAAAATTAGATGCATTTACAAAAATGGAAGTACACAGTTGGCTTTTAAATTCTTGGCATCAAGAAAAGCAAACAATTGTTATGGTTACACATGACTTAGATGAGGCAATTTTACTTTCTGATCGCGTATTTATTTTATCTCAAAGACCAGCATCAATAGTTGGCGAGGTCCAAGTGGAATTACCTAGGCCGCGAACGATGGATATGTTAACATCTCTTGAGTTAAAGAAGGATAAGGAAGAAATTTTAAGAGTATTGGCTCCTTACATGAAAAAATAGAAAAAAGTCTTTTAACAGTTTTTTGTATAATTGCTGTTAAGAGGCTTTTTTCTATTGAAGGAGAAAGATGAAATCTATAGGGGAAATAGTGGGTTCATTAACATCGGATAAATTGGAAGAAGGAACAAAAGAAAAAGTAGAGAATAGAATATAACAGAGTGATTTATACTCTTAATATAACAAACGTTAAAGGAGTGAAAGGATAAAATGACTTTATCAACTGTTCTTCAAATGGTTTTAGCTTGATACGGGAGAAGTCTGCCCATTTTTAAAGATGAAGCTAAATTGAAGACAGCAGGTAAAGAACCTTAATCCTTTCTTACGATAATATGTAATGGGTAAGGTGTATTCACCTTACCCATTTTTATATGTATAACTAAATAAGGCTTTATACTGTTGTTCTCTCTATTTAGCTTATGGATCATAAGAAAAGGAGAGAGAAAAGATGAGTATATTAACAGTAGAAAATGTAAGTCATTCATATGGTGAGAAAACCATTTTATATAATACGTGCTTTCGATTATTAAAGGGCGAACATGTTGGGCTAGTAGGGAAAAATGGAATTGGAAAATCAACATTATTACGCTTGTTAACGGGAGAACTTATACATGATGATGGGAAAATTGAATGGTTTCCACATGTGAAGATTGGCTTTTTGCAACAGCATATAGATTTACAAGAAGGCATAACAATTGAAGAATACTTGCAAAGTGCGTTTTCTAACCTGTATGAGTTGGAACGTGACATGTTAAAACTTACAGAAGAGATGGCTGGAGCAGGAGAAGTAGCGAAATTGTTAGTAAGGTATGGAGAGTTACAAACTATATTGGAGAATTCTAATTTTTATCAAATTCATACAGAAATTGAGGAAGTAGCAACAGGCTTAGGCTTGTTTGAAATAGGATTGGAAAAGGATGTTTCAAAGTTAAGTGGTGGTCAGCGGACAAAGTTGTTACTTGGGAAACTCCTTTTAGAAAAAGCGGATGTTTTATTATTAGATGAGCCAACTAACTATTTAGATACAGCACATATAGAATGGTTGCAATCATATTTACAAATGTATGAAAAAGCTTATATTATCATTTCGCATGATGAAATATTTTTGAACAATATTACGAATGTTATTTATCATCTAGAAGAACGAAAGGTTAAGCGCTATGCGGGAGATTATGAAACCTTTTTGCAAAGTTATCAATTACAAAGGAAACAATTACAAGCGGCGTATGCGAAACAACAAAAAGAAATTGTACATTTAGAGGGTTTTATTCAAAAAAATAAAATTCGTAAAGCGAAACAAGCGAAAAGTCGTGAAAAAGTATTAGAGAAAATGAAAAAGGTTGAAAAGGTTAACGATGTACCTCGCGCCCGTTTTGATTTTAATGTTTATACTGAGCCAGTGAGCCGTATATTACAGGTAGAGAAACTGAAAATTGGTTATGGTGAACCGTTATTTCCGGAATTGGATTTTCAAGTGAAAAAAGGGGAAAAGATTGCGATTATTGGTCATAATGGGATTGGAAAAACAACAATGTTAAAAACATTACTAGGACAAATAAAACCGTTAGGCGGCTCAGTTTCTGTTGGGGAACGAGTAAAACCCGCTTATTTTGCACAAGAGGAATTTTCCTCAGAAATAACTGCACTAGAAAGAGTATGGGCAGGGAGACCAGATATGACAAGAAAAGAAATCCGACAAGCATTAGCAAAGTGCGGATTGAAAGAAGAACATGTATTAAAACCTATCCAGTTATTAAGTGGAGGAGAACAAACAAAAGTACGATTATGCGAACTTATCGTAACTAAAAGCAATGTTTTAATTTTAGATGAACCAACTAACCATTTGGATACAGAGACTAAGACGGATTTACAGGAAGCGTTAAAACAATATAAAGGTACAGTTTTAATTGTTTCACATGAGCCCTCTTTCTATGAAGCATGGATAACGAAAATATGGAATATCGAAAAATGGAACGTTTAACAATAATCACAAAGAAAAGGCATTAGCTTTTATGAGTTAATGCCTTTTCTTTGTGATTAACATGATTTTCGAGAACTCTCAAATGAGAATTGTATGAAAAAGAACTCTTATGGTGCGCTTATAAGCGCACCATAAGAGTTCTTTTTCTTTGGTTATATTTATAATAATACTAGATGCCTTTCCCTAATAGGCTACTATCTTTTTTATATATATAGATAGTTTGAAATGGAATGGAAATGATTCCTATATGTAAAGGATAATGTGATTAGTATGGGAAGACAATAGAACTTAAAGGAAATTCATGTAAAATTCAGATGAACTTCACGCGAACTTCATATTAGAAACTAAATATAATTATAATAGGTTATTGTAATATGAATTGTGATTTTTCATAAAATTAAAAGTTTGAATTTAGGATAGAGCACTCAAACCTAAATTCAAACTTTAGTGAAATAATTAATGGAGGTTACGTTTAGTTTTCGTTAATGGATGCATTTACAAGTTCGGCGGGATTGCCTGTTCCTGCCCCTCCGATTGTAACTGATCCACCAGGAGGAATTTCACCATTCCATCCTGCATTCGTAATTACGTAATGATTATTTATTTTACTACTAATTTTAGAATCCCAAACTTGTGTTAAATTGCCGTTATAATCAAATTCTAATTTCCAGTTTTTAATAGGGGTCGTTCCGCTATTTTTAATTATAATTGAGAAGTTGTAACCACTTCCCCAATTTGAAGTGACTGAAAAGGTAGCATTGCCATTTCCACCAGGAGGTGTTGTGTTAGCATCATCTGTTTTTATAAGAATAGAAGTAGGTTGTGATTTGTTACCAGCAGCATCTTTTGCTAATACTGAAAATGTGTATTCTGTATTAGGTTTCAAGTTTTTAATTGTAATGCTATTTGTTGTTGTACTCCATTTCTCTTCTCCGGCAGTAATTTTATATTCAGTAACGCCTACGTTATCAGTAGATGCAGTCCAGTTTAATTGAACTGAGTTTGAATTTTTATTTGTAACAGCAATATTTTTTACGTTTGTTGGTGGTTCAGTATCTTTTTGAGTAATAGGTCCACCAAGTAATTCTTTTACTAGCGTATCAAGTAATTTTGGTCCACTACAACTATATTTTGGACTTGTACGGCAATCCCCGCTTAGTTCCCAAAACATTGCGCCACTTAAACCCTTTGTCTTTATATAGTCTGTTTTATATTTCATAGATTCATTGTCATCATAGCTAATAAAGGTTCCTGTAGTCGTATTATATAAATAAGGTACTTTCGCTACATCGTTCCATCCGCGAACAAAACCATTTTTATTCACATAATTAGATGCTAAATCACCATAATCGTACACACCTGTGTCACCGGTAGAATAATCATCCCAAGTACCTTTAGAAGCGAGCTTTCCGTCACTACCTGGTTTACAAGGTTGGTATTGCCCATTATTTTCTTTTCCACAACTTTTCCATCCACGTCCGTAAAAAGGTACACCTAATACGAGTTTATCCGCTGGAACCCCTTCATTTGTATAAATGTCTATCGCACCATCTACGTAAAATTTCGTATCCGCTGCGGGGTCATTTGGATCTTTGTATAGTGCAGCATTATGGTTAGAAGTAGCTTCCCATCCACCGTGGAAATCGTATGTCATAATATTAATCCAATCCAGTATTTGAGAAATCTTCTTTAGCTCTGTATGATCCGCATAACGTTGGCTTGCACCTGACGCGATTGTTAGTAAATATTGTTTACCATCTTCTGCACCAGCTTTCGTTAATGCATTTCGAACATCTTGAAGCAGAAGGGTGAAGTTTTGTTTATCTTCAGGACGATAACTACCACCAGGAATCGTTTCAACACCCGGGTATTCCCAGTCTAAATCAACGCCGTCAAATCCATATTCGCGAAGAAAAGCTACTGTAGATTCAGCGAACACTTTTCTTGTTTTTTCATCAGCGGCCATATCAGAAAAGCGGTTAGACCAAGTCCAGCCACCAACTGAAATAATTGTTTTTAAGTGAGGATACTTAGCTTTTAATCGTTTCAGTTCTCCGAAATTTCCACAGCGGGCATATTTATCACAATCTTCCCAAGTTGTACCCGATCCCGGATAAGATTTTGTGACATCAGCCCATGGTTCACCGAGTACGAGAGTGCCATTAGGGACCTCTTTATTTTGCAGTGGTACACCAGATTCTTTACAGTTCCACGTTTGTTTATTTGGATTATCGGGGTGAGTAGAAGGATTTCCATGTTTTCCATTCCAGCAAATATCAGCGAAAGCATAGTTTAAATGAGTTAGCTTTGATGCATCAATGTCTGCAACTTGATAATTACGTCCGTAAACGCCCCATGAAGGAAAATACCCAACAATTTTTTGACCTTGCTTTGGTGAATCTGCTAATGCGAAATTTGGAGTAATAAAGTTTGTGAGAAAAAGAGGTAAGAAAAGTAGTAGGGATAGTAATAGCAGCGTAAAGTTTTTTGATCTCATAGTCATTTCTCCTTTCAAAATAAAAGATATATTTAAAGGCATGCGCCAATAAACCAAAGTGAATCTAGACGTATGAAACGTCTAGATAAAAATGATCAGACATCACGAAGTCTATACAAGGGAGCTGGGGGTGATTAAATCGTAGCAAATGCAAGATTTGGTGTAAACGCTTTATTGGATTCACAAAGATTTTCTCAATATTAAATGGCTCTAATACAGACTACACATGAAAATAAAATATTGATTAGGGAGGAAAAGGCTCCTTGTAATTAAATTTGAGAAAAAATTGTATAAAGTCAATTTGTAATAGCGTAGCAAGATGAGAAAATATCATGTAAAATAATAGTAAAAATATGTAAAGGGGCGAATGGTGTGGATGTCTTTTTGAACATTGCTGAAGAAAAAATTCGACAAGCAATACGGAATGGTGATCTCGATCATATTCCGGGGAAAGGAAAACCACTACAATTAGAAGACCTTTCAATGGTACCTCCAGAACTTAGAATGAGTTATAAAATCTTGAAAAATGCAGGTATGATTCCACCAGAAATGGAACTACAAAAAGATATATTAAAAATAGAAGACTTAATTGCGTGCTGTTATGATGAAGTAGAGAGAAAAGAATTACAAGAAGAGTTAACAGCAAAAACGCTGCGTTTTCAGCAGGTAATGGAAAAGAGAAAGATTAAAGATAGTTCAGCTTTTCGTATGTATCAGGGTAAAGTATTTCGTAAATTACGCTAAGAGGGATAAGATGAATACATTTGAAACGATAGAAGAATTAGCGACATATATTGAAGGACAACAATTAGTACTGCTGTTTATTAAAACGGAAAATTGTGGTGTTTGTGATGTTATGTTAAGAAAAGTAAATTGCGTATTAGAGAATTATGATTACGTAGAGAAAGTAGAAATATTACTACAAGACATGCAAGAGATTGCGGGGCGATATGCAGTATTTACAGGGCCAACAGTTTTATTATTTTATAATGGAAAAGAGATCCTTCGTGAATCGCGCTTCATTTCACTTGAAAATTTAGAGAGAACCATTCAATTATTCGAAGATTAAGGGAGGCTTTTATATGGAATTTATTATTGTCATACTATTATTTGTTGTAGTTGGAACGATCGTAACAGCAGTTCGATCAAACAAAAAGAAGGTAAATCTTACAAAACAAAATAACATTCATAATTCATCCAACAGCTCATCACCATTATTTTTCTTTGCTGGATCGGATAATGATAGCTCGCACGATGGAGGTTCACATGATTGCGGAGGTTCTTTTGGTGGAGATAGTGGAGGTAGCTGCGGTGGTGGAGGCGGTGGTGATTGATGAGAATACGCCTTATAGGGGGCGTATTTCTTTTTAAACAAACGTTTGATTAGTTGGCTTACATATGCATAAAAACAGTTAAACAAACGTTTGATTAAATATTTTTAACATGCTAGGGGAAATGAAAAGGGAACCGTATTTCTTACTAAATGAGGATTTAAATTTGGAATAATACATATGATTCGAATGTGGTTTGAAAGTACGTTTTCTTAAATAAGGAGTATAGCCTCTTGCGATAGAGGTTTTTTATTTGTTATTATTAGACTGAACGGTCGGTTTAAAGAGGTGTGAATATGAGAAGAAGCGCAGAAGAGATAAAGAAAGAAATTGCCTATAAAGCAGAAAGTCTGTTTTCACAGAAGGGCTATGCAGCTACATCTATGGAAGAGATTTGTGAAATTACAGAGAGAAGTAAAGGAAGCATTTATTATCACTTTAAAAGTAAAGAAGAATTATTTTTATTTGTAGTGAAACAGCATACGTATGATTGGCTTGAAAAATGGAATGAAAAAGAGAAGTTGTATAGTACTAGTACTGAAAAACTATATGGTCTCGCGGAATATTATGTAGAGGACATACAGCAACCCATTTCAAATGCAATAGAGGAATTCTCTATGAGCCAAGTTGTAAGTAAAGAAATTCTGGATGAACTGTTAGCTTTAACTAGAGAATCATATGTTATGGTTGAGAAATTAATTGAAGCAGGTATACAGTCTGGAGAGTTTCAAGAAGATGATACGCGTGATCTTATGTATATTGTGAATGGATTATTATCGGGGCTTGGAGTACTTTACTACGAGTTAGATTATAAAGAGCTGAAACGTATTTATAAAAAGGCAATAGATGTATTGTTAAAAGGAATGGCAGCTGAATAATAGGTCAGTTGCTTTTCTTACAAAATAAATTAGACCGAACGGTCGGTTTATGAAAGGGGAATGAAAATGAACGCTTTATTTAAAAACCGAGCATTTATGCTCGTTATGGCATCTGATATTTTACAACAATTTGCAATTTGGATCAGAAATATGGCTCTTTTGTATTTCATAATGGAGCGAACGAATAATGATCCAGTTTCAGTTTCTTTATTATCGGTTATGGAATATGCACCTATTTTTATTTTCTCGTTTATCGGTGGGGCGCTAGCTGATCGCTGGAATCCGAAAAGAACGATGGTTGCTGGAGATGTATTAAGTGTACTGTCTATTGTAGGAATTGTCTTGTTGTTAAAGCTGGATTATTGGCAGGCTATATTTTTTGCAACACTCATTTCCGCGATTGTAGGTCAGTTTTCCCAGCCATCATCTTCGCGTATATTTAAACGCTATGTAAAAGAAGAACAGGTAGCAAATGCGATTGCATTTAATCAAACATTACAGTCGCTATTTATGATTTTTGGACCAGTGGTAGGATCGCTTGTGTACACACAACTTGGTTTATTTACGTCACTATATAGCTTAATTATTTTATTTTTGTTATCTGCTATCGCTCTTTCATTTTTACCAAAATGGGTGGAACAAGAGCAAGTGGCGAGAGGTTCATTAAAAAATGATATAAAAGAAGGTTGGAAATACGTTCTTCATACGAAAAATTTACGTATGATTACGATCACTTTCACCATTATGGGCTTAGCTGTTGGACTAACGAATCCATTAGAAGTGTTTCTTGTAATAGAACGGCTTGGAATGGAAAAAGAAGCCGTTCAATATTTAGCCGCAGCTGATGGAATCGGTATGTTAATTGGTGGTATTGTTGCTGCAGTTTTCGCTTCAAAAGTGAATCCGAAAAAGATGTTTGTATTCGGTATGAGCATATTAGCGATGTCATTTTTAGTAGAAGGGTTATCTACATCATTTTGGATTACTAGTTTCATGAGATTTGGAACAGGTATTTGTTTAGCCTGTGTCAATATAGTTGTCGGTACGCTTATGATTCAACTTGTACCAGAAAATATGATTGGCAGAGTAAATGGAACGATTTTACCACTGTTCATGGGGGCAATGTTAATTGGAACTTCACTAGCTGGAGGATTGAAGGAGATGACCTCACTAGTTACTGTATTTTGTATAGCAATGGCACTTATTTTATTTGCGATAGGTCCGGTTTTACGTATGCAAATAAAGAAAGAAGATATTGTGAATCGAGAGGAAATGACGAATTGATTAGTTTCGAAATAGCTATTGTAAGGGAGCAGAATTGCTCCCTTTTCTTGTGGCAATCTTTTGACAATGACATGCCCCAACTATATACTGATGATGTAAAAACGATTTTACAGGTTAGGAGAAACGGTGTGAAAAATCAAATCTATGAATTGCGCACTGCAAATAATATTTCACAAGGTGCATTAGCGGATAAGTGTAACGTATCAAGACAGACGATAAATGCAATTGAGAATAATAAATATGATCCAAGCTTAGCACTAGCATTCCGGTTAGCAGAAGTATTAGGAACAACTGTCGATAAACTATTTTTGTACAAGCTTTAGAGTTTTTAATTGTAGGGCGTTATCGTTAAAAATATAAGAGAAAGATCCCCTTCTTGTGTGAAGGGGATCTTTCTCTTATATTGTTTTAGTTTTCGGATTAGGTGGTGTAACGGACGTATCATTTTCAGGTACTCTAGTTAATAAGAATCCACCGATAATAAATAGGACAATAATACTAAGGACACCAGCGTTTGTTTTTCCTGTTAATTGTGTTGTGACACCTACTAATACCGGACCCATAATTGCTGCGAATTTACCAAAGATATTATAAAATCCGAAGAATTCATTTGCAGATTCTTTCGGTACTAGTTTTGCGAAATAAGAACGGCTAAGTGCTTGAATCCCGCCCTGAGAAGTAGCAACTAACATTGCTAAAATCCAGAAATCAAACGTCGTTTTTAAGAAATAAGCATATGTGCAAATAATGATATAAATGATAATGCCGACATATAGCATTTTTTTACCGGTAAATGTTTCCGATAGTTTTCCATATAATAAAGCAAATGGACAAGCGACAATTTGTGTTACAAATAAGATGATTAATAGATTGGTTGCACTAATACCGAGATCTGTTCCGTAAGCAGTAGACATAGTGATAATTGTATCTACCCCATCAATGTAGAAAAAGTAAGCTATTAGGAACATAAATACAGTTTTATATTCTTTAATATTTTTAAACGTATTAGCAAGGCGCTTGAAGCTCATTGCAATTGGTCTTGGATGACGTTCAATATAGTGTGTTTGCTCTACATTTTTTAGCATTGGTATCGTAAATAGTCCCCACCAAAGAGCTGTTATTGCAAAGGAAATTTGACTAGCAATTCCGACTGATAAGGGGATAGTTCCTTTTTGAGCAAGAATAATAAGAGCAATACAACCGATAAAAGGAATTGTGCTCCCAATGTAACCTAATGCAAAACCTCGCGTAGAAATTCGGTCCATTCTATCTCCAGAGGTAACATCTACTAGAAATGCATCATAAAAAATATTTGCTCCAGCAAAGCCAACTAATGCGAGCATATAGCATCCTAGTAATAAGTACCACTGAGATGTTGGAACAATTGCTAGCATACTTGTAAATACGATACCGAGTCCAAAGAAGAATGTGAAAAATCGTTTTTTAAATCCCTTATAATCAGCAACTGTGCCGAGAATAGGAGCGAGTATAGAAATTAAAAGTGTAGCGACCGAGTTTGCATATCCCCAATAGGCTGTTGAAGTTGCGCCAGATAGTCCAGCTTCTTTTGCAGCTGCTTTAAAGTAAATTGGAAATAATGCAGTTGTAATGACGAGCGAATATACCGAGTTCGCCCAATCGTACAATATCCAGCTTTTTTCTTGTCTGGACATTTTTTTCATATAATGTTCCCCCTTAAATTTGTTCTACTAACAGTGTACAAAAATAAAAATTATAAAAAGAGAAACAGTGATGATTTTTACATAACTTTTACATATATACACAGTTCTTTACAATTGAAGTAAATCCTCTACAATTGCGCCGTCTGTTTCACCTAAGTGCAAACCGAGTAACCTAGCGATAGTCGGACCTTCATCAATCAGTCTCATATACGGAATTGTAACGCCGCTTTGAATGCCTTTCCCAGCAGCCATAAAAATTGTTTCATAGTTAGGTTTTGTTGGGGAATATCCATGTGTTCCAAATGTATATTTCTTACTAGAATTAACATCTTCTTTATTAATTTCTTTTATGAAATCACCTGTATAATTTTCAATGAAGTAATAACCTTCCATGGCCTCTAGCATAAATAAGCAATTACCATCAGCGCCACGTTCTTTTGCATCTTCATCGTGCAGAATAAATTCAATTCCATTTTGTTTATCCTGAAGAAGCTCTTCAAGAAGAAGTTGAATCTCTTTAATCGTTTCAGTATCATTTTTATCCTTTACATGTACGTAGGCAGATCCATCACAGCTTTGGCAATAAGCTTTCCAATCGTGTATTTTTCCACGTTTATTTACGGATATAAGCCCTTTTTGACAGAATAGGACATTTAATTGGATTGCTTTGTTTTCACTTAAAGCGCTATGGTCACCAAGTGCAATAATTGTACTTTCTTCGTATATACCACTTTCTTTTAATGTATGGATAATTTTTCCGAGGCGTTCGTCGTGTCTGTGGATTGCAGCTACTGTTTCCTCAGACTCGAAGCCATGGTAATGTCTTTGAGTATCTAAATCAGTAAAATGTACAAACATAACATTAGGCTTTTTCGTCTGAATTGTATGTACGGCAGAAGCAAGGACGAAATTATCAAGCTCAGGCTGTGACAATCCATTTCGTATATGGCCGAAACGACGATTTAAATCTAATTGATATAGCGGGCTACCGCTAAATAATGAAACTAAAATTTGATTTTGCCACGGTCTATTTGGAAAAATTTCTGGTAAATTGTAATCGATATTTGCTCTTCCAGTAACAGGCCATAGAAGGGCTGCTGTCGTTAAATTTGCTTTGCGTGCTTCATCATATAAAGTTGTCCCGTTAATGGACTTTCGGTACCAATGCCAATCTGGTGACTCACGTCCTGGTTGAAGTAATGTATTGCTGACAACGCCATGCTTATTAGGATAATTACCGGTTACGATTGTTGAGTGGCTTGGATATGTTACAGAAGGATAAATTGGCTCCACTTTTTTCGCAATTGCGCCCCTTTTTATTAAAGTTTGGAAATTAGGTAGTTTTTGTAATATAGGAAAATCTAAAGCTGATAAGCAGTCAAAAGATAAAATAATGACGCGATTTGTTAATGCTTTATCCATAAAGTTTCCCTCCTGATTATATAAAACCTATTCTTATATATTACTATTAATACCTGGTAATAAAAATATATTTTTGAATAAAATTTCGTTATTTATTTTCAGAAAAATTAAACATATAATAAGTATAAGGGAATGAATGGAAGGAGGGAATACTATGGATTGGCTAGATGGATTTGGTATCTTTTACATCATTGGTGGAGTCACCGTTCTCCTTGTATTTTTTATGTCATATTTACTAAAGAAACGTTTTCCAGACAAACAGTTTGATATTATATTTGCACTTAGTTTAGTACTTCTTTGTTTAGCTTTCTTTCCTGTAACAATGATCGCTATTGGTGGTTGGGAAGGAATGGGATACGGATTTATTTGTTTCTTCGTTTTAATTGGTACACTAATTGGTATGGTTGCTCATCAACTTGTAAAAATAGTTCGGAAAAGTTACGTATAAAACAGTGATAATTGAAAATAATGTATAAAAATAAGAAAATTGGCTCTTGTTTTGAAATAAAATTTATATTATGATATTCAACAAATTTATTTTGTTATAACGATGAAAAAGGAATAGTACATGTCTTACCTTTTGGCAGAGAGAGAATCCTTTTGGCTGGAAGATTCTTAAAGAGGCGATATGGAACCTACCTTTGAGTTCTGCATATGCAGCGGGAAATTCCCGTTATCAAAAAGAGAGCATACTCAATTTTTTTGTGTATGAATCAGGGTGGTAACGCCGACAAAGCTCGGTCCCTATTTGGGGACGCGGGCTTTTTCTATTTTCTAAAGGAGGAAGAATAACTATGGTAAAAGAACAAGTACAAGCCATTACGAAAATGGAAGAAGACTTTGCTCAGTGGTATACCGATATTGTAAAAAAAGCGGAGCTTGTTGATTATTCAAGTGTGAAAGGTTGTATGATTTTACGTCCATACGGTTATGCATTATGGGAAAATATGCAGAAAGTGATGGATGAAAAATTAAAAGAATCTGGTCATGAAAATGTGTACATGCCAATGTTTATTCCAGAGAGTTTATTACAAAAAGAGAAAGATCATGTTGAAGGATTTGCTCCTGAAGTAGCATGGGTTACTCATGGCGGAGATGAGAAATTGGCGGAAAGACTTTGTATACGTCCTACATCTGAAACTCTATTCTGTGAGCATTTTTCAAAAATTGTTCAATCATATAATGATTTACCAAAGTTATATAACCAGTGGTGTTCAGTAGTTCGTTGGGAGAAGACGACGAGACCATTCCTTCGTACAACTGAATTTTTATGGCAAGAAGGTCATACGATTCATGAAACGGCAGAAGAATCTCAAATTGAAACATTAAATATTTTAAATCTATATGCTGCTTTTTGTGAAGAGTATTTAGCGATTCCGGTTATTAAAGGGCAAAAAACAGAAAAAGAAAAGTTTGCAGGAGCGAAGGCAACTTATACGATTGAAAGTTTAATGCATGATGGAAAAGCACTTCAAACAGGAACATCTCATAACTTTGGAACGAATTTCTCTGAAGCATTTGATATTAAGTTTTTAGACCGTAACGGTAAATGGCAATACGTACATCAAACATCTTGGGGTGTATCAACAAGAATGATAGGTGGACTTATTATGGTTCATAGCGATAATAACGGACTTGTAATGCCGCCAAAAGTCGCTCCAGTACAAGTTGTTATCGTTCCTATTGCTCAGCACAAAGAAGGTGTGTTAGAAAAAGCAACAGAGTTGCAAGGACGTATTCAGAAGGTTGCACGTGTAAAAATAGATGCTAGCAATAAAACACCTGGCTGGAAATTTAATGAGTATGAAATGAAGGGTGTTCCAATTAGATTAGAAGTTGGTCCAAAGGATATTGAAAAGAATCAAGTTGTACTTGTAAGGCGAGATACGAAAGAAAAAGAGTTTATATCAATGGATCAATTAGAAGAACGCATTCCAGTACTACTTGAGGAAATTCACCATTCTTTATTTAGCAAAGCAAAAGTATTTCGCGATGAGAATACGTATAGTGTGACGAATTTCGAAGAGATGAAAAAAGCGGCTGATGAAAAGCAAGGATTTATTAAAGCGATGTGGTGTGGAGAACTAGCTTGTGAAGAAAAATTAAAAGAAGAAGTTGGAGTATCTTCACGTTGTATTCCGTTCGAACAAGAAAGTTTAGCTGACGAATGTATTTGCTGTAGTAAAAAAGCGAAGCAGATGGTGTATTGGGGAAAAGCGTATTAATGCTCTTTCTACTAGATGGCAAAAAGGACTTTGATTGCATAATAAAATGCAATCAAAGTCCTTTTTAGTTTTATCCCGCTATTTGTCAGGCAGTAAAACTCCCACTTCAAAATTCAGCTGGAGCAAAGAAGTTAGGTGGGAGCCCTGCTGCCCGTAAAAGCCCGATTGGTGAAGGTTAATAATCAGTGGGGGATGAACAAAATCCCCACTGATTAAAGTTTCACTTTATAATCTGTTTCATGTATTTTTAGATGGAAGGATGATTTTTTTATTTTGCGTTTTTACGACGAATAAATAGTAACACACCAATTAGGAATGTCGAAAGACCAATTAAAATAGATGCAGGATAATGCGTTGCAGTATTAGGCAATTTATTGCCTTGTTTTGTTGCATTATCTTTTGCGTTACCGCTTTGAGAGCCGCTATCGCCTTTAACACGGTTGCCTCCCTGAGAGCCATTGCCACCTTGAGAACTGCTGTCGCCTTTAACACGGTTGCCTCCCTGAGAGCCATTGCCACCTTGAGAACTGCTGTCGCCTTTAACACGGTTGCCTCCCTGAGAGCCATTGCCACCTTGAGAACTGCTGTCGCCTTTAACACGGTTGCCTCCCTGAGAGCCACTGCCACCAGAACCACTGCCACCAGAACCACTGCCACCAGAACCGTTGCCGCCAGAACCACTGCCACCAGAACCGTTGCCACCAGAACCGTTGCCGCCAGAACCACTGCCACCAGAACCACTGCCACCAGAACCGTTGCCACCAGAACCGTTGCCACCAGAACCACTGCCGCCAGAACCACTGCCACCAGAACCGTTGCCACCAGAACCGTTGCCACCAGAACCGTTGCCACCAGAACCATTGCCACCAGAACCGTTGCCACCAGAACCATTGCCGTCAGAACCGTTGCCACCAGAACCGTTACCACCAGAGCCACTACCACCAGAGCCATTGCCGTCAGAACCGTTACCACCAGAACCACTGCCACCAGAGCCACTGCCGTCAGAACCGTTGCCACCAGAACCACTGCCACCAGAACCACTGCCACCAGAACCACTGCCACCAGAACCGTTGCCACCAGAACCATTGCCGTCAGAACCGTTGCCACCAGAACCACTGCCACCAGAGCCATTGCCACCAGAACCACTGCCACCAGAACCACTGCCACCAGAACCGTTGCCACCAGAACCATTGCCGTCAGAACCGTTGCCACCAGAACCACTGCCACCAGAGCCGTTGCCACCAGAACCATTGCCGTCAGAACCACTATCGTCCTGAGAACCATTGTTTCCTGGAGGTTTATTATTATCTTTTGAATTACCTTCTGCTAAATTATCGTTATTTTGTACAATAGCGTTTGTTATTGGATTGAAGTTTTCAGTTGCAGCATTACCAATATTTAAGCCGCTAAAAAAGGATAAAGAAAGTGTTGATGCTAAAATGAAGATTTTTGTCATTGTTTTCCTCCTGAAGAAAAAATTATTGTTCCATCTAAAATACACCCCTTTGTAATATTTCATAGGAAAAAGAGTTTTATGCAAAAAAACTATATATAGAAAAAGGGAGGGCACTGAACAAGTCCACTTCATAAGAAAAAGGAGGTGTATTTCTAAAGGGAGAAAAGAGTTAATGTGAATATAGTAGAGTGATGGAGAATTTACACTCATAATAGTAGAGGAAGTGGTAACGGATGAAAGAGTATATTGCATTTGATATTGGTGGTACGCAAATTAAATATGGAATTGTTTCAGAAATAGGGGTAGTACTAATACATAAAAAGGTCCCAACAGAAATTCACTTGGGAGGGGAACAAATTGTTCAAAAGCTTATATATTTATCAAAAAAGTTAATGACTGAACATACTATT
This sequence comes from Bacillus sp. FSL R5-0709, assembly GCF_038004785.1. Taxonomy (NCBI): domain Bacteria; kingdom Bacillati; phylum Bacillota; class Bacilli; order Caryophanales; family Bacillaceae; genus Bacillus; species Bacillus sp. FSL R5-0709. The sequence continues at coordinate 433,577 of NZ_JBBORT010000001.1, forward strand.
TCCGGAATTGGTATTAGTACAGCGGGAATTGTTGATATTGATAAAGGAGTTATAACGGGAGGTGTGGATCATATTCCGCGTTATGCTAATATTTCTATTGTTGAGAGACTACAAGAAGTATTAAAAGTTCCTGTATCTATTGAAAATGATGTTAATTGTGCGGCCTTAGGCGAGAAATGGAAAGGTACAGGGAGGGGAGAAAGCGATTTTATTATGCTTACGCTTGGAACGGGCATTGGTGGAGCAATTGTTATAAATGGGGAGTTATACCGTGGACATTCGTTTGGCGCTGGGGAATGGGGGAGCATGTTAATAGAAGGGAATACTTTTGAGGAGGTTGCCTCAATTTCGGGATTAATTCATCTCGTACGAAGATATAAAGGTGAAAAGGAGTGGGATGGTAAAACAATTTTCGAATTATATGATAAGGGTGATAGCAGTGTTATTCAAGCTGTGAAGATTTTCTTTAAACATTTGGCGATTGGAATTAGTAACCTTGCTTATATTTTTAATCCGAAAATGATTATTATTGGTGGGGGAATTACTGAAAGAGGAGATGATTTTTTAAATGAAGTGAAGGAAGAGATAGGAACATACTTAAATCAAGATATTTATAGTAATTGTGAGATTAAACTTGCGCAAAGCGGCAATTGTGCAGGAATGATTGGTTCTATTTACCACTTATTACATCAGTATAAATAAATATAGTATCTGTTTTCATATAATTGAGAATTTATCCTTTTTCTCATTAGATAAATAATGCTACAATATAAGAGGAGAATACAATGTTTTCCGATTTGGAAAATGCTTTGTAGAAAGGAAGAAACTTCATGCCTATTATTTTAGAAAAAGGACAAAAGATTGATTTAACAAAAGGACAACCGAGAGTAGCGAAACTGCAGGTTGGCTTAGGCTGGGATCCAATTGGGCAATCAGGTGGGTTTCTGTCTTCTTTATTTGGAAGTAAACCAAGTGTAGATTGTGATGCATCTGTTGTTATGTTAGAAGGGGATCGTTTTTTAAACAAAAATGATCTAGTTTACTTCGGCAACAAACTTTCTACTTGTGGTAGTATCATTCATTCAGGAGATAATTTAACAGGTGAAGGCGCTGGTGACGACGAAACAATTTTCGTAGAATTACATAAAGTTCCGAGCCGTATTAATCGTTTAGTATTCGTTGTAAATATTTATGACTGTGTAAATCGTCGTCAAGATTTTGGGATGATTCGCAATGCATATATTCGTATTCAAAACCCACAAACAGGTGAAGAATTAGCACGTTATAACTTGTCAGATAATTACGCTGGCAAAATGACTTTAATTGCAGGGGAAATGTATCGAGACGGAAACGAATGGAAGTTTTCAGCAGTTGGAGAAGGAACACAAGATAAAAACTTAAGTGAGATTGTATCACGTTACCAATAAGATAAACCAAGGAGGAATTGTATATGGCATCAATTTCATTGAAAAAAGGACAAAAGGTAGACTTAACAAAAACAAATCCAGGTCTTTCGAAAGTTCTTGTAGGACTTGGTTGGGATACGAATCGTTATGACGGACAAAGCGATTTCGATTTAGATGTTAGTATCTTCTTAGTAGGTGCTAACGGTAAAGTTTCAGGAGCAGAGGATTTCGTCTTCTATAATAATCCAAAAGGTGCGAATGGTGCTGTAGAGCATTTAGGAGATAACCGTACAGGTGCAGGTGAAGGCGACGATGAAACAATTAAAATAGACTTAAAAAATGTTCCTGCACATATCGAGCGTATTTGCTTCACAATCACAATTTATGATGGAGAAGGCCGTAGCCAAAACTTCGGACAAGTTTCTAACTCTTTCGTACGCATTATGGATGAAGAAAAGAATGCAGAATTAATTCGTTACGATTTAGGAGAAGATTTCTCTATTGAAACTGCAGTAGTAGTAAGTGAATTATACCGTCACGCAGGTGAATGGAAATTCAATGCAATCGGAAGTGGATTCCAAGGTGGATTAGGTTCTCTATGTAATAACTTTGGTTTAGATGTAGAGTAATAGATTTATATATCCATCGGTGAAACGCGTATTTACTGATGGATATATTTTTTGAAATTAAAATATAGAGGTGAAAATATATGGTTATTCAATTGCAAAAAGGACAGAAAATAGATTTAGCTAAAACAAGCCCAGGTTTATCAAGAGCAGTAATTGGTCTTGGATGGGATATTAAATCTTATGATGGTGGATCTGATTTCGATTTAGATGCATCTGCCTTTTTATTAGATGCGAACGGGAAATGTACGAAGGAAACTGATTTTATTTTCTATAATAATTTACAGTCTCCTTGTGAATCAGTTTTACATACAGGAGATAACCGTACAGGTGCAGGTGACGGTGATGATGAGCAACTTGTTGTCGATTTGAAAAAGGTTCCAGCAGATGTTCATAAAATTGCTATTACAGTTACAATTTATGATGGAGAAGGCCGTAATCAAAACTTTGGACAGGTTGCAAATGCATTCGTGCGTTTAGCAAATGAAGAAACAAACGAAGAAGTTCTTCGTTTTGATTTAGGGGAAGATTTCTCCATTGAAACAGCAGTTGTCTTTTGTGAATTATATCGTCATAATGGACAGTGGAAGTTTAGTGCAGTAGGAAGTGGATTCCAAGGTGGATTAGGTGCGCTTGTAAGAGCGTATGGCTTGGATGCATAAGAAGGGAAACGGTATTCGTTTCCTTTTTTTGACCTTTCTATAAATCTAGCAAAGAATAGGGGATAAAGGTAAGATGAGTATTTTGCAAGGAATCCTTGATACGTATGCTCAGTTTTTCGACTTGGACATGTGGATTAAAGTGTTACAAGATCCAGTATCTTGGGGGTTAATAGGTACACTTGTTGTACTTGAAGGGTTATTATCTGCTGACAATGCACTTGTGTTAGCGGTAATGGTAAAACATCTTCCAGAAGAAAAACGAAAAAAAGCATTATTCTATGGACTTATTGGAGCTTATGTATTCCGTTTTATTGCAATTGGAATCGGAATGTTCTTAATTAAATTGGCATGGGTAAAAGTGTTAGGTGCGCTTTACTTAGCTTGGCTGTCAATTAAATATTTCATTGATAAAAGAAAAGGCACTTCAGAAGAAGAAGAAGCCCATGGTATGAACCAAAATAGTATTCTCTTCAGAATGTTCGGTGTTTTCTGGGGGACGGTTGCGATGGTTGAATTAATGGATATCGCATTCTCTGTAGATAGTGTACTTGCTGCGTTTGGTGTATCGAATGAAGTTTGGATTTTACTATTAGGTGGAATGCTCGGTATTTTAATGATGCGCGGTATTGCTGGCGTATTCTTAAAATTGTTAGAGCGTATTCCAGAACTTGAAACGACAGCATATATTTTAATCTTAATTATTGCAGCAAAAATGCTACTGTCTGTCATTCATATTGAGGTAAGTCATACGCTGTTCTTTATTATTTTAGTTATAGCGTTTGGAGCAACATTTATACTTCACTACATGAAGAATTCTGGACAAGCTAAAGAAGAAGTTGCAGCTACTAAAAATGAACATAAATAGTTGAAATGGGTTTGCTCGTTATGCGAGCGCCCATTTTTTATAACTAGAAATAGTTTATAATAGAAGAGAGACTTTATAAAAAACGTAAATGTTTTTGGAGGTGAACTGTTGTGTTTTCACGTTTTACACTTCAACCATATGCATTAAAAGATGAATCAGATTTAAAGCAATTTGAAGCGCTTTTAGAAAAACGTCCACAATATGAACTGACAGAGAATGAGATGAAATTTAGTTATATAGCAAGTCGCATTCTTGGTGTTCCGAATGATGTAGATGAATATTTCAATGAACTATTTGATTATAATGAAGCAAAAGGGATCGAGGTTTTGCATGAACAAAATTTAAATAAGGTGATTGATCCCGAAAAACTGCGCCATATTCAAGAAGTTTTTGCATTACATCAAGAAGCGCCGAATGGACTTACAGTAAATAGGCTTGTAGCACATTTGTCTGGAAAACAACTATTACCGCAAGTAGACAATCCTGATTTACAGCATTATATACATACGACGTTTATTTCTGTATTGAAATTGTATGAGAAACAACATAATCAATCTTTAAAAACAGAAGGATTCCGGCGTTTCTTAATCGATATGATTAAATTAAGTGAAAATTACGTAGCGAAGTGGTTCTCTACGATTAATTATAAGAAACAAATGCCACGTATCGTTTGGTACGGTGATGCGACGGAGAGTCGTATATATTTCTTATACTTTCTTATTATGCTCGGCTGTGATGTGCTTTATTATCACCCAGAAGGAAAAGATGGATTTGAGAGTGTAGATGAGGAAGGAAAGACCTTTGTCGTATCTCATTCAGGCCGTATTTCATTGGAACCATTTCCTGATCGGCGTCGTGAACGCGTCGCAACAGTAGCTTATCAAGCTTCAAAAGAAATCGAGCAAGTACTTCACCACGATAATTCATTATTATACAAACCGTGGCAATTCCGTTCGTATACACCTGTAGCCCGTACGCTCAAAACAACGTACGATGAACTCTTTTTAATTACGAAAGAAAAGGCATTTGTACGCCCAACATTCTTTGTTGAAAATAAGCATATTTATATTCCTTCTTTATTTGCAAAAATATCAGGTGTTTCAAAGAATGATAAAGAATATTTTCAGCGACTAAAGGCTGTTACATCATTTGATAACAGTTTCTTGATTAATACATTCCCGTTCACGAAAGAACAAAAAGCGAATTTCCAATATCATTATCGAGATGCATTGGACCGCGCAGGGAAGTTACATCCGGATTTAATTATGAACAGCCATTGGTGGCCGCATAAGCGTTTACCAGAAGGATTACAACATGGTATTGCAGAAGCAATCATCCATACGTGCGAAAGTGAAATGTGTAAACCAATTGCGAAAGAGACGAAACAAGATGTAGCACTGTATGTTTTCGCACAACTCTCTCAAATACCACCGAACATTTTAGAGCAGCTTGAGAAATTTGATTATTCGCAAGAAGTACCGAAAATTGTTATATTTAATAATGAGAAGAGCGGAGAATTAAGTCGTTCTGATGCTGTGTTATTACTATTTTTAAATCAAATTGGAGTAGATGTATTCCACTTTAATCCAACGGGGAGAAACGATATTGAACCGTATATTCAATCAGGAGCATTTGATTCACATTGGCTTGAAGAAGTTAATTTCGATCTTGAATTTCATGGTTCATCAGCCTATAAAAATTTATCACAAACAATAAAAGGACTATTTCGTCCATTTTTATAAGGAAAGGGAGAATACCATATGAATAACCCAGTCGTACTAGATTCGAAAACAGAATTGAATGAGCAAACCGCACAAGATGTTCGCTTGCAACTTAGACAAGATGCAGAAGTGCAACGTATTTATAACGCAGTAGACATTAAAGATCAATTAGAATTAATTGAACTCGGAAAAGAACCTTCTATGGAAATTTCACGTTTCGCTGATCAAATTTTACATACAATGTCTTTATCGAAAGTAGAAGACTCTGGTGAATTATTAAAACAGCTTGGTAAAATTATGGACAGATTTGATAGTAAAGACTTTGCGGAAGAGAAAAGTGGTTTCTTCTCACGTATGTTCAAAAAAGCAGATAAAATGATTGAACAAATCTTTAGTAAGTATCAGACGATGGGTCGCGAAATGGATAAAGTATACGTAGAAATTACGAAGTATCAAGATGAAATGAAAAAATCAATTGGTACGTTAGATGGTTTATATGAGCAAAACTTAAAGTATTATTTAGACTTAGAAAAATACGTAGTAGCAGGGGAAATGTTATTAGAGCGTTTAAATACAGAGTTAGTTCCGATGTACGAAGAGCGCATACGTAATAATGATCAGTTAGCGGGTATTGAATTAGAATCGCTTAAAAACTCTGTTGAAATTTTAGAACAACGTATTGATGATTTAGAAAAAGCACGTATGGTTGCTCTATTAACGGCACCACAAATTCGTATGATTCAACGCGGTAACAATAAATTAATCGGTAAAATCAATACAGCATTTATTACAACGATTCCTATCTTTAAAAATGGTATCATTCAAGCGGTAAATGCGAAACGTCAAAAGCTTGTTGCGGACTCTATGGCTGAACTTGATCGCCGTACAAATGAATTACTTAAGAAAAATGCACAAAATATCGCAACTCAAAGTGTGGAAGTAGCGAGATTATCAGGTTCTTCTAGTATTAAGATGGAAACACTTGAGGAAACTTGGAACATTATTTCAAGAGGTATGCAAGAAACACAACAAATTGAAGAGCAAAATAAACGTGAGCGTGAAGAAAGCCGCAAGCGCATGGCTACATTAACAGAGAACATCAAAAAAGAATTACAAGGATAAAGAAAAGGCAATGAGGAACAGTCCTCATTGCCTTTTAGTTTCTCTTAACTAATTTAATGATTTCATTCACAACAAGCGGAATGATACTTAACAAGAGAACAAATCCCCAATCTCGCATTGTTAATGCATGCACACCAAATATATTGGCAAGATGTGGGATGGAGATAATACACACTTGCATAAGAACACCGATTAGAAGTGAGAAGACTAAATATTTATTTGTAAATATCCCAATTGAAAAAATTGATTTCGTTCTTGAACGTAAGTTAAATGAATGAACGAGCTGAGAAAAACTAAGAACGACAAATGCCATCGTTTGAGCGTGTAATAGCGCGTCTTCATCAATTTGGTCTGGGAAGAGAGGAAATAAATTTGTATCTCCTGTATAGAGCTTTGCCCCAACGATAAAGGCTGTTAAAGTAAGAAGTCCAATTACAACCCCATTGAAAATAAGAAAAGGAACGCTACCGCTAAATAAGCTTTCTTTCGCATGCCGTGGTTTTTCCTTCATCACATCTGGATCTTCAGGATCAACACCGAGTGATAATGCAGGCAGTGTATCTGTAATTAAATTTACCCACAAAATGTGAATCGGGCGTAGTGGTGTTGCCCAGCCGAGTAAAATAGCTAAAAAGAGAGCTATAATTTCGCCGAAATTACAAGAAAGTAGGAAGAGAATAGACTTTTTAATATTACGATAAATATTTCTTCCTTCTTCAACAGCTTTCACAATAGATGAGAAGTTATCATCTGTTAAAACTACATCTGCTGCGCCTTTTGCGACATCTGTTCCTGTAATTCCCATTGCTACTCCAACATCTGCTTGCTTTAAAGAAGGAGCATCATTTACACCGTCACCAGTCATGGAAACGATATTTCCTTCAGCACGTAATGCTTTTACAATCTTCACTTTATGTTCTGGAGAGACCCTAGCGAATACATTTAAGTGATTAATTTTACTTGCTAGTTCTGTATCTGAAATGGTATCTAATTCAGTTCCAATCATAATTTCAGATTTTTCTTCAGCAATACCAAGTTCTTTGGCAATTGCAAAGGCGGTATCCTTATGATCACCAGTAATCATAACTGTGCGAATACCAGCTTTTTGACATTCTGTAATTGAATCTTTTACTTCTGTGCGTGGTGGATCAATCATACCGACAAGACCGATAAAGATAAGATTTTCTTCGAGGTGATTTATATTCACATCGTTTGAATCGTATCTTTTATATGCGAATGAAAGTACTCTTAAGGCTTCTTGTGACATTGACCCGGCAGCTTCTAATATTTGATTTTTATCAGAATCTGTTAAGATCTCAATTTTATTATTTATAAAGATATGGGTACAGTGAGGTAAAAGTTTATCAATTGCACCTTTCGTCATGCTATAGTAGCTTTCATCGTACGTATGTACAGTTGACATCATTTTACGATCAGACTCGAAAGGTAATTCGTTAACACGTTCATGTTTATTTTCTAAATGATCTTTTTGAATGTTAAAAGAGCTTCCGGCAACAAGAAGGGCAATTTCTGTAGGATCCCCTGTTTGTGAGTCGGTACTGTAAGAGGCATCGTTGCATAAAACCATATTTTCTAATAATAGACGGTGTACATCATTATTTATATTCAAATTTTCTAGCTGGTCGTATGTGCGATCACTATAAAAGTGAGTAACGGTCATTTTATTTTGAGTTAATGTACCTGTTTTATCTGAACAAATAATTGTGACAGAACCGAGAGCTTCAACAGCTGGTAGTTTACGAATGATAACGTTTTGTTTAATCATACGCTGAACACCAATTGCAAGAACGATGGAAACAATAGCTGGTAAGCCTTCTGGAATGGCTGCAACAGCTAAACTAATTGCAGTCATAAACATTTCCAAAGTATCTCGTCCTTGTAAAAAACCGATGAGAAACATAATAGCGCAAATAGCTACAGCGACAAAACCTAAATATTTTCCTACTTGTGCTAAGCTTTTTTGAAGTGGTGTCATATCATCGTCTGCTTCATGTAAAAGGGTAGCAATCTTGCCAATTTGTGAGTTCATCCCAGTTTCAACAGCAACACCAGCGCCACGTCCATACGTTACTAACGTCGACATAAATGCCATGTTTTTTTGATCGCCTAATGGTACTTGCTCATCACTTTGCATGGAAGGGTGGTAGACTGCATCTTTATCGACAGGGACGGATTCACCAGTTAGAGCAGATTCTTCAACTTTTAAATTTGCAGTTTCGATAAGGCGTAAATCGCAGGGGATATACCGCCCAGCATCAAGCATAACGATATCACCTGGAACGACGTGCTCAGATGGAATTTCTTTTAGTTCACCATCTCGCTTTACGATAGCTTTAGGTGTTGCCATCTTTTTCAATGCTTCTAAAGCCTGTTCTGCTTTCGATTCTTGGATTACACCGATAACGGCATTTAAAACTACAACGAGCGCGATAATACTTGCATCAGCCCATTCACCTACAAAGGCGGAAATAAGGGCAGCGATAATAAGGACATATACGAGGACGTCATTAATTTGGGCGAAAACGCGTTGCCATAAAGTACGTTTTTGTTTGGTAGCTAATTCATTATAACCATATTGCTTTAAACGTTCATTTACGATTTCATCTGTTAAACCGTGTTGTTCATTTGTTTCTAGGTCGATTAATGTTTGATTTTTCGTCTTACTGTACCAATTGCTCATAAGTAAGCACCCCCAGTAAAAACAGTTAGCAATGGTAGTGTGGCAATTTTTTTAGAGTAGTATGTATGGAGAAAAAATCTAAGGTGAGATTCTACTTTCATTGTACAGTATTTTAGAATGTGATGAGGAAAAGAGAAGAGTTGTCATGAATTTGTTGAAATTAAAAGAGCCTCGCATACGTGAGGCTCTTTGTTATTTTTTAATTAATGTACCTAGTTCCTCAGTAATAGCTTGCATTTCACTAATACTGAATGTTTCACGTTTCATAACATGCTCATAAATGTCACGTAAGTCCTCGTACATTTCTTCGTTAAAACTAGCAGCTCTCATTGCTCCAGCATTAACCATGCGTAATTTTTCTTTAATAGCTTCTACCATATATTCAACGTTTGCTTCTGATTTCACGGATAAATCCACCGAAGTGTCCCCCTTTAAAATAACATAAGGTTATCTTAACATTTTTTTATCATTTTCGTTAATGAAACTTTTCAATCCTATTAAATTAGTAGGGATTTCCTTTATAATTAATAATTGGTTGCTTATACTATAGATATATATTTAGAAATGCACCAAGAAGGGAAGAAACAAAAATATGGTCCGAGTATTGTTTGTTTGTCTTGGGAACATTTGTCGTTCTCCAATGGCAGAAGCAATTTTTCGAGATTTTGTCGTAAAAGAGGGACTCGAAGAGAAAATTGTCATTGATTCTGCAGGAACTGGAGATTGGCATATTGGTCATCCACCACATAAAGGAACACAAAAAATTTTAAAAGAAAATGAAGTCTCTTTTGAAGGAATTAAAGCACGGCAAGTAGAAAAAGAAGACTTAACAAAGTTTGATTATATTATTGCCATGGACAACAAGAATATAGCGGATTTAAAAAGTTTTGGTAAAACTGGAGGCTATATTGGTAGGCTGTCCGATTTTGTTCCAGACGGTGGCTGGACAGACGTTCCTGACCCTTACTTTACAGGGAACTTCCAAGAAGTGTATGACCTTGTAACAGAAGGGTGTGTAAAGCTATTAGCTTTCATTCGAAATGAACAAGGAATATGAGGAAGCTTAGAAAGTAATACTTTCTAATATAAGAAATGAAAGGGTGAAGGAATATGGCAAAGAAAAATAATATTGCTCGAAACATTGCGATTGGTGTAGCTGCAGGTGTAGCTGTATCTATGTTAAAGAAAGAAAACCGTGAAAAAGTAAAAAATACGGCAGAAAAAGCAAAAACAAAGATGATTGAGATTGGTGAAAATGCGAAGATAAAAGAAAAAGTGCAAACTGTTACAGATAAAGGACGCGAACTTGCTGATTTCAATGTAGTGAAAGCGAAAGTAGCAGAAATTAAAAAATTGACGCCGTCTGTTGTAGAAACGTTAAAAGAAACGAAAGAAATGTTTAGTAAGAAAAAGATTGTGCCAGTAGAAAAGCCGGAAACGATTGAAATTCAAGCTGTATCTCCAAAGGTAGATGAGCTTAAAGCAGAAGAAGAGCCAGTGGTAGCTGAAGATGGTGGTATGAAAGAAGCGCGTGAATTATTTATGAAGGACTCAAATGCAGAGGAAAAAAAAACTGAAGCATACATTGAGCTAAAGCAAAATAAAGAAGAGAAGAAAAGCGTCTAAAAAATATGAGAAAATTTCTAGAAAAAGCAAAAAGAAATCGCACTTTTTCGTTTGGGAAAGATTTATATGACCGGACGATGCGCGATGATGTAGCGGGCTTAGCAGCACAGCTCGCTTATTTCTTCTTGCTTGCGATTTTCCCTGGGCTTGTTTTCTTAATTACGCTTCTTGGCTTTATTCCCATTCAAACAGAGGATGTGCTTAGTTTATTAGAGGTTTATGTACCAGATGATGCGATGAACTTAATTGAGGTAAATGTAGATAAAGTTGTAAATCAGCAAAATGGTGGTTTATTATCATTTGGTCTATTATCGATGTTATGGTTTGCCTCAAATGGTGTTAATGCGGTTATGAATGCTTTTAACCGCGCTTATGATGTAACAGAAACACGCTCCTTTATTAAAACAAGAGCTTTATCTATCGTGTTCACGTTAGCAATAATTTTTATGATCGTGTTTGCACTAATCGTCCCAGTATTTGGACAAGTGATTGGGGCAGCCGTGTTTAAAGCAATTGGTTTATCGGATAGTTTTTCTTATGTTTGGAGCATTACACGTTTAGTAGCAAGTTTCTTCGTTTTAATCGCTTTGTTTAGCTTTTTATATACATTTGCGCCTGATCGTAAGTTAAAGAGAAGAGAAGTTGTTTCAGGGGCGTTATTTGCTACTATAGGATGGATTGTGGTATCGTACTCATTTGCCTATTATGTAGATAAATTTGCAAATTACGCTAATACATATGGTGGTCTCGGTGGTATTATTATTTTAATGTTATGGTTTTACTTAACTGGATGGGTAATTTTACTTGGCGGTGAAATTAATGGTTTACTCCATCATTATAGAACGGGTGACAATAATTCCCGTAATGAAAAATGAGCTCTTGTTCCATAATAAAAGGGAACAGGGGGGATATTTCATGAGTAATAATAAAAAGAACCACAATAATAAAAATAACAAACAAAAGAGCAGTTCGCATCCAAAGCATAAAACGAGCAGCAGTGCGAACGGTCACAATAGCTACCATTAAAAAAAGCGGGTCCTTTATGAGGGACCCGTTTTAATTATTTCCTTTTAATAATCGTAAGCCATTCAAAATTACAAGAATGGTACTTCCTTCATGTCCAATAACACCGAAGGGAAGCGCTAAAAACTGTAAAAAATTTGAACAAATCAGCATTGCAATGACAGCTAAAGAGAAGATAACGTTTTGCTTCACAATACGGTTCATTCGTTTTGATAAACGGATTGCTTGAGAGAGACGAGATAATTCGTTTTTCATAAGAACAACGTCTGCAGTCTCTAATGCCACGTCTGTTCCTTCACCCATTGCAACACCAATACTAGCAGTAGCGAGGGCAGGTGCATCGTTTATACCATCTCCAACCATGGCGACTATGCCGTACTTTTCTTTTAACTGCTTTATCGTTTCAACTTTTGTTTCCGGTAAACATGATGCGTAATATTCTTTTATATTACTTTCATTGGCAATTGCTTTTGCTGTTTCTTCATTATCACCAGTAATCATGATTGCTTCGACACCAATGCTTTGCAAATCACGAATAGCCGCTATCGTTTCTTGGCGAAGGGTATCTTTTAAAGCAATCAGTCCAAGAATACCATCCTCATCACTAATATAAACGACAGTTTTCCCCTCTTTTTCAAGTGAAGCAGAAATGCCATTATGAAATGTTTTTATTTCTTCTCCGATAAAATCAGCTTTACCAATTTTATAAGCTTTGTTTTCTAATATTCCTTTTAATCCAAAACCAGTTACATCTTCAACGTTTTCTGGTTTTTTTATCGTAATGTCGTAAGCATGTTTTGCATATTTAACAATCGCTTCTGCTAAAGGGTGTGTAGAGTGACTTTCAATCGCTGCTGTAATAGAAAGTACTTCACTTTCTGCTATGCCTTCTCGAACATATACATCTGTTACAGTAGGTTTTCCTTGTGTTAATGTTCCCGTTTTATCAAAGGCAATCGCCTTTACTGAAGCTAGACGTTCTAAATGAATACCACCTTTAAAGAGAATACCGTTTCTCGCTCCGTTTGAAATTGCTGATAAAGTTGCTGGTGTAATAGCTGCAACTAGAGCACAAGGAGAAGCGACTACAAGTAAGATCATAGCGCGATAAAACGTTTCATTCCAACTCCAATCAAGTAAGAAATGAGGAACGAACATCATAAGCGCAACAACGAGCAGCACACCTTTTACGTATGTTCCTTCAAATTTTTCGATGAATAGTTGTGATGGTGATTTTTCGCTTTGTGCACTTTGAACGAGACGAATAATCTTTTGGAATAATGTTTGATCGCTCGGCTTCGTAATTTTAACTTCGATAGCACCACGTAAATTTACAGTGCCGGCAAATACTTCATCGCCGAATTTTTTCTCATTCGGAATAGGTTCTCCTGTAATAGCTGCTTCATCAATATTTGTTTCACCATTATGAATTGTGCCATCAGCAGGAACACGCTCACCTGGCTTAATTAAAATAATATCGTTAATTTGTAATTGTCCAACTGGAATACGTTCCTCGGTTCCAGTTGAAATACGTAATGCTTCTTCCGGTTGTAGATTAAGAAGCGCTGAAATTTCTTTTTGGCTTTTACTTAATGTATAAGATTCCATTGCACCGCTTAATGCAAAGATGAAGATTAAAATAGCACCTTCTGCCCAGTAACCGATAACTGCGGCACCGATAGCTGCAAAAATCATGAGCATTTCAACATTTAGCTCTTTCTCTTCAATTGTGTCTTCAATACCTTCTTTCGCTTTTGCAAATCCTCCAATTACATAAGCAAGGATATAGAAAGTAATACCTGCACTTATTGCATCATTTTTTGTGAATAACCAACCAGCTAAAATAAAAATACCAGATGTGATTGCAAATATAAGTTCATAATGTTTCTTTAATGTATCCCATAAAGAGGGATGAGAAATATCTTTTTGTGCTTGTAATGTTTTTACTTCTGCGTTCATTAATACTCGCTCCTTCCGAATTCTTATTGAGAAAAAGAATCAAAATCGAAACCCCTATAAAACGACGAAAGCTGCCATCCATAATGGATAGCAGCATTTCTGTTGAATCTGATTTTAATAGTTATTATGTTGTAATTATTCTATAGTATAGCATATGTTTTTCTTAGATGATATGTTTTTGTTTTAGTATAAAGTGAAACTTTAATTAGTGGGGGTTTTGTTCATCCCACGCTGATTATTAGCCCTCGCCAATCGGGCTTTTACTGCCCGGCGAATAGCGGGATAAACTGAAAACTTGTGTTTTCGCATTTCCTTTGGTATATATGAATATTGTTCATAAAAAGGTCGGAAAGGAAGACATCAAGTTGAAGACAGAGAAATTTTTTACCCATCCGATTGGCGTGTTTATTGCTGCAATAGTAGCAACATTTTTATGGGGAAGCGCATTTCCCTTTATTAAATTAAGCTATGCTGAACTTGGAATTCAGCCACAAGAAGTCGGGGAACAAATATTATTTGCTGGCTATCGCTTTTTCTTATCTGGTGTAATGCTCTTATTATTTTTTAAAGCGTTAGGAAAAGATATGAAGTTCAAAAAAGGAACAGGAAAGCAGTTAGTTCAAATTGGCTTGTTTCAAACTTTTCTTCAATATATATGTTTTTATATTGGAATGAGTTACAGCTCAGGAATTGAAGGAGCGATTATTTCAGGAACATCATCATTCTTTCAAATTTTACTCGCACACTTTTTATATAAAGATGATGCTCTAAATAGGCGAAAAGTAATTGGAGTAGCTATCGGTTTTTGCGGTGTGATTTTAGTGAATGTACCGAGTGATGGAAGTTTATCATTTCATTTTGGAATAGGTAGCTTATTACTTCTTGGGGCAGCCATGATGTATTCGTATGGAAACATATTAGCGAAAGAAGGTAGTAAAACATTAGATATTGGGTATATGACAGCATATCAGATGATTTTCGGATCAATTGGGTTGCTATGTATAGGTGCATTTCAAGTTGGAATGATGCCATTCACATTTAATCTACATGCAATACTTATGCTCTTATATTTATCGTTCTTATCAGCAGCCGGATTCTGTATATGGAATACAATTATGAAGTATAACAAAGTAGGGAAAGTCTCGATGTATATGTTCTTTATACCAGTGTTTGGTGTGCTACTATCAAGTCTAATTTTAGGGGAAGCAATCCATTACTTTGTACTATTTGGTTTAGCATGTGTCGCAGCGGGAATTATTGTAGTAAATCGTAACCCGGTTAAAAAGAAAGTTGAGCAAGAAAAACAAGTAGCATAGAGAACAGAAAAACGATTAAAATGGAAGAACAGTATTGTTCTTCTTTTTTTACATAGAAAAAGGAGAACGTGATATATGTAACGAAAAAAGATAGAATAAAGCATTTATTGAGGAGAACATATTATGAATGTACTTTACATTGTGTTAGTCGGGCAAATTATTCTTTTTTTAATGGGAGCAATTTATGCAATAGGACAGACGAAGAGAACGAGAAATAATATGCCGTTACCTTTAGCAGTTCGTCTTATTCTTAGTTTTTCTTTAACAGGAAGTGCAATTTGGATATGGTTACAAGATCCATCGGCTGAGTACAGTACGTGGGTTGCACTCGGTATGACTTTATCAACTGTAGGGGATTTATTTATGGCAGGATTAATTCCAATTGGTCATCGATTAATTGGAGGAATGGTTACTTTCGCTCTTGCACATTGTTTCTATGTGAAAGCATTTTTACAAACAGGTATTTCATGGAATGGTTTTTGGATCGGTTTATTCGTATACGGACTCTTTCTAATTATAGGGTGGTTTTTCTTTATTCGAAATGAAAAACAAGACAAACTTTTTACAATAGGCGCTCTAATTTACGGTTTGTGGGTTGGAGGAATGGCATGTTTTGCATTCGCCTTATATTACGAGAATATAGGAATATGGTGGATACCAGCACTTGGTGGTTTACTGTTTGTGATTTCTGATTTTATTATCGGCGTGACAGATATCGGAGGGCGCAAACTGAAGTATGAACCGCTTTGGATTTGGTTTACATATGTCGCAGCGCAGATGTGTATTGTATATGTAGGATTATAAAAAGATACTCTCAAAAATAGTTGATAGACTATTTTGAGAGTATCTTTTTTATTGCTATGCTATTATATTTGTTTGTTTAATTTGTGCAGTATCTTATACTTTCTAAGCATAAATTTCATAGGAAAAGTCCTGTTTGATAGATGGAAAACATAGTATATAAAAATAGTGAATTTATAGGGATTATTATTTTTATATTTGTAATATTCTGATGTTATAATTCAGAATTTTGTGGAAATTAACCAGTCGGAGTACTTATAATAAAAATAAAAAGATGATGAGATGGTGGAATGATGCAAAAGAAAAAATGTTTGCGTGAATTCTTTGAAATAATTGCAATTGCATGTTTATTAGTGTTTTTGGCAAAAATCTTTTTGTTTTTCCCTACGACTGTAAAAGGAGCATCGATGAGGCCGACGTTACAAGATGGAGATAAAGTAATTATTAATAAACTTGCAAAGAGATTTGAAAGTTATGAGAGAGAGGATATTATTGTCGTGAAGACAGATAATTTCTATGTGAAGAGAGTTATTGGATTACCAGGAGATGTAATTGAGATGAAGAATGATCAATTATATGTTAATCATCAAGTGAAAAATGAAGAGTATTTAAAGAATAATAAAAAACAGGCAGAAAAATTACTTATCAATTTAACTGAAGATTTTGGACCGATTACAATTCCTAAAAATAAAATTTTTGTGATGGGAGATAATCGTTTAGTTAGTAGGGATAGTAGGAACGGTTTAGGGCTCATTGATAGAACAGAAGTATTAGGAAAGTTCATGGCGATATATTATCCATTTGAACATGTGAAAATTGTAGATTAAAAATAAGAAAAACCAAGCGAATTAGTTGCTTGGTTTTTCTTATTTAAACAGTTGGTGTTTTATTTATTGTTTCTTGTGAAGCAATATGTTCATTATTTTGGTCGATATTTAACATGAATTTTCGTTGTAACAATTGCAATTTAAAGAGTGTTAAAGGATCATGATAAGTTTCTGGGTTTGTTCTTAGCTTTGTTAATGTTTGCTCATCTTCTTGTATTTCAAGTTGGGCCGCTTCTACGGTTTGTTTCAATATGCTAAGAGGGTCTTTAAAGAACATCATGATATCCCGTTCTAGCGCACCTTCAAATACTTCAAATTGAAGGAAGAATTGTTTTGAAATCATCTGAGCAACTTCTGTATAATCTTCTGTTTCAATATATTGTTTATATTTATTTGATAGCATAGATTGATTTTTTTGCATATTACCGAATAATTTCCCTGCACTCTTTAAGAAAAATTGTGTCGGTGTAAAGCGTAATAAAATATTGATGTTAGCTACTGTAATTCTATTCGTCATTCTTGCAACATCTCTATCCCAGTCATCTAGTAATTTGAAATCACAAGGAAGTTTAATACGCTCTTCCTCATAAAGCTTATTAAAGGTATCGCTCATTTCATCTAAATAAGCTTGAGCTTGAATGAATTCATTATGAGCAGTTTCAATCCATTCTTGAATAGACCCAGTAAATTTAGGAAGAAGCACTTGCTGTACATGTTTTTGAATTCTTTCATTCATTGCTACATTTAGTTCTTCATGGACCAGTTTGAAATCACTATCTTCTTGAACGAGGTCAGAGCAACTCTGCAACAATTCAGGAATTTGAGAATGTATATCCTGCGTAATCTCTTCTTTCGTTAAGAGATAAGATTCTGTAATAGAACGAATTTTATCTTTTTGAATGGCAGTAAGATTATTAATAAAACCATCAAGTTTTACTAAAATATGTTTATTCCAGCGAACGGATTTCACTAACGTATTTTCTAATTCCACACGCTCATTTACAAGGTATGCAATTGTTTTTTGGATAAACCATAATAATTTTTCAATGCGTTCTTTTTCCACGTTACGCTTAGTAAGGTTAGAAAGAATAGAGTCTGTTACGTTACCTAGCTGTTCACTACTCTCTTGTGAAGGAGAGTAAGGGAAAAAGTGTGCTTCTGGGAAATGTACGAGTATTTTCTTTTTAATGCTGTTCGTGATATTTTCACTAGTATTCGTATCAATTGTTTGTAAGACGAATTTAATTTGTAAATTTGGTACTTGCTCACGAATATATAATAATGTATCGAGCTCTTCATCATGTAATGGTGAAGCTGAATTTAGGACATAGATGAGACTATCTGCTGCCTGTAAGTATTCAAAGTGAGAGCTGTTTTTGTCAAGTTGTCCATGCACAGTAGGTGTGACAAGGAATGAAAACTTATTTTTTCGTAAAAATCTACTTGGTAATTTAACTTCAATACATTTTCTTTCTAGTTTTGACTGAGAAGGTACCGCTAGTATGTTATGAAGTTCGTCAAAGTTTGGTATATTTCGTATATCTAGTTCTGTAAGCTCAGTTATTTCAGTTTGACTATCATCTTTAAATGTAATTGAAGTTGTTATAGCCTCATTTAATATATTTTCTCCTAGTATAGAGTTAATAAAGGCTGATTTATCATAATCGCTAGCTCCTGCTACTAGAAGTTGTGTAACAGTTAAATCGTATAACTCACGAACAAGTAGTGTGAATTGATGACCTAAATCTACATCATTCTTCTCAGCCCATACAGCAATCGTTTCAAATAATGCTGATACGTCTGCCATATCAACATTTGCATGAGCTGATGCATTTGAAAGTAAGGCACCTGCGCTTTTTACGAGTAATGATTCTAGAGTTGTCGGTGAAACTTCATTCCATGCTAATACTGCTGCGGAGACAAGTAAAGAATCTTCCGCTCTCATTAAACTAAACCAATTTGTTAATAAATCTGGTACAAGTCCTTGTAATTCGTGCATGAAATGTTGTCCAGTAATCAATTCGAAGTACGTCTCTTGATAGCGAGTAGAAATTTCATTCCAATCGTCATGAGCATCTACTTCAACATGTAAGAATAGGTGATTTATTGTTTGAATCCAAGGGAGATGGAATGATTCATTTTCATAGCTGTTCCAAAGTGAGATAACAAGCTCTTTAAATTGAACTTGATCAATTGTATATAAGGCTTTTAAAGATTCATAGAAATACTCAGGTTTAATTTTTTTAGTAAAGCCTCTGTTCACATAATTGATTAAAGTATCGAACCAGTGTAATGATTTTGTTCGAATTCCTTCTTGAACAGCGAGTTCAATAGCATTATTCCAATCTTCTTGTTTTTCATAGAACGATCGAGCGATTGCAGTAATATTTGGATAGTCTGGTTGAAATGCAACAGCCTCGCTAATCGTCTTAAATGCTAGTCCTAAACGATTTTGCTCTATATAAAGGGAAAGAAGTTGTAGGGAAACTTCCATTGTAAGAGTTGTATCTTCTGTTTGGATAGATGTATAAATTTCTTCTGCTTTTGGCAAGAAATCTAATTCGAAATAAGCATCTGCAATATTCTTCATAGCCCAGAGAGCAAGTTCATTATTTACTTTCTCCCATTTGAATATAGCGGCTTCAAAGTCGTTAGTTTGAAAATAAACTTCACCTTGTGCAAAGCGAATATTAGATATATTGGAGAATTCATTTTTTGATTCATTTATATATGCTTCACCGAGTACTTCCGCTACCGGAATGGAAGAGTCTTCTGTTAAAAATGTTTTATAGTAAATCTTTTGGATAAATTGTTTTTCAATGGTCATGTTCGTTCCCCCTGTATAATTTAGAAAAATGATGTTGTATGTAAAAGGGTGCATGTTACTCTAATAGGTAGAAGTTGCATTATATAGACCAAACTATGTTTTTGCTAGATATATCATTTTTCTTGAGAGTTAAACCGTTGCAAAAAGTAACTTCCCTTTATTGTAACAAAAAAATAAGCCTATGAATTTTTATTTTTTTATCTCGCTATTTATAGGCAGTAAGACTCCTACTCCAAAATTGAGCGAATGCAAGGAAGTTAAGTGGGAGACCTGCTGCCCGTAAAATCCCGATTGGTTCAGGCTAATAATCAGTGGGGATGGATAAAAAACCACCGATTAAATCTCTATTTAAGGAATGGAATAGAAGTAGAGTTCATTATAAAAACAATGTATAGTGAATATGTATACCATGTTTGTCTTAAAGATAGAATGGGCACAATATGGGATAACGATCGTGTATAGGATGTGTCTTCCGAATGGAACAACATATTGGCGAGTTAATCGCACATTATGGATATTTTGGAATTATTATAGCTTTAGCTGGCGGGATTGTTGGATTACCTATACCGGATGAGTTTTTATTGACTTTTATTGGATATAACATTTCAAAAGGAGTTATGTCAGGAACAGCTGCTTTTTTAAGTGGAATGGCAGGTGCAATGCTTGGCATTACATTAAGTTACATATTAGGTTTAAAACTTGGGCTCCCTGTTTTAAAAAAATATGGTCCGAAAGTTAGAATTAAGGAACATCATATTGAAAAAACACATATTTTATTTGAAAAATACGGTCCATTTCTTTTAATGATTGGCTACTTTATACCGGGAGTACGTCATTTAACAGCATATTTTGCTGGAGTTTCAAATTTAACATTGTGGCGATTTTGTTTGTATGCTTACGGTGGTGCACTAATTTGGATAAGTGTTTTTATTGGCTTAGGTTGGAAACTGGGAGAGAAGTGGCGCTTTGTTGAATATAGTTTACATCATTATGGAATATGGATTTTATTAGTTTCGGCAATTGTAATATTGATTGTGTGGATTTACATAAGGAAAAGAAAAAACCGCTAATAATAGCGGTTTTTTTAGCTGAAAGCAATAAATAATACACCAGCTGTAATAAAGACTACACCAATACCGGTCATA
The DNA here is from genome assembly GCF_038004785.1 of Bacillus sp. FSL R5-0709. Classification (NCBI taxonomy): domain Bacteria; kingdom Bacillati; phylum Bacillota; class Bacilli; order Caryophanales; family Bacillaceae; genus Bacillus; species Bacillus sp. FSL R5-0709. Next base: position 454,204 of record NZ_JBBORT010000001.1, read on the forward strand.
AAGTTTAACTTTTCACCTAATATAATCATCGCGAGAATAATGGAAAATACTACACTTAATTTATCGATAGGTGCTACTTGTGAAACTTTTCCTGTTTTTAACGCAAGAAAATAAAATAGCCATGACGAAGCACCAGCGATTCCACTTAATGTGATAAATAGCAGTGCTTTTTTATTTAGGAGGACATCACCGATATTTTGAAATTTACCTTGTATAATAATAACTCCTACCATAAATAATGCCATAATAATAGAGCGAACCGTTGTTGCGACGTTGGCATCGATTCCATCTAAGCCAATCTTTCCGAAAATAGATACGAGGGCAGCAGCAATTGCTGATAATAGTGCGAATAATAGCCATGAACTCATAGTGAAACTCCTCCAATCTTACATTATTATACATGAAAATCATTCTCATGTATAAAAACGAAATAAACCCCCGCCCTATATTTTTAATAAGGTGGGGGTTTATTATACTACTCTGCTATTTCTTCATATAAAAAGTACGTTACATTATAAATATGCTCTACTTCATCATCCGTCATAAATAATAATTCGTCACGTTCAATCCCTTTTTTCTTTTCAATAAACTCAATCATGTTTTTTCGTTCTTCTCTTTTCATCAATTTTAATTTCTCCCCTCAATCTGTTTTAATACAGTTTATTTAAGTTACTGCTATTATATAACAGAATCTTTAGAAAGTTCCACCTATTTTATTGTTTTTTTCAGAAGAATCTTTCGACAAAACAAGCCCACCTAAGGGGGCTTGTTTTTATTTTATAGTCGTAAAAACTCGGGCTCGGTTGTACCAGCACCATCGATGTAATAAATTGTATCGGGATTGATTTTTATTAGTACGTAATTAGGGTCTTCCGCACCGAGTAACCAGCGTTTTAAGCTATTAGTCCAAAATTTGTTTTTTAATGTTTGATCTTCTTCGATGGAAGCTATACCTTCAACTTCAATGTAATCCTCATCTAATTTCTTTCCTTCACGTCCAAGTAGTACATGTACATTGGAATTTTTTTCAATATCTGTTATCTTTTTTGAATTTCGATCTGTTGCAACATATAGTACAAAATCTTCGTGGAAAAACATCATAAAGGCGCTATGTGGCTTATCGTTACGTACAGTAGATAATACACCAGTGCGTTGACCTTGAATAATAGTTGCGATTTTTTCTTTTAAGTGCATATTTTTAGCCTCTTTTCATAATTCATAATTTTTTCTGTCTGGACAAGATAATTTAAATATCTTTCATACTGTTTTCTTCAATCCGATTTTTTAAACGTAATTGTGATGAAATCGGACAAGTTAGGAGATGAATAATAATAATATCGAGGAGAAATACATACGATGGAAGGATGAAAAGCATGTTTAATAAAATATTTCTTATAGTAGCGCTTATAGGTGTACCACTTTCTGTGATCGGAAAAACACTTCATTGGCCACAAACTATTATGTTTGCTGTATACTGCATTACTATTATTGCATTAGCTGGTTTTATGGGGAGGGCGACAGAAAGTTTAGCAATTGTTTCTGGGCCTCGGATAGGTGGTTTATTAAATGCAACTTTCGGTAATGCCGTGGAACTTATCATTTCAATTTTTGCACTCCAGGCAGGATTAACAGAAGTTGTTTTAGCTTCCTTAACTGGTTCTGTACTTGGAAACTTATTACTGGTAGGAGGGTTATCCTTCTTTATAGGTGGCCTTAAGTATAAAAGACAAAGTTTCAATGTTTATGATGCAAGACATAATTCAGCTTTATTAATATTTGCTGTTGTCGTAGCCTTTGTTATTCCAGAGATTTTTTCAATGAAGATGGATGCTGGAAAGACGTATCAATTAAGTATTGGTGTTTCTATTATCATGATCATTATGTATCTTGCTGCATTGCTATTTAAGTTAGTTACGCACCGTGGTGTATATCAACATAAAAGTGATGAAGTAGCGCATGAGGAAGAGCCAGAGTGGTCCAAAGGTAAAGCGCTACTCATTTTAGCGATAGCAACACTTGCAGTTGCTTATGTGTCAGAGGCACTCGTACATACTTTTGAAACGGTCGCAAAGTCGTTTGGCTGGTCAGAGTTATTTATAGGGGTTATTATCGTTGCAATTGTTGGTAATGCAGCAGAACATGCATCTGCGATTATTATGGCATATAAAAATAAAGTAAATATCGCAGTAGAAATTGCAGTAGGTTCTACATTACAAATCGCCATGTTTGTTGCTCCTGTATTAGTACTTCTTTCGATGCTTTTTGCACAAAAGATGCCTCTAGTATTTACAATACCAGAACTTGTTTCTATGATTACAGCTGTTTTCTTAACTATCGCCATTTCAAATGATGGGGATACAAACTGGTTTGAAGGAGGCACTTTATTAGCTGCGTATGTCATTATGGGAATTGGTTTTTATTTATTATGAAAAATAGGGATAACAATGCTTCAGAGGGAAAACACTAAATACAGTAATTTATATACCTTTACATAGGAAGGAGCCAGACAGGTGAAACGAGTATACAGCATATGTCTTTCAACCATGGTCTCGTTTATTTTATTATTTCCTAACAGTAGTTTTGCAAAGACAACGGTAGAAGTAAAAATGCCTTCATCTGTTTTAAATATTTCAAAGGATAATACATTTCCAAATGACGCACAAGATTTACCGCGTTTACAGCCGAGTAAGTTTGCGCAAGAACTATTGAAAACAGCAAATATCAAAATTGAAAACCCAGATTTAATTCGAATGTTTAATGAAACGACAATTTCGAATGCACCGCTTGCAGTAGGGTACCGAGCGAAAATTTATTTAGGGCAATGGGCATTAAATTATGAGTCAATAGACACATCGATTAATTGGGAATATAAGCAAGTAAATCGAAATGTATATGATAATCGCGGAGGGGATCGCTTATACCCACTTCGCTATAAGCAAGAAACCCAAAAGACAATCGAAGGTGATTTAACAGCAGATATGAAAGATACTACAGATGTGAAAAAAATGATGCTTCTAAAAGCGCTTGAAAAAGTACAATTGCCACTTTCATTTAAAACAACCATTGGTTATGGTACCGGACATGAGCGTGTTTATAATATTAGTCCAAGTCAACTTGGATATTTATATGCGTATACACCAGCAGTAAATGAAAAAGGAAAAGTAACATTTGGAGAAGTCTACCTTGTGTTAAAAGGGAATCAAAAAAAGCTTGTCGTGAAAAATATTACATCTCAAGGAATTGGAGCCGCTATTCCAATTCATGATCATTTATTTTTTAAATTTGTTTCTTCATCGCATGCACAATGAAATAAAAAACGTCAGCCTATAAGCTGACGTTTTTTATTTATCCCGCTATTTGCGGGCAGTAAAACTCCCACCTCAAAATTCGGCTGGAGCAAAGAAGTTAGGTGGGAGGCCCTGCTGCCCGTAAACTCCCGATTGGTGTGGGCTAATAATCAGTGGGGGATGAACAAAACAACCACTGATTAAAGTTTCACTTTATAACATAATGTTTGATGTTTTTGATAAGAAATCTTCTTTTGGATAGTAGCTATTTTTTACAAGAACGTTTGGTCCAAGGCATTTCACGGCAGGACAATGGCAACTTAATGATTTTGCTGTTTTTGAGTCACACCATTTGTCGTAAGCTTCTTGTAGTGTATTTGTTTGTACATTACCTAGAAGCGGGACATCACCGAAGTCGGTCACGATAATATTTCCATCGAAAATATTTACGTTCAAACGAGAACGACCATCTGGATCATTGCGGACAGTTACATTTTTACTTTCATGTAATTTCTTTAGTGTAGCTAAATCGTGTTCATTATCACTACATGCATAGAAAGGTAATGTTCCGAATAACATCCACACATTTTCATCACGGATCTCTAATAAATGTTCAACTGCATTTCGAATTTCTTCTTTTGTTAAAATTTCAAGTGTGCTAGCGAAGTCACTCGGATACATCGGGTGAACTTCATGACGTTTACAGCCCATTTCTTCAACGATTTGACGGTGAATATGTTCAATATGTGGTAGAGTTCGTTTGTTTAACATAGTTTCGGCTGATACGAGTACACCTGCCTCTGATAGAGCTTTACTATTTGTAATCATTCTTTCAAATAATTTAGCGCGCTGTTCATAAGTAGGCTTACGCTCCATCATTGCAAATCCGCCTTCAACGAAGTCATCGATTGTTCCCCAGTTATGTGAAATGTGCAATACATCTAAGTAGGGAATAATTTGTTCGTAACGTGCTAAATCTATAGTTAAGTTTGAGTTGATTTGAGTGCGAACGCCTCGTTCATGGGCGTATTTTAAGAGTGGTGTTACATAGTTGTCGACGGATTTTTTTGAAAGCATAGGTTCTCCGCCTGTAATACTTAAAGAACGTAAATGAGGAATCTCATCTAATCGTTTTAATAAAAGCTCCATCGGAAGCGGGTTTGGATCTTTCGGCTGTAATGTGTAACCAACAGCGCAATGCTCGCAACGCATATTGCATAACGTCGTCGTTGTAAACTCAACGTTTGTTAATAGTAGTTTGCCGTACTCTTCAAGGTCCATATACGCTTCCCATGGATCGTAAGAAGGAGTAATCGGCTTCATTATTTGTGATATCGTCATATGAAATACTCCTTTGACTATTGAAATAACAATTTGTCCATTCTCTATAATAGAAGAATATGTGCTTTTTATAAAGTGAAACTTTTTTGTGAAAAAAGAGAGAGGGCTTACATTATAATGAATTACTGTGACGAAATTGATGAAATTACATGCCCATAGCAATCATTTTTGCGGTATAATAAAAGCAACTCGAATTAAAAGGAGAGTGCCTTCATGGGAAAAGCAATTCAAGGTAAAGATTCACAACTAGTATATTTGAAAGAACGTTTAAATATGTTCATTGAAGTAATTGATACGATTGAACCAGAAGAGGTAGAATTAGAAGATGTAGATCGTCTTCTTGCAATGTTAGATGAATTAGAACTGAAATGTGAGCAATTTAAAAAAGACGAATAATATATTAAAAAGGCTGCCACTACAAAATTGGCAGCCTTTTTCTGTACGGATAATAGAAGGAATATAGAAAAAAAGGTATAATCAAATTGTGAAAAATTTCATTTATACTTTAATAGCATGAAATAAAGTGAAACTTTACTCAGTGGGGGGGCATTCCCCACTGAGTATTAGCCTTCACCAATCGGGCGTTTACGGGCAGTTGATCTCCAACCTAACTTCTTTGCTCCACCTGAATTTTGAGGTGGGAGTCTTACTGCCCGTTAATGCGGGATAAATAAAAAGCTGAAGAGCATAACAATGGAATTTTCATCTCATAACGTTTTGGTAGCGTTCACAATTGAGGGGGAAGTACAATGGAAAAGCTTCAAGAAAGCATGTATCAACTAGTTGTTGAAACGTCAACGAACTTACCGAAGGATGTTCGTCGTGCGATTCAACAAGCGAAAGAGCGAGAAAATGCAGGGACTCGTTCAGCGATGGCACTTGGCACAATTACGAATAACATTAAAATGGCAGATGATAATATCTCGCCAATTTGCCAAGATACAGGGATGCCAACGTTTAAAATTTATACACCAGTTGGTGTGAATCAATTAAAACTGAAGGAAGCTATCTATAGTGCGCTTGAGCGGGCGACAAAAGATGGTAAACTTCGTCCAAACTCTGTTGATTCTCTTTTTGGAGACAATAGCGGAAACAATTTAGGACCAGGTACACCTGTTATTAAGTTTGAACAATGGGAAAAAGATTACATTGATGCACGTTTAATTTTAAAGGGCGGCGGTTGTGAGAATAAAAATATTCAATATAGCCTGCCTTGTGAAATAGAAGGACTTGGACGAGCTGGGCGTGATTTAGAAGGAATTCGTAAATGCCTTCTTCATGCAGTATATCAAGCGCAAGGTCAAGGGTGTAGCGCAGGAGTAATCGGCGTCGGTATCGGGGGAGACCGCACATCAGGTTACGAATTAGCAAAAAATCAATTATTCCGTACATTAGATGATGTAAATCCAGTTCCAGAATTACACAAGCTTGAAGAGTATGTATTAGAGAATGCGAATAAGCTTGGCATTGGTACGATGGGATTTGGCGGAGAAACAACTTTATTAGGTTGCAAAGTTGGAGTATATAATCGTTTGCCAGCGAGCTTCTACGTATCTGTTGCGTATAATTGTTGGGCATATCGTCGTCTTGGTGTAACAATTCATCCTGAAACAGGTGAAATTATGGATTGGTTGTACCAGGAAGGTGAAGATACACTTCAGCAAGATGCTGCGCAAGAACAAACAGAGCAGCGTGAAATCGTATTACAAGCTCCAATTACAGAAGAGCAAATTCGTGAACTTCGTGTTGGTGATGTTGTTACAATTAACGGCATGATGTATACAGGACGTGATGCGATTCATAAACATTTAATGGATAACGATTGTCCAGTAGATTTAAAGGGACAAATTATTTATCATTGTGGTCCAGTTGTAGTGAAAGATGAAAATGATAATTGGCAAATTAAAGCGGCAGGTCCAACGACAAGTATTCGTGAAGAGCCATATCAAGGCGATATTATGAAAAAGTTCGGTATTCGTGCTGTAATTGGTAAAGGTGGTATGGGTGCTAAAACATTAGCAGCTTTAGAAGAACACGGTGGTGTGTACTTAAATGCAATTGGTGGTGCAGCGCAATATTATGCTGAATGTATTAAAGAAGTGAAAGATGTTGATTTCTTACAATTCGGTATCCCAGAGGCAATGTGGCATTTACGTATCGATGGTTTTAAAGCAGTTGTAACGATGGATTCTCATGGTAAAAGTCTACATGCTGATGTTGATAAAACATCACTTGAAAAATTGGCGAGCTTTAAAGAACCTGTATTTAAGTAAAGAGAAGTGCATCTCGAATTATTCGAGGTGCATTTTTTTGGTATATATAGAAAAACATGTTCAGCATGAAAGAAAGCAGGGAAACAGAAACTACAGGTACGATTATATATGGAAAGGAGACTATTTATGAAATATAAATGGTTATATATAGGTCTCATTTTTTCAATTATGATGGCACTTGTTCCAGTTTCAACATTTGCTTATACGAATACACCACATAACTGGGGAATCCCACGTCCTAAAAATGAAACGGTGCCAGATGCAGGGAAACTATATACAGAATTACTACAAAAAAATGGTGGGTTTTATTTAGGAGATACGAAGAAAAAAGATATTTATTTAACATTTGATAATGGATACGAAAATGGATATACAGGAAAGATTTTAGATGTACTGAAGGAGAAAAAAGTACCAGCAACTTTCTTTGTGACGGGACATTATATAAAAACACAAAAAGATTTATTATTAAGAATGAAAAATGAAGGACATATTATTGGTAATCATTCTTGGAGTCATCCAGATTTTACAACAGTAAATGATGCAAAACTTCGTGAAGAATTAACGAGCGTAACGGAAGAGATTAAAAAAGTTACTGGGCAAAAAGAAGTGAAATATGTACGCCCTCCGCGAGGCGTGTTTAGTGAAAGAACGCTAGCGCTTACGAAAGACATGGGATATTATAACGTGTTTTGGTCGCTTGCATTTCTTGATTGGAAAGTAGATCAGCAAAGAGGATGGCAATACGCTCATAATAATGTAATGACTATGATTCATCCAGGATCTGTTTTGTTACTTCATGCAATATCAAAAGATAATGCAGAAGCACTTGCGAAAATCATTGATGATTTGCGCGAGAAAGGGTATCATTTTAAAAGCCTAGATGATTTAGTAAAAAGCAATCAACCGTAAGCATGTATGCTTGCGGTTTTCTCATGCTATAATGATGTGTAAAAAGGATGGGGAAACGTATGTGGAGCGAACATGTTACGTTAGAATATCCGTACCATTTTGAGGAAGTACTAAAGCGTTTATCTTTCGACCCGTTAAACGTTATTCAATTAGACGAGAAAGTAATTTATGTCCCGCTTTTTATAGACGAAGAACAGATTGTTGTTCGTTTGCAAGGGATTGGTACTGTTCAAAATCCACAGTTTTGGATCTCTAGTCAGGCAGGAGATCAAGAGAAAGTAATGAAACGAATGAGATCCATTTTTCACTGGAATGAACCGTTTCAAAATATACAAAATCATTTTTTAAACACATCATTACGTCCACTATTTGAAACATATGCTTATACTCCAATTATTTTAGAATTTGATTATTTCGCTTGTCTTCTTCGCTGTATTATTCATCAACAAATAAATTTGAAATTTGCTACTGTGCTAACAGATCAATTTGTAAAACGATATGGGACAGAGAAGAACGGCGTTTTCTTTTTCCCAACACCAGAAAGAGTAGCAAACATTTCAATAGAAGAATTGAGAGAGCAGAAGTTTAGTCAGCGAAAAGCCGAATATATAGTAGGATTAGCAAAACATATTGTAGGCGGTAAATTAGATTTAGCAAGGATACAAAACGAAACAGAAGAAGAAGTATCGGCACAATTGTTACCAATAAGGGGTATTGGAGCATGGACAGTGCAAAACTTTTTAATGTTTGGGCTTGGTCGGAAAAATATGTTTCCAAAAGCAGACATTGGAATTCAGCGCGCAGTGCAAGGTGTATTTCAATTAGATAATAAGCCTGATGATGCATTTTTAGAAAAAGTGAAACAAGAGTGTGAACCATATTGCAGTTATGCAGCGTTATATTTATGGAAAAGTATAGAGTAGAGGTGTAATAATGATACAAAAGCAACAAGAGAGTAAGTTGGAAGTTGGTCAAACGTTTCCTGTGACAATTAAACGTCTTGGGATTAACGGAGAAGGCGTTGGTTATTTTAAGAGACAAGTTGTTTTCATTCCAGGGGCATTACCAGGAGAAGAAGTTGTTGCTGAAGCAACGAAAATTCAGCGTGGCTTCGCTGAAGCGAAAGTGAAAAAAGTTCGTAAATCCTCACCACATCGTGTGAAAGCACCATGTTCAGTATACGAGGAGTGTGGTGGCTGTCAATTGCAGCATTTAGATTATAAAGAACAATTAAATCAAAAGCGTGATATCGTTGTACAAGCATTTGAGAAGTACATGAATAACAGTCTGGAAGAGAAAATTCGTCCGACGCTTGGTATGGAAAATCCATGGCATTATCGTAATAAAAGTCAATTGCAAGTGGGGCGTAAAGACGAAAAGGTTATTACAGGGTTATATAAGCAAAACTCACATCAGTTAATTGATATTTCTCATTGCATGATTCAGCATAAAGCAACGAATGAAGCGACAAAAGTTGTAAGACGTATATTAGAAAAATTAAATGTTTCTATTTACAATGAGAAAAAACAAAAAGGTTTAGTACGCACAATTGTGACACGTACTGCAGTTCAAACAGGGGAAGTGCAAGTCACACTTATTACAACAAAAGAAGAATTACCAAATAAAGATCAATTTATCGCAGAAGTGCAAAAACAAATGCCAAGTGTTAAATCAATTATGCAAAACGTAAACTGGCGTAAAACATCTGTTATTTTCGGTGATAAAACATTTAAATTAGCTGGAAAAGAAGTAATTCAAGAAACACTAGGTGATTTATCATTTGAATTATCAGCACGCGCATTCTTCCAATTAAATCCAGAACAAACAGTTGTTTTATACGATGAAGCGAAAAAAGCAGCTGCTTTAACAGGAAACGAGAAGATTGTGGATGCGTATTGTGGTGTCGGTACGATTGGACTTTGGCTTGCGAATGATGCAGCGGAAGTACGTGGTATGGATGTAATTCCAGAAGCGATTGAAGATGCAAAGAAAAATGCAAAACGCCACGGATTCACAAATGCAAAGTATGAAGCTGGTAAAGCGGAACAATGGTTACCAAAGTGGGTAAAAGAAGGCTGGCGTCCAGATGTCATTGTTGTCGACCCACCGCGTACAGGTTGTGATGATAAATTACTTGAAACGATTTTAAAAGTGAAACCGAAACAAGTTGTTTACGTGTCTTGTAACCCTTCCTCATTAGCACGTGATGTGGAAACATTAATGGAGAGCTATGAAGTGGAGTATGTACAACCGGTTGATATGTTCCCGCATACTGCGCATGTAGAAAATGTAGTGAAACTTGTTAGAAAGTAACATTCAATAAGGATATGTCCCTCACAAAGCAGGAGCTATGTGAGGGTATATTTTATTTAGCGAATGGAAGTAAGGAGAATATAATGAACAATTATAAATTGACGATTCAATATGATGGTGCGCGTTATAAAGGGTGGCAACGTCTTGGTAATAATGACAATACGATTCAGGGGAAAATCGAAAGTATAATATCTGAAATGGTCGGAAAAGAAATTGAAATTATCGGCTGTAGTAGAACGGATGCTGGTGTACACGCTTTGAATCAAGTAGCTAACTTTCAAAGTGATGAGAAGTTAGTAGAACATAAAGTGAAAAAGTATTTAAATCAATATTTACCAAATGATATTAGTATTACGAGTGTAGAAGAAGTACCAGATCGTTTCCATGCTCGTTACAATTCTAAAGCAAAAACATATCTTTATAAAATTTGGAATGAAGAGCATACGAACCCATTTATGCGTAAATACAGCATGCACGTGAATAAACAATTAAATGTGAAAAGCATGAAAGAAGCTGCGAAACATTTAGTTGGTTCACATGACTTCACTGCCTTTTCAAATGCAAAGTCTAAGAAAAAATCTATGGTTCGAGAAGTGTATACACTTGATGTTTCCGAAGAATCAGGATTTGTACAAATTAGAGTAAGTGGTAACGGATTCCTTCATAACATGGTGCGGAAAATTGTTGGAGCATTAATTGAAGTTGGATTAGGGCAATTAGAGGCGGACGCAATTCCAAACATTTTAGAGGAAAAACAACGTAATCAAATTAATTGTCTTGCTGAGGCGAGTGGATTGTATTTGGAGAATGTTGAATTTTAATAATAAGTAAAAAAAATCGAGCTGATAAGGCTCGATTTTTTTGCACTCTGAAATTAAGAAGATTTCTCTTTCTTCATACGTAGCTTCAAATTCCAAAAAGCAGCAAGCATAATAGCTGCAAAGGAGCCGCTAATTGTGCCTAAGAGCTTTGCATGAGGAAAGCTGCTCATATCAATGAATAGTATTATACATAGAATGGTAGGGAAAAGACCTAAGTAGTGTAATAACTTCAACTTCTTATCATTACTCATATACATTGCCCCTTTCTAGCATATTATACGTTTATTATAACATATTTTACCAGTTTCTTTGCGCTTGGAGAAAGATTCATTTCATATGTGTAAGTGCAATTTTTTAATTCGATATTGTAAGTTTTGTCTACTCAATCCTAAAAATTTTGCGGCTTGTGAGATATTACCTTTATTTTCTTTAAGAATTTGATGGATATATTTCTTTTCCACTTCTTCGATTATACGTTTTAAAGTTTGTGGCGTATCAGTATTGTGACTAGTTAGCGGAGTCTGCATATTCAGTTCCTTTTTTGCTAGTTCGCGAAAGTGCGTTGGCATATGGAACGCTGTAATGATATCTTCATCTTCTATTAAGTTCATGGAGCCTTCAATTATATGTTCTAGTTCTCTCACATTACCAGGCCAATCGTATTTATAGAAGAAGTTATTTACGTTTAAATCTACATCTTTTACGCTAAGATCAAATTGGATATTGTATTTTTCAATAAAGTGTTGAACAAGATATGCAATATCTTCTTTTCGTTCCCGTAAAGGTGGAAGACATAAAGTAACAACGCTTAATCGGTAATATAAGTCTTGTCTTAATCGATTGTGTGCTATGGCTTCAAGAGGATCTTCATTAATAGTTGCTATAATACGAACATCAATTTCTTTTTCTTGTGTGCCTCCGATTCTTCGTATTGTTTTTTCTTGTATAGCCCGCAGCAATTTAGCTTGAAGTGCTGGGCTTAATGAGTTGATTTCATCTAATAACAAAGTTCCCCCATTTGCCTCTTCAAATAAACCAGGTTTATCTATTGCTCCTGTAAAAGCACCTCGATTTGTACCAAATAGTAAACTTTCCATTAAGGTTTCTGGTATAGCGGCACAGTTTTGCGAAATAAATGGTTTTGTTGAACGCTGGCTTTCATTATGGATGCTTTGCGCAAATAGCTCTTTACCGGTCCCTGTTTCCCCGATGATAAGTATGGAGGATGGCGTACGTATTACTCTCTTTGCTTCTGTAATGACCGATTGAATAGCTCTAGAATCACCAATTATGTGATCAAAGGTAAACTTAGTATTTTGTTTTCGAGAAAGGTTCGTTTTCATTGTTTGCTTTAAATGACTAATCTCTTTTGAAATTTCAATAGCGCCTTTAATTTTTCCATTTTCTATTATAGGAAAAGTATCGTTAATCGTCGTAATCTCTTGTCCTTTATTGTTAAAATACGTTTGTTTTATATTTTTGTTTGTTTTTCCAAGTTTTAAAGCCTCTATAAGAGTACTATTTTTATTTTCTTCAAATGCAAATACTTCTAAAGGATTTTTATCTAGCACATCTAAGCGATCCATTGATTCAATTTCCATCATTTTACGGTTATAGATAATCGTTTTACTTTCCTCATTAATAATATGGATCCCAATATCTAGTTCATTGAGTAAAGTTTCGTATAGCACATTCATTTCAATAATCTTTTTAAAATTGATTTCTTCTGTATGCATGTATTATCTTCTCCTCGTTATACCCTATGAAGACTGACTTTTTATAATTTTATTAAAATTCTCATAAAATCGCAAAATTTTTTTGCTATTTTCTCTTAAAAATTTTCAAATGATAGAAAATTTTTGCGGTTATGCAGATTTTTTTCGTAAGAAATACTAATTTTACATAGGTATTGAGGTTGGTACGTATTTTGCATGAATAGTAGTTAAGATCTCTAAATTTAAAGAGTAGGGGGATTATGAATCTTTATAGTGTATGCAACGTTTCAGTTTCAATTAATAAGAGGGAGGAATTTATAAAGTGAAGACGGTTATAGAAGGCGTGTATAGTCCTTGTTACGGGAAAGTAGAGAAATTATTTGTTACTGAAAGTTCTTACGTATATGAGTGGGAAAAATTAGCGTTAATTGAAACAATAGATAAGCAGCAGGTGGAAATTAAAGTGGGAATCAGTGGTTATATCGAATCATTAGAAGTGGTAGAAGGACAAGCTATCGCTGATCAAAAACTATTAATAACAGTGAGGGATGACCTTTTAATAACAGGTAGTGATTAATATAAGTAGTATGTATTTTTGCTCTTTTAAATAATTATTTTTACTATGAAGAATTTTAAAAACGCTTACATTAAATGGGTTTGCAAAGTGAAAAGGGGGGATTTATATGATGGATCAAAACCAGGGATTAAAAAGAGAATTGAAAAGTCGGCACATATTTATGATTGCACTCGGAGGGGTTATTGGTACTGGGCTTTTTTTAGGATCCAGTTATACAATTCATGAAGCTGGACCTGGAGGAGCGATTGTAGCGTATCTTGTCGGTGGATTTGTTATGTATTTAACGATGCTCTGTCTTGGAGAGTTAGCGGTTGCGATGCCTGATGCAGGATCGTATCAAACATATGCTACAAAACATATTTCACCTGCAGCGGGTTATGTAGTGGGATGGATGTCGTGGCTAAACTGGACGGCTACGATAGGCATTGAATTAATTGCAGTTAGTATATTAATGAAACGTTGGTTTCCAGATGTATCATCATGGATTTGGTGCGTAGTGTTTGCCGTATTGCTCTTTGTTATTAATGCGTTATCTTCAAGAAGTTTTGCGGAGGTTGAATTCTGGTTTGCAAGTATTAAAGTAATTACAATTATTGCATTTATCATTTTGGGCGGGGCAGCAATGTTTGGTTTTTTAGATATGAAAGGAAATGAACCAGCGCCGATGTTTTCTAGCTTTACTGATTATGGTGGATTGTTCCCAAATGGGTTATCAGCCATTTTAATTACGATGATTGCAGTTAATTTTTCCTTCCAAGGAACAGAACTAGTTGGTATTGCAGCTGGTGAGAGTGAAAATCCAGAGAAAACTATCCCAAAGGCAATTAATAATACAGTTTGGCGCATACTTATTTTCTTTGTACTATCTATTTTTATTCTTGCGGGACTATTTCCTTGGCAGCAAGCAGGAGTGATAGAAAGTCCATTCGTAGTTGTATTTGATAAAATTGGTATTCCTTATGCGGCTGATATTATAAATTTCGTTATTATTACAGCTGTACTATCAGTTGCGAATTCAGGATTATATGCAACTTCCCGTATGCTATGGTCTATGTCTAATCAAGGAATGATTAGCCCGATTTTTGGTAAGTTATCTAAAAACGGTGTTCCTATTTATGCATTGATTGTAAGTACGTTTGTAGGGTGTCTCTCATTACTATCAGGTATTTATGCGGAAGATACAGTTTATTTATGGCTTCTTTCTATTGCTGGGTTTGGAGCGATATTAGTTTGGGCATCTATTGCTTTATCTAACCTATTAGCTAGAAGGACATACGTGAAGCAAGGGGGAGATATTAAGGATTTGAAATTTAAAACACCACTGTATCCATTTGTTCCAATTCTTGCTTTAGTGTTAAATTTAACAGTAATTGTAGCTATGGCTTTTATTCCAGAACAAAGAATGGCATTGTATTGTGGTATTCCATTTATGATTGTTTGTTTACTGTTTTATCGTGCTACTAGAAATAAGAGAAGTAAAGTAGAACATACTGAAAAGACAAATACAACCGAATTAGAAAGTTTATAATAGTGATTAATTTGGAGACTGTAAGATTGTAAACAGTCTCTTTTTTTGTAAAAATAAAGCTGGAAACATACTACGTATGCAAAGGGGAATTAGCAATGAATCGAGAAGTTTCACAGCTATTAGAACAGATTGATTTACGAAAAGAGGAGCTACTAGAACTTACAAAAACTTTAATTCGTTTTGAAACACCAGCACCACCAGCAAGAAATACAAATGGGGCGCAAGAATTTGTTGCGGAGTTTCTAAAAAAACGAAATTTTAGTATTGATAAATGGGATGTATATCCAAATGATCCGAATGTTGTTGGAGTGAAAAAGGGGACAGCAAGTGAGTCACATAAAAGTCTCATTATTAATGGACATATAGATGTTGCAGAAGTATCAAAGGACGAACCGTGGGAAACAAAGCCGTTTGAGCCGTTTATAAAAGATGGTTGGTTAGTTGGGAGAGGCGCGGCAGATATGAAAGGTGGACTAGCTGGAGCCTTATTTGCTATTCAGCTTTTAGAAGAAGTGGGGATTGAATTACCTGGAGATTTAATTTTTCAATCGGTAATTGGCGAAGAAGTAGGAGAAGCAGGGACACTTCAATGTTGTAAGCGTGGTTATGATGCTGATTTTGCAGTAGTAGTTGATACAAGTAATTTACATATGCAAGGGCAGGGCGGCGTAATTACTGGATGGATTACAGTGAAAAGCCCGCAAACGTTTCATGATGCAACACGTAGACAAATGATCCATGCTGGAGGACGTCTATTTGGAGCGAGTGCGATTGAGAAAATGATGAAGATTGTCCAAAGCTTACAAGAATTAGAGCGTCATTGGGCAGTCATGAAAACATATGAAGGCTATCCATCTGGAACAACAACAATTAATCCAGCTGTTATTGAAGGAGGACGTCATGCGGCATTTATTGCGGATGAGTGCCGATTGTGGATAACCGTACATTTTTATCCAAATGAAACGCATGAACAAATAATAGAAGAAATAGAAGAGTATTTAGGAAAAGTGGCAGCAGCAGATCCATGGTTAAGAGAGAACCCACCACAATTTAAGTGGGGCGGAGAATCAATGATTGTGGATCGTGGCGAAATTTTTCCTTCTTTAGAAGTAGATAGCGAACATGTTGCTGTCAAAACGCTAAGTTCAGTACATGAATCTATTTTATCTAAAAATGCAATTTTAGATATGTCAGCAACGGTAACTGATGGCGGATGGTTTAGTGAGTTTAACATTCCAGCTGTTATTTACGGACCAGGTACATTAGAAGAAGCTCATTCAATAAATGAGAAAGTTGAAGTTGAGCAGTTAATTGAATTTACAAAAGTAATAACAGCGTTCATATATGAATGGTGTCATACAAAAAAATAGATTAGTATATTGAAATTGTACAGGTATGTACTTGTACGCTTTTTTAGTGAACTATTTCAGAGTTGAACATAAACAACTGAAATAGTTCTTTATTTTTCTATGTTTTTCGTTTTATTTCAATTAATTTCTCTTTAGCTAATTCAACGGCAATCGCATCATCTAAATAGCCGATTGGAAAAAGATAATCGGGGATAATGTCTGTTGATAAAATGAAATATAGTAAGGCACCCCCAATAATTGCACGCTCTTCGGTTGAAATGGTTTCTGTACAAAATTGTTGGTACATATTTGTTAATTGCTCAATGAAAGGACCAGCACTATCAATTTGTTCTATTTTACTTTTGAAACTCTCGTGAATACGTTTTTCGCCTTCAGTAGTTTGAGCATAGCGCTCGTAATTTTCAAGTTCTTGTTTTACACGAGTTGTTGTGTATTCGAAGTCGAATAGGTTAGAGGATTGTAATGTTTGTTGAATTGTATCGAGAGATGTGTACATATCTGCTTTTTCCTTATTTATGTGTGGAGAGTTAGGGTACATTTCATCAAGTAATAATTGCGGTGGAACTTGTAGACAGTTTGCGAATTTTTGTAAATGGTTTTGCTTCGGTTGTTGTTTGCCATTAATTATTCTTGAAATTGTTGCAGGATCAATATTTGTAAGTGTTCCTAGTTGGCGCATAGATAGAGCACGCTCCTTTAACAGTTTCTTTATTAATTTACCGAGCCGCTCATTTGGATTTCCATTGGGCATAATGTAGGCACTCCTTTTCTATTGTCTATCGTTGAAAAAATGTTGAGCATTTATTACAAGTATATGAAACAGACAGGCACAGTTGCTCAACATTTTCATAATATGCAACGAAAAGTGAGAAAAGGGGTGACTGTACGATGAGTACGGCAGGTTTATTTTCAATTTTTTTAATCGGGATTGCGTCTAATTTAGATAATGCAGGTGTTGGGATTGCATATGGCATTCGTAAAATTCGAATTTCGTGGCTTAACAATTTTATCATCGCATTTTTTGGATTTTTATTTACTTTACTAGCTGGATTTTTTGGGAATTGGATCGCATTATTTATTTCAGAGTTCACAGCAAACATTATTGGAGCAGTCGTTTTAGGAATAATCGGGGTGTTTATTTTATGTCAGCCTTTCTTGAGTCAAAAAGATACCGTAGAATCTAAAGATAGTAGTGTACTTATGGGGGTTTTACGTGATCCAGAAAAAGCAGATTTTGATGGTTCTAAAACAATTAGTTTTTCTGAAGCAATTGTTTTAGGAGTTGCATTGTCCATAAACAATATTGCAGGTGGATTTGATGCTGGAGTAACAAATTTAAATCTTTGGCTTACGGCATGTATTTCTGGAGTTTTTAGTTTTATTTGTATTAGTGGTTTTACGTATGTTGGTAAAAGATTTTTAGCTGAATACTTAGGGAAATGGGCAACTATAATTGCAGGTGTGTTATTAATTCTTATTGGAATTGATCAATTGTTGTAAGAAGGATAGGGAAAACAGTATTCGAGTATTTCCTTGGAAATACACTAAAAAATTGCATATATCGACGTGAAATCTTTTCACGGTAATGAAAGATTGTAAGTATTATACAAATCTTTGGTGTAAAAAGGTTTAAAAAAGTAAAAGCACCTGCATAGGTGCTTTTTAGCGTATATCTTCAATTAGTTGTGCACATTCTTCATCATGCATACTGTACTCACTTAAAACTTGAATACAAAGCCATTTCAGTTCTTCAATACTATGCTCAAGTTCTTCGGGAAGTACATGGTAAATGTCTTCAAGTCCCATTCCGAAATGAATAAGTTCTAATACTTGATCATCGATGTTCCGATCCATTAATAGTTCAAGCACTTCTAAATTGAATATGTATCGGTGAGATTCATCGAGTGAAACAACTTTTAGTTTCAAACTTTCTACAATACTCAATATAAAAAGAAGAATTGTTTTTTCGAGAACAGGTTGTTTCTCCATTTGAAATATGAGTTTCATCTTTTACACCTCCACATACAGCGCTAGGTTGTACTATATTATTCAGGAGGGGGGAGCAAATATGCATAATAAAGAGAACTTTTATTACTGTTTTTTGAATTGTGTTGATGCCTAGTAGAACGGATTTTTTGTGAAATAAAAAATCCTGCCAATATAGCAGGATAACTTCTAAATTAAAACATACTCCAACCTTCTTGGGCAGAAAGTAATTCAAGAATTTTAAAACCAGCGATACTATTTCCGTTTGCATCTAAAGCTGGTCCGAAAATACCGATTCCCATTTCGCCTTTTACGCAGCCGAAAATGCCGCCCGCTACACCACTTTTTGCAGGGATTCCAACACGAATTGCAAATTCACCAGATTCATTATACATCCCGCAAGTAACCATAAATGTTTTACAAATTTTCGTAATATGTTTAGGGATGATCTGTTTCTTTTTATAAGGATCATATCCATCCATTGCAAAGATTAAACCAATACGTGCTAGGTCGATACAGTTAACCTCAATTGCACATTGACGCGTATATAAATCCATAAGTTCTTCAATATCGTTATCGATGATGCCATTTTGTTTCATATAGTAACAAAGAGAACGGTTTAAGTAAGCTGTTTCTAATTCAGAAGTGGCAACTTTAGAAGAATAACTAATAGTAGGATTGTCTGTTATATCACGCACAAATTGAAGAATGCGTTCCATCTTCTCCTCGTTATCATTACCAGCTAGCATACTTGTAATAGCTAATGCACCCGCATTAATCATTGGATTAAGAGGCTTGGAAGAACTTGTTGTTTCAAGCTTAATAATAGAATTAAATGGGTCACCAGTTGGTTCCATTCCAACTTTAGAAAATACATATTCTTCACCACGGTCTAAAAGGGCAAGAGCAAGTGTAATTACTTTAGAAATACTTTGAAGAGTAAATAGTGTTTGTGAGTTACCAGCATGGATATATTCTGTTTCTTTATGGAAAATGGCAATCCCTAGATCATTTGGATTTGCATTTCCTAGTTCGGGGATATAAGTAGCAAGTTTTCCTTTTTTCGTATATGGTTTTACTTGTTCTAACAACTGCTGTAAGTTGTTTGTTTCAATGCACTGCATAGTACCAACGCTCCTATTTAGAATTAGCTAAGTTTACTTTTCCCGATATGCTCGGAAATAAATAATAACATGAAAAAGTGGAATGATAAAACGAAAGTTGAATGTTCTATAGTGAGTCTTCAGTTTCGATTATTCCGTGTTATAAAAGGAAAAATTTCCTTTTATATAACAGTTTGGAAATAGGAGATTTATCCATAAAAAGTTCGGAAATAAAAACTACACATCTATACAACTATATGTTATTATGGTTATGTAAATAGAAAGCGTTTTCTAAAGCGTACTTATAATGATAACGATTTCATAAATTTGATAGGGGGAATTAAGATGTTGCAGTTTTTACAACGTATTGGTAAAGCGTTAATGCTTCCAATCGCCGTACTACCAGCAGCAGGATTATTGCTTCGTTTAGGGCAACCAGATGTATTTAATATTCCTGTTATGGCACAGGCCGGCGCAGCGGTTTTTGATAATTTAGCACTTATTTTTGCAATTGGTATTGCAATCGGTCTTTCAGTTGATGGTAGTGGTGCAGCAGGTCTTGCAGGTGCAATTGGTTATCTAGTTATGAAAAACAGTATTGATGCACTTAGTAAGGGATATTCTACTGCAGAATTACAAGATAAATTAGGTAAAGTCCAAGATTTAATAGGAAATAGCGCAAATGTAGATCCATCTAAGCTTGCAGATACAATGACACAAGTATCTAAGGCAGCCGAATTATCGACTAAAGTGGATATGAAAGTTTTAGGTGGTATTATTGTCGGTGTTATAGCAGGATTCCTTTATAATAAATTCCATAAAATTAAACTTCCAGAATGGTTAGGTTTCTTTGCTGGAAAACGTTTTGTTCCGATTGTTACATCGGTTGTAATGCTAATATTAGGAATTCTATTCGCACAAATTTGGCCAGCAATTCAAAATGGTATCGATGCATTAGCTCATGGAATTGTTAATTTAGGTGCAGTTGGTTCAGGTCTATTTGGTTTATTAAACCGTCTATTAATCCCAATTGGTTTACACCATGTAATGAACACATATTTCTGGTTCGTATTTGGTGACTTTACAAATGCAGCAGGTAATGTTGTAAATGGTGATATCGCTCGCTTCCTTGCAGGGGATAAAACAGCAGGTATGTTTATGACTGGTTTCTTCCCAGTTATGATGTTCGGTTTACCAGCAGCATGTTTTGCAATGATTGCAGCTGCTAAACCAGAAAAACGTAAAATGGTTACAGGTATGTTAGGTGGCCTAGCATTAACTTCATTCTTAACTGGTATTACAGAACCTATTGAATTCTCATTCATGTTCTTATCACCATTATTATATGGTATTCATGCCGTGTTAACAGGTATATCTTTATTCGTAACAACATCACTTGGCATTCACGATGGTTTCACATTTAGTGCCGGTGCAATTGATTACTTCTTAAACTTTGGTATTGCAACAAAACCAGTGTTACTAGCAGGAATCGGTTTAATTTACGCAGCAATTTACTTCGTAGTATTCTACTTCTTAATTAAGAAGTTCGACTTAAAAACTCCTGGTCGTGAAGATGACGATGAGTTAGCTGAAGAGGGTGATGCACCAGTTGCAGGTTCAATTGGTGAAACTTACGTAGCAGCTTTAGGCGGAAAAGAAAACTTAACAGTTATTGATAACTGTGCAACGCGTTTACGCTTACAAGTGAAAGATGCAGGTTTAGTAAATGAACCAGCATTAAAACGCGCAGGTGCAAAAGGCGTTATGAAATTAAGTAACACAAGTGTACAAGTTATCGTAGGTACAAATGTTGAATCTGTTGCCGATGATATGAAAAAACACGTATAAATAGTTAGATAAGAGGATATCCAAAAAGATTGATAACACCAGTCTTTTACAGGATATCCTCTTTTATTATGTTGAAATTTTAAAGGGAATCTTACTTTTGTAAATTTTCTTTTTCTTTTTTATACATATAGGTTGGTAATATGTTCAGCGCATGATAAAGTAGGGATGACATAGAATGGAATGTCTATAATCTACTGAAATGATTTGGAGAAAGTCTTGTGTAGATGAATTAAATTATCGGTAAATAAGGGGAAAAAGGTAATCATGGATCAGGAAAAAAATACTGTTAATGGGAAAGTACGTCGTCCGATTGTATACATAAAAAGAACAATCATTCTCGTCCTACTATTTTCACTTGTATATTTCATGTATACAAAAATTGTTGCGCATAATAAAAAAGAAGAAACTTTAAAAGCAGCAGCAGAAATGAAGAAGCGAGAAGAGATAAAAAAGATAGAAGAAGTGAAAAGGCAAGAAGCTGAAAAACAAAGAAAACAAAAAGAACAGGAAGAACAGATAAAACAGGCGCAAGTTATAGAGAAACCTGCTGAAGGACCGCCTCAAGAAATTAATGAAAACGCTCAATTGGATCAATATTTACAGAGCATGGGATTTAGTGGGACAGCTGTTATTGTGAAGAATGGGAAAGTTCTTGTGAATAAAGGATACGGCATGGCTAATAAAGAGAAGCAAGTGCCGAATAATTCAGAGACGACCTTTTATATTGGTTCTATTTCAAAAGCATTTGTGGCGACTGCTATTATGCAATTAAAAGATCAAAATAAGTTACAAGTAGAGGATACAGTTGCAAAGTATATTCCAGACTTTCCTCAAGGTAATAGCATTCAGTTAAAACATCTATTAACACATACATCAGGCATTCCGGAATATGAGCAGGGAAAAGAAGATATTTCTCATGAAGAGTTGATAAAACGAATAGGAAACCAAAAGCGTATTGCAGGACCAGGAGAGAAATGGAAGTATTCAGATTCGAACTACTCTATACTTGCTTACATTGCTGAGAAGGTAAGTGGACAACCATTAGAAGAATATATTAAACAACATATTTTTGCTACTGCTGGTATGAAGCATTCTGGTTTCGGTAAAGCGTTAGAGCAAACAAGGTTTCCATCGACAGGTTATAAAATAGTGAATAATAACATGACAACACCTAACATTCCGAGCATGTCACAACTATATGGTTGCGGTGATATATATACAAGCGCGCATGATTTATATTTATTTAATGAAGCACTCTTTTCTGGAAAATTAATTTCAAAAGAGAGTTATGATCAAATGTTTACAGCTGTGAAAAAGGATTACGGATTTGGCTGGTATGTAGATCCAGGAAGCTATTCAAATCACGGTGTAATGCCAGGTTGGAATTGCTTAAATGGTTTTAGTAAAAATGGTAGTGTATATGTGGTTTTATTATCTAACATTCAAAATAACATTAAATCATTTGGTAAAGTGAATAACGACATTTATACGATGTTGCGGAATATTGAAGTGTAAGAGGCTATCCTTTTGGATAGTCTTTTTTGTATTGAGGAAATATATGTGTGGTTCGATGATGAAATAAATGGAAAATGGGAGGTTTATGAGTATACATAAGCATCATGCACGCAATGCGAAACGAATTTTGTGTATTACGGCGTAGCTGCCATTGTGACAATTGAAAATTAATATATATATAAAGACAGATGGGAAACTATCGATCTTTTTTTATGCTCTGAAACAATTATTTCTTTTAGAAAATGTATGCCTTACCTATCACAAAAAAAGTCTGCTTTGTATAAATTAAGATGTATGGATGTAAATTTTTATACTTTAAAAATAATAGGAGGAGAAGCATATGTGTCTGTTCAGAAAATATTGGCATAAATTATCCAGACTGTTTAATAGACAATTAGGCTATTTTTTAGATGACAAGTTACTGCCTGCTGTGGAACGACTTTTATTTTCACAAAACTTTGCGAGATTTATTCAAAGAAATTCTAAGCAAGCTACGGAAGAGTTTATAGAATCAAGTCAATTTCAATCTATTATTTGTAACATTTTAAAAGAATGCAATACATCACCTTTTAAGGAAATTGCAAAGCAATATTTAGGTAAAAACGTAGAAATTACTGTGACAGTTGGACAGTTAATAGGTGTTATTGTAGCAGTTGGTGACGATTTCTTAACGCTGCAAGAAGGAATAGGAACTGAAGTTTTATTACCATTTACAAGTATTATATCAATGAAAGAAGTGTAAGAAAGGAGACTTATATATGTTATTTACTGATGAATTGCGTAACCATGTTGGTGAATTAGTGCAAGTTGTGACAGCGGCCGAAATTGTTGCAGGTATTCTTTTATCTGTTACGGACGGGGCAGTAAGTGTTCGTACATCTCCTTCTTATGGACCACCTGAAGATGTACTTGTGCGTATTCCTATTATTGCTTATGTTCGCTTGGAAGGGTAAGAGTGATACAAGTATGAGAATATCAGTTGTTATTCCAGTGCATAATGAAGCAAGTACTTTATCACAAGTTTTAGTAGAAGTGGAGAAGCTGAAGCCGTATGAAATTATTGTAGTAGATAATGGATCGACAGATGGAACGAATGAAGTCGCATTACAGCATAGTTGCCATGTAATTTATTATAAACATTCTCTTGGTAATGATGTAGGAAGGGCAATTGGAGCTAGAGAAGCAAAAGGTGAAATTGTATTGTTTTTAGATGGTGACATCGTTATTGAGAGTAAAGAGCTACAACGTTTCGTGAAAGGAGTTCAGCAAGGGCACCAAATTGTTGTGAATAATTTAACATGGTCTGTTTATTTAAAGATGAGACCACACTATACGACAGTTGGAAAATTCATGTTGAATCGTTATTTGAATAAAAAAGAGCTTGTTGTTGGTTCTTTAATCGCAATTCCACATGCGATGAATCGGGATGTTATTGAGAATCTTGGGTGGTGGAATTTAGCAGATCCAGCACTATTTCAAGCGATGGCGATGTCTAGAGGAGTAGATATTGCCGATATGGCTTCGGTCGATGTAATTCACACGAATAAGGTTCGTCCTGTGCATACGGGTACATCACCTGGTTCTCCTTATCCGAAGGCGACTAGTCGTATTATGGGTGATCATTTGTGTGCTTTGCAATACGCAATCGAAACATATGGTAAACGTGGCGGTTTTTCGGAGGGAAACAGGGATAGAGAGTTTATAGGGAAGTATAAACCAGTTTTATTACAAAAGGAAAAAGCGAAATACAGTGCTATTATACCCGTATCAGAAGAAAAAATGACTATAAGATCTGTCATACAGGAAGTGAAAAAGGCAGGTGTAGATGAAATTATAGTTGTTGCGAATGGAGCAGATGCCGAGACAATTAAACAAGCAAAGCTAGAGAATGTTATTGTAGTTGAATTCGCGAAGGCACTTGGACATAATGTAGCACGAGCGATAGGGGCTATGCATGCTACGGCAGATATTTGTTTATTTGTTGATGGTGATTTTGCTATTCCGGCAAAAAAGCTAATTCCATTTTTGCATGCTATTGAAGACGGAAATGATGTGGCGTTAAATGATTTGCAATGTTTGTTAGATATGTTTCACCCGGCAGATCCAATTAGTATGGGGAAATATTTCGTGAATTTGGTAGCGAAACGACCAGATTTATGGAACAACTCATTAACGGCAGTGCCACATGCTATGCATAAAAAGGTAATAGAGAAAATTGGATATGATTCCCTTATCATTCCACCATTAGCTCAAATGAAAGCTATTTTAGAAGAATGCTCTATTACAGCAGTGGAATTTGTAGATGTTATAAAAACAAATCGAGTACGTCCAGAGCAACATGGGTTTGTAAATGGAAGAATTCCTGCATTCGATCGTATTTTCGGTGATCAGCTTGAGGCGATTGCTTATTTATTACAACATACGAATGGGCGCGGGAGTTTTACAGACGGAGAAAGGGATAGAGATATAATACTACAATTGAGAAGGGAAGAAGAGAATATAGATGAGTGCTAGTAGTAAAGTCACCATTATTGGATTAGGATATGTTGGCCTTCCTTTAGCGGTCCTTTTTGCAGAAAAAGGACATGCTGTACTTGGATTAGATAAAGATACTAGGAAGATAGAATCAATAATTAAAGGAGAAAGTTATATTCCTGATGTTTCTTCTAACGTATTACAAAATTTATTGAACGAGAGAAAATTAATAGTAAATACACCAGATAAAGGTGTTGCGGAGTTCCAAAATAGTGAGTATGTTATTGTGACTGTGCCAACGCCAATTAATGAGAATAAAGAACCCGATTTAAGTGCACTCGTTTCAGCCTCCCATTATATACAACAACACCTTCAAGAAGGACAAACCTTCATTTTTGAAAGCTCCACATATCCAGGTACACTGGAGGAAGTTATCATTCCGATTATTTCTCAAACAGGTAAAAAGGTAGGAGAAGATTATTATATTGGGTATTCTCCAGAGCGAATTGATCCAGCGAATGGCCAGTATTCAGTTGAAACGATTCCAAAAGTTATTAGTGGACAAACCGAGCAGTGTAAACAAAAAGTACAGGATTTGTATAGCACTATATTTGATGTAGTCGTTCCAGTTAGCTCTCCGAAAGTGGCCGAGATGTGTAAGCTATTTGAAAATATTCAGCGCTTAGTTAATATTTCATTAGTAAATGAGTTAAATATACTTTGTGAAAGTTTGAATATTAATTTTTATGAGGTGCTTGAAGCGGCATCTACAAAACCGTTTGGATTTACTCCGTATTGGCCAGGACCAGGAATAGGAGGACACTGTATTCCGGTAGATCCTTTATATTTTCAATGGAGAATAAGAAAGGCTGGAGCAATTAGTCAATTAATTGAGGCAGCACATGTAATTAATGAAGAAATGCCAGCGAAAATAATCGGGAAAGTAAAAGGTGTGGTGCAATCACCCGCAACGGTTTTAATAGTAGGGATTGCATATAAGAAAGATGTAAATGATTTGAGAGAATCACCGGCGTTGCCAATTATTCAATTATTAATAAAAGAAGGATACAAGATAGAATATCATGATCCGTATATTTCTACAGCGAAAATTGGAGATACACTATATCAATCTGTTCCATTAGATGAACAAAGAATTAAACAAGCAAATTGTATTTTAATTGTAACGGATCACTCTAGCATCGATTGGAATCTTTTTAAAGGGATTGAGCGATTAATAGATACACGTGGAATCGTAAAGAAGGTGAGTGTATGAGTGAAAAATGTTTAATTACAGGTGGAGCAGGATTTATTGGTTCGCATTTAGCTGAAGAGTTGGTGAAAAGAGGTTATGAAGTTACTATTGTGGATAACTTCTATAAAGGAAAAAATAAATATCATAATGAGTTAATGAAAGAGCTCCGGGTTATTTCAATAAGCGTTTTAGATAAAAATTCAATTTATGAATTAGTGAATCAACATGATGTGGTGTTTCATTTAGCTGCAATTTTGGGAGTCAAAACTACAATGGAAAAAAGTGTAGAGCTTATTGAAACAAATTTCGATGGAACGAGAAATATTTTACAAGCAGCGTTAAAAGGGAAGAAGAAAGTAGTATTTGCATCTACTTCTGAAGTATATGGAAAGGGAGAGCCGCCATTCTCTGAAGAAGGAGATCGTTTATACGGTGCAACTTCCAAAATACGTTGGAGTTATGCAATTTGTAAAACGTTAGAGGAAACATTATGTTTAGGGTACGCATTAGAAGGTTTACCTGTAACGATTGTTCGTTATTTTAATATTTATGGTCCAAGAGCGAAAGATGGTCCGTACGCAGGAGTAATTCCACGATTTATTCGTGCGGCTTTGCAAGGTGACGATATTCTCGTGTATGGAGATGGAAAGCAGACACGCTGCTTTACGTATGTAAGTGATGCGGTCGAGGCAACAATTCGTGCAATGGATGAGAAGGTAAATGGTGAAATTATTAATATAGGTTCTGAGAATGAAAAAAATATAAGGGTAGTAGCGGAAGATATAAAAAAATTAACGAAGTCTATTTCCAAAATTGTGCACGTTCCATTTGAGGAAGTATATCCACATGGATTTGAAGAGATTCCAAATAGAAGACCAGACGTAACGAAATTAAGAGAACTCGTTCAGTTTCAAGCGAAAGTAACGTGGGAACAAGGATTGAAAGAAACTATTAAATGGTTTCGTGAAGAAAACAATGGCTAAGTCGTTATCAGTTATTATTCCCGTATGTAATGAAGTGGATACGATTTCAGATGTGGTTCAATCGGTAAAACCATTGAATCCAGTAGAGATTATTGTAGTAGCAAATGGTTGTAATGATGGTACAGAAGCGATTGCTGAGAGCTTAGGATGTACAGTAATCCAGCATAAAGAGTCACTTGGTAACGACGTTGGACGCGCAGTTGGTGCAAAACATGCGATAGGTGATGTATTACTGTTTGTAGATGGAGATTTTGCTATTCAAACTTCAAAATTACAATTATTCCTTAATCCGATTTTACATGATCAGGCGGACATCGTTTTAAATAATTTGGACGCATTATTTTTAAAGAAACAAAAACCGCACTCCGTGACAGTATGGCGCCAAATATTAAATGCAATGTTAGAGCGTGAAGAATTAAAAATTGATTCTTTATTATCTGTACCTCATGCGCTGACGAAGGAAGTTGTGCAAAGTATTGGAGACGAATGTTTTGTTAATCCTATTGTGGCTCATCTACGCCTAGCACAAAGTAAATGGAGAATTAGTCGTCATTGTGCAATTGACGTTATTACGCCAAATAAATTTCGTCCATTCGAGCATGCTGCATATGGCACGGATCTTTCTCAATCTGAAAAACGAATGATAGGTGATCATATAGAAGCTGTAGCAGAGCGGATATTAGGCAGCGATGGGCGCGGAGGATATTATGATGGAAATAGGAAAAGAGAGAGTGTCTATCATACTCTAAATTTTGAAGATTTTTATCAAGGATGGGGCGTTACATCTAATTTGTATAAAGGAGAGCAATTATCGGTAATTATTCCTGTGCAAAATGAAGAGAAAACAATTGGAAACGTTATAGAAGAGCTTCGCAAAATTGAACCTTTTGAAATCATCGTTGTTGTAAATGGTTCGTCCGATAAAACGGCAACAATTGCAAAAGACAAGGGAGCAACAACAATTGTGTATAAAGAAGCACTTGGAAACGATGTGGGGCGTTCGCTTGGAACTTATTTTGCAAAAGGAGAAATTGTTTTATTTATAGACGGTGACTTTGTTATTCCAGCTAGTGAGCTATATCCCTTTGCAAAAGCTATTGCAGATGGAACGGATGTCGCATTAAATGATTTAAATCATTATTTAGATTTGAGAGTACCACTTCATCTTGTAACAGCATTTAAATATGCAGTAAATTTAGCTTGTGATAGAAAAGATTTAGGAGTAGGCTCTCTTATTGCTGTACCTAATGCGTTTAGTCGTACTTGTTTGAAGGAAATAGGGTATAAATCATTATTGTCACCTTGTGTAGCACAAGTGAAAGCTGTACTTTCAGGTTTTGAAATCGCTTGTGTAAGTCGTGTCGATGTTGATAAGATGAACCGTATTCGTCCTAGTGAACATTTCGCAAAAATAGGTCATCCTCCAGCTGTCCTTCGAATTATTGGTGATCATATAGAAGGATTAGAGCAATTAATTGTATTAACAAACAGTCGTGGTGGATTTTACGATGGAAATAGAAAAAGAGATGTTTTATAGTGGTAACAAAAAAAGTGTACAACGTATGTACACTTTTTTGCTCTGTTATAAAAACTATAACAGATTAGGAGATAAGAGTATTACAGCTCTACAATGGGTATCGTTCTTATATTACAAAATAGGACTCGTATATAAGAATACCAAAAAAATACAATTAAAGAAAGGGTTAATTCTAAAGAGTTTTATATGAGGTTAACACTATGTATGTAGTAGTTTGCTCAATATTTCACAAACATGTCACAACTATTTCGTCCACTTCCGAAAAAAAGTAGTATTCTAAGTGTGTAAGCTGTTATATAAAAAAACGTAGTCCTGTACTAATCAAAAATGGAGGAGATTAGGATGACTCAAGTATTAGAAAATGTAAAAAGCGCGTGGGAAAACTTTAAAGGTGAAAAATGGAAAGCAGAGATTGATGTTCGCGATTTCATTTTAAATAATGTAAACGTTTACGAAGGAGAAGACTCTTTCTTAGCGGAAGCAACTGAAGCAACGAAACAACTTTGGGATCAAGTAATGGATTTAACAACAAAGGAACGTGAAAACGGTGGCGTTCTTGATATGGATACAAAAATTGTTTCTTCTATTACATCACATGAACCAGGATATTTAAATAAAGATATTGAAAAAGTGGTCGGTTTCCAAACTGATAAACCATTTAAACGTTCTTTACAACCATATGGTGGTATTCGTATGGCAGAACAAGCTTGTGAAGCGTATGGATATGAAATGGATAAAGAACTTAGCAAGATTTTCAGAGACTGGCGTAAAACTCATAATCAAGGTGTATTTGATGCATACACACCAGAAATGAAAGCGGCTCGTAAATCAGGTGTTATTACTGGTCTTCCAGATGCGTATGGACGTGGACGTATTATCGGTGACTATCGCCGCGTAGCGCTATATGGTATAGATCATTTAATTGAAGCGAAAAAAGCTGATTATAATTTAACTGGCGGTGTAATGAGCGAAGATACAATGCGTTTACGTGAAGAATTATCTGAGCAAATGCGTGCACTTCAAGAGTTAAAACAGATGGCTGCTTCTCATGGATTCGATATTTCTAAGCCAGCTACAAATGCACAAGAGGCCTTCCAATGGTTATACTTTGCTTATCTTGCAGCAATTAAAGAGCAAAATGGGGCAGCAATGAGCCTTGGACGTACCTCTACATTCTTAGATGTTTACATTGAAAGAGATTTAGCAAATGGTACTTTAACAGAAGAAAAAGCACAAGAAATTGTTGACCATTTCATTATGAAATTACGTCTTGTGAAATTTGCAAGAACACCCGATTATAATGAACTATTCTCTGGAGATCCAACTTGGGTAACTGAATCTATCGGTGGTATGGCGTTAGACGGTCGTCCGTTAGTAACAAAAAACTCATTCCGTTTCTTGCATACATTAGATAATTTAGGACCAGCACCAGAACCAAACTTAACAGTTCTTTGGTCTAAACAATTACCAGAGAACTTTAAAAACTACTGTGCAAAAATGTCTATTAAAACATCAGCAATTCAATACGAAAATGATGACATTATGCGTGCTGACTACGGTGATGACTACGGTATTGCTTGTTGTGTATCAGCAATGAGAATTGGTAAACAAATGCAGTTCTTCGGAGCACGTGCAAACTTAGCGAAAGCATTACTATATGCGGTTAACGGTGGTAAAGATGAAAAGTCAAAAGCACAAGTTGGTCCTGAATACGCACCAATTACTTCTGAAGTATTAGATTATGAAGAAGTTATGCGTAAATTCGATATGACAATGGAATGGTTAGCTGGTCTATACTTAAATACATTAAATGTAATTCACTATATGCACGATAAATATAGCTATGAACGTATTGAAATGGCACTTCACGATACAAATGTTCTTCGTACAATGGCAACAGGTATCGCTGGATTATCTGTAGTAGCAGACTCTTTAAGTGCAATTAAATATGCACAAGTAAAACCAATTCGTGATGAAAATGGTATTGCAGTTGATTTCGAAATTGAGGGAGATTTCCCTAAATACGGTAACAATGATGATCGTGTAGATGAAATCGCAGTAAATCTTGTGAAAACATTTATGAACAAGATTCGCAAACATAAAACATACCGTAATTCTGTTCATACAATGTCAATCTTAACAATCACATCTAACGTTGTATACGGTAAGAAAACTGGTAACACTCCAGATGGACGTCGTACTGGAGAACCATTTGCACCGGGCGCAAACCCAATGCATGGCCGTGATACAAAAGGTGCATTAGCATCATTATTATCTGTAGCTAAATTACCATATGAAGATGCACAAGATGGTATTTCAAATACATTCTCTATTATTCCAAAAGCACTTGGTAAAGAAGATGATGTACAAGTACGCAACTTAGTATCTATGCTTGATGGATATGCAATAAAAGAAGGACACCACTTAAATATTAACGTATTTAACCGTGAAACATTAATGGATGCAATGGAGCATCCTGAAAAATATCCACAATTAACAATTCGTGTATCTGGTTACGCTGTTAACTTTATTAAATTAACTCGTGAACAACAAATTGATGTAATAAACCGTACAATGCATGAAAGCATGTAAGTGAAAAAAGTGTCCCTCCGCTTTTAATATATAGCGGAGGGAGGCTGTTTCAATAAAGGAGGAAGTAACATGGTAAAAGGAAGAATACATTCTGTAGAGTCTTGTGGTACTGTTGATGGCCCAGGGATTCGTTATGTCATATTTACACAAGGGTGTTTATTACGTTGTCAATATTGTCATAATGCTGATACATGGGAAATCGGTAAAGGTAAAGAAATAACAGTTGAAGAAGTGATGCAGGATGTGACATGTTACCTTCCATTTATTGAAGCTTCTGGAGGCGGTATAACAGTTAGCGGTGGAGAGCCACTATTACAGCTAGACTTCTTAACCCAGTTGTTTAAAAAGTGCAAAGAAGCTGGTATCCATACAACAATCGATTCTTCTGGCGGTTGTTATTCTGAAGAACCAGAATTCCAAAATAAGCTAGATATTTTAATGGAGTATACAGATTTAGTTTTATTGGATTTGAAGCATATTGATTCAAAGAAACATCGTAAATTAACAGGGAAACCAAATGAACACATTTTACAATTTGCTCGTTATTTATCGGATAGAAAGAAACCAATTTGGGTAAGACATGTATTGGTTCCTGGTGTTACCGATGGTGAAGAGGATTTGCAAAAATTATCAAACTTTATTCAAAGTCTATCTAATGTTAAGAAAGTGGAAGTGTTGCCATATCATAAGCTCGGTGTTTATAAATGGGAGGCACTTGGACATAAGTATCCACTTGCGGATGTGAATCCACCGACAGAAGAAAATGTTGAACATGCAAAACATATTTTACAAGCAGTCTAACCTAAACATTTGGTTAGGCTTTTTGTTTCTTCATAATAAAATCTAGAGTATATATTTAGAAAAGAGTATACTGAAAAGGGAATATCCATATTTTTGTAAAGAATAAGCGGAGAAATTTACATAATTGTAAAGGGAAATCAAAATAGTAAAAAGAATTAAGAAGTAAAAGAGTGAGTATTATGGAATATAGAACATTTGTAAGTTATTGCGAAAGCTCTTATAGGAAAGTATAATGTAAAGATATGAGCACAGATAGGATTAAGGGGTCAATCTTATATGCTTTGCATATCCACGACAGATACATAGCTAACAGGAAAGTATTAGAATCCGAGTATGTAGTTTTTAAGGAAAATGTTTTTCCTATTGTCGTATATGCAATATGGAGAAACAAAAAGCTAGGAGTGGATTTGTTTGATAAAAAACCCCAAGGTTTTAATATTAACTGCACATTACGGTAACGGTCATGTGCAAGTGGCAAAAACATTAGAACAAACATTTCGCCAAAAAGGAATCGAAGATGTAATTGTATGCGACTTGTTTGGAGAATCACATCCAGTTATAACCGATATTACAAAATATTTATATTTAAAAAGCTATACGGTAGGAAAAGAATTATATCGTTTGTTTTATTATGGTGTAGAGAAAATTTATGATAAAAAAATAGCATCTTGGTATGCGAATTTTGGGAGAAAGCGTTTGAAGACGCTATTACAGGTGGAGAAACCGGATATTGTTATTAATACCTTTCCAATCATCGCTGTACCAGAATTGAAAAAGCAAATAGGTATTTCTATTCCTGTTTATAACGTATTAACGGATTTTTGCGTGCATAAAATATGGATCCATCGAGAAGTAGATCGTTATTTTGTAGCAACCGATCATGTGAAAAAAGTGATGGTTGATATCGGTGTACCTGCAGAACAAATTGTTGAAACAGGGATTCCGATTCGTAGCAGTTTTGAGCTAAAGATAAATCCAGCAATTATATATAATAAATATCAGTTATGTAAGGATAAAAAGATGTTACTAATTGTAGCAGGTGCTCATGGTGTGCTAGGGAGTGTAAAAGAGCTATGCCAGTCATTTATGTCAGTACCAAACTTACAAGTAGTTGTCGTTTGTGGGAAAAACGAAGCTTTAAAGCAGGATTTAATGGAACTACAGGAACAAGGTTCTGATGCTTTAAAAGTATTTGGTTATGTTGAAAACATTGATGAATTGTTCCGTGTTACTTCTTGTATGATTACGAAGCCAGGTGGTATTACATTAAGCGAAGCAGCTGCATTACAAGTACCTGTCATTTTATATAAACCTGTCCCAGGACAAGAGAATGAAAATGCGTTGTATTTTGAAAAAAAAGGGGCTGCAGTTGTAATTCGTGATGATAGTGAAGTTTTTGCAAAAACAGAGGCGTTATTACAAGATGATATGAAGCTTCTTCAGATGAAAGAAGCAATGAAAAGTATTTATCGTCCTGAGCCAGCTGGTCATATTGTGGATACAATTTTGGCAGAAAATCATGCAGAGCCGAATCATATACCTATTAAATCACCAGTTCTTGCCGAATCTTTTACTTAATATGAAACCCTCTTTTAAGCATTTAAAGAGGGTTTTTTTATTGTTGTAAAAAAAAATAAACGTGAATTATTAACTTATCCCGCTATTTGTGGGCAGTAAGACCCCTACCTCAAAATTCAGCGAAAGCAAAGAAGTTAGGTGGGGATTAACTGCCCGCAAAAGCCCGATTGGTGAGGGCTAATAATCAGTGGGGATAAACAAAACTCCCACTGATTAAAGTTTCACTTTATCCACAAAGGATTACGCTTTCATTAGACAGTAAAATCGGAATATTAACAGCTATATCCACATAATCCACAATTTTTAGAAAATTATCCACAATTCTCACGTTTAGAATTCATTTAAATAAATGAATTCGTAAAATACTTTTGTAATTTATGCACAATTCTACGGTTTTTGTGGATAAGGTTGTCCACAAAAAAGGTTCCTTATAAATAAGGAACCTTTTTTGCTAATTCATTGGAAAATCTTATGTAATGAAACTGAATAATTAGGGGGGAAACCTTCTAATTATTCAGTTTCACTTTAAATACTTTTTGAGCGATAGCCCGCTGCACGATCTGCTTTTCGAAATTCTCGCTGATAGAGAACTTCTTGTGTACTAGATAATGTGTTTTTTGCTTTATCACGTTTCTTTTTATCCATTACAAATCACCTCGTGTCCTAAAGTCACTATCTATCGTTTCCAAAGACATGGGGTGATATACATATATGTCAAACTAGTAATGATTGATTATTATTTCTGAATTTTTAGATTACGCTTCTTTTAATTGGTGTGCTTCTTGGAATGTTGTATCTCGCATTGTTGCAAGTGTATACTGATCTTTTGGAATTTCATATAAATTATATACTTCTTCATGCGCGTTAATTTCATCATAAACGGCTTTTCTTGTTTCGTTTGCTAGATTTACATATTGTAGTTTTTCGGCAGCTTTAATAGACCGAATATTTATTTTACGAATACGCATAAAAATCGTTTCAATATCTAATTCATAGAAAAGTTCGCTAAAAAATGAATCTTTCGCCAATTTATTATATCCTTTACCATGATATGGTTTGCCAAGCCAAGTTCCGAGGAATCCAGCTTTTTCTTGCACATCAAATAAAGTAATTGTGCCGATGGGGTTACCCCATTCATCTAAAATTGTGCGTGAGATTAATTCTCCACGCTCTTCGGCTTCGATTGTTTGTTTCGTTAAAAATAAATATTCTTCATAAGAATAGGCCTTTTGACGCACAAAAGGGAAGACAGCAGGATCCACCATTAATTCGTATAGAACGTGGCTGTCGTGTAAGTCGCGTTTTTTCAACACACTAACTCCTCCTCACACGAGGGTAGCATGACGAAAAAGCACCCACCCTCGAAATTTTTATATCAATCTTTAAAAAATTTCGGGGTGGGAATCGAACCCACTAGAACCAGTTTCTAACGCTGGTGGCGCACCATTTGCCTTCCCCATTCATCAATTTGAAAATGATAATCACGACACAAATTGATTATGGTTTCATTCAGTTTATAATCGTATAATACTGTATCTAGTCAAAAAAATAAACTAGTTTTTTTTATTTTTTTTGTAAATTATTTTTCCGTCAATCATAGTGAGTACAGGCTTGGCTAAATAATGGAAAGGATGATGTGTCCATAACACGAGGTCAGCATCTTTTCCAACATCAATGCTTCCAATTCTATCCTCCAAACGTAAATTTCGAGCTGGGAAAATAGTGATTCCTTCCAACGCTGTTTTCTCATCTAATCCTTCTCTTACTGCAATGGCAGCGCAAACATTTAAATATTGAATTGGTGTATAAGGGTGGTCGGTTGTAATAGAAACTTCTACTCCATTTTTCGATAAAATATGATAAGTATCCCACGTTTTGTTTTTAAGTTCGATTTTCGAACGTCGCGTAAGAGTAGGTCCAACTGAAACTTTTAAATTGTGTTTCGAAAGCTCTTCAACAATAAAGTGTCCTTCTGTACAATGTTCAATACGTAAATCAAGATTGAATTCTGTCGCAAAGCGTAAAGCTGAAGTGATATCATCTGCGCGGTGAGCGTGGATACGTACCGGTATTTCTCGGCGGAGTGCTTTTAAAATAGGTAGCATTCGAAAATCAGCTTCATGCCCGTAGTGTTGTGCGTCATAGAATGATTCACGAAGTAACCCCATAATTCCCATACGTGTTATTGATTCTTTTGTACCGTTACTATGGAACTTTTTAGGGTTTTCTCCAAAGGCAATTTTTAAACCAGCAGGTTCCTGAATAATCATATGATCTATACAAGTTCCAGCAGTTTTTATTACGCAAGTAGTACCGCCGATAATGTTTTGGCTTCCGGGCATCACGTGAACAGTCGTAACACCATTTTGTACAGCGTCTTGAAATGCAATATCAAAAGGATGAATCCCGTCTAAAGAACGGATATGTGGTGTTGAAACTTCGGATGTTTCATTTGCATCATTACCAGCCCAACCAGTACCTTCATCGTAGAGGCCAAGGTGAGTATGAACATCAATAAATCCAGGCAAGAGATGAAGAGCTCGTGCATCTATAACGGTCATATCCTGAGTAGTATCAATATGAGGTTTGACCGCGGCAATGCGTTCTCCTATAACGAGTACATCTCCTTGAAACTTTTGGGATGTAATAGGATATACAATGGCTTGTTTGAGCAATATTTTCATAGAGACCTCATTTCCGTCACCTTGTAATGTGTAGAATAGGTTTAGACAAAGTAACTGAAAGGTTTTTCGTGTAGTAATGCTCCGGTGTTTAAAAAGTAAGAAGTCTTGGAGGAGATAGACTACCCGTAAAACTGTATTTTAAAAGTACTACATTGTATGCAAGAGGATATTTTGTAATGCATGGTTAACTGTTGGAAATGTGTATTGATATCCATGTTTAATAGCTTTATTGGGTAATACATGTTGCCCTTCTAATACAAGTATACTCATCTCACCGAGTAAAGCGCGAAGTACAAATGAAGGAACAGGTAGCCAATGAGGTCGCCTAGTTATAGTGGCAATAATTTCACCGAACTCTTTCATCCGTATTGGCGTTGGCGCTGTAATATTAAAAGGTCCGTCAATTTCTTTTTTGTGAATGATGAAATCAATCATGCGAACGACATCGTCTATATGAATCCATGATAACCATTGGTTTCCAGATCCAAGTGTACCGCCGATATATAATTGATAGGGAAGTAGCATTTTTGGAAGAGCTCCTCCATCTGCGCCTAATACGACTCCAAATCTTGTGTAGACAGTTCTTATTCCAATGGAGCGGGCTTTAGATGCTTCTTGCTCCCACAAATATACTGTGTTTGCTAAAAAGTCATCTCCTGGAGTCTCTTGCTGTTCTGTAAAAGATTCGGTTTCAGATGTCCCATAGTATCCAATGGCACTTGCATTAATAAATGTGTGTGGCTTTGTTTCAAGTGTTTGTAATTGTTTAATGAGTCCTTTTGTTGTTTGAATTCTACTGTTTAAAATTGATTCTTTTTGTTTTTTTGTCCATCTACTATTAATAGATTCTCCGGCTAGATTAATAACTACATCGATAGAGGAGAGAGGGAAGGTCTGTAAATCCGGTGTCCACTGTACGTATTGAAGGTTAGTGTGTGAAGTTTCAGCAATTTTTTTTCGAGTAAGAATGTAAACAGTAAATCCCTTTTGAATAAAAAAACTAGAAAGGGATTTGCCTATAAAGCCAGAGCCACCAGAAATTGCGATTTTCACAATCATTTCCTCCTCATTATATATATTCTTGAAAAGAAAAAACGTTCCTTGACTATGTTAAAATAATAGAGAGGTGAGAGTATGACTGTCATTACAAAAATAGAAGTGCAAAAACGATCGAAAGAACGATTTAATATTTATATTGATAAAGGTCAAGGCGAAGAGTACGGGTTTAGTGTGAATCAATCAATCTTAATGAAACATGGGTTACAAAAAGGCTTAGAAATTGATGAAGTAGCGTTAGGGAATATTTTGTACAATGAAGAGGTACAAAAAGCATATTTACAAGCGATTTCCTATTTATCCTATCAAATGAGAACAAAACAAGAAATAGAAGATTTCTTACGAAAAAAAGAAGTGGGACAGGCCATCATCTCTGAAGTCGTTTCGAAATTATTACATGATCGATATATTAATGATAAAGAGTACGCTATTTCATACGTGCGAACGCAAAGTAATGTGAATCAAAAAGGTCCAACTGTTATTAGGAGAGGGCTATTAAGTAAAGGTGTTCAGGATTTAATCATTACACATAGTTTACAAGAGTATCCAAAGGAGAAGCAAATGGAGAATGCTTTGTTTCTTATAGAAAAGAAGAAAAAATCTTATCAAAAGCATTCATTTTTACAAATGAAGCTAAAGTTAGATGAAATGCTTGTTCGTAAAGGATATTCTAGAGATGTGATTCAAATTTGCTTGGAAGAATTGAAAGACGAAAAAGATGACGAACAGCAAGAAGAAGCGTTACACTATCATGGGAATAAATATTATGAGAAATATAAGAAGTATGATGGTTGGACATTCGAAAATAAGGTGAAGCAAGCGTTATATCGAAAAGGATTCTCTATTGATGAGATAGATATATTTTTACAAATGAAACGTGAAGAGGGATGAGGAAATAAGATGGGTACGCCAAAACGCTACAGTGAAATGACACCACATGAGCTAAGGGAAGAAATTGGGGTTTTGAAGGAGCAAGCAGTAAAGGCTGAGCAACTTGGAATTGTAAATGAATTCGATGTATTAATGAGAAAAATGGCTATGGCTCGTGCTTATATGATAGATATAAATAAATTCCATATTGGTGAGACATATGAATTAGTAGAAGAACCTGGTGTGGTATTTAAAATTACGTATTTCAATGGGGTATTTGCTTGGGGATATAAGCAACATGATAATGAAGAGATTGGAATACCAATTTCCTTGCTACAAGAAAAATAAAAACCAGAGAGCGAATCTCTCTGGTTTTCATCTTTGGTAGGCGTTAAAGGAGATAGGAGATTCTAAAATTGGCGTTTTTTACATTCGTTTGCCAGTATAATGAGAGACTGGGTTTGTTGCGTCTGTCCGTTAACTTGCGCCTTCGCATGTTTTGGACGAGTCCACGTATGGTTAAATAATTCAGAACGACGATCTAAATGGTCACGGTAGCTCATCTTTATCACCTCGTGTAGGAATTTAATTTGTACTACTCTTCCTGCTGATTTGCAGCACGCATACGCTCTTGTGGGTGCGTGTTAATTGTGCCGTTAGGTCGTTTCGAAGCGAAGCGTGATTTCGCTTTCGGTTGACTGTCGATTTTGCTGTTGTTTTTTGACTCAGACCAAAATTCGGCTTGTCTACCCATTAAGAACGCCCCCTCATTATCAGTTGATACCTCTTTAAGAAGTATCACTTATAGAATGTGCAAAATAGAAGAAACTATCCTTTAGAAATTAAGGGAATAAATAGGTAAAAGGAGAATAGAACATGAATGATATTTATGAAACATTAACGAAAGAATTATTAGATAAAAATGACAACCTTTCTTACGCACAAGCTCGTGCATGGGTTGAATTACTGTGGGAAGACTTCCGAACAACTTATGCTAAATCAGGTCGTTACCAAGGTGAGGAAATGACTGAACAAGTGGTACGAACATGGGTTAATAATCATGGAGGGCGCCTTCATGAAATGCGTACAAATAATCCGAAGTATAGCCATTTAATCAATCAAGAAGATCATTTGAAACATTAAAAAAAGCGACGTAGGTCGCTTTTTTTAATGTGGAAGCAATTCCAGTTTCTTTCGAAGTTTCTCTTCGCTGAAAATCCATCCTGTATATGAACTAATAATATTTAAATTTTGATCGAGCTGAACGATTGCGACGAATGGATAATAATCTTTACTTCGATACCGCAAATCAATAAATCGAACTTCATAATAGTTATCATAATCGAAAATATCCCAGCGATATACAGGCGAGAAAGATAAGAAAGCAGATATATTTTCATCTCGCACAGCGGCTTGCATAATGGCGGTATTCGGGAACGGTACGCGATTAAATTTATCGTATACAAGGATGTTACCGCGGTGCCATCTTGCTACGTAGTAATGTTCAGTTGTAACGACGGCTAAATGATAATGATAAAATTTGTAAGAAGGAGAAATAATTACTTTCTCTACATTTTTGAAACGTTTGTATACTACACTTTTAATATTTCGATGCATCATAATGCGGCCGATATAGTAAACAAACATTAATATATACGCTGCTAAAGCAGTATACCCTTTATGTGCTCCGACAAGCATACAGGTGATAGCAAGTATATGGATAAAGAAAATGACAGTATCAAACGTATTAATTATGCCGAGCGCTACCCATTTTTTTGTGAAGGGCCTTAATGCCTGTGTACCATAGGCATTGAAAATATCCACAAAGACATGAAGAAAGACGGCAATAAATGACCAAAGTAGTAGATGCAGATAGGGAGCGTCTGAAAAGAAGGCGAAAGAGATGCCACTTATAAGGAGTGACCAAAGGATCACTGCAGGGATGGAATGAGTAATCCCGCGATGATTTCTTATATATTTAGCGTTATTACGCAATTTTAAAACTGTATCGATGTCAGGAATATTGGAACCGGCAATTGTTGCAAGCATCACTGCTTGTGGCCCAATATCACTTTGTGCTATAGCTGGATCTAATGTTGCCAAACTGCCTAGAGTAACGCCCATAACAAGGTGAGTGGCTGTGTCCATAGAAATCCACCTCCGTTTTTTATTAATGTAACTCTTTTTATTCGATACCTCAAGTCCTTTGCCTTCTATTTCCTATGTCATCTTACTTAAATTTTTTCCTAAAATCTTTATAATAGTACGTATATGCAAAAAAATGAGGGGGATCAAGTTTGACACTTGAAATATTAAATGAGTTTAACATAGAACAGTTTCAAAATGATTTAATTGGTTGGTTTGAAAAAGAACAACGTGATTTACCGTGGCGAAAAAATAAAGATCCATACCGTGTTTGGGTTTCAGAAATTATGTTACAGCAAACAAGGGTAGAGGCTGTAAAACCATATTACGCAAATTTTATGGGGAAGTTTCCTACGCTTGAAGCGCTAGCAACTGCCGATGATGAAGAAGTATTAAAAGCATGGGAAGGCTTAGGTTATTATTCTAGAGCACGAAATTTACATGCTGCAGTAAAAGAGGTAAAAGAAGTATACGGCGGGACAGTACCGAGCGATGTAAAGAAAATTGAAAAATTAAAAGGAGTGGGACCATATACAAAAGGTGCCATTTTAAGTATTGCATATGGCATACCAGAGCCAGCGGTTGATGGAAATGTTATGCGCGTATTATCTCGTATTTTATCAGTGTGGGATGATATTGCAAAACCGAAAACGAGA
The DNA here is from genome assembly GCF_038004785.1 of Bacillus sp. FSL R5-0709. Lineage (NCBI taxonomy): Bacteria > Bacillati > Bacillota > Bacilli > Caryophanales > Bacillaceae > Bacillus > Bacillus sp. FSL R5-0709. The sequence goes on from NZ_JBBORT010000001.1 coordinate 495,419, forward strand.
AAAGTTTTTGAAGAGATTGTGCGTGAAATTATTTCTATAGAAAATCCATCTTATTTTAACCAAGGTTTGATGGAATTAGGGGCATTAATTTGTATACCGAAAAATCCATCTTGTTTACTTTGTCCTGTACGTGAACATTGCAGAGGGTATGCTGAAGGTGTTCAAAAAGAACTACCAGTGAAGAGTAAAGCGAAAGCACCTACAATGGTACCGCTCGTTGCGGGAGTACTTCAAACTGAAGATGGCCGTTACGTAATTAATAAACGCCCAAGTACGGGATTACTGGCTAATATGTGGGAGTTCCCGAATATTGAACTAAGTGAAGGTATTCGTAATCAAAAACAACAGCTTACGGATTATATGAAGGAGAGCTTTGATCTCTCAGTTTCTATTGATGAATACGCGATGAATGTACAACATACTTTTACACATCGTACTTGGGATATCTTCATATTTTACGGAAAAGTAACAGGTAATATTGTCGAAACGGATACATTAAAGTTTGTATCGAAAGAAGCGTTTGAACAGTTACCTTTCTCGAAATCACATCGTACAATTTACGAAAAGTGTGTTGAGAAAATTACAATGCAGTAAAGTGAAACTTTAATCAGTGGGGGGGTTCTTCATCTCCCACTGATTATTAGCCCTCACCAATCGGGCTTTTATGGGCAGCCCCGACCCCAACCTAACTTCTTTGCTTTCGCTGCATTTTGAGGTGGGGTCTTACTGCCCGGCGAATAGCGGGATAAATAATAAAAACGTGTTCCAGAACTTTGGAACACGTTTTTTTATATTGAAAATAAATTTGTATTTTGAGGTTGAAAATCCACGCGTTTATAATCCGCCCCGTGACTCGATTTCTTTCACAACTTCTTTATAAATCGTTTGTCCCTCTACATTTAGATAAGGCATAATTTGCTGAAATGAATGATGAAAATAAGCTAATTCATCCTCTTTCCATTCATTTTTGGAAATCATAGTTAGCTCAGTCATATCACGTCCAGTATACATATTCCCACCTCCATCATATGTAGTTTGAATGAGTGATAAGAGATATATACGTGAATTTTTAAAAAGAAAATTAGGGATAACTTCTAAGTGAATTGGTTACATTATTGATTGTGGAGGTGAGAAAGATGAGTAAAAAACAACAAGGTTATAATAAGGCAACTTCTGGTGCTAGCATTCAAAGTACAAATGCTAGCTATGGTACAGAGTTTGCAACTGAAACGAATGTACAAGCAGTAAAACAAGCGAACGCACAATCAGAGGCACAGAAAGCACAAGCTTCTGCTGCTCAAAGTGCAAATGCTAGTTATGGTACAGAGTTTGCAACTGAAACAGATGTGCATGCAGTGAAAAAACAAAATGCACAATCAGCTGCAAAACAATCACAATCTTCTAGTTCAAACGAGTAATGAAAGAAAAACACTTCTCCAATCCGAGAGAAGTGTTTTCTTTGTGTGCGTGTCACTGTAATGAAAATAAAGGGAACGACATAACTTCTAATAAGTCAACAAATATAGTCAAAGGAGAAAGAAGTTCACGATTAGAAAATATGTAATAGGAATTATAACTGGCGAATGAATCAAAAAGGGGGTAAGTGATGAACGATTTTGATAAGTTGGTAGGAGAGCAGTTGGAAACGATGGATGAGCTTTTAAAGTTACAATCACATTTAGAGAAGTATCAGCAAATTGAAATGAGTGGAAGGGATACGTGCGATAAAAAAGAATTGCATTTTATCCGTCAAGAAATATATAGAACAGAAATAGCATTAAAACTTTTGCATGAAAAATTTGAACAGCAAACGAATAATGTGATTCAATCTTTTGAAACCGAAAAAATAATTTCAAATTAAGGGTGAGATATGTTGTTGATTTTAGGTGAAAAGTCCTTTCTTAAACAGAGGTGAGGGGGCTTTTCTTTTTGTTATACCTTCGTTTAATCTTCTAAAATACGTATTGCTAATTCATAGGAAATGTTCCTTCGTTAAAAGGGTTAGTGATGTGGTATTCAATAATACAAACTTCATTATATTCCTCATGAAAACAAGTGTCCTATCGCTTTAGTTTTAAAATTTTGACAAAAAAGTTATAATAGAAAAAAAGTGAATGCAGTTCAAGGGGTAGTTAAGACAACTTAAGAAAAGCATTTGCGGTTGAAAGAAGGGAGCATATATGGGATTTCCCAAAGAAGGAGAAAAGGTACAAATACATAGTTATAAACATAATGGCTCCATTCATAGAATGTGGGAAGAGACAACAATTTTAAAAGGGACGCAGAGCCTTGTGATCGGAGCAAATGATCGTACAGTAGTTACGGAATCAGATGGTCGAACATGGGTTACTCGCGAACCTGCGATTTGTTACTTCCATGCTAATTATTGGTTTAATGTAATTGGAATGCTGAGAGAAGAAGGAGTATATTATTATTGTAATTTAAGTTCTCCTTTTGCATATGACTCTGAAGCATTAAAGTATATTGATTACGACTTAGACATTAAAGTGTATCCAGATATGACATATACACTTTTGGATGAAGATGAGTATGAAAAGCATAGTCAAATCATGCAGTATCCACCTGTTATTGATACAATTTTAAAACGAAATGTAGCACATTTAACACAGTGGATTCATCAAAGAAAAGGTCCATTCGCACCGGATTTCGTAGATATGTGGTACGAAAGATATTTAATGTACAGAAATTAAAACAAACCTGCAGGGAATTTCCCGGCAGGTTTGTCCTATTAGAGGGGGGATTATGTGCAAGGTATAAAAAGATATTTACAATTTGTTAAACCATATCGATGGCTTATTGCTATTACAATTATTATTGGTCTTGTGAAGTTCGGTATCCCGCTTATTATGCCATGGTTATTAAAGTATATTATTGATGATGTTATTCAAGGCACGGGATCGCTTCAAGAAAAAACGTCTCAATTAATAACCGCAATTGGGATTGCTTTTTTTATTTTTGCAGTAGTAAGACCGCCGATAGAATATTATCGTCAATATTTCGCGCAGCGCATTGCCAATACAATACTATACGATTTACGAAAATACATTTTTGGGCACTTGCAAAAATTGAGCTTACGTTATTATTCGAACACAAAAACAGGGGAGCTTATTTCACGTGTAATCCATGATGTAGAACAAACGAAGGACTTTGTAATTACTGGTCTTATGAATGTCTGGTTAGATACTGCAACAATTGTTATTGCCATTATCGTTATGTTTTCTATGAATATAAAATTAACCTTTGTTGCTTTATTAATCTTACCTATTTATGTAGTTGCAGTGAAATATTTTTTCGGGCGCCTTCGAAAATTGACGAAAGAGCGCTCGCAAGCGTTAGCAACTATGCAAGGGTATTTACATGAACGTATTCAAGGGATGCAAGTGACACGTAGTTTTGCATTAGAAGAGTATGAAAGAGGACAGTTTGAAAAGAGAAACAATGAATTTTTAACGAAAGCACTAACTCATACGAGTTGGACGGCGAGAACGTTTTCGGTAGTGAATACGTTAACGGATTTAGGGCCGTTACTTGTTATTGGTTTTGCGGCATATGAGGTAATTCAAGGGTCGTTAACACTGGGTACGATGGTTGCTTTTGTTGGATATATGGATAGTTTATATAGTCCGCTTCGTCGCCTTGTTAATTCATCTACAACATTAACACAGTCTTTCGCTTCGATGGATCGAGTGTTTGAATTGTTGGATGAAAAATACGATATTGTTAATGTGCCAAATGCGGTGCAAGCGAAAAGGCTAGATGGGGAAGTTATATTTGATAATGTTTCTTTTCGTTATAATGCGGATGAAAAAGAAATATTGCATAATCTGTCATTAACTATGCGCCCGGGAGAGAAGGTTGCGCTTGTGGGGGCAAGTGGAGGAGGAAAGTCATCTCTTGCTAGTTTAATTCCGCGTTTTTACGATGTTTCTGAAGGTGCAGTTTATATAGACGGGATAGATGTAAGAAAGTATAATATGAGAAATTTACGTAGTCATATTGGAATTGTGCTACAAGATAATTTATTATTTAGCGATACAATCGGGGCTAATATTTTATATGGTAATCCGAAAGCTACAGAGGCGGAAGTGATTTCAGCTGCCAAAGCTGCACAAATTCATAATTTTATTACAGAGTTGCCAGAGGGCTATGATACTGTCGTTGGGGAACGTGGTGTGAAATTATCTGGTGGACAAAGACAGCGTGTAGCAATCGCACGGGTTTTTCTAAAGAATCCGTCTTTACTTATATTAGATGAAGCAACTTCCGCTTTAGATTTAGAAAATGAACGATATATTCAAGAGGCACTGCAAACGTTAGCTGCAGATCGGACAACAATTATTATTGCACATCGATTAGCGACGATTACGCATGTTGATACAATTATTTATGTTGAAGATGGTGAAATAAAAGAAAAGGGTTCTCATGAAGAGTTAATGAAAAAGAGGGGGTTTTATTACAATCTATATCAACTTCAGCATATAACAGAAACAGCTCCTTTAGCGTAAAAGGAGCTGTTTTTTTATTCGTCTTCTTTTTTATCTTCGATTTGGAGTTCGCTTTCTGGTTTATGGTATGTGTAGAAGCTATCCACAAGTAAATCTAAATGCTCTACTTCCTCACTGTAGTTAATAATTGAAGAAATAAGAGGGAAGAGGTGTAACCATATTTTATATGCTTCCTCATCGTCTTTATTTTGATAATCCATAAAGATATCAATCAATTCTTGTTTACCGGTTTCAACTTCATCAAGCATCTCAACGGATTGTTGTTTCTTTGCTTTACCAATAAATTTTAATAACACTTGTTCGTGATAATGCGTTAATGAATCAAGTTCGTTTTGAATAGATTCCTGAAACTCTTCTGGCATATAGCGCAGTTCGTTTTCGGTGCGATGTAATGATTTTAACGTGCTTAAAGCGCGGCTTGTTGTCGCTAACATTTGTCTGAATAAAACGAGCTTACGAATTTTCGCGAATTGTATTTTTTTCGTATAGCTTCTTTCTTCTTTATACAGCAAATAGTAATGATTTAGTTTAATCATTTTTTCTTTCATGCGATCAATATCGGTTTTTAGCGTTGTAAAATCAGAAGCTTGCCTACTGTTCATACGAATCCATTTAACAATTTCCTCTGTATTATCAACGATGCGATGGTAAAGTTTTGTTTCATATTTTGGCGGCATAAATACTAAATTTACAAGCGAAGCCGCAATAATTCCAATCATAATCGTCGCGAATCGAAGTAAGGCAAAATTAAAGAAATCTTCGCCTTGATACTCCATAATGGCGATAACTGTTACTAAAGCGAGTGATATTGTTTTTTCTAAGCGTAATTGTAAAGTAAGAGCAATTACTAATATACACGTTAATCCAATAATAAAAGGATTATGTCCAAAAGCAGTAGCAAATACGATAGCGAATACAGCACCAATTACGTTTGCTTGAATTTGCTCAAGAGCAGTTAAATACGAGCGGTATACAGACGGTTGAACAGCAAAGATAGCTGAGATTCCCGCAAATACAGGACTCGGTAATTGAAGTAAAATACAAGCAAATAAAGCTAATGTAATGGCAATACCCGTTTTTAAAATGCGAGCACCAAGTTTCATACCCTTATTGATATCCTTTCTCTTGTCATAATGAATGTACAACATGATACTATACATTCATTACAATATGTTAGCAAGTGATATTTTAGTGACGTTAAAAAGTTTAATAAATAAATTACAATCAATTTATAATTTCTCCAAATTCTCATTAAACATCTATTCTTTAATAAAAAAACCTGCTGAATTTCAGCAGGTTTCAAATTGTTATTCTAGATTACTATGCGATGTTCGCTTCGTCAATTTTTTTATGAAAATAAATATTGTACATGTCATTCAGTTGAAATAGATGGATCCGCCTGTTCTTTTTTCGGGATAATTTCATAGAAGTGAAGCTGGATATCATCTAATAATGGCGTTAACAAAGCGACTTCTTCATATTGTTCGTGCTCATTTAATACACGAATGTAGTCTAATAATAATTCATTCACATCTTGCAAACCATTTTTACTAATTGGCTGCAATGTTACATTTGCACCTTTAGCAATTCTTCTTTTTAAAGCGTGTTCTGTTAAACCTAAGTTTGGCTCATGATGTAAATAAACAACACCACCAGTCATGCCAGCACAAATCCATGGACCAGGATCTCCTAAAACAAGAGCGCGACCATTTGTCATATATTCAAAAGCAAATCCTTTTATATTAGAATATACTCCGATATTTCCTTGTTCTTTTTCGCGGAGTGGTTTTGTAATTCTGCCTCCAATTATCATATCTGCTCCAGAAAGGCGAATGCCAGCACGAGCATCAGCGTTACCTTGCACGTATAATGCACCTTTTTGAGCGCCGTATCCAAATCCTTTTCCGACAGATCCGTTATAATATGTTCCATTTTTACCTTTTGCTTTCGTTATATAAATGCCACCGCCAAATGAAGTTTTACCGATACCATCTTGCGCACCGCCATTTACGTGTATAAATAAGTTTTCGCTATTGTAAGCACCTAATCCATTTCCAGGAACAGAGCCATTTGTATACTTTAATGTAAGTGGTTCAAGCTTTGTATCTTCATATAATTTACTGCGAACGCGATAACAAGATTCTAAACCGCCCATAACTCGTTGTTCTACGCCAACTCCTACTAATTCTTTTGAGTGAGGAGAATGCACTGTTTCAAATTGTTTTTCTTTTACAGATACTGTTGTTGTAACAGTTGGATTTTCTATTGTTTGCAGTAAATTACATAACTCTAACAAATCTTGACCTCGAACTTGTTCTAATAAATCGGAACGCCCGACAATTTCTTGTAAATTTGTATAACCGAGTTGCCCTGTTAACCGTTTCAATTCTACACCGAAAGTGGTGAATAAATTTAATAGGCCAGCAACTGCGCTTTCTAATTCGCGCGGGACGAAGCGGCGTAATCCATGTTCTTTCGCTTGTGCTTCAGATTCAATTTGTGTTGCAATTCCAACATGGCAAGTATCTAGATGACAACCACGGCAAGTTGTACAGCCGATTGCAATCATTGATAATGTGCCAAACCCAATACGGTTTGCTCCAAGAAGCATGATTTTTAAGGCGTCATTTACACTTCGAATACCACCATCGGCCCAAATCTCTACTTTATGTCTCATACCTGATTCTAGTAGAGCGTTGTGAGCAGCTTTAACACCGATTTCTACTGGAAGACCTACATGTTGTAATGCATGAATACGTGCAGCACCTGTTCCGCCGTCAAATCCGCTAATGTTAATAAAATCAGCGCCAGCTTTTGCGATACCGACAGCAATTGTTCCGATGTTAGGAACGACAGGGACTTTTACGGCTACTTTTGCAAGTTGATTAGCCGTTTTAATTTCTGTAATCATTTGAGCTAAATCTTCAATCGAATAAATATCATGGTTGTTAGAAGGCGAAATTAAATCTGATCCAATTGTAGCATTACGTGCCTCAGCAATTTTTGCGGTTACTTTAGAACCTGGTAAATGTCCGCCTTCGCCAGGTTTTGCGCCTTGACCGATTTTTATTTCAATTAAATTTGATGAATTTAGTAGTTCAGCGTTTACTCCAAATCGGCCAGATGCAACTTGTTGTCCACGTGTATTTGGGTATTTGCCAATCATATCTTTAATTTCGCCGCCTTCACCGTTCAAACTAATCATATTTAGCTGATCGGCAGCTTCTGCATATGCACGAAAGGCGATTTCATTTTGAGAACCGAATGACATGGAACTAATAATAAACGGTAAATCATGATTTTGAATGCTAATAGACACTTCTTCAGCTGGAACGACATGCTTTGTTTGTTTCGTTTGAACAAGGTGTCTGATTGCAATCGGATTATTGTCTTCTAATTCACTTAACTTGTCGCGGTAATCATCATAAGAATTTCCTTTTGCAACATCTCCAATTGCTTTCCAAATCCGCGGGAATATATGAAATGATTTTCGCATTCTAATTTTAGGGTTGTTATAATCATCTGCCCGCGATTTTGCATCTTTAGCAAGCGATTCAAGTGAAAAAGCTAAATCATTTGAACCGAAGAAATTCGTAATTTGTAATATATTTGCGATTTCCTCATGTAATCCGATAGAGGAATAGAGGCGGCCGTAACCACGTAACTCATGAATTCCAATTGTTGAAATGACTTTCTCTAGTCCTTTATTAAGTGCATTATACAGATTCGTAATTGGTGTTTTTGATCCATCATTTACGGTCGCGAACAATAAATATGGATTAATACTGTCTGCTCCTAATCCATATAGCGTGACGATATCGTGTAAGGAGCGAAGAGCACCAGAACGTATAACGAGAGAACAGTTTCGGCGTAATTTATTTTCACTTAATACTTGATGTACTGTAGCGGTAACTAAATGTGGATCCATCCATAACTGTTCATTTTGATGAGCTTTTGTGTCATCTAATAATAGTAGGGAAGCACCATTGTTAACGGCAGCTATCGCTTCGGAACTAATTCGATTTAATGCGCATTGTAAAGTTTCTGACGGACTGAAGGTAGCAGAAATTGTAGCGATAGAGCTATGTGTAACGAACAACTGTATAAGTTGTTCGTACGTAATTGTGTGCAATTCCTCTGCAATAGATTGTGCAACACTTCCTTCTAAAATAATTGGTGAAAGCATCTCAACTACAAATGGCTGTTTCATCTTACTTGATAAACTTGGACGCTCTCCAAGTACAGTACGTGTAGAGAAGTGTTCAATTTCACGGTCACGGTCAATTGCTGGGTTTGTAACAACAGCTACACTTTCTTTAATAAAGTCAGCAATATTTCGTCTATCCGTATCGAGTGCAGCAAGTGGCGAGTCATGACCAAGTGAGCGAATTGGCTCAACTCCTTTTGTTGCCATCTGTTCAAGGAGCTGAATATGCTCTCGATCCCATCCGAAAGAAACGTACTGTTTCGTTTCAACTTGAACAGAATCACATAATCCCTGGATTTCTTTTGTTTCAGGGATAGATAAGTTTAAATGATAATTGCTAACATCGATTCGTTTTTGGAAACGATTATATACTTCAATTTGGTATTTGTCGTATTCATAAAGAACAAGTTCATCATGTTTATTCCATTTTAATCCGACCTTTTCTCCAGGAGCGAGTGGTTTCGGTTCTTCTACATATTCGGTTGGTGATACAACTCCAGGTTCAGAAGAGAAAATATAAGAGCTTTCTGTTTCTACTTTCCATACTGGTCGTAGGCCAAGGGAATCGACGCTGAATACAGCTTCATCTTTATAGCGTGAAACAATGCCAGCTGGTCCTTGTGCGAAGTGTCCCCAAGCTTCTCTTATATAAGTGTATAAGTTTTGTAAGTTTGTTTCGTATAGTTTTATTTCATTAATAATTGGTGGGAATAGTATATCCATCGCTTCAAATAAGCTGTAGTTATATTGAACAAGAAGAGTCTCTAAGGTGCGGTTTAAATCTTGGGAGTCACTTCCCCCTGCAGTTAGTGGTACATGAATCATTTCGGCTTGATCACGTAATTTGGCAATTGTATTAATTTCACCATTATGTCCGAGAATGCTAAATGGTTGTACACGAAAAAAATTAGATAATGTATTAGTAGAATAGCGATTATGTCCTAGTGTCATAGTTGAAGCGATAAGTGGGTGTTGTAAATCGTTGTAATAGGCAACAAGTGTATCTCCAGCACCTAGAACTTTATATACAACATGATCACGACTTAATGAAGCAACGTGAATCGCTTCGTTTTCCTCTATTTTTATCGTTACAGCAAATAATGTTTGTTCAATATTTTTAACTTCACTTTCGGCGATAAGGGCAATTTGCCAAAATAAAGGTTCTTCTTGTTTACCAAGCGGACCGAGTGCATCTGAGTTTATTACATCATCATTTTCGAGAACAATTGTAAAGCTTTCATTGTTTAGTTGCGTACGAATGTAATCTTTTAACTCAGCAATGTTTTCTTTTTTGTTTAGAAAAAAATGTCCAACGATAAAGTGGGGATGATCCACAATCGTTGGATTATATCCGCTACTTTTCAGTTTTTCATTCCAAAGTGCTTTTGGCATGTCGATATGAATTCCGATACCATCTCCTTCGCCATTAATGAAACCAGCTCTATGATTCATTTTGACTAGCGATTGTATACAAAGATCGATGTTTTCTTTTGTAGGAATTCTTCTTTTTTCCATAACGGAAACGATTCCACACGCATCATGTTCTGCATTTCTATAATCTCGAAATAAAGACGGTGTCCATGTATTTTTTTTATTGAGCATCCGTCAATCCCCCCTCTTTTAAAAGATTGAATAATCTTACTATTTAAGGTGTAAATCACCTTGTACACAGAGATAATAACGATCTAAAAGAATATAAAACAGATAATTATGAATAATTATACTATTAATGTGGGATTTATGAAATAGAAAAAAGGAAAAAAGAAAGGTAAGCTTTCTTTTTTCCTTGTAATGACAGTATTATTTATTGTCTGCTAAAGCAGCAAATGCTCTTCCAACAGCTTCAATTGTATATTCGATATCTTCTTTTGTATGTTCTGTCGTTAAGAACCATGCTTCATATTTAGATGGTGCTAAATTAATACCTTCTTGAAGCATAAGTTTGAAGAATCTACCGAACATTTCACCATCTGTATTTTTGGCTGCATCGTAATCTTCAATTGTATTTGTCGTGAAGTATACAGTTAATGCACCCTTTAGGCGGTTTACTGTAATATCGATGTTATGTTTTGTAGCTTGCTCTAAAATTCCTTTTTCAAGCATTGCGCCAAGTTCATCTAATTTCTCGTATACGCCTTTTTGTTGAAGTACTTCTAAGCAAGCGATACCTGATGCCATAGAAGCAGGGTTTCCTGCCATTGTACCTGCTTGGTATGCAGGTCCTAGCGGGGCAACTTGTTCCATAATTTCTTTCTTACCACCGTAAGCGCCAATTGGAAGTCCGCCGCCAATAACTTTACCAAGTGCAGTTAAGTCTGGTGTTACACCAAGTAAGTCTTGAGCACCACCGTACATAAAGCGGAAAGCAGTAATAACTTCATCATAAATTACTAATGCGCCAGCTTCGTGAACAAGTTCGTTTACTTTTTCAAGGAATCCTGGTTTAGGCTCTACAATACCGAAGTTTCCAACGATTGGCTCTACAAGGATAGCTGCTACTTCATGTCCCCATTTATCTAACGCTTCTTTTAAGGTTTCTACATTATTAAAGGGAACGGTAATAACTTCTTGTGCAATACTTTGTGGCACACCAGCTGAATCAGGAGTTCCAAGAGTAGAAGGACCAGAACCAGCTGCTACAAGTACTAAATCGGAATGACCGTGGTAACAACCAGCGAATTTCATAATTTTTGTGCGACCAGTGTAAGCGCGGGCAACACGAATGGTTGTCATAACGGATTCTGTACCAGAGTTTACGAAGCGGACTTTATCTAATGCAGGCATTGCTTCTTTTAACATTTTTGCAAATTTTACTTCTAGTGCTGTTGGCGTTCCGTATAGTACACCATTTTCAGCAGCTGTTGTAATTGCTTTTGTTATATGCGGGTGAGCATGTCCAGTAATAATAGGACCGTATGCTGCTAAATAATCGATATATTTATTTCCATCTACATCCCAGAAATAAGCACCTTTTCCACGTTCCATTGCAACGGGAGAACCGCCTCCAACTGCTTTGAAAGAACGAGAAGGACTATTAACACCACCAACGATATGTTCTAAAGCTTCTTTATGTAATGCTTCTGATTTCGTGAAATTCACTACAATTCATCTCCTTACAAAAATCTATGTATTATTCTAACATGTTTTTAGAAAAGACGTATTGTTTGTGATAGAAGGAGCAGTTGGGTAAACTATTCGTTGTGACATTTAGGAAGGGGGTCCGATTATGAAATCGGTAATTGAGGTACAAGGGTTACGTAAAGAGTTTACAGCCTATTCAAGTCGTCCGGGATTAAAGGGTGCATTTCGCGATTTATTAAATCGTAATTATAAAATAGTACCAGCAGTAAATGATGTGTCTTTTACTGTGAAGCAAGGTGAAATGGTTGGTTATATTGGTGAGAATGGTGCTGGTAAATCAACGACGATTAAAATGCTTACAGGGATTTTGACTCCGACTTCAGGACAAATTACAGTGAATGGAATGAATCCACACAAACAGAGAGAAGAATTTGTGAGAACAATTGGTGTTGTTTTTGGTCAGCGCTCTCAGCTTTGGTGGGATATTGCGGTACAAGAATCATTTCGTTTATTGAAGAAAGTGTACGGTGTTTCAGACGCTCAGTATAAGGAACATATGGAGCACGTAATCGAAACGTTAGATATTGGTCCTTTATTAGATAAGCCGGTCCGAAAGTTATCTCTTGGCCAAAGAATGCGCTGTGAATTAGCGGCAGCATTAATTCATAATCCACCGTTATTATTTTTAGATGAGCCAACAATTGGGCTAGATGTTCTTGTGAAATTGAAAATACGTGAATTCTTAAAAGAGATGAATGAACGTTATAAAACAACAATTTTATTAACAACACATGATATTACTGACATTGAAGCTTTATGTGAGCGCGTTATCATGCTGGATGAAGGAAATATTATGTATGACGGTTCGTTAAATAACCTTCGCACACAGTGGGGAGCAGAGAAGGAAATCCATTTTCAATTTGTCGCTCCAGTTTCTTATCAGATGTTATCGATGGTTATGCCAGATAGTCAAGTCGTTTGGTCAAAAGCGAAAGAGGAAAATGCGTGGGTTGCAAAAATCCCGAATGAAGAAATTATTATTTCAATGCTTATTTCTAAAGTAGTACAAGCTTTTCAAATTAAAGATTTAAAAATTAACGAAGTGTCTACAGAGGAAATTATTCGTAACATTTATGAAGAAGGTATTAAGCATGGGTAAGTATATTGAAATGATTCGCATTCGTTTTTTAATGATGCTTGCTTATCGTACAAATTATTACAGCGGGATATTAATTTATACAATTAATATCGGTGCGTATTATTTTTTATGGCAAGCGATTTATAGCGGGAAAGAGAATATTGAAAGTTTATCTATTTCGCAAATGACTACGTATATTGCGATCGCATGGATGGCACGTGCTTTCTATTTCAATAATATAGATAGAGAAATTGCGATGGAGATTCAAGAAGGACGTGTGGCGGTAGAACTAATTCGTCCATATAATTATTTAGGAATGAAAGTTATGCAAGGTCTTGGTGAAGGGATATTTCGTTTTGCATTCTTTTCAATCCCAGGTATGATCATCGTTACATTGTTATTTTCATTACAAATTACAACGAATTTTCAAACGTGGTTATATTTCTTCTTATCGTTAATATTTAGCTTTATCATTAATACACAAATAAATTTAATGACGGGAATGCTTACATTCTTCTTATTTAATAATAGTGGAATTATGTATGCAAAACGTGTTGTGATTGATTTATTTTCTGGTTTATTATTACCGATTAGTTTTTATCCATTATGGGCCCAAAAAGCAATGGTGTTTTTACCGTTTCAAGCAATTAGTTATATTCCGAGTATGATTTTCTCTGAAGGTATACAAGGAAGTAAGTTATATGAAGCTTTGTTATTTCAAGTGATTTGGGCAATTATACTTATTATTCCAATTGTACTGATGTGGAAAACGGCGAGAAAACGTCTAATCGTACAAGGGGGATGACGAGATGATATATATAAAATTATTTTTGCAATATGCAAGTCAATATATAAAAACAAAATTGGAGTATCGTGGCGATTTTATCGTCGGATTACTTTCAGATTTATCACTACAAGCTGTTAATTTAATCTTCATTCTCGTTGTGTTTGGGCATACCCAAGCACTAAAAGGGTGGAGCCGAGAAGAAGTGATCTTTATTTATGGGTTCTTTTTAGTACCGTTTGCCATTTTTTCAGCTTTCTTTAATATATGGGACTTTAATGATCGTTACATTATTAAAGGAGAAATGGACCGTATATTAACGAGACCGATTCATAGTTTATTTCAAATTATATTAGAAAGAATGGAACTTGAATCTTTAATTGGAGCTATTACGGGGATTATTGTGATGGGTTATGCAGCAATGGAGCTGCAATTATCTTTTTACTGGTATGATTTCTTCTTATTCCTACTCATGGTAGGGGGAGGGGCACTTGTATACGGCGGGATATTTGTTACGCTTGCAAGTTTTGGCTTTTGGTCGGATGCGAAAAGTTCCATTATGCCGCTTATGTATAACATAGGGAATTATGGACGCTACCCTGTTGATATTTATAACCGTGTTATTCGCTTTGTTTTAACGTTTGTTTTACCGTTTGCATTTGTTGGGGTATATCCAGCAGCATACTTTTTAAGAAAAACAGAGTGGAATAGCTATGCTTTCGCAACTCCAATTGTTGGTGTTATCTGTTTTACTATTGCAATTACCCTCTGGAATCAAGGGGTTAAACGATATCGTGGTGCAGGAAATTAATTATAGAAGCTTGTTCGTTTCTAAGGGATAAATCAGCTACAGTCCTCATACATATAAAACGAGGTGGAGGACATGTTATGGGGATTTATTCTATTAATTGCAGCAATCGCTATTTTGAGAAGTGTCCAATTATTATGGAGTTCATATTCAAATTCCAATCGTTTCTTTTCGCTGTACAATTTAGCTACGTTGTTTTTGATTTATACAACGGTACTGATTGCGTTTGGATTAAGTTATGTTGTGCTAGAGGAAATGGGTTTTGCAGTTTTGAAAGAAGATGGGGATAGGTTAAGTGCTCATTCCTTTCAGCTCGTTGAAATATGTTTATATTTTAGCGCGGTTACTTTATTGTCCGTTGGATATGGTGATATAGCTCCGATTGGAATCGGAAGATGGATTGCAATTGGAGAAGCGCTAATTGGATATACATTACCGTTTGCCTTTGTGATGAGATCTGTAATAGACAATGAAAAATAAGGTCGCATTTGATATAGTAAAAGAAAAGAGAAGGAGTGATAACAATGATTACAGTAGGAGAAATGGCACCAGAATTTACATTAGAAGGAAGTAACGGAGAACAAATTCGCTTAGCTGACTTTCGCGGTAAAAATGTAGTCCTATATTTTTATCCGAAAGATATGACTCCGGGATGTACAACTGAAGCATGTGATTTTCGTGATGCATATGGATTATTTCAAGAGAAGGATACGGTTATACTTGGTGTAAGTCCAGATTCAGCAAATAGACATATGAAATTCATTGAGAAGCATGAGCTTCCATTTGTACTTTTAGTAGACGAAGATCATAAAGTAGCAGAATTGTACGATGTTTGGAAGCTGAAAAAGAACTTCGGAAAAGAGTACATGGGAATTGAGCGTTCTACATTCCTTATTAATAAAGACGGTGAGCTTGTAAATGAGTGGCGTAAAGTGAAAGTGAAAGGGCATATTGAGGATGTTCTTTCTTATATAAAATAAATCTATATTAATGAGGAGAAAAAATACATATGTAAGGCATGCGTCTATACATATTTTCTTGCGATACATAAAGTGAAAGTGTAGGGCATACCTCCTCAGATGATAGTATTCCAAGTGCGATTATGTCGCACTTTTTTCTATGTAAATGTATAGGGAATGGGGGAAGATACATAAGAATAAGGCTATATACGAAAATAAACCACATACTTATAGTAGAAATATTGACGATTTATAAGAAAAAGAGTACACTCTTTATAAGAATTATAAAATAATAATCCGTATAGAATCGGGGTGCATGACGGTGGTCAAAGAAGAATTAAAAGAAGCGCTAGAAATGCTGAAAAATACGGGTGTACGCATTACTCCACAGCGTCATGCTATTTTAGAGTACCTTGTGGAATCTATGACGCACCCAACAGCGGATGACATTTATAAAGCATTAGAAGGTAAGTTTCCAAATATGAGTGTTGCAACTGTCTATAATAACTTACGTGTGTTTAAAGAAGTTGGACTTGTAAAGGAATTAACTTATGGGGATGCTTCAAGTAGATTTGATTATGTTACAAGTCAACATTATCATGTGATTTGCGAAAAATGTGGTAAGATTGTTGATTTTCCTTATGGAGGATTGGAACAGCTTGAAGAGGAAGCTGCAAAAACGACAGGCTTCGTTATTAATAGTCATCGCTTAGAAATTTATGGCGTTTGTCCAGAGTGTCATAAGGCGTAATATATAATAAAGAAAGAGGCTGACGGCTATACGTCGACCTCTTTCTTTATTATATATGGGAATCGTGTTAGACTCATGAGGATTTAAAATGTTAAGTGAAGAATCAAATTTAATAAGAACAAATACAAGAGGTGATTTCTTAGTTAAGAAATCACCTTTTTAATGAGATGAAACTTCTTTAGTTTTGTAAGCTCCATATACCTATGATTTATAACTCTTCTTATTATATTTCTCATCAAATTCTTTTCCTTCTAGATTTCGATCAAGTGTTAAAGGTTGATTGCAATGCATACATGCGTCGACACGACCGAGCATTTTTGTTGGTTTATCGCAGCTTGGACAAATAATTTGTATCGTTTTTGTAGATAACATACCAATCCAAAAGTAAACAACAGTGCTAGCGATGACAGCTAAAAAACCAACCATCATAAAGGTTGTCATAATAATGATGTTTTCGCGAAAAAAGACACCTAAGTATGCAATGAAGAGGCCGATAAATACTAAACTCAATGCAAAGGTTCGGATTTTATTAATTTTGTTCGAATATTTAATACCCATTCCCACCACACTCCTATAGGAATAATATAACACACAATTTAGAATATTTTATGAAAACGAAGGTGATGATTAAATTTATCACTTATTAAAGAACAGTAGTGCTTTCTTTTAAGATGAAATACAGAAAGAGATTAGGTGGAAGGAGCATGTCTATAAAAGAGGAGTAGTAATTTTTTTCTATAGTTAATTTAGTTTTTTAACGGGATGTGAAATTTTTTTAGAAAAAGTATTGACCCTATATATACTGCGTGATATATTAATAAACGTCGCTGATGCGGAAACGCAGTAAACGACAAAAAAGAAATTTAAAAAACTTAGTTGACATCGAAAAACGAAGATGTTAACATAAGGAAGTCGCAATTGAGTGACGAAGTAGTTCTTTGAAAACTGAACGAAACAAACAACGTGAACGTCAATTTTTATTTTTAGATGCTAGACAAACTAACTTTATTGGAGAGTTTGATCCTGGCTCAGGATGAACGCTGGCGGCGTGCCTAATACATGCAAGTCGAGCGAATGGATTAAGAGCTTGCTCTTATGAAGTTAGCGGCGGACGGGTGAGTAACACGTGGGTAACCTACCCATAAGACTGGGATAACTCCGGGAAACCGGGGCTAATACCGGATAATATTTTGAACTGCATAGTTCGAAATTGAAAGGCGGCTTCGGCTGTCACTTATGGATGGACCCGCGTCGCATTAGCTAGTTGGTGAGGTAACGGCTCACCAAGGCGACGATGCGTAGCCGACCTGAGAGGGTGATCGGCCACACTGGGACTGAGACACGGCCCAGACTCCTACGGGAGGCAGCAGTAGGGAATCTTCCGCAATGGACGAAAGTCTGACGGAGCAACGCCGCGTGAGTGATGAAGGCTTTCGGGTCGTAAAACTCTGTTGTTAGGGAAGAACAAGTGCTAGTTGAATAAGCTGGCACCTTGACGGTACCTAACCAGAAAGCCACGGCTAACTACGTGCCAGCAGCCGCGGTAATACGTAGGTGGCAAGCGTTATCCGGAATTATTGGGCGTAAAGCGCGCGCAGGTGGTTTCTTAAGTCTGATGTGAAAGCCCACGGCTCAACCGTGGAGGGTCATTGGAAACTGGGAGACTTGAGTGCAGAAGAGGAAAGTGGAATTCCATGTGTAGCGGTGAAATGCGTAGAGATATGGAGGAACACCAGTGGCGAAGGCGACTTTCTGGTCTGTAACTGACACTGAGGCGCGAAAGCGTGGGGAGCAAACAGGATTAGATACCCTGGTAGTCCACGCCGTAAACGATGAGTGCTAAGTGTTAGAGGGTTTCCGCCCTTTAGTGCTGAAGTTAACGCATTAAGCACTCCGCCTGGGGAGTACGGCCGCAAGGCTGAAACTCAAAGGAATTGACGGGGGCCCGCACAAGCGGTGGAGCATGTGGTTTAATTCGAAGCAACGCGAAGAACCTTACCAGGTCTTGACATCCTCTGAAAACTCTAGAGATAGAGCTTCTCCTTCGGGAGCAGAGTGACAGGTGGTGCATGGTTGTCGTCAGCTCGTGTCGTGAGATGTTGGGTTAAGTCCCGCAACGAGCGCAACCCTTGATCTTAGTTGCCATCATTAAGTTGGGCACTCTAAGGTGACTGCCGGTGACAAACCGGAGGAAGGTGGGGATGACGTCAAATCATCATGCCCCTTATGACCTGGGCTACACACGTGCTACAATGGACGGTACAAAGAGCTGCAAGACCGCGAGGTGGAGCTAATCTCATAAAACCGTTCTCAGTTCGGATTGTAGGCTGCAACTCGCCTACATGAAGCTGGAATCGCTAGTAATCGCGGATCAGCATGCCGCGGTGAATACGTTCCCGGGCCTTGTACACACCGCCCGTCACACCACGAGAGTTTGTAACACCCGAAGTCGGTGGGGTAACCTTTATGGAGCCAGCCGCCTAAGGTGGGACAGATGATTGGGGTGAAGTCGTAACAAGGTAGCCGTATCGGAAGGTGCGGCTGGATCACCTCCTTTCTATGGAGAATTGATGAACGCAGTTCATCAATAAACGTTGACTTGTTTTGTTTCGTTCAGTTTTGAGAGAACTATCTCTCAAGTTTAAATGTATGTTCTTTGAAAACTAGATAACAGTGTAGCTCATATTTTTTTAATTTTAGTTTGGTTAAGTTAGAAAGGGCGCACGGTGGATGCCTTGACACTAGGAGTCGATGAAGGACGGGACTAACGCCGATATGCTTCGGGGAGCTGTAAGTAAGCTTTGATCCGAAGATTTCCGAATGGGGAAACCCACTAT
The DNA here is from genome assembly GCF_038004785.1 of Bacillus sp. FSL R5-0709. Taxonomy (NCBI): domain Bacteria; kingdom Bacillati; phylum Bacillota; class Bacilli; order Caryophanales; family Bacillaceae; genus Bacillus; species Bacillus sp. FSL R5-0709. The sequence continues at coordinate 514,510 of NZ_JBBORT010000001.1, forward strand.
ACGTAATGGTATGGTATCCTTACCTGAATACATAGGGTATGGAAGACAGACCCAGGGAACTGAAACATCTAAGTACCTGGAGGAAGAGAAAGCAAATGCGATTTCCTGAGTAGCGGCGAGCGAAACGGAATCTAGCCCAAACCAAGAGGCTTGCCTCTTGGGGTTGTAGGACATTCTATACGGAGTTACAAAGGAACGAGGTAGACGAAGCGACCTGGAAAGGTCCGTCACAGAGGGTAATAACCCCGTAGTCGAAACTTCGTTCTCTCTTGAATGTATCCTGAGTACGGCGGAACACGTGAAATTCCGTCGGAATCTGGGAGGACCATCTCCCAAGGCTAAATACTCCCTAGTGATCGATAGTGAACCAGTACCGTGAGGGAAAGGTGAAAAGCACCCCGGAAGGGGAGTGAAAGAGATCCTGAAACCGTGTGCCTACAAATAGTCAGAGCCCGTTAATGGGTGATGGCGTGCCTTTTGTAGAATGAACCGGCGAGTTACGATCCCGTGCAAGGTTAAGCTGAAGAGGCGGAGCCGCAGCGAAAGCGAGTCTGAATAGGGCGTTTAGTACGTGGTCGTAGACCCGAAACCAGGTGATCTACCCATGTCCAGGGTGAAGTTCAGGTAACACTGAATGGAGGCCCGAACCCACGCACGTTGAAAAGTGCGGGGATGAGGTGTGGGTAGCGGAGAAATTCCAATCGAACCTGGAGATAGCTGGTTCTCCCCGAAATAGCTTTAGGGCTAGCCTTAAGTGTAAGAGTCTTGGAGGTAGAGCACTGATTGAACTAGGGGTCCTCATCGGATTACCGAATTCAGTCAAACTCCGAATGCCAATGACTTATCCTTAGGAGTCAGACTGCGAGTGATAAGATCCGTAGTCAAGAGGGAAACAGCCCAGATCGCCAGCTAAGGTCCCAAAGTGTGTATTAAGTGGAAAAGGATGTGGAGTTGCTTAGACAACTAGGATGTTGGCTCAGAAGCAGCCACCATTTAAAGAGTGCGTAATAGCTCACTAGTCGAGTGACTCTGCGCCGAAAATGTACCGGGGCTAAATACACCACCGAAGCTGCGAATTGATACCAATGGTATCAGTGGTAGGGGAGCGTTCTAAGTGCAGTGAAGTCAGACCGGAAGGACTGGTGGAGCGCTTAGAAGTGAGAATGCCGGTATGAGTAGCGAAAGACGGGTGAGAATCCCGTCCACCGAATGCCTAAGGTTTCCTGAGGAAGGCTCGTCCGCTCAGGGTTAGTCAGGACCTAAGCCGAGGCCGACAGGCGTAGGCGATGGACAACAGGTTGATATTCCTGTACCACCTCTTTATCGTTTGAGCAATGGAGGGACGCAGAAGGATAGAAGAAGCGTGCGATTGGTTGTGCACGTCCAAGCAGTTAGGCTGATAAGTAGGCAAATCCGCTTATCGTGAAGGCTGAGCTGTGATGGGGAAGCTCCTTATGGAGCGAAGTCTTTGATTCCCCGCTGCCAAGAAAAGCTTCTAGCGAGATAAAAGGTGCCTGTACCGCAAACCGACACAGGTAGGCGAGGAGAGAATCCTAAGGTGTGCGAGAGAACTCTGGTTAAGGAACTCGGCAAAATGACCCCGTAACTTCGGGAGAAGGGGTGCTTTCTTAACGGAAAGCCGCAGTGAATAGGCCCAAGCGACTGTTTAGCAAAAACACAGGTCTCTGCGAAGCCGTAAGGCGAAGTATAGGGGCTGACACCTGCCCGGTGCTGGAAGGTTAAGGAGAGGGGTTAGCGTAAGCGAAGCTCTGAACTGAAGCCCCAGTAAACGGCGGCCGTAACTATAACGGTCCTAAGGTAGCGAAATTCCTTGTCGGGTAAGTTCCGACCCGCACGAAAGGTGTAACGATTTGGGCACTGTCTCAACCAGAGACTCGGTGAAATTATAGTACCTGTGAAGATGCAGGTTACCCGCGACAGGACGGAAAGACCCCGTGGAGCTTTACTGTAGCCTGATATTGAATTTTGGTACAGTTTGTACAGGATAGGCGGGAGCCATTGAAACCGGAGCGCTAGCTTCGGTGGAGGCGCTGGTGGGATACCGCCCTGACTGTATTGAAATTCTAACCTACGGGTCTCATCGACCCGGGAGACAGTGTCAGGTGGGCAGTTTGACTGGGGCGGTCGCCTCCTAAAGTGTAACGGAGGCGCCCAAAGGTTCCCTCAGAATGGTTGGAAATCATTCGTAGAGTGCAAAGGCATAAGGGAGCTTGACTGCGAGACCTACAAGTCGAGCAGGGACGAAAGTCGGGCTTAGTGATCCGGTGGTTCCGCATGGAAGGGCCATCGCTCAACGGATAAAAGCTACCCCGGGGATAACAGGCTTATCTCCCCCAAGAGTCCACATCGACGGGGAGGTTTGGCACCTCGATGTCGGCTCATCGCATCCTGGGGCTGTAGTCGGTCCCAAGGGTTGGGCTGTTCGCCCATTAAAGCGGTACGCGAGCTGGGTTCAGAACGTCGTGAGACAGTTCGGTCCCTATCCGTCGTGGGCGCAGGAAATTTGAGAGGAGCTGTCCTTAGTACGAGAGGACCGGGATGGACGCACCGCTGGTGTACCAGTTGTTCTGCCAAGGGCATAGCTGGGTAGCTATGTGCGGAAGGGATAAGTGCTGAAAGCATCTAAGCATGAAGCCCCCCTCAAGATGAGATTTCCCATAGCGTAAGCTAGTAAGATCCCTGAAAGATGATCAGGTTGATAGGTTCGAGGTGGAAGCATGGTGACATGTGGAGCTGACGAATACTAATAGATCGAGGACTTAACCATATAATATGAAGCAACGTTATCTAGTTTTGAGAGAATATAAAAAACTTATTGACTTTCAGGGTGAATAAGTTATAATAATGATTGTCTCAAAAGAATAATGTCTGGTAATGATGGCAGAGAGGTCACACCCGTTCCCATACCGAACACGGAAGTTAAGCTCTCTAGCGCCGATGGTAGTTGGGACCTTGTCCCTGTGAGAGTAGGACGTTGCCAGGCAATATTATTCCGCAGTAGCTCAGCGGTAGAGCTATCGGCTGTTAACCGATCGGTCGTAGGTTCGATTCCTACCTGCGGAGCCATTGGAGAGCTGTCCGAGTTGGCCGAAGGAGCACGATTGGAAATCGTGTATACGTCACAAGCGTATCAAGGGTTCGAATCCCTTGCTCTCCGCCATAAGGAATTTATAATATTTGGCCCGTTGGTCAAGTGGTTAAGACACCGCCCTTTCACGGCGGTAACACGGGTTCGAATCCCGTACGGGTCACCACTTTTGGAGGATTAGCTCAGCTGGGAGAGCACCTGCCTTACAAGCAGGGGGTCGGCGGTTCGATCCCGTCATCCTCCACCATATAAATTATATGAATAATATTGTCGCGGGGTGGAGCAGTACGGTAGCTCGTCGGGCTCATAACCCGAAGGTCGCAGGTTCAAATCCTGTCCCCGCAACCAAACATTCTCGTAATGTGGTTGCTAACACTTATCATATAATTATATAAATAATATTATCGCGGGGTGGAGCAGTACGGTAGCTCGTCGGGCTCATAACCCGAAGGTCGCAGGTTCAAATCCTGTCCCCGCAACCAAATGGTCCCGTGGTGTAGTGGTTAACATGCCTGCCTGTCACGCAGGAGATCGCCGGTTCGACCCCGGTCGGGACCGCCATTTTAATAAGGCTCGGTAGCTCAGTCGGTAGAGCAGAGGACTGAAAATCCTCGTGTCGGCGGTTCGATTCCGTCCCGAGCCACCATTTTAATAAAATATGCCGGCTTAGCTCAATTGGTAGAGCAACTGACTTGTAATCAGTAGGTTGGGGGTTCAAGTCCTCTAGCCGGCACCATGTAAGTTTCGGAGGGGTAGCGAAGTGGCTAAACGCGGCGGACTGTAAATCCGCTCCTTCGGGTTCGGCAGTTCGAATCTGCCCCCCTCCACCATTTTACATAGGGGCATAGTTTAAAGGTAGAACTGAGGTCTCCAAAACCTCCAGTGTGGGTTCAATTCCTACTGCCCCTGCCAAATATATAAACACAACATGGCGGTTGTGGCGAAGTGGTTAACGCACCGGATTGTGGCTCCGGCATTCGTGGGTTCAATTCCCATCAGTCGCCCCATTTTTATTTTTTAAAAATTACAAATAAATTAATGGATACTTACATATAATTAAGTAAAACTTCGGTGGGCTATAGCCAAGCGGTAAGGCAACGGACTTTGACTCCGTCATGCGCTGGTTCGAATCCAGCTAGCCCAGCCATTTTTGCGGAAGTAGTTCAGTGGTAGAATACAACCTTGCCAAGGTTGGGGTCGCGGGTTCGAATCCCGTCTTCCGCTCCATTTTAACTTCATATGGCGGCATAGCCAAGTGGTAAGGCAGAGGTCTGCAAAACCTTTACCACCGGTTCAAATCCGGTTGCCGCCTTTCTTTTATGCCGATGTGGCGGAATTGGCAGACGCGCACGACTCAAAATCGTGTTCCTTCGGGAGTGTCGGTTCGACCCCGACCATCGGTATCACGAACGGCGTAACATCAAGGCTCTACACTAATTGTGTAGAGTTTTTTTGTGTTTTTTTTACACTACAAAATAAGCACTAATAGTGCGTTGGGGTAGTGTGCGGTGAGTAAGTGACGAACTTTAGATACAGTTGGAAGAAACTATGAAGTATTAAAAGGATAAAATTTCAGTAGAATATTACATATACAAGAATTTTTTCGAGCACTCTAGAGAGAATCTCTCCACCCTGGTGACATGAAGTTAAATCCGATACCACCAGTTGAAATTACCACATTATCAGCTGGTAATTTCGTAATTTCAAAAAACTTCTTTTCAAACTCTTCTCTGTTGTACTTGTACATAGTTGAGTGACACGACCATATTTGCGTTGAAGTACTCAACCAGTCCCCTAATTCCTTTAATTTAGGGAACGAATCAAATTGAATTGGACCATCCAATTTTATGAATCTCACTTGATAGATAGTTGGGTTTAACTTCTCTCCTATTCCTTTAAAACCATGTGATTTTTTCTCATTTGAATGTGTCATAATTCTCCCTCCATCTTTTCTTCAAATTTTTTCCTATTTTAATTATACAGCAATAGAAAGTAATTAAGGAAATATTATGGGATTAGTAGAGGAATGAAAAGGAATAACTTTAGTTTGATAATGAATAGTTCATAACATACTACATAACAAATCTTTAAAAGGACATGGCAGCTTTGCCCTGTTTCTTATTGTTTAGCGAGAAATAATAAAATAAATCATCACAGTAATAAATGAAATATGATAAATTTAATCAAGGGAGAGAAATGAAAGTAAAAGGTGTCAGTTATTTAATATGATTCCATTTTGGCCCGTTTCATTTTAATTTATCATGTTTAAAGAAGCTCAAAATTTTTAAAATGCTTTAAAATAAAGGATTTTAAGGGTAGCACTCTATATAAATGTCACCTAAAAAGACCCTAACAGAAATGTTAGGGTTTTTTTTGTTAAATTATGCTATGTGATTCTAAAATTCGTAATAAACTTAGGAATTCATGTATAATATAACTTGTCGAAAGAACAAAATGATAGTGATTTATATTATGTCTGTAATATGAATCAAAAATGAACTTTTTATATTTCTTTTAAAAATGTGTTGAATACACATTATATTTCATATTAATATTTTTATGTAGATTTAAAATGGGAAAGAGAGTGGAAAGTATGGGCCGTAAATGGAACAATATTAAAGAAAAAAAAGCATCAAAAGATGCAAATACAAGCCGTATATACGCGAAATTTGGACGTGAAATTTATGTGGCAGCAAAACAAGGCGAGCCAGATCCAGAATCAAACCAAACGTTAAGAGTTGTATTAGAACGTGCGAAAACATACAACGTGCCAAGAACAATTATTGACCGTGCGATTGAAAAGGCAAAAGGCGGTTCAGAAGAAAACTATGACGAGCTTCGTTATGAAGGCTTTGGACCAAACGGATCTATGGTAATTGTAGATACACTGACAAATAACGTAAACCGTACTGCAGCAGATGTACGTGCTGCATTTAGCAAAAACAGTGGTAACATGGGTGTAAACGGTTCTGTCGCTTACATGTTTGATGCGACAGCTGTTATAGGTCTTGAAGGTAAAACATCAGATGAAGTTCTTGAAATCTTAATGGAAGCAGATGTAGATGCACGTGACATTCTAGAAGAAGAAGATTCTGTTATCGTTTATGCTGAACCTGATCAGTTCCATTCAGTACAATCTGCACTTAAAGGTGCTGGTGTTGAAGAATTTACAGTTGCAGAATTAACAATGCTTGCACAAAGTGATGTAGAACTTCCTGAAGATGCTCAAATGCAATTTGAAAAAATGGTTGATGCATTAGAAGATTTAGAAGATGTACAGCAAGTTTACCACAACGTAGACTTAGGGGAATAATATAAGACAGAAGACCCTTTCCTTTAACGGATAGGGTCTTTTTTTATGGAGTTAATTAAGGTGGTAAAGTATTAAAGGTATTTTGTAGCTGCTAGGGAATATGGTTATAGGTTTGTATTTTAAATAATCATATTTCAGGAGGTATTTCTGTGGAGCATAAAACACCAAAGCATATTGTTGCCGTAGCAGGTTATTTAACAAATGAAAAGAATGAGGTGCTTTTAACGAAAGTGCACTGGCGAGCAGATACGTGGGAAATGCCTGGAGGACAGGTAGAAGAAGGGGAAGCGCTCGATCAAGCTGTTTGCAGAGAAATAATGGAGGAAACCGGATTAACTGTGAAGCCTATCGGAGTTACAGGGATTTATTATAATGCTTCTATGCATATTGTAGCTGTTGTTTTTAAAGTAGCATATGTTAGTGGAGAAATAAAAATTCAATCTGAAGAAATACAAGAGGCTAAATTTGTTGCTTTAAACGAAGAGAACATTGATGAGTATATAACGCGTCCTCATATGAAATCAAGGACACTTGATGCGATGAAAGCAATGCATTTTATTCCATACGAAACATGGGAAGTTCAGCCATATAATCTTATAGGAAGGTTGTAAAGAAAAGGTTAGTTATTTGAGGACAGCTCAAATTGCTAACCTTTTCTTTATGTATACTGTTTCAGAAAAAGGTCACAATAATAAAGTGTAGGCTAATAATTGGTGGAGGAAGCAGAACTACCACCTAATTTCCTAGCTTTAGCCAAGTTTTGAGGGAGAATTCTTACTGCACACAAATAGCGAGATAATCCGAAAGCTAGTATTGATTTGCAGAACGTTCGTTCTGTATAATAGTGATATATCGTATATAATTAGATTGCTAGATGTTTAAAAGTATAAATGTATAAACTGATATAATAAAAGAATAAAGTGAAATTAAGGAGAGTCCTACTTCCTATAAATAGTGTGATAAATAAATGTATATTCAACATTTCATATGAATAGTAGATAAAAAGGGACTGTGATACAATACATTTTTACACCTTACAATGTTGTAAGGTAGGTGTAAGAGAAATCGATGGGATATTCTTTTATAACAAGGTATTCTTAAATTAAGAGTTATATGCTGTGTGGAAAAGAGGTGTTCGAGATGAAAGAACGAGTATTATCTAGAGTGAATTATCATCAAAAAGTTGCATTAAATCCATTAACTAAATTTCTTTATAAAGCCATTATATTATTATTATTGTTAAGTTTTGCATTATTATTCGTTGGAAATGTAATGATTGAGCGAAGTGATATTAGTAAATTACATGTACCCGCTAAGTTAGAGGTGCCAGAATCATTAACACACGCATTTATTGCGACGGAAGATAAAAGGTTTTATCATCATAACGGTTTAGACTATATAGCGATTATCAGGGCGTCTATTGAAAATATAAAAGCTGGTGGTGTTGTGCAAGGAGGAAGCACGATTACACAGCAGTTATCTAAAAATGCTTTCTTATCTAATGAACGTACATTTTCCCGTAAGTGGAAAGAAATTTTTTATACGAAAAAGATTGAACGTACATTCACAAAGGATGAGATATTAAAATTGTATGTAAGTAATATTTACTACGGAGAAGGCGCATGGGGGATTGAAAAAGCAGCAAACCTTTACTTCGGTAAAAAAGTGGATCAATTAACACTGGCTGAAAGTGCAATGATGGCTGCTATAGTAAAAGCACCGGCTTATTACTCACCTGCACAAAATTATGATAAAGCAGTTGAGAGACGGAATGTAGTTTTAAGGCTAATGGAGAAAGAAGGGTATATAAATCATGATGAATATGTGCAAGCAGTTAGTGAGAAATTAGTAATTCGCCATGATATAAAAACAGAGCAATCCATGTTAAAAAATGCCCGTGAAAAAGCAGTAAGTTAAAAGAAGTTCCTACATAGGAGCTTCTTTTTTTAATAATTTGTGACAAAAGGCGACACAATATTGTCACAAACGTTGTATTTTTGTAATTTATGTGAGCGTGTTCATTGCGTGACCTATGTAAGTATTGATATTATGTGTATTGTGTACAATGATGTATACAGAATATGAAATTAAAGAGGAATGTATATGAAATCATCAAACAAACTCATGGCTCTTGGTATAGTTTTTTCTATCGCAGTATTGATTGTAATCGGGACGATTGTGTATAGCATCATAAATGACAAGAAAGATAAAGGGAATGAGATGTTTGCTTATTCTACGCAACAATCTTTAGGGAAAGATGATGCTCCAGTTAAGGTAGTTGAATTTGGAGACTTTAAATGTCCAGCTTGTCGTACTTGGGATGTAACAGTATTACCACGATTAAAAGAAGAGTATATTGATAAAGGTAAAGTGCAGTTATATTTTATTAACTTCCCGTTTATCGGAAAAGACTCTGATTTAGGTGCAGCTGCCGGTGAAGCAATTTATAAACAAGATCAAGATTCATTCTGGATTTTCTATGATGAGATTTATCAAAATCAAAAGAAAGATACGGAAGAATGGATTACAGAAGAATTACTTCTTAATATTGTGAAAGAAAAGCTTCCGAAAATTAATGTAGAACAGTTTAAAAAAGATTTACACAGTAAAGAAATGAAAGACAAAGTACGTAAAGATTCAGATCGTGCTCAAAAATTAAAAGTTCAAGGTGCTCCTTCAGTATATATAAATGGGAATCTTGCAAACCCTGATTTCGATAGTATGAAGAAGGCGATTGATAAAGAATTGAAAAAGTGATGAGGTATCTCATCACTTTTTCGACTTTTTTCGATAAATTTCTTGCTTCGATTTTTTTTACATGCTATACTACTTTACATAAGTTATTTCAATATCTTATATTTTTTTCATATTTGCGGGTGTAGTTTAGTGGTAAAACAAGAGCCTTCCAAGCTCTGGTCGAGAGTTCGATTCTCTTCACCCGCTCCAAATTTTATTTAATGTTTTTCTAATAAATTGTGATCAACGCAGTGTTTCGTTTCTAAGATAAACGAAGCATTGCGTTTTTTAATGTTTGAAAATCATAATTGTATGCGAAAATAGAAGTGAAGAATATTATTCCAAAAGTGAATTGATAACCAATATAGTCGTTACATAAGGGATGGATTCATCGGTGGAGGCGATTGAAAATGGACTTTGAACAATTAAAGCAAGATGTAATTGCGTATAGTAAAACGATTGGTATAGATAAAATAGGTTTTGCCAGTGCTTCACCATTTGAGGAATTAAAGCAGCGTCTAATCCAGCAACAACAATTGAATTATCAGTCTGGATTCGAAGAGCCTGATATAGAGAAGAGAACGAATCCACAGCTATTGTTACCTGGTGCGAAATCAATTATTGCGATTGCTTTAGCATACCCTTCAAAATTAAAAAATGCACCATTAAGTAAACGAGGGGAACGACGTGGGATTTTTTGCCGTGCTTCTTGGGGCCAAGATTATCACCTTGTTCTACGAGATCGTTTGCAAAAGTTAGAGGCGTATTTAATCGAAAAGCTGCCGGATATAGAAGTGAAATCAATGGTTGATACAGGGGAGCTAAGTGATCGAGCTGTTTCAGAGCGTGCCGGTATTGGATGGAGTGGTAAGAACTGCGCTATTATTACGCCGGAATTTGGTTCGTATGTATACTTAGGAGAAATGATTACGAATGTTCCATTCCCTCCTGATCGGCCAATAGAAGATCAATGTGGAAGTTGTACGAAATGTATTGATATTTGTCCTACAGGTGCTTTAGTACAAGGCGGGCAGTTGGACTCGAAGAAATGTATTGCATTTTTAACACAGACAAAAGGGTTTCTGCCTGAAGAATATCGCGATAAAATAGGAAACCGTATATATGGATGTGATACGTGTCAGACTGTTTGTCCGAAAAATAAAGGAATGGATTTTCATAACCATCCTGAAATGGAGCCTGACCCTGAGTTAGTTAAACCGTTATTAACACCACTTTTAACAATTAGTAATCGTGATTTTAAAGAGAAGTATGGAATTATGTCTGGTTCATGGAGAGGTAAAAAACCATTGCAACGAAATGCTATTTTAGCACTTGCACATTTCAAAGAAACAGCAGCAATTCCTGATTTAATCGGTGTTATGAAAGATGATCCAAGACCAGTACTTCGAGGAACAGCAGCATGGGCACTTGGGAAAATTGGTGGAGATGGAGTAGGAGAAGCGATTGAAAAAGCGATGGAACGTGAGAAAGATGAAGAGGTTCTTCATGAAATGAATCGTGGACTTGAATTGTTAGCACAGAAAAAAGAGTAGATAATATCTCCCTTTTTCATATTGTAATATGGGAGGGAAACGAAATGGTTGTAAAAGCGAATATTGAAAAGCAAGTGCAACAGTTTTTAGCATATATAACAGAGAAACGAACAGATGTAGATGGTATTGCAGTAGATTTGTTACAAATGGTACAGAGAAAGAAACAATTGTTTCAAAAGCGTAGTGCACATATAGTGAAAGCAACTGCAGATATTTCTTTCGTTAGACAATTAAATAGTAATGAGCATCAAGAAATTGATTATCAAATACACTTGAAATATTTAATTAAGCATAAAGAATTATTTTATATCGAAGAGGAACAATTAAAACGACGAGTTTGTTTAAAAAATAGTTGTATAATAGATGATTATGCTCTTGAAGTGTCAGAAGAAATAGGAATAGGTGAAACGTTAGAACGGGAAGTCACGAAAGAAAAATACGGTTCATATCAATATAATCGTTTAGAGGCAGTGAAATATGCAGAGCGTTGGTGGGATGATCGCAATTCTGCATACCGTAATTTTCCGGATAATTGTACAAATTTCATTTCACAATGTCTGCACACTGGAGAAGTACCGATGAATGGACATCCTAACATTCGTAAAGGGTGGTGGCAAAGGGGAAACCAGTGGAGTTGGAGCTGGGCTGTAGCACACTCTTTTTATTGGTATTTGTCAGGTGCTACAACAGGGCTTCGAGCAGAAGCAGTAGAAAGGCCAGAAGACCTTATTCTTGGCGATGTAATTGCGTATGATTTTGAGGATGATGGTAGGTGGAATCATACGACAATTGTAGTAGCAAAAGACGCAGATGGTATGCCGCTTGTAAATGCACATTCAGCGAATAGCCGCAGGCGTTATTGGAACTATGAAGATTCTAGTAAATATACACCACAAATGAAATATAAATTCTTTCATATTATTAATGGGTAGAGATTTTTCGTTCAAGTGGTATAATACGTAGTAGATAAAAAATAGAGGTGAATATCGCGTGGGAGTACATGTTGTTTTATATCAACCAGAAATTCCAGCAAATACAGGAAATATTGCACGTACTTGTGCAGCAACTGGAACAGAATTACATTTGATTAGACCGCTTGGATTTTCAACGGATGACAAAATGTTAAAGCGTGCAGGATTAGATTATTGGCAGCACGTAAAAGTTACGTATTATGATTCAATCGAAGAATTTTATGAAAAAAATAAAGATGGTGAATTCTTTTATTTAACAAAGTATGGCGAGAAAGCTCATACAGCATTTGATTATAGCAAACGTGAGAAGGATTACTATTTCGTATTTGGAAGAGAAACAAATGGATTACCAGCTAATGTAATTGAAGAAAACTTCGATCATTGTTTACGTATTCCAATGACGGATAAAGTACGTTCATTAAATTTATCTAATACAGCAGCAATTTTAATTTATGAAGCGTTCCGTCAACAAAATTATCCAGGATTAGATTTAGAAATCGTGTATTAAAAGTCGCCATTTGGCGGCTTTTTTATTTTTTAAAAAAATATGTAATCATACATTTTAAAAAAGGTACATATTCATATAGAATGAGATATATGAATAAAAATAGATAAGACGGGTTGAGATAAATATGAAGGAACAATATAATAATCAAAATACCTTTTTAAGTATGATAGATATGGATTTAGTAAGACAGGGATTGTTACATGCTATTCAAGATTTAGTGTTTATTGTGAAAGTTATTGATGATGAAACTTTTAAATATATTTATGTGAATAAAATAGGAATGAATCACGCCAGGCTAGGGAAAGAATGTTATGGGAAAACTTTTGCAGAAGTATTACCAGAAGATACGGCAAGGTTATTGCAAGGACACTATGCAAAAGTAATGAGAGAAGCGAGAGCAATTACATTTTGTGATGTAATTAGTTTGCCAACTGGTGATATACATTATGAATCTTCACTTAATCCAGTATGCGATGTAAATGGAACATGTCAGTTTATTATTTGTATTACTAGAGATATTACAGCACAGGTTAAGAAAAAAGTGGAAGTAGAAGAAAAACAAATGTTATTTAAGTCATTACTAGAATATAATAATGATTCCATTATATCTGTAGATTCTATTGGAAGAATTACATATGCAAATCCAGCGACTTATGAAATTTTTGGGTATCGATATGAAGAGTTAAAGGACCAATTTATTTGTCAGTTTATAAATAAAGAATATGAAAAAACTTTTCAAATTATATTTAAAAATGCTTTACAGGGAAGAGCAAAACAAATTGTTGCAAAGAAATATATTCATAAAGAAGGATATGAACTTTATATTTCCGTGAGGACAATCCCCATTATTGTGAATAGTGAAATCGTCGGGGTGTACATTGTTACGAGGGATGTTACGAGGCAAGTATTAAATGAGATGAAAACAGAATATTTAGCTTACTTTGATCAGTTAACGGGGTTAATGAATAGAATATCATGTACAAATAAGCTAAATGAATTTTTAGCTGAGAATAAAGAATTCGCATTGGTTTTTATAGATTTGGATGAATTTCACCTTATTAATGATACATTTGGTCATAAAGAAGGGGATCAAGTCTTAAAAAAAGTTACTGAATGCTTACGAGACCTAAAAATAGAAGATATGCATTTATTTAGAGAACATGATGATCAATTTGTTATGTTAATAGAAAATATAACGAGAGAATACGTAGAGGAAGTTGCACAAACAATATTAAAAAAAATTAGTGGGCATTTTGTAATAGAAGAAGAGGATGTTTATTTGAGTGCATCAATTGGGATTGTAATGGCCCCAGAAGATGGAATGGATGAAAAAATGCTTTTCCAAAGAGTCGACGCAGCTTTGGAAAAAGCAAAGGAAAAAGGAAAAGGGTATTATCATTTTTATTGTAGTGGATTAGATTGTGAACGTGAACAAAGGTTTATAATAGAAAATCAGTTACATCGTGCTATAGAGAAAAATGAATTTTCCCTCTATTATCAACCTCAAATTAATATTGAAACGGGAAAGATGGCCAGTATGGAAGCCTTAATAAGGTGGGAGAATAAGGAGCTAGGTTTTGTCTCGCCAAATCAATTTATCCCACTTGCTGAAAGAACAGGGTTTATTATTAAACTTGATGAATGGGTAGTACATCAAGTTTGTGAACAGATACGTGAATGGTTAAATAAAGGATATGAGGTTGTACCAATCGCAGTTAATATTTCAGCTAGACATTTTCGTTCTATTACATTAATAGAGATGATTACACGTGCTTTAAATAAGTACAACGTTCCCCCTCATTTATTAGCAATAGAAGTTACAGAAGGGGCTCTTATACATAAAGATGTATCAAAAAGAGTGTTACTGCAGTTAAAAGAACAAAATTTAAAGATTCATTTAGATGACTTTGGAACGGGATATTCATCTTTAAGTTATTTAAAAACATATCCGATTGATACGTTAAAAATTGATCGTTCTTTTATGGAAGGTATATATAAAGATGAAAGAGATACGAATATTACGGCTGCAATTATTCATTTAGCACATACTCTAGGGTTAAATGTAATTGCAGAAGGAGTAGAAAAGGCGGAACAAATACAGTTCTTAAAGGAAAAGAATGTGAAAATCGTACAAGGTTATTTTTATAATCGCCCTTTATCGATATACGATGTGGAAAATATTTATTTTAAATAGTGTATAAAAAACAAGAAAAAAAGTGATGTGCTGAAAAGCACATCACTTTTTTTGTGTACCTGACTTATCGTTATAACCAGATGTAAAAATAGCTGTAAGAAATGTGAGTGATACACCTAAAATTAATAATAACTTCATACTAATTTCCCCCTTACTTTTTCGGTTTACGAATCCTATTTGTGAATCGAAATGTATGTAAGGTTCCCAGAAGAAAAGAATTTATTTACAATGAATAGCAGCGTGAAAACTTTAATACCTTTATTATACAGAATTTTCTTTGAATTTTGGAGAGAATTTTATAGCGCTATTATATATTTCGTTTTGATTTAAAGAATGTTTAAGGACATCCTAGCATACCTTTTATAATAATCCGATTGAACAAGGAGATGGGGGAGGAGCTATAATGGATATTCTAAAGAAAATTGAACAATATCGGGAAGCAGAAGAACGTTTACAATGGGAAGGTACGTTTGCGGAGTATTTGGAGCTTGTGAAAGAAAGACCATGGGTGGCTCAAACAGCACACTCTCGCATTTACAATATGATAAAAGATGCTGGAATTGAAGAAGTTGATGGTAGAAGAAAATATAACTTCTTTAGTAATCAGCTATTTGGATTAGAGGATGCTTTAGAACGCCTTGTGGAAGAATATTTTCATCCATCTGCAAAACGATTAGATGTTAGGAAACGTATTTTGTTATTAATGGGGCCTGTTAGTGGGGGGAAATCAACATTAGTTACGATGTTGAAACGAGGATTAGAAACATATTCACGAACAGATCGTGGAGCGATTTTTGCAATAAAAGGATGCCCAATGCATGAAGATCCACTTCATTTAATTCCGCAACATTTACGGAATGATTTCTTTGATGAATATGGAGTAAGGATTGAAGGGAATTTATCACCATTAAATGTTATGCGTCTAGAGCAAGAATATGGGGCAAGAATTGAGGATGTAGTTGTAGAGCGTATTTTCTTCTCTGAAGATCGCCGTACAGGAATTGGTACATTTAGTCCTTCTGATCCAAAATCACAAGATATTGCCGATTTAACAGGTAGTCTAGACTTTTCTACAATTGCAGAATACGGTTCGGAATCAGATCCTCGTGCATATCGATTTGATGGAGAATTAAATAAGGCGAACCGCGGCATGATGGAATTCCAAGAGATGTTAAAATGTGATGAGAAATTTTTATGGCATTTACTATCGCTTACACAAGAAGGGAATTTTAAAGCAGGAAGATTTGCGCTTATTTCAGCAGATGAATTAATTGTAGCGCATACAAATGAAACAGAGTATCGTTCCTTCATAGCAAATAAGAAAAATGAAGCATTGCATTCACGAATTATTGTAATGCCGGTTCCATATAATTTACGGGTTAGTGAAGAAGAACATATTTATGAAAAAATGATTCGTGAAAGTGATGTGTCCAATGTTCATATTGCACCGCATACACTTCGCGTTGCAGCAATGTTCACTATTTTAACTCGTTTAAAAGACCCGAAGCGTCCAGATATTGATTTAATTAAAAAGATGCGTTTATATGATGGAGAAACGGTAGAAGGATATAATACGATTGATGTAGAGGAACTGCAACGCGAATATCAAGATGAAGGTATGAAGGGGATTGACCCTCGTTATGTCATTAACCGAATTTCTTCTACAATTATTCGAAAAGAGGTACCATCTATTAATGCACTAGATGTACTGAGATCGTTAAAAGACGGATTGGATCAGCACCCGTCAATTAGTAGTGAGGACCGAGAGCGCTATATGAATTTCATCTCATTAGCGAGAAAAGAATACGATGAAATTGCTAAGAAAGAAGTACAAAAAGCATTTGTTTATTCATACGAAGAATCAGCTAAGACACTTATGGATAATTACTTAGATAACGTCGAAGCATACTGCAATAAATCAAAATTACGTGATCCGTTAACTGGTGAAGAAATGAGCCCAGATGAAAAACTTATGCGTTCGATTGAAGAGCAAATTGGAATTTCAGAAAATGCTAAAAAGGCATTCCGTGAAGAAATTTTAATTCGCATTTCTGCTTACGCACGTAAAGGGAAACGCTTTGATTATAATTCACACGAACGTCTTCGTGAAGCGATTCAGAAAAAATTATTTGCCGATTTAAAAGATATAGTGAAAATTACAACATCAACGAAAACACCAGACGAAAATCAGCTTAAGAAAATCAATGATGTTGTTGCACGCTTAATTGATGAGCATGGCTATAATTCTTCATCTGCGAATGAATTGTTACGATATGTAGGTAGTTTGTTAAATCGATAGTTTGATAACAAAACGCTGTCTCTTATTCTTGGGGCGGCGTTTTGTTATCTATTGATATTTGTAAAAAATGTCATAGCTTGTCCGAATATAATAAATTAAGATGCGATTTTATGAATTTCTTGTCAATTATTTTTACAATATGCATATGATAGAGTAACCAACCATTCATACAAAAAAGCCAACACAATACAATATGTTGCAAAACGAAAATGTGTGCAACAATGCATTGTGTTTCTTTCTTATCAACGGCTGAATGTTTCTTTCTATTATGTGAGTGGCAAAATTTTGTTTAGGATGCTCGGAGTATTGTATGAAAAACGCTATATATGTTTATGGGATGATTTTCGATGAACAGTTATTTTTCAAATATTCTAGTTACGCACACTAGAAAACAAAATTATAGATTGCTGTTCATAGGGGAAGACAATTACAGTAAGGAGGGAAAGGAATGAGCGAAGAAAACCAACCAAATTACACGATTTCACAGGAAAACTGGTCCCTCCATCGCAAAGGATATGACGACCAACAACGCCATCAAGAAAAAGTGCAGGAGGCAATCAAAAATAATTTACCAGACCTTGTAACAGAAGAAAGTATAGTTATGTCTAATGGCAAGGATGTTGTGAAAATACCGATTCGTTCTTTAGATGAATATAAGATTAGATACAATTATGATAAAAACAAACACGTTGGGCAAGGAAACGGTGACAGCAAAGTTGGTGATGTTGTTGCAAGAGATGGATCAGGTGGTCAAAAGCAGAAGGGACCAGGAAAAGGGCAAGGGGCAGGAGATGCAGCTGGAGAAGATTATTATGAAGCAGAAGTCTCAATTTTAGAATTGGAGCAAGCGTTTTTCAAAGAGTTAGAGCTGCCTAATTTAAAGAGAAAAGAAATGGATGAAAACCGGATTGAACATATTGAATTTAATGATATTAGAAAAACAGGATTATGGGGAAATATTGATAAGAAACGGACGATGATATCTGCATATAAACGAAATGCAATGCGTGGTAAAGCATCTTTCCATCCAATTCACCAAGAAGATTTAAAGTTCCGTACTTGGAATGAAGTGTTAAAGCCAGATTCAAAAGCTGTTGTATTAGCGATGATGGATACGAGTGGATCGATGGGGATATGGGAGAAGTATATGGCACGTAGCTTCTTTTTCTGGATGACAAGATTTTTACGCACAAAGTATGAAACCGTAGACATTGAGTTTATTGCTCACCATACGGAAGCGAAGGTCGTCACAGAAGAAGAGTTTTTCTCAAAAGGGGAAAGTGGTGGAACGATCTGTTCTTCCGTATACAAAAAAGCACTTGAGTTAATCGATAATAAATATTCACCAGACCGTTATAATATTTATCCATTCCATTTTTCAGACGGTGATAATTTAACTTCGGATAATGCTAGATGCGTAAAGCTTGTGGAAGAGTTGATGAAAAAATGTAATATGTTTGGGTATGGGGAAGTGAATCAGTACAACCGCCACAGTACGCTTATGTCAGCATATAAAAATATTAAAGACGAGAATTTCAGATATTATATTTTAAAGCAAAAAGCAGATGTATTTCATGCGATGAAGAGCTTTTTTAAAGAAGAATCAGGAGAAAAAATGGCATAACCCCTTGTAAAGGGGTTATTTTTTTGTAAACTTTTTATTTTTTTAGTTGACAATGATAATGAAAATCATTATCATTTATTCGAGAAATGATTACATTTCGATTTATATATTTTGGAGGAGATGTAAAGTTGAAAAAAACTAAAAGAAAACATATAAATGCGATGATTATCGCTGCGGCGTTATCACTTCCATTTGCTACGTATTCAACGTCTGCTTTAGCAGCTGTAGCAATTGAGGCGAACAAAACTGGACATGCTTTAGAAGATGGTACATATGATGCTGTTATTAAAGCGTATAAAGATAAAACGAATGAAGAGTCTATGGCAGCTGTTTATATAAAAGATCCTAAATTAACTATTGAGAATGGGAAGAAAATTGTAACGGCAACGTTAAGTGATAGTGATTTCTTCGAATACTTGAAAACAGAGGATATTGATACTCCTGGTGTATTCCATGATGTAAAAGTCATATCAGAGGATAAAAAGAAAAATGGGACGAAGGTTATTCAATTTGAAGTTGGAGAATTAGGAAAAAGATATAATATGCAAATGCATATTTATATTCCGACAATGGCCTATGATAATAAGTACCAGGTGCAGTTTGAAGTAAATGCGTTAAATCTAGAAAACAATGTTCCAAAAGATCAAAAGGAAAATAAAGAGGATACAGTGGATCAACAAGATGGAAATGTAATAGTAGATAAGCAATTGCAAATGCATATTAATAAATATAACTTAGAGAGAAAAAATATAAATGAACCTATAACGAAGGAAGATTTATTACAAATTAAAACATTATCCATATACTCAGGTGAGGGGATAAATGAAATAGCTGGTTTAGAATATATGACAAACTTAGAGAAGTTGACATTAAGAGAGTCTAATGTAACAGACATATCTGTTATCTCGGGATTGAGACATTTGAAATATTTAGATTTATCCTCTAGTCCAATTGAAAGCATTCAACCCGTTTCTAAGCTAGAGAATCTTGACATGCTCTTTTTAAGAGATAACAAAATTGCAGATCTTACACCGTTAAGTCAAATGAAAAAGATTAAAATATTAGATTTAATTGGTAATAATATAAAGGATCTTACACCATTATTTACAGTGTTATCGTTAGAAGAAGTATACTTAGCAAATAATCAAATTAGTAATCTTTCGGGTATTGAGAAGTTAAAGAATGTGAATCTATTATGGATAGGAAATAATAAAATTAGTGATATTGAGCCTATTAGTAAAATGAGTAATCTTATTGAACTAGAAATTGCTGATAGTGAAATAAAAGATATATCATCATTATCTAAATTAGTAAAAATACAAGTATTGAATTTAGAAGAGAATTATATCTCTGATATATCGCCACTGAGTAATTTAACAAATTTACATGAGATAAATCTTGGAGCGAATGAAATTTCTGACATAAAGTCTGTTGAGGAATTGGGTAAGCGAACTTCAATAGATATTCAAAGACAAAAAATCTTTTTAGATGAAGCAAGCGTAGATGAAGAAATAAAAATTCCAGTATACAATTTTAAAGGAGAGCCACTTCAAAATATTAAATTGAAAAGTGAGGGGGCTACGCTGAGTAACGGATTTATAAAATGGAATAGTCCTGGAGAAAAAATATATGAATTTAAACTAGATACGAATCCTGCTGAAAGTAAAATAAGATTTAATGGGACGGTTATACAAAGTATAGTTGAAAAACAAACAGAAAGTAAAAATGTAATTCTTGATAAAAATTTACAACAACATATTAATAAAAAGAATTTTGGTAGAGAGAATCTAAATGCCCCTATAACAAAAGAAGATTTATTACAGATTAAAACATTAGAGATACTTAAAGAAAAAGGAAAAGAGATAAAAGATCTAACTGGTTTAGAATACATGACGAACTTAGAAAACCTCACTTTAGAAGGAGTAGGGTTGAAAAATATTGAGTTCATTTCAAACTTGAAACAATTGAAAGACGTGAATGTATCTCATAATAAAATTGAAGATATAACGCCGTTATCTTCACTGGAAAATTTACAGTGGTTAAACCTTGCGGATAATCATATTAAAGATGTATCAGTTCTTGGTTCAATGTTAGACCTACTCAGTTTAAAATTAGCTGGAAATGAGATTCGTGATGTAAGGCCGTTAATACAATTAGGTCAATGGTTTTCAATTGATGCCGGAAGACAAAAAATCATTTTAAATGAAGCGAAAGTAAATGAAGAAATTCAAGTTCCAGTATATGACTTAGAAGGAGAAACTATTGAGAATATTAAACTAACAAGTGAGGGTGGAACGTTTAATAACGGAGTAATGAAATGGAGTACTCCAGGTGAAAAGGTATATAAATTTGATTTAGATTCGGATGAAACTAGTATAAGCTTTAATGGAACAGTTATCCAGAATATAGTTGAAAAAGAAGAAGTGACAGAACCAACAAAAGAAGTTGAGGAAACAAAAGAAGAAGTAAAAGAGCCGGTAAAAGAAATTGAAGAAACAAAAGAAGAAGTAAAAGAGCCGATAAAAGAAGTTGAAGAAACAAAAGAAGAAGTAAAAGAGCCGGCGAAAGAAGTTGCAGGTACAAAAGAAGAGGTAAAAGAGCCGGGAAAAGAAATTGAAGAATCAAAAGAAGAAGTAAAAGAGCCGGCGAAAGAAGTTGCAGGTACAAAAGAAGAGGTAAAAGAGCCGGTAAAAGAAATTGAAGAAACAAAAGAAGAAGTAAAAGAGCCGATAAAAGAAGTTGCAGGTACAAAAGAAGAAGTAAAAGAGCCGGCGAAAGAAGTTGCAGGTACAAAAGAAGAGGTAAAAGAATCAGCAACTGGATTGGATCAAGAGCCAAAAGGGAATAATCAAGTTGGTCCAGTAAAAGTGGTAGGACAAGAGAGTGCGAAAGAAAAAGATTCAAATAAACAACATGCTAATAAGCAAGAGGAAAATCAGAAGTCTTTAGCAGCAACTGGTGGTCAAGCTAACACACCGACCTTACTTTCTGGATTAGCACTTGTTCTTTCAGCATTAAGTATGTTTGTATTTAGAAAGAGATTATTTAAGAAATAAATAACGTTTTATCTTATTATTATACAAAATGATTATATGAGTTTTTGAGAAGACCTTATTATAGCAATTTCATGTTGAAATATGCTTATGATAAGGGCTTTTTGAATAGGGGAAGGATATTAATACGAGGATGTTTCGATTGCTTAAATAATGGAGCAACTGTAGCGGAAACTGTAAGTCTCTTTCGTTCACTATATGTTCAAAATGTATGAAGAAATAATATGAAATATTGCATTTTATATCATTTCATCTAGATAATATGTTAATTTCTTGAATGGAATATATAAATAGGGGGCAATAATATGAACAAGCAATCAAAGATCAATAAAGTGTTGCTTAGTATTAGTACAATGGCGCTATCGCTCGGAGCAATTCAAACGAATGTATCAGCAGAAGAAAAGGTACCGTATAATGTATTGCATTCGAAACCAGTTGGAATTGAAAAACCAGTAGATGAGATCGGACACGCTTCTAAAGCCGAGGAAACACTATCATTTCAAGAACGTTTAAAAGTAGGAGATTTTTCACAGCGACCAGCATCTATTACGAAGAACTCGGCAGTAAAGCAAGCTAAAGAAAGCTATTCAATGGCTGATTTAAACAAAATGAATGATCAAGAATTAATTGAAACGTTAGGCAGTATTAAGTGGCACCAAATTACAGACTTATTCCAGTTTAATGAAGATGCAAAAGCCTTTTATAAAGATAACGGAAAAATGCAAGTAATTATAGACGAATTAGCTCATAGAGGTAGTACATTTACGAAAGATGATTCAAAAGGAATTCAAACGTTTACTGAAGTGTTACGTTCAGCTTTTTATCTTGCATTTTATAATAATGAATTAAGCGACTTAAATGAAAGAAGCTTCCAGGACAAATGTTTACCAGCGTTAAAAGCTATTGCGAAAAATCCCAACTTTAAGCTTGGAACAAATGAGCAAGATACAGTCGTATCTGCATACGGAAAATTAATTAGTAATGCATCAAGTGATGTTGAAACGGTGCAATACGCATCGAATATTTTAAAACAATATAATGATAATTTTAATGCATATGTAGACGATCGTATGAAGGGACAAGCTGTATACGATATGATGCAAGGCATTGATTATGATATACAGTCTTACTTAAATGAGGCTCGTAAAGAAGCGAATGAAACGATGTGGTATGGAAAAGTAGATGGGTTTATTAATGAAATAAATCGTATTGCTCTTTTAAATGAAGTAACGCCAGAAAATAAGTGGCTCGTTAATAATGGAATTTATTTTGCTAGTCGTTTAGGTAAGTTTCATAGTAATCCAAATAAAGGATTAGAGGTTGTTACACAAGCAATGCATATGTACCCGCGTTTAAGTGAGTCGTATTTTGTTGCAGTAGAACAAATTACAACAAACTATAATGGGAAAGATTATAGCGGGAATACGGTAGATTTAGAGAAGATACGTAAAGAAGGAAAAGAGCAATACTTACCAAAAACGTATACATTCGATGATGGATCTATTGTATTTAAAACTGGGGATAAAGTGTCAGAAGAAAAAATTAAGAGATTATATTGGGCTGCGAAGGAAGTAAAAGCGCAATATCACCGTGTGATCGGAAATGACAAAGCTTTAGAACAAGGTAATGCAGACGACGTATTAACGATAGTAATCTATAATACTCCAGACGAATACCAGTTAAATAGACAATTGTATGGATATGAAACAAACAACGGTGGAATTTATATTGAAGAGACAGGGACATTCTTTACATATGAGCGTACGCCAGAGCAAAGTATTTATAGTTTAGAAGAGTTATTCCGTCATGAGTTTACTCATTATCTTCAAGGGAGATATGAAGTTCCCGGTTTATTTGGAAGAGGAGATATGTATCAAAATGAAAGATTAACTTGGTTCCAAGAAGGGAATGCAGAATTTTTCGCAGGATCTACTCGTACAAATAACGTTGTACCAAGAAAGAGCATCATTAGTGGATTATCATCTGATCCTGCAAGCCGTTATACAGCAGAGCGTACACTATTTGCTAAATATGGTTCTTGGGATTTCTATAACTACTCGTTCGCATTGCAGTCTTACTTATATACTCATCAATTTGAAACGTTTGATAAAATTCAAGATTTAATTCGTGCGAATGATGTGGGAAATTATGATACGTATCGTGAGACTTTAAGTAAAGATTCTAAGTTAAATAAAGAGTATCAAGAGTATATGCAGCAGTTAATTGATAATCAAGATAAGTACAATGTGCCGGAAGTAGCAGATGATTATTTAGCTGAACATGCACCAAAAGCACTAACAGAAGTGAAGAAAGAAATTAGTGAAACGTTGTCTATGAAAGATACAAAAATGACAAAGCATACATCTCAATTCTTTAATACATTTACATTAGAAGGTACGTTTACAGGTAGTGTAACAAAAGGTGAGTCAGAAGACTGGAAAGCAATGAGTAAAAGAGTAAATGAAGCTTTAGAACAATTGGCGCAAAAAGAATGGAGTGGCTACAAAACTGTTACAGCATATTTCGTCAATTACCGTGTGAATAGCTCTAATCAATTTGAATATGATGTAGTCTTCCACGGTATCGCAAAAGATGACGGAGAAAATAAAGCCCCGACGGTTAATGTAAACGGACCTTATAACGGGCTTGTAAAAGAAGGAATTCAATTCAAAAGTGATGGGTCAAACGATGAAGATGGAAAAATCGTTTCTTATTTATGGGACTTCGGGGATGGAAGTACAAGTACAGAAGTTAATCCAGTACATGCATATGAAAGAGAAGGAACTTATAAAGTAGCCTTAAGAGTAAAAGACGATAAAGGTAAAGAGAGTAGAAATGAAACAACTGTTACGATTACAGATGGAAGTTTAACAGAATCAGAACCAAATAATCGTCCAGAGGAAGCAAATCGTATCGGGCTAAATACTACTATAAAAGGTAGCCTTATCGGCGGGGATCACACCGATGTTTATACATTTAATGTGGCATCAGCGAAAGATATCGATATTTCTGTTTTAAATGAGCATGGAATCGGGATGACATGGGTACTTCACCATGAATCAAATATGCAAAATTACGCAGCTTACGGTCAAGCTAATGGAAATCATATAGAAGCAAAATTTAATGCAAAACCAGGTAAGTATTACTTGTATGTATATAAATATGATAATGGCGATGGAGCGTACGCATTATCAGTAAAATAAGTGCTTTTCCAATGTATGTTTAACTTTACTTTTTGTGGAAAATAGTATATTATATAGATATACAATATATCGGTTATTTACTAGGAGGAGCCTGTCACAATAGGTTTCTCCTGTTCTTTTTTAGAGGCCTGTCTTACAGGCTTTTCTTTAAAAGATAAATAACTGAAAATTAAGAACGATAATCTTTGAAAGAGGTGGGGCATACATATAACAAAAAAAGGGATTGTTTAAGAAAGGGGGATAAGAAATGGTCTTGTTTGGTTATCCACTTGAAACAATTTATTTATATGGATTTATTATTGCTACTATACTCACTGTTATTTATATTTTCTTTGGAGATATATTTGAATCAATATTTAGTTTTGGGGGCGGATCTGTATCCGTTGTTACTTTACTACTTAGTTTCTTCGCCATGTTATGTGGACTTAGTTATATAGGAGAATATTTATTTTCCTTTAATAGTACTATTATTTTTGCTGGTTCATTTGCTATATCTTTTATCGGTGTTTTCATAATGAAAATATTAATTTTAAAACCGATTGCAGAAGCAGAACAAAATACGGTGCAACGTATGGATGAATTCATTGGTCGCAAGGGAGAAGTCATTACGACAATTCCTACAGAAGGATTTGGAGAAGTGTTAATCTCCTCTCCATTTGGAAGTAATGCAATACCAGCGAAAACAATTGGAAAGAAAGATATTTCACAAGGAACCGAGGTCATTATTGAGGGAGTTCAAGATGGTGTTTTACTTGTACAGAACATCGCTTATTCTTTAAAAAAACCAAAATTATAAGGGGGAATTTACATGACGATTCCATTAATTATCGGTGGAGTTTTACTCGCAATTTTAATTCTACTTATTTTAGTATTCATTACGAAGTATCGAACAGTTGGCCCAGATGAAGCATTAATTGTGACAGGGAACTGGCTTGGTGGTGGAAAGAATGTTGTTATCACTGATGACGGAAAGAAGATTAAGATTATTCGCGGTGGCGGTACTTTCGTAGTTCCAATTATGCAAAGGGGAGAACCTCTTAGCTTACTAAACTACAAATTAGAAGTTGGTACACGTGATACGTATACGAAGCAGGGTGTACCGATTACAGTAAACGGTGTTTCTATTATTAAAGTAGGATCGACAATTGAAGAAGTTTCTACAGCGGCTGAACAATATTTAGGAAAAGAAACAGAAGAGTTGAAAATAGAAGCAAAAGAAGTTTTAGAAGGGCATTTACGTGCTATTTTATCTTCTATGACAGTAGAAGATGCGTATAGTAATAGAGAGCAATTCGCACAAAAGGTACATGAAGTAGCTTCTACTGATCTGAAGAAGATGGGTCTTCGTATCGTTTCCTTTACAATTAAAGAAATAATGGATAAAAACGGCTACCTAGATGCACTTGGTCAGCCGCAAATTGCAATGGTTAAGCGTGATGCAACAGTTGCGAATGCAGAGCGTGAAAAAGAGGCACGAATTGAAAAAGCTCGTGCTGAGAAAGAAGCGAAAGAAGCAGAGTACCAGCGTGATGCACAAATCGCTGAAGCTGAAAAACATAAGGAATTAAAAGTACAATCTTATAAGAGAGACCAGGAACAAGCTCGTGCAGATGCAGATCTTTCTTACGAATTACAACAAGCGAAAGCGCAACAAGGTGTTACAGAAGAGCAAATGCGAGTTAAAATCATTGAGCGTGAAAAGCAAATTGAGTTAGAAGAAAAAGAGATTGCGCGTCGTGAAAAGCAATACGATGCAGAAGTAAAGAAAAAGGCAGATGCAGATCGCTATGCTGTTGAACAATCAGCCGAAGCGGAAAAAGTAAAACAAATGAAAAAAGCAGATGCGGATCAATATAAAATTGAAGCAGAAGCAAGAGCACGTGCAGAAGAAGTACGTGTAGAAGGTTTAGCAAAAGCAGAAATTGAAAAAGCGCAAGGTCAAGCGAAAGCGGAAGTACAAAAAGCGCAAGGTACAGCAGAAGCAGATGTTATCAGATTAAAAGGTTTAGCAGAAGCGGAAGCGAAACAAAAAATTGCAGAGGCATTTGAACTATATGGTCAAGCGGCAATTATGGATATGGTTCTTAAAATGCTTCCAAGTTATGCGAAAGAAATTGCAAGTCCACTTAGCAATATTGATAAAATTACAGTTGTTGATACAGGCGGCGGTGGTAAGAATAGCGGTGCCGGGAAGGTTGCAGGCTATGCGACTGATTTAATGGCAACAATGCAAGAAACACTAAAAGCTTCTTCTGGTATTGATTTAAAAGAGTTATTAGAAGGGTTTGCAGGAAAAGGGGCAGTACAACAATTAGCAAATGATAAACCTGTTGTATCTGTAGTAGAAGATAAGGAAAAAGAAGTAGAAAAAACTAAAGAATAGTAAGATGGAAAGAACCTCTAGTAAGTGGGATACTAGAGGTTCTTCTGTGAATTATAATATTTCGAATAATATACATTTTTATACATTGTTTTAATTATTAAATTTTTATAGAATGAAGTATGTATGCAATAATCTTTTAAATTTAGAAAGATGAGTAAAGAGAAATAAAGAGTCTCATTAACGTATTTATATCTTATAATTTTTATAAATAGATTAATCGTAAGTTATTGCATGTAAAACGGTATGAAGGGGTAGGAATATGTTTCAAAGGAAATTAAGGAGTAGTAGTTTAAAAACAAAGTTACTTGTGTCATTTATTATTATTTTAATTCTTCCAAGTATTGTAATTGGTTGGACATCTTATCAGCAGGCGAAAACAAATTTTAATGAAACGATTTTAAAATCGGCGAAAGATAATATAAAAATTTTGGATAATGTAATTAATAAGGAATTGGATAGTAAAAAAGTAGATGCAACTTATTTTACGAAATTATTTACACAATCAAGTTACCAAGCGGATCAAATTCAAAACATCCAAAATAAACTAGAAGAATATAATAAATTACATCCAGAAATGGAAGCGATCTATACAGGATCTAGTAATGGACAATTTATTCAATCACCAGCTATTCAAATGCCCGAAGGATATAATCCTACAGAAAGAGATTGGTATAAAGAGGCAGTGAAAAAAAGCGGAGAAGTGATTGTAACTGCTCCATATAAGTCAAAAACGACAGGGAATATTGTTATTACACTAGCAAAACAAAACGAAGATAAAAGTGGTGTTCTCGGGATTGACTTAATTATCAATGATATTGTAACTACTTCTAAGATGGTTAATATCGGTAAGGAAGGGTATGTAGCGATATTTGATCAAGATAAAAATGTAGTCGCACACCCGACACTGAAGCCAGGAGAGAAATTAGAAGAGAAACTTAGTAAGGAATTTTATAAACAGGAAGCTGGTGATTTTCATTATTCATTAGATGGTGAAGATCGTAATATTACTTTTAAAACGAGTAAGAAAACTGGATGGAAAATAGCAGGAATTATGCCTTCAAAAGAAATTATTCAAGCGGCGGAGCCTATTTTCTATAAAACGATAACTGTTATTGGTATTTCATTAATGATCGGCGGGGTTTTAATTTACTTTATAATTGCTTCTATTATTAAACCGTTAAAACAACTTGTAATATCATCGAAAAAAATTAGTGAAGGTGATTTAACAGAATCAATTACAGTTCATTCTAAAGATGAAATTGGGCAGTTAGGAGAAAGCTTTAACGAGATGGCATTATCATTACATAATGTCATTTCAAATATAAATATTTCAGCAAGTCATGTAGCAGCATCTTCAGAAGAATTAACAGCTAGCATGAAGCAGACAAGTGAAGCAACGGAACAAATTACACAGGCGATAGAGCAAGTATCGAGTGGGGCTGAAATACAAACGAGAGAAGTTGAAGAAGGAGCAACATTATTAGAAGAAGTTACAGAAGGAGTTCAGCGTGTTGCAGATAGTTCTTCATTAGTATCTACAGCCTCTATGTATACGAAGAAAAAAGCTGAAGATGGTGGAAAGTTAGTTGAGCAAACTGTGAATCAAATGCAATTAATTCATGAGTCTGTTTCAAAGTCAGATAAAGTCATTGTTTTATTAGATGATAAGTCGAAACAAATTGGAGCAATCCTTGAAGTGATTCAACATATTGCAGAGCAGACAAACTTATTAGCATTAAATGCTGCAATTGAGGCTGCAAGAGCTGGGGAACAAGGAAGAGGTTTTGCAATTGTAGCCGATGAAGTACGGAAATTAGCAGAACAATCGGGACAATCTTCCACGGAAATTGATAAGCTAGTGAAAGAGATACAATTTGATATAAAAGAAACAGTAAGCTCTATGAATCAAGTTGGGACAGAGGTACAATCAGGGCTTGTAGTTGCAAATGAAACGAAGAAAAGCTTTGTAGAAATATTGAAATCTACAAATGATACAGTAGTACAAATTGATAGTATGGTAGAAGTAGCGAAGCAAATGACGGTAGATGCAAAACAAGTAAGTGCATCTATTAATGAAATTGCAGCAACGATTGAAGAAAACGCAGCAAGCGTCCAAAATATCGCGGGCTCTTCTGAAGAGCAATTAGCTTCAGTAGATGAAATAAATGCAGCAGCAGTTCATCTATCGCAAATGGCGGAAGAATTACAAGGGATGATTGGCAAGTTTAAAGTATAAGAGGCAAGTGTTAAGAAACGAGGTAATCATTTTACTTCGTTTCTTTTTTATGGCAACGGTAATGAGATAAAGTGAAGAAATATATAGTAATCGTGTTATGATTAAATACGAAAACAAAAGACTGTATTTTCTTTAAATTCTATCTTCATTGATGTTAGGGGAATGATTTTGAAATTGAAGAAATTGAAACTGCAACCGAGAATTACATTAACTATTAGTACACTTATTCTTGTTGTACTGCTGTTAACGAGTTATTTATTTTACTACATATTATCTGAAACAGTAGAAGACCAAATCGGAAAAAGAGCGCTGTATGTTGCGAAAACAGTTGCTGCTATACCGGAAATCGGGGAAGCTTTTCAAAAAGAAAATCCAGCTTCTATTATTCAGCCAATTGCAGAAAAAATTCGAATCGAAACAGATGCTGATTTTATTGTAGTTGGAAATAAAGATGGTATTCGTTATGCGCATCCTAAGCGAGATAAAATAGGAGAGAGAATGGTTGGCGGAGATAATGAAGGGGTTCTATTAGAAGGGGAATCTTATGTTTCGAAAGCAACGGGATCATTAGGGCCTTCACTACGCGGAAAAGTCCCGATTCGTAATCAGGATAATGAAATTATTGGTGTAGTATCTGTCGGTTTTTCAATGGATGATATTCATGGAGCGATAGAAGTGTATGGAAAGCGTGTGTTTTGGATTACAATAACAGGTCTGTTAATTGGGATAATTGGCTCTGTATATTTAGCTAAAAGTATTAAGCGGATGATGTTTGGAATGGAGCCAGAAGAAATTTCATCTTTATACGAGGAGCATAGTACAGTTATTCAATCTGTACGTGAAGGAATTGTAGTAATCGATAAAAATGGTATGGTTAGTTTAGTAAATCAAGCGGCATACGATATCCTTTCTTTAGATAAACAACAAAATATAATAGGGAAATTTATTTTAGATGTTATTCCTAATTCATCGATACTGGATGTACTTCAAACTGGAGAAGAACAATTTGATCGCCAATTAAATATAAAGGGGCAGGATGTTATTGCCAATCGCCTACCTATTAAAGTTAATAATAAAGTAACTGGTGTAGTATCCAGCTTGCGCTTGAAATCTGAGATGGATCAATTAACAGCGGAATTATCTCAAACACGGCAATATACAGAGGCATTACGGGCGCAAACACACGAATATAACAATTTATTGTATACGCTTTCAGGTCTTATTCAATTAGAGTCTTATGAAGATGCTTTAGAGCTTATTCATAAGGAAACGGCAGTATATCAAGAGTTCGTTCAATTTATTATGAAACGAATTCAAAATCCATGGTTAGGTGGGATTTTAATTGGATTTTATAATAGGGCGCGAGAGTTGAAGATTGATTTTATGTTAGATCGGGAAAGTAGTTTAGAAGAGTTAAGTCCGCATATTGAGAGTAATTACGTTGTTTCTATTTTAGGGAATTTGATTACGAATGCATTTGAAGCAATTGAAAGAAATCACGAGCATAATAAGAAAGTAAGAATGTTTGTAACAGACATTGGCGAAGAAATATTAATTGAAGTGGAAGATTCAGGACAAGGTGTTCATGATGAAATAATTACAAGCATATTCTATAAAGGTTTTTCGACGAAGGCGGGCGAAAAACGTGGATATGGATTAGCGAAAGTGAAAGAGTTAGTGGAAGATTTAAATGGAAGTATTGCGATTGAAAAAGGGGATTTAGGTGGTGCTTTATTTATCATTGCATTACCGAAAGAGAGAGGCGAATTGTAATGAATGAGGGGATTGAAGTATTGATTGTAGAAGATGATATTCGGATTGCGGAAATTCATCGTCGTTTTACTGAAAAAATTGAGGGGTTTAAAGTAATTGGAACAGCAACGACTGGGGAACAGGCGAAAGAATGGCTAGAGTTTGTAAAGCCACAACTCGTTTTATTAGATGTATATTTACCTGACATGCAAGGGACAGAACTCGTCACATATATTAGGCATAATTTGCATGATACAGATATTATTATGATTACAGCCGCATCAGAGACGGATGTAGTGTGGCATGCTTTACGAGGCGGGGTAACAGATTATATCGTAAAGCCACTTACATTTGATCGGTTTAAAACAAGTTTAGAAGGTTATCAAAAGAAGATTACGAAGTTAAAGAAAAATGCTCAATTATCTTCAGAACAGATTGAACATCTATGGTCCCAAAGAGGGGTGCAGGCAAATCCAATAGAATATGCGCCAAAAGGAATCGATCCTTTAACGTTAGCAAAAATAAAAAAGCATATGTTAGCTGTTAATGAGGAGGGAATTACTGCAGAGATGCTAAGTTCAATGGTAGGTGTAAGCCGATCAACTGCGAGGCGCTATTTAGAGTATTTGATCTCTGGAAAGAAAGTGCATGCGGAGCTTATATATGGAAGTGTGGGGAGACCAGAAAGAAGGTATTTCCGCGTTTCTTCATAGGGGACTTTCACAACAATAAAAACAGTAGAGGATTACATTTCCTCTACTGTTTTTCCTAGTTGCATCTTATATTGGAATAATTCCAATTACAATTCCAGTAATCAACATAACCATTGTTGTTCCAACAGCCCAAAGTAAAGTAAATCGTTGGTGTTCACCAAAATCAACCTTGGCCATTCCGACTAATAAATAAGTGGAAGCAACGAGGGGACTCAGTAAGTGAACAGGTTGACCGAGTAACGAAGCACGTCCCATTTCTGCGGCACTAATTCCGTAAGCGGCAGCAGCTTTCGTTAAAATAGGTAATACGCCGAAGTAAAAAGCATCATTAGACATGAAAAATGTGAACGGCATACTTAGTAAAGCTGTAATAATTGGAAGCTGTGGGCCAAGTGCATCTGGTATAAGAGTAACAACACTTTGAGCCATCGCATCTACCATTTTTGTTCCAGATAGAATACCTGTGAAAATTCCAGCAGCAAAGACGAGAGAAACAACCGCTAATACGTTTCCAGCATGAGAAGCAATACGTTCTTTCTGTTGCTCTAAGTTTGGATAGTTAATCATAACGGCAATAGCAAAAGCGACTGTAAATAAAACAGGTAACGGCATAATCTCTAGTATGAGACAAACGAGGAGGGAAGCAGTTAATAAAAAGTTAATCCATAGCAGTTTCGGGCGTTTATGTATTTCAGCTTCAACTGTCGCAGCTTGCTCATCCATTGTTTGCATTTGTTTTAAATATTGTACATCCATAATTCCTAAACGTTTTCTTTCTTTTTTTCCAAGATAATAGGCAACGAAAACTACCCAAATTGCACCAGCAATCATTCCTGGTATAAGTGGTGTGAAGAGTTCTGAGGCATCAAGTCCAAGAGCACTCATAACCCGAGCAGTTGGTCCACCCCAAGGTGTAAGATTTGTCACACCTGCTCCTAACATAACAACCCCAGCTAATATAAGTGGATTCATTCCAAGACGTTTATATAGTGGATACATTGCGGAAACTGTAATCATATATGTTGTTGTTCCGTCACCATCTAATGAAACGATAATAGTAAGAATAGCTGTACCAACAACAATTTTTAAAGGATCACCTTTTACAAATTTTAAAATTTTACTAATAACAGGATCGAATAAACCGCTATCAATCATAATTCCGAAATATAAAATGGCGAACATAAGCATAATACCAGTAGGTGCTAGCTTTTGAATTCCTTCTAACATCATCGGGCCCATATTGGCATAAAAGCCACCAATTAATGCGAAAGTAATTGGAATTAATATTAATGCTACTAAGGCTGACATACGTTTAGTCATAATCAAAAACATAAAGACGAATACCATTGCAAATCCAAGTAATGCTACCATGTAATCTCCCCCTCAAAAAATGATTGCGCTTTCAATATAAAACGAAAATTCAGATAAAAGGTTTTTTATTTATAATAAAAGGTTCAATTCGAATGGTAAATAATTAAAGAAATAACATCATTAGAAACATAATCTTTATTTTGATCATTTTGTTCATGAGGTAATTTTGAATTTTTAAAAAGATAAATACCTGTATACAAGAATGGTAGAATAAGGTGAAATAGAGAAGCGCGTGAAGTAGGGAGTAGATTTTGAATGGAAACAAGAATAGAAGAGATTTATAGTTCATGTACAGGAATAGTAGAAGAGATTTGTATTAATGAATCCTCTTACGTATATGAATGGGAGAAATTAATGATGATCCGAAAAAATGACGGTGAGATTGAAAAAATCGCAGTAGGCATCAGTGGAAATATAAGATTAGTAAATGTAGAAGTTGGACAGAACATTGATGCGGACACATTATTAGTTAAGTTAGAAGATGATTTATTAATTACTGGTTGTGAATGATGAGAGATGTGTAGAAGTAACTGCACATCTCTTTTTTGTTCCATATATTACAAAAAAAACATTGTTTTTTCACAAATCTCACACAACCTTTTGATATTCTTTTCGTGGAGTAAACGGTTTTTAGGGAGGAATATTGATGAGGATAAAATATGTCGTACTTGTTATATGTTTATGTTTCGTATTTACAATAGTAGGGTGTGGAAAAAAGGAAATAGAAGTTGTTGCAGTTGATGAGAAAAACGATAAGTGTGATATTTGTCAAATAGGGGTAATGGATAATCAATTCACAACAGAAATTATTTTGGAGAGTGGAAAAGCATTAAAATTTGATGATATTGGCTGCATGTATAAATGGATGGAGATCAATTCAGGTGAAAAGACGAAAGAAAAATTTGTTCGAGATTATGATTCGAAAGATTGGGTTTCGTTAGAAGATGCTACTTACGTATATGATAAAACAATAACGACACCGATGGCTTATAATGTCATTTCATTTAAAAATAAAAAAGATGCAGAGAGTTTTGTATCTAACTATAAGGGGAAAGTTCTTTCGTATAAAGAGCTATCAGAGCATAAATGGGAAATGAATAAAGAGATGATGGGAAAACCGAAAACAGGGAATCACGGTGGGCATCATTAATAATAGAAAAAGACAACTATATAGTTGTCTTTTTCTATTATTACTCAGGTGCAAATATAGAAAAGGTGTAAAAATTTTAGAAGAACGGTTACAATGGAATATAGTAACCTAAAGCAATCATTTATGTACTTTTTAGAAATATATACAAATGCGGTAAAAACGTGCTAAACTAATTGCTTCATAATGTTAATGATGAGGCCATCAGGCGTATCATTCCAATAGGTTGAGAAACATAGTATAAGTTTAAGATAATCCGATTAAAGAAGGAATCTAAAGGGCTTATGGATAAATGTACTCAAGAAGAGTTATTGTATGTGATGGAGGAATGGTTAAGAAAACATTATCTTTCATAGGAGCTGTAGTTGTGAGAAAACAAAAAATTTTATTATGTATGTTATTAGGACTTTTAATGACGGTAGTGGCTTGCGATAAGCAAGAGGAGCCAGAATCAAAACCGGTTCATGTGAAAAACGAAAAGAAAAAAGAAAAGCATAAAGAACAGGAAGAATCTAAAGAAGAAAAAAGTATAAATTTAATGGACAAACAGTTGCTACTTTCTGCGACGCTTGGAGACACAGAAACAGCTATGAAGCTGATCCAAGATGGAGCGAATATCAATGTAGAAGGTGACAACGGAGAAACGCCTGTCCTTGCAGCGACGTATCAAAATCATGTAGAGACAGTTAAAGCATTAATTGATGCGGGTGCTGATATTGAAATTCAAGACGAAAAACAAAGTAATCCATTTCTTTATGCAAGTAGAGAAGGATATACGGATATTGTAAAAGTATTAATTAATGCAGGAGTTAATACGAAGGAAACGACTAAGTCAGGTGGAACAGCACTTATTTCTGCATCTGAGCGTGGCCATGTAGAGGTTGTTAAAGAATTATTAGAGCATACAGATATTGATGTGAATTATAAGAATGAACGTGGTGGAACAGCTTTATTAGAAGTAATTGTATTAGGAAATGGTAGTGAAAGTCATAAGAAAGTAATTCAAATGCTTATTGACCACGGGGCAGATGTAAATATGGCCAATAAGGAAAATATTACGCCGCTGCAATATGCTGAAAAAAGAGGTTTTAAAGATATTGCGAATATGTTGAGGATAGCTGGAGCGAATGAAGTAGTACAGCCGCAACCACAACTGGCGGAATAACAAGCTGAAGAAATAAAAAGCACGAAATAATCCCATTTAGATAGACAGAATGAAGAAGTCATTTTAGTATGATGGATTCAGTAATGTGTATTTAAATGGGATTTTTGTTTTGAAAAAATGGATGGATGCTATATCGAGAAGGCTAAAAATAGTAATTAAGGAGGGTATAAATGCGATTTTCAGAACTTGAGTTAATAGCAATTCAGGCAGAAGTTTTATTTGTTCATAATCAAGTAGGAAGAATAAAGTGTGTAAATGAAAATGGAAATCTGAAAGCACCACGTTTTTTTCTTAGCAGAACTCGTGAAGGCAATATAACGAGGTATCATTATAAACTGCATGGTGAAATGATAAGTAAGATTGAGAAATTAATTCGAGAATGCTCAAATCACATTGAGATAGCAAAGATCATTAAAGTATTAAATGAAGAGAGAACGGTGGAGAATATTTGGGTGGGTCCTGCTTTCATGTTTCCTAATAATTTACATAAGCCAACTAGAACAATACAAATAACAGAGAAGAATAAAGAGCTTTTGCGAGAAAATTTTTCTAATCTAATAGAACAGATGGAATGGAGGCGACCTTATTTTGCAATTGTAAAAAATGAAAAGGTAGTTTCTATATGTTGCAGTGCCAGAAGTACGCCCGTAGCTGCTGAGGCAAGTGTGGAAACTTTAGTGGAGTTTCAAGGGAATGGATATGGTGCTGATGTCGTTACAGCCTGGGCACTATCAATACAAGAGGAAAAGCGCATTCCGCTTTATAGTACTTCTTGGGATAACTTTGCTTCGCAAGCAGTGGCGAGAAAACTAAAACTCATTAACTATGGAATGAATTTACATATTGATTGAATTTTAAACATTGTTGTGTTCTGTTGGGGTTTATTCGTATATCTAGATTATTGTAAAAGTAATATGGTGAATATTAACATTCGATTAACATCTAATTAACAATTTATCAAAACTGACTTAATAAATGCGTAATATAGTAAAGGTAACAAAATAACTAGGGTAGAGAACATTTGAGAACACCCGCTTACATATAACGTGCCGCTTTCTTAAGTGTGCTCTATTCCCTAGAGTTCAAATAAGGAGAAAGGTGTTCTATGTAAGTAGGTGTTTTTAGTTTGGATAAAAATAGAAAAGCTAGGTGGAATAAATGTTTAAAGAACCTTATATTGCGATGATAAAGGATTGGGAAGGGTACAAAACATACAAAAAATTACCGAAAACAGTTTTTCTTATGACTGGTTCAATGCTGGAGTTACCAGAGCGTGTATATGAACTACAGAAACATGGACACGATGTATTTCTTCATTGTGATTTTATACAAGGCTTAAATACGAACACAGAGGAAGCACTTTTATATATTCAAGATGTTATCGGAGCACAAGGTATTATTTCGACAAAGGGATCGACAATTCGAAATGCCAATAAAATTGGATTGAAAACGATTCAACGCATTTTTATTGTTGATACTTTATCTCTTACAAAATCAATTGAAAATTGTAAAACGACTAAACCGAATGCAGTAGAGATTATGCCTGGCATTATGCCTTCTATTATTAAACAGCTAGCGGAGGAAATAAAATTCCCTATTATTGCAGGTGGGCTGATTCAAACGCGAGAGGATGCAGAAATCGCAATTCGTGCAGGAGCAAGTGCAATTTCAACGAGTCATTATGAAGTGTGGATACAAGAAGAAAAAAGGAGTGCAACCTTGTGATTGAATTGAAAAATGTTTCAAAGGTATATAAAAATGCGGAAGAGACAGCAGTTAAAGACGTATCAGTTCATATTAAAAGAGGAGAATTTTTTGTTTTAGTTGGACCTTCGGGATGTGGAAAAAGTACATTATTACGAATGCTGGCTGGTTTAGAAGAAATTTCTTCGGGAGATTTAATTATTAATGAACATGTTGCAAATGATTTAGAGCCAAAAGATCGTAATCTATCAATGGTATTTCAAAATTATGCGCTATACCCACATTTATCTGTAGAAGAAAATATTTTATTTGGACTTAAGGTAAGAAAAGTACAGAAAGAAGAACGACAAAAACGATTGATGGAAGCTGTTGAGATGGTAGGGTTGAAGGAATATGTCAAAATGAAGCCTGGGCAACTATCAGGTGGACAAAGACAGCGTGTTGCACTTGCTAGGGCCATCGTCAGTCAAGCACCGATTTGTTTAATGGATGAACCACTTTCGAATTTAGATGCGAAATTACGTGCACAGATGAGGATTGAAATTAGAGAAATTCAGCAACGATTAGGAATTACGATGATTTACGTTACTCACGATCAAATAGAAGCAATGACTATGGGAGATCGTATTATGGTTTTAAATAAAGGAAGTATACAACAAGTTGGAACACCGCTTGATATATATAACGAACCAGCAAACGAATTTGTTGCAAGTTTTATAGGTTCTCCTTCTATGAATATAAATGATGGGGAAGTGGATAAAGAAAAAGGCATATTACATATAGGGCAATTGCAAATTCCATTATCTATTGGACAGTTAAAGCAATTACCAGAAGGAATAATTCGAATCGGCATGCGTCCTGAGCATATTGCATTGTCTGAGGAAGGACAAGAAGTTACGCTGCAATCTGTAGAAGTATTAGGGAATGAATCTATATTAAACTTTGCGGTAAATGGAACAACTTGGAGTGCGAAAGTCATCGGACAGTTACTCCTGAACAAAGGTGACAAAGTAAAATTATTATTCTCGCAAGAAAAACTATGCTTCTTTCACCAAAATACGAATGAACGATTAAAAGTGGTGGCTGAAGAAGAGTTGAAAGTGGTGGCGAAATAATGATTGAAGTAGGTAAGTTACCAGTTCAAACAACAGTGTCAAAAAAGAAGAGTTTATGGGGCAGAACGAAAGATTTAAGAATAGGATTATTGTTTTTGGCGCCATCTATTTTGTTATTTTCAATTTTTCTTTTCTATCCATTGTTTAGGACGATCTACTATAGCTTTTATTTAACAGATATACACGGAGAAGCTAATCTTTTCGTTGGCTTAGAAAATTATCAATATTTATTTTCGGATCCTGCTTTCTATAAAAGTATAAAGTCAACTTTATTATTTGTTTTATATACAGTGCCTACTAGTATTGTATTCGCCTTATTTCTTGCATTAATTGCAAATGAAAAAGTAAGAGGGATCGGGTTATTCCGAGTACTGTTTTCTTCAACGATGGGAATATCAGTAGCTGCTAGTGCAGTGATTTGGCTATTTTTATTTCATCCAAGTGTAGGGTTATTTAATAATATATTAGCCTCTATGAATCTTCCGGCAATCGCATGGTTAACGAGTCCGGACTGGGCACTGTTTTCTGTATCGGTTACAACGGTTTGGGTGAATACAGGATTTGCATTTTTAGTTATATTAGGTGGTTTACAAAATATTGATACGTCTTTATATGAGAGTGCATCTATAGATGGTGCTAGTTATTTACATAAGCTTCGCCGCGTCACATTACCGATGCTATCACCAACTTTATTTTTTATCGTGACAGTAACGTTAATTAGTGCATTCCAAAGCTTTGGACAAATTGATATTTTAACGCACGGTGGACCGAATGATGCAACGAATTTAATTGTGTACTCGATTTATAAAGAGGCATTTGTAAATCATCAATTTGGAACAGCAAGTGCACAAGCGATGGTATTATTTATTTTCATTTTTATTGCTACATTGATTCAATTTAAGTTTGCTGAGAGAAAGGTGCATTATAAATGATCGTTAAACAGTGGAAACAAAATTTCCTATTATACATGCTGCTCATTATTAGTGCAGTAATGGTGTTTTTTCCTGTACTGTATGCGTTTTTAATAAGCTTTATGACACCAGACGATATTCAAATGAGAAGGTTATTTCCAACTCAATTTACTTTTGATAATTTCATTAATATTTTTCAAAAAGTACCTCTTTTTACATACTTATATAACAGTTTAATTGTATCGACAGTTGTTATGCTTGGACAACTTATCGTATCCAGTTTAGCAGCTTATGCTTTTGTTTTTCTTCAGTTTAAAGGTAGAAACTTAATTTTCTTCTTGTTTATTTCAACAATGCTTATTCCGTGGGAAGCAACGATGGTACCGAACTTTTTAACGATTCAAAACTTCGGATGGATTAATAGTTTTGCTGGGATGATGGTGCCGTTTTTTGCAACAGCTTTCGGTATTTTCTTACTACGTCAACATTTTATGACACTTCCGAATGAACTGAAAGAAGCTGCTTTTATTGAAGGGATTGGAAATGTAAGGTTTTTATTCAGTGTTGTAATTCCGTATTGTAAAACGAGTTTTATTACGCTTGGAGTATATAGCTTTTTAACAACGTGGAATATGTATTTGTGGCCGCTCTTAGTAACCACTGATGAAAAAGTAAGAACGGTTCAAATTGGTGTAAAGCAGCTTCAATCTCAAGAAGTTGCAACTGATTGGGGCAGTGTAATGGCCGGTGTTACGGTTATCGTCATTCCAACGTTGATTTTACTATTTTTAGGGCAAAAGCAATTACAAAAAGGATTAACAAAAGGTGCAATTAAATAAGCATACATAGGAAAAGGTGGGATTGAGATGAGTTTATTGAAAAAAAGTGCTGCTCTTTTAATGGCAGCCACAATGGCATTAACCGGCGCAGCTTGTTCAAATAGTAAAACAGAGGGGAAACCTGAAGCACAGGCAAAAGTAGCTCCAGTTGAAAAGAATGGTGATAAAACTGTAATTCGTTTCTGGCATGCAATGGGTGGAAAAACACAAGGTGTACTAGATGGGCTTGTTGCAGACTATAATAAGTCGCAGAATAAATACGAGATAAAGGCAGAGTTCCAAGGAACATACGAAGAGTCTTTAACGAAATTTAAAACGATGTCTGCAACGAAAGAAGCGCCAGCTCTTGTTCAATCGAGTGAAATTACAACGAAGTATATGATTGATAGCAAAAAGATTACGCCTATCGATAGCTGGATTAAAAAAGATAAGTACGATACATCAAAATTAGAAAAAGCAATTACGAACTATTATTCAGTTGATGAAAAAATGTATTCTATGCCGTTTAATTCATCTACACCAGTATTAATTTATAATAAGGATGCTTTCGCGAAGGCTGGATTAGATCCAGAGAAAGCTCCGCAAACATATGATGAGTTAAAAGAAGCGGCGAAAAAGTTAACGATTAAAGAAGGCGGAAATGTAAAGCAGTATGGATTTTCAATGCTGAATTATGGTTGGTTCTTTGAAGAGTTGTTAGCGACACAAGGTGCTTTATATGTAGACAACGAAAACGGCCGTAAAGATGCTGCAAAGAAAGCGGTATTTAACGGAAAAGAAGGTCAAAAAGTGTTTGGGATGTTAGATGAATTAAATAAAGCTGGTGCACTTGGAAAGTATGGAGCAAGTTGGGATGATATTCGTGCTGCGTTCCAGTCTGGACAAGTTGCTATGTATTTAGATTCTTCAGCTGGTGTTCGTGATTTAATTGATGCATCTAAGTTTAATGTAGGCGTTTCGTATATTCCGTATCCAGAAGATTCGAAACAAAATGGTGTTGTTATTGGCGGTGCATCATTATGGATGACGAATATGGTTTCAGAAGAAACGCAGCAAGGTGCTTGGGACTTTATGAAATATTTAACGAAGCCAGATGTACAAGCAAAATGGCATACTGCAACAGGATATTTCTCAATTAATCCAGATGCATATAATGAGCCGTTAGTAAAAGAGCAGTATGAAAAGTATCCGCAGTTAAAAGTAACGGTAGAGCAATTACAAGCAACGAAGCAATCTCCAGCAACTCAAGGTGCATTAATTAGTGTATTCCCAGAATCAAGAGATGCAGTCGTAAAAGCATTAGAAGCAATGTATGACGGGAAAAATAGTAAAGAAGCGTTAGATGAAGCTGCAAAAACAACAGATAGAGCAATTAGTATTTCAGCTCGTACGAGTCAAAAATAAGAGAAAGCCGCATCCTTTTTCAGGATGCGGCTTTCTCTATTGGGAGATAAGGGATCAAAGAAATGATGAAGTCTTATCTCTTTTATATGAGTAAAGGGTCTAGAAAGAATATTGTCCTTTTCATTATTTGTTTAACTCCATTGCAACTTGTTTACCATTTACGAAAACCTCTGCCACTGCTACTACAACTTCCATCACTTTTTTCATATCTCATCTCTCCTTGTTTTTTGTTTCATTTCTTACTTTTAGTATAAAGAAATATAGTAATTGC
The DNA here is from genome assembly GCF_038004785.1 of Bacillus sp. FSL R5-0709. Classification (NCBI taxonomy): domain Bacteria; kingdom Bacillati; phylum Bacillota; class Bacilli; order Caryophanales; family Bacillaceae; genus Bacillus; species Bacillus sp. FSL R5-0709. Next base: position 556,084 of record NZ_JBBORT010000001.1, read on the forward strand.
AACTATCGAATTGGATGACAAGAGACTTACAGTGTTGTAAGGATAATAGTTTTATTTGTAATAAATGCTATTTCGAATTATGATTCAGAAATTTCTGTCGTTTTAATCTATAATTAGAAAGAGAATGGTTTAGAAAGAAGGGGAAGAAATGAAGAGAATACTTGTTATTAGTGATATTCATGGAGAAATAGAAAAGTTCGAACAGTTATTGGAAGAAGCTCAATACGATGCAGGACAGGATCAATTGATTTTATTAGGGGATTATATAGATCGTGGTCCAAATGCGCGTGCAGTAATTGAAAAGGTAAAAGAGTTAAAAGAAGCGGGAGCCCTCGTTCTAAAGGGCAATCATGAAGATATGATGATCAAGGCGTTAACGACTGATGAGGAACGTTCATGGAACCATTGGGTAAAAAGGAATGGTGGAGATAAAACGTTATATAGCTATGGATTTGTAGAAGAAGACATTGCGGTTAATGAGGAAAACTTCCAAAAACCGATTTTACAATCTCATATATTAGAGGAACATGTAACGTTTATTCAAGAATTAGATCATTACATTGAAACAGAAGAGTATATCTTTGTACATGCTGGTGTTGAGCCGATGAACCGAGTTTCTGAATCTGAACCATATACATTAATGTGGATCCGTAATGAATTTCATAATGGATATAGCGGCGAAAAGGTTGTTGTATTTGGCCATACGGAAACAAAAATGCTTCATGGTAGTGAGAATTGCGGAGTGTATTTTGGTAGTAATCGTATTATTGGAATTGATGGTGGGGCTGTGTATGGTGGTCAGTTAAATTGTTTGGAGTTGCCAAGTAAAAAGGTATATGTAGTAAAAAATTGAAAGAGATAAGAGGAATCTTATTTCTTTCAATTTTTTATTAAGCAAAATTTAAGAAAGAGCCTTTATAATAAAGGTTCAAAATTTTATATCGAGCAAAACTTTAGAAGGAAATAGTTGAAAATGAAATTACATAATATGATTACATTATTTCGTTATGAAGAGAAGAGATGCAATAATAAAGAGAGTTGAAATAGATTGTGGAAGGTGAGAATATGCGCTTACTTGTAGTAGAAGATAATGCCTCGTTATTAGAGTCTATCGTACAAATTTTACGTGATGAATTTGAAGTGGATACGGCAATGAATGGGGAAGACGGCTTGTTTTTGGCGCTGCAAAACATTTATGATGCAATTTTGCTTGATGTGATGATGCCAGAAATGGACGGATTTGAAGTGATTCAAAAAATACGTGATGAAAAGATTGAAACGCCAGTCCTGTTTTTGACAGCGAGGGATTCTTTAGAAGATCGAGTGAAAGGATTGGACTTTGGTGGAGATGATTATATTGTTAAACCGTTTCAGGCCCCTGAATTAAAAGCGAGAATTCGTGCATTACTACGCAGAAGTGGTAGTTTAACAACACAGCAGACCATTCGCTATAAAGGGATTGAATTGTTCGGAAAAGATAAAGACATTCAAGTAGATGGACAAGGTATTAAGCTGACATTAAAACAATATGAGCTACTAGAGTATCTCATTCAAAATAGCGGGAAGATTTTAATGCGTGAACAAATTTTTGATCGTGTTTGGGGATTTGATTCTGATACGACAGTAGCAATTGTAGAAGTGTATGTACATCATTTACGTAAAAAATTAGAACCATTCGGTTATCAGAAAGATATTCAAACCGTTCGTGGTATTGGATATATATTAAAAGAACAATGAGAAAGGGAAGCATGTTTCAAAAGACACGTATTCGTCTAACTATATTGAATTCGTTAGTATTTATCCTATTAATAGGTGTATTAGGTAGTATTATTTATTCGTACACATACAAGCGTACTTATAATGAAGTGGATCAATCTATAAAAATGATAACTCAGTATAGAGAAAAATTTGATGTTAAAATGCCACCACCAAGAAAACGTATAGAGAATATCAAAATTCGAGACCCACGGATAACTATAATAACTTGGAATGGAAAAATAGTGGAGATAGAAGGCGATAACCATAAATTTCGCTCTAACTTTGAAGGGGATTTGGAAAAGTTTTCTCCAAAAAAGGTAGGGGATTTGCAAGATATTGAAGTGCAAGGACGATATTTTAGAATGTTTGCGTTTCAAGAAGATGGAAAAATAGTTCAAATTGTACGTGATACAACAGCTGAAGAAGAAATGCTAAATACTTTATTTTTAATTCTCATAATAGGTTGTAGCATAGGCAGTCTATGTGCAATAGGTATCGGTTTTTTCCTAGCTGGCAGGGCACTCATACCTATTCAAAATTCATGGGAGAAACAGCAGCAATTCGTTTCCGATGCATCACATGAATTAAGAACACCGCTTGCAGTTATTCAATCAAAAACGGATGTATTATTCCAGTCCCCATCCGCTACGATAGAAGAAAAAGCCGTGGATATCTCTACAATTTCAAAAGAATGTAGGCGGCTATCGAAACTCGTTAGCAATTTATTGTTGTTAGCACGTTCGGATTCTAATCAAATTGAGATGGATAAGAAAACATTTGAACTGGATAAGTTGTTAGAAGAAATTATAAATCCATATAAAGAAATTGCCTCTTATCAAGAAAAAGCGATGATATTAAAAGTAGAACATGATATAACGTTTATGGGTGATAGAGAGAGAATCCATCAAATGATGGTCATATTGTTAGATAATGCGATGAAGTATACGAATGAAGATGGGCATATTCAAATTGATTGCACACAAACGAGTAATTCAATTCGTATACGGGTGAAAGATAATGGGATAGGAGTTAAAGAAGAAGATATTCCAAATTTATTTGATCGTTTTTATCAAGGAGACAAAGCAAGAAGTATGTCAGAAGGAGCTGGGTTAGGTCTTTCAATCGCTAATTGGATTGTAGAAAAGCATTATGGAAAAATATCGGTAGAGAGCAAATGGGGAGAAGGAACTTGTTTTGAAGTGATTTTCCCAAAAAATCAAAGATTATAAGTGAGAAGACGACCTTGTTTTTACAAGGTCGTCTTTTTTAAGGGAAAGTTAAGGAATAACTTGTAGCATGTATTACATAATGGAAACTTGTGATGGAAAGAAAAGATGTAAGTTTTTTTGAATGAACTGGATAAATCATAAGGTTATTTCTAACAGAGATGAAGTTTATGTATAGTATAAAAAAAAATTATGGGAAAGCTGGAAAAAGAAAGCGTGAGAGGGAGGAAGAAGTCTTGAAAAAGAAAATGATGATGGTATTCACTATTGGAGTAATGAGTTTAAGTATATTAGGGGGTGCCTCCCCTTCTGGAATGACAAAAGGAAAGACAGATTACACGCAGCGTAGTAAAGAACAATTAAATGATGGGAAAATACATGCAATGCATACGGAAGAAAAAGCGGAAAAGTTAGGCATTGAAACGGATGGGAAAGAACAAATTACGTTAGAAAAAGAAATTCATGAGACGGAAGTAGGAAGAGAAGCTAATCAATTAGGTATCTCGGCAGAAGGGAAAGATGTTGGAATTCTTTCAGAAGAAATTTATGAAACAAAAGTGAGGAAAGAAGCGTTGAAACTAGGAATATCTATAGAGAATACGTCGATTGTAAGTTTAATTGATCAAATTAATAAGATTAAAATTAATAATGAAGCAGAAAAGCTTGGTGTTTCAACTGAAGGAAAAGAAATAGAAGAGATTGAGGAAGAAATCTACGGAACGAAAGTTAGAGAAGAAGCAGAAAAGCTAGGTATTGCTCAACAAGGAAAAGAGATGGAAGAGTTAGCACAAGAAGTGTACGAACAAAAAGTACAGGAAGAAGCAAAAAAATATCATATTGATTTATATGGCAAAGATATATATCAAGTATTAAGAGAAATAAATGAGCAAAAGGTAATAGAAATAGCAGATGAGCTAGGTATGGATAGAACGAATTTGAAGATTCAAGATTTAGCGGAGAAGATAAATCTTGAACAACCTGAAAAGGGAAAAGAGCTTAAGTTTGTTCCTATGGTTCAAACAGATGCTGATGCGTTTTATTCGTATTTAACGAATTAAAAAGGGCGTGAGAGTGATACGAAAATGGAAGTGGTATATATGTATGGCCTTACTATGTATAGGGGTATGGGGTGCATATACAAATGGAATTACAAAGTATGTGGAGAAAGTAAAGGGGGTACTATTTTCAAGTGTACAAAGTCAAAAACGAATAGAGTTTAGTAATAACGATGAAAAAGTCATGTTATCAAATGTGCCTTTAATTCAGCAATTACCAGAGTTAGATAGAGGCTGCGAAGTAACAAGTTTAGCGATGATGTTACAATACGCAGGTGTTTCTGTAGATAAGATGAAATTAGCAAATGAAATAAAAAAAGTTAATTTTATGGAAGATGGTGTACGTGGGAATCCGAATGAAGGATTTGTAGGGAATATTTATACCTTTTCTGAATCCGGATACGGTGTATATCACGGACCACTTTTTCAGTTAGCAAAAAAATATTTACCGAATAAAGCTGTGGACTTAACAGGGAAGAGTATAGAAGAAATTTATAAGAGTGTAAAAGCAGGGCACCCGGTAGTCATGATTACGAATGCAACATATGCTCCTTTAGATGAAGATGAATTTACTACATGGGAAACAAATAGTGGGGATGTTTCTATTACGTATAATGAACATTGTGTTGTACTTGTTGGGTACGATAAGGAATCTGTATATATTCGAGATCCCCTCGATGATAGCTTAGATGTAAAAGTGCCAAGAGGAAAATTTGAACAGGCATGGGTGCAGATGGGGAGTCAGGCAATTAGCTATGTAAATAACCCCAAATAAATTAGGAAGAAGAGAATGAACTATATAACTATAAGGTGAAGGATAAAGATTTAAGGAATTGTAAGAGAAGCTGTTAAAAAACAAGAGAACTTTAGCTTATTATATATGCTAAAGTTCTCTTGTTTTTTAGGATTAAAATGTTTAGGAGAAGTGGATATGTAAAAATGCATAATTGACGAAAAAATTACATGTTATCATTATATATTGTTTTATACATGTTGATTGTATAAAATTACACAAGTGTTCTATTACATAAAGGAGGCTTATTATGCAAAATATATTTAACTGGGTTAAAAGTATGAGTATCAAGAAAAAATTAATCATTTCATTTTTTATTATTTTAACTATACCAGGACTTATTATCGGTGGTGTTTCATATCAAACTGCCAAAACAAATTTTGAACATCAAATGACCGATAAAGCAAAGGAGAATATTTCAGTTTTAAATACTGTTATTTCTCAAAATATAGAAGAGAAATTTGTTGATGCGACGTACTTTTCAGACATCTTAACAGAGGATACATATCCAAATGGACAAGAAGAAATAGTAAGAACGAAGTTAGCACAATATATAAAGCTTCATCCAGAAGTAGAAGGTATTTATATTGGAACGCAGACGGGTAAGTTTATAAGAGAACCATTTATTCAAATGTCTGATGGCTATAACCCAACAGATAGATCATGGTATAAAGAAGCGCATGAAAATAAGGGAAAGGTAATTGTTACTGCACCGTATCAATCAGCATCTACAAAAAATATGGTAGTGACAATTGCTAAAGAAGTAAAAGATGGTAAAGGTGTTATAGGTATTAACTTGAATTTGGATAACATCCTCAAGGTTTCAAAAATGATTAATATTGGTGAAAAAGGCTATGCAGTTATTTTAGATCAAAATAAGCAAATTGTTAGTCATCCGTCTAGAAAGCCAGGTTCAAAGGTTACTGATCCTTGGATTAAACCAATTTATGAAGACAAACAAGGAAATGTATCTTATACAGAACAAGATGATAAAAAGAATTTAATCTTTACAACAAATGAGAAAATAGGATGGAAAATAGTTGGAGTTATGTTTGACGAAGAAATTATGCAAGCTGCCAGTCCAGTGTTTTATAAGACTTTGATTGTCATAGCTATCGCTATTGCATTTGGTAGTGTATTAATTTATTTCATTACAAATTCTATTACAAGGCCATTACGACAAATAGCTGAATCGGCACATAAAATTAGTAAGGGAGATTTAACAGAAAAAATTACAATCCATTCCAAGGATGATATAGGGAAACTAGGGAATGCATTTAATGAAATGTCTACGTCTTTACAAGATGTGATCACCCAAATTAGCTTTTCAGCAGAACATGTTGCAGCATCGGCAGAAGAGTTAACAGCGAGCGTACAGCAAGCGAATGATGCGACAGATCAAATTACAATTGCAATGGAACAAGTATCAGGTGGGGCTGAATCACAAAGCCAAGGTGTTGAAGAAGGCGCGGCTACATTACAACAAGTAAATACAGCAATTCAAGATGTAACTGGAAGCGCAGAGTCAATTTCTATTTCCTCATTACATGCGCGAGAAAGAGCTGAAGAGGGAGAAGATTTAGTTGAACAAACCGCAAAACAAATGCAGTCTATTTCTAGGTCGGTATCCCAGTCAGATGCTATTATTAAACTTCTTGATGAGAAATCAAAGCAGGTAGGAGCTATTTCTGAAGCAATTCAAAACATTGCTACTCAAACGAACTTATTAGCTTTAAATGCAGCTATTGAAGCGGCAAGAGCAGGGGAACAGGGCCGAGGCTTTGCTATTGTAGCAGATGAAGTAAGAAAGTTAGCAGAGCAATCAGGAGAGTCATCCGGAGAAATCGCGAATTTAATTACGGAAATTAAGGCTGATATTGAACATACTGTTAAGGCAATGGATAATGTGAGTGGGGAAGTTCAACAAGGCTTAGATGTTGTAACAAAAACGAAAGTAAGTTTTACAGAAATTTTAAGTTCTACTACTCATATTGTTTCTCAAGTTAATCAAATGGTAGAAACAACGAAGAGTATAGCTGGAGATGCAAACGAAGTAACAAATGCTATTGATGAAATTGCAGCGGCGGCAGAAGAAAATACAGCTAGTATGCAAAGTGTTGCAGCTTCAACAGAAGAACAAGTAAATTCGATGGAAGAAATTAGTTCGGCTTCGCAAAACTTAGCTGAGATGGCCGAAGAACTACAAGCAATGACTAGTAAATTTAAAGTATAATAACAGCAAATAAGTAAGGTGAAAATAATATCACCTTACTTATTTTTATATTCAGTAATTAGGGGAGTCATTAACGGGATGAAAAAAAGAAAAAGACTATGGAATTTATGGAAAACGATTACATTGTTAGTTTGTACGGTTGTAATTTTTTCTTTACTTGTTACAGATATATTAATTAGTCATAATGTAGAGCGGACAACGGAGGATAGCCAGGCAGAGAAAGCGAAAACAATTGCACATATTGTGGCGAATGATTCAGTTGTAATCAATGGTTTGATTGGGAAAGCAGATACTTCAGCAATCCAAACGTATACAAATAGGATATTAAAAAATACAGGTGTTCAATTTATTGTAGTTATGGATATGGATGGAATAAGAAAATCTCATCCAAATCCTCAAAAAATAGGTCATCATTTTATTGGGGGAGATGAAGGACCTGCATTGAAAGGGAAGGAACATGTATCGCTAGCAGAAGGAACTTTAGGTATTTCAATGCGAGTGTTTGTACCAATATTTTCTGAAACAGGGGAACAGCTTGGAGCAGTAGCTGTCGGTATTTCAGCAGATAATGTAAAAGAAAGAGTTAAGCAAAGTAGACATATTATTTATATTGGTGTCGGAGTTGGAGTATTAGTTGGGATTATAGGAGCAATATTGCTAGCTAGACATATAAAGAAAAGTTTATTTGGTCTTGAGCCGCATAGGATAGCAAAAATTCTTGAAGAAAGAAATACGATGTTGCTTTCGGTGAAAGAAGGTATTATTGCTGTAGATAAAGAGGCGAATGTAACTTTAATAAATAATGAAGCGAAACGGCTATTTAAAAAAAGTGGACTGGAAGAAGACTTTATTGGTAAAGATGTTGAATTGTATATGCCAAATTCACGTATAAAAGAAGTGTTGCAAACAGGCGAGGTACAATTAAACGAAGAACAAAATATTTACGGAATTACGATTGTCACAAATCGTGTTCCTTTATATGTAAAAGGAGAAATAGTTGGCGCGATCGCAACATTTCGTGATAAAACAGAAATTAGAAAATTAGCAGAGGAACTAACTGGTATTAGGCTATATGCGGAAGCGTTACGGGCACAATCTCATGAATTTATGAATAAAATGCATGTCGTATTAGGGCTCACACATATGAAACAGTATGAAGAATTGCAGAAATATGTAAGTAGTATGGTATCAGAGCATCAATATGAAATTGGTGGGGTTATGAAAAGAATAAAAAGTCCAGTATTTGCTGGTTTTTTACTAGGTAAACTTAGCTATGCTAGGGAGAAAAATATAAAGTTAATTATAAGTGAAGATTCTTACTTGCCGGAAATATATGATGAAAGTATTACTCATGAACTTATTACGATTGTAGGGAACTTAATAGATAATGCATTAGAGGCAGTGATACATTGCAAAAAGAAACAAGTTGAAGTTGGGATACAATATCAGAATGCATTAACTATTACAGTGCAAGATACGGGGAAAGGTATAGAAGAAGACGCAGTGGATGCATTATTTACAAAAGGTTATTCCACAAAAGGGGATAATCGCGGTTATGGTTTGTATCTTGTAAAAGAAAGTATACAGCGAATAAATGGGGAGATTCACATCTCCTCCTTATTAGGAGAGGGAACAACGATAACAATTGAAATACCTAAAGGTAGGGATGAGAAGCAAATATGATTAAAGTTTTAATTGTAGAAGATGATCCGATGGTTGCGATGTTAAATACGCATTATTTAGAGCAAGTGGGAGGGTTTGAACTTGTCCATGCAGTTAACTCAGTTAAAGCAGCGATAGAAGTATTAGAGGAATCACGAGTAGATTTAGTATTACTTGATATTTTTATGCCTGAAGAAACTGGATTTGAGCTTTTAATGTATATTCGCAACCAAGAAAAAGAAATTGATATTATGATGATTTCAGCTGTACATGATATGGGAAGTATTAAAAAAGCATTACAATATGGAGTTGTAGACTATCTAATTAAACCATTTACATTTGAACGCTTTAAGGAAGCATTAACGGTGTATCGAGAAAAATTTACTTTCATGAAAGAACAACAAAAAATTAGTCAATCGGAATTAGATTCGTTAATTTTACAAAAAGAAAAAAGAGAGTCCTTTGACTATAAAGAGCTTCCGAAAGGATTAACAAAGCAAACATTGCAACTCATTTGGCAGAAAATCGAATCGCTTAATGGACAAGCATTTACAACTGATGAAATGGCGCAATTAGTAGGGGTTTCGAGAGTTTCTATTCGAAAGTATGTAATGTTTTTGACTGAAATCGGAGTATTAGAGAATGAAATGGTGTATCAAAATGTGGGAAGACCGGTGAGTAAATTAAGGTGTATTGACCGGAATAAAATAGACTTTTACGTATAAGCGGCTTATTATAAGTCGCTTATACTTTTTTTAATTACAAAACCAATTACAAAACTTACAAAAACTATTTTTACTATTGAAAGCGTTTTAATATTGTTATTAAGAAAACAAGGGGGTGCCATATGGGAATTCAAAAAAATGTGGAAGCGGTATCATTTTCTGAAGGCAATGAATTGAAAAGTGAATCTTTCGCTTCTAAAATTATGAACGTTAAAATCGGTGTTATACCTTTACCGTTATATGTAGTATTGGCTGCTATTATTTATGGAGCATCTGTATATAATAAATTACCAGCAGATATGATTGGTGGTTTTGCAGTTATTATGATCATGGGTATTTTCTTAGGTGATATTGGAATGAGAATTCCAATATTAAAAAATATCGGTGGTCCAGCAATTCTCTCATTATTTATTCCATCGTTACTTGTATTTTTTAACTGGATGAATCCAGCTTCAATGGAAGCTGCGACTATGTTAATGAAAAAATCGAACTTTTTATATTTATATATTTCTTGTTTAGTAGTTGGAAGTATTTTAGGAATGAACCGTAAAGTGTTAGTGCAGGGTTTCGTTCGTATGTTTATTCCTTTAGTAGTAGGAACGTTAGCTTCTGTAGCAGTGGGCTTATTAGTCGGTTCACTATTTGGATTTGAAATGAAGCAGACATTTTTCTTTATCATCGTACCAATTGTGAGTGGTGGTATCGGAGAAGGGATTTTACCATTGTCGCTAGCTTATAGTGATATTTTAAATGAATCATCAGCAACGTTTGTATCACAGCTTATTCCGGCAGCTATTATTGGGAATATGTTTGCAATCGTGAGTGCAGGGTATATGAAGCGTTTAGGTGAGAAGAGACCTGAGCTTAGTGGTAACGGTGTATTAGTAAAAACAGACAATCAAGCAGATTTATTAAAGGAGCAAAATACAGAAAAACCAATTGATTTCTCATTAATGGGAGCAGGATTATTGATTGCATGTACATTCTTTATTTTCGGAGGATTCGCTTCTAAGTTTATCGGTATTCCAGGAGCAATCATTATGATTTTTTCAGCGGCAATTGTGAAGTACTTTAATCTAATGCCAGCAAAAATGGAGCAAGGAGCATTCCATTTATATAAATTCATTTCAAAGAATTTAACATGGCCATTAATGGTCGGTTTAGGATTGCTATATATTCCGTTAAAAGACGTAGCAGCAGTTCTTTCGGTAGGATATGTTGTTGTGTGCGCATCGGTTGTTCTTACAATGGTAGCGTCAGGTTTTCTTGTAGGGAAAGTGATGAAAATGTATCCAGTTGAATCAGCGATTGTAACTGGATGTCATAGTGGTTTAGGTGGAACTGGAGATGTTGCTATTTTATCAGCTTCAAATCGTATGGAATTAATGCCGTTCGCACAAATTTCAACGCGTTTAGGTGGGGCTGCAATGGTCGTAACAGCGACAATTTTATTAAAAATGTTTTCATGATCAAACAAGCTAGCTATATTCATATAGCTAGCTTGTCAAATTAAGGGGAGATTATAAGTATGTTAGAAAAACAAATTAATGAAAGATCATTGTTATTGCATAAAGAATTAGTAGGAAAAATTGAAATTACAAGTAAAGTAGAAGTGAATACAGCGGACGATTTAAGTTTGACTTATACACCGGGGGTAGCAGAGTCTTGTAAAGCAATTGCGGCAGATGAGGAAACAGCTTATGACTATACAGCACGTGGTAATATGGTTGCAGTTGTTTCAGATGGAACTGCAGTACTTGGTTTAGGGAATATTGGACCGAAAGCGGCTATGCCTGTTATGGAAGGGAAAAGTATTTTATTTAAGACATTTGCGAATGTAGATGCTTTCCCGTTATGTTTAGGGACGACTGATGTGGATGAAATCGTTACCCTTGTTAAAAATTTAGAGCCTACATTTGCAGGAATTAATTTAGAGGATATTGCAGCACCACGTTGCTTTGAAATTGAAAGACGATTAAAAGAAGAAACGAATATTCCTGTATTTCATGATGATCAGCATGGGACGGCTATTGTTGTTTTAGCAGCTGTTATTAATGCATTAAAAGTTGTAAGTAAACAAATGGACGATGTGAAAATTGTTATTAACGGTGCGGGTTCGGCAGGAATTGCAATTGGAAAATTATTATTAAAAGCTGGCGCAAAATACATTACGTTAGTTAGTTTAGAAGGTATTGTTTGTGAAGGTGAAACATGGATGAACGAAGCGCAAATCGAAGTTTCAAAGAAGACCAATCGAGAATATGTACGTGGAACATTAAAGGAAGCGATTCATCAAGCTGATATTTTCATCGGTGTATCTGCTCCAAACGTATTAACGAAAGAACTTATACAGACGATGAACGAGAAACAAATTGTGTTTGCAATGGCGAATCCAATCCCAGAAATATTCCCAGAGGACGCATTAGCAGCTGGAGCTGCTGTAGTTGGAACTGGTCGTTCTGATTATTCAAATCAAGTAAATAATGTATTAGCGTTCCCTGGTATATTCCGTGGTGCATTAGACGTACGCGCGACTGATATTACAGAAGAGATGAAATTAGCAGCAGCATATGGGATCGCTAACATAATTACGGACGAAGAGCGTAATGCGAATTATGTAATTCCCAATCCATTAGATAAAAGAGTTGTTCCAAGTGTTGCAGAAGTAGTAGCGAAAGCAGCCATTGATTCAGGTGTGGCACAGATTACGAAAATGCCAAGTTATAAATAGTCAAAAGCAGCGCCTTAAAAAGGCACTGCTTTTTTTGAGATAAGAAATCAAAATAATGAAGAAGTGTAAATTTATTCAAGCCCCGTTCATTATTTATTTAACTCCATTGCAACTTGTTTACCATTTATTAAAACCTCAGTTACTGCTACGATCACTTCTATCATTTTTTTCATCTCTCATCTCTCCTCGCGTCATTTCTTACTTTAAGTATAAGAGAAGAGAGATAATCCACCTATCGAAGTACGTGACGTAGAAATTACATTGTTGTAAGGAAGTGTTTCAGTTTTGTCACTTTATTCGGCATTGATTACAAATTGATCATAATATCTTTCATTCACATATATGTTTAATACCCATAATCCAGATGAAGGTAGTGACATTACGAGAGGGAGTTCCTTTACGGTTGTATCGACTGTATTTGAAGTAGTCCAAGTTTGTTTGGAGGTTTCTTTTTGAAAGAGTACTGGTGTTGGAGTTGTAGTTCCTTGTTTTAACGCGATAATAGATAGTTTTCCAGTTGGCATTTCAGGATCCAGGAAGAACCACATTATTTCATTTTGCTCATTTGCGATAATAGAGCTATCAGCCATTGCAATTTTTCTTTCAATGCCTTTTAACGGTATTTTTCCTTCTACGAATGATGGTGCTTCTTCCCAATTTACATCTTTTAAGACACTAAGGTGAAAAAAGGAAGGTGCGTTAATTTGAGAGGATGACGTTTCTATTACTTCTTTTTTAGGTACATTTGAATCGGGTTGCGATTGCGCGCAGCCAGTAATGAGGAAGGAGAAAAGTAGCATAGTTCCGATTTTTTTCATGGTGCCACACTCCTAATTTTTATTGTTAGTGTAATTGTATTTGCTAGAAGACGAGACAATTCCTTTAAATCATAAAAAGAGGTCGTAAGTTTTGTACGACCTCTTTTGACATTTTCTATCCCAATTGGTGAGGGCTAATAATCAGTGGGGGATGGAACCCCCCACTGATTAAAGTTTCACTTTATATTTGTTCAGTTGAAAAGGTTGGTTCTCTCTCTTTTTGAGGCATTGTTAAGAAAATAACAGAAAGGACGATACATACTCCGCCTAATAATTGATATGCTCCAAAAGATTCATTAAGCCAAGCGATTGAAACGATGGCAGCTACAAGTGGTTCAATGCTAGATAAAATACTTGTTTCTGTTGCTGCTAAATATTTAAGACTCCCGATATAAAGAAGGAAAGAAAGAGTGCCACTTATAATGATAAGAATAAGCATAGAAAAAGTTTGAAGTGTGAAAGTTTGCGAAATCTGACTCCACCCAAAAGAACGATTACAAATAAGCAGTGCAATCCCTCCAATTAACATCCCCCAGCCAATTACTATAGTTGTTCCGCATTCTTTAATAAGGGAAGCCGGATGAAGGGTATAAAACGCAAAACCAATCGCTGTTAATAGGCCGAAAGTAATAGCTGCTTTAGATAAAACAATATTTTCAATTGAACCGTTTGTAATAATAAAGTATGTCCCTGTTAGAGCAGTTATAATTGCGAGTATTTGCATAGAAGCAGGGAATTTCTTTTGCTCAAACGCAACGTAAATTGTAATAAGAACAGGACCTAGAAATTGAAATAGTGTTGCCGTTACGGCATTACTAATATGAACTGTTTCGATAAAGGCGTATTGCGCACCGAGCATGCCAAGAATAGAGAAAATAATAAGCTGTATAGAATGTCTAGGGTGTTTCCAAATTTGAAATATGTTTTGTTTCTTTATTAGTAAGAAAGACAAAATAAATACTCCTGCAAGCAACAAGCGAATTGTTAAAAAATCAATTGATGATACGTTCGTATGTTGAAATAGCCATTGAATCATCGGTCCAGATAATCCCCATAATGTGGCTCCTGTAATAATCATAATGAGTCCGATACGTCTACTTTTGTTCATGATCATGCATCTCCTCTTTAGTATTTGATTTTTTATGTGTGACATGATAAAAGGAATTATATATAAAATCTGGTACTGTAAAAAGTATCAGATTTTAGTTTTATTAAGGGGTCAGATATTATGTTAGAATTAACGCCTAATTTAAATATGAATAGTAAGAAGGCATTGTATGTGCAGTTGTATGAGTATATAAAAAAAGAAATTAAAGATGGAACGATTCTATCTTTTACGAAATTACCGGCTAAGCGAAAGTTAGCAACACATTTACAAGTAAGTAAAAATACAGTAGAGGCGGCTTACGAGCAATTACTTGCAGAAGGTTATATTGAGTCAATTTCGAGAAAAGGTTATTTTGTATGTAAGGTTGAGCAAATGGTTCATGTAGAAGAAAACGAAGAGAGAATAGAAGAAGTATCCTTTCAGGAGAGGGATTATAAATTTGATTTCACACAAACAGGAGTCGATACAAATGCTTTTCCGTTCAATATGTATCGGAAAATTATAAATGACGTATGGCAGCCTCATAATAATGAGTTGCTCTTTCTTGGTCACCCACAAGGAGAATGGAGCTTAAGAGAAGAAATTGCGAACTATTTGTATGAATCTAGAGGTGTGCGTTGTGCAGCTAGTCAAATCGTATTAGGAGCGGGAACACAAATATTAGTGAAACTACTGTTTCAATTATTAAAGGGAAGTAATTATGCAGTTGAAAATCCAGGATATCATAGAAAAATGGTTGTTTTTGAACAGGGAGAAAAAAGAGTTCAAATGTTATCTTTGGATAGAGATGGAATTTGTATTGTAGATTTAGAGAATAGTGATGCGAACGTTGTATTTGTTACTCCTTCCCATCAGTTTCCGTACGGAATGATTATGCCTATCACGAGAAGGATGCAGCTTTTACAATGGGCGAAGAAAGAAGAAGGTAGGTATATTATTGAAGATGATTACGATAGTGAATTTCGTTATTCGGGAAAACCTATACCGGCACTGCAAGGGTTAGATACAGACGGGAAAGTAATTTATATGGGGACGCTATCTAAAGCATTGTTGCCATCATTACGGATGAGCTATATGGTGTTACCAAAGAAATTGATTAAAAAGTATCAACAACAATATTTATTTTATACACAAAGTGTTTCAAGAATGGATCAAGAAGTGATTAGAAGGTTTTTAAGTGAAGGGTATTGGGAAAAACATATTCATAAAATGCGTGTCGTCTATCGAAAGAAGAGAGATCGACTTGTTTTTGAACTAGAAAAGTACTTCTCAAATCGTGTTGAAGTGATAGGAGAAGATTCAGGATTGCACATTTTATTAAAGGTGCATAATGGAATGCGGGAAGAAGAATTAATTAAAGAAGCTGCGAAACATAGTATCAAAATATACCCTGTGTCTACGTACTATAAAGACGGTACTGCACCTGAAAATATAGTGCTACTTGGATTTGCGATTTTATCAGAAGAAGAAATTGCGAAAGCGATTCAATTATTAAATAAGGCATGGTTTATAAAAAAGTAAAAAACATCCTCATAAATGCGAGGATGTTTTTTATTATTTTTCTTCATCTAGGAAAAGAACCATATGCTCTTCATCCCAATATTGTCCGTTATATTTTAATGAACGTTCTTGCACACCAAATGTTTTAAACCCTAATGACTCGTAAAGTTTTTTTGCACCATCGTTGCCAACAACAACATCAAGCATAACTTGCTCTACTTCTAAAGATTTAGCAAGCTCAAGACATTCTTTAATAAGTGCTTTTCCCGCTCCAAGTCCGCGTGCTTTTGGAGACACGTATACTGAACCAATTTTCGCTTTATGTTCTTGTTTTACATATGGTTTCGTTTCCAGTGTTGCAACTCCGATTAATTCTCCATCTTTAAATGCACCTAGTGTATAGTTCTCATCTTGTGCTAATTTTTGGGCTTTATATTCAATAGCACACTCTTTATTAATAATATCTTCATAAGAAGAGCTGAAAGCTTCCGGGTTTTGTTTTAACCCTTCTACTCGAAGTTCTAAGTAAATTTCTGCTTCGTCTTTTGTTAATACATGGATATCCAATTATATCACCCTCCAAATCTTTGACAGTTGTACCTATATTTTATATTGAAATAAGAATAATTTCAAAAGCTTAGCTTATAATAGTTGGTTTTATAAATAAAATAGCACCAGTAGTGTTGACTACTACTGGTGATTTCACGCATATATTATACAAATGGTAATTCAATTATAAATTCTGTTCCGACTTCTAATTCGCTTTTAACTTCAATAGAACCATTATGAAGTTCTACAATTTCTTTTGCAACAGCCAGTCCGATACCTTTTCCACCTGTAGCTCGTGTTCTGGATTTATCGACACGGTAAAAGCGATCAAAAACATGTGGGATATCTTCTTTTGGAATACCTTCACCTTCATCTTGTACACTTATTGTAAAAGTATTCGCACTGGTTAGTACACGTATTATTATAGAAGTGTTTTCTGGTGAATGTTGATAAGCATTGTGTAATAAATTTAACATAACTTGTTCCATACGTCTTTCGTCTATGCAAACTTCTAAATCATCTTTGCAATGTACATGGAGTTGCATTTGTTTGTTTGTTAATGTTGTTTTTGTTTTTTCAACCATTCGTTCTAAAAATGGTTTAAGAATTACTTTTTGTTTTTTTATAACAAACTGGTGTTGCTCTAATTGTACAAGCATAAATAAATCTTGTACGAGATCGGTTACACTATCCGTTTCGTCTTCAATGATTTGTAAGTATTCTTCACGTTCTTCTTTCGTTAGAGAATCTCTTTTTGCTACCTTTGCATAACCTTTCATATAGGTTAATGGAGTTAGTAATTCATGCGCTACACTAGCGAGAAATTCGTTTCGTTCTTTTTTCATATACGTAAGTTCACTAGATAAATCTTCAATCGTTTTTGCTAAGCTTCCAAGTTCATCATTTCGTTTAATTCCTAATTGAATCGGCTTATTTAATTTTGACATTTTTTCTGTCGCCCGCTTCATTTTTATAAGCGGTTCTGTAATAACACGAGAAAAAACAAAGACAGAAATAGTAGTTAAAATAATTGTCAAAACACTAATGATAAGAAATTGATTCATGAGTTTAAGTAACATATTTTCTAAGAAAGATGTCTTTAATAACATATATAACTTACCTTGAAATCCTTGAATTTCCAGCGGGCTTACTGTTGAGATGAATTTTGATTTTTTCCAGTTTTTTTCAACGATTAATCCACCTTCTGGGATAGTCTCAGTTTTACAAGTAAGTTGTTTTTGCATTTCTTTCGTTACGGGTTCTGAGGTAGAAATAATTTTGCCGTTATTGTCTGTTATAATGATAGCTATATCAGAGTTAGCAATTAATTCTGATTCAACTAAGTGTTCAGCCTCAGTGTTGATATCAAACTCGGGGTACACAGCACGTTTAGGTCGTTTACTGTGTTCAGCGCTTTCTGTGAGTTGCCTTTCTTTAGAATATGCACCCCACTTCGCGCGGTTTTTAATCATTTTACTATAGCGATTTCCTTTCTCTAAAAGAGCAAGAGTTTCCTCTTCAATGCGTATGTTTGAAAGGTTCTTATAAAAAGATACGAAAGCGATTGTCTCAATACATAAAGCTAATATTAAAAAGTATGTCCCAACTTTAAGGGAAAGTTTGCTCATTTTCTCACCATACCTTATTTCATATAAAGGGCCAGTGGTCAACTATTGTCCACTGACCAAATTAATTATTCACTTTTCCATTTATATCCTACTTTATAGACTGTTTCTAAGTAATCTTCAACTGGAAATCCTTTTTTGCGTAACTTATCCCGTATATTACGAATATGTGAATCGATAGTTCTGTATTCGATGTCTGTTTGATAGCCCCAAATCTTTTCGATTAAATCGTCTCGGCTGTAGGCACGGTTTGTATTTTGTAAAAAGAGTCCAAGTAACGAGAATTCAATAGGAGTTAGTGAGATTCTTTCACCATAAACTGTAACAGTATGTTTCGTTTTATCCCACTCAATACCATTGAAGCTAACAAAGCCATCTTTCTTCGTACGGCGTAATATAGCCTCGATTCGCGCGACTAATACATGCTCATCGAATGGTTTTGTAATGTAGTCATCTGCTCCCATAGTCAGACCTTTGACCATATCATAATTTTGGTTGCGAGCTGTTAGCATAATAATTGGAACGTTGGAAATTTGACGGATTTGATAGCAAGTATCCCACCCATCCATATTCGGCATCATAACATCTAATAAAATAATATCGAAGTCCTTTTGTTCGATTAATTCTAGCGCTTCAAGGCCAGAAGTAGCTTTCATACAAAAATAGCCACGAGGGCTTAAGAACAGATCTAACAATCGTAACATACGTTCTTCATCGTCTACTAATAAAATTTTCACCATAATCTTGTGCACCCCAAACTATTCATTCTACTTGTATAGTTTACATGAAAATAATAAAAAACTCTTTTTATGTGATTGAATGGATGGCTGATTTTTTCAATCAGGGCAATTGACATAAAAAATGCACTAGTTTTGCACAACTATTTTTTATAATGGAAAACGTAGCGACACAAATACCCTATGTTGCGACATAACGTCATGTCATTTTATTTATAAAATGACAATTCCATTCTATTGTGTATGTGAGATAGAGAGGGTTTTCGTATTCACCTCGCATCGGATAAGAAAAATTTCCTATCTCACACTTTTTTTAAAAGGGGATTGTACACATGAGTAAAAAAGTAGAGCATTTACAAAAAGAAAAGCAAGATCGTAATGCGGTTGTAATGTGTGTTGCGGTATCTATGCTTATTATGATAAGTTGTGTAAATAAATTTTTCGGGATTTTATAATAGAAAAAAAGCTTATTGCTTCTTAAGAAGCAATAAGCTTTTTTTATGTATTCTATATAATAAACCAAGGTAAAATTGCTAATCCAGAAGTTACAATTGCTGTAGCAAATATTAAAAAGATAGCTTGTTTGTTTTGTTTCATGTTACATTCTCCTCTACATATCAATTGCTTGCTATACGTTTACTTAATAATTAGCGGGAGATGGATCCTCCTCGCTGAGTAAAGTTTCACTTTATATTTTTAGTATAACGAATGGAAAGGATTGGAACGATCGATAAAGGTGACATGAAGATTACATTGTTGTAATGAAAAAAGCATCTTAATTAATAAGAAGATGCTTTTGAAAAATTATATTTAAATGTTAATTATTTAAGAATAAAACCATATGCTCTTCGTCCCAATATTGGCCATTATGTTTTAAGGACCGTTCTTGCACGCCGTAAGTTTGGAAGCCGAGGGACTCATATAATTTTTTTGCAGCAGTGTTATCAGCAACAACATCAAGCATGAGCTGTTCTACATGTAATTTATCGGCATTTTCAATAATCGCTTTAATTAAAGCTCGTCCTGCACCGAGACCACGCGCTTTTGGAGAAACAAAAACGGAGCCGATTTTTGCCTTATGCTCTTGCTTAATAAATGGCTTTGTTTCTAGAGTAGCAATACCGACTAAATCATTATCTTTGAAGACACCTAGAGTATACTTATCCGGATTGCTTAATCGCTTTGCCATAGCAGCGACAGGGTTTTCATGTTTAAGAACATCTTCATAAGAAGAGCTAAAAGCCTCAGGGTTTTTCGTTAAACCTTCCATACAAACTTTCAAATAAATTTCTGCGTCCTCTGTTGTTAATAAGCGAATTTCCATAGTTGTAACCTCCTAGATTGATTCAAATTTAATTCATTAACTTTGTAAGATTAAGTTTAGTTAAATGTATTCTGTGACTATTCTTTCTTAATTTGTAAAAGAATGAAAAGATTATGCTACTATGTTTTCATTTTATTTATCCCGCTATTTGTGGGCAGTAAAACTCCTACCTCAAAATTCGGCTGGAGCAAAGAAGTTAGGTGGGAGTCGGGCTGCCCGTAAAAGCCCGATTGGTGAAGGCTAATAATCAGTGGGGGATGAACCCCCCCCCACTGATTATAATTTCACTTTATGTAATGAAATTATATATTAACTTTATTAACTATTCAAGGTTTTAATATGTTACATTTTTATAACTAAAATTTCCGCTTTGTAAAGGAGTCATTTTTATCCAACTATTCGTGGGAGTCAGATTGCCCGTAAAAGCCCGATTGGTTGGGCTAATAATCAGTGAGGAGGGAAAAACCCTCCACTGATTAAATTTTCACTTTCTTTTACGTATTCAATCGTTTATTTTGTAGCCATCGATTCGTTCCGGATGTGTATAAATATTGCAAGATCCATTTCGAATAAATCCTACTACGGTAATACCTAAATCGTGGGCGAGTTGCAGAGCTAGTTTAGTTGGAGCTGATTTAGATAGAACAATTTCGCAACCTATTTTTGAAACCTTTAACAAAATTTCAGATGAGATGCGTCCGCTAAACGCAATGATTTTCCCTTGAACAGAGATATTGTTTCGTAAACAATGACCGTATATTTTATCTAGCGCATTATGTCTTCCGATATCCATTCTTGATAAAAGAATGTTATTTCGATCACATAAAGCGGTATTATGCACACCACCCGTTTGGCGAAATGTAGTTGAAGATTGTTGTAAGGAAGTCATTAGGTGAAAACATTCTTCCGGAGTAATAGTTATATGTATATCATGTAACTTTTTTGCTTTTGCTGCATCGTTGACGAAAACAAAACCTTGTCTACTTTTCCCGCAACAAGAAGTTACGTACCTTTTATTATATAAAGTTTGATAGAGCGGATTAATTTTTGATGATTTTACATGGACAATTCCGTTTTCTTTTTGGATCCATAATTCTTCAATATCTTTATAAGAAGAAATAATTCCTTCAGAAATTAAAAAACCGGTTACCATATCTTCAATGTAATTAGGAGTGCATACAACTGTTACGTATTCTTCGCTATTTAATTTAATTGTAATGGGAGATTCCGTAACAACCTCATCGGTTTGTTTTGAAAATGTACCAGATTGATAACGTACAATTGTATATGTTTCTTGAATAGGCCCCATATTAAATTCCCCTTTATATGTATTTTTCCCCATATTTATCATAAAACATCGAAAAAACAAAAGCACCTACTAACAAGAAGATGGCAGATTATTTTGGTTATTATTGTATATGTACGATATAATAGATTTGTAGAATAGCGACATTTTCAAGCTTTCGTAGTTATACCTTATAACATCTAGAATCGACTTCCAAAGGAAAGTATTTCAACAGGGCGCTTCAAAAATATGTACAACACAATTATGAAAACGGATTCATAATTGTGTTGTACAGTTAGTTGTAAGGAGAGGGGAAACTATGACAGAACAGACAGTCCGTGTAACCGTTGATGGTAAAGAATTTTTCGTATCAGGTGAAAAGACGATACTCCAATTGTTTAACGAAAGTAATTTAGAACATCCTCAAATTTGTCATGTACCAGAGGTAGATCCTATTCAAACTTGTGATACATGTATTGTAGAAGTGAATGGAAGTTTACTACGTGCCTGTTCGACGAAGTTGGAAGATGGCATGCATATTGAGAGGCAATCGGAACGTGCAAAGGAAGCACAAACTGAAGCGATGGATCGAATATTAGAGAATCATTTATTGTATTGTACAGTATGTGATAACAATAATGGTAACTGTAAAGTCCATAATACAGTACATATGATGGAGATTGAAGAACAGAAATATCCATATGAACCGAAAGTAAGTGCATGCGAAGTGGATACGTCGCATCCATTCTATCGATACGATCCAAATCAATGTATTGCTTGTGGGCAGTGTGTAGAAGTATGCCAAAATTTACAAGTAAATGAAACTTTATCGATTGATTGGAGTTTAGACCGTCCACGTGTTATTTGGGACAATGGTGTGAGTATAAATGACTCGTCTTGTGTTAGCTGTGGGCAATGTGTAACAGTTTGTCCTTGTAATGCATTAATGGAAAAAACGATGCTAGGAGAAGCTGGATTTATGACTGGTTTAAAACCAGATGTGCTAAATCCAATGATTGATTTTGTAAAAGATGTAGAGCCTGGATATAGCAGTATTTTAGCAGTTTCAGAAGTAGAGTCCGCGATGCGTAAGACGAAAATTAATAAGACAAAAACAGTTTGTACATTTTGTGGTGTAGGTTGTTCATTTGAAGTATGGACGAAAGATCGTCAAATTTTAAAAGTGCAACCTGTTTCAGATGCACCGGTTAATGGTATTTCCACATGTGTAAAAGGAAAATTCGGATGGGACTTTGTGAACAGTGAAGAGCGTATTACAAAGCCGTTAATTCGCCAAGGGGATATGTTTGTTGAGGCTTCATGGGAAGAGGCTCTTGAAGTTGTTGCATCTAATATGCAACATATTAAATCAGAGTATGGTAGCGATGCGTTTGGGTTTATTTCTTCTTCGAAAGTAACAAATGAAGAAAACTATCTTATGCAAAAACTAGCTCGTCAAATATATGGAACAAATAATGTAGATAACTGTTCCCGTTATTGCCAATCTCCAGCAACAGACGGTTTATTTAAAACTGTCGGTATGGGCGGAGATGCTGGAACAGTGAAAGATATTGCTGAGGCAGGTCTTGTTATTATTGTTGGGGCAAATCCAACAGAAGGACATCCTGTACTTGCAACTAGAGTGAAGCGTGCTCATAAATTACATGAACAAAAACTAATTGTCGCAGACCTTCGTAAACATGAAATGGCGGAGCGTGCTGATATATTTGTTCACCCGAGTCAAGGGACGGATTATGTATGGCTTGCTGGGATAACGAAATACATTATTGATCAAGATTGGCACGATAAAAAGTTCATAGCTGAAAATGTAAAGAATTTTGATGAATATAGCAAAATGCTAGAAAAATATACGCTTGATTATACTGAGGGAATTACAGGGATTTCTAAAGCTCAGTTAAAAGAAATGGCTCGTATGGTATATGAAGC
Organism: Bacillus sp. FSL R5-0709; assembly: GCF_038004785.1. NCBI lineage: Bacteria > Bacillati > Bacillota > Bacilli > Caryophanales > Bacillaceae > Bacillus > Bacillus sp. FSL R5-0709. The sequence continues at coordinate 579,160 of NZ_JBBORT010000001.1, forward strand.
AGATGGTACTTGTGTACTTTGGGGAATGGGTGTAACTCAAAATACAGGAGGAAGTACAACGTCAGCAGCAATTTCAAATTTACTTCTCGTTACAGGTAACTACCGTCGTCCTGGTGCCGGTGCGTATCCGTTACGCGGGCATAATAACGTACAAGGTGCTTGTGATATGGCGACATTACCGAACTGGCTTCCGGGTTACCAAGCTGTTTCAGATGATGTGCATCGTGCGAAATTTGAAAAAGCATACGGTACTACCATTCCGAAAGAACCGGGATTAAATAATATCGCAATGTTACTTGCGGCCGAAGAAGGAAAACTACGTGGTATGTATGTTATGGGAGAAGAAATGGCTTTAGTAGATTCAAATGCCAACCATGTACAACATATTTTAGCGAATTTAGACTTCCTTGTTGTTCAAGATATGTTCTTATCGAAAACAGCTCGTTTCGCCGATGTTATTTTACCAGCAGCACCAAGCTTAGAAAAAGAAGGAACGTTTACGAATACAGAGCGCCGTATTCAAAGATTATACGAAGTATTGAAACCGCTTGGTGATTCAAAACCAGATTGGTGGATTTTACAAAAAGTAGCTCGTGCACTGGGCGGAGACTGGAATTATGGAAGTCCAAGTGAAATTATGGACGAAATTGCATCGCTTGCACCGTTATACTCTCAAGCGACGTACGACCGTCTAGAAGGCTGGAATAGTTTATGTTGGGGTAGCCATGATGGTAGTGATACACCATTATTATATGTAGATGGATTTAACTTCCCAGACAAACTAGCACGTTTATCACTAGATGAATGGGTTCCGCCAGTTATAGCACCAGATGAGTATGATTTACTATTAAATAATGGCCGTATGCTAGAGCATTTCCATGAAGGGAATATGACGAATAAGTCGGCTGGTATTTTATCTAAAGTGTCTGAAGTATTTGTTGAAATTTCACCTGAACTTGCTAAAGAACGCAATGTGAAAGATGGTGGTCTTGTAGAGTTAGCATCACCATTTGGAAAAATCAAAGTACAAGCGCTTGTTACAGATCGTGTAACTGGAAATGAGTTGTATTTGCCGATGCATGCGACAGTAAATGAAGAGGCAATCAATATTTTAACAGGAACAGCAACAGACATTTATACGTGTACACCAGCTTATAAACAAACAATGGTGAAACTGCGCGTATTACGTGAAAAAGGAAATCGTCCGTTACCATCTTCAAACCCGAGAGATAAAAAACGTCATCCGCAAAATGGTGTTGAAATCGAGCGAAAGTGGCAAAGAAAACAATACGTATCACTTGTGGACCAGAATTAGGGGGCGGAGATAATGGCAAAAGAGATTACTTTAATTAAAAAGAAGATTGTAACAGAAGAAGAAAAAAAACAGCAAGTAACAGATGAGTTGTTAAATGATCTAGCTGAGAATAGAGAAGCAGTAGAAGAGACGATGCAGCTATTAGCGCAGTTGCAAAAAGCAGGAATTTTAGATGCAGCAATTAGTTTACTTGCTGCAAAAGAAGATGTTTCCAAAATAGCTGTTGAACAATTGAATCGTGAACCAGTAAAAAACGCATTAAACAATATGATGGGGGCAGGAGAGGCATTATCTTCAGTGGACCCAGAAATAACGAAACAAATAACATCTAGTTTAGTCACTGGATTACAATTTGCAACAGAGGAATTAAATAGTGGTAAAAAAACAAAAGTGATGGATTTCTTTAAAGTGTTAAAAGATCCAGATATCAATAGAGCAATTACATTCGGTTTTAGCTTCTTGAAAGCATTTGGTCAAGGGTTAGAGAAAAAATAGAGTAAATGAAAAAGTGATGGCAAGTAGCCATCACTTTTTCATTGTATGTATAAGAGTGTTCATGTTAAGTGGAATATATTATTATTAAAAAGATGGGTTGGAAATGGAAATATGGAATCCATCTCAAATATCGTTTTAGAATGTGGAGGAATATATGCAACACCGTAAAAGACTATCTATACCAGGGGTAATGGGACATTCCTTTCAAACAGTTAGATTTGCTTTTTGGAATGTATTAACCTTTCAACTTGCTTATAAATTATTAGCAGCGATTGTATTTGTCCCGCTATTTGGGATCATTTTTAATAAGTTATTGTATTTTGGTGGTTATGCAAATGCGACGAATGATGAATTATTAGCGTTTTTAAAGACACCATACGGCATTTTGGCAATCGTAATTTTATCATTGTTAGCACTGTTTCTTATCTTTACGGAATTTGCGGTGCTTATTATCATTTCGTACTTCGCTCATAAAAGACAAAAGGTGAAATTACGTCCGATTTTATATAAAACCGTAACGTATTTACCTACTCTTTTCACATATTGCTTACCAGGATTTATTTTATATGCTGTCGTATTGTTACCTCTTTTAAATCTTGGATATGAAACGGCATTAATTCCGCAAATTCAAATTCCTAACTTTATTACAGGAGAACTGTTTAAGACAACGATGGGACAAGTTGGTTATTACACGTTCTTTGCTGTAGTTGCGTATTTGAACCTTCGCTGGATTTTTGTTCTACCTATTGTTGTTTTAGAGCAAAAGCCGTTTCGCACAGCAGCACGTAAAAGTGCAACGTTAGTAAAAGAAAGTTTTTTTAAAGTACTATTCTTTTTAGTAGGATTTTTTATTTCAATAGGGATTGTGTACGGGGTATTTTTTGGAATGTATTTATTGTGTCTATGGGGCATGTATGAATTTACAAATCCACAGGGAACATTTGCATTATTAGCAGAATCAACAATGTCTGTATTTTTAACGAGTACATTGTATTTATTTAGTTTTATCGTGACGCCATTTTATATTATGGCAATAACACGATTGTATTTACAAAAGGTTCCGGTTGAAGATGTTTTATTAGAAGAAGGATTAGATTATTCGAAAACAAAAGCAGATAAATGTTTCTTCCAAAAACATCGTTGGAAATTTATTGGTGTATATATTGTAGGAATTATTACTGCCGGAATGGTCGTTGCCTTCATTGTAACGTTTATTTCAAATTCATATAAAGAACCAATTATTATGGCTCATCGTGGTTATATTTCAAAAGGTGTAGAGAATACGAAAGAAGCTCTGCAGGGGGCTATTGATGCCAAAGCAGACTACGCTGAAATTGATGTACTGCAAACAAAAGACGGTGAACTAGCAGTTATACATGATTTGAAGCTAAAACGTCTTGCGAATGCTAATGTTCACGTGTCAGATTTAACGATGGAGGAGTTAAGACAGCTTACCCTTAGTCAAGATGGGTTTTCAGGACAAATAAGTACACTTGATGAGATCATTAAGCTGGCAAAAGGAAAAATCAAACTTAATATTGAAGTGAAGCTCCATGGTGGCGAAAAAGATTTCGTAAACAAAGTATTAAAAGCGATTAAAGATAATGAATTTGAGAAGCAATGTGTCATTCAAACGTTACACTATCCGCTTATTAAAGAGTTTAAACGTGCAAATCCAAATATAAAAGTAGGATACATACTGTATGCGAGTAGAGCTAACTTAAAGAATGTGAAGGCTGATTTTTATGTAGCAGAAGAATACATGTTAAATAAGAAATTAGTAAAAGAAGCAAGGAAGCTAAACAAGCCAATTTACGTATGGACAGTAAATGATATGGAAAGTTTAAAGGCATATTATAAGTTAAACGTGGATGGTATCATTACCGATTATCCTGAAGACGCACGTGAAACAATTAAGATGTTAAAAGAGCAAGAAGATCGTGAAAGTGATATGTTTGATAAAATTACCGAGACGACAGAAGATCTATTTTCAAAGTTATTTATGATCTATCCAGCTGCTGGCTAAATGCTAGTAGCTGTTTTTTTTATGGAAAGAATATATTTCTAAAGTATTGTACAAAGTAATAAGTGTATATGTATACGTAACTACTTAGTTTTTTTGCATTGTTACATTATTGTCAAATAATAAATAATTACTATGCGTTTTGAATGGATATAATGTAAATAGAGTGATAGATAATGAGATGGTACAAATAACCCAATGGAATCAATGTTTCGTATATTTACACTATTCTAAATATATAAACTTTTAAAAAATGGTATGTTAGCGTTTTCATAATTTTTAAGTTATGCTAGAATAAGGACATAAGTTATTAATTATTACAAAAAGAAAAAAGAATTCCTTTTTTCTGTTAATTATAAGGGGGCATTTCATTATGCGTATTGGGGTACCAGCAGAAATTAAAAACAACGAAAACCGTGTGGCAATGACACCAGCAGGTGTTGTACATTTAGTTCGTAACAATCACGAAGTATTCATTCAAAAGGACGCAGGTGTAGGATCTGGTTTCACAGATGCTCAGTATGTTGAAGCGGGAGCGAAAATTGTTGATACGGCTGAAGAAGCTTGGAACATGGAAATGGTTATGAAAGTTAAGGAACCAGTTGAAAGCGAATACAAACACTTCAGCGAAGGTTTAATCTTATTCACATACTTACACTTAGCTCCAGAACCAGAATTAACAAAAGCGTTAATTGAAAAGAAAGTTGTTGCTATCGCATATGAAACAGTACAATTAGAAAACCGTTCTTTACCATTACTTGCACCTATGAGTGAAGTAGCTGGTCGTATGGCTGCACAAATCGGTGCGCAATTCCTTGAGAAAAACAAAGGCGGTAAAGGTATCTTACTTGCAGGTGTTCCAGGAGTTAAACGTGGTAAAGTAACAATTATCGGTGGTGGACAAGCTGGTACAAATGCTGCTAAAATTGCAGTTGGACTAGGTGCGGATGTAACAATCATCGACTTAAGTGCAGAACGTCTTCGTCAATTAGATGACATTTTCGGAAACCAAGTAAAAACTTTAATGTCTAATCCTTACAATATTGCAGAAGCTGTAAAAGAATCTGATCTTGTAATCGGTGCAGTATTAATCCCAGGTGCAAAGGCTCCAAAACTTGTAACAGAAGAAATGATTAAATCAATGGAACAAGGTTCTGTTGTTGTAGATATCGCGATTGACCAAGGTGGTATTTTCGAAACAACTGACCGTATTACAACTCATGATAACCCAACTTATGAAAAACACGGCGTTGTTCATTATGCAGTTGCAAACATGCCAGGTGCGGTTCCACGTACATCAACTCTTGCATTAACAAACGTAACAGTACCATATGCAGTACAAATTGCTAACAAAGGCTACAAAGAAGCTTGCCTAGGCAACACTGCATTATTAAAAGGTATTAATACATTAGAAGGCTATGTAACATTCGAAGCAGTTGCAGAAGCTCACGGTGTAGAGTACAAGGGTGCTAAAGAATTATTAGAAGCAGAAACAGTATCTTGCTAATAGAAGCATTATACAAAACAAAATCGAACAATATATAAAACAACATGATAAGAGCTAAGAGATAATACCTCTTAGCTCTTCTTGGTAAAAGGGGGCATTCATCGTGGCCAACCTATTTAAAAAGAAATCCGTTACGCAATTGTTAGGGGAAAGTAAAAGTAAAACTTTGACGAAAACGCTAGGGGCATTTGACCTAACAATGCTAGGGATTGGTGCGATAATTGGTACAGGAGTTCTAGTATTAACTGGATTAGTAGCAGCAAGAGATGCTGGTCCAGCAGTTATTTTTTCATTTATGATTGCAGCAATTGTTTGTGGATTTGCAGCTTTATGTTATGCAGAGGTTGCATCTGCACTTCCTGTTTCAGGTAGTGTGTACACATATTCATATGCAACAATTGGTGAGTTTGTTGCCCATTTAATGGGATGGACATTGCTATCCGTATATGTCGTAACGACTGCCGCAGTAGCTGGCGGATGGACAGGTTATTTCAATAATTTAGTGAGTGGATTGGGACTTGAAATTCCAAAAGCGTTGTTAACGATTCCATCGCAAGGTGGTATGGTGAACTTACCCGCAGTTATCGTTACGTTGGTGATAACTTGGTTATTATCGCGAGGTACAAAAGAAAGTAAGCGTGTGAATAACATAATGGTATTAATTAAAATTGGTATTGTTGTTTTATTCATTGCAGTTGGTGTATTCTACGTGAAACCAGAAAACTGGATACCATTTGCACCGTATGGCTTAAGTGGAGTCTTTGCCGGAGGAGCAGCAGTATTCTTCGCTTTCTTAGGATTTGATGCATTAGCAACTTCTGCTGAAGAAGTGAAAAATCCACAACGTGATCTGCCGATTGGTATTATTGCTTCATTAGTCATTTGTACAATCATTTATGTTGTAGTTTGTCTCGTTATGACAGGTATGGTTTCTTATAAGGAATTAGATGTACCTGAAGCGATGGCCTATGTATTAGAAGTTGTAGGACAAGATAAAGTGGCTGGTGTAATCGCTATTGGAGCTGTAATTGGTATTATGGCTGTAATTTTCGCATACATCTACGCTACGACACGTGTATTCTTCGCTATGAGCCGTGACGGTTTATTGCCAAAATCTTTTGCGAAAATTAACAAGAAGACAGAAGCACCAACATTTTCAGTTTGGTTAACAGGAATTGGTAGTGCTTTAATTGCCGGATTTATCGATTTAAAAGAATTGTCGAATTTAGCGAATATTGGAGCGTTATTAACATTTGCGATGGTTGGTGTAACTGTCATCATTCTTCGTAAAACGCATCCGAAATTACAACGTGGATTTATGGTACCACTTGTACCAATCTTACCGATTATTTCAGTTGCAAGCTGTCTATTCTTAATGGTAAATCTACCGTTAAAAACATGGATATACTTCGGTGTTTGGTTAGCAATCGGAGTGGTTGTATACTTTGTTTATTCGAAAAAACATAGTCATTTAAAAGACGATGGAAGTTCGCAAGATAGTTTAGAAAAAGCTAATTAAAGGGATATAAAGTTAGTAAGCCTTGTGCGTCTAGGGAGCGCGCAAGGCTTTTTCTTTTGGGGAAATAAAGGAGACCAATGTTATGTTGTCGAATTTTTATGTCGGAATATAAGAAGGGGTGGAAAGATGGAGACGAAAGTTGTCGTTGGAGCAGAGGGATATAATAATAACCCAGGGTGGTTACATACGAATGAAAAAGAATTACATTTATTAAAAAGAGAAACGTGGCTTAATAAATTTCAGCCTAATTCTTTATCAGTAATTTTGGCTGAGCACGTATGGGAGCATTTATCGTATGAAGAAGGTATAGAAGCAGCTAAAGTTTGTTATGAGTTTTTAGAAGATAGTGGATATATTCGCTGTGCAGTGCCGGATGCATTTTTCCAAAATGAAGAGTATCAGCGTGGTGTGCAAGTGGGAGGACCTGGCCCGTTAGATCATCCAGCTGCAAGTCATAAAATTGTACATAACTACAAAACGATTATATCTATGTTTGAAGCAGCAGGTTTTCAAGTAAAGCTTTTAGAATACTGTGATGAGAATGGCCAGTTTCATTATAGTGATTGGGAAGAGAACGGTGGATTTATTTATCGATCGAAACGTTTTGATCATAGAAATCAAGATGGTAAATTAGGATTTGCTTCGTTAATTGTGGATGCAGTAAAAGTTAATAAATAAGAAGGGATGCACGGTAGTTTTCGTGCATCCTTTTTGTATGAAGGGCATGATAGATGCGGAGAATATTTATATGTTTATTTTGAAATATGAACGAAATGTTTTAAAAAATGTATGAGAATTCATTGACACATATGAATGGACGCTCATATAATAAAGGTATAAGACATATGAATAGTTGTTCATATGTTCAAATAAAGAGGTGAGCTGTGATGGCTGAAAATAAAGTAGAAACGCAACAGGAAGCATGTTCTCAGACGGTAATTCACGAGGAAATCGTGGATCAAGTAAAACAAACAATTCCGACTGATGAAAGTTTAAGTAAAGTAGCAGAATTATTTAAAGTATTAGGTGACCGTACACGTACGAGAATATTACATGCATTATTTGAAGCTGAAATGTGTGTTTGTGATTTAGCTTATTTATTAGGAATGACGCAATCTTCAATCTCACATCAGCTTCGTGTATTAAAGCAAGCGAAGCTTGTAAAGAACCGTAAAGAAGGAAAGGTAGTTTATTACTCATTAGCTGATCAACACGTAATTCATATCTTCGAGCAAGCGTTTGAACACGTAAACGAGGAAGAATAAAAAAGCGAGGAGGGAGAACGATGGCAGAAGCATTAGTGAAAAAGAAACTTATGCTAGAAGGTTTAGATTGTGCAAATTGTGCAATGAAAATTGAAAAAGGTGTTGGGAATATAGAAGGGGTAACATCTTGTTCCGTAAACTTTGCAACAAAAACGATGCTTTTAGAAACACCGCAAAATAAAGAAAATCAAGTTGTTACGGAAGCGAAGCAACTTGTTACAAAATTAGAGCCACATATTAAAGTGCAAGAAGAGCAAAAAACAAAATCAGTAAAAGAAGTATTTGTATTAGAAGGCTTAGACTGTGCAAATTGTGCAATGAAGATTGAAAATAAGGTAAAGGAAATGCCAACAATTTCAGAAGCGACTGTTGATTTCGTATCAAAGAAATTACGAGTAGAAGTTGCAAATAAACGAGAACTTGAATCGACTGTACAAAATATAAAAAATGTTGTTCAAAAGTTAGAGCCTGATGTAAAAGTTGTTCGTGAAGAGGAAAAAGGACACGACCATGATCATGGTGATGGAAATGTGAAAAAGATGATAGGACGATTAGTAGTCGGTGGAATTTTGACAGGAATTGCTGCGTTAGCCGGATTACCGCAAATGATAACAATTCCATTATTCGTCCTTGCTTATTTATTAATAGGTGGAGATATCGTTTGGAGAGCGGTAAGAAACATAACTCGCGGCCAAGTGTTCGATGAAAACTTTTTAATGGCAATTGCAACTTTAGGAGCTTTCGCGATTCAACAATATCCAGAAGCGGTAGCAGTTATGCTATTTTACCAAGTAGGGGAACTGTTCCAAAGTATTGCAGTAAATCGTTCTCGAAAATCAATTACGTCATTAATGGATATTCGTCCTGACTATGCGAATGTGAAAGTTGGAAACGAAACGAAACAAGTATCACCAGAAGATGTGCAAATTGGTGAGTATATTATCGTAAAACCAGGTGAAAAAGTACCGTTAGACGGGAAAGTAGTTGAGGGAACATCAATGATGGATACTTCAGCGTTAACAGGTGAGTCTGTACCGAGGGAAGTAGAAGTTGGTAATGACGTATTAAGTGGTTTTGTAAACCAAAATGGTGTATTAATTGTCGAAGTTACAAAAGAGTTTGGTGAATCCACTGTATCGAAAATTTTAGACTTAGTACAAAATGCAAGTAGCAAAAAAGCGCCAACAGAAAACTTTATTACAAAGTTTGCACGTTATTATACTCCTGTTGTAGTTATAACAGCAGCAATAATGGCATTTATTCCACCACTTATTTTAGAGGGTGCTACATTCTCCGATTGGATTTATAGAGCTTTAGTGTTCTTAGTAATCTCTTGTCCATGTGCGCTCGTTGTATCGATTCCTCTTGGATTCTTTGGCGGTATTGGTGGGGCATCTAAAAGTGGTATTTTAGTAAAAGGAAGTAACTATTTAGAAGCATTGAATGATGTGAAATATATCGTTTTTGATAAAACAGGAACATTAACAAAAGGTGTCTTTAAAGTTACGAAGATGGAGCCTAGTGAAGGTATCACAGCTGAAGAGCTATTAGAATATGCAGCATTTGCAGAAGTATATTCAAATCATCCGATTGCACAATCTATTCGAAATGCATATGGAAAATCAATCGATGAAAATGCTATTGAAGACTATAGTGAAATTTCTGGTCATGGTACGGTTGTAAAAGTACAAGGAAAAGAAATTTTCGCAGGTAATGCTAAATTAATGAGCAAAGAAAACATTACATTTAAGCAACCGAATACAGTAGGTACACTAGTTCATGTTGCTGTAGATGGTAAATATGCAGGGTATATTGTTATCTCTGATGAGGTAAAAGAGGATTCAAAACAAGCAATTCAAAAGTTAAAAGAACTAGGTATTAAGAAGACAGTCATGTTAACTGGTGATGCAAAATCAGTCGGGGAAGCTGTTGGTAAAGAATTAGGTTTAGATGAAGTTCATGCCGAATTATTACCACACCAAAAAGTAGAAGAAATCGAAAAAATTGATGCAGCAAAACGCGGTAAAGAAAAGATTGCATTCGTCGGTGATGGTATTAATGATACGCCAGTACTAGCAAGGGCAGACGTTGGTATTGCGATGGGCGGCTTAGGGTCAGATGCAGCAATTGAAGCTGCTGACATCGTTATTATGACTGATGAGCCTTCAAAAATTGTGACAGCAGTAAAAATTGCAAAACGTACACGTAGCATCGTATGGCAAAATATTATATTTGCATTAGGGGTAAAAGGGTTAGTGTTATTACTCGGCGCCTTTGGTATTGCAACAATGTGGGAAGCAGTCTTCTCAGATGTTGGTGTGACGTTACTTGCAGTATTAAATGCAATGCGTGTACTACGAGTAAAAGATTTATAAAAAAGAGGACGCAATTGCGTCCTCTTTTTTATTGGTTATTTTGTTGAAATTGACTCAAGAAAATAATATCAAATATTATTTTGTTTTTAAATAATTTAATATATAAATTTACAAAAAAATATAATATTCTTCCTATTATTTTAATATATTTTTTACAAATATCCATATAGTATTGAAAAATGGAGAAGTGGGGGAGGGACAAAACCCCACTGATTAAAACTTCACTTTATTTTTGTATGTTTTTTTCAACCTGTTCTCGAACAGTTTGAATATAATTCATTTTATGATCCCAACATTCTTGGCTTAAATCGACAGGGTACTCTTCTGGGTTTAAAGTTCGCATATACTCTTCCCAAAATAGTGAGAGGCTGCGTTCATTATACTTTTGAATATCTAATATATTAGGTAATTCATACGCTCTTTTACCGTTAATGAAAATATCTTGATGTAGTTCGCGTGCTTCAAAGCTTGTTACGAATTTACTTATATATGTATGAACTGGATGAAACATTTTTAAACGCTCTTCTTTTCCGGGTTCTTCTGACTCTAAAGCAATATAATCGCCCTCTGCATGATCGTTAACACGGTTAATAATACGATAAACTCGTTTAAGTCCTGGGGTTGTAATTTTTTCAGGATTAGATGAAATCTTAATCGTATCATTTAATTTTCCGTCAGTATCTTCAATAGCGACTAGTTTATAAACAGCCCCTAATGCTGGCTGCTCAAAGGATGTAATCAGCTTTGTACCAACACCCCATACATCAATTTTTGCCCCTTGAGATTTCAAGTGCATAATCGTATATTCATCTAAATCGCTAGAAGCGATAATTTTTGTGTTTGTAAATCCAGCTGCATCAAGTTGTTTTCTGGCCTCCTTTGATAAATATGCCATATCACCACTATCAAGGCGAATGCCATAAAAATCGATACGATCCCCGAACTCTTTTGCAACACGAATCGCATTTGGAACACCAGATTTTAATGTGTCGTATGTATCGACAAGAAATACACATTTTTTATGTGTTTCAGCATATTTTTTAAATGCAACATATTCATCGCGATATGCTTGAACGAAAGAATGGGCATGTGTGCCAGCTACAGGGATGCCAAATCGTTTCCCTGCGCGAACGTTACTTGTAGATGAAAAACCACCAATAAAGGCAGCTCGTGTTCCCCAAAGGGCAGCATCAAACTCATGAGCTCGTCTTGTACCGAACTCTAAAAGCTCATCATTATTTGCAGCGTGCTTCATACGTGCAGCTTTTGTAGCAATTAATGTTTGGTAATTTACAATATTTAAGAGGGCGGTTTCAATTATTTGTGCCTCGCCAAGCGGTGCATCAACACGTAATAATGGTTCGTTATTAAAAACAACTTCGCCTTCTTGCATACTACGAATCGTGCCAGTAAATTTCATGTTTTGTAAATAATGAAGGAAGTCTTCTTCAAATTGCAGCTCTGCTAAATAAGCGATGTCACTTTCGGTAAAGCTGAAATTTTCTATGTACTCTACAATTTTTTCAAGACCAGCAAAAACAGCATAGCCGTTTTCGAATGGAAGCTTTCGAAAGTATAGATCAAAAACAGAACGGCGAGTATGAATACCATCTTTCCAATATGTATAAGCCATGTTGATTTGATATAAATCTGTATGTAAGGCGTAACTATCGTCTTTATAATGATTCATTGCGAAAACACCTCCGTAATTTGATTATAGTATACCAATTTTTCCCCTTTCGTAGCAAAGAAGTAATAGGGGATTGAAGTCAAGAGAGAAAAAAATGAAATAATGCATATTTTTTAGAAAATTTACATTTATCAATTTATATTTCTCTAGATTTTATGTATTATTAGAGTAGTGGGGGTAATGAGAATGGAGGAGGACAATGCAACAAACATTAGAAAAAATAGGCAAGCAAGTTTTTTATAAACGGCTACAGCAAAAAATGACACAAGAAGAATTATGTCAGGGCATTTGTTCTGTCTCATACTTAAGTAAGATCGAAAATGGAAAGATTGAAGCATCAGAAGAAATTCTACAATTGCTCTGCACAAGACTAGAAATTGCTGTGACGGATTTGAGAGATGTAGAAGAAGATGTGAAAGTGAAGTTGGACGAGTGGTTGAATGCATTAGTTCATTTGGACAAGCAACAAGTAGAGCGCATATACGAAGAGTTGCAAGGTGAAATGAAGCATGTGTTGGATTTTGAAATTATAAATTATTATAAACTGCTGTATACACGTTATTTAATGATGAAGCGGGATCTCCCTGCTGTTGAAGAAGAATTGGACGGATTGAAGAAAGTGTATAAGAAATACTCGCCTTTTCAGAAGATGTTATATACGTATAATAAGGCATTATTATATTCTGTGCAGTACAAATATACGCAGGCATTAGAATATCTGTTAAAGACGGAATCGATGGCGAAAGAGTTAGGATATTATGAAACAGGAATATATTATAATTTGGCATTGACATATAGTCAGATGGAAATAGACCATATGACATTATATTTTGCTAATGTGGCATTAGAAGGTTTTAAAAGTGAATATAAATTTAGAAATATAATTAATTGTAAGTTTTTAATTGCGTTTAGTTATACTAGAAAAAAACAATATAATGAAGCTATGGAAATCTATAATCATATCATAAGAGAAGCAACTTCTTTTGCTGATAAAGATAATATTCTTTCTATTGCTTTAAATAATATTGGTTATCTATACTACCGACAAAAAAATTATGCCAAGGCGAAAGAGTATTATATAGAATGCTTAAAGTATAAAAAAGAAGAGGATATGAATTATATTGATGCCATGTATGAGCTCTCATTACAGTGTATTCAATTAGGAGAACTTGAGGAAGCGGCTGAATGGATTGAAAAAGGTATCCTTGCTGCAAGGAAAGATGATAGATACAAAGGGATGTTATATTTATTGTTAAATTTAAGATATAAATATTTTGAAGAAAGAGACCTCTATAAAAAATTTCTAGAAACAGAAGTAGTTCCTTTCTTTAAAACAGAGGAAAATATAAAAGATTTAAAGAAAGTATACTTAGAACTAGCTGAATACTTAGAAGAATGCTCAGATTTTAAAGAAAGTAATCGCTATTATAAATTAGCGATTACTTTATTAGAAGAGTAAAGAGGAGGGATAGTATGAAAAAGTTAATTGCAGGAACATTTGTGGTTATGGCAATTGCAGCTGTAGTATTGGATATTCAGTATGCTTGGAAGCCGGATACTCTAGGGCAAGAAGCTAAAACAGTTGAACAAATTAATTTATAAAAAAAACCCTTTCCCAACGGAAAGGGTTTTTTTTCAATATTTGTTCCTCAAAATTCTACAAAACTTGAGAAAGAAATTAATTGAATTTTTAGTATATTAATAGTGAAAACATAATGCTAATATGAAACTACTCTTTTCAAAAATTTTTTATTAGGGGGAAGGTTATATGAAAAGAAAGAGTTTAGCGTTAGTGTTAGCGACAGGAATGGCAGTTACTACGTTCGGAGGGACAGGCTCTGCATTTGCGGATTCTAAAAATGTGCTCTCTACTAAGAAGTACAATGAGACGGTACAGTCACCTGAGTTTATTTCTGGTGATCTAACTGGTGCGACTGGTAAGAAAGCGGAATCTGTTGTATTTGATTACTTAAACGCGGCAAAAGGTGATTATAAGTTAGGGGAAAAGAGTGCGCAAGATTCTTTTAAAGTGAAACAAGTGAAAAAAGACGCTGTAACTGATTCAACAGTAGTACGTATGCAACAAGTTTACGAGGGAGTACCTGTATGGGGGTCTACTCAAGTAGCTCACGTAAGTAAAGATGGTTCTTTAAAAGTATTGTCTGGAACAGTTGCGCCTGATTTAGACAAGAAGGAAAAGTTAAAAAACAAAAATAAGATTGAAGGCGCAAAAGCAATTGAAATTGCGCAACAAGATTTAGGAGTAACACCTAAATACGAAGTGGATCCAAAAGCGGATTTATATGTATATCAAAATGGTGAAGAAACGACATATGCATACGTTGTGAATTTAAACTTCTTAGAGCCAAATCCAGGAAACTATTACTATTTCATTGAAGCGGAAAGCGGTAAAGTGTTAAATAAATATAATAAACTTGATCATGTAACGAATGATGATAAGTCACCAGTTAAGCAAGATGCTCCTAAACAGGAAGCGAAAGTGGTTGTAAAGCCTGTAACAGGAACGAATAAAGTGGGAACTGGTAAAGGTGTATTAGGAGATACGAAATCGCTTAATACAACGTTATCTGGATCATCTTACTATTTACAAGATAATACGCGCGGAGCAACAATTTTCACATATGATGCGAAAAACCGCTCAACATTACCAGGAACATTATGGGCAGATGCAGATAATGTTTTCAATGCAGCGTATGATGCAGCGGCAGTAGATGCTCATTACTATGCAGGTAAAACATATGATTACTATAAAGCTACATTTAACAGAAACTCTATTAATGATGCAGGAGCACCATTAAAATCAACAGTTCATTACGGAAGTAAGTATAATAATGCATTCTGGAACGGCTCACAAATGGTATACGGAGATGGTGATGGTGTAACATTCACTTCATTATCTGGTGGCATTGATGTAATTGGCCATGAATTAACACATGCTGTTACGGAAAATAGCTCGGATTTAATTTATCAAAATGAATCAGGAGCGTTAAATGAAGCAATTTCTGATATTTTTGGTACTTTAGTAGAATTCTATGATAACCGTAACCCAGATTGGGAGATTGGTGAAGATATTTATACACCTGGTCAGGCGGGAGATGCACTTCGTTCTATGAGTGATCCAGCGAAATATGGTGACCCAGACCATTATTCTAAGCGTTACACTGGTTCAAGTGATAACGGTGGCGTTCATACAAACAGTGGTATTATTAACAAACAAGCTTATTTATTAGCAAATGGTGGTACGCATTCTGGTGTAACTGTAACTGGTATCGGTAAAGATAAATTAGGTGCGATTTACTACCGTGCAAATACACAGTATTTCACGCAATCTACTACATTTAGTCAAGCACGTGCTGGTGCAGTACAAGCTGCAGCTGATTTATATGGTGCTAGCTCTGCAGAAGTAGCAGCAGTTAAGCAATCATTTAGTGCTGTTGGTGTAAACTAAGGCTTTAAGGGATAGTTATTAATAAAATACCTCAAAAATAAAGAAGGAGCCTATGCTCCTTCTTTATTTTTTTCTCCATTTTTTCCACAAATAAAATAATCCAACACAACCTGCGATTGTAATAATCCATTTCGCTTCATTTGTTCCGTTAATGACATGATATGCAGAATATACTTCAATCAATAAAGCCGGTATTTTCCCTATTGTGCTGGCAATACTGAAAGAGAGTACTGACATTTTGCCTAGAGCTGCAAATAAAGTAACGATACTGGACGGAATGAAAGGAATAAAACGAAAAGATAGGACGAGTAGAAATGCCTCTCTGCCTTCTACGTAAAGAAGGCGTTCTACCTTTGGATACGTATTTACTTTATCGTGAGTGAACTTTTGAAGGCCTATACGATAAATATAAAACGAGATAATAGCCCCTAATGCCTCACCTGCGATCGAAATGATTGTGCCATTTGTTACACCGAAGAGCTGTATATTAATGGCGGTCAAAAAAATACTAGGGATAAAACCTAAAAGACTGATGATGATGTTGATTAAGATACTAAGTGGAATTGCGATTGAATAATAGTCTGTTAAGAAGTTTTGAATTGTTTCAGCCATTCTTTAAAATCCTTTATCTTTTTTTGCATTACACCATATTTACATTGTATAGGCAAGTGCAAATTTACATAATGTAGAAAACAGTTGATAGAAAGGGATTTGTATACCTTATATAGGTATTAGGTATATGAAGGTAGGGGTATATTTAGTTTGTTTAAAAAACACTCCATAAATCCTGTATTTAAAGGGTTTATGGAGTGTTTTGATTGGTGTTTTCATCTGGGAAATAATTATAAAACATGGGGGTATATTTTAAAAAGGGCGAAAAACAGTGATTTGATGAAAGGGGGATGGAAAATATAGCAAAATGAATGAGGATTTTAAAACTGTATACATTTTTTCTTTGTGAAATTGACTTTTAGTGGAGTTACGATAATAATCATGGAAGAGGTGATACGATGAAACGATTAAGTAGTCTTTTCTTGAGTAGTTTATTGGCACTAATGCTGATTTTAAGTGGATGTGCAGGAAAAGAACAAAAAACAGAAAAACCAAAAGAGGATCATTCTACATCAGTAGAAAAAATTAGTGATAATATTTTAGATGAAATGGAAGGGCCACCTAAAAATGGTCATACGATTGAAAGGCATGTAGGCAAATCAGAAGAGGATTTGAAGAATCGTTTGAAGACAGATAAAGTTTCAGCGGCAAGTACATACTATGATAAGGAAACAGCGACAAAGGCTGTGAAAGATAGTTTAAAACAACATGATAAAGAAATTCAGGATTGGTTGAAAAACTCTAAAGAGGCTCGTCTTGTATTGAATACAACTCATTCATTCCCAGTTGGAAAAACAGTAATAAAGAAAAATATGAATGTAAAAGACAAACTAGTAAAGACTGTTACTGTTTTAGCGAGAGATAAATCAGGAAATCTAGGATTTAAGATTATTACTTCTTATCCATCAGATAAATAAAGGGGGGAGTATATATGTATCCAACATTACAATACTTTCTTAAATCGTACTGTACGTTAAGTATTCATGAGGATGAAATAGTAAGCGTAATGGAAGAGTTTATAGAGCAAGAGGACGAAGAGATTGTTTTGAAATTACGCGATGAATTAGTAAATATGAAGAAAAAGAACGCGTGGGAAGAAGCGTGCGTATTAGCTGCGAAGCAAGGCAATCGTGTGTGGTCTTTAGAAGAAACGAAAGATCATCTGGAAATTTTTTTACTATTATTGCAAAAGAAAAAGGCGTGAGTAGATCACGCCTTTTTGTATACGCTTTTTGAAATTTGTCCGTTTGATATTATCTCATTGTTTTGGGGCACTTTTATATACGCTTTTTGAAATTTGTCCATTTGAGAGTACTTCACCGTTTTGTGTTACTTTTTTATACGTAACCGCTGTTATTTTATCACCAGTATTACTAATTACTTGAGAAGAAACTTCAACATTTTTACCAGTATTTGTACCGAAAATACGTGTAGTAATACTACCGCCATTTGAAAATGCTTGAATGTAAATATGCTTACCTGTATTGTTTTTAAATTTTAAATCCGGACCATAATCTGCCACTGCTGCATCCTGCCCAAGTGGTAAATAATTTACGGGCATAGAATGATTGCTTCGAGAAACAATTCCTAAATCTGCCCTTAAAGCTGCGCTGTATAAAGTACTACTTACTTGGCAAACGCCTCCGCCTGCACTTTGTATAACTTTACCTTGTGAATATACTGCTGCGGATTTATAACCATGTGCAGCATCAGTTACGCCAACACGGCCATTAAAACTAAACGTTTCATCAGGTGCTACAATAACTCCACTTAACGTATTAGCTGACTTATTTACGTTATAGGATTGATTTCCATTACGGCCAGCCATTGGGGTGGAATATTCAGCAATCACTTCTTTAATCCCCATTTGTTGTATATCTTCTGTAGAACGTTCAGGTTTTATTAGTGTAACTGGTAATACAACATCGGGTGCGCCAGAAGTAATAGCTGCGCTTGTTAAATCGGTTAATTTTCCTTTATCAATTTTTTCTCCATTTTGACTTTGGGTAATATTTACTGTAGAGCCTTCAACACTTAATTCGGCGTTGACAGGATTTTTTAATGTTTCATTATATTTATCCTTTATAAAGGTTTCATAAGTTGTTGTATTTAATTGTGGTGTTAATTTATAGTCACGTTTTACTTCACCGTTTTCAGCTTGCTTACGCATGTTGTAACGATTCATTACGTTCCCTTCTTGTTCTTTAAAGATATTGTCGACAATATCCTTCTCTTTATAATCTACTCCTAAATCTTTCCACGTGTAATTTTGCTTATCATTTTGGAATACGTAGTTAAGAGATTTTTGATTTAATTCATTCATCTTTTGATTAACAAGGGCTTGAATATCTGCTTTATTTTTTCCATCAAGAGAAATACCTTCAAATGTAGTGTTTGGTAGTGCAGTTGTATTTAGTTGATTATTTAATTTGGATACATATTGATATCCACCAATACCACCAACGCAAAGTAATATGCCACCAGCAATAGCGGAACCAATCAGTATTTTGCTTAGCTTCATTTATTTCCCCCCAGAAAAATTTTTATAAATATATGTATTACATTTTTTGTATAAAAATGATGAAAATAACATTATGTACGTCCTAGTATACTATTATTTTCACTACGTGTGTAATGTTTTCATAAAAAATGTTACACTGCTGTAATAATTGTCTCTTTTTGTCACAATATGCATGAGAAATATGTTGAAAATTATAATAAAAAGGCTGCTTAGAAAAATCTAGCAGCCTTTTTATTATAATTTTTTATGCTCATTTTTATTCGTAACACCGAGATGTTCTTGAAGTGTTGTCGATATATCATTAACACTCTTTTCGTTTGGAACGTAATAATAAATACCACCTATATATTTATCAGTACCTTCCACTTGCAATTTATCCATTTTTAAATTTGAATCCATTGAATTTTTTGCAATAGTCATCATATCATCAAAAGTTAAATTTGTTTTTAAGTCTGTATCGACAGCATCTAATAGGCTTCCGATTTTATTAATGGAATTGAGAGATAGGGCTTTTTCAGCAATAGCCTCTAAAACAAGTTGTTGTCGTTGACCACGCATATAATCACTATCAATATGACGCGTTCTAGCTAGTGCAAGTGCTTCTTCTCCATTTAAATGTTGACGCCCTTTTTTTAGGTGAATTGCATCTGCTTCGTCGCTACTATTTTGTTCTGTGAACTCAACTGGAACGTCGACAGTTATACCACCTAGAGAATCAACAATCTTGATAAAGGATTTGAAATTAAATTTTACATAGTAATCAACTGGTACATCTAAAAATTTTTCTACTGTATCAATTGTGCTGTCTACACCACCAAATACATGTGCATGTGTAATTTTATCATATTTATCACGTGATTTAATGAAGACGCGTGAATCACGTGGAATGCTGACTAGTTTAACAGATTTATCATTTTTATTAATTGTTGCAAGTAGTAATGCATCTGTACGAGTCGCTTTTCCGTAACCTTTTTCCCTGATATCACTTTCATCAACACCCATGATCAGGACAGAAATATTATCAGTCATAGGTTTAACAGCTTTTTCACGTTTGCTGGATTTATCTCCTCGGCCGAGTTCAGAATAAGCGTTGCTTAAGACGGATTTTGCTTTACTGTATATATGGAAGGAATAGCCTCCTGCTCCCATTGCTACAATAAGTAAGGGAATAAGAATGAACCAAAGTAGGCGCTTTTTCTTTGAGCGTCCTTTTTTGGCTCGAGTTTCGTTGTTAATGTCGGATTTCATCATTTTTTCTCCTTTAAAACAATCAAAGTGTATACATTTAGAAGCGTATTAAAACACATAAAAAATATTTTACGCTAAATAAAAGGTATTGTACATGTATAAAAAATAGATGTATTGATTATTTATAAGACATCTATTCGTTATTGTATACAAAAGACAGGGATAAGAAAATGATAAAATTTTACCTAATTAAAGCATAATACTTACAATAATCGCAGATAAAATACTAACAAGAGTAGCGCCGTATAGTAATTTTAGGCCGAAGCGGGCAACAACATTTCCTTGTTCTTCGTTTAACCCTTTTACCGCACCGGAAATAATTCCAATGGAAGAAAAGTTGGCAAAAGAAACGAGGAAGACAGAAATAATACCAACTGTACGGATAGAGAGAGTGCTGGAAATTTTACTAAGATCCATCATTGCTACAAATTCATTTGTTACAAGCTTTGTTGCCATAATGCTACCCGCTGTGACAATTTCAGAACTTGGTACGCCGATAAGAAATGCAATAGGGGCGAATACATAGCCTATTAATTGTTGGAAAGTAATGCCGAATATAATGAGGAATAGGTCATTAATGCAACTCATTAATGCGACGAATCCAATGAGCATAGCACCGACGACAATTGCTACACGAAAACCATCAAGAATGTATTCTCCAAGCATTTCAAAGAAACTTTGTTTTCCCCCTTTTATTACCAAAATGTCTTCATCATCGTTAACGTCGTAAGGGTTAATAATGAGTACGATAATAAAACCACTAAATAAATTGAGAACGAGTGCGGTTACTACATATTTTGGTTCAATCATTGTCATATAGGCACCGACAATGGACATAGATACTGTTGACATAGCAGAGGCGCAAAGTGTATATAGTCGATGTTTTGGAATTTGGGCTAATTGTTTTTTAACCGTAATAAAAACTTCTGATTGGCCGACAATAGCGGAAGCGATGGCGTTGTAAGATTCTAATTTCCCAAGACCGTTTATTTTGCTAAGAAAGAAACCAATCCAACGAATAAAGAATGGTAGTATTTTGAAATGTTGTAATATACCAATTAAGACGGAGATAAAGACAATCGGTAATAATACGTTAAGGAAAAATGGCATTTCCCCTTTATTTGCAAGACCGCCAAATACAAAGTTTATACCACTGGCAGCATACTCAAGTAGCCTCGTAAACAGGCTAGAAATTACCGTAATAAGTATGAGACCAATTTCTGTATTTAATAATAAATAGGTTAAAATTAATTGTATAATAAGCATGATAAAAATTGGTTTAAATTTAATATGTTTCTTATTGTTGCTAGCAATATAAGCAAGGAAGAAAACAACGATAAGTCCCACGAAAAAAGTAATAAATTTCATAGTAAGCCCCCTAAAAGAGATATTCTGCTATATATGTTTTTCATTTCAAGGGAGAATATGCATCTTTGGTAAAGAAAGGAATAGAGAGAGCATGAATATATGTAGAGTGCACCACGTTGCAATTATTTGTTCGAATTATGAACTGTCAAAGGATTTTTATACTCGGATATTAGGTTTTAAAGCGATAAATGAAGTATATAGAAAAGAACGAGATTCTTATAAGTTAGATTTATGTGTAGGGGAAGAGTATCAAATTGAATTATTTTCATTTCCTAGTCCACCTGAGCGCCCAAGTTTTCCAGAAGCAGCTGGACTTAGACATTTAGCATTTGCTGTTACAAATATAGAAGAAGCTGTAAACCATTTAAAACAATGCGGTGTGGAGACTGAAGCGATACGTATGGATGAAATTACGGATAAAAAATTTGTCTTTTTCCAAGATCCTGATGGCTTGCCTTTAGAATTGTATGAGGCTTGAAATTGGTGAATTTTATATAGGGTTGCTTTCAAATAAATGAAGAAACTAAAGTGAAACTTCTTTTTTAAAGGAGGTGTAACTTTAGCTAAGAAAGCTAAAGGACATATGTGGATATTTTAAAATTACTGATGGTAGCCATCCTTATTGCGTTAACAGCATTTTTTGTGGCTGTTGAGTTTGCAATTATTAAGGTGCGTAGCAGTCGTATTGATCAACTCGTTAGTGAAAAACGACGAGGAGCATTGGCAGCTAAAAAAGTAACTTCGAATTTAGATGAGTATTTATCAGCATGTCAGTTAGGTATTACAATTACTGCTTTAGGGCTTGGGTGGTTAGGAGAGCCCACTATAAAACATATACTCGAGCCGTTGTTTTTAAAACTACACCTATCTCCTGCAATTGCAAGTACAGTTTCATTTATTATTGCCTTTGCAGTTATTACGTTTTTACATGTTGTCATTGGTGAACTTGCTCCGAAGACGCTCGCTATACAAAGGGCAGAGCAAGTTAGTTTATTATTATCGAAGCCAATTATTTACTTTTACCGAGTAATGTATCCGTTTATTTGGGCTTTAAATGGTTCTGCAAGGCTTGTAACAGGGTTATTCGGATTACATCCGGCTTCTGAACATGAAGTAGCTCATTCGGAGGAAGAATTACGATTAATCTTATCTGAGAGTTATGAGAGTGGAGAGATTAATCAAAGGGAATTTAAATATGTAAATAATATTTTTGAATTCGATAATAGAGTCGCAAAGGAAATTATGGTACCTCGTACGGAAGTTGTAGGTTTATATGAGGACGAACCATTTGAAACACATATTAAAATAATCGCACAAGAAAAGTACACGAGATATCCCGTATTTGGTGAAGATAAAGATGAAATTATTGGGATGGTTAATGTAAAGGATTTATTTATTCGTTATATGGATGGTAATCGAGAAGAGGGGTGCTCGATTACGCCATATACAAGGCCAGTTATTGAAGTGTTAGAAAATATCCCTATTCATGATTTGCTATTACAAATGCAAAGAAAACGAATTCCATTAGCTGTATTATATGATGAATATGGTGGTACAGCGGGGATCGTTACACTAGAAGATATTTTAGAAGAAATTGTTGGAGAAATCCGAGATGAATACGATGAAGATGAGCATCCACCTATAGAACATATAAGTGAAGTGTGTAAAATTGTAGAGGGGAAAGTGCTTATTAGCGAAGTAAATGATTTATTTGGCATACATTTGGTCGCTGATGATGTTGATACAATTGGTGGTTGGATTATGGTACAAAAACAGATCGTTGCTGAGGGGGATATTATTGAGAAACACGGCTTTTCTTTTAAAGTTCTTGAAAAGGATATGCATCAAATTAAGCGAGTTGAAATAAAGAAAGTAGAAGAATGAATGGATTTTCTATTATATAAACTTTAATAAAAAGTATATATAGAAAAATAAATGTTTGCGCTTTCAAAAAAGGTGCTATATAGTGAAAGTGGATACTGAAGAATTCATTTAATGATACTCGTATTTTATAGGGCGAATTCTTTAGATAAGGATTTAGAATGAAAAGTATAGGTGATGAAAAATGATAGCAACGAAGGATATACGTATAGAAAAAGATTTTTTAGGTGAAAAGGAAGTACCGAGTGTAGCTTATTATGGTGTACAAACATTACGTGCCGTAGAAAACTTTCCTATTACAGGATACCGCATTCATCCGTCACTCATTACGGCAATGGCAATTGTAAAAAAAGCGGCAGCGCTTGCGAATATAGATACAGGTTACTTAGCTAAAGATATCGGACAAGAAATTGCAGAAGCGGCACAAGAGATTGTTGATGGAAAGTTCCATGATCAATTTATCGTAGACCCGATTCAAGGCGGAGCAGGTACTTCAATTAATATGAATACTAATGAAGTAATTGCTAATAGAGCGCTAGAACGTATGGGATACGAAAAAGGTGAATATGCGAAAATTAGCCCAAACACTCATGTGAACATGGCCCAATCAACAAATGATGCGTTTCCAACTGGGATTCATATAGCAACTCTTATGATGCTGGAAGAACTTCTTGTTACAATGGAAGAACTTCACTCTGCTTTTCATGATAAAGCAAAAGAGTTCGATCACGTTATTAAAATGGGGCGTACGCATTTGCAAGATGCAGTTCCAATTCGCCTTGGACAAGAATTTGAAGCATATAGCAGAGTGCTAGAGCGTGATATAAAAAGAATTAAACAGTCTCGTCAACATTTATACGAAGTTAATATGGGTGCGACAGCTGTCGGTACGGGATTAAATGCAAACCCTACTTATATAGAACAAGTTGTGAAGCATTTACGAACTTTTAGTGGTTTCCCTCTTGTTGGTGCAGAGCACTTAGTTGATGCGACGCAAAACACAGATGCATATACAGAAGTATCTGCAGCACTAAAAGTATGTATGATGAATATGTCTAAAATTGCAAATGACCTTCGTATTATGGCGTCTGGTCCACGTGTTGGGTTGGCGGAAATTCAATTACCAGCTCGTCAACCAGGTTCATCTATTATGCCGGGGAAAGTAAATCCAGTTATGGCAGAAGTAATTAACCAAGTTGCTTTCCAAGTAATTGGAAATGACCATACAATTTGCTTAGCGTCAGAAGCTGGACAATTAGAGTTAAATGTAATGGAGCCGGTATTAGTATTTAATTTAATTCAATCCATCAGTATTATGAATAACGGTTTCCGTGTATTCCGTGAATACTGTATAAAGGGAATTACAGCGAATGAAGAGTTGCTTAAGCAATATGTTGAAAAAAGTGTTGGAGTTATTACAGCAGTGAATCCTCATATTGGTTATGAAGCAGCTTCTCGCATTGCACGTGAAGCAATTGCGACAGGAAAATCTGTTAGGGAGCTATGTTTAGAACATGGTGTACTTACAGCAGAAGAGCTTGATATTATTTTGGACCCATACGAAATGACGCATCCTGAAATTGCTGGTGCTTCTTTATTAAAGACTAAAAAAATGTAATGTAAAAAGCACCGATCCAAATGGATCGGTGCTTTTTTTTAGAAGATATTAAATACAGAGTTGAGTTGAAGTAAGCTAATAATAGCTAAGAAGATTAAACTATATTTCATTACTATTTTAAATAGAGCAGATTCTTGACCAACTAGTCCAACTGCTGCACAAGCAACTGCTACAGATTGTGGTGAAACCATTTTTGCGATTGTACCACCAACTACGTTTAATGAAACGAGAGTAGATGGTACGATGTTTAACTGATCGGCAGTTACTGCTTGAAGTGGTGCGAATAATGAACCACTTGATACGACTGAACCTGTAATGAATACGCCAATCCATCCTAAGATTGGAGAAAGAACTGGGAATGCATTACCAGTAGAAGAGAATGCAAGTCCAAGTGTAGATGACATACCAGAGTAGTTTTCTACGTAAGCTAAAGCGATAACGCTACAAATTGTATATACTGGAACTTTTAGTTCTTTTATTGTTTCGATCATTAATTCTTTAATCATTTTGCCGTTTACACGGTAGACGATAAGTGAAACGATGATTGCTAATACAATCGCAGTAGTTGTAGAAGAGAATACATCTAGTTTGAAAATCGCTGCGAAAGGTGTATCAGCCTTTGTAATTGGTGCAGTTTTCATAACCGCATTATGAAGACCAGGGAATTGAATGTTAAATACTAAGTTTGCCAATGGACCATCCGGAGCAAATAAAGCTTTAATTGGTTTTAAATTAAAGATTGTTACAAATGCAGTTAAGAATACGAATGGGGACCAAGCATATAAAATTTGATTGAATGTATGAGATTCTTTTTCTTCTTGTTTTTCTTCTTTATCAGAAGATTTTGGTTGCCAAACACGTAAGAATAATGTAAGAGCGACCATACTTACGACTGCTGCGAAAATATTAGTAAGTTCAGCGCCTAAGAAGTAAGTCACAAGGAACTGAGTAATTGCGAAAGAAACACCACTTACAAGAATACCTTGCCAAGTTTCTTTAATGCCTTTAAATCCATCTACCATTGAAACAAGTAAGAACGGTAAAACAATGCTAATGAATGGCAAAATGTAAACAGCTTGACGACCGACAGTTAATGCATCTAGCCCAGTTAATTGTGCAGGTACTGTAACTGGAATACCCATAGCACCCATAGCACCACCAGCGATATTAGCTACTAAGCAAATACCTGCTGCTTTTAATGGATTAAAGCCCATACCTACAAGTAATGCAGCTGTAATAGCAACTGGAACACCGAAACCAGCTGCGCCTTCTAAGAAAGCACCGAAAGAATAAGCGATTAATAATACTTGTAAACGCTGATCATTTGTAATACTTGAAATGCTATCACGAATGACATTGAATTGTTCTGTTTTAACAGTTAATTTGTAAAGGAAGATAGCTGCGATAACGATAGTACAAATTGGATAAAATCCAGATAAAACACCGAATCCGGCAGATGCTACAGCTACAGTTGCGGGCATTTTATAAACAAATATAGCAAGAATAATAGCGACGATCACACTATAAAGCCCAGCCATGTAACCTTTCATTTTGAATCCCACTAAACAAATAATGAAGCAAAAAATTGGGAGTGCTGCGATTAGTGCAGATAACCAAATATTGTTTAATGGGTCATAAATTTGTGTCCAAGTACTCATAATAATGACAACTCCTATCTATTATATGTGAAGAAATTCACATTATTTGTGAAACTATTCACAATCAACTTACATGCTTAGTATATTCTCCTTCAACACTATTGTCAACGTGAAAAAGTATAATTATTCCATAATAGTATTAAAAGTAACATTTTGTTCATAAAGTAGACAAAAAGCGTAATCAAATTGATTTGATTACGCTTCTATAAATTATTTACATATTCTTTCATTTTTTCATATGTCATTGGTCCTACATGCTTATATTGAATGACACCGTTTGTATCGATGACAAAAGATGTTGGAATGCTGATGATTTGATATGTGGCACTTGCCTGGCCTTTCTGATCTAATAGGACGGGGAAGGTATATTTGTTTTCTTCAAGAAATTGTTTTACATTATTCGGGTCTTTTTCAGTAGCTGTCGCATTTACAGCAACAATTTCAATCCCCATATCTTTAGTATCGTGATAAAACTTTTCCATATCAGGCATTTCTATTTTGCATGGACCACACCAGCTTGCCCAAAAATTCAATATTACTTTTTTTCCTTTATAGTCTGTAAGACGAACTTCTTGACCAGTGGTTGTTTCCAGAAGGAAATCGAGGGCAGCATTGCCAACTTCAGTTCCAATGGGGATGTTTGATTTTGAAGCTATATCTTCTTTTTTGTATAGGAAGTGATTGATAATGGTCCAGCCAACCGCAATGCTAATTAACGCAAAAATAAACCATTTTTTAATATTACATCATCCTCCTTACTTAAATTTCCTTTTTATCGTAACAAAGTGGTTAAATATGGTCAAATTACTTTACGATAGGTTATCAATTATGGACGATATTTTACAATATCATTACTGTACATTTCAGTAAGGTGAAAATATAACAAAAAGCCTGATAAAACAACGTTTGTAAGCAAAGTATTGCTAGCCCTTTGTTTTGCTTTTTTATTGTATCATATAGTATAATATTCAAAATCAGGTGGGATTTTTTCTTGAACTGTGTGCTGATAAAAGTCGGAAAATTTTCTCAGCATTATAGGTTGATAAAGTTATGTCGTAACAGGAAATATAAGAACAGATATATAAATAAATAAAGAGAAAATAAAAAATGAAAATGAGGGGAATTTTATGAACCAAAACCAATTTGACTGTCGTATTTCAGAAGAAGACGTACAGATGTTAAGAGCATTAGCTCATCCACTTCGTCTACGTTTAGTAATGGAACTGATGCAGCGTGGAACATGTAATGTAACACAATTACAAGAGGTATTAGAAATTCCACAATCAACTGTTTCGCAGCATTTAACGAAATTAAAACAAAATAAAGTAGTACGCTTTGAGAGACGCGGGTTAGAAGTGTACTATCAAATTCATAACGATAAAGTAAGTGAAGTAGTAAAAACATTATTTTCTTAATTTTTGAATATTATGGAAAGAAGACGTGTGAAATATACGTCTTTTTTTATTTGGAAAGGATCTAATAATAGGAAGATTTGAGAGCGTATATATTAGCGTGTTAGAAAGAAACAAACTATCGGTTGAAGTGCTAAATTGACGGAATATATTCTGAAGGGATATGAAAAGATAGAAAGGAGTGTTGTAAGCCAAAGGAGGAATAATATAATGGATGTAAAACGTGTGAAACAGATATTATCTTCTTCAAGTAGAATTGATGTTACATACGAGGGAGTCCCCGTATGGATTGAGAGCTGTGATGAGCAGAAGGGTAGTGCTCAAGTGTATGACGTATCCAACCCAGGAGAGAGGGTTCACGTGGATGTGACGGCTTTAGAAGAGATGTAATAGAAAAGACGCTTCTAATTTTAGAAGCGTCTTTTTGTGTGTTATTCCATCATACTTGCAACTTTTTTAGAGAAGAGAAGAAGTACAAAGCCTAAGATGATAACGATAATACCGATACTTGCAAATACTTCAAGGTATCCTAATGATTGTGTAAAGGAAGCAAGTTTACCTGCTAACCAGTTAGCCATACCCGTACCAGCTAACCATACCCCCATTAGTAATGATGCTAATTTTACAGGAGCGATTGCACTTACCATTGATAGACCGATTGGTGATAAGAATAGCTCACCAATTGTATGGAAGAGATAAGTGATAACGATGAATAATAAATTTGCTTTTACAGTTATATCTGCTTCACTACTTCCAGTTTTTAGAACTGCTAATGTTAAAACAAGATAACCTATACCTAGTAAAATCATACCAAATGCCATTTTTGTTGGCACTTTTAAATCACCGCGTTTTGTTTTAGAAAGTTTTAACCATAGCATAGATACAAATGGTGCAAGTAGTACGATGAATGCTGGGTTAACGGATTGGAACCAAGATGTTGGCACTTCCCAACCGAAAATTGTACGATCAACAAATTTATTTGTATAAAGTGTTAGAGAACTACCAGCTTGTTCAAATCCTGCCCAGAAGAATACTACGAAACAAGTTAAAATTACAATTGCCCAAGTACGATTTTTCTCTTGTTTTGTTAAAGGTTTCTTTTCGACTACAGGCTGATTTTTTGATCTTTTACCGACAACTGTTGTTCCTGCTTTACCAAGGTAACGAGGAGCTAATAAGTTGAAAACAATTTGTCCAATAATCATACCGATACAAGCTGCTAAGAATCCGTATTTATATCCCATAACAATAACGCCATTAGCGCTTGTTTTAAAGAAATCTTCTGCTAAAAATCCACAAATAAGTGGAGCGAAGAAAGCACCTACGTTAATACCCATATAGAAGATAGTAAATGCACTGTCACGACGTGAATCATTTTCACCATACAATTCACCTAACAGTGTAGAAATATTTGGTTTGAAGAATCCATTACCAATAACTAATAGTATTAATCCAAGGAATAGTCCTGTTTTTGTATTCATTGAGAATAGTACAAAGTTGCCGATTGCCATAATAATTCCGCCGAGAGTAATGGCATGACGTCTTGTAATATAATGATCCGTTAGCCATCCGCCTATAATTGGCATGAAATATACTGCCGCTGTAAAAGTACCATATAATTGCACTGCGACTGCCTTATCAAATCCTAACCCGCCACTAACAGCAGCAGTTGTTAAATAAAGAACTAAAAGGCCGCGCATTCCATAATAACTAAATCTTTCCCACATTTCTGTTAAGAACAACAAATATAATCCTGGTGGATGTTTTTTTGGTGATTGTTGTTCTCCAGCTTTGTCTAATTTTAAAGCTGTATCCATTTTTGTTTCCCCCTAATCCTGTATAACGGATATTTATGTAATTATTTTAATTCACAAAATATTTAGAAGTCAATAGAATTATATGGAAATAGCAAGAAAATTTATGAAAAAATCTATTTTTCTTCAACCGTTATTATATTTTTCCCTGAAAACAAGATAATAAGCGTTTTCAAATGTAGTAATTGAATTCTAAAATAAAGTAAAATAGTGATAAATCAGAAAATTTAGATTAAAATGTTTATTCTGATATAGAGAAAATATACTATATTTACTTTTATAATATAACATATCGGGAATAAAAATACAAAATGAAATAATGTGACACTTCAGTGAAATGAAAAAACCAGCTCCATAAAAGAGGGAGCTGGTTACAATGAAATTATTTAACAAAGCGTTTTTCAATGTCGTCTAGTAGTAAGTTAGCAGCCATTACACCGCCAGCTGTATTCCAAATAACGTCGTCAACTTTGTATGCTTTTCCGTTCTTTACTGCATTTAAGTTTTTAAAGAGAGGGTCGTTTATATATTCTTTTTCTAGTTCAGAACCTTTTTTCTCATTGCCTTTATCGAATGTGAAGTAGAATAATACATCGCCATCCATTGCCGAAATACGCTCTTTAGATACGTTACGTTCTGCGAAATCATCTTTGTTTTGATCTCCAGGACGTTTAAATCCAAGTTCTTTTAAAATAACACCAGAGAATGTATCGCCATGATAAATACGAACATCACCAGGCATAAAGCGTACCATAGAAATTTCTTGATTTACTGTATCACCAAGTTTGCCTTTTAAATCTTCCATACGTTTTCCGTAATCAGCTAAAACTTTTTGACCTTCTTTTTCCTTATTTAAAGCTTTTGCATAAAATTTGAAGTTATCTTTCCATTCACCACGTAATGTTTCCGAGAAAACAGTAGGTGCAATAGCTTTTAATTGCTCATACACTTTTTCGTGGCGCATTTTGTTACCGATAATTAAGTCTGGTTTTAAAGAAGCGATAGTTTCAACGTTAACTTGTCCTTCATCGCCAACAACTTTTACATCTTTCATTTTATCCTTAATATGCGGATACCATGGGTCACCCGTCCAAGACTTTACAGCCCCAACTGGTTTTACACCTAATTCGAGTAAAGCTTCAGTTCCTTCATTAGTTAAAATAACTACACGTTTTGGATTGGCAGGAACTTCTGTTTTACCCATTGCGTGCTCAACCGTAATCATTTCTTTTTTATTATCTTCTTTTGTTGATTCTTCTTTGTTATTTGATTTTCCACAAGCACTTAAAAGAAGTGAAAAAGCTAGTAAAAATACAAATACTGTAAACGATTTCTTTTGCATGAAATTCATTATGTACCCCCTGCATGTTGAGAATATTTTTCAATAGCAAGCATGATATTAAGCCTTTATCTTTGGATTGTCAATATATATTACTGAAAATAGTTCTCATTATCGTTGACAATGAGAATTAAGTTGAAATACACTTACAACGTATCATTATACATTGAAGGGGAAACGCTGCATGTTATTAAAAACAAATCAAGCAAAATGGATTGGATTACTTGTTGGAATCATTGCAGTCGTTATTTGTATTTGGGGAAGCATTATTTTCGGATATACAAATACGAGCTGGAAATTAGCTTTAGATGCTTTTTTCCATTTTAATGGTTCAAATGAGCATATTATTATTCAAAATGTGCGTCTACCAAGGGCGTTAATTGCAGCAAGTGTTGGTGCTAGTTTAGCCATTGCAGGTTGTTTAATGCAAACTTTAACAAAGAATCCGCTTGCTTCTCCAGATTTTATTGGATTAAATTCAGGCGCTGCGTTCTTTATAGTTGTAGCAATTGTACTCTTTTCCGTGACATCATTATCAGCTTTCACATGGATTGCCTTTTTAGGAGCGGCAGTTGCAGCAGTACTTGTATTTGCCTCTAGTTCTTTAGGAAAAGAAGGGACAACGCCTCTTAAGTTAACATTAGCAGGTGTAGCGATAAGCGCTTTATTTTCATCATTAACACAAGGGTTACTTGTATTAAATGAAAAAGCATTTGAAGAAGTGTTATTTTGGCTTGCCGGATCTGTGCAAGGAAGAAAGTTAGAGATTTTACAATCAGTATTCCCGTATTTATTAATAGGCTGGATTGCATCTTTTATGATGGCAGGGAAAGTAAATACATTAATGATGGGGGAAGATGTTGCAAAGGGGCTCGGACAACGAACGATTTTAATGAAATCATTCGTGTTACTTATTATTGTACTGTTGTCTGGTGGTTCAGTTGCGGTTGCTGGTCCAATTGGATTTATTGGCATCGTTACTCCTCATTTCGCAAGAGCTCTTGTTGGGGTAGATCACAGATGGAGAGTACCCTATAGCGGATTGTTAGGTGCAATACTATTAATCTTGGCTGATATAGCAGCAAGATATGTCATTATGCCACAAGAAGTACCAGTAGGGGTTATGACAGCATTTATCGGGGCCCCATTCTTTATTTATATTGCACGTAAGAGAGGGCTTAGCAAATGAAGAAGTATATTCCGTTTCGTATTGGAAAAGGCGAGCTCTCGTTTTTAATGTATAAACGAGCTTGTCTCGTCTTATTGAGTTTACTAGTTGTTTTAATAGGATTATTTTTTGCGAGTGCAGGTATGGGGGATATGAAAATTGCTCCTTATGATGTATGGCAAGCGATTACCGGAAATGGTGATGCGATGTCAAATATGGTTGTAAATAAATTTCGTATGCCGCGTATTTTAATTGCTATCCTCGTAGGAATTGCGCTTGCGGTAGCGGGCTGTATTTTACAAGGGCTCGTTCGAAACCCACTTGCTTCTCCTGATATCATCGGAATTACGGGCGGGGCAAGTGTTGCAGTTGTACTCTTTTTAGCTATATTTAGTGATAAAAACAATGCGTTAACAGTAAGCATTCATTATATGCCGCTAGCAGCTTTTGCTGGGGCAACAATTGTAGCGTTTTTTGTATATTTATTTGCCTGGAAAAATGATGGATTATCACCGATTAGTCTTGTTTTAATTGGTGTTGGATTTTGGGCATTAACGAAAGCAGCAACAACTTTATTTATGTTGTTAGCACCAATTTATCAAGCAAGTCAAGCGAATGTATGGATCACAGGTACTGTTTATGGCTCTTCGTGGCAAAATGTTATGGTACTTGCGCCGTGGGTTCTCATTTTAACGACAATATCATTTATCGCTGCGAGACATTTAAATGCACAAGAGCTAGGGGATGATATAGCAGTGGGACTTGGTGTTCCTTTAACGAAGTCGCGTGTATTTATGTTGTTACTTAGTACAGCTTTAATTGGCGGGGCAGTTGCCTTTGCAGGAGGAATTGGATTTGTTGGTTTAATGGCACCTCATATTTCGCGAAGATTAGTTGGTTCTTTCTACGGTGCATTGCTCCCAGTTGCGGCGATTATCGGTGCAATTCTAGTACTCGCTGCAGATTTAATTGGGCGTACAGTTTTCACACCACTTGAAATTCCAGCAGGGGTATTTACATCAGCAATTGGTGCACCTTATTTTATTTATTTACTTTATAAAAGTCGGAATTCATAAAGGGAGATGAATATGCAAAAAGCATTGGAGACGAAACGCTTGACGCTGTCGTATGGTGAAACGATTATTATTGATGAGCTGAATTTAGAAATTCCAAAAGGGGAAATTACAATCTTCATCGGTTCTAACGGTTGTGGGAAATCAACTTTATTACGTTCACTAGCTAGATTATTAAAGCCAACAACCGGTGACATTTTGTTAGATAATCAAGCAATTCAAAGTATGCAAACGAAGCAAATCGCTCGTCAAATGGCGATTTTACCGCAAGGGCCACAAGCACCGGAAGGACTTACGGTATTACAACTTGTAAAGCAAGGACGTTATCCATATCAAACATGGCTGAAGCAATGGTCCGAAAAAGATGAGGAAATGGTACAAAAAGCGCTTGCTGCAACGGGTATGACAGAATTTGCTGAGCGTGATGTTCATGCCCTTTCAGGTGGACAACGTCAACGTGCTTGGATTGCAATGACCCTTGCACAAGATACAGATATTATTTTGCTTGATGAGCCGACTACATATTTAGATATGACGCACCAAATTGAAGTGTTAGATTTATTATTCGAATTAAATGAAACAGAGCAAAGAACGATTGTTATGGTATTGCACGATTTAAATTTGGCATGTCGTTATGCAGACAACATTGTAGCTATTCAAGATAAACAAATATATGCGCAAGGTAAACCAGAAGAAGTTATTGACCAGAAGTTAGTTCGGGATGTATTCCGTATGGAGTGTCAAATAAGCGCTGATCCGTTATTTGGGACACCGCTCTGTATCCCGCATGGAAGAGGAAGACGTGTACTTAAAGAGGCTGTTCAGGCGATGAGATAACGAAAAAAGACGATGAGGATTCATCGTCTTTTTTACCCCGCATTAACGGGCAGTAAGATCCCCATCTCAAAATCCAGCGAAAGCAAAGAAGCTGGTTGGGGGATCAACTGCCCGTAAAAGCCCGATTGGTGCGGGCTAATAATCAGTGGGGGATGAACATCCCCCACTGATTAAAGTTTCACTTTATTTTCGGCAAGAAAATAATAGAAAAAGGGGAATACGTAAACGTCGTTCATATTCTTCTTCATCTTGAAAACAGTTTCGATTTGGTGTAGCTTCTTTTAAGCTTGTAATCGTAAATCCGGCTTGTTGTAATAATGTAAAATATTCTTCCGTAGTCCGGTGATATTTAATAACTTCTTGATCAATCCATGGCTCAACTCGTTTTCCTGTTTCGAAATAATCATCGACGAGCCAACTAGTTCTTTTACCACTCGTTTGCAAGCTTTCAAATGAAGAGGTAATAACGGGATGTTGAACGCTAAAGGTGAAGGTTCCGTTTGTTTTTAAAGTTTGAAACACATTTTGAAAAATGATATCAAGGTGTTCAATATAATGTAAGGCGAGTCTAGATGTTACTAAATCAAAAGTAGAAGGAGGGTATGTGTAGTCTTTGAGGTTTAAAAAATGAACGGTGCCATTTTTATTTTCTAGTTGTTTTTTAGCTTTTTCATACATAAGCTCGGAGTCTTCAATACCAGTGTAAGAGTGGCATCCATGTTCTAATAATTTTTCGCCGAATTTAGCATCACCACAACCTAAATCGAGGATTTGTTTTCCTGTTACATTGCCAATGAGCTGAAAGAATGCTGGTTTTTCAAGGGATTCGTTTGGACTATTTTCTCGATATCTTCGCTGCATATATTGCTCTAAAAACGATTCGTTATTATATACATCAGATTCAGTAAATGCCATTTTAAAAGCCTCCTAAATATTTTTTTAATTCTATCAAATATGAAAAGTAAATGATAGATTTCTTGTAATGAATCATTTATAATTTAAAATTGTAAGCGGTTTCTTTAAACTATTTTTCTATAATAAATTCTGAAAACGTGTTAAGCTAGTAGAGGGATTATTAGAACTATTAAGATAATAATCCGCTTACATGAACGATGGGAGGCTTCACGATGTCTAGTAAAACACTTGCAAACTTTTTAGAAGAAAATTTAGAGGATTTAAAATCAAAGGGGCTTTATAACGTAATTGATCCGCTTGAAAGTCCAAATGGACCGATTATTACAATTGGCGGAAAAGAATATATTAACTTATCTTCAAACAACTACCTTGGATTAGCGACTGATAATCGCTTACAAGAAGCAGCAATTGGTGCAATTCATAAGTACGGTGTTGGAGCAGGAGCTGTTCGTACAATTAACGGTACTTTAGATTTGCATATTAAATTAGAAGAAACAATTGCAAAGTTTAAACATACAGAAGCAGCAATTGCTTATCAATCAGGATTTAACTGTAATATGGCAGCGATTTCAGCTGTTATGGATAAAAATGATGCGATTCTTTCAGATGAATTAAACCATGCATCTATTATTGATGGTAGTCGTCTATCAAGAGCGAAAATCATCGTTTATAAGCATTCTGATATGGAAGATTTACGCAAAAAAGCAATCGAGGCAAAAGAATCAGGTCTTTATAATAAATTAATGGTTATTACAGACGGTGTTTTCTCAATGGATGGAGATATTGCAAAATTACCAGAGATTGTTGAAATTGCAGAAGAGCTGGATTTAATGACATATGTAGATGATGCACACGGTTCAGGTGTACTTGGCAAAGGTGCAGGTACTGTAAAACATTTCGGCCTTTCTGATAAAGTTGATTTTCAAATTGGTACATTATCAAAAGCAATTGGGGTAATTGGTGGATATGTAGCTGGGAAACAAAACTTAATCGATTGGTTAAAAGTGCGTTCACGTCCATTCTTATTCTCAACAGCTTTAACACCAGCTGATGCAGCTGCTTGTATGAGATCAATTGAAATTCTAATGGAAAGCACAGAGTTACACGATCGTTTATGGGAAAATGGTCGCTATTTAAAACAAGGGTTAAAAGAACTTGGCTTTAACATTGGAGAAAGTGAGACACCAATTACACCTTGTATTATTGGTGATGAAGTATTAACACAAGAATTTAGTAAACGTCTAAATGAAGAAGGCGTTTACGCAAAATCTATCGTATTCCCAACCGTAGCAAAAGGAATGGGACGCGTTCGTAATATGCCTACAGCAGCTCATACGAAAGAAATGCTAGATGAAGCAATTCGTAAGTATGAAAAAGTAGGGAAAGAAATGGGTATCATTTAAGTAACGACATCTTTTGAATAGCTTGCAAATGGGGAGTGGGAAAAATGAAAAAAATTCTAGTAACCGGTTCTTTAGGGCAAATTGGTTCTGAACTAGTAATGAAACTTCGTGATGTATACGGCGCATCAAATGTTATTGCAACAGATATTCGTGAAACAGACAGTGAAGTAGTAACGTCTGGTCCATTTGAAACGTTAGATGTAACGGATGGACAAAAATTACATGATATTGCAAAGCGTAATGAAGTAGATACAATTATTCATTTAGCGGCTTTACTTTCAGCAACTGCAGAAAAAAATCCGTTATTTGCTTGGAATTTAAATATGGGCGGACTTGTAAATGCATTAGAAGCAGCACGTGAATTAAACTGTAAGTTTTTCACGCCAAGTTCTATCGGTGCATTTGGTCCATCAACGCCAAAAGATAATACACCACAAGATACAATTCAGCGTCCTACTACGATGTATGGGGTAAACAAAGTAGCAGGAGAATTACTATGTGATTATTATCATCAAAAGTTTGGCGTTGATACGCGCGGTGTACGTTTCCCAGGCTTAATTTCTTACGTAGCTCCTCCAGGAGGCGGAACAACTGACTATGCAGTTGAAATTTATTATGAGGCGATTAAAAAAGGTACATACACCTCATACATTGCAGAAGGAACATACATGGACATGATGTATATGCCAGATGCTTTACAAGCAATCATCTCATTAATGGAAGCTGATCCAAATAAACTAGTTCATAGAAATGCGTTTAACATTACAGCAATGAGCTTTGAACCAGAGCAAATTGCAGCATCAATCCGTAAACACATTCCGAACTTTACAATGGATTACGCAGTAGATCCAGCTCGTCAAACAATCGCTGATAGCTGGCCGAACTCTATTGATGCAACAGCAGCAATGAAAGAGTGGGGCTTTAAAGCAGAATATGATTTAGACAGAATGACAACTGATATGCTGGCTAAGTTAAAAAAAAAGCTCGCATCTGAGTTAGTAATGAATTAATAGGAAGAGCCGATTCTTAGGAATTGGCTCTTAATTATTTTAGGAAGGGAGAAAAGCAACATGCAAAGAGTTGATGTTGTATATGCATTAATACACGATAGCGAAAAAGATAAAATATTAATGGTACATAATATAGAACAAAACGTTTGGTCATTGCCAGGCGGGGCTGTTGAAAAAGGTGAAATACTAGAGGAAGCACTAGTAAGAGAAGTGAAAGAAGAGACAGGTTTAACTGCCGCACTCAGTGGACTTGTCGCATTAAATGAGAAGTTTTTTGAAGAGAAAGGACATCATGCATTATTTTTTACATTCCGAGCAAATGTAGTAACAGGTGAACTTCGTGCAGAAGATGAAGGAGAAATTTCCGCAATCGAGTGGGTAGATAGAAAAATCGCGAATGAGCGATTCCCATACTACGATGGAGGGTTCGAATTATTATTAGAAGTTTCCATTCCATACAAGTTTCAACCAGAAACAAAGTAAGTTAACGAAGAAAAACAGGAGCCTCGGGGCTCCTGTTTTTCTATTCAATCGTCTTCAGTAATAGTTTCTTCAACAATGGTTTAATCTTCAGGCGTAAATCTTCAGCATGATTTGCAACTAAGAAGTGATGGTTATAAATGTTTTTCATTAGTTGATAAGTCGCTTCTTTCGCTTCGCCTTCTTCGATAAAGATGCCGATTACTTCCATACCACTTTTACGAGCAAGTTTGACTGCTTCGTGCGTATCTAAAATTCCGTCTTGTTGATAGTCTAGTGCAGAAGGTTCACCGTCTGTAAAGACAAGTAAGAATTTATGTTTTTCTGGTCTTTTCGCAAGCTTTTCGGAAACGATACGAATAATATACCCGTCGCGGTTATCTTCTTCTTCGCGAAGTTGCATAATTTCTGGACCGACGTTTGGTAACGTTGAGTTTTTATACGTAACAACTTCATGGATAACGTTCGGTTTATCTTCAGGTTTAGCACTAGAAGCATCTTCCCAAAATCCACTAATAGCGTGCGGGATTTTTAAAGATTTTAAAGCTTCATGGAATAGGACCACACTCTTCTTCGTTTCTTCCATTTTGTTATACATAGAACCAGAGCAGTCCACTAATAGTTGGAATGCAACGTCGAGCTCTTGTGATTCTTGTCCTTTTTTATAAAACATACGCGGCTGCTTTTCAGTATAAATACGAAGGAATTTCTTACGAAGCCTTCCGTAATATTTATCACTGTTTGCATTCGTTTTGTTTTCAATTGTTTTTTCGATAATTTTCTTTAATTCTTTTACATCTTTATTAACGACTGATTTGATAGCTTGGTAATCTTTTTTCTCATCAGGATTCGATTTGCGAGCTTCTTTAAATGTATGAGAAGCTCCCACATTATACTTGCCGTATGCACCGTCGTTTTGGCTAGAAGCATGAGACGCTCTTGCTTCCTCTGTATCAGCACCATCAAAGTTAGATTGTGTACTTTTTTGGGAAGTACCTTGTACAGAACCAAGTGCTTGGTCACCATCTTCTGATTCACGAGCAGTATCACCCATCATATTTGTTTTTGTTCCGCTTTCTAAATCAAAGCGTAAAAAGTTCTCGTTTTCATTGTTTTTATTTTCACGGTGCCATGTCGAGAAGCTTTCATCCATTTTGTTTTTGTTATCATCGTCATCTAGGAGCTGCGTATCATCATTTGCTAATTTTTCAGCGCGACTGTCTTTCTCATCTGCAATCACAGATAAATAAAGCGGTGCATGTCCGAAATAATTATTAAGCATATCACTTTCAAGAAGTCCTTCTAAACGATAGCGAATTTTCTCAACAATATACATAATATCTTCCGTATTACGAGCTTGGAATGTTTCATGCAAAATTGATTCAATTTGCTCGAAATATTCATTATTAAACATTTCATATTTATCACTCGTTAATGAAAGATAGCATAGACAAAATAGACGATCACCGTGATAGTTACGAACACGATTTATTTCATTTTGTGAGCCAAAGTAATTGCGATACATTTCTTTTCGGCGTTTAAAAATATGTTTTGTGCCAGGACGTAAATTTTTGACGATTTCCTCAACACGTAAATCTTCTAATAGAACAAATAATTGTGTTAAAAACTTTTTTAGCGGCGATTCTTGTAACTCAATCGCATAAGAACGAATTAAAGTCATGTCCGAGTAATGTTTATTACCAAGTGCCTTTAAGAACACTTCGCTTTTTAATCCGATTACTGTATCCTCTTCTTTTCGATCATCCCAAAAGTGACTAATGACAACCTTTTTTTCAATTTCGTCGTAGTATGCTTTATAGCCATACTCAAGATAGGCATCGTCTTCTTTTAGAAGAGCATACATTAAGTTTTCCATTTGTAGAAACAGCGACGCATCAATTTTTTTGTCACTAAAAATTTGTCTCATGAATTATCCCTCAAAGAAATAACTTTCTGCTAATTCACGGACAGTCATTTGTTCTGTTTCATCGTTTAATTTTGCGATAATACTACGTTCAATTGCACGCATAACAGGAATATATACACCTAAATCACATGCATCGATAATGCCACGAATACTAGCTGCTTCTTCACTTACGCGCCCATCACGAGCTAAAGGCATAAGATCGCTTGCGAATGCAACGAACTTTTCAATTGTTGCAACATCATTTAATTTTGATTCAGATAGTAATAGTTCTTTTAATGTATCACCTTGAATGTAAGGAACTTCAATAATAACGAAACGGTTTTTTAACGCTTCGTTTAGTTCACTTGTCCCAACATAACCTTCGTTAATCGCAGCAATTACGCGATATTCGTCATCACCGTATACAACTTCTTGTGTAAATGGGTTTGTAATCATTTTACGGTAATCTAACGCACCATGAAGAAGTGGTAACGTTTCAGGTTTTGCCATATTGATTTCATCAATATAAAGGAAATGACCGTTTTTCATTGCCTTCATAAGAGGACCGTTAACGAACGTAACTTCAGATGCGCCGTCTTTTGTTTGTAATGTGTTGTATCCTAAAATACCTTC
This sequence comes from Bacillus sp. FSL R5-0709, assembly GCF_038004785.1. Lineage (NCBI taxonomy): Bacteria > Bacillati > Bacillota > Bacilli > Caryophanales > Bacillaceae > Bacillus > Bacillus sp. FSL R5-0709. The sequence goes on from NZ_JBBORT010000001.1 coordinate 619,714, forward strand.
TACATCTAAGTCGACAGAACAGTTAATGCTATGCATTGGTTTTTGGAATAAAGAAGAAAGAGTTTCCGCTAGTACTGTTTTACCACTACCAGTTGGCCCTTTTAATAGAATGTTTTTACCAAGTAAAAGTGCTGTAATGGCATCTTCAATAATGCTATTATCAGATGCTTTATATATTTTCTTGCCAATTAAATGTGCATTTTCACCAGCTTCTTGTTTATTCTTTTCATGAATTGTAGAAAGCTGCTGTTTTAAATCAGAATGTATATGAAATTGTTCTAACATGTATTTCCCACCTAACATTATTTTCATAAAGTAATACATCTTATGATAACTTGTTTTAATATGGTATGCAAAGAAAAGGAGAAGGGGGAAATATAAAAGAAAAAGCAATCAATATCACATTGATTGCTTATAGTAAAGGAGAAATGAGTCGCATAAAGGACTCTAATATTCGTTTTTTGATACTTCTTTTTTGGAACGAGTTCCATTTAATTTCAGTGGAGTGTTTAAAGTCTTCTTCAAAATCGCGTTTAATATCATGAACGGTTTCTGATTCATATAGTACGCTAATAATTTCATAATTCAATTCAAAGCTACGTACATCCATATTTGCTGTTCCGATTGTTGCAATTTTATCGTCAACGAGTACAATCTTTGCGTGCATAAATCCATCTTTATAACTGTAAATAGAAGCACCAGCTTTTAAAAGTGGAGTGAAATAGGATTGAGATGCTTGATCGCTAATAATACTATCACTCTTACCAGGATATAAAATGCGTACATCTATGCCAGATATTGCACTTAAGCGTAATAATGTTAAAGTTTCTTGATCCGGAATAAAGTATGGTGTAGCGATCCAAATAGATTTTTTGGCTGAGCCCATAACAGCTAGTAATGTATTACGAATACTTTTATCATCTGAGCTTGGTCCACTTGCTACAATTTGCACCGCACCTTCTGCATCCGGAATTTCTTTTCCTGGGAAGTAGTGTCTATTCATAAATTGATCCCAAGAATAAGTATTCAATCCACTAGACGCATAAAGCCAATCTTCTAGAAAGATGGCTTGTAATTTATACAATGCTTTTCCTTCTATTTTTAAATGACTATCACGCCAAACAGGGAATTTTTTTGAGCGACCAAGATATTCATCACCGACGTTGAGCCCTCCGGTAAAACCAATTTCTCCATCTACAATGACGATTTTACGGTGATTACGATAATTAACTGTCTCGAGTAACCAAGCTGAAAAAATAGGGTCAAATTCGACAATTTCAATTCCAGCTTTTTTCATAGGTTGTAAAAATCGTCGTCTTAACGTATTACTTCCGAGTCCATCATAAAGGAAGCGTACAATAACACCATCTTTTGCTTTTTGTATTAAAGCATCTCGTACTTTTGTACCAATCTCATCAGATTTATAAATATAGTATTGAATATGTATGTGATGTTTTGCATTCTCGATTGCGTTCAAAATTTCTGAAAAGGTTTGATCACCGTTTGTTAAAAGTTTTGTTGTCGTTCTATCTGCGGCAGGCCCGCCTCCGAATTTTTGTAGGACTTCTGTTAAATGTATAGAACGTTCATGTAATGGGACTGTGAGTGATAATTCTAGTCGTCTTCCTTCTAATATTTCGCGGAATAACTTTCTTTGTTCTTCTGAACGATGAAGATGTTTTTTTCTTCTCCAACGGCTACGCCCGAAAATAGAGTATAAAAGTACACCTATAACAGGAAGAAGTGCTAATACTAAAAACCACGCTAAGGTACTTTGGGGTGATCTATTTTCGATAAAAATAACGAATGAAATTCCTACGATTGTGATGGACCATAGAGCACCAACAAACGTATATAACGAAATAACCGATGTATTTAATAGGAAAAGAACGATAGATACGATTGTAAATATTAATAATAATTGAACGATAGGTTTCTTCATTTCTATAAAATTCCTCAAATCTTTCTTAAATATAGACTTCTTATATAAAAAGTGTAATCTGACATTCTTATTATAAAGTGTTTTGTTTTTTTTACAAAATATAGACATTTTCCCCATGCTTTCCGCATTTGTCCTACATACAGTATATTATTACATTTTTATATAGAAAAGGGGATGAATAAAATGTACGATCTTCCATTTGGTGGGTTTGTACATTCTCCATTTTTAGGAGGAGGATTCTTTCCTGGAAGGGGCTTTACTTAGTCCTGCGTTTGGTTATGTCGGATATTGCTATCCATACTATACGGATTATTAACAGTATCCTTACTATTCATACAACACATATTAAAGTAGGGAAATTGAAAAGGAGAGGAAGAGAAATGAACTATATGCTAAATCACGGAGGATATTATCGTAATCATCATGGTGGGGGAGGGCATAATCACCATGGAGGGCATAATCACCATGGAGGACACAATCATTATGATCATCATCATCATCACGGTGGTGGATGGGGCTGGGGTGGCGGCTCGTGGGGCGGAGGATTTTTCCCAGGAAGTTTTGCTGGAGGCATGTTAGGTGGGCTTACAGCTGGCGCATTAACGGGTGCGGCAGGTGGAGGCTACTATCCAGCACCGTACCCAGTAACATACCCAGCACCATATCCAATGCCATACCCGGGTTATCAGCAAATACCATATCAGTATTAAACTAAAAAAGAGGATATCCTCTTTTTTAGTTTAATAATTTATTTATAAAATATTTCCAAAAACAAGGTGAAAATATGTTAATATTTTGTTATTATGATTCAATATGTTAAATGCAAATTTTGGCTTTATCCCGCTATTTGTGGGCAGTAAAACCCCCACCTCAAAATTCAGCTGGAACAAAGAAGTTAGGTGGAAGCCCTGCTACCCGTAAAAGCCCGATTGGTGATCAGTTGGGATGAACAAAACCCCCACTGATTAAAGTTTCACTTTATATTATTATTCGTGAATCGTTGCATTTTGTATATTAATCTCTATTTCATTATGTATCGGCAGTTAGATTTACATCTTAACATTTAATGAAATAAAAGAGGTTAGGTGTGAGGTCGTATTAGTAGGGAGCAGAGGCTAATAGTGATGAAATTGTCACTTTACAAATTCAAAGAATGTAAGAGAATACTGTATAATAAGCTTAGATAAGTAGAGAGATGAGAAGCTTCTACTATAATTAAAACAGCACCATATTGCTTTTTTTTATAAATAATATTATGTTATTTTAATCGGCCTATTTAGAAAAAAATTGTGATTTATCCCGCATTAACGGGCAGTAAGACTCCCACCTCAAAATTCGGTGAATGTGAGGAAGTTAGGTGGGAGATAAAAGCCCGATTGGTGAAGGCTAATAATCAGTGGGGGATGGACAACCCCCCCCACTGATTAAAGTTTCATTTTATGTAAAGGCGTATTGTTAGAAAATGAAATATCTCTATTTCTATGAAGAGAAACGAGTTGTGTTTTAGTCAGATAGGAAGCAAGGAGAGGTGCGCATGCTAGAACAAAGAGGTCATGCATTATATGACTCTTCATTGCAAGATTTAAAATTAGCATTAGATGAGTCTTCAATTGTTGCTATTACAGACCGAAATGGTCTTATTACATATGTGAATGATAAATTTTGTAAAATTTCAAAATATAAAAGAGAAGAGTTAATAGGAAAAGATCACCGTATTTTAAATTCCGGATATCATCCGAAAGCATTTTTTCAAATCCTATGGAAGCGTATTTTGAGTGGAAAAGTCTGGACAGGGGAAATTCGAAATCAAGCAAAAGATGGTACGTATTATTGGGTTAAAACAACAATTGTTCCATTTTTAAATGAAAAGGGAGAACCTTATCAATTTATTGCAATTCGAAATGATATAAGTAGTAGGAAAGAAGCAGAACAAAGATTACGATTAAGCGAAAGTCGTTATAGGGAACTTGCTTATCATGATGCGTTAACAAGTTTACCGAACCGTTTACAGTTAATTACGACTGTAAATAAGATGATTGCAGAGAAAATAGAGTTTGGCATGATTTACTTTGATTTAGATCGTTTTAAATTAGTGAATGATACGTTAGGTCATATGATAGGAGATTTACTTTTAAGCGAAGTTGCTTCACGGTTGCATTATGTGCTAGGAGAGAAAGATGTTCTGGCTAGGCTTGGTGGCGACGAATTTGTGCTGTTAACAAAAACTCATACAAATGATGAGATGAGGCAGTTAGCGACATCCGTGTTATCATGCTTTCAAGCGCCATTTATGCTTGAAGGTCATGAAGTATATATTTCAGCTAGTCTAGGACTTTGTTCCTATCCGCAAGATGGAAAAGACGTTGAAACGTTATTAAAAAATTCGGATTTAGCCATGTATAGTGCGAAAGAGCAAGGAAGAAATGCGGCGTGCTTCTTTACAGATGAATTACGTGCGAAAATAAACCGTAGAATGAAAATAGAATTTGCTTTGCAAAAAGCGATTCGTGACGAAGAATTAAAAGTGGCATTACAACCCATTATTGATTTGAAAACAAAGAAATGTACTGGTATTGAGGCTTTAGTACGCTGTAAGACAGAAGAAGGTCCTATTTCACCAAGTGAATTTATCCCTGTAGCTGAAGAGTGTGGACTTATTATAAAACTAGGAGACTGGGTACTAGAAAAGTCATGTCGACTGTTTAAAACTTTACCAGATTATCAAGAGGGACTGAAGTTATCTGTTAATTTATCAATACAACAATTGATGCAAAAGCGATTTATTTTATCTGTTCGTAGTATATTGAAGCGAACAGGGTTTCCGCCAAATCGTTTAATATTAGAAATAACAGAAAGTATAGCTGTACGTCATTTTGATTATATTATTGCTACATTACAAGAATTAAGAAGTATGGGAATTTTAATCGCTTTAGACGATTTCGGAACAGGGTATTCCTCATTATATTATTTAAAACAACTACCACTTGATATTGTGAAAATTGATCGTAATTTTATTCGTGAGTTTCATTATGATCATGCACAACCAGAGCGAACGATTGTAAAATCGGTTATTGAAATCGCCCATAGTTTAAATTTATTAGTGGTTGCTGAAGGGGTAGAAACGGTAGAACAAGAAAGTTTATTAAAATCAATGAGTTGCGACTTTGTACAAGGTTTTTATTATGCGAAACCGTTAGATATAGGGGAACTAAAAGAAAAGTTATTAACTGATTTTTAATAAAAAAAGAGAAGCGAAAAGCTTCTCTTTTTTATTGTTTTTTTTGTGAATCTTTCATTAAAACTGGATAAAGAATAAGACCTAATACAAACAAACCAATGCCTAAGAAGAATGTTTTTAAATCAGCAGTTCCCGTTTTAATAACCCATATGGAATATAAAAATGCTAATGCAGTAATGATTCCATCTTTTATTCGAGATCCCGGCATTATATCATACGTTTCCCCCGTAATAACTAATTTTAACTGATACAAGGTAGAAACAAGGTACGGGATTAAATATGCTAATGTCGCTACAACAATAGCGAAATTATATGCTTCTGAAACAGTACCAGAAATCGTTGAGAATAAGAAAATTTGCGTCATCACATTTGTAATAAATAATGATTTTGAAGGACTACCTTTTTTATTTGTTTTACTGAAAAACTTAGGGAAAAGTCCATTTTTAGCAGCCTGGTAAGGTACTTCTGAGCTAACAACGATCCATCCTACAGTAGAGCCGAATAAAGATACGAGTGCAAGTAAGGCCATTATATAAGCACCTTTAGTACCAATTGCTAAATTTAATGCATCTACTAATGGTTTTTGAGACTCTTTTAAAGCGTCTTGTGGAAGAGCGCCCATTGTTAGTAGAGTAATTGCCATGTAAATAAGAAGAGCGATGATTAATCCGAAAATCGTAGCTTTCTTAACATCGTGCTGAGATTTTGCACGGTTAGAGAGCATAACTGCTGACTCAATACCGATAAACGCCCAAAGTGTTGCAATAGCAGCGGAATTTATTTGTCCACCCAACGAAATAGGTTGTCCAGCTTCATTCATAAATGTTTGACCGTCTCCGAAATTAGAGGCGTTGAAAATGAATAATGTAATCACAATAAACATTGTAAATCCGATAATTTTTGCAATGGTAGCAAGAAGATTCATATTTCCAGCTCGATCAATATTTTGAGAAAGAATATATTGAATTCCCCATAACATAAGGCTACATACTAGAAAAGTTAACCCTTTTCCTAGTTCTAGTGAAAATCCATTTATTGAAAAGAGAATTTGCTTACTTTGTAAAACTGGAAAAAATGTTGATAAATATCCAGCAAAGGAAATAATAACAGATGCTGTAGCAGCCCAGTTAGCAGCCCAGTATCCCCAAGCCATACTATATCCTGCAACTTTACCTGTCTTTTGAGAAGTAAACATTGCTTGGGCGTAACTTTGTGGTCCTGCTTTTAATTCTGGTTTACGAATTGCTAAATTTCCAAATACGAGTGCAATCATAAATACACCAAGTCCTGTAATACTCCATGCCAGTGTAGATCCCATTGGACCTGATACGTGTGCTAAATTTGCTGGGAGCATAAATACGCCACCGCCAACCATATTCCCGATAACAAAAGCTGTTAAAACCCATAATCCCCATTTTTTCGTTTCCATTTTTGTTAACTCCTTTGTAGTAAGATTTGCTTAAACATCATTTTTTACTAGCTTTTTGGCAATAAAAAAAGAGCCATGTAGATAAAAAATACCTACATGGCTCTTCGCCTAACGTAGGTACAACGGGAATAACCCTTGTACCTACGCGTAATTTTTCCGCTAGGTTTCAAGGGTTACGTATGATGATGATGTTTTTGTGCAAATGTAACTACAATTGTTGTATAAGTAAGCATAGTTCTTTGCTCCCTTTCTCCTCTGATTTTGAAGTTAGTATACTACATGTTTTTTTGAATGAAAAGAAAAATATAAAAAAATTTATAAAAATACGTTTTAGAGACTAAATATTTACCCATAGTTTTCTTGTACTGGAAAATAAGTGAGAGATTGGCAGAAGAGTATAGCGTGGTATAATACATATAGAACTAGAAGGTGACAAGGGGCTATTGTAGATGATGAGTAAGTATGAACAAATTTATACAGAAATCAGCAAGTCTATTGATAATAAACAATTAAAAGAAGGATGCAAAATTCCATCAGAAACGGAATTAATGAAGCAGTACGAGGCAAGCCGGGGTACTGTAAGAAAAGCTGTAGATTTATTGCAAGAGCGTGGATATGTTCAAAAAATACACGGAAAAGGTGTTTTTGTATTAAAGCGCAAAAACATTGAATTTAACTTTGGTGGTATTGTAAGTTTTCAAGAAGAAAATGAACGTTTAGGACGTTACTGTATTACAGAAGTCGTGGAAATAGAGAAAATGAAAGCGACGAAAGATGTAGCAAAGTTATTAAATGTGAAAGAAAAAACGGAAATAAATCATATTAAACGCGTACGAAATATTGATGGAGAAAAAGTAATTTTAGATATAAACCATTTTGTATCGGAGTATATTCCAGGATTAACGAGAGAAATTGCAACTGCATCGATTTATAAATACATTGAGAAAGAATTAGGGCTACATATTAGCTATTCACAGCGGGTAATTGAAGTGCAACCATGTACAGAGGATGACCGCAAGTATTTAGATTTAAATGGGACAGACTACGTTGTCGTTGTAAAAAACTTTACTCATTTATACGATGGGAGTCAGTTCGAATATACGGAATCACGTCACCGTTTAGATATTTTTCACTTTTCAGATGTGGCGCGAAGAAAATAAAGAGATGGAGCGAAATAATCGTTCCATCTCTTTATTTATAAAAAAATCATCAACTTATATATACGAGTGTTGACTAACTTATATATACGAGTTAATATGTAAGTGTAAACGGTATCAAAAAAAGAAAAGAGGGACGGGAATATGGGGAAAGACTATCGTAAAATAGCAGAAGAAGTGTTGCAGTATATTGGTGGGAAAGACAATATTGAACAAGCTGCGCACTGTGTAACGAGGCTCCGTATCGCTTTAAAAGATGAAAGTAAAATAGATAATGATAAATTGCAGTCTGTTTCATTAGTAAAGGGAGCGTTTCATAACGCTGGGGTATTTCAAATTGTAATTGGTCCAGGTGATGTCGATCGAGTATACGCTGAATTGATAACGCTTGCAGGTATGGAAGAATCGACAGTAGCTGACGTAAAAGGTTCAGGGGATAAAAAATTAAATCCAGTTCAAAAGTTTGTAAAAGTATTTTCAGATGTATTTATGCCGATTTTGCCAGCAATTATTACGGCAGGTTTACTAATGGGGATTAATAACCTGTTAGGGGCAAAGGACTTATTTTTTGATGGGAAAAATTTATTAGAAGTATATCCGAACTTAGGTGGGCTTTGGGATTTAATTAATATGATGGCCAATACAGCATTCGTATTCTTACCGGCACTTGTTGGTTGGTCAGCAACGAAGCGCTTTGGTGGTAGTCCAATACTAGGGATTGTTATGGGATTAATGCTTGTGCATCCGGCCTTATTAAACGCGTGGGATTATGGAAAAGCAGCGACTGGTTTAGAGGGACAAAAGATTGAGTACTTCGATATTTTAGGGCTATTCCAAATTGAAAAGGTAGGGTATCAAGGTCAAATTTTACCCATTTTAGTAGCAGCATTCGTATTAAGTAAAGTTGAAATCTTCTTAAAGAAACATGTGCCAAACGCAATTCAATTATTAGTTGTACCAATTACAACAATCGTTGTAACGGGTGTGTTAGCGTTAGGAATTATCGGTCCAGTTACACGTCATATTGGCGATTTATTAACGGCTGGATTAGTTGGCGTATATGAAACGGTACCAGTACTTGGAGCAGTATTATTTGGAGCATTATATGCACCGCTCGTAATTACAGGAATGCATCATATGTTTATTGCAATTGATTTACAGCTAATTGCACAGCACGGCGGTACATTTATTTGGCCGATGATTGCTCTTTCTAACATTGCACAAGGTAGTGCGGCACTAGCGATGTTCTGGATTTCTAAAAATCAAAATGATAAAAGTATGGCATCAACATCAGCAATCTCAGCGTACTTCGGTATTACAGAGCCAGCGATGTTCGGTGTGAATTTAAGAAATAAATTCCCGTTCTATGCAGCGATTATTGGGTCTGCTATAGCAGCGATATTTATTACATTAAATGGTGTATTAGCACCAGCAATCGGAATTGGCGGATTGCCAGCATTTATTTCTATCATTCCGAAATCGATTCCAATGTTTATTGTAGGGATGATAATCGCAGTAGTAATTCCATTTACATTAACATGGTTATTTGCGAAACGAGTAAAACAGAAGTAGGAGGAAATTAAGCATGAAAGATTGGCATAAAAGTGTAGTCTATCAAATTTATCCGAAGAGCTTTAATAGTTACTATAATAAAGAAACCGGTGATATAAAGGGAGTTACAGAGAAATTAGATTATTTAAAGGAACTTGGAGTGGATTATATTTGGTTAACACCGATATACCGATCACCACAAAATGACAATGGATACGATGTAAGTGATTATTACAGCATTGATCCATCTTACGGGACGATGGAAGAGTTTGAAGAGCTTTTAAAAGAAGCGAAAGTACGTGACATTGAAATCATGCTTGATATCGTTGTAAATCATAGTTCAACGGAGCATAAGTGGTTTAAAGAAGCAAAAGAAGATAAGAATAGTCCGTATCGAAATTATTATATTTGGCGTGATGAAAAGAATAATTGGCAGTCTAAATTTGGAGGATCTGCTTGGAAATATGATGAGAAAACAGGGCAATATTTTTTACATCTATTTGATGAGACGCAAGCTGATTTAAACTGGGAAAATGAAAAGCTTCGTGAAGAAGTGTACGATATGATGCGCTTTTGGTTGGAGAAAGGTGTAAAAGGATTCCGCCTTGATGTTATTAACTTAATTTCAAAAGATCAAAGATTTTTAAGTGATGAAGGCACCACTGCTACAAGTGATGGGCGTAAATATTACACAGATGGTCCACGCGTCCATGAATATTTACAAGAGATGAGCCAAAATGTTTTTGAAGGGAAAGATGTAATTACAGTTGGAGAAATGTCATCTACGACAATTGATAATTGTATTAAATATTCGAATCCTGAGCGCAATGAACTAAGCATGACGTTTAGTTTCCATCATTTAAAAGTAGATTATCCGAATGGTGATAAGTGGACGAAAGCTGATTTTGATTTCATTAAATTAAAAGAAATTATGTCTAATTGGCAAATTGAAATGCAAAAGGGCGGAGGATGGAATGCGTTATTCTGGTGTAATCATGACCAGCCTCGTATCGTTTCACGGTTTGGTGATGATGAGAAGTACCGAAATGAATCTGCGAAAATGCTAGCGACAGCTATGCATATGTTGCAGGGCACACCTTACATTTATCAAGGCGAAGAAATCGGTATGACGAATCCTAAATTCGAGTCCATCGAGCAATATCGCGATGTGGAATCGTTAAATATATATGATATAAAGCTGGAAGAAGGATTATCAAAAGAAGATATTATCGGGATTTTAAAACAAAAATCTCGTGATAATTCCCGTACTCCGATGCAGTGGAATGAAGAGATGAACAGTGGTTTTACAACAAGTACACCTTGGATTTCAGTGGCTGAAAACTTTACAGAAATAAACGTAGAAAAAGCATTAGAAGATAAAGAGTCTGTATTTTATCATTATAAAAAGTTAATAGAACTTAGAAAAACGTATGATGTAATTACAGAAGGGAAATATGCTATTTTAGATGGAAATCATCCTAGCATTTGGGCGTATACACGTACTGTAAATAATGAAGTATTACTTGTTATAAATAACTTCTATGGAGAAGAAATAACGTATTCTGTACCAGTTCATGTTCAATTAGATGGTATGAAACAAGAAGTATTATTATCAAATTACAAAGATTCAAGTAAAGATATTACCAATCTTAACTTAAGACCGTATGAGTCAATTGTATATCGTTATATGAAATAAAAGGTTGGATGCCGGCGGGCGTCCAACCTTTTTATTTTAAGACGCCACTATATAAAATCTTTACTTCTACTTCCGGTTTAAATTTTACCTTTGCATAATCTTTATTCCAATTCTTTTTCTTCCATAACTCTGGATGATAAGCGATAAGATTTCTACCTATACCGAAAGCATCACAATTTGCTTTTTGTAACCTGTTCGTTATTTGTTTTGCTTCTTTTGTAAGTTGTTTAGATAATTTTTCATTTAATTTTTTTCTTTCTTCCATTTTGTAAATATTATCTCTTGGAGCCTCAAGGGCTATAACTTTTAGTTGAAGCTTAATGTGAGCATATACATTTCCTTTTCTATCTGTTGTTATTTTTAAGTCTCGCTTTAACTTTCGATTACTAACTTCCATTGTTAAATAATCAGATGTCTTCTCTGATTCATCGCTAGTAAGTTTTTGGGTTATACGGGCACTTGTTCCCATTTTTCCGGTTAATAATACGAATAAAACAGATTGTTTCAAAGGTAAATGCCCAGTTAATTTATCATTGTTAAATAAAGCTAACCCGTTTGTAATTACTTCTTTTCCTTTTATTTTTATAGAAGGGAGGGTAAAGTCTTTACCGGGATCTAACATTTTTGTAGCAGCTGTTTCTAAAGTTTCTTTTGGAAATACACTCATATCTTCTAAGCTTTTCACTTTTTTCTTTAGAAAATCTCCAATTAGTAAATTTCCTACCTTCTTTTTTTCTAGTATCTCGGATGTTTCACCATCTACTGCAATAAGTTTTACTAAAGCAGTTGGGTTTGTTGGGTCCCGAAAGCTGACATCTAAATAGGGGAGTATACCTTTTTTTAGAATTTTGGTTCCTAGTAATTGAACACCATATTTAAAATAGCGAATATTCCCAGTCACATTTTTTTTTAGGGCATCGCTTGTATCCCTTATGTTATGCCCGTTTGCTGAATGTATTTCATTCTCGAATGAAGATTGCTCTCCGCTTGAACTTTTTACGAGTTCAAGCGTTTGCTGAAGTTTATTTTCTTCCGTAATATCATATCCAATGCTATAAGCTAATCTCGCTTCTCTTAATGGTTCTTGATCCCAACAGCCAGAAAGGAATGCACTAGTACATAATATAAAAAGTAATTTAACTCTTTTTTGGAACATACTGTTCTCCTTTCTTATTCCTTATTACTGAATAAAGTAGAAATAAAAGAGGGAGGACAACTATGAAAATATACGTGAACTTATCAGTAAAAGTTGCAATTACTTTTAATTCTTCAGGTGAATCTATAAATAGGGCTACACTAAAAGCAATAATACCAACGATTGGAACAGCCTTTTTATGATTAGCCAGATTGAAGATATGTCCAATTCCTATAGAAGCAGCACAGTAATAACTAGCAATAGAAGCTACAACAGTTATCATCCATATTGGGATGAATAGTAAATCGGTTCGGTCTATAATCCCAATATGCAGAGAACGCAATAAGTAAGCAACTGGCTCTGGAATAAGTTCAACTTGTTTTGGACTAAATACGATAAAGCAAATCCAAACAGTAAAAGTATAAAAAAGAGTTACAAATCCATTAGCGATAGAAATTGCTTTCAGTTTTGCCACAGAACTCCCGTTTACTTTTGGGAAAGCGATAAGAATAATCTCAAAACCATACATAGCTGTAATGGTTTCTTTTGATGCTTGAATAATATTCCACCATCCGGCTTCTGTAATTGGAAAAATGTAAGAAAAATCAGCTCGTGTAAGCCCTAGGGCAATTAAAAGAGCCATTGGTAAAATGAGAATAGAAGCCATGACGTAAAACCGTACGATGACTTTGAACGTATTATAAGCTATGTAACAACAAGCTATTGTAAATAGCATGAGGGTGGCATACCAAGGAGTTGCTTGTAATATCCAAACTTTAATGACATTACAAGCATTTAACATAACCGTCATACCGATAAGGGTAAAATAAAAAACATAAGCAAAACCTAATAGTTTTCCAAACTTATTCCCAAATAGCATACAAACACTTTCATACATATCTGCATCAGGAAATCGTTTTAAGAAAAGCCACATAAGTAAAATAATAAGTTGAATTGCAAGACCAGCGATGAGAGCAGAAATCCATCCGCCACCTTTTGCTATTGGGTGAAGACGGTTTGGTAGAGAAAGTATACCAACTCCGATTTGGCATTGAATAACGAAAAAGGTAAATTGAACAAGTGAAATTTTACTTTGCGTGTTTGTCACCGTTCTCATCCTCTCTCGTTACATGTTGTCGTTGCATTTTTTTCGGTTTTGAATCATGTGGTCGTTCCCAAAACGACCAAATTGGTAGTCGTACAAAAGAGTCTTTCATATCTTTTATCCGCATCGGAGCAACAGGAGAAAGATAGGGGGTATGAAATGAATGTAACTGGCATAAATGAACGAAAGTTATAATGAGACCGAATGATATTCCTACATAGCCGAATATGGCAGCAAGGAGCATTAACGGAAAACGAAGAATCCGAACTGCGGAACTCATATCATTTGATGGAACAAGAAAAGATGAGATTGCAGTTAAAGCTACAACGATAATCATTGTATAAGAAACGAGACCGGCTTTTACAATTGCATCACCAATTACTAAACCACCTACAATACCGATTGTTTGTCCAACTCGGCTTGGCAAGCGAATACCAGCTTCCCGTAATAATTCAAAGATTAATTCCATTAAGAGAGCTTCAAAAATAGGAGGAAGTGGCACTTTTTCTAATGAAGCTTTAATCGTATAAACAAGTTCGAGCGGCAACACATCAGGATGAAAAGCAACTGTTGCGATATATATAGCGGGCAAGAGAAAGGCAATCAAGAAACTGACTAAGCGAATCATTCGGATGAAAGAACCGACAATCCAGCGGTTATTATAATCATCTGGTGATTGATAGAAAGCAAATAACGTAACAGGAACGATAAGTGCAGTTGGATCTCCATCAGATAAAATAGCAACTCGTCCTTCCATTAAATTTGCTGCGACTCTATCTGGACGCTCTGTATTTAATTGTTGCGGAAAGGGTGAGAAAGACGTATCCTCTATAAATTCTTGTATATATCCTGGAGGCATAAGTGCATCTGTCTTAATCGTTTCTAACCTTCTTTTTACTTCTGTAACTAGATCGTCATTAGCTATGTTTTGCATATAAGCAATTGCCACTTTCGTATGCATTTCTTCACCGAGTGTGAAATATTTAACGACGACATGTGGACTTTTTATGAGTTTACGAATAGAAGCTAAATTGGTTGCTAAATCTTCTACTAAACCAGTATGCGGTCCACGGACAATCCCTTCATTATCAGGTTCTGTTATATCTCTCTTTAAAGATAGAGCTGTTTCGAAAATACAAAAACTGTCGACGTGTTCATGAAAATATAAAGATTTACCTTGTAATAAAAGCTGCACACCATAATTTAAATTTGTTTCTTTTTTCATATTTAATGTGGCAAAAGCTTTATCTAAAGACAGATCCGATCGAGTTAATAATGGTTCAAGAGCTAATTGATGAATTAAATTTGGGTCTGCTAAAGATTCGATATATATAATTGTTCCTTTTCCATTTTGGAAAGGGACATCTAATTTTTTTATATCATCTGAATGACAGAGCTTATTTTCAATGTAATTAATATTTTCCGGAAGTGATGGAAACATATGCTTTTTTTTATTATCTTGTTGTGAATTTTTCTGTTCGGCCATAATTTCCATCTCCTTTACATTGAAATTGTTTCTGTTAATTTTTGTTGTTTGTGAGAAAATTATGCTTGGATTATTTGAAAAAAGTAGCTTGAAGGTTACGTTACATCATCTTTTATACTAAAGAAAATAGGATATAAGGGATGGAAAGAAAGCGTATATTAGATTAGCGATATTAATATATATCTTTTGTACTATAGAGGATAAGCCTAGCGGTATGCATAATTACATCGTTTGATGAATAGGAAATTTATGAGAATCGATTTATACTAATATTGTGTCTTGCCTTTTTAGGTGTAGTACACAGCCGGTGATTGGCTAGTGGAGGTTTTTCCATTTTGCCAGTGCCGGTTTTTTGTTGGATAATAGAGAAAATGAAGTTTTATAAAGAAAGAAGGGGTTGTTTTGAAGGATGTAAATTCTATCTTTATGAGAGAAAAGATTGCTAGTTCTTATCTTTATTTTATTTCTTTTCTTGGCTTGATTACTATAACCATATCTTTACTTGATATTAAAATCCCTTCTTATCCAACGATATTAATATTGTTATTAATATTTATGGGGATTGCAGAGTATTTTCCTGTACGATTTTGGAGAGGAACTAGCTCGCTTACCTTTCCGATAATTTACGCTATGAGTTGGCAGTTTGGAATCCATATGACTATTATTGCTATTGTACTCGTAACGCTAATTATTCACCTGCATCGTCGTTCACCGATACAAAGAATGTTATTTAATAGTACTCAGCATGCGCTTAGTTTGATCTTGGCCGAATGGTTTTCAAATAAATGTATGTCTTTATTAATTAACAAGATAGATATGTCAGTTCTATATGAAAATTTAATATCTTTGTTGTTATTTTGCGTGTTTTTTGGCTTCTTCAACAACCGCTTTTACGATTTGTTAATGATAATTCTTCCGCAGCCATATTCAATCTATCAGTGGTATAAAAAAACTGTAACGGTATTTCTTTGCGAAACTTTTGGTTTCTCTTATGCGGCCCTGATGCATGTATTAATTAGTACATATAGTGTGGAAATAAACGAGATTACAGTACTGTTTTTCTTTTTTCCACTTGTAGCAATTTCAGTTATTAGTTCTTTTTCTGTACGGATAAGGATGGAGAAGGAACGATTATATGAGCTGTTTCTTATTACGGCAGAAATTAGTCGTGGACTAACCGGAGGAAACTTGAAACATATTAAACAAGCGCTTAAAGGCTTTTTTGGCATACAAGCATATGTAATATGGACAAAAGATGATGGGAACTGGAATCTTCTATTGAAAGATGGGAAAGTTCGTCTGTATATTTCTGATCATTCAGAAATATCCAAGGCGTTTGAGGGAATCTCTAAAAATCTTGTGTTTCATGATTGGAAAACTGGTACGGCTCCTGGAGATGAAATATTTGATAGCGTCATACGCTCGCTTGTATATTTTCCTCTTATTGTAAATGATGAACTAGTCGGAATGTTTGTTGCAGGGAAAAGTAGAACTGCGGGTTTTTTTCCGGAAGATGTACAGTCGTTAGCTACGTTTTCTAACCAATTAGCTAACGTAGTTAAAACAAGAATATTGATTTCTGAACAGGAAAAAAGAATGATTTTAGAAGAAAGAAATAGAATCGCACGCGAAATTCACGATGGTATTGCACAAACATTGGCCGGGGTGATATACCAACTAGAATCCGCGCAGAAAAAATACCGTGATAAACCAATAGATATGCAGCAAATAGTAGAGAAAAGTATAAAAGATTTAAGAGGAAGCCTAGGAGAAGTTCGTTATTCTATTTATGCTTTAAAACCATATCCGACACAACAATTAGGGCTTAAGCAGGCGATAGCAAGTAAAATAAAATCTTTAAAACAAGAATATGAACTAGATATTACATATCATGAAAGAGGTCATGCACGTGCACTCAGCTTTTCAAAAGAAAGAGTTATTTTTGATACATTACAAGAGAGTTTGCAAAACATTGTAAAACATGCACAAGCAGAAAAGACTGATGTTTTACTTAGCTATCAAAGTGAGCACGTGCTTTTAAGGGTTAAGGATAATGGAGTCGGCTTTTCACTATTTGAGTCTATGGTTAAAACGAAGAATGAGCCACATTATGGTATATTACATATGAATGAACAAGCTGAACAATTAGGGGCTACTTTACAGATTGATAGTTCTGTAGGGAAAGGGACAGAAATTACACTATTAATTCCAGATTCACAAACAAGGGGTGCGTAAAATGATTAAAATATTAGTAGTGGATGATCATGCTTTTTTACGAGACGCAATTCGGAGCATACTAGAGGATGAATCTGATATGAAAGTGGTTGGAGAAGCTAGCTCTGGGGACGGAGTATTGGGAAAAGTAGAAGAATGCAGACCAGATTGTATTTTGATGGATATTAATCTTCCAGGGAAAAATGGGATTGAAGCCACAGAGTTAGTAAAAAAAAATTATCCAAATTGCCGAGTGCTTGTGTTTACAATGTATGAACATGATGAGTATTTAATGGATGCACTTCAGGCTGGTGCTGATGGTTATTTATTGAAGGATTCATCATCGGAGCAGGTAATAGCAGCAATTCGAATGTTATATCGAGGCGATTCAGTTATTCATCCGCGTATGACTAAAAAATTAATTACATATCATCAGCAAAAAATGAAATTAGAATCAAATGAAAATGAACTGACGGAACGTGAAAAGGAAATTCTTTTTGAATTAGTAAAAGGACTTAGTAATAAAGAAATTGCTGAAGCTCTATATATTAGTGATAAAACAGTTAAAATTCACATCAATAAAATTTTTAAAAAACTAAATGTAAAAAGTCGATCACAAGCGGTGATTTATGCTGTTCGAAATCAATTGGTTCCGTTGGATTAAATAAGAGATGTTTAAAAGAACTATCGTGTTTCTTTATTCTATATTACAAAGAATAAAGGGCAAGGTAGTTCTTTTGTACTATTTGGGCATAGAATCATTAGAAAAAAATTACTCCTTTTGTTTAATATTCAGAAAAATCAAAATGTGAAATAATAAAAATAGAATTATTGCTTAACGCTACTAATAATTCATGTTGTAAATCATTGTAGTTGGAAACAATTTATGGGGGCTTTTATAGAAAGAAGATTAGAAGTGTGGGGATGGCGGTAGTAGTGTTGGAGATTCTCGATTATTTTAAATAGATTCAAGGTTGATAGAATTGCCAATGCTAAATAGGAGATCAGAGGATTTATTTTAGAAAAAATAATTTTAATAATAAGGAGATGCGCTATGAAGAAGGGGAAATTCGGAAAAATACTTATCGGAACGCTAACTGTTGGTATGTTAATGTCTCAAGGAATTCCATATAACGTATTGGCCGAAGAGGTAAATACAACTACTTTAACTGGGATTGATGATGCAAATGCTATATTGAAAGGTCTTACAAAGGAACAACGTAATGCCTTAAAAACGTTAGATACAAAACCAGGTTTTGTTATTTCACCAGGCATCAATACAGCAAGTCCTGATAATGTGAATGTGATTGTAGAGTTTAAGCAAGCACCTAGCAAAATCGAGATGTTAAAACAAGCAGCTAAGGGGAAAAAAATAGCCCTTTCAACTGCGGAACAAAAGGTAGAAGCATCTCATAAAGAATTTAAATCAGAGTTTGAGCAGCTTCAAAAGAATAAAGATAAAGGGACGAATTTTAAATCTGCCAAAATAACAAGAGAATATAAGAATGCTTTTAATGGTGTAGCGATTTCGTTACCTGCGAATATGATTGAAGACTTAGTTCGCACTGGTATTGTTAAGCGCGTATGGGAAGATAGTGAGGTCAAAATTGATTTACCGAAAGAAACAGCTAAGACGGCTGCCGAACCCAAAATGGCAGATAGTGTACCACAAATTGGTGTGGACAAGCTGCATGATGAAAAAATAACAGGAAAAGGAATTAAGGTAGGTGTACTGGACACAGGTATTGATTATAACCACCCTGATTTAAAAGATGCTTATAAAGGGTATCGTGCAAAGCAAGGTGAAGATGCAAGCAAAATAGATCCGAACTCAATAAAAGGATGGGATTTTGTTAATAATGATGCTGATCCAATGGAGACAACGTATAAGGATTGGCAAAATTCTGGAGGATATCCTGAAATTTATGATGGAAGTGCATACTATACATCCCACGGTACTCATGTAGCTGGGACAATTGCTGCAGACAAAAAGAATAGTGTGGATTATGCAGTTACGGGAGTCGCTCCGGATGTAGATTTATATTCATATCGTGTATTAGGTCCATATGGAAGTGGACAAACAAGCGGTATTCTTGCTGCGATTGATAAAGCAGTGAAAGACGATATGGACGTTATCAATTTATCATTAGGTGCGTCTATTAATGATCCTTTATATCCTACTTCTATTGCAGTAAACAATGCGATGTTAGCTGGTGTTGTTACAGTAGTAGCGGCAGGTAATAGTGGTCCAGAAGAAGGTACCCTTGGATCACCTAGTGCAGCAGCACTTCCAATTACAGTTGGAGCAAGTGACGCTGCGATGACTATCCCGACATTTTCCGCCGATGCAGCTGATTTACATGTGGATAAAATGATGCTACTTGGAAAAAGCTTTACTGATAAGATTGAAGATTTGAAAGGTCAATCATTATCTGTTGTATATACAGGTCTTGGGAAAATAGATGATTTTAAAGGGAAAGATGTACAAGGAAAGTTAGCGCTCATCCAGCGCGGTGAGATTACATTCGATGAAAAAATTAAAAATGCTAAGGAAGCAGGCGCAAAGGCGGTAATTGTATACAACAATGTAGATGGGGAAATTACAAGTTATCTTGGGGAAAGTACTGCATCTATTCCATCATTCCGCTTAACAAAAGTAGATGGTGAGAAATTGCAAGCAAAAGCTGTACAAGGGGATGTGTCGTTAGCGTTTGGGGAACTTAGTAATATAAAAACAGAGGGAGATCACTTAGCTGATTTCAGCTCCCGTGGTCCTGCAACTAAAACAGATGATATTAAGCCAGATATTGTAGCACCAGGTGTGTCTATTTTCTCAACTGTTCCTGAATATATTAATGATCCAAAGGATGGAGAAAATTATCCGGTAGCGTATGGACGTATGTCAGGTACATCTATGGCAACTCCTCATACTGCGGGGGTAGCGGCACTCATTTTACAAGAACATCCAAACTATAGTCCGTTTGAAGTAAAAGAAGCGCTTATGAATACTGCAGTTGACTTAAAAGAGGCACGCTCTGTATTTGAGGTAGGATCAGGCCGAATTGATGCGTATCGTGCAGTTCATGCAGATACAGCTATCGAGGTTATCGATAAAACATCAAACGTTGTAAATGATGAAGAAGTAGAAATTGAAGAAAAAACAGGGTCTATTGCATTCGGGTATAAAAACCAATTGGGAAATGGACCTATTAAAGATAGTCGAAAAGTCTTAATTAAGAACAGCAATAAAACAGACGAGAAAGAGTTTAAATTAGAAGTAGAGTTTTCACCAACAAGTGTAGGTGTGCAAGATGCAGCGAAGAATGGTGTGAAGCTGAACGTACAAGATTCTATTAAAGTAGCTCCTAGTACATCAGGGGAAATTAGCCCTGAAATTATCATTCCAGAAAACGCTGAATTTGGTAGATATGAGGGATATATTCATATTTCAAATAAAAAAAATGAAAAAGAAGTATATCAAGTGCCATTTGCAGTTAAATTCACAGAAAAAGGAATTGAATCTGTAGATTTGCTGAGAGATGCAATGGCAACAGATACATCTAACTTCCATCCATTTATGGAAAGGCCGAGTTCACCGCTGACATTTAAATTGAACAGTCCACTTGAAACTATCGATGCAGTGGTGAAGGATCGAAAAACAGGAAAGGCATTAGGAATTGTGGGGACAATTAATGCTAGCAGTCTAACACCAAATATTGAATATATCATGTTCGATGGTATGGGTGGCTATGTATTCCCGTTTACAGGAGATCCAAATCATCCAATTGGAGACAAGCGAGTTACGTTGCCTGATGGAGATTACCAACTTGATTTCATTGGATATGACAAAGAAGGGAAACCTTATACAAAAGGAGATAGCGTAATTATTGATAATATCAAACCTGAAATGAAATTTACCGATGTAAAACCTGGCGTTCATGAGGTAAATGAATCTATGTTCAAAGAAGAAGATGGTCAGCGTGCATTATGGGTACATGGTAACATTTATGATTCTACGATAGATGTATTAAAGGCAAAAGGCCTTCAGTATGACCAAAAAACTAATGAAATTGTATATTACCAAAACTCTGCTTTTCCGTCAGGTTGGTTGAATACAATTCAAGCCAATGGTGATTTTAAATTTGGTGTACTTCCAGAGGAAATCAATGAACCGCTTAATTTAAGGTTATTTGGATATGATCTTGCAACTGCATCAAATATGGCAAATGGATTTAAAGATTATGTCTTTGTTAAAGAGGGAACGGAATACGCTGTCCCAAGCTATGACAAGGATAAAGTTAAACTAGGAGAAAAAATTACATTAACTTTAAATCTTAATAATGTGAAACAACTTATGTCAGGTACATTTGAGATTCCTTATAGTAAACAGTTGTTTAAATTTGTAGATGTTAAACCAAATCCAGCACTTGCAGAATATGCAAAACAACATGGATTAAATATTAAATTAGAAGATCCAGTGATAAATGAAGAAGGAAACTGGGAAAACAAGGTGAAAGTTGGTGCATCTTTAGAAGGAACAGAATTTAAAGGTCTAGATGGAGACGCACCATTTGTAGATGTTACATTCGAGATGACGAGTGACGAGTATTTTAATAATTTAACAGCATTTGGAGTAGATAAATTCTCTTATACAAAAACAGGTGCATCAGAAGGCGTTGAGATTCCTGTGTTTAAAGATAAATCCTTTTCTATTATTTCGAAACATGCAATGGTTACAGGATATATTGGACCAGAAGCTTTCTTAACTGAAGAGGGGTATTTAGGTAAGAATGACTACACAAAACTAGGAGCAAAAGTGTATGCAGTTGGTAAGGATGGAAAGAAATATACAGGAACGGTTGATGATAATGGGCAATTTGAAATTCATAGTGTTCCAGTAAGTGATACAGAATATAATATTTTCGTAGAAATGCCAGGTCATTTAAATAGTAAATTAACTACAAAAATAGGGAAAATGCAGGATGGAGAATTAGTGGGACAAAACTTTAGAGCTGATATGGATGACAGCCTTGCAGGTGATGTAAACGGCGATAAAATGGTAGATATTCAAGATGCTAGAATAGCAGCTCTTTCATATGAAAAAGGAAAAGTGGCTGTAAAAGATGGAGATGTCAATCAAGATGGTGTTGTAAATGAAACAGATATTCGTTTTATTGAGAAGAATTTCTTGAAAAAGGGTCCAGATGCCAAAGAAAATCAGAAACCGAAAGAAAATGTAGGGCCAGTGACGTTAGATAAAATCTTACGTTCCATTGGATTAGAGCCAAAAAAATAAGTGGGCACAATTCTAGAGTAAACTAAGTGATAAAACAATGAGTATAGAATTAAATAGGATTTACTAACAATGGACCGGTAATGATTCGATGTAACATTACCGGCTATTCTTAAAGTGATAGTTATTTGTATACATGAAGTAAATAGTTTAACGTTGGTTAGGTTTCGTTATGGGGGATATTATTTGTTTAATTAGTATTGTTTGTGGGATGGAAATAAGGTTTGGAGTTTGAACTTTAAAAATAGGGGGACTTGTGAAATGAGTATTAAGAAAAAACTTGGTATGGGTGTTGTAACTGCAGGGCTTGGTTTATCTTTAATTGGCGGGGGGACATATGCGTATTTTAGTGATAAGGAAGTATCACAAAACACGTTTGCAGCGGGTACTTTAGATTTGAGTGTTAATCCTGAAGTTGTTATTAATGTCGACAATATTAAACCAGGTGATGAAATGGAACGCGGTTTTCAATTAGTTAACAAAGGAACTTTAGCGATAGGAGATGTGAAACTTCTGACAGATTACAGTGTAATCGATGCTAAAGGAGATAATGGAAGTGCTGATTTTGGTGATCATATCCGTGTCGATTTCTTATGGAATTTGGATAAAAATGAGGTTCCAATTTGGTCTACTACATTATCTGAATTAAAGGTAGCTACGCAAAACGGAAGTATTCCTGATCTTGTACAAAAAGGTGTTGTAGACCGAGAAGGAAATGGACTTGCTCCTGGTGATGATGATACTTTCTACGTAATGTTCACATTTGTAGATAGCAATGAAGAGCAAAATGTATTTCAAGGAGATTCATTAAAATTAAATTGGACTTTCAATTCAATGCAGACAAAAGGTGAAGAGAGATAAAGATAAATGTTATATATAAGAATAAATTGATGAAGAATTGAGAAATAAAATTTTTAATAGTGTAAAGGTTGATTGAGTGAATCAACCTTTTTTGTGTTTTGAGAGAAAATTATGCTTGGATTATTTGAAAAAAATAAGCTTGAAAGTTACGTTACGTCATCTTTTATACTAAAGAAAATAGGATATAGGGGGATGGTGTAGATGACTTTAAAATGTATGTGGGGATGGAAAGAAATTTTATATTTATTTGTTTTTGTATTTCTGATTGTACCAGTAATGGTTGAATCTCTTTTTTATGATTATGCTTTAAAAATAATAGGGAACTCATTATATGCTGGAGTATTAATGGGACTTATAATGGCAGTGATATTTACATTTTTAGTTTATCTTTTTTGCATAAAAAGATATAAACTGTCGTGGAAAGATATTGGAATTCGGAAGCTTTCATGGAAAGATTTATTGTGGACATTTGTAGCGGTTATTTCTTTGATTGTAGTGAGTGTTGGAGTATTAATGATAATGGAGAAACTGGGGATTTCTTTCGAAAATAGTAAAACGGAGACGATCCAAAATGATAAATCAATATATGCGTTCTGTATCGCGGTAATTGGAGCAGCAGTTATATCACCAATCTATGAAGAAATTTTATATCGAGGTGTTTTTTATACGTTTTTTCGTGATAGATATGGCATATGGGGCGGGGTGCTTATAAGTTCAATAATATTTACCGTTGTTCATATTCCAACATATAACACATTACCGGTGAATTTTTTAAGCGGTGTAGTATTCGCGTGGTTATATGAAAAAACAAATTCTATTTTATCGGCTATGATTGCCCACGCATTATTCAATTTCATAGCAGTACTTCTGACATTCATGTCGAATTAAAATAAAGGATATATAGGAGGGATATATATGGAGATAGCAGTAGAACGTGTTTTTACGAATGAAATTTTAGCAAGAGCAGCAAAGGCATATCATGTAACGGTGGAAGAAAAGCCACTTGGTGATTTTGAAAATTATATTTTTAAGGCGAAGGGTAAAAATAATGAAGATTACGTATTACGCTTAACCCATTCTTCTCATCGGTCTAAAAAAGAGGTAGAGACCGAACTAGATTTTTTACGGTATGTTGCAGAGCATGGGGCAAAAGT
The DNA here is from genome assembly GCF_038004785.1 of Bacillus sp. FSL R5-0709. Lineage (NCBI taxonomy): Bacteria > Bacillati > Bacillota > Bacilli > Caryophanales > Bacillaceae > Bacillus > Bacillus sp. FSL R5-0709. The sequence continues at coordinate 643,975 of NZ_JBBORT010000001.1, forward strand.
GGCGGGACCTCGTAATTCAATATCTCAAAACCTTGTAGAAGAAATTGGAGCGGAAGATGGCACTTTCTTTTTCGCGTCTTTATTTACATATGCACAAGGTGAGCAAGTAAAAGGAGAAGGATCGCCTTATTGGGGAGATGCTTACTTTGAAGCGTGGGGAAAAGCGATTGGACAACTGCACCGCCTTACAATGGATTATCCTAAAACAGACTACCGTGATACGTGGGAAGAGGATGAAAGTAGCATTGTTAATGGATTAGAAGATGAGAAGGTGAAAGGGATTGCCACTGTATTAATGGATGAAATAAAGGCTCTTCCAATCGAAAGAGAAACGTTTGGCCTTATGCATGGCGATATTCATCCAGGTAATTTTCATTATGATGGAAAAGGGCTAACAATCTTTGATTTTGATGACGCTGCCTATAATTACTTCATTCATGATTTGGCAATGGTTCTTTATTACTCTGTTCTTTTTACACCGTGGACATTGGAGAAAAAGACGGAATTTGCTCGTAAACAGTTACAAGTGTTAAGAAAGGGGTACGAATATGAGCACAGGCTGGCGGATAGTTGGTATGAATCGTTACCGTTATTTTTACGGTTACGTGATATAGGCCTATACGGTACGATTCAAAAGAAATTTAAGGGGAAAGATATGCCAGAGGATTTTCAAAAGTTATCAGATGAGTTGTATGAAAGAATTATAAAGCAAGAGGCAATAGTGAATACATAATACAGAGATAAGGGAACAAAGTATATAAAATAAATATATACTTTGTTTTTTTATACAAAAATATGTTTGCTTTATTAAAATAATATTGTTATAGATTCGGTATACACTTATAATTTTATATATATTCTGAATATTCTTTATAAAGAAGGAGGGGGAAAGTTGGAAGCTATCGTAAGTTGGATAAATAATATTGTTTGGAGTCCAGCACTTGTCTATTTATGTTTAGGAGTAGGTCTATATTTTTCCATTCGAACAAGGTTTTTACAAGTAAGACATGTAGGAGAAATGGTGAAACTTACATTTCAAGGGGAAAAATCGGATGCGGGTGTTTCTTCATTCCAAGCTTTAGCACTTTCATTATCAGGGCGCGTTGGAACAGGAAATATTGCAGGTGTTGCAACGGCTGTTGCCTTTGGTGGTCCAGGGGCTGTATTTTGGATGTGGGCGGTAGCCTTTCTAGGAGCTGGTTCTGCATATGTAGAATCGACGCTTGCACAAATATATAAGACGAAGCATCAAGGGCAATTCCGCGGTGGTCCTGCTTATTACATTGAAAAAGGACTAGGTGTTAAATGGTATGCTTTAGTATTCGTTGCAGCGACAATTCTTGCGACGGGGATGCTGTTACCGGGTGTTCAGGCGAATAGTATTGCTGTAAGTCTAGAAACAGCTTTTGGTATTAATACTTCTGTATCAGGAGCGGTATTAGTAGCGGCATTAGCACTTATTATATTTGGTGGAGTTAAGCGAATTGTTAACGTAGCGCAAGTTGTAGTACCGTTTATGGCGCTTGGCTATATTTTAGTAGCCTGTGTAATTGTAGCTATGAATATTGAAAAATTACCAGACGCTTTCATGTTAATTTTAAAAAGTGCATTTGCATTAGAAGCGGCTTTTGGCGGGATTATCGGTTTAGCAATTTCTTGGGGGGTAAAACGTGGTATTTATTCAAACGAAGCAGGGCAAGGAACTGGGGCCCATGCAGCAGCAGCAGCTGAAGTATCGCATCCAGCTAAACAAGGGTTAGTACAAGCATTTTCCGTTTACATTGATACATTATTTGTTTGTTCAGCAACAGCATTTATGATGATTATTACAGGCATGTATAACGTATTTGATGCAAGCGGAAAAAACTTTATCGTCAATAAATTAAATGGTGCACAGCCAGGTCCTGGTTATACACAGGCAGCAGTAGAATCTGTTTTCCCTGGATTTGGAAACGGTTTCGTAGCAATCTCTTTACTATTCTTCGCATTTACAACAATTATGGCTTATTACTACATTGCAGAAACGAATATAGCTTACTTAAATCGTGATAAAGACCGTCCTTGGATGTCTATCGTACTAAAGTTTGTATTCTTAGGAGTTGTATTCTACGGTTGTGTAAAAACAGCAGAAACAGCATGGGCTTTAGGAGATATTGGTGTAGGAATTATGGCATGGGTTAACATTATTGCGATTCTATTATTACAAAAACCGGCATTGATCGCATTAAAGGATTATGAAAAGCAGAAAAAAGAAGGAAAAGATCCAGTATTCGATCCGCAGAAATTAGGAATTAAAAATGCTGATTTCTGGGAGCATGAATACGGGAAAGACAAGAAAGAAGAAGTATCTTAAGAGAATAGAAATGAAGGAGCAAAGGGAAATCCCTTTGCTCTTTTTTATGGACAAAATGAAGATGAAAGTTATTTTTTTGCCTATTTTTGAATATAAAAAGAATGTACATGCTTTGTTTAGGAGAGGGGGGAGTATGGTGATAGAGTTTCGTAATGTAAATAAATATTATGGTAACTTCCAAGTTTTGAAAAATATTAATGTGCAAGTGAAAAAAGGTGAAGTGGTAGTAGTTGTTGGTCCTTCAGGATCAGGAAAAAGTACATTGCTTCGGTGTATAAATCAGTTAGAGGCGATTACTGATGGAGAGTTAATCGTACAAAATACAGATGTACACAATAAAAAAACAGATATGAATGAATTACGCCGAAATATTGGTATGGTCTTCCAGCATTTTTACTTATACCCACATAAAACAGTTCTGCAAAATATTACACTAGCACCAATTAAAGTAAATAAAACTTCAAAAGAAGAAGCAGAAAAAACAGCGATGGTTTATTTAGAGAAAGTAGGAATCCCGGAGAAGGCAGGTGTATATCCTCATCAATTATCCGGAGGTCAACAGCAAAGGGTAGCTATTGCTAGAGGGCTCGCGATGCAACCGAAAATTATGCTATTTGATGAGCCTACGTCCGCTCTTGATCCAGAGATGATCGGAGAGGTGCTTGATGTTATGAAAGCGCTGGCTAAAGAAGGAATGACGATGGTCGTCGTCACACATGAGATGGGATTTGCACGTGAGGTAGCAGATAGAATTTTATTTATGGATGACGGTCAAATTATCGAAGATACAACACCATCACAATTTTTTGCAAATCCTGAACAAGAAAGAGCACGTCTATTTTTAAGCCGGGTATTAAATCATTAAAGGAGGAATTTCATGCTTAAGATGAAAAAGTTGTTTACCCTAATCGTATTCTCATGTTTATTCGTGTTTATTGTTGCTGGGTGCGGGGGGAAAAAAGACGAGGCGAAAGAAACGAATACGAAGCAAGGCGGAGCTGTTGAGCAAATTAAGAAGCGCGGGAAGTTAGTAGTTGGAGTGAAGAATGATACGAATTTATTTGGATTGAAAAACCCTTCAACAGGGCAAGTAGAAGGATTCGATATTGATATCGCGAAGGCACTTGCGAAAAAAATTCTTGGTGATGAAAAGAAACTAGAGCTGAAAGAAGTAACGTCTAAAACACGTATTCCGATGCTGAAAAATGGTGATATTGATGCAATTATTGCGACAATGACAATTACGGAAGAACGCAAAAAAGAAGTAGATTTCTCAGATGTATATTTTAAAGCAGGACAATCGTTACTTGTGAAAAAAGGAAGCAATATTAAGAGCATTGATGATATAAAACAAGGCGTTAAAGTATTAGCTGTAAAAGGATCAACATCTACAAATAACATTCGCCAAAAATCACCAGAAGCAACAGTATTAGAGTTTGAGAATTATAGTGAGGCATTTACAGCGTTAAAAGCAGGTAAAGGCGATGTTTTAACTACAGATAATGCGATTCTTTACGGAATGGCAAAACAAGATTCTAATTATGAAGTTGTAGGGAAAATTTTCACGGATGAACCGTATGGAATTGCAGTACAAAAAGGTGCAGACGATTTAACGAAAGAGATTAATAGTTTATTAAAAGATATGAAAGCGAATGGAGAATACGATAAATTGTATGAAAAATGGATTGGTCAAAAACAAGAGAAGTAAAATGAAACTTTATTTCTCGTGATAAATAGTAAGAGTGAGAGGATGAGAGTACTCATCCTCTTCTTGTAAAGAAAGAGGGGAGAATATGTGCCTGATTTTTCTATATTAACGAATAACATTGATATGTATTTAGAAGGATTTAAATATACGGTTATGTCTAGTGTAGTTGCACTAATAGGAAGTTTTGTTTTAGGAATTGTTATGGCAGTGATGCGAATTTCACCTATTCGTATTTTGAATTGGATTGGCTCTGCCTATGTAGAGTTTGTTAGAAATATTCCACTCGTATTAATTGCATTCATTTTCTATTTTGCTTTGCCTGTAATAGGAATTACTTTCAACGGTTTTGTAGCAGGGACAGTTGCGCTTACAGTTTATACAGCGGCTTTTATTGCGGAAGTAATTCGTGCTGGTATTTTATCAGTCGCGAAAGGTCAAATGGAAGCAGCACGTTCTTCAGGATTAACTTATACGCAAGCGATGTATCATGTCGTCTTACCTCAAGCGATGAAAATCGTCATTCCTCCTCTAGGAAATCAATTTCTCAATTTAGTAAAAAACTCTTCAATACTCGGAATTATTGCTGGAACGGATTTAATGTATCAAGGAGACTTAATTTCAACGAAGACGTTCGTTACGTTTGATGTATATATATTTGTCGGGATGTTTTATTTAGTATTAACAATTCCGCTAAGTATGCTAGTGCGTTATTTAGAAAAACGCTTGGCAAAGGAGGCGGTATAAATGGATTTTAAAGGAGCGATAACAGGTGATCATATCCTCTTTTTATTAAAAGGATTACTCATAACGTTAGAGGTAGCGCTCATAGCAATTGTACTTAGCTTTATTATTGGTAGTGTAATAGGAATATTGCGCTATACGAAAATACCTGTCGTCTCACAAATATTAGGCTTTATCGTGGAAGTCATTCGAAATTTACCGCTACTTTTAATTATATTTTTTACGTATTTTGCACTTCCGGAAGCGGGATTGAAGTTAGAAATTATAACAGCTGCAATTGTTGCTTTAACAATATTTGAAGCGGCAATGATATCTGAAATTGTTCGAAGCGGTCTATTATCTATCGAAAAAGGGCAGATTGAGGCTGCAAGGTCTTCTGGATTAACGTATGTGCAAGCGCTTTGGCATATTATTTTGCCGCAAGCATTAAGAAGAATGGTCCCCCCGCTTGTTAGTCAATTTATTTCATTGTTAAAAGATACGTCATTAGCGGTTGTTATATCATTGCCAGAGCTTATGCATAATGCTCAAATTATTAGCGGGCAGAATGTAAATTATATGATTCCGACATTTATACTAGCAGCCTGTATGTATTTTGTTGTAAACTACGGTTTATCAATTTTATCTAGAAGATTAGAAATACGTTAACTCTTACAAAAAAATGTAAGAGTTTTTTCCTTATAAATCCTTTTTTTCCTCAAATTAGTATTGCGAGCTCTTAATATTTGAATTTTTATATTGTTTTATCAGAAAAGTTTTAATTTTATATAGAAATTGTAATCGCTTTCGTGTATATTTTTATTATCAGAAAATTTTAAAAAGAGATAGGGGTACTTGTAGGGGGAGGATTAAGATGCAGCAAACAACGAATGAGCAATTACATCGTACGATGAAGAGTAGACATTTATTTATGATCGCACTAGGTGGTGTAATCGGAACTGGTTTTTTTCTAGGTTCAGGTTACACCATTAATCAGGCTGGACCAGGGGGAGCCATCCTTTCATATTTAGTGGGCGGATTTATTATGTATTTAACAATGCTTTGTCTTGGAGAGCTAACGGTAGCAATGCCAGTTTCAGGATCTTTCCAAAAGTATGCGACGAAGTTTATTGGACCAGGAACTGGATTTATGATCGGTTGGCTATACTGGATTGGATGGGCAGTAACAGTAGGATTAGAATTAACATCGATCGGTTTAATGATGAAAAGATGGTTTCCGAATGTTGATGTTTGGGTATGGTGTCTCGTATTCGGAGTTATTTTATATGCTTCAAATGCAATATCAGCGAAGAGTTATGCTGAATTAGAGTTTTGGTTCTCTAGTATTAAAGTAGTTACAATTATTGCATTCATTCTACTTGGTGGTAGCGCATTACTAGGATTCTTACCATACGATGGAAAAGAAGCAGCGCCTCTTTTCTCTAACTTTGTAAGTGATGGTGGGCTATTCCCAAATGGACTAGCTGCAGTGCTTCTTACGATGATTACAGTTAACTTTTCCTTCCAAGGAACAGAGTTAATCGGGATTGCAGCAGGAGAGAGTCAGAATCCTGAAAAAACAATTCCACGTGCGATTCGTAATACAGTATGGCGCATTATGTTATTCTTCATTTTAACAATGACAATTTTAGTAGGGTTAATTTCTTGGAAAGAAGCAGGGATAATTGAAAGCCCATTCGTAGTTGTATTTGATAAAATCGGTATTCCATATGCAGCTGATATTATGAACTTCGTTATTATTACAGCTCTTCTATCTGTAGCGAACTCAGGGTTATATGCAGCAACGCGTATACTATGGTCACTTGCAAATGAAGGAATGGCACCAACTTCTTTCAAGAAAGTAAATAAACGTGGTATTCCGATTACAGCGTTAGTCGTAACGATTGCTGTAGCGGCGTTATCTTTATTAACAAGTTTCCTTGCAGAAGATACAGTATATATGTATTTATTATCTATAGCTGGTTTATCGGCTGTTTCAAGTTGGATCATTATTGCTTTATCACAACTTCGCTTTAGAAGTCAGTATTTAAAAGGCGGAGGAAAATTAGAGGACTTAAAGTATAGAACACCACTATACCCGCTTGTTCCAATTTTAGCTTTAATTACAAATAGCATCGTTGTTATTAGTTTAGCGTTTATTCCAGAACAACGAATGGCGTTATATTGTGGTATTCCATTTATCATTTTCTGCTACATATATTATTATATAAATAAGAAACGGCAGAAACCGATGAAAGTGGAGATGGAGACACCAAATGAAACTAACAATCAAACACGATGATATACAGGCAGATTTATCGTATGGTCAATTAGCGATTGGAAAAGAAAACGGATATTCACCGTTACAATTACTCGTGTCTTCTATCGCAGGATGTAGTGCAATTGTCTTCCGAACAATTTTAGAAAAGAAACGTATTACATACGATACGTTTACAATTGAAACTGAAATTGGTAGAAGTGAAGCTTTATCAAAACCAGTTGAAAGTGTTCATTTGCACTATAAAATTAAAGCGCAAAACATTACAGAAGAACAATTAGACAAGGCGCTGCAACTTGCAGTGAAAAATTGCACAATTGTTCAATCTGTAAAGGATAGTATAAAAGTTACAGAAACAATTGAATTAGTAAAGTGAAACATAAAAACGTGAGAATAGGGCGCTCACGTTTTTATGTTTTTGGCAGAGGGGGAAGCATGATGGAATGTTTAGGTTGTAAATTAGCAAATGAAGAAGAAATTATATATAAAGTGTATGAAGATGATTATGTAACTTGTTTTTTAGACCATGCGCCTTTCTACCCAGGGCATACTTTAATTGTGCCAAAGAAGCATGTTTTAGAAGTGGACGAATTAGATGATGTTGTAGCGAAATCGATTATGGATGCTTCTAAGCTTATTGCAAAAGCGATTAAGGCATTATATAAACCAGATGGAATTACAATTTGTCAAAATGGTGGAATCTTTAACGAGTTAACTCATTATCACATGCATATTGTACCGAGATATAAAGAGCGCTCGTTTGCTGAGTTTTATACGGTGCAGCCAGGAGAACAGCAGAATCATAACTTTGAAGAGACAAAGAATTTATTAAAAGAAGCAATAGAGAAAATAATACATAGCGAAAAGGCGTAAGAGGAGTTTTCTTACGCCTTTTTAGTCTCCATACATATTTAAAACTTCTTTCGCACGTATACGTAAACCATCTATTAATTCTTTCGGTTCTAAAACTCGTGCATCTTTTCCAAGCCGATAAAATAGAGGCGTAATAAAATTAATTTCACCTTTATCAATTGTTGAATTTATATATCCTGTCCCATCTTCGTTTACTACCACGAATTCTTCAAGGTAAGGAACGCTTTTACATTGACGTACGCCTTCTGTTGTCAGTAAAACATGTAACTGAGTAGGACTGTGTACTACGTTAGAGTTAGAGGCAAACCACTCTTCTAAATTCATGAATGTATCTTCATTTTCTTCCGTTGATAATATAGAAAGAATGCGATCAACACGATAAAGTAATACTTTTTTTCTACTAAATTCATAGGATGGCAAATACCATAAACCATCGTGAGCATATACACCGATAGGATGAACATGTTTTGTTTTAATCCCTGATTTAGATTCGTATTGAAAGTGTAAATTTTTATTTTCAATAGCCGCGGTTAATACTTCGTTTAAAAGAGGTGTATCAATTGTTCTCTTCGGATTCCAAAAAGAGATATAAGATCGTATTTTATCAACTTTCGCTTTCGCATCATGTTGTAGGGAGCTATACAGTTTATGCGTAACGGAATTGATTCCTGTGTTAAAAGGCAAGTCTCTGTAGTAGCTTAAAGACTGAAAAGCAAAAAAGATGGAGACCGCTTCTTCTTCGGTAAATAAAATGGGGGGAAGCATGCTGCTTGTTAATACTTTATATCCCCCATTACGACCTTGTTCAGCGTAAATGGGTAATCCCATATCACTTAAATCTAAAATATATCTATGGACCGTACGAACGGAAATATTAAATTCATCAGCTATTTCTTGAGCTGTAAATGTTTTTTTCGTAGAAGCAAATATAAGAATGTCTAGTAAACGTTTTGCTTTTGACAAGGATATCACCTTTTTCTTTTTTAACATGACATAAGTTGTCATGTTTTATGGTTAGTATAGTGCTTATAAGATGATTTTATCAATAGAAGCTGTAAGGAGGAAAAGATATGTCACGTGAAATTGTTTTATTTATTGCAGCGAGCTTAGATGGATTTATCGCGAAAGAAGATGATGATTTAGAGTGGTTAATGGAAACAGAAGGTGAGGGAGACAACGGTTATACAGAAATGTACGAAACAATTGATACGATAATTATGGGAAAGAGAACGTACGATTATGTGGTAGAGCATACGGAAACATTCCCGTACCTAGATAAAAAATGTTATGTTTTTTCTAATTCAGAAAAAGGTTCAAACGAACATGTAGAGTTTGTAAATGAAGATGTATTAGAGTTTACAAAAAGGTTGAAAGAGCAGGAAGGATCTAAAATATGGATGGTCGGTGGAGGGAGTCTACTGAGAGAGTTCTTTAAGAATAATTTAATTGATGAATATGTTGTTACGATTACACCTCACATATTAGGTTCTGGAGTTCCGTTATTTAAAGAAAAGAATCCAGAAATTAATTTAACTTTAACGGATACGAAACGTTTTGGCCAATTCGTAAATTTATATTATAAAGTAAAGTCCTAAAGGATAAGAAAACACGACTATTGATGATAGTCGTGTTTCTATATAGATGGCAATGAAATTGTAAAGCAAGATCCGTGATCAATTTCACTTGTGACAGTAATATTCCCGCCGTGTAGTTCTACAATTTCTTTCACGATAGATAGTCCTAAACCAGTTCCGCCTGTAGCTCGTGATCTTGCTTTATCAACTCGATAAAAACGGTCGAAAATGTGAGGGAGGTCTTCAGGCGGAATACCTTCGCCTTCATCTTCAATTGTAATGGAAATACGTTTATGTTCTTCTGTAACAGAAATATTTATATGAGAATGTTCTTTTGAATGTCTATACGCGTTATTTAAAATGTTAGCCATAACTTGTTCAAAGCGTTGCTCATCTAGCTTTACTAAGAGTGAGGAAGGACATGTGAAAACAACTTTAATTTGTTTTTCTCCGTACATCACATTTATTTTTTCAGTGATGCGAGTAAGGAAGGTGTGTAAATGCACTTCCTGTACTTGAATGAAAAAGTTATGCTTTTCCATTTGAGCGAGTGAAAATAAATCTTGGACTAAGTTTGTAATATAATCAGACTCGTCTTTTATAATGGATAAGTATCGTAAACGTTGCTCTGGGGGTGTGTTTTCTTTTGATGCAATGTCAGCATAACCTCTTACGTACGTTAATGGTGTTCGTAATTCGTGAGCAACACTTGCTAGAAATTCACTTCGCTCCGTTTTCATATAATGTAAATCATTTGCGAGAGTTTGGATAGATTGTGCTAGTTCACCAATTTCGTCATTTCGAGTAGTTGTTAATGAAACGGATAAATCGCCCTTACTCATTTTTTCAGTCGCTTGTTTCATGTGTAACAATGGTTTTGTTAACAAACGTGATAATAGAAAAATGGTGATGGCTGTTAATAGGAAAGTAATGACTCCAGCGATAATGAATTGCCGTGTGAGCCCGTTAACCATTTCTTCGATTGATTCCGTCCCGAGAAACATATATACATAGCCTTCCGTTTTTCCTGCCACTACAATTGGGCTAACTGTACATATATAATTAGATGTTTTCCAATGATTCTCTATAATTGCTCCATCATGATCTGTTCGTGTTTGCATTCCTTCAATATGTTTTTTTATAGTAGTATTTATTTCATTGGATTTAGCTAGTATTTCCTTATTTGCATTTGTAATAATAACAGTTGTTTCAGCTTCGGATTCCATTAAAGCAACATGGGAGATTGTTTGCCTGTCAAAATATTTTTCAAGGACATCTCGGTGACTATTTCCACGCTTTAATAAAGCAGTCATTTCTTCATTCACTCTATTGTTTACAAGGCTATAATAGAGCAAGACAAATAGAACACTTTCGATTAAAAGTGTAACAATTAGAAAATAAAATCCGAGTTGAATAGAAATTCGCTTCATCGTTTTGCTCCTTAGTTTTCAATATCAATCCATCGATATCCTACTCCGTAAACAGTTTTTAAATGGTGATCAATGGGGAAATTTACTTTTCGTAATTTATCACGTAAATTACGAATATGTGAATCGACTGTTCTATCTTCTGTATTTGTATTTAATCCCCAAATTCGTTCAATGAGCTGATCACGGCTTAATACGTAGTTCACATGACGTAAAAATAATCCGAGTAAAGAGAATTCGATTGGGGTGAGAAGAAGTTCTTCATTATGGACAGAAATGAAATGCTTGGCCTCATCCCATAAAATGCCGTGATATTGGATTTGTGCATGTTGATTGGTTCGGCGTAAAACAGCTTCAATTCTTGCGAAGAGCTCCTCTTCGTGGAATGGTTTCGTCACGTAATCATCTGCTCCAAGTTTTAACCCTTGAACGACATCTACCGTTTGATCACGAGCAGTTACCATAATGATAGGAACGTTACTAAATGATCGAATTCTTTTGCAAGTTTCCCACCCATCCATCTTTGGCATCATAATATCGAGTAAAATAAATTTGAAGTTTCGATTTTCTAGATGTGAAATAGCTTCTTCTCCGGATACTGCACATACGCAGTTATATCCGATTGGAGTAAGATAAAGCGTTAATAATTCAAGCATTCTCGGTTCATCATCTACGAGTAGTATATCGATCATAGAGTACCTCCGCATTTGTAGTTATTACTTAAATTGTAAGTCAAAATCATGAAGAAATGGTGCAGATTATAATGCATCTGCATAATTTCTTCAGAATTGCTTGTTATTGTAAAGTTGAAATTCCATTTTAGGTAATAATATTGGCTCGAAAACGAATAATACGGAGGCGATATAGTGAAAAAGATGATCCGAATTTTGGGGATAACAATAATTGCAGCAGTCGGTCTTGCGGCATGCGGACAAACGAGTACAGATCATAAAAATCATGAATCTACAGAAGAGAAGAAAACAGAGCAAAAGGAAATGAAAATGAATCAGGAGGTAACTGCACCGAAAAAAATGAATCAAGGTGCATCGAATGATTTATTAACGACAAGTTTAAAAAATGTAACGAGATTAAATACAAATGATCCTCTGCAAATGGCAGTATTAACTTCGCAAACGATATGGCCAGCAACGCATAAAGAGAATCAGCCAGGCGCTATTATTTTAGTGCCAGTAAGCGAGTGGCAATTAGGTATTGCAAGTGCGGATCTTATTCATCACCCGAATAACGGACCGATTTTATTTATAGAAAAAGAAAAGGTACCCGAAATGACGTTAAAAGAAATAAAACGATTAAATCCGCTCGGAACGAAAGATGGAACGCAAATTATGGTGATGGGGGATATAGGGGCATCTAGCCTAGAGCAATTAAAAGAATATAAAGTAAAGCAAATAAAAGAAACGGACCCAGCTAAATTTGCTAAAGATGTTGATAAAGAATATGCCGATATAACAGGAAATTATCCAAATAGCGTTATTATCGGTTCGTCTGAAGAAGAAGGACGTTTATATACAACACCAGCTGTAAATTGGATTTCTCATATGCCAGAACCTCTTCTATATACTGAAAAAAATAAAGTGCCAGAAGCGACAATAGAGGCATTAAAGACGAGAAAAGATAAAGCGAATATATATGTGTTAGGACCAGAAAAAATAGTTTCGAAAGAAGTAGAAAAAGAGTTAAGTAAATATGGGAAAGTAACGCGTATTAGTGGGGAGACTCCAACAGAAAATTCGGTTGCATTTGCGAAATTTAAAGATGAAAAAACGAAATTTGGCTGGGGATTCACAAAACCAGGTCACGGTTTGTCATTTGTTTCAAGCAAAACACCAGACTTAGCAATTGCGGGAGCACCGTTTTCACATATGGGTAAACATGCCCCTGTTGTTTTGCTTGAGGAAGGAAAAGCTTCACAACCAGTTTATGACTTCCTTGCTACTATTCAGCCGAAGTTTAAAGATGATCCAACACTTGGACCATATAACCATGGTTTCCTATTAGGAAGTAGTAGTGATGTTTCATTTGAAACACAAGGTATATTGGATGAGAGGTTAGAAATTGTTCAGGAAAGTGGTCAAGGTCACGGTGGACATTAATGAAATGAGAAAAGACGCTGCTAAGGTAGCGTCTTTTCTTTAGGAAACTTTTACATAGCACAACATCCTTTGCTCGTTATATAATAGCCTTCGTGCAGTCGGCCTTGATTTTCTTATGGAGAAAATCAAATGATAAAAGAGTGGAGGAGTGTTACTTTGTTTCAAACTATAAAAAATGAATGGTTCTCAAATATGAGAGGGGACGTGCTATCAGGGGTTGTTGTTGCTTTAGCATTAATTCCTGAAGCGATAGCTTTTTCTGTTATTGCAGGTGTAGATCCGACGGTTGGATTGTACGCGGCCTTTTGTATTGCGGTTACAATTTCGTTTGTCGGAGGAAGACCAGGGATGATCTCGGCGGCAACGGGTGCGATGGCATTATTAATGGTCACTCTTGTGAAGGATCACGGTTTGCAATATTTATTTGCTGTGACAATAGTAACAGGTATTGTTCAAATTATTTTTGGAGTGTTCAAGCTGAGCTCATTTATGAAGTTTGTTCCTAAATCCGTTATGAGTGGTTTTTTAAATTCACTTGGAATTTTAGTTTTTACAGCGCAATTGCCGCATTTTAAAAATGCAACTTGGCAAATGTATGCACTTGTCGCATTAGGACTTGCAATTATATATTTATTTCCACGTATTACGACGGCTGTTCCGTCTACACTTATTTCAATTATTATTGTGACAAGCATTGCACTTATGAGCGGATTACAGTTAAAAACAGTAGGGGATATGGGAAGCTTACCGAAAGAATTACCGTTCTTTAGTATTCCTGATGTTCCATTTACACTTGAGACATTAGCAATTATTTTACCGTATTCAGTTATGCTAGCGGTTATAGGTTTACTAGAGTCATTATTAACGGCGTCGGTTTTAGACGATATGACACATACGGAAAGTAATAAGCATAAAGAGGCACGTGGACAAGGGATTGCGAACGTTGTTGCTGGTTTCTTCGGAGGAATGGCAGGATGTGCAATGATTGGACAATCTGTTATTAACATTAAATCAGGTGGTCGCGGGAGATTATCGACGTTTGTAGCCGGTGGTTTTTTAATCGTATTGCTATTTGTTTTAGGTGATTACGTTGTTCATATTCCGATGGCAGCTTTAGTTGCAGTTATGATTATGGTTTCGATTGGGACGTTTGATTGGAACTCTGTAGCGACGATTCATAAAGTACCAAAAGGAAACGCATTTGTTATGATCGTAACAGTTGTGATTGTCCTAATTACACATAATTTAGGATTAGGTGTAATTATCGGAACGATAATTAGTGCAGTTTTATTTGCATTCAATATGGCAAAGATTCACGTGAAACATTTGTATATTGAAAATAAGAAAATATACGAAATTCACGGCCAACTATTCTTCGCATCTACGGCAGAGTATATAAATGCTTTTTCATACAATGAAGATGTGAAAGAAATTGAGATGAACTTTACTAACGCACACGTATGGGATGATTCAGCAGTAGCGGCAATTGATAAAGTTATAATGAAGTATGAACAGAACGGTGTGAAAGTAAGGATCACAGGGTTAAATGAACGTAGCTCGAAGCTCGTTGCGAATTTAGCTACTTATAGTAAGAGAATTGCTAGTTAGAAGCCTCCTTTTTAGGGGGCTTTATTATATAATACGGGTAGGATAACGAAAAGGGGATTCAGCATATGTACAAACAAATTTTATTAGCATGCGATGGTTCTGAACATGCACTTCGAGCAGCCGAGCATGCAACATATATTGCGAAATTTAACGAAGAAACACATGTTGAAGTTGTGTACGTAGTAGATAATAGAACGGCAAAGTCAGATATTATACAAGGACAAACGGATTTAGAAACAATATCAGCTAGTCGAAAAGATAAATTAAAAGAGATTGAGGGTTTATTAAAGAAAGAGAACATTTCCTACAAAATTACGATTCTACATGGCGATCCAGGAGATACGATTGTTCAATATGTAAATACAGGAGATATAGATCTTATTATTGCTGGGAGTAGAGGGCTAAATACACTGCAAGAGATGGTGCTTGGTAGTGTAAGTCATAAAATAGCAAAGCGTGTGAAATGCCCGGTTATGATTATAAAATAAAGTGAGATATTCTGTAGTGTAAGCAGGACCTTGATATAATTCGAGGTCTTTTTTGATGTATTAAGAGGGAGAATGTGGACAGAATATATATAAGTTTAAAAAAATGTTAACTTACAAATTTGTAAGTTAGCTGTCAGCGAAATCGATGTTATGAAATTTTTCCCATTGATACAATAAGAATATCAAAGGGGATATAGGGAGGATGGAAGGTATGAAATCATTTCAAAATTTGTCTTATAGCCAAGGGGTAAGTTTAATTTGTTTAGGTGGATTTGCTGGATCTGTTATGTTAGCTGTTTTAATAAAGATGTTTCAGCAAATGTTTTAATCGTATGAATAGAAGGGAAATGATTAATATAAATAGCAAGAGAAGAACGATAAATAAAAAATAGCTCTTAGCATGTAAGTAAATGCTGAGAGCTATTTTTATGTTTATTTTTCTACACATTATATTTTGTTTAAACTTCTTTTGATTTAGCAGATCCTGTATTTAAAGTAAGAGCAAGGAAGAACATTGCAAGCACACAAGAAGCAAGGAGCAAAATGAATCCGCCGTCCCATCCGAATCCATCTACAATAAAGCCCATAGCTGCGCTAGCAAAAGTAGCTCCCCCTAGGTAACCGAAGAACCCAGTTAACCCAGCGGCAGTTCCAGCAGCTTTTTTGGGTGCTAAGTCAAGCGCGTGAAGACCAATTAGCATAACAGGTCCGTAAATTAAAAATCCAATGGAAACAAGTGCGATACTATCAATGATTGGATGCCCAGCAGGATTTAGCCAGTAAACAAGAACGGCAATGAATACACCGACCATAAATAGAATGCCAGCAGGTGCGCGGCGCCCTTTAAATAGTTTATCACTCATCCATCCGCAAAGAAGTGTACCTGGAATACCAGCCCATTCGTATAGAGCATAAGCTGTACGTGAGCTACTGTGAGTAAAGCTTTTTTCTTCTACTAAATAAGTAGGAGCCCAGTCTACAACGCCGTAACGAACGAAATAAACAAAGACATTAGCGATAGCGATGTACCATAAAAACTTATTGTTTAATATGTATGTAAATAAAATTTCCTTTACCGAAAGTTCGCGTTCACGGTCCGCTACTTTTTCATCTGATGGATATTCCCCAGTATGTTCTTCAATAGAAGGTAATCCGCAAGATTGAGGTGTATCTCTCATCGTAATTAATACATAAATCCCCACCAAAATTGAAAGAATACCTGGGAAGTAAAATATACTTTTCCAGTCATTTGCAAAGAAATATAAGCCTAATGTAACGAGAGAAGGCATAAGCGCGCCGCCGACATTATGAGCGACGTTCCAAATAGACATTTTTGTACCACGTTCACTAATGGAGAACCAGTGAACCATCGTACGACCACAAGGAGGCCATCCCATACCTTGTACCCATCCATTTAAAAACTGAAGTACAAACATAAGTATAATGCTCGTTGTAATGAAAGAAAATGAGCCGAAAATAATATTAATGATACCGGATAAAAATAGCCCAGCTGCTAAAAAGTAGCGAGGATTACAACGATCGGATACGATACCCATAAGAAATTTACTTAATCCGTAAGCGATAGATACTGCTGAAAGGATAACCCCAAGTTCCCCTTTACTAAAGCCTTGTTCGATTAAGTATGGCATTGCGAGTGAAAAGTTTTTTCGAACAAAGTAGTAACCCGCATAACCGATGAAGATGCCTAAGAATACTTGCAAACGCAATTTGCGGTATTCGCTATCAGTGCGATCAGCTGGTAAGCGTTCTGCGTGGGGCGCAGGTTTAAATAATTGTGTGAAAAACATAAAATGAAAATCCTCCCCTAATTAATTGGAAGCGTTTTAAGACAGAGAGAATACAAAAAGGCTATGAAATATAAAAAAGTTCCCTTCTTTATGATTCATAGCCATATACTCCGATTCTCCGTGACTGTCAATATTAACTTCGACGAAAATTATACAACTTTGTGACAAGAATGTAAACGTTTTTATAAAGAAAGTTGTTGACGTATTTTGTTTGTGGGATTAATATTTAAATACGTTAAATATTTTATTGCTTAAATAAGAGGTGGATAACATGCCAAATGATATGACTCATATTGATAAGATTCAAGCTCTTACATTCGCTATAGGAAAGAAAATGCAAACAGAGCTATTAGAACAAATGCAAGCATCAGGACTTACACCACCGCAGTTTTATATTTTAAAGATTTTAGATCATTACGGAGCTTCAAGAGCGACACAATTGGCGGAGAAAATGTACGTGAAACCGAGCGCGATTACAGTAATGACTGATCGTTTAATTGATCATGGGTTAGTAGAGCGCTATCACGACGATAATGATCGCCGCGTTGTTGTCATTGAGCTAACGAAGAAGGGGAAAGCTACAGTAGAAGAAGCGATGGCGGCTCGTAATGAGCATATTGCAAAGTACTTCTCACACTTAGAATTACAAGAGAGGGAAGATTTGTTGCGCCTCTTTGAAAAGCTAGAAACAATTATTTGCGGGAAACCAGAGAAAAAAGAGAAAAACTAAGAGGAATTGAGGAGATTACATGGAGCAACAAGAAAATCAGAATAGAAAGTTGTTGTTAATCGGTTTAGTAATCGCAATGCTATTTGCTGCATTGGACGGAACAATCGTTGGTACAGCAATGCCGCGTATCGTCGGTGAACTAGGTGGATTAAGTTTAATGACATGGTTAACAACAGCTTACATGTTAACATCAACAACGGTTGTACCGATTGCAGGTAAATTAGCGGATTTACTTGGGCGTCGTAACGTATATATAGCAGGATTAATTATCTTTATGGTTGGTTCAGCGTTATGTGGTATGGCAAACGGTATGACAGAATTAATTATTTTCCGTGGTATTCAAGGTCTTGGTGGCGGTATTATGATGCCAATGGCTATGATTATTATCGGAGATATGTTCACGGGAAAAGAACGTGCTAAATGGCAAGGTATTTTTGGAGCTCTATACGGTCTTGCCTCTGTAATTGGACCACAAGTTGGTGGTTGGATTGTAGACGCAGTGAACTGGAGATGGGTATTCTATATTAACTTACCAGTTGGTATTTTAGCGACAATCTTCATTGCAATGGGATTAAAAGCACATAAACAAACAGGACCAATTAAAATTGATATCGCTGGAATCTTCACGATGATTCTCGGTGTTGTAAGTTTATTACTTGCGTTAACGTTTGGCGGAAAAGATTATGCATGGGGTTCTTGGCAAATTATCGGGTTATTTGCACTAGCTGCCATTGGTATTGTTAGCTTTATTATCGTTGAAACGAAGGCTGAAGAACCAATTTTACCGATGCACTTCTTTAAAAACCGCACATTTACACTACTGAATGCGATCGGTTTCTTTATGAGTATCGGAATGTTTGGAGCAATTATGTTCGTACCGTTCTTTATGCAAGGAATTGTAGGCGTAAGTGCTGCTGAATCAGGAACGATTATGACACCGATGATGATTACAATGATCGTTATGAGTATTATTGGTGGTCAGCTTGTATTAAAAATTGGTGTGAAACCACAAATTATTACAGGGATGCTTATTATGGCTAGTGGTTTCTGGTTATTAACAACGATGGATATGCACACAACTAAGCTTACCGCTACTTCTTATATGATGGTTATCGGTTTAGGAATGGGTCTTGTTATGCCGATATTAACATTAGCATTACAAGAAAGCTTCCCGAAAAAAGATCTTGGCGTTGTAACATCATCAAGTCAATTCTTCCGTCAAATCGGTGGAACGTTTGGGATTACAATTTTAGGATCAATTATGAATAATACTTCAGGCACAACGTTAACAAATAAATTAGTACCTGTATTAGACACATTCCCAAAAGAAGCGGGACAAATGGTAACAAAATTTAAAGATATGATTCATACAGATCCACAAAGTTTATATTCTATGCTATTTAGTCCAGAGGCATTAAAACAAATGCCAGAAGCATTTTCTAATAGCATCGTACCAATTTTGAAAAGCTCTTTAGTGGACTCACTTCATACTGTATTCTTAACAGGATTGGTATTTATCGTAGTAGGTGCTATCTTTACGATTTTCTTACAGAAAATTAAACTGTCTGATCGTAAAAAAGATGCTGAAGAGCCTGCTGTAGAAGAAAAGGAAAAAACTGTATCATATTCGTAATAAAAAAGCATCGCCTTATGGCGATGCTTTTTTTGAGTATAACCTTAAAAGCTTTTTAGTTAGAAATGATTGACGTATTTTTATAAATGCGTTATATTATTTTCTGTAAACGGTTACATGAAATGAGGAGAAAAGAGAATGAGTACGATTAAAGACGTTGCAAAATTAGCAGGGGTATCTGTTGCGACCGTTTCCAGAGTGTTAAATAAAAATGGATATGTCCATGAGGATACATTAAAGAAAGTAGAGCGAGCAATTGAAATGCTAGATTATAAGCCTAGTACAGTAGCGCGTTCTTTATATAATAAAAAGTCTCGTTTAATTGGCTTAGTTGTTCCAAATATCGTGAATCCATTCTTTCCGGAAGTTGCACGTGCTGTAGAAGATGTAGCACATAAGCAAGGTTACACAGTTGTACTTTGTAACTCTGATGAAAATTTAGAAAAAGAGAAGCAATACATTGATGTGCTTAGACAAAATAATGTGGACGGATTTATTGTAGCAACGAATCCACAAAATAGTGTTAATTACATGAATTTGTCTATTCCAGTTGTTGCGATTGACCGTATGTTTAATGAGCGGATTCCTACTGTATATGCAGATAACTATGCAGGGAGCCAGGCGGCGACAAAGTTATTAATAGACAAAGGGTGTAAACATATTGCACATATTCGTGGACCGCGTGATGTGAGCACAGCTAATGAACGTTTTGAAGGTTTTGTAGACGTTATTACGCAAAATAATCTTTCTTATATGATTGCAGAGAGTACATTCGATCCAGCTAATAGTGAACGGGTAGCGGTGGAATTATTAGAAGAATATCCGCATATTGATGGAATTGTTGCTGGGAATGATTTAATTGCAATCGGCGTTGTAAAGGCTGCACTTCAAAAGGGAATTTCTATTCCAGACGATTTACAAATTATTGGATTCGATGGAATTTCTTTAACTGAAATGATGTATCCATCTATTACGACTGTTGCACAGCCAATTTATGAAATGGGGAAAATTGCAACAGAATTGTTGTTAGAGCAGATGGAAGGAAATCCATTAGAAGAGAAACACTATCGTTTACCGATTGAAATTATAGAACGAAATACAACGAAGTAAGGAGATGAGACAGATGCCAAATATTGCAGTAGTAGGTAGCATTTCAATGGACTTAGTGGCTGTTTCAAAAATACGGCCGAAAGCAGGAGAAACAGTAATTGGTGAAACGTTTCATACGATACCAGGAGGAAAAGGGGCCAACCAAGCAGTTGCTGCAGCTAGATTAGGAGCAAATGTAGCGATGGTTGGTGCAGTAGGAAATGATGATTACGGAACAGTAGTTAGAAAAAATTTGGAGAACGAACGCATTTTTATCGACTATGTGGTACCGGTTACAGATAGGACGACAGGAATCGCTCATATCGTTTTAGCAGAAGAGGATAACAGTATTGTTGTCGTACAAGGAGCAAATGCTCTTGTAAATGAGTCGATTGTAGATCGTTCAAAAGACCTTCTTGTAAAAGCTGATATGGTTGTTCTTCAACTAGAGATTCCGCTTGAAACAGTAAAATACGTTCTGTCTATTTGTGAGGAGCATAAAATTCCAGTTATGTTGAATCCGGCTCCAGCACAATTTTTATCAGAAGATATTTTAGAAAAAGCGACTTATATTACGCCGAATGAACATGAATGTCGCATCGTATTAAATGATTTCACATCACCAATTGAAGAGTTACTTGCGAAATATCCAAATAAGCTATTGATGACGGAAGGGTCTAATGGTGTTCGTTTCCATAACGGAACGGAAGTTGTTCAAGTTCCAAGTATTGCTGTAGACGTAGTAGATACGACTGGAGCAGGTGATACATTTAACGGTGCGTTAGCAGTTGCGCTTTCTGAAGGAGCAACACTTCAAAAGGCAATTCGTTTTGCAAATATTGCTGGTGGTCTTTCTGTAACGAAACTTGGGGCACAGGGCGGTATGCCAACGAGAGATAGAGTACGTGAAGTGCAGGTGATTGTCGGATGAAAAAGCACGGTGTATTAAATAGCGAAATTGCGGCAGTCCTTGCTTCACTTGGACATACAGATACGATTGTAATTGCTGATTGCGGGTTACCTATTCCTGATGGAGTAAAACGAATTGATTTAGCAGTTGAAATCGGAAAGCCTAGCTTTTTAGACGTATTACAAGTAGTTGCTGATGATATGGCAATTGAAAAAGTGATGTTAGCAGAAGAAGTTATTATAAATAATGCAGAGGTAAATAAAGAAGTTGAGATGCGATTAATAGAGCCAGCATTTGAATATGTGTCTCATAAGGAATTTAAAGAGCATACAAAGAGAGCGAAGGCGATTATTCGTACAGGAGAAGCAACGCCTTATGCGAATGTTATTTTACATGCAGGCGTGATTTTTTAATAAAGGGATGTGATGAGAATGCATATTGAAATGAAGAACATTTCAAAAGCGTTCAGTGGTAATCCTGTTCTAAAAAACGCACAGTTTATGATTGAAACAGGAGAAGTCCATGCATTGATGGGGGAAAATGGAGCGGGGAAATCGACGCTCATGAAGATTTTAACAGGTGTATATAAAAAAGACAGTGGAACAGTCATGATTGATGGGAAAGAACGAACTTTTAAAAGTGCGAAAGAAGCTGAAGAGTATGGTATTGCATTTATCCATCAAGAGTTGAACATATTACCGAATTTAACGGTAGCTGAAAATATGTTTCTTGGAAAAGAGTTAATGTATGGGAAAACGGGCATTTTACGTACGCGTCAAATGAATGCGATTGCCCAGCAACAATTAGCAGATCTTGGTCTACATGTGAGAGGTGCTATGCTAGCAGGTGAATTATCAGTTGGACAACAGCAAATTATTGAAATTGCTAAAGCATTAATGACAAAGGCGAGCGTTATTATTATGGATGAACCTACAGCAGCATTAACAGATCGCGAAATTGAAACTCTGTTTATTGTTATTAATAAATTGCGTAAAGAGGGCGTTTCATTCGTTTATATTTCACACCGGATGGAAGAAATTTTTTCAATATGTGATGCTATTACGATTTTGCGTGATGGAGAATATGTAGGGAAAAGATTAATTCCAGAAACGTCATTTGATGAAGTAGTTAGCATGATGGTGGGCCGCAGTATTGGTGAACGTTATCCAGAACGAAATAGTCAAATTGGCGAAGTGATTTTTGAAATGCGAAACGGAACGAAAAAAGGAAAATTTGAAAATGTTTCGTTTCAAGTTAGAAAAGGTGAAATCCTTGGTGTTGCGGGCTTGATGGGAGCTGGTCGCACGGATATTATGAAAGCAATATTTGGATATGAACCGCTCGATTCAGGAAAAATTTTCATGAATGGACAAGAAGTAAAAATTGATAGTCCAATTGATGCGATTAGACAACGAATTGCCTTTATTACAGAGGATAGAAAATCTGAAGGGCTTGTGTTAGATTTTTCGATTCGTGAAAATTTAGCTTTACCAAATTTAGAAAGTCTTTCAAAGGGAAGCGTGGTTAATAAAGTTTTAGAACGGCAATTTACAGAGGATATGATGAAGCTTCTTAATGTGAAAGCAGCAAACGGAGAGCAAGCTGTCAAATCTCTTTCTGGTGGAAATCAGCAAAAGATTGTAATTGCAAAATGGTTAGGTATTCATCCGCAGTTACTCATTTTGGATGAACCAACGAGAGGTGTAGATGTTGGGGCTAAAAAAGAAATTTACTCTATTATGAATAAGCTTACCGAGCAAGGAGATGCCGTTATTATGGTATCGTCTGAGCTTCCAGAAGTTTTAGGAATGAGTGATCGAGTTCTCGTCATTCATGAAGGGAAAATCGGTGGTATTTTAGAGAAAGATCAGGCATCGCAAGAGTCTATTATGGCACTAGCTACAGGGGGAGAGTAAGATATGGCTAAGAAGGGGAATGTATTACAACAACTTGGTTCTTTAATTGGATTAGTATTAATTATCGTAGTAATTACAGCTTTAAATCCAGCATTTATTGAAATTCCAAATTTATTTAATATACTGCGCCAAGTATCGATTAATGCACTCATTGCATTTGGAATGACCTTCGTTATTTTAACAGGGGGTATTGACTTATCGGTAGGTTCTATTTTAGCATTATCAAGTGCACTTGTTGCCGGAATGATGGCAAGTGGCATGGATCCGTTCCTTGCAATGGTAGTTGGATTATTAGCAGGTCTTGCAATGGGGATTGTAAACGGTATCATTATTGCGAAGGGAAAAGTAGCTCCGTTTATTGCAACTTTAGCAACAATGACTATTTTTCGCGGGTTGACGCTTGTTTATATGGACGGACGTCCGATCACTGGTCTTGGTGATCATTTAATGTTCCAAATGTTTGGCCGTGGTTATTTCCTTGGTATTCCTGTGCCAGCCGTTACAATGATGATTGCTTTTGCAGTATTGTACTTTATTTTAAAGAAAACAACGTTTGGTCGCCGTACGTTTGCGATTGGTGGAAATGAAGAAGCGGCAGCTTTATCAGGTATTAATGTTACGAGAATTAAAGTAATGATTTACGGTCTTTCCGGAATTTTGGCAGCGCTTGCAGGTATTGTCTTAACATCAAGGTTAGATTCTGCACAGCCGACTGCTGGTACTTCTTACGAATTGGATGCAATTGCTGCAGTTGTGTTAGGAGGAACGAGTCTTTCAGGTGGAAGAGGATGGATTGTTGGTACATTCATCGGTGTGCTTATTATTGGTGTACTAAATAACGGTTTAAATTTATTAGGTGTATCTTCTTTCTTCCAACAAGTTGTAAAAGGACTTGTAATCTTACTAGCTGTACTAATTGATCGTCGAAAAGAAGCGTAATGGAGGGACAATTCATGAAAAAATGGTTACTGATACTCGTTGCATGCATCATGGTAGTTACTGCTGGTTGTTCAATGGAACCACCAGAATGGGCAAAGGATTCTAGCGATAAAGGTCGAAATAAAACTATTAAAGTTGGATTTTCTGTTTCAACTTTAAATAATCCATTTTTCGTCACGTTGAAAAAAGGTGCAGAAAAGAAGGCAAAAGATAGCGGCATTGAATTAATTGCTGTTGATGCACAAAATGATGCGGCGAAGCAAACAAATGATGTTGAAGATTTAATTCAAAAAGGTGTCGATGTAATTGTTATTAATCCAACCGATTCAGATGCTGTTGCTTCAGCGGTAAGTGCAGCTAATGCAGCCAATGTTCCTGTTATTACAGTAGACCGGGTTGCGAATTCAGGTAAAGTTGTTTCTCATATTGCTTCCAACAATATAGAAGGTGGTCAAATGGCTAGTGATTACATTCGGGAGTTAGTTGGTGAAGGAACAAATGTTGCTGAGTTAGAAGGAATCCCTGGATCGTCTGCTGCTCGTGAGCGTGGGAAAGGATTCCATAACGTAGCTGATAAGTCTTTAAAAGTAGTAGCAAAACAAGCAGCTGATTTCGATCGTGCAAAAGGATTATCCGTTATGGAAAATATTTTGCAAGCAAATAGCGATATAAAAGCAGTGTTTGCTCATAACGATGAAATGGCATTAGGCGCAATTGAGGCATTGAAATCTGCTGGTAAAACAGATGTGGTTGTTGTTGGATTTGATGCAACAGATGATGCTGTAAAAGCGGTTAAAGATGGGCGTATGGCAGCAACAGTCGCTCAAAAACCAGAATTAATCGGAGAGAAGGCGATGGAAACAGCGAAAGAGATAACACAAGGTAAAAAAGTGGACAAATTTATTCCGATTGAATTAGAGCTTATTAAGAAAAAATAAATAAATATAAAATGAAAATTAGGAAGGAAGAATAACAAATGAAATTTTTTATTGATACAGCAAACATTAACGAAATTAAAGAGGCAAATGCATTAGGTGTAGTAGCTGGAGTAACGACAAATCCATCACTTGTAGCAAAAGAAGGCGTAGATTTCCATGAGCGTATTCGTGAAATTTGCAGCTTTATTGAAGGACCTGTAAGCGCAGAAGTAATTAGCTTAGAAGCTGATAAAATGATTGAAGAAGGGAAAGAGTTAGCAAAAATCGCTCCAAACGTTGTTGTAAAAGTTCCAATGACAACAGAAGGCTTAAAAGCAGTAAAAGCATTCTCAGATTTAGGAATTCGTACGAACGTTACATTAGTATTCTCAGCGGTGCAGGCATTACTTGCAGCTCGCGCTGGTGCGACATACGTTTCACCGTTCTTAGGTCGCCTAGATGATATCGGTCATAACGGTATGGACTTAATTCGCCAAATCGCAGAAATCTTTGCAATTCACGGCATTGAAACAGAAATCATTGCAGCATCTGTCCGTCACAGTGTTCATGTAACAGAAGCAGCATTAAACGGTTCACATATTGCAACAATCCCAGCAAACGTAATCGCTTCATTAGTGAAGCACCCATTAACAGATCAAGGAATTGAGAAATTCTTAGCTGATTGGGAAAAAACACAAGAGAAATAATACGAAATGGAGAACCCAAGTTTAATTAACTTGGGTTCTTTTTTTTGTTTGAAAGAATTTTCATGCAATTGTGCATATTGTCTTTTAAATTTTTAATATAAGCTATTTAATATATACAAATCACTCTTTATTTTTCACATTTCGACATAAAAAGATAGAGGGTCTGACCAGAAAACTGGAGGACATGATTCTATAACAGAAAGCTTATTGCTTATAGAATCATGTCTTTTATTATACAAGGGAGGATAGATTACGTATTTTTATCTGAAGTTTAAGATTGATACAAGGGGATGAGTAAAATGAGAAAAAAAGCGCCATTTAAAGTGTTGTCATCGTTAACGATCGCGACAATCATCGGATGCTCAGCTGTAATGAGTGCTCCGTTAGCATACGCAGAAACGCCAGCAAAAGAAAGTGTGTCTACAACACCAATTGATTACAATTTAATTCAAGAAGATCGTTTAGCGGAAGCACTGAAGGAAAGAGGAACAATTAATCCAGCATCTTCTAAAGAAGAGACGAAAAAGGCTGTAGAGAAATATATTGAAAAGAAACAAGGGGATCAGGCAAATAAAGAAATTCTTCCAGCGGATACTGCTAAAGAGGCATCTGATTTTGTGAAAAAAGTAAAAGAGAAAAAAATGGAAGAAAAGGAGAAAGTAAAGAAACCTGAAAAAAATGTTAGCCCTGAGCAAAAACCGGAACCAAATAAAAATCAATTGAATGGGCAAGTTCCAACTTCTAAAGCAAAGCAAGCGCCATATAATGGACCGGTTCGAAATGATAAAGTATTAGTATTACTCGTTGAATTTAGTGATTATAAACATAATAATATTGATCAAACGCCAGGGTATATGTATTCGAAAGACTTTAGTAGAGAGCATTATCAAAAAATGTTATTTGGTAATGAGCCGTACAAGCTATTTGATGGTTCGAAAGTAAAAACGTTTAAACAATATTATGAAGAGCAGTCTGGCGGTAGTTATACGACGGATGGATATGTAACCGAATGGCTAACTGTGCCAGGGAAAGCGTCTGACTACGGTGCTGATGGTAGTAGTGGTCACGATAATAAAGGACCAAAAGGCGCACGTGATTTAGTGAAAGAAGCTTTACATGCAGCTGCTGAGAAAGGGTTAGATTTATCTCAATTTGATCAATTTGATAGATATGATACAAATGGTGATGGAAATCCAAATGAACCTGATGGTGTAATTGATCATTTAATGGTAATCCATGCTGGTGTTGGTCAAGAAGCTGGTGGCGGTAAATTAGGTGATGATGCAATTTGGTCACATCGTTCAAAATTAGCAATAGATCCAGTAGCGATTGAAGGTACAAAATCAAATGTAGATTACTTTGGTGGAAAAGTAGCAGCGCATGATTACACAATTGAACCAGAAGATGGAGCAGTAGGTGTATTTGCGCATGAATTTGGACATGACCTTGGTTTACCGGATGAATATGACACGAAATATACTGGAACTGGTTCACCTGTTGAAGCGTGGTCATTAATGAGTGGAGGTAGCTGGACAGGAAAAATCGCAGGAACAGAGCCAACTAGTTTCTCACCACAAAATAAAGATTTCTTACAAAAAAATATGGGTGGTAACTGGGCAAAAATTTTAGAAGTAGATTACGATAAAATTAAGCGTGGTGTAGGAGTTCCTACATATATTGATCAAAGTGTTACGAAATCCAATCGTCCAGGCGTTGTACGTGTTAACTTACCAGGTAAAAGTGTTGAAACAATTAAACCGGAGTTTGGAAAGCATGCATATTATAGTACAAGAGGAGATGATATGCATACAACGTTAGAAACACCATTCTTTGATTTAACAAAAGGAACAAATGCAAAATTCGATTATAAAGCAAATTATGAGTTAGAAGCAGAGTGTGATTTCATCGAAGTACATGCTGTAACAGAAGATGGAACGAAGACGTTAATTGATAGAGTTGGAGAAAAAGTAGTACAAGGAGATAAAGACACGACAGATGGAAAATGGATTGATAAATCATACGATTTAAGTCAATTTAAAGGGAAGAAAGTGAAACTACAATTCGACTATATTACAGATCCAGCTTTAACATATAAAGGTTTCGCGATGGATAATGTAAATGTAACAGTTGATGGACAAGTAGTATTTTCTGATGATGCAGAAGGAACATCTAAAATGCAGTTAAATGGATTCGTTGTTTCTGATGGGACAGAGAAGAAACAACATTATTATTATTTAGAGTGGAGAAACTATGCTGGATCAGATAATGGATTAAAAGCAGGAAAAGGTCCAGTGTATAATACTGGTCTTGTCGTTTGGTATGCAGATGATAGTTTCAAAGATAACTGGGTTGGGGTACATCCAGGTGAAGGCTTCCTTGGTGTTGTAGACTCTCATCCAGAAGCGTTTGTTGGGAATTTAAACGGGAAACCAGCGTATGGTAATACAGGCATGCAAATTGCAGACGCTGCCTTTTCATTTGATCAAACACCCGCATGGAGTGCAAATTCATTAACACGTGGACAGTTTAACTATTCTGGATTACAAGGTGTTACAACTTTTGATGATTCAAAAGTATATAGTAACAAACAAATTGCAGACGCGGGAAGAAAAGTTCCAAACCTTGGACTTAAATTCCAAGTTGTTGGACAGGCAGAGGATAAATCGGCAGGCGCTGTTTGGATTAAACGTTAATAACATAAAAGCACATTCTTCATATGAAGAGTGTGCTTTTTAATTTGTACATTAAGTTATTATTTTAGCTTATGTAATACAATTGTCTGTTCATATGTAGTGTATCAAATTATGTGGGTAAAGGAAATATTTCCGAGGAAATTGTCGAAGTATCGTCGGTATTTATACACTTTCTTTGTAGAAGAAGAAATGTAGTATTGCCTTTACAGTTTAATTTATTTACATTGTTATTTGGCTATACACAAAAGTGATATATTCGGCAATCAAAGAGCTCTATTCGATAGGGCTCTTTTTTATGGATAGAAAGGAGTGAACTAAATGAAAGAAATAATTGAATGTCCACAGTGTGAAGGGAATATTACTGCACAACATATTATTGATCTCCCGCATCCTTTTTCATTCAGGTGTCCACACTGTAAGGTGAAATTAAAAGAAATGAGGATCACACCATGTTTAATATTAGCGGCAATTTGTATAATTCCACTGTTTATTATGATTGGAGAGAGTATTAAGGAATTACTAGTAAAATATTTTTCTATTATAGATGATGTACCAACTGTACTTATTTTCTTCTTATTTTGTTATCCGTTGTATTATCTTTATGAAAAATATAATGCCATATTGTTTATTAAATACGGCTTGTTGAAAGTCAAAAGTTGAATAGGAGCTTATCATTATGTTGTGGAAAGTTTATTTAGTAATTATAGCGATATTAACTATAACTTCGCTAGTAAGAGGCATGTTTCAAACACTAATTCAAAAGTTTGATTTTGTGGTGACTATAATCACGTGGATTGGGCTATTTGGTTTTGTCTTTGATGTAGAGATAGTAACCCCACTCGTTTGGAAATGCATCTTCCTGTTTAGTGTTATTTGGACTTTGAGTGCCGTTTTTGTTTTACGTTTATATGAAGAGAAGGATGACCCGCTACCTTTTATATTCAAATTAATTGGTATTATCCCAACGCTGCCATTATATTACGGATTATATCAATATGCATTTTAAAAAAAGACAATGATGGAATTAACCCATCATTGTCTTTTTTACTTTGCTTCTTACAAAAATCATTCCAGCAAATGTTAACAAGAATGCAGTTCCGATAACGAAGCTGACGCTAGGCGATGCCCCGATTGCTCCGACTGTAAAGGAGCCAGCAACAACTCCTAATGAGAAGAAAGCATAAAACAATCCGAATGCTTTTCCGCGCTTATCATCTGTCGTATTTTCAACAAGTAATGCATTTATCGATGGGAAAAGGATAGCGAATCCAATGCCATAAATCATCATAACGATAAAGAGCATACCTTTTGTTGCGAATAATCCAAGTAAAGATAACGCGAATGCCATTACTGCAATCCCAATTAGCATGAGTTTTGAACGATTAAATCGATCGTAAATACGGTTTGTTGGTAGCAAGAAGAAGAGGATAGCGGTAATTCCGAATACACTTAACATCATGCCTGTTGTAGATGCTTTAAGCGCTAATGCCTCAACTTTCACTGGTAGCATATAAGTGACAATTCCTTGTGAGAACATTAGTGTGAAAGCACCAATATATGCTTGCAATAACGGTTCTGATTTCAATAGTTCAATCATATCTTCTTTGTTCATCATTTGTGTTCTTGAGGTATCTTTTCTTGATACGTTATTTGGTAAGAAGAATAGAGATACGATTGTACCAAGGACCATTAAAATAGAAATGGTGATGAACACCCACTCTATACCAGCAGTTGCTTTCATAATTCCACTGAAAGCCGGTCCTACAATTGCCGCTGTTCCAACAGCAGCACCAGATAGAGCCATTGCTTTACCTTGTCTTGCTGAATTTGTTTGTTTTGATAAAAACGTAAAGGCAGCAGGAATTAAAAATCCGTCACTAAAGCCGTGCATAAAGCGCACAACTAATAGTTGTTCACCACTTTGAACAACGGTGTATAACAAGACTATGAAACTCGTAAGTCCCATGCTTATATAAAGTATTTTTTTTGCACCAAATTTATCGACAGCAGCGCCAGCAATAATATTACCGATCATATTAGCGAATGAGTACATACCGACAACTAGCCCAATAATAAGAGGAGATCCTCCAAGACTTTGAGCGAACGTACTCATAATAGGTAATTGTGAAAATGTATCTAGAAACGCTACGATAACAATAAAGTAAATAAAATATTTCAAGCGATATTCACCTCTCCTATGCTATTATGGCATAATGCTAATTTCAACCGCAATGAAATTAGCATTAACAGATGTGGAAAAAAGTACAAAGTGACAAAATATTGAACGTTATTTGTTAAAATTTAGTGGAATTGAGATTGTTTTTTTGAAATATATGGATAGAAGTATTATAATAGATTGGTAAACTTCACCAGGTTAAGTATATACGTAGAGAGGGATGTATAAAATGAAAGCATTACTTTGGCATAATCAACGCGATGTACGAGTAGAAGAAGTACCAGAACCAACTGTAAGACCAGGAGCAGTTAAGATTAAAGTGAAATGGTGTGGTATCTGCGGAACAGACTTGCATGAATATTTAGCAGGACCTATTTTTATTCCAACAGAAGAGCACCCATTAACACACGTAAAAGCACCGGTTATTTTAGGTCATGAGTTTAGTGGTGAGGT
Source organism: Bacillus sp. FSL R5-0709 (assembly GCF_038004785.1). Classification (NCBI taxonomy): domain Bacteria; kingdom Bacillati; phylum Bacillota; class Bacilli; order Caryophanales; family Bacillaceae; genus Bacillus; species Bacillus sp. FSL R5-0709. The sequence continues at coordinate 675,089 of NZ_JBBORT010000001.1, forward strand.
AGTTGAAATCGGTGAAGGCGTTACTTCTCATAAAGTGGGAGATCGCGTCGTTGTAGAACCAATTTATTCTTGTGGTAAATGTGAAGCTTGTAAACATGGACATTACAATGTTTGTGAACAACTTGTTTTCCACGGTCTTGGCGGAGAAGGCGGCGGTTTCTCTGAATATACAGTAGTACCAGAAGATATGGTCCACCATATTCCTGATGAAATGACGTATGAACAAGGTGCACTTGTAGAACCAGCAGCGGTAGCAGTTCATGCAGTACGTCAAAGTAAATTAAAAGAAGGGGAAGCTGTAGCAGTATTTGGTTGTGGTCCAATTGGACTTCTTGTCATTCAAGCAGCTAAAGCAGCAGGAGCAACTCCTGTTATTGCAGTAGAACTTTCTAAAGAACGTCAAGAGTTAGCAAAATTAGCAGGTGCGGATTATGTATTAAATCCAGCTACTCAAGATGTACTAGCAGAAATTCGTAACTTAACAAATGGTTTAGGTGTAAATGTGAGCTTTGAAGTAACAGGTGTCGAAGTAGTACTTCGTCAAGCGATTGAAAGTACAAGCTTTGAAGGACAAACTGTAATTGTTAGTGTGTGGGAAAAAGATGCGACAATTACGCCAAACAATCTTGTACTAAAAGAAAAAGAAGTTATCGGTATTCTTGGATACCGTCATATCTTCCCAGCTGTTATTAAATTAATTAGCTCTGGCCAAATTCAAGCAGAGAAATTAATTACGAAAAAAATCACAGTAGATCAAGTTGTTGAAGAAGGATTTGAAGCACTTGTAAAAGATAAAACACAAGTGAAAATTCTTGTTTCACCTAAATAATAGAGAATAGTAAAAAGTAGCCCTTTTCTAGAAATAGAAGAGGGCTACTTTTTTTCTATACAGAAAGGTGATAGACTTTCCTTTAACTACAGGTATTTTGTTTGGAAGGGGAAGTCTAATGCTTTCATTTATGTTGACATTGAAACGGATGCTAAAAGCTTGTTTACGAGCGTGGAAAGATAAAGAATTTCAAGTATTATTCGTATTAACATTCTTAACATTAACATCTGGTACGATTTTTTATAGTACAGTTGAAGGATTACGTCCTCTTGACGCTCTATATTTTAGTGTGGTTACGTTGACGACTGTCGGTGATGGGAATTTTAGTCCGCAAACTGATTTCGGAAAGGTATTTACGATTTTATACATATTTATCGGGATTGGATTAGTGTTTGGATTTATTCATAAATTGGCAGTTAATGTGCAACTGCCAAGTATATTATCGAAAAGAAAAAAAGAGTAAAGCGGTTAATCGCTTTACTCTTTTTTTACATTAGTTTAGACAAGTATTTGCAGTAGCTTAACAATATTTTATTACAATGTAAGTGTATTCATTCATTATATTCACTATGTATAAAGTTATAATGATATGAACATTTACATATTTTAATTTATTGATAGAAATTTTGTGAAAGGTGGGATATTCTAGTCATAGGTTAACCGGAAGACATCGTAGGATCCTAACAAAATATGAAAAATAATTCAATTATAAAATGGAGGATTTCAGATGAAAAAGAAAGTTCTTGCTTTAGCAGCAGCTATTACATTAGTAGCTCCGTTACAAAGTGTTGCATTTGCTCATGAAAATGATGGGGGAAGTAGAATAAATATAGTTCACCGCTGGTCTGCTGAAGATAAGCATAAAGAAGGCGTAAACTCTCATTTATGGATTGTAAACCGTGCAATGGATATTATGTCTCGTAATACAACACTTGTAAAACAAGATCAAGTTGCACTATTAAATGAATGGCGTACGGAGTTAGAGAACGGTATTTATGCTGCTGACTATGAAAATCCTTATTATGATAATAGCACATTTGCTTCACACTTCTATGACCCTGACAATGGAAAAACTTATATTCCATTTGCAAAGCAGGCAAAGGAAACTGGAGCTAAATATTTCAAATTAGCAGGTGAGTCATACAAAAATAAAGATATGAAACAAGCATTCTTCTATTTGGGGTTATCTCTTCATTACTTAGGGGATGTAAATCAACCGATGCATGCGGCAAACTTTACAAATCTTTCGTATCCACAAGGGTTCCATTCTAAATATGAAAACTTTGTAGATACGATAAAAGATAATTATAAAGTAACGGATGGAAATGGATATTGGAACTGGAAAGGTACAAATCCAGAAGATTGGATTCATGGAGCGGCAGTAGCTGCGAAACAAGATTACTCTGGCATTGTAAATGATAATACGAAAGATTGGTTCGTGAAAGCAGCTGTATCACAAGAATATGCAGATAAATGGCGCGCTGAAGTTACACCAATGACAGGTACGCGATTAATGGATGCACAACGTGTTACTGCTGGATACATCCAGCTTTGGTTTGATACGTACGGAAATCGTTAAATATTTGAAAAAGGTCAAATCTCAGAATAGAGTATTTGGCCTTTTTATCACTACACAGTACATGGAGGTATGAAACGTGAAAGGTAAATTGCTAAAAGGTGTACTTAGCTTTGGGATTGGTTTAGGAGCTTTATATAGTGGATCTTCAGCTCAAGCAGAAATGTCTATAAATCAAAATAATACATTAAAAGTGATGACGCATAATGTGTACATGCTATCAACGAACTTATATCCGAACTGGGGACAAAATGAGCGTGCTGATTTAATTGGGGCAGCGGATTATATGAAAAATCAAGATGTTGTTATATTAAATGAAGTATTTGATAATAACGCTTCAAATCGCTTATTAGGAAATTTGAAGAAAGAATATCCAAATCAAACGGCAGTATTAGGTCGTAGTAACGGAAACGAATGGGATAAAACATTAGGTAACTATTCATCTTCGACCCCTGAAGATGGCGGTGTAGCTATTGTAAGTAAATGGCCAATCATTGAAAAGATTCAATATGTATTTGTAAAAGGATGTGGGCCAGATAACTTATCAAATAAAGGATTTGTATACACAAAAGTTAAGAAAAATGATCGTTTCGTTCATGTAATTGGGACACATTTACAAGCTGAAGATAATATGTGTGGACAAACTTCGCCAGCATCTGTACGTACAAAACAGCTACAAGAAATTCAAGAGTTTATTAAAAATAAAAATATACCAAATAACGAGTATGTGTTAATTGGTGGTGATATGAATGTGAATAAAATAAATGCTGAGAATAATAGTGACTCAGAGTACGCATCCATGTTCAAAACATTGCACGCTTCTATTCCATCTTATACTGGACATACTGCAACTTGGGATGCGACGACAAACAGTATTGCGAAATATAACTTCCCCGATAGCCCTGCCGAGTATTTAGATTATATTATTACAAGTAAGGACCATGCTAATCCATCGTATATAGAGAATAAGGTGTTACAGTCGAAATCGCCACAATGGACTGTTACGTCATGGCTCAAAGAATATACATATAATGATTACTCGGATCATTATCCAGTAGAGGCGACTATTTCTATGAAGTAGAGTAGCCTTGAAAAAGTTTCTTCGTAAAGAAGAAACTTTTTTTATTTGAAAACAGGAAAATCATTCTTTCTTTCCAATATGTATAAGACATATATAGAAGAGGAGAGAAAACTGTGGATAGAGGAATTTTTAAGGAAGTTCCATTACCGTGTGCATTTTTAGATGAAGTGGCTTTAGAGAGGAACATTCAATCGATTATAGAGTTAAGTGGAGATAAGAAGATTCGTATAGCGAGTAAATCATTACGCTCTGTTCCAATTATGAAAAAGATTTTGGCTGCAAATAATCGCTTTCAAGGTATTATGTGTTTTTCTCCTAGAGAAGCTTTGTTTTTAATTGAACAAGGATTTAATGATTTATTGCTCGGATATCCTGTTTATGATGAAAGAGCTTTACATGAAATTAGTTTGCTGACAAAGCAAGGGCACATTATAACTTGTATGGTGGATTGTGAAGACCATATTACTTATTTAGAAAAAATTGCTGAGAAGTCTAAAGGGTGTTTTCGCGTTTGTTTGGATATTGATATGAGTAGTCGTTTTTTGAAATTTCATTTTGGTGTAAAAAGATCCCCGGTAAAAGATGTGCAGAGCGCTTTGAAAATAGTAGAAAAGGTGAAGGGCTCATCATATTTAATACTAGATGGTGTAATGGGATATGAAGCTCAAATTGCCGGGGTGGGGGATCATATACCGAATCAATGGATGAAAAGTAAAGCTGTTTCGTATTTAAAGAAGCAATCAGTGTTAGAGGTTAAAGAAAGAAGAGAACGTATCGTAAAAGAAATACAAAACCTTGGTATTGAACTAAGATTTGTAAATGGGGGAGGAACAGGAAGTATAAAAACAACTGAGCAAGATAACTCAGTTTCAGAGATTACTGTAGGATCCGCCTTTTACTCTCCTAAACTGTTTGACTATTATAAAGAAGTAAAATTTCAGCCAGCTGCCGGATTTGCTTTACCAGTTGTACGCAAACCGGCTCCTTTTATTTATACTTGCCTAGGTGGCGGATATATTGCCTCAGGTGCAGTTGGTAAAGATAAAGAGCCTGAGGTTTGGCGACCGGGTGGTGCAAAACTATTAGCTTTAGAAGGTGCTGGTGAAGTGCAAACGCCAATTTTTTATGACGGTGAGGAACGAGTAGCGATAGGAGATTCTATCTTGTTTCGTCATAGTAAAGCTGGAGAGTTATGTGAGCGTTTTCCTGTTTTGTATCGCATTAAACAAGGGGAAATCGTTGGAGAGTATTCAACATATCGGGGGGATGGACAATGCTTTCTATAAAGGGACAAAAATGGAGAAATTGGACAGGGAATGTAGAAGGAACACCGCATTATACGATGTATCCAAAAAGTATACAAGATGTAGTAGAAGTTGTGGGGCTTGCACGAAAAAAAGGAAAGAAAATTCGTGTTGTCGGTTCAGGGCATTCTTTTACACCTCTTGTGCAAACGGAAGAAATTTTAGTTTCTTTAGATGAATTGAAGGGCATTGCAAATATTGATGCAGAGAAGAAGGTTGCCGAAGTATGGGCGGGAACAAAGCTACATGATTTAGGGAAGTTACTTCAGGAAAAAGGTTATGCGCAAGAAAATTTAGGAGATATTGATTCACAATCTATTGCAGGAGCGATTAGTACGGGAACTCATGGGACGGGTGTTACATTTGGGAGTTTATCAACACAAGTTATAGAGATCACGGCAGTTTTATCAACAGGTGAGAGTATAGTTTGTTCAGAAACCGAGAACGCCGAATATTGGAAAGCATTTCAGTTGTCGCTTGGAATGCTAGGTATCATTGTAAAGATAAAATTGAAGGTTATCCCAGCGTATTCGCTTGTTTATGAAAGTGAAAAACAATCATTGTCTACTGTAATGAACAAACTAGAAGAATATAAGAAGAATCGTCATTTTGAATTTTTCGTTTTTCCTTATTCAGATGAAGTACAAGTGAAATTTACAAACGAAACAACGAGTAAAGAAAGTGATTTGAAATGGCATAAACTAAAGGTGGAGTTACTTGAAAATAGGATGTTCTCTTTATTATCTAAAGGGTGTAAATGGTTTCCTTCTATAAGTAAAGGAGTAAGCCGATTATCAGCTAAGGCTGTACCGAACACGAAAATAATTGGACCAAGCTATGAAGTGTTCGCTACATCACGTACAGTTCCATTTTATGAAATGGAGTACAGTGTCCCTTCAAAGTATATGAGGGCTGTTGTAGAAGAAATTTCAAATCTTATTGAAAAGAAAAAGTATAAGGTGCACTTCCCGATTGAATGCCGCTACGTGAGAGGTGATGATATATGGCTCAGTCCAGCATATGGAAGAGATTCAGCGTATATAGCTGTTCATATGTATAAAGGTATGAAGTATGCCGCTTATTTTGGTGAAGTGGAGAAAATTTTTTTAAAGTATGAAGGGCGCCCACATTGGGGGAAAATGCATACGTTAACGTACGAAAAATTGCAAAATATATATCCAGAATTGCATTCGTTTCTAAAAGTGAGGAAGTCACTAGATGAAACAGGAATATTTTTAAGCCCTTATACAGAAAATTTATTTACGATTATGAAAAAAAGCTGACAAATTAGTATTTGTCAGCTTTTTTAAGTGTAATTGCATTTCTTGTATGACTAATACGCTCGTAAAATAGTAATTTATCACTGCTAAATACATGTAATAAAACATGAATAATAAATAGCCCGTTAATTACAAATTGGAATAACAGTATAACTAGTAATACTAAAGGCTCTGTATGATTTAAAATAGAGCTACTAGAAAGAATGTAATTGATTCCACCTAAAATGAAATAGAATATACCGTAACGAATGAATAATTCTTTTAGTGTAATACGCTCTGCTTGTCCTTTAATGTAAATACGAAGCAACGCTTTCCCTATTGTTCTTCCATTTGTAAAATATGGGATGATAATAAAGTAAATTAAGATTGAACATGTAATGAAAAGGAGTTCGTATACATTTGTGTAAGATTGGATATTAGAAATGAAGAAAGAATTTCCTTTGTTTTTAATGACAGGTACAACGATAGATAAGAAAATCCAATCAATTTGCATCGCGATAAGGCGACGAACGAATCCGACTGGTTTCGTTTCCAAATCAATACGACTATCTAACTCGTTTGCTTTCGGAAGGAAGTACGTAAATATTGGTGCAATGATAAAACCAATTACGCCACCTAGTGTATTTAAAAACAAATCATCGATATCAAATAAGCGATATGCACAATTATAAATACCATATAGTCCAGTCACTTGTGTTAGCTCGAAAAATAGTGAAAGACAAAAAGAAATACAAATAGTCTGTAAGAAACTACGTCGGAAATAATAACGTAAGTAAATACCGAATGGAACGGTTAATAGAACGTTAAAAGCAACTTGTAAAAATGCAGATTCTTTTAATAACAAGAAATAAGTAGTAGGTTTCGTTAAAATTGCCGATGTATGATTACTAATCTCTTGTATGAAATAAAATGGTGAGAGTTGCATATGCTGTGTATTAGCGGGTTGTAGGCTACAAGTATCATACGTTTGTGGTAACGGCAAAATAACAAGAAAATAGGCATTTAATAAGTAAAGTAATAATGAGTATAAAATAAATGAGCGCCATTTATTTAAATAACCGTATTTTCGATAATTAAATATTAAAAAAGGAATTAATAGAAACATTGCTAAAATAGGAAATAAAATAAAAGCTGTTTTTACTGGAAATAAATATGCAGTCAAAATGAAGCTCCTTTCAATGAAATTTCGTTTATCATTATAGCGCTTAAAAGAATGTAAAACAAAGTTGAAATAGCTAGAAATAGAAAAAATTACAAATTTAAAATAGATTAAGTTATAATAAGTTCAATATAAAGATATTATGATTATACAAGTTGAAAGAGGGTACATGATATGCAATATGAGCTTTTTTCGGTAAGCGGGGATCATATTACAACTTTTGAAAGCACATGGCGTTTTCAAGAGGGGGAACAGATTTTTGTTCATGATAATACAAAACGAAATTTTATTATTATTCGCTTAACACATGATTTATTTCAAAAAAATTCACATGCTATTCGCTTGTATTGTCAGGAAAAGAAAGTTTATGCATAAGGAAAAACCACTTACTGTATGAGGGCAGTAAGTGGTTTTTTATCCCGCTATTTGTGGGCAGTAAAACTCCCACCTCAAAATTCAGGTGGAGCAAAGAAGTTAGGTGGGAGCCCTGCTGCCGGTAAAAGCCCGATTGGTGAGGGCTAATAATCAGGAGGGATGAACAAAACCCCCACTGATTAAAGTTTCATTTTATAAGAAAATGATAGTTAGCACACCTACGATAATACAGTAGAAAGAGAAGTATTTTAAATTTCCTTTTGCCATAATGTTCATAAACCATTTTAATGAAATATATGTCATGACAAATGTTGCGATGAAAGCAACAATATAAGGTACAAATAATGTATCTAAATTTGGATCGTTTGCAATGTCTGTAATACTTAACAATAAACCACCTAAGCTAACAGGAATGTATAGTAAGAATGAGAAGCGAAGAGCTGTTTCTTGCTTCATACCAAGTAACATTGCTGCCACGATTGTAGCACCTGATCTGCTTATACCAGGAATTAGTGCGCAAGCTTGTGCTAGACCAATAATGATTGCATCTTTCATAGAAAGGTCGCCATCATTTTTACGTCCACGCAAGTTTCGAATAATCCAAAGGCCGATAGCAGTAATAAGAAGGGAAATCCCAACCATTTTAACACCTTTTAAATAGTGGTCGATATAATCTTTAAATAAAACTCCAATTACACCTGCTGGAATGGTTGCAATAACAAGGTAAATAATAAAGAAGAAATCTGATTTTGCATCTTCTGCTCTTGTGAATATATAAGATAGACCATTCTTTGTTAGACGAATTAAATCATTTCTATAAATAAGTAATACAGCTAATAATGAAGCTGAATTAACAAGTAGCTCAAAGCTAAACCCTTCTATTTTTAGTCCTAGCAAATGCTGTGCTAAAACGAGGTGACCGCTTGAAGAAATCGGAATTGGCTCTGTTAGCCCTTGGAACAGACCAAGAATTAAATATTTTAAAATGTAGTAAAATTGTTCCATAATAACCTCCTTGTTTATTAGTCGAAAGAAACAACTTTTCCATTATAGCAAAAGAGAGGATGAATATTGAGAAGAAATAAATATTCGAAATATAATAAAAATCCCTTATACCGGTATAAGGGATTTTTATTATTAATGAGAAGCTACTGTTTCTTGAAGACTTTTTGATAATTGAACATCGACTTTTTCAGCATCATGAATATGATTCATAATAGTAGTATTTAATTTTTGGAACATTTGCTGTGTATTTGCAAATTCTCGTAATATATCATCATTACAAGATTTTTGGTTTTCGATAGCTTTAATAACATTTGTAGCGCCACTTTGTAATGTTTGAATCATTATTAAAATATTTTCAATTCTAGCGTTAGTATCGGCGCTCATTTCTACACCTTCATCAACTAAATGTAAATTATCTTTTGTATTTTCGTACGCTTTTTCAATTTCCTCTTGGATTTTTTTCGTTAAATTGCCAATGTTTTTTGTACTCTCCGCTGTGCTTTCTGCTAGTTTTCTTACTTCATTGGCAACAACAGCGAATCCTTTTCCATGCTCTCCAGCACGTGCAGCTTCAATACTTGCATTTAACGCTAATAAATTTGTTTGCGCAGCAATGTTTTGAATTACTTCTACGATTTGCTCGATTTCTTTTGAGCGTTCACTTAAATGATTCATACTATTAGACGTGCGCTGAGATTGTTCACCTAATTTATTAATTACAATAAGTAAACGGTGAACAGATTCTTTTCCTTCATTAGAGCAATCGATAATTTCTTCAATAGACTGAATTAAGCTTTGTTCTTTTTGTAACATTTCACTATTTAATTCATTGGAATGTGTCGTACGTGTTGAAACATTTTCAAAACATGAGTTTAAATGTTGAATTAAATTTTGGAGTGTATGGTGCTGGTTATTTACAAGTTGATGCTCTTGAACAACGCTTTGTACACGGTCGTGGATAGAAGAAATAGTCTCTTGGCTTTCAATATCTTTTTGTTTTAATTCTGTTTCTAGCTCTTGTATACGATTTTCTAATTGATCAATTTTATGTTGGAGTGCTTTCTTTTGAGTAAACATGTATTTATCTCAACCGCCTTTAGAAGTTATATTTTCTCTATATTTGGATTTTAGCATCTTTTATAATTTTTAAATATAGGAATTGTTAAATATTTAAGAATCTATTACATTTTGTTCACAATTCTCTTTTTTTGTCATGAAAAATAAACTGTATTTAATGGTTCTGTAAACAAACTGTAAAATAAATCATGTATAACTGTATAAGAAGGGAGTCGGATTATGAACTATTTTAAGCGAATCAGTAGTCTAGTATTAGCAGGAATTATCGTTCTTTCTAGTACAGTCGCTGTAAAAGCAGAGTCAAACGACGAGAAACTTAACAACATGCAACAGCAATTGCAGCAAAACGATGCAGATATGCAGAAGAAAGAGCAAGAGAAGCAAGCTGTTAGTAAAGAAATTCAAGGTATCGAAAATGAACTACATAATTTAAATAATACAATTGCAAAAAATAAAGAGGATCAAGCTGCTATTCAACGTAAAATCGATGAAACACATAAGCAGATTGAACAAAAAAAAGCAGATATTATCGTTTTAGAAGATAAAGTCCTTGCTCGTAAGGATATTATGAAAAAACGTATGGTTTCTGTTCAAAATAGCTCAAATACGAGTTTAGTAGTAGAAGTTGTTGTAGAATCAAAAAACTTTGCAGATTTCATACAACGTATGAACGCAGTTACTACTATTCTAGAAGCAGATAAAGAAATTTTACGTCTACAAGAACAAGATCTTCGTCAAATTGAAGAAGATAAAAAAGCAATTGACGAAAAAGAAGCATCTTTAGTAGTAGATAAGCAAAAATTAGCAAAAGCACAAGCGGATTTGCAAGATAACTTGAAAAAACGTCAAGATAACTTACAAACAGTTCAAGCTAAATATAATCAGATTGCAAGCCAACTTAATTTAGCAGCGGAAGAGAAAGCAAAAGTTGAAGCAAATATGAAAGCAGTACAAGAAACAATTGCTCGTGAACAAGAAGCAGCAAGAATTGCAGCAGAAGAGCGCGCAAAAGCTGAAGCAGCTGCAAAGGCTGAGCAAGAAGAGTTGGCAAAAGCGAAGGCAGCAGCAGCTAAGCAAAAAGAAGAACAGGCAGCTAAGCCGGCAGAGCCTGTAGCTAAAGATACAACACCAACTAAGCCGGATCCAAAACCAGCTCAAGGTGGAAAAGAATTTTATGTAACAGCAACTGCTTATACAGCTGATCCATCTGAAAATGGCTATAAACCGGGTGAAATTGTAAAGTCTAAGTTAGGACATAATTTGACTGCAAATCCAAACATGAAACTAATTGCTGTAGATCCAGCTGTGATTCCATTAGGTTCTACTGTATATGTGGAAAATTATGGTACGGCGATTGCTGGAGATACTGGTAGTGCGATTAAAGGTCATATAATTGATTTATTAATGCCAGATTCAGCTACAGCTAATAATTGGGGCAGAAGAAGTGTTAAAGTTACAATTTTAAACTAAAACGTAATCCAACTTTACAAAACGTAAAGTTGGATTTTTTTATAAAAATAATGTTAAGTTGAGTTTACATTTTGTTAAGGATATCATACAATAATAGTGAGAGGTGGTAAATTTGACCATTTTAAATAGAGTGAAGGAATTAAGAGCTCGTTTTAATTTTACACAAAGTGTATTAGCGGAAAAAGTCGGAGTGACGAGACAAACAATTGCAGCAATTGAAAAAGGGGATTACGTTCCTTCATTATTACTAGCATTGACGATTTGTGATGTATTCGAGTTAAAGATGGAAGATGTATTTGTTTTAAATAAGGAGGGGGAAGAGGATGAATAGAATTGGGGTTTCTTATATCGTAAACGTGCTTTATACTGCGCTAGCCTGCTGGACATTTGTTGAATTTTATAGTGTTATTACAGAGTTAGCAGATATAATTAAAAACGAGAAGTTCCCATTTGAAATATGGTTTAATGGAGCACCATTCATTTTATTATTTATTGGAGCTATTATAGTTACAATTTTTTATAGAATTCAAAAGAAAAAATACAAGAATTTATCTTTTTGGATGTATCCATTATTATTTCCACTAGAAGATGAACGTGAAAAAGCGATTACGGATAAAGCCTGTCGAACAACTTTTGTTTCGTTATGGTATGTGTTACCTTGTGCAGTCGGGTTTTTAACTTTTTCGCCTATTATTAATGACTATCTTCCTGGGTACCCACTGTATATTATATTCTCTATTTTCTTTATTCAAATGACGGTCTTTCACGTATCCCTATACAGAAATAAGTTAGTTTAAAAGAAACCTTCTTGCATAAGCAAGAAGGTTTCTTTTCAGCTTACACTTGTACATACAGCAATATTATCTTATCATTTTATATAGAGTAAGATTTTGTAACGGAAAGGAATTGTATATGAATAAGCAAAGAATTTATAGTATAGTAGCAATCCTTCTATTTGTTGTAGGTGGTGTATTAATCGGAAAGCCATTTTATGATGGATATAATGCAGAGAAGAAGCAGACAGCGAATGTACAAGCTGTTCAAAAGATGGAATATGAAAAGCATGATACAGAATTTGTAGATGCTTCAAAAATTAATCAACCAGACTTGGCAGAAGTAGCGAGTGCATCGTTAGATAAAAAACAAGTAATCGGTCGTATTTCAATTCCGAGCATCTCATTAGAACTTCCTGTTTTAAAAGCGTCGACTGAAAAGAATTTATTATCAGGTGCGGCAACTGTAAGAGAAAATCAAGTAATGGGACAAGGGAATTATGCACTTGCAGGGCATAATATGTCAAAAAAAGGTGTTTTATTTAGTGATGTATCAACTTTAAAGAAGAACGATAAAATTTATTTGTATGACAATGCAAATGAGTATGAGTATACTGTTACCGGTGTATCTGAAGTGACTCCTGATAAATGGGAAGTTGTAGAGGATCATGGGAAAGATGAGATAACACTTATTACATGTGTATCTGTTAAGGATAATTCTAAGCGTTTTGTTATTACGGGTGATTTAGTAGGAACAAAGGCTAAGAAATAAAGAAAAAAGAAGGTTCACTCTTTAAAGAGTGAACCTTCTTTTTTTATCCAATGTTGAGAAATAAAAGAATATTTCAGTTGGTATTTAAATATTTTTCTATTTTTATATAATAAAGTAATGATTCTAGATTTTGGGAGGAACAAAAGTGAAACAGCAAGTAAAAAAACTTCTTTTAACAACAAGTGTAGCGTTATTGGTAGCGCCAATTTCTGCTTATGCACATCCAGGACGTACAGATGCTAATGGTGGACATACGTGTCGTACAAATTGTGAAAAATGGGGATTGCAGTACGGGGAATATCATTATCACAATAAACCAGCTTCTAATAGTGGTACAACGAGTCCAGCTCCTAGCCAAAATAATAATGGTGCTGTAGAAGCAGAGAAACAAGCAGAAGCACAGCGTAAGGCTGAGGCAGAGAAACAAAGAGCTGCAGAAGAACAACGTAAAGCAGAAGAACAGCGCAAAGTAGAGGAAGAGAGACAGCGTGCTGCAGAAGAACAACGTAAAGCAGAAGAAGCACGTAAGGCAGAGGAAGCGCAGCGTAAAGCTGAGGCTGAAAAGGGACAAGCTGAAGGTCAAAAAAGTGGAGAGACAGATTTTAAAGCAGGAAAGAATAATGCAGAAGGACATGTAGCTGGAAAGTCAGACGCATATAAACAAGCATTTACAACTGCGTATGCTGCGGCATGGTCTTTAGAAGAACAGAAAAAAGCACATTTTGAAAAAGGTAAAGAGCAAGGGTTAACACAAGAAGCAATGGACGATAGTCAAATTACTCCTGAGTTTAAGGGGAACTTTGCAGAAGGTTTCCAAGTAGGGAATAAAGAGAGAACAGCAAAAATTGAAAAAGAACAAGCAGAACTCGGTGAAAAGGCTGGTAAAGAATTAGCTGAAAAGAAACCTGGAAATACTGAAAAGGATACATATGTGAAAGTATATGAAACCGCGTATGAAAAGGGATATAAGTCTGCTAAAAAGGCAGCGGAAAAAGCTGGATATACATATGCATTTGAAAACTACGACTTAAAAGTTCCTGCTAAGTATGAAAAGAATGAAACATTAAAGAAATGGTTTACTGAAGGATTTAAATCAAATAAAAAGGCAGCGGAAATTCGAGAAGAAGGATATAAAAAAGGAGACAGCTGGCTTTCGTTCTTCTATAAGAGTTTCGTGCCAAGTGAATATAAAGAACATAAAGGCTTGTATGAACAAGCAATAGAAAAGGGAAAGAAAGCGTAAAAAAAGATGAGGAATTTTCCTCATCTTTTTTTAATCCATCCATTTCACTAATTTCTTAGAAATTGATAATAAAACACAACCTAAAACGATCGCCACAGCGCCAATAACTGTGAATACTTCAGCATATCCAAGTGAAGTTGTGAAGCTTGCAAGCTGTCCGCCTAAAATATTAGCAATACCTGAGCTTGCTAACCATACGCCCATTAATAAAGAGGCTAGTTTTACTGGAGCGAGAGCACTAACCATTGATAGCCCGACAGGTGATAAGAATAGCTCACCTAACGTATGGAAAAGATACGTAAAGACGATAAATAGTAAGTTTGCTTTTTCTGTAATGTTATGTTCGTCACTGCCTGTTTTTAATGTAGCGATAACAAGAACAATATAACCGATACCGAGTAAGATCATACCAAGTCCCATTTTTGTTGGGATTTTCATGTCACCATTTTTTCTAGTTGCCAGTTTCGCCCATAATGCTGAAATAGCTGGTGCAAGTAAAATAATAAATAACGGATTGACCGATTGGAACCAAGATGTTGGAACTTCCCATCCGAACACAGAGCGGTCTACAAATTTGTTTGTATATAATGTTAACGAACTACCAGCTTGTTCAAATCCAGCCCAGAAGAAGACAACAAAGCATGTTAAAATGACGATAACTGTTGTACGTTGTTTTTCTTTTTTTGTTAACGGTGTATTTCCTATTGTTTGTTGTCCAGCATCCGTTTGCAAATCGCGAGTTGGTTTTTTACCGATATCACCAAGGAAGCGATTTGATAGTGTTGTAAATAAAATTTGTCCAATGATCATTCCGATTGAAGCGGCTAAGAAACCGTAACGGAATCCGAAATGAACAACACCGTCCACTGTTGTTTTAAATAAATTTTCTGATAAAAATCCGCAAACGAGTGGAGCTAAAAATGAACCGACGTTAATACCCATATAGAAAATTGTAAATGCACTATCACGTTTTGGATCATTTTCTTCGTATAATTCTCCAACAAGTGTAGAGATATTCGGTTTGAAGAATCCATTACCGATAATAATAAGCGCTAATCCGAGGTATAGACCGACTTGGTTTTGCAAGGCAAATAGTGTAAGGTTACCGATTGCCATTGTTATACCACCAATTGTGATGGCTTTTCGTTTGCCTAGAAAACGGTCCGTTAAGTATCCACCGATCAATGGTGTGAAATAACAAGCACCAGTATAAAATCCATAAATAGAGAGTGCCCAAGCGGGACTAAACCCAAGACCACCACTTACTAAAGCTGTTGTTAAATATAATGTTAATAATCCTCGTAATCCATAGTAACTAAATCTTTCCCACATTTCTGTAAAGAAGAGTAAGTATAAACCTGGAGGATGTTTCTTTTTTCTTTGTTGTTCTCTTTCTAGTTGTATCGCTGATTCCATAATATTTTCCTCCTGACACAAGCAAAAAACAAAGTTAATAGTATTGTATGATTAATATTTTACTTTATTAACTATTATAAGTCAATAAAGGTTGATTTTTCAGAAGAAATTTGAAAAGGGAAATAGCTATAGAATGGGTGTTTCTTTTGTGATAGACTATGGACTATGTTTTCTTTGTAAGGAAGCGGATTACCGCATTTTTTTATTTGTGGAATTGATTTCATGTAAGGTGAAATTGAAGAAGGAGAAAGAAATGAAATTGTTACAGAAAAAAGAAATTTTGCTTATTAGTCTTATGTTATTCTCTATGTTCTTTGGGGCCGGAAATCTTATATTTCCACCTTTCCTTGGATATGAAGCAGGAGAACATGTATGGATTGCATTGTTAGGTTTTATTATATCAGCAACAGGGCTTCCTATATTAGGTGTTATCTCTATTGCGAAAGCAGGGAGTTTTCAAACGTTAGCGGGCAGGGTTCATTCTTCATTTGCAATTATTTTTCCGTGTATTGTGTACTTATTTATTGGACCAGGTCTTGGTATACCACGTGCAGGAAGTTTAGCTTTTGAAATGGGGCCAGGCCAGTTGTTCCCAGAAGCGGATAGCGTAGTTTTGTTATTGTACACGGCTATTTTCTTTAGTATTGTTTACTGGTTAAGTTTATCACCGTCTAAATTAATGGGCTTGTTTGGAAAGGTGTTAACGCCTTTATTATTATGTATGATTGCTATTATATTTATAAAAAGTATGTTTACATCAGTAGGCGGTGTGAAAGAGCCTTCAGGAAATTATGGACAAGCTCCTATGTTCCAAGGATTTTTAGATGGATATTTAACGATGGATGCGTTAGCAGCTTTAATATTTGGGATTGTTATTGCAAATGCTCTGCGTGCAAAAGGTGTAGCGGATGATAAAGGTTTAGCAAAATATATGAGTATTGCTGGTATTGGAGCAGGGCTTTTATTATCTATTATTTATGTCATTCTTGGATATGTTGGTTCAATTAGTGGTTCATTGGGTACATTTGATAACGGTGCGAAAGTGTTAGCACAAGTTATGATTACATTATTTGGACAAGGTGGGTTAGTTTTATTAGGTCTTATTTTTACTGTCGCTTGTCTATGCGTTTCCATCGGACTTGTTACGTCTTGTAGTCAATTTTTCACAAGTGTATTTCCGAAAGTATCTTATAAAGTTTGGGCATTTATATTAAGTTTTGTTAGTATGGTTTTAGCTAATTTAGGATTAACGCAAATTTTAAAAGTATCGGTACCGATTCTTGGATTTATTTATCCAGTTGCACTAACGCTTATTATTTTAGGGTTATTCCATAAGTATATTGGAAAGTATGTATACGTATATTCGGTAACGATTGGACTCGTAGCGGTATTTAGTGCGATTGATATTTTAAACAAAAGTGTATTGATGAATAAATGGACACCACTACTAAAAATGCTTCCGTTTTATTCAGAAGGTGTAGGTTGGATTGTTCCGGCATTTGTAGGTGTCTGCCTCGGTGTAATTGTTAGTATTGCTATAAATAAGAATAAATAAGTAAGAGGTGTTTTCCTATTTCGGAAAACACCTTTCTTTTTTGGGAAAAATAGTATTGAAAATGAATAGACTAAGAGTATGATAAAGGTAATTGGTAATATATAGGTTTTACATGAATGATGAGGGGGGAGCGTATGAAGGAGGATTTGAATAAGAAAATAGAAGCACTCGAAACGGCAATTGAAACGATGCAAGAGGCACTTTATGAATTGAAAGCGAAACAAAGAAAAATAGAAGTAGATAAAGTTCAACAAAATGTTAATAAGGAAAAGAAAGAATATATTGAAGCGGTAAGTAATGAAAAGTTACAAGAAGATGTAGTTAAGACGAGGAAGTCCATGCAAGAGCCAGAGGTGAAACAAGTAGATATATCTGCATTTAAACCAGAACCATTTAATATTATAAAGTTTTGTCAAACGTGGTTACCACGCATATTTGTCGGTATTATGCTACTTGGGGTTATTTGGTTATTTAAAGCAGGGGTAGATGCTGGTTTATTAACACCAGCGATACGAATTGTGTTTGGTATAGTACTATCTGCCGGTTTGTATTACGTAGGAGATATACAAATTAAAAGAGAGCGGCAAGCGTTAGGGTTAGTATTAGCTGGAGGAAGTATTACGGGAATTGTTTTAACAACGTTTGCGGCACATTATTTATATGAGTTTATTCCTGCAAGTATTGCGTTTGTTTGCAACATTATATGGGTTGTTTTAGGGATTTATTTAGCGAAAAGATATAGATCGGAATATCTCGCTATTTTCGTGGCGGTGGGAGCATTTTTTGTTCCTTTCTTGTTAAATAGTACGACTCCTAATACGTATATTTTCTTTAGTTATGAGACGATATTAACAATTAGTCTATTATGGTATGCATTGAGAAACCGTTATAAGTACTTGTATATGATTTCTTATGTTGTTGCGGCAATTGTCCTATTTGTCTTCTTTGTTGTTATGTCAATATTAGTAGAGAATGTGCAAGTACAGTTAACAGTTGTATACGGTGCAATTCATTTACTATTATTTTGGCATATGTTTTCGGAGAGAAGGTTTATACAAGAAGCACGATTGGCGATATTTAGTGCGAATGCAGTTTTCTTTATTTTAGCCATTTCTCAAATTCCTGAATTTACAACGTGGGGATTAGTTATAAGTGCATTTGTGCATGCTGTTATGTTTGTACTTGAATATAGGAAGAATAAACATTCTGTATTTTCAAATCTAATATTTGGCTTTGCAATGGGATCATTTAGTTTAGCGATTTTATACGAGTATAGTTTGGTGAATGCAGCGATCGTATTATTGTTACAAGGTTTCCTCGGTATGGTTACTGCTATTAAAGTAAAGCAAAATATTAAGTTGTATGTAGGTGCAACGATTTATGCGATTGGAATGGTACAGACGATTTTTAGCCCGTTTGATGAGTTCATTTCAGCAGGGTTTGTCGCTCATATTATTTTAATAGGAACGTTCTATTATTGCATGATACAAGCAAAAGAAGTGTTAGCGAGTTTAGGTAAATATGTTTATTCTATAGCGCTCTACTCGTTAATGGTTATTGTATTTATTACAATTACTAGGATCGGTGAAGTTCTTTCTACAGATGGAAGTATAATTAGCGTATCTGTATCATTATTATGGATGGTATATGCTTTATTTGCAGTTTGGTTTGGCCGTTATAGACAGATGAACGAAATATTATATGCTGGATTAGTCGTATTAGTAGTAACAGTAGGGAAGTTATTCCTTCTCGACCTACCAGAGGTGTCGATGATGATTAGAGCGGTGTTATTCTTAATCGTAGGTAGTATAGGTATCGTTATTTCAAGAATGTTTTTCTCAAAAGAAGAGAAGTGAAAAGAAGGCAATCCATATTCGGATTGCCTTTTTCATTATTTTTTATTAATCGTTACAGTTTCACTATATTTCGCTGTCGTATTTTGACGTAGACGAAGTGTTGCTTGTCCAGTTGTATTTGGATCAAGTTGTACATTCACAATTTTTTCAGCAGATCCTTGGTTATTTGTGATGAAAGAGAATGCACTGCTATATCCGAAAGAAGATGGCCAAGTGCCATTTGTATTTTGAACTTTTGCCACCTGTGTTCCGCCAGTTGTGAAGATACCTAAAGAATAATTATTGTACGTTGTATTTGGTAATAAGTTATTTACTTGAATCTTCATTTGGAACACTTCATTGTTTGGTAGAATGCTAGGGTGCGTAATTACGTAATCACTCGTTGTCACTGCACCGTTATAGCCGTATGAACCTGGTTTGAAAGTATTTGTATTGAACCACTGGTAACCTTGACTTGGTGCGCTCCAAGGTTCTGGTTGTGGTTCTGTTGATAAACTTGGTTGTTCAAATGTTTGTAGAGCTGTAGGTGCATCAAGCTGTAAACCACTCACTTGATCTAAGCTTGTAAATGTTTCTTGTTTCGCTAACCAATTCACGATGTTTTCTAATAGAACAGCATCGTTTTCTTCTTTATAACCATCATAAGTTTTCTTTGTTTGACCTGAGTCTTCGCGAACATATTTTGGCGAAGCATCTTCAACAGGAGAAGAATCACCAATAAAGGCAGCTTTTCCAAGACCAACTTTCGAAATAGCAGCATAAGGCCCCTCTGCAACGCCACCACCGTTATAAACGCCGCTATCAACAGCGTTATTCCATTTTGATGGATTTTCTGGAAGATATACAAGGCCTTTCGCTAGTTTTGGATTTGTAATCGCAAGGGTAGAGCCGGCATGCATTGCTACAGATGAAACGCCAGTTGTAATTCCGAATGATTGCACAGGTGAGACAATATTTTTAGCTGAAACATCACCAAGTGCATTGTAACGGAAGCGAATACCGAAATTATCGGATAGCCAATCAGAGCTTTCTACTCCTTGCATAGCTTGTGAAGTTGTTTCTTCATTAGACATTCCCTTTGCTGGATTATCCCATGCCCCGCGTCTATATCCATTGAACACTTCTGAGGAGTCCCAGCGGTTTTTATTACGATCTGCATTATAATGATCGGCAATGAAGAAAATACTGCCGCCATTTTTCACGTATTGTAACATTGCGTCTTGTTCAGATTTTTTGTAAGGAATATTTGCCTCTGGAACGATAAACACGTTGTAATTTTTTAAGTCGTCGTATGTAATAGGTGTTGATTTACGAAGTTCTTTTACATGATATCCGTTTTGGGCAATGCCGTTTCCGAAATCAGAAAAGCCGCCATCAATAACCCAGTCAGCTGTCCCGGCAGTTTGACCGTGCGTATTATCAAATAATACTTTCTTCCCATTGTTTTGATTTACAACCTTTGCAGCAATTTCAGGAGCTGGGTCTACAGAGCTTTCGGCATAAGTAGACGGTATGAACGAACTCCCCATACTAAGTGTAATTGCTGTTGCTAAAGAAAATGTAATCCATTTTTTATTCTTCATAGAAGAATCCCCCTAATAATAAATATATGTGCTTTAATAATGTAATTTATTTTTCTGAAAAAATAAAGACAGAAAACGTAAAAAATATTAAAAAATTGTAAAAATACCGTGAATTTTGTTGAGAAATATTTATATAGGCAATAAAAAATCCCTTCCAATTAATAAGGAAGGGATAGCTTGTTTAACTAATTTTTGAATTAGGTGTTTCATCGATCTTATGAAACCCTTTCATGTAATACACGATAGCTAAGCCGATAAGCCAAATTGGGCCAATGATTAATGCAATTCGTGTATCTTCTGAATACGCCATAATACCTAGTACAAGTGCGAGGAAGCCAAGTGAGAAGTAAGAGCTTAATGGATGTAAAGGCATTTTATACGTTAGCTTGTCTTTTTTCTCAGTTGGTAATCCTTTACGGAATTTAATTTGAGCGACTAATATTATACCCCAAGTCCAAATTGCCCCGAAAGTTGAAATACTAGTTAGCCATGTAAACACTTTTGCAGGAACGAGATAGTTTAATATAACGCCAACGAGTAAAACAATCGCAGTTGCTATAATACCTTGACTTGGAATGCCATTTTTATTTAAACGTCCAAATCGTTCAGGTGCTTTCTTTTGTTGTGCTAGTGTAAATAGCATACGCCCTGTACTAAATAAACCACCGTTACAAGAAGAAAGTGCAGCTGTTAATACAACAAAGTTAATAATACCTGCTGCTTTTGCAATGCCGATTTGTTGGAATGTTAATACGAATGGACTTCCTTTCTCGCCAAGTTCGTTCCATGGATAAATTGCCATCATAACGAATAATGCCCCGACGTAAAAGATTAGGATTCTCCAAAATACGTTATCGATAGCTTTTGCGAGTGTTTTCTTCGGGTTTTGAGCTTCACCAGCTGTAACACCAATTAGTTCAACGCCTAGATAAGCGAATAATACCATTTGTAAGGAAAGCAATAATCCAGAGAAGCCATTTGGGAACCAGCCCCCATGTTCCCAAAGATTTGAAATACCAGTTGCAACGCCGCCATTTCCAAATCCGAATAGAATAATACCAAAGCCAATCACTATCATACAGATAATTGTGACAATTTTAATGAGAGCAAACCAAAACTCAAGTTCTCCAAATACTTTTACTGATAAGAAGTTGAAAGCGCTCATTAATAATAGAGCGAGTAGTGCCCAAGTCCAGCGCGGGATATCTGGGAACCAGTACTGCATGTAAATTCCAGCCGCCGTAATTTCAGCCATACAAGTAACAACCCATAAGAACCAGTAGTTCCAACCAGTAATATAGCCAGCAAGTGGGCCGATATAATCATTAGCATATTTACTAAAAGAGCCGGCAACCGGTTGTTCAATTGCCATTTCTCCGAGCGCTCGCATAATGAAAAAAATAACGAGTCCAGCGATCATATAACCTAGTAAGATGGAAGGACCAGCTAGTTTAATAGCAGAAGCAGATCCTAAAAATAACCCAACGCCAATAGCCGAACCGAGTGACATTAAAGTAATATGTCGTTCTTTTAAACCTCGATTTAAAGTTCCAGATTTGTTTGTGTGCTGCATAAGAAGAATCCCCCTTGTAGAATGAGCTACCTAAATATTTAACTATTTCAAATTATAAAACATTTCTATCTGTTATGCTACAAAAATAATCAAAATGAACTGTACTACATCTGAACTTGTCGGACTTAAACTTAAAATTCTCACTATTAGAGAATATATTGACTCTTCTTTTTATTGATTGTTAAGATTAAGTATTATATTTTCTCACATACTAGTAAGAAAAGAATGTGTGATAATAATTCAGGTGTAGGAAGGGTACATAGCCATGTTTCAATTACAAAAATATAACACTTCTGTGAAGCGAGAGCTTTTAGCGGGCATCACAACTTTTTTTACATTTGCGTATATTCTTGTCATCAATCCGAAAATATTATCTGATGCAGGTGTACCATTTGATCAAGCGTTTACGGCAACTATTATTGCGACAGTTATTGGGACGCTATGTATGGCGTTTTTAGCTAACTATCCAATTGTTATTGCTCCAGCTATGGGGATGAATGCATATTTTGCTTATTCTGTCGTTCAACAGGCAGAGGGGATTACGTATGTCATTGCGTTTTCGGCAGTATTTGTAACAGGTATCATTTTTCTTTTATTATCTTTCACTTCATTTAGGCAAAAGCTAATTATCGCAATTCCTGACAGTTTAAAACATGCAATTGCAGGTGGAATTGGACTATTTATTGCTTTTATTGGATTACGTCTATCTGGAATTATCGTGGATCATCCATCTAACTTAGTTACGATTGGTGATTTTCATTCTCCAGCCGTTATTTTAACTTTAATTGGTTTAATTTTAGCGGCAGTATTAATGGTATTACGTGTGAGTGGTGCATTATTTATTAGTATGATTGTGACAGGAATTATCGCCTTCTTTACGGGGCAACTGAAGTTTGAGGATAAAATTGTAGCGATGCCTCATTTACCAGAGGGTATTATCGTTTCAAATCCAATCAATGCTTTTTCAGATGTAATTCAGTATGGATTATATGGTGTTGTATTTTCATTTTTACTTGTACTTTTATTTGATACGACAGGTGCATTACTCGGTTTAATTAAACAAGCTGGTTTAATTACAGATAATACAGAGAAACGTTTTGGCAAAGCGTTTATTGCAGATGCGATTGGCGGAACGACAGGTTCTATCTTCGGAACAAGCCCAACAGCAGCAACGATTGAATCGTCAGCTGGTATTGCTGCAGGTGGTAAAACTGGATTAACAGGTATTGTAGTTGTTGGTCTAACGATTATAACGGCATTTTTCAGCCCTGTTATCGCGTCTTTATCAAGTGTAGCTGCTATTACAGCTCCTTCATTAATTATTGTAGGTAGTTTAATGGCACAAAGCATTCGTGATATTAATTGGAATGAATTTGAAGATGCATTACCAGCATTTTTAATTTTCGTTGGTATTCCGTTAACGTCTAGTATTGCAAATGGAATTGCAATTGGATTTTTAGTGTATCCAGTATTAAAAATTGTGAAGGGGAAAGGGATGGAAGTACATCCGTTACTATATTTATTTACAATTTTATTTGGATGTCATTTATTCTTATAGTATAGAGATAGGAAAGGGGGCTTCTTATGAGAGGCTCCTTTTTTGTGTATAATAAAGTGAAAAAAACAAATCAATTACGTAAAATATAAATTACTTAATGGAATATATATGTTACAATAAAGGCAGAGGAGGAACATGAATGGCTGTAAGTAAAATAAAAGTCGCACGTGTTCAGTTAGATTTAACACAACAACAATTAGCAGAAAAAGTAGGTGTTACAAGGCAAACGATTAGTTTAATTGAGAAGGGGAAATACAACCCGTCTTTAGATTTATGTTTGAAAATTTGTTATGCGGTAGATAAAACATTGAATGATTTGTTTTGGGAGGAAAAGGAGTGATAGGGTGAAAATCGTGAAAGATGAACGTTTAATGATTGAGGGATTAAAACATATTAGATTGGCTTTCATCTTACAAAATGTCGTCATACTAGGCATTGTTTTTTACCGTTACGTCTTGCAAGGGGCAGGGTATGAAAGTGTTTCGGATTTATTAATGGTATTTATGGGCGGGATAATAGTTATTAACTTTTTAAACTTAAAAAATTCGGTGGAAGTGTATGAGCATACAGGTGGAGTATCGCGTAGTTATTTCATGAAACTATTATTAATTCCAGTAGGGATTGTTATTGGACTGTTAGCTATTTGTATCATTGTAACACCAGGTATTTCGATAAAGGAAATTAGTATAACAGGACTTATTATCTTTGTTTGCTTTTTAATTCCTAGTTTGTTTATATACATATATATGAAAAAAATAAAAAGTGAAAATGAAATATAAGAAAAGCTTTCTGCAATATGCAGAAAGCTTTTCTTATATTTCTTTATACATTACTTTATGTAGTCCTATTGGATCAATCTCGAAGATTTCACCATGCTCATGGAAACCTAATCGTTTGTAATAATCCGCGCATTACATCATAGAATATTTGCTTCGCGTTCTTGGAGGACTTGTTCAGCTTTACGGATTAAGGAGCTGCCAGCATGCTGGTTTCGGAAATTAGGTAATGTTGCCATTTCTCGTAGACGATAGTGGGTACCAGCTTGTAAATCAGGATGTATTTCTTTAGAGAAAGAGGCGATACTAACAAGTTCATCATATAAAAATGCACCTAAATGAAAGGCGTCTGTTTCGTAATCTGAATCGTATTTACAATCTTCTAATGATTGATTGGGACGCAAAACCTTTTGACGTAATAAGTATGTTTCAGATGCATCAATATGTTTCACTGTAATCATAATATCATCCTTTCTTATAAGCCTTTTTCTATAAGTTGTAAGAAGAAATATGCGGGTGCAACGAGAAGTCCTAGTATGCTAGCTGTTCCGAGAAGGAGTGAAATTAAGAGACAAAAGTACTTAATTCCATTCGATTTTTTCCATCCATAACTACAAATTTCAATGCTAATACCGATGAGAATAATGGCGACGAGTACTTCTGCTAATAATAAGAGAGCTAAAGTTGAAATAGACATAATGTGATTCATCCCCATAATATGTGATAGTAACATTTTACCATATGAAATTGAAAAAATGCCCCTCATTTATGTGAGGGGCATTTTCTATTCTAATATGTTTTTCATTGTATCAATATGTTCTTTTGAACCCGTTACAAGTAAAGTATCGCCATGCTGTAACTTCGTATCACCATGTGGTATTAATGCTTTATTACCACGGTAAATTTGAATGACAAGTACATCACCTAGAAACGGAAGGCGACGAAGTGCTAAGCCGTTATATTTATTACTTCGTAGTTCAACCTCACGCACCGTTTCATTTGCTGTTGTAATCAAGCGAACGAGACTCGGTTTATCAATAAGTGCACGTAATAAAATACGTGTAGAGTTAATAGTCGAGAATACAGCGATATGTTCTTGAGTCGCTTTTTCTTGTAGAAGGGGATCTTCTACACTTGCGATGACGTGTTCAACACCTAATTCTTTTGCGTGTTCTGCTAATAATAAGTTTTGTTCATCATCACTTGTCGCAACAACAACACGGTCTGCTTCGAAAGCTTGTTGCTCCATTAAAGATTGAATAGTAATCTCATCTAATTTTACAATAGGGAAGTCATGAGATTTCGCTTCCTCATCATTTATTTTATTTTGACGTATCATATATAGTGTTACGTCATAATCTTCACGTTTTAAATCAAGTGATAACGGAAGGGTAATTCTGCTTGCACCAATAATAGATACTTTCGGTTTTGGTGTTTCCACTTTTGGAAACATCTTTTTAAATAATATAGGTGCAAAAATACAAGTAATAACTGCACTTAAAATAAGAGATGCTGATAAACTTGGGCTAATGATGCCTAGCTTTTCACCGATTTGTGCAGCCGCAATAACTAAAGAAAGTGTTGATGTTAACAAAATAGCACTTCCGAGTACGATATTGCGTGGGTACCATTTTCGTAAGACGAGTGATGGCAACAGTTTTGAAATAAAGAGTCCCACAATTAGAATTGGGATCATTAGCATACTAGAAGGCTCGTTAAAAATAGACCATACTTCTAGATTTACACCAACCATTACGAAGAAAATAGGAATGAAGAAGCCATATCCGATGGAATCAAGTTTTTCAACCATATCTTCATTTGGTGATAATAAAGATACGAGTACACCTGCTAAAAAGGCTCCCAAAATATTTTCTGCCCCAACAGATTCAGATAATCCAACTAATATTAAGATGAGTGCAAAAACAGCTCGTGTATCAATTTGTACACTACCGGCTTTTAAGCTTTCTAGGTATGGAATATTTTTAAACCGTCTTGCGACAAAGTAAATTACAATACCAGCACCGAATAGAAGAAGTAGAAGCCACATGCTTTGGCCACTTTCGGAATTTAATCCGACGAATATAGCGAGTAAAATCATTGTAACTAAGTCTGCAATAACAGCGACTAATAAAATGATTTGCCCGATTGCGGTTTTTCCTAAGTTATTTTCTTTCAATGTTGGTACGACAACACCTAAAGAAATAGTTGAAATAATTAAAGTCATGAACATTGCATTGTCTACGAATCCTAGCCATACGAATATTAATGATAGGGCATAAGATAAAATGAAAATAAACAAGAAGATAATGCTTGCTGCTTGGAATGTGTTCGGTTCGTTTGTCGTATTCTTTTTCCCTTTTTGTTTAAAGATCGAAAAGTCAATTTCTAAACCACTTAAAAACATTAGGAAGATAAACCCTAGTGTTGATAAGACTTGAAGCCACATATCGGGCTCAATGATGTTAAATCCACTTTTACCTACAAAGATTCCTGCGATAATTTCTGCAACAACGACAGGAAGTGCTTTTAATTTAAAGCGCTGTAACAAAAGGGGAACGAAAAACGCGATTGCGACGACAACCATAAGTGATAGAACAGAAGAATGATGTTCCATTGCGTTCTCTCCCTTCAAATAAATATAGTAACTATTTAGCCATATAATAGGAAGAAAAGCAACGGATATGGTTTCGATTTCATAAAGAAAGAGTTTTCTTAACATTTGTCATAATAAGTATATTTTTCATGATTTTGTTGCTAATTCCGTAATGTGGATGTAATAGGGGGAGGGGATAAAGTGAAACTTTAATCAGTGGGGGTCTTACTGCTCGTTAATAGGGGATAAAAAAAGACTGCTGAGGAATCCCAGCAGTCTTTTCATGCAAATTACATTGAGAAGAAGATCCATACAGTAAGTCCAACTGTTGCAGTTGCAACGAAGAAACTGTATATCATTGTAAGAACTTGAATTCTTCCTTCTCCTTCTTTTAAGTGCATGAACATAATTAATTGTAATAAAGCTTGCGCAACTGCCATTATGATGATAGTTGTTAATATCGTTGAAAGTGGCAGGTTTGTGTAAAGTGCCACGTATAACGCTAGAAACGTTAGTGCAAGCGATAAAATAAATCCGAAAACGTGTGACCATGGGAATCCGCTATGCCCATGCCCGTTTGCTTGGTTGTTATTTTGACCCATTTACGCCACCATCCCGTTCAAGTAAACTAGTGTGTAAATAAAGACCCAAACAAGATCAAGGAAATGCCAGTATAAGCTGATAATAAATACTTTACGAGCTGTAACTGGTGTTAAACCTCGTTTTAAAATTTGGATAATAACACAAGTTGCCCAGATGATACCACCTGTTACGTGGGCACCATGCGTTCCAAGAAGAACGAAGAATGCCGATAAGAAAGCACTTGTTTGAATCGTTGCACCTTCACCAACGTACAAAATGAATTCTTCAATTTCAAAGAATAGGAAGCCTGCACCTAAAAGTAAAGTCAGGATAAACCAAGCTAACATTCCTTTTTGATTGTGTTTACGCATTTCGTGAATTGCGATCCCACATGTAAAGCTACTTGTTAAAAGTAACAGTGTTTGAATTAAAAGTGTTTTAACTTCAAACAATTGCGCTGGTGTTGGGCCATCAGCCGTACGACCAGCAAGGACTAGATAAGAGGCGAAAAGTGTTGCGAACAGCATAATTTCAGCCCCAAGAAAAATCCAGAATCCTAGGATATTCAATCTGCTTTGCTCGGATTGATATTCCAAAGGTAAGCTTTTATCTAAAGCCGCCATGTCATTTCACCTCTCATGCTATATGTTCTGTTTCTTTAATTTCATCAACGCTTACGTAGTAGCCATCATCATAATCGAATGAACGATAGATTAAGCAACCTAAAATACCAATACCACCGATTGCTGCAATCCAGAACCAGCTAAATACTAATGCAAAACCTGCAAGACCGAAGAATAAAGACGCAATAATAGGCACACCAGAATTACTTGGCATGTGAATTGGTTTTAATTCATCTGCTGTTGGTGTAATTGTTTCTCCACGTTTTTTCATGAACCAGAAAGCATCAGCTTCTTTAATTTCAGGAAGTTTCGCGAAGTTGTAATGTTGTACAGGAGATTGAGTTGCCCATTCAAGTGTACGGCCGTCCCATGGATCTCCAGTTGTGTCACGCTCACCGTGACGTGCACTCCAAATTACGTTATAGCAAAGGATTAGGAAGCCAATAGCCATCATTACAGCACCAACAGATGCGATTTGGTTTAGCCAGCCCCATCCAAGACTTTCAGAGTAAGTGTACATACGACGAGTCATACCGTCTAAACCTAAGAAGTACATTGGGAAGAAACAGATGTTAAATCCGCTCATAAAGATCCAGAATGTCCATTTACCTAGGCGTTCATTTAACATATGACCTGTCATTTTTGGATACCAGTATGTGAATCCAGCAAGCATAGCGAATACTGTACCTGCGATTAATACGTAGTGGAAGTGAGCAATTAGGAAGTAGCTGTTATGGTATTGATAATCAGCTGCTGCCATTCCAAGCATAACCCCTGTAACTCCACCAACTACGAAGTTTGGAATAAATGCCAATGACCAAAGCATTGGAACTGTAAAACGAATACGTCCTTTATACAGTGTAAACAACCAGTTAAAGATCTTAACACCGGTTGGAATCGAAATCGCCATTGTCGAAATCGAGAAGAATGAGTTAACCGCTGGACCTGCACCCATAGTGAAGAAATGGTGAAGCCATACGACGAAACTTAGTAAAGAAATTGCAACCATCGAGTACACCATCGCACTGTAACCGAATAGACGTTTACGTGAGAATGTACTAATGATTTCAGAGAAAATACCGAATGCCGGTAAAATAACAATATATACTTCAGGGTGACCCCATACCCAGAATAGGTTGGCCCATAACATTGGCATACCGCCGCTCGCCATCGTAAAGAAGTGAGCATCGAATAGACGGTCAAATGTCATTAATGCAAGAGCAACTGTTAATACTGGGAAAGCGAAAATAATGATAATTGTTGTAATTAAGATTGACCAAGTAAACATTGGCATTCTCATTAATTTCATACCAGGTGTACGCATTTTTAAGATAGTAACAAGGAAGTTAATACCCGTCATCAGCGTACCGAGACCTGAAATCTGTAATGCAATTGCGTAGTAGTTATTTCCTACACCAGAAGTAAACTCTGTACCTGCCATTGGGAAGTAAGAAGTCCACCCAGCGTCTGGAGAACCACCGATTACGAAAGCGATGTTGAATAACATTGCTCCGACAAAGAATAACCAGAAACTTAAAGCATTTAAGAACGGATATGCAACGTCACGAGCACCAATTTGTAATGGTACTACAAGGTTCATTAATCCCATAACGAATGGCATTGCCATGAAAAGAATCATTACCGTACCATGTGTTGTAAAGATTCCGTTATAGTGTTCAGCGTTTAAATAAGTTGTTTCCGGGAATGTTAACTGGGCACGAATCATTAAACCATCCATACCACCACGGAATAACATTATAACGGCAGAGATAATATACATGGTCCCTATTTTTTTATGGTCAACAGTTGTCAACCACTCATCCCAAAGCCATCTCCATTTTTTGTACTTTGTTAGTACGAAAAGAATCGCTAATGTCACAAGAACGATAGAAGCGTCAGCTCCGTAAATAATCGGGTCACCTGTGACAAAAAATTCATCAAGCTTCACTGTGTTCACTCCAATCTGTTGGAATAATAGCTATTATTTTTTGTTTTTGTAGTAGTTGTAATCACAATATTCAAGTGATTTTGGATCTACATAACTTAAGTGGTGACTAGAGAACGTCATACGCCCCACTACACCAGGTTTAATAATTTCGTTATATTTCTTTTCTGATAATTTAGGGGCAGTTTCTTGTACTTCTTTTACCCACTTATCATATTTCTCTTTAGTTTTTGCCTCAACTTCGAATTCCATGTGAGTAAATCCTTCACCAGAGAAGTTCGAGCTACGACCTAGGTAAGAACCTGGTTTGTCAGCTTGTAAATATAAGTCCATGATCATGCCATCCATTGTATACTTCATACCACCAAGTTCTGGTACCCAGAAAGCATTCATTGGACCTACAGAAGTCAGTTTAAATTGAATTGGTACACCAGCTGGGATGTTTAAATAGTTAACGGTTTCAATTTTTTCCTCCGGGTAACTAAATAACCATTTCCAGTTTGCAGATGTAACATAAATTTCAACTGGTTTAATATGTTTGGACTCTTGCGGAACCTCTTCCGAAGCATAAGTTGCTTTAACTGTTGGAATCGATAATGCGATAACGATAATAACAGGAATAATTGTCCAAATGATTTCTAATAATGTGTTACCATGTTGATCAGGTGGCTCATAGTCCATATTCTCTGGTTTTTCACGATAACGAATCAAGATGACTGTAAACAAGATGAATACAATTGCGATAATTAATGACATAAGCAAGAATGACCAAACAATTAAATCATACTGTGCTTTTGCAACAGGTCCTTGCGGATTTAATACTGCGAGTTTTTTATCACAGCCACCGAGGAACAGAAGTAATGATAACGGAAGAAGCGAAGCCAACTTCCAAAATGCTTTCTTTAGTTGCACGATTGAAAATCTCCTTTCTCCTTGGATTGAAACTATGCCAATAAAACAATATAAACCTATTAATTTATAGATGGCAATAGTTTTTGTTATATTGTTAAAAAATAGACACAAATGCACGCTTTTTAAGGTGAATATCATTTGTAACTTGATAACATTGTAAACTATTTTCCAGATAAAAACGTGATTGTGGGAATTTTAAGATAAATAAAGTTATACCAACATACCCAATAAATAGAAAAAAATTATCTTATCATAAGAAAAAATACTGAATTTTTAATATATTCAGTTTGTTACCTAAGTTATATTTCTTTTTTGCTCAAATGTGACAACTTTCCGAAACTTTAACTCGGTATAAAATGTAACAAATGATCATAAATGGAACCCAGCAATAAAGAGCAATTCTCTGATCTGGAATGAAAGCTAAACTAACAAATGTAAGGAAATTGGGTGAGAAAGCTACGATTGGAACTATTGGATAAAGTGGTGTGCGGTATTTTAATTCTGCTTGTTCTACTTGTTGATTCATATGTCCCTCCCCCATATTTTTTTGTATGTTTTAACTAGATTTTATTCGGTGCTTTTAATCATTAGTGGGGGTGAAAAACATACTTGGTTTATTTTGTTGTGAACTGAGTATGTAAAGGAAAAACTAACTATGACTAAATACCTTAGAATGTTTATTAACCTAGTGAAGGAAATGTGATTCTTTCACTAGGTTAATAATTTTGTTTTTTAGTAAAAAATTCTGAAAAATTATATTTTTTTCTTTCTATTTCAAACAATCGGAATTTTAAAAAGTATTTGTGAATAATAATTCACAGAATCTTTCTAGCAAACTAGTAAGAAGAAAGGTACAATGATAGGAGTTGTGCCTTTAAAATAATTGATATAATGGAGTTTGGTTTATGATGAAAAAGTTAAAATATATTTTTATTTTCGGTATTATATTTGCTGTCGTGTTCTTTTTTGAGAAAGATAAAATTATGAAAAAGGCACAAGAATTTCGGTTAGACCTTTTCTCTGAGATGAAAGAAAGTGCAATGATTACAGAGGTTCCGTTTATTAGACAGTTACCTGAATTACCTAGAGGTTGTGAAGTGACAAGTTTAACTATGCTACTACAACATAAAGGTGTACAAGTAGATAAGATGCAACTTGCTAGTGAAATTCATCGCGTTCCATTTAAACAAGATGGTTTGCATGGAAATCCGTATGAGGGATTCGTTGGAAATATTTACACGAAAGCTGAGCCGGGATACGGTGTATATAATCAACCGATTTTTAATTTAGCAGAAAAGTATGTTCCTGAAAAAGTAATTAATTTAACGGGTAGAGACGTGCAAGATCTATATAAAGTAATTAGTTCTGGTTCTCCAGTATGGGTAATTATTAATACAACGTTTAAACCATTAGCCGAAAGTAGTTTTGAAACATGGAATACGAGTTCAGGTAAAGTGAAAATTACATATTATGAGCATAGTGTTGTAGTAATTGGATATGATCAAAACTTTGTATACGTAAATGATCCTCTTGCAAACAATCCACGAAAAGCTGTTCCTCGTGCTGAATTTGAAAAGGCATGGGAGCAAATGGGGAAACAAGCAATTACTATTTTATAAAATGAAAAGTCATCTTGAGATGGCTTTTTCTTTTTGAATATTCATTATAGAAAATTCTGAAAATTCTTTCAGAAGTTAACGATTCACGCTATAATAACATTTAACTTGGTAAAGAAGGGGAGAAGAGAAATGGATGTCGCAAAGGAACTTGTTTTATCAAAGAATCAGTTGATTGAGTGGAGAAGGCATTTTCATAAGTATCCAGAGTTATCTTTTCAAGAGGAAAAAACATCTCAATTTGTATTCGACATACTTCGGGAAATCCCGTATTTAGAAGTCTCAAGGCCTACTAAATATAGTGTAATGGCAAGGTTAATTGGTAGGCAGCCTGGTAAAACTATCGCGGTTCGTGCTGATATGGATGCTCTTCCTATTCATGAAGAAAATAAGTTTGATTTTATTTCTATATATCCAGGTGTGATGCATGCGTGTGGTCACGATGGTCACATGGCAATATTGCTTGGTGTAGTACATAAGTTGGTAGAGGAAAGAGAGAAAGTTAAGGGAGAGATTCGCTTTTTATTTCAACATGCAGAAGAAAACTTTCCAGGCGGTGCAGAGGAAATGGTCGCAGCGGGAGTGATGACAGGTGTGGATTACATTATTGGTGCTCATCTTTGGGCGTCATTAGAGGTTGGAAAAGTAGGTGTAATTTATGGTCCTGCGATGGCGGCGCCGGACGTTTTTAAAATTACGATAGAGGGAAAAGGTGGGCATGCTGGAATTCCGCATGAAACAGTTGATAGTATCGCCATTGGTGCGCAAGTAGTTTCGCAAATTCAGCAAATTGTATCTCGCCTCACGAATCCGTTAGATTCTCTCGTAGTATCTGTTACGCAATTTCATTCTGGGACAACTCATAATGTTATCCCGGAACAAGCGGAGGTTGAAGGGACAGTGAGAAGTTTAAGGCATGAATTAAGAGAAGAAACAAAGAAGAAGCTTGAAAGGATTGTAAAACATATTACAGAATCCTACGGTGCTAAGTATACATTTTCTTATGAATATGGATATCGCCCAGTTGTGAACGATTATGAAGTTACAGAGCTTATTGAACATACAGCATTACAGCTGTATGGAAGAGAAAGAGTTGTTCGTTTACAGCCAACGATGGCAGGGGAAGATTTTTCAGCATTTTTACAAAAGGCACCAGGGACGTTCTTTTTTATAGGGGCAGGAAATGAAGAGAAGGGAATTATATATCCGCATCATCACCCTCGTTTTACAATTGACGAAGACGCATTACCAATTGGAGTGGAAGTCTTTGTATCATCCATTATGAATTTTATAAGTAAAGGAGAATGAGATGAAAAAAATACACGTGCTAGCACTTATTCCAGTTCTTTGTTTAGTAGTTGGACCAGTATTTGCAAATTCGGTCACTCCTTACGTATGGGGGATGCCATTTTTATTATTTTGGGTACTATTATCAGTGCTCATTACGTCTCTTTGTATGGGTCTTGTGTACGTATTCGATCCTGCTAATAAGGGGGACGTAAAATGACTGCATTATTTATCATTATTATATTTTTGTTTCTCGCACTATTTTTAGGAATTCGGGCACAACATGGAAAAGATATGAATTTAGAACAATGGTCAGTTGGAGGAAGAGGATTTGGAACTATTTTCGTTTTTCTCCTTATGGCAGGGGAAATTTATACGACGTTCACATTTTTAGGAGGAAGTGGCTGGGCTTATAGTAAAGGAGCTCCTACATTTTATATTTTAGGGTATGGTGCATTAGCTTATATTTTATCGTATTTCTTATTGCCTCCAATTTGGAAGTATGCAAAAGAACATAACCTCATTTCACAATCAGATTTCTTTGCGAAGAAATACAGGAGTAAGACGCTTGGGGTAATTGTTTCAATTATTGGTGTTATTTCGATTATCCCGTATCTTGTTTTGCAATTAAAGGGATTAGGAATTATCGTTTCGGAAGCTTCCTATGGAAGAGTGACACCTGTTATTGCGGTATGGATTGGTGCTATTGTTATAACTATTTATGTAATGGTTTCAGGTATACATGGATCGGCTTGGACAGCTGCTTTGAAGGACATTATGATACTATTTATCGTTATGTTTTTAGGTATATATTTACCGTATCACTATTACGGAGGATTTCAACCGATGTTTGAAGCTGTAGAAGCTGCAAAACCAGGTTTTTTATCTTTACCTGAAAAGGGAATGAGTATTTCTTGGTTTGTTTCTACTATTATATTAACGGCTCTCGGTTTTTATATGTGGCCTCATACATTTGCCTCAGCTTTCTCAGCGAAAAGTGAAAAAGTATTTAGGAAAAATGCAGCAATTATGCCTCTCTATTCTTTAGTTTTGCTTTTTGTGTTCTTTGCAGGTTTTGCTGCTATCTTGCAAGTTCCAGGGTTAAAGGGAGCGGATGTAGATCTTTCATTATTCCGTCTGGCTCTTCAAACGTTTGATCCATGGTTTATTGGTATTATTGGTAGTGCAGGAGTGTTAACGGCATTAGTTCCAGGTTCCATGCTTGTTATGGCGGCATCTACGTTGTTAGCAAAAAATATTTACCGAACAATGGTGCCATCTGCTTCAGATAGACAAGTTGCAAAAGTAGCTAAGTTATTTGTACCTGTTGTAACGCTTGTTGCAGTATTGTTTACATTTAAAGGGGGAGAAACGATAGGGGCTCTTCTTTTAATGGGGTACAGTATAGTTACGCAACTTTTCCCTGCACTTGTATGTAGTTTGTTTCCACGTCAAATTATTACGAAGCAAGGAGCGATTGCAGGAATGGGGATTGGGTTGTTAATTGTCGCGTATATTACCTTATCTGGTTCAACTATAGCTACGATGTTTCCGAGTTTTCCGCAATATATAAAAGATTTAAATGTAGGTGTAGTCGCATTGTTAATGAATATGATTGTGATGTTTATCGTTAGTGGATTCACAAGAAATGTATCTGTAAAGACCGACAATATAATAGTAGAAAAGTAATTCGTATGTTAGAGCTATCTTCGAAAAGAGATAGCTCTTTTTTGTATATATTTTCTTCTATTAGCGGAATCTAACTAAAAACTTGTTGAAAAGGAAGTTAGGTGGGGAAATTGTTAGAGCTAAAAGGTAACTTGTTTGAAGTTATGAAGGAAATTAGAGATGAGTTAGGTTCACCTAATGATTTAACAATTAGAGAAGTTGCTCTTGCTGGTAGTTTAACCCGCTGTGCTGTTATTTTTTTATGTGGGTTAACAGATAAGGATAATGTTTATAAATATGTAGTTCGTACGCTTCAATATGAAGAAATACAAAAAGAAGCAGCTATTGTTCAAACGTTATTAGATTGTTTTATTTCTATCGCAGAAGTTGGTATGAAAACAACGTTTCCTGATATTATAAATGCGATTTTAGCGGGAGATACAGTTATATTAATTGATAATATTCAAACGGCTATTGTTGTTAATAGTAGAGCTTGGGAGAAAAGAAGTCTAGAGCCTCCAGTGACAGAAGATTTAATACGTGGACCGAGAGTTGGATTAAATGAAGATATTAATGTGAACAAAATGCTAATTCGCCGTGGTTTACGTGATCCGAAGTTACGGTTTCAATCTTATATTATGGGGAAACGATCGCAGAAAGAAGTAACCCTAGTATATATAGAGGATATTATTAACCCTTACATCGTAAACGAGCTAGATCGGCGTCTTCAATCAATAGTGACAGATGTCATTTTTGAGACAGGAACGATTGAGCAATTAATTCAAGATAATAATTTATCGCCGTTTCCGCAGTTTTTAAATACAGAAAGACCAGATAATATAGTGGCTGCATTGGCGAAAGGGAAAGCGGCCATTTTAGTAGATGGGTCACCATTTGCTCTTATAGCTCCACTAGTGTTTGTTGATATTTTTCAATCTGTAGAAGATCATTATGAGCGTTGGATAATTGGAACGTTATTAAGAATGTTACGTATGGGATCAGGTATCGCTGCTGTTTTATTACCTGCCATGTACGTAGCGCTTGTATCGTATCATCAAGGGCTTATTCCATCTAAACTAGCTTATTCCATTGCGGGAGCGAGAGAAGGAGTACCGTTTCCTGCTTATATAGAAACGTTAATGATGGCATTAACGATGGAATTAATACGAGAAGCCGGGATTAGGCTTCCGAAACCGATGGGACAAACAATTGGCATCGTAGGCGGTCTTGTAATTGGAGAAGCGGCAGTAAATGCGGGGATTGTAAATCCGTTTTTAGTAATTATTATTGCGGTTACCGCAATTGCTACATTTTCACTGCCTGTATATAGCATTACAATTACGTTCCGGATTTTACTTTTTGTCTTTGTGTTAGCGGCGACTGCTTTTGGATTGTACGGAATCATTTTAGCTCTTATTGCACTTGCGATTCATATTACGAATTTAAAGAGTGTTGGGGTGCCATATACAACGCCTATTGCTCCTGCATTTTATAAAGATTGGGAAGAAGAAATGATCCGCTTGCCAAAATCAATGTTGAAAGAAAGACCAGAGTACTTACAAACGAAAGATTCTACAATACGTCCAAAGGAGCGAGAGTAATTGAAGCCATTTGAATATGGGGATGAAGAAATTGGATCTCGGGAACTTGGTTTTGCGGTATCGTCAACAATTATCGGTATAGGTGCATTATCTATGCCGCGAGATATTGCTACGCAAACTTTATTTTCGGACGGTTGGATTATTTTGCTTTTGGGTGGATTAATATGTGCAATTTTAGGTTGGTTTGTAACGAGGGTAGCTATTTTATTCCCAAAACAAAACTTTGTTCAATATACGAGTGCACATTTGACGAAGCCTGTTGCATACACAATTAGTAGCATTTTAGTATTAACGTTTGCTGCTTTGACAGCATATGAATCGCGAATGATTGCAATTATTTCACAAACGTATTTGTTTAGTGATACACCAGTACAACTATTGTCGTTCTTTTTCCTATTAGTTGTTATTTATGGAATAGCGGGGTCGAGAGCGGCTCTATTAAGGTTAAACGTTTTATTCTTACCTATCGTTTTAATTGCAATCGTACTGCTTTCTTTATTGAATGTGAACTTAATGGAAATAGATAATTTACTACCGGCTTTTCAAACGGACGTCAGTCAATATGCTGTAGGAGTTAAAAATTCTATTTTCACATTTATCGGATTTGAGGTAGCTCTGTTTTATGCCGTGATGTTGAACGATAAGACAGCGAAAAAAGCGCCAATGGCAGTTGCAAAAGCGGTGATAGTAAACGTTTTGTCATACATTTTAATTTATGTAACTTGTATTAGTGTTTTTTCGTATATGACAACACGTGGATTGACATTTCCAACAATTGAACTAGGGAAAGAAATTGAAATTGGTGGAGGATTTTTAGAGAGATTTGATGCGATTTTTTTTACCACTTGGATTATTACTATTTATAACACTACAGCAATGTATTATGACGTCGCATCTTTATTGTTTTGTGCTATGTTTCCAAAAGTGAAGAAACACGTATTTATTTTTGTGAGTGCTCCTATTATTTTTATGGTGAATATGATACCTGGCAATTCGAATGATTTATCAAGTTATGGGACTTATTTAGCTTGGATAGATATGGGGTTTGTTGTGTCAGCACCTTTGCTAGTTTTTATTGTATATAAAATAAAAAGAAGGAATGGTGGCAATGAAACACCTTCTTAAAATTATAATAATTATGTTTTTAGCTGGATCTATTAGTGGGTGCTCTGAGCTGGAGGAGATAGAAGAAAGGGGATTTGTAGTAGGGGCGGCTTACGATATCGTGAAGGAAAAACAATCGAATCCAATTATGAAAGGGACGTATCAGATGGTGCTCCCAAGTAAATTGTCGCAACAAGGTGGACAAGGGGATGGAGATAGCGAAAATTATATTAATGTTAGTGCGAAAGCAGATAGTGTCTTTGAGCAAATACGAATTATCGCTAAAAAAATTAGTCGCTCATTATTCTTTCCGCATATACAAGTGATAATTTTTTCTAAAGATTTACTAGCGAATCCATATGTTTTACAAAATACGTTAGATGTATATATTCGCGATCATGAAATGAGAAGAAATATTCGTTTGTTCGTTTCTAAGAAAAATGCAGAAGCTATTTTAAAGCAGAGTGCCAAGCCTGAAAATTTGCC
The DNA here is from genome assembly GCF_038004785.1 of Bacillus sp. FSL R5-0709. Classification (NCBI taxonomy): domain Bacteria; kingdom Bacillati; phylum Bacillota; class Bacilli; order Caryophanales; family Bacillaceae; genus Bacillus; species Bacillus sp. FSL R5-0709. The sequence continues at coordinate 713,767 of NZ_JBBORT010000001.1, forward strand.
AGCGCAGTATATCGATATGTTAGCTGAACATCCTCCGAAAAATGCCCAAATGATTGAGGCTGCAAGAATTGGTGAAGTACAGGAAAAGATGATTTCTAACCAGAGTTTCGTATTACCTATTCTCGAACTAACAAAACAAGGGGTACAAATGAACGGAGCGGCGTTGTTTCGCGGGAAGGATAATAAGTGTGTAGGCATTTTGAATGGGGAAGAAACGTTAGGAATGAATTATATAATAGGTAAAAAAATTGGAGGTTTTTTTACTATCCGTAAAAAGAATCAACTTATTACATATGAAATTCATAAGCTGCATCGAAAAATTAAAGTATCTACAACGGATGCTACAAAACCAAAGTTTAATATTCACTTATCTCTGGAAGGTACATTGGCCGAGTTGCACTTTAGTGATCATAAAAAGGTTTTGAATGAAAAGCGTTTAGAGAAGGATATTTCGGAGGAAATGGAGAAACGCATCCAAAAATCGATTAAGCTTGTTCAAAAAAAATATAAGGTAGATGTATTAGCATTAGGGGAAGTATATAAGCGACATAATTATAAAGAGTGGAAGAAGATAGATAAGAATTGGGATCAAGGTGAAAAATACTTTAGTAATGCTGAAATTACTGTTCATGTTCATCCAACGATTGCACATTCAGGTTCAGCTTTACCGAAGAGAGTGAAATAAGGTGATGTAAGTTGTTTACTGGATTGGGAATTAGTTGCACGATATTAATGGCGGTTCTTCCGGGAGCCATATACTTCATTCATAAAAAAATTACAACGTATGGAGCGCAGCCGTGGAAAGAAAAAAAGAAACCTGAATAATTTCAGGTTTCTTTTGCGCAAAGCATATGTGAAGGGGGATACCTTCTATGTATGCTTTGTTTTTTATACAAGTCCTAACCAATGTACCAATTGTGTAGAGAGGAATGTAACAACAATGGCAATGACAGTAGGGATTGCGAACGATAAGAATGTCCATTTTGCACTTTTTGTTTCTTTATATATGTTAACTAGTGTTGTTCCACATGGGAAATGAAGAAGAGAGAACAACATTGTGTTTAACGCGGTTAACCAAGTCCAACCGTGTTCTAAGAATAGATTTTTAATTTGATTAAAATCATCTATTTCAGTTAAAGCACCAGTTGATAAGTAAGACATTAATAAAATCGGAATAACAATTTCATTAGCTGGTAGTCCAAGAATAAACGCTGCTAGAATAAATCCGTCAAGTCCTAACATTTTAGCAAATGGATCTAGGAAGTTTACAAAATACATAAGTAAGCTTGTGTCACCGATGAAAATATTAGCAAGTAACCAAGTTAATGCAGCTGCAGGGGCAGCTACAACTACAGCTCGTTTTAAAACATATATTGATTTATCGAGTGTTGCGCGTACAATTGTATTCCAAACTTTTGGCTTACGGTACGGTGGTAACTCAAGTGTGTAGTGAGTCGGAACACCTTTTAAAGCTGTTTTTGATAGTACCCAAGAAACGGTTAATGTCATAATGACACCAATTACAACCATTCCAACTACAACGCCAGCAGTAACAAGTGTTTGCATACTACCTGTATAACCAGCAGCCATAAATAATGAAGCCATTAAAATTAACATAGGCCAGCGACCGTTACAAGGAACGAAGTTGTTTGTTAAGATTGCAAGCATACGTTCACGTGGTGATTCAATAATACGTGTTGACATGATGGCAGCTGCATTACAACCGAATCCCATTGCCATTGTTAAAGATTGCTTGCCATGTGCACCAGATCGTTTGAATAAGCGGTCCATGTTAAATGCGACACGTGGTAAATATCCGTAGTTTTCTAATAGCGCGAACATAGGGAAAAAGATTGCCATAGGTGGTAACATAACGCTAATAACAGCACCGATACCGCGGAATAAACCAAGTATTAAAATGCCATGTAGCCATTCTGGTGCATGCATTGCTTGGAACCAAGATGTTAAATATCCTTCTACCCAGCCAAAGAACTTAGCGATCATATCAGAAGGTACGTTAGCGCCTGCAATTGTAAGATAAAAAATAATAGATAAAATACCGAGCATAATTGGGAATCCCCAGATTGGAGATGTGAAAATTTTATCTAGTTTTTCAGAACGATACAATTTATCGGTATTTGTATATTGAACAGCTTCTTTACATATACTTGCGGAGGTTCGATAAATATCTCCGACAATATCATCTCGTATATCTTCTTTTGAAAGTGTTTGTGCATGTTGAACAATATAGTCCAGTGGAAGAGCTTTACTGGCTGAGTGAGATTCCATTGATTATAACCTCCCTTACAAGTGGTTCGTTATGGTGTTTTTGAAGTGTAGTTAAGAAATTCTTATCTCCATCTAATATACGTAATGCAATCCAACGTGCTGGATACGTATCACCGAATACTTTATAAATTTGTGGTTCTAATTCCTGAATCATATTTTCGATTTTATCGTTATAAGTAATTTTAATTGGTGTTGGAATTAGTTTTTTATTTGCTACTTTAGCGATGACATTTAGCAAATGACCAATGCCTACTCGGTTGCGAGCAGAAATCTTCACTACAGGTACACCGAGTGATTTTGCTAATTTCTTTTCGTCAATAATGATTCCTTTTTTCTCCGCTTCATCAATTAAGTTAATACAAATGACCACATCGTTTGTCATTTCCATCACTTGGAGTGCTAAATTTAAATTTCTCTCCATTGCAGTTGCATCTATAACAACTACAGTTACTTCTGGTTTTTCAAATATAATATAATCTCGTGCTACTTCTTCATCTGCCGAATTTGAATACAGTGAGTAAGTTCCAGGTAAATCTATTATTGTATATATATTTCCGCCATGCTTATATTCCCCTTCAGCCTTTAAAACAGTTTTCCCCGTCCAGTTTCCAGTATGTTGTTTTAAGCCTGTTAAAGTATTAAATAATGTACTTTTCCCGGTATTCGGGTTACCAGCTAACGCAATGCGATGGTTACTCATCTGAAATCATCTCCTATTAATACCCCGAAAATAAGGGAGCTTTCTTCACTACGCAGTGCAATAGTTGTGTTGCTTACTTGATAAGCGACTGGGTCTCCAAGTGGGCTGCGTTGTAATACTTTAATTGTCGCTCCAGGAAAAAAGCCTAAATCTAATAAGCGTCGTTTCATAGTTCCTTCTAATTGTATCTTCTCAATTTGTACAAATTCCCCTGTTCTGAATTCGGAAAGGGGTTTAGTATTAGCCGATACCATAAAAGTTACCTCATCTCTATATTTTTAGTTTTAGTTTAAAAAGTTTCCTTAGGTAAACTTTTTGATACTAATATAGTAGACTACATTTAATGATGCTGTCAATTAGTACTTTAAAAATATTCAAATATTTTTAGAATTGTTCCAATTTATTTAGTTGTACCGAAAAATATTACTGGAATTCTTCTTAATGTAAATGAAGTAAGAGTGTGAAAGTTAAAAAATATAAAGGAATTGTAAATATAGTTTTAATCTAAAGGGCAAAATAAAGAAAAATATTTACATTGAATTTACATTGTTAAGATTAAATTTACAATACTGCGTGTTTAGTGTGGGTTTTGTTGGCTTTTTTAACTGTAAATGTTGGAATGTCTAGCTTTTATGGGATGTTACCTCCATTTACTTAAACTTAAAAATTGCTTAACACTCACATAATATTGTTGTCCTACAATGAATTTGTGTTCGAAAGAAGATGAATTCGAAAAGTGATAATCCAAATGGGGGTACAAGACATGATTATGAAAAAGGGTATTAAATTTTCTTTAGCGGCTTTAGTTGTTGCAGGTGCATTAGTTGGATGTGGAAAAACAGAAAGTACGGATAATAAGGAAGCTGCTAAAGGTAGCGATGCAAAACAAGAATTATCAGGTACGATTGCAGCGGCTGGCTCTACAGCTCTTCAACCTCTTGCGGAAGAAGCTGGAAAGAAATTCATGGAGGGAAATTCAAAAGTTTCTATTCAAGTTCAAGGTGGCGGTAGTGGAACTGGGATTAACCAAGTAGCATCTGGTGCAGTACAAATTGGTAATTCGGATGTTCCGGCTTCAGATAAAATAAAAGATGCTGAAAAAGCGAAAGAATTAGTAGATAACAAGGTAGCGGGTATCGCATTCGCACTTGTCGTAAATAAAGATGTAAAAGTTGATAACTTAACAGCAAAACAAGTACAAGATATCTTCACTGGAAAAGTGACAAACTGGAAAGAGTTAGGCGGAAAAGATGAAAAAATCAATGTAATTAATCGTCCAGCTTCATCTGGTACACGTGCTACATTTGAAAAAACAGTTATGAAAGAAGCTAAAATTAATGATGGAACTGGTACAACACAAGATTCTAACGGTGCAGTAGAGCAAGCGATTAACTCTACTCCAGGTTCAATCAGCTATTTAGCAATGTCTTACATGGTTGGCGATAAAAAAGGTGCATTGCAAACTGTGAAAATTGATGGTGCTGAACCGAAAGTTGAAAACATCTCTGCTGGTAAATATCCATTCTGGTCTTATGAGTACATGGTAACTAAAGGTGAGGCGAAAGAAGCGACAAAAGCTTACATTGACTATGTAAAAGGTAAAGATTTCGAAAAACAAGTAGAAGATATGGGTTACATCCCAATGTCTAAATTAAATAAGTAATAAAATTTTATGGGGCTGGCTGCAAGGCCAGTCCTGTTCATTTCAATCTATGAAGTGGGGTCTGTCCTGTGATGAAGGGGAAAAAACAAATTAATTACGTAAAGAGTGAATATATAGGTAGATCACTTGTTACGTTTTGCGGTATCTTTATTGTTTTTATTACATTAGCTATTATTGCGTTTATTTGCGGCAAAGGAATTCAATCTTTCACGCAAAGTGGTATCTCGTTTTCTGAGGTGTTAACTTCGACAAAATGGAATCCAAATGCTGATCAAGGTACGTATGGTGCTGTCATCTTTATTGTCGGTTCGACGCTTGTGTCGTTAGGTGCTGTTGTCATTAGTGCACCAATTGCTATAGCTCTTGCTATATTCATGAATTTAATTTCGCCGAAGTTTGGGAATAAAGTATTAAAGCCTGTTTTAGAATTATTAGTTGGTATTCCATCAGTTGTATACGGATTATTAGGGGTTACGATCTTGGTTCCTCTATTACGGGATTCGTTCGGTGGAGTGGGATTTAGTTTAATTGCGGGTATTATTGTCCTGAGTATTATGATTTTACCTACTATTGCTAGTATTGCCTCTGATGCAATACGCTCTGTTCCGTTTGATTACTTGGAAGCTTCTTACGGTCTAGGATCGACGAAATGGCAAGCGATTAGCCGAGTTATTGTTCCTGCTGCAAAACAAGGAATTTTAACAGGTATAGTTTTAGGGTTAGCGCGTGCTTTTGGTGAAGCGTTAGCGGTTCAAATGGTAATCGGGAACACGATTAAATTACCGGAAGGAATATATAGTCCAACAGCAACGTTAACAGGTATTCTGACAATGGATATGACGAATACATTAAACGGAACAGCTTGGAACAATGCGCTATGGACATTAGCAATGATTTTACTTGTTATTTCATTCCTGTTTATTTTAGTAATTCGAGCGATTGGTCAAAGAGGTGAGCGATAATAATGAATGCAAGAACGGTAAATAAAGTTTGGACAGGTATCTTTTATGGGGTTGCAGCTTTAGTTGTAGCTTTGCTGGCTTTTTTAATGTACGAAATTCTGCAAAAGGGATGGGGATTTTGGGATCCTAGTTTCTTATTCGGAGAACCAAGCAATACAAGAGCTGGTGGGGGAATTGGTCCACAGTTATTCAATTCTTTCTACATGCTTGTTATAACACTTATTATATCTATTCCTCTTGGACTAGGGGCTGGAATATATTTAGCGGAGTATGCAAAACAAGGTCGTTTTTTAAGTTTTGTTCGTTTATGTATTGAAACAATGGCGTCTTTACCTTCTATTGTTGTTGGACTATTTGGCTTATTAGTATTTGTTACCATGACAGGCTGGGGATATACAGTAATGGGTGGAGCTCTTGCTTTAACTATTTTGAATTTGCCTGGTTTAACACGTGTTTGTGAAAATGCGATTTCTGAAGTTCCTCATAATGTAAAAGAGGCGAGTCTTGGACTGGGTGCAACGAAATGGCAAACAATTGCCCGCATCATTATCCCGTCTTCGTTACCACAAATCATTACAGGTATTATTTTAGCGGCAGGCCGTATATTCGGTGAAGCTGCGGCGTTAATTTATACAGCGGGTTTAACATCACCTATTTTAAATTCAGCAGCGGACTTCTCGAGCCCCTCGCATCCTTTAAATCCATTTAGACCAGCTGAAACGTTAGCTGTTCACATTTGGAAATTAAACTCTGAAGGGATTATCCCGGATGCGAAGTTAATTGCAACAAAATCTGCAGCTGTATTAATTATTATGGTATTACTCTTTAATATCATTTCTCGTTTCGTAGCATCTGTATTACACAAGCGTTTTACAGGAGCGAAAAAAAGTCGTAAAACGACGAAGAAGGTAAAAGCGGCATAAATGTCCGTAAAAGAACTCTCTGTTTATAAACAGGGAGTTTTTTTACGGACATTTATTAAAATCATTAACGGTAAGAGGGAGTGAATCGACAGTTGTTGGGGGAGTCTCCTATGATATTGAGTGGAAACTGATAGTTTTTTTGTTGGAACAAGAGCGCAGTGTGATATTAGATAGTCCATGTCTCTATGAAGGGATGGTTAAAAAAGGAATAGATTTATGTCAGAAACATGGTGCTACATATAAATATATTGAATGTTATCTTAATAATATAGAAGAAATTAATCGTAGGTTACAAACGCGTGAACGTAAGATAAGTCAAATTACAAAAGTAGAATCAGAGGTAGCATTTAAAAAATGTCTGGCTGGCAGTAAAAGGCCTTTACATGGTGAATATCTTATTGTGGATTCTGGAGAGCCGCTAGAGAAGTATGGTAAAAAAGTGATGGATTATATTATGGATAGATAGAGGGATAAAAAAGGCGTTATCTTCATAATTGAAGATAACGCCTTTTGGTTTAAATATCAGGTGTTTCTGTAGAAGTGCTTATTTTTCTGCGGGAGCGTCTTTTTCTCCCGATTTTATCTAATAGTTCATACATAACGGGAACGACTACTAATGTAAGAACGGTTGAGACTGCCAAACCACCGATTACAACGACGGCCAGACTTTTCGATACCATACTTCCTGCTTGAGATTGCCCGAAGAGGAGCGGTAGCATAGCGACGATTGTTGTTATAGCTGTCATAATAATTGGGCGTAATCTAGTAGATCCTGCTTCTAGTAAGGCTTCTCTTGTTTCCATACCGTTTTCCCGATTTTGTTGCACTCTTTCTATTAATACAATAGCATTTGTAACGACAATCCCGATTAACATTAATGCGCCGATTAATGAATTTACGTCAACAGGTGTTCTTGAAATGATTAATCCTAAAATACCGCCGACAGCAGCTAATGGTAAAGAGAATAAAATCGCGAAAGGAGCACGTGCTTGCCCGAATGTGATAACCATAATTAAATATACAATCCCGATTGCAATCCCCATAATTTTAAATAAATCAGTGAAGTTCTCTTGCATAGATTCAGTAGCACCTGCGATATTTACTTTTGCCCCGTTAGGTAAATCTAAGTCAGCTATCGCTTTGTTTACTTCAGCGCTTACTTTACTTAAATCTTCACTTGAAGCTTCTGCAGTAATTTGAATCGTTTCTTTCCCATCTTTATGGAAGATTTCCGTTTGAAGTTGTTTTTCTGAAATAGTTGCAATGTCTTTTAAAGGAATTGGTCCGTTAATAGGTGATAGTATGTTTGTGTTTAAAATATCTTCTTGTTTGTTAATGGATGCCTTTTTATGTTCTATCATAATAGTTGTTTTTTCATTATTGATTGAGATTTCCCCAATAGGAGATTTCTTCATAAGGAATGATACTTGTTGTGCTGCTACTTCTGGTGTTAAACCTAGTTGCTCAGCCTTTGTTTGATCGATATGAATTTGCCATTCTTTTTTAGATTCTTCTATATTTGTTTTTACTTTGGAAAGAGAATCCATGCTTTTTAGTTTTGTTTCGACGATGTTAGCGGCCTTTTGTAAATTTGTTTCGTTAGTAGCTGTTACATTAAATTGTAAGTTGTTTCCGCCTCCGGATTCAGAGTAACTCGTTTTTATATAATCAAGTTCAGCTGGTTCGAAAGCTGTATGATCCTTTTTTAATTCTTTAATATATTGGTCGATGTCAGAACCTTTTTTAAAGACTACAAATATAGTTGCAAGGTTGTTTTGAGTTGTCTGTCCCCATTGTGCATCTTCTGCGCTAGATCCCATTCGCAAAATAACATCTGTTACATCAGAATTAGAGAGTAGTTTCTTTTCGAAATCAAAGGCTTTTTGTTTTTTAGCTTCAGAATCATAACCAGCTGGAAATGTCATGTTAACGGAAAGCATTGTATCATCCTCAGACTTTATGTTCGCTTTCGGAAGTAGTATGTAGGCTGCGATTGATCCTGCAAATAATAAAAAAGAAGTGAGTAGAATGATAAACTTATGAGAAAGAGCCCACTTTAATGTAGCGACATATCGCGGTGAAGAATGTGAATTGCGACGTTTTGTTTTTTTGAGCAGTAAAAAAGCCATAAGTGGAACGACTGTTAATGCCACAATTAAGGAAGAAAGTATAGAATATACAACTGCTAACACCATAGGTAACATTAGTTTTCCGATTACTCCCGATACGAGACCGATAGGTAAAAAAACGGCGACTGTTGTTAAAGTAGAAGAGGTAATTGCGACGGCGACCTCTTTTGTTGCATCGAGAATAATATCTTTAGAGAAAGATTCTTTTTGTAAACGACGGAAAATATTCTCGATGACAACGATACTATCATCGACGAGACGTCCAACTGCAACGGCTAAGCCACCTAGAGTTAAAATGTTAAGTGTGATGTTAGATTGGTGGAGTAAAAATAGTGTTAATAAAATAGATAATGGAATACTAACGACAGCGATGAGCGTTGTTCGAAAGCTGCGTAAAAAGATTAAGATAATGAAAGTTGCAGCAATTGCCCCAAGGATTACTTCTTTTCCCATACTAGTAACAGCATTTTCAACTTGCTCATGAGTTGAAGCTAAAAGTTTAATAGAGAATTGATCTTTATATTGCTTGCTTATATCTTTAATCTTTTTATCAATCTCTTTTCCGATTGCAACCGCATTTTTACTCGGCTCTTTCATGATGATTAATCCTGTTCCTTCTTCCCCGTTTATGTGCGAGATTGTATCGTAATGTTGTTTTAATTCAATTTGAGCGACATCTTGTAACTTTACTTGAGGTGTAACGGTAATATTTTTAATGTCATTTACATTTTTTATATCTCCGATGACACGAAGATTGTATTCTTCCTTATTAACGGTAATTGCTCCGGCTGGGGTGGACGTTTCTTTTCCTTGTAAAACTGTTAATACTTGCTGTGATGTTACGTTTTTATCTTTTAGTTGGTTAGGATCAAGTACGATGGATAATTCGGAAGTTGATTTTCCGAAAAACATAACATTGGCAACACCATCAATGCTTTCGAGTTGTGGTACGATTTCTTTCTCAATTTGTTTTTCGTCAGCTTTTGAAAATCCGTTTTGCTTCTGGATGGTAATTTGAGCGAGTGGAATCATAGAAGTGTTTAATTGACTAACAACAGGTTTAGTTACATCTTTAGGTAATTTAATCGTATTAATTGTTTTTTCGACTTCGCGTGCCGCATCTTTCATATTTGCCTTGGATGTATATGCAATGTCGATGCGTGATAATCCCTCATGTGTGGAAGAAGTGATGCCATCGATATGTTCTAAATTACGAAATTGTTTTTCAAGGGGATCAGTTACGTCCTTGGTCATCGTTTCAGCATCGAGCCCTTGAGATAATGTCGTAACAGTTATTGCAGGGTTATCGATGCTTGGTAAAAATTCCATAGGTAATTTAGAGCCGGAATAAACACCGAGTATGGAAATGAGAAAAACCATGATAATAATAGCGGCTCGGTTTTTTAATGAAAATTTTGTTAACCTATCCATAAAATAATTCCTCCATTAGTTTATTTATAGTTTTGTGGGCACTTTCTTACTATATAACAAAAATTGGATATCTTTCATTAATTAAATGTAAAAAAATTCTAACAATAATCTTAATTTAATATTTCGAGGGGAAGTTTGTTATTTGTGGAAGCAAAATTCCTGATTGGAGAGAAAAATCAGGAATTAAAGTTTTGCTCTAGTATAGTGGCCACGTTTTTTGTTACTCTACATTTAAATGATTATTTGTCCTTCTTAAGCAGAACTATGGTAATTATAAAATTAAAAAAGAAGAAGACTAAAGGTTAGGAAGTTATTGTGAAATACTGCCTGGTTGATGATAGTGTATAGTAACTTGTATACAATCAAAATGAATGTTTTTAGTAGAAAGGATAAGGGTTCTTTCTATAGAAGAAAGTAGGATAGATAACTTTTTGTATTTTTTTATAAAAAATACTTGTTATTTAAAAACCATGATGGTATATTAATAAACGTCGCTGATGCGGAAACGCAGAAAACGACAAAAAAGAAATTCAAAACATAGTTGACATCGAAAAATGAAGATGTTAATATGATGAAGTCGCTTTTGAAGCGGCAAACAAGTTCTTTGAAAACTGAACGAAACAAACAACGTGAACGTCAATTTTTATTTTTAGATGCTAGACAAACTAACTTTATTGGAGAGTTTGATCCTGGCTCAGGATGAACGCTGGCGGCGTGCCTAATACATGCAAGTCGAGCGAATGGATTAAGAGCTTGCTCTTATGAAGTTAGCGGCGGACGGGTGAGTAACACGTGGGTAACCTACCCATAAGACTGGGATAACTCCGGGAAACCGGGGCTAATACCGGATAATATTTTGAACTGCATAGTTCGAAATTGAAAGGCGGCTTCGGCTGTCACTTATGGATGGACCCGCGTCGCATTAGCTAGTTGGTGAGGTAACGGCTCACCAAGGCGACGATGCGTAGCCGACCTGAGAGGGTGATCGGCCACACTGGGACTGAGACACGGCCCAGACTCCTACGGGAGGCAGCAGTAGGGAATCTTCCGCAATGGACGAAAGTCTGACGGAGCAACGCCGCGTGAGTGATGAAGGCTTTCGGGTCGTAAAACTCTGTTGTTAGGGAAGAACAAGTGCTAGTTGAATAAGCTGGCACCTTGACGGTACCTAACCAGAAAGCCACGGCTAACTACGTGCCAGCAGCCGCGGTAATACGTAGGTGGCAAGCGTTATCCGGAATTATTGGGCGTAAAGCGCGCGCAGGTGGTTTCTTAAGTCTGATGTGAAAGCCCACGGCTCAACCGTGGAGGGTCATTGGAAACTGGGAGACTTGAGTGCAGAAGAGGAAAGTGGAATTCCATGTGTAGCGGTGAAATGCGTAGAGATATGGAGGAACACCAGTGGCGAAGGCGACTTTCTGGTCTGTAACTGACACTGAGGCGCGAAAGCGTGGGGAGCAAACAGGATTAGATACCCTGGTAGTCCACGCCGTAAACGATGAGTGCTAAGTGTTAGAGGGTTTCCGCCCTTTAGTGCTGAAGTTAACGCATTAAGCACTCCGCCTGGGGAGTACGGCCGCAAGGCTGAAACTCAAAGGAATTGACGGGGGCCCGCACAAGCGGTGGAGCATGTGGTTTAATTCGAAGCAACGCGAAGAACCTTACCAGGTCTTGACATCCTCTGAAAACTCTAGAGATAGAGCTTCTCCTTCGGGAGCAGAGTGACAGGTGGTGCATGGTTGTCGTCAGCTCGTGTCGTGAGATGTTGGGTTAAGTCCCGCAACGAGCGCAACCCTTGATCTTAGTTGCCATCATTAAGTTGGGCACTCTAAGGTGACTGCCGGTGACAAACCGGAGGAAGGTGGGGATGACGTCAAATCATCATGCCCCTTATGACCTGGGCTACACACGTGCTACAATGGACGGTACAAAGAGCTGCAAGACCGCGAGGTGGAGCTAATCTCATAAAACCGTTCTCAGTTCGGATTGTAGGCTGCAACTCGCCTACATGAAGCTGGAATCGCTAGTAATCGCGGATCAGCATGCCGCGGTGAATACGTTCCCGGGCCTTGTACACACCGCCCGTCACACCACGAGAGTTTGTAACACCCGAAGTCGGTGGGGTAACCTTTATGGAGCCAGCCGCCTAAGGTGGGACAGATGATTGGGGTGAAGTCGTAACAAGGTAGCCGTATCGGAAGGTGCGGCTGGATCACCTCCTTTCTATGGAGAATTGATGAACGCAGTTCATCAATAAACGTTGACTTGTTTTGTTTCGTTCAGTTTTGAGAGAACTATCTCTCAAGTTTAAATGTATGTTCTTTGAAAACTAGATAACAGTGTAGCTCATATTTTTTTAATTTTAGTTTGGTTAAGTTAGAAAGGGCGCACGGTGGATGCCTTGACACTAGGAGTCGATGAAGGACGGGACTAACGCCGATATGCTTCGGGGAGCTGTAAGTAAGCTTTGATCCGAAGATTTCCGAATGGGGAAACCCACTATACGTAATGGTATGGTATCCTTACCTGAATACATAGGGTATGGAAGACAGACCCAGGGAACTGAAACATCTAAGTACCTGGAGGAAGAGAAAGCAAATGCGATTTCCTGAGTAGCGGCGAGCGAAACGGAATCTAGCCCAAACCAAGAGGCTTGCCTCTTGGGGTTGTAGGACATTCTATACGGAGTTACAAAGGAACGAGGTAGACGAAGCGACCTGGAAAGGTCCGTCACAGAGGGTAATAACCCCGTAGTCGAAACTTCGTTCTCTCTTGAATGTATCCTGAGTACGGCGGAACACGTGAAATTCCGTCGGAATCTGGGAGGACCATCTCCCAAGGCTAAATACTCCCTAGTGATCGATAGTGAACCAGTACCGTGAGGGAAAGGTGAAAAGCACCCCGGAAGGGGAGTGAAAGAGATCCTGAAACCGTGTGCCTACAAATAGTCAGAGCCCGTTAATGGGTGATGGCGTGCCTTTTGTAGAATGAACCGGCGAGTTACGATCCCGTGCGAGGTTAAGCTGAAGAGGCGGAGCCGCAGCGAAAGCGAGTCTGAATAGGGCGTTTAGTACGTGGTCGTAGACCCGAAACCAGGTGATCTACCCATGTCCAGGGTGAAGTTCAGGTAACACTGAATGGAGGCCCGAACCCACGCACGTTGAAAAGTGCGGGGATGAGGTGTGGGTAGCGGAGAAATTCCAATCGAACCTGGAGATAGCTGGTTCTCCCCGAAATAGCTTTAGGGCTAGCCTTAAGTGTAAGAGTCTTGGAGGTAGAGCACTGATTGAACTAGGGGTCCTCATCGGATTACCGAATTCAGTCAAACTCCGAATGCCAATGACTTATCCTTAGGAGTCAGACTGCGAGTGATAAGATCCGTAGTCAAGAGGGAAACAGCCCAGATCGCCAGCTAAGGTCCCAAAGTGTGTATTAAGTGGAAAAGGATGTGGAGTTGCTTAGACAACTAGGATGTTGGCTCAGAAGCAGCCACCATTTAAAGAGTGCGTAATAGCTCACTAGTCGAGTGACTCTGCGCCGAAAATGTACCGGGGCTAAATACACCACCGAAGCTGCGAATTGATACCAATGGTATCAGTGGTAGGGGAGCGTTCTAAGTGCAGTGAAGTCAGACCGGAAGGACTGGTGGAGCGCTTAGAAGTGAGAATGCCGGTATGAGTAGCGAAAGACGGGTGAGAATCCCGTCCACCGAATGCCTAAGGTTTCCTGAGGAAGGCTCGTCCGCTCAGGGTTAGTCAGGACCTAAGCCGAGGCCGACAGGCGTAGGCGATGGACAACAGGTTGATATTCCTGTACCACCTCTTTATCGTTTGAGCAATGGAGGGACGCAGAAGGATAGAAGAAGCGTGCGATTGGTTGTGCACGTCCAAGCAGTTAGGCTGATAAGTAGGCAAATCCGCTTATCGTGAAGGCTGAGCTGTGATGGGGAAGCTCCTTATGGAGCGAAGTCTTTGATTCCCCGCTGCCAAGAAAAGCTTCTAGCGAGATAAAAGGTGCCTGTACCGCAAACCGACACAGGTAGGCGAGGAGAGAATCCTAAGGTGTGCGAGAGAACTCTGGTTAAGGAACTCGGCAAAATGACCCCGTAACTTCGGGAGAAGGGGTGCTTTCTTAACGGAAAGCCGCAGTGAATAGGCCCAAGCGACTGTTTAGCAAAAACACAGGTCTCTGCGAAGCCGTAAGGCGAAGTATAGGGGCTGACACCTGCCCGGTGCTGGAAGGTTAAGGAGAGGGGTTAGCGTAAGCGAAGCTCTGAACTGAAGCCCCAGTAAACGGCGGCCGTAACTATAACGGTCCTAAGGTAGCGAAATTCCTTGTCGGGTAAGTTCCGACCCGCACGAAAGGTGTAACGATTTGGGCACTGTCTCAACCAGAGACTCGGTGAAATTATAGTACCTGTGAAGATGCAGGTTACCCGCGACAGGACGGAAAGACCCCGTGGAGCTTTACTGTAGCCTGATATTGAATTTTGGTACAGTTTGTACAGGATAGGCGGGAGCCATTGAAACCGGAGCGCTAGCTTCGGTGGAGGCGCTGGTGGGATACCGCCCTGACTGTATTGAAATTCTAACCTACGGGTCTTATCGACCCGGGAGACAGTGTCAGGTGGGCAGTTTGACTGGGGCGGTCGCCTCCTAAAGTGTAACGGAGGCGCCCAAAGGTTCCCTCAGAATGGTTGGAAATCATTCGTAGAGTGCAAAGGCATAAGGGAGCTTGACTGCGAGACCTACAAGTCGAGCAGGGACGAAAGTCGGGCTTAGTGATCCGGTGGTTCCGCATGGAAGGGCCATCGCTCAACGGATAAAAGCTACCCCGGGGATAACAGGCTTATCTCCCCCAAGAGTCCACATCGACGGGGAGGTTTGGCACCTCGATGTCGGCTCATCGCATCCTGGGGCTGTAGTCGGTCCCAAGGGTTGGGCTGTTCGCCCATTAAAGCGGTACGCGAGCTGGGTTCAGAACGTCGTGAGACAGTTCGGTCCCTATCCGTCGTGGGCGCAGGAAATTTGAGAGGAGCTGTCCTTAGTACGAGAGGACCGGGATGGACGCACCGCTGGTGTACCAGTTGTTCTGCCAAGGGCATAGCTGGGTAGCTATGTGCGGAAGGGATAAGTGCTGAAAGCATCTAAGCATGAAGCCCCCCTCAAGATGAGATTTCCCATAGCGTAAGCTAGTAAGATCCCTGAAAGATGATCAGGTTGATAGGTTCGAGGTGGAAGCATGGTGACATGTGGAGCTGACGAATACTAATAGATCGAGGACTTAACCATATAATATGAAGCAACGTTATCTAGTTTTGAGAGAATATAAAAAACTTATTGACTTTCTAAGTGAATCAAGTATAATAATTTTTGTCTCAATCGAATATAGTCTGGTAATGATGGCAGAGAGGTCACACCCGTTCCCATACCGAACACGGAAGTTAAGCTCTCTAGCGCCAATGGTAGTTGGGACCTTGTCCCTGCGAGAGTAGGACGTTGCCAGGCAAAATGGAGGATTAGCTCAGCTGGGAGAGCACCTGCCTTACAAGCAGGGGGTCGGCGGTTCGATCCCGTCATCCTCCACCATATATGTCGGAGGGGTAGCGAAGTGGCTAAACGCGGCGGACTGTAAATCCGCTCCTTCGGGTTCGGCAGTTCGAATCTGCCCCCCTCCACCATTTCTTAATTATTGGGCTATAGCCAAGCGGTAAGGCAACGGACTTTGACTCCGTCATGCGCTGGTTCGAATCCAGCTAGCCCAGCCATTAAGAGCCATTAGCTCAGTTGGTAGAGCATCTGACTTTTAATCAGAGGGTCGAAGGTTCGAATCCTTCATGGCTCACCATTTTCTTAAAAAATATGCGGGTGTGGCGGAATTGGCAGACGCACTAGACTTAGGATCTAGCGCCTTTGGCGTGGGGGTTCGACTCCCTTCACCCGCACTTTTAATAAAATAACTCAAACATGTCTTGCGGAAGTAGTTCAGTGGTAGAATACAACCTTGCCAAGGTTGGGGTCGCGGGTTCGAATCCCGTCTTCCGCTCCAATTTTCAGTATGACATGCCGGGGTGGCGGAACAGGCAGACGCACAGGACTTAAAATCCTGCGGTGGGTGACCACCGTGCGGGTTCGACCCCCGCCCTCGGCACCATATGCGCCCGTAGCTCAATTGGATAGAGCGTTTGACTACGGATCAAGAGGTTAGGGGTTCGACTCCTCTCGGGCGCGCTTTTATTAACGGGAAGTGGCTCAGCTTGGTAGAGCACCTGGTTTGGGACCAGGGGGTCGCAGGTTCAAATCCTGTCTTCCCGATTTTCCCAAAAACATGGGGCCTTAGCTCAGCTGGGAGAGCGCCTGCCTTGCACGCAGGAGGTCAGCGGTTCGATCCCGCTAGGCTCCACTTTATTTTTTATATGTCGGAGGTATACCCAAGTTCGGCTGAAGGGATCGGTCTTGAAAACCGACAGGCGGCGAGAGTCGCGCGGGGGTTCGAATCCCTCTACCTCCTCCATTTTTTTAAAAAGTGGTTTAGTTACATATAAAAATGAATAAGATATTAATTTTTCCTTCATGGAGGTATACCCAAGTTCGGCTGAAGGGATCGGTCTTGAAAACCGACAGGCGGCGAGAGTCGCGCGGGGGTTCGAATCCCTCTACCTCCTCCATTTATTTTTAAAACATAATATCGTCGCGGGGTGGAGCAGTACGGTAGCTCGTCGGGCTCATAATCCGAAGGTCGCAGGTTCAAATCCTGTCCCCGCAACCAATGGTCCCGTGGTGTAGTGGTTAACATGCCTGCCTGTCACGCAGGAGATCGCCGGTTCGACCCCGGTCGGGACCGCCATTTTATGTTGGCTCGGTAGCTCAGTCGGTAGAGCAGAGGACTGAAAATCCTCGTGTCGGCGGTTCGATTCCGTCCCGAGCCACCATTTTTTTGTTTTTTTTTTATGCCGGCTTAGCTCAATTGGTAGAGCAACTGACTTGTAATCAGTAGGTTGGGGGTTCAAGTCCTCTAGCCGGCATCATTTAGGGGCATAGTTTAAAGGTAGAACTGAGGTCTCCAAAACCTCCAGTGTGGGTTCAATTCCTACTGCCCCTGTAAAGTATGGGCCTATAGCTCAGCTGGTTAGAGCGCACGCCTGATAAGCGTGAGGTCGATGGTTCGAGTCCATTTAGGCCCACCATATATATTCCGCAGTAGCTCAGTGGTAGAGCTATCGGCTGTTAACCGATCGGTCGTAGGTTCGAGTCCTACCTGCGGAGCCATGGCCCGTTGGTCAAGTGGTTAAGACACCGCCCTTTCACGGCGGTAACACGGGTTCGAATCCCGTACGGGTCATAAAAAAAGAGTCAGCATATTGCTGACTCTTTTTTATTATGTATAAGCCTCTTTTTATCACCTTATTTTTCTGAAATAAATAAAGGGATTTAGGAAAAGCTATGGTATGTATTAAAAGGAGGAGATGAAAAATGACGCAAGTTAGAGAACTTATGAGTACTCATATCGTACATTGTACACCATTAGACAATGTATATGAGGCAGCTGTAAAAATGAAGGAAGAATCGGTTGGATTGATTCCTGTTATTGAAAATAAACAAGTTGTTGGGCTTGTTACTGATCGAGACTTAGTTGTTCGTGGGATTGCTGAAAAACATCCTGGATCTAATCAAATTACAAATGTAATGACAACAAACATTGTTTCAGTTTCTCCAGATGATTCTATTGAAAAAGCTACAGAATTAATGGCACAATATCAAATTAGACGGTTACCGGTTGTTGAGAGCGGTCAACTTGTTGGGATGCTAGCACTAGGTGATTTAGCTATAAGAAAATCAGCAGATGATCAAGCAGGGTTTGCTTTAAGTGAAATCTCAGAGCATACGGAATAAACTATTTATAAAGATCAGATACATTATTCTAGTATATACGGATTAAACTAATATGTTAGCGTGATGTATCTGAGACATTATATAATAAGTATAGCGTCAATATTTTTGACAGTTTTTTTAAATTTGTCATTCCTGATTTTTAATAAGAGAAAAAATGATATACTGAGAGATATAAGTATTATGATAGATTTTGAATATAACAATATTCATCGTTAATGATGTAATAATGAATTAATATTTCCTACATAGATAAAGTGAAACTTTAATTATTGGGGGGTGTCCATCCCAAAATAATTATTAGTTGAACCAATCGGGCTTTTATGGGCAGTTTTATCTCCTACCTAACTTCCTCGCATTCGCAGAATTTTGAGGTGGGAGTCTTACTGCCCGCAAATAGCGGGATAAAAAGGGAAGGGGAATTATATGAGGGCTGTACAGGGCGATCCAAATTGGAATTTGGTTACAGATACATATATAGAACCAAATGATTTCGCTGAGTTATTTTCTTTGCTTGTACCTTGTCATCCAAAAGGTGAAGGGAAAGAGCGAACTATATTAGTATGGAAAGAAAAAGAATTTTATAAAGAAGAAAATTTAGCGCCATTTATCGTATATGGCATGAATAAAGTAAAGAATTTACCGCAGTTTCATAAAGATGAAATTCCAACTCTAGTACGTATTCTTCGTTTATGTCAAGAGATTGGTTGGTATGAAGAGGCAAATGCTTTTATGATAACCCAAGGGCTAGATGAATTTGTCCGAACTTCATTGGAGTATGAAACATGGGATCTTTTGACGAAAGCAGTTGCTTTAAACTATTTAATTATTAAATATCGTATTGGTGAATTAACAGCTGAGGATGTAGAAATTTGGGATCGAGTTAAATTTAATGAGAAATGTATAACAGATTGCAAACATCTATTATCTCATAAAGAAGTATTGGAATTTACATTCTTTTATATGTGTAAGCGAGCTAAGCTACTGTCAAAAGAGCAATTAAATAGTGATATGATGAGTCTGGCAATGTATTGTAATACTTTTGTGTATGATTTATATACACATGACTTATTACGGAAGTATCGTAAGTGTACAGACTTCCTATCATATTATGGACCTAGTCAAGCGGTTTTAGCTTGTCAAAGAGCTGTACTTTCACAAATTTCCGATCGATTAGACCCTTTAAAGACAACTCATGTAGATGATTATTTATATGTGATGAAAGAAATGATGGAGCATATGACGATAGGGGTAATGGATCGGTATGGTCATTTTATTGGAAAGCTACTATCATATGTACCATTTTTCGAAATGATCCAAGTTCCACAGCATGCATATTACTGTGAAGAATTACTGTATATTTGTAAGGGAATTGAATACAAAGAAGAAATACTACGCAATTATATATTTATACAATTACATGATTGTTTACCATCATTCTTTAAACTATTTCTTAAAAATAAGCGTTATGCAACGATTCATGATATTCTTTTCTATTGGTGCGACGATGAACAAAGAATGAGCTTAGAGAAAAAATATAATCTTAGTTTCATTTATGAAAAATATGCTTGTGGATAAACCATATTTTTTATATTAAAAATTAATATAAATTAAAAAGGATCTCAAGTTTATGTGAGATCCTTTTTTTGTTAGTAAAGCAAGGAGAAAGTACCTAAGATAAGAAATAACATTCCATAAAGGAGAAATTGTGCAGTATAACTTCCTTGTATACCAAAAAAAGTATTCATTTTTTCATATAAATTCAATATATATTTCATTGGATTATCTTTGAAAGATTGGTACACAGTGTCTCCTCTTTCTAAGCTTCTTGTTCATGTTTTTGGTTATTAGGAACATGAACGTATCTAGCTATGAATAATAAAACACCTATAAAGAATACAGGAAGTACGGTAGATAAATAAAAACCATTACTAATTATATTTGTTATAAGAGCACTTAAAAGAAAAATTACATTATAAATATGGGCAATTTTTTGTTTTAGCCGCATTTGTAATGCTTCCATAATGATTTCTAAAGCAACAAAAGCAATAATAATAGATAAAAATACAGTGTTCGTATTATAAATGATTAAACAACAGATTAAACCTAAAAAGGACAGGTATTCAATAAAGAGAGGTATATTGCGTGGCATATAATTTACCTAACTAAATATGGCAGTGGGTTTACTGCATTTGTTTTTTCAAAATTCCATTCCCCATTATGTAATTCAAAATGGAGATGTTGCCCGTATGAATGACCTGTGTTTCCCATATGACCTACTAATTGTCCAGTTTGTACTTGATCACCAGCTTGTACAGTGCGATCCTTCATATGAGCATAAACTGTTGTATATAATTTCCCATTTATTTGATGGGCGATGAACACGACATTGCCGTAGCTAGCCGAATAATAAGATTTCACAACCTTACCTGCAGCAGCAGCTTGAATAGAGACATTTCCTTGTGCTGCTATATCTATACCATAATGCATTTGCTCCCAGCGCATATCAAAAGTGGAGCTGATTTTCCCTTGAGTAGGGAATTTGAAAACTGCTGGAATTGATGCAGGTTGAGCTGTTTTAGCTTGTGGTTGATTTTGCACTACATAGTGTTTTGCTACATATCCGTATCCTGTGCCAAAACGAATTTTATACCAAGTACCTACCGTTTCTACTACTTGTACTTGTGTACCATTTTGTAATGAGCCAAGTAGAGTGCCACTTGTGCTAGCATTGCTACGCACATTTAATTTTGGTGTTGCAACAGTATAAGAAGGAGAACCTTGTACTGTTACACCTTTTACTAGAGGTGTGGATCCATTAGATACAAATGTTTTTTGTACGTAACCAATTTGACCGTTATGTAATATTTTGTACCAATCTCCTTGTTCACCTTGAATGGTAATGAATTGACCATTTGGTAATATATCTAGAATAGAAGACTCTGTATTAGGTTCAGAACGAACGTTTAATGCGTTTGCATTTACGATATATTGAGACTTTGGTTGAACATTTTTTTTGAATAGAATTGCATCTTTTTTCATATAGCCTGTTTTGTTGTTAACAGATACTTTATACCAATCTTGAACTGTTTCAAGAATAGTAACCGGGCTATTAAATCGAATGGTATCAACTATTGCACTGTCTGTATGGCTATTTTGATGTAGTGCAACGTTGTCAATTTTTACATATCCAGTTTTTACTGTAGATGGTTGCTTAGCAGCCGCTGTTTGTATATCGGATTCTCCCATAGAAGGAAGTAAAGAAGCAATTGCGATAGTAGTTGCTGTTAAAGCTGTGGCTTTCATATTCATGTAATAAAGACCTCCTCTAGTTGTATAGTTGTAATTTTATTATAGTATAAAGATATAATATATTGGTCGTATTCACATAAATGTAATATGAAATCAATAAAAATAATGTCAGAAGAGAGATTCGTATATAAATATTGTATATATCATTTGTGAGGTCGCATTTATATTTGTTTAACACGTTAAGAATTAATTCTTAATTAAGAAAATTAAAACAGTTGATGATGTCTTATGGCGATGTTATACTGACAGTGATAATTTTATAGTTTGCTAGGAGGGCTGGTGTTGCCAGCTGAGAGTAGGGCCATAAGCCTTTGATCCTTTTTATTACCTGATCTAGATTATGCTAGCGTAGGGAAGCAATTCGGACATTAACAATGAGTCCCCGTTTCTTTGCGTATAGAAACGGGGCTTTTTTATTTGAAAATTTCATATTAACACCACTAGGGGTGCTTTTCGTGCTGAGAGAGGAATAATCCTTAACCCTTACAACACCTGATCTAGATAATACTAGCGAAGGGAAGTGGAACAACGAATAAATTATAATTTTATTTGCTGTAACCACTTCTTATATACAGAAGTGGTTTTTTTTATTGAGATAAATAGATATATAGGAAGGGGAATTATTAATGAAATTTTGTGAAAGATTATTTGATACGGTGCAGCCTGTTTGGGAGAAAAGTCATAATCATCCGTTTGTAGTAGGTATGGGGGATGGTACGTTGGAAAAAGACAAATTCCAGTACTATATTATTCAAGATTATTTATATTTGTTAGATTATGCAAAGCTATATGCAATTGGGGTTGTAAAGGCAACGAATCCACAAGTTATGGCAAAATTTGCAGAGCAAATTGATGGGATTTTAAATGGAGAAATGACGATCCATAAACAGTATGCAAATAAACTTGGCATTACTGTAGAGGAGATAGAATCTGCGAAACCATCTGCTAAAAATTTAGCCTATACAAATTACATGATGTCTGTATCTCAAAATGGCACACTTGCAGAATTAATATCAGCTTTACTTCCATGTATGTGGAGCTATTGGGAGATCGGAAAGCGTTTAAATGATATTCCTGGAGCAAGCGATCATGAGTTCTTTGGAGAGTGGATTCAAGGATATTGTTCTGAAGAATACGGTAACCTTTGTATTTGGTTAATAGATTTATTAAATGAAATGGCAGTTGGAAAGTCAGAGAAAGAGCTAGACCGATTAGAGGAGATTTTCTTATATTCCAGCCGATTTGAATATTTATTCTGGGATATGGCTTATCGTAAGGAGATGTGGGGTTTTGAGGAGCAAGAACATACTACAGTTTCATAATGTTTCCTTTCATTATGATGAGAAACCAATCATCAATGAATTAAATGCTTCTATACAAGATAAAGAGTTTGTAAGTATTATCGGGCCGAGTGGATGCGGGAAAAGTACTTTATTTCGCCTTATTACAGGCTTAGAAGAGGCAAGTACTGGACAGATAGAGCTGACAAAAACAAAGAGTCATCCTGTAGGGTATATGCCCCAAAAAGATATGCTCTTGCCGTGGAGGACGATTATTGAGAATGCTGCCCTGCCGCTAGAGTGCCAAGGTGTGCAGAAGAAAGAAGCGCAAGTAAAAGCGAAAGAACTGTTACATAAATTTGGTTTACAAGGGTACGAGAAAAAATATCCGAAAGATTTATCTGGTGGTATGAGGCAACGCGTATCATTTATCCGAACTTTATTAACAGGCGGGGAGATATTATTGTTAGATGAACCGTTTAGCGCATTGGACGCTTTAACGAAGGCATCTTTGCAAGAATGGTTGTTTGAACAATGGAAAGAGTGGGAAAAAACAATTTTATTTATCACTCATGATGTTGAAGAAGCATTGTTTCTTTCTAATCGAATTT
Source organism: Bacillus sp. FSL R5-0709 (assembly GCF_038004785.1). NCBI lineage: Bacteria > Bacillati > Bacillota > Bacilli > Caryophanales > Bacillaceae > Bacillus > Bacillus sp. FSL R5-0709. Next base: position 736,956 of record NZ_JBBORT010000001.1, read on the forward strand.
TGGTTGTAGAAAATCAACCGATAGCAACTTTAACTGAGCGAATTGTGCCGCTTGATCGTAACCGAACAAGAAAAGATTTATATAAGCCTGAAGTGTTAGCGCTTAAAGAAGAGCTCCTTAGTATGTTACAAAGGCAGGTACTCGTATGATGAATCGCTTGAAGGAGTTATTACCTGCCCTAATATTAAGTGGAATTTTACTTGCTCTGTGGGAAGTAGGAGCAAGAATTGTAGATGAGATGTACATTTTGCCATCACCTTCTGCAATTGTAATGAAGATATGGGCGCTGAAAGATATATTATTTACGGTTCATTTACCTGCAACGTTGTACGTCGTTTTAATAGGCGTTGTTATTTCTATCGTACTGGGCGTAGGGCTAGCAATGTTAATGAATGCGAGTACGTGGATGGAAAGAGCATTTTATCCGTTATTAGTTGCTTCACAAACCATCCCGATTACTGCGCTTGCGCCGCTCTTCGTTTTATGGTTTGGATATACCATCTGGAGTAAGGTTGTTGTTACCGTTTTAATTACGTTTTTCCCAATTGCGGTCAATACGTATGATGGACTGCGCAGTACGAAAAAAGAATGGGAGGAGCTATTAGTTACATATGGTGCAACGAAAAAAGATGTTTTTCTAAAGCTAAAGTTGCCATCTGCTCTTCCTTACTTTTTTTCAGCGTTAAAAATTGCGGTACCACTTAGCGTTATTGGGGCAGCGATTGGTGAATGGCTCGGTGCACAAGCTGGGCTTGGATATTTCAGTAAAAGAATGATGACGCAGTTAGACGGAGCTGGTGTATTTGCACCAATTGTATTGTTATCATTATTAGCTATTTTCTTCGTCATACTTATTTCCATATTGGAAAAGAAATTTATTAGTTGGAGGAAACATTCATGAAATTATTAAAACGCATCTTTGTGTTTACATTATTAGTTGCAATGATTGCAGGATGTTCGAGTAACTCGGCATCAGATAAGAATAAATCAGAAAAAGAAATAACAGTAATGCTTGATTGGTACCCGAATGCGGTACATAGCTTTATTTATACGGCAATTGAAAAAGGATACTTTAAAGAAGAAGGAGTGAAGGTGAATATTAAATTCCCTTCTAATCCGACTGATCCATTAACGCTAGCGGCAGCAGGGAAAGTGACAGTTGGTTTGTATTATCAACCAGATGTTGTCATGGCAAAAGCAAATGAACAAATTCCAGTGAAATCAATTGGAGCTGTCGTACGTTCACCGTTAAATCATGTTGTATCACTGAAATCAGCAGGCATTCAATCGCCAAAAGATTTAGAGGGGAAAACAGTTGGATATTCTGGAACACCTTTAAGTGAGATGTATTTAAAAACGATGGTAAAAGAAGCTGGTGGTAATCCAGATACAGTGAAAGTAGTCGATGTTGGCTTTGATTTAGTACCAGCATTAATTACGAAAAAAGTGGATGCGGTAACAGGGGCATACATTAACCATGAAGTACCTGTTATGCGTCATGAAGGTCATGAACCAGCATACTTTAATCCAGCAGATTATGGTGTACCGAACTATCATGAGCTTGTGTTTGTAACGGGTGATAAAACGTTGAAAAAAGATAAAGAAGCATTGCAAGCCTTTTTACGTGGGGCACAAAAAGGGTATGACTTTATGAAGAAAAAACCCGATGAAGCATTAAATATTTTATTAAATCATCAAGAAAAAGAAAACTTCCCGCTTGTACCAGAAGTTGAAAAAGAAAGTATGAAAATTTTATTAGAGAAGATGGAAACGAAAGATGAGCCATTCTTATCGGATTCAAAAGAGTCATGGGAGAAACAAAATAAATGGTTGAAAGACAAAGGAATGACGAAAGAAATCGTTCCAGCCGATGAATTATTTGAAAACATTTTAAAGTAGGCGAATGAATATGAAAAATGAGCTCCATGTAATCTCAAATGGCCATATGCCATTCGAAGAGTTAGTGAATGTAGCGATGCAAATTGAGAGTGAGATCGATTATTTGCATATTCGTGAGCGTGAGAAAAGTACGAAGGAATTGTATGAAGGTGTGGAAAGTCTTTTGGGGAAAGGCTTTCCAGCATCGAAGATAGTGATAAATGATCGAATTGATATTGCTATTCTATTAAATATTCCGCGTGTTCAGCTAGGATATCGAAGCGCAGATGTAAGGTTAGTAAAAGAAAAGTTTTCTTATTTGCATGTCGGTTATTCAGTACATTCGCTAGATGAAGCGATAGTAGCATTTAAAAATGGAGCAGATTCACTCGTTTATGGTCATGTATTTCCGACAGATTGTAAAAAAGGTGTGCCAGCGAGAGGATTAGAAGAAATTGCTCATATGGCAAGTTGTTTATCCATACCAATAACTGCAATTGGTGGGATTACCCCTGAAAATACAGGTGATGTTCTTGCAAATGGTGTAAGTGGCATTGCTGTTATGTCCGGGATTATAAGCAGTAGTAATCCGTATAGCAAGGCGAAATCTTATAAGGAATCAATAAGAAAGTGGGCGGAAAAACATGTGTAAGAAGTATGATGTAGCGATTATTGGCGGAGGTGTAATTGGTAGTTCAGTTGCACACTTTCTAGCAGAAAGAGGGCATAAAGTAGCGATTGTAGAGAAGCAAAGAATCGCATCTGAAGCTTCGAAAGCAGCTGCTGGTTTGCTCGGTGTTCAGGCAGAATGGGATGCATATGATCCGTTGTTTGAGCTTGCTAGAGAAAGCCGTGCTATATTTCCACAACTTGCAGCAGTTTTACGTGAAAAAACAGGCATCGATATTGGGTATGAAGAAAAGGGCATTTATCGCATCGCTCAAAATGAAGATGAGAAGAAAAGAATTCTTCATATTATGGATTGGCAGCAGAAAACAGGTGAAGATTCCCGATTTCTAACGGGGGACCATTTACGGGAAAAAGAGCCGTTTCTTTCCGAGTCAATTATAGGGGCGGTGTATTATCCGAAAGATGGTCAAGTTATTGCACCAGAGCTTACGAAAGCATTCGCACATTCTGCAGCAATTTCCGGAGCTGATATATATGAACAAACAGAAGTGTTTGATATTCGTATTGAAAATAATAAAGTGACTGGAATTGTGACAAGCGAAGGTGTAATCACATGTGAAAAAGTCGTTATCGCCGGAGGATCATGGAGTACGAAATTGCTACATTATTTTCAGAGTGATTGGGGTACATATCCTGTTAAGGGGGAGGTTGTTGCAGTAAGAAGCAGGAAACCTCTGTTGAAAGCTCCTATTTTCCAGGAGAGGTTTTATATTACGCCGAAGCGCGGTGGCCGTTATGTGATTGGGGCAACGATGAAGCCTCATACATTTAATAAATCTGTACAACCAGAAAGTATTACTTCCATATTAGAGCGTGCGTATACAATATTGCCTGCTTTAAAAGAAGCAGAATGGGAAAGTACGTGGGCTGGGTTAAGACCGCAGTCTAATCATGAAGCTCCTTATATGGGAGAGCATGAAGAAATAAAAGGTTTATATGCTTGTACTGGACATTATCGAAACGGCATTTTATTAAGTCCTGTTTCTGGTCAGTATATGGCTGATTTAATAGAAGGAAAGCAGGAGAATCACTTGCTAGATTCATTGCTTTCTAAAACGGTTTAGAAAGGGGATGGAAGTTTGAATTTAAAAATTAATGGTAACCAAATTGAAGTACCAGAGAGTGTGAAAACAGTAGCTGGGCTACTTACACATTTAGAGTTAGATAACAGAATTGTTGTAGTAGAACGTAATAAAGATATTTTACAAAAAGATGATCATAACGATACATCTGTTTTTGATGGGGACCAAATTGAGATTGTAACTTTCGTAGGAGGCGGTTGATTATGTTAAACATTGGACAATTTTCATTTCATTCTAGACTTTTATTAGGAACAGGGAAATTCCCTGATTTTGATGTGCAGCAAAAGGCAATTGATGTTTCTGAGGCTGAGATTTTAACATTCGCAGTACGTCGTATGGATATATTCGATGCGAAGCAGCCTAATTTATTAGAGAAACTTGATGTGAAAAAATATACGTTATTACCGAATACAGCAGGAGCAAAAAATGCTGAAGAAGCTGTTCGTATTGCAAAATTAGCAAAAGCGTCTGGACTTTGTGACATGATAAAAGTAGAAGTTATTGGTGATGATAGAACGTTATTACCTGATCCAGTAGAAACGTTAAAGGCATCTGAAATGTTACTAGAAGAAGGATTTATCGTTCTACCATACACATCTGATGATGTTGTATTAGCTCGTAAATTACAAGAACTTGGTGTACACGCGATTATGCCAGGAGCATCACCGATTGGTTCAGGGCTTGGTATTGTAAATCCATTAAATTTAAGTTTCATTATTGAACAAGCGACAGTACCAGTTATCGTTGACGCTGGTATTGGTAGTCCAGCTGATGCAGCATTTGCAATGGAATTAGGAGCAGATGGTGTGTTATTAAATACTGCAGTATCTGGAGCGAACGATCCTATTAAAATGGCATATGCAATGAAATTAGGTATTGAGGCAGGACGATTAGGGTTTGAAGCAGGTCGTATTGCACGTAAGCGCTGCGCGACAGCAAGTAGTCCTTTAGAAGGAATGAGCGTAGTTGAATAATCGATATTCTCGCCAAGAGCTATTTTCTCCAATTGGGGAAGAAGGGCAACAAAAGATAAGGACAAAGCATGTACTTATTATCGGTGCAGGCGCATTAGGTAGTGCAAACGCAGAGATGTTTGTAAGAGCAGGCGTTGGTCAAGTAACAATTGTTGACCGTGATTATGTCGATTGGAGTAATTTGCAAAGACAACAATTGTATGCAGAAAGTGATGTAGAGAATAATCTTCCGAAGGCTGTAGCGGCAAAAAAACGTCTAGAAGAGGTTAATAGTGAAGTAAGAGTAGAAGCTCTCGTTCAGGATGTAACGGCTGAAGAGTTGGAAGAACTCGTTACAAATGTTGATGTAATCATCGATGCGACTGACAATTTTGAAACACGTTTCATTGTGAATGATATATCGCAAAAATATTCTATTCCATGGGTTTATGGGGCATGTGTAGGGAGTTACGGTCTTTCTTATACTATTCTTCCAGGAAAAACGCCATGTTTATCTTGTTTATTACAATCGATTCCGCTTGGCGGAGCGACATGTGATACAGCGGGGATTATATCGCCTGCTGTGTCTCTTGTCATTTCTCATCAAGTAACGGAAACACTTAAACTGTTAGTAGAAGATTATGACTCGCTTCGAGATGGGCTTGTATCATTTGATGTATGGAAAAATGAATATTCATGTATGAATGTGCGAAAGCTTCGTAAACATAATTGTCTATCGTGTGGTGAACAGGCAGTATATCCATATTTAAATAAGGAAAACACTTCAAAAACAGCAGTGTTATGCGGGAGAAATACAGTTCAAATTAGACCACCTCATAAAGAGGAAATGGATTTTGAACAATATAAAAAATTGCTGAATGATCGCGTGAATGATTTGAATGTAAATCCATATTTATTATCATTTTCGGTTGAAGAAAAGAGATTAGTTGCTTTTAAAGATGGCCGTGTACTTGTACATGGCACGAAAGATATAAGCGAAGCGAAAACAATTTATCATCGCTATTTTGGGTAGAAAAGGATGAGTGGGATGAAAGTGAATAAAGCTTTAACAATTGCAGGGTCTGATAGCGGAGGCGGCGCTGGGATTCAGGCGGATTTAAAAACATTCCAAGAGCTTGGTGTGTATGGAATGACGGCTATTACAGCAATTACTGCTCAAAATACGCTTGGCGTTCAAGGGGTATATCCTGTTTCTTTAGAAGGGATTACGGAGCAGCTGAATTCAATTGGTACGGATTTAACGCCAGATGCTGTGAAACTGGGAATGTTATTTAGTAGTGAAATTATTCAAATTGTGGCAGAGCATATTAAGAAATTTGGCTGGAATAATATTGTGCTAGATCCTGTTATGATTGCTAAAGGCGGTGCGTCATTATTACAACAAGAAGCAGTACAAGCATTAAAAGAATATTTATTGCCAGTAGCAACTGTTGTCACACCGAATGTTCCTGAAGCAGAAGTGTTAACTGGAATGGAGATTCATAATGTAGAAGATAGTAAGGAAGCTGCAAAAGTATTGCATGAATTAGGGGCTAAATATGTGCTTATGAAGGGCGGACATGCAGAATATCAAGGTAATGAAGTAATTGATTTACTCTTTGATGGTGAGCAGTTTATTGAATTTAGAAGTGAACGAATTCCTTCGAAGCAAACGCACGGAAGTGGGTGTACATTTGCTTCAGCGGTTACAGCAGGACTTGCGAAAGGCTACTTGATGGAAGAGGCAGTTCAAGAAGCAAAACGATTTATTAGTATAGCAATTGAAGAGCCATTGAATATTGGAAGTGGTCATGGGCCGACGAATCATTTTGCATATAAATTGAATAAGACACATGTATAAAGATACGAGAAGCCAGTTTGTTAACTGGCTTTTTTTGTGTTTACTTTTTCCAAATACAGGAGTAATATATCAGCCAGAATACATTTTTTGTAATACGCTGAGTCCAAATGTATGGAGCGGAGGAACCAATTTGTGCGTCGTCACTAGGGGTGAATCTTTCAATGTTGAAAGTAGGGCTACTCTCAAAGTCCGAATCCGACAGCTAACTTCGTAAGCGTCTTGAGAGAGGACGGTGCCATGATGGATACATCACTTCATCGGTCTGATTAGTATAGGAGAATATCAATCTATGTTTGAGTTCTTTTATGCTAAGGAGGATGAGGTACATGGAACTAACACTTATTTGTGTTGGAGAAAAAAACAAGGTAAAGAGTTTAAGAGAGCTAGTAGCATTTCAGCATGAGTTAATTATTTTTACAGCCAATGAAGAGATAGCGGCTGAAGTTAGAGAGTATGGGTTTGAATCAGCTTATAGCTGTAATAAGGAGAAGGATTTTACTAGTATTTGCACACGTATTAAGAAGGTGATTTTACTAGGGGATGAGCTTCCGATAGTTAGTTTCTTCACAGAACACATTCGTTTTTCTTTTCAAGCGCCTATTACTGTTGTTACAAAGAATAAACGCTATCCGGCCAGGCTCTATGAAACAATTGGAGCTAAATTTGTAGTGTTTACGAACTGTGATAATATTTCTTTTTTATTTTTTGAATAAGGTGGGGGAAATGAAGATGAAAGTGTTGTTACTAGGAGATATAGCGAATCGTTGGGCGATATCGGTAGAGAGAGTTCACGAATTGGTAGTGCTCGATCCTCTTTTTCCAGGTCCATATATTATATTACCATCAAAAGATGTTTTGTATTTAGAGGCGGATATTACCGAATATGAGCAGTTACATGCGGAATTATCACAAGTTTATATTCGAGGGAGAAATTTGCGTGCTTTTTTGCGTGGAGAATAAAGGTTGAATGAAAAAAGAGCGAATGCTGAGTGCAACAAGCTATGCACTTCATGTAATTCGTTCTTTTTATTTCGTATTTAAAAGATCATTTCTGTGAAAAAGAAAGGAAAGACGAGAAAACAGATGAAAAAATATTAATAACAACTAATGTAAACGCTTAAATAGATGGATATTTTCTTATTTTCAGTAATTTACCCCTTTACAAGTTAAATTTAGAGGAGTATATTTACTCTCATAAATCATTCGTAAAATTTCCAAAAAAAACCTAAAATCGCTGAGTTCCAGAAATGGAGCGGGGGAACCAATTTTGTGCATTGTCACTTGGGGTGAATCTTTCAATTTTGAAAGTAGGGCTACTCTTTAGGCCCGAATCCGACAGCTAACCTCGTAAGCGTTTAGAGAGGAGGTTTACTTTGTGTTGTTCGTTTCGAACACTAAGTAGAGCTTAGTGTTCTTTTTTTGATAACTAGATGGTAAAAATTAACAAAAGTGAGGGGTAGTTATGTTAGATGTTGTAATGATCGGTATTTTTGTTGGGTTAGTCGCATCGATGGCAAGTCTTGCAAGTTGGTCAGATAAAGTTGTGAAAGAAGGGAAGCAATCATGATGATTGCCTTATCGGTTATTGTTGCAGCGATTACGGTGTACTTAGTATACGCATTATTAAATCCAGAAAAGTTTTAATTAGGGGGAATCATTCATTATGATTTGGGTTGCAGTCGTTATTACAATGCTCTTGTTTATTTTAGTAGCAAAGCCAACGGGGATTTATTTAGAGAAAGCCTTTCAAGGTAGCAAGAAGCTAGATAAAGTATTCGGGCCTTTTGAGAAACTTATTTTTAAAATTACAGGTGTAAAAGGATACAATCAAACGTGGAAACAGTATGCATTATCATTAGTTCTACTCAATGGATTTATGATTGTCGTCGTATATTTCATTTTCAGATTACAAGGTGTATTGCCATTAAATCCAGCGCATATTGAAGGGATGGAGCCTACGCTCGCTTTTAATACAGCGATTAGTTTTATGGCTGATACAAACTTACAACATTACAGCGGTGAAAATGGTTTATCTTATTTATCACAATTAATCGGGATTACATTTTTAATGTTTGCGGCACCAGCAACGACGTTAGCCATCGTTATGGCATTTATAAGAGGGCTCGCTGGAAAAGAACTTGGTAACTTTTTCGTTGATTTTACGAGAGCGTTAACGAGAGTTTTTCTTCCTATCGCATTTATTGCGGCGTTAGTCTTTGTCGCACTTGGTGTACCACAAACGTTAGATGGGGCGGTTACAGCACAAACAATTGATGGTGCGAAGCAAAGTATTTTACGTGGTCCAGTTGCATCATTCGTTTCCATTAAGGAACTTGGAAATAACGGCGGAGGATTTTTCGGAGCAAACTCTACACATCCTTTCGAAAATCCAGGGCAAATGAGTAATATTTTGCAAATGATGCTTATGATGTTATTGCCAACAGCACTTCCATTTACGTACGGAAGAATGGTAGGAAATAAAAAACAAGGACGTATCCTTTTCGTTTCACTATTTATGGTGTTTTTACTCGGATTTATAACGATTACTACATCTGAATTAAATGGTAATCCGGCATTAAATGGAATGGGTATCGAACATGTACAAGGAAGTACAGAAGGAAAAGAAGTGCGATTTGGAACAGTATTTTCTTCACTATACGCAACAGTAACGACAGCTGCTGAAACAGGGGCCGTTAATACGATGCATGATACGTTAACACCAATTGGCGGATTAGTACCACTCGTAAATATGATGTTGAATACAGTATACGGTGGTGTTGGAGCGGGCTTTATTAATATTATTATGTATGCAATTATTGCAGTCTTTATATCTGGATTAATGGTCGGAAGGACACCAGAGTTTTTAGGTAAAAAGATTGAAGGTAAGGAAATGAAATTAATTGCAGTAACGATTCTATTTCATCCATTACTTATTTTAGGATTTTCAGCATTAGCTCTTTCAACAAGTTTAGGAACGGATGCGATTTCTCACTCCGGTTTTCACGGTTTAACGCAAGTTGTATATGAATACACATCGTCAGCTGCGAATAACGGATCTGGATTTGAAGGATTAGCAGATAATACACCGTTTTGGAATATTACGACTGGTTTAGTTATGTTTTTAGGACGTTATTTCAGTTTAATTACGATGCTAGCTGTGGCAGCTTCATTGAAAGAGAAGACGGTAGTACCAGAAACAGTCGGAACGTTCCGTACGGATAATGGTTTATTTGGAGGAATCTTTATTGGAACGATTGTAATTGTTGGTGCGTTAACATTTTTCCCGATGTTAGTACTCGGCCCAATTGCAGAATTTCTTACATTGAAGTAATGGAGGGTAAATGATGAGACCGGTAGTAGTAAAAGAAAAACAAGTAAATCAGTCACAAATACATGCTGTAGAAGATGAAGTTAGACAAGCGAAAACGATGGATCGTGATATCGTGACACATGCGATGAAACAATCCTTTGCGAAATTGAACCCGAAAGTAATGATAAAGAATCCGATTATGTTTGTTGTGGAAATTGGATTTATCATTACGTTAATTTTATCCTTTCTTCCAAGTATTTCTAGTAGTGTACCAGGATGGTTTAATATAACAGTTTCTCTTATTCTATTATTTACAGTTTTATTTGCTAACTTTGCAGAAGCGTTGGCTGAAGGTCGTGGTAAAGCGCAAGCCGATTCTTTAAAACAATCGAAGAAAGATGTGTTTGCAAACGTTGTAAAAGAAAATGGAGACATTGTTCAAGTTTCAGCAACTGATCTGAGAAAAGGTGACGTTGTTATTGTAAAACAAGGAGAAATGATTCCGAATGATGGTGAAGTAATTAAAGGATTAGCGTCTGTAGATGAATCTGCAATAACAGGAGAATCAGCTCCTGTTATAAAAGAAGCGGGTGGTGATTTTTGTTCCGTAACAGGCGGTACGATGGTCGTAAGTGATGAAATTACAATTGTAATTACGAGTAATCCTGGTGAATCATTTATTGATAAAATGATTTCGTTAGTAGAAGGGGCTGCACGTCAAAAAACGCCGAATGAGATTGCTTTAAATACAGTATTAACGAGTTTAACGCTTATTTTCTTAATCGTCGTTGTGACGTTGCCGATTTTCACAAATTATCTAGGGTTTCAAATTGATACAGCTGTACTTGTAGCATTGTTAGTTTGTTTAATTCCAACGACAATTGGTGGGTTATTATCAGCGATTGGTATTGCTGGGATGGACCGCGTAACAAAGTTTAATGTATTAGCGATGTCAGGGAAAGCAGTAGAAGCTGCGGGCGATATTAATACGATTATTTTAGATAAAACAGGTACGATTACTTTCGGGAACCGGATGGCACATACACTGCTACCAGTAGGAAATGAAACGATTGAGCAAGTAGGAAAATGGGCTGCGATTAGCTCAGTTTTAGATGAAACACCAGAAGGTCGATCTGTTATAGAATATGTACAAACGAAATCTATATCATATAATAGAGAAATTGCAGAACAAGGTGAATTTGTTCCATTTAAAGCAGAAACAAGAATGAGCGGTGTTGATTTACAGGATGGAACGAAAGTGAGAAAAGGTGCTGTTGGTGCCATGATTGAATGGGTTCAATCGCAAGGCGGGATGATTCCAAAAGATGTGAATCAAAAAGCAGATTTGATTTCAAAAGAAGGCGGAACACCACTTGTAGTTGCAGTAGACAATCGTATTTACGGTTTAATATATTTAAAGGATACAGTGAAACCTGGTATGCGTGAACGTTTTGAACAATTGCGCCAAATGGGGATTAAAACGGTTATGTGTACAGGTGATAATCCGTTAACAGCAGCAACAATTGCAAAGGAAGCAGGAGTAGATGAATTCGTTGCTGAGTGTAAACCAGAAGATAAAATTGCGGTTATTAAAGCAGAGCAAGACAAAGGGAAACTTGTAGCGATGACAGGTGATGGTACAAATGATGCCCCGGCATTAGCGCAGGCGGATGTTGGATTAGCGATGAATAGTGGTACGACAGCTGCGAAAGAAGCAGCGAATATGATTGATCTAGATTCGAATCCAACAAAAATCATTGAGGTTGTAGGAATTGGTAAGCAATTGTTAATGACGCGTGGTGCGTTAACAACGTTTAGTATTGCAAACGATATAGCAAAATACTTTGCAATCATTCCAGCGATGTTTACATTAGCAATTCCGCAAATGGAAGCATTGAACATTATGAAATTAACATCGCCACTTTCAGCGATTTTATCAGCATTAATATTTAATGCAGTTATTATTCCACTACTAATTCCGTTAGCGATGAAAGGTATTGCGTATAAACCGATGAGTTCTAATGCATTGCTTAGCCGAAACTTACTCATTTATGGGCTTGGTGGAGTTATCGTTCCATTCATTGGAATTAAAGTAATTGATATGATTGTCGGCTTGTTCATATAAGGAAGAGGGGAAAAAAGATGGCGAAAAAACAAAGTATACTTTCACCAATTATTCGTATTACTTTTACATTTCTAGTTTTGTGCGGCCTCGTATACCCGCTTATTGTAACTGGTATTGCGCAAGCGGTAATGAAGGATAATGCGGATGGAAGTCTTATATATAATGATAAAGATGAAGTAGTTGGTTCAAAATTAATCGGTCAAAATTTCACAGATCCACGTTATTTTCATGGACGTGTCTCTAGTATAGAATATAAAGCAGAAGCATCTGGTTCAAATAACTATGCACCGTCTAATCCAGATTTAGCAAAACGAGTTGAGAAAAGTATTGATGACTGGAAGAAACAAAACCGGGCCATTCCAGTTACAGAAGTACCAATAGATTTAGTGACGAATTCAGGTTCAGGGCTTGATCCTGACATTAGTCCGAAGGCGGCTTCTGTACAGGTAGATCGCATCTCGAAATTAACGAATATTCCGAAAGAAAAGCTAGATCAATTGATTAAGGATCAAACGGAAGGTGCAGCGCTTGGCTTGTTTGGAGAAGATCGCGTGAACGTTTTAAAGTTAAATTTAGAATTACAGAAACTAATGAAATAGTAACAGTGCTACCTCAATCTAACGGATTGAGGTAGCGTTGTTTCGAAAGAAAGGTTGTGAGTGTTTTGTATGCGGATGACTATAAACCGACGTTTCAAAGGCGAACGCCAGAAGAGTATTTAGAATATATTCGGCAGCAAAATCGCGGAAAGTTAAAGCTATACGTAGGGGCTGCACCTGGAGTTGGGAAAAGTTATAAAATGCTATTTGATGCAAGAGAGATGAAAAAAGACGGTATTGATATTGTAGTTGGTTTAATTGAAACACACGGTAGAAAAGAGACGGAAGAAGCAATTGCTGATTTAGAAAAAGTTCCTTTAAAAGAAATAGATTATAAAGGGAAAGTATTTTATGAACTTGATGTAGAAGAAATTATAAAGCGGGCACCACAAATTGTTGTTGTGGATGAACTTGCGCATAGTAATATTCCCGGGTCGAAAAATAAGAAACGTTACATGGATGTGCAGGAATTGTTAGATGCCGGTATATCTGTATTATCAGCGTTTAATATTCAACATTTAGAAAGCGTTCATGATATTGTAGCTCAAATTACGAATGTCAAAGTACGAGAGCGTATTCCAGACTTTATTTTACAAAAAGCAAATGAAATTCAGCTTGTTGATGCAACACCTGAGGTACTCCGGAAGAGATTAATAGATGGAAAGATATATAAGGAAGAAAAAATTCAACAAAGCTTACAAAACTTCTTTACGATAAATAATTTAGGGGCATTAAGAGAGTTATCACTTCGAGAAGTTGCAGATGATATGGATGAGAAAATTAGCCAAACAGTAATAGAACCGATCGGTGTGAAAGAAAAAATTCTCGTTTGTGTACAATACAGTTCAACAGCAGAGAAATTAATACGGAGAGGTTGGCGCATGGCTGATCGGCTAAATGCTGAATTGTATGTGTTAAACGTTGAAAGAGAAAATATAGATTCTATTTCAGCTGGCAAAAAGCAAACGATTGAAGAATGGAAATCGCTAACGAATCAATTTGATGCGAGCTTTGTATTAGAAGAAGCAAAGGGAAGAAAGCCCGCTGATGTTATTATTGAAGTTGCAAAAAGACTACAGGTGACACAAGTTTTACTCGGGCAATCGGCGAGAACACGGTGGGAAGAAATACGAAAAGGTTCTATTGTAAATGAAATTATGAGACAAACGAAGTATATTGATATTCATATCGTTGCTGATCAAAGAGCTTAAGAGACCATCTATAGGTCTCTTAAGCTCTTTGTGCAGCATGGGAATGTAGCATTTTCATTGCGTGTAAAACTATAAGTAGAAATATAATTGCCCCTAGGAAGAAAATCCAAAAGTAATTTTGATTAAATAAAAGAAACCCACCTACAATAGGCCCTGTACCCATACCAAGATAGCGAATGAAGTTGTACATACCGATGGCAGTTGCGCGTTCTTGTACGAATTCTTCCGTTAATAAAGTAGTGTGAGTCGGCATAGAAAGTCCCATACTAAAACCGTATAAAGAGGTAACGATAATTACGGATGGGATATTGATGCTATATGTGAAAGAGAATAAAGTGACACATATAATGTTGAAGAAACTAGTGATGAAGAAAGCCTGCTTTGTTGTGAAATGTTTTTGCAAAAATTTGTAGCAATAGCTTCCTAACATAAGAGAAAGTGACATCGGTACAAACATAAGACCAATTTCACTTGCGCTTAGATGAAATATATTTGTTAATATGCTAGGTAAAAAAACGAGGAAACAGAAATATATACAAAATTGAATAAAGCCAATAAGTGTAATGGAAAATCCAGTTTTATTTTTTAAGATAAGCCAGTAATTCTTTTTTGCTTTAGGTTTCTCAATTACATTTGGTTTTGTTTCTGGAAGTAGTGAAATGTTTATAATTAATAAGATGATGCCAATTGTAGATAAAAAAAGAAATACAGATAAGTGGCCATTTATACTGCCGAGATAGCCACCTATGAGAGGACCGATTGCAGGTGCGAGAGCAAGTAACATTTGATAAAGGCTCATCGCTTCTCCGCGTTCTTTTCCTTCAAATAAATCACCGATAATCGTTGCTGCAACTACAGGTATAGCCGCTATTCCTATAGCTTGAACAGCTCTAAAAAATAGAAATAAGTAAATGTTTGGTGAGAAAGCACAACCAATTGAGCCGATTGTACTAATGATTAAACTAGGGATAAGGACAGATTTTCTTCCCTTTGTATCAATTAAAGGTCCGTATATGAGCTGCATAACCGCAAGAACGAATGTGAAAAGTGAAACGGTTAAATTTACAAGATAAAGAGAAGTATGAAACGAATTTTGAATCATCGGCAAGATAGGTGTATAAATATTTTGAGCGAAGGAACCGAGTAAGGCACTCATACAGACAACATATAAAATGAAATTCAGTTTGGTTTTTTCCATAATGTTAACCTCCTTGTCATTTGGTTTCCTTGGAAACTAAATTAATTTTAACATGATTTTCTCACTTGTAAAGATGAAAAAATGATTTTAAAATGGTATATAGTTAAATTGTTTCTTTGGAAACTTAGGAGGCGAATGGATTGGAACGTACAGCGAAACAAATGGAAATACTTTCGGATATTCGTACACTTTTTCATAAAAAAGAAGAGCATTTGAAAGAAAATAATGAGAAGTTTCTTCGTGAGACAGGTGTAAGTGGTATGTCTTTATCTGAGTTACATGTTATCGAGTGTATCGGAAAAAATGGTCTGATGAATGTAACTGCTATTGCAACAGAAATGGGAATGACGAAAGGCGCAATCTCTAAAATTTGTACAAAGTTGTTTCAAAAGCAATTCGTTGAGAAAATGCAAATGTTAGATAATCAAAAAGAAATTTTCTTCCGCTTAACGGAAAGAGGAAATGAAATATATAAAGCTCATGAAAAATTGCATAAACAAGCTGAAGAAAAGTGGCTGTTACTTTTAGATGGATATACGAAAGAAGAGCAAGATTTTATTCAAAGGCTTATAAAGGATGTCTCTGGTCATTTGGAAATATAATTGGAAGAAAAACCCCCTCCATTTCAAGCCTTTTCAATATAATTTCTGAAAGAACTCATATATAATAGAAAAAGATACTTAACATAGTGAATAATTAAAGAGTCAATATATATAAAGAGGAGAGAATAACATGCTTGAAAATACGGGGTTAGTATTAGAAGGCGGCGGTATGCGTGGTGTATATACGGGCGGGATATTAGAATATTTTATGGAACAAGATTTATATTTTCCATATGTAATTGGTGTATCAGCTGGTGCTTGTCATGCAGCGTCGTATCTTTCCAGACAAAGAAATAGAAATAAAACAGTAAATATTGATTATGCATCACATCCGCAGTATTTATCGTATAAAAACTTGTGGAAAAAACGTCAGCTATTTGATATGGAATTCATTTTTCATGAAATTCCAGAAAAGCATGTACCGTTTGATTTTGAAACATACTTTAATAGTCCAGAGCGTTTCCTTGTAGGAACAACTGATTGTGAAACAGGACAGTCTGTTTATTTTGAAAAAGAGGGAACGAATGATGATGCACTAAATTTATTGCAAGCATCTAGTTCATTACCTTTCATTGCACCGGCAGTAAACTACCGAGGTAAGCAATTGTTAGATGGCGGGATTTCAGATCCGATTCCAGTTCGTAAAGCACAGGAAGATGGATTTAAAAAATCAGTCGTTATTTTGACGAGAAATCATGGTTACGCGAAGAAAAAATCAAAATTTGGTTGGATTGCAGCAAAGGCTTATAAGAAGTATCCAAACCTTGTAAATACGATGCTGAATCGTTATGAAGTGTATAATGAAACACTTCACTACATTGAAAAAGAAGAGCAAGCTGGTAATTTATTTGTTATTCGCCCAGAAGTGCCGCTTCAAGTAGATCGTATGGAAAAGGATACGGCTAAATTACAAAGTTTATATGAGCAAGGCTATGAAGATGCAAAGAGACAATTTGCAGATTTACAGGCGTTTTTGCAAAAATAATAATTAGGCTGTGGAGAAGGAGTTCTCTGCAGCCTTTTTTATTATTGGTTTCAATACCGAATGTTGGTTATATACATTTTGGGATTATGGTATAATATGGATAAAAGTATGTAGAGAGGTGATACATATGGAAAATGTATATAAAGGGCTTAGACATACTGGATTTACAATGTTGCTTATTTTTGGTGGCGTATTTCTACTGCGCTGGTTCATTCATGATGAAATGTTATTAGATCAGCTTATTGGTTTTAGTATAGGAATGGTAATGGTTATTTCATCAGTGTTCATTCAAAAGTATAGTAAAGAATTGCAGGTAAATGAGAAATATTAAAGGTTTCTAACCTCTTTTAAGTAGTTTGGTCGTAGAGGAGGCTTTCATATGACTTTTTTATTTGCGGTATATTTTGTTTTTATTATGACATTGTTAATTACATTTCTTCTTTCTAAAAGATCATTTGAGAAGCCTTTTATTAAATATATACCAGCGTTCATTTTGTTTATTTTGGCTTTCATTTCTTCTATTATTTTTATATTTAATAACGGAATGGGAGAGCTTATGATAGCCATCTTCTTAGGTGTTACAGCAATAGCGAACGGTCTTTTGCTTTTTGCGTTGAAAGTAGTTCGTGTGATTGTTGCAAAAGGAAAGTAGCGCATCGGAATTCGATGCGCTACTTTTTTATTTACGCTTCTTTTTAATAAATGAAAAGGCTAAAGCTGCAATTAAAATACTGCCTTTAATGATATCTTGCGCATAATAAGGAACGTTCATCATTGTAAGGCCGTTTAATATGATTCCAATTAATACGGAACCAAGAAATGTTCCGATGACATTTGGTTTCTTAGCACCGAACATTGCATAACCGATATAGGCAGCTGCAACTGCATCCATTAATAATGGGGCGCCAGCTGAAACTTGTCCTGTTCCAACGCGGCTACATAGAATAATACCGCCAATAGAGGCAAGTAAACCGCTAATCATATAAGCATATACACGGTAACGATCAGTAGGAATACCAGCTAGTCTAGCAGCTTCTCGATTCCCACCTGTCATATAAAAGAAACGACCGTACGTTGTTTTTTCTAAAAATACATATGCAATTAAAACGACGATAAGCATGATAATGACAGGGACTGGAATTCCTAACACAGAACCTTGACCGATAAATAAAAAGGATGGAATAAAATGTCCTTTGGCACCAGACATTCCTTCATAAATAGAAGATCCTTTTGAAAATGTTAAGTGTAGTCCATTCACGATATACATGATACTTAATGTAGCTAGTAAATCTGGTAGTTTAATTCGGATAACGAGTAGTGCATTTAATAATCCAACTAATAGCCCACAAAGAATAGGAACAAGGAGTGTGACTAATAGTTCTTGTCGATATAAAATGAGGCAGGAAGCAGCGGCAATGGTTGCTAAACTAGCGGTAGAGCCGACTGATAAATCAAATCCATCTACAATTAATGTAAAGGTAACACCAATTGCAAGTAACGTTACGATAGAAATGGAACGTAAAATATCACTAATATTGTTGTATGTTAAAAAAGAATCGTTGACGATAGAGAAGAAAATTGTAACACCTATAATGATAGCAATCGTACTAAATTGATAAAAAAGATGAGTAGGTAAATATAGTTTCTTAGTTTTTGTTTTATGAACGAGATTCAATGGAATAACTCCCTTCAGATAAATGTAAAAGCTGTTCAGGAGATAGTTCGTCTGGTAAGTATTCACCTACAAATTCTCCGTTTGCGAGTATAAGAATGCGATCAGCGATATGTAGTGCTTCATCTTGTTCTCCTGTGAAGTAAATTACGGAACTTCCGTTTTCAGTAATGTTACGAATGAATTGAAAAATGTCTTGTTTTGCAGCTATGTCTACACCTTTAGTTGGCTCGTCCAAAAGAAATAGATTCGGTTTGAATCCATGCCACTTTGCAATGGAGACTTTTTGCTGGTTTCCACCGCTAAGTGAATGGATAAATGCTTTTGGGTCATTGGGTGAAATGCTGAAAGAAGAAATTGCTGTAGTAGCATTATTTACTTCGGTTTGCTTTCGTCTCCAACCTGATTGGTGTAAATTAGTGTGGCTTATAATATCTTCCGAAAGAAATACGCCTTGTTTTCTTCTTTCCTCTGGTACAAGTGCGATCTTTGCTTTAATCGCATCTCGCGGTGTTTTAATTGTTATTGTTTGACCATCTATTTCTGCGTGATAAGTATGACGAGTACCAAATAACGTTTCAGCAAGTGTTGTTTTGCCACTGCCAATTAATCCGTATATCACAACAGTTTCACCTTTCCGTACGGTGAGAGAAAGGGGAGAATGGTCTTTGTGTAATGGAAGTTCTTGTACTTTAAATAATTCTTCGCTCCCTCGTTTTGGCGCTGTATTAATAGGAAGTGTAAGTTGTTTTCCAGTCATCGCTTCCACAATTTGTTGATCTGTAACCTTTGTGATCGCTTCAGAAAGTGCAACTTTACCGTTATGTAATACGGTTACATCATCCGCGAAATTTCGAATCTCTGATAAACGATGAGAAATTAAGATGATGCCAATTCCTTTCAATGTTAAATCTTTTAATAGTTGCCCGAAGGTTTCAACTTCTTTCGGTCCAAGAGAAGAAGTAGGCTCATCTAATAAAAGATAATTTGTATTGTTGGATAAAGCTCTTGCGATAAGAAGTAATTGTTTTTCATGTAATGAGCAGTTTGAAACATCTTCCGAAACATTTAAATCAGCCTGTACAGTTTGCAAATGTTGTTTAGCGAGTGAGACTAATTTTGACTTTGAAAATAGTACTTTATTTTGCATTGCTAAATGATCGATTAGTACATTTTCTAATACAGATAATCCAGGAATAAGTCCGTGATCCACTTCTTGTGTTACGAAAGAAATACCATGTTTTTTTGCATCGCGTGGTGAAGTAAAGGAAATAGACTGATTATCAATTTTTATATTCCCAGCAACTGGTTGAATTTCACCAGTTGCTATTTTTAGTAAAGTACTTTTTCCTGCACCATTCATTCCTAGTAAAGCGTGAACTTTTCCTTTTTGTATGTTAATAGAAACATTTTCTAGTACAGGGGTAGAGATGTGATAAGAATGTGTAATGTTTTGAAGAGAGAATGTCATCATTTTTTCTCCTTCTCTAATTTTTTCATCCAAGGTGAATATGCATCTTTCGAGTCGCCCCAACCGTTTATATGTTTTGATAATTGATCCATCGTTATATTTTCTTGTGGCAAACTATTTTTCTTTACTAAATAAGGTTCTAGTGAATAAATATCTGGCGTTTGTTCACCAGCGATTTTCTTGTATAAGAAACGCACTTGAACTTTACCGACTTCAGCTGGATCGGTTGCAGCCGTAGCAGTCCAAGGTGAATTTTCTTTTTGCATGAGTTGTAAATCTTCATTACTTAAGTCAATGCTGTATACTTTTATATCTGTACGACCAGCTTGTTCGAGTGCTTTGACGGCCCCCTTAGCAAACTCATCCCACGAAGCGAAAATAGCTTGTAAATCACCTTTTTTCGGATATTTTTTTAGTAAAGCCTCTACTTGTGTTTGCGTATCAAGTGGTGTGTTATTACTAGCGGTACCAAAGCGTGCAACTTCTTTTATATTTGGATAACGTTTATAAAAAGCATCAATGATAACATTGCGACGTTCCATTGGAGCAAATCCGCCAACCCATACGACGGCGATATTCCCTTGTCCATTCAGATCTTCCGCTAACGTTTTTAATGATTTCCATGCAAGACTATAGTCATCTTGATCAATAATCGTTACGCCTGGTAAGCGTAGGTCGTTATCAAATGCAACTACAGGAATATTCGCTTGTAATGCTTTTTCTACTCCGGGTTTTAGTGCTTCAGAGCGACCGTGATCGATTAAAATACCATCAACTTTTGAATTAATAGCAGTATCTAGATTTGCTGCCATTTTTGCTAAATCATTATCAGAATTGTAGACTTGCACACTGCCGCCGAATAGCTCGACTTGTTTTTTGACACCCTCAATATATTGAGAGGAAAAAGTTCCGATGGACATTTGCATAATTAATGCGATTTTTAATGGCTTTTTTACTTGGCTTGGAATTTCTGTTTGTAAATGATTTGTTGCTGTAGTAGTTTCTTTCTTCACCGTTTGTTGCTTTTGTGAAGAGATAGCATCTTGTTCATTTGTGCAAGCTGTTAATGCGAGTAAGAGAATAATGAGTACGGTGGAACATAATTTTTTCATAAAAAAATCCCTCCTAAATTAAGAAAAGAGAGGAGGGAGTGAAAATAAAAACGTCTTTTCATATAGAAAAGACGTCTTATCATATTACTCTTATCTTTCAACACAATGTGTTGTAAGAATTAGCACCGTGCCCATAAATGGGTCGGTTGCCGGGCTTCGTAGGGCTCATCCCTCCACCTGCTCTTGATAAGACATCGAATATTTAACTATTTCGAATTATTCCATAAGTGTATGCTGTTGTCAAATGTTTTTTTGTAAATAAAAAATCCCTCACAACGAGGGATTTTAATGTGGTAAGAAAACTAATTGATAAGCGAACAAGATCCCGAATAAATACACAAGTGGGTGAACAGCACGGAATTGTCCTTTTGCCACTTTCATAAGTGGGTATGAAATAAATCCAAGTGCAATACCTGTTGAGATACTTGATGTAAGTGGCATGCTTAAGATTACTAAAAATGCTGGGAATGCTTCATCGAATGTATCCCAATCGATGTGGCGAACTGAGCCCATCATAAGACTACCAACGATAATTAGTGATGGTGCTGTAATAGCTGAAACGCCAGAAACAGCGCTCACTAACGGTCCGAAGAATGCTGCTAATGCAAATAGAACAGCTACTGTAACAGTTGTTAAACCAGTACGACCACCAGCTGCAACACCAGCAGATGATTCAATGTAAGCTGTTGATGGTGTTGTTCCGAACATAGCTCCAATTGTTGCTGAGAATGAGTCAGATAGAAGAGCTCGTCCTGCTTTTGGAAGCTTTCCATCTTTCATAAATCCACCTTGTTGTGCAACGCCAAGTAGTGTACCTGTTGTATCAAATAGTGTAACAAGGAAGAATGAGAAGACAACGCCGTATAATCCGTAGTTAATTACATCAGATACAGCAGTAATTGGATTTGAAACGATAATTCCTTCTGGTAATCCAGGCATTGATGTAACGCCGCTTGAGAATGTTAATTGACCTGTGAAGTAAGCGATAATACCAGTTAATAACATTCCGATAAATAGTGCCCCGTTTATATTTAAAGACATAAGGATAATTGTAATTCCAAGGCCAGCTAATGCTAGTAGAACTGGAGCAGAGTGAAGATCGCCAAGCCCAACTAAGTTTGCATCATTTTTTGTAACAATTCCCGTTAAGCGCAAACCGATAAAAGCAATAAAAAGACCGATACCAGCAGTAAGTGCATGTTTTAAGTTCTCAGGAATTACTTCCATTAATTTCGTACGGAAAGATGTGAATGATAACAAAATTAAAATCATACCTGCTACGAATACAGCAGAGAATGCAATTGCGAAAGTCATGCCTTCATGGGCTTTTACAACAGAATAAGAGAAGTAAGCATTTAATCCCATACCTGGTGCAATTGCGATTGGTAAATTAGTAAAGATCGCCATAAATAATGTTCCGACAACAGCAGCGATAATTGTAGCTGTAAATGCTTGTTCAAACGGAACACCTGCATCCCCAAGGATGACAGGGTTTACGACAATGATATATGCCATTGTTAAAAAGGTAATAATACCTGCCATAATTTCAGTTTTAATAGAAGTTTTATGTTTTGAAAGGTTAAACATATAAACATCCTTTCTTTTTACGAATAATTTTCACAACAGTTATATATAATATTCGTTTTTTAACTATTTTGCAATAGTTTTGCATAAAAACTTTAGAACAACTCATATTTTATGTCGTAAATTCGAATATTAATCGTAAAACTGTGTGTGCATTGCGGTTCTTTAATGTGTAAGTAGTTTTTTTTATTGTGCGCATTATAAGGGGAAAGGAGTTGAAGGAAGTTATGCCGCAGCAAAAAAACTTTTTAACAATGCCAGCACAACATCAAAATAAACAACCTGGTATTGAATCGTTAATGAATCCTCTTCCAAAGTTTGAAGATCCAAATTATAAAGGAAGTGAAAAGTTAAAAGGAAAGAATGTATTAATTACAGGAGGAGATAGCGGGATTGGAAGAGCTGTTTCTATCGCTTTTGCAAAAGAGGGAGCAAATATTGCGATTGCTTATTTAGATGAGGACGAAGATGCAACTGAGACGAAACAACTTGTGGAAAAAGAAGGCGTGAATTGTGTATTATTGCCGGGAGATTTGAGTAATGAACAACATTGTAAAGAGATTGTAGAAGAGACCGCCCAGCAGCTAGGGGGGCTAAATGTTCTTGTGAATAACGTCGCACAGCAATATCCGCAGCAAGGACTAGAGTATATTACAGCGGAACAGCTAGAAAAAACGTTCCGTATTAATATTTTTTCTTATTTTCATGTTACAAAAGCAGCCCTCTCTCATTTAAAGCAAGGGGATGTAATTATAAACACGGCATCTATCGTTGCGTATGAAGGAAATGAAACGTTGATTGATTATTCTGCAACGAAAGGAGCGATTGTCGCTTTTACAAGATCGCTATCTCAGTCGTTAGTACAAAAGGGAATTCGTGTAAATGGTGTTGCACCAGGCCCAATTTGGACACCGCTTATTCCATCCAGTTTTGATGAGAAAAAAGTATCACAGTTTGGGAGTAATGTTCCTATGCAAAGGCCTGGTCAGCCGTATGAATTAGCGCCTGCATATGTATATTTAGCGTCTAGTGATTCGGCATATGTAACGGGACAGATGATGCATGTAAATGGTGGAGTAATTGTGAATGGATAGTTTTCATTTATAAGAGCAAAGTAAAGTTAATTGTATTTATCCCGCTATTTGCGGGCAGTAAGACTCCTACCTAACAATTCGGTGAATACAAGGAAGTTAGGTGGGAGATAAATGTCCGTAAATGCTCGATTGGTGAAGGCTAATCCTCAGTGGGGATGGACAAAATCCCCCAACGAGTAAAGTTTCACTTTATTATGATGTTAGTGCTAGGGAGGATTTAGATGAAGAAAGTATGGTTTATCGTAATCCTATTTTTCTGCCTGCCAGCTAGCGTTTTTGCTAATACAGATCATTTAATATTAGTTAACCTTACGACGAATCAGCTGTCTTTTTTTGAAGATGGAAACTATACTAAGACATTTCCGATAACGACAGGAAAAGACAGGACCCCGACGCCTGAGGGTAATTTTTGTATTATAACTAAATATAAAAATAAAGAATACCATCGTAAAAAAATAGCTGGGGGTGCTCCGAATAACCCTCTCGGTACGAGGTGGTTAGGTCTAGATAAAAAGGAATATGCAATTCATGGAACAAATCGGGAATGGACGATTGGAAGCAGGGAGTCGAATGGTTGTATTCGCATGCACGATCGGGACATACAATGGTTATACGACCGGGTACAATTACAGACGAAAGTAATTATTTCTCGTTTTCATACGAGTCCCGAATATGAAGCGTATAAGCTTGGTTATCGGGTTGTGAGTTGGAATGGTCGTAAAGTAGAAGAAGAACAAATTGGAATGCTTACGTTAGTAGATCGTGTAAATATATATTGGCAAGAACCAAATGGACAATTGACGAAAGTAAAAACGGTATTGCCAAATGAAAAATATACAGTGTATTCCAAACGAAAAGATGGAACCTATTATATAGGAAACAATTTGTATATTGTAGATGTAACGGGAGAAAAAATTCGTTATGAGCAATTACCTTATTCGATTTTAAGTAACATATATAAAAGGAAATATAATGTTCCATAATAGCTACCGTGTATAGGCGGTAGCTTATTTGTGATGAAGTTTAGTTGGTTTTAATGATTTCATACCAATCGCGCGCCTGTAAATAGTGAGATAAAAAAATTGAAACAGCAACTATTATGTTTTGCTGAATATAATACAGTACAGACTGGGGGGCGGTCACATTATGAAAAGTGAATTTGCATTTAAAATTTTCTTAATCACGACTTGTTTATTTATCGTGTATTTATATGCGTTACTCGTCTTCTCCTTTTATGTTCCATATATTGATTTAATATTGTTCGTTGGATTTATTTGGGCATTTGTTAAAGCGAGGGAAGGGGAGAAGAGTGTATATCGGCGCATTACTTTATGCGGGACGGTCCTTCTCGTTATTTTGTACTTTTTTATGATGCATGATGTTTGGAGAGGAATGTAAAAAAGCATACGACTAATCGTATGCTTTTACCTCTGCCAATGATGGAAGTGAAGCGATTGCTCCGTAGTTTGTACATGTTATGGCACCTACTTTATTTGCAAAAGAGACAAACTCGGCTAAATCTGTGAATTTTTGAGGAAGCGTTTGTTCATTTTTAGAAATTTGATACAACATCGCTCCGACGAAAGCATCACCAGCACCAGTTGTATCTACTTGTTTAATTGAAATAGAAGGTACAATGATTTGAGCTTCTTTTGTCGCGAGAAGAGTACCGTCTTTTCCAAGTGTGATAGCTACAACTTTAGCCCCGTAATTTAATAATTTTAGTGCTGATTGTTGTAGATTAGTTTCTTTAGAAAGCATCGTTGCTTCTTCTTGGCTTACTTTTACGAAATGTGCGTGTTTTATAAAGGATAGGCAATCTTGAGAAAATTGTTCTACATCTGTAATAAGTGCATCTCGATAATTTGGATCAAAAGAAATAAAGTGATTATTGTCTTTTGCATATTGTAATAGTTGAAAGTATGTTTCTTTTAATGGACTTGATAATAAGGCAGTTGCCGAACCGAAATGTATTAGATCATTACTTTTTATTTTTGCTAAATTAATTTTATTAAAGGTGTATTGACCATCAGCCCCACGCATAAAAATAAAATCACGTTCACCATCTTTATCGATAGATACGAAAGCAAGCGTTGTTTGTTTATCTTTTATGAGCATTGAAGTGTCAACATGAGCACGTTGTAAAGTTTGTTCTAGAAAATCACCAAATGGATCATTTCCTACTTGCCCCATAAATGTAGCATGTCCACCTAATTTTGTAATAGCAGCGGCAACGTTAGCGGGAGCTCCACCAGCTTTCTTTTCGAAATCAGTACCATCTACTAAAGAAACATTGGAGTTTCGGCAAACGAAATCAATTAATAATTCACCTATACAAAAAACATTTCTCATATAATCCCTCTTTTAAGTTTATATTGTGTAATTGTAAAGTTTAGTTTTGCATCTGAAAAGATTGCGATATGATGTGTAATGTCTTTTCGCGGAAATACTCTAGACGTAAAGACAGTGGAACCATCATATAAGAAGATTTCTACGATGCTATTATCTACAAATATTCTGAGGTCTATCGTATCTTGAATATCAATTTTTTCACAGCGTTCATATCCATATTCTCCGCCAAATTGGTGATGGAAGTTGCTTCGGTCTATGGAAACAGTTCCTTTTTCACGGTTAAATATAATCGGGAAAGAATCTTCTTCATTATGGAAGAGAGAAAGGCCAAAGTTATTCGCATCATCTGTTTTAAGAGTTACAATTAATTCATATGAGCATTCATGGCCAAGGGTCGCCAGTACGTTTAATCCAGTTGATATGTCACCTGAAATCTCTTTTTTTGTTGTTCTTAGTTTTTTTAGTTCTGAAACTGGTTTTTGTTTTAATATATTATTTTCTAACGTTAGTTCTCGTGGAAGTGTTAAACAATGAGCCCACATATAATCATCAGAAGGGTATGTTATTTCGCTTGAGCCCGCCCAAGCAAATAAAAGGCGGCGTCCAGATTGATCTTCTAAAGTTTGAGGGGCATAAAAGTCGAAACCTTTATCAACTTCGTAATACGAATCAATATGGAAATATAAATTTTCAATATCGAAATTTCCGATTGCATATATGACATTATATACATTTTGAAAATTCCCCTCGTCTTTTTCGATTCCTTGTGGCGAAAAGAGTAACATATCTTTCCCTAATAATTGGAAATAGTCGGGGCACTCCCACATAAATCCGAACTCTTTTAAATTTGTTTTAACCTCGCCTTGGAAATTCCAACTGTATAGGTCTAGTGACTTATATAATAATAGAGTACCCGTTTTATTTTCACGTTGTGCTCCGAGTAACATATAGTACGTATCGTTATTTTTCCATACTTTGGGGTCACGTACATGCTTCGTATATCCGTCAGGAATCATATCAATAACAGGATTATTACTATACTTAGTCATCGTATATTGAGAATCCATCGTTACCATACATTGTTTAGCATCCCGAGAATCATTAGGTTTCTTTATATTCCCTGTATACAATAAGTGAAGAAGCCCATCTTTTATAATAGAGCTACCAGAATATGCGCCATGTGACTCATAGCTTTCGGTAGGGATAATGGCTACAGGCATTCGTTCCCAGTTAATAAGATCTTTTGATTTTACATGCCCCCAATGTTTCATTCCGTGAATCGGGCCAAATGGATACCACTGATAAAAAACATGATATTCATCATTGTAGTATGATACACCGTTAGGATCATTCATTAATCCATATGGCGGATGAATATGATAAATCGGTTTCCATGAATCTTGATTTGCAATTGTATATAAAGAATGTAATTCTTCTTTATTGGATTGCAGTATTGTTTTATATTTCGACATAGGTTTTTACCTCGTTGTTATTTACTTTCTTTATATAAAATGAGAGTGGCAACAAAAGCAGTAATAACTGCAATAGCGAAGCCGATTACATAATGAATCACATTCATCATGCCAAGCGGTGCAACAATTGTAAGCATTGGAATACCTGTTAAACCGTATGCATTGGCTGCGACTTGCATCCAAACAACGTAAGCGCCTCCAATTGCGCCACCAATAGCAGCTGCAATAAATGGTTTACCAAGTTTTAAATTGACACCAAAAATAGCTGGTTCTGTAATTCCTAAAAATGCTGACGCTGCTGCTGGAATTGCGATTTCTTTCGTTTTTTTGTTTTTTGTTTTGAAATAAACTGCTAAAGTAGCTCCGCCTTGGGCGACGTTAGCCATTGACCAAATAGGGAGTAAGAAATTGACACCGATATCTTTATTAGCAAGTAAGCCAGCTTCAATAGCGTGGAAGCTATGGTGTAAGCCAGTAAGAACGATTGTTGAATATAGACCACCGAATATAAGACCAGCCACTGGTCCTGCAAATTGATAAATAGTATTTAAAAGGTACGTAATACCGTCACCGATTTTATATCCAATTGGTCCGATAATAATAAGTGATAAAAAGCCAGTTATAATAATTGTTAAGAACGGTGTAACTAATAAATCTAAAGAGTTCGGAACTCGTTTGCGGAGTTCTTTTTCAATTGTACTCATAACGTATACGCATAATAAAATAGGTAAAACAGTGCCTTGATAGCCAATCATATCAATATCCATACCGAGGAAATGTAAAACAGTTGGTTTTGCGTTTGCAAGAGTCCAAGGATTTGTTAAGTTTGGGTGAGTTAATATACCACCAATAACGGCACCTAAGAAAATATTTCCTCCAAATTCCTTGGCTGCACTAACACCGATTAAAATAGGTAAAATAACGAAAGCTGCACTTGAGAACATATCAAGTAATTGGATAAGTGGGTGATCGCTAGGAACTAATTTAAACGCTTTCAACATTCCGAGTAGTCCCATAAGTAAACCACTTGCAACGATGGCTGGAATAATTGGAACGAAAATATTGGATAACGTTTTTGCTAGGCGAGTAATCGGATTCATTTTTTTCTTAGGAAGATCGTTTGATGCCGTAGAATCAAGTTCAGTTATTCCGATTAGTTTTGAAAACTCATCATACACTTTGTTTACTACGCCAGTGCCAAAAATAATTTGGTATTGCTCATTCGTTGCGAAAGCACCTTTAACCCCATCAATGTTTTCGATTTCTGACGTGTTTATTTTTGTTTCATCTTTTAGTACAAGACGAAGGCGAGTAGCGCAATGAGTAGCACGAATAATGTTTTCTGTTCCTCCGATGTTCTGTAAGACTTGAGCTGCAATTTGTTTCATATCCATAAAAATTCCCCCTTACTATATACTTCGAGTTTGTGGAACCGGTTCCGTTTTTGGTTAAAATAAAAAACAGGGACGTGATGTGAAAATCCTGTTTTTTAAATGTGGAACCGGTTTTAATTTTATTATAAAGCGCCTTTAAATTTTGTCAACGCTTTCTTGAATTTTTAATGTATAGCGAGAATGTAATATTTTAGGGATTGTTTTATTTTCAACAAGCTGCGAAAGGGAAGTAGCAGCAAGCTTACCAGCATGCTCATAGTCAAATGCGATTGTCGTTAAGCTAGGGTGTACCATTTCAGAAATATCATATCCACCGAATCCTACTACAGATATATGATTTGGTATGGAAAGGTGGTTAGAATGAATTACTTTCATGGCTCCAAGAGCGATATTATCTGTAGCACATACGATAATAGTAGGACGGTTGTTATCTAAAATATGTTGTACTTGTTTCATCGCATCTTCTATTTTGAAAGTTGTTTCGTAGTAAGAAGCGATGCAAGTAGGTTCTAAATTTTCAATGGCTTTTTGAAAACCATTTTTTCGATTTACACCAACAGAAATATCATCTTTTTCTACTCCTAAATAAGCGATATGGCGGTGTCCTTGTGATAATACGTATGCTCCTAGCTCATAAGCAGCGTCAAAATCATCGTGAACGAGGCAATATTGATTCTCATATTCTTGACCAACAAATAAAATAGGGGTAGTAGAATTAGCGATGATGTGTTTATGCTCTTTTGTTAAAGTTTTTGTTAATAAAATTATGCCAGCTACTTTTTGCTTTATAAAGTTTTCCATTGCTTGAATTTCTGTTTCAATTTTTTGATTCGCATTTGCAACAAGCATCTGATAGTTATTTTCCTGTAAAGCATTATCAATACCAATAAGTGTTTTTGTTGTAGCAAAGGAGTCTAATCGGGGGATAATAACGCCAATTAAATTTGTTGTTTTCGCTTTTAAACTTTGCGCAAATGTATTTGGAGAGAAATTCGTTTCTTGAATAATACCTTCAATTTTCTTTTTTGTTTTATTACTTACATAGCCACCATTTAAGTAACGAGAGACAGTACTTTTTGCAACCCCAGCTAATTTGGCGATATCTACAATTGTTTTAGCCATAGTATTCCACCTTCATATTCATAAAAAACTTTTAATTTTATTATAGGGAGAATTAAAGGTTACGTAAACAAGAAGAGAAGAAGAAAAACCACCTCACGTATATGAGGTGGAATAAGTGTTAATATTTCGGTTTAAATGTATGACAACACGTTTCTACACTCGTTGTTACAGAACTTTCAAGCGTCTCGTTTGTTAAAGTAGCGTTTGTATATGAACTGTTTTCAATTTGACCTGCTTCTTGTGCATCAGGTTGAACAACGATTGCACTTGCTTGACAAAGGTTACCTTGTCCCCAAAATGAGCAATTGGAAACAGAGCATTTCACTTCTGGCATAAAACCCCCTCCTCATACATTAGTGTGGGATTTTACGCCCATTTCATGTATAGAAGGAGTTTCCTTTTCTTATTATTTTTTCGTTTGCTCAAGCCACTCTTTTAATTTGTCTTCCGGTTGTTCGCCGCTAATACGGCTCACTTCTTTACCGTCTTTAAAATGAATGATTGTTGGAGTTCCTTTAATTTTATATTCATCCCAAGGAGCATCTAATTTTTCAATATCCATAACTTTCATATCAACATTCAAGTCTTTAGCCATTGGTACTACGATAGGAGATAATTTTTGGCAATGAACGCAAGATGTTTGATAAAAGTATACTGTTTCTTCTTTTTTCTCTTTTAAATTCTTTTGGAGATCTGAAAGAGAGATTTTATTTGTGTAGTAGTCAGAACCATCTGTTTGACTAGTAGCATTATCAATTTTTTGGCTCGTTGAAGCATTTTTTTCTTCCATTTGTGTTACAGCGAAAATTGCTGCAAACAAGGCGATAATAATACCGCCAAATATAAGCATTTTTTTCATTCTTTCATCTCCTTATTTGTTTTTAATTACGATGAAGCTACAAACAGCGATTGTGATAAAGCCGATAAGTGCTAAAAACGGGATTGTCACAAAGCCGAACCAGTTTATGTATTCTCCCGTACAAGGTACGCGGCCGCAAGCTGCCCCAGCAGCTGAAAATGCTGCGATTTTTTGAATTGCATAGTGATATAAAGAAATACAAGCACCAATACTTGCGATTGGTAAAGAATAACTTGCAATGCGATAGTCTTTCTTTACTACAGCGATACCGAGCCATAAAACA
This sequence comes from Bacillus sp. FSL R5-0709, assembly GCF_038004785.1. Classification (NCBI taxonomy): domain Bacteria; kingdom Bacillati; phylum Bacillota; class Bacilli; order Caryophanales; family Bacillaceae; genus Bacillus; species Bacillus sp. FSL R5-0709. The sequence continues at coordinate 767,865 of NZ_JBBORT010000001.1, forward strand.
AATGGATACATAAAAATACGTTGATACCAACAAAGGACACAAGGCTCAAATTTCATAATTTCGGAAAAGTATAGACTTCCTAATGTAGCAATAAACGAAGCTCCCCATGCAGTAAATAAAGCATACTCTTGCTTTTTTTCTCGTCCCATATTTTATACCTCACTTATAATAGTTACATACTAAATTATAGTATGAAGTGGTAGGGAAAAGAAAGAAAAAATATGTTTATCAATAAAAGTTTTATAAGGAGAAACTTTTATTGATATAAACATTTTAAAAAAGCGCTATTCTCATAAAGAGAATAGCGCTATATTTTACATTTGAATTTGCTCTACTTCTTCTACATGTGACTTTTGGGATGCGTGGTCAATATATTGAAATAGGAGCTGCAATTGTTTGTCAACTTCTGGTAATTCTTTACTGTATTGATAAGCGTGTAAAAAGTGTTCAATACGCTTAGAAAATAGTTGATCATTCGTTTGGACCATTAAAACGAGTAGTTTATCCCAATTACAGCAATACGTGTAATAGAGAGCTTTGTCATAGTCGTTATATGTTTGCACTGTGTACCCTCCTTACCGAAGAGTTATATATAGTGTGTGACAAGCGAGGAGAAATACACTTGAAAGAATTTGTTAAGAAAAAAAGTGAATGAAAAGAAAAAAACGAGGAGTCTCCTCGTTTTTTAAGCTTTTGGCATTGGCGTAGGTGTTGGTTTCCCATATCCTTCTTTGTATTTATTATCAATATAATTACGAATTTCAAGAGTTGATTTTCCTTTTTGTTTCATCGAAGCAGATTCAACCGCAATTTCTAAGCAATTGACGCAAGTTGTTGCATGGGAATCCCAAACAACTTCACCATTCTTTTTGATTTCACGAATAAAGCAATTTTTATTATTTTTATGTCCTACACTTTCACCACAACCGCAGTAACAAGGAATCCAATCCAATAGTTCAGCATTTTGTCCAGCGACAGTATAGATGTCTTTCATTTGTGGATCAAGTTTGTCTAGGAAGGCCGGAAGTGTGTCGACTCCTTTTGTCTTTTCTTGAATGTCAGCTTGCTGAGTATGCGATGCGTGGTCATGCTCTTCTTTTGATTCAGAAGATTTTTTTTCATTTGTACCAGTACTCCCGCATCCAGTAAGAATTAAGCTCAGTACTACAAGTAAAGAAAATACATACTTTTTCATTCGCTTGTCCCCTTTACAAATGTATTAATAAAATTGTATCAGAGATTATGGTGTGTCGGGTGAAGATTTTTTCGACTGATTTTTGAAGCGCCATCGTAGTGAATGGAATAGAAATAAGATTGGGATATAAGCGTATACAATATACAATCCAGCCTGAGATAGTACGGTATTTAATGTATTGATGCTTTCCCTGTTTGTGAAAAACAAAGATGAAACAAATATAGTCGCGATAAACAATGGCAATGTAATGTTAAATGGTATGTGAAAAGAGTATTTACTAATACGACAAGAAGACCAAATGGTTAAACAAAGATTAGGTAAAATAATAAGAAACCAGATGAAAATAATAATGTATTCAAATCGCTGAATGAATGGGACTTTAATAATTTTTAGCATTGTTAAAGTAGGCCAAATTGTATGATGCAGTTGGCCCTGACTATAGTACATAAGGGAAACGATTGCTAGTACTACATATAAAATAGTTGTGAAAGCAATCCCGCCATGTGCCCATTTATGTAGCGATTTTCCCTTTTTAATAAGTGGGTAAAAGATAAGGATTGCTTCAAATCCAAGAAACTCTAATGCAGATGCTTTCGCTGAATATAGAATGTCTGCAGGTGAATGGGTGAAAATAGGTAAAATATTACGGACATGTGCGTATTTCATAGGGAAAACTAAGAAGAATAGTACGAAAATCGGTATTACGACTCCCCAAAAACACATTCCTGTTACAGAGCGGAAGCCACCTTTTATTACGTAATACGTCACGAGTAAAAATAATAATGTTAATTTCCATGGTTTAATTGTAGGAAAGACCCATACTTGAATGACTTCGATATATGTACGAAGCACAGTAAGGCAAAATAACAGAAGATATGCAGCAAAGCACATAGACAAAAAGGTTCCAATCCATTTTCCGAAACATGTCGTATGAATGGTCATCAAATCATTGTCTTTATCTAACATTTTTAACATACAAAACAGTACGATATGAGTTAAGACACCCGCAACAATAAGGGAAATCCAAGAATCATAACCAGCATATTGTGCAATAACTCGTTGGTATCCTAACACGCCTACTCCAATTTGAAGAGAGTGTAATAAAAGAAATGTGAAATAAGGGGAAACAGTCATTGTTTTATTTTGCTCAGCCATTGTAACACCTCACTATTCTCCGATACCAGATTGCACAACATTGATTTGTACGTGAACAGCAACATCTACATTAGGGTACATTTCTTGAATTTGTTTTATAGTCCATTTTCTTGAATGACTACGAATTTCTTCCCGTATCCCTATCGGATCGACCTCTTTTTCTTGGAATTGTTTTATTAATTCGTTTAAATGTTTCTCAACTGTTTTTTCTACATGTTTTTTTATGTAAGTTATGTTTTCGTTTTTCGCTAAATCAAGCCAGTTTGGAGCGCTTTTTATGAGTCCATTTAATTTTAAGTGGATGTTAACTTTCGGAATGTCACCAGTATCGGAAAGGTAACAAACGCTCTTTCCAGATAAGTTTTGAGTGGCAATTAATCCTTTATGGTTACCTTGCTGTATTGGAACTTCATAACGACCATTTGTAGTTGGATTAAGGAGTAATTTCAATAAAAAAGATCCTTTTTTATCTGTGTACATAACCACTTTATCCTTTTTTAAAAAAGCGAGTCCTTTAATGGAAGCAGACTTGTCTTCATCAATTTCAATATAAGGAAGAAATGGATCGCATCCTGATGAATAAAAGTTATATAAAAAAATATTTAAAGCAGTCCGTGGAATCGTTTCGGCTTCTATGTTTTGCTCCAGTAAGTCAGACAGATAGAGTGATCCATTTGTTTTAATATGTTTGAGCAGTTTTTCTGTAGAACCGTCTACCAGTGCTAGTTGAACATCTCGGCCAATATTAGGATCACGTTGTAAGTTGTTAATAACATCCCCAATTCCACGTTCACCAAATGATTTTCCAAATAGGACAACACGCATTTGACCTACAGCGATCGTATGTGGTGATTTGGCGTTTAGAAGTGAAGAAATTGTTTCAATTGTATCTGCGGTAGTTGACTGAGTTTCTGGTTTTGATTGAACGCCTTTTGTGTAATCGGGATATAAGATTGTCCCGCGAAATTTTTTATCTTTCGTTATATCAAATCCACCTATATGAATCATTCGCTGTGTGTCTACTATATTCGGTTGTGTACAGCCGGATTGGAAAATTAAAATGATAATGGAAAAGCATAATAAAGTATTTTTCATTTCTCTTCACCATCATGTTTTTCTTTCGCTTTGTTTGGATCATAGCGCCATTTCTTTTTTGGTCTTAGAAAAGAGGCACGTCCTGCAGTTTGACTAAATGGCAAGCGAAAGAGACCTTCTGCCGTTCCTAAACCGCGAAATGGATATAGAGGTAATAAATAAGGTGATCCAAGTGATTTTAAGCGAATTAAATGAGCTAATATGAGTACGAATCCTACAATGAGACCTAAGCCCCCAAATGCACCAGCTAAAAGAATAAGTGGAAATCGTAGTATCCGGATAGTAGAAGACATTTTTACAGTTGGTGTTGTAAAAGAAGCGAGTGCTGATAAAGCAACTGCAATTAATAAAATGGTACTCGTTAAAGCAGCCTGAACAGATGCTTGGCCAATTACAATCCCGCCAACGATGCCGATTGTTTGTCCAACTTTTGTAGGTAATCGTGCTCCAGCTTCACGGAGCAATTCGATTGTGATTTCTAAAAAAAGTGCTTCTAAAATGGGCGGAAAGGGTACATTAGCTCTTGAAAAAATAATCGGACCTAGTAAATCCGCAGGAATCATTTGATAGTGATACGTTAATACAGCTGTATAAATAGCTGATGAAAATAGCGAGAATGCTGCTCCGAAAAAGCGAACCATTCGAAGAAATGAGCCTGCTATCCATGGTAAATAATAATCTTCTGGAGAGACGAAGAAATCGAGTAATGTCGCTGGTCCAGCTAATGCGTAAGGTGAACCGTCTGTTAAAATGACGACTCCTCCATTCAATAATGCATAAACGGAGCGATCTAAACGCTCTGTAGGAAGTAAAACAGGGAAGGGAGAGTTGCTGTTATCACTAATAAACTGTTCAATCATAGTTGCATCGAAAGGAACATCAAAGTCAATGTCTTGTAGGCGCTGCATCGCAGTATTAACGTGCTGCTCATTCGTAATATCTTCGATGTAAGCAACTACGACTTTTGTTTTTGATATAGAACCAACTATAACTTCTTTGAAAACTAATTGTTCTGTGACGATATTTCGCCGAAGTAAGTGTATATTTGTATCGATATTCTCAACAAATCCGACTTTTGGACCGATGACACTATATTCATTTTCAGTATCGTTATATAGCCGTGTACCTAAAACGGAACTTTCAGCACGAATAAGTGCATATTCTGCGATTTGAGAATCATTTTTTAGTTGTATAAGTACATATCCACTTAATAATTTTTCACGAATGTCATCAATAGTAGGGCCAGTGATAATCTCCTCAAGTGTGACGATATTTGCTATATCACTTATATTTTCAATGTGATCTAATTCTCTTTTTATAGGTGTTAAAATGAATCGATTAATGAGGAGTGATTCAGCCGTAGATTTATAGTAAAACAAACATAATGTCCCATCTTCTACGATGTTATAAGAAACGAAATCACTCGATTCTTTCATAGTATGGATAAACTCTGGAATGGAACAGATTGTTTTTTTCTTCTTTTTAGACGATAAACGAAACATTTTCTCACCCCTTACTACATCATTTTCTTATGTTAGTTTTTGGGAAAGACGGGAATTTATACTTGAAAATTGAAAGTTCATAAAGAAAAGGAAGAGTATTGAATATCTCTTCCTTTTTGACAGGCTAATTTGTTTTCTTTTCTTTAATAGACTTCACTAATTTAATCATTTCTGCCCGTATATCTTCTTTTTTAACATTTAATTTTTCCGCAATTTGTTTAATATCCATCCCATCTTTTTTCATTTTTAGTACATCGTCAAGAGGGGTATTACTTTTTTGGGAGATGATTGTTAACACGGTAAGTTGGCGTAAGCCGATGTTATATTCTTTCATTTTTTGTTTCAGTCCATCTGGTGTGGACTTTTGCATATTTGCTAATTTTTGCAGTAGTGCTTTTTTCGTTTCTTTATTCATATGATGCTTTTTCAATTTACTTGGGTCTACACCGAAATGCTCGGCTGTTTTCTCCCAAGATTTATTTTGCTTATAGTAAGCTAAAACGTCCTTAATTTCTTTTTTACTTATTCTTGCAATGTGGGCAGCTTTCCAAATTTCATGTTTATTATAGCCGAGTTTTTCGAGCGACTGCATTTCTTCTTCTGAAATAGGCTTATGATGGTGCATTGTTACTTCTTTTGGCGTGGCAGCGGAAGCAGGAAAGACAGATATCCCGCACAATAATGCTGCCATAGTCATACTTACTGCGATTTTCTTGTACATATAAACTCCTCCTAGATGGGTAATGTGGAAAACTTACACATATCATTTCCATAAAATGTGAAAAACTTGTGAACAAGTTAAGTTTTTTTATTCACAGTATAAAAAGAAGTTTTTCATGGTTTTCCAACATAAAACATTGATTAATAGTGAAAAACTAGGTTATAATCGAAATTGAAAATCAATATCAATGACGGATTTATACATATAGATAAAAATAAGGGAGAGAAAAATATGACTACATATACTTCCATCGCAAACGTTATTAAAGAAAGACGTTCTGTTCGTACATTTACAAATAAAGCAGTAGAAAAAGAGCTATTAATTGAACTATTGAACGACGCAACATGGGCACCGAATCATAAACACCGTGAACCATGGAATTGTAAATTATACATTGGAGAAGGCCGTCAGAAATTAGTAGACGCAGTACTAAACTCTTTCACAGAAGAAGAAAGAGCAAAACGCGGCAAAACTTTATCTGATCGTTTCTTAAGCACACCTGCTCAAATCGTTGTTTACATTAATGAAGATCCGCGTCAAATTCAACGTGACGAAGATTACGCTGCAACATGTGCATTTATGCAAAACTTCCAATTACTTGCTTGGGAACGCGGCTTAGGGTGCGTTTGGAAATCAGGTGGATTAAACTACAATCCACTATTTATAGAAGGAATTGGTTTAACAAGAGGTCAACGCATCATTGGAATTCTTCATATCGGCTATTTCGATAAAGCACCAGAAGGAAAAGCGCGTACGCCGATTACGGAGAAGGTGGAGATTATTGAAGGTTAATTAGAAAGAGGCATTCTCGTTTTTCCGGGGGTGCCTTTTTATTATGCAATCAATCCTCATGAAAGCTTGTTCCTTATCATACACTTTCTTAAGGGAAAGTGTAAGGAGGGAAAATAATGAGAGCAAGTGAAGATAAAGCGCTGCAATATGCGATTGCGGAAATTACGGAAATTGCGACTGGATTTGGGCTTGATTTTTATCCGATGCGCTATGAAGTATGTCCAGCGGAAATTATCTATACATTTGGTGCATATGGGATGCCGACGAGGTTTTCGCATTGGAGTTTTGGAAAGCAATTTTTCAGAATGAAATTACAATACGATTTAGGACTTAGTAAAATTTATGAACTCGTTATTAACTCTAATCCATGTTACGCCTTTTTATTAGATACGAATTCTTTAATTCAAAATAAATTAATCGTGGCGCACGTTTTAGCACATTGTGATTTCTTCAAAAATAATATTCGTTTTTCTAATACGAAACGCGATATGGTGGAGAGTATGGCAGCGACAGCAGATCGTGTGAAGGCGTATGAACATAAGTATGGAAGAGAAGAGGTAGAAACATTTTTAGATGCCGTACTTGCCATTCAAGAACATATTGATCCATCGCTTATGCGTCCGAAACTTGCATGGAGTATTGAAGATTTAGAAGAGGATGTAGAAAAGAAAAAGATATCACAGTACGATGATTTATGGAATTTAGATGATCGAAACAAAAAGAGAGAACGACCTAATATGCATAAAAAGAAGAAAATCCCACCGCAGCCAGAAAAAGATTTACTCCTCTTTATTGAAGAATATAGCCGTGAGCTAGAAGAGTGGCAGCGCGACATATTAACGATGATGCGTGAAGAAATGTTATACTTCTGGCCACAGCTTGAAACGAAGATTATGAATGAAGGTTGGGCTTCCTTCTGGCATCAACGCATACTTCGTGAAATGGACTTAACATCTTCTGAAGCAATCGAATTCGCGAAGCTTAACGCAGGTGTCGTACAGCCATCAAAAACAAGTATTAATCCATACTACCTCGGTATTAAAATGTTCGAAGATATTGAAGAGCGCTATAACAACCCGACAGAAGAAATGAAACGACGCGGTGTGAAACCTGGTTCTGGTCGTGACAAAATCTTTGAAGTACGGGAAATTGAATGGGATGTATCGTTCCTAAGAAACTATTTAAATAAAAAACTTGTAATGAGAGAAGATATGTACTTATTCCAGCGCCAAGGAAAAGAATATAAAGTAATTGATAAAGAATGGGAGCATGTACGCGATCAACTCGTAAATATGCGTACAAATGGAGGTTTCCCGTACTTAGTAGTAGAAGATGGAGACTACTTAAAGAATGGGGAATTGTACATTAAACATAGCTATGAAGGAATTGAGTTAGATTTAAAATACTTAGAAAAAGTATTACCGTATCTTCATCAGCTATGGGGAAGAACAGTGCATATGGAATCGATTGTGGAGAGTAAGGGCGTTGTGTTTTCTTATGATGGGAAAATGGTGCATCGGAAGTATGTGTGATGAAAAGAACGGACATAGGATTTCTTGTCCGTTCTTTTTATTTTGAAAATGGTAAATATGCTATTCTTGAAGAGAGGGAGTTACATAGAGAAATGGAGCGATTCAAATGAGCAAAGTAGGGGTATGCAAGGTGGATATTACGCCGCCTATAGGTATTGATTTTATCGGATATCATAGAGATACAGGGATTAATAATATTGAAGAGCACATTTATGGGACAATTTTTGTATTTGAAAAAGATGAAATGAAAACTGTGTTTATAAGTATTGATAATATCGGAATGTTAGTAGAAGATACGACGATGATTCGTGAACGAGTAGCTAGTGAGCTGAATGAGCCGTTGCAGCAAATAACTGTCGTTTATACACATACTCATTCTGGTCCGGAAACAGTCGGTGATCATCCTTTAATAAAGTCGTATAAAACGATTTTACTAAATAATGTAGTGCAGGGTGCTATTACTGCGAATAATAATATGCGGTCATGTGAAGTTGGGTGGGATGTTACAACAGGTGATATTGGAGTAAACCGAAGAGAGAGGACACCTGATGGAAAAGCAAAGATGGGCATAAATATAGAGGGTATTGTAGATAAACGAATTGGTGTTTTAGCAATAAGAGATGTTGAAACGAAGGAGTTATCTGGGGTTTTAGTGTTTTGTACGGCTCATCCGAATGTTTTAAAAGGTGATAGTGATGTATTGTCAGCGGATTATCCCGGGATGACGAGAGAGCTTCTTGAGAAAATAGTAAACTGCCCAGTTATTATCGTTCAAGGTGCTGCTGGAAATGTGAATGCGAAGTATCGCGGCTCAAGGGAAGCATTAAACCAAATGGCTTACATGCTTAGTGGACATGTATTAACGATGTTGCCAACAGTTACATATAGCCCAATTGTAAATTTAAGGACAGTTTCAAGTACGATGCAAATGAAATTAAAGGATATTCCTGAAATTGATGAGATACAAAAAATGGCTCAACTAGCTGAGAAGCAGTGGGGTGTGAATACTGATGAATGGTTAACTATCGTTTTAGAGAAATATAAGCAAAATATACGGCAGTTAAGTATTGATTTAGAAGTTCAACTGTTTCGAGTTAATGATGGTATGTTCTCTGGTATACCGATGGAACCTTTTTCGGAAACTGCGTTAGAAATAAAAGAGAGTCTTCAAAATGAACTAGCTTTCTTTGGTGGATATATGAATGGATATATTGGGTATTTATCGACGAGGGAAGAGTTTGCATATGGTGGATATGAAGTTGAATTAAATCCGGTTGTGTATGGGCCAGGTACAAACTTGTTGATGCCACCGGAGGAGAATACGGCGGAGCTGATTGTGAAGAGAGTTATGAATTTATATAATGCATAAAATATAGTATCTTTTATATTTAGAATGAAATTTGAAGGGATCAAAGGTTTTAATAAAATTGTAAAAAATGAATCCATTTTGAAAAAGACTACTCAAAATGGATTCGTTTTTATATGGAGTTTTTGTTTACCAAACAGGTCGTATGTTGGATGATAATTTTCCTGTATTTTCTTTAGTAACGAATGTTGTTAAATCCTCTTTAAGCATTTGCATTCGTTCTGCACCTATGTTTGCAATCCATCGTTGTTCTATTTCAGCTACTATTTCTTCTTTTGCTTTCATTACTGCTAAACCACGCTCGGTTAAAACAATAATTTTACCTCTTTTATCAGTAGGATGCGTTTGGCGCGTGACATAACCACTGTTCTCAAGAGAATCTACCATTTTACTTATGGCTTGTTTTGAAACCCCTAAATATTCAGCTAGTTCTATACCGGTTGCTCCATTAGGAAGGATACGTTTGAACATAAAACCGTGTGCGGGCCTAATATCTTCAAATCCCAATTCACTTAATTTGTCGTGTAGTTCAGTAATTAATGTACTGAAGGATAGTGATAAAAGTGAAGTAAGATCTAGTTCGTTAAGTGTTTGATGAGTCATGTATATAACCTCCTTGCTTATAGTCAATTAAATTGACTATAAGTAGAATCTATTGTACTATACAGGATATAGTCAATCAAATTGACTATATAATGGTAATAGAATAAATAATGATTTATCTAAATAAAATCAATGAATTATGGAGGTTTCACATGGTTAATATCGTTAAAATTAGAGGGAGTGTATTTGCACCATATGCATCGCTGGAACCTATTAAAGATCCTGCAACAGGAAGAGCGTTTGAATATGCCGGAGATGCACGTGAGTTTACACCATACGCTGTGAACACAAAGCGTTCAAGATTAGAACAAGAAGTGGTTGTTGATTTTTATAAAAGAGAAATTTTCACATATGCAGATGCTTGTATCGTTACTGTGGAAATTACAAATCCAGATGGCTCAATTGAGTATCAAAAAGGAGAAACAAGTACAGAAAACATTGCATGTACAAATATTGTATGGAGTGAAGATGAAGTTTCATTTGAAATGAGAGCAAGTGCAAGTAATCCGTTAAACGCGGCAGCACCTGCAGCTGATTATTTTTTGACTATACGAGTTAATGAAAGTGGTACTGTGCATGTTGAAGGTTTACATGATGGTTTTCCTTGCTATGAATTTTATAAACAAATAGACTTTGGTTCATTTGAATTAATATACACACATGATTTCAGAGAAACGGATGATACCCCAGCAGCACTAGCTGGAGAAATGGAATATAGCTTTAAAACGAAAATCTAGATATAAATATAGCGCTATTTTTTAGAAGGAAGTAGCAAACGTAAAAGAGAAAGCTATTGGTTCTAGGATTGAAATTGTGGTCTATTTTATTCAATAGTATGCAGTATATAAAATTAGAATTACAGGGGTGTTTCTTATGACGAATATCGTTAAAATTAGAGCCAGTGTATTTATTCCAGTGTCTTGGACAGAACCGCGGAAGGATGTACAAACAGGGAAAGTAATCCAATTCGAAGGTGATTCACGTGAGTTTACACCACATGCGGTAAATACTATGCGCTCTAGAGTTGAGCAAGAGGTAGTAGTGGACTTTTATAAAGAAGAAGTGTTTTCATATGCAAACACGGGTATTACGACAGAGAAGGTCACAAATCCAGATGGTTCTGTGAATAAAAGAACAGGAAAAGCGAGTACTGAAAATATTGTGTGTACGGATATTTCATGGAATTCTGATGGTGTGCAATTCAAAATGAGTGCAAGCGCTAGTAATCCGTTAAATGTGTATGCCCCTCCTGTGGACTATTTATTAACTGTATGTGTGAACAAGGATGGTAGTATCGATATTCAAGGAGAACATGATGGATTCCCTTGTTTCGAATTTTATAAGCAAGTAGATTTCGGTTCATTTGAACAAATTTATACACATGATTTTAGAGAAACTGGTGATACACCTGAAGCGTTAGGTGGAGAAATGGATTATAGTTTTACAAAGAGGTTATAAGAAGTAGGATAATAAAACGGTTGATTCCTTGATTCGTAAATGAAATGAATTAGTTGGACTACCAAGCAGTGTAGTTGAGAAATGCAAAAGCCAATGAAATCAGTGGCTTTTGCATTTTTACTATACTCTAGGATATTTCAAAAAAATAAACCACTTTACAATATACCCTTAAGGGTATATGATATTATACAAAGTTACAAAGTAATGTATAATATAGTTATAATTACGGAGGTGGTCTACAGTGGAATATAATCAAGATATGAAAAATAGATTGAAACGTATTGAAGGTCAAGTTCGTGGTGTGCTTCGCATGATGGAAGAGGGAAAAGATTGCCGAGATGTTATTACACAGTTAACTGCATCCCGTTCTGCACTTGATCGTACAATTGGACTCGTTGTTGGAACAAATTTAGAGCAATGTTTGCGCGAGCAGTTTGAAACAGGTAATGGTTCAAATGAAGAGTTAATTAAAGAAGCTGTTCAATTACTTGTAAAAAGCCGATAATCTGTCAAACATATGTGTTGACAGATTTTCAAAAACATTTTATTATACCCCTACAGGTATACGTATAATAGTTAGGGAGGAAATGATTATGAGTATAAAAGTTGATATGAATTTAGACTGTAAAGGCTTGGCTTGTCCGATGCCAATTGTGAAGACAAAAAAGGCGATGGAAGGATTGGCATCAGGACAAGTTATTGAAATAGAGGCGAAGGATAAAGGATCGACGTTAGATATACAAAGTTGGTCAAATAAAGTAGGGCATCAATATATTGGAACGAAACAAGAGGGAGATATATTAAAGCATTATGTACGAAAATCCCATGAACATGAAGTAAATGAAGTTGTGAAGTATCCTCATACAATTAAGAATGGGGAATTGCAAAATATATTATTAAGTGGTGAAGAGTGCACTGTATTAGATGTTCGTGAAGAAGCGGAATTCGTCTTTGGTCATATTCCATCCGCAATTTCGGTGCCGTTAGGTGAATTAGATAGTGCTATGTTAGACAGTGCGAAACCAATTTATGTTGTTTGCCGAACTGGTAACCGTAGTGATGCAGCTTGTCAAATGTTGAAAGAGAAAGGTTATTCAAATGTGAAGAATGTCATTCCAGGTATGTTAGAGTGGCAAGGGAATGTGGGGAAATAAAATTTTTTAAATAAAAACATACCTATGGGGGTAATTGGATGAGTGTTAAGATATTACAAGCAAAAGAGGTCGCCGAGAAAGTTTTATTCGGAGAGTTGTTTATTTTAGACGTTCGGAATGAAACGGACTATGAAGATTGGAAAATTGAAGGGAAACAAGTTTCTTCTATAAATAAACCGTATTTTGACTTATTAGATGGTGTAGATCATATTGTAGATGAATTGCCGAGGGAGAAAGAAATTTTAGTCGTATGTGCGAAAGAAGGTTCTTCGCAGTTTGTCGCAGAGCAATTGTTACATGCCGGATTCAATGATGTTTATTATTTAGCTGGTGGTATGAAAGCTTGGAGTGAATATGTAAAGCCGTTAAAAGTAGGAGATGTACAGGGCGGAGGAAGTGTATATCAATTTAACCGTCTGGGAAAAGGCTGTTTATCTTATATGATCGTCTCAAACGGTGAAGCAGCAGTTATTGATGCAGTCAGAACGGTTGAAGCATATGAAGATTTTGCGGAAGAGCATGGTGTTACTATTACGAATGTCATGGATACACATTTACATGCAGACCATATTTCTGGAGGACGTAGGTTAGCTGAAAAAGTAGGTGGTACGTATTGGTTACCTCCAAAAGATGCGGAGGAAGTCGTTTTCTCATATAAACCGCTTGTTGAAGGATCTGTTATTACGGTGGGGGGTACCAAAATTGAAATTGACGCATTATACTCACCGGGGCATACGATTGGAAGTACATCATTTATTGTAGATGATTCCTATTTATTATCAGGTGATATTTTATTTGTAGATTCAATTGGCCGTCCAGATCTTGCTGGGAAGGCTGAAGATTGGGTGAGTGATTTACGAAATACGTTATATAAACTTTATAAGGAACTGTCTCAAGATTTAATTGTTTTACCGGCTCATTATTCAAAAATAAGTGAAATGGACGACAGAGGCATTGTGAGTGCGCATTTACAAGATTTATTTAAGGAGAATGTAGGGTTAAATATTGTTGATGAGGGAGAGTTTCGTAAAAATGTGACAGAGAACTTACCGTCTCAGCCGAATGCTTATGAAGAAATTCGTCAAACGAATATGGGTAAGATTTATCCGAGTGTGGAAGAAGAGCGTGAAATGGAGATTGGCCCAAATCGTTGTGCAGTTCATGATTCATTATAAAATAACAAACTGGAGGAATAGATGATGAATGTAAAACAAGTATTAGATGCGAAAGGTTTAGCATGTCCAATGCCGATTGTAAGAACGAAGAGAGCGATGGATGCTTTACAAACTGGAGAAGTGTTAGAAGTACATGTAACAGATAAAGGATCAGTAAAAGATATTCCAGCATGGTCAAAAACAGGCGGTCATGAAATAGTAAAGCATAATATAGAGGACGATGTACTGAAGTTTTGGATTAAGAAGGCGTAGTGAAGAACTAGTTTTGTAAAGGCGGAGAGGTTGGTTATATGAATACAATATTAAGTACGCTTTTCATTGTACTTGCTGCATGGTTTGTTATTTCGCGTTTTTTACCGGTGAAAGGTGTTCAAAATATAAATGGAAAAGAATTAAAGAGTATAGTGGGAAAACAGGGAAAACAATTTGTCGATGTTCGTACAGTAGGTGAATATAGAGGAAATCATATGAAGGGATTTCAGAATATCCCACTAAATGAGTTAGCTAGTAGAGCAAATCAATTAGATAAAAATAAGGAAGTGATTGTTATTTGTCAGAGCGGGATGAGAAGTAAGCAAGCAGCAAAAGTGTTAAAAAAATTAGGATTTCAGCGCATTATAAATGTTTCAGGCGGTATGAACGCTTTGTAAGGGGAAATTAGTATCGGGTGTAGCTAGATAATTTGAGCCATTTCACAATTTTTTAAATACCCCCATAGGTAATTAGGAGGAGAACAACATGGAACAACAGAAGAAAACGACGATTGTTTTATTTAGTGGAGATTATGATAAGGCGATGGCAGCTTATATTATTGCAAATGGTGCAGCGGCGTATGATCAAGAGGTGACTATTTTTCATACTTTCTGGGGCTTAAATGCCCTTAGGAAAGATGAGCATGTGAAAGTAAAGAAAACGTTCATAGAAAAAGTATTTGGAAAAATGATGCCGCGCGGCGCTGATAAGATGGGATTATCAAAAATGAATTTTGCTGGTATGGGGCCAAAAATGATTAAAGGTATTATGAAAAAACATAATGCGATGCCTTTACCAGATTTAATTGATTTGGCGAAAGAACAGGGAGTTAAACTTGTAGCTTGTCAAATGACAGTAGATTTATTAGGGTTAAAAGAGGAAGAGATTATGGAAGGGGTAGAGTTTGCAGGAGTAGGTGCATATTTAGCAGATGCTTCGGATGGGAATGTGAATTTATTTATTTAAATCACCTTCTTTTTAGAAGGCGGGGGATACAATATGAGTTTAACAGTACTGCTTTTTATTATTGGGTTTATAGGGTCATTTATTTCAGGAATGGTTGGGATTGGCGGTGCAATTATTAATTATCCGATGATCTTATACATTCCAGTATTGCTAGGATTTGCTGGATATACATCACATGAAGTGAGTGGTATTACAGCGATTCAAGTATTCTTTGCAACTTTTGCAGGCGCGTGGGCGTATAGGAAAAGTAACGATATGGATAAAACTTTAGTTGTGTATATGGGAGCTAGTATATTAATAGGAAGCTTTGTAGGTAGCTTTAGTGCGAATCTATTAAATGAGCATGCTGTAAACGTTGTTTACACATTACTAGCTACTATTGCGTCTATTATGATGTTTATACCGAAGCGAAGCAATCGTAAGGGGACAGAAGGAATTACGTACAATAAGTGGCTCGCTAGTTTGCTAGCGTTTATTGTAGGAAGTGTTTCCGGCATTATTGGGGCTGGTGGTGCATTTCTTTTAGTACCGATTATGCTAGTTGTTTTAAAACTACCGATACGTACAACAATAGCAACATCTATCGCTATTACTTTTATTTCCTCGATAGGAATTACTACTGGGAAAGTGATTACTGGACAAATAGTTGTTATTCCGGCTCTTATCGTTGCGATAGCAAGTTTATTTGCCGCTCCTCTTGGAGTGAGAGTAGGGAAGAGAGTGAATCAAAAAGTTTTGCAATACGTATTGTCTACTTTAATTGTAGGAACTGCGATAAAGATGTGGGTTGATATGATATCGAAATAAAAAGATGGTGCTCTTGTAGCACCATCTTTTTATTTACGCCCAAATAACTTTCATTAAGTTCTTATACTCATCGTTTGCCAGTTTATATAGCATTCTCGTATGTTCAAAGACAAGTGCGGGATTAAAGTTTGGTTCTGAGAATGCAAGAGATGTTGAAATATCAATTGCATTTTGCTTATTTAGCGTGAATTTTGCAAATCGATAAGATGTGTTTAATTCATTGATGACATGTAAAATATCATTTGTTGATGTTGAATCAGGTACAAGAGCAACATTGAAGCAGTATATATCCACAGCAGGATGTTCGCTTTGGAAAGCAGCGATAAGTTGAATTTTTGCGCCAGCTTCTGTTTCTAGTCCTACTGAGAAATGTACAGAACCATCATTTTCATCTATATTTTCTTCCATATATATATCGTTTGATTTTAAGTACTCTTTAAAATCTGAAATGTTATGTTTTACTGCAGCTTTCATATGTGTGAGCCCCCTGATAATTGGAATAGATTACTATTATTTATTATAATTTAAAAATATTAAAAAAGATAGTTGGAAAGTTCTGATTTTTTTGTTTTGAAAGCATTAAAAAGAAGCAGTGCTCTACCTCCATAGAGCACTGCTTCACTTTATTCATTGTCATTAGACGATGTTTCTGTATCTTCACTGTTATTCTTATTATTCGTTTCATTGTTACTTGATTCGCGTTCACTCGTATTTGCAGACTTAGATTCTTTTGTTTTCTCTGAGTTTGTTTTTTTCGAATCAGAATCAGAATCAGATTTTGTATATGCAGGTAGTCCAAGGTGACTACGAAGTTCGTTTGTAACATTAGCTAATTCTTTTTTATCTGGATTGTAGTAGTAAGTTCGGCCACCACCAGCTGACTTACTACATGTATCATCACCTTTTGCCATGTAACAATCTTCACCTTCAATTTGTAATTTCTCAATTGAAGAATCTGCTCCATATTTATAGAATGAAAGCATATCATCGAATGTTAAGTTTGTAACGAATTGTCCGTTAATATCATCAATGATGTTACCAACTTTTGTTACGGATCCGACGCTTGTTAGTTTCTTTAAAATTGCTTCAATAACGAGTTGCTGACGTTGTCCACGCATCGCATCACTATCAACGTGTCGTGTTCTAGCAAGAGCAAGAGCTTCTTCACTATTTAACTTTTGAACACCTTTTTTCAGGTGAATTGCATCGGCGTTATCATTACTATCTTGTTCAGTAAATTCAACTGGTACGTCAACTTCAATGCCGCCTAAATCATCAACGATTTTCATGAATGATTTAAAGTTGAATTTTACAAAGTAATCGACGGGAACATTCATTAATTTTTCAACTGCATCAATACTAGCTTGTGGTCCACCATCTTTTCCGTTTTTAGTAGAACCAAATGCATGAGCGTGTGTAATTTTATCTTTTTTCTTTTCTACTGGAATATAAGTATACGTGTCACGTGGAATACTTAATAGCTTTACAGTTTTGCTATCTTTATTAAACGTTGCAAGTAATAGTGCATCCGTTCTTATAGCTTCACCATATTCTTTCCCACGGACATCGCTTTCATCAACACCCATTATTAAGACAGAGACGTTATTTGTAATAGGTTTTACAGCTTTATCACGTAAATCAGATTTATCACCGCGCGCTAAATCGTGAGCGGCATTTCGAACAGCAGAAGATGCTTTATTTACTAAAAACCATGTATAACCGCCACCTACTATTAAAAAGAATAGAATGACGCTTATAATAATTTTTGTTTTTTTCTTACTTTTTTTCGGTTTATTGCGTGTATTTTCTTGCAAAGATGGGTTTTGCTCCATTTCTTGTACTCCTTCATTTGAATTGAAATACGACACTCATATCCACTTATTATAATGAAATTTAGCGAAAAAAAACATTACAAATCATTTACATTTCGTAAAAATTCAATTTATTTATAAAAAGTCAGATTTTCTATATTTTATTTTTAAGATGTAGAACAAGTATAATGTGTTTTAGTAGAAATGAAAATATGTAATGTGAGAAAGTGATAGAGAAGTAAGATTTGTTGAAATATAGCCAAGAAGATGTGATTAGCTGTATATATACTTCTTATATAATAAAGAAAGATTTTACGGATGAAGGAGAGAGCATAATGAATCATACATCATTCCGAGCAATTGTCGTGAACGAAAAAGAAAATAATCAATTTGAAAGAAATCTTGTTGAGAGAGAAATTAATAGTTTACCTGAAGGAGACGTATTAATACGTGTTTATTATTCTTCATTAAATTATAAAGATGCCCTTTCAGCTACTGGTAATAAAGGTGTAACGAGAACATATCCTCATACACCAGGTATCGATGCAGCGGGAGAGGTAGTTAGTAGTGAAAATAACGCCTTTCAGGAAGGCGATCAAGTTATTGTAACTGGATATGATTTAGGTATGAATACTTCTGGTGGTTTCGGAGAATATATTCGCGTGCCATCATCTTGGGTTGTTCCTTTACCGAAAGAAATGTCTTTGAAGGAAAGTATGATGTACGGGACAGCCGGTTTTACAGCTGCCTTATCGGTATATAAGCTCATTAGAGCGGGAATTACGCCTAGTATGGGAGATGTTTTAGTAACGGGTGCTACGGGCGGAGTAGGCAGTGTAGCAGTTAGCATTTTAGCGAAGCTAGGATATAACGTAGTAGGATCAACTGGGAAAATGGAAGAGGAACAGATGCTGCTACGTTTAGGTGCAAAAAAGATGATTCATCGCGCGGAGTTGAGTGATGAATCAGGAAGACCGATGCTTAAAGGAATATACGCTGGGGTTGTCGATACCGTAGGCGGAAGCATGTTAGAAAGTTCTTTAAAGGTAGTTAAGTATGGAGGCTGTGTAACAACGTGTGGTAACGTAGCAGGGCATGAATTAAATACAAGTGTATACCCATTCATATTACGAGGGATTAGCCTTTTAGGAATAGATTCAGTTCAATGTCCAGTAGATGTGAGAAGAGACGTGTGGGCATTGCTAGCAGGTGAGTGGAAAAATTCAGAGCTATTATCTTATACAGAAGAATGTACATTAAAAGAATTAGATGAGAAGTTTGCACTTATACTGCAAGGAAAGTTAAAAGGAAGAACGGTTGTAAAGATGAAATGAAAAAAGAGACGCTTAAATTAGCGTCTCTTTCCTATTATAATGATTGTTTTAAATTTACTTTTCCTTGTTCACCTAAAACACCATCAGCGATATTTACAGCGTGATCACCGATACGCTCTAAGTTACTTACCATATCAACGTAGATGATGCTTGCATCACCTGAACAGCTACGTTCGTTCAGACGTAATACGTGACGTTTACGTAGAACACGTTCCATTTGGTCAATTTTACGTTCTTTTGCAATAACCGTTTGTGCTAGTTCAGTATCGAAGTTTGTTAAAGCATTGATTGCATCTTGTAATGTTGAAATTGTTAATTCAAGCATTTCATTTAATTCAGCTAGTGCTTCATCTGATAGTGAAACGCGGTTTGAAATTTGGAAATCTACAAGTTCTACAAGGTTTTCTACATGATCACCGACACGTTCAATATCTCCAACAACACCAGCCAAAACAGAATGCTTCTCAGAATCTGCTGATGAAAGTGGTTTTTCTGATAATAAAACTAAATACTCGGTAATTTTTTTATCTAAATTGTTAATAGCGCCTTCTAATTGAGTAGCCATGTTCGCGTGTTTTTTGTCTTGTGTATTTAAAAATTGGTTTGCTTCTTTTAATCCATCTAATGAAAACTCCGCCATACGGATAATCTCTTTTTGAGCTTCTGTTAAAGCAATAGCTGGAGATTGTTCAATAAAGATTGGATTTAAATGTTGTGGTTTAAAGTTAATAGATGCATCTTCACCACGAATAATTTTTGTTACAATCCAGGCTAATACAGCAATGAATGGGAACTGAATGATTGTATTCGTTACGTTAAATGTTCCATGTGCAAATGCAATTGTCATTTCTGGATTCAAGTTTAATGACGTTTGGAAATATTGAATTAAACTTGTAAATGGTATCAATATAATCGTAAAGATAATGGTACCGATAATATTAAAGATAACGTGAACTAATGCTGCACGTCTTGCTGCAATTGAAGTACCGATTGCTGCTAATACGGCTGTAATTGTCGTACCGATGTTATCACCGAACAATACAGGAAGAGCAGCTTGTAAATCGATTGCACCTTGACCGAATAGTTCTTGCAAAATACCGATTGTCGCACTTGAACTTTGTACAATTAAAGTGAAGACTGTACCAACAACAATTCCTAAAATTGGATTATCACTCATGCTAACCATTAACTCTTGGAATGACTCTAAAGAACGAAGAGGTTTCATACCTGCGCTCATTAATTCTAAACCGAAGAATAACATACCAAAACCGAATACAACTTGACCTACAGAATGTACTTTTTTATTTTTAAAGAAGAATAGTAAGATTGCTCCAACTGCCATAATTGGGAGAGCGTATTCTCCGATTTTAATTCCGATAATAAATGCAGTAACTGTCGTTCCGATGTTCGCACCCATAATAACACCAATTGCTTGTCTTAATGTCATAAATCCGGCACTTACAAGTCCGACTGTTAAAGCGGTTGTTCCTGAACTTGATTGAATTAATACAGTAACTAACATACCTGCTAGTACACCCATAAGAGGATTTGTTGTAAAACGATCTAGAATATCGCGAAGACGATCTCCAGCTGCTTGTTGCAGTCCATCGCCCATGTATTTAATCCCGAATAAGAAAATACCTAATCCACCAATGAACTGGAAGATCATATCTTGAATATTGTATTCCACGCATTCCACTCCTTAAATTTCATGTACGATGTAATTATTAACTAAACCTTGAGGCACTGTAAACGGTTTGTCTGTAAAATTTACACTAAATTTACAAAGTGATAAAAAGTTTACAATTCTTTAAAGAAACACCTGGATTTAATTGGTTTTCATGCATGGTATATGACTATTTTGTGAAGAAGTCACATTTATCACACTATTTATTGATAGTAAAAATAGGTGAAGGGAAACTACCCAACTGGGTATGCGGATTGGAATTTTATTTTGTTATGATGATGGTTCTTTGCATATTTTTTGATTAAAGTTAGAAAAATATGTAGGGAAACGGGGGAGGTTTGAAATGGATTTATTTAATGAAAGTAAAAAACGATTAAATTATTTTAAACTGTTTTCTTTTGAGATGCTCGCAACAATAAAAAAGAGCAATTCGCATATGAATTTGCTCTGCTTTTTTATGTTAAAAACTTTCGGTGCTTTGCATTTTAACAATTATGCAAAGCACCGAAAGTTTTTTCTTTATTTAGAATCGTCATTATGCTCCATAGTTATGACGACATTCCCCTTCTTATGTCCTTTTTCAACATATATGTGAGCTTCAATAATTTCTTCAAAAGTGTATTGCCTATCAATGACCACTTTTATTTTATCGTTCTCAACAAGTTCTTTAAGGAAATTTAATGCTTCGGAAGTTTCAGGTGCGTTTTGACTTAATATGAGTTTCATGCGACTTGTCAATTTAGTCCAGAGCATTTGAGCACTTGGTAACGGTTCAACGATATTTATATAGGTACCACCTTCCTTTAACATTTTAATACACTCTGAAAAGGAGCTCTTGTTTACCGCTTCAAAGATAACATCATAAGTTTCGTCTGTAGTAGAAAAATTTTTTGTGGTGTAATCAATTACTTCGTCAGCTCCTAGAGATTTGACCAATTCTAAATTGGAGCTACTGCACACACCTGTAACTGTTGCGCCGAAATACTTGGAAATCTGTACTGCATAACTTCCGACACTTCCAGAAGCTCCGTAAATAAGAATGTTTTGACCGCTTTGAACGTTAGCTTTCCTAAGGAAAAACAAAGCTGTACGTGCTCCAATTGGGATGGCTGCGGCTTCTTCATAGGATATATTGGAGGGCTTCATGCACACTGCTCCACCTTCAGGTAGACAAATATACTCAGCATAAGAACCAAAATTTACTTGGGTAGCTGCAAAAACTTGATCTCCTTTTTTAAATCGTGTGACGTCTTTTCCTACCGATTCAACTTCACCAGCCAATTCCATTCCGAGTATTTGTTTTTTCGGTTGCTTAAAGCCAAGTGCGATTCGAGCGGGTAGCCAAACAGAAGAGGGAACCGTAAAACTTCGTGAGCGAATATCTCCTGCTGTTACGGTTGTCGCTTTTATTTTTACTAGTATTTCATTGTCCTTAGGAGCAGGTTTTTCTATCTCTTTCAGTTGAAGAACGTCGGGGAGACCGTATTTTGTGTACACTATTGCTTTCATTAATATTTCCTCCAATTCGTTCTATATTAATATCATACGAACAACATGAATAAATAGAACAGCGGTTCACTCTTCAATACAATGCAAAAAGCAGTGTGATTTTTTTAGGAATCCACTGCTTTTTACAAATGTGTATACATGATTTTTTGGTCCAAGTACTTCGAAAAAGAACCAATTAGCATTACCCAACGGCTTTTTCTTTTGTTTTATCCCCCTGTTTTTGCTTCCGTAAGCTTGTGATGTAAATGAAAAGAAAAGCGATAAGTAATAGAGAGGAATATCGATATACAGTTGCATAGTTGGTAAAGTGTGCAATGAATCCAAAAATAATCGCTCCAGCACCAATTCCAAGATCAAATGCTGAGAAGAATGTTGCTGTTGCTACTCCTCTCCGGTGCGGTGCTACTCGGTCAATCATCCATGCTTGTAGTGCCGGTTGAATTGCTCCGAAACCACTGCCGTAGCACGCTGCGGCAATAATTAAACTCGGAATTGTAGTTGTATACGACAGCAAGATAATACCTGTAAACGTAATAATAACTCCTGGAATGATGACGAATGTATGGCCTTTCGTATCATATAATCTTCCAGAAAACGGGCGAGTTACAGCGATTGCAAGTGCGTTAAATAAAAAGAAGAGACTGATATCAGCAATCCCGACTTCCGTAGCAAATAATGTGATAAAGCTCCCAATTCCCCCGTACATTAATGTAATACATAATATTAATAATGAAGGAAGTAAAGCTTTACGCTCAATAAATCCATCGAGAAAGGTACCAGATGTTTGCTGTGGTGGTTGCGGCGATTTTTTGATTTGAAGTAGTTTCGTTAATATTAATGAAACTATTGTGCATGAAAGTGCACATAAAAAAAGAATCGTGAAGTTATATGCTTGCATAAGCCAAAGTCCGATAAGCGGACCGAGCGCCATGGCGATAGTTCCAGAAAGACCGAAATATCCCATGCCTTCACCGCGGCGAGCTTGCGGAATTAAATCTGAAACGACAGTTCCGTATGTAGTCGTTGTAATACCAAAACCAGCTCCGTGTAAAATTCGAACGGCAAGCAATAGGAAAACGGTTGAAGCGAAAAGATAACTGCCCATAGCGAGTAAACAAATAGCGGTACCGATCATTAAAATGATTTTTTTGTTGAATTTCTGCAAGGCATTTCCAGTTAGCGGCCTAATAAAAAGTGCTGCAACGGTAAACATGCCGACAACGAATCCGATATTTGAACTTGTGCCCCCAATTTCTTTCACATAAACAGGTAAAGTTGGAATTAACATTTGAAATCCTAAAAACATACATAAGTTTGCTAGAATTAGCGCAATAAACTCTTTTGTCCATAACGGTTCTCGTTTTACGAGTACTGCCTCTCCCATATATTCATCCCCTATATAAAAGTTTTCCCGCGTTAACGGGCAGTAAGACTCTCACCTCAAAATTTGGTTGGAGCAAAGAAGTTAGGTGGGAGTCGTGCTGTCCGTAAACGCCCGATTGGTGAAGGCTAATAATCAGTGGGGGATGAACAATACCCCCACTGATTAAAGTTTCACTTTATCTCTGTTCTTTCGAGTATATGTAGTGGTCAACGTAACAGTCAAGGAAGGTGCCTTGAAAACGTATAACAATTTTCAAGGCAAAAAAACTGACAAATTTGTGGAAAGACTACACAACTATGAAAAAAAGATGTAAAGTATAGATGTATAGACTAGTAGTTGTTATGAATGATAGAAATTGTTTTTTCTTTAAAGAAAGCGGATTCAAATTGTAGTGGAAGAGAAGGGGATACATACTTTTTCGCTACATATATTTGAAAGGGTTTACAATATGATGAAGAAAGAGGCGTGTACATATGAGACGATTAGGTATTTCTATTTATCCAGAACATTCGACAGTAGAGGAAGATAAGGAGTATTTAACATTAGCAAGTAAATACGGATTTACACGTGTATTCACATGTTTATTATCTGTAGATGGCGAAAAAGAGAAAATTGTAGAAGAGTTTAAAGAAATAATTTCTCATGCGAATGCATTAGGATTCCAAGTATTGGTTGATATTAGTCCGTCTGTTTTTGAGCAACTAGGTATTTCTTATAATGATTTATCGTTTTTCCATGAACTAGGTGCTTACGGTATTCGTTTAGATGTTGGTTTCTCAGGATTAGAAGAATCGATTATGACGTACAATCCATACGGTTTAAAAATTGAGATTAATATGAGTAACGGTACGAAGTATGTAGATAACATTATGAGTCATAGACCAAATCGTGAAAATTTAATTGGCTGTCATAATTTCTATCCGCATCGTTATTCAGGATTATCATACGATCATTTCATTAAATGCTCGAAACAATTTAAAGATTACGGTATGAGAACAGCTGCTTTTATTTCATCATTCGATGCAACATATGGACCTTGGCCAGTAACAGAAGGGTTATGTACGTTAGAGCAGCATCGCGAATTACCGATGACAACACAGGCGAAGCATTTGTTTGCAACAGAATTAATTGATGATGTTATTATTGCGAATGCTTATGCTTCAGAAGAAGAATTACAAGCACTAGGTGCGTTAAATAAAGAGAAACAAACATTTGATATAGAAATATACGATACAACAACAGATTTAGAAAGAATTATCGTATTAGAAGAACCTCATTTTTATCGCGGGGATGTATCTGAATATATGATTCGTTCTACACAAAGTCGTGTGAAATATAAAAAAGAAGAGTTTAAACCGCATAATACGCGTGAAATTAAGCGTGGCGATCTTTTAATTGATAATGAGCAATATGGCCAATATAAAGGTGAATTGCAAATTGCTTTAAAAGATATGGTGAATACAGGAAAAACAAATGTAGTTGGCCGAATTATAGAGGAAGAAATTTTCTTATTAGATTATTTACAAGCTTGGGATAAGTTTGGATTTACGCTAAAGAAATAATGAACGTGGGATAAAAGGGAAAAAACTACTGATTTCAGTGGCTTTTTCCCTTTTATATAAAGAGCGAGAGGAAGAGCTATGACAAAAGTGCATCAGCGATTAATTTCCATTTTAGAGGAGTTTTTAGAAGAGAAATCGATGTTAAATCGAGCTTTTTTAGCGAGCCGTTTACACGTATCAACGAAGACGATTCAAAAGGATATAAAATTATTAAATGATATATTGGAAGAACACGGAGCGAAAATTGAATCACAAAGAGGGAATGGGTACGAACTAGAAATTATACAAACTAAGAAGTTTGAAGATTTTTGCGTAAATGTATTTCAAAAACAGACAGAAAAGATTCCAACTTCTTATGAAGAAAGAGTAGCTTATATTTTACACCGTATTTTAACGACAGATGGGTATGTGAAGCTTTCACAGCTAGCGGAAGAGATTTATGTGAGTAAATCTACTGTAAACTTAATTATGAAAGATGTTACGGATATTTGTAGTCGCTATGAGTTACAAATTGAAAAAAGACCATATTATGGTATACGTATTGTAGGAGAAGAATTTAATATTCGTTCTTGTTTATCACAATATGGTTTACCGCGGTATGAACATACTCCGTTTCATGAGAACTATGAGCAGACGGACACATATTTATCGTTACCCCATATTTCTCTCATCCGCTCAGTTATACTAAAGTATATCGAGGGAGGAACGATATATTTATCAGATATAGAAATTGATAATTTATCAATTCATATTGCGATTGCTTTAAAGAGATGCAGGGATGATCATTACATTCAAGCACTGCATGTAGAGGAATCTGAACTTATAATAAAGAAAGAATATAAAATTGCGAAACAGATTTTAGGGAATTTAGGGGCAGAGCTAAAGCTTCAATTTCCAGAAGAAGAAATTTTATATGTGACGATGCATTTATTAAGTACTGCTGTTACAGCGAGAGATCGCTATGAAAATGTAGAAGAGCTATTAGGGAAAGACGTATATGCATTCATGCAGCATATTCTTTTCAAAGTAGCGGAAGAACGGAATCTTACTTTTTATTACGATGAAGAATTATTATTTGGTTTTGGTGTTCATTTAAAAACGTTATTAAATCGTTTGAGATATAAGTTAAATACGAGGAATCCTCTTTTGGCAGAAGTGAAAAAAAATTATCCATATGCTTTTGAAATTGCAGTTCTCGTTGGAGATATAATTGGTGAATATACGGGTGAATCCATTCCAGAGAGTGAGATTGGTTATATTGCCATTCACTTTGGTGGGGCGATGAGCCGCTTGCAGGAAAATAATCAAAAGAAAAGATGTTTATTAGTTTGTGCAACTGGTCAAGGGAGTGCACAACTACTGAAATATAAAATTCTATCACATTTCCGAGATAAACTAGAGATTGTAGGTATTACAGGGTACTATCAATTGAAAGTGGAAGATCTTTATAAAGATAAAATAGATTGTATTATTAGTACGATTCATATACCGAGTGGTTTGCCTGTTCCGGTTATAAAGGTAAACTCAATATTTGATGATAAAGAGATTAAATCAATTGGTAAGCAGTTATTTACACATGTGAATGATAGTATGCAGCAATATATTAAGGAAGATTTGATCTTCTTAAATCGTAGTGCTTCTACGAAAGAAGAGGTTATTCAGTTTTTATGTGAGAAAGCTGCTGAGAAAAACTATGTACCCGCAAACTTTTATGCTTCTGTTATGGAGAGAGAGAACACATCTCCTACAGCGGTTGGAAACTTAGTGGCAATTCCGCATCCGATGCAATTATTAAGCGATACGACATTTTTGATGTTTTGTACACTCGATAAGGCGATTGACTGGGGAGATAAAAAAGTACAAGTTATTATTTTATTTAGTGTGAAGCGCAATAATAATGAAGATTTACAAAAGCTTTATGATTTTTTATATGATATTATGTCTAATCAAACTATAATAGAAAAATTGCATCAGGCTCAAGCTGTTGATGATTTTCAAGAAATCTTACTATCATTATGAAAAAGTATATTAAAACTTCCGTTACATAACGGAAGTTTTTTATGTTTAATTGTATGCGTTTTCATAATAAGATGAAAATATAGAAAAAACATAGCTTGGAGGAATTTAAAATGACTGATATGCAAACTCCATTTGCGTTAATTTTACATGGTGGTAACGCGAGAAGCGCGGCACTTGAAGCAATTGCTTTTGCAAGACAAGGAGATTTCCAGAATGCGAGTGAAAAGATGGAACTTGCTAGTGAGGAAATATCATCCGCTCATCGTATTCAAACCGATTTAATTCAAGAGGAAGCAAGAGGCAATCATGCAGAAATAAGTTTATTATTAGTGCATGCACAAGATCATTTAATGAATGCCATTACAGTGAAAGAACTTGCTGAGGAATTTATTACTCTTCATAAACGAGTGGAAGAGAAAGTGACAGTATAATATGTACATTTTATTATGTTGTGCAGCAGGCATGTCAACGAGTATGGTTGTAAGAAAAATGCAAGAAGAGGCAAAGAAACAAGGGAAGGATTATAAAATTAAAGCAGTTGATTCGGAACTTGTGAAACTGGAAATAAAAAATGCTGATGTTGTTTTAATTGGACCACAGGTGAAGTATTTGTTTCCAGCGGTAGAGTTTCTTGCAAAGTCATACGATATACCAGTTGCAATTATAGAGCAGCGAGATTATGGTATGTGTGATGGTTTGAAAGTACTTAAGCAAGCTGAACAATTAGTTTTAGCGTAATTATATTTTTTTAAATATAAACATTATAATGTTATAACTTTTACTTTTGTCAGATTGAACATAGGGAGGGTTATCGATGAATGGTTTTATGAGTTTTATGGAACAGAAGATTATGCCAACAACGCAAAAGATTGCGGGGCAACGACATTTATTAGCAATTCGAAATGGAGTTATTTCTACATTGCCGTTAACGATTGTCGGGTCATTTTTCGTTATCTTTTTAAACTTACCAATTGATGCATATATGGAGTGGATTGCACCGTTTCGTCATATTTTAGATATTCCATTCCGATTTACAGTAGGCTTAATGGCTTTATACGCAGCATTTGGGGTAGGGGCCTCACTCGCGAACTTTTATCAGCTCAATCAATTAAGTGCAGGATTATTATCTGTACTCGCCTTTTTACTAGCATCAGTTGAACCAATTCAAATAACAAAAGCTGTACCAGGTGTTATTGATGCAGGAAGATATATTTCAGTAGGGACATTAAGTGCTACGTCTTTATTTGGAGCTATTGTGACAGCATTAATTGCAGTAGAAATTTATCACTTTATGATTAAGCATAATATTTCGATTAAATTACCAGATAGTGTACCACCAGCAGTTGCAAACTCGTTTGCAGCATTAATTCCAACTTTAGTAGTTATTCTTTTATTCTGGGGTATTCGTTACGGTTTGAAATTTGATGTAAACACAACAATCACATATTTAATCGCACCATTAAAATCAGTATTAGTAGGAAATAATTTATTCGGCGGTTTATTAACAGTATTCTTAATCGTGTTCTTCTGGTCGTTCGGTATACATGGCCCAGCGATTTTAGGACCAATCATCCGTCCGATGTGGGATTCAGCAATTCTTGAAAATATGGAAGTATTCACGGCTACAGGAAATGCACATCAGTTACCAAACTTATTTACAGAGCAATTTATTCAATGGTTCGTATGGATTGGTGGATCAGGCTCAACGTTAGCTTTAGTAATTATGTTTATGTTCTCTAAATCTAAGTTCTTAAAAGAGTTAGGTAGATTATCATTCGTACCAGGTTTATTCAATATTAACGAGCCAATTATTTTCGGGGCACCAATTGTAATGAATCCAATCTTAATTATTCCGTTCGTTATTACACCGTTAGTTACAACGACGGTATCATATTTCGCAGTTGTTTCAGGTATGATTCCGCTCATGATGGCGAAGCTGCCATTTACGATGTTAGCGCCAATTGCAGCGATTATTAGTACGGACTGGACAATTATGGCTGGTGTACTTGTACTTGTTAACTTTGTTATCTCATTCGTTATTTACTATCCATTCTTCAAAATGTATGAGAAGCAACAATTAGCAGGAGAGGAGAAAACAGAATGCTCGGAGCAATTATCATCTTAATTACATTCGTGGCGGGGCAGTGTATTGCACATTATTCAAAGTGGGTACAAAGTAAATCGCTATTAGTTTTACTACTTGTGTCGATATTATTTATTGGATGTTCAATGGGGGCTTATGTGGCATTTAGTTTAGAATCACCGTACTTTATCATCGTACCAACGATTTTATGTGCAACATGTTTATCTGCAAAATATAGATTTACGAGCATGGCATTAATACAACGTGTGAAGGAGATGCAAAAGCATGGAGCGTAAATTAGGAATTTCACTTTATCCAGAGCATTCAACGAAAGAACAAGATATGGCATACATTTCGACAGCGGCACGCCACGGTTTTTCAAGAATATTCACTTGTTTACTGTCTGTTAATCGTCCAAAAGAGGAAATTGTAGCTGAATTTAAAGAAATTATTGGGCATGCAAAAGAGTATAATATGGAAGTTATTTTAGATGTAGCTCCGGCTGTATTCGATCAACTTGGTATTAGTTATAGTGATCTATCATTCTTTGCAGAGTTAGGTGCAGATGGAATTCGTTTAGATGTAGGGTTTGACGGGTTAACAGAAGCGAAAATGACGAATAATCCATATGGCTTAAAAATTGAGCTGAATGTAAGTAATGATATTGCCTATTTAGAAAATATCCTTTCGCATCAAGCGAATAAATCAGCTTTAATTGGTTGCCACAATTTTTATCCGCAAAAATTTACTGGTCTTCCGTATGATTATTTCATTCGCTGTAGTGAACGCTTCAAAAAGCATGGTATTCGCAGTGCAGCCTTTATTACATCGCATGCAGCTGACATCGGTCCATGGGATATTAATGACGGATTATGTACGTTAGAACAACATCGTAACTTACCAATTGAAGTACAAGCGAAACATTTATGGGCAACAGGGTTTATTGATGATGTTATTATCGGAAATGCTTATGCGAGTGAAGAAGAGTTAGAGAAACTAGGAAACTTAAATCGTTACATGTTACAGCTAAAGGTACAATTTGTAGACGAAGCGACTGAAGTAGAGAAGAGAGCGACACTGCAAGAATTACACGTAAGACGCGGTGACATAACAGAGTATATGGTACGTTCTACAGAAGTACGTAAAAAGTACAAAGACTATGACTTCCCAGTGCGCGAAAGTGTACGACAGGAAAGAGGGCAAGTTGTAATTGGTAATAACCTATTTGGAAAGTATAAAGGTGAACTACAAATCATTCTGAAAGAAATGCCAATAGATGAACGGAAAAATATTGTCGGTACAATTGCAGAAGAAGAGTTATTCTTACTAGATTATGTAGGAGCTTGGACACAGTTTACTTGTGTGGAATAGGGAAGGTAAGAGAGGATGCTATAGCATCCTCTTTTTTCTGTTGAAATAGTAGTCTATCGTATATAGAATTCAAAGGGATAGATTTAACTTGGACGGGGGAGAAGGAGATGGAAGAGTATATAGATGATTTATTAAGGCGGATGGCGGATGAAGAAGCAGGTATTCGGCAATGTGCGTATGAAGAAGCGAGGCAGTTAAATGATGTATCGCTTTTTTCTTGTTTCCAAGAGAAAGTAATGGAAGCACGAAAAGTATATATAAAAACAAATCTTTATTTTTTAATTACACGACTGGCAATAAATACTAAAGAGATGTATATTGCAGATTATTTGATAGATCGGTTAGAAAGTGAAGAAAGCAGGATGGTGTTAGATAGCATGCTCATAGATTTAAGTAAATTATCTGAAGCAAGCAATGCACATAAAATTATTCCTTACATATATCATAAAAATAGTGGAGTTCGTTATTCTGCTGTCATCGCTTTAAAGTTGTGTAAATCGTTGGAAGCAGAAGATGCTTTATTGAAGTTACTTACAGTGGAAGAGAATCGAGATGATATTGTAAATATATGTGCCACTTTATATGAGATTGGAACAAAGCGATCAATCTTACCTTTAACAAAGCTTTTACATTGCGATAGTGCTTATGTTCGTTCAACTGTTATTGAGGTTTTAGCGAAAATAGGGGGAGCGGACTTACAAATAGTTTATATTGAAGCTTTAAAGGATAGAAATGTTATGGTGAAATACGAAGCTGTTCGAGCTATTTATGCATATGGAGATGAAATGGCGATTCAACCAATTAGCGAACGTGTAACTAAAGTTGTTTCTAGAAGACGTAAAAATGAAGTAGAGCCTACTGATGAATCAGAGATCGTCATTGCTCTTCGTTTCTTACATAAGTTTGCTACTCATGAAGAAGTTTTAAAGACGTTTGATAAAGTATATAAAAAACGAGGAAACTTGTTTTTGTCAGAGAGAAAATGGATTCGGGATAATATTAGTTACTTTCAAGAGAAAGAAAGAGTGTAAGAATCATAAAAAAAGAGTTAGCCTCAATAATGAGACTAACTCTTTTTTTAATAATTAGTTTAAAATTTTCACTGTAACTGTTTTACGTCCCCAGTTACTTGATGTACCTTTATCTGGCATTAAAACATCGATTTTATTTCCTTTAATAGCTCCACCAGTATCACCAGCGATTGCTACTCCGTAACCTTCAACCCATACTTTTGAACCTAATGGAATGACACTTGGATCAACTGCAATTAGTTTCATGTTTGGATTAGCTGTTAAGTTATGACCCATAGCTGATTTTACTTGGTCTCCTGCTTTGTAACCATTTTCAAGTGGATCCGCTGTGTAAGCTGTTGCTTGAACTCTTAATTCACGAGAAGAAGATGGTGCACTTGTTTCAGTTTCTTTTGCAACAGGTTGTTGTGTAGCTGGTTTTTGAGCTTTAGCCGCTTCACGAGCTTTAGCTGCCTCTTGAGCCTTAGCTGCTTCACGAGCTTCAGCTGCCTCCCCGGCTTTAGCCGCTTCACGAGCTTCAGCTGCTTCCTCGGCTTTAGCCGCTTCACGAGCCTTAGCTGCTTCTTGAGCTTTAGCCGCTTCACGAGCTTTAGCTGCCTCTTGAGCCTTAGCTTCTGCTTGAGCTTCAGCTTCTGCCTGAGCTTTAGCTGCTTCACGAGCTTTAGCTGCTTCTTGAGCTTTAGCTTCTGCTTGAGCTTTAGCTGCTTCAGTTGCTTCTTGAGCTTTAGCTGCTTCACGAGCTTTAGCCGCTTCTTGAGCCTTAGCTTCTGCTTGAGTTTCAGCTGCTTCACGAGCTTTAGTTGCTTCTTGAGCCTTAGCTTTTGCTTGAGTTTCAGCTACTTCCCCGGCTTTAACTGCTTCACGAACTTTAGCTGTATCTTGAACGTTAGTTACTTTTTCAGCTTTAACTACTGGCTGAACTTTAACTGGTGCTTTTCCTGTTAAGTAAGGAATGTGTACATAAGCTGTTTGGCCGTTATATTCAAATTGGATCCAATCATTTTGTACTTGGTGTGTTGTTTCGATTACATCATCTTTTTTCAATTTACCAAGAATCGCTGAATCTGTATTTGCTCCAGCACGTACGTTTAATACGTTTGCTGTTACGTAGTAAGTATCTTTTGTGTAGTCAGCGCTTATGAAAGCCTCTTTACCACTATTTAATTTAACTTTTGACCATCCGTTTTCTGTATGTAAAACGTTAACTTTATATCCATCTAATAACTTTCCGACAACTTGTGATTCAGTAGTTGGGTTTTCTCGTACATTTAGTACATCAGTCGTTACGATTGTTTCTGCTTTAGCAGATGTTGTGAAAATCCCAAGACCAAAAACCGCTGCTGTTGCTATACCCATAAATTTTTTCATAATAGCCTCCATTGCATTTGTTTTCGTTGACCTCATTATAGCAACCATTATTTTCTTATTTGCGGAAAACACAAAACTACAAAGCATTCGTAACGAGGCATTAATATTCTGTAATAATTCCATTAATATCCTGATAGCGTTTCCTTTGCGTTTTTGAGGGGATTAGAACATACGATTCATAAAATCAACACTTTTTTAATTACTAATAGATTAATAATGTATCAGCAGTGTTACTTGAGTGTTTCTGTAACGTTACAAAAAAGGGGTATTTAACTATTTGAATCGCAATGTAGTTATGAAAATATAATCTTCTTGTGTGTGAAGTCGTATATATAGGGGGGGATTTTAATGAAATAGAGATATAATTGTTACAAAATAAGTTGTAGTATGGAAAAAATTACGCCTTGAATTTGTTCTTTTACATATTATTTTTGCAATAATAGGATTGTAGGATAGTGGTAATGCGAAATGAAAGTTGCAAGGATAAAAAGATAATCGCAACATGAAACATATATAATAGAAGAAACATGATTTAAAGGGATGATATCGTTATGAGTTGGTTCGCGAGTTGCAGTAGAATTATCCCGCTATTTGTGGGCAGTAAAACCCTCACCTCAAAATTCGGCTGAAGCAAAGAAGTTAGGTGGGAGATTAACTGCCCGTAAAAGCCCGATTGGTGAAGGCTAATAATCAGTGGGGGATGAACAAAACCCCCACTGATTATAGTTTCACTTTATATAATAGAAGTTAGAGGTTCTTATTTTTGTCAAAACGTCGATGAAATTACATTTGCCTTCAACAAAATAAAAAACGTAGGAGTGTAAACTCCTACGTTTTTTTATTTACTCATATCGTAAACATTCAATTGGATCAAGTTTAGCAGCTTTGTTTGCTGGTAGTAAACCGAATGCAATACCGATTAGCATTGAGATACCTACTGAAAGAAGTCCAAGTTCTTTTGAGATAACGAGTGGCCATCCGGCAAAGATTGAGACGATCCAAGCGAAGAAAATACCAAGCATGAATCCGATGAAACCACCGAGTCCTGTTAAAATACAAGATTCAATTAAGAATTGTGTTAATACTTTACCGCGCGTTGCACCAAGTGCTTTACGAATACCGATCTCACGTGTACGTTCTGTTACAGATACAAGCATGATGTTCATTACACCGATACCACCAACAAGTAAGGAGATAGCGGCAATGCCACCGAATACCATTTTCATCATACCGATGGATTCGTCTAATTGCTTCGTAAATTCACCTAAGTCCTGTGCTTCGAATTTGTGCTCGAATTTAGGAGCTTTCATGTCGTTTAAAACAGAAATAGCTTGTTTTTCTACACTTTTACGTTCTGTTGGAGAGGTCATTGTTAATTTTACAGAGTCATACTCATTTACTCCTGAAATGACAGGCGCGTTTTCAAGAGATGTATAACCTTCAGGCATAGCCATTCCAAATTCGTTTTTCGTTTCGTATACACCGACTATTTTATACGGCTTTCCTTTTACATCTGTGTATAGATTTGATTCCCAACCACTAAATAATTTGTTGAAAGCTTCTTCATTTAATATAACAGCAGGAATTGCTTGGTTTAATTCGCTGTCGTTTAATTCACGACCGTGAACTAATTTTATTTTCGAATCTGTCATAAAGGCGCCTGTTCCACCTTTTAAATCAAGAGAGACATCTTTTGAACCAGAAGATGCTTTTACTTTCATACTTACATCTGGATAAACATCTTTAACGCCTGGTACAGTTTGAAGACGTTTTAGCATATCAGGTGTGATTTTGGCACTATCAGTTCCATAATCAGGGTTGTTGTAGTAAATCGTTACTTCAGTATCTTTTCCTTGGCCTAACTCTTTTTTAAACTTTGCATTTGTACCATCACCCATTGAAATGATAGTAATAATGGCGCTAATACCGATAATAATACCTAGCATTGTTAATATAGAACGCATTTTATGAGCAAAGATAGAGGAAAGGGCCATGCGTATATTTTCACTCGTGTTCAAAATTAACCTCTCCAATCTTGGACGATATTTCCGTCACGAATTACAATTTGACGTGCTGCCGCTTCCCCAATTTCACGATCGTGGGTAATCATAATGATTGTTGAGCCTTGTTTGTTTAATTCGTAAAAGAGATCCATAATTTGTGTACTTGTTTTCGTATCAAGTGCACCCGTCGGTTCATCTGCTAAGAGAAATTTCGGGTTATTTACGATTGCACGTGCGACTGCGACACGCTGCTTTTGTCCACCTGACAATTCATTTGGTAAGTGAGTAGCACGATCAGCTAAACTGACTTTTGTTAAAGCTGCTAATGAGCGCTCACGTCTTTCTTTTTTATCGACTCCAGCGTAAATAAGAGGTAGTTCTACATTTTGAAGTGCTGTAAGTCTCGGTAATAACATAAAGTTTTGGAATATGAATCCGATCTCTTTATTACGAACATGTGCAAGTTCTGTTTCAGACATGTTTGAAATGTTTTGACCAGCTAGTTCGTACGCACCTGTCGTTGGTTTATCTAAGCAACCGATAATGTTCATTAATGTTGATTTACCAGAACCAGATGGTCCCATAATAGAAGTGAATTCTCCTTGGTTTAGTGTTACATCAATTCCGTGTAATATTTGAACGGACTCTGCACCATTTTGGAAAGATTTCGTGATGCCTTTTAAGTTAATCATTGAGTGACAACCTCCATACCGTCTTTTAAGTCTTTTTCAGGTTTAGAGATAATTTCCTCTCCTTTTTTCACTCCAGAAACTTTTGCTTCGCTATCTGTCTCAAATTCAACAGTAACTGCTTGTTCTTTCGCTTTACCGTCTTTTACAACGAAGACAACATTTTTGTCACCTTTTTTCACAATGCTGCTTTTCGGAACAATCGTACCAGTTGCTTCGCCAGATTTACTTGTTACGTAAACATGGAAGCCGTTTTGTAATTCTTCACTATTATCTAATGTGACAGTGAATTGATAATTAGAAACAGTTTTATTTTCGTCCATGCTCTTTAATGGTGTAGAACCGATTTCTGTTACTTTTCCTGTCCAAGTCTTACCAGCGACAGTTTTTGATGAAACAGTTACTTCTTGCCCAACTTTCATACTAGCAAGTTCATATTCAGAAAGTTGACCTTTTACTTTAAATTGACCAGCGTGACGAAGTGTAATGCCACTCATACCTGTTTTTTCATCAGCAGTTTTTACGATATCATCAATTACACCGTCGGCTGGACTCGTTACAGAAAGTGTGTTTACTTTCTCTTTTGCTACTTTAATCATTTCATCAGCTTTTTCTACTTCAAACTTCTTCATTTCAAGTTGTGATTCTAATTGCCCAACTTCAATTTCTGATGCTTTTAATGCTTCAGCGGGAAGGCCTGCATTTTTATCTTTTTGTAATTTTTGTTTCGCTGCATCAATTTGTTTTTGGAACAATGTTACTTCTTTTTGTGCGATTTTCTTTTGCATTTCTGCTTCTGTTACACCTTGTTTAGCAGTAGGGTCATTATATTTAAATAGAAGCTGACCTTTTTTCACTTCATCACCTTTTTTAACAGCTAATTCATACGTACCTTTTGTTGGATCGAATGAAATTGTTTCAATACCATTTGGAATAACTTCGCCGCCAAATTTTTGTGCATTTTCAATTTGTTTTTCCGTAATTTTATAACCGCTATATGCCATTGCTACTTCTGAACTACCGCCAGCAAATGCAAAATATGATCCAGCTGCAATTCCGATCGCTACTACACTAGTAATTAACACTTTATTTTTCTTCTTCATCTATTTATCACCTTTTCGTTCGTTTTAGTATCTACATTAAGTATAAAAGAGGTGAAGAATCTGACAAATCGTTTTAGCTTACAATAACCTTACAGTTTTGTAAGGTATGAATATCTAAATGTAAGGTAGAGGTTGTCCTAGTTTAAGCAAATGAATTGACTCGTTGTTTCTTTCTAACAATAATATTGTATGAAGGAGAGGAGGAAGGAAGATGGAAGCTTATTTTAGTGCGCATCCATTAAAACCATTTATTCCGTACTCGAGGCAACATGTCATTATATTATTTATTATGTTGGTGGGGATATTTTTTCTGTATCAATACCAAGATTTATTGCGTCAAAGTGAGTGGAATATAACGGTTCGATATGCAATTGCATTTCTATTTATAGGAAGTGAGATTGGACTTCATATGTGGGAATGGAAAGCTGGGATTTTTGAGCTAGGCACTTCATTACCATTTGAGTTATGTACGATTAGTTTATTGTTAGCATCGATTATGATTGTAACGAAAAGCTATCGAATATATGAGATTGTGTTTTTTACAGGGATTATCGGTGCATCGCAAGCTATTTTAACACCGAACGTGCAATATGCTTTTCCGCATTTTCGCTTTATAGAATTCTTTATCGCACATATATTGCTCATTTGGGCACCACTCTTTATGACATGGGTGGAAGGATATCGTCCGACATTACAATCTATTAAGCGTACGATGGTATTTTTAAATATATTGATTCCAATTGTTTCGTTTGTGAATTACAAAACAGGCGGTAATTATATGTTTTTAGCTCGTAAGCCAGAAACTGCTTCATTACTCGATATGTTAGGGCCGCATCCTTACTATGTCATTTCATTAGAAATTGCAGCGCTTATGGGATGTTTTATTTTGTATATGCCGTTTGTGAAAAGAGAAGGGCATGCGCATAAAGAATCACTAGGATCATAACCTAGTGATTTTTTATCTTATAAATATTTACAATTCAGAAAATTAAGAATAAAATTAGAGGGTAAATTACATATAGAGAGAAGGGAAAACGTGGTCAAAAAAGTTTTTTTGAATGGGATGGAAGTGACGATTCAATTTATTATTTCGATTTTGGGTATTATTTGTTTAGGGGCACTGCCGAAGTTGTTTTATGGATTTGAGCTGCATGTATCAGAGTACATAAAGAGTTTAAAAGAAGTATTTGCGAACTTAATGGATCTCTCCAATTTGCAATATGTGAGAGATAAATTTTTATTCCCACAGTTGTTTGTCCATTATAAAGAAACGATTGTTATTTTTTTGGCCGCTTTTTTCATTTCATTATTTGTAGCATTTTGTATCGTTTATATGATTATGAGTAGTTCACCGCGTATACAACATCGAATTAAATCATTTCTCATCTTCCTAGAATCCATTCCAGACATTCTTCTTATTTTAGTATCACAAATTTTAGTTATATGGTTTTTTAAACAAACAGGTTTTTTACCTTTTCAAATTGCGTCAATTGGAGGCGAGTCGATTAGAGGATTGCCAATATTTTGTTTGAGTATACCGACTACGATTATGTTTGTAAAAATGTTAGTGCTTCGTTTTGAAAATGAGCTAGAAAAAGATTATGTACTATTTGCTAAGGCGAAAGGGCTGAATCGCTTTCATATTTTAAATCGTCATATTTTACGAAATGTGTTACTTAGTACACTTTTCTTTGCGAAAACGAATATCTTTTTTATGTTATCCAATTTATATATTATAGAATGGATTTTTAATACGGGTGGTATTTTTATGTTTTTGAAATCT
The DNA here is from genome assembly GCF_038004785.1 of Bacillus sp. FSL R5-0709. Taxonomy (NCBI): domain Bacteria; kingdom Bacillati; phylum Bacillota; class Bacilli; order Caryophanales; family Bacillaceae; genus Bacillus; species Bacillus sp. FSL R5-0709. The sequence goes on from NZ_JBBORT010000001.1 coordinate 806,375, forward strand.
TATGAAGGTATTAGGGTTGAGGTTTTCATCGTTAGTGTGCTGCTTATTTATATTCCGATTTTTATTTTATTCAAATTGTTTCATTATCTCATTCCAGCTGCGATGAAGGAGAGATTATAATATGTGGACGTATATAAAACGCGATAAAAGATTTTGGATAAGCATTGGGTTTCTTCTCATATTAGTTCTTTTGAGCATCGGAAATACGATATGGAATGGTGGGCACATTAGACAAGTTACACTGCAATATGATGCGGATGGAAATCCAGAAGTACCACCGTTTTCACCTTCATTACAATTTTTACTCGGGACAGACCGGAAAGGATATGACCTGTTACATTTAGTCATTGAAGGCGCGAAGTGGACGATTGGTATATCTATTTTAATTGCGGCACTTAGAATGGTAATAGGTGTATTTTTTGGTGTTGTACTCGGAACGTACATAAAAAGAGGGTTTTCAAAAATCGAGGCTTTTTTTGATAGTTTTACAGTTATTCCAACAGTTATGATTGCGTATTTCTTTCTCCAATCTGTGAATACCTTTGGAAGTGGAGAGGAAACAACAACTTTTTTTGAAAGGGCTTCGTTTCAAGTTGTATTACTTGTAATGCTTGTGATGCCAGTTATTGCACTGTATGTTGCGAAGGAAGTTCGTAAATTGAGAACCGAAGAATTCATTGAGGCTGCGTGTATATTAGGTGGATCAAGAAGACACATTGTTATAAAGCATCTTTTTCCGCATCTCTATATGACGTTTATACTTGTATTTCTTCAGCAATTTACGCAGACTCTTACTATTTTACTCCACTTAGGGTTACTGGAAGTATTCTTTGGCGGAACTGTTAAGTTTTTAGGACCGGTAGAAGAAATAGACTCTTACACACATGAATGGTCAGGTTTAATTGGAGTTTATTTTAGATCATTAACAGTTAATCCGTGGATTCCTCTCGTTCCAATTACATTTTTTGGACTTACTATCTTTTCAGGAAATATGATTGTAAAAAGTATAGAAGAGGCGATGATGAAAGTAAGGTTAGGCGGAGTGAGAAAGAAGACAGATGTAGAAAAGGAACAACCTGCTGTGCAGTCAAAAGAAGAGCTGTTTACGTTTAAGCATACGATTTGAAAATAAAGAAGAAGCAAGCATAATCAATGCTTGCTTCTTTTCTTTATTTTGTAGAAACTTCACCTGCAGCTTCTGTTTGTGGAATACAGTATCCGATTATACCACCGATTATTGCTGGAACAATCCAGCCAATACCTAGTTCATAAAAAGGAATTGCGTGTACGATATTAGCGATAAAACTTGGTATCATTCCCACATTATCAAGTGCATGAATACAGCTAATAAGGAATGCTGCAATCATCGCTCCGATATAGACAGAAGGTTTACGTTTCGTATATTTATCAATAAAGGATACGGAAATTAAAATGATTGTAATTGGATATAAAATAATTAATACAGGTAATGTAATTTTGATTAATAAACTTAATCCTAAGTTTGAAATAACGAAGCTAAAAATACAAACGTATAGTACAAGCTTCTTATATGAAACATTTGTTAATACTGTTGTGAAATAGTTGGCGAATGCACTTACAACACCGATTGCAGTCGTTAAACAAGCAAAGATAATTGCGATACTTAATAAAACATTACCGCTTGTCCCAAAAAATTGATACATAATAGTTGCTAATAGTTGACCGCCATTTTCAAATTGTCCTAAGTTTCCGTTTGAAGCGCCGATATAACCGAGTAAGAAGTAAACAATTGTTAAGAAAAGAGCCGCAATGCTTCCGCAAATAATTGTATATTTCGCAATGGATTTCTTATCTTGTATCCCGTTTTGACGAATTGCATTTACAACAATCGTTGATAATACGAGTGCTCCGATTGCATCTAATGTTAAAAAGCCTTCAAGAAATCCTTTGAAAAATGGAATTTCTTTATAGTCACCAACAGGTTCTGCAAATGATCCTGGTGAAAGAATCGCTTTTGTTGCCATAATTGCAATAATTCCAAGCAAAATTGGCGTTAATATTTTTCCGATATGATCTACTAATTTGGATGGATTTAACGATAAGAAGTAGACGACTATAAAGAAAATCGCACTAAAAACTAACATAGAGTACCATTGATCTGGGAAAAGTGGTGCAATCCCAATTTCATAAGATACAGTTCCAGTTCGTGGAATAACAAATAGTGGGCCGATGGAAAGATAAATAATGATAGCGAATACTGCTGCGAATTTTGGGTGAACACGGCTCGCTAAAGTATTAAAACTACCACCAGCAAGGGCAACAGCGACGATAGCTAGTAAAGATAAACCGACATCTGTAATAATAAATCCTGTAATGGAAACCCACATATTTTCTCCGGAAGAAAGACCGAGAAGAGGCGGGAAAATCATATTACCAGCACCGAAGAAAACTGCGAATAGTAATAAACTAATCGAAAGTATTTGCGCTGGTTTTAAAGTTGTACGCATATAAAGAAAAGCCTCCTAATGAGCGTTTTTTTGTCGAAAATTCAAATAATTTGTCGATTGACTGTTATTATTTTAAAGGTCTGATGACTAGAAAGCAAGAGGGAATTTTAAAAATATTTTAAAATAATGCGTAAAATTGAATAAATATACTATTTATATGTTAATGCAGGAAGAATTTCACTTTTAACGTAAAAAAACACATATCGCTAGGATACGTGTGTTAAAAATAAATTTGCCTATCACGTTCTTCTTTTAAAATTTCTACAGCTTCTCGGAAACGTTGAGAATGGACGATTTCTCGTTCGCGTAAAAAGCGTAAGCTATCATTTATATCGGGATCGTCTGATAAATCAATTAGCCATTGATAAGTCGCTCGTGCTTTTTCTTCAGCTGCAATATCCTCGTATAAATCTGCGATAGGATCTCCTTTCGCTTGAATGTAAGTGGCAGTAAAAGGAACACCACCTGCATTATGGTAAAACAAGGCGCTGTCATGATTCGCATAATGCGCGTCTAATCCGGCAGCTTTCATTTGTTCAGGTGTTGCATCTTTTGTTAATTTATAAATCATTGTAGCAATCATTTCTAAATGTGCGAACTCTTCTGTACCAATATCGGTTAGTAAGCCAACGACTTTATCAGGAATTGTATAACGTTGATTTAAGTAGCGAAGAGCAGCGGCTAATTCACCGTCCGCACCACCGTACTGTTCAACTAATAATTTTGCGAGTGCTGGATTACAAGTACTCACTTTAACAGGATATTGTAATTTTTTTTCATAAATCCACATAGTTTCTCTCCTTTATATTTGCCATGGCCACGGTCCTTGGCTCCATTGCCATGGAGCGTTAGAATAACTATTTCCGAACTGCTGAAGTGGCCCGTATTTTTCTTCAATTTTTTGTTGTAATACTCTTCGTTTATAGGAGAAATCATTGAATTGATTTATAGCTGCAGTATCGTCGGGGTGCGTATCTAAATAGAGGGTAAGTTCAACTAATACAAAGTCTAGTTCTTGTAGTTCTTCAATCCATTTGTAATATTCATCAGGCAATGTTTGTGTCACGTTTTTATTCACCTTCCTTTTTTGTAAGGATTTTCATAATAATCATAAAAAGCAGGCCATAAAGTCCCTTTTCTTAAAGCTTCTTTTGGTGTGAATTGGGGTAAATTAGTTGGTTGAAAACCCATATATAAGTGCGGGGGAGTTGAGTAATATTTCTTTCCAATTGGAGGACAAGGATCGTTTGGACCATGATAAGGTATGTAGGATTTCATGAATTTATCCATGTTACAACCCTCCTTTATAAATGAAATATCCATTATTATGTATTGTATTCGTACATAATTGTCATTTATGACTCATATAAAAAACTAATAGAGACAGGGGGAGTTGAGGATGGAAGGCATTACAACATGTATCGTATTAGAATCAAAAAATTTAAAGGAAACATTGTATTTTTATGAAGGGATTTTAGGCTTTAAACCAAGCAAGGAGAGACCTCAACTACATGTAACAGGTGTTTGGTATGACGTTGGTTTAACGAGAATTTGTTTTGTAGTAAATCGGAATTTACGAGGGCGAGAGAAGGTTGCTAATTCTTCGTGTGAATTAATAACCTTTTCAATTTCTGATATGGAAAAAGTAAAGAGAAAATTACAGTTTTACAAAATATCTTTTGCGGAAGAACAGCATGCGGATGGGGTGGTAATTACTCTTTATGATCCAGATTGCTATAAGCTTCAAATTTCATCAGAGGCATGAGTAACCATAGGGGGGATAGCGTGGATAGAATGTATGAAGAAAGCGCACTGTTTGAACATAAATTTTGGCTCAAAGTTCTCGGGGATCATGCTCAGTTTTTACTAGATGCTTTAGCTCCACAGGAGAAAGAAGATATACAGAAAGCCACCTATTTTGTAGAAAAATTCACGAACTTTTTAAATGAAATTCATACTGTAAATTTTATTGCATTTTCAAAAGATGCAGAACAAGCTGCAGAGGAGATTCGAGCATTTAAATTAAATATTATACAAAAGCAATTGGAAGGTAAAATTGTGATTCATTTTACTCCGACTTTTATTAATCATATGGTAAATGAAGTGGAGGAATATATAACAGTATTAGAATACTTAGGGAGGGGAGAAGTCCCGCCCGTTTTTCATGAACTACACTATCATCTCGCGTGGTTAACGGATGCAGCAGGGCATGCTGGTTCTATTTCAGGCGGATTAGATGTTGTGGAAAAAGGATTGAAGGAGAAAAGTGATTTGTTTGCTAAACATTTTGAACAATTTTATTTAAAAGCAGTTGAAATGACAGGTTATTTACGGGCAGAACTGAAACATTTTCCAGCTTTGAAGAAGTTTACAAAAGACGTTTCACTAGAGCTAAAGTTATTCTCGCATTTCCTTCGAGAAGTAGAAGAATTAGAGTTGTCTGAGCAAATATTAAGTTCATTATCAGCCAGGATGGCGGATCATATGGCGAGGGAGGAGTGTTACTATTTATTGAAGTTAGCACAATCCTCAGGGTTAGAGATACCGAAATGTAATCTGCTTTAAAAATAGATTGTAGGGAAGATCAAGCAGACAAATTTTAACAGTGATAGAAGTATGTGAACAGGTTTCGTTATGAAAAAAATATTGACAAGCCCCTCCAAATATCTTAATGTGATTGTATAAAATTGTGTATCTAAAGGGGAGTAACTTATCACAGTAAAGTCGTCATTACAGGGAGAAACCCTCGGCTTTATTGGCAACGTTTCGTTGTTAGTGAGACCTTTACCAGCAATGGTAAAGGCCCCTTATTGTCTTTTTTAGGACCCTTACCATATTTGGTAGGGTCCTTTTTGTATACAAAGAGAGGAGCTAGAAAATGAAAAAACTTTTTAGTAGATTAAGAGTTGTATTCCATGTCCGCCGTTTTGTTCCATTTCTATTTGACTTTTTTACTTCAAAAGAGGTTTCAATAAAGAAGAAAATTTTATCTATTGCTTTTTTAGTTGGTTATGTAGCGATGCCGCTCGATTTAATTCCAGACTTCCTACCGTTTATTGGTATTTTAGATGATATTGGAATTGTGTTATTTATTTTGAATCGAATTGTAAAGATGGCGCCAGTGCAATTACAAGAAAAGCATAACGTAAACGTAGGATAGGAGTTGAAAATATGGAGCAAATTATTTTAGATATAATCGAGTTTTTAAAGCAGTTTTCTTATTTTGGAGTTGTGTTAGCATTAACGTTTGAATTTATTCCAGCAGAAGTAGTTTTGCCCATGGTTGGGTATTGGGTATATGAGGGAGATATGAATTTTTGGCTAGCTGTATTAGCAGGGACACTTGGCGGAACTACAGGACCGTTAACGTTATATGCACTCGGTTATTACGGTGGTCGCCCTCTATTAATAAAATACGGGAAATACTTCTTTATTAAAGAAGAACAAATTCAAAAAGCAGATGATTTCTTTGCGAAGTATGGTCCAGTTGTGGCATTTGTTGGACGCTTCGTACCAGGAGTTCGAACACTTATTTCTGTACCGTGTGGTATGGCAAAAATGAACATATGGAAATTTAGCATATATACATTTGTAGCAATGTTCCCGTTAACGACTTTGTATATTTATTTTGGAATGAAATTAGGTCCGCATTGGGAAAAAGCGGCGGGCGTTGTTGGACAATATATGTTACCGATATTAGGAGGCGTTCTTCTTATCGTGGCTAGTATCTTTATCTATAAATTTATGAAAAAACGAAACAAAACTGAATCTATTTAGTTTATTTCGCATTAACGGGCAGTAAGATTCCCACCTCAAAACTTAGCTGTAAAGCAAAGTATTGAGGTGGGAGTTTTACTTTAAATTATGATGTGCTTATTTTTGGAAATAGATGAATAGTACAGGCAAAAGACTCTGAAGGACATACACATATAGGGAATATAAAAGAGAGAGGGGAAACAACTATGTCTTGTGAGTGCTCAGGGTCAGCATTAACTTGCTGTCCAGATAAAAATTATGTGCAAGATAAAGTGTGTAGTCCGTGGTCTGCTACTGTAGTTGCAACAGCAATTGATAATGTTCTCTATACAAATAATATTAACCAAAACGTAATTGGTACTGGTTTTGTTAAATATGATGTTGGACCAGGCCCGATTACTGTAGAAGCACTTGATTCTGCTGGGGCTACAATTGATACACAAACATTAAACCCAGGAACGAGTATTGCTTTTACGTATCGCCGCTTTGATAGTATACAAGTTGTGTTACCTGCAACACCTGCTGGAACGTATCAGGGAGAATTTTGTATTACGACACGCTATTCACTTTCGTAGAAGAATAGGAGAGGGTTGAAATGGGAATGAGAAGTTCCAGTTTGTCTTGTTGTTCTAATAAAACGCTTGTGCAAGATCAAGTATGTGCAGACTGGTCAATTACAGGTGCGGGTACTCAAATTGTCTATACGAATAATCTTACACAAGAAATATACGGTTCAGGTTATGTAAAATATGATACAGGTGCAAATCCGATTACAGTGGATTTTTTAGTAGGTGCTACAGTAGTCGATACGATTACTGTACAACCGCAAAGTAGTGGTACTTTCACAGTGAGGCACTTTACTACTGTTCGAATTACAACGATAGGAACAACTGTTAATCAAGGCGAGTTTTGTATTACAGTACGTTATCCAATTTCATAAAAAAAGCATACCGTAAATGGTATGCTTTTTTAAATTGAGGAAGTAATAAAATTGGTATTCTATAAGCAACATGTAAATTGGCAACAGTACTTGCCTTCTAAATATAGTGAAGGATTATTTTGTATATTAATAATACTAACGGATTTTAAATCTTTACCTGTGTAAGATATTGTATTGCCAGGAAACACAGTGAAAATATTGGTTACTGCTCCAATGATTTGAATTGTAATTGCTTCAGTGCTGCTAGTACTATTGTAAACCGAGACAGTACCTGATATAAGCAGTATCCCATCACTTTGCCACAGTATCATTGATTGTAGTGCATCTTTGGTAGAGGGAATGGTGTTGTTAGTTATGAGGAAATTCCCTGCAAATTCATTTGTTACTCGCTCACAACTTGGATTTGGAGGAGGGGGCGGTGGACAAGGGTCTGGACAAATGATAGATAAAGGAGCGAAACAGCCAATATTTTTTTTGTTCTTCAATACAACCCCTCCTTTTTAAGTTGTCTTTTACTACTATTAAATGTAGAAGCATGGCCGATGTGTTAAGAAAAGAAGAAAATTTTTAAAATTAAGATTGTCTAATAGGCTTACAGCTTAACTTATCATTAATGTTATAGAAAAGATTATATGTGAATAGACATGGGAAAAGAATGATCAGACTCTTTTAGACAAAAGGTGGTTGTATACAATAGTACGAGTAATGTTGGACTTAATACTTAATTAACTGTATATTTACAAAAATCTAATAAAATTCATTTGTTATTTAAACGATATTAATATGTTTAAGATAAAATAGCCCTTGTAATGAATCAATTATTATGAGGAGGATTCACGTGGAAAGAACTGCTTTACGAAAAGTAAAAGGTCTTATTGGATTATTAATGGTATTTGTATTGGGATTTGTATCATTACCGTGGAGTACGTCGGTTAAAGCGGAAGAGAAAAAGCAAGAAAAGGCACCAAGTGAGAAGAAAATCGTTTTCCCAGTTGTAAGTGATGTGCATATTAAAGATAGTGGAACAGATGATACGTTCCGCTGGAAAAGAGCGATTGAGCAATTTAATACGCTTGCACCAAAGCAAGATGCGTTTGTCATTGTAGGTGATTTTACTGATTCGGGTTCAGTAAAGCAATATGATCGTTTCATGCAAGTGTATAACGAAAATGCAAATAAAGATGCGGTACGAATGAATTCTCTAGGTAATCATGATTATTGGAACGGCTTATCTGTAGAGGGAGCACAGAAGCGTTTCTTAGAAAAGACAGGAATGGAATCGGTTTATTATCATAAGGTGGTAAAAGGGTATCATTTCCTTGTTATGTCTCCAGAGGATGGGACAACACATGGCTATTATTCGGACAAGCAAATTAATTGGTTAAAAGAAGAAATGGCAAAGGCACAAAAAGATGATCCGGAAAAACCGATTTTCGTATTTTTACATCAGCATATTAAAGATACAGTATACGGTAGTCATGAATGGGGAACACAAGATAGTGCAAAAATTAATGCAGTGTTAAAAGAGTACCCACAAGTCATTACGTTTTCAGGTCATTCACATTATCCATTAGATGATCCAAGATCGATTCATCAAAAAGACTTTACATCTGTTGGCACATCTTCTGTAAGTTATATGGAAGTTGAAGGTGGTAAAGTGCAAGGGAATATCCCTTCAGAATCTCGTGCATTAAGCCAAGGCTTATTAGTAGAGGTAGATGATAAGGAAGTAACAATTAATCGTCGTGATTTCCATACGAATTCTTGGACAGGCGAGCCATGGAAAATTCAGTTGCCATCAAAGAAAGAAACATTTACGCATGTAGAAGACCGTGATAAAGAAAAGCCATCTTTTGCGAAAGATGCGAAAGTATCAGTATCAAATGTAACGGAAAACGCAGCAACGGTAACATTCCCGCAAGCAGTGGACAACCTTCTTGTTCACTCTTATCGTGTACAGGCGAAGGATAAACAAACAGGAGAAATTAAAAATAAGTTGTTAGCATTCTCAGAGTTTTATCGGGATCCAGTGCCGAAAGAACTTACATTTACGCTAGCAGGATTAGATGGTGGGAAAACATATACACTTGAAGTAGTTGCGATTGATTCGTTTGGCAATGAAAGCGCGCAGCCGTTAACGGCAGAAATTACTACGAAAAAAGATAATATTGATCCGAATGTGAAAGTACCAAAGGCAGACATTTTTGATGTGAATTTCTTAGATGGTACATTTAAAGATAACTCACCGTTTGGAACAAAAGGTGATGTGAAAGGGAATGTATCTATTGAATATGATAAAGCGTTGAAAACAAATGTAATGAAATTAAATGGAAAAGCAAATACATTTGGTTATCTTCCATTTTCAGCAGCACAAAAAGAAAAAGTAGCAAATTCATTTACGTTAGAAACTGTATTTTCGATGAATGAAATTCGTGGACAAGGAATTTTACAAAATACAGAGAGCGGCGGAATTGGTTTTGAATCTACAGGAAATGGATATGTAGAATTATGGGCTCATATTGGCGGAAGCTATAAACGTGTTGGCGTTCAATTAGCAGCAAACAAAACGTATCATTTAACAGGAACGTATAACGGAAGTGAAGTAGCAATTTATGTAGATGGTAAAAAAATAAATAGTCAGCCAGCTCAAGGGAAAGTATATCACCCGAACGTACCATTTGCACTTGGTGCAGATCCAGACAGCAACGGAAATGGGGGTATTCCGTTAAATGGACAAATTGCGTTAGCAAAATTATATAGTAAAGCATTAAGTTCTTCAGAAGTAGTAGCAGCGTATAACGAGTTTTCTAATCGTACAAAATTAGAGCAAGTAAATACGTTATATGAAGAGATTGGAAAAGTGAAAGAAGTATTGGCAGGTACTTATGAATTTGGTGAAAAACCAGGCCAATATTCACAAGAAGCTTTCAAAGAATTACAAAAAAACTATGACAATGCTAAGAAAGTGTTTGGGAATATGACAAGTACAGGTGAGCAAGTTGTTCAAATGTATAATGAATTAAAAACAGCAAACCAAACATTCGTACAATCAAAAGTGGCAGAAGAACAACCAAAAACACCGAAAGAAAAATTACAAATCAATATTGAATCAGCCAAAGCTTTAGTGAAGAAAGCCCAATCTGCAAACGTAACGGATGGTTCAGTGAAATCATTGAGTCAAAAAATTACAGTTGCAGAAACTGTGTTAAAAGATGTGAAAGTAAAAGATGCACAGGTAGAAACGATGAATCGTACGATAGAGCATGCGATTTCACTTGTTGAGAAAAGCATAAACAAATAAGGTAGAAGAAAAGAAGCTTATCATGATAGGCTTCTTTTTTGTTATACTAAAAATAGCATGGAAAAAGGGAGCGAATAATTTGGAACAGAAAAAGATAAAAAGAATTCTTGAATATGTATGGATCGCGGTTGTGCTCCTTGTAGGATATTATTTCTTAAAAGAGAAAAGTATATGGGTTCTATTTTTAATGACATTTTTATTAGCGGGTTTAGGCACGTTATTTATTAATTTCTTCTTTGATAGTGTAAATGCGTGGAAGAAAAAAAAGAAGGAGACGAAGTAAAGGGGGAGGCTATGCAAAAGTAGAAGCTCATATATCAGGTCATTATTTTCCTATTATTTGTAGGTATTGGAGTTTTTTAATACGCTACACTGATAGGGAATTGGGCATGATTTACAGCTTGCATCTGTATATTCACCATTTTACAATCGTTAACGCAAAAATATAATAAGGTGAAACTTTAATCAGTGGGGGGTGTTCATCCCCCATTGATTATTAGCCCTCACCAATCGGGATAAAACATGAAAATAGCTCGCCGTTTCATCGGCGAGCTATTTTGTTATGCTTTTTTCGTCTCATCATTTGTTTTTTCAGTAGCTAAATGACTATGTTTTCTAGAGTAGAAGAAATAGAAGCATAAGCCGACTATAAGCCAAACTGCAAAGCTAATCCATGTCGTTGTAGACAAATTGATCATTAAATATAAACAGCAAAGAATCGCGACAACTGGCAATACAGGTACGAAAGGTGTACGGAATCCGCGTTTTAAGTCAGGATGAGTTTTCCGTAAAATAAGTACAGCAAAGCAAACGAATGCGAAGGCTGTTAACGTACCGATGTTTACTAAATTCGCTAGTAAATGTAGGTCTAAAAGTCCTGCTAATAAAGCTGCAAATACCCCAGTAATCCATGTGTTTAGTAAAGGGATTTTAACTTTTTTATTTACGCGTGATAACGCTTTTGGGAGTAAGCCGTCTCGGCTCATTGCATAAGAAACACGAACTTGTCCATACATAACGACTAAAAGAACGGTTGTCATTCCTGTCATCGCACCAACTGCAAGTAGCCCTGCAATAGTATCTTCGCCAACGAAATGTAGTGCAAATGCAACAGGGTCAGAAACGTCTAATTGCGTATAAGGAACCATACCTGTTAAAACGAAAGATACGATCATGTATAAAACTGTACAAATAAGAAGGGAACCGATAATGCCAATTGGTAAATCACGCTGCGGTTTTTTCGTTTCTTCTGCCGCGGTTGCGATTGCATCAAAACCTAAAAAGGCGAAGAAGACAGTGGCAGCTCCGGTAATAATACCGTCGTACCCGAATGGAATGAACGGTGTCCAATTTTCAGGCTTTACATATTTTGCGCCTGCTACGATAAAGGCGATAATAACTGCTAATTTGATAAGGACCATAACATTATTAATGCGTGCGCTTTCGCGTATACCAAAACTTAAAAGCCCAGTAATGAGAAGTAAAATACAAACAGCTGGTAAATCAATGAGACCACCTTTTCCTGTACCAGGGGCCGAGGAAATAATGGTGGGAAGGTGTATATTGAACCCTTGAAGCAATGATTGTAAGTATCCAGACCAGCCAACAGCTACCGCTGCAACAGCGAGTAAATATTCGAGCATTAAACACCAACCAACGATAAAGGCGACGACTTCCCCGACTGTCATGTATGCGTAAGTATACACACTTCCTGAGACAGGAATAGAAGAAGCAAATTCGGCATAACAAAAGGCTACACAAGCACAAGTAAATGCAGCAATAAGGAATGATAGCATAATACCAGGGCCAGAATGTTTTGCCGCTACGATACCTGTTAATACAAAAATCCCTGTCCCAATTACGGCGCCGATTCCTAAAAACGTTAAATCAAGTGCCGTTAATGTTCGATCTAGCTGTCGTGGTGATTCAGTACTAAGCGCTTTTTTTCGTAATAATGACTTCACTTTGAACTCTCCTCCTTTAGTTTTCATTTCCATAACTGCGAATATAGTACGAGCCCATTGGAAAAGAGTATGTAAATGAATGAAAATACAGTTATGGTATGTAGTTTTTTAAAATTTCTGGGTTAATCTTATTATAATTCAGAATATTTTGTCAAATAAAATTTTAACAAATAAAAAGCCGGTTGTAAGGAGAAACTATGTGCAGAAATAGATGCAGGTTAACAATCAGTAGAGATGAAGAATAATCCACTGATTAAAGTTTTACTTTATTATAGTAGGAGAAGATGTTATGTTATTTTATTTTGAACTTGTCGTCATTTTACTTTGTACGAAATTAGCTGGTGATATTAGCGTTAGACTTGGCCAGCCTTCTGTACTCGGTAAATTAATCGTTGGTATTATTATCGGTCCGGCTTTGCTAGGTATTATTAATAGTTCAGAACTTATTGATGAGCTTAGCGAAATTGGTGTTTTGCTACTTATGTTTATGGCAGGACTCGAAACTGATTTAGAAGAGTTAAATCGTAATTTAAAATCTGCATTCGCAGTAGCGATGGGAGGAATTATTTTCCCATTCCTTGGTGGGTATTTAGCAGGACTTGCGTTTGGAATGTTACAGTCGCATGCGATCTTTTTAGGGTTATTACTTTGTGCCACTTCGGTTAGTATTTCTGTTCAAACACTAAGAGATTTAGGGAAAATGAATACGAGAGAAAGTACGACGATTTTAGGTGCAGCTGTATTTGATGATGTAATTGTCGTTATTTTATTAGCATTTGTGATGAGTTTTTTAGGTACACAAGATGTAAATGTAACGCTAGTCATTGCAAAGAAAATTATCTTTTTTGTAAGTATTGTTTTCATCTCTTGGAAAGTTGTTCCATGGATTATGAAAATGCTCGTACCACTTCGCGTAACAGAAGCATTAATTAGTGCAGCTCTTATTATTTGTTTCTCTTTTTCGTATTACAGTGAAATGATGGGGATTGCAGGTATTATTGGAGCATTCGCAGCTGGAATTGCCATTTCTCAAACAGAGTATAAGCATGAAGTAGAACATAAAATTGAACCGATTGCGTATGCGATATTTGTACCAGTTTTCTTCGTAAGTATTGGAATGGAAATTACATTTCAAGGTATCGGAAGCCAGCTTTGGTTCATTATCATTATGACGCTCATCGCAATTTTCACAAAGTTAATTGGATCAGGTTTAGGAGCAAGACTAACAGGATTTAACTTACAATCTTCTATTAGTATTGGTGCGGGGATGGTGTCGCGCGGGGAAGTAGCGCTTATTATCGCAGCAAATGGACTTACGGCAAATTTATTAGCGAAAGAAAATTTCACAGCTATTGTCATTGTTGTTATATTGACAACAATTATTACGCCGCCACTTTTGAAGAAGTATTTTGTATAGGGAGGAAGGGCTTATCTGATGTAGGTAAGCTCTTTTTTTATCGCAAAAAGCAATAGTCATGTAGCGTGAATGGTTTGTAATTATGGTAAAATCTACGTATATGCTAGGGCGAGGAGAGAAATGTGTGAAGATTACTAAGGAGAAGGTTATAGGTGTAATTATACTCCTTTTATTGTGCATACCATTTACTGCATGGAAAGAATCAAAAGTGAAAGATTTTCCGGTTTCTATTTTTTCAGAAGAAGCAGATGGTGAGTACGATCAAAAGCTGAAATATACTGCTTTTTTACCTAATGTTGCGATTTGGATGAACGGTTGGGAAAAGAAGTGGACAGAAGGGGAAAGAACTGTTTATCAAAAAGGAAATCGCATTGTAAATGTGTTTCATCCTCCTGGCGATGATGGTTTTTACCTCCTTGAAGCAAGAGAAAATAAGAGAACGCAACCGTGAGAAGTGGAGGTTAAATAGTGAAAGCTTCAACATTACTATTTAAAATTGAAAGTAATATGGATCAATTTTCACCAGCCGAAAAGAAGGTTGCCATGTACATAATGGAGAATGCAGAAATTGTTCCGAACTTAACGACGAAAGAAGTGTCAACGAATGCAGGCGCAAGTGAGGCAAGTGTTGTTCGCTTTTGTAAGTCGATTGGGATTGGGAGCTTTAAATCATTTAAAATCGCGCTCGTTCGTGAATTAACGATTGCTGATTATAATATTAATGATTTTTCAGTGATGAATACGGAAGATGGACCGTACGACTTGTTTAATAAAGTTACATATGTGAATAAAGCTGCAATTGAGGCGAGCGTCACGGCGATAGATAAGAAGGAACTTGAGAGAGCTGCAGATCGTATTGTAAATGCGGATAAAGTTATATTTTACGGAGTAGGTGGTTCAGCTACTCCAGCGATGGACGGGGCTTATAAATTTACACGACTCGGATTTACAGCGATGATGCTATCTGATTTTCATATGATGTTGCCACTCGTCACGAATTTAAAAGAGGGAGATATATTTGTGGCGATTTCAACTTCTGGGCGGACGAAAGATGTGCTCGAAATGGCGCAATATGCGAAGAAGCGAGGGGCTACAGTTATTGCGATTACGAAGCTAGACCAATCATCTCCGTTATATAAAGCGGCAGACATTCGCCTTTGTATGCCAGATGTAGAGCAAGACCATCGCATTGCGAGTATTGCTTCGAGAATGACGCAACTGAATATGATTGATGCTTTATATGTGATTACTTTCAATCGAATTGGTAATAAAGTATTAGATCAATTTATGGAGACGAGAGAAGAAGCATTACGGTTACGGAAATTGAAGTAGAAGAAAAGATGGGGAGACTCATCTTTTTTATTATCTTTGACACAAATATGTCATGTTGTGAAATTTTATTTCATAAAATAAGAAAGAGTTATTGATTTTTAGTTTCTTAAAGTTATAATAAAAGTGTGAAATATAATTTCGAAGAGGGTGGCAATATGTTAGAGAATTTATCGACAGAACACCGTAATGAGAAAACGATGAATCTAGATGAGATGAGTATAAAAGAAGTTTTACAAAGTATGAATGAAGAAGATCGAACTGTTGCGTTAGCAGTTGAAAATGAAATAGAAGAAATTGAAAAGGTTGTACAAATTGTTACTAAGTCTTTTGAAGAAGAAGGCCGTTTAATTTATATTGGGGCTGGTACGAGTGGCCGTTTAGGCATTTTAGACGCAGTAGAATGTCCCCCGACATTTGGAACAGATGATAACATGGTTCAAGGATTTATAGCAGGTGGATTGAAAGCGTTTACTAAGGCGGTGGAAGGTGCCGAAGATCGTGAAGAGTTAGCAAAAGAAGATTTAAAAAGTATTGGATTAAACGAGAAAGATACGGTTATTGGAATTGCAGCAAGTGGTAGAACACCCTATGTAATTGGCGGATTGAAATATGCAAGTAGCATGGGAGCAAGTACAGCTAGTATTTCCTGTAATAAAAATGCTGAAATAAGTAAATATGCAAAACTAAATGTGGAAGTGGAAACAGGCGCAGAAATATTAACAGGCTCAACACGGTTGAAGGCTGGCACAGCGCAAAAGTTAGTACTCAATATGATTTCTACAGCGTCTATGATTGGTGTAGGGAAAGTATATAAAAACTTAATGGTAGATGTTCAATCTACAAATGAAAAATTGGTAGAACGCTCAAAACGAATTATTGTTGAAGCGACAGGCGCTAGTTATGAAGTAGCTACAGAGTGTTATGAGAAAGCAGATCGAAATGTGAAAGCTGCAATCGTTATGATATTACTACAGTGTGAATATGGGGAAGCACTAGAAAAATTAAAAGGTGCGAAAGGATTTGTGAAGAAAGCACTTTAAACTTTGGGGAGGGGGATTCTATTATGAAGAAAGAAGAGAGAATGGCCAAAGAAATTTCAGAGCAGCTTGGGGGAGTAAAAAATATTCGTGGCATTGCTCATTGTATGACGAGGTTACGATTAACGCTTCATGATGAAAGTAAAGTGAACATGGACCTTTTAAAAAAGGTTGAAGGTGTTATGGGAGTGATTGAAGATGAAACGCTTCAAGTTGTTGTTGGGCCAGGGACAGTAAATAAAGTAGCAGCTGAGATGGAAGATTTAACGGGACTGCGAATTGGTGAGGTGGCAGATCACCACCTTGAAGATCTTGGGCAAGAGATGAAGTCAGAGATTAAGAAGAAAAATAATACACCAGTGAAAAACTTTTTAAGAAAAATAGGAAGTATTTTCATTCCGCTAATTCCGGGACTTGTTGCGTCAGGAATTATAAATGGGGTTGCTAACTTTGCGAAAAACGCAGGTGCTGACCCGAATGCAACGTGGCTACAAATGCTACTACTTATTGGCGGCGGTATCTTTACATTCTTAGGAATTTTAGTCGGTTGGAATACAGCGAAAGAATTTGGCGGGACACCAGTTCTTGGGGCAATTGCAGGTATTTTAATTTTCAACCCAGCGATGGCGAATGTAAAATTATTCGGTGAAGCGCTCGTACCCGGACGGGGCGGATTATTTGCAGTTATTTTTGCAGCATGGCTTATGGTTGTAGTTGAGAGACGAGTGCGAAAAGCTGTGCCAAATGCAGTTGATATTATTGTGACACCACTCATTACTGTATTAGCTGTAAGTATAGTAACGATGTTAGCGATTCAGCCAGTAGCAGGCTTCTTATCTGATGGTATTACAAGCGGTATTAATGCAATTTTAAATGTTGGCGGAGCATTTGCTGGAGCTGTGCTTGCCGGAACATTTTTACCTCTCGTAATGGTCGGATTACATCACGGTTTAACACCGATTCATATGGAATTTATTAATCAAACGCACGTAACGCCTTTATTACCAGTATTAGCAATGGCTGGCGCTGGGCAAGTAGGAGCAGCAATTGCGATTTATGTGAAAACAAAAAATAAACGCCTTCGTAATGTGATTAAAGGTGGATTACCAGTAGGATTTTTAGGAATTGGCGAACCGCTATTATACGGGGTTACATTGCCACTTGGGAAACCGTTTATTACTGCTTGTTTAGGAGCGGCTGTCGGTGGTGCATTCCAAGCTGTTATGAAAACGGCTTCACTCGGAATAGGTGTATCAGGATTATCATTAATTCCGTTAATTGCTGATAATAAATATTTATTATATTTCCTTGGATTAGTAGTTGCATATATTTTCGGATTCATCTTTACGTACTTCTTCGGCTTTAAAGAAGAAATGGCAGAAAACATATAGAGAAAGGGATTCCTTTCTCTTTTTTTTATATTAATAGAAGGAGAGATTTATATGATAGGAGTTTCAATTTATCTTTCAAAAGAGCGAGTAGAGAAACAAGAAGCATGGTTAAAACTAGCGAAAGAAAACGGATTTTCATCTGTTTTTACATCTCTTCACATTCCAGAAGATGATCCGAATACGTATAAGGAGTTAATTCAAATACTTGGGAAACAAGCTCTCGAAAATGAAATGGAATTAATGGTTGATGTCTCTCCAAAATCGTTAAACCATTTAGGGATGACGTATGAAAATGTGGAAGAGTTATTAGACTTTGGCATTACTGGTTTACGAATGGATTACGGTATTACGCCAAAAGAAATCGCACGTGTATCTCATAAGATGAAGGTAGCTTTAAATGCGAGTACGATTACAGAACCATTTTGGAAAGAGTTACTTGCGGAAAATATACGAGTAGATCGTGTAGAAGCGTGGCATAATTTTTATCCACGTCCAGAAACAGGACTAGCAAAGTCGTTTTTGCAAAAACAAAATAAATATTTACATGAGTGCGGAATAAAAACGATGGCATTTATTCCGGGAGATGGTGAAAAACGCGGTCCGTTATATGAGGGTTTACCAACTTTAGAAAAACATCGCAGTATGCGCCCGCTTCAAGCATATTTAGAACTTGTGCAAGATTGTGCTGTTGATAAAGTTTTAATTGGCGATATAAGCGGGAGTTTAGAAAGTGTACAAGAAATAGCAAGTGCGAGTAGAGGGATTATTCCGCTGGGATATGAGCCATTTATAAATGAAAATGAAGTATTAAAAGTGGTAGAGAAAGTGCATACAAATAGATTAGATCCAGCACGTGATGTCATTCGCTCTGTGGAATCAAGAGAAGAAAATAAAGTTGCATTACAACCGATGAATACAATTTCAAGAAAACGAGGCAGTATTACAATTGATAATGAATTGTACGGTAGATATGCTGGTGAAATGCAAATAGTTATAAATGATTTACCTGAAGATAGGAAAGTGAATGTTGTTGGAATGGTGATGGAAGAAGATGTGTCTTTATTGTCTTATATAGGTGCTGGGAAAAATTTTCAACTTTTTCTAAGTAATAGAGCGAAAGCTTGAATTAGCACTATTTTATAAAAAACATTATCTGCAAAAAGGATAATGTTTTTTGGTTTCTTTAAAAAAGCATTTGACGAATGAAAAGAAATACCGTATTGTTTTGTCTTGTGAATAAATGTTCACCATAACAAAACAAAAAAGGAGAGTTCAGAATGAATCAATATATTGGTAATTTAATTATTCGTATCGTATTAGGAGTTACTTTTTTTGCACACGGTTTAGCAAAGTTTCAATCAGGTATAGATAACGTAGCAGGATGGTTTACAAGCATCGGTTTACCAGGTGGTCTTGCATATGGCGTAGCAACAGTTGAATTAGTTGGTGGTATATTATTAATTATCGGTTTAGGCGTGAGGTATGTAGGATTGTTATTCGCTCTTATTTTGGCTGGAGCTATCGTAAAGGTAAATGGAGCAGCAGGCTTATTAGGAGATGGAAAGAATCCGGGATATGAATTAGATCTTGCATTATTATCAATGGGTGCGTATTTATTCGTTGTAAAAGCAGAAGGATATGTAGATCGCTTCTTAAAAGAGAAAGTAATGAAAACGAAGTAAATTTTATTTTTTTAGTGTTGACTTGACGACTTGGTGTAACTATAATGATTACATCAAGTCGATTAGTAATAAAATGATTCGTATATTTTTTTATTCTAGTTGTAACTAACTTAGTTACAACTAGAATAAAGCTTAAAGAATAAAGGAATATAAAAGAGTAAATAAAAAGTGGAGGAAATAACATGTCAAAATTACATTTAGAGGTTTTTACAGGATCTGAGCAAGCATTTCAAGTTACATCCACAATTGTATACGGAGAAAAAGATGCAATTCTTATCGATGCACAATTTTTATTAAGTGATGCGCACCGTTTAGCAGCTCAAATTATTGAAACAGGAAAGAATTTAACTCATATTTATGTGACTCATTTCCATCCAGATCACTATTTTGGATTAAATGTATTACATGAAGCATTTCCAGAAGCGAAGATTGTTGCATTACGGAATACTGTTGAAGATATTCGTAACACATTTGAGAAGAAAGTGGAACAGTGGAAACCATCTATTGGGCATAATGTTCCTCATCAACCAATTGTTCCAGAGGAATTAACAGAAGAGAAATTGATTTTAGAGGGAAATGATTTAATCATTAAAGGTGGTTTGCAAGGTGATACACCGAATAATAGTTATGTATGGATTCCATCATTAAAAGCCGTTGTTACAGGCGATATCGTTTATAACAATACTTTCGTATGGACGTTAGAAACAGATGCTGAAGCTCGTCATAAATGGTTAGAAACATTAAGTGAACTTGAAAATCTTCATCCTGAAATTGTTGTAGCGGGTCATCGTGATTATGACGTACCAAATACAGCAGACGCGATTAAACATACTCGTAAATATTTAGTTGCATTTGATGAAGTTCTTGCAGGAAATCCTTCAAATGAAGAAATTCAAACGGCAATAAAGGAGCGGTTCCCGCACGTTAAAGCGTTAGAAATTGGACTTGTTTTAGCGGCAAACGCGTTTGGGGTGAAAAAATAATGAAGCAAAAAACAAATTTAGAAATTGTTCGAAGCACATATGAAGGACCATCTTCTTCAAATGCAAAACATTTAGCGGAAGCTTTCTCTGAAAAAGTAGAGTGGACAGAGGCAGCAGGTTTTCCGTACGGCGGAACGTATATAGGTACAGAAGCTATAATGGAAAATGTATTTAGTCGTTTAGGATCAGAATGGGATGATTATAAAGCGAGTGTAAATACGTACCATGAAGTAAACGGAAAAGATGTGATTATTGCTGAAGGTGTTTACTCAGGAGTTTATAAAGAGACGGGAAAATCATTTGAGGCGGAATTTGTTCATGTATGGCAGCTTGAAAATGGAAAAATAGTGAAATTTAAACAATATGTGGACAGTTACATTGTACGAGAAGCGATGAAGGTTTAAAATGAAATAAGGAAACAAATGGAATCGGCTGTGCGCAGGCGATTCCATTTGTTTATGTAATTATTAGGGGAATGGGGAGTACATAATATGAAAAAATGGATAATAGGGGCAATTACAATGATTGTAATTGCGATAGGAGCTGTATTCGGTGTTACTAAACTTCTTAATTATATAGAGGAAGAGGAGAAGAGTCTTAAAACACAAAAAGTGATGAGCCAACAGGACAAGAAAGTTGCGGAAGAGAAGCCACAATTTAGTGAGGATGAAATTATTTCTACAATGCATAGGATGGTACATCAAAAAGTGAAATCATCTGATAAATGGGGATTTATCGAAATGACAAATAAGGAAATTCGTAGTGCGAAGAACGCAGTAGAAAGCAGTACAAATTTTAAATATAAAGCAAAGCTACTTTCTACTTTGGAGCGTTGGGAGAAAGGAGACTTTTCACAAACGGTTGAGGATCATAACTTTTTGTGGGAAATTCAAGGTGGTGATACCGGAAAGGCAACAGAACGTTTATCGCCAGAAGAAGAAAAGCAGTATGTGAAAGAAATGAAAGGTAAATAAAAACATCGCCACTTTGGTGGCGATGCTTTTTCATTAAGAATGCTTTCGTACTAAAGCTCTAGTCGTCTGAGGAGAAACAGTTTTAAAATGAGAGAATAAATAGCACCCTGTAACGACGATAATTGTCCCGAAAATTTGAATCCATGTTAGTTCTTCTCCAAGGAAAATAAATGCTAAAATAGCTGTGAAAATTGGATTGAAATTTAGAAAAATCCCCGATGTAGTAGCGCCTAATTTCTGTACACCAATATTCCAAAACACCATACAAAGTACTGTTGAAATGAGTCCTGTATATAAAAGTGATGTAATGAAAGAAGAATTAATATTGGAAACAGTGAAGCTTCCTATGTTAAATGGTAGTAATAAAATAACGCCGAAAATACCAGAATATAATGTTGCCATGAGTGGTGTAGTTGTTTTTGTAGCCCATTTACTACAAACAGAATAGATTCCCCAAATACAAACAGCCGCAATCATCCATAAATCCCCGCTATTAAAATGTAGTGAAAATAAAAGAGCAAAGTTTCCTTTTAAAAGAACGAGGATGACCCCGAAAAATGAAAGAATCATAGAAAGAACTTGAAGCGTATTTACTTTTTCTTTTAGAAATAGCACAGAAAATAATGCAATTGAAATAGCGTTCAATGTAGAAATAAGACCTACATTCGTTGCGGATGTTTTTTCTAATGCTAAAAATTGAAAAATGTTGAAAAGAGCGACGCCTGTAATTCCCATAATTACTAACGGGATTATAGCAGCACGCGGTGGAATAATTTTCTTCTCTTTAAACCATACGAGTGGTAATAAACAAACAATCGCAATCATCCATCTTAAACTTGTCAGTGTCATCGGAGACGCATGATCGACAAGTGATTTCCCAACGACAAAATTTCCTCCCCATAATAAGCTTGTTAATAATAGTAAAAAGACGTAAAAATAAGGCATACTAAAAACCCCTTTGTTGAAATAAGAATGAACTGTAAATAATTTTAGCATTTTTCTTTATTATCTAATATATTCTTTTGTATAATGGTAAAAACTCGATAAAATGTTTCGTTAGAAATCTTATTTACAGAAAAACATTCAGTTTTATATAAGTTATGAGATGTTTCTTCGAATAATCGTCGGTAAGAAAAAAGGGGGAATTTTGATGGAGTCATCTGTTATTAAAGTGCTTGATGATTTGGATGTGAAAATTTTAGATATATTGCAGAAAGAATCACAAGTAAGTAATGCAGAGCTTGCACGCCGTGTTAATTTATCTCCAGCTGCGATGCATGCACGAATAAAAAGGTTAGATGGGGAAGGTTTTATTGATAAGCAAGTAGCAATTTTAAATCAAGAAAAGCTTGGATTTGATTTATTATGTTTCATTTTTATGAGTACGAATATTCATCAGTATGAAAAGCTGGAAGTGTTAGAACGAGAATTAGAATCTATGCCTGAAGTGTTAGAATGTCACTGTTTAACAGGAGAGTATGATTATTTATTAAAAGTTGCGAATCGTGATCGTAAGGAACTAGAGCTTTTTATTAGGAAACTAAATAAATTAGGGATTACACGGATACAGACGAGTTTAGCACTTCGTGAAATTAAATATTCGACGGTATTGCCGATACGAAATGAGGAACCGAGCATCGATTAAGTTGCTTGGTTTTTTGTTTGTGTAAAATTCAGAAAAGTGATTGACGGAGAGAAAAGAGAGATGTATTATTATACGAAATTATGAATTAAAATTCATTCATTGTTATAAATATTAATGCTGGGGGCAAGGGGATATAATATGAAAATCTTTAATGCGGTTACAAGTGATGTGAAAGAAATTTATAATCTCATTGAAATGTATGCAAAAGAAGGAGTTGTTTTGCCGCGTTCTCTTTTGTCTCTCTATCAATATTTACAATGTTTATATGTTATGAAAGAAGGAGAGGAAGTCGTTGGAGTGGCTGGTTTACATGTGTTAGGAGAGGATCTTGCAGAAGTACGATCGTTAGTAGTTTCGCATACATATGCAGGAAAAGGGATAGGGCGTATGCTCGTGAGTCATGTGATGGAGGAAGCGACGAAAATAAATGTAAAAAGAGTGATTTCTTTAACGTATGAAACAGTATTTTTTCAAAAGTGTGGATTTGATTTTGTAAATAAAGAATTGCTGCCAGAGAAAGTATGGGTTGATTGTAGACATTGTCCAAAAGTCAATTATTGTGATGAGGTGGCGATGATACGGTATGTTGGATGAAATTTTTAGAGAGAAAAAAGGCCCACTATTATTTAAGAAATAGTGGGTATCTATATTTTAATCAGAAATGAGATGTTGTTAAGAATTTGAATTCGTTTGTCTTACTGCAAAATTAAAAATGGGATTTTTAAGCTCATAGTTATAAGTAGAACCATCGACAAGTCCTACAACTTTATCGCTATCATAAAGGTCGAGCATAAATTGTGCCATTTGTTTTGCAGTGTGGAATTTCGGTACAACATTATCGTATTGGAACTCATCAATATTAAATGAACGTTTTGCGAATTCTGTTTCAGTTGCACCAGGAGCTAAAACTTTTGCTTGTAGTTTTGCACCTTGTTCTTTCAGTTCGTGAGATAGTCCTTCTGTAAATGCACTTACATAAAATTTCGTAGCGCAATACGTAACAGCATTGGCAACAATCGTGTATCCACCGCCTGATGAAACGTTAATAAGCTGTGTTCCTTCGGTCATTGAATAATCTCGAACGAAAAGGGAAGATAGTATTGTTAGTGCTTCTATATTTACATGCAACATCGTTTCTATCTTGTTTAAATTTTGTTCAGCAATTGAGGCGAAATTACCAAAACCTGCGTTGTTAATCCACGTTTCAATTTGAAAACTTTGTAGACTTTCATAAAATTTATAAACTTCTTCAGTGACTGATAAATCAGTTCTTCGAATGACAACATCCAATTCCGGATGCATTTCGTTAATTTTCAATTTTAATTCTTCTAATTCTGCTTGTCTTCGAGCTACAAGTATTAAGTTTTTTCCGCGAGATGCAAAGGCTAAAGCGGATTCATAGCCAATTCCTGAACTAGCACCAGTAATAACAGTATATTTCATATAAAAGCCTCCTAAATTCAAATTAATTTATCATGGTTAGATTGTATTTGTTAGAGTATACTCTAAGTCAAATATTTTTTATAATTTGGATAAGGCAGTAAAATATATGAGAGTAAATGGCGTGCGGAGGGAGTATGGTTATGTACACAATTAGCGAGGTAGCTAAATTATTAGGAGTGAGCACACATACATTACGTTATTATGAAAAGGAGAACATATTAATTGCAAACCGCGATACAAATGGAAATCGACTGTATGAAGAATCGCATATAAAGTGGTTGCAGTTTGTAATGAAATTAAAACAAACGCAAATGCCGATAGCGAAAATAAGAGAATACGCTAGATTATATTTAGAAGGAGAGCATACAACCGAAGCTCGTTTACAACTGTTAGAAAATCATAAAAAATCTATTCGAACTCAAAGAGAAAACTTAGAAATTACAGAGAAGATGCTCGAAAATAAAATTATTGCATACAAAGACTCGTTGAAAAGTAAATAGCGTACAAAATATTTCGTTCTTTGTTGCATGTTGAAAAGGGAGTACAGGTCTTTGTTTTGGAATTTATCTATGAGTATTTAATTATAATGTGCCGATAAATTAAAAAAGAGCAGTTAGCTAAAAGCAACTGCTCGATTCAAAGGGATCTCCAAGGGGGGAATGGAGAAAATATTATGTTACTACCATTATTGACAGATTATTAAGAAATATACATGTGGATTTAAAAAATTCAAAATATTTTTTGGTTAATAGAATCCGGGTGTTGACACTTTATCAATTGGTCATGTAGAATGTTTATGAATGACATTCAGTCATTTTTTCTGTGAAAGGGTGTAGATAAGCAACTTTTATATGTAGTTAGCTTAATAACGGAACAAATATAAGGATAAATGAGGATGATATTGGTTTTTTAAATAGTAGTTAGAGTGAGATTATATTTTTTAAATTAAAAATGACTGACGGTCAGTCAGTAAATAATAGAAGGTGAGAGATATGAAAAATAAAGCTTGGTTATATGTCATATTAACATGTATCTTTGAAATTTTTTGGGTGTTTGGTTTTAATACAGCTCATACTTGGTGGCATTGGGTCATTATTGTAGGAGTTATCGCTGTTGATTTTTACTTCCTATCGAAAGCGTGCGAACATCTTGCAACAGGGACTGTATATGCTGTGTTTGCCGGAGCTGGTACGGTTGGTACTTTCCTAATGGATGTATTCCTTTTCGGCGGCAGTTTCAGTTTAGGAAAGCTATTCTTTATCGTAATGGTCGTAGCGGGCGTGATCGGTTTAAAATTAGCTGATAATAAAGAAGAAACCGCGGAAGAAATTGTGAAAGGAGCTGCTTAAAAATGGGTTGGATTTTCGTATTTTTTGCTGCAATTAGTGAAATAGTCGGTGTGATAGGCCTTAAAATGTATAGTAAAGATAAGACGTTAACAAATGGAGCGATTTATATAGGTGGATTTGCAACTTCCTTTGCATTCTTATACACATCTTTCTTGTTCTTACAAGTAAGTGTAGCTTATGCGGTTTGGATTGGCATTGGAACAGCAGGAGCTGTTTTATTAAATATGTTTCTGTTTGGTGAATCGAAAAGTAAGGCACGTTTGATTAGTGTAGCTCTTATCGTATGTGGAGTTACGGGATTAAAGGCTCTTTCATAAGAAAAGGATATTAAAGTTAAATCTCCTAACGATTTGTTGGGAGATTTTTATTATGAAAAGTGCACGATGATTGACAGTACAGCTAGTTATTTTATAAAATGAGTGACAGTCATTCAATACGCGTGTGAAAGGGTTTAGATGATGAATAAAAAAGAAAAAATTGTCTATGCAGCTATTGAAGTGTTTCAGGAAAAGGGCGTTGAAAAAACGAAGATTTCTGATATCGTGAAATTGGCTGGCATTGCACAAGGAACTTTCTATTTATATTTTCCTTCTAAGTTATCTGTTATGCCTGCAATAGCAGAAGTGATGGTTGAGAAGATGATACTTGCAGTGAAAGAAAAAGTACAGAACGATTCACCTTTTTCAAGTAAAGTTGAGCAAGTAATAGATGCAGTATTTACCTTTATAGCTGAATATCGTGAAATACAAGCATTAATGTATGCGGGCCTTGCATCAACTGAACATATAAAAGAATGGGAAGCTGTATATGAGCCTCTTTATATATGGCTAAGTGGCTTTTTAAGTGAGGCAAAAGAATCAGGTGAAATTCGTGATTCGGTTCACGCTGAGCGAACAGCGAAGTTATTTATCGCTCTTGTTGAATCAGCAGCGGAACAAGTTTATTTATATGATCATAAAGATGATGAGCAAGTCGAGCTACAAAAGGCAGAAGTACTAGATTTTTTAACACATGCACTACATATAAAGAAGTAGTAAGATGAACCTGTCTGAAAAGGTAGGTTCATTTCTGCGGGAAACTGAATGATAGTCATTCACCCTGTGTTTATGTATGTGTGGAAGGATAGAGTGAAATTCTAATGAGTGGGGACATCTTTACTTAGTGTGAGCCCACAAATAGCAGGATAAAGAAAAAGCTTCTTGGGCATTATTTTTGAGAGGAACTGCGGGAAGAGGTGTTAAAAATTGAAGAAACCGATAAAAGAACAAAAGATGGTATTGATCATTCTTTTGAGTAATATATTTATCGCTTTTTTAGGGATTGGATTAATCATTCCGGTTATGCCGTCCTTTATGAATGATATGAATTTAACAGGAAAGACGATGGGTTATCTCGTTGCAGTGTTTGCAATGGCGCAGCTTATTACTTCACCTATTACGGGTCGTTGGGTCGACATTTACGGTAGGAAGAAAATGATAATCATTGGATTATTTATTTTTGGTGTTTCAGAGCTTCTTTTTGGATTAGGTACAGATGTGTGGATGCTTTATGCAGCGAGGGTGTTAGGCGGAATTAGTGCCGCGTTTATTATGCCGGGTGTTACGGCATATGTTGCTGATATTACTTCTATTCAAGAACGTCCAAAGGCGATGGGATATCTTTCAGCGGCTATTAGTACCGGATTTATTATAGGGCCTGGAATCGGCGGGTTTATTGCAGAATACGGTATACGTGTGCCGTTCTTTGTGGCAGCAGTGATTGCCTTTGTTGCATGCGTGATTTCTATATTTATTTTGAAAGAGCCGTTAACGAAAGAAGAACTTGCAGAGATTTCTGCTAATACGAAAGAATCCAGCTTTATCGGAGATTTAAAGAAATCATTAAATCCAATGTATGCAATCGCATTTATTATTGTATTTGTACTCGCATTTGGATTATCAGCATATGAAACTGTGTTTAGCCTGTTCTCTGATCATAAGTTTGGTTTCACACCGAAAGATATTGCTGCAATTATTACGATTAGCTCCATCTTTGGGGTAGTTGTGCAAGTATTTATGTTTGGCAAATTGGTTGACATGTTCGGTGAGAAAGTATTAATTCAAATATGTTTAATTGTAGGTGCAGTATTAGCATTCGTCTCAACTGTAGTCTTTAATTATTGGATTGTACTTCTCGTTACTTGCTTTATTTTCCTAGCATTTGATTTGCTTCGTCCAGCTTTAACGACGTTTTTATCAAAAGCAGCTGGAAAAGAGCAAGGATTCGTTGCTGGTATGAACTCAACGTATACGAGTTTAGGAAATATCGCAGGACCAGCGATGGGCGGAATATTATTTGATATAAACATTAATTATCCATATGCATTTTCAGGTGTTGTTTTAATCGTTGGTCTCGGCATTACATTTATGTGGAGAGAGAAACAACTAGCTCAAAGTTTTGCGAAGTAATGTAGTGAATAACGAAAAGCCTCTTACTATTTTTATGGTAAGGGGCTTTTCGTTTATAAACTTAATCCAAACCGCTTTAATTCAATAAATATCCCCTCTAATTGCTTTCCTTTATCCGTTAACGTGTACTCTACGCGAGGTGGAACCTCTGGATATACTTTTCGCGTTATAATCCCTTGCGTTTCCAATTCTTTTAGGCGAAGCGATAAAGTTTTCGGACTAATCCCATCCATTGATTTTTGTAAATTACTAAAGCGTAAAGTTCCTTCGATAAGAAGGTCACGAATGATTAAAAACGTCCATTTTGTACTAATTACGTCAAGCGTTTTAGCGATAGGACAAGGTATACCAGGTAAACCTTTCGTTAATACAACTGGATCTATATTGCTCATGGAAATAGCCTCCATAAAAATTTTTTGAATGAATTTGCCTTATCGTATCACAAAACTATCTTTTTGGTAACTATATGAAAAAAATATCACTACTTCCATAAAGGAAGTTAGTGCATATACAATAGCAATACGAAATACAAAGGGTTTGTATGAAGAGGAGGTGATTTCCATGGGTATGAAAAAGTTGTTTATGTTTCTTAGTTTTTTTGTCATTTGTATTGTGCTTGTAGCATGTAGTGGTGAGCAAAAAACTGAAATTCAGTTATTAAAAGAAATGCCGAAGCCAAAAGCAATGACAATTGATTCTTCATTAAGTAAAAAGGAAGCGACAGAAATCGTGCATGCAGCTCAGCGTTTTTATGCATTTTGGGATACAGGTAAAGAGGAGCTTATTCCGCAGACGGTTACTGAAAATTTTTTCGATAACACACTGCCGAAAGGTCGACCACAAGGCACTGAAGGATTAAAGCTTGCGGCGCAAAACTTTCGTAAAGTAGTTCCTGATATACATTGCGAGATTGAAGATTTATTAGTCGTTGGTGATAAAGTAACAGCTCGTCTTTCTTTTACAGGAACTCATAATGATAAGAAAATCAATTTTTTTGCAATTGATATTTTGCATGTGAAGGATGGCAAGATAACGGAAGATTGGCATTTAGAAGATAATCTTACGCTGAAACAACAACTTGGGTTAATAGCTGAGGAATAAAATAAGGGAGAGAAAAGTGATGAAAAATATATTTATTATAAATGGACATGAAAAATACGGTACGAAAGAAGGTCGATTAAATAGAACGTTAGTTGATTATATGATAACTGTATTAAGTGAGAATCATTATGTGAAAACAACGACGATTCAAGATGGATATAGTATGAAAGAAGAACAAGATAAATTTCTATGGGCTGATGTTGTAATTTATCAAACACCTATTTACTGGTTTAGTGTACCGGGATTATTTAAAACATATATGGATGAAGTGTATGAATACGGTTTGTTCTTTAAAGGTGCAGATGAATATGGAACAGGTGGTTTATTAAAAGAGAAGCAGTATATGTTTTCTACAACTTGGAATGCACCTGAAAAAGCATTCGGAGATAAGACGAAGTTCTTTGAAGGAGAAAGTTTAGAATCAGCACTTAGTCATTTACATCGTGTGCAGAAGTTTCTTGGTATGAGTCCGTTAAAGAGTTTTGCTTGTTATGATGTGGTGAAAAATCCTACTGTTGAGAAGTATTTAGAGAACTTGAAGAACCATTTAGAAGAAGTCATTCAATAATTACAGTCATCCCCGTATTTAATGCGGGGATGGCTGTATCCATAACTTTGCAAAATTTGCCCAACCGAATGAATCAATTGTTACGTTTTTTAAAGAAGAAGGATATGTTTTTCTTTTTAAAACGTGATAGTTAAATAAAATGATTTTTTCAGCTTGTAAAAACTCTTCAATCTCATACATGAGCTTATACCGTTTTTCTTTATTGTCTTCTAATAAAAAGGTATCAAGTAAACAATTAATTTGTTTTGCATAGTGTGGGTCCATGAATCGATTTACGAAGCAACTTTTATTTTTAAATACATTTAAAAATGCAATTTCATGATCGGTAGCAAATACTTCCCCCATGAAAATAATATCCGCATGTTTATCAATAGAACGATCCATATAATCTGAAACGAGAAATGGGTGAAGTTCTACGTGTACTCCTAATTGTTCGCAGCGTTCTTTTAGGAAATGTGCATCATTTGCACTATCTTTAAATGCGAAGAAATAAATATGTATCGTTTCTCCATTATAGGTGCTCTTTTTTAAATAGTCTTTCGCTTTTTCTAAAGAGTAGGACCTGTTAGGAACTTGACGGCTTCTTTCAGGGAAAAAGCTTGATGCAGCAATTGTTCGTCTACCCTCTATGCTATGAAGTATCGTTTCAACGTCATATAGTTCTCTCCAAGCCTTTCGAAAGTGAATGTCGTGATGAGGACCAGGTTTTGTAAAGTTGAAGCTAGCATAAATACAACCTATTTCTTCTATTTGTATATCATGCCTTTCATTTTCCTCTTCATTTGGTAGTTCATAATCAGCATCTATTTGCAAATGATCAGGAATACCCCAAAATTCAATACGGTCTAATAACGCACGCTCTTTAAAATAATGGGTGAACGCTTCGAGTACGATATTGTCTTCAGAGTAATGAGTAAGTTTAAAAGGTCCAGTACCTATGTAGTGATGATTTTGAATAACTGCATCATGCGGTAAAATTGCGAGTTGCATGGAACTCACATAACGTAAGAAAAAAACGTTAGGTTTTGCTAAATGAAATCGTATTTGCAGTGGTGATGGTGTTTCAATTTGAACAATTTCCTGTGTTAACCATGCGTAAGGAGATTGAGCTTGCTGCAATCTTTCAAATGAAAATTGTACATCTTTAGAAGTTAGAACAGTTTCGTTATGAAAATATATATCTTTTCTTAAATGAAACGTCCACGTAAGCCCGTCTTCGCTTAATTCCCACGTATGTGCAATGTGTGGTTCCATTTTTTCTGTAATATCGTTATAAATGACTAATGTATCAAAAATTTGGTTAATAAGATGACCCTCTGTTGTTACAGCCGTAAAAGCGGGATCTAATGGTAATATCTTTCTTGATATAGGGATCTTCAATATGTCATACATATCATTTGAAGGTTCGTATCCAAAATGATGATGTAGTTTATTTTCTATCTTTTTTTGAATTGCAATAGGAAGGGGCTCTTTTAAAAGAAGAAAGACATCTTTTAATTTTTCTTGGGTTAACAGTTCATCTGTATAGGATTCAATCGCTTCTGCTAAAGTATGTGCAAATATAATTTCTGTTTTATTTCCGCGACCACGCCCTGGTGTCCACTTAATTAATTGCTCCTCGTTCATTTTCTTTAATAAAATCTTTACGTTTTTCGTACTGCAATATAAAACATCCGCTAATTCTTGTAAGCTATTTCGTGTATGTTGTTGGTCTTGTGCATGTAATCTTAAACGAATGTAATAGTCCATAATTTTCATATATACACTTCCTTCTATAATAAAGTAAAACTTTAATCAGTGGGGGTCTTACTGCCCGTTAATGCGGGATAAAAGGGGAAACTCTTTAGAATATTCTAACCTTTTTCTTCCTCTTTTTCAAAGTAAAATGAATAAGCATAAGGAGGGGGAAACAATGGGATTTTGGAGTATGCACCGAAATATAAAAATCAGAATTATAACTTCGTTTTTAACACGCACTGTATCCACAATGATTTTTCCATTTATGGCAATTTACTTTTCAATAAAGTTAGGTAGTGCGATTGCTGGTGCTTTATTACTCATCAATGTGCTAGCTGCATTAATTATCGGTTTATATGGTGGGTATGTTGGAGATCGGCTCGGTCGTAAAAAAGTAATGATTATCGGCCAAAGTATACAAGTCGTTTCCATAGCTTGTATGGGAGTTGCGAACTCAGATTATGTAGATTCACCGTGGCTAACATTTGTGTTTATGTTAGTGAATAGTTTAGGATCTGGACTTATGAATCCAGCGACGGAAGCGATGTTAATAGATGTGAGTACACCTGAAAATCGAAAAGTGATGTATAGCATTAACTACTGGGCTATTAACTTATCAATTGCGATTGGAGCAATATTTGGCGGATTACTATTTGAGAACTATAGATTGCAATTGTTTATCGGATTAACAGTTATTGCAGTTATTACTTTATATGTGATGGCTGTATATATGGAAGAAGTGTATATGGCACGAAAAACGGTGGAGAAGAAAAATGTATTAAAAGATATGGCAGATAGTTATAAAGTCGTGATGAAAGATAGAGCGTTTTTAATTTTTTGTGCAGCAAGTATATGTACACTATCGTTAGAGTTTCAAATTAATAATTATTTAGGGATACGTTTACAGAAGGAATTTGAAACGGCGCACTTTTTCTTCGGGAATGGTTTTACATTCGATTTAACAGGTATTCGAATGCTCAGCTGGATATCGGCAGAGAATACAATTTTAGTTGTGTTATGTTCAGCGCTTCTTATTAAAATGCTGAAAAGCTTCAACGATTTGAAAATTTTATATGTAGGTTTATTCATTTACACAATTGGATTTACAATACTCGGAACGAGCAATAGTTTATGGATCTTATTAATTGCAGGGCTTTTCCAAACTGTAGGAGAGGTGATGTATGTGCCGGTTCGTCAATCTATAATGGCGGACATGGTGCCGGATGAGGCAAGAGGTTCATATATGGCGATTAACGGAATGGTCTTTCAAGTGGCAAAAATGAATGGGGCATTAGGTGTTATGCTAGGCTCGTTTATTGCATCTTGGGGCATGAGCGCTCTATATTTCATCGTTGGTATGAGCAGTATTTTATTATTTATGAAGGCGATAGGGAAAGAGAAGTATCAGAATGAAGGAAATGTTTCTCAGATTGGATGAAACTATATAAAAGCGAACCAGTTATACTGGGACTCGCTTTTTATATAATTTTTAAAACGGATCAACTTCAGCTAAATCAGGATTGGCGTTAGGGTTTGTTAATAAGGTTTTCAGCTCACCTACTTCTGAGAGAGCGACGAGAATATAACCACTAATAAGGACGATGAGTCCGATGACCCGTAATGTTTGCAATTTAATGTCACGGCTATTTTCTTCTGAGTTGTTTTGGGGCGTTGAAGGCGGATTGTTGTTCATAATAGAGCTCCTATCTTTTTTATTTATATGTGTAAAATCATTATTTAACTTATGGATAGGAATTGTATAGTCATTTTCACTATATGAGAACTGCCTATGAAAAGTGATTAGAAATTTTGGGACGAGAAAAGAGGCTGTCTCAAAAAATCATTAAAGATGAAGAAATGTTTCATATGGTGTTAATTTTGTTTTTTACAAATAAAAAGGTTAACCTCTAATAACTACCCTAATATACGCAATGATTCTTCAATAAACACTGGGATGTCCTCCGGTTGTCTACTTGTTACTAGCTGATGTTGGCATACAACCACTTCTTTATCATGAAAATTTCCACCGGCATTTTTCAAATCGACCTCAATGGATTTATATCCAGTCACATCGCGTCCTTCAAGTGCTTGTGCAGTGATGAGTAATTGGGGGCCGTGACAAATAGCAAAAACAGGTTTTTTCGCATCCATAAATGCTTTGCTAAAGCGAACAAAACGTTCATCTGCACGAAGTATATCTGGGGAAAATCCGCCTGGTATAAAGAGGGCATCAAAGTTTTCTGGAGAAACATCATCAATACTTTTATCAATTACGACTTCACTTTTTCCTTGTTTACCGTGTACCGTTTTACCTTTTTCCATTTCAATAGTTGTTAATTCGTATCCCTTTTGATTAAAAGCTTCTACTGGCTCTGTGTATTCTGTGTCCTCGAAATAATCCGTTATTAAAATAGCAATTTTTTTACTCATTGCAATCAGCTCCTTATATTATATAATCGGTTCCAGAATCGTCCTTGAGCAACGCCTTTTATAAAGTGAAACTTTAATTCATATTTTTTCATTCCCTCCAGTTCCTTTGCCCTGTTAATTTAATAACTACCCTTTTTATTAGGACGTAAACATGTATTATCGTTTTTGTATGTAAAAATCATAAAATATCGGTTGTTTCAATGATTCTTGTTTGAGGAAGAAAAACAAAAAAGCCAAGGAGATAATTTATTTTCTCCTTGGCTTTTAAGATAATTCTTTTCGTTAAAACGAAGAAACGCGTTGCTTCGTTTTTGGTACAATAATAAATTTGATCCAGATTAACCCGATAATCATAATGATAAGACTATGTGAAAATTGCCCTGTGGCAATGAGTATAACACTTGAAAATACAATGAGTTGAATACTTAGCAATATGAAAATTAAGCTAAGAAATTGACTCATTCGTTCTTCAGTATCAATTGGATATAATGCTACAATAATATTTCCCGAAAAATATTTCCACAGGGAACGGAGCTGCATAGAAATCATATATAGGACGATATAAGCGATAGCACCTTTTACATATATATTCGGAATAAAATATAGAGCGAAAGCACCGATCAACCCTAAGCGAATATATATACCGAAATAATCATTACCGCGTAAAAATGCTAGTGTATGTAAATAGAAGAAAGTTGCTCGTTTTTTATGTAATAAAGGTTCAATCCAATTTGTAAGCCATTTTCTTTTATTTACTTGCTTATTCAGTTGCGGAACATCGGTGAAAATGCTAGCAAATTGATAGAAATGAACGTCCATTTTTTCTTCTTGTTCGATTATGTAATCCCACGGTATTCGTTTTGTAGGTTGTTTCTTCGTGTATAGAAGCAGGAAAGCAAGAAGTAAGAGTAGTCCGCCTAACACGATCACATTTGCAGTATAAAACAGCATGTAAATGATCAGGGCGTTACAAGCAATGCGAATGATAAACCATATGCTTTTTTCATAACTATCACGCCACATCCAATGTATGTATATGTTCCAGCCCTTTAGAATCATTAAAATTATAAAGATTGTACATAAGAAAGGTACGGTTAGTTGTAATGATTGCATGGCAAGCGGTACGATAACAAGGAACGTAAATATAAGCGGGAAAAGCTGAATGATGTAATTATATAGAAGAGATTTTTTAAAATAAGATGTTAATTTCTCTTCTAATGCAAGTAAATAGACAGCGTCTGGTTTTTGAATAAATGTGCGAACTTGGCATCTCGTTATAATGAGTGTAAGTACGATCGTGATGAGTAATAAAGATATTCCTTTAGAAGGATCCGTTTTAAGAAACTTAGCGTAATAATATGCACCTACACATGAGACGAAGATGAAGCTATATAGTAAACCGTTAATCATACGTGCAAAGTATGTGATGGCATTTTGAATATGTTGTTGAAAGCGAGAGCTCCATAGTGATTCGATTGACATGTTTTTCACCTCTTTTTTCTATTATATATGTTTTATAAAGTAAAAAACGAGCAAATTGCGTTACGCAACTTGCTCGTTTTTCTTTTCTTTATTTTTTTTCTGATCACGATTCATTAATGGATAGAAGGCAAAGCCAATTCCGAATAAACCAATTCCGAGAAGAAATGTTTTTATATCGGATGCGCCGGTTTTAATAACCCATAGTGCATAGCAAAGTGCGATAACTGCAACTACACCATCCATAATTCTTGAACCCATTTCATTCTTATATGTTTCACCAGTTGCGACTAGTTTTAACTGGAAGATTGGTGAAACGAGATATGGAATGAGGTAGGCCAGTGTTGATACGGTAATAACGAATGTATAAGCTTCCGCAATTGTTCCTGATAATGTTGAGAATAAGAACACTTGCGACATAATGTTTGTTAATCGTAGTGAATGAATTGGACTTCCTTTTTTATTCGTTTTTGCAAAGAAGGAAGGGAAGAAACCTTCTTTTGCTGCTTGATAAGGTACTTCTGAGCTTAATAAAATCCAGCCTAATATTGAACCGAATAGGGAAGTAAGAGCAAGTAATGCCATAAGTTTCCCGCCGCCATGACCCATTGCAGCGTTTAATGCATCTGCTAATGGACGTTCAGAAGCTTGTAATTTATCAACGTGAAGTACACCCATTGTTAAAATTGTAATTCCTAAATAAATTGCAACTGTTATTAGTAAACCGGCAACAGTCGCACGTTTTACCGTTTTGGGAGAAGTAGCTCGGTTTGATAAAAGAACGGCTGATTCAATGCCGATAAATGCCCAAAGCGTTGTAAGAGCCGCTAAATTTACTTGTGAAAGGAGACCGTGTGATACGCCTTCTTTATCGATCATCGGTGTGTACCATTGTCCAAACTTTGAAGCTTCGAACGCAAATAACGTAACGACAATGAATAGAAGGAATCCAGTTACTTTCGTTGTTGTCGCTAAGAAGTTTAGCTTCCCAGCTCCGCTTACACCGTTTGTTAAAATTAAATGTGTTCCCCAAAGTAAGATGGAACAAATAGTAAATGTAATTAGTTTTCCAACTTCTATATTGAAAGAGCCAATTGAAAATAGTAGTCGTGTATCTTTCATAATTGGGAAGAAGAGCGATAAATATCCCGCGAAAGATGTAATAATGGCAACGTTACTTGCCCAGTTTGCAACCCAATATCCCCATACCATGCTGAAACCAGCCATTTTCTTTCTTTTTGGTGTTGAGAATAAAGCATATGCATGACTTTGTGGTCCTGTCGTTAAATCAGGACGACGAATTGCTAAATTACCGAAAACAAGAGCTAGCATTAAAACACCAAACCCTGTTGTTAACCAAGCTAAAGTGACACCGAGTGGGCTTGCTGTTTGTGCTAACGTACTTGGCACCATGAAAATACCAGCGCCAACCATGTTACCGACAACGAAAGCTGTTAGTACCCAAAAGCCCCATTTTTTTTGTTGCATAGAAAATACCTCCAAAGTTAGTATAACCAAGTCAAGCGAGGAGATATGTATGTCTTCCTGATAAGGAAGAGAAGGTCCAAACAAAACAAAAAAAGCACGTAATCTGCCGCTACATGCTTTCTATCTTATAAGAAACCCACGACATACCTCTCGATAGCTCTCCACAAACGAAACGTTTGTGACAGTTCTGCACTTATTAAATGCAGACCCAGCAAGCGTGTATGGTGGACACGACTTACTTCGGCAATCATTCCTTTCTCATTTCTTCATCAATGCCACTACATCTCCTGAAATGATACTCTTAATGACTGCAACCTCTACCTCACCGAGATACGAATGAGGATTTATGTATTAAATTAACATGTTTAAGAGTAACAAATGTATTTTTATACGTCAATGGATATAGTAATAATCAGATTATAGAGAAGAATTTGTTATTAGGTCCTGGAGGGTTTTAACTAAAAAGCAGCTGACCTAAATATTAGATCAGCTGCTACATATAAGATTAAACTAAGTTTAATACAGTTACTTTTTCACGTGTCATAGACTCAAGGCTCTTATGAATACCTTGTGCGCCCATACCTGAACCTTTTATACCGATGAATGGGAAGTGGTCAGGACCGCGCTCTGTGCGTCCGTTAATTTGAACAGAACCAGTGTCGATTTTGTTAGCAATTGCAAACGCTTTGTTAATGTCTTTTGTGAAGACACTTGCTTGCAGACCGAACTCTGATTTGTTAGCAATTTCAATCGCTTGTTCATCAGAAGAAACACGGATGATTGGAAGGATTGGGCCGAATGGCTCTTCCCAAGCAACTTTCATTTCTTCTGTTACGTTGTCAATTAATGTTGGGTAAATTAAGTTGCGCTCACGTTTGTTACCGATAACGATTGTTGCACCTTTTTCTACAGCATCATCAACTAAGCCTTGAACGAAGTCAGCAGATTTGTCGTCGATTAATGGGACGATTGTGCTGTCTTGCTCTGGAGATCCAACTGATAATTTAGCTACTTGCTCTTTTAATAAGTCAACAAGCTCGTCTGCTACATTTTCGTGTACAAGTACACGTTTAATAGCTGTACAACGTTGACCAGAGTAAGAGAATGCACCGCTTACGATATGATTTGCAGCATCTTGTAAGTCAGCATCTTCACGAACGATACCAGGGTCTTTACCACCAAGTTCTAATACAAGTGGAATCATTGCAGCTTTTTTCGCTAAGTGCTTACCAGTGTTTGTACCACCTGTGAACGATACCATATTGATGCCAGGATGTTCTACTAAGTAGTCACCAATTACAGAACCGCGTCCTGTAGCTACGTTTACAAGACCTTTTGGAAGGCCAGCTTTATGAAGTGCTTCAACCATTTTAACACCGCTAATTGCACCTTGTGTTGCTGGTTTGAAGATAACAGCGTTACCCATAATAAGTGCTGGTGCAAGTTTTGCAGCAGATAAGTTTACTGGGTAGTTAAATGGTGCGATTGCTAATACAACACCAAGTGGTGCGCGTTGGATAATCGCAAGTTTAGATTTCGTTCCGCCAGGGAAGCTATCGCCCATCATGCTTTCTCCGTGCATATGAAGAGCTTCTTCAATAGTGTAACGAATGAAGTCAGCTGTACGAACAACTTCTTTTTTCGCATCTTTATATCCTTTACCGACTTCTTTCATAATGATATCGGCAATTTCATCTTGCATATTTACGAGCTCATCAGCCCATTTATATAAATATTTTGCGCGATCTTGTAGAGAAGCTTCAGCCCATGATTTTTGAGCTTCTTTTGCAGATGCAATTGCTTCATCTACTTCTCCTTGAGTAATTGCTTGTACTTGCCCAATTACTTCGTGTAAGTATGGAGATGGAATGTCGATTGTTTGACCTGAAGAGCTTTCTCTCCATTCTCCGTTTAAATAAAATTTGTACGTATTGCTAGTTGTCATGATTAGTCCTCCTAAAATAGCAACTTGTAAGAGTGAGTATAAGGTGATTGTAGGTGGTTTGATAATATTTTTCAAATGAAATGTTTGTGAAAACGATTTCTTATTATTTTTTTGTTTTGTATGCCCTTTCTTACAGAAGATTCCCTTATTTCAAACTGAATTATAAGTAGAATGCATCACTTTCATTTTTTGTGATAAAAGATTATTTTATTCTAAAGCGAAAAAAACAATTGACAGAATACTCAATAAAGTTGTAAGATTATAAATGGAAAATAAATGAAGGGGGTGTGCGTAATGATTGTAATCGTAAATGTAATGGGCTTAGCTCTGTTAAATGGCGGAAAACATTCATATCATTACGCAACCCGTGCGGATATATAGGACCTTTGCGTCTTATGAGAAGCGTACGTTGCGTATATCGTAACGTACGCTTTTATGCATTCTTTGCATATCGTCAAGCGGCGGTATGCTTTTTTTTGTTTATCCCGCTATTTGCGGGCTAATAATCAGTGGGGAATGAACAAAACCCCCACTGATTAAAGTTTCACTTTATTTTCCTTGTTTGCGTGGTTACTATAAAAAATCAGAATTTGGAAGGTGGAAAAATGTGATGAAATTGTATGGCTTACGAAATGTAAATGTGATGGGTTTAGATAGCGGGTAAAGAAATGTGAATCAAACGGGAACGAGAAAGGGGAGGTTATATTGTTTTCAGTATTACTAAAGTTAAGCTGGTTTTTTAGAGAGCATTGGAAAAGGTATAGTATCGCAATTGGGGTACTTTTAATTGTAAACGTGATAGAGGTAATTCCACCGAAAGTGTTAGGAATTACAATTGATAATATTAAAACGGGAGCCTTAACGAATGAGGCGATTATGCAATATATTTTTATTTTACTTGGGGTAACGATTGGTGGGTATGTGCTTACTTTCATTTGGCAGCACCAACTATTTGGCGGTGCGTTCGTACTTGAGAAAACGATGCGTTCAAAATTTATGGGGCATTTACTTAAGATGACACCGACGTTTTATCAAAAAAATCGTACTGGCGATTTAATGGCGAGAGCGACAAATGATTTAAAAGCAATCTCCATGACAGCTGGTTTTGGTATATTAACGCTCGTTGATTCTAGTCTATATATGCTTACAATCGTTTGTATGATGGGCTTCTCAATTAGTTGGCAGTTAACATTTGCTGCGCTTATACCGCTTCCGATTATGGCATATGCGATGAATAGATACGGAAAGAAGTTGCATGAAAGATTTACAGTCGCGCAAGATGCGTTCGGGGATATGAACGATAAAGTACTTGAATCAATTGCGGGTGTACGCGTTATTCGTGCGTATGTACAGGAGAACGCTGATCAAGAAAGGTTTCATCATTTAGGAGATGACGTATACGAGAAAAATATGAGAGTAGCAAGAATCGATGCATTATTCCAGCCAACTGTAAAAATGCTCGTCGGTCTTAGTTATTTAATTGGTTTAGTGTACGGTGCATATCTCGTATTCCAATCAAAGGTGACACTTGGTGAGCTCGTTTCTTTTAACGTCTATTTAGGGATGATGATTTGGCCGATGTTTGCAATTGGTGAATTGATTAATGTTATGCAAAGAGGAAATGCGTCGCTCGACCGTGTAAATGAAACGTTAGCTTATGAACCGGATGTAAAGAATCCGAAAGATCCAAAGGTTGTACAAGAGCCAGATTACATTCAATTTGATAATGTTACTTTTTCATATCCTTCATCAATTGAAACAAATTTAAAAAATGTTTCATTCTCATTAAAACAAGGAGAGACACTTGGAGTTGTTGGGAAAACAGGAAGCGGGAAAACGACGCTCGTTCGTCAGCTTCTTCGTCAATATCCACTTGGGGAAGGGGATATTGCGGTTTCTGATGTGAAGCTAGATAAAATTACGAATGATAACGTACTTGGCTGGATTGGGTATGTACCTCAGGAACACATTTTGTTCTCAAAAACAGCGAAGGAAAATATTTTATTCGGAAATAGAGAAGCGACTGAAGAAGAACTTGAAAAAGCGATTGAAATAGCTGCGTTTAAAAAGGATTTAGAGTTTTTACCGGAAGGTTTAGAAACGCTCGTTGGAGAGAAAGGTGTTTCTTTATCAGGTGGGCAAAAGCAAAGGATTTCGATTGCGAGGGCTGTTATTCAAAATCCGGAAATTTTAATTTTGGACGATTCTTTATCAGCTGTTGATGCTCGTACTGAAGCGGCAATTATTGAAAACATACGAACAGAAAGAAGCGGGAAGACGACGATTATAACAACGCATCGTTTGTCAGCAGTGCAGCATGCTGATTGGATTCTCGTTATGGATAACGGTGAGGTTATTGAAGAAGGTTCGCATGAAGCGCTCGTTCGAAATGGGGGCTGGTATGCAGAGCAGTTCGAAAGACAACAAGGTGAAAGTGAAAGTACGGATAGTGGGGTGAAAATATGAGTGTTTCAAAACGATTGTTTCAATACGCGATGAAAGTAAAAGGGCCGATTTTTGCAGCGATGGCGATGCTATTTGTTTTCGTTATTGCAGAACTCGCGGGTCCTTTCGTCGCAAAAACGATGATCGATGAGCATATCGTTGGAATAGAGAGACCCTGGTATGAAACAGAAAAGAGTGAGGATGCTGTTTCATATAATGGCGCCTTTTATAAGCGAAGTGATCGCTTTGAACAAGGTGAGCAAAAAGGGAAAGAAGTCCGAGTGATTCAAGTTGGTTTTCAGTACTATTTTGTACCGAATAAAATAACGCTTGAAGGAACTCGTTCTGTTAAGGGTGATGTGCTTACAGTACAAAGTGGTAAGGCAGTGCAAGTGTATAAATCGAAAGCCTTAACGAAAGAAGAGGTATTTGCGTTTTATAAACCAGAAATAAATAGGTTATTACTACTTGGCGGTGGGTATTTCGCTTTATTAGTAGTCGTATCATTATTTGCATACGGAAAGCAGTTCTTCTTACAGAAGGCGGCAAACAAAATTATTCAAATTATGAGGGAAGACGTCTTTTCCCATATTCAAACGTTGCCAATTCGTTATTTTGACCATTTACCAGCAGGGAAAATTGTATCGCGTGTAACGAATGATACAGAAGCGATTCGTGATTTATATGTAACAGTGCTTGCGACATTCGTCTCTAGTATCATCTATATTATCGGGATTTTCGCTGCGCTATTTTTACTTGATGTAAAACTGGCGGCACTATGCTTGCTCATCATCCCAATTTTAATTGTTTGGGCGATTATGTATAGAAAGTATGCGTCTGTATACAATCATAAAATGCGTTCGCGTTTATCGGA
The DNA here is from genome assembly GCF_038004785.1 of Bacillus sp. FSL R5-0709. Classification (NCBI taxonomy): domain Bacteria; kingdom Bacillati; phylum Bacillota; class Bacilli; order Caryophanales; family Bacillaceae; genus Bacillus; species Bacillus sp. FSL R5-0709. The sequence continues at coordinate 848,589 of NZ_JBBORT010000001.1, forward strand.
TATTAACGGAACAGTGAATGAATCAATTCAAGGGATGCCAATTATTCAAGCATTTCGTCAAGAACATGAAACGAAGAAGGAATTTGAAGAGTTAAATGGTGATTATTTTAAATATCAAAATAAAATTTTAAATTTAAATGCAGCAACTTCGCATAATTTAGTGTCTGTATTAAGAAACATCGCTTTTACAGGTGTAATTTGGTATTTCGGTGGTGCTTCATTAAGTGCTTCTGGCCTCCTTTCTCTAGGGATACTGTATGCTTTCGTCGATTATTTAACGAGATTGTTCTCGCCAATTACGAACATGGTGAACCAACTTGCTAACTTAGAGCAATCGCGTGTTGCATCAGAGCGCGTCTTTGAATTGCTAGAGGAAAAGGGAGAGGCAGTAGAAGAAGAACGTATGCCTCGCTTAACCGGAAATGTGAAATTCGATAATGTTTCGTTTTCTTACAATGGAAAAGATGAAGTATTAAAAAATATTTCTTTTGAAGCGAAACAAGGGGAGACAGTGGCACTTGTCGGTCATACTGGATCAGGAAAAAGTTCCATTATGAATGTGCTCTTTCAGTTTTATGAATTTCAAAAAGGGAAGCTTACGATTGATGGTCATGATGTAACAGAGATGCCGAAACAAGCAACACGTGAACATATGGGAATTGTATTGCAAGATCCGTTTTTATTTAGCGGGACAGTGGCATCCAATGTAAGCTTAGAAAATGAAAAAATTTCAAAAGATCGCATCGTGAAGGCGTTACGTGATGTTGGTGCGGAAAGGTTTGCGAACAATATAGATGAAAAAATTACGGAGAAAGGAAGTACACTTTCAACCGGAGAACGTCAGCTTATATCGTTTGCTAGGGCACTTGCTTTTGATCCTGCTATTTTAATTTTAGATGAAGCGACTTCCAGTATTGATACAGAAACAGAAGCGATGATTCAACAAGCGCTAGAAGTTGTGAAGAAAGGACGAACGACGTTTATTATCGCTCATCGTCTTTCAACAATTAAGAGCGCTGATCAAATTATTGTGCTTGATAGAGGAACGATTTTGGAAAAAGGTTCCCATGATGAATTAATGAAAAAGCGCGGGCGTTATTACGATATGTATAAAACGCAAATGGAAGGAAACCAGAGTGCTTAATTTTTAGAAGAACTTGCGATTTTCGCAAGTTCTTTTTTGATCGGATTGTCCGCTTAGAAGTTAATATATTTCACCGGCTGAAAAACTTATAAATAAGTAGGTATTGTTTTACCTTTTTCTTTATAAATGCTATATTAAAAAATGTTACTTATTTTTTGTATGTAGCGCTATTTTTCCATTTTGTTTGATTATGAAGAAAAAGGTTAAACTAAATAAGAACATTTTCATTGAAAAATTGTTCGAAATTGCATACAATCAATATAGTTTTTAAATTCCTATCAGAATACTTGGAGGACTACTATCATGAAAAAATTATTTTCAGTGCTTGCAGTAACTACATTAGCGATTGGGATTGTAGCGGGCTGCGGTAAAGAAGAGAAAAAAGATACAGCTAATCAAGATGCATTACAGAAGATAAAACAAAGCGGTGAGCTTGTAATTGGTACAGAAGGTACATATCCACCATTTACGTTCCACGATACAAACGATAAATTAACTGGGTTTGACGTTGAATTAGCAGAAGAAGTTGCAAAACGTTTAGGTGTAAAGCCTGTATTTAAAGAAACACAATGGGATAGCTTACTTGCAGGAATAGATGCAAAACGTTTCGACATGGTTGCGAACGAAGTTGGTATTCGTGAAGATCGCCAAAAGAAATATGACTTCTCTAGTCCATACATTTCTTCTTCAGCAGCATTAGTTGTTGCGAAAGATAAAGATAAACCTGCTACATTTGCTGACGTAAAAGGATTAAAAGCAGCGCAATCTTTAACGAGTAACTACGCAGATATTGCTAAGAAAAATGGTGCGGAAATCACAGGTGTAGAAGGATTTAGCCAAGCAGCAGAATTATTAAGTTCTGGCCGCGTTGATTTTACAATCAATGATAAATTATCAGTGTTAAACTATTTAGAAACGAAAAAAGATGCAAAAATTAAAATTGTAGATACAGAAAAAGAAGCGTCACAAAGTGGATTCTTATTCCGTAAAGGTAGCGACAAACTTGTACAAGAAGTAAATAAAGCGTTAGAAGATATGAAAAAAGATGGTACGTACGATAAAATAACGAAAAAATGGTTCGGTGAAAATGTATCTAAGTAGCGCATTGATGTCAGATCGATTGTCTACTTGGATAGATATTATGCAGACTTCCTTCGCGCCTATGCTGAAGGAAGCTGTCTTTACGACAATTCCGTTAACGCTTATTACATTTATTATCGGTATTATACTTGCGACATTAACAGCGCTCGCACGTATTTCAGGTAGTCGTATTTTACAATGGATTGCTCGTATCTATGTATCTATCATTCGCGGAACGCCACTTCTTGTACAGTTATTTATTATTTTCTATGGTCTTCCAACTCTTAATATTGAAGTTGAGCCATATACAGCAGCAGTTATTGGATTTTCATTAAATGTAGGTGCATATGCATCTGAAATTATTCGTGCTTCTATCCTTTCAATCCCGAAAGGACAGTGGGAAGCGGCTTACACAATTGGGATGACATACCCGCAAGCATTGAAACGTGTTATTTTACCACAAGCAACACGCGTATCAATTCCGCCGCTTTCGAATACATTTATTAGTTTAGTGAAGGATACGTCATTAGCGTCGTTAATTTTAGTAACAGAAATGTTCCGAAAAGCGCAGGAAATTGCGGCAATGAACTATGAGTTTTTAATTGTTTATTTTGAAGCAGGTCTAATTTATTGGGTAATTTGCTTCTTATTATCTATCGTGCAACAAATATTAGAAAAACGTTCAGAACGTTATACTCTAAAATAACCCTTTCATAAAAGGAGTTTTTGTTTTTATGATTTCAATTCAACATTTACAAAAAAGTTTCGGAGATAATACCGTATTAAAACATATAGACTTATCAGTTGAGAAGGGCGAAGTGGTTGTTATTATCGGGCCATCTGGATCTGGTAAGACGACATTCTTACGTTGTCTCAACGTGTTAGAAACGCCGAACGCTGGTAACATTCGTATCGGCAATAAAGAGCTCGATTTCTCTCAAAAAGTATCGAAGAAAGATATTGTAAATCTTCGTACGCAAACAGGTATGGTATTCCAGCACCATAATCTATTTCCTCATTTAACAGCAATTCACAATGTAATGGAAGGGCTCGTTACAGTGAAAAAGATGGGGAAAGAAGAAGCGAAGAAAAAAGCAAACTATTTCCTTGAAAAAGTTGGTCTTGCGGATAAAGTAGACTTATATCCGTTCCAATTATCAGGTGGACAACAACAGCGCGTTGGAATCGCTCGTGCGCTTGCGATGGAGCCGGAAGTTTTACTATTTGATGAGCCAACGTCAGCACTTGATCCTGAGCTAGTTCAAGAAGTTTTAAAGGTTATGAAAGAACTTGCTAAAGAAGGAATGACGATGGTCATTGTAACGCATGAAATGCGCTTTGCTCATCAAATTGCGAACCGTGTTATTTTCATGGATGGCGGTGTCGTTGTCGAACAAGGTACACCGGAAGATGTATTTACAAATCCAAAAGAAGAACGAACGAAGAAGTTTTTACAAATGTTGCAATAAATTAAGGAAGGTCTCAGGGCATATGCCCTGAGACCTTTTTGCCATATATATTTATTTTTGGAATCCGCCAAGGCTTTGCTCAGCCATTGCAACTAAACGTTTTGTAATTTCTCCACCAACAGAACCGTTAGCGCGAGCCGTAGAATCTGCTCCTAATTGTACACCAAATTCTTGAGCGATTTCGTACTTCATTTGATCGATTGCTGCTGTTGCACCTGGTACTACTAATTGATTGTAAGAACTTTGGTTTGCCATAGGAATATATCCTCCTTAGAGTTATAAAAATTTTTTTGGTTGGACTAGCTGGATTTGAACCAGATTATCGCCCCGTTTGGCGCTAATCCATCGGTAATTAAGTTTGTACTCATAGTATGGATGTTACCTAGAAAGATATACAAAAAAATAATTTGTAAATTTTGTAAAAAATATTTCATCATTTCGTAAATTATGAAATAAGAGTAATCGTTGTATTTTTAAGAAAGAAGGCTAAACTAAGAGCGAAATCATATGCGTTTTTTTCTTTGTATAACCAGCTTGGCTTACTTAACTTATGATTTGTTAAAGTGAGACAAATTCCAGTTTAGTAAAATGAAAATTAAATCGGGAGCAACTGCATAGTTCTGTTTTAACCCAGGGTGGGCAGAAAAAGGAACTGACCGCGTCTATGCACGGCTAGATGCTCTCTTTAATCTAAAAAAGAGGCTTTTAAACGAAAATGTAATTAAAGTGAGAAAAATTAAAGCTTAGTAAAATGAAAATTAAATCGGGAGCAACTGCATAGTTCTTTTTTAACCCAGGGTGGGGCAGAAAAAGGAACTGACCGCGTCTATGCACGGCTAGATGCTCTCTTCAATCTAAAAAAGGGCTTTTTAATTGTTTTTAAACGATAACGTATGGAGGAATCATGATGGGAATTTGCCCGCTTTGCAACGCGCTAGAATTACAAACATATTCTTGTCAAAATTGCCAAGGTATACTCCAAGATTATGGGAAAACTGTAGATTACATAGACGATTACAGTGCATATATGGATCAAGAATTATTAAGTGCAGTAGACGGTTTAACACATAATAATTCACAGGAGTATTGCAATCATGTTTTTTATTGCGGAGTATGTAATGTGGAAACAGAAGTTGTAGTGAAGCTCGTTTAAATAAAAAACTTCCACCTTATGAAGGAGGTGGAAGTTTTTGTTTTTGTATTTGTGAGTTAATCATAGGGGAAGGGATGTTTTCGGTATGTGACGAAGGACCTGATTTTATTTGTGACATTTTTTCTTTCGTGTCGCGCAAAGAGTGTTCAGTTAAATAGATGGCATATTCATAAAATAATTGGCGCGTAAGTTCACTTTGTTCTTTTAACTTTTCATCTTGGAATACAGTTCGCCCCGGTTTAGAATTTGCTTCAAATAGCCACGGGTTTTCCGTGGTGTCTAAACCAATGTCAAAACCAATTTCTCCAATGTTCCCGGTTACTTGCCCATCAAGTGCATAACTGATTTGTAACGCTGTTTGTTTTAGTTTATTTTCAATTTGAACTTGCTTTGTTGAATCAGGAAATAGTTCCTGAAGTAATTTCGTATCACCGCCGCTATTTACATGAGTTGTTAAGCTACCTTTGCCGGCGATTTTTGCGACGATTGCACTGACTACCCAATTACCAAAATGGTTTTTATTTGTATGAATGCGAAAATCGACGGGTTGCCCTTCGAAGCGGAGCAGTGAGATACCTTGTTGTACGATAAACTTTTTTAAATCATGTCCTTTTAACACATGGTTAAGAAGGGCTTCTAATGATTGATACTTTCTTAGTTTGTTTTGTTCATTTTCACGATAACGACAATAGTAGCAATTATCAGTTTGAGAATAGAGTATTTGATGAATATTTCTTCCGAAGCTACCGTGTATTGGTTTCATATAAATGTACTTATACGTACCGAGAAGTCGTTCTACTTGTTCAAAATGTTGAAATACTTCTGTATTTGGTAAGAATGGTTTAATTGAATCTTCTTTCATTAAAAGTTGATGCACTTCCCATTTATTGAAAAATCCCGGATTAAACCACGGAATCCCATAGTCGCTTTCTAAACGTTTTTTTGCTCTTACGATAGGTTTGTAATTTTCTGCTTGCCGATTTGGTAATCGGTCGTAAATGACATTTGGTAAAGGGACTTTGTTTTTTACCCATTTTCCTTCTTGAAAGAAGTACCCTTCAATTGTTTCCTCTTCCCAGTTTATATGTTGAATGCCAAAGACAAATACAAATGGCTGCAATGTGAATGGTGGTGTTAATAACTCACTGAGAGAGATGGAACGACTTCCTAAAGGAGAATTAGAATCATCGTTAAAGCCAGTTGTGAAAATCCCGATTAATGGGCCGAAAACAATGATTTGATTGTGTAAGAAGGCATGGATTGTTGCTGAATGCGGTAGTAAAAGATCGGCTGCAATCTGTTCGCCAATAATAATTTCTCGCGTGAATGAATAATGAATTTTAATATTCTCACATGTAATATAACGTAAGCCAAAGAAAAAGGATGTAATTGGTGGTGTAATAGAAAAAACGTAAGGTAAAGTAATACTATTTGGATGCTCATCTGAAATACTTAATGTATATATGTGCTCTTTCAACGGGGATTTCCTCCTTTCGTTATGGTGTAAATCGGCTAAACTTTAATGGACCATGAAAAATTTGTTCAGCCAGTTCGTCGTTGTACCTAGTATAAACATCGTAAGATGGCATCGTATTGACGTACATAAGCCAAATGGCACCTTTTTGATCCATAATGGTAGAAAGCTCTAGTTCAAATAATGAAGAATAGGACTGATCGAGTGTTTTAAACACTTCATTTACAACATCATGTAAAGCATCTTTTAATAATTGAACGCCAGTTGGAGAAAGTAAATATTTAATTTTAGAAAATGGATGTAACATAGAACGTTCTGTTGCTGAAAGTAAAAATTGTGCTGGGAATGAAGATTTTTGTATAAATTGACCGAGCACTTTCCAATTCTGTTCTTTATTTTTTTGCATAATGGTTCGAATATGAATCGGATATGATAGTTGATTTGGAGGTTGTAACATTGGATGAATCATATAACGGAATGAGTGTATGTTCGATTTGCACCATGATATAAATTTATCTGTTCGTTTGAATTGAGTAGAAGTATGATGTTGTTCATTTATTGTATCGATATGAAATGTTTTATTTTTGTAAGTGGCCCGATATAAATTTTCATTGGAGTGTATATTGATTGGTCTTATAATAATATCTCTTGTTTCTAGTAGTAATTTAAAAATTCCTTGTACTGTTCCTTTTATTATTTTTGGTACGTAAGGGGAAAGACGTTTATTAGTAAGAAAAAGATTGTGTAAATCGCTTGGGTTAATAAGTGTGTTGTTTAAAAAGGTAGTGGAAGAACGTTTGTGTAATGAATGAATAATCGCATTTGCTTGTTGGAATTCCTCATCCTCTTTGAAATGACAACGATCATATATATATGAAGGAATGGGAAAGGTTTGATCTATCCAATTTCCTGTATCTGTATCGTAAATAAGACCAGAAACAAGATCTGTCTTTGAATCAATGCTAAACGGTGTGAATTGGGCAACGACGTTATGATAAAGACGAGCTCGCTTAGCGATTTCGGTGTAATACGTTTGCTCGTGATGGAGCCCGGAAGTTAAAAGACCAAGAACCAACGAAATCACTCCTTTAGTAATAAGATGTTTGCATTATAGGCGGAGCTATATATTGCAAATACGTTTTTATACCATTATACTTTTGTCCGTATGATGATATGCTATAGTTTTGGAGAAGTGAAAGGTTGATTGTGATGAATATATGGTTAAATATGTTAATGACGACAGGGCTCGGGGCAATTATTGGAGGATACACAAATCATTTAGCGATAAAAATGTTATTTCGTCCTCATCGTCCGATTTATATTGGGAAGTTTCAGGTTCCATTTACGCCAGGGTTAATTCCGAAGCGCCGCGATGAGCTTGCTGTTCAATTAGGTAAAATGGTTGTAGACCATTTGTTAACACCAGAAGGAATCGGAAAAAAACTAACAAATAAAGATTTTCAAACCAGTTTAATTCGCTGGACACAAGTGGAAGTTGATAAAGTAATTACAAATGAACAGTCGTTACGGGATATGTTAGAAAAATGGAATTTAGAACATGTAGAAGAAGAGGCGATCGGGAAAATCGAACATGTTATTACAGAAAAAATTCATGCATTTTTAGCAGAGTACTATACATATACATGGGAACAGGCGTTACCTCATTCTGTTCATGAAAAAGTAGAGAATGCGATTCCGAATGTAGCATCTTTTATTTTAAAAAGAGGAATTAGCTTTTTGGAAAGTGAAGAAGGAAAGGAACGCCTTTCAAAAATGATTGATGACTTTTTCGCTTCCAGGGGAACGCTGCTTAACTTAGTTGGTATGTTTTTAGGGAATGTAAGTTTAGTTGATCGCGTGCAGCCGGAAGTCATTAAGTTTTTAGGACAAGATGGAACAGAGCGTCTGTTAACTGATGTACTGCAAAAAGAGTGGGAAAAGTTAAAAGGAAGAGACGTAAAAGAATTAGAAACGTTCGTAGAGAAAGAAATGATTGTGAACTCCATATTGTCAGCGGTTAAAGTAGAGGAAACAGTGAGTAGATTTTTAAATCAGTCTGTTCAGCAAGTATGTGAGCCAGTGCGAGAAACAATCGTTGGAAAAGTGGTCCCTAGCGCAGTAGAGAAAGGCTTGAAGTGGGGGACAGAAAATGTGGGAAGTATATTGGGAAATCTACAGCTTGCGGAAATTGTCCAGCAAGAAGTATCTACATTTTCAACAGAGAGACTAGAAGATCTCGTATTGTCCATTACAAAAAATGAGTTAAAAATGATTACATATTTAGGGGCGTTATTAGGAGGAACAATTGGATTTATTCAAGGGTTGTTACTCTTGTTCCTTAAGTAATAAAGATGGGTGCATAGAAATAAAAGTGAAATTTCTTCCCATCTCTTGCATAGTTTGATATGGTAGGAAGAGGTGCGTATGTAAATGCACTTAAAAGGCAGTGCGAGCGAAAAGCGCTAGCCTTCTAAAGGAGGAAAAATAAAATGACAAAAAACATTCATGATGTTGCATATGAATTACAAAAAACAATCGCTGAAAACGAAGATTTCCAAACATTAAAAGCAAGCTACGCAGCAGTACAAGGAGATGCAGAGTCAAAGAACTTATTCGAAGAGTTCCGCGCGATGCAACTTGGCTTACAACAAAAAATGATGCAAGGCCAAGAAATCACTGAAGAAGACAACCAAAAAGCACAAGAAGTTGTAGCTCGCATTCAACAAGATGCAAAAATCACAAAGTTAATGGAAACTGAGCAACGTTTAAACATCGTTATCACTGACGTTAACAAAATTATCATGAAGCCACTTGAAGAATTATATAGCGCGCAACAAGCGTAATGATAGAAGACGCTCCTAGTATGGGGGCGTTTTTTTGTGTAGGAAATTTGATAGTCCTTCCACAAAAAAATCCCCTTCAAAATAGCCATGTGTTAGTGACTGTTTTGAAGGGGATATATGATGTATCTTTCAATTTCTCTTTTACATATATAATTACTTGTTGAAATACTCAGTTCTAATATTTTTTTCTTTCAAAAACTTTTCAATTTCTTTTTGCTTCCTACCATTAACTTTCTCAAAGCGTTTTGTAAAAGAAAAATCAGTTTTGAATAAGTTACCATCTTGCGCGATTTTGTCTAATTCGTGCTCTAGTTCTACTGAAAGTGCCGTAGATGCTGAAATGAATTCATACATTTCTTTCGAAGGTTTTTTGTAATCATCAGGGATCGTATTGTTACTAATAAAATCATGGAAATTCGCATCATTTTGTTGCGCTAAATCTACTAGTTGCTTTAATTTCTCTCGGTCGGATTCCGTGACATTCTCGTCAGACATAGATGATGAAAGTGGAACGATGTTTTCGTCTAACTCTCCGCTATAATCTAAATAAGTTTTTATATTTTGTTTCATTTCGTTTTCGTTAATCGTTTCATTCTTTTTTGAGGAAGTGAATATAGTTTCTGGAATTTTTATCGTTACATCTTTAATAGATTGCACATCGTTTTCTTCCTTAGGTTGTGCACTGTTTGAACAAGCTGATAGAAATAAAATTGTAAGTAACATGAGTGAATATAAAGTATATTTCTTCATTTTAATCTCCTTTTTCATTCATTAGTATCTTTGTAAAACGGCTAAATTCCATTTTAAATACTTTACTAAAAGTGAGTATACATGTTTTATCATTTGGTAAGATATTACGGATATGAGTAAGCCGATGCAAAAAGCTATGAATACATTATAGACATTGGAATAACTGATTTGATGAAACCCGTTAAAAAATCCTAACCCTATTAATAAAATAGGTGAAATGATTAAGAATGGAGTGGCAATTATAAGTGCTAGAAGAATCGGTAATAGAAAGAGTAATAAGAAAAAGGCGATAATGATAAATATAAAGTTTAAAAAACTTAAGCTCATAACAGAAAATAGTGCGGTTATCATATTTTTGAAGCTTCGTTTATTGTCCGCGTTTTGTATTGCATAGGAAACATTAAGTTCTTTAGCAATAGTTTTAGGGTCTACTAGTTTCCTGGAAATTTCTTCTTCAGATTTCCCATCCTGTTTAGCACTGATAAAATGAGTTTCATACTCTGAAATAATATCTTTCTTTTCTAAACTAGGCATATTCGGCAGGGAAGAACTAAGTTGTTCCAAAAATTCACTTTTGTTCATAACAATTACTTTCCTTTATAAAATGATGAATTACAGCTGAGAATCCTATCTTTTGAAAAGGGGGATACGAATTATAAGGTGCGTTCCAATTACTGGGTATTCCAATATTTACAAATATATCATTTAGTAGTGTTCTTTGCAAGGTACTATAATCTTATTAATACTGTGATTAGATGGAATTTTTTCGTGCATTTTTAGAGGAGATATAAAAATATTATTTTAGGATAAACAAAGGGTTGTAAGCGTATTCCTTAGAGGTTGTCAAAAAAATGTCAAATTCATATCGTTGGAAAAATAATGCATTTGTAATATAATGATAAACAATACTTCACTACGTTAATTAACTAGGTGAAATTAAAAATCTTTATTACACACATTATGAAATAAAGGGATGATTAGTTTGAGTACAGGTGTAAAAGCAAACGACGTGAAAACAAAAACAAAAGGAGCAGATCTTGTTGTTGATTGTTTAATTAAACAAGGTGTTACACATGTTTTCGGTATTCCAGGAGCGAAGATTGATTCTGTATTTGATGTACTGCAAGAAAGAGGACCAGAGTTAATTGTTTGTCGTCATGAACAAAATGCAGCATTTATGGCAGCTGCTATTGGTAGATTAACAGGGAAACCGGGCGTATGTCTTGTAACTTCAGGACCAGGGACATCAAATTTAGCGACAGGTCTTGTTACTGCGAATGCGGAGAGTGATCCCGTTGTTGCTTTAGCTGGTGCAGTTCCGCGTACAGATCGATTAAAACGTACGCATCAATCTATGGATAATGCTGCATTATTCGAACCAATCACTAAATATAGCGTAGAAGTCGAGCATCCTGATAATGTACCAGAAGCACTTACTAATGCATTTCGAAGTGCTACTTCTACAAATCCAGGAGCAACACTTGTAAGTCTTCCGCAAGACGTTATGACTGCGGAAACGACAGTAGAATCTATCGGTGCGCTTTCTAAGCCACAGCTTGGAATCGCTCCCACAAATCATATTGAATACGTAGTAGAAAAAATAAAATCAGCAAAATTACCAGTTATTTTACTCGGTATGAGAGCAAGCACCAATGAAGTAACGAAAGCAGTTCGTGAGTTAATTGCTGGTACAGAACTTCCTGTTGTTGAAACGTATCAAGCAGCTGGTGCAATTTCACGTGAGTTAGAAGATCATTTCTTCGGCCGCGTTGGATTATTCCGTAACCAACCAGGTGATATTTTACTAGAAGAAGCGGATTTTGTTTTATCTATCGGCTATGACCCAATTGAGTATGATCCGAAATTCTGGAATAAACTTGGCGATAGAACAATTATTCACCTTGATGATCACCAAGCAGATATCGACCATGATTACCAACCAGAGCGTGAATTAATTGGCGATATCGCTTTAACTGTAAATAGCATTGCGGAGAAATTACCGAAGCTTGTATTAAATACGAAATCTGAAGCAGTTTTAGAACGATTACGCTCGAAATTATCAGAGCAAGCAGAAGTTCCAAATCGTGCTTCAGAAGGTGTTACGCATCCACTTCAAGTCATTCGTACACTTCGTTCTTTAATTAGTGACGATACAACCGTTACATGTGACATCGGTTCCCATTCTATTTGGATGGCAAGATGTTTCCGTTCTTATGAACCACGTAGACTATTATTTAGTAACGGTATGCAAACGTTAGGTGTTGCACTTCCTTGGGCAATTGCTGCTACTTTAGTTGAGCCGGGTAAAAAAGTTGTTTCAGTGTCAGGTGATGGTGGTTTCTTATTCTCTTCGATGGAGTTAGAAACAGCGGTACGTTTAAATGCACCGGTTGTACATCTCGTTTGGAGAGACGGTACATATGATATGGTTGCGTTCCAACAAATGATGAAATACGGTAGAACATCAGCTACAGAGTTTGGCGATGTTGATCTTGTGAAATATGCAGAAAGTTTTGGAGCAATAGGTCTTCGTGTCAATACACCAGACGAATTAGAAGGTGTATTGAGAGAAGCGTTAGAAGCAGAAGGTCCTGTCATTATTGATATTCCAATTGACTACCGTGACAACATTAAATTAAGCGAAAAATTATTACCAAATCAATTAAACTGATGGGGGCATGAGTGAGATGACTGTTGCGCAATTAATTGATATTGATGCAAAAAGAACGAAAATGAGTAATGAAGTATATCAAACATCTACAATGCTTGCGCTATTAGATGGTATATACGATGGTGTTATTAACTTTGAGGAACTGAAAGAACGTGGTGATTTCGGCATCGGTACATTTGATCAATTAGATGGTGAAATGATTGCGTTTGATAATGAGTTTTACCATTTACGTTCAGACGGTTCAGCGGAAAAAGTAGAACCGGAAGAAACAACACCTTTTGCGACTGTAACGTTTTTTGAAAAAGAAATGAGTTATACGGTAGAGCATCCGATGAATCGTGAAGAAGTGGAAGCATTATTACATGAGTTAATGCCAAGTAAAAACTTATTTTATGGTATTCGAATGGATGGAACGTTCCGTGAAGTTAGAACGAGAACTGTTCCAAGACAAGAAAAACCGTATACGCCGCTCGTTGAAGTGACGAAATCACAACCGATTTTTTCGTTTAAAGATACAGAAGGTACGCTAGCTGGATTTTGGACACCAGATTATGCGCAAGGTATTGGTGTAGCTGGTTTCCACTTACATTATATTGATGATGAAAGAAGCGGGGGAGGACATGTTTTCGACTATGTTGTAGAAAACTGTACGATCCAAATTTGTCAAAAAGCTCATATGCATTTAGCACTTCCTGAAACAGCTGATTTTATGGCGGCGGAATTATCAAGAGAAAACTTAGAGAATGATATTGCGACCGCGGAAGGTGCGGAGTAAAAAGGAATCGAAATTATGTATTCTCTATATAAAGAACCGAAGTCTTGTTCAGGCTTCGGTTTTTTTTCATTGATTTGCAATCTTCGGGTGAAATTCCCCTATCCAATTTCACTGCACCGCCTCATTATGTTTCTTTTGTAAAATGAAAACTCAATTTTGAAGCAAAAGAAATATAAATTTCTCTCCAAACATATACATCAAAAGGATAGGGGGGATATGATGGAAAACTCCATTACTATTAGTTTATGCATGATTGTAAAAGATGAAGAACAAACTATATCAAAATGCTTAGAATCGGTTAAAAGTGTTGTGGATGAAATTATTATTGTAGATACAGGTTCCACTGATGGTACAAAAGAAATTGTGAAGAAGTACGACGCGAAAGTTTATGATTTTCAATGGATTGAAGATTTTTCAGCGGCACGAAACTTTGCGTTTTCTAAAGCTACAAAAGAATATATTCTTTGGCTAGACGCAGATGACATAATAGATACGGAAGATATAAAGAAATTGTTGCAGTTAAAACATACGTTAGATCGTAGTACGGATGCAGTATCTATGAAATATTATTTAACTTTTGATATAGAAGGAAATCCAACACATTCTTTAAGGAGATATCGATTAGTAAACAGAAGTAAAAATTTTCAATGGTATGGATTTGTTCATGAATATTTAGAGGTGTATGGAAATCTTATAAATAGTGACGTAGGGGTAAGTCATAAAAAAGAAAAAGCATATACTAATCGTAATTTGAAAATATATGAAAAACATCTTGAGAGTGGAAAAGAGTTTAGCCCCCGCGATGTGTACTATTATGCAAATGAATGTAAGGATCACAGATTATTTGATAAGGCTGTTAAGGGGTATTCTAGGTTTTTAGATGAAGAAAAGGGTTGGGTTGAAGATAACATTCAAGCATGTTTAAAAAGAGCCGAATGTTATTTAGAATTGGGGGACTTAAAAAAATCTATACAGTCTTGTTTGCAATCATTTACGTATGACACGCCTAGAGGAGAACTTTGTTGCCACTTAGGACGTGTATTTTTGCAACAAGGGGAATATTCTAAAGCGATATATTGGTACCATGCAGCAATTGACGGGCCACGACCAAAGGATTCGCCGTTTGTCCGAGAAGAGTGTCATACATGGTTGCCGCATATTCAACTATGTATTTGTTATGATCGAATAAAAGAATATGAAAAGGCAATTTATCATAACGAACAAGCTGCACTGTTCATACCTAATAATCCGAGCATTGAATATAATAGAAAATATTTTGATAGTTTATCGGAAAAATAATATTTAATAATACTAGATAATCATTTTGGCTGCTGAGAGGAGTTTGATTCATGCTCACAAGTATAATTATATTGACTCATAATCAATTACAGTATACAAAAGAATGCATCCAAAGTATTAGAACTTATACAGTGGAACAAGAGTATGAGTTAATAGTTGTGGACAACGCGTCAACAGATGGTACTGTAGAATGGTTACAAAAACAATCGGATATTATGCTAGTGGAAAATGCGGAGAATATGGGTTTTCCAAAGGGATGTAATCAGGGAATTAAAGAGGCAAAAGGTGACAATATTCTATTATTGAATAATGATGTGGTCGTAACTGAAAATTGGCTAAGCAACTTAATTCGGTGTTTATATGAAAGTAAGGATACTGGAGCGGTAGGGCCCATAACTAATAATGCCGCTTACTATACTGCTATACCAACCTTTTATAAAGATATTGAAGGAATGCAGAAGTTTGCAACTTTATATAATCAAAGTGATAAAAATAAATGGGAAGAACGTATGAAATTAATCGGATTCTGTATGCTTATAAAAAAATCAGTGTTAGATGAAGTTGGATTATTAGATGAACGATTTACACCGGGGAATTATGAAGATGATGATTTGTCACTAAGAATGTTTGAAAAAGGATATAAACTGTATTTATGTAAAGATACATTTATTCATCACTACGGAAGTGTCTCATGGAAAGAAGATAGTATGAAATTTTCTGTAGTTTTACATGCAAATAATATAAAATTGTATGAAAAATGGGGGTTTTATGGTGAAAGTTTATACATTCATTATGATTTACTAGCAATTGTAGATCGATTTGCGCCTGATCAAGTGAATATTCTTCATATAGGAGCTGGATGTGGTGCAACTTTATTAGAAATGAAAAGGCGTTACCCGGCAGTTTCCATATTTGGAGCAGAAATTAATGAAAAAGCAGCAGCTCTTGCAAATAGGGTAGCTCCTACAACTTCTGCTGAGTATGACAAGTTACATGAGGTATTTACAGATGAAAAATTCCAGTACATTTTGTTATCACATCCTATTGAGCCAGCGAAATTACCGCAGGTCATACAATCTATGTCACAACTTTTAACGCCAACAGGAACTTTCATTATGTCGAAATTCAATTTGGATAATTATTATGCATTAAAAAAATAATGCTTTTAAGATTTTCTCTTTGGAGATGAGCTGTATTTGGCAATGTTGGAGGAACAACGGTTTCTTTTATAGAAACAAAACCGAAATCCGAGCCCGGATTTCGGCTTTTCGACGTGTGATGAATTACGAAAAAAGAGCTATCCTATAAGTTGGTTTCACTTACTTATAGGATAGCTTCTTTATTTTGAAACAAACGGATGCTTTTCATAATAAAACCGCCATGGATAGTGAACGGCTTCTTCTGCATAATCAATATTAATACGAGGGCCAGCTATTATGTTATGTGTGGATGATAAATGGTCTTCTTCAGGAACTAATTCAATATGTAACGTATCACTTTGAAGTGATACGCCGCGCTCTTCTAAAGTGATTCCGAGCGCGCGGCATAGTTTTCCGGGGCCATTTGTTAAGTTTTTATACTGAGCTTTCGTAATGTCAGTTTTGTTGTAGCGCGCTAGTTTCATGTCTTCGATTCCATCTACAGGTTCAAGAGCACGAATGAGAACTCCTTGCGGGGTGCCGATTGTTGCTGTAATTACGTTAAAGCAATGATACATGCCGTAAATTAAATATACGTAAGCATGTCCTGGTGCGCCGAACATTACTTCTGTTCGATCAGTCCGTCTGCCTCCGTAACTATGAGCGGCCTTATCATCTGGACCTTTGTATGCTTCTACTTCTACAATAATTCCGCTCCGCTTTATGCCGTCTACAATATGAACGAGTTTATGTCCGAGTAACTTCTTTGCGACCACTAATGTATCGCCTTCATAAAAAGAAGGTGGTGCCTGCATTGTACTATCTCCTTTGCCAGTTGTATATGTATATAGTAAACCAAATTTTCAGTAGTAATTCTAACTCGTTCTATTTACTACATTTATTTCATAAATTATGGATAGAGTACAACAGCGAAGAGGGGGAGTGCGACATGATTTATCGCTTACTAGCTCTTAATATAGATGGGACACTACTATACAACAACGGAAAAATCGCAAAAGGGATACGAGAAACAATTGACTTTGTGAAAAGAAAAGATGTATACGTTACATTATTTACGAATCGTAATTTTCAATCTGCTCATAAAATAGCGAAGGCGTTAAAATTAGATTCTATATTAGTTACGCATGGCGGTGCTTTCGTTTCAGCATCGTTAGATAAGCCGTTCGCTCAAAGGAGATTATCTGAAGAGAAAACCTTTAATATTGTGCAAGTGTTAGAGCATTTTGATTGTAATGTTCGCATTTCTCATGAACGATATTCAATTGGGAATCGTGAGAGAAATACACCAAACTTAATTGCGCGTACTGTATTATCAAGCGCAGATCCGTTATTTTATCCAGTTCAATTTGTAGATTCGCTAGGGGATGCACTGCGTGATCATCCAGTAGCTGCGCCAAAAATTGATATTGTTTTCCATACGAAAGGTGAAAAAGAAAGAGGGATGAATACGTTAAAAAAGGCATTTCAAGATGTAGAGTACGTCGAGTGTGATGAAAGACATATAGAAATTCTCCCTCAAAATGTATCAAAACTACGTGGTTTACAATTACTTGGGGAGCATTTAAATATTAACCTTAGTGAAATGGTTGCGATTGGAGATAGCGTAGAAGACTTAGAGGTAATTGAAAATGTTGGGCTTGGGGTAGCGATGGGGAACGCTCCTGTAGAATTAAAGCAAGCGGCGGACTGGATTACACGTTCTAATACTGAGAACGGCGTAGAGTACATGATTAAAGAGCATTTTCGTAAGCAATTCCCGCTTCCTTTTTTAAAGAATCATAAACATACACCGAAACGATGAAAGAAAAACGTAGCTTTTTGGCTACGTTTTTTTGTCGACTTTATTTGAAAAGTTTAAATCAATATTCCAATAAGAAATGAAAGCGTTTCAGGCGAGGAATTGTGTCTGTAATCCATACAATTCACTTGAATACTTTAGAAAACTGTTGTAGAGTGGATGATGTTGCCAAAATAGTTACACCACATGAAATATTCTTCGAGTTAATTTTATTGAGCTCCCGTACGTAAAAACACTTCAGCATGTTAGTTTAGTTCACGTATTATCTCAAAAATGAATTGTAGTAGTTTCGCCAATTAGTTGTAGAGCTTCTTTGTTTTATTTAAATGGATTATTTGTAAATTAGTATGAATAGGTTTTAAGTACATCTGAAATGTACTTCTTGTTATAAGTTTTTGAAATTTGAAAAGGGGGAATGAATTTCTTGAGGAAATCATTAAGTCAAAAAGTAAAAAAGATATGCAGTAGTTTTATAATTATATTGTTAGTATGTATGAATTTTTTAATCCATTTACCGTATAAAGCGGAGGCAGCTACAACAGAATTAAAAGGTTTAGGCGATACATCTTATTATAACGCAATCATTTTTGGTGATCATAGTGCAACGAGTGCGGATATTGAGGGTGCGATGGCTGTTCAAAAGAACATGAACGCATCAAGTTATACAGTCGTAGCGGCTGCAACTGGAGCAAACAACTTAGCTGGAGCAACATGGAAAGATGAAGGATATCCATCATTATTACTAGGTGGTCAATTTACGAAAGCGGGAGCAGGACAAGTAATCATTCAAGATGGAACAGTGGCGATGACAAAAGATGGTGACCCAGAAGGTGCAATGAAGTCATCTTATGACCGTATCTCTTATAAAGAGCAAGCAGAGATTGATGCCAAGTTCAAAGAATTTAGAAAAGACGTTGATGGTGTAATTGGAAATGCGAGTCAATTACATACTGATAAACCAAAACCTAATATGAGTTTTGGCATCGGAGAGGATGTAAACAATCCTAATATTTATGTTTCTTCAGGCTTAACAGGAAAGAAAACATTTGATGTAAAAGATGTTTATCTTCCGAATGTAAATAACAAAGACTTTATTGTTATTTATTCAGACGCAGAAGAAGTGAATTTTGGTAGCGGTGCAATTTTGTACGATACGAAAAATACTGGGATGGCAACAGACTTAATTAATACATCACAAGCATATGATCCTAATTCACCTTTTACTGAGTTAGCTAGTAAAGTAATTTGGGCGTTTCCGAATGCTACAAAAATATCAACAAAAGGATATGGCGTAGTAGGAAGTGTATTTGCTCCAAATGCTGTTGTAGAGACAAAGGGTGGTTCTATTAATGGACAAGCCTATGTTGGGGGATTACACCAAAGAGATGGGTTTGAGGTTCACAATTTTAAATTTAACTGGCCGAAATGGAAAAATCCATCAGTTGAAAAAGGAAATTTACAAATTAAAAAAGTTGATGCAAACGATGAAAACATTGTTTTAAAAGATGCAAAATTTGATGTTATAGACAAAGACAATAATGTTGTAGCTACTGTTACAACGAATGAAAAGGGTATTGCTGAAGTCAAGGATTTACCACTTGGTGACTATTTTGTAAAAGAAATAAGTGCACCAGAAGGATATATAAAAGTTGATACACCAGTAAAAGTAACAATTAATGGTACAAACGTAATTGAAATTGTTATGAAGAATACGAAAAAAGTAGAGAATGGTCAATTTAAATTGTTGAAAAAAGATAGTGAATCTAGTCAACTTCTACCAGGTGCAAAATTTGATGTTATAGATAAAGATGGAAATGTTGTTGAAACAATTATTACAGATGGTAAAGGTGCAGCTTTATCAAAACAACTTCCAGTTGGAACATATACATTAAAAGAAGTTGAAGCACCAAAAGGTTATGAACTATCATCTAGCTCAGTTCGTGTTGATGTAGCTGCTAATAAAACAGTGACTGTAGATGTGTTGAATAAAAAAATCGCTGAAAAAGCTACAGGCCAATTTGAAATCGTAAAAGTAGATGCGAATGATAAAACGAAGCTATTATCGGACGCAGAGTTTGAAGTGTATAAAGATGGTGAAAAAATAGATACATTACGAACAGATAAAACAGGTAAAGTAATCTCTAAGAAATTAGAACCAGGAAAATACACGTTAAAAGAAACGAAAGCACCAAAAGGATATAAATTACTAAAAGAAGAAATTGAAGTCGTTGTGGAAGCAAACAAAGTAGTACAAGTACAAGTAGAAAATGCGAAAGAACTAGGAAGCTTACAAGTAATCAAAAAGGATGCAGAGAGTGGAAAAGTTCTAGAAGGCGCAGAATTCAGACTGAAAAACGAAAATGGTCAAGTAGTTGGAGCAGCGAAAACAACGAATAAAGATGGTGTTGTGACATTCGAAAACTTATTGCCAGGTAAGTATACGTTAGAAGAAACGAAAGCGCCAGAAGGCTACAAAGCGGTAGAAGTTACAGTAAAAGTAAATGTTGTAGCAAATGAAGTAGTAAAACAGGAAGTAATGAACGAAAAAGTTCTGGGTCAATTTGAAATCGTAAAAGTAGATGCGAATGATAAAACGAAGCTATTATCAGATGCAGAATTTACTGTGTATAAAGATGGTAAAAAGGTAGCAGAGTTGAAAACTGATGAGAGTGGAAAAGCGATGTTACCGAAATTACCATTAGGTGAATACACAGTGAAAGAAACGAAAGCACCAGCAGGTTACAAGATTTCAAATAAAGAATGGAAAGTAACAATTCAAAATGAGAAAGAAGTAGTAAAAGTAGAGGCAGAAAATGAAAAACTCTTGGGCTCTCTACAAATTATTAAAACAGATGATAAAGATCAAGCGGAACGTTTAGCAGGCGCAGTATTTACATTGAAAGATGCTAAAGGAAATGTTGTAAAAGAAAAAATTACAACAGATAAGTCTGGAACGGTTAAAGTAGAAGGACTAGTACCGGGTGAGTATACGTTAGAAGAAACAAAAGCACCAGAAGGTTATGAGTTAACAAAACAAGTAATTCATGTAACAGTCGACGGTGAAAAAGTTGTTGATGTAAAAGTAACGAATAGTAAGAGCCTTGGTCAATTTGAAATCGTAAAAGTAGATGCAAACGATAAAACGAAGCTTTTATCAGACGCAGAATTTGAAGTGTATAAAGATGGTAAGAAAGTAGAGATGTTACAAACAGATAAAACAGGTAAAGTCATCTCTAAGAAATTAGAACCAGGAAAATACACGTTAAAAGAAACGAAAGCACCAAAAGGATATAAATTACTAAAAGAAGAAATTGAAGTCGTTGTGGAAGCAAACAAAGTAGTACAAGTACAAGTAGAAAATGCGAAAGAACTAGGAAGCTTACAAGTAATCAAAAAGGATGCAGAGAGTGGAAAAGTTCTAGAAGGCGCAGAATTCAGACTGAAAAACGAAAATGGTCAAGTAGTTGGAGCAGCGAAAACAACGAATAAAGATGGTGTTGTGACATTCGAAAACTTATTGCCAGGTAAGTATACGTTAGAAGAAACGAAAGCGCCAGAAGGCTACAAAGCGGTAGAAGTTACAGTAAAAGTAAATGTTGTAGCAAATGAAGTAGCAAAACAAGAAGTATTGAATGAAAAAGTGAAAGAAAAAATCACAGGTCAAGTAGAAATTACAAAGATAGATGCTAATGATACAGATAAAAAATTAGAAGGTGCAGTGTTTGAAATTCTGAAAGACGGAATAAAAATAGACACATTAACATCAGATAAAAATGGTAAAGCAACTTCGAAGAAACTGGAACCAGGAGATTATGTTTTAAAAGAAGTCCAGGCTCCAGAAGGATATAATTTATCTGATAAGGGAATTGAATTTACGATTTCTAATGAGAAAGTAGAAGTTATAAAGCTTCAAATTACCAATGAAAAAGAAACAGGAAAAGGTCCAGAGAAACCAGGTGGAGAGACAGAAACACCAGGTGGAGAGACAGAAACACCAGGTGGAGAGACAGAAACACCAGGTGGAGAGACAGAAACACCAGGTGGAGAGACAGAAACACCAGGTGGAGAGACAGAAACACCAGGTGGAGAGACAGAAACACCAGGTGGAGAGACAGAAACACCAAGTGGAGAGACAGAAAAGCCAGGTGGAGAGACAGAAACACCAGGTGGAGAGACAGAAAAGCCAGGTGAAGGAGCAGAAAAACCAGGTGGGGAAACAGGAACACCAGGTGAAGGAATAGAAAAGCCAGGTGAAGGAACAGAAAGCCCAGGCGAAGAAGTAGAAAAGCCTAACTTACCAGAAAAAGAACAAGGCAGTTCTAATAATCAAAAACTTCCAGCTACAGGGCATAATACGGATTACCTTCCATTTATAGGTGTAATTCTGGTGTTATTAGGAATACGTTTAAGATTTATGATTAAAAATAGCTAATAGGTTTATAAAAGGCATAAGAGAAATGTTATCTCTTATGCCTTTAAATTTTTAATAGAAGAAATAAGGTGAAACCTTCTGTATTGACCTTCAAACGCCCTTCAAGTAAACTAAAGAGAGTTTGCAAATGAAAAGGTGATAATGTTGTTAATTTCAATTAAAACGTTACAAGATGATCGTTTTTTACGTCCGCTACAAAATATTGGCGGTTTATTTTTTGAAGAGAGCACGATAGGGTTTGAGAAAGAAGAAGCAAATCTTATCGTTGATATACAGATAGAAGGTAATGTGACAGCATCGGCTCGTTTAACAGATGTTGCAACCGGAAATGTATATGAAGAAACATTCGCAAAAGATTTATCTGCTTTCACAGAAGAAAAAGAACGTATGAAGCAAGTGAAACATGTTGTTTCTTACGTATATCTTTCTGTACTTCAACAGCTAACTGGACTTGAACAGAGCTGGGGAATATTAACTGGGGTACGCCCAACGAAACTTCTTCACAAACTACTTCAAAATGGTATGTCAAAAGAAGAAGCGCATAAAGAACTTCGTGAAAGTTATTTAATTCATGAAGAGAAAATTGAACTTCTTCAGCGTATTGTTGATTGCCAATTAGCGGTTGTTCCAGATTTATACCGCTTGAAAGAAGAAGTAAGTATTTACATCGGTATTCCGTTTTGTCCTACAAAATGTGCGTACTGTACGTTCCCGGCTTATGCAATTAACGGACGCCAAGGATCAGTTGATTCGTTCTTAGGCGGGTTACATTATGAAGTTCGTGAAATTGGTAAGTTTTTAAAAGAAAAAGGTGTTACAGTTACGACGATTTATTACGGCGGCGGTACACCGACGAGTATTACAGCAGAAGAGATGGATATGTTGTATGAAGAAATGTACCAAGCTTTCCCTGATGTGAAAGATGTACGTGAAGTAACAGTTGAGGCAGGTCGCCCAGATACGATCACACCAGCAAAGCTAGAAGTGTTAAATAAATGGAACATTGACCGTATTAGTATTAATCCGCAGTCATACCATCAAGAAACACTAAAAGCAATTGGACGTCATCACACTGTAGAAGAAACGATTGAGAAGTATCATTTAGCACGTGAAATGGGAATGAACAATATTAATATGGATTTAATTATTGGTCTTCCTGGTGAAGGATTAGACATCTTTAAGCATACGTTAGATGAAACAGAAAAGTTAATGCCAGAATCGTTAACAGTTCATACGTTATCATTTAAACGTGCTTCTGAAATGACGCAAAACAAACGTAAATATAAAGTAGCAGGTCGCGAAGAAATTACTGCGATGATGCATGAGGCGGAAGAGTGGACGAAGAACCATAATTACGTGCCATACTATTTATATCGTCAAAAAAATATTTTAGGTAACTTAGAAAACGTTGGGTATGCAATACCGACGCAAGAAAGTATCTACAATATTGTTATTATGGAAGAAGTACAATCGATTATCGGACTTGGTTGCGGGGCATCAAGTAAATTTGTTCACCCACAAACAGGAGCAATTACACACTTTGCGAATCCGAAAGATCCAAAATCATATAACGATGGCTTCGTGAAATATACAGAAGATAAACTGAAAATTTTAGAAGAGCTATTCGTGTAAGAAGAAGGGGGTTGTTCCGATTTGGAACAGCCTCTTTTTATATTGTCAGTTTTTGTCGGTAAGTCGATATATTCGAAAAATAGCTGATATAAATTGAGTTGCGTTCGATATATTCAAAAAATCGCCGATATAATTTCATTTACCATCAAACGGTCCATATGTAAAACTATGTCGATAATAATCAGAAAAATTAGTCAGATTATTAGAGGACAATGTCTACTTATAGACGAAATGATAGATTTATGAAAGAGAAAAGGGGGAAATTGTTGGCATGTACATGACGATAGGGAGAATTTTTGATTTGACAGTTGGCAAGTATCCGAATAAAGAGGCGTTAGTAGAACCAGAAAAAAATATTCGTTGGACATATAAACAGTGGGATGAGCAAATAAATAAAACGGCGCAAGCTCTATTGAAAGAAGGAGTAAGAAAGGGAGATTGTGTATCTGTTTACCTATATAACTGTCGTGAATTTGTAAACGTTTACTTAGCCTGTGCGAAAATTGGCGCGATCTTCAATCCAATTAATTTCCGCTTAAAAGCAAAAGAATTATCGTATATCCTCCAAGATGCAGCCTCGAAAGTAGTCGTCTTTGAAAAAGCAGTCGAATCAACAGTTACTATGATTGAACGAGATTTTCCAAATTCGTCTTTTTGGTACGTGGAAGACGATGCACCTTCCTATGCTAGTTCTTACCATGAAAAAGTAAATGAAGCATCAGCTGAAAAAGTAGATATTGTAGTCGATGAAATGGACTTTTGTTCTATGCTTTATACGAGCGGAACGACGGGTCATCCGAAAGGCGTACTACATCGCCATCGTGATATGGCTGAGCATAGTATGATTTGTACGTATTTCATAAAATATAATAGGGATAGCGCCGGGCTTGTGGTAGCACCTTTATATCATTGCGGCGAGTTAAATGCTGGAATTATACCGCGCATTCAAGTTGGTGGAAAGAATGTTATTTTACATCATTTTGATACGGATAGAGTATTACATACCATTCAAGAAGAGAAGATTACGACGTTTTTTGCAGCACCGACGATGTGGAATATGTTACTGCAAAAAGATCTAACTAAGTATGATTTAACTTCGATGAAAATCGGTGTATATGGCGGGGCTGCGATGGCTCCGGCGTTAGTGAAGGAATGTAAAGAGCGTCTTTATATTGATCTTGTCCAAATTTACGGAATGACAGAAATGGGACCAGTTGTTGCGTTTCTCGTAGAAGAGGATCAAATTACGAAAGCTGGTTCAGCAGGAACGCCGTGCTTTAGCCATGAAATTCGAATTGTGAAACCGAACGAAGATGGACCAGCAGAGCCAGATGATACGTTGCCTCCTTATGAAGTAGGGGAAATTATTTTGCGCGGTCCAACTATGATGGCTGGTTATCATAATCGAGAAGAAGCAAATGCAAAATCGATGTATAAAGGATGGTATCACTCGGGTGATTTAGGTTATTTCGATAAAGATGGCTATTTATTCGTCGCAGATCGTGTGGATGATATGGTAATTAGCGGAGGCGTTAATATTTATCCACGTGAAATTGAAGATTTTCTTCATAGTCACCCTGGTGTATTAGATGTTGCGGTACTTGGTGAGCCCGATGAACTATGGGGAGAGCGTGTCGTTGCGGTTGTTGTAAAGAAAGATGAAAATATTACAGAAGCTGATTTAGAAACGTATTGCAAAGAAAGTGATGAATTAGCAGACTATAAACGTCCGCGTCATTACTTATTTGCAGATGAACTTCCTCGTAATGCGAGTGGGAAGTTGCAAAAATTTGTGCTGAGAGAGTCGTTAAAAGGTATGAAAAAATAATGAAAAAATGCCTTTCCAAATTCGGAAAGGCATTTTTATTACTTGCGTGAGAAACCTTCTTCATCAAGGTATTCCGCAGCTTCTGGATAAGAGTTGAATGTACCGTCTAAGTTTACGCCAGCGTAAACGTTCCACATGTCATCCTCTTGAATAAGAGTTAGGATATGACCGTCTTCGTTACGCCATTCTTCTTCCGCAGCAGGTTCCATTGGTGCTACAATTTCCTCTTGCTCCTGTGATAGACGTTCAATTACTTTTTCAATTAATGAACGCAGTTCTTCTTCTGAAAACTCGCGGATGTTAATCATGCCTTTATCATCTGTTCTATAACCTTTAATGAAGTTTGCATATACAAATCCGTTTCCATTTGGGTGTAAATGATATACAACGTTCTTTTTATCTAAACGACTTTCTTCAAAGTGAAAGTTTACGCGTTTTAATGATACGTTCTTTCTTTCTAATTCCGGGAAAGATTCAATAATTGATAATTTTTCTTCAAAAGTTAGCATAGTGCCTCCAAGTATATAGTAAAAGATTTAATTTGTTCATTATAGCATAGTCAAGTTTGTTTCCAAAGGTAGATTCGTCATATTGCTGTTTTTTAGTTTGACTTGGGAAGGCTATTTGTAAATGTAGACGTTTACTTCACGAGACTGTAAAGAGTTTTTTATAAATACGCTAACGAATGATTTGTTTTAGATGTACAATGGAACATGGACTTTATAAGAAGGTGGTTATTTATATGTTTCAAAAAATAGCAAAGGAATGTTTAGCAGGGTTTACTGTTGCGATTGTTGCCTTGCCGCTAGCGATTGCATTTGGTATTGCTGCAACGGGAACGTCTGAGGGAGCACTGGTCGGATTGTATGGTGCAATTTTTGCAGGTTTGTTTGCGGCGTTATTTGGCGGTACACCGGGGCAAGTAACGGGTCCTACTGGGCCGATTACAGTAATTGCAACGGGCGTTATTGCAACTCACGGATTAGAAGCAAGTTTTATTGCATTTATGATGGCGGGGTTATTTCAAATTTTATTTGGTGTATGTAAGCTCGGCTCTTACGTTCGTTACATTCCGTATCCTGTTGTTTCAGGGTTTATGAATGGGATTGCACTGATTATTATTTTAGGTGAAATGAAGCACGTACAAAATAGCTTTCTGCTTGTGTTATTAACGATCATTGTAATGATTGTTTCTGGAAAATGGATTAAGGCCATTCCATCAAGTTTAGTAGCATTAGTAGGTGTTACAGTAACGTTGCCGTTATTTTCTTCTATGCTACAAGGAATTACGGTCAACTTACCAGTTGTAGGAACTCTTTCTTTAAATAAGATGATTGAAAAAATAGGTGCAATTCCAGAGGCGATGCCATCTCTTCACGTACCGAATTTAGACGCAAATGGCATGTTAGCACTTGTATTACCAGCACTTAGTATTGCTTTACTAGGATCAATTGACTCGTTATTAACGTCTGTCGTAATGGATAATGTGACGGGGACACGTCATAAAAGTAATAAAGAGTTAATCGGACAAGGTATTGGCAATATTGCGAGTGGTTTGTTCGGTGGATTAGCAGGAGCAGGTGCAACTGTTAGATCTATCGTCAATATAAGAAGCGGGGGGAAGACGGCACTGTCGGCTTGTATGCATAGTGTCATATTATTTATTTTCATTATGGGACTCGGTTCAGTGGTACAATATATTCCGCTTGCTGTATTATCAGGTATTTTAATTTTAACTGGCATAGGGATGTTTGATTGGGAAAGCATGAAGAAAGCACATGTAGCACCAAGAGGTGATGTGATTGTTATGTTCGTGACGATGGTTGTGACAGTGAAATTCGATTTAATGGTTGCTGTTGCGTTTGGCATTATTCTTTCCTTCATTATATACATGGTGAAGTGTAAAGAACGTAAAGCTTCTATTATAAAAGAAAAAGAAGCGACGTATACGATTCAGGGACCACTTTCATTTCTATCAGTAGATCGTATTTTTGCTTCTTTACAAGATGTGAAGTCACCAGTTAGTTTGCGTATGAAAGATGTACGTTATATGGATGTATCAGGAGCTATGGCGTTATTAAACTTTGTTGAGCAATCGGATAAAGCAGGAGTGCGTGTGACACTTGAACATGTACATCCGCATGTTGAAAAGACGATAGTAATGATGGCGAATGATGAGCAAAAAGAGAAACTGCAGTTTTTAAAAGTTAAGGCAATATAACAATAAGAACCTTCACATGAATTGCGTTATAGAGTGTGAAGGTTCTTATTATTTGTATATGTGCTTACTATGTATAAAATCATTATATCTAAATGTTATACGTCTGTTGACAATTGATTTTCTACACAGTATAGTAACATCTTAGATTAGCAATGTGCTATTATAAGAAGGTATATGAATTTTGAGATTCCTTTATATTCAGAAGGAAGAGCTTTAAGCTGGAGGGAATATTTGATGTACAAACAGTTACCACATGGAGTGAAGATCGGGATTACACGATCAATTGTTGTTTCTTTTAAGAGATATATGAAAGAAATTGAATGGAATGAAGAAAAATTTGATATGCAGCAATTTGTTGAACAGTGGAAACAATATTTATACACAAAATCAACTTGGATTAATAAAGTAGATGACGAGTTGAAAGGACATCCAGATTTCCATCAAGCATTAGCGATGAAAGTAAATGAAAAAATTAATGAGCTTATTAGTGAGCAGCCGAGCGAAGAACAATTAGAGCTGTTAAACAAGAGCGAAGTAAAGCATGTAGATGAAATGTGTAAACTAGAAGCTGAGTATCATATTGAACGTTTATTAGTAACGAAGTAGATTTTACATAAAAAATAGAGCCTATCCTAAAGGTGTGATGACCATCTTTTAGGATAGGCTTTTTTGTATATTAGTCTTGTGGTACAAATGCTTTCCAGCTAGATAAATCCATATTTTGTTTCAAGATGGATGAAGCAGGGAAAACAAATGACCACGGTTTTGTAGTATTCGCTTTAATTTCAAGATTCGGTAACGTGAAAGCACCTTTAACAACGACTTCTCCAGAAGCATCTTCAATATGAAGAGGAAGTTGCTCTAGTTGAATGTTATCTTTACAGCCGTTACGAATTAGAAGTGTTGTATGTAAATCGCCGTTCTCTTTCAGTGCGGCTTGTAAACCTAGGAAGTTAATTTCACCTTCATTTGGAGGTGTTAAATTGTCTACAAAATTACGTAAAGCATCTTTGCTTGCTTCAGGTAACTGAGATTCCCAAGATGGATCTAAATCTAGTTGATGCTTACTTTCAAGTTCGAAAGCTAATTCCCAATCTGATTGAGATAGTTCAGCTTCCGTTATTGTTTCTTGCTCAAATGTAAATACGAAAGGCATATTCACGTTTTCAGGAATATCGCCAAGTGCAGATAGGTTAAATGTTTTACGTGCGCACAGCTTTTTATCTTTGTTTAATAGAAGTAATGTAACTTCTTCGAAAGAAATTGGTTTTGGGACACTGCTGCGAATGAAAGCAGCTACATCGTATGCGCCATCACGTTTTTCAAT
Organism: Bacillus sp. FSL R5-0709; assembly: GCF_038004785.1. Lineage (NCBI taxonomy): Bacteria > Bacillati > Bacillota > Bacilli > Caryophanales > Bacillaceae > Bacillus > Bacillus sp. FSL R5-0709. The sequence goes on from NZ_JBBORT010000001.1 coordinate 877,645, forward strand.
TTCAATTCCTGATAAGGAAATTTGATATTCTTGTAAACGTGGTAATTCTTTATGTAAAAATTGATAAATGTATTTTTGTTCTTGTGCTACGTCACCCCAGCTAGGATGGAAGTAAAGAACTGGCTTTACCGTTTTGTTTTGAGAAGTAGTTTCTTCTTGTCCAAATAATTGATTACTAGAAACAGTAGTATCTTTTCCTTTTTTCTTTGCCTTTTTCAGGAATGATAACATAAATTTTCACCTCATGATTGTACGTTTTCTGGAACTGCTAAATGTCTCGCGATATATCGGCACATTTCTTTTTCAAAATTACCGTAAGTGTATAAGAAAATATCCAAACCTTCTTTTTGGTAAAGGCGAGTTGGATCTTCTTGTTGATATTGTCTTAAGCCAATACCTTCTTTCAAGTGAGTCATTGCATCTAAGTGATTTACCCAGTTTTGATCTAGGAAGTGTAAACCAACGTAGCGCAGTGATTGTTGTAAATCCGCATGGTCATTTAATTCTTGTACACGTTCGATATAGCTAGAAATTGTATCTTTTAAAACGATTTGTAAATCCTCAGGCGAATGTACGTCGTTCGCAGATAATGGCGGCAAAGTTTCAACCGCTAAAACTTCTTTAATAGATGCTGTTAAACTAGTGAAATCCCATTCTTCAGGAAGCATTCCTTCGAAAAGGTGCTGCTTAGCAATTGCATCCACAGAGTGTTCAATCATTGGAATAACAAGTTCTATCATATTTGTTTCTTCTTTTAGAAGGTTGTTACGTAGTGTGTATATAACATTACGTTGATCATTAATTACGTCATCTAATTTTAAATTATATTCACGCATTGAGAAATGACCACCTTCACAAATTAATTGTGTACGGTTAATGAAATCATGAACTTTAGATGTATTAATAAGCCCCGTTTTGTCAGGTTTCAGTGATTTCTCCAGCTTTTCTACTTCTTCATGAGCAAAGCGCTTTAGCATCTCATCTTCTAAAGATAGGAAAAATTGAGAGCTTCCCGGATCACCTTGGCGACCAGCTCGTCCTTTAAGCTGGTTATCAACGCGGCGAGATTCATGACGTTCTGTTCCAATTACATGTAATCCACCAAGGGTGTGGACACCTTCACCTAGTAAAATATCAGTACCTCGGCCTGCCATATTGGTAGCGATTGTAATTTGACCTTTTTGCCCAGCAGTTGCAATTAAGTCTGCTTCTTGCTCTGCACTTTTAGCGTTTAATAATTGATACTTTATGTTTGCTTCATCTAAATAACGAGCAACAGTTTCAGATTGCAAGATAGACATCGTTCCAATTAAAATAGGGCGTCCTTGCTTATGCTGTTTTAGAACTTCTTCACGCACAGCTTTATATTTATCATCAGCTGTTACATATACTACGTCATTTTTATCTTCACGAAGAATAGGACGGTTCGTTGGAATTGGAATAACTTCCATATTATATACACGGTTGAATTCTTTTTCTTCCGTTTTTGCGGTACCTGTCATACCTGATAATGCCGGATACATACGGAAGAAGTTTTGAATTGTAATAGAAGCTTGTGTTTGGTTTTCTTCTGTAATTTCTAAACCTTCTTTTGCTTCTAGTGCTTGATGTAAGCCGTCACTTAAAGAGCGACCATCCATAACACGTCCTGTGAAAATATCTACAAGTAGTATTTTTTCATCATGCACAATATAGTCAACGTCAAGCTGGAAAGCGACATTGGCACGTAATGATTGAATCATATAATGGTATAGAGTTTGATGCTCTAAATCATATAAGTTATCGATGTCAAATAAATCTTCTATTTTTGTAATACCGTCTTCTGTAAAACTAGCTGATTTCGATTCTGCATCGTATGTATAGTGAAGGGTATCTTGGAATGATTTGATAACTTTTGCACATAAATAATGCAAATCAGAGCTACCTGATTTCTTCCCAGCAATGATAAGTGGCGTTTTCGCCTCATCAATTAAAACGCTATCAATCTCATCGATAATAGCAAAGTGATAGGGGCGCTGAACTTGATCATTTTGTGAAGCAGCCATATTATCGCGAAGATAGTCAAAGCCAAACTCTGTTCCAATACCGTATGTAATATCAGCTTTGTACGCAAGTTTCTTTTCAGAAGGATCGATTTGAGGAATATTTAATCCAACTTGTAAGCCTAGAAATTCATGGACTTGGCCAATTAACTCTTTATCACGCTTCGCTAAGTAATCGTTTACAGTAATAACATGAACGCCTTTTCCTTCAAGGGCACGTACATATGTTGGGAGAGAGGAAACTAATGTTTTCCCTTCACCAGTTGGCATCTCCGCAATATTACCTTCTAGTAATACAAGTCCTCCGATTAACTGCACATCGTAATGGCGTAATCCAAGCACACGTTTTGCGGCTTCGCGTACAACAGCGAATGCTTCTACTTTTATGTCATCAACTGTTTTACCATCCTTAAGCATACTTTTGAATGTGACAGTTTTGTGACGTAATTCTTCGTCAGGTAAATCAGCCATTTGTTTTTCCAAATCATTAATATCTTGAACGAGTTGTTCATATTTTTTTAGCTTTCTTTTTTGAGAATCTCCTAACAATTTCTTTACCGAATTCAGCATGTTGTAAACACTCCTCTTACTGACAATAGCTACATTATAGCACATGTTTATCCTGAACAAGTAGAAGTAGTAAATTGAAGAAAATACTGGATAAAAAAACATATATATGGCACATATTATATTTAAAACATAAAAAGAAAGAGAGTATTCAATATATAAGAAATTTGGTATGATAACTAAATGAGATAAAGTGATGATTCTCAAGTTGAATGAATAATATGGATTTAATATTTTATGTAGATTATATATTGAAAGAAAAGAGATAGAAGATGAATAAAAAGTTTGTAAAAGGCGCTGCGATTTTAACCGTTACAACGTTTATATCGAAAGTAGTGGGGAGTTTTTTTCAAATTCCATTGCAAAATATAGCAGGGGATGAAGTACTTGGAATTTTTCGCCTTGTTTTTCCTGTATATATGATAGCCTTAACTTTATCAGTAGCGGGAGTCCCGCTAGCAATATCCCAGTTAATAGCTGATCTTCATGAAAAGAATGATCGTGACGGAATAGCTAAATTGTTTACGTCCGCATCTATTATCGGTGTTATATTTGGGGTGCTCGGATTTTTAATTATTATCATTGGATCGAGTGGCATTGCAAATATGCTTGGTGGGCAAGAGACGAGGCTAGCATTAATTGTTACTTCGTTTGCTTTATTAATCGCACCGTATATGGCAGTGTACCGTGGATATTTCCAAGGGTTCGGAGATATGATACCTACTGGTGTATCACAAGTAATTGAACAGTTGATACGCGTATTCTTTATGCTAACAATAGCCTATATATTTGTATATTGGAATAAAGCTAGTGATATCATAACAGGCGGAGCAATGATTGGTTCTTGTTTTGGTGTTATTACGTCACTCATATATTTGCGAATGAAATATGTGAAAAGCACGTATCGCTATAAGAGCGAAACATATTCATTACAAGATTTTAAGACAAACGCGAAAAACATACTTCGTGTTTCAATTCCAATTGCAATCGGAGCGTTATCGATGCCTGTTTTAAATTTAGTTGATTCTGTAACAATTCCACATGTGCTACATGAATCTTCTACAACTATTCAGGAACAATTTGGTATATATAGCCGTGGTTTTGCATTTACGCAATTAATTGTTGTATTTGCAAGTGCGATAGTATTTCCGTTAATTCCATTATTAACAGCTGCTTTAACAAAAAAAGATATAGCTTTAGCTAAACTGACAGTAAAACGTACAAATGAATTTGCGCACGTTTTAACAATGCCGATAACGATATGGCTTATGGCGCTTGCAGTACCGCTTAATGTTGCATTATTTACAGATACAAAAGGAAGTGGCATGTTAGCTATTTTAATTGGTAGCTCGTATTTCACATCACTTATGGTATTATCAATAGGAATCTTGCAAGGGATTAATCGTTCGATGCAAGCAGCATGGATTGTCATCGGTGTAAGTTTTGTAAAAATTGTATTAAATATAGCGCTAGTAAACCAATTCGGTATAAATGGAGCAGCGTATAGTACTCTAATTATTTATATAATGATTTGTATCGCAAATCATATTTATATTAGAAAAGATCTTTCCTATCCAATAGCTATAGGGAAATTTTTGGCTGTGATTGGAGTATCTAGTATTTTAGGTATAGCATTATACTTTGGGTCTACATTAATCAATGTGACAGATTCCAGGATTTTAGCAATGATATATAGTGCTGTAGCGCTAAGTATAGCTTCAGTGTTATATGGCATATGTGCATTGAAACTAAACTGGATATCGAAAGAACAAATTCCATTTTTACGTAAATAAAATCGTTGATTATAGAAAATGAACAGTATTATACATGGGTATGACTTGTTAGATGTTTGTGAAAGAAATCAATTTGAAGTTATCAAACCTTTCTCGGCAAGGAATGGATAACAATTTGTTTAATTACAAAAAGAGTTGATTGCGAAATGTTGGAGGAGATTAAGAGTGCGGTTAGTTTTATCAGGATATTATGGTTTTTATAATGTTGGGGACGAAGCAATTTTGCAATCAATTATTAAAGCGCTACATGAAGAGGATCCTACTCTTGAGCTTGTTGTACTTTCAAATGACCCCGACTATACAAGAAAAATGTACGGTGTAGAAGCAGTAAACCGATGGGATATAAGAGCGATTTACCGAGAAATAAAGAGAAGTAATGGTTTAATTAGCGGAGGTGGAAGTCTCTTACAAGATAAGACGAGTATTAAGAGTATTTTATACTATACGGGTATTATGCGGCTTGCCCGTTTTTTGAAAAAGCCGTATTATATTTACGCCCAAGGAATCGGGCCTATCACGAAGAAGCAAAATCGTTTATTAGTGAAATGGCATGTATCAAAGGCTGAATATATATCAGTACGTGATGAAGACTCTTTTTTGTACTTAAAAGAAATTGGTATTAAGAAAGACATCGAACTTGTTCCAGATCCAGTATTAGCTTGTCAGCCAGAAGAAAAGAAATCCGATTGGCTTCAAAAACATGCGCTGCAAGGAAAGGTCGTTGCGGTTAGTGTAAGGTACTGGGATGCAAAAGAAGATTATATGAAGAAGTTAGCAGATACGCTGAAAAAGCTTAAGCAAGAGGGATACCATATTTTATTTGTACCGATGCATGGACCATTTGATCAAAATGCATCAAGGGATATCATTAATTTGATGGGAGAAGAAGCACACATGCTCCCTTATAAAATGGATATTCATGAGAAAATCTCTATTTTATCAGAATGCTCTCTTTTAATAGGAATGAGACTGCATGCTCTTATATTATCGGCAGTTGCAAACACGCCTATGATTGGAATTTCATATGATCCAAAGATCGATTCGTTTTTACAACAAGTAAATCAGCCGATTATTGGGAATGTGGATGGAGACTGGACGACAGAAACATTACATAGTATGGCGATTAAGCAATTAGAGCAGACAGAATATGTACAGGAAACGTTAGGACAAAGGGTAGAGGAATTGCGAGAGCAAATTTCCATAGCGTCCAAATATATTATTAATGACTTACATGCAAAAGAGTCTATAAAAAGAGGAATGGAATAGAGGCCATTCCTCTTTTTATTCAATAATTGAGTAGAAAAAAGAACAGGGATCACCTGTTCTTTTTTGCTATGTAAGTAAAAGTTTGAAAGAGAAGCGTATTGAAGAAAAAATAAAATGTCGACAAAAAATATAAAAATGTAGAATAATGTCGAAAAAAATAACAGATTAAAGGTTTGGTTGTTCTGGAGTAGGTATGTTTTTATCTTAAAATCTTAACATTAGTATATAAAGAATATTAATATAATACGTTTTACATGAAAATAATTGGATAATGATGTCGGTTTTGTTCAAAAAATGAATTTAAGAATAATGTCGAAAGTTATAAAAACGTCTTGTCGATTAATGTCGTAATATCTTCATAGTTAGATATTGAAATTGCAAGCGTTTTTCTGCTATAGTTGTAAATGGTTATATAAATATTGTACAAACGTAGTTCTGACGCAATGTTTCGTCCATTTTGAATATTCTGATTTTATAATCTGATTATTTAAAATAAAAGTCGAAAAAAATGAACATTAGAATTACGAAAATTCACTTTTTTGTCGAATTTAAGGATTTAAATTCAGATAAATATGGTGTAATATGTTTATTATTCTGTATTATGGAATCATTTCTATATATAGGATCTTAACTACATTTATATTTACTAGTTTCAACATTAAATAGAATATCTATTTAAAACATTATGGAACTAGTATTACATTCCTGAAGGAGGAAATATATAAAATGGCAAAGACTAACTCTTACAAAAAATTAATCGCTGGTACAATGACAGCAGCAATGGTAGCAGGTGTTGTTTCTCCAGTAGCAGCAGCAGGTAAATCATTCCCAGACGTTCCAGCTGATCACTGGGGAATTGATTCTATTAACTACTTAACAGAAAAAGGCGCAATTGCAGGTAATGGCACAGGAATGTTCGAGCCTGAAAAAGAAATCACTCGTGCAGAAGCAGCTACAATGATGGCTAAAATCTTAAACTTACCAATCGAGAAAGATGCTAAACCATCTTACACTGATTCTCAAGACCACTGGGCTACTTCAATCATCGCAGCAGTTGAAAAAGCTGGCGTAGTTAAAGGTAAAGGTGAAGGTAAATTCGATCCAGACGGAAAAATCGACCGCGTTTCTATGGCAGCAATGCTTGTACCAGCTTTCAAATTAGACACTAAAGTAACTGGTACTCCAGAAACTAAATTCGACGACTTACAAGATAGCTGGGGTAAAGACAAAGCTAACATCCTAGTTGAATTAGGAATCTCTGTAGGTACTGGCGGCAAATGGGAGCCAAATAAATCTGTAACTAAAGCAGAAGCAGCTCAATTTATTGCTAAGACTGACAAGCAGTTCGGACAAAAAGCAGAAGCTAAAGTTGAGTCTATTAAAGCAATCAACGCTAAAGAAATCGAAGTTAAATTCGGTGCTGAAGTTAAAGATGTGACTGCTGCAAACTTTGCAATTTCACAAGAGGGCATGACATTTGATGCTCCAAAACTAAGTAAAGATAAAAAATCTGTAATCTTAACAGTAGCTGGAGACAAAAAACTTGAGAACAAAGAAGCTTACGTTTTAACTGTTCAAAATGTTAAAACTGTTGACGGTAAAGATGTTCCAAAAAAATATGAAGTTATCTTCTTTAACGATGAAGTAGCTCCAACTGTATCTACAGTATCTACTCCAGATGGAAATGTTAAAGTTGTATTCAGTGAAAAATTAAGTGCAGATGAAGTTACTGTTGTTATTAACGGTAAACAAATCAAAGCTACTCCTGTAGACAATACAGTTACATTAACAAAAGCTCAAGTTCAAGACGTAGTTAAAAACGGCGAAGAATTTAACGTAATCGTAACTGGTGCTAAAGATTACACTGGTAACACTATGGAAATGTACGAAGGAAAAGCTACTTACAAAGTAGAAAAAGATGTTACAGCTCCAGAAGTTAAAGATGTTAAAGTGAAAGACCTTGCTAATGGTACAGCTACATTAGAAGCTACATTTACAGAAGAACTTTCTGCACAAGGTACAGTAGTTGTGAAAAAAGGTAATACAGTAGTAAAAGAGGCTACAATTGCTCTTGATCAAGATAAAACAAAAGCGCTTGTTACAGTACCGGGTGCTCTTACAGATAAAGAAACAGCTGCAGATCTTACAGTTGAATTTGTTGGCTACAAAGATTTAGCAAACAATGTAGGTACTAAAGTATCTAAAGCAGTAAAAGTTACAAAAGATGTTGTAGCTCCTAACTTAGTTAAAGTTGTGGCAGATCAAAATAAAGAAGCTACATTTACTTTTGATAAAGATGTAACTAAACAAGACGGAAAAATTCGTGTAATCAATTTAGATACAAGCAGAGATGTAACTGGTGAAGTGACAATCGAAGCAGCAAAAGACAACAGCAAAGGTATTACATTAACATTCCCAGCAAAAGGTAACTACAAAGTAGCTGCTACAAAAGGTCTTGTAAAAGATGCAGCTGGTAATGAGTCTGCAGCATTTACTAAAGAAGTGAAAGTTGTAGAAAAAGAATCTGAAAAAGAAACAGATAAAGTAGCTCCAGCAGTAACAGGCGTGGCTTTTGATAAAGCTACAAATAAAATTACAGTAAACTTTGATAAAGAAGTAAAAGGTGGCCAAGTAGCTGAATCAGCTTCTAATGTAAACAATTACACATTAGCTGGTGCTAAATTACCAGAAGGTGCTCTAATCGTATTAGACGGTACAAATGCAGTTATTGAGTTACCATCTACATTTACTTTCGAAAAATCAGAAACAGTTAAATTTACAGTAGCTAATGTTGCAAACAAAGACGGAGTGAAAATGGGTACGAAAAACCTATTATTAAACGTTGTAGATACAAAAGCTCCTGAATTCCAGTCAGCTAAAATTACAAAAGTTGACGCTAAAGAAATTACTTTAACATTCTCTGAAGCTGTGAACGTTGATGCAACTGACTTTGTTATTGACCTAAATGGTGTAGCGTTAACAGTAGCAAAAGCTGATGACAAAGCAGCTAAAGAAGTAGTACTTAAAGTAACAGCTCCAACAGATGTTAACTTAGCAACTGGTACATTAACACTTAAAACTAAAGAACTTAAAGATAATGCAACTTTAAATACAGTTGATACAGCAGCTAACAAACTTGTTGCTTTCAAACCAGTAACAGTAGCTCGCTAATTGAAATTTATTTCAATGGAAAGAGTCCACATTATGTGGGCTCTTTTTTTATGGTCTAATTTTCATATAAAACAATCTGTGGAAAAGTGATCATATTTTGAAGATTGATAGTTAGTTTATTGAGAAATAAAATGACAGCGTTTTCAAAAAAAGAAAAATACCCCATTAATATGTAAATTTTTTGTAAATTAACACCTTTTTTCGTTAAAAAAACATTCGAAAAGAAGTGGAAAATGTCGAATTACGATAATTTAAGTCGAATGTAGTCTGAAAATTGTATTTATTGTAAAAAACATTTAGGTGATGAAGTGGAAATATGTGCTATAATTCCAATTGTGTATTTGATATGAAAAATATACGAAGCGCGGTGATAGTAGTTTTTAGGAAAAAAGTTTGTTCATTTCTATATTTTAGTATTATTAATATCTTAATAATACAATAAAAAGACTGAATTATCAGAATGTGTCGAATCTTCTTTTGAGAAAGTTCTTGATAACGAATAGTTTTGTATAGTATGATGAACTTGTTTCAAAAAATGGTATTTAAACCTTATATTTACATTTAACGGTTTGTATCATTTTATTATGTGAACTACTTTTCGCATGATATTTTGTATTTTTATTGTTTTATGGCTTTTTAAGTAACTAGTTTTCAAATTACATATGATATGAAACTAGTAGCACATAGTCCTAAAGGAGGAAAATAATAAAATGGCAAAGACTAACTCTTACAAAAAAGTAATCGCAGGTACAATGACAGCAGCAATGGTAGCAGGAGTTGTATCTCCAGTAGCAGCTGCAGGTAAATCATTCCCGGATGTTCCAGCTGATCATTGGGCATTAGATTCTATCAACTACTTAGTAGATAAAGGTGCAATCAAAGGTAAGCCAGACGGTACATATGGCCCAGCTGAAGCAATTGATCGCGCTTCTGCAGCTGTAATTTTCACTCAAATTTTAGGATTACCAGTTGATGAAAATGCTCAGCCATCTTTCAAAGATGCTAAAAATACATGGGCTGCTAAATATATCGCAGCAGTTGAAAAAGCAGGTATCGTTAAAGGTGACGGTAAAGATAACTTCTATCCAGAAGGAAAAATCGACCGTGCTTCTTTCGCATCTATGCTAGTAGGTGCTTATAACTTAAAAGAAAAAGTAGATGGCACATTAGTTACAACATTTGATGATTTAAGAGGACATTGGGGTGAAGAAAAAGCAAACATCCTAATTAATCTTGGAATCTCTGTAGGTACTGGTGGCAAATGGGAGCCAAATAAAACTGTATCTCGTGCAGAAGCAGCTCAATTTATCGCAGTAACAGATAAAAAATATGCAAAATCAGATAACAGTGTTGCGAAAGTAACAAACGTTACTGCTACTGAGCCAACACAATTAACGTTAACTGGTACAGGGTTAAACAATCTTACTGCTGAAGATGTTACGCTTGAAGGAAATAAAGCGATCGCACTTGAAGCGAGTAAAGATGGAAAATCTGCAGTTGTAACGTTAAGCGGAAAAATCGCTCCAAATAAAGAGCTTCCTGTTAAAGTAAAAGGCGATTCATTTAATGTGAAGTATGTATACGAAGTGAAAAAATTACGCGTAGAACAACTTACATTCGATGACGATCGTGCAGACCAAGCAGTTGTCTTCAAATTAAATGAAGAAAAAGGCAATGCTGATATCGAGTATTTAGATATCGCTGGTCATGATGTGAAATTTGTTGCGAATAAATTAGATGGTACTCCAGCAAATATCTTTGAAGGTGGTACTGCAGAGTCAACAACTGGTAAATTAGCAGTTGGTATCGACGAAGGTAAATACAAAGTTGAAGTACAAGTGACAAAACGTGGCGGCATCACAGTTTCTAACACTGGTATCATCGAAGTGAAAAATCTTGATGCAGAAGCAACAGCAATTAAAGATGTTGTGTTTGCGGTAGATACAGATAAAGCTGGTGTAAATTATGCTAAAGCTTTAAGTGGAACAGACTTCACATTAAACAGCAAAACATTAGTTGCTGGTGAAAAAGCAGGTATCCATAAAGTTGTTGCTCAAATTAACAAAGAGAACAAAGTTGTTGATCCTAGCGCGATTATCTTAAAATCATCTAACCCAGGTGTTATCTCTGTTAAAAACGGTGAAATTAAAGCAGAAGCAGCTGGTTCTGCAACAATTACTGTTAAAGTGGGCGATGTAACAAAATCATTTGATTTCGTTGTAAAAACGGATACTCGTAAACTTACAACTGTAAAAGCTAACCCAGATCAATTAAAAGTTGTAGATGGTAAAGAATTACCAGTTACATTCGTAACAACTGACCAATACGGCGATCCATTTGGTGCGAATGAAGGTGCTATTAAAGAAGTATTCCCACAAACAGGCGCTGTAACTGCATTAGAGGTTATTACGACAAATGAAGGTTCTATCGGTACATCTTCTATTAAAGTTAAAGGTGCGAAAGTTGGAGCTGGTACAATCCACTTCCAAAATCCAAATGCAAGTGGTGAAGGTTACGGATCACTTCATGTTGAAGTTACGAAGAGCAACATCGGTCATGAAGCTCCACGCTTAGAGCTTGTTTCTAAAGCTGGTCAAAAAGGTGAAGCTGCTGACACTACACTTGGTGCTGGAAATACAGTAAACTATCAATTATCTAATTACACTACAGAAGGCGTATATGCTGATGCAGCTGATTTAGCAGGATATGAATTAAGAGTAGGTAATGAAGGTATCGCTTCAGCGAAAATCGAAGGAAAAACATTAAAAGTAACAGGTAAAAAAGCAGGTGTTACAGATGTTATCTTAACTAAAGATGGCGCTACAGCTGGACACGCAACAATTACTGTTACACAAGAAAACATCCAAATTACATCTGTTAAATTTAAAGATGTAGAAGTTGAGCAATTCGAAAACCGCAAAGTTAATATCGACAGAGTACTAGACGTTGTGAAGAGTGATAAAGATGATGTTCTAAATGGCATCAAATTAAACATCTCAACAGAACATAAAGTACGTATCGTTGATGAAGGTACAGAGCAAGGTAAAGTTTACCTAGATCGTAACGACAATGCTACATTTGACGGTAACGATGTTGCGCTTGGTTATGTAACAGCTGTTAAATCAAATGATACAGTATCTAAAGAAGGAAACGAACTATTTAGCTTCTTAACTGACGAAACTGTTACTGAGAAAAATGATGTCTTCAAAGGTGTAACAACTGCGTTTGGGGATAAAGGTACAGTAATCTTTAAAGTTGTGAAAGACAGACTTGCACCAACTACTGAGTATGGTACAAAAGCTGTAACAATCAACGTTATTAAAGAAAAAATCTAATAATTAGATTTGCAATCCCCATGTCATTATGACATGGGGATTGTTTTTGGTTTCGAAAAAAATAGGTCTCTTTAGAGGATTCTAAAGAGACCTATTTTTAATAATTATTTCTTAAACTTAAACATCTCACCGCTCAAATTCGAATCACTATACACGAACAATACCATGTTAATGTTGTTGTCTTTAATGTATTGATATACATCCTTTTCGTGATAGTGACGAAGGTCGAGGATGGATGTGTGTTTGAAGCTTTGTGCTAAGTGAGGCACGATTGCGTTTGCGAATGAGTCTTTTAGGACTAAAGCTCGTACATCATTTGGTGCATTGTTATTTTCGATGACGATTTCTGGATAGTCATTTGCATAATAGCCTGCGTACGATGTTGTATCATTTTGTTTTTCTACGCCGTATAGTTCATCTAATGTGCGATATACTGTGCCATTTACATCTTTTGCGGCTACGCTCGTAAAGTTGAAACCGTCTTTCGGTGTGTAGTAGCATAGTTTTTCTCCAGTCGCATCGATCAGTTGGTAAAGCTGGTTGTTAAAGCTTCCGACTAGATGTGTATTTGGAGCACACGTACGAGTGTAATCTTCTGTTTTTATTTCTTTTCCTTTATATATAGAAGATTGTTGCGCGATTGTGTTCATTATATATTGATAGCCTAAGAAGGCACCATCCATATTCCAGTGATGGTCTGTTTTAAAGTACATACTTTGTATTTCTTCATTTGTATAGTTTTTCTTAAAATGTTCCATGAGTTTAATTGGCTTTACGTCCGCTGGAAGTTTATTTAGAAAATAATTTAAATTTTCCTGCGCATATGTGTGAATATGAGAAGGTAATTTAAATGATAATGCATTCGTTTTGGACGGTGGTAAGGCAAAGTAAAACTCAATGTTTTGTTCTTTTAAAAACTGAGATAAGTCGTTTACAGCTGGCATAGCTTGGTCAATCTCATTATATTTTGTAGTCCAAGCAGGGTTTTTCAGAAGCCATTTATCATCAGTTAGAATAATATCGTTAATGAGAGACTTGCCCATTTTAATTTGGGTAAGTGTATAGTTTTTTATGAGATCATCTCTTCCGATTAATTGATCGTTTGTATATGTCTCAAAGTCTTTAAAGAAACTACCATTTAAGGCAACTTCTTTTGTAAGAGCTGGTTTTTGAGCGAGCGGACGATTTTCAACGGGCGAAACTGCTCGATCAGTTTTGAGAAGCGATAATATGCCAAATGAAAAGATAATGGTGAGAAAACCGATAAATAGGACGATGTTCCCCAATTTTTTCATAATAACTTTTCCTTCCTACATAAAGTGAAACTTTAATCAGTGGGGGTTTTGTTCATCCCCCACCGATTATCAGCCTTAACCAATCGGGCTTTTCCGGGCAGCCCGACCCCAACCTAACTTCTTTGCTTTCGCTGAATTTTGAGGTGGGGGTCTTACTGCCCGGAAAATAGCGGGATAAGTTAAAACCTGAAGTAAATAAATGGATTATACGTCGAATTAATTAAATACATAATCGAAACCATAAATAATGTTAGTAATAATATAGGACGTACAACTTGCATCGTGAATATATACGTTTTGGGTGCAAGTTCTAATATGTTTTTAACACGTTTCAAAATTGGTGTCGCTGCGATAAAGGCGATGATAAATATGACAATGTATTCATGTATATATAGCATTGTGTTGTCATCGATGAAAGATTGCCTCCCTATGCCAAACATCGCTTTTAAATATTGGAACGAGTATGCGAAGTTATCAGCTCGGAAGAAGACCCAACCAATCATAACGATGATTAGTACATATGCATGTTGCAGCGGCTTCCATAGCTTATTTAATATTTTCTCGAATCCAGCTTTTTCAATCGAGATAATAAAGCCGTAATATAATCCCCAGGCGATAAATGTCCAGCTTGCCCCGTGCCATAAACCGGTTAATCCCCATACGATGAAGAGGTTACGGTAATTTGCTAGTTTGGATACACGGTTTCCGCCGAGCGGAATGTATATATAGTCGCGGAACCAAGAGCCTAGTGTAATATGCCATCTTCTCCAAAATTCTGAAATGGATTTCGAGATGTACGGATAATTGAAGTTTTTCGGGAAATCAAATCCGAACATTTTTCCAAGTCCAATTGCCATATCAGAGTATCCTGAGAAATCGAAATAGATTTGAAGTGTATAGGCGATAATACCAATCCAAGCCGTTCCAGCGCTCATTTCAGATGGTGGTAAGGCAAAGATTTTATCTGCGACAAATCCAACTTGATTGGCGATTAACATTTTTTTCGCTAATCCTAAAACGAAAATTTGGATACCTTCTGTAAATCGTTCAAAAGAATGGATGCGCGTTTTGATTTGATCAGCAACGATATTGTAACGAACGATTGGTCCGGCAATAAGCTGCGGGAAAATTGATATATATAGTGCTAAGTTAAGTGGATTCTTTTGAACATCCCCGTCTTTACGATATATGTCGATGACATAGGACATCGCTTGGAATGTATAAAATGAAATCCCAATTGGTAGTGGAATAGGTTCCACCTGGATAGATAAATGTAAAGCGTTGTTTAAAATGTCTGTGAAAAATGAAATATATTTAAAATAAGAAAGTAATAAAATATTTCCGACCACAGCCATAATTAAAAATGTGAATTTCATATTTTTTCGTTTATCATAATGATGCACGAGTAGGCCGAAGCAGTAGTTTAATATAATAGAAAAGAGCATTAAGAGGACGAATCGAGGTTCTCCCCATGCATAGAAAATTAAACTAAATGCAAGTAATACGAAATTACGTAGCTCGGCACGCACTATAAAATAGAAAAATAATACGAGAGGTAAAAAGATAAATAAGAAAACAGAACTACTAAATACCAAAGGACTCTCCTCACTTTTTTCAAAAATACATTTCGTGCAAAAAACCGACATTTCTATTATATATTCTTTTAAATAAAAGCGCCTTTAATATTTTATCATGTTAATAATTCGATTAAAATGATTATTATATATAATAGAAGAAAAGGGGAGCGGAATCCTTTTGACACTCACTATTTGGATAAGATAAGATGAATAAGGTGTGATTTGTTTGGAAGGGAAGAGATGGTGTGTTATTTAACTCATTTGAGTTTATTTTTTTATTTTTACCGATAGCATTTCTTTTATATTTTCTATTAAATAAATTTGGACATGCTACATTAGCGAAGGCTTGGCTTGTTGCGGCCTCTTTATTTTTCTATAGTTATTGGAATGTGAAATATTTACCGCTTATGTTAGTGTCACTCATTGTGAACTACTTTATCGGAATGAGGCTCGTAAAACATAAGAGTAAATTTCTTTTAACGGTAGGGTTAATATTTAATATAGGAATGCTTAGTTATTTCAAGTATTATGATTTCTTCTTACAAAATGTGAATTCATTATTTGGAACTCAGTTTACATTATTATCTTTAACGTTACCACTTGCGATTAGTTTCTATACGTTTCAAAAGATTGCATTTTTAGTAGATACGTATCGTGGTGAAACGAAAGCATGTCATTTTCTTGATTACGCATTGTTTGTAACGTTTTTTCCGCAGCTTATTGCAGGGCCGATTGTGCATCATGCGCAAATTATGCCGCAGTTTGCTGACGATAGTAAAAAGCACTGGCAATCGAAGTATATCGTTCTTGGTATATTTGTATTTGCAGTTGGTATTTTCAAAAAGGTAGGTATTGCAGATGTATTATCTCCCCTTGTACATGAAGGGTTTGATGTGCAGCAATCATTAACATTTGTCGAAGCATGGCTTTCATCGTTAGCGTTTACGTTCCAATTGTATTTTGATTTTAGTGGATATAGTGATATGGCAATTGGAATCGCTTTAATGTTTAATATTAAATTACCTCAAAACTTTAATTCACCGTATAAAGCAGTGAATATACAAGATTTTTGGCATCGTTGGCATATGACGCTTAGCCAGTTTTTAACGAAGTACGTATACATTTCTCTAGGAGGAAATCGAAAAGGAATTACGCGTACATACGTAAATATTATGATTGTATTTTTAATAAGTGGACTTTGGCACGGAGCTGGTTGGACATTTGTTTTTTGGGGATTCTTGCACGGTTTGGCTTCTGTTATTCATCGCCTATGGAGTAAAGCAGGAGGGCGCATGCCAGCCTTTGCTGGTTGGTTCGTTACGTTTTTCTTCATTAATATAACGTGGGTATTCTTTAGGGCAACATCTATGCATGATGCGGTGAAAGTGTTAAAAGGAATGTTCGGACTAAATGGAATCGAATTAGCAAATAGCGTATTCCCAGCATTTATAATAGAGAAGCTGCAATTTTTAAAAGAGTACGGTGTTTCATTTAGTGAAGGGTACCATGTCTCTTTATTAGATCCAAAAATGGTAGCGTATATTTTCGGAGCGTTATGTATTAGTTTCTTCTTAAAAAATTCAATTCAGTTAAAAGATTCATTCCGTCCGAATGTATGGACTGCTTTATTTACTGCAGTATTGCTCGTATATAGCGTGTTACATTTAACGAGTATTAGTGAGTTTTTATACTTTAATTTCTAGGTGGAGAATATGAAAAACAAACATTGGCTTATTTTCGTTTTTGTATGTGTTTTTGTTCCTCTGGCAGGTGTCGGGATATTTAATAGCTATATAGATTCACTTTGGTTATTCCCGCATAAAAATAAGTGGAATGATGTTCAGTACGGGTTTAACGAGAGACAACAGAAAACAAATTATATAACGTACCGTCCGTTTACATATGATGGAGTTATACTTGGAAGTAGTAGAACGACTTTTATTAACGAGAATGACTTCACCGGGTTAAACGCATTTAATTATGCGGTAAGCAGTACAGATCCGCGTGAGTATGATGCATATATTGAATATGCAAAAGAACAAAAAGGTAGTGGACTCGAGTCTATTGTACTTGGTTTAGATTTCCTTGGAACGAACAAAAATAGGGAAATTGGTTTTGATAAACCAGAAGCGTATATTAATCAGGCGCAAAGTTTATTGTATCCGATTAAATCGTATGTAAGTATGGACGGGATTACTTATTCAAAGAATACAATTGCAAATTCCACCCATCATAGTACGAATCTTGACCGGTACAATCGAGAGAATATAAAATCGATGCGCGATTATACGAAAGAAGAACGTGATGCGCAAATAGCGGCGCAAGTAGATAAGTTTAGTAAAGAGATTTATGGCGGGAATTATGAGTATCAAAATATGAAAGAAATATTAGGAACAGTAAAGGCTCATAATCCGAACACGAAGTTTTATATTTTTACAACGCCTGTTTCAGAGCCTCTGTTCCGTACGATGATTCAATCAGGGCGATGGGAAGATTATAAAAAATGGCTTCATGACGCTGTAGATGTATTTGGAGAAGTGCACCATTTCATGTATCTTAATTCCGTTACAACGAATTTAGATAACTATATGGATGGGCATCATTTCAGACCGGAAGTTGGAAAGTTGATTGCGCATAAAGTTGTAAATGAGGAAGATAGCAACGTCCCGAAAGACTTCGGTATTGTTATTACGAAGGATAATATTGATGAGGTGTTGGAGGAGATTCGGGCGTCTTTTCAATAGGGAAATTTTGAAAAGCTAGATCATAATGTGATCTAGTCTTTTTTTGTAGATTGCTGCTTTATCAAACTTTGTCGGTAAATCGATATCTTCTGTAGAATCATTAATATAATTTCATGTATTACTTTCAAAAGAAGAAGCAGCATCCATTTGGATGCTGCTTTTTTTATTCCGCCTCTAAATCAACAATTAAGTAGGCGAGTATAACAACGAAGAAAATACTAACGGACGGCGCTGTTAATACGTGGCCGGACATAAAGCCGATTCCAAGTGATAGTACAACGGTGCTAGCTAATAGCATATATTTCACAGTTAATATTTTCTTAAAGTTTGTTATGATGCTGAGTAATAATTTAATACCGAAGTAAAGGAATGGTATGAAGTAAATAAGGAAACCGACGATTCCGAATGCGAAGAATAGATCGTGGAAGTCCATTTCGATTAATTTAATTTTAACCGTATAGTTACCAGCATAGCCCATTCCGAATAATTTTTGTGATAGTGGTGCGTCTTTATAGTATTGTTTGTATACTTTTAAAAACTTATCGCGATCACTGTAAATTAAACTTTTGACCTCAGAGTCTGTTAGTTCACCTTTTGCATGTTTTTTCTCTGCGTCAGGATCTTCTTTAATTATTTTTCCTTCTTTTCTATCCTTTTCTTCTTGTACTGATTTTTTGTATTCGTATATTTGCATGTGGATGCCCATATTTTTTGCGATAGGAGTATGCGGTGTAAGGGCAATTAAACCTCCTAGTATAATAGCGGCAACAACTGTATTTACGAGATATGTGAATCCTTTTCCTTCTTTTTTGCGATGAACCATATATTCAATGAATGAGAATAAAAGTGCCACGCCAAGCGTTAGAACAATTGCACCATATCCTACTTTTGTTCCGACCATAATACTTGCATACATCGCAAGTATTGTTGGAATCCAGTAATAGATTTTCGAGAAAGAAGTTGTTTTATGAATCGAATATAACACTACGATTGGGAACATAATTGCAAAAATAGAACTTAAATCATTTCCAGCAAAGAACCAACCTCTTGAACCGATCTTTGAGTGAGGGTAGCTTGGGAAATCTGTACCAGTTTGCATTGCAACAATCAGTGTGATGCTTAAAATTAAAGTTGCATATAAGAAATATGTAATGATTTTATGAAATGCATATTCTTTATTTTTTAACTCTTTAAAGACGATAATATATCCAAACAGTAGTACAATTGGATATATGCTCTTTAAAATGAATTTCACTTCTTCGCCAAATGAAACTGGGGATTTAATCATCATATTATTTACAAGACCAATTGCTAGTACGATACCGAGTAGGCATAAATAGAGAATGTACTTTTTCGCTCCATGTTGATTTCTATGAAGAAGTAGATAACCTAATGCAAGAAGCATAAAGGCGAAACGGACTACGATTCCAACTGTTGCGCTCATGTGTAATACATAGATTGAAAAAGACGTTAATAAATCTAAAATTGGTTGAAACACAATGAATAGCAATAGGAAATGCGGGAAGTAGTTATCCGTTTGTTTCAACTTATTAACCATATATTCCTCCATTTCTTCATTCCTTTAGTTCAATACCCAAGAGATGGGGATAAAAGCCTTATTTACATAATAAGGCGAATGAATTTCAATATTTGTTTTTTTGCATCAAACTTAAGAATACACCATTTCATTGTAATGGTAAATAGATGAAAAGCATTGATAAACCGACTTTAATTTCTATATTTTTTAACGAAATTGTATGTTTTATACGGAGATATATACAAATTATGAGGTTATTAGACAGAAAATTGAGAAAAAAAGAAGGATTTTTAACATGCTTTCTATAATTATATAAGTATAATCTTTATGTTGAAAAGAGGGGTATATATAATGGAAGTAACAAGTAAAACAGAATCTGTTGTTGTGAAATATGAAGGGCGCGTAGCAACGGTTATGGTCAATCGTCCAGAGGTTTTAAATGCATTAGATGAACCAACGTTAAAAGAGTTATTACAAAAGTTGAAAGAAGTGGCGGAAAGTTCTGTTCACGTTGTTGTGTTGTGCGGAAGTGGCCGTGGTTTTTCTGCGGGTGGAGATATTAAATCAATGCTTTCAAGTAATGATGAAAGTAAGTTTGAAGGCATCATGAATACAATTTCTGAAATCGTTGTGACGTTATATACGATGCCAAAGCTTGTTATTAGTGCAATTCATGGGCCGACTGCTGGACTTGGATTAAGTATTGCATTAACAGCTGATTATGTCATGGCAGATATATCATCAGTTATTGCGATGAACTTTATTGGAATCGCTTTAATTCCAGATGGTGGCGGCCATTTCTTCCTTCAAAAGCGCGTTGGTGAAAATATGACGAAGAAAATCATTTGGGAAGGGAAGAAATTATCAGCGACAGAAGCGTTAGATATCGGTTTAATTGACGAAGTAATCGGTGAGGATTTCCAAACGGCTGTGAAGCAAAAAATTAATGAATGGTTACAAAAACCAATCAAGGCAATGATTCAAACGAAACAAATTTTATGTGAAGTGAATCGTTCTAATTTAGAACAAACGCTTCAGCTCGAAAAGCGTGGTCAATATGCGATGAGACAAACAGCGGACCATAAAGAAGGTATTGCTGCTTTTCTAGAAAAACGTTTACCAGCATTTAAAGGGGAATAAAGTGAAACTTTAATCCGTGGGGATTTGTTTATCCCCTGCGGATTATTAGTCTTACTGCCCGTTAATTCGAGATAAAGGGAAGAAAGTGCTAACACATTTTAGTATAATTGTGTTAGCACTTTTTTTAGGAGTAATAAATGAAGAAAATTATCGGTGTTATCGTTATTATTTTACTAACATATTATGCTTTGCATAGTACACCATCTCTTGCGGTACGGACTGCATTATTCTTTGAGGGACATCCAACTGTTGCTTTCTCTGGTGAAGTGAAGAAAGAACGGGATGTGAAAAAAGAGGCGATTCCTGATGAGTACCAAACCTTATACGGCGATAAGAAAGAAGAACCAGAGCATTACTTCTTTCCGGTAGTAAAGGCGCACGGATCAGGAATTGATATGTTAAGTGCTTGTGTGAAAAAAGAGTGGTTTTTCTATAAAGCAGAGCTTGGGTGTTATTAAAAGTGGGAGGAAAAGTGATGTCAACTTATAACAGGTTAGTAAGAGATCGTGTCCCGGAGAAAATTTTGATGTCTGGAAAAACATATACAGCACAAAAATTAACAGGGCAAGCTTACATACAAGCGTTAGCGAAAATTGGTACAGAAGAAATTCGTGAATTTGCTTCGATGAAAGAGCGTGAACATGCGCTAGATTCACTTGCAGATGCACTTGAAATTATTATTTCATTAGCGCGTGCAGAAGGTGCAACAATGGAAGATGTAGAGCTTATTCGTAAGCAGAAAGAAGAAGAGCGCGGCGGATTTACAAGAGGGATTTATTTGATGGACGTTTCGGAAGAGTAGTTTTATCCCGCTATTTGCGGGCAGTAAGACCCCAAACTCAAAATTCGGCGAATGCGAGGGAGTCGGGCTGCCCGTAAAAGCCCGATTGATGCGGGCTGATTAAAGTTTCACTTTATAGAAAAAGCACAGTGTTAATGGAGATAATGCGGTGCTTTTTTGTCATTGAGATTAGGATAAAGTGAATTTTATTATAATTTAGAAAATTAAACTATATGAGTAGAGGTTTTATCGTAATTTCGCTATACTAAATAGTAGAGAAAATGAGGAGGAAACGACAATGGCACATCATACGAAAGAAACGATGGAACTTATTAAGGAGCTTGTCTCTATTCCAAGTCCATCTGGAAACACGGCGAAAATTATTAGTTTTATTGAAAATTATGTAAGTGAGTGGAATGTAGAGACGAAGCGTAATAATAAAGGCGCTCTTATTTTAACGGTTAAAGGAAAGAATGATGAGCAGCATCGTTTATTAACTGCACACGTTGATACGTTAGGTGCGATGGTGAAAGAAATTAAGCCTGACGGTCGTCTTCGTCTATCTATGATTGGTGGATTTCGCTGGAACTCTGTAGAAGGAGAATATTGCGAAATTGAAACGTCAAGCGGTAAGAAATATACAGGTACAATTTTAATGCATCAAACTTCTGTCCATGTGTACAAAGATGCAGGGGAAGCGAAGCGCGATGAGAAAAATATTGAAGTGCGTATTGATGAGCGTGTCTTTTCAGCAGATGAAGTACGTGAGTTAGGAATTGAAGTAGGAGACTTCGTTTCATTTGATCCACGCGTTCAAATTACAGAGAGTGGATACATAAAATCACGTCATTTAGACGATAAAGTAAGTGTTGCAATTCTATTAAAATTAATTAAAAGATTGCAAGATGAAAAGGTAACATTGCCATATACAACACATTTCTTAATTTCTAATAATGAAGAAATTGGGTACGGTGGAAACTCAAATATTCCAGAGGAAACGGTAGAATATTTAGCAGTTGATATGGGAGCGTTAGGTGATGGACAAGCATCTGATGAATATACAGTATCCATTTGTGCGAAAGACTCTAGCGGTCCATACCATTACGCTTTACGTAAACATTTAGTTGAACTGGCGAAAGCGAATGCTATTGAATATAAAGTGGATATTTATCCATACTACGGATCAGACGCATCAGCTGCGATTCGCGCTGGATTTGATGTGAAACATGCATTAATTGGAGCTGGTATTGATTCTTCTCACGCATTTGAGCGTACGCATGAAAGCTCGATTGCACATACAGAAGCGCTTGTTTATGCATATGTGTTATCAGAAATGATAGTAGAATAGTGAGAGGGTGGTTGATTCTATGAATCAGCCACTTTTTTGTGTATAAAAACTACTTAAATTGTATTTTATTTTACAATATTAAGAAAGTAGGTTTACTACAGAATTCTAGTATTATAAAATGATAGAGGCGCACTAATTTTTTTTGTTCGGATTTATTATGATTTGTATATTAAGATTACGCGTTATTATAAATGGTTTTTGAGAGGAGTATTATTTTTTATGAAGTATCGTGCAGTCGCGGCTGGTATTTTAGCCGCAAGTTTATTATCATCTCCAGTAAGTAGTTTCGCAGCAGCGAAGAAGTTTTCGGATGTTCCTACATGGGCGCAGGAATCGGTTGACTATTTAGTAGGGAAAAAAGCGCTTGATGGAAAACCAGACGGAACGTTTTCTCCATCGGAAGCAGTAGATAAAGGATCAGCTGCAAAAATATTAGCAGCAGTTCTTGGCTTACCAATTGATCCAAAAGCGAAACCATCTTTTAAAGATTCGCAAGATCATTGGGCAGCACCATATATTGCTGCGGTAGAAAAAGCAGGTGTAATTAATGGAGATGGTACTGGAAAATTCAATCCATCAAGCCAAATTAACCGTGCATCAATGGCATCTATGCTTGTACAAGCATATTCATTAGATAAGAAAATTATTGGAGAACTTCCAACGCAGTTTAAAGATTTGGAACCTCATTGGGGTAAGAAACAAGCTAATATTTTAGTAGCTTTAGAGATTTCAATGGGTACAGGAAATGGCTGGAATCCTGACGGTACTGTAACTCGTGCTGAAGCAGCTCAGTTCATCGCAATGGCAGATAAAAATAAAACAAATACATCGAAAAGAATGTATATGAATAGAAACTTTATTACATATCATCAAGCATCGTTATCATCTGGTATTACTGACGTTCAACATAAGCCACAAATGATTGAAGTGAAAGAGCAAAGAGCGGACGGTTGGTTGAAGGTTGTAACAAGTAAAGGTGAGAAGTGGACACCATTACAAGAAAAAACAGAGTCTATTAATCAAGAATTCACTACATATCAAGAAGCTTCACATACGTCTACAGTGGCAGGCACACATAAAGCACAACAAGTAACTGTTATTGAAGAAAAAGATAGCTGGATTCGTATCCGTATGGGGGCTGGTTTCCAATGGGTGGATAAAAATCAATTAAACCCAGTGAAGCAAGGTAACTTCCTAGAAGGTAAAGCGATTATTATTGATCCAGGTCATGGTGGAATTGATTCGGGGAACCCTGGTTATTATGAGAAAGAAAGTAAAACCGTATTAGATGTATCATTACGATTACAGAAAATATTTGAGAAAAAGACACCGTTTACTGTGTTATTCACTCGTACAGATGATACACGTCCAGGAACAAGTGGTCCTGATTCTTTAAAAAAACGTGTAGAATTTGCACAGCAAAATAATGGAGATATTTTTGTAAGTATCCATGCTAATGGTTCTGACTTGAAAAATGGACAAGGCACAGAAACATTATATTATGATTCAGCACGAGCAAGAGCAACGAATCCAAATGTAGAAGAGAGTCGTTTATTAGCAGAAAAAATTCAAAAACGTCTTGTGAATGCACTTGGAACAAAAGATCGTGGTGCGAAACATCAGGACTTATACGTAACTAGAGAAAATACAATGCCAGCTGTATTAGCAGAATTAGCATTTGTAGATAATAAAAGCGATGCTGATAAAATTGCTACACCAGAACAGAGACAAAGTGCAGCAGAAGCTATTTATCAAGGAATTTTAGATTACTACGAAGCAATGGGTAACAACGTATCTTCTTTCCGTTAATAAATAAAAGAGATTGCCATAGGCAGTCTCTTTTTATTTATAAAACAAATTATAAAGGTTTCTCTTTATTTCGGGCATGTGATATCATTTAATTTTACGTGAAAAAGTATTCGAGTAATTGTAATCATAACAATTTTAAACGATAAAGGATGATAATAGATTGAGTAATCATAGTAAAACACCTGCATGTATATATACGTATGCATTTCGCGAAGAGGAGCGTGCTTTATGTTACTTGGAAATGCGCTCGTTCTTTGGGATGGAGTCTCACGTTAATATTTTAAAAAGTGAAGTCAAGATTGCTCCGAGTAGAAGTCCGTTTATTAAAGAGCGCGTCGAGGTTATGTATGAAGGGGACGACTTAGAAAGCATTTTAGAACAAGTGGAACAAATTGATTTAGCGGGAGCGACATTCAAAGTTATCTTCGTTAAAATCAATGATCTTGGTAAAGAAAATAAAATTGAATATGGAGAAAGACGCCTTATTGAACGAGACCTCGGTATGCATATTGAAGGAGAAGCGGATGTTCGTAATCCAGAGCGTGTATTCGGAATTGTTCCTCTTGGAGGACGCTGGTACTTCGGACACTATGTAGAAAGTGATCCAGTTTGGTATCATCACATAAAAAAACCGCATAGCTATTCGACATCACTGAGCACACGAGTTGCTAGAGCTGTCGCAAATATCGCTGTACCAAACCCAGAGGGAGTACGAGCGATTGACCCGTGCTGCGGAATTGGAACAGTAGTAGTAGAAGCACTTTCTATGGGAATTAACATCGTTGGTAGAGATATAAATCCACTTGTGGTTCTTGGAACGAGAAAAAACATCGCACATTTCGGGTTTGAAGGAACAGTAACAAAAGGACCGATTGAAGAACTGACTGAGAACTACGACGTTGCAATTATCGATATGCCGTACGATCTATTTACGCACGCAACGCCAGAAGATCAACTCTCAATTCTTTCAAGTGCGCGCCGTATTGCAAAAAAAGTAGTCGTTGTCACGATGGAAACAATGGACGACATGATTCATGAAGCGGGATTTGAAATTACAGACCGCTGTATCACAAGAAAAGGATCATTTTCTAGACAAATTCTTGTTTGTGAATAGGAAAGGTCACCCGTTTATTAAATTAATAAATTACAGGATAGTTAGTCCATTATGAGGCTGATTATCCTTTTTTATTTAACAACAAATACAAAAACTCCATTTTGAATAAAGGTTGATCAAAATGGAGTTACCCTTTTTAGCTAAGTATGAGATTTTTATAAAAAAGTTTGATTATTTTACTGAGCCTTAATGAATAACATTTCAAGAATACCAATAAAAAGCATAATCAGTCATAACTGAAGAATCACCCAACTGATGTAACATAGCTGAAATATTCCCTCTATGATAGGTTCCATGATTCACAACGTGTAAGACCATTTCAGATATACTTGTTTCTCTTAATCCTGCCCATGGATTATCCAACATTATTCTCTTTTCCATATCTTCCTGTCTGTTCAAAAAGGTTTTAAACCGGGATGTTAAAGTGTGAAATTCCGTTTCTAAGTCTTCAATGGGCAGTTTCTCAATCTTTTCTTGAATTTGAAATGAAGATTGCATTGCTTCATTCATACTCTGACCCTCAAGGGTATGAAGCCATCCATATTCCACCAAATAGAGATGAGATAAAACCTTTGAAACAGAAGAAAAGACACTTTTCATTTCCTTTTGATATTTCTCAGGAGAAAGTGTCTTAAGATGATCAATAATCCGTTGATTTGCCCATACATGATAGTTATATAGATTTTCTACATGATTTGCCATACAATCGCCTCCTTATCATCACGTTTTTTAATGTTCTTTATCAGAATGAATTATTCCTTTAAATATCATTACTTATTTGATGAGATCTTCAACTAAATGGCCCAATTGTTGAACAAAGGTCAAAGCAATCTTCAACTAACTTGCCCCGTTAGTTGAAGTACATTTCTTCACAATGTTTATCGTTAGATTAACATAAATATCCAACAAGAAAACATCAAACCTCTAAGAAATCTATAGAGGTTTGATGTTTTTAATCAATCTTTTTTACAAAGCTACACTTGTGACAAAAAAGCTTATTTTTTCATTTTGTGGTGATTCTGAATTCTTAAATTGATGGGCATGCCTGTGTAGGTGACCTTTTTTTAGTTTGTATCAATGTGTGATTAGTTGGTAGTTTAGATGGGAGGTTTGACGGGATTTGTTGAATAGACGATATATCTCGAGAGTTGCTTTGTTAGTAAATTACTCTTCTTTTGTCTTCTCTTGTTGTGCAATTAGTAAATTGCGTAATACGTGTCCGCGGTAACTTTCTAGTTTTCGTCCTTCATGATAGCGAACACCTAATTTCTTTAGTTCAGCTACGTACCAGCCTTTCGTTCCGTAATACATGAGACCACTTCCTTCTTTCTTTTGAACAGTATATGTGCCTGGGCGAGAGAATTTTCTTGTTTATTCATGAAATTCGCGGAGTTTAATATTGAATATTCAGTTTATTTTGATTATGATTAACTTATTATCGGATGACAGTGATTAGCCTCGCTGTAAGCCCAGATTTATGTTTGAAAATGAAGAGAGTAACTTCTTTCCACTTGAGCTTCTTTAGCAAAAGTACGAGCTATAAGGATAAGGGTAGTAAAATTCAATGCAAATGTGTACATTGTTTTTCTGGCTCTTAACATAGTAATGGAGGATGAAATATGCGTAAAGGGACTTTTTTTATGGCAGGACATTCGAGACTTCCGAAAGGGATGGCTGTTCGCAGTATGTACGAGACACTAACAATTACAATTGAGGCAGATCATAAATATCATGTCATTATTGAAGCGTCATGTACGCTTGCGACAGAGCATGGTAGAGACTTCGTTGCTCAAATTTTGAGAGGACATAGTTTGCAAGATGGTATTGAAGAAATCGTTCAAGATATTACGGATCATTATCAAGGAAAAGCGCAAAATGCGATCGTCAGTGCGGTAAAAGATTTACATCGCCAATATGTAAGTTATTTAAATGATGAACAGCCCAGAGGAGAGTACGAGGAAACAACACCATAAAAACTATCTAGTTTACAACCATAAACGAGAGCCAGTTGTATTTCTTTTAAAGAGATACGACTGGCTTATTTTATTGAGGAGGCAAGGAATATGAAAAAGTTAAATGAAGTTCAAGTTGTAAAACAAGAGATGAAAAAAAAGAGGGTGTGTAGAAAGTAAGGGGATTTTTAAAACGTATAAAGTATGTAGAGAAAATAATAAAAAACGAATTGACAGTTAGAATATTTTGAATTATTATTTAATTAATAAGATCCATACGAGAAATTAGCCTTCTCTATATTCGATCTTGCTTTCCTGTTTTACAAATATTTTCATACAAACTGTCTATTATTATTGTACTTTAAGAGATTAAAGAACACTCGTAATTATGAGCCAGTTGTACGTTTCTACGATTTTATGTCGTGGTATGCGTATAACTGGCTTTTTCGTTGTTAGGACAGTAAGACCGAATCTCAGCATAAGAAGATAAGGATAACTGTCTGTAAAAAGCGTCAATACATTCTTCATATTTAAATTAGGGAGGAATTGAAATGTCGATTATTACAGAACAAAATGCAAAGATGAAATTTGCAAAGAAATATGAGGGGTATGAAATTGTTCCTCATCCAGAGCATAAACGTTTATATCATATTACGCTAAAACAGCAATTGCTTAAGCAGTTTTTTGAAGAGGTAAAAGAGCATTCAGAGCAGTCAGTGCAATATATTCCTTATTCTCGATTTAATCTTGCGGATGGAATGAGAAAGATTTTTGGGCAATCATTTATGGATAACATTCGCGGCATTATTCATGACCGTGAAACGGGCGGATTTACAATTGGGGTACAAGGTGAAACGTCAGATCCAGCAGACTACGTGAAATTTGCAACAGCATTAACACATTTAATCGGGGAGCCAAACTTTGATGCAATGACAGGAACGTACTATGCTAGATTTAATGTGAAAGATACGGATAGTAGTGATTCTTACCTTCGTCAAGCGTACCGATTGTTTACACTGCATACAGACGGTACATTCGTTGATGAGCCGACAGATTGGCTTCTTATGATGAAGATTGAAGAGCAAAATGCAGTAGGCGGAGAATCTCGTTTACTACATTTAGACGATTGGGAAGACCTTCATAAATTTAGAAATCATTCGCTCGCATCTGTTAAGGTTACGTATAAAGCACCACCAAGTAAAAATGCGCAAGAAATCGTCTATCGTGAAACGTTTTTTGATGTGAATAACGCACCATGTATTTGCTTTATTGATCAGTTCGCTTATCCAGATAATATTGAACAAGCAAACTATTTGAAAGACTTATCATATTCTGTTGAAAACTCACCAGCAACACATGCATTGAAATTACCAATTGGTGACTTAGTTCTTTTAAACAACTTATTTTGGATGCACGGAAGAGCTGCGTTTGAGAAAAATAAAGATTTATATAGAGAACTAATGCGTCAACGTGGTTGTTTTTCTAAATAAGTTTGTACGGCGGGTCTTAAAAAAGACCTGCCTTTCATCATATTAAGGGGGAAGTAGGATGTATGACTTTATAATTATTGGCGGAGGAATTGTTGGCCTTTCAACTGGAATGGCGTTAACGAAAAAATTCCCTCGTGCGAAAATCGCGATCATTGAAAAAGAAAAGGAACTTGCACATCATCAAACT
The DNA here is from genome assembly GCF_038004785.1 of Bacillus sp. FSL R5-0709. Classification (NCBI taxonomy): domain Bacteria; kingdom Bacillati; phylum Bacillota; class Bacilli; order Caryophanales; family Bacillaceae; genus Bacillus; species Bacillus sp. FSL R5-0709. Next base: position 906,793 of record NZ_JBBORT010000001.1, read on the forward strand.
GGACATAATAGCGGAGTAATTCACTCTGGAATTTACTATAAACCAGGGAGTTATAAAGCAAAGTTTGCTAAAGAAGGAAATGCAGCTATGGTTCAATTTTGTGAAGAAAATGACATCGCTTATGACATGTGCGGAAAAGTAATTGTCGCTACAGAAAAGGACGAACTTCCTCTTTTACATAACTTATATGAAAGAGGCTTACAAAACGATTTACATATTGAAAAGATAGGTAAGGAAGAATTAGCTGAAATTGAACCTCATGTAAAGGGACTTGGGGCAATCCGTGTTCCATCTTGCGGGATTGCTGATTATAGAGGAGTAAGTTATGCATTTGCTCGCTTAATTCAAGAAAGCGGCGGAGAAATACATTTAGGAACAACAGCGGAGCGTATTACTGAGAAGAAAGACGCTGTAACAATTGAGACAAATCAAGGTGTATTTAAAACGAAATTTCTCATTAACTGCGCTGGCTTACATAGTGACCGTATTGCGAAAAAGACAGGGATATTAACGGATATGAAAATTGTTCCGTTTCGTGGTGAATATTATGAACTTGTCCCAGAAAAACGCCATCTCGTAAAACATTTAATTTATCCAGTTCCAAATCCAGAATTTCCGTTTTTAGGTGTTCATTTCACAAGAATGATAAACGGAGACGTACATGCAGGACCAAACGCCGTATTAAGCTTTAAGCGAGAAGGCTATATGAAAACAGACTTTGATATAAAAGACTTCATGGAAACAATGACATACGCCGGCTTTTGGAAAATGGCGATGCCAAATATGAAAGAAGGCATAAAAGAAATGGTACGCTCATTTAGTAAACAATCATTCCTAAAAAGCTTGCAGCGCCTAATACCAGAACTTACAGAGAAAGATATCGTCCCAACCCATGCAGGTGTAAGGGCACAAGCCATTTCATCAAACGGAAATATGGTTGATGACTTCTGCATTATCCCTGGTGTAAATTCTCTGCATATTTGCAATGCACCGTCTCCGGCTGCAACGGCTAGTATAAAGATAGGTGAGGAAATTGCTAAGCAAGTGCCAGATGTGGTGGCGGTTAGGGTTTGATGGGTAATGGGTCCTCCGAGTGATTTGAGTCATAAATCCGCCTCACTTTGAACGATAATATTACCGTAAATCATGAATTTGAAGAACCCCTTCTTATAAAGTAAAACTTTAATCAGTGATGGTTTTTCTTCAGCATTAGGGCTACGAAATTGAAAAATATTTAAAGAAAATACGATATCACTTCTATTTCTAGTTTATTAAAGTAGGCTTTATAGTAAGGATTTCTAAAAATATAAAGGAGGGATATGCTTTGTTTCCAGGTACTTTATATGAAACACATGTTAAAACAAAAAATTTAGAAGTGGCAAAAGAGTTTTATACTAAACTGGGATTATTTCATGCTCGCACTATTGAAGAACGCCGTGTAGCTTTCTTTTGGTTTGATAAAGAAAATAAGAAGGAACAAATGCTGGGCATTTGGGAAGTATCGGAAGAAGCATTCCATACAAGTCACTTCGCATTCAAGGTTAACTATGAAGAAATCATTCATGCAAGAGAATGGCTTCTTAATAAAGGAATAAACCCAAGGGCTGCTTTCGGTCTTGAACCTTCCGAGCCTATGGTTCAAACTTGGACACCTAGTGCAAATCTTTATTTTTACGATCCTGACGGCAATTCTTTAGAATTTCTATGTTTACTTCCTGAAAAGAAAAAAGTAAAACAAGATGTCATGTATTTGAGTGAGTGGGAAAGCTTGGGGAGTGAAGAATAAATTCGATTTTTAACTCAAATCCCGTAAATCTATGGCTTAAATCATCCCCTGAGTTTTCGGGGGATTTTTTTGTTTTGGGGCTAATAATCACCTACTGTATAAAAAAATAGACAGTAGTGTGTATTTTTCAAAAAATGTATACAGATTTATCCCGCTATTTGTGGGCAGTAAGACCCCCACCTCAAAATTCAACGAAAGCAAAGGATTTAGGTGTGGGCTAATAATCAGTGGGGGATGAAGCCCCCCACTGATTAAAGTTTCACTTTATACTCTATGCGTTGGCATGATACTTGCAATGAAAATAGTATTAACATATAGGGGGGAGATAGAAATGAAGGTTAGTAAAATATACACAACAATTGATGCTCACGTAGCTGGGGAACCACTTCGAATCATTACGGGCGGAGTGCCAGAGGTAAAGGGAGAAACGCAATTAGAAAGACGCGCATACTGCATGGAACATTTGGATCATCTTCGTGAGGTTCTTATGTATGAACCGAGAGGACATCACGGAATGTACGGTTGTATCATTACTCCGCCCGCAAGTCCTCATGCTGATTTTGGCGTATTATTTATGCACAATGAAGGCTGGAGTACGATGTGTGGTCACGGAATTATCGCTGTTATTACAGTTGGAATTGAAACAGGTATGTTTGAAGTGACAGGTGAAAAACAAAAATTTACTATTGATAGCCCTGCTGGGGAAGTCATTGCGTACGCAAAATTTAACGGGAGCGAAGTAGAGTCAGTATCATTTGAAAACGTTCCTTCGTTCGTATACAAAAAAGACGTTCCTATCAAAATAGATGACTATGAATTTCAAGTAGATATCGCGTTTGGCGGAGCATTCTACGCTGTAGTGGATAGTAAAGAGTTTGGTTTGAAAGTCGATTTTAAAGATTTAGCTGCAATTCAAACGTGGGGCGGTAAAATTAAACACTACATTGAAAGTCAAATGGAAGTAAAACATCCACTTGAAGAAGATTTAAAAGGAATATACGGAGTTATTTTCTCAGATGAACCGAAAGGAAAAGACGCTACTTTACGAAATGTAACGATCTTTGCTGATGGGCAAGTAGACCGTTCCCCTTGCGGTACAGGAACATCCGCAAGAATCGCAACTCTTTTTGAAAAAGATGCCTTACAAAAAAGAGAGATATTCATCCACGAATGCATTACTGACGGCCAATTTGAGGGAGAAGTATTGTCGGTAACAGCGGTAGATACATATGAAGCTGTCGTTCCGAAAGTAACGGGGAATGCATTTATTACAGGATTTCATCAGTTCGTTGTAGATCCGAGGGATGATTTGAATCGGGGATTTTTGTTAGGATAAGAGGAGGAGGTGGAAAGATATGCTAGTCATAAGCGCGAACGAACAACGAAACTTAGTAAATATGAAGGAAGTCATTGAATACGCGGCGCTTGCTTTAAAAGAATTTTCAGCAGAAAGAACGATCACACCAATTCGCGGTTCATTACCATTTGCGAAAGAGCAAAATACCGCATTAATTATGCCTTCAGTAGCGGAAGGGCTTGAGGCACTTGGCTTAAAAGTAGTAACGGTAGTCCCGCAGAACAAAAAGATAGGAAAGAAAACGATAAACGGAATTGTTATGCTATCAGACTTTAAAACGGGAGAACCGCTTGCGCTTTTAGAAGGATCGTACTTAACGATGATTCGAACAGGTGCCTTATCAGGAGTAGCGACAAAACATTTAGCTCGTCATAACGCAAAAAACTTATGCATTATCGGTACAGGTGAACAAGCGAAAGGAATTGCAGAAGCTGTACTCGCCGTTAGGGATATCGAAAAAATCATTCTATATAACCGAACGGAAGAAAAAGCCTATGCATTCGCGCAATATATACAAGAGAAATTAGGCAAACCGGCTTACGTTTACACAAATCCAAATGAAGCAATAAGCGAAGCAGACATCATCATCACAACAACGAATGCATCCACACCAGTCTTCTCAGAAAAACTACAAAAAGGCGTCCACATAAACGCCGTCGGTTCATTTAGACCGAGCATGCAAGAACTACCATCCCACGCCATCGCGAATGCAAACAAAGTAGTAGTCGAATCAAAAGAAGCAGCACTAGAAGAAACAGGTGACCTTCAAGTTCCTATAAAAGAAGGGTTATTTGAGGCGAGCGACATCCACGCCGAACTTGGTCAGATTATAAGCGGAGAAAAAGCTGGTAGAGAGAACGATGAAGAGATTACTATTTTTAAATCGGTTGGTTTGGCGGTAGTGGATATTATCGTTGCGAAGTATTTGTATGAGAAAGCGGTGGAGTGTGGAATGGGTACTACGATTCAGTTGTGAGGCTGCCTTTGGGTGGTCTTTTTGTTTATAATGCGCGTATGCATCTCGATTGTAATGTGTAGTGTTTGCAAAGAAATTATGTGATGTATTATATATTCTGTTAAAATTAAACAAAAATGCATATAAGAAATTGCAGGTGAGAAACCTTGGATTTAGTTCGAAAATTAACTCGTATTTATGGCTTAGGGCTTTGCTGTGGGTTGTGGAGTAAAGCTGAAGTAATTCAATGGTGTGATAAATTGATTGAAGCAAGTGACAGTCCGCCATATGAAATAATTGAGATATCCTTAATGTCTAAAGCAAAGATAGATGATATTGAAGGGAAGTTATTTGAGTTTAGTAGCACAGTTGATGAAGAATACACTGTTAAGTTAACTCTTTCCGTCATTCATGAAAAACTAAAAAAACATGAACTGACGATTGAAGAATCAATTAAATGCACCACTAGACTTTTAGTCAACAGGGGGGTGCATTGGGAGGCGGAATACTTTGAATTGTATAGTCTAGACGATAGCTATGACTTAGCTAAAGATGGTGTTCATTTTGATTTAAGTCAAGTTATTCATACATATATTGAAATGTTAAGTATTTATAGTAAGTATTTTAGTGGGTTTGAAAAACTGTATTTTAAAGTAATGGGAAATGAATGGAGATTTTAATGTATATCAGTATTTGATTAGCTTTGTTTGTCCCTTATTTTCCAATTGGAGAATAAGGGACAAAGTTTTATGAAGGAGTAAATTTAGACATCAAGTATGCAGCTTTTTTACCACTCCCGCCATTCTTCTGTAATATCTTCTTCGGATTCTAAGCCAGCTATTTGTGCTCCTGCATCGATAAATTCATAGAGATCTTCTCTTTCCATTGTTTCGATAAAATGGTCATGTTCGATATTTAATTCATTTATTTTAATAACTACCTCTTTAACGACTTTCATTATTTCGACTTCGGTTGGATTCTCCCCTAATAGTTCTAAATTGTTAATGTAAGTGTCGAGAACTTTATTTGTTGCACTTATATTTTCTTCAGTGAAAAATTCCCCGTCTTCATCATACTCAACCCATGGGGTTGTTGGTTTGTTTTTTTTCAATTCATCAAATGTCATGGTAACCTCCTAAAAGTGTTTTTATCTTTAATCTCATTCTACATTTTCGATCATATATAACAACCATTTTATAGAAATTTCTGGTAGGCTGCTAGTTTTCTAGCTCATTTTGCTAGGCCACCTATTCGTGGTCTTTTTATTTTACCCTCCGCATAAATATATTTTATCGCAAGAATTCATTAATAGATTTCAAACTGTCTATCTTTGCGAAAAAGTTTGACAATACATACGGGTAGTGGTAATTTAAAACCTATAAGAAAACTCGGTATTAATTCCGAGTTTTCTTATAGGTGTAAATAGTCGAGAGGGGTCGAAATATGAAGAAGTTGTTTGCATTACCATTTGTCCTACTATTACTTATTGCATTAGCGGCTTGCTCAGGGGAGAAAGATTCTTCGAAGCAAGCGAACACTAGTAAATCAGGGACTCCGAAAGACGGAGGAACGTTAACAGTTGGTGTTAGTGATAATCCAGATACGATGAACCCGCTTTATGCGAATGATCGTGTGTCGTTAACAATACAGCAAGCTTTATATGCACCGCTGTATCATATGGAAGACGGTAAGAAAAAGTTTGTTCTTGCTGAGAGCTTTACGCCTTCAGAGGATCAATTAACATGGACTTTAAAATTAAAGGATAATTTGAAATGGCATGATGGTAAGAAAATTACATCAGATGATATTGTATTTACATTCAAATCTATTCTAGATGAGAAGCAAAATAGTTCAAGCCGTGAAAACTTTATTTTTAAAGGAAAGCCACTTGAGGTGAAAAAAGTGGATGAGCTAACGACTCAATTCGTTTTACCACAAGTAAGTGCATCTTTCGAAGGGGTTATGAACGATTTCTTCCCAATTCCGAAACATGTATTTGAAGGTGAAGCAGATTTAGTGAAGAGTAAGAAAAACCTACAACCTGTAGGATCAGGTCCATTTAAGTTAAAAGAGTTTAAATCAGATGAATATGTTGCGTTAGAGCGATTCGATGATTATTTTGCTGGTAAAGCGAAATTAGATTCTGTCGTGTACCGCGTTGTAAAAGACCGTAATACAGCAAACGTTTCACTACAAAATGGTCAAATTAATATGAAGATGATCGAACCGCAAGACTTTAAGAAATTAGATAGCACTGGGAACTTCTCAATGGTCACATTCCCTGAAGGTAGATTATTCTACTTAGCTTATAACTTTAATACAGATCTTATGAAGAAAAAAGAAGTGCGCCAAGCAATTGCGCATGCATTAGATAAGAAAGAAATGATTAACTCAGCGTTCGTTTCTAGTCAATTTGCAGAACCGGCAAATTCAATCTTAACGCCAGACGCTATGTATTATGCGAAAGATATTAAAGAGTATAAGTATGATCAAAAAGAAGCGAAAGATTTATTAGCAAAAGCTGGTGTGAAAGATAAAGAAAAAATCCGCGTTATGTATGTAACGAATAATAAAATCATGGAAAGCTTAGCGCTTTATACACAACAAAAATTACAAGAAGTTGGCTTACAAGTTGAACTGAATGCATTAGATGCTAGTGCGGCAAGTGAGAAGAGCTTAGATAAAGAAAATAAAGAATATGACATTACATTCGGTGGTTACATAATGGGACCAGAGCCAGATTCATATAAGAGCTTATTCTTAAGTAATGCTGAATACAATTACGCACGTTATAAAAACGCTGATTTCGATAAATTATGGGAAGAAGCTGCAGTTGAAACAGATAAAACGAAACGCGCAGAACTATACCATAAAATTCAAGAGACAGCTAGAGAAGACTTACCTTATCTACCAATCGCATATCCGAAAGCAGTTATTGCAGTAGATAAAAAGTTTAATGGATTAAAAGAAGCAAAAGCAATTCCTGTCACAATGTTTGAAGATCTATCGAAAATCTATGAAGTGAAATAAGAAACAGTAAAGAAGCTGGTGGAAATCAGCTTCTTTATCCCGCTTTAATGGGCAGTAAGACTCCCACCTCAAAACTTGGCGAATGCGAGGAAGTTAGGCGGGAGTAGGGCTGATTAAAGTTTTACTTTATCTTGAGGGGGGAAGTTTGTGTATAAAGTAATTGCAAAGAGGCTTTTAAATGCAATTCCGCTTTTATTTGTTATTTCTATTATTTCTTTTCTATTAATAAAACTAGCGCCGGGCGATCCCGTTCGAAACTTTGTAACGCCGAATATGAGTCCGATTGACGTTGAACGTATTCGCAAAAGTTTAGGACTAGATCAGCCGATTTACGTGCAATATTTTTTATGGTTAAAAAATATTTTAACAGGGAATTTTGGATACTCACTTCAAAACCATCGTCCTGTTTTAGAACTTATTACAGAAAGATTACCCGCAACAATCGGGTTAATGGGATCATCTTTACTCGTCTCATTTGTAATCGCAATACCGCTTGGATTATTTACAGGTGTGAAAAAGAACTCGTTCTTTGACCGCATTGTGAACTTCATCTCCTATGTGGGAATCTCAATGCCAGTCTTTTGGTTCGCGTTACTATTAATCTATTTATTCTCTTTAAAATTGAACATGCTTCCGAGTATGGGTATGCGCACAGTCGGTCAAGATTCCTTCTGGGATATTGTCCAGCACGGCATTTTACCTTGCATGGTGCTAGCGTTCCAAAACATCTCTGTTTATATGAGATATATTCGCTCAAGTACCATCCAGCAATTAGAGGAAGATTACGTACAAATTCAATATGCGTACGGTGCTTCACAGAAAACAGTTTTATTTAATCACGTACTTCGAAACGTATTAATACCGATCATTACAATCTTCGGATTATCCATTCCAAGTTTAGTAGGCGGAGCGTTCATTACGGAAACAGTATTCTCATGGCCGGGACTTGGTTCACTCGGGGTAAATGCTATTTTTAGATTTGATTATCCAATTATTATGGCAATCACATTATTATCATCGTTCATGTTAATTCTCGGTAATTTAATTGCTGATATTTTATATGGCGTAGTAGATCCGCGCATTCGAATGAGGGGGTGATTTGGAATGAACAATAGGAGATTTCAAACGATAAAAAATAGTTTTACAAAAAATAAGTTTGTAGTAATGGGAGTTATTATACTGGGTGTTTTAACAATCGCGTCTCTTTTCGCATTCGTATCACCGTACGATCCTAGTAAAATGTCGATTCCAGATCGTTTACAAGAACCGAGTTTAAGTCATCCTTTCGGCACAGACGATTACGGAAGGGATTACTTAACGAGAGCGTTATATGGCGGACGAGTTTCCCTTGCTGTTGGTTTTCTAGCGATGGTTGTTTCCATTACAATCGGGACCGCAGTAGGAACAATTAGCGGATATTTTGGCGGAAAGTTAGACAACTTCTTAATGCGAATTGTTGAAGTTCTTATGTCGATTCCATCATTCTTCTTAATGCTACTATTAAATGCGTATTTAAAACCAGGAATTACAACGCTTGTTCTTATTATCGGATTATTAACGTGGATGGATACCGCGCGTATCGTAAGGGCAGAAACGTTATCTGTAAAAGAGCGTGAGTACGTTTTATATGCAAAAGTATCTGGACAAAAATCACTCATGATTATTGTAAGACACATCATCCCTAACATTTTATCGACCATTATAATCGCAGCGACATTAACAATTGCGACATCTATTTTAATGGAATCATCACTTAGCTTCTTAGGATTAGGTATTAGAGAACCAGATTCTTCTTGGGGCAGCATGCTAAATAATGCGCAAGGATATATAGGTGAAGCTTGGTATTTAACACTCTTCCCAGGGTTCCTTATTTTATTAACAGTACTAAGTTTTAACGTAATCGGTGAAGCGTTGAAAAAAGCTTTCGCGCCAAAAGGGGCTCATCATGAGAACTAATGCTTTAAGTGAGGGGGAGTGAAAAGCGTGTCTGAAAAACTATTAGAAGTGAAAAACTTAAAGACTTCTTTTTTCATAGAAGACGGCGAAGTAGAAGCGGTTCGCGGCGTTTCATTTAGTTTGAAAAAGGGTGAAGTCGTTGGGATTGTTGGCGAATCGGGAAGCGGAAAGAGCGTTATGGCGAAATCCGTTATGGCCCTCGTTACGTCGCCAGGGAAAGTGAAAGAAGGAGAGATTCTTTTTCAAAATGAAAACGTGCTTTCTAAATCGGAGAAAGAATTACGTTCCATTAGAGGGAATCAAATTTCGCTCATATCCCAAGATCCAATGTCTGCACTAAATCCAGTTGTGAAAATTGGAAAGCAAATGACGGAAGTAATTATTCGGCATCAAAAAGTGAAAAAGAAAGAAGCACAAAATATCGCGGTCAACTTACTAAAACAAGTCGGTCTTTCTTCACCGGAAGAAAGGGTAAAACAATATCCGCATGAACTAAGCGGCGGTATGAAGCAGCGGGTTATGATCGCAATGGCAATGTCTTGTAATCCAGACCTACTCATTGCGGATGAACCGACGACAGCGCTTGATGTAACGATACAAGCACAAATACTAGATTTAATGAAAAACTTAAAAAACGAAACGAATATGTCATTACTTCTTATTACACATGATCTTGGAATTGTTGCGCAAAACTGTACACGCGTCATCGTTATGTACGGTGGGCTTATTATGGAAGAAGGGCATGTACTTGATATATTCCAATCGCCGAATCATCCATATACGAAAGGGCTATTAAACTCTCTGCCAAAAATATCGAACGGCGTAAAAGAAAGACTCGCTCCTATTCAAGGTGTAACGCCAAACTTACTACACCCGCCGAAAGGGTGCCCATTCGCAGAGCGTTGCCCACATAAAATGGACATTTGTGAAAAAGAACGTCCACCATATTTTGAAATTGGAAACGGAAGACGCTCCATGTGCTGGCTAAACGATAGGGCGGTAGGTGATTCACATGCATGAAGAAAACTTAATTGAAGTTCGGAACTTAAAAAAGTATTTTCCTATCAAAAAAGGACTATTCGGCAGAAAAACAGAGCAATTAAAAGCAGTCGATGACCTAAGCTTCACAATTAAAAAGGGTGAAACATTCGGACTAGTGGGAGAATCCGGCTGCGGAAAATCAACGACAGGAAGAAGTATCATTCGTTTACACGACGTCACTTCAGGTAACATCCTATTTGATGGAAAAGATATCGCAGATCTAAAGGAAAGTGAACTAAAAGAATACAGAAAACGAATGCAAATCATTTTCCAAGACCCATACGCATCATTAAACCCGACAATGAACGTATTCCAAATTATTAGCGAACCGATGAACATTCATGGCTCTTACACAGCGGAAGAAAGAAAAGAAATCATTCTAGACCTGCTCAAAAAAGTAGGACTAAAAGAAGAACACCTATATCGCTACCCGCACGAATTTAGCGGAGGCCAAAGACAGCGCATAAGCATCGCGCGCGCACTATCTGTAAAACCAGACTTCATCCTATGTGACGAACCAATCTCAGCACTAGATGTCTCAGTCCAAGCACAAGTCGTAAACATGCTGCAAGATATTCAAGAAGAAACAGGCGTCACATACTTATTCATCGCCCATGACCTATCCATGGTAAGACACATATCAGACCGAATTGGAGTCATGTACTTAGGAAACATAGTAGAAATTGCCGACAGCGAAGACCTATACACAAAACCGGCACATCCATACACACAAGCACTACTCTCATCCATGCCAGAACCAGATCCAACAAACACAGGCAAAGAACGGATCATCCTAGAGGGAGAAGTACCAAGCCCACTCAACTCACCATCCGGCTGCAAATTCAGAACGCGCTGCAAATTCGCCACTGAAAAATGCGCGCAGGAAGTACCGAAGATGGTCGAGATTGCGAAGGGACATCAGGTGGCTTGTCATTTGTTTTAGGGGGGAAAGCATCGGGGGGACCTGGTGCTTTTTTCTTTTGTGTGGGGGTGTGGGATTAGGATTAGTTGTAGACTAATGGTCAGCGACTGTCTATATTTGCATCTCCTATCATATAATTCCCCTTATTTTTTAACTATAATTTGAATGAAGAACTTCTTTTTGTTGGGAAAGCACGTAAAGTAAGACAACGTATTAAAAAGCATTTTGAAGATAATGTATCACCAATTAAAAATCATCGTGATGAAGTGTATTGTATTGATGTATGTATTGTAGAAGATCCGATGGAAAGAGAAATTTACGAAACATATATGATTAACGAATTTCAAGCGAAGTATAATGTGGATAAAGTATTTTATAAATAACATCAACGTAAAACATGATCTTGGTACTACATCAAGATCATGTTTTTTATATGCAATAAAAACAATTGATTATTCTTAATCATTCGACAAGATGCAACAATTTAAGATGGTATTTTTTGCTATGATAAGTAAGGAATTTATATATCGTGTTATTGGGGGATAAAAAGAGATGTTGAAAAAATTTACTACATGTATTTTAGGGGGCGCTTTAGTATTCAATTTATCTGGTTGCGGCAATACATCCGACAAAACTTCTTCAGAATCTAAAGAAACCAATTCTAAACAAGAAGAAAAGAAAGTGCAAACAACTGATGAGGCGAAACCGAAAGAGAATGCAAAGCAGAAAAATACAGAACAAACAAAAGAGAAATCAAAAGTAAAAGAAAAAGAGTATGCTGTAAACAAAGATTTTCATACACCTAAATTTGATGTAACTGTAAAAAGAGTTGTAGAAAGAGATAAGGTTGGTAAAGAAAGTATAGGATTCCAAGAACCTGAAAATGGACATGTCTTTATTGTGGTAGAAGTAGAAGGGAAAAATATCACAAACGAATCGATGAAATTAGCCGTTTTACCATCAGTGGATTTAGTGGATGAAAATGATAATGCTTACCAAAGTGATGTGTGGGCAGCTAGTAGTTATGAGGTTGAAAAAGGTGAGATCTCTACTATTACTAAGGAATTAAAACCAGGGGAGGTAAAGAGACAAAATAAAGTTTACGTGATTAATAAAGAAAAATTTGATACAGGAAAATGGTATGTACTTGTTAACCATGAGTATAAGGAACAAATTAAATAGTGTTTATTTATTAAGAGGAGATGACTCCTCTTTTTTTGTTACAAGTTAACACAGAATTTCGTTATGAGGGACTGCCTTTTGTTGGCCTTGTTTGCATAAAATATTGTAAAGCAAGAAAAAGTAGAATATTAATATTCTAATATTCAATAGAAAGATAAAATATTTAAAAGTTCAAAATAATACATTATAATATGTCTAGTAAAATTAACCAAAATATATTTTGCTTATTATGTATTAAAGGGGAAATGAAAATGGCTGGACAAATTCGTATGTCACCAGAGGAGCTTAAATCAAAAGCGACTCGATATGGACAAGGTGCAAATCAAATTGAGGATATTTTACGTCAATTACAAAACTTACAAAATGAATTAAGAGGAGAATGGGAAGGTCGTGCTTTCGAAGGTTTTGATCAACAGTTCAATGAATTAAAGCCAAAAGTACAAAACTTTGCACAGCTATTGCAAGAAATTAATATGCAACTTAATAAAACTGCAGAGGCTGTTGCTTCTCATGATGAAGAATTATCACGTAATTTTGGTTTGAAATAAAAATTGTCATACTCTATATAACAAGCATTTCAAATGAGCCATACAGCTTATAGTGTATGGCTCATTTGATTGCATGCCTAGAGCGAGTGATATTGATAGGGATATATATTTAATGAGATTTCTTTGATGCATTTGGAAAACTTATAGAAAGGGTTTGAAAGAATGGGACAATTTCAAAGTAATTTACAAACAGCAACGCAAATTGCTACGAAAATGGGATCAGCCTCTGATAGGATTCAAAGTGCAACAAGTCGTTCCATAACAAAAGCGATGCGTACAACATTATCTGTTAACTTCAAAGCACAAGAAGCGAATCAGCAAGTTTTAGACTTGACGAAACAATTTTCCGCTGCCTTTCAACAAGCGGTTGATAATATTCATTCGGTATCTAATGAATTTGAGAGAATGGATAACGAACTTCAAAATATTTTTCGCTAATGTGACAACCTACGTAAAGTAAAATAGTAGGAGGAAAAAGATGAGTCAAGATATTGAAAAACAAATTAATCAAGTAAATCAAAAGTTACGAAGTGTATTTGAAGAACAGGACCGAAATCAATCTGCGATTCAAGCTCAAGAACAAGCGGAAGCAGATTTTTATGAATGTAGAAGTCGGAAACGTCGTTTGTTTGATCGAATTTTAGGAACTTGGCATGGTGATAGAGAAATGTCTCAGTTTTTTATGAATACGTATCAAGATGCACAACATATTGAACGAAAAGTCACATTTGAATTGGAAAACAAAAAAGAAACGTTGCTTAAAGAAAGACGAAACCTTAGTGATTTAGAAAACGACCTTTCCTATCAACAACAACAATTAGCGAGGGAGGTCAATGCATGAGTTTAAATATGTATTTAGGAGAAGTACAAGGCCAAACTCAAAGCATGAATGCTGTATGTATCGCTACCATTCAAGGCATGGAACAAGTGATTCAGTCGATTGACGCTTTTGCAGTTGATACTGTGTTACAAGGGCAAACATATAGTAGTGCAAAAGCATTTTTTGTTCAAACCTTTCGTCCTTTAGCGCAAGGAATCATTTATTTATGTGAAGAATTAATCCGTCAGAATGATGCCTTTCCAAGTCAATTTCAATCACAAGTAGCTCAGGCAGATGTAATTGAACACGAGATATTAGAACAAATTCGAGAAATTGACCGAATGAAAACAAGTATGGAAGCTGTCAATCAAGCTATGCCAATGCCGGGTATGGATGCCATGGTAAATCTTTTTATTGTTATGAGGCAAAAACTGCAAGAAAAGCTGGATCATTTGTATCAATTCAATCAGACCTCTAGTAATAATTATAGTACAGCACTTCAATTAGCAACTAGTATTGCTACAGGTCTTGCGGAAGTTCAAAGTGGGAAAGGGTTTAGTGTCGTCAGCGGTACATTTAGTACACAAGGATTGAATATGGATTGGACGGGGCCTATTCAAAAAATTACAGAAGATAAATCTCATGCTGTTCAAATTGAAAAAGAAGCTGTTAAAAATGATTGGTTTTTGATGGATTCAAAAGTGGTAATGGAAACAGCTAATGGAGTAGCAACAGCTGCTGGATTAGGCGCTGCTGGATTAGGTGCTGCTGGATTAGGTGCTACTGGATTAAGTGCTGCTGGATTAGGTGCTACTGGATTAGGTGCTACTGGATTAGGTGCTACTGGATTAGGTGCTACTGGATTAGTTGCTACTGGATTAGGTGCTGCTGGATTAGGTGCTGCTGGATTAGGTGCTGCTGGATTAGGTGCTGCTGGATGGATTATTAATAAAGTTAATTTACAATCAATAACTGATGTGTTAAGTACGAAGTCTAATGAACAATATTTATATAACCATGAAAGTGGTCCATTATATGCTAAAGCTATAGGTGGTGAATTGAAAGCTGGAGCAATTGCTGGTGGAAGTGCTTCATATAATACTGTTAAAGTAGGTATTGAAGGTGGAGTAGATGTTAATGGAAGAAAATTAAAAGGAGAAGCTAGTTTAAGTATGGCGAATGCAGAAGTTTCTGCTAAAATAGATAAAAATGGATTTGAACTTGGTGCAGAAGCTTCTTTAGCAAAATATGAAGCGGGTATTGATATACCTATACCATTTACAGATCATGATTTGCATATTGGAGGTTCAGCTTCACTTGGACAAGCCGGTGGAACTGTTAAGGTAAGTTCAAGTGGGTTTAAAGTAAATCTTCCTTGGGGGCCTGGAGCAAGTCCTGTGGGTACAGGTGTTGAAATAGAGATAAAGTAAAGGAGTATTTTTAATGACTTTAGAAGGTTTGAAAAAAGTTTTAACAATTCTTTTTGTTATTTGTTTTTTTGGTACAATTATTTTTACATTGTTTGATGTTACATATAATTTTAAGGAAAAAATGATTTTTTCTTTAATATATTTAATTACAATTCCTATCAGTTTTTTAGTTTTATATAAAATAGGGAAAATTTTTATTAAATAAAGAGGTGAATTATTGTGGGAAAAATAGAAAAGGATACATTACTTCCAATTGGTTCGGTTGTGAAATTTAAAGCATGGGAGCAACCTTTGATGATATATGGTAGAAAACAGGAAGATTCAAAAACTAAGGAAACTTGGGATTATGTGGCTTGTTATTATCCTATTGGAAATGTTTCAACTGAATATAATATGTTTTTTAACCATGAATACATATCAGAAGTTATTTTTACTGGTTACATAAATGAGGATGAAATTAAGTTGCGTGAAGATTTAAAATAATAATTTGAAATTTATAACTATAATAAAATATATATATCTTAATGGATATAATTTTTTATTATAGTTATTTTTATAAGTTTAATGTTGAAAATTTTATTGGGAATAGAAGGGGTAATGATGTTGAAAATTTTTAAAAATACAATTTTATTTGTTTTGTGTTTAGTAATTCTTAGTGGTTGTTTTACAAGAGAGGGAACTATTGTTGGTGGTAAAGTTCATGGTTCTTCAGATAGTGTATCAGGTAGTATATCTGGAGATTATAGAAAATTTACTGGATCTGCAACTCAAGATAGGAAAGTTAAAAAAGGTGAGAATTGGATTTTTTCTTTTGATGATAAAACTAAACAAGGAACTATAATTGCTTATGTTGTGGATTCAAATGATAATACAATACTAGAGTTTAATAGTGGCGAAGGCGAAAAAAATATTAAAGTGCCTAAGGATGATACATATAAGGTTAAAATTAAAACGGAAGAACATGGTGGGGAATTTCGAATATCATGGAAAAAAGAAAAATAGTTTTTTGATTGAAAAAAGCATCTAAAGATAGATGCTTTTTTTTTAGTCTTTAATTAAATAGTTTTGAATCTGTATTCTGGTGAAATATATAGTAATCATGTTTTTTAAGTAGAAAATCGAGTGAGAATCAGCTCCAATTTAATTCAAAGAATTATTAAGTAATGTTTTTAAATCTGATTGTATATCAAATTTTTCTTTATGTTGATCATATATGATTAGATATAGAAATTATCTAGTATATTATCTTTTTCTTCTTTATTGATTCCAATATATTTAAGCGTAATTTGTGGTGTACTGTGATTGAGTATATCTTGTAACATGGCTACATCTTTTGTTTGTTTATAGAACCAATGGCCGAAGGTTTTGCGCATAGTATGGGTACCAATGGATTCTATACTGGCAAAGTCTCCGGCTTTTTGCAATTGTCGATAAGCCTGGATCTTACTAATGGATGGATCTCTTTTTCGGGATGGGAATAACCAGGTATTTTCTAGAGTTTGGTATACGAATAGACTTCATCAAAAATAGAAGTAAGATTAATCATGCGTTCTTTCTTTGTTTCCCCCTCTTTGATTTTGAATTCTTTTCTCTTTTTCCGTTTTAACTTTACTATGGTTCTGTTTGAATTTGGAGTAAATCGCTGACACTGAATCCTGTATGGATCCCAATAAGAGAGAGAATATAGTCTCGTTCAGAATAATGAAGTTTGAGAACCCATTTCATATCTTCAATCTGTTCTTTATTTCTGAGGGGGTGGACATCAATGAGATGTGGTTTTTTGTTCACGGATTTTTAACATCTTTATTTACAGTGTTTTGAATGTGAACTAATAATAAAAGTTTGCTTTCAAATTAGAAAAGGTTAGTCCCTCACTCCACTCCAGCTAAAAACCTCACACCCAAAAACAAAGGGGAACTCAATTGTTCAAGCTCATATAAAGTTTCAATTTTGTCTAAGCATCCATTAGGATATACAATTGATCATCTATTTTTCTTTACATAATCTCCAGATACAGTCCATATCAACTATAGATTCTTGTCTTATGCTAAATGTAATCAAAAAGCAAGTAGATAAAGATAATGACTAAAACATTAACTCTAGATACTTTTTTGATGAATATTACAAATAAACAGGAGGTAATGAAAAATGATTAAAACATTATTAGCAGGAGCACTTTTAAGTACAGGATTGGTAGCGGGAGGTGCAGTAGGTGCAGATGATGCGAAAATGGACAATTTAAAGTCAAATGAAAATAGTTCCAATCAAGTAATTACACAGAGTGCAGATGGAACAACGTCTTTCTCACAAAACTTTGATTTACCTAAAGATGCAGTGCCAGCAACTCCTAAAGGAGATGTAAAAACTGTTGAAAGAACAGAAGGTACAGGTTCTCAAGAAGGAAAAATGGTACCAACAAAAGAAGGTACAGATTCTCAACCAGGATTTGAAATGGGAGCCCCTGAAAAACCAGAACATGCAAAAACTGTTGAAAGAACAGAAGGTACAGGTTCTCAAGAAGGAAAAATGGTACCAGCAAAAGAAGGTACAGATTCTCAATCTGGATTTGAAATGGGAGCCCCTGAAAAACCAGAACATGCAAAAACTGTTGAAAGAACAGAAGGTACAGACTCTCAAGAAGGAAAAATGGTACCAACAAAAGAAGGAAATTAAATAATATATAGTTATAACGAAGAGCATCCAAAAGGGGTGCTCTTTTTATATTGTAGGGATTAACTAGTTTTACTCAATATAGAACTGTAGGAGGAATTGAGGCTAGAATATAGGTTACTGTCTCTTCAAATCATGGTGTTGGAAGCACTAGTTTTGGTGGTAACGTTACAACATAAACATTTTATTAGAGATTTTTTTAAATTTACATACACTCTAGATGGACTACATATCAACTTCAGATACTTGTTTTATGATACAAGTAATCAAACAAAAGGAGGGCAATACAAAATGATTACAACAGTATTAACAGGGCACTCTTTTAAGTACAGGAGATTATTAACAGGTGGAGAAAATGTTGAAGATGTACAGACAGATAAACATATTCCATATGAACAAAATGAATTACAGCAAACTCTAGAAAAGTACGATTCGAAGAAATTTGAGTTATAAAAAGAAAATAGATAAATATAGTGAAAATAGATAAATTGACAAGAGAAAAGCACTTTGTGTATATCACAGGTGCTTTTTATTTTCATTTTGATATAGGGCTTGAATTAAATTTTTAGACTAAAATATATACGGCAAAAAGGGGGGAGTTCATTGCACAAAGTTATTTATGGAATATTAATTTTAATTTATACTTTGTATTCATTTTTTGTAAGTGACGGAAGTGAAGTAAGGTTTATTATGGTGTTAACTATAGTACTTATCTTTTCTGTAGTTTTAGAAAAAGGAAATGCAAACAAAACGACTGATTAAAGGTCTTTTTGTTTGCATTTTTTAGTTGGCTATTAAAGTCCAGATGTTTTAGGGCTAGCACCAAATTTCGTTTTTGGGACATTATTACATTTTTTGTTGATGAAAACACCCGCCTAAAATAGAAAACTTTTAACCTATTATCATTTATTCCGTAGCTTTTAAGGTATTTAACACGACTTTGGTTGCGTCTGCAATAAGTTTATCATCGTATTTAGCATCCTCTTTATCATGATTAGAAAGTATAGCAAGAACAATTGGCTTTTTATTTGGTGGCCAAATAATTGCGATATCATTTCTTGTTCCGTAAGATCCCGCGCCTGTTTTATCAGCTACTTCCCATCCTTTTGGTACGCCCGCACGAATCAATTTATCTCCAGTTGTATTTCTCTTCATCCAATCTACTAATAGTTCACGTTTTTCTATTGGAAGTGCAGTTCCTAATGTAAATGATTGAAGTGTCTTAGCTATCGCTTCTGGTGTACTGGTATCATGTGTTTCTCCTGGATGCACTTCATTTAATTCAGGTTCAAATCGTTCTGAAGTAGTAACAGTATCTCCCATTTCTCTCAAGATTTTTTCAAATTCAGAGGGTCCCCCTAACTGTTTAAGAATCAAATTATGTGCTGTGCTGTCACTATATCGAACAGAAGCATCTGCAAGTTCTTTTAACGTCATTCCTGTATCAACATGCTTTTCAGTAATTGGATTATAATTAGAAAGATCTTCATGAGTATACGTAATCCTTTGATCAAGAGCTTCTAATGAGTTCTTGCGTAAAAGAGCGCCCACAGCTAATGATTTAGATGTAGATGCAAATGCAAAACGATCATCTGAATGATAAGCAACAGTTTGATTCGTACCTGTGTCCAGTGCATAAATACCAAGCTTAGCATCATATTCTTTTTCAAGTTTAGCGAAAGATTGATTACCTGTATTTTCTTGTTTAATTTGATTAGCTTGATTCGTTTGTTTAGGTGGTTCAGATTGAGTGTTACTATTGGAACAGCCTATAAGTGATACACATGAAAGTAATACTACAGGCACAATCTTTTTGTAATGTAAAATGTTAAAGAACTTGTTTAAAACGAACATAAATTTTCAACCTCTTTCAAGAATATATGGATTTTGTCTAGGTATTCTAAATACCAATGCAATTAAAGATAGCATAGGGTAACAATACTACTGCAGCTAAAATTTCACAGGTTAAAGGACATCCAAAACGTTTATCCCGTAAAAGCCCGATTGGTGAGGGCTGATAATCAGCGGGGGATGAACAAAACCCCACTGATTAAAGTTTCACTTTATATGATTGATAAGTCACGGTTTGGGTTATTTCTTTTTTGTTTTCACTTGTAATGGTTCACCTGTGAAAGTATTAAACTTGTAATACTTAACAGTAGTATTACGATGCATATTTTTCACTTTTTGGGATAATAAGTCCTTTCTTTTTTTTTGTAATACATAAAAATAGATGTCAAACGGGATATGTTGTATCCAATCTGGACAACTAATATTAGAAATACACTTATTAGACACTCTAAGGGATAAATTTGTTCCACTTTAAGATGAGGCAGAATTTGGGGTTTGTAAAATAACAATGGAACTATGTGTTTTTTCGTCATACAAAAACCTCTACATATAAGTAGAGGTTTTTAAATTGTATATTAATGAATTATGCTTTTTTAAATAAAGCAAATCGAGTTCGGGTAAACGAAGAACATAGAATACATAATTTTAACTAGATTTATTATTAGCTAGTTTATCTCCACCACTAAGCTCCGCCTCAATCTGCGAAGTTTTCGATGACTCATCCATACGCCAATACGTAATAAAGCTTATCGCGATACATCCAGCTACGTAGAAGTAGAATAGTGATTCCATTCCAATACTCTTTAGCCATAATGCGATGAACTCGGCTGTTCCGCCAAATATCGCAACGGTTAGAGCATATGGTAAACCTACGCCAAGTGCACGAATTTCAGTTGGGAAGAGTTCGGCTTTTACAATTGCGTTAATGGAAGTGTAACCAGTAACGATAATGAGGCCGACCATCATGAGTAAAAATGCTACGATTGGTTCTGTCGTTTTTTCCATGAAGAAGAAGATTGGTGCTGTTAGTAACGTTCCGAGAATACCGAAAGCCATTAATAGTGGGCGTCGTCCAATTTTATCGGATAATAGCCCTGCAATTGGTTGAAGTACGACGAAAATAAGTAGTGCGGCAAAGTTAATCCAGCTTACAACTTCTTTCGGGAGACCGACTGTGTTTACCATGAATTTTTGTAAATATGTTGTGTACGTATAGAATGCAACAGTGCCTCCTAGTGTTAGGCCGACTACTGTTAATACTGCTTTCGGGTGTTTCATAAGAGCGCGAACGGTTCCTGCGCTTTCGCGGTTTTTCGATTCCATATTTGAGAATTGCTCCGATTCATCCATCGTACGGCGAAGCCATAATACAGCTACTGCTCCCATCGCACCAATAATGAATGGAATACGCCATCCCCAAGCTTTCATATCTGGTTCGCTTAGTAATTGCTGAAGAACAATTTGAACGCCTAACGCGACCATCTGCCCAGCGACGAGCGTTACATATTGGAAACTTGAATAAAACCCACGGCGTCCACTACTAGCCATTTCAGATAAATACGTTGCGGAAGTTCCGTACTCTCCGCCGAGTGACAACCCTTGAAGTAAACGAGCAAGAACTAAAATAATTGGCGCCATAATACCGATGCTTTCGTAACTAGGTGTACAGGCGATAATTAAAGAACCACCGGCCATAACTGTAATGGAAAGCGTTAATGCTGCCCGGCGACCGTGCCGATCTGCATAGCGTCCCATTAATAAACTTCCGATAGGGCGCATTAAAAATCCGACTGCGAAAATAGCTGCTGTGTTCAATAATTGGCTCGTTGGATCTCCTTTAGGAAAGAACTCTGCTGAAAAATAAACAGCGAAAGCAGAGTAAACGTACCAATCGTACCATTCAATTAAATTGCCGACTGAACCTTTGAAGATATTGCCGGCGACTCGGCTTGATTTTGCTTGAGCCATATTAATTCCTCCTCTTACTTATAAATAAAACGATAATCATGAAAGCGTGTTCAATGTAGTTGAATTGTACTGTTCTTTAATTGAAATCTCAATATTATGACAATTTTATTCTTTTTGTACTTTATGTACATGGAGAGTTTTAATAGTTGCTTCATTATTAGTTTTGTCATAATAATAGAAAAAGGAGATTGATAGTTTTGAATATTTTATCAAAGGATATGGAGTATGAAGAAATCAAGTAAAGTATCATTGCAAACGAAAATAGTAAGCTTAATTATTACGTTAATTTTATTTGTCGTTCTCCTGTTAGCAGGGATATTTGTTTACATTCAGTCCGTTGATACGAAGCGCCAAGTGGAGCAGTTAGCACTGCAAACGGCGAAGTCACTTTCTTTTATGCCAGCTATAAAAGATGCTTTTCAATATAACGAGCATAAAAGTATCATTCAATCCATTGCGGAACAAGTTCGTGAACAAGCTGGTGCAGATTATGTAATTGTGGAAGATCGTTATGGGGTTATGTATTCGCATTCTAATTCGGATTTGATTGGTACAAAGAGTAACAATCCATATAACTATGAAGCACTTACTTTTGGAGGATATTATACGCTTGAAGGAAATGGTGAAAGTGGTCCAGCTTTAATGGCGAAGGCACCCATTATTGTTCATAACGGAGACTACGATCAAGTAGTAGGCGTTGTGACAGTAGAGTTTTTAATAAAAGGTATTGAATCTAACATACTGAGTAGAACGAAAGAAATCATACTCTTTTCTTTAGCGGTGTTACTAGTTGGAATTGTTGGCGGCATTCTTTTAGCACGTAGCATCAGAAAAGATACACTTGGTTTAGAGCCGAATGAAATTGCAGCGTTATATCGGGAACGAAGCGCGATACTACTATCTATAAAAGAAGGGATTATCGCCATTGATCAAAACGGTTTTATTACTATGATGAACACGTCGGCAGAAGAAATGTTGCATGTAAGTGATGACTATATGCAACAGCACATTTTAAAAGTTTTACCGAATTTTAATATGGAAAGAGTGCTAGAAAACGATCAAGAAATCGCATTTCAAGATAAAGTGTTTATTTTAAATATGACACCGATACTCGAAAATAACAGTACGGTAGGCGTTGTATGTAGTTTTAGAGATAAAACAGAATTGCAAAACCTTGTTAACACAATATCTGAGGTAAGAAAGTATTCTGAGGACTTACGCGCTCAAACACATGAATTTACAAATAAGCTTTTCGTCTTATCAGGATTACTTCAGTTAGGACATTACAAAGAAGCGATTGAATTTATTCAACAAGAATCTAATATTCATCAAAGCCAAAACCATATTTTATTTCATCAAATTCATGATGCGAAAGTACAAGCTATTTTATTAGGGAAACTCGGAACAGCATCTGAGAAGAAAATTGATTTTCATATTGAAGGAGATAGTGCGCTTCAACCGTTACCAGAACATATAAAAGTTTCGCACCTTATTACAATCCTTGGAAACATAATCGACAATGCGTTTGATGCGGTGAGTGGACAAGAGGAAAAGAGTGTTTCCTTCTTTGTTACGGATATTGGGCACGATATTGTGTTTGAAGTGATAGATAACGGGATAGGAGTACCAGCAGAAAAAATAAGTACCATTTTTCAAAAAGGATTTTCAACGAAAGGAAATAATCGTGGTTACGGGCTAGCAAACGTGAAAGAAATGGTAGATCTACTAGAAGGAACAATTGAAATTCAAAACGAGAAAAATGGGGGAGCTATTTTTACAATTTATCTTCCGAAAACATTGAGAGAAAGTACATGACAAACAGGGGGATGGGCATATGTTGAAGGTTGCAATTGCAGAAGATGATTTCCGTGTCGCGCAAATTCAAGAGGAGTTTTTATTAAAAATAAAGGACGTAAAAGTGATTGGAAAAGCATTGAATGCAAAAGAAACGATGGAACTACTACAAAAGGAAGAAATCGATTTACTTCTATTAGATAATTATTTACCAGATGGAATTGGTACAGACTTATTGCCGAAAATCCATGCTGACTTTCCAAACGTTGACGTCATTATGGTTACAGCGGCGAATGAAAACCATATGTTAGAAAAAGCAATTCGAAACGGCGTAAGCAACTATCTTATAAAACCGGTCACGTTAGAAAAATTTGTTTGCACAATTGAAGACTATAAAAGAAAGAAGCAATTATTACATAGTAACAATGAAGTAAATCAAGCACTTATCGATAACTTTTTCGGCATTTCGCAAACACAAGACGTAAAAAACTTACCGACAGGTGTAGATCCGCTAACACTGCAAAAAGTGAAAGGGATTATAAAAGGATTCGAAGAGGGAATTACAATAGAAGAAATGGGAGAACAAATGGGTGCCTCCAGAACAACCGCAAGAAGATATTTAGAATACTTAGTAGCGACAAACGAATGCACAGTAGAGTACACATACGGCATTATCGGACGACCAGAACGAAAGTATCGAATAGGACGGGGGTTATGAAAAAACGATTATTACTATGTATATGGATCATGACAGCAGTAATAGCTGGCTGTTCCTCAGAAAAACCTCACACAAATAAAGTGAACATCGACAAAGTAGAAATCGTTGCGCCAAACGTTCAAGGAGCAGGATGGGACTTAACAGCACGAGCGATGCAAAAAACACTCACAGAAGAAAAAATCTTCACAAAACCAATCACTGTCATAAACAAAGTAGGTGGCAGCGGTGATGTCGGATGGAAATATACGAAACAAAAAGGCGGTCACGTACTGGCGATTAACTCAAGCTTACTCATAACGAACAACCTACTAGGCCACAGTAAACTAACATATAAAGACTTCACACCGCTTGCAACACTCGCGTCAGACTGGGAAGTCGTTGTCGTATCAAAAGAATCAAACATAGAAAACGCAAACCAACTAATGGAACAACTAAAACAAGACAAGAAAAACTTCAAAATCGGCGTTGCCCCCGGCCTAGGAAACGACGATCACCTATCCTTCGTACAAGTAAGCAAAGCGTTCGGCATAAATCCTGCCGAACTACAATTCTTCGTCTACGAAAACAAAGAAAAAATTATAAACGCCCTAACGAACAAACAAATAGGCGCCGCAACCATGACCCTATCCGAAGCCGAAAAACAATACAAAGCTGGCAAAATAAAAATACTAGCCGTATCCTCAGAAAAACGGCTAGACAGATTACCAGAAATCCCGACGTGGAAAGAACAAGGAATTGATGTTGTATTTCAGCACTGGAAAGGGATTATGGGGCCGAAAGATATGACAGAGGAAGAGGTTTCTTATTGGGATGGTGTTATTAAGAGGATGGTCGAGAGTGATACTTGGAAGGGGATTTTGGGGGAGAGGGGTTGGGAGGGATTTTATAAGGATAGTGGGGAGACGAGAGGGTTTTTGGAGGAGAGTGTTAGGGAATATGGGGAGATGGTTAAATTTAATGATTAATGCATGTTTATTTGTAAAAAATAGGATATGTGACATAAATAATGCCATATTATAAGTTATAATTTACTTATAACAATTTATTAAAATGATTATTTAGGAGAATTGATTCACAAATTTATAAACGGCGGTGTGGGGAATGGATTATAATTTTGAGATTTTATCACTGTTAGATAATTCAATTGAGTTTGAGAAGTTACATAGTAAATTTAATCGTTTTAATCCTTTTAAAATATTGAAGGTAGATAAGTTTGAGATTAGGCATTCTAATATGATTGCTTGGTTGCTGGATCCGATGGAGAATCATCATTTAAGTTCTATGTTTGTAAATAAAATACTTTCTAAAACGTTTGTAAAAGCAGAGAATGAGGAATTAATTGGTCAATATAATTTTATTAAGTTACATAAGCAGTCTCTTCAAGATTTAGAAGTGTTCCGCGAAGTACAAACGAAAAATAATAAACGAATTGATATTTTGGCAATATCAGAGGTGCAAAAGGTTGCTATTTTGATTGAAAATAAATATAAGTCATCTGAATCAGATGGACAATTACAAAATTACATAAACTTTGTTAGCGAGAAATATGAAGGGTATACAATCATTCCAATCTTTTTAAGTTTAGATGGTAGCGCGCCAAGTCATAAGTCGTATCTTACTTTAGATTATGGGGATATATTAAATATCCTAAAAGGGCAATTGGAGATTTATAGTGAGTATACGTCTAGTACGATAAAAGATTTCCTTTCCTACTATATTGATATATTAGAGGGGGAACTTGTTCGTGATGAGGAAGACATTGAACTAGCGTTAACAGTGTATAAGAGTCATAAGGCCGCTGTTGATTTTCTATGCTTAAATGGTAACGGAAAAGTAGTTGGAAAGTTTGTTGATAAAGAGTTGTTACGTGCTGTAAAGAAATTGAATGCTGAAGAAAAAGAAGATCTTTGTAAAATTTATAAGAAGTATGCTGAAACGCTTCACTTTATACATGGAGCTGGAAATAGCGTCATGAGAGAGGCATTTTTACAGTTTGTAGAGAAAAATCAAATACAAGAAGATTGCTACCATGAACACATTCGTATTCCATCTTTCATCTTCGAAGAATGGAAACAACTTGATGAGATTGTTGGAGTTCCAAATCATGAGTGGTGGCTAAATAATGCTCTTATAACTTGGTTCGAAAGAAAAATAGATGGGCGTATGAAACTTATCGTTGAAGTTGGGCCGTTGGAATATAAGCAGAGATTAAAGTTACTATGCAAGTTAGAGGAAAATGGAATTACTATTAAAGAAAAATCAAAAGAAGCTGGATCCATGTATACAAGAATTTATGCTGGATATGAAAATATAAGTGATTGGGCAGATCAAGATGAAATTCTCCGTGTGATGAATGATATGTATAACAATGCTGATTTTAATCAAGTGGTGGCAGCTATAGGCGATACTATAAAAGGGCTTGTATACGGAGAAGAAGATTCTTCTTCTGAAATTGTTGCGATAGAAAGCATTCAAACAGATGCGGATACTTTAGCTAATGCATTTCAATTATTCGTCCATAAACAAAAATTCCAAGAAGGCTTTTACAATATTCATCACCGACTACCATCATTCATTATACCGGAGTTCCGCAAACTAGAAGAACAATTTGGAACACCGAAATGGAATTGGTGGTTAAATAACTGTGCAATTATGTGGTTTGAACGCTTGAAGGATAATAGATTGAAATTGACACTAGAAATTGGACCACTAGAATCACAAAAGAGATTAGCACTATTAACAAGGCTTGAAAGTAAAGGGAGAAAAATAAGCACAGCAGCGAAAAGGCCAGAAGCGTCGTATACAAGAATTTACACAAATACAAGTAATATAAGTAATTGGTCGGATGAAGATGTTGTTATACAGGCTATGAACGAGTTATTTAATGATACGGACTGTCAAAATGTTATTCAAATGTTAACAGATATCGCTAAAGAGGAAGTTCATATTTAAAAAGCATTGCCAAGTGCAGAGGGATGTACTTGGCAATTGTTTTAATGTAATAAAGGAGATTGGTCATTAATGAAATTAGCAAAAACACAGATACAACAATTTATATTAAAACAATTAGAGCGTTGTGAGTTGAAAGAACTAGATGTCGAGTTCGCAGTTCGAGGGTTGGATTTTGATCCAAACATGTTTATTCGTGCGGGAGAAATAGGATTAGAAATAGGTTTTTATAGATTGGTATGGAATAGTCCTGCTATACCAGATATGACAGGATTTACGCATCATATATTATTATGGGAACATCTAGAGGAATTAAGTGACAGTGAGAAAGCGGTGGAAATTAAAGAGAGTATTATTATGGTGGCTGATTTTAGAAAGAGGCGGTATCAGCAGTGTGAGTTTTGTAATACAAAGATTTTGCCCGAACATCTTGATAGGGATGGTGTATGTCAGGGGTGTGCTAGTGTGCATTTTGGGGTAATATATTGATATTTTAGAAGTATATATAGAAATAATTTAAAAGATGGTTCTATTCTTTTATACTTGAATGAGGATAGCTGAATAGAAACGAGGAATTATATGAGCAAATTAAGTAATTGTCTGTACATGATTGAACTCCTGCACGCGAGAGGCAAGATGAAGATTTGCGAATTAGCGGAGTTGTTAGAAGTAAAAGAGCGGATGGTCCGCATTTATCGTGATGATATTGAAATGGCTGGTATTAAAATTGATACAACTAAAGGAAGGGACGGTGGTTATTCTCTTTCAAATACATCGTTATTTCCTATTAAAAATATGTCTCAGCAAGAGATGGATGCGTTAACATTCTCTATTCAAAAACTAGTTTCAAAAGGTAATGACATTTATGCAAAGGACGCACAAGTAGCGTTAGATAAATTGAATGCAGTTCGGAAAGTTGAAACGAATAAAGATCGTCATATTTATTTTGTTCAAAGATCTAAGCCAAATTATGAGTTTTCTAATGAAAATCAAAAATATGTACAACTACAAGAAGCGTTATTTACAAGGCGTAAGGTGAAAATTCAATATGAAAAACGATTTGGTGAAAGATCAGAACGAATTATTGATCCGTACGGCTTTGTACACTACAACGAATTCTTTTATTGCTTAGCTATGTGTAATGATAAAAAGGAAAAACGTATGTTTAAACTATCTCGAATGAAAGATATTAGAATTTTGTATGATACATATAAAATACCCGATAATTTCGATATTCGAGAAGAATTTCCGAAATTCGGCCTTATGAAAGAACCATTAGAAGTAGAGTTGCTCATCTATCCGCCATTCGCTGCATCTGTACCAGAATCCATTTGGGGAGAAAATCAAAAGATAGAACATAATAATGATGGCAGTATCCTCTTTCGCGCAACGATGAGTGGGAAAGAGTCGATTAAGAAGTGGATTCTAGGTATGGGAGCGGCTGTAGAAGTAATAAAGCCTGATAGTTTCAGGGATGACATGATTAAAGAAGGAAGAAAATTGTTAAAGTTATACGAAAAGTAAACTGAAATATGTTTAAGAAAAATTTTTAAAAAATATTAATAGATTTTATAGAACTCCAATTACCTAGTGATAACTTTAGGTGATTGGAGTTTTTGTATACGAAAAAATCCATTAATAAGAAATTTTGTAATTATGTGACGTTATAATTACCGGATATGTTGTTAATATGGAGATGTATTAATGATTATATTAAGAAAAGGAGAGTAGGATTATGCAGGATGTGAGGTTATTTTTGTTTTATTTATTTTTAATTGTATTAGGAGGGGTGATATCTTACTTTCTTATAAATAAAGTGATCCTTCCGTCTTTAGAGAAAATTGGGGAAATAAGCGCAAAAAGATTAATGAGGAAGTCAAAGCGAATAATTAAACATGTTTTGCTGGTGTTTGAAGTGTTGGTTATCATAGTGACAATGGCACTAATCTATTTTGCTTTCCAGGTTATTATTGGGGCGGATATAGAAAAAATGAAATGGTCAATGTTAAGTGTAGTATGTGTTTATCCAATATTTATTGTAATAATTAGTCGGATTAAGTTGGACGTAGAAAAAGAGTTAGGTACTTTTAACAGTATTATCAAAAAAATAGTAGCAAAGATTAATAAAGAGAATTATTTAATAAATAGATTGGACATCCTATTTGGGAAAACAACACTTAGTTTAATGATTCATATCACAATAATATATGTTTTGTTCGTTGGTGCAATTAATTTTGAACATATGCCATATCAAATTTATTATATAGTAATTATTATATTGCCAGTTTCTTTAATAACTTTTATTTACTTTACCGATCGTGATTTAGTCTCACAAAATATGAGAAGAATCCTTAGTTATTTTTTATTAATGATGATAGCGCTTGGAAAAGGCTATAATGATTTTAAAATTTTGATGGGAATAGATACTCCCAATCAATTTAACGATTATTTAGTATTTCTTTTTTTAACAGTATTTATTGCAATGGATAGGTTGATAAAAAGTATTGTGGATGATTATATTGCTTATCATAAACCTGAGGGAAATACAGATTTTATTGCAATGGATAGGTTGATAAAAAGTTACTCAAAAGACCATTCAGAAGCTTCACCACTATTGTATGAGAATGGGAAGTTCCGAATGGATGTTGGGCCGAGTGAATTTAAAAATGAAGAGGATTATCAGAAGTATGTTAAATAATAGAGTAGAAAATCATACATCATGTTGTATGATTTTTCTTTTATACATAGTTTGGTAAAATAGTAGTAATTGTAATTAATTGTAACGGTGGGGATGAAAATGTTAGAGCAACTCATAATTGAATTGGCTAAATCAACGAAGCAGGTTGAAGATATAAAGGGTGATAAAACTTATTTGGTTATAAACAAAGATGATGGAGATTTAGACATTGAAATCAAATTTTTACGTGAGCAATATGAAAAGGAAACATCATCTTATTTTAAAGTGAGTTCTGAACTTCTTAAGGACGCTTGGAAAAAATTTATCGATATGCGTACGGTAAAGAGTGAGGATTTCGGACAAGCAAGTGAATGTAATGCTTTCTTAGTAGCTTTCTTTTCACAGCTTCCATTTGTGAATGTAACGGAATCAGGAGCTATTACATTTAAAGAGTTCCAAACTGATAATTTGCCATGTGAGCAGTATCATAAAGTTGTTGGATTTTTGGAAGAGGTAATAAACAATACGTACGATCCGAAGAATTTAAGTGATCAAACTAATGGTAATTTGTATAGAGTTAAATCTAAAGGAAGACAAGATTTAAGACTGCTGGGATTTTTAAATGATAATCATAATATTGATACGTCTTTATTAACCGAATATATTGAGGCGGGAAGTAAGAATGATGTTATTCGAAAGCTAGTTTTAAAGCAGGAGTATTTTCAAATTGCTCTGTTTGTACTTAATCTTTTAAAAGTGTATCCAAAGGCTGCTAAGAAAGCTACTTTAGTGGATTTAGCGATGACAATTGTCCGAAACTCTAGAGGAGATAATTTAATGGTAGAATCAGTAGCGAAAGAGCGTACGCATAATCTCTTAATGTGGTTTGAGCAATTGGAAGTAATTAATGCTGAATGGATTCCATCCGAACAATACATAAAAAAGAATGAAGAAAAGGGCGGTAATATGAGTAGTAGTTTACGTGAAGGCTTTTTAAAGATAATGAAAGAGTATTTGGATGCAAAAACAGAAAAATTTGCAGGACATAAATTAGGATTAACAGTCCGAAATGATATGGCAACAGAGATCATTCGGTTACCATTTATAAATGAGAAGCAGTACAGTGTGATAGGATCGGTTGGAAAAGGGAATTGGGCAACAGTTCCGTGGATTGCCCTAATGCATAGAGATATTACAACATCGACACAGAGAGGGTATTATATCGTCTATTTATTTAGCGAAGATATGCAACGATTATATTTGACCATTGGCCAAGGTGTAACAGAAACAACTAAAGAAGAGATGCAAAAAATTAAAGAAGAGATTCGAGAGCAAATACAAATGTCACAAAAGGTGAAAAAAGATGATGAGATCTTCCTAGGGACAAGTCCGAAAGCGAAAGGATATGCGAATTCAACAGCGGCTTATATTGCGTATGATGTTAATAAAATGCCAAGCGAATCAGAATTAGTTGAAGACTTGGAAGAAATGCTTCGTTATTATGAGGGATTTATTGCTTACAAAGAGGAAGGAACGAAATATGAAATGATCTATGAGAGGAAAGAAGTATATTTAGATCAGCAATCAATTATCGATCATGTGTCTTCTTATATTCAAAGTAAAGGTTTCTATTATGAGAAAAAGGATCTTATTAATTTCTTCCTTTCATTAAAGACGAAGCCGTTTGTGATTTTATCAGGCATTTCGGGTACAGGGAAAACGAAAATTGTTCAGTGGTTTGCGGAGAGTTTAGGAGCTATGGAAGAGAATGGACAATTTACGCTTATTCCGGTTCGACCTGATTGGAGTGATAGCTCTGATTTACTTGGTTATGTGAACCTTCAAGGGGAGTTTCAAGAAAGACCGTTAATTAAAGTTCTTGAAGCCGCAGATGCAAATCCAAATAGACCGTATTTTGTAGTGTTGGACGAGATGAACTTGGCTCGAGTGGAATACTACTTTAGTGATTTTTTAAGTGTAATTGAAAGTCGTAAATGGAAAGATGGAAAAATTGTTACGTCACCTGTTCTTCCAGAGTCAATTACGAATAAGCATATTACGATTCCGTCAAATGTATATATTATCGGAACTGTAAATATGGATGAAACGACACATCCGTTAAGTAAGAAAGTATTAGATCGTGCGAATACAATTGAATTTAATACCGTTAGCTTAGATTATTTTAATTTCTTAATGGATGTAGAAGAGAAGGAAGCTGAAATTGCTTCGAATCGCTCCTTAGCAGCCGAGTATCTTCATCTAAAAGATTGTTTTAAAGAAAACGAAGATCTTGTGAGGAATATATCAACTACTTTAATAGAAATAAATAAAACACTTGAATCAGTTGGGGCTCAAGTTGGGTATCGTATACGAGATGAAATTTGTTTCTATATGGCATACAACGAACAAGGAAAGTTATTGTCGTTCGATGAAGCACTTGATTATCAAATATATCAAAAGATTTTACCGCGTCTTGCAGGTAGTGATGGAAGAACAGAAGAGGTATTAAAGCAGTTGTATGTATTATGTGCAAATGAAGAATACGATAGTGGCAATAATGACGCTTCCTATGCGAAGTATCCTCGTTCAGCTAACAAGCTGTCTCATATGTTAAGGAGGTTCGAATATGATGGTTTCACCTCTTTCTGGATCTAATAATGAGATAGAGCTAGTTAAGATTGAAACAGAGGAGCTATCATTGACGATTAAAGGAAATCCTTATCATGAAAAATACGAGAGTTTAAAAGAATATCACGCCATGAACGCAGATGAGATGATGTATTTTCATGTAGAGGGGAAGGCAGAATCTGTTTCTGTATTTGATGCGAGATTGCAGAGGCTAGACGAATGGAACGAACACCCGCCAATCTTTTTTGAGAATAGAAGTTATCAGCTTGTTGTTGTTCCGAAAAATAATAGGCAGTTTTCTTTTTATCATGAACATCCGGGTTTTCGAAAACAAGTTAGTTCTATTCAAATGGGGTCACTTCATGTGTTAATGGGGAATCTTTCATTTCCGAATGAAGTAGGAAATACAACGTTTGAAATTAAAGATGATAAAGATACTTTATTAACTGTTACATTTGAAGTTTTTCCAGCAAAACTTGATTATAAGGATGATTACAGAGCCTTATTGGATGAAGTAAATGATGAAATTTATAATTTAGCGTTTCATTTACTAAAGAGAACTTACTTAGGAGCATCTGCAATTTACGCTACAAATCCATCGAAGAGTGAGTTTTATCGTATTTTAAATGATTCCTTTGAGCGATTTATGAAGTCGATCTCTCACATTAAAAGACAACCGCATCATACGCTTATGACTAGACATCAACTAGTACGAGGAGAAAAAATTCGTAAATTGGATTCTGTCGGAATGAACTATTTGCGAAAGCGACCACACTTGTTGCAAGGAGAAAACCATATACCGACTAAAGGGATTACAGCTTATAAGGAAGTGTCGTATGATACGCTGGAAAATCGATTTGTTAAATGGATGATTCAAAGAGTTGTATATAAAATAGATGATCTACTTAAGGCGCTAGAGCCAAAGTCTAGATATACACGTGGTATAACTGATGAAGATTTGCTAGAGCGTGTAAAAAATATGAAGTATCGAATGAAAAATGAATTGAATGATCCATTTTGGAGAGGGATCGGAAAATTGGATCGCTCAGTCTTTTCACTTGTTATCCAAATGGCGGCAGGCTATAGAGATGCGTATCAAATTTTCTTAATGCTATCGCGTGGTTTAACATTACGAGGGCAAATTTTTAAAATGTCGGTAAAAGATGTTGCTAGATTATATGAATACTGGACATATTTAAAACTCGGACAAATTTTATCAAAAAAATATATACCGCTCCATCAAGATGTTATTCAAGTTAAGCAAGACGGGTTATACGTAACGCTTGATGAAAGTAAAACTGCAAAAAGAACGTTCAAGCATCCAGTCACTGATGAAGTAATAGAACTTTATTTCCAGAAAAGAAACGGTAGACTACCAACAGTTACACAAAAACCAGATACGATGCTTGCTATTGAGAAAAAGGGGAAGAACTATCAATATCAATACATTTTTGATGCGAAATACCGAATTGATTTTGCTGAAAAGGCTCATTACAAAAGGAAGTATGGCACCCCTGGTCCAATGGAAGAAGACATTAACACAATGCACCGATACAGAGATGCGCTAGTAGTAGAACAAGAAGGACCATTTGAAAGAACAGCTTACGGAGCGTACGTACTATTCCCGTGGAACCAAGAGGAAGCGTATGAGAATCATCCATTTTATAAAAGTATCGAAAAAGTAAATATCGGTGGCTTCCCGTTCTTACCAAACGCAACAAGGCTAGTCGAACAGTTTCTAGATCATCTCATTGAAAAAAGCCCAGAAGAAATTATAAGAGAAGGCATCCTCCCAAGAGGAACAAAAGAAGAATGGCACTCTTCACTAGAAGAAAAAGTATTAGTAGGCAGCGTGAAAACTGAAAATGACTATGAAACATATAGAAAGAATGGCGTATATCAGCTACTAGTCACACAACTAAAACCAGGATGGCAAGAAGCAAAGTACATAGCATTATATGCACCGAAAAAATGGCATGGAGAAAAAGGCGGCGTTCAATACGTAGCCAAAATTAAACACATTCAAATGCAACAAAACGATGAGTATGTATATTTCGAACTAGAACCATGGAAAAAACTAGACCACCTCATCCGCCCAGTAGGATATGGCGTTCAAACATACACAATAACAACTATGTCGCTATTAAAAGAAGTACAAGAACTCCCGGAACTATTTATGAAATCAAAAGAAGAACGAACTCTTTGGAAAACGCTGCGTCGTTTTACGAAACAAGTTAAAGTTGAGTTGGATCATAACAACTTAGATGAGGCTTCTACTATTAAGAGTTATTATGTGCAGGATGTTCAGATTTGGGTTGATTATGAGGATGAGGTTGTTATGGTGGGGAGAGATGGGCGAGTTAAAGAGATTCCTTTGGAGTTGGTTGTTGGTAGGAGTTCGGTGTTGTTTAGGGAGGTTTTAGAAGTATTAAATGTTGGGGAATAGCACCTAGATATAAAGGTGATTAAGTCATGGATAAAGACCAAGTTTATTTTTGCATGGAACAAATGATTTTAGGTGAAGTGGAGAAACATTTAAATATTATACATAAATATTAGTTGGATAAAGTGTATTGTTAGCGATGGGAAGAAGAGCATATGAGGTATATGCTCTTCTTTTTATTTGTAAATAGGATATGAAAGTTTCAATGATGACCTCCATCCTGTCAAGATATGGAGGTATATATCCTGAAAGAAACTTGCATGTTCTACAATTGCTTAGAATCAAGATAAAGTTGCTCAATTGGGTAAATTAATGTTTTCTAGTATTCTAGAGTTTCTTA
Source organism: Bacillus sp. FSL R5-0709 (assembly GCF_038004785.1). Taxonomy (NCBI): domain Bacteria; kingdom Bacillati; phylum Bacillota; class Bacilli; order Caryophanales; family Bacillaceae; genus Bacillus; species Bacillus sp. FSL R5-0709. Next base: position 941,858 of record NZ_JBBORT010000001.1, read on the forward strand.
GTGTTTGTGACCAAAAACGTGACCAAATTCAAGTGCTTAGAACAGCCCTTATCTAGATATTAATTAAAGCATTTTCACCCTCTTTAAATTCCTCTACCAAGTGAAATTGTTCAAGTTGAGCTTCTTCCCAGATCGATTTTGGGATGTGTTCCAAGATAATGATTTGGAAATCTTTTTTAAACTCTTTGTTTACATACAGGATAAAATCATTTAATAATTTCATCGCGATGGTAATTTTTTTCTTATCTCCTAGATTTACTTCTTCCCATGTTTTCTGTTTAGTCTCTTTCAGTTTAGTATCTTCTCCGTAATAAGGTCTACTAGGTTGGTCTAATATTAAGAACTGAGGGACAAAAGGACTATTTTGTTTTAGAATTAATTCGTGTAAACCTAAGAAAAGACAAATATGTAGGAAGAGATGATTTGAGCTACTTCCTATAGTTGATGGATTGGCGGTCTTGGGTTTTCTAAGATTTAATTTTTTGTTTTTATCATCAAATAAAGCTTTATATCCAGAATAAATTCCAAGTGCTTCTTTAGATTGTTCTAGGTATCTATCAATTAATTCCTCTAGTAATTTTATAGCGGCATCCTTATCGGTGTTTTCATCTAATGAATCTATAAGTTCAGCTAAAAGCTCTCTTTTAGTTATGATTTGGGTTTCGTAATCTTGGTCAATAGAAACCTTTCTGTCTTCATAAATGGATAATGTATGCCTTAGCTCTCCAATAAAGATGTATTTTTCAATGTCATTTGTAAAAGTGTTCTTTTCTGTTGGAGCTAGATCGAGTAATGCTTCAATAGATTGCAATTCTTTTTCAAGTTTTTTGACTTCGGCACGTATGTTTAAGTTAAGAGGATATTTTTGGTTAAGTGTATTTTTAATTCGATAGAGTTCTTTTTCAAAGTCTAGCAACAGCCCTTTCATATCAGGTGTTTGTATAACTTCGTAGAAATTATCTTTAATATATGTAATAGGTTTTAGGCTGTGAAGGTTATTACTTTCCACTTCTTTATATTTTTTATATTGTCTATCAAAAGTTTTATAAGCTTTTATTTTTCGAAGCAAAGCATTTTTTTGACTCTTAAGAGTACTTATATTGTCTGGTTCGCTAGATACAAACTCTCTATAATTAAATATAACTTCTTTCAATTGTTGTAAACATGCGTCTAAATCCATGATACTATCATCGATTAAATTATATTCTTTAGCCTTTCTTATTAATTCGGCTTTGTTTTCTTCATACAACGATGCTGAATCTTCGTATGAGAGCTGTTTCTTTTCTAACCTATTTATTTCTTTTTCAATGTCACGTATTTTTTCCCGAATCAGGATATTTTCTACGGTGTCTATTCCAGTAGCAATATCAAAAATTCTTTCTAACGCTTCTCTATATTTTTCATCATTTTGTTTATTGAAAAATACATGCTTGTTGGTGATAATATCTTCGGATTGGGTATTAAACATTAAAAAGTATCTTAATGATATTTTACTTCCGGCAGATAGTTTGTTTCCACCGTAGGGTATAACAATGTTTTTATCAATACTGAATTCTTGTTCCAAAATACTTTTACAATCTTTTTCACTAATATTGGATGATGGAAGGTCGGGTATATTGCCTATAGCTGAGAAATAATATTCTTTCGATAATGACTTTGAAGAGCGGAATTTACTCCTAGCTATAGTAAATGTTTTGTTGTTAATACTAAAATTTAAGCCATACCATTTAACATTTTCATTTATTTTTTCATGAGGAATTTCTGTTTTACTAGCAAAAAAGCAATAATCAATGATATCAAGGATTGCAGTTTTACCTGTACCGCTGTCACCAGTTATTACATTTACTTTGTTTTCGTGAAATTCAACTTCACGGCATGTATCATTCTCTAACCACAGTATCATCTTATGAATAATAAATCTCATAATATCACCCTCAATTGTAAGTATAGATTTGCAATATCATCATTTAATAAACAAGCAAGCGTAGATGATGATTTTATAATGTCTTCAATTCTTTTTCCTAAAGTATCATTTGTATATTCAAATTTATTTTCATGATTATAGTGTATAAATTCATTTTCAATATTCACTAGACCAATTTCTTTTAATAGAATAATGGAATTCATTGAAACAGGAAGTAGTGAAATATATCTTTGGTCAAAGTTTACAAAGAAATGAGGCTTTTTAGTTATAAATTCCTCCATGCTTCTTACTACAGAGTTTTTTCTTTTTAAAAAGTTCAAAGTACCTTTGTGAGAAACTAGAGGGAGAATCAATGCGCATTGAGAGATAGTAGCTTTTTCTAAGTGCTTTAATACAGATGCGATTGCTATACTTCCAATCAATTCATTGTTATATAAATATCTAGAGGAACTTTTGTTATAAGAATCTATTGGGTTATTCATTTGATTTGTACTTCTCCTCCCAATCTAGCTTCCAACCTATTCTTGGTGTGTCAGCTAGTAAGTAGAATTGTCCATTGCTAAATTCTGTATCAAAACGTGTCTGTTCAAATTCGAGAATTTGCTTTAAAATTTCGAAGTAGCATTTGCGCGCATAATCAATTAAATCATCTTCATCAATACTATTTTTATCTCGTTTCCACTTTCTATGTATAGATTGATGAGCATCATTAAATATATTCTTCCACTGTAATATGCAATTATCATCAAATTGTTTTCTTTGTAAAGCGGTCATATCTCCTTCTTGTTCCCATTCTTCTAAGTTAGTATATGCAAGTAGCTTATATCCGATGAAAGTTAGAAGTTCTTCGATGTCTTCTTCATCAATCACTTCAATATCTAGAAGCTGTTTGATGAAGACTTGACTAAAAGGATCGCCTGTGAACTCAGTGTATTTTTTTCTAATGGGTAGTCTACTATCACGAGTTTTTTCAAAGTAATTTTCTGCTTGTTTTCTAAAGTCCTCAAAAGAAATTATTATTTTCCCTTTGTTTTTAACATTCATATAATTATTTGCGCGTATATTGCTATCTAGAGATTCGAAAACAGAGTTTATCCTATTTTCTTTCACAAGTTTTTCACGAATTCTACTCTTTATTTTATTTATTAAGTCATCCTGATCTAATTCAAAAGATAATTTATTGAGGAAACTCTTAAGCCACCTATCATTTTGACTTTTGAAGCACTCTATATATCCTTTTATAGTTTTGTCTTTAACGGTTGTATGTAAGTCATCTAGGTATTCTTTAAATTTTTTTATTGTAATAGTCTCTTCTTTGAATTTTGATACATTTTGTAAAAATATGTTAGATTTATTATTGGATTTATTAGAAACTAAAATGAATTTTGTAGAATCGATAAAATCCATTTGCTTTTTTAAAGTGTCTCGCTTCTGAGTCTTATCATTTATAATGTGTAACCAATTGGAAATTGTTTTCCATAAGTCGCTGTCTAATTCGGTTAGATTAATGATTGTACCAGATGCCTTTGTTTGAATAGAGTGTTTTAACTGTAACAAAATTTGATTTCCATTTTTTAAATCAAGATGCACATCATCTTTGACTTCTATACCAATTTGTTCGCCTTCTTTAAGATTAAGTAGTAAATATAAAAAATAGTAATATTGATAATCAAATCCTATAGATTTATTATCCGCAGTTGTTTTCTCTTGAAAGGATGTCACCACATTTCCTCCTTGTTAATTTTATGAAGCTAAATATTTATCGGGCTGAATAGTATTTAAAGGTTGTTCGATGTATATAAATATGATATCACAATATGGTGATGTTAATGATATGGAAATAACAACTTCTGTCATAATCTAAAATCATTCGATTTGTGTGCAGTCCGGCATAAAGAAACACAAAAGCAGACTTTTTTTCTATATAGATGCTTACTAATTCTAACCATTTTTATAAGTAGCAGGTAGTTAACCTGTAAAACCATGCGATTAAGTATTGTACGGGTCCCTAACTTGGAGTGTCATCTAAATGAAAAGAGGTAGGTTTGAACAATCAAGTTCTATTCGGTTTGACAGACCGTAATAATTGTGCAGATTGTATGTGGGTAGTGATTATTACTAACAATTCCAATTAGATGGATAGCTCTCTATGTTAAACATAGGACTTTCTCATAAAGTTGGGGAAAAGATTCGTCACAACTGGCGATGAGGATAAGAAATGATAAGTTAAATGGAGTACTCTTTATGGCTACTGCTGTACTACACTACAAGTAAACGATGTATATTTTTTAGCATTGGGCTACAGAACGATTTAAAGAGCACATCACTATTATCAAAAGAATTGTTATCATTCGTTATAGTATTACACACTTTTTTAAGTAGTACTACATGTGATTTTACAAAACGAACAAACGCAAATAGCTATTACTTTAAAGAGTAATTATTTTAATTTAGTACATTAATGGGAATACTAAATTAAATTTTTAAAGCGAATTCAATTTAATTATTTGTAGAAATTGCATAGTGTATTAATAATAATCAAATGATTAAAACTAACCTAAAAGCGATTTGAATAAATAGTTAGTGAAGAGCTAGAGTAAATTCTCGAGTTAGTAAAAAGTTAGACTAAATCCTCGAGTTAGATTAAAATTAGAGTAAATCCTCGAGTTAATGAGGAGTTAGAGTAAATCCTCGAGTTAATAAGAAGTTAGAGTAAATCCTCGAGTTAATAAGGAGTTAGAGTAAATCCTTGAGTTAATAAGGAGTTAGAGTAAATCCTCGAGTTAATAAGGAGTTAGAGTAAATCCTCGAGTTAATAAGGAGTTAGAGTAAATCCTCGAGTTAATAAGGAGTTAGAGTAAATCCTCGAGTTAATAAGGAGTTAGAGTAAATCCTCGAGTTAATAAGGAGTTAGAGTAAATCCTCGAGTTAATAAGGAGTTAGAGTAAATCCTCGAGTTAATAAGGAGTTAGAGTAAATCCTCGAGTTAATAAGGAGTTAGAGTAAATCCTCGAATTAATAAGGAGTTAAAGTAAATCCTCGAGTTAATAAGGAGTTAGAGTAAATCCTCGAATTAATAAGGAGTTAGAGTAAATCCTCGAGTTAGATTAAAATTAGAGTAAATCCTTGAGTTGAAATAAAATTAATTTTAATGAGACAAAATATGAATTGGTTATTCCATTAATAGATATTTTTTATGTGTTATAAAATTAAATACATGCCAATTTATGACTTGTTAAATAAGTAAGCTGAATTATATGTATGAAAAATAATGGAGGTAAGTCATGAAATACCCTGTTTCAGTTTTTATAATGGACGTTACGAACTCTACTTCAGAAGGTAATTGGAAAGAATTAACAAATTACTTGAGGGAATGGGAAAGTGACATAAGTAGTTGGAGTAGTAAGGAGACTACAATAAAAGTTAAGCATCGGATGGGCGATGAAATTTTACTGATAGCTGATCATTATGCTACAGCGTATATAATTGCTTTTTATATGAGTTTGATTTGGAAGTTTAAGAAACAAAAATTGTATTTTGGTATAGCTTGTGGTTATATTGATGATAATTTAGAATCTATTGAAATTGATTCATGGAATCATCCGTTAATAAAAAGAGCAAGAATGGCTAATGAAAGAATTAAAGGTGATACAAATAGAGATACGTCTATAATATTTGAAATTTATGAAGAATCTTCCAATTTGGAGAAGGTAAATCAGTTAGTAGAGAATATGAATTTACTGGCTCAACTTCAAGATAAAATGATAAGTGATCAAGCTCCTCAACAAAAATTAGTTTGTTCTTTATATGCAGTGTTTGGAGAACAGAAGAGAATTGCACAAGAATTGGGTAAAACAACCTCTACTATATCTAGCCACTTTAGAAAAGGAGCTAGCGAAATGATATTTAAAGTGTTTGATAAACAAAAAGATACACTAGTATTTATGGAGGGCTTTAATGGTAGAAATAAGCGAGAGGAGAATTTGTTAATAGCGGAGAGTCTTGTCAACTTGATTAGAGAATACATTCAAAAAGATTTAGATAGATTTTATCCTGAATTAATTGTTAAAGATGAATAATTTAAATTAATTATAGAATAGATGAGAGGAAAGTACTTTAAATGATTTTATTAACTCTAATAATTGCACATTTAATTGCTGATTTTTACTGCCAAACAGATGTAATGGTTAAAGATAAAGAAAGGTATTTAAAGCGTCATTTAATTCATCATGCAGTAGTAACTTTTTTCGGATTATTAATATTGTTCGTGTTAAATAGTAGCTTAAATAATATCTTATCACAGTTGATATTACCAACTGCATGTATAGTGTTGGTACATTTTATAATAGATAGTATAAAAATAAATACAATGAATAAATTTAAAGAAAAATATAATGTAAAATCATGGAGTTTAGTTCTTTTTATAGTTGACCAGATTCTTCATTTTTTATCAATTTTAATTGTGTGTTATTTTGTATTTGATATTAATATTTCAACAATAATTACGAAAATACTTATTTTATTACATTTAGTTCCAGGTAATAAACCTATTATTTCGCCAATAAATATAGTTATGTTTTTGGCTGTTATGGTAATAATTGCAACTACGGTAAGTGGACATATAATTAGATTATTACTTGGTACATTACCTAATCATCTTGCTTTATTTGAGGGGAAATATACTTTGAAAGACGTTCTAAATAAAGAGGGAGTTTTAAAGACTGATAATGCCCAAACTAGAATTTCGGAAGAATATAGTTATATGGTAATCAAAGAACAGAGTTTTTCAAGAGGGAAAATAATAGGGTATGTTGAACGTATGTTAGTTATTGTATTGGTATTCCAAAATCAATATGCAGCAATAGGATTTATTCTGGCAGCTAAATCACTTGCGCGTTTTAAACAAATGGATGATAGGGATTGGGCCGAATACTTTCTATTAGGTACCCTTGTATCGATTTTGTTAGGAATAATATATGGAATTACTATTAGTTTAGTATTGAAATAGAGAGAAGTAATATGCCGATGTATATTTATATTTAGTTAGTATTATAAATAGGTGAATGTTTTTGGGGAGTTTCTGCTCCATTGCTGCCATGAAAGTGGTACTTCATCTAGAGTGAGTATCTAATATATATAAGCCCCCCCTTGAACATCAAGGGGGTTTAATGGCCTCGAACCAGTGACTTCCATCCTATCAAGGTAAAGGCCTTGTTTTACCTCTATATTAGTGGTACCAAAATTCCCCTATATAATCCTCTTGCACCTCCCCCAACGTCACCCCCTAACCTAAAGGAGACAAATCAAAAAGGGGGGACCAAACCAATCATGAAAACCACCACAAAAGAAAAAAGAAATACCATCATCATGTTACTACTATCAGCCGCAATAGGAATTTTTTCACCACTACTCATGTACATTACACTGGCACGTAAAAATGAAGTGTACAAATATCATTGCCGAAAGGCGTTCAACTTTCATTTGTTAATTTTTCTTCTATTTAATATTAGTTCGCGTATTAGTGATGTTTTGTTTTGGATTGTGTTTGCTCTTGAGGTAGTTCAAGTGATCATGGTTGCGTGGAAAGTAATACGCGACGAGCCATATCGTTATTTCATTCGAATTCCGTTATTTAAAGAAGATAAGTACGCAGTGGAAGGAGAATAGGTGATGAAACAAGAAGTGGAGATAAGGAGAAAGCGAATTTTTATTATGGCCGCAGTGTTGTTTATTGCGATTTATATTATTTTACGAAAAAGAAAGTATGAGTACTTTTATGACGGTATTAGTGAGTATGAACATCGTTATAGAAGGAATGTTCCTTTTGTATTGCTTGTTGTAGGTTTGTTTCAATATTGTAGGCGGAATGAGATGAGCTTTTCTTATATGCTTCAGTATGTGAAAGAGAAGTTAGCGGAGTAGGTGATGATATGGCGTGGATGATTAGTGAGTTTGCAAGTGTTGGGGATGTTACGGTGCGGACGCTTCGTTATTATGACAAAATTAATTTATTAAAGCCGAGCGATTATACTGAGGGTGGGCATCGGTTATATACGACAGATGATTTGTATGTGCTGCAGCAAATTCAATCGTTTAAGCATCTTGGGTTTTCGCTTGGGGAAATTCAAAATATTATATTGCAGCGTGATATAGAGACAGAAGAATTTTTAAGACAAATGCATTTTCAAAGGGAAGTGCTTTTGGTAGAGCAAGAAAGAATTGCGAAGGTGCTTTCACATATGGATGAGATGACGAAGAAGTTTCAAAAGGAAGAACGCGTGGATATCGCTTTGTTTTCTTCGTTTTTGCAAACTTTCATATGGGAGAAAGAAAATAAAGAATGGTTAGAGGAACACTTTTCAACGGATAGTGTTCGAGCGTTTTATGATAATAAGGAATTAAAAGAAAAATTTGATCGGCGATTTATGGATATGATAGGGAAGTTGAAAAAGTGTAAGGTAGAAGAGAAGGATCCGAGTCATCAAGATGTTCAAGTTACCTTGAAGGAATTTTTTAATTTAATAGAAGAGGTAACGAACTATCTTGATACATCTCAAAGTGATATAGAGGACATAATTAAACAATCAAACCTCCCACTATCCGAACTCCCAGCCCTCTTCACAACCGGAGAAGAAAAATATATAAAAGAAGCAATGAAGCAGTTTAACACCTAGTTAAACTGCTTTTCCATTATAATAGAAGAAAAACTAACGGAGGAACCCACATGCCAACCTACAACAAACTAATCCGAAACAAAATCCCACAAATAATAAAAGCTAACGGAAAAACACCCACAACAAGAATCCTACCCAAAGACGAATACATAGAGGAACTCTGCAAGAAAACACAAGAAGAACTATCCGACCTCTTAGAACTAATCAACGCCCTAGCCGAACACGAAGGCACAACACTAGAAGAAATCAACAACATCCGAAAAAAGAAAGCAAAAGAACGAGGCGGCTTCTCAGATCGAGTCTTTCTAATCGAAGTAACCGACAACTAGCCCCTCCCATACCCCTTCCAAGCCCCTACCAAGTAATAAATCACTAAGAAAAAACACAACAAAACAAAAACAACAACAAACACCGTAGTAGTAGTCAAAAAAAAATTTGAAATAACACGCCAAAAACCCACCCCTCCTTCCTATATATAGTACAAAGAAGAATTTTTTACTTTTGAATCGGGACAGGAGGAATTAGGATGGCGGTGTATCGTACTGTGCAGGTGAATTTTTGGCAGGATGATTTTGTTTTGGATTTGACGCCGGAGGAGCGGTATTTTTATGTTTATTTATTAACTTGTTCGAAGACGACGCAGTGCGGGATTTTTCCGTTTCCGAAGCGGTTAGCTGAGATGGAGACTGGTTATAATCGGGAGACTGTTGATAAGCTTGTGCAGCGCTTTATTGATTATGGGAAGATTCTTTATGATGCGGAGACGAGGGAGTTATTTATTTTAAATTGGCTTCGTTATAATCCGGTGACGAATACGAATGTGGAGAAGTGTGTGCTTCGTGAGCTGAAGGGTGTGAAGAATAAGGAGTTTGTACATATGTTTCTTCAGAAGTGCCTAGAGGAGGAGCTGAATGTTCCGATGCTTTTAGCACATTTCGGTATGCCGAGTGATTTGGCTGTGGATGATGTTGAGCCAGCTTGTGAGGAGACAGAGGCGGAAGAAGAGGTTATAGAGGAAGAAACGGGAAGTCGTGTGTTTTCTTTTTATGAGCAACATTTCGGTAGTTTGTCTCCTCATACTGTGGAGGAACTGAGTGCGTGGATGGAAGATTTGTCAGAGGAGCTTGTGCTGAAGGCTCTTCAAATTGCGTTTGAGAATAATAAGCGGACGGTTGCTTATGTGAAGGGGATTTTGAGGGGCTGGCACGGGAAAGGGTTTACGAAAGTGTGTGAGGTTGAGGCGGATACGACTCAGTTTCGGAAGAAGGAGTCGTCTGTTAGTACTGGGGAGACGGAGGAGTTTTTGACGAGGTGCGAGGAGTGGGAGAAGAATGCGCTGTCAGAGGAAGAGCTGCAGCGGTTCTTAACTGAACGAGGGTGGCGTCCATGAGTATTCAAAATGTGGAGGCGGAAAAGACGGTGTTAGGTTCTCTTTTAATTGATGGAGAGCTTATTAAGGAGTGCCGTTTGACGGAGCATTATTTTTCTATGCCGGTGCATAAGTCTATATTTCGGTTAATGCGAAAAATTGAAGATGAAGGGCAACCAATTGATCTTGTGACGCTCGTTTCTCGGATGAATCCAAATTTTTTGGAGAATATCGGGGGAATGGAGTATTTTATAGGGTTAATGGATGGTGTGCCTGCGACTAGCAACTTCTCTTATTATGAGGGGCTTGTTCGAGGTGCCTGGAAGATGTATCAGGCTGGTGTTCTTGGGTACAAGATGGGAGAGCGTCTTATTACGGAGAAGAATGAGAAAATTATTGGTGAGACGATTACGGAACTTTGTGAGTTAGAGGAAAAGGACTGTGTATGTGAGTTTGATTTGAAGGATGCGTTAGTTGGTTTGTATGAAGAGCTTCATCAAGATACGAAAGAGAATACTGGTATTGAGACTGGTTATACATCGTTAAATAAGATGACGTGCGGATTGCAGGAAGGTGATTTTGTCGTTCTTGGAGCGCGTCCTTCTATGGGAAAGACTGCATTTGCGTTAAATGTTGGACTGCATGCGGCGAAGTCTGGAGCGGCAGTTGGGCTGTTTTCATTAGAGATGAGTAGTAAGCAATTGTTAAAAAGGCTGGCGTCTTGCGTAGGTGAAGTGTCAGGAGGCAGGCTGAAAAATCCGAAGCACCGTTTTGCGATGGAAGACTGGGAAAAGGTGAGTAAGGCGTTTGCGGAGATCGGTGAATTACCACTTGAGATTTACGATAATGCAGGCGTTACGGTGCAAGATATTTGGATGCAAACTCGTAAGTTAAAGAGGAAGCACGGTGATAAAAAGCTTTTAGTTATTGTAGATTATTTGCAGCTCATTACGGGCGATCCGAAGCATAAGGGCAATCGATTTCAAGAGATTAGTGAAATTTCACGTAAGCTTAAGTTGTTAGCGCGTGATTTAAATGTTTGTATAGTGGCGTTATCGCAATTGTCTCGTTCCGTAGAGTCACGTCAAGATAAGCGACCACTTTTATCTGATTTAAGAGAGACAGGACAAATTGAGCAAGATGCGGATGTCATTATGCTTATGTATCGTGAGGATTATTATGATAAGGAAACGATGCAGAAAGAGATGACGGAGATTCATGTGGCGAAGCATCGGAATGGACCTGTGGGTAGTTTTAAGCTGCGATTTTTGAAGGAGTTAGGGCGGTTTGAGGAAGGGAAATAGTTAAAAGACTGGAGTATCACTTTGCAAATAAAATAAAGCATAAGTGTTCCATTTCATTAACTTATGCTTTATTCTTTGATTCTTTGAATATGTTTCTTATTTTTCCATAAAGAAGGATTTTCTCTCTGTAGTAATCCATTGCTCCAAATCGTCTTGGCTACGTCGGACAAGTCGATTTACTAAAACATCATGCCATACGTAATCCTCTAGTAAGTATATATGAATGGGGTCATCTGTATAAAAAGCAATATTACGCTCTTCAATTGATGGTCCATAAATCATCTCTTTAGAATCTATCGATAAAATAAACCAATGTTCTGTAGACAGGGTTTCTGTATAAGGTGTTATACGATGGGCTTCTAGATTTTTAATGGGATTTTCAACATGCAGGGTAATACCTTGTACTGTAACTTTATCAGCTACCTCAGATAGTTCCTCTTTTAACGCTTCATACATCTCATCCCACATTGAAATGACAATACGTTTTTGGGCTTTTTTTATTAATGCCTGACAGTAGCTAATTATTGTTTTATTGTCTTTTAAAGTAATCACTCGATTATCCGTTTTTTCCTCGAAAGTTTCCAGTTTTTTTAATGAATCACTGATTACTTCATAAGTAGACTGCCATTCTGATTGCGCCTTTTGTAAAAAGATTTCAACAGGTAGAGGTGAATAGCGAGTGGTGTCATTTATTTCTTCCTTCATGACAATTCCTTTTTCTACAAGGTTACCCAAAATCTCATAAATTCGCGCTCTTGGGATACCCGAATCCTTACTCACTTGGTAGGCTGTGACAGGCCCCTGTTTAACAAGAGATACATAAGATTTAGCTTCATATTCATTAAAACCAATTTTTTTAAGCTGTTGCACTATGTAGTCCACTTTTTTCGTCCTCCGATGTTTGCTTTTATATTTCAACGTTACAATAACTGTTTACATTTAGCAAATTATTAGTTACTATTCGAATAGTGACTAAAGGGGAGGTTAATAGTGTGGATTTTTATTTAGACCCATCAGTATTAATTATTTTGATTGCTTTTGGATTTTTAGCTGCATTTATTGATTCAGTTGTAGGTGGTGGAGGACTCATTGCTTTACCAGCTTTATTATTTACAGGACTGAATCCAGCAAGTGCAGTAGCTACGAATAAACTAGCGTCGACAATGGGAAGTGCAACTAGTAATATTGTGTTTTATCGTTCTGGTAATCTTGATTTGAAATCGGCGTTTAAATTAGTTCCACTCACTTTCATAGGTTCCATAATAGGGGCATGGACCGTTCATTTAATGAACCCAGAAGTACTGAAGCCATTGATGCTGATCATGCTTGGTGCGGTTGCTATTTATACGATATTCAAAAAGGATTGGGGTAGTATTTCCACTCATAAAAAATTGTCTGGTCGACACGTCATTATCTTTACTTTTTTTGTTTTTGCTATTGGTTTTTATGATGGGTTTCTAGGTCCTGGCACAGGTTCGTTTTTAATGTTTTCTCTTTTATTTATTGGGTATGATTTTTTAAAAGCAGCAGGTAATGCGAAGCTTCTTAATTTAGGAAGTAATGTTGGTGCATTGTTGATGTTTATGTATGTAGGGCAAGTAAACTATGTGTATGGTTTTATAATGGGGATTGCTCAAATTGCTGGAGGGATTGTTGGCTCCAAATTTGCTATAAAAAAAGGAAGCGGGTATGTTCGTGCTCTTTTCATTACAGTAACTTGTTTATTGTTAGCGAAAAATCTGTATGACTATATTCAGTAAGTAATTTGGAACATCTTCACTTCAAAGAACGTAGAAAAGGTCAAATATGAAGGCTACATAAAATATAAGAAGATACTAGGGGTAAATTTCTTTTAACATTTTTTAGATGCTACCTTATTCAAAGATAGCATCTAAAAAAGTCTCATTTAAAAGAAAATCTAAGTGAAGAGAATGATATAAACTCATATTTTTTCTGGGGTATGTTTATTGATCATAGTGAAATGTTTACTCTATATTCTTCTTATAATTAGGCCTCAACAAACTCTTAAAGTCCACCTCAGCAATCAACACACTCAATAATATAAGCGTCGCCCCTAAATAGCCTTTCCCTGTGAGCGTTTCGCCTGTGAAAACAAAGGCAAAGCCTGCTGAAAAGACAGGTTCTAATGAAAAGATAAGTCCCGTATGTGTAGGCGTCGTGTATTGCTGGGCGATAACTTGCACGATGAAAGCGACTGCGGTGCAAAATATGCTTAAGGCTAATATGATTAGCCATGAGTTGATCGTGCTAGGAAGTTTTGGGGTTTCCATCACTAATGAAAAAATAAGACTAAATAGGCCGACGAAACCGAGTTGTATGACCCCGAGCGCAATCGAGTTCACATGTTTTGTTACGTTTCCAGTAATGATGACATGAATGGCATAAAATAAAGCAGACAATATGCAAAATATATCGCCGTTACCGATCTTGAATTCACTAGTTAATGTTAATAAGCCAATTCCTATTATCGTTAACACAATTCCTAATATAACTTTCTTTTCAGGAATGTGTTTTAAAAATATAGCTGATAATATCGGAATGAAAATGACTGTGAGACATAGTAAGAAACCAGCATTAGAGACACTTGTATACTTTGTACCGAAAGTCGCGAAAATATAGACGATAAATAAAACGGAAGCTAGTATAAAAGCATATTTTACAGTTTTAAAATCGACTTTGAATAAATGTTTGTAAAATATTAAACCTGATAAAAGAAAGGCAATAATAAATCGTAATGCGATTAAATTATATTCTTCTATGCCATCAAGTCCAAGCTTTGTAAGTAGGATGGATGCACCCCAAAAAAATGTAACTAGTAGTAGCATTAAATCAGCTTTTAATTGAATTTTCATTTCTATTCCCTCGTTATGTATAATTTATGATTCCATACCCCTATCCCCATTGTTTATTTTAATATTAATTCTGAATATTTGGAACGAAAATTTATCGACGTTTTATTCTATAGTTACGTACGAATTAACGTTATCTACCGCAAAAACATTAGCGAAGTTAAATCCAAACATGACATTCATTTACGTATCCGGTAGCGGAACAGATAGTACAGAATCAGGACGTACGATGTGGGCGAGAGTGAAGGAGAGAACGGAAAATGAGTTATTACGTTTACCTTTCAAATCTGCGTATATGTTTAGACTAAGATTAATCATTCCGGCAAATGGTGTGAAATCAAAAACGAAATTGTACCAATTAATGTATGATGTGATGAAGCCCTTTAATCCTCTGTTGAAGCGATTCGGCAGTGTGATAACTTCTGAGCAGTTGGGAAGAGCTATGGTGCGAGTTGGGAAAGATGGATATTCTCGTTCAATTATAGAAAGTTCGGATTTGAAGAAAATCGGTAAGTAATAGTATGTAAAAAACGCCTATTTTATATAGGCGTTTTTTTGATGGTGAAGTTATTCTTCTTCAAACTGAAAAATATTCCGGTTAATAAGTTGGTGGAGATACCTATCCATTTCAGCAGCAGAAACGCTTCTTTCATTTTTAAACCACCATGCACTTAATGAGGTGATTGCCCCTGAATAAAATTCAATGATTAAATCATTTGGCATCGTATGGTTTTTGCAAAGTTGATTTAACGCTTCTATTTCTTGTTTTCTCGTTTCGTGACTTAAATACTGTGTACGGCTAATAAATTGTTCATCAGACATTTGCATCTCTAATATTTTACCGATTTCTTCATGGTGTAGAAATTGTTCCATTACTTGAAATGGTTTACTTAATCGATCTGAAATCGGTATTTCAGCAATCATCTTGCTGTAGCGTTTAAATCCAAATGCTAATAAAGCATCTTTATCTTCAAAATGTTTATAAAAAGTTGTTCGGTGTACCATTGCACGATCACAAATTTGGTTAATCGTGATGGTACTATATTTCTGTTTTGATTGCGTCATTAATTCAAATAAGGAATCCCAAAGTAATTTATGTGTACGTCTAATACGTAAATCAAGATGTTTTTCATTATCGTTCATCTACAATTCTCCTTTTTTGTAGATTAAATATACAATGGCTTTAAATTGATTCTCCCTTTTTAATCTACATATGTATATTATATTACATGTGTTCCGGTGTATTTAAAGATTTTCAAGTAAAAAACAGGAGGAGAATCAATACATGAATATAACAACTAAGAGCCCTGCAAGTGGCAAAGTTGATACTTCTAATATGAAACATACCCCGATTTTAATTGCATTACTTTTAGGGGCAATGGTTGCATTATTAAACGAAACATTACTTGGTAATGCGTTAACTGTATTAATGAAAGAATTCGACGTAACAGCTTCAACGATTCAATGGCTTTCTACAGCTTACATGTTGGTGGTTGGGGTTTTAGTCCCGATTACAGCGTTACTTCAGCAATGGCTCACAACGAGACAAATGTTTTTGATCGCTATGGTAACGTTTTTAGTCGGTACATTAATTGCGGGATTTGCACCGACATTTTCCGTTTTATTAGTCGGCCGTATCGTCCAAGCAGTAGCGACGGGGTTAATTTCACCGTTATTAATGAATACGATTTTAATTATTTGTCCACCTGAAAAACGTGGTGCCACAATGGGATTAATCGCACTTGTAATGATGGCAGCTCCAGCAATTGGTCCTACATTATCTGGAGTAATTGTGGATTCATTAAATTGGCGCTGGTTATTCTACATTGTTATTCCTATCGTGATCATTTCAATTATGATTGGGATGAAGTACATTCAAAATGTTACGGAGTTAACAAGGCCAAAAGTAGATTATCCATCTATTCTTTTATCGACATTAGGATTTGGCGGGCTTGTGTATAGCTTTAGTGCATCGGGTGATGTAGGATGGTCTGATGCGAAAGTGTATGGCACTTTAATTGTTGGGCTTATATCATTATGTATTTTTGTCGTTCGACAATTAAAAATCGAGAATCCAATTTTAGAATTACGTGCATTTAAAGTTCCGATGTTTACAATATCAGTTGGATTAATCGTCATTGTGATGATGTCGTTATTTTCAACGATGACTTTATTACCGATGTTCCTACAAACAGTTTTACTCGTTACAGCATTTAAATCAGGACTAATAATGCTTCCAGGAAGTATTATTAGCGCCATAATGGGACCAATCGCAGGTAAACTATTTGATAAATTTAGCCCGAAAGTTGTTATCGTTCCCGGTATTGTGTTAGTAGGTATTGCAATGTTCTTATTTAAAGGCATTACTCCTGATACATCAATGGTACAAATTATTGTCATGCATAGCGTATTAATGGTCGGACTCATGTTTGTAATGACAGCACAAACATATGGATTAAATCAATTAACACCAGATTTATATCCGCACGGAACAGCACTGTTTAATACGTTACAGCAAGTAGCTGGCGCAATTGGTACGGCTATCTTTATTTCGAAAATGTCTTCAGGAACAACTAAGTATATGGAAAGCTCAGCAAATCCAATGGATCCAGTAGAGAAGTTAAACGGTTTAACATCTGGATTCCAAGGCGCATTTACACTAGGGTTAATCTTTATCGTTATTGCTTTTATCGTATCGTTGTTCTTAAAAGAAGAGAAAAAGGAAGTAAAGGCAGCGAGGGTTTTACAGAACGAAAATTAAGGTTCATATTAAAAAGACATCTTTACAAGATAAAGATGTCTTTTTACATTTCTTTCGTAATATCATACTGCAACAACTGCCGTTGATCATAAAACCTCTCAAAAACGATGCCCATTACGTAGAAAAACAATAGACCGAAGCAAATGTGAACGAGCGTAAAGGTAGCTCCGAATGAAGAAAATTCATACACCATAATCGGTAATTTCGCAGTTGTCCAAACACCTAAGAAAAATACGATGTACCTAATACTTGCGCCTTTTTTTAATAGTAGTGCTGCAATCGGAAAGGCAACATAGAGGGGACCAGCTGCAATGCCGCCTAATAATAGAGAGAATAATATTCCATATATGCCGGACTTTTCTCCCATATATTTCATTAGTGTTTCTTTCTTCACCCACTGATCAAGTAACCCTACAAATATTAGGACAGGGGGGAGTAGAAACAACATATCTAAAATGCTATTCCCCGTTAATTGTAATGCGCTCCATCCTAAAGATTGGTTTATAAAAGTTAGAATGATAAGTCCAATCAGCAAAATGAAAAAGAAGCGATATCTTTTTAGTTCTTTCATACCATCACCACCCAAATGATATAGGAGAATAGGAGTGACATGAGTAATGCAGATGCATTACGAGCGTAAGCAAAGCTTCGTCCGAATATCTTTTGTTCCATCGGCAAGGTTGTAATTCCTACTGACATTAGTGTAGACATGAGTGCCGCAACTTGAGGAAGACCTGCGCCGTGCTGTACTAACGTATTACCAAGAGGAAATACGACAAAGCTTGGGATAAGTGCCACAGATCCGAGTAGTGCTGAATAAATAATACCTAAAAATCCAGACTGTTCTCCAATGATGGAAGAGATGAAGGACGGCGTTAAGATAGAAAGTGATAGTCCAACGAAAAGCATAATGGAGAGCATGGCAGGGAGGAGGTTTCGAAATATTTTCCATGATTTTAATAGGGCAAATTTCGTTTTATTCCGATCCTTCATAAAAGAAATCCCCGTAAGAATAATGGCCAAAGTGTAAAGGATAGCGCCATTAATCATGATTAGATTCCTTTAAGTCTTTATATTTGTTTAAGAAAAAGGTTAAGTTTTTCATTTTTTCCTCAATATCTATTTGAAAATCTGCTAATTGTTCTTTGCCGGTCTTAGTAATTTTGTACATCTTTCTCGGTTTATCTGGAACGGATGTACTTACATAAGATTCAATAGCGCCTTCGTTTTCTAATTTCTTTAGCGTGCGGTAAAGGATAGCACTATCAATTGGATTGACCGGAAGTTCTTCTTCACATTTCTGAAGTAGCTGTCCGCCATAGTTATCACCTTCTGCTAAAAATAACAAAAGAAATGCACCTGTATGTCTTCCTGTATGTTTCATGAATATACCTCCTAGAATGAATTGGAATATATACTGTTAATGACAGTATACTGTTGTTAACAGTATATGGTGCATGAAGTGCTATGTCAATTTTAAAATGGTACTGAGGGGAAATGGCAATTCCTGTTTTAATCTTGTTAAATAACAAAAATAAAAGCCTACTGTTTTCTTGTGACAGTGGCTTTCATAGTTGGTAAACTACTATATTACGCTTAGGGAATCTCGCCTTTTGATAGTAACACATATATGTTAGCCCTATATTGAGAAATAAAAAAAAGACACTCTCAAGAGTGCCTCTTATTAGCAGCCGAATCCGCCGCCCCAACAGCTAGCTCCAACGATGATTAATAAGATAAAGAGCACAACAAGTAAGGCGAATCCACCGCCAAAACCACAGCCTCCACCACAACTACCACCATAGCCTCCACAACTACCACCATAGCCCATATTAACTCCTCCTTCCATAAAGTCCATATATTAATGGATTTATATCACTTTATGTTTTTACGGATAAACTTGAGCAGGTCCTTTTGAAAAAATAAAAGTACTCGGTATTTTAAAAGAGTTGACGAACTTATTTTTGTCACGAGTATTCCGCTTATTACATATGGTATTTTATTCTGTGCATTGGGGGAAAGGAGATCGTTATGGCTAATTCTGAGATGATATTACGTTTACTTACGGATTTAAAGATTGAGCAGCAAGCTTTAAAAGAACAGCTGGAGAAAATGCAAACAGCTTTGAGTATTCTTGAAGAAAAACCAACTATTCCTGAAGAGAAATCAACTACTCTTCAAGAGAAACCAGTTGTTACAAAGCAACGTGGACATTCTGGGTTTCCAACATCTTTTCGTGATTGGAGAGCATCTTCTCAAAAGAACTAAGGAATCCTATTATAGTGAGTTATACAAAATCACAAATGAAAAAGTACAGTCTACTGTAGTTAATACAGAGGCTGTACTTTTTGTTATGTTAGTATAAGTTGTGATAGGCGGTTTGTATTTTCTTTGACTATTCCACCTTTAACTCGATCCCTTCATCCAGCATATCTCCATTAATTTTCAAAGTTAATCCTTGCGTATTTTTCGGAACATCGAATACAATGTTCCCTTCCGAATTTTCATTAGGATTAAGAACACCAAATTTAAATGTAGCAGTATTTGCAGCTTTAAGTACTAATTGAGATTCATTAGAAATGTGATATTCTCTTCCGGTTCCGTCAATTAATTTAAAGTTATTGTTATTTAGTGTAATGGGTTCCTCTTGACGATTATAAACTGCGACGTCTAATACTTTAAATACACCTTGTGCTTTAACTTCTCCATTACCTATAACATCTAATGAATCGGCAGAGTGTATTGATATGTATACATCAGAAGAATCTCCATGGGTGGGAAGTTCTTTTTGAGGATCCTTGTTGCTAAGTTCATCATTCTTTGTTTCTTTAGAAGTCTCCTGTTCGTTTTTCGTGTTACTGCTAGATGTATCATGTGAACTGCAAGCTGATAATCCAAATAAGAATGAGCTACATAATAATGATGTTAATAACTTTTTGTTCATAGTTTGTTCCTCCAAAATAAAAGTACTTTCATGGGTGCCATAATGATTTAATAAATCTATATTTTTCTTTATATGTATTAAATGTTACATTTTATTATATTGGTTTTGGGATAAAAAGGAAACTTGATGCAAATAAACAAGACACTTTGCAGTGTCTTGTTTATTTAAGTTATGCGCATTACTTAATAAGACGCTAGTTTCTCATCCTGAACATGAGTAACTATGTAGGGTGTTTTAATTATAACATTTTAACCAGTAATGGGTCTATATGGAATTTTTAATATTTATTTTTAATTATTCAGAATGATACATGTGGTGAAAGGTATATATTATCTATAATAATTGTATATATAACTAGCCTTGTAATGAGTTTCTACTATATTTTAAATTGAAATATAAATGAAAAGAAAAGCACAAAGAAGGGGCTGTGGAATATGGGCGCTTGGGGAACTGGATTATTTGTATGTCACACTAAAGACCGAAAGTGATGAAGAGCTTTTTATTACAAAGAAAAGACACCCATATAAGAGTGTCTTTTCCGATAGTTTTTTAGCAGAAGCAAGAAGCTCCAACAATGATCAATAAAATAAACAATACAACTAGTAAAGCAAAGCCGCCGCCACAACTACTACAACTACCACCAAATCCCATAATAGTTCCTCCTTTAATAAGAGGGGAAAACAAGGGGTCACTCATGTATTTTAACGGATTCAATTTACTTTATGTTTTTTACGCAATAATTGAGCAGGTCCTTTTGAAAATAAAGAAAAGACACCCTAAGGTGCCTTTCTCCGACTTGAACCATCTTAATTTTAATAATATTGGTCATTGAGAAAAAAGAAAAAGCCCTATATAGAGGTATCACCACACGACTAGCCAGCACTCACACCTAAAAACAGGATGGAATGATAAAATGCAAGTTTAAGGAGGGGGAAGAATGAAAAATGTACATAGATGGTTAAATTATTTTGGTTTTATATGTGTGTGCATGTCTAGCTTCGGTTTTGTTTCTCGTTGGATTTTTCGTGATGTGATTGCACTCGATCAATTACTTGTTTTGAGTATAGGAATTATTATTTTAATAACAGTATTTTTTGTAAAACGTTGTAGTAAAGAGTTACGAGGTGATAAAGGTTAATCGCCCTAAATGTAGTTTTAGAATTTCGCAATCGGAGTATATTGCTGAAAAAGGCTTATTGAATAATGACAGTTTATTTTAAGAAAGTAAATCGATAATATAGTAAATAATACTTTCCTTGACCCTGTACTATGGCACAGGGTTTATACTTTATATGAGGTGAGACAGATGCAATATCTTATTATCGAAACTTTAATAGATTCAGAAAAGAAAGTAGAAGAATATTTATAAAAACAATAAATTGTAAAGGTGGGAGAATAATGGAAGATTGTTGTAGTAACCTTAAAGGAATAAAAATTGAAAATAATGGTCATTGTCCATCATGTAAAAATAAAGCTAAGAATGTAAAGTTGATTACACTAAAATCATTGCTTAAATCATCGGCATTAGAAACATTAAATGCTAAAGAAAATCACTATTTTTGTTCAAACGAAGATTGTGATGTAGTCTATTTTGATACGAATAATAAAAAATACTTTGTATCGGACATAAAGGTAGCTGTAAATCAAAAAGATGACTCAGCAACTACACCAATTTGCTATTGTTTTGATTGGACAAAAGAAAAAATCAAACAATATGTAGAAAATGGACTTACTCCTAATCCAGTAGAGCATATTCGCGAAAACATAAGAGAAAATCGATGTGGTTGTGAAGTAAACAATCCACAAGGTAGTTGTTGTTTAGGCAATGTTACAACTTATATTAGAAAAATGTCATAAGGAACTTAAATGTTGCTTTTTTTCACCAAAATACTTTGGGGTATTTCAAAATCTCAAGTCGATGGGCATGTGGCGTTGCCTCATGCTCACCAAGCTAGTTAGTGTATGTTAAGTAAACCTTATGGATTTGTATATCTCATCCATCCACTTTCAGATTGTTTCGCTTTATACTTCCCATAAGACAGAAGCTTCATTGCCGAGCGATTGGCCGCATGAAAAACCAAGTTTAGCTTCAATTCTTCCTCCATTTCACTGGGATAGGTGGTAGATTCATAAACATAATAACCCGCCATGATACAGGGGATTACTTGCTCCGGTTCAAATCCATAAGCAGTTGCATCATCCACAACCAAATCAATGATGCATCGGTTTCCATCTTTAACTTTTTTCTGGAGTAATTTTTTTACCGATCCTGGTACTAATTCTAATATTTTATCCTTCATGTCAGTCACCTCATCTTTTATAATGTCCAGATAGCCTGGGGATATGTGTCAAACAGAATGAAGTTCCAACCGTAATTACACTGGTTTAACAAGATCTTAAGGACTATATCACCCTAAAAGAGACAATGGCTTTAAATAAAAGAAACCCCGATTGTCTGCGGGGCTCCTAAGGGTAATCGTCAAGTAATGACGTACTCGACTAATTAACGATATCATGAATTTTTTGGTGAAAATAATGGTAAATGTGTCCGAATTAATGAGGGCATCATTTGGAACAAAAACGCTATTTTAATTTCAAACAAAAGAACAGTCAGCAAAAGCTAACTGCTCGGTTCTCCAAGGGGGAACAAGGAGAAAGTAACTTAATCGGTTGTCTACAGTATTGACGGAATATTGAATTTTATTCAGGGGACTATGTTATATGATTGATAAAAAATTCCTTTATTAGCAGTAAAACTCCGAGGAGAGACAAGACTTCAATTGAGAACCAAAACATGCTTTTTTGAGGTTTTTTAAACTCCATTATTATGGAAGAAAATAAAAAGGTTGCAATCATCATGATAATTAAGAGACGGATTATATCAGACATTAATAGCACTCCTAATATTTAATCAGTTTCATTATATAGTTATTTCCAATGAGATGGAATTTAAGAATTGTTTTATTGAAATTCGAACAAAAAAGGTCCTGTTGTCTCCAACAGAACCTTTTCTAAAATGGCAAAGAGTAACTCTTACCTTACTCTTCTGCTATATAATACACAAAACACGTATAGATTTGTAGAACAAGAAATTCCAATATAATTATTTGAATAAAGTGTTTAAAAGTATCTTGTCGGGGTTTAATATAAGGAATTAAATTACAAACGTTGATTTATCAATGGATATTAATGATGAACTAGAAAATGATAGTTAATAAAGGAATATTACAATAATGAAATATGAAATATTGCATATTCAATTGAAATAGAAATTTACAAGTAGAAAGCGAGGAATAACAATGGGGCTAGGAAACCATAGAACAGAAAATAGTTTGAGTGTAAATGACAGGTGTTCCGGGTTCTACTATTTATGCGAAGAATGTCATTGGGAATTCCATAGACACTTCGAAACAGTTAAATCACACGAGTATGTTACGGAGGCACCTAAATATACAGAATTGATAGGATTATGGGAAGTATTGAATGATCCATTATCTATGAAAGAGTTCAAGGAACTTGTTTATAAAGGATTGGATTTAAAAAGAAATGTACAAAAATTATTTAATGAAGAAGAAATAGAAGCAAACAACAAACAATTAAAGTAGCGAATTCGATGCTTTTTTATTTTACATAGAAAAAAGGAAACCGCAAAGGATCCTTTTTATATTAAGCTGCTTTATAATTTTTATTTTTAATCCTATTTCTAGTATCCATAAATGCGGCGAATGTTGCTATAGCACCACCTAAATCATAAACTTGGAATTTGTGGACAAAAGCAAGTCCTACAATGAAATTGTAGCTGTATATAAAGCATGTAATACCGAACAGCCATAACATGAACTTTAAATCTTTTAAGCTCAATCTATAATTCTTAATTTTTTTCCACATATGTATCAACTCCTATTGTTCTGAGGTTCTATAGTTTTTCTTGCAGATCTCTCGCATGTTTACGATAAAGAATAGAAAGAAGATAACAGCTGCGATGCCATTAACCCAGTAATACGTATGTCCCATCGTGAATCCATCATAGAAGGAATAGGCATTCCAAATTATAAGGATTATTGAGCAGATAGTAGAGATCATTAATGAGCCAAAACTTCTCATGCTTTTCACCTCGATTCAAAGTTTTAGAACTTTTCATACAATTATACATTTAAATAAAAAGATTTACAAAAGGAATTACCATAAGGAGGGGGTATGACTATACGCTCTAACGGGACAAACTGTTGGGAATTGTGAAGGAAACGGCGGTTCTAATGTGGATATCAATACGTTAAGTCAGGTGGATTCGATACTAACTCCTTAGATGAAGCTATTCAAGCTATGGCAGAACGAGGAATAAAAGGTAGCGTTAATGTTGATTCACTTTCTGGACTATGTTATATCCAAACCGATGTCCTACCTAATACAGAGTTAGATAAGATTACTTGGTGGATACTTGATCAGGTGGTAAATGGTGGTATGAATATATCAAAGTTAGATAATAGTTGAAGCCGTCCTTAATCGGGCGTTTTCAACTATTATCTAAATGCTTCTTTAGTTTTCTCTATTGTGTTCTGTTCCTCTTTTGTATTTGTAAATTCGATAACCATAACAGACAGTCCAAAACCTAAACAAACAGCCTTTATCTTGCTAATTCTCACAAGAACTTACACTTTTTCTCTATCTGTATTTAACCTAGAATACAAGATTCTTTCATTTTTATTCCTGGATATATTTGAAAAACTGTATGTTTTTTATCTCAAATCAATTACATCTATAAATTTAAGGAAAACTCTGTTATAAGATGCATCAGTGCAAGTTATTAAATTCTTTATCGGATTTATGTCAGTTACAGTCACATATCTAGTAAGTAAATGACCATCTCTATAATAAGTAATCAATACCTTCTCTTCAGAAAGAAATGAACATAGTAACTTGTTTTCAATAATTTCTTGTTTGTCTTGGGCTAATTTAGGGCGCTCCACTTTTGTTTGTTTTTTAACAATATTACCAATACCGATGAATTTCTTCGGTATTGAAGCGAATGGAGTCCGCTTAATCATTCCTATTTCTTTTGGCATATGTGTATAGTTCATGTTGTACATCTCCCTGATTGCTATAAATAACTGTATCATTATATCAATTTTTGAAGATGTTAGGATTATTTATATAATTATAAAATAAACATTTAGAGGTTTTTGACTCCTTATAAAATCAACCCAATTTAACTAAGTATGATTTATATATATAATTGAGTAATGAACATGAATCAATTATTGTCATAGATGTAAGCAACATTTATAATGCAAAAGAATTGCATTTACTTCTTAAAGAGAAGCTTGAGTTTCCTGATTTGTACGTGGAAAACTGGGATGCTTTTTGGGATTGTATTACAGGATTTGTGTGTCCTTTGCCAAACAAAATGATCTTCGACGGATGGTCAAAGTTTGAAAAAAGGTTACCGAGAGATACAAAAATAATGAAAGAGTGTCTTCTTGATTATAATGAAGAGGATAGAAAGGATCCTGCATGAGCGTCTTTTTTATTAAAATTTATATTTTAAAGAGTTACCTAGAAGAGAACAATCTATTAATTAACAAAAAAGAAAAGACACCCTAAGGTGCCTTCCTCCGACTTGAACCATCTTAATTTTAATAATATAGGACTCCCGTCCAAATATTATTTTACCATGTTAAGTTGTTTTTGGAAATATGCCATATCGATACAATACACGTTTTAGTTTTTAAATTATTTATCTTTCTAAAAGTTGAAATTAATAAGAACCCCATAAATGATAAACCATTCCACTAACAAAAAACACTAATCCTAAAAACAAAACAATTAAAGCAAGTACTCCATTTTGATTATGTTCCATAAAATTAGCTCCTTTTAGATTTATTTTTATCCCGCTATTTGCGGGCAGTAAAACTCCCACCTCAAAATTCAGCTGGAGCAAAGAAGTTAGGTGGGAGCCCTGCTGCCCGTAAACGCCCGATTGGTGAAGGCTAATACTCAGTGGGGGGATGAACAAAACCCCCGCTGAGTAAAGTTTCACTTTATATACAAAAAAGCCTTTAGTCGTAATTATGGCTAAAGGCTTTGATCATTATACTTTTTAGTTTATAAAATTTGAAACTGAAAATGTACTAACTTGATAATGAAGCCTGGCTATTAGAATTGAAAAATTTTAGTTTTATTATAATTAACAGAAATGAGAGTAGTGTGAAAATGAATCCGCTCCAAATAAGCTGGTGAATACCTAAGTTTGAAATGAACCAGCCTCCAATAGTTGTTCCTAAAGTAATTCCGAGATTGGAGAACGAAACGAATAGACTATTACCAAATTCAGGCGCTTCTTTTGCTTCGCTTATTAACCATGTTTGACCAACAATTAATCCACCAGCATGTACGATTCCCCAAATGAATACGATAAAAATCATTGGAACAAGGTAGGAACCTAAATAATAAACCAATATGTAAACAATAGAATATAGGATAGGGAATAATATTACTGTATTTACTATACTTTTTTGCAGGAGACTACCAAATAAATGATTGCCTAAAATCATAACGATACCAAATATGAATAGCATGATACTGATGAGAGATCCGTTCATGGAAGTTACTTTTGCAAGGTACTCGGCGAAGTAGCTGTATACGGAAAACATGGCTGCAAAAAGGAATGTGACGGTTAAAATATTTAACCATAATCCTGGTTTGCCGAGTATACGAATTTGTTTGCCGAATGACATTTTTTCTGTAACAGGCATAGAAGGAAGTAGGATTAGTATTCCAATGAATGCAAGAGTGTTAACAAGCGCTCCGAATAAGAAAGCAATTTCGAGTGAAAATTGGTCTGCAAGGTAAGAGGTTAGTGGTACACCTAAAGCAAAGCCAACAGTAATTCCCATGAAAACTTTTGTAACCGCTTGACCGCTCTTTTCTGGAGGGACAAGTTTAGCAGCTGTTACAAGAGCGATTGAAAAGAAGAGTGGGTGAAGTGCTGCCGGTAAAATACGGAAAATAAGCATGATTTCAAATTGTGTTGTATAAGCGTAGATTATATTTGAAATAACAAATATGAAAATTGCTGATAATAAAATTATTTTGCGATTAATACTAGAGACGAGCAGAATTAAAAACGGACCAGAAATAGCAACAACGAGTGCAAATATACTTACTAAAAATCCAGCTTGTGTAGTTGAAATTCCAAATTTTTGAGTGATTTGTGGTAATACGCCGACAATACCCATCTCGGTAGTAATAATTCCGAACACACCTATTGCGAGTGTCAGAATAAGTAAAGGATTTACTTTTTTCATTTATAAAACTCTCCATTCGTATCAGTATTTTGAAAGTAAATTCATTAACAAAGAAGCATTATTACAAGTATGATTGGATGCCAATATTATCAGGATTATGTAATTCGAAATACAATAACAGATATCTAAATAACTAGATATGATATGTTAAAAAATTTTCTCCTTTCTATGTTTCTTGCTTTTATAGGTAGTGCAATCTTATAAAAAAGTAATTGGATACCTGTAAAAAAGCAGAATGTGTGAAAGCTAATAATCAATTGATATGTAGATTGATTATTAGCTTTCATTTTATAATTCGTTTTGAACGTATTCAGAAAACTCTCGTATTGTTTTTTCATTTCGGCGATAGTAGGTCCATTTTCCAATTCGGTCAGAGTCTAGTAATCCTGCCTTTTTCATTGTTAATAAATAACTAGAAATAACCGATTGGGCTAAGCCAGTTTTAAGCTGGATATCTCCTACACACACTCCAACTTGAAAGTTAAGGCCTTGCTCTAGATAAGGTTTTTCATCGAAATGGTTTTCTGGATTTTTCAACCATGATAAAATTTGACATCTTGTTTCATTTGACAATGCTTTATAAATTAATAAAGGTTCCATAAGGATATTATATCTACTTTTATAGATTTGTAAATGGGTTTTGGTGATTTTAAGGGGAGAAGGCATATGTAGATTCCTTTAAATGTGGATGAGATGTTCTAGTAATAGGGCTTTTTTCTGGATGTGAATTTATAAAAAGTTGCACCGTCATATTGCTTTAGAATATGATTGGTTAAAGAGTAGGTGATGAGTACATGCAGGAAACAAAACAATTCCCGCTTATATCTGGAAATCTCTCATTAGATTTAGTGAATACAGAGTTAGTTAGGCGTGGACAACGTTATGATTTATTAATAACAGATGAAGATGTATTAGAATGGCTACATGTAATAAAGGCTAATCTTCCTTTTTGGAATGAAAAAACACTTATAGGAATTCAAGAGCGAGTGAATCAAGTTACATCTAGCATATTAGAGGTAAGAGAAGTACTGAGAAAACAGTTTGAGGCAATTGCTGATCTGCACGAAATTTCTAATGATTTTATTGCGTATTTAGAAAAACAAATTGAGAAGGCACCATTTACATATAAAGTCATTGAACAGCGTCTAGTACCTATCCCAGTTGGAGAAATTGAGGATGTACTTGTATCGTTAATTGCATTTGATGCTTTAACGTTAATAGCAGAAAATAAGCTTATTTCTCTTAAAAGGTGTTCAAACCCCGACTGTGTTTTATTATTTATAGATAAAAGTGGAAAACGAAAATGGTGTTCTATGAAAATATGTGGGAACCGGAAAAAAGTAGCAAAATTTCAGGTTCGAAAATCTGAAGAGGTTTAGGAATCAGCTTATAGCAGTTGATTCTTTTTTTGTATCTTTTAACTAACCTCTAAAATGAATATTTACAGGTTAGTTAATTCGGGTTATAATTATTGGTAAATAAAGTGAGACTTTAGTCAGTGGGATGTCCATCCCTGCGAATAGCGCGATAAAGGAGGAAAACGATGGATAATATAACAGCAGCTAAGCAGAAAGAGGCTCAACCAATAAGTGTACGATATTTTGCAAAAATGAAAGGGAAAGGGAGAAGTCCATTACAAGTAAATATAAAGGATTCTTTAACGGGACTACTGGGGGGATTTTTAACAATTCTCACCTTAACA
The DNA here is from genome assembly GCF_038004785.1 of Bacillus sp. FSL R5-0709. Classification (NCBI taxonomy): domain Bacteria; kingdom Bacillati; phylum Bacillota; class Bacilli; order Caryophanales; family Bacillaceae; genus Bacillus; species Bacillus sp. FSL R5-0709. The sequence goes on from NZ_JBBORT010000001.1 coordinate 970,710, forward strand.
TATTTAACGAGTATAACTTCTACAGAATTACTAATGGCTCCATTTGGAGCGAGTTGTGTATTAGCGTTTGGAGTTTGGAATGCACCGCTATCTCAGCCGCGTAATATTATTGGAGGACATTTGATTTCAACTTTCATTGGTCTATCAATATATCATTTGTTTGGGAATGAATATTGGACAATTGCTTTAGCAGTCGGGGTGTCGATTGCTATTATGATGTTAACAAGAACAACGCATCCTCCGGCAGGGGCTGATCCAATTGTCGTTATTTTAGGAGCAAATAGTTGGAGTTATTTAGTAACGCCGGTTTTAGTTGGTTCCGTTGTTATTGTAGTTATTGCTTTATTTATTAATAATATGAGTAGTAAAAGGAACTATCCAACTTTTTGGATATAGTTTGTAAAGTGAAAAACAATTTAAGTAAGTACTTTATTTTTACTATGTTTCATTTTTTATATAGAAAAAGCCTTTAGTCGTAATTATGACCAAAGGCTTTCATTCTCATTCTTTTTAGTTTACAAAGAAAAGACACCCATATAAGAGTGTCTTTTCCGATAGTTTGTTTAGCAGAAGCAAGAAGCTCCAACTATGATTAATAAAATAAACAATACTACTAATAAAGCAAAGCCGCCAGAAAATCCACAGCCGCCACAACTACCACCAAATCCCATAATAGTTCCTCCTTTAATAAGAGGGGAAAACAAGGGGTCACTCATGTATTTTAACGGATTCAATTTACTTTATGTTTTTTACGCAATAATTGAGCAGGTCCTTTTGAAAATAAAAAAAAGACACATTAAGGTGCCTTTCTCCGACTGGATAACCGCATTTCGAAACTGGCGGATAACTTGCAAATAGTATGTATGCTTCGATTTATTTACAGATACCTAAGGTTTATACATTCTTCATATAAGTCAGTACTTTTGATTACTAAACGTTCAATCATCATAATGTTTAGTTTATTGTTACCAACCACTCGCTCTAACATCCGCCTTCAACCACTTCACCCAATCCGAATCTTCTATTTTAAGCAAACTGAGCGAAACACCTTTCATATCTAAAGAAGTGAGAAGGGTACCAACCTTTACGAACTTCACATGTAAGCCTTCCAGCTCACATAAACGGCGAATATCGTTTGCGAAAATGTATTGTTCCATTAATGGTGTCGCACCGAGTCCGTTAATGAGGATGGCAAAGTTGTCACCTTTTCTCCAGCGATAAATGCTTTTTAGTTTGTTCATAAGTTCAATTGCTAATATTTCAGAAGAGGATAGTGCTTCTTTGCGGTAACCTTTTTCGCCATGAATACCAACGCCGTAAAAGACTTCATCGTCGTTTAATGTGAATGAAGCTTTTCCTTGTACTGGATCGTTTGCAGGTGAAAGGGCGACTCCTAATGTGTGTAAGTTTTGGATGACAGATTGGCCAAGTGCTGTTAGTTCTTCTAAAGAATGACCGCTCTCAGCGGCCGCACCTAATATTTTTTGAACGAAAACGGTGCCAGCTACGCCGCGTCTTCTTTTATTAAAAGAAGCATCATCTTCAATTGAAACGTCGTCATTTACGATGATGTGGTCAATTTGTCTTCCTTCTTCTTTGGCGATTTGTTCTGCAGCTAAAAAGTTTTCTACGTCATCTTTAAAGTTTTTAATAATGAATAAAATACTTTTATCCTGTGGCATTAAGCGAGTTGCCGCCACAATTTGTTCCACTGTAGGGGGAGTGAAGATACTGCCGTTTACTGCCGCTGTAAGCATACCTTTTCCTACATAGCCAATATCGGCTGGTTCGTGTCCGCTACCACCGCCGCTTATAATGGCGACATTTTGTTTCATTTCTGCGATATCTTTTACATAAATGATGTTATGTGTTTCGTCGTAATTTACTTTGTCGTTATGTTCAAAATAAAAGCCATGCAGCATATCTTGAACAATATTTTCTACATCATTCATAATCTTTTTCATTGCTTTTGCCACCCTTTAATTACTTTGCTGATTGCTCGAGTAATAGTAGTAATTGATTGTTTATCATATTTTTCATGAGAGAAGACATAATGGATGGATCTACTTCACATTTGCTTTCAATCCAATCTTTTATCGTCCCAACGAAGCCGTGACTATAAAAAGAGGCAATCGTATTTTTTGTCTCATTCGAAAGGCTGAATCTACAGCTCATGGATAGTTCATCAATAATCTTCATATATAAGTTTTTCGTATGCTCAAATAAATAGTGATTAAACGAATTTTGCTCAATGACTTTAAAGGCATTTCGGTAAAATTTTTGATTTTCATAAAAGTAATCAAATAATAAATCGAAAATGTTTTCCCATGTTTCATAATCAAGAAAGTCTATAATATTTTCTTTCGTTTCTTCTTTATAAATCCAGCTTAATAGTTCGAATTTATCTTTAAAATGATAATAAAAAGTTTGTCTACGCATTTGACAGTGTAACATAATATCGCTCACTGATATTTTATGAAACGATTCTGTTTCCATTAAATGTTTCAATGAGTTCGCGATTATCTTTTTAGAAATTATAGAAGAGGTCATCTGAATCATCCCTAGAATGTTAGTAATATGAAAATCCTACCTACAAATGAGAGCGGTGTCTTTAGACAGATTGTCCATTTTGTCCGTTTACTATAAAACGCTTTCATTTTAACATGAGTAGTAAGAAGAAGATTTCAAATATATCACAATATATTAAAGGAATTGAGGGAGAACTACAATGAAAAAGATTATAAACAAACCAGAAACATTAGTAATGGAAATGTGTAACGGAATGGTTATGGCTCATCCAGAGCTTGAGCTTTTGAAAAAGTATAAAGTTATTAAGAAGAAAGAAATGAATGAAAATAAAGTAACGTTAATTAGCGGCGGCGGTAGTGGTCATGAGCCAGCGCATGCAGGTCTAGTCGGAAAAGGAATGTTAGATGCGGCAGTGTGCGGAGATGTGTTTGCTTCTCCTTCACAAATTCAGGTATATCAGGCGATTAAAGAGACAGCTAGTAAAAAAGGTACGTTATTAATTATTAAAAATTATAGCGGCGATATTATGAATTTCAAAAACGGTGCACATTTAGCGACTGAAGATGGAATTGAAGTCGACTACGTAAAAGTAGACGATGATATTGCGGTAGAAGATAGCCTGTATACAGTAGGACGCCGCGGTGTTGCGGGAGTTATTTTAGTGCATAAAATTGCCGGCGCAGCAGCGGAAGCAGGAATGGATTTAGGAGCGGTGAAAGCTGTAGCGGAAAAAGCAGCGGCTAACGTGCGCACAATCGGTTTAGCATTAACTTCTTGTACAGTTCCAGCAAGCGGATCACCTACTTTTACACTTGCGGAAGATGAAATGGAATACGGCGTAGGTATTCACGGTGAACCAGGTATTAAACGTGAAAAAACGCTGTCAGCAGATGAATTAGCTAACCGTATGACAAATGATTTAATAAAAGATTTAGGAGTAAAAGATGGTGAGGAAATCGCACTGCTAGTAAATGGTTTTGGCGGAACACCACTGCAAGAACTTTACCTATTTAATAACGCAGTTACGAGAGAATTAGCTGCTAGAAATATTAAGATTAATAGAGTATTCGTCGGTAATTATATGACGAGTATTGATATGGCAGGTATGTCTTTAACAGTAATGAAGTTAGATGACGAGTTAAAAACGTTGTTATCGAAAGAGTGTAATACACCAGCGTTTAAAGTAGATGGACCAGTTGAAAGTGTAGAGTACGTGAATGTGCTTGAAGATGTAGAAGAGAAGGAAGTTTCCTTCGAAATAGAAACAGCGGAAGAGCACGCTGTTATTAAAGATAATGTCATTACATTAAACAACATGATTTATCTCGTTGATAAAATGAGCGACATTATTATTAAAAACGAAGTACCGTTCTGTGAGTTAGATACACATGCAGGTGACGGAGACTTCGGAATGAGTGTCGCAAAAGGATTTAAGCAATTAAAACGTGAGTGGCATTCTATTGTAGGACAAGAGAATGTAACGATTGGCTCGTTCCTTGACGGTTGTTCGATGATTATTATGGAACATTGCGGCGGTGCTTCTGGTCCAATTTGGGGCGGAGCGTTCCGCGCAGCTAGTAAAGCAGCAGGCGAAAAACGTGAGCTAACAGCTGGAGAGTTCGCTGAAATGTTGCAAGCGGCACTTCAAGGCATACAATCTATCGGTGAAAGATCGTTCGGTAGAGGAGCGGTAGTTGGTGATAAAACACTTGTTGATGCACTTGCTCCATGTGTAGATTCTTGGTTAGCTAGCGCTTCAAACGAAGTAGACGTGAAAACTGCCTTTGAAAAAGGAGCAGAAGCAGCGGTTAAAGGCGCAGAGTATACGAAAGAAATCGTAGCTCGTATGGGCCGCGCTGGTACAGTTGGTGAAAGAAGCTTAGGCTATCCAGATGCAGGTGCACATGCGCTTGGAGTTATCTTTACGGAGATTGCGGGTAGTTTGAGATAGTAATTAGAAAGTCCCTCTGCCTTAGGTAGAGGGACTTTTATATTGTATTTTAGATTTAGTTTTTTTGTGATTGCAGCTTATCGATTTTCCAGTGTGCTCCTAGAGGATCTAAAGAGCTTTCAATATAAAACATATATTCATCTGCGGTACTTGGTACTTCAAAAGCTATTTTTAATTCTACCGTTTCATTTGGTTTAACTTGTATATCAGAAGGGTTTTGATCAAGCACCTTTCCTTCATAGGCCTTTCCGTCTTTTTCATCTTTTAAGTTATATTTTAATTCTGATAGTCCAATCGTTTGACCTCGTACATTTTTTACAGAGACATTAACAACGACGGAATCGTTACTAGCATTTAAATATGCATTTTGAACGGCGGTCAAGTAATAGCCTCCCTTAACACTCTCACCAACTAATAAAATACCTTGTTCCAAGCGGCTCATATCTTCTTTTTCTTCAAAATTTATTAATTCTTCATTTTCATTTTTTGCGGTTGGTTCTTCTATTGGACCATTTTCAACGGCACTATCTTTTTTATCTTGTGTACAAGCAGCCGTAACACTGACTAATACTAGAATTAAAGTAAGTAATATGAATGATTTTCTCATAAAATTGATCTGTCTCCTTAAGTTTCTCAATTTTGTGCAACTATACATATAAGATTAACATAATGTCTCATTATTGGCTCAAAATAGGGGGTCCTTTAGACACCTTATTCTTGTTTTTTATTAATATGATTGGTGTATTTACTCTAGTTGTAGCGAAATCGTCCGTTGTTATCATTCCTACTGTAAATATGTAATTAGTATTATTTTATTCTTTAAATATCTCCGGTTTTTCAACTCTAAATGATTGCACCTCACCGCACTCTAAACAAAATGTGGTTAATAGTTTGGAACGTTTCCCTCCTGAAAAGAATCTACTAGATTCATCCTCACAAACATATGCATGATAAGCAGATCCAATCCTTCCTTCTTTAAATGTAGTAGAACCACAATTCTCGCATCGTTTATTTTTCATGTTACTAACACCTCATTTGATTGATATTTATTTTTCTGTGTTTTTAAGATAGAAGTAAAGCAACTTAGTTATAAATGATGTTTTCGACATGATACAACATAGCCCTTTATATATCCGCAAGTAAAACAACATAATACCCTATAAATCTCTATAACAATATGATGTTTCATATATCATTTAATGTTTATCGGAAAAATAAGTATTAAACGATTGATTTTTATTATTCTGATGATTATAATAAATGGAAATCAAACAATTCTTATGTTGAGAAGTGGAGGGAAGGGCCCTATGAAACTTCGGCAACCTCGTTTTAGACGAAAGGTGCCAAATCCTGCAGGTGAAAAACACCTGAAAGATAAGAGCGGTTCATTTAGTCAAGAAGGCTACTCTTATTTCGTTAAGAGTAGCTTTTTTTATGGTTAAAAGTTAAAGGGGGAATAGGTAGTGGAGTATGGTTTTTGGTTGCCGATTTTTGGGGGATGGCTTCGAAATGTAGATGATGAATCTATGCCGCCTACGTTTGAGTATGCAAAACAAACAGCGCAAGCGGCAGAACAATTAGGTTTTTCAACAACACTTATAGCAGAATTAAATTTAAATGATATAAAAGGTGTTTCAGCACCAAGTTTAGAAGCATGGACAACTGCGGCAGCACTTGCAGCAGTGACGGATAGATTAGAGATTATGACAGCTGTAAGACCTGGATTCCATAATCCAGCAGTTACAGCGAAAATGGCAGCAAATATTGATCAATTAAGTAATGGCCGTTTTACATTGAATGTAGTTTCAGCATGGTGGGAAGAAGAAGCGAGACAGTACGGCGGGGTATTTACCGCACATGATGAACGGTATGATCGCACAGAGGAATTTGTAACAGTTTTGAAAGAGCTTTGGAAAGAAGAAGAGTTTTCTTATAAAGGGAATTTTTATGAGCTTCATAATACACATTTAAGTCCAAAACCTGTGCAGAAACAAGGGATTAAGATCTATGCAGGTGGTGAGAGTGAGCGAGGAAAAGAAGTAATTGTAAACCACGCGGATGCATATGTAATGCATGGGGGAACAGTAGAAGAGGTATCTGTGAAAATAGAAGATATGAAGAATCGTAGAAAGAAAGTCACAGAGGAGCCATTGCAGTCATTCGGGCTCGCGGCTTACGTCATTTGTCGTGATACAGAAGAAGAGGCATTAGAAGAATGGAGACGCATAACGGATGTGAAAGACGATGCTTTAGGTTATGCGGGTTACCAAGATTTTATTAGTAAGTCGCATTTGGAACAGCAAGTGAAGCTCAATGATTATTCCGTATCTAATCGTGGATTACGTCCTAATTTAATCGGAACACCAGAACAAATTGCAGAAAGGATACTTGCTTTTGAAAAAGTGGGTGTTACGTTATTACTTTTACAATTTTCTCCACAGCTTGAAGAGATGAAACGATTTTCTGAAAAAGTGATGCCGTTAGTTGAAGCAAAAAGAAAGGAATTGATTACAAATGAGTAAAATTTACATATTACATGAGAATAAGGAATGGACGGATCATTTGGTGAAAAGATTGGAAGAACTGGAGTTACCTTATGAGGAATGGTTTTTAAATGAAGGAACACTTTCGTTAGAAAAAGAACCTCCCCAAGGTGTTTTTTATAGCCGTATGAGTGCTTCTTCACATACGAGAGGGCATCGATATGCACCTGAGTTGACTGAAGGAGTTCTTGCTTGGTTAGAGGGATACGGACGAACAGTATTTAATGGGTCTCGTGCATTACGCCTTGAAGTAAGTAAATTGAATCAATATGCAGCATTAAGAAATTTTGGGATACAAGTGCCGAAAACAATTGGTGCTGTTGGCCGTGATAATATAGTAAAAGCAGCAAAGGAGTTAGGGGAAGTGCCATTCATTACAAAACATAACCGTGCAGGTAAAGGTCTTGGTGTTCAACTGTTTCATTCCATTGATGCTTTAGAGCAATATTTGGATGGTCCGACATTTGAAGAGCCCATTGATGGAATTACTTTAATCCAGCAGTATATTGAAGCGCCAGAACCATATATTACACGTTGTGAGTTTGTAGGCGGTCAGTTTGTATATGCAGTTAAAGTAGATACATCAGAAGGATTTGAGCTTTGTCCAGCAGATGCGTGCTCTATTCACGATGCTTTTTGCCCAGTAGGAGAAGAGAGTAAGAAAGAGTCGTCAACAAAATTTGAAATTATATCGGACTTCCAAGAGCCAATTATTGAACAATACAAAGAATTTTTGAAAGAAAACGAAATTACTGTCGCTGGTATTGAATTTATTCGCAGTTCGGATGGAACAATTTATACGTATGATATTAATACAAACACAAACTATAATTCTGACGCAGAGTCTGTAGCTAATCAATTTGGTATGCTTGAGCTTGCTAAATTCCTTGGAATAAAATTAGAAAAACAAGTAGAGTCAGTTAAATAATGTTGATTAAAAAATAAGGTTCTGGTGCAAACCTTTGCTAAATTAATAGTATCAGTATGTCCAAGTTTAAGAGCGTACTTACAAGGTTTTTAGAGCTTTTGCACCAGCAAGAAAAGTATCAGTTTATATTAAAAAACAGCCCAAGTTCGAATAAGGAACTTGGGCTGTTTGTATGTTGTATTTTCTTTCCTTTCCTAGCACTACTCTATCGCCATCAAAACAAAAGAACGAGTGATCCCACTTTATGGTTATGTGCAAAACATAAACTAGTAGAAGGTTTGTATTTTTTTATCTTATGTATCCCACCCTGCACAAAAAAATATTTCTCAACATTTAATTGTTGAAAAACATTGAATATTCTCTATAAAGAGAATATTATGTTTCTATCGGCAAAAAAAAACGATAATTCGCAGACACTGGGGAGGAAATGCATTGAAAAAGAATAAGAAGTTAAAACCATTATCAGTTTTAGCAACAGCGGCAGTACTAAGTAGTAGTTTTGCTTTTGGAAGTCATGCAGCGTATGCTGATTCGCCATCATCTCTACCAATAGATGAGCATTTAATACCGGAAGAGCGTTTGGCAGAAGCGCTAAAACAACGGGGCGTAATTGATCAATCTGCATCACAAGCTGAGACGTCAAAGGCTGTCGAAAAATATGTTGAGAAAAAGAAAGGGGAAAACCCTGGTAAAGAAATCTTGACAGGAGATAGTCTTACGCAAGAAGCTTCTGATTTTATGAAAAAAGTAAAAGATGCAAAAATGAAGGAAAATGAACAGGCGCAGCAGCCAACAGTAGGGCCAGTAGCTGGACAAGGTGCAGGATTGAATTCTAGTAAATTAAATGGAAAAGTACCTACTGCACCAGCGAAGCAAGAAGAGTACAACGGTGCTGTTCGAAAAGATAAAGTACTTGTTTTACTTGTAGAATTTAGCGATTTTAAGCATAACAATATTGATCAAGAGCCAGGATACATGTATTCTAAGGACTTCAATCGTGAACATTATCAAAAAATGTTATTTGGTAATGAACCATTTACGTTATTTGATGGATCGAAGATTAACACATTTAAACAATATTATGAAGAACAATCTGGCGGGAGCTACACAGTGGATGGAACTGTAACGGAATGGCTTACTGTTCCAGGAAAAGCTTCAGATTATGGTGCGGATGCGGGTACTGGTCATGATAACAAAGGTCCTTTAGGGCCACGTGATCTTGTGAAAGAAGCATTAAAAGCAGCGGTAGCAAAAGGAATTAACTTAGCTGATTATGACCAATTTGATCAGTACGATCAAAATGGTGATGGAAATAAAAATGAGTCAGATGGCATTATTGATCATTTAATGGTTGTACATGCTGGCGTGGGTCAAGAAGCTGGCGGCGGTAAATTGAAAGATGATGCGATTTGGTCTCATCGTTCAAAACTTGGATCAAAACCATATGCGATTGATGGCACAAAATCTTCTGTTTCAAATTGGGGCGGAAAGATGGCTGCATACGATTATACAATCGAGCCTGAAGATGGAGCGGTTGGTGTGTTTGCGCATGAGTATGGTCATGATTTAGGATTACCAGATGAGTACGATACGAAGTACTCGGGACAAGGTGAACCTGTTGAGTCATGGTCTATTATGAGCGGCGGCAGCTGGGCTGGAAAAATTGCAGGAACAGAGCCAACAAGCTTCTCACCACAAAATAAAGAGTTTTTCCAAAAGAATATGAAGGGCAACTGGGCGAATATCGTTGAGGTAGATTATGATAAACTTCGCACAGGAGTCGGTGTTGCAACATATTTAGATCAAAGTGTTACAAAATCAAAACGACCAGGAATCGTTCGTGTTAACTTGCCGGACAAGGATATTAAAAATATCGAATCGGCATTTGGGAAGAAGTTTTATTACAGCACAAAAGGAAATGACATTCATACAACACTTGAGACACCAGTATTTGACTTAACAAATGCAAAGGATGCTAAGTTCGATTATAAGGCATTCTACGAACTTGAAGCGAAGTATGATTTCCTTGACGTATATGCGATTGCAGAAGATGGAACGAAGACACGTATTGATAGAATGGGCGAAAAAGATGTAAAAGGCGGCGTGGATACAACTGATGGTAAGTGGGTTGATAAATCATACGATTTAAGCCAATTCAAAGGGAAAAAAGTAAAACTGCAATTTGAGTATTTAACAGATATTGCAGTAGCTTATAAAGGATTTGCGTTAGATAATGCTGCATTAACTGTAGATGGCAAAGTTGTTTTCTCAGATGATGCAGAAGGCGGGCCAGCAATGACGTTAAAAGGATTTACTGTATCTAACGGATTGGAACAGAAAAAAAATAACTACTACGTAGAGTGGAGAAATTACGCTGGTTCTGACACGGCGTTAAAACATGCGCGTGGTCCAGTCTTTAATACAGGAATGGTTGTATGGTATGCGGATCAAAGCTTTACAGATAACTGGGTAGGTGTTCATCCAGGTGAAGGATTCTTAGGAGTAGTAGATTCTCATCCAGAGGCAATCGTAGGTACATTAAACGGACAACCGACTGTGAAGAGCAGTACGCGTTATCAAATTGCCGATGCGGCATTCTCATTTGATCAAGCGCCAGCATGGAGAGTAGACTCGCCAACTCGCGGTATCTTTGACTATAAAGGATTACCAGGAGTTGCAAAATTTGATGATTCTAAGCAGTACATCAACAGCGCTATTCCAGATGCAGGACGTAAGTTGCCGAAACTAGGATTGAAGTTTGAAGTAGTAGGTCAAGCTGAAGACAAATCTGCAGGTGCAGTTTGGATTCATCGATAGAATAAGGTGAAACTATGAGAGCTGTCCATAAGTTGGTGAAACTGACTTATGGACAGCTCTCTTCTTATTGTGGAAACGAGGCAGCTTAGTTTAGGAAGCAGTTCACTGGAAAGCAATTCTTTGAAAGTGGCTATAGTAAAAAATATATAGACTATCAAATATAGAAATGGAATCAAAACTCTATACTTTCGGAATTTTTTACGCAGGCAAACCATTGACCTATTATCTCGTTATGATGCTTAATAATTTGAGACGCCGATAATATTGTAGAATTATATGTACTATGTCCATTCTTTACAAGAGTAACGTCATACCCTAAGCTGTATGCACGCCGGCATGTTGCATCTATGCAAATTTCAGATTGAATTCCTGCTATAACAACTCGTTTTATATTTCTCATTTCCAGCTCTTGTTGAAGACTCGTTTTATGAAAAGAATCCGGATGATTCTTTTCAAGAACGACATCTCCTGTTGCTGGAGCAATTGATTTATGAATTTCCCATCCAGGTGTCCCTTGGCTAAGCAAGGAACCAGACTTCCCGTTAAACTTCATATAAAAAATAGGGGCTGAAGCAGAACGGGCTTTAGAAATCAATAATTGAATAACTCTTAATAATTCCGTTCTATTATATAGGACTTTTTTCTCTTCAAATGAACCTACCTGTACATCAATAATAAGGAATGCTGTACAGCTTTTCATCATAAATACCCTCCTAATACGTGGTCCAAAAATACAAAAGTGAAATATATGCAAACTCCAATGCTATGCACATTTAATGTATCCAAAAGTTCCAAAGAATATTGCATGGAGGTATGAAGTGGATTCCAATAATTACAATTAGTAAAAACTGTTTTAAATAAAGGACATGAAATTGGCAATCATACAATGAATTATGTTAAAAGGTATGTTCTCAGGATTATATTGCGATTTTAATGGGGGTAGCATTGTTTTTATAGGCTACATTTTAGCGAAATAAAAGCTCGAAAAACGATATTATTTATATATTCGTAAGTAAAACAGCATAATATCAGTATGAATCTCTATAACAATATGAGTTTTTGCATATTTTGAAATTTAATATATCCTCCGAAAAGTTTTAATTGTATAATGTGTTTTGTCATATTCTTTTAGATTTTTCGACAAAAAATAACAAAAATAGAAGACGTATTGGGAGAATACATTATGTACATAAAACTATTAAAATCAATTACATCCTTATCACTTATTGGTGGTGCTTTATTATATACAAATGGCAGTGATGTGAAAGCTGCTGAAACGGGTGCTTTTTCGGATGTACCTACATCGCACTGGTCCTATCCTGCGATTAAAGACTTAGCGAGTAAAAATATTATTTCAGGTTATGGAAATGGGATGTTTGGTTTTGGTGATGTTGCGACGCGGGAGCAAGTTGCAGCTTTAATTTATCGTGTGTTAGTACCGAATAAGCAAGGTGGTACGTTTAGTAATGATGGTGCTCGTTATGTATTAAAAGATGGGTCTACTTTAAATAATCCGTATCGTGATATTCGCTCAGGTTCTACAATGTTTCCGGAAGAGGTTTTAACGTTAACGAAATTGGGAATTTTTAAAGGTGATGGAAATGGCGGTTTTAGACCGAAAGATTCTGTTAGCCGTGCAGAAATGGCGCAAATTATTAAAAATGCGTTCCAAGTTTCAGCTAAACAAAAACATACATTTAATGATGTTCCAAATGGGTTTTGGGCAGAAAACGCGATTAGTGCGGTGCAGTCAAACGGGATTGCATCTGGTACAGGAGAAGGGAAATTTGAACCAGCTAAAACGGTAACGCGTGAACAGTATGCACAGTTTTTATATAATGCATTGAAATATAAAAAGCCTGAGGTTGCGGTGCAAGATACGGGAGATGCGGCATTATTAGCAGCATTCAAAAATGAAGTACAAACGCGTATTAATACGTATGAAACGAATATTACACTTCCATATAAAACGAAAAACAGTAATACAAAAGAAGTGATGAATACACTTTTTAACGCATATGAAGAAGTCGCAAATAAAAATGAGTATACAAATTATAATAGATCGAATATTTCATACTCACTATCTGGATCACCTGGAAATTATACATTTACGCTAAATATTACATATCGCGAAACGAAAGAACAAACAGAGTATGTGATGAAACAAGCGAAAGCGATCGTTTCTTCTATTATTCAAACGGGAATGGATGATCATGAAAAAGTGAAGGCGGTTCATGATTATGTTGTAAAACATGTTTCTTACGATACGTCTTATAAAGCGTATACAGCATATGAGGCACTCGCGAATCGTTCTGCCGTTTGCCAAGGTTACACACTATTAACCTATCAATTATTAAAAGAAGCTGGAATTGAGAATCATTTTGTAGTAGGAACTGGAGACGGTCAGCCTCATGCTTGGAATTTAGTTAAAATCGATAGCAAGTGGTATCACCTTGATACAACATTCGATGATCCAGTGCCAGATGAACAAGGCCGCGTAACGTATTCTTATTTCAACTTATCTGACGAGCAAATTGCAAGAAATCATGAGTGGAACCGCGTGGACTATCCGCAAGCTACAACAAACTATTATAGTACATTAACAAATAAAATTGCGACAGGTGGTACGAAAACACCTGCATATCAGCAAATATTAAAAGATACAAAGTTAAATTATTTAGGAAATGAATATATCGCAAATAACTATAATGAATTCAAAAATAAAATGCAGCAACGTTATAGCACAAAGTCAGCAAAGATTGAAATTCTTTATAAACAATCAATGGATGGCGCATTGCAAGATGTGAAAAAAGTAATTGGAGAAATCGGTTATCCGCAAGGAGCGAACCGTGTTTCTTATAAAGCTGAGCCGTATAATGCGAAAGAAGGATATTCTTTAGTGACGATTACGTTTATGTAAAAAAGCAACCTAGATCCTATGAGATCTAGGTTGTTTTTTTGTACCTAAATTTGACATGTACAGTTAGACTGTATAAAATAAAACTATACAGTTCAACTATATAGTTTAGCTATATATTAATCGTTACACTGGAGGTCTTTATGAATAGAGATAAAAATTTACCATTAACGGAAACAACGTATTACGTTCTTTTAGCTTTATTAGAGCCAGCACACGGATATTTAATTATGCAAAAGGTTGAGGAACTTAGTAATCATCAAGTGAAAATCGCAGCGGGTACATTGTATGGTGCGGTTGAAAATTTATTAAAGCAACAATTAATAGAATCGGTAAAAAGTGAAGATAAACGAAGAAAAGTGTATGTCATTACTGAGCGGGGGAAAGAAGTATTACATTTAGACTTTATGAGGATGCAGCACATTATTGGGGTTACAAAAAGCTTATTAAATGTATAGTTAGGAGGAAGCGAAGATGTGGAGATTGAAATTCTTTTTAGACTTTGAGAAAGAGGAAAAATGGTTAGAAGAGATGGCTTGGAAAGGCTATCAACTAAAAAGTAATACATTTGGTTATAAATTTAAAATCGCAGAACCAGAGGATGCGACAATTAAAATAGATTATAGAATATTTTATAGACGAAGTGATTTTATTAATTATTGTACGTTATTTGAAGATAGCGGCTGGAAGCATATAGCCGGTAAATGGTGGGCAGGCACGCAATATTTTAAAAAGATAGATGAGGAAAGTGAAGATGACATTTTTTCAGATCAAATGTCACGAGCAGGGAAGTATAAACGTTTATCTAAGACATTTTTAGAATTAGCAATATGTTATTTTCCTCTATTAATGCTATTTATGTTTAATAATACAATTGATTTAGGAGTGATGTTAAATCCGAAAGGCCTATACTATACACCAGGATTATGGGATATGCACGGCGCAGCATTTTTAGGATCATTCTTATTTGAAACGCCATTTGCATTAATGAGGGGCATTTCATGGTTGTTTATCCCAGCTGCGATTGGTATGTTTTTCTTTTTCTCATATAAAGCAAATCGATTGTATGAAGAGAGAAAATACTAGGAGGACCCCCTTAAAGCTGATGCTTTGAGGGGGATTCTTTTGAATTTGTAAATGGTGTACTTGGTTGTAATTAACATTAATTCCCTTTATTAGTGTTTGAATGTGATGTAATTTTGATAATAATATTCCTTAGGAGGATGATTATCATTAATATACTTTTAGGTGTCATCACTGCTATTGTCCTCTTATTAATCGCTGCATGGACTACAAAAAGGCCTAATACAGACGACCAGCATAAATAAACTATTGTATTTCTCAACGAACAAAACAACTTAACATGGTAAAATAATATTTGGATGGGAGTCCAATATATATTATTAAAATTAAGATGGTTCAAGTCGGAGAAAGGCACCTTAGGGTGTCTTTTCTTTTTTCTAAATGAGAATTTTGGCTTAAAGAAGATAAATTTTCAACGGATTATTGTCATGAATATATTGATAAAGTTCATCAATATATTTGTAGAAAGGAGGAATTCAAGTGAAGAGAGATGATAATAGGATTGGTCACTTTACATCTGAAAAAGGAAAGGAAGACTTTCAAATTGCCTACGATGAATCAATGGCACTTCTTCCAAAACCTAACGATACGAAAGATATAAAAACTAAATATGGCACAATTCGTGCTTATTACTTTACTAAAGAGGAAAACAAACATAAGGAGCCAATACTCTTACTCCCTGGACGTGGTGCATCTACTCCAATGTGGGTACCCAATTTAGAAGGGCTAAGGGAGAAAAGGCCTGTTTACACGATAGATTTACTCGGTGAACCTGGAATGAGTGTGCAAACGAAGGTGATTGAAAACCAAAAACAACAAGCAGAATGGTTAAATGAAGTAATTGAAGAATTAAGTTTAGAAAAAGTGCATATCGTGGGTGTCTCCATTGGAGGTTGGACAACAATGAATTTGGCCAGATATAATTCAGAGCATATTGCTACGGCTAGTTTATTGGACCCAGTCTTTGTATTTGCGCAAATGCCCATAAAGATGATTCTTGCATCTATTCCAGCTGCCGTCCCTATTGTACCTAAGTTTATAAGACAAAAGATGTTAAGCTATGTATCTGGAGGAGCAGAAACAAATGACGATGAGCCTATCGCTAAGTTAATCGAGTCGGGTATGCGTAACTATAAACTTAAAACACCAGCACCTGATCTATTTAGTAAAGAAGACTTGAAAAATATCAATGTTCCAGTGCTTGCATTAATGGCTGAAAAAAGTACAATGCACAATTCTGTAAAAGCAGTTGAAACTGGGAAAAAATACGTTAAAGATATCGATATAGTTAACTGGAAAAATGCATCTCACGCAATCAATGGTGAGTTCTCTAACGAAGTTAATGCCAGAATCCTTGATTTTATAGAAAAACATTCTAATGATAACTAAGTTGAAAGTGGAAAATATGTTGTAATAACAACTTTATCTCTATATAGCTATTTAGGAGGATTTAGCTCATTTTTTGTTTTAGGATATTAAAGTACCCCCTAAATGGAATTTTTTTATAGCACCGAAGTTCATTTTTATGATTTTTGGGGAAGAATGTGCTTCTTAACTTGATACCGCAAAAAAACAAACAGGAATGACTATTAAGTCATTCCTGTTCCTTAAAGAAACCTTCTATGGTACTAGTAACTTCCTTGAATGCTTCACCTTGGACACTAGAAATTGATAATCCTCCAATTATATTTTTCCACTGTGAATTTACACTATCCCAGTTATCATCCCAATTTTCAGTAATATGCTTATAAGCTTTAAAAGGTTTATCACGACTTGGTGAAACATATTTTAAAGCATCTATCAACTCTACAAACTCCAAAACACTTCAGGCCCTTCTTTTAGAATTGGAGTTACCTCTTCGTTTCGAGGTAAAACTTCCATTTAGGTGGTGCTATTAAATTTAAAAAGCTAAAACAAGCATAACCCCGTTCTAAATTTAGGACGGGGTTAAAATATAGTTGTTTAATTTCCGATATAAGATACTTCACTGTACTCAAAAATATAACAATAAAGTCGATTGATAATCTAAGGTTTATTCAGCAATAGCGCCCGATTGCGGAAGACCAAGAAAATGATTATGATTGCTGCTTATAGCTTGTTGAACTAACGCACACGTTACTTTAAGTGAATTGATTCACAATCTTACTGGGAATTTACCTAAAAAAGCTGAATTAACTTAATAAAAAAAAGGACTCCCTTTTTGGGAATCCAATTCATTCAGTGTCACTTTGGTTAAAGTCTAATCTTCTCGGTTCGCAACACTGTCATTAGCCTCATCGGCACCTTCGCCGACTTTGTTACCCATCGCTCCTCCTGCAACAGCTCCTGCAACGGTACCAAGTGGACCAAGAACAGAACCCAAAGCAGCTCCAGCGACAGCACCGACACCAGTTCCTACCGCTTCGCCAGTATCATTATCAACACGGTTACGTTCGTTTTTATCAGCCACTCATCTCACTCCTTATTTAGAATAGGCAAGTGCATTCCAGCACAATACCTTACATATTTTGACCTATAAGGACAGATTTATGCGAAGTGTTAGAATCCTGAGGATTTAGCAAACCGGCGCTTTACATAGCGATGATCTTGTTCTATGTAATTATTGAAATGTTTGATTGTAGAATGAGTAGTACTTTTATAAAAGTCATTCACCTTTAATTTTTTGAGTGAACAAAGTAAAGAAAGGGCCTTATCTGTTGTCAGAACCGTTGGTTCTCCAAAAGTTTGAACGAGTCGTTTCATAAAAGCATACGCAGATTGTGTATTCCGCTTCTTAAGTTGATGGGCATATGGCGATACCCTTTAATCGTAATCAGCATTATGATAATCGTTATTTAAGCTGGGCACTCTTCCATGGGGACGATATTCTATGTGAAAGGTATTATGTTATTACTTGTACTGAGGCTCTTCATGTTCAATTTGTTGAAGACGAGGATTTAAAGATTCAATAATTTCTTGAGTTTGTTGTGCTGCACCTTTATATAATTGTTTTGCTTGCTTGTTATCAGTATCAAGAACAAATCCTTCTAGGCATGCTTGAGCACTCTTTAATCCAGCGATAGTTTGTTTAAGTTTAGTACTTACTGTCATGTAGTATTCCTCCTTGTAAATGTACTTCAAAATATAGAATGCCTATTTTGTTATCAAAGTACGATTTCCAATTTTAGGGATATACGAATGAGAAATTGTATAGTTAATCATTCAAAGGAGAATTTTTTAGCTAATAGATGCATGGAATAGTTTTGTCCCAATAACAAAAACTAACAGAAATAAAACGATAATATATAAAGGAGATTAAATATGCTGAAAAAGATAGGAAGAATTTTCCGAGCATTCCTCTTTTTATTTATCGGTGGATGTTTAGTTCTGTTTGTTTGGGGGGAAATTGACAGAACAATAGCCGAAAAAAATGGGGTATTTAGCCAGAATTCTAGTCAATACCCTATGCGTCAAAGTGATATTACTATGTATACAGATGGGAAACAGTTAAACAATCAATTATTCTCAGATATAGAGAAAGCAAAGCATTACGTGCATATTAACTTTTTTTCTATTGCTGATGATAAAGTAAGTCATCAGTTTCTAGAGCTATTGCGGAAAAAAAGTCAGGAAGGTGTAGAAGTATACTATGCAGTGGACAGGTTAGGTGGAATTTTACTAAAGAAAAAGGAAAGAGAATTATTAGTTAAAAAAGGAGTTCATTTTACATATTACAATAAACCTGTTTTCCCTTATCTTTTTTCTTCTTTGGATCATCGGAATCATCGTCGTATTTCAGTTATTGATGGAAAGGTTGGTTACATTGGCGGATTCAACATCGGAAAGAAGTATTTGGGGGAAAAAGAAAAACTTGGTTATTGGAGAGATTATCATCTTCAAATACGAGGAGAAGGAGTTCAAGATTTAGAACACCAATTTGTATTAGACTGGAATAAAAACTCAGAGAAACCGATTCCGATACACAATGCGGTAAAGGAAAAGGGAGCAACCTCGCAACGATTTACTGCATATTATAGTGGAGAAAAACTTGGGCAAGATTATGCAATGCTGTTTCAACAAGCAAAAGAATCCATCATTATATTAACACCTTATTTTATACCAAAAGACAGAACTATTTGGAACGCATTAGTAGATGCAAGAAAGAGGGGAGTCCGTGTCAAAATTCTATTCTCACCTCATTCGGATGCACTATTAGTTAAAGAAGCAGCATATCCATATATCCGAAAAGCATTAAAACAGGGGATGGAAGTATATGGTTATAAAAATGGGGTGTTACACGGTAAAGTATTTTTGATTGATGAAAAAGTATTGATGGTTGGGACCGTGAATTTTGATTCACGCTCGTTTCATTTAAATGAAGAAATGAACTGTTATATTCATGACCCTATCTATATTTCGAGAATAAAACCAGTGATTAATGCAGACTTACAAAATTCAAAGCAAGTAACATCCTCTGACGTCAATCAATTATCTATAAAAGAAAAAATGAAAGAAAAGGTTGCAAAAATGTTTGAGTATTATTTGTAAAGACAAAGTATTTTTATATTAGGGATAGTTTCACATTGCCATCAAGATAAGAAATGCAAATACCCCATATCCATCAAGCTAACAAGGACGAGTTACTCCAAAACGATAAAAACGATCAACATGCATCAAAAAAAACACGCTAAGCAAAAATACAATAAGCTGTCCATATGGACAGCTCATTTACATAATTACCGTTATCAGAAGTAAAATTTAACTCGAAAATAGCTAATTTTATCAGTTGTTGAATGTCTGAAAAAAATCAAACCAATGATATTGTTGAGATCCTTTGGAAATTTCTTGCTGTGATGACTATCATAGTGACTTTTTCTCCAGTAACAACTATTAGTAGCTAATTACCATAAGGACTTATTTTTGAAATTTGCTATTTTTTAGAAAGTATGTTAATTTAAGAAAGACCTATTTTTGTTCGGTTTGAGATTAAGAATAAATTTTGTTTTTCGTCTAAGGTATTTGAGCAAGGGTAGTAACATATGTGTGGGTATCCACACTAGGAGGCAACAATTATGGAACAAGGTAAAGTAAAATGGTTTAATGCAGACAAAGGTTTTGGATTCATCGAGCGTGAAGGTGGAGAAGACGTATTCGTACATTTCTCAGCTATCCAAATCGACGGTTTCAAATCTTTAGACGAAGGACAAAGTGTAACATTTGAAGTAGAAAAAGGACAACGTGGCCTACAAGCTACTAATGTTCAAAAAGCTTAATATTAGCTGATGAAAGACCCTCTTGTAGGGTCTTTTTTTTATTTTTTTACAATATTCCGAATACAACTTTTTTAAGGGGATTTGGGGTGCTTAACTTTTAATGAAAAAGAAGATGTTAGAAATCATAGTTTTAGCATAATGGGCTTTTTCTTTTAGTTATCTTGCAATTATATTAGGAATACCAAAAAACGGATTATATATAGTCGTAGGATTTTCAATCTTATTTGTTGGTGGAATTTTGATTGTGCATCTATTTTAAAATAAGAATAAAAATGGAAAAAATTTTGTTTGATTGTATATCTCATACACGTCTAGTTAACATAACGTCTCATTATCAGTAGCAAGAATAAGGAGGAGCCCTAATCTCATAAGTAAATCTCCCTTTTTTGAATTAAGCCGCTTGATTATCAGACATGGTACAATTGTAAACGACACCTAATATATCAAAGACTGTTTTCTTCTCATATCGATGAGATTTTCGCCCGTTTTGCTGTAGGAGGTTGAATAGGCGAAATAGAACCTTTGATAGCTCTTGGGTGTCTTTCTGTATAGCTTGGAAAAGAAGAAGAAAATAATCTTTAATCATATATATGGCCTTATACTCACTCAGTTCTCGTTTCTTTTTCATAAGAAGTAATTGCCGCATTTGAAACATGATAGAAGAACAGAGTAGAATGGCAATCAACTGTCCATACAAATGGCACTCCCATCTTTCTGGTTTTATCTTTTTACACTGATGAATTTGAAAGAATGACTTCCACGTTTTAAATAAAATTTCGATTTGCCAACGTAAAGAATACCAATCATGTACTTGTCCCATCGGGACAATGTCTGTAGGGGTGTTTGTCATATATACATTGATGCCACTGAGTCGTTTACTACGAGGAGAATACTTCATTCCTTTCTTTTTTTCTCTTATAGTTTGATCTTGTAATCGTTTTTGTTGTTGTTCTTTCGTTAGCCGATGAACAATCACACGAGTTGGTACTTTATCAATCATTCCTACATAGGCGTCGGATATTTCACATGTTTGTCCTGGGTGAAGAGAGTTCATTAAGACCTCCATATCTATCTGTATATACTCTGTACCTTTCTTGATTCTTCCATCTTGAAAATAATCAGGGGTGGGATTTTTTTGATAAATACGTGTATTTGATTTAATACGAGAGATATAGTAAGCCTTTTTATCTTGTATATGTTGAAGATCTTTCAAGTGAAAATAACCTAAATCACGGATACATAAATCATTCGCTGTCACAGTTGGGGCACATAGAGAACCATAAGTTCGATCATGTTGTTTACCTGGACCTGTATGAATATGTAGGAACTGTCCACTTAATAGATCATACTCAAGCTGAATCTTCACCCCCGCTGTATGGCTGCATCCTCCTGCACCTGGATAAACAGATGAAAATACATCAGGAAGTTGAAATGCAGTTGAATCTAGGATACGAATACGCTTGAAAATAGAAGCGTATGAAAAAGTGAGCAGCTTAGTTGAAGATAACTTTTGGTTGAGAAGTTCAGCTAGCACTTGTTGTAGAAATTGCACGGCTGTGGCATTAAACCGTTGATTCAGTCCTTCAGGACTGATGAGCACTTCTGTTGATGCTTCTAAACAGCTACATAACTGAGTTAAAGAGGTTTTAGCGACATTTTGACTAATCCATACACATAAAGCGACTAAATCTTTTGCTTGGTACTTACTGGTTCGTTGTACAAAACCAACATCTCTAGCAAGATCTCGTAAGAAATTCGGAGATAAGAAGCTTTGAATTTCTTGAGCAAATAGTTGTAATTCATCAGATACAGAAATAGACATACAAAAACGCCATCCTTTCCTATGATTCTACAGAAAGGATAGCGTATTTTTTCATTTTAGTGGGGATTTTGTTTTGTTAGCTTGATAGCGATGGGGTGCTACCCCTTATAAAACTTTGCAAAGGAACCTCATTTTTCGCTTTACTGATTTCAAAATTTTTTAGTTGATAGACGTGTTGTACACAGACTACTATTTTAGTAATTTGAAAAGAATAATGTCGAAAAATAGCAGAAATTGTCAGGTTTTTATTGCTATACGACCTGTTTTGATGTTAAGTTCGTAATAATAAGCAAAAATGAAAGGGGTTCGTTTCATTCCTAAATTCTAACCTTCGTAATTATTTATTATGATCAAGGATGGGAATGTATTCCTTCGGGTATGTTTTATATTTATCAAACTATAGAAAGGTTTGCGAACGGTCAGATATTAATTTATTTAATATTCAGAAAAAACGGAATCGAAATCAATTACATTCATTCAGCGAAAGAAATTTAATGAAACGAATTGAAAAGGAAAGGGTTATTTATATGCAGAAAAGGAATTATTACATGTTTCAAAAACCTATGAAAGTATTTGTGACGTCTGCTATTGTGACAACTACATTATTTTCACCTATAATGACAAGTGGCTTGACTGCCCATGCTGAAACAGTTGCTGAACAGACTACAAACAAATATGAACAGAGAGAGTTTGATCTTCCAGGTGTAGGTAATTTTGGGAGTGAAGCGGATAGAGAAAGAAGAAGTGCGCAAAAAACATTTATGCCAACAGGAATTTATGTAAAACCGAATGAAGAGGTTACAATTGAAGTATTGGGAACCAAAAATATTAGAGCGATTATTGGAACACATCAATATGATAAAGAATGGGGAAAAGAAATTGATCTTTCTCCTGGTATGAATAAGATTTCTTCTCCAAACGGTGGTTTATTAGGGTTTGATAACCATCAAGATACAGGGACAGTTAAGGTCAAAGTAACACAAGGTGGGAGCCCTGTTCCATTCTTCGAATTAGGAAAGCATACGAAAGCAGATTGGATTGCGATGATGGACAAGTATCCGGATGCACATGCTGTCCAACTTAAATCAGAGAAAGCAGTACTTACTGTTACGCAGGAAAGTGCCAAGAAATATATCGTGGATCAAGATCCTGTTCCTCTATTAAAAAAATATGATGAAATGATTCGAGCACAAGATAAAATATCAGGATTATCTGAAACAGACTCTAATCCGTTACATCGTCCAACTCACCGCATTTGGGCTTTTGTAGAAAATCCTCATAACAACACATCGGGTGGGTACATGTATGCAAGTCTGGATGGAGCCGTATTTCCTACTGATAATGGCGCAATTGTAAGTGCTTTAGATGTAAATAAGTTTGAATGGGGACAACTGCATGAAGCAGGACACGCAAGACAACAATACCCATGGACGTGGAATCATGATTTGAGAGGAATGACTGAAGTTACAGTTAACTTATACTCTTTAGCTGCAGAAAAGAAATTATTTCCGAATCAACCAACACGTTTAGAACGAGAGAGGGTTTACGATAAAGCTTTCGCGTACTTAAAACAAACAGACAAAGACTATAAAAATATTGATGACTTGTTTGTAAAACTTGTGATGATTTGGCAACTTCATTTAGCATATGGTGAAGATTTTTATCCAAATCTTCACAAACTATATCGAGAGTTACCAAAAGATCAACTTCCAAAAACAGATGAAGAGAAACTACAAGCATTTATTTATAATACATCAAAAGTAGCGAAACAAAATGTACTTCCGTTTTTTGATCAATGGGGACTGAAAGCATCGCAAGAAATGCGGCAAAAAATAGAAGCTTTGAACTATCCAATATTAACCGCTCCTATTTGGGAAGCAACTGATTCTAAGCCTATTAAAGCGAATGTGCTCAAATTAGGTGGCCGAGTATGGAAAGATAGTAACCAAAATGGTATTCAAGATCAAAGTGAAAAAGGAATGGAAGGCGTTCGTGTTCAACTGTTAAATAAAGATGGGAATGGATTAAAAGAAGTAAAAACAGATAAAGAAGGCCATTACTTGTTTGATGGATTAATAGAAAACACATATCGTGTACAAGTAAAGAAGCCTGCCGGGTATGTCTTCATGCAAAAGCAAAGTGGACAAGATATGACAGTTGACTCTAATGTAAGTGAGACTGGGGTAACAGATGCTATTACTCTTTTACATGATGATTTAACAATTGATGCGGGAGTAAATAGAAATATATTTAAGGATGTCCCACAAGGACACTGGGCATTTAATGCAATTCATGATTTAGCTAATGAAGGAATTATTGCAGGTTATGGGAATGGAATATTTGGTATGGGTGATAATGTAACACGTGAACAAGTAGCTGCATTAATTTACCGTACTTTGCATATAGAAAAACAAGATAAATATGAAAATCCATACGGAGATATCGATAAAAATTCAACAATGTTTCCTGAGGAAATACTAGCTTTAACTAAGCTAGGGGTTTTCCAAGGAGATGATCAAGGAAACTTTAGACCGAGAGCTACATTAACACGTGCAGAAATGGCTCAAGTTATTACGAAAGCTTTTAGACTAGATGTGAAGGCTCCACATAATTTCAACGATGTTCCAGAGAACTCATGGGCAAAAGATGCGATTAGTGCCGTACAATCGAACCAAATTGCAGCAGGAGTTGGCGAAGGGAAATTTGCTCCGGATATGAAAGTAACACGTGAACAGTATGCACAGTTTTTATATAATGCAATTTTAAATGAGCGATCTCATCAATAAAAGAAAATAAAGTTGAGAGTCCTATTATATCCTTATTATAAGGGAGTAGTACTACCCGTAAAGGCTTAATTGGTGCTACCCCATACACAGCAACTTAAAAATTTTATAACGCCCCCAAAACAAAAAATTGTACATTTTCACCCGGAGATGTTAATTTTCATCTGGAGATGTCAATTTTCTTGTTTTGGGGTATTTGCTTTTCTTAGGTTGATGGGCATGTGGCGGTACCCCATGCCCATCAAGCTAAAAAGAACGAGTTACCCCAAAACAAGAAAAAGCGGGCGAAATGTACACGTTTTTCGTTCTGAGGGTATTATGAGATCTTAAGTTGATGGATGTGTGGCGAGACTATATGAAAGAAAGTTTTGCTCTTTTAACCAAAAACGGTCGTTTATGGTTAGATGAAATACTTACAGCTTTTTATGTGGTGCCCATTTTTTAAGATGTAATAAAAGGTAGAATAGTTGTATCAGGAATTTGCCAAATTCCTTGTATCTGTTGTCCCATATGGAAGAATCTCGTATATTTTTGCAGCAAGTGCCTGAGGAGACTCCCTTGACCCTCTTTTAATCCAATCGGTAACAATATTGAAGATACCGCCTGCTAAAAACAGGATTTGCATTCTGCTCATGTCATGATCGTGTGTAATATCCGCTTGAAAGACCTTTTCCATTGTGTAATTCAAGTAATCAAGCATCATATTAGATATATTTGAATCAATTAACTTTCCTGACGGCTTCTGTGCAGAGACAAATCCCTCTATGATATATTCAATAATTAGCTGCATACTTTCATACGGATCCAAACTATCAACCTCTTTCAAGAATTGTTGAACAATTTCATCCACAGATGCTTGTACGACGTCGTAAACGTTGCGGTAGTATTTGTAGAATGTGACTCTGGCAACTCCAGCCTTTTTACAAATAGCTGTTACGGTTATATCTTGCAATTTATGTTCATGCAACAGTGCGCTCAATGCCTCCATAATGTATGTTTGAGAGTGTATACTGTCTTCTCTTGACTTCCTCAAAGCTAACACATCCCTTCATTCTGTTCGTTTTAAGTGTAAATCATCACATATTGCTTGAAAGATGAAAATTCACTGTTATACTTACACTTGTAAGTACAATTGTTAGTGCGGTGATAATTTCATTGTATAAAAGGACATTATCGCTGTCAATGTGTACCATTTTCTTTGTTTCTTACTGGCAATTTGTCGCCATTTTGCAAGCTATAAATAGGGAGGGATATTCAGATACAATCTATAATAAGTATTTTAAAATCTTATTATATTAATAATATGTAATTTAGGCATTTGTACGTTTCTTGATTACAACGTAAGAAGAATAATTTTTGACAAGAATAGGGTGAGATTTAATTGGCAAAACATCTGTATAAGTTAGGATATTGGGCAGTAAATCATAGGAAGAAGGTTGTATTCAGCGCACTCGCAATTCTTATTGCATTAGTGCTTTTTGCAGTCAACATGGGTTCCTCTTTCAAGGACGAGCTGAGTATTCCGAATACACCAGCAGATAAAGCAGGAAAAATAATTGAAAAAGAGTTTAAAGCGATGCAACCAGCAGGTGCCCAAGTAAAAGTGGCATTTAAAGCACCAAAAAACGAAACCTTGGAGTCAGCGGAAGTACAACAGAAAATTGCAGGAGTTCTTGAAGAGATAAAAAAAGACTCAGCTGTTGATTCTGTGGCAGCACCGATGCAACTGCAGAACCTCAGTGAAGATAAGACAATTGGATATGCAGTTGTTACGTACAAAGTAAAAGCAGAAAAGGTTACAGAAGCTTCTAAAGATAAGCTTTTAGATAGTATTGAAACAACAAGGGATGCCGGCATTCAAACGGAGTTATCAGGAGGCGATGTTACGTTTTCTGACTCAGAGACTTCAGGTATGACTGAAATTGTCGGAGTTCTTGTTGCCTTCGTAGTCCTGGCATTTACCTTTGTGTCTTTTCTAGTAGCTGGACTGCCGATTCTCACTGCGATAATCGGATTAGCAATTGGAATGCTAGGAATCATGATTGGAACCAATTATGTGGAAATCCAATCAGTTTCCTTATCATTAGCTGCCATGCTGGGACTCGCAGTAGGCATAGACTATGCACTCTTCATTATCAATCGTTTTAGACAGCAGCTTGCACAAGGAGATTCTGTTCCAGAATCTGTTGCCATCGCAACGGGAACAGCGGGAAGTGCCGTAATCTTCGCAGGATTAACTGTTATTATAGGTCTTTTGGGATTGTCTGTTACAAAGATTCCATTCCTGACAGCGATGGGCGTATCCGCTGCCTTTACTGTGCTTGCAGCTGTGTTGGTTTCCATCATCATATTACCAGCCATTTTGGGACTTGTCGGCCATAAGATTGCCCCATCTAAACAAAATCGATTCTTGCAAAAGATGACTGGGGCAGGTAAGAAACATGCTGGTTCAAATAAATGGGGAGAATTTGTCATAAGACGTCCTCTGATTGTTACGATTTTCGCAATCGGACTACTTGCAGTGATTTCAATTCCGTTTTTCCATATGAACCTTGGTCTGCCTTCTGATGGAACAACAAAGTCCACAGAAACGACAGAAAGAAGAGCATATGATTTATTGACGGAAGCGTATGGGGAAGGATTTCATGCTTCTTTAATGGTAGTAGCAAAATCAGAAGAAGCAACAGCTGAAACGCAAAATGCTATGAACACCATCGCAAAAGAATTGGGTAACCTACCTGACGTGAAAAGTGTGACACCAGCTATCCCTGGGCCTTCTGGAAAGATTTATATGATTTCTATTACACCAAAAACTGGACCTGACGATACAAAGACAAAGGATTTGGTAAAAGCAATCAGGGACAAATCGAACCAAACCGAGAAAAAAAATGAAATTGAACTAATGGTAACGGGCACAGCAGCGATGAATATTGATATCGTGCAAAAGCTGAGTGACGCCTTGCCAGTTTTTGCTGCCCTTATTGTGGGACTTGCGTATGTACTCTTAGTTCTAGTGTTTAGATCTCTGCTCATTCCATTAAAAGCAGTATTAGGGTTTCTACTTTCTCTTGGCGCTACGTTGGGAGCCGTGGTATTTTTCGTGCAGGATGGACATTTCCAAAATATATTTGGGTTCCCGGCTGCCGGTCCGATCTTAGCCTTCTTGCCTGTCATTCTGATTGGCATCTTGTTCGGACTCGCCATGGACTATGAGGTGTTCCTAGTGAGCAAGATGCGGGAAGTATATACGCATACAGGTGATCCAAAGAGAGCTATTCTAGAAGGAATGCGGGAGAGCGGGAGAGTCGTAGTCGCAGCGGGATTAATTATGATGTCTGTATTTATTGGATTCATGCTGGCACCTGATACCATCATTAAATCCATAGGTATGGCTCTTACATTCGGTGTTTTCTTTGACGCATTCATCGTGAGAATGACAATCGTACCTGCAGTCATGATTCTCATGGGTAAGTCAGCCTGGTACTTGCCAAAATGGCTGGATAAAATTTTGCCTAACATTGATGTTGAAGGAGAAAGCATTATACATCGCGTAGAAAACAAAAGTGAAAAAATATATAAACAGAACAGTTAAAGTTAATTCATAGTTGTATTCATTTAAAAAACCGCCTCTCTATAAAATAGAAGCGGTTTTTTAGAGAAAGTATAGATCCTCCTTCGCTAATTATGTAAATATATATAAGGAACTAAGTTTTTGCACTATCCATAAAGCAAAAAAGACGTTATCCTTTCTGTATAATTATAGGAAAGGATGGCGTTTCTTTATGAATCTTTCGATTCTTGACGAACTTCAAGCGATCGCTGAAGAATTACAACGACATATGTCTCCTCATGTTTTAGAGCACCTAGCCAAAGAAAAAGTGGATTTCTTTTGAGAGTAGGGATTCGCTTTTTTCTTGCTACTGATAATAAATAATTATGTAATTAGCAATGTATATTTTATACATTGCTCCTTGTTCAACGAAAGGGCAGTTTAGTGATAGAAGGGAAATTATGAAAATAGTGGAATTACTCTAATATTGGATATTAGGGGTGAGTTCAGTGGACAATTTATTTTTAATTTAAAACTTTTTATTTTGTCTTAGAAAGGTGTGGATTTTTTTGAATACACAATTAATCATAGTAGAAGGGCTTCCTGGCTTTGGGAAATCCACCACTGCAAACTTGCTTTACGATATTCTAATTGAAAAAAATATTGACGTTGAGTTATTTCTTGAAGGGAATCCAGACCACCCTGCTGATTATGATGGGGTATCTTGTTTTGATAAAAGTGAATTCGAAAGTTTGTTAGTGAATAGTGGTAATTTTAGGGAAGTAATTAGTGATAGAGTCACGAAGCGAGGAAACAATTATTTATTGCCATATAAAAAAATTAAAAATGAATACGGCTCTAATTTTCCTGAAAGTTTATTAAATACCATTTTCAAAAATGATATATATGAATTACCGCTAGAGAGGAATATTGAATTAATAACTGAAAAATGGAGGGATTTTGTTGAAATAGCCAACAACGAAAATAAAACTTATATTTTTGAATGTTGCTTCATACAAAATCCATTAACAATCGGAATGGTTAAATATGGTGAAAAAAAAGAGAAAGTTATAAGTTATATTAATGCATTAGCGAAAATCATAGAGAAATTAAATCCAGTATTGTTTTATATAGAACAAGATGATTTGGAATTCTCATTCAGAAAGGTATTTAATGAAAGAGCAAAAGAATGGTCTGCTGGATTTATTGAGTATTATACAAATCAAGGGTATGCGAAAATGAAAGGCTATCACGGTTTAGACGGAACAATTAAAGTTTTAGAAGCAAGAAGAGATATTGAAAGAGAAATATTTGATATGTTAAATATAAAAAAGACAAAAATTGATAATTCACAGTATGAAGCTATCAAATATAAGTCAATGATAATTGAAAAATTTAAATTACTTGAATTTCTAGATTAATGTAGTGCTTTAATTGAGCAAGAAACTAAAAGCTTTTAACTTCCGCTTTCGATAATTATGTAAATAAGCTGTCCATATGGGCAGCTTATTTTATTTTTTGTTTAGCACGGGGATCTTTCCCGATAGTTTTTTAGCAGAAGCAAGCAGCTCCAACGATGATTAATAAAATAAACAATACAACTAATAAAGCAAATCCTCCAGCGAAGCCACAGCCGCCACAACTACCACCAAAGCCCATAACAGTTCCTCCTTTAGATAGGAGGGGGAAGACAAAGGTTCACTCATGTGCTTTAACGGATTCAATTTACTTTATGCATTTATGAATGGAGCAGGTCCTTTTGTAAATAAAGAAAAGACACCTTATAAGGTGTCTTCCTTCGATTTGAAACATTTTAAGTTTAATAATATACGGTCTCGCCACTTACCTATTAGGCTGGAATTTTATAGTGTTTCTGAACA
The DNA here is from genome assembly GCF_038004785.1 of Bacillus sp. FSL R5-0709. NCBI lineage: Bacteria > Bacillati > Bacillota > Bacilli > Caryophanales > Bacillaceae > Bacillus > Bacillus sp. FSL R5-0709. The sequence continues at coordinate 1,000,765 of NZ_JBBORT010000001.1, forward strand.
AAATTTTTTGCTAAATTTGAATCCTTAAGTTGATGGGGATCCTTTTATGTTTTATCATTTTTAAAAAAATCCTTCATTAGCTTAGCGCCTTTAATATTCACCGTTACAGCTTCTACTTTATCTTTCTTCTCATCTTTAGCAATCGTAATTTGTTCCTTATTATCAACCCACACAAGAAACTCTTCTTTTGAGTCATCTTTATATGTAACGGTTATAGTAGAATGCGCAGATTGTTTCTTTTTTTGATCTAGTGTGATTGTTTTCGGTGTTCCTTTTTGGACTGCTGAAGCGATTGATTGTATCATTTCCTCGTTATCTGTTTGAGATTTGGAACTAGTATTACTTGTTGTTCTAAGCATCTCAATGTTGGTAATGTCTGCAGAGTTTAATTGAATGGCATTTTTCGTATTTTCTTGCTTAGTTGTTGGAGTATTATTTGTAGTAGAAGTGCTTGTACAGCCTATTAAAGTGAAAGATAGAGCGGTTAGAGCGCATATAGATATGATTTTTTTCATAGTATCCCTCCTTACGTTTAATTATAACAATTTTCTGTTATTTTAGGTAGTTATTGTAAGGAGATAATTTTGTAAATCATAGGGAGACATGTTTACTAGTTTTAATGATGTTCGTATGAATAATATGAAGCGTATATATGAAAAATATGCGGTTCATTCTCTATCAAAATCAAAATTCACATAATTTTTTTCATATTTTATGTTTAACATTTCGGAAATGGGTGTATTACATATAATATAACAAATAATTCATTTTAGAGGAGGAAGTTAAAGATGGAAACGAAGTATAGTAAACCTTTTGTATATGAATTTATTACGGAGAAAGAGGTCATGAATGCAGCGAATGATTTAGTGAAGAAAGGAATCGACCAAAAAGATATTTACGTATTAACATATGAGAAAGAAAGGACAGATAGAATCGCAGACAATGCAGACGTGAATACAATTGGAATAAAAGAAGAGGGACTTGGGACAAGTATTATTAATGTTTTTCAAAAAACAGGAGATCAGTTAAGAAATAAGATGCAAGAATTAGGACTTAATGAGGAAGAAGCTAACTTTTATGAAGAAAAACTGGATGAAGGGAAAATCTTGTTATTCGTTAAGGATTTAGAAAGAGTCGGTGAATGGTTACAAGAAAGAAGATGCACGTATTCTATTTAAATTCATACTCTTTAAATCTACAAATCTATTACGAAAAGGAGATTGGAAATATGAGTGAGAGCGGGCTAAAAGAACAAATTACTGGTAAAGTTGAAAAGAAAAAGGGGCAAGTAAAAGAAGGAATTGGTGAAGTTACAGAAGATAGAGAGTTGAAAAATGAAGGGAAGTGGGAGAAGACGAAGGGAACTGTAAAAGAAAAAGTCGGAAAAGTGAAACAAAAGATAAGTGATGGATTGGATAACAAAGAATAATACATGTTTATCAAGCTTTGGTTAAACGCCAAAGCTTGATAAATCCATTATAAAAATATATAGGAGGTCTAATTGTGGGACTTATTATTACGTGTATTGTAGGTGGACTTATTGGTATGTTAGCTGGAATGATTACGGGAAAAGACTTTCCTTTAGGTATAGTTGGTAATGTTATTGCTGGATTAATCGGATCTTGGGTAGGTAGTGCCTTATTTGGTCACTGGGGCCCTGAATGGGGAGGTATCTTTATTCTTCCAGCTTTATTAGGTGCAATCGTCTTTATTTTAATCGTTACATTCTTTTCTAGAATGCTAAGGAAAGCGTAAGTATGATAATGAATAATAATCTTAAGTTTATTATATATAGCTATAAAGTTAATAAACTGATAAAAATACATAAAAAAGCATCCAATTAAAATAATTTGGATGCTTTTTTAATGTATTTTACATAGGAATCAGTGAGGATGGCCCCACTGATTGAGATTACATATTAAGCTATCGTTACTTTTTTACAATTATTTATTCTTACGACCTGCCTCGGTTCTATATGAGATAAGTCCTCGCTATTACCTATATCAACTACAATTGTATTCGTTAGTATGTTAATAATGGAACCAATTAATTTTGTAGCATGATCGTGTCGATAAGAAAATTGAACAAAATCTCCCTTTTTAAAGCTGTGCTCTTCCATAGATAGATCCCCCTAAAAATAATGTTTATACATTATACATACACAAATTTATAAGGTTTAAACATTTGGTAGTATTTTTTTTAGTGTTAAGCTGAGAAAGGTGTAGAAAATTTATTTATAATTAAAATGAAAAAATATGTTTAAAACTAATTTTTATGGGTAATTAAATAGTAGTAGTTTGAGATAAGGGGGCGGAAATGATGAATTTGGCAATAAATATTTTGCAAAATGATTTAGGTTATACAGTACAACTTAATGGTGAGATTGATGCGTATACGGCATCAGATTTGAAAAATAAGGTAATGCCTATTGCAAGTGAGAAAGAGGTTTATATAGTAGTAGATTTTAATAAGGTAGATTATATGGATAGTACAGGTTTAGGTGTTTTTATAGCGCTATTAAAAGCAATTAAGAAAAATGATGGAAAACTAGAGTTTATTGGTGTATCTAAAAGACTAAAAAGATTATTCAATATTACAGGACTAACAGAAATATTAAATTTGAATTCCGATTTTGAAAAAGTAGAAAGAAGGTGACTAGGGATGATGGAGAAATTTGAAAAGATAGAAATGAAAATTCCTGCAAAAGCAGAATATGTGGCTATTATTCGTTTAACAATGGCTGGTGTTGCGAATCGAATGGGCTTTGCTTATGACGATATAGAAGATATGAAAATTGCTATTAGTGAAGCATGTACAAACATTGTACAACATGCATATAAAGAAGACGTTGGAGAAATTACAATTGTCTTTGGTCTATATGAAGATCGATTAGAAATTATGGTTGCGGATAATGGAGTTAGCTTTGATTTTAGCACCTTAAAAAGTAAAGTTGGTCCGTATGATATTAATAAACCAGTAGAACATTTGCCGGAAAATGGTTTAGGTTTATATTTAATAAATACGTTAATGGATGATATACAAATTATGCATGATGAGGGCATGACAGTTTTAATGACAAAATATATACAAAGAGAGCAGGTGGAGAATGATGGAAATCCAATCTCAACCTACAAATCTTACTAAAGAAGACGTTATTAAACTAATTGCAGAATTCCAACAAAAACAATGTGATGAAGCGCAGGAAAGATTGGTTAATCATTATAAAAATCTCGTATATTCCATTGCATATCGCTATTCAAAAGGTGGGCCGATGCATGAGGATATTATACAAGTAGGAATGTTAGGGCTCTTAGGCGCAATAAGAAGGTATGATTATTCGATAGGGAATGCTTTTGAGCCGTTTGCAATACCTACGATAGTAGGCGAAATAAAGAAGTATTTACGTGATAAAACTTGGGGTATTCATGTTCCAAGGCGAATTAAAGATTTAGGCGGAAAGATTAAACTTGCGATAGAGGAGCTAACAGATCAACTGCAACGTTCACCGAAGATTATAGAGATTGCGGATCATTTAGGACTATCTGAAGAGGAAGTGCTAGAAATTATGGATGCGAAAAATAATTATCGAGTATCTTCCTTAGATGATGTAGTTGAAAATTCATCTGATGGAAGTTCGGTAGCGAGAATTGAATCTGTAGGTGAAGTAGAGCAAGGATATGAAGAGACAGAAAGACGTCTCGTTTTAAAGGATATTTTTAACGTATTAAATGATACGGAAAAGAGTGTTATTCATTATATATTTGGTGAAAATTTAAATCAAAAGGATACAGGGGAACGGTTAGGTATTTCACAAATGCACGTTTCTCGTATTAAAAGACAAGCGATAAGTAAATTGAAGCAAGCAGCGTTTTTAGATACATAAAAATTTTAAATAATTATGTTTAAAACATGAGAAAAGGGGTAGTTATTAAGTATAGGAGGAGATATAAAAATGTCACACGATGTGAAAGAACTAATCGAAGGATTGAATGAAGATTTAGCAGGAGAATACTCGGCAATTATTATGTATAACCATAATGCAGCTACAGTTTCTGGTATATATAGACAAGTGTTAAAACCTTTCTTTGAATCTGAAATTAGTGATGAACAAGGACATGCCCTATATTTAGCGGAGAAAATTAAGACGCTAGGTGGTACACCTACTACGATCCCTTTACCAGTGAAACAAGTAGAAGATGTTAGAGAAATGTTAGAATACGCTAGACAATCAGAATATGAAACAATTAAGCGTTATGAAACGAGAAAAGAACAGGCAGCGAAATTAAATATGACAGAGTTAGTTGTAAAGCTAGAAGATATGATCGCAGATGAAACAAATCATATGGAAGAATTAGATCGTCTTTTAAGTGACAAAGCAATGGTGTTAAATTAATAGTGGAAATTTATAGAGTGAAAGAACAAACTCTCATTTCTAGGGGGTTTGTTCTTTTGCTGTATAAATATGTTTGAGTAGGAAATTTTCATTTTATAACTGAGTATGCAATACTAGAAAAATAGAAAATGATAATAGATTTACATTTTAAATAAGAAAAGGGGAAATAACTTGTGTCCATTTTAATTGTCGATGATAATCCGGTTAACATCTTTGTAATTGAAAAAATTTTAAAACAAGCCGGATATCAGGATCTTGTATCGCTTAATTCTGCACAAGAGCTTTTCGAATACATCCATTTTGGAAAAGATTCTTCCAGGCATAATGAAATTGACTTAATACTATTAGATATTATGATGCCTGAAATTGATGGACTTGAAGTTTGTAGGCGATTACAAAATAAGAAGAAGTTTAAAGATATTCCTATTATTTTTGTAACAGCTTTAGAAGATGCGAATAAATTAGCTGAAGCGCTTGACATAGGCGCAATGGATTATATTACGAAACCGATAAATAAAGTTGAATTGTTAGCGCGTATGCGTGTAGCATTACGCTTGAAATCAGAATTAAATTGGCATAAAGAACAAGAAGAAAACCTCCGTAATGAATTAGATTTAGCTACACAAGTACAAAGAAATTTATTAAGTAGCCCATTAAGAGAAGATCATATAAAAATTGAAGCAAGTTACTTACCTTCATTCAAACTAGCTGGAGATATGTATTATTGGTATAAAATCGATGAAAACCGCTACGGTATTATATTATTAGATGTGATGGGACATGGTGTATCTGCTTCATTAGTTTGTATGTTTATTTCGTCTGTATTACGTGAAACGATTAAATGTTTAATCGATCCAGAACTCGTCATTAAAGACTTAAATAAATATATGACTCTTTTACATAATGAGAATGACAATATTCCATATTATTTTACAGCAATATACTTAGTAGTTAATACAGAAAATAGAACAATTGAATATGTAAATGCAGGACATCCTTCGGGATACGTTTTAGTTGATGAAGAGAATATAATTGAACTAGATCGTGGGAGTTGTGCGGTAGGATTTTTTGATGAAATAAAAGTCGAGAAGACAGTCATACCTTTTGAGAAAAACGCTCAAATATTATTGTTTACAGATGGTGTTCTTGAATCAATTGCAAATGATGAATTTGAGTCTGAAGAGAAGTTGCGTACTTTTACAGAAAGAAAATGGGGAGATTTAGAAGAAGAGATAGAAGGATTTTATAAGGAAGAACAGAAGAAAACACAATCAGATGATATGTGTCTAATTATGATACAAACGAATGCGAAATAAAAAGCGTATGAAATCCAAACATAGGATTTCATACGCTTTTTATTGTATTTTTTGATAGATTTGTTCGTTAGGATTAAATTGGATATAATGCGGCATTATATCTGAAAAACGAAGAGTTTCTTTATTTCCTAAACATAGGAATCCATTGTGGCCTAAACTTTCATAAAATAGTTGCTGTACTTGGTTTTGAAGTTTACTCGTAAAGTAAATTAAAACGTTACGGCAAAGTATAATATGAAATTCGTTAAAAGATTGATCGGTTACTAAATTATGCTGTGCAAAAATAATGTTTTGTAAAAGGGATGGATTAAAATAAGCAAAACGATTATCTGTTGAATAATAGTTAGAAAATGCTTGTGTACCTCCAGCTTGTAAATAGTTTTTCGTATAAGTTTGCATTTTATTTAACGGAAGGATGCCTTGTTTTGCTTTTTCTAATACATTTGTATTCATATCTGTTGCGTAAATAACAGCTTTTTCACTTAATCCTTCTTCGTGAAGTAAGATGGACATTGATAACACTTCTTCACCAGTTGCGCATCCAGCATGCCAAATTCTAATTTCAGGATACTTTTTTAATTCAGGAATAACATGCTCTCTTAACGCTTTAAAAAAAGTAGGGTTACGGAACATTTCAGTTACATTAATGGAGAAATCATTTAATAACTGTTCTAAAAACCCTTCCTCATGAATTACTTTTTCAATTAATTTTGAAATGGTAGGGATATTAGAGAGCTGCATTCTATTACAAATTCTTCTATAAATAGATGTGCGAGCATATTGGCGAAAATCAAATCCTGACAGTTTAAATACCGCTTCCAATAGTAATTCAATTTCTAAGTTCGTACGCTTATCCATATCTACGGATGGATCAAAATTATAATACTTATTTTCCACTTAAACTAAACCTCACTTATTTTATTAACCATACACTCATTACCGAATAGAGTTGATGTAAATTTAATGGTTTACTTATATAATCTGAAGCGCCAGCAGATAAACATTTTTCTTTATCATTTGGCATTGCTTTAGCAGTTAATGCGATAATAGGTATTTCATGTAACCCTAAATTCATTCGGATATGTTCCATCGTTTCATAACCGTCCATATTTGGCATCATAATATCCATTAAGATAAGGTCAATATTTGTATTGCTTTTTAGTATTTCTAAACACTCTATGCCGTTTTGTGCAGTAATAATGTTGGCATGTTGTTTTTCTAATGCATTTTGTAATGCAAATATATTTCGATGATCATCATCGACAATTAAAATAGTTTTCTCTTGGAAGACGTTATTTGTTTCTGGAGTAACTATAGTTTCCTCAATAACTTCAGCAGGAATAACATCTTCTATCGTTGCTGCGACTTCTAAATTGGATAACTGTATATCATTTAACCCATTTGGAAGGTTAGGAATATATACTGTGAAAGTACTGCCTTCTCCTAAATTACTCTCTAACGTAATCCAACCGCCTAATAATCTAGCAAACTCTTTACAGATAGATAATCCTAAGCCTGTACCACCATATTTCCGAATCGTTGCGCCATCTGCCTGTTGAAAGGCTTCGAAAATGAGTTGATGCTGTTCTGTAGCGATACCAATACCAGTATCTTTTACTGAAATTGTCATCCAATCTTTACTTATAGACTGCATATCATGACTCAAATTGGTTGTTTCTATCGAATCGAAATGTAAAGAGACGGATCCTTTTTCCGTGAATTTAAATGCATTGGATAATAAGTTTTTAATAATTTGTTCAATCCGTTTTGCATCTGTATAAAATAAATCAGGAATAATATCACTGTCTGCAATAGTAAGTTCGACATTTTTTTGTGCAGCAATATGTAAAAAGTTTTGCTGCATATTTGCTGCCATGTCACTTATGTTCGTTGCTTCAAAAATGACGTCTAGTTTTCCGGCTTCTACTTTAGATAAATCTAGTATGTCATTAATTAGAGTAAGTAAATCTTTTCCTGATGAATGAATGACGGTTGCTAATTCAATTTCATCATCGGATAAATGGTTATCATGATTTTCTCTTAACATTTCAGATAATAGTAAAATACTATTTAACGGTGTTCGTAATTCATGGGACATATTTGCTAGGAATTCTGATTTGTATTTTGAACTACGTAATATTTCGCTTGCTTTTTCTTCTAATTCTGATTTAGTAATTTCTAAATCAGTTGTCTTTTGTTCAGCCTCTTCAGTTCTAGACTCTAGTTGTTCATTAGTTGTTCGTAATTCTTCGGCTTGCATTTGTAGTTCTTCAGCTTGCGTTTGCAATTCTTCTGATTGAACTTGTAACTCCTCCATCATTGCTTGTGATTCATGTAAAAGCGTTTGAATTCGCATACGTCCCATAATACTATGGATTGTTAGACCTAGGTTATCAACGGTTTGTTGAATTAAATCTTGATGTAAGTCTGAAATCTCAGTTACACTTACTAACTCCATTACTGCGATCACTTCATCTTCAAATAAGATAGGGATGACTAGTAGGTTTTGAGGGCGTATTTCTAATAAACCGCTAGTGACATAACGAAATTCTTCTGGTATTTCTCGAAGAATAAAGCTTTGTTTTTCTAAAGCACATTGCCCAATTAAACCTTCACCCATTTTAATGGATTGTTTTCCAATATCAGAACCTTGATCGGCGAAAGAAGCTTTCTTCACATAGTAGACAGTTTCTTCAACTTCTTCACGTACATAGAATGCACCGCAAGAGGTTTGCGTTTTTTGTATAATTCCACTAAGAATTTTTTTACCTAACATCTCAATAGAAGGTACACCTTGATACATTAAAATTAATTCTGCAAGCTCGGTTTGTAACCACTCTCTTTTAGATATTTCGTCTAGTAGGTGGTTCGTTGTATGAGCAAGCTCTTTTATTTCATCCCGCGTGTTTACATGAATTCTTTCAGTAATTTTTTCTTTAGAAGAAATGGATTTAATAGCTTGAATTACGTTTTTAATCGTTTTCGTAATGGAATTCGAAATATAGAGTGAAATGATAATAGAAATACAAGAAAGTAAGAACAATAAACTGTATAACCAAATCTCTAATTTATTATTTTCAGTATCTAATTGTGCAGCTCTTTTTTTCGTTAGTTGCTCCTCTATACTACGGAAGTTAGTTAGCTGCGATTGTAATGACTGAATTTGAGTCGTGTCGATTGCTTGTATGTTATTACTATTATGATTTGTAATTAATGGATGAATCTCTTTATTAATCCAACTATTAATATTTTCGTTAATCTGTTTTAATTTTTCTTGCTGAGAGGGGTTATCCTCTAATAGAGCCAAAAGATCTTGATAATGTTTTTCGTAATCCTTTTCCGCAGTGTTAAGGGATTGCACGTAATTTGCGTTATTAGAATTAATAAATCCTTTCGCTTTATTTTCAATTGTTAGCAATTCTTTCTCCACTTGATTCGTTAAATTAAGAACTTTAAAATCGTGATCAATAATAAAATTACGAGATTTTTGTAAATTGGAAATCTCATTGTTTAACATAATGAAAGAAATAAGTAAGAAAAAAATCATAACTAAATAACCAGCCATAATTTTGTAGCGAATACTAAATTTTGCTTTCGATTTCATTAAAAATTCCTACCTTCAAGATTATTAAAAGTTTTCTATTGTAAAGAATGAAAAACGTAATATATATTATATCAGTTTTCATAAGGCCAAACTAGAAATCCCCCTATTGTATTAGGGGGTCTCGTTTTGAATAGAGGAAATCATTTTGAAATATAAAAACATATATGAAAAGTAACGATCGAGGGAATAGGGGGATAATAAAACTTTTAAGAAGGAAAGAGTGTGCTTAAAGCTTTTTTTGCATCTATTCCTTCAAAGATAAATAATACAAGCTCTCTCTTTTTTACAGTAAGGAAAAAGGATATTAATGTGCTTAAGCTTTTAATAGAAGTAAGTGTTCCGTGTTTACTTATAAATAGATTAGTTTGAAATGTTGTCATTAAAGCATAAAAATGATGAATCTGCGTTATTGTAGGTGTTTCATTATAAAGAATAGTAGTAGATTGGATTGCATTCATCGAAATATTCCTTTCTGTATAGTAAGCATAACAATATAAACATACCCGTTTTAAAAAATGTTAAACATATAAATAAGAAAAAATATAATTATAGTTTTTTAGGTTTAGAAAGGGTTACGAAGGGTATACATATACTACAAAGAGATTGACTGAAGATGAATTGTAAGATTTCTATGTTTAGTAGATTAGTCTATCAAAATATAATTTTACTTTAAATAAAAAGGAGTCTGGTATACATGAATGAAATGATGGTTGATATTACATTTGATTTAATTTACTTGTTAAGTAGTTCGCTTGTAATGCTTTTACTATTCGCTTTTTTCGTAAATGGTTATGTTAATAAGAAGGTTAGTGTATACAGAAATGAAGAAAGATAAAGATACATTATATAAAACTTTAGGAGGTTAATAGTTATGGATGTAGATAGAAAAATAGTAGGTATTTTTAGAACAATTGATGATGCGGCATTCGTTATTAATGAATTAAAAGATAAAGGATACTCGGCGGGTAACATTTCAGCTATTGCGAAGGATCAAAAGGAAATTGAACATCTGGAAGAAAAATCGGGTGAAAAAGTGAATAGTGAAACGGCACATAAAGCGGATATCTTTTCAGCGACAGGGTTTGTGGCAGGAGGAGTAGCAGGCGGACTCGGTGGTTTATTAACAGGTCTTGGTATACTTGCTGTTTCTGGAATGGGTCCAATCGTAGCAGCGGGACCTATCGCAGCAGCTATTGAAGGAGCCGGTATTGGCGGAGGAGCTGGAAGTTTAATAGGAGCATTTATCGGATTAGGAATTCCCGAAGAACATGCTAAGAAATATGAAGAATACATTTACGATGGAAATATATTAATTTTAGTAGATGCAAAATTAGATGATAAGTTAGAAATCTATAAAATATTTGATAAGCATAATGCTTATAACTCCGATTTCTTTAAATAATATTTACTTCACATATCAATTATGCAAAATGTAAACATAGTGAATATCGTTTTTGATCTTACAACTTTGGCGCGGCCGAGGAGTCGTATGACTATAAGAGAGGAAGGGCTTATAGTAAAAGATCAAGTTCTATTCTGTTACCCCGCTATTTGTGGGCAGTAAGACCCCCACCTCAAAATTTAGTGAAAGCAAAGAAGTTAAGTGGGGGTCGGGCTGCCCGTAAAAGCCCGATTGGTTCAACTAATAATCAGTGGGGGATGAACAAAACCCCCACTGATTAAAGTTTCACTTTATTGAAAAGGAAAGAGGTGTCTTTTCGTGATTGTAAAAATAGTAAAGGATAGTAGTAATAGTTTCCTTTGTACGGTTCAAAATAAAAATGGAGAGAAGTATGTGAAGAAATGGTTTAGTAAACATGAAAACAATGAAGAATTAGGACGACCAACCTTTAAAGAAGTAGAAAAGGACTGGAAAGAAAATAGAAAATCGTTTATATATCCTAATGTTAAAGCGCCTTATTAAAAATAATACGCGTTTCATCCTTACAAAATTGTCACATTCATGTAAGGTAATTCAATAGATTAGATACTTTTTCCATGTCATAATAAAGACATAAGAAAGCTAATCAAAAAACTATAAGTTATTAGGAGCGTGTCAGTCATGATTGTAACAACAACGTCTGGAATCCAAGGTAAAGAAATTATTGAGTATATTGATATTGTAAATGGTGAAGCTATTATGGGTGCAAATATTGTTCGTGATTTATTTGCTTCCGTTCGTGATGTTGTCGGTGGCCGTGCTGGTTCTTATGAAAGCAAGCTAAAAGAAGCTCGTGATATCGCGATGGATGAAATGAAAGAACTTGCAAAACAAAAAGGTGCGAACGCTATCGTTGGTATTGACGTAGATTACGAAGTTGTTCGTGATGGAATGTTAATGGTTGCTGTAAGTGGTACAGCTGTACGTATATAAGTAAGTAAAAATACAGGCTCACCCCTTGAAGCTTATGCTTTAAGGGGATTTTTTTGTTTCGTGATTAAAGTTAAAATGAAGAAGAGTTGATGGCGTATTATAAGTACAAAAAATAAGATGATGGCGAATGTACTGGCTCGCTAAAATGATATAACCGCTTAAAGGATAAGCTGAAAAAACTATACTGTACATATGTTTAAAATAAGCAAAACGTTATTGTAAAAAATGCTAGGATTGCTCCTAGCATTTCGTGAGGGGGTATTGCACGGGAATTTAGATAATAAGCAGACGTACCCACTTATTTCAAATGTAGTATATATTGTTTTCAAGGAGAAAAGTAAGAAATACAACAATCTTTATATATGTTTAACGAGAGTGTTAACTTTATGATAAATAATAAAATTGTTATTTGGGGTAAGGAGAGAATGAGTGATATGGATAACTTTAAAGGTGGTTAAGAGGAATTTACAATGAAAACAAAAAAGCGGATATACAAAAGAGGGAGGAGAGGAAAATCAATAAAAAAGGTGTATAGGATGTGAAAGGCAAGGTGATAGCATTGATGCAAAAATAAAGGACAGTACATATTGTATATGACTACTATGTACTGTCCTGATTATTCTTTTTGGATTATGAAAAATTATCTCCTGTCTTACTATAAATTTCATAGGCGAAATAACCAAATAAATAGCCTATTCCGGCCCCTAAACTAACTGAAAGCAGGGAGAAGTCCGGGAAAAACATACCGAAAATCAAACCGATCATACAGCCAACAAGCATTCCCATAGGTATGAAACTATCTAATAACAGTTGAGCTTTTTGAGATTTTTTCTTACCTAATTTTCCGTTCTTATATTTATGTTCCAATCTTTTAATTACAAATACTACAATTCCACCAACTATTACAACAGGCGCGATTGCCGAAATGAACCACATGTTAGAAGCTCCTTTCGTTTTTAATTAAATTATACCATATATTAACATTTTGAATTTAAGCGGAGACAAGATCTTCTGCATTTCTTTTCCTTTTATTCATGACTAAAGTTAATAGGAATAAAATGAAGCTTAAAAGTGCCATTATAATAAAAACTTGCGTATAACTATTAAAATAATCACGAGCGATTCCTGCTAGGACAGGAATGAATCCGCCCATAATATATCCTCCTGACTGCATCATAGCAGTCCATGCACTCGCATCTTCTGAAGTTTTTGTTTCATATAGCGGTAGCATGAGAGCGAGTGGGAATACGCCGCCGAGTCCGATACCTAGTAAAATAGAAGGAATCCATGGTGTAGTTAGTGGGTAAATCATAAGCGATAAACCTACGAGTACGAAGCATATACTCCCTAATAACCAAAGTGCTCGGTTTTTATAAATATCCGCTAATGTTGGAATTAAAAAGCTGCATATCATTTGAACAACTGTAAAAACAGTTATGAGAGTACCAGCTTGTTCGCTACTGACACCCATATTTTGATTTGCGGGCGCAAGCCAAGTCGTAATGGAGTAAAAGATTCCTGATTGTAGTCCGAAAAAGATTGTGAACAACCATGCTTTTTTATTTCTTAAAGGTAAACTATTATTCTTTTTATCTTGTGTACTCGTATTCTTTTTTCGTTTCATAACCGGATACCAAAATATAATAGCGATAATAGTAAGTACACCCCAAAAAGCGAGTGCCATATTCCAATCGTCTTTTAATACATGTTGTAAAGGAATCGTTAACCCTGCACTTAAAGAAGCGCCAGTTCCCATGCCTACTGAATATATTCCAATCATTAAGCCGATTTTCGTAGGGAATTTTTCTTTAATAAAACCTGATAGTAACGGACCTGCAAGTGCAATTCCAATGCCGATAAATAAAGAGCTCGCGAATAATGTGGAAATGGAAAAGGTAAAAGCTCTCATGCATGTTGCAAAGCCGATTAAAATAAGACAAGCCATAATTGATTTTTCTGCCCCGTATTTCCTAATTACCTTCCCAGTCAGTAAGGCGAATGTCCCCATACAAAAAACAGGAATAGCTGTTAAAAAGCTAACGGAAAAATTGCTTATATTTAAGTCTTGTCGGATTGTTTCTAATACAGGTGAAACAGATGTAATTCCGATACGTAAATTAATAGAAACAAAAAATAGTGCTAGTATATACAAATAAGTTCGTTCTTGATGCTTCAATTTCATTTTCTCCTCTCTTAAACATCAGATGTTATTCAGTATATCATCTGATGTTTGTGTGTAATAGATAAGGAGCTTATTTCAGCTCCAAATTTTGAACGGCGTATGTTCGTGCCTCTTCGGTATTTTGTTTAAAAATAGCTTGGAATAACTTTTCATGAATGTCAGAGTTATCTTCATAGTCCACTGTATTTAATATGAATTGGCTTAAAATGTGGCGAAGGGCAGGTACGAAAGATTGATACAAATCGAGTAGAACTTCGTTTTTGCTCGCCTTTGCAATTGCTAAATGAAACTGAATGTCTGCATCTATGTATGCTACATAATTACCTTCTTGAAGGGCATGTTTTCTTTTATTCAAATGTCCTTTTAAGTATAAAAGATCCTCGTCGCTTCGGCGCTGTGCCGCTAACATCGCTACTTCTTTATCTAGCATATTTCGTGCTTCATACACATGATTTATATTAGCTGCTTGCAATCGTTTTTCAAATGAATCTTGCGTTGTATTGAGTGAGACAATACGAGTACCTTGTCCTTGTCGAACTTCTAATATGCCAGCATGTACTAATATCTTTATGCTTTCTCGCAATGTTGAACGTCCTACTCCTAACTCTTCCATTAATTGCGGCTCTGTAGGGAGGCGATCACCAACTTCATACTCGCCAGAAAAGATTTTTTCTTGTAGACGTTCTAGCACTTCATCGACTAATTTCCGCCGAGAAACTTTTGAAAAAGATTTCTTTTCGTTCATATTCATCTGCTCATCTCCTGTTATATTCGCTTTTATAATAACCAATTTAAGTTCGGTTGACAATGTTATTTTTTAGGTAGTTGAAGCTGGGATACTACAATAGGGTTTATAAGACATAAAAAATCTATTTTGAAAAAATCGATTTCTCCTGAATACATAGTAATATAAGAAAAAGACGCCCTTGTGAGCGTCTTTTTCCAACTTGAGATAGATGTATCATTATTGTTCTGCTAGGTGACATAGTTCTCGTATAAAGTTTTCTCACACAAATGATCTGTGTATCAATGTGTTTTTGATATACAGATCATTTGTATGATAATTCTTATAAATAATTGCTGAATGATAACCTTACATGAATGCTTTTAAAAGCTCTTGAACTAATGGAATTACTCCACCTACAAAGTTTAAAACTGCCATTGCGATTTCCATATGATTGCCTCCTTTAGTAGTAAGATGTAATAAATCTTTATAAATTCATTATAGTAAGCGCTTACAAAAACATCAATGCATTTCGATATGCAATAATTCATATTTGTATTTGGTAATGAGGATGAAGAGGAATAAGTGACTTATCCCGCTATTTGTGGGAGTCGGGCTGTATGTAAAAGCCTTCACTTTATCAAAATGTAAGCTGTATCTTGTATAATATAATGGTGGAGGTCGAATATGAAAAAAATAAATTCAAATATAGATTTGGATAAAAATGTATTGGAAGCGGTATTTATTCCAAGAAGGTTTATTGTTTTATGGATTACACTCGTATATATAGCTTCAGTACTTTTAGAGTTTCGTAATAATATTTTCTCTATGGATAGTTTTTTCTTTACAATAGTCATTGTTATTCATACTATTTTTCATTGGTATGCGAGTTCATTAAAAAATAGGCAATTGTTGTACTTCTTTTTTGTACAACTTTTCATTGTGTTTTTGGCTGCGTTTATTGCAACAAATGCTTCGATAGCGATTTTTGTTGGATTAACTCCTATTTTAATCGCCCAAAGTTTATATGTTTATAACAATATATTTAAAGTAATGGCAGTTTTTACTCTTATGTATGCAATATTTTGTGCTGCAATTAGTATCAATTATGGTGTGAATAAATTAGCTATTCTTATCTCTATGTTTCTTTTAGTGTTAGCAATTATTATTCCTTTTTCTTATATTAATAAGCAGCAATTTGATGCACGTAATCGTATACAGAGCTATATTCAAGAGTTAGAGTCTGCATATATGAGAGTGGAAGAATTGACATTAGCTAATGAAAGGCAGCGTATGGCAAGAGATTTACATGATACGTTAGCGCAAGGTTTAGCAAGCTTAATTATGCAATTGGAAGCGATAGATGCCCATATGCAAAAAGGGAATACAGGACGATCTCAAGAGATTATGAAACAAACTATGATAAGAGCGAGACAAACTTTACATGATGCAAGGTTGGTTATTGATGATTTGCGTCATACTACTAATTCATTTAATGGAGCAGTAAAAGAAGAGATTCAACGTTTTTCTGAAGCTACGTCTATACATGTGAGATTTACTATCCAAAGTCCACCGTATATTTCAAGCGTAGTAAAAGAGCACTGCTTATATGTAATTAGTGAATGTTTAACGAATATCGCAAAACATTCACAGGCAGCAGATGTAAATTTAAATGTTGAATATATCGATGATCTTGAAAAACTTACTATTGAAGTTGAAGATAATGGAATTGGTTTTGACACTAGATATATCGGTAAGAATCCTGGACATTATGGTTTAATTGGTCTAAATGAGCGTGTTCGATTGATTAAGGGAGAAATACATATATTGAGTGAAAAGATGAAAGGTACGAAAGTGTATATTCAAGTGCCTATAAATAAAGAAGGAGATAGCCATGAAACATAACGTATTAATTGTAGATGATCATTTCGTTGTAAGAGAAGGTCTGAAATTAATAATAGAAACGAGTGATTCATTTCAAATTATAGGTGAGGCTGCAAACGGAGAAGAAGCCCTTTCTTTCATAGAAAAGAAGAAACCTGATGTCATTTTAATGGATTTGAATATGCCTAAAATGAGTGGTTTAGAAACAATTGAGGCTTTGAATGAAAAACAAAACCATACGCCGATTATTATATTAACTACTTATAACGAAGATGAATTAATGTTAAAGGGAATTGAGTTAGGGGCAAAAGGATATTTGCTAAAAGATACGGATCGAGAGAATTTGTTTCGAACATTGGAAGCGGCTATTCGAGGTGAGATTTTACTACAACCAAATATTATGGAAAAGATAGTGAAGTATAAAAGGAAAGAAGTACATGCTGATAAGGTTGCAGAAAATAACTTAACGGTTAAAGAATTGTTTGTGCTGAAAGCTATTGCGCGCGGATATAAGAATAAAGAAATTGCATTTGATATGGGAATAGCTGAGCGAACGGTAAAAGCATATTTAACAAATATATACAATAAATTAGGTGTTAATTCACGGTCAGAAGCAGTAGCTGTATCTATTGAAAGGAAGTTAATTCATTTTTAAAACATTATATATGCCCAATCGTACATTATAGGCTTGCCCTTTTGTACGATTTTTTTATTTCTTTCTCATGTTATGCTTCAGAAAGTATGAGAGATTTAAGAACAATCTAATTGCATTACAATTATAGACGTTTCTAATGTAGGAAAGGAAGAAGAATAATTAAATGGAAACTTTGCTTTTAATTCCTGTATTAATTTTCTTTATTTGGCTGCAAAGCAAACAAAGAAAATTAAACTGGATAGATATTATAACTTTTCTCATGATGATAGGGATTATTACTTATACGGCGCCGCAACAAATGACTAGGGATTTACAAGCAGAGTTACTGGCAGTTACGCTTATTTCTTTCGCTATTGGTGTTTGGCAAGGTGGGGGAATTACAGTCTGTTATGAGGATGAAATTTTATATATTACAAATGGAAAACAGTATTCCATTTCATGGATTCTCTTAATAATTGGCAACATAATTATTATTAATATATTTGAAGGTGGATTTACATTTAATGGATCGTGGTTTCTTTTGTGTGGTGTTGTCATTACATCTGGGGTGAAAAACAGTATTCTATGTGTTCTGTACAAATTAACAGTGCGAAATTGAATGGAAAACCAAAGCTATTTTCTTTTACCCCAACATAAAACGTATTGCTGTAAGTTCATTAAAAGACCGTAGTTGATAAAAAATGAGATGGAAGTATTGGAAGAATGGGGGAGTTAACGTAGATGTTTCTACCTATTACTACATTTGATAGGTTTAGTTGGCTGGGGAATGTTGCTTTCTCTTCAGAAAAGACTAGTAGGAATCGAGCGCTATCGAGGGCTGAAGAAAGCAATGTTAATTTGTGTGAAAATAAATGTAGAGATTCAGTTAATAATATTCATCAAAAAATAAATGTGGATGCTTTGGACTATAGTAATAATCGTATATTGGGCCGTGCAGAACCCCATTCAACAATTGTCATAACAAGTAGTGATATGTATGTTGGAAGCGGACGAGTTAATAAGTATGGAGAATTTAAAATATATACAAATGATTATCTGGAAGAGTATTTGGTACTAGAAATTCAGTTGATAATGGGCGGTTTCTATCAAGGAAGTATAACGGTAAAGTTAAGGGATGATGATTTCCTTTTTATTTAGTAAATAAAAAGGAAGCAACCGTAGTCGCTTCCTACATCTATTAAGCCGAAGCTTTCTTAATTCTCTCAAGTAAACTAGATAAAATATGTGTACGATAAGATTCTAGTTTTTTACCTTCGTAAGTACGAATCCCTAATTTTTTAAGTTCTTTTACATACCAACCTTTGCTTCCGAAATACATGTGATCGCTCCCCTTCAACTTTGTTTATTTGTCCTGATTGTACTTGGAGGTACGGGTAATATAATGAAGGAAATGAATTTCGCGCGAAAATGGTTAACTTTGTTGCAAAAGACATATATACTAAGGGTAGTATATAACGAGGTGGGCAAGACGTGATTATAGAGAAGCACGAAATTCAAATTGACCAAATTACGAGCGGTAAAGTGAATATCTTTACTTTCTATAGAAATAGAAAGCAAGTTGATGATCATTTTTTACGATTGCAAGAACCATCGCTTACAGCAAACTACTTCTTCCATTTTCATTTTGATGCAGAGAGCTTGCATCTTCTGCAGGAAGAGTTTCCGGGCGTATATCCGTACGACCGTAGTGACACGATTCACGACTGGACGGAAAAGATGAAAGCGGAATTGCAACATCAGATCCAAACAGGTAAATGGAATAAACGCGTACGTATCGGTAATCGCATTCTAGATGTGGTGTTTACGTGGTGTGACGAAGATATAGTAGAGTGAAAAAGAAGCGGATGACGCTTCTTTTTTTTAGCGCTGGAATAAAACGAGCTTACCTGCAGAAGATGTGCAGCGATGTGTTTTTTCATACAATCCTTTTTCTTGTAAAATAGATTCACCTTTTGCTTTCGCTTCTTTTTCAGTTGCTGCCTCGAATGATTCGTCTAATGCTTTTGAACCATCTTTTTCAAAGACTGTTAGAACGTATACTCCCATGAAAATTCCCTCCAATAATAAAAATCAGAATCTTATAACTATTTTGGCATAAATCACTAGAATATGCAAAGAAATATATGACATTGCGTGTTACAATAAAGTGAAACTTTAATCAGTGGGGGATTTTTTATTTCCTGCTTATTACTAGTTTTCGCCAATTGAGCATTTATTGTTTGTGTTCATGCGGATAAGATGAAACTTTTGAACTATAGAAAGGATCGTTATTTGTGAAACAAGTGAAGTTTATACATGCGGCTGATTTGCATTTGGATAGTCCGTTTAAAGGGATGGAGATGAATGTACCACAGTCTGTTTGGGAGAGAATGAAGCAGAGTACGTTTGAATCGTTCGAGCGTATTGTTGATAAAGCGATTCAAGAGCGCGTTGATTTCGTATTACTAGCCGGGGATTTGTATGATGCGGAGACGAGAAGTTTGAGGGCGCAAGTGTTTGTGCGTGAGCAAATGAAGAGACTTTCGCAGTACGATATTCCCGTTTTTATTATTCATGGTAACCACGATCATTTAGGGGGAAGCTGGGCGGCAATTGAGTTTCCGGAAAATGTTCATGTGTTTACGGAGCCTTATGTAGAGGAGAAATCATTTTATAAAGATGGTGAGCTTGTAGCTTCTATTTATGGGTTTAGTTATTTGCAGCAAGCGGTAACGGATAATATGACAGCGCAGTATACGAAAATGAGTGATGCGCCTTTTCATATTGGAATGCTTCACGGAAGTGTGGAAGGGGATGCAGAGCATAATCGCTATGCACCGTTTCAAATTCGTGAGCTGAAGGAAAAGCAGTTTGATTATTGGGCTCTTGGCCATATACATAAACGTGAAATTTTATCAGAAGAGCCGTACATTATTTATCCAGGTAATATACAAGGGCGTCATCGTAAGGAGACGGGCGAGAAGGGTGCGTACCTTATTGAACTCACGAAACAAGGATCGCAGTGTTCATTTTTCCATACGGCGGATGTTGTGTGGGATGAGATAGAAGTGAATATTGATGGACTTGAAACTGTTGATGATCTTATGACGAGCGCGTCAAGTGCGATGAATGAATGCAGAAGAGAAGAGGAAGGTACGCTTTTAACTGTCATATTTACAGGACAGGGACCACTTGCTCCTTATTTGCGTGAAGACAAGCGCGTGGAAGAGATTTTTCATATTTTAGCAGCGGGAGAAGAGCGAAAAGACTTTGTATATGCGATGAAGTGGAAAAACGAGACGGTTTCTTTTGCGGAAATTGAACGTTTGAAAGAAGAAAATCATTTCGTCGGTAGTGTGCTGAAAGAGTTAGAAGCTTTCACAAATATGGACGGAGTGTTGCGCACCATTTGGACATCTCCTGTAGCGCGTAATAGCATTGAAGCTTTTACGGAAGAAGAGAAGAAAGAGATTCAAAAGGAAGCGGAAAATATTATTTTAGAGCAATTATTCCAGCAAGAGAGGGATAAAAAATGAGAATTGAAAAACTCCATATTTATGGCTATGGAAAACTAGAAAATGTGGAAATGGATCTGTCAATGCTGACGGTACTGTACGGTGAAAATGAAGCGGGGAAATCGACAATTCGCTCGTTTATGAAAAGTATTTTATTCGGTTTTCCGACGAGAGGACAGCGCCGTTATGAGCCGAAAGAAGGCGGGAAGTACGGCGGAGCGATGACTGTTCAAACAGAGAAGTACGGCCGTTTGAAAATTGAACGATTGCCAAAGACGGCAGTAGGCGCGGTGACCGTTTATTTTGAAGGCGGGAAAACTGGCGGCGAAGATATTTTAAACGATATATTAAGCGGTGTGAATGAAAGCTTATTTGATTCTGTTTTTTCATTTGATATGCATGGTCTTCAAAATATTCATCAGCTCGGCGAAGCGGATATCGGCAATTATTTATTTTCGGCCAGCGCAGTCGGAAGTGATGCGTTATTGCAGTTAGATAAAAAATTAGAAAAAGAAATGAATCAGCGCTTTAAGCCGAGTGGTCGTAATCCTGAAATTAACGTGTCACTGCAAGAGATGAAGAAAATTGAGGAAAAGATGAAAGAATGGCAAGGGAAAATTGGCACGTATGAAAAACAAGTCGAGCAGTTAAAAGAAAGTGAAGAGAAACTTGCTTCTGTTCGTGCGGAAAAAGAGTCAGCCGAAAGACGAAAGCAAGACTATGAAATATTAGTGGCGCTTGAGCCTCTTGTTATTGAAAAGAGTACGCACGAGAAAGTGTTAGAAAACGAGAACGGGCAGTTTCCTGTAAACGGAATGGCGCGCTATGAGGCGGTAAAGGCAAAGATAGAACCGCTCCAAGTACAAGTAGATTCACTTCGAAAAAAGATAGAAACAGTGCAATCAGAAATTGATTCCACAGAAATAGATGAAGCATTTTTACAAAAAGAAAGTTACGTAGAAGAACTTCGTATGCAGCATATGTCTTATGAAAATGCACGCCAAGAAATGCGTGATATGACGGGAAGTATTGCGAATATAAAAGAAGAAATCGCAGAACTACAGCAACAAATTGGCGCTACTTTTGAACAAGAGACTGTTCTTTCGTTTGATATAAGTTTAGCGACGAAAGAATTAATTATGCAAACTGTGCAAAAGGCGCGTGAATTAGAATCGCAAAAAGCACAACTAGATGAACGTTTTAAAACGGCTCAGGAGCAATTAGAAGAGCAAGAAGAAAATATAAGACAAATCAGCCAGCAAATGTTAGCTGATGAAGAAAAAAATACGTTAGTTGAGAAAGAAAAATCATTTCAGGATGCGGCATTTTTAGGAATGGGCGCAGAGAGAATGAAGCGCAAGTATGAGGAAAAAGCAGGGGCGGCTATGCAAAAGAAAAAACAGTGGCAAAGAATTTGTCTTCTGTTACTTCTTATTAACACGCTTGTTTTATTCACGAGTCTATTTATAGATAACCGCGTGCTGTTATTTATTAGTGTGATTGTGTTTGTAGGGATTGTTTTAGCACTCGTTTTATATAAAGATCCTTCGGGTGGATTACAAGAAGAGCTTCTTACTCTTCAGCAAAGTGCTGGCGGACGACAAAGTGAAGAAGCGATGTCTGTTCGTTATCAGTTAGAAAAAGATGAAGAGATTCGTAAGCTATTTGAGCGTGAGTCGTATAAGTTGCAGCAAATGGAACGTGCTTATGATAAAGTCGTTTCATCTTATGAAGAATGGGAGAGAGAAACTTTCCAAATAGGAGAACAAGTAGGTGCGTATAAAACGCGCTATATGTTCCCTGAATTTTATACGTATGCACACATATTGCCAGCGTTTGAGCGTATTGAAAAAATGCAGCAATTATATCGTGAGCTAGATAAACAAGGCGAGCGGAAATCTTCATTGTATGAAATGATTTCGCACTTTGAGCATAAACTAGAAACTGTTATCGGTAGTAAAGAGTATAGTAATTTGCATGAGGCGCAAAGTCGTATGCAAAATGAAAAAGAGAAGCGTCAAACTTGTAAGCAGCTGAAAGAGAAGCTGGCGGAATGGCAAGAAGAATATGAGTTCATGCAGCAGCAATTAAAACAACTACTAGTAGAGCGAGATGGGTTATGGCATATCGCAGAATCTACAGATGAAGAGATGTTTTTAGAAGCAGGAAAATTGGCAGAGAAACGTGAAGACGCGGATAAGCAAGTGGGGCGTTTATTACCTCAAATTGATTTGTTAGAACAGCGCTTAACGAGTTTGTCATTAGCTGAGCATTATGAGGCTGACGGTTATGATGAAAAATTAAAGCAAGAAATCACAGCCGCGCAAAACTGTCTGGCGCAAGAGAAAGAACTGACAGAGCGTATTGCGAAGCATCGAATAGAAATTGCGAATTTAGAAGAAGGCAGTACGTATGGTGATTTGCTACATGAGTGGGAAATGAAAAAAGCGCAAGTGCGTGAACAAGTGAAGAAGTGGGCTGCATATGCGGCCGCAAAGACAGTATTAACGAAAACGAAGCAATATTATCATGAAGTGCATTTGCCGCGTATTTTACAAAAATCCGAAGAGTATTTCGTGTATTTAACAGGCGGGAGATATAGTAAAATATTCTCACCGTCAGAAGCGGAACCGTTCATTGTCGAACGTAACGATGGTATGCGTTTTTACAGTCATGAACTAAGCCAAGCGACAGCGGAGCAGTTATATTTATCATTGCGATTCGCGCTAGCGAAAACGTTTGAGCATGACTATCCATTTATTATTGATGATAGCTTCGTACATTTTGACGCGGTAAGGACGAATCGAACGATTGAACTTATAAAAGAAATTGCGAAAGATAGACAAGTTATCTTCTTTACATGCCATGCGCATTTATTAACGTATTTTACAGAAAATGAGATTATAAAATTAACACGTAAGCGTAAAGAAAATGAGTTGTAGTATGCTATACTAAAAGTAACTGATTTGGTGGAGGAATTCGAATGAAAAAGAAAATTGTAGAATATGAAGTTGGTGAACAAGTCGATGTTTTCTTGTTAATTAAAACAGCGACAAAAGGTCTCGCAAGCAATGGCAAGCCGTTTTTAACAGTAATCTTACAAGATCCAAGTGGAGATATTGAAGCAAAGCTATGGGACGTATCGCCAGAAGTTGAGAAACAATATGTAGCGGAAACAATCGTTAAAGTAGCTGGAGATATTCTAAACTATAAAGGACGTATTCAATTACGTGTGAAACAAATTCGTGTTGCGAATGAGAATGAAGTAACAGACATCTCAGACTTTGTAGAAAAAGCTCCAATAAAAAAAGAAGATATGGTTGAGAAAATTACGCAATACATATTTGAAATGAGAAACCCGAACATACAGCGTCTAACAAGACATTTGTTAAATAAGCATCAAAATGAATTTTTAGAATATCCAGCAGCGACGAAAAATCATCACGAGTTCGTATCTGGACTAGCTTATCACGTTGTATCGATGTTAGATTTAGCGAAAGCTATCTCGGCTCTGTACCCATCGTTAGATAAAGACTTACTATATGCGGGCGTTATTTTACACGATCTTGGTAAAGTATTTGAGCTATCTGGACCAATTTCTACGACGTATACGTTAGAAGGAAATTTACTAGGCCACATTTCTATCATGGTGAACGAAATTGGTAAAGCAGCAGAGGAACTACAAATCGATGCAGAGGAAGTATTAATCCTTCAGCACATCGTCCTTTCCCATCACGGAAAAGCAGAATGGGGTAGCCCAAAACCACCATTAGTGAAAGAAGCAGAAATTCTGCACTACATCGATAACTTAGATGCAAAAATGAACATGATGGACCGCGCATTAGGACGCACAAAACCAGGCGAATACACAGAACGTGTCTTTGCGCTTGATAATCGTTCGTTCTATAAGCCGACGTTCCATAATTAAGATTGTGAATAGAATGGCCTCATTAAGTGTGGCATGACAATAAAATTGTTTAAAAAGATGGTGTGAAATTAAGTTTTCACACCATCTTTTATTGCCCTGATAAGGGAAGACACTGCAAATAGCTTTAAAAACCATTATTTATTCCTTGATGAGGAAAGAAATAATGAGAGAAAAAGATGTAAATCATACGGCAAATTTATATTCCATTAGCTCGTGTAAAGCTAATGGATGAGGATCTGTTGTCAATAAAAAAACGGATCTTAAACAAAACAACCCTTTTGCATATCATGTGATGCAAGGGAGGCAAGAGAACGTGTTCGTTGATTGAAAATCTTTTGTAGAGTATTCTAAATATAGAGTTGTATTAGGAATATTCTTTTAAGGAGAGTGATTACTTTATGCTAGGAAAATGGATGGATAAAGTAAGAGAACCTAGATGTATACACAATTATAAATTTATTAAAACTCAGGATAGTGAAAATTTTAAAACAGGGCAGATTGGGACAGCTAATATTTATAAGTGCGAAAAATGTGGTAAAGAAAAGGTTGATTATAAATATAACAGTGATATAAATAGTGATTTTTGGAATATATAAAATAAATCATTTAATGAAACAGAGAATTACTAATATTAATTATTCGCTAAAATTACAATTTATTGTAAGGATATTTGACTATTAAAGAATTTTAATAGCCTATGATTAGTTCATTGATTGTAGGCTATTTATTTTGGCGAGTGAAAAGGTTTTATTACCAGTAGATATGAAAATAATTACGCCACAAAACATATAGCATTTTAAACTAACACTGAGATATTAAAAAATATCTCGAATTCAAGATAATTTACTTGCTTTTTAATCACTTGAGTTGTAAAGTGATAGTAACGAAAGGAATTATTACTTTCGAACGAATCGTTTTACACAGTGAATTATTTTTTTAACTATCACTTGACTAGTAAAATGAATGATTACTTTTATAAACAAATGCTACGTTGACCAGCGAGCAAAAATAAAACAGTTAAATATAAATTAAAACTATTGGAGGAATATAAAATGAACCAATTAAAAGGAATTCACCACGTTACAGCAATTACAAGTAGTGCAGAAAAGAACTATGAATTTTTCACTCACGTTTTAGGAATGCGTTTAGTTAAAAAAACAGTAAACCAAGATGATATTCAAACGTATCATTTATTCTTTGCAGATGATAAAGGTAGTGCAGGAACAGATATGACATTCTTTGACTTCCCAGGTGTTCCAAAAGGAGTACACGGTACAAATGAAATTTCAAAAACTTCATTCCGCGTTCCGACTGACGCAGCACTAGAGTATTGGGTGAAACGTTTTGACCGTCTTGAAGTAGAACATACAGGAATTAAAGAGCAATTTGGTAAGAAAACTCTTTCTTTCGCTGATTTTGATGATCAACACTATCAATTAATCTCAGATGAATTTGATAAAGGGGTGGAATCAGGTACACCTTGGCAAGACGGGCCAGTTCCATTAGAATATGCAATTACTGGCTTAGGACCTGTATTTATCCGTATCGCGAATTTCAGTTATTTCAAAGAAGTACTAGAAAAAGTTCTATTATTTAAAGAGATTGCTCAAGAAGGAGAATTCTACTTGTTTGAAGTAAACGAAGGTGGAAATGGTGCCTCAGTCATTGTAGAACATAATACAGTTCTTCCAGAAGCGCAACAAGGTTTTGGTACAGTGCATCATGCAGCATTCCGTGTAGAGGATCGCGCTGTATTAGAAGAGTGGATTGAGCGACTAAGTCGAGTTGGACTCCCTTCATCTGGTTATGTAAATCGTCACTTCTTTGAGTCATTATATGCAAGAGTTGCGCCGCAAATTTTATTCGAGTTTGCAACAGATGGCCCTGGTTTTATGGGAGATGAGCCTTATGAAACGCTTGGAGAGAAATTATCTTTACCTCCGTTCTTAGAGCCAAAGCGTGAAGAAATCGAAAAATTAGTTCGTCCGATTGATACAGTGAGAAGTACTAAGGAATTTATTAAAGAGTAAAGATAGAAATAATAAGTAGAAGAGCAAGTAGTTTTAGCGAATCGCTGGAATTGCTTGCTTTTTTATTTGGGCTATAAAATTTTCTGAAAAATGTTTCTCAAGTTTTTTAAATAGAAATATTTGGTATAATTTATTTAAATTATAAATTTTCTGACAATTATTTTTCAATACATAGAAAAGGGGTGGTGATATACAATTTGGATAATTGTATAAATATCCTAATTTTGTAAGTTTGGAGAAAAGGGGATGCGAAGGTATGGGAACAGATGTAGTAACGAAGGAGCAAATGAAACATTCTTTAGATAATTGGTATCGTGTAATGTTGCAGCAAAACATAGAGAAAGCAACGGAAATGAAAGAGGAGATTGATAGTAAGATTAGTGGTTTGGAAGTGGATCAGGAATTATCTTTGTATTTTACGTTATTAGATTTTAGATATAAAATGCTGACGGATTGGTTAAATATAAAAGAAAATAGTTTTGAAAGAATAGAATCTTTTGAAGTTCCAACTGAAGGATTTTTAGCATATTATTATCATTTTTTTAAAGGGATATATTGTACTTCAATGTCTAAATATAATGATGCGAAGGAAAGTTATGAAAAGGCAAATATACTACTGAAATACGTTTCGCACTCTTTAGAGAATGCTGAGTTTGATTATCGTATGGGTAATTTTTACTATCAGACGTATCAACAAGTTAATGCAATTGATTATTTGAGAAAAGCAAAAGAGGAGTTCAAAAAACATATAGGTTGCGAAATAAATATAGCGCTATGTGAAAATGCTTTTGGTCTGTGTTGTATTGATTTGAAAAATTACGAACTCGCGGAAGAAAGCTTTAATGCTGCTATGGATATTTTCCAAAAGGTAAATTATGAAAAATATATTTTAATGGTGCGTCATAATTTAGCCTTTTTGTATGCCAGTCAAGATTTATCGGAACTTGCAGTTCGTCATGCATCCGAAGTTACAAAAAAACAGCCGAAATTCTTTAAAGCGCTATTTGTTGAAGCTCGTGAATGTTATAAATTAGGACAATATCAATTGGTGGCAGATTTGATTGAAAAAGGTTTGGATATTTGTAAAGAGTTAAATAAGGAAGAGTTTCAATATCGTTTTATGATTTTGAAAAGTGTAAATGACAAATCACCTACATTAAGCTTAGAGCAAGTAGTTTTAGAAGGTATTTCTTATTTTGAAAAAGAAGAGCTATGGGAGTGTATACAGGAATACGCTGAAATGTTAGCCTTAAGGTTTTATAAAGAAGAGAATCACGATAAAGCAAGTCATTATTTTTACATGAGTCATAAAGCTCAAAAAAAATTATTAAAAAAAGGGGCGCTAAAATAATGAAAAAGATTCACTTTGGAATGTTGGGGATTGCATTAGTAGGTGCGTTATCAATTGGAGCTAATAGTTCATTTACAAATCAAGCATTAAATATAGGAGAAACAGGCGGAGCACC
This sequence comes from Bacillus sp. FSL R5-0709, assembly GCF_038004785.1. Classification (NCBI taxonomy): domain Bacteria; kingdom Bacillati; phylum Bacillota; class Bacilli; order Caryophanales; family Bacillaceae; genus Bacillus; species Bacillus sp. FSL R5-0709. The sequence goes on from NZ_JBBORT010000001.1 coordinate 1,028,815, forward strand.
AGCAAGACCAGACTACGTTAATATAGGGGACACGGGAGGAGCACCAGCAAGACCAGACTACATTAATATAGGAGATACAGGCGGAGCACCTGCAGATAATAGAGGAGACGGCGGAGTAAGCCAACTATAATAACAAAGAAAAGGACTTCAACAGGAAGTCCTTTTCTTTGTTATTAGGCCATGTAGAGAAAAGAAAAGAATTGACTTACTTTAAATATGTAACTATAATAGTTACAAAATAACCATCATTAATAGAAATGAGTTATATTTTTTTAATATAATTGTAACTAAAGTGGTTACAATTAAAAAGAACATAAAACAACCAAATAATGTAAAACCTTTAAATAGCAACATGAGAAAGGAGACGGGGATTTTGAAACGGTTTAAGTTTTATATGATTAGCGGTATTGTTCTTGTTTTATTAATAGTATGTAACTTCGTTGATAAGCCGATTGCGAAGGTTGAAGAAGTGAAAGATACTGTGATGATGAGGCTGAATACGAAAGAGAGTATGGCGCAGATTGATGGGCAGACGATTTATTTTAAGCAAATTGGTGAGGGGAAACCGCCTTTACTTATGCTTCACGGGTTCGGTGGTTCTTCAGATGGGTTTAATGATATTTATCCGGAACTTGTAAAGGACCATACGATTATTGCGGTTGATATTTTAGGGTTTGGGCGTTCTTCTAAACCAATTGATTTTCAGTATTCGTTTCCCGTGCAAGTGAATTTATATTATAAGTTAATGAAGAAACTCGGATACGATCAATTCGCAGTACTTGGTCATTCGATGGGCGGAGAGATGTCTCTAAATTTAGCGTATTTATATCCGGATGCAGTAACGCATCTCGTTTTAGCGGATTCTACAGGAATAGAGTCTTTCCAGCAAAAAGAAAGTTATGAAGTGCCGCCACTATCGACAGACTTACAAACTGTAACAGAGATTACGGATTATAATAAAAATGAAGTGAAAAATAGTCGCGATGATAAAGAGCATTATGATCAGCTTACGAAAATGAGAGAGCGCCGCATTGCGATGGAAGCAGATAAAATTAAGGTACCGACTTTAATTATATGGGGACGACACGATAAGAGTGTTTCTTGGAAAAATGGTGAACTGTATCATGAGCTATTTGCAAATAGTACGTTCCATATCATTGAAAAAGGATACCACGCACCGTTTCGCCAGGAGCCAATCGAGTTTATGGAGTATGTACAAGCGTTCTTCGCGAAGAATCCACAATAAAATTTTAAGCATAAATCCACTTCTTTCCTCATAAAGTGAAACTAATAAGGCTTGTCTAAGGAAAGGGATGAACGAAAGTGGAAACTTTACCATGGTGGATTTATCTTGTAATCATTGGGATCGTATTGAGTGGCTACATGGTTTTATATACTTCGAAAAAAGAGCAAGAGATGGATAATGATTTTATCGAAAAAGAAGGCGAAGTATATATGAAGCGCTTAGAAGAAGAACGAGAGAAACGGAATCAGGATAGTGATAAGGATTCGGTGTTGCTTTAATAGAAATTTTGAAAGGCTACCAACTAGGAGAACTTTATATCTAGGTGGTAGCCTTTTTTCTTTTTTGGAGCAGTATATGTTCATCAAGCTAAGCTTATATAAGCTTAATTTTACATGTATATGATATTCATCATGAAACTTTATTGATGGTATTTATATATATGTTCAATCATAAGAATGGAAATAGCGCAGTATCTACAGGGGGGATTAACAATGCATAGGGATGAAACATCATTACATCCTGATACAGGTGTTACATCTGTAATGTTTGTTGAGCGTTCATTAAATGAAATTCGTTTTTGGTCTAGAATCATGAAGGAGCATTCTTTTTTTCTTCGCTTAGGGTTTAGATGCGAGGATACTCAACTAATTGAAGAGGCTAATCAATTTTATCGATTGTTTGAACATATCGAACAAATAGCGCATTCCTATACAAATGAAACAGATCCTGAGCAAATAAAAAGATTTAATTCAGAAGTACAACAAGCCGCAACTAATATTTGGGGATTTAAAAGAAAAATTTTAGGATTAATTCTCACATGTAAATTGCCAGGACAAAATAACTTTCCACTGTTAGTTGACCATACAAGTAGGGAAGCTGACTATTTTAGAAAACGTTTAATACAATTAAATGAAGGGAAATTAGATGCCCTTCCTGATGCTATTATTAAAGAAAATGTTTTCTTTTTAAGGATTATGGCAGACCATGCTAAATTTATTGGTCATCTTCTTGATCCATCGGAAAGAAAGCTTGTAGACACAGCACGGAATTTTAGCAATGATTTTGATGAATTGATGTATCAAGCAATTGACTTAGAATCTATGAAACCACAATCCCAAACAGTCCCTCTTTTAGATCAATTTTTAGATCAAAATCGTGTGTCCGTTACATCTCTTCGGGATTTTAAGAAAACAGCACGTGATTTAATTGAGCAATGTAAAATAAAGAGTATCATTCATCCGTTATTAGCAGACCATGTTTTCCGTGAAGCTGATAGATTTCTTGAAATCATTGATATGTTTGATGTTCATCTTACAAATATTCAATCACAACCTAGATATTAGAAGATAAGGAAAGATAATATTTTACTTTCGGCTGAGAAGTTAACAATTTATTGTTAGCTTCTTTTCTTTTTGATGAAAATGTTTAAAAATGAAACTTTACGTTATTCTTTCTGGAGAATGATAAGAAGGGATGGCGTATTTTTTTATGCTTAATCTAGTCATCCGTTCATTGTATTATTGTTCGGGAAATTATTATAGAAGAAAAGCATATGAAATCGACATGATACATAGCGTCATTTTTAGATGTAACGCACAAGTTGCACAACCTATGCAACGATAACTAGCTTTACTCTTCATCATTTATTTGACCATACTAGACATAGAGAGGTGATAAACACAGTATGATTTTTAGTGAACGTTTAAAAGAAGAAAGGGAAAAAAGAAATTGGTCGCAAAATGATTTGGCTGAAAAAATTCATGTAAGTAGGCAGTCTGTTTCGAAATGGGAGACGGGAAAGAACTATCCGAGCATTGAAATTATTATTCATTTAAGTGATCTGTTCGGTATTACAATTGATGAGTTATTGAGGAGTGATGAAGAGTTGACGCAAAAAGTAATTGAGGATAGTAAGCAATTAGCGTATCCGAAATGGAAGGTGTTTTTCGATAGTCTATTTATGATGGGTGTATTTTTATTTATTACAAAAATCGTTGTATGGGCGTTAAATAAGTTTGCAGGAGCAAGCATTACAATTGTCGCAGATGCACCATATGTAATGAATTTTTTACCGCTCCTATTAATGATTATAGGTGGTACGGTTTCTGATAAGTTGAAGAGAATATATAGATAAGAGAAAGATTTGTAAGAAATCCCCTACACTAGCTGTTCTTTTCACCCAAATTGTGTACTATAAAGGATAGATAGGAAGGGGACGTTTAGAATGGAATTTCATGAGCAAAAGATTTTGCCGGCAGTGAGGCAAATTAAAGATTTGGAGAAGCTATTACATAGTTCGTATGAGTATATTGTTATTTTAGATATTCATGTCGGTCAATTGAAGAGTGTTGTGTCGCTCGCGAAGCAGCATAATAAAAAAGTATTTTTACATGTGGATTTGATCCATGGATTACAAAGTGATGGGCATGCGACGGAGTTTTTATGCCAAGAATATAAACCGTACGGGTTATTATCGACAAAGGCGAGCGTAATTATGAAGGCGAAGCAAAAAGGTGTCGTCTCCATTCAACGCATCTTTTTAATTGATTCTAGCGCAATGGAAAAGAGCTGTAATTTGCTAGAAAAGACGAAGCCGGATTATATAGAGGTGCTTCCTGGTGCGTTAACGGGTGTCATTGCTGAGGTGAAAGAGCGTACAGGTGTACCAATTTTAGCAGGTGGTTTTATTCGAACGGTAGAAGACGTTGAAAGAGCGTTAAATGCTGGTGCGACAGCAATTACGACATCGAAAAAAGAATTATGGAAACATTACCAAAAAAAGTGACGAAAATGTGAAAAAATTCTGTTGACACCGCTTTCATTAAGGGTTAACATTATAGACAAGTTAATAAACGTGACGGAGAAAAGAAGAGATCCACATTTTATTGTTTCTATATATATTATATAGAAGCATGTAAGCTGTGGATCTTTTTCTTTTGAAAAAAAACGAATGGCCATTCATTTTACCTCTATCACTTTTCGAAAGCATTTAAATTGATTGTGGAGGGATTTTATGTCAGCATTTTTAGGGGAATTAATAGGGACTGCGTTGTTAATCTTACTTGGTGGCGGCGTTTGCGCTGGTGTAAGTTTAAAGAAATCGTTTGCGAAAGATTCTGGTTGGATTGTAATTACAATGGGTTGGGGTCTAGCGGTTGCTATGGCAGCGTATGCAGTTGGATCAATTAGTGGGGCACATTTGAATCCGGCTTTAACGATAGGACTTGCTTTTAAGGGAGCGTTCCCATGGAGTGATGTACCTATGTATATCGCAGCACAAATGATTGGGGCAATTATCGGGGCAGTTCTTGTATATTTACATTACTTACCACACTGGAAAGAAACAGAAGATCCAGGAACAAAGTTAGGTGTATTTGCAACAGGTCCAGCAATTCCGAACACATTTACAAACCTTTTAAGTGAAATGATTGGAACATTCGTTTTAGTATTTGGTATATTAGCAATTGGAGCAAATAAATTTGCAGATGGTTTAAATCCATTTATCGTAGGTTTCTTAATTGTAAGTATTGGTTTATCATTAGGTGGAACAACAGGATACGCAATCAACCCGGCTCGTGATTTAGGTCCGCGTATTGCACACTTCTTCCTTCCGATTGCAGGAAAGGGCGGTTCAAACTGGAAGTATGCATGGATCCCAGTAGTTGGTCCAATTCTAGGTGGGTCACTTGCAGGATTATTCCATCAAGTTGTATTTGAAGGAAAACAAAATTCAGCACTTATTTATGTGATTATTACAACTGTGATTGTACTAGCAATCTCTTATATGACAAGTAAAAAAAGTGGAGCTACTACAAATAGTAGAAAAGTAGCATAGGGGGAAACTGATATGAAAAAATATATTCTTTCATTAGACCAAGGAACAACAAGCTCACGCGCAATTCTTTTCAATAAAGAAGGAAAAATCGTTCATTCAGCTCAAAAAGAGTTTACACAACATTTTCCAAAGCCAGGCTGGGTTGAGCATAATGCACAAGAAATTTGGGGATCTATTTTAGCAGTTATCGCAACTTGCTTAAGTGAAGCGGATGTAAAACCAGAACAAATCGCTGGTATCGGTATTACGAACCAACGTGAAACAGCGGTTGTATGGGATAAAACAACTGGAAAACCAATTTATAACGCAATCGTATGGCAGTCTCGTCAAACAGTTGAAATTTGTGATGAGTTAAAAGAAAAAGGTTATAGCGAGATGGTTCGCGAAAAAACAGGTCTTTTAATTGATGCATATTTCTCTGGTACGAAAGTAAAATGGATTTTAGATAACGTTGAAGGTGCAAGAGAAAAAGCGGAAAACGGCGAGTTATTATTCGGAACAATTGATACATGGCTTGTATGGAAATTGTCTGGTGGTAAAGCGCACGTAACAGACTACTCAAATGCATCACGTACATTGATGTTTAACATTCACGACTTACAGTGGGATGATGAGCTTCTAGACATGTTAACAGTACCAAAGAGCATGCTTCCAGAAGTACGTCAATCATCTGAAATATATGGAGAAACAATTGATTATCACTTCTTCGGTCAAAATGTACCGATTGCAGGTGTAGCTGGTGACCAGCAAGCAGCATTATTTGGACAAGCTTGTTTCGGTGAAGGTATGGCGAAAAATACTTACGGAACTGGCTGCTTCATGTTAATGAACACAGGTGAAAAAGCAGTAGCTTCTGAGCATGGACTATTAACAACAATTGCATGGGGTTTAGATGGTAAAGTAAATTACGCATTAGAAGGAAGTATTTTCGTAGCAGGTTCTGCAATTCAATGGTTACGTGACGGAATGCGCATGTTTAAAGATGCAAGTGAGAGTGAAGTGTACGCTTCTCGCGTTGAATCAACTGACGGCGTATACGTTGTACCAGCATTCGTAGGATTAGGTACACCGTACTGGGATAGTGAAGTACGCGGCGCTATGTTTGGTGTAACGCGCGGTACGACGAAAGAGCATTTCATTCGTGCAACGCTAGAATCTTTAGCATACCAAACGAAAGATGTACTATGCGCAATGGAAGCAGATTCAGGTATTGAACTGAACACATTACGCGTTGATGGCGGGGCAGTTAAGAATAACTTCTTAATGCAGTTCCAAAGTGATATGTTAGACGTTCCTGTAGAGCGTCCAGTGATCAATGAAACGACAGCTTTAGGTGCAGCATACTTAGCAGGTCTTGCGGTTGGATACTGGAAAAACCAAGACGAAATTAAAGCACAGTGGCATATGGACAAACGCTTTGAACCAACGATGGAAGCGGAAACAAGCGAAGAGCTATATGCTGGATGGAAAAAAGCAATTGAAGCAACTAAAGCTTTCAAATAATCATAAACAGTGTTATAATGATGACAAGTTAATAATTCGGTAGGAGATTTGGAGAGACCACAACACGCTATAGAGGCGAAATCTATAGCGGAGCTTGTGGTCTCTTTTTTCGTTATCAAAGGGAGGAATTACCATGAAATTTTCAAGTAAACAACGTAAAGACGTATTAAACGGAGTAAATAAACAAGAGTTAGATGTGATCGTAATTGGTGGAGGTATTACTGGTTCTGGTATTGCATTAGATGGGGCAACACGCGGTTTATCAACAATTGTGTTTGAAATGCAGGACTTTGCAGCAGGTACATCAAGTCGTTCAACGAAACTTGTACACGGCGGTTTACGTTATTTAAAACAACTTGAAGTGAAAATGGTAGCAGAGGTGGGGAAAGAGCGTGCGATCGTATATGAGAACGGTCCCCATGTAACAACACCGGAGTGGATGTTACTTCCGTTCCATACAGGCGGCACGTTCGGGTCATTCAGTACATCAATTGGTCTTCGTGTATACGACTTCTTAGCAGGTGTAAAACGAAGCGAGCGCAGAAAGATGTTTAACCGTGAAGAAACGCTAAATAAAGAGCCTCTTGTAAAACAAGAAGGATTAAAAGGCGGCGGTTACTACGTAGAATATCGTACAGACGATGCGCGTCTTACAATTGAAGTAATGAAAGAAGCGATTGAACATGGTGCGAAAGCTGTTAACTACGCAAAAGTAGACAGTTTCTTATATAAAGATGGAAAAGTATGCGGTGTACGTGTAATCGATTTACTAGACGGAGAAGTGTATGAAGTTTACGGTAAGAAAATTGTAAATGCGGCTGGTCCTTGGGTAGATACACTTCGTGAAAAAGATAACTCTAAAAAAGGGAAAGTACTTCAGTTATCAAAAGGTGTGCATTTAGTAATTGACCAAAAACGGTTCCCATTAGGGCAAGCAATTTACTTTGATACACCAGATAAACGTATGGTGTTCGCGATTCCTCGCGAAGGAAAAACGTACGTAGGTACAACAGATACGTTCTATGATAAAGACGCAGCTGTACCACACATGACAACAGAAGATCGCACATATATCATTAATGCGATTAATTACATGTTCCCAAGCGTGAAAATTACAGAAAAAGATGTGGAATCAAGCTGGGCTGGTGTACGTCCGCTAATTTATGAAGAAGGTAAGAATGCATCTGAAATTTCTCGTAAAGATGAAATTTGGACTTCTGAATCTGGTTTAATTACAATCGCGGGCGGTAAATTAACAGGATACCGCAAAATGGCTGAAATGGTAGTAGACTACGTAACGAATCTATTACAAAAAGAAGGCCATAGCGCATATAAGAAGAGCGATACGAAACATATGCCAATCTCTGGTGGTCATGTAAGTGGTTCACACGGATTCCCGGCATTTGTTGCGAAAAAAGCAGGCGAAGGTACGAAATATGGTTTAACGACAGCACAAGCGGAAAAATTCGCGAAATTCTACGGCTCTAACGTTGACGTACTGTTTGATTTAGCGAAAAAACATAAAGACGAAGCGAAAGAATACAACATGCCGATAGACGTTCTAATCCCGCTTGTATACGCAATGGATTACGAAATGACAGCGAAACCAGTTGACTTCTTCGTACGCCGCAGAGGCGCTGTATTCTTCAACATCCACTGGGTATACGAGTGGAAAGAAGCAGTAATCAACTACATGGCTGCGAAACTAGGCTGGAGCAAAGAAGAGCAAATGAAATACACAGCTGAATTAGAAAAAGCATTAAGCGATGCTGTAATTCCTGTAGATCAACAAGAGCAGGCGGCTGCGTTAGCATAAAATAGAAAACCACCTTTAGGTGGTTTTTTTATGGGTTATTTTTCTAACTATGTTGCATAACGACATATGTTGTTATACGATGTATATAAGGAGGTGGTATTGTTGGACAAAGAAATCTTGAAGGGAAGTATAGATATTTTATTACTTTCTATCATTGCAAAACGTGATACATATGGATATGAAATAGCTCAAAGTTTAAAGGATGCAAGTGAAGATTTGTATAGTATGGGGCAGGGAACTTTGTATCCAGCTTTAAAGCGATTAGAAAAAAAGGAGTTTCTTGAATCTTATTGGAATCAATCTGAGAATGGGATGAAAAGGAAATTTTATACTATTACAGGTAAAGGGAAAAAAGAATTGCAGAAGAAAGTGAACTCTTGGGAGCGTGTAACATCATTAATTCAAGCTTGTCAGAAAGGAGTTATTTATGAGTGAATTTGATGAGTATATTAAGTCTATTTTAGCTTATTCAGAACTTAGTAATATTGAACAGGATGAGCTATTTCTAGAAATGTATGATCATTTGAACAGCTTGAAAGAAGAATATATGGAACAAGGTATGAATGAAAAAGAAGCGATTTATAAAGCGATTCAAAGTTTTGGAGAATCAAAAGTTATTGGCTTAGGGATTAATCAATCGGTATACGAAGTTCCTAGGCTATTAAAGGTATTATCAAAAATTTTATGTATTCCTTATATAATCATTTGTTTTATTGTCTTTTTAGGAACATTTATTTCAACTTCTACATTTGACTCTGTTCGTAGTTTGACAGGTGGAACTGTCTATCGTCCTATTGAATTTTGGCAGCAATTTTTACATATATCTGACTTAGAAACGCTGTTGCAACTTTTTGGAATAACACTTTGGCAAATTAAAGATTTTATTGCGCATCCGGGTCTATGGGGAAACTCAACTTATTGGTTAATCGTTTTACAACATATAATATTGTTAGTTCCATTTGGATTTTTCGTTCCAGTGTTGATTAACAAAGTGACTAACTATAAGAAAGCTTGTAAGTGGTATGTTATGGCCTTTCTTGCTTGGGAGTTATTACATTTACTAACTTTATCTGATGTTTTTGATGTGTGGCGGATTGCTATAAATATGATCGGTGCATCGATAGGATATCTTTTATTTATAAGCATGATACAAATGGATAATAAATTTAGGGTTATGCGAAAGAAGATATTTGAAAATTAACTTGCTATCATGTAGTTAAAATTATATAAATTTAGTTCGGTGGTAATAGAGTATCACTGAAAACATAGGTATTATGTATTGAGCCGATTTTTTATACTCGTAATAGATGTTGTTAGTTGTTTATTCATACTGTTATGAAACTGTTGCATAATCTGTCTTTATTGGCGCTATAAATGATGATAGCGTCGAAATGAAATACACAGCTGAACTAGAAAAAGCATTAACAGACGCTGTAATTCCTGTAGATCAACAAGAACAAGCGGCGGCGTTAGCGTAAAATAGAGAACCACCTGAAGGGGAGCCTTTAGGTGGTTTTTGTTTTATTATGAATGCACTAAAATTTTGACTATAAGTGAATATGAAGTGTTGTATCATAATAAAAGGTTTACTCTTAGTAAAGAAAAATTAAAGTTAAAAAAACGGTAGGGACACTACCATCCGTATTTTTTTAGGGATTTATAAAACTTTTCCATGGCGTGCGTCGTCTAATAAATGGGAAGGAGGAAATGATGTGGATGAATTAACGGTAGAAGCGTTTGAAATAGAAGATAAGGAACTCCTTATCGATGAAATAATGAACAAGTATGGACAAGAAGTCTTACAGCTTGTGTATTCATATGTGAATAATAAAGAAGTCGCTGAGGATTTAACGCAAGATATATTTGTGAAATGTTATAAATCTCTTCATACATACAAAGGGAAATCGAATGTGAAAACGTGGTTGTGGAGAATTGCGATTAATCAATGTAAGGACTACATAAAAAGTTGGTATAACAAAAAGGTGATCGTGACAGAGGATGAAGCTGCTTATATTGGGGTTCAAAATGATAGTGTCGAACAAACTGTTATTCAAAATGCGAAGGACCGTGAACTGGCTTCTGCAGTAATGAATTTACCGATAAAATATCGAGAAGTCATTTATCTATTTTATTATGAAGAACTATCAATTAAAGAGATTGCTATTGTAATAGAAGTGAAAGAAAACACGATAAAAACGAGACTGAAAAAAGCGAAGGAGCTTTTGAAGAAAGGATTGGAGGAATAATCAAATGGAAGATCGATTAAAAGGCCTGCGAAAATCAATGGAGAATACAACGTTTAAACATTTGAGTTTTTCTGATCAACACCGAAAGCGGGTGCGCGAAAAAATCAATGCATCACACGAAAAGGAAGAGGACATCTCGTTAGCCATTTTACAACTCCTCAGTAATGAAAAAACAGGATACGAATTGTCACAGCTACTACGAGGGAGAGGGATTCGAAAATTCGAAGGAAATGAAGGTTTTTTATATACTGTATTACATCGTCTAGAACAGAATCGTTTTATCCAATCAAGTTGGGATCATTCAGGAGCTAAATATTATCAATTAAATGATAAGGGAAGAAAGATGCTGCGAAAGGCAGAGAAAAATGCTACGAAGGTACAATTTATATTAAAAGGCTTAGTACAGGAGTGAGGCGAAATTGAATAAAAAAGGGGAGCGTTTTGTAAGCGAAGTTACGAATCATATTAAATCAAAAGAAGCAAAGAGCTTTGTAGCAACTGAACTAGATTTTCACTTAAAACAGGCGAAGAGCACATGGATAGAAAAAGGGTTAAGTGAGGAAGTTGCTGAAAATAAAGCGGTGGAACAAATGGGAAGTCCGATTAAATTAGGGCGGGAGCTTAACAAACTACATAAGCAGAAGGTGGATTGGTTCTTACTTATTTTATTAGTGGCTGCTATGGGGTTAGGGTTTTTACCAATAATAGCTCTTGGGCATACGAATGATTTATTAATGAACAAAGTAATTTTTGTGATTCTTGGCATTGCAACAGCTGTTGGGATCATGCTACTTGATTATCGGAAGTTAGAGAGGATCGGGTGGCTGTTTTATACAATCGGTGTACTTATCTTGTTAATGATAAAATGCTTTCCGACTGGTTACGTGATTGGGGAAGCAATAATAAAAATTGGCCCCATCAAAATTGACTGTTTAATGACGATACCATTCTTCTTTCTAGCTTGGGCTTCTTTTTTCAATAATAGTAGGTTAAAGTTTATGCATCTTCTCATGTTGTACGTATTTTCTTTATATCTATTTTCAACTATATCAATTCTTTTACCAATTTTCATCTATATTACGATGGTATTCGTTATGCTTTGGTGGAGTAAGCTAGGAAAGAAAACGGCATGGCTCATTACAATGTTACCAATTTTACCCTTTATTATTAGGGATCTATTTTCCTGGTCTGCTGTAAAAGAATACCGGATAGCTAGAATTTTAGGATTTATAAACCCAGCGCATGATCAATGGGATTTACGTTTACAAGAGGCGATGTCTTCAGCAGGTTGGTTCGGTACATATGGAAATATAAAGTCTATCCCTGCTGCCCATACTGATTTTGTATTCGCGAGTTTGACTTACTATTATGGATATGTACTTGCGCTAGTTCTTGTCTTGATTCTTTCTCTTTTTGCAGTGAGAATAATGACCATATCGTATAAAACAAATGATGGTTATGGTAAATTGCTACTCGTTGGTGGAGTAACCCTTTTTGTAGTCCATTTCATTTGTAACGTTGGCATGATCCTCGGGATATTACCACGTGTTGCTATATCATTACCTTTTATTAGTTACGGATTAGTACCAACTCTGTTTCATGCATTTATAATGGGGATCGTGCTAAGTGTATATCGACGTAAAGATATGTCGTTTAGAATGAAAAAAACACCTTGATAAAAATCAAGGTGTTTTCGTTATACATTTAAAACTCTCCGAAGCAGCCCCTGTTACAAAAGGACTAACCTCACCAACGCTATAAAGCTGCAATTCATGCATTGCGCGTGTACAAGCAGTGTAGAACAATCTACGTAGGCTCTCATCGCTGTATACATCTTTAGAAGCATCGTAAATAATAACAGCATCAAATTCGATACCTTTCGCTAAGTAAGCAGGGATCACGACAATTCCTTGCTCATACTCGGCTGAGTTACTTTTCACAAGTTTAATATTCTCGATATGACTAAGTGCTTCATAGGCAGCGGCACTTTCAGCCGCGGATTTACATATAATTGCGATCGTATTGTGCTGTTGCTTTTGTAGTTCAGCGACTTTAGAAGTGATACGATCATGCAGTTCGCTGTAATCAGAAACTTTAGTCACTGTAGGTTTCTCGCCGTCACGTTCAAAGGCGTTAATATTCTTTCCTTCCGGTACGAGATAGCGTGTGAATTCAATAATCGGTTTTGTTGATCGATAGCTACGAGTTAAGTTGATGCCGTTCGTTTCATCAGGTCCGTATAAGCTAGTAAGTGTATTGAAATTTACTGCTTCACTCGCATGGGCAAATATCGCTTGGTTAAAGTCTCCGAGCACTGTCATTTTTGCGGCAGGGAAGAGACGTTTTAAAAACTCGAACTGAAACGGAGAATAATCTTGTGCTTCATCTACGAGTACGTGTTTAATTGATCTGTTCGTTTGGAAGCCTTCAATTAATTCTTTTAAAAGTAAAAATGGAGTCGCATCCTCGTAATGTAGCTTTCCTTCATCAAGCATGTTCAAAGTTAGTGAACAAATGTCATCCCATTCTTTAGGCTTTTCTCCAGTAACCCATGATTCATCTGTGAAGAGTTGCTTATATATGCCTGTAAAATTGATAAAACGTAGCGTTTGAACGCCTTTACGTAATGGTTTTAATTTTTTACGGACAATCATACGTCCGAGTACTTTCGTTTCTTTTTCATAATCATTAAAGGAGTTGTCATCAAACTCGCCTTTTTTCTGTAAGTATTTATAAGCTTTTTGATATTCATCTTTACTAAGTAGTTCAATTTCTTCTTCTACCCAAGGCTTTTTCAGTTCTTTTTTTTCAATTGTGTCTATTTGTTTGTTTAGCCAATCCGTTAACTTCTCAATTCGATTATGGAAGCGGAGGGAGGAATCAGTATTATAAAATTGCTCTGTAATTTCTTTAGCAGAGGCAATCAGTTTTCCTCTAAATTTCATTCCTCTAAATAGCATGCCTGAAGATTCAAGAGATTGTCTGTACGCTCTAATCATCTCGAAAAATTGAGTAGATGCTTTAAATCGAATGCTCGCATTCCGAGTTTTATAATTTGCGCTATTCGTTTCAGTTAGCATATATTCTAATTGCTCGTAAGGATCCTCAACGTCAAATGACTTGCTTAGTCTATGGTTTAAATATTCTTGGAATGTAACTTGCTGCATATTTTCTTCACCGAGTTCAGGTAGTACGTTAGAAACGTAGCTGTTGAACATAGAGTTAGGGGAGAAGAGAATAATTTGATCTGCTTTTAACCATTCGCGATATTTATATAGTAAGTAGGCGATTCGCTGCAGGGCAGCTGACGTTTTACCGCTACCAGCAGCTCCTTGAACGATAAGTAGTCGCCCTTCATCGTGACGGATAATTTCATTTTGCTCGCGCTGGATAGTAGCAACGATACTTTGCATATGTTTGTTTGTTCCTTTTCCGAGCGCTTGTTGCAGAATTTCATCTCCAATTGTGAGGCTCGTATCGAACATTGAATCAATCTCGCCATTCTGAATAATATATTGTAATTTCTTCTCCACATTGCCGCAGATTACGCCTCCTGGTGTGCTGTATTCAGCCGGTCCTGGTGGATAATCGTAGTAAACACTTGAAATTGGTGCGCGCCAATCGTATATAAGAAAGTTTTCTCCACTTGCATCGGTAAGTGTAGCCACCCCGATATAAATTTGTTCTGCGCCAGATTCGCCTTCTTCTTTGAAATCAATTCGTCCGAAGTAAGGTGCTTTATGCATACGGCGTAGTGCGGCAAGTCGATTAAAGGTGTGCTTATGGGTAATTTGTGTTACGGCTAGTGACTGAGCTTGTTGTCTTAAGTTGATAACTGTTTCAAGATAATCGTCAAAAGTATCAGTGTTAACTTTAACATCATCCCAGAAGTGTTTACGAATGTTGATTACTTCTGCCCGGCGTCTGCCAGTTTCGCTTTCCAGTTTATCAATTTGCTCCGTAATCGTTTCTATTACGTTATCCAATCGTTTTTGCTCTTGATCAAGTTTTTTGTTCATACGTAAGCACTCCTTTAAAAGTGAAAAATAGAGGTTGACTGAAGATGTGTTTTGTTGTACAATTAAGATACGGATAAATGCATTCTTTTGTTTTTAACGAATGCGTTTCTGTACTAATTTAACATAGTTTTTTAATTTAATCAATGATAATAAGATAAACCTTGGTTTCGTGCTACACGAAACCAAGGTTTTTTTTGGTTGAATGGAGTAAGGTGAGGGAGTACATCAATTTATCGGCAAAAAACTACTACAAAATAAAAAAGCTTGGGGCTACCCAAGCTTTTTTCACTTCATTATTTCTTTGCGTCTTTTTTAGCGTCAGCTTTTGGTTCTTCGAAAAGATCTTTCAAATCTTTATCGTCAACTTTTACGTCAGCTTTTTTGATTTCTTTCATCATAAGATCGTTCATGAATTCGCCGTCTTGTGCTTTCTTCGCAACTAACTCTTTTTTCAGGTCAGCTTTTGATTGCTCAAATGATTTTTCTGGTTCTTTAATGTCTGTTACTTTAATGATATGGTAACCAAATTGTGTTTTTACAGGCTCGCTTACTTCATCTTTTTTCAGTTTATAAGCAGCATCTTCGAATTCTTTAACCATTTTACCATGTTCGAAGAATCCTAAGTCGCCACCTTTTTCTTTTGAAGCAGTATCTTCAGAGTATTGTTTCGCTAACTCTTCGAAAGATTTACCTTGTCCAAGTTCTTCTTTAACCTTTTTAGCAGTCGCTTCATCTTTTACAAGAATGTGGCTTGCCTTAACTTGAGGCTTGTAGTTATCTTTTAATTCTTTATCAGTGATTGTTTTCTCGATAGCTTGTTCTTGAGCTAATGAAGCGCGAACGCCATTTTTAACTGTTTCTTCTTTAAGGCCTTGTTGTTTCATTAGTGTATCGAATTGGTCACCGACTTGCTTTTTCATTTCATCGAACTTTTTGTCTACTTCTTTGTCATCGACTTTGTAGTTTTTAATAAGTACTTTTTCCATAACCATGTTATTTAGTACTTGTTTACCAGCTTGTGTCTTCATTTGATTGTAGAACTCTTCTTTAGTGATGTCACCAGCTTTAGATGTAACAATTTTGTCTGATGATGATGTTCCACATGCTGATAATGCGATTACACTTGTTGCGGCTAAGGCAAGCATAGCTTTCTTCATTCAATAAACACTCCTACTATTATGTATTTTTAATTTATCCCATACGAATGAAGAAACGCCTTATGATAGGTTATTTTCGTTCATAAGAACCTGATTAAGTCTCACTGATGTCTTTGCTTTTTTTATATGTAAAAGCACGCTTAACAGGGCTTACCGAGGCTTTAGGATAAAGTTTAGATGCGTGTCGTTTATTTCATAGTATAAGCAATATGTACAAAATTTAATATATCATATTTCGACGGGTTTTCCTATTGATAAAGAAATTTTAACCAGTTTGTGTCAGATTTTGAAAGGGTACCATATTGGGCGCATGTCGCATATACAGAAAAGAGGAGGGGATGGGGGATGAATTCAAAACTTATTTTATTACTTGTACTGTTTATTTTATTAGTTATAGTAGGTATAATTTGCTTATAGAGGAAAAAAATGAGGAAGGGGCTTCCTTCCTCACTTTCCATGAAATATAATTTCTACATAACTAGAAATTAATAGAATGGTAATACATACATTAATAACTCGAAAGACACCGGGCTGGCGGCTCGCAGATATTTGTTTTCGCTCACACAGTGTATGTGTCATGAAATTCGTGTAAAATATAACAAGAAGTGCGAATGCAACAAAAACAACGGTTATAAGAGTCATGAGGCGAGACCTCCTTTTGGCTAAAATACATATACTTTATATATTGTATCATACGATATTTTGTTCGTGTTACAAAATTCAGAAATAGAAGACTTTGTGTTAGGAAGCGAGGGAGAAAATGGACGTTGTAAGAAGACTAGAACAAGCTGAATACTACGTAGATCTACTATTTAAAATGATTGATGAAGAAAAGTGTCCATTTTATTCTTTAATCATAAAGAAAAAAGCTCGTAAAAAAGACATTGAACGTATACTAAAACTTTGTGAAAGACTGAACGAACAATATGTAGTGGAGAAAGCAGAAGGCCTTCTATTGTTTGATGCGCTATTAGATCAATTTGAAAAAGCGCTTCCACATCAGCTCGAAGTACACGAAACTGCGGAAGCGCTAGCAAAACAGGGCTTATTTGTGCCACTTATGAATGAATTCTTACGCATGATTGCGAAAGGATAAATAGATTATTTCTTAACTAATTTTTGATCGGTCTCCGTAAAGTTCTCCTCAATATTCTCTAATGATTTCTCAAAAATATCGATGAAGTCCTGTCCGTAAATATTGCGAAGGATCGCAATAAGTTCGATATTTTCTGGGAACTTACCGTAAAAATTACGAAGTTCAAGTGCCCCATTAAAAACAGAATTATTTTCAGGGTCATACTCCTCCATTAAGCGAAGTAGTAATTCTTCCCCTTTGTCTGTAATTTCAATGTACGTATTTCGTTTATCATCTTCTTTTTTAGAGAATACAAGATAGCCGCGTTCTTCTAGCTTTTTAGAGAAGTTAAACGCCGTTGATACGTGCATAACTCCAAACTTAGCAATCTCAGAAATAGAAGCCCCTTTTAAATGATAAGCGATTGATAAAATATGATGCTCGTTAATGTTTAAATCGTAAGGTTTAATCCATTGTTGCCAATCTTTCTCTACGCATTTCCATAACGCTTTCGATAATTGAGCAATACGTTGGCTGAAAATCATCGCTTCTTTTACCGAGTAATTTTTTTCTCCACTTTTCATTTACTCACCCACTTTAACATTCTTTTTTCATTATTATCTATTATGCCAGTAAAATAAAAATTAATAAAGTCTTTTTGTGAGAATTGTGAAAATTTTTCGGAAAAATAACATTCTATACAAATCATGCATAACTATGGAAGCGTTTTATGAGTCGAGAATACATGTGTTGTCTTTACATGTTAAGGGATAACATATATTGTAAATGCATAAAAACACGGCATATCTATGTGATATGCCGTGTTAAGGTCAATTCGTATGAAAAATATTTGTTATATGCAAAAAACTAAGCAGGAATATGTTTACGCTTTTTCTGGAACGGCTTCTTGTAGTTTCTCAATTGACTTTTGAATGTCTAAAATTTCTTTTTCGATATGTCGTTTGTTTTGAGAAATATCTTGTTTCCAGTTAGAAAGCGTGTCATGCATATCGTCTTTTAGTTCTTGGAATACTTCTTTACCTTCTGAAGCAGTTTCAACGATTTGACGCTTTAATAACTTCGTATCAGCTGTAATATCAGCTAATGTTTTTTTAATATCAGTTCCTTTTTCTTTCAGCTTACCGCGCATAGCTTTACCAGAAGAAGGAGTTGAGAAAAGAACGGCTAGTCCAGCAACTGCTCCGCCGCAAAGTACACCTGTAATAAAGGATTTAGCTTTTGACATAAAAGGAAACCTCCTTATTTTTCGTTCGTATTCATGATGTATAAAAGTGTGCATATCTTTAAGACAAGGGGAAGAAAAGCGAGCTTTTCTCTCTTGTACATGCTATGCACAAAAAAATCATACCCCCGGCATTTTTTGTGAAGAAAGAAGCCATACAATAAATGCCAGAGGAATAGGCTTATTATGTATTACTTCTTATTATAGTGGCACTATTTCACACTATTTGCAATTGTACTTGCGATGTTTTGTAAATTTTCCATTGTGTATTCATTTTGGTGTGATTTCCAAACAGCACCGAAACCATCGTTTTCACCGTAGCGTGGAATTAAATGAAGGTGGAAGTGGAATACAGTTTGTCCAGCTTTCTCGCCGTTATTGTTAAGTAGGTTGAAACCAACTGGATTAAATTCTGCTTTCATTGCATTTGCGATTTTTGGAACGACAGCAAAAATATGTGATGCGATTTCTGGCGTTAACGCAAAAATGTCTTGTTTGTGTACTTTTGGAATAACAAGAGTATGTCCTTTTGTTACTTGACTAATATCTAAAAATGCAAGTACATGTTCATCTTCGTATACTTTTGAGCAAGGGATTTGCCCGTCAATGATTTTACAAAAAATACAATTGTCCGCTGTATGATTCATCGATCTCATCCTTTCAAATAGTCTTAGCCGTATTTTACCATAATTACATAGGAGAACAAACACGAAAAACAGGAAGCTGACTCAGCTTCCTGTTTTCTGAAGAGGGATTGAAAAAGCATTTTTTATAATTTACGGTTCGCAGACACCTCATTTATTTAAGAAATGCACGGTAAATCGGCTAAAGTTTCTGCCGTAGACACCCCATTTTCAAGTGAAATGAATTGCAGTCTTTTTTTAAAATGAAATTGTTTATTTTTTAAAACAGTATATGCTCTTTCGGAGACACCCCGTTTCGAAAATGAAACAAATTATCTGGTTATGTGTAAATTTCATTGTCCAACTTGGACACCCCATTTCATGATGACTTCACTATGTTGTTGTACTCATCAATTGGTGGTTGCTTTTTCAATGTGTTCCTTCTTCACTAATTATGATGTCCGCTTTCGTAAAAATATATGCCAAGAAATTTAAATTTTTTTTTGAAGGCATCGATACTATGTAGTGCACCATGATTTTTGGTAAGATGAATATATACATTTCTTACAAAAGTGAATGAATATAAATGAAGAAAGTGGTGTCGTATGAGCGAGTTATTGCGTGTAGAAAATGTTACAGGAGGATATACGAAACGACCTGTACTGCAAAATGTTTCGTTCTCTGTTAATAAAGGCGAACTTGTTGGCTTGATCGGTTTAAATGGAGCCGGGAAAAGTACGACAATTAAACATATCATCGGTTTAATGGAGCCGAAAAAAGGAACTGTCACAATTAATGGGAAAACAATTCGTGATGATATGACAGCGTACCGTTCTAGTTTCTCCTTCATTCCAGAAACGCCAGTATTATATGATGAGTTAACGTTAGAAGAGCATTTGAAATTAACAGCGATGGCGTACGGTGTAGATGAAAAACAATATGAAGAACGCGTAGGACAACTATTACAAGAGTTTCGCATGAAAAATCGTTTGAAATGGTTTCCGTCTCATTTCTCAAAAGGGATGAAACAAAAAGTGATGATTATGAGTGCATTTTTAGTTGAACCATCACTTTACATTGTGGACGAACCTTTCGTTGGGCTTGATCCGTTAGCGATTCAATCACTTCTTCAAATGATGGATCAAATGAAAAAGAGTGGTGCGGGCATCTTAATGAGTACACATATTTTAGCGACAGCAGAGCGCTATTGTGATTCATTCATTATTTTGCATCAAGGTGAAGTGAGAGCGATGGGAACATTATCAGAACTTCAATCCGGGTTTAATATGCCTGGTGCAACGCTTGATGATATTTATATTGCGTTAACGAAGGAAGAAGATTATGAATAGCACAGCGTTATGGAAAGAACGATTTCGGCACTTTCTAAAAGAAGTTCGTACATATAGTAAATATGTATTTAATGATCATTTGAAATTTATTTTCGTATTTATCATCGGCGCAGGAGCGTATTATTACCAGCAATGGTTACAAACGTTAACACCTTCGTTTCCGACAGCGATTGTTATGGCAGTCTTACTTGGCCTCGTATTAACAGCTGGGTCAGTCCAAACGTTATTAAAAGAAGCAGACCTCGTGTATTTGCTGCCAGTTGAAGAAAAGTTAAAGCCTTACTTTACGAAGGCATTTCTCTTTACGTTTATGATTCAGTTATACATAATCGCAATGGTAGCCGCTGCGCTTGCCCCGTTATACTTCCAGCAAATGAAACAAACAGGTGCCAATTACATATGGATTGTAATCGCGTTTGTCATTGTAAAAGCGTGGAATTTATTCGTAGCGTGGGAAAAATCATTTTTAACAGATCAAAATGTACAAAGAGCGGATTGGTTTATTCGTTTTATTTTAAACGGCATATTTGTGTACGTCCTTGTAGAACGTACTTCAGTCATTTTTACCGGTGTGATTGTCTTTTTAATGGCGCTATACCTTGCTGTTATGCATCAAAAGGTGAAAGGAAAGCCGCTAAACTGGGAGTATTTAATTTCTGAAGAGGGTAAAAAAATGATGCTGCTGTACCGCATTGCGAATATGTTCGTTGATATACCAGCGTTAAAAGAGAGAGTATCACGTAGGAAATGGCTTGATTTCATTCTTTCGATGATCGGTGAGAAACGTACATATTTATACTTATATACGAGAACATTTTTAAGATCGGGTAACTATTTCGGATTATATATGCGTTTACTCGTTCTTGGGGGAATTATTCTTTACTTTATCCCATTTTTATATGGACGTTTTATCGTAAGCTTTGTTTTCTTATACTTAATCGGCTACCAGCTCTTAACCCTTTGGAAACATCACCGTATGAAAGTTTGGCTTGATTTATATCCGGTAGGGGGAGACGAGAAGAAGAGAGATTTCCTTACTTTATTAAATGCGATTCTTATCATTGGTAGCGTTGTATTTACAATTATATTTGCACTTGCGACGAAAGATTTCGTAATGACCGGCATTTTATTTGTCGTAAGCATATTATTTAGTATTGGTTTCGTTTATCAATACGGTGCAAAGCGCATTGAGCGTTTAAACTGAAAGGAATGAACCTATGATTACATATGAAGAGAAGGTTATAAAAGAATTGGAGCAGTGGAAAGCTACATTCATGAAAGATTCTTCTATGATGACACGGTTCTCTAAAAAAGTGCAGGTGAAAGTGCAACAACTAGTGCCCGCGAAAGTGCAAAAGGTACTAACAGAAACGATTCGGATGATGGTGCAAACAATTAGCGCTGGATCAAACTTCATAAAACCGAAGCTAAAAGAAACGAACTGGTCACTGCAAAGAAGAGACGATGAAGTACGTAAAAAAATGGATGAGTACAAAAAAGTCGCAGCGGCAGAAGGAGCAGGAACGGGAGCAGGTGGTATTCTCCTCGGTCTTGCTGATTTTCCGCTTCTACTTACCATTAAAATAAAATTTTTATTTGATGCAGCGACATTGTACGGATTTGATACGAGTAAAAAAGAAGAGCGCCTTTTTATTCTTCACGTTTTCCAACTTGCTTTTTCGAGTGATGACCATAGAAAAGAAGTATGGAAAGTAATTGAAACGTGGGATACAGAAGAAGAAAATCATATGGACTGGGAAAAGTTCCAAACAGAATACCGAGACTATATTGATTTAGCAAAAATGCTTCAGCTTGTCCCGATCATCGGTGCCCCGGTCGGCGCGTATGCGAACTATCAATTATTGCAAAGGCTTGGGGAAGTGACGATGAATTGTTATCGTATGCG
Source organism: Bacillus sp. FSL R5-0709 (assembly GCF_038004785.1). Classification (NCBI taxonomy): domain Bacteria; kingdom Bacillati; phylum Bacillota; class Bacilli; order Caryophanales; family Bacillaceae; genus Bacillus; species Bacillus sp. FSL R5-0709. The sequence goes on from NZ_JBBORT010000001.1 coordinate 1,050,833, forward strand.
CTTACTTAATAGAAATTAAAAAGAAAGCACCCTACATGTGTAATTTAGGGTGCTTTTTGTTATTTTTATTCATATTTTTCATCTTTTTACCAATAATATACAAATAGAGTTACTTGAGATTACTTTACTGTATTTAGGGGGGCAAATATGAAAGTATCAATTTTTATCACTTGTGTGGCAGATGTTTTTTATCCAGAGGTCGGAAGTGATGTCGTCGAAATTCTTGAAGATTTAGGCTGTGAAGTTGATTTTCCTAAAAGCCAAACTTGCTGCGGACAACCTGCTTATAATAGCGGGTATGTGAAAGAAACAAAAACAGCTGCAAAGCATATGATTGAAACCTTTGCTAGTTCAGAATATGTTGTGGCACCATCGGGGTCTTGCGCTATGATGGTTCACGAGTTTTCTAGCTTATTTTCTGAAAGTGAAGCGGATTGGAAGAAAAAAGCTACTGAACTTGGAAATAAAACATATGAATTCACACAATTTCTTGTGGAAGTATTAGGGAAAGAAGACTTAGGTGCAGAGCTTCATAAAAAAGCAACGGTTCATACATCTTGTCATATGAGCCGATTAATGGGGATTAAGGAACCACCGCAAAAACTATTAAAGTGTGTAAAGGGACTGGAAGTTGTTTCATTGCCGCATAATTATGATTGTTGCGGATTTGGAGGGACATTCTCGGTGAAAATGCCAGAAATCTCTGAGCAAATGGTTGAAGAAAAAGTAAAGCATATTATGGAAACCGGTGCGGAATTGTTAATTGGGATGGATTGTAGCTGCTTAATGAATATAAAAGGACGTTTAACACGTAATGGTTATCCAATTGATGTAAAACATATTGCTCAAGTATTAAATGAAGATCGAAAACAAGGGGGGATATAGAGATGGGAATGAAAATTGGGAACGATCCCTTTCATAAGCGTACTGCAACAGGCATTGGGGATCAATTTATGCGACAGGCTGTCAGGAAAGCGCAAGATGGTCTTAGAGTTAAGAAATTAAAAGCTACTGAGAGTCTTGGAAACTGGGAAGAATGGCGAGCTTTAGGAGAAGAAATTCGAAAGCATACATTAGAAAACCTTGATTATTATTTACATCAGCTAAGTGAAAATATTGAAAAAAACGGTGGTTTCGTTTATTTCGCAAAGACTGCAGAAGATGCAAGGGAATATGTAAAAGAGATTGTAAAAAAGAAAAATGCGAAAAAAATTGTGAAATCAAAATCGATGGTAACGGAAGAGATTAGTTTAAATGAAGCGATTGAAGAAGCTGGAGCGGAAGTGTTAGAAACAGATCTTGCTGAATTTATTCTACAAGTGAACGACCACGATCCTCCGTCACATATTGTTGTTCCGTGCCTTCACAAGGATAAAGAACACATTTGTGAAATATTTAAAACAAAGTTAAATTATACTGGAACATCTGATCCTACGGAAATGGCGAGGTTTGTAAGATCGTATTTACGTGATGATTTTTTTGCAGCGGATATAGGGGTGACTGGATGTAACTTTGCTGTTGCAGAGTCTGGGTCAATTTCTATCGTAGCAAACGAAGGAAATGCAAGACTTACTACGACACTTCCGAAAACGTTGATTACAGTTATGGGGATGGAACGTATTGTTCCGACATGGGAAGAGCTTGATGTTTTAGTAACACTTCTATGCCGAAGTTCTGTAGGACAAAAGTTAACAAGTTATATTACAGGATTAACTGAGCCTGGCGGAACAGATGGACCTGAGGAATTTCATTTAGTTATTGTTGATAATGGTCGTTCCGATATTGTAGGAACGGAATTCCAAAGTGTCCTCCAGTGCATTCGTTGCGCGGCATGTATTAATGTGTGTCCTGTATACAGGCATATTGGTGGACATGCATATGGCTCTATTTATCCAGGACCAATTGGAGCTGTGTTGACACCGCTTTTAGGGGGATATGATGAATATAAGGATTTACCTTACGCATCTAGCCTTTGTGGTGCTTGTACAGAAGCGTGTCCAGTGAAAATCCCGTTACATGACTTATTAATTAAACATCGCAGCCGCATTGTAGAAGAAAAACGATCACCTGTAGTTTGGAACGTGGCTATGAAAGGTTTTGAAAAAGCGGTGAAGAGTCCTAGACTATTTTCTTTTGCAGCGAAGAGCGCTCCGTATGCATTAAAACCTCTTGCAAAAGGGGATAAGATCGAGCGCGGAATTGGGCCGTTAAAAGCTTGGACGGATGCGAGAGATTTTCCAGTTCCGAAAAAACAACCGTTTCGAGAGTGGTTTGAAAAACACGAAAAGGAGAACAATGATGGCCATCCAAAATCGTGAGGAATTTTTACTCCAGTTATCAGAAAAGCTTGGTAGGAAACGTCCAGAAGCAGTGGAAAAACCGAACTGGTCTTTTTCCCCGCAGTGGACTGTTTTTGACGGACTGGCGCAAGACGAACTTGTATTAAAGTTAATAGAGCACTGCGAAGTCATTCATACAGAAGTAAAGCGAACAACAAAGGGAAATCTTGTTGAAACATTGGGGTCTTTTATAAAAGAATGGAATATCAAATCTGTTATATGTTCGAATGATGAGCGCTTTAATGAGTATGGTCTTACGCCATGTTTCAGCAATAAAGGTACAACACATTTTCTTACATGGGGATTAGAACATAAAGAAGAGGACATAGCATTTGCGAAAGCTGCTGACCTTGGCATTACGTTCAGTGATATGACTTTGGCAGAATCAGGAACCGTTGTACTATTTAATGACGGGTTAAAAGGAAGACATGTGAGTCTTCTTCCGGAGTCATATATTGCAATCGTTCCTAAAAGTACGATTGTACCAAGATTAACCCAAGCTACAAAACTGATTCATGATCAAAATAAAGCGGGAGAAAACTTGCCGGCTTGTGTGAACTTCGTTTCTGGTCCGTCAAATAGCGCGGATATTGAAATGAACCTTGTCGTAGGTGTGCATGGGCCAATCCGAACAGCGTATATTATTGTGGATGATCAATAACGATTTACGTGTGCGAGTTGGAAATATAGATGAAGCATTATAAGAATACTGAAAATAGAAAGCGCTGGCTGTTAAATATAACCGGGGCTTTCTATTTTGTGTGCCCTTACTGGTGAAGAAACCTTAAGAAGGAAAATTTTAATCTCTGTTTCAGTTTTCTACGCTACTATAACTAACTGAATTGTGTCTTTTCTTAGAAGCTAAACACACTATAACTAGCTCCAATTATAATGAATACGATAAAGAGCAGAATGATTAATAAAAGCCCACTACTACCGCTCTTACCATCTTTGCCATCTTCACCGCCGCTACCACCTTTACCGCCAGATCCCATATGAAAATCCTCCTTATCGTTATACATTGTTTTTACTTTATATTTTTCTAGGTTCATGAAGAAGTTCCTTTTAAAACTCTAATTAACTTGCAAATCATTCATTTTCATTTTACAATTTATTTACCGACCGGTAAGTAAAAATAGAAGAGGTACAGTATGACAAAAAATTTACAAACATCGCAGCACATTGTAGATGCATCATTTAAACTAATGGCAGAGCATGGCATTGAGAAGATGAGTCTTTCAATGATTGCGAAAGAAGTAGGTATATCAAAGCCAGCTATTTATTATCATTTTCCGTCTAAAGAAGCGCTAGTTGATTTTTTATTTGAAGAGATTTTTTCTGGATATTATTTCGTCAATTACTTCGATAAAGAACAATATACGAAAGAAAACTTTGCAGAAAAGTTAATCGCAGATGGTTTACATATGTTGTCTGAGTATAGAGGTCAAGAAGGCATATTACGCGTTATAAATGAATTCATCGTAACGGCGACGCGAAATGAAAAGTATCAGAAACGCTTATTTGAAATACAAGAAGAGTTTTTAAATGGATTCCACGATTTATTAAAGAAAGGTGTGGAACTTGGTGTTGTGTCACAACATGCAACTGAAGAAAACGCGCATACATTAGCGCTCGTTATTGATAATATGAGTAATTACATATTAATAGGATTCCAGTTAAAGTATAAAGAAATTTGGATTCAAAATGTGAAAAACGTAATGAAGGAGGGGGAATAAAAATGAAAATGCAGAAAAACTGGTGGCTCGGTTTCCTTGGATTTGTGGGAGTGTATAAAATTCCAGGTATGATTGAAGCTTTCCAAGCGGATAAAGGTTGGCTCGCATTAATTAGTTTAGTTTGGCTCCTTTGGTTCGGATATTTTATTCCTGAGAAAAAAACGGATAAATAATAAATTTTCAATTTTATGTAAAGTTATGTAAAATATAGATTGAGACAATTCATATATTAGATTAATAGATTTGGAGTGGTTACATGGATCCATTGAAAAATGAAATTCATCCTGACATGGTCAAGGTGTGGAAAGTTCGTGCTGTAATTGAAGAAGGGATCGGTATTCTCGTCATTTTAGCTTACCTGTTCCTTATGATAAAGTTTGATTGGTGGGCGTGGATTTTGTATGTGATGGTTGGGTTAACAGTTGCGCTAGCACCATTTTCGTATTTTGTATTCCCGAAACTACGTCAGCGTTATTATAGCTATCAATTAAATGAAGAAGAGCTTGAAATTCAGCACGGTCTTTTCGTAGTAAAGCGCGTATTAGTACCGATGATTCGTGTACAGCACGTGACAATTGAACAAGGGCCAATTATGAGAAAACATGGATTAGCAGAATTACATATTGCAACGGCAGCAACTTCTCACAGCATTCCAGGCTTAACGATGTATGAAGCAGAAATGTTAAAAACGAGAATCGCAGAATTAGCGAAAGTGAGTGATGAGGATGTATAAGAGGCAGCATCCCATTACGATGTTATTAGAATTAAAAATAACAGATTTTATACCATTACTTATTTTCATGTTTAGTTTAAATGGAAAGTTTCCATTTTGGTATTTAATTCCCGCTGGATTCGGTTTACTCACCGTCTTTTCAGCGTTTGAAAAATGGTATTACACAACATACTGGGTTGAAAATAACGTATTACATGTTAAACAAGGGCTCTTTGTGAAGAAGGAGAGCTACTTAAATAAAGAACGTGTCCAAACGATTAATACAAGTTCAAACGTGTTATATCAAATGCTCGGTTTAAAGAAAATTCAAATCGAAACAGCTGGCGGAGGCGATGATGCCGAAGTAAGCCTAGCTGGTATTACAGAAGATGAGGCGAAGGAGCTTATTTCCTTACTAAATGAGCCAACTCCAGAAGTAAAAGCAGAAGAAACATCAGAAGAAGTAGTAGAAAAAGAAGTTATGACAGAGGAAAAGCAAGCGACAGAGTACAAATTAACTTTGAAAGAAATTTTATTAGCATCTGTTACATCCGGTCAATTTGGATTATTATTCTCATTAATCTTTTTCGTGTATCACCAAGTAGATGAGTACATTCCGAAATGGATAAAAAATAGCGTAGAGTCGTATGTAATGGATCATGATATATACGGCTGGATTTACATGGTAGCTATTTTACTCGTCCTTTCGTGGATTATATCTACAATTGGTTACGCGTTAAAACATGGTAATTTCACAGTAAATCGAAAAAACGATGAAGTGCGTATTTCTCAAGGATTACTTGAAAGGAAAGAACTTGTACTAAAGTTACACCGCATTCAAGGGATTACGATAAAAGAAGGTATTTTCCGTCAGATGTTCGGTTATTGTGCTGTGCAAGTCGAAGTCATTCAAAGTAAGGGATTGGGAGAAGAGAAAGACAAAGTTACGCTGCATCCGATTATTCGAAAAGATCGTGTGCAAGAGTTACTCTCTCATTTACAATTGCCATATGAACTGAATACAAATATTACTGCATTACCAAAAGCAGCCTTGCGCCGTTATTTAATTGATAGTTTCATTTTCTTCGCAATGCTAGCAGTCCCGCTTACTGGGATAAGCATATACTTTGAAAAGTATTTCATCATGTGGGCGTTGTTACCGCTAGCTATCCTCATCTTTACACTTGGATACGCAACATTTAAAACAAATGGTTACGGTGTAAACGGAGAACAAATTACGATTATACATCGTAGTATTGGGAAACATACAGGACTTGTAAGAAGAAGACACGTCCAATCAATTGAAAAAACACAATCATATTTCCAGCGCCGAGCGGATTTATGTACGTATACGTTTTCTAGTGCATCATCGAATTATAAACTAGAGCATACGAGAGTAGAAGATGCGGAGAGAATGCAGGATTGGTATAAGAAGAAAATAAGTGAGGATTAATTTAAAAAAGCTTGCCTATTATGAAAGGCAGGCTTTTTTGTTATGGAGAAATGAGTAGTTTGATTCATATATGGGTGCAAATACAGCTCACATTTCTCAATACGTATCAGAAAAAAAGTAGTACCTTTCTATTTCAGGGAAATTCGTGAAATTTTTGATATAAATGGTATACTAATATAGAAATAATATTAGGAGGTTATATATGATAAGTCAGTTGAAAAGAGAAGCACTTGATGCATTAAAAGGAAAATGGGGATTAGCGGTAGGGGCAACCTTATTACTTGGAATCCTTATTGGAGCTGTTGAACTTCTAATTACAGGTGTTTTCTCGATGTTTTGGGGTTGGGAGGAAGCAAGTGATTCGCTTATAGTAAGTATTATTGCAATGCTTGTTATTGGTCCGTTAACAATAGGCGCCTACTATCTTGTTTTAAATGTAATCCGTGAGACTAGTGCTCGCATTGGTGATTTATTTAGATGGTTTAGCGATGGAAGTAAGCTTATGAAGTCGTTTTTAACATATTTACTAATGTATGTATACTTGATGCTATGGACATTACTTCTTATTATTCCGGGTATTATTAAATCATTTTCTTATTCTATGACGTATTTTATTTTGAATGATCGTCCAGAATACACAGCGAATCAAGCAATTACCGAAAGTCGCCATATGATGAATGGACATAAAATGGATTACTTTTTACTATGCTTAAGTTTCCTTGGCTGGTTCATTTTAAGTATTCTTACTTTAGGAATCGGTTTCTTATGGTCTGCACCTTATTTCTACGCGACATCGGCAGCATTTTATGAAGAGATTTCAAAAGAATATTATAAAAAAGAAGGTACTAGCTTCTAATAAACCACCTAAACCACTTGTCCCCTAAAGAATATAGGGAACAGACGGTTTAGGTGTTTTGATATGTGTTCTGTTTTCGGGGTTCACTTCAGGGTAAGGTATAGGTTTTTATATAGAAATTCTTCCCTCTATGTTTTATCATAGAGGGTTATTTTTTTATGTAAAAATGATAGAAAATAATGAATAATATATGTAAAGGAAAAAGTGAGGTGAATGAGATTGAGTAAATTTTTAATGCCGTATTCATTTTCTATATTAAGTTTCTTTATTTCAGCAACGGCACTTGATTTATATGATAGGATGGGAAAAAATGATGAGATGATTTCGCCGACCATACTTGGAAAGGTAATTCAAGCTACTTCGCAAATGGGAGTCCTTACATTGTATTTCGGAGTACCTATTATTTTAGGCGGATGTCTTCTTGGTGAGCTATTGTTTAGAGGTATCATTTTACGATTTAAATTGAGCTATATTATATCTTTGCTATTATATCTACTTTTAGCTTTTAGTATTGTTTTCGTAACGGTAGGGATTCCAACTACATATGAAGATTCTAATACTCTTTTCATGGAAATAACTATGATTTGTGCTGTTACATTCTTTGTGAGTCGGAATATATGGGAGAAAAAAATCAGTTAATAATGGAGTGACAAAATGAAATAAACTTGTCCATGCTGCGGATATAAAACGTTAGAAGAAGAACCACCAGGTACATATGAAATTTGTAACATATGTTACTGGGAAGATGATCCTGTTCAGTTTAACGATCATGACTTTGAAGGTGGAGCAAATGAAGTTTCGTTAAGGCAAGCACAGAAAAATTTCATTGCATTTGGTGCTTGCGATGAATGTTTTGTGGAATCAGTTAGAAAGCCGACTAGTGAAGATGTGAAGGACGCTAGTTGGAAGCAAATTTGTTAAATAGCTTTAAATAAAAATGTTATTACTCAATGTAACAAGAGTAATAACATTTTTTTATGCAATGATGAAAGAATTAACGACGTCTTATAAGATAAAACAATAAAGATGATACAGTAATAGGAAGGCCAGTATCCAAAAAGGCATTTAAATTAAAGGATAGAAAATCTCTGTCGTTAAACCACGTAAAGAATAAATGATTGTAGGAAATACCTAGCAGTATAAATAAAGGAATGCCGATTTTTAATTCATGACTTCTTTTTATTTTTTTATAACAAAATTCACCTAATAAACAACCGATAAGAATGGGGATACTGCCAAGAATAATATACATAATGATTGATACCCAAATTGGTCCCCATGAATCTGCAAAATTGGGAACTCGTGTATACTGTAAAACATTTACAATGACAGAGGAAACTAGTAAGCATGTTAAATAACTAATTATGAATTTTTTCAATAGAATCATCCTCTTACTATAGAAGTTATGTAAAATGATATAAAAAAAAGCATCTAGCAAAAGTACTAGATGCAAATAAAAACACACGGGAAGACAAAATTCTTCCCGTTTCCCGTAAGTAATTATATCAAAAAATTTATAAAAAACTAGCTTTATTTTTAATATAATGAATGTGTGAGGCTATGAAAGTAAAAGATAACACTATTTTTATAGTGTTTTATTAAAAAAGGAGTTGTATAAATGATTAATTTCAAACCAGAAAATTTAAACCAACTATTAAAAGTGACGCTTATAAGTGCGAATAAGTCTTATGATGCGATTAAAGAGTATGAATTTACGGGAGAAGCAGTAGTATTCCGTGTAGACTTCGAATATATTGACGTTTCTCTAATGATTATAGATATGTTAGGAAGAACTGCTTCTAAATTTAACATTTTGCCATACGCTCGCCCTAATACGAATGAGATAGATTACATTCAGTTTCAGGTGTATTCCATTAATGAAGGGAATTTTAAAGAAATGCTCGACACAATGTAAGGAACTATAATTTTACAAAACTGTATATAACAACTAATATATAATTAATAAATTCATATAATTGGAGTGATGAGATGCAGCCGTTAGAGAGGGAGATTCATTCTAATATGCTAAAAGTGTGGAGAATTCATGCTTTAATTGGGGCGGCGGTTATACTAGCAGTCGTAATTGCGTATTTCTTTTTTATGATTAACTTTAACTGGTGGGGCTGGTTGTTTGGATTGTTAGTGACAGGAGCAGTTATATACATACCACTCGACTATTTTGTATTTCCAAATTTACGTCAACGTTATTATAGTTACAGATTAAATGAAGAAGAGATTGAGATTCAAAAGGGAATGTTCGTTGTGAAGCGCGTACTTATTCCGATGATTCGTGTGCAGCACGTAACGATTGAGCAAGGACCAATTATGAGAAAGTATAATTTAGCAGAATTACATATTTCAACAGCGGCAACTTCTCATAGTATTCCAGGTTTAACGAAAGAAGAAGCAGAACAGTTGAAAAGACAAATTGGAGAGCTTGCGAAAGTGAGTGATGAGGGTGTATAAGAGGCAACATCCGATCACGATATTGTTAGGTATTCGAATTGCGACTTTGTTGCCTTTTATTTTTCTTGTTTTATTTCGTTCAGATGGTGAAGTAAAACCTTGGTATTTCTTACATCTTGTTCTTTTGTTTGTATTATTTATTATGGCTATTTTTTCAGCTGTAAAATGGTATTTCAAAGTATACTGGGTTGAAAATAATATTTTACATATAAAACACGGTGTTTTTGTGAAGAAGGAAAGTTATTTAAATAAAGATCGTGTGCAAAACATTAGTACATCTTCTAATGTCATTTATCAAATGCTTGGGCTTACGAAATTAAATATAGAAGTAGCGGGCGGCGGTAGTGAGCCGGAAGTGATGTTAGCTGGTATTAAAGAAGATGAAGCGAAGGAACTGATTGCCTTATTAAATAAAAAAAGAAGCGCTGCGAGTGAAGAAGTAACCATGGCAGAAGAAAGTAAGACGATTTATCAGTTAACGATGAAAGAGATTTTAGTAGCTTCCATTACGTCTGGTAGATTCGGATTAGTGTTTTCTGGATTACTTCTTATTTACACAGAGTTTAATCAATTTCTTCCAGAATGGCTCATAAATAAAGTGGAAGCGTATGTGATGGATAACGGTGTATATGAATTAATCGTTATGGCCGCGATTTTAATGGCGGTTTCGTGGGTCGTTTCGACAGCTGGTTATGCGCTAAAATATGCGAACTTTAAAATAGAGCGAAACGGAAATGAAATTCGTATTGTGCAAGGGTTATTTGATAAGAAAGAGTTTGTCTTAAAGCTCCACCGCATTCAAGCAATTACTGTGAAAGAAGGAATTCTCCGCCAGCCTTTCGGTTATTGCTCTGTCGAAGTGGAAGTCATTCAAAGTATAGAAGCCGCAGGGAATGAAGTGATGTTACATCCTTTTATGAAGAAAAAAGATGTACAGCAGCTACTTGCCTATTTACAGTTACCGTATGAAATAGAAGAGGAAATCGTTCATTTACCGAAGGCTGCATTACGCCGTTACGTCGTAATGGGCTGGATTACAAGTGCTGTGCTCGCTGTGCCAATCGCTGGTGCGAGTATATATTTTAAACAACATACTGCGTTGTTCGTTCTTATACCGCTATTTATTGTATTTACAATACTTGCATACGCTAGATATAAAAGTGGTGGATATATGATACGAGACAATCAGTTAGTAATGGTGCACCGAGGTCTCGCGAAATATACAGGGATCATGCGAAGAAGGCATATTCAAGTGGTCGGATACAATCAATCTTATTTTCAAAAGAAAGACGAGTTATGTACAGCTGCTGTAGCGGTGGCGGGACATGGTTATGAAGTGAAGCATATGCGAAAAGAAGACGCGCTTCGCATATATAATTGGTATAAAGAAAAAGGAAACACCGGTGTGTAATGGTGTTTCCTTTTTTGTGTGTCGTCATTTGTCGATAAGTCGATATATTTCGAGTTGCGCCGATATATTCGAAAAATCGCCGATATAATTTCACATACCGCTGACTCCGAACTCCGAAAATTAAACTAACACATCAAAAGTAGTCACGAACGACGGGCGAGAGAAAATGCTTTTTTGCTGTTCTGCATGTGGATGCGCCTGAGCCTGAGCCTGTGCTTGTCCTTCTGCTTGTGCAGGGCGTTTTTTATGAGCGTTTTCGAATGAACGTGATTCTGTCCAGTCTTTAAAGTTTTGCTCAGTTTCCCACATCGTTAAGATGACATATGTATCATTACTTAATGGGCGAAGAACACGGATTGCTTGGAAGCCAGGCTCATTTTCGATTAGACCAGCACGGTTTTTAAAACGGTTTTCAAATACAGGGCGACCTTCGTCTGTTACAGAAATGTTGTTACAAACGATGTAGCCAGATTGTCCTTTAAATTCTCCAACAGCGTCTAATACGTCATACTGAAGTGTCGATTCTACAGATTCTTCAGTATTTTCTTTATAAAACATATCTTTTTCGTTATTTTTTGCAGTGAAATGTGCTTGTTCTAGAGGTGTTTCGTATGAAATAATAGCCTTCATTTTAATGCCCCCTTTATGGTTTGTCTCTATTATATCAATTCTCTTAAAAAACTTCGAAGATTATATACATAAAGATACTTCTTTTTCAAATAATAAATGTACCATCATTTGGAAAGAAGGCCGATGTATGAAGAAAGCAAAGTGGACTTTATTAGGCGGGTTAGCAACGTTCGTAGTAGCGATTGTACTCTATAAACTTATTGTGTTAACTGGTGGCTATATGATGGATGAAAAGCAGCTTGTTTTCCACTCTTCATCACGTATCGTTGACCAGAAAGGAAAAGAAATTACGAAGTTATATGTAGAAAATAGAGAGCTCGTGCCGATTGAAGAAATTCCAAAGTACGTGCAGCAAGCATTTATTGCTGTGGAAGATTCTCGTTTTTATGAGCATCAAGGAATTGATTACCCTTCTATATTTCGGGCGCTTTATAAAGACGCGTTAGCTGGAGAGAAGGTAGAAGGCGGTAGTACGATTACGCAGCAACTAGCTAAAAACGTCTTTTTAACTCGCGAAAAAACATTTACGCGCAAATTGAAAGAGGTCGCAATTTCTCTTCAATTAGAGCAAAAATATACGAAGCAGCAAATTCTTGAAATGTATATGAACCATATTTATTTCGGTCATGGGGCATATGGTATTCAAGCGGCAGCAAAGTTGTATTTTAATAAAAATGTAGAAGATTTAACAGTGGAAGAGGGAGCTATGCTTGCAGGGCTTCCGAAAGCGCCAAATGGCTATTCACCGTACTTATCCCTAGAAAAGAGTAAAGGGCGCCGTGATCTTGTTTTGTCACTTATGCATAAACAAGGCTATTTAACAGCGGAAGATAGTGTTCGTTACCAAGGGAAAACAATAGCTCTTTATAAAAATTCAGATGAACGTGAACTCGCATATATGCCGTATATCGATATGGTTATAGATGAAGCGGCGCGTTTATATGGTTTATCGCATCAAGAAGTACTGCGCGGAGGATATACGTTTGTCGTACCGATGGATGAAAAAGTTCAAAAGGTAGCATATAACCAGTTTCAAGATGCGAGAAATTTCCCTGGTAAAGAAAACGGGGCGCAAGGTGCATTTTTATTAATGGATAATCAGACTGGCGGAATTAAAGCCGCGATTGGCGGAAGAGAGTATGTTCCGAGAGGGCTTAATCGCGTTTTTGCAAAGCGGCAGCCTGGTTCTGTTTTAAAGCCGCTTATCGTATATGGACCTGCACTTGAGACGAAGAAATATAATCCATATTCTTTATTAACGAATGAAAAAAGTTCGTTTGAAGGTTATGAACCTCGAAATTATAATCATGAGTATACGAAAGAGATGACGATGTACGATGCGGTATTAGAATCAGCAAATGTGCCAGCTGTATCTTTATTAAATGAATTAGGGGTAGATGAGGGAAAGCAATATTTAGAGAAAGGGAATGTTCATATTGCGGACTCAGGTTTAAGCACAGCACTTGGCGGGCTAAAAAATGGTGTGTCTCCATTTGATCTTGTCAAAATGTACCGATCTTTTTTAGCAAACGGGAATATTATCGAACCGCACGTTATCGATAAAGTATTAAATAGACACGGGGCGGTTATTGGAGAATCATCAAAAGCTGAAACGAAAGTCTTTTCGAAGCAAACGGCATGGTATATGACAAAGATGCTTGAAGGAGTTGTGAAAGAAGGTACGGCGAAAGCTGGCGTATATAATGGAGCTTTAGCTGGAAAAACAGGCACAACTTCATTGCCGAATGATGACAATGGTGCGCGTGATATGTGGTTCGTTGGATATACACCGAGTTTAGTAGGTGCAGTTTGGATTGGCTATGACCGCACCGATAAAGAGCATCAATTACAAGATGGAAATGCATCTGCAACGATGTTATTTAAAAAGATTTTAACGAAAGCAAACATACAAGATAAAGCGAGTTTTCATAGGCCAAAAGGTGTTGAAACAATTGGACTGCCAATTCGTTTAGATAAGATTCAAAACGTGGAAGCAAAACTAGCATTTAGTCCTTTCGGTTTATTTGCAATGAAACTAAGCTGGACGCCGCTTCCTGATGAGCGAATTATGTATCGGATTTATAAAGTTGAAAAAGGAATTCATACTCACGTTGGAACGGCAAAAGGAACGGGGAAATATGAGGAGAAGTTTATTAATATATTCTCAAAACCAAGTTTTTACGTTGTGCCATATAACACACAAACGAACCGTGAAGGAGAAAAGTCAAAAGTAGCTAAACCGTAGTTTTTCTCTGTGCTATAATAAGAATGTTGTGAAAATAGTAAACGTTTTTACGAACGTTTGTGTCAATTTAATGAACAACGTACATAATGTTATGCATTTTGTTTTTACAAGCTGTATAGTAAAAAAAGATAAATATCGGAATAGAGCATATTTAAAGAAAAAGCATTGGTAAGGAAGGGAGCTAGGGTCTTGGTAAGAACTATAAATGAGACATTTTTAAAAGCATGTAGGGGGGAACGTACAGAGTATGTACCAGCATGGTATATGCGTCAAGCAGGTCGTTCACAGCCGGAATATAGAAAGATAAAAGAGAAATATTCTTTATTTGAAATTACACATAATCCAGAGTTGTGCGCTTACGTTACAAAGTTGCCAGTTGATCAATATAACGTAGACGCAGCAATTCTTTATAAAGATATTATGTCACCACTACCTGCAATTGGTGTTGATGTGGAAATTAAATCTGGCATTGGTCCAGTTATCGATAATCCAATCCGTTCTTTACAAGACGTAGAAAAATTAGGGGAAATCAATCCAGAAGATGACGTACCTTACATACTAGATACAATTCGTTTATTAACGACAGAAATGTTAGATGTACCGTTAATCGGTTTTTCAGGAGCTCCATTTACGTTAGCGAGCTATATGATTGAAGGCGGTCCTTCTCGTAACTATCATAATACGAAAGCGTTTATGTATGCAGAGCCGAAAGCTTGGTTCGCATTAATGGATAAGCTAGCAGATATGGTTATTACATATTTAAAAGCGCAAATTAACGCAGGAGCAAAAGCGGTTCAAATTTTCGATTCTTGGGTTGGAGCAGTAAATGTAGCGGATTACCGTATATTTATTAAACCAGCGATGGAGCGTATTTTTGCAGAAGTTCGCCCGATGGGTGTTCCAATGATTATGCACGGCGTAGGTGCTGCACATTTAGTGAATGAATGGCACGACTTACCGCTTGATGTAGTAGGTTTAGATTGGCGCTTACCGATTGAAGAAGCACGCGCACGTGGTGTTCACAAGGCGGTACAAGGAAATATGGATCCTTCATTCTTATTAGCACCTTGGTCTGTTATTGAAGAACATGTAAAAGGTATTTTAGATCAAGGGATGAAGCAGCCAGGTTATATCTTTAACTTAGGTCACGGCGTATTCCCAGAAGTAAATCCAGATACATTAAAACGCTTAACTACATTTATTCATGAGTACTCTAAAGAACAGTTAGCGAAGTAAAGGAGATTGTCTGTATGAAAAAGAAAATTGGTTTGCTTGTAATGGCATACGGAACGCCATATAAAGAAGAAGATATTGAACGTTACTATACACATATTCGCAGAGGAAGAAAGCCAAGTCCTGAAATGCTAGAAGATTTAACAGAGCGTTACCGTGCAATTGGTGGTATTTCTCCTTTAGCTACTATTACATTAGAGCAAGCTAAAAAGTTAGAAACGCGTTTAAATGAAATACAAGATGAAGTAGAGTACCACATGTATCTTGGTTTAAAACATATTGAACCGTTCATTGAAGATGCAGTACAAGCTATGCATGAAGATGGAATAGAAGATGCAATTGCACTCGTTCTTGCCCCTCACTATTCTACTTTTAGCGTGAAGTCTTATGTAGGACGAGCGCAAGAAGAAGCAGAAAAACTTGGAAACTTAACAATTCACGGCGTCGATAGCTGGTATAAAGAACCGAAATTTATTCAGTATTGGGTCGATGCAGTGAAAGGTATATATAACGGTATGTCAGAAGCAGAACGTGAAAAAGCAGTGTTAATCGTATCTGCACATAGCTTACCAGAAAAAATTATCGCACTCGGCGATCCATACCCGGATCAATTAAACGAAACAGCTGACTATATTGCACGTGGTGCTGAAGTAGCAAATTATGCAGTTGGCTGGCAAAGTGCCGGAAATACACCAGATCCTTGGATTGGTCCAGATGTACAAGATTTAACGAGAGAATTAAATGAAAAGTACGGCTACAATTCATTCGTATATGCACCAGTTGGATTTGTTGCGGAACATTTAGAAGTTTTATATGACAATGACTTTGAGTGTAAAGTTGTAACGGATGAAATTGGCGCGAAATATTATCGTCCAGAAATGCCTAATGCGTCGGACGCATTTATCGACTGTTTAGCAGATGTAGTATTAAAGAAAAAAGAATCTGTAATGTAAGTAGAAAGGGGGAGCTTACTTGAGGAAAAAAGTTGTGATCATCGGCGGTGGCATCACAGGATTAACAACAATGTATAACTTACAAAAAGAAATTCGTGAAAAAAACTTGCCGATAGATGCATTGCTTATAGAAGCGTCTGGTAAACTTGGCGGGAAAATTCAAACCGTTCAAAAAGATGGATTTACAATTGAACGCGGTCCTGATTCTTTCTTAGCAAGAAAAGAGAGCGCAGCTAAATTAGTGAAAGAATTAGGACTTGATGCTGAACTTGTAAATAATAAGGCTGGTCAATCGTTCGTTCTCGTAAACAATCGGTTACATAAAATGCCGAGCGGTTCAATGATGGGAATTCCAACGCAAATTACGCCGTTTCTATTTTCCGGATTGTTCTCCCCAATTGGTAAACTAAGAGCTGGTTTTGACTTATTAATGCCTAGATCAAAACCAGTTTCTGATCAATCACTCGGGCAGTTTTTCAGGCATCGCCTTGGAAATGAAGTCGTTGAAAATTTAATTGAGCCATTATTATCTGGTATTTATGCAGGGGATATTGATGAAATGAGTTTAATGTCAACATTCCCTCAAATTTATCAAATTGAACAGGAGCACCGTAGTATTTCACTCGGTATGCGTACGCTCGCTCCAAAGCAAGAGAAGGCTGAATTGAAAAAAGGAATATTTAAAACTGTGAAAACCGGTTTAGAATCTATAGTAGAATCTCTTGAAACGAAGATTCCTAATGATATGATAATGAAGGGAACTCGTATCGAAAAGGTTGCAAAACTTGGTGATAGTTATACGATTACGCTTAGTAACGGAAAAGAAATGGAAGCAGACGCGATTGTAGTTACGACGCCGCATAAAGTATTGCCATCTATGTTTGCGCAGTATAAGCAGTTTCGTTTCTTCCGTAACATTCCGTCTACATCAGTTGCAAACGTGGCACTTGCTTTCCAAAAGTCTGCAATTCAGCGTGATATTGATGGTACCGGATTTGTCGTATCAAGAAATAGTGATTATACAATTACAGCGTGTACGTGGACACACAAAAAATGGCCACATACAACGCCAGAAGGAAAAACGCTTCTTCGCTGTTACGTCGGACGCCCAGGTGATGAAGCGATTGTCGAACAAACTGACGAAGAAATTGTGCAGCTCGTACTCGAAGACTTACAAAAGACAATGGATATTACAGAGGATCCAGAGTTTACAATTGTAAGCCGCTGGAAAGAAGCGATGCCTCAATATACAGTAGGCCATAAAGAGCGAATGAAAAAGCTCACAACATTTATGGAGGAAGAATTGCCAGGTGTGTATTTGGCAGGTAGTTCTTACGCTGGTTCTGGTCTTCCGGCTTGTATTGAGCAAGGTGAGTTAGCGGCGAAACGTGTGTTATTTCATTTAGAGAAAGTAATGGAGACTAAATTAGTCGCACATTAAAATATTTCAAACAAAACGCCTTCAATTATATTGAAGGCGTTTTGTTTATTGGATAAAATACCTTTAGTCAATAAACCTATATAAGTTATTTTGTATTATAGTTTGAAAACTTGTAAATTAAATAAATTTTGTGTAAAACTTGTCGAAATATAGTTCTATATAACGAATCATTTGATATGATAGAAATGTTGAGAAAATATGAAATAGGGAGAGGGAAATGGCTGTGAAGAAATTATTAAGTGTCTTTTTATCATTGATGTTATTGCTTTCATTTACTGGAACTTTAGCGCAGGCGGAAGAAACTACTTCTATGTCAGTAGAAAAAGCAATTCAAGTATTTAAGCAGCAAGGGAAAACGAAGGGGATAGTGGAAGGATATATCGTTGGGTATACGCAAAGTCCTTCTAAATACACGAAAGATCCGGCTAAGTTTGACGACACAAACGTGGCAATTGCCGATTCGCCAAACGAAACGAATCCAGACAAAATCATGCCTGTTCAATTGCCAAAAGGCGATGTGAGATCGGCAGTAAATGTGAAAGACCATCCTGAAAATATCGGGAAGAAAGTTAGGTTGACAGGGACGCTTGAGTTATATTTCGGTAGCCCAGGTTTAAAATCAGTAACAGCTCATAAGTTTCAAGGAGAAGAACAAAACCGCGTTAGCGATGTAGTGGCATCACCAAATGGTGGGGAAGTTGCAAAAGGAACAGCAGTAACATTAACAACGAATACAGAAGGAGCAACAATCTACTATACGTTAGATGGCTCTAATCCTACAAACAAAAGTGTTCGTTATAACGGACAAATTGTAGTGAATGAAAATAGTGTAGTGAAAGCAATCGCTGAAAAAGAAGGGCTTACTTCTTCAGCAGTTTCGACATTTTCATTTATAATCGTAACAAATGAACCAGTTCGTATTCATGATATTCAAGGGAAATCACATATTTCTCCTTACAATGGGAAGAAAGTAAACAATGTGGAAGGCGTTGTCACAGCGCTTGATAAAAATGGTTTTTATATAGAAGATAATCAGCCGGATAATGATCCAGCTACTTCTGAAGGTATTTACGTATACAAAAAAGATGTGAATGTAGCAGTAGGAGATCTTGTCCAAGTTGATGGAGAAGTAGAAGAATATGTTGGGCCTGGATATGCAGAAAGGTTTGACACAGATTTAACGACGACGGAAATTAAAGCGAGCCGCGTTGCTGTCATCGCAAAAGATCAACCTTTACCAGCGCCGATTGTACTTGGAGAAAACGGTGTGAAAATTCCTGATCAAATTATCGATAATGATGCATTCGGTTTATTTGATCCAAATGAAGATGCAATCGACTTTTATGAAAGTGTAGAAGGTATGCGCGTTACGATGCCAACGCCAAAAATTATTGCCCCTCAGAAAAACGGGAATTTATATGTAACAGTAGAAAATGGCGGGAATAAAGTCGTAACGAAATATGGCACACCTGTATTAGATGAAAATCAATTAAACCCAGAACGTCTTTCTGTAAAAGTACCTCGTGATTATGTAGCAAAAGTAGGAGATACTTTTACTGGAGATATAACAGGGGTAGTCGGATATGATTACGGTTCGTTCCGCATTGCGCCAATAACGGAATTACCATCTGTAGTGGACGGCGGATTTAAGCAAGTAGGGGCAAATATTCAGCCTCGTCTTGATAAGTTAACAGTTGCTACATATAACATTGAAAATTTCTCGGCGAATAAAAAAGAAACAACAGATGAAAAAGTAAAAGCGTTAGCGTATTCTATTAAATACAATTTAAAAATGCCAGATATTATCGGTGTAGAGGAAATGCAAGATAACAATGGATCAATTAATGACGGTACAACAGATGCTTCATTAAGTGCAAAACGTATCATTGATGCAGTTCTAGAAATTCGTGGACCAAAGTATGAGTATGTAGAAATTGCTCCGAACAATAATCTAGACGGAGGAGCACCAGGAGCTAATATTCGCGTCGGTTTCTTCTACAACCCATCACGCGTGAAATTAGCAGCAGTACCGAAGTTACTTGATAAAAATGTTGTTCGCATTGGAGACGAAAGTTCATTATTTGAAAGTACACGTAAACCGCTTGCAGCAGAATTTACGTTCCAAGGACAAAACGTTGTTGTCGTTGCAAATCACTTAAACTCAAAAATAGGAGATGCAACGCCATTTGGAAAAGTGCAGCCGCTCGTATTAAAGAGTGAAGAAAAACGAATTCAGTTAGCGCAAGAAGTAAATCACTTCGTACAAGGAATTCAGAAAAAGAACACGAATGCACCAGTTGTTGTGTTAGGGGATATGAACGATTTTGAGTTCGCTAAACCACTAAAAGCACTAGAAGGAACAATCTTGAAAAATATGTTAAACACAGTGCCGAAAGAGAACCGCTACACGTACATTCATGAAGGAAATGCACAAGTGTTAGATCATATTTTAGTAACAAACAACATCGCACCATACACAATTGTAGATCCAGTGCACTTAAACTCAAACATTATGAAAGAGCATGGACGTGTAAGTGACCACGATCCAGTACTTGTTCAAATTGATTTGAAGAAGGCTTCTTAAATAGTCGAGAAAGAACGCTTAGAAATATACTAAGCGTTCTTTTACATTATTAGGGATTTTTATGATAAAATAGATTGAATATTCATTCTTTGATACAGGGAGGTGTAGACATATGGTAGCCCGAATAAACGGGAAATTAATGAATCAGCTTGCAATTTTTTTTAGTACGATCGTCATGCTTCAGTTTGTAGCTGATATAACAGGGCTTACACAGACTCTAGATAGTATGTATTATTTAATAAATACCGCAACTTCCTATATAACGTTTAGTTTGGCGGTTATTTTTACTTTAATCGGTGCAAGAAGAGAATTAAGTAAATATGCAATTATTGCATTATGTTTAGTGGTAGCTATTAAAGCGATTTATTTTGCGGCGATCGTTATTTTATGGGGATTGGCAGGTACGCCGTAAAGGGGAGAGGATTAAATGAGTATTGAAAATATAAGATTGATAAATGTAAATGATAATAAGAGCGTAATTCTCTAAGCTAACTTAGGGAATTACGCTCTTATTCGTTCAATTATTTAGTCCGAAATTGCTTGAAACGCTTTTCTACACCGATCTCTTTTTTGCAGTCTTCTTCTATATTTTTTTCTATCCCGCTTTACTCCTTGTATATACATAAATAAGCTAACGAGAAGGAAGAAAGCACATTGCATCGTTAAAATGTACGGTGACATGCCTTGCAATGGTTGTTTCGGATCATATAAATGAATAGGTGCTCCGCCTATTGAAGGAAATATTGTATTTAGCAGGACGTAAGGAATGGAGGCAACTGCAAATGGAAAGAGAATTGCCATATAGTCCTTTTGTGACCATACAGATGCAGCAAGTCCTAAAAGAGCCATTAAACCTGCAAATAAAAAATTAATTCCGATATATACAGTAATGTAAGTGAGAGGCGTATCGAAATATAGGTTTGCGAACATTCCATCAGCATTTATGATGCCTGAACCAATCGTAGGTGTTCCGTCTGGAATGGTTAATTTGCAAAATAATAACGATAAGATGAATGGAAATGTATAAAGAAATCCTCCGCAAAAAAACGTAACGATATATTTCATTACTGAATAAGGAAATATAGAAATTCCCTTACTCACAAACGGTTTAAAACCATCTGACTTATCCGAATTGTAACTTGTACTAAAGGGGAAACTCGCAATAACTGGCATTAATAATAAATAAACATCCATTTCATTGTCACGAAATCCGATCCATTTTATATCTGTTGAAATAGGTCCACTCGCTGCGTCTCCTAAATAACGAATTACATAGTAATAGTGATAAATACAAATAAGAACGAATCCACTAAACATAATAATTAAAGAAATACGACTACAAAAAGCTTGCTTTATATTTAAACGAAGCGCACGCATCATGACTGAAAAAGCCTCCACTATTTTGATAAACTTGTCTATTTTCTATATTACTATTAAATGTAAAGATTTTCTTGTTTTTTTATTTGATTATTTGAAAAAAGGGAAATTTGTTGTCGTTAAGTAAGGTTTAATCATATATCTTAAGAACACCTTTTCTTTTTCTCTTTTCTTCTGATACACTATGACAGTATTATATAACTTGACTTTAATTTTTTTATACTGGAAATAATAAAAAAGAGAACTTGTATAGAATGTAAGCGTGTGGTAATATCAAAGATGTACTGATTGACTATATTATCCAATTGGTCATTTTTGGAGGTGACGATGTGGCGATAGATCGAAAACGTTCTATTATTGAAGCTGCAACAAAGTCTTTTTCAGCATTCGGTTATAAGGCGACGACGATGGATCAAGTTGCGAAGTTAGCGAATGTAGGAAAAGGAACAATTTATACTTTTTTCAAAAATAAAGAAGAACTATTTGGTGAAATTATTTCTAATTTAATTACAGAAATGAAGCAAGTCGCAAAAGACGCAATTCGTTCAGATATTTCATTTTTTGAAAATGTACATAGAGCATTATATAGCATATTAGAATTTAGAAAAGAACATCAGCTCATGATTAAATTAATTCAAGAAGAGCGCGATATGGGAACGAAAGAAGTACAAGAAGTGATGCAACAAGTAGATGTGGAAATCGTTTCTGTTATTCAATCTTATTTAGAGATTGCAATTGAAAAAGGTGAAATTAGCAAATGTGATCCAGAAATTACAGCGTTTATTATGCTTCGCCTATACGTATCGCTTATTTTTGATTGGGAAAAAAATCATGAACCGTTAGAAAAAGAAAAAATCTCAGAATTATTCGAACTTTATTTACTAAAAGGATTGTCAAATTAAGATAATCCTTTTATTATTATAAAAAATGACTAATTGAACAAATTGGTCAATCGTATAAGGAGGATGGTTAAATATAATCATGTAGATGAAAATGTGCATAGTATAAATTCGGGGATAAGGCATATGTATGAACAGATATAGCCTTTTTATTTGGGTAAAAATGACCATAAATGAATTTCGGTCATTTTAAAAAAGGGGGATAAATTATGAAATGGCATAAGTTGCTTAGTAAAGAATTTGCAGAGATTATAAAAAGTAAAAAAATATTAATCCCAATCATTGCGGTTTTATTTGTACCGATTTTATATGCGGGTATGTTTTTATGGGCCTTTTGGGATCCGTATGAACAGCTAGATGACTTGCCAGTTGCGGTAGTCAATTTAGATAAAGGTGCAGAACTTGATGGGAAACCAATTGAGGTCGGGAAAGGGCTCGTTGATAACTTAAAAGATAATAAAAGTTTTAAATGGGAATTTGTAAGTGAAAAAGAAGCGAAAGAGGGAATGGAAGGCAGAAAGTATTACATGTTAGTACGTATTCCAGATGACTTCTCAAGTAACGCTACAACGTTATTAAAAGACGATCCAAAACCATTAAACTTAGAATACATTCCAAATGAAAGTTTAAACTTCTTATCTTCACAAATTGGCGGAACAGCAATTGAAAAAATTAAAAGTGAAGTATCAAGCACGTTAACGAAAACATATGCAGAGAAAATGTTTGATTCCATTAAAGATGTCTCAAAAGGATTAGCAGATGGAGCGGACGGAGCAAATAAGTTACATGACGGAGCTAGTGAGTTGCATGATGGATCAAGTAAAGTGACGGATGGACTCCATACACTTCAAGGGAAATCTGGGGAGATGAAAGATGGAGTTCAGAAATTAGCAGATGGATCTAATAAATTAGTAGATGGGTCAGGCAAAGTAACAAACGGTTTAAATACGCTAAATAGCAAAACAGGTGAAATGCAAATAGGTATAGGGAAATTGCAAGATGGGTCTCAGAAAGTAACTGATGGTTTGAATACATTAGCAAATAAATCAGGTGAATTAAAAACAGGAACGAATGAATTAGCGAACGGTATGGAAAAGCTTGTTGGAGGACAAAGTCAATTAGAAGAAGGTTCTCAAAAAATTGAAAATGGTTTGCAAGATTTAAATAGTACAGTAAAGCATTCTGTTGTAGGTTTAGAGGAAATGCAGGCGAAAGTTCCTTCTATATTAAATACTGTAAATGAGAAAATGAACGGAGCTGCAGAAAACGTAAATCAGTTAAATGAATTTACTCAATCAACAGCAGGAGATGCAAAAACTGCAGCGCAAGATGTAGCTAATTTGCAAAAGCAAATCGAGAGTTTACCAAAAGAATATCAAGAGAAGTTACAACCATATATAACAAATGCGGCGAAAAGTACAGCGACAGTTCAGCAGAAAGCTATTGGAGTAGCAGGTGGAACAAATAAATTAAATGAAGAAGTAAAACAATTAAAAGGTGAAATAACTCAAACAACAAGTGATGCGCAAAACAAACTACCGAATACAGCGAAATTGCAATCTTTAACGGAGGGTATTGAGAAATTACTGAATGCGCAAAACGAATTTGTAAGCAAATTTCATGGATTTGGTGAAGGATTAAGTAATGCCAAAGTAGGTGTAGATAAATTAAATAACGGGTCAGGTCAATTAATTGATGGAGTAACTCAATTAGCAGATGGCTCAAGTCAAGTAACAGGCGGTTTAGGTACATTATCTGTAGGAGCAAGCCAAATGACAGGAGGAATAACGCAATTAGAGGATGGCTCAAGTCAAGTAACAACAGGCATAGGTACTCTAAATGGTGGTCTAAATAAAATGTCAACTGGCTCAACACAGCTAATCGACGGCGTAAATAAACTAGCAGACGGCTCTGGAAAAGTGACTGACGGACTCGTAAAAGTAAACGACGGTTCAGGTGAACTTGCTGAGAAGCTTGGTGAAGGCGCAGAAAAAACGGGAGAAGTAAAAGGAACGGATAAAACGTATGATATGTTTGCAAGTCCTGTAAAAGTGAAGACGGAGAAAATGGCGGAAGTTCCAAACTACGGAACTGGATTTACACCGTATTTCTTATCACTCGGTTTATTTGTTGGGGCATTACTATTATCAATCGTATATCCATTACGTGATACAGTTGGCGTTCCAAAATCAGGATTTAGTTGGTTTATTAGTAAGTTTGGTGTTTTACTATCAGTCGGTATTATTCAAGCAATAGTAGCAGATGTCATATTACTATTCTGGTTAGGTGTAGAAGTACAAAGTATTCCATACTTTATACTCTTTAGTATTGTTACGAGCTTAGCGTTTATTTCATTAATTCAATGTTTAGTAACAGCATTCGGTGATGCAGGGCGTTTCATCGCCATCATCACATTAATTATTCAGCTTACAACAAGTGCTGGAACATTCCCACTAGAGTTGATTCCGAAGTATTTACAACCATTTAATGCTTGGTTACCGATGACATATTCTGTATCAGGATTGAAAGCAGTCGTATCAAGCGGAGACTTTAACTTCATGTGGCAAAATATTGGGATACTCATGATCTTTATCGTTGTATTATCACTTGGAACAATTGCTTCATTAACTTGGATGCATAAGCGACAATTTAGAAATGTTGCTGAAAATCAATCGGTTGAAGCGTAAATAAGGAACATAAAAAAGGCACCGAAATGGTGCCTTTTTTATTGGTCTTGTTTTATTGGATGAGAAAGTTCATTTGTTTTTCTATTTTTACGGAACAAGTATATAACAATACTTATAAGAATAATTGTAGCTACAATCCAAACAAATGGACCATATCTTTCAGCAAAAGTATATAGTTTCATGTTGCTGGCAATGTCCTCTTTTGTTTTTCCTATTAGAATTTCAGAACCACTATACCCTTCAAGTGTATCTCCTTTTTTTATACCAAAAATAAGAGTGTCTGATTTGTTTTCTATTCCTGTATATCGGTATCCTTTACCTTTAATTGTTAATTGAGTATCATCCTTTTTTAGTGAGTAATCTTCGGTGGAAATATCTTTTCCTGACAGTGTAATTGGTTCCATCGAAAAACGGATTTCTTTTAATGCAGGAAGAGCCTCATTGTTTAGTAAGAGCTGCTTTGCAATATGCTGCTCGGTATCAATGTTTTTCCAATTTGCTTTTCGTCGTTTATACGTATTAATTTCAAGAAGTGCAAATTCTTTATTTTGAAGTTTTTCCTCTGTAATAGGTTGCGCGGTAGTTAATGTTCCTTTTAATAAAATCACACCGTCTTTTGCAGATTGAAATGAAGAGACCTCCTTCGTTTCTTTTAATGTATTGATAGCACCTCTATAATCTTCTTTTCCTAAAAGAACAGCTCCCGTATGTACGGTTAAAATAAGATATAGGATGCTTAATACTATAATAGCTTTTTTCACTATTTTCCCTCCAAAATATGTATAAGTTAATTGTAACATAATTTTCCATATAAAATTTTCAATTTGAATAATAGGTTACAGGAATGAGAGTGATAAGTAAATTAAGAGAAGTGTGGATGAGAGAAGTAAAAATGAAAGAGAAATACAGTTGTAAGAAAGGTGAACTGTACTTCTCTTTTAGATGAAAAGTATTTTATTCCGTAAAATCCCAATTGGTGTAGGCTAATAATCCGTGGGGGATGAACAAAATCCCCCACGGATTAAAGTTTCACTTTATTGAATTCTTTTCTCTGTATTACATTTAAAAAACCCTCAATATTCGAGCTTAAAATTTGGCCCACCGTTATATATTCGTCTTCATAGTAAAATATTAGTTTTTTATCAAAGAATGTTCTTTTCGTCTCTATGGATAGAATTTTTTTATATTCAAATTCCACAATCAATGCATTTTTACAACATTTGAATGATTGTCCATAAAAAATAACCCTCCTATTAGTGGCAAGTAACACTCCGGAACGAGGGACATTATGTGTAATAATATAGCCAGTAAGTGAACATCTTAAAGTGGATAAAATATTTTCTTCATGATGTAATAGTTGTTTTGCATCCGCTAAAATTTGATTCATTGCATATAATCCTTTTTTATTTAAAATACAATCTATATGGATATTATTATAGCAAGAAAGACCATACACCAAATATGTAACATTGCATATTTGGTGTATGGTCTTTCGAATATTATTCAGAATGGTTCTTACTTTCCAAAGAGCATCTTTTCCTTAATTTTACTATATTTTATGTGTAGCCTAAACGAAAGAAAGGAATCACAACAATTTGAATAGAATCATATTACAGGGGAGTTGATAGTATGAGACAAAAATCTCGCTTCTATTTCATCATATATCCGCTAGTCTGCTTCTTAGTTTATACACTATCTCCGATTTTGTTTCATAAAAAAGAATATACGAGTATGAAAGACATAGTGGGAATGATTGTAACCTATTATATTTTAATTGGTGGATATTACTTTATTGATTTTTTAAGTAAAAGAATAAAGAAAAACGGTAAAGTTTAATAATATAAAAACTGATGGAGGAGAACGAAATGACCGAAAGCCAAATGAAATTTCGTGATACGACCATTCGCAACTTTTTTGATAAAGAGGACCGCTTAAAATCGATTCCAGGTCAAAAAAAGAAAAAGTTAGTCTTATTGGAACATTTGATTAGAAAGCTGGATGCTGGAAACCAATATACAGAAGAAGAAATTAATGCGTTCGTAAAACAGTATCATGATGATTTTTGTACGATAAGAAGAGAATTTGTTATACATGGGTTTATGGACAGAGAAGACAATATTTATAGTGTGAATGCGAGGGAAGAGTGGACGAGGTGGGAGATGTTATAGAGAGCTCTAATTGTGTAAGAACCTGTTTTCATATCTTTGCTGTATTAAAATGATGAATGTAGCGATAAAGGAGGGATTGTCTTGCAAGCTAGCAGTCTTATGCATGAAGAATTTTCGAGGAAGCCATCGGTTTTTGGGATTTTCACTTCACCGACATTACAATTCAAAAGGATGAGGAATCAAAGAAATATATTCCTCCCATTAACTCTTTTAATTTTACTTATTATCATTTCAAGCGCCTTAATTTCCTGGAATTCTTTACATAACCCTGCACTTAGTATGTTTCATGATAAAACTGGATTTACTGTTCCAAAATACATAACTTTCTTTACTTCATTTGGAATTTCTACAGTAAGTGGAATAGTAGCTATATTTTTTGCGCCTATATTCTATAAAAACATTATGATTTTTTTTGGAGTCGATATTAACTACAAGGAAACATTTCCTATCATTATCTATGCATCTTTTGTATTAAAATTAGGGATGCTTTTAAACGGATTGATTGCGTTCTCCCTTGGTGGATATGAGTTGTCCTATACAGGTTTAGGTGCGATAGCAACAGATAATATGGTTTTACATGCAATCGCTCAAAGGATAGATATATTTAATATTTGGTATTACGTTTTATTAGGAATAGGCTTAAAAACAATTACGAATTTAAATGAAAATAAACTTGTCACTCTCATTATTGTGCTTTTCGTTTTTACTAGTGCATTAGCAAGTATATCTGGATTTATGCAAGAAATATCTAAATTACAATAAAAGTATATTGGATTATATTTTTATTCATTTGTATGAAGAAAGGTGGTTTGGCTATGTGCCAAACCACCTTCTTTCATTCTTTATGGTAAATTATGAAATACTGTGATCCAATCTTTCTTTCTGAAGAAGATGATGTGAAAAATGCATAGAAATGAGCTGGAACCACTCTGGAGCATTTAAGTACCCAAGTCCAGGATGCTCCACTTTACAATCATTTGGAATAGAAGCAAGCATTGGTTCAATGTTTTTTACAGCTGTAATTAATTTTAGAAAACGCTCCTGTATCTCTTCTTTGCATGATGGATTTTCAGGTGTGTATCCAGAGCGATTTGGCACTTTTATTTGTATAGGAGGGAAAGCACCCATTGTATATACTTTTTCACCCATATCCGTTTTTTTGTTAGCTACAGATGGTGTTTCAGTTTTACATTTCTCAATTGCATCTAATTGCATATATGTAGCAGCTAGCAGATGGTTATACATTTGACCGAGCGACCATTCTTCTTCAGAAGGTTTTTTTCTAAATTGTTCAATCGTATATTTGTCTAATTCCTTCACATAACACGTTGCTAAACTTTCGAATTTCTCTAACATAACAGTACTGTTCATATTGGTATCCCCTTTTTAAGAAAATGTATTTGTTAATACCTACAATAAAGGAGGGAT
Organism: Bacillus sp. FSL R5-0709; assembly: GCF_038004785.1. Taxonomy (NCBI): domain Bacteria; kingdom Bacillati; phylum Bacillota; class Bacilli; order Caryophanales; family Bacillaceae; genus Bacillus; species Bacillus sp. FSL R5-0709. Next base: position 1,079,451 of record NZ_JBBORT010000001.1, read on the forward strand.
GCTGACAACATTATGTCAGTAGTAAAATAAAAAATTAAAGTTTTAACATTTTTTTTACTTCATCATATATTTTCTCAGAAAGAATTTTTGGCTCTAGTACTTGCACTTGGCTCCCCCAGCTTAATACCCATTGAAATACTTCATCTATACTTCTTGATTTCAAAAAGACATGAAAACCATTATCTTTATGCTCGTATGAATCTATAAAAAAGTATCGTGACTCAACAATTTTATGTGCAATATGGGATGGGAATAATAAATGGATCGTAACAGTTCGATTGTTTTCAGGTTGATAGTCTTGTAAAGAAAAGTCTTTCGGTTTTGTAAAGAATTCTTGTTCTTGCTGTAATGTATCCATACGGTCTAAACGAAAATTACGTATTTGTTTTCGAAGTAAGCAATGAGCAACGATGTACCAAATTCCTGAAATATTGACTAAACCGTAAGGATGAACGGTCCGTTTTATTTTTGTAGTTTCTCTTGGTTTACGATAAGAAAAAGAGATAGCTTGTTCTTTTTGAATAGATTCTTGCAATAAGAAAAGTTGGTTTTCTAGTTGTTCTCGCTCGGGTTGCTGATGCGAAAATATAGGAGAAAGGAAACGGAAAGTTCCTCGCAGCTCTTCAACTTTCTTTTTTTGATCAGTAGAGAGGACAACCTCAAGTTTCTCTTTTGCCGATTGCGCATGTACAGAAAAAGAAGAAGTGAAAGTTTTCTCGATATAATCACCGCCTAATAAAAGAGTAACAGCCTCTTCCGGCGTAAGCTGAATGGGTGGCAAGAAATAACCATCCATTAATGAATAGCCGTGACCAGGCATTGAAAAAATGGGAACGCCGGATTCGCTGAGTGCGTCCATATCTCGATAAATAGTGCGTATACTTGTCTCAAATTTTTCAGCTAAGCTTTGTGCTGTAACGGTTTGTTTTCTTTGTAATTCAATTAATATAGCTAATAAACGATCCGTCCGATTCATGAAATATCATCCTTTATTTTATAAATATTCTTATTGTGAACTTCTAAAAGTAGTATGTAATTCCCTGCCATTAACAGACTTTTTCCTATGTATAATATTAATATAGTAAAATCATAAGAACCTATATTGCAGTTTCCAATAATATACTATATAATCAGGATAAGAAAACGTTTTCATGCAAAGGGGGAAATTTCGTGTCGACTATCGAGGACGTGGCGAAATTAGCGGGGTTATCAAGGACAACGGTTTCTAGGGTGATCAATAATCATCCATATGTTTCAGATGAGAAGAAGAAAAGGGTTCAATTAGCAATGAAGCATTTAGGCTTCGTTCCTAATTCTGCGGCGAGAAGGCTTCGTAAACAAAAAACAGAAACAATTGCGGTGCTTGTTCCAAGGATTACAAATCCTTTTTTTAGTAGATTTATTGAAGCAATCGAGATTGCTGCTTCTGAACATAAATATAAACTGATTATTTGTCAAACAAGATATTTACCGGAAAAAGAGATGGAGTATTTACAATTATTATCTACGAAACAAGTAGATGGGATTATTCTATGTTCACTAGAAAATCCATGGGAGAATGTGGAGCCATACTTGCAACACGGTCCAATCGTGTTATGTAATGAATATATTGAGGAAGCAAATGTTCCAACAGTGAAGTTCGATCATGCACAGGGTGCATACATAGCTGCCAATCATGTATTAGAACAAGGATATCGTAATCTGATATTTTGCCGTGGTAACGAAACGAAAGTAGTGAGCCAACAGCGAAAAATGGGCTTTTTACGCGCTATTACTGAAAAGAGTAGAGAAGTGGAAGCGATCGATTTTCTTGAAAACGCTTTCTCTTGGGATGATGGAAAACGAATATTCAATGAAGTATTAAAGGACAAAAAAAATCCTACCGCGATTTTGGCAGGAGGCGACGAGGTTGCAGCTGGAATTATCTCAGAGGCGAAACGCCATGGTTGGAGTATTCCAGAAGATCTCGCTGTGATCGGTTTTGATAATCAAATTTTAGCGCAGATTACAGAGCCAGGTATTACGACAATTGAACAGCCAATCGACGAAATGGCCCGAAAAGTTGTTGACTTAATGATGGATAAAATCCATACGAAAAATTATCGACAAAAAGAATTGTATGAGTTTGAACTGGAGCTCTTGGTGAAAGGTTCAACGATGAAGGATACGATGTTATTAGCCTAGTAGACTATGTCTGCTAGGTTTTTTTATGTTCACAAACTACTAATCTTCGTGAACGCAATCGTCGCATTTGTTATGGTATGCTTCGTGTTGCTCATCAATTTCCTTCCCGCAGTGTGCACAAGTTTTCGTCGGTAAATTTCGGAAAAACTCCATTGGTTGATCAATCATGTCAATCCCTCCATTTCCATTTCTTACTATCATTGTATTAGTACAAAAAATAAAAGTCAACAACTGTTTTATAACAAAGTTGAAAATTAATGAAAAAGTTTAGGAAATGGATTATAGTTAACAATGTAGGATGTAAGTAAAAAACTTTCTCAAGTACGGAGAAAACCAGCATTCCTACTCGGTTTTAGAAAGGATGGATACATATGAAAATGACTGTTGTCGGCTTTTGGGGCGGCTTTCCAGAAGCGGGAGAAGCAACGTCGGGGTATTTGTTTGAACACGATGGTTTTCGTTTACTTGTAGACTGTGGTAGTGGTGTACTAGCACAGATTCAAAAATATATAACACCATCTCATATAGATGCAGTTGTATTGTCGCACTATCATCATGATCATGTTGCAGACATTGGGGTGCTGCAATATGCAAGATTAATTATGAGCGGGGCGAAGGGGCAACTACCGGAACTACCAATATACGGTCATACGTTTGACGAGAATGGATTCCATTCTTTAACGCATGCACCGCATACGAAAGGAATCGCGTACAATCCAGAAGAAACACTTCAAATTGGACCGTTCTCCATTTCATTTTTAAAAACTGTTCATCCTGTTACATGCTTTGCGATGCGTATTACAGCTGGCGATGATGTTGTTGTATACAGTGCAGATTCAAGTTATATTCCTGAATTTATTCCGTTCACGAAAGATGCTGATCTTTTCATTTGTGAATGTAATATGTATGCACATCAAGAGGCTGCAAAAGCAGGGCATATGAATAGTACAGAAGTAGCAAGTATTGCGAAAACTGCAAATGTAAAAGAACTTTTATTAACGCACTTACCGCATACAGGCAATCCATCTGATTTAGTAACAGAAGCAAAACAAATTTTCAGTGGCCATATTACGCTAGCGCATAGTGGCTACGTATGGAACTCATGAGGTGATATGATGTTATTTATTGATAATAAAGGGATTACAGATCCTAGAATAAACTTAGCGATTGAAGAATATTGTGTGAAGAATTTAGATATTAACGAAACATATTTATTGTTCTACATTAACGAACCTTCAATTATCATTGGTAAAAACCAAAACACAGTAGAAGAAATTAATGCAGATTACGTAAAAGAACAAGGAATTCATGTTGTTCGTCGTCTATCAGGCGGAGGCGCAGTATATCATGATTTAGGAAACTTAAACTTCAGCTTTATTACGAAAGATGATGGAGATAGTTTCAGCAACTTTAAAAAATTCACAGAGCCTGTAACGAAAGCTCTTAGTAAACTAGGCGTAAATGCAGAACTAAGTGGTCGTAACGACATTTTAGCTGAAGGTAGAAAAATTTCAGGTAACGCGCAGTTCTCAACGAAAGGTCGTATGTTTAGTCACGGTACGTTACTATTTGACTCTGAAATCGATCACGTCGTATCAGCGTTAAAAGTAAAAATGGATAAGATTCAATCAAAAGGAATTAAATCAATCCGTAGCCGCGTTGCGAATATTACAGAGTTCTTAAACGAAAAAATGACGACAGAAGAGTTTAGACAACTTCTTCTAGAAACAATTTTCGAAGGAGAAACAGAAATTCCAACGTACGAATTAACAGAAAATGATTGGAAAGAAATCCATAAACTTTCTGAAGAGCGCTACCAAAATTGGGATTGGAACTACGGAAAATCTCCGAAGTTCAACTTACAACATTCACACCGCTTCCCAGTTGGACAAGTTGACGTTCGTCTTGAAGTGAAAAAAGGAACAGTAACAGAATGTAAAATTTACGGTGACTTCTTCGGCTCACTAGATGTGCATGACATTGAAGAGCGTCTAACAGGTGTACAATTTGATAAAGATGCATTCACTGTAGCTTTAGAAGGCGTAGATATCGTACGCTATTTCGGTAATATTACAACAGAAGATTTCTTACATTTATTCTTCTAAAAGAAGAAGCCATCCCGAAATATCTTTTGGGATGGCTTTTTTTATTATGAATTCATTTACCGTTAAAAGCGTCGCTAAAAACATCTACTAGCAGGACATTCTTTTATTATAAAGGAAGTATATATAATTAAAGGAGGATGATCGAAATGAAAAGGATAATACACTTTATATTATTGATCAGCTTCGTTATAGGGATGACAGCTTGTAACGATGAAACTTCCTCTAGTCGTACACTTTTATTTATTGGAAAGCCAGCGAAGGATAATGCCATATATTATACGCATACAGATAAAAAACGAAAGATAGATGATATACAAACTATGTTTCAAAATAAGAAATGGAAAAGAAATGAAACGTTTAGTAGCGTTAATAAAACGCCAGATGTTGTCTTGTCGATAGATGAAGACAATAAAGGATTACCGACACTATATGTTACAGTCTACTTGCATGAAAATGGAGCGGACGCTCTCAATTTGTATGGAGAGTATACGGCTTTAAATAAAGAGGAAGTTGAAAAACTTAGGGGAAAGATGAGTGCATATTATCCTACAATGATTTTAGCTATAGTTTAACTATATGTTTGTACCTGTTTCTTTCACATATAATTCTCGTATCGTACTAAAGTGTTCTGGAAGAAAGTGGTCGATGTATATTCGATTAATAGAATATCACTTGCTACTTTAATTTTCTTTTAATATAATTAATTTAGAATTTTTAAATATTCTAAATTTTATAAAGGTGGGGTTTGTGTGAATCTCGTTCAATCTTTGGCTGAAACGGCAAAAAAGAAGGGGGATAAACCGGCGTACATATTTATGGATCAGTCGGTCTCTTATGACCAATTAAACAAAGTGGTCACTAGGTTTTCTAGTAATTTAGCAAAAATGGGCGTTGGAAAAGGGGACAATGTCGCATTAGCTGTAGGCAATTCACCACATTTTTTAGTAGGTTTATACGGAACGATGAAAGCCGGAGCAACTGTCATTCCGATTAATCCAATTTATACAGCAGACGAAATACATTACATATTACAAAATGGAGATGTAAAAACAATCATCGTACTCGACGTCCTTCTACCTGTTATACAATCTCTTACAACAAGACTTCCTTCACTTGAAAATATCATCATATGCGAAACCTCATCAGATTTTAACCATACAGAAACTGAAAAAATGAAAACGTTTACTAGTTTTGTAGGAACTGGAGATGTAACTTACGAAGGTCCTGAACTAGATGAAGAAGATGTAGCTGTTATTTTATACACTTCAGGTACAACTGGAAAGCCAAAAGGCGCTATGTTAACACATAAAAATTTATATAGTAATGCAAGCGATGTGGCGTCGTATTTACAATATACTGCGGACGATCGCGTCGTTGCGGCACTGCCGATGTTCCATGTATTTTGCTTAACAGTGGCGGTCAATGCGCCGATTGTGAACGGGGCGACTATTTTAATGTTACCGAAATTTAGTCCGAAAGAAGTATTCCGTATTTGTCGCACGTACGAACCAACGATTTTTGCTGGTGTACCGACAATGTACAATTATTTATATTTATTCGAAGAAGCAAGCGCAGAAGATGTGAAGACGCTTCGCCTTTGTATTTCAGGTGGTGCGTCAATGCCTGTTGCCCTTCTGCAAAACTTTGAAAAACGTTTTGACGTTATCGTTTCAGAAGGATACGGTTTATCAGAAGCATCACCAGTTACTTGTTTTAATCCATTAGATCGTCCTCGTAAACCAGGTTCGATTGGTACAAATATTTGGCACGTAGAAAATAAAATTGTGAACGAACTTGGGGAAGAAGTACCTGTTGGTGCAGTTGGGGAGTTAATTGTTCGCGGACCTAACGTTATGAAGGGTTACTATAATGCGCCAGAAGATACTGCGGCGACAATTAAAGATGGCTGGCTATATACAGGAGACTTAGCGAAAATGGATGAAGAAGGTTACTTCTATATCGTCGATCGCAAAAAAGATATTGTTTTAGTTGGTGGTTATAACGTATATCCTCGTGAAGTGGAGGAAGTATTATACACTCACGATTCGGTAGCTGAAGTTGTCGTAATCGGTGTTCCTGATGAAAACTTAGGAGAAGCAGTGCGAGCTTACGTCGTTCTGAAACAAACGAGCGTAACAGAAGAAGAGCTTATGCATTACTGCACGTTACATTTAGCGAAATATAAAGTGCCAATGAGCATTGAGTTTTTAACAGAATTGCCGAAGAATACAACTGGTAAGTTGTTACGAAGAGCTCTGAGAGAGAAGGCATTGCAAGTGTAAAAATAAAGATATCCATCTCTATGACTACATGTTTAGAGATGGATATCTTTTTGTCCCAAAAAGCTGGATTAGTTTGGATGGACAAAATTCTTACTCATTAAAGTTTCACGTTATTTTTTAGAATTGGTTAAGCTATAAGCCCATATATTTAAAACGTAATATTGCTAATAAGGAGGAGATATACGTGGAGCAGAAGGAATTACGCTTACGGAAAGTACAATATCTTATTTGTGACATTATGGATGAAATGAATATGGAGAGTGAAAAGAAGAACTTAGAAACATTGCAAAAGGTAATTGATCACCTTTCAGGGGCGATTGGGGATTTAGTGGATCCATCGGGTACGTATTCATTAGATTATTTAGAGAGAAAAGTGCATACTGCTCATTATTTATTGTTTAAAAATGATCGGAAAGCATATTTGTGTAATAAATAGGTATTATTCGTTTAATTTTTTATTTGACATTGATAATCATTATCAATATGATAGTTATGTTGGGTATATTCATATAAAGGGAGATGTCATATTGATAATGATTAAGAAAAAATATATTAATGCATTCGTTATAGCAGCAACTTTAGCAGTTCCATTTAGCGGTATCATGGTACCTATTGCGAAAGCAGATGCAGCGGTTGAAATGAAAGCAAATAGCAAACTTGCAGATGGTACATATGACGTTATTTTAAAAACTTATAAAGATCAAACGAATGAAACATCTGTTGCTTCTACGTATTTAAAAAATGCAAAAGTAACAATTCAAGGTGACAAAAAAATCGTTACGTTAACAATTCAAGATAGTAGCTATTTCCAGTACCTTAGAGTAGAAGATACTAATAAAGTAGGGACATTCCATGATGTGAAAGTGATCTCTGAAGATAAAACAAATAATGGTACGAAGGTTGTTCAATTTGAAATCGATGAGTTCTCGAAAAAATATAATATGCAAATGCATATATTAATTCCAGCAATTAAATATGATCATAAATATCAAGTGCAGTTTGAAATCGATGCGAGTGCAATTGAACAGAAATCTAAGTTCTCAGATGTACCAACTTGGGCACAAGAGTCAGTTCAATATTTAGTAGACAAAGAGGCAGTACACGGTAAGCCAGATGGTACATTTGCACCAGCTGAAAATATCGATCGTGGTTCAGCAGCAAAAATATTAGCTACTGTTTTAGGATTAGAAATTAATAAAGATGAGAAGCCATCATTCTCTGACGCGCAAAATCATTGGGCTACACCATACATCGCAGCAGTTGAAAAAGCTGGCATTGTAAAAGGTGACGATAAGGGTAACTTTAATCCGAGCGGGCTAATTAACCGTGCGTCAATGGCTTCTATGCTTGTGAATGCATATAAATTAGAAAGAAATGAAAATATTAAACTACCAAAAGAATTTGCTGATTTAAAAGATCATTGGGGTACGAAGTATGCAAACATTTTAATCCAAGAAAATATTTCAGTTGGAACAGATAATGGTTGGGCTCCAGATAAAGCGGTAAGCCGCGCCGAAGCAGCTCAATTTATTGCGAAGACAGATAAGTTAAAGAAATAAATCGAAACTAAAATCAGCGGGATTCCATTCCCGCTGATTTTTAGCTTGTATGAAGTTTTTTATATAATAATTCTAAATTCCAAGTTGACACATGTGAATTACGGAATTAAAATGGAAAGAAATCAAACAGAATACAATAGAAGCTCATCAGAGAAACTGAAGGCGCACAACGTTCACTTTTGTGAATAGATTGTGTGCCTTTTTCTATTGTACAAACTAAGGGGGCTTTATATATGAAACAGTGGAGTAAGACAGCATTAATGAAAAGTACAGGTGTTTTATTATCAGCATTTGTCCTTTTGTCAGGGTGTGGTTCGGCAACATCCACTAACAATTCTGAAGGAAGTGCAGATAAGAAGACAGTCGAACTTTTAAATGTTTCATATGATCCAACGCGTGAGTTATATCAAGATTTCAATAAAGACTTTGCGAAGTATTGGAAAGAGAAGCATGGTCAAACAGTAAATGTAAAGCAATCACACGGGGGATCTGGAAGTCAGGCACGCTCCGTTATTGACGGCTTAGAAGCAGACGTTGTAACACTAGCGCTCGCTTATGATATTGACGCGATTAGTAAGAAGAAGCAACTAGCAGAAGATTGGCAGAAGCGACTTGCGGATAATTCTACTCCGTATACATCAACGATTGTATTTCTTGTGAGAAAAGGAAACCCGAAAGGAATTAAAGATTGGGATGATTTGACGAAAAAAGGTGTGTCTGTCATTACACCGAATCCAAAAACATCTGGAGGAGCACGGTGGAACTATTTAGGGGCGTGGGGATACGCACTGAAGAAATATAACAATAGTGAAGAGAAAGCGAAAGAGTTTGTCGGTCAAATTTATAAAAACGTAGAAGTACTAGATTCAGGAGCACGCGGGGCAACGACGACTTTCGTTGAAAAAGGAATTGGTGATGTGTTAATCGCTTGGGAAAATGAAGCGTTATTATCACAAAAAGAACTTGGAAAAGATAAATTCGAAATTGTAACACCTTCGATTAGTATACTTGCCGAGCCGCCAGTAGCAGTTGTAGACAAAGTCGTTGATAAAAAAGGAACGAAAAAAGTAGCAGAAGGATATCTTGAATATTTGTATTCAGAAAAAGGGCAAGAAATTGCGGCGAAAAACTTTTATCGCCCTCGTAATGAAAAAGTAGCAGAAAAGTACGCATCACAATTTCCGAAAGTTCAATTATTTACAGTTGATGAACTATTTGGAGGATGGAAAAAAGCACAAGAAAAGCATTTTAATGATGGCGGCGTATTCGATCAAATGTATAAAAAATAAGGGGGGATGAGGTGACGTTATATGAGGAAGAAGCGTGTCTTACCAGGGTTTGGATTATCTCTTGGATTTACAATGCTGTATATGAGCTTATTCGTACTTATACCACTTTCTATCGTATTTATTCAAACTTCGCAGCTAGGCTGGAAGAAGTTCGCACAAGTTATAACGAGTGAGCGTGTGTTGCATTCCTATCAAGTAAGTTTCACAACTTCACTTGCAGCGGCAATCGTAAATGCCATTTTTGGTTTATTAATTGCTTGGGTACTCGTTCGCTACACATTTCCAGGGAAGCGGTTATTAGACGGACTAATCGATTTACCATTCGCTCTTCCGACTGCTGTAGCTGGTATTACACTTACGACGCTTTATGGGGAAAATGGCTTTATTGGAAAAATATTTAGTGTGTTTCATATAAAAGTAGCTTTTACCCAGCTCGGCATTATTGTGGCGCTTACGTTTATTGGCTTACCATTTGTCGTTCGAATGGTGCAACCAGTGCTGCAAAGTATTGATAAAGAAGTAGAAGAAGCAGCTTCTAGTTTAGGGGCATCACGCTTTCAAATATTTGTGAAAATTATTTTGCCAGAAATATTCCCGGCTCTACTTGCTGGTTTTTCACTCGCCTTTGCTCGGGCGTTAGGGGAATATGGATCTGTCGTGTTCATTGCAGGTAATATGCCGATGAAAACAGAAATTGCACCGCTTATGATTATGACGAAACTAGAACAATATGATTATGCAGGCGCAACAGCTGTAGCGGCTGTGATGCTTATTATTTCTCTCCTTTTCCTACTATTTATTAATATGATTCAAACTTGGAGCAGAAGGCATGAACTGAAAAGTGAATAGGAGGGGAGAAAATGGAACCAACATTATTAGAAAAGAAAATAGTAAAAAGCGTATCAGTTAAAAAAGAATCTAAATTTGTACCAATTCTATTCATTACGATAACAATTTTATTTTTATCTCTCTTTCTATTACTGCCGCTCGTGACAATTTTTATGAAAGCGTTCGAACGAGGAATTGATGTATATATTGCCGCTGTAACAGATCAAGAAGCATTTTTGGCAATCAGGTTAACACTTCTCGTTGCATTAATTGTTGTACCGCTGAATACGATATTCGGAATAGCAGCAGCTTGGCTTATTACGAAGTTTCAGTTTAAAGGAAAGCAAGTATTATTATCTCTTATTGAACTGCCGTTTGCTGTATCACCAGTTATCGCAGGATTAGTATTCGTTTTACTTTTCACACCTCGTGCTGCTTTTGGTGGATGGTTATTGGAACACGGGATAAAACTCATCTTCTCTGTCCCTGGTATTATCATTGCGACGATCTTTGTTACGTTTCCATTCGTTGCGCGTGAATTAATCCCGGTTATGCAGGCGCAAGGGAAAAGTGAAGAAGAAGCAGCTCTATCACTTGGCGCAAGCGGCTGGAAAATGTTTTGGCGCGTCACATTGCCAAATATAAAATGGGGTCTATTATACGGCATGATTTTATGTAACGCCCGGGCCATTGGTGAATTCGGAGCAGTTTCCGTTGTGTCTGGTCACGTGCGCGGCATGACAAATACAATGCCGCTTCATATTGAAATTTTGTACAATGAATATCAATTTTCAGCAGCGTTCGCTGTGGCGACTTTAATGTCACTCATCGCAGTTTTTACGCTCGTTATAAAAAACTGGATTGAATGGAGAATGGAAAAACGACAATAAGGAGTGAGTGCGGTGAGTATTCAAATTCAAAATGTATCAAAACAATATGGTACATTTCAAGCGCTGACAGACATTCATTTGGATATTCCAAAAGGAGAACTTGTTGCCTTATTAGGCCCATCAGGTTCTGGGAAAACGACGTTATTACGAATTATTGCAGGACTAGAAGAAGCGGATGGAGGCTCCATTTCATTTGATGGAGAAGATTTAACTGATATTCACGTGAAAAACCGGCAAGTCGGTTTCGTCTTCCAGCACTATGCACTTTTTAAACATATGAATGTATTTGAAAATGTCGCTTTCGGTTTAAAAGTAAGAAAGAAAAACTTACGACCTTCAGCTGAAGTAATAAAAGAAAAAGTAACAGAACTATTGAAACTAGTAAAAATGGATGGTTTCGCAAAACGTTATCCAGCGCAATTATCTGGCGGACAACGCCAACGTATCGCACTAGCCCGGGCACTTGCAGTCGAACCGAAAATTTTATTGCTAGATGAACCGTTTGGTGCACTTGATGCAAAAGTACGGAAAGAATTGCGAAGATGGCTCCGGAAACTACATGACGAATTTCAAATTACGAGCGTATTCGTAACGCATGACCAAGAAGAAGCGCTAGACGTTGCGGACCGCATTGTCGTGATGAATGAAGGGCGCATTGAACAAATGGGAACACCGGAAGAAGTATATGAAAAACCGGCAAGTCCGTTCGTATATGACTTTTTAGGAAACGTGAATTTATTTCACGGCCGCGTTCATAAAGGTAAACTAAATGTAGGATCGGTGGAACTAGAAGCACCAGAGCATAAGCACGTTTCAAACGTAGACGGAGTGGGATATGTAAGACCACATCACTTATCAATCGATCGTACGAAACAAAGTATAGATGCCATCCCGGCGAAAGTAACATACTCACATGCAGTTGGCCCTGTCGTATATGTAGAATTGAAGCGCGACGGAACAGATGAGTATCTAGAAGCAGAAATTAGTAAAGAACAGTTTAGACAGCTAGGCATTCAAACAGGTGAGTTTGTATACGTACATCCGAGAGAAGTGAAAGTGTTTATTCCAGAGGATTTTGTTATTTAATAATAAGGTGCGGTCCCTATATGAGTATGTATAGGGGCCGCATCTCTTTGTTTACTTGAATGTCTTATTCTTATGTACAATGTAGACGAGAGCTGGTTATAGATATAAAAGGAGAGGAATGCCATGTCCAAACAATTAGTAAATTTGCGCATTGATTTTGCCTTTAAACAGTTATTTGGTACGAGTGGTAACGAAGATATTCTTACGACTTTCTTAAATGCTATGTTATAAGAATCTTTAGAATCACCTATTACATCGTTACAGCTAAAATATCCACATTTGCACAGAGAATATGAGGATCACAAGTAAGAGGAAAATAACTTTGATTTGCTTACTATTTACGTTCTAGGCACAGAACAAGTTATAATAGAAGAAATCAATAAGGAGGCTAGCAGTGAAAAATTTTCGTTATCTCAATATATTCACTATTTTAATTGTATACACACTACTCATGTTTTACATCGGCTGGAACGGATGGGTTTGGCTCAGTACGGTGTTCGGCTGGGAATCTTGGGGATATTACGCTTTCATAGTCGGATTTATTTCATATGCGTACATTCTCGTACAAGTGTTTAAATTTCTTCCTTTCCTGCGAACGGTCGGTTCAATTTGGTTTGCGGTTATACAATACGCGCTTATGTTATTGCCGTTAGCCGATATTGCCGTCTTATTATTACAGTTTTCAGTGGAGAAAGAGACGGCAATTATTTGGACAGGAACGGTCGTTTTACTCGTATTCATCTTTATCTTTGCATATGGAGTATTCAACGCATATAGTCCAGTAGTAAGAAAGTACGAAGTGCACATACCGAAAAAAGTAGGAGGGCGTAAAAGTTTACGCATTGCGATGGCCTCTGATATGCATTTCGGTAAACTGTCTGGAGTTGCTCATTTAAAGAGACTCGTTCGTCATGTAAATGAAATGAAACCCGATATTATTTTACTGCCTGGTGATATTATCGATGATCATCCAGGTGTGTTCATTCAAAAAAATATGGGGCCAATCATGAAACAGATGAAAGCTCCATTAGGCGTATATGGTGTGTTAGGAAATCATGAATATTACGGCAGAGCTGTTCCTGAGTTTTTACAAGAGATGGATAAGATTGATATTCGTATTCTTTTAGATGAAGTCATTACAATTGAAGATGATTTTTATCTCGTCGGAAGAAGGGATAAAACAGAGCGAGATCGTCAAAGCTTTGAAAATCTAATGAGTACGGTAGATAAATCGCTTCCTGTTATCGCAATGGATCACCAACCATTTGAATTAAAACAAGCAGCGGACGCCGGCGTTGATTTATTATTATCCGGTCACACGCACCGCGGACAAATGGCGCCGAACCATATTGTGACGAGAAGAATGTACGAACTAGACTGGGGATACGCACAAAAAGGTGCATTCCACGCAATTGTTTCTTCTGGATTTGGATTCTGGGGACCACCGCTTAGACTGGGAAGTAGATCTGAGATTGTGCAGGTTGAAGTTACATTTGAATAGGGTTGTGAAATAGAGAGCTGAGTGCTCTCTATTTTTTATTTAAAGGTACAAAATATTCGATTGAGGTTCTTTATTTACTCTCTGGAAAAAGAGATACTATAAGAAGACTCTGCTTGAAAAGGGGGATTTTAAGTGATCATATTAGATGTCATATACGGTGAGTTTAAAGTAGATAAAGTGTTAGAAGAATTAATTTTAAGTAAACCTGTGCAAAGGCTGAAAGGGGTTCATCAGGCCGGAGCAAGTTACTTAATGAATGAGAAATGGAATGTAACACGTTTTGATCATTCAGTTGGTGCTATGTTGTTAATTAAAAAACTTGGTGGTTCAGTAGAAGAACAGATTGCTGGCTTACTACATGATGTATCGCATACTGCTTTTTCCCATGTGATCGATTACGTTTTTGATAACGAAAATGAAAGTTATCATGAAGAAATATTTAGTTCTGTCGTGAAAAACTCGGAAATCCCGGCGATTCTTTCAAAACATGGTTATAACTATGAAGATATTTTGTTAGATGATTCGAAGTGGACATTACTTGAAAAATCTGCGCCAGAATTATGTGCAGACCGAGTGGATTACACATTGAGAGATATGTATACATATGGATATATTTCTTTAGAAGAAGCTCAAGACTTTTTAAATGATTTAATCGAAGTAGATGGGAAAATGGTTCTTCAAAATATTGAAATTGCAGAATGGTTTACGAAGACGTATTACAAAGAAGTAATTGATTTCTTTATGAAACCAATGAATATTTATGGAAACGATATGTTAGCTAAAACGTTAAAATTAGCTCTTCATAAAAAGATAATCCATCCAGATGATTTTCTTCTTGAAGATCATGAGCTTATTACGAAATTGCGGCTATGTAAAGATCAAGAAGTAGATGCTTTATTAAGAAAAGTTCATCCAAGTATAGAAGTAAAAGAAAATAGAAATGAGTATGATCTACATCAGAAAAATAAAGTGCGTCTTATTGATCCTCCATTACTTCGTGAAGGTGAAGTTGTTCGATCGTCTGTTGTATCGGAAAAAATAAGACAGATGAGCGATATCGCTTATGAAAAGGCGATAAGAGGGATGTATGTGAAAGTGATTTCTAATTAGTTTATTTGTAATAGGAAAAGGTGTCATCAATTATGATGACACCTTTTCGCTTTAAAGGGTTGTTCGTATGGAAATGTGTTACATTTTTACGAGACTATAATATTTTACCAGAGAAATACCTTTTATAGTAAAAAATAAATTTTATAAAGTTTTCCATCAAAAATAATTTGTGAAAAAAGTACTAATTTTTAATGTGACAAAATAATATATTTTTCAATAATCGCTTTAGAATCTTTCGTTCTTTATATATGGATTGTTATATTTTTTAAGGTAATTTAAAGATTTTTGTCGTTTTTTGTTGTAATTTTCATATTATGATAAACCTAATGTTCGGAATCAGCCATTATAACAGAAAAAATTTTAAAAAACAGAATTGAATCATATTGCTTATTTTAATATAATTTATTTGTTAATTAATAACATATTTAGGGTATGATTCTTTATTGCGGTGAGAATTCTTTTTAGCATAGGAGGATTTACAGAATGGTTAAAACGGCAAAACCTGAAATGATGAATGAATTAAAAGAAACAGTTTACAAATTCTTTCCGAAAAATATTGTGAAAGAAGAAGGATTGTACGAGGAGTCCAAAGAGCATAAAAAGTTTGTAGACTTGAAAGAGAGTTTTATAAAAAACGAAAGCTCTCAAAAGGAAGTTTTGTCTTTAATCGAGTCAACATTTTGTGATTATCACGTGTCAGACTATACAGATTTAAACCTATATAATTGTCTAGAATATAATGTGTTACTAAATGGAAAAGAACCGATGTTAAATGATGATATTGATTGGATACGAAAATCAAGAGGCGAGCGCCTTGATTTAGGGGTTTTTGTTAGCTTACTTGATAAATATTATTATTACTACGTATTAAAAACAACATATGATGAAGATGTAAGGGAATGGACTTTTGAAACAATCGATGTAGAAATGGATACCATTTGTGAATTTGAGAAACTAATGAATACAAAAGGATTTGTAAGAGTAGAACGAGAGGTTGCTAGAACTGCAATTCCTGATATAGAAACGGAATGTTTACGTATGGGGGAAGTTAACGTATTCCACGCTTTATTCACGGATTCTGTTAGTGAAATATAGGTTTTAAATTATTAAAAAGGTTGTGTAGAAAATAGCTGCTATTTTCTGCACAACCTTTTCATTTTCACTAATCAAACCAATTCCAAACCTCAATATCTCCAAGAGTCGCATAACGTACGTGCGGGGAGTTTTGTAATTTTAATAATTCTTTCGACGGCCCCGTAATGACAATGCCGTATACTTTTACGCCGTTATCTTTTACATATTTATAACGTTTATCTAAGTTTAGTTCTTTCTCAGGAAGTGCTGCTATTTTACTTACCGTTTTTTTATGGATAGAAAGGACGTGCATCATTTCGATTACTTGATCTTCTGGCGTTTTGTACTTGTCTGCGTTACTATCTAGAAATCTTACATGTTCTGGAAATCCTATAGCTTCTCCGCCATGTAAGATATAGTCATCTACATTTTTTCTTTCTTGTCCTGTATCTAAAGCGTACCATACAGGAGTTGGAGGGAGTTCTTGTGCTTCGAATATGCTATATAAAAGCGGTTCTAATTCTTTTAAAGTGTAAGTTTTATCAAAAGAAATTGCTACTTCTGCAACTGTTCCATCATGTACTTTTGCAAGTGTATCCCATACTTTTTTTGAGGAATCCTTTAAATAATCACCCTGCTTTGTTTTGGGATGAACAAAGAAGAGTTTTGGTTGATAGAACGGATTCATCCAAGTTTGTTTCGTGACATCTACAGATGATAAGAAGCTGTTTGTTTCTACTGTACCGAGTGGCATTTCTTTTTTACCGACGGTTCTTACTAAATCGAAGCTGCTGTTCGTACGGAAAAAAGCTTCTACACTTGTTCCGCCCCCCATAACACGGCTATTTGGGATAGTTGCTTCAAGTGAAAGCGAAGGAACTTCTCTAATTTCTTCTAGCCTTTTATCATTATTAGCTTGAAAATAAAAGGCTGATAATACCCCGCCGATTATATATATAACGATGCAAATGGATAATATAAAACCAAACGTTTGTAACCGATGTTTCCACTTAATTCTCCAAAAAGGAACTTTAAGATCTTTTGGCGGTAATTTTTTCTTTACGGGTTCACTCTTCGCAAGCAATTCATCTAAATGAGCTTCACATTCTGCACAAGTTTCTATATGACTTTCTAACTGTTCTTGTTCGTCATGTGTGAGCGTTCCTTTTTCGTATTTCGTCCACAGTTTTTTAAACTCTGCACAACCCATCTGTATCACTCCTTTATGCTTTTCGTTTCTTTTCGTCCTCGGTGTAATTCAATTTTTACTTTTGCTAACGAGAGACCAGTCATTTCTGCTATTTCCTTATAAGAGAATCCGTAGTAATCTCGTAGTAGTAACACATTTCGTCTTTCGAGCGGAAGAGAGGATATACTTTGTAACCAACTAGTAATCTCATGTTTTACGAAATAAGAGTGTTCTGTACTTGGCACGTTTGGTAAATGGAATTCTTCAATTTGCGTTGTTTTATACTTCTTTTCTTTTCGGTACCAATCGATAAAGGCGTTGTAGGCGATTGTAAATAACCACGGCCTAATTTCTTCTCCTTTATAATAGTCAATATGGACGAGCATTCGGTAAAATGTTTCTTGCATGAGATCTTCAGCACTATGAGAATCTCCGGTTAGGGAGAGAAGATAGCGAAATAAATCTTGCATATGCTCGGAGTAAATTTCTTCTAATGATTGTTTGCGTTTCACTACATTTCCCTCCCTTCATACATAACAACGAAATACATATAAAAAAGTTACAATTTTTATGGAATTATAGTAAAAAACGTCAAGAATTGGATAGGATTCTCTTTTATCATAATACATATAAGGCGGGTGAACAGAGATGGAAAGCTATGAAACACAAATTCAAAGGTCAATTGATTATATTGAGGAAGATGTAATGGAAAAACAAACGCTACGTAATTTAGCACGTGTTGCAGGTTTTTCTGAGTCGCATTTTCATCGTGTATTCCAGGCGTTAGTAGGCGATACAGTAATGGAGTATGTTCGAAAGAGGAGGTTAGCCCGGGCAGCTTATCAACTTTCTCATACGGATGAAAAAGTTATTGATATCGCATTTGAGCATGGCTTTCAATCTCACGAAACGTTCACGAGAGCCTTTAAAAAATTATTTCAAATGACACCAAGTGAATATCGAAAACAAGAAATCGAAACACCAATGTATTATAGAGTGAATGTAAAACAAAGAAAATTAAATCCATATTTAGGGGGCATACAAATGGAATATCGTATTGTAAATAAACCAGAATTTTTAATGGCGGGTTATGAGCTGAAGACGACAAGTAAAGAAGGAAAAAACCACCAAGACATTCCAGCATTTTGGCAAGAATATTTACAAAAAGATCTTGGAACGACGATTCCGAATCGTAAAGATACGAGCCAATGGGTAGAACTTGGATTATGTACTGATTTTAATTTAGAAACAGGGGACTTCACTTATATTATCGGAATGGAAGTTACAGACTTTGAAAATGTACCAAATGCAGTTGCAAAGCGTACATTCCCAGCGGCGACATATGCAGTATTTACAACGCCGAAAGTTCCTCATGAAGAAATGGTATCGTCTATTCACCAAACGTGGAATGCAGTATTCTCAGAATGGTTCCCGCATTCAGGATACGAACATTGCGGCGTTAATGAGTTTGAGCTATACGATGAACGTTCCCATGCAGACAAAAGTGAGTTGGCTCAAATTGAACTTTGGATACCGGTGAAGAAGAAATAATAGAAAGAAAGACCGTTCAAAAGGTATTTTTGGACGGTCTTCTTTTATTAATAGGTTGCTACTATTGTTGTATTTTATAGTTAAGTCGATATAATTTCATTTACTAGCGCGCTGTTCCGAAAAGAGAAAGGTGCTTTATAAAAGCACCTTTTCCTACGAACTAAATGGAAACATAAGTATAATCGTCGTTCCTTTTCCAACTTCACTATCAATGAAAATCGTTCCGTTATGGGCATGAACGAGCTGTTTTGTAATGGCGAGACCAAGTCCAGTTCCGATGTTGCTTTCTTCTGTATTCGTTCCTCTGTAATATCGCTCGAATAGAAGTTCTTTCGTTTTATCATCCATACCTTTTCCATTATCTGAAATAGATAGTGTAAATGAATTTGCATTTTGCGAAAGTTTTACGATTACGTTTGTCGTTTCATTATTATGTTTTACAGCGTTTGCGAGTAAGTTTTCGATAATACGTTGGAACCATTTTTCTTCAATAAAATATTGGATTTTGCTTGAACTTGGCACGAATTCAATGTTTTGATTTTGTAGTGTCGGGTTATTAATAAATTGTAATAGTACTTTTCGGACGAACTGATTAATTTCAACATTTACGTGTTGCGCAGGCAGAGTATCATTTTTTAATTGATATGTTAAGCTTAAGTCGTCAATTAATGTAGTCATATATTGAGATTTTTCTTTCATTACATGGCCAAATTGTTGAATGTCTTGATCCGTCCAATTATATTGCTTCGATTCTAGTAATAATGCATAGCCGTATATAGAGCTAAGCGGTGTTTTTAGATCATGCGTCAGGCCGGTAATCCACTCTTCACGTGTTTGTTGCAGTACTTTTCTCATTGCATCGTTCTTTTTCAAAGTAATAGAAAGGTGCTCTAGTGAGTTTGTAACATCTTTAAATATGCGGAACGACCATTTTTCTTTACCGGAGCGCCGAAACCGAACAGGTTTGCCTTTTTTACTAACAGGTTCTTCATATTTTCCTCCGGCTATGTTTTTAAGCCAGCGCATCGTGTGTAATAAAGGCTTTCCAAACTTATTTCCATACCAAATTGAAAGAATGACTAAATAAGCAAACACAATAAGGAGGATTAAGCTGCATCCGATTAGAAGTTTCTTGGTAAATATATCATCTAATTCATCATCTGGATAATAATGAGCGTTTGGAGCGGATACAACGACGAGATGACCGCTATTTGAATCGTAAAAACTAGATGTATTTTCTTTATAATTCCACGGTTCTTTTTCATTAAGAGCCGTTTTTATAGCCGAAAATGTTTTTTTCTTCCCAGTTGGATAGGAAAAAACTTCTTCGCCATTGTTATTAAATATTTGCAGTGTTGCTTTTTCTTTAGAAAGTAATTGTTTTTCTTGTTCAGTTAATGCAAATTCATTTAATGATAAAGAAGGGTGTCCTTGTTGTATCGTTTTTAGTAATGCATTACTTTTTAGTTTGGCACCGTAAATAACGATCACTGGTTTCTTTTCTAATTTAATTTCCCAATAGTTAAATTTATAAATATTGTTGTTACTATTCTGTAAATACGTAAGTAAGGATGTCTTTGTGTAAGAGGTCGGAACATCGTTAGGCGTATTAAAGTTGTAAAGGACCTTTCCATCTTCATCTACAATTTGAAGCCAATCACTCTTTTCTGTTATTAAATCTTTTACCTTAGATTTTAAAGTAATGTTATTGTCTTCAGAAGAAATATATTCGGAGATTGTAAAGGTATCATAATCAGAAATATTAGGTTCATATAAAGTACTATTAAGAAGAAAAATTAAATAAGAAAAAGAAGCAATTACTGCGATAAGTAACGTAACTAAGACAAAAACGTGTTGTAAAATAAACTGGATTATAAGTCGTTTATTAAAATTCATATCTTTAACCTACTTTGTAATGAACTTATAGCCAAGTCCACGAACTGTTTTTATGTATTCTGGTTTACTTGGATCTTGTTCAATTTTTTCACGTAGTTTTCGAATGTGAACCATAACAGTATTATCATCTCCATTATAGGCAGGTGCTCCCCAAACTTTTTCATATAATTCTTCCTTCGAAAATACGTAGTTCGGATTCTCACAAAAGAATAGTAGTAGTTGAAAGAGTTGAGCGGAACATTCGACAACGTTTCCATCTACTGTTAGTTCCGCAGAATGTTGATCAATTTCAAATCTCCCAAAAGAAAAGGAGTATATTCTTTGTTCTTGTATGTTTTGTTTCATATGTCTTCGGAGTTGAGCTTTCATACGAGCGACTACTTCTAGTGGATTAAATGGTTTCGTAATGTAATCATCCGCACCGTATGAAAATCCGGAAATTTTATCTACATCAGATGTTTTTGCTGTTAGGAAGAAGATAGGGCAATCCGTTTTTTGGCGAAGGATTGGACAAATGTCAAAACCGGATTGTCCAGGAAGCATTACATCTAAAATAATTAAATCGTAATTGTTTTGCTCGGTGAGAGATAAGGCTATTTCCGCAGATGTTGCAGTTGTAATATGAGAAAAACCTTCTTTTTCAAGAATGGTAGTTAGTAATTGTAAAATTGCTGTTTCATCATCAATGAGTAGAATATTTGCGTGATACATATGAATCCCTCCTAATTTCCTCGAATATCATATCATCTTTTTGTAACTTATGGAATTTTTAAGGAAATTTTAAGGTTTTCTTTCACAAAAAATTAAGATTCAAATGATATGATAAAAGTAACATGGGGAGGAGATGAATGTGAATCCGTTTCAAACGATGCGAGCTAGATATTTTTTAATTGTATTTGCATTACTAATTTTAATAGCACAAAGTAGTAATGAAGTGCTAGAAAATACATTTCATATACAGAATTCATCTTTTATAAATATGCTTATATTTTATATCCTTCCAATAATATGGCTTTTTTACGGATATAGAAAGCATCGTGTTTCATTTTCATTATTTATTAATAGAAACGAAACATTTAACCTAGTGCAAGTTTTGTACATCGCGATTATGCTTTGTATGTTTAGTTACGGCTATCTTATTTTATATATGTACAGCTTTGCATGGATTACACCAGATTTTATTATGAATGCCTTGCATGAACCGATTATAGATAGTACTGGGGGATATGTATTTCAATTTATTAGGGTTGTATTTATCGCGCCTATTGTCGGAGAGTTTGTTTTTCGAGGGTTTTTACTGCAGCGTTTTGCAGCAAAATGGGGTACTAGTATAGCAATGGTCGTTGTAGCACTTTTATTTGCTTGCTTACATGTTGATTTCCTTGGTGCAGTTGTGTTTAGCATCGTACTATCAATCGTATATATTCGTACGAAAAGCTTGCTCATGCCAATTGCTATTCATATGTTAAACAATGCGCTTGTGCTTAGTTCTTCTTTTTTAGTAAGTAGAGAAAAGATAATGAGT
The DNA here is from genome assembly GCF_038004785.1 of Bacillus sp. FSL R5-0709. Taxonomy (NCBI): domain Bacteria; kingdom Bacillati; phylum Bacillota; class Bacilli; order Caryophanales; family Bacillaceae; genus Bacillus; species Bacillus sp. FSL R5-0709. Next base: position 1,101,520 of record NZ_JBBORT010000001.1, read on the forward strand.
TTTGCCGATTTTTCGAACTATACGACATTCTTTCCAGGATTAATTATTTTTATGACAGGATTAAACTTAGTGCTCATCTTTTTATTTGTGAATCGCAAATATTGGAGTAAAGAAGTGCCTGTTATATATGCGGAGAAGGAAAAGAGCTTTTCGAGTATAGCAGGAGATAAGTAAGGTAGAGAAGATGTTTGAGAAAATATTGAAGGAAATGATAGATTATTGTACTTCTATTAGATATAAGTACTTTTCCATCAATAATGATACAGGAAATATTATTTTTCTTTTTATCGTGTTAGGGACATTAATAATAGTCAGCTTTATTATAGAAGAAATGATGAAGCGCATCTTCAGACAGTATGTAAAAAATGAAGTGAATTATGTTAGGGCTCATAAAATGTTTGAGAAAGTGATGGGGACTTTTATTTTATGAAAACTAAATCATTATTAATTCGAAATTTGAAAGGGATGTATAAAATTATATGAATGAAACAATATCATCAAATAAGTTTTTTTATTTGATTGTACTGAGTTTAGTATTGATTACGACAGTAAATGTTGTTCTTCGCTGGGAGGAAGCTTACTTTTTTATGTATTTAGCGCTCCATTTATTAGGGATTTTATGCATAACGGGCGGAGTAGTTGCTGAGAAAAAGCATGAAGAAAGTATTAATTATATGTGTGTGATGGGTCTTATTTTACTTCTAACTGTACAAGGTATTATGAAATATAGTTCTTTTTCTTTGCAAGATTTTAGTTTGTTAATAGATGTACTTCCTTAAGGAGAGGCTCTTTATTTTATCTAAAAGGCGGTTTGCCAGTGCATTTCTTATCCCATGAACCGAATAAAGTGTCTAAAGGTAGGTGAAACTCTTCTTATGTAGAAGAGTTTTTTTATGTAAGTAGAAGGCTCTCGAGCAATTCTCATAATAAGCTTGTTCTAATTTAGCATGTACGAACTTACAATAATAATAGACAGGCAGCATAGAGGAGGGAATAGCGTGAGGAAAGTTATTGGGTGGTCGTTTTTTTTGTACGTTGGGTTTGCGTTACTTATATATTGGTATTTATTTGGATGGAATCATGAACTCATTCCGGACATGTATAAAGGAACGAGTGCAGATCCAGAAACTTTTATGAATGCGAGGGAGCTTACGCTAAGCCAAGATTATTCGCGCGTGAAAAACTTACTGTTCTTTTTAGCGACGCCTCTTGAATGGATTATTTTATTGTTTGTACTTGTGCTCGGTATTTCAAAAAAGTTTGAGAAATGGTCGAAGGAAACGACCAAAATAAATGTCTTACAAGTTGCGATTTATTTCTTTTATTTATCACTACTAACAACAGTTCTTGCATTACCGATGCAATGGATTGGGCGTAAAGTATCCGTTGATTACGGAATATCTACGCAAAGCACACAAAGCTGGATAAAAGATCATGTCATCGATTTTTGGGTGAACTATGCGACTATGTTACTCATTGTTTCGGTTCTGTTATGGCTCATCCGTAAATTTCCGAAGAGATGGTGGCTAGCAGGATGGGCGCTCTCTGTTCCGTTTACGATTTTCTTAACGTTTGTGCAACCTGTTGTAATTGATCCACTTTATAATGATTTTTCAACGCTGAAAAATAAGGAATTAGAAACGAAAATTTTAGCGATCGCAGATAAAGCTGATATTCCATCTGAACATGTATATGAAGTAAATATGTCGGAAAAAACGAATGCGTTAAATGCATATGTAACAGGAATTGGAAAAAACCTTCGTATTGTAATGTGGGATACAACACTTCAGCAATTAAAAGATAAAGAGATTTTATTTATTATGGCCCATGAAATGGGACATTACGTAATGAAACATATATATTGGGGCGTTGCGAGTTATATTTTCATATCGTTTATAGGTATGTATTTAATTAGTCGTATTTTAAATATGTGTATTCGAAAATGGGGAGATACGCTGCAAATTTCCAAAATGGCATGTTTCTCGATTTTACCTTTATTTTTCTTAATTTCTTCTGTACTATCCTTTGCGTCACAACCAGCAACAAACTACGTCTCTCGTATAGAAGAACGAGCGGCAGATCAATACGCTTTAGATATGACGAAAGATGGAAATTCAGGTGTGAAAACTTTTCAATACTTATCAAAAACAAGTTTAAGCCAAGTGAATCCGCCTGCGTTAGTGAAGTTTTTCTTATATACACATCCACCAATTTTTGAAAGAATTCATACATTTGAACAATATGAAAAAGAGAAGAAGCAGTAGTGTACTGCTTCTTTTTATTGTGGATGATTCGAGTTTTGGAAAATTATAGTGTATAATACGTAGAATATTCAGTTAAATATTTAGGAGGTTAATATTTTGTTTCATTCAAAATCAATGCCGGCTATAAAAATGATCCTTTCGATGTCTATTTTCGGATCGATTGGATTTTTTTCTGTCCAAACGGGTTTACCATCTTTTGAATTAGTATTTATTCGTTGTATTTGTGCGACTTTATTTTTAACGCTATGTTGGTTTGCAACAGGACAATATAAAAATGAGAAATGGAATAAAAAAGAAATTGTACAAATATTAGCGTGTGGCGTATTTCTCGTTTTTAACTGGGTGTTTTTATTTAAAGCGTTTGAAGTCATGTCGATTACAATTGCGATTTCTGTATATCATCTTGCACCGATCATCGTATTAATGATTGGTAGTATTGTATTTAAAGAGAGGTTAACAGCATTTGCGGTTCTGTCCATTACCATATGTTTCATCGGTACAGTTTTAGTAGCTGGGGTAGATGGAAGTATGTCGCTTGAGAAACTTATGTCGTCTGGAATGGTGTGGGCGCTTCTTGCAGCTTTATTTTATGCATTTACAACGTTGCTCGGAAAAGGAATTAAGCATACGAGTGCATATGCGATGACATTTTTACAAACTTTTTTGGGTATATTTTTATTGCTACCATTCGTAGACTTCGGGAAGTTTCAAGGATTAACAGAGATGAACTGGATGATGATCACAGCGACAGGACTTATACATACGGGATTTGTATATTACTTGTTTTTTGACAGTTTAAGAGGTTTATCGACGAGATTAATTTCGGTATTAGTGTTTTTAGATCCTGCGGTTGCAATTTTGTTAGATACGGTCTTTACCGGTTTTAGACCGACTAGTATGCAAATTGTAGGGATTATTCTTATATTTGTAGGAATGGCGTTTACTTTTCGAAAAACGAAGGATGAAAAAGTGGTGGTAAAAGAAAATACGTATTATGAAGTGTGAAAAATTACCTCCTAACGTATTGAGAATTTTCTTATTTTTTGTACAATATAAAAGTAGGAAAATAAAGGAAGAGGCGGATGAGAGAGATGAAAAAGTTATTAAAGATAGCGACATCATTAACTTTAATAGGGGGGATATTTGTTAGCGGTAATATTGTTTCAGCAAATACAGATGGAATTCAACAATCTCCACCTCCACCTCCACCTGATATTATGCTAGAATTTGATGATTTAGCAAATGATCATTGGGCTTATAATGAAATTATGAATTTAGTATATCACCGTATTATGTATGGATATGGAAACGGTAAGTTTGGGGTAGAAGATAATATAACACGTGAACAAGCAGCAGCAGTACTACATCGCGCACTCAATTTAAAAAGAAGTCCATTTGAAGAGAATCCATATGGAGATATTAGTGGGAAATCAACAATGTTCCCTTACGAAATTTTACATTTAACAAGCCTTGGTATTTTTAAAGGAGACGAAAATGGGAATTTCCGTCCGAAAGCAACATTGACTCGTGCAGAATTAGCACAAATTTTAACGAAAGCATATACGTTAAAAGCAAAGCATCCGCATACATTTACAGATATACTAGAAAACTATTGGGCAAGAGATGCAATTAGTGCATTGCAGTCTAATAAAGTCGTAGTAGGAACCGGAGATGGTAAGTTCGAGCCTGAAATGCTCGTTACACGTGGGCAATTCGCTAAGTTTCTACAACAAGCAATTTATAATTCACCAGGGAAATGGGAATAAATAAGAGTATAAAAAAGTACAAGTAGATTATACTTGTACTTTTTTGTCTGAAAGGTGAAGTTTTTAGAAATAAAGGTTTTCTAAGTGAAAGAAAAACATACATTTACTGACATACCAGAAGACCATTGGGCTAAAGATGCGATAAGCACCTTACAATCTAATAAAGCTATAGTTGGAACTGGTAATGGTTTATCCCGCTATTTGTGGGCAATAAAACTCCCACCTCAAAATTTAGATGGAGCAAAGAAGTTAGGTGGAAGCCCTGCTGTCCGTAAACGCCCGATTGGTGAGAGCTAATAATCAGTGGGGGATGAACAAAACCCCAACTGATTAAAGTTTCACTTTATTCGAACCAGAAAAACTTGTAACCCGTGAACAGTATGCGAAGTTCTTAAATAAGGCACTTCATAGATTCTACGTAAACGATTAATCTATGAAGCTCGAAAAAAGCGCAAATATGATATTTGCGCTTTTTTTGTCTATAAAGTGAAATTTTTATAAGTGAAGGACTTGATTAGTAGATAGTAGAATATTGTATATATAACATCTTTGCAAAAGCTTTTGTTTATCCTTTTTGAAAATTAAATAGAGAAACTAGAGCGCAAAGATAAGAATATTTCTTCAAATGATTTGCATGCAATTCAGAATACCAATTGGAATTGAGAGCGAATTGGCTCACCTAGTAATCTTCAAAATAATAGATGTTAAAAATGCAATATATTACATACGGTTTGCAAATGCAGCATATGTAATATGGGAAAAGAATTTAGTCTATTATTTTCCACTTTTAATAAAGTGGAAATGAAGGAGAGAGGACAATGAAGAAAAAAATGTTCCGTATAATGGCGGCAGCGACTATTATGAGTGGAGTATTGGTAAGCGCAAATGTTCCTAATATAAAAGCAGAAGAATATCCAGAAATGATTGTATTTGATGATGTTCCAGTAGACCATTGGGCATATGAATATATTATAGAAGTGGCGTATCATAAAGTTATGCTAGGTTATGGAAATGGAAAGTTTGGTGTAGGTGATAATGTAACCCGTGAACAAGTGGCGGCAATACTGTATCGCGCACTTAATATAAAACATGAAGGCCCATTAAAAAATCCTTATAAGGATATTTCTGAAAGATCAACAATGTTTCCAAATGAAATTTTAGCATTAACAGAGCGCGGTATTTTTAAAGGTGATGAGAAGGGGAACTTTAGACCTAGAGAAACAATAACACGTGCAGAAGTAGCGCAAGTTCTTACACAGACATATTCCTTTGAAGCGAAGCAACAGCATACATTTAAAGATGTACCAAATAATTACTGGGCAAAAAATGCAATTAGTGCTCTGCAAGCTAATAATGTCATAGTAGGAACAGGGAATGGAAAGTTTGAACCAAATAAAGTTGTAACACGTGAGCAATATGCAACATTTTTAAATAAAGCTATTATTAATTTTAATTTGAAAGATGAATAACATGAAACGGAAGTTTTTAAAAATATAGTACAAGAAAAATAAAATTATATTAATATATCATATTTCTTTAAAAAAAGCGCGGGAATTACGCGCTTTTTTCTTATTTTAAATTGTTTATCTGTATATTTATTCTGCTGTTCATAGTTCGGTGTCCAGTGTTTATGGAAAAAAAAGGTTAATTATAGTTACTTTTTGTGGGAAAAAAGTACGATTTAGTAACTTTATTGTTAATTAAGTATAAAGATAAGTATATGAAGTACAGTTCACAAATTAGACAAACATTATATGGATAAGTGTATTGTTACTTTTCCATAAATTCTTTATATTAGAAAAAAATATGTTTTTTTTAGGGAGAGAATACAGTGAAGAAAAAGATTTTAAAAGTAGCAACAGCTTTAACAATTATGGGTGGAATTGGATTAAGCGGACAAGGTACTACAGCAAATGCTGAAGTAGCTGTGAAACAACAACAAGCTGCTCCTGTTACATTTAAAGATGTACCGAAAGGGCATTGGTCTTATGGAGCGATCCAAAATCTAGCAGATTGGGGAATTATTGCTGGTTACGGAGATGGAAGATTCGGTTTTGGTGATAATGTAACACGTGAGCAAGTAGCGGCGTTAATTTACCGTACAATTGATGGGGACCAATACTTTGATGAAGATCATGAGTTTGTAAGTACATATAAAGATATCGTTGATGATAACTCAACAATGTTCCCAATTGAAATTTTAGCATTAACAGAATTAGAAATCTTTAAAGGTGATGGTAGTGGAAACTTCAGACCAAAAGATACGTTAACACGTGCAGAAATGGCACAAATTTTAACGGAAACATTTGAGTTACAAGTGAAAAGTACACCAGGATTTAAAGATGTACCAGCAGGACATTGGGCAGCTAAAGCAATTAATGCAGTAGGTTCAAATGGCATTTCAGCAGGTGATGGTTCAGGTAACTTTGCGCCAGGTATGAAAGTAACACGTGAACAATATGCACAGTTCCTATACAAAGCAATTTTAAATGATCAGCAACAATAATTTATCCCGCTATTTGAGGGCAGTAAGACTCCCACCTCAAAATTCGGCGAATGCGAGGGAGTTAGGTGGGAGATCAACTGCCCGTAAAAGCCCGATTGGTGAGAGCCAATAATCAGTGGGGGATGAACAACCCCCCACTGATTATTAGTTTCACTTTATAAAAAAGAGCCAGTGTTATATAACACTGGCTCTTTTTTTGCTTGAAATCATAATGGATAAACACAGTTTTGTAAAAAAATCATTAAATTTTCAAAAAAAACTTCCTTTTCCGAAGATTTGTTATATAATATAAAACATAAAATCAAATCTGTTATAATACAGTTTAAGAAGGGGATGCTAATATGTCGACGCAAACTTCACGTGTTACACTGGCCGGAGAAATGTTACCAGCGTACAACGAAATATTGACACCTGAGGCGCTTAGTTTTTTAAAGGAACTGCATGAAAATTTCAATGAACGCCGCACGGAACTTTTACAAAAGCGTGTGGAGAAACAAAAAAGAATTGATGCAGGGGAGTTTCCTACGTTTTTAGAAGAAACAAAGCATATACGTGAAGGGGATTGGACAATCGCCCAGCTTCCGAAAAATTTAGAGGATCGCCGCGTGGAGATTACTGGTCCGGTGGATAGAAAGATGGTCATTAACGCTTTAAATTCAGGAGCACATCTTTTTATGGCAGACTTTGAAGATTCGAATGCGCCAACTTGGAGAAATGCTGTCGAAGGTCAAATTAACTTACGAGATGCGAGTAAGGGAACGATCTCACATAAAAATGAAAACGGAAAAGAATATCGTTTAAATAGTAAAACAGCTGTATTAATTGTGCGTCCGAGAGGGTGGCATTTAGAAGAAAAACATATGCAAGTTGACGGCAAGAACATGTCTGGCAGTTTAGTAGATTTTGGTTTGTACTTTTTCCATAATGCGAAGACGCTTTTAGCAAAAGGAAGTGGTCCATACTTTTACTTACCGAAAATGGAAAGTTACTTAGAGGCAAGATTATGGAATGACGTTTTCGTATTCGCTCAAAAGTATATCGGTATTCCGAACGGAACGATTAAAGCGACTGTGTTAATAGAAACGATTCACGCTTCATTTGAAATGGATGAAATTTTGTATGAACTAAGAGATCATTCTGCTGGTTTAAACTGCGGACGATGGGATTATATATTTAGTTTCTTAAAGAGTTTCCGAAATCATAATAAATTTTTACTTCCAGATAGAGCGCAAGTCACGATGACAGCGCCGTTTATGCGCGCGTATTCTTTGAAAGTTATTCAAACGTGTCATCGTCGTAATGCGCCAGCAATCGGAGGGATGGCAGCGCAAATCCCAATTAAAAATGACCCAGAAGCAAATGAGGCAGCTTTCGAGAAAGTGCGTGCTGATAAGGAGCGCGAAGCTTTAGACGGTCATGACGGGACTTGGGTTGCCCACCCGGGACTTGTACCGGTTGCAATGGAAGTATTTAATCACATAATGAAAACGCCAAATCAAATTTTTAGAAAGCGTGAAGAAATACGTGTAACAGAAAAGGACTTATTAGAAGTGCCGATGGGAACGATTACAGAAGGTGGCCTTCGCACGAATATTAACGTCGGTATTCAATATATTGCATCTTGGTTAAGCGGGAGAGGAGCAGCTCCAATTTATAACTTAATGGAAGATGCGGCAACAGCGGAAATATCAAGAGCACAAGTATGGCAGTGGATTCGTCATGAGGGTGGAAAGTTAAGTGATGGCCGTAATATCACTTTTAAATTGATGGAAGAATTGAAAGAAGAAGAACTAGCAAAAATAGAAAGAGAGATTGGTAAGGAAGCATTTAATAAGGGGAGATTTGAAGAAGCAACAAAACTGTTTACAAACCTTGTTCGTAATAACGAGTTCATGCCGTTTTTAACATTACCGGGTTATGAAATTTTATAAGAAACAAGAAAAGGGGATGGAACATATGAAAAACGAAAGAATTGATAAATTGCAGGAAAGCTGGGAATTAGATACGCGCTGGAAAGGGATCACACGTCCATATACAGCTGAAGATGTAATTCGTCTGCGCGGATCGATTGATATTGAACATACGTTAGCGCGCTGTGGTGCAGAGAAGCTTTGGAAATCACTTCATACAGAAGATTATATTAATGCACTTGGGGCATTAACAGGAAACCAAGCGATGCAACAAGTGAAGGCTGGATTAAAAGCAATTTATTTAAGCGGTTGGCAAGTAGCGGCAGATGCGAACCTTTCTGGACATATGTATCCTGACCAAAGCTTATACCCAGCGAACAGTGTGCCAGCTGTTGTAAAGCGAATTAACCAAACGCTTCAACGTGCTGATCAAATTCAGCATATGGAAGGTAGCGGTGATACGGATTATTTCGTCCCAATTGTGGCGGATGCTGAAGCTGGGTTTGGTGGACAGTTAAACGTATTTGAATTAATGAAAGGGATGATTGAAGCGGGTGCATCTGGCGTGCACTTTGAAGACCAATTATCTTCAGAGAAAAAATGCGGGCATTTAGGCGGAAAAGTATTATTACCGACGCAAACAGCGGTGCGTAATTTAATTTCGGCACGTCTTGCTGCGGATGTAATGGGTGTACCAACAATTATCGTCGCTAGAACAGATGCAGATGCGGCAGATTTAATTACGAGCGATATCGATCCAGTTGATCAAGAGTTTATTACAGGTGAAAGAACACCAGAAGGGTTTTATCGTACGAAAGCAGGTCTTGATCAAGCGATTGCACGTGGTTTAGCGTATGCGCCGTATGCAGATCTCGTTTGGTGTGAAACGTCGGAGCCAAATTTAGAAGATGCAAAACGCTTTGCGGACGCAATTCATAAGAAATATCCAGGGAAGCTACTTGCTTACAACTGTTCCCCTTCTTTTAACTGGAAACAAAAGTTAGATGAAAAAACAATTGCAAGCTTCCAAAAAGAAATTGCATCATACGGTTATAAATTCCAGTTCGTAACGCTTGCTGGATTCCATTCATTAAATTACGGCATGTTTGAATTAGCGCGTGGTTATAAAGAGCGCGGCATGGCAGCGTACTCTGAATTACAACAAGCAGAGTTCGCAGCAGAAAAAGATGGTTACTCTGCAACGCGCCATCAACGCGAAGTAGGAACAGGATACTTTGATGAAGTAGCACAAGTAATTACGGGCGGTACTTCATCAACGACTGCTCTAAAAGGATCCACAGAAGAAGAACAGTTTACGAAATAAAGGTATAAGTAGGTGCCCCAAAAAAATTTTTGGGGCACTTTTCTTATTTATTATTACGTCGATGACATTGTTAAACTTTGTCGGAAAGTTGATGTGATTTTATTTGTCGTCGTATTGTGGGACGTTCACTTCTATTTAAAATATCCAATCTAATATAGTGAATATACCAACGATAGCAGTAAAAAGAAGGAATGCGAATAATGATAGACAGCCCCATGTAAATAGTTTGTCTTTCCATGTTTCTTCATAATCATCAATTAGTTCTTCTATCACTTTTTTCTGCAATGGCTGTAAGGGACGTTCGGTTTGTAGTCCTGTAATAATGTTACGATCTCCTTTGAATTTTAAAGCACGTACAATATGATAAGAGTCGTTTCCCATCGATTTTTCAAATTGTAGACATGCCGCGTGCATAACATCTGTTTTCTCTTTTTCAAGATACCAATACCGTCCAGCCATTTCTGGGTATTGTAATGTAAAGTAAATGTCACCGAGTTTTTTCCTAAGTGCTAATTCATTCGGATAAGTAGTGATTAATCCGTGTAATCTATCTCTTGCTTTTCCAAGGTTGTTATTTTCAATATCTTTTTCAATTCTCTTTAATGTTTTTTTAGGGATTATTTCTGTCATACACGCCTCCTTATTAGAATAGGTGTGGTTATATTTTATAAGAAATAATAAAATTTAGAAATTTTATTTTTAAAAAGGATTGTACATTCTATTTTAAGTATGTTATGATAATACCAGTTGAATAATTAAATTAAGCAATCCATATATTATCAAATGCCGAAAACAAACGGGAAAAAGTATGTGAGAACTAGTTTATTTTTCGAATTTGATAATGTGTGGATTCTTTTTTTATACATGAAGACTAAATAAAATGTATTTTCGTAGGAGGAAATAATTATGACAGTTACAGGACAAGTAAAATGGTTTAACAACGAAAAAGGCTTCGGTTTCATCGAAGTTCCAGGCGAAAACGATGTATTCGTACATTTCTCTGCAATCGAAACTGATGGTTTCAAATCTTTAGAAGAAGGCCAAAAAGTTAGCTTCGAAATCGAAGATGGCAACCGTGGACCTCAAGCTAAAAACGTAATCAAACTATAATTTTATAGTTTATTATAGAAAAAAGGATGGCTTATGCCATCCTTTTTTTGTTGTTGAGATATACGATATTTATATTAGTAATAAAGACAGCCTAAAAAGTACGATTGAAGAAATAAAGGCGTACTCGAAAACTTATGAAAATGATAAAGTGACGGTAATTGATTTGAGGAAGTCTCATTCTCGGTATTTAGATCAAGAACCATATTACAGGTTGAAAGAGATACAGAGAATCTTGGAAGAAAAAATAGTAGGTTTTTTGAGGATGAAGAAGAATGAAGGAAATGGCAATCAGTATGTAAAAGGGCTTTCCGTAAAGGAAGGCCTTTTAGTGTTCTTTCACAGCTTTTTTCTTTTCACGTTTCTTGCATTCTGGACATTTAGATTTACGAAAAGGCTTCGCGAAGAACAGTAAAATAAAAAATAAACCGAATATAATACTCGCTGAATTTTTTACGATAACAATGCTACTATTTTTCATTTGAATTGTTGGATGATCTTGCTTTTCTTCCATGAGAGACCTTCGTATATTTGATTTATATTTTAATTATAGCAAAATTAATTGCTGTAATTATATGAAAAGGGGAATGTGTTAAACATATTACAAATGATATAAATTCTTTTTTCGTATATAGAATCCTTTTTTTATACAGATTATTCCTTTAATATCCATATATCATTATTAACAAATTTATATTATATTTGATTTATTATAAGTATTTGTAAAGAATCGTGGAATGTAAACCATTTCCTTTTCGTAGGTGCTACTATAAAAGGGAAATGAAGAAGGGAAATTAAATAGCAATCGAAAATTTTAAAAAAGAGAGGTGAAAAATCTGTTACTAACAAAAGAGCGAGTATAGATAAAAGTATTCTTAGCGTGCAAAAACTACATACTCTAAGGATATACATTTTCCTATATTTGTAGTAGCAGACAGTAGACTATGGAAAGTAAAGTAGAACGTTATGTCGAAAACTATGTTGTAAGCAAAAATACAATGGCCTTACTTCCTGTTGTTCTAGGAGAAAAGAAAGTTGTTACGCGAATTGTAGAAATGGAAGATTCTTTTTTCGTATTTCAAAAGCCTCTTGATATTATAGAGAGAAGTTGCCGGAAGCATGGTTCTAGTTTCTTTGGAAGAAAAGAAGGAACGAAGGAGTTAACGCGTATTACACATAAAGCTCCTATCGCAATTAGCCCGACAGATCAACTTTATTTTTTCCCTACGTATTCTTATTCTCGAAAAGAGTGTGCGTGGTTATCTCATTTTCATATTGAAGATAATAAAGAATTAAAAGATGGAAATCTTATTATTAGATTTATAAATGGTTTCGCTGTGAAACTAGAAATGTCAAAAAGTAGCTTTGAAAATCAGCAAAATCGTACAGCGAAATTACGGACAGAGTATGAAGATCGTAAGAAAAAACAAGGAAATCCTTGCTTTAAAGAGATTGATAAAAATGAAGAATCTAAATTAACACCAGCATATGAGAAAGTGTATTTTGTGAAGGAAGGCGAAGTGTGAGAGGGAAAGGATGGGGAGACTCATCCTTTTTATTTGTCTGTTTTTGTCGGAAAGTCGATAAAAATCAAATTGTGGTCGATGTATTCAGAAAATCACCGGTGTAATTTCATTTACCGAAAAAATCATCAAAAAATATTGTTCCTCAAACAACCAAACGTACAACAAACCTTGTCGAATATTGAAAGATTATCATAGCATAATAATGAAGGAATTCTAGCGAATGATATGGAAACTTTAATAAATACATCTCCATATGTCGTATCTACCATTTCCTCTTTCATTTAAGCAATGATACAGTAGAGGTAGTAATTAGAGTAAAGGGGTAAAGTGTAGAATGGATTTTCAAACGATCAAAGAGTATTTTTCACCAGAAAATATGGATCATATTGTTGAAAGTTATCGTGCGTTCGGACCGCTTCTCGGTATTGGCTTACCGATGATAGAGGCGCTTATTCCGGCATTGCCACTCATTGTGTTTGTGTTGGCGAATGCTGTTGCATTTGGTTTTTGGTTCGGTTTTCTTTATTCATGGATTGGGTCAGTAATTGGTGCAATGCTTGTATTTTTCATTATTCGTAGCTTTGGAAGAAGTCGTTTCTTTTCTTTTGTAAATAAGCATGAGAGAGTGCGAAAAGCGATGGGATGGATTGAAAGAAAAGGGTTCGCGCCAATCTTTGTTATATTTTGTTTTCCGTTCACACCATCTGCGCTTATAAACGTTGTAGCTGGTTTATCTCGCATTAGCGTAAAACAGTTTGGACTAGCATTAGCATTTGGAAAGCTTGTTATGATCTTTATTTTAACGTATATCGGTCATGATTTAGTGTCATTTATTCATAAGCCGGTTAAATCGGTTATTGTGGGCGTTGTTATTTTTATTTTATGGTATGTCGGTAAAAAAATTGAAGTAAAGTTAGAACTACATTAGGAAAAGTCTTCTTTGTCCCGCTATTTGAGGGCAGTAAAACTCCCACCAAAAAATTCGACTGAAGCAAAGAAGTTAGGTGGGAGATCAAACTGCCCGTAAATGCCCGATTGGTGCGGGCTAATAATCGGTGGGGGATGAACAAAACCCCCACCGATTAAGTTTCACTTTATAAATGCAAGCTTCATCATTAAAGGGCGAGGGGAGAAGCGAATGAAGAAAACTTTGAAAAAAGAAGGGCTAGAGTGGGTAAGAACAATTTTAATTGGTGTACTATTAGCTGTATTTTTTCGAACGTTTTTCTTTTCAACGTACGTTGTAGAGGGGAAGTCAATGATGCCGACATTGCAAGATGGAAATATGCTCGTTGTGAATAAGGTGAGTTATCAAGTAGGGGACTTGAATCGATTTGATGTCGTCGTTTTTCATGCGAATAAAAAAGAGGACTATGTAAAGCGAATTATCGGTTTACCTGGGGATCATATCGAATATAAGCATGATAAATTATATATAAACGGACAATTCGTGGATGAACCTTATTTAGAGACGTATAAGAAAGAGACAAATGGACGGCAATTAACAGGCGATTTTAAACTAGAAGAGTTAACGAAAGAAAAGTTTGTACCACCCGGTTCTATTTTTGTAGTTGGTGACAATCGCCTTGGTAGCTGGGATAGTAGGCACTTCGGCTTTGTGAAAGCTGATACAGTTGTCGGTAAAGTTGATTTACGATATTGGCCGATTCAAGAGGTACAAACGAATTTCTCAAAAGGCTGATATAATAAAATGAAGTATAAGGAAAAGACAAACGAGTATGTTTGTCTTTTTTATCGTCCTATAATACAATTGTGATAGCAAACTAACGTTCGTTATGTAAGTGAAAGGTGGGGTTTTCATGTCACTTCGATTTGTGATTGGTAGAGCTGGAAGTGGAAAAAGTACACTTTGTTTACACGAAGTGCAAGAAGAGTTAAAACAGCGCCCAAGAGGGAAAACAATATTATATCTTGTGCCAGAACAGATGACATTCCAAACGCAGCAGGCGTTAATTGGGAGCGAAGATGTAAGAGGTTCTATTCGGGCACAAGTTTTTAGTTTTTCGCGATTAGCGTGGAAGGTGCTGCAAGAAGTTGGCGGAGCGAGTCGTCTTCATATTGATGAAGCTGGTGTACATATGTTGCTTCGTAAAATTGTAGAATCTCGTAAAGATGGACTATCTGTGTTTCAAAAAGCAGCGGAGCAAAACGGTTTCTTTGAACATCTTGGTAGTATGATTGCTGAGTTTAAACGTTACAATGTGACGCCGTCTAACGTATATGAAATGTGGCAACAATTAGACACGCATAGCATTAGTGCAGAGCAAAAGCTACTAGCGAATAAAGTGTATGATTTACAGTTATTATATGATGATTTTGAACGTGCTTTAATCGGAAAGTATTTAGATTCAGAAGACTACTTACAATTATTAATTGAGAAGCTTTCAGACTCTGAGTATGTAAAAGGCGCGGAAATTTATATAGATGGATTCCATTCATTTTCTCCTCAAGAGCTAGAAATCGTTAGAGGGCTAATGAGATTAGGAACAAGAGTAACAATAACATTAACGATAGATGAAAAAACGTTAGCGCAGCCAGTGAATGAACTAGATTTATTTTATGAAACGACGTTAACGTATGAAAAAATAAAACAAGTAGCGCGTGAAGAGAAAATAGAAATTGAAAAAACAATTCCACTTATGGAACAACCGCGTTTTCATTCTCCAGCATTAGCTCATTTAGAAACGCATTATGAAGCGCGTCCGAATGAAAAGTATCATGGTGAAGCGAGTGTAACAATTAGTACAGCAGCTAATTTACGAGCTGAAGTAGAAGGTGTAGCTCGTGAAATTAGAAGACTTGTGGCGGATGAAGACTATCGTTACCGAGATATCGCAGTCCTTCTTCGTAACGGAGAAAGTTATTACGACGTAATGCGAACGTTATTTACGGATTATAATATCCCGCATTTCATCGATGAAAAACGCCCAATGTCACATCATCCGCTAGTAGAATGTATTCGTTCTGCACTCGAGATTATTAGCGGGAATTGGCGTTATGATGCAGTATTCCGCTGCGTGAAAACAGAGCTTTTATATCCATTAGATGCAAGAAAAGAAGCGATGCGCGAAGAGATGGATGAGTTTGAAAACTACTGTTTAGCGTACGGTGTACAAGGGAAGAGATGGACTTCTGAAGATCCGTGGATGTATCGTCGTTATCGTTCTCTTGATGATGCGAGCGAAATGATAACAGACAGTGAGCGTGAAATGGAAGAGAAAATAAATCGACTTCGCGACGTTGTAAGAACGCCAGTTATTCGTATGCAAAAAAGACTGAAGCGTGCTGGAACAGTTATGCAAATGTGCGAAGCGGTATATTTATTTTTAGAGGAGCTTGACGTTCCGAAAAAACTAGAAGAATTACGTGTTCGTGCAGAAGAAAATGGAGATTTCTTATTTGCGACAGACCATGAGCAAGTATGGGAAGAAGTGATGAATCTTCTTGATACGTTCGTTGAGATGCTTGGCGAAGAGAAGATGTCCCTTTCAATGTTTACGGAGGTTATGTCGACAGGTCTTGAGGCACTTCAATTTGCGAACATTCCGCCGTCACTAGATCAAGTGTTAGTTGCTAATATTGATCATTCTAGATTATCAGATATTAAAGCGACATTCATTATTGGAGTAAACGAAGGTGTGATTCCAGCAGCGCCTATGGATGAAGGTATGCTTTCTGATGAGGAAAGAAATGTTCTCACCGCTGCAGGTATCGAATTAGCACCAACGACGAGACAAACTTTATTAGAAGAACAGTTCGTTATGTATCAAATGGTGACGAGAGCATCTGAGAAGTTATACATTTCTTGTCCGCTTGCGGATGAAGAAGGAAAGACGTTACTTGCGTCTAGCTTTATTAAGAAAATAAAAAGAATGTTCCCTGATGTGAAAGAATCGTTTATTACGAATGATGTAAATGACTTATCGCGTTCGGAACAAATTTCATACGTAGCAACGCCAGAAGTAACTTTGTCTTATGTCATGCAGCAACTGCAAACGTGGAAGCGATACGGATTTGAAGGGAATTTAGACTTTTGGTGGGACGTATATAACTTCTACGTTACTTCAGATGAATGGAAGCAAAAAAGTAGCCGTGTGTTATCAAGTTTATTCTACCGAAATCGTGCACAGAAACTAAGTACAGATGTAAGTAGGGATTTATATGGAGATACAATTAAGGGAAGCGTTTCTCGTATGGAACTATTTAATCGCTGTGCGTACGCTCATTTTGCCCAGCACGGTTTATCGCTAAGAGAGCGTGATATTTTCAAACTTGATGCGCCAGATATCGGTGAATTATTCCATGCAGCGCTGAAGAGAATTGCAGACAAGCTATTACGTGAAAATCGGACTTGGGCGGATTTATCAATAAAAGAGTGTGAACACCTTTCTGCTTTAGTAATAGAAGAAATTGCACCGTTATTACAAAGACAAATTTTATTAAGTTCGAACCGTCATTTCTATTTAAAGCAAAAACTACAACAAATCATTTTCCGTACGTCACTTATTCTTCGTGAACATGCGAAGTCGAGTGGATTTGTACCAGTTGATTTAGAAGTACCGTTCGGTATGGGCGGGACTGGATCTCTTCCGCCAATGGAATTTGCGTTGCCAAATGGTGTGAAGATGGAAGTAGTTGGCCGTATTGACCGTGTTGATAAGGCGGAAGATGAGAGTGGTACGTTCCTTCGTATTATTGATTATAAATCAAGTTCGAAAGCGTTAGATTTAACAGAAGTGTATTACGGACTCGCACTTCAAATGTTAACGTATTTAGATGTTGTTACTTCAAATGCACATACGTGGATGAAAAAGGGCAGTACTGCATCACCGGCGGGTGTATTGTATTTCCATATTCATAACCCGATTGTTGAGATGAAAGGCGATGCATCTGAAGAAGAAATTGAGAAAGAAATTTTAAAGAAATTTAAAATGAAAGGTCTCGTACTAGGAGATGCTGACGTTGTGCGTTTAATGGATAATAAACTTTCAACAGGAAGCTCTGATATTATTTCTGCTGGTCTGAAAAAAGATGGTAGTTTTAGTGCGCGTTCTAGCATTGCAAGTGAACAAGAGTTTAACGTACTTCAAAAATATGTACACCACTCGTTTGAAAATATCGGAAAAGACATTACAGAAGGTGTTATTGATATTGCTCCTTACAAAAAGGGGAATAAAGCGGCATGTACGTTCTGTAACTTCAAATCTGTTTGTCAATTTGATGAATCACTTGAAGATAACCAATTCCGTACGTTAAAAGATATGAAAGATAGCGAAGCGATGGAGAAAATTAGAGAGGAGGTTGGCGGAGAATGATAGAAAATTGGCCTCAGAAACCAGAAGGTAGTCAATGGACAGATGACCAGTGGAAAGCGGTTGTAGCGAACGGACGTGATATTTTAGTCGCAGCGGCAGCTGGATCAGGGAAAACAGCGGTATTAGTTGAACGTATTATTAAAAAGATTATAAGTGAGGAAAATCCAGTCGATGTCGACCGCCTGCTCGTTGTAACATTTACGAATGCAGCAGCGCAAGAAATGAAAAATCGAATTGGGGAAGCGTTAGAAAAAGTATTAATTGATGGGCCAGGTTCACAGCATATAAGAAAGCAGCTTAGCTTATTAAATAAAGCTTCCATTTCTACAATTCATTCATTTTGTTTACAAGTTATTAGAGGATATTATTACATGCTTGATGTCGATCCTCGTTTTCGTATTGCGAACCAAACAGAAAATGAGTTATTAAAAGAAGAAGTGCTAGATGACATATTAGAAGAAGAATATGGAATCGAAGATAATAGTATTTTCTTTGAACTAGTTGATCGTTATACGAGTGACCGTAGTGACGATGACTTACAACGAATGATTTTAGCGCTTCATACAGAATCAAGAGCGCATCCAAACCCGGAGAAGTGGCTTGATAAATTAGTAGAAGCATACGACGTTGAAGGAAAGACGATTGAAGATTTAGTGTACGCTTCTTACTTATTAGAAGATGTGAAGTTTCAGCTTGAAACAGCGGAAAAGCATATTCGTAAGGCGACTGAACTCGCAATGCTTCCTGATGGTCCAGCGCCTCGCGTTGAAACTTTACAAGCGGATTTAGCTTTACTTGGAACGTTATCCTCAGCAGCTCGTGGATCGTGGACAAGCGTTTATGAAGCGATGCAAAATGTATCGTGGCAAACGTTAAAGCGTATTAAAAAAAGTGATTACAACGAAGATGTTGTAAAACAAGTAGATTCTCTTCGTAATAAAGCGAAAGATGAAGTGAAGAAATTACAAGAAGAGCTATTTAGCCGCAGACCCGAAAGTTTCTTACGAGATTTTCAAGATATGCATCCTGTATTAGAAAAACTCGTGAAGCTTGTAAAAGTATTTACAGAGCGTTTCCAAGCGATTAAGCGAGATAAAGGAATGGTCGATTTCACAGATTTAGAGCATTTCTGTTTGCAAATTTTAAGCGAGCAAAGTGAAGGCGGTGAAATGAAGCCGTCAGCAGTAGCACTTCAATATCGTAATAAATTTGCTGAAGTACTAGTTGATGAATATCAAGATACGAACTTCGTACAGGAATCAATTATTAAATTCGTAACGAAAGATTCTGAGAGTGAAGGAAACTTGTTCATGGTTGGTGACGTAAAACAGTCAATCTATCGTTTCCGACTAGCAGAGCCTGGTTTATTCTTAGGAAAATATAAACGTTTCACACAAGAAGGATCGGGCGGCGGAATGAAGATTGACTTAGCGAAAAACTTCCGTAGCCGTCATGAAGTGCTAGCAGGTACGAACTTTATTTTCAAACAAATTATGGGCGAAGAAGTCGGCGAAATCGATTATGATGCTGACGCTGAATTAAAGCTAGGTGCTAGCTATCCAGAAGGTGAAGATGTAGCGGCAGAGCTATTATGTATTCAGCAAACTGAGGAAGAAGTGCAAGACGGTGAAGAAGGTGCCGAAGTAGAAAAAGCGCAGCTTGAAGCTCGTCTTATGGCGCAGCGTATTAAAGCAATGGTCGATTCAGGCTATGAAGTGTATGATCGTAAAACTGATAGTATGCGCCCAGTGCAATATCGTGATTTCGTTATTTTACTTCGCTCGATGCCATGGGCGCCGCAAATTATGGAAGAGTTAAAACTACAAGGAATTCCGGTATATGCTGACCTTGCGACTGGTTACTTTGAAGCGACAGAAGTAAATATTATGATGAACGTATTCCGCGTCATTGATAACCCGATGCAAGATATTCCGCTTGCAGCTGTACTTCGTTCACCGATCGTTGGACTAAATGACGAAGAACTTGCGACGCTTCGTGCTCATGGAAAGAAAGGCTCGTTTTATGAAGTGATGAGCTCATTCTTAAAGGGAGCGCCGCTTGAAGAAGAACAAGAACTGCATGATAAATTAGAGTGGTTTTATAACTTACTGCAAGGGTGGCGTGAATTTGCGCGTCAACAATCTCTTTCTGATTTAATTTGGAAAGTGTACGGTGAGACAGGCTATTACGACTTTGTCGGCGGTTTACCAGCCGGAAAGCAAAGGCAGGCAAACTTACGCGTACTATATGACCGTGCAAGACAATATGAAGCAACATCGTTTAGAGGATTATTCCGCTTCTTGCGCTTTATTGAGCGTATTTTAGAACGCGGAGATGATATGGGAACGGCGAGAGCCCTCGGAGAACAAGAAGATGTTGTTCGCATTATGACGATTCATAAAAGTAAAGGGCTAGAGTTCCCAGTCGTATTTGTAGCTGGACTTGGTCGCCGTTTTAATACACAAGATTTAATGAAGCGTTTCTTACTTCATAAAGATTTCGGTTTCGGTTCACAATTTATCGATCCTCGTAAACGAATTAAATATACGACATTATCGCAACTAGCGATTAAGCGTAAAATGAAGATGGAATTAATTGCGGAAGAAATGCGCGTACTATACGTAGCGTTAACACGTGCAAAAGAGAAGTTAATTTTAATTGGAACAGTTAAAGATGCCAATAAAGAAATGGAAAAATGGCTCGATGCAAGAGAGCATAGTGAATGGTTATTACCAGACCATATTCGTGCCGGAGCGTCTTGCTACTTAGACTGGATTGCACCTTCCTTATATAGACACCGTGATAGTGAAATGCTTCTTGAATTAGGACAAGGAAATATTCCAGGCGAAATTTATGAATATAGTGCTAGCTGGAAAGTAGAAGTTGTTGAAGGAAAAGATTTACTTGCACCAGAACCAGTTCAAGAAGAGAAACAAGAGTTATTAGAAGCGCTTCGCGATAAAAAAGCTGTTCCGTTAGAAAGTGAACGGAAAGAAGAAGTGTACGACAGATTGATGTGGGAATACGGGTATGCGGACGCGACATCTCACCGTGCGAAACAGTCTGTTACAGAAATAAAGAGAAATTATCAATCTGAAGAAGGTAGCGATAACGCCTTTATTAAAAAACTTCGTGCACCAATTAAAACACGTCCGCGCTTTATGGAGAAAAAAGGGCTAACATACGCAGAGCGAGGGACAGCAGTCCATGCCGTTATGCAGCATGTAGATTTGAAGAAACCAATTACGATTGAAGTTCTTCAAGAACAAATTGCAAGAATGGTAAATAAAGAACTATTAACATTTGAACAAGCTGAAGAAATAGCGATTGAAAAGGTAATTTCATTCTTTGACAGTGACTTAGGTAAAAGGGTATTAGCAGCAAAAAGTGTTGAGCGCGAAGTACCATTTACGATGATGCTTTCAGCAGAAGAAGCGTATCAAGATTGGCAAGGGAAGAAAGGCGAATCAATACTTGTCCAAGGGGTTATCGACTGCATGATCGAAGAGGAAGACGGAATTACTTTAATCGACTTTAAAACAGATACGATTGAAGGAAAGTTCCCAGGCGGATTTGATCAAGCGAAACCAATTTTAGAAGACCGATACAAAGTACAGCTTTCACTATATGCAAAAGCACTCGAGAAAAGCTTAAAACATCCTGTGAAAGAGAAATGTTTATATTTCTTTGATGGAAATCATGTTGTAAATATTGACGAATAGAGCTTAGAAAGGGGTTATGGATTATGGCGACGTTAAGAACTTGTGATCAAGGACACGAGTACTACAAAAGTAGCGATTGTCCAACTTGCCCAACCTGTGAGAAAGAGAGAAAGCCAAAAGAAGGCTTTCTTTCTCTTCTTTCAGCACCAGCAAGGCGAGCGTTAGAGCACCATGGAATAACGACTGAAGCAGAACTTTCAAAGTATAGTGAAAAAGAAATTTTGAAACTGCACGGTATAGGACCAGCATCTTTACCTAAATTGAGAGCGGCTTTAGAAGATAAGGGATTATCATTTAAATAAAAAAACTAATCATTAGCGGGGAGTAGCCTCTTCATTAATGATTAGTTTTTATAATCGGTATTAATTAGCTAGATAAACGCGTATAACGAAATCCCATTTTGAAAATCGTAAATCGATGGACAAAACGATTTAAAAGATGGATCAAGAATATAAGCGGATTGATTATAATATTAAGGAAGGAAGTGCAACACGATGGATTTTGAAACAGTAATGCAAGAGCTTGAAACTCTCGGCAAGGAACGAACTAAAAAAATATACATATCCAATGGTGCAAAGGAGCCACTTTTTGGCGTAGCTACAGGTGCTATGAAACCAATCGCGAAGAAAATAAAAATCAATCAAAGTTTAGCTGAAGAGCTTTATGCTACAGGTAACTATGATGCGATGTACTTTGCAGGCATTATTGCAGATCCAAAAACTATGAAAGAATCGGATTTTGATCGTTGGATGGATGGGGCGTACTTTTATATGCTGTCCGATTATGTGGTAGCAGTAACTTTATCAGAGTCAGATTTTGCACAAGACGTTGCTGATAAATGGATTGCAAGTGGTGACGAACTAAGAATGTCAGCGGGATGGAGTTGCTACTGCTGGCTTTTAGGGAATCGAAAAGACCATGAATTTTCCGAAAGTAAGATTGCCAATATGCTAGAAGTTGTAAAAAATACAATTCATGATGCGCCAGAACGTACGAAATCCGCTATGAATAATTTTCTAAACACTGTGGGGATTTCATATGTGCCGCTACATGAAAAGGCAGTTGAAACCGCAAAGGAAGTAGGCATAGTAGAACTAAAACGGGATAACAAGAAAAGTAGTTTTCTAAATGCTTACGAAAGTATTCATAAAGAACTTGATAGAGGAAGACTCGGATTCAAACGTAAATATGTAAGATGTTAAAATTAAAAGAAACAGCCCTAGCTCTACACAAAATAGAGCTAAAGCTGTTTCTTTTTTACGCTGTTCCAATTTGATCTTGGTCTGCAACGTCCGAATCAAATGTATTTGTTGCGCTAACGCCGCTAAAAGTGTTGACGACAAATCCGACATTGGAAGCCCCAGAGCCGTTATAAGCTTTCGTATTTTCTTTCGGAGACACGTTATAAAAATCTCCTAAGTTGAAAGAGCCGTTACTGTTTTGAACGACAAGATTTCCTACAACCGAAGGCATACCATCCACCTACTTTACTAAGCTTTTTAATTACTATATGAATTATTTAGAGGAAGGTTCATCAGTAATAAATTGGCGGATTTGTAGCGTGCGAGAATTATTAAAAACATAGTCAACATTGCCGATTTGGAAGCACGCGGAATTTAAAAGGGTTCGCAAGTGAACATCATTTACTTCAATAAAAGGGCACTCATTTACAATATTTAGTTTTACATCTGTCGTTCGCTTTGGAATTGTAATGTACTCATCTGTAAAGATTTCAAACGCATCAAAACGACCTTCACCTTTTATATAACAAGGGATTTCTCGATGAACGATAAGTGCTCTATTTTTTAATTCTATTTGATTAGAATCCCCGGCCTGGAAGACAGCTGAAACCCCCATAGAAACGATAGAAACATTTTGTACAATTGAAGTATGACGGAGCATAATTTTTCCTCTCCTCAACCTGGAGTCGGAGGGACATCTGTTACTAATGGTACAAATGGTCCCTCTGTAACAGATTCGAATGGCGTATCAAGAATAGAAGAAAGGATGAGAAGGTTTGCATCTCCAATTAAAAATAATGCGGAAGAAGAAACCCCGTTCATTTTAATCTGGCCTACTTTTAACTCACGGTTTACAACATTTAAATTCATGCATACTCACTCCTTTCGGAAATTGCCCGGTATGTGTTGAATAAAGGAAAGGAACGCCTTGTCAATATCTTGTTTCATCGCTTGAATAATGATGTCTCGTAAATAATCGGGATCTGTGGAAATACCCTCATACGATTGAACTTGTGATAAATAATATGGAAGTCTATGTTCCATCTGTTTTTTTATGTCATCCACCATCATTTGTCGATACATCTCATCAAGCGGCGTTCTCTCTTCTTGTTCAAAATGGAGAATTCGACTATATGCTTCTTCATCTAAATAGCGATGCATTTCTTGGAGGATACCTTGATAAAAGTCTGGATTTGTTTCTGTTTCAGGATTTACTTTTAATGTTTCTGTATCCACTTGAAAATCTTCAATTTGTTGCCCTTTTGTTGAAAATGGATTCAAGCCAATATTTAAAGTGCCGTTTAAATTTTCTACTTTTAATTGATCGAATTTATATTCCACTTTTCCTATAGAAGAGGAGGGACGACTTTTTAACTCATTAAGCTCTTCTTGTAGTAGGCGAACTTGCTCTTCAAGGTTTAGAATAGTTTGCTGCTGTATTTGGAGAGCTTGTTGAAGTTGGTGTAGGTAAGTATATATATCTTGATTCATTTGTGAAACCTCCTTTTCAATAGGGAGGGGAAATATATTCCTGCTATATATTTATGACAAGGATACCTTAAGAAGAACTAGTTGATGGTTTGATGGAAATAATTTGTCCTTTCGCATGTAAAGGGCGAAGCGGTTCTGTAAATCCGCCAGAATTTGAGAATTTAGAAAGAGCCTTAATACTACCTGCAGTTCCAATTTGAAAAACGGAAGAGGTCGTAATGCTATCGATTTTAATGCTGTTAATGATGATACTTTGGTTCACATAAAAATTCAATGCAATCGCCCCCTTTAGTTCGAACCAATTATTGCTTGATCAATTACATCTGAATCATTGACGGTCGTTGAGCTTTGATAATTGTAGACAGAGACGTTATCCCCAACATTAAATGAACCGGCTCCGGCAAAAGCGCGTGAATAACTAATAGGCCTAATCGCAAATACATCTCCAATATGAAAAATACCACTTGATCCAATGTTAACGATACGAATATGTCCGACCATAGCTGGCATACAAAACACCTTTCGTTTTTAAAATTTTCTTTTCTACTATTGTATGGGCGTTTTCAATAAAATGTGTATTTTTTCGAAATAAAAGAAACACATACGTTATTGCGTATGTGTTTCGAACATTTGAGTATGTGTGCAATCTGTATGTATAGGCCAAACAACATTTAAGAGCCTGTCCAATTCCTGGCTACAATCTACTGTTTTTTGAGAAGTCATTCCGTAGCGTTCAGCAAAATAGATCATTTTTTCGCGTTTTTTTTCGATAGCTTGCTCAAACATTGAAATCGGCTCCATCTCTCAATAAATTTTATGTATATATGTAGTACATATTATACAAAAATCCCATAAAAAAGAAACATCTTCGCTAAAAAAAGTATAATTTCTACATTTTATGTCAAATAACGGATGAGGAACAAATGTAAGAATGGTTGAATATTGTAAAAATTAGCGTGTGTAAGAAGGTTTTTTTCTTAAGGATGCGAATACAATTATAGGGTATGAGTTTTAGGATGGAGAGTGGAAATGTTGCGTTTTGTAACGGCGAAGAAAGAAGAAAAAGTATTTGTAGGTATTGTGGATGAAGAGGAAGAAAAGGTATTACATTTAAGAGAAGCGCAAAGACAAAAAGGGGAAAAGGTTACTATCCCAATTACCATGTTAGAGTGTATTGAAAGAGGAAGCGAATGTCTTGAGAAAGTGTACGATATTGTAAATTGGGCGAAGGAAAATGCGGGATCGGCGTATTATCCGTTAGCAGAGGTGAAAATATTAGCACCGATTCCAAGGCCGAGAAAAAATATTCTTTGTGTTGGAAAGAACTATCGTGAGCATGCGGTAGAAATGGGCGGAGTAGAGTCTATCCCTGAAAATATAATGATTTTTACAAAGGCGCCAACAACAGTGATTGGAATTGATGAGCAAATTAATGGTCACCCTCACGCGACGAATGAACTTGATTATGAAGGTGAACTAGCAATCGTTATCGGTAAGCGAGGGAAACAAATAAAAATAGAAAAAGCTCTTGATCATGTTTTTGGATATACAGTTATAAATGATGTAACTGCTCGGGATATTCAAAGAAAACATAAACAATTTTTCCTAGGGAAAAGTTTCGATACATTTTGTCCGATGGGACCGTATTTAATTCATAAATCGATGGTTAGAACGCCGAATGCATTACACATTGAAACAGTGGTAAATGGAGAAGTAAGGCAAACTTCAAATACGAGAGAAATGATTTTTTCAGTAGAAGAAATTATTTCAACTATAAGTAAAGGCATGACATTAGAGCCAGGAGATATCATTGCAACAGGGACACCAGCTGGTGTTGGTAAAGGTTTTACACCACCGAAGTTTTTACATGCTGGTGATGAAGTTGTTATTACAGTAGAGGGAATTGGTACGTTAAGAAATATAGTGAAATGAACAAAGAGCTATCTTGTGAAAAGATAGCTCTTTTCTATGGGCGTGGATTAACGGAGTAATCTATGATGGCGAAAATATACAATCCGATTAATGCTAAAGTACAAATTCCAATTAGCATAACTGCAAGTGCGCTTCTCTCACGGCCAAAACCGATAATTGTAAGGAAAACAGCAGCCCAAAATGATGTTTGGAGTAGTGTGAATGTATTAGGAGTTGAATAATGACTGAGTAAAGTTGTAGATAATATGAAGCCGATGAATGTCATAGAAATAAAAATTGTAGCTAAATTGTTAATGTGTTTTCCGTATTTCAATAGCATACAGTTACCCCCTTTTTAACGAAAGCAGAATATTCAATTTTATTTTACGATAAACTACTAAAAAAAGAAAGAGGTTGTCCTATATTTAGGACAACCTCACTATGATTAAGATAGTACAGCTTTAATTTTTTGGAACGCCCACTCTAAATCTTCTTCAGAGATTACTAGAGGTGGTGCAATACGAATTACGTTTTCGTGTGTTTCTTTACATAATAGCCCAGCTGCTTTTAGTTGTTCACAGTAAGGACGAGCTGGCTCGTTTAATTCGATACCGATGAATAAACCTTTACCGCGAATGTCAGTAATCATTGGGTTATCAATTTCTTTTAATTGCCCAACTAGTTTTTCTCCTAATTGAAGAGAACGCTCTGTTAATTTTTCTTCTTCTAATACTTCAAGAGCTGCAATAGAAACAGCACATGCAAGTGGGTTACCACCGAATGTAGAACCGTGAGAACCTGGCTCGAATACACCTAAAATGTCGCTGTTTGCTGCAACACAAGAGATTGGGAATACGCCGCCGCCAAGTGCTTTACCAAGTATGTACATGTCAGGAGTTACATTGTCCCAGTCACAAGCAAATACTTTACCCGTACGGCCTAAGCCTGTTTGGATTTCATCTGCTACGAATAAAACGTTTTCTTTTTTACATACTTCAAAAGCTTCTTGTAAGAAACCAGCTGGTGGAATGTTAATTCCTGCTTCACCTTGGATTGGCTCTAAAATGAATGCAGCTGTATTTGGTGTAATCGCAGCTTTTAACGCTTCTAAATCACCATAAGGAATTACAATAATGCCAGGAAGCATTGGACCGAAGCCGCGCTTGTACTCTTCGTTTGATGACATAGAAACAGCACCCATTGTACGTCCGTGGAAGTTATCTTCACAAACGATGATTTCTGCACGGTTTGCTTCTACCTTTTTCACATCATAAGCCCAGCGACGAGCTGTTTTAATTGCAGTTTCAACAGCCTCTGCGCCTGTATTCATAGGAAGTACCATATTTTTATTTGTTAGTTTCGCAACTTTTTCGTACCAAGGACCTAATTGATCGCTATGGAAAGCACGAGAAGTTAACGTCACTCGATTAGCTTGGTCAATTAAAGCGTTAATGATTTTTGGATGACGATGACCTTGGTTTACTGCAGAATATGCACTTAATAAGTCCATATAGCGGTTTCCTTCAGGATCTTCTACCCAAACGCCTTCTGCTTTAGAAATAACGATTGGAAGTGGATGGTAGTTATTTGCCCCGTATGTGTCTGTAAGTTCGATAATATCCTTAGTTTGAATCATGATTGTTCCCCCTTTTGTTATTACAAGAAGTTTGTAAATACTCTAAATATTATAGCATTTAAATATAAAAAAGCGAAACATTTCCTGAAAATATATGAACATGTTATCATATAGAGTGAAAAAGTGTGAAAAAGAGGAGGTAGGGATACGATGGTACATATGCATATTACAGCATGGGCGTTAGGATTAATTTTATTCTTCGTTGCGTATTCACTTTATTCAGCAGGAAGAAAAGGTAAAGGTGTACATATGGGGCTTCGCCTTATGTATATCATCATTATTGTGACAGGTTTCATGTTGTACATGAGTATTGTGAAGACGGCAACAGGTAGCATGCACATGTGGTACGGCATGAAAATGCTAGCTGGTATATTAGTAATCGCTGGAATGGAAATGGTTCTTGTGAAAATGAGCAAGAACAAAGCAACAGGGGCATTTTGGGGATTATTTATTGTTGCACTAGTAGCGGTATTTTACCTTGGACTGAAATTACCGATTGGTTGGCAAGTATTCTAATAAAAAATAAAACCACCTTATGATCTCAAATATTTGGGAGATAAGGTGGTTTTTATTTTATGTCGCATCAATATGCAACTCTTCTCCGTTTACTTTCGTAAATCGCAAAATATTTTTATTAGAGGAAGAGTGGCGTACAAAATGATGCTGCAATGTACAAATCATCTCTTCATTATCAAATAAAAGAATATTTACTCCTTCGCATGCTTCCTCTTTTGGCAAGAAGGATAAATAATTATGACAATACATGCAATCATATAAAGAGTAATGAAGCGATTGTAATGCCTCAGTTAATAATGTAAAGACAGAGTCAGGTAATTCCTCAAGCCATTCATTATAGCTAAGAAGTAATTTTTTACGAATTCGTATCATTTCTCCGTTTTGGAGAGAATGTTGTTCATTTGCAATTTGTAATATGTCTTGTTCATAAAAACGAGCTGGTAGCCAATTGTTGTTATATAAAATTTCAAAACCATCTTCAGCAATATCTTCTAATAGAAAAGCCTCATCATTTTCATCATCAAAGAATACCCATTCTTTGTTTATATATTCTACATTACCGACTGTATGAGCGCGCGGTTGGTTATACAAAATATGTTTGCGTTGTATCATAGTTCATTTCTCCTTTTATAGAAATAGTTATTCTTGTTATGGACAGTTCGTACGTTCTTTATAACTAGACACACCTAAAGATAGATGGGCATACAATAAAACACGCTTTACACTGTGAAACTGCTATTCCATATATGGATAGTTAGTTATCGTCAAGTTTGTTGTTTTTATGTATCCGCACTCATAGGGTGGGGATTACTGCACGTTCAGAAACAGATATTAGATTAGGAAGGATGATTCTTATGTGCGGGATTACAGGATGGGTGGATTATAAACGCTCATTAGAAGGGGAAAGGGACATCGTGACGAAGATGGCGGAAACGCTAGCGAAACGCGGTCCAGATGATAATAAAGTTTGGATTAAAGGGAACGTCGCATTTGGGCATAAACGGTTAATCGTTGTAGATCCTGAAGGTGGTAAACAACCCATGACTTGTTTAAAAAACGAAACGAGTTATGCGATTTGCTATAACGGAGAGCTCTACAATACAGAAGATATTCGCAAAGAGTTATTAAGAAGAGGTTATACATTTAAAGGGCATTCCGATACAGAAGTACTATTGGCATCTTATATTGAATGGAAAGAAGAATGTGTCGATCATTTAAACGGTATATATGCGTTTGCAGTATGGGATGAGAAAAATGAACGAGTCTTTATTGCCAGAGATCGATTAGGTGTAAAACCGCTTTTTTATAAATATGATAGCGGACGATTATTATTTGGTTCAGAGTTAAAAGCGATACTAGCGCATCCAGATGTGAAGGCGGAAGTAACGTTAGAAGGGTTGTCAGAAATATTTGGCCTCGGACCATCTAGAACGCCTGGTCATGGTGTATATGCTGGTATTCAAGAACTGCGTCCGGGTCATGCAATGACGTTCTCAAAAGACGGTTTATGTATATGGAGATATTGGAATGTAGAAAGTAAAAAACATGAAGATTCATTTGAAGAAACAGTAGAGAAAACTCGTTTTTTATTACAAGATGCGATTACGAGACAATTAGTTTCTGACGTACCACTATGCACTTTTTTATCAGGAGGTGTAGATTCAAGTGCTATCACAGCAATTGCCGCGAAAGAGTATGAAAGATCAGGGAAAGGTCAATTGCACACGTATTCTGTTGACTATGAAGATAACGACAAATATTTTAAAGCCAATGCGTTTCAGCCGAATTCAGATGCACCATTTATTAATTTAATGACAGAGACATTTCAAACAATTCATCATCGCTGCGTCATTTCTAATGAACAACTAGCACAGTATTTAACAGAAGCAGTACTCGTTCGCGATTTGCCTGGTATGGCAGATATTGATTCTTCATTATTATGGTTTTGCCGTGAAATAAAACAAGATTTTGTCGTCGGTTTATCTGGAGAATGTGCAGATGAAATATTCGGCGGTTATCCGTGGTTTTATAGAGAAGATGATTTACAATCAAGTGCATTTCCGTGGATGCGTTCTACAGAAGCGCGTGAACAACTTCTGAAGAAAGAATGGAGAAATAAATTAAATTTACAACAATATGTACAACAACGCTATGAAGAATCCATTCAAGAAGTTCCTATTTTAGAGGGAGAAAGCCCATTAGAAGCGAAGAGACGACAATTATTTTATTTAAACATGGTATGGTTTATGACAACATTATTAGACAGAAAAGACCGTATGAGTATGGGGGCAAGCTTAGAAGTACGCGTTCCATTTGCGGACCACCGACTTGTCGAATATGCGTGGAATATTCCTTGGGAAATGAAAATGTATAAAAACCGCGAAAAAGGTCTATTGCGTAAGGCTTTAGAAGGATTACTTCCAAATGATATATTGTATAGAAAGAAAAGTCCGTATCCGAAAACGCATAACCCGCACTATACGAAAGCAGTCACAGTATGGCTCCAAGATTTATTAACGGATAAAGGCTCAATTTTGCATGAATTGTTCGATAAGGAGCAATTGAGCGGATTGATCCAGTCTGGCGGCAGTGCATTTCAAAAACCGTGGTTTGGTCAATTAATGACTGGGCCGCAGCTTTTAGCTCATTTAGCGCAAATTCATGTTTGGTTTAAAGAGTATGGGGTGAATATTAAGGAATAGGGAAAGAGCGGCTTATATTTATGTGAGCCGCTCTTTTTCTTAAATAAATTGTCATATAAAATTCAAAATCATATTAGAAATAATATTTATTTAGAATTATTATTTTGACGTACTTATTATTGCTTGTTATAATTGGAAACAAATGTTCTTGAAAAAGATTCTCATTTCCAAAATTGAGGTGCTATATAGATGACGAAGAAGAAAATAGGTTTGCTTGTAATGGCATATGGAACACCGGAGTCATTAGATGATGTAGAAGCTTATTATACTCACATTCGTCATGGGCGTAAGCCATCTCTGAAGAAGCGCTCCAAAATTTAATCGGACGGTATAAAGCAATTAGTGGAATTTCACCGCTTGGGAAAATAATGAAAGAGCAGGCGCATAAATTAACAGATTCAATGAATAAAATGTTTACAGAGTATGAATTTGTTTGTTACTTAGGTTTAAAACACATTGCTCGATTTAGAAGTTTTATATGACACCGATTATGAATGTAAAGTTGTAACTGATGAATTAAATGGCACATATTTTAGACTAAATATGCCCAATTCACAATCTGTATTTATTGATTGTTTAGCTGAAATTGCTTCAAAAAAAATAAAGGAAATAGTTGACAAGGATTTAATTTTGAATAATAATTAGTTTATAATAATTTTAAATAAATAATAATTACTATGAAAGAAAGAGGAGGATCCCCCTGATGAATCCAAATAATCGCTTAACAACAAATCAAGGTGCTCCAGTTGGAGATAACCAAAATTCTCGTACAGCTGGTCGCCGTGGACCAGTATTGTTAGAAGACTATCATTTAGTAGAAAAACTTGCTCACTTTGATCGTGAACGTATTCCTGAGCGTGTTGTGCATGCGCGTGGTGCAGGTGCTCACGGCGTATTCGTAACGAAAAACAGCATGAAGCAATATACGAAAGCAGCGTTTTTACAAAATGAAGGAACTGAAACACCTGTATTCGTTCGTTTCTCAACGGTTATTCATGGCCAAGGTTCTCCAGAGACAGCTCGTGATCCGCGTGGGTTCGCTGTTAAATTTTATACAGAAGAAGGAAACTACGATATCGTAGGTAACCATTTACCAGTTTTCTTCATTCGTGATGCAATTAAATTCCCTGACATGGTGCATTCATTAAAGCCAGCACCTGATACAAATGTTCAAACACCAGATCGTTACTGGGATTTCATGACGTTAACTCCAGAATCTACACATATGATGACGTGGGTATTTTCTGATTATGGTACACCGGCAAACTACCGTGAAATGGAAGGATTCGGCGTACATTCATTTAAATGGATTAATGTAGAAGGTAAAATTGTTTACATTAAATATCATTGGAAGCCACAGCAAGGTGTGCGTAACTTAAGTGCAAAAGAAGTCGAGCAAGTGCAAGGAAAAGACTTCAATCATGCAACTCGTGATTTATTCGATGCAATCGAAAAAGGAAATTATCCGAAGTGGGATTTACACGTACAAGTGATGCAACTAGAAGAAACGGATTCTTTAGATTTCGATCCATTAGATCCGACGAAAGTATGGCCAGAAGATCGTTTCCCATTAATTGAAGTAGGGACGATGACGTTAAATCGTAACCCGAAAAACTTCTTTGCGGAAGTAGAACAAGTGGCGTTCTCTCCAAGTGCAACTGTAAATGGTATTGAACCATCTGAAGATAAATTATTGCAAGGTCGTTTATTCTCTTACCCAGATACACAGCGTTACCGCCTTGGTGCAAACTATTTACAAATTCCTGTAAACTGCCCATACGCAGCTGTTCGTAATCAACAACGTGATGGTGCGATGCAAGTGGATCAAAACCCATCTACAATAAACTACGAACCGAGCCGTCATACTGAAAATCCAGTTGAAGACCCAACTTACCGCGATTCAACTATGAAAGTAGAAGGCTACGTATCTCGTGAAAAAATTGACAAACCAAATGATTTCAAGCAAGCGGGTGAGCGTTACCGTTCATTCTCTAAAGAAGAGCAAGATAACTTAATTGCAAACTTAACAAATGACTTAAAAGACGTAAATGAGCGCACGAAATTATTAGCTGTTTGTAATTTCTTCCGTGCAGATCAAGAGTATGGAATACGCTTAGCGCAAGCTTTAAATGTTGATATTACGCAATATGTAGGGAATACTCCGAAATAAATAGGAAAAGACGACTGTTAAA
This sequence comes from Bacillus sp. FSL R5-0709, assembly GCF_038004785.1. Classification (NCBI taxonomy): domain Bacteria; kingdom Bacillati; phylum Bacillota; class Bacilli; order Caryophanales; family Bacillaceae; genus Bacillus; species Bacillus sp. FSL R5-0709. The sequence goes on from NZ_JBBORT010000001.1 coordinate 1,134,670, forward strand.
CGGTCGTCTTTTTTGTGTAAAATCATGCAGGGTATTTTTCGTTTTAGTTATGTCGGAATTTGTTGGTAAATCGATATATTTGAAAAAACGTTGATATATTTACGAAAATACAAGGCGGGGTATGCTGCCGCCCTGTACAATAAAAAGAGAGGCAATCTACTACCAATAGATTGCCTCTCTTTTTTTAGTTCACTCGCTCAGTATACTCATAAGCTTTCTCCCCATGCATCGAAATATCAAGCCCCATATGTTCCTCATGCTCATCGACTCGAACAGGGAGGAAGAAGTTGATCGCTTTAATAATGGCATACGTCATTATGATTGTGAATGCATATGTTGCTCCTATTGCTACAAGTTGTTTGAAAAGGAGAGCTGCGTTTCCGTAAAATAATCCGTTAGCGCCATCACCGTTTGCAGTAGTGGTTGCAAATAGTCCAGTTGCAATACCACCCCAAGTTCCTCCGATGCCGTGGCATCCAAATGCATCGAGTGTATCGTCGTATCCGAACTTCGTTTTTAAGAAGAAGACAGCGCCAAAGCATAATATACCGCCAATTGCTCCGATAAGAAGAGCGGAGAAAGGTGTAACGAATCCGCAAGCCGGCGTAATTGCGACTAAACCAGAAACAACCCCACAAGCAGCTCCCATCGCAGTCGGCTTCGATTGGAAGAACCATTCAGAAAGCATCCAAGTTAGAGCTGAGGCAGCGGCGGCTATATTTGTATTAATAAATGCAGTTAAAGCTACGTCATTTAAAGATAATGCACTACCGACGTTAAAACCGAACCAGCCGAACCAGAGTAAGCCTGCGCCTAACATTGTAAATGGTAAATGATGAGGAGAGGTGCCGCTTATGTTTTTTCGTTTTCCTAGGAAAATAGCTAATACAAGACCGGCAACACCAGATGTGATATGAACGACATTACCGCCAGCGAAGTCTAACGCGCCGAGTTCTCTCAGCCATCCGCCAACGCCCCATACCCAATGAGCGACAGGATTGTAAACGATTGTTGTCCAAAGAAGGATGAAAATAAGAAAGGCAGAAAATCGCATTCTTTCGGCGAATGCACCTGAAATTAAAGCGGGAGTTAAAATAGCGAACATGAGTTGGAACATCATAAATAAATTGTGAGGAATAGTAGATGAGTAGTCTGGATTTGGTGCGTAGGTAACTCCGTTTAGAGCGAACCAATCGAGATTGCCGATAAGTCCGTGCCAATCTGGTCCGAATGATAAAGAATAGCCGATAACAATCCATTGAATCGAAACGATAGCCATTGCGCTATAACTATGCATTGTCGTGCTGAGTACGTTTTTACTGCGAACCATGCCCCCGTAAAAAAGTGCCAATCCTGGTGTCATCAACATGACCATTACTGTCGTTACAAACATAAAAACTGTATCTCCCGTATTCATTCTCTCTCCTCCTATGATGTTAGAAAAAATAACATCGTCTTGTTATGTTTCATATCATATTCGAAATAAAAATAAAAATCAACTAAAAATTCAGAAAACTTTTTAAGTGATGTTAGAAAATCTAACATTAGGTATTTTGGATGGATAAAATCAACGTATGCGATTTGTTCTAATAATTGGTATAATATTCTTACAATTAGAAGTTTGGGGGATGCGTGTGAAAAAAATATGGACTAAGGAACTATTCATTTGTTTTTGTTTAGCTGTTATTTTGTTTGTACCAGTACATACTTTTGCGGAAGAAAAAAGGGAATGGCGAGATGAAGTTATATATTCCATTATGATTGATCGCTTTAATAACGGAGAACCGAAAAATGACAAACAGTTAGACGTTGGTAATTTAGAAGGGTATCAGGGCGGAGATATAAGAGGGATTATAAAAAGATTGGACTACATAAAAGAAATGGGATTTACTACTATTATGCTTTCGCCGCTTTTTGAAAGTGAAAAGTATGATGGATTAGGCGTTCGAAACTTTCAAAAAGTAAATGAACATTTCGGAACAGAAAATGATGTGAAAGAACTTGTAAAAGTGGCTCATCAAAAAGGAATGAAAGTTGTCTTTCAATTTCCGTATGCAGAAAATGAGCAACAATTAATAGACTCGATGAAATGGTGGATAAAAGAAGTTGATTTAGACGGAAGTTATGTGATACATAGTGAAAAAAAGCCGCGTGCTTTTTGGGATGAAGTGCAAAAGGATTTGCAGAAGGTAAAGAAAGATTTTCGCATTATGACAAAGGAAGATAATGAGTACTATAAAAAAATAGTAGAGTCATTTTCAAAAGCAGATATGTCTGTGAAACCTTTATATGATGTGAGCGGAAAAGAAGAGGAATTCGCTACGTTTTTAGATAATCAAGAAACAAAGAGATTTGCACGTATTGCAAAAGAAAATATGTATTACCCACCGTCTCGTTTAAAACTAGCGATCACTTACTTATTAACATCCCCGGGGATACCGAATTTTTATTACGGAACTGAAATCGCATTAGATGGGGGAGATGCTCCAGATAATAGACGATTAATGGATTTCAAATCTGATGAAAAGTTTATGCAGCACATAACGAAGCTAGGTGAACTTAGACAAGCGAGACCATCTTTACGACGTGGTACGTTTGAACTTCTATATGATAAAGATGGAATGAGTATATTAAAACGAAAGTATAAAGATGAAGTAACACTAGTAGCGATTAATAATACGAAAGAGACGAAAAAGGTTTCCTTACCTGTAAGTGCAATTGGTGAAAAACAAGAGTTAAGAGGATTGTTAGAAGACGAAATTATAAGAGAAGAAAACGGAAAGTTTTATCTTGTTTTAAAGCGCGAAGAGTCGAATGTGTATAAAGTTAGCGAAGAAACAGGTGTGAATTGGTTGTTTATCTCCTTAATAGTCGGTGTGAACGTATTATTTATTGCTTTTTTAATTGCGGTTAAAAAGAAAAGATCCTCTGTATAGATAGAGGATCTTTTTTTCTTAGCGGTAGTTAATGAACTGTACGTCGATTGGTAAGTCGACGCTGCGAACGGCTGCGATTACTGCTTGTAAGTCATCACGGCTTTTCGCTGTTACGCGTACTTGGTCATCTTGTACTTGCGTTTTTACTTTTAATTTCATTTCTTTAATGATGTTGTTAATTTTTTTCGCGTTATCTTTATCGATACCTTGTTGCAGAGTTGCACGTTGGCGAACAGTATTACCAGATGCAGTTTCAACTTTTCCGTAGTCCAAGTTTTTAATTGGAACGTTACGTTTTACAAGCTTAGAAATTAGAACGTCTTTTACTTGGTCTAATTTGAACTCGTCATCAGAAGTTAAAACAAGTACTTCTTTTTCTAATTTAATATCACTTTTACTACCTTTAAAGTCATATCGGTTTTGGATTTCCTTTAATGCGATGTTAATTGCGTTTGTTACTTCAGGTAATTCTACTTTCGAAACGATGTCAAAAGAACTCTCTTTTGCCATAGTTAGCACCTCCAAATAAATTTCTATCTTTTCATGCACCTAAATAGGCTATGTAATATACATATTAAAGTATAGCGGAAAATACATCGATTAGATAGAGTGTTGCAACTTAAGTGTTTTGACGGATCATCCGTAGGGGAATATAGTCCTATAGATACAGTCTTTATTTAATTATAGTGAATTTTGGGCAGTTGGACAAATAAAGGAAAAATCGTGTTATAATTAACTTTTGTTTGGAATGATAAAAAAGATAACTTTATATATAGAGAAGGGAATTAAAAAATATGTATTTGCAATTAGGATCGATTGAACAGGTAACTGTTTTACGCGAAACGGAAATCGGATATATGGTTGGAAACGAAGAGGAAGAAATCTTCCTACATAAAAACGAATTAGCTGGAGAAATTGCAGAAGGCGATACGATTGATGTATTCTTATACCTTGATCACCAAAATCGTATTTCAGCAACAATGAAGGAACCAATTATTACAACACATGATTGGAATTGGGTAAAGGTTGTAGAAGTTATTCCTAGTTTAGGTGTGTTTGTTGATATTGGTGTATCAAAAGATATACTAATTCCACTTGATGAGTTTCCAATTTATATGCCAGTATGGCCTCAAGAAGGCGACGAATTATATTGTACGTTAAAATTAACGAATCGTGATCGTTTAATTGCTCTTCCGGCAAGAGACAGTGATATGCAAGAAATTATCGTAGATGCAACGCCATCTATGCGTAATAAAAACGTAAATGGACGTGTGTATCGCTCACTTCAAGTTGGTTCATTCATACTAACTGACGAGCATTTCCGTGCTTTCTTACACCATACAGAAAGAAAAGAACAAGTCCGCATCGGTGAGCGCGTAACAGGTCGTATTATTGACGTAAAAGATGACGGTACAATTAACATTTCACTTCTTCCTCGTAAAGAAGAAGGAATGGAAGATGATGCAGCAGTACTTTATGCATATATGGAAGAACGAGGCGGAGCGATGCCGTTTTGGGATAAGAGCAACCCAGAAGACATTAAAGAACGTTTCAATATGAGTAAAGCTGCCTTTAAGCGCGCACTTGGTAAACTGATGAAAGAAGAAAAGATTTACCAAGAAGAAGGCTGGACTTACTTTAAGAAATAAGATAAATGAAAAAGAACTATTTTTTCTCTAAGTTTATTAGGGAGGAGGTAGTTCTTTTTGCGTTCAGTAAAATAAAGACGACTTAATAGATATATTAATCGAAGTAGAGGCAGAACTAGATCACATCAATTGGCATTATAAAAGTCTGAAGAAAAAGCACGACCTTATTTGAAAAAATAAGATCGTGCTTTATTTTAGTTCTCTTTCCCAAAAAGATGAGAAAATGTATCTTTCAAGTCACTATCGTTTATTTTAATATCCGCCTTTTTTAATTCACCTTGTAATAATTTTTGACCGAAGGAAGGGTCGGCAAGACGTTCTTCTTCTAAGTCTTTACGTATAGAGTCTTTCACTTTATCGTAAGGTTGTAAATCTTTTTTATCAGTTAGTTTAATAATGTGATAGCCGTTTGGTGATTTTACGGGATTGCTAATTTGGCCGGGCTTTAATTTGTAGGCAGCTTTTTCAAATTCAGGTGTCATTTTTCCTGCCCCGAAGTATCCGAGGTCTCCGCCATTATCTTTTGATGCTAAATCTTGAGATTCTTGTTTTGCTAATTCTTCAAATGAAGTGCCGGTATCTAATTTCTTCTTTATCTCTTTCGCTTCATTTTCGTTACTTACTAAAATGTGACTAGCTTTAATTTCTGGTTTATAGTGGTCTTTCACATCTTTTTCTGTAACGCTTTGTTTAATCGCTTCATTCAATGCAAGTTTGAATTTAATTTGATTTTTGAAATCTTCTTCATCTTTTAAACGATTATTTTCTAGTGTTGCTTTGAATTGTTCTCCATATTGATCTTTTGCTTTTTCTACTTCTTTATCTACTGCATCATCAGATACTTTATATTTTTTAGTAATAACATCTTGTGCTACCATTTCGTATAGCGTGTCTTTTCCGTATCGATCTTTCAATTGTTTTTCGAAATCGCTCTTCGTAATGGTTGAGTTTGTTGTTGTAGCGATTGTGGCCGAGTCATTTTTTTGTCCGCAAGCAGATAGCATTAATATACTTATTAGTGCAGTGATAATGAATGTACTTTTTCCTTTCATGCTAACACCTCATCCGAATATGTTATCGCTATTGTAGAATATAGAAGTGAACATGAAGTGAATTTTTAATGTTTTTTTCCTGTAAAATGTAAAAAAAGTACATCAACATTAACGTTGATGTACGATGTAATCAAAGGTGATCGGTTTTCTTAGAATATGCACGTTTTCCTTGCTGAATATTTTTTTGCTCTTGTTCATTTTTTTGAGTGCGCTTTGCATTATTGTCGCGTGCTTTTTTGTCGTTATCGCTAGTATGTGGCATATGTATCAACTCCATTTCTAAACGTTGTATGTTTATCATTTCCTTTTTCGTAAAGACTATGTATAGCGGTGCATTCATGAATACTAAAGGTGGATTAGAAATGGATTTGAAGCTGAATTATACTGAACTTATTAAGAAGTTAGTCGTTGTAATTATTGCGGGTTTATTAAATGCGATTGGGATGAATTTATTTTTAACACCAGCGAAAGTGTATGCGAGTGGTTTTGCTGGATTGTCTCAATTATTGTCACAAATATTAGGTGACTTTTTATCTATTCATATATCTACGGGGGTATTGTTTAGTTTGTTTAATATTCCTGTCGTTATTTTAGCGTGGAAAAAGGTTGGGAAGGCCTTTACATTTTTTAGTTTTCTTTGTGTTGTATTTATGACTTTGTTTTTAGAAATTATCCCAGTTAGAGCGGTTTCGCATGATATTATATTGAATGCGATTTTTGGTGGGATTATTTCAGCGATTGGGGTAGGGGTTGCTTTAAAGTGGGGGGCTTCTACAGGTGGTCTAGATATTATTGCTATGATTTTATCAAAAATAAAAGATAAGCCTGTCGGCACGTATTTTTTCTTCTTTAATGCACTTATCATTATCGCTGCTGGCTACGTGTATGGATGGGAAAAGGCATTATATACTTTAGTCACTTTGTATGTATCAACGAGAATTATTGATGCGATTCATACCCGTCATGTGAAGATTACGGCATTAATTGTTACAAAGAACGGGGCAGATGTGCGAAAAGCGATTCACTCTCGCTTAGTGAGGGGGATTACAACTATACCAGCAACAGGTGCTTATACAAATGAAAATAAAGAAATGTTAATGATTGTTATTACTCGTTACGAGTTGTACGAATTAGAGAGGGTTATTAAACAAGTGGACCCAGGTGCATTTACAAATATACTGCAAACGGTCGGTGTGTTTGGATTGTTTAGAAAAGATTAAGGAGGACCAAAGCTGGTCCTCCTTTTTTAATGCGAATTCGTAATGTTTTGCAATTGCTCCTGCATTTCACGTAGCTGAACTTTTTCAGCAGTTGAAGAGTTTGCATAAGCAGAGTGCAAAGAGTTTTTTGCTCTATAAACGAGTTCCTGTTGTTCAGCGCCACTTGAACAAGAAACGGCACTTGAAACAGCGTCTCTAGCTTGTTGGAATAGTAAGTTCCCCATTTAAACCCCTCCAAATGAAGAGTTACTTCTCGCTTTTTCTGCCTCAGCTAATGTACCTCTGTACGGGAATCTTGCATCATGCTTCATAACAGCATCGGCTCCTTGCTGGATAAAACGCTTTGATTTGTTCTTTTTACCCATTCGAAAAACCCCCTTTATTTAGCTGAAAACAATTGACGCGCTTTCTCTTGCGTCTAATAATAGTATGAGCGTTTGGCGAGAAACTATAAGCAGGGAATTTTTAGATTACAATCCAAGAACCTCTTCTAAATATAGAGCGATACCATCTTCTTCATTCGTTAATGTCGTATGATTTGCAAGTGATTTTAATTCAGGAATCGCATTACCCATTGCGATTCCATGACCAGCAAATTCGATCATTTCAAAGTCGTTATCCTCATCACCAAAAGCGATAATTCGCTCTTTAGGAATATTATAATGGCCTGAAATTTTTTGTAATCCGACAGCTTTATTTAATCCGCTTTTTACAATTTCAATAATTGGCCAAGGCGCACCCCATTTTCTATGGTCGATGACTTCAGCATGCATATCTGTTAAATGTTGGCGAATTGCAGCAGAATGCTCGTCATGTGCATCGATTAATAAGCAAGTTGGATGGTCGTTTAAAATATTTAATAAATCTCCTGTGAAAATCTTTGGAGAACCGAATTCAAAAATATGTTTTTTATCTTCATCAATTTCACGGACATACACATCATCGATGACTTCAGCATAGACATTTTTCACGCCGAAATCAAAGCAAGCTCGGACGATTTCTTGCGCTGTTGAAAGTTCAAGAGGAGAGTGATGTGTTCCCCAACTTGAATCAAGAGGATGATGCACGTAAGCTCCATTAAAGTTTACGATTGGTGTGTTAAGGCTAAGTTCTTTATAATAATCGTAACTAGCGCGGAATGGACGCCCTGTTGAAATAACGACAATATGTCCTTGTTCTTTTGCTTTTGCAATTGTGTTTTTCGTTCTTGGAGAAATTATTTTGTTGTCTGTTAATAAAGTTCCGTCTAAGTCTAATGCGATTAAATGTTGTTTGTTCATAATTTCACCTCTTATAATAAATTTTTTGATTCTATCTGTATTTCCGTTTTTAATATGCAGAAATAAGAGGTTAGACTGGGTGAAACTACTGTAGATGAAAGTTTCACTATATATCCATCTTACGTCGCGAAGCGCTGTGGTGTCTACTATTTCTCGTTGGAAATTAGGAAAAGTCAATATCTTTTTAGAAAGTTCAAACAATGTTTCTTTCATTATGTACAATTTGTGAAAAGGGTTACATTGTTTGAATGATGCGACTTATAATGAACATGTAATCTTCTCGTATATGTTTGACTCTCCTTTGAAACTGGCCTAAAGTAGGTTGGTTTCTTTTTTTTCAACAAATATGCCAATAATTCCTGCTTAAGCTTGTGTAATTATATATATGTACATGGGTAAACCGTAGTACTTGTTTCCTAAACATGACAGAAAAGCTTTCTTTTAAAATGGATATACTAATGAGGCAAGACGTCATGGAAGGAGAATGGAAATGGGACAAAATCGCAGGTTTCGTTCAGGGCAAAAGGCGCCAAATGATGGCATTTACGTAGAAATTGGTGAAACGGGAAGTATGGTGAAAAATCCGCAAATGGTACAATTAACTGCCGGTGAAAAGTTTCCAGATAACACGAATCATAACCGTCAGTGGACATATAAAAGAAAACCGTAACAGAAGCCGCAATCGTTATTGCGGCTTTTTTGATTAGGAAAATGAATGTTACTTTTTTCTTTTTCCAATAATAAGTTTGAACTACATAAGCAAAATTATTGTATAAAAAAGTCAGTTGGCGTATAATCAAATCAAAGGTCAAAGAAAGTCAAACATTTGGAGGGCTGTAAAGATGGACTTAAATCAAATGACAACGAAAACACAGGAAGCGATTATGAGTGCTCAATCTTTAGCGGTATCTCATCATCATCAAGAAGTAGATACTGTTCATCTATTGCTTACGTTATTAGAGCAGCAAGACGGATTAACAGTACGTATTTTTCAAAAAATGAATGTCGATATAGAAGCGTTAAAGCAAGGTGTAGAAAGTTTAATTAAGAAAAAGCCTTCTGTAACTGGAAGCGGGGCAGAGGCAGGGAAATTATATGTAACAGGTGCTTTGCAACAACTGCTTGTAAGAGCAGGAAAAGAAGCGGAGAAATTGCGAGATGACTACATTTCAATCGAACATGTATTACTTGCTTTTTCTGAAGAAAAAGGCGATATAAATCAATTATTCGCAAAATTTTATATTACGAAAGATAACTTATTACAGTCTTTAATGACAGTTCGGGGGAATCAAAGAGTGACTAGTCAAAATCCAGAAGCAACTTATGAAGCGTTAGAAAAATATGGCCGTGATTTAGTGGCTGAAGTAAGAGCGGGGAAAATTGATCCTGTAATTGGCAGAGATAGTGAAATTCGCCGCGTGATCCGCATTCTTTCACGCAAAACGAAAAATAACCCCGTTTTAATCGGAGAGCCAGGTGTTGGTAAAACAGCAATCGTTGAAGGATTAGCGCAGCGTATTGTGAAAAAAGATGTCCCAGAAGGATTAAAAGATAGAACAATTTTCGCTTTAGATATGAGTGCACTTGTGGCCGGAGCAAAATTCCGCGGTGAGTTTGAAGAACGTCTGCAAGCTGTATTAAATGAAATTAAAAAGAGTGAAGGTCGCATTTTATTATTCATTGATGAACTTCATACAATCGTCGGCGCTGGTAAAACAGAAGGAGCGATGGATGCGGGAAATATGTTAAAACCAATGCTAGCGCGTGGTGAACTGCATTGTATCGGGGCAACGACATTAGATGAATACCGTAAATATATTGAGAAAGATCCAGCGTTAGAAAGACGTTTCCAACAAGTGTTAGCAGAAGAGCCAACTGTTGAGGATACAATTTCCATTTTACGTGGTTTAAAAGAGCGTTTTGAAATTTATCACGGTGTAAATATTCATGATCGCGCGATTGTAGCGGCATCTGTTTTATCAGATCGATATATTTCGGATCGTTTCTTGCCCGATAAAGCAATTGATCTTGTTGATGAAGCTTGTGCAACAATTCGAACAGAAATTGATTCTATGCCAACAGAACTAGATGAAGTAACGCGCCGCATTATGCAGCTGGAAATTGAAGAAGCTGCTCTTGGGAAAGAAAAGGACTTAGGTAGTCAAGAGCGCCTAAAAACATTGCAACGTGAATTATCGGATTTAAAAGAAGTTGCAAGTAGTATGAGAGCGAAATGGGAGAAAGAAAAAGAAGACATTCATAAAGTGCGTGACTTACGTGAACATTTAGAGCGCTTGCGCCGTGAGTTAGAAGAAGCAGAAGGAAATTACGATTTAAATAAAGCAGCTGAGCTTCGCCACGGGAAAATTCCAGCTATCGAAAAAGAGTTAAAAGAAGCGGAAGAGATGGGTGCACATAATAAACAAGAGAATCGTTTATTACGCGAGGAAGTAAGTGAAGAAGAAATTGCAGACATTGTTTCAAGGTGGACTGGTATTCCTGTCGCAAAACTCGTTGAAGGTGAACGTGAGAAATTATTACGTCTTGAACAAATTTTATCAGAGCGTGTTATCGGTCAAGAGGAAGCGGTAAGCCTTGTATCAGACGCAGTACTTCGTGCTCGCGCTGGTATTAAAGATCCGAATCGTCCAATTGGTTCATTTATTTTCTTAGGCCCTACAGGTGTTGGTAAAACTGAGCTTGCAAAAACGTTAGCGCAAACATTATTTGACAGTGAAGAGCAAATGATTCGTATCGATATGTCTGAGTATATGGAGAAACACGCGGTGTCACGCTTAATTGGAGCGCCTCCTGGATATGTTGGATATGAAGAAGGTGGTCAATTAACAGAAGCAGTAAGACGTAAACCGTATTCTGTTATTTTGTTAGATGAAATCGAAAAAGCACATCCAGAAGTATTCAACATTTTATTACAAATGTTAGACGATGGCCGCATTACAGATTCACAAGGACGTACAGTAGACTTTAAAAATACGGTTATTATTATGACTTCAAATATTGGATCTGCTCACTTATTAGAAGGGCTAGAAGAAGATGGTTCTATTAAAGAAGAGTCAAGAGAACTTGTAATGGGACAATTAAGAGGACATTTCCGACCAGAATTCTTAAACCGTGTCGATGAAATTATTTTATTCAAACCTCTTACAAGGAATGAAATTAAAGGTATTGTTGATAAGATTGTACAAGAATTACAAGGGCGTTTAGCAGATCGCCACATATCATTAGAATTGACGGAATCTGCAAAAGAATTTGTTGTAGAAGCTGGATTCGATCCGCTGTACGGAGCTCGTCCGTTAAAACGATACGTACAGCGTCAAGTTGAGACGAAATTAGCGAGAGAATTAATTGCAGGAGTGATTACTGACAATAGTCACGTAGTGGTTGATGTAGAAAATAACGAATTAGTCGTGCGCGTGAAGTAAAAAAAGAGTTCGGATAAAATCCGGACTCTTTTTTTAGTGTTGTTCTACTGGCTCGTTTGGAATCGCAGCTGCAATCGCTAATACTAATACCGCAAGAACAACTGAGAAAATAGACGCTTGGTTAAAATCGTATGTACCGCCAGTCATAGAGCCGATTACATAGCTCATCATATGTACAAGTGCGAACGACCAAATTAATGCCCAAATGAAACGCATATTTTACACCTCTATTCGTTCAATCTGTCCTTATTGTAACACAATTGAAAAAAGAATATAGAAAAATATTTGTAGATTTTTCAACGCAAATTTGCATTCTGTTCATACATTATAAAAGAGTACTTTTATACGTTTAGAAAATAAGGCGGGGGAAAAATGAGTATTACGGAACGTTTTTTTTACTTAGAAAAAGAACCATGTGTAATTTATTTACCGGAAAAGCCAAATGGATTTTCTGTTATGCTCCTAGGAGATTATAACTATTTTATTGAGAATGGTACAAGTTTATGGACACAGCATGCAGGGAGAGCTTATTTTTTACAGGGCCTTATTGAAAAAGGCTATACGGTCTTTTCATCTAACTTATACGGAAGGCATTGGGGAAACGATCGAGCTGTTCGTCTTGCAAAACGTTTGTATGATGTCGTTCTAAGAAAAGAGACGTTGAATGCGAAAATGCACATTATGGCAGATGGTATGGGAGCGCTTGTAGCACTGGAGATGATGAACAAATACCCTGAATGTATACGTTCTGTCGTTATGTTAAATCCGTGTTTAGATTTACCAGAATATGTGGATTTTGAGAAAGAGCATAAGTTTTTTTACAAAAGATTAGTGAAGGAATTAAGTTTGGCGTATGATTCCAAAGAAGAAGAATTAGAATCAAAAATAAATAAGAAATCATTTGCGCTTCTGCCGTCTTGTGTACCTGTTAAAGTTTTTGTCTCAACACAGGAAAAAAGAGGAAGAAAACAATTGTTACGTAAATACGAGAAAATGAGGCAATTCAATCAATGCGATACTTCTGTTTTATTCCATCTGCAAGATGTGAAATATAAAATGGTTAGACAAACGACTGATTTCTTTAAAAAATATGAAGAAGAATTGTGAAGCTCCCATATACATAAATGAGGAGCTATTTGTTTCAAGGGGAAAGGGTTGGTGGTATGAAACGCGTGCTGATTATAGGTGCACTTACGTTTGTAGGTTATCACCTTGTGAATAAAATGATTGCAGAAGAAGTAGAAGTATATGGTCTTGATTTTGATGAATTTGATAGTATGACAAAAATTAATGAAGAGAAATTATTGTTGATTGGGCGGAATGCGTTATTTACGTACTATTCTATAAGGGATGAAGACGGATGGCGATCGGTAGAGGAAGAGAGTTTCGATACAGTTTATTTTTGCTTGTATGAGCCGAATCAGCAAAGTGGATTTCGGAATGAAAGGGTCATATTACAATATTTAAAACGAATCGTAAGGATGTGTGAAAAAAATAAAGTAAAGTTAAATCTAATTTCTTCTATTGAAATAGGAAGCACTGAAGAATCCGAAAACAAACATCTATTTTCGAAAGTGGAAGAAGGGTTGAAAAAAGGCGAATTACAATATAGTGCATATCGAGTTCCTACATTATATGGGCCATGGCAACCGTCGTTTATGATGTATCATCAGCTTATTTTATCAGAACTTGATGAAAAAGAGTGCCGTTGTATAAATGGAGAAAAAGGAAGTGATTTACTTTACGTTGAAGATGTATGTGAATATTTATGGGAAAATGGAATGAATGTAAAACACCTCGGTATATATAATTTACTTAGTGGAAAAGAAGAGTTATGGGAAAAAGGTATGAGTCTTTTACATGCAGATGATAAAGTAAATAACAAAAATGTGGAAGTAAGGGATGAAGCTGTAGAGGTTATTTCTATTCAAAAAAATACACCAGTAGAATTCGGTTTAAATAAACAATTGGCACATATGAAAAAATATAAAGAGTTATACGAAGGGTAGCATGCGTGTTACACTATTGTATGGATAATTGATTGAAAAGCTTTAATGGAGAGGAAGAGATTACATGAACGAAAAAAGTATGCAATTTTTACAAATCGCAATGAAGCATTTACCAGAAGCAAAGGCAATTTTAGATTCTAATGGAATTGCACTTGATATGGAGAAAGCACAGCCGGTGTTAGAGCTATTGATGAAAGTAATGGGCGAAGCATATGAGCTTGGGAAAGCAGATAAAGAATAAAACCAAACCCTTCTTTTTTGATGGAAGAGAGGCTCGAACCGTGGATAGAAGCGGTAAGGGCCTTTTTTTATTTCGAGCGAGGTAAGACCAGAGAGATGATGAGGTTAAAGGGAAAGGTTATGAGGAGAACGTCTTAGTTTTGAAGGAAAGCAGATAAAGAATAAAAAAACCCTTCTTTTTTGATGGAAGAGAGGCTCGAGCCGTGGATAGAAGCGGTTGGGGTCTTTTTTTGTTGCGAGTGGAGTGAAAACCAGAGGGATGATGAGGCTAAAGTGGAAGGTTATGAGGAGAAGGTCTTAGTTTTGAAGGGAAAGCAGATAAAGAATAAAACCAAATCCTTCTTTTTGATGGGAGAGAGGCTCGAGCTGTGGATAGAAGCGGTAAGGGCTTTTTTTGTTGCGAGCGGAGTAAGGTCAAAAGTATTGGGAAGTTTATCTTTTGAAAGGATAGGGATTTTTCTGTTTCTTTTAATGAAAAATAAAGTTAGTAATACGCTGTCTTATTTTTTTAGCTGAAATATATTCTAGACAAAAGTACATTTATGTTTTAAAATTAGTACCAAGTCATAATAATTGATATAAAACGGAGGGCTGCGATGTGAACGTGGGCATTTTAGGGATCGGAAGATATGTGCCAGAAAAAGTAGTCACAAATCACGATTTAGAGAAAATCGTAGATACATCTGATGAATGGATTCGTACGAGAACGGGAATTGCAGAAAGACGCATTGCCGATGATACAATAGATACTTCATATATGGCGGTAGAGGCTTCTAAAAAAGCACTTGAAGATGCCGGGATTAGCGGAGAGGATATCGATCTTATTTTAGTGGCAACAGTAACGCCAGATCGCGCATTCCCAGCAGTAGCTTGTGTAATCCAAGAAGCAATTGGCGCAAAACACGCAGCAGCAATGGATTTAAGTGCAGCATGTGCTGGCTTTATGTACGGAATGATTACAGCGCAGCAATTTATTCAAACGGGAACTTATAAAAATGTATTAGTAGTTGGTAGTGACAAACTATCTAAAATTGTAGACTGGAACGATCGAAATACAGCAGTACTATTTGGGGACGGAGCAGGTGCTATCGTAATGGGAGCTGTTTCGGAAGGAAAAGGTGTACTTTCTTTTGAATTAGGAGCGGACGGAAGTGGCGGTAAGCATCTTTATCAAGACGAGTATGTTATGATGAACGGCAGAGAAGTCTTTAAATTTGCTGTTCGCCAACTTGGTGATTCCTGTCTTCGCGTGTTAGAAAAAGCGGGACTTACGAAAGAGGATGTGGACTTCTTAGTACCACATCAAGCGAATATTCGTATTATGGAATCTGCAAGAGAAAGATTAAATTTACCGAAAGAAAAAATGAGTATGACAATTGAAAAGTTCGGTAATACATCGGCTTCTTCAATTCCAATTGCAATGGTAGAGGAATTGCAAAATGGACGTATTCAAGATGGTGATTTAATTATACTAGTCGGTTTTGGCGGCGGGTTAACATGGGGAGCAGTAGCTCTTCGTTGGGGTAAATAAGGACTGAGAGAAAAAAAGGAGTGTATTTTGTATGGAAAAAAAGAGGGTCGTAATTACAGGGCTAGGAGCTGTTACACCGATCGGAACAGATGTTGAAACAGCTTGGGAAAACATTAAAAACGGTGTATCCGGAATCGGACGACTTACAAGAATAGATTCAGAACAAATTCCTGCAAAAGTAGCAGCAGAAATTAACGACTTTGAAGTCGAAAAATATATAGATAAAAAAGAAGCGCGCCGTATGGACCGCTTTACGCAATATGCAGTAGCAGCAGCGAAAATGGCAGTTGCGGATGCGAAGCTTGAAATTACAGAAGAAAATGCACCACGCATTGGTGTATGGGTTGGTTCTGGTATTGGTGGTATGGAAACATACGAAGAACAATTTAAGATTTTTACTGAAAAAGGTCCGCGCCGCGTGAGCCCATTCTTCGTACCAATGATGATTCCAGATATGGCAGCAGGTCAAGTGTCAATCGCTACAGGAGCGAAAGGAATTAATACTTGCTCTGTAACAGCTTGTGCATCTGGAGCAAACTCAATTGGTGATGCGTTTAAAGTAATCCAGCGCGGTGATGCTGATGCGATGATAACAGGCGGAGCAGAAGCGCCATTAACAAGTATGGCATTCGCTGGGTTTAGCTCAGCGAAAGCATTAACATTCAATGAAGATCCAGCAACGGCTTGCCGCCCATTCGATAAAAATCGTAGCGGTTTCGTAATGGGTGAAGGATCAGGAATTCTTATTCTTGAAGAATTAGAGCACGCATTAGCACGTGGTGCTCACATTTATGCGGAAATTGCTGGTTACGGTGCAACTGGTGATGCGTTCCATATTACAATGCCTGCTCCTGGCGGTGAAGGCGGAGTTCGTGCGATGCGTCAAGCTTTAGCTGATGCAGGTCTAGAGCCAAAAGATATTGATTACATTAATGCACATGGTACAAGTACAGATGCAAATGAAAAGTATGAAACGATGGCAATTAAAGAAACTTTCGGTGAGCATGCATATAAAGTAGCGATTAGCTCAACGAAATCAATGACAGGTCATTTATTAGGAGCAGCTGGTGCTGTTGAAGCGATCTTCTCTATTAAATCAATTACAGACGGAGTAATTCCTCCGACGATTAACTATGAAACACCAGATCCAGAATGTGATTTAGATTACGTACCAAATACAGCGAGGCATCAAGAAGTGCGAGCTGTATTAAGTAATTCATTAGGATTCGGTGGTCATAACGCAGTATTAGTATTTAAAGCATATAAATAATATGTACAATAAGGTGTCTTTTCGTAAAGTATTACGAAAAGACACCTTATTTATTTTTAATCACCTTTACGTTCTTTTCTTTTTTGCATATACATAAGAAAAGGAGGGATGAAGGTTGGGGGTTGTTGAAACGGCAGAATGGTTACATCTGTATTATGGACGTCCAGAGAAGCTTTGTGAGAAATTTACAAAGTATATTCCATTGCCAAAAGAGAGGCTGTATCGCTTTTTAATCTCTAAAGGTATGTATCGCCCAGTAATGCGGGGGGAGCAGGAAATTAAAGAGTTAGAGAAGAAAGAAATTTGGAAAGAACTTAGCATGGAGTATGAAAAATTGAAAGGTTGGCTAAAAGGTCCAGATGTCCCTATCTTTATTTTATTATCAGATTCATACAATCGAACTGTACAAGAGGAATATAACGGGAAGGCTGGCTTATCTATGCGTCACGTTATTTTCTTATTCGTATGTGGACGTAATTCAGTAGAGGAACTAAAAGCTTTATTAACGCATGAATACCATCATATATGTAGGTTACATCAAATTGAGACGAAAGAAACAGAGTATACATTACTTGATACGATGATTATGGAAGGGTTAGCTGAGCAAGCTGTGTATGAAAGGTATACAGAAAAAAGATGTGCACCGTGGACTACTTACATTTCAAAAGAAGATGCTATTTATTATTGGAGGAATTCAATACAAGAACGAATAGGCGTAAAGAGAGGTACGAGGGAGCATGATGTTTTATTAAATGGACTGCACTCGTATCCGAAAATGCTTGGCTATGCACTTGGATTTCATATTGTGAAAGATTGTGTAGCATTTGAAGGAGAAAATACACTTTCTTTATTATCTATAGATGCGAAAGAAATATTGAATAAAGCAAATACATTTCATGTTTCATGAAAAACAGGGGAGCTATCTCCTGTTTTTTTAATATTATAGAAGAAAAAATAATAATTAGAATATATTTCCTCAAGTGGAATAAAGTTAAGCAAAACTGAACATAATGATTGGTACAAACAGTAGTGAAGTGAGGGGTAGTGAATGTTATATCTACATGATGTATGGGTAAATTGGTTTGAAGGTGAAGAGAATGGGTATAACGTTTGTCATTTTTACGAATGGCGGAAAGATGATACGATTGAGCTATTAGATCAAGTGCCATTATTAAAAGTAGATGCCACATTATATCATTACATCGAGAACGAATTATTAGAGCTTCCGCAAAAATTATTGGAAGACGTATATCATAAGGCTTATATTCGTAAAAATCACGAACGTTTGCAACAAGAATATTGTTTTGTAGTTACAGATGGAAAAGGAATTATTGCGATTGATTCAATCGGCTATAATGTGCCAATTAGAAAAAGTAGGCTTATACCGCGTCAAGAACAGATGGTATATGAGATGGTAGAGAATGTGCAAGCAGAAAAGTATGAGTTCCAAGTGGAAGAGATTGAAAAAGAACATCATATTTTATCGCCGTCGCCTTTCATTATGAACGGTCTAACTCGTAAAGAAAGACAGTTAAAACAATTATTATTTATGGCATTAGATCAATTACATACAACGAAAAATCCAGCTGAAATTCGCTATTGGTTCACAGAGTGGGATCCATCAGCGTACGGAATGGTCCAACATATGGAGTTTGAAGATGTTTGGGCTAAACTTTATGATGAAGCGAAAACTGGATGGTCTGAGAAGCACGAGCAATTATGTGAGCGCCTTGTAAAAGGACAGCCGTTTTTTGAAAAGTTATGGGAAATGGAAAATGAGCAGAAGGTAAATTAAAAAAACCGCCAATTGGCGGTTTTTTTAATTTGTTGTAACTTAGCTCCAGCGGCAAGAATGTTCGGTGGCTTCGCGCCTTCCTGCGAGGCAAAACCCGCCTCTACGTCAGGAGCTCCATCCCCCTCACATTCTAAACGAGCCGCTTCCGCTTTTTGTAGTAATCCAGCTCTGGCAGCAAGCTCTTCGTGTCTAAGAACCTTCCGCATAAGAAGACAAAAAGCGTCTTCTATGCGAAAGAACCTTAGCCAGTCAGAGCTGAACGAGCTGCCTCCGCTTTATAAGTTACCTACGTTTTCTACTTAATCCCATTGCGTTTTCTACTTTGCGTAGTTGTTTGAATGCAACGCGGTTTGCTTTTTCTGCACCTTTGTCTAGAATTTCGTCTAGTTCTGGTGAGTTGATTAGTTCGTTATATTTGTCTTGGATTGGACGAATTGCTTCTACGACTACTTGTGCTAGGTCGCCTTTGAAGTCTCCGTATCCTTTTCCCTCGTACATTGCTTCTATTTCTTCAACTGTTTTTCCAGAGAATGAAGAGTAGATTGTTAATAAGTTAGAGATTCCAGGTTTGTTTTCTTTATCAAATTTCACGATACCTTCAGAATCAGTTACAGCACTTTTAATTTTCTTTTCAATTGTTTTTGGTTCATCAAGCATACTGATCATTGCTTTTGGATTCGGATCAGATTTACTCATTTTTTTCGTAGGTTCTGTTAATGACATAACGCGAGCTCCTACTTTTGGAATACGAATTTCAGGAACAGTGAACACTTCACGGAAGCGTTTGTTGAAACGCTCTGCTAGGTCGCGTGTTAATTCCATATGTTGTTTTTGATCATCACCAACAGGTACGATTTCAGTGTTGTAAAGTAAAATATCAGCAGCCATTAATGGTGGATACGTTAGTAATCCAGCTGGAACTGAATCTCTACCAGAAGATTTATCTTTATATTGCGTCATACGCTCTAATTCTCCAACGTAAGCAACTGATTGCATAATCCATCCTAGTTGAGCGTGTGCTGGTACTTCTGATTGTACAAATAAAGTAGCTTTTTCAGGATCGATGCCACATGCTACATAAAGTGCAGCAAGACTGCGAATGTTTTTACGAAGTTGTACGGGATCTTGAGGTACTGTAATCGCATGTTGGTTTACAATACAGAAATAACAGTCGTGTTCATTTTGAAGCTCTGTAAATTGCTTCATAGCTCCTAAATAGTTTCCAAGTGTAATTGTTCCGCTTGGCTGAATACCAGAAAAGATAACTGACATAAGTAATTCCTCCTAAAATTGAATGTGCGATGGGGAAGAGAAGGCATACAAAAAAGCCCATTCATCCCAAATTACATAGGGACGAATGGACCGCGGTACCACCCTAATTATTTCACAGCTGTGAAATCTCTCAAGATCCATAATAACGTCTGGATATAACGCCAAAGCCTACTACTTTCGGTTCGGTTTGGTGCTCAAAAGCCCATTCCATACTGTACAATTACTTGTTCACACCAGCCACAAGCTCTCTGAAATTGCCCCAATATGTACTCTTCTTTATCATCGCATACATATAAATTTATTTATTGTTACCTAAGCTCTTTTAATATGAAAGAACTAAAGTTTTATAACAAAATGTTTTGCTGATTATTATATCATATGGAATAGTGTTTGCAAACTACATCAAAATAGTAAAGCTAATGAGGATCGAGAACAACCCAAGTACGATACCGGTAATACAAATCGGATACGTCCATTTGAATGAATATGTTTTATAAATACGTTCTTTCTTATCGATAGGTTCCTCTGCTTCTTCAATTAAAGAGTCAATTTTTTTATTCGTACCAAATACTCTTTGGAATGCGTAAATTGTTACGTTAAAAAATCCGTTTTGAAATATGAATAAAAAACCACCTATAAGAATAAAAAACAATGCAATATAGAATGAGATGTTGACAAAATTCAACAAAAAATGAGATGAAACGAGGAATGCGCCCACACTAGAAGCGATTATCGCAACCAAAAATAGTATACAAGTATGAAAAAAAACTTTATTCAAAATATTCCCCTCCGTCAAAATATTACTAGAATTATTATACTATAAAAGTTATAATAAGTAATATAAATAATTTTTTGAAAATTATACGCAATTGAGGTTCTAATTTCAAGATGATGGTAGCAATGTTACCGTATCCCTTTACAAAAAATTTAAAATATAAACATTTTATTAAAAATTTTAACAAAAAAACAAAAAACTATATTCACAATCGTCATATTATATGTATAATGAAAATTGTAGAAACTTGGAGATTATTCTTTCAATTCTACTTTTCTACAAGTGAGGGTACAGTAAGTGCAATTAGGGGAGGCAACACAACATGAAGAAAAAGATACCGTTATTACTTGCATCAACTTTAACGGCAAGTATGTTGCTTGGCGCGTGTAGCTACCAGAAAGAGGACGCTAAAGCAAAAGGAAAAGAAAACACTACTAGTAGTAGTAACGGAAAACAGATTCTTAATTTAACAGAGTTATCTGAAATTCCATCAATGGATGCATCGTTAGCATCAGATTCTGCATCTTCAACAGCATTAAATAATACGATGGAAGGTTTATATCGTACTGGCAAAGATCAAAAGAGAATGCCTGGGATTGCTGAAGATGTCCAAAAGCTAGATGATGGGAAGAAATACATATTTAAGTTAAGAAAAGATGCGAAATGGTCGAATGGGGAACCTGTAACAGCGAAAGACTTTGTGTATTCATGGAAAAGAGCAGTAAATCCAGATACAAAAGCGACGTATTCATACATTATGTTCGATATTAAAAATGCAGAAAAAATTCATAAAAAAGAATTACCTGCTGACCAATTAGGTGTAAAGGCGATTGATGATTATACATTAGAAGTGGAATTAGACAATCCCGTTCCTTACTTTATTGATTTAACGGTTTATCCGGTGTTCTACCCACTAAATGAGAACTTTGTGAAATCACAAGGTGATAAGTTTGGTTTAGAGGCAAATACAACATTATATAACGGGCCATTCGTTATGAGTGATTGGAAACATGAACAAAGCTTCCAATTTAAGAAGAACCCATCATATTGGGATAACAAGACGGTTAAAATCGAAGAGATAAATTTCAATATTGTGAAGAATACATCGACTGATGTAAATTTATATGAGACAAATTCGATTGATCGTGCGGCTCTAACATCGGAATTTGTTGATAAATTTAGACAAACTCCAGAGTTCCAAACACGAAAAGAAGCTGGAGTTGCCTACTTAAGATTTAATCAAAATAATAAGTATTTGAGTAATAAAAACTTAAGAAAAGCAATTTCAATGTCCTTTGACCGTGATAACATTGCAAAAGTTATTTTAAACAACGGCGCAATCGGTGCTTACGGATTTGTTGGAAAAGATTTCGCTGAAGGTCCGAATAAAAAAGACTTCCGTGCTGAAAATGGAAATCTAGTTGAAACGGATTCAAAAGAAGCGAAAAAACTTTGGGAAACAGCAAAGAAAGAGCTTGGCACTGATAAAATTGAACTAGAATTCTTAAGCTTCGATAATGAAGATGCGAAAAAAATTGGCGAATTCTTAAAAGGTGAGATGGAAAAGAACTTACCTGGTTTAACGATCAAAATTAAACAGCAGCCATTCGCACAAAAAAATAAGTTAGAAGACTCTCAAGAATATGATATGGCGTTTGGTATTTGGGGTCCAGACTTCCCAGATCCAGTCTCATATTTAGATATGTTTGTTACGAATGGTTCACAAAATAAAACAGGATATTCTAATCCGAAATATGATGAGCTAATTCTAAAAGCAAAAACAGATACAAAAGATTTACAAGCTCGCTGGAACAACCTTTTAGAAGTAGAGAAAATATTAATTAAAGAGGATGCAGTTATTACTCCGATCTTCCAAAAAGGTTCAGCATATGTGGTAAAAGGTGCCGTAAAAGATATTATCCCAATTAACTATGGTGGTAGATTAACTTACAAATGGGCATCTGTTGAACAAAAATAATCTTTTTTCCATCGTTTACAAGGGTATATGCCTATGATGGGCATATGCTCTTATTTTAAAAAATAAAAGTAAGAATATTTTAAACTATCTTATTGCTTTTGAGAAAAACGGGGAGGTGCTTGACTATGGGACGTTATGTATTAAAACGTTTCGTGTACATGGCTTTGACATTATTTTTAATTACTACACTGACTTTCTTTTTGATGAAATTACTACCGGGTTCTCCGCTTAAAAACCAGGAGAAGCTATCACCGGCACAAAAAGAAATCATTCTTGAAAAATATGGATTAAATGATCCAGTACCAGTTCAATATGCACGTTACTTAGGTAACTTAGCGCAAGGTGATTTAGGGGTATCATTCCAATATGATAACCGCCCAGTAACAGACATGATTGTGGATCGCATTGGACCATCAGCACAACTTGGTTTACAAGCGATTATATTAGGAACATTTATCGGTTTACTTTTAGGAATTGTTGCGGCACTTCGTAATAATACGTGGGTCGATTATAGTGCAACAGTTATTTCGGTACTCGGGATGTCGGTACCATCGTTCGTATTCGCCGCATTACTACAATATTTCGTAGGGGTAAAACTTGGCTGGTTCCCAGTAGCGTTCTGGAAAGGACCAGAGTTTACAGTAATGCCTACAATTGCATTATCGATGGGAGTTATCGCAACAATCGCACGTTTCTCTCGTGCAGAATTAATTGAAGTTATGCAGTCTGATTATATTTTAACAGCGAAAGCAAAAGGAATTAGTCAAGGCGTTATCATTGTCAAACACGCACTTCGTAACGCGTTAATTCCAGTTGTAACAATTTTAGGACCAATGGTTGCTGCATTAATTACAGGAACACTTGTTATCGAGCAAATTTATGCTGTACCAGGACTTGGGGAACAGTTCGTTAAATCTATTACAGTGAATGACTATACAGTTATTATGGGAACTACAATTTTCTATAGTGCGATCTTCATCGTAGTTATTTTCATTGTCGATATTTTATACGGAATTATTGATCCTCGTATTCGTTTAGCGGGAGGGAAAAAATGATGAAAGATGTACAAAAATTATCTCCAGATTTATTTCAACAAGCCAATCAAAATAATGTTGATAATGAAGTCATTGCCCGTCCAAGCTTAACGTTTTGGCAAGATGTACGAAGACGCTTGTTCCAACATAAAGGCGCGATGTTGGGTTTAGTATTATTGAGCATTATTGTACTACTAGCAATTTTTGGACCGATGGTAAGTAAACATTCTTATAAAGAGCAGGATTTAGGTCGTGCGAAAATGCCACCGAAAATTCCAGTGATTGAAAATATTCATTGGTTACCATTTGACGGCACAGATCAATATGGTGTTGACCAATATGCAAAACGTGATATTAAAGAGTACTTCTGGTTTGGTACAGATGATCTTGGCCGTGACTTATGGACAAGAACATGGGAAGGTACACGCGTATCATTATATATCGCTCTTTTAGCAGCAGCAATTGACCTAGTAATTGGGGTTGCATACGGGGGTATTTCAGCATTCTACGGCGGTAGAGTAGATAATATTATGCAACGTATTATGGAGATTATTAATGGTATTCCATACTTAATCATCGTTATTTTAATGGTAATCATTATGGGATCTGGTATTTGGTCAATCACACTCGCAATGGCGATTACAGGTTGGATAGGGATGTCGCGGATTGTTCGTGGACAAATCTTAAAGTTAAAAAACCAAGAGTATGTATTAGCGTCTCGTACATTAGGTGCAACAAATACACAATTAATTGTGAAACACTTAATTCCAAACGTTATGGGACCAATTATCGTAATGACAATGTTTACAATTCCATCAGCGGTGTTTGGTGAGGCATTCTTAAGCTTCATCGGTTTAGGAATTCAGCCACCATTCGCATCACTTGGTTCTCTTGTAAATGATGGATATAAATCAATTCAAACGTATCCACACATGATGTTCATCCCTGCGGTTGTCATCAGTATGTTAATTCTAGCATTCAACTTAATGGCAGATGGATTACGCGATGCGTTAGATCCAAAAATGCGTAAGTAAACGAGGAGGGAGAAGTAAAAATGAAAACATTGTTAGAGGTAAAAGATTTACAAGTCTCCTTTGATACACATGCAGGTGAAGTACAAGCAGTGCGCGGAGTTACTTTTGATTTGAAAAAAGGGGAAACATTAGCGATTGTAGGAGAGTCTGGTTCTGGGAAATCAGTTACTTCTAAAGCGCTAATGGGATTAATCCCGAATCCTCCAGGCCGTATTAAAAATGGAGAGATTGTATTTGACGGTCGTGATTTAACGAAATTAACGGAAAAAGAAATGCAGCAAGTACGCGGTAAAGATATTGCGATGATTTTCCAAGATCCAATGACATCATTAAACCCAACGATGACAATTGGAAATCAAATTATGGAAGGTCTTATTAAACACCAAGGGATGAGTAAAGCGGATGCACGTAAAGTCGCTTTAGAATTAATTGACCTTGTAGGTATTCCAAATCCAGAAGCTCGTTTAAAACAATATCCTCACCAATTCTCAGGTGGTATGAGACAGCGTGTAGTTATTGCGATGGCGTTAGCTTGTAATCCGAAATTATTAATTGCCGATGAGCCGACAACGGCGCTAGACGTTACAATTCAGGCGCAAATTTTAGAGCTTATGAAGGACATTCAGCAAAAAACAGAAGCAGCAATCATTTTCATTACGCATGACTTAGGTGTAGTGGCAAACGTTGCAGACCGAGTTGCGGTTATGTACGCTGGTAAAGTTGTTGAAATTGGAACTGTTGATGAAATTTTCTACAATCCACAACATCCATACACATGGGGCTTAATCGCATCTATGCCAAGCTTAGATGGTTCAGAGGACGAGCTATATGCGATTCCAGGAACGCCTCCAGACTTATTAAAACCGCCAAAGGGTGATGCTTTTGCACCACGTAACCCACAGGCACTGAAAATTGATTTTGAAATGGAACCACCTTTATTTAAAGTAAGTGATACACATTATGCGGCAACTTGGTTACTTCATGAGCAAGCGCCAGAAGTAAAACCACCAGCAGTTGTTGAAAAACGTATTCTTCAAATGAAAGCAGGTGAACAACATGACTAAACAACGTGAGAAATTAATTGAAGTAAAAAATGTGAAACAACACTTTGATGTGAGTGGTGGTGTTGTTAAAGCAGTTAATGATATTTCATTTGATATTTACCGCGGTGAAACATTTGGACTTGTAGGAGAATCTGGTTGTGGTAAGTCAACAACTGGAAGAACGATCATTCGTTTATACGATGCAACTGCCGGTGAAGTGTTGTTCGATGGTGAAAATGTACATGGGAAAAAATCACGCGCAGAACTTAAGAAGTTCAACCGTAAAATGCAAATGATTTTCCAAGATCCATATGCATCATTAAATCCTCGTATGACAGTAGGGGATATTATCGCAGAAGGTATTGATATTCACGGACTAGCAAAAGGTAAAAAAGAGCGTATGGACCGTGTTCACGAGCTGTTAAATACAGTTGGTTTAAATAAAGAGCACGCGAATCGTTTCCCGCATGAATTCTCAGGCGGACAACGTCAACGTATCGGTATCGCTCGTGCGCTAGCTGTAGAACCTGAATTTATCATTGCTGATGAACCAATCTCAGCACTTGACGTATCGATTCAGGCGCAAGTTGTAAACTTACTGAAACAGTTACAAAGAGAAAAAGGTTTAACATACTTATTCATCGCCCATGATTTATCGATGGTAAAATACATTAGTGATCGCATTGGTGTAATGTACCGTGGTCAAATCGTTGAGCTGACAACAAGTGAAGAGTTATATGCGAATCCAATGCATCCATATACAAAATCACTACTATCAGCAATTCCACTTCCAGATCCAGATTATGAGCGCAATCGTAAACGTATCGTATACGACCCATCGCAGCATGATTATGGTAGTGAAGTGCCAACAATGCGCGAAATTCGCCCAGGACATTTTGTATTATGTTCTGAAGCAGAGTATAAGAAATATAAAGAAATCTATCAATAAAAAAGTAGAGCCATTCTTCTATTACAGAAGGATGGCTCTATTTTTTTATACTAGTTAAACTTAAGTTAGTATAAAGCGATTTTATCCAAGTTCTTTTTCTGTTTAAAGACAGCGAAGTAAGAGTTTCCGAGAATGAAGAAAAAGGCGACTGAAATCAGCCGCCTTTTCTTCATTTAGAAACACTTTTATTTTATTGCGCTTGAACAGAAACGCTCTTATCTTGCTCATCAGGTTTAACAAGTGCATAACTTTCCCACGATCTACTTCTCCATCGGAAGAACATAATAATCGCCCGCGTCCATTCATCGATAGCGATCGCTAGCCAAATACCAACGAGCCCCATGTCTAAATGGAAGGCGAAAAAGTAACCGAGTGGTAAGCTCATTAACACCATGGAGAATGCGCCGATTAAAACAGGGTATTTTGCATCGCCAGCTGCACGAAGTGAATTAATGATGACGATGTTCATCGTCCGTCCTGTTTCAAGTAGTACACTTAGTAAAAGAACGCTTGCCCCTAGAGCGATAATATGAGGATTATCCGTAAATAGTCCCATTAATTGTGTGCGGAATGTAACAACGAGCATGACCATAAATAAAGTTACACCAATCGC
The DNA here is from genome assembly GCF_038004785.1 of Bacillus sp. FSL R5-0709. Lineage (NCBI taxonomy): Bacteria > Bacillati > Bacillota > Bacilli > Caryophanales > Bacillaceae > Bacillus > Bacillus sp. FSL R5-0709. The sequence continues at coordinate 1,161,793 of NZ_JBBORT010000001.1, forward strand.
CCATTGTACACTTTTCCATACGCGTGTGTAAGCTTCATCCTTTTCATTTCCGCCAACTAGGCGTCCAACGATAATAGCTGTTCCCATACCGATAGCAATGGCGAATAAATAAGTGAACATGGAAATGTTAGTAGCGTATTGTCTTGCAGCTAACGATTCCGTACCTAAGTATGTTGCGTAATATAAGAAGACAATTTGACAAGCTTGATACATGACTTGTTCGAATGCAGATGGAATGCCGATCTTTAAAATTTTGCCAACGTATTCTTTTGATAAAGTGAAGTAATATTGTAATTTCACACGGTATTCCATAACGCGGTACAGTAACCAGAAGAAAACGATAAGTGCGATTAACCGGCTGACAGCGGAAGAAATCGCGGCTCCTTGCACACCAAGTTCAGGGAAACCGAATTTCCCGAAAATAAGTACGTAGTTTCCGGCGATATGAATAATATTCATTCCAAGCGAAACAAACATCGCTTGCTTTGTAAAGCCGTGAACGCGGATAATTGCGGCTAATGAGTTAATAATAGCTTGAAGGAAAATAGCTCCTCCGACGATGGATAGATAGCTTTGTGCATACGTTAGTACATCGCCTTGTAAATTCATTGCCATCATCATATGTTTTGAAAATAAAAGAAAACCAGCGCTTATAATGAGTCCGACCACTAAATTTAATGTGACGGCTAATGCTGATATTTTTGATGCTTCCATAAAGCGTTTAGAACCGAGGTATTGGGATACAACGATAGCTGCACCATTTCCTATGACTTCTAGTACTAAAATCGCGATATGAAGGTATTGATTCGCTGCACCAACCCCAGATACAGCATCGTCTGATAATGCACTTAACATGAAAGTATCAGCGATCCCCATCAGCATAAAAAGAAAAACTTCTAGAAAAATAGGCCATGTTAATAAGAATAAACTTAATTTCTCTGTTGGCCCGTTTTTTGAGCGAATTGCTGTCATGTCCGTCCCCTCTTTACCGATATCTATTTTTAGCAAAGTGTATCGTAACACACTTTCATATCCTTTGCACTTATTTTAGCCTACATATTTTCAATATGAATAAACCTTCATTTTATGACAAAAAAGGAGGAATAATTATGCACAAGATATTATAGAATATAAAATTTATTTTTCTCTGATAATTTAGAAAAGTATAAAAATGGTCATTTTTAACACTTTAGTTCAATAAAAACGCAGTGTGAAACGTTTACAAATGCACGTGGTGTTAACAGAAAATTTTAATAAAATAGAAATATAAATATACAAAGAATATATTTGTGTGTATAATACGAATTATTAGAACATATATATATTTCTTTCTGTTTGAAAATGAAAGGGCTAACATTTTTTTTGGAGGGTGGAAGTATGAAAAAAAAGATACCAGTTTTTGTAGCATCAACAGTAGCAATGAGCATGATTTTAGGGGCATGTGGCTACCAAAAAGATGAACCGCAAGCGAACGCAAAAGGGGATAGCGGGAAAAGCGGTGCGAAGCAAGTTATTAACTTAATTGAAACACAAGAAATTCCAACGATGGACCCAGCGTTATCAGCTGATGCAGTTTCTTCAAAAGTAATGAACAATACGATGGAAGGCCTATACCGCCTTGGGAAAGACGATAAATTAGTTCCAGGTGTAGCGAAGGAATTCCAAAAGTCAGAAGACGGTAAAAAGTATACATTTAAATTACGTGAAGATGCAAAATGGTCAAATGGTGAACCTGTAACGGCGAAAGATTTCGTGTATGCATGGCAAAGAGCAATTAATCCAGATACAGCTGCGAAATCGGCGTACATTATGTACGATATAAAAAATGCTGAGAAAATTAATAAAAAAGAGATGAGTCCAGACCAATTAGGTGTAAAAGCGATTGATGATCATACACTAGAAGTAGAATTAGATAATTCTATTCCATATCTTGTTGATTTAATGGTCTATCCGATCTTCTATCCTGTTAATGAAAAGTATGTGAAAGAGCAAGGGGCGAAGTTTGGTTTAGAAGCAAATACAACACTTTATAACGGACCATTTACATTAAGTGATTGGCAACATGAACGTAGCTTCAAAATGACAAAGAGCTCATCATATTGGGACAATAAAGAAGTGAAGCTTGAGGAAGTAAACTTTAATATTGTAAAAGATACGTCTACGCCAATTAATTTATATGAAACAAACGCAGTCGATCGAGCGACGTTATTAGCAGAGTTCATCGATAAATATAAAGGAAAACCAGATTTCAAAACGGTAGAAGATACATCTGTATTCTTCCTTCGCTTAAATCAAAAAGACCCAGCTTTAGCAAATAAAAATATTCGTAAAGCAATTTCTCTTGGTTTTGACCGTAAACCATTCGTTGATACATTATTAAATAACGGTTCTAAGCCAGCGACGGGATTAATTCCTGACAATTTCATTAAAGGACCGGATAAAAAAGATTTCCGTGTTGAAAATGGAGATATTGTAAAACCAAATGTAAAAGAAGCGAAAAAGTATTGGGAAGCTGGTAAAAAAGAGCTTGGTAAAAACGAAATTGAATTAGAGCTATTAAATGAAGACGTTGAATTATCGAAGAAAACTGGTGAATATTTAAAAGGTGAGTTAGAAAAGAATTTACCAGGTTTAACAGTGAAAATTAAACAACAACCATTCGCGCAAAAACTAAAATTAGAAGATGCGGGCGACTTTGTAATGTCATTCTCTGGATGGAGTGCAGACTTCCCAGATCCAGTTACATATCTTGATATGTTCGTAACTGATGGGGCACAAAATAAAATGAAGTATTCTAATCCGAAGTACGATGAGATTATTATGAAAGCGAAGAAAGATGGAAGCGACGTAAATGCTCGTTGGAAAAACTTACTTGAAGCAGAAAAAATGTTACTTGATGACGCTGCGATTGTTCCAGTATATCAACGTGGTAGAGCATATTTACAAAGAGAAACAATTAAAGATATGTACAACCATAAGTATGGTGGCGAAGTAAGCTTCAAATGGGCATCAGTAGGAAAATAACAAAAAAAAGCAGGTAATTACCTGCTTTTTTTAGTACGTACGTTTTTTATAAATGCCTTTTCCGCCAACTTGGTTCCAGCCAGATTGTACATCTAAACTTTTGTTAACAAACTTCATTTTTTCTTTCCCACCAAAGAGTTTTTCACCGATGCTATTTGTAATGACACCAATCAATGCTGTTATTCCGATGATGAGGGTAGCAACAATGATAAAATCAGTAAAAAAAGCGATCATATGCAAATTCCCCCTTTGTCTGTCTGTATTTTTATTGTATGAGATAAATGGTAAAAAAGAAAGAAATGTCAGAAAAATATTCGATTTACTTTAGAAAGCATATAGACATGAGCGAAGAGATTTGTTAAAATAAGAACAAATGTTCCTTTTTGTTTCTAACCTTTAGAGTCTTACATTTCTCAATTGTTTTGTTGGGAAAAGGTAAGAAAACGCTCTCTTTTTAATGGGGAAGATTATGAAACTGTAATTGTATATCAAGTGAAGATTATTGTAGAAAGTAAGTATCAAAAGGGTTGAAGACCGTTGTTAAAGGACAGTTTTACTGAGTATAATCATGTTGCATAGCAGTGGAGTACACGGAGAAATTTTCTCAACTAGCAGTAAATTCACTGTATATTTCTTGCAAAAACTATTGTATAATGATTATAGAAGTTACTTATTAAAAGTAATTATTGTTGCTTACATGAATTGCGATTTTTTACTTTGCTATAAGACAAGTTATCGCGAAAAATTGCGGAAGTTAGAAATTTAAACTGTAATTAGTACAGAATTTGTACTCTTTAAGGAGAGTGAGCTTTGTATGGTAACATTATATAGTTCTCCAAGCTGTACGTCTTGTAGAAAGGCGAAATTATGGCTAGAGGAAAATCATATTCCTTATACAGAACGTAATATTTTCTCAGATCCATTAACGATTGATGAGATTAAAGAGATTTTACGTATGACAGAAAGCGGAACGGATGAGATTATTTCTACTCGTTCAAAAGTTTTCCAAGAATTGAATGTGAACTTAGAGTCTTTACCACTTCAAGATTTATATAAGATGATTCGTGACTATCCAGGTATTTTACGTCGTCCAATTATGATTGACGAAAAACGCCTTCAAGTAGGTTACAACGAAGATGAAATCCGTCGTTTCTTACCACGTACAGTAAGAACGTTCCAATTACGTGAAGCACAGCGTCTTGTAAATTAATTATAATAATATGAAAACCTTCTACCTATTATAGAGTAGAAGGTTTTTTTTTACTGTTTAACATTACGTAATCGCACTTGTTGAACGATAAAGCCTATGCATAAAATGGTGAAAATGAACAAATAAGGGATACTTGTGGCAAAACTAGGATTATGATGAAAAAACGTTGCAAGTCTGTCTTCATGTGTAATCATTTTTCCTGCTGTATAGGCGAGAACTGCTGCTCCGCAATAAATGAGAAATGGAAAGCGTTCCATGAGTATTAAAATAAGTTTGCTTCCCCAAATGATAATCGGGATAGAAATGAATAAACCGATAATTACGAGTGAAAGTCTTCCGTGAGCTGCTCCTGCAATGGCAATAACATTGTCAAACCCCATAACGAGATCCGCGAATACAATTGTACGCACAGCTTGGAATAAAGTCGTTTTTCCTTTGATAGAAGAAAGATCGTTGTTATTATCAGTGAGTAAATTGACCGCAATTAATGTAAGTAAAATTCCGCCGGTGAGTTGTAAAAATGGGATATCAAGTAAATAGACAGCTAGTATCGTGAGGAGAATTCGTAGCACAATTGCTAACATAGTACCAATCAAAATGGCTTTATTTCGTTTTGCTTCAGGTAAATTTCGGCTAGCTAGTGCGATGACAATTGCGTTATCGCCACCTAGTACAACATCGATACCGACAATCAGTAGTACAGATGTTAAAAACTCTAAGTCCATTCGTCTGCCTCCATTTATGATGTTTTAATAAGCGAAATATATGTATGTGGTGAAGAAAGTTTGTCTAGTTTTGATCCCGCGCTCCCAGGGACAAAATAATCACCTCTAATAGAAGTTTCACTTTATTACAGTGTACGAGGGAATATGGGAATGTATGTCCAAATTTTTTGCGAGCAGTGAATTAGTATAATGGTATATTTATTCCGATTGGTGCGAGCTAATAATCAGTGGAGGATGAAAAAAATACTGATTATTGTTTCACTTTATGTAAAAAGTCGAATACAGATAGGTATATAACTATTTTTGTAAAATAAATCGATTTTATTTCCCTTCTGGAGAATCTTATCATAAAATGAGAGTACAAGAATCTATTGTTTTGTCATATGAGTGGGGAATCCCTTCATAACAATTCTAAGCAGGAAGGGAGCGTTGTATTTTGGATATTGAAAGAATTAATGACCATACGATGAAATTTTTTATTACGTACATTGATATAGAGGATAGAGGGTTTAATCGTGAAGAAATTTGGTATGATCGCGAACGAAGTGAAGAGCTCTTTTGGGAGATGATGGACGAAGCTCGTGATCATGATGATTTCTTTATCGATGGGCCGTTATGGATCCAAGTGCAAGCAGTCGATAAAGGGATTGAAGTACTTGTAACGAAAGCGGAGCTTTCAAAGGATGGACAAAAGCTGGAACTACCAATAGGTGTAGACAAAATTATAGACATTCCTCTAGATGAAGGCATCGAATCATTATTCCAGCAAGAATTAGTGGAAGAGGTAGAAGAACAAGTAGGAACAAACTTTAATGAAGATGGTACGTTTGGCTTTTTAATTAAGTTTAATGATTTTGAAGATGTTATTTCATTAAGTCATCGTCTTATCTTTGAAGATATAAAAGATGAATTACATTCATTTGAGGACCGATATTATGTATATGTGGAATTCGATGAAGTGCTACATGATGAAGAAGAAATTGATCGTATTTTAAGTATTGTTTTAGAATATGGAGAAGAATCTACTTTAACGATTCACCGTGTAAGTGAGTATGGGAAACAGGTTGTGAAAGAGCGTGCGCTTGAGACAATTCGCAACAATTTCCCTCCTAAAATGTAGGCCGATTTCTATAGTATGAAATCGGCTTTTTTTATGAAGAATAGGAAGGCTTTCTTAGTAAGGAGGTAAGAGATGAAAAACACGTTAAAACTACTTTTCTTTTTTCTACTATTGTTCGCATTATTTGTTTCATTACGCATGTTTATTGATGTAGCATTTTATTCGGATGTCATTGGGATAAAGGATGTTTCTATTTTAGGTATTATTAGTATTTTATTTACGGTTTCCGCATTTTTAATTGGATGTGTTATTTTCTTAGAAAACCGCCATCCGTCTAAAACACTTACGTGGTTAATCGTACTAGGTATTTTTCCGGTGTTCGGTTTCTTTGCTTATCTTTTATTTGGACAAAATTTTCGTAGAAAAAGAATGTTCCAAAAGAAGGCATTACTCGATGAACAGGCATTTTTACAATATAAGGGACACGAAGATTACGAAGAACGGATTTTACGAAATCATAAGCATCAAGAATTGTTATTTCGTTTAGCAGATCGACTAGGTGCTTTAAATATTTCATTTCAAACTGAAACGAGGACATTAACAAATGGAGACGAAACGTTTCAGGCAATTTTAGATGGGTTAAATCGAGCGAAACACCACATTCATATGGAGTATTACATTGTGCGTGATGACAAGCTCGGTACAGAAATTAAAGATATTTTAATAAAAAAATCAAAAGAAGGCGTTGTCGTTCGTTTTTTATACGACGCGGTTGGAAGCTTTAAATTATCAAATTCGTATATTGAAGAATTGAATGATGCAGGAGTAGAAATGATTCCATTTTTCCCTGTGCGCTTTCCAATTTTAAACGATAAAATTAATTATCGAAACCACCGAAAAATCGTTATTATAGATGGAAATGAAGGGTTTGTAGGTGGATTAAATATTGGTGATGAGTATTTAGGGAAGGATAAATATTTCGGTTTTTGGCGAGACACGCATTTATATTTACGCGGTGAAGCAGTTCAAAGTTTACAGCTAATTTTCCTTCAAGACTGGTTTTATATGACTGGTGAGGCGGTATTAGCACCTGAATATTTACAAGCGGAAGCAGTTGAGGGTGATCATTGGGGCGGAGTCCAACTTGTTGGAGGTGGACCGGATAATAAATGGGAAACAATTAAACATTTATATTTTGCAATGATTGCTTCAGCTAGGAAATCGATTTGGATTGCAACACCATACTTTATCCCAGATGATGATATTTTATCTGCATTAAAAGTAGCTGCACTTGCTGGTATTGATGTTCGTTTGTTAATGCCAAGTAAGCCAGATAAGCGGACTGTCTTTTATGCATCAAGATCGTACTTTCCGGAGTTATTAGATGCAGGAGTAAAAATATATGAATATGAAAAAGGTTTTCTTCATAGTAAAGTTGTCATCGTGGATTCTGATCTCGCATCAATTGGGACAGCTAATATGGATATGAGAAGTTTTCATTTAAACTTTGAAGTAAATGCCTTTTTATATGATACAGGTAGCATTCGAAAGCTCGTTCAAGATTTTAAAGACGATTTAGAAGAATCCAGTGAAATTCATGTTGACCGATTTCATAAGAGACGTCTTCATAGGCGGATTGTTGAATCGACGTATCGGTTATTATCACCTTTATTATAGAAAGAGATGTCCTAATTTAGGACATCTCTTTTTTTGAGAGGAATTTGTAGTAAATTGTAGAATACAAGAAGTTGAAAGGGTGTGATGGTGGATGTTTATTGCAAGGAGAGAAAACGGAGAGAAAATTCATCTATTATATAACCGGGATGAAGAGCGTTTACGCGAAATGCGTAAACGAGAAAAATTCTTTTGTACAGCTTGCGGAAAAGAAGTGCAAATGAAATTAGGAACACAAAAGAGCTGGCATTTTGCTCATAAGAAAGTGGATTCATGTCTTACTTTTTATGAAGCAGAATCTATGTATCATATGCACGGTAAAGAATTGTTATATAGATGGTTAAAACATCAAGATTTTCATGTCGATATAGAGCATTATCTGCCAGTAATCAAGCAACGGCCAGATATTTACGTAGAGAGAGCGGATCGAAAAATTGCGATTGAATATCAATGTGCAAATCTCTCCGTAGAGCAGCTTTCTAAACGAACATACTCGTATTGGCAAGCTGGTATACAGGTCATCTGGATCATTGGTGGAAATCAATTAAAAAAGCAATCTGCATATTGGATGAAATTTTCCTCACTTCTGGCTTTCTCCTTACAATCTTATCCTCAGCCATTTCTTATTTTCTTCTGTCCGAAACAAAAATCGTTTATGAAATGCGCATTTATCACTCCGTTTTCTACAAATGTCTCTTTCTCACATACTATTTATTTACCAACTGATACGACTACTGTTGACATGCTCTTTTCCTCTGTGCCTTTCCAAAAAGAGGTATTAGGACAAGAATGGAAGAGAAAAAAGAACCATTTTCGGCAAAACGCTCTATCTATCTGGAATTATAATCATAAGTCACTACTCCGCCTCTTATATCAATATAAATGTACCCCAGCGAGCTTTCCTTCTGAAATCGGTGTTCCGCTCCCATCTGCGTTTGCTTTTCAAACAAATCCATTTACATGGCAAGCTTCTCTTTATTTGAAGTGTATAGGTATGCTTAAGGTAGGGGAGTATATTTCTCTGCAATACGTATGTAACTATGTAGCAAAATATACGAAGAGGCGTCTACTTCCGTATTTTGCACAACATATATGGAAAGTAGCGGTTACTGAATATATGACTTTTTTATGTTTTGTAGGCGTGTTGCATAAAGTAGGGACTTATACGTACCGAAAAATGAGGAATATAGTTATGTTACAGGCGGAGGAGGAAGTTAGGAAATATGATGAGATTTGCCTAACTTATGCGCTATCTCTATTTGAGACAAAGTTCAACATGAGAGAAGAAAAAGGGGATATAATAAAGAATGAACGTGAAGGAATTACATAAGAAAAACAGAATTGTACTTAAGTAGAGATATTTAAAGGAGGGCTTACAGAATGTCTGAACAAAATAAAGCAAAAACATTACCAGATCGCAATGAGATTGAAGAAGCAAGCACATGGCGATTAGAAGATATTTTCCAAACAGATGCAGAATGGGAAAAAGAATTCCAAGCTATTAAAGAGCTATTGCCAAAGTTAACTGAATTTAAAGGGAAGCTTGGCGACTCTGCAGACAATTTGCTTGAGGCATTGCAATATGAAGATGAAATTTCAATGCGATTAGGTAAGCTATATACATATGCACATATGCGTTACGATCAAGATACAACAAACTCTGTGTATCAAGCACTGAATGATCGCGCAACAAATTTATACTCACAAGTATCTAGTAGCACAGCGTATATCGTACCTGAAATTTTATCTATTTCAGAAGATACATTGCAAACATTTTTACAAGAAAATCGAGAACTAAGTGTATATGAGCATGCATTAGAAGAAATTACACGTCAACGCCCGCACGTATTATCTGAGGCAGAGGAAGCGTTATTAGCAGAAGCATCTGAAGTGATGAGTGCATCAAGTAATACATTCGGTATGTTGAATAATGCGGATTTGAAATTCCCATCTATTAAAGGTGAGGATGGAGAAGAGGTAGAAATAACACATGGCCGTTACATTCAGTTTTTAGAAAGTGATGATCGTCGTGTTCGCGAAGATGCATTCAAAGCTGTATTTGAAACGTATGGGAAATTTAAGAACACATTTGCAAGTACGTTAAGCGGGGCAGTGAAACGTAATAATTTCAATGCACGTATTCGTAAATATGACTCTGCTCGCCAAGCAGCATTAAGCAATAATAATATTCCTGAAGCAGTATACGATCAACTCGTTGAAACGGTAAATGACAACTTACATTTATTACACCGTTACATTGATATTCGTAAGCGTGCACTAGGACTTGATGAGCTTCATATGTACGATTTATATACACCACTTGTACAAGAAGTGAAAATGAATGTGAAGTATGAAGAAGCGCAAGACCTGTTATTAAAATCTTTAAACGTACTTGGTGATGAATATGTTGAAATTTTAAAAGAAGCATATGAAAATCGCTGGGTAGATGTGTACGAGAATAAAGGCAAACGAAGCGGAGCATATTCATCTGGTGCATACGGAACAAATCCGTATATTTTAATGAACTGGCATGATAATGTAAATAATTTATATACACTTGCTCATGAGTTTGGTCATTCGGTGCATAGTTATTACACAAGAAAGACACAGCCACACGTATACGGTGATTATTCAATCTTCGTTGCAGAGGTAGCATCAACTTGTAATGAAGCGCTTCTAAATGATTATTTATTAAAAACGACAGAAGATAAAAAAGAGCGTCTATATTTATTAAATCATTATTTAGAAGGATTCCGTGGTACTGTATTCCGTCAAACAATGTTTGCAGAGTTCGAGCATATCATTCATAAAAAAGTACAAGAAGGACATGCGGTTACGCCAGATATGTTAACGGAGATCTACTACGATTTAAATAAGAAATATTTCGGGGATGCTTTAGTAATCGATAAAGAAATCGGTTTAGAATGGTCTCGTATTCCGCACTTCTATTACAACTATTACGTATATCAATACGCAACAGGATTTAGTGCAGCGACTGCGTTATCTAAACAAATTTTAGAAGAAGGGCAACCAGCAGTAGAACGTTACATTAACGAATTCTTAAAAGCGGGAAGCTCCGATTATCCAATTGAAGTGTTGAAAAAAGCAGGAGTTGATATGGCATCTCCTGAACCAGTGAAAGAGGCACTTCAAGTATTTGAAGAGAAATTAAATGAATTAGAAGCGTTATTATTTGAAGAAAAGTAATGAGAAAAGACGAGGGATTTTATCCTCGTCTTTTTTGTTTGAAAATGTTTTTGTCGATATTTGTCGATAAAATAAGGAGGATTTCCTTACTTTTTCTAAATTAGAAGGCAGTTTTACAGTTGATTTTTGTAATTAAAATCCTTTAAATCGTTTTCTATAGTTGAAATAAGAGACAGCGATGACGATAACTCCGAATAAAAGAGGAAAGGCAATAATTTTAGGGAAAGCTTGTAATAGAGAGAGGATATACAAGAAAAAAGAAACAATAACACATAGAAAGATAAGAAAAATATGAGATTTTTTCATAAGGAAACCTCCTAAATTGCTTTTTTTATAGCTTATTCAAGAATGAAAACGTTTAGAATGTGACAAAAATGTGAAATTCGACAAAAGGGGTTGTCATCTGACGTCGAATCTTGTAATATAATAAGCGTGAACGAATTCACATACAAACATATACCCCTTTGTTTGAACGTGAAAATTTCTCCCATCCCCTTTAATATTTTTATAAGCCGTAAAGAAAAAGACCTGGTGTTTACACCAGGTCTTTTTCTGTTGCTATCCATTTCCAATAACGCTCGCACTTCACTTCAATCATTTGTACTTTTCGTTTTAGTTGTAATTTTTTTAGTTCACGCTCTATTTCTTGCTGAGGGCAGTCATATATAAAAGAGATTTCCTTTGAAGAAATAAATTGTGTTGCTTCTAGTAATGCTTCTAAAGGAGGTAATGGTTCTGGCTCAATTTCGCATTTTACCAGTTCTTTTAATAGCTGTACGTATACATCATAGGAATAAATCCCTGTGATTTTAATACCTTCCTCATCTGAATTTGCATGAAAAAATAGGAGGGAAGGTATTTCTGTAATATGCATCTCATTTGTGAATTTTAGGTCGCATTGGAAAGCTTTTTTTGCGCTAACTGAGTGTAGGTCTTTTTTAAATTCCTCTACATCAATGCCACTATCTTTAGCACATGTAAGCAATAATTCACAGTCAGGGTTTGATACATTTTCAAGAAAAATGCATTCTTGGAGTTTTCGCAAAAACTTCGAACCTGCTTTTCGGCCTTGCAACTCCGCCGCCTTAATTGCCATCGAAACTAAATACGGTGTTGACGACGCCTCTTGCATATGTACTTTTCCATCACATGAAAAACCTTGTAAACTTGTTGTCTTTTCCCACACAAATCGAATATTAGCAGGTTTATTCCATTTGTGTGAGGAAGCGTTTGCCCCGTCCACTTTTCCTGTTACTATATGACGAATAGAGAAGTATTTCCCATACTCAAGCCATAGTTTAATAATAAATGGCTCGATATCCCAGCAATCTTTACAAAGTGGATCAATAAATAAATATGCTTCTACAGATTTATGCTCGCATGTGGAAGGAGAAGGCATATTTATATGCTTTGCTTCCTGCTTATCCATTACACTTCACCTGTTTCATTTGGAGTATTGACCATATGTTGAGCAGTTAATGCTAAACGTTCAAAAACAAACTCTCTTATATGACCGTGCACTCCTGTATCATCCATTGCTTGCTCCATACATGACAGCCAAGCTTCTGCGCGTTTTGGAGTAATCTCAAACGGAAGATGGCGTGCTCTTAGCATAGGATGCCCATGTTCTTCAGTGTATAAATTAGGACCACCTAAATATTGTGTTAAAAATTGTTTCTGCTTCCTAGCAGTTTCTGTTAAATCATCCGGGAAGATCGGAGATAAGTCAGGGTGTTCACTGACATAGGAATAAAATGTATCCACTAATGTTGCAATGCATTGTTCACCGCCGATTGCTTCAAATGGTGTCATCGGTTGCTTGCTCATCCTTTATAAACCCCTTTTTCCATGAAATGTATATCTATTGTAGCAATGGAATGTTATGAAGAGCAACTAAACAGCCTTCATAACATTCTTTGCTTATTCTATATGTTGCTAATAAATCTTTTGCTTTTCAAAAAGGTGAAATGTAGCCGTAAGTACAGCTCTTCTTCACTGATGGAAATTTTACTTTAGCGCTCTTCGTTTTGTTTGGCAAGGAAAAAGCGTTTTACTTTGTTGTTTGTATGACGAACTGGTACGTTATGTTGCTTTAATAACCTTATAAATGCTGCTTTACCGGTCTTTTCATCTTGCACTTCGTATTCAATTTCATAATCATCGTGATTGTAATAGAAACTATGATCAAAGACAAGCGTTCCGCCTTCAAATAATATTTCAGCTCTTTCTGTTGTTAAACTACCCATATAAGTTAAAGAGGAAACGGGAATTTGTAATTTGTGTAGCTGATCCATTACAGTTCCTTGAATGATTGTGTTTGTTTCCATCATAAGTTGTGCTTCTTTTTCTGTTACAGACTGATGAGTTTCTAATAAACCAATTTCAGCAGGTTGTTTTAATGTTAATGTATAAGTTCCATCTTTATGACGAATACGAAGTGCAGAGCCCGTATCTTTTAAAGAGAAGTGAGGCGTTTCAAAGTAGTGATTTACTTGTTTTGTAAATGCTTCAATAGAAAAAGATTTGCATAATGTTTGGAATTCTTCCTCTGTAACCATATTTTTAAATTCAATTTCAATTTCTTGTGTCATTGTATGCGCTCCTTTTGAAAAATAATTCTTTCCACATTATCGCTTTTTCGCAAATTTGGTTCAATGTTTTATTTGTTTGCGTCCATGTTATGATACAATAATACTGTTAAGTAAGACAGGAAGTTGAGATGGAGGAGTTCGAGTATGCAAAATAAAATTCAAGTTAAGAGCGTAGAAACGAGAGAGAATGCGCTTATTTTTTGTGCGGAAAATACTGAAATAGAGGTAAAGGAGTTAAGTGCGCGTAATCACGTACTTGTAGACTCAGACAATTTATCATTTTTATATATCTTAGAAAATGAATCATCTTTCATTTATGTAAGTATTCCGCATACATGCTGGGAAGCAATGCATGAAGCGATGAATAAAGATACAGCGATGTTTATTCGCGTGAATGATGTTGAAATAGAATTAGAAGGATTAAAAGAAGAAGTAGAATATTTAGTTGAAAATATTGAAGGTAATGCAAATTATGGAGAAGAACTAGTAACTGCTGTAGAAAAAGTGTTTCTATAAGCAAATGGATTGATTTTGGTGGTGGTTGAAATGAATCGTAATTGGGAAGAATTTTTAGCACCGTATCACCAAGCGGTGGCGGAGCTGAAAGTGAAACTAAAAGGAATGCGTACTCAATTTGCAATGTTAACGGAGCATTCTCCAATTGAGTTTGTAACAGGAAGGGTAAAGTCGGTTGCAAGTATTATTGATAAAGCGGAGAAGAGAAATGTACCGCTAGACCGAATTAGAGAAGATATGCAGGACATCGCGGGCCTTCGAATGATGTGTCAATTCGTAGATGAGATTAAGCCTGTTGTAGAATATCTTCGAAAACGAAATGATTTTGACATTGTAGAAGAACGTGATTATGTAACGCAAAAGAAAGATAGCGGCTATCGCTCTTACCACGTTGTCATTAGTTATCCTGTTCAAACGATACAGGGGGAGAAAAAAGTGTTAGTTGAAATTCAAATTCGCACGTTAGCAATGAATTTTTGGGCAACGATTGAGCATTCTTTAAATTACAAATATAGTGGACGTTTTCCTGAAGATATTAAAATACGCTTACAACGTGCAGCGGAAGCGGCGTTTTTATTAGATGAAGAAATGTCTTCCATTCGTCTTGAAATTCAAGAAGCGCAAAAGGTCTTTTCACGAAAGCAGGAAACGAAAGATTCTGAATCATAAACTAAAGGGTGTTGGGCGATGAAATTTACAATTATGTCAAAGGGAGATCAATCATCAGATACACTAGCAAGTACGATGAAAGAATACTTGTTAGATTTTGGGTTTACAATGGATGAAAAGGAACCTGATATTGTAATTTCTGTTGGGGGAGATGGAACGCTTTTATATGCATTCCATCGTTACTATAATCGATTAGATGAAACCGCATTTGTTGGTGTACATACAGGGCATTTAGGTTTCTATGCAGATTGGTTACCGACGGAAGTAGAGAAGTTGGTGATTGCAATCGCTAAAACACCGTTCCAAGTGGTGGAATATCCACTTTTAGAAGTGATTATTCGCTATGTGAATGGTAGTAAAGAGTCGCAGTATTTGGCGATGAATGAAGCGACTGTAAAAAGTGCAGAAGGTACATTAGTAACAGAAGTGGAAATACGCGGAGAGTATTTCGAAACGTTTCGCGGAGATGGTCTTTGTATTTCTACTCCTTCAGGAAGTACCGCGTATAATAAGGCGCTTGGCGGAGCAATTATTCACCCTTCTATTGAAGCGATTCAAATTGCAGAAATGGCATCTATCAACAATCGTGTATTTCGTACGGTAGGTTCGCCGCTCGTACTGCCGAAGCATCATACATGCGTTTTAAAGCCGGCTGCAGGAATGAACATGCAAATTACCGTGGATCATTTGACGATGGTTCATCAAGATGTGAAATCAATTCAGTATCGCGTTGCAAACGAGAAAGTACGATTTGTTCGTTTCCGTCCGTTCCCATTCTGGAAACGTGTTCGTGACTCGTTTGTTGCAGATAAATAGAGAGGGTTTATATATTTGAACAGATTTACATTGAAATGGGATATAGGGCTGGCTGAAGAGGGAACTTTAGTTAGAGAATTTTTGAAAACAAAAGGGATTTCGAAAGCTGCTTTAACGGATATAAAGTTCCGCGGGGGAGCAATTGAAGTAAACGGTCAACACACAAGTGTTCGTCACAAGTTACAAGCTGGTGAAGAGTTACAAATCTTTTTTCCAGTGGAGGAAAGAAGTGAAGGGATGGAAGTGGAAGATATCCCTTTATGTATCGTATATGAAGATGAAGCGGTTCTTGTTATAAATAAAGAAGCAAATATGTCGACGATTCCGTCTAGGGAGCACCCGTCAGGAAGTATTGCAAACGCTCTTTTATATCATTATGATAAACAAAATCTTGCAAGTACGGTGCACATTGTGACGAGGTTAGACCGTGATACTTCAGGGCTTATGTTAATTGCGAAAAATAGATTCGTTCACCACCTTTTATCGAAGCAGCATCAACAAAAAGGGGTGAAACGAACGTATGAGGCAATCGTTCATGGGACTATTTTAGAAGAAGTAGGAACGATTGACGCGCCAATCGGACGAAAAGCGGATAGTATTATCGAGCGAACTGTCTGTGAAGATGGTCAAAGAGCTGTTACTCATTTTAGAGTGATGGAGAGTTCTTCCGATAAGACGCATGTAGCGCTTGAGCTCGAGACGGGAAGAACACATCAAATTCGTGTACATATGGCATATATAGGAAATCCGCTACTTGGGGATGATCTATACGGTGGCCGAAGAGATGTGATAAAACGTCAAGCGCTGCATAGTACATCTTTGACGTTTTATCATCCTATTTTAGAAAAGGGAATGACTTTTACCGTAAGTATCCCAGAGGATATGCAATACGCTTTACATAACAATTAAAAGGGAACAAAATTCTTATCATAAAAAGAATTTTGTTCCCTTTTTTTAGCGAAATAATATTAAAATTTGATTTTCACCAGTACGTTTTATAACGAAAAAGCCACTTTCAGCTTTCGTGGCAATGCCGTCATCATTCGGACGACAATATCCGTGTGTTTCGCAAGTGCCGTCATCACGTACTAACATTTGTCCAATTAATCCGACAGGAAGCCACTCAGTACGGTCTCTTCTTGATATATACTTACAAGCTGGATCCCATTCTGTATTTAAAAGAGGTCGTATTTCTTGCGTATCCGTACGCGTATATTGACGTTTTCCGAAGCTATCTGTTTTATAGCGTTTTTGCCAACTTAAAGCACCGCTATTTCCTATGAGAGCAGGCGTAGCGCTGGATATGCCTAATATGAATGTATCATTTGAAGTAGCTTTTCGAATTTTTTCTTCGCTACTAAATGTAATGAAATAGCCGATATCAATAGGGCTATGATCTGCTGCCTCAAACATTTGTGCAAAATCAGTACCACCTGCATTGTAAGAAGCACCATCGATATACATTTCTCCGTTATGGGCAAGCCATTTGGCACCTATATTATAATCAGTGTCATTTGTCCCATTTGCGATAAACCAGGAATAAGCTTCTTCTGCTGTACCAAATTTCCCCATAATATGGCTGCCTGCAAAATTAGCTGTTGATGTATGATTTCCTTCCGCATGAGATGAGAATCCGTTAGCGATAGTTGCGGTTCCTTCTGCATGTGCTGCTTCGCCCAAAGCAATTGCATGTTTTCCTTCTGCATGAGAATAAGAGCCGCCTGCTGTCGTTTCACTTCCTTCGCTATGCGAACTATGTCCAGTTGCCTTTGTTTTTGTGCCTTCTGCATGAGAAAAGGGACCCGTTGCATGTGTAAGAAGCCCTTCTGCATGTGAAGCGATTCCATCAGCTTTAGATTGAAGTCCTTCTTTATATGCGTGACGAGCTCCTTTGTTATTTTCTTTTTTTATAGGTGTAGGTACAGGAGCCTGAATAGGGGCGGATCTTTCTATTTGTACATCGTTGCCCGAGATTAATGCTTCTTTTATTTTTTTTACTTGATTTATAATAGTAGCTGGAATTTCTGGTTGTACTTTTTCCTTTATTGCTGCAGGAATGTTTTCTTCTATATTTTTTTGTATCTTTTCCGAATTAAGCACAGGTTCATCATTATTAGAAGCGAGCTTCTTTTTTTGTTTTGCTTTTATTTTCCTGCTATCTATAATTCGCCTCATAACAGCATTTTCTAAAGAGATATATTTTTCTCTCGGTTTGCTTTTTTTTGATGACTCTTGTTCTTCTATTTCTTCTATAGCTGCCGCTCGAATACTGCACCAGTTGTTAATTCCATACATGGGATGGTATAAAGGGTGGAATTTTCTTTTTTGTTTAGAAGATTTTTTCTTCATTCCGTCACCTCCTGCGACAGTATATGCCGTGCAATTAAAAAAAGATGCACTTTATTGCATCTTTTTTTAATTGCTTTATCTAGTTTTAGTGAGGAATATGTCTAGAAAACACCATGATCCTCTGCAAATCGTGAATTGTATTAAGTAGAGGTATTTATCCCGATTGGTGCGGGCTAATAATCAGTGGGGGATGAACAAAACCCCCACTGATTAAAGTTTCACTTTATGAAATTGGGCGGAACTTTTCAGGGACAAAAGGTAGGGAAGAAGGGACAGAAACGGTCTCCAACTCAGGGTAACGTAGTCCAGTTAGTTTACCACCAAATACAGCACCAGTATCAATATTGACTGTATGATTCACAAAGCGAGGTTCATTGACAGGTGTATGTCCATAAACAATCCATGTTTCACCCTTATACTCTTTCGCCCAATCTTGGCGGACAGGTGAGCCGTCAGGGTGTTTTTCGCCTGTAATATCACCATATAATACAAAGGTTTCTACTTTTTTATCTTGTCTTCCTATGTAATCTTGCCGAATACCAGCGTGACAGACGGTTAATTTTTTTTCATCCAGTATGTGATATAGCGGTGATTGTTCGTAAAGAGTAATGAATTTTTCTTTTATTATTTGTTGCTTATTAGAAGGCAATGCTTCATATTCTGCAACAGTTGTTTCGAGCCCATGGGCGATTGTAACATTACGTCCAAGGAAGAAACGATACAGTTTATTACAGTGATTCCCTGGAGCATAATAAGCATCTTTTCTATTTATTACGAGCTCCCATACAATTTCAATCATCCGTAATGAATGAGGACCTCGGTCTGTAATATCACCAACGAATGCAAGCCTTCGTTTTGCGTTATGAATTGGGATACCACTATCCCAGCTATACCCTAGTTTCGTTGTTAAATCTTGAAACTCTTGGAAGCATCCGTGAATATCACCTATAATGTCATATTTCATATTTAAACCTCCAGCTCATTTTTTCATTAGTATATCTAAAATGGACATAGAAAAAAACCATACCGTTTTTCGATATGGTTCATTTAAACATAAAGATTTTAGTTCTTGAGCGTACGTTTAAAATAAATCCAATAGCAACCATATATGTGAGCAGTGAACTCCCGCCGTAGCTCATAAGCGGTAACGTTATTCCTGTAATAGGGAGTAAACCAATTGTCATCCCAATATTTTGGAATACTTGGAACGTAAACATTCCAATTGTACCAGCGCAAATATAACTACCGAAAGGTTCATTGCTTTCTAAAGCGATATGGATCATTCGGTAAATGAGTAAGAAAAAAAATGAAATAATAACACTTGCTCCTAAAAAACCGAATTGTTCAGCGATATTTGTAAAAATAAAATCTGTATGTGGCTCTGGAAAATATACTTGTCTATTTTCCCATCCTTTTCCTTGCATCTCTCCTGATCCAGTAGCTAAAAATGCTTGTCTTAATTGATATCCTTGTGCGTCATATTCATAAGGTGCAAGCCAACCATAGAAGCGATTTAATTGATATTCTTTTAGAATGTGCTCTTTAAAGAACTCTGTATGCGTGAAATAAATATATGTTAAGGTAGAGCCTATGGCGAAAATACCGGAGGTTAATCCGAGGATAAAGCGCCAACGTATACCAGAAACTAAAACCATTGTTGCAAGCATCGCTGAAATGACCATTGTGTTTCCTAAATCAGGTTCTTTTGCGATTAGAAGTAGTGGAGGTAAACTAGCTGCAAATATTTTTAAAAGTAAAATGAAATCTTCACGAGTTGTCCGAAAAAGGTATTTTTCATTATGATTCGCTATAATTCGTCCAACGACGATAATCAAAAATAATTTCATAATTTCAGAAGGCTGAAAGTTTCCGATGCCTGGAAGTCTGTACCATGCGGTAGCCCCTTTAATTGTAACGGCGCCAGGAACTTGAAGTTCTAGGCCAATTAGAAGTATGAGTGCAAAGCTATATAAATACCAAGCAATTTGTTTATAGCGATCGAAATCAATAACCATAATAACACCAATGGCGATAAATCCAATGGCATACCATTGGATTTGTTTTAATACAAAATTTACGTTTTGTAAAAATGGTGGTAAAGAAGCTTGTGCACTTGCGATAGCAAAGCAGCTAACAATCCCAATGGCAAATAAAATGAATATTAATATGTAGTCTATTTGATATTGAGTGTTCGGATCTTTCACTGTATGAATTCCTTTCTACTGCTCTCTATATTAGTGGGTTTTAGTTGGTGCATCACATAGTTTAAAAAGAATGTATGAACTATACGCATTATTCACGTAAAGCTCACACATTTTATTTTCGCAGAATAGACTAATGATGTAGCTCTTTTATAATTATGTCCAAACAATGGGAAAGACGTACATGTGCATCTGGAATGAGGTTTGGTAGCTGGCTATAATATTCTAAGGAACCTTTACACCATTTATAAGCGCTAATTAGACCTAGTCTATAATCTGTATTATCTTGTAAAAATCCGTATTCTTTTGAAGTTATAACGAGGTGCGTAAAATCCTCAGATCCTTCAAGGAGCTTGCTGTGTATTTGTTGCCCAGTATGGTAGCGAAATTGGCTTAAAGGTTCGGATATGTATACTGCGTCTCCTTTAGAAAGTAAGGAAATCCATGATGCCATATCGACACTACAAGAATAGTGCCTTCCTTTTAGCGTGCCGAAAGGTTCAGTGAGTAACTGTTTTCTAAACAGAATAGTTGTAGGCTCACCGATAATGTTATGTCCACCTTTTAACATCCAGTCGCCTAAAAATATTCCATTTAATTGAATGTCTTCGCTATATAATCTTTGTGTTGGATGAGCATCTCCAATTAAATTCCCGTGATCATCAATACGTACTCGATAAGAAGTTATAAGAACGAGATTTTTATTTGTGTCTTGCTCAAAATAAGCCATCATTTTTTGTATTTTATGATTATAAAACACATCATCGTCCATTAAAAAATTTATATACTCCCCATTAGATTTCTCTAAGAGCATAAGATCGTTATGAAATTGTCCTAAAGTAGTGGTATTTCGAATGTATGTTATGTTTTTATAATTAGGTAAATACTGTTCATTTATTAAGATTTCTGTTTCATCATTTGTACTATCGTCTCCTATAATAATTTCAATGTTTGGATAAGTTTGTGCCAATGCACTTTCTAGAGCAATTTTGAAATAATGTGGTCGATTATAAGTGGGAATAAGGATGGAAACGAGAGGTGACTTTTTTTTATTATTCATACGAAACTACCTTTCAGAAGCTTTTTTTGTAAGAACGATATCTTGATAACTTGTATATTCATTTCTGCCGCACCATAAACCATAATGCGGTTTATTAATTACCTCTAAGCCATGTTTATTTAATAAGGTGCGGATATCTTCTTCAGGATAGGCAACTGCGAAATTAGGAATATCTTTATTCACAACATAACAATTTTCAATTTGATGATAAAAACCTAATGTACTTAGCCCAGAATTTAAGTAATAGGATGATTCAGGGTTAATGAGAAAGAAGGTAATAAAACATCTCCCATCTTTTTTTAGAACACGTACAATCTCAGATACGTAATGTTCTAATTCTTTCGGAAGGAGATGGGTAAATACAGAAGTTAAAAAAATAAAATCGAATGAATCGTCTTCATATGGAAATTTGTATTGAGAAGCATCTTCTTTTCCTTCTGGGTTGTAGAATTGATTATATATATCAACGTGTTCAAAATGGAAATTGCTACGGGCAGTTGAAATATTATTTTTGCACCATGTAATGCCATCTTTAAATAAATCAAATCCATAATAAGCTCCATCATCACCTAAGTAATTCATTAATGGAACCGCCATTCGACCGACACCACAACCTACATCTAACACTGTTTCATTGGATTTTAAACTACCAATTTGAATAAAATGCTTTATGAATTCTTTTCCAACCTTTTGAAAGTCGCCACCTACATATTGGACGAGTTCGGGAGGTGGGATTAATGCGATTTTTTTTTCAAGCTCGCTCATAATTTCACTCCTTCCTTGTAGTAAATAGGGAACCAACATTTTTAACATGCAGCTAACATTTTATAGTGGGAGGGGAAACGATATTAGAACTGTTGCGATATGTAAAAAGCTCCCTAGAACAACTGGAAATAGTAATGGGAGCTTTTGTTTTTATTTATCATGCTATTGGCGAAGGCTAATAATTAGTGTGAGATGGAGAAACCCTAACTGAATAAAGTTTCGCCCTATTCTTTTCGCCAATAAACCCCGAATACATCAATTTTAGTAATAGGAGCTTTTAAGTTTCTTTGATTTCTAAAGTCTGTCACGGCCTCTGCGCAAGCTGGTAGTCCATAGTCATCAATAATAATATAGCCACCCTTAGAAACTTTATCGTATAAGTTCACGAGACCATCCATTGTGGATTCATACATATCACCGTCAAGGCGTGCAATTGCGATTTTTTCTATTGGTGCTGTTGGTAAAGTATCTTTAAACCAGCCTTTTAAAAATTTTACTTGATCATTTAATAAATCATATTTTCTAAAATTCTCTTGTACTTGTTCTAAAGAAACGCGTAAGTAATCGAAAGAGTGTAAATAATCTCCGTAATCTTTCGGATAGTGTTCTAAATTCGGTGTTGGCAAACCTTCAAATGAATCTGCAACCCACACATTACGATCAGTAATGTTATTTGCCTGTAAAAAACCATTCATAAAAATGCACGATCCCCCGCGCCATACACCTGTTTCAATAAAATCACCTTCTATATTTTCACGGACAACTGTTTCTAGTGCTTCATGTAATTGATTCATTCGTTCCCGGCCGATCATACTGTGTGCTGCTCTTGGCCAATCCATCCCATCTTGACGTTCACTTTTTAAAACATCTGGTTTCACAATTTTCAAGTTATGGTTTTCAGCATATTGCTTAATGAATAAAGGAAGTGGTACGGTAACTGGTTCATATGGAAGTTCCTTAGAAATATGTAATGAAGCAGGTAAGTATGGCTCATACTCTAGCCATATTTCAAATAAAATTGTTTTCTTTAACAACTCGAGATAAAGCTGAACAGCAAATTTATTTTCCATATTTGTGCCTCCTGCAAAATGTCATACAACAATATGATTATGTAGATAGTGAAAGTTTCATGCTTGAATTCATAATTGAAAAAGCAGTAAAACTGATATCAGTTTTACTGCTAAGTAAAAAAATTAAGCGATTTTTTCAATAATAATGGATGCACTTGTACCAAGAGCTAGAGATAATCCAAGTCCTGTAACGACAGCTTCAACCATTGATGGCGTTATTGTAATTTGTGTAATTGCCTGGATAACGAGAGGCGCTCCAAGTGAGATTAAACTTGTTCCAGCGCCAGGTATATTAACGCCGTTCACTTGAATTGCAAGGCTACCTAATATACTTACTGCTGCAGTATATGCGATAACAGTAATTTTATAGAATCCAGTTTCACTTATGATGAAAGTATCAGCGTCTAATTGAGAAATTGCTGTACCAAACTGAGATCCAACCGTGTTAAACGGTACAGGATCATTAATTCCAAGAGCTAAAGAAACTGTAGCAGAGTTAAATGCATACAATCCTGCTGGAAGTCCTAATCCAGATGGCCCAGTCGGCCCAGTCGGCCCAGTCGGTCCAGTAGGTCCAGTCGCACCAGTGTCTCCAGTCGGCCCGGTAGGTCCAGTTGCGCCAGTGTCTCCAGTCGGCCCAGTAGGTCCAGTTGCGCCAGTGTCTCCAGTCGGCCCAGTCGGTCCAGTTGCACCAGTGTCTCCAGTCGGCCCGGTAGGTCCAGTTGCGCCAGTTGTACCAGTGTCTCCAGTCGGCCCAGTCGGCCCAGTCGGCCCAGTCGGCCCAGTCGGCCCAGTCGGCCCAGTCGGCCCAGTCGGTCCAGTCGGCCCAGTAGGTACGGTAGGTCCAGTCGGTCCAGTCGGCCCAGTAGGTCCAGTCGGCCCGGTTGGAAGTGTAAACGGTGGTATTGGTGGTAAAGTTGGACCTACAAGATTAGGATCAAATGCACTAGCTGATAAGAATTCATCAGGATTTAAGCCATCTGAATAATTATTATTTGACATAAATTCACCTCCATAAAGCTTTCATTATATAGTAGATGCAAAATCACAAGAAAATGACACGGACATTTGAATTATTAAAAAGAAATCTTAAATAGCTTGAACAAGTTAAAAAAATGGAAAGTTTATTGTATGTATAACATATGATTGAGTTGGAAGAGGGTGATTATGTTGAACAAGCAAGGAATTACAATTAGTCTATGTATGATTGTTCGCGATGAGGAAAATACAATAGATCGATGTTTGGACGCGGTAGAAAAAATTGTTGATGAAATTATTGTAGTTGATACAGGATCCACTGATCGAACGAAGGAAATTGTAGCAAAATACACTTCTAACATACACGATTTTCCGTGGATTGATGACTTTGCGGCAGCTAGAAATTTTGCGTTTTCAAAAGCAACGCAAGAATATATATTATGGTTAGATGCTGACGATGTGTTATTAGAGGAAGCTCAAGAATCACTGAAAACATTAAAACGAGAGTTAGATGGTAAAGTTGACGCTGTTTCTATGCCTTATTATCTTGTAATGGATTCTAATGGGAAACCTTTATATTGCACAAGAAGATATCGACTTGTAAAGCGTGAAAAACAATTTCAATGGTTTGGAAAGGTGCATGAGTATTTAGCTGTTTCTGGTGAGATTTACAATAGTAATGTCGCCATTACACATAAGAAAGAAAAAGAAATAACGAATCGTAATTTGAAAATTTTTCAAAATGCTGTAGCAGCTGGAGAAGAATTAAGCCCGAGAGATTTATTTTATTACGGTAATGAATCTATGGATAATCAAAAATACGACGATGCGGTTCTTCTGTATGAAACATTTCTTAATCAAGAGGAAGGATGGCATGAAGAGAAAATTTATGCATGTGGTAAGTTAGGAGATTGTTATGCGAAGTTAGGAGACTGGGAGAAGGCAGTTGAAACTTGTACGAAGTCGTTTCGTTATGGTATTCCTAGAGGAGAGAATTGTACAAGAATAGGATATATATATATGGAACAACAAAAGTATAATGAAGCGATATTTTGGTTTAAGCTAGCAACTGAAGTGCCGCTAGCAGAGGATAGTCCTTTTCACAGTCCGGCTAGTTATACGTGGATTCCATATTTACAAATGTGTATTTGTTATAGCAGATTAGGAGATCAAGATAAAGCTTATTATTATAATGAATTGGCAGCTTCTTATGTTCCGAATAATGCTGCGATTGAATATAACCGTAAATATTTTAGAGGCATCTATGATAAACAATATAAAATGTAATTTGTTCTATTTTTAGGAAATGACTTGTCGCTATTCTAATGATAGTAGAATGGCTATATATTAGATTATCGGTAATGCAACCAATAGAGATGGCATCCTTTGTAGAATATCTTTTGTTTATATTTCAAATTCAATTTGCATAAGGAGTGTGTGAAATGAATCGGGAGAAAAGTTCTTTATACGAAGAAAAATCTGAACATTATTATAATGCGATAAATCCTAATTTATTCAAGCATATAAAAAAGGAATGGCAAGAAGTTCTTGATATTGGTTGCTCGAGCGGTGCATTAGGAGCGGCTATAAAAGAAAATGGAGCACGTGTATCAGGAATTGAGGCGTTCCCAGAGGCTGCCGAAAAAGCGAAAGAAAAACTAGATCATGTTATTTTAGGTGATATAGAAACAATGGATCTTCCTTATGAGAAGGAACAATTTGATTGTGTCATATTCGGGGATGTATTAGAGCATTTATTTGATCCGTGGGCTGTTATAAAGAAAGTAAAGCCATATATAAAAGAAAATGGTGTGATTTTAGCTAGCATACCAAACGTTGCGCACATTTCAGTATTAGCTCCCTTACTCGCTGGAAATTGGACGTATACAGAATATGGATTATTAGATAAAACGCATATTCGTTTCTTTACTTTTAATGAAATGCTAAGAATGTTTTTAAAAGCAGGATATTCTATTAGTAAAGTAGATCGTGTATATGTTGATCATAAAATATATGAGCCACTTATTGAAGAGTTATATGGAATTTGTAAAAAGTATCGTCTTGGAAGTGGCTTCATGGCTGAGACAGTTGTATTTCAATATATTATTGAAGCAGAAAAATCACAATTATGAGTGCTGCAGAAAAAACAATACTATTTGTTACATGTATAAATGATCGGAAATTGTATGCACAATGTGCGCGACATATATTGAAATTGGCAGTACCTCCTGGGTATACTATACAATTTATGCCGATTCGAAATGCAAAAAGTATGACGAGCGGATACAATCAAGCCATTTCACATCCAGCGAAGTATAAAGTGTATTTACACCAAGATGTCTTTATTATAAATGGAGCCTTTCTATACGGATTAATTCAATTATTTGAGGAGCATGAACATCTTGGGATGATTGGGATGGTTGGATCCCAATATGTTCCTCCAAATGGTGTATGGAACGAAGGGCGTGGGATTGTCGGGAAAGTCATTGGTTATATGAACGATTTGTTTTATATGGCAAGTTTAGAGCAACCATTTCATGAATCGAAAACATTTATTCCTGTGGAATGTATTGACGGTTTATTGATGGCGACACAATATGATATTCCGTGGCGAGAGGACTTATTTGATGGGTTTGATTTTTATGATGTATCCCAATCTTTTGAATTTAAAAAAGCTGGGTATACAGTCGGTGTCCCTGTGCAGCGTGATGCTTGGTGTATTCATTATCATTTCGATGTAAATATGACGAACTATGAAAAGTATAGAAAAGTATTTGTAGAGAACTATATGTCAGATGTGAATAAGGAAGAATAGAGGGCTACAAAATGAAAGATCATACAATATTAGTTGTTGTTTGTGTAAATAATGAAGAGCTTTTCGAGCAATGCGAAAGGCAAATAAGAAACATTGTTGTTCCCCCTGGCTATGTAGTGCAAATTTTTCCGATACGAGATGCGAAAAGTATGGCAAGTGCGTACAATCGAGCACTTTCATATCCGGCGAAATATAAAGTATATATACATCAAGATACTTACCTTATTAATCGTGATATGTTTTGTACCCTCATTTCTCTTTTTAAAGAAAATGAAAAGCTTGGTTTAATTGGAGTAGCTGGTGCTCAGTTTTTACCGAGTAACGGGATATGGTGGGAAGGGAAAAATTTAGTAGGGAAAGTGATTGAGTACAGAAGACAGAATTATCAATTATTAAATTTGGATCTGGGTTTTTATGGAAATCAATCTTTTATGTCAGTGCAAGCAATCGATGGTTTACTCATGGCAACGCAGTATGATATTCCGTGGCGAGAGGATTTGTTTCAAGGATTTCATTTCTATGATGTGTCACAGTCTTTAGAATTTCAAAAGGCTGGATATTTAATTGGTATCCCTAATCAAGCAAATCTATGGTGTATTCATTACAACGGAGATGAGTTTGATGCGGATACATATGAGAAATACCGGGAAATTTTTGTGGAACATTATAAAGAGGTGCTATCTCCATCATAAGGGAGAGATGAAGGATGAAAGGGATTATTTTAGCAGGCGGGACAGGATCGAGATTATATCCAATAACGAAAGTAACGAATAAACATTTACTTCCCGTTGGGCGGTATCCGATGATTTATCATGCGGTATATAAGCTGAAGCGATGTGAAATTACAGATATTATGATTATTACCGGTAAAGAGCATATGGGAGATGTTGT
The DNA here is from genome assembly GCF_038004785.1 of Bacillus sp. FSL R5-0709. Taxonomy (NCBI): domain Bacteria; kingdom Bacillati; phylum Bacillota; class Bacilli; order Caryophanales; family Bacillaceae; genus Bacillus; species Bacillus sp. FSL R5-0709. The sequence continues at coordinate 1,189,414 of NZ_JBBORT010000001.1, forward strand.
GAGCTTTCTAGGAAGTGGTCAAGAGTTTGGTGTATCCTTTACGTATCGTGTGCAAGATAAGGCGGGTGGGATTGCGCAGGCACTAGGACTTTGTGAAGATTTCGTAGGAAATGATCGGATGGTAGTTATATTAGGAGATAATATCTTTTCAGATGATATTTGCCCGTATGTTGAAGAGTTTACAAGTCAAAAAGAAGGGGCTAAAGTGCTGCTTCAATCTGTAGAAGATCCCGAGCGATTTGGTGTAGCGCATATTCAAGGCCGAAAAATAATTGGAATTGAAGAAAAGCCGAATGAGCCGAAAAGTTCTTATGCTGTTACGGGAATTTATTTGTATGATTCGAAAGTCTTTTCTTATATAAAAGAATTAAAACCTTCCGCAAGAGGGGAACTTGAAATTACAGATATAAATAATTGGTATTTAAAACGAGGAGTACTTACTTATAATGAAATGAGCGGCTGGTGGACTGATGCGGGAACGCATGCTTCTCTTCAAAGAGCGAATACGTTAGCGCGGGATATAAACTTTGGGAAACAGTTTAATGGAGAATAGGTGAAAATATGAAAGTTGTAGAAACAAATTTTACCGATGCGAAATTGTTAGAACCGAGATTGTTTGAAGACGAGCGAGGTTTTTTTACTGAAAGTTATAATAAGAAGATGCTAGAATCGTTAGGGATTACGCATTCATTTCTGCAAGATAACGTATCTTATTCAGCGCATTCGGGGACGATTCGAGGGCTACACTTTCAAAAAAATCCGAAAGCACAAACGAAACTCATTCAAGTTATGCAAGGTGCAATATATGATGTTATCGTTGATTTGCGAAAAGATTCACCTACATTTAAAAAGTGGAGAGGTTATATTTTAAGTGCGGATAATCATAGGCAATTATTAGTGCCGAAAGGATTTGCTCATGGTTTTTGTACACTTGTACCTCATACAATTGTTATGTATAAAGTAGATGAGTATTATAGTGCTGATCACGATTCCGGTTTGCTTTGGGAAGATAAAGAATTATCAATTCCATGGCCGGTAACAAATCCTATCTTGTCCGATAAGGATCGAATATTACCATTACTTCAGGAATATGAAGATAGTTTTTAAGTAGGAGAGTTGTTTATGAATATATTAGTTACAGGTGGAGCTGGATTTATTGGAAGTAATTTCATTCACTATATGTTAAAAAACTATGAAACATATAAAATCATTAATTACGATGCATTAACATATAGCGGGAATTTAAATAATGTAAAGTCTATTCAAGAAAATCCTAACTACTCATTTGTAAAAGGGAAAATCCAAAATGGAGAGCTGCTGGAACATGTTGTTAAGGAACGTGACGTGCAAGTAATTGTAAATTTCGCAGCTGAATCACATGTGGATCGTAGTATTGAAAACCCAATTCCTTTTTATGATACGAATGTAATAGGTACAGTCACGCTGTTGGAGTTAGTGAAAAAATATTCACATATTAAACTCGTGCAAGTATCAACAGATGAAGTATACGGTTCTTTAGGGAAAACAGGAAAGTTTACCGAGGAAACCCCGCTAGCTCCTAATAGTCCATATTCTTCAAGTAAAGCGAGTAGCGACATGATAGCCTTATCTTATTATGAAACGTATCAATTACCGGTTATTATAACGCGTTGTTCTAATAACTACGGACCGTACCAATATCCTGAGAAATTAATTCCGTTAATGGTTACGAATGCGCTTGAAGGAAAGAAACTACCATTATATGGTGATGGATTGAATGTAAGGGATTGGCTGCATGTAACGGATCATTGTAGTGCAATTGACACCGTTTTGCATAAGGGATGTGTAGGAGAGGTGTATAATATCGGCGGAAATAACGAAAAAACAAATGTAGATGTTGTGGAACAAATTATAAAACTTTTAGGAAAAACGAAAAAAGATATTGAATTTGTAACAGACCGTTTAGGTCACGACCGTCGTTATGCGATTGATGCACAAAAAATGAAGAATGAGTTTGAATGGGAACCGAAGTATACGTTCGAACAAGGATTAAAAGAAACGGTGGAATGGTATAAAAACAATGTGGACTGGTGGAAACCATTAAAAGAAAAGTAAGGGGCATGTAGATGAAAGAACGGATTATCATAACGGGAGCGAACGGTCAGCTAGGGAAGCAACTACAAGAAGAGTTGAATTCTGAGGAATATGACATATATCCATTTGATAAAAAGTTATTAGATGTAACAAATATATCCCGAATTAAGCAAGTGGTACAAGAAATAAAGCCACATACAATTGTTCATTGTGCAGCGTATACGAAGGTAGATGGTGCTGAGAAAGAACAGGATCTTGCTTACTTAATAAATGCGATTGGAGCTCGAAATGTAGCGGTTGCTTCACAATTAGTAGGGGCTAAGTTAGTGTATGTCAGTACCGATTATGTATTTCCAGGTGACAAACCGGATGGCTATCATGAATTTCATAATCCAGCACCGATAAATATATATGGAGCTTCTAAATTTGCAGGAGAGCAGTTCGTAAAAGAGTTACATAATAAATATTTTATAGTTCGTACATCGTGGTTGTATGGTAAGTATGGAAATAATTTTGTGAAAACGATGCTACGATTAGGAAAAGAGAGAGAAAACATATCTGTTGTAGCGGATCAAATTGGCTCTCCTACGTACGTGGCAGATTTAAATATGATGATTAATAAGCTCATTCACACTTCTTTATACGGTACGTATCACGTATCCAATAGAGGATCATGTTCTTGGTTTGAATTTGCCCAAAAAATATTTTCGTATGCAAATATGAAAGTGAATGTATTACCTGTTTCAACTGAAGAATTCGGATCGGCGGCTGCGAGACCAAAATATTCTATCTTTCAACATAACATGCTACGATTAAATGGTTTTTTACAAATGCCTACTTGGGAAGAAGGATTAGAAAGGTTTTTTATAGAAACAAAAAGTCATTAACAAATTTATGTTAGTGACTTTTTTGTTTGCCTTTAAGAGGTTTTATGGTACTATAATTATAGTATCAGGTACTAATAACAAGTATAAGTATTTCTGGGAGGATATATCATGGAACTATTACAAGGGAAAACATTTGTTGTTATGGGCGTTGCGAACCAAAGAAGTATTGCATGGGGAATTGCTCGCTCTTTGCATAATGCAGGTGCAAAATTAATATTCACATATGCAGGAGAGCGTTTAGAAAGAAACGTTCGTGAACTAGCGGAAACATTAGAAGGACAAGAATCACTTGTATTACCTTGTGATGTAACGAATGATGAAGAACTTACAGCTTGCTTTGAAACTATTAAGCAAGAAGTTGGTACAATTCACGGTGTTGCACACTGTATTGCTTTTGCAAATCGTGATGATTTAAAAGGCGAATTTGTAGATACTTCTCGCGATGGATTTTTACTTGCACAAAATATTAGTGCATTCTCTTTAACAGCTGTAGCAAGAGAAGCGAAGAAAGTGATGACAGAAGGCGGAAATATTTTAACTTTAACATACCTTGGCGGCGAGCGCGTTGTGAAAAACTATAACGTTATGGGTGTTGCGAAAGCTTCGTTAGAAGCTAGCGTGAAATATTTAGCGAACGATTTAGGACAACATGGCATTCGCGTTAACGCTATTTCTGCAGGACCAATTCGTACGTTATCTGCGAAAGGTGTAGGCGACTTTAACTCAATCTTAAAAGAAATTGAGGAACGCGCACCACTTCGTCGTGCGACGACTCCAGAAGAAGTTGGAGATACAGCAGTATTCTTATTCAGTGATTTAGCACGCGGAGTAACAGGTGAAAACATTCATGTTGATTCAGGATATCATATTTTAGGATAAATATAATAGGAATTAAAGTTTAAAAAGGACAGTCTCTAAACGTTGAGACTGTCCTTTTTAATTGTTCCCAGAAAGAACGATTTTTAACGAAAGTTCTAGCCACGTTATGAATATAACTATAATAGTACACGATTTATCCAGCTACGTATGGAAGTGGGAGGGACGAGTGTGAAGAATAAAAATAAAAGTTCAACAGTTGGAAAACCGTTGTTATATATTGCACAAGTAAATTTAGAACTCGCTGCACCGAAAATAAAAAGAATTATTTTAACGAATTTCGAAGATGAGGATCAAAAAGAGCAAAGTAATAGAAATGAAAGTATTGTAAGTAGTGCTGTGGAAGAAGTGGTAGAACAAGAGAAACAAGAACCACGAGAGGAGCCTCAAGTGGAGGTGGAAGAAAAAGTAGAGGAAGAGCAAGTGAGAACGGTCCCTTACAATAAATCCTTTAAGGATATGAATAATGAAGAAAAAATTCATTTTTTATTAAATCGTCCTCATTACATTCCAAAAATAAGATGTAGAATAAGAACGACGACCGTCTCATATATAGGATCGATTATATCTTACCGTAATGGCATTGTATCCATTATGCCACCAAATAGTATGAGAGATATTCGATTATCTATAGAAGACATCAAATCGATTGATATGGCCGGCTTTTAAATATGTAAAGGTGGTAGAAAGCTTCTACCACCCCAATAGTTTTTTAGTTTACTTAACTATAGAAACGTCGCGTAAGCACTGAATAGCACAGAAGCAGCTTAAATCAACAGTAATGCAAGTAGATGTCGAGATTAATCTTGCATTTGGTATAGCTAAAAACGTACAAATTGGATCGTCGCCAGGTGGTACAGGAGACCCATCACCTAATACTACAGTTAACACACGTAGGACAGCACAGCTATCGTCATCTACGCTTTCTACACGGAAAATTGGAGATTGGCAGCTAGTAAGGCTTGAAGATGGTGCAAATGCTTCAAATGGCGTTCCAGCTTTTGTGTATAAAATAAAAGGGCGTGTATTTGCTACTGCTGCTGTATTGTGTGCTCCTAAAAATGGAATTTCACAACCAGAACCACATGTTGAACTAGAGCAATCTTGTAGTTCATTGATGAATTTTACGACGTCAACTACGCAGTGAGAAGAGCTATGGTGTTTATTTTCGTTACAACTCATTAATGTCACTCCTTATCTTCTTGTTTGTATTTACATTAATAAGATATTGGAGTGGGGGAGATTTGGTCACAATCTTAAGACCTTTTTTTTTAAATAGGCTAAAGAGGATAGGGAAGGTGGAATTATGTTATTTACAAGCTGGCTTTTATTTTTTATTTTTGCGCTAGCTGCATTTAGGTTAACTCGTCTTATTGTTTATGATAAAATTACAGCTTTTTTGCGAAGACCGTTTATTGATGAGTTAGAGATTACAGAGCCTGATGGAAGTGTATCGACTTTTACAAAGGTGAAAGGGAAAGGATTAAGAAAGTGGATTGGAGAATTATTAAGCTGCTATTGGTGTACAGGTGTGTGGGTTAGTGCTTTTTTATTAGTTTTATATAAATGGATTCCTATTGTTGCAGAGCCTGTACTAGCATTATTAGCCATTGCAGGTGCAGCAGCGATCATTGAAACAATTACAGGATATTTTATGGGAGAATAATAAAGTGAAAGTTTAATCAGTGTGGGGCATCCCTCGCTAATTATCAGCCCGCACCAATCGGGATAAATCTTCATGATGTTAGAAAAAGCGGAGTTTAAGAGGATGCGGGAACGGAAATAAAGAGTTGTTCATATAGTAAATAGACAGAATTGACAGTAGAGGAGATGTTTGCTGTGAGCAATAATCCAAGGCAAAATTCATATGATCTACAGCAGTGGTATAACATACAGCAACAGCAACAAGCACACCAACAGGCATATCAAGAACAGTTACAGCAACAAGGGTTTGTGAAAAAAAAGGGATGCAACTGTGGGAAAAAGAAGAATACAATAAAACAATATGAAGAATGAAACACTCATGTTACGGTGAGTGTTTTTTATTGTAAAAATAAAAAGCGGTATTTCAATTAAGAAATACCGCTTTTTACTAGCTAATTTGTGCAACTGTTAATGCTGCAGCACGGATGTCTACAGTTCCAAGCAGTTCAACTGGTACAATTTGAATTAAGTCACCAGGGTTTAAGTTAATAAGAATAACACCACTGGATACGTCTACTTCACCAGTACCAATAACGTTAGAGCGAACCGCTGTACCTGATCCAGGAATAATGTTAGCTGGTGTACCTAATGATAAGAAGAAACGACCAGCTTCTGGTGCAGTAGGAACGTTATCAAGACTGATCGTTAATGTATAACTGATTTGATAAATACCAGCTACTTGAATTCGAATACCGTCTCCGACACTTACTGTATTATTTATTACAGGAACAGTAATATTTGGGTTTGGACTTACGCTAGGTAATAGTAGTGGTGTGAATAGTGAAGCGAACTGAGGTGCAGAAGCGTTGAAAGCAAAACCGAAGGCAGGTAGTGTACTAGCTGGTTTCGCCTCACAATCAATGTTATTAAATTCGCAATCAGAAGAGAACATGTTTTTCACTCCTTTATCTGTTTCTACTTTTAGTTAATGAAAAGGACAGGTTCTATGTTCTAGACAAGTTCCCAATTTTATAAAAAATACATAATAATACCTTTTAAGCATGGATTGGGTGGCAGAATCATCTGCCACCCAATCCATGCTTAAATTAGTATTCAGTTTTATATAGAAACATCGCGTAAGCATTGAATAGCGCAGAAGCAACTTAAATCAACAGTAATACAAGAGGAGGTTGATACTAATCTTGCATTTGGTACAGCTAAAAATGTACAGATTGGATCGTCACCAGGTGGTACAGAGGTACCATCACCTAAAACTACAGTTAATACACGCAATACAGCACAGTCATCATCATCTATACTCTCTACACGGAAAATTGGAGATTGGCAGCTAGTAAGGCTTGCAGATGGTGCAAATGCTTCAAAAGGTGTTCCAGCTTTTGTGTATAAAATAAAAGGACGTGTATTCGCTACTGATGCAGTGTTATGTGCTCCTAAAAATGGAACTTCGCAACCAGATCCACATGTTGTGGTTGCACATTCTTGTAGTTCATGTATAAAACGAACGACATTAGATACACAGTTGAAATCACAATCATGGTGTTGATGATCTTCATTACAATTGCAGCTCATTATGTTCACTCCTTATCGTGAGTTCTGACATACACTATTACAATATGAACGGGATATGGTTGATATTACGTTAATTCTCAGGATAGAAACAGGGAATTTATATAGAGGGGATGTACATATCGTGATATGGAAAAAGACACCCATTATTTAATGGATGTCTTTTCAGGTAAATCTTTTTGCGTAGTATATAGAAAACGAGATATATCTAGTTTCTTTCCTCTGAAAAATTGCGGGGAGGAAATGTAAAGTTCTTCTTTTGCGCGTGTAATGGCGACATAGAGTAATCGTCGTTCTTCTTCTAATGCTTCAGAAGTCTCCGTCACACGGTCATTTGCATCTTTTAAAGAAGAAGTATGCGGCAATATACCATCGCTTGCTCCGAGTAAAAAGACGCATGGAAACTCAAGGCCTTTCGCGTTATGAATTGACATAAGCGATACAGCATCTTTTTGCGGCATTGTTTTTAATGCTTCCATTTCTTTTTGACCTTGAATGGCCTCGTTAATAAATTGTAAGTAAGCTGGAATATCCGTAAAGCGAGTTGCTGATTCCATTAATTCTTCTAACATTTCTTCTTGTATGTCCTTATGCATCGTAAAGGAAGAACGATCATTACTTTGTAAGTACTCTAAATACTTTCCTTTACCATGAATAATTTCTTTCAATGCTTTTTTCGGTTCAAGTTCTTTTATAAACTTAATAAAATCGATTCGCTCATTTACTTTTTTAACTTGAAAAGGTTTCAAGCTTGGGTTTAGTAATAGAAAATGAAGAAGAGAAGGGAAACGGCCCTCACCATATTTCCATTGTTCACGTTCAATAAATGAAATGCACTCATCACGACCAATATACATTGTTGGTAATATATTTGAAAGTGATTCGAGGCGGAACGGTTCAAGCACGAGTCGTAAGTGATCTAATACGGGCCTAATTAAAGAGTGTTCGTAGAACGATTGGCTCGCTCCATGTTTAATAAATGGAATCTTATGAATTGTAAGCTGATCAAGTAAAGAACGGCTTACAGAATGTGTACGATATAATAAACAAAAATCTTTATAATTTCGTTCACCACTATCTACTTTTTCCTGAATGAGTTGCAAAATTTGATTTGCTTCATCAAGAGTTGTCGCAGGTCGTGCATAAAACGGCTGTATGCCATCGTTACGAACAGAATATAGCTCTTTATCAAAACGTTCTTGATTGAGCTTAATAACTTCATTTCCAAGTCCTACGATAAATGGATTAGATCGATAATTCGTATTAAGTGCGATAATCGTAGTATTATCAAATTCCTTTGGAAAAGATAAAATAATTTGGTGACTTGCCCCTCGCCAGCCGTAAATCGCTTGATCGTCATCACCTGCGATAAATAAATTATTTCTCGGCGTGGCTAACAATTTTACAATTTCATATTGTGCATACGACGTATCTTGAAACTCATCTACTTCAATGTAATGAAAACGCTCTTGTAATTGAGTAAGCAGGGGAGCGTTATTTTCTAACATATAATACATTTCTAATAAGATGTCGTCAAAATCGATATAATTGTGTCGTTGTTTTACCTCTTCGAAACGTTCGTATACTTCTTTGAACTCTTGTTCAACCGGTGTTTTCGCTTTTACATCTTTCGGACGATTCAATTTGTTTTTCTCAAGTGAAATCATAGCGAGTATCGTTTCGGCATCATAATCGTCTTTTAAGCGCAATTCTTTCAAAATTTTCTTTATCATAATTTGTTTATGTTTTTCATTTGCTAAAATTTGCTGATTATATCCTTGACTACGAAGCAATTTTAAAAAGACAGAGTGGAATGTACCAGCAACGACATAGCTACTTGCGGCATGATTCATACCAGGTAAATTCGCTACACGGCTTCGAATTTCTTCAGCTGCTTTTTGTGTAAACGTCAGCAGCAAAATATTTCGCGGATGGACATGTTTTACATTAACTAAATAACCAACGCGAGTTGTTAAAACAGATGTTTTACCACTTCCAGCACCAGCTAGTGTAAGGACAGGTCCTTCTGTCGTTTGCACTGCTTCTAACTGTTTTTCATTTAAATAAACACCTTGCTGTTCTAAAGCGCGGAAATACGCCGCATCTGCATCTTCTTCCATAATTAAATGGGTAGATGTTTTCGGAATATGATACGCCGCTTGCGGAATGCCAGCGTGTGTTAACGGTTTTTGTGAAAATTTTTCTTGTGTCATATATTCACCTTCAAAACTATAGCATCAACATTTAACTTTAGCGGAAGAAAAAGAAAATAGCAATGTAAAAAACAGGAGGGGCTACCTCCTGCTACAAAATTATAATTCTTTTATCATTACGACGTGTGGGATATTTGCTTCCATAAACACATCAGAAGCCGTCACGTATCCTAGCTTCTTATAGAAAACTTCAGCATGTGTTTGAGCATGGAGTTTCAATTTCGGTAGAGACTCTTCTTTTGCATGCGCTTCAAGTGCATCCATAATGATTTTGCCAATGCCTTTTTGGCGATGGGAAGCTAGTACGCAAATGCGCTCCATTTTTCCTATTCCATCAACGATGCGGAAGCGACCAGCACCAACTGGAACATCATTATCATATATAACAACGTGTGTTGAAATCTCTTCAAACTCATCATACTCTTCTTCTGCAGAAACCTGTTGTTCATTTACAAATACTTGCTTACGTACAGAGAATGCATCACTTAGTTGTTCGTCCGTTTGTACGATTTGTGCGTGCAAATTAGTTGTTCTCCTTTCCGAGGTGGAATGTTTCATGTACAGTCCACGTTCCATTTTCTAATTGGTATAGAAGGTGGAAACGATCGATTGGTTGCTCATAATAGAAATCTTTCATACGTAATCGACCTAATACATCAGCGTGCTCTGCGTCTGATAAGTCTTGACCGATTGTTAAATGAGGTACGAAAGAGTACTCGCGCTCTTGTGTAAAGAAACCATTATGCATTTCTTCATTTAAGAAAGTAAGTTCAGGTGTTTTTTCTACTTTAAAATAAAGAACATTATTAACAGGTGCGAATGAACCGACTTTCCCAACATGAAGGGTGAAAGGGTTCGTTTTATTTGCGATTGTATGTAACTCATTCACAATCGATTCTAATTGTTCATCTTGCGTCTCAAAGGGTGTTTTCAATGTAATATGTGGCGGAACTAATGCGTAATGCGGATCATAACGTTTACGTAATCCGTTCGCTTTATCTTGAATCATTTTTGATGGAAAAATTACAATTCCTAATTTCATGTTCCAATTCCTCCCTTTGCAAGTCTAGTTAGATTTTGAGAATAAATCTCTTTATCTATTATATCAAATTATTCTGAATATCGCTCTCTATTATTTCATTGATAGAATATGAGAAAATGCTTTTGGTAAATCTGCTTGCCAATATTTCCATGTGTGATTCCCTTCAAACTCTTCATAATGCGTGATGAAATTTCTATCTGTAAGTAGTTTATTTAACTCGCGATTTGGTTCTACGAAATCAGATACTTGTCCGTCTGTACGCTTGACAGCTGTTTCTTCGGTCCCAATTACGTGATAAAGATCTAGCGCCCCCGGATTTTTGAAATCTTTTGCTAAGTTCATGACTGTTTCATCAACAAATGGTGATTGCATAACGACCTTACCAAATGTATGCGGATACATAAGTGCGGTCATGAAGGAAACTGTACCGCCGAGAGAATCTCCAATTAAAACGCGTCCTTTACCCATTTGATACGTTGGATAATTTGCATCAATATATGGAGCAAGCTCGTGAGCAAGGAAGCGAATGTAAGCAGCATTCTTTACATCATTTGGGAAATATTTTTCCTTACGATCGTGTACATTTTTATATGGAATACCGACAATAATTGTGCGGTCAATTTCTTCAGTTTCGCGAAGGCGCTCAATTACACGGTGCGCTTTACCAAGCTGAAAATAATCTCTACCATCTTGTGCAATAACAACCGTATGCTTATGGAGAGGTGTGTAATTTACTGGTAAATAAACAAGAAGTGTAAGCTCCTCTTGAAGTGATGTACTAAAAAATGAAATTTCTTCAATTCTCCCTATTGTTTGATTCATGTATATCCCCCTAAATAAAAATTTACTGTAATGATTGTAAGAGCGACGCTTGTAGTGAAAAGGAAAGAAATAATCACTAATAGGTGCCTTAATTTCTATTTTACCATAATGGTACGAAGAATCTAAAAAATTAGTATTTAAGTTGTGAAAGAAAACGGATATAATGAAGTGGGATTTTTTACAGGTGAGAGGGGAGACAGGATTTGAAACAAGAAAGATCAATCGCACTACCACTAGCAATTTCCATTATAGCAATTTCATTCGCAGCTGTTTTTGCAAAGATGTCCTCAGCACCATCTTCCGTTTTAAGTATGTATCGATTATGGATTATCGTACTTATTATGCTGCCGATCGTTTGGAAAAAACGGGAAGAGTTTAGTAGGATTCAAATAAAAGATTGGGGATTTTTAATTGGATCTGGTTTCTTTTTAGCTCTTCATTTTCTTCTATGGTTTGAATCCTTAAAGCATACGACAGTTGCTAGTTCGACGATTATTTTAGCACTTCAACCGATCGTATCTTTAGTGGGAGGTTTTTTCTTATTTAAAGAAAGAACAACCTATTCAGCAATTGCGACGATGGGAATTGCGATACTAGGCGTAATGTGTATTGGCTGGGGAGATTTAGGGCTAAGTGAGCAAGCAATTTATGGGGATATATTATCCTTTTTAAGTGTAATAGCAGTTGTCGGTTATTTATTTATCGGACAAACGACAGTAAAGAAAGTATCTCATTGGATTTATAGTTTCACTGTATTTGCCTTCGCTGGTATATTTATAGCGATTTATAACGTTATACTTCAAGTGCCATTTACAGGCTATACGAAGTGGGATTGGAGTATTTTTCTTTTACTTGCGATTGTACCGACAGTGTCACACGTCATTAATAATTGGTTATTAAATTACGTAAATGCAACAACGATTTCAATGAGCATTTTAGGAGAACCAGTTGGGGCATCTATACTAGCGTTCTTCTTACTTGGAGAAAAATTAAATGCAATGCAAATTATCGGTAGCATGCTCGTATTGTTTGGTGTATCTGTTTTCTTACTACAGCAACAAAAGCGAACAGCAAAAAATGTGGTGAACGAACCGGCTTATACACAGGAATTATAACGAGTTTATTCTAATATACGAAAAGAGAAGTTATTGGTAACTTCTCTTTTTTTTGTTCCATGCAGAAAAGAAAACAGATTAATAGGGGGAATTCCCGCCATGTAGCATGAAAAAAGATAATATATAGTGGGGGAAGGAGAGACCAAATGAAAGAGATTTTAATGAAATACATGACAAATCTTACAACATTAAGTGAAGAGCAGCAGCGCATGATCGTAGAAGAATTACAAATTGAAGAGTATAAAAAAGGAACAGTGCTCTTAAGACAAGGAGATGTTCCGTCTAAATGTTATTTTGTATTAAAAGGATGCGTGAGGCAACATTGTATAGATGAATCTGGAAAAGAAGTTACATCAAATTTTTATACAGAAGAACAAGCAATCGCAAATTTCAATCATCATAAACAAGATAAATTATCCCCACATACGTTAACGTGCCTAGAAGATTGTCTAGTTGTAGTTGGCGATCTGTATAGTGAAAAGGACATGTATAAGAAATATTCACAGTTAGAAGAAATGACGCGCCAAATGATTGAATACAATTTTGGTGAAGTACAAGAAGAGCTTACGTTATTTATTGCATCGACACCAGAAGAACGATATAAAGCATTATTACAAAAACGACCGTATTTAATCGATCGTGTTCCGCAATATCAGCTAGCGAGCTATCTTGGTATTACGCCAGAATCATTAAGTAGAATTAAGAAACGACTCAAACAGTAGAGTTTTTTCCACCTCTAAGCAATAGCCATATACTAAATCCTAGTTCACCTGCGATCATCGGTAGTTGAAAGACAACGTTAAGAATGGAAATAATCGCATCATATTGTGAAAACATCGTATTCATTACGTTAATGATGATATAGCCGATTGCAGCAATGAGCAGTAATATACTAATAGTTTTCGGTATGTTTTTAGATTGAAAGGTTACGTATCCTAAGGTGAGAAGATGTAAGCCGAAAATGATTAATCCTACAGACAAAATGTATTCAAAAGCTTCTAGAAATAACATTGTATATGCTTCTGAATTAGCAACTGTGCTTTTGGAAAGAAGTAATACAAATATTAAATTGAATATAGCAATCCCAAGTATAGCTGTATACATAAGACGAAGACAGGCAGCTAGTAATGAGAGGCTAGTATAGATAGGTTTTAGAAAGAAATAAAGAGCCCACGAGGCGATAATATCCGTAATAAAAATGATAATCCATCCGAAAATTTCTGCTTTGAAAAGTGAACTTGAAGTTTGAATATTATGGAGTGTCGTGCTCGCATTACTTGGTACAACGAGATTTCCGTGAACAAAACCGTAAGAAAAAAATGCAGTGAATGCCATGATAAGAAGAGAAGTGCCTGCAAATAAGGCAAAATTTCGCTCAGTCATAATACGTCCTCCTATTCTAATGTTGTTTTCATTGTAATAGGGAAGAGGAGGAGATTCATTGACTTAAATCAAGGGAGAGGAAGTTTAGTGGAATTTCCATCAAAAAAAGATGTATGGTTATATCCGATTTTTTTCGTTGTCATTGGAGCGTGTTTTGCTCCCATATTTGTAGGGAGAGAATATTTTCTTTTATTTTTTACAATTCCGTTGGCTATACTGTTTAGTTGGAGTTGGTTTTCAACAAAATATATCGTTAAGGAAGAAATAATTATGATTACATCAGGTCCGGTTAAAAAGCGTATATTTATACGAGACATAAAACGAATTTCCAATACAAAAAATCCAATAGCGGCTTATGCGTTATCATTCGATCGATTAGAAATTGTTTACGGATCATATGAAACAGAGATTATTTCTCCTAAAAATAAAGAACAATTTATTAATCTTGTGAAAAGTAAAAATCCGCACATTGAAATAAAGTAAAAGAGTGGCTACGAAGCCACTCTTTTACTTTGGATTTGTCATATAAGGTTGTACATGAATGACGCATAGGTCACGAAATTTTCCTTCAGCAGTTGTAACAATTACGACTGCTCTTCCCGCACTTTGTCCAGTAATCGTCACAGTTTCACCTTTTGGATATATTGTGATGACATCAGAATTCATATTGGTCCAAATAAGTTCTTTATTCGTCGCTTGCATTGGTAAAACGGAAGCTGATAACTCAGTACTTTGCCCGGTTTTTATTTTTAACTTATTTTTTTCCATATGAACACCGATAACTGAAATAACAGAAGGAGCAATTGAAATTTTGGGTGGATTAGGTTGAATGTTTAAACGAGAAGCAGAAGTATTTGTAATAGGTGAAAATTTTCTTATGTGTTGTTGCTGGAAAGCTGCTAACATGTTGGAGTCCCCTTTCTGTATAAGTGCTAATACTAATACTATAAAGGAGTAGTGTTATGTTAAATTTAACGAAACATAAAGAATTTGTTAAATTTGAGAAGAAGATTGTCGAACTGTAATAAAAAAAGCTCTGCTGTTACGATAACAGCAAAGCTTTTTTATAGACTATGACTATGTTGTTTTTCGAAATCCTCAAATTGCTCTTCAACTTCTTTTGAAGGTTGAGTTAGTAAACTAACGATTATGATTGCTAGTAAACTAATTGTGAAACCAGGAATCATTTCATATAAGAAGTTTGTTAAGAATTTAAATTGAGTCCATATAATAACAGTCGCGGCACCAGAAATCATACCAGCAAGCGCGCCCCATTTCGTCATACGTTTCCAATATAGACTTAATAAAATAGCTGGTCCGAATGAAGAACCAAATCCAGCCCAAGCGTATCCAACAAGAGCTAAAATCGTATCATTTTGTTTAAACGCTAATGCGCACCCAACTAAGGCGATACCAAGAACAGCCATACGACCGACAAATACAAGCTCTTTATCAGAAGCAGAACGTTTAAAGAATGTATGATATAAGTCTTCTGTTACAGCACTTGAAGTAACGAGAAGCTGAGATGAGATTGTACTCATAATTGCAGCTAAAATCGCTGCTAATAAAAATCCAGTAATAAGTGGATGGAATAAAATTTTTCCAAGCTCAAGGAAAATTGTCTCTGGGTTAGATAATGTCAAATCTTGTTGTGAATAGTAGGCAATACCGATAAGACCAGTAAACATAGCTCCGACAACAGAGAAAATCATCCAGCTCATACCAATTCTTCGTGCGCTTTTAAGTTCTTTTACAGAAGAAATTGCCATAAAGCGTACGATAATATGAGGTTGTCCAACATAACCAAGGCCCCATGCGAATAAGGAAACAATTCCTAAAGTGGAGGCACCTTTAAAAATATCTAAACGTGTTGGATCTACAGATCGAATTGTATCAAATGCAGGTCCAAGTCCGTTTGCATTCATAATTGTTACGATAGGAACAAGAATAAGAGCAACTACCATAATGATTCCTTGCACGAAGTCTGTCCAACTTACAGCTAAGAAACCACCAAATAATGTGTAAGCTACAACAACGCCTGCTACAATGAATAATCCAATATGATAGTTCATACCAAATGAATTTTCAAATAATACAGCGCCTGAAACTAGTCCTGAAGCTACATAAAAAGTAAAGAAAATCATAATAACAAGTCCGGATACTAAGCGTAGCATGTGAGATTTGTCGTGGAAACGGTGTTCCAAAAATTCTGGAATAGTAATAGAGTTGTTTGCAATTTCAGAGTAGGTACGTAAGCGAGGAGCGACATAAAGCCAGTTTGCGTATGCGCCTAATGTTAGGCCGATCGCAATCCAACTACTACTTAATCCAACGCTAAACATTGCACCGGGTAATCCCATTAAAAGCCAACCACTCATATCAGATGCTCCAGCACTTAATGCTGTTACTGCGGGGCCTAGTGTACGCCCGCCAAGCATATAATCTGTTAAGTTGGACGTTCGTTTGTAGGCGAAATAGCCGATTACTAACATCCCGAGCATGTAAATAGAGATAGAAGTTAAAGTTAACATCTGCGTACTCATGTAGTTCCCCTTCCTTTTGTCATGTCTTTTGATGCGTTATGCATATTTATAATCTATCATGATTATTCAGAAAAATCCATTCAAAAATATGAATTTTCTGAAATGTAAGCGTTTTTTGACAATGTTTCGCTTTTGTAATATATGATTTTCTGACAAAAAACCTTAATTTTAATAGAGTATTTATTATATTTACATAAAAACAGGTTGTTTTGTCAATATAATATCGAACGAAGAAAAAATATTTTTTTCGAAAAAAGTATTGACTTTTTAGAAACGTGAGGAATATAATGAGTGCAACTTAAAAAAATGCAAGCGTTGATGAAGAAGAGTACACATGATGAACATGTCAGAGAGCTGATGGTTGGTGCGAATCAGTATGGAATTGATGTGGAATGGGCTTCGGAGCTTCCAAACCGAAACGAAAGAAGTAGGCTTTGGCGACATGATCTCATCGATATAAGAGACACGTATTGTTTTTGATACGGTAAAGTGCGTTACGTTTGTAACGAATTAAGGTGGCACCACGGGAGTACCCGTCCTTTCTATAGGATGAGTACTCCCTTTTTGTGTATAAAAAATTAAATATGTTAAATCGTTTAAGTAAGAAGAGTACGTATAATGGAGACGTTACAGAGAGCCGGGAATAGGTGGGAGCCCGGTGCGGTGCCATATACGGAATGGGCTTACGAGAGGTATGCTGAACAATTGTTTTCAGTAGGCAACCCGGGTTCCGCCGTTACAAGGATAAGGTATATATTTTGTACCTGAATAAAGCGGGATGCTTTTGCGTCCAACCTGAGGTGGTACCACGGTAAATTTATCGTCCTCTACATATTTCGATATGTAGGGGACTTTTTTATTTTTCAGAGTGAGGTGAAAGGCATGATGACAAAAGAGGAATTTATGAAGCAAAAAGAACAAAGAAAAACATTTTTAGTAATCGCTGAAGAAGAAGGAGATAGCATTACGCCAATTTCTTTATATAGACGTATGAAGGGAAAGAAAAAGTTTTTATTAGAAAGCTCACAGCTTCATCCAGATAAAGGGCGCTATTCTTACTTAGGGTGTAATCCATATGGAGAAGTGAAAAGCGTCGGTATAGAAGTAGAACGAACGATGTATGGGCAAACAGAAAAGTTGCAAGGTAACGTATTGCAAGTGTTAGAAGAGGTAATCGCACCATCGCTAGTAGAGAGTCCATTCCCATTTTGCGGAGGAGCAGTTGGTTATATTGGTTATGACGTCATTCGGCAGTATGAAAACATTGGAGCAGATTTACACGATCCATTAAATATTCCAGAAGTACACCTTTTACTATATCGTGAGTTTACCGTTTACGATCATTTACGCCAAAAGTTTTCATTTGTATATGTATGCAGGGAAGACGATTCAGCTTCTTATGAAGAAGTATACGAAAGATTGCAAGTATACAAAGAGGAAGTGCTAAAGGGAGAAGAAGCGGAAGTAAATGAAATACAATCAACATTATCATTCACTTCTTCTATAACGGAAAAAGAGTTTTGCGAAATGGTAGAAACGGCGAAAGAACATATACGAGCCGGGGACATATTCCAAGTCGTATTATCTCAGCGTTTGAAAAGTGAGTGTAAAGGCGATCCATTTGCACTATACCGAAAACTTCGTATTGCAAACCCGTCGCCATATATGTTTTATATCGACTTTCAAGATTACGTTGTACTCGGTTCTTCGCCGGAAAGTTTGTTATCAGTTAGAGAGGATAAAGTGATGACGAACCCAATTGCGGGTACGAGACCGAGAGGGAAAACGGAGCAGGAAGATGAGGAAATCGAAAAAGAACTGTTAGGAAATGAGAAAGAGCGGGCGGAGCATATGATGCTTGTGGACCTAGGGCGAAATGATATTGGCAGAGTAAGTGAAATTGGATCTGTGATGATAGATAAATATATGAAAGTAGAAAAATACTCTCACGTTATGCACATTGTATCTGAAGTTTACGGAACATTGCGAAAACGAATAAGTGGATTTGATGCATTAGCGTATTGTTTACCAGCGGGTACAGTATCAGGTGCTCCGAAAATTAGAGCGATGGAAATTATTAATACGTTAGAGCATGAAAAAAGAAATGTATACGCCGGAGCAGTTGGATATATTTCATTCTCAGGAAATCTTGATATGGCGCTAGCAATTCGAACGATGGTTGTAAAAGACGAGAAAGCGTACGTTCAGGCAGGAGCGGGTATCGTCTACGATTCAGACCCGGTTGCTGAATATGAAGAAACATTAAATAAAGCGAGAGCGCTTTTGGAGGTTATGAAATGATTGTACTTATCGATAATTATGATTCGTTCACATATAACTTGTATCAACTATTAGGCGAGTACGAGAAAGAAATTGTTGTCGTAAGAAATGATCAAATAACAATTGAACAATTAGAGGAGATGAAGCCGAAAGGAATTGTGCTCTCACCAGGACCTGGGAAACCAGAAGATGCTGGAATTTGTATCGATGTTATTCGTCATTTTTATAAGAACGTTCCCATCTTAGGAATTTGCCTTGGCCATCAAGCAATCATATCCGCATTTGGAGGAGAAATTGTTAGAGCAGAGCGCATTAAACACGGAAAAACATCGCGTGTGAAACATAACGGAACGTCAATCTTTTCGTACGTAACGCAGCCGTTAACAGCAATGCGTTACCATTCACTCGTCGCAGTGCAAAATAGTTTGCCGCAGTGTTTTGACATACTTGCGACAGCGATGGATGACGGAGAAATCATGGCAGTTCGTCACAACTATTATCCGCTCTTCGGATTACAGTTTCACCCAGAATCAATTGCAACAGAAGAAGGCGGAAAGTTAATACGTGCCTTTTTAGCAGAAGTGAAAGAGGAGGAGAGAGTATGAACAGTTATCTTCGAAAATTAGTAGAGGGACAACATTTAACAGAAGAAGAAATGTATGAAGCTGGACTTCTTTTATTAAGTGACAACATATTGGAAAGTGAAGTTGCAGCTTTCTTAGTATTGCTGAAAGCGAAAGGCGAAACAGCAGAAGAAATATACGGTCTCGTTCGTGCTCTTCGCGAAAAGGCATTACCGTTTTCAAATCATATAAAAGGCGCGATGGACAATTGTGGAACGGGTGGTGACGGTGCGCAAACATTCAATATTAGTACAACATCGGCATTTGTACTTGCCGGAGCTGGTGTAAAGGTTGCGAAACATGGAAACCGCGCTGTTTCTAGTAAAACAGGAAGTGCTGATTTATTAGAAGAA
Source organism: Bacillus sp. FSL R5-0709 (assembly GCF_038004785.1). NCBI lineage: Bacteria > Bacillati > Bacillota > Bacilli > Caryophanales > Bacillaceae > Bacillus > Bacillus sp. FSL R5-0709. Next base: position 1,208,855 of record NZ_JBBORT010000001.1, read on the forward strand.
CTCGGTGTAAACATTAGTTGTACGCCAGGTGAAATTGACTACTTATTAGAAATTGTAGGGATTGCCTTCTTATTCGCACCAGCGATGCATCCAGCATTAAGACGCATTATGAAAATAAGAAAAGAATTAAACGTTCCGACGATCTTTAACTTAATTGGACCGTTGACGAATCCGGTTAATTTAGAAACACAATTTGTCGGTATTTATAAGCGAGATATGTTATTGCCGGTAGCGGAAGTATTGCAGAAACTTGGCAGAAAACAAGCGCTCGTCGTAAACGGAAGTGGCTTTTTAGATGAAGCATCATTACAGGGAGAAAATCATGTCGTCGTTTTAAAAGATAATGAAATAGTAGAAATGAGTATTGATCCAGAAAAGTATGGTTTTTCAAGAGTGAAAAATGAAGAAATTAGAGGTGGGAATTCAAAAGAAAATGCAAAGATTACACTCGGAGTATTAAGCGGAGAAAAGAGTGTCTATCGCGATACTGTTTTATTAAATGCAGGTCTAGCCCTTTTCGCAAATGGAAGAGCAGAAACGATTGAAGAAGGAATTACACTAGCGGCACATAGCATTGACTCTGGAAAAGCATTAGCCAAACTAAACTTATTAATTGCAGCAAGCCATGAAAAATTAGAAAGGGTGAATTAAAATGGGGACGATTTTAGACAAAATTGTAGAGCAAAAGAAAGTAGAAGTTGCGGAGTTATATGAAACATATTCACCAGTGAAAGAAAAAAGGAAAACACACTCACTTGTAAAAGCTTTAGAGCAGTTTACTGTAATAGCAGAGGTAAAGCGAGCGTCTCCATCAAAAGGTGATATTAATTTACACGTTGATGTGCCAAAACAAGTGAAAACATATGAAGAATGCGGTGCTGGAGCAGTTTCGGTTTTAACAGACGGTCAATTTTTTAAAGGGTCGTTTCACGACTTAGAAACGGCAAGAGCAGAAAGTAACATTCCGCTTTTATGTAAAGATTTTATAATCGATAAAATCCAAATTGATAGAGCGTATGAAGCAGGAGCAGATCTTATTTTATTAATTGTTGCAGCATTGTCAAAAGAGAAATTAAACGAGCTTTATAACTACGTGCTAGAAAAAGGATTAGAAGCGATTGTTGAAGTTCATGATGAACAGGAATTAGAAATTGCAATCCGATTAAATCCGCACGTTATCGGTATTAACAACCGTAATTTAAAAACATTTGAAGTAGATTTAAGCCAAACTGAAAAGCTCGGAAAACGACTGAATGAGGAAAACCTACTTTGGATTAGTGAAAGCGGCATTCATTCAAAAGAAGATATTATTCGCGTCAAACGAGCTGGTGCAAAAGGTGTATTAGTTGGAGAAGCACTTATGACATCATCTTCTATAAGTAACTTTTTCGAAGACTGTAAGGTGAACATATGAAAGTGAAAATTTGCGGCATCACTGATGTTGAAACAGCAAAACATGCTTGCGAATACGGAGCAGATGCAATTGGATTTGTTTTTGCAGAAAGTAAGCGGAAAATCACCCCAGGGCTAGCGAAAGAAATTATTGGGGAAATTCCAGTCCACGTTTTCAAGGTAGGTGTTTTCGTAAATGAATCAGTAGAAGTGATCCAGAAAATTGCAGAGGAGTGCGGGTTAACGCATGTGCAACTACATGGGGATGAAGACAATCATCAAATTAGGAGATTGAATATTCCGTCTATAAAAGCAGTAGGAGTAGCTTTAGAGAAAGATATTGAATGTGCGAAAAAATACGATACAGATTATCTGTTATTTGATAGCCCGAAAGAAAAGTTCCACGGAGGAAACGGAAAGACATTCTCATGGGAGTTACTCGCACATATGCCAAACGAGTTGCGAGAGAAAACGATATTAGCTGGCGGATTAAACATCCTTAATATAGAAGAAGCAATTCGAACCGTTCAGCCATATATGATCGATGTGAGCAGCGGAGTAGAGACAGAAGGAAAGAAAGATCTAAAGAAAATAAAACAATTTATTAAAAAAGCGAAGGAGTGTTCAAAATGAACTACGCATATCCAGATGAAAAAGGTCATTACGGTATATACGGAGGACGATACGTTCCAGAAACGTTAATGCAATCCGTATTAGAATTAGAAGAAGCATATAAAGAAGCGATGCAAGATGAAGCGTTTCAAAAGGAATTAGATCATTATTTACAAACGTATGTTGGAAGAGAAACACCGCTTTATTTCGCTGAAAATATGACGAAGTATTGCGGCGGAGCAAAAATCTATTTGAAACGTGAAGATTTGAACCATACGGGAGCTCATAAAATTAACAATACAATCGGTCAGGCACTTCTTGCGGTAAGAATGGGTAAGAAGAAAGTTGTCGCTGAAACAGGAGCAGGACAACACGGAGTTGCAACAGCTACTGTATGTGCACTTTTCGGTTTAGAATGCGTCATCTTCATGGGAGAAGAAGATGTGAGACGACAAAAATTAAACGTGTTTCGAATGGAATTACTCGGAGCAAAAGTAGAAAGCGTTGCGGCAGGTAGCGGCACGTTAAAAGATGCGGTGAACGAGGCGCTTCGTTACTGGGTTTCACATGTACACGATACGCACTACATTATGGGATCAGTTCTCGGGCCACATCCATTCCCGCAAATTGTTCGTGATTTCCAAAGTGTAATTGGGAAAGAAACGAAAAAGCAATACGAAGCGTTAGAAGGGAAATTACCAGAAGCAGTCGTTGCTTGTATTGGCGGTGGTAGTAATGCAATGGGAATGTTTTATCCGTTCGTACACGATGAAGAAGTTGCTCTTTACGGTGTTGAAGCAGCTGGAAAAGGTGTTCACACAGAAAAGCACGCAGCCACTTTAACGAAAGGAAGTGTCGGTGTTTTACACGGATCGATGATGTACCTTCTGCAAAATGAAGAAGGGCAAATTCAAGAAGCGCACTCTATTTCGGCAGGGCTGGATTACCCAGGTGTTGGGCCAGAACATAGCTTGCTAAAAGATATTGGCCGCGTTTCTTATCATTCCATTACAGATGAAGAAGCGTTAGAAGCATTTCAATTATTAACGAAGAAAGAAGGGATTATCCCGGCATTAGAAAGTTCACATGCTGTTGCATACGCTTTAAAACTAGCGCCGCAAATGAAGAAAGACGAAGGACTTGTCATTTGTTTATCCGGCCGCGGTGATAAAGATGTAGAGAGTATAAAACGTTATATGGAAGAGGTGTAAAAAATGGGAGTAGAAAAAATTATAGCAGCGTTTGAAAATGGCAAGAAAGCATTTATTCCGTATGTAATGGGCGGAGATGGTGGACTTGAAAAGTTAAAAGAAAGAATTCGTTTTCTTGATGAAGCAGGAGCAAGCATCGTTGAAATTGGTATCCCATTTTCAGATCCAGTCGCAGACGGTCCAACTATTCAAAGGGCAGGAAAAAGAGCATTAGATAGCGGTGTAACATTGAAAGGTATTTTTCAAGCATTAATAGAGGTGAGGCAAGAAGTTCAAATTCCATTTGTACTTATGACATATTTAAATCCAGTACTCGCATTCGGAAAGGAACGTTTCATTGAGAGCTGTCTTGAAGCAGGGGTGGACGGTATTATCGTTCCAGACTTACCGTATGAAGAACAAGACATTATTGCACCGCTCCTTCGCGTGGCGAATATCGCTTTAATTCCACTCGTTACCGTAACGAGCCCTATTGAACGAATCGAAAAAATCACGAGTGAATCACAAGGATTCGTCTACGCCGTTACAGTAGCGGGCGTAACGGGAGTACGTCAAAACTTTAAAGATGAGATTCGTAGTTACTTAGAAAAAGTAAAAGCACACGTCCACTTACCAGTAGTCGCAGGATTCGGTATTTCAACACGAGAGCAAATTGAAGAAATGATTACAATATGTGACGGCGTTGTCGTTGGAAGTAAAGTCATTGAGCTGTTAGAAAATGAAAAGCGAGAAGAAATTTGTGAGTTAATACATGCAGTAAAAGAAACAGAAGAGGCTTAAGTCTCTTCTGTTTCTTTTGTGTAATAAATGTTAAAATATACAGAAAATACTTATAACTTAGAGGGTGAGAAGGCATGCTAAGACGTAAACTATTATATCTTTTTTTAACTGTACCATTATACGCTTGGCTCATTAGCATGACGAAAATAGAGTTGATGGCTCTGTTTTTAGGATATGTATTCATCTTTTCCCAATTAAATCGAATACAAGAGCAATCTATTTTAGAAGTATGTATATTTTCGGTTAGTATAGAACTATTTAGTATCGTTTCGATTGTATTATTAAGTGAATTATTCCAATGGATCCATTCATTTGAATTAATAAAACTTGGGAATATTGTATTGCAAGTAATATGTGCTTATATTGTGTTTGTTGTACTAGAAAAAATGATTGGACAGCAGACGGTTTTTCAGGATAAAAGATAAAATATTAGTTATTCAGAAAAGGAGCCAAGCGGCTCCTTTTTTAAATCTGTTATAAAAATAATTGAAAATCATAACATCTGTTATATAATAGTTAAAAATTGCAATTTTTACGAAAAGAGATGATAGCATGGCCATATTGTTGGCACTTATCCCAATTATGATGATTTTTATTTGTTTATTTTTGTTTAAACAAACGTCATTAAGGGCTTCATTAATTTCTTATGCCGTTTCTGTCGGAATCGTTTTACTTTCGCCAACGTTCCAATTAGGGATAAGTGAAACTGTGCACGCAACGATTAAAGGTTGGTTAATTTGTTTTATTGTCGGATACGTTTTATTTTTCGGTATTTTTTTATTTCACCTCATGAACAAAATGGGGTACATCGATCAAGTAGCGCGTTTTCTAGAAGAAGTTACGCACGATCGCTTACTACAAATGCTTCTTATGTGCTTTGGCATTTGTCCACTTATTGAATCAGTAAGTGGATTCGGAATTGGTTTTATGGTCGCAGCACCTATTTTTCTTTCGCTCGGTTATAAACCGTTTCAAGCTGTGCTACTATCGTTTATCGGTTTACTTGCAAGTTCATGGGGCGCGATGGCAACGGGTACGATTATCGGTTCTCAGCTTATTAACATGCCGCTCACAACTCTTGGTACAAATACAGCATTATTAAGCATCCCGATTTTCGCATATTTTATCTTCCTTTCTTTATACGTTGTCGGTGGCTGGCAGGCAGTTATAGAAAAGTGTAAGGAAGGAGTAGGATTCTTTCTATTATTTTCTCTCGGAATCTATCTTTCTAACGCATACGTAAGTGTTGAACTTGCAGGGATATTAAGTTCTATCGTTACCATTACATTTGGCTTTCTAATCATTAAATTAAAAGGAAAAAGTGAGCAAAACTTTATAACAGAACATGCTGCGGCTGTAGAGAGAGAAGTATCTATTATAAAAATTATTAGCCCTTATATATTCTTAACAGTTTGTATTTTACTTTCTCGCCTCGTTCCAGCATTACATGATTTTCTTAGGTCATATGCAGTTCTCGATTTAAAATCATACTCTTACAAACTAGAGTTACTATATTCGCCAGGGTTTTGGCTCGCTATGACTTGTTTATTTACAATTATTTTCTTCCGCATTCCATCCAATATTATGAAACAATCACTCTCGCAAACGATAAGACAATGGATTCCATTCGCAATTACAACGACGATGTTTATCGCCATTTCAGAACTAATGGGCGCATCTGGTATGCATTCATTACTCGCAAAAACAGCTGGTGAAACATTTGGTACGTTTTTCGTTTTCGTTGCTCCGTTTATTGGGGGAATCGGAGGCTTTTTAACAGGTAGTAACGCAGGATCAAATGCGATGTTTATAAAGCTACAAATGCAAACAGCGCAAAACGTAGCACTCCCGTGGCAATACGTCACAACGCTCCAAAACACCGCATCATCAGTAGCCACAATCGCTTGTCCATCACGGATTACACTAGGCGCGTATTTATGTAATATCCCTTATCGTGAAAATGAACTATTAAAGAAGACGACGTTAATGATTTTTGGTGCGGTGTTGCTTGTAGTGGTGGAGGTTATTGTTTGGTATATGTTGAGAAAATAAGAAATCCTCCTGGGAAAGGAGGATTTTCTTTTTATATGGATAATGCCTAAAGTATGAAAAGCTTCTACTAAATGAATAGGAGATGAAAGAGATGCCCTTAAAAAACTACGGTGTATTAAAAGGTACAGTTGTACAATCTAAGATTGGAAAAGGGAAAACACCTCATTATCAAGTTCATTTACAAGGCGAAGCAGGAGTTAATTATCGCATTGCAATTAACGTGAAATCGCAAAGCTATCCGTCGGAAGTTTTATATTTTGCGAGTAACAATATTCGATCAGAGGCGATTCATATTTTACCGACATTACCGTTCGGTTTTACGGAAGTGAAAAACAATGAGCCGAAAGTAGCTTTAGATTATGTAAGAGGTAATTTATTTGATTCAAAGCAAATGATTCCTTTACCTGCTGAAAAATCGGGATCTGATAATGATTTAAATGAGAAAATAGAACATTATATAAAAAGAGCAATAGATGAGAAAGCAATTATTTATGCGTTTGGTGAAAGGTGGGGACCAGAAGAAAAGGTTCCGGATTCGTATTTCCACTTTACACCTGGAAACGGTATACACGATATTCATATGAATCAAGGGAATGTAGAGAAATGGCAAGGTGATGATGGCAAATGGCAAGACGGTGGGATATTGATTCACTTTGAGAAGAAGGAAGAGTGGATTGGTATTTTTCTTGCCTTTCAGTCACAGTCATGGTGTACCGATGAAGAAGGGCACGCTCGTGTTCCGGTTGAGCATTGTGATTATAAGAGAAATAATTGATGAGAAGAGGGCGTTCACAATGAACGCCCTCTTCTTATTTTATAAAACACAAAACTCACAAGTGTAGAAATACAAGAGAAAAGAAGCGCCACACTAGAAAACGCGATGAAATACATATTATACTTCATCATTTTACCGATTAGTTGGTTACTATCGTACTGAAACAGTCCCGCTATTATATTGAATAAAAATAATACGATAAACATGACGATAACACCGTCTATTGATCCTTTAATGTCTGGTTTACTTAAAGCGATATGTGCGGAAATGCAAATAGCGATAAATAAAAATAACCAAAATGAAGGATTCAATAAATTGCTAAATGTAAATAAGCTTTTCAATAATACAAACGTCGATAGTAGCATGTTTTGGATCATGTCTAAGCTAATAGAAGTCGATGTAACAGTTTTTTCCAGATTCGTATTAAATAAAGAATATGAATCTGGTACGAAATAGCGCATTAAAAGTATTAAGGCAGTAATCCCAGAAATAATAGGACCGATGCCGATAAAGAAATTACCGATTCGTTGGTATATACTTTTTTGATTGTATTGATGTTGTACGTAACCTAAAGCTCCCTGACTTGTATCTGTTGGGAAAAACTGCGTTGCTACAATTTTATGACGAAATAATAGACACATAATTGCATGTCCAAGCTCATGAACGGGAACACCAATCCACGCGGTTAAAAGAAAACCTTTCCTACCAAAAGCTCTTGACCAATACGTTCGTGTGAGAGATTCTAAATAACCTAATATAAATCCAATTACAATGATGACACCAATTAAAGAAAATAATTGGATCACACTTGTAAGGAGTGTTTGAAAAATCGAGTTTACAAATTCCACTGTCTTCATCCAATCTGTTTAAAGTTTCACTTTATTTGCTCTGTTTCATAATAACATTATTTTTCTATATTACTAGCACACATAGTTTCGTTTAAAAGAAGGATTTCATATTCTTTTTCTTGTAGTCATGTTTTATGTACAAAGTCATATATTGAATTTGTAACACCCTATAAGGTATATGCTTAAGGAGGGATGAGAGAATGAAATGTCCGGCATGTAATACTGAAAATGCAGCGGAAGCAAGGTTTTGCGGCAATTGTGGACATTCGTTAACGGAAGAAGTGGTAGCGAGTGGTGGGCAGGAAGAAGGGCAGCTATCGCGCCCGGCACGAGTAAAGGAAACTCGTCCGAATGAAACGGTAGAGCAAGTGAAACAATTTGCAAGTGGCTATTTTCAGTTCTTTAAAAATGCTTTTAAATCACCATCGGCCATTATGGAAAGTGGAAATATTGAGGTGCGAAATGGAATTGTAAGTCTTGTGCTTATTTGCTTTTTAGGAGCATGTATTTTTTATAGAATGATGAGCGCAGCGGCGACTGTTACGAGGACATTAGTGCCAGATATAGCTACTCCTACTTTCTTTGGAGAATCTGTAATGGTCTTTTTCTTTTTATTAATTTTAACTTTATTTGTCGGATTTATTATTTTTGTAAGTGGTAAGATGATGAAATCATCTTTTTCTTTTCTTGAATCATTCGGTATATGGGGGACGATAGCGACGCCAGCTATTGCTATACTAGTTCTTTCTTTTCTATTTAGTTTCCTATTGATCTTTTTTTTACCAATCTTATTAGGGCTGGCTACAACGTATATGGGAATTAGTATAATTGTAGCTATATTAAAACTAGACAACGGCGGAGTAGATCCTGTTTACACACTTATTATCGCAAATGTTTTAATCGGAATTGCAACGTTTATCGTGTTTTGGTCTTACATTAAAACGATAATCCAAACCTTTATCGGGGGATTAACAGGCTTCTAACGAAAAGGTGGTTGAATGGATGAATGTATGCACAAAGTGCGGGACTCATTTTGAAGACAGTGTGCAATTTTGTCAAAACTGCGGGACGAAGAGGCGGGATCCTGTAGTAAAGAAGCAGAAAATGAGCAAAGGGACAATAATTGGAATTACACTTTTAACATTTTTTATTATAGTATTGGGCGGATTATATGCGTATGGATCTTCATATTACTCACAATCATCGCAAGTAGAGAGAATTATTACTGTTTTACAAGAGAGGGACGGGGAGAAATTAGCTGAGATCACCACGGCAGATGATCCAGCCGTTATTGTCACAAGAGAGAGTGTAACGGCTCTATTTTCATATATAAAAGAAAATCCATCTTACGTGAATGAATTGAACGAATATTTGAGGCAAGGTGAAAAACAAGGGGATGGAATAGAAAGAGCAGATTTTTCTTTAACGAAAGACGGGAAGTATTTCTTTTTATTTGATCGGTATAAATTGAAAGCGAAGACGTATTATACGACGCTGCTTTCAAATGAAAAAGGTACATCTTTAAAAATGAACGGAAAAGAAATTGATAAGACAAATGACAAAAAGTTTGAGAAGCAATATGGACCGTTTCTTCCAGGAACTCAAGTGTTTCAAGCGGAATATAAAAATGACTATGTAAAACTATCACGAGAGGAAAAGGTTGTACTTATAAAACAAAGTCAAAATAATGTAACGGTAGATTTAACGTTGCAAGGGCAATATATTACAGTTCAAACGAATGCGTCTGGTGCAACATTGTACGTGAATCAAAAGCCAGTTACTGCGTTGACTGGAGAAGAAATTACGTGGGGACCGATAGCGACTGATGGAAGTGCGGCGATTTATTTAGAACGAAATGGAGAAAACGGAAGGGAAACGACAAAGGTAGAAACGGTAACGGCACTTTCGGCTTATAATCTTCCATTTCAAAAGAAAAGTGTAGAAAAAACAGTTGTTTACAATGTTACTCCACCGCCTACGACTCATTATGTATATAATGGTTTCATCTTCCCTGATAGTGATATTCGAAAATTAACGAGTACGGACTTAACATATTTATCGAAAGAACAATTGAAAATAGCAAGAAACGAAATATACGCAAGACATGGACATATGTTTCAAACGAAAGATATGCAAGCGTATTTTTCAAAACAGTCTTGGTATAGAGAAAATCCGTATTTTACAGGAAAGCTAACAGATATTGAAACTTATAATGTTGAATTGATCAAATCAAGAGAATAAACGCGTGAAAAAGGTACAGTGCATAGCTGTACCTTTTCTATGGTTATTTAGCTGGACCAGGATCCCTTGAGAAAAAGATATGAAAGAGGAATGTGACTTTGCTTGCTCCTCCTGATGTACTTGCTTGCACATCAGATAATGCACTAGATGTTAAAACACCTTCAGAACGAGGGGGTACGACTATTTTGAGAGTATCATCTTTTTCTGATGAGGCAGTAACTGTTATTGTATCATCAGATAAGTTTACAATTTTAACAGTACCGATTGGTAAGATGGACTTGCCAGCGTGTGATGCTGAAGAGAAGCGAGAGCCTTTCCAAATCGTTTGTGCGAAAGTCTCATCATTAGATAACCAAGCACGAGCGCTGTATAATGTTACGTTAATAGAAAATTCTTGATCAAGTGGCATGGCGGCTTTCGGTTCTTGCGGTTCCTCTGGAGTTTGAGCGAGAAGGCCGGCGCACATGTATGTTTCACCTACTTTCAATAGTTACTGTTATAGCATATTAAACATCTTGTTTATAAGACACGACGGATACCTATTCATGCATAGGTTTGTGCACCAAATTTGTAGATAGAATTCTATTTCTTTACAATGGAAGTAGGTGTTATTTCTATAAAATATGGAAATCGTAAAGAGTATGTAAAAAAGAAGGAGTGGTAAAGTGAACTATGTCATTATTGGCGGAGATGCAGCAGGTATGAGTGCAGCAATGCAAATTGTTAGAAACGATGAAACTGCAAATGTTGTAACGTTAGAAAAAGGTGAAATCTATTCATACGCTCAGTGCGGATTACCGTATGTGATTAGTGGTGTTATTGCTTCTACTGAAAAGTTAATTGCACGCGATGTAAAGACGTTTCGTGATAAATATGGAATTGATGCGAAAGTACGTCATGAAGTAACGAAAGTAGATACGGAAAAGAAAATGGTGTACGCAGAGCATACGGAGACGAAAGATGTTTTTGAATTTCCGTATGACCGTTTATTAATTGCGACTGGAGTGCGTCCTGTTATGCCAGAATGGGAAGGGCGAGATTTGCAAGGCGTTCATCTTTTAAAAACAATTCCGGATGCTGAGCGCATATTAAAAACGCTAGAAACGAATAAAGTTGAGGCTGTAACTATTATTGGCGGCGGTGCAATTGGACTAGAGATGGCAGAAACATTCGTCGAACTTGGTAAGAAAGTAAGAATGATTGAGCGAAACGATCATATTGGCACAATTTATGATGCCGATATGGCGGAATATATACATAAAGAAGCAGATAAACATAATATTGAAATTTTAACGAATGAAAATGTAAAAGCGTTTAAAGGAAAAGAAAGAGTAGAACAACTGGAGACGGATAAAGGGACGTATAAAACTGATCTCGTTTTAGTATCTGTCGGTGTACAGTCAAATACTGATTTTCTTGAGGGGACAAATATACGTAAAAACCATAAAGGTGCAATTGAAGTAAATGCTTATATGCAAACGAATGTGAAAGACGTATATGCTGCTGGTGATTGTGCAACACATTACCATGTTATAAAGGAAATTCATGACCATATCCCGCTCGGAACGACTGCGAATAAACAAGGGCGACTTGCCGGACTCAACATGGTTGATAAACGCAGAGCATTCAAAGGTACGTTAGGTACAAGCATTATTAAATTTATGAATCTGACGCTCGCAAGAACAGGCTTAAATGAAAAAGAAGCGAAAGGGCTAAACATCCCGTATAAGATGGTCAAAGTAGATTCAACAAATATGGCGGGCTATTACCCGAGTGCTTTGCCACTTCACTTGAAATTACTATATCACGCCGATACGAAACAATTATTAGGCGGTCAAGTAATTGGAGAAGAGGGCGTAGATAAACGTATTGATGTTATCGCGATGGCACTTTTCAATAAAATGAGTATTCACGATTTAGAAGATGTCGACTTAAGTTACGCACCACCATATAACAGCGTTTGGGATCCAATTCAACAAGCAGCAAGGAGAGCGGAATAGCACTTTTTTAAGTGCTATTTTTTTTGTGAAAGGGGAATAAATAAAGTTTCACTTTATTTTGAATATACCGTTCACCCTTGAAAACATAGTACGTATCGCTTATATTGTCATATAGTATTTGTTTTTTAATAAAGCAATGAACGAACCAGGGGGCACAGTATGGCAATTAACATGAATACAATCGAAGAATGGATTGCTGAATCAAATGCAAGAAACGAAGAAGACTTAGGAAACGTTGTTGAAGAGATGAAAGAAGTATGTGTCGGACTTGATAACGCGACATTAATTTATACGAAAAACATATTTTGTTTCGGTAAGAAAGTAGAAGTATTCTTCTTCTTCCAAGATCACGTCGTTATCGGAGAAGAGAAGGAAGAGTATATTGAGATTGAAAAATTAAAGTATGATGACATTACAAATAGCAACTTAAAAACAAATGACAAAAATACAACGTTAGAACTAAAGTTTTCTAACGGGAAAGCTATTAATTTAGATAGTCTAAATGATAACTACGGTACGAAAAACTGGTTATTTGCAAGACAAATTAAGAGTATTTTTAAAGTAATCTAGTAAAAAAGGCACCCTCTTTCTTCATAACATTTCACGCTTGTAAATCCCGTCTCATAAAAAAGGTTTACTAATTCTTCGGTCGTCTTAAATTTATCCATATGATATTGGATTTTGAAAGTTTCAGCGACTAGTAAAAAGGATCCATTCGGTTTTAAGACGCGAAATACTTCTTTCATATCATTTTTTATATAAGAATATGTATTTATTTCGCTTTTAATAATTTAACTCCTTTAAAAAAAGCACGCCATTAATCGGCGTGCTTCTAATTATGCAAGGACCCTTTTAGCCAATTTCGCGCTCGATACGCCCCAACCGGAATTTGAATGAGTGAAGTTTCATTTCCGGCATCAATCCCGTACAATTGATCGCATGAATTTGTATCAAAACTTAGTAACGGATGCCCGCCCATCCCCATAGCGGTCGCAGCTAAAACGAGTTTATGAACGAGCATGCCAGCTTCCATTTGATGAATTCGATATCCTCTATAACCTAATTTATTTTTATAGTAATCTTTATTTCCGATTACATGTAGACAAAGTGGTACTTGAAAAAGGTTTACGTTATCCATCGTCATACTGGATTGCAGAGAATAACGAAGGTCTCCGTACCGAATTGGCTGTATGGAATGTGTCCTACTGTTATAAGCGTAAGCGCCGTTTTCTATGTCTTTTACGTTATAAAAACATCCATATAGTGAGACTCGTGCGTTTTCATTTAAATATTTGCCATCAAGGTCGTTGTAATAAGGGAAGGAGAGGCTCGCTGCTTGTAGTAGAGTAGCGAGCTCGGCTGCATCCCATTTCGTTAAAATGAAGTCAGAATCAGGTGAATATCGTTTTTTACAAAGTTGTAAAAAATCATATGATAAACGTTCCACTTTAGGTAGCTGCATAGCGTGTGCACTATATTGTTGTCGTTCTTCACGGGTAAATGTTTGGAAGTGTTCTGTTGATTCAATCATAGAAGCTGCGTTTATTTTTTTTATCATCGGATATTCATCTACATATTTTGAGCGAACGAAATGCTCATGTGTTAACGGCGGGATTTGCTGCAACAAGTCATGAGAAGTAATAGTTTTATTTTCGTGATGATCATCATGAAACCAATCTGTATTCGGTTCTGTACTTAAAGGAATAACAGCATACACACTTTCTTCACCTTCTGACAGTCCAAGTAAATGATTCATTGCCCGATCTAGAAACTGAAAATATACACCATTTGTATAACCAAATTGTTTTGCGCATTCAAGTAATTGACCGATTAGAACACCACTATCTAATCCTTGCAGACGATACGAAAAGTTATTGTATTTAAAGAAGTTTTTCCAAAACATAGTGGATACAAATGCAGCACCAAAACAAGAATGTATGTTACAACGATTGCCGAGTGCTTCTGTAAGATAAGAATCAAAATTTCCTTCACGAAGTAAGATAAGACGGTGGTGCGCGGCGTCGTAATGGTAAATGCCGTCTGGATAATGATCAATTTTTAAATACATATATAATTCATTCGGATATAAAGCACCCCCAGAAGGGATGAATCTTCGAAATAGAGTCGTTGTTTTATTATTTTCTAGGTTAGTAGTAGGCTGACATAATTGTGTTAAACCAAATGAGTACCAAAGATAATGACCGATTTCCTCTAAGTTAGGTTTAGTAGAAGAATTCCGCAAAGTTAATGGGATTTCTAAAGAGAGAGGGATTACTGGTAAATTTCGATATAATTTATAAGGAAGTGGTGCGTCTTCCCAGTCAATCTCTTTATCGGACGACATAATTTCATTAATAGAAAAATGGAGATGATGTAAAAAAGTATCAGGTTGCATCAAATTTCCCCCTCACTATGAATTATGGAAACGGATGCGGATGTGGATTTAAACTTTCATTCGTTAAAGGCTCAGCCCAATATCCAAGTGTCATCGGTACGGTATACACTCTATCCAGTCCTGTAACCCGAGTGAGATGGTGACCGAACGTCATCGGTAACATGCCTGGAATAATTACTTTTACACAATGTAAGCCGTTCTTTTCTATAAGGGGGACCGTTTGATTTACAACAAGTACTTCAAGTCCAGATTGATGTAACCTGTTTAAAAGTTGATGAAGATCAGATGTTAAATCCATATCAAATGATTGTAATGCATTCATTTCTTGGAACGTTTGCACTGGAGCATCATCACGTAAAAGGAAGTGAAGACGTTCTTCCGCTTCTTTCAATCCGTACAGCATACTATGATCTTCCATTTGCGAAACAAGATATGGATCTTGTAAACCGTTTTCATATTTCTCTCTTTTTTGTTCAAGCTCTTCATCTGTTATAAGTAACATGCCCGCTATTTCATGAATTGCATTTTTTACAGCTCGAATTGGTTCCATATGTGCGCCGCCAGCACAGACGAGATTCATACCATCTTGCCTTGTATTTTTCGCAATGACCCATATGCTCGGAATACCATGTTCCATCGTCGCGTTGAAAACGTATAATTCATATCCAGTAATTGTGCGTAAGCGTTCCAACATTAGTTGCAATTCAGTATCATTGGCTGAACTAAGATCGAGACGGGGAAGAGGTAATTCGGCATACCAAGTGAGCAAAAAGGCGTCACGCTCTACAATTTCTAAAATGCCGTGAAAAATTGCTTCTTCTAAACTACCACCAATTGCACATCCATTTGATGTTTCATACACGAAAGCATCTCTATGACCAAGGCTATAATAAGCGATTGATTCTGGAACTAGAAGGGGCCTGCTTTGTAATAAAGAATATCCCCATACCCAGTTTTGCTCATAATCAGGATCAAACGGCTTAAATGGAAAACTATCACGATTGTAATGTTCATTTGTATGCACACCAAGTGTGAGGGGATTCAGTGCAATATCTTCTAGCTCACGAAAACTGCCATGTACATTTGTTTTTTTTCCACGAGGCGACATACCGCAATAGCGTTCTAAACCTTCTAAAATAGCGGTTGCTTTACTAAGTGAAAATGAATGAGTCCGGCCCGCGACACCTTCATTTCCAAACAGTAACGGCATGTTTATAATGACATCAGCAAACGGTAATAGAGAATGTTGCATTTTACCGTTTAAAATACCAGTCCGGTAATCTAAATAGTCTCTCGTTAAAAATGTGTTTAGTTCATGAATGGAACGACAGCGATACGTTTCAGTACTCGTTTTCAAACTTGGTTGTAAAGAAATTTGCGCTGCATCTGCTGTATCGTCAGGCAAATTGCTGCATACCGGACAGAGAGGGTCTGGAAGAAACGAATTCCGGGTACATTGTAACGTTTGTAAGTCCAGTAAAATGAGTTCGTTTTCTAAAGAAGAATATCCATGAGCTAATATTTTCTCTGTTTCAACATGAATGAGCTGGCACATTTGTAACATTCCATTTTGGGTGGCGCGTACATCACGCCTCGTCACGTTCTCTGCTTTTAATGCATATTTTCGTTGTAGTTCCCACATTTCTTTTTGATCAAAGCCAGCTATAAACCGGCGTCCATCAGCGCAGTGGGAACATCCAGTTGTAAGAGGCTTCACGTAAGGACCGATAATACCTTCACCAAACGAAGTAAACGCGCGAAGCCACGGAATATTATTTGAGCGAAAGATAAGCTCAGCATCACGATGTACGGAAGAAGGAGACCCGTCATGTAAAACGAGAGCAAGATGAATGTTTTCAGGGAGAGCTTCTGTAATTGTATGCTGGCGGATGAGTGAATATTGCTTACACAATTGCTCATGTACATAGTCTGTGAGTAGGCCATCTCCTATAAGTAGTATGTTTTGAGTCATTGGTCATCCTCCTTTGCAATTAATACCCCATATACACCGTCTAAGTTGTCTCTTAAAAATGACTCAATAGCTAAATCAAAAACGAATGGATACAAGTTGTTTTCCGTTAAATTTTGCAAAGCAACTTGTAAAGACTGTACGCCTGGAATTTCTTCCTCTTCTTGTATTGCTACTCTAACAGGATCCGTACTATATAAAACAATGGATGATTCCGGTAACATATTAGCTTTATAAGGAATCTCTTCATTTTGAATATGAAGGAGTGCTTGTTGCAGAGCATTTCTTAATGCGAGTGTTATATTAATATTTGCCGCACCATACCATCTATCATTAATACCGATCCAAACGACAGGAAAACCAAGTAACTCCTCACTCATTCCTACTTTAGGTATTTCATGAATTGTAGAGAGAGCATCGTAGTAAAACCTACAATGTTTATCATGAATTTCGGTTAAATAAAGCTCTGTAATCTCTTCTAGCATATGTGATTGGCGTTCATATAACTTATTATTTAAATGTTTTTGGAGTGCTCGGTATACACCTTCTGTCATCGTTTCCCCAGCACCAATACCGATATCAGTATGTTCGGGGATAAGACGATGAATCATTTCAGCTACATATGTTTCAACTCCTGTTAAACCAGCTTCGCGGCGTGCTTCATTATGAGTTAATCCACCGCAAGTTATAGTAGGAAGGGGAGAGGTAGGTCCGTCTGATAATGGATTTGCAACTTGAATATTGCACTGTGATAAAGGCAATTGGTGTAAATCTTGTTCATCCCACATGTGGAATATACCAGCTTCTTTAGAAGTTAACGTATCAAAAAAACGAAAAAGTTCAGTTGAAGTATATTGTCCGGAACGTTGGGCAAGGTTTTCTTGAAGATTTTGCACCGTATCAATTGTAAAGATTTCATCGGTTGCGAGAAGATGTTTTATGAAAGGGTGCCACTTTCCTTCAAGTGTTTCCAAGTTTAATAAAAAGAATTGAGGATTATGCTGCCTATGTGAACCTTCAGCGACATGTTTAAATAACTCAAAAACGATAACATTTGCTAACATTGCAGATGCAATTGGTGAGAAAAGTTCAGGTGGATTTTCACTTTGTAAAGTAGTTTCGTGTAGACGATGCCAAGCTGATTCCCAGCATTCTTCACGGTCTGCGGTTACGACGGGTCCAGCTAAACCAATTCTTGATAAGCAAATAGCTGGTATGAAATTTTTCTTAAACTCTCTACAAATAGTATGGATTGCTCTTAAACTTTCAATATCTCCATTTTGGGAAACGTATAAAATCCAGTCGAAAGGCTCGAATACTTCATGTAAAGGGCGATCAATTGTAATATCTATTTCTTGAATAAGTACATTGTCATCATTTGCATATGCACGTTCGCTTAGTTCGTGAATTCGATCGTAGTTTGTTTCAGCACGATCTGTAACAAGATAATGGAATGTAGGTAAACCAGATTCTAATAAAGAAGAAACTAGGGAAGTAAGCATATCGCCAGAACCAATTATAAGCACATTTGCTGCGCGGTACGTTTCGAATTTTAAAGCGCCTGAATGGGAATCAGCTTCTAAAAACTCAATTTGCGAAGCGTATCTGTCGAGTAATGCACTGTTTAATTCGTGGGGAGCATCTTGGCTTACATCACGAATGAAACCATTTTCATATAAAATCTCTCCAATTTCAAATACACGATTTTGATAGGGGAGAGGGAGACCATCGGTTATCTCTGTCAAAGAATGATTACCGTTAAACATAGGCATTAATTTCTCAATCCAGTCATAAATTCCATCACCATCCATACGGAATGAACTGGAGTTATTTCGAAAGTAAACACCCCCGTTTGAATCGGGGAGGAAGAAAGTATCCTTATTTGCTTTAAGTTTTGCATGAACTGGAAGGTTATTCATGTTTATCCCCCTTACGTTTTAGGCATACATTATTAGTCTATGTAGTGTGATTTGTCCCGTATGAACATAATGAAAAAAGGCTGTAGAATGATTCATTCTACAGCCTTTAATAGATTAATAATCTATCAACCTTCTAATAATAATGATTTTGGATCTTCAAGCATATCTTTAACAGCAACAAGGAAGCTAACTGCTTCTTTACCATCAACAATACGGTGATCGTAAGATAGTGCAAGGTACATCATTGGACGGTTTTCCATACGCTCTGCATCAATTGCAACTGGACGTACTTGGATTTTATGCATCCCTAGAATACCTACTTGTGGACTATTTAGGATTGGTGTCGACATTAGAGAACCGAACACACCACCATTTGTAATTGTAAATGTACCACCTTGTAGCTCTTTTAATGAAAGTTTATTATCGCGTGCTTTCAGACCTAAATTACGAATCTCGCTTTCAATTTCAGCGAAGTTCAATTGGTTAGCATCGCGTACAACTGGAACAACTAATCCATCTGGAGCTGCTACTGCAATACCGATATCATAGAATTTTTTAATGATAAGCTCATCGCCTTGAATTTCAGCATTTAATAATGGGAACTGTTTTAATGCTGCAACAACTGCTTTTGTGAAGAATGACATAAAGCCAAGACGTACATCATGTTTTTTCTCGAAAGCATCTTTGCGTTCTTTACGTAATTCCATGATTGCACTCATATCAACTTCGTTAAATGTAGTTAACATTGCAGATGTTTGTTGAACTTCTACAAGACGTTTTGCAATTGTTTGACGGCGGCGGGACATTTTCACACGCTCAACTGGTTTTTCAAATTCAGTTTTTGCAACTGGAGCCGGACTTTGTTTTGGAGCAGCTGGTGCTTCTTTTGGCGCTGCAGCGTGAGCTTGTACATCATGTGGTCTCACACGTCCAAGTGGATCTGTGCTACGTACTTCGTTTAAATCGATTCCTAATTCACGAGCCATTTTGCGAGCAGCTGGTGATGCGATAGGACGATTTGTATTTGGTAAACCTTGCAACGCTTTATTTTGTTCAGCACTTGGAGCTGCTGCTTTCGGTGCTTCAGTAGTTTCTTGTTTTGGTTGCTCATTAGCCGGAGCAGGTGTGCTTACTTCAACCGCTGCGCCGTTTGCATCTAAAATTGCGATAGTAGCACCAACTTCAACTGTATCTCCAGGTTCGCCTAGTAACTTCGATACAATACCTGAATCCTCTGCAATGATTTCTACATTGACTTTGTCAGTCTCAAGCTCAACAACGCTGCCACCTTTCTCAACTTTGTCGCCTACGTTGATAAGCCATTGTGAAATAGTTCCTTCTGAAATAGATTCTGCAAGCTCAGGTACTTTAATTTCGATCATTTTAAATGTCCTCCCCTTATTTGCCTAACGGTGTGTTTTATCTTCTTTAATCTTCGGTAATCTCCATTTGTTAGCCTGGCTGTGGCAGACTATCTGCCACAGCCAAGCCTGAAAAACTCATTGTTACTTTCAGTTGCTGAAAACTTCAATTTCTTGTTTATCTTGACGGAAGTTGTACTTCACATCTAAAGCGTGTGCAACAATTAATTCTTGCTCAGCTTTGTGAGCGAATGGATCGCCACCAGATGGGCTAGAACGATCCGGGCGTCCAATGTAACCTGTTTTCACTTTATCCCCAGCTAGTTCGAACAGAATTGGAGCCATGTAATGCCATGCGCCCATATTACGAGGTTCTTCTTGAACCCAAATGATTTCTTCTAAGTTTTTAAAGCGTTTAATAATAGATTGAACTTTTTCAGCAGGGAATGGGTACAACTGCTCGATACGAACCATATGAACTTCATCTAGGCTGTACTCATGCTTACCACTTTCGATTTCTGCTGCTAAGTCAATTGCCATTTTACCTGTACTTAAAACAAGACGTTTTACTTTATTTGGTTTCGCACCAAGGTTTCCTTGTTCTAAAGCAGGTTGGAAACGTCCTTCACTTAACTCACTACCTGTAGAAAGTGTAAGTGGGTGACGTAATAAGCTTTTCGGCGTCATAATTACTAATGGTCGAACAGCTTCTGTTCCTAAGATAGATGCTTGACGGCGCAAGATATGGAAGTATTGTGCCGCGCTCGTTAAGTTTGCAACTGTCCAGTTGTTCTCCGCAGCTAATTGTAAGAAACGTTCTGGACGTGCACTAGAGTGTTCTGGCCCTTGACCTTCATAGCCGTGTGGTAATAGAAGAACTAAACCAGATTTTTGACCCCATTTTGCTCTTCCTGCTGAAACATATTGATCAAATAATGCTTGCGCAGTATTTGAGAAGTCACCGTATTGAGCTTCCCACATCACAAGAGTTTCTGGAGCAAATACGTTGTAACCATATTCGTAACCAACAACAGCAGCTTCTGATAACGGACTGTTATGAACAGAGAATGATGCGTTAATGTTCGGTAAACGGTGTAATGGTGAATATGTTTCGTTTGTATCAGTATCGTGTAATACGATATGACGGTGCGCGAATGTACCACGCTGTGAATCTTGACCAGTTAAACGAATTGGCGTACCTTCTTGCAAAATAGAAGCGAATGCTAACGATTCAGCAAGTGCCCATTCAATTTTACCGTTCTCTTCAAGAGCATCTTTACGGCGCTCAAGAATTTTCTTCACTTTTGGATATACGTTAAAGCCTTCAGGCCAAGATAATAGTCCTTCATTAATTGCACGAAGTGATTCAATTGAAACACCAGTGTCAATCGGTTGAATTCCTTTTGCAACAACCTCTGGAACTTTAACGTGAATTGTTGCAGCACTCGTATCAGCTGGTGGCACTTGTGCGTATTCAGCCTTTAATTCCTCTTGTATAAACTGAGTAATTGTTTCAACCTCATCTGCATTCAGAACGCCAGCAGATTGTAATTGATCTGCATAAATTGCTCTTACAGTTGGGTGATTTTTAATTTTTTTGTACACTTGTGGTTGCGTAACTGCTGGATCATCCATTTCGTTATGACCATATCGGCGGTAACCGATTAAATCGATTAAGAAGTCCTTTTTGAACAGCGTACGATATTGGATCGCAAGGTTTGCAGCAGCAAGACAAGCTTCCGGATCATCAGCATTCACGTGAACAATCGGAATATCGAAACCTTTTGCAAGGTCGCTTGAATATTTAGTAGAACGAGAATCATAGCTATCAGTCGTAAAGCCGACTGCATTATTTGCGATAACATGAATAGTTCCGCCAGTTTGGTATGCATTCAATCTACTTAAGTTGAGTGTCTCAGACACAACACCTTGACCAGGGAATGCAGCATCACCATGAACTAAAATTACGAATGATTTTGTAGTATCTTGTTCTGGAAGACCAGATTTTTTACGATTCTCTTGAGCTGCACGTGCGAAACCTTCAACAACAGGGTTAACGAACTCAAGATGACTCGGATTATTTGCTAATGTAACACGAGTGCTAACCTCTTCATTACCAACGACTTGTTCTCTACCTAAATGGTATTTCACGTCGCCAGTCCAGCCAGCATTTGCCACTGCACCTTCTATTTTTGCATGTTTGAATTCTGCAAACATGTGATTATATGGCTTTTCTAATACGTGAGCGAGTACGCTTAGACGACCACGGTGAGCCATACCAATCATGACATCTTCAACGCCGCCTTTAGCACCTTCTGAAACAATTTCATCTAGTACAGGTACAAGCATATCAACGCCCTCTATTGAGAAACGCTTTTGACCAACGAATGTTTTATGCAAGAATTGCTCGAAACCTTCAACAGCAGTTAAACGTTTTAAAAGAGCAGTTCGTTTTTTATTTGATAATGGTTGACGCAATGAATTTGATTCCACCATTTGATGCAACCACGCGCGTTCTTCACTATCTTGTATATGTGAGAATTCATAAGCTAAAGATTTTGTATAAACGTCTTTTAATCTATGAATTACATCAAGTGCAGTGTGAATACCCTCTGGTGCATCTTGCCATACTGTTTTTGCTGGAATCGCTTTCAAGTCAGCATCGCTCAGTTCGTTCATTGTTTTCTCGATAAGAGATTGTCCGTTTGCAGCATCTTCCATCGGATTAATGTGAGCCAATGTATGCCCGAAAGAACGGATCTGTTCAACAAGTTGAACGACTTTAAGAATCTTTTCAATGTTCCCTGTGTTTTGAGGAGAAAAATGTGTTGCTGTGTTGTCCCCTGTTACGACATCATCTTGAAACGAAGGAGCTCCAAAAATTTCAAAAAGCTCTTGTAATTCCGGATCAACAGAACCTGCTCCAGTTACGTAAAGATCATACTGTTCAATAACATAACCAAGGTTCGGACCATGGAACTTGGCCCAAGGGTTTGTCGTTGTATTCTTCCTCGTCATTTGTTTAAACCTCCCAATGCATATAATCCTTTTTCCATACAAAAAGGTGCATTTTGCTCTTTTCAATAATTGATGAACCAATAATCAATGTAAATGTTTTTCTTTACTCTTATGTTATTACAATAATTTACATAATACCAAACACTATTACTTATCTGTTTTGTAAAAAAACATTCACAATAACTTATCACCCAAGTTAATCTTTCATGTTATAAAGTAATTTCACGGGAAAACGGGGTGGATATATTTGGTATACCTACATTAATACCTATAATTGTTGCATTTAAATATAAGTATAACTATCAGAATGTTTCGATAAAGTTTAGTTCGAATTATGTATATTGGAATAATAAGCGCTTTCATTGATATTATACAACAATATAACGGAATATAGTATAAAAAATAAAAAATTATGAATTTACCATAAACTTTATCTCGATAGTGTTAAATATCGAAAGGAAAATGAAGGATTTCTACAAAAAAAGTGGCTATACATAAAAAATGCTTCATAAACCGTTAGTTTCTATAAATATGGCGAAAAACAACGTAAAAACAATAGCGCATTTCACCCGATAAAGAGCAGAATGAAACATTTTAAAAGGATAAAACAAATATGGAGATATTAAATTTTCATAAAAACGGAGAGGAGATATAGTAACGGCTATATACATTGTTCCATGTTTCATTTCAAAATAGACGTGCTGAATTTGAAAAAGTTTCTTCTATATAAATAGAATGAAAAATAGACGAAATGAATGTAAAGGAAACTTGACGTAAAGTTTCCTTTACATATATACTCGGTATAAGGAAGGAGGGAGAAATTTCCTTGGAAAATAAAATGGTTGAATACCGAAAAAAATTTGGACTATCTCAAGAAAAATTGGCTGAGAAACTTGGAGTTTCCAGACAAACCATCATTTCAATTGAAAAGGGAAAATATGATCCATCACTTCCGTTAGCATTTGAAATAGCAAAAACATTTCAGACAACGATAGAACATGTATTTATTTATGAAGGAAAAGAAGAGGGGGAATAAAGATGAACTATTCACAAAAGTACTTCGTTATTATGGGAATTATTTTTCTATTTATGAGTGGATTTATGATATTAACAGGTATAATGACGCATTCTGCACCACCGGCTCCAACGTATACATTGCTTGCGATGATGATTATGTGTTTTTGCTTAAGTTACTTACACCCGCAATTTAAAGAAAAAGACGAGCGAATGAAGCTTATTCGTTATAAAGGGATGTTCGTGACCTTTTTTGCACTAACGGCATACTATCTTCTTTTCTCTATTGGCTTAAACTTAAAAATAATGACGCTATCTGCGGTTGAACTATTGAATATATTAATGGCACTTACGATGAGTACAGTTTTTATATCGTTTGTTGTTTTATCGAAAAGATATTAAGATGTAAAAGAGAAAGGAAGATTAACATATGCAAATGATGTATGCTTTTGGCATGGGGCTTGTATTATTTTTAGCGGTATTCTTATTTATTCGTAAAGACGTGCAAGGCGGAACGTTAACGAAACGAGGATTTTATAAAATGATCGGCTGCTTAGTTGTTATGTTTATAGCGATTATCGTAATGATCGTTTTAATAAATCAGTCATTATAGAACTTAAAAACGGAACCTTACTTTTGTAAGGTTTTTCTTTTTGGAAATAAATCTAAAAATTACCATAAAATCCATTTACTATCTATACTGTATATTATATAATCCAATGAAATGATAGGTAAGGAGAATAGTATATGAAAAAAAGGCTATCTTCTTTATAGCAATATGTCTACTACTGATAGCTAGTATTACTTATATAATATGTAACAAACGAGAACAAGTGCCACCTATGTTAGTATGGGAGGATCAAGAATACTACGTTACGAATGAACCTGCCGAAGCAGAAGAAATCGGACAAAGACTTGGTGAAGTAACAAAGAAAATTGAAACAAGCAAACAGCCTACTAAAGATAGTGAATCCAACATGTTAGAGTGCGAATTTGAACGTAGTAAAAAAGATGTCAGCATTTGCTGGCATCTTTTTTTATGTAATCTATAAAAATATGGTTATAACGAGTGATTAAAGTTTCACTTTATTTGCTTGTATATACTATGTTCCAAGAAGATTCAAGGTTTTCGATGTTTGTTTCAGCTTTTTTATAATCTTCTGTAGCTGATTTTAAGAGATATTCATAATCCAGTTCACTGTTCTCAGTATTTCCGTCAAATTGTTTCATCATTTTAAGTTGCTTCTCAAGAGACGATTTTAAATTATTGATAGATTCACCGATTAATTTAAATTCTTTATCAGAAAAGGAATTTGGATATTTACTAAAGTTTTTTTCTATTCTTTGTATAGTTGGATACGTGTATTTCTCAATGCTTTCAATACCCTCTCGAGCTTGCTTAATAATCTCGGCTTCAGGAGAGGATTTATCTATAGAAACGAGTGTTGCCAAATTGTTATTGCTGTGGCTTAAGTTCACTTCATCTAAAATGTTGTGGAAATCATCCATTAATATAGCTTGATAAATAACATTTCCGCTTGTTAGGTTTTTATTCGCTACGGTTGCTTCTTCATTTGAAAAGGAAGAAACTTTCTTTTTTATATCCATAATTTTATTTCGTAATGATTCATTATGATTTACTAGTTTTTCATGTTCCATTCCTACTGTGATTGCTAAAAGTTGAAGGTCAGATGCAATGTCAGGGAAATCTGTAGCTTCTATCCATCCTGATTTTTGTGATGCTTCATCGATTTTTTTAGAGACAGCATCAGCTTTCGCAATAAGATTTGTTTTAATATCTTTTGTATTTTGTGTATCTGTTTCAGTGTTTGTCGCTTTTACGGTAGTGGACTGTGTTGATGATGTTGAATTACTACATCCGGCTATTCCTGAAGTAATAGTAAGTGCGACTAATGCGATAGATAAATGCTTTTTATGTTTCATGTTTCGTTGCTCCTTATGTGTAGTTCTATGCTGTGATTGTAATGGGAATTTTTGAAATCTTATCCATTAAAATATAATAACATTACTTATTTATATTAACTATAGAATGTTAGTAACCGTGAAAGAAAAAATTTGTATATAGGGAGGCGTGCTTGCAATATGGATAGTAGTAAGAGTGGTCATAAAATCCATTCAAGGCGGGAGAGAAATTAGGGGGATATCATATCGAGAATCTTACATTTTTTAAGTTATAAACGTTTTGAAAATATGATATATTAATATAATAAATTCAATTGGAGGAATAAATTATGAAAATTGTAAAGTCGAAGAAGTTATGGATTACTTTAGCAGTAATCGTTGGATTAGTAATTTCATATTCAATTGGCGCTAGTGGAGCCAAGGTCGCTATCGAGAAAGAAAAGGTTACATATGAAGAGGCAAAAGTGAAAGCAGAAGAAAAAGAGAATGAATTAATTTACACGAAGAGCAAAGTCAAAGAAGGTATTGATGCAGAGCAAAAGAAGCTTGATGATAAAAAAGTTGAAGTAGAAGAGACTTTGGCTATAGTAGCTAATAAGAATCAATTAACATCAGAAGTTGATAAGTTGGGCAAAGATGTAGAGGCTAAGAAGGGTGAAGTAGGTAAATTAGATGGGGATATCCAAGCTAAGAATAGTGAACTACAGAAGCTTACAGAAGGCGTTAAAGCTAAGCAGGAAGAGCCTAGAATGTTAGGTGCAGGTGAATACATCGTGGGCAAAGATATTCCGGCGGGTCGTTATAAGGCTGCGGCAGTAGGTCGTGGTAGTAACTTTGTTGTATTCGATAGCAAGAGTGGTTCAGCAACAGTAAATACCATTCTGGGCAATAGTTCAGTAGGTCGTGGGGATTATACTTTCTTCGCTGGTAGTGGTGATATTATCAAGACAGCAGAGCAAGTTAAACTTATTCCAGTTGAATAAGTTTAAAGAAATACTGGAAAGAAGGAGTTAGAAAGCCTCCTAAAGCAATTACAAGAAGCTAAAGCTAAGAGAATCGACCACAAGTGCAGTCATCTTTGTGAGTAGCGTAGGCTTCATAAGATTAATAAATAATAAGATAGACAACAAGAGTAAATACAATCATGAAAAAATGGATAATTTGGGCGGTAATTTTTTATATACATTCGGCGGTACTGCTATATAAGGGAATTGACAAAATCGAAGGGTATTATATGGCTAGTGAATACAGTGAGTTAAATAAACACGTTTATGTGGGGGGAGACGCATATAACTACATTATTAACTCGAATCTACTTACAGTGTTCTTTGTACTTAGCGCAGAATTCTTTATCGCGGGGACTCTTTTAATCGCTACTGGATCGATTATCAAGGCTCTTAAGGAAAAAAAGTGGCATAAGCGGTTGAATTACCATATAAAAATAGCGATTTACCAACTGGTAGATCGCTATTTTTACGATATGACCCCGGAGAGGCTCGAACTCACGACCTCCACCCTGTCAAGGTGGCGCTCTCCCTGCTGAGCTACGGGATCTTCAAAAATGCTTATCTAATAGCATCTTTAATAAATCTGCTAAAGCAATTATATATAATTAACTGAAATTTTACAATATTTTACATTAGATGTGTGATGGAAAAAAGGTTTATTTTAGAATTTATATTATAATGTATGTTTTTATTTTTAATACGTAGAAGATGATGACTTGTTATGATTTCCGATACCAATCCAAAGGACCTTCATCGCTTAAGTCAACAAGAAAAGGGAATAAGAAGTGTAAAGGTAAGCTTATAAGTTCTGGCATAGCGTTCAATGTTTTCCTTGATAGATATTGTCTTCCGAAGCAATACGGACAATCTTTTTCAAATGTCACGAGTATCGACCATACATCTTTTACTTTCCACTTTGTTTTACAATATGTACAACGCGCCATGGAGTTCCTCCTCATTTTAAGGTGTTTTCTAATATATTCTATTTGATCGTACTAAAGTCAAGTGTAGTTGGTGTGATAGAATATAAGTTAGTTTGTTTTTTTATATGGATGTATTCCGTAATTTATGACTAAATGAATGTAGTGTGAGGGTTATATAATAAGAGATTTTCATTTTTAATATGCAAATTGGCCAATATATCCTTTTTACAATTTTCAAGAAATCATGTATAAAAGAAGTACAAGATATTTATAAATATTCAGAAGTAGAGGGAGAATTATTGTAATGGTAAGAAAAACGTTCAAGATGCGCGTATCTAGAAATAGAACGATTTCGATTAATGGCTCAATTCTTGATGTGGATGTTACACATGATGAGTTTTTACAAGAGTTTGTTGAGTGGGTCGATTCTAAAGGTTGGTCGTTTATGGGGATGACAGATGAGATTACACCTGAGGAAGCTAGTCAAAATTTAATAGACTCATTGATTGATGAGAAGGATAAGAAAGAGTAATTCCTTCTTATTTTTTGTTGTATATTTATGTTCCTAATCGTAAAAGTGTGATATAGTAAAAAAGTGAATATTCTTCCAAATTAATACAAATTACATATAGGTTGGTAGAGGTATTTTATAGAATGTGAAAGTAAAGGGAAAAGGGAGAGTCATATGGTAAATTTTAAGAAAATTTCGGTTTTTGTTATGGTTATTTGTTTATTTTTTTTGACACCTATGACGTTATATGCTGAGACGAATATTGGAGTAAATCCGGAGCAAGTGGCACCTCCACCTGCGGAAGGGCCGAATGTTTTTAGTCAGTTTGCGACTACGATTGATGCGAAAACAGGAGATATGTTGTACGACAAAAATGCACATCATCGTGCGTTCCCTGCTAGTATGACGAAAGTGTTAACGGCGATTTTACTGATGGAGCATACGAAGCCAGAGGATCAATTTACGTTTTCACAATTAGCATTAGATCAAGAGAAGAGTAATTATCAAATTGAGTTTCACCCTGGTGAGACTATTAATAGAAATACTGCACTTATGATTTTAATGGTGCTGAGTGCGAATGATGTGTCGTATGCGATTGCGGAGCGTATTGGAGGAAGTGTTGAAAACTTCGCCAATATGATGAATGAAAGGGCGAAGCAATTAGGGGCTAAAGATAGTCATTTTGTAACGCCAAATGGATTGCATGATCCAAATCATTATACGACGCCATATGATATGGCCATGATTACGAGAGGTGTGCAAAAGTATCCTGAAATTTTACAAGCGATGAATACGAAAAGAACGACGGTTACGACATCTACGCAAACAGTTTCTATTTTTAATAAGTCTACTTATTTTGAAAATCCATATAGTATGGGTGGTAAGACAGGATTTACGAATGAAGCACGCAATACGCTCGTTTTATTAAATGAGAAGGATGGTAATCGTATTATAAATGTAGTAATGGCTTCTCAAAGACCTGAAATTTATGAAGATTTGAAGCAGATGGCGGAATATTCTTTTGGGCAATTTACGAAGCAAACTGTACTAGATAAACATAGTTGGCACCAAAAGGCAAAGTATTTAAATAAAGATGTTGATTCTGAGCTGGAAAAAAGTGCAGAGCTTATGCTAAAGAAAGATGAAGGGAAAAATATAAAAACGGCTTTTCGGGTTAATTCAGTGGATAAAGAATCTTTGTATCAAAAAGGAATTCATCGCGGTGAAGTAGTTGGTGCGGTAGATATTATAAAGAATAATCAAACGATTGCGACTATAAATGTTCTTTCAAAAGAAGATGTTACTTTTGCGATGCCTAAAAAAGATACAGTTGCACCTGAAGTAAAGGAATCGAATGTGAAAGTGATAAGTGTTGGAATAGGTGCGATTTTATTATTTGGAGCGATTTTATATGTAGTGCTGCGCCGAAATAACCAAGGGATGAAATCAGAAGAAAAATAAATTGCTAGTAGACCGTGATGAGATTTTGTCACGGTCTTTTTTGTATGCATTTCAAAAATGATTTAACTAATAATTGTAAATTTTCTTATTGCATTTCCAAATCGTTCGTTATATTATTTACTTGTGTTCTTGTTAGAGAACTAAATGAATATTGTATACTTCAAATAACATAAAACAACGGAGAGGGAGAGAGACGATGAAATTAATTTGGAAGGTGATTAGCAACGTTATCTCATTTGTTTTATTTGCGGTAATGGTTTGTTTAGCTTTTGTAGTTATTTCTTCAAAAGCGAGTGGCGGGGATCCAACAGTGATGGGATATCAATTTAAGAGCGTTCTTTCAGGATCGATGGAACCAACATTTTTAACAGGATCAATCATTGCGATAGAACCAACGAAAGATGGTTCTAAATATAAAAAAGGTGATGTTATTACGTTTAAAGAGAAAGATGACAAAATTATCACTCACCGTATTATCGGTGTGAAAGATACAAATGGAAAAGTAATGTATGAAACAAAAGGGGATAACAACAACGGACCAGATTTAGCACCAGTACTTGCAGAGAATGTAATTGGAAAGTATGCAGATATTACAGTTCCATACGTTGGTTATGGACTGAATTATGCGAGTTCAAAAGCGGGAGCAGCATTACTTCTCATTATTCCTGGAGTCTTTTTACTTGGCTATTCCGCAATTTCTATTTTTGGCGCTATTCGTAGCATTGACGGAGAAAAGAAAGATAAAAAAGTAGAACAATCCGTCTAGTTCGTTTGGTTATACTTTCCGTTTAGGAAGTTAACAAATATATATATATATTAAGGGGATATGGACATGACTTTAAAGAAAAAATTAGGAATGGGTATCGCATCAGCAGTATTAGGAGCAGCATTAGTTGGTGGAGGAACATTTGCATTCTTTAGCGATAAAGAAGTGTCAAATAATACATTTGCGGCTGGTACGCTTGATTTATCATTAAATCCATCAACAGTTGTTAATGTATCGAATTTAAAGCCTGGTGATACAATTGAAAAAGAATTTAAACTAGAAAATAAAGGCTCTTTAGATATTAAAAAGGTTCTATTAAAAACAGACTATAATGTAGAAGATACGAAGAAAGATAATAAAGATGATTTTGGTAAACATATTAAAGTAACATTCTTAAAAAATGTAGATAAGCATGAGACGATTGTGAAAGAAACTACATTAGATAAATTGAAGGGTGATACACTTACAGCAGTAAATAATGATTTAGCTGCTTGGTTCTGGGATGAAAAAGGTATTTCTGCAGGTAAATCTGATAAATTCAAAGTGAAATTTGAATTCGTTGATAATAAAAAAGACCAAAATGAATTCCAAGGCGATAAGTTACAATTAACTTGGACGTTTGATGCACAGCAAGGCGATGGTGAAACGAAATAATAATGACAACAAAAAGAGACTATCAAAAGTGGTAGTCTCTTTTTGTGTTAAAAGAGAAATGTAAAAAGAAACATAATTTTTATATCATTTTGTAATTCACTTTATTATAATAAAGGTATAGTTCTTGATAAAGAACAAGTTGTTCGATAGGAGAGATTAAAATGCTGAAGGCACCTCGCAAATTCAAAAAGATGCTTATATTGCCATGTTTGTGCTCTATTACTTTTTATTTAGGTTCTCAAATGATGACTTATACAGAGGCAGCTTTCATTCATGAGACGAAAGTGCAGGCTACTATTTCTACAGCAAGTATTTTTCCAAAAACAGTTGATCAGTTGACAGAACAAGCTAAGCAACATAAGGAAGTAATTTTGCATGAGTATGAAGAGATGAAATCGAAAGTAACTTTCACTTCCACTCAAGAATTAGAACAGGCGCTTGTTACGTGGAAGCAAGGACGTGAGAAAATTGTTACTGAGAGGGAACTGTTACAAAAGGTATATGCATCAATAGAAAATCCTTATAACAAAGTGAAAGAAGAGTTAAAGGGAAATAAAAGTGAATCTAATAAGCAAGTATTCTCGTATGTGAATGCTGGTTTTCATATAGTTAAAGAGCACTGTGAGTATGTTGATAAAGAGGTTAATTTACAGGTGATTGATAAACAAATTCAAGCTTTTGAAAAATTATTAGTAGATGAAACAGCAAAGCAAGTGAGTGAGGCTGAGAAGCAAAAGAAATTAGAAGAGGGTAAGAAGCAAGAAGAAGCGAAAAAGCTAGAAGAGAGCAAGAAACAAGAAGAGGCGAAAAAGTTAGAAGAGAGTAAGAAGCAAGAAGAAGCGAAAAAGCTAGAAGAGAGCAAGAAGCAGGAAGAGGCGAAAAAACTAGAAGAGAGTAAGAAGCAGGAAGAGGCGAAAAAACTAGAAGAGAGTAAGAAGCAAGAAGAGGCGAAAAAACTAGAAGAGAGTAAGAAGCAGGAAGAACAGAAGGAATAGTAAGTAAAATACAGCAGCATTTCGGAAGGAATAAATACAATGATAAGACAAATAGGTGAGAGAGCCTTACGACTCACCTATTTGCTTTGTTTTTCTTATTTCACTATTCGTGGGTATAGGTCTTCACCTAAAAATTTAACGAATGCGAGGAAGTTAGTTGGCAGCCCACCGCTTGGTGAAGGTTAATGATCAGTGGGGATGGACAGAAAAACACTGATTAAGGTTTCACTTTATTTCTCAATACTTTTCTGAAAAAAAGGAAAAAATGTTGAGAAATAAAAATAATCAAAATATATATTGTATTTATATAGTCTTGTTCGTTATAATGAACTTAAGGTTTTAAAAAAAGAACAAATATTAGCTAAGCTAATATAGTTTTAGTTACACCTCTTATTTTGAAATAAGAGATAAAAATACAAAAAACAGCTAGGGGGAATTGATTGTGAGTCTGAAAAAGAAATTAGGTATGGGAGTTGCATCAGCAGCATTGGGGTTATCTTTAATTGGTGGAGGAACATTCGCTTACTTTAGCGATAAAGAAGTATCAAACAATACATTTGCAGCTGGGACGTTAGATCTTACATTAAACCCTAAAACGCTTGTAGATATTAAAGATTTAAAACCAGGGGATTCTGTTAAGAAAGAGTTCTTATTAAAGAACGACGGTACTTTAGCAATTAAAGATGTTAAATTAGCGACAAAGTATACTGTGAAAGATGCAAAAGGTGATAATGCTGGTGAAGACTTCGGTAAGCATATTAAAGTGAAATTCCTTTGGAACTGGGATAAACAAAGCGAGCCTGTATATGAAACAACTTTAGCTGATTTACAAAATGCTGATCCAGATCTTTTAGCTAAAGACATCTTTGCTCCTGAGTGGGGAGAAAAAGGTGGCTTAGAAGCTGGTACAGAGGACTATCTATGGGTACAATTTGTATTCGAAGAGAATGGTCAAGATCAAAACAAATTCCAAGGCGATTCATTGAACTTAGAATGGACATTCAATGCTAACCAAACAGATGGAGAAGAAAAATAATAAATAAAAAAAGCGGGGGATTCCCCGCTTTTTTTTATAAAGAAAAAAAGAAGTGCCCGTTTTAAGCACTCTTTTATATGTATTATTGTTGATTTTTCTTCCATTGTGTAAATTCGAGAAATTCACGAAACTGTTCTTTTGAGACACCAGAGCTCATCGCATCTTTAACGAGCTGTGTCCATTCGGAGTCTAGGTGACCCTCCGTTGTTGTTTCATCGTGAAGTAAAGTATCAACTGGAATTTGTAGAACAGCTGCAATTTTTTCAAGAAACTGAATAGAAGGGTTTTTTTGTAAATTCCGTTCTATAGAACTAATGTAAGATTTAGCGACACCAGCTTTTTCGGCGAGTTCTGTTAATGAAATGCCTTTTTGTAAACGAAGGCGTTTTATACGTTCTCCTATCATATTTGCGCACCTTTCTATCAATATGTAGTCGTCTTATGATGTGATTATTATAACATAAACTTCGTTAAAAAGAACGAGGCTATTGAGCCTGGCTCGTATGCTTCATACGTTGAAAAAAGTGTTCAATATCTTGCAGGGCAATGCCAGCATCTAGAGCTTCAAGTATTAAATCAATCCATTCTTGATCTAGTGAGTCAGCCTTATCTTTGTACAAATGTAATTCCTCCCTAATTAGTGGTCATAATTGCTGCTACAGAATATATGATAATGCAATCGGATTTTGTATTTTATATAGTGAATTATCAAATATTTTGTAGATGAAACAAAGATAAAATCCCCATTAAATTCCCTCTATGGCGATTATAAAGTTTCTGACAAATATTTTCAATATTTTCTGAAAACATTGTTGAATTGTGATATATTCGTATACTAACTATGAAATTTTTACAAATATATTAAAAAAATTACATAATATAACTAAATATTGAAAATATATTGAATTTTTAATAATATAGAGTGTGTAATACATATTTTATATTAGGGGAGGCAATAAGGGATGAAAAAGAAACCATTTAAAGTGTTATCATCAATTGCTTTGACAGCTGTTCTAGGCTTGTCGTTTGGTGCTGGAAGCCAGTCTGTATATGCTGAAACGCCGGAGAACAAGACAGCTACAAGCCCAGTTGATGATCACTTAATCCCAGAAGAGAGATTAGCAAATGCGCTAAAAAAACGTGGGGTAATTGATTCATCTGCTTCAGGGACAGAAACAAAGAAAGCTGTCGAAAAGTATGTAGAGAAAAAGAAGGGTGAAAATCCTGGGAAAGAAGCGGCAAGTGGGGACCAACTTACGAAAGATGCATCTGACTTTTTAAAGAAAGTGAAAGATGCAAAGGCAGATACGAAAGAAAAATCAGAGCAGCCAGCAAACGGGACTACAGCAGGAACAGGTCCAGTTAGAGGAGGCTTAAATGGGAAAGTACCAACTTCACCTGCTAAGCAAAAAGAGTATAACGGTGAAGTTCGTAAAGATAAAGTACTTGTTTTACTTGTAGAGTACGCTGATTTCAAGCATAACAATATTGATAAAGAGCCTGGCTACATGTATTCTAACGATTTTAACAAAGAACATTATGAAAAAATGTTATTCGGTAATGAGCCATTCGCGTTAGAGGATGGAAGCAAAATCGAAACGTTTAAACAATATTACGAAGAGCAATCAGGTGGTAGTTACACAGTGGACGGAACAGTCACAAAATGGTTAACAGTTCCAGGTAAAGCTGCTGATTACGGTGCAGATGCTGGTACAGGTCATGATAATAAAGGACCAAAAGGACCACGTGATCTAGTAAAAGATGCATTAAAAGCGGCTGTAGATAGCGGACTTGATTTATCACAGTTTGATCAGTTCGATCAATATGATGTAAATGGTGATGGGAATCAAAATCAACCGGACGGTTTAATCGATCACTTAATGATTATTCATGCGGGTGTTGGACAAGAAGCTGGCGGTGGTAAATTAGGTGATGATGCAATTTGGTCACATCGCTGGACAGTTGGACCAAAACCATTCGCAATTGAAGGTACACAAGCGAAAGTTCCATATTGGGGCGGAAATATGGCAGCATTCGACTACACAATTGAACCAGAAGATGGCGCGGTTGGTGTATTCGCACATGAATATGGCCATGATTTAGGTCTTCCAGATGAGTATGATACACAGTATAGCGGTGATGGTGAACCGGTTGAAGCTTGGTCTATTATGAGTGGCGGAAGCTGGGCTGGTAAAATCGCAGGAACAACGCCAACGAGTTTATCACCACAAAATAAAGAGTTTTTCCAAAAAACAATCGGTGGTAACTGGGCGAATATCGTAGAAGTAGATTACGAGAAATTAAATAAAGGTATCGGTCTGGCAACATACTTAGACCAAAGTGTTACGAAGTCAGATCGTCCAGGTCTGATTCGTGTTAACTTACCAGATAAAGATGTAAAAGGAATTCAGCCTGCATTTGGTAAACAGTATTACTACAGCACAAAAGGTGATGACCTTCATACAACGATGGAAACGCCACTATTCGATTTAACGAAAGCAACGACTGCAAAATTCGATTATAAGTCATTGTATGAAATCGAAGCAGAGTACGATTTCCTTGAAGTACACGCTGTAACAGAAGATGGACAAAAAACGTTGATTGAAAGAATTGGTGAGAAAGCAAATAGTGGAAATGCAGCTACGACAAATGGAAAATGGGTTGATAAATCATATGATTTAAGTCAATTCAAAGGTAAGAAAGTGAAACTAGTATTTGAATATATTACAGACGGTGGATTGGCGTTAAATGGATTTACACTTGATAATGCGTCACTAACTGTAGATGGAAATGTTGCATTCTCTGATGATGCAGAAGGTACACCACAATTCAAATTGGACGGTTTCGTTGCATCTAA
Organism: Bacillus sp. FSL R5-0709; assembly: GCF_038004785.1. Lineage (NCBI taxonomy): Bacteria > Bacillati > Bacillota > Bacilli > Caryophanales > Bacillaceae > Bacillus > Bacillus sp. FSL R5-0709. Next base: position 1,244,575 of record NZ_JBBORT010000001.1, read on the forward strand.
CGGAATGGATAAGAAAAAGCATAACTACTATGTAGAGTGGAGAAACTATGCGGGTTCAGATAACGCATTGAAATTTGCTCGCGGTCCAGTATATAACACTGGTATGGTTGTATGGTATGCGGATTCAGCTTACACAGATAACTGGGTTGGCGTACATCCAGGACATGGTTTCCTTGGTGTAGTTGACTCTCATCCAGAAGCAATTGCAGGAACTTTAAATGGCAAACCAACATTTACAAGCAGTACGCGATTCCAAATTGCTGATGCGGCGTTCTCATTCGACAAAACGCCAGCTTGGAAAGTTGTATCTCCAACGCGTGGAACATTCGTATACGATGGATTACCAGGGGTACCGAAGTTCGATGACTCTAAAAAGTATATTAATGAGCAGATTCCAGATGCAGGACGTATTTTACCGAAGCTTGGTCTGAAGTTTGAAGTAGTAGGACAAGCTGATGATAATTCTGCAGGTGCTGTTCGTTTATACCGTTAATACAGTAAAACTACCGGGAGATTTTCTTTCGGTAGTTTTTTGTGAGCAATGAATTTTATATAAAGGGAAAAGTTATATATAATGTAACTTTAAGAATAGAAATTTGTTACATATGAAGTCTATATAAATAATGAAAGAATTGGATAAAAATAGTGGGAGAAGGTGAGTGCATGAGTATTTCCTCTATTGTAAATAAACAAAAGGAATATTTTTATAAAGGACATACGAGGAGTCTAGAGACGAGAAAGAATAATTTGAAGAAGCTTTATGAAGGAATTCAGCGTTTTGAGGATGAGATTTTTCAAGCGTTGAAATTAGATTTGAATAAATCAGTTCACGAATCATTTACAACAGAAATTGGATATGTACTAAAAGAGATTTCTTTTCAAATGAAGCATATTTCATCTTGGAGTAAACCAAAGCGTGTTCGCACAGCTCTTACTCATTTTGGATCGAAGGGGAAAGTGGTGCCAGAACCGTATGGTGTGACGCTTATTATCGCACCGTGGAACTATCCGTTTCAATTAGCGATTGCACCACTCGTAGGAGCATTGGCAGCTGGCAATACAGTCGTTTTAAAGCCGTCAGAGTTAACGCCAAACGTTTCAAAAGTGCTTACGAGAATGTTAGGTGAATTATTCCCAGAAGAGCTTGTATCGGTAGTAGAAGGCGGTGCTGAGGAAAGCACTGCACTTTTAAAGGAACCGTTTGACTATATTTTCTTTACAGGTAGTGTTGGTATCGGAAAAGTTGTGATGGAAGCAGCGGCGAAAAAATTAACGCCTCTTACGTTAGAGCTTGGCGGGAAAAGCCCATGTATTGTACATAAAGATGCAAAGCTAGATGTAACCGCAAGACGTATCGTTTGGGGCAAGTTTTTGAATGCTGGGCAGACGTGTGTAGCGCCTGATTATATGTACGTTCATTCTTCAGTGAAAGAGCAGTTAATCGAGGCATTAAGACATGAAATCGCAGAGCAATATGGAAAAGATGCTTTGCAAAATGACAATTATGTGCGAATTGTGAGTGAGCGTCATTTTGAACGTTTATGTACATTTTTGCAAGATGGTAAACCTGTGATTGGCGGGAATTATACGAAAGAAACATTACACATCGAACCGACAGTGTTAACGAATGTTACATGGCAAAGTGCTGTTATGGAAGATGAAATTTTTGGGCCGATTTTACCAATTATAGAATATGACAAAATAGAAGAGGTAATTGAAACGATTCAGCACCATCCAAAGCCGTTAGCACTATATGTATTTTCTGAAGATAGAAAAGTGCAAGAGAAAGTGACGAGTAATATTTCATATGGCGGAGGATGTATAAATGATGTCGTATATCATCTTGCAACGCCATATTTACCTTTTGGGGGCGTTGGAAGTAGTGGATTAGGCAGCTATCATGGTGAACAAAGTTTTCGGACTTTTTCCCATTATAAAAGCATTTTGTCCCAATCTACAGCATTCGACATGAAAATTCGTTACTCTTCTACAAAAAGTGCTTTAAAATTCATACGAAAGTTGTTAAAATGATGATGGTGTTTATCAGTAGGCGTAGCCGTATGATAAAAACCCCTTCGCAACTGAAGGGGTTTTTCTGTTCGACATATGTATCATGCGAAAATGAATCAAACATACTACATAAAGAATAGAAGAGAACGCTGCTAAACAACCATTTTTGTTTGGATCGAAACAAAAAAATAGTCTATAGAACATAAATATTTATTCATGAATATAAAAATTAAAATTTAAGGTAGATAGGACGGGAAAATGAAAAAGATTATTAAAGTTGAAGCAGTAGAAAAACATTTTGGAAATCAAGTGATTATCCCCCCTCTTTCTTTAGATATTAAAGAAGGAGAATTTTTAACAATTTTAGGACCGAGTGGTTGCGGGAAAACGACTTTACTTCGTATGATCGCAGGATTTGAAACCCCAACTAAAGGGAATCTTTTATTAGATGATGAAAAGATTAACGATTTGCCGCCATACAAGCGTCATATGAATTTAGTGTTCCAACATTACGCACTATTCCCACATATGAATGTTGAAAAAAATATTTGTTTCGGTATGAAAATGCAAAAAGTATCAGCAGCAGAACAGAAAGAACGTGCGGAAGAGGCAATGCGTTTAACGCAGTTACTTGAGTTCCGTAATCGTAAACCTTCGAAGCTTTCTGGTGGACAGCAGCAGCGTGTAGCAATTGCAAGAGCAATTGTAAACAACCCACGTGTATTACTATTAGATGAGCCACTTGGAGCGCTTGACTTTAAGTTAAGAAAAGATTTGCAACGTGAATTGAAAAACTTACAACGTAATTTAGGAATTACGTTCATATATGTAACGCACGATCAAGAAGAAGCGATGAGTATGAGTGATCGTATTGTCGTTATGAATAAAGGGCATATCGAACAAGTCGGCACGCCTAAGGAAATTTACAATAAGCCGAAAACATTGTTTGTTGCGACGTTTATCGGTGAAAATAATATCGTGAAAAATGGGGAAAACTACGTAGCAGTTCGCCCTGAAAATGTAAAAGTTCGCTCGGTTGAAGAGCCAATTTTAAAAGAATACCATCTTGGACATATTGAAGATATTGAATTTGTTGGAAATATGGAAAAGCTATATGTACGTGAGGAGAAAACAGCGGAATTACTAATGGCATACCAAACTGCTGAAGAAGCAACGCAGTGGAGCATTGGAGATAATGTATATGTAGGCTGGGAGCAAGAGGACGAGGTGACCTTAAATTGAAGAAAGGGAAATTACTCGCATTACCTACAGTCGTATGGCTGTTACTCTTCTTCCTAATTCCACTTCTGTTCGTATTAGCATTTGCCTTCATGCAGCGCGGAGCATACGGGACAGTGGAAATGAAATTTACATTAGATAACATAGCACGTGTGTTTGATCCATTATATATGGGGACGTTATGGGAAACAGTGAAGATAGCTGTTATTACGACAGTACTATGTTTATTAATCGGTTATCCATTCGCCTATACAATTACAATTGTTGATCGTAAATATCGTTCTATCCTTCTATTATTGGCAACGATTCCGTTCTGGATTAACTTTCTTGTTCGTTCATACGCATGGATTGTTATTTTACGTTCACAAGGTCTTGTAAACACATTGCTATTGAAACTAGGTATTATTAGTGAACCTTTAAATCTGCTATATAATACGCCTTCTGTAATACTCGGAATGGTATATTCGTTATTACCATTTATGATTTTACCAGTGTATGCAGCAATTGAGCAGCTTGATAAGCGTAAGCTAGAGGCGGCTTATGATTTAGGAGCAACACCAGTAAAGGCATTTTGGAATGTAACAGTACCGATGACGATGTCAGGGATTACAACTGGTTCTATTTTAGTATTCGTTTCTTCTATCGGAATGTTTGTTGTATCAGACGTTATGGGTGGATCGAAAGTAGCATTAATCGGAAACGTAATTCAAAACCAATTCTTAGGTTCACGTGACTGGCCATTTGGTTCCGCGTTATCTATGATTGTTGTTCTATTCTCTGTTCTGTTAATTTACTTATATTATCGTGCAACGAAAGTATATAAATATGATGGAAACGGAGGGGAATAGGCAAAAATGAAGAAGTTTTTAGTTTCTTATTCTTGGTTAATCTTATTGTTTTTGTATTTTCCAATGATGGTTTTAATGGTATATTCCTTCAACGATTCTCGCATTAATGCGGAATGGGAGGGCTTTACACTCCATTGGTATACAGATTTATTTCAAAAACAAGATGTTATTGATGCGTTTGTAAATAGTATGACGATTGCTGTTATAACGACAATTGTGACGACAGTTCTTGGTGTGATTTTTGCTATTGCATTACACCGTTACAAATATCGTTTTGAAGGGGCCATTAACGGTCTTGTATATTTACCAATTTTAATTCCTGATATTTTAATGGGATTATCTTTACTTATCCTATTTAGTCAATTAGGTATGGAACTTGGAAAAACAACAATTATTATTGCACACATTACATTCAGTATTTCATTTGTTGTTGTTATTTTAGCGGCACGTCTTTCTGGTATGGGACGTGATTTAGAAGAGGCTGCAAACGATTTAGGAGCAACGCCGTGGCAAACGTTTCGTTATGTAACGTTTCCAGCAATTGCACCAGGAGTTATTTCAGCCGCATTATTAACATTCACATTATCGATTGATGATTTTGTAATTAGTTTCTTCGTATCAGGACCAGGATCAACAACATTGCCATTATACATTTATAGTATGGTTAAGCGTGGAGTATCGCCTGAAATTAATGCTCTTTCTACAATATTAATTGTTGTAATTGTAGGATTAATGGTGCTATCAGAAATTTTCCGTAATAAAGGTGCAGACGGTGAAGAGAACTCTGGAGGACACCTTCCTTTATAATACGAATGATATAGAAAGAACGAGGAGGTAATAAACCGATGAAATTAGTGAAGAGATTAGCTGGTATAGCAATTAGCTTCAGTCTTGCTGCAGGTGTACTTGCTGGTTGTGGTGAGAAAAAAGAAGAATTAAACATTTATAGCTGGGCGGACAATTTTGATGAGCAAGTTTTAAAAGATTTTGAAAAGAAATATAACGTGAAAATTAACTACGATAAATATGCAAGTAATGAAGAAATGCTTGCGAAATTACAAGCTGGTGGCGCGACATATGATTTAATTCAGCCATCTGATTACATGGTGAAAACGATGGCGAAGATGGACTTATTAGCGCCTTTAGATAAGAAGAATATCCCGAACATCGAGAACCTTGTGTCTAACTTTAAAACACCTGCGTTTGATCCAGAGAATAAGTATTCTCTAGTATATACTTGGGGTGTAACAGGAATTGCATACAATAAAAAGTATGTGAAAGAAACACCTACAAGCTGGAATGATTTATGGAACGAGAAATATAAAGGACATGTTACTTTATTAAACGATTCTCGTGAAGTATTAGGAATGGGACTTAAGAAAAACGGTTTCTCTAATAGCACGAAAGAGGATGCACAGTTAAAGACAGCGTCTGCTGATTTGCAGAAGCTACTTCCAAACTTATTAGCATTCGATACAGATAATATTAAACAAAAATTCATTACAGAAGATGCTTGGATCGGGACAGTTTGGTCTGGAGACGCAGCATTCATTGCGAAAGACAATAAAGATGTAGGATACGTTGTACCAAAAGAAGGTGGCACAATTTGGGCTGATACGTTAGCAATTCCAAAAGGTGCGAAAAATAAAGAACTTGCAGAGAAGTTTATGAACTACTTATTAGATGAAAAAGTAAGTGTGAAAAACTACGAGTCAATTGGTTACAGTAATCCAAATGAAAAAGCTCATCCTCTTCATAGTAAAGAATATCGTGATAATCACATGATCTTCTTAACAAAAGAAGAATTAGATCGTACAGAGTGGCTTGTTGATGTAGACGATAAGTTAAAAGACTACGATCGCTACTGGACAGAGCTGAAAACAAAAGGTAAATAAGTAAGAAAATGCGGTTTCTAAAGTAGAAATCGCATTTTTTCATAGTAGGAGGAAGTCGATTGAAGAAAAAGTTACATCAGTATGAGTTAATGTGTATCATTGTATTGTTTGTTCTATTTAGCATCATCGCTTGGAGGGTACATGTAGGTGGTGTTACAATGATGGATACATACGTACGTGATATGGTAAAAGGATTACAAACGGAAAGCTCACTTACATTCTTCTCATACTTTACAAAGCTAGGATCTGCAATTGGAGTTATAACGACACTAATTATAAGTTTGCTCGTTTTTTGGAAAAAGCGTTATTATGCTGCTATGATCGTGTATCCAATGGCTATATTAACGACACACCTTGTTAATAAGGGAATAAAAGAAATTGCAAAAAGAGACCGCCCATCATTAAATGAGGCACTTGACGCACTTGGGTATAGCTTCCCAAGCGGACATGCAATGCTATCTATTATAACATTCGGTTTTCTTGCCTATATCATTGCTGCCAATTTGAAGAGTGTAGCTGGAAAATGTGGTATTACGATTTCGATGGGCATATTAATTATATTGATTGGATTAAGTAGAGTTATTTTAAATGTTCATTACCCGACTGATATTTTAGCTGGTTACTGTGCAGGTGGCATTTTGTTAATCATCGCAATTTATTGTCATCGTTTACTTACCGAGAGATTGGGACTTAATAACGAGAGATAAAAAAACGTCTAGAAAAACTAGTATTATAGTTTTTCTAGACGTTTTTTGTTTATGGGGAGATGTGATAAAGTATAAATGACAAGTGAATTATATAAAGTAGGTGAAAATGTGTGAAGACAAATGTACATAAAATTGATAAGTGGGGGAAGTTAGGAACTTTTTTGTATCAATTTCGTTATACAGTAATTGTAGCATTACTACTACTTGCGATAGTGCTCGGTATTTTTGCTCCAAAACTTCCAGGAGTATTGGGCGGTGATGGTTTCCAAACAGAAGGGGATTATCAAAAGACGAAAGAAATTTTAGATAAGGATTTTAAGCAGTCTCAAGATACACTTTTACTCGTTTTTGAGAAGGAAAAGGATACTTCGCATGAGGAGTTCCAAAAGCGTATAGAGGGGATAATAAATCAAATTGAAGAGAAAGAAAAATACGAATCTTTCCATCATCCAATGCAAAATAAAGAGATGTTACAAGATGATATCGGTTATGCGACGATTTTATTTTCCGGGAAAACAAATAAAGAACGAATGGAAAAGACATTACAATTTGCCGGGAAAATCGAGAAGGAAAGTAATAGCCTATTAAAAGTAACACCGACAGGATATCCGAAAATTAATCAAGAGATTAATGAAAGAACGCAAAATGATTTAAAAGTAGCAGAGATGATTGGATTACCTATTGCTTTTCTCGTACTATTATTCTCATTTGGTAGTCTGATTGCGTCTATTTTACCGATTGTAAATGGCGCGCTTAGTGTCATTAGTACGATGGGGATTTTATATTTTATAGGTAGTGATAAAGAGCTATCTATTTTCGTGTTAAATGTCGCGCCGATGATTGGGCTCGCATTATCAATTGATTTCGCACTGTTATTTGTAAATCGTTTTCGAGAGGAAGTTGCGAAGAGAACAGTGAAAGAAGCGATAGCGATTACGTATCAAACGGCAGGGCGTGCTATCGTATTTTCAGGGTTATGTGTATTCGTCGGTTTATCAGGCTTATTTTTCTTTAAGATAGATTATATTCAGTCTGTTGCTATTAGCGGGATGATTGTCGTTATTATGAGCATTTTGTTTTCGCTCACACTTCTTCCGGCGCTATTATCTTTAATTGGTAAAAGGATATTAAAAAAGAATCAGGCGGCGCCTACGCCATCAAATGTATGGCGTAAATTTGCACAGTTTGTAATGAAACATCCAATCGTCATGATTATTGTTGTTACAACATTTATTGTTATTTGTTTATTACCGCTACGTACAGCTAACTTGCAGTTTCCTGGTGTTGAAGCGTTACCTGAAAAGAGTGATACGAGAGTTGCATTTGAGAAGTATGAAGAAGCCTTTAATAAAACTGTCCAAACACACGCTGATGTGACATTAGTAGTAGAGACGAAGAAAGATATAACAGAAAAAGAAAGTTTACAAAAGATAGAAGCTGTTGTTCAAAAGTTAAAAGACGATAAGCAAGTATATAAGGTGAAAAGTGTATATGACGGGCTAAATGGAATGAAAGCAGATCAAGTTGCTGGAATGTTACAGTCGCCAGAGGCTGCGAAAATAGCTCCTGTATTTGAAGCGTATACGAAAGGGAATAAAACAACAATGGAAGTCTTTTTGGATACGAAGCCAAGTACAGAAACCGCAAAACAATGGGTTCGTGATTTCAAAAAGAATTATAAAGAAAATGATGTTACTTATTATTTGGGCGGTATGACGACGTTCCAGCAAGAGTTAGAAGATGAAATTAAAGATAAAGTTGCAATTGGTATGTCTGTTATATTTGGATCAACCTTTGTCATTTTATTATTCGCATTCCGCTCTATACTCATTCCAATTAAAGCTATTATTATGAACGTACTTAGTTTAAGTGCAACAATTGGAATTGTAATTTGGTTATTTGAAGGTGGTCATTTCGGATTAGAAGAGAGTTCAGTTTTATTTGTATTACCAATCTTTATTTTCGGCCTCGTATTTGGGCTTAGCATGGATTATGAAGTATTTCTTATTTCACGTATTCATGAGCTCTATGAAGAAACAGGGGATAACGATCAAGCAACGTTAGAAGGGCTTGTTTCGACAAGTAGGATTATTACGTCCGCCGCTTTAATTATGATTGTTGTTACCGGTGCGTTCGCCTTTACTGATATTTTACCAGTAAAGCAGATGGGGCTTGGGGTTGCATTAGCAATATTTCTTGATGCAACAATTATCCGTCTTATGCTCGTACCAAGTTTAATGAAATTGTTTGGGGATTGGAACTGGTGGCTACCATTTCGAAAGAAAAGAGAAAAATCATCATAAAAAAACTCATCTATAAGATGAGTTTTTTTTATGAATAGCAGGGCCCATATTTTGCGCATAGTATGTGATAAGAACATTACATACAAGTAGGTGAAGGCAATGTTTCGTTATTTTAAGTTTAAGCTAAATGATACAGTACAGTTTGCTGAAAACGATGGGCATATGTATCGCATTGTCGGTTATCGGTTGGAAAAAGGGTTTTACCCAAAAGATGAATGGACTCATATTATTTATGAACTGCTTAGAGACTTTGACGGGTATACGATGGATGCGGAAGAAGAGGAACTTGTAAAAGTCATTCAAGTAGAGGATGAGTATTACAAAATACAAGAAGTATCGGGGTATCGCTATCCAGTAAAAATGAAGCAAAAGCAACAAGTTATGAAAGGAGAGAAAATAGACGACTTATTAGATACGTACAACGACTATAAACGATTGGCGGATTTCTTTAAAGATTTATTGTATGAACAAAAAGCTGAAGAAGTGTTGCAGGAAATGAAAAGGCTTAGAGCGTGAGGGGACAGTCGATTATAAGGCTGTCCTCTATTTTTGACGGTGCATCAAATTATGTTTTCCGTTACAATGAGAGAATCAATAGAAATAAGGTGATTATAGTATGGAAACAAAGAAAAAGGGCGAATGGTGCGAAATTACGGTTCCAGCGACGTGGAATGGTATAAGTATTGAGTCGTTGTTAAAAGTAGAATGGGAAGTACCAAAAAAGTTATTACATCAGCTTCGTATGGAAAAAGGTGTTACGGTTAACGGAGAACAAAGGAGATGGAATGAACTTTTAAAAGAAGGAGATAAGTTACAAGTTCATATGTTTATGGAGGAGGAGTACGGCGTAGAGCCGGAATATGGTGAATTAAATGTAGTGTTTGAAGACGATCACGTACTCATTGTAAATAAGCAGGGGCAAATGGATACACATCCTTCTGAAAAAAATGGGACGGGAACACTTGCCAATCTTGTTGCTTTTCATTTTCAAATGCAAGGTTTAGAGACGAAGGTTCGGCATATCCATAGATTAGATAAAGATACGACAGGTGGTGTTGTATTCGCAAAACATAGAATTGCGGGTGCAATTATGGATCGTTTATTAATGGAACGGAAAATCAAAAGAACGTATATGGCACTTGTTGAAGGAAAAGTAAAAAAGAAGCAGGGGACAATTGATGCAGCTATCGGAAGAGATCGACATCATGCTACAAGGCGTCGTGTTTCTCCAAAGGGAGACCAAGCTATAACGTATTATAAAGTAGAGAAATATTTTAAAAAACAAAATGCGACGCTCGTAACGTTACAGTTAGAAACTGGTAGAACGCATCAAATTCGCGTTCATATGAGCTATAATGGAAATCCATTAGTTGGGGATGTATTATATGGTGGGCAAACAACATATATGTCCGGGCAAGCGTTACATGCGATGAAGATTAATTTTTTGCATCCGATTACGAAAGAAGAGATCGTTGTTGACGTACCTTTCCCTACAAATTTAAACGATACAATGAAAAAATTTGAAAGAGAAAATAGGTAAAGTGTAAGTTTAAAGTTGAAAAAGGTAGATTTTTGCAGGGATTTCTCTGAAAGAGGCGAAGCCGTTAAGAGAAAAGAGAGGTGAGAATTACTTGATCAAATATAAATATATGCTAGGGATATTTTTCGCTTGTCTTTTACTTACTCTATGTATTTATCCATATTTACCAACTCGTATGGCAGTGCATTGGAACGAGAATGGTGGAGCGAACGAGTTTATGAGTAAACAAGTTGTCGTATTATTTATCCCTGTCCTTATTATTATTTTACATGGATTAGTATATGTTATTTTACATAATATATATAAGTTTAATGAAGGAGAGTATTTCATTATAAATGGATTTATAAAGAGTATTACTTTATTTATGATGTTTGTCCATATACTAATTCTCTTTATTAATTTGGGAAGTATTATATCCTTTCAGACAGGACTAACGATTGGAATTAGTATGTTTCTTTTTATGTTTAGTAAAGTGTTTAAAAAGGTGAAGGATAGAGAGAAAGAACCGATCAAATTACAAAAAATCCGTTTAGTTAGTAGGCGAATCTTTCAAGTGATGGCATGCAGCATATTATTTTCGTTGCTTTTGAGCCTGAAGTGGGGATTTTACTTGTTAATTAGTGTAATAAGCTGCGGGTCTATTTTGTTTATGTTCTATATTTTATACGCATACATATTAGAAAGCTATGAAACATAAAAAAAGAGTCTTCTTCTAGAAGACTCTCTTTTTATTTACTTCGTAATAAATTGTTGTGTCCAGTAGTTGCCGCTTTCTACATAGCCAACACCGATATGAGTGAAGCCACTATTTAAGATGTTTGCACGGTGTCCGGCACTGTTCATCCAAGCTTGTACAACTTCTTCTGGAGTACGTTGTCCTTGGGCGATGTTTTCACCTGCAGATTTATAAGAAATACCAAATTTTTTCATCATGTCAAACGGAGACCCGTATGTAGGGCTGTTATGATCAAAGTAGTTGTTTTTTTGCATATCTTCAGACTTAATGCGTGCTACTTTGCTTAATTCAGTATCGATTTGTAATGCTGATAAGCCTTGTTTTGTACGCTCTGCGTTTGTTAATTCAACAACGCGTTGTTCGAATTCGCTTAAAGATTTTGCTTCTTCAGCAGGCTTTTGCTCAGCAGGTTTTTGTGTTTCGTTTTGAGTATTGTTGTTTTCAGCTGGTTTTTGAGCTTCTGGTTTAGCAACTTCTTCAGCAGGCTTTTGTTCAGCTGGTTTTTGAGTTTCCTCAGCAGGCTTTTGAGCTTCTGGCTTAGCTGTTGGTTGTTCAGTAACAACATTTTCAGTAGGCTGTTGACCAGGAATGAAGCAATCTTGTTGGAATTGTCCTTGGTTCCATTGTGCTAATGATTCAACTCCCATAGATTGTAAGAATGCTTGTAATTCTTGTTGGCTCATTTGCTTCATCATCATTTTTGAATGCTGAATATTTTGAACCTTTATGTTAGATGGTTGTACTGTTGCAGCTTGTGCATCTAAAGAAGATACTCCTAAAGTAAGAGCTGTTGCAGCAGCTACAGATAATAAAACACGCTTTTTCATGATGTGTGTCCCCCTATATAAAGTTTTAATTTGTTTTCACACGATTTGTTTTTGACAGCCTGTCTGACTGACCAATTCATCGTAGCATACAATTTGCGAGAAAAAAGATGGAAAAAAATTCATAGACTTAAAAATTTCCTAATTTATCCTAAGAGGAGGAAAGGGATGAAATAAGAGAAACATAGAGTATAAAAGGAATTTTTAGCATTTTTATACTTGGTTTTAAGAGGGGGTTTTTGGATAAATGTACCTATATTAAAAATGAAGAATCCTATTGTATCAATGATTTTAGCATTTTTTTGAGGAATATACTGGATGTATTTTTACAAAACTGTAATGTTTCTGTTGTTCTTTTTTATAATAAAGTAACATATTTTTAATGTTGTAGCGGACAAAAAAGCGGCTATCTCTTTACGTAGACGAAGGAGATAGCCGTTTTCCTATTATTACGTATGTTACGAGTTATTACGAGTTGGTTTCAATTGCTTCTAATAATAGATCAACAATGTGAATTCCTCTCATTTTATGAGAAAGACCTTCACGTTCAATACCTAGTTTCATTTGTAATAGACATCCAGGGTTTGCAGTAACAATTGTCGCTGCATCTGTTTCATGTACACGGTCCATTTTGTAATCTAGAAATTCCATTGATAACTCTGAATGGACAATATTATAAATACCAGCAGAACCACAGCAACGGTCCGCATCTTTCATTTCGCGGTATGTTGCGCCTTGAATGGCCTCTAGTAACATACGAGGTTCCGAAGATGTTCGCATAACATTGCGTAAATGACAAGAGTCTTGATACGTAATGATTTGCGGCGTGAGTCGTAAGTCATTACGTTTATGGAAATCTAGTTCTACTAGTATAGCAGTAATATCTTTAATTTTAGAAACAAATTGCTTTGCGCGTTCAGCCCATTTTGGATCATCTTTTAACAGATAATCATAGTCTACGAGGTAAGCTCCGCAACCACCTGCATTCGTAATAATATAGTCGATGTTTAAATCTTCGAATGCTTCTATATTTCGTTTTGCTAATTCTTTTGCTCCACTCTTTTCACCAGCATGCCCATGTAATGCCCCGCAGCAACTTTGTGTTTTCGGAATAACGATATCACAACCAGCTAACTGAAGAAGTTTCATCGTTGCGTTATTTGTTTCTAAAAACATCGTATCCATTAAACAGCCTGTGAAGAATGCAACTTGTTTCTTCTTTGCCACCTCAGCAGGTAAAAATTCAGGACGATCTTTCATTGCTTTCATTTTAGGGACTTTTGGCAAAACGAGGTCCATCGTTGCAAGTGTTTCAGGGAATAACTTCATAATACCTGTTTTATGTGTTAGCGTTTGTAAACCAGAACGCTGGTAAAATCCGATTAGTCCTGTTAATGTTCGCATTCGGTTTTGATGCGGGAATAGTCCTTCAAAAACAACTTTACGAACAGCTCTCACGGGCATGGAGAACTTTTTATTTTGATTAATAATATCACGAGCTTCTTCTAATAAATGTCCATAATTCACACCAGATGGACAAACAGGTTCACAAGCGCGGCAGCCAAGGCAAACATTTAATGTATCTTCAACATCTTCATCCGGCTCAATTAAACCATCAACGACGGCTTTCATTAAGGCGATACGTCCGCGTGGGGAATGTGATTCTTTATACCCAGATTGAATGTAAGTAGGGCAAGTTGGTAAACAAAAGCCGCATCGCATACAGTTTAGTAGTTCATCTTCACTTAATCGTTCTTTAAATTCCTTTTGAATGTTTTCTTTATTTAATGTGGTCATCGCTCAACCACCACTCTTTTACGAGAGTCTTTCGCGAACATCTTTCCAGGATTCATAATGTTGTTTGGGTCGAAGGCTTGTTTAATCCCTTGCATAGCAGCAATACCTTCTTTACCTAATTTCATTTCTAAATACGGAGCTTTCATTGCGCCAACACCATGTTCACCAGTAATCGTACCACCAAGCTCAATCGCTTTCGCAAATATTTCAGCAAAAGCTTGTTCGGCACGATGCATTTCTTCTTCATTACGGGCATCTGTCATACAAGTCGGATGCAAATTACCATCACCAGCATGACCAAAAGTACAAATAGGAATATTATATTTCTTTGCAATTGCATTAATTGCTTCAACCATTGGAGCGATTTGTGAACGTGGTACAGTTGCATCTTCTAATATTGTTGTCGGTTTTAGTCTTGCAAGTGCTGATAGTGCACTACGGCGTGCTGTACGAAGCGCATCTGCTTCGGCTTCATCTTTTGCAACGCGAACATCGACCGCATTCATAGCACGGCAAACGTTAGCCATTTTTTCGATATCGCGATTGACAACCTCGGGCGGGCCATCTTGTTCAATTAATAAAATTGCTTTAACGTCAGTTGGTAAACCGATTTGTGCAAATTCTTCTACAACTTCAATTGTTGGTTGGTCTAAAAACTCAAGTGTCGCCGGAATAATTTTATTTGCAATAATAGCAGAAACAGCTCGAGCAGCTTCGTTAATATCTTCATATAGCGCAAGCATCGTTTTCTTCGTTTCAGGCATAGGGACAAGTTTTAATATAGCTTCCGTAACAACACCAAGTGTTCCTTCAGAACCAATAAATAAACGAGTTAAATCATAACCAGCTACATCTTTTGCTAATTTACCGCCAGTACGAATGATATCGCCGTTCGGTAAGACAAGTTCAAGCCCCATTACATAATCACGTGTTACGCCATATTTTAAACCACGTAATCCGCCGGAGTTTTCATTAATGTTACCGCCGATTGTAGAAATTTTCATAGAGCTTGGATCTGGTGGATAAAATAAAGCTTTTTCTTCTACTGCTTTAATAATATCAAGTGTAATAACACCAGCTTGTACAGTAATTGTTAAATTCTCTTCGTCAATTTCTAAAATATTGTTCATATGGCGGAAAATAAGGACGATACCACCTTCAAGTGGACACGTTCCAGCGCAAAGATTTGTTCCAGACCCGCGAACGTATACTGGGATTTTATGAGTGTTACACACTTTTAACACGTCTGCTATTTCATTTGTATTACGAGGAGCGATGACTGCATCAGGCATCGCTTGGAAGTTTGGAGTGGCATCATAACTATAAGTTAAACGCCCCATATTGGATGTATCTACATTATCTTCGCCAACAATAGATACGAATGAATCAATAATTTGCTTTTCTAACATTGGAAATCCCCCTCAAACTGTTAACGTATTTCGTCATAATAAAAAACGTTGTAACAGTGCTTTCATTATAATGATAAAAAAGTTGGAGGATTCTTTCTATGTACAATCATCTAAAGATTAATCTATTTTATCGTTATTTTTTGTGTGATTATCTAATAAGAGGAGTGCGAAGTATAAAACATTTAAATCTTTGAATTGTTTCGGGTCAAGTCCTGTATGTTCTTCAATCTTTTTTAGCCTGTAATGCAATGTGTTAATGTGTATATGTAATTGCTCAGCTGTCTGCTTATAAGATTGGTTATAATCGATAAATAAACGTAAAGTGTGCATAAGCTCAGGAGATGATACTAAGTTTTCAATGGTACGCTCTAGAAACTGTTCTCGAGTTTCAGTAGAAATATCTTGTAAGCACATCTCTAAACGTAAATCTTCATTAAATACAATTTTTTTCGTTTCAAGTGATACTGAAAGGGCGCGTAATGCTTGTTCGTACGATAAGTTCATATTGCTTGGCGTAACTGTTTGTCCAATCCCGATATATAAAGTAATAGAAAATAAAGTTTCACAGTCTTGTTTTAACCGTTTTAAAAATTGAAAGGTTTGCTCTTTGGATTGGATTGTTGTAAACAAAATAAACCGATCATTTCCCCAGCGAACAAATAAATTTTCTTTTGCTAAAATGTTGCGCATATGTTGCCAAATTTTACGCTGGAGCATCGTATTATCTTGGGCGATTGATAATAAAATAAGTTGTTTCTTCTTATATAAATCAATGCCAAGCGTTTTTGCACGATCGAGAAAACTTGGAGACCAGTCTGTATTTTGAAGCCAATCAAAGACAAATGCTTCATAAGAACGGTGCTCAAGTTCTAGTTGTTCTAAAAAGTAGTTTTCATGAATTAATAATTCGGTCATCTTACGTAATATTTCTCCGTATTGTGAAATATTTTCAGGTTCTCCTGTAATTCCAATCACGCCGATTACTTCGTCATGGAATAGTAAAGGAAGGTTCATCCCAGCTTTTACACCTTGCAGTCGTCGTTCATCGTCTTTTGTAATAATGACAGTTTTCTTTTGTTTCGCACAGCGGAGTGCACCTTCATGAAATTGACCGATTCTTTCCGCATCTGTACTTGCGATAATAACGCCTTGTATATTAATAATAATAATGTTTTCAGTAATTAATCTGCGTACTTCACGTACAATTTTATTCGCTAAATCAGGAAAAAGCATAATTTACACACCTCAAATTCTATTTGTTGTACATTATATATGTAAGTTTATTAATAAAGGAAGATTTCACATTTTCCACACATTTATTTGTTATTTTACAATTATAACGAAATCATCTGAAGATGGAGGGAATCTTTTGAGAAAGTATGTTTTTCTTCTCTGTTTTTTATTTCTATTAGTAGGGTGTCAAGGAAGTTCGTATACACCGATTGCTAAAGATAAAAGTGTTATTATAACAACGAATGTAAAGGAAGGTAGTATTAGTTTTATTGATAAAAAAACAAAGAAGCTATTAACAACATGGGAATTAAATGAGCCGATTGCGGGGGTTACGCTACTTCCAAATGGCGAGGAAATACTTGTTTATGGTAAGCAATTAGAATATATGTATGTATATTCACTAACAGAAGGAAGACAAGTGGACAAATATAAGATTGGAAAAGGAATTGCTAATGTTATCGCATCAGATGATGGAACACAATTATTTGCTGCCGATCAAAATGAACAAAAGGTAAGGTTCTTTACGATAAAAGGAAAAGAGACAGGGAGTGTTTCAACAGGAAAAGGGCCGATAACGATGGTAGAGCATCATAACCAGTTATCTGTACTCAACTTTTATGATACGAAACTAACGACCATTGATACAATGAAAAAAGAAGTGATACAGTCCTTTATGATTCCACCAGCATCAACAGGAGCAACGGTTAGCGCTGATGGGAAAGAAATATGGATTGGTGGACATGGTGATGGAAGTCAAGTGAATGAGAAAGTATTAGTGTATTCTTTACAGAGCGGAGAGATGATGCGTTCTTTACATGCTCCGTTTATGCCTGTGAATATAACAAAGGATGATAAGTATGTATATGCGCTAA
This sequence comes from Bacillus sp. FSL R5-0709, assembly GCF_038004785.1. Taxonomy (NCBI): domain Bacteria; kingdom Bacillati; phylum Bacillota; class Bacilli; order Caryophanales; family Bacillaceae; genus Bacillus; species Bacillus sp. FSL R5-0709. Next base: position 1,261,988 of record NZ_JBBORT010000001.1, read on the forward strand.
GTCACGGTTCAAATACGCTTAGAAAGTTTGATGCAAGTACGTATCAAGAGGTAGGATTTGCAGAAGTAGGATCTAATCCATTTGCATTTTTGAAAAGCGGTGCAGAAGGATATGTAGCTAGTTATGATAGCGATGAAGTATGCGTAATGGATATGAAGAATATGAAAATAAAACAAACAATTAAAGTCGGAAAAGGACCGTTTCAACTCATAGAGAGAGAAGGGGAAGGACAATGAGTAAATATAACGTGCTAGTCGTAGATGACGAAAGTGATATGAGGCAACTTGTCGGAATGTACTTAGATAACTTCGGATACGAGTGGGGAGAAGCTGAAAATGGAAAAGAGGCACTTCGAAAATTAGAGACGGATCATTACGATTTCGTTGTACTAGATATTATGATGCCTGAGATGGATGGGCTTTCAGTTTGTAAAGAGATTCGAAAAACGTCGGATGTACCTATTATATTTTTAACAGCAAAAGGTGAAGAGTGGAATAGGGTGAACGGCTTACGTATGGGAGCAGATGATTATATTGTAAAGCCATTTAGTCCCGGGGAACTAATTGCTCGTATGGAAGCTGTTTTAAGACGATATACAAAGCAAGAACAGCAAGAAGAGATTCAATTTGGACCGATTCTTATTAATGAAAAAAGTAGGAGGGTCGAGACGAATGGTGAGACGATTCCTCTTACGGTAAAAGAGTTCGATTTACTATATTTTCTTTGCCAACATAATGGACAAGTATTTAGCCGGGAACAATTGCTTGAAAAGGTGTGGGGATATGATTATGCAGGAAGTACAAGAACGGTAGATACGCATGTGAAAACGATGCGTCTAAAGCTAGGAGAAAGTGGAAACTACATTCAAACCGTTTGGGGTGTAGGTTATAAATTTGAGGTGTAACGTATGTTTACGATGGTACAAAAGCTTTGGCTTACAGTAGTATGTGCAGTATGTGTAACAGTTTCCTTTCTTTATTTTGTATCTTTATACTCATATGAAAAGTTATACGTTGATAATTTAAAAGATTCATTAGTAATGGAAGGGAAACGTCTTGCCACGCAATATGATAAACGTGAAGGAGTATCCACTTTTGAAGAGAAAGTAAGGGCATATGATCAAATATCTAGTTCAGATGTCCTTTTCGTATACAATCCGCGTGATTTAAGCGCATGTTTGCCTTTTGATGTTCACCATCATTCTCTTATAAGTGAAGGGGATAGACAGGCGCTATTAGATGGGAAAACTGTGACAAAGATAGGGTATGAAGAACATTTTGATCGTAATATTATGGGTGTTGTCATCCCTGTTTTAGATAATAAAAAATTAGTTGGTATTGTATACTCTTATATTCCTTTAAAAAGTATAAAAGACTTAATATTTGATATGGGTCTTATTTTAGCGCCGTTAGCACTTGCAATGATTTTAATTACAATATGGATTGGTAGAAAAATTATTATCGCCATTACGAGACCGCTTTCGCAAATGGAACGAGTTGCAAATCATTTGGCTACTGGAGATTTCTCAGAGCGGATTACAATTTCTTCAGAAGATGAAATTGGACGATTGGGAAAAGCCTTTAATAAAATGGCAAATTCCTTAGAAACAGAAGATGTAAAGCGTAAGGAATTTTTAGCTAATGTTTCGCATGAACTTAGAACACCGCTTAGTTATATTAAAGGATATAGTGAAGCTATTTTAGACGGTGTAGCGAAGGGGCCGCAGCAGGAAAAAGTAACGCAACTTATTCATAAAGAAGCAGGTCGCATGCAGCGCCTCGTTCATGATTTATTAGATCTAGCGCAGCTAGAAGGTGAACACTTTCCCTTAAAGAAACAACCTATCGTTTTTTCACAGCTTATTGAAGATGTACTAAATACGTACGAGTTACAGTTTGTAGAAAAAACCCTTCGTATTTCAACGAATTTAAATCCTGAAATTATTGTAATGATTGATGAGGATCGTATGCAACAAGTACTTCATAATGTATTAGATAATGCGATACGTTATACAAATCAAAACGGGGATATCATAATAACATTAAAGCAAATCGATGATTATTGTGAATTGCACATAAAAGATACAGGAATAGGTATTGATAGAGAGCATTTAGAAAATCTGGGGGAACGCTTTTACCGAGTAGATAAAGCGAGAAGTCGTCAACACGGTGGAACAGGTTTAGGTCTTGCAATTGTAAGGCAAATTGTTCATATACATGACGGTGAGTGGAGAATAGAAAGTGAAAAAGGTAAGGGCACGACAGTTAGTATTAAATTAAAAGCACAAGATGAGGAGAGCATATTCTAACTTTTGGAATATGCTCTTCATATTGAAGGTAAATAGTTACGCGTAAATGTATTAATTAATATCAAACAAATATCAAAAATTTGACTATTTTATGAACAAAACATTTGTACTTCTTACTAATTCGTTCTAAAATAGTTATGGATGCTAAGTTCTTATAAAACGTTACAATTGTTGTTTGGAAGATACTGAGGTGATTTAACTGGAGTACAAATCTATTAAACCGAAAAAAATTTACGAAGAAGTATCTGAAGCTATTTTAACAATGATTAAAAATGGTACGTTAAAACCTGGTGACAAACTACTTCCTGTTCATCAATTAGCTGAGCAGTTTCAAGTTGGCAGATCTGCTGTTCGTGAAGCGCTAAGTGCGCTAAGAGCAATGGGCTTAATTGAAATGAAACAAGGAGAAGGTACATATGTAAGGAATTTCGATCCTTCTTCATTAACAAAATCACTAAATAACAAGTTATTAATGAAGAAAGAGGATATTTTGAATTTATTAGAAGTACGGAAGGTGCTCGAAGTGGGGGCAGTTCGAGCGGCAGCGGCAAAACGTACGGAAGCTAATTTGCAAAATATGAAGCAGTGGTTAGATGAAATGGCAAAGAGCATTGGAGATGAGAATGCTGGCGAAAAAGCAGACTTTCATTTTCATATGGGAATTGCAGAATCTTCGCATAATAACATCTTGCTTGAGCTCATGAATCATGTTTCAGAGATGATTGCTGAAACGATTGGTGAATCAAGACGCATTATTTTATATGGTGAACAAACAACATCAGAACGACTTTTAGAAGAGCATCAATCTATATATGATGCGGTGTTAAAGCAAGATGTGGAATTAGCGCAGCAAGCGATGCTAGATCATTTAACAAATGTAGAACATATTGTCACAGGTAAAAGCGATATAAATTCGTAATTTAATCTTTTAAAAATCTAATTTTCTGATAAAATAGAGAGAGATTAAGTAAGCGTTTTCTTTAGAAGAGGGAGAGGATAGGCCATGGTTGAGCCTACTTCTTCTATTCTTAGTCATCTGATGACCATATGATTTTTGGCGGAGTTGTAATGAGGGGGAATTATAGTTATGAAAGTTACTTTATTTGTTACTTGTTTAGTCGATATGTTTGAAACAAACGTCGGTAAAGCAACAGTTGAAGTATTGGAGCGTTTAGGTTGTGAAATTGAATTTCCAGAAGCACAAGTTTGTTGTGGTCAGCCTGCTTATAATAGCGGCCATGTAGAAGCAGCAAAAGAAGCGATGAAACATATGATTGAAACTTTCGAAGATGCAGAATATATTGTTACGCCATCTGGATCTTGTGCGACAATGTTTCATGAGTATCCGCATGTTTTTAAAGATGATCCGAAGTGGGCTAAACGTGCACAAAAGGTTGCTGATAAAACATATGAATTTACACAATTTATTGTAGATGTTTTAAAAGTTACAGATGTTGGTGCAAGTTTACCAGGGATAGCTACTATTCATAAATCTTGTCATATGACACGCCTGCTTGGAGTAAAAGAGGCACCAGGAATTTTATTATCAAGCGTAAAAGGATTAATTGTGAGAGAACTGCCGAACGTGCAAAATTGTTGTGGGTTTGGGGGAACGTTTTCAGTTAAGATGACTCCAATTTCTGAGCAAATGGTAGATGAAAAAGTAGATAGTGTAATGGAAACAGGTGCTGATTATTTAATCGGTGCAGATTGTGGGTGTTTGTTAAACATTGGCGGACGTATTGAGCGTTTAGGAAAAGAAGTAAAAGTAATGCATATTGCTGAGGTCTTGAATAGTCGCTCATGAAGGGGGAACATAAGCTATGTCTATGAAAATCAGTGAGAAAAAATTTAATGATCGCGTTGGCGATGGAATTCAAGATTCGTTTATGCGCGGAGCGGTATCTTCTGCACAAACGCGTTTATATACAAATCGATTAAAAGCAGCTGACGAGTTGGGAAACTGGGAAGAGTGGCGTGAACTAGGTGAACAAATTCGTCAACATACGTTAGAAAATCTTGATTATTATTTAATGCAGTTAAGTGAAAATGTATCAAAAAGAGGCGGTCACGTTTACTTTGCGAAAACGAAAGAGGATGCAGCAAAGTATATTCAAGACGTTGCAAAAAAGAAACAAGCGAAGAAAGTTGTAAAATCAAAATCAATGGTAACTGAAGAAATTAGTATGAATCATGCCCTTGAAGAGATTGGTTGTGAAGTGTTAGAGAGTGACTTGGGAGAGTATATCTTGCAAGTAGATAACGATCCACCATCACATATTATTGCGCCTGCACTTCATAAAAACAGAACGCAAATTCGTGATGTATTTAAAGAAAAACTTGGATATGAAAATTCTGATGATCCATACGAAATGACAAAGTTTGTTCGTAAACAACTTCGTGAGAAATTTATGGATGCAGAAATTGGTGTGACAGGTTGTAACTTCGCTGTTGCAAATACTGGCTCTCTTTGTTTAGTGACGAACGAAGGTAATGCCGATCTTGTCATGTCGATTCCGAAAACACAAATTGCAGTAATGGGTATGGAACGTATGGTTCCGACAATGGAAGAATTAGATGTTTTAGTTGGTTTACTATGTCGTAGTGCGGTAGGTCAAAAATTAACAAGTTATGTAACAGTAGCAGGACCAATTCAAGAGGAAGAGGTAGATGGACCAGAAGAGTTTCATTTAGTCGTTGTTGATAATGGCCGCTCTCAAATTCTTGGATCGGAATTCCGTTCAATATTGCAATGTATTCGTTGTGCCGCTTGTGTTAACGTATGTCCCGTATATCGTCACGTTGGTGGACATTCGTATGGATCTATTTATTCAGGACCAATCGGTGCGGTATTAACACCACTTTTAGGTGGGTATGACGATTACAAAGAGCTTCCTTATGCATCTAGTTTATGCGGAGCATGTACAGAAGCTTGTCCAGTAAAAATTCCATTACATGATTTATTGTTAAAACATCGTCAAGTCATCGTTGAGCAAGAAGGTCGTGCCCCACTTGCAGAAAAATTAGCAATGAAAATGTTTAGTATGGGTGCTTCTTCAGCAGCTTTATATAAAATGGGATCGAAAATGGCACCGGCAGCAATGAGTCCATTTACATCTGGTAACCGTGTATCAAAAGGTGTTGGACCACTTAAAAACTGGACGGATATTCGTGAATTCCCAGCTCCAAGTAAAGAACGATTCCGTGATTGGTATAAAGATCATAAGAAAGGCGGGGACAAATAATGACAGGATTAATTCAAAACCGTGAGTCCTTTCTAGATAATATCGCAAAAGAACTTGGGCGCGCGCGTAAAACAGAAGGCGTAGAACGTCCAGCATGGAAAAGTAATGTGAATGTAGAAACGTTAAAAGATTATTCACAAGAAGAATTGTTAGAAGTATTTAAAAAGCAATGTACAAACATTCATACAACTGTTGTGGAAACGACAAACGACCGCTTACGTGAAGATATTCAAAAAGTAATCGTTGAAAACGGCGGAGGACCTATTATATTATCAGCAGATGAACGTTTTGATTCCTATGGATTGACTTCTTTATTTAAAGAAGAGCTTCCAAAGCAAAATGTTGAGGTAAATGTATGGGATCCTGAGAAAAAAGAAGAGAATATGCGTATAGCGGAAAAAGCGAATATCGGTATTGCATTTAGTGATTATACTTTAGCTGAATCTGGTACGATTGTTGTACAAAGTCATAAAGGACAAGGGCGTTCTTTACACTTTTTACCGACTGTATACTTTGCTATTATTCCACGTGAAACACTTGTACCGCGTATTACACAGGCAGTTCAACATATGAACTCTCGTGTGGAAAAAGGTGAAGCAGTCGCATCTTGTATTAACTTTATTACAGGACCAAGTAACTCTGCGGATATTGAAATGAATCTTGTTGTCGGAGTACACGGGCCGTTAAAAGCAGTATATTTCATCGTATAAAATAGGGGAAAGCAGGCCGGAAAACGGCCTGCTTTTTTAATAGAATAAAGATAATATGAAGTAGAAGTTCTCTCCTTTTTTTGTTATGTTCTTTTGGAAAGGAGAGGAAGGGATGTTCACTTATTTATATGCATTGTTAATAGGTATGGTGTTTGGTTCTTTTTTTATGGTGATTGCGATGAGAGTTCCAGTAGGGGAATCTATTATTACACCGCGTTCGTACTGTCATTACTGCAAGTATACGTTACAGCCGAAAGAACTTATTCCAATCATTTCATTTTGTATACAAAAAGGGCGTTGTACGAATTGTAAGAGCAAAATCTCAAGTTTGTACATAGTATTTGAATTTGTTACAGGCAGTTTATTTTTTCTTACTGTATATGTAATTGGAATGGAAAGAGAGCTCATCATCATTTTATCGCTTTTTTCGTTACTTCTAATTATTTCAGTTACAGATTTAGTATATATGCTAATACCTAATCGTATTTTAATTTGGTTTGCGCTTTTGCTTATTTTAGAATGTATTTTTGTACCGTTAGTTACTTGGATAGATAGTTTAGCTGGTAGTGGAACTATATTCATTTTGTTATATTGCATGCAAAAGATTTATCCAGATGGTCTTGGCGGAGGTGATGTGAAATTACTTTCGTTACTCGGATGTATAGTCGGAGTGAAAGGGGTTTTTATAACTTTATTTTTAGCATCTTGCTTTAGTCTTTGTTTTTTCGGGATAGGTATAGCGCTAAAACGTATAAACATAAGAACTCCAATTCCGTTCGGACCTTTTATTAGCCTTGGAGCAATATGTTATGTGTTGGTCACATATGCAAAATAGAGAGGAGATAGAAAATGAATGTATATATGGATGATCAAAGAAGTTGCCCATACAGATATGTTTTTGCAACTACAGTAGAATCTGCCTTGCAAATTGTTAGGGATAATGAGGTGAATATTATTTCCCTCGATTATAATATGGGATGGCGACAAAAAAGTGGGTTAGATTTCGTAGAAGCTTTCTGCAACGAAGGTTTATATGTTAATGAAATTCACCTTCATACAAATGATGTCATCGGTATGCATCAGATGAAAAAGAGCATAGAGAGAGGGAAGGAAAACGGGGAAATTAATCCTTATATTGCCTTGAAATATGTAGGGAGCTAAAAACTCCAAAGTAAAACTTTGGAGTTTTTAATGTTTCATATGTGCTTGTAAAGGAATAATTTCCTCCGTTTGAGCTCCAACTAATTGAGTTTTCTCTTGTTCAACAACAGGTGCTTTCTTTGTTAAGTAATGATATACCATACCGACAAATACGGATCCGCCAATAATGTTACCGATTGTAACTGGAATTAAGTTATGAATAGCGCCCGCAAAAGAAATTGTCTCAGGATGTGGTGATACTAAAGATAAAGCAAACAGTGATAAGTTTGCAATGCTATGCTCATAACCAGATAAAAAGAAAGTGAAAACGAGCATCATCATCATTAATATTTTTGCTGTGTCACCTTTCACTTGAGAAGGTAAGAAGCAGGCAAGACATACGAGCCAGTTACATAAAATCGCTTTAAAGAATAATTGCATTGTAGGTGTATTCATCTTTCCTTCAACAACTTTATTCATTAAATGACTGTGATCAATTGCTTCGAAAATTCCAGTTGCGTAAAATAGTAAGGCAAAGAATAAAGCGCCAGCTAAGTTACCTGCATAACAAGCAACCCAGTTGCGAAGTGTATCAGAAATCGTTGTTTCTTTTCTTAAAGTTGCCACTGTGAAGTACATCGTATTGCCAGTAAATAATTCAGCGCCGCCATATATAATAAGTACGAGAGCAATTCCGAAAAACATGGAGGAAGCTAAATATGTTGCTGGTGAATCTGCAATATGAAAAAAGTTACCTAATTTAAAACATAGTACAATAATAAAACCGATATAAATGCCCGCAAGTGCAGCACGAATGAAATATTGCATTGGATTTATATCTAGCATTTGTTTTTTGCTCTTAGCCAGTTTTACAACGTAATCTAATCCTTGTTCTAGCATGAGTAATACGCTCCTTTAATACATCGTCTATAAATACTCCTTATATGAATAAGGTACATGGATTTGTTCATAGTTTCAATAAGTTTGTGCAATATTTCACAAAAAGGACATACATCTAGAAGGGAAGCGTTTACAAAAGGTAGTATAATGGAATTTTTTCTGAAAATAGAGAGGGGAATTGAAACGAGAAAAAAGAAAAAGCGCTGTAATTACAGCGCTTTTTCGTCTAAATTCTTTTCTACTTTTACTTCTACTTCTTTCGAGAAGAACCAACCGCAAACTGCGATTCCAACTAATACAATCCAGAATGTAAGCTTCCACGGAGTGGATTCTGGGAATGAATGCGGAAGGACATTTAAAGCAGGGTGTGCTAGCGTATAAACTGTTAATTTCACACCAACCCAACCTACAATTAAAAATGCTGCAGTTTCAAGTCCTGGTTTACGTTTTAATATTTGTACGAAAGCAGTTGCTGCAAATCGCATTATAACTAATCCGATAAGTCCACCTGTAAAGATAACGATAAATTGACCTGTATCAAGACTACCAATCGTACCTAATCCTGTTTTCGGTAAAGTCACTGCTAATGCAACAGCAGCTAAAATTGAATCAACTGCGAAGGCGATATCAGCAACTTCGACTTTAAATACAGTCCACCAAAAGTTCTCTTGTTTTTTCTTTGCTTCTTTTTCTTCTGTTTCTTCATGTGTATTCTTTTTAACATAGGTTTTAAATAAGTGATTCCCCGCGATAAACATAAGATAAATCGCACCAATTGCTTGCACTTGCCATACATCTACTAGGAACGAAATCATAAATAGTGATCCGAAGCGGAAAACGAACGCTCCTGCTAATCCATAAAATAGTGCTTTCTTTCGTTTTTCTTCCGGTAAATGTTTTACCATAATTGCGAGAACGAGAGCGTTATCAGCCGCTAAAATCCCCTCTAGTGCAATTAGGATGAGTAATACCCAACCATACTCCAATAATAATGATACATCCATGTACATTCTCCTCTCATTTCTATAAAGACTAAACAAGTGAAGAAGTTCCCCACTGTTTAGTTTCCCCATACTCCTGCGTATCAACGGTGGAAGGAATTTGAAAACAAAAAAGACCTCTGCCGTTGATAGGCAAAGGTCTTGCTAGACATATGTAATGAAAATGCCAACAAAGCCGGAAGAACTAAGTTCTACGTAATGACGACTTTGTTTCCAAGAAATAGTTCTTGGACGCTACTCCCCTTTGGAGATATGCTATTGTACTCTCATTATATGGATAATTTATACGGTTGTCAACCTGTTAAAATATCTTCGTTTGGATATTTTATTTTTCTTTGTTTTTTACGTGCAAATGAAAAGGCTAATGTTAAAGGCCCCATCTTTCCAAAAAACATCATAAAGATAATAATTGTTTTGCCGATGATTGTTAAGTGTGGCGTCAAATTCATGCTAAGGCCGACAGTTCCAAATGCTGAAAATACTTCAAAAGCACTCATTAATAAAGGAACCTTCTCAGTGATGCTTAAAATTAAAATGGAAAGAAAAATAAAAGAAATTGAAATAATAGTAATCGTTAATGATTTGACAATGAGCGTATCTTTAATGGATTTTTTAAACACGACAATATCATCTTGTTCTTGCAAAAATTTAAATACGCCGAAAAACATAATCAAAAAAGTCGTTAACTTAATCCCACCACCAGTTGAAGCACTGCCAGCACCAATAAACATAAGAAGCATCATTAATAAAAGTGAAGGTTTTGATAATGCAGAGATATCAACAGTATTAAACCCGGCAGTACGTGTTGAAACCGCTTGAAAATAAGCAGCCATACCTTCTTCAAATGGTGTAAAACCTCTCATGGAAATTGAATTATGGAACTCAAATATAAAGATAAAAGCTGTAGCAATAATATTGACGATTAGAGTAGAAGAGAGCATAAGCTTTGAGTGCAAAGTAAGGTTTTTAAAGTTTTTCTTTCTTTTTATATCTACGATAACCGTAAAACCAATCCCACCTAAAATAATGAGGGAAGAAATAACGAGATTGACGAGAATGCTATGGGAGTATGGCATTAAATTATCGCTCCACACAGAAAACCCAGCATTGTTAAAGGCTGAGATAGAATGAAAAAAGCTATAATATATACCTTTGGCAACCCCGTATTTTGGTACCCATTCAAAAGAGAGAAGTAAAGTAGCGATACATTCTACAGTAAAAGAAAATAAAAATAATGCTTTTGCAAGACGAATGATTCCGCCGACATTTGTTTGGTTTAATGCTTGTTGTAATAAAATCCGGTTTTGAAGGCCGATTTTTCTGCCGAGCATAATTGCGATTAAAACAGCAAAGCTCATAATGCCAAGCCCGCCAACTTGTATAAGTGTTAAAATGACACATTGGCCAAATAAGGTAAATACTTTACCAGTGTCCACAACACCAAGCCCTGTAACCGTACAAGCAGAAACCGTTGTAAATAAAGCATCGAGCCATGAAATAGACGTTGTTGTAGCAATTGGCAATTTCAATAGGCATGTACCGATAATTGATAGCATAATAAAAGATACAGTAAGAACACGGGGAGGACTCATGCTAATGTTAATCCGTTTCATTTCACATATCGTTCCTTTCGATTTGCTCTTACTAGTATGTGAAGAAGCACTATTATGTATGTTAAAAAAGAAAGAGGCAGAGAATATCTGCCTCTAAGCCATAGGTTATATAGTTATCCGCGTAATTGTTGTTGAGCTAAAGCAACAAGACGTTTCGTTACTTCACCACCAACTGATCCGTTAGAACGAGATGCTGTATTAGATCCTAAGCTTACACCGAATTCTTGTGCGATTTCATATTTGAATTGTTCAAGTGCTTGCTCTGCACCCGGAACTAGTAATTTGTTTGTTTTCACCATGTTGATACACATCCTTAAAGAGTAATCCAGTTTAGCTAAGTGCTATCTGGTAATGTTATTTTATGTGTAAACGACGTACTCATACACGGAAGTAAACGGTGTGATTAGAAGTTCTTGGATAGAAAAAAGAGTAGCAAATTTGCTACTCTTTTTTCAGTATTGTCGCTGTACCTTCTACGACAATATCATCAGATTGATTATATATGTTTGTTTGCAATGTGATAATTTTTTTATCGTCCCGTTTTTTAATAACTTCTGCCACAACGCGAATTGTATCACCGATTTTGACAGGAGCACGGAATGAAACGTTTTGTGATAAATAAATCGTATTTTTGCCAGGAAGTTTCGTTCCAAGAATGGTAGAAATAAAACTTGAAACGAGCATGCCATGGGCAATACGTTCTTTGAACATTGTCGTTTTTGCAAAAGAGTCTAGAATGTGAATAGGATTTACATCTCCAGTCAATTTTGCAAAATTGATAACGTCCTCATCCGTAATTTTTTTTGTAAGTGATGCTTGATCACCGACTTGAATCTCATCGTAACGAAGCTCCGGAACAGTTTGTGCTTCTTGAAATGGATTCATTTTGTCCTCCTTCTTTTCCATATCGAAAAATGTAAGCCATCTTGATGTAGTAGGAGGAAGAAAGAGTTTTGTTTGTGCTGCAGTTAGTTGCCACATTTTTCTTACTTGATGGAAGTAAATAGATTTTTTGAGTTTTCCTCGAACTGCTTTGCGAGTTCTAGTTGTTTGGACTTGAACTCTCCCAAAAAAACTTCTAACTGTTTTTGAACCTCTTCACGTTGCGACTGTTGTTGTTCGATAAAGTGTTTTGTTGTTTCTTCAAATTGGCCGCTAGTTTGAGTAAGAATAGACAAAGATGTTTTCGTAGGCGAAACAGTAAGTTGGTGCATTTGATTAGAAAGCTCATTCCACTTTTCTTGCCACTCGTTAATTTGATCATTTAAGGAGTTTCCAGTTAATTGCTTCACATAGTCTGTATATTGGTTATTGAACTGAGCAGTGAATTGGTGTAGTTCTTTTTCTAGTTCATCTACTCCTGATGTTAATTTATGCAAAGCGTCTTGTTGTTGTTTTAACGTTTCTAAAGTAAGTTGCTCTAATTGTTTCCCAGCTGAAGAGAAGAGGGAAAGAGATTGAGACCAGTTTTTCCAAAATGCATCGACTAATTCGTATGGCTTAGTTTCCATTGTTTGACCTCCAAATGTTTTTTTGCATATTGTGAACGCAGATTACTCTGCTGTACCACCAGGTGAAGATGAAGAATCCTTTTCATCCTTTTCTGGAGAAGTAGAAAATGGAAAGAATGCATTGGTGTATAACGTGAAAAACGTCCGCAACATATTTTGATAATGTTCAAAAGAAGTCGCACATGTTGTTAAATATTGCTCTCCATATTCTGTTAAAGAATAAATTCGTTTCGCTGGCCCGCCTTCGCTTGTATCCCAAGTAGAAGAAATAAGATTTTCTTTTTCTAATTTGCGTAGTGTCCTATACACATTACCTTGGTCAACAGAAGAAAAGCCGATGTCCATTAGCATTTGAATAAGTTTGTAACCATGAAGACTCCAGTCTTTTAGACAGAGAAGTAAGAAAGGAACTAAGAAGTTTTTTGGCATGGAGTTTGGTTGTTTCGCTTGGTTTTTTTCCAAACTTTCTGGGTGTTCTGGTTCATTATGTAGCATGATTGTGCATCACCTCATGAATCAGTTAGATGGAATTTTTTGCTTATAAGTGCAATTTACACCTATCTGTTTTTAATGTCAATACATTTGTTAGAAAATAAAGAAAAATAAAATATATACTTGAAGTTTTATTCGGAATATTAGAAAATAGTGAATAGGTTGAATTGTTTCAAAAACGAAAAAGGGAGTGTAGTCGAAGTGATTGATCAAAAATTCGATCCATTGCAAGCATGGAAAAATGCTTATGAACAAACCGAAACATTTTGGGGAAAAGCGCTCAATGAAACAATTAAAACAGAAGAATATTCTGCTTGGATGGGCAGCGTTCTAGATTTGAATTTGTTTTATCAAAAAGCATTAAATGATACGACAAAAAATTATTTAGAACAGGTGAATGTGCCGACGAGAGAGGATATCGCTAGAGTAGCTACGCTTGTTATTAACTTAGAAAATAAAGTTGATAACATCGAGGAAATTCTAGAAGAGAAAGTGGATTCATTAGGACAAGCTCCTACATTAAAGCGTGATGTTACGAAAGTAAAACAAGATATGCGCACGTTAGAAACGAAAGTTGATCAAATTTTAGAATTGCTAGAAAAGCAAAATGCAGTACTAGCTAAACTACAAGTACCTGTAAAAGAAGAAGTAAAGGCTGTAAATAAGCCAGAAAATAAAAAATGATAATCGCGTTTGTTTATAACTTGTAAAAGAGAGAGGGAGAATCTCTTTTCATGTATAAACAACGAAACATAATTAATATATGGACTCAATTAGTATGAGTACTAAAATGATTCATAACAATCGTTCACAAATTCATTTAAGGGGGAAAAGAAATGGTTCAATTAAATGGCAAAGTAGCAATCGTAACAGGTGGGGCAAAAGGAATTGGAAAAGCAATTACAGTAGCATTAGCAGAAGAGGGAGCAAAAGTAGTTATTAACTATAACAGCAGTAAAGAAGCAGCTGAAAACTTAGTAAATGAATTAGGAAAAGAAGGACATGACGTTTATGCAGTTCAAGCGGATGTTTCTAAAGTAGAAGATGCAAACAGACTTGTAGAAGAAGCTGTGAATCATTTTGGTAAAGTTGATATTCTTGTTAATAATGCTGGTATTACAAGAGATCGTACATTCAAGAAGTTAAATCGTGAAGATTGGGAGCGCGTAATTGACGTGAACTTAAGCAGTGTATTTAATACGACAAGTGCGGTACTTCCATACATATCGGAAGCAGAAGAAGGAAGAATCATTAGTATTTCTTCTATTATTGGCCAAGCTGGTGGATTTGGACAAACAAACTACTCAGCAGCAAAAGCAGGTATGCTAGGATTTACAAAATCATTAGCGTTAGAACTTGCAAGAACAAATGTAACTGTAAACGCAATTTGCCCAGGATTTATTGATACTGAAATGGTAGCAGAAGTACCAGAAGAAGTGCGTCAAAAAATCGTTGCGAAAATCCCGAAAAAACGTTTTGGTCAAGCTGATGAAATTGCAAAAGGTGTAGTATATCTATGCCGTGACGGTGCGTATATCACAGGTCAGCAATTAAACATTAACGGCGGATTATACATGTAATGAAGTAAGAAAAAAGTGCATATCCATAGCAGGAATGCACTTCTTTTTTTAGAAAGAAATTGACCAAAAAGGAGATAGGAAAAATGACTACATTCGTAACGGAATGGGAAAAGCAATTGGAGTTGTACCCAGAAGAATATCGTAAAGCATATCGCCGTGTGAAAAGAGCGAGCGAAGTTTTATTACGCGAACCAGAACCACAAGTTGGTTTAACACCGAAAGAGGTTATTTGGACGAAGAATAAAACGAAGCTGTATCGTTACATTCCAAAACAAGAAAAAACACAGAGAGTTCCAATCTTATTAATATACGCTCTTATTAATAAACCGTATATTATGGATTTAACTCCAGGAAATAGTTTAGTGGAATATTTAGTAGATCGTGGTTTTGATGTGTATATGCTTGATTGGGGCACATTCGGTTTAGAAGATAGTCATTTGAAGTTTGATGATTTCGTGTTCGATTATATTGCAAAAGCAGTGAAAAAAGTAATGAGAACTGCAAAATCGGACGAGATTTCTTTACTTGGTTATTGCATGGGTGGAACGTTAACATCTATTTATGCAGCGCTTCATCCGGACATGCCAATTCGTAACTTGATTTTTATGACAAGTCCTTTTGATTTCTCTGAAACAGGATTATACGGTCCTTTATTAGATGAGAAATATTTCAATTTAGACAAAGCGGTTGATACATTCGGAAATATTCCGCCAGAAATGATTGATTTCGGAAATAAGATGTTAAAACCAATTACAAACTTTGTCGGTCCATATGTTGCTTTAGTCGATCGTTCAGAAAATGAGCGCTTCGTCGAAAGTTGGAAATTAGTTCAAAAGTGGGTAGGCGATGGTATTCCGTTCCCAGGTGAATCGTATAGACAATGGATTCGTGATTTTTATCAAAATA
Source organism: Bacillus sp. FSL R5-0709 (assembly GCF_038004785.1). NCBI lineage: Bacteria > Bacillati > Bacillota > Bacilli > Caryophanales > Bacillaceae > Bacillus > Bacillus sp. FSL R5-0709. The sequence continues at coordinate 1,277,394 of NZ_JBBORT010000001.1, forward strand.
ATAAATTAGTGAAGGGTGAACTCGTTATTCGCGGACAAAAGGTAGACCTTGCAAATATTAAGGCGAATGTCTTAAATATTTCTGCGAAGCGTGATCATATCGCTCTGCCATGTCAAGTAGAAGCTTTACTTGATCATATTTCTAGCACAGATAAAGAGTATGTATGTTTACCGACAGGACATATGTCTATTGTGTATGGTGGAACGGCTGTAAAGCAAACATATCCGACGGTTGGAAATTGGCTTGAAGAGCGTTCTAATTAAAGAGAAGAAATCCAACTAGCGTATGTTAGTTGGATTTTTTTATGGAAAATGACGAAACATAGAAAGGAGAAAATTACATGGTAGGAGTATAATATATGAAGCTTATGACTGGTAAGTTGTTTTGGAGTGCTGGAGTTTCTGTACCTTGTTATCCAACGTTAGAAAATGATATGATATGTGATGTACTAGTAATTGGAAGTGGAGAAGCAGGTGCTCATATAGCGTATTCGTTAGCTAAAATTGGAATGCGTGTTATGCTCATTGAAAAAAGAGCAATTGCATGTGGTAGCACAGCTGCAAATACAGGATTATTACAATTTGTTCATGATAAATCGTTAACCTCTCTTATTCATACATTTGGTGAAGAGAAAGGGGTACGAGCATATAGACTTTGTTATGAAGCGCTGCAAACAATGGAGAAGGTTGTGCCAACTCTCGATATTGATCCCCATTTTATTCCGCGAAATAGTTTGTATTATGCAAGTAGAGATGAGGATGTTTCATTTTTACAAGAAGAATATAATACGTTACGCCATTATGGATTTCCGGTTGAATATTTTACAGAGTCTGATATTAAGAAACGTTATTCATTTGCAAAACAAGCAGCGTTATATACAAGCGGTGATGCAGAAGTGAATCCGTATTTATTAGCGCATAGTCTTTTGCATAAAGCGAAACAAATGGGCGCTACTATATACAAACATACAGAGGCATTACATATTAAACAAATCCAAAATGATTTAATTTGTTATACGAAAACAGGAAATAAAATTGTAGCAAAGAATATTATTATGGCGACAGGTTATGAAGCAATTTTTGGAAAGAAAGAAAAAAATACAACAGTAGAAACGTCTTATGCCGTTGTGACAAATAAGATAGATTATTTTGAAGGCTGGCATGAGCAATCGTTAATTTGGGAAACAGCACGTCCGTATTTGTATAGTCGAACGTATCAAAATCGCATTGTTATAGGCGGATTAGATGAGGCGCTGAAAATTCAAAAAATCGGCGATACGAAATTATTGCATAAGCGTGATCTTCTTATTAACATTGTAAAAGAAATGTTCCCGCAGTATAAAAATATACGGGCAGAGTACTATTGGGCAGCAGCATTTGGTGGCAGTCATGACGGTCTTCCTATTTTAAAAGAAGATAAAAAAATACATAATTTATATTACGCACTGCCGTATGGGGGAAATGGAACTGTATACGGAATGGTATTTGCGAAACTATTTCAGCAGTTATTTACAAATGAAGAAAGTGATGATTTTTCTTTATTTAATCGATAGAAAAAAGGTAGCGAAGTGATGGAATGAGAGATATAAAAAAGTTTTTACAAAAGTTACGTCCCGTACAACTTATCGTTGTATTTTATTTACTAGCAGTAGTCGTATCGGTAATTTTGCTTAGTTTACCATTTGTTACGAAGCCTGAAGTGAAATGGACATTTATCGATGCACTATTTACATCTGTTAGTGCGGTAAGTGTTACAGGACTGTCTGTTGTTACGATTTCAGATACGTTTACAACGGCAGGAATTATTGTTTTAGCCCTTATTTTACAATTAGGCGGATTAGGAATTATGGCGCTTGGTACATTCGTCTGGATTATAACGGGGAAAAAGATTGGTTTGCAAAGAAGAAGATTAATTATGGCAGACCATAACCAAGGGAATTTATCGGGTCTTGTAGAATTGATGCGTTCTATTTTAATTGTAATTATTTCGATAGAACTCATTGGAGCAATACTGTTAGGTACAAGGTTCTTACTATATTTCCCGACTTGGCAAGAAGCTTATTTTCACGGTTTCTTTGCCGCTGTGAGTGCAACAACGAACGGAGGATTTGATTTAACAGGACAATCACTTATTCCGTACAAAAAAGATTATATTGTTCAAATGATTCATATGTTGCTTATTATTTTAGGAGCTATCGGTTTCCCAGTGTTAATGGAAGTAAAACAATTCCTTAGTAAAAGGCGACAACAACTATTTCGCTTTTCGTTATTTACAAAATTGACGACAACGACATTTTTTGTACTCGTTATTGTTGGAACAATTATGATTTTTCTATTAGAACGAAATCATTTTTTAGTAGGAAAGTCATGGCATGAAACTGTATTTTATACATTATTCCAATCTGTGACGACGCGAAGTGGAGGACTCGCTACAATGGACATACGTGAATTATCACAACCAACGCTTTTATTTATGAGTATATTAATGTTCATTGGGGCATCTCCAAGTTCAGTTGGGGGCGGAATACGTACAACAACATTTGCAGTTAGTATATTATCGTTATATACATTTGCAAGAGGCGGGAGAACAGTCCGAGTTTTCAAACGTCAGCTACATGAAGAGGACGTGTTGAAAGCATCTGTCGTTATGACGATGGGGATTTTATTATGTGCCTCAGCGCTATTCATTTTATCTATTACGGAAAATGTACCGCTTATGAGCTTAATCGTTGAAGTTTGTTCTGCTTTCGGAACGACGGGACTATCAACAGGTGTTACTCCTGATTTAACAACTGTTGGTAAACTTGTACTCATTGTACTTATGTTTATCGGACGCGTCGGTATTTTAACATTTATATTAGCTAGTGGCGGAAGAGAGCAACCGCCTCGCTATAAATATCCGAAAGAGAGAATTATTATTGGATAGTATGAAACCATTCTACCTATGTTAGGTAGAATGGTTTTTTAGTCGTTAATTCCGAATTGGGGATGCATAAAAGCATCATTTTTATTATCAACTTCGTTTTTAAGTAATTCTTGATTTTCTTCTGCAATCCATCCGATATCATTTGTAGGATGGATCCATTCTTCCCCAGCCATAATGGCAGGATCTACCTCATCACTCCAATTATTAAGAGGACTGTTAGTGGAATCGTATTTACTGTCTCCAATTACAACATCATATTGATTTATAAAAGGTTGTTGCATCTTTTTGCCTGTGCCTTTAAAAGAAGGAAAGTTCATTTGATGAGGGAGCGTCTCGTCTAAAATTGGCGATTGTATCGTTTCTTTTTCTTTCAAAGTAATCGCTCCTTTTTGTAATGGCTTGTTCGTATGTAGTATTTCCATCTATAAGCTCTTATGTACTTGTTAACACTTCCCAGTAATAATTACTGTAAGTTGTTTCAAACTAGAATAGAAAGTTATTTCGTGAGAGCAGGTGAATATGTTGGTAAAAAGAAAAGTAAAACAAAATGCAGCAATTAATAATAATAAAACTCCGAAAGAAAGCTTACCAGATGCAGAATTTGCATTAGAGTATGAAGGAGAAAATAGTGCGAAGTATGCAAATCGTAATTCAAAAAAAGGTAAACAAAAGTGAGGCGTTTTTTACAAACGCCTCATTTTTTTGTGGGATTATAAAGGTTTTTTTAATTATTTGTAAATTTCACGTTTGATATTAGCAGAAAAATGCGAAAAAACATAGAAGTAGCAACGTATTACACAAAAACAAACAACAAACAAAAGATTAATGTTGGTTTAATACTGCTTTTACACTAGTTGTTTATATTAGAGTTGTACATAAGATTTGTAAAAGGAGAGAGAGACAGTGAAAAAAACAATCTTTAAAGCTGTAGCAACTGGAATGGTATTTTCGTTATTAATGGGGTGTGGTGCAAAGAAAGAAGAAAGTGCTGGAGCAAAAGTAAAAGATGATAAATTATCTGGATCATTAACTGTTTACACAGCGATTGAAGAAGAGCTTGTACCGATTTATCTTGATTCTTTTAAACAGAAGTACCCAGACGTGAAGTTGAACATTGTTCGTGATTCAACAGGAGTTATTACAGCGAAATTGCTAGCTGAAGGAAAAAATACACAAGCAGATGTTGTATGGGGAACTGCAGCGTCTAGTCTATTAGCTTTAGAGAAAAAAGATATGTTAAAAGGATACTCTCCAAAAGGAGCAGATCGTGTCCTTTCGCAATTTAAAGACGATAAGAAACCAGAAAAATGGGTAGGAAATACTGCATTTATGACGGGGATTGCTGTAAATAAAGAAGAATTGAAGAAGAAAAATTTACCGATGCCAGAATCATATGAAGATTTAACGAAACCAGAATATAAAGGAACGCTAGTTATGCCGCATCCGGCTTCTTCTGGAACAGGATTTTTAACAGTTTCTGCATGGCTACAAATTATGGGAGAAGATAAGGGCTGGGATTACATGAAGAAACTTCATGATAATATGGCAACTTATACTCATTCAGGTTCAAAACCAGCGAAATTAGCAGGTGCAGGTGAATATCCAGTTGGTGTATCAATGGTTTATAGTGCTTTGAAAGAGAAACAAAAAGGTGCACCAGTTGAAGTTGTACTGCCGAAAGAAGGATTAGGCTGGGAAGTAGAAGCGAACGCACTTATTAAAAAAGATAATGCTAAAAATGATAAATTAGCGCAAGCATTTTTAGATTGGGCAATTACAGATGATGTAATGAAGTTATACTTCGAGAAAAATGGATTTGCGACAATTAAAAATGATTATAAACTTCCAGATGGATTCCCTAAAGATGTGACAGAAAAGTTATATAAAAAGAATGACTTTAAATGGGCAGCAGAAAATCGTGACAAAATTTTAGAAAAATGGGAAAAAGAGTTTGGCCAAAAAGCAGAACCGAAAAAGTAAGTGAGTGGGAGAGAGAAAAATGAGCGAATATTTATCAATTCAACACATCCAAAAACAGTTTGATGCATTTACAGCGTTAAAGGATATTTCTTTTACTGTGAAAAAAAATGAGTTTGTTTGTTTATTAGGCCCAAGTGGTTGTGGGAAAACGACATTGCTCCGAATTTTAGCGGGGCTAGAAGAGGCAACAACAGGTAGTATTGCTGTGAATGGAAAAGATATTACAGCATTACCACCTGGAAAGAGGAACTTCGGAATGGTTTTTCAATCGTATGCATTATTTCCGAATTTAACTGCACTTGAAAACATTGAATACGGCTTAAAAACAAAAAAATATGGAAAAGCAGAAGTAAAAGAAAAAGCGCTATCGGCGTTAGAACTTGTGGATTTGCTGAATGTAAAAGATAAATATCCTGCTCAAATGTCTGGTGGACAACAGCAGCGAGTAGCACTTGCACGTGCGCTCGCTCTGTCTCCCGATATTTTGTTACTTGATGAGCCGTTATCTGCTTTAGATGCAAAAGTGCGTGAAAAGTTGCGCAGAGAAATGCGTGATTTGCAAGAAAAAGTGGGAGTAACAACTATTATGGTAACGCATGATCAAGAAGAGGCATTAACGATGGCTGATAAAATTGTTGTAATGAATCATGCGGAAATTATGCAGATTGGAACACCAGAGGAGATTTATCAAAGACCAGCCAATCCGTTTGTGGCAGATTTTATTGGTTCTATTAATTTCTTTTCGAAAAATAACGAAGAACATGCGATTCGTCCTGAACATGTAACAGTTGTACAAAATAATGGTATTAAAACAGTTGTAGAAAGCATGGAATTTCGCGGTTCTGTATACCGGACGGAAGTGCGGGTCATAGAAGAGAAAACACACCTTTATAATGAGAAAATTGTAGTGGATATATTGGCATCAGAAGTAGGGGAAACTGCTATTAGAAAAGGAAAGCCAATTCAAATCTCTTTCTCAGAAAATCATATGTTGTCATATGGAAAGAAGGTCATTGTATAGATGGAGATGTTAGAAAACTTTAAGGCAGAAAGTACAAAAAAAAAGATTAAGAGACGTATCGGTAAAGAAGAGTGGATACAAAGACTATTAATTATTGGTATGCTTCTTTCATTTTTTATCATGCTTGTATTGCCTTTATTACAACTGTTTACACAAGCCTTTTATGATAAAGATGGAGCTTTTGTTGGTGTTGCGAATTTCAGTAAATATTTCACAACACCAACGCTAGTTCAATCACTACAAAATACGATATGGATTTCGGGCGCTACAACAATTATTTCGGTTACACTTGCTTTCGCTTACGCATATGCGATCGCTCGTACAAATGTTTTTGGAAAGCGCGTATTTCAATACATAGCATTATTACCATTATTCGCACCAACGATGATGCACGGTATTGCACTTACATATTTATTTGGTAATCAAGGGTTAATAACAAAAGGAATGTTTGGTTTATTTGAAGGAATACAAATACCGTTATACGGACCAGTAGGAATTGTAATGGCTGAAGTTATGTATACATTTCCGCAAGCATTCCTTATTTTATTAATTGCTCTCCAAGGTTCTGATTATCGTTTATATGAAGCTTCTAATATGTTGGGTGCAAGTAAAGTGAAACAGTTTTTTACGGTTACTTTACCTAGTGTGAAATACGGATTAATTAGTGCGATGTTCGTTGTATTTACACTTAGTTTCACTGATTTTGGGGCACCTAAAATTGTTGGAGGACAATATAACGTACTTGCTACTGACGTATATAAGCAAGTAATTGGACAGCAAAATATGTCCATGGGCGCAACTGTCGGAATGATTTTATTGATCCCAGCTATTTTCGCATTTGCAGTTGATCGTATTACGCAAAGAAAACAGGCGAATCTCTTATCTTCAAAAGCAGTACCTTACAGAATAATAAATAATAAGAAAAGAGATGTTATTTCATTCGTATATTGTAGCATAGTCACGTTTATGATCATTCTTTTATTTGTGGCAGTTGGTATTGCTGCAAGTGTGAAAGTATGGCCATATAATATGAGTTTTACACTTGAGCATTTTAATTTTTCAAGTTTGACAGGAGACGGAATTGAAGCATTTAAAAATAGTGTAATTGTCTCAGCTATTACGGCAGTTATCGGGGCGATTTTAACATTTGTGTTCGCTTATGCGATTGAAAAAATAGAACAGCTACAGTTTTTCAGAAAAGTAGGCTACTTTTTCTCTATTGTACCGTTAGCGATTCCTGGATTAGTACTTGGATTAGGATATGTCTTTTTCTTTAGTCAACCAACAATTCAAATTCTAGGACTTTCAGTAACAAATCCGTTTCATTCCTTATATGGCACAATTGCTGTTTTAGTATTAGTAAATATCATTCATTTTTACTCTGTAACGTTTGTTACCGCAACGACTGCTTTAAAGAAACTAGACCGAGAGTTTGAACTTGTTTCACAGTCGATGAGCGTACCGTTTTATAAAACTTTCTTTCGAGTAACAGTACCGATGTGTTTACCAGCTATTTTAGAAATGGTTATGTACTATTTCGTAAATTCAATGGTGACTGTATCGGCAGTAGTGTTCTTATATGCGGCTGATTTTAAACTAGCTGCTGTATCAATTGTAAATATGGACGATGCAGGAAATGTAGCACCAGCAGCTGCAATGAGTGTACTTATTGTTGTTACAAATATTGTAGTGAGGGTTGTATATGAATGGGGAACGAAAGCACTTCGTAACCGAACGTCACAATGGCAAAAAAGATAAGTAAGAAGGGTGATGGATAGAATGAAAATTGAAGCAGTTATTTTTGATTGGGCAGGTACGACAGTTGATTACGGATGTTTTGCACCATTAGAAGTATTCATGAAGATTTTTCATAAACGCGGTGTTGAAATTACAGCAGAAGAAGCTCGCAAACCAATGGGGTTATTGAAGATTGATCATGTTAGGGTATTAACGGAAATGCCCCGTATTTCGAATGAGTGGAAGCATGTCTTCGGACAATTACCAACAGAAGAAGATATTCATGAGATGTATGAAGAGTTTGAAGAAATTCTCTTTGCTATTTTACCGTACTATGCCACGCCAATTGATGGGGTAAAAGAAGTGGTTTCTTCACTACGTGAAAGAGGTATTAAAATTGGATCAACAACTGGTTATACGAGAGAAATGATGGACATTGTTGCAAAAGAAGCAGAAATACAAGGGTATAAACCTGATTTTCTTGTGACGCCAAATGATGTTCCAGCAGGTCGTCCATATCCGTGGATGTGTTATAAAAATGCGATGGAACTCTGTGTATACCCAATGAATCATATGATAAAAGTTGGAGACACCGTGTCAGATATGAAAGAGGGCAGAAATGCTGGAATGTGGACAGTTGGTGTAATCCTCGGTAGTAGTGAGCTCGGTTTAACGGAAGAGGAAGTTGAGAATATGGATCCGTTAGATCTTCGTGAAAAAATAGAAGTAGTTCGTAATCGTTTCGTTGAAAATGGGGCTCATTTTACAATTGAAACGATGCAGGAGCTCGAAAACGTAATTGAACATATCGAAAAACAAGAACTTATTATTTCATAAAGGGGGGCACACGATCATGAATGAAAATCACTATTTATTATTAACACCAGGACCATTAACGACAACAAAAACTGTAAAAGAAGTTATGTTATACGATTGGTGTACGTGGGATGTTGAATATAACACTATGGTGCAAGATGTAAGAAATAGGCTTGTATCGTTAGCGACAAAGGAAGAAGAAAAGTACACAACAGTTTTAATGCAGGGAAGCGGTACGTTTGCGGTTGAAGCAGTAATTGGTTCTGTTATTCCTAGAAACGGAAAGCTGCTAGTTTGTACAAATGGTGCGTATGGTAAGCGGATTGTACAAATGGCAGAGATGTTACATATAGATGTGGTGGTCAGTCAAACAGAAGAGTGGGAGCCTACTAATATTGCAGAAGTAGAACAGTTATTACAACAAGATAAAGAGATTACGCATATTGTAGTTGTTCATTGTGAAACAACTACAGGTATTATTAATCCAATTGTAGACGTATGTAAATTGGGAAAACAATACGGAAAAGTTACACTGGTTGACGCAATGAGTAGTTTCGGTGGTATTGAAATAGATATCGCTGAGTTGCAAATTGACTTTCTAATTAGTAGTGCGAATAAATGTATTCAAGGTGTTCCCGGATTCGGTTTTGTCATCGCAAATCGTGATGAACTATTGAAATGTAAAGGGCAAGCTCGTTCTTTATCATTAGATTTATATGATCAGTGGGAAACGATGGAAGAGCAAAATGGGAAATGGCGCTTTACTTCACCTACACATGTTGTACATGCTTTTTATCAGGCATTACTTGAATTAGAAGAAGAAGGCGGGATAAGAGCCCGTTACAATCGATATTATAGCAATCAAAAACTACTAGTGCACAAAATGAAAGAAATGGGCTTTAAGCCATTAGTAGATGAAAAATATCAATCTCCTATTATTACATCTTTCATTTATCCAGAAGCAGGATTTGAATTTTTGCAGCTATATAATGAATTAAAGCGATATGGATTTGTTATTTATCCAGGTAAAATTTCGAAAGTAGATACGTTCCGCATTGGAAATATCGGTGATGTACATGAAGACGATATTAATCGCTTAGTTGATAGTATTGCTAAAGGGGTTGTTATAGGGTGAAAGTATTTTGCTTAGGTGGAGCAGGTAAAATTTGTCGTGAAGCAATTTTAGATTTAGTTCAATTTTCATCTTTTGAGACGATTACGGTAGCCGATTTTAATGAAGAGGAAGGCCGAAAAGTAGTAGAGTGGTTAAATGATCCTCGTGTTGATTTTGTGAAAGTCGATGTGACAAATCATGAGGATACGGTCGCAAAAATGAAGGGCTATAACATTGTAATGGATGGTACGACGATAAAGTTAAATGGATTGTCTACTCGCTGTATCGCAGATGCCGGTTGTCACGGTGTGAACTTAAATGGATTTGGTGAAGAAAATGAATCCCACTCCAAATTTGTTCAACATGGAACAACATGTTTACCTGGGTTTGGTATGACACCAGGTGTAACGCAAATGATGGCCATGTATGCAGCAAATCAGTTAGATACTGTAGAGTCAGTTCGAGTAAGTCATGGCTCGTATCGTCCAATTGCTTTTTCTGCATCAATTACAGAGACAACGACATATGAATATGATCCACATTTGCCGACGCGTACAGTGTATGAGGAAGGTGAATTTAAGCAAGTACCTCCGTTTGCGCGCCCGAGAGAAATTGAATTACCAGCACCTTACGGAAAAACAATGCAGTATATAATCCCGCATTCAGAAACGATTACGTTAGCGAAGGCACTGGAAGATAAAGGTGTACAGCTTATTGAAACAAGAGGAACTTGGCCAGAGCAAAATATGCAGCTCGTTCGTGCTTTATATGATTATGGTATATTGCGTAATGATCAAATTGAAATAAACGGTAAAGAAATTGGTATTATGGATTGTATTTCGAAGTATCTATTAAAATCGAAAGAAGGACAAGCAACAGAGCTTTATGGTTATGCACTTCATGTAGAAGTAGTAGGTATGAAAAATAATCAAGAACAAAGGCATGTGTTATACCATACGCATCCGCTATCTGACGGTTCTGTAGTAGGTTGGGAGAAATTAAGGGCCTATACAAGAAATGTTGGTATCCCATTTGGAATCGCTACAGAGTTAATTGCAAAAGGAGTAGTTAATAAAGTCGGTGTTATTACTCCTGAAGAAGCTTTCGAAAATCCACAAATTATTTTTGACGAACTAGAAAAGCGCGGTATTTATATTCATGAAGAGATTTTCACTGAAAAAGAAAATTATAACTTTGTATAAGTAAGACAGTTTATGAGGTAGATATAAATGGGGTGAGGCTATGTCTGTAGTAGGTGAAGAGAGAAAGAGGACAATTCTTGAGAAGGTAGAGTTTAAAGGAAAAGTAAAAGTTTCAGAATTAGCGAGAGAGTTCGCAGTATCAACAGAGACGATTCGTCGGTATTTAGAAGAATTAGATCGTGAAAAAAAATTGAAGAAAGTGTACGGTGGAGCCGTTCAACTTCCGGGAGCTGGGATAGAGGCACCGATGTTAGAACGAGAGATGCTGCATATAGAAGAGAAGAAAAGAATTGGGTATAAAGCAGCAACGTTTGTGGAAGATGGAGATGTTATTGCGATTGATGATGGAAGTACACCACTTCAAATGGTGCCATATCTTGTTCATCGTAAAAATTTAACGATTGTAACAAGTTCATTTCCAGTAGCAACACAATTAATTTCTTCTATTAATAAAAAGATGTTTCACGGTGAAGTTTTATTTATAGGCGGGAAAGTATCTCCAAAACATTCACGTGTGTCGGGGTCTATTTCACAGCAAGTAATTCATCAATTTCATTTTCATAAAGCATTCGTTTCGATTGATGGGTTGTTGCAAGGTTTTGGGGTTTCTAGCTTTGAATTAGAAAAGGCGAAACTGTCAGAAGCGATGATGAAATTAGCTGAGAAAACGTATATTTTATGCGATCATACAAAGGTAGGCGTCAAAGGGAACTACCGAATAGCAGGATTTTCTCGTATTCAACATATTATTTGTGATAAGAAAATGCCCTATAGTTTTGAAGAAGAAGTCAAAAAGCATAATATTCAATGGACAGTTTGCTAAATGAATTGAATACGTTTAGACTCCCACCTAATTTTTAGGTGGGAGTTTTACTATCAGCAAGTAAAAAAATAAAAGCTTTGTATTTATGCAAAAAGTGGACACATTTTCTCATCTCGTTCATATAATTTACCAATACAAAAAAAGTTGGTCGAAGGAAAGAAGGGAAAGTATGTCGGAACGGATATATAATAAACTTGTATTGTATGCAAACATTTTGCAAAAAATTGGTGTTATTAATGAAAAAGAAAAAAGTGAAATCCTTCATACGATAGGCAAAAAAGCCCTTTGAGTAAAGGGTTTTTTATTTTTTATCTATGGAAATATAAACGTAATGTAATATTCTTATTGACAATGATAATGAGATTCATTATCATTTATTATGTTAGCAATTGATAGTAATTATCAATTGAAATATATATAAGATAAGGGGATATTATTTTGAAAAAAAGTTATATTAAAGCTCTAGTAGTAGCAACAACATTAGCTATTCCATTTGCTGCGTATTCTACTCCAGCGTTAGCAGCAATAAAAATTGAAGCAAACCAGTCGGTAGCAGCAGCCAGTGATCGCACGTATGATACTGAGATTAAAATATATAAGGATCAAAAAGATGAGCCATCTATGGTTTCTCAGTACATAAAAAATCCTAAAGTAGCAATTGAAGATGGGAAAAAAATCGTTACTGTAACAATACAAGATAGCGATTATTTTCAATATCTTAGAATAGAAGATAGAAATCAACCTGGTGTATTTCATGATGTGAAAGTTCTGTCAGAAGATAAAAGAAAAAATGGAACGAAAGTAGTCCAATTTGAAATTGGCGAATTTGAGCAGAAGCACAATATGCAAATGCATATATTTATTCCGGCTATTGGATATGATCACAAATATCAAGTTCAATTTGAAATTAAAGATCCAACTGTAGGTGAAAAAGAAACAGAGAAACCAGATGATAACTCTAATTCAGGCAATACGGAAACAGATAATCCAGTTGATAATCAAAATATGATAACAGATAACAAATTAAGAGAACTTGTTAATAAAAAAGTATTTAATAGAAAAGATTTAAATACACCAATTACGAAAGAAGAGTTATTACAAGTAAAGGACTTGTTTTTAAACACGAATGAGATTCTGGATTATAGTGCATTAAAATATATGCCAAATTTAAAATCTTTAACAGTTGCGAATGCGAAGATAACAGATCCGTCGTTCTTTGCGAATTTAAAGCAATTAAATCATTTAGCTTTGCGTGGTAATGAATTTTCAGATGTAACACCACTTGTTAAGATGGAAAATTTAGAATCTCTTGATTTGAGTAATAATAAAATTACAAACGTTGCACCACTAATTGAAATGAAAAATGTAAAAAGTTTATATCTATCAGGCAACCAAATAGAAGATGTAACAGCATTAGCGAAAATGGAACAGCTAGATTACTTGAATTTAGCAAATAATAAAATTACGGATGTTGCTCCATTAAGCGCATTGAAAAATGTAACATACTTAACTTTAGCAGGTAATCAAATTGAAGATATTAAACCGTTATATTCATTACCTTTAAAGGACTTAGTATTAACGCGTAATAAGGTTAAAGATTTATCGGGTATTGATCAAATGAATCAATTAAATAAATTATTTATCGGTAAAAATCAAATTGAAGATGTAACACCACTTGCTAAAATGACTCAGCTTACAGAATTAGATTTACCTAATAATGAGTTAAAGGATATTACTCCATTATCAAATCTAGTAAACTTACAAAAACTTGATTTAGAAGCAAATTATATTTCAGACTTATCGCCAGTTAGTAAGTTGAATAAGTTAGTATATTTAAGTTTTGTTGCAAATGAAATCCGTGATGTTAGACCAGTAATAGAACTAAGTAAGAAAGCTTATATTAATGTCCAAAACCAAAAAGTCTTTTTAGAGGATACAGAAGTAAATAAAGAAGTAAAAGTACCTATATACGAAAAAGACGGCGAGGTATCTACAAAAATCCGTCTGAAGAGTGATGGTGGTACGTATAGTAATGGTGTAGTGAAATGGAGTACACCAGGTGAGAAAGTATATGAATTTGGAGTGAAAGATCCATTTGCGGATACAGGAATCTTCTTTACAGGATCTGTAATTCAAAATGTAGTAGAAAGTAAAGGGGACAACAATTCTAAAGAAGATGAGAAAGTAGAGGTAGTAGAATTTAAAGATGTACCAAAAGGACATTGGTCAGAAGAAGCAATTCATTATTTAGCGAAAGAAAATATTTTCAAGGGATATGGAAATGGACAATTTGGATTTGGGGATAATATTACTCGTGGACAAGTTGCATCTTTAGTACAAAGGTACTTGAAATTAGAAAGTAAAGTAGAGCAGAAAGAGATGTTTACTGATACGAAAGGGCATATGTTTGAGCAAGATATTGCTACAGTTGCACAAGCTGGAATTATGCAAGGAGATGGTACAGGTAAGTTTCGTCCAGAAGGAGTATTAACTAGGTACGAGATGTCAGTAGTATTACAAAAAGTATTTCAGTTAAATGAAACTGAAAATAATTTGGAGAACTTTACAGACGTACCAACAGGTCATTGGGCAGAAGGATATGTGAAAGCATTAGTGGATAATAATATATCAAAAGGTGACGGGAATGGGAACTTTTTAGGGGATGATTTCGTAACACGTGAGCAATATGCGCAATTTCTGTATAAAGCAATAAAAAAATAATAAATGAGAAAAATACGTTATTCTTTAATAAGAAGAATAACGTATTTTTTATATGTACAAAATCAAGTGCTAAATAGACAGGAGTGTTTACATGTGATAGGCCTATTTTTCCGATAGGTGCTGAAACCATATTGACAAAAAGGCATTCTCGTGTGATAATTCAATTAAATTTTTAGAATAATCAAAAAACATTCCTTTTATATAGAAAGGATTTGAATATTATATTAATATTACGCCGGGGGTGACGAAATGTTATTTTTTCTGAAAAAATGGAACGAATTAAAAGATGTGAAAGCAGAATTGGCACTTCGCGATTGGTTTTATGGTACGAAAATTAGTTTATCGATGTGTACGTCAAAAGAGCCATTAACATTTTTAGTGAATGTAGAGGGAAGAGATAAAGGGGTATTTTCTGAAGAAGATTTTATTGTCGTAAATTGCATGTGTGAGCCAGTATTTGAAAACGAAGAAAAACCAGCTATAGAGTCATTTATGCATGCGGATATTTATAAAAAAAGTAGTGCAGAATGCATTTTACAAGTCCAGACTGTAGATAGTCATTTAATGTCAGAGCTATATGGGAAAGAAGGAGAAGTAACATTCGAAAAACGTAGTGTGGAACGTGTTTTTGGAAAAGACGGTATTACAGAAATGACAATTCCAATTGTAGAAGATGAAAAGAAATTCGCTAATTTATTAGAAAATAATGTTCCGAATTTTATTGAAGGTGGAGGAGTAGTCCTTGTTCATAATTACGGAATGATCGTGTGGGGAAAAACTCCAGAAGAAGCGAAAAAATGGTTGGAAGGTATAGAGTATTTAATGAACTATCACGTAAAGCTTTTAATGATAAAAGGGGCAAAAAGTTCTGTTATATAAAGATGTATTCACAGAGATTACCATCCCTTAAAAATGAAAGCGTTTTAAAAAGAGATTTTACTCATAAAATATAGGTCTCCTTATTATATATAGATTACATGTTGACATGTAAGGAGGAACATATTTTGCGAGTTAAATATCATTTTCTGCCAAAACAGCAGGTGACATTTTGCAAAACGAATGATTCTGGTGAAAAGGCGTTACAAATTATGAATGAAACGGGATTTCGCGCAATTCCTGTATTAGCAGAAAATGAGAAGGAATTCACGGGGATTATTTATAAAGTAGATCTTTTAGAAAAGAAGTGTAATAGCAGATTAGAGGATGTAAGTATAGAAGATGTACTGGAAAGTCCAAATTCGTTTATTTTTGAAAAGGATTCTTTTTTTAGAGCTTTTTACGTTATTCGTCGTCTCCCGTTTTTAGCGGTTTTAAATGAGTATAATGAATTTGTCGGCATTTTAACACATTCTAATGTATTTGATGTCATTGAGGATTCGTTCGGTATGCGGACGGGTGGTTATATATTAACAATTGCAACACAAGATTGTAAGGGAACAATTAAAGAGCTTGGGACATTATTAAAAGCATATAATATCGGTGGACTGTTTACGCTTGATAACGGTGATCAATATATTCGCCGTGTTATCGTAAATATATCGGATGAGTTAAATGAAAAAAAATTAAAGCAATTAATTGAAAAGATAGAGAAAAAGGGATTCAGGGTGAGTCATGTAGATTATATTTAAGTTGAAAAGGAAAGGTACCTATCTGCTATGTGTAGATAGGTATCTTTTTTAGTGCGAGAAATGAATTTTATTTTGAAACAGAAGGTGGAGATAATGCTAAATCAGATAAAAAAATAAAGTCTGCATGCTCACGAATTTTAGGAATAGAAGTTTCGATAATACGTGATGTAATTTCACCTGGAGCCCCAACGTGTCCGATAGCTACCATAATGGGTTTGTCTTGGATTTTTTTTATGAGTAATTGTGCTTGTTTTGAAATGTGACTTACCGTATATACATCATCAAAAAATAATTGGTTTTCAATAATAGGAACGCCTAATTCTTTACCGATTTTTGGGACAACACTATTAGGGTTTGTTTTACTATCTAAATAAAATAAACCGTGTTTTTTACAGGCAGAAAGTATAAGACGTACAATCCTTTCATCAGCGGTTACTTTTGATCCCATATGATTGTTCATTCCTATTGCATGAGGTATTTCTTGAATTGCTTGTTCGAGTCGGTTGTTTATTTCTTCATCGCTTAAATCTGTTGTAATCGCTTTTGGTCCAAGCCACTCTTTTTTTCCTCTAATTGGTTCCATTGGCATATGTATAATAACTTCATGCCCTTTTTTATGGGCAGCTATTGCATCTTGTTTAGTAGAAGGAAGAAATGGCATAACAGCAACAGTGAGTGGAATAGGAAGTGATAACATCTTATCTGTGCCTTTCATATTATTGCCGAAATCATCGATGACAATAGCAACTTTATTCGTATGAGCGTTTGCTTGAATAGGAAAGAGGAAGAATGGTATGAACAGGGTGAAGATAAGAACTGTAATAGTATATTTGCGCATATAAATATTTCCTTTCTATTTTATCCCGCTATTTGCGGGCAGTAAGACTCCCACCTCAAAATTTGGCTGGAGTAAAGAAGTTAGGTGGAAAATCCACTGCCCATAAACGCCCGATTGGTGAAGGCTAATAATTAGTGGAGGATGGACAAAACCCCCACTGATTAAAGTTCACTTTATCAATCATCATTATGTTTTGCGTTTTTACATAAATTAAACAAAAAATGTCGAAGAAAAGTACATTGAAAATAGAGAATCCACTGTTTACTGAGTATTTACAAAAAAGAAGATGAAAAAAATGTCTATTATTGCGAATGTATTTACAAAGATAGAATAATTTGTAATAATTCTCAAAGTGAGGGTAAGGATTTGTAAATTACAGGGGAAAAATGTTAAATTTTCTGATTCTTCAATTTTAAATAGAATTAAGTGTTTAAAGGGCTAAAGTAGAAGAGGCGTTGAGAGTATGGAAGAAAAATAAGGGGGATATGGATGTTTACTGTAAAAAGGAAGTACACATTAGAAAAGCTTTCGCATGATATTCATATGAAACGTGAAGAAATGATTCATTTAGGATTAACAAGTGGGTTAAATAGTATGGAGACAATTCAAGTTAGTCAAGAATTGGACAAGCTTATCGTACAGTATCAGCGTTACAAAGAAAAACAAACACCGAAATGGTTTTCAATTATAAAGGTTCCTATTTTTCAAATTGGGTATGAAGGGAAATCAAACAATTTTTGGAGAATGTTTGTAGCTGGTTTTATGAAATAAGTATAATTACCCTTTTAGGATAAGGATAATTATACTATGTGTAATGGAATCTCTATATGAACTGTCGTTCCTTTGTTTTCTTTACTATCAATAAATATATGCCCACTGTACATCTCTACAATTCGTTTACATATAACAAGCCCAAGACCTGTTCCAGTATCTTTATTAGTAAAGAACGGATGAAAGAGGTGTTTTTGAATATGTTTAGGAATCCCTTTTCCAGTATCAATAATTTGCAAGTGTGCGTGTTTTTCGTTGTTTGTTACTACAATGGTTAATGTATCACCAGAAGCCATAGCTTCAATTGCATTTTTTGTAATGTTTAAAACCACTTGTTTCATATGGTCTTTTGAGCAACGTATACGAACAGGGTGGTCTGGCAAATGTAAATGAAATACAATGTTATGTAGATTCGCTTCAGATTGGATAATTAATGCGACCTCATTAAGAATCGTTCTTACATCATATGTTTGTTCAATGATGGCAGTTGGTTTTCCAAGAATAAGAAATTCGCTTGCAATTTCATTAATCCGCTCTATTTCTTGTTCGATTACGGAAAAGTAGAACTGATCCTGTTCATCTTTATATTTCTCTTTTAACAGAGCAACGAGTCCTTTAATTCCAGTAAGAGGGTTACGGATTTCATGAGCTGTACTAGCTGCAAAAGTTCCAACCAATTCAATTTTTTGTAGTTCATTTTGTTGTCTTTCTAGTTTTGTTTGACGTTTTAATAACATATATTGAGCAAGTAAAAATAAAATAGACATTAAAAATAAAGTAGCTATACACTCTATTGAAACTAACTGGTATAAAGTTTGTTGATGAATAGGTAACGGAGAAACAGAGACTTTCCAATTTAATCTTTGGAGTGGGGTAGTAAGCATGTTAGAATGCCCATCGCTTGTTTCGTTATTATCATCGGTTAGAAAAACTACATCATGTTTATCAGTCACTTCGAAATGATATTGTGGTTTAATAGCATTTAAAGAGGCTGAAATGTAGTCAAAGCGTAAACTTGCTAATAATAATCCTGAGAGTTCCTTTTGTCTATTAAATATTGGAGACGCAATCATAATAGCTTGATGTCCAAGAACGCGATCTGTAATAACTGATGATACAGTTGTTTTCTTAGATTGCAATGCATCTTGGATGTATTGGCGGTCAGAAACGTCAATAGGCGGCGAATCGCCTTGGGATGCGAGTGTAATCATCCCATCTGTCGTAGCGTAATATAGACCGGAAAAACGTTGATCATTTCCATCGGTATCATGTACAATCTGTTTAATCCCATTGATGTTGCCAGTTTCGGTACCTACGACTTTTGCGAGCATTTCTAAGGCAGATATAGCTTCACCAAGGTGATGGTCTAAATAGTCTCTATATAAAAAGAGAACAGTGTGAGCAGATAGTTTGTTTGCCTGTTTCATTTGATAAGTGTGATATGAAAAAAATGTGGCACCAATCCCTATCGTTGGCAGTATAACAAGCAGTATGTAAAAAACTATGCTTTGTAATTTGACTTTCAAATTTGGTACTCCTTCTTTTTTTATTATCATTATATATAAACTATGTTAAAATTGTCATGTTTTTATTCAAGAATCATTTGCATTACATTAGGGAAAGGAAAAGGAATGAGTGAATATTCATTCGGAAGTTGTAATGAGGTACTACGTTGCTTTTCTTTTTGTTGCGGAGAATTTAAGTGAAGGGTTGAAATGGTATGACATCAAATAATGAGCGAGAAGACATTTCTCAATCTTTAAAAGTATTTATTGCATTATCCCGTGTACATCGTTCTGTTATGGATACTACAAATAAATCCATACAAAGTAACGGATTAAATCCAACTGAGTTTGCTGTATTAGAATTACTATATCATAAAGGAGGCCAACCACTTCAGCAAATCGGTGAGCGTATTTTAATAGCTAGTGGCAGCATTACATACGTTGTAGATAAGCTAGAGAAAAAAGGGCTTGTAAAACGAATTCCATGTCCAAATGACAGGCGTGTTATTTATGCACAATTAACGGAGTCTGGAGAGAGCTTTATTGCTTCTATTTTTCCAGGTCATGAGCGAGTTATATATCAGTCTTTTGAAATGTTAACGAAGGATGAGAAGGATGAATTACTCGAGCTATTGAAAAAAATTGGAAAGTATGAAAAATGATGATATGTTCCAAAGGAGCTTTGGATAAAGAAATCCAAGGCTTTTTTGTGTGCATGTATTTATGACATCATCTACCGCATTTTGCTGAAGAATAAGAGGAGATTTGTAAGTAAGAATTGAATTATAATAATGATGCATATAATGGAGAGGGGGCTCGTTCATGTCATTTAAAGACTATGAATATAAACGGCCAAATATTGAAGAATTAAAAGGGAAATTTACTGTTGCTTTAGAGAAGTTTGATAACGCAAAAACTGTAGAAGAACAAAAACAAGTTATCAATTCAATTAATGAAATTCGTAATGACTTTGGTACAATGGGTAACCTTTGTTACATTCGTCATTCTGTTGATACGACAGATGCCTTTTATAAGGATGAGCAGGATTTCTTTGATGAATTCTCTCCAGTTGTACAAGGGTATGGTACAAAGTATTATAATGCGTTAATTCATTCTCCATTCCGCGAAGAATTAGAGGCGTATTATGGAAAGCAATTATTTGCTCTAGCTGAATGTGATTTAAAAACATATTCAGATGAAGTAGTGAAAGATTTACAATTAGAGAATAAATTGTCTTCACAATATACGCAGTTATTAGCATCTGCAAAAATTGACTTTGCAGGAGAAGAAAGAACGTTATCGCAACTTATTCCGTTTATGCAAGGAAAAGAAAGAAGTGAACGTAAAGCAGCAAGTGAAGCATACTACGGATTTTTAGCTGAGAACGAGGAAGAGTTAGATCGTATTTATGATGAGCTTGTTAAAGTGAGAACGAAAATCGCAAAAACACTTGGTTTTAAAAACTTTGTTGAATTAGGATATGCAAGAATGTATCGTACAGATTATAATGCTGAAATGGTAGCGAACTATCGTCAGCAAGTATTAGATTATATCGTTCCAGTTGCAACCGAGTTAAGAAATAGACAAAAAGCACGCATTGGTGTAGAAAAGCTCGCTTATTATGATGAAAACTTTGAGTTTGCTACAGGTAATCCAACTCCAAAAGGCGATGCCGATTGGATTATTAATCACGGGAAAACGATGTATAAAGAATTATCAGCTGAAACAGATGAGTTTTTTAATTTCATGCTCGATAATGATTTATTAGATTTAGTTGCGAAAAAAGGAAAAGCTGGTGGTGGATATTGTACATATATCGAGAATTATAAAGCGCCATTCATCTTCTCAAACTTTAATGGAACGTCTGGGGACATTGATGTATTAACACATGAAGCTGGTCATGCTTTCCAAGTATATGAAAGTCGTAAGTATGAAATTCCAGAATATAATTGGCCAACATATGAAGCATGTGAAATCCATTCAATGAGTATGGAATTCTTTACATGGCCATGGATGAAGTTATTCTTTGAAGAAGATGCGGATAAATATTATTTCTCACACTTAAGTTCAGCACTTCTATTTTTACCGTACGGTGTATCTGTAGATGAATATCAACATTATGTATATGAAAATCCAGAAGCATCGCCAGCAGAGCGTAAGTCAGCATGGCGTAACATAGAGAAGAAGTATTTACCACATCGTGATTATGAAGATAATGATTATTTAGAGCGTGGTGGTTTCTGGCAACGTCAAGGTCATATTTATAGCTCACCTTTCTATTATATTGACTACACGTTAGCTCAAATTTGTGCACTGCAATTTTGGAAACGTGCAAGAGATAATAGACAAGAGGCTTGGGAAGATTATGTGAATCTTTGTCAACAAGGTGGAAGTAAATCATTCTTAGAATTAGTAGAAGTTGCAAATTTAACATCACCATTCGCTGAAGGGTGTGTAAAAAGTGTAATTACAGAAATTGAAGCGTGGTTACGTGCTGTTGACGACACAAAATTGTAAAAAAACATGCACTTTTTTCCTATGTTTAACATCGACATAATAGAAAAATGATGAGATAATAAAAGAAAATTCAGAATTATTTTAGGGGTGTTTTTAATGGGGAGCGCCCCTTTTCACCAACAAAAGGGGGGAAAGCACTATGCTTCAATCTAATATGGATGTTAGTTTAGAAACTTTAGTCCACTCATTACAGTCTACACGAAGCACGCTGTTATCAGAAATTGAAATGTTAAATGATACGGAGGTGAATGTAAAGCCACGCCGTGATAAATGGAGTATTATTCAAATTTTGCATCATTTGCATTTAGTTGAACAGTCTGTCACATCTGCCCTTGTATATGCTTTGCAAAAAAAAGAAAGAAAACTTGCTCCATTTAAAGACCTCCAACTTACGCTTGATCGCACACATAAAAGGGAAGCTCCTCAACAAATGAAACCAACAGAAACATTAATGAAAAAACTGCAAGGAATTCAATTACTAGAACATTCACGACAAGAATTATTACATGCCCTTCATAGTGTAATAGATGAAAAAGAATTATTTGAAAATGGATTAAAACATCCTATTTTTAATGATTTGAATTTATATCAATGGGTTCAATTTCTAGATTTACACGAACAAAGACATCTTACACAGCTAAAAGAAGCGAAACATGCAATTTTACAGCGTTAAAATGAAAGAAGTGGGGAACCGCTTCTTTTCTTTTTTACTCATGCATAGTTTTCTTTCTCATTTTGGAATACTACATGGAGAAAAGAAAAGAAAAAAAAGAAGGAGTTGAAAAGCATGTCAAAGAAAAAGAGAGAAGAAGAGCGCGCCTGGAAAGCTCGGAAAGAAAATCAAAAGCCACATGGGAAAGTGAAAGCTTTTGCAGAATTAGTTGAAGGAACAGAAAAAACGTGATGAAGTTCATCACGTTTTTTGTATGAGTGGGAAAGTTAATAAGAAGGTTGTACCTGTCCCTTTTTCGCTTATAATATCAATCTTTCCATCCATTGCTTGAATGACGCTGAAGACGACCATCATTCCGAGTCCGGTCCCTTTTTCTTTCGTTGAGTAGAAAGGTGATCCAAGGCGTTTTATTTGTTCTTGATCCATACCAACTCCTGTATCTTTTATATATAATTGTATATGTTTATGGTTTGGAACTAATGTAAGAATAAGGTCGCCACCTGTAGGCATAGCCTCAATACAATTTTTAAAAATATTTAATAAACATTGGTTCAGTTTTTGCTTTTCGCCAGCGATAAAGAAAGATGTACTTTGTTTTATAT
Source organism: Bacillus sp. FSL R5-0709 (assembly GCF_038004785.1). NCBI lineage: Bacteria > Bacillati > Bacillota > Bacilli > Caryophanales > Bacillaceae > Bacillus > Bacillus sp. FSL R5-0709. The sequence goes on from NZ_JBBORT010000001.1 coordinate 1,300,267, forward strand.
AATTTATACGAACATTTGCTAAATTGGCGAGAGGTGTGATCAAAGACAACGCATGAAGTAATTCTTCCTCTACTTGTAATTGTTGTTCTTTTTCAATACTCGGTTTTGCAAAAGTTAAGTAGTCTGTAAGAACGTGATTTGCTTGCTCGATACCATTAATGGCTATGTCGATATATAATTTTCGTTCTTTCTCAGAACATGTATCTGACTGTAAAAGTTGTAAAAAACCTTTCGTTGCAGTTAAAGGATTACGAATTTCATGAGAGATAGAAGCTGCCATTTCGCCGATTAAATGAAATTTCTCAGCGTTCATAAGTTCATTTTGGAGACGAACTTGCATTTGTAATATGTGTAGTAAATATAAAATAAGGATCGTGCCAATCATCGTACATAGTTCGTACACAATGATATGTGGTATATAATCTGCCTCATTTGTAACACTTGCAAGGAAAAATGGTATCCAACCAAATCCATAAGTAAGACTGTAAAAAATAGCAAGTGTTATTTTTATATGATTAGAACTTCGATTAAAAAATTTGTATGTTAATAGTAGAACAATAAATAGGAGAATAGAAGCGATAAAGGATGGAAACGCACCTATTCCTCCCAATAAAAAGCGATAAATGTTTAATACAGCTAAAATAGAGCCACCAGCAATAGGCCCTCCCGTTAACGTGCCGACAATTAATACGATATGTCGCATGTCGAACTGAAAACCATTATTTGTTTTTGCTGCGAAAGTGATACATAGTATGGTAGCGAGGCAACACAATACAATAAATATGGCTGAATTTAATTTAGGAGATCGTTTCCCTTTCTGATTCCAAAATAAATGATATACGAGCATTGTAACGAGAATAGATAATATATTTAAAAAGAGGTAAATAATAAAGAGTTCCAGTGGGATGCCTCCTCTCTTCTAACATTAAATTAATCATACTATAAAATGAAATAAATGAAATGCGAAATAGTGGAAAAAATCAGAAATTTTTTCTGGTAGTATACAATATGTTACAATAATCTTTGTCAATGAAAGAAGAAATTCCGTGCACTGCACGGGAGAGGTTCGCGAACTCCCTCTATAAAAAACTATGGAAACAACAATATCATTAGGTATTGTTTTGTTTTTTTATTGTGACAGTTCAAGAACGTTCTTTCTTCTTATTCGTAGTAGAGAAGGAGAATGAGTGAAATGAAAAAAGAAAAAGCAGTTGTTGTTTTTAGTGGTGGACAAGATAGTACAACATGTTTATTTTGGGCGATACAGCAGTTTGAAGAAGTGGAAGCTGTAACATTTAACTACAATCAACGTCATAAATTAGAAATTGATTGTGCAGTGGAAATTGCGAAAGAGCTAGGAATTAAACATACGATACTAGATATGAGCCTATTAAATCAACTTGCTCCAAATGCGTTAACGAGAACGGATATGGAGATTACACATGAAGAAGGTGAATTGCCATCAACATTTGTAGATGGACGAAATTTACTATTTTTATCATTTGCGGCTGTATTAGCAAAACAAGTTGGAGCACGTCATATTGTAACGGGTGTATGTGAAACTGATTTCAGTGGTTATCCAGATTGTCGTGACGTGTTTGTGAAATCATTAAACGTTACATTAAATTTATCTATGGATTATCCGTTTGTTATTCATACACCACTTATGTGGATTGATAAAGCAGAGACATGGAAATTATCTGATGAACTTGGAGCATTTGAGTTTGTTAGAGAAAAAACATTAACATGTTATAACGGAATCATTGGTGATGGTTGCGGTGAATGTCCAGCATGTCAACTTCGTAAAGCGGGATTAGATACGTATCTACAAGAACGCGAAGGAGCGAGCAACTAATGGATAACTTTTTTGGATTTCGCATCGTAGAAAATTTGCAAAAAATGGACAAGGATATTCAGCGTGAACAACTCAAATATCATAATAAAAGAGTAATGGTCAGCAAGGAATTTACATTTGACGCAGCGCACCATTTACACTGCTATGAAGGGAAATGTAAAAATTTACATGGACACACATATAAAGTCGTATTTGGAATTAGCGGATATGTAAATGAAATAGGCCTTGCAATTGACTTTGGAGATATAAAAGAGATTTGGAAAAATGAAATAGAAATTTATTTAGATCATCGTTATTTAAACGAAACATTGCCAGAAATGAATACGACTGCTGAAAATATGGTCGTTTGGATTTATGAAAAGATGGCAGAAGCATTAACGAAAGATAATCGTGCGAACGAATATAAGGGAGCTCGTGTTGAATTTGTTCGTCTTTTTGAGACGCCGACTAGTTATGCGGAAGTAAGACGGGAGTGGATGCTCGATGAGTAAAATCCCCGTCTTAGAAATATTTGGTCCAACCATTCAAGGAGAAGGGATGGTTGTAGGACAAAAGACAATGTTTATCCGTACAGCGGGCTGTGATTATAGCTGTGCTTGGTGTGATTCTGCTTTTACATGGGATGGATCGGCAAAAGATCAAATTAAACAAATGACACCGGAAGACATTTGGAATGAGCTTGTAGAAATTGGTGGAGAAAATTTTTCTCATGTTACGATTTCGGGTGGAAATCCTGTTTTGCTGAAAAATATGCAATTTCTTCTTTCTATATTAAAGGAGAATGGAATGCGAACAGCGGTAGAAACGCAAGGGAGTAAATGGCAAGATTGGTTGCTTCAAATTGATGAGGTAACGATTTCTCCAAAACCACCAAGTTCAACTATGAAAACAGATTTTCATATGTTAGATTCTGTTATTCATAAACTAGCAGGGAAAGATTTTAGTTTAAAAGTAGTAGTATTCGATGATCAAGATTTTGAATATGCAGTTAAGATGCACGAGCGTTATCCGAATGTACCATTTTTCTTACAAGTAGGGAATGATGATACGAAAACAGTGGATGATGCGGTGCTTATAAAAAAACTATTAGAAAAATATGAGTGGCTTATTGAAAAAGCTGTGAATTGTAAAGAAATGAATGATGCGAAAGTACTGCCTCAGCTTCATGCGTTAGTATGGGGAAATAAACGAGGGGTATGATGAGAAGGGATGTTTAAAATGGCAGGAAGATTAGATGAAGATTTAAAAGATGTAACATTATTAGGAAATCAAAATACAAAATATTTATTTGAATATAGCCCGGAAATTTTAGAGGTATTTGATAATAACCATCCAAACCGTGATTACTTTGTAAAATTCAATTGTCCTGAATTTACAAGTTTATGTCCGAAAACAGGACAACCAGATTTTGCAACAATTTATATTAGCTACATTCCAGAACAAAGAATGGTAGAGAGTAAATCTTTAAAGCTATATTTATTTAGCTTCCGAAATCATGGTGACTTCCACGAAGATTGCATGAACGTTATTATGAATGATTTAATTAAATTAATGGATCCACGCTATATTGAGGTATGGGGGAAATTTACACCACGTGGTGGTATTTCAATCGATCCTTACTGTAACTACGGCCGCCCAGGAACTAAGTATGAGAAAATGGCAGACTACCGCATGATGAATCACGATTTATATCCAGAAAAGATCGATAATCGTTAATATAGAAAGAAAGGATCTGTATGATATACAGATCCTTTCTTTCTATTATATTATGCATGTTGATTAATGACAGTATAGTTTTTATGGCTTACAACTGTAAGAGGTTCCATATCTAGTTCTCTAAAATTCTCCATAATTGTTATATCAACAATAACGGAGTTTTGATTTACCTTTTGAACACGGCCTTGCATTCCACCTTTAAATTCAATGATATCTCCAGTTTCTGCGATCTGCATAAGCAACTCTCCTTGTTCCAGTTTTCCCAAAAAAAGAATAATTTGGGCTTTTTTATTTCTTCTTATTTTGAACTATATTTACTACTTTGTAAATGTTTCCAAAGTAAAAATTCGAAAAATATTCACTTTTTGTAAGAAAATATGTAAAAAATATTGTTTAGGAGAAGAATGATGAAAATGCATACATCTTTATACGGAAGTATAATAAAAGATACAATGACCTACTAAAGTGGGAGAAATTAGGGGCTGGAAAATGATGTTTGAAATTGTGGGGAGCTTTATAGCGATTTTATTATTTTTATTTTCATATATACAGTTGAAGAAAGTGCGTCATCATGAAACAACTACATATTTTGATGGACTGGATGGTGTGCACAACTCGATAACACATGATAGTGGTGGGGATATATAACTTTCTTTTTATGCATGGTATGATGGCAAGAAGAAATAGTACGTAATATAGTTCGTAAGTGATGAATGGGGAGTGGAAAGAATGCGAATTTCTTTTATTCGTCATGGTCGTTTGGACAGTACTATAGAGCCAATGACAATTATTTTATTTCGTGAATGGATGAAGCAATATGATTTAGGGACTACAGTAAAAGAAACTCCTATACCAATTGAAACAATTGAGGCGATTGAATCAGCGAAACTGGTTGTAACGAGTGATCAAAGGCGCGCTGTACAGTCAGCGGCTGAGTTATTGGATTCCCTATCTTTTGTGCAAAATCCTCTTTTTAGGGAAGCGGAAGTTCCAACGAGTTTTTATGCTCCAAAATGGTTGAAATGTAAACCGAATGTATGGATGTTTATTGGACGTACACGATGGATAGTTGGTTATAGTAAAGAGGTTGAGTCTTATAAGGAAGTACGAGAAAGAGCAAGGCAAGCCGCTAATATGTTGCACCGCTATGCGCTCGTACATGGACATATTGCCCTTGTAGGTCATAGTTATTTTAATGCGATGATTGGGACTGAACTGAGGGCAATGGGGTGGTCTGGGTCGCCTATTTTTCATAGGAAGCCATGGGGATGTACAACGTATACATTTCATGAGGCGATGGATGGAAATGTATTAAATACAAAATTAATTTAAAAGAGGCTGTCCCTTTGGCAGCCTCTTTCTCTACATAACAAGTAAAAAAGAATTGTCCTTTTAAAATATAGAAACCAATGACCGTAATGGTTTTATTAGATGGGCATACGATTCACCGACGAGCATAACGGTTTTATCTTCTTTGTAACCAAGTTTTTCATATAGTGAAAAAGCGCGTTTGTTTTCTAAATTAACAAGTAAGGCAATTTTTTCATGCCCTTTTTCAGTTGCATGAAGTTCAGCTGCATCGATTAATTTAGAGCCAATACCACGTCCACTGTACATACTTGAAACTGACAACGTGTCAATATAATACTCATCAAGTTCAGCTTCTTTTTCTAACGTAATGGATTCGTCTTCATGTAGTTCTCTTAAGTAGTGTATGATTGGTGCATCAAGTTGTTCAGCGTCACTACCGTGATAAACGACAATAACCCCAACTACCTTTCCACCTTGTTCAGCCACTAAACAGTTTTCATAGCTCAATCGATTATTTTCTTTTACGAACCATGTTTCAAGTCCTAGTATTACTTTTGCTTCAACTGTGCTACCTGTGATTTTTTCAGCAATTTCGTGCAGAGCGTTATACAATAAAGGTGCTACTTCTACCGCATCTGTCTTTTTTGCTTTCCGAATCATAGTATCCCTCCTAGTTCTAAATGTATATTGTAGCATAAAATAAAATATCAAACAGTGATTTGGAACTTTGTTATACAGGGTATCAAAAAGTTTGATATAGAGAAGTAGCTATGTTAGTATATGATATTTAGTGCGAATATAATAAAGTGATGTAGATATAAAAATAATGAAAGTGAATTACATAATAGTAACGGGATAATTTTACCGTTGTCGACCTATAGAAGATGCGATAGAATAAAATATTGCAGAGAGGTGAAATACATGGATAAACAATTAGCAAATACAATTTTGGATCAGCTGAAAAATGATGAAATAAAGGAGTATGTTGTGACGAAAGATGTATTTTATACGTTCAGAGAAGTTGTTGTAAATCGAGAAGATTTTAAACATATTATCGGGAACGCACAGCGCGGTGGACAGGTAATTTATACATATTCAGAAACACCACGTTCATAAATAGAAGATAAAGGAGAGGAGAATTATGGGGGATTTTAAACAAGGCATATTGCCACATTGGGATTATATGTGGAAAGATAGAGCTGGGAATAGGTTTATGGGAATGGTTATGTATCCAGAGAAACGAAAATGTTCAGCAAAAATGCTTCAGAAAATAAAAAGGGCGTATGAACAAGCAGTAGAAATTAAAGTAACGGTACAAGTTCAACATACATATCAGTACGTAGAAGGAATGATCGTATACTTTGATGAAGAAGCTCCTGTATGTACAATGCTCGATAAAGATGAGAATCCACATCATATATTTGTAAGAGATATTTTGCGTATTGAGCACCCTGAATAATTTTTTTCATAAATAAATTGAAGTTCCATAATAATAATCTTTTTCTATAATAGTTATCTTTTAGTATGTAACGAGGAACGAAAGAATATGTATAATATTTAATAAAGTAAAATTGATAAATGTAATCGTTTGTTAGAACAGATTATCGTTTAATATCTGTTCTTTTTTGCGTGATGCTGGAGAAATATATTACTCCAGCATTTACTGTTTTATGACAAAAAATATTGGTAACTTTTTTAAAAATAAGGTTAAATTCGTTGACAACTTTTTTGAAAAGCACTTTATTGACATGAGTTTTAGAATGTTGTTTCATAGTCTTTGTATTGAAAAAAATCGACGGTCATGTCGAAAAGTAAAAGTTAAAAAAAGAAAGAATTTATACATATATCTTGTGTCTTATTTTGAAACGTAATACAATATATAGAGAAATCAAGAAACGACATACAGAGAATATAGATTGGAGAGGGAGGGTCGGAAATGTTAGTTGCATATGATTCTATGACAGGAAACGTGAAGCGTTTCATTCACAAATTAAATATGCCGGCCGTTCAAATTGATGAAGCTCTAGTATTAGATGAAGACTTTATTCTTATTACGTATACAACAGGTTTTGGAAATGTACCGGAACGTGTTTTAGACTTTTTAGAACGCAATAATGAAAAATTAAAAGGCGTATCTGCAAGTGGCAATCGTAATTGGGGAGACATGTTTGGTGCAAGTGCTGACAAAATCTCTACTAAATATGAAGTGCCTATTGTATCAAAATTTGAGTTATCTGGAACAAATAATGATGTAGAATATTTTAAAGAAAGGGTGCGGGAGATTGCGACACATTGAACTGAATAATGAAATCACGCAAATGCAGGACGGTTTTTATCAGCTTCATAAAGATAAAGAGGCGTTAGAAGTCTTTATGGAAGAAGCTAGAGAGAATACCGTTCATTTTAATAGCGTGGCAGAGCGAATGGAGTATATGAAAGAACATGATTACTATTACAACGTTCTGGACGAGTATAGCTTGGAGGAAGTAGAAGGAGTTTATAACATCGCTTATGGTGAAAACTTCGAGTTCCAATCTTATATGGCAGCATCTAAGTTCTATAAAGATTATGCGTTAAAAACGAATGATCAAAAACAATACTTAGAAAGCTATGAAGATCGTGTAGCAATTGTGTCATTATACTTAGGACGCGGTGATGTTGCGAAGGCAAAACACTTCGCAAGCATGATTGTAAAACAAAACTACCAACCAGCGACACCAACCTTTTTAAATGCGGGAAGAAGCAGAAGAGGAGAAATGGTGTCTTGTTTCTTGTTAGAGATGGATGATAGCTTAAATTCAATCGGCTTTAACATTAATACTGCAATGCAATTATCGAAAATCGGTGGTGGAGTAGCTTTAAACTTATCTAAGCTACGCGCACGTGGTGAGCAAATTAAAGGTATTGATAACGCCGCAAGTGGTGTAGTACCTGTTATGAAATTACTTGAAGATTCGTTTTCGTATGCGAATCAGTTGGGTTAACTTTATGGCTCAACTATAAAACCAGGTCAATTGCTGGAACGCCTGAGTATATCAAGGTAGGATACTACGAAGAAATTACGTAGCGAACCCTGAAAATCCAAGATTGCAGGAAATCAGCAGCCGAGCTCCTAAATTTATTAGATAAGGAGAAGGTTCAACGACCAAGTGGCTATGTAGGTGACTAAGTAGCTCGAACCTGGCTTCTCAAAACAACCAAATTCAAAGGGTGTATACAGTTATTATAGTTTATGCCATATTCATGTGCATCAAACATATGATAAATGGTTAAATGAAGAATTTGGCGAGAAGAAGATATGGTCTGAACTCTATAGCGATATAGAGAGGATAGCAGAAATGACTATCCCCCATACGTTTTGACGATATGGAGTAACAATATGCAACGAAAAGGTGCAGGTGCAGTATACTTAAACATTTTCCATTGGGATATTATTGAATTCCTTGATACCAAAAAAATAAATGCCGATGAGAAGAGCCGTATTCAGTCTCTATCAATCGGAATTATCGTTCCAAGTAAGTTCTTTGAGCTTGCTGAGAAAAACGAACCTTTCCATGTTTTCGCGCCTTATACAGTATTTAAAGAGTACGGAAAACATTTAGATGATATAGATATCGACGAAATGTACGATGAATTAATGAGCAATCCGAAAGTGAAGAAGAAGCCATTAGATATTAGTGCGCGTGATATGCTGATTAAAATTGCTATGATTCAGCTTGAGTCTGGTTACCCATACTTAATGTTTAAATCAAATGCAAATAACCAGCATCCACTGAAGGATATTGGAACTGTGAAGATGTCGAACTTATGTACAGAAATCTTCCAGCTACAAGAAACTTCTGAAATAAATGATTACGGTACAGAAGACATTATCCGCCGTGATATTAACTGTAACTTAGGATCGTTAAATATCGTAAACGTAATGGAAAATAAAGAAATTCGTGAAGCAGTTCATGCGGGAATGGAAGCTTTAACAGCTGTTTCTGATATGACGATCATTCCGAATGCCCCAACTGTGAAAAAAGCAAATGATGAGCTTCATTCAGTTGGACTTGGAGCAATGAACTTACATGGATATTTAGCAAAAAATAAAATCGCTTATGAAAGTGCTGAAGCGAAAGAATTCGCTCGTACATTCTTTATGATGTTAAATTACTACTCGATTGAGAAAAGTATGGAGATCGCTAAAGAAAAAGGCGAAACATTTAAAGACTTCGATAAGTCTGATTATGCAAACGGCACATACTTTGAAAAGTATGAAACGACAGATTACAGCCCAGTAACTGAAAAAATTCAGCAATTATTTGAAGGAATTCATATTCCAACAAAAGAAGATTGGACAAGTTTAAAAGAGCAAGTACAGAAGAATGGTTTATACAACTCATATCGTCTTGCAATCGCTCCGACACAATCGATCAGTTACGTTCAAAATGCAACTTCAAGCGTAATGCCAATCGTAAGTCAAATTGAATCAAGAACGTATGCGAATGCGACAACATATTATCCAATGCCGTATTTATCAAAAGATACGTTTTGGTACTATAAATCTTCTTATGATATGAATCAGTTTAAATTAATTGATTTAATCGCAGAAGTTCAAGAACATATTGACCAAGGAATTAGTACAATTCTTTATGTTAATAGTGATATTTCAACACGTGAGTTAGCACGTTACTACATTTATGCACATAAAAAAGGCTTGAAGAGTCTTTATTATACGAGAACACGTAAATTAAGCGTGGAAGAGTGCGTGGCTTGTACCGTTTAATATAAAAAGTGAGACATTATGAGCAGGGTTTTTCTGAACCCTGCTCATGCTTAGTTATCAATTTTTTATGTTTATTTAGAGAAGGGGCGATTTAATGCGTGCGGTAAACTGGAACAAAAAAGAAGATGATTTTAGTTTAATGTTTTGGAAGCAAAACATCGCTCAGTTTTGGACAGAAGAAGAAATCGCAGTATCTTCTGACAAAAATACTTGGGCACAATTATCAAAAGAAGAGCAAATTGCTTATAAGCGTGTATTAGGTGGTTTAACACTTTTAGATACGAAACAAGGTGGCGAAGGGATGCCTCTTGTACTTGTTCATCTTGAAAATTTACAAGCGAAAAGTGTATTAGCTTTCATGGGCGCTATGGAAGAAGTACATGCGAAGAGTTACAGTCATATTTTCACAACATTAGCTACTGAAGAAGAAATTGATGATATTTTTGAATGGGTAGATAACCATCCATTACTTGAGAAAAAAGCTGGTATTGTTACTAGTTACTATCGTCGCTTATTAAAGCCTGAAGTAACGAAAAAAGAGTTATACATGGCAATGGTAGCAAGTGTGTTCTTAGAAAGTTACTTATTCTATAGTGGATTCTTCTATCCACTTTACTTAGCGGGTCAAGGTAAATTGACGGCAAGTGGTGAGATTATTAACCTAATAATTCGTGACGAGTCAATTCACGGCGTATTCGTTGGTATTTTAGCACAACAAATCTTCACAGAACTTTCTGCAGAAGAGCAACAAGAAGTACAAACGGAAACGCAAGAGTTATTAATGGAACTGTATGAAATTGAATTGGCATATACAGAAGAAATTTACACGTCTATCGGTCTTGTAGAGGATGTAAATCGTTTCGTTCGTTACAATGCGAATAAAGGACTTATGAACTTAGGACTTGAGCCGAAGTTTGAGGAAGAAGAAATTAACCCAATCGTTTTAAATGGTTTACGTACAGATACGAAAAACCATGACTTCTTCTCTGTAAAAGGAAATGGTTACGTAAAAGCAACGAATGTTGAAAAGTTAGCAGACGATGACTTCGTATTCAATTTTTAATATAGTGTTATAGAAAAAGCTGTCTTTATAGAAAAGACAGCTTTTTTGCTATGAATAGTTTACATAATGTTATTATTTCATGGAAATATTTTAATCTTGTAAAAGCCCAATTTTTGAGGAAGTGGGAATCAAGAAAAAACACGGATTAAGGTTTTATTTTCATATTTAGTCGTATGAGAGATTGAATAATTTATGTCAAAATGAATAAAAAATGAGAAGAAATGAGGTCTAATTCCACCTATACGTTCTTTTTAATATTGAATTTTTAAACTCTAGAAATTTTGGCTTGAAAATTGCATGAATATTTAAAAAGCAACAAAAAGGGAGGTAGTACTCGGTGTGATATATGGTTATTTGAAAACGCTTCCTTTTGATTGTCGATTTTTAAATGGAAATTAGATAGAGAAAGTAGGAGGAATGATAGGTGGGGAAAGTAGTTGGTTTAAAACGTTCATTAGGGCTTTGGTCAATTGTTATGCTAGGGGTCGGGTATATGACACCGATGGTTGGGTTTGACACATTTGGAATCGTTTCTGAAAAAACGGGTGGTCATGTTCCAGGAGCTTATCTTATTGCATTAGCGGGGATGTTGTTTACCGCTGCAAGCTACGGAAAAATGGTAAAGGCTTTTCCTACCGCAGGATCTGCTTATACGTATACACAGAAGACAATTAGTGCAAGGCTTGGGTTTCTTGTTGGATGGTCCGCGTTATTGGATTATTTGTTTCTACCAATGGTGAACGCACTATTAACGAGAATTTATATGTCAGCATTTTTCCCAAGTGTTCCTAGTTGGGTATGGGTCATTGGCTTTGTTCTCCTGGTTACATTAATAAATATGATTAGCGTAAATGTTACTGCTAATTTCAATACGTTCTTAGTAATATTTCAAGTGTTAGTAATGGCCGTATTTGTTTTTCTAGTTATAAAAGGCTTATTAGCGGGAGAGGGAACAGGAGAAGTTTTTTCCATTCAGCCGTTTTTTCAATCAGATATACAAATATCACCGTTAGTTGCAGGTGCAACAATTCTTTGTTTCTCATTTTTAGGTTTTGATGCAGTAACTACATTTTCAGAAGAGACACCAAACGCCAAAAAAACAATTCCTCGAGCTATTTTTCTTACTGCTTTAATCGGCGGAGTTTTATTCATTACTACAACGTATTTTACACAATCTATTTTTCCAGATACATCTGTATTTAAAAATCAAGAATCAGCATCCCCAGAAATTGCGCTATATGTTGGCGGGAAATTATTTCAAGCTTTCTTTTTAGTAGGAACCCTTATGGGGACACTTGCGTCTGGTTTAGCTTCTCATACAAGTGTATCCAGGTTATTATACGTAATGGGGCGAGATAATGTAATTCCGAAGAAAATATTCGGATACATTCATCCTCGCTGGAGAACCCCAGTATATAATATTATTTTTGTAGGAATTATTTCGCTCTTCGCTATATTCATTGATTTAGAAACAGCAGCATCTCTTATTAACTTTGGAGCGCTTATTGCATTTACATTTGTTAATTTGTCTGTAATTTCTTACTATATAATCAAGAAAAAAAGATATAAGACGATAAAAGATTTCTTAAATTACTTAGTTATGCCTATTTTGGGTGCTGCTACTGTAGCCGTACTATGGTTTAATCTCAATATCCATTCACTTATTTTGGGACTTTGCTGGGCTGCTATTGGAATTGGTTACCTTCTATATGTTACAAATATGTTCCGTTCAGCTCCTCCGCAAATGCATTTTGAAGAAGCACAGGAAATATAAAAAGAAAAAGGCATCGGATAAGTTCCGATGTCTTTTTCTTTTTATATTTGATAATCATGCAGCATTGCATAAGTCACTCAAAGATTCATAAGTAAAGGGGATGACACGATATGATTAACGTAGTATTTTCACTTGGCACGATTATTGCTTTGTACAATTAGTAAAAGTATAAAGAGGGGTGTTATCGTGCCGATTCAATCAGAAAAACATACAAATACAGTTGAAGTTGAAAATCCTTTAGAGGAATTTCAAGCTATATTAAAAGAGGCGCTTCATTTTTTAAGTTATCCAGACGAAGTATTCGAATTTCTGAAAAAACCAATGCGTTTTTTAGAAGTAAGCATTCCTGTTCGAATGGATGATGGAACAACAAAGGTATTTCAAGGGTATCGTGCTCAGCATAACGACGCAGCAGGGCCAACAAAAGGTGGTATTAGATTTCATCCAGATGTTACGGCAGAAGAAGTAAAAGCACTTGCTGGCTGGATGAGCTTGAAATGTGGAGTGACAGGACTGCCATATGGAGGCGCAAAGGGCGGGATTATTTGTAATCCACAGGAGTTGAGTTTTAGAGAACTAGAGTTACTGAGTCGTGGGTATGTAAGAGCAGTAAGTCAAATTGTGGGGCCGACGAAAGATATTCCAGCACCTGATATGTATACAAATGCGCAAATTATGGCTTGGATGCTAGATGAATATGACCATATCAGGGAGTTTGACTCTCCAGGCTTTATAACCGGGAAGCCATTAATGCTAGGAGGATCACAAGGGCGGGAAACAGCAACGTCTAAAGGTGTATTGTATACACTTCAGTTAGTAAGTGAGTTAAAACAAATTCCGCTACAAAATATGCGAGTTATTATTCAAGGGTTTGGGAATGTTGGAGGTTATTTGGCAAAATATTTATATGATATTGGTGTGAAAGTAGTCGGGGTATCAGATGCTATAGGAGGAATTTATAATCCAGACGGTCTAGATGTTCCTTATTTACTAGAAAACAGAGATTCTTTCGGTGTAGTATCGAATCTCTTTAGTAAAACAATTTCTAATCAGGAGTTGTTAGAAAAAGAATGTGATGTACTCATTCCGGCGGCAATTGGAGGAGTCATTACAAAACATAATGCAGGAAAGCTTGGATGTAAGATTATCATTGAGGCTGCAAATGGACCAACAACAAAAGAGGCGATAACCATGTTAGAAGAAAAGGGAATTTTGGTTGTTCCAGATATTTTAGCAAACTCTGGTGGCGTGATTGTTTCATATTTTGAATGGTGTCAAAATAACCAAGGATATTACTGGACGGAGCAATATGTTGATCAATGTTTAAAGGAGAAAATTACATCTAGTTTTTCTAACGTACTTGATACTTCTAAACGCTTTGGAGTAAATATGAAAATTGCTGCCTATATGGAAGGGGTTCGCAAGATTGTAGAAGCATCGCGCCTAAGAGGTTGGTTGCATTTTTAACCTAAAGGGAGGGCTAAAATGAAACTGGATATTTTATTAGAAGAAGTGGAGAGACAACAAATCGGTTATTACTGTATTGTGTCGAATAGTCATCGTTACGATATAGCTGTTACGTATTCGCAACAGTTTCTTGGAAAAGCAATGGTTACCTCAATTCAAAATGGGAGAATGGTTTTATTAAGCCAAGAAGATATTGGAGAGGAACAATATTGGGCAACAAGGCTAGGAATTGAGGTAGAAGATATAGAAGAGTTTCAAAGCTTTTTCTATATGATTCTTCAGTCACAAAGGTTAGAAGAACAATATTAATAGAATAAAAGAAAGGGATGATTGATTATGTATTATGATATTATTACGAGTCCGTGTTATGGAATAATTGAAAAAGTGTCTATCGATAAGGATTCTCGAATTTATGAATGGGAGCCATTATTCGCTATTAAAGATATGAATGGTAAACTGGAAGTAATTAAGATGGGATGTAGTGGAGAAGTTCAATCTTTAGAAGTAGAAGCGGGAGATAAAGTAATTCCAGGTATGGTATTAGCTTATATTCAAGAAGATCTTTTCGTTAGTGGTAGTGATTAATGATAGAACTATGAGGAAGATGGAGGCACTCATCTTCCTTTTTTTATTAAATAAAGAAAGAAATGTTTTATTTTCAGATTAATTAAAAAAATCTGTATTTAATGATACAATACAAATTAAATAGTTCAAAGGAGGAATAGCAGAATGTTTTCCATCGCTCATACAAAAATTAGACCCATAGTTTCTCTACCTATCGATCAATCTGAAAAGGAATGGCATATAGATGTTAAAAATATAAAAGAATCGTTTCTATTTTTAAAAAGAGGAGAGAAATTATTTGCATACGTTCATGTGAAGGATCTGCTATCAAATAGTAAGGAATTAACTTCTAAGCTATTACTTTCAAATGCTGTTTCACTAGATACAATATGTCATCTTAGTAAAGATATTTCTTTAACAGCTCTTTTTCAAATTATTGGAGCGCCGATTGCCATAGTAAAAAATGAAGTGGATGAGCTAACAGGATATATAAGAAGAGAGGATGTTTTTGCAGAACTATTTAAACAAGAAAATCAGAGTGTTGATATATTGAAAATTATTTTAACGTCTATTCCAATGGGGATTTTTGTAGTAGATCGAGAAAAGAAAATTGTAAATTGTAATGAATCTGGTTTGAAGATGATTAAATCGACTCCTGAAAAAGTTATGAATGTACCAGCAGAACTGATTTTTAATGGAGAACACATTAATAACGTATTTACAAAGGGAAAAACGATTTTGAATCAATTACAAATCACAAATGAGATGGGTGTATTAGTTGACTATAGTCCGATTCCAAACTTTGATCAAAGTATTGAAGGAATGGTTATTATTGTGCAAGATTTGCCGATGGTCGAGGACATGGCGATGGAAATTGAATATATAAAGGATTTAAATAAAGATTTACATGCAATTTTGTCTAGCATTTATGATGAAATATTAGTTGTTAATCATAAAGGGGAATTAATTCGTTATAGTGAAACTGTTATCAATGATTTTTGGGGGAGTAATTTGAAGGACTTGTTAGGAAAAAATCTTTTAGACCTAGAAAAGAAAGGATTATTTAGTCCATCGGTTACGCGATTAGTGTTGGAAAAACAAAAAAAGGTATCAGTTGTACAAGAAACAAAAAGCGGAAGAAAAATATTAGCAGTTGGAAACCCTGTATTTAATGAAAACGGAGAGCTTCATCGTATTATTATTGCCTCCAGGGATATTACCGAAGCAACGAGATTGAAGACGGAATTACATGAAATAAAGAAGATATCAGAGCAATATAAGAAGGAGTTAGATGACTTTAAAAATAAAGATCGTTTTCTTAAGAAGCTTATTTACTGTAGTCCGAAAATGGAGCAAATTATTAACCAAGCTAAAAAAATAGCAGATTTTTCTTCCAATGTTCTTATTTCTGGAGAATCTGGCGTCGGAAAAGAAGTAATTGCTCAGGCAATTCATCAACTTGGAAACCGATCTTCAAAGCCATTTTTAAAATTAAATTGTGGTGCAATTCCAGAAACTTTGTTAGAAAGTGAACTATTTGGTTATACGAAAGGTGCTTTTACAGGAGCCGATAAAAATGGAAAAGAAGGATATTTTAAGCGGGCGGATCAAGGTATTTTATTTTTAGATGAAATTGGAGAAATGCCTTTACATTTGCAAGTGAAATTGCTTAGAGTCCTACAGGAACAAGAAGTAATTCCTATTGGAAGTACAATCCCTACGAAAATAAATGTACAAATTATTGCTGCTACAAATAAGAGTCTTGAAAAGATGGTGGAATCTGGAACATTCCGTGAAGATTTGTTTTATCGGCTAAATGTAATTCCGTTGCGAGTGCCTCCTCTACGAGAGCGAATGGAAGATGTTCCGGTACTTGCCTTTCATTTCTTGCAACAGTTAAATGAAAAATATAATAAAAATTATCATTTAACTCCAGATGCGCTTAGCTTACTAGAGTTTTACTCATGGCCAGGAAATGTACGTGAATTACAAAATATGATTGAACGTTTAGTAGTATCAGCAGACGATCCAGTAATTGAAGCGGAGTTTGTTAGTAAGTTTTTAACAACTGGTTATGACTTTAAAAAATCAAAACCAGTTATTACAAGAGTATTACCATTACAAGAAGCGCTACATTCTGTAGAAGAACAATTGATTTTACTTGCAATGAAGCAGTATAAAACAACGACTAAGGCTGCAAAAGCTCTTGGAATCAGCCAATCTTCAGTGAGTCGTAAATATCAAAAAATTGTTAGTGAAAAAGGGATAGCGGCTGATATCATCTCTTATTCCTAAAAAAGGAGAAGGTCACATAGACTTCTCCTTTTTGTGTGCGCTCAGCATGTGCATATTCTCTAGGAGTCAAGTCCCGAGTGGTGAAGGCGGTAGCAGAAATGATTAACATTCCGTTTTATGCAAAATGGAATAGTGTATGCGAGAGTGCATAAATTGTTTATTGTTTTTAAGAAAATAGTCAGTTTATGTATGATTCCTTTGGATTTTAAAGATTGGCATGAAAATTGCTTATAAATATATAAACGATCGATGAAGGGGGATTCAATATAGTGCTAGATTTAAAAATGTATGTAAACGGTGAATGGAGAGAGTCTAGTAATCAAGAGAAAAGAACGATTATTAACCCTGCGAATGGCAAGGGTATAGCATATGCACCTGAGGGAACGATTGAGGATGCAAAATACGCGATAGAAGTGGCAAGAACGGCTTTCGATAGCGGAATTTGGTCAGCAACATCCACTGCTGAAAGGGCATCATATTTATTTAAAATAGCAGATGAAATTGATAAAAATATGGAAGAATTAGTGTACCTTGAAACAATGGATAATGGAAAAATGTACCGTGAGGCAGAAGGAGATATTGGAGATGCAGCGGCTTGTTTTCGCTATTATGCCGGATTGATTACAAAGCCAGATGGTCAAACATATCATGTAGCCGATCCGATGCAAGCGATGGTTGTAAGAGAGCCAGTTGGTGTTTGTGGATTAATTGTTCCATGGAATTATCCGCTATTGATGAGTGTATGGAAAATTGCACCTGCTTTAGCAGCTGGAAATACAATTGTGTTTAAACCTTCTGAAGTGACACCAATCACTGCAACAAAGCTATTCGAAATCCTTGAAAAAGTAGGGCTACCAAAAGGTGTTGCCAATATGGTAATGGGGGCTGGTCCAATAGTAGGAAATGAAATTGCAGCGAGTAATAAAGTGGATATGATTTCCTTTACAGGTGGAACAAAAACAGGTAAGCACATTATGAGAACAGCGGCTGATAATATGAAAAAGATTTCGTTAGAACTTGGAGGGAAATCTCCAAATATTATTTTTGCAGATGCAGATTTTGAGACCGCTATTGATTATGCTCTATTCGGTATTTATGCAGGTAGCGGACAAGTATGTTCAGCAGGATCAAGAATCCTTGTAGAAGAAAAGATTTATGATAAATTTGTTAATAGTTTTGTAGAGCGAGCACAGCAAATTAACGTTGGGCCTGGTGATAATCCAGAATCAGAAATGGGGCCACTTGTAAGTCAAGAACATATGGAAAAAGTATTACGTTATATTGAAATTGGGAAAGACGAAGGTGCAAACGTTGCTTGCGGAGGTAGACGAATAATGGAGGATGGAAAAGGTGATGGTTTCTTTATTGAACCAACAGTCTTTGTCAATGTAAAACCTGATATGCGTATTGTCCAGGAAGAAATCTTCGGTCCTGTTGTAGTAATTCAAAAGTTTAAAGACGAACAGGAAGCAATTGAGTTGGCAAACGGTACAGACTATGGTTTGGCTGGAGGAGTATTTACAGTCGATGGTGCAAAAGCAATGCGTGTGATTCGCAAACTTCGCGCAGGAATTACGTGGATTAATAGCTATCACCCAACATACAATGAGGCGCCTTGGGGCGGATATAAGCAGAGTGGTATAGGTCGTAGTCTAGGAACGTTTGGTTTAGAAGAATTTCAAGAAATTAAGCAGATTAATATAAATCTAGAAGTAGAACCTATTGGTTGGTTTGCAAATAAAAAAAATGTAGAGGTGAATTAGATGGAAACGAACGTGAAAAATAAATTGAATGAGAAAGAATCAAATGTAAATGAGTATATTACGAAAGTACTACAGTTAATTGAAAAAGAAAAGGTTACTGAAGAAGAGGCAAACTGGATTCAAAAAGAAACAGTAGATGGATTTAGAGAGCATGTAAACCCTGGTTTTCTTGCTTATAGAAAAACAGTAACAAAAGATGGACAATTTGCAGCAGTAGAGTGGTCAGATGAAGGATCTTGTTTCATGGATATTAACGGTAAAAGATATATTGATTGTTTAGGTGGATTTGGAATTTATAATGTTGGTCACCGTAATCCGAAAGTGGTAAAAGCTGTGACAGATCAATTAAAACGTCAAGCATTGCACAGTCAGGATTTACTGGATCCACTTCGAGCAATGCTTGCAAAGATTTTAGCGGATATTACACCTGGTGATTTGAAATACGCCTTCTTTACAAACAGTGGTACAGAAAGTGTGGAGGCAGCACTAAAACTAGCAAAAATGTATAGTGAACGAACAACGTTCATTGCTACAACGCGTGCTTTCCATGGTAAGAGCCTTGGTGCTTTATCTGGGACGGCAAAAGGAATGTTCCGTAAGCCATTTTTACCATTAATTCCGGGTTTCCGTCATGTTCCGTTTGGCGATATTGATATGATGAGAAAAACATTTGAGACATGTGCATTAGTGGGAGAAGATGTTGCAGCAGTTATTTTAGAACCAATTCAAGGAGAGGGCGGTATTATTTTACCTCCAGAAAATTATTTGAAACAAGTACGAGAGCTTTGTGATGAGTTTGGATCACTCCTTATCTTTGATGAAGTACAAACTGGAATGGGACGTACAGGAAAAATGTTTGCTGCAGAATTATATGATGTCGTGCCGGATATTATTTGTCTTGCGAAGGCGTTTGGTGGAGGTGTAATGCCAGCGGGAGCTATTGTTGCGAAAGAAACAGTATTCAAAAGTTGGTTTGAAAATCCATTTATGCACACAACAACATTTGGAGGAAATCCACTTGCATGTGCTGCTGCAATTGCAACAATCCATGTTTTATTGGAAGAGAAATTACCGGAACGAGCTATGGAAGTTGGGGAGTATTTCTTAAATGGATTGAAACAAGCTGCAGAAGGACACGAAGATAAAATCTTTGAAATTCGTGGTCAAGGTTTAATGATTGGGATTGAATTCCATAAAGACGAGATTGGTTATGAAGTGTCAAAGGCGATGTTTGATCAAGGAATTCTTGTTGCGGGAACATTAATTAACTCAAAAACAATTCGTATTGAACCATCCCTTACAATTAGTTATGAAGAAGTAGATACAGTTATTAATACGTTTAAATCTGTGCTAAATCAAGTAAAAGTAAAATAAATTTTGTATAAGGTTATATGTGAATTCAAACGATTGAAACTAAAATTAGAATAGATTTACCTGTATGTTATTACAGGAAGGCAGTGTAACGAAAAGTTACACTGCCTTTTTATTACATTTTTTGTTGTAAGTATTTACATATAATTCGTCTTAGTGTACTATTTAACTAACACACTAAGACAGGAGGGGAGAAATGAAAATCGAGTTTTCTCCAAACACACCAATTTACATTCAAGTAATGGAATACATAAAAAAGGAAATTGTAACAGGACATTTATTGCCTGGTGATAAAATTCCCTCCGTACGTGAATTAGCGAGTGATTTACAAGTAAATCCAAATACGATTCAACGCACATTTCAAGAACTAGAACGGGATGGAGTTGTTGTAACACGTAGAGGAATGGGGCGATATGTAACGAATGAAGGGGAGAAAATTATGGAGCTGCGAAAAGATATGGCGAAAGAATTACTTCATTCTTTCATAAATGGAATGGACAATTTAGGTTTTTCAGAAGAAGAAATTCTTACAATCCTTCGTTCTTCATTACATGAGAAAAGGGAGGAGAGCGAATGACAGAGTTATTAAAAATAGAAAATCTATGGAAGCGGTACGGATTAAAAGCAGTGATCCGTGAGTTAAACATAGAGATTACAGAAGGGAAAATCGTTGGGCTTGTTGGAGATAACGGGAGCGGGAAAACGACGTTATTGAAAATGATTGCAGGCTTGCAGCACCCTTCTGAAGGTAGTATTACAATAGATGGTAAAAAGGTAGGATTAGAGACGAAAGAAATCGTTTCATTTATGTCTGATAAGCCAGTCTTTGATGATTGGATGACGGTAAAAGATTCTTTATTTTTCTATCGAGATTTTTATAAAGACTTCGATATTCAAAAAGCGGTAGATACGATTACGGAATTTAAAATACCGTTAGAAGAAAAAATTAAAGCATTGTCAAAAGGGATGATTGAGAAGCTGCAAATCATTTTAACATTTTCTCGAAAAGCGAAGTTATACGTACTGGATGAACCGCTTGGCGGGATTGATCTCGTTTCTAGGGAGCATGTACTTGAGCTAATCCTTAAATTTTATCGTGAAGATTGTACGCTGCTTATATCAACTCATTTAATAAGAGAAATCGAAAATATATTTGATGAAGTAATCTTTTTGAAAGATGGAGAAATAATATTGCATGAAAATGTGGAAGAACTAAGATTTCAAAAGGGGAAAGCAGTACATGAGCTGTTTAAGGAGGCCTATGAGAAATGAGTCAGCTTTTTCTTTATCTGTATAATTGTAATAAGAGAAAAATAGCCATTATTTACTTCGGATTTATTACAGTTTCATTAATTCTTTTATTTAATATGAAAGGAGTTTCAGGAGCTAGAATTTCAGGTAGGCAAGATATAATCATTATTATATTTTTTATCGTACTAGGTATAAATGGATTCGCAATTCTTCTAACAGGTATATCGTCTTTTCGAAAAATGCTAAAAAACTCTATGCTACGTTGTACTTCTATTTCAGCACAAAAGTATATATGTGCAAATGTTTTATTTTGTGTACTACTCTTTATGATTTTGCTAGGAATAGGAATCATTTTTCTATACTATTTTTCTTTAAATATTTACAATGGAAAAACAGATTTAGGTGTTCAGCAAGCAATCCACAGTTTATATGATTATGGAATATTACATCATATGTTATCTATTTTCTTATGGGGACTAGATTTTGTTAATATGCTAGTTTCTATTTATTTAATTATAGTAATTACGAAGCTATTCAATGTGAAATCATCGATGAGTAAGATTGTTTGCGTAATCTTATTCGTTGTTTTTATCGCATTTAATGGGGGAATAACATATATCTTTCAGCAAATAGAAAAGTATGTGTTTGCCATAAATAATATTGGATTTATAGATCAAAACGGCTTTTTAAATACATCATTTTATTCTGGTACAGATATTACAGTTTTAAATCTATGTTTTAACTGTTTATTAACAATTATATTATTAGTAGTTACAGGGCGCATCATCGACAAAAAACTAGAAGTTTAAAGGAGGAATCATCATTGGGAAATGTAGTAGTGAAATTAGAAAATGTCCGAAAAAAAATCGGTAGAACAGAAATTATCCGCGGTTTATCATTTGAAGTTCGTGAAGGGGAAGTGTACGGGTTTCTTGGACCGAACGGTAGCGGTAAGACGACGACAATTCGTATGATGACAGGTCTTATTTCTATGACAGAAGGCGATATTACAATTTGTGGTCATAGTATTCGCACAGAGCGTGAAAAGGCGCTAGAGCAAATTGGAGCGATTGTAGAAAATCCCGAGCTATATGATTATATGACTGGAATGCAAAATTTAAAGCATTTTGCGAACATGGCGATTACCCCAATTAGTAAAGAGCGCATCGCTGAAATTGTAAAGCTTGTTGAATTAGAGCATGCGATTCATAAAAAGGTGAAAACATACTCACTTGGTATGAAACAGCGTTTAGGAATTGCGCAGGCGTTACTTCATCAGCCGAAAATCTTAATTTTAGATGAACCGACAAATGGATTAGATCCAGCTGGTATTCGCCAAATTCGTGATTATTTACAACGATTAGCGAAAGAAGAAAATATTGCAGTCATTGTATCAAGTCATTTATTAAGTGAAATTGAATTGATGTGTGATCGCGTAGTTATTATAAAGCAAGGTGAGTTTGTACAAGAGTATAACTTACATGAACAAGCGAAGCATGATGAAACAGTTGTAGTTGCATTTGAAGTAGATCAAGTTCAAAAAGCGAACGAAATTATTAAAGGTAAAGTACAAGGAAATGTAGCTGTGGCATCTGTAATGAAAGAAGAGATTCCGCAAATTGTAAAACAGTTAGTGAATGCTGATGTACTCGTATACGGTGTTACTGTTCAAAATAAAACGTTAGAGGATGAGTTCTTAGCGATTACAGGGGGAGTGAAAGCGTAATGTTTAAATTAATTCAAAATGAATTTTTAAAGTTACATGCGAAAAAAGGTATGTACATTTTAATAGGTGTAATTGCAGCATTGGAGATTTTGGGAGTTTTAGCGATGCTGAAATGGGGAGGAGGAAATGAGTTTAAAGGATCATATTTAGATTTTGTAAGTTCAGAGATTGGTTTAATTACCTTATTTGCAACAATTTTTGGAATTACGATTGCGTCTCGTACAATTACTGATGAGTTCCAAAAAGGTACAATTAAGCAGCTATTAATCCGTCCGAGAAAACGAATTACAGTTTTGTTCTCTAAATATATTACAGTGTTACTTACTATATTATTTATCATATTTGCTAGCACGTTAATCGCAATGATTATTGGCGGGATTGTAATGGATGGTAGTAAAACAGGAGTAACGTTAGGAATCGTAATGAAGTCCATTTTATATCAAGTACTTTCACCGTTCTTCTTTGCAACTCTTTCATTTTGCTTAGCTAATGTATTTAGAAATTCTGTATTACCATTAATTATTTCGTTGTTCTTATTCTTCTTACAAAGTGCAATTACAATGGTGCTTATGATGTTTGCAAAAGGTGTAGCGAAATTTGTGGTGTTTTTCCATTTAAATTTAAGTGTTTACGACAGTAATAAATTAGTAAGCGGCGGAGTAGAACCAGCATTTACAGAATTTACGTGTACAACTTCATTATTACTTGTAGTTGCATATTTTGCTGTATTACTTGTAGCATCAAGTGTATTATTCCAAAAACGTGACGTATTATAGTAGAAAAATCCCCGTGTTAACGGGGATTTTTATTAACCAGCTTTTTTGATTTATGTAGCTTTTAAGTGTGGCAGATACATATTTACTTAGGAACATAATTGTAACTAAGTTGAAGAACATTGATATGGTATATCAAATAGGATTGTTATTATGTAATTTAATACGTATATTATTCGGAATAAAGTGAGAAAAATAGGAAGATTTTCAACTATATTCATATTATAATTTAGTTATCCGGCCATTTGTGGAGAAGGGCTACCCATAAAATACTGATTAAAGTTTCACTTTATATCATCTCTGGAGGTGTTCAATATGCAACATGCATTTTCACGTATAAGGCTACGTAGTTTTTTTGGATGGACGATTATAGGGATGTTCCTGACGATGATTCCATTAAATTTATCAGGTGCTTCTGACAATACGATAGAGTTGCTGTCACAAATATCAATATTTTTTGCATTTCCACTATTGTGGCTATATTTAAAAACAAGTAAAAATAATGTTGTTTTTAAAAGTTTTTTTGATAAGCCTGGACGTTTACATTGGGGGTTAATTGTATTAGCAACGATCATGGGAATGATTTTTGCAGTCGGTATATCCCAAATTCAATTTTATATTTTAGCACATACTTTACCTAATTTCTTAGTTACCATGTTAGAAGATGGAAATGTAATTAATACGAGTAACATATACATGACGATATTTACTTTCATTTCAGCATGTGTATTAGCCCCAATAATGGAAGAGGTTATTTTTAGAGGGTTTTTCTTACAGCGAATGGCTTACAAATGGGGGATTAAACGAGCGGTTATTATATCCTCTCTTATTTTTGGACTAGGACATTTTGATGTTATCGGTGCTTTCATGTTCGGTGTTATTATGTGCCTTCTATACATAAAGACAAAAAATATATGGACGAATATTGCTGTGCATGCTCTAAATAATTTGATTGCAACGAGTATGCAATTTGTAGGTGGAGATGGAAGTGACGCAATCTCGATTACTGAATTACAAGCACAAAGTAATTTATGGATCGGCATTGGTCTTGTGATTATCGGTTTATTATGGTTCATTCCTTTTACTTGGAACCAATGGCGTACAGTAAAAGAAGTTGGTGTGCCACCGATTCGTTTCATAAATGAAGAAAAAGTAGTGAATACATCAGAAGAAAATGAAATATATAGCCAAGTGATAGTAACAGATAGATTGATGGCTGTAGAACTACCTGATGAAGCTGTAAATAAGCTTCGGTTAGAAGAAAATGATTATGTAACAGTTTCTGTAGAAGAAGATAAAATTGTTATAAAGAAAGCGCATAATAGATAATTAAAAAGTAGCTCCTAAAGAGCTACTTTTTAATTTGTAATAATCTCTACACGAAAATTATTACCGTTCTTTACATATTTAATATCTGTAACGATCCGAACGGTTTTTAGAAGTTCAACTTTTTCACCAATTCGAGGGATGGTCGGAACATTGTCCCAAATACCAAGCAAGTCATCTAATTGTGCCGTTTTTTCATAAAACCAGATTTTCAATGTAAAGCCCCTTTCTCGAACTTTATGTATTTTAATACATGATATATCATTTTTATTCTTAATGTAAGGGGTTTTTACTCTTTTTGTGAATAAAGATGAATTAAACTTCTGGGAATATATGTTCAATGTCCGGAGTAAGAGCTACTTCTGATAATACGATATGAGAAACTGTCGTTGCATATGAAGAAACATCATTGATAAATTCTTCAAGTTCAACGAGTGAAGGAACAGAGATTTTTACAATGTAGCATAAGCTTCCTGTTACTCGGTAACAAAAACTTGCAGATGGATAAGACTGAATAAACTGTTGCATACGTGTTGTATCACCATTTTTTAAAGTGATTTCTAAAATACAATCTAAAACAAGTCCTGCTTTTTTATAATTGATATCGATTGTGTATTTTTGAATAATCCCCTCACTTTCAAGTTTACGTACACGTTCTGTAGTAGACGGAGCCGATAAGTTTACTCGTTTTGCTAATTCACGCATCGAAAGGCGGCTATCATTATATAATTCATTTAAAATTTTTCGATCAACACGGTCTAATTGCATTTGTAAATATACCTCCAGTAAAATGATAATTTTTGTAAAGAAAAATTTAAAATTAAGATTCATATGAAATGTAAAGTGAACTTTATTTATTTTACAATAAAAAAGAAGGAAATAGGAGGGGAAATGATGGAGAGAATTACATTATCAAATGTAGGAGATACAAAGTTTCAAAAATTATTAGGTCATAATCCAGATATATTAAATTCGTGGAGTACGTTAGAGAATACACTGTATAGTACAGGGGCCCTTTCCGTAGAGTTAAAGGAGCAAGTAAGAAGAACATTAGCGTTTGGGAATGAATGTCCGTACTGTATGGCAAAGGGAAAGCCGGATGATATACAAAAAATAGAAGAAATTAGCGTAGCCGTTACTTTTGCGCATGCATTTGTTCATGACCAAAAGGCGATAGATGATAATATGTTTCATATATTAAAACAATATTGGACTGAAAAAGAAATTGTAGAGCTTTGTGCCTATATTTGTTTTATTACTGCTTCGCAGCAACTTGGTTTTCTGTTTCAATTACAGCCCAATTAATTAGGAGGATATTATGCTTAATCAAGCAGCATTTATAATCATTGATGTACAGGAAGCATTCAACTTACCATACTGGGGCGTGAGGAATAACCTTTTGGCGGAAGAAAATATGAAAAGTTTGTTAGAAGAATGGAGAAAAAGAAAACTACCAGTTTTTCATATTCAACATGTAAATAAAGAAAATGTTCAATCGATGTTTTATCAACATGCGGAAACGGTAAACTTTAAAGAAGAAGTGCAACCAATGCCAGATGAAATAATTATCCAGAAATCCGTTAATAGCGCGTTCATTGGGACAAATTTGGAAGAACAATTAAGAGAACAAAATTGTAATACGGTAGTGATTGTAGGATTAACAACAAATCATTGTGTGGAGACTACAACACGGATGGCAGGTAATTTAGGGCTTACAACGTATTTAGTGAGCGATGCGACGGCTACATTCAATCGTAAAGGTCTGGACGGGACAGAGTATAGTGCAGAGGACATTCACAATATGACACTTGTAAACTTACATGATGAATTTGCCAAAATCGTTACGACTGAAGGTGTTTTAAAATTATTTTAAGAAAATAATTGTGGAATTATGTAGAAAAAAATAAGAATATTTCGTATAATCTAAGTATAATCATTTTGAAAATAGGGGTGGCATCATATGGAGCAAATTCCAGTAAAGAAAATAGAAGAAGTACTCGTTTTAGCAGGAGATGATAAACAAAAGCAAAAGGAATTTTATGAATTGCTCTTATCAACGGAGTTTTATGTTGCTGGTTCACTTGAAGCAGAAGACGGGGCAACGGAAGGAACACTTCGTTTGCGTCATTTCCAAGGAGAGGGTAGATGGATCGTTCCGTTCTTTACACAATTGAAATTTGTAAAAGATGTGTTGCCAGAAGGTACACCCCTTATTACGATACGTGGAAAAGAATTATTGGGTAGCATCGAGAAAGATGCGACAGCTGTATTAAATGTTGGAACAGATATGAGTAAAACATTTATTCCAGAAGAAATTGCAGAGATAGCATCAGGACGAATCTTTAATTATTATAAGTAAAAGGAAAAGCTTAGCAGCTTTTCCTTTTTAATTTGAACATGGAGTGGCTATACCAGAAGAAATAGAAACAGTTTTGTTAGTTGTATTTATTGTTGCTGTAGCTCCGAGGGGAATACCGATATTTGGACTTATATGTCCAATCGGTAAACCGAATAACACAGGTATATTATATGGCTTGAAATATTCATATAATATTGTTTGCAATGATTGAGATGGCTTAGAAGGGTTGCAGTCGTGACAACTTGTAAAAATAACGCCGCTGCATTCATTAAACTGTCCAGATAAAAGTAGTTGATTTAACATCCGGTCAATGCGGTACGGTTCTTCACCAATATCTTCAAGCAATAAAAGTTTATTTGACGTATTTATCTCATAGGGCGAGCCAATTATACTTGTTAACACAGTTAAATTCCCTCCAACTAATGTGCCTGTAACTGTACATGGAGAGGTAGGTACGATACATTCTGATGCATATAAGATAGATGAATACGGATGGAATAGTTGATTGAAAGAAGATAAAGAGAGAGAATCTATACCTTTTCCTAATTCTTCAATCATTGG
The DNA here is from genome assembly GCF_038004785.1 of Bacillus sp. FSL R5-0709. Lineage (NCBI taxonomy): Bacteria > Bacillati > Bacillota > Bacilli > Caryophanales > Bacillaceae > Bacillus > Bacillus sp. FSL R5-0709. The sequence continues at coordinate 1,328,210 of NZ_JBBORT010000001.1, forward strand.
ACCATGAAAAGTAACCAGCTCCGCATAACGTGAAAAGGCAGTATGTAAAGCCGTAATATCACTATATCCCCAAAAAATCTTTGGATTCCGTTGAATGATTTCATATTGAATGTAAGGGAGGAGACGAGCGCTGCCGTAACCACCTCGTGCACAAAAGACTGCTTTGACCTCAGTATTTGTAAATGCTTCATGTATATCATCAAGACGAACTTGATCACTTCCAGCTAAATATCCATATTTTTCATAAACACTCTTTCCAATTATTACGGATAATCCCATCTCTTGTAATACGTTCACACCTTTTAATATATTCTCAAGTGTTGGTGGGCCAGACGGTGCAATAATCATTACTGTATCACCTTTTTGCAAAGCATTTGGATAAATCATTGTTCTCAGCCTCCTTCTCTTTCAATATATTCGCTTGAGCGAAAGTTCAATCCTTGTAAAAGAAGGGGAAAGCATGTCATATAAAGAAGGTATAGGGAAAGTAGGAGGGAAAATGATGTTTACAAGTCGAGTAATAGATATATTACAAATTAAGTATCCGATCATTCAAGCAGGTATGGCAGGAGCGATTACAACGTCAGAACTTGTTGCAGCTGTGAGTAATAGCGGAGGATTAGGTACGCTTGGAGCAGGGTATATGAGCCCAGAACAAATCCGTGAAGCGATTTATAAAATAAGGGAACTAACAAATAAGCCTTTCGGTGTTAATTTACTTTTAACGAAAGAGATACAGATAGAAGAAGAGAAGGTAAACGAGGCGAAAGTATTACTTAGTGGAGTGAATAGAGAATTAGGTATAGAGGAAGAAAAGACTTTAAAACTTCCAAAAAGCTATAAAGAACAATTACAAGTATTATTAGAGGAAAAGGTACCAGTCGTTAGTTTTGCATTTCAAACGTTAGAAAAAGAAGAAATAGATGATTTGAAAAAGGAAGGGATAAAAGTTATCGGAACAGCTACCCATGTAGCGGAAGCGAAAGCACTTGCTAAGTTAGGGGTAGATATTATTGTCGGGCAAGGTAGCGAGGCAGGAGGGCATAGAGGAACGTTTATTGGGAAAGAACAAGATGCGATGATTGGTACATTTGCATTAATCCCGCAATTAGTAGCGGAAGTACCTCATATCCCGATTGTTGCAGCAGGTGGTGTAATGAATGGGCAAGGGCTTGTTGCGGCATTTGCGTTAGGGGCAGAAGCTGTTCAAATGGGATCAGCCTTTTTAACGAGTGAAGAAAGTATTACGCATGACGTGTATAAAGAGGCGATTTTACATAGTACAGATACGAGTACAACGGTAACCCGTGCGTTTTCCGGGAAATATGCACGGGGTATTCGTAATGAATTTATAGAGAAACATGAAGGAAGAGAAGAGAATTTACCGATGTATCCAGTGCAAAACGTATTAACTTCAAAAATACGTCAAGAAGCAGCGAAGCAAAATAAGGAAGAGTATATGTCGCTTTGGGCGGGACAAGCATCATCATTAGCACGAACGGAATCAGCTCAGCACGTAGTGAAACGTGTCATGAAAGAAGCAGAGAACGTAATTGAACAATTACAAGATGTATATAAAAAAAGACCACTTGAATAATTCAAGCGGTCTTTTCGTTAGTTTGCTTTATAAAATTGTTGGATAGCTTCGTCGATGTAAACCCAGCCTTTCCAACCTAAGTGCATATGATCTTTTAAGAAGTACTTATCATATTCATGATTTGAGAAATCAGCAATTGGATAGCCAGCTTGCTTAATTTGCTCATGAACTTTATTGTAGTATAATTCGCGTTTTTCTTTCGGGAAGCCAGCGTAATCATACCAAGGACCTTTTACAGGAACAGAAATGAAGAGCGGTTTTGCGCCAGATTGTTTTAATAAATCAAGTACAATTTGTAAATCTTCATATTCTGGTGATTGGTCATAAGCATCATTTTTTAAGTAACCTTCACGTTGTTTTAATTTCTTCTTAATTTTGCTATTGAAGTAATCATCTTCGATGCCATATTCGTTAGAGCTTGATTCTACTGCACCTGTTTGATCAGCATGCTTACGAGCTTCTTCCCAGTTCATTTGTTTCAATGATGGATCAAGCTGTTCTTTATGCGGCTTAATATTAAACATAACTGTAAATAAATCTTTACGATCTAGAATGTTACGATAAATATAAGCGAAAGGTTTAGCAGCAAGTGCTTTTACTTTATACTTTGTATCATCGTAGGCGATACCTTCAAGCGAAATTTTTAATAAAGTTTCTTTTTTAACAATCTCAAAGTTTAATAAGCGTTTTGCAATTTGTTTTTTCATTTCAGGTTTTAAATCATCGTTGAAAATGAAGTGGTAACCTTGTTGTTTTGAAAAGTTAGGTGCAAAGTGTGTCTCATCAATACCTTGTGGTACAAACCATTGCGGAGAAAGAACGAATATCATTTTCTTATCTTTCAATTGATCCATTGTAGATGTGAAGTTTAATACATGTACAAGGTCTTGTGTTCCACCGCGCCCAAGTAGGAATGGTGTGAATCCTTCAGGCTTTACTTTGAAATAATTCGATGGATGGAAAGCATCCATACGTGCGAATTCCGATGAACCGTACATCGGAAGATATTTCGGGTCTGCTAACATCTTTTGCTGTAAAATCATACTTTGAATCTTTTCTTCTTTTAAAGAAGTCGCAGCTTGTTCTACTTTCTCATCACTTAAAAGTGGGAGTAGGAAGCGCGTAGGAATAAGTAAGAATACAGCAAAAAGGGCCAATGCTAAAAGCATCGGACCAAATTTCACTTTGTTCATCGGATTTCTTCTAACTTTTTAATAACCATATTTGGTGTAGCCCACTCATCGCGGTCAAAATCAGAAATAGAAACTTCAATCTCTAAACGCTCTTGGAATTCTACTAATAAAGATACTACAGCGAAAGAATCAAGAATACCTTCTTCAAATAATTGAACATCTAAGTTTTCTTTCACAATATCGTTTTCACATACTTCTTCTAAAATATCTAATACTTGCTCTTTGAATTCTGCCATTTTTAAAATCTCCTTTATATCCGAAATATATTATATATGTGCAACTTCTTAATAGTATAAGAAGGGTGCATTAAAAGTATCTGTTAAGGTGTCCAGAGAAGATCAGGAAACCGAAACATACAACGTGGAACGTAATTACAATCGCAAGGACGTGTGTAAATTTATTGTTTGGCCAAAACTTATGCTTCTTGTTTTTTCGTTCGAAAATATCGAATAAGATAAACAAGGCAGCGTGATAAAGACCATAAATAATGTATTGATACACATGCTCACCAGTAATATGCCATATTCCCATGATGAAAAAGTTTAAAAATGCACCGATATACGAAATTGTGTAACGGTTTTTAATTAACTTTTTCTTCGTTGCGAAAAAGACGAAACGCATGTAAATAAAGTCACGGAACCAGAATGATAAACTCATATGCCAGCGGTTCCAGAAGTCTTTAATGTTACGACTAATGAATGGTTTATTAAAGTTTTCTGGAGTTTTAATTCCCATCATATAACTTACACCAATTACAAATGAGCTATAACCAGCAAAGTCAAAGAATAAATATAAGCTATAGCTATACATGTAAATCATATTTGATAGGATTGTATCTTGCTGAGCGAATGCCGGATCCATAAAATATTGCTTTATTAAGTAAGCAATAATAAATTTATACAAGAAACCTTGGAAAATACGGTTTAGCCCTGTATATAGTAAATTTTGATATTCTTCTACACTAGGTGGCTTTTGAATATCTTTTTGGAATCTGCGGTAACGATCGATAGGTCCCGTTGAGATAGCTGGGAAGAATAAAACGAATTCCCAGAAATTAAAGAAGGAAAGTTCTTTAATTAAGTTATCACGAACTTCAAATACCATTTGTACTGCTCTAAATGTTACATAGGACATTCCTAAAAATACAACAAACTTTAGCTCAGGTACAAACGGTGCAATTTTTGCTAAAACAAGCGGTAAAATCGACAAAATAACAGCCATATAAAACCTAAATGTACTATTATTTTGTTTTCTTAACATTAAATAGCCTTTAATAAGGGCATATTGCCAAATAATAAATGCGGCTAACATGATTGCTTGCTTCGGTTTATCAGAGAAGATAATAACGAGCATTACTAATGTTAAAACGGCATTATATTTACGCAACATTTTACCTTTTAATCCAGCTATGATAGTAGGTATTAATAAAATGCCTACTATAGCGAAAAAATAAAATGATCCATATGCGGTCATGCTGTAACCTCACTCAATAATTTTTTGCGATCTACCTTTCCATTTGGTGTCATTGGAATAGAAGATTGATACATGAATTTACGTGGAATCATGTAATTTGGTAATCGCTCATTGAGTTCTTTTTTGATTGCAGATGTTAATTTGAATTCTTTTTCAAACGAATGCTCTCCAGGAACAACAACCGCTAATAAGTAATCATATTTTTCACCTTTTTTAATTGGAACAACAACTGCACCTTCTACGTAAGAACACGCGCGAAGATGATGTTCGATTTCTTCTAATTCCATTCGATAACCATGAAGCTTAATTTGGAAATCAAGACGACCATTATAGAATAGAAGACCATTTTCTACATAGCCAGCATCACCTGTTTTATAGGCACGCTCACCATCAATCATGGTAAATACTTTTTCTGTTAATTCAGGGCTTCCTAAATAGCCAACGCTTACGCTTGGACCGACAATTACGATTTCACCTTTTTCACCGTCAGGTGCAATTGTACCATCTTCTTTCATAATAAGAAGGCGACAGTCTGATTTACAGTAGCCAACTGGAAGTGATTTGTATTGATTAAGCACTTCTTCTGTAACGTGAATGCCTGTTACAGCAACAGTAGCTTCTGTTGGACCGTACGTATTCATAATTGCTGCTTTCGGGAAACGCTCAATTAATTTTCTAGCTACTTCATTTGGCAACACTTCACCGCAGAATAAGAATGTTTTCATGTTTGGTAGCATACTTTCAGAGAAAGAGGCTTCCATTAAACACATTTCTGCGAAAGATGGTGTCGAAGTCCATACTTGTATATCCGATTGCTCTAAAGAAGCAAACAAGTCTTTTGGACGTGCAATCATGTCTTTATCGATTGCCCATAGTGTGCCACCCGTTACTAATGATGGGTAAATATCCATTACAGATAAATCGAATGAGAAAGGTGCTTGGTTTAAGAATACTTGCCCTGTTTGTAAGTTGAAATCTTCTACAGCCCATTTTGTAAAGCTAACAAGACAGTTATAAGTAATCTGAACCCCTTTCGGATTACCTGTACTTCCTGATGTGTAAATAATGTAGAAGTTCTCATCACCTTTTACCGCATGTTCAGGATTTGGAATGTTCCCTTTATGAGTAAAGAAAATATCTTTTAAGTTGTCTTCACTTACGATACGAACTGGTAAATCAGTTACAGTTACTTCAGTTCCTGATAAAAGTAATTTCGCACCAGAATTTTCAGCGATACGTTGTACGCGATCAGCTGGGATAGATAAATCTACAGGAATGTAAGCATGTCCAGCTTTTACACAACCTAAAAAGTTAATAATCATTTCAGGTTGCATATGGCCATAAACCATAATTGGTGAACGATCATCTGGATACTCAGAAGAAATCCAATGTGCTAACGCATCAGAATCTTCCTTTAATTGTTTGTACGTAATTTTCGCATCTCGCCAAACAAAAGCGGTTTGATCAGGCGTTTCTACAGCCCACTTTTCAATTTGTTCTAATAACTTCATAACGTTCCCACCCTAAAATTCGTTGTAAATAAATGTACTTGTGTTTGTATCATGGAATCCATACAACCAAAGCAATGCAAATAAAATTGCAAGGTAATAAACCGTCTTTGCAACCCATTGTGTGAGTGGTTGAGACCATATCTCTTTTAATCTTTCCATGTCTTTCCCTCGCTTAATGAAATAATAGCTCTTTGTAGGTATCATGTCCTACATTATTGTGAAAAAAACAAAATCCCACATTTTAGGTAAAAATAAGTCAAAAGGCTCTTTTCTGATATTAGCACTAAATACTAAAAAAGAAAATCCCTAACTTAGCAATTATATTACATTCAGCATGAATTTGTAATGGGTTTGACATGTAAATAGGAAGTGGATTGTGTGAATGTATAAAAGTGGATTGTGAGAAGGCGGGAAAATATAATATTTGTTTTGTTATTCCTGAATTGGAGTGGGTTAATAATCACTGGGTACTTAGTACATTTTCAAGGTATAGAGCCTTTTAAAAGGAGGTAATTATTATGAAAAGAGAGTGGAGGAGTTTTATTTCAGAGGAAAATATCATTAAATGGAGACGGCATTTCCATAAGTATCCGGAATTATCGTTTCATGAAAAAGAAACTTCGCAATTTATATATGAAACATTATGCTCATTTTCTTCTTTTGAAGTAACGAGACCAACGCAGTACAGTTTGCTAGCAATTAAAAGAGGAAGGCAACAAGGGAAAGTAGTTGCGATTCGAGCTGATATAGATGCTTTACCAATCCAAGAGGAAACAAGGAAACCTTATACGTCTGTGCATAAAGGAATAATGCATGCATGCGGGCATGATGCTCACGCAGCTATTTTATTAAGTGCAGCAGAGACGATAGCAAATATGAAGGAAGATTTTGCAGGCGAAATCCGTCTGTTCTTTCAGCACGCAGAGGAAGTGTATCCCGGTGGTGGACAAGAAATGGTGGAGGCCGGTGTTATGGACGGCGTCGATTATGTAGTAGGTTTGCACGTTATGTCTGGATTAGAAAGTGGAAAGATAGGAATTGTATATGGCCCTATGATGGCAGCACCAGACGTATTTACAATTGAAATTTTAGGAAAGGGTGGTCACGCGGCACGACCAGAAGAAACGATAGATCCTATTGCTATCGGAGCACAAATTATTACAAATTTACAACATATCGTATCAAGAAATACAAGTGCTTTTATGCATAGAGTAGTGTCAGTTACACAATTTCATGGGGGGATGGCCGATAATATCATTCCAAACACAGCAGCTTTAATGGGAACTGTTCGATCTTTTAATCAAACATTAAGAGAGGAAGCAAAAGAGAAAATTGAGCAAATTGTAAAAGGAATTACAGAAGCACATGGGGGAGATTATACATATACGTATCGTTACGGATATGATCCAGTTGTTAATAATGAGTACATTACGAAAATAGTAGAAAAAAGTGCGATAAAATTGTTCGGAAATCAGCGTATTGTGCATCTTGAACCTTCTATGGGAGGAGAAGATTTTTCAGCGTATTTAAGAAAAGCACCTGGTTGTTTCATTAAATTAGGAACAGGGAATAAAAATATTGATACTTGTTATCCACATCATCATCCGAAATTTGATGTGGATGAATCGGCTTTAATTAATGGAGTGGAACTATTTTTAGAGACAACTATAAGACTACTAGAAACTGATAAAGCATAAAAAAAGGCAACTGCACTCTATTGCAGTTGCTTTTATTTCTTCCGTCAGAGAGGGCTGAGAAAGAACTATGCTCATTTATAGTATATGAATAGCTAACGGACAAGCTTGTACATTTTAACTATTTTTTTAAAAATAGTTATTGACTTTGATAATCAATTTCAATTAATCTAATGGTATAATTGAAATTGATAATTATTATCAATGAAACAGATGAGGAACCTTAATGAGAAAAACATTTCACCTTTTACGAAGGGGATTAAAAAATAAAGATGTTGATAAGCATATTGAATGGCAACGAAATGTAATTCGTTCTGAATATGTAGATGAGAAGAGTACACTTCAAACAGAAAAAGAGATACAAGGTAAAAGGAGAGGTTCAGTTGAGTAAGTTAGTAATGATTTTTGCAAGTATGAGTGGAAATACAGAGGAAATGGCTGACCATATTGCGGGTGCGATTCGTGAAACAGAAAATGAGATTGAAGTAATTGATATTATGGATACACCAGAAGCTTCTATATTAGAGCAATATGACGGGATTATTTTAGGTGCTTATACTTGGGGAGATGGTGATCTTCCTGATGATTTTTTAGATTTTTATGATGCAATGGATTCTATTAACTTAACTGGTAAAAAAGCAGCTGCATTCGGTTCTTGTGATTCGGCTTATCCGAAATACGGGGTAGCGGTTGATATTTTAATAGAAAAGCTGCAGGAGCGCGGGGCAGCAGTTGTGTTAGAAGGATTGAAAGTAGAATTAACGCCAGAAGATGAAGATGTAGAAAAATGTTTACAGTTTGGAGCTGAATTCGTAAAACACCTTTCTTAATGGCAGAAGGGAGATGAAGAGCAATTGCATGAGAAAATCTCAATCAAAACGATGACAGATTACCATTTGTATGATTTTATGCGTTGTCCGCATAAATTTTATTTCCGTCATATAAAAAGAAGAGAACCTTCTTCATTTGAATGGCAACAAATAGCGCAAATGATTGTGAATCAAATTATTAATGAATATTACACGCTACCTGCGGGCCAACAAACGAAAATTGTACTTTTAATATTAATAGAAAAGTATTGGAAAAAAGTAAGGATTAATATGTTTGCTTCAAAGGCGGAGTACTATATTGTTTTAGCGAAGCTAACTGATCACTTATTACAGTTTGTTGAAAGGGATGATAGTCAGGCACCGCCGTTATTTTTATATGAGAAGTTTCAAACATATATGGAAGAGTTAGGTGTCCACATGTCATTGACATTTGAAGTTGGTGAGTGGAGTACTGAATCGTTTGTAATTAAAAAGTATGTTATCGATGCGGATGAGGAAATGCTTGCTCTTTGTCAGAAGCTAATGACAGTATTCAGTTATAAAGCTTTCGGTATTCTTCCAGGGAAAATTGAAGTTATTAATTTAATAGAAGGAACTAAGTATGAGTACATTCCAAAGCAGGAAGATATTATAACTGGAATGGATGATTTATTTAGAATGAAAGAAATGTTGCAGCAACCTGAGCACTATACAGAGCGTCATTTTCGTTCTGAGTGTATGAGTTGTGCGTTTCGTAGTGAATGCCAAAGGGAAGAAGTAAAGAAAGAAGCGAAGCAGAAGAAAAATATAGTACATTAAAGGATGCAATTTTGCATCCTTTTTTGTTATTGACATGAAAAGCTTTTCATCATTTACCGTATATTTGTAGCAGATTAATAAAGGGAGGAATAATCAATGAAAGATGAAACGGCAGTATTTCAATGGTTAAAAGAACAGAATGCTCCTTTTGGAATTCAACTGCAAATTTTACAGGCATTTCAATTGTATAAAGTTATTGTTGAAATGGATAAAAAGTTAATGATGTATGAGGAGAGAGAGTATAGGGAGAGAATTTAATCTCGTCCCTGCAGTATTGCTTTAAGCTGTTCTTCATTCTTCTTTAATGTTATTTCGTTGTTTGTTTCAATGTTATAAATAAGGTTATGTAGTAAAGGGCTGTATTGATAAAAGGTAGTGATGCGGTGAATGAATAATGGATCGCGGTGAGAAATAAGTGCACTGTATTGTTCATATACAGATGTAGTAAACTCACGACCGAAATCATAATATAGCCCAGCAAAATCAAAAGCGGGATCGCCAATTTGAGCATCTCCAAAATCGATAACACCTGAAATGGTTTTGTTCAAGTTGTTAAATAAAATGTGGTGATGTGTAAAGTCAGCATGGATGATTGTATTTTGAAAGGTAGATTTAGCTATACAGGTAAAGAAATTTTCGAATAAACGATTTAAGGCTGATTTCTGTAATGAAGTAAGATTGTTAGTAAAATATTGATTTAATTTTGTTTGTAGTTCTTTCCAGTAGGTAAGTGTTTTTTCGATAGGGAACCCTAGCGTTTCAGTACGTTTTAAAGGAATACTATGTAAAGCCGCAAGGAAAGTGGCTAATTGTGTAATAATTACTTCAAGTTCTTTTTTCTCTAGCTTTGCAAGTAGTTCAGTTGTTAACGGTTCACCATGAATGAGAGGATAATAGCTGCAAAATGGAACCGTATTACAATCATTCTTATACAATAAATGATACTTAGGAATCTCGATTTCTTGTAATGAATGAGAAAGAATTGTGCACAGTTCTTTTTCTAACGGAATTCGGTTTGCATATTCAAGTTTTCGTGGGAAACGAAATAGTAGTTCGGCATTTATAATAACCGTTATATTATCCCACCCTTCTTCATTTTGTATATATGAATGTATAGAAAGATCTGGTAGAGCTTCTTTTATATATTGTTTGTAAGAGTCCATAATTGTTCCTCGTTTCTAAGTTAAAGGTAGGGTATTCCATTTTATGATATCAGAATTTTCTTTCTATATGTTAAAATATAACTATCATTAATGGAGGAGGGTGGGGTGCATTATGAAGAAAAGAATATTAATCATTTCTCTATGTATCGCTTTTGGATTGTTTTGGCCATATAAAGAGGAGGTTTTTGCCACCTTTAAACCGATAGATCGCTACGAGTTAAATAAGGAATTAAAGAACAAAAGTATAGAAACTTTAACTGATAAAGAAATGAAAATGATAGGAGAACACTTTGTGACAGCGCAACTAGCAGTGTTTGAGTTTAATAATAAAGAAGATGTGAAACGAAAAGGTGAAGAAATATTTGTAAGTAGAGGGTATGAACAGTTAATAGAAAATTATTACCCAAACCGTTTTCGGGATTTAGAGTATAAATTTACAAACGAAGAGATACGTGAAGAGACAGATGAGAGTTTTCGCTATCATGCTGTAGCGTACGTTACTGGTATTGAAAATGGCAAGAGAAGTGAAATGAAATTAAATTATGACATGAAAATTGTAAAGGTTAATAATTTATTCATGGTGTTAGAACAAAAACAATATGTACAATAAAAAACCCTCTAGAAGCAGAGGGACTTTAAAGATTTTCATTTTGTTGACCAAGTTCTTTTTGAGCAATGTATAAATTTCCTTGCTCAACTTGTTTCAGTGTATGAACAGAATCTCCTGCATATCCTTTTTCCGTTTTCACAGTTCTTTTTGAACGATTTGAATCTTGTTTCTTCATATAATAGACCACCCTTCTTTAAAAATAGACGAAAATGATGAGCACGAGTAATACAGCTGCGAAAATGGTAATGCCCATTAAAAAAGAAGTATTTTTATATTTAGGTGGCTTATGTACATCTTGCCGATATCCAGGTGAAATTTCAGGGGCGAATTCTTCATCGAATGATTGTTTCTTTTGTTTTTCGTCCATATGTATCCACCTTTCTTTTTCATTATGTTACACGTTACAAGAAAAAATATGCATGAAGAAAACAGCCGCTATATCATTAGCGGCTGCTTTGCGTTGTATATTTTCTTTGTACTTGAAAGAGACGGATAAGCAGGAAGATTGCTCCAAATGCTAGACCGATAATAAGACCGATCCAATAACCTTTTGCTGCCCAGTCAGTATAAGTTGCTAACATGTAGCCAAGAGGTAGACCTATTACCCAATAAGCTATTAATGTCATAATTAAGGCAACATTTACGTCTTTATAACCACGAAGTGCTCCTTGTACTGGAGTTGCAATCGCATCTGAAATTTGAAATAAAATCGCGAATATAAGAAATTCTTTAGCTAAATGATGGACATTTGCATTTGTCGTATAAATAGAAGCAATTTCATCATCAAAGAAATAAAGAAGGATTGAATATAAAAGAGCGAAAGCAAGGGCTAACCCAATTCCGATAAATCCATATTGTTTCGCATTATTGTATCGTTTTGCTCCAACTTCAAATCCAACGGCTATCGTCATTGCCATTGCTAAACTTAAAGGAGTCATATATAACAAGGAAGCAAAGTTCATAGCTGCTTGATGTGCTGCTATTGTTGTCGTACTAAAATTACTCATCATAAGTGTTACCGCAGCGAAAATACTCGTCTCAAAAAAGATAGCAAATCCGATAGGGACGCCAAGTTTCAGGAATTCCTTCCAGATTGTAAAGGAAGGGCGGTATAACTGTTTAAAGATATTGAAAGAAGCGAAAGGCTCTTTCGTACGAATAATAATAACCGTAATAATTAAAATACACCAATAGGTTGCTGCAGAAGCGATTGCCGCACCAACACCACCGAGTTTTGGAAAGCCAAAGTGACCAAAAATTAATAAGTAATTTAATACTACATTAATTGGTAATGATAGTAATGTAATAATCATCGTTGTTCGAGTTTTCCCTAATGCATCAATAAATCCACGTAAAACGGTGTAAGTAAATAAAGGGATAATTCCAATCGCGATAATAATTAAAAATTGTGCTGCAATACGTTCCACGGGTTCTTCTAATTGCATGCCATTTAAAATAGGTGAAACAGCGAAGAATCCGATAAGGATAACAACGAAACTAGCACAAATTGCTAAATATACTGCTTGTATGACAATGTGGGGAACGTCCTCCTTTTTCTTTGATCCAACGAGCTGTGCAACAATAGGAGTAGTAGCCATTAAAATCCCTGTTAAGCCGGTACTAACGGGAAGCCATATACTTGTTCCGATAGCAACACCCGCTAAATCAATAGGACTCGCATGTCCTGACATTGTCGTATCAAAAAAGCTCATCGCAAATAATGACATTTGCGTTACAAAAATCGGGAAAAAGAGTAATAAAAATTGCTTTAACTTTTGTGAGAATGAATTAGTTTCTTTCATAAAATCCCCTTTCAACGTAAAAAACAAACTCTTATTATCATACAATTTAATCAAAAAATAGAAAAGAAATAAGCGTATACAACAAATGAAATCAATAAAAAAAGGATGCACTTTGAAAAGGGATAAGGTATTATGATAAGGTGTGAAAAAATTACATATTCGTTATTAAGGAGGCACTACTTGTGGCTGATTGGTTAATTGGATTAATCATGGGTGCTGTTGAAGGTTTAACAGAGTTTTTACCAGTATCATCAACAGGACATATGATTTTAACAGGACACTTAATTGGATTTGAAGACGATAGAGCGAAAGTTTTCGAAGTTGTTATTCAGTTGGGATCGATTTTAGCAGTTGTTGTTATATTTTGGAAACGTTTATGGTCATTAGTTGGAATAGGGAAAGTAACTGATGGACCATCTTTAAATTTATTACATATTATTATCGGGATGATTCCTGCCGGCATACTCGGCGTACTATTCCATAGCGCAATTAAAGAAGTTTTATTCGGTCCAGGACCGGTTGTTATTAGCTTAGTAGCTGGTGGTATTTTAATGATTGTTGCTGAGAAGTTTTCAAAACCAAGTACAGCAAGAACGTTAGATGAAATCACATATAAGCAAGCATTTACAATCGGAATGTTCCAATGTTTAGCACTTTGGCCAGGATTTTCTCGTTCTGGATCAACAATAAGTGGTGGTTTATTAGCACGTGTTTCGCATACAGCGGCAGCGGAATATACATTTATTCTAGCGGTGCCAATGATGGTAGCTGCAAGTGCCTTAGATTTAATTAAAAGCTGGGATATATTAAGCACGGCTGATATACCGTTATTTGCAACAGGATTTATTACAGCATTCGTTGTTGCGATGCTTGCAATTGTTTCATTCTTAAAATTATTAGGTCGTGTAAAACTAACACCGTTCGCTTACTATCGTTTCATTTTAGCTGCGGTATTCTATTTCTTCATTATGTAAGTATAAAATATCAGCAATACCCTATAGAATAGACACTTGAAAAAAAGTCTACACTGTAGGGTATTTTTTTATAGAGAGAGAAAAATGAAACTTTTACCTTCAATTACTTGTATTTCACCATGTGAAATATGCCATAATGATTTCGTTATAATAATTTTAAGGAAATCGATAGGGTATTTGAGAGGAGCAATTTAGTGAGTTTTGCAATAGAAATAGTAATTCCAGCACCAATTGATGTTGTATTTGATTATGTACACAATGACGAGAAAATACTAGAATGGAGTACCTTTATGGTAGAAAATAGGTATCCTTCAAATATAGATGTTGAAAACCCTCGTGAAGGTGACAAATATATATCTGTGCAAAAGATGGGGAAGAAAATATATGAATTTGAGGCGGAAATTTTAGAGTATGATGAACCGTATATCGTTTCAGTTGGATGTGAGATGAAGCAAGGTTATACAGCTGCAACTTATATGTTAGAAGAGGATGAAGAAGGTACATCGCTTACTTTAATCGTAGAATTTGAACCGAAGAATTTTTTATATAAGATTATGTACAAGTTGACTGGGTGGATGACACGTGGAATATACATGGGTGAAATGGAACGTTTAGCAGCGTGCGTAGATGCTGTATATTCTCAGAAAAAAGGATTATAATTTAGTAAAATAAAAAACCTGCCGAAATCGGCAGGTTTTTTATTTTACTACTTTCTCAATCATGCTTTCCATTACATGTTCCCAAAGAGAAGTATCATCAGCTAATGTAGCACGGAAATTAGCATACATTTCTTTTTGTTTCTCTTCGAATGTTGGATCTTCTTTTTCAGGTAATGTAGCGCGCATTGAAGTTACTAATTCTTGTACTTTTGGAGCGCGTGGTCCAAAGACGGCTTGTTCATTTCCGTCTTTATCAATGAAAATAAAGATTGGAATCGCACGTGCTGTTCCGTTTGTTAAGTATTGATCCATTAACTCTAAGTTTTCATCGCGAATTAATAAACGCATATCAATATTTGCAACTTCAGAAATTCGTTTCATAACAGGTACACATAAAAGAGCGTCGCCGCACCAGTCAGCTGTTAATACGATAACGCGCCAGCCATCATTTTGACGTTCTTCTAAAACTGGAAGTAATTCATTTGGAATTAAAAAGTTATTGTAAATGTGTAGTAGCTCGTATTGGTTTACTTCCATTTCATTCACATATGTATCAAAGGACATGCCTTTATCAGCCCATTGTAGTAAGTTCATAAGTAACACCTCTTTAGTATGATTTATTTTTATTGTACCAATTTTTATATAGAAAAGCTTGTATTCTTACTCTTTCTTATCACTAAATAATTTATTTAGTGTGTAAAGGAATAGTGTGACACATAATTCAGCTATGTTGGGCATTTGTACACTCTCTATCCAGTCATCGGCGGTATGTATGACAAACCAATCTAACGTAATTTCAATTATAGAGAGCAGAGCAATTGAGAGCCAATTGGGCATACTTGTCATCATTGGATGTAGGAGCACTTTAAAGAAAATGAATATAAAATATGTAATACCGTCTAATAAAAGAATGAGTAAAAAAAAGAGTAGTAGAGCTGTTCTTGATGAATATTCTATACCTGTAATATGAAAGATTCCTACATATACAAAAAATATAAATGCAAAGAATATAATGAGAATAAGAATAACAACACTAATAATAATAGTCTTATCTTTTAGACTGAGATTAGAAAGTTTGTCTTCTTCACTCATTGCCCTAACTCCTTTTTCTGGAAAATCAATTTCATTGTACCATGAAATATCTATTAAAAAACTACGAATTATGGGGAAATAAGGTGACAAAAAGTAAGATTTCGTGTAAAATTATTAATAAGGTTTTTATTTAACTAAATTAAATAAAAGGGGCTGTCAAAGTTGTCTCAAAATCGAGAACAATTAATGGAAGAACTATCGACAAATGTTTTTGCAATGTTTCGCACGTTGCGTAATGATATTGGAAAAATATTTGGTGGTTACATACCGTGGAATGAGTTCATTGTCCTTAGAATATTGAACCGTACGAATAAAGAAATGGTCTCACGTGTAGCTAATGAGTTAAATGTGTCGAATAGTCATATTACAGCTGTTACAGAAAAATTAATTAATAAAGGCTTTGTAACTCGTTCACGTTCTACATCAGATCGCCGAGTTGTATATTTAGAGATTACAGAACAAGGGAAAGAGTTAGTTGCGAAAATGGAAGGTGAGAAAAAGAAATATTTACAAGAAAGATTTTCCGCACTTTCAGAAGATGAAATGGATATAATGATATCTATTTCTAAAAAACTTATTTAAATAATTACAAATAAGAAAACGCTTACCTAATTAAAAAGAAGACCTTCCTCATATATGGAAGGTCTTCTTCTGTGTGTAATAGATGATAAAAAATAAAATGTGTATGAAAAAAGATAGAGCGCCATACTACTAATAAAGGAAGGAGGGAGAAATATGACGAATCGTAATGGTAGTCAAGGAAGTGGAAATCAAGGTTCACCAAAATCAGGGCAATTCCAGCAGGAGTTTAGTACTGAATTTGAAACGGGAAATGATAATAAAGGAAAAGAATATCGTTCGAAAAAAGGAAGTAAATCAAAAAAGGAGTGAAATGATTCACTCCTTTTTTGATTTAAGATGCTGCAGATTGATCCGTATTATATTTTTCTTCTGATTTTGCAACAATCATTGCACAAATTGCATCACCGGAAATATTTACAGCAGTTCTAGACATATCTAGAATGCGGTCAATACCGATAATTAAAGCAATGCCTTCTACTGGTAGATTTACTTGATTTAAAACCATCGTAAGCATTACTAGTCCAACACCTGGTACACCTGCAGTACCGATACTAGCTAGTACAGCAGTTAATACGACCATAGCTAATTGTGGTAATGTAAGTTCAACGCCGTATACTTGAGCGATAAATACAGTTGCTACCCCTTGCATAATAGCAGTACCATCCATATTAATCGTTGCACCTAGTGGTTGTACAAAAGAGCTTATCGCTTTTGGAACTCCAAGTTTTTCTTGGGCGGTTTTCATGGCAAATGGAAGGGACGCATTAGAGCTAGATGTACTAAACCCAATTGCCATTACCGGACCGAAATGTTTAAAGAAACGAATAATACTTTCTTTGGCTAGTACCTTTAATAAGCCGCCGTATACGAAGACACCGTGAATAATGAGTACCAACATAACGACAATCATATACTTGAACATCGCAGCGACGCCTGCAAGACCCATTTTACCAACGGACGAAGCGAGCAACCCGAATGTTCCGATTGGAGCTAATTTCATGACGAGATTAACAAGATACATCATTAATTCGTTGCCCTGTTCAAGTAATGAATGGACACCTTGAACTCGTTTTCCTAAAACAGCTAAACCGAGTCCGATCAATGCGGCAAAGGCAATAATTTGTAGCATGTTCCCATCAGCCATCGCTTTTGCTGGATTATCTGGCACAATATTCAGCAATGTATCAACGAAAGATGTTTCAGTTTTTGCACCTTCATACTTAAGCCCGTCTGTTTTAAAGTTACCGCCAGCTCCTGGTTTTATGATAAGTGCAAATGTAACTGCAATAGAGATAGCGACAGCGACAGCTGTTGTTACGAGAAAGAATGAAATTGATTTTAAACCAATTCTTCCAAGTTGTTTCGGATCTCCAAGACCAGCAGCCCCAAGTACGATAGAAATGAACACAACAGGAACAACTAGCATTTTAATAAGGCGAATAAACAGTTGACCAAGTGGATTGAACGCATATTGATTCAATGGCTCAAAAATAGATGGAGCAGCTAAATTTAAAGTGAGTCCGACAACTAGACCGAGAAATAATGCAATTAAGATTGCCTTTGTTTGTTTCGATAAAAACCCCCCTTTTGTTTTTGTAAAATTGCTTTCTAAATTAATTATACCGAAAAAATACCTATTTTGACAATATTTTCTGAATATTTAGTATAAAACTGTCTGTTTCAATGTATATAGTCCAGTTTTGCTGAAATATGTGGAAAGAATACATTTATGTATTTGGAAAAAAAATAGACCATCACATGATGGCCTAGGGAAGGGGACAATTTATATCAATTTAATTAGGGATGGAAGCTATTCAAAGACACTGGGGAATGTCTTATAAATTAGGGAAGAACAGCTTCGATACATATACTATAAAAGATAGATGTGAACATAGAGTGAAAGAGAGAGGGAGTTTTAAGTAAGAAGAAAGAGAGAATAAAAAAATAAGACCATCACATATAGGATGGTCAAAGGAAGGGGACAATTTATGTCAATTTAATTAGGGATGGAAAGCTGTTCAAGACACTGGGGAATGTCTTATAAATTAGGGAGGAACAGCTCCGATACGTATACTATAAAAGGTAGATGTGATCCTCGTGTGAACATGGAGTGAAAGAGAGAGGGAGTTTCAAATAAAAGATAGAAAGAATAAAAAAATAAGACCATCACATATATGATGGTCAAGGGAAGGGGACAATTTATGTCAATTTAATTAGGGATGGAAGCTATTCAAAGACACTGGGGAATGTCTTATAAATTAGGGAGGAACAGCTTCGATACATATACTATAAAAGGTGGATGTGATCCTCGTGTGAACATGGAGTGAAAGAGAGAGGGAGTTTCAAATAAAAGATAGAAAGAATAAAAAAATAAGACCATCACATATAGGATGGTCAAGGAAGGGGACAATTTATGTCAATTTAATTAGGGATGGAAAGCTGTTCAAGACACTGGGGAATGTCTTATAAATTAGGGAGGAACAGCTCCGATACATATACTATAAAAGGTAGATGTGACCCTCGTGTGAACTTGGAGTGAAAGATATGGGAATTTGAAAAGGGATAAAATAGTTGTTGTAAGAGTTATAGTATAAGTGGAGATATAATAGAAAATATTCTTTTGTAAAACGATAGGAGTCTGAATATAAATAAAAGTTGAAATCTATGAAAAAAAGGATTATGCTCAACTATATTATGAGAATATAAGGTTTATCCCGCTACTTGTAGGTTCTTAAAGAGTCTTTATTTATGAGGGGATAAAAGCTTCACTTGATAAAGGGAGTTAGTGATATGGAAGTAGCAAAAAAACAAGGGTTGTATAATCGTTTTATACGATTGAATCCACCACAAATTTTAGCATTAGGCTTTTTTTGTTTAATTGTGGTCGGAGGATTGTTATTAAAGTTACCGTTTGCAACGAAAGTACATATTAGTTGGGTAGATGCTTTCTTTACAGCTACGTCGGCAGCGACTGTAACCGGTTTAGGTGTTGTAGATACTGCGAGTACGTTTACGATGTTTGGTGAAATTGTTATTATGTTTTTAATTCAAACGGGTGGTCTCGGTCTTATGACGATAGCCATTTTAATTGTTTGGGTATTAGGGAAAAAAATTGGTTTACGCCACCGATTATTAATTGGAGAAGCATTTAATCAAACAAATATTGGTGGTCTTGTGAAATTAGTAAAACGTGTTTTTATTTTTTCTATTTGTATTGAGCTAATTGGAGTTATCTTTTTATCGATTCGCTTTATTCCAGAGTTTGGTTTTGGAAAAGGTTTATACTATAGTATTTTTCACGTTATTGCGTCATATAATAATGCCGGCTTTGCGCTTTGGCCAGATAATTTAACAAGATACGTAGGAGATCCTATTATTAATATTGGGATTTGTTCTTTAATTGTAATAGGAGGGTTAGGGTTTACGGTATTAATTGATATATGGTATAGCCGTAGTTTCCGAAAATTATCACTGCACTCCAAAATCATGATTGTTGGAACGATAGTACTTAATGTTATTGCGATGCTTGTGATTTTTGTATTGGAATATAATAATGTGAAGACTTTGGGGCACTTATCTTTAAATGAAAAGTTATGGGCTTCGTTCTTCCAAGGAATTACACCTCGTACAGCCGGTTTTAACACGGTAGATTATGGGGGGATGGAAGAGTCATCGATACTATTTACGATGGTATTAATGTTTATTGGTGCGGGAAGTGTATCGACAGGCGGTGGAATTAAGTTAACGACATTCGTTATTTTAATTACATCAGTTCTTTCTTTCTTTAGAAAGAAAGAGGATTTTGTTTTGTTTCAGCGTACGATTAAAATGTCGACAGTAACGAGAGCGTTAGCAATTGTCGTTGCTAGTCAAATACTTATTTTTACAGCGGTATTTGTATTAATGCTTACAGAAGACTTCAGTTTTATTCAGTTATTATTTGAGACAATTTCAGCGTTTGGTACAGTAGGGTTAACAATGGGGATTACTGCGAAGCTATCGGCGTTTGGAAAATGTATTATTATGTTTGTTATGTTTTGTGGATTAATCGGACCGTTAACACTTGTGTTCTCTTTGGCACGACCAGCAAAACAAAAAATTAAATATCCATCAGAAGATGTATTTACAGGATAAGGTATCCCGCATAAAGCGAGATACCTTTTTCTTTTTAAAAAAGAGAGAACAATAAACCAATAAGCGCCACTCGGAATAAAATCGCAATGAGTGCAGCGATACCACCCACAATGGCAGCGGTACCGCCAGTTACAGTAGCCCCGCGATTATAAGCGTAAATACCAAGTAGAACAGACACAAGACCAAATAGTGTTGGGAATGTGAATAATGATAATATTGCTAAGGCAAGAGCAATGAAACCAGCAGTCGATCCAGCTGCAGACGATCTTACATCATCGTTATCTTTATCATCATAATCGATACGCTGTGGTGCAACTTCAGCTGCGTATTCTTCTTTATAATCACTATCTATTCGATCTCTTTTTTTATATTCATCAAATTTCTCAGTCAAAGTAAGGACTCCTTTCATAACAAGGTTCAATAGTAGTATGTATCTCTTTTTCCTTTTTATCCGAGCATGTACAGGGAGTAATATCCAATTGGAAAGTGGAAAATGTTTTTTCAAAATAGGAAAACTTAGTATGACTTCCTCTATTTTGGAAAGTATAAAAAAGAATAATGAGGAAAGGGTGTAGTACATAATGGAACATCCAATTGAAAATTTAATGAAAACAGCAATGACAAATTTAAAAGAGATGGTAGATGTAAATACGATTGTTGGAAGTCCGGTTTCAACAGCTGACGGAAATGTAGTATTAACAGTATCTCAAGTGGCTTTTGGTTTTGGAGCTGGTGGAAGTGACTTTAAAGGTGATTTTATTTCCGAAAAACATAACGGCGGACAAGGGCAGCATAAAGAGAACAAGCAAAGTCATCCATTCGGAGGCGGAAGCGGGGCTGGGGTTTCTATTAGCCCAGTTGCTTTTTTAGTAGTTGGTTCTAACGGTGTGCAAGTGTTGCATCTCAATAGTAGTACACATTTAATTGAAAAAGCGTTAAATACTGTGCCAAGCACTGTGGATAAATTTGTGAATGGTCGCCAAAAGTGAACTTGCATTTTTTAGGAATTATGATATATTAGAAAAAGTGCGCTTTAGGACGATCGGAATAATTGAACTGTAAATATATATGATGTGTGGAATAAGGGAGAGGAATTTATGATTAATATCAAAAACTTAGTAGTTGGCTTATGTATGTTAGTAAGCGGTTTTGTTGTATATGTAATAAAAGAAAAAGCTCCATTCTAAAACAGACAAACCGTTAATGTCTGTTTTTAATTTGTAAAAAATGTTGACAAGTTATTGTATTGGTGTTAAAATTTTAATTCGTGTCTCGGTTAAAGCTAGTGTAAAGTAAATAAATCTTATGAATATAATACGAAAAGTTTGCGAAAGATCGGGTAGTCTTACCAACAACTTTTGTGAACAAACCCTATAAATTGTATATGTAAGCTTTATATGTATACTAGTGAATCAAGGAGCGGTCAGTGGAACCGTAATGATGAGAGAGAGGTAGGGCTTTCATCCAGTATATGTTACTTTCCCGTTAGGTGAATATAAAAAAGAGGGCTCCTTTTGAAAAGGAGCCCTTTTTCTATAAATAAATTGAAACTATAATCAGTGGGACCATTCCATTCCCTTTACATGTTAGCTCACAAATAATGTGATAAAAATGATTAAGTGCGGTTTTCAACTTGCTGACAAATTTCATCTGTTGTTAAACCATGTGCTTTAATTACAGATCCTTTTATCGATGTATCTGCAATGCCCATCATATTAGAATCTTGCCCGGTTACAACGCAACAATCACACCCATGTGCATCATTTTCAGAGTTAAGTGAAACGACTTCATGTCCTTGTTGCTGAAGAGCTTGTTGAACATCTGTTAAAGAGTTCTCAACACCAATTCTAGCCATAATTTTCACCTCCTACCATCTAGTTGCTAGTATGCTCAAGTCCATAGCATATATTTATGAAAAGATGGTAGGAAGAGAATATTTGTTTAGTCGTTATATACACCAGTAAGCATTTGACTAACGAATTGATCATTTAATGTATCTTGTGATGAACTGTTATTAGACTGAATATCGATTGAAGCTGTGTAGTTGTTATGTTTCCTACTATTTGGTTCTACTTCAACGTAATTATCGAATTTACAAAATCCTTTCGTATCCATTAGATCAAATAGTTGTAGCATTTCTACTACCTCTTGTCTCGTTCCTTTAATTTGTACACACGCCATTGTTATTTCCTCCTTCAATTTGACAAATTGTTTTTTAAAAATAGGATTATGATTACTAAATGAAAAATATGAATGTTATTTTTAGACAGCGTTATTTTTGTTATTTTCCCCCTTTTTCACCAAAAGTCGTTGTATATTCCCGGATTTATAAAATCGGACGTCCGTTTATTGAATACAATAGATTCGTATCAATTGGCGAAAACCCTTCTTTTAAACAAATATTTTTTTAGTAGAATTTGACGAAAAAATTTTTTTGACTTTTTGTAAACGTTAACAATGTTATTAAATCAATATAAACAAAGATGTACGTACGATTAAAAATTAAAAATTTTCTAAAAATTCACTTGATTTATTTGAAAAGGAGAGTAGACTAGGAAACAATAAAAAACTCATAGAACATAGGGGGCGCTTTCAAGTGAACGAGCAGTGGATTTTCTTAAATGGAGAATTTGTTCCAAAAGACGAAGCAAAGGTTTCAGTATATGATCATGGCTATTTATATGGCGATGGAGTGTTCGAAGGAATTAGGGTATATAGCGGTAATGTTTTCCGTTTGAGAGAGCATCTTGTCCGGTTATATGAATCAGCGAAATCCATCATGTTAGAAATTCCATATACGTTAGAAGAAGCAACGAAAATCGTTGTTGAAACGATTCGACAAAACAAACTATCTAATGGATATATCCGCCTCGTTGTATCAAGAGGACCTGGGAACCTGGGATTAGATCCCGATTCTTGTACGAAACCAAATGTAGTAGTAATTGCAGAGCAATTATCTTTATTTCCACAAGAATATTATGAAAAAGGGATTCCGATTATAACAGTTGCAACGCGTCGCAATCGCCCGGATGTTTTATCGCCTCAAGTAAAATCTTTAAATTACTTAAATAATATTTTAGTTCGCATTGAGGCGAAATTAGCTGGAGTACAAGAAGCACTTATGTTAAATGACCAAGGATATGTAGCTGAAGGCTCTGGAGATAATGTATTTATTGTGAAGGGAAATAAATTAATTACACCACCAAGTTCTGCTGGAGCGTTAGAAGGTATTACACGAAACGCGATTTTAGAAATCGGCGAAAAACTTGGATATGACGTAAGAGAAGAATTATTTACAAGGCATGATGTATATGTAGCTGATGAAGTGTTTTTAACAGGAACAGCTGCTGAAGTAATTGCTGTTACGACAGTAGATGGAAGAACGATTGGTTTAGGTAGAACAGGGCCACATACGAATCGTTTATTAGAAGAATTCCGTAAATTAGTTGTAGAAGATGGAGAGAAAATTTACGAAGAAAATAAAGTTGGATAATAGCTCTTATGACATGATAAAGCGTTGATAGGGAGGAGTAGTTGACTGTGAAGCCTCACAGAGAGTCGGTGGTTGCTGGAAACCGATGGTTCACGTCGACGAACATCACCCTTGAGTGCTAAGCTGAAACGTTTGTTTAGGCTTAGACGGTAGCTCCGTTATTAGCTAGACTCATATCCCGAGTCACTGAGGCAAGAGTAATCTTGCAAAGAAGGGTGGTACCGCGAAATCTTTCGTCCCTTCAGCACATAGCTGGAGTGTGGACGTAGGATTTTTTTATTTTATAAATGTTTTAAAAAAGGGGGCTTATAAGAAAAATGTCTTCAAAAACGGAAGAGAAACTGGCAACTGGTGCACAGCTATTGTTAGAAGCGCTAGAAAAGGAAGGAGTAGAGGTGATTTTTGGTTATCCAGGTGGTGCGGTTTTACCTCTATATGATGCGCTTTATGATTGTGAAATTCCGCATATTTTAACGAGGCATGAGCAAGGTGCAATTCATGCTGCTGAAGGATATGCAAGAATTACAGGAAATCCAGGAGTGGTAATTGCAACGAGTGGACCGGGTGCTACAAATGTTATTACTGGTCTAGCTGACGCGATGATTGATTCATTGCCACTTGTTGTATTTACAGGGCAAGTAGCAACAACGTTAATCGGGAGTGATGCTTTCCAAGAAGCTGATATTATGGGGCTTACGATGCCGGTGACAAAACATAATTATCAAGTACGAAAAGCATCGGATTTACCCCGAATTATTAAAGAAGCATTTCATATCGCTAGAACAGGAAGACCAGGCCCAGTCGTAATTGACCTTCCGAAAGATATGGTAGTAGAGAAAGGTGAGCGATGTAGTGATGTTCAAATGGATTTACCAGGATACCAGCCTAATTACGAACCGAATCTACTACAAATAAACAAATTATTACAAGCGATTGCGACTTCAAAAAAACCGTTAATTTTAGCTGGAGCAGGTGTATTGCATGCAAAGGCATCGAAAGAATTAACAAGCTTTGCTCGTAAATATGAAATTCCTGTTGTTCATACATTACTTGGTCTTGGTGGTTTTCCGCCAGATGATAAATTATTTCTTGGGATGGGAGGAATGCACGGTTCTTACACGGCTAATATGGCGTTATATGAATGTGATTTACTTATAAATATAGGAGCAAGATTTGACGATCGTCTTACTGGAAATTTAGCTTATTTTGCTAAAGAAGCGATTGTCGCACATATAGATATTGATCCAGCGGAAATCGGAAAAAATGTGCCGACTGAAATTCCAATTGTTGCGAGTGCGAAGCAAGCATTAGAAGCTCTACTCAACTTTAAGGAAGGGGAAGTAAATCACAATGATTGGCTCTCATTATTGAATAGTAGAAAAGAAAAATACCCTCTTTCTTACAAAGAGCATTCGGAATGTATTAAGCCTCAATATGCAATTGATATGCTATACGAAATTACGAAAGGGGAAGCGATTGTAACGACAGATGTTGGGCAACATCAAATGTGGGCAGCTCAATATTATCCGCTGAAAAATCCAGATAAATGGGTAACTTCTGGAGGCTTAGGAACAATGGGCTTCGGATTTCCAGCAGCAATTGGTGCACAAATTGCAAG
The DNA here is from genome assembly GCF_038004785.1 of Bacillus sp. FSL R5-0709. NCBI lineage: Bacteria > Bacillati > Bacillota > Bacilli > Caryophanales > Bacillaceae > Bacillus > Bacillus sp. FSL R5-0709. The sequence continues at coordinate 1,353,433 of NZ_JBBORT010000001.1, forward strand.
GCCAGAAGAATTAGTTATTGCGATTGTCGGTGATGCGGGATTTCAAATGACCTTGCAAGAACTAAGTGTATTAAAAGAGCATTCTTTACCAGTTAAAGTGTTTATTTTAAATAATGAAGCTTTAGGAATGGTAAGACAATGGCAAGAGGAATTTTATAATGGGCGATATTCGCACTCCTTACTTTCATGCCAACCAGATTTTGTTGCGCTTGCCAATGCTTATGGCATAAAAGGTGTTCGTATTGAAGACCCACTTCTTGCAAAGCAACAATTACAGTATGCAATTGAGTTAAGAGAGCCTGTTGTAATTGATTGCCGCGTACTTCAATCCGAAAAGGTAATGCCGATGGTTGCCCCAGGAAAAGGCGTTCATCAAATGGAGGGAGTGGAGAAAAGGTGAAGAGAATTGTAACAGCGACAGTTCGAAATCAAAGCGGTGTGTTAAATCGAATTACAGGTGTTATGACACGTAGACATTTTAATATTGAAAGTATTTCAGTAGGTCATACGGAATCATCGGATATTTCGAGAATGACGATTGTTGTACACGTTGAAAATGAACAGCAAGTTGAGCAGTTAATTAAACAACTTCATAAGCAAATCGATGTACTGAAAGTATCAGATATTACAGAAGAAGCGATGATCGCTAGAGAACTTGCACTTATTAAAGTAGCAACGTCTGTAGCAAGAGCAGAATTATATAGTTTAATTGAACCGTTCCGAGCCGCTGTAATAGACGTTGGGAAGGATTCCATAGTGGTGCAAGTAACAGGTACCCAGGAGAAAGTAGAAGCGTTAATTGAATTACTTCGTCCATATGGTTTGAAAGAAATTGCTAGAACAGGTGTAACAGCATTTACACGTAGTATGAAAAAACAAGATAAACAAGTTATGTTAATTCAATAATTATTTAAAAAATAGGGGGAAATGAAAATGGCGAAAGTTTATTATGAAAAAGACGTAACGGTAAATGTATTAAAGGAAAAGAAAGTAGCAATCATCGGATATGGATCGCAAGGCCATGCGCATGCGCAAAACTTACGTGATAACGGATTTGATGTGGTAGTAGGACTGAGGAAAGGGAAGTCATGGGATAAGGCGAAAGAAGACGGTTTTTCTGTATATACAGTAGCGGAAGCAGCAGAAAAAGCAGATGTAGTAATGATTCTACTACCTGATGAATTACAGCCGGAAGTATATGAAGCTGAAATTGCACCAAACTTACAAGGCGGTAATTCTCTCGTTTTCGCGCATGGATTTAATGTTCACTTTGATCAAGTAAAACCGCCAGCTAATGTAGATGTATTTCTAGTAGCACCGAAAGGTCCAGGACATCTAGTACGTCGTACGTTTGCGGAAGGGGGAGCTGTTCCTGCATTATTTGCAGTATATCAAGATGCAACAGGAGTTGCGACTGAAAAGGCACTTTCATATGCAGATGGAATTGGGGCGACGAGAGCAGGTGTATTAGAAACAACGTTTAAAGAAGAAACAGAAACAGATTTATTTGGAGAGCAAGCTGTACTTTGCGGCGGAGTAACTGCACTAGTAAAAGCTGGGTTTGAAACGTTAGTTGAAGCGGGTTATCAACCTGAACTTGCATATTTTGAATGTTTACATGAACTGAAACTAATTGTTGACCTTATGTATGAAGGTGGACTTGAAAATATGAGATATTCAGTTTCAGATACAGCGCAGTGGGGGGACTTCGTATCAGGGCCACGCGTTGTTACTGAAGATACGAAGAAAGCGATGGGTGCAGTACTAGCAGAAATTCAAGATGGTACATTTGCAAGAGGCTGGATTGCAGAGCATAAAGCAGGAAGACCAAATTTCCAGGCGACAAATGAAAAAGAAAATGAACATGAAATCGAAGTAGTTGGACGTAAATTACGTGAAATGATGCCTTTCGTACAGCCCCGAGTAAAGGTAGGGATTAAATAATATGAAGCAAATTTTGTTCATGGATACGACGCTTCGTGATGGCGAACAATCACCAGGAGTTAATTTAAATGAACAAGAGAAATTACAGATTGCGAGGCAACTAGAGAGACTTGGTATTAATGTAATGGAAGCTGGATTCGCAGCAGCTTCTGAAGGTGATTTTCAATCGGTAAAACGTATCGCAAATACCATTCAAAATGCTACGGTTATGAGTTTAGCTAGAGCGAAAGAAAGTGATATTCGAAGAGCCTATGAAGCTGTGAAAGGCGCTGTCTCTCCTCGTTTACACGTATTTTTAGCTACGAGTGACATTCATATGAAATATAAGCTTTGTATGTCAAAAGAAGATGTATTAGATAGCATACATCGCTCGGTTACGCTTGGGAAATCACTATTTCCAACAGTTCAATTTTCAGCAGAAGATGCAACAAGAACATCGAGAGCATTTTTAGCGGAAGCAGTAGAAGTCGCGATTCGCGCAGGAGCGAATGTAATCAATATTCCTGATACAGTTGGATATACGAATCCAGAAGAATATTATTCTCTTTTTAAATACTTACAAGAATCCGTTCCGTCGTATGAAAAAGCAATTTTCTCTTGTCATTGTCACGATGATCTTGGGATGGCAGTAGCGAATTCGTTAGCTGCGGTTGAAGGCGGAGCGTTACAAGTAGAAGGAACGATTAATGGAATTGGAGAAAGAGCGGGGAATGCGGCGCTAGAAGAAGTCGCGGTTGCTCTCCATATTAGAAAAGATTTCTATGAAGCAGAATCCTCTATGACATTAAAAGAAATTAAAGCGACGAGTACGTTAGTAAGTCGGTTAACGGGTATGGTTGTACCGAAAAATAAGGCGATTGTTGGAGCAAATGCTTTTGCTCACGAATCAGGTATTCATCAAGACGGTGTATTAAAAGAAGTAACGACGTATGAAATTATTGAACCATCACTGATTGGAGAGTCACAAAATTTATTTGTATTAGGAAAGCATTCCGGGCGCCATGCGTTTACTGAAAAAATGAAAGAACTTGGTTATGAGTTTACAAAAGAAGAACGAGATGTGGTGTTTGAAGCATTTAAAAACTTGGCTGACCGTAAAAAAGAAATTACAGAAGAAGATTTACGTGCGCTTATGCTTGGTGAAGCAGCATTTGCGGCCCAGCAATATAGCATTACTCAATTGCAAGTACATTTCGTATCAAATAGTACACAGTGTGCAACGGTTGTACTAAAAGATGAGGAAGGAAATATGTACGAAGATGCAGCAACTGGTTCTGGAAGTATTGAAGCGATCTATAATGCAATTCAAAGAATTTTAGGATTAGAATGTGACTTAGCGGATTATCGCATACAATCTATAACGCAAGGTCAAGATGCACTTGCACATGTTCATGTTGAATTAAAAGAAGGAACTCATCAAGTATCAGGTTTTGGTGTTGCGCAAGACGTATTAGAAGCATCGGCGAGAGCGTATGTTCATGCGGCCGGAAAATTAAAATCTTTTATTACTCTTGTGAAGTAACTGTTTGATAAGTGAGGGGATCGTCCCTTACTTATCAAAGTATATTTCTGAAAATTCAGATAAAAAGGGGTGTTTTAATTGGAAAAACGTATCGTTTGTTTAGCGGGTGATGGTGTTGGTCCGGAAATTATGGAAAGCGCGAAGGAAGTATTGCATATGGTAGAGAGGCTATATGGACATCACTTTCATTTACAAGATGAGTACTTTGGCGGAGCGGCTATCGATTTAAATGGGCAACCATTACCACAGCGAACACTTGCCGCTTGTTTAGCGAGTGATGCGGTTTTACTTGGAGCGGTTGGTGGACCGCGGTGGGATGATGCGAAAGAAAGGCCAGAGAAAGGATTATTAGCTTTAAGAAAAGGACTTGGTGTATTTGCGAACGTTCGTCCTGTAACAGTAGAAAGCGCAACTGCACATTTATCGCCATTAAAAAACGCAGATGAAATTGACTTCGTTGTCGTTCGTGAACTAACAGGCGGTATTTATTTCTCTTATCCGAAAGAAAGAACGGAAGAATCGGCAACCGATACACTTACGTACCATCGTCATGAAATTGAACGTATCGTGTCGTATGCTTTTCAATTAGCGAGTAAGAGAGAGAAAAAAGTAACCTCTATTGATAAAGCGAATGTTTTAGAATCTAGTAAATTGTGGAGAGCTGTTACAGAAGAAGTAGCTCTTCGTTATCCTAATGTTGAATTAGAGCACATTTTAGTAGATGCAGCTGCTATGGAGTTAATTCGAAACCCAAGGAGATTTGACGTTATCGTAACAGAAAATTTATTTGGTGATATTTTGAGCGACGAGGCTTCTGTATTAGCAGGGTCATTAGGAATGCTTCCATCAGCGAGCCATGCGGAAAACGGGCCGTCTTTATATGAGCCTATTCACGGATCAGCGCCAGATATTGCAGGTAAAAATAAAGCGAATCCAATTGCGATGATGCGTTCAGTAGCGATGATGCTTGGGCAATCATTTGGATTAACGAGAGAAGGGTATGCGATTGAAGAGGCAATTTCTGCAGTTCTTCAATCTGGGAAATGTACAGCTGATATTGGGGGGAATGAGACGACAACTTCATTTACGAGGGCAGTTATTCAAGAAATGGAAGAGCAGGCACTAGTAGGGAGAGGAAGATAATGGGGAAAAGGTTACTAGATAAGCTTTGGGAAAGACATGTAGTTGTAACGAATGAAAATGGATTGGATTTATTATATATCGATCTTCATCTCGTTCATGAAGTAACGTCACCGCAAGCCTTTGAAGGCTTGCGGCTTGCAAATCGAACTGTTCGGAGACCGGAATTAACGTTTGCAACGATGGATCATAATATTCCAACGAAAGATGTTTGGAATATTACCGATCGCATTGCGAAGCAGCAATTGGATACACTTCGTGACAATTGTAAACAATTTAAGGTGCGATTAGCCGATATTGGTGATGAAGAGCAAGGAATCGTTCACGTTATAGGACCAGAACTTGGGCTCACACAACCGGGGAAAACGATTGTATGCGGTGATAGCCATACAGCAACCCACGGTGCTTTCGGTGCTTTAGCGTTTGGTATTGGTACGAGTGAAGTAGAACATGTATTAGCAACTCAAACGTTGTGGCAACGAAAACCGAAAGCGATGGGGATTGAATTAAAAGGAAAGTTACCGAAAGGCGTTTATGCAAAGGATATTATTTTGCATCTTCTCTCAAAGTACGGTGTAGCGGTTGGAACGGGGCATGTAATGGAATTCTACGGAGAGACGATTCGTGATATGGGTATGGAAGAGAGAATGACACTTTGCAATATGGCAATTGAAGGGGGAGCGAAAGCTGGCATCATTGCACCAGATGAGAAAACATTTTCTTATGTAAAAGGGCGTGAATATGCACCGAAAGACTATGAAACGTTTACGGGAAAATGGTCGGAGCTTTATACAGATTCAGATGCAATTTATGATTTACATATTTCGGTAGATGTTACGGATTTAGCACCGTATGTCACTTGGGGAACAAATCCTAGTATGGGTGTTCCTATTGATGAAAAATTACCAGAGAAGCATAACGAAAATGATGAAAGAGCATTTTCATATATGGGATTGAGCCCTGGGCAAAGTACGTTTGAAATTCCTGTTAAGCATGTCTTCATTGGTTCTTGTACAAATTCACGTTTATCTGACTTAGAAATTGCTGCATCTGTTGTAAAAGGGAAAAAGGTAAAAGAAGGTGTGCGAGCACTCGTTGTACCAGGATCAAAAAGTGTGAGAGAGCGGGCGATGCAAAAAGGCTTACATCGCATATTTGAAGAAGCGGGATTTGAATGGAGAGAGCCTGGATGTTCAATGTGTCTTGGGATGAATCCAGATCAAGTACCTGAAGGAGAACATTGTGCTTCTACTTCAAATCGTAATTTTGAAGGAAGGCAAGGGAAAGGAGCACGAACACATTTAGTAAGTCCAGCTATGGCTGCAGCAGCTGCGTTATATGGTCATTTTGTTGATATTAGAAAGGAGAGTTACGATGGAACCATTTCATATTCATAAAGGTACTGCCGCAGTACTTATGAATGATAACATTGATACAGATCAAATTATTCCGAAGCAATATTTGAAGAGAATTGAAAGGACGGGATTTGGAAAATATTTATTTGATGAGTGGCGTTACGATAATGAGCGCCATGAAAATCCTAATTTCCCCCTTAATGCACAAGAACGAAAAGGAGCAAGTATATTAATTACAGGTGATAATTTTGGATGTGGTTCTTCAAGAGAACATGCTCCGTGGGCGCTTGCGGATTATGGTTTCCGCGTTATTATCGCCGGAGGATTTGCAGATATTTTTTATATGAATTGTATGAAGAATGGTATGTTACCGATTGTAATGGATAAAGAGATGCGTGAACAACTTGCCAAAACGAATGCGAGAGATCAAATGGAAGTTGATTTAGAGAATGAAGTAATTATTACGAATACGCACAGGTTTCATTTTACAATCGAGAAAATGTGGAAAGAAAAATTATTAAATGGTCTAGATGAAATCAGCATTACAATGCAATATGAACAAGAAATTGAAGAGTATGAAAGAAAAGTAGCTTCACACTAACTAAAAGTAGAATATTCGAAATCTATTTACATTCAGAATTAACTGTTATATAATATGTAAAAAATCAGAGGAGAAAGGGAGTAAGTATTATGAATATCGTGCAATCTATTAAAATGCTTACAAAATTACATCATCATACATGAAACCCTTGAACCTAACGTGAAAACGTGTAGGCACAAGGGTTATTCCCGTTGTACCTACACTCTACTAAAGAGCCTTGTAGGTATTTTGTCTACAAGGCTCTTTTTATTTTCGGTTTGGGTGGATGGAATGGGCATAAATTAAAGAGGGAAGGGTGTGTGAATTCAGATGACAAAGTGGAAACGGGCAAATCCGAATGGAACGAGAGATTACTTATTCGAAGAATGTACGTTAATTGAAGAAGTGGAACAAAAATTAAGACGGACCTTTTTAGAGAGAGGTTATGAAGAAATAAGGACACCTACAATTGAATTTTATGATGTTTTTGCATTTCAAAACAGGCCGATAGATGAAGAAAAGATGTATAAATTTTTCGATGAAAAAGGACGGATTATCGTTTTACGCCCAGATATGACAATTCCTTTAGCAAGAGTAATTGGAACACAGAGAGGGGATATTCCTCTTAAAGTAACTTATAGCGGGAATGTATTTCGGGCGAATGAGTCCCTTACTGGGAAATATAATGAAATAGTACAAAGTGGTATTGAAATTATCGGGATTGAAAATGTAAGGGCTGAAATTGAATGTGTGATAAGCGTAATTCAAGCACTTCAAAAATTAAAGGTGCAATCTTTCACAATTGAGATTGGGCAAGTGCAGTTATATAAATGTATCGTAAAAAAGCTCCCCATTAATGATGAAGAAGAGAAGTTACTTAGAACGTATATTGAAAGTAAAAATTATGCCGCACTCTCACACTTTATAGAAGAAAAGAAATTAAATCGGTGTGATGAAACAGTAAGGTTACTTGAGAAACTACCAAGGTTATTCGGGAGTTTAGATGTTGTTGAGGAAGCAGAAAAACTCGCCTCAAGTAATGAAATGAAAATGGCCATTGCGAGAGTGAAAGAAATATATGAAACAATTGAACAGTTAGGATATGGCTCTTACATATCAATTGATTTAGGTATGGTTCAACATTTGGATTATTATACGGGTGTTATTTTCAAAGGGTATATATATGAAATTGGAGAAGAGATTGTTAGTGGCGGAAGATATGATGAGTTAATTGGAAATTTTGGAGAGATGATGCCAGCGGTTGGGCTCGCGGTGCAAGTAAATCAAATAGTTAAGGCACTTCAAGAGCAGCAAGAACCATATAAACGAAAGAGAATAGATATTATGATTTATTATGAGTTAAATAGATTAGCAGAAGCGGAAAGGTTACGAAATTTACTGCAAAAGGACGGGAAGAATGCCCAGTTATCTTTATTCTCTAATTTAAACGATACTTTTCAATTTGCAAACAAGAATAAAATAATGACAGTCGTTGAGGCGAAGAGTGAGTCACTAGTGGAATATGTATGGAGAGAGAAATGGATCATCCAGAAAGAAGGGGAGGCTTCATGCGTAACATTCAAATTGCGTTAACGAAAGGAAGATTAGAAAAGCATGTTATTCCACTGTTTGAAAAAATTGGAATTGATTGTTCGGAGCTCAAAGATAAAGGAAGAAAACTTGTGTTTAAAAGTAAAAACACAAACATTTCATTTATTTTAGTGAAAGCGGTAGATGTTGCTACTTATGTAGAACATGGCGTAGCTGATATTGGAGTCGTTGGAAAAGATATATTAATGGAATTTGAGAAAGATATATATGAGATGGTCGATTTAGGAGTGGGCGTGTGTAAATTTTGTGTCGCTTCTATTCCTACGTATAATCCGAAGAGTTATCGAAAAAAACGAATTGCTACGAAATATCCGCACATTACTTCTACATATTTTCATGATAAAGGGGAGGATGTAGAAATTATTAAAATAGAAGGATCTGTAGAGATTGCTCCACTTCTAGGTTTGGCAGATGCAATTGTTGATATTGTTGAAACAGGAAAAACATTACAAGAAAACGGGTTAATTGTATTTGAGGAAATGTGCTCTATATCAGCTCGAATGATTGTGAATAAGGCTGCATTGAAAACTAAAAAAGACGAAATATTCTGCATTATAAATATGATGGAACAAGAAATTTTGTCAGGGAAATAGGGGGACTTTAAATGGAGATAGTTTTTGAAGATTTCCAAGAGGCTTTATCGAAAATAAAATTGCTACGAGAAAGCGCTCATATAATAGAAGAAACTGTTCAAAGAAGTGTAAGCGAAATTGTTCAAAACGTAAGGGAGAGTAAAGATGAGGCGTTATCGTTCTATACAAAAAAGTTTGATGGTGTAGAAATCAAAAATTTTCGTGTAAGTGCAGAAGAAATAAAACAAGCAAGTAAGTTTGTAGAACAAGCTTTTTTAGAAGCGTTAGAAGAGGCAAAGAAAAACATTGTCTCGTATCATGAAAAGCAAAAAAGACAATCGATGTTCGATTGCGTGAGTGAAGGGGTAATTAGAGGACAGCTCATTCAGCCGTTAGAAAATGTAGGTGTATATGTGCCAGGCGGAACTGCTTCGTATCCTTCATCAGTATTAATGAATGTATTGCCAGCAAAACTCGCAGGAGTGAAAAAAATTGTAATGGTAACACCGCCGAGGCAAGGAGGAATTGATCCGCATATTTTAGCTGCTGCAAGTCTTGCAGGTGTAGATGAAATTTATATGGCCGGTGGTGCTCAAGCAATTGCTGCTCTAGCATATGGAACGGAATCGATTCCTAAAGTAGATAAAATAGTTGGACCTGGAAATTTGTATGTTGCTCTAGCGAAGCGAGAAGTATATGGGGTAGTCAATATCGATATGATTGCTGGACCATCAGAAATTGTAGTTATCGCAGATGAAACAGGAAATGCCGAATATATTGCTGCTGATTTATTATCACAAGCAGAGCATGATGAAAGAGCGACTGCTATTTGTATTACAACGAATGTACACCTTGCTAAAGAAGTAGAAAGAGAAATAGAAAGACAGCTAGAGACGTTACCAAGAAGTGAAATAGCTCGTGAGTCAATAAAAAGAAATGGAGCGATTTTTATTGTTCCTTCTTTAGGAGAGGCATTTCAATTATCAAATGAAATTGCTCCAGAACATTTAGAGTTACACATAAAAGAGCCAATGAATGCTCTAGCTTATGTAAAGCATGCTGGATCAATTTTTCTTGGTCCATATGCACCTGAGCCGCTCGGAGATTATTTGGCGGGGCCGAATCACGTATTACCGACAAGTGGAACGGCAAGATTTTTTTCTCCGTTATCCGTCGATGATTTCGTAAAAAAATCAAGTTTCGTTTCTTATACGGAAGAAGCGTTAAGAAGTGTACAGCATCATATTGTAGAACTTGCAAATAAAGAAGGTTTACATGCACACGCAAGAGCGATCCAAATTAGGTTTAAGGAGGAAGAATAATGCGCCAATCGAGTCAAGCACGTGAGACGACTGAAACAAAGATTAAATTAAGTTTGCAGCTCGATGAAAGTACGAGTGTTTCTGTGCAAACGGGAGTTGGTTTTTTTGATCATATGCTAACTTTATTTGCTAGGCATGGAAGATTCGGTTTGCAAGTTGAAGCTGAAGGTGATGTATTCGTTGATGCGCATCATACGGTTGAAGATGTTGGAATTGTACTCGGAACTTGCTTGAAAGAAGCATTGCAAAATAAAGAGGGGATTAACCGTTACGGCTCAGCGTATGTACCGATGGATGAATCTTTAGGATTTGTCGCGATTGATATAAGCGGGCGCTCATATATTGTATTTCAAGGTGAATTAACAAATCCGAAGCTAGGAGATTTTGACACAGAACTAACGGAAGAATTTTTTAGAGCAGTTGCCCATGCTGCAAATATTACGTTACATGCTCGCATTTTATACGGAAGCAATACACATCACAAAATTGAAGCTTTATTTAAAGCGTTCGGTCGAGCGCTTAGAGAGGCAGTCGATAAAAATGCCAATATTAATGGTGTAAATTCAACGAAAGGGATGTTGTAATTGATTGCAATTATAGATTATGGAATGGGAAATATTCGTAGTGTGGAACAAGCATTAAAATATATTGGAACAGAGTACATCATAACGGATGATAAAAAAGAAATATTGAGAAGTGATGGAGTTATTTTACCAGGAGTAGGCACATTTCCGAAAGCGATGGGCGTTTTAGAAGAAAAAGATTTAGTATGTGTGCTAAAAGAAGTTGGGAGCTTAGGAAAACCGCTTCTGGGTATTTGCTTAGGAATGCAGCTTTTATTTGAAAAAAGTGAGGAACTACAAAATTGTAACGGATTAAATTTATTGCCAGGTGTTATTCGAAAGTTAAAAGTTCCTTATAAAATTCCACATATGGGGTGGAATGAATTAAAAAAAGAAGGAGAAATATCGCTTTGGAATGGAGTAGAGGACGGTTCTTTCGTATATTATGTCCACTCTTATTATGCAGATTGTCCGAATGAAATTGTGTATGGGGCAAGTGAATATGGAGTGAAAGTACCTGGTTTTGTAGCAAAAGGAAATATATTTGGCGCACAGTTTCATCCTGAAAAAAGTGGGGAAATTGGGATGCGAATGTTAAAAAATTTCAAAGGGGTGGTAGAAGCATGGAAATCTTCCCAGCTATCGATGTAAAAGAAGGACGATGCGTCAGGCTTTATCAAGGAGAGTTTAGTAAAGAAACGGTGATGAATGAAGATCCAGTCGCACAAGCAATCATATTTGAAAAACTTGGAGCGAAAATACTACACGTTGTTGATTTAGATGGAGCAATTGTTGGGGAGTCAGTAAATTTACCTGTCATTGAAAAAATATGCAAGGCGGTACGTATTCCAGTGCAAATTGGAGGAGGAGTTCGGTCACTCGCGGCAGTGGAGAAGTTGTTGTCAGTAGGTGTAGAAAAAGTGATATTAGGAACGGCTGCCCTTTACGATAAATCATTTTTAGAAGAAGCGGTTCGTCTATATAAGGAGCAAATCATAGTTGGAATTGATGCGAAAAATGGTTTCGTAGCAACGAGGGGCTGGTTAGATGTGTCTGAAATTTCGTACATCGATTTAGCGAAGCAAATGGAAAGTGTAGGTGTTCAAACGATTGTGTTTACGGACATTTCAAAAGATGGGACACTTGCAGGACCAAATTTTGAGCAATTAGAGTTACTGCAAAAAAGTGTGGGTATTCGTGTGATTGCATCTGGAGGTGTCGCATCTATTCAAGATGTGAAAAGATTAAATGATATGAACATATATGGCGTCATTATTGGGAAGGCACTTTACGAGAAAACGATTGATTTAGAAAAAGTGTTACAGGTAACAAAACTATGTTAGCAAAACGAATTATTCCATGTCTAGATGTGAAAGAAGGGCGGGTAGTAAAGGGTGTGAATTTTATAGGGTTACAAGACGTCGGTAATCCTGTTGAAATAGCCGCATTATATAATGATGCGGGAGCAGATGAAATCGTATTTTTAGACATTACTGCGACGCATGAAGGGCGAAAAACGATTATAGATGTTGTAGAACAAACAGCCTCAAAGGTGTTTATTCCTCTTACAGTTGGCGGGGGGATTTCAAGTGTTAAAGATATGTACAATTTACTAAGAGCTGGAGCAGATAAAGTTTCAATAAACTCAGCGGCAGTGAGAAATCCGAAGTTAATCCAGGAAGGTGCGGAACATTTTGGCTCACAATGTATTGTCGTAGCAATCGATGCTAGAAAAGTAGCAGAAGATAAATGGAATGTATACGTAAATGGCGGAAGACTTAATACGGGAATGGATGCAATCGAATGGGCGAGACGCGTTGCCCAGCTCGGAGCAGGAGAAATTTTGTTGACGAGTATGGATGCAGATGGAACGAAAAACGGATATGATCTTCGTTTAACTGGAGCAATTTCAAACAGCGTTTCTGTTCCAGTAATCGCATCAGGTGGATGTGGTCATGTGGATCACATTATAGAAGTATTTCAAAAGACAACAGTTGATGCAGCATTAGCGGCATCAATCTTTCATTATGGTGAAGCGACTGTACAAGATGTAAAGAGAAAATTAAGAGAAGCAAACGTTGAGGTGCGGTTATGAAACCTAATTTTGCAAAAGGATTGATACCAGCTGTTGTTATCGAGGAAGATACGAAAGAAGTTTTAATGTTAGCTTATATGAATGAAGAAGCGTATGACAAGACGCTGGAAACGAAAAGAACATGGTTTTATTCCCGTTCGAGACAATCGTTATGGAATAAAGGAGGTACATCGGGAAATGTCCAATATGTGCAATCACTTTATTTAGACTGTGATCAAGATGCAATCGTTGTTGTCGTAAAGCAAGTAGGGCCTGCTTGCCATACGGGAGAAAAAACGTGTTTTCACTACAAAATTATATAGGGGGATACATATGGAAGATATCCTTAAGTTATTATTTGAAACAATTGAAGAACGAAAGAAAAATCCACTCTCTGAATCATATACGAATTATTTATTTTCAAAAGGTGAAGATAAAATTTTAAAGAAAATTGGTGAGGAGTGCACCGAAGTAATTATTGCGTCTAAAAATAATGATAAAGAAGAAATAGTAAAAGAAATGGTTGATGTGTTCTATCACTGTTTTGTTCTATTAGCCGAAAAAAATATTCCATTAGAAGATGTCATGCAAGAAGTGAAAGAAAGAAATGGAAAGCTTTCGCGAGTAGGGGACAGAAGAGAAATAGATACATTATAAGGGGGAATATGGATGAAAGTGGACTATCACATTCATTTAGAAGAAGGGCCATATTCAATAGGGTGGCTAGCTAAAATAAATGATGCGCTACAATATTTTGAACCGCTTAAAGAAGAAAAACATTCTATGGAATGGCTTATGAAAACACAAGAACGCCTGCAAAGACGTGTGAAGGAAGGTCCATTTACAGCGAAATGGATTGATTTATATTTAGAAGAAGCTGTGCGAAAAGGTATAAAAGAAGTTGGTATTGTCGATCATTTATATCGTTTTCATGAAGCGAAAGGATATTATGAAAAGCATGTAGATATTAGTGATTCTAAGCTTGGTCGCCTGCAAAAAGAATGGTTAGATCAAGTAAGAGTAACGTCTATTTATGATTTTACAAAGGCGATTGAAGAGGCAAAAGAGCGATGGAGTAAACGAGGGATAACGCTCAAACTTGGAATTGAAGCGGATTATTTTATCGGGGGTGAACAAGAGTTAAAAGGTTTACTAGCATTAGGAGACTTTGATTATGTAATCGGTTCGGTCCATTTTATAGATGGATGGGGATTTGATAATCCAGATACGAAAGAGTATTTTGGTACGCATGAGTTACATACTTTATATCACACGTTTTTCGCTACAGTTGAAAGTGCTGTTCGTTCCGAGCTTTTTGATATTATAGCTCACCTCGATAACATAAAAGTATTTAATTATCGATTGAATGAGAATGAACAGCTTTCTTATTATAAGGAAATTGCTCGTGCGTTAGTGGAAACAAATACAGCAACAGAAATAAATGCGGGATTGTACTATCGATATCCTGTGCGCGAAATGTGCCCAAGTCCGCTTTATTTACAAGTATTAGCTAAACATGGAGTTCCGATTACTCTATCCTCAGATGCCCATTATCCGAATGATTTAGGAAAGTATGTGGAAGAGAATATAAAGACATTACGCAATCATGATATTTCTCACATAGCTACATTTACGAAACGAGTAAGAACGATGAGATTGCTTGAAGAAGAAGGAATAATTTCAAAATGAAACACGATTTTTTGATGAAAATCACCCTTTTTGTTCAAAATAAGAAAGAATGAAAAGGAGGATGAAAAATGGCGAAACAACAAAATAAACAAAACGTACAAGCGGCAGATCAAGCCTATACTTCTGAAACAAATAATACTGCTAACTCAGTTATTGAGGAACAAATTAGCGATACAGTTGCAGAAGGAACAATCGATGCGAAGCTTGGGAAAGAATCGCAAGAAAAAGCGTAAAAAGAGGGGAGAGTTGCATCTCCTCTTTTTTTATGGAGAAGTGTCGATTTTCAAAACTATAATCAAATTCCTTGGTTTTTATATGTAGATTTCTTACAATGAAATATAAGAGATATCATATTTTGTATAGAAGAGGTGTTAGTAGTGGCGAAAATATTAGTAGCAGGGAAAATTCCAGAAATCGGATTAGAATTATTGAAAAATCATGATGTAGAAATGTACAATAAAGAAGAATTAATTAGTGTAGAAGAGTTAGCAGAACGTGTAAAAGATAAAGATGCACTTTTAAGCTTACTTTCTACGAAGGTATCGAAAGAGGTTATTGACGCAGCACCAAACTTGAAAATTATCGCAAATTATGGTGCTGGTTACGATAATATTGATTACACATATGCTGGCGAAAAGGGTATTGCTGTTACAAATACGCCGAAAGTATCTACAGAGGCAACAGCAGAATTAACGTTTGCACTGCTTTTAGCAGCGGCACGTAGAATTCCTGAAGGGGATACCTTATGTCGTACAACTGGATTTAACGGCTGGGCACCATTATTTTTCTTGGGTCGTGAAGTGCACGGTAAGACAATTGGAATCATTGGCCTCGGAGAAATTGGGAAGGCAGTTGCAAAGCGTGCGAGAGCATTTGGAATGAATGTTTTATATACAGGACCAAATCGAAAGCCTGAAGCTGAAAGTGAACTGGAAGCAACATACGTAACGTTGGAAGAATTATTACAAACAGCGGACTTTATTACAATTAACTGTGCTTATAATCCGAAATTACATCATATGATTGATGAAGAACAGTTTAAAATGATGAAGAAAACAGCATATATTGTAAATGCTTCACGTGGACCAATTATGCATGAATTTGCACTTGCTCATGCACTAAAAACAAATGAAATTGAAGGTGCAGCTCTTGACGTGTTTGAATTTGAACCGAAAATTACAGAAGAGCTAAAAGGATTAAAGAATGTGGTGCTTGCTCCTCACGTAGGAAATGCAACATTCGAAACACGTGATGCAATGGCTGAAATGGCAGTAAGAAATATTTTAGCTGTATTAAATGGTGAAGAACCTGTAACACCTGTAAATCAAAAAGTATTAGTTACAAAATAAAAAAGAAACCTTCCGAAATACGGAAGGTTTTTTTATTTTTCTTTATTCGCTTTTTTAGAAGGTCTTTGTCTAATAAATTGAGATAACATATACAAAATGTATAGTGGAATAGCAATGAATAAGAAAACAGAAATGTTGCCAAAACTTGTTTGGTACATTGTGATAATAATTCCAACTAAAAATAGTGTAATAATTATGCTATATCGTGGAATTGGTACATCTTTTAAACTTGGGATACGAACACGGCTCACCATTAAAAATGCGAACGTTACAAATACGGTAATGAGAACGATTTTTGGAATGGTATGTGAAAATAATGTTAAGAAAGCAACAAGCCCTCCTGCTGCGGTAATCGGAACTCCAGTGAAATATTTCATAGAAGTAGAAGATGGTGTTACATTAAATCGTGCTAAGCGATATGCTCCGAACAGAGGGAATAATCCCGCTATGTATAGTCCAATGATTCCGTAGTTGGAAAAAGATGTGTAATACATTAAAACAGCAGGTGCTGCGCCAAATGTTACAACATCCGCGAGTGAATCAAGCTCTTTTCCCATTTGTGAATCAACGCGTAATAAACGAGCGACACGACCATCAAGACTATCTAACATCATCCCGATCAGTACTAAAATAGCAGCTGATTTATAATATCCTAAAGATGCATAGCCGATTGACAAAAATCCGCTATATAAATTCCCGAGCGTAAATAAGTTTGGAATAGCTGCTCTATACAAAATCTGATCCCTTGCTTTCTGTTATAAATTCTTAATTAGTGTATGAAAGTTTACTTATTTTATCATACCATAAATTTCTTTCTCATACGAAAAAAATTCCCAATTTGTGAAAGATTGTATAGAAGAGAAATTTGAAAAATAAGTAAAAAAAGGAAGCAACTTTTGTGAAGTTGCTTCCTACACTATTCAAATTTCGTTGTCATCGTTCCGGTTTTATATCGATTGTTAGGATCAAATCTTAATAAATCTCCATAAATGAGTTTGTCGGATAATTTTAATTCTGTTTTTGCTTTTTCAATATAAGGCTGACATAGTGTTAAATCAGCTTCTTCACCTGTGCTTCTTTTATAGCACATATTTTTTGTATAAACATAATCTTCCGAAACAAAACTGCCGTCCCGCATTACCATAAGAGGGTCTTTTTCTTTCGTAAATAAGTCTGTTCCAAATTCTACGGATTGATTTGTTTTAATACCAAGTAAATGAAGTAACGTTGGTTTAATATCAATTTGACCAGATACTTTAGAGATGACTTTTCCTTCTTGGCCAGGCACATGAATAATGAGAGGGACGCGTTGTAATTGCATAGAATCAAACGGTGTAATAGCGTCTTTCCCAAGGAACTGAGCCATAGCTGCATTATGGTTTTCAGAAATGCCGTAATGATCACCATAAATGACAATAACGGAATTATCATATAGTCCTTCGTCTTTCAATTGTTTAATAAATAATTTAAGAGCTTCATCCGTGTAACGAACGGTTGGGAAGTAGCGATTTAAAACACCACTTTCGGAATTAAATTCATCAACATATTGATCTTCTGGATTTAGAAGAAATGGAAAATGGTTTGTTAACGTAATAAATTTTGTATAGAACGGTTGTGGTAAAGATTTTAACTTTGGAATAGATTGCTCAAAGAACTCTTTATCTTTTAATCCCCAACCGACAGACATTTGTTCCGTTCCTACGTAATCATTTAAATTAAAGTAACGATCATATCCAAGCGCAGGATACATTACGTCACGATTCCAAAACGTTTTATCGTTTGAATGGAAGACAGCAGAAGAATATCCGTATTTCTTTAATTGTTCTGGTGTGGCAGTGTATTCATTTGTTGCATGAGTAAAGAATACAGAACCACGGTCTAACGGATAAAGGGAATTTTCAACGATAAATTCAGCATCAGAAGTTTTACCTTGTCCCGTTTGATGATAGAAGTTATCGAAATAAAAACTATCTTTAATAAACTCATTTAAAAATGGAGTAATCTCTTTTCCATTTATTTTTTTATTAATAACAAAACTTTGTGTAGATTCCATTGAAATTAAAATTACATTTTTACCCTTTGCAGCTCCAAATAAGTTTTTATCAACTTGTTTATCTTTTGAGTCTGTATAGTTTTTAATTTCAGAGAACCCGTCTCCACTTGCAAATACACGCTCAGCTGAAGACTTAGATTGAAGTGTAATATCAAATAGATGATATGTGTATAACCCTAAATTTTTCACGACAGTTTGACGATCAAACGAGCGTGAGAACATTTGTGGTTTATATATAACTGAAACAACAATTTGTAGTGCTAATAATACTGTTACACCGCTAAAGAAAGTTCGCTTCTCAGAGCGAGAAAGGGGTGTTTTATCACCAAATGATGGGAATTTACGCGAAATAAACATTAAAATAATTGCGTCTGCAAATAAAAGTAATGTTTTATACGTAAAGAGTTCTTTTATACTCGTCCCTAAGTCAGCCATATTATTTGTTTGGAATAAAACAGGGAAAGTAACAAAATCGTTATAGAATCCGTAAAACATTGCATTTCCAAATAAAATAAATGACAGTATAAAACTAATTACAATAATAATTCGGTTTCGGTACTTAGATGCAAGTAAAGCGAAACCAAAAAATAAAAGTAACGAAGCTAGTGGGTTAATAAAAAGCATAAACTCTTCAAAGAAGTTATCAATTCTAATATCAAATGCTAGCTTGTACACAATATATGTTTTTATCCATAATAAAACGACTGCAACTAGTGCAAATCGCAGTTTTGGAAACAGATTTTGTAGCATAATATACTCCTCTCCTAAAAGCATGACGGTTCTTGTGAGCCGGTTTGATTAGCGCCTCATTTTATATATACGAACAGTCCTTTGTTATTATGTTTATTATACTATGAGTATCATTATACGAAAATAAAAGAGAGTTGTGGGCTTTTTTATAATAATTGAGTAGAAAAAGGGCAGTGGGAGACAATAAAACGGAGTTTCTATGTATGATAATTATCGTGCGCAAAAAGAATCGAGTAATAAAACGGAGGTTATAATGCGAAAATTATTATATTTTATAGTATGCAGTAGTGTTATACTTTTTGCTTCACCGAGTGTGTCGGTAGCACAATATGATGCACCCCTTATGGAAGATGCCCTTTATTCTGTTTTATTTCCAAAAATAAATAAGTCAATTGAAAAACAATATGGGAGCTTGAAGCCTTATCAATGTCCTAAAATTATTAGTTTAAAAAAAGTGTATAGTGGTACATATTTATTTCAAGCGAGTATTGAAGTAACGAAGTATGAACAGGTTGGTGGGAAAATTGTTCCACCATTTGAGAAGGTAACGATTACATTTAATAACGAAGAGGGCGAATGGGAAGTGACAAAGGTTTCAGTAAAGCGCTTACCAAATGATACGAAATTAAACTGTAAAAAAACAATATAAAAAATTGTTTGACAAATAAAATGGTCCTTTGGTATTGTTAATAGCAACAATTAGATGTTTGAAAATTAAATAGACTTACCTCATCTACTCTCAAAGGTAGAGGCCGCGATAGGAAAGAGTAAGCTATGGGAGATTTAATGGAATCTGTGATCATAGGTTGAAAGGGACTATTGCCGAAATATAAGAATAACCATCTTATTCATATATTGGGACTGCATTGAATAAATGTAGTACTGTCATAAGATTTATTTTATGAAGAGCTATTTGGAGATGTTGATGCGGTTTCTTATTTTGAGGAGATAACAACTCGTTTATTTTTTCAATATATATTTTTCCTAATAAGAAACGCGTGTGAACATTGTTCCGCGCGTTTTTTGTCTATCTAAAAGCGTGCTGCAATGAATAGAAGATTGGGGTTATGAGTTTTAGAGGAAATAAGGGAGGAATTCAAATGTATTTACACGGCACAAGCCGAATCAATGGGCAAGGACACTTAGAAATTGGTGGGTGCGATACGACGCAGCTAGCAAAACAATACGGAACACCACTTTATGTATACGATGAAGAGTCTATTCGAGGAAAGTGCCGCGCGTTTCATCGTGCTTTTAAAGAAAGTGGTTTCTCTTATCAAGTAGCATATGCAAGCAAGGCGTTCTTGTGCATGGAGATGTGCCGAGTAGCTCGTGAAGAGAATATGTCTTTAGATGTTGTTTCTGGAGGAGAATTATATACTGCGCTCCAAGCTGGTTTTCCGGCATCGCGTATTCATTTTCACGGAAATAATAAAACAGAAGAAGAAATGATTATGGCTCTTCAGGCGAATATCGGTTGTTTTGTAGTAGATAATTTCTTAGAATTAGAAATTTTACATGATTTAGCAATGCAACATGGGAAATTTGTGAACATATTAATCCGTGTAACGCCTGGAGTAGAGGCACATACACACGAATATATAACAACAGGTCAAGAGGATTCGAAATTTGGATTTGGTGTTTCAAATGGTCAAGCGATGCAAGCAATTGAGCTTGCCTTGCAAAAATCAAATTATAATGTGCTAGGAATTCACTCGCACATCGGATCACAAATATTTGAAACGGCTGGATTTGTTCGAGCAATTGAAGTACTCCGCCAATTTTTAGAAGAAGTGAGAGAGCGAACACATTATGTGATGAAAGTATTAAATGTGGGCGGAGGTTTCGGTATACGTTATACGGATTCAGATACACCGTTAACACTTGAAACGTATGTGCACGCTGTAACAAGTACGATAAGAGAACAATTTACATTATGTGAATATCCGCTTCCAGAAATATGGATTGAACCAGGTCGTAGTATTGTAGGTGATGCTGGAACAACACTTTATACAGTCGGAGCGGTGAAAGAGATTCCTGGCATTCGGAAATATGTTTCAGTCGATGGTGGAATGACAGATAATTTAAGACCAGCGCTATACGGAGCCCGTTATGAGGCGATGTTGGCGAATCGAGGGAATGATGAGAATGAGGAACTCGTTTCGATTGCTGGGAAATGCTGTGAAAGTGGAGATATGCTGATTTGGGATATTAACTTACCGCAAGTTGCTTCTTCTGATTTACTAGCAATTTCTTGCACGGGGGCATATGGGTACTCGATGGCGAATAATTATAATCGTATTCGTAGACCAGCTGTCGTCTTTGCAAAAGGCGGGACGTCACAAATTGTCGTAGAACGTGAAACATATGAAAATATCATTGGGAACGATCGCATACGTATTAAAGAGCTGGTGTGAATGAGAAAGAAGGAGTTGTCTAGTAAAGGCAGCTCCTTTTAAAAAAATAAAAATAATTAAATATATCGGAAAACTAGGATTGAAAAAAATCAGAATTGTGATAAAATACAAATACAAAGCTTATCAAGAGAAGCTGAGGGAACTGGCCCTACGAAGCTCGGCAACCTGCTTATAGAAAGCAAGGTGCTAAATCCAGCAAAATGGAATCCATTTTGAAAGATAAGGTAAAATATATTACCGAACAGTCTTTTCGAAATGGGAAAGATTTTTTTTATGAATAAAAAGGGGGGCTGTTTGCGTGAGCGTACGGGAGCATTTTGATGAAGTATCTGAGAAAATTCAAGCGATGCTTGCTGATATGAAATATGGTTCCATTACAATTGTTGTGCAAGATGGAAAAGTGATTCAATTAGAAAAAAGTGAAAAGGTTCGTTTAAAGTAAAAAGCGCTGACTAGAAAAACTAGAGGCGGTTTTAATCTATTTTTAATAGGTTAAAGCCGTCTTTTTGCTTTTACAGGGGGAAAAAACATGTTGACGTACGAAACGTGGAAAGAAAATAGTGTTTCATTTTCTGAAGAAGATGAAACGAAAGGCGCGCTATCAGTATTAAGTTGGGCTTATAACGAATATAAAGATGAAATTGTATATGCATGTAGCTTTGGGGTGGAGGGAATGGTTTTATTGCATCTTATAAACCAAGTAAATCCATCTGCTAAAGTTGTATTTTTGGATACAAATGTTCATTTTCAAGAAACATACGAATTAATTAAGAAGGTACGCGAGAAATTTCCTTCATTAAATATTATAGAAAAACAGCCAGAACTTACACTCGATGAACAAGCGAAGCTTCATGGAGAGAAGTTATGGGAAAGTAATCCGAATCTTTGCTGTAGTATTAGAAAAATTTTACCGTTAGAAAAATCATTAGCAGCGGAAAAAGCGTGGATATCAGGCTTAAGAAGGGAACAATCAGAAACGCGTAAGCATACACAGTTTATAAATCAAGATCGTCGTTTTCAATCTATTAAAGTTTGTCCACTCATTCATTGGACTTGGAAAGAAGTTTGGCGATATGTATATAAACATAGTTTGCCGTATAACCCATTGCATGATGTTGGCTATCCGAGTATTGGGTGTGAGAAATGTACATTACCTGTAGGTGATGGTGGCAACTCAAGAGATGGAAGATGGGCTGGGAAAATGAAGACGGAATGTGGCCTTCACTTTCAATGAGATAGATTTTGAAATAAAGCTAAGAAGGGATATAAGAAGATGAGTACAACAAATGAATTAGTAAACCGCATTGATGAAACATATGAAATATCGAACATTGTAAAGGAAATCGAGATAGACAAAATTGCACTTAGTGATTTAGAACTTTTGGCGACAGGAGGATATAGCCCTCTTACAGGATTTTTAGGGAAGAGAGATTATGATTCAGTAGTAGAAACGCTTCGTTTAGCAAATGGTAGCGTATGGAGTATACCAATTACATTGCCGGTAACAGAGGAAGTAGCAGAGGGACTGAAAGCTGGAGAGGAAGTAAAACTTGTTAACGATGGAAATGTATATGGTGTTATTCAAATAGAAGATATTTTTGTACCTGATAAAGAAAAAGAAGCGTTACTTGTATATAAAACGACGGATGAAGCTCATCCAGGAGTAAAGAAATTATATGAACGACCAAACGTTTACGTTGGAGGAGCTATTATTCTTACAAAACGTTTTGGGAATAATCCATTTCCTTCTTATCATTTAGATCCAATTGAAACGAGAGAAGAATTTAAAAAACGCGGTTGGAAAACAGTAGTTGGATTTCAAACGAGAAACCCAGTACATCGTGCCCATGAGTATATTCAAAAATCTGCCCTTGAAATTGTAGATGGTCTCTTTTTAAATCCGCTCGTTGGGGAAACGAAGTCAGATGATATTCCTGCTGATGTAAGGATGGAAAGCTATGAAGTATTACTTCAAAACTATTATCCGAAAGATCGTGTCTTTTTAGGTGTATTTCCTGCAGCAATGCGTTATGCAGGACCAAGGGAAGCGATATTTCATGCACTAGTAAGAAAGAACTTTGGTTGTACCCACTTTATTGTAGGGCGTGATCATGCTGGGGTAGGGGACTATTACGGAACATATGAAGCGCAGGAAATCTTTACGAATTTTACAGTAGAAGAGTTAGGGATTACGCCGTTATTTTTTGAACATAGTTTTTACTGCACGAAATGTGAAGCAATGGCTTCAACGAAAACATGTCCGCATGGAAAAGAAGACCGTGTCATCTTATCGGGTACGAAAGTACGAGAAATGTTAAGGAATGGTGAGATTCCGCCAAGTACATTTAGTCGTAAAGAAGTAGTGGAAGTGCTAATTAAAGGTTTGAAAAAAGAAGTAGTAACAGAATAGGGAGAGAATAAGATGGATACGAATATTACTTGGCATACAGCTTCTGTTTCAAAAGATGAGAGAAGAGTGAAGAATGGGCATCACAGTTTTGTAGTTTGGTTTACTGGTTTATCAGCTTCGGGTAAATCTACAGTAGCGAATGCGGTTGCTCGTAAACTATTTGAAAAGAATATAGGAAATTATGTGCTAGATGGGGATAATATTCGGCACGGTTTAAATAAAGACTTAGGTTTTTCTGAAAGTGATCGTATGGAAAATATAAGACGTATTGGCGAAGTGGCGAAGCTATTTGTAGATCAAGGTACTGTTGTTCTTACAGCGTTCATTTCACCATTTCAAGTAGATCGAAAACAAGTTAGGGATTTATTAGCGGCAGATGAGTTTATAGAAGTGTTTGTAAAATGTCCAATTGAAGAGTGTGAAAAACGTGATCCAAAAGGGTTATACAAAAAAGCGAGACAAGGTGATATTAAAGAGTTTACTGGTGTTGATTCACCGTATGAGGAACCAAAACAAGCAGAATTAATTGTAGAAACGCACAAGTATTCTATTGAAGAATGTGCAGAACAAATCGTGAAATACTTACAAGAGCGTAGTTTTATATAGGGGGATAAAAGATGAGTTATGAAAAAGTGTGGGCTAATAATGAAAAATTGAATCCGTCCGAGCAAAAGAAATTAGAAAAAGATGGATTAGAAATCTTTAATGATATTCCTTACTATGCGGAGAATGGATTTGAATCTATTCCGAAAGAAGAGTGGGACGCTTTTAAATGGGCAGGATTGTATTTGCAAAGACCAAAAGAAGCGGGCTATTTTATGATGCGTGTCAACATTCCTTCTGGAATTATTACAAATGCGCAGGCAGAGGTGCTGGCTTCCATTGCTGAAGATTATGGGCGTGATGTGTTAGATATTACGACAAGACAGGCGATTCAGTTTCATTGGTTAGAAATTGGGCAAATTCCGGATATTTTTAAGAGGTTAGCTAGAGTTGGTTTATCTTCAGCGGGGGCATGCGGTGATATTACGCGTAATATCACAGGAAATCCACTTGCTGGAATTGATGCGAATGAACTATTTGATACAACATCGATTGTTAAAGAAATATACGATTACTTCCAACATAATGAAGAGTTTTCTAATCTACCACGTAAATTCAAAATGTCTATTAGTTCTAACATTTATAATTCAGCAAATGCAGAGATTAACTGTGTGGCGTTTACACCTGCTACGAAAGAAATAAATGGTGAGGAAAAGGTTGGGTTTCATATAAAAATAGGCGGAGGATTATCAGCTCGTCCGTACTTAGCGGAAGAATTAGATGTATTCGTTTTACCAGAAGAAGTGAAGGCAGTGTCGATTGCAATTGCTACTATATTCCGTGATTTTGGATATCGTGAAAAACGCCACTTAGCACGTTTGAAATTTCTTGTCGCTGACTGGGGCGCTGAGAAATTTAAAGAGAAACTAGTAGAATACACAGGCCCATTGCAAAGTAAAGGGGAAAGTGCTCTCAAAGGCTGGAATGCAGGATACTTTTATGGCGTTCAAGATCAAAAACAAGCAGGATTAAAGTATGTCGGCTTTAATGTACCAGTAGGGCGTTTACACGCAGAGGAAATGTTTGAGATTGCAAGAATTGCAAAGAAATATGGAAACGGGCAAATTCGAACTTGTAACTCTCAAAACTTCATTATTCCGAATGTTCCGCCAGAAAATGTTGCAGGATTATTAAGTGAACCGTTGTTTGAAGCAATTTCAGCAAATCCGAAATCGTTTATCGGTCATGCGGTTTCATGTACTGGCATTGAGTATTGCAATCTTGCGTTAGTAGAAACGAAAGAAAGATTACGCAAAATCGCAGAGTACTTAGATACACAAATTGCACTCGATGTTCCAGTTCGAATTCATATGGTAGGATGCCCGAACTCATGTGGTCAACGTCAAATTGCTGATATTGGTTTGCAAGGGATAAAACTGAAAACGAAGGAAAAGGGAATCGTTGAGGCGTTTGAAATATATGTGGGCGGAACACTATTAGACGGAGGAGCATATAACGAAAAGTTAAAAGGGAAAATAGATGGAGAAGATTTGCCGGATGTTCTCGTGTCCTTTTTAAGTTATTTCCAAAAGAATAAATTACTAGCCGAAACGTTTTATGATTTCGTAGGACGTGTTGGAGTGGAAGAATTACAAATTGTACTAAATCGTGTATTAGAAGAAGTAATAGCATCTTAGGAGGGGGCAATATGGACTTATATCGATTTGAAGCTGTATTAGTAAATAGTATTGTTCCAATTGTTGTCGTTGCTCAGAGTGAAGAACAGGCATTTAAGCTTGCGGAAATTGAGCTTGAAAAACATTTTTTACCGTTACCAGAAGTGAAAGAGATTTCTTTGTTTGAAAAAAAGAAGATTCGAAAAGGGGCGGCATTTGTTATTCATGAGTAGAGAACATGTAATACGAAATAATAGTAACTTCCATTCGTGATTAAGAGTGGAAGTTTCATTTTATAGTAGAAATGAGGAGAGATTATGGGGAAGGTTTATATCGTCGGGG
Organism: Bacillus sp. FSL R5-0709; assembly: GCF_038004785.1. Lineage (NCBI taxonomy): Bacteria > Bacillati > Bacillota > Bacilli > Caryophanales > Bacillaceae > Bacillus > Bacillus sp. FSL R5-0709. The sequence goes on from NZ_JBBORT010000001.1 coordinate 1,379,345, forward strand.
CGGGTCCTGGTGATCCGGATTTAATTACTGTTAAAGGGTTGAGATGCATCGAGAAGGCTGATGTTATATTGTACGACCGTCTCGTAAATAAAGAATTGCTTTCTCATGCAAAGCCTGAAGCGGATTTAATTTATTGCGGGAAACTCCCAAATTATCACACGATGAAGCAAGAGACAATTAACACATTTCTTATTAAATATGCGAAAAAAGGAAAAGTTGTAACGAGACTTAAGGGCGGAGATCCATTTGTATTTGGAAGAGGTGGAGAAGAAGCTGAAGCGTTAGCGAAGCAAAGTATCCCATTTGAAATTATTCCTGGTATTTCAGCTGGTATAGCTGCTCCTGCTTATGCTGGAATTCCAGTAACGCATCGCGATGCAAGTGCAAGTTTTGCTGTTGTGACAGGGCACCGGAAAGAAGGGGCTGAAGAGGAAGTGAAGTGGGAAAGTTTAGTGAAAGGTGTAGATACATTAGCGGTCTATATGGGGGTTAGTAATTTACCTTACATATGTGAACAACTAATAAAACATGGAAAAGATCAAAGTACACCTGCCGCTATCATTGAGTGGGGAACGACATCTATGCAGCGTACTGTTACAGCGACGTTAGGAACAATTGTAGATGTTGCCAAAAAAGAACGAATTCAAAATCCAAGTATGATTGTTATTGGAGAAGTTGTCCGTTTTAGAGAAAAGATACATTGGTTTGAGAAACAAACGGAAAATGCATATCAAGTAAGCGGAGTATTGTAAAATGAAGGCTGTTATATATATATGTCATGGAAGCCGTTTGAAAGCAGCAAAAGAAGAAGCGGTTGCATTTATTACGTCATGTATGAACCGTGTAGAGGCAAATATTCAAGAAATTTGTTTTTTAGAGCTAGCGAATCCTTCTATTGAAGAAGGATTTCGTACATGTGTGAAGCGTGGTGCTACAGAGATTGTCGCTATTCCTGTTTTTTTATTAGCGGCAGGACATGTAAAGAAAGATATTCCGTTTGAATTACGAAAGTTAAACGAGGAATATCCGGATATCAAAATAGTGTATGGTAATCCATTTGGTGTATCAGAAGTGCTTGTAAAAGCGGTATATAACGGAAGTGGTATTAAAGACTATAAAGAAGAAGTAACACTTTTGCTCGTTGCAAGAGGGAGTAGTGATCCGGAAACTTTACAAGACATAAAGTGGATTTCTTCTTTATTTCAAAAAGAAGAGAACATTAAAGAGGTGGAAGTTTGTTATTTAGCAGCCGCGGAGCCGAAGTTTGATGAGAGGTTGAAAGAAATTGTAGAACAAAAAGAACGGAACATTGTTGTGTTACCTTACTTATTATTTACAGGCTTACTCATGAAACATGTTGAGAAAGAAGTGCGTCAATATGAGTCGGAAGAGATAAAAATAAGTCCCTATTTAGGAAAGAATGTAGCGTTTCGAGAGATGTTAATTCAGAAAACAGAGGAAATATTGAAGGGAGATCAATATGTATCCACTTACAGTGCGAGTTGATAAGAAACGTGTTGTTGTCATTGGTGGAGGGAAAGTAGCGGGGTTTAAAATTATTCCTTTACTAAAACAAGGTGCGGATATTGTTGTAGTAAGTACAGAATTAGATGCAAATTTAGTGAAACTTGTAGAAGAAAAGCAAATTCGTTGGTATCAAAGAGAGTATGAGAAAAGTGATATTAAAGATGCTTTTTTAGTAGTTGCAGCGACTAGTGATTCGGTACTAAATGAACAAATTGCTGAAGATGTCTCGGTAAATCAATTGGTAAATGTTATTACGAATCCGGAAAGTGGAAATGTTCATTTTCCGGCGGCGTTTCATCGTGGTTTGCTTAATGTAGCTGTTTCTACAGGAGGAGCAAGCCCGAAATTGGCGAAAAAAATTCGTGACGATATCGCAAATAAATATGATGAGACATATGAAGCGTATCTTAATTTTTTATATGAAGTAAGAATAAAAGTGAAAGAATTACAAGTAGATAAGCGGCAGAGAAATATACTATTACAAGAAGTATTAAAGTCAGTATATGTTCTAAATGGAGAAAAAAGAGAATTGTTTTTACAAGAATTAGAGAGAAAGGTTCATATAGGATAATGAATAAATTGTGCTTTACAACTATAAGAATATAATTTATAATCACAAGTAACTTCAATAGATGAAATCGATGAGCAAGAAGAGTACGTATATTTGATGCGTTCAGAGAGCTGGGGTAAGGTGTGAGCCCGGTACGATAAAATATACAGAATGGGCTTGCGAGAGGTATGCTGAACATTGCAGTAGGCAACCCGGGTTCCGCCGTTAAAAGGATAGAGTATCGGAATTTTCCTGTACTTGAACAAGTGGGATTTATCAATCCAATTGAGGTGGTACCACGGTATTTATATTACATATATCGTCCTCTACATGCATATTTGCGTGTAGGGGACTTTTTTATTTTCTAAAGGAGGTGTGCGAGTATGAAATGAAAGTGTATAATTGGTAAAAGTTATAATATTCAGAAAAGGAGAAATTATAATGAAAGAAACACAGCAATGGACGTCGAAAATAGGCTTTGTACTCGCAGCAGCGGGAGCCGCAGTAGGTCTTGGGGCAATATGGAAGTTTCCATATGTTGCAGGTAATGGAGGGGGAGGCGCGTTCTTCCTTGTATTCTTACTATTAACTTTATTTATTGGTATGCCTCTTCTTGTAGCTGAATTTGTTATTGGCCGTAGTACTCAAAAAGAGGCAGTTACAGCTTATAAAGTATTAGTACCAAATAGCAAGTTATATCCTTGGATTGGTCGTATGGGGGTTGTTACTTGTTTTAGCGTACTATCTTTTTATAGTGTTGTAGGTGGATGGATTTTACTTTATTTATACTATAGTGTCACAGGTAGTTTCTGGAACGGAGTAGTCGATTATGGGCAATTGTTTGCTGAAACAATTGCAAATCCAGTAAGTGCGATTGGGGCGCAATTCATTTTTATGCTTTGTACCATTTTTGTTGTTAGTAAAGGTGTGGAAAAAGGCATAGAAAAGGCAAGTAAGTACATGATGCCGCTATTATTCATTTTATTTATTGCTATCATTATTCGTGCGTTAACACTTGATGGTGCTATGGCTGGGGTAGAGTTCTTCTTAAAACCAGATTTTTCAAAGCTTACAGCAGATACGATTTTATATGCGATGGGACAATCTTTCTTCTCACTAACGGTAGGTGCCTCGGTAATGGTAACGTATAGTTCGTATTTAAAGAAAGAAGAGCATTTAGCTAAATCAGCAACATCTATTGTAAGTTTAACTGTATTTGTTACAGTACTTGCAGGATTAGCGATTTTTCCGGCGATTTTCGCATTAGGAGTTAAACCGACAGAAGGACCAGGGCTACTGTTTATCGTTCTTCCTGCTGTCTTTGCGAAAATTCCATTTGGACAATTTTTCTTCATTATGTTTTTAGTTTTATTCTTCTTTGCGACTTTAACATCTGCGATTTCAATGCTTGAAATTGTAGTAGCATCTGTTGCGAAAGATAATGAGAAGAAGCGTCCGTCAGCTTCGTTATTAATTGGTATTCTTATTTTTGCAGTTGGAATCCCATCAGCGTTATCGTTTGGAATTATGAGTGATGTGAAAATATTTGGTAAGACATTCTTTGATTTCGTCGATTTTTCGGTAAGTAATGTATTACTGCCACTCGGAGTACTAGCCATTTCGTTATTTGTACCAAATAAAATGAGTAAAGAGCTATTAATGAAAGAATTAGAAGTTACGGAAACGAAAGGGAAAACATTGTTTAATATTTGGTTCTTCTTGCTTCGTTATGTTATTCCGGTAACTGTAATTATCGTATTTTTAAATGCGATAGGTGTATTTAAAATGTTTGCATAATAAAAAGACGGAGATGTGGATTCTCCGTCTTTTTATTGTGTTGTAGAAGTATTTAATAAGCGATTATATGCTTTATAAGCTGTGACAACTGCGATAAATGATCCAATTAAAAATAACGCTGAGCCGCCGAATGTAAATAGCCGGCCAATGTATGTTTCTCTAGCTTCTTCTATTTCTTCTTGTAATTGTGTATTCATATTTATCACCCCGCAAAATATAGGCATTTAGTTGTAGTTTATGTAAAACGCCTAAAAAGTGTGAAGTAGTAAAAAAACTCGGTATGCACCGAGTTTTTTATAATCCGATATAAGGAGACGGATCAACTGCGTTTGTCTTACCAACATTCCATTCCCCGATATGAAGTTCGAAGTGTAAATGTTGTCCGTAAGATTGACCGGTATTTCCCATAAAGCCAAGTTGATCGCCTTGTTTTACAGTTTGTCCATTTGATACAGAGCGGCTATTCATATGTGCATACACTGTCGTATATGTTTTTCCATTAACACGGTGAGATAAGTAAACAACGTTTCCGTAACTAGAGGATAATTCTGAACGGATAACAACGCCATCTGCAGCGGCAATAATTGGAACTGTTCCCGAAGCTGCGATATCAATTCCTTTATGGTTATCTAAAGAACGTGCGCCGAATCCAGAAGTTTTTGATCCAGCGGCTGGCTTAATAAATCCACCTTTGTTCGTATCTTGCGGTGTTGGTGCGGATTGTGTGCTTTCTTTAGCAGAAGCGGCGGCTTGTTTTTTTGCTTCCTCAGCCTTGCGTGCCTCTTCAGCTTTGCGAGCTTCTTCCGCACGTTTTTCTTCTTCAATTGCTTTTTGAACAGCTTGACGCTGGTTTTCTAAAATACCTTGTGACTCTTCTAATCCTTCAATCTCGGAATCTACTTTTGATACTTTCGTATGTAGATCTTTAATAAGAGTTTGTTGCTGTTGTTGATTACTTTGTAACTCTTGTTGTTTTTGTACTAATTTTTGCTCGGATTCTTTCAATTGTTGCTCTTTTTTCTCAACAGCTTCTTTTTCTGTCGTCACAGCATTCTGATCACTTGTTTGCTTTTTCACAATATCTGTATCGTTATTTAAAATTAAACTTACAGAATACATATTATCAACAAGATCGGCAATATTTGCAGAACTTGTTATTACTTCTGTAATGATACTCGTACGAGGCTTTTCTTGCATAGATTGTAGTCGTTGTTTAATAACTTCCTGCCGTGTATCTATGTTCGTTTGTAATTGCTCTATATGTTTCTTTTTTTCAGTAATAACTTGCTGTGTGTTGCTAATTTCTTTTTTTGTATCGTTTAATTCAGCTTCGTTTTTATTAATAGAAGTAGTTAATTCGTCGATTTTCTTTTGTAATTCCTGGATTTCTTTTTCTATTTGTTCTTTCTCAGCTGATTTATTTTGTAAGTCATTTTGTTTGCCTTCTAATTCGGATTGAATATTAGATAATTTATTCTCATTCGTTTCAGCGTATACGGGTGAAAGTAACGGGGAAACGAAAATCGTTCCAGCTGCTAAAACACTAAATGCTGCAAATTTCTTTTTCATGGTTGTCTTGCTCCTTTCCCTATGAATGTTATATATCATAAGAAGAAGAGTGTCTATCGTTGTAATCATAATGTAAAGAAAATTTTATAATTTTGCTAAGTTTTGTCGGAATTTAGTATCTTTTCGTAGTGTTTGTCATAAAGTGAAATTTTTGCATGCATACAAAAATGCACCATTTTCTATTTTGTTCTAAAAAAAACATGGAAAATGATGGAATTTCCGATGGTGAAACATTACTTTAAAAACCTTTAAATCACTAGTGAGGGATCGTTCTCATGTTAGGTTTTCTTACATGGGTTTTATTTTTGTCAAGAAAATTATTTGCATTCGGGCAAACTTATTTTGTTGTCAGATTTTAAATTTTGATTTATGATTTTTAACAGGGACAAAATGTAGTGAATTGTCGAATAATATGTAATACTCTTAATTTCATGTTTTATAGAGATAGAATGAGAGATAGAGTGACACATCGAAGAGGGGGTTACAACAAATATGAAAAGAATAGGACTTGCATGGCAAATTTTAATAGGACTTGCGCTTGGTATTGCAGTTGGGGCGATTTTCTTTGGCAATCCGGCAGTGGTTGATTATTTAAAACCAATTGGTGATATTTTCATTCGATTAATTAAGATGATCGTTGTACCAATTGTTGTAGCAAGTATCGTTGTTGGTGTTGCTGGTGTTGGCGATGTTAAGAAGTTAGGCCGATTAGGCGGAAAAACAATTCTTTACTTTGAAATTATTACAACACTTGCAATTGTTGTTGGTCTATTAATAGCGAACATTTTCCAACCTGGAAAAGGCGTTGATATGGATAAATTAACAAAGACTGATATTTCTAAATATGCAGAAACAACAGCTCAAGTACAAAGTCATTCGTTTGCGGATACGTTTGTAAATATTGTTCCGACGAACATTATGAAATCATTGGCTGAAGGTGATATGCTTGCTATTATCTTCTTCTCAGTATTATTTGGTTTAGGTGTAGCAGCAATTGGTGAGCGTGGTAAACCAGTTCTACAATTTTTCCAAGGTGTAGCAGATGCAATGTTTTATGTAACGAACCAAGTTATGAAGTTTGCACCATTTGGTGTATTCGCATTAATTGGTGTTACAGTTTCTACATTCGGATTAGCTTCATTAATTCCATTAGGGAAATTACTCATTGTAGTATACGGAGCAATGATCTTCTTCGTTGTAGTTGTATTAGGACTTACAGCGAAAATATTTGGAATAAACATTTTCCAATTCTTTAAGATTTTAAAAGACGAGCTGATCTTAGCGTATTCTACAGCAAGTTCAGAAACGGTTTTACCGAAAATTATGGAGAAAATGGAGAAATTCGGTTGTCCGAAAGCAATTACATCTTTCGTTATTCCAACAGGTTATTCATTTAACTTAGATGGATCAACTTTATATCAAGCAATTGCGGCAATTTTCTTAGCGCAAATGTACGGTATTGAATTATCCATTACACAACAAATTACGTTATTACTTGTATTAATGGTTACATCAAAAGGTATCGCGGGTGTACCGGGCGTATCATTCGTTGTATTATTAGCAACACTTGGTACAGTAGGTATTCCAGCTGAAGGTTTAGCGTTTATTGCAGGTATTGACCGTATTCTTGATATGGCTCGTACAGCAGTTAACGTTGTAGGTAACTCTTTAGCGGCTGTAGTTATGTCTAAGTGGGAAGGTCAATATGACGCTGAAAAAGGACAAGCCTATTTAAAAGAGATATCTGAAAAGGGTCAAGCGGCTTAATTATAATATGAACAAGCTCTCACATAATATGTGGGGGCTTTTCTATATATAGAAGAGGAGCGGACGTAATGAAACGTAAATATGGTGACGGTTCTTCGTGGAAGCGACTAATAGAGAAGGATTATATGGTTAAGCAAGTAGAGGATGGAATGTTAGGAATACTGGACATAAAAAAAGTGAGAGAACCTAGTTATAAAGAATACAATGGTAAACAGCTTTGCATTGCAGGTGATGGGTATACATGGATGCAATATTTTATAAACGGGGAAAACTTTGCAATTACAGCTATGTTAGACAATCAAAAACAATTACTGCAATATTATATCGACGTGACGAAAGAATATAAAATAGACGAGCGTGGTTTACCTTATTTTGATGATTTATATTTAGATGTAGTATTGTTACCGAACGGTGAGATCTATGTACTGGATGAAGACGAGTTAGAGGATGCCTATAAAATTGGTGATGTTACAAAAGAAGAATATGAGTTAGCATGGAATACAACAAAATGGATTATCGCGAAGATAAAAAATAGAAAATTTTATTGGATCTCAATATTGGATAAAGAAATCGAAAAGTTAAAATGATTGGTTTATTCATATTTTTGCATAATTACCAAAAAAATCTATACAAAAAATAATTGACTTTTGTTTTGTAAGCGAGTAAAGTTAGGAAAGAAATTATTATTAAAAAATAAATATGAAACCTTCTTATAAAGAGAGGCGGAGGGACTGGCCCTACGATGCCTCGGCAGCGGACTCGATTTCAGAGTGCTGTGCCAAATCCAGCAAGCGTGTGCTTGAAAGATGAGAAGAGCGTTTCTTATAGATGTATAAGACCTCTTCTCATCGGAAGAGGTCTTTTGTTATTCATTAGAAAAGGTTGAAAACTAGGGAGAGATGATACTTTGAAAGAAACGAGAGGAAATGGTTTAGCTTTATTACCACTTGGAGTATTTTTGGCGCTATTTATTGGTTCTGGAATTATTACAGGTGATTTCTATAAATTGCCGATACTTGTAGCAATTTCAATTGCTGTAGGAATTGCTTTAGTGATGAATCGTAAGGAAAGCTTTAATGTGAAAGTAGAACGATTTGCTAAAGGTGCAGGAAACCCTGATATTATGATCATGGTTCTGATTTTTGTACTTGCAGGGGCGTTTTCTGAAACAGCAAAAGGAATGGGCGGAGTTGATTCCACTGTTAACTTAGCGTTATCTATTTTACCCCAAGGATTTATCGTTGCTGGAATTTTTGTTATAGGGGCATTTATTTCATTAGCGATGGGAACTTCAATGGGAACAATTGCTGCATTAGCACCGATTGCTGTAGGTATTAGTGGGCAAACTGATATCTCAATTGCGCTTACGATGGCTACTGTTGTGGGTGGAGCGATGTTTGGTGATAATTTATCATTTATTTCTGATACGACAATTGCTGCTGTTCGTTCGCAAGGAACAGAAATGAAAGATAAGTTTAAAACGAATTTTTTAATTGTATTGCCAGCTGCAGTCATTACAATTGTAATATTAGTAATGATTACTTTAGGTAATGATACAGAAATTAAAGCTCATACATTTGATTGGGTGAAAATTTTACCATATGCAGGTGTACTTGTTACAGCGCTACTTGGCTGGAATGTACTCATTGTATTAACTGGTGGAACGGTATTATCTGGTGTTATCGGTCTTATAGATGGAAGTTATACGTTAGAGAGTTTCTTTAAAAGTGTAACGACTGGAATGGGCGGTATGATGGAGTTAGTGTTACTTGCCATTTTAATCGGTGGTATGGTTGAACTTATCCAGTATAATGGTGGCATTCAATATTTAATGAATCTTTTAACACGTAATATTCGTTCGAAAAAAGGAGCAGAGTTCGGTATTGCTGGCTTAGTGAGTATGACGAATATGTGTACAGCGAATAATACGATTTCTATTATCTTTACAGGTCCGCTTGCGAAAAACATTGCAGATCAATATGAAATTGACCCTCGTAAATCAGCGAGTGTATTAGATCTTTTCTCATGCTGTGTGCAAGGATTAATTCCGTATGGTGCGCAAATGTTAACGGCAGCAGGATTTGCGGCGTTATCTCCAATTGAATTGTTACCATATGCGTTTTATCCAATCTTAGTTGGAGTATGTGGAATCATTTCTATATTAATTGGTTTCCCGAGGTTTTCTAAAGTAGCGGGAAAGAAAGAGTATCACAAAACAGCATAATTTAAAATGAAGTTTATGAATAGTAACGAAAGCCGTACAGAGAATGTTCTCTGTACGGCTTTTTATGTGCGATAAAAGAGTGAATCATCCTATCCTACCGCATATTTTTGCAAAAGGCTGAATTTAACTCGGTCTTAAGTCTGAGTCGAAAACAGTTCTTAAGCTCGTTATGAAAAAATGAAAAAATAGTTAAGATAAGAGTATCAAATCGAAGGGAGGCAAGCACAAGATGAAACAATTTCTAGCGTTTATCGCAGCCGGTATTTTGGCTTTAATTGCTCTTGGTAGTCTTGCTGGTATTGTAGGATTCGCCATTGGAGCAGGAGTTGTGTACTGGAGCTATAAATCATTTGTGCGAGCTAAATCATTCTTTGGAAAGTTAGCTTGGGGTATTGTTGGTTTAATCGGTTTGTCCATTGCACTTTCTCATTCCCCAGCATTAATCGGTATCGCAGCATTAGTAGTTTTATACTACGGATACCGTGAGTGGAAAAAAGGAAAAAATGTAGTTGTTGATTCTGCTCCAGAAAGTGCTAAACCATATAGCAACTTTGAAGATGAGTGGAACAAGTTAATGAAAAACTAATATAAAATAAATCAAATTATAAAGTAGAAGAGAGGAAGATTATAATGAAACAATCTTTATTCGGACGTGTACGCGATGCAATTTTAGCTGATTTTCATAATGTGTTAGATGAGAAAGAAAGAAAAAATCCAATTGCTATGTTAAACCAATATTTACGAGATAGTGAGCGTGAAATAACAAAAATTGAGAAGTTAATTCAGCGTCATAAAACATTAAAATCTAACTTCGCTCGTGAGCTTGAGCAAGCACGTTATTTCGTTAATAAAAGATCAAAGCAAGCTATCATCGCACAAGAAGCAGGCGAATTGCAATTGCATGAACGTGCATTAGAAGAAGTAGCGTATTATGAAGGGCAAGTAACTCGCTTAGAAGAAATGTATGCTGGTGTTGTAGAGCAAATTGATGAGTTAGAGCGTCGTCTTTCAGAAATGAAAAATAAATTAAAAGAAATGAACGCAAAGCGTATGGAATTAATGGCACGTGAAAATATGGCGCATGCAAACCGCCGTATGAATACTGCTATGCATAAAATGGATGAAAATAATCCGTTCTTACGATTCGAAGAAATTGAAGATCACATTCGTGACATAGAGCTTCGTATAAATGAAGAGCATGAGCGTGATACATTTGATATGAAAATTGCAAAACTAGAGAGTGAAATGAAAGAGAAAAATGAAGTATCGTTAACGAAAGAAGTAACAAAATAATTGTAGTATATAATAAAACAGGCTTATGATATAGTGATAGGAGAAAAGGTGTTGGAAAGCAATGCCTTTTCTTCTATGTATATGTGACAAGGAGGGGGGAGCTGAAATGAAGAAGCAATTTTCAAAAACACAATTTATGGGGATGCTCCTCATCATATTTGGATTCGGTCTTTTTCTTGATATGATACTTGGACATTTTGAACCAGGTGGTCTAATATTTGCATTTATTATGATTATGTTTGGAAGACATTATCGAAAGAAGAACCGTTATGTAAGAGGGAATGTATTTTTATTTGTCGGTGGTATTGTCTTCTTATTCTTCTTATTTTCATCAGCGGCATTCGTACTTGTTGTGTTTGCTTGTTTAGCTTTAATTGGTTATCAACTTATTCAACAAGGACATCGGCAAAAAGCAATGAAAGTTGAAATTAAAGAAAAGGGATATATAAATGAAGAAAAACAAATATATCGTACAGAACCGTATATAAAAAATATGTTTGTAGGTAATGTACGAATGATGGATCATATTTATGAAATAGAGGATATTAACGTCCAATATGGTGCTTGTGACGTCGAGATTGATTTAACAACTGCTATGATTCCAGAGGGAGAAACGGTTATTGTGATTCGGGGCGTCATTGGTAATATTCGCTTATATGTACCATATGATATTGAATTGTCTTTAAATCATTCTGTTATTGTTGGGCGAGTGCTCCTACCAGGACACGAAGAAACTGGATTTAACCGTAATGTTACGTTTAGAACAGAACAGTATAAAGAAGCCCCTCGTCGTATTAAAATTATTTCTTCGCTTGTCGTAGGCGATACGGAAGTGAGGAAAGTATAATGAAAAAACAAAGGAATATTTCGTGGATGTATATTCGTTATTCTATGTTGTCCTCTGTGAGTATCGCACTTATTTGTACAATTGTATATGTATGGAAAAGCGAGCAACAAGTTTATGATTTACTTTGGAAAGAATCCATTGCTTCTGTTCCAATTGGCTTGTTTATTATGAGTACGAGTCTTCTTATCGGAGGAATTGTAGGATATGCAATCGGTTATTATATAGAACAGCGTATACAAGGATTAAATACTTTTCTATTTGAAGTAGAGCGAGGGAATTTTCCGAGTGATGTTTCATTTACTGCGGACGATGAATTTCATGAAGTGGAACGAAAAGTAATTGGTCTTGCTCGTCGCTTAGAGGAGCAAGCTGGGCTATTTCAAAAAGTAACGAATGAACGAGCCCATTGGAATGAAGAGATGAGACAAGAAGCGATTTCTCAAGAAAGGCATCGATTAGCGAGAGAGCTACATGATTCTGTAAGTCAGCAGCTTTTTGCAATGTCGATGATGATGTCAGCCATTAATGAGCAAGCAGCTGAAATTCCAGACACGACGAAAAAACAGTTGCAGCTTGTTGAGAATATGGTTGTAAATGCACAATCAGAAATGAGAGCTTTGCTCCTTCATTTACGCCCAGTGCAGTTAGAAGGTAAGAAACTAACAGAGGGTATAGAAGAATTATTAACAGAACTGTCTAGAAAGCAACATATGAAAATTGAATGGTTAATTGAACCGATCCAATTAAAAAAAGGTGTAGAGGATCATTTATTCCGTATTGTACAAGAGGCGCTGTCTAATACTTTACGGCATGCGAAGGCAAAGAAAACCGAAGTACGCCTTCGGAAAATTGATCAATATGCGATTTTGAAAATTATTGATGACGGTGTTGGGTTTAAAGTTGGTGTTAATAAGGCTGGTTCATACGGTTTAAGGTCAATGCAAGAGCGAGTTCATGAAATTGGTGGTACATTAAAAGTTCTTAGTTTTCCGAATAAAGGTACGCAAATAGAAGTGAAAGTACCTATTATGATTGAGAGAGGGGGAGAATCATGATAAAAGTATTACTAGTTGATGATCATGAAATGGTTCGAATGGGTGTATCAGCATATTTATCAACGCAGCCAGATATTGAAGTAGTTGGAGAAGCTGAAAATGGAAGAAAAGGTTCAGAGTTAGCTTTGCAATTAAGACCGGATATTATTTTAATGGACCTTGTTATGGATGAGATGGATGGGGTTGAAGCGACACGTGCTATTATTCAAGAATGGCCAGAAGCGAAAATTGTAGTTGTCACGAGCTTTTTAGATGATGAAAAGTTATATCCTGTTATTGAGGCGGGGGCGACAAGTTATTTATTAAAAACATCAAGAGCGAGTGATATTGCAGATGCTGTAAGAGCTACTTATGATGGGGAAACGGTATTAGAGCCGAAAGTTACTGGCAAAATGATGTCTCGTATGCGTCAGAAGAAAGAACAACCTTTGCATGAGGAGTTAACAGAAAGAGAGTCTGAAATTTTGTTATTAATTGCAGAGGGGAAAAGTAATCAAGAGATTGCAGATGAGTTGTTTATTGCCCTTAAAACAGTAAAGACACATGTGAGTAATATATTAAATAAGCTAAATGTAAGTGACCGGACACAGGCGGTTATTTATGCGTTTAGACACCAATTGACGAAATAAGAAGGAAGCTTTGACTATATATGGTCAAAGCTTTTTATTGACGGTTATTTATGTAAGCGTTATCATTAAGGTGTTAACAGTACATACAAAGGGGAGAGAGTGTATGTTAGTTCAAACGATATTTGGAATGGATGAAACGAAAAAATTAGGTAACTATGTGAATGCGTTGCAAGCACTTTGTGAACAATATGATATTGAAACAGATCGTATTGCAATTATTGAGGCGACAGAAGAATATTATTTATTTCTAGTGAAGCAAGAAGATTGCTATGATGTTGTAAAAGTAGAAACAGTGGATACGAATATTGATTACTATACGAAGGCTTATAAAGTAAGTAGCTTTAATCATACTTCTTATCAAATGTAAAAAACTCCCGAAATGGGAGTTTTTTTATGATACTTTCGATTCAGGTGAATGATCCGTTAATGGTACTGCTTTGGCGCCACTTAATTTTGCGATAGCAAAACCGATAATAGCCCCAACTAATGCTGGTACTAACCAGCCAATTCCTTCATTATATAATGGAATAAACTCGAAATAAGATGTGATAGATGAAACAGGAATATTCCCTTGTTTTAATCCATCAAATACGCTCACAACTGCAGATCCAATTAACGCACCTACATAAACAGAACGATATCCACCGAAATATTTATGAAGTAATGATAGTAATACGAGTACAATCGCAATTGGATATACAACAAGTAAAATAGGAACAGAGATTGCGATAATTTTTGTTAAACCTAAGTTGGCAACTAATAATCCTAATGTGCAAATGACACTTGCTAACGTTGTGTATGAAAATTTCGTTAATAATGTTGAGAAGTATTGACTGCATGCAGATACAAGTCCAATACATGTTGTTAAGCAAGCGAGTGTAACGATAAGAGATAATAGAATTAGACCATATGGACCGAGTAATTGTTGTACGATAACGGTAAGTAGCTGTCCGCCGTTTGTTGCGTATCCGAGAGAGACACTAGTTGTACCGAGCCAGCCAAGTGCACCATATACAAGTACGAGACCAGTAGCGGCAATAAGTCCTGCTTTTGCTGTTGCGATGGCAATTGATTTGCGGTCATTCACACCTTTTGAGCGAATTGCATTTACAACGATAATTCCAAATGCAAGCGCTGAAATGGTATCCATCGTTAAGTATCCTTCCATAAAACCTTTGAAAACTGGAGAAGTTTGATACTCTTGCATTGCTGGTCCTGATTGCCCAAGTGGTGAAAATACACTCTTAAAGAATAATAAGAAAATAGAGAGTAATAAAATAGGTGTTAATACGCTTCCGATACGATCGACGAGTTTAGAAGGATTTAAACTAAGCCAAAATACGATAGCAAAGAAGATGACTGTGTATAAAAATAGCGTTAGGCTGCTAGAGCGAATAGTTTCTGGTAAGAAAGAACTAATTCCCATTTCATAAGCGACATTAGCAACACGTGGGATGCCCATAGATGGACCGATTGCAATGTATACAACTACCGTAAAGAATATTCCGAATAATGGGTGAACATGACTTGCAAGTTGTTGCATTCCATTTCCTGATAGAGAAATAGCGATAACAGTAAGTAGTGGTAAGCCGACTCCTGTTAGTAAAAAACCAATCATTGCTGGCCAAAAGTTTTCACCAGCATTTTGTCCAAGCATTGGAGGGAAAATTAAATTTCCTGCTCCAAAAAATAAAGAAAACAGCATAAGACCTGTGAAAAAAACATGTTTTTTTGATACAGTGTTCATTGTTTTTTTTCTCCTTTTTTGTAAATTCATTGTAAGAACACAAAAAACTCGCCCCTTAAGAAAGGGACGAGTTATATTTACCCGCGATACCACCCTAATTTATACATGTAGAAATATATCTATATGTATACGGCTTTACAACGTACAACATGATACGTGTTCCTTGTAACGGGGGACGACCGGTAAGAACTTACTTTAGCATTCGGTTCTACTTCTCGGAGATGATTTTCGGTTACGAACTGAGCGTTGGCTTTCAGCAAAATACCAACTCTCTGGGGAACAGCTCTATAACATACTCGTTCTCGTCAATGAATTTTTATTCAAGTATTCTGACAACATTTTTACATGTTTTTTTTAGAAAGTCAACATATTTTTTGAGAAATACACTTTCCTGTAGAAATATAGCTGAGAATATAGGGGTTAATACTATTTGTAAAAATGCTGTAAAACATTATAGAGAATTGTAAAGTTTATGGAGAAAATCGATATTTATAAGAGTAAGGAAGGAATTGTTTGAATTTGCAGAGAATAATACAACAATCCACTTGCTGGAAAGAACAAACCAAAAGAGGTGACTGAAATGCTTGCGATGGGAGTATTATTTGGCATTATTGCTATAATTGGTTTTATGTGGTTATATTATTCGCGTTCGTTTAAACAAGCAGAAGTTTTACTCTTTCAAAAAGGTAGTTTGTTGACAAATCAGTCTAGATATTTAGTATGTCCGAAGTGTGGAAGTGCACAGGCCAGGAGTGGAGGATATCAAGAGTGTTGCAAAATTAGATTATGAAAGAAGGAAGCCTCACATTATTTTGTGAGGCTTCCTTCCTTACAATTTTTTCGCGCTCCAAATTGTCCAACGATCTCTTTCGATGATAGGAGAGACGTTTTGTAATGCCGTTTGGATATGATGTAGAAGTTGAGAAAGTTCATTATCTGTTAGTTCATATAGAATGGATCGGCCTGTTCGAGGAGATAAATCTTGTAGCAAAGCCTCTACAGAATCATGTACTTTTCGTACTTCCCATTGTGTTTGAATGGGGAGCGCTTGAAGAGGATATGTTTGTAATAATTGCTGTATAGTAGTGGTTTTTGGTCTTCTTTGCGCTTCTGTTTCAATGAGTTTTGGAAAGACCGAGAAAAAATATCCACGAAGGTGTTCAGGACTTCCTGGGATTATACAATCTTCAATGGTCCGGTCTTGTAAAATAAGTAGACCGTCTTTTTTTAATATACGAGAAGCCTCTCGTATAAATGTGGGAATATCATGCAAATGATGAATGACTGCACGAGAAATGACAAGGTCGAATGTTTCATTAGGGAATGAGATATTATGTGCATCACCGTGAATGAATGAAATGTTTGGGAAGGCATTACAATTTTCTTTTGCAGCTTGTAATATTTCTTTTGAAAAATCAAGCCCAACAACACTTTTGGCTCCCATAAGAGCAAGTTCTTTCGTGTAAATGCCGCCACCACAACCTATATCAATTACTTGTTTATTTTGCACATCTACAATATTGTTTATTGTTTCCTGCCATGAAATATGTGCGTTACGATTTGCATACGTATACTTATTATTTGCATCATGAAAATTAATGGACATTGTAAAATCCTCCCTTCAGTTTATAGTATAGCTCATTCTATATAATGTAACGTTTTTGTTTTATGCATGAGGGTTATAAGAATTTCTTATTGGAAAAGGAGAATCGATTTGAAAGGGAAATATTTAATGTTTTTATGTGTTATTTTACTCGCGTCGTGTGGTCAATCCGAGCAAAAGAAAGAACCGGAACAAGTAGAGGAGACAGTGAATGAAATGAGAGAACCATTACAAGTAACTGTTATGCAAAAAGGTAAAGAAGAAAAAAATTTAAAGAAAATGGATGCGGAGTTGGTGGTGGATATTATAAACAAAGCGGAAAAACAAGAAGTAACGGGTAGTTTTGGTGAACCGGAATATGAAATACAAATTAGTAGTGATGGAAAAAAAGAAACATATTATGCATGGTTAAGAGGAGAAGATCGCCGAGGATGGATTCAATATAAGAAAGATATGTATATGCTTAACGAAAAAGATACGGAAAAGCTTTTGGCTATCTTTCCAAAGATTCCAGAACAAAAAGAAGATGAGATGCAGGTAGGTAATTTAACGGAAGTAACAAAAAAAGACATGCAGATTACTGCGTTTCATATTAAAGCTGGTGATCAAAAAATGAATTATACAGTACGTTATACGATTTCACAATCACTATATAATAAGTTAGCAAAGGAACAAGAATATTATTTGCAATTAATTTTCCCGGAAAAGGTCCAAAAATTAATTGGCGCAAAAGAGAGTGAAATAATTTCAGCTGAAAAAGTAAAGGAAGGGTATAAACAGTATGAGTTGAATGTTACTGTTCCGATAAAAGATGCTTCAGAATCACAATTAAAATCACTAGAAACCTATTATGATAATCACGATTTACAAATATTAAATAGTAAGAAAGAAAAAGTAGGAGCATTTCAAAACATTATTCAAATTGTTAAAGAGTATGGTGAAAAAATGAATTTACAAAGATAAAGTGAAATTTTAATCAGTGGGGGCATCCCCCGCTGATTATTAGCACGAATCCTACCTAAATTCTTTGCTCCAGCCGAATTTTGAGGTGGGATTCTTACTGCCCGTAAATAGCGGGCAGTAAGAATCATAAAGTCTATATGGCCTTTCCTAGGAAATGATAATAGAGGGGAAAGATCCCCTCTATTATTTTGCTTTTGCAGATGGCTCATTCATTGATTTTCGTGTAATTAGAAAGGAAATCATAAGAGCAGAAAGAATAATAAGGGCTATAAATAAGTGATTTGGCAACCAATCTAATAATAATACGTAGCTGACGGTATAAAAAATAAGAGTTGAAGCTAAAAACGATAGAGCGCCTATCATAAGAGATTGTAATTTCATTTGTATTTACCTCCTTTTATTTTTATTTTTGGCTAAAAATGGATGGAATAAACATTATTTCTAACAATAGAAAAAAATATGTCATAATAGAGAAAAAGAATAAGTTTTGATGAGTGTATATGGCTCAATAAAGCGAGATAAAGGAGAGGAATATGAAAAATAATAAAAAAGGATTATGGGGAGTTATAGTTGCAATAGGGTTATTTTTACTATCTAAGTTAAAATGGGTATTTGCAATTTTTAAGTTAGCAAAATTTTCAACAGTATTTAGTATGTTTTTATCGCTTGGTGCATACGCAGTCATATATGGTTGGAAGTTTGGGGTAGCACTCGTATATTTATTGTTTGTACATGAGATGGGGCATTTATGGGCAGCGAGAAAGAAAGGGATACCAACATCGCCAGCAATCTTCATACCATTTATGGGAGCTCTTATTGGGATGAAAGAGATGCCGAAAAATGCAAAAGATGAAGCTTACATTGCATATATGGGACCTCTTTTCGGATTGCTTTCATTTTTACCTGCGATCCCACTGTATATAATCACGAAAGAGCCGTTTTGGGCGCTTATTATTTTACTTGGAAGTATGATTAATTTCTTTAATTTAATTCCAGTTTCTCCATTAGATGGTGGACGAATAATTTCAGTTGTAAGCACGAAAATTTGGGGAGCAGGGCTAGTTTTACTACTCGGCTATTCTATTTACTTCAAGAGTATTTTAGGAGGGTTTATTTTTATTATCGGCTGTATGGAACTATATAGAGTAATAAAGAGAGATGAGCCGATTAAGGAATTAGGATATAAAATCGATGGAATGACAGGATATGTTGCTAGGCTTGAAGAGGAATTAAAAGAAACTGGTGCGGTGCATCGAACGATTTATATGATTCACCATGAAATGAATGTATTAAGACAAAGAGAACGTGAAAAAGAATTAAAAACAGGAGAACTTCAAAAGATTGAAGTGCTAGAGTACCTTTTACCAAAATTTGAGCCACTTGATTATGTCCCATATGAAGATGAAAAAGAAATGCATACAATTCATATAAGAGAAGCATTTGAAATGTCAGAAAGAAAATTAAATGAATGGGAAACAGAAAAGGAACAACAAGAAAATTATTATAAAGTCGATACGAAAACGAAATGGACAGTATTTGCTTGTTATATCGGATTAATGGCTATACTCGGTTATACAGCTTATGAAGGTTATGTTGTTTTACAAGAGCATTTACCAAGGAGAAGTTTGTAGAAAAATAGTGTCGAAATGAAAAGGAGGATTTAAACAGGAATTACATTTCTACGAGAGAATGTTACAAGTGTAACAGTACATTGTAATATTCATAGTAGAAAAGGGGTTCTGTATATGAAGAAATTGTTAAGTGTATTGGTAACTATTACTGTGATGGCAATAGCGAGCTATAGTCTTATGAAAGTACTATTATATTATGCGAATAAGTCTGCTGGAGTAAATACAGTAGCACAAATAGAAGAGGTGCAAGAGAAGAAGAAGACACTCGATTTTGTTCGTACGACACATGAAAGTTATAATAATTTCTTGAATTATGGCAAGGCAGAGAAATATACAGATGGGGATTGGAAATATTTTAAACGATGGTTTCAAGAGCAAGAAGCCTCTTTAAAAAATATACATAAAGAAATAAAAAATGAAAAAATAAAACGCGATGTGAATAGAAGTTATGAAATTGTAAAAAAAGGTGTGGAGCTTCAGAATATTGAGTATGTAATCTATGCTCATCGCGTATATCATGACTTGGATATACTTGTGAATAAACATAAAGGTGAAACGAATATATGGGGGTATACAGAGTTTGGAGATGGGCAGAATATAAGAGTAATTGAACAAGCAATACAAACAAAGTAGTAGGCTAGCTAGAATTCTAGTTAGCTTTTTTTTTGAGCACAATTAATGGGGGCTAATTAAAATTTACTTAATATGTGCATTGTTCATATATTTTTCACAAAAACACCATGTTAATAGTGATTAAAATCACAATATGAATTATACAATTCAGTTAAACTAAAAACAGTTAAGGAAATAGAGGAGTGGGATACAATGTTAAGTGCAAAAACAATTGAAATCGTAAAGTCAACAGTACCGTTATTACAAGAAAAAGGCGTTGAGATTACAACGAGATTTTATCAAATTTTATTTTCGGAACATCCGGAGTTATTGAATATTTTCAACCATACGAACCAGAAAAAAGGAAGACAACAACAAGCATTAGCAAATGCTGTTTATGCAGCTGCAATGTACATTGATAATTTAGAAGCTATTATTCCAGTTGTAAAACAAATCGGTCATAAGCATAGAAGTTTAGGTATTAAAGCAGAGCATTATCCAATAGTAGGTACATGCTTACTACGAGCGATTAAAGAGGTCGCAGGCGCACCTGATGAAGTTTTAAATGCATGGGGAGAAGCGTATGGCGTCATTGCTGATGCATTCATTAGCATTGAAGCGGGTATGTATGAAGAAGCTGCACATAAAGAAGGTGGATGGAAAGATTTCCGCAACTTTGTGATTGTTAAAAAAGTGAAGGAAAGCGACGTTATTACATCATTTTATTTAAAACCTGAAGATGGCGGGAAAGTTTCTTCATTCATCCCAGGACAATATGTAACGATTCAAATAAATATTAAAGGTGAGACATATACACATAATCGTCAATATAGCTTGTCTGATGCTCCAGGAAAAGAATATTATCGTATTAGTGTAAAGAAAGAAAAAGGTGTAGATACACCAGATGGTAAAGTATCTAATTACTTACATGATCATGTAGGGGAAGGGGATGTCTTACCAGTAAGTGCACCAGCGGGAGATTTCGTATTAAATATGGAGTCAACATTACCTGTTGTACTAATTAGCGGTGGAGTAGGTATTACACCGATGATGAGTATGTTAAATACGTTAATTGAACAAGAATCAAAGCGTAATGTATGCTTTGTTCATGCGGCGATAAATAGTAATACACATGCGATGAAAGAGCATGTTGAGACAGTAGAAAAAGAGTATGAACAAGTTAAAGCATATACTTGCTATTCTTCACCGACAGAGCAAGATGTGGAAATGAAGAATTTTGATCAAGAAGGATTCATTGAACGTGAATGGTTACAAACTATTATTCCAACGACTGATGCAGAATTTTATTTCTGCGGTCCAGTACCATTTATGAAACATATAAATGCTGCATTAATTGATTTGGGTGTTAAACAAGAGAACATTCATTATGAATTTTTCGGTCCCGCAGCAAGCTTACAATAGGTTAACGTTGCCAAGCGAAAAACGAGGTATTATTTTACCTCGTTTTTTGCTTGTTCTCTAAGTAAGCGATTTACTGTTTCGCGGCGTACACCTATGAGCTGACCAATTTCAGTTTGTGTTAATATTTCATAAATAGGGATGTCACCTAAATAAAAGGTGAACCACTCTTGTAAACGATGAAGGCGCTCTTTAGGAGAGACAGTTGTCAATTGATCGATACGCTGTTGCATCATTCTTAACTTCGATTGTAATTGTATAGCGATATTTTCATATGATGCAGGATTTGCCTGAAGTTTGTCGTACCATTCATTGCTAATTATAGGCTCGACTTCTGTTTTCATTAAAGCGATAGCTGTACCGTGATATTCCTTCGGTGAAATTAAAGAATGGTGAGGTATCGTTTCACCAGGAACGATAATATTAAATAAAAATGGTGTTCCGTCTTCTTCTAACCGAATCACTTTTAATAAACCTGTTTTTATAAAATATAATGGACCGTCCTCACCTTGACGGAATAATACATCTCCCTTATGTAGAATCAATGTTAGCCCCCCATTAAAACATTTCTATTTCTTATATTTTAGCGTATATGTATAAAGACAATATGCTTTTTAAACAGCAATTTCATTGACGAAATGTATGCTATTACAGTAGTATACTATTTAGTGTGTAATAGTACTAGCAATGAATACGCTGTAGGGGGTTTAGTATATTGTTAGATGCGATGAAGATGACGGATATGAGAATTCCGGCGAATGCTATCATTCATGTAGAAGAGATGAAAG
Organism: Bacillus sp. FSL R5-0709; assembly: GCF_038004785.1. Lineage (NCBI taxonomy): Bacteria > Bacillati > Bacillota > Bacilli > Caryophanales > Bacillaceae > Bacillus > Bacillus sp. FSL R5-0709. The sequence continues at coordinate 1,401,366 of NZ_JBBORT010000001.1, forward strand.
GTGGAGTCGTTTTATCCGTTGAAATAGACGGCCAAATTATTTATACGATGGCTTATGATGAAGAAACAGATAGTTATGCTGAATTATATGATCGAAACGATAAGAGGGCGTGCCAAGTACATGAAGACTTTATGGGATGGTCACTTCTTCACTAAAAAGATGTCAATATGACATCTTTTTTTATTGAATCGATAGATTATACAAAGAAATGAAATATAAGGATAAAATTTGTAATAAATGATTTTGCATTGTTAGCGCTTTGTAACTGTAAGATAACTGTTTTTTCGCTATCATAAAGATAACAGTCATAGCTATAGGAGTGGTCAACTTGAAGAAATTACATATTTCAAATTTTATGCTATTAAGTGTTTGTTTAGTTTTATTTGTTCTCCTAGGAGCCTTTTTATATTCATGTGTATAAGAAAAAACGCATTCTAGAAAGAACGCGTTATAAAAATGAAGTAATGATTAATCTAGTTCCAAGAATAATTAATGTGATACGTAATAAATTAATTATTGCATTACCGCTTAATTTTGTGTTAATATAAGCCCCGATTTTTCCGCCAATCCATGCACCAGGAATAAGAATTAATGCATAAGCCCAGCTGACATTTCCTAGAGAGATGTGAGTTAAAGAACTTACAATTGCTGAGAGAAATACGATAAACATTGAAGTTGCTACAGCAATGTGTGCTGGGAACGCAAAAAGGAGCATCATCGCTGGCACAAGTAAGGCACCACCACCGATTCCAAATAATCCGGATATAAATCCAACTATAAAGGCAATAAAGATAGCGAGAAATGGTGGGAATTGATAGTCTACAGTATTTCCTTTGTTATCTGTAAAAGATCGCTTAATTACAGTCATATTTGATAGGGAAAGAGGTTTCAATTTGTCTCGTAGTATAAGAAGAATGGAGACGAATATAAGAAAAATCCCAAAGTATAAAGAAAATGTATCTTGGTTTAAAAATTTGTTTGCCCATGATCCGATAATACCACCAGGGCCACTCCCGATAAATAAAATAAGTCCACTTTTATAATCTACCCGTTTATGTTTCATATAAGTAAGGGTAGAAGCCAGCCCTGTAAAAACGACTGTTACCATAGAAGTTCCTACTGCGAGTTGTGGTGATAAACTGTGTAATCCAATTAATAACGGAACGATAATAATTCCGCCTCCAAGTCCGACTAGGCTCCCGACTGTCCCGGCGATTAATCCGATGAAAAGTAACATGATGTATTCCAAAATTGCCAACTCCTCTATATAACTTATCCATCAATCATTATACACGCTTTTTAATAAGAAATAGGCTTGTTCACAAAAAAGTCGTCTTCCTAGAAAAATAAGGAAGACGACTTTTGATTAAAAGATTAAGTGTAATAAGTAGTAAAATAATGCAGCTAAAGAAGCTGAAATAGGAAGTGTAATAACCCATGTAATTAACATGCGTTTTGCAGTTCCCCATTTTACACCTTTCACGCGATGTGAAGCACCAACTCCTAAAATAGAAGAAGAGATAACGTGCGTCGTACTAACCGGTAAGTGAATAAATGTTGCGCCGAAAATAACAAGTGATGATGATAAATCGGCAGCTACACCATTTACAGGACGAATTTTCATAATTTGTCCACCGACAGTTTTAATAATTTTCCAACCACCGACAGAAGTACCAAGACCCATTGCGATTGCACAAGATAATTGTACCCAGAAAGGGATATCGCCAGAAGTATGATAGTTATTGGCCATAAGAGCCATCGTAATGATTCCCATTGCTTTTTGTGCATCATTCGTACCGTGCGTATAAGCTTGCAATGCAGCGGTGAAAATCTGGAATATACGGAAGTTCTTGTTCGTTTTCGTTAAGTTAAAGTTTTTAAATACCACTTTAAAAATACTATATACGATGTAACCAATAACAAAAGCGATGATCGGTGAAATGATTAAAGCTTCAAGAATTTTTATAAACCCTTTATAGTTTAATGAGCTAATACCAGCAGCAGCAATTGCTGCACCAGCGATTGCGCCAATGATTGCATGCGAAGAACTACTTGGAATGCCATAGTACCAAGTGATCAAATTCCAGACTATTGCCGCAAGCAAAGCAGCTAAAATTACAAGAGAACCATTTTGCAAAGCAAACGGGTCAACAATATCTTTTGTAATCGTTTTTGCTACACCTGTAAATGTCATCGCACCTAAAAAGTTCATAATAGCTGCCATAACAATTGCATGTCTAGGCTTTAGAGCTTTCGTTGAAACAGCCGTTGCAATAGCGTTTGCTGTATCGTGAAATCCATTGATAAAGTCAAAAGCTAAAGCGCAAATGACTACTAAAACGGTCAGTATCAAGAGTGTATCCATGATCAAACTCCTTACGCGTTCTTCATAATGATTGTTTCTAATACGTTTGCAACGCTTTGACAGCTATCAGCTACTTCTTCAAGCTCTTCGTAAATCTCTTTAAATTGAATAATCTTAATCGGATCTTTCTCACGAGAGAATAAGTGCTTAATCGCATGACGGCGAATATCATCACATTGTGACTCGTAATCCTTAATCTTGATCGCATTTGTACGAATATCGACTAATTTCTTTTTAGAAAGTAGTTCAACAGAATTTGCAATCTCAATCGCACATTGATTAATTGCTTCAACGAATTTAATCATGTATTCATCAGCTTCTGTAATAGAATACATTTCGAATAGACCAGCACTGTGATCTAATCCGTCTAATACATCATCCATACTCATTGCAAGTTGTAGGATGTCTTCACGTTCAATAGGAGTAATAAACGCTTTGTTTAGCTCCATAATGATTTCGTGAATGAATGAGTCACCTTTTGACTCATACTCTTTCATGCGCATAGAAAACTCTTTTAAATCGCTAGCATTTTTAATTTTATACTCCACGAAAAACTGCGCGCCTTCTTTTAAATTTTCGGAAACGTTCATAAGCATTTCAGAAAATTTATCTTTTTTTGATTTAAAGACCATTATTGTTACCCCCACAAAAGTAATATATGTAAAATATATTGGCTAATCAATTCTAACAAAAAACTGTCGTTTTTTAAAACATTTTATCGAAAAGTTTACAAAAACTTAACAAAACTCTCATTGTTGTATTAATAATATTAATACTCAACAATGAATATCTTACTTGTAGAATGTCCTTTTCTTGCAAAAAGTATGAATGTGAAAGAAAAGCTTTACACTATAGGAACGACTACGTTATTATAATAAATTTAAAAGGAGGTATATTCTTCCTTTTAAAAAAAGAGTGTAAACAAATGAAGGAAGTGAACCAATGAAATTGAAGAACACTCACTTTAAAAAAACGCTTGAGTGGTTCAATAAGAGGAAGAAACTACGCAATTCATTAATTGTATTGGGAAGTTTACTTGCTACTCTATTTATTGTTGTAAATATAATAATTTCCATTCAAGATATATCTGAATTAAAACAAGCTGTTCCACAACCGACTTTAATTTATGATGCAAATAATGAAGTTGCGACTAAATTAGCTTCTTCTAAAACAGAAGGGGTCAAAAGGAAAGATATTCCTGATATTATGGTTCAAGCAATTGTTGCAGTAGAAGATAAGGAATTTTTTAGTCATCATGGTATTTACTATAGTGGAATTATAAGTGCTGTATTTAAGAACATTACAGCCGGTGAAGTTGTGGCAGGTGGTAGTACAATTACACAACAACTTGCGAAAAATGTATTTTTAACGCAAGACCGTACATTCTCGCGTAAAATAAAGGAATACTTTCTAACGAAAAAAATAGAACGTACTTATACGAAAGATGAAATTGTTGAAATGTATATGAATCAAATTTATTTTGGTGAAGGTGCTTGGGGGATAAAAAGAGCAGCTAAATCTTATTTTGATAAAGAAGTAAAAGACTTAACGATTTCAGAAGCTGCAACGATTGCAGGATTAATTAAAGCGCCATCTGCGTATTCGCCGTATAAAAACTTTAATAAATCAATTGAAAGACGTAATGTCGTATTAGGTTTAATGAAGGAGCAAGGATATATTTCTGAAGAACAATATAATCAGGAGAAAGAATCAGGTCTTGTATTACGACGTGGTGTTGACGATAAATATAAGGGAAAATATTCTCAATACGTAGATTATATTGTTAGAGAAGCGATGGACAAGTATGAATTAACACAAAATGAAATTTTAGCAGGTGGCTATCGTATTTATACGGAACTTGACTCGAAAAAACAACAAGCGGTTGAAGATGTTGTGAATAATGATAGTTATTTTAAAGATAGTGGCTCAGATCAGCTTATGCAAACGGGAGTGGTCCTTATGAATCCAAAAACTGGCGGTGTTCCGGCTTTAGTTGGAGGCAGAGGTCCTTATCAATTTTTACAGTTTAATCATGCAACACAATTAAAAAGACAGCCAGGTTCAACGTTAAAGCCTCTTGCAGTGTATGTACCAGCGTTAGAACAAGGATATGAAGTATACGATGTCTTAAAAGATGAACCGTTTAATATTAAAGAATATGCACCACAAAATAGTGATCATACGTTCCATGGTAATGTGACGATGTATGAAGCGGTGGCAAAGTCATATAATGTTTCAGCAGTTTGGCTATTAGAGAAAATTGGATTAGATAAAGGATTGAAATCTTTAGAGCGGTTTGGTATTCCATTAGAGCCTGAAGACCATACGTATCCGATTGCTTTAGGAGGTATGCATGTAGGGACTTCACCATTTGTAATGGCTCAAGCGTATAGCGCACTTGCAAATGATGGTGTCCAAGTAGAAGCTCATGCCATTAGAGAAATCCAAAATGCTGAAGGGAAAACAATTGGAAAATGGTATAAGAAAGAAACTCGTGTGACGAACGAGAAAGTTGCCCAAAAGATGACATACTTATTAAAAGGTGTTATTGAAAGGGGAACAGGTGAAAAAGCGAAAGTTAATAATATCGATACCGCAGGCAAGACAGGGACTACCCAGCTTGTAAATGGACCAAGCACTGGTGCGAAGGATTCGTGGTTTGTTGGATACACACCGGATTTAGTAGGTGCGATTTGGGTAGGGTATGATAAAACGGATAGTGAGCATTATGTGCCAGGAGGCAGCCAAATTACAACGACAATGTTCCGGGATATTATGAAGAAAGCGAATGGAAATCCAACTCAAAAGGCATTTCAGTTATCGCTAATACCTGAGGCGGATTATACAAAACAATTAAAAACGATTGAGGAAGAAAAACGAAGGAAAGAAGAAGAGAAAAAACGAAAAGAAGAGGAACAACAAAGAAAAGAACAGCAAAATGAATGGATAGATAAAGTGAAAGAGTGGATTCCATTTTGGTAAAAAAAGAGGCGAATAACGAGTTCGCCTCTTTTTTATGAGAAATGAGCGGTTTTATCTCGGTTCAAAATGTGGCAACAGAAAAGAAGTTAGGTGAGAATCGAGCTGCCTATAAAAATTTGATGGGTTTAACTTAATAATCCGTGGGGATGGGAAAAGCGCCACGGATTAAAGCTTCAGTTTATTTAGCGTAACATTGGTCCTACCGAAGGATTGAGAATCATACGTGACGGTTATTATTCCTTTACTAATAGGTTCATATGGCAATTCCTCTTCGAAATTTCCAGTATTTTTATTATGGATAGAGAGTGTTATTTCATCAACGTCTTTATTTTTATATTGATCTTTAATCGTTTCAGCGATTTGAAGTAGGTTTTCATAACTAGAAGCTTCTGTAATAAGCATTCCTTTTATAACTTTTTTTTCATTTTGTGTGGAAGAGGAATACGGGATGTTGTTTTGTTTTGTATACAGAAGTTCGTATGGAATTGTTTTTCTTTCTGCTTTTGAAACATTTGAATAGTTTAGAGTTAAAAGAAACCCTATACATAAAATTATGCATACCATAAGAACAAACCAAAAACGTGTCAGTGATATAATTCGCATTGTCATCCCTCTTTCATGTCTTTGTCTTCACTATTCATCATACAAAAAGAGGATTAAGCTAGAGTAAATTTGAAGTAAAGAAACGTAAAGAAGGAGCACTTATCCTCCAAAATAAGTGCTCCTTTTTATTAAAAGAAAGTTTTAACATACAATCAAAATAATACAAATTACTATAAATCAAACATTCTTGGTCGTTCAAAAATAAAATGAAAACTAAAATTAGTAAATTCGGAAGACTGATAGTGTAGCTGTTGTGTCACCAGTGTTAGGGATGGAAATAGTATTTACTGTAGGTTGTACAGAGATTGTTGTACCAGCTGTTAAAGTAACAATTGTGGAGAAAGAAACCGCACTACCGATAACGTTAGTTGAAAAATTACGAGTAGGTGGTTGACCGTTGAATGAAATACCGAATCCAAATGGTGAAGAACCCGGGAAGGTTGTAGATGCTGAGAAACTAATATCGTATACTCCTGTTTCTAAAATAGTTAAAGTATCTGAAGTGTCATTAAAAATGAGATTATTTAGTTCGAAAACTTGATTAAATTGGATATTCGTTCCAGGTGATATAGTTTGTGGATTAGAATTTCCTATTGCTGCTATAGTTACAGGGAGTGGTGTGCCCGACGGTCCAGTAGCGCCAGTAGCACCAGCCGGACCTTGAGTACCTTGAGCACCCTTGAGCGCCAGTAGCACCAGCCGGACCTTGAGCGCCTTGAGCACCTTGGGCACCAGTAGCACCAGCCGGACCTAATAATTAATTCGTTCATAGTTCGCTTTAGGTAAAATTGGAATAGAAATAGTGAAAGTTGTACCGTTTTGATTACTAGACATTTTTAATGTACCGTTATGATTTTGAATAATTTTCTTCGTTACTGACAAGCCCAGTCCAGTTCCTGAATCTTTTGTTGAGAAGAATGGATCAAAGATATATTCTTGAATAGCTGGAGGAACCCCAGTTCCGTTATCTGTGAAAGTAATCCGAACAAAGTTATCTAGGCGATAACTAGAGATTTGAATGGAAAGAGGTCTTTCGCCTCGAGCATCGATAGCATTTTGAAATAAATTTAAAAAAACTTGCACAAGTTCATGACGATCGATATTGACAAGTAAACCATCTAATTCCGTAGAAAATTCATAGTCAATAGAAATGTTGTGTAAAAAAACTTCACTAGCAAGTAGTTGTTGAATATATTCGCGTAAAAACGTATTGATGGGAAAAGGTTCTCTAGTAAATTCACGCGTTTTTGAAATGGCTAAAAATTTTGTGATAATACTATTTGCACGATCTAGTTCAGGAATGAGTAGACTTTTAAACAATTCTTTATTGGATGGAGAAACGTTATCTTGTAGAAATTGCAAGTATCCACGTACCGTTGTAAGGGGATTTCGTACTTCATGAGCAATCCCAGCTGCGATTCGTCCTGCTAATGAAAATTTTTCTGCATCACGTTCTGTGTTTAAATAATGGAAGACACTAATAACTCTAAAAATCTCTCCGTTATAATCCCGAATAATTCGATTGTTTAAAATACCATAGTTTTTGTCTAACACTTCTTCATTATATATTTCTGTTCCTGTTCTTAATGTTTCAATCGCTTTAATTTGTTCTTCTGGCAAGTTTAGTAATTGTTGAATTGGCTTTCCAATTATATCATTTCGTACTACACCAAAATCATCTGCTGCAGCTTGATTACATAAAGTTATATTTCCTTTACTATCAACAAAGGTGACATGATGTGAAAAAGCATCAAAAATATGAACAAAGTATGTTTCAAGTTGTTCAAATAAAAATAATGAATCGCAAGTAAGTTGAAAATCAGCCTTTTTATTCTCTTTTTGTATGTTTTGAATGGAATGAGTCGTTCTCGTTTTCTTTATTTGTAAACCAATATGTGGATTTTTGTATGTGAAATGATGTGGTAATTGATTCACAAGCTCTTCATATAACCGCACTTTATTTTCTAGTTCTTCTATTCGTTTTTCATGAGATACAATATCATCGTTTGGAAGCATAAATAAATAACCCCTCAATTTAAAAATTCTTCCATTTAGTATATCATATTTTTATACGGATACTCTTAAAGAAGGGGCTACTTAATGAAATTGATTAGCTGAAATGTCCGGGAAGTGAGTAGAATGGATAGAAGGTGAAGTTAAAAAGGGAGGGATATATTTGCTTTTCATTGGAGTGACAGGGTGGGGAGATCATGATTCTTTATATATAAATCCCTATGAAAATAGAAATAAATTGCGAACTTATAGTGAACATTTTCCCATTGTGGAAGTAGATAGTTCATTTTATGCGATACAACCTGCGCGGAATTATACAAAATGGGCGATGGAAACGCCGAAAGATTTTTCTTTTATAGTAAAAGCCTATCAAGGAATGACAGGACATATGAAAGGGGAAATCCCTTTTTCTACGTTCGATGAGATGTTTGATGTGTATAAACAATCCATTCTTCCTTTAATAGAAGCAAATAAATTAAAAATGATTTTATTTCAATATCCACCATGGTTTGATTGTAAAGTGAAAAATGTAGATTTACTTCGATACACGAAAGAAAAAATGGAAGATTTACCATGTGCAATAGAATTTCGAAATCAAACATGGTTTTATCCAGAAATGAGAGATAAGACGTTACAGTTTTTAGAAAAAGAAAACTGGATTCATACAATTTGCGATGAGCCTCAGGCTGGAATAGGATCAGTACCGCTTATATTAGAGGCAACAAACTCGGACATGGCGTTAATACGTTTTCATGGCCGAAATGTTCATGGTTGGCTGGATAAAGGAGAAAATTGGAGAGCGGTTCGCTGTTTGTATCGTTATAATAGTAAAGAATTGGCGGAATGGGTAGAACGATTAGAGCGATTGAAAAAGAAGACGAAGGATATATTTGTATTGTTTAATAATAATTCGGGCGGAGATGCAGCGGATAATGCGAAACAGCTTATGAAAATGATGAACATTACATATGGTGAGCCGAAGCCTGAGCAATTAAATTTGTTTGAATGATGATAAACAAGAAAGGCACTGTACAAACAGGGGGAATGTACAGTGCCTTTCTATATGAAAAAGAGGGGTAACAATGTTACTGAGCGTTTGGTTGATTCATCAATTGTTGGCTTCATAATAAATGATAATGGTTATCATTATCATTGTCAATGGTTTTTCGGAAAATAAGTAAAAAACTTTTTATCCCGCTATTTGCGGCAGTAAAACTCCTACCTCAAAATTCGGCTGGAGCAAAGAAGTTAGGTGGGAGCCCTGCTGCCCGTAAACGCCCGATTGGTGAAGGCTAATAATCAGTGGGGGATGAACAAAACCCCCACTGATTAAAGTTTCACTTTATATTTTAAATAGTAATAAAAAAAGAACAGCAATTACTGCTGTTCTTTTCCATTGATGATTTGTTGTAAATCAAAAGGAGTTATCGCTTGGATAAATTCCTTTGAGATAAGTGTTTGAACGAGAGTGCTTTCAGAAATTGTAGCACCTGTTTTCTTTTCATAAGATTTCTTTAATAAATCAAGTTTTTCAGCCGTTTCTTTCGGTAATTCAATTGTTAATGTGTTCATAATTTCTCCCCCTTACTATTAGAGTACCACTACAGTATAGGAGAGACAAGAAAAGAGAATATGAAACATAAAAAAGGTTACCAAATTTACAAATGGTAACCTTTTTATGTATAAGAGTTATTAAGCAATACCGATATACTTTAAAGTTTTGGATGGAGTACTGTGATCAAAGAAGTGTTGTAAAAATGCAATATCAACACCTGATTTGTATGCACAATAGCCCCAAGTTTTTCGAAGTGTATGTGAGCTAATCCCTTCTAATCCAACTTCTTTTGCAGCTTTGTTTAAAATGTACCATGCATGTTGTCTCGTAATAGACTTTGTTCCTTTTTGAGACTTTAATAATGGTTCATTACGTTTCCAAGTTTTACGTTCTTTCATGTAGTCTTCGATTGCGTGCTGTAAGTCTTCATTTACAGCAAACCATTTATGTTTCTTTACTTTTTCATTGTAAAATAAAATGGAATGGCGAACATTTTCGTCTTCATCGATTACATCACTAACTTTTAATTGTAAGATTTCACTTACTTTTAAGCCAGAATTTACAGCTAATACGAATAATAAGCCATCACGTTTCGAAGATTGTAAAAGTATATTTTTGATAGTTTCTAATTGTTTTTCGTTTTGAATAGGTTGTCCTGCTTGTTTCATTTTACGCACTCTCCTCTTTTATATGTGTAAAGGAAAGGATTAACTTGTTTCTTACTATAAAGGGAGAGTGTGAATTTCATGTGAACTCCTAGTGAAATTAAGACAAATTATTTGACTTCTTTCACTTTTTGTAAATTAAAATAAAATACAACGCTATTAGTGGTATTATACACACCGTACTCGGCGTGATGGAGATCTAAAATGTTTTTTACAATGGATAACCCAAGACCAGTACCTCCAGTATGACGGCTACGAGAAGCGTCTAAACGGTAGAAGCGATCCCAAATTTTTTCAAGACTTTCTTCTGGAATAGGATTGCCTGTGTTTTCAATTTCGATTTTCATTGTATCTTCCGTTTCTACAACAGAGACGTGTATTTTTTCACCATCTGGAGTATATCGAATTGCATTGCTAAGCAAGTTCACAACTACTTGCTCAATACGACTACGATTTGCTTTAACAAATAGAGAAGAGTCCACATGGATGTCCACTTGTAAATGTTTTTCTTCCATGCTAAATAATAATTTTGTATAGACTTGTTGAATTAATTCACCGATTGAGAATGTCGACATTTCTAGTTTGTACGTACCAGATTCAAGTTTTGCTAATTCTAACATTTCAACAATAAGCCTGTTCATATTTTCTGTTTCTTCTAAAATAACATTTGTATAATATGTCGTATCTTTACTTACGCCATCTTGAATACCTTCAGCGAAGCTACGAATAACACTAAGTGGTGTTTTTAATTCATGAGATACACCAGAAATGAATTCTTTTCTCGTTTTTTCCAATTGACGTTCGCGTTCAATATCTTGTTGTAATTTTGTATTGGCAACATTTAATCGGTCGATTCGATCTTTTAAATTTACAGAGAGTGTATTAATACCACTTGATAACCCGCCAATTTCATCGTCTGCTGTAACAGGTAACTTTTCGCTAAAATCAAAGTTGGCCATTTTTTTTGTAACGCGATTTATCTTAATTAATGGTTTAACAATGATTTTTGAGTAGTAGAAGGATAACAAAATAATAACGAGAAACACGATAATTAAGGCATAGACATAATAATCTTTTAAAACGAGCATCGCTTCATTAACAGGTTGTAAAGATGCTATAGCAAAAGCGTACTCCTTAATTTCTCCGTTTTCCATAATAGGTTTTACAAAGATACTATTTTTTATATTCTCTCCGCCATCTACTATATAAGTGTTTAATTGCTGCGAGTTAGCAGTGCCATTTCTAATAATCTCTGCAAAATATTGAACGGCTTGTAATGTTTCAAAATCATTTGCAAGACGAACCTCGGCTTTTGATGGAAGCTGTAACTTAGATACAATACCAGTAAAATCAATTTGAATCGCAGTTTTGTATCGGTTTGTAAGTCTATTTTTAGAAGGGTTGCCATTAATGGATTGAAAATCTGAATTGATACGTTCGTTTTGCCATCGATTATAATTTGTTGTCAATTCTAGTGGTGTTATTGTGTTCCCTTGTACCGAACCGACGACGTTTATCATGCCATCTTTTTTCAATCCTAAGTTTTCGAATTTCTTATATTCGTCGGGCGTTAAAAGATTATTGAGCGGAATGGAATATGTTTCATTATTTTTAGGATTAATTACATCAATGTAGTAATTGTTGTCACTTTTAATAATGCCGTCAGAAGTTAAAAATTGCATTTCAGCATTTGTTTTATCATGAAATTCTTGTTTTAATTTTCTAGTTTCCTCAAAGTCCTGGGTGCTTTTTTCATAATTATCTACGAATTTTTCAAAAGCCGTTTGAACGGTTTTTATTTTTTTATTAATATAAAACTTCTCTAAAAATAGAGATTGTCCAAGGAAAAAAAGGAGAAATATGATTGTAAATAAAGTTGATGTTAATAAAAATAGTTTAAAGACGATGCTTCTGTTCTTCACTGTTTCACCTCGTATGAAAAATACTGTAATATAAATGATTTCTTAATTATAACAAAGGTTACAAAAAAGTAGAGGGGATAAATCTGCCTCTCTCTAAAGTAGTTTTTTATAGAATGTCACATAAAGAGACGGTACAGTGACTATAGAAGTATTTTAGCATAAAAAAGAACTCGCCAGACGTATGACGAGTTCTTTAGTGTACTATTGCTGAATTGCTGCATCTAAAGCGATTTCAATCATTTCGTTAAATGTAGTTTGGCGCTCTTCAGATGTTGTTTCTTCACCAGTGAAGATATGGTCGCTTACTGTTAATACAGATAATGCATTTACACCATATTTAGCTGCTAATGTGTAAAGAGCAGTCGTCTCCATCTCTACTGCTAATACACCGTAATCTCCAAGTTTTTTAACCATGTCCATGCTCTCACGATAAAATACATCTGCTGTTAATACGTTACCAACACGAACGTGTAATCCTTTTTCTGTTCCAGCATCGTAGGCTTTCTTTAAAAGATCAAAGTTTGCAGCAGGAGCAAAATCAAAACCCGGGAATGTTAAGCGATTCATATTAGAATCTGTACAAGCCGTCATCGCAATAATAACGTCACGTACCTTAACATCTTTTTGAATTGCACCACATGTTCCAACACGAATTAAATTTTTCACTCCGTAGCTTTGAATTAATTCGTTTACATAAATAGAAATAGAAGGAACACCCATACCTGTACCTTGAACAGATACACGCTTTCCTTTATAAGTTCCAGTGAAACCTAACATGCCACGCACGTTATTATAACAAGTAACATCCTCTAAAAATGTTTCAGCAATATATTTTGCACGTAATGGATCACCAGGTAATAGAATAGATTCAGCAATTTCGCCTTGTTTTGCTTCAATATGTACACTCATGAAAAATCCTCCTTATTAATGTATTGATAGAAATCAATATCATTTGCATTATACACTACGACTCCTTTCAATTAAAATCTTTTTTATTTGTAATATGTGCAAAAGAGGAGGATTTCATAAATCATAATCTAGAATATATATTTAAGAGGTTTTGCATGGATAAAGAAAATAAAAATGGTAGGTGATATTTTGAAAAATCTTGTCATTGGGCTTATTGCACTAATACTTATTGTGGCAGGAGGATTTTACATAAAAAAATATCAAGAAACTGTAGAAACGACCGGAGATGTTCAAGAAGTGAAATGGGATGTGAAAAATAAAAAGGAAAATGAAAAAGCCGATATTTCGTTTCAATTGCTAAATAAAATGAATAATGAAGTTCGTGGTGTGAACGATCAAATTCGAGCAGTGATAGTGGATGGGAATTTGAAAAACATACAACAAACGAAGCCTATGTTTGCTGGAAATGGATCGTATAAGCTATCTTCAGATGTAGCAAAAGGTGAAGGGTACACGATATTTTTGTATGAAAATGAAAACAAGTCCGTGGAATCATTTGCTAAGAAAGATTTTGGTGAAGAAAAAAAGGAGACAAACAAGGACAAGAATAAAAAGAAACTACCTGTCGATACTGTACTTACAAAAAATATAGGAGAGCATCAAGTGTCTCTTTTATTTGGGGCATTACATCCGAATGAGGCAACGACATTAACATTTCAGTTTCAAGCGAAAAAGGGAGAAAAGCTGAAATTAAATTCAGGGAGAGGCGAAGTCAACGCGCTATATATCGTTGATGAAACGAGGGGACATTTTTTATATGCCATTCCTGTTGATACGGATGAGCAATTACAATATCGTATTACATTTCCAGAAGAAGGAACATATAAAATATGGGGGGATTTCTATATAAATGGTAAGAAGTATGAAAAGGAGTTTAGTATACAAGTGCAAAAACGAAAAAACAGCTAAGTACTTAGCTGTTTTTTCGTTTTCCTATTAATTTTGTTACAGAGAGCATTGTAATTGGTAAAGAATGATTCTTTCGAAATGCTAAATATTTTCCACTCCATGCAGGTTTATATTTTTCTTTGAAATGTCGTAAACCGCTGAAGCTATATGTGTAACGAACGTTATTAAATATTGCAGCAGCAACTCGTTCAGACCAAAACGATTGCGTTGATAAACCGACATTTGAGAGTGGTGCCATACCAATATTAAAGGAATGGTATTCATTTTCTTTTGCCCAGTGGAATAAGTGGATAAAAATTGCATCCATAATTCCGCTAGGGGCATCTGGATAATAACGCATTAAATCAACAGATAATATGCCACTTTGATATACTGGCATAAAGGTTGTGAATGCAATGATTTTTCCTTCTGCATCAGATAATGTAGCGATAGGGGCACGACTAATATACTCACGATCGAAGTACCCAAGTGAAAATCCTTTCTCTTTTTTTCCGCCGAGCCAAGCATCAGACACTTTCTTTAATTCCTCGTATAATTCGTCTGAGAATGGTGGCTCATGAATAGAGAATGTATAACCTTCTCGTTCAAAACGGTTGAAAGTGGCTCGCATACCAGCACGTTTCTTTCCTGTTATTGTAAACGTATTTAAATCAACGACAGCTTCTTCACCCAGTTTAAAGAAGTTGTAGCCAAAATCGTGGTATAAGCTCATCCATTTGCTTTCAATTTGATAGAATACGCAAATATAGCCAAATCGATCAGCTTCAGTCAAAAATTCTTGCAATACAGTGCGGTAGGAGGATGGATCACCAATTGGATCACCTAGTACAACAAGACGTTTTCCAGTAATTGAAAAGAGAAGAAGTGCTTTTCCGTCACTACTGAAGAAGAACTGTTTATCTCCTAAAAAACCTAAATGACTAAGTACATTCCCGCCATGTTCATCTAAGAAGTTTTCTAACCTTTTATCATTAGCTGGTTGCCCGGGAAATTGACTACGGTAACGATTGGCAATTAGTGAGCCGATAAGTAAAAAAGTAGGAACGAAAAAGGCTGCTGCTAATGCACTTCGTTTAACTTGTGTAATATTTCGAACGACAAAATCAGGTTGGAACGCTTCTTTTGCACCCGCAAATAAAATACCTAAGTTTTTATATAAATATAACGTAAGTAATAAGAAGATAAATACTTTTACGATATCAGAAAGAGAGACTTCCATTTTTTCGCGTGCAAATCTTTTACGAAGCATATACAGCACAGCAAGTACGATTAATAAAATAAAGGTTTCTTCAATGTCAATTCCTTTTAGGGTATTAAAGATTGCTGCTCCAATTAAAGAAACAATCGTCATATAGTAAGAACGCTTTGTTCCATAATATATGCCTCGCGAAAGAATCAGGAGGAGAATACCGAATGTTAATGATAAGCTAAAAGAAAATTGAATAAGGTGCTTTGGAGCTAAAATATGTAAGGCGTGAGCTCGATTTATACTAGTCGGTAAAATTGTTGATAGAATAACCATTAAGCCAGCGAATACTGTTAAAGCGGCGGATGCCCATGAACCTAATTTCCCTAAAAAATCACGTTGTAAAGTCCAAATTACACCAGTTGTTTCTAACGCAGGTGCAATAAATGGTTTATCTTCAATTTTTTTTATGGCAGCTCCTGTCATTTCAAAGGCTGCAAAAATGAGACCTAGGCAGAATGGTAAGATGTAATAGACAAGTCGGTATAATAACATAGCAGGTAGTAATACGCCTGTATCAACGCCGTATTGTCCTAGTCCAGTTAAGAAAACAAGGTCAAATGAACCAAGGCCACCAGGAACAAGACTTACGACACCAGCTAAAGCAGCAATTACGTAAACACCTAAAAACTTTTGAAATTCGATATCAATTCCAAACAATATTAAAATGACGTACATAACGATACCGGCAGATACCCACTCGACTAATGAAACTAATGAATATAAAACAGTTGGATTTTTCTCTTCTTCTTCTTCCTCTTGTCCGTCTAGCTGTTTTGTTTTTCTATTTTTAATTTTAGAAAACCCAATATATATAGGAACGAAAAGAGCAAAGAAGATAAGAACAGGCCATAACCACGGTTTTTCGTGCAGAATAAAACTAGTGTCTAATATTCCAATAAGGCCGAGGAATGACAGAATGGCTAATCCGTTAATAAAAGCGGTTGTCATCCAAGCAATACTTTTAATAAGTTTTCCATTATCTTTTATATGCGGACGATATAGCATTGTACGTACACCGGCACCAACAAGACCACCAAAACCGATAAATCCATTTAAAGTGTTGGCAATCCATGAGATGCGGAAGATCTTTTGTACAGGTATATCTGCTTTTAAGTAACGAAGCATAACAAAGTCATAAAAGAACATTGTTGAAACGGCAAATGCACCGAGTGTAATCGCTAAAAATACCCCACCAGTTGGAATGTTTTTAATTGTTTCAATTGCTTCTAAAAAAGAAATGCCTGCTAATTCTTTTTTAGCTTGAAAGAAAACAATTGTTAAGACAACAAATGGGAAGATTATTTTCCCGATTTGTAAGAAACGTTTCCATGAAAACGACATAAATACAACTCTCCTTGTGTAAGAAAACTGAGACAATAATATTATTATGACAAACTTCAAGAAAAATAAAAAGGTAAATTCCTGTATAGGGAAGCTATTTTTTATATAGGTTATATTTAAAAGAATATTTCGTTTATTAGAAAATTGAGTTAAGATAAGGTGAAAGAAGGAAGAGAGGGGAAGTAGATGATTATAATAGGTTATGCAGGATATGAGTTAGAAAAAGCAAAACCGAATACATCAGAAGATTTTTTTAATAGATCTGAAGTAACATATATATTAAATAATCAAGAGAAAACCTTTTCAGTCTTATATGTTCGATATTTTGAAGAAATTTTACAAGAAATTACCCCTTTTGAAGGAAATCCAGTTTATAAAGTAGAAGAACAAGACGTATATTTACGAGATATTGTAGCGATCGCTTGTTTAGTGAAAGATAAAGATCTACGCGCGCAGAAGCGCTTGTATCTCAATGAAGTAACAGACTTTCAACGATACTTTGATGAGGGAACAGTGGTGAAAGTACAAGAAATATTAGCTGAATTACATAAAAATAAAAGAGTAGAAATAGCGTAAAACGGCAAAGGAGAGAGAAGCCATGTCTAATTTGATGGTTGAAAATCAAACAGAACAAGTTTCTATATTTTTAGAAGATGTAATTTCCTTGATAACTAATTATGTAAATTATCATACGTTACCTTCTTTATTGGAGGAGACACCAACAGGAAACGAGCAATATTATAAAGGTATATTAGCATCAATAAGAAGACTTCTTGTTTTTTGTGAAGAAGGACTTGATGCATGTTTTGTTTTGTTGAATAGCCAACCATTTCGAAAGACCGCAGCTGAAACAGTTTTATATAAGATTTACCATCAAGTAATTGCAGAGTTTTTTTCGCCAAAGAATGATCATTGGTATGAAAATAGTCGTTCTGCTTATACAGGGAAAAATTCTATTGTTTTTCAGCAAACCCCCCCTGGGTCTATAGAACGAATGATGAAGGATTTAGAAGGGAAATTTCAATTGATGCGTGAAGAACTAGAATATTATGAGACAGATTACCAAACAAAAATGTTGCACAAATATTAATTAAGGAAAAGAAGCTAAGGATACTTAGCTTCTTTTCCTTTTGTACAGTTATATAAGGGATTTTCATTGAATATATTTAAGTGGATAGCAATAAGGAGGTGTGACATGAGTCAGCAAGGTGTATTTACAGATTACTTTCATGAAGTAGAAAGCTGGTGTGAAAGTGTTCTTCAAGTATTAGATAGCCGTGCAATGGAAGTGTATGATGTCCATATGCTTGCTTATAAAATTCAAACGTTATTAGAGCGTATGAAAGAGCATGAATACGACACAGATGCCGAGTTTATGTATGAAATAAGTGAGGATGTAGAACATATTCAACACCATTTACAGGAAGTATTTATGCAAGAAGGAGAGGAATATGAACTATGTGAAAGAGGGGATAGCGAACGAGCTGTTCCGATTGGGGGGCATACCCTTCCGCCATTACCTTATCCATATAATGCGCTAGAACCGTACATTTCACGAGAAATTATGATGTTACACCATGATAAACACCATCGTAGTTACGTGGAAGGATTAAATAAAGCAGAGAAGATGATGGAAGAAGCGAGAAAAACAAATCAATTTGATTTAATTAAGCATTGGGAAAGAGAAGCGGCTTTTCATGGATCAGGTCATTACTTACACACGATATTTTGGAATAATATGAAAAAAGATGGGGGCGGGGGTCCACGAGGGGCATTATCACAAGAAATTGAGAAGGATTTTGGGAGTTACTTACGTTTCCAAAAACATTTTACAGAGGCGGCCTCGAAAGTTGAGGGGTCTGGATGGGCAATCCTTGTATGGGTGCCTCGGTCCGGAAGGTTAGAAATTTTGCAGAGTACACTTCATCAATTGTTTACACAATGGGATACGATACCGCTCCTTGTACTAGATGTATGGGAACATGCGTATTATTTACAATACCAAAATCGAAAAGATGAATATATTAAAAACTGGTGGAATGTTGTAAATTGGCCTGATGTAGAAAAAAGATTTGAAACTGCGAAACAAATTGAATGGACACCGTATTAGACGCATATCTCATGCGTCTTTTTTAGTGGAGGTGGAAGGAAGATTTCGTTCATATTTTAAAAGGCCAAGCATACACTTGTACAAAAAGTGCCAAAAGGACGTGGGGGGAAATATGAGACGAATTTGTATAATAATTACGCTAATTATAATGTACGCAAGCGTTATGCCAATTCCTGCATATGCAAAAATGAACGGTGGTGTCAGTGCTCGTAACGCAGTCTTAATGGAACAACAATCCGGTCGTGTGCTATATGGGAAATTAGAACATGAGCCACAAAAAATTGCTAGTATAACAAAAATTATGACAGCATTGTTAGCTGCTGAATCAGGAAAAATGAAAGAATTAGTATCGGTTAGTAATGAAGCGGTACGAGTAGAAGGATCGGCAATTTATTTAAAACCTGGACAAAAAGTTAAGTTAGAAGATTTAGTTTACGGATTAATGCTTAGATCTGGTAATGATGCAGCACAAGTAATTGCTGAAAATGTGGGAGGGAGTATAGAAGGATTTGTATATTTAATGAATGAAAAGGCGAAAGAAATCGGAATGAAAGATACGCATTTCTCAAACCCGCATGGCTTGGATGGGGATGGATCGCATTATTCGTCGGCTTATGACATGGCATTATTAACGAAATATGCAATGGGGAACGAGACCTTTAAGAAAATTTTTGGAACAAAAACGTATAAATCAGATTCTTGGGATTATCCGTGGAAAAATAAACATAAGCTTGTGACATCTTATTATGAATTTGCAACAGGGGGAAAGACAGGTTTTACGAAGAAAGCAGGACGGACGCTTGTCACAACAGCTTCAAAAGATGGACTAGATTTAATTGTCGTAACTTTGAGTGCTTCTAGTGACTGGGATGATCATATGAATTTGTTTGATAAAGGCTTTGAACGCTATAAGCAAGCGAAAGTTTTAGGACAAGGCGCACTCGCTGAAATAAATGAAAAGAAATATGCCAATCATGTTTATACGAAAAATAGTTTTTCTGTACCTTTAACTGAAGAGGAAAGAAAGAGCGTGTTATTGAAAGTTGAGCTCGATAAAAGTGCAAAACTTACGGATGGAGTAAAGATTGGGAAGACAGAAATTTATGTAGGGAACGAGAAAGTTGGAGAACGAAATTTGTTTTACAGTAAACGAAAGTTAGTAGCTACAACGGGAATGTATTGGAATAACGTAAAAGAAATATTCTCTTACATGATAGGTGTTGGGATAGATGGTTAATCTCGTATGGGCAGCGATGGCAGTTATAGGGATTGTGTATGCCATGATAAATGGAACGATGGAAGAAGTGACCAAAGCAGTGTTTGAAGGGTCAAAAGATGCTGTAACGATTTGTATTGGACTTATTAGTGTTTTAGTATTTTGGCTCGGTTTAATGAAAATTGCTGAGGAAGCTGGATTGTTAAAGAAGTTAGTATCACTTTTTATGCCGATAGTAAAAAGATTATTTCCAGAAATACCGAAGGATCACCCGTCAATGGGATTCATTTTATCAAATATGATGGCGAACTTTTTTGGGTTAGGTAATGCAGCAACACCTTTAGGTATTAAAGCAATGGAACAACTGAAAGAGTTAAATGGTGGAAAGGATTCAGCAAGTCGTTCTATGGTGACGTTTCTAGCATTAAATACTTCAGCGATTACATTAATTCCGACTACTGTCATTTCGATTCGAATGACTTATGAATCAGCAAACCCTACTGAAATCGTTGGCGTAACATTTATAGCACAAGTGTTATCGATGATTGGAGCGATTTGGATTGACCGCTATTTTTACCGGAGAAGGAGTAGAAAGGGGCGGAAAAAATGAGTATTGTAAATACAATTTCATTATGGGTAATTCCTTGTGTAATTGGTTTTATCCTTTTGTATGGCACGATAAAGAAAGTTCCAACGTACGAATCGTTCGTTGAGGGCGGAAAAGAAGGGATTCAAATTGCGGTTTCCATTTTGCCGTTTATGGTTGGAATGCTTGTATCTATTTCTATTTTCCGGGCATCAGGTGCTTTAGATGCGATGATATCGGTAATGAAGCCGATGTTAGACTTTATTCATGTACCAGCCGAAATCGTTCCACTTGCACTTATACGTCCGATTTCGGGATCTGCTGGTTTAAGTATTACGACCGACTTAATCGCTACATATGGGCCAGACTCGTTTATTGGTAGGTTAGCTTCAACGATGCAAGGTAGCACAGATACGACTTTTTATATATTAACAGTATACTTTGGGGCTGTCGGTATTAGAAAAATGGGAGATGCATTAAAGGTAGGACTTTTTGCAGATTTAATCGGAATTATTTGTTCAATTGTGTTTGTTTCCCTATTGTTTCGGTAATGCTATTCATTTTTTGCGCTATTTAGCTTATAATACGTATACGACCACTATTAACGTGTAGTTTAATAGTGGTTTTTTTATGCGGTGTTTTTGACAAAATGATGAACTTTTATCGTGGACAACATGAAAAAGTGTAAACAATAATAAAGGGTGAAAACGTGATATGCCTTTAGACGTTTATCATCATTGCTATGTTGTTAAAGATAGGCGAAGTAAATGGCATAAAGCTTAGGCGGTTGCCAAGTCTTTCTAATGTAAGGTAAGATAAATTTGAGGTGAAAAAAAGAAATGGAACGATTACAAAAAGTGATTGCGCAAGCAGGTATTGCATCGAGAAGAAAGGCTGAGGAATTAATTCAGCAAGGGAAAGTGAAAGTTAATGGGAAAATAGTGAAGGAGTTAGGAACAAAAGTAACTCCTCAAGATAAAGTGGAAGTAAATAACATCCCTCTTGAAAAAGAAGAACCTGTTTATTTTTTACTATATAAACCAACTGGTGTAATTTCAAGTGTATCAGATGATAAAGGAAGAAATGTTGTAACAGACTTTTTCCCTGAAATTAGACAACGTTTATTCCCAATCGGACGCTTAGATTATGATACGTCTGGCGTATTATTGATGACAAATGATGGTGAATTTGCAAATGTATTAATGCATCCGAGATATAAAGTTGAAAAAACGTATGTTGCGAAAATTAAAGGGCCATTAACAGGTGAGAAAATTCGCATGTTAGAACGAGGTGTTGCATTAGAAGATGGGAAAACAGCACCAGCACAAGCGAAAATTATTTCTTGGGACAAGCGTAAAGAGATGGCAATTGTACAATTAACGATTCATGAAGGACGTAACCGTCAAGTACGCCGCATGTTTGAAGCGTTAGATTGTAAAGTAATGAAATTAAAACGTGAACGGTATGCCTTTTTAGAAGTGGGTAGCTTGCGTCCTGGCGATGCAAGAGAATTGACACCACATGAGGTGAAACAATTACGTGCATTGGCTTCTACAAAGCCTCGCTAATCTATATTGTGAAACTTTCACCAGTGGAATGCTCCGCTGGTGATTTATTAAAAAATACATATATTTATCACTCGTCGAAGAGAGGGGAGACAACATGAAAAAAAATCGCTTATTATTTCGTGTTATCATTTTGCTCATTTTAAGCGGTGCGGTAGGGTTTACGCTATATCAAGGATTTTTTACTGATAAAGAGAAAATGCAAATTGGAAAAGAAGCACCTAACTTTGTTGTAACTGATTTAGAAGGAAAGAATATTGAATTAAAAGATTTAAAGGGAAAAGGTGTATTTTTAAATTTTTGGGGAACTTGGTGTAAACCTTGTGAAAAAGAAATGCCTTATATGAATGAGTTATATCCGAAATATAAAGAAAAAGGCGTTGAAATTATTGCCTTAGATGCAGATGAAACGGATATCGCAGTGAAGAACTTTGTGAAACAATACGATTTGAAATTCCCAGTTGCAATTGATAAAGGGCAAAAGATCATAGGTACATATGGAGTGGGACCATTACCAACAACCTTTTTAATTGATAAAGAAGGCAAAGTAGTAGAGCAAATTATAGGTGAGCAAACGAAGGAACAATTGGAAGAGTACTTAAAGAAAATCACTCCATAATTAATAAAGCCTTTACATAAGAGGTGCTTACGTATAGCGCCTTCGCTTTAAAAATTCTGAGTATTGCGGTAACTATAAGCTGGAATATACAATAGTACATATAGATAAAAGGGCGGTGAGAGCTTTGAAAGAAATTAAGTGTGAATGTGGACATGTTAATCCGATAGGAACCATTTTTTGTGAAGCATGTGGGAAACCATTTGAAAGTAATGAAAATATAAAATTATTGGATATGAGATATGAGGGGAGTGCTCGGAGATCTCTCACACATACAAAAACGATAGTCGATAAAATTTGGAGTTTTTTCTCTTCTGTAAAAGTAGGTGTATGGTTAATCGTAATAACTTTAGCTTCATCGGCAATAGGAACTATCTTTCCCCAAGAAATGTACATAACTCCAGGAATCGAACCAGCTGAATATTATAAGACCGAGTATGGATTTTTAGGACAATTATACTATCAATTAGGATTTAATAATTTATATGGATCATGGTGGTACATGATTTTAATTGCTTCCATTGGTATTTCACTTGTTATATGTAGTTTAGACCGTGTCATTCCTCTTTATAAAGCTTTAAAAAAACAAGGGGTGAAAAGACACCCAAGTTTTTTGAAAAGACAGAGAGTGCACGGGACTGGTACGCCGCATGAAGGTGACTTAGAACGAGTTCAAATTAATTTAAAGAAACGTAATTATAAGGTGAAAGTGGAAGACGGAAACGTTTTAGCGGAAAAGGGACGTTTTTCACGCTGGGGTCCATATGTAAACCATATTGGTCTTATTATCTTTCTATTCGGTGCAATGCTACGTTTTTTACCGAGTATGTATGTAGATGAAGCACTTTGGTTACGTGACGGTGAAACGAAAGAAATACCAGGAACAGATGGTCAATACTATTTGAAAAACGAAAAGTTTATCAAGGAAGTTTATGATAAGAGTAAGGATAAAGAAGTTTTTGATGAAGCAATTGATCGTGTTGGTGATAAAATGATTGCGAAAAACTTCCAAACAAATGCTGTATTATATAAAGCGGTAGGAGAAAATATAGCGGGTCAAAAACCAAAATTAGAAAAGGTAAAAGAAGCTGAAATTCGAGTGAATGAGCCACTGAAATTTGATCAATTTGCTGTTTATCAAGTGGATTACAAAGAAAGTGAATTTAAAAGCATGTCTTTCCATTTGCAAAACAAAGAAAATAATCAAAAGTTGGGACCGATTAAAGTAGATTTAGCGAATCCTACAGAAAAATATGATTTAGGAAATGGGTATTCTCTAGAACTATTAAGCTATTTTCCTGATTTTTATTTTGATGAGAATGGAAGGCCGAATACGAAAACAAAATTACCGAATAATCCTGCATTCGTCTTTAAAATGTTTACCCCGGAAACACCAGATGGTGAAGTTAGTTTCGTCGGTATTCAGCAAAACATAGAGCCTGACGGGAATAATAAATATAAAATGTCATTTGCAGGTGTGGAAATGCAAAATGCAACAGCTCTTACAGTAAGAAAAGATTTGACGCTTTGGATTCTCGGTATTGGAGGATTTATATTTATGGTTGGTGTGATTCAAGGTATGTATTGGAACCATCGCCGTATTTGGATACAACGTGTTAATGATGAATGGTGGGTTGCAGGCCATACGAATAAAAATTGGTTCGGCTTAAAGAAAGATATTGAAAGAGTACTAGAAGGAACAGCGATTCCACAACCACACGATAAAATGAATGAAAAAAATTAGTTAAGGTGGGGAAACGACATGGTACAAATAAGTAGTAATTTTCTGTTCGCGGCGTTTATCTTATATTTAATTGCAACTTTATTTTTTGGAGGAGCAATTAAAGAAAAAGGTAACAAGTGGGCAAATATAGGTATAACTATAACAATTTTGGGGTTTATTGCACAAATAGTATATTTTGTTACAAGATGGATCGCATCAGGACATGCACCGGTTAGTAACTTTTTTGAATTTGGTACATTTTTTGGCATGATGCTTGTGGGAGCCTTTATCATTATGTACTTTGTATATCGTGTAAGTATTATTGGTTTATTTGCTTTACCGGTAGCTCTTTTATTAATCGCTTATGCAAGTATGTTCCCGAGAGAAATTTCGCCGCTTATACCATCTTTAAAGAGTAATTGGCTACATATTCATGTAACGACAGCGGCAGCGGGACAAGCAATATTAGCAATTAGTTTTATTACAGGCGTAATGTATTTACTGAAAAATGTAGATCAATCAACAAGAAGTAAGCGTACATTTTGGTTAGAGACAGTAGTTTTCACACTTGTTTGTACAGTTGGGTTTATTGGAATAACAACGGTATTTTCTAGTATGAAATACGAAGCGAAGTTTCAATGGGTTGATAAAAATGAACAACAAGTTGAAATGAAGTATAATCTCCCTGCTTTAGTTGGACCGCATGAAGGGAAGTTAATGACAGAAAATAAATTAGAGCCAACAGTTGAAGTTCCAGCGATTGTAAATGCGAAAAAATTAAATACTGTTATTTGGTCAGTGTTAGTGGGAACGCTACTTTATATTGTATTAAGACTTGTTTTACGTAAGCGAGTGTCAGCGGCACTTCAGCCGTTAGTAAAGAATACGAATAGTGATTTATTAGATGAAATCGGATATCGTTCTATTGCGATAGGATTCCCGGTGTTTACATTAGGAGCATTAATCTTTGCAATGATCTGGGCTCAAATCGCTTGGACGCGCTTTTGGGGTTGGGATCCAAAAGAAGTTTGGGCGCTTATTACTTGGCTCTTTTATGCTGCGGTATTACATTTACGTTTATCTAAAGGATGGCATGGAGAAAAATCCGCCTGGCTTGCAGTGATTGGTTTTGCAATCATTATGTTTAACTTTATTGTAGTAAACTTAATTATCGCGGGTTTACATTCATATGCATAGAGAAATAAAATAGGAAAGTGTATGTCACTTTCCTATTTTATTTTTGTCAAATTTTCTTCTTTTTTGAGAAAAACATGACAAAGTAGTGGTTGATTCTGTAAAATGATGTCGAGGACCAAATATACTGTTCAAAAAAAATACATAGTTTTGGAAAAAAAATGAACAAACTTTATTATTCTTGTGAAGCATAATATGGGAAGTGGAACGTTAAAAAATGCTTAATTAAACGAGGATAGGTGCAACATTATATTGTAGAAGGGTAGGTGTAAACCGTTGTGGTAAAAGTACGCAGCGGGTAGAAATGGAAAATGAATCAAGAATTTTAATTGTAGACGATGAGGATCGTATTCGTCGTTTATTAAAGATGTATTTAGAAAGAGAGCAATACACAATTGAAGAAGCGGATAATGGTGATACAGCTTTAGAAATGGCGTTACAAAATGATTATGATTTAATCCTACTGGATATTATGATGCCTGGTAAAGATGGTATCGAAGTGTGTAAAGGGATTCGTGAGAAGAAAGCGACGCCAATTATTATGCTGACAGCAAAAGGTGAAGAAGTAAATAGGGTACAAGGGTTTGAAGTTGGAACTGATGATTATATTGTAAAGCCGTTTAGCCCGCGTGAAGTAGTACTTCGTGTGAAAGCGGTATTACGCCGCGCTGTACCAACGACATTCTTTACACAAGATACAACGACGAAAGATGTTACTGTTTTCCCTCATTTAACAATTGATAATGATGCGCACCGCGTTACAGCGGATGGTAATGAAGTAAACTTAACACCGAAAGAATATGAATTACTATTATTCTTAGCGAAATCCCCGGATAAAGTTTTTGACCGTGAGCAATTGTTAAAAGAAGTATGGCAATATGAGTTCTTCGGAGATTTACGTACAGTTGATACGCATGTAAAGCGTTTACGTGAAAAGTTAAGTAAACAATCACCAGATGCAGCGAAAATGATTGTTACCGTTTGGGGCGTAGGTTACAAGTTTGAGGTTGTGAACGACTGATGCTTTGGAGAAGTGTAGTAGGGAAGTTATGGATGACCATATTACTTCTCGTTTCGTTTGTTCTTGGATTTGTTGCTATTTTACTTTCACAGTTTTTTAGAACGTATTATGTTGATATGAGTGAAGCTAGGCTTCAGAAAGTTGCAACAAGTGTCACGGAATTAATTGAAGAAGGTGCCGATGTAAAAACGATTGAGAATATTGCTTACAAATTTTCTGATCCACTTTCAAGGATTATCATTGTAGAAGACGGTAAGGAAATTTCTTCTTCGCCGAAACAAGAAGGATTAGTTACTCTTACAATAGATGATTTGAAAAATGATAAAGAATTAGCAGCTGTTTTTACAGATAAAAAGGATATTAAGAATAATATTAGAAAAGCTTCTAATAGTAGGAAGAATAAAAATACTGAAAATGATATTATGATCGTCGGGAAACCAGTACAGTCAAAAAATCAAAGTGCAGTGTTTGTATATGAATCATTGCAAGTTCCAATACAAGGTATGGAGAGAACGACTGATTTTATTTTCTTATCAGCCGGGATTGCGATTATTTTAACAACTTTCTTTGCATTTTTCTTATCTACTCGAATTACGGCACCGCTTCGTAAAATGCGTGAGGTTGCATTTGAGGTAGCGCGCGGGAAATTTGATACGAAAGCCCCTATGGTGTCTCAGGACGAAATTGGTGAGCTTGCAACTGCTTTAAATCAAATGGGGAAACAGTTGAAGTTTAATATGAATGCCCTGCAGCAAGAAAAAGAGCAGTTAGCTAGCATTTTGAGTAGTATGGCAGATGGTGTTGTTACGTTAAATCAAGAAGGTGAAGTCGTTGTTATCAACCCACCGGCAGAACACTTCTTACAAGTTTGGCAAGAAGAAAAAGAAGTAGAGTTAATTAAAAAACTGCCTTCTGAACTTGTTGAACTATTCCATCTCGTTGTAGAAAGTGAGCAACAACAAGTTGTTGAAATTAATTTGCAAAAAGGTAACTACGTAGTTCTTATGACACCGCTTTACAATCAAACAAAAATTCGTGGAGCTGTAGCAGTATTGCGAGATATGACGGAGGAGCGTCGTCTTGAGAAAATGCGTCAAGACTTTATTGCGAATGTATCACATGAACTTCGTACACCGATGGTAATGCTTCAAGGATATAGTGAAGCAATTTTAGATGATATTGTGCAAACGAAAGAAGAAATTAATGAGTTTGTTCAAATTATTTATGATGAATCTGTTCGTTTAGGTAAACTTGTAAATGAGTTATTAGATTTAGCCCGTATGGAAAGTGGACATGTAGAGTTACATATAGGTGAAGTAGATATTCATCCATTTGTCGAAAAAATTGGCCGTAAATTCCAGGGGATTGCAAAGGATAAAGAAGTCCAATTAACAGTGGATTTCCAAAGTCCAATTGAACAATATCCGTTTGATGCAGACCGTATGGAACAGGTACTGACGAATTTAATTGATAATGCAATCCGTCATACAAATGCAGGTGGACATGTTACACTTGTAATTAATACGAAAAATAGTGGCCTTACTTTCGAAGTGCAAGATTCAGGTGCTGGTATTCCAGAAGAAGATATTCCGTTCTTGTTCGATCGATTCTATAAAGCTGATAAAGCAAGAACGCGAGGGAAAAAAGTTGGAACAGGACTCGGGCTTGCGATTGCTAAAAATATTGTTCAAGGTCATGACGGGAAAATTTCTGTATCAAGTGTCGTTGGAGAAGGAACTACATTCTCTGTATATTTACCAAATCGTATAATTTAGATATATATGTTTTTAAAAAGTTGATCATGAATAAAAGCTTTACTGTTTTTTTATTTTTTTGTAAGTGCAATTAAATAAAGAATGGTAGAGTTTTTTTCTTTAATAATCAGAATGAAAATAAAAAGAGAGGTGTCATAATGAAATGAAACTTTATACAAAAACAGGTGATAAAGGGGAAACGAGTGTCATAGGTGGCCGAGTGGATAAAGATCATATACGTGTAGAAGCTTATGGAACAATTGATGAGGCGAATTCTCATATCGGATATGCCATGTCTAAATTACAAGAGGAATGTTTTCGTAACATTTATAACGAACTTGAAAATATTCAACATGAACTATTTGATTGTGGAGGGGATTTAGCAATAGTAGAGAAGAAAATCCCTTATAAAGTAACGATAGAGATGGTCGAGTATTTAGAGAGACGAATTGATTCGTATACAGAAGAAGCGCCGCCTTTAGAGCGTTTTATTTTACCAGGCGGTAGCGAGATATCGGCTGCACTACACATTGCACGTACAGTTATAAGAAGAGCAGAACGTTGTATAGTGTCATTGCAAAAAGAAGGAGAAACCAATGAAATTGTTCTAAAGTATATAAATAGGTTATCTGATTATTTATTTGCGCTTGCTAGAGTAATAAATGCGCGTTTACAAGTGAAAGATGTGGAGTATAACCGCAGTGCACTTGTTTTTCGTAATAAAGAAGAGAAGGAAGTGGAGTAATCCACTTTCTTTTTTTTGTATACTTTTTTCTGTAATATCCCACAATAGAGAAGGTATGACGGTTATTAGAAAACGGAGGATGTATATGAAAGCGTTAAAATGTGGCGTGGTGATATTGAGTGTATTATTTTTATCTCAATTACATGTTTACGCTGAAGGGAATCAGTGGATATGGCCTGTTGATGGGCAGATAAGTGATTATTTTGGGACAAGACATGGGAAACACTATGGTATTGATATAGCTGCGCCTATTGGAACGCCTGTTGCAGCTATTCAAAATGGTAAGGTGACAAAGTCTTATTTTTCAAGTAGTTATGGAAATGTTGTGTTTATTAAACATGGAGAATATGAGGCTGTTTATGCGCATTTAAATAAGAGATATGTAGTTCAAGGTGATAACATTTCAAAAGGAGAGCTAATTGGAGAGGTAGGGAATACAGGAGAATCGCGAGGAGCGCATTTACATTTAGAAGTGCATCAAGGGAGATGGACGATGGAGAAAAGGAATGCGATGAATCCGTTGCTTGTTTTAAATGAACAAAAAAATCAAGTTGTGTCATCATCACTATATATTGTACAAAAAGGTGATACTTTAGTTGGTATTGCCCGGAAATTTAGTATGACAGTTGAGGAAATTAAAGTGAGGAATGGATTGCGACAAGAGCAAATCTATCCGAACCAACAACTATACGTCAAGTAAAGGCAACGTCTCAAAAGCATAACTTTTGAATAAATTTATTTTTTTCTTATTTAAGATTGCGATAGTAAATGAAATTATATCGACGCAAATTTATATCGAACATAGCTATTATTATATCGACATTTCGACAAGAAATGTCGACTAACAATAAAATGCGACAGTAAGAGCAACCTATCCTTAACGAAAAACCGTCCCAAAAGATCTTTTGGGACGGCTTCTTTTACCAAAAAATAAAGACACATATAAATCCAGTAATAGCTAAGTAGCTATATAAGTAAAAGACTTTTGTTCTTGTTTTTTCTTTTGTCCGAAATAGTACGATAGTTGGTTCGATTAGACCAATTGTAAGACAAAGTAAACCAAGAAGCATAAAGCCAATTGAAAGAGAATACAGGGCGATTTGTGGTGCTTGAAATGGAATCATCCATTTTAATAAAAATGCAATAAGTGCAGTGTAACAAATGCTACCGATGTATTTATTCAATGGAGTATCAGAACGGAAACCAGGAAGTTTCTTGGAAAACGGACGGGAAACAACTTCCGTTTGTAAAGATGTATGTTCTTCAATTATTTTTTGAGCTTCTTTTCCTTTTTGGAAAAGGGATAAAATCCAGTTTCGCTCACCTTGGAAAATAAATTGA
The DNA here is from genome assembly GCF_038004785.1 of Bacillus sp. FSL R5-0709. Classification (NCBI taxonomy): domain Bacteria; kingdom Bacillati; phylum Bacillota; class Bacilli; order Caryophanales; family Bacillaceae; genus Bacillus; species Bacillus sp. FSL R5-0709. The sequence goes on from NZ_JBBORT010000001.1 coordinate 1,431,810, forward strand.
GAAGTTGTTAAATAGTGATCAACTTTTACCTTATTCCAACTCTTCCATGGATGACGCTCACACAATTTTAATTTACTTTCTGTTTTTTTATCATACTGATAAATACTTATGCCATCTTGGTCAAAAGTAGCGTAGTATGTCTCTCTTGAGAATGTGCCTAGATCAATTGGACAGTAGAAAAGTAATTCTTTTTTCAAATAAAAGTATTCTTTTCTTAAGTTCTTTTTCATTGCTTCTCGAATAGAGTGTCTTTTATCTTTCTTCATGACATTTCCTCCATAACTCAGAAAATGTTCTTATCTTAACAATTCAACATCTTATCACTTTTGACGACATATGACTAGGGGGATTCATAAGAGAAATACCGAATTATAAAAAATATGGGTTGTATTGTAAAATATAGTGATTGTTTCTTTAATTATATAAAATCAATAACTTATTTTTAGTAAGTTACACTTTTTTTGTTCACAATACGATCATGTTGTTGTATAATGAAGTGGAAAATAGAATATCGGTCTATCTTCGGGGCAGGGTGAAAATCCCGACCGGCGGTGATGAACATTTAATAATTTCGTTCTAAGCCCGCGAGCCGTTAAGGCAGGATTTGGTGTGATTCCAAAGCCGACAGTACAGTCTGGATGGGAGAAGATGGAGGTTCAAGCGTTCAAAAAAGATAAGTATTTGAACGTCTGTTTGATGTGCCTTAAAATTCTCCCTTTGTGTAAATCACAAAGGGTTTTTTCGTTCTATGAAAAAATAGGCATAGCAGAACCTTTCCACTTTCCATGAGAAGATCGATGGAAAAGGAGAGAGAAAGATGAAACAAAAAAACAGTGTAGTGCAGATGGTGAGTGTAGCGATGCTAAGTAGTATTGCGTATTTACTAATGATGTTGGATTTTCCATTCCCAGGGCTTCCGCCATTTTTAAAAATTGATTTTAGTGATGTGCCAGCTTTAATTGCGGCGATAATTTTTAGTCCAATTGCAGGTGTAATTGTAGAAGCGATAAAAAATATTTTGCATTACGGAATTCAAGGAAGTTTAACGGGAGTACCAGTAGGAGAAGTAGCAAACTTTATAGCGGGATGTTTATTTATTGGTCCAGCAGCATTCTTATTCCGAAAGTATCGCACAGTAAAAAGTTTAACGACAGGATTAATGCTAGGTACAATTACTATGACAGTTATTATGAGTGTGTTAAACTACTTTATTATTTTACCAGCGTACACTTGGTTTTTAAATTCACCAGCTATGTCTAGTGATATTATGCGACAAACTATTGTAACGGCGATATTACCGTTTAATGTAATTAAAGGAATTGTTGTAACAATTGTATTTGTAGCACTATTTTCACGCTTGAAAGTATGGGTATTTGCAAAAATGAAAAATGCTTAAAAATATTAAACCATTGGCAGCGTAACTGCTAATGGTTTTTTTGTTAGTGAGAATGAAAAAGAGTGCAAAAAATCCCCCTCATAAGTATGAGGGGGATTTTTTGAAGTTAATAAAAGACTATTCGAATTTTAAAGAGTCGCCATCAAATGATTCGTCAGCAACTTTAATTGAGTCAGTTGGACAACCTTCGAATGCATCCATCATATCTTCAATTAATACATCTGGAATTTCAACGATACCTTGGTTATCGTCTAATGTTACAAATGCAATGCCTTCATCATCATAGTCATAAATGTCTGGTGCAGCAGCACCACAAGCACCGCATGCAATACAAGTATCTTTGTCAACGATTGTATATTTTGCCATATTTTTTCCCTCCTGATAATATGTATGTGAAAAGTTCGCCAAAAAATTATAATCTTATTGTAAAACGGTTTTAAAAACTTTTCAACATAAAATTATAATGATAATGCTTATCAATTAGAGTGTCAACTTATTTTTGAATTATTTCATAAGATTTTCAAAATACTTAAATGTTATTTCGTTTGATACAATAGAATATATACAAGCATGTAGTGTGAATATGATAAGTTAAATGAATAGCAGTTAATGTGCAATCGTATTGAAAAAGGAATGAAGTTAGACTGAGAGGTGGAAGCGGTAATGCAGCTACAATATACTTTATTATATTGTTTAAAACAATTGAATGGTGAAAGAACCGTTTCTTCGATTTATTATTTATTAAAAGGAAAGAGATCGTCGCAAACATTACAAGATGGGAATATGTTTCAAATTTCTTTTTTGTTTGGGATTTATAAGTCATTAAATAGAGCTGATTATGATCAAGAAGTTGCAAAGTTGTTACAAACGGATTTAGTTCAAGGTATACATGATAATACATATGTGTTAACGACTGCTGGTAACGTGCAATTAAACAAATGGGAAGGTGACTTTGCCTTTCCGACATATTTAAATGGTTTACACTATGGTGAAATAGGTGAAACATTTTGGAAGAGATTATCATTGATCGTTCAAACCATTTCGAATTTACAACAGGCGAATACGAAATTTATTCCAATTCAACAGGATACAGAAATAATGATGTGGGTGAAACGTTTTCTCACTGGAATACCGTATATGAGAAGTGAATTGGCTAAAAGATTATGGAAGGAAATGCATACTCTTTTACAAAAAAATAATCCAGTAGAGGCGACAATCGTAATATATCGGTTAACTGGGTATAAACGTATTGGGTGTACTTTACAACAATTAGCGGAAATTACGAAACAAGATATATTTCGAGTGTATTTTTTATTTTGGGGTACAATTCATTTCCTTATTCAAGAAGTTCGCAATAAAGAAAATGAGTTTCCATTATTAGCTGAAATTATATCTTATCCAAATGAGAAAGCTGATTTATTTAGTTTATCAACAAAAAAAACATATAATCTTTGGAGACAAGGACGCTCTTTAGAAGAAATAGCAACAATTCGGAATTTGAAGGTTGCCACGATAGAAGACCATTTTGTAGAAATTGCTTTACGAGAAAAAGAATTTTCTATTGAAATGTTTATGGAAAAAGAAAAAATGGAAAAAGTAACAAAAGTAATTGAAGCATTACAAACACGTAAATTGCGTGTGTTGAAGCAAGCGGTTGGAGAGGAAATCTCTTATTTTGAAGTACGTCTTGTATTGGCACGGATGGAGGGTATAAATGAAGCTTGAGGAATATTTATATAAGTGGTTTGGATATTCTGAATTTCGTCCGGGGCAAAAAGGAGTTATTACGGACTTATTGGAAGGAAAAGATGTTGTAGCAATGCTTCCGACTGGAAGGGGAAAGTCAATGTGTTATCAACTTCCGGGGCTTCTGCAAGAGGGTACGGTGCTTGTTGTATCACCATTATTATCTTTAATGGAAGACCAAGTTACGCAATTAAAGTATGTCGTGAAAAATCGAGTTATTGCATTGAATAGTTTTCGGACGTTAATTGAAAAAAGAGAAGCAATGAAAAAGCTATCTTTTTATAAATTTGTTTTCGTATCACCAGAGATGTTGCAGTCGGAACTTCTAATAAGAGAATTGAAAAAAATTCATATTTCATTATTTGTCGTAGATGAAGCGCATTGTATTTCACAATGGGGCTATGATTTTCGGCCAGATTATAAAAAATTAGATAAAGTAATTGAGAGTATCGGATCTCCGACAGTACTAGCATTAACAGCAACTGCGACAAAGGATGTACTGCGAGATATAGCGGAAAGTTTAAATCTAAAAAATATTGCTGAGCATGTGTACTCAATTGATCGTCCAAATATTGCGATGGAAGTGCAATTTGTGGAAACAATAGAAGAAAAAAAAGAGGCGCTTTTTGAGCATGTAATGTATTTGCAAGGGCCTGGTATTGTTTATTGTTCAAGTAGGGCCTGGACAGAGCGTTTAACCGAGTATTTAAGAGGAAAAGGAATTACAGGTGTAGCTTTTTATCATGGTGGTATGGAACATGAAGAGCGTATGTTAATTCAACAACAGTTTATGAATGACCAGTTGCAAATTGTAATATGTACAAGTGCTTTTGGGATGGGGGTAAATAAGGCGAATACAAGATATATTATTCATTTTCAATATCCGACAAATGTAGCTTCCTATTTACAAGAAATTGGAAGAGCCGGAAGAGATGGAGAATTGAGTATAGCCATTTTATTATGTAGTCCATTGGATCACGATTTGCCAATTTCAATCATTGAAGATGAATTACCAAGTAAATCGCAAATACAATTTTTATTTTCGTTACTACAAGAAAGAATGTTTCAAACGAAAGTATTACCATTAGAAGATGTAGAAGAAATTTGTTATAATGCAGCAAGATTTAATGAACAGTATTGGCGCTTTACACGTTATCATCTCGAACATCTTGGAATCATACAACAGCGAAATCTCATGCTAGAGAGCTTGTCAGATGAAATAATGCACAGATTAATAGCGGAAGTGGAAGTGAGAATGCGTAATAAATATAGTGAGTTAGAAAATATGAAGTCATGGATACAAGTTCAAGGATGTAGACGTGAATATTTATTACAACAATTCGGTTATAGAAAAGAAAAAGAGATAGAAAACTGTTGTGATTACTGTGGTATTACAAAAACGGATTATAAAAAAAGACGAGCGCAACAGTTAGTTTTCGACTATAATTGGGAAACAGAGTTACAAAAGCTTTTCGGCCTAGGAAAGATGGAGGAATGATGAACATTCAAAGGCATAATGTTGAAGATATGAGTCCGAGAGAAATAAGACTGAATCTCTACATAACACAACTAATCATTATTGGTATCGGTTGTTTACTAGCATATATATTATTTCAAGATAAAAGAGAAGTTTATAGTTTATGGAAATGGGAACCGGTTTCTATACTTTTAATAGGTAGCTTGTTAGCGATTTGTATTGTGTTATTAGATTATGTTGCAATGCGAGTGTTTCCAGAATCTTGGTTTGATGATGGTGGCATTAACGATAGAATGTTTCAAGGGATTTCTGTCATGCATTTACTCGTTATCACGTTTATTATTGGCTTTGCGGAAGAGTTTTTATTTAGAGGTGTAGTGCAGACTCATTTCGGAATTGTAATAGCGAGTTTAATTTTTGCTGTGTTACATATTCGGTATATAACGAAGCCTTTTTTGTTTTGTTTCGTCTGCTTTATTAGTTTTGTTTTTGGTTATGTATTCGAGTGGACAGGAAATTTGTTTATAACAATCTTTGCACACTTTCTTGTTGATTTTATAATGGGGCTCCAATTAAGAAAATAAATGGAAGGTGGTGGTGAACAACATGAGAAAACGAATTCCTGATTTTGAAGAGGAGTTAGAAGTTGAGCAAGTGGAAGAAGATGAAAGTTTACCGCCGCGTAGTGAAATTCATAGAAATAAAGAGAACAAACCAAAGTTTAAAATGAATCACATTTTCGTCCGAGTGTTAACATTTTTGTTCATATTGTTACCTATTAGTATCCTATGGTATACGGATAAGTATATACAGGTAAAAAGTGATAGTAATAATGCTGAGAAAAGTGCGTTTGAAGTAATTTTCTTTGATTCCGCTAAGACTGAATCAAAGAAGCAGCCTGAGAAAGTAGCAACTCATGTTGTGAAAGATGGAGAAACTTTAGAAAGTATAGCGAAGCAATATTTCTCAGATGAAGATGGGATAGAAATAATAAAAAAGTATAATGATTTACAAGAAGACGAAGTGAAGGTAGGACAAGAATTGAAAATTCCTATAAAAGATAAGTCCACGAAGTATGAGAGCTAGCTAAATGAGTGATATATAGCTCCACATAAAATTAAGGACTATACTTTACGAGGAGGGAGAGTAAAAAATATATGTCATGGATTATATTATTATGTACTCTCATATGCATTGGTTTTGTATGTCTTCTTGGAATGTATAAAGAAGCGATGCGTAATACAGTGTTGGAACATACTTTAGTATTCGAAGAATTTCCGGAAAGTTTTCAAAAAGTTAAAGTTTTTTTTATTTCGGATATTCATAGAAGGATCATTTCTAGCTCGCTAATTGAACGAGTGAAAGGAAAAGCAGATATCGTAATTATTGGCGGTGATTTAGCTGAAAAAGGAGTACCTTTATCGCAAATCTCTTTAAATATTCAAAAGTTAAGAGAAATAGCCCCTGTATATTTTGTATGGGGAAATAATGACTATGAAATTGAATATCACGAATTAGATGCTTTATTAATAGAAAATAATGTGAAGGTATTAGATAATACAAGAGTTGTATTTGAATCTGAATTAGGAGAGAAAATTTGCTTACTCGGTATCGATGATGTTGGATTAGAACGAGATCGTTTAGATTTAGCGTTGTCTGATTGTAAAGAAGAAGGTTTTCGCATTTTAATTAGTCACAACCCAGATATAATAAAGAAAATGTCTGGTAATGAACAAATTTCGCTCGTATTAAGTGGACATACACATGGAGGCCAGATTCGGTTGTTTCCATCTGAAAAGTATTTAAAGGGTGGCGTATATAAGCATTCTAATACGACTCTCTTTGTTAGTAATGGGTATGGAACAACATTGTTCCCTCTTCGTTTTCGGGCACCTTCCCAAACACATATCATTACGTTATGCGGAGGGAAATAATGCCGAATTCAAATGGAAAATATAATATAAAAGCTGTCTCAAATATACTCGGAATTCAACCGAGTACACTTCGCGCATGGGAAAGACGCTATCATATTATTGCCCCAAAGAGAAATCGTGCGGGGCATCGTTTATATACAGAAGAGCATATTCATATTTTGAAATGGTTAATGAACAAAGTTTCTGAGGGGATGATGATTGGACAAGCAGTTCAGTTATTAGAAGGGAATCGGTTGCAGAACAACGTTCAAAAAGAAAAAATTACTGATACAGAAGTTGTTTTAGTGGACGATATACTACAAGCTTTGTTAGAATTTGATGAAATTACAATTTCTGCATTATTAAACGAGGTTTTTAGTATATATTCAACGGAAAAGGTTGTTGCAAGCATCATTCTTCAAGTGGCAAACAAGTTGTTAACTTTAAAAAGTAATAATGAGATTACAATGTCGCAATTCAAATATGTTGTATCATTCTTACAAACACGTTTAGGAATGATCTATCATAATGCGTCGGTGTATTCTTCCGTTAACAAAGTTTTCGTTTTAGAAAATAATATATTAAAAGGATTTATTTTCGCGACGTATTTACGACTAAAAGGATATCAAACAATGTATATGGGGACAAGTTTAGATGAAGAAGGTATTTTACTAGCTATTGAACAATTACAACCTAAATATTTGTTTATATCTTTTGATGATGAACGAGAACTTGAAGAGGCAGTAGAATTTATTGACTTGTTGCAAGAAAAAAATGAAAACATCTCTGGTGGTTTTATAGGAAGAAAAGGCATTGGAGATCAATTAAATCTTCAAAATATCCTAATTGGTAACACGAAAGAAGAATGGGATGGATGGTTAAAGATGCCGGAATAGTCGTTCGAAAAGAACCATCTATTTTCTATTTCATATAATAAAAATTAGATGCAATGGTTACGTAGGGAGGGTATGAGATGAGACTGGAACGTTTAAATTATAATAAGATTAAAATTTTCCTAACATTTGATGATTTATCTGAACGAGGATTAACGAAAGAAGATTTGTGGAGAAATGCACCGAAAGTACAGCAATTATTCCGTGATATGATGCAAGAAGCAAATACAGAATTAGGGTTTGAAGCGGATGGACCGATTGCTGTTGAAGTATTTTCTCTACAAGCTCAAGGTATGGTTGTAATTGTAACAAAAGAAAATTACGAAGTGGACACAGAAGATGAGTTCCGTGACGAGTTTATTGAAATGCAAGTGACTCTTGATGAAAGTGAACATATACTTTACGAGTTTGCTACATTAGATGATGTAATCAATTTGTCAAATCGCTTATATAACCTTGGTGTAACTGATGGGAAGTTGTATACGTGGGATGATCGTTTTTATCTTTGGATAGAAGAAGAAGAGCAATTTCAATTATTGAAGGCGGATTTTATAGCTATTTTAGCGGAGTACGGTAATCCGTCAACAGCAACAATTTACCGCGTAATGGAATATGGTAAAGAATTAATGGATTCTCAAGCGATTGAACAAATATACAATTACTTTGTGAAAAAACAAAACCTCAGCTAATGTAACGTAGCTTGAGGTTTTATTTTTATTCAGCTGAAAATCTAAAATCTATAAAACGAAGTGTAGGTAACAAGACTAGCCGATCTGTATGTTAAAATGTAATCAGTATTTCTTGATGAAATAATGGTTTTATCGAATGTATTTTGATGAAAATAAAAAATATTTAAATATTTAAGTATTTTACTTTTCTAAAAGCAATAAAAGGACTATAATAATAGTGAAAACGCTTGCAATACAAAATAGTTTGTATATATTTGTTAGCGTTTTCTATTGCATTCCAAATTTAACGGTGTATACTAGGCAATGAAGGTTTACTAAACAAGTGAAATTACAGGGGGTTTACTTACTATGGTAGCCGAAAAGGGAACTCAAACGAAAACACAACAACAAGGGGAACAACATTTTGAATTGTTAAATTCAACACAAATTGTAATTAATGAAGCATTAGAAAAATTGGGTTATCCAAACGAAGTATATGAATTATTGAAAGAACCAATTCGTATGATGACAGTGAAAATTCCAGTTCGTATGGATGACGGGACTGTTAAAATATTTACAGGATATCGTGCACAACATAATGATGCTGTTGGTCCAACGAAAGGTGGAATTCGCTTCCATCCAAACGTAACAGAAAATGAAGTGAAAGCACTTTCTATTTGGATGAGTTTAAAATGTGGTATTGTTGATTTACCATATGGTGGAGGTAAAGGTGGAATCATTTGTGACCCACGTGAGATGTCTTTCCGTGAATTAGAAAGATTAAGCCGCGGTTATGTACGAGCAATTAGCCAAATTGTTGGTCCGACAAAAGATATTCCGGCTCCAGATGTATTTACAAACTCACAAATTATGGCATGGATGATGGATGAGTATAGCCGTATCGATGAATTTAATTCACCAGGATTTATTACAGGTAAACCACTTGTATTAGGTGGATCACACGGACGTGAAACAGCGACTGCAAAAGGTGTAACAATTTGTATTCGTGAAGCTGCGAAAAAACGTGACATTGATATTAAAGGTGCACGCGTTGTTGTTCAAGGATTTGGTAATGCGGGTAGCTTCTTAGCTAAATTTATGCATGATGCAGGCGCGAAAGTAATTGCAATTTCAGATGCTTACGGTGCATTACATGATCCGAATGGATTAGATATTGACTACTTACTAGATCGTCGCGATAGCTTTGGTACTGTAACAAAACTATTTAATAATACAATTTCAAATACAGAACTGTTAGAACTTGATTGCGACATTTTAGTTCCTGCTGCAATTGAGAACCAAATTACAGAAGAAAATGCTGATAAGATTAAAGCGAAAATTGTGGTTGAAGCTGCAAATGGTCCAACTACATTAGAAGCAACAAAAATCTTAACAGATCGTGGTATCTTACTTGTTCCAGACGTATTAGCAAGTGCTGGTGGCGTTACGGTATCTTACTTTGAGTGGGTACAAAATAACCAAGGTTACTACTGGACTGAAGAAGAAGTAGAACAACGTTTAGAAAAAGTAATGGTAAAATCATTCGATTCAATTTATGAAACATCACAAGTTCGTAAAGTGAACATGCGCTTAGCTGCATACATGATTGGTGTTCGTAAAATGGCTGAGGCTAGTCGCTTCAGAGGTTGGGTATAATATATAATGTTTTGAGAAAACGTGATTTCCTTTCGAGGGAATCGCGTTTTTTTGTTGAAGTATTAAATGAGGTGTTGTATATGGGGAATGAAATAATGGAACGAGTAGACCAATTAGAAGAAAAGGTTAAGGTGTTAGAGGGTGAACTTGCAAGAGCTAAGAGAGCCCGAAAAACAAGTGTCGTTCGGGTGTTCGGCGAAGGATTATTATTTTTAATATTTGGTGCAGTTGTAGTTGGACCAATTATCGCGTTTATATTCACAATTATTACTTGGTTTGGTGAAAAATAGAATAAAAAATAAAAAAGAACGCTTGTTCTATACGAACAAACGTGCTATACTTTCCTTAGATAAGCAAAACGGAAATGATTTTAAGGAGAGATAAATGATGAAAATGACAGTAGACCAAAGATTTATGATGCCAGCAGATGTTGTAGAACGAGTGGAAGTATTACGAAACAAACAAAGCAAGCGTGGCACATTATTACAATCGGTAAATAAATTTTTCGGTTTAGATACGAAAGAAGATTGTATTTGGTTTTACGGTTTTTACGGAGTGGCTGTAAGTATTGTATTATTTATGGTATTCACATCAAATATTTTCGATGTTCTCTTCGCATAAGAAATATGCCATAAGGACATTGCCACCGAATACATATATAAGGAAGTAAGGTAATTTTTTAGAGCGGGAGTTGGTAGTAATGGCGATGTTCCCTATAGAGCGTAACTATATTGGGTATGGAAATTCACGACCAGGAATTCCTCTTTCAAAAGTAAGATTTATTGTAAGTCATGACACGGGGAACCCTGGTAGCAATGCGATAGGAAATCGGGATTACTTTAATGAAATACAACCGAAAGCTTCAGCGCATACATTTATTGATGATAAAACAATATTAGAAATTGTCCCTATAAATGAAGTTGCGTACCATGTTCGATACAATGTGCCAACGGATAATGAGTTATTCGGTTATGATGCGAATAAGGCTGCAATTGGGGTTGAACTTTGCTATGGTGGCGACGTAAACTTTTGGGAGGCGTATACTCGTTTTACGTGGTATCACGCTTATTTATGTCAAAATTTCGGTTTAAATCCTAAAAAGGCTATTGTGTCACACAAAACGTTGGATCCTACTCGGAAAATCGATCCTGAGAATGTATTAGGGCAACAAGGAATTAAATTTCAGCAGTTTTTAGCAGATGTCTATCGGATGTATGTTTCGTTTAGATGACAAATATATGAAAAATGAATACAATAAAGATAGATGCCTACTGCTGTAAGTAGGTTTTTTCTTGTTTATATAAATAGAGCAGAGGTAGAAGACTAGGAGTGAACTAAGTATGCAAAAAGAAACAGTTATTATTATCGGAGGCGGTCCATGCGGATTAGCAGCGGCGATTTCGTTGCAAAAAGTGGGGTTAAATCCGTTAGTAATCGAAAAAGGAAACATTGTAAATGCAATTTATAATTATCCAACTCATCAAACATTTTTCTCCTCTAGTGAAAAATTAGAAATTGGTGAAGTTGCTTTTATTACAGAAAATCGTAAGCCATTTCGTAATCAGGCGCTTGCGTATTATCGTGAAGTAGTAAAGCGTAAATCTATACGTGTAAATGCATTTGAACGAGTGGAACAAGTTCAAAAAGATGGTGATGTTTTTAAAGTTGAAACGACGAAGCGTGACGGAAACAAAGAAATATATGTTGCGAAATATATTGTTGTCGCAACTGGATATTATGATAATCCGAATTATATGAATGTACCTGGTGAGAAACTTGAGAAAGTAGCTCATTATTTCAAAGAAGGACACCCTTATTTTGATCGAGATGTCGTTGTAATAGGTGGTAAAAATTCAAGTATAGATGCAGCGTTAGAGCTTGTTAAATCGGGTGCACGTGTAACAGTTCTATACCGTGGTGGGGAATACTCGCCAAGTATTAAGCCGTGGATTTTGCCGGAATTTGAGGCGTTAGTACGAAATGGGATAATTCAAATGCATTTCCATGCGCATGTAAAAGAAATTACTGAGCATACGTTGACGTATACAGTAGATGGTGAGGCAAATACAATTCAAAACGATTTTGTATTTGCTATGACGGGTTACCATCCAGACCACAGCTTCTTAACAAAAATGGGAGTTCGGATTGATGAAGAAACAGGGCGCCCGATTTATATAGAGGGTAGTATGGAAACAAACGCTGAAAATATTTTTATTGCAGGTGTAATTGCTGCGGGGAATAACGCAAATGAAATATTTATCGAGAACGGTAGATTCCATGGAGATGCGATTGCGCAAACCATTGCATCAAGAGAAGAATAAAAAGAAGCTGTCGAAATCTTCGACAGCTTCTTTTTATTCGTGCATAAACATATGTTGGATTGTTTCGTGAGAGTTTGTGTTTTCTAGTGCGACTAGTAATTTAATTCGCGCCTTTTGAGCGTTTAAACCGTAGGTGAAAACAATGCCCATATCTTTTAATTGTTTTCCGCCACCTTCATAAGAGTATACGTCTTGAACGATACCGTTAAAGCAGCGTGAAACTAATACAATTGGAATGCCTTTTTCTATTAATCGCCCTAGACTAGGAAGTGTTCTTGGAGGTAAATTACCTTGTCCAAGTGCTTCAATAACAATTCCGTCTACTGGTAGTGTTTCGATTGCTGATAATAATGTATCATCCATACCTGCGTATGCTTTTAGAACGACAACGTTTTTAGAAATCTGTCGTACTGTGCATGTTTCGTGATGCACTAAAGCATGATGGAAAACAACACCACGTTTTGTTACCATGCCAATTGGTCCGTACTGTGGACTTTGGAATGTCGCGACATTACTTGTGTGCGTTTTTGTTACATTTGTAGCACAATGTATTTCGTCATTTAATACGACTAGAACGCCTTTTTCAGCAGCTTCATTACTACTAGCAACTTTTACAGCTGATAAGAAATTATATAGACCATCGGCACCTAATTCATTACTAGAACGCATTGCCCCTGTCACAACGATTGGGATAGTTGCTTGAACTGTTAAATCAAGAAAATAAGCTGTCTCTTCTAATGTATCGGTACCATGCGTGATGACTACGCCGTGAATATCGTCTTGTTTTACTCTTTCGTCAATGATGACTTGCAATTGTAGCATTTCGCTAGGAGTCATGTGAGGAGATGGAAGATGGAACACATCTTCGACAATTAAATCAACATCGCCTTCTAAATCAGGAATGAATTTTAAAAGAGGATTCTTTTTACCTGGTTGTACGACCCCAGTTTCTTTATCTTCCTCCATTGCAATTGTTCCACCTGTGTGTAAAACTAGGATTCTTTTCAATGCTTATACCCCTTTCAAGTTGAAAAATACATTTAGAACATAACATGTTTTGAGTAAATTCGACAATGAAAATGTATAAAAGTATGCTTAGAAAATGACAATAAAATAAATTACCTTAAGTGTGCTCCGGTAAGTGGTTATTAGGTTAGGTTTTGTTTATGGAAATTTATGAGAGTGGATGTGTAAGTGTAGAGAGGGAAGGAGTGAGTTTTTTGAAAAAAGTGGAGAGAATTATAATTCGTATATTACTGATTCAATTTATTTTTCTTTCTGTCGTCCAACTGCTTTTTATACATAAATCTTCAGTGAAATATTTATCGAAAATTGTTTATTACGAAGGTGTCGTCACGAAAAATAAGGCGGAAATCTTACAGGTGAATAAGTAGTTTTCATTTTCTTCTATGATGGATTATGCTACAATTATTGAGGATTTAATGACGTGAGGCAAATGAGAAGAAGCAGGGGGAAAATACCTGCTTTTCGTTTTGTTTTATAAGTGAAAAATGAGGTGTTACAATGGATAAACGAATTTCGATTGCTATAGATGGTCCAGCGGCTGCTGGGAAAAGTACAGTGGCAAAAGTTGTTGCAAAAAAACTTTCATATGTTTACATTGATACAGGCGCAATGTACCGTACTATTACATATGCAGCCCTTGAACAAAAAGTGGATATTGAAAATGAAGAAAAGTTAATGGAAGTTGTAAAAAATGTAAATATTGAATTTCAGCAAGGGGAAAATACACAACTTGTATTTTTAAATGGACAAGATGTTTCTGAAGTGATTCGTACGCCAGATGTGACGAATCGTGTATCTATTGTAGCAAAGCATCGTCTTGTTCGTGAAGAAATGGTACGTCGTCAACAAGGATTAGCTAAAAAAGGCGGCGTAGTAATGGATGGCCGTGATATTGGTACACATGTACTACCGGATGCTGAAGTGAAAATCTTTATGCTTGCTTCTGTAGAAGAAAGAGCGGAAAGAAGACATTTAGAAAATATGAATAAAGGTTTCGATTCTAATTTAGAGCAGTTAAGAGAAGAAATTGCTAGGCGTGATAAATTAGATTCAGAACGCGAAGTTTCTCCTTTGAAAAAAGCTGATGATGCATTGGAATTAGATACAACTTCTTTATCAATTGAAGAAGTTGTCCAAAAAATTATGGGTATTGTTTCAGGAGTATTTGCGAAATAAAGAAAGAGGACTATCCTCTTTCTTTTTTTTTTTTTTGAAATGTAAAGGATAAGTGAATTATAAGTCTCTTTTCTTGACAAATGGGCTAATTTGTAAGAAGTTAGTTACAGAGGGGAAAAAATGTCAGAATATATTCGCTATTATATTTCAAATCATACTTTCTTCAAGATGATTTTGCTGTATACTATTTATATAGATTTAATATAGTTTCTTGTGAACTGTATTGAAACAGAATATGTGATGATAAATTCTTAAACATGCAAATGAAAACATTTGTTTTCATTTCGTATATACATAAAAATGCTTTGTCAATTCTGTAGGGAGGTATTTCCATGGTAGAGAAAATGAATGAAGAAGTTATGAATTCAAAAGAATTACAAGTTGGTGACGTTGTTACAGGTTCTGTAACGAAAGTTGAAGAGAAACAAGTTCTTGTAAATGTTGGATACAAAACAGATGGCGTAATTCCGATTAGTGAATTAGCTAACGTTCATATTGAAAAAGCAAGCGATGTTGTAGAATTAGATCAAACACTTGAATTGAAAATTATTAAATTAGAAGATGATGATCTTGTTTTATCTAAGAGAGCTGTTGACGCAGAAAAAGCGTGGGTAGAATTACAAGAAAAATTTAATTCTGGTCATGTATTTGATGTTATTGTAAAAGATATCGTGAATGGTGGGTTAGTTGTGGACCTTGGTGTTCGTGGTTTTATCCCAGCTTCACTTGTAGAAGTACATTATGTAGAAGACTTTGCTGACTATAAAGGAAAAACATTAGCGGTGAAAATTGTTGAATTAGACCGTGAAAAAAATCGTGTTATTCTTTCACATAAAGCGGTAGTAGAACTAGAACTAGATTCTAAGAAAAAAGAAGCAATCTCTTCGTTAAAAGAAGGGGACATTGTTGAAGGAACAGTACAACGATTAACGGATTTTGGTGCTTTCGTTAACGTTGGTGGTGTGGACGGTTTAGTTCACATTTCACAAATTTCACACGAACGTGTAGAGCAACCTTCTGAGGTATTAGAGCAAGGTCAAAAGGTAAAGGTAAAAGTGTTATCTGTTGATGCTGATACGCAACGTATTTCTTTATCAATTAAAGCAGCTCAGCCAGGACCTTGGGAAAATGTTGCTGGCGAAATAAAAGCTGGAGATATTCGTGAGGGAGTAGTAAAACGCCTTGTTACATTCGGTGCGTTTGTTGAAATTTTACCTGGTGTTGAAGGGCTTGTACATGTATCGCAAATTGCAAATCGTCACGTGAAAAATCCAAATGAAGTATTGGAAATGGGACAAGAAGTAAAAGTGAAAGTACTTGAAGTCCATGTAGCAGAAAAACGTATTTCTTTAAGCATAAAAGAAACGCTTGAAGAAAATAATGTAACAGAAGATTATAGCCAATATGAGCCAAATGCTGATTCGGCTACTTTCCAGTTAAGTGATATTATTGGTGAACAACTGAAAAAATTAAAGAAATAAAGAGGGGTACAAGTGGTAAGGGCAAAACGTAAATTAGATCATATTGAATATGCTCTTTCTACTGGTCAGTCTCGTACGCATGGCTTTCATGATATTGATTTTGTGCATCAAAGCTTGCCAAATTCAAGTTATGACACTATAACATGTGAAACAAAAATCGGCGAACTTTCACTAAGTTCGCCGATTTTTA
The DNA here is from genome assembly GCF_038004785.1 of Bacillus sp. FSL R5-0709. Classification (NCBI taxonomy): domain Bacteria; kingdom Bacillati; phylum Bacillota; class Bacilli; order Caryophanales; family Bacillaceae; genus Bacillus; species Bacillus sp. FSL R5-0709. The sequence continues at coordinate 1,447,753 of NZ_JBBORT010000001.1, forward strand.
TCAATGCGATGACTGGTGGTGGAGGAGAGCAAACATTACATATTAATGAGCAATTAGCATATGTAGCGAAACATCATAACCTTGCTATGGCTGTAGGTTCGCAAATGGCAGCTTTAAAAGATGAAAGTGAAGCGGCTTCGTATAAAGTTGTTAGGAAAGTAAATCCGAATGGGATTTTTTTCGCAAACTTAGGAAGTGAGGCAACTGTCGAACAGGCAGAGCGTGCCGTTGATATGATTGAGGCGAATGCACTGCAAATTCATTTAAATGTCATACAGGAGTTAACGATGCCAGAAGGAGACCGTGATTTTACTGGTGTACTTCAGCGGATTGAGAAAATAGTTTTAAAAAGTAAAGTACCTGTCATCGTAAAAGAAGTCGGTTTTGGAATGAGTAAGGAAACAGTACAACAGTTAGCGAATATAGGTATAACAGCAATTGATATTGGCGGACAAGGTGGTACGAATTTTGCTGCTGTTGAAAATGAAAGAAGACAGCGAATGCTTTCTTATTTTAATAACTGGGGCATACAAACAGCTACCTCGATTATTGAAGCAACCTCTACAAATAATAACCTCTCTTTTATTGCATCTGGGGGTATACAAACAGCACTTGACGTGGCGAAGGCAATCGCATTAGGGGCGAATACAACTGCGTTTGCTGGATACTTTTTACGTATTTTAATGCAAGATGGTGTTGAGAATTTAGTGGATGAAATTGATCTTTTACATACAGATTTAAAATTTATTATGACAGCTCTTGGCGTGAAGACGATAGAAGAGTTACAATCTGTACCTCTTGTTGTAAAAGGTGAAACGTACCATTGGTTAGCGCAGCGAGGGATTGACACTGCACATTATAGTAGGCGATAAAAAATCAACCATCCGGTTGATTTTTTTGCGTTTTATTTTCGTAAAATGAAGAGGGAAGGCGAGAAGTTATCATTCTATATAATTCTATAAATGGAAAAAAGAGAGAGTTTATATTATGATAAAAGTATATATAAATATCATACAGAAAAGCTAAAATTGAAAAAAAGGGGTTATAAAAATGAAGAAATGTAGAAAATATGCCGTTGAATTATTGGAGTATTCTTACTTTTACCATGTTTGTGGAGAGAAACATGGCAAAAGTAAGAAAGTATTCCTCTCTATATAGCTGGTTAGCGATAAAACAAGATAAGAGATTGCTATTTAAGAGTCAAAAGAAACAAGGGGAAATTCACTATAATTTTGGGGATGAGGATGTTAATAAAAAAGGAGATAATGTATCTTCAAATAGTAAAAATACAATAGGACGCATTACATATAATAGTGAAGATTTTAACATCCATGCACGAAATATAAGAGAAGATACAGCAGTTTCTGGATATAAGAAAAAGGTTGAAATTTCATTAACTTCAAATGTAAGAGAAGGAGATTCTAGTTCAACAACAGCACAATCAGCAATTAAAACGACGAATATTGCAATTGCAGTCGGGAATAAATTGTATAGGAATCCAACGGTGAATGCAGGAAGTGGAATAGAAGCACTAATTTTGCCAAGGGAATTAGGAGAAGACAAAAATCCATCGGAAGATTCGTATACAATTTATTATTTTAATATACCAAATGAAGTGAGTTTAAGTAATGCTGAAGTAGTATTACTTTCTGATCAAGGAAATACCATTGTGAGTAGGGAAATTAAAGGAGAAAAAGAAGATATTGTAGGTGCGAAAAAAGAGGTTGAGCGAAAGTTAAATGAGATAAGAGAGACGGATTATGTACGTGTAGAGGTAAAGAGTAAAGATCCTTCTCTACATACGTATTATGTTATTACATATTCTAAAAACCAACAGGTGTAGTTACGATTAATGCCTCGTTAAGTGATAGGGTTTATAATGCGAAAACAAAAGAATTATATTACGAGTAGAAATAAATAAAATAATTGTGTAAAAAGACGGTTTCGTACAATATCGAAACCGTCTTTTTGTATTGCCTATTTGAGGGCAGCTTGATTGGTGTGGGCTAATAATCCCCCGCTGAAGTTTCACTTTATTTAATGCTGATTCTGCTTTCGAGCTTGCTCCGGTGTATCAAGACTTGTTGCACCGGGATATTGAAGTGATTGGTCGCGATCAGATTCAACGCGGCGTGATTCTCTTAGCTTTCGTTCTTGGCGATCTTTACCCATTGTGAGTTACACCTCCTTATTAAAAGTTTTGCTGTTATGAGAAAAACTATGCACAAAGAAAAGGAGGATTAACTTTCATAAAAAGTTCCCATAATGGAAATCATAGGAGGTGAAATGATGGATGGGAGTACTTTTTATTTTGTTGCTTGGATAGGGTGGATTGTCGTGACCTTTTTTATGAAAAAGGAATCTATTCGTTGGAAGATAAGTGCTTGTATATTAATTTTTATTATTTGTTCTCCGTTAAATGTGACGATTGCTTCTTTCACAATATCGGTAAATGCCCTTTTGCTTTGTATTATTTCTTTTGTAGGTATCGCGTTATATTCTATTTGGAAAAAATTATATACCTTACTTTCGGCACTTATTATTGCAATGTTATATACAAGCTTTCATTTGTTAGAAGTATATGATCCAATTTGGATTGTGGTTGATAGGTTGTTGCTGTTAAGTGGTGCACTTGTGTATGCATCGGTTTTATTGCACGGGGATCGCATATTACGATTATGCTCCTTATATATAGGGATGTTACAAGGAGAATTATTGGTGACGCTGATTTTTCGTAAATTACATTTTCCTTATGAATACGGCAGTTTAGCTTTTTTAGATGTTGCTGCTGTTTCCACTTTATTTATGGCGATTTTACTTTGGATTACAAAGGCATCGGTATATATGGAACAATTTAAGAGGAACACACGTAAAAGAAAGGCGAGGGTAATACATGACTGAATATACACCAGCTATTTTATGTGGCGTAATTGCAGGTACAATAACTAGGTTGTTAATGCTTCGTACCGATACGAGGCAATATCCGACGAGGCTTCACGGGAAAATTATTCATATCGCGATGGGATTAATTGCGGCTGCCTTAGGAGCAATTGCGATTCCGTCTGTTTTGAAAAAAGATTTCTCTGCAATTACATTTCTTACGTTAGCAGCGACGCAATTTCGTGATGTGCGCAATATGGAAAGAAATACGCTTCAACAATTAGATGGATATGAGCTCGTACCACGTGGTAATACATACATTGAAGGAATTGCATTAGTATTTGAAAGTCGTAACTACTTGGCGATGTTAACGTCGTTTGTAACAACGTTTGCGTATATAGGATTCGATTCATGGATTGCCGGGGTAATTACTGGTATAGTAAGTTTTTTCATTGCGAAAAAATTAATGTCAGGTAAAAGACTTCATGACCTTGTAGAAATAGAGCACGTTCCACTTCGTTTTGAAGGAGCGGGACTTTATATTGATAATATTTACATTATGAATATTGGATTGCCAGCAAGGCAAGAAGAAATTATGAAATATGGAATGGGATTTATTTTAAAACCGAAATCGATAGATGCGATGGTTACAATCTCAAACTTAGGACAACGGCAAGCTATTTTACATGATGTTTCGGTTGCTTTAGGAATATATAGAGATTCTGGAACGCCGGCACTTGTACCGTTAGCGAAGCGTGATTTAGAGGATGGGAGAGTTGGGATTTTTGTTCTGCCGCAAGATCAAGATGCAGAAAAAGCGATAGGGGTAATCGGAAATGTACCAACATTAGAGAGTGCTGTTCATATGTCATCAGAAGCTCCGAAAGGAAGGGGAGATAAGAGATGATGTTAGAAAGTGTTATTCTCGCAGTCATTACAACAACGCCAGAGAAATTTGCAGGTGGTGCCCCTTTATTTATTTGCGAGTCGACAGAGGAACTGGAATTTGTTGCAAATAATTTAGAGGCTATTTTAGATGGTATTGCACATCGCTTACAAGATAATGTATATATTATTGTGAAACATTAGTAACGTGTGGTATAATGTGAGGTGTTTTGATACGTTGAGAAATATTCTGGAATGCAAATCCCTTCTTGCACAAAGAAGGGTTTTTTACATAATAAACAGAAGCAAGTTGAAAGGATGAAAGTATATGCCGAAACCAGTAATAGCGATAGTAGGCCGCCCGAACGTAGGGAAATCTACTATTTTCAATAGAATTGTTGGAGAAAGAGTTTCAATCGTAGAAGATATACCAGGTATAACGCGAGACCGTATTTATAGTGCGGGAGAATGGTTAAATCATGAGTTTAACATTATTGATACAGGTGGAATTGATATTGGAGACGAGCCGTTCTTGACACAAATTCGTCAACAGGCGGAAGTAGCGATTGATGAAGCGGATGTTATCATTTTTATGACGAATGGTCGCGATGGTGTAACTGCAGCAGATGAAGAAGTTGCTAAAATTTTATACCGTTCTAAAAAACCAATTGTACTTGCGGTAAATAAGGTTGATAATCCAGACATGCGTAGTGATATTTATGATTTTTATGCATTAGGATTTGGCGAGCCATTCCCGATTTCAGGTACACACGGTTTAGGACTTGGTGATTTGTTAGATGAAGCTGCAAATCATTTTCCAAAGATTGAAGAAGAAGCGTATGACGATGAAACAATCCGTTTCTCTTTAATTGGACGTCCAAACGTAGGGAAATCATCACTTGTAAATGCACTTCTTGGTCAAGAACGTGTAATTGTAAGTAATATAGCGGGAACGACACGTGATGCTGTTGATACACCATATAGTAAAGATGATCAAGATTATGTAATCATCGATACAGCTGGTATGCGTAAAAAAGGGAAAGTATACGAAAGTACAGAAAAGTATAGTGTACTTCGTGCACTTAGAGCGATTGAACGTTCTGACGTTGTTTTAGTCGTTTTAGACGGAGAAGAAGGAATTATTGAGCAAGATAAAAAAATCGCTGGATATGCTCATGATTCAGGACGAGCTGTTATTATCGTTGTAAACAAATGGGATGCAGTGAAAAAAGATGAAAAAACAATGAAAGCATTTGAAGAAAACATCCGTGCTCATTTCCAATTTTTAGAGTATGCACCGATTGTATTCTTATCTGCGAAAACGAAAAAGCGTACACAAACGTTATTACCGGTTATCAATGAGGTAAATGAAAGCCATAGCATCCGTGTACAAACGAATGTATTAAATGATGTAATTATGGATGCGGTAGCGATGAATCCAACGCCGACACATAATGGTAGCCGTCTGAAAATCTTCTATGCGACACAAGTTGCGGTAAAACCACCAACATTTGTTATATTTGTAAACGATACAGAATTAATGCACTTTTCATATGAGCGCTTCTTAAAGAACCGTTTACGTGAAGCGTTCGGTTTTGTAGGAACGCCGATTCACATTATCGCTAGAGCAAGAGACTAATGGAGAGGATGTGATTTTATGACAAAAATCACAGTAATAGGAGCAGGTAGCTGGGGAACAGCGTTAGCGATGGTATTAGCTGACAATGGGCATGATGTACGTATTTGGGGAAACCGTCCTGAACTCATGAATGAAATTAATACGAAGCGTGAGAACAGTAGATATCTTCCAGGGATTACATTGCCAAGCACAATCGTAGCCTACTCTTCTTTAGAAGAAGCATTAGTAGATGTAAATACAGTACTGCTAGTAGTACCGACGAAAGCGTACCGAGACGTATTGCAAGAGATGAAAGAAATTGTTACAGAGCCAATTACTTGGATTCATGCAAGTAAAGGAATCGAACCAGGTACGTCAAAACGTATTTCGGAAGTGATTGAGGAAGAAATTCCAGAGAGCTTGATTAAGGATGTTGTTGTACTATCTGGGCCGAGTCACGCTGAAGAAGTTGGATTGCGTCAAGCGACAACTGTTACGTCTGCAGCGAAGCGTATGGAAGCGGCTGAGGGAGTACAAGATTTGTTTATGAATAGCTATTTCCGTGTATATACAAACCCAGATATCGTTGGAGTTGAACTTGGTGGTGCTTTAAAAAATATTATTGCACTAGCTGCGGGGATATCTGACGGGCTTGGATTAGGTGATAATGCGAAAGCGGCATTAATGACACGTGGTTTAACAGAGATTGCTCGTTTAGGAAGAAAAATGGGCGGAAATCCGTTAACGTTTGCTGGTCTAACTGGTATGGGAGACTTAATTGTAACTTGTACAAGTGTGCATAGCCGAAATTGGCGCGCTGGAAATATGCTTGGAAAAGGGCACTCTTTAGAAGAAGTGCTAGAAAGTATGGGTATGGTTGTAGAAGGTGTAAGAACAACGAAAGCTGCTCATGAATTGGCAGAGAAAATGGAAGTTGAAATGCCGATTACAGCTGCTTTATATGACGTGCTGTTCAATGGGAATAATGTGAAAGATGCAGTAGGCTCATTGATGGGACGTGTTCGAAAACATGAAGTTGAAGCGATACCTGATTTGTTATAAAGAAAGCGGTAGAAGTACATTTCGTACTTCTACCGTTTTTTATTTTTTATGGGTCTTTTCACCAATTTTTCATCTCTGCATAGGATGAAGAGTAACTTGAGGAGAGGGTGAAAAGAATGGATAACAACATTTTTAATAACATTGAAAAAGAAGCGAAAGTGAACAAAGAAGATATTTTTAAATTAGCGTCGTCTGTTCAAAATGCGAACTTACGTGATGAGACAGTGCTTCGCCAATTGATTCATCAAGTTGCTCTAATGGCAGGACGCGAAGTGCCGAAAGAGCAAGAGGATCAAATTGTAAAAGCGATTATTAACAATAATATGCCGGCGGATTTTGGTTCGTTAAGTAAAATGTTTAAAAAATAAATTATGAGAAACAAAGAGTTTAGAGAATGCATATGATAGTTATGAAAGAATGGGAATAGAGCTGTTAAGGGTATATTTGGTCAACCGAAGCGCATCATTTCGTGCTTCGGTTTTATTATTTTAAATAAAAATCATCAATTCACGGAAAAATGATGATTTTTATTTGTTTAAAGATTTTAATTTGTTAAAATAGTATAAAAATAGATTGAAAGTAAAGGGGTGTATATATGTCGGAAGGACTTATGAAAATGTGGTTTGCTTTAGGGGCAATTGGATTTATGTTTCTTGCAGTAAGTTTTATTTTATTGAGTAGGCATAAAATGAAGAATAAATTTTTGAAAGGGATTACAGCTTTAGTGGCGTACACCCTCATGATTGTATCGGGAATTGTTATTTTCCTTGTTGTATTTAGTGGCCCTATTGAGCAATAAAGGATGTGTAGTCGGTAAATGTTACAAAAGCAACAGTCCATACTAGCATGAAAAGGTGATTGTCAGTGAAAAAAATCCATATTATTTTAATATTTTGTTGCATGAGCATTTTAACAGGGTGTATGTATCCAAGAGAAAATATGAAACAAAGTGCTATTCCTTATGAAGACCAGTTGCAAGTTGTGCAAAAAGCCATTAATACATATAAGGAGCAAACGGATGGTTTATTACCAATTAAGACGCGTGATATGAGTACGCCGATTTATCAGAAGTATCCAATTGATTTTCAAAAAATTGCTCCAAGGTACATACAAGAGGCGCCAGGGAATGCGTATGAAAGTGGTGGGGTATATCAATATGTATTAATAGATGTTGAAAAAAATCCGACAGTAAAGTTAATTGATGTGAGAATGGCGGAACAAATTCAAGAAGTGGCATTGAAGCTAAGGATGTATCGTGATGAACATCAATATCCACCTTTTAAAAAAGTGATTACAGATGGTGTTTATGAATTAGACTTCAAAAAACTAGGATATAAAGATGTACCACAAGTGACAAGTCCGTACTCAGGAAAAGGTCTCCCTCTTGTAATTAATGAAAAAGGAGAATTGTTTGTTGATTATAGAATCGACTTATATGAAGCGTTGAAAAAAAATGAAGGACAATTTAAAGAAGGTGAAGATATCCGGAGTATACTATCGAAGGATTCCCCGTTTGTTCCTGCATATTCTTTGCCGTACACAGTAAAAAATGGAGAACCAATTTTTTTAAAATCATAAGTCATGAACCTTTCTTTTAGTGAATAAGTTCTAGAAGAAAGGTTTTTTATGTTATACAACTTGCGATGCAAACAAAAGGTATTTTTAAATAGTCATATGAAATTGGACAAAATTATATGATATATTGTCCGAACTTCTAGAATACCATTATATTATATCAGATATTATAGGCAACATTAGAGAAGGTATTAGTTGACTATAAACGTGGAATTATTCCCAAAAATATTGAGGGAGGGAATCACTTGGAAAAGGTAGATATTTTTAAAGATATTGCGGAACGCACAGGCGGTGATATTTATTTTGGAGTTGTAGGAGCTGTTCGAACAGGGAAATCAACATTTATTAAAAAATTTATGGAACTTGTTGTTATTCCCAATATTGAAAATGAGTCAGACCGTCAAAGAGCGCAGGATGAACTGCCTCAAAGTGCTGCTGGTCGTACAATAATGACGACGGAACCGAAGTTTGTTCCAAACCAAGCGGTTTCTATCGAAGTAGATGAAGGTCTTGAAGTGAATATTCGATTAGTAGATTGTGTTGGATATACGGTTCCAGGAGCAAAAGGCTATGAAGATGAGAATGGTCCGCGCATGATTAATACTCCTTGGTATGAAGAGCCTATTCCATTCCATGAAGCTGCAGAAATCGGAACACGTAAAGTAATTCAAGAGCATTCAACAATTGGTGTCGTTATTACAACAGATGGAACAATTGGTGAAATTCCAAGAAGAGATTATATAGAGGCAGAAGAACGCGTTGTAAATGAGTTAAAAGAAGTAGGAAAGCCTTTCATTATGATTATCAATACTGTACAGCCATACCATCCAGATACGGAGCAGTTACGTCAAAGTTTATCAGAAGAATATGATATCCCAGTAATTGCGATGAGTGTAGAGAGTTTAAGAGAAACAGATGTGTATAACGTACTGCGAGAAGCATTATTCGAGTTCCCGGTTTTAGAAGTGAATGTAAACCTTCCGAGCTGGGTAATGGTACTAAATGAAGGGCATTGGTTACGCCAAAGTTATCAGGAAGCGGTTCAAGAGACTGTAAAGGATATAAAACGTCTTCGTGATGTGGACCGTGTCGTTTGGCAGTTTAGTCAATATGAATTTATTGATCGAGCGAGTCTAGCTGGCATCGATATGGGGCAAGGTGTGGCAGAGATTGATTTATATGCGCCAGATGAATTGTATGATCAAATTTTAAAAGAAGTAGTAGGAGTAGAGATTCGAGGGAAAGATCATTTATTAAAGCTTATGCTCGATTTATCTCATGCGAAAACAGAATATGACCAAGTGGCGGATGCCTTGCGGATGGTAAAACAAACCGGATATGGAGTAGCAGCGCCTGCATTAGCTGATATGAGCTTAGATGAACCGGAAATTATTCGTCACGGCTCAAGGTTCGGTGTTAAATTAAAAGCGGTTGCGCCGTCTATTCATATGATTAAAGTGGATGTAGAATCAACATTTGAACCAATTATCGGTACTGAAAAACAAAGTGAAGAACTAGTTCGTTACTTGATGCAAGATTTTGAAGATGACCCGCTATCAATTTGGAATTCTGATATATTTGGGCGCTCTCTTAGCTCTATTGTTAGAGAAGGAATTCAAGCGAAGTTATCTCTAATGCCAGAAAACGCTCGTTATAAATTAAAAGAAACGCTAGAAAGAATTATTAATGAAGGATCTGGCGGATTAATTGCGATTATATTATAAGAAAAAAATCCCTCTAATTGCAGAGGGATTTTTTTCTTTTTGAGTACGTAATAGAAAAATAAACAGTCATTATCTAATATTTTGTTGTAAATTGTCAAGTTTCATCAGAATTTCACATTTTTAGAGTAACAATTTCCTTAAAAATATTGAATTATAAAGGAGAATCGTATAATATAGGCGTTGATAATGATTTATCTACATCTTTGTAGTATAGAATTTGTAAAAATTGCCTACAAATGAAAGTAAGACTCATTTTATGATCATTATACAGTCTTATCTTTGGGAGGAGGTGAATGGCATGAACAAGACAGATTTAATCAATGCTGTTGCAGAAGCAAGTTCCCTTTCTAAAAAGGACGCAACAAAAGCAGTGGACGCTGTTTTTGATTCTATCTTAGAAGCTTTAAAACAAGGTGATAAAGTACAACTAATCGGATTCGGTAACTTCGAAGTTCGTGAGCGTGCGGCTCGTAAAGGTCGTAACCCACAAACAGGTGAGGAGATTGAAATCGCTGCAAGTAAAGTACCTGCATTCAAACCTGGTAAAGCGTTAAAAGATGCGGTTAAATAATCCTTACATATTAACAGGGAAGAAGAGTTTCCTTTTTGGAAACTCTTCTTTTTGCTTTTAAAAACATAAATATGCTAGAATGTGTTCGTATCACTTTTAGGTTTTTCGGGAGGGCTAGCGGATGGCAAAAGTTAATTTAGAACAAATTGAACATGCAGTACGTCTTATTTTAGAGGCAATCGGAGATGACCCAAATCGCGAGGGAGTACTTGATACACCGAAACGTGTTGCGAAAATGTACGCAGAAGTATTCTCAGGAATGCATGAGGATCCGAAAGAGCATTTACACAAAGTATTCGGAGAAGACCACGAAGAGCTTGTGCTAGTAAAAGATATACCATTCTATTCGATGTGTGAGCATCATCTTGTTCCGTTTTATGGAGTTGCTCACGTTGCATATATTCCGCAAGGTGGAAAAGTAACGGGACTAAGTAAATTAGCTCGTACTGTAGACACAATTGCGCGTCGTCCGCAACTACAAGAACGTATTACATCAACAGTAGCTAACTCTATTATGGAAGTACTAGAGCCGCATGGTGTAATGGTAGTAGTAGAAGCAGAGCATATGTGTATGACGATGCGTGGTGTGAAAAAGCCTGGTGCGAAAACAGTAACGACTGCAGTGCGCGGCGTGTTAGAAAATGATGCAGCAGCACGTAGTGAAATTTTATCGTTTATTAAGACGAATTAAAGAAGAGCGGGAAACTGCTTTTCTTTTTTTTATATACAAAAAAATGATATAGTTTTAATGTTAAAGAGCAAGAATATAAAGGTTGAAAATTACTTCTGCCTTTTGTGTAAATGAATGTTTGTAGTTGTTAGAGACGAAGATAACTTGTATGAATAAAAGTTGAGGCTTTATTCGGTGGCAGTTTGGCAGAAGTAGCCAAGTTTTGATTATAGAAAATAGAATGTATGTGTTATAATAAATTTTATGAATTAGAAAACAAGGGTGATTTTTTGTGTGTGACATCTACGGAGGGTATGCGGGTATTAAAGAGAAATTGATGGAGAAATTACGCCATCCTTATTTTATAAACTATATTGAAGAACCATTTATTGATGAAGAAAAAATAGCGCTGTTATACGGTGCATTAAAAAGTGCAAATATACATAAAGAACAAATTGATCATTATGTCGTAACGATTATGCTTGTACAAATTGCTCTTGATACACATGAAAAAGTATCAAATAAAGCAAACGAAGAGACGAGTGGATTCCATAAGCGTCGTCAATTGACAGTTCTTGCAGGGGATTATTATAGTGGTCTATACTATTACTTATTGTCAATGAATTGTGATATTATCTTAATTCGTGCACTTGCTGAAGGAATTAAGGAGATTAATGAACATAAAATTATGCTGTATCAAAAAGCACATGTGACGATTCAAGACATAATGGAAAGTGTAGTAATAATTGAATCTGCGCTTTTGCAAAAAACATGTGATCATTTTCAGTTATCTAATTGGAAACCATATATAACTTATGTGTTAGGAAAAAATCGTCTTCAAAAAGAGTGTCAATTGTATGCTGATAAACAAAATTCACCTGTTTTTCAAGCAGTCCAAAAAATCTCATTGGATGATGATAAAAATTTGGAAACAGTTATTAATGAATGGCTTATGGAAATGAGAAAGCAAGAAGAAAATTTTTTAGAGAATCATACAGAAGTTAATGAGATAATTTCTATGTTAAGAGATAAATCAAGGACATAAGCAACTTTACATTGGAAGAAGGTACGAGCATGCAACAATCAAAAGAAGAAAGAGTACATGACGTATTTGAGAAAATTTCTGATAAATACGATGTGATGAATTCTGTAATTAGTTTTCAAAGGCATAAGGCATGGCGCAAAGAAACGATGCGAATTATGGATGTGAAACCCGGGAGTAAGGCACTTGACGTATGCTGCGGGACGGCAGATTGGACAATTGCACTAGCGGGAGCTGTAGGTGAAGATGGGAAGGTTTACGGTTTAGACTTTAGCGAAAATATGCTAGCTGTCGGTAAACAAAAGGTAGAAGCTTTAGAATTAAAGCAAGTAGAACTTATGCATGGAAATGCAATGGAACTTCCTTATGAAGATAATACGTTTGATTATGTAACGATTGGTTTTGGGTTACGTAACGTTCCGGATTATATGCAAGTATTAAAAGAAATGACGCGTGTAGTAAAGCCTGGTGGAAAAGTAATTTGCCTGGAAACATCTCAACCAACGATGATAGGTTTTCGTCAAGGATATGTCTTATACTTTAAATATATCATGCCGTTATTTGGAAAGATGTTTGCGAAAAGTTATAAAGAATATTCATGGCTTCAGGAATCTGCTAGTACATTCCCAGGGATGAAAGAGTTAGCACGTATGTTTGAAGAAGCTGGGCTTAAGAATGTGCAAGTGAAACCATTTACTTTTGGTGTAGCAGCTATGCATTTAGGTATTAAACCAGAATCAAAATAGAAAATAGAAAAAAGACGTTTTAGGTTAAGGTGAACAATATGAAGTTACAACTTATGTACTCTTTTTTACGATCGGATATTAATGTTATAGAAAAAGAATTGAAGAAGACAGTTGCTTCTGAGCAGCCGTTAGTAGAAGAAGCGGCATTACAGCTTATTGAAGCAGGTGGGAAGCGGATTCGCCCTGTTTTTGTTTTGCTTGCAGGGAAATTTGGGGATTATAAGTTAGATGCAATTAAGCATGTTGCGGTTGCATTAGAACTAATTCATATGGCTTCGCTTGTTCACGATGATGTCATCGATGCTGCGTTTTTACGACGCGGTAGCGCAACAGTGAATGCGAAATGGGGAGATCGTATTGCAATGTATACAGGAGACTACTTGTTTGCGAAGTCTCTTGAATGTATAACAAATATAGAAATTCCAGATGCACATCAAGCGTTGTCTCATACAATTTTAGAAGTTTGTAAAGGTGAAATCGAACAAATTAAAGATAAGTATAACTATGATCAAAATTTAAGAACGTATTTAAGAAGGATAAAACGAAAAACAGCATTGTTAATCGCCGCAAGTTGTCAGTTGGGAGCGATTGCTGCTGGTGCTAATCGTGATACTGTAAATCGTCTATTTTGGTACGGATATTTTGTTGGTATGTCTTATCAAATTATTGATGATATTTTAGATTTCGTATCGACAGAAGAGAAGCTTGGAAAGCCTGCTGGTGGTGATTTATTACAAGGTAACATTACATTACCTGTTTTGTATGCCATGGAAGATCCAGTTCTTCGTCAAAAAATTACATCTGTGCATGAAAATACAACAGCAAGTGAAATGAAAGAAATTATTGATGATATTAAAGCGAGCGAAGCTATTGATAAAGCATTTTCGTTTAGTGAACGTTATTTACATAAAGCATTAGAAATAATAAAACCACTCCCTCGTGGACAGGCGAAGTATGCGTTGCAAAATGTCGCAAAGTATATTGGAAAACGAAAATTTTAGTGTTTTGTCTAAAAAATAAAATAATCTCTCTATTTCAAAACTATTGCGCAATTGTGATAAGGGTGTTAATATGTGTGTGGGGATATACAATTACATACATAATTCAGAAGTGGAGAGATTTTTTATGGAAAAAACATTTCTAATGGTAAAACCAGACGGTGTACAACGTGCCTTCATTGGGGAAATTGTAGCTCGTTTTGAGAAAAAGGGCTTTCAATTAGTTGGTGCAAAATTAATGCAAGTTACTCCGGAAATTGCTGAACAACACTACGGTGAGCATAAAGAAAGACCTTTCTTTGGTGAATTAGTAGACTTTATTACATCTGGTCCTGTATTCGCAATGGTATGGCAAGGTGAAGGTGTAGTAGATACAGCACGCAATATGATGGGTAAAACACGACCACATGAAGCTGCTCCTGGAACAATTCGTGGAGATTTCGGTGTAACTGTTGCGAAAAACATTATCCACGGTTCGGATTCTTTAGAAAGTGCAGAACGCGAGATTGCTATTTTCTTTAAGGAAGAAGAATTAGTAGACTACTCAAAATTAATGAATCAATGGATTTACTAATTATTTTGAAATAATTTGTAAACGCTTTAATAACTGTGATAATAGTAAAAAGTGTGAGAAGAATAGGGGTATTCTTCTTGCACTTTTTTTATTTCGATCAGTTACGAAGTTAGGGCTGTTATGATATATTGGTATGTAAAGTAAAAGGTCTACTATTATGAAAATAATCGAACAATTACAAGTAGGGAAAGCAAACATTCGATTTACTATATAATTTCTTTGTATTTTAAAGAGTGATGGAAGATAATATAGCTGCTTTATGTAGCGGGATAAATACATATGCGAAAAGAGGAATAACGTATGCGATATATTACAGCTGGTGAATCCCACGGTCCGCAACTTACGACAATTTTAGAAGGTGTTCCGGCAGGGGTATCTTTAGTAGCGAATGATATAAATGAAGAATTAGCTAGAAGACAAAAAGGATATGGACGCGGTAGACGCATGCAAATTGAGAAAGACCAAGTGCAAATTGTAAGTGGTGTTAGGCATGGGAAGACGATGGGGTCACCGATTGCACTTGTTGTTGAAAATCGTGATTTTACACATTGGACAAAGGTTATGGGTGCAGAGCCGTTAACTGAGCAGGAAGAGAAAGAAATGAAAAGGCAAGTTACGAAACCTAGACCTGGACACGCAGATTTAAATGGTGCGATTAAATATGGTCATAGAGATATGAGGAATGTATTAGAGCGTTCTTCAGCACGTGAAACGACAGTTCGTGTTGCAGCTGGTGCAGTTGCAAAAAAAATATTAGCGGAATTAGGTATACAAGTAGCGGGACATGTTATCGAGATTGGTGGTGTACAGGCAGCAAATATTAAATATAACTCTATTGTGGAATTACAAAGTACTACAGAAGCATCTCCTGTACGTTGTTTAGATGAAGAGGCCGGTAAAAAGATGATGCAAGCAATTGATGATGCGAAGGCAAATGGTGATTCTATCGGTGGTATTGTTGAAGTAGTTGTAGAAGGAATGCCAATTGGAGTAGGTAGCTATGTACATTATGATAGAAAATTAGATGCAAAATTAGCAGCGGCAATTATGAGTATTAACGCTTTTAAAGGTGTTGAAATTGGAATTGGTTTTGAAGCAGCACATAGACCTGGAAGTGAAGTGCATGATGAAATCCTTTGGGATGAAGTGCAAGGGTACAGAAGACAAACGAACAATGCAGGTGGATTAGAAGGTGGCATGACAACTGGTATGCCGGTTGTTGTGCGCGGTGTTATGAAACCGATACCGACATTATATAAACCGCTTCAAAGTGTTGATATTGATACGAAAGAACCTTTTACAGCGAGTATTGAACGTTCAGATAGTTGTGCAGTGCCAGCAGCTAGCGTTGTGGCTGAAGCTGTTGTGGCTTGGGAGCTCGCAACAGCTTTAATTGAACAATTTGGATTAGATCGTATCGATCTTATACGTGAAAATATTGAGAAACATAATGAATATGCGAGGGGATTTTAATGGAGAACATACATATTCAAACGAAATCAAAAGAATATGATGTACATGTTGGAAGGGAGGCGTTGTCACACTTAACAACGCTTATTCAAAAAATGAATCCTGCAGTATCTAACATAATGATCATTTCTGATGAAGCTGTTGCATCACTGCATTTACAGACAGTTGTTGATGCATTGCAAGTAGAGCAAAAAGTATTTTCGTTTGTTGTACCGAGTGGCGAAAAAGAGAAGTCTTTTGAAAATTTCTATGAGGCTCACACTTCGGCTCTTGAAAATAAATTAGATAGAAATTCTTTAATCATCGCACTTGGAGGCGGAATGATTGGAGATTTGGCTGGATTTGTTGCCGCGTCGTTTATGCGTGGTATTCGCTTTGTCCAAGTTCCAACGACTTTATTAGCTCACGATAGCGCAGTAGGCGGGAAAGTAGCAATTAACCATCCACTAGGAAAAAATATGATTGGAGCGTTTCATCAGCCAGAAGCTGTTGTATATCATACGCCATTTTTACATTCACTTCCTGAAAAAGAGTGGCGATCAGGTTATGCAGAAGTGATAAAGCATGCTCTTATTGGTGATGTAGAGCTATATCATTGGTTAAAAGAAGAAGTGCAAACGTTAACGGATCTTCGTGATGAAAAGTTAATTCATATATTAACGAAGGCGATTCCTGTGAAAGCGAATATTGTGTCGCAAGATGAAACAGAAAAAGGTGTACGTGCCCATTTGAATTTTGGGCATACGTTAGGACATGCTCTTGAAAAAGAGTTAGGATATGGGAATATTACTCACGGTGATGGAGTAGCGGTTGGCATGCTATTTGCTATGTTTTTAAGTGAGCAAGTGTACAAAGTTGATCTTTCTTATGAAGAAATGAAGCAGTGGTTCTTGAAATACGGTTATCCAAAAATGCCAAGTGACTTGAATGTAGAACGTCTCGTTCAGTTGATGAAACAAGATAAAAAAGCAAATGCTGGAACAATTCATATGGTGCTTATGCAGGAATATGGGGGAGTGAATGTCGTATCTATTTCAGATGAGACTGTTCATATTGCGTTAGAAGCATTTCAAAAGGATATGGTGTAAAAAGTCATAGAACAGGTATGAAATGCATATTTAAAGGTATTCTCGTAATGGTGACGGTTATGATTAAAGATGACAGTAAGACATTATAAATCATATCAATGACTGGGGGAAGAAAAGTGAGAGTAAAAGAGCAATTGTTAACTTTGAGAGCATATGTACCTGGGAAAAATATTGAGGAAGTAAAAAGAGAATACGGATTGTCAAAAATTGTAAAACTAGCATCGAATGAAAATCCGTTTGGCTGCTCTGCGCGTGTGACAGAAGCATTAACTTCGTTAGCTAATCAATATGCACTCTATCCAGACGGGGCGGCATTTGAGCTTCGTGAGAAAGTAGCAGAGCATTTAGGTGTAAAAGCGGAACAACTTTTATTTGGTAGTGGGCTAGATGAAGTCATTCAAATGATTAGTCGTGCTTTGCTACATAATGGAACAAATGTTGTAATGGCGAACCCTACGTTCTCGCAATACCATCACCATGCTGTTATTGAAGGAGCAGAAGTTCGTGAAGTACCACTTAAAGATGGCATTCACGATTTAGATGCAATGTTACAACAAGTAGATGAGAAAACGAAGATTGTATGGGTTTGTAATCCGAATAATCCGACAGGTACATATGTAGAAAAACAAAAATTACTTTCATTTTTAGAATCAGTTCCAAAGTCAGCGCTCGTTATTATGGACGAAGCATATTATGAATATGCTGGGGCAGAAGATTATCCGCAAACATTACCTCTTCTTGAAAAGTACGAAAATCTTATGGTGCTACGCACATTCTCAAAAGCATATGGATTAGCTGCTTTTCGTATTGGATATGCGATTGGTGATGCAAAGCTTATTGGGCAGCTAGAGGTAGCAAGACTACCATTTAACACATCAACTATCGCCCAAGCGGTAGCATTAGCGGCAATAGAGGATCAACAGTTTTTACAAGAGTGTGTGAAGAAAAATGCCGGAGGATTAAATCAATATTATGCATTTTGTAAGGAATATAACGTATTCTACTATCCATCTCAAACGAATTTCATTTTCTTGAAACTTGGTATACCTGGTAATGAAGCTTTCGAACGATTAATGAAAAAAGGATATATCGTTCGTTCTGGTGCAGCATTTGGTATGCATGATGGTATTCGTATTACTGTTGGATTAAAAGAAGAAAATGATGAGATTATTGAATTACTTACGGAACTTGTAAAAGAACAAGTGAAGAAAGAAGAAACGTATTCTTAAGAAATGGTGGAGGCTCCTGTTACAGGAGCCTTTTTCATTTGAACTGCAATAAGGGGAGTTGTTTGCACGTTCAAGAAAGAAAACGTTACAATAGAAGTAGACGTATAAGAAGAACTATTGTACATATAACTTATTTAAAATGTGAGGAGGATACAGTTTGAAACTAGTAGGACGAAAAAATAGTTTGAATGGGAAAATTGTTGTTCCAGGAGATAAATCTATTTCGCATCGCTCTGTTATGTTTGGAGCGATAGCGGAAGGGACGACGAAAGTATCAAATTTTTTATTAGGAGAAGATTGTTTAAGTACAATTGCATGTTTTCAAAAACTAGGTGTCCAGATTGAACAGTTTGGTAACGATGTCACGATTTACGGTAAAGGATTACATAATTTACAAGAACCGAAAGAAGTATTAGATGTGGGGAATTCAGGGACGACTATTCGTCTTATGCTTGGGATTTTAGCAAATACGCCGTTCCATAGTACGATAATTGGTGATGCATCAATTGGAAAACGTCCTATGAAACGTGTTACAGACCCGCTTAGTCAGATGAATGCTCAAATTGATGGTAGAGAAAACGGACAATATACACCGTTATCTATTCGCGGTGGTAAGGTAAAAGGTATGCATTACCATTCACCAGTAGCAAGCGCACAAGTGAAGTCAGCAGTTTTACTTGCGGGTTTGCAAGGGGAAGGGATTACTACGGTAACAGAGCCTATGCAATCTCGTGATCATACGGAAAGAATGTTGCGTGCATTCGGTTGTACCGTAGATGTTAATGGACGGACTGTTTCATTACAAGGTGGACAACAACTTAAAGGTGCAGACATAGAAGTTCCAGGGGATATTTCTTCGGCGGCATTTTTCTTAGTAGCTGGTGCAATTGTCCAAAATAGTAAGCTTGTATTGGAAAATGTTGGTTTAAATCCGACGAGAACAGGGGTTTTAGATGTATTAACAAAGATGGGTGCACTTATTTCTATCGATCATATTAGAAATGAAGAGTTTGAACCGTGCGGGGATATTACGATTGAAACATCTAAACTAAAAGGAATAGAAATTGGTGGAACTCTTATTCCAAGATTAATTGATGAAATTCCTGTAATTGCTTTATTAGCAACGCAGGCAGAAGGAATTACTGTTATTAAAAACGCTGAGGAGTTAAAAGTAAAAGAAACAAATCGTATCGATACGGTTGTAGATGAATTAGGCAAATTAGGTGCGAAGATTGAAGCTACACCAGATGGTATGATTATATATGGTAAACAAAGTTTAAAAGGAAATACTGTTAATAGTCACGGCGATCATCGTATTGGGATGATGCTTGCAATCGCATCGTGTATTATAGATGGAGAAGTGAAAATAGAGAATAGTGATGCGGTCGCTGTATCGTATCCGGAATTTTTCGAACAATTAGCTGCGCTATGAGAGAAAGTATAGGAAGAGGTAGTTCACTCAAAAGGTTGCGTTCTTACACCTAGTTGCTTATGATAAATGAACAGAAGAGAATATTTTTTGAATTAAAGGAGACGTTTATGCAAAAGTTTGAACAGGCTGTTTCTTATATTGAAAACGGTGAAGCAGAAAAAGGATTACAATTATTAAAAGAACAACTACGAGTTGCTAATGATGAAGAGAAGTATGATATCGCTCGTTACTATCATACACTTGGGTTTATGGATGAGGCGTTAGCAATTACTGAAGACTTACGCTTGCTATATCCGGAAGAAAGTGAGTTTACGGTATTTTTAGCAGAATTATATATTGATTTAGATAAAGAAGATGAAGCGATTGAAGTGCTTCATGATATTCCAGAAAACGATGATTTATATGTTCAATCGTTATTACTTGTAGCGGATTTATTCCAAATGCAAGGTTTTGATGATGTAGCAGAACAAAAACTATTAAAGGCGAAAGAAATGATGCCAGACGAACCTGTTATTACGTTTGGGTTAGCAGAATTATATAGTAGTAAAGGTGAAGAGCAAAAGGCGATCACTTATTATGAATCGTTACTAGCAGAACATAAAGTTATGGGTGGTGTTGTCATTGCGCTTCGTCTAGCAGAAACTTTAAGTGCTATTGGAAACTGGGAAGAGGCAATCTCTTACTATGAAGCGGGGTTAGAAGAGCAAAAAGATATTCACTCATTATTTGGATATGCCTTCACATTATACCAAGGAGAAGAATATCAAAGAGCAATTGGTGCTTGGCAAGAATTAAAAGAATTAGATCCTGAATACGCATCGTTATACATGTATTTAGCGAAAAGCTATGAAAAAGAAGGCATGCTTCAAGAAAGCTATGAAACACTTCAAGAAGGAATTAAAGTAGATGAGCTGTCTGTTCCTTTCTATGTAGAATTAGCGAATATTGCGGCGAAATTAGGTAAAATAGCGGAGGCAGAAGAAGTGCTTCAAAAAGCGCTGGAGCTAGATCCGGGACATTTAGGTGCGATATTAAAATATGCGTATATTTTAAAAGAACAAGAGAAATACGAAGAGCTAATTGCAGTTGTAGAGCGTGCAATTGACAGTGGAGAACCAGATACACAACTACTTTGGGATCTTGCATTTGCAAAAAAACAATTAGAAATGTATTCGGATGCATTAAAACACTATGAAAGTGCATATACTTCTTTTAAGAATCATCCAGATTTCTTGGAAGAGTACGGTTATTTCTTATTAGAAGAAGGAATGCGAAAAGAGGCGAAAGAAGTATTTACGCAGTTAATACAACTAGACCCGACACAAATTCATATTGAAGAATTGTTATATAATTTAGAGGATTTTTCATAAGTTGGAAGGAAACTGAATGCCGCTTCTTGAATCTAAAAAGAAAAGAGAAAGACAGAGGAGGGACTTAATCGCTATGAATACCCCTGTTTCTGTAAACGAGAAGAAGGATTTTGTAAAATGGTTTTTGAATAATTACCAACTGAAACAGCGTGAATGTGTATGGATTTTGAATTATTTAATGAGTCACGATCAATTAATGCATAAAGTCCACTTCGTAGAACATGCAAAATATTGTCCGCGTGGCTTAGTAATGTCAGCAAATTGTGTGAAAGACACACCGTTTCACTTTTTCAAACAAAATGTAATGACAACAGATGCAGAAAAATCGTTTCATGATATTCGTTTGAATCGAGATGAGGATATTTATATTCAGCTTAATTTTAAATCATCGTTCCAAAATGCAAACTATGTAGCTGTATTAGAAGAAAACCCATATTTGCCAAAGCATATTGAAGTGAATGAAAAAGATCGATTGCTTGCAGAACGATTTTTAGAAGAAAGTGTATTCTCATTTAGAAGAGAACGTCTTTTGAAACAAATTGATGAAGCTTTGGATAAGCAAGATAAGGAAGCATTTCATAGGTTAACAGCAGAGTTGAAGATTTTATAGAATTCATTTTGATTATGTAATCTTTACGAAATTCAGACTTTTTAAGAAAAACTACTTAATAATAGGTAGTTTTTCTTTTTTTACCTCTTTTAGTATGGTTTAATATATATAAAGTGAAAGTTCTGTTATTTCAAATGGAGGAGGGGAGAAAAGGTGAAATGGATTGTAAAAGATGTAGAACAGTTTGAGCAAGCGAGGGAGTATGTAGATACAGGGATTATACCCCTTTTGTCTATTTCGGCAGCAAAAGGGATGAAAATGGTTGTAGAGCAAGGTGAATTTATTGAGGCTTTGAGTATGGAGTTGGAAAGGGAGTATAAAGGAAGAGTGCTTTTACTGCCCGCATTTACGTATTTGGTAGAGAGCCAAAAGAATGAAAAAGACCGTTTGCAAGAATGGACAGATCATTTGCAAAGGCAAGGTTTTAAGCATATTGCCTATGTGACAAGTGACTTTTCATGGAAAGAAGATATGAGAGATGTGCAGGGTGATTTATTTTGGTTTCCATCGTTATCATTAGACCAATTTAGTGACCAAGCGAAAAGGGAAGTTATTCGTGCACACATAAAAAATATTATGGAAATGTTGGAAGAAAGATGGATAAAATAATAATAAACAGAAAGTTCTTATTATTATGAGTAGTATGATATTGACCTATACAAGAGGGTATTATATCATGATAGTGTCCTAGTTTTTATTTTTTATATAATTTTTTCACGAGGGGACAATTTCTGATAGAGGGGGGAAATTTTCGTGAGCGAGAAAGAACATCGTGTGTCAAGAAGACAGTTTTTAAATTACACACTTACAGGGGTAGGAGGCTTTATGGCGGCGGGTATTTTAATGCCGATGACGAGGTTTGCGCTTGATCCGGTGTTAAGAAAAGAAGCGGGAACAGATATGGTTGCTGTTGGACAAGTAAAGGATATTACAACAGAGCCGAAGCGCTTCGATTTTAAGGTGAAGCAGGTTGACGGGTGGTACAAGTCTGAAGAGCCAAAATCTGCTTGGGTGCATAAAGATGAAAGTGGAGAAATTGTTGCGTTTTCTCCAGTATGTAAACATTTAGGTTGCACAGTGAACTGGAATTCGGACAAAGCACATCCTAATCAATTCTTTTGCCCGTGTCACGGGGGACGTTACACAAAAGATGGGATGAACATTAAAGGCACACCGCCTCTTGCTCCGCTTGATGTGTACGAGTCTAAAGTGAAAGATGGAACGCTGTATTTAGGAAAAGCGAAGCCAAGAGGGGGTGCAAAGTAGATGCTAAATAAAATTTATGATTGGGTGGACGAACGTTTAGATATTACACCGATATGGCGTGATATCGCTGATCATGAAGTACCTGAGCATGTTAACCCGGCACATCACTTTTCTGCATTCGTCTATTGCTTTGGAGGACTTACCTTTTTCGTTACAGTAATTCAAATTTTGTCCGGAATGTTTTTGACGATGTATTATGTGCCGGATATTAAAAATGCTTGGGAGTCGGTTTATTATTTACAAAATGAAGTAGCTTACGGGCAAATTGTTCGTGGTATGCATCACTGGGGTGCTAGTCTCGTAATTGTAATGATGTTTTTACATACACTCAGAGTTTTCTTCCAAGGTGCGTATAAAAAGCCTCGTGAGTTAAACTGGATTGTTGGTGTTCTTATTTTCTTTGTTATGTTAGGTCTTGGTTTTACCGGATATTTATTACCGTGGGATATGAAAGCGTTATTTGCTACGAAAGTAGGGATTCAAATTGCAGAGCAAACGCCGCTCATTGGTCCTTATATTAAAACATTACTCGCTGGTCATTCCGAAATCGTTGGCGCTCAAACATTAACTCGCTTCTTTGCTATTCACGTCTTCTTCTTACCAGCAGCACTTCTAGGTTTAATGGCCTTCCACTTCATCATGATTCGCAAACAAGGTATTTCCGGTCCGCTATAAGAGATTGCTAAATTAAAGGGGAAAGAACAAAAGGAGGGAGATTATGCATCGCGGCAAAGGGATGAAGTTTGTAGGAGATTCTCGGGTACCAGTAGCCCGGAAACCAAATATTCCAAAAGATTATTCTGAATATCCAGGGAAAACAGAAGCGTTTTGGCCGAATTTCTTGTTAAAAGAATGGATGGTTGGTGCAGTTTTTTTAGTCGGTTATTTATGTTTAACAGTGGCGCATCCGTCACCGCTTGAGAGAATGGCGGATCCTACAGATGCAGGATATATACCACTTCCAGATTGGTATTTCTTATTCTTGTATCAGTTATTAAAGTATTCGTATGCTTCAGGCTCATTTACTGTAATTGGTGCGTTTATTATGCCGGGGATTGCGTTTGGAGCGTTACTATTAGCTCCGTTTCTAGATCGAGGCCCAGAAAGAGCACCATTGAAGCGTCCTGTAGCAACGGGGTTTATGCTTTTAGCAATTGCATCGATTATTTTTTTAACTTGGGAATCTGTAGCACACCACGATTGGGAAGCTGCAAAAAAACAAGGAGCAATTGTAAAAACAGCACCAGTTGATAAAAATGATGACGGCTACAAGTTGATGCAAAAAAATACTTGTTTAACATGTCATGGTGACAATTTACAGGGCGGAGCGGCAGCACCGGCTTTGCAAAACTTAACTTTAAAACCAGAAGAAATCGCTAAAATTGCGAAAGATGGAAAAGGTTCAATGCCTAAAGGTGTATTTAAAGGTACAGATGAGGAACTGAAAAAGCTTTCGGAATTCGTTGCAAAGTATAATAAAAAATAATAGAAAAGCTGACTACAAAATCTGTGGTCAGCTTTTTATTTTGCGTACCCAGCTAAGCTGGGCACTGTTTGATGGTGAAAGGTTTAAATAGAATTCTACAAGGATTCAAAAATTATTATAGCCTATCTTCAATTGGACAGAAGTGGCTCGGTAAAATAGATTGGTACGTCTTAGAACGGCTTAACCTTTTCTGGAATAAGAAAAGAAATGTTCGAAAGAAACATGGTCGTATCAAGGACTTGATGAAGAAAATAACATACACACTCGTGAAAGTAGGAAGCTAGAACAAACTGAAAGCTAAAGAAGGAAGAGCATCGGAAAGCCGTATGAGGGAAAACCTCACGTACGGTTTGATGAGGGGAAGCTGAAACAGAAAAGGGATAGCAAAGCCATCTCTAAAGAAAATTTAATCTGTTTCAGTTTTCTACTCTACGATGACGGAAAGTTTGCTATATAATAGAGTAGAGTTCGATGAAAGAATTACTTTGTTTGAAAGGTGTTGGACATACAGATTGGCTTACTTGTATGCAATGTTAAGGCAACGTTCGGTACTATTATTTTTATTGGTTGTTAACATATTAGGTACAATTTACGGATTCATATGGTATGGAAATCAATTAAAAGAAACCTCACCTATATTTTGGCCGTTTGTACCAGATAGCCCTATGGCGACTCTCTTTTTTGTCTTTGTTTTAATTGCTTTTTTGATGAAGAAGAACTGGGGGTTAATAGAAGCGCTAGCGATAGTTACTTTAATAAAATATGGTGTTTGGGCTGTTGTTGTAAATGCAATTATGATTTATGTAAAAGGCCCTATTGGCCTTATGGGATATATGTTAATGTTATCTCATTTTGCGATGGCAGTGCAGGGAATGTTATATGCTCCGTTTTATCGGATAAAAAAATGGCACTTCACTGTAGTTGGCATATGGACATTACATAATGATGCAATTGATTATTTATTTTGGCAAATGCCGAGATATGGGATTATGCATTTATTTGTAGAGAAAATTGGTTATTTTACGTTTTGGTTAAGTATTGCTGTACTGTGTATTACATATTATTATTGCTTACGTGAGAACCGAAAACAGTTTTCTTTATGATGGTGAGGACATTTAGGGGGAGAAAATGAAGAAAAATAAGAGCGGTATAAACATATTGGATCGATTGATCACTTTAGTAGTTTCCTATAGCATAGCATTTTCTGTTTTCGCTCTCGCGACAACGGTAGTTGTATATGGAAAATGGTTGTATTATTTTGAAATTGATTTTTTAAATATTCCAGATTTAGCGGATATGACGAAAGATGAAATTAAGAGAAACTATGATGTGCTTATTACATATTTATCGCCGTTTTATGAAGGTGCATTACAATTGCCGACATTAGATATGTCCACAAATGGACGCATTCATTTTGTAGATGTTAAAAATATTTTAGTAAAGATTCAATATATAATGTATGGAACGATTGTAATTGCTGTATTAGGAGGAGCGTATTTATTAAAAAAGAAAAAAGAAAAGTTTTTACTTCACGGAGCGATTCTTACAATTATTTTTCCAATAGCTCTTACGTTACCAATTGCTATTAATTTTGAAAAGAGTTTCGTATTATTTCATAAGCTTTTATTTAGCAATGATTATTGGATGTTTGATATTGAAACAGATCCGGTTATTTTAATGTTACCGGAAGAATTCTTTATGCATGCTGCATGTATTATTTTATTATTGATTTTAGGTGGTAGTATGCTTTGTTACGGTGTGTATAAATATTTAGTGAAAAAGAAAAGGGTTTCAAAGAAAAAATTCTCTGTTTAAAGAGAATTTTTTTGTTTTCATAGAGATAATATATTTTTTGGTTTTGTTCTGTTCTATTCTTGTCCAATTCCACATATTTTGTACTAGTAGTTATAGGGGGGACCGGGATGAAGAGAACATTAATTGGACTGATAGCATTTCTAATTATAATGTTTCCAGTACGTATATATGCTGAAGAGTGGAGTGAACTAACTGGATTGCTAGATGACTCTTTGCAGTTAGTGAAGAAAAAAGAAGATGAAAAGGCAATACAAGTACTGTACCATTTCTCAGAGCAATTTCTATCAAAGGAGAATGAAAATAATTCAAAAGTAACTCCGGGACAAATTAGAGTCGTTTCTTTAGCATACGATAAGGCGAAACAATCTCTCGCGGAAGATTCAGATAGGCAAGTTAAAGTGGATAATATGTTAGCGTTACAACTTGCTGTTGATGCACAAGTATCTAAATATCAGCCACTTTGGATGGAAAGAGAAAGAAAGATAATGAATGCTTTTTCTCAAGTAGAAAAGGCGATGGAAAAAGACGATGATGGACAGTTCCAACAGACGCTAAATACATTTTTAAATGAATTTAATATTATTTATCCTAGTTTAATGATTGCTCTGCCAGAAAACGAAGCGCAGCGTGTAAATGCACATTTATCTTATTTGGATGAATTTCGTAACGTTATGTTAAAAACGAAAGGTGGACAAATGCAACTAGGGATTATTAAAGGTGATTTGCAAAAAATATTTCATACAGTAAAAAAAGATGAGATTGCTCCCTCTCTCATTTGGTTTATGACAATTACTGGAGGACTTATTTTGTTCACTTTAACGTATGTTGGATGGAGAAAGTATAAAGGGGAGAGAGAGAAGCGGAGAAGCAACTTGCATTCTAAAGATAAATAATACGCATAAATAAAGATACGGATTGTAAGGTTTATTTATTGACAACGGTGGAAGAAAAAAATAGAATGAGAAGTACTATAATTAAAACTTCAATGGAGGTTTATGATGTTTTATTTAATTTACTTCGCGATCATTTTGATCATACCGTTGTATGCACAGTCAAAAGTACGTAGTGCCTATAGCAAGTATTCACAAGTTTATTCAACATCAGGTATGACAGGAGCGGAAGTGGCTCGAAAAATTTTAGATGAAAATGGATTGTACAATGTAGCCGTAGAAGAAACGCCAGGTCATTTGTCAGATCATTATGACCCGCGTGTAAAGACGGTTAGATTATCGACAGATAACTATTATGGTCATTCAGTTGCTGGTACAGCTGTAGCAGCACATGAAGTAGGACACGCAATTCAAGATGCGAAAGATTATAACTTTATGCGTGTACGCCATTCGTTAGTGCCAGTTGCTAATTTTGGTTCAAACATGTCATGGGTTTTTGTCCTAATTGGTGTATTTGCACAAATGTCTGGTTTGTTGTTACTAGGAATTATTTTAATGGCAGCAGGTGTTATTTTCCAACTTGTTACATTACCAGTTGAGTTTGATGCATCAAAACGCGCAATGCAACAAATTGAAGCACTTGGTATCGTATCAACAGATGAGTACGGTCAAGCTCGTAAAGTATTAAATGCGGCAGCATTAACATATGTAGCAGCAGCTGCTGTAGCAGTATTTGAATTATTACGTCTCGTATTAATTTATACTGGTATGCAGCGTAGCGACGATTAAAGACTATCAATTTTGATAGTCTTTTTTTGTTTTGTGGATTGAATCTTATAATATGTTACAAATGGAAATAATAGAGAGAATATGGGGTATAGAACTAGTTAAAATAAAGATAAGTATGGAATGATGAAAGAAGGTGACGGACATAGAATATCCATATTATTTAGTTAAACAAGTGAAGGAGCGTAGTGCTACATACCAATTAGAAGGTTTTTTAAGTGGACAGGGCCCTAAAAACCCGAAATTAATGCTTGTTGGAGAAGCACCTGGTGAAACAGAAATTCATAATGGGATTCCATTTAGTGGGAGAGCGGGAAAACATTTAATGGAATTTTTAGAACGTATTCACGTTACAAGGGAAGAAGTATATATTACGAGTGCGGTCCGGAGTAGACCTTATAAATGGAGAGAGAAAAGGGAACGAAATGGCGAAATAATACAGAAGAAGTACAATAGAACACCGAATCAAGGTGAGATACTTGCCCATGCACCTTTGCTAGATTATGAACTGGAATTTATACAGCAGCCGGTTATTGTCACACTTGGTAATATTGCATTACAGCGTTTAGTTGGTAAAAATAATAAAATTACGGATGTTCATGGAGAATTGTTAAAGCAACCTGTGCAGCGATTGAAAGATAGCAGCAGTACAGAATTTATTTGGTCAGAAAAAGAATATCATATTTTTCCGACCTTTCATCCAGCTTCTATTTTCTATAATCGGAGTTTGTTGGAGCTTATTTATGAGGATTTGGAGAAACTTAAAAGATTTATAATAAAAAACTAGAAAAGCTACAGAGCTTTTCTAGCTGAATTTAATTATGTAACGGATTTTTATTTTCATCTAATGTAAATCCTTCACCAACAACATCGTGTACATCACTTACAGCGACAAAGGCATGTGGATCTACTGAAATAATGATATTTTTTAATTTTACGATTTCATTTTTAGCAACAACACAATATAGTACATTACGTTCTATTTTTGTATAGGATCCAACTGCTTTTAAAAAGGTTGCTCCGCGCTCCATTTCTGATAAAATTTTTGAAGCAATTTCATCGTTTTTATCAGAAATAATAGTTGCTCCTTTTGCTGCATAAGCACCTTCTTGCATGAAATCAATAACCTTAGCCCCGATAAAAACAGCAACTAACGTATACATGCCCTCGCGATATGATAAATATGTAAGAATAGAGATAATGATAACGACCGCATCAAACATAAACATCGTTTTTCCCATACTCCAGCCAACATATTTGTGAGCTAGCCTTGCGATAATATCAACACCGCCAGTAGTCCCGCCGTATTTGAATATAATTCCAAGTCCTATGCCGATAAATGCCCCAGCGAATAAAGCAGCCAGTGTCATATCATTTTGCAAGTTTAAATGTAAGTTGAGAACCTCGTAGCGCTGAAACACCCAAAGGAATAAAGAGACGCTAAATGTACCGATTAATGTGTATAAAAATGTTGTTCGGCCGAGTAATTTCCAGCCAATGAAAAATAGAGGGACGTTTAAAATTAAGTTTGTATAGGAAGGATCAAGTGAAAATTTAAAATATAATAATAGCGTAATGCCGGTAAATCCACCCTCTGCAAGATGATTTTCAATATTGATATTCACAATACCGAAAGAAAAAATAGCGGAACCGATTAAAATAAAAATGATATTTCGAATCTTCAAATTTGATGTCATTTAGAAATCCCCCTAATTATGTAATGATTGCATTGCTCCTCTTAAACGATAGAACATAATAATAAGTTATTTCTAGTTGATAGTAAAAATAGAGAATGGTATAAGAGCTTAATTAGTTCAGCCTGATATTGTGCGGAAAAAATGCAAAAGAAAGTTTCACTTTATCCCGTCCCAACGGCTGGTAGAGGGAAAAGCGAAGAAGAAAAGGTCGAACCAGCCGCAGGGACCCGATTGGTTCAGGCTGATCTTTTGCAAAAATCACGCAAAAGAAGTTTCACTTTATTATAGTCTATCCTAAAAAGAGTCGTAAATAGTGATATGAGGGAATAATATTTGTCAAATCGCGATGAATTGGCTAACATGAAAGAGGAAGGAATAAGAGGTGACTAGTATGGAAGCAAAAACGATGAAAGATATGCAGAAAGAAGTAGATGCATATATCGGTCAATTTAAAGAAGGTTATTTTAGTCCGCTTGCAATGATGGCTCGTTTAACTGAAGAAATGGGAGAGCTTGCAAGAGAGGTTAATCATTATTATGGTGAGAAACCAAAGAAAACGACTGAGAAAGAACGAAGTGTTGAGGAAGAGCTTGGAGATGTTTTATTTGTTATGATTTGTATGGCAAATAGTTTAAATATTGATTTAGAAACAGCGCATAACATTGTAATGAATAAATTTAATACACGTGATAAAGATCGTTGGACACGTATTGATGAGGGAGAGAAAGACGCATGAAAGAAATTAAAGTAATTATCGCTGGACCACGAGGACGCATGGGATATGAAGCAGTCCTTCTTATGGAAAGAACAGCGCATTTCAATTTAGTAGCAGCAATTGATTATAAGCATGGCGGAGAAAAAATTTCTGATTTACCGGGAATGCCAGCGCTAGATGCACCTATTTACGCGGATTTACATACTTGTTTAGATGAAGTAGAAGCAGATGTATTGTTAGATTTAACAACACCAGAAATTGGAAAGAAACATGTGACACTTGCAGTTGAACGTGGACTTCGATCAGTTATTGGTACAACTGGATTTACTGAAGAAGAACTAAAGCAATTAACAGAAAATGCAAAAGAAAAAGAAGTAGGAACAATTATCGCTCCAAATTTTGCGATTGGTGCAGTACTTATGATGAAGTTCTCTCAAATGGCAGCGAAGTACTTCCAAGATGTTGAAGTAATTGAATTACACCATGATCAAAAATTAGACGCACCATCTGGTACAGCTGTAAAAACAGTAGAATTAATCCGTCAAAATCGTGTACCAAAAGAGCAAGGGCACCCTAATGAAACGGAACAATTAGAAGGGGCACGTGGTGCAAATGTAGACGGTATTCACATTCATAGCGTACGTCTACCAGGGCTTATTGCACACCAAGAAGTAATGTTCGGCGGAGATGGACAAATGTTAACAGTTCGCCATGATTCATTCAACCGTGCATCATTTATGTCAGGTGTAAAACTATCAATTGAAACAGTAATGAACCTTGATCATCTTGTGTACGGTTTAGAAAATATTATCGACTAAAGGGGAGACAACGGATGAAAATTGCCTTAATCGCACATGACAAAAAGAAAGATGATATGGTTTCGTTCGCATACGCATATAAACCAATTTTTGAAAAACATGAACTTTTTGCAACAGGAACGACAGGAATTCGTATTATGGAGGCAACTGGTTTAGTTGTAACAAGATATCAATCCGGTCCTCTTGGTGGAGATCAAGAAATTGGTGCAATGATTGCAAAAAATGAGATGGATATGGTGATTTTTTTCCGGGATCCACTAACAGCCCAGCCGCATGAACCAGATGTTAATGCGTTACTTCGTTTATGTGATGTATACGCCATCCCATTAGCAACAAATATGGCAAGTGCTGAAATGCTAATGCATGCATTAGAGCGGGGAGATTTAGATTACCGAAAGTTAAGAAAATGAGGGGAACAATTATGAGTGGATTACATATATTAGCGTTTGGTGCTCATGCCGATGATGTTGAAATCGGCATGGCAGGTACCATTGCAAAGTATACGAAGCAAGGATATGAAGTAGGCATTTGCGATTTAACAGAAGCTGATCTTTCTTCAAATGGAACGGTAGAACTAAGAAAAGAAGAAGCAAAGGCTGCAGCTCGTATTATGGGAGTAAAAACGAGAATTAATTTAGCAATGCCAGACCGTGGTTTGTATATGAAAGAAGAATATATACGTGAAATTGTAAAGATTATTCGTACATATAAACCAACACTAATTTTCGCACCATATTACGAAGATCGTCATCCAGACCATGCTAATTGCGCGAAACTTGTGGAAGAAGCTATCTTTTCAGCGGGAATTCGTAAATATATGCCTGAACTTCCGCCGCACCGTGTAGAGTCGTTTTATAATTATATGATTAATGGTTTTCATAAACCGAATTTTTGTATAGATATTAGTGAATACCTTTCTAAAAAGGTGGAAGCGTTAGAAGCGTATGAAAGTCAGTTTTCAACAGGGAGTGCTGGTGTTAAGACGCCATTAACCGAAGGATACGTTGAAACTGTAATCGCTCGGGAGAAGATGTTTGGGAAAGAAGTTGGAGTGCTGTATGCCGAAGGATTTATGAGTAAGAAACCGGTTTTATTACATGCTGATTTAATAGGGGGATGTAAATGAAATTGAAAATAGGTATTACATGTTATCCTTCTGTAGGTGGTTCTGGGGTTGTTGGGACAGAGTTAGGAAAGCAATTGGCGGAACGCGGGCATGAAATTCATTTTATTACATCGGGTGTACCATTTCGGTTGAATAAAGTGTACCCGAACATTTATTTTCACGAAGTAACAGTAAATCAATATTCTGTTTTTCAATATCCACCTTACGATTTAGCATTAGCGAGTAAAATGGCAGAGGTTGCTCATAGAGAAAACCTTGATATTTTACATGTGCATTATGCAATCCCGCATGCTATTTGTGCATATTTAGCAAAACAAATGATTGGGGAGCGTATTAAAATTGTTACGACCTTACATGGAACGGATATTACTGTGTTAGGTTCCGACCCTTCGTTAAATAATTTAATTCGCTTTGGTATTGAACAATCTGATGTTGTTACAGCTGTGTCACATTCGTTAATTGAAGAAACAAATGAACTTGTAAAACCAGATAAAGAAATTGAGACGGTATACAATTTTGTAGATGAACGTGTTTATTTCAAACGTGATATGTCTCAATTAAAAAAAGAATATGGTATACGAGAAAATGAAAAAGTGTTGATTCATATTTCAAATTTCCGAAAGGTTAAGCGTGTACAGGATGTTGTGCAGTCATTTGCCAAAATTGTAAAGGAAGTAGATGCGAAATTGCTTCTTGTTGGTGATGGACCAGAGTTCTGTACTATTTTACAATTGGTGAAAAGTTTACATATTGAGGAACGTGTCTTATTCCTAGGAAAGCAAGATAATGTTGCAGAGCTTCTTGCGATGAGTGATTTAATGCTACTTTTATCAGAAAAGGAAAGTTTTGGTCTTGTTATATTAGAAGCGATGGCGTGTGGTGTGCCTAGTATCGGAACGAGGGTTGGGGGCATTCCAGAGGTCATTCAACATGGTGAAACAGGATATATATGTGAAGTTGGAGATACAGACGGAATAGCTAAGCAAGCAATTCAGCTACTAGAAAATGAAGAACTTCACCGTAATATGGGAGAGCGAGCGATGAAATCTGTATATGAGCAGTTTCGTTCGGAAAAAATCGTTTCACAGTATGAGGCGATTTATTATGACATACTAAGGGATGACAAGAATGGAAAGATTTAAAAAAGCTAGTTCAATTATTGAGATGTTAAAACAGCACGGACATGAGGCTTACTTCGTTGGTGGAAGTGTACGCGATCTTATTATCGATAGACCGATTGGAGATATCGATATCGCAACATCTGCTTTACCAGAAGAAGTAATGGCTATTTTCCCAAGACATGTTCCGGTTGGTCTTGAGCATGGAACTGTAATTGTTGTAGAAAATGGTGAACCGTATGAGGTAACTACTTTTCGAACAGAAAGCGAATATGAAGATTTTCGAAGACCTAGTAGTGTTCAATTTGTCCGTTCATTAGAAGAGGATTTAAAACGACGTGATTTCACGATGAATGCAATTGCAATGACAGAGGAAGGCGAAATGGTTGATTTATTTGCTGGGAAAGAAGCGATTCGTCTGAAGGAAATTACAACGGTTGGAGATGCTGCAGACCGTTTTCAAGAAGATGCACTGCGAATGATGCGTGGTATTCGGTTCGTAAGTACGTTAGGTTTCTCTTTGGAAATAAAGACGAAACAAGCAATTGAAACGTATGGGCATTTGCTCGAACATATAGCGATTGAAAGAATTACAGTTGAATTTGAAAAATTGTTGACCGGTACATATTGTGTGAATGGTCTTCAAGAGTTAGTAGAAACTAAGCTATTTTCTCATCTGCCATATTTGCAAATGTCAGAAGAAAGACTCTTGAAAGCTACGCAGTATAAATGGGATTCTTTCGAAACAGACGTTGAGGCGTGGGCATTTTTCTTATATTGTATCGGAGAAGAGCATCCATCTGTCTTTTTGCGTCAATGGAAGTTCTCGAATAAAAAGATTAAAGATATCGTAGCGGTTTTATTAGCAATTCGTTCTAGAAGGGAGAAGGAGTGGGATACAATCCTTCTTTATAAAACTGGGATTCGCATCGCTGAGATGGCGGAAAGAGTATATGAAGCGATAATAGAAAGTTATAATAGTGCGTCTGTTAAGCAAGTACAATCATTATTTCATGCATTGCCGATAAAAAATCGTCCAGAAATGAATGTGACTGGTAATGATTTATTAAGCTGGACAGATAAAAAGCCAGGTCCGTGGGTTGCCGAAATGCTTCAAAATATTGAAGAAGCAATCGTACAAGGAGATTTAGTTAATAAGAAAGAGGATATAAGGGAGTGGCTACAAAGATGCAATCTACTATAAGAAAGCAGTTATTACAAGTTTTTTCTGAAGCAGATGGTGCATTTGTATCTGGTCAAATACTTAGTGACAAACTTGGTTGTTCGAGAACCGCTGTATGGAAGCATATGGAGGACCTTCGTAATGAAGGGTATGAACTAGAAGCTGTACGCCGCTTAGGGTACCGAATTGCTAGTAAACCAGATAAAGTAACTGCGAATGAGATTCAATTAGGATTACAAACAGAGCGTATCGGTAGAACGGTTTATTTTGAAGAATCGGTTGAGTCTACTCAGCATATTGCAGCGAGACTTGCTTATGAAGGCGCAGAAGAGGGAACAATTGTCGTTGCTGAAGAACAAACAGCAGGTAGAGGACGTTTAAGTAGAAAATGGTATTCCCCAAAAGGAACAGGAATTTGGATGAGTATTATTTTGCGTCCCTCGATTCCAGTTCATCATGCACCACAGCTTACTTTATTAGCAGCTGTTAGCGTAGCGCAAGCAATTGAAAAATGTACCGGTGTAAACGTAGGGATTAAATGGCCGAATGATATTTTAATTCAAGGTAAAAAAGCTGTCGGTATATTAACGGAGATGCAAGCTGATCCAGATAAAATTAATGCTGTTATTATGGGAATTGGCATTAATGCAAATCAGAAACAAGAACATTTTGATGAGGAAATTCAGCAAATTGCAACTTCATTAGCAATTGAATCGGGTAAGCCGATTGTTCGTGCGGAACTTATGCAACAAATTTTCTTGCAACTAGAGAAATTGTATGAAGAGTATTTAAAAAATGGCTTCTCTGTTATTAAAATTCTTTGGGAAAGTTACGCAGTAAGTATCGGAAAAGAAATTACAGCTCGAACGATGAAGGAAACTATTAATGGGCTAGCAAAAGGAATTACGGAGGATGGTGTATTGTTACTTGAGGATCATCAAGGACAAGTGCACCACATTCATTCTGCTGATATAGAAATTAAGTAAAAGAAGTTCCTATTTTGGAGCTTCTTTTTGTCATTTAGATACTAATAAATTTCACATACCATAATAGGGATAAAAAATTATTTTTTCGAAAAAATGTAGCAATTCCTTTTCAGAGTTTGCTATAATTATTTCGAATATGGGCAGTATCAAAGCGAACTGCACCATTATTTTACGCAGTATGAAAAAATAATAATTTGGATTCTGCCTTGATCCAATAACGGACTGGGACAGAGGGATGAATAATGCCGACTAACACACAACCCTTCTGCCCTTTTATGGCCAGAGGGGTTTTTTATATGATTTCGGCCATCTCCTCTCTCCTGCATAAAGGAGGAGTAGTTTTTGAAAACAAAAACAGATTTTTTGAAAATGAAAGAGCAAGGTGAGCCGATTACAATGCTAACGGCGTATGATTATCCATCTGCTAAATTAGCAGAAGAAGCTAAAGTCGATATGATTTTAGTGGGTGATTCTCTAGGAATGGTTGTACTTGGGTATGATTCAACAGTTCCAGTAACAGTAGAGGATATGATTCATCATACGAAAGCTGTACGCCGCGGAGCGAAAGAGACGTTTATTGTAACTGATATGCCATTTATGTCTTATCATGTCTCATCGCAAGATACGATGATTAATGCACGTCGCATTGTTCAAGAGAGCGGGGCACATGCATTAAAGGTAGAAGGTGCTGGAGAAGTTATATCAACTATTCACTACTTAACGAATGCGGGAATTCCCGTTGTGGCGCATTTAGGTTTAACTCCTCAATCTGTAGGAGTGCTAGGTGGGTATAAAGTACAAGGGAAAGATGCTGAAAGTGCAAAAAAATTAATAGAAGATGCAAAGAAATGTGAGGAAGCTGGTGCGATAGCACTTGTGCTAGAATGTGTGCCAATGCAATTAGCAGAAATTATTTCAGAGCAGTTAACAATTCCTACAATCGGAATTGGAGCAGGACAAAAAGTAGATGGGCAAGTTCTTGTATACCACGATCTTATCTCGTACGGCGTAAATCGTGTTCCGAAATTTGTGAAGCAATATACGTCTGTTCAAGAGGAGATTGTGCGAGGGATTTCGCAATACGTTACTGAAGTAAAGACAGGGCAATTTCCTGAAGAAAAACATTCATTCACAATGAAAGAGGAAGAGTGCTTAGCGTTATACGGAGGAAAACAATAATGAAAATCATAACTACAGTGCAAGAGATGCAGCAAATTACAAACGAACTTCGTACAAGTGGAAAAAGTATCGGTTTTGTTCCAACGATGGGGTATTTACACGAAGGGCATGCTACGTTACTACGTAAGGCAAGGGAAGAAAATGAAATTGTAGTTTTAAGTGTATTTGTAAATCCACTACAATTTGGACCAAATGAAGATTTAGATCGATACCCACGTGATATTGATAGAGATGAAAATGTAGCAAAAGAAAATGGTGTTGATTATTTATTTTATCCGAGTGTAGAAGAGATGTATCCAGCAGAACAAACGACAACAGTAGAAGTTGTGAAGCGTACCGACGTATTATGTGGCAAACAAAGACCTGGTCATTTCGCTGGTGTTGCGACTGTACTAATGAAACTATTTAATATTACATTGCCAACGCGTGCTTATTTCGGTATGAAAGATGCACAGCAAGTAGCTGTAATTGAAGGATTCGTAACT
Source organism: Bacillus sp. FSL R5-0709 (assembly GCF_038004785.1). NCBI lineage: Bacteria > Bacillati > Bacillota > Bacilli > Caryophanales > Bacillaceae > Bacillus > Bacillus sp. FSL R5-0709. Next base: position 1,484,847 of record NZ_JBBORT010000001.1, read on the forward strand.
GATTTTAATATTCCCGTTACGATCGTACCAGTTGATATTGTAAGGGAAGAAGATGGATTAGCGAAAAGTTCTCGTAATGTGTATTTATCACTAGAAGAACGTGAAGAGGCTCCTCATTTATACGGCAGTCTATGTATAGCGAAAGAACGAATTGAGGCAGGCGAACGTAATCCGGAAATCATTATGAATCTTGTGAAAGAGCATATTGAGAAGTATACGAAAGGCACTGTAGATTATGCTGATTTATATGCATATCCTTCATTAAAAGCAATAAATAAAATTGAAGGAAGAATCATTTTAGCGATTGCGGTTAAGTTTGAAAATGTACGATTAATTGACAATATAACATTAATGGGGAAATAAGGGGGAGCATCTATGTTTCGCACAATGATGAGAGCGAAGTTACATCGTGCAACTGTAACAGAAGCAAATTTAAATTATGTAGGTAGTATTACAATTGATGAAGATTTAATGGATGCGGTAAATATTGTAGAAAATGAAAAAGTACAAATTGTAAATAACAACAATGGAGCTCGCTTAGAGACATATGTTATTAAAGGAGAGCGCGGTAGCGGTGTTGTGTGTTTAAATGGTGCAGCTGCAAGGCTTGTACAACCGGGTGATAAAGTTATTATTATTTGCTATGGTTTAGTGGCAGAAGAAAATATTCATAAACAAGAGCCGAAAATTGCAGTATTAGACGATGATAATCAAATTATTGAAATGTTAGGTGCTGAAAAAGCTGGCACGATATTATAAGTAGGAAGGCTATCTCTAATTAAGGAGATAGCTTTTTTGTGCATCTTTTCATTAAGATGAGGTAAAACGTGGTATAGTAACATTATATAATTTTTGTGTTTGATAGGTAAGAAATTGAGGTGTTACATATATGAGTAAGCGTTATGTCGTTGTTGATTTAGAGACGACAGGGAACTCCTGGAAGGATGGGAAGGATAAAATCACCCAAATTGCAGCTGTTGTAGTGGAAGATGGAGAGATATTAGAGATTTTTTCATCTTTTATTAATCCGAAGAGAGAGATTCCCCTATTTATTACAGAATTAACTGGGATTGATGAAAATCTTGTAAAACAAGCCCCGTTATTTCGAGATGTAGCCCCGATGATTGTTGAGCTATTACAAGGTGCGGCTTTTGTTGCACATAACGTTCACTTTGATTGGAATTTTTTAAATGAAGAATTAAGGCAGGCTGGATATACAGAAGTACATTGTCCTAAAATTGATACAGTTGAATTGGCGCAAATTCTTTTGCCAACAGCTGATAGTTATAAATTACGTGATTTAGCTAAGCAGCATGAACTAGAGCACGATCAACCACATCGTGCGGATAGTGATGCTCTTGCAACAGCGGAGTTGTTTTTACAATTTTTAAGTGAAATTGAAAAGTTACCACTTGTCACATTACAATCGCTTTATGAATTAAGTGATGTTTTCCAAAGTGATATAGCTGATGTACTTTCTGAAAATATTTTAAAGAAAATGATGCATGGTAAAGAAGAGGCAGAGGAGTGTGAGGTGTATCGAAATATTGCGCTTCGAAAGCGGAATTATTCTTTAAGCCTCAGTGAAACATACTCATCTAAATTTGATGCTTTCTTACATAAGACAATCGATAAACTTGAATTGAATATGCCAAAGTTTGAAAAAAGAGAAAGCCAACAAATTATGATGAAGGAAATATATACAGCGCTAAGAGATTCTAGGTTTTCACTGATTGAAGCAGGAACAGGTACGGGGAAGACGCTTGCATATTTACTTCCAAGTATTTATTTCGCAAAGAAAAAAGAAGAGCCTGTCATTATAAGTACACAAACTGTACAATTGCAACAACAAATACTAGAAAAAGAAATTCCTTTATTAAAGAAAATAATGCCATTTTCATTTGAAGCAGCTCTTCTGAAAGGAAGAAAGCATTACCTTTGTCTACACAAATTTGAATATGCTTTGCAAGAGGAAGAGAAAAATTATGATATGGCGCTCACAAAGGCAAAAATTTTAGTGTGGTTATTGCAAACGGAAACTGGCGATCGTGATGAATTAAATATTCCTGAGGGCGGCAAGTTACTTTGGAACCGTATTTGTAGTGATGTACATAGTCCAGGCGGGATGCAAAGCAACTGGTATAGTCGTTGTTTTTATCAAAGAGCAAAGAATAAAGCATTATTTGCAGATATCGTTATTACAAATCATGCGTTATTATTTCAAGATTTTTCAAGTGAAGAACCACTATTTGCTTCATGTGAACATATTATTTTTGATGAAGCTCATCATATCGAGGAAGCGGCGAGTAGAACATTAGGTGAACAGTTCTCATGCATGTATTTTCAATTAGCTTTATCTCGTCTTGGTACGCTAGAAACAGATGATGTACTTTCTAAAGTATATAAAATGATGAAAAAATCAGAGCAAGCATCGCGTTCGACTTTCCGTATGGTGAGTCATAGTTTGAAGGAATTGAAATTTGATGCGGATGAACTATTTCAAATGTTACGGACTTTCGTATTTAAACAAACAAAGCAGGAACAAGGGATGAGCAATATGCCACTCATTTATCGATATAACACGGAAGTAGAGAAAGGTAAGTTATGGGATAGCATTACCGAGTTAACAAATCGATTTGTGTATGATGTAAGAAAGTTATTGACTACACTTGAGAAGCAAGCTGAAATATTGCAAAGTAAATTAGAATGGGAGATGCATGTCGTTACAGGTGAATATATGCATTTAATTGAGTTGTTGAGAAAGATGGCACAATCTTTACAATTACTCATTTTAGAAAAAAATTCATACGTGACATGGATGGAGACTGAAACGAAGGGAACGATTCATTCAACAGTTCTATATGCGCAGCCTGTTCATATTGGTGAAAGATTTGCTGATGAATTTTTAACCCAGAAAAAGAGTGTTATTTTCACATCAGCAACGTTAACAGTTAATGATTCATTCGACTATATAAAAGAGGAGCTAGGTTTACATGATTTTGCTCCCAATACATTAAAGGTTCCATCACCATTCCGTTTTGAAGAGCAAATGAAATTAATGGTTTCAACGGATGTACCTTTTATTAAGAAAGCAAGTAATGAAGAATATATTGAGTCTATATCGGCACATATTGCGAAAATAGCGAAAGCTACAAAAGGTAGAATGCTCGTTTTATTCACTTCGTATGAAATGTTGAAAGAAGCGTATACGAATTTGAAAAATGATGAGACATTAGAAGGATATTTATTATTAACGCAAAGTGTGAATAATAAGAGCCGAAGTCGTCTAATCCGAAAATTCCAGGAGTTCGACAAATCGATTTTGTTAGGAACAAGTAGTTTTTGGGAAGGGATAGATATACCTGGAGATGCTCTGAGTTGTCTTGTCATTGTCCGTCTGCCTTTTACCCCTCCTCATCAGCCGATGATGGAAGCAAAAGGAGAGTGGTTAAAAAATCAAGGAGAAGACGTATTTGATAAGTTGGCGCTCCCACAAGCAATCTTGCGTTTCAAACAAGGGTTTGGTCGTCTTATTAGAACAAATACAGATACGGGAACTGTATTTGTATTAGATCGTCGTTTGACAAGTTCTTCCTATGGAAAACGATTTTTACAATCAATCCCAACTGTACCGCTCTATGAAGGACCGTTAGAAGAATTATTAGTACAGTTAGAAGAATCGTCAAATGAATAAAATTGGAAGAAAAATACGCCTGAAGTACATTTAAACTTCAGGCGTAAAAAATGTGGGTAGGAGGAATTTTATTTTTCTTACTTCTTGTATACAAAATATATTGCTTTTCGATTTGAAACCTTTTTTTGCTGTACATGTCCTGCTATAATAGATGGGTGATGAAGCAGGGGTTGTAAAGAATGTACTCTTATTGTAACCGCATTGCGTTCTTCTATAATTAGAAATTTTTGTGTAACGGAGGAGTTTTTTCATGGATAAGAAAATCGAAGTCCTATCAACGACGCGTATTAAATATTCGTCTGACTTGTATAAAATTGTTGATGGTTTGAATCGTACGTTAAAAGAGCAGGACCTCATGTTCGGATTAGCATTAGACGAAAAAGATAAAGAAACAGCTGTATTTACGATTTACAGAACGTAGTGATACAATGAAAAAGTGGATCTTTACAATCATTATCGTTATCGTTGCTAGCGGAATATATGGGGCATATGTTTATAATAAAGCGATGGAAAAGAAAATTCCAAAAGAGTCAAAGTCTGTAGAAATTGCGAAAGAAAAGGCAAAGCTTACAAAGGTAAATACTGTTGATTATTATAATGGAAAATCTTCATATACAGTCGTACAAGGTACAGATGAAAAAGGAGAACAACTTATCGTTTGGGTGCCTGATAAAAAAGGAAATGTCCTTGTGAAGAAAAAGAGCGAAGGTATTTCTAAAAAAGAAGCTTTGCAAAAATTGGCTGAACAAGCTACAGGAGAAGGTGCTGAGCCGAAGCCGAAACCAAAAGAAATTATAAAAGTAAAATTAGGTGCTCAAAACGATATTCCATTGTGGGAAATTACATATATTGATCAGGAAGATCGTTATACGTATTACTATTTAGAGTTTCAAAATGGGGTTTATGCTGGACACTACAGCATTGAAAAATAGATGTAGGGGGAACTACAAATGAGATTAGCAAAGCGAGTAGCTGCTTTAACACCATCTGCAACTTTAGAAATTACAGCAAAGGCACAAGCATTAAAAGCAGAAGGTCATGATGTAATTGGATTAGGAGCAGGAGAACCTGACTTTAATACGCCAAAACATATTATGGATGCTGCGCATAAAGCGATGTTAGAAGGACATACGAAATATACACCAACAGGTGGATTACAAGCGTTAAAACAAGAAATTGTGAAGAAGTTTACTCGTGATCAAGGAATTGCGTATGATCCATCTGAAATTATTGTATGTAATGGTGCCAAGCATGCATTATATACATTATTCCAAGTGTTACTTGATGAAGGAGATGAAGTTATCATCCCAACTCCTTATTGGGTAAGTTATCCTGAGCAAGTAAAGCTTGCTGGTGGTAAGCCAGTTTATGTAGAAGGTCTAGAAGGCAATGAGTACAAAATTACAGCAAAGCAGCTGCGTGAGGCAATTACAGAGAAAACGAAAGCTGTTATTATTAATTCACCGAGCAATCCAACAGGGATGATTTACAGCAAAGAAGAATTACAACAGCTTGGAGAAGTATGTTTAGAGCATGATATCTTAATCGTTTCAGATGAGATTTATGAAAAATTAATTTATGGTGACGCGGAATATACTTCAATTGCCCAGCTTTCTAATGTATTAAAAGAACAAACACTTATTATTAATGGTGTATCTAAATCACATTCTATGACAGGTTGGCGTATTGGATATGCAGCAGGAAATAAGCAGCTTATTAAAGCGATGACGAACTTAGCGAGTCATAGTACGTCAAACCCTACTTCAATTGCTCAATACGGTGCAATTGCTGCGTATGCAGGCTCACAAGAACCTGTAGAAACAATGCGTCAAGCGTTTGAAGAAAGATTGAACATTATTTATGATAAATTAATTCAAATTCCTGGTTTCACTTGCATTAAGCCACAAGGTGCTTTTTACTTATTCCCAAATGTAAAAGAAGCCGTAGCGTTAGCTGGGTATGATACAGTTGATGAGTGGGCAAAAGCATTATTAGAAGAAGAAAAGGTGGCTCTTGTTCCAGGTACAGGATTTGGTGCACCAAATAACGTTCGATTATCGTATGCGACATCTCTTGAGCAAGTTGAGAAAGCATTAGAACGAATTCATACGTTCATGAAAAGTAAAGTACAGGCTTAATCGTCTGTTTCTTGTAGTAAATGGCAAAAAACCTCCCTATATATAGGGAGGTTTTTTTGACGAATTGTGGCAAAAAGAAATGGCTAAAGGTGTGTTATACTAGAGAACGAGGTGTTTGGTGATGAAAAAGAAAATGATGTTACAATGGTTTGAACAGGGAAGCATAGCGATTCCTAAATTGCTTATGATGCATTATAAAAAGCTAGGTTTAAATGAGACGGAATTTATGGTAGTACTTCATGTACACACATTTTTAGAATCAGGTAATTCGTTCCCGACTCCTTCAGAGATTTCAGAACGGATGACGATAACAGAAATGAAATGCATGGAAGTGATTCAGACTTTAATCCAAAAAGGTTTTTTAGCACTAGAAGGTGGACGAAGATCTGAAGCGATGATGTGTGAAAGTTATTCTTTACAACCACTGTGGGAAAAAATATTGCACTTTTTAATGAATGAATCTATAGAGGAAGAGCAAAAAGAACAAAAGCAAATTCAAGTAAATTTATATACAGTATTTGAAAAAGAATTCGGAAGACCACTTTCGCCATTTGAATGTGAAACATTAGGGATGTGGGAAGATCAAGATCAACACCATCCGAATTTAATTCAAGCGGCTCTTCGTGAAGCTGTTATGAGTGGTAAACTTAATTTCCGGTATATTGATCGTATTTTGTTTGAGTGGAAAAAGAACGGAATTAAAACGGTAGATCAAGCGCAAAATCAAGGCCAGAAATTTAGAGCGAATCAACAACGCACACAACAAACGACAAAACAAGAGACGAAATTTACTGGGAAAGTGCCTTTTTATAATTGGTTGGAGCAGTAGTGTAGGAGGAAAGATATGTTGAACAAAACGCAAATTCGTTATTGTTTAGATACAATGGCGGATATGTATCCAGAAGCGCATTGTGAATTAATTCATGATAATCCATTTGAACTTGTAATCGCAGTGGCATTATCTGCGCAATGTACAGATGCACTTGTGAATAAAGTGACGAAAAACTTATTTCAAAAATATAAAACACCAGAAGATTATTTAAGTGTGTCTTTAGAAGAATTACAACAAGATATACGTTCCATTGGATTGTTTAGAAATAAGGCGAAAAATATTCAAAAATTGTGCCGGATGTTACTAGATGATTATAACGGGAAAGTTCCAGAAGACCGTGATGAGCTGACGAAATTACCAGGAGTAGGGAGAAAGACAGCGAATGTAGTTGTTTCGGTAGCATTTGGGATTCCAGCGATTGCTGTTGATACGCATGTAGAGAGAGTGAGTAAACGGTTAGCAATTTGTAGATGGAAAGATTCTGTGTTAGAAGTGGAAAAGACATTGATGAAGAAGATTCCAATGGATGAGTGGGGAGTTACACACCACCGTATGATTTTCTTCGGACGTTATTACTGTAAGGCGCAGCGACCACAATGTGAAGAGTGTCGATTACTAGAAATATGTCGCGAAGGAAAGAAACGAATGAAGGGGAAATAAAGGATGGAGCGAGTTATAGAAATACCGAAAGAGTTTCGGTGCGTACCATTTTTTAAAGAGAGTGCAAATTCGATTACGTATCACACAGACCAATCTTTTGAAGAGATAATACAAAATACTTACTTTATATTTGATATTGAAAGAAAATATGAGCCATGGAATGAAATTGAAACAAGTATTCCAGCGGTGTTAAATATATGGAAAAGCAAGCATGAAGAAATTGCTATACTATTTCGGAACAGAAAAAAACAAGAAGCTGAGGGTCCGATGATTCTTTTTGCAGCGCACTTTCTATCGGTTATATATTGGTTAAATGAGCAGCCTGTTCATAGTTTGAATGAGATGCAAGTAAATACGAATAAATTGGAAGTACAACCTGTTAATTTTATGGAGCGATATTCATTTATTATAAAGAAACCGAGTAATTACCATTCGTATATTCAATTAGTACAGTTGTATATCGAAATAGAAAAGCTATATGTAAAGAAAATGATAACAAAAAAGAAGTCGATTTCTCATTAAGAGAAACCGACTTCTTTTTTTGTTTATTAAGACTCTGTTGTAACAACATTTCCGTCCGCGTGAGGTATATCTCCTCCGGTATTTTGTTGCTGTTGTTGCTCTTCAGCTTTTTTTCTAGCTTCTTCGTCAGCTTTTCTTTTAGCTTCTTCGTCGGCTTTTCTCTTAGCTTCTTCGTCAGCTTTCTTCTTAGCCTCTTCGTCAGCGGCTTTCTTTTGAGCTTCTTCTTGCTGTTTACGTTGTTGTTCTTGTTGCTGCTGTTGTTCTTGTTGTTTACGTTGTTGTTCTTGTTGTTGTTGCTGTTGCTGCTGTTCTTGCTGTTTACGCTGATCTTCATCAGCTTTTTTCTTAGCTTCTTCTTGTTTTAGTTTATCTTCATTGGTCTTTTTCAGGGCTTCTTCGTCAGCTTTTTTCTTAGCTTCTTCGTCAGCTTTTTTCGCATCTGGAGTTCCGCCAGGGGCAGTGAAGGATGCACCAACTGCAGGGCTTGTTCCAGTACCCTTTTTCGCTACTACAGAGAAACTGTAAGTAACACCTGGTTTAATACCACCAAGAGTAGCTGTCGTACCGCTTACTGATAAGCTACCACTAGAACCGTCAGTAGCTTTATAGCTTGCTGCGTATGCATCAACATTTGATGATGGTCCAGACCAGTTCAGTGTCACTGTGCTAGCGCCATCGAAAGCGACATTAAGGCCACTAGGTGGATCTACTTTAATTTCTTTAACTGCATCTTTTTTCGCACCTTTAATGTACAGTTCTCCATTTAATTCTTGTACAGAAGAAGGGCGCTCGAAACGAGATTTATCCGTAGCAAATTTGCTCATCATTGCTTGGAACATTTGCTGAGCAATTCTAGTAGAACGATCGCTAATGTAATTTTCTGGGCTATCTTTTTCATAACCAGTCCATACAGCCATTGTATATTGTGGTGTATATCCTGCGAACCAACTATCTCTGTTGGCATCTGCTGGAATACCGTATTTTTTAATAACAGATTTATCAAAGTTTTGTGTTCCTGTTTTACCAGCAACGTCGAATCCAGAAACATATGCTGTTGACCCTGTACCGCCAGAACCAGGTTTTACTACGTCACGAAGAACGTCAGTAACCATGTAAGCTGTATAGTCGTGCATTGCACGCTGTTCTTTCGGTTTAAAGCTTTTCTTTTTTCCATCTGGGAAAATAACTTCTTTAACGAAATGAGGTTTATTGTATACACCGTCATTTCCAAATGTTGCATAAGCTCCAGCGACATCTAACGGAGAGCCTTCATTACTACCGATTGCAGTAGATTCATATGCTTTCCCATCTTTAAACGTCATTCCTAAACCTTCAGCAAACTCTTGTGCCTTAGGAATACCGACTGCTTGAGCTGTTTTTAAAGCCGGGATGTTTAATGACTTCTTCAATGCTTCACGAAGTGAAACGTCACCTTTAAAATTACCTGTAGCATTTTTAATCTTTGTGCCATCAGAGTAAGTATATTCAGAGTCATTTAATTGATGATAAGTAGACCATTGAAGGTTTTCAATTGCAGGACCATAGTCGAAAATTGGTTTCATTGTTGAACCAACTTGGCGTTTTAAATCAACTGCCATATTATGACCTTTGAAAGTAGACTTACTTTCTTTACGACCAGCGCCGATTGCTCGAACTTCTCCAGACTGAGTATCCATAAATACGAATGATCCTTGGAATTGATCGTTTGGATACTTGATGAGATTCCCATCCATAATTTTTTCAGCGTAATCTTGAGCATCTTGATCAAGTGTTGTATGAATCGTTAAACCATCTGAACCGATATTTACATCAGGGTATTCTTTTTCAACTTCCTTTACAACAGCATCTATAAATGCCTGATACTTCATTTCAGTCACTTCTGAAGATGGAAGAAGTCCTTGTGTTACAGGGATTTGCATTGCATCATTCATTTCTTGTTTCGTTATATACCCGTGTCGGTTCATTAATGTTAATACGATATTACGACGTTTCGTTGCTCTATCAACGTTATCTGGTTTTGTTGGATCATAAATGTTAGGACCTTGGGGTAAACCAGCGAGCATTGCAGCTTCGTGTAGTTGTATGTCTTTTAAATCTTTGCCGTAATATTTTTTTGCTGCTGTTGAAATACCGTAAGAGCGATTACCGAGGTTAATCTTATTTAAGTACATTTCTAAAATTTCATGTTTTGAGTACTGTTGCTCTAACTTATAAGATAAGTACCATTCCTGCACTTTTCTTTTTGCAGTTTTGTCCATCGTTAGAAAATAGTTTTTAACTACTTGCTGTGTAATCGTACTACCACCTTGTGATCCAAAACCACCAGTGACATTTTCCATGACTGCCATTCCAGTACGTCTAAAATCAATTCCATTATGATCGTAGAAACGAGCATCCTCAGTCGCAAGGAATGCACTTTCAATTACTTTTGGAATTTGATCGTATGTAACATGGGTTCGTTTTTCAGCACCGTATTCATAGAAGAAATTCCCGTTTTTATCAAGGAATTTTGTTGATAAAGGATTGACTAGCTTTGATTTGTCTAGTTTTGGAGCGTCCTTTACCATAACAAAGAAGGCCGAAACGCCAGCTACGAGACCGACGATACCAAGAAGTAGACAACCTATAAGAAATCTCTTGAAAAAGGAACCTTTTTTCTTTGGTTTTTCTTCTTTATTATTTGTTTCTTTCGTTTGATTTTTTACATGATTTCGTTCTGTACGAGAACGATAATTATCTGACATTATACTTTCTCCTACCTTTCATTCTCTCCCCCAAAAGTCGAAAAAAGAGCCTTAGTGATGACTCTATCACGAAAAATAAACCGTGTCTAGTACGCGGATATAATCAATTCGAGGGTGATAACCGCATGATAATAAAGACCCATGCTCTTCTATTTCTTGTTTTGTAATCGATTTACGTCCACCAGTATTTTGACGATTCCAAAATGCAATAATATGTTTTGCATCTAATAAATAAAATTCATCAAAAAGTGTAAATTTAATAATAACAAATGCAATTCCATTATGAGCGACTACTTGCTTCATATGTTCAATTTGATGAAGGTGGAAGTTTTGAAGTGGAAAACTGGTTTTATTTTTAGTTTCTTTCGCTTCAAAATCGATGTATTTCCCTTTGTATACACCGTTGTAATCTGTTGTAGAAGGTTGTTTGAAATACGCTTCTTTTACCACTGCAGCACTTCGAGCGGGGTAATCTACTTTTACAATTTGAAGAGGTGTAGGTTTTTTATGTACGCATGCAATATTATGGGTTAAGTAATATTGATTGGTTTCATTCAATTCCTCTTCAAGGGACATACCTCTATTACTGTAAGTATGTTTTTTTATTGGTGTTTTATGAGGTTGTGAAGCTTGATCGTACCTTTTTCCATTTGGGTAACGAATGGTCATATTTTGTCCACTCCCAACTTGATAAGAATTACTTACAAAGGTGATTATATCAAAAAATGAAAAAAGATGTGACCTTTTTCAAGAAAGGTATGGTGACTTACTCATGTTTCGATGGAATGACTATGAAAAAATTAAACAGAACCGTAATGATATTTTTTGTACAGAAGAGGAAAAAGTTATAGTTCTTACTATTAAGGAGAGAACGGATGTAGCTAACGTAGATAATATTTCACGTACACAATCTTACCAAGAATATTATTTGAGAAATAGAGAAATTAGATGGTCTTTTTTAGCGAGTATGGTTTCAAGGAATGGGGGATGGAACATGACAGATTTAGAAGGAGAATATTATTCTAATCTTTTATCTCAAACAGTTAAGAGACGATTATTTCTTTTGTATGAGAAAGCCAATTGGCTCATTTTCTTAGATGCATTTCCTCAACTATTACTGTATGAGGAAAGTAAAAAGAGATGTGCGCCGCTCTTCCATTTGTTACAATTTTTCAACATATCAATTTTTATGGAAAAAGAATGGGTCGCGTTTTGGGAGAAAAAAGATATAAATAGGCTTATGACGGCACTTATTATTAATGAACAAAATAAAATTCAAAAACCAGTAATTGAGAATGCATATTTTCAAAAACACGTATTTGATACTGCACTGTTCAAATTTCAAGAAATATTTCATGTTAGTGCAGTTATTTTTCCAACGGTGGAAGGGGGAATGTATGGATTTTCAGTTTATCAATTTGAAACGTTGCAAAAACGTATAGAACTGGGGAAGCAATTAGCTTGGTTACTATTTCATTCAAAGTATAAGTCTTCTTTTTATAAATTTGCAGTGCAAACTAGGCATACAGGGTCAAGAATGGATTATGAATGTAATATAAGGGGAATTAGAAAATCATGTACGCCGGCTCTTCGGGAAGTGTATTCTATTGTCACTCATGAAAAATTAATTGAAAAAGATTGGTTTAGTGAAGGGTTGGAAATAGATTCATTATTTTTACTTGAAAAACCTAAGGGAGAAATTAATATAACAGAATGGTATAGAAAGAAGAGGGAGCAAATACATACTCTTTCTATATTAAGTAGTTTTGTTAAAAGAATAGATGAGTTCATGATATAATAAAGAAGTCCCGCCTTCTTAAATGAAGGCGGGACTTCTTTATTAAAAGTAATAAGCTCTACAACAAGTTACTTTCTAATCGGTTATTTGTCGGCAGTACGACTTTAACTTCAACATTTATCGAAAGCGAAGAGGTAAGATAGACTAGAAAATAGTTGTTTGTAAAAGCCACTTTGGTTAAAGTGTCATTTTATCCCGCTATTTGCGGACAGTAAAACTCCCACCTCAAAATTTGGCTGGAGCAAAGAAGGTAGGTGGAAGCCCTGCTGTCCGTAAACACCCGATTGGTGCGGGTTGATAATCAGTGGGGGATGAACAAAACCCCACTGATTAAAGTTTCACTTTATGTAGCGGGGAAATTTGGACCATCAAGCTTTGGATTACCAGTCTCAGGTTGGTTTTGTTGTTTGTTTTGCTTTTTCTTTTTTTCGTTTTTATTTTTTGCCATCGTAATACACCTCCTTTTTGTATTGTTACCATTTCTAATAATGGCATACTAAATGATTTCTTTGACGAATATCAACTAGTTTTGTCATGTGAGAAGGAGTAATTAATCAATCGGCGAAATTACATGACAAAGGAAAGGCAAAGAAGGGGGCGTTTTAAATATGGCGATGGTTCAGAAGGAAGATGTTATGAAAAAAATGGATCAAATGTTAAGTTCTCTCGATTTGCTGGAAATGAAGATTGGGATTAGAATGAATCATGCATTGAAGGATAAAGGTGAAAAAATATGCAATAAGATAGAAATAACAGAAATGCATATAGAACATATGGAAAATAAATTAGTGCATCACGAAGAAAAAGGGAGCTGGGTAAAGACATTTCAAAACGTCGTAGTGAGTGCATAATAAGGTGGGAACAAAATGGGACATGAAGCATTAATCCAGTCTTCGGAGAAGTTAATGCAGTATAATGATGAAGCGAATGTGAAAAAAAGAGAGATGGCTGAATATGATTTTTATAAGGATATGAAGCCATTTGTTGATATTGTAGATGCGGAGTTAGAGATGTGGAAAGAATTAGCTTATAGGTGGATAAAGGAAGAACAACCTAAGTATATACATGTACAACAAATTGATCAAGTGTATGATAATTTACAAACTAATGTGCTACAATGTTTTGTTAATAAGGGAAAAGGCAAACGTTTCTTTGAAACTCATCAAGCTATTTCGTATACTTTGCAAAATATCGTAGATCAATGTAAATAACAAGAGGGAAAACCCTCTTGTTTTTTTATGCCTCTGTCACTGTTGTAGGTTTTGTTGCACCGTTTATTTCTAACTCTCGTATTAATGTTCGGTAATCTGATATGCATACTTTTCCTTCAAGATAACAATGTCTTGCAAAGTCTAACAGTTCATTCGAATTTTCTGTGTAATACCCCTTTTTTTGAGAAAACGCTTGTTTTAAATCCCCTAATACCATGTTGATTCCTCCCCCATGAGAATCTTCTTCCTTATTATCATAGCATGGAAGGGTTTACTTTCTAATTTTTTTAAAAATTTAAACTTCCGACAAAAACAGACAGGTACTCCGTCACACATTTTATTTTATAGGTACATATTCTATATGTAGAAACTTATGCCAAGGAGGAGAGAATGCATGTTTCAACAACCTAATGTATATCAGCAAGCAAATCCATATGCACAGCAAAATATGTACCAATATAATGAGGATACATATTTGCGATATAATATGTATCCTTTCGAGCCTCATTATGGAAACCAAAATTATTATCAACCATTTGAAGTGTCTTTTGGGAATCAACCGCAGCAAGCGCATATGAATCAACCGCAACAAGCATATACGAATCAACCACAGCAAGCGCATATGAATCAACCGCAACAACCGCACATGAATCAGTCGCAACAAGCGTATATGAATCAACCGCAACAACCGCATATGAATCAGCCGCAGCAAATGTATACGAATCAACCAGAGCAAGCGTATATGAATTCACAAAATTACATGTCGCCAGCTCAATATGTAAATCAACAAGCTATGTTTTATCCACCAAAACAACCATATCCAACGATGAATAAACAAAAGCAACAGCAACAGCAACCAAGTCAGTTTTCTAGTTTTGTTTCACAATTTAAATCATCAGATGGTAACTACGATGTAAATAAAATGATGAACACGGCTGGACAAATGATGAACGCGATGAATCAAGTAACAGGGATTGTTAAGCAAGTCGGGGGCTTTTTTGGTAAATAATAGTAGGGGGTTGTCTATAATAGGTATTACGTATGAAATTGGATACTAGACAAATTTCCATGAAATAAATGGGTATATATAACAAGCGGCTTTAGCCCCTCGCTCATATTGTAAAGTGTAGTCAGATTTTTTTAATGAGAGAGGAGAGAAAAAACTATGCATCATTGTCATCCTTGCTTTGGAGGGCATAAGCCTGTAGGACCTATTTGTACGACAGCTCCTGTCATTCATCCAACGAAACAATGCGTAACACATTCTTTTTCAACAACGGTGGTGCCACACATTTTTCCAACCCATACAACGCATGTTCATCATCAACAAATTAAAAATCAAGGCTTCTTCCCACAAACAAACTCGAACGTAAACGTTGTAGATCCTGGTGATCCAGGATTTGGCGGTGGATCTGTTGGTGGATTTGGCGGTGGATGTGGACCATGCGGTCATGGCCATCATCACCATGGGCATCAAATATCACCATTTGGACCAGGACCGAATGTATCACCATATGGACCAGGACCGAACGTATCACCATATGGACCAGGACCGAACGTATCACCATTTGGACCAAATATCGGACCAAACGTTGGTGGAATGTTTAAAAAGTAAATGATATGTTAGAACTAGCGAAATGCTAGTTCTTTTTTTGTAATTGGAGTGTTGATATGAAGGTTGTTGCTGTAACAGGATATAAGCCGTTTGAACTTGGAATATTTAAAAATGATCATCCAGGAGTAGAGTGTATAAAAAAGGCGCTGCGTCGTAAATTAACTGTTTTTGTAGAAGAAGGTTTGGAGTGGGTTATTATAAGTGGTCAGTTAGGAGTAGAGCTATGGGCTGCTGAAGTTGTTTTTGAAATTCAAGTAGAATATCCAAATTTAAAATTAGCTGTATTTACTCCTTTTTTAGAACAAGAGGAAAATTGGAAGGAAGATAACCGTGAATATTACGAATTTATTCTTTCACAAGCAGATCATATTGATAGTATTACGAAACGGAAGTACGAAAGCCCAGAGCAATTTAAATTAAAGAATCAATTTTTTATTGAAAAAAGCGATGCACTTTTAGCTGTATATGATGAAGAAAAGTCTGGGAGCCCTAAATATATTGTAGAAGCAGCTAAGAAAAAAGGAGAAATAGAAAATTATCACAGTTATTTCATTCTTTTTTCTGATTTACAAGATATAATGGAAGAGGAACAGTGGAATAATGCAGAGTAATATGTAATATAGTACTCGTATATTTGATTGACAAAAGGCGTTGTTTCTGAAAAAATTTAGTTAATGAAAGCTTTGGCAAAAATTTGAGGTGAAGAAAATGATTTCGGATAAAATTAAATTAACAGCGAAAGATATTTTAGAAAAAGAATTTAAAACAGGTATGAGAGGTTATCAACAAGAAGAAGTAGATAAGTTTCTTGATATGATTATTAAAGATTATGAAGCTTTTCATAAGGAATTTGATCAATTAAAACAACAAAATGCTCGTTTGAAACGTGAATTAGAAGAACAAAAAGTAGCGGCAACACAAGTTCCGCAACAACCGGTACAAACACCAGTTGCACAACCAGTGTATAACAATACGAATACGGATATTTTAAAACGTCTATCTAATTTAGAAAAAGCTGTATTTGGAAGTAAGTTATACGAATAAATTAAGGTAACAAAAAGGTTAAAGCATTTTACATAGAAAAAAACATTGCAAAATCTTTTTGTTTCCACTATACTAATGTTTGTCATAACGTTTGGGTAATCGCTGCAACGCCAACGTTGTAGAGGAAAGTCCATGCTCGCACGGCCTGAGATGGCTGTAGTGTTCGTGCCTAGCCAAGTCATAAGCTAGGGTATTCTGGCTGCAAGGCTGGTTTAACGGCAGGGAAAAAACCTAAGTCCTTTCGGATATGGTTTGACTACCTTTAAAGTGCCACAGTGACGAAGTCCTTGAAGAAATGATAGGAGTGGAACGAGGTAAACCCCACGAGCGAGAAACCCAAATAATGGTAGGGGAATCTTTTCCAAGGAAATGAACGACGGAAAAGGACAGGTTTTCGTAACCTGTAGATAGATGATTACCACCGGAGTACGAGGCGTGGGCCGTTTGCAGTACAAAGGAACAGAACATGGCTTACAGAACGTTATGAACCAACTATGAAATAACTCAGCTCTCCTTTGTTAGAGGAGGGCTTTTTATTTGTATGAAGTTATAAGTTGTGAGTTAAAATGGTAAGTGAGAATATTCTTCGTAATATGTGATAATTAATAGGACAACATGTTATTAATTATTGTTTGATTATACATAAGAGGTGAATGCAAATGGGAAAAGTTACTTTAATTGCAACAGCGGCAATGGGTATTGAAGCGTTAGTTGCCCGAGAAGTTCGCGATCTTGGTTATGAATGTGAAGTGGAAAACGGAAAGGTAACGTTTGAAGCGGATGAAAAAGCGATTTGTCGTACGAATTTATGGTTACGTACTGCAGACCGTGTGAAAATTAAAGTCGGCGAATTTAAAGCAACAACATTCGATGAGTTATTTGAAAAAACAAAAGCGTTAAACTGGGGAGATTATATTCCAGAGAACGGAGAATTTCCTGTTATTGGGAAATCTTTGAAATCAACATTATTTAGCGTTTCAGACTGCCAACGTATCGTTAAAAAGGCTGTTGTTGAGAAATTAAAAACAACGTATAGACGCACAACTTGGTTTGAAGAAGATGGACCGTTATTCCGTATTGAAATTGCAATGCTCAAGGATATTGCGACGTTAACAATCGATGCGAGTGGTGTAGGTCTTCATAAACGTGGATACCGTCTTGAGCAAGGTGAAGCGCCTTTAAAAGAAACATTAGCTGCGTCTTTAATTAAGTTAACAAACTGGAAGGCGGATCGTCCTTTCGTTGATCCTTTCTGTGGATCTGGTACAATTCCAATTGAAGCTGCATTAATTGGACAAAATATCGCACCAGGATTTAACCGAGGCTTTGCATCGGATGAATGGGGCTGGGTTGGTAAACAAAATTGGCGCGAAGCTCGTCAAGAAGCTGAAGATTTAGCTAATTATAATCAACCATTGCAAATCATTGGATCAGATATCGATCACCGTATGATAAGAGTTGCCCAAGATAACGCAGAAGAAGTTGGATTAGGGGATCTTATATCATTTAAACAAATGCAAGTAAAAGATTTCACGACAAAAGAGGAATATGGCTATGTTGTAACGAATCCTCCATACGGAGAACGTTTAAGTGAAAGAGCGCTTGTTGAAAAATTATATAAAGAAATGGGAGAGGTATTCCGCCCATTAGATACGTGGTCAATGTATTTATTAACAAGTTATGAAGCATTTGAGAAATGTTATGGGAAAGATGCATCGAAAAAGCGTAAACTGTTTAACGGATTTATCCGTACAGATTACTATCAATACTTCGGAAAGCGTCCACCGCGTAATTCATAGTATAAAACTCCTCCAGCACGCATATACTGGCTATTATGTAATGCGTAAAGGAGGAAGTGATATGGATAGTTTCCAATTATCGATGATTCAAAAAGCTATTCACCGTACGTATGATGAGCTCGGAAAAGAAGTGGATAGTCAAGGTGCAATTGTAGATGGAATACAAAAAGCGCAGGAAGAATATTTGTCAGCTCTTTCACATGAAACAGCGATTGATAAACGTTATTTAAGGTCATTAATATAGAAAAAAATTTTCCTTTTTCGAAAGGAAAATTTTTTTTCGTGTATTTCTATGTATTGTAACAGGGGAAAGTGGCTGCACACATGTGAGTAGCAGTTGCTATATCTTTTTATAGAAAAACTGTTTGGTTGGAGGCTAAGGATGTTTACTGAGAATAGGTTACCATTTGAAGTAGGAAAACAAGATAATTTTTATGATAAGTTGAATGAGTGGATTGGAGATGTGTTTTACGACATTCTTCCGGAAAAAGGCTTTGAAGAGCGTGATGAACAGATTTTTATGGCGTTTCAGTTAGAGCGCGCTTTCCAAGAGAAGAAAGTTATGTTTGCAGAAGCAGGTGTAGGAACAGGGAAAACAATTGTATATCTTTTATATGCAATTTGTTATGCACGTTATACAGGGAAGCCGGCTATTATCGCTTGTGCAGATGAAACGTTAATTGAGCAGCTTGTGAAAGAAGAAGGAGACATTGCTAAGTTATCTGAAGCATTAGGGCTATCTGTTGATGTTAGACTTGCGAAGTCAATGGATAATTATTTATGTTTACGTAAACTTGAAGATGTTATGAGTGGACGAGCTCCAGAAGTAATTGAAGATGTATATTACGAATTACCTCAGTTCGTATTCGATCATGGTACGATGCAGAACTTTACTCACTATGGTGATCGAAAAGAATTTCCACTGTTAAATGACGAGGAATGGTCAAAGGTAAACTGGGATTACTTCCAAGATTGCTTCACTTGTGATTCTCGTCATCGTTGTGGTCAAACTCTTTCGCGCGAGCATTATCGTAAAGCGGCAGATTTAATCATTTGTTCTCAAGATTTCTATATGGATCATATTTGGACGTACGAAGCTCGCAAACGTGAAGGACAAATTCCGTTATTACCAGAAAGTAGTTGCGTTGTATTCGATGAAGGGCATCTTGTAGAATATGCAGCTCAAAAAGCTTTAACGTACCGTTTAAAACAAACGATGATGGAGCAACTTTTAACGAGATTATTACAAAATGATATTCGTGAAGAGTTCGCACATTTAGTAGAAGAAACAATTTGGCAAACTGAACAATTCTTTGGGGTACTACAAGAGAATAAAAAGGAAATTGAAGGTTCTGATCGTTTAGAAATTACTGTGACAGAAAAGGTAACTGCAGAAGCGAAAAGACTTTATGCGAAAATCGGTGAAGTCGGTGATGCATTAGTATTTGAAAGTGAAATGCATACAGTAAACACATACGATTTAAATATTGTTGATGAGCATTTAGATGTGTTAGAGCATTCACTTCGTCTTTTCATGCACGAGAAAAATGTAATTACGTGGGGTGAAGAAGGCGATGGTGCTTTCACGTTAGTTATTATGCCGCGTGCAGTTGAAGAAGTGTTACAAGAAAAAGTATTCTCGAAGAAGATTCCATATATTTTCTCTTCTGCGACATTATCTGACAATGATTCGTTCGCATTTACTGCAAATAGTCTAGGGGTAAAAGATTACTTATCATTCTCAGTTGCTTCGCCGTTTGATTATGAAGAGCAAATGACAGTAAACTTACTTCCGTATACGAAAGAAAATGAATGGGAAAGAAAGTGTCAATATACACTTGAAAATATACAAAAAACAAATGGACGTACACTCGTATTATTCCGTACAACGCAAGAACTTGCAGCGTTTAAAGAATATGTAAGTAAAGAGCAAATGTCAGTTCCGTTCCTATATGAAGGAGATCAAGAAATTAGTCAGCTCGTTTCTCGTTTCCAAAATGAAGAAGAGACTGTACTTTGTGCCGTTCATTTATGGGAAGGTTTAGACATTCCAGGTTCATCATTATCACATGTTATTATTTGGTCATTACCATTCCCTCCAAACGATCCTGTGTTTGAGGCGAAGCGTAAACATGTGAATGATCCATTCTGGGACGTAGATGTGCCTTATATGATTTTACGTCTTCGACAAGGAATTGGACGTTTAATTCGTACAAGTGAAGATAAAGGTGCTATATCATTATTCTTATCAGATAATGAAGATGAAAAAGTGATAGAAGCAGTGAAGAAAGTACTTCCGGTAGAAGGAAAAGTACTTTAAGCGAAAAAATGTTGTAGGGAAAAGTTTGGCATTTGCCAAGCTTTTTTTCTATTAGAAAAGGAATTTATGTTTCAGTGTCGAAATAAGTTTGAGGTAGAAAAAGGAGGTTTTTTATACTATGACAGTTGCTACATATGAAGTGGAAAAACAATTTTTAACATATGTGAAGAAGATAGAGAATTACGGAGAGGCATTAAGCTTAATGTTTTGGGATTTAAGAACAGGTGCACCAAAGCAAGGAGTAGACCAGCGTTCAGAAGTAATTGGAATGCTTTCATCCGAAGTGTTTGCGATGTCGACTTCAGATGAGATGGGGAACTATTTAACTGAACTAGAATCTTTAATTGTTGAAAATAAACTTTCTGAAACGACAAAGAAAATGGTTGAAGAGTGTCGTAAAGAATATGATAGAAATAAGAAAATTCCACAAGCGGAATATGAAGCGTATGTGAAATTAGAAGCGAAAGCGGAAAGTGTATGGGAAGAAGCTCGCGAAAAATCTGACTTCGAAATGTTCCGTCCGTATTTAGAAAAAATTGTTGAATTCAAAAAGAAGTTTATTACATATTGGGGTTACGAAACGTACAAATATAACACGCTATTAGACATGTATGAGCCGGGAATCACAGTAGAAGTGTTAGATCATGTATTTGGTCAACTACGTGAACGTATCGTTCCGCTTGTGAAAGAAATTTCTGAGTCTAAAAAAGAATTAAAAACAAATGCTTTAGCTGAACATTTTTCAAAAGAAAAACAAAAGAATTTTACTTTAGAGTTATTAAAACAATTGAACTATAACTTTGAAGCGGGTCGTCTTGATGAAACGGTACATCCTTTTGAAATTACATTAAATAGAGGGGATGTTCGTATTACGACTCGTTACGATGAGAAAGACTTCCGTATGGCTGTTTTCGGCACGATTCATGAATGTGGTCATGCTGTATATGAACAAAATATTGCGGAGGAATTTGAAGGTACACCGCTATGTAGTGGAACTTCTATGGGTATTCATGAGTCACAATCATTATTCTTTGAGAACTTTATCGGTCGTAATAAATCATTCTGGAAGAAAAATTATGATTTATTAAAAGAGTATAGCGATGGTCAATTCAATGATATATCAGTAGATGAGTTTTATGATGCGATTAACGAATCGAAGCCATCGTTTATTCGTATAGAAGCAGATGAGCTTACATATCCGCTTCACGTCATGGTTCGTTATGAACTTGAGAAAGAATTATTTGATGGTACATTACAAGTGAAGGATTTGCCAGCGGCTTGGAATGATAAGATGGAAGCATATTTAGGAATTCGTCCGGAAAACGATGCACAAGGTGTATTGCAAGATGTTCACTGGGCTGGTGGTTCATTTGGATACTTCCCATCTTATGCGCTTGGTTATATGTATGCAGCGCAATTTAAACATAGGATGCTAAAGGATATTCCAAACTTTGATGCATTATTAGAAGAAGGAAACGTGACACCAATTCGTGAATGGTTAACAGAGAATATTCACCAATATGGCAAAACGAAAAAACCATTTGAAATTTTAAAAGATGTGACAGGTGAAGGTTTAAATGCAAACTACTTAGCTGATTATTTAGAAGCTAAATATAAAGAGATTTATGAGTTATAAAACAGGAGCTGCTTAATTGCAGCTTTTTTTTATGAGGGAGTGAGAGAAATGGGCTATATGTTTACAGTAATGTCGCGAGCGGAAGCAGAAGAAATTGCATATAACTGGCATTATGAAGGGGAGTATTCCTTTTATGATATAGAGGCAGATGAAGAAGATTTAGCTGAGTTTTTAGAGGATGAGAGTAGAGGGAATCATACATTTTCTGTGAAGGAAAATGGTACTCTCATTGGTTTCTTTAGTTTTAGTAACATAAATAATCAAACGGTTGATATAGGTCTTGGAATGAGACCTGATATAACTGGGAATGGATTTGGTCTACAGTTCGTAAAAGCTGGACTAGCTTTTAGTAAAGAAAAATACGGATGCAATTATATAACACTATCGGTAGCGGCATTTAATGAAAGAGCGATTAAAGTGTATAAAAGAGCAGGATTCGAAGCTGTTGGAACATTTATACAGAAAACAAATGGTAGTTGTTTTGAGTTTTTGAAAATGAATTATATATGTAAAAATGATTAAACAACAGAGAAGAGCTTCTGTTTTTTTATTTTGATGTAGAAATAAATGATGTTTTTTTTGTACTTGTTGTAATTAGAAGTTTTGAAATTTTGGAAGAGGATGTGTATGATTGAAGTTTAGTAGCAAATAGCAAGTTTAGTAAGGAGAGGTAGTATGATTACAATTAAAACGAAAAATGAAATAGATTTGATGCATGAATCTGGGAAGTTACTAGCTTCTTGTCATAGAGAAATTGCAAAAATGATGAAACCAGGAATAACGACACAAGAAATTGATACGTTTGTTGAAGCGTATTTAGAAGAGCATGGTGCCAGATCCGAACAGAAAGGGTATAACGATTATCCATACGCAATATGTGCATCTGTGAACAATGAAATGTGTCATGGGTTTCCAACAGATGTTCCTTTAAGTGAAGGCGATATTGTGACAATTGACATGGTAGTAAACTTAAATGGTGCGCTTTCGGATTCTGCATGGACGTATATAGTTGGAGATATTTCTGATGAAGCAAAAAGGTTATTGTTAGTAGCAGAGAGTGCTTTATATAAAGGGATTGAGCAAGCAATAAGTGGTAACCATGTTGGAGATATTGGATACGCAATTGAAAGTTATGTAGCCTCTGAAGGGTTTTCTGTTGCAAGAGACTTTACGGGACACGGAATTGGTAAAGAAATTCATGAGGAACCAGCAATTTTTCATTTTGGTAAGCCAAGGCAAGGACAAGAATTACAAGAAGGAATGGTAATTACAATTGAACCTATTGTAAATGCCGGTATGCGATATTCTAAAGTAGATTTAAACGGATGGACTGCACGGACGATGGATGGGAAATTATCTGCACAGTATGAGCATACAATTGCGATTACGAAGGATGGTCCTATCATATTAACGACGTTGTAATATGAAATGTGAAAGTTTGAAAAACTCGAACGAAAATGGTATTTTCATAAAATTCGTACGTGTTTTTTCGATAAATGCTTTTCAAAGTGAAAAAAGTGCGTTATAATCCTTCTATAAATAAATAAGTTAGCTACACTCATATAATCGCGGGGATATGGCCTGCAAGTTTCTACCGAAGTACCGTAAATACTTTGACTATGAGTGAGGACGAATATATTTGCTTGTTTAGCATTCTTTTTTGCGAAACTCCAAAAGCACGTCTCTCACTTGTAACGAGTGGTGGCGGCTTTTGGAGTTTTTTATTTGCATAAGAGGAGGAACTAACATGAAAGTATTACAAGAAAAGATTTTGAACGAAGGAAAGGTTTTATCTGGTGATGTATTAAAGGTAGATGCATTTTTAAATCATCAAATTGATCCAGTACTTATGCAAGAAATCGGAAAAGAATTCGCTAAACGTTTTAAAGAAGAGAACATTACAAAAATCGTGACGATTGAATCTTCAGGCATTGCACCAGCGGTTATGGCTGCTTTAGAGCTTGGTGTAAAAGTAGTTTTTGCAAGAAAGCGTAAATCGTTAACGTTACAAGATAATATGTATGTTGCAAACGTATATTCATTTACAAAACAAGAAACGAACGAGATTTCATTATCTCGAAATCATATTGATGAAAATGATCATGTATTAATTATTGATGACTTTTTAGCAAATGGTCAGGCTGCTTTAGGTTTAATGAGTTTAGTAGAGCAAGCCGGGGCAAGTATTGCGGGAATTGGCATTGTTATTGAAAAAGCATTTCAAGATGGAGGAAAGAAGCTGCGTGAACAGGGTGTTCGTGTTGAATCACTAGCAGAAATTGCATCACTTGATAACGGCACAGTTACATTTGTACAGCAAGAAACTGCGGAGGTGAACTAACGATGAAGCAGCACCCATTTAAAATCGCATCGCTTGGTATTCAGCACATGCTTGCCATGTACGCTGGCGCAATTATTGTTCCTCTTATTGTCGGCGGGGGACTTGGTTTAAATCAACAAGAATTAACGTATTTAGTATCGATTGACTTATTAATGTGCGGCGTAGCAACGATTTTACAAGCATTATCAAATCGCTTTTTCGGTATTGGGCTTCCGGTTGTACTTGGTTGTACATTTACAGCGGTTGGACCGATGATTGCAATTGGTAAACAATACGGCGTGTCCTCTATATATGGAGCAATTATTGCTGCGGGATTATTTGTTGTTATTTTCGCGAAATTATTTGGGAAGCTTGTAAAACTGTTTCCTCCTGTTGTAACAGGATCTGTCGTTACAGTTATTGGGGTTACACTTGTTCCAGCAGCTATTAATGATATGGCTGGAGGAGTTGGAAGTAAAGATTTCGGAAGTCTAGAAAATTTAGCGTTAGCATTTGGTGTTTTATTATTTATCATTATTATGTATCGTTTCTTTGATGGATTTATCCGTTCAATCTCTATATTACTTGGTCTTTTGTTCGGTACAATCGTCGCAGCGTTTATGGGGAAAGTAAGTTTGCAAGCGGTTGGAGAGGCAGATTGGTTCCACGGTATTCAGCCGTTTTACTTCGGTACACCAACATTTGAATTAACGCCAATTATTACGATGATTCTCGTTGCTTGCGTAGGAATTGTGGAAGCAACAGGGGTATATTTTGCATTATCTGATATTTGTAATAAAAAGATCGGTGAAAAAGAATTAACAAAAGGTTATCGCGCAGAAGGATTAGCAATGGTTCTAGGTGGTATTTTTAACGCATTTCCATACACAACATATTCTCAAAACGTAGGACTTGTTCAATTAACTGGAGTAAGAAATCGCGTCATTATCTATACTTGTGGTGGTATGTTAATTGCTCTTGGGTTTATTCCTAAAATCGCAGCCATTACAACAATTATTCCGAAATCAGTACTTGGCGGTGCAATGCTAGCAATGTTCGGCATGGTTATGGCATATGGTATTAAAATGTTAAGCAGTGTTGATTTTGGAAAACAAGAAAATTTATTAATTGTTGCATGTTCTGTCGGAATCGGACTTGGAGTTACAGTTGTTCCAACGTTATTTTCACAGCTTCCGGAAAACATTCGTATTTTGACAGATAACGGAATTGTACTTGGAAGTGCATCAGCAGTACTTTTAAATATTGTATTTAATATGGTGCCGCAGCGTAAAGTAAAAGAAGAGCCAGTTCCGATGCAAAGTGCAGTAAGAGAAGCATAGAAAAGCAAGGTCTCATTATGAGACCTTGCTTTTCTTTTTAAGTGGCATCATTTTCCCGTACGTACCAAGACGCCAAATGTACTCAAGTGGCCCATATTGGTAACGTGAAAGCCACCAGTGGCTAATAAAGATTTGTAACGTATAAAAGCCGATGCAAAATAGTGGTCCCACCCATAATGGAGCGGGATAATAATTTTTGAAAAATAGGCCGAATACAAGTAACGTAACAATCGTATGCGTGATGTAATTTGTTAACGCCATTCGTCCGACATATTGGAACGGACGTAATAATGTTTGCCATCTTTCTTTTTGTAATAAACGCATGAGCGTGAAAATGTAGAATATGAATAATGTTTTTCCACTAAACATTGTAAAGGCCTGCATATAAAATGGTTCATAAGATGGTTTTGATAAGAAGTAACGGACCATGAAGAACCACATTGGTAATGTCAAAATGAACATAATGATTTGCCATTTTTTAAGCTTTGGATCCAACTCTTTCGTGCGGCGGAAAATATCTTTTTTGCCGGCGTATAAACCAAGTAAAAATAGTCCAACTGTTTCTGGGAGCATGAATACATTTAGTCCAATTCCTTCAGAATAAAATGCATGGAAACGATTTTGTATTTGTGACGCCCAGTCTTCAAGTGGCATGATCGGTAAGGAAAACCCTAACTCTGCCTTTGGTACTAAGGCAACCACTATACTAGCGATTAGCATGAAAAATTGAAAAATACTTAGTAAAACTAATGCCCATATTAAAATAGTACGAGGCTCTCTCTTATAAAATAACAATAAGAAAAATCCAGCGATGGCATAACTATGTAAGATGTCTCCGTCCCATAAAAGAACGTAATGCAAGAACCCAAATAATAATAAAATAAGCAAGCGGCGAACAAATAAAGTTTTCGGACGATCTGTTTTCGCCTCAGCACGATTCATAAAGATATAAAAACCTAATCCGAATAAAAATGAAAAAATAGTATAAAACTTCGTTTGAATAAACATGTCATAAAATAATCGAATATAGCTGTCTAATCCATCATAAACGCCGGAAATATCTCGAGAATCAACACCAGCGATAACTGGCCAGTTAACAAGAAAAATACCTAGTACAGCTATTCCTCTAATAATATCGATGGAATGTATCCTCTCGCCTTGTGAAATATTTTGTGTCATTATTTTCCTCCTTGTTAAGTAATTCCCTTTTATCCCGCATTAACAAGCGGTAAGACTCCCACTTCAAAATTCAGTGAATACGAGGAAGTTAGGTGGGAGTCGGGCTGCTTGTAAAAGCCCGATTGGTTCAACTAATAATTAGTGGAGATGGGAAATATCCCCACTAATTACAGTTTCACTTTATTATACAAAATGTAAAGGGGAGGGTATATAGGTTATTTCCAATTTTTAAAACTGCTAAGATGTGTATTATGAGATATAATAAGAGTGCACAGCAAGTTTTAAACTTCTTTAAAACAGGCAGTAAAGCTCCTTTTCCCGAAGGAGCTTTCTTTTTTTAGAAATTTGTTGATAATGATTCTCTTTAATGATAAAATGTATTCAAAAGTGATAATCATTATCAAAAAAAGGTTGGTGTGTTAATATGGTGTATGCACTTGTTGCAGGAACGATTGCTATATATGTTGGTGTTACAAAGTATGTATTAAATGGAGTAGGAACAACAAAATGAATAATATTACATAAAATCCCTTTCATTTGTAAAAAGAATGAAAGGGATTTTTTATTTTTGATGTGAATATGCTGAAAATTTAGTATGATAATAAAGTGAAACTTTAATCAGCGGGGAGGTCTATCCCTCACTGATTACTAGCCCGCACGAAACGGGTTTTTACTGCCCACAAATAGCGGGATAAAGTATATACATCTTGGATAAAGGGGAACAAGGGGATGACAAACATAGTACAGACAAACGGTATGAAAAAACTTGTTTGTTTTTATGAAGAGTGGCAAAAAAACGGCGATGTAGAGAATAGTTTGAAGTTGTTTGAAGTGATTCAAAAATATAAACAAGAGCAGCTTATGCTAGCTTTTTGTGGTCATTTTTCTGCGGGGAAATCGACAATGATGAATCACCTATATAAAGCGCAATTATTACCGACAAGTCCGATTCCAACGAGTGCTAACGTTGTTAAAATTGAAAGAGGATCTGATCGTGTTGTTGTAACGATTAAGTCTGGAGAACAGTATGAATATGACGGCGCATATTCAGCAGAAGAATTAAAACAAATATGTAAAGACGGTGATGAAGTAATTGGTGTTCATATTTATCGAAATGATGCGCCAATTCCTGATGGGGTTATGTTAGTTGATACGCCCGGAATTGATTCTACGGATGATGCCCACCAATTAGCGACGGAATCAACACTGCATCTAGCAGATGTTATTTTCTATATGATGGATTATAACCATGTCCAATCAGAGGTTAACTTACAGTTTGTTAAAGAATTGAAACAACGTAATAAAACGGTTTATCTCGTTGTAAACCAAATAGATAAACATAAAGCAAATGAGTTATCGTTTGAAGAGTATAGAGATAGTGTAAAACAGTCTTTTTCTAACTGGGATATTGAAGTAGATGGTATTTTCTATACATCATTGCGAATGATGAATCATCCATACAATGAAATTCAAAGTTTAGAAGCATTAATCTTTTCTATCATGAAAGAAAAAGAGCAGTATGTAAGAAAGGGAATGGAGCGAGAAACAGAATATTTACTGCAAGAACATTGTTCGTTTATTCTTTCTGAAAATGAAAAACATCTCATGAAATATGAAGAAGAATTAACATCACCACTGTCACTTTCAGAGATAGTTGAAAAAAAGGAAGAGTTAACTGAAAATAAAGATCGGGTGGCTAGTAAAGAATCTGATGTGAGAAATGAATTTATAAAAGGTTTACAAGCCATATTAGATAACGCGTATTTAATGCCATTTGAAATGAGAGAATTGGCAAATAAATATTTAGAAACGAAATTAACGAAGTTTAAAGTTGGTTTGTTATTTGCGAAAGGAAAGACGGAGCAAGAAAAACAGAGACGTGTAGATGCTTTTTATTCTGCTCTTCAAAAGACTGTTGAAACGCAACTTGATTTTCATGTGAAAGAATTTATTGTAGCCTTCTTAAAAGAAGAAGGGTTATTTACAGAGGAAATAGGGAAAGACATATATGCGTTAGAAATTGCTTTCGGACCGGAAGTGTTGGCTGAAACAATTAAACAGGGGGCTGGATTTACCGGTGATTACTTACTTCTTTATACTGCTGACGTTGCAAATGAGTTAAAGAAAAGATACTTTATGAAATCTCAGCAAATCTTTGGAAAAAGTACGGGTATATTGCAGAAGAAAGTGAAGATAGAGATTGCTCGTATTGAAGAAGAAATTGAAAAATACACGATGTTACAAACAGCAAAAGAAACAAAATTACAGTACATTAAGACGTATGAGGAATATGAGAGCTATTTAGGAGATGTTTGGAATGAAAATGTTTCTATACCAGATGGATTGCAAATAGACGAAATATTACAAAGTAAAAAACAAGTTGTTAGTGAGAAGTTTAAACTACAAGAGCAAGAAATTGTAAATGATAACGTAGCGGCTAGTGAAGAAGAGATTAAAGGAACGAAAGCTTTAAATATTCAGCGTATATTAGAAAAAGTGAAGAAAGCTGAAACGATATTAGATCCATTGCCTACACTGAAACATCTACAGCAAGAAGTAGTTGGAAAAAGACAGCGTGTAGAAACGAAGCAATTTACAGTAGCGTTATTTGGAGCTTTTAGTGCTGGGAAATCATCATTTGCTAACGCATTGCTCGGTGAAAAGGTACTTCCTGTATCGCCAAACCCAACGACAGCAACAATAAATCAAATTTTGCCAGTTACAGAAGATAAACCACATGGAACGGTAATTGTCCAGTTTAAGTCAGAGCAAGCGCTGTTAGAAGATATGAAAGCTGTTTATAAAATGTTTCACTATGAAATTGCTACATTGGAAGAAGCGTTAACGAAAATTGATCAAATTATGAAATACCCTTCACCAAGCGGGAAGCAAAAAACAACATTTAGCTTTTTGCGAGCGGTACAAAAAGGATATGAGGCAGTTGCTAATCATTTAGGGGAACAATTACAAGTTACGTTAGAGGAATTCTCTGATTATGTAGCTAATGAAGAAAAATCATGCTTTGTTGAGTATATGGAGCTTTATTATGATTGTGCTTTAACAAGGCAAGGAGTAGCTCTTGTAGATACACCAGGGGCGGATTCTATTAACGCGCGCCATACGGATGTTGCATTCCAGTATATTAAAAACGCAGATGCTATTTTATTCGTAACATACTATAATCATGTTTTCTCTCGTGCGGATCGTGAATTTTTAATTCAGCTCGGTCGTGTAAAGGATACATTTGCACTTGATAAAATGTTCTTCTTAATAAATGCTGCCGATTTAGCACAATCTGAAGAAGAACTTGAAATGGTAAAAGGTTATATTGCGGATCAGCTCCTGCAATACGGTATTAGAAATCCACGTTTATTTGCAATTTCAAGTTTATGTGCGCTTGAAGAAAAGCAAGGGAAAAGTATTGATAAAGAAAAGTATGGTATTTTACAAAACTCCGGGATTACTAAGTTTGAAGAATCATTTACGTCCTTTATGATGAGGGATTTAATGCTTGTATCTGTGCATGCTTTATATGGTGCATTGCAAGGAGCGAATCAGCTTCTTGTAAATATGATAAATGGCGCAAAGCAGGGAAATGATGAGAAAGAGAAGCAAACAAAAAAATATGAAGCAGAGCGTAATCAGCTACTTCATATTATTTCATCATATAGTGTACTTGCTGAAGAGCAAGCAATGCAAAATGAAGTGAAAGAATTGCTTTATTATGTACACCAACGTCTATTTTTACGCTATAACGATGTGTTTACTGAATTTATTAATCCGGCGTCGTTACGAACAGATGGGAATGTGAAAATGCAGTTGCAGCAATGTGTAATGGAATTAGTTTCATTTATTCAACATGATTTATTACAAGAAATGCGTGCGACATCATTACGTCTTGAAAAATGGATAGATGAAGCGATGAAGCGTGCAAAGGATGAAATTGTTGTGAATTG
This sequence comes from Bacillus sp. FSL R5-0709, assembly GCF_038004785.1. Taxonomy (NCBI): domain Bacteria; kingdom Bacillati; phylum Bacillota; class Bacilli; order Caryophanales; family Bacillaceae; genus Bacillus; species Bacillus sp. FSL R5-0709. The sequence continues at coordinate 1,515,655 of NZ_JBBORT010000001.1, forward strand.
CAAAGTGGAAAATGAATCGATTTCTATGGGTGGAACAGTGGATTATGAATATAAAATTATTACACATAAAGAGCCGTTTCCTTCAATAGAAATAAAAGATTTTAAAAAGGCACTAGTACATTTTAAAAATGAGAAAAGCTTTTTTGAAAAAAATGATAAAGCTTTTATGCAAGAAGACGCTAAAGGAGTGTTAGAACCTTTCGTATCAAACTATGTAGTTGATGAAGAAGATTTATTCGTTCATCATTATAAGCAAGAGTGGGATGCAAAATGGAACCTATTCCAAAAAGTGATGCAGCAAGACGTTGAGAATTATTATGAAAGTATATTATTCGCTTTAGCTGAAACAATTGATGTATCGCTATACGAACAAAGTAAAGAAGAGCTACAAAAGCAGTTAGTAGAAATTGAAAAAGAAATTTATATTAAATAGCTGTTATGAAAAAAAGATTCGTTCAATTTTCTTTTGTAGTACAGTATCTAAAGATTTTACAAACCCTGCAAACTCATCAGTAGAAATCATATGGGTAAGAACTAAGCGTCTGCCGTCTGGTGTTTCACCGCATAAGACGAATGAAGAAAACTCATACGTTTTGTTTTCTACTACTAATTTTGGATAGGAATATGTGTCGCTCTTCTTTTTCTTTCCATCAATAGAGATGACGTTGCATTTTTTCTCATTGTTGTCCATGGTGAATCCCTCCTTTCTATTATCTATGGTAGACAAGGGGGGTTTAGAACAATAGAGGAGGGGGAATTTTTATGTCTGTTGTCATAGAGCGTATTTCGAAAGAAGCTATACCGAAATCTTTATTACTTCTTGCTGATCCAAGTGAAAGCCAAATTGATGCATATGTACAGAGAGGGTATACGTATATAGCTAAACAAGAAGAAAGAATCATCGGTGTATATGTGCTTTTGGAAACAAGACCAAGGACAATGGAAATTATGAATATTGCGGTTGTAGAGCATTTGCAAGGAAAAGGGATTGGAAAGCAGCTATTAAGTCATGCCGTAGAAACTGCTAAAGGATATGGTATGTCAAAACTTGAAGTTGGTACAGGCAATTCTAGTGTTTCACAACTTGCTTTATATCAAAAATGTGGATTTCGTATTTTTTCTATTGATTTTGATTACTTTTCAAAGCATTATGAAGAAGAGATTATTGAAAATGGGATTGTATGTCGCGATATGATTCGGCTTGCAATGGAATTGAATAAGAACGTATAACTATTTAGGGGGAAGAGAAGATGGAAGTACATAAAGCAATTACAGCACATTCTCGTAAACAAAATGAAAGTGTAAAAGCATGTTTACAATTAGATGCGCAGCGTGAAGCAGCTATTGAAGCAGCCGTATCTCTTGCGTCAAAGGGGAAAGAATTTTCGGTTGATATCATTAATGTTGTAACAAAGCAAATTAATGATCTTGCAAAAAATGGTGTTACACTGCAGCGTAAATTTGTTACAAAAGAAATGGTTATGGAGTATGTAAGTCGTTTGCAAGAGAAAGAAGGTCGTTAAAGATGATAGTTACAGTCGAATGGTTACGTGAGCATATAGAAGATGAGAATGTCCGTATAATCGATTGTCGTTTTGATTTAGCGAATCCTAATTGGGGTAGAGAAAAGTATGAGGAAGAACATATTCTTCATGCGTTATATTTTGATTTGAATTTAGATTTATCAAGTCCTGTAACAGAACATGGTGGTCGCCATCCATTGCCGAATATTGAGGAGTTTGCAGACAAGCTTTCACAAGCTGGTATTGGTGAACATACGACAGTAATTGCATATGACAGTCAAGCGGGTGCAAATGCTTCTCGTCTCTGGTGGTTATTAAACTATGTAGGACATGAGAAAGTATATATATTAGATGGCGGATTTCCAGCTTGGAAAGAGAATGGACTACACACAACGCCGAATATCCCAGTTATTGCACGAAAACCTTTTATACCGGAAATACAAGAAAATATGCTTGTAACGATGGAAGATGTGAGAGGGAAAATTCGTGCAGGTGCAAATATGACATTAATTGATTCTAGGGAACCAAAACGTTATGCTGGTGCGGAAGAGCTCGTTGATTCGAAGGCAGGGCATATTCCGACGGCAGTAAACTATTTTTGGAAAGATGGGATTTTAGAATCGGGACACTTTAAAAACGAAGAGGAACAGCAAGGGCGTTTCCAAAATCTTGATAAAGAGAAGGAAACAATCGTATATTGTGGTTCTGGTGTTACAGCGTGTCCGAACATAGTTGCATTAAAATTAGCTGGTTTTCAAAATGTTAAATTGTATACAGGTAGCTGGAGTGATTGGATTTCTTATCCAGAAAATCAAATTGCAAAAGAAGAAGATTAATCACTTGCATGCAAAAATAATTTGTATTAAAATAAGGTCACAAGCAAGAGATTGCTTCAAAAAAATTATATTTTACACATTGGAAACAATGTGATAATATAACGACAAGTAAATAATACATCCTGCGGTGTGCGTAACTTATTTATGTCTAAAACCGATGTTAGTTTTACGGAAGCTCAATATTTAGTGACCATTATCAAGCCTTCCTTGTGGAGGAAGATATACGGTAACTGTGAGGGCATCCACCTGCGAGTAGCGGGTTTTTGGACATTTACGAGAGACGGCACTTGCGGGGGTCTTATTTCAACTAATAGTATATAAAATTCCTACGGTGTACGTAGCTTGTGTATGTCTTAAACCAATAAGTATAATGCGGAAGTTCAATATTTAAATGTAGATAGCAGGCCATCTTTTTAAGAAGGAAGTTACAAACATTTGTGAGAACATCCACCTGTGAAAGCAGGTTTATGGACATCTATAGATAACGGCATATGTGGGACTATATAAAAAACCTTACGTTTTATACGTAAGGTTTTTTTGTTGAATAAATATACTCATGTTATCTAGATTTACCTGTAAAGTTCCCATAATAAATATAGCACTTGCGGTCTTCATCAATTTCTCTTGAATCGAGGGTGAATTCCAAATGTATTCCATCCCGTTGAATATATATAATATCTGAATGGAGAGAGGGTAAGATATCCTCGTAATTCCAAATATCTTTACTTTCTATCATAATTGAGCAGGTTTCCTTTAGTTCTCTAATTTCAAAACCTATGTGCGAATATGTAGGATCTGAAGGGTCGTTGGAAAAAACTTCTTTTTGTATATATAACACTGCTGTCCCGTCTGGATCTACTGAAGTTGCAGTAACGATATATGTATTTCCATCTTTTATAAAATATTCACAAGTCATGCGCGCGACAATTTCAGAATTAGAAATATTTGCGTAGTTCCATAAAGCTGGATACCCGTTTGTTTCATCATTGAGCCGATATTCCAATCGCATTTTATCCCTCTTCTTCCTTTTTCTTCTACTTTATCATGACATCTTATATAATAGAAATATAATTTAAAAAGGGGAGTGCAAAGGTGACAAAAACGAAATGGCTAGTAGGTGGTGTCCTAACATCTTTAATGACGGGCACTTTATTTGGCTGCGCGCAAGATATTCCCCCCGAACCGAATGATAATAGTTGTTCTGATTGGGATTGGGATGATGAGCTTGGTGTTTGGCAGTGTGATGATAGTAGTTCAGGTTATCGTGGACATTACTTTTATGGTGGTACATACTATCAAAATAAATCCACCTTCAAAAATTCATCAGAGTTTAAAACTTATCAATCTTCGGCCGAATTTAAAGGTGGAATTGGAAGCGGTTCAAAAGGTGGATTTGGAGGTTAAAATATGTCGCAATACATAAAGAAAAGAAAAGAATTTTATTCGAATTATCCTCATTTCTGGTCGGACTTATATGAATGTGAGTATAGTTTGTTTCATGTTTTCCCGCTAACAGAGCAAACAATGAAACAATTACAAGTAGCAACTGAACGAATGGGAAAAATATTTTTTAAGACTGCTAGAATTCTTCGGAATTTATCTAATGAACAGCTTCTTGAACTCGGTTTTCCAACTGCAAGCTTGCCTTTTATTAGACTGAAAGGGATGTATCCTGAATCTGTTATTTCACGATTTGATTTTGCTTTAACAGAGGATAATCGTATTAAAATGCTTGAGTTTAATAGTGATACTCCAACTTTTATTGTGGAATGCTTTCAAATGAATGGAAAAGTTTGTGAAGAACTTGACTATGATGATCCAAATGCAAATCAAGAGCGCTTACTTTCTTCTGGTATTACAAAAGCCGTAATGGAGTTTACAAAAGGAATGGAAGAGCCAAATGTTGTTTTCACAGCTCATCCTGAACATATAGAAGATTGGAATACGACTATGTATTTGAGTGGGCTATGTCATGTTGAAAATAAAGTGATGCCAATGACAGAACTTAGAATTACAGATGATGCTTTAGTAGATAGAGATGGTTTACCAATTGATGTTTTGTATCGCCAAACATATCCAATTGAAGACTTGATTGAAGATCAAGATCCCGAAACGGGGGATTTGGTGGGAGTAGAACTTTTGCAACTTGTAAAAGAAGGAAAGCTTTTTATTATAAATCCTTTGTCGGCCTTTTTACTTCAGCCGAAATCAATTCAATGTCTTATTTGGGGATTAGCAGAAGAAGGTGCTTTTTACACAAGTGAGGAACAAAAGTGGATTAAAGAATATATGCTTCCTACATATTTAGAGCCAGATTTATTTTTGGGGAAAAGTCCTTTCGTTCAAAAACCTTCGTTCGGTAGGGAAGGTGACACGATTACGATTCGTGATAAGGATACAAATATTATGATTCGAAATGCACATGAAACGTATAAATCGTCACTGCCTATATTTCAGAAATATACAGAGCTTCCAGTTGTATTTTTGGAAACTGAAAAAGGAATTGAGAAGCTGTCGTACGTGTTTGGGGCTTTTTTAATTGCTGGAAAAGCGAGCAGCATCGGTATACGTGCCGGAGAAAAAATTACGGGAAATGAATCGTATTATTTACCGGTAGGTATTAAGAAGGAGGAAAATAAATGATTAATTTTTTACTATATTTAGCAGTATCACTTGTACTTTTATGTATCGGTCTTTTTCTTATGGAAGTGACAACGAAAGTTAAGGAATTTAAGTTAATGGCTCAAGGGAATAAAGCGGTAAGCTATGTACTTGGAGGAAGACTACTTGGTCTTGCTATCGTTTTATATTCAACGGCTGCTAATTCTATTTCAATTCTTGATATGGTTTCATGGGGAGCTGTTGGGATCTTAGCTCAAATTATTGTCTTTTATTTAGCGGAATGGCTTACACCACGTTTTAATATTAATAAAAGTCTTGAAGAAGATAATCAAGCAGTTGGTCTTTTCCTTATGTTTTTATCACTTTCCATCGGAATTGTAATTGCTGGTTGTGTAACGTATTAAAACCCTTACATTTTAACGTAAGGGTTTTATTTTTCATTTGCTAATTTTTTGCAATATGTGTTCAATTAATTTATGTAGCCGAACGCTGAGCAGGATGCGTATTAGTGTACTAAACTCGAGATAGTTATTGTAATAAGGAAAAGTTTCCATACAAAGTGTTGACATCTATTTTAAATAAGAGTAACATTTTCTATGTAATTATAATAAGTCTCTGTTAGGTGAGGCTCCTGTATAGAGAAATGCTACTGCCCAAAAATGTCGAGAGACGCCAATGGGTCAACAGGAATGATCGAATTAAGGTTTTTCTTAACGTAGCTGGTAATGAACCTATGCTATACAGTGCTAAAACTCGGCGAGGGAGAGGTCCATAGATTTCTAATTGTATTATATTAGGAATCGCTTATTTGTGTATGCAATGACCTTTGCTCTCTTATGAGTAAGGGTCTTTTTTGTTAGCAAGCTATGAGTAATTTCATAGTATAGATTATAACTAAAAAATTAAAGAGGAGGTGAGGAGCATGTCAAATTCTGACTCGGTTCCGTTACCCATATACTTCAAATCAAAAATATATGATGTAGGCAGGAAACGACTTGTTCCTCCCTCTATATTTATCATAATGTAGCGTTTATTCGAGTATTTAAGCGCTAGACACTTTCACAGTAAAGTGGATAAATTGAGAAACAAAGCGTTTCTTCCTATGTTGTAAAGGAGGAGACGATAATATGTTATATGTAAATAAAAGTGTGGGTAACACTTCGTATAAATTAAGTAAAAAAGCAATGAAAGAACAAACAATGCTTCAAAAAAATAAAGATTTATTAATTGAAATCGCAACAAGAGATGTAAAATCTGTATTTGCGTATTTTAAAACAACAAGAGACGGACTATCTATGAAAGAGGCACAAAAGCGTATTCAAGTATACGGCCGAAATGAATTAACTTCAAAAAGAGCGCGTATTGCGGAAGTAATGATGAAGCTAAGTGGAATGATCCCAGGTCTTTCAAAACAACATATGGGTGATGAATTACAATGTGAAACAGTTACTGTTTCTAGAGTAGCTGGCTGTAGCGTAACAGGGCTAAACAGTGAACTAAAAATGATGAAATTACCAGTACAAGAGCTTGTACCTGGAGATATGATTTTTCTTTCAGAGGGCGATACAGTGCCGGCAGATGTACGTATTATTTATGCAAATGATTTATTAGTAAATGAATCTATGCTGACAGGAAATAATGCTAGTATTGAGAAATTTGAAAGTTGCTATCATCTTGAACGTAAACGATTTATTCCATTAAAACGGATGAAAGACTATAATCCACTTGAACTTGAAAATGTATGTTTCAAAGGTACGTATATTGTTGACGGAAATGCAAAGGCTGTAGTTGTTTCGACAGGTAAAAATACGTATTCAGGAATACTTCATACTTGCTGCGGTAGAATGTCTTAATGTGTTAATGATGCTAAATATACAAAAACAATGTATAATAGACAAAGTTGAACAAAAACGTAGAATGGTAATCTATATATAACCTTACGTGATAACGTGAGGTTATTATTTTTTGTTAGTAGGAGAGGAATTATGAAAAAAGTATTATTAGTTGATGGTATGGCACTATTATTTCGTGCTTTTTACGCAACAAGTGTATATGGACAATTTATGAAACGACAAGATGGTACCCCGACGAATGGGATTCATGGTTATATGAAGCATTTATTAACAGCAATACAAGCAATCGAACCAACGCACATTGTAACGTGCTGGGATATGGGAAGTACGACATTTAGAACGGAATCTTTCTCGAATTATAAAGCAAATCGTGCAGCACCGCCGGAAGAATTAATTCCGCAATTTGATTTAGTGCAAGAAATGACTGCGAAATTATCTATGCCTGTAATCGGTATGAAAGGTTATGAAGCGGATGATTGTATCGGTACGCTTGCAAAACAATATTGCAATGAAGCGGAAGTTTATATTTTGACAGGTGATACAGATTTACTTCAACTTGTTGATACGAATGTTACAGTTATGCTTCTTCGTAAAGGAATTGGAAATTACGAGTATTACACACCGGAAAAAATCATGGAAGAGAAAGGTGTAGAACCTTGGCAAATTGTTCATGCGAAAGCTTTCATGGGAGATACAAGTGATAATTATCCGGGTGTAAAAGGTATTGGTGAAAAAACAGCGTATAAGCTGATTCAAGAATACGGGACAGTATCGGCAGTGCTAGAAAATATAGCATCATTAACGAAAGCGCAGCGCACAAAAATTGAAAGTGATTTAGAGAATTTAAATATCTCTTTACAATTAGCGCAAATTCATTGTGAAGTTCCAATTTCATGCTTATTAGAAGAAGGGTTACACACAATGGACGAAGAAAAACTACGCTTTGTTTGTAACGAAATGAATTGGGGAAGACCTGAAATATTAATTAATATGCTTTAAAGAGTATGGAAAGGTTGATCAAATATATTTTTGATTAACCTTTCTTTTTTTTGTTCACAAAGTTGTCAGAAAATAAACGGAATTTTCATATGAAGTTCAAATGGAATTCACAACAATCAATTATTATAAGGACACACAGATAAATCCTTATCCCGCATTAACGGGAGATAGGACTTCTATCTCAGTATTATAGCTGAATAAAGAGTGATGATGGAAGAGTAACTCCCTGTAAAAGCCCGATTGATGTAGGCTAATAATTAGTGAGGGTAAATCCTCTCATTGATTAAAGTTTCAAGTTATCTTTTATATAAACCATCCCCCAAGGAGGAAAATAAACATGCGAAAAAAAGTGAGAAAATCCTTTAAACAATTATTAATAGAAAATAAACAATCCCTACTAACTAATAAAGAGAATATGAAAGAAATTGAAGAACGGATTGAGAAACGACATGTAGCATATAGTGCTGCTAGTAATTGATAATTTTGTTTATGAAAAAAGCTTGTAATTTGGATATTATCCGAACTACAAGCTTTTTCTTTTTTGATTAACGCCACCAAATCCAAGTCCAAAAGTAATTTCGTATATTTCGAGGAGTAATGCGTATGAAACGTTCACCGTCAAAGAAACAATTTAAATTTGGAAGTGTTTCATCTGGATTTTTTGGAATGAAGGTGACGATGTTTTCGTTACTTGTAATGGTTACTGTGATTGGTGGATCGGTAGGAGAGACTTGAAGTTGTAAAGAAACGTTTGCCGTGTTTTTAAATTCATTATTAATAGGTGGACTTATCACTTGTACTGTGAATAACACGATAATTGTTTCGTTCGGTTCCAAATTAGTAGCGACTAGGAAACCGATATTCGGATTCGCTAGTGGAGAGCGTTCCCCATTAATGAAGACCGTACCGTTCATAAATTGTAAACCTGCTGGAATGGTGTCTTGTAATGAAATATTTGAAAGTGAAATCTCGGAAGTATTCGTAATACGCACTGTATAATCAAAATATTGGTTTAAATAAGCAGAGCTGACGGAAGCATTTTTTATCACTGCTGCCGTTATAAATTGAACTGGTATACGAACAATATTCGAATTGACAATGAAAATAATAATTGGATCCTGTGGTGTCAATTGGAAAGCAGCTGTAACTGTTGCGGAATTGATAATTGTACTGTTTGAAGGGATAGAAGTTACGAGAACTTTAAATGTTATAGTTGCTACTCCATCTGCCGATAAGGAACCAATGTTAATACCAGTGTCTGGTCGAATATTTGGAACCGGAGTACCGTTAATTGTTACACTGTTTTCTATAAATGTTGTACCAGCTGGAATCATATCTAAAACGGAAGTACTTACTGTAGGAATTGGGGAATGATTAAATACGTCTAGTGTGAATGTAATAATATCCCCTATAACGACAGAAGATTTGTCAGCATTTTTCTCAATGCGCACCATTGGATCAACGATCGTTGTTGTAACGGTATTTGTTTGCTTTGTAATTGTAATAGGTGGTTCATTCGGATCAATGGTAACAGTATAGGAAACAGAAGCGTCGTTATTGATAGCAGTTTGAATAGTCGAAGAAGATATTGTTACTTGGAACGTAATGACAACAGATTCATTAGGAGCAAGGTTTCCTAATGGAATACCATTTTCAGGATTCGCATTAAGCTGATTGATCCCGTTAATCGTAACACTGCCAGTAATGAAAATTGTATCTACTGGTACGGTGTCTATGGCAAGAAGGTCTTCAATCGTTACATTACCGCTATTAGTAATTGTAATTGTATACGTTAAAGTTTGACTAGGTAATGCATTCGTGGCATTAACAGATTTTATGGCAACGACATTATCATTTTGGACAGTTGTTGTGACAGTATTTGTTGTAGTCGTATTTGTAACAGGTAAGTTATTTGGATTGACTATATAGTTAAAAGTAGTAATTGCTTTGTTGTTGAGTTCATTTGGTGTTGGAATAGAAGTTACAGTTACTTGGAATGAAGCGATGGCATCTCCACCTACAATTATAGTACCAATTGGTATGCCGCTTACTGGATTAACTCCCGGAACAGTTTCTCCGTTTACAATGACACTATTTTCTATAAACGTAGTACCTTGAGGAATAATATCTTGAATGACTACATCATCTGCTGAAACATTACCAGTTTGATTTAGTGTAATCGTATACGTTAACGTATCACCGACCGTTGCAAATGCAAGGTCAACAGTTTTATTGCTATTTAAATTCGCGTGATGAATTTCTGTTACGGCAGCTGATGAAATAATAGTTTCGGTAATAGGTGGCCTATCTGGTACCGTGTATTCATATTCAATTGTACTCGTGTTAGAGATTGGATTTGTTTGCGGAATGGAAGTAACCCGGACTTGGAATAGAATAGTTGCTGTCGTATTAGGCGGAATGTTATCAATTGGTATACCGCTAAGTGGATTGTCATTTGGCCGAGCGTTGCCATTCACAATAACACTATTCTCTATAAAGCTCGTATTTGCTGGAATGATATCAGTAACGATAATGTTTTCTACTTGTATATTCCCATTGTTTGTGATGGAAATTGTGTAAGGGATGATAGTTTGTAGGTCAGCGTATTGGATAGGCGTTGTTTTTGTTGCAATTACATTAGCAGAAATAACTTCAGTGAAGGTAATATTACTAGTCGATATTTGTTCTTCACCATTAATTGTATAACGAGAAGTGGATTGATTTTGAATACGACCGCTAGCTGGAAGAGATAACACAGTAACGGAAAACGTGACTGGGATAGAAATGTTAGGAGCAATCGTTCCTACAAGTATACCGGCACTTGGATTGGCGTTAAGCTGAGGAATATTATTTACTAAAACGCTACCGTTTATAAAGGTTGTTCCATCAGGAATATTGTCTGTAAATACAACCGCAGTAGCATCCGTATTCCCTGTATTCGTTAAAGTTGTTGTATAAGTTAAAATGTCACCAATCGTTACAGAAGTCAAATCAACAGTTTTCAGTGAAACGATATCAGCGTCATTAATTTGAACGAAAGTAGTATTGGAAGTAGTAGATTTTTGAATTGGTGCAAAGTCAGGATTGAAAATAAAATCGTAGACGATATTTGCAGTATTAGGTGTTGGATTTACAGCAGGTAAATTCGTAACGGAAACTTGGAATGTTATTGTTGTCGATTGACCTGACGCGATATTAGGAATGGAAAAGCCGATATTCGGATCTGCTGCAGGAATTATAGTATTGTTAACTATTACACTTCCAGGAATAAATACAGTTCCATCCTCGATAGTATCTGTAAAAAAGATGGAGTTAGTTGTAGTCGATCCATTATTTTGAATGAATACTGTATATTCAATGGTTTCATCAATGTTAGCTAATACTTTATTAGAGGATTTTGTAGCGATAAGAATAGCATCAATAAATTGTATATTTGTAGTATTGGAAGAGGTCGTTTCTGAAATTGGTGGTAAGCTTGGGTCTGGTTGATACTCATAGTGAATGACGGCGATATTATTAATGTTATTTTGAGAAGGTATAGAGACTACATTTACTTGGAACGTAACAATAATCGTATTATTTGGAAGGATAATACCAAGATTGATACCGGTAATTGGATTTTCGTTAGGTCTTGGTATGCCATCTACAAGGATGCTATTTGGAACGAATGTGGTGCCAGCAGCAATTGCGTCAATTAGGAGAGTATTTGTAATAGGTACTGTACCAGCGTTTGTAACGGCGACTGTATATGTGATGATTTGACCGATGCGTGTAATGGATCTATTGGCGGATTTAATTGCACTAACATTTGCCGTCCGCACTTCCGTGTTTACTGCATTTGATAACGATCTACGCTGAATAATCGGAGAGCTAGGGTCAATTTGGTATTCGTACGAAGTGTCTGAAATATTAATGACTGTATTGCCGGACGGTATATTTGTAAGTTGTACTTGGAATGAAATAGTGACTGTTTCATTTGGTTGTATCGTGCTGAGAGTTACTCCGTTTTCAGGATTCGCGCCAGGCTGAATCACATTATTTATTGATAAGCTATCTTCAATGAATATAGTACCTTCTGGAATGTTATCAATAAACACGGTATTGTTAGCTGGAATGGTTCCTATATTTTGTAGTGTATTTGTGTAGGTAATAATTTGCCCAATTGATACGAAAGTTACATCCGCGCTTTTAACAGAAATAATATTTGCATTTTGAAGTGATGTTGTAACAATGTTAGAATTTGCAGAGCGATTCACCGGTGGAGCTGTAGGAATACTTACATATTGGTAATTTGCAGAAGATTGATTTACAATTTCGGTTTCAGTAGGTGGATTGTTTGTTTGCACTTGAAATAGTATCGTTTTGGAACTGTTTGCTGGAATTGTTCCAAGTGGTATTCCGTTTTCTGGATTTACACCTGGCTGCAGGACACCGTTAATTGTGACACTATCGGAAACGAATGTAGTCCCAGCTGGAATAGAATCTGTAAAAATAATATTTATCGCGTCAACATTGCCGATATTTTTCACTTCAGAAATATAAAGTATAGTTCCGCCAATACCTACAGTTATTGGATTGGACGTTTTTGTAATTGTCAATTGTGCTTGCACGAAATTTGTAATGACGATATTACTTGTAGATGTTTCAGTAATAGGCGGCTGGCTTGGATCTGGTTGAATTGAATATGTTGTATTGGATTGATTTGTAATCGATTCTTGCGAGAATGAATCGTTAATAAGAATTTGGAACGAAATAAGGTGAGTAGCGTTTGCTACTAGGTTAGGCAAAGCAACCCCTACATTTGGATTTGCACCAAGTATAGCTGTTCCATTAAGTGTAAAACTATTTTCTACGAATGTAGTCCCTTCTGGAATAGTATCTGAAAATATGAGATTAGTAGCTGGAATATTTCCGGTATTTTCTAGCGTTATCGTATAAGTCAAAATATCACCTGTTGTTGCTTGTTGTGCATTAACTGCTTTTAAAGAAAGAACATTCGCATCCGAAATTTGTGTGAAAGCTGGATTAGACGTAATTGTTCGAGAGATGATAGGAGAGGTTGGATCGGCGATAAAAGTATAGTCAATACGTGCTATATTAGAAATTGGATTCACGCTTGGAATAGATTGAACGATAACTTGGAATGTGACGGTGACAATTTCTGACGGCGCAACGGAGTTTAATGGTATTCCTACGTTTGGATCGGCACCTGGAACTGAAACGCCATTAATGGTCACGCTATTCGGAATAAATGCAGTTCCTTCTGGGACCAAATCTGTTAAAGTAACTGTATTTGCAGTTGTATTGCCGTTATTTTGAACGACTACTGTATAAGTGATTGTACCGTCAGTAGTTTGTACGAGAGAATCTGTATTTTTAATTGCGGATAACGATGCATCAACGACAGCTGTATTAACCGTATTAGATGAGGATGTTGCTGTAACTGGAGGTTGACTTGGATCGACAATATGCGTGTAACTTGTAATTGCTTGATTTATAATCGCTCCTTGCGGTGGAATAGAACTTGCAAGAAATTGGAACGTAATAGTAGCAGAATCACCTGGTGCGATAATACCAACTGGAATACCGAGAGTTGGACTTGCACCTGGAAGTGAAATCCCGTTAAGCGTGACACTATTTGGAACGAATAATGCTCCTTCAGGAACACAGTTAATGAGTAATACAGAATTTGCAGGGAAGTTTCCAGTATTCGTTAATGTTGCTGTATACGTAATTATATCTCCGATAGATACGATTGCTCGATTTGCTTCTAAAACAGTTGTAACAGTCGCGTTATTAATTTGTGTTGAAGCGCTATTAGAATTTATCGTGCCTGTAACAGGAGGAGCTGCCGGATCAACAATGAATGCGTATTGAATAGATGCAACGTTTGTAATTGGGTTTGAGGGTGGAGTAGATGTGACTATGACTTGGAAAGTAACAGTTAAGGAACTGTTCGTACTAACGGTTCCGATATTAACTCCGTTATTTGGATTTGCCCCTGGAATGATACTTCCATTTACAGAAAAGCTATTTTCAACAAAGGTCGTTCCAGCTGGAATAAGATCTGAGAAATTTACATTCGTAGCGTTTGTATTGCCGCTGTTTTGAATCAAAACTGTATAAGTGATTGTGTCTCCGATATTCGCAAAGGCTGTATTAGCAGTTTTTACAGCTGAAAGTATTGCTGAATTAATAGAAGTAACGAAGACGTTCGTCTCCACATTGCCAGGCTGAGCTTGTAATGAATTGCCTACGTTATATTGGAAGTTAACAAATCCTAAGTTTTGGAGTTCAGGTGTGAAGGTTGTTGGATTGCTTACGATTTGCACTTGGAACATAATTGTTACGATTTGATTTGGAGTTATTGTATTTATGCCAACACCGTCAATGATAGAAGCGGATGGTAATGAAGTGCCATCAACAATGACTGATCCTGCAACAAATTGTGTCCATGTCGGTATAGGGTCTGAGAAAACAACGTTGTTAGCAGAGATATTTCCTGTGTTCGTAATAGTAGTTGTATACGTAATCGTATCACCGATAGTTGCAAAAGCTTTATCTCCTATTTTAATAGTGTTTAAAATAGCACTTTCAATTTTTGTTGTAACGCTGTTAGAAGTAATATTTTTTGAAACTGGAGGATTTGCTGGATTAACGATATGGTGGAAGCTAACGCTAGCTTGGTTGGAAATTGGATTTATAGGCGGAATTTCATTGGCATTAATATGAAATGCTACGATGACAGATTGGTTTGGCGCGATATCACCAATTGGAACACCTGTAATTATATTTGCATTTGGGATGCTAATTCCGTTAAGTGTAAAACTATTCGGTTCAAAGGAAGTTCCGTCTGGAATTAGGTCGGTAAAAATAACACTCGTTGCACTAACATTTCCGCTATTTGTAATTGTAACGGAGTAGACGATATCCTGCCCGATATCTACCGTTTCCGCATTTGAATTTTTTTGTGCAGTAAGGATAGCGCTATTAATTTGGGTTGTCGTTGTATTCGATTGATTGGAAGTTGTAATAGGTGACTGGCTAGGATCAACGACATAATGATATGTGGTAGAAGCAAAATTAGAAATTGGATTAAGTGTTGGAAGTGTAGTAACAGTTGCTTGGAATGTAACGATTGCCGTATTACCCCCATTAATTGAACCTATGTTTACACCAGTAGACAAATCAGCGTTTGGAATGGTTTGCCCATTAACTGTGAAACTGTTTGGAATGAAACTTAAATTGCTATCAAGAATATCGATAATAGTTACATCAGTTGCAGCCACATTCCCGGTATTAGGAAGGTTAAGTGTAAATGTTATTGTATTACCAACATCCGCAAAAGTAAGATTTGCTGTTTTTGTGCTAATAATATTTGCGTTGTTTATTTGAAGAAGTGTAGTGTTGGAGCTAGCTGTATTCGATACCGGCGGATTACCTGGATCAACAGTAAACTCATATGTCGTTGATGCTGTATTCGGTGCTGGATTAATAGGTGGAATGCTGTTCACTGTAACTTGAAAGACGATACTATATATTTCATTTGGTGGAAGTGCTGCAAGTAATACACCTGTATTTGGATCCGCATTAGGTTGTAAAATGCCATCGACAGTTAATGTGTTAGGAACAAATGTGAGTCCACTTGGTAATACATCTGTGAATACAATATTAGTTGCATCCGTATTGCCTACATTGGCAATAGAAGTAGTGTAAAAAGCAGTTTGCCCGACATCTGCAAAGGATAGACTTTCATTTTTCGTCATAGATAATATAGCTTCTCTAATTTGTGTTGAAACAGGATTACTAATTGAAGTTTCTGCATCAGGCGGTGAGACTAATTGATACGATGTTGATGAGAAATTTACAATTGGGTTTTCGGTTGGTAATGACGCCACGTTTACTTGGAATGAAACAGTTACTGTAGACCCAGCTGTTATAGGCCCAATATTTACACCGTTCGATGGGTCCGCACCACTTTGAGAAACCCCGTTAATAGAAAATGAGTTTGCAATAAATGTAGTTCCGCTCGGCATTGTATCTGAGAAAATAACATTTTGTGCGGATGAGTTTCCATTGTTTGTTAAAGTAACAGTATAGGTGAGTGTGTCTCCAATACGACTAAAGGATTTATCGACTTGTTTTAATGAAAGAATGGTAGCTGTGTTAATTGTAGTGAACACTGTGTTTGAAGTAACATTCCTTGAAACAATAGGGGCATTAGGGTCAGCGATAAATGTGTAAGAAGCACTAGCCGAATTGGCAATAGGATTTTGAACAGGAGTAGAAGTAGCGGTAACTTGAAATGCTATTGATATTGAGTTGTTAGGAGCGATTGCTCCAATCGTTATACCTGTATTAGGATTAAGACCAATTTGCGTGATGCCATCTATTGTAACGCTATCAGTAATAAACGTTGTACCATCTGGTATAAGGTCAGTGAAAGTAATATTAGTTGCGTTTGTATTACCACTATTCGTTAAAATTGTCGTATAGGTAATGGTATCACCTAGCGTTACAAGTGTTTGATCGACTGATTTAATTATCGTAATCATAGCATCTAATACAGGGTTTGTAACAATATTCGTTGAAGTAGAAGTAGAAGTAGTAGCAGGAGCTCCGTTTGGATCAACAGTATAAGAATATAAAATTGTATCGTTACCCATAATCGAGCTTGAAGGGGGAACAGAAATAACATTTACTTGGAAAGTAACGGTTACTGTTTCACCGGGTGCGATATTTGGTAAATTTACTCCAAGTGCTGGTTGCGCACCAGGTTGCTGAACTCCATTTACTGTAACTGAATTTGGTATGAATGTAGTGCTAGCTGGAATAGCGCTTGTGAATGTTATATTCGTTGCTGCTGTATTCCCTGTATTTGTAATAGTAGTGGTATACGTAATCGTATCTCCAACAGACACTATAGATTTATCAGCACTTTTTGTTGTAGTTAATATTGCACTATTTATTGTCGTAGTAACGGTATTAGATGAAACGGTTTGTGTTATAGCGGGTTGACTTGGATCAACAATATGCTGAAATTGTATAGAACTAGAATTAGAGATTGGATTTATACTTGGAATGTTTGTTACAAGTACGTTTATCGTAATAGTAGCCGTGCTACCGGGATTTATATTTCCAATCTGAATTCCACTCGCTGGATTTCCAATTTGCTGTGTACCAGAATCGCTTGTAAGAGTCCCGGAAATAAATGTCGTTCCATCAGGCAAAATATCCGTGAAAATTATATTTTGTGAAGTGACATTTCCAGGGTTATTTAATGTAATTGTATAAAAAATTGTATCGCCGATCGTTGCGAAATTTTTATCCGCGGATTTAACCGCTACAATTTCCCCGGAATTTATTTGTGTCGAAACAGAATTGGATGTTGTACTTCGTGAAACGAGTGGTAAATTAGGTCCTGTCATAAATTGATAATTAATAGAAGCACCGTTTACAACCGGTGAGTTTGGTCCCCCAGGCCCAATTGTGAAAATTGGATTTGGAATACTAACTACTTGCACGCGGAAGGTGACGTTTATAAAATCTCCTGCAATAATATCTCCAATTGGTATCCCATTCGCTGGATTTACTCCAGGTAATAAAACCCCACCTACTCGAACGCTATCTTCTATAAATACTGTATTATTTGGAATCGGATCTGTAAAAATGATATTAGTAGCAGTCGTGTTCCCTATATTGTCTAATAAAACAGTATACGTTAAAAATGAATTTCCAGGTGCTACGTCAGAAAAGATACGATCCACACTTTTCGTTGCTTGAATGATTGCTTCATTTATTTGAACTAAGACCGGATTACTAGTAGCCGTTTCTGTAACAGGCGGCTCGGTAGGGTCAACAATGATAGAGTATGTTGTACTAGATTGGTTCATCGTAGGGTTTGAAGCTGGTATTGAACCGACAATGGCTTGGAAACTAATGGTTGTCGTTCCTCCAACTGGAATTGGGTCTAAAGGAATCCCGCTATCTGGCCTAAATCCAAGTTGTGGGATGGTATTAATTTGTACGCTATCAGGCACGAATGAAAGTTCAGGTGGTAATATATCTATAAAAACAGGTGTATTTGCAATTGTATTTCCACTATTGGTAAGGGTTGTTGTATACGTAATTGTATCTCCAACAGCAGCAAATGCACTACTCGCAGTTTTTGTTGCGATAACGGAAGCAGTATTTACTTGTGTAAAAGTTTTATTGGATTTAACTGTTCGTGAAACAGGTGGTTCATTAATATCTACAATAAAACTATATTGAACCGATGATTTATTAGGGATTGGATTAGGATTTGGAATCGTTGCAATGTTTACTTGAAAGCTGAGTATAACTGATGCATTTGAATTTATGTTACCGATATTGATACCATTTTGTGGATTTGCATTAGGAATGGTTGTTCCATTTACTGTAAAACTATTTGGAATAAACGTTGTACCATCTGGAATTAAATCTGTAAAAATAACATTGTTTGCGGTAGTGTTACCGGAATTAGTAATGGTGGAAGTGAAAGTAAGTGTATCTCCAATAGTAGCGAATGTTGAATTGACAGTTTTATTTATAGATAGAGTAGCATCAATAATTGGAGTAACCGTTGTGTTTGTAATTGTACTACTAACAGCAGGTGATTGGTTTGGGTTCACTGTATATTCATAATTTACAAGGGCATTATTTGTTAATGTGCCACTAGGCGGTATCGCTAAAATTTGTGCTTGAAAAGCAATAAATACAGTATTACCTGGTGGAATATCTGCTAAGTGAATACCAAGTGATGGATCTAATCCTGGTTGTGGAACATTATTGATAGTTACGGAGTTTTGGATAAATGAAGCTCCTGCGCCAAGCCCATCCGTTAAAACATTTGCACTAGCAGGGATATTACCTGTGTTTGTAACTGCAATCGTATAGGTAACGATATCTCCAATTGCAGCTGTCGGTGTATTCACTGATTTAGTAGCGACGATCGTAGCGTTATTAATTTGAGTTGTTATTACGTTACTTAACGCATTGGCAGATGCAGGAGGTAAGTTAGGATTTACGACATATTGGTACGTTGTATTACTTTGGTTCGGGATTGGATTTGTACTAGGGATGGAATTTACTATTACTTGAAATGAGATTGTTGTATTTGTATTGGGGTTTATTGGATCAATTGCTACGCCATTTGCTGGATTTATATTAGGGAGTGTAGTACCATTTACTGTTACACTATTTGGAATAAATGAAGTCCCACTTGGAATGGCATCTGTAAATACTATATTTGATGCAAGTGTATTCCCGTTATTTGTTAAAGTAGTCGTGTACGTAATAATATCATTTACGTTAGCAAACTGTTTATCTGCAGATTTTGTAGCGGCAATTGAGGCGTTATTAATAGTTGTCTGTACCGTGTTAGAAGCCACCATCTGCATTACAGCTGGCTTGGATGGATCGTACGTATATTGGAATGTTGTGCCTGATTGATTCGTAATCGGATTTACAGCAGGGATAGTTGGTACAAGAACCTGGAATGCAACGGTTCGTGATGAATTCGCTCCTATCGTACCGATAAAAATACCATTAGCAGGATTTGCATTTGCTATAGGGACATTGTTAATCGTTACAGTATTAGGAATGAACAGGGTACCCGCTGGAATGATATCTGTAAACGATACATTAGAAGCAGGGATATTCCCGTTATTTGTTAAAATAGTCGCATATAATATGACATCACCAACATCAGCGAAATTTGTACTCGTTAGTTTTGTAGCAACAATATTAGCAGTATTAATTTGTGTAGTTACTATATTACTAGTAGCGTTTTTCACAACAACAGGTAAATTTGGATCAGCGATAAAGTTATATTGAAGTGAAGCGCTATTTTGAATTGGATTTGGTGAAGGTAGCCCATTTGCACTTATTTGAAAAACAATCGTTGTAAAACCACCTGCAGGAATGGAGCCGACTTGAAGGCCGGTACTTGGGTCTGCACCTAGCTGTAAAGCGCCACCTATAAAAATACTATTTGGTACGATAGTGGTGCCGGGAGGGATTATATCGGTAACAACAACATTGTTTGCTGTAGTATTGCCAAGGTTAGCTAAGGAAATTGTATATGTGATTGGTTGCCCGACATCGGCAATAGTTAAATCTACCTCTTTGACAATAACTACATTTGCTAAATTAATTTGTGTACTTACAGTATTACTTAAAGATGTTTCTATAATTGGTGGATCACCTGGATTTAGAACGAAACTATACTGTGTACTCGATGAATTAGTTGTTGGATTTTGGGCTGGTAAAGCAGTGACAGTTACTTGATAAGAAACGGTAATTAATCCGCTAGCAGGAATAGAAGGTAACAGGACACCGATATTTGGATCTGCATTGTTTTGCAAAACGCCATTAATAAGAAAAGTATTTGGAATAAAGGTAGTACCATCTGGATTTATATCTATGAAAGTAGGATTATCAGCAGAAACGCTTCCTGCATTCGTTAAAATAACGGTATAAGTTAATATATCTCCAACAGTAGCGAACTCTCGATCCACTGATTTTGCCGAAATTACATTTGCATCATTAACTTGGATAAATGTAGTGTTTGTAGTTGTGTTTGTACTTACAGGAGAAGCGTTTGGATCAACGATAAAGTTATAGGAGATGGAAGCGCTATTCAAAATAGGATTAGGATTTGGAATACTAGTTATTAATATTTGGAATGAAGCTGTAATTGTAGTATTAGCATTGATGCTACCAATATTGATGCTAGCTGGTGTTGCGCCCGGCTGAGTAACACCGTTAACTATAACACTGTTCGGTACAAAGGAAGTGCCATTCGCAATGGAATCGGATAGTAATACATTGTTCGCTGTAACATTTCCATCGTTTGTAAGAGCAAAGGTGTAAGTTAATACATCTCCAATTTCCGCAAACGTTTGACTTACAGATTTATTAGCATGAAGATTTGCTAGTCTAATTGTTGATGTAACAGAATTAGAATTTGCTGTTTTTGAAGTTGGTGGCAGGCTTGGATTTACAGTGTAAATATAAGAGGAGAAAGCGTTATTAATGATAGGATTTTGTGCAGTAATGTTAATGACTGTTACTTGGAAGGATAAGATGAAAGTAGCTCCACCAGGAATTGTGCCGATAGGTAAAGCAACGAGAGAATCTACATTTTGCAAAACTCCGTTGAGCGTTACAGAACCTAATGTTAATATCGTTCCATTTGGAAGTGGATCTGTTAGTTGAACGTTATTGGCGGCCGTATTTCCACTGTTTGTAATAAGGATTGTATAACTTATCGTTTCGCCAATTGTGGCAAATTGTTTATTTGTAGACTTTGTTAATGTTAAATTCGCATTGTTAATTTGAGTAGTAACGACGTTAGAAGAAATGTTTTTCATAATGGGTGATTGGCTAGGGTTAACGGTGTACTGATAAGAAGCGCTTGATCCGTTAGATATGGCATTTGACGCGGGTATTGTGTTTACTACTACTTGAAATGAAACACTTTTGGTTGTGCCAGTTGGGATGGATCCTATGTTCACACCATTAGCGGGATTAGCGCCAACTTGTGTCGAGCCATCTATTGTTAAACTGTTTAGGACAAAAGTTGTTCCTGTAGGAATGACATCTGTAAAAATAACATTGTTCGCATTCGTATTACCTGTACCTGTAAAGGCAACAGTGTAAGTCAGGGTATCGCCAATATCTGCATAGTTTTTATCTACTGCTTTCGTCATTGTTACAGTAGCATTATTCACTTGAGTGGAGACAATATTTGTCGTATCAGTTCCACTTACTGCCGGCTGATTTGGTACAGGAATGTATTGATATGTTGTTGTACCACTATTTAATATTGGATTTGTTTGGGGGATAGAAGGAACGAATACTTGAAAGGAAATAGTAGTAGTAGAATTTGCAGCAATAGATCCAATTGATATACCATTAGCGGGATTTGCTCCAGCTTGAGTAACTCCGTTAACAGTTACACTCCCTGGAATGAAAGTAGTCCCGCTAGGAATCGGATCTGTATATATAACATTAGTTGCAGCGATATTTCCTATATTAGCTAAGGCAATACTGTAAGTTAATGTTTCACCAATATCGGTAAAAAGTTTGTTAACTGATTTTGTGCCATTAATATCTGCGAGGTTAATTTGTGTTCCTGCAGAGTTACTTGTTGCAAGACCGTTAAAAGTCGTTCCTCCGGCAATCGGTGTATATTGAAATGTAATATTCGCAGTGTTAGAGATAGGATTTTGACTTGGAAGAGAAACGACAGTCGCTTGGAAAGCTACTGTACGAGAAGAGCCATTATTAATTGTCCCCAGAGATATACCGGCGACCGGATTTGCGTTTGTTTGTGGTACGTTATCTATCGTTACGCTTCCAGGTATAAAGGAAGTACCGTTAGGGAGAACATCTGTAAAAGTAACGTTATTTGCAGGAAGAAGCCCGGTGTTAGGAACAGTAACTGTATAGGTTAGAATATCTCCAATTGTAGCAACACTTTTATTCACGCTTTTAGTTGCTTGTATATTAGGTGAGTTTATATTGATTTGTAAACCGACTGTATTTAACATATATGCATCCCCGTTAGTAGTTAAACGAATTGAGGCAGATACTTGGGAATTTGTTAAATAAGGAGAAATATCAATGGAAGTAATGTCCCATCCTTGTCTTCCAGCGGAGATATTTGTACTTGTAGAGGCACTCTGGTTTCGCGTTCCAAATGTACCAGTTGTATCTAAGTTCCCTGCAGCATTATTAATTTGAGAACCGAAGAAATTATTAACAGCATTATTTGGCCCAGATAATGCATTTAATGAACTGAAATTTGGTCCAAATAAAGCTTGATCCCCAGTTAAATCAGCATCCCCTTCAGTAGAACTTAAAAATAATCTCCCGCTTACAGGTCCCCCGGCAGGTGTTAAAAACCCTGAGACAGATACATCTGCACTACCGGTTTCTACAGAAACGCGGTTACCAGCTACGTAAATTGTTAAATTTCTTGCGGGTAAGGAACCGTTTTGATAAGCGACAATAAGCGTCCATCCTGCAGAATTAATGGCTCCATTAGAAGCGTCTAAAGGATCTACAAGTCCAGGAACAGAACCTGTTGTATAAGATCCAGATCCAGCAGCTTGAACGAGTGACGTTACATCCGCTGATCGTGTGTAAAATCCAAATGTGACAGATCCAGAAACGAATGTTTGATTTGAAGCTGTAACAGCCGAAGGGGTAATTGAGTATGTTGACACAGGTGTTGTAAAAGAAACGGGGTTTCCTAATACACTCGTAATGTTTTGATCCCGAGATAAATAGTTTCCACCCCAAACGAGTTCTGCGTAAAGAATAGTACTACCAGCAGGGATATTCAAAATAGCGGTAGAACTATTTTGTGTATAGTTTAACGTTGTACCTGCAGGAAAAGTAGTTACTTGTAAAGCGGTATTCGTAGTTACGAATGCACCAATTGCACCGATTGTACCAGCACGGTTTAGATTGCTAATTTTACTTAAACCTAGTGTGTTTCCTGTAATAGCGAGTGCGCCGTTAGTGGTGGTAGAAAATCGAGTCGTAATGGGCATGTTGTCACCTCATTTACAATATGGTCTTGGTCAAAATAGGATATGTGTGTGAGTGATAAAGGGAAACATGTACAAGTTGATTCATGCAGAATGGTTCAAACGTCTAAAGAAGGAGATGGGGAATGATTGAAGTGGAGATTAGGGTGGAGCGTCTTAGGAAAGGGAAAATAGAGGATATTGTAGCATTATCTTCTCATATTGGCTGGGATTACAACAGAGAGGAAATTGAGATGATTTTGAATACGGGTATAGTATATGGTGTAGTAAATGAGAGAGAAGAGCTTATTGCTAGCGCAGCAATTATACTATACGGGGAGACATTAGCCTCAATTGGAATGGTAATTGTACATCCAGATTATAAAGGAAGAGGGATTGGAAAGATAATAACGGATTTATGTGTTAAAAGCCTATTAACTCAAACCCCCATTATGCTTATTGCCACGGATGAGGGGAAAATTTCATATGAAAAACTAGGATTCAGGGCTGTTAGTTATGTTTCTAAATACATATGTAACTCGTACAATGCGAATTACCATTGTGTAGGAAATGAAGAGTATATTGTGAATTATGAAGAACGTGATTTAGAAGAAATAATACAAATAGATAAAGATGCATTTGGAACAAATAGAGAAGAGTTTTTAAAGTATCGAATTATTCAAAGTGAACAATGTATTGTTACAAAGGATGCACAACAAAATGTATTAGGTTACGGTTTAAGTATACAAACGCCAGAAAATAAAATAATAGGGCCGGTCGTTGCTAAAAATGATGCGATGGCAATGAGAATGGTACATTATTTAGCAAGAGAGCATCATGGTAAATTAAGAATTGATGTACCAGAAGGAAAGAAAGGTTTCATGAAAGAATTAGAGATTACTGGTTTTCAAAAGGTTAATACCCCACCAATTATGATAAAAAATAGTGATCAATTTTTGAAAAGAAATGGAGAACTATACAGTATTGCAGCGCAAATTTTTGGATAAAAAAGAATCCTTTTGTGAAAAGGATTCTTTTTTATAGCCAAATTAATCGCGATATTGATCATGAATAGGTTGAAAAAGGTCTTCCTCGACATCTCTAACCATTGAAAAATGATCAACGTTATAATGTCCATGTAGAGTTTTATTATGATGACCAATAATTTGCTCTGCAGATAACACGTTAGAATCAGTTGTGGAATGACCATTTTTAATTAATGTAACGTCAAATCCTTGTACAGTTGCTGTTCTAACGGCGGTATCGATGCAATGTTCTGTTTTACATCCACCGATAACGATATGGCTAATCTTCTCTTCTTTTAAAAGTTCAAGTAAAGAAGTGCCATAGAATGCGTTTGTTGCTGCTTTATTAATAAGGATTGCAGACTGAGGTACTTTAATTTGATTATGTACTTCAAATCCTTCTCCGCTACCAGAAGCAACATCGATATCTCTTACGAAAACAATAAGGGCATTTGAATCTATTGCTTTCTGTACGGCTGTATTTAGTGTAGATAATAGCTCGGTTTTACGAAAAACTTCATTTTCTTGTTCATTTCCATCCATTAATTCTTGCTGAGCATCGATAATTAATAGTGCTTGTTTCATTCGATATCCCCTTTAATATAAAATAAATTCCACTTTACATATTCTTTTATATTGTAAGGAACTCCTCTTTTTTCTAAGAAGTAGACGATAGATTTACAAAGTTGTCAAATAAATTTCATTCTCATAGAGTATAAAAACATGTATGATAGGAAGTGGAGAATTTTTGAGTAGGTGGGAATATCATGCAAACAGTAGAAGATTATCTTTCATTCTTACATACGAAAGGATTTAAATTATCAGAGGAAGCACAAGGATTTATTATGTTCGGACAAGGATATACTGGTGCATCTGATGGGATTGTGAACGTAGCAATAGAAGCGACGATTAAACATCAATTACAGTTTGATGGCAGTTATTTTGTTGCGTTATTAGAACGCTTGAAAGAAGAAGAAATTACAGATAAAAAAAGCGCTAAGGCTTTTATGCGGAAGTTACAAGCATAACTTCACGCAGCCCGCGCTTCTTTTTTCGTTTTAGAAGGTAGTTCAACAAAAACCATGCCTAGGAAAATACATAAACAACCGATAATGGCAGAAATAGAAAGTTGTTCGTTTGCAACTAGAACGCCTGTTAATGCAGCAAAAACGGGCTCCATTGCAAAAATAATTGCTACTCTTGTTGGAGAAGTATGTTTTTGTGCCGATGTTTGAATGAAAAAAGCAATGGATGTCGCAAATAGGGAAGTTAGAAATAGAGCGAATAAAAAGGATTGATTCGTCCATAGTGAAACTGAAAATAATTTTTCCCAATCTTCAAACAAAAAAGCGCAAATAGAAGAAAATATACCGACAGCTAATACTTGAGAGGTGCTTAGTAATAAAGGTGATATTTTCTTAGAAAAGAAACCGTTAACAAGAATATGGGCAGCAAAAGCAACTGCACAACCGAGAACGAGTATATCTCCAATGTTTAATTGAAAAGAATCACCAGCCGTTAATAAGTATAAACCTGCTGTTGCTACAGCAATGCCCATTACGATAAAAATGGTAGCTTTTTGTTTTAAAAAGATAAAAGACAAAATTGGTACCATAACGATACTAAGCCCTGTTAAGAAACCAGCTTTTGAAGAAGTTGTATAAAGTAAGCCGAATGTTTGTAATACATAGCCAATACATAAAAAGAATCCAACAATTAATCCAGCGAAGCTACTCTGTTTTATATCTTGTTTTGAAGCTCTTTTTGAGAAAATCATTTGAACGAATAATAAAATAATTCCAGCGAATAAAAAGCGAATACCATTAAAAGTAAATGGACCAACGAAAGACATAGCATTTTGAACGACAACAAACGTAGCTCCCCAAATAAAAGAGACAAATAATAAAGCAAGAGGAGCAACCCAATCTTTTTTCACACTCATACCCCCGTTAATTTTGTAAGATAGCTTTTCTAGCTAATTCATCAGCAACTTTATTTTGACTACTTGGAATCCACTTAATAAAAAAGAGATCGAAACTTTTTATGTACTGCAGTGCTTCCTCTAATAGTGGTGCAAATATTTTATTTTTTGCGTATTCTTTTTCGACAGCTCGCTCGACAAGCTGCGAATCGGTACGAAAAGAGACAATGTTATAATTATGCTCCGTGCAATATTTTAATGCCGCAAGTAAGGCGTGGTATTCTGCTTCATGATTGGACATTGTCCCAAGGGGCAATGATAACTGTACAGCTGGTTGCACCCCTTTAATAAACACTCCTGCACCAGAAGGACCAGGATTTCCTTTTGATGCACCATCAATATATACTTCAATCAAAATGAGAAACCTCCAAATTATAAGATGATCCCCTACTTATATGTTTCTTTGAAGTAGGGGATAGAGTGACTTAGCCGATTGTAATACTATAACGACATGTAAATGTTTCATTCGTTTGTAAAGATTGAATTCCTTTTTTTTCCTTGAAATCTTTTGCCGGATTTACTTCATCAGCAATCCCGTACCAAGGTTCAATACATAAGAAAGGTGCGTTCTCGCCTGGTGTCCATACACCCACAAATGGGAATCCGTCAAATTCTACTTTTACAAATTTATTATGTTTATGAGAACGAATAGAGATTTCATCCGTATTCATATTTTCAAAAATAAGTGCATCATTTTTGAATAAATCGTATGTAAGTGGTAATTCATTCGTATTTTCAGCGATTAATTGCTTTTTACTTGAAAGATAAGGTCCTTCTAATACGCTTGTTTCTAAGCGTTCAGAACCATTAAATGATAAATGATAATCTGTAAATGATTCGCCCTCTAATAAGGGGAAGTTGAAACCAGGATGTGCTCCGATTGAGAAGAACATCTCTTTTGAAGTAGGGTTATTTACTTCATATGTTACATGAACGATTTGTCCATCTAGCTCATAAGAAACGAGTAATTCGAATTCGTATGGGTATTTTTTTAATGTTTCTTCATTACTAGTAACAATATAAGTAATATTCGTTTCACTTTGTTCTTTTACAGAGAATGTAAGATCACGAGCAAAGCCGTGTTGTGTTAAAGAATATGGTTTACCATCTACGTAGTATGTATTATCTACTAATCGGCCGACAATTGGGAATAAAATTGGTGCGCGGCGCCCCCAATAAGTAGAATCGCCTTGCCATAAGTATTCAGTGTTATCTTCTTTTAAGCGAACGCTTTGTAATTCTGCACCTTTGTCAGAAATGGAAACGATCACTTTTTCATTTTGAATTGTTGCTGTCATGAAGTGAAACCTCCTAAATCTTTCATATGTTTTATTATACGTTGTCCAAAAGAAAAAAGGTAGTAAATGATAGGAATCTATTGACGAAAGAGTGCCTATTGCGTAAAATATAATCTTGTTGCTTAAAAACGAATAACGTGGTTCGAAACCATCCCACGTAAAAAAACTAAGGAGATTTTGTCATGAATATAAGGACATTAGTCGGTAATGGTATTTTAGCGGCATTATATATTGCTGTTTCTATGCTTATTCAGCCATTTGGCTTTACCAGTGTACAGTTTCGTATTTCAGAGATGTTTAATCATCTCGTTGTATTCAATAAGAAAGCAATTTACGGGATTGTATTAGGGGTATTTTTAACGAATCTCTTTTTCTCACCTATGATCGCTTATGATTTAGTATTTGGAGTAGGGCAATCCATTCTTGCATTACTTGCAACTATTATTTCTATGCGCTTCATTAAAGGTGTTTGGGCTCGTATGATTTTTAATACAGTTATTTTTACAGTCACAATGTTTATGATTGCAATTGAACTTCATCTTGCGTTTGATCTGCCATTTTTATTGACATGGCTAACTTGTGCAGTTGGTGAATTTGTTGTAATGGCAATTGGTATGCCTGTAATGTACTGGATTAATAAGCGAGTGCAATTTGAAAGATTTATGCAATAGATGAAAGAGCTGTCCTTACTTAGGATGGCTCTTTTTGTATGTGATTAAATTGTATATAATACTGTGACTCTTGATAAAATATAATAAAATAAATATAAGAAGTCTTATAAAAGGGGAATCTAGTATGAAATATAAAATACATTGGTTGTATAAAACGAAGCGTGGTTTACAAACTGAATTAACAACAGATTATATGAACATAGAAGAAGTGCTTCAATTTGCGGAGGATTTTGAGAAAACAGGTAGGGTGAAAGAACTTTTATTTTTCGATGAAATGGACGCGGAATGGTCATTAAAAGAAATGAAAAAACTGAGTAAGCAAGTGGAGGAAGATCCGCAAGAAATTCAAGTTTATTTTGATGGTGGTTATGATGTACAGACGAAAGAAGCTGGGGTTGGTATATGTGTATACTATAAAAAAGGAAATACAAATTACCGAATTCGTCGCAATGCATACATAGAAGGCATATATGATAATAACGAAGCGGAGTATGCAGCATTATTATACGGGATGAATACACTCGAGGAATTAGGAATTAAATATGAAGCAGTTACACTTCGTGGAGATTCTCAAGTTGTACTGCAGCAATTAGCTGGTGAATGGCCTTGCTATGATGAACATTTAAATCATTACTTAGATCAAATTGAACAAAAAGCGAAGCAAATGAAATTAAAACTTATTTGTGAACCGATATCTAGAAAACAAAATAAAGAGGCACATCAATTAGCAGCGCAAGCATTAGAAGGGACGACAATTGATAGTCATAAAGAAATAACCGAATAGAGAGGTGCACACGTGAAGAAGAAGCAACTCATTACAGAGGTAAATGACTTATTAGAAACGTATTGCGGAGGGTGTTTCCTGCAGGAACATAATCGGAAAAATCATAGTAAATACTATGCCCATTCTTTTTGTATACGGCAATGTACGGTTGGAGAGAAGTTGAAAAAGTATGGGGAGCAATTGTCATAAAAAAACATCCAGAGAATTTTCTCTGGATGTTTTTTAGTGCTTCGCTTCATGTAATTGATGCTCGCATTTACTTAATTTTTTTTCTTCATTCATTAGAAATGGCTCATCTAAATCCGTTGCAACGGATTTCATGATTTCAAGCTGAGAACGAGCCGATTCTACTGCAGTAGTGGCATGCTCTAATGTGTCTGGATCCATTGAAATTGTTGCAGAACCTACCATTTTTTGTGCAGTTTCTACACGGAATTTTACTTCTTCAAAATCATTTACATGTGACCCCATTGTTATTGCCTCCTTTGTATTTTGCGCATTTCACATAGTTTTTGCTCTGGAAAACGGAAATATACAAAGGAATAACAAAGGAGGTTACCAAGTAAGGTAACCTCCTGTCATATGTGGGATTAAAGTTTTGCTACGTTAGCAGCTTGAGGTCCACGGTTTCCTTCAGTAATGTCGAAAGATACTTCTTGACCTTCCTCTAAAGCTTTGTAGCCGTCGCTTTGAATAGCAGAGAAATGTACGAATACATCTTCAGATCCTTCCATTTCGATAAATCCAAAACCTTTTTCATTGTTAAACCATTTTACTTTTCCTTGCATGTCACAATTCCTCCTAAAAACGATTCCTTTTTTCATTTAGTGAAATTCATTAAAAAAATAATAAAAATAAAAAATGCTATATTCTCGAATATTCTGCTAAATGATTAATTTAAATATACATGAATTGGTAGAATTTAGTCAAGTAAGCGTTTTAAAAATTTTGTATTTTGAATTAATTTTTTCTTGAATTTTTAAAAAGGTATAGGACAAGCCGAGTATGTAATATTCTTAAGTGAATGCTGTACATAATGAGGTGAAAGAATGGATGAGTCTTATTTATTAGATAATGAAGGGATGAAAAATAGAGTCGACATACCGAATTGGGTTGCAAAAGAATTTCATGATTTTTCGAGTGTCGTGTTAGAACCAACCTTCCCGTGTTATTTCGGTTTAACAGCTTTGAAGAAGAATGAACTTCGTTATTCATTTCTCTCTCATAATGATTGGAGTCATTTGCCCAATACAATGTTAACTTTTTTGGAGCTAATGAAAGAGCGGCCGATTGTAAGAAGAGGATTTTTTCTTTTTGTGGAACCGGAATGTGAAGAAAAATCAATCGAATATTATCGAGATTATTTTTGGAAAGTACTACAATATTTGCATGAACAAGATAATCAATTATGGCCAAAGCAAATCCCGAAAAATCCAGACCATCATTTATGGGAATTTTCATTTGGTGGTGAACCAATATTTGCATTTGGGAATGCGCCAGCTTATAAACAGCGAAAGACTAGGCATTTAGGAAATTCTCTCGTTATTGGATTCCAGCCACGAACTATTTTCGATGGATTAGAAGGAGATCGTCCTAAAGGGTCGTATTCAAGACAAATGGTCCGTGAACGAGTTGAAAAGTGGGATCAGTTGCCGAAGCACCCTAACATTAGTCACTACGGCGATCCTAATCATCGTGAATGGAAACAATATTTCATAGGGGATGATATTGAGCCGATTAAAGGTAAATGTCCTTTTCATCATAGGGTAGAGAAATAAGAGCCATCAACTGGATGGCTCTTTTGCATATTTTGGATAAAAAAGGGTATTGTATTATTGAATAATTTTTATGAAAGCTAGTCTATTTTCTTTATTTGCATCATTACTTAATAGTAAAAGAAGTAGAAAGGATAGAGTGATGTTTGGAGCAATTATACAACAAATAGTATTAGGTATTTCATTAGCTGCACCTGTAGGTCCGATTAATATTGAAATGTTAAAACGAGGAATTGAACGTGGATTTTGGCATGCGTGGATTGTTGGAATCGGAGGAATGACTGCTGATATTTTGTTTATGCTGCTTATTTATTTTGGTTTATCTTCTGTGTTTATGTATACATATGTACAAGCTTTTATGTATTGCGCTGGTTTTTTCTTGTTGTTTTATTTAGGGTTTCAAAGTGTAAAACAAGGAATTTCTCACTCTAATATGGAATATAAACAAGAAGAGATAGGTGGACTTAAACAATCTTTTATGGCAGGATTTCTAATTGCGATATCCAATCCATTAAATCTCGTTTTTTGGTTTGGTATATATGGAAGTACACTTAGCTCGTTGCTTACAAAGGTAACGAAACAAGAAGCTTTTTTGTACAGTCTTTGTATTATTGTTGGTATTATTTTGTGGAATTTAAATATTGCTTTTTCTGTACATTTTGGAAGAACTTTATTAAAGAAAAAAGCACTTGGCTATATTACAGCCGGAGCAGGTATTATTTTAGTAGGATATTCTATCCATTTTGCATACAAAGCTTTACAGTTATTCATATAAGATTGAAGGGGAGATTTTTATGTATCGAACCACTATTGACGGAAAAGAAATTATCATCACTTTAGCACCAAAAATCCGAAAAGAAATTACTGATAGGAATCCACTATATGAAGCGGTATTTAAAAATGCAGCAAGGTTACTGCAAACGAAACAACCAACGTTTGCGGTAAATCATGAAGTATTTGGTCTCATTATTGGAGAAGTACAAAGAGGAGAAGTAACAGTGTTTGCAGTAGAACACATTATTCCGAAGCAAAATATATTTGGTCCGAACACTTTTTTCTCGACAATAGAACAGCAGGCAAATTTGTAAAGTGAATAGAATAAGAATGAAATAGAAAAAAATGGTCGTAACGATATGTTGCGGCTGTTTTGGTGGAAAAGGGGGAAGTAAGATGAAGAGAGTGGTGAAAGAGTTTTTTTTACAACATGATATTGTTATTATGTATAGTGTTCTATTAATTTTTATTATTATTTTAAAAATGCAATTTTTTACATGGATTGGTATGTTAGCGTGTATGTTTGGGATTGTTTTTTATACGTTTAACGAATATATGACACACCGTTTTTTATTCCATTTAAAGCCGCCTAAAAACGCATTTTTATTAAAAATGTTAAGAAGATTACATTATGATCATCACGTATATCCAGATGATTTAAAACTTTTATTTTTGCCTGTATGGTTTAGTATACCTAGCTTTACTATATATTTACTTATAACGTATGGTATTACAAAAAGTGTTACTGTTACACTTTCATTCGGAATCGGAATGATTATCATGCTCCTCGTTTATGAATGGAAACATTATATTGCACATAAACCGATTCGTCCCTTCACTAAGTTTGGAAGATGGCTAAAAAAACAGCACATATTACACCATTATAAAAATGAAAAGTTTTGGTTCGGAGTTTCAAATCCAGTATTCGATTTTATATTTAGAACACTTAAAGATGGAAAAGACGTTGAATTAAGTGAAACAGCTCGTAATTTAGAAAAGGAGACAAAGAAAGAAGTAGTGCGATAAGCACTACTTCTTTCTTCTATTTTAATGGGAATAAAAGTTTAATCGAATCAATCAAATTTTATGTTAAAAAAGTATATTGAAAATTTAGGAGAAAATGACGAAAAATGTCTATCGAAAAATCTTTGCAGGAATGTACGGATTGTCTAAAATGAAAATAAGTTTCTGAATATTTATAAAATTTAGTATTTATGTATGCAAGGTGAATTGTATTTTAAGTTAAGAGAGGGGACCAGAGAATGAAACGAGATGATACGTCAGCACGTAAGTTAAAAAATGAGGTGAATTATACAGAAGTTGTTCAGTCTGAAGAGTTTCAATTGTTATTAAATACGAAAAAGAAGTTTATCATTCCGATGAGTATTTTCTTTTTAAGTTTTTTTATAGCACTACCTATTTTAACATCGTATTCAAAGGTGCTTAATACACCGGCATTTGGTGATGTGACATGGGCATGGGTATTTGCTTTTGCGCAATTTATTATGACATGGTCATTATGTATGATTTACAGCAAGAAAGCCGAATCCTTTGATGAAATTTCGCAAAAAATTCTGCAAGATATGCAAAAAGGGAGGGGCTGAATTTGAATACTACTGCGTTTGCACTATTTTTAATTATTGTTCTTGGTACGCTCGTCATAACCTATTTTGCATCAAAAAAAACGAAAAATGCGAGTGAATTTTATACGGCTGGAGGGGGATTAACTGGCTGGCAAAATGGTCTGGCTATTGCTGGGGATTACATGTCTGCTGCGTCATTTCTTGGTATAGCCGGAGCGATAGCGTTAACTGGGTTTGATGGGTTCTTTTATAGTATCGGCTTTTTAGTTGCTTATTTAGTTGTTCTATATCTTGTCGCAGAACCGCTTAGAAATTTAGGGAAGTACACGTTAGCGGATATGATTGCGGCACGTTTTGATGCGAAAAAAGTTCGTGGTATAGCAGCGCTTAATACGATGACGATTTCAATTTTTTATATGATTGCACAATTAGTTGGTGCGGGTGCACTTATTAAACTATTATTAGGTATTGAATATACAACATCTGTATTAATCGTAGGTACACTTATGACTGTGTATGTTATTTTTGGAGGAATGACAGCTACGAGCTGGGTTCAAATTGTAAAGGCTGTACTACTTATGGCAGGGACATTTATTATTTCTGTTATCGTTTTCTCCAAATTTAATTTCAGTGTGACTGAAATGTTCGCTCACATGAAAACAGCTACTCCATTAAAAGATTCGTTTTTAAATCCAGGAGTAAAGTATAAGGATGGTCTTGATACACTTTCTTTAAATTTAGGACTAGTCCTTGGTACAGCGGGATTACCACATATTCTTGTCCGCTTTTTTACAGTACGTGATGCAAAAACTGCACGTCAATCTGTTGTATATGCGACGTGGTTAATTGGCGCGTTTTATATTATGACAATTTTCTTAGGGTTTGGAGCAGCAGCGTTTGTAGGAAATGAGGCGATTATTAAAGCAAACCCTGCTGGTAATATGGCAGCACCTTTATTAGCAAAAGCATTAGGCGGAGATTTCTTATTTGCTTTCGTATCAGCAATTGCTTTTGCAACTATTTTAGCTGTAGTAGCAGGACTTGTGTTAACAGCAGCATCAGCATTCGCGCATGATTTTTATAATGAGATTATCCGTAAAGGAAAATCAACGGAAAAAGAGCAAGTGTCAATGGCTCGTTATGCGTCTATTGGAGTAGCGATAGTATCTATTATACTTGCTTTATTTGCTCAAACATTAAACGTAGCATTTTTAGTATCACTAGCATTTGCGGTTGCAGCGAGTGCAAATTTACCGGTTATATTATTTACAATCTATTGGAAGCGTTTTAATACAACAGGAGCAATTTCTGGTATGATTGTTGGTCTTGTATCAGCGATTGTTCTTGTAGCGTTAAGTCCAAATGTTTGGAACCCAGTAGCTGGAAAAGCTATTTTTGTTGGAGAAGCGATATTTCCATATACGACACCTGGAATTATTTCGATCCCGCTCGGGTTTCTTGCAGCATATTTAGGAACTGTTTTCTCTAGTAAGAAAGAAGATGCAGCGAAATTTGATGAAATTCTTGTGAAATCTAATACTGGTCATGGTATTAGTGATGCATCTTCGCATTAAAAAAAGAGGAGCTTTTCGAAATATAAGAAAAGCTCCTCTTTCTTTTGACATTTTCTTATAACGTGAAACTTTAATCAGTGTGGAGGATTGTTCATCCCCCCACACTGATTATTAGCTCTCACCAATCGGGCGTTTATGGGCAGTTAATCTCCCACCTAACTTCTTTGCTCCAGCTGAATTTTGGGGTGGGAGTTTTACTGCCCACAAATAGTGGGATAAATATTACTTTAATTTTGGTAGGATTTGTCTTGTGTTTGTGGAATGAAAATAGGCAGGGAGAAATTTAACTCATCATGGCACCAGCGCAGCTTTGTGAAAAATAAGTTGTTATGGAAGGTGGAAGAAATGATGAAGACAAAACAAACCGATGAATTATTAGCAAAAGATGAGCAATATGTGTGGCACGGAATGCGTCCCTTTAGTCCAAGTAGTACAATGGTAGGGGCAAAAGCAGAAGGGTGCTGGGTTGAAGATATACAAGGAAAAAGATACTTAGATGGTATGAGTGGTCTTTGGTGTGTAAATAGCGGATATGGAAGAAAAGAGCTTGCAGAGGCAGCTTATAAGCAATTGCAAACATTATCATATTTTCCGATGTCACAATCACATGAACCAGCAATTAAGCTCGCTGAAAAGTTAAACGAGTGGCTTGGTGGAGAGTATGTTATTTTCTTCTCTAATAGTGGATCAGAAGCGAATGAAACCGCTTTTAAAATAGCAAGACAATATTATGCTCAAAAAGGTGAACCGCATCGTTACAAATTTATGTCACGTTATCGTGGTTATCACGGAAACACAATGGCGACGATGGCAGCGACTGGACAAGCACAGCGTAGATACCAATATGAGCCATTCGCTTCAGGTTTTTTACATGTAACGCCTCCAGATTGTTACCGCATGCCAGAAATGGAATCACAAAATATTTATGATGTAGAATGCGTAAAAGAAGTAGATCGTGTTATGACATGGGAATTAAGTGAAACGATAGCAGCATTTATTATGGAGCCAATTATTACAGGCGGAGGTATTTTAATGCCACCACAAGACTATATGAAAGCAATTCACGAAACATGTCAAAAACACGGAGCACTACTTATAAGTGATGAAGTTATTTGTGGTTTCGGGCGTACAGGAAAAGCATTTGGGTTTATGAACTATGACGTTAAGCCTGATATCGTTACGATGGCAAAAGGTATTACGAGCGCATATTTACCATTATCAGCAACAGCTGTAAAAAAAGAAATTTATGAGGCATTTAAAGGAACAGGAGAATATGAATTCTTCCGCCATATTAATACATTTGGTGGAAATCCAGCGGCTTGTGCATTAGCGCTTAAAAACTTAGAGATTATGGAAAATGAAAATTTAATTGAGCGCTCTGCACAAATGGGTTCACTTTTATTAAATCAATTAAAAGAAGAAATTGGGGCACATCCGCTTGTTGGAAATATTAGAGGGAAAGGGTTATTAGTTGGAATCGAACTAGTAAATGATAAAGCGACGAAAGAACCAATTGATAATGACAAAATTGCAAGTGTTGTAAATGCTTGTAAAGAAAAAGGGCTCATTATTGGGCGTAACGGTATGACAACAGCAGGATATAATAATGTCTTAACATTGGCACCGCCGCTCGTTATATCAAGTGAAGAAATTGCTTTCGTTGTTGGTACGTTGAAGACGGCGATGGAGCGTATTTAATTAATTGAGCGAGCTGTAATATACAGCTCGCTTTTGTTTATTACGTGAAATAGGATAGCTTTTTAAAGGAAGGGATATTAATGGAGAAATATGATCCTAACAAACATTATCACATCGGATATTATGAAGATGGATATGATTTAGAAGTGACAGCGTACAAAAGAATAAATGAACCAATTTGGGATGCCTATATTCCACACTATGAGGTAGATGATTTTTACAAAAAAGTGGAGGAAATGAAGCTAGGTGAATATATAGATGATTATGGCATTAAGGTGTATTCATTTAGTAATGATATCGATGATGAAGAAGCGCGAACTATGTTTGAAAACTGGTTAAAAATGAATGGAATTGTTTAAAGATAAAATGAAAAAGGAGATTGCTATCTTATAAGATAGCAATCTCCTTTTATTATATGAAACTTATTTACTTGCTTTCATTGCTTTATCTTTTGCACCAAAAGTGTATTTTAACATTGGTGGTGTAATCATTGTAGTTAAAATAACGACAATAACGATAGCTGTAAAGTAATCTTGTGCTAATAGGCCAGAAGAAAGTCCTGTTCCTGCGATGATAAGTGCAACTTCACCACGAGAAACCATACCAGCACCGATAATTGCAGAAGACTTTGCATCAAATCCAGTGATTCGTGCACCGAATCCACAACCGATTAGTTTTGTGAATACAGCGATAACTGTTAATGCTAAGATGAACCAAATTTGATCGCCAATACCGTCAAATGTAATATTCATACCGATACTAACAAAGAATACTGGAACGAACATAGCGTAAGCAATTGGTTCTACTTTCTTTTCTACTTCATGTTTGTAGTTCGTTTGAGAAATAGCGATACCAGCTGCGAAAGCACCGATAATACCAGCAATTCCTAATAGTTCGCCGAAGTATGCGAATGAGAAACAGATGATAAGCGCAGCACTAACGATAGACTCAGATACGCGAAGCGGTGATAACCAACGCATGATTGCTGGAACACCTTTCCAACCAATTAAAATGATAGAAGCAAAGAATACTACTTTCTTCAAGATAATCATTGTTAAGTTAACGTCATCTGTGCCTAAGAAGCTCATTGCAAATGCTAATAAAATAACAACAAGAATGTCATCAAATACAGCGGCTCCAAGCATCGTCGTACTTTCACGTGTTTTCATTTTACCTAAATCACGAAGTGTTTGAACGGAAATACTAACACTTGTTGCACATAGAAGTAATCCTAAAAAGACAGCATTCCCTTGTTCCATACCGACAACAAGACCGGCAACGTAACCACCTACGAATGGAAGAACGATACCTCCAAGTGCAACAGCTAAAGAAGAATTACGATTTGCGTTTAATTCTTCTAAGTCTGTTTCAAGTCCTGCCATAAACATTAAAAGAATAACTCCGACATTACTTAATTGTGTTAGAAGCTCTGAATTTTCAATCCATCCGAATATAGCTGGACCGATAACGATACCAACAATTAATTTACCGAGTACAGAAGGTTGACCTAATCTAACACTAAGGTCACCAGCGAGCTTTGTACTTAATAAAATAAGTGCAATCTGAAAGAAAAATTCGAATTCCATTGGATCCTCTCCTCATCATTTTTTATTTTTATCATACGATTTCTCGGAATTTGCCTAATGATAATATGTAAAGATCCATTAAACAAAGGGTCTGATTACGAGTTCTTTTGAACTTGTAATTTGAACCTGTAATTAATATATAATAAAATTTATTAAAAATCAATGAAAAAATAGCAGATTTTCTTGAGAGGATTCGTTTTAGAAACGAGGGATATAGATATATAATAGGAAGTAATAAAGTTTACATATAATGAATGGAGAAAGAAAAATGTTATTAAATCAACGTTTTACAATTGGGGAAATGGCGAAAATGCATAATATAGCGGAATCTACATTACGTTATTATGATGAAAAAGGGATTTTTCATCCGTCAATTGTTGACCCTCAAACCAATTATCGTTATTACACAATTGATCAGTTTTCACTATTAGATACGATTAAATTTTTACGCCAATTGAACATCCCGTTAAAGGAAATAAAGAAATATATTGATGAACGAAATCCATCTTATGCACTGAATTTACTTGAAAAACAACAAGAAATGATGCTGAAAAAACAAAGAGAAATCGAGTATGCTTTGGCAAAAATGGAACATAAAATCCATTTAATGAAGAAAGCGACGAAATCTGAAGCAAATCAAATTATTTATAAAAAGATACCGAAACGAAAAATTACAGCAATTGCAGTTGCACCAAATACAACGGATGATATGTTTGAATATTATATCCATTCGTTGCAAAAAAATATGAAGCAAATTGATAATAGTTTATTTTCAGGTGATATCGGTGTAACAGTTTCAAAAAAAGCATTAATGCAAAATGAGTTTCAAGCATATAACAGTGTGTTTATTTTATTGGATTACATGCCTTTTGAAGCGCATACTTCAGATGAAATAAAAGAAGGGATATTTGCCTGTTCTTATCACCATGGACCATATGAAGAAACAGACGCAACGTATACTGAATTATTAAAGCACATTGATAACGAAGGATATGAAGTGTGCGGAGATGCACTGGAACTTGCATTAATTGATTGGTCCGTAACAGAAAATCCGAAGGAGCAAGTAACGGAAATTCAAATACCTGTTGTTAAAAAATAGGCTTATATATTTTTCGATTCTCTATTGACCTTCAAGTAACTTGAAGGTTTAAACTGTGAACAGAGCATTGAAAAAGGAGCATTTATATGATGGAAACAACAGAAAAATTAAGAGAAAAACCAATTAAAAGTTTATTTATTACGTATTTAATACCAGCTGTTCTTGGGATGGTATTAATGTCGGTTAATATTGTGATTGATGCAGTCATGATTAGTAGAGGAGTTGGAGCGAACGGTTTAGCCGGAGTAAACGTAGCTATTCCAGCATTTTCAATTTTCTTCTCTATTTCATTATGGATTGGAATGGGCGGAGCAACGCTATATTCCATTGCACTAGGTGAAAATAAACTGGAAAGAGCAAGGTCTATCTTTACTCAATCTATGACAGTAGCAGTTGTTATCGTTGGCGTTTTAGCGGCTATTTGCTTATGGAGAATAGAAGATTTAGCATATTTATTTGGTGCGAATGAAGTGATTTTACCATACGCATTAGACTATTTACAGGTGTTATTAACATTTGGAATGATATACGTTTTAGAAAATATTTTAAGTACATTTATACGAAATGACGGAAATCCTAATTTAGCAATGGCAGGTCTTGTTGTAACGGCTGTATTAAATATAGTGTTCGACTATATTTTTATTTTCATCTTTGGATGGGGTGTAACTGGTGCTGCTTCAGCTACTATTCTTTCGGCGGCAATTGGTTTCCTTGTATTATTAACTCACTTCTTTAGAAAAAGTAGTATTTTAAAATGGACGAAATTCCATTTTGAATGGGATACGGTTAAACAAATTATGGTGATCGGTTTCCCAAGTTTTACAGCAGAAAGTACAGTTGCAATCGTAACAATCGGTTTTAACATTGCATTCGTTCAATATGCAGGAGAAATAGGAGTCGCTTCCTATGCGATGGTGAATAGTATTCATGCAATGACATTATTATTATTCTTCGGTGTTGGTGCAGCATTACAACCAATCGCTAGTTTCCATTACGGTGCAAACTTATCAGAAAGATTGCGTGAAGGATTACAGTTTGCTGTGAAAATTGCGCTTGTACTCGGAGGCATTGCGATTGTTGTCGGTTTATTCTTTGGGAAATATATTATAGGTTTATTTAATGTTCAATCGCCAGAACTATTGGAGTTAACGTTAACAGGTATTAGTTTATTCTTTATTCAATATGTATTTTTAGGCTATAACATTGTGTATGGAGAGTATTTCCAATCAGTGCGACAAACGAAAAAATCAGTACTTATAATAATGAGCCGAGGTTTACTATTTGTTATCCCATTGTTATGGATTATGCCAAAAGTATTTGGTATAAACGGAATTTGGCTCGTTATGCCAGTAGCGGAAGTATTGACAGCAATTATCATATTTACGATGAATCGTATGAAACATCCTGTTCCGTTAAACATGGCGAGAGAGAAAAAAGCAATATAGTGAAGAAAATCCCCTTGAACAAGTAAGGGGATTTTTTTCATTCTTTTAAACTAATTGCAAAAGATCCATCTGTCTCCTGCACAGAAGCGAAAGCCACATTTTTAATATTTGTAACGCCTTTCTCCATTAACTCTGCATGTAACCACTTTTCATTTTTATGG
This sequence comes from Bacillus sp. FSL R5-0709, assembly GCF_038004785.1. Taxonomy (NCBI): domain Bacteria; kingdom Bacillati; phylum Bacillota; class Bacilli; order Caryophanales; family Bacillaceae; genus Bacillus; species Bacillus sp. FSL R5-0709. The sequence goes on from NZ_JBBORT010000001.1 coordinate 1,556,502, forward strand.
ATTAATTTTAAGTTATCGTATTGAATTTGTGAATCAACGATAAGAGCAATTGGTAAGCCTGCATACTTAACATTTATATTCAAATCTTTTGGAGTCAGAGGCACAAGTTCTCTTTTTGGTAAAATACTAATAGCTCCATTCGCTTCTAATATCGCATACTCAATTTCATGAACACTTGGATATCCTGCGACGCGAAGGTTAGAAAGCAATTCAGGGATCGGATATCTACTTTTTTGTAAGTTCTCAAAAATAATATCACCATGTTTAATTAAAATAATGGGGTGTCCGAGAATAAAACGATTTAGTTTGTTGAGTAGGCTTAATTTTGTAAGAAGCAAATGCAAACATGTAATAACGACCATACCGAGAAATGCTTGTAAAGCACCAGCGACTGGTATGGCTTGAAAAGCTAAATAAGATAAAAAGATAATAGCCCCAAAATCATGAGGAGTTAGTTGTGCTAATGCAGATTTACCAAGTAGCTTAAGTGATAGTAAAAATAAGATGAAAAAGAATGATACGTTACATAAAAAGAGAAGCAATAGGGACACTCCTTCGTGCGAAGTTGTACTTACTATTCCCGAAATTAATAGAAATATTACCTTTTGGAGGATAAATTAGGCTTAATTGGAATTTGTCTGTATACAAACGAATAAACGGATATTATGATGAAGGAAGTAAAGGGAATAGGGGTATATGGATATGAGAAAGAAGAAAATAATCAAGTATATTTTAGTTGTTATAATGATTTGCGCCGTATATGCGGGGTTTTTACAATATAACATTTATAAGCATGGGCATATGAATGCAATTGATGATGCGGATTATATAATTGTACTAGGATCGAAAGTAAATGGAACAAAACCTTCGTATTCATTGCAATATCGTATTGATAAAGCAGCTGAGTATTTAAAATTACATGATAAAACAATTGCTATTGTATCTGGAGGCCAAGGAAAAGGTGAAGATATTACAGAAGCATTAGCGATGAAACAAGGATTAATGAAACAAAATATTGCAGAAGACCGCATTATAATGGAAGATAAGTCGACGAGCACAGATGAAAATATTAAATTCTCAAAACCGTTAATTCCAGCCAATATGAAAAAAGGTATGATCGTAACAAACGATTTCCATATGTTTAGAGCGAAAAAAATAGCTGCAAAACAAGGTTTGCAATTAGAAGGGCTTCCGGCCAAAACACCGAAGCCAATTATCATTCCATCGAATGTACGAGAATATTTAGCGATTACGCAATATTGGTTTATGAATCGAATATAGTTAAAGTAATCCCGCCCAAAATTTGAGGCGGGATTTATTTCGAGGGAAATCTTACAAAAATGTCATGTTCATGAAAGGTAAAGCGATAGTTTCTGGAAAGGTTTCCTGACATAATGAAGGTAACAAAAAACTTTAGAGGTGAATCGTATGAAAGGAAATAATATTTTATCCTCGCTATGTTATTTTAGTATCTTTTTTGCACCATTTTTACTACCAATTATTGTTTACTTCGTTGCGGAAGATGAAGTGAAATATCATGCGAAAAAAGCATTTTGGTCACATGTTTTCCCATATGCAATTTTATTTGGAGGGTTAGCTTTATCAGGAGTATACGGTTTAAGTTTCAATCAGTCTGAGAGCGTTGGAATTGGGATGGTTATAACGTATGCAGTGTTTATTCTTGTAGGAATTTACTACTTCATTTGGAATATTGTTAAAGGTATTAAAGTATTGAAAGCAGCTTAACATTGTCGTTATGTGTGTAAAGTCGATATAATTTCATTTACCATATTAATATGTATTTAAAAAAGAGCAACTCACAAAGGAGTGCTCTTTTTTTGCTTATAAGTTGTGAATAATGAAAAAGATATGTTAATTTTTTATTATGAAGAGAAAAAAGGAGTGGTTTTTATGAATGAGATGATACATAAAATGGAGCAACACGTTTCAGTTCGTAAATATAAAGAAGAACCAATTTCAAAAGAGATAGTAGAAAGAATGGTGCAAGCTGCGCAGCATGCAGCTTCCTCACATTTTGTACAGGCGTATTCTCTTATATATGTAACAGATCAGGAACTAAAGGTTAAACTAGCTGAATTATCCGGGAATCGTCATGTGAAAGACTGCGCAGCATTCTTTGTATGCTGTGCGGATTTAAAACGTCTAGAAACTGCATGTGAGAAACATGGAACAGAAATTAAACATGAGGGAGTAGAGGACTTTATTGTAGCAACAGTAGATGCCTCATTATTTGCACAAAACTTAGCACTTGCAGCTGAATCATTAGGATACGGCATTTGTTATATTGGCGGAATTCGTAATAACCCGAAAGAAGTGAGTGAATTGCTTTATTTACCGGATAAAGTATATCCGGTATTCGGAATGACAGTGGGCGTACCAAATGAAGAGCATGGAGTTAAGCCGCGTTTACCGGTAGCGGCCATTCTTCATGAAAATGGATACGATGAAAAGAAATATGATGAATTATTAAACGAATATGATGAAACGATGAGTGGGTATTACAAAGAAAGATCGTCAAATCAAAAAAACGTAACATGGACGGAATCAATGAGCTCATTTATGTCCAAAGAGAAAAGAATGCATATGAAAGAGTTTTTAAATGAAAAAGGATTAAATAAGAAATAAGTAAAAAGGCAAACCTGAGATGTTAGCTTAAGTTATAACATCACATGCAAAACCGAAGCTAAGAAAGCGAGACTCGCTTTCTCAACTTCGGTTTTTATTTGTTATTATATAAAATGAAAATAAAAATTAATAAATTTTTACAGAAGTGATAGAAAATGAGAATGAAATGCCAATAGTAAGTAAAAGCAGCTGCTAAAGGGGAACTGAGGAAGGAAGATGTTTATGATTTTCGATTCTGAAGAGGATTTAATTATAGCTATGAAAAAACGCGATTAAGATGCTTTGAAAGAAGTAATTGATCAATATGGAAAATTAATTTTGTACATTATTCATAAATCATTAAGTACCCCTATTGAAAAACAATATGTGGATGATTGTTATAATGATGTATTTACTATCATTTGGTTTAATATCGAACAATTTGATATAGAAAAGGGAAACTTAAAATCTTGGATGATTGGTATTACTAAATTAAAGGCATTGGAATATAAAAAGAAAGTATATAAAGAGAATAAAATCGATAAAGACGTAGAAATAGATACAAGTATCCATGATAGGTATGAAATAGAACAAGAAGAAGAGATTATGGAACTCGTACAAGATTTAAATACAAAGGATCGGTATATCTTTTTAAAGAGGTATATTGATGGGTATTCCATTGACGATATTGCGAAAGAATTAAAAGTAACGGCTGACTATATATACAATCGAATTTCTCGTGGAAAGAAAAAACTTCAAAAACTATGGAAAGGGAGTGTGTAATATGGATAAAAGATTATTATCGATGTTAAATGAGCTCCAATATTCAGAAGAAGAAATTATACGTTTAGAGAAAGAAGCGAATGATTCTATAAATATAGATAAGTATTATGTAAGAAATGGAGAACTATTAAAAAAATTAACTGTACAAATGTTAGAAGAATCAATTCGCAACGAATTACAAGCTGATGAAGAAATCGAGAAGGAACTGTTAGTAGACGAAGGATGTATGGTAAATAGTAAAGTCATACCGAATATATTATACGCAGGAGCTACCTTTTATTATTATATCGTTTTAACGAATAAAAGAGTGATAATGAAAGGGTTAGATTGCTATTTTAAAAAGACAAATGAACATAGTATGCCAATAGAGGATATACAATCCATTTCGCAACATAAAAAAATGAAAAATGTCTTTGAGATTAAATATAATAACAATTATATACAATTTGGAAGTGTTGCGTATGCACATGAAATTGCAATGATTATTATGGAGTTAAAAAAACGCGGAGTAAAAGTAGGAAAGTATACAGATTTAGAAAAAGGTTGGATGATTTTCTTTAGTGTATTTGTAATAGCAATGGGTAGCCTTCTAGCTTTACCATATTTAATATAAAAATAAAAAGCGGCATAATAGCCGCTTTTTATCGTTTAATTAGTATTAAAAGGATCTTGTAGTTTTCAAATGATGTACTTATGAAAGAATTACTAGTGGATTAGTACTTGTAAACTGAAAATAAAGTTATTTTATTTTTGGAGTGAAATACTGCACCGTACTTAAAAATACAACAATAATTTCGTTTGAACCTATCTATTATTGTGCACTATCTAAAGCACCCTCTATAACAAGTTCAAACTTTCAATAAGAAGATACCCCCCCCCCGTGCAACTTAAAAGGATATACGTAAATATTTTGAAAATCCGTTGATTAAGCCATTTGAAAATAATTTGACCTATATACAAACCTAGAAATACGATTGGAATAGCATAAAAACTTGATTCCCAAATTGTTTTGTTTGTGCCAGTAAAGAGTATTTGAGTTAGTAGACTAATGAAATATATAAATAGATAAAAAGCTAAAGTAGTTGCTCTCAACTTCTCTTTTTTCGTATCAGTTCCTGTAAAGTAAAGTAACAGGGGTGGTCCTGGCATACCGATACTGGTCGTTAAAAGCCCTGATAATCCACCAACTATAAAATCTCTAAATGGTGTTGGTTTAACCTTAAAGTTGCATATTAGCATCAATGTTAATAGTAAGAGCAGGATGCTAATTGCTAATTTAAAAGCGTTTATATTAATGGAAATGAAGAGTAAAATACCAAAAGGTACACCAACTATACTTCCAATAGTTAACCTTTTCAGTAGAATAAAGTCAATGTCCATTCTTATTTTCCAAATGAGTGATATTGAAATAACTAATGATAAAATAATATTAATTTGTATAGCTTCTTGTGGTAAGAATAACATTAGTAAAAAAGGTGTTGCCATTATGGAAAAGCCAAAACCTGTACTTGTTTGCAAAACAGAAGCCACCAATATAATACATATGAAACTTAATATAATCTCCAAAATAGCCCTCCTATTTAATCAAATACAATAAATATTTTAATACCATGAAAATCGAATTTAGCTATTTTGAGCCTATAGCATAAGTGCAATGTTTCACAAGTTTACTTTTATTTTAACATAAATACTTAGTTTCTTCTCAAATAGCATTCACGTATAGGGCCCATTAACGAATATAGTTGACATTTTCAAATAATTGTATTGTTACGCAGCGCTAATAAATGAGATCAAATAAAATTTGGTGAAGAATCTATTGATTATCAATAGATTCTTCACCAAGCTCACCGCGATAAAACAAGAAAAGCCATATAAAACTAACAAAAATACAGCATATAGCTAACAAGCTACCAATCACTTGAGGAGAAAGGATTTCTAAAAACCATCCTGTAATAAACATAGATAACTGAATAAGCGATCCGTAGATGGAATAATGAAATGAAAAAACTTTACCAATCATGTTTTCTTGCGTATACGTTTGTAGTAATGTCGTATCAAGTGGAACGATGATACCTCCTGCTATACGCATACAGAGTAATGTAATGATACCGATAATAAGTTGATCGGATAGAATAAATCCGAGAAAGAAAATTCCTTGTAGTAAATAGGCCCAACCAAATGCTCTTTTCATTTTGTCTTCATTTTTAGACATATAAAGATTAACGAGGAGACTGCCAATCATAAGTCCAGCCCCTTGAACCGCATATAAAATACCAATGTTAGTGTGGAAGATTCTTTCGGCATAGATTGTTAGAAGTAACTGATAGGCACCTCCAATAATGCCCCATGAAATGCCGACAAGAATTAATGTTAAAATAATTTTGCTTTGTAATATGTATGTATAACCATCTTTTATATCAGTGAAAAACGCTTTTTTCTTGCTAAAAGTATCACGAGAAGGGATCTTTATTTTATAAATAATATAGGCTGAAATAAAGTATGATAGGCTATTAATAAAAAAGGCAATCTCGATACTTAAAGATTGTGCAATGAGCCCACCTAAAGAAGCTCCCATAATAGACATAAAACCATTGATTGTACTAGAAAGAGAGTTAGCGGTTACGAAATGCTTTTGATGTACGATATTTTTTAGAGTTGATTGCTTAGCAGGCTCGAATAAGCAAGAGAGTACTGATAAGCATATGTTAGAAACGAAAATAATTTCAATTTTGTAGAATGCTAATAAATAAGTGAGGACGATAATTCCTCGTAAACTATCGGTAAAAATCATAATTTTCTTTTTTGAAAAACGGTCTACAATTCCGCCTATGAATGGGCTCAGAAGAAGTTGAGGTAACCCTTTGCTCATAAAGGTGAGTGCTAACATAAATGAAGATTCTGTTATGCTATAGACGAGTGTTAATAAAGCGACAGTATGAAACCAATCCCCAAGTACACTTAATGTTTGACCATAAAATAGTTTTTTAAAGTTTTTATTTGTTCTAAGAAGTGTGGAATAAGAAACTGATTGCACTGACATAAAAATTAATCCCTATCTATTGGCGATGTTTGTACATGCTTTTTCCATTCACTTAAATACATTTTCTCTGCTTTAGGTAGTCCAACAGGTAATTGTGCAATGAATTCTAAACTATTTCCATCATGATCGTTAAAATATACGGAGGCGTGTGCTAATTCTGGAAAAACGATTGGCTCAATTGGCTCCATTCCAAAGTCTTTTCGCGCTGGAATTCCTTTCTGTTTGAGCCAGTGTATTGCGTTTTCTAAATCGTGTAAGCTTACTTGGAAAGCGATATGTCGTAAGGATGGATGATAATTGACTTTGTATTCTTTTCCTTCCCAAAGACCAATCCAACTTTCATTTTCTACAATCCAAAAGAAGGCGATATCGTTGTCTCTTTTATATAATTTTAACCCCAGTGATTCATAAAAAGGTATCGAATTTTCTAAATTACAGACAGGTAAATGTGCTTCATAAAGACCCTTAATCATTGTAATCCTCCTTAGTAAAAATGTTTCTTATTCCATAGTAAACGATTTCTTGTTAGTTGAAATCACAAAAAAGATGGACATAAATTCATACGAAAGTATGAAAAAACAGCTCAAATATGAGCTGTTTTCGTATAGTTTTTAGTTAACCTATTTCATTCATTTAGAGTTTAGCGAAAAGGATACGTATTATATTTAAAACCCTCCGCCGCCACCCCAACAGCTACATCCGATAATGATTAGAAGGATGAATAGCACGATGAGTAAAGCAAATCCACCGCCGAAACCAGCGCAACTACCACCAAAGCTCATGTTTTTTCCTCCTTTTTAGGAAATTAATCTATATAACTAATGGATTACTTTATAAGATATGTTTTTATTTAGAAAAGGAGCAAGTCTTACTTCTAATTAGACAAGAGCCTGTGATCGGATTTAAATGTGATATTTACTTTGTTTCATAGCGCTTTTTTTAAAATGGTAAAACAATATGGAAGTGTATACTAGGTGAATGTATTGCAAATGAAAGGGGTATGTAACTTACAATTACATTAAAATTTCTTTTCATAAATATAAAATTTGTAAAAAAAGCCATTTTTTTATTTTTTTATGAGTGGAAATGTACTATAATTTTACAAGTAATATTATGGGAAAAGGGAGTTTTAGTATAGAGATGGAGATGGGACAATTACACAATAAAATAGAACACAAAAAGAAAGAGTTAATTCAACTTGTTGCTAGGCATGGATTAGATCATGATAAAGTTTTGTTATTTAGTCGAGATTTAGATATACTAATTAATAAGTTTATGAATATAAAAGGCAAAGTATGTAAGTGATTAATCTTTAATTTTTTATATTAGGATTATTTACTGATAAAGGAGAGAACAGTTATTGGAACATTTACAAGAAGAGTTGTATAAACAAATAAAAGAAGAAAAAGGTGCAGTTACTATATTTTTAAAGAGCGGAGTAAGAATAGTAGGGGAAGTAGTTGGAGTAGATAGATTTACAGTATTAATATTAGTAGATGGAAAGCAACAACTTATTTATAAGCAGGCAATATCAACAATTATGAAATAAGACACTCATTTTGAGTGTCTTATTTCATAATTAAATGGTTATTGTTTACATGCTTCAACGTCAATGCCAGCAGCTAGTAATTTTTTTTCTCCGTCTTGTTCAATGATTTTTTGTAATCTAGATAAGAAAGAGTCAAAATCTGTATGTTTACCAACTTGGAAAGTCATTTTATGCTCAATTGGTAGCCAAGTATCAATATCAGCTTCGTTATGCTGAATTTTTACTTCAAGTTTATCAAGTGCATTAGCAACTTTTGCTTCATACGTTTCTTTCGCTTCGAACTCCATCCATAAATCGTATAATTCCACGCCGAGAGGACCTTCTAGTGTACGTTTAATATTTAAAATGGCCTCTAGCTCATTTTTCTGTTTTTGTAATTGTAATTCACGGCTATTCATCGTATCAAAGGCAGGAATATCACCAGCTTCTGCTTCGACAAGGTCATGAATAATAACCATTTTAAGTAATTTTTCTAAATTTACTTTTTGATCCAAATAAGGCTCAACTAAGATAGCCATTAGGGACATACGCCACGTATGTTCAGCAACACTTTCTTGACGTCCGTTAGAAAGCCAACTATGTCGCATTTCATATTTTAGTTTTTCTGCTAATGCAATGACTTGTAAAATGTTATGTTCCATCGTGATCCTCCTCATATTTCCATACTATAATTCTAATATAGAAATGAAATGTGTCAATTTAATGAGTATATTGCGATAAATAGATGATACGCGTATAATGATTGTTATATGTGAAAACGCATTATTAAAATAAAAAAATGTTTTACGAAAACGAAAAAGGAAGGGCAGGAACATGGGAGACGAAAATCAAGGATTAGCTAGACCACAAAGGAAAAAAAGGAAGTTTGATATTTCTAGCCCCTTTGGCATTGTAGTAGGTTTCGTTATTTTAATTGCAGCGATCATGCTTGGCGGTGGTGGAATAAAAGCTTTTAAAAATTTCTTAGATGTTTCATCTATTTTGATCGTTATAGGGGGAACAACAGCGACAATTATTGTGGCATATAGATTTGGAGAAATAAAAAAATATACGAAAAGTATTTTTACTGTTTTACATAGAAGAGAGGAAAATCTAGAACAGTTAACGGATTTGTTCGTTGATTTTTCAAAGAAGTCTAAAAAACATGGTTTACTCTCGTTAGAAGTTGATGGAGAGCAAGTAGACAATCCTTTTATTCAAAAGGGGATTCGTTTAATGTTAAGTGGATATGATGAAGCAGAATTAAAAGAAGTATTAATGAGAGATGTTGAAACAGAAGTATATGAGTTAAGAAAAGGAGCAACATTATTAGATAAGATTGGTGATTTCGCTCCAGCGTGGGGTATGATAGGAACTTTAATTGGTCTTATTATTATGCTTCAAAACTTGCAAGATACATCGCAAATTGGTACAGGAATGGCAGTTGCTATGTTGACGACATTGTATGGATCTGTTATTGCAAACATGATTGCAATACCGTTATCTGAAAAAGTGTATCGTGGCATTGAAGATTTGTATACAGAGAAGAAGTTTGTAATAGAAGCAATCACAGAGCTTTACCGAGGACAAATTCCTTCTAAGTTAAAGTTAAAACTTGATACATACGTATATGAAACGAAGATAAAAAAAGAAAAACGAGCAGCCTAATATTTCAAGGAGTGGTATGGTGATGATAAAACGACCGCAAAAAGGATCGCCTCGTTGGATGACGACTTTTACTGATTTAACGATGTTGTTATTGACTTTTTTTGTACTATTAGTTGCTACATCAAAACAAGATACAGTAAAATTATCGAAGATGCTTGAAAAGTTTAGTGATGCAGAACAAGTGGATGCGAAAGTAATGGAAGGTACAATACCAGATATTTCACATGAAAAAAATGATGAAAAAGCAGTTTCAAAAAAACGAATGGATGAATTGTATAAAAAGTTAAAAGCATATGTAGATAATAATGGTGTTAGTCAAGTGAATGTATATCGAGAAGATACAGGTGTTAGCGTCGTTATAGTAGATAACTTAATATTCGATACAGGTGATGCGAATGTTAAGCCGGAAGCAAAAGAAGTAATTAGTCAATTAGTAGGGTTCTTTCAATCGGTACCAAACCCAATTGTTGTAGAAGGACATACAGATAGTAGACCGATTCATAATGAAAAATTTCCTTCCAACTGGGAATTATCTTCAGCACGAGCAGCTAATATGATTCACCACTTAATTGAAGTGTATAATGTAGATGATAAACGATTAGCAGCGGTAGGATATGCGGACACAAAACCAGTAGCATCAAATGATTCACCGCAAAATTGGGAGAAAAACCGGCGCGTTGTAATATATATTAAAGAATAATATATTTCCATTTTATTAATAAAATAATAAAAATACAGAAATTCTTTTAAAAAAATATTAAATTTTCTCGTTTTATTTTGTATAATGAGTGAGAATGATAAGGTAAAATATTAAGATATATTTATACATAGAGGGAGAGAACCAAAAAGAATGGCACATAAAATTTTAGTTGTAGACGATGCGATGTTTATGCGAACAATGATTAAAAACTTATTAAAAAGTAATTCAGAATTTGAAGTTATCGGTGAAGCAGAGAATGGGGTAGAAGCGATTCAAAAGTATAAAGAACTTCAACCTGATATTGTAACACTAGATATTACTATGCCAGAAATGGACGGACTTGAAGCATTAAAAGAAATTATGAAAATTGATTCGAGTGCAAAGGTTGTTATTTGTTCTGCAATGGGACAACAAGGTATGGTATTAGATGCAATTAAAGGCGGGGCAAAAGACTTTATTGTAAAGCCATTCCAAGCCGATCGTGTTATCGAAGCTTTAACAAAAGTAGCAAATAGCTAATATAGAAGGGGTGCCACAAAGAATCAAATCAATGATAGCGGATAGACGTGTGGCCCCTTTTTTTCTCGTTATAAAACACTAAATTGTTATACATAAATGAAATGTTTGTTGGACAGGTAGGGGATTAAAATGCAAACAGATCTATTAAATATATTTTTTGAAGAAGCAGAAGAACATTTACAGTCGCTAAATGAAAATGTGCTAAATTTAGAACAGAATCCTGCCGATATGGGTGTTGTAGGGGAAATATTCCGCTCAGCTCATACATTTAAAGGTATGTCTGCGAGTATGGAATTTGCGGAAATGGCAGATTTAACTCATAAGATGGAAAATGTTTTAGACGAAATCCGTCATGGAAACATGATGGTGAATGCTAATATTATTGATGTTATTTTTGAGTGCATTGATAATTTAGAAAAGATGGTTACAGATGTGCAGCAGGGCGGAATGGGTAATATTGATGTTGTATCTACAAAGCATAAATTAGAAGCATTATTAAATGGGAATGTAGAAGTTTCTATGGAACAAGTAGAGCAAAGTAGTATAAACAATGATGATACAGTTTCACATGAAGTATATATAACCGTCGAACAACAAGCCATTTTAAAAGCAGTACGTGCCATTATGTGTATTGAAGCATTACAAAATGTAGGGGATATACAAAAAACGGTTCCAAGCATTGAAGAAATCGAAGCGGATGCTTTTGGATTTGAGTTTACAGTATATATGGATACTGATCGTAGTGTTGAAGAATTGAAACAGGTGGTGCTTCACGTTTCTGAAATTGAGAAAGTAGAAGTGAAGCAAGGAAATATAGCTGAAGAAGGAATCGTACAATCTATTGCAGCAACGCAGCTGGATCCATCTCTAGAGGCACGAACTCCAACAGCTAGTACTACACCGGCTAAAAGTACTACAAAAACGAAAAATGCTAAAGTAGAGAATCGTTCTATTCGTGTTCAGTTAGAAAAAATCGAAAGATTAATGAATATGTTTGAAGAAAGTGTAATTGAGCGTGGACGAATTGATGAATTAGCAGAAACGATTCAAAATAAAGAGTTAATCGAGCATTTAAATCGATTAGGGGATATTTCAAAAGATATCCAAAATGTATTATTAAATATGCGTATGGTACCGATTGAAACGGTCTTCAATCGTTTTCCGCGTATGGTACGTATGTTAGCGAAAGATTTAGGTAAAAAAATCGATTTACAAATTAAAGGTGAAGATACTGAAGTTGATAAAATTGTTATTGACGAAATTGGTGATCCACTCGTTCATTTAATTCGTAATGCAATTGATCATGGTATTGAAACTGTCGAAAACCGACGTGATGCCGGGAAAAATGAGACAGGTACTATTAAATTAGAGGCGTTTCATAGTGGAAATCATGTCGTAATTCAAATTACTGATGATGGAAATGGTATTCATAAAGGAAAAGTATTAGAAAAAGCGATAAAAAATGGTGTTGTAACGGAATCAGAGGCAAATAAATTAACGGATCGTGAAGTTTTTGATCTTATCTTCCAACCGGGATTTAGTACAGCGGAAGTTGTATCTGACCTTTCTGGACGTGGGGTTGGATTAGATGTTGTTAAACATACGATTCATAGTTTAGGTGGGCATTTAATTATTGATTCTGAAGAAGGAAAAGGAAGTACATTCAGAATTGAACTTCCTTTAACATTGTCTATTATTCAATCAATGCTTGTTCAAACAAATGATAAGCGTTATGCCTTGCCTCTTGGCAATATTGCTGAAGCCATTCGAATTAAGAAAGAAGACATACAATCGTTACAAGGGAAAGACGTTTTAAACTATCGCAATCAAATTATTGAAGTGAAACATTTAAGTACTGTATTTGGTGAAAAAACAGTAGATGAGGCGTTCGCATCATATGATAGTCAAATGGTTCCTGTGTTAATTGTTCGTAATACACATCGTAGCTATGGACTTATCGTAAACACAATTATCGGTCAAAGAGAAATAGTTTTAAAGTCATTAGGTGATTTCTTTGCAGAGAGCTCTAACTATTTCTCTGGTGCGACAATTCTCGGTGATGGACGAGTGGTCCTCATTTTAAACCCAGAAGGTTTATAATAGGAATGAAGGAAGCTCCCCACTTGTATACAATTGGGGAGCTTTTTGGGTAGAACTAATAATATAAGTATATGAAAACCGTCGTTTACACATATTGTGGAAATAAATACATGTTCACAATTCGGATGATAAGTTTGGTAAAATATAACGAGTGTAATAGAGAGTTTAAATCATTTGATAGAAAAACAAAAATGAGGAGGCAGGAAAAATGCCTGAGCAACACACAAAAGGGGATACTGGCACAATTGTGCTAGAAAAAGAAAATGAACATTTAACGCCTCAAGAATGCGATATTCTTGGTGAAATCGCTAATATATCATTTGGTTCAGCTTCGACTGTATTATCAACAATTTTAAATAGGCAAGTAAGTATTACTGCTCCTCAAGTAGAATTGGTAGATTTATATGATACAAGTGATGTTGAAATTCCACATGTTGTATTAAATATCCATTTCACAAAAGGATTAGATATGGAAAATCTTCTTGTTCTTCAACAAGATGTTGCTTTATCTATTGCTGATTTAATGATGATGGGAACAGGTGAAGTTGAAGAGGGAAAAGAGCTTGGTGAATTAGAGCTAAGTGCAGTACAAGAAGCTATGAATCAAATGATGGGATTCGCAGCAACATCTATGTCAGAATTCTTCCAAGATACGGTAGACATGTCTCCGCCAACAATTAAAGTTGTGCAACTTACAGAAGAGATGGAGAAGATTTCTGGTATTAATGGGAATAATATGGTTGTTAAAGTATCGTTTGAATTAAAAATAGATAATCTTGTGAATTCTCAGCTTGTACAGGTTGTTTCAGTTGAACATGCGAAGCGAATGATAAATAAATTGTTACAATTATCTGGTGGTGTGGAAGAAGAGATAGATGAGCCGGCGGAAGTGCAGGAAACTGAGATTTTAGAAGAGCATGTAGAAAAAGAGCAATTAACACAAGAAGAGAAAGATGTGCTTGGTGAAATTGCGAATATTTCAATCGGTTCGGCTTCAACAGTACTATCGACGCTTTTAAATCAGCCTGTCACTATTAGTACACCAAATGTAGAGGCGATTAATGTTCGTCATTATGAAGGAGTACCGGTTCCGTTTGTTATTTTAAATGTCGATTTTGTTGAAGGACTAAAAAATGAGAATGTATTCGTATTTACGAAAGATGTTGCTTTAACAATGGTAGATTTAATGATGATGGGAACGGGTGAAATTGATCCGGAGAAAGAACTAAGTGAATTAGAGTTAAGTGGCATTAAAGAAATTATGAACCAAATGATGGGGCATGCTGCAACAGCGATGTCAGAAATGTTTAAAGAAAAAATGGATATGACACCACCAGACGTTAAATTTGTTTCTTTAAAAGAAGAAATGGAATATTTGGGAGAGTCGATGGCAGTTGACGAACTCGTTCAAATTACTTTTAATCTTGAAATTGGTGATCTCCTTCAATCAAAGATGTATCAAATACTACCGATATCAGAAGCGAAAGAAATGGTTAGAAGACTTCTATATCCGATGGTGGAAGAGCAAGAAGAAATAGTTGAGGAAGTTGTTGAAGAGGAAGAAATTCCTGCACCAGTCGTACAGCCAATTGAATATAAAGAAGTCAAGCAAGTTGAGCCAGTATATATGGATACATCTATTCTACAAAATGTAGAAATGAATGTTAAATTTGTATTTGGAAGTACAGTGAGAACAATTCAAGATATTTTAAGTCTACAAGAAAATGAAGCGGTCGTACTTGATGAAGATATTGATGAACCGATTCAAATTTATGTGAACGATGTATTAGTGGCGTATGGAGAACTTGTAAATGTAGATGGGTTTTTCGGAATAAAAGTGACGAAATCGCTATAAGGCGTCAAAATAGGAGTTTGAACAAATAGATGAAAAACGTAAAGTTTTTTCTAGTTAGTTGGCTATTTTTACATATATGTATATTTTTACCAACGCAAGGACAGGCAGAAGAAAAAAGTGTACAAGATCAAAATATAAGCGAAATGAATGACCAAGAGGGAAAAAATAAAGAAGTTCAGGAACAGCCGGAACAAGTGGAAATGCCCTCGGTTGAAGATGAAAAAAAAGCAGTAGAAAATGAGCAAGGGAAAGAAAAAAAAGAAGAAAGAACGATAGAAACAGACCGAGGGGTTATTACAGTTAATAAGCAGGAGCTAAAGGTTGGCGAAGAAGTGCGGATTGCTGTAGAATCAAATGAAAAAAACATTCAAAGTGTAAAAGGCATATTACAATTACAAAAAAATGGTGAGCAGTACAGACAAGAGAGAATAATATCTTTTGAGTATGAAGAAGAAACGAAGCGATGGATCGCTAATTATAAGGCCGGAATATATGATTTACAAGGTGATTGGAACCTTAGGCTCGTTGAAAGCTATGAAGAAGATGAGAAGGAAGAAGTAATAGAGAACGAATTAAATGTCCCGCTCATTCGTATAAACAATGAAGCACCAACTATAGATAAAGAATTGCCAAAGTTAGAGAAAGTTAGTATTGATGAGGCAAAAGGGAACTTAATTGAACGGAAAAAGGGAGAATCCGTTCATATACGAGTACAAACGGTAGATATAGAATCGGTTGTTAAAGAAGTGCGCGTTATATTAAAAGGAAAAGAAGACGGTAACGATATTACTTTTTTATTAGACTATAATAAACGCGACATGGATTGGCAGAAAATATTTGAAATAACAGAAGCTTTACCTGTTGGGCCGCATCAACTTATTGTGGAAGTAACAGATGGGGCAGGTAACAAACTTGTGACAGAGAGTGAATATATCGTTTCTATCATCGAACAAAAAGTGAAAGATGATGAAAAGATAGAAGAGCAAGAGAATCAAAATGAAGTAGAGGATAAGAAAGAAATTGAGAAGAAGGAAGATCCGAAAATAGAGATGCCGCTTCCAGAAGAAAAACTTCCAGTTGTTCAAATTCGAAAGCAAGAAGAGAAAGTGAACTCTTATATAAAAGAGCCGTTGAAAGAAAAAGAGGAAATCAACTACGTTATAAAAGAGTCGTTAACAGACAACAAGGAAGTAAATAATGTGAAGGTTCATAAAGAGAAAAAAAGCGGAAATGACAATCAAGTCGTTTCTAAAAAGAAAGAGAAAATAGAAGAACAACAAGAAAAGAAAGAGGAAAAAAGTGAGCAGGGAGTACAGGCTTCTAATGTGTTTGCTGTTATGTCAGGATTATTTGTACTGTTTTTAGTTTTAAAGAGTAATAAAGAATGGGGCTAATAATTTGATAGTAGTGGAGGCGCTTAAATGGAAATTAAACGTACGACAATTCAAAATAAGACGCTACAACCATTAAAACAGCCTGCAGCTATTTCAGAACATGAAATTCAGAAAGAACGAAAGCGGAGTAACCTTGTGTTTACTGGGCAGCCCAAAATCATTTCGAAAAACAATGAAATAGGGATTTTGCTTGCAAGTTTAGGTGATGGAAAGATTGTAAAAGAAATGCTTTCTAAGGAAATGGATACGGTGTTGCAGTTGTTTTCAAAGCTACATATGTTGTCTGAGGAAGGAAAGCAATCGGAAAAAATATATGAACAAATTGTTAAAAGTTTGCAGGGGCTTATTAAACAAGCTCATATAAAGGGAGTTCCGTTATTAGACGGAACGTATGATTTCGCTGAAGTGCAGCTTTCGTTTGGAAGAAAAGTGCATATTCCGTTACTTGATGTAAGTGCGCTCATTTCTAGAGTGGAACAAGATACATCAGAAGGAAATACGAATTTAATGATAACAGTTATTACAGCTTACATGACAAAATTGTCTAACGAAACAATTTTAATTAGCGGTACGGATCGTATTTCTAAAGAACGTGATGTGAGCGTGTGGAGAGCACTTGCAGAAATGAATATGACGCAATTATCTCATGCGTTGAAACATACGATTCAAGAGCATAAATGGTCTGTTACGGCTCTATTTCTCTTCATGTGGGTTATAGGTATCATATTGATTCGTATTATATAATAAAAAAAGGTCGTCATTTTAATTATGACGACCTTCTTTTATACTTTTTCGTAAAAGAATGTATCAAAGCGCTGAAGATTGTAGCGTTCGGGTGTTAAAATTTGTTCTGTGCTACCAACGAATAGTACGCCGCCTTTTCGTAAAGAACGACTAAACTTTTCATAAAGCTTTATTCTTGCTTCTTCTGTAAAGTAAATCATTACATTTCGACAAATGATTAAATCGTAGTTCGTATCAAATGTCTGCATTAATAAATCATGTTGTTTAAATGTAACTTGCTGTTTAATATTTTGATGCAATATATATGTATCATCTTCTTTTGTGAAATGACGTTGTTTTAAATCATTAGGTAATTCTTTCAAAGAGCGTTCTGTATATTGACCACGTTTTGCAGTTGCTAAAACATGAAAATCAAGATCCGTTGCTTGAATGTCATAACGAAACGGAGCTAGATGCTTCGATAATATTAAAGAAAGTGTATATGGTTCTTCACCGGCAGCGCAAGCAGCACTCCAAATTTTTAATTTACCGTTATTTTGTTCAAGTAGCTTTGGTAGAGCTTTCGTCTCTAACGTTTGCCAGCGCTCTTTATTTCTGAAAAACTCTGATACGTTAATTGTAATATAGTCAATAAAACTTAAAAATAACGTTTGATCGGTGCGTAAATTATTTAAAAAATTTGTGTAATTTTCAAAACCTTTTCTCGAAATGAAAGCGTCGATTCTTCGGCGCATTCTATCTTGCTTATAGGAAGCGATATCCATATTAAAGTGCTGTTTAAAACTTACGACAAATTGATTATAATCTTGTTCAGTTATCATATTTACAATAGGCACAATAACGATATTGTGCCTCCCCCTTTACATCATACGAATTTTTTGTTCAAAGCTTTTTTTCAGCTGCTTTTCATGTAAGCCTGGTAAATCATAAATAACAGCATCAATTCCTGCTTCTTTTGCAACGTCAACGGGAATGACAGACGTATGTTTATCTCCGTTATAAAAACAGAGAACTAAATCGGTATCTTCGATAATTTGCTTTACAAAAAACATATAATCTGATCGATAAATGGAGTCGGAAGGATGATCAAAAGCAATATACTCTGCTCCGTGTTTTTTTAAATAATCAACGACTTCTTGAAATTCGTCTGTTAATACATGTAACGGTTGCAGTGTGTAAAGGCATAAATTTTGAGCGAGCCTTTCATTTTCAATGAAAAAACGAAGAACTTCATTTTCAATAGATTTATAACATAATATGTAAATTTTATGTTTGTGAGCATAGTCAATTAAAAATTTTTTTATTTCTTCCTGATCTAATGCTGTTAATTGATTTGAACCACAAAGAAAAATATTCATAGATTTGTGCCACCTCATGCTAAATTGTAACATATCTTCTATAAAAAATAACTGCAAAATATCATTGTACAGAGTATAATTATAAATAACTGGATTTTACGATTAAGTTTGGAAGGAAATAAAAAAATAAATAGGTGATATATATGCTGCGTTCTATCTCGCATAATCCAATTTTATCGCATATACCGCCTGCTACTCAAATGCCGAAAGAAGCAAATGTCAGGACAGGACTTGCTTTTTCGGATAATTTGCATGCAGATCCGAAAAAAGATAAATTGTTAGAACAAATGGAAGCACTTGTTGATAACATTGGAGAAATTAAAGAGAAAATCGAATTAGAGTTAACGCTCGATAATGTAATGGAATACAAAAATACTGTAAAATCATTTTTGAATTTTTACGTTGATAACGTATTGCAGTATAAAGATGTTATGTCTCGTCATCCGCGTTACGGATATTCGCAGAAAATGACGATCGTAAAACAAGCTGAAATGGGATTAACTGAGTTAGAAGATGTTATGAATTTAATTAATACGAAAACAGGGCATTTAGAAATGTTAAATCAAATTGGAGAAATTCATGGTTTGATTGTAAATTTAGTCTTGTAAAGGAAAGGAAGCTATATGTACATACAATTATATGAAAAGCTCGTTATTATTCAAAAGGCATATGAAAATATTCAAACGCTTGGGGAACAAATATATGAGAATTTAAAAAATAAAAATGTAAATGCAGTTCAAAAGTTGCAAGTAGAGCAATTGCAGTACATAGAAGGTGTTAAAGGATTATCGCGATCTTTTGAGGAAATGGTTGTTCAGCTTTGTAAAGAAAAACAAGTTGAACCGCTGCGTATGCGTTCGCTATTTTCGTATTTTTCACAGGAAGAAAATGAAAAAATGGAAGAATTACAAAAAAGTGTAAATGAATTAGAAGAAAATGTAAAAATGATTCTTTTGAAAAATCAATATTACTTAAACGTACTATTAAAAACTACAGAAAGTATTGTGGATTCCGTTTCTGAATACAATTTGGAGAAAAACAATAATTCGCAAATCTTTATGAATGAACTATTGTAAAGGAGAAGTGAAGCATTATGAGATTATCTGATTATAATACGCCGTTATCTGGTATGCTAGCGGCCCAAATGGGATTACAAACGACAAAACAAAACTTATCTAACATTCATACGCCGGGTTATGTTCGTCAAATGGTAAATTACGGATCTGTTGGAGCAAGTAACGGTCATACGCCTGAACAGAGAATCGGTTATGGTGTACAAACATTAGGAGTTGACCGTATTACAGATGAAGTGAAAACGAAGCAATTTAATGATCAGTTGTCACAGTTCTCTTACTACGCATATATGAATTCTACTTTATCACGAGTAGAGTCTATGGTAGGAACGACAGGGAAAAATTCATTATCTAGTTTAATGGATGGATTCTTCAATGCTTTTCGTGAAGTTGCAAAAAATCCAGAACAACCAAACTACTACGATACATTAGTTTCTGAAACTGGGAAGTTCACAAGTCAGATAAATCGTCTTGCGAAAAACTTAGATACAGCAGAAGCACAGACGACAGAAGATATTGAAGCACATGTGAATGAATTTAATCGTCTTGGTGCTAGTTTAGCAGAGGCGAATAAAAAAATTGGACAAGCAGGGACACAAGTACCTAATCAACTATTAGACGAACGTGATCGCATCGTTACAGAGATGTCTAAGTATGCCAATATTGAAGTATCTTATGAATCTATGAATCCTAATATCGCGAGTGTTAGAATGAATGGTGTTTTAACAGTAAATGGACAAGATACATATCCACTTCAATTAAATAAAGAAAAAGAACCAATGTCTGTTGCGATTTATGGATCGGATATTCCTTTAACAGGTGGAGCCATTCAATCAGCAATAGATACGAAAGGGAAGATTGTTAGTTATAAGAAAAACCTTGAAGAATTAATGAGTTCTGTAAAAGGTCAAGTGAATACAGTGATGGGAAAAGATTTCTTCGTTGGAGATCATGCGAAAGATATTCAGTTAAACCCTGAATTCGCAAAAGATGTTTCGAAAATGAAAATCTCTGCTGAAACAGCAAATAAACTAGCAGGAATTACAGAGGGAGATTATAAAGAAGGTCTTTCTTATAAACAAGCATTAGACCAATTTATAGTTGGTGTAGCTTCTGATAAAAGTGCAGTGAATGCTTATCAAAATATTCATAAAGATTTATTAGAAGGTATTCAACAAGAAAAAATGAGTATTGAAGGCGTAAATATGGAAGAAGAAATGGTTAATTTAATGGCTTTCCAAAAATATTTTGTCGCAAACTCTAAAGCTATTACGACGATGAATGAAGTGTTTGATAGTTTGTTTTCGATTATTAGATAATGAGTAATAAAAGCGAACCCATCTTTCTTTTATGGTTGGAGAGAGGACCCGCGAAGGGTAGAGACGGTCAGTGCCTATTAGTGGCCCAATCGATGTGAGACCAGAGATATGAGATGGTTGAAGGGTAAGTTAGCTAAGAGGAAAGCCATGTTTAGTGAATGCATCGCCCTCTTGTTAAATAAAAATGACAAAGCTCTCTTTTATGAGGAAAGAGAGTATCCGTCGTAGTGTAGAAGCAGAGAGCCGTATATAGTTGTGGTTGCTTCCCCGCACTAATTCAAATATAGATAAAGGAGAAGGTAAAGATGAGAGTATCTACATTTCAAAATGCAAACTGGGCAAAGAATCAGATGATGGATTTGAATGTGCAACAGCAATATCATCGAAATCAAGTAACTTCAGGTAAGAAAAATCTTTTTATGAGCGAAGACCCACTTGCGGCAAGTAAATCATTTGCGATTCAGCATTCGTTAGCAAATATTGAACAAATGCAAAAAGATTTAGCGGATTCGAAAAATGTATTAACACAAACTGAAAATACATTACAAGGTGTTTTTAAATCTTTAACAAGAGCGGATCAATTAACAGTACAAGCGCTAAATGGGACGAATAGTGAAAAAGAATTGAAGGCAATCGGTGCAGAGATTGATCAAATTTTAAAACAAGTTGTATATTTAGCGAATACGAAAGAGCAAGGCCGTTATATTTTCGGTGGGGATAGTGCTGAACAAGCTCCATTTACAGAAGATGGTACGTATCAAGGTGGAAAAAATGATGTGAACTGGCAACTAAATGACGGTTATCAATTAAAAGCATTTCGTAACGGAGAAGAATTATTATCCCCAGTTATAAAAACGTTAAAACAGATGAGTGAAGCACTGAATAACGGTGATCAAAAAGCTTTGCAACCGTTATTAGGAGAAAATAAGAAAAACTTAGATAGCGTCATTAACCGTACAACTGAAGTGGGTTCAACTATGAACACGATGGAGACGTTTAAAACAATTTTAAGCGAGCAAAATTTAGCGCTTCAAGAAAATCGTAAAGAAATTGAAGATGTTGATTTAGCGGTAGCAATTTCAGACCTAGCGTATATTAATGCAACTTATGAAGCAACGCTTAAAGCAGTTAGCACGATGAGTAAAACGAGTATTTTAGATTATATGTAAACAATAAGGAGTGAGAAATATGGCAGGGACGTTAACAGGTATTGGTGGTAGACAACAGATTTGGAACCTCGGAAATAATATGATCGATACTTCTAACTTTGTAGAATTAGAAATGCAAGCGTTAGATATGAGAAAAACACCATATACTAATGAAAAGAACCAACTTTCACAAGATAAACTATTATATACAAGCTTAAAATCAGAATTTAGTTCTTTCACACAAACTTTTAAAAACTTAGCGGCTTTTAAAGGGAATGAGAAAAAAGTTACAACAACACAAGACGGTTATATTAATGTAAAAGCTGATGGTGGCGCGATTGCAGGAACTTTTAATATGACGATTACACAGCTTGCACAGCGTCATCAAATAGCTTCTAATCCTATTACTGATATAAATGCAAAACTTCCTAAAGATGAAACATTAAAACTAGGCGGTAAAGATCTAAAAGTAACAACTGATATGACATATAAAGATTTAATAAATAAAATTAATGATGGAGATTATGGCGTATCGGCTTATACACTTGGAGATAAAATTTTTATGTCCTCGAAAAAAGAAGGAACAGATGGAGAAATTAATTTTAAGGAGAACACATCTACACTGTTTCAAGATATTGGTTTAGCTAAGGCGGATGGCACAGCAGTCAATACAATTAATGAAGCGCAAAATGCCATATATAGTATAAACGGTATCCCAGGTAAAAGTTCTACCAATACAATTGAAGCTCTTCCTGGTGTGAAAATTGAATTACTAAAAGTGACGGAGTCAAAAGCAGAAGGAACACCAGATGCAGGTACAACAACAGATCCAAAAGCAAAAGGTATAGATCTGAAGTTTACAGTAAGTGATTCAAATGTAACAGACGCATCAAATATTATTAAAAAGATGGTGGCTGATTATAATAAAGCTGTTTCTACAATAGATATTTTTGCTGGAAAAGGTGGAGCTTTCCAAGGTCAAGCTATTATGCAAAGTGTACGTCAAGCGATGAATAATGTCGTAACATTTTCTCAAGACGGTAATTATTTGTTTTCATTTGGAATTCAATTAAAGCAAGACGGGACGATGGAAGTTAATGATGAACAATTAACAAAAGCGTTAAAAGACAAGCCGGATGCAGCGAAGCAATTTTTCTTTGGTTCTAACGGTTTAGGGAAGATGATGGAAGAGCCACTTGATAAACTATTTGGTGATAAAGGTGTAGTTGGAGAGCGAGTAAAAAACATCGATTCTCGTGTAAGTGATTTAGATAAAAAGATTAAAGATATTGAAACACAAAATCTGCAAAAACAAGATGAAATCGTGAAGAAGTATCAAAAACTAGAAAGTACACTAGCGGAGCTTGATAGCCAATTGAAAACTATTAAAGCAATGACAAAACAAAAAAGTGATGATTAATGAAAGTTAAGGAAGTGATTGTATGCAAGCATGGCAACGTTATATGCAAAATGATATTATGACGAGTAATCCGATTAAAAATACAATTTTTATTTATGAAAGATGTATTGTAGAGTTTCGTAATTTAGAAGAACTTTTAAATACTTTTAAACTCCAAGAAGGAGATGTGCTTCTTGAAAAGCTAGAACGTATTTTTGAAGAATTAAAGCTTCAATTAAATCCTGAGATTACGAAAGATTTATATGATAGTCTATTTGGTTTATATGATTGGATTAGCATTCAAATTCAAACGATGAAAGTAACGCGTGAAGCAAAAGACATCGATGCAATTGTGAAAGTGTTACAAGATTTAATAGACGGTTACCGCGGAGCACTTGAAAATGAACAATGATATTTATCGAGCGTTTGTCGGCTGTTTTAATGAAATCGGAGAATTGCAAGTATCAGATGGGGAATTTGCTGAGAAGAGTGCAATGTTAAATCGCTGGATGATGACATTGGATGAAGAGACGCGTGCAGATGTTGCAGCGGAAGTGAGTCCATTAATAATTAAGGCAGCACAGCATATTCGAGATAAGCAAAAGATTTTGGAAGAAATGATTATGACAAATGATGGACGAATGAAAGCGAATTCGTTTTACGGTAAATTTTAATAGGAAAGTATGGAAATGGATACCCCTTTTAAAAGGGGATCCATTCCATTGTTTGAATAAGGCGTTCCGCTGATTGAGGTTTCACTTTATGACTGTAATAAAAAGAATGGTAATAATCCAAACAATGAAAAATAAGATGTCTTTATTTTATGGAGAGAAGTGTATGGAGGCTCTTTTTTTATTGTTTATATATCAAAATGTTACATGGATTACTACGCGTATACAGTTTTTTATATTCTTTTTTATATTTTTGTATTTTTCTAAAGACAACAATGGAAAAATGGAATAAAATATGTAAGGGTACAAAATAGATAATATTTTAATAAATAAATACATATAGGAAAATGAATAATAAAGTGAAACTTCCATCAGTGGATGATCATGCGCTAAACGAGCATGATGGAAAAGGAAGGGTGTGGAATATGCCAGATTTAGTTAGTGATGTAAGTCATTATATGAACTATTTAGTAACGAAGCGAAATACCGTTTCTAGTAATATTGCAAATGCGAATACACCTGGCTATAAAGCACAAGATGTAACATTTGCTGAGAAAATGAATATGAGCAGTGCATTATACAAAAAAAATGCTGCGGATTTAAAGAGTAATCCAGATTTATATCAAACGAATGTAATGCACTTACCGACAGCAAATACGAAAAATACATACGCAAAGATTCAAACGAAATCAATGCAAACGAATAAAGATGGAAACAGTGTTGATGTAACGACAGAAATGCTAGATTTAATGAAAACAAACCAATTATACGGTGTTTCAATTAATGCAATTAATACGCAATACGCTATTAACCAAGCAGCACGTGGACGTTAATAGTAAAAGGAGAGACAAAGATGTTTCAGGCAATTAATGCAAGTGGTTCAGGGCTAACTACAGCGAGAAAATGGATGGAAGTTACTTCTAACAATATCGTAAATGCAAATACGACGGGAGCACCGGGTGCAGAGCCGTATCACCGTCGAAGTGTAGTATTAGAATCAAATAATAGTTTTGCAAGTATGCTAGATGGAGCTCCTACTAACGGAGTGAAAATAAAAAGTATTGAAGCGGATCGAAATGAAAATCTTGTGTATGATCCGACGCATCCGCATGCAAATGAAGAAGGATATGTACGTTATCCGAACGTTGATGTGACAGCTGAGATGACGAATGTAATGGTTGCTCAAAAAATGTATGAAGCAAATACAAGTGTATTAAATGCGAACAAAAAAATGCTCGATAAAGATTTAGAAATCGGCCGAGGATAAGAGGGAAGAGGGGCAATATGAAAATTCAACCAATGTTAAATACACAGCCATTTGGAGCGATTCAGCCGATTGGCACACAGAAAACTTCAGAAACATCTGTAGTTGAAGGCAAAAAGTTTATTGATTTATTGGAAGATATGAATCAAACGCAAAATAATGCCCAAACAGCAGTATATGATTTACTGACAAAAGGGGTAGGAGAAACGCATGACGTTTTAATTCAGCAGAAGAAAGCTGAATCACAAATGAAAACAGCTGCTCTCGTACGCGATAATCTTATTGAAAATTATAAGTCACTAATTAATATGCAAATTTAGGAAAATGGACGGGTGTATTTAAATGGAAAAGATAAAAAATGTTTTCCAATCGCTGAAAACGTGGCATAAGTTAGTGATTGGTGCTGCGCTTTTAGCGATTGCAACAGGAGCACTTTTATACTTCACCTTGCCAGATAAATATGTTGTTGTATATCAAAATTTAAATGATACAGATAAGCAAGAGATTACAGCAGAATTATCGAAGCTAGGTGTTGATTACCAATTAGCAGCCGATGGTTCGATTCGAGTGCAAAAGAACGATGCTCCATGGGTTCGAAAAGAAATGAATGGAATGGGCTTGCCGTTTAATTCAAAAAGCGGTGAGGAAATTTTATTAGAAAGCTCACTCGGTTCAAGTGAACAAGATAAGAAAATGAAGCAGATTGTCGGCACGAAAAAGCAATTGGAGCAAGATATTGTACGAAACTTCGCGACAGTTGAAACGGCAAATGTGCAAATTACATTACCTGAAAAAGAAACAATTTTTGATGAGGAAAAAGCGAAAGGGACAGCGGCAATTACTGTTGGTGTGAAACGTGGACAATTATTAACAGCTGATCAAGTTGCTGGTATACAGCAAATGATTAGTGCGGCAGTTCCTGGCGTGAAAGCAGAAGAAGTAAGTGTTATTGATAGTAAAAAAGGTATCATCTCAAAAGGAACAGATGAAGCGCATTCTAACAGTTCCTCTTCTTATGAAAAAGAAGTAGAGATGCAGCATCAAATTGAAGGTAAATTAAAGCAAGATATTGACGCAACGTTAATGACGATGTTTAAATCAAATGAATATAAAGTGAATACGAAAGTGTCTGTAAACTACGATGAAGTTACACGTCAGTCAGAAAAATATGGCGATAAAGGTGTACTTCGCAGTAAACAAGAGCAAGAGGAAAGTTCTACTGCGCAAGAAGGAGCAGATACGAAGCAAGGTGCGGGTATTACAGCGAACGGTGAAGTGCCGAACTACGGTACGAACAATAATCAAAACGGTAAAGTTGTCTACGATAATAAAAATGGTAACAAAATTGAAAACTATGAAATAGATAAAACAGTTGAAACAATTAAGAAACATCCGGAATTAACAAAAACAAATGTTGTTGTATGGGTAGATAACGATACGTTAGTAAAACGAAAAATTGATATGACAACATTTAAAGAAGCGATTGGCACAGCAGCTGGACTTCAAGCTGATCCGAATGGAAACTTTACAAACGGTCAAGTTAACGTTGTAACTGTTCAGTTCGACCAGCCGAAAGTTGAAAAAGAGAAAGAGCCAGAAAAAAGTGGTATGAACTGGTGGTTATTCGGTGGAATTACAGCTGGCTTGCTAGCAATAATTGGCCTAGTATGGTTCTTCTTAGCAAGACGTAAGAAAAAGAGAGAAGAAGAGGAATATGAAGAATACTTAGCAGAAGAAGAAATTGCTGCTAGTAGTGAAAGTATCCTGGAAATTCCTGAAGAAAAAATAGTACCAGAGCCAAAGCCAGAACCGGTAGAACCATCAGAACCTACATTAGATGATCAAGTGCAGGAAGCTACGAAAGAGCATGTAGAAGGTACTGCAAAAGTAATTAAAAAATGGTTAAACGGACAGTAAGGGAGGAAAAACAATGTTAGATGAAATCTCCTCCAAAGAGAAAGCTGCCATCCTCATTCGTACATTAAACGAAGAGGTGGCAGCAAAAGTCATTGAATATATGACGGCTGAGGAAAAAGAAGTGTTACTTCGCGAAATCGCGAAGTTTCGTGTATATAAACCAGAAACGTTAGAAAATGTACTAGGGGAGTTTTTGTACGAACTAAATGTAAAAGAGTTGAATTTAGTAACTCCAGATAAAGAATACATTCGTCGTATATTTAAAAATATGCCAGAAGACGAGTTGGAAAAATTATTGGAAGACCTTTGGTATAACAAAGATAATCCATTTGAATTCTTAAATTCACTTACAGATTTAGAGCCACTTCTTACAGTGCTTAATGATGAATCGCCACAAACGATAGCGATTATTGCTTCTTATATTAAGCCGCAACTTGCTTCTCAATTAATTGAGAGATTACCAGATCATAAACGTGTAGAGACGGTAATGGGTATTGCAAAGCTTGAACAAGTAGATGGTGAATTAATTAATCAAATTGGTGAGTTATTAAAAGCAAAATTAAATAATATGGCATTTAGTGCTATTAATAAAACAGATGGATTGAAAACAATAGTGAACATTTTAAATAATGTTTCACGAGGTGTTGAAAAAACAGTCTTTCAAAAGCTGGATGAAGTCGATTATGCGTTATCTGAGAAAATTAAAGAAAATATGTTTGTCTTTGAAGACTTACTTGGTCTTGAGGATCTTGCGCTTCGCCGTGTATTAGAGGAAATTACAGATAACGGTGTTATCGCGAAAGCACTTAAAATTGCAAAAGAAGAAATTAAAGAGAAACTATTTACATGTATGTCTTCAAACCGTAGAGAGATGATTCTTGAAGAGTTAGATGGCTTAGGACCGCTTAAGATGACGGATGCTGAAAAAGCACAACAAACGATTACAGGTACGGTGAAAAAGTTAGAAAAAGAAGGAAGAATTATCGTTCAAAGAGGTGAAGATGATGTCCTTATTTAAAAACAGAATTCCGAAGAATTCTGTTTCTTTTTCTGAAGAAACGTATGAATTACAATTTCCGAAACCAGTATCAGTTCACATTGAAGAAGAGATACAAGTGGATCATGCAGAACTTCTTGCACAGCAAGATGCATTACATATTGAAATGAATCAGCTAAGGCAGCAGCAGCAAATGCTAGAACGAGAGCGTCAGCAGTTGTTGCAAGATAAAGAACAGTTTCAAATGCATATTCATGAACAAATGGAACAGATGGAAGCAGCGCGTATACAGTTTCAAAAAGAACAACAAGAAACAGCATACGAATGGACAGAGTTATTATGGAATCAATCTTTTCAGTTAGCAGAAAAAGTAGTGAATCAAGCGGTAGATTCGCGCTTATTAGACGTTTTGCCGATTTTAACAGGCATCGTGCAAACATTGCCTACTTCATTTGAAAAATTAATTATAACGGTTCATCCAGAAACATTTGAACGTATACAAGAAGAGAAAGAAAATACGAAAGAGTATTGGCTACTACAATTAGTAGAATGGAAGTATGATTTTTCTTTACAGTTTGGCGAATTTGTTCTGGAAGAAGAGAAAGAGTTTTTTGAGTTTAAATTTGCGCCTATATTTGCGAAGCTTCGTCATAAGTGGGAAGAAGAGAAGTTGTTTGAGGAGCAAAATGTATGAACAACGAGCTAATGAATGAACATAATAAATGGAATACATTTATTGAAACACCGTTTTATACGAAAGTTGGCAAAGTTCATAGTGTACAAGAGCAGTTTTTTGTAGCGAAAGGTCCGAAAGCAAAGATTGGAGATGTTTGTCTCGTTGGAGAACATAGTGTCTTATGTGAAGTAATTGCGATTGAAAAAGAAAATAATATGCTACTTCCATTTGGACAGACAGAAAAAGTATGTTACGGAGATGCAGTTGCATTAATTGAAGAAGATGTTGTTGTACCTCGTGGTAATCATTTACTTGGGAAAGTGTTAAGTGCGAATGGTGAAGTGTTAAATGAGAACACTGAAAACATTCCACTACAAAAAATAAAATTAGATGCACCGCCGATTCATGCATTTGAGCGTGAAGAAATTACAGATGTATTTGAAACGGGAATTAAATCGATTGATTCCATGTTAACGATTGGGATTGGTCAAAAGATTGGTATTTTCGCAGGATCGGGTGTTGGTAAATCTACCTTGCTTGGAATGATTGCGAAAAACGCAAAAGCTGATATTAACGTTATTAGTTTAGTAGGAGAACGTGGCCGAGAAGTAAAAGACTTTATTCGAAAAGAATTAGGCGAAGAAGGTATGAAAAAAAGTGTCGTTGTTGTAGCAACGTCAGATGAAAGTCACCTTATGCAACTTCGTGCGGCTAAGCTTGCAACATCTATTGCTGAATATTTCCGTGACCAAGGTAATAACGTATTACTTATGATGGATTCTGTTACTCGTTTTGCTGATGCACGCCGAAGTGTTGATATTGCGGTAAAGGAATTACCGATCGGTGGTAAAACACTGTTAATGGAAAGTTATATGAAAAAGTTATTAGAACGATCAGGAAAAACGCAAAAAGGGTCAATAACAGGTATTTATACAGTGTTAGTTGATGGTGATGATTTAAATGGTCCTGTACCAGATTTAGCTCGTGGTATTTTAGATGGACATATTGTATTAAAACGTGAGCTCGCAACTCTTAGTCATTACCCTGCCATTTCGGTATTAGATTCGGTAAGTAGGATTATGGAAGAAATCGTATCGCCGAATCATTGGCAACTTGCAAATGAAATGAGAAAAATTCTATCTATTTATAAAGAGAATGAATTGTATTTTAAACTTGGAACAATTCAAGAGAATGAAGAAAATGCTTATATTTTTGAATGTAAAAATAAAGTAGAAGCTATAAATACGTTTTTAAAACAAGGTCGAACGGATAGTTTTCAGTTTGAAGATGTTGTCCAAGCGATGCACCATATTGTATAAGATCTCGCCCTTTGAGGTCTTATTTTTTTGATTTTAATATTTCACAGATTTTTTTGTAAAAAAACTATATAATAGAAAAAGGTAACGTTATAATAGGAAGGGGCTATGAAAACGGGTGGATAAGCAGCAGTACGACACGATTAAATTGCAGATTAATCAAGAGAAAGAACATATCTTGAAAGAAGTGTACGAACTAACAGCTGAAAAAAGAAAAATAGAACAAAAAAAAGAATATGATCTATATGTTGTGAAATCACGCAATAAGGTTGTACAAACGGGACAACGTATTATGGCTGGTATGCTTTCATCACATACATTTTCACCTGAAAGAATAGAAGAATGGAATCGAAAAATTAAAAAAACAGAAGGTTTTATTCAAAAAAATGAAAGCTTTTTAGAGCAAATAAAAGAAAAAGAACGTGTCATTGATGAAATGTATGAAGAAGATTGTAAGAAGCTTGCGAAAGTAAAAGAAAAGCTGGAAGAAAAAATGCTTCTTGATTTAAAAATGTGTATGAACGGATGAGGTGGATGTAGTGATACAGTTTGTATTACCGGTGCAGCAAAGTTTACCTCCGCAAAAAGAAAAAGGGCTAGAAGTACAATCGAAAAATGAAAATTCTTCATTCGATAATACAATGAGAATTGAAAATAAAAAACAGCCGAAAACGGAGAAAACGAAACGAGAAGAAGCACCAGAAGAAGAGAAGAAAGAATATATTCTCGCAAAAAAAACGGTAACGAAAGAAGAGCCGATTGTAAAGAAAGAAGAAAAGAAAGAGACAGAACAGTTATTGTTAGCTGTATCTGAGCAGATGGTTGCAATTGAGCAATTGCGTGTGCAGCCAGAATTGTTATATCAATACATACAAAAAATACAGGCGTTATATAAAGAATACGGAAATATTAAACTGAACGAATTGCCCGCAGCTGAATTACAGCAATTACAAGAGCTTTTTTCTAACATGAATATTAAAAATGCCATATGTTTAGAAGATACAATGCAAATGGCGCTAGACAAGGTGACGATGCCAGAGCAGACGTTGCAAGTATTAAAAGTCGTAGAATCAGAAACTTGTAATATTGCAAAGAAACAAGAGGAGTCTAAGGAAGTAGAACTCCCGAAAGCAGAGAGCGATGATGTGAAGGTAGAGTTACCAAAAGTCGATCAGTTAAATGACTCAAGTTCGGCCGGAGCTGAGTTATTAAATAAAGCAACGGGTACTGACCAAATAGGAAAACAAAATAGTGGAGCTGAGAAGGTTACATTACCTGACTTAGGCAAGAAAATGGAAGCACAAGTAGAGGCTCTGCAAAAGTTTGTAGTGAAACAAGAACGTGTTTTATTCCAGCTAAATCCAGAGAAACTTGGTTCATTAACTGTATTTATGAAAAAGCATGGAGATCAAATTGAAGTCCATGTAGAAATGGAAAAACACGATGCGAAAAAGCGTGTTGAAATAATTTTTGACGAATTGAAGCTGAAATTAAAAGAAAAAGAAATTAATATTCAAATAAGTTATTCAGAAAAAGATGAACAACGTAAAGAACAGCGAGAACAAGAGCAAAGGCAAAAACAAAAATTAGCAAATACGAAACATGAGAAACAACAGTCAAAAGAATTTGCGGGATTATTGGAGGAATAAAGCGTGCCAACAGTTGGATTAAATACAACGAGTACAAATCATATTCCGTTACAAGCAGGAGCACAAAAAAGTAATGTACCTGTTAACGGTGTACAATCGCCAGTTCAACAAACAAATGGAGTTTCAGCAGGAGAGCAAAAGACTCCTGGTGTAATGGGGAAAGATGATTTTCTAAAATTATTTTTATCAAGTTTCCAGCACCAAGATCCATTCAATGCGATGGATATGAATCAAATGATGAATCAGACAGCGCAGTTATCTCTTATGGAACAAGTGCAAAATATGACAAAAGCAGTTGATTCTTTAAGAACGACGATGTATTCGACAGCGCTTGATGGCGGAATGAAGTTTTTAGGGAAATACGTAAGAGGGATCGACGGTGACGGTAAAAAAGTAACTGGTCAAGTAGAGACAGTTCGCCTTGCGGAAAATAATGATGTACAGCTCGTTATTGATAATAAGATTGTATCTCTTCGCTTTGTTGAGAGGGTGTCTGATAAACCGATTGGAGAAACGAATCCAGAAGATGCAAAGAAAGACGATCAAAAAGTAACTGAAGAAGTAAAAACTACAAATTCATAAGGAGTGTACATACGTTATGATTAAAGCGTTATATACAAGTATTACAGGGATGAATGCAACACAAAATGCATTAAGTGTAACTTCAAATAATATTGCCAATGCACAAACAGTTGGTTATAAAAAACAAAAAGCAATGTTTGATGATTTACTGTATAACAATTCAATTGGTTCAAAAGGCGACGATAAATACGCAGGGACGAACCCGAAAAGTATCGGTAACGGTGTGAAAATGAGCGGAACAGTTACGGATTATAGCGATGGTACAATTACGCTAACTGGTGGTAAAACACAAGCAGCAATGGAAGGTAATGGTTTCTTCGTGGTTGGCGATTCAAAAGGCGGCAACACGGAATTTACGCGTAAAGGTACATTTGGAATATCTTCAGATTACTATATTACGAATACAGAAGGGCAATATGTATTTGCATATCCTGCAAATGCAGCAACTGGTGAAGTTGATTTATCTGGTATTCCAGGACCGTTGCAAATTCCAATGGGATCAGCAATCGGTGGTATTCGAACGTCAAAAGGAGTCGTTGGAGGGAATATTCCAGCCGATGCAAAACAGATTACGCAAGAATTGCCTGCATACGATGATGCCGGTAATACATGGACAATGCGTGTAGAATTTACACAAACTAGTGAACATAATTATAAATATACAGTACATATGCGTAACGACTCGAAAAAAGAAACAGAGTTTAAAGAGGTTCAAGGCGCAGGCGGTGATGTAACATTCGATGCGGTAGGAAAGCCAAATCAGCAAAACCCTGGAGCGTCTATTCCATTTAATGGCGGAACAGTAAATTTAGATTTTAGTAAATTAACAAACCATCCGACAGAGAAAACATTAGCAGTAACAGACGTAGATGGTAGAGCAGCAGCGACTGTTAAAGATTGCTTTATTGCTGACGGTGGATATGTGATGGTAAAATATTCTGATGGAAGTATGAAAGCTGCGGGTCAATTAGCTGTTGCGATGTTCCCGAACGAAGGCGGCTTAATGAAAAATGGTAATGGTAACTACACAGCGACAAATACAACTGGTATTTTAGCAATGGGCGTATCTGGCCAAAATGGTGCAGGGAAAGTACGCGGTAGTGCACAAGAAGGTGCAAACGTAGATTTATCTGTAGAATTCGTTGATTTAATGTTATACCAACGCGGATTCCAAGGAAATGCGAAAGTAATCAAAATTTCAGATGAAGTATTAAATGAAGTTGTGAACTTAATTCGATAATAAATCGTAAAGAAAAATTGTAACGTAGTAGGAAGGGTTTTTTATTCGTATGACAAGACAAGAGCGAATTTTACAATTGCCTTTTTTCGAAAATAAACGTGAGCTTGCTGAGCAAATGTTAAAAATAGAACGAGAAGAGCATGTATATTTACCAGATCAATTTGAAATCAAACAAGTGCCTCCATATTCGTTTGGTGAAAAACAAGCAATCATTGGCCGTATACACGAGTTTTACTTCGTAAGTATTGGTAGTAGTGGTGTTTGGAAGTATCAA
The DNA here is from genome assembly GCF_038004785.1 of Bacillus sp. FSL R5-0709. Lineage (NCBI taxonomy): Bacteria > Bacillati > Bacillota > Bacilli > Caryophanales > Bacillaceae > Bacillus > Bacillus sp. FSL R5-0709. Next base: position 1,590,341 of record NZ_JBBORT010000001.1, read on the forward strand.
CTGTTTAAAGATGAGATGAAGTGCCGTGAGTTTTTCGTTACGTTGCCGGATATTACGGATCAGCAGCTTGCTTTTTGGTTCAATAACATTGAGTTGTTGAAAGGGGTTTAAAAGCTTTCTTTTAGGTTTTGAGAGAGGGCCCAGCGATGTTTAGTAGCGGTCAGTGCATATGGAGTGTCTCGCATGTTGTAATACCAGAGATATAGAGTGGTTCTAGGTTAGTTGAAGAGGCTGGGAGCCATGAATGAGATTGGTAGGCTCACCGGATTGTAGTAGCGACAGTGCTTATGAGTGGCTCGCATGTTGTAGAGATATGGAGTAGTTCTAAGGTAGTTGGAGAGGCTGTAATCCAAGTGTTTAGGTGGTGCCTCTTCACTTTTTGGAGAGAGGATTTCTCTGATTCTAGGAGCAATGATTTGAAATAGAGTTAGATTAATTTAAGATAGTTGTGCTATATTGTACAATTAGACTAAGTTTATATAAAAGGAGAGGTGAGGAGGATGGCGCAGAATAAGTATCGCGTTACATTCATTTCGCCAAGTGAGATTGAGCAACGTACTGTAATGGCGGCGAGTAGTTTACCTAATTTAATACGTCAAGTAGAGAGTATTATTGCAGATCCGAACGGTTATTTTGTAAATGATAAAAAAAATAATTGCTATTTTAAAGTTATTAAAGAAAATGTTACGTATATTCAATATGAGTTACTATTTTCTGATAAGGAAATTCACATTGAAAAGTTAAAACATATAGCACCGGCGGTATTGAAACAAGTATTTAAAAAAATAAACGATCCGGAGTTATATGCACTTGCGCTACTTGATGTTGATATAGCAACGAAAGAATACGTGCTAGAAGAAATGAATCCGGAGCTAAGAATAAGAGTGGAAACGGAACTTTCGAAAAAATGGGAAGCGATGCCGACAGAAATTGTAGGAGCACAAGAAGTGTTACTAGAGGCACTTGCTTCGTTTATACAAGATTAAGTTTTACCGGTAGTATTTCTACTTTAAAACTGTGAGGATCACTCAACTATCTATATTTTTCATATAGGTAGTTGACTTTTTGGTTTTAATAAAGCTTAATAATTAAATATACGGAATTAATGGAAGGGGAGCGACACCTTTATGTCACAAGCACAAAGTATTTTATTAGAAAGCGGAACAAACGAATTAGAAATCGTAACGTACACTGTTGGTGAAAATTTATTTAGTATTAATGTAATGAAAGTGCGTGAAATTATTAATCCATTCCCTGTTACAACTGTGCCAGAAGCTCATCATGCAGTTGAAGGTGTTGTTCAAGTACGTGGTGAAATTTTACCTGTTATTAACTTAGCAACGGCTCTTAATTTAAAATCTATAAAACCACTTGATCAAACGAAATTTATCATTTCAGAATTAAACCAAATGAAAGTTATTTTCCGTGTTGATGAAGTGCATCGTATTCAACGTATTTCATGGGAACAAATTGATGAACCAGCTTCATTATCTATGGGACTAGAAGAAACGACATCTGGTATTGTAAAACTAGATGGGAAAATCATTTTACTATTAGATTATGAAAAAATTGTATGTGAAATTAGCGGTACTGGTTATGACAATAAATCACTTGCAGGATTAGAGCAAAAAACAGATCGAGCTGAAAAAGTTATTTATATTGCAGAAGATTCAGCGATGCTTCGTCAAATACTAGAAGAAACATTATCATCAGCTGGATATACGAAAATGAACTTCTTCAGTAATGGTGCAGAAGCATTAGCTCAAATTGAAAAATTAGCAAAAGAGCAAGGTGAAAAAATGTATGAACATATTCACCTGCTTATTACAGATATTGAAATGCCGAAAATGGATGGACACCATTTAACGAAAGTAATTAAAGATAGTGAAGTAATGAATCAATTACCAGTCATTATTTTCTCTTCATTAATTACAAATGAGTTGTTCCATAAAGGTGAGGCAGTTGGAGCGAATGCTCAAGTGAGTAAGCCTGATATTCAAGAGTTAATCGGGCTAGTTGATAAGTTAGTACTATAAAGCTTCTTTTAGTTGGAAGAGAGGAGCCAGCCATGTGTATAAAGACAGAAAGGTTGAGTGTTTCTGAGATATTTTTGTTTTTCTGTAGCCACCGTGGTAATAATGGTCATTCTTTCGGTTAATTAGTTAGCGTTGTGTAAAACCCTCACCTTTACTATAAAGGTGAGGGTTTTCTTACATGATGTTCAATTATTTCATCTATAAGATTTCGTGGTGACGCAAGCTTTTTCGGTGAAAATATATTAGAAATACCATATAATATAATTAAGTGGAATTTTTTTGATATAATATTTTGCTTAGCTATTTTTTATTTTTTAATATTTGTTAAAAATCATTTTTTATTTCGATACTTTTTATACCTTTTTGTATGTTAATTATTTGACAGATAATTTCGAAATGTTATAATATGGATATGTGGAAATTTCTATTTTCTTAAAAGACATGGGAGTCAGATGAGAATTGTGAAAGGATGAGGGGGAGTGACACATATTATGTATCACCACACAGCAATCAATGTATTAAGTCTTTTACAAAACATGTCAAATAATAAAACGAACGATATGAAATTAGAGGCGGAATTTAAAAAAATAGAGAAACAATTCCAAATCGGGTATGAAGAGCTAATCGATTTATATAATAGAATGGTATTATTTCAAATAGATATAGAAAAAAATGGCGGTATGCGAGAATATGAAAAATCAGCGATTACTTGGTTGAAGTCTGAACTAGAATTATTGTATGAAGTGTATCAATTTTGTCAACGTCATGGCTTAAACATCGCAAATATTTCAAAATATGTTAGTAAAAATGAATTGAATCTTTTTCGAAAAACGGAAAGTCAATTACAAAATACGTATTATAAATTAAAAAAACAAGAAATCCCGTTTGAAAATATTGAAAAACAAAAGCCGGGGCGAAAACGTAAATATGCACCTGTAAAAGAGACAATTGCTGAGAAAAAACAAGAAAGTAAGCAGGAAGTAATTGAAGACGTTCGAAATGAAGATGATGAAAAAAGCCTCGTAACAGTTATATCTGGCATCGTGGATAACTTTGAAACAATTAGTCAATGTAGTGACAAGAAAGAACACGAATTGCATCAGTTCATGGAGGGAATCTATAAGCTTTCCAGTATGGCAGCAGAGCGTTCAAAAGATGAAAAGAATGCACGTGGTCTTGAAGGTGAATTACATTCATTACGAGCTGAAAATGAAAGATTAAAACGAGAGAAGGAAGAACTAGTTCATGATATTAAAGAGATGACGCATCATTTAATTCATTTTATTACGAGCTCTGATATCGATCAAATTCGTACATTGCCTTACTTCGTAAAAGAATGCAAACAAGATCTACATAAGCTAGGGTTATATAACGCTCAAGACGGAAAAATGAAAATTATGGTTGACCGTAGTGGACAAGTTATGACCGTAACACAATAAAAAAATTGGGTACAAAATAAAAGGGAGATACATAGTGTATATGTATTTCCCTTTTGTTTTGTATGGAATCGTTTCGGACAGAGGAAAAGTTACAATTAATTTTAGTAAATCAAAAATTTGTACAAAAGGAAGGAGCTAGGTCTTACTTTGTAGTATTGTCACTGTGAAAGGACCTAATACATAATGATTTTAAAGATAAACCGACTCTTCCTCAATATTTAACTGATTTAATTGAGGTGAATAGGTTGTATAATCGTACAGTTGTTATTACATTTCATCAACAAACTTTTAATACGGAGAATTGAAGAGTAAAGTAGGATTCCAAAACATAGCCAAAAAGGTGGCTGTTATAAGTTATTTGCCTACCAAGATAATTAATATTTGTTTAAAATATAAGATTACTATTTTATTATACCGAGTAATTATTCACATTATATAATAATTACTTACTACATAATTAACATGGTTATCTTACAAAAATGTAAGGTTTTTTAATTGACACTCGTACATATGAGTAACTATACTGGTTACACGACGTTGGTGAATATATTTAATAGTTTCTATCTATAAGTGTATGTCTCAGGATTCTTTTCGGAATAATAGTTCGATTTGTATTTGATATCTTTAATATAGGGATAATACGGATTTAATCTATTCTTTATTCTAGGTCGTATTATTTAAAGATTAACTATAAATGATATATTTACCAACTTGTAATAATTTTTTAGAGGTGCTAAATTTTGAAGAAAAAATTAATTGCTACAGGAATTCTTGCTGGAAGTCTACTATCCTACTCATCTAGTGCATTTGCAAATACTCATAAATTCTCAGATGTTCCTGCATGGGCTGACAAATCCGTTAATTATTTAGTTGATAAAAAAGTATTGAGTGGTTATCCAGATGGAACTTTTGGTTCAAGTGATACATTAGATAGGGCTTCTGCGGCAACAATTATGACAAAGGCCCTTGGTATACATATTGACTTAAATGCAAAACCATCTTTTACAGATTCACAAAACCACTGGGGAACGCCGTATATTGCTGCTGCTGAAAAAGCAGGAATAATTAAAGGTGAAGGAAATGGAATATTTAATCCTTCTGGAAAAGTTACTCGTGCTGCAATGGCAACAATGTTAGTAAATGCATATAAGCTACAAGATAGAACAAATAGTAATGGGCAAAGTAAATTTGATGATTTAAAAGGACATTGGGGTGAAAAATTTGCCAATATTTTAATTGATTTAAAGATTTCTGTTGGTACTGATAATGGTTGGCAACCAAATAAATTCATAACACGTGCAGAAGCCGCACAACTTACTGCCAAAACAGATACCCTTCAATACAGTCCGAAAAACCCTTTAGAAAGTAAAACAATCATTATTGATCCTGGACATGGTGGTGCAGATCCCGGAAAGTCCACAAAAGGATTGCCTGAAAGTAAAATCGTATTAGACACTTCCTTACGCCTACAACAATTGCTCGAAAAACATACACCATTTACAGTTTTACTAACTCGTGAATCTGATACTAGACCTGGACATGACCAAAAAAGCTCTTTACAGGAACGTGTTAAATTTGCTAAGCAAAATGAGGGGGATATCTTTATAAGCATTCATGCAAATGCTTTTAATGGTAATGCAAAAGGGACAGAAACATACTACTATAAATCTTCTGAATCCGAAAAAACAAATCCTCATGTGGAAGAAAGTCGTGTGTTAGCGGAAAAAATTCAAACACGTTTAGTAGAGGCTCTTCAAACACGTGATAGAGGCGTTAAACACGGAGATCTTCATGTTATAAGAGAAAACGACATGCCAGCTGTGTTAACGGAACTGGCTTTTATAGATAATGGTATCGATTACAGTAAACTATCTACGGCAAACGGCAGACAGATTGCAGCAGAAGCCATTTATGAAGGGGTTTTAGATTATTATGAATGGAAAGGAAATAATGTATCTGAATATAGATTGTAATAGGTAAAAGAAAGTTTAGTAATTCTAGGAATATGAAATTTATAAATTGCTAAAGTATAGTTTTGTTATTTGAAATGTGTTTTAGTTTTATAGTGTATACTAGCACCGACTTATTAAGGATTATAAATAAGTCGGTGTTTAAGTTAGCGTACTTAATGAATACTATAGAAGTTATGAAGAAAAAAAGATAAATAGATAGGGGCATACACCTACATTCATTATTTTTACGTGAAATTTTAATTTAAAAATAGTTAAGTTATATGATTCAGATGGGCAGTATACAATTAGTTCAAAGAAAACATTCTTTGAACTAATTAGCTATTAAATAAACTTGTTACATAAATAGTTCGTATAACAATAATTGATAGTGTTAAGGACATAGCTGTTCATATTTTTTTGTAATTCCTGTTATGGAATTGTTAAATATTTGCAGGTGTAATGTAAGGCTGCTTTATTTTGAAAGAAATCTTTTGAAATGGTCATAATATGAATAATAATTAGAAACAAATTTTTTAAAAATGATGAAAGACTTAAGAAGGTGAATATATTGCTTAAACATTCACATTTGCAATTTATCTTATTAACAATAGCTCTAATATTCTATATAAGCTTTTGTTTTATATTTTTATTTGTTTTTCCGAATCATTATTTTGTATCAGATTTTAATATCCGACTATCATCCTTAGTTGTTGAAACTACTGTATTTATCTCATTACTTTATTCTATATTATCCGGAAAAATTAAGTTAGGAGTATTCTGGGTTTGCATTACTATTGCAATAGGGTGTTTCTTGATCGGGAATTTTATATCCGCTTTTCAAGTACTTAATGTAGAATTACCAATACAAAATTTTAATATCTCTGATGTGTTTTTGTTGTTTTTCTTATTCTTCTTTCTCTTTGCATTCTTTTATAAAATCATTATGGAATGTAACAAGTGGGAAAAAGCGTATTTAATTTGTGATTTATGTATTGTTGTTACTGCTATTTTTACATTAGAGTGGTACCTGTTTAATAAACCTTCTGCAAATATCTTATTCTTATCAATTGGAGATGTTTTTCTCTCATTTATTTTTCCGATTATAGATTTATTACTTCTTTTATTAGGAGTTAGTCTAATCTTTCGACCAGCTATTTTTAATGCGAAAAGTAAATTATTTATTTTTATCCTCGTATTAACTGGATTGGCTATTACGGACTACTTGTATTTTTACTTACAAGATGATTTGTCAGATCGTTCACTTATATTATTAAGGTGTTTGTATAGAGTTTTCCTATTATTTATCGCTATTGCTGCTTCGATCTCAAAGAATGCATCTTCTAGAAGGAATTATTTCATTATCGATCCCACATTTGGGAAGAAACTTCTTGTTATATTTCCTTATCTTGCAGTTGCGGTATTAATTGGCTTTACTTTAAAAGAGCAAACTGCCTCGGCTACACTTATTACTGGGAATTGTATTGCATTTGTATTTGTGCTGATTCGTCATACTATCGTACGAATGCAAAACAGAGATTTAACCGAAATGTTAAAAGTGTTTAATAATCAATTAGAACAAAAAGTATCTCAAAGAACAGAAGATTTAATAAACAAATCCAATGACTTGGTCAAAAATCAAGAGAGATTTAAGTCATTATATGAGTATCACCCAGATCCTATTTTAACGATTAATTCAAATGGTACTGTGTTAAATATAAACCAGGCTGGAAGTATGTTATTAGGAAAAAACAGTGATGAATTAATAGGTAAAGAGTGCTTCTCGATTTTTTTAGACGAAGATAGATCTGAATTGGAAGCAGCTCTACAGGAAGGGAAACGATGCAGTTCGGCTTCGTTACAATTACGTGTGAAAAATAATAATGAGAAGGACATTCATTTTTGGTACGTCACCATTGTTCCTATTATGATAGAAGGACAAACTTTTGGGAGTTATGTAATGGTAAAAGACATTACGAGAATGAAGAAACAACAAGATGAGATAAACTATCTAGCATTCCATGATACAGTGACGGAGATTGGAAATCGAATATTCTTCCAAAAAGAATTAGAAAAATCCATTGAGCGTGCACGAAAAACGCAGGGTGAATTTGGACTCTTGTATATAGATTTAAATCGTTTTAAGACCATTAACGATACACTGGGACATTCAATTGGTGACAGTGTTTTAAAAGAAGTTGCTAAACGTTTTAGGACATGTCTGTCACCGGCTATTCCTCTAGCGAGAATAGGGGGAGATGAGTTTGCAATCATAGTCCATAACCATACAGAGCAACAGCTATTGGATTTGTGTGAAACTCTATTTCGTATAACTGAAGAAGCATTTGTAGTAAATCAGCATAGCTTTTACTTATCTCTTAGTATAGGAATAGCAGTGTATCCGTTTGGAGGAATAAATACTACTACACTTTTACAACATGCTGATATTGCTATGTATAGTGCAAAGGAAAAAGGTAATAATGCTGTTTGCATGTATGACGAGACATTATCAAAAAAAATAACAAGACGATTACGATTAGAACAGGATTTACCGAAGGCATTAGAAAATAATGAGTTGTTTTTATTATATCAACCACAAGTTGACAGTAAGACTGGTATGGTTATTGGTGCAGAGGCTTTAATTCGTTGGCAACATCCAGAACTGGGACTTATTGCTCCTTTTGAATTTATACCTATCGCGGAAGAAACGTCGCAAATTATTCCAATTGGGAAATGGACGTTACAGGAAGCGTGTCGACAACTGAAAAAGTGGCATTCTGCAGGCTATGTAAATCTAAAAATGGGGATAAATTTATCTGCTATAGAGTTTGAACAGAAAGATTTTGTTCAAGCAATCATATCTACCATAGAAGAAGTAGGGGTACCTGCTAGTTCGATTGATTTAGAATTAACAGAGAGAATAGCAATGGTAGATGAAAAAGAAACCTTATCGAGGTTAAAAGCATTAAAATCATATGGTGTACATTTATCAATTGACGATTTTGGTACAGGGTATTCTTCATTAGCATATCTCCCTTTGTATCCAATTGATACCTTGAAAATTCCAAGAGAATTTGTTAATAGGATCGGAAATTCTACTGATGGAAATGAAATTATTCATACCATTATTTCACTAGCGCATACTTTAAACATGAAAGTGATCGCAGAAGGGGTAGAAACGAAGGAACAATTAACAGTGTTACAACGTAATGCATGTTATCTAATTCAGGGCTATTACTACAGTAAACCTGTAAGTGAAGATGAATTCATCAAGTTTTTAAGCACAATGTCGCGTCACCTTTTCTAAGAAAACCACAATCTAGATTTGTTTTTTGTTGAAATTATAACAAATAGAGGACAGCAAAGTAACTGTCAAAATGTTTTAGCATTTAATTTGGCTTAATAGGAAATTCTAATGAGCAAAGACCTTATCTGATTTTAGTTTTAGAAAGGAGAGAAGCGGATGGATTCAATATGGCTAGAGTATGCTTGGGCATTGTTAATTTTAATCGGATTAGAAGGATTGTTATCGGCTGACAATGCCCTTGTACTAGCAGTTATAGCCAAGCATTTACCCGAAGAAGAGAAAAAAAGAGCTATAAATTACGGAATTATTATGGCCTTTGTTTTTCGATTCGCAGCCCTTTTTGCTATATCATTTATTGCAAATGTTTGGCAAATACAGGCGATAGGAGCAGCTTATCTTCTTTACTTAGGATTAAAGCATGTCATTCAGGCGCAATTCGGAAAAAATAATCAAAATATTCACAAGGAAGATGAAAAGGAAGCAGCAGGAAAAAGCTACTGGTTCACAGTAGGAAAGATTGCATTAGCTGACCTTGCCTTTGCGATTGATTCAATATTAGCCGCAGTTGCTCTTGCTCTGGGGCTTCCAGATTCTCCGCTTGACGATTTCGGAGGTATGGATGGAGGACAGTTCATTGTTGTACTTCTTGGAGGGATAGCTGGACTTATTTTAATTAAATTTGCGGCAACTTGGTTTGTACAATTACTGGAGAAACGTCCAGCACTAGAAACAACAGCATATGCAATTGTTGCCTGGGTCGGCGTCAAACTTGCTGTAATTACACTTGCCCATGAGGATATAGGTATTTTAGATCATGATTTTCCACACAGTACAACTTGGACTTTAATCTTCTACGGAGTATTAGTTGCCATCGCACTAATTGGTTGGTTTGCACCGGGAAGTAAGTCATCTCAGAATAATCCTAAAATGTAATACAAAGGTCAGAGCATTATGTGCTTTGTCCTTTGTAATGATAATTATATTGTGTATTTTTCGATTTAACGCTATAATTACAGTGTTAAAGATGGAATCGTGATATGACCTGTTATGAATCTATCATTTTATTTATGAATAAATGGATTGGTATTTTAGCAAGATGTGCTAATAAACTACTCCACCATGATGATAACGTGCCAAAAATGTGGTGCGTATATTTTCGTGGTGGAGTTTTTTTTATTCTCAAAAAGGGGGAGTAACCATGAACGACAGCATGGTTCATATTACAATTAACGGCAAAGAGTATAATGCTGAGCCTGGTTCAACTATACTGGGCATTATTAATGAGAACGGAATTGAACATCCACAAATTTGTTATGTGCCGGAAGTGGATCCTATTCAAACGTGTGATACTTGTATTGTAGAAGTTAACGGAAAGCTTGTGCGATCCTGTTCTACTGTAGTGACGAGCGGTATGAATATTGAGCTGTCCTCTACTAGTGCAAAGGCAGCACAACATGAGGCGATGGACCGTTTACTAGAAAATCATTTACTTTACTGTACGGTTTGTGACAACAATAACGGGAATTGTAAACTGCATAATACGGCAGAACTAATGGAAATTGAGCATCAAAAATATCCTTATGAGCCAAAAGTTGATGCAAGCGAAGTTGATATGTCTCATCCATTTTATCGCTATGATCCGAATCAATGTATCGCGTGCGGTCAATGTGTAGAGGTGTGTCAAAACTTACAAGTTAATGAAACGTTATCTATTGATTGGGAGGCAGAGCGCCCACGTGTTATTTGGGATGAAGGAGTAGATATTAACGATTCTTCATGTGTAAGCTGCGGTCAATGTGTAACGATTTGTCCTTGTAATGCATTAATGGAGAAATCGATGCTCGGTGAAGCTGGATTTATGACTGGGCTGAAGCCGGATATTCTTGAACCTATGGTCGATCTTATTAAAGAGGTTGAACCTGGATATAGCGGTATTTTCGCTGTGTCAGAAGTAGAAGCTGCGATGCGCGACACTCGTACGAAGAAGACGAAAACAGTATGTACGTTTTGTGGTGTAGGTTGTTCATTTGAAGTATGGACGAAAGGGCGCAAAATTTTAAAGGTGCAACCAACTTCTGAGGCACCAGTTAATGCAATTTCTACTTGTGTAAAAGGAAAATTCGGTTGGGATTTCGTTAATTCTGAAAAACGACTTACGAAACCTTTAATTCGTAAAAATGGAGTGTTCGTTGAATCGACTTGGGAAGAAGCGCTTCATGTAGTGGCGAATAAATTGGGCTCTATTAAAGAAGAGTACGGTAAAGGCTCTATCGGCTTTATTTCTTCTTCTAAAATTACGAATGAAGATAATTATGTTATTCAAAAATTAGCGCGTCAAGTGTTCGAAACGAATAACGTTGATAACTGCTCACGTTATTGTCAATCACCAGCGACAGATGGATTGTTCCGTACAATTGGTATGGGCGGAGATGCAGGGACGATTAAAGATATCGCACAATCGGGTCTTGTTATTATCGTCGGTTGTAATCCAACAGAAGGTCACCCAGTATTAGCAACTCGTGTGAAACGTGCGCATAAACTTCACGGTCAAAAACTAATTGTTGCAGATCTTCGTAAAACTGAAATGGCAGAGCGTTCGGATATCTTTATTAGTCCAAAGCAAGGAACGGACCAAGTATGGTTAATGGCTGTTACGAAATATATGATTGATCAAGGTTGGCACGATCAGCAGTTCATCGATGAGAATGTAAACTTCTTTGATGATTTCAAAGATAGTCTCGCGGAATATACGCTTGAATATGCAGAAGAGATTGCAGGTATTTCAAAAGAAACGCTCGTTAAAATGGCAGAAATGATTCGTGATGCAGATGGTACGTGTATTCTTTGGGGAATGGGGGTAACGCAAAATACTGGTGGTTCAGATACTTCCGCTGCAATTTCAAACTTACTTCTTGCAACAGGAAACTATCGTCGTCCAGGTGCTGGAGCATACCCGCTTCGAGGTCATAATAACGTACAAGGTGCTTGTGATATGGGGACACTTCCAGGCTGGCTTCCAGGATATCAGCACGTTACTGACGATGTAGAACGTGCGAAATTTGAAATAGCTTACGGAGTAAAAATTGATAACAAACCAGGTCTTAATAACATTGAAATGCTTCACGCAATTGATGAAGGGAAAATGAAAGCTATGTATCTTGTTGGAGAAGATATGGCTCTTGTAGACTCTAACGCAAATCACGTACATGAAGTGTTATCAAGCCTTGAATTCTTTGTCGTTCAAGATGTGTTCCTTTCTAAAACAGCTCAATACGCTGATGTAGTATTACCAGCAGCGCCATCTCTTGAGAAAGAAGGTACTTTTACAAATACTGAGCGTCGTGTACAAAGATTATATCAAGTGCTTCCAACGCTAGGAGATGCGAAACCAGACTGGTGGATCGTGCAGGCAATTGCTAATAAGTTAGGCGCAAACTGGAATTATAATCATCCAAGTGAAATCTTTGCTGAAATGGCAAGCTTATCACCACTATTCGCACACGCAAACTATGAAGTGCTTGAAGGGTGGAACAGTTTCCACTGGGGAAGTTTTGATGGAACGAATACGCCGCTGCTATTTAAAGATGGATTTAACTTCCCGGACAAAAAAGCTCGTTTTGCGATAGCTGATTGGGTACGTCCTGCTGCATTCCCAGCAGAATACGATCTTCACATTAATAACGGTCGTATGCTTGAACATTTCCATGAAGGGAACATGACAAATAAATCAACTGGTATTCAATCGAAAGTACCAGGTGTTTTCGTTGAAGTTTCTCCAGAGTTAGCAAGGGAACGTGGAGTGAAAACTGGTTCGTTAGTACGTCTTGTTTCTCCATTCGGAGCACTTAAATTACGTGCACTCGTAACGGATCGTGTAAAAGCGAATGAGCTGTATTTACCGATGAACTCGACAGACAATGAAACGGCGATTAATTTCTTAACAGGTCCTGCGGTCGATCAACGTACGAATACGCCTGCATATAAACAAACGAAAGTGCGTATGGAAGTGTTACAAGTAGAAGGTGAAAATCCGATGCCAAAAACGAACCCGCGTAATAAAAAGCGTCATCCTCAAAACGGCATTGAGGTAAATCGCAAGTGGGCTCGTCCAGGATACGTACACTTAACGGATAAAGTGAAACTTTAATCAGGTGGGGGTTCTTTATCCCCTACTGATTATTAGCCTTCACCAATCGGGCTTTTATGGGCAGCCCAACCCCCACCTAACTTCTTGGCTTTCATTGAATTTTGAGGTAGGGGTCTTACTGCCCGCAAATAGCGGGATAAATAGGGAGGAGAAAAGGATATGGCGGCACCTATTCAAGCAATCCAAAAGCAGGAGCTAACTGAGGAAGAACGAAAACAACAAAAACTCGAAGATTTAAAAGAACTTCTAGCTAATAATGAAGAATCTTTAAATCAAATGTTTAATATAGTAGGTGAACTAAATGACATTGGGATGCTAGAATCTGCAAATTCTATGCTGAAAGCGAAAGAACCAATCGCAAAAATTGTTCTAGGTCAAGTCACCCGTGAACCAGTTACAAATTTAATTAATAATATGATGGGCGCTGCAGGAGCTTTAACAGAACTTGATCCGGAACTTACGAAAAAGCTTATAGGTAGCGTATTGACAGGTATGGATGAAGGAAACCAGCATCTGCAAAGTAATAAGAAAGTAGGAATATTTGACCTTATGAAAGTACTGAAGGATCCAGATATTAATCGTGCTATCGGATTTGGTCTTCATTTCTTAAAAGGCATGGGTAAAGGGTTAAAAGAAGAATAGATAAGCAACAATAATAGTATTTCATATGTGATTTGTTTACTTGAGATAATTGTAAAAGATGATCCATTTCGTCTCATTATTAAATAGTTTAGACGAAATGATCATTTTGTTAAAATAGTTGTGATGGAATAACTAGGAAGGAATGAGAGTATGTCAAAAATGGTACATGAATTTAATGATATGATCCGAAAGCTTCGAAAAGAGTTGTTCGGGAAAGGGCCGGAAAGAATTCATACTGTATTTACCGAGAACATGGCGATTGCAACACTTTATGGGAATTTAACACCTACTGAGAAATTTATTTCGGGAACTACGGATGGGGCGGAAATGGTTCATATGGCTCGAACGAAAATGATTCAAGAAGTGTATGTGGCTAATCCTCATGAACATTTAGAAGAACTTGTTGGTGCGAAGTTAGTTCATCTGTTTTCTGATATGAAAGTAGATGAGGATATTGCAGTTTCCGTGTTTGTTTTTGATAAAAATATAACGTGAGAGAAGGATGCTCATCGTGAAATCGATTCAGGTGGAACGGAAAATTTTTAAATATGAGAAAGGGGAATTTAAACATATAGAGGACAGCATTGTAACAGAGTTTCCTGTTACGGTTAAAATTAACGGCCAGGAATTTGTTACAATGGTTAGTACTCCAGAGTATATTGAAGATATGGTAATTGGCTTTTTAGCCTCTGAAGGCATTATCCGAAAGTATGAAGATATTGATGAAATATGGATGCAAGAAAAAGAAGGCTATGTACATGTAAAAACGACGAAAATCAATCCTTATTATCGTGACATACAAAACAAACGTTATATTACTTCGTGCTGTGGAATGAGTAGGCAAGGGTTTGTTTTTGCGAACGATGCGCTGACTGCGAAAGAAATGAATGATATTCGCGTAAAGATCTCTGCCGAGGATTGTTTTCGGTTAATGAATGATATGCAGCAATCTGCGTCTACGTTTCAACATACAGGCGGCGTTCATAATGCAGCTTTATGTAATGTGAGTGGAATTGTTTTAAGCCGCATGGATATAGGAAGACATAACGCTTTAGACAAAATTTACGGCTATTGTTTAAAAAATAACATTTCGATTGGTGATAAAATTATTGTTTTTAGTGGACGTATCTCTTCTGAAATTCTATTAAAAGTTGCGAAAATTGGCTGTGAAGTAATATTGTCAAAATCAGCTCCAACTGAGTTAGCATTAGAACTAGCGGAGCAGTTAGGGATTACTACAATAGGCTTCATTCGTAATAAATCTTTAAATGTATATACGCATCCAGAGCGGATTATAAATATAAAATAAGTAGAAACGAGGCAATAATCATGAAATCTGTTACATTAGACAAATTAGATCGTCCTTTAAAGGATTTACGTATTTCTGTTACTGATCGCTGTAATTTTCGCTGTCGATATTGTATGCCAGAAGAAATATTTGGTCGTGATTATTCTTTTTTGTCTAATGATAAAATTTTATCTTTTGATGAAATTGAAAGGATTACACGTATTTTCGTTTCTTTAGGTGTAAGAAAGTTACGTATTACCGGAGGAGAGCCTTTACTTCGAAAAGACTTACCTGAACTCATACAGCGGTTAAACGAAATTGATGGAGTAGAGGATATTGGTTTAACGACAAATGGATCATTACTTAAAAAGTTTGCTCCAGATTTATATAAGGCGGGTTTATCTCGTGTGACAGTTAGTTTAGACTCGTTAAATGAAGAGAGATTTTCTTATTTAAATGGGAATAGAAGTAAAGTAAAAACGGTTCTTGCAGGAATACAGGCTGCGGCGGAAGCCGGAATGAAAATTAAAATGAACATGGTTGTTCAAAAAGGGAAAAATGAACAAGACATCGTTCAGATGGCAGAGTACTTTAAAGAGAATAAGCATATCCTTCGGTTCATTGAATATATGGATGTCGGAAATTTTAACGGCTGGGAATTAGGCGAAGTAGTTTCTAAGCAAGAAATAGTAGAGATGATTCATAAAGTTATGCCGCTTGAACGTATTGAAGCGAACTATCTTGGTGAAGTTGCGACACGTTATCGCTATATCGGTAGTGATGAAGAAATAGGAATTATTTCATCTGTAACAGATTCGTTCTGTTCATCATGTACAAGAGCACGTATTTCCGCAGAAGGGAAATTGTATACTTGTTTGTTTGCTTCTAAAGGAAACGATCTTAAAGAATTACTTCGTACTGGATATACGGATGAGGAGATTACTAATGTTATTCGTGACATTTGGAATAATCGTTCAGACCGTTATTCAGATGAACGGTTAAGCGATACGAATAAAAAAATAATGCCGAAAATTGAAATGTCTCATATCGGTGGCTGAGAAACTACTATGAATATGGATTCTCTTTGTTAACGTAAATAGTGGGAAATGTGCAAGTTTTGTACACTTTCTATGAGTATAGTAAAAATGATGATTGATATTTCTGTAAGAGATATGCAGAGAGATTAAGCAGCATTCAAAAATCCTTACGATGGTAAGGGTTTTTGGTGCTGCTTTTTTTAGATGAGAAAAATGGAGGAATTGGTTATGGCATTTCATAAACCGGAACAAATTGCTGCGCTTGTGATTGAATCCGGTGTTCAAAAGGTAAGGCAACCGCTATCAGCTATGCTTATCCTTGGTTTTTTAGGAGGAGCATTCATTTCGATAGGATTTTTACTTAATATTCGTGTTCTCGGTAATGTACCGGAGCAATGGGGAAGTTTAGTCAATTTTATAGGAGGAGCGGTTTTTCCTATCGGACTGATGCTAGTTGTGTTAACAGGAGGAGAATTAATTACGGGAAATATGATGTCAATGTCTATGGCACTTTATGCACGGAAAATTTCATTGAAACATGTGTTACACAATTGGGCCTGGATTACTTTAACTAACTTTGTAGGTGCACTTTTCGTAGCGTATTGTTTCGGTCATCTTGGCGGGTTAACTGAGGGAGCGTATTTAAATAAAACGATAGCGATAGCTCAAGATAAGTTACATGAATCTTTTGGGAGAACGTTAATTTTAGCAATTGGCTGTAACTGGCTCGTTTGCCTTGCGATTTGGTTAGCATACGGAACGAACGATTTAATTGGGAAGATTGTTGGAATTTGGATTCCGATTATGGCATTTGTCGTAATTGGATTTCAACAAGTAGTAGCAAATATGTTTGTCATTTCAGCCGTGATTTTTGCGGGTCACCTTACGTGGATGGATCTTGCGAAAAACTTTGTGCCTGTCTTTATCGGAAATGTAATTGGCGGAGCGGGATTTGTTGGATTCGCTTATTTTTCTTGTTATCAGAAACAAAGTGCTATCGAAGAAGATGTATTGAAAAAATAACAGTATATGAAGCTGATTTTTACATGAAAGGAAGGTTACCTCATGATAGAGCGGTATTCACGACAACAGTTGTTCACTCCTATTGGAAAAGAAGGGCAAGAGAAGATTAGAAATAAGCATGTATTAATAATAGGGGCAGGTGCGTTAGGAAGTGCAAGTGCAGAGGCGTTTGTACGTGCAGGTATCGGGAAATTAACGATTATTGATCGCGATTACGTAGAATGGAGCAATTTACAGCGGCAACAACTTTACGCTGAACAAGATGCGATAGAAAAATTGCCAAAAGCAATTGCAGCGCAGAATCGTCTCAAACAAATTAATTCAGACGTGCAAATTCAAGCTCTTGTAATGGATGCAAGAGTAGATAATATGGAAGCTTTACTAGGTGGTGTCGATGTCATTATTGATGCAACAGATAATTTCGATATTCGGTTCGTGATTAATGATACATCACAAAAATACAATATCCCTTGGATTTACGGTTCTTGTGTCGGAAGTTATGGCATGAGCTATACAATTATTCCGAAGAAAACACCGTGCTTACATTGCGTGTTGAAAAGTGTTCCTGTTACAGGGGCGACATGTGACACAGTTGGAATTATTAGTCCAGCTGTTCAAATCGTCGCAGCGTACCAAGTGGCAGAAGCATTCAAAATTTTAGTAGAAGACTATGAAGCAGTTCGGAAAACTTTTTTAATGTTTGATATATGGAGTAATCAACATCATTCTCTCAAACTAGGAAAAATCAAAACAGAAGACTGTCCTTCGTGCGGAACAAATAGAACTTATCCTTATTTATCATACGAAAATCAAACGAAGACAGCTGTGTTATGCGGAAGAAATACAGTTCAAATTAGACCGGTGCATAATAGTCATTACGACTTTGACGAGTTAGAAAAAGTATTGAAAAACCACGGGAAAGTTGATCGGAATCCATATTTGCTCTCTTGCCAATTAGAAGAGTATCGCATCGTCATTTTTCAAGATGGGCGTGTATTTATTCACGGAACGAATGAAATTCAAAAAGCAAAACAACTTTACTATCGGTTATTAGGGTAATAGAAAGGGATTGGTAATGATGGAAAGAAGAGTGCCAATTACAGTTGAAGAGGCTGTTCGTAAAGTGATGGAATTTGCTAATTATGGTGTAAAAGAACTAGTACCACTGGAATTAGCATACGGACGGACGTTAGCAGACGATTTAGTAGCTGATCACGATGTTCCTTCCTTCGATCGCTCGCCATATGATGGATTTGCTATTAGGGCAGAAGATACGTCGCGGGCAAGTCGTGAGAATCCAATTGTATTTGAAGTCATCGGTGAAATTGGAGCAGGTTCTGTATTCCATAAAGAAGTAGAAGCGTTTCAAGCAGTTCGAATTATGACAGGCGCACAAATTCCGAAAGGATGTAACGCGGTCGTCATGCTAGAACTCACTCGTCATCGTCAATATGAAAATATCGGAAAAAGCTATATGGAAGTGAGGCGCTCATTTAAAGAAGGGGACAATATATCCTTTCAAGGTGAAGATGCACGTAAAGGAACCGTTCTCGCAAAAAGAGGTTGTTACATTAATCCAGGTATTTCTGCTCTTCTTGCTACATTCGGTTATAGCGAAGTGCCAGTAGCGAAAAAGCCCATAATTGGACTATTAGCGACTGGGAGTGAACTTCTCGATGTAAATGAAGAACTACAACCTGGGAAAATCCGAAATAGTAATACGTATATGATATCGTCTCAAATTCGAAGAGCAGGTGGAAGAGTAAAATACTTCGGGAAGTTTAGCGACGATTTGAATACGTGCTACGAGGCAGTGAAAAAAGCGTTAAGCGAAGTGGATATGTTAATTACAACTGGTGGTGTTTCGGTAGGCGACTATGACTATTTGCCAGCTATATACGAAAAATTAGGCGCATCAGTTCTTTTTAATAAAGTAGCCATGCGGCCGGGTAGCGTCACGACTGTAGCGCAATTAAACGGAAAATTATTATTTGGATTATCAGGTAATCCATCTGCTTGTTACGTAGGCTTTGAATTATTCGTAAAACCTAGCATTCGTACGTATATGTTTAGCGAAAAACCACATGTGAAACGAGAAAAAGCAATGCTCGGAGAAGATTTTCTAAAACCGAATCCATTTACAAGATTTGTACGAGCGAAGTTGAAGTATAACGAAGGACAACTAATCGCTTATCCATCAGGATTTGATAAATCTAGTTCCGTTTCTTCATTAGCAGAATCAAACATTTTTATCGTATTACTAGGTGGAACGAGAGGATATGAGAAAGGGATGTTTGTAGACGTTCTTTTATTAGAAGATAACGAAGGTAGTGAATGGCCTTGGACATTTCGTAAAGTGGGGAGAGGTTTTGATGGGTCAAGCACGATTTGAAATTGTAGATATTCCGATTGTAGTTGAAGAAGTAACGAATAAAGTAGCAAGACGCGAAGCGGGAGCAATTACAACTTTTATAGGAACAGTTAGAGAATTAACGAAAGGAAAACGAACGCTACATCTTGAGTATGAAGCATATAAACCGATGGCAGTAAAAAAGCTTACTGAAATTGGAGAAGAAATTAAGAGAAAGTGGCCGGATGCAAAAATAGCAATTACGCACCGAGTAGGACGATTAGAAATAATGGATATCGCAGTTGTCATTGCAGTATCGTCACCGCATCGTAAAGTAGCGTACGAAGCGAATGAATACGCAATTGAACGTATAAAGAGAATCGTCCCAATTTGGAAAAAAGAATTTTGGGAAGATGGAACGGAGTGGATTGGTGATCAACTTGAAAATACTCCCTATCCAGAAGGAAAACCAAAGAAAGAAGAATGAGAGAATGATTACAATTTTATTGTTCGCAAATTTACGAGAAGAAGTCGGCTCAGAGAGATTAGCAATAATAGAAAAACGAGAGATGACTGTTCATCAATTGAAAAAATGGCTGAAAGATAACTATCAATTACAGACGCTAGATAAAGTTATGGCAGCAATTAATGAAGAATTTGTAACGGAAGAAGATATTGTAAGAGCTGGAGATACTGTCGCGTTTATCCCACCTGTAAGTGGAGGTTAATTCTTTCTATTAGAATATTAATTTTTTCATATGTTAAGGAGGATCATTATGAGTGAGTTTTCGCATTGGAACGAAGAGGGAAGAGCTGAAATGGTTGATATTTCTCAAAAAGATATTTCAACACGCACAGCTATTGCACAAAGTACAATTTCTTTATCAAATGAACTATTTGAAGCAATCCAAAGTGGGGGATTGAAAAAAGGTGACCCGCTTCAAGTCGCACAAGTGGCTGGCATAATCGGTGCTAAAAAAACAGCGGATATAATCCCTATGTGTCACCCGATATTAATCCAAGGAACTGATTTTACGTTTCATTATGAAAAGAAAACCGATGGCTATGAGTTGACCATACGAGCGACAGTAACATGCAGTGGTAAAACAGGGGTAGAAATGGAAGCATTAACTGCCGTATCAATCGCCGCTCTTACTTTTTACGATATGTGTAAAGCTGTTGATAAAACGATGGTTATGAAAGAAACGTATTTAGTGCAAAAAACGGGTGGGAAAAGCGGAGACTTTGTCCATCAGGTGAAATGACTATAATGGAAGGAATGTGTATGATGATTACTCACGAACAAATTATGAATGCTTTAAGCCATGTAGAAGATCCGGAGTTGCACAAGAGTATTGTGGAATTAAATATGGTCAGAAATATAAAGATAGATGGTACAGAGGTTGGGCTAGAAGTAGTTTTAACGATACAAGGTTGTCCGCTAAAGGCGAAAATTCAACAAGATATTGAAGACTCTCTTCGAAATATTGGTGCATCGAAAGTGTCTTTAACATTTGGTTCAATGACACCGGAAGAACGAGCGGCATTAACAGCGTCTTTAAAGAAAGAAGCTAGAACAGAAACTGGAATGCCTAGTATGCTTCGACCTGATTCAGGAGTACGTTTTATTACTGTAACGAGCGGAAAAGGAGGAGTTGGTAAATCAACTGTGACGATTAACCTTGCTACTGCTTTAGCGCGTATGGGTAAAAAGGTTGGGATTTTAGATGCAGATATATACGGGTTCAGTATCCCGGCAATGATGGAAACGAATGAAAAGCCAACGATGATCGATCAAACCGCACTTCCAGTCGTTAGTCACGGTGTTAAAATTATGTCGATGGGATTCTTCACAGAAGGGAATAACCCAGTAATGTGGCGAGGACCAATGTTAAACAAATGGATTCAAAACTTCCTTGCGAACACACACTGGGGAAAACTAGACTATCTTCTTCTAGATTTACCACCAGGAACAGGAGACGTTGCGATAGATGTCGCTGCCATGATTCCACAAGCGAAGGAAATTATCGTTACAACGCCTCATAACGTAGCATCATTTGTCGCATCTAGAGTAGGAGTGATGGCAAAAAATACGAAACACGATATTTTAGGTATCGTTGAAAACATGGCATATTACGAAGAAAAAGATGGGTCAAGAAACTACCTCTTCGGAAAAGGTGGCGGCGAAATGTTAGCAGAACAACTGCAAACAGAAGTAATCGCCCAAATACCGTTTGCGAAGCGTGAAGAGAATAATGGATCATGTGTATATGATGAAGATTCACTTGTTGGGGAGATGTTTACTTCTTTAGCGGAGGATCTAATTTATAACGGATAGATTGATATAAAAGTGGGATACATAGCATGTATGTATCCCACTTTTTATTTTTTATGGAGTTATTTTAATAGTTTTAAAGGTTATATATTTAAGATTGTAGTAACTTCGAAACCATTTGCGGAATTTGATTTGCTTGTGAAACCATAGTAAGTGCAACTTCAGTTAACAATTTAAACTTTAAAAAATCACTCATTTCTTGCGCCATATCCGCATCTTCAATTCGAGAAGCAGCATCTGTTAAAGCCATACTTTGGCTATTTAAATTTTCGATATTAAACTGCAAACGATTCATCATCGTGCCAAGATCAGCACGATGAAGTGATACATTTTGTAAAGCCTCTTCAATTTTACGAATCGCCGCTCTTGCTTCTTGTTCTGTTGAAATCTTGATGTCATGTTGTGTAGGGGAAGGGGGAATATGTTTCGTCATATGTACTGTATGACCGATATCATCTAACGTAACAGGAAGGCTTTGACCGTCAAATACAGATAAATCGTTAAACTCAGTTGTCTCACCAATATAACCAATTTGTTCTGTTAAGGATTGAAACTCTTTATTCAGTACATCACGGTTTTTATTTGAATTTGTACCGTTCGCAGATTGGACAGCTAAATCACGCATACGCTGCAAAATAGTCGTAACAGTTTGAAGGGCAGCTTCCGCTGTACGAAGCATCGATATCGCATCCTCATTATTACGAATCGCAACACGCATACCGCTCGCTCTCGCATGCATACGAGTCACAATCGCAATATTCGCCGGATTATCAGAAGCGTCATTTAACTTCTTACCAGTCGCCAAATGCCCCATCGCAACATTCATACGTTTCTCATTCTCATACAACGACTGCCTAGCATTCATACTTAAAACATTTGTACCAATACGCATAATAGACACTCCTTATAGATTCATATAGGGTCTTAAAGCCAATAAACGGCTATGAAAAGAAAAAGAGATTTTATGCTCATTTCCTATTTGTGTTTTAACATGGAAGGGGATCGAGATAGGCACCGACCGTCTCTATGTATAGCGGATGCTCTCTTCCACCTAAAAAAAGAAAGGTTTTACAAATAATTCATTTATATAGAAAAAATGAACCACTCCGCAAGCAGAGTGGTTCATTCATGAAACTAACTCAAATGGCTTATTGTAATAATTTAGAAACCATTTGTGGAGTTTGGTTTGCTTGAGAAAGCATGCTGATACCAGCTTCGTTCAAGATTTTGAACTTAGTCATTTCAGACATTTCTTTCGCCATGTCAGCGTCTTCGATTTGAGAAGCAGCTGAAGCCATGCTAGATGCTTGGCTTTTCAGGTTGTTTACATTAAAGTCAAGTCGGTTTAATGTAGCACCTAGAGTTGCGCGGTTAGATGCGATTGTTTCTAGTGCAGCATCGATAGATTTGATTGAACTAGAAGCATTTGGCAACTCTTTTGTAATATCACCTGGTGTAGGTGCAGTATAAGCAGTTCCGACTGCTTGAGCAAGTGCCAGGGTTTTAGTAGTAGCGCCATCGTACGCTTTTATTGCATTTTCAATACCTGTAATTTGAGTGTCACTCATTAAGTTTTTATCAACCTTTTCGAATGCTGCTTTAAACTCGTCAACTGCTGTTGTAAGGGCCGCTGGAGCTGGTGTACCAGTTAACGCAGCTAATTTACCTTGAGCACTAGTTAAAGCAGCAATGTTTGTATCTTTCGCAATGTCTGCTGCTGTAATTGCGATTGTTTGATTGCCCTTACCTTCAATTGATAATTTATCAATTTTTAATGAACTTGTAGAAGTATTGGCTAAATCAATATTAATTTGTTTGCTTGTATCAGCGTTATCTAGAGTTTGAATAGCAATAGATTTGTTATCGCCATTTAATAATTTCTTATCGTTAAACTCTGTGTTTTTAGAAATGTAATCGATTTGTTCTTTTAATGCAGAAAATTCTTTATCTAATGCTTTTTGGTTGTCACCAGTGTTCGTACCGTTCGCAGATTGGTTAGCGATGTCACGCATACGAAGTAAGATGTTAGATACAGAGTTTAAAGCTGAGTCAGCTGTACGGATTAATGACATACCGTCTTGTGTGTTGTTAGCTGCAACACCTAAACCATTTTCACGTGCACGCATACGAGTTGCGATTGCAAGACCTGCTGCATCGTCAGAAGCGTTGTTGATACGTTTACCGCTTGATAAACGGTCCATAGCGTTGCTCATTTTTGCTTGGTTTTGGCGCATGTACTCTTGCGTACGCATGCTATTAATGTTTGTATTAATTCTCATGTTAAGAACCCCCATTTTTTTATATTGACTTTTCTGCAAATCGAAAAACGGTAATATGCGAAAAAATCGATTTCGAGATTTATTGTAAGCCTTGCTATAACGGGTGTCAACTAAAAATTCGAATTAATAAATATAAAAAAATAACAGTTTAACAATATATTCATTTTTTTATTAAAATAATATTAAAAGGATTATTGCAAACTTTTTAAAAAAACTCTAATATTAGATTATCTTTGTTTACCGAAAAGGTGATATTATGGTAGTTGGAAATATAGTAAAAGAAGTTCTTGCATATAAAAAAGGACAATTGCAACAAAAGTTAAGTAGTCCGCAGGCGTTCGTTAGTAGCCGTTTTCAAGATCAATTGCAGAGTGAACCTGCGAAGGAGACGAAGGTTACTCCGCAAACGGCAAAAGTAGAAGATATGAGTCAGCCGGTACAATCTACGAAAATAGAAACGGTTGTTAATAAACCAGAAGAATCTATTAATAAAGTAGAGGAAGCGAGTAAGCCTGAGGAGAAAGCTGAAACGAAGCAAGTAGATGAAGTGCAAGTTGCACAAAAAGAGTTTGAGCGACGTTTCTCAGAAACGAAAAATGAGGCTGCTGATACGTGGGGATTAACGAATAAATATAATATTCAGAAAATACGTTCTTCAAATGAAGGTAAGTATGAGGATATTATTGATCGCGTAAGTAATACATATGGAATTCCGAAAACGTTAATTCAAAAAATGATTGAAGTAGAGTCTAATTTTAATCCGAAAACGGTGTCACATGCAGGGGCGATGGGGCTGATGCAGCTTATGCCAGCGAATGTGAAAGAGATGGGTGTAAAAAATCCATTTTCACCAGCTGAAAGTATTGAGGGCGGTGTGAAAGAGTTAAGCGGTTATTTAAAAAAAAATAACGGTGATCTCGTATTGGCACTTGCTTCTTATAATGCTGGTCCTGGTAATGTGAGAAAGTACGGAGGCGTACCACCATTTAAAGAAACGCAAGGATATATTAAAAAAATATTAAATATCGACGTTTCAAAATAAGAAATTTCATATATAGAGAGAACATGAAATTTTCGTGAACATGATATGGGAGTTGGCTAGATTTGAAATTACAAGATGATATTCCGTTAACAATTTATTTTGAAATCGGAAATACGAAAAAGAAAATTGAAGATCTGCTTCATATTACGAAAGGTACTTTGTATCGTCTTGAAAATTCAGCGAAAAATACGGTGCGTCTTATGCTTGAGAATGAAGAGATTGGAACCGGAAAGATTTTGACGAAGAATGGGAAAATGTACGTTGAAATCGTTGAATTGAAAAGGTAGGGAAGGGGATTGTCATGAGTGGCGAAAAATTAAGCCAAGAGCAAATTGATGCCCTGCTGAAGGCGGTAAATGAAGGCGAGGAAATGCCAGCTTTCGCACAAGAAGCAGGGAAGCAAGATAAATTTCAAGAGTATGATTTTAATAGACCAGAGAAGTTTGGTGTTGAACATTTACGTAGTTTGCAGGCGATTGCGTCTACATTTGGAAAGCAGACGTCACAGACGTTGTCAGCTCGTATGCGTATTCCAATTGAACTAGAGCCTTCAACGGTTGAGCAAGTTCCATTTACGAGTGAGTATGTAGAGAAAATGCCGAAAGATTATTATTTATATTGCGTGATAGATCTAGGTTTACCAGAGCTTGGAGAAATTGTTATTGAGATTGATTTAGCGTTCGTTATATATATTCATGAATGTTGGCTTGGCGGAGATAGTAAGCGTAACTTTACGATGCGTAGACCGTTAACGGCGTTTGAATTTTTAACGCTTGATAATATATTCTTGCTTCTTTGTAAAAATTTAGAGCAATCATTTGAAAGCGTTGTTGCGATTGAACCGAAGTTTGTAACGACGGAGACAGATCCGAATGCGCTGAAGATTACGACGGCGAGCGATATTATTTCATTATTGAACGTAAATATGAAAACAGAGTTTTGGAATACGACAGTTCGTATTGGTATTCCGTTCTTATCTGTTGAAGAAATTATGGATAAGTTAACGTCTGAAAATATTGTCGAACATTCTTCGGATAAGCGTAAAAAGTATACGTCTGAAGTAGAAGTGAAAGTAAATCAAGTGTACAAGCCTGTTCACGTTGCGGTTGGTGAGCAGAAGATGACAATGGGCGAGATTGAGCAAATTGAAGAAGGCGATATTATTCCGCTTCATACGAAAGTAACAGACCAACTACGTGGTTATGTAGATGGAAAGCATAAATTTAATTGTTTTATCGGGAAAGATGGAACGCGTAAGGCGCTTCTATTTAAAAGTTTTATAGAGTAGGAGGATCCATATGAAGCATGAAGTATCTCCTGTGTCATTAATGGGATTAGAAGAATTTGCAGGGAAGCGAAATGAAGCTGGGAAGGCACATATTGATACCGTTTCAGACATTTCGATTGAACTTGGAGTAAAGCTTGGGAAGTCATCTATTACGCTTGGTGATGTGAAGCAGTTAAAAGTTGGCGATGTTCTTGAAGTAGAGAAAAATTTAGGACATAAAGTAGATGTATATTTAAGTGATATGAAAGTCGGTATTGGTGAGGCAATCGTAATGGACGAGAAGTTTGGCATTATTATTTCTGAAATTGAAGCTGATAAGAAACATGCAGCGCTTATGAAGGCACAAAATCAAATGCAGGATAAAGAGTAGAGGAGGAGTCATATGTCGTATATGACGACCTTATTTCAAGTCGTTTTACTGTTTGGTGCGCTAGGCTATGGTGCATATTATATGACGAAAAAGACGCGCAAACAGCAGTTTTTTAAGCAAGGTGAAAATGGACACATTCAAGTGAAAGACGGTGTTTATTTAAATCATCAAACGAGCGCCTTTTTATTTGAAGTGGACGGAAAGCAAGTGTTCACTGTTATTAGTAATAACTGTGTACAATCTGTGCAGTTAACAGGAACAGGAAATCAGTTTCAACAAGCGTTAGAAGACGCGGTGAAGAGTGAAACGAAAAAAGTAGAGGATCCATCATGAGAATAAAGAAACAGTTATCGTTATTTGCCGTTATTTTCGCATTTTCTATTATTTTTTCATTTGTTTTTGTAAATCCAGCGTATGCAGCCCCGAACGGCTTTATTAATTTCGAAAATGGAAAAGAGTTTACGAGTAATTCAAGTGTACAACTATTCGCGCTCGTTACCCTTCTATCATTATCTTCTTCTATCGTTCTTTTATTTACGCATTTTACTTATTTTATGATTGTTCTTGGGATTACTCGTCAAGGGCTTGGGGTTATGAATTTACCACCGAACCAAGTGCTTGTTGGACTCGCATTATTTTTATCGCTGTTTACAATGCAGCCAGTACTTGGTCAATTAAAGAGTGATGTGTGGGACCCGATGACGAAAGAAAAAATAACAGTAAGTCAAGCTGCGGAGACGACAGCTCCGATTATGAAAGATTATATGTCGAAGCATACGTATAAGCATGATTTGAAAATGATGCTTAAAGTGCGTGGAGAAGAGTTGCCGAAAGATTTAAAGGATCTTTCATTGTTTACGCTTGTGCCATCCTTTACGTTAACGCAAATTCAAAAAGGGTTACTTACAGGGATGTTCATTTATTTAGCGTTTGTCTTTATTGATTTAATTATTAGTACACTTTTAATGTACCTTGGGATGATGATGGTACCGCCGATGATTTTAAGTTTACCATTTAAAATACTCGTTTTCGTATATTTAGGTGGATATACAAAAATCGTCGATATTATGTTTAAGACGGTCGCCTGAAGCGTTTGATGCTATGTGATAGGAGTCATATAAATGAATACGTCACCAATTATAGATATTTTCCAAACCTTTTTTTATAAAGGGGTTATGATTTTAATGCCGATTGCCGTTGTAAGTATGATTGTCGTTATTATTATCGCGGTTATTATGGCGATGATGCAAATTCAAGAGCAAACGCTGACGTTTTTACCGAAAATGGCGAGTATTGTGCTCGTTATTATCATTTTAGGTCCGTGGATGTTTCAAGAGTTAACGATGCTTATTTTAGATTTATTTGATAAAATCCCATCGCTATTGCGTTCGTACTAAGATAGGTGAACTGAAATGAATATGGAATTATGGGCGGCGACGTTTTTTGCGTTTTGTCGCATTACTTCATTTTTATATTTTCTACCGTTTTTCTCAGGTCGATCAATTCCGGCGATGGCAAAGGTTACATTTGGACTCGCTCTTTCGATTACAGTGGCAGATCAAGTGGATGTCTCTCATATAAAGACAGTTTGGGATGTAGCAGCTTATGCAGGAACGCAAATTGTAATTGGGTTATCACTTTCAAAAATTGTAGAGATGCTGTGGAACATTCCGAAAATGGCAGGGCATATTTTAGACTTTGATATCGGTTTATCACAGGCGAGTTTATTTGATGTAAATGCAGGGTCACAGTCCACTTTGCTATCAACAATTTTTGATATATTTTTTCTTATTATTTTTATTTCACTTGGCGGCATTAACTATTTCGTTGCCACGATTTTAAAGTCGTTTCAATATACAGAGGCGATTTCAAAATTGTTGACGACTAGTTTTTTAGATAGTCTACTCGCAACGTTATTATTTGCAATTACATCAGCGGTTGAAATTGCTTTGCCACTTATGGGCAGTCTATTCATTATTAATTTCGTCCTTATTTTAATTGCAAAAAATGCACCGCAATTAAACGTTTTTATGAATGCGTACGTAATTAAAATAACGTGTGGTATTTTGTTTATTGCGATGAGTGTACCGATGCTCGGTTATGTGTTTAAAAATATGACAGACGTATTACTAGAAGAGTATACGAAACTATTTAACTTTTTCTTAACGAAGTAGGGGGACGCGCATGGCAAAGGATAATAAAACAGAAAAGGCCACCCCGCAGAAGCGTAAAAAATCGCGTGAAGAAGGGAATATCGCCCGGAGTAAAGATTTAAATAATTTATTTTCCATTCTTGTATTAGCAGTTGTCGTTTACTTTTTCGGAGATTGGCTCGGCTATGAGATTGCACATTCCGTAGCGGTACTGTTTGATCAAATTGGAAAAAATACAGATTCGACCGAGTATTTTTATTTAATGGGTATATTACTTCTGAAAGTATCGGCTCCTATATTAATACTTGTATATGCTTTTCATTTGTTCAATTATATGATTCAAGTTGGTTTCTTATTTTCTTCTAAAGTACTTAAGCCGAAAGCATCACGTATTAATCCGAAAAACTATTTTACGAGATTGTTTAGTCGTAAAAGTTTAGTAGATATTTTGAAATCACTGTTTTATATGGGATTAATCGGTTACGTTTCGTACGTTCTCTTTAAAAAGAATTTAGAGAAGATTGTTAGTATGATTGGATTTAACTGGACAGCGTCACTTACTGAAATTATTAGCCAAATTAAATTTATCTTTCTAGCCATTTTAATTATTTTAATCATTCTTTCTATTATTGATTTCATTTATCAAAAATGGGAGTACGAACAAGATATTAAGATGAAAAAAGAAGAAGTGAAACAAGAGCATAAAGATAATGAAGGGGACCCGCAAGTAAAGGGGAAACGAAAAAACTTTATGCATGCCATCTTGCAAGGGACAATTGCGAAGAAGATGGATGGTGCAACGTTTATTGTGAATAACCCAACGCATATTTCGGTTGTACTTCGTTACAATAAACAAGTTGATGCAGCGCCTATTGTCGTTGCAAAAGGGGAAGATGAGCTCGCATTATATATACGAACGCTTGCCCGTGAACAAGAAATACCAATGGTGGAAAACCGTCCGCTTGCTCGTTCTTTATATTATCAAGTTGAGGAAGACGAGACGATTCCAGAAGATTTATACGTAGCTGTAATTGAAGTTATGCGCTATTTAATTCAAACGAAAGAACTTGAAGTATAATAGCGCGTTTGGAGGGGATCTCTTTGTTTAAGATGGATTCTGCAAGAACCTATTTTTCTATCTTTTTAGCAGCGTCATTCGTTGTGGCGCTCTTAATTCCACTTCCACCATTTATACTTGATATCGTTATCGTTTTTCTACTAAGTATGTCAGTGCTTATTTATATGCGAGCTACAAGTATTAACGAGTGGGATGAATTAAAGTCATTTCCGACGATGTTGTTATTAATCGGGATTTTCCGCGTATCGATTAACGTTTCGACGACGCGAGCGATTTTAACAGACGGAAATGCGGGTCATGTTATTGAAGAGTTCGGCCAGTTCGTAATTGGCGGAAACTTATTAATTGGTATCGTTATTTTTATAGTATTAATCATATTCCAGTTTATCGTTGCAAACGGTGCGTCTCGTACAGCTGAAGTAGCAGCTCGTTTTACACTTGATTCTTTACCAGGGAAACAAATGTCTATCGATGCTGACTTGAATCAGCGTCTTATTACAGAAAAAGATGCACAGGCAAAACGAAAAAAATTAAATATGGAAACAGAGTTTTACGGAGCGATGGATGGTGCCGGAAAGTTCATTAAAGGGGACGTTATTTTCGGGATTGTCATTTTATTCGTAAACATTATTTTCGGCTTAATTGTTGGTATGATGCAGCAAGGAATGAGCTTTGCAGATGCGGCTATTCACTATACACAGTTAACTGTCGGTGACGGAATTGTAAACCAAATCGGTTCGTTAATGCTTGCGATTTCAACAGGTATTATCGTAACGCGTGTATTTGACGGTTCAGCAGATACAGTAACTGAAGGAATCTTTAAAGAGTTATTAGCGCATGAAGTTGTTGTATATGCACTCGGTGGTTTATTTATCGCAATGGGTGTTTTTACACCGCTACCATTTTTACCATTTGCTCTCGTTGGAGGCACGATTATTTTCTTAGGAGTTCGTAATAAAAAGCGAATAAAGAAAGAAAAAGAAGACGAGCTTCAAAAAGAATTAGAAATGATTCAAGGCGATGAAGAGCAACTGCAACAAGTGGAAGATTCATTCGGCGTCTTTACAGATAAATATCCAATTATCGTAGAGCTCGGTTTAGATTTAGCGGCACTTGTAAAGCAGAAGATTAACGGGGAAACAGCTCGTGATAAAGTTGTTCTTATGAGGAAGTCGATTATTACTGACCTTGGTATTAACGTTCCTGGAATTAACTTTAAAGATAATACGAGCTTTAGACCGCGCGGACGTTACATTATTCGTATTAAAGGTGCGAAGGCGGCTGAAGGTGTTTTAAAATCAGGTTATTTATTAGCACTGAAAACACCGAATGTAATGGCTGATTTAGATGCAGAGCCGGCGAAAGATCCAATTTTTGGTGAAGATGGATATTGGATTTTGGAGCATATGGTACAAGATGCACAAATGAAAGGCTATCAAGTGTTAGAGCCGCTCAGCATATTAATTACGCATTTAGATGTTGTCGTTAGACGTAACCTTCATGAGTTAATTCAGCGTCAACATGTAAAAGACTTGATTCACTCGCTTGAAACAGATAATGGCGTTTTATTAGAAGAAATTAAAAAGAAAGAAATCGATTTATCACTCGTTCAAAATGTTATTAAACAATTGCTAAAAGAAGGAATTTCAATCCGTGATTTACCAACAATTATTGAAGGTATTATTGACGGGAAAGAAATTTATCAAAACCATGTTGATGGTGTAACGGCGTTTGTTCGTGAATGTATTTCAAAAGTTATTTGTGAGAGTGCGAAAAATCCTGATGGGAAAATTTATGCAGCACTCTTCGCTGATTCGCTTGAGTTAGATGCAGATGTTGTTAATAATTCATACCAAGGTTATTTATTAAACTGGGATTTAGATTTAGAAACGCGTGTAGTAGAGCAAGTACAGCGCGTTTTCAAACAAGCGCGTTTAATGGGAAGAGAGCCAGTATTATTAACACGCAGAAAAGATTTCAGATTTGCGATTGTGAGACTTCTTGAACGTTATCAAATAGAAGCTAAAGTATTATGTATTAGTGAATTGGCACCAGAAATTGTTGTAGATCAAATTGCTTATATTGAATAGTAGGGGGTGAAGTAATGGAAAGTACAGAAAAAAAAGAAGCATTAATGCGAATAAAAGCAGCTTCGAAAAATGAATTGTATCGAAAATTATTTGACCAATATGGTACAGATTATTACTACGTTGTCGATGAAAGTGTAAAACGAAATATCCCGTTTTTTTGGAAAAAGAATTATGAAATGTTAGTCGCTTTTCCTGAAGATAAACAGGCTGAAAATAGCGAAGGAACAACTCAATTTCATGAACAATTAATGGATGTTGTAGGTGAACCTTCAGAAGAAATTGTGAAGGTGAATGGAATTCAATCGGTCTTGCACAATTTAGAAAACGTAACGACTTCTATGTCATACGCAGCGATGCAAACAGGGAATAGTGAAGAATGGGCAAGAAAAAAAGAGAAGCTATTACAACTGTTTGAAAAAGGTATTGTCGTTGTGAAACGTACGGAGGAGACGAAAGTAGCTAAAAAACAGCCTGTTGTGAAACAAGCTATTTCTGTAAAGAAAGAAGAAGTAGTTATAAAAAAAGAAAAACAGGAATCTGTGCCATTTATTATTCAAAAAGTAATTCGGATGTTAGAACAAAACGATGTGGAACAATATTTCATTCATGCATATGCTGAAAAATTAAAAGTGAAGTTTGAGAATGCAACGATGATTACAGAAGAGGAAGTCATCGGATACATATTGGAAGATATGAGATCTCATTTCAATACTGAAAACGTATTTGAAAAAGAAGTACAAACGATTGCATTAATAGGTCCAACTGGTGTTGGAAAAACGACGACACTTGCGAAAATGGCATGGCAGTTTCATGCTAAGAGAAAAACAGTTGGTTTTATTACGACGGACCACTCTCGCATTGGAACAGTGCAGCAATTACAAGATTACGTAAAAACAATTGGGTCAGAAGTAATAGCTGTGCGAGATGAAGCAGCTATGACAAGGGCGCTCACTTATTTTAAAGAAGAAGCACGCGTCGATTATATATTAATAGATACAGCAGGGAAGAATTATCGTACGTCAGAAACGGTTGAAGAAATGATTGAAACGATGGGACAAGTAGAGCCAGATTATATTTGTTTAACGTTATCAGCTTCTATGAAAAGTAAAGACATGATTGAAATCATTACGAACTTTAAAGATATTCATATTGATGGTATCGTGTTTACGAAATTTGATGAAACAGCGAGCAGCGGTGAATTGTTGAAAATTCCAGCTGTATCATCAGCTCCAATTGTATTAATGACAGACGGACAAGACGTGAAGCAACATATACATATCGCTACAGCTGAACATTTAGCAAAACAAATGTTACAAACATCGTAAGAAAAGAGGTGAAGAATAAGGCACTTGCCTTATTCAAACGAGTATGAACGGTCTTTATATAGGTTCTATGGGTATGATGAATTACATGCAGCATATTAATGTTCATTCGAATAACGTCGCAAATGCCCAAACGACAGGATTTAAAGCAGAAAACATGACGTCTAAAGTATTTGATGTGCAAGACACATATCGCCGCGGAGACGGATCGGCGACAAATATCGGCTCGGTCGATTACGCTGTCGTACCAGCTGCGACGCATGTGAACTTAGTACAAGGAAATGTACAAATGACAAATAGTGCTACAGATTTCTTTTTAGACGACGGTGCGGCTGGCACATCATCATTTTTCGTTACATCTAAAAATGATGAAACATTTTTAACGAGAGACGGTAGCTTTACATTAAATAGTGATCGTTATTTACAAACAGCATCTGGTGCTTTCGTAATGGGTGAGAATAATGAACGTATTCGTATTCCAGAAGGAGCAAAGGTAGCTGTACAAGCAGACGGTACATTATACGATGAAGTAACACAAAATAATATTGCCCGTCTGCAAACGAAAACAGTAGACGTAGAAACGAACGCTCGCCTCGTACAACGTGAAAATAAAAGTTTTACACTAGCAGAAGGAAACGTTGCTGATTTACCGAATGGAACAGGGGCAGTACGTAATCATATGCTAGAAAATTCAAATGTGGATATGACGAAAGAAATGGCTGACCTTATGACGAATCAAAAAATGATTCAAGCATCGCAGCGCATCATGACTTCGTTTGATAAAATTTATGAAAAAGAAGCGAATGAAATATTGAGATAAAGGACTTCCAATTAGTGGTGGTCTTTTTTTTATCCCGCAAAAGCTCGATTGATGAAGGCTAATAATCAGAGGATGGGAGCTCCTCCTCTGATTAAAGTTTCACTTTATTGTTGCTTTTATTATAGTTACATCATAAAATGATAATGATTATCAATATCATTTTATCTTTAATAAGAATAGAAGCTGTGAGGGTCGTATCATTTGTTTAACTAGGTAAATTAAAAATAAGGGGAAGGTGTGTACATATGTCTACAAAAAAACAGCTTTGCATTGGACTATGTTTGATTTCTAGAAAGAAAGAACAAGAGAGTATGTTTAATTCAGGGATAGATGAACAAGTAGAGTTAGCAAAACAAGCAGAAAAATCGAAGTTAGATTTTGTTTTTAAAGCTGACTATTTAGTAGCGCATCCCGATTTAATTGCTCGTAATAAGGGGAATGTAATTTTAGATCCGACACTATTGTTTACTGCTATCGCTTATGCAACAGAAAAGATTGGAGTCGTTACGACCGCTTCAACATCATTTTATCCACCATATATACTAGCGAGGCAACTACAATCTTTAAATTGGATTAGTAACGGCCGAGTAGGATGGAACATTGTCACATCAATTGATGGTGCTGAAAACTTTGGTGAGGCAGGGATGCCACCATCTGAGGAACGATACGCGAAAGCGGCAGAATGTACAGAGTTAGTAAGAAAACTTTGGAGGAGTCATCCTTATGAAGTTTTGAAAGAAGACAACGCAGATGTAATTAGAGAGATGGTACAGCCAATTGAGCATCGTGGTGAGCATTTTGAGGTGAAAGGTCCACTTAATATCCCGCAACATATTTCTGGGGAAATGCCTTTATTTCAAGCGGGTGCTTCAGAGTCTGGCCGGAATTTCGCTGCTTCTGTTGCGGATGCGATTTTTGCCGCAATGCCAGATGTAGAATCAGGAATCGAACTTCGTCAAGATTTAAGAAGAAGAGCAGAAAAGCATGGCCGAAAGCAAGATGATATACGTGTATTGCCAGGTTTATATTTCTTTATTGGTGATTCATATGAAGAAGCACTAGAAATGCACAGGCAAGCTCATCAACACCTTACAAAAGAGAAGAGGTACGCTTTACTCGAAATGGTTCTTGGATTAGACGTTAGAGGGCTTCCATTAGAAAGTAAGGTTACTGAACATATGCTACCAAGTAGAAATCAAGCTGTACGTAGTAAAACGCATGCCGAATTATTACGGAATTTCATCATAAAAAATGAACCAACTGTTGAGCAAATACTAGAACGACCAGAAGTTGTTGGTTCTGCTCATTGGGTCGCTATTGGCACACCACAAGATATTTGTAAGCAAATTATGGAAAGATTTGAAGCAGGGGCACTAGATGGATTTATTGCAATTCCAGGCGGTCCTCCAAAATCATTGGATTTATTCTTTAGTGAAGTCATTCCTTTATTCGTGAGAGCAGGTGTATTTAGAGAAGAGTATACAGGTTCAACCTTACGTGAGCATTTGGAGGGTAATATATCAAATGCTCTACAGTTGAAATAATTCCTTATGCACAAAAAGCCTTTCAAAAGAAGGCTTTTTATTTCGAATAAAAATTCGGAATTATCAGTTGACTTGTAGAGGCTTCTTTTTTATATTAGTAGGTATAGCAATAACTACTAATGGAAAGTGAAATCGTAGTTTTGAAATTAGAGCTATATAAATTGTGAGGGGTTACCGATGGATGAAATAATAAAGGAGTTACAAAAGTTAGGTTTTTCCCAGTACGAATGTAAAGCGTATATTGGACTATTAAAACATTATCCAGTAACAGGTTATGAAGTGAGTAAACAAACAGGCGTACCCCGTTCAATGATTTATGAAGTACTTGGCAAGTTGATGGATAAAGGAGCGGTGCATATCGTTCCTTCTGAACCAGTGAAATATGTACCAGTGCCAGCTACGGAATTAATGGATCGAATGCGAAAAGATTTTGAAAAGTCCTTTGAATTTTTAGACCGAAAATTAAATTGTTTAGAACAAGAGCGACAAATTGATGTAATTTCGCATATTCGCTCAAATGATCGTGTTTTGAAAGAAATATGCAATATAATTAATAGAGCAAAAGAAGAGTTATGGATTTCTGTATGGGAAGATCAAGTGCAAGAGATTGAGCCATTCATTCATCAAAAGGAAGCGGAAGGCGTACATATTTTTTCAATTTTATTTGGTGCTCCAGAAACAAAAATAGGAGCGACATTTCACCATAATTATATGACACCTCACGTCGTTGAAAAGAGAATGGGTGGTCATTTAACTGTTATCGCGCGTGATGGGGAAGAAGTATTAATTGCTAACTTTTCAAATGATAGCACTTCATGGGCCGTTACAACGTATGATCCAGCTTTAGTTCTCGTCGCTACAGAATATGTTCGGCACGACATTATGGTGGAAGAGATTACGAAGGAGTTTGGAGCTGATAAATTAGATACATTATGGCGTGAAAACATAGATTTAGTTCATGTCGTAACAGGAAAACGTACTATAGAAGAAATGGAGGGAGATAATGGTGAATAAAGCTCAAGCACATATGACACTGCAGAGCGATGATTCATTTCAGCAAGGTGTAAAGGATTGTTTACCAACTGTATTTGGATATTTGAGCATCGGTATAGCGGCTGGTGTTATTGCGAAAACAGCAGGTTTCTCGATCATAGAAATTGCTTTTATGTCCACATTAATTTACGCAGGTTCTGCTCAGTTTATATTAGCGGGTATGTATGCAGCGGGTGCCCCAGCCTCGGCAATTATTTTTACTGTGTTCTTTGTTAATTTACGTCACTTATTAATGAGTGCTGCACTCGCACCTTACTTCACCAAGATACCTCTTTTTAAAAATTTAATAATTGGTTCGCAAATTACAGATGAAACTTTCGGCGTTGCAGTGCAACAAGCAGCACAAAAAGGCCATTTAGGCGAGAAATGGATGATGGGACTTAATGTAACAGCATATTTAAATTGGATTTTAGCTACAGTTCTCGGAGGGCTTTTTGGAGAGTGGATACCAGATCCTCATACGTACGGAATGGATTATGCGTTACCAGCGATGTTTATCGGATTATTTGTACTTCAGCTAATAAGTAGTAAACCGAAACTAGCCATTCATCTAAGTGTTGCAATTGTAGCGATTATTATCGCATACGTTTCACACTTATTTATGCCAGATAGTATAGCAGTTATTATCGCAACACTTTTAGCTGCGACAATCGGGGTGGTGATTGAAAAATGGAAGTAAGATTGGACGTATTATTCCTTTTACTAGCAGCCGGAGCTGTCACACTCGTACCACGTATTTTACCTCTTCTCGTATTTAGTAAACTACAAATTCCAGACTGGGGTTTAAAATGGTTAAATTACATACCAATTGCGATATTAGCAGCACTTTTAGCACAAGTATTATTTATGCATGAGACAGTGCAGTGGGATTATATCATTGCGGCAATTCCTACATTTTTCGTAGCGATATATACTCGTAGTTTATTAGGAACAGTATTAACAGGAGTCATTGTAATTATTTTGTTACGTTTATTTTTCTAAAAAGGATTCAGCTCATATAATAGCGAAAGGTGTAATAACATGAAATATATAGGGGTGGTGTTATGATACTTTTAACGATAGGAGCAATATTGTTAACGTTGTTTATTTTTTTTATTATCGGCTTTATTACGTTTATGATGTTTGTTGATAAGGCGACACCTCAAATTTATTACACACCTTGTGAAACTATGACAATAAAATCTAAAGGTAAAAATAGAAGGAAGAAAAGTTGATGTTGGGCTTTTCTTCCTTTTATTTTTACATTCCTGAAAGAACTAACAACAATAATCCAAATAGAAAACTAATAGAAGAAAGGAAACCGATAGATATGGAAAAAATACGATTGTTCTTCCATTCGCGTGCGAAAACGATAAATCCTAAAACGCAAAGGAAAAACCAAATAGGTAGAAATATAAATCGACTAACTTTCTCAGGTAGTAATGAATAAAAATTTGTTAAATATAATATCCAATTCGTAAAAAATAGAGCACATACGATGAATGATTGTAAGTATGGTCGGTTTAGAAAATTTCCTTTTTTAACCGTCATAAAAATGAGAGCTAATGCTGAAATGAAGGGAATTATTAGGAATATGAGTAAAAGTAATGTAAGTGACATATAAAACTCCTTTATCATATTGTTTGCGTAAGAAACGAATCTATTAGGTTGTATGCTTGCTTTGTAGAGTGCTCGTTATATTTTTCAGTGTACGGATTTAAAAATCCATGTTCACCGTGTAGTTGATTTATTTCTAATAAAGGATTATTTTGTTGCTGCAATGTTTGGATTAAAGAGGATACTGAAAAACTAGCTTCTTGTTTAGGGAAAATAAGTAATGTAGCACATGTAGGTTTAATGTGAACATAGTCACGTATACGGGAACCGTAACATCCAATGATAAAATCTATTTTTGGATTGTTACTACAGAGCCAAGCGATGGTAGCCCCAACACTAAAGCCGATAAGTCCTATATGCGTGTAACTATTGGAAAGGCAAGTAATGAATTCTTCAATTTGCTCTTTTCCATTATCAAATCCAATGTGGTTCATAAAATGTTGATATGCTTTTTCCTCATCACTATAATGAAATACATTTTGTAATTGTAGAAGGTTAGGACAAAATACATCTATATGAGATGTAGTGAAGTGGTCTATAACATGATGCATATGATCATTCACACCGTATATTTCATGAACAACAACGAGAGCTAGTTTTTTCTTCATAGTTACAATGTACCTCTCTGAAACTTATATTCTTTCTCAACAAGGCAGATGC
The DNA here is from genome assembly GCF_038004785.1 of Bacillus sp. FSL R5-0709. Classification (NCBI taxonomy): domain Bacteria; kingdom Bacillati; phylum Bacillota; class Bacilli; order Caryophanales; family Bacillaceae; genus Bacillus; species Bacillus sp. FSL R5-0709. Next base: position 1,629,189 of record NZ_JBBORT010000001.1, read on the forward strand.
GCAGGTGGAAATTTTCATACCATTGCTCACGGCCTCTTTTTTTCGCTTCTTTATGTAAGGCGTTCCTTTTCCAATTTTCAATTGCTTCAAGTGACTCCCAATAAGAAATTGTAATTCCGAGTCCCGAATTATCACGTGCACTTTCGACACCTAAAAATCCAGGTTGCTGTTTCGCAAGTTCCTCCATTTTTTCGGCAACGGTACTATAGTCTGTTGTATCATTCGATAGATTAGAAGTGAATATAACCGCGTAATAAGGGCTAGTTTTTTGTGGATTAGTTCCCATTATCTTTCCTCCTTAACATATATGGTACGAATGTTCAGTTCATAGTTTGTATTGTAGCACGTAATAACAAGAACAGAAGCAGGAAGCTTCTGTTCTTGTTCAGGTGCTGAAAAACAGGGGTGAGAAGGAATATACAAATTAAGTGATACAAAGTAAGAAAAATGCCACTTCAAAAAAAAGAAGTGGCATTTTTTATATTTCCTCTAAGCTATTAACTGGAACCGTTAATTCGCGTTTTGGATTTGTTACTTCATATATGCGGGCGGTTTCGTTGCTTTCATCGACGTGTTGAATCATAACAGGCATGCCTTGAAAACTGACATTGGCTTCTTCAGATGACTCGGAAAGCTCTTTTGCGCGTTGTATATTCATTTATATTCCTCCCATCATTATTATCTTTGCAAAAAAGGAGGAATAATATACCATTTCGAGACATTTTTAAAGTTTTTGTATTATTTGTAATGTTTCTTTAATAAAAGAAGAAAAGATGGAATCCGGGTAGGATTGTATCTTTTGAGCGGCTTCTGTAGCTTCCTTCAGAGCCCTTTTTTTATCGTTAAGTTTTACATAACAAAGGGCACGATATGCACCTGCTGTTGTAAGCCACGCTTGATCAAGTGGATGGTTCATATAATCCGGCATGATATCACGTTGCAATGCTTGTAAAGCTTCCTCGTAACGTTTCAATCCGTATAAAGCTTTTCCTTTTTCAAGATAATACAATCCGTCGTCTTGAAAAAGTGGCTCATCTTTTAGTTTCTCTCGAAATTGTTCTAGATGTTTTAATGCGATTGTATATTCATTAGTAATCGTGTTGTAGTAGTAAGCTTTTAAAATATCAATAATCGCAATGGATAGAGTATCTTCTGTAAAAATGGCAAATTGCTCAGATTTTTTTATGTAATATAAATATTGTTCTTTATCAGCTGTAATGACTTTTTGGTAAGATAAAATCCGATAAAATTCGTCTGTTTTAAAATATACTTGATGCTTTTTTGAAAACTCGAGTGCCTCTAATATTGTTTTTTCACATGTTTCATAATCGCCGCATGCTAGTAAAATGATGGCTTCATATAAACATAACTCGATATGTATAATGAGATCCATTTCTAAATGTTTCTCCTCATAATCATTTCTAATACTAGCTATAAGTTGTAAACATTCACCATACTTTTTACGTGTGAATATCGTAAAGGATAATTTTAATTTTGTTTCCGTACTGTCCCGGTATAACGTATATTTTTCAAAAATAGAAGTAGCCTTTTCAACGTAATATTCAATGTTGTAATCTTTCATAATCGCCGCAGCTGTTACAAATTGTTTATATAAACGAGCGGTATTTAAAGTAGAAGGTAGCTCTTTTTGAACGATAGGTAGTAAAGTCTCATATACTTCATCACATTTATTTGCCTTTATTAGTTGTTCCATTTGTTGAATGATTTCTACAATTTCTACATCATCTTCTTCTAGTAAAAAACTCGTTTCGCATCCAAGTTTTTCAGCGATGTATTGTAATGTTTTCATGGAAGGTGTAGCTTTTCCATTTTCAATTTGACTTAACATACTTTTTGTCAGTTCTGAACCTGCTAATTCAGTTTGAGTAAGCTTTTTTTCTTTTCGTAACGTTTTAATTTTCTCGCCGAGAGTAGCCATCATATGCTCCTTTATAATCAAAAAGTTAAATATAATTAAACTTTTCGTTGTAAAAATTGGAAAGTTTTATATATAATAAGTTTAACACAATTTAACTTTTAAAGGGAGAGTGTCATAATGGGGGATGTAAGTATAGGTCAAAATGATTGGAAAATGAAGATTGCAACGAGAAATATTATTTTAATGATGATTGGAAAAATGACGTCCTTGTTAGGGGCGGGTATTTATACGTTTGCAATGGGATTATACGTATTAAAGACAACTGGTTCAGGAATGGGGTTTGCAACTACTCTTATTTGCGGGTCAATACCAAGAATGATCTGTGGCCCAATTGCAGGTGCTGTAGCTGACCGTGTGAACCGAAGATGGCTTGTAATTGGCACTGATTTATTAAGTAGCTTAACAATGCTTATCATGTTTATTCTTGCTACTATATTTGGACCATCACTTCTGTTTATTTATGTATCAGCGGCATTATTATCAATTTGTGCAAGTTTTTATTCTGTTTCATTAACTTCGTCTATTCCTAATTTAGTAGATGAGGAGCGTATTCAAAAAGCGAGTGCTTTAAATCAGACGGCATCATCTTTATCGAATATTTTAGCGCCGATTATTGGAGGAGTTGTATTTGGTTTCTTTTCAATCAAAACATTTTTCCTGTTAAATAGTATTACATTCTTTTTAGCAGTTATTGTACAATTATTCATCGTATTTGATTTATATAAAAAAGAATTGGCCGAAAGTAAAGAGCATTTCTTGACGAGTATAAAAGAAGGTTTTTCATATGTGAAACGACAGCATGAAATATATGGTTTAATGAAAATTGCAGTAGGGGTAAACTTTTTTGCGAGTGCACTTTTCGTTTCGCTTCCATATATTATTATTAAAAATTTGCATTTATCCTCGAAGCAACTCGGTGTTGTAGAGGGAATGTTAGCAGTCGGGATGCTAATTGGTGCAATTGTTTTATCAGTACGTAAAGAAGTGAATAATCCGTTTCGCTCTGTTTATATTGGACTGTTTTTATTTGCGGGCTTGAGTTTATGCACAGTCTTTCCGTTGTTAGTTATCATTCCGAAAGTAGCAAGTTTTATTTACTATATCACTTTTATGATTTTAACCGGTATATCAATGATGGTTGTAAATATCCCGATGCAAGTACATATGCAAAAGACGACAGATCCAAACTATTTAGGACGTGTATTCGGTCTACTTGAAACAATTTCTACTGCAATCGCACCGCTTGGAATGATTGTATATGGATTATTATTAGATATGTTACCGACTAGCATTGTTATGATGACATTAGGTGGAGGATTATTGTTAGTTGTATTAGTTGGAGTAAAGCAGCATATGGCGAAAAAACAAGTGGATGTATCGGTTTAAAAGAAAATTTTAACAATATAAAAATGACCATATTAGTATTTTAGTTTTTGAAACTCCTTTTCATGTATGTTACAGTAAAGTGAGCAGGCAAAGAAAAGGAGAAAACATCATGAGAAAATTAAGTTTTGTAATGCTTTTTCTGTTAGTCGTAATGACTGGATGTAGTAATTATGACACGTATATTGAAACAGGTATGCAATCATTGAAAAATGAAAAATATAGTGATGCGATTATGTGGTTTGAAAAAGCGGAAAAAGAGAAATCAGGAAATGAAGCGAAGGCATATAAAGAAGTCGCTCAGTTACTAGATCGCGGTGCGACAGCATTAAAAGACGGTAAGTATTTAGAAACGAAAGATATTGCAAATGAAGTGTTACAAAAGAAAAAAGATGATGCACTTGAAAAAGCTGTGACATCAAATACAGAGAATATGCTTCAAAAAGCAAAAGATGTGGAAGAGAAAGTAAATGAAAGAGTAGCGAAACGAAAAAAGGTAAATGAAGAAGGAATCGATAAATTAATTAAAGCTGTTGATAGTATAGATGATGTAAAAGAAAAAGAGAAAAAAGTTTCAGAAGCATTAGATAAGGCTGAAGAGGCACAAGCAAAAATTGAGGATAAGAAAAACAAATAGAGTTATAGTTTAAAAGGCTGTCGTGTATAACGACAGCCTTTTAATTTTTTTCTGCAAAAGAAGTAATACTATGTAGTAAAAAAGAAATTATTTTAGAATTCCATCTGTCCTCATGATGAATGGTATAAATATTACGCTGAAATTCAAAATCAGGGATCGGTATATAGCATAGCTCATTTCGTTGTACTTCTTGCTCAATAGCAAGTTTTGAAATAAAGGCAACCCCATTACCATATTTTAAAATTTGTTTCATCGTTTCTAATGAATCTAGTTCAATTTCTGATTGGAATGTAATGTTATGTGCTAACGTCCATTGTGTAAGTAAATCTCTCGTTGTAGATGGGTTACGATGCAATAATATACGTTCTTTTTCGATATCTTGTAATGATACATTTGTTCTTTTAGAAAGATGATGTTCTTTGGAAAAGGCAAGAACAAGTGTATCAGGCATTACATTCATTTGTTTTAGAAGTGGTTCGTCAAATGGTGCCGCAGAAATTACCCCGAGATCAATTTCATGATTTTGTAGCATCGTTCGAATTTCAGGAGCTGTTTTTACTATGAGTGTTATTTTTATATTTGGAAATTCGCATTGAAATTGGTGAACAACTTCTGGTAAAAGATAAGTCGCGGGTACATAACTAGCACCAATTGTTATAGCGCCTTTATTAAAATCTTTAAACTCTTGTGTGACCCGCCTAGCTTCTTTCATAAGTGCATCTATTTTACAAGCATAATGATGCAATGCCTCGCCAGCTTCTGTTAAGAAATACCTTCCGGAACGTAATTCAAATAAAGGCACACCAAGTTCCTCTTCTAAGCTTTTTATGTGAAACGTAATAGTAGGTTGTTTAACGCCAAGTTTTTCTGCAACAATAGTAAGCTTTTTGTATTTCTTAATAAGCACTACAATTTCTAATTTTAAGAGATTCATGATAAGTTGGCCCCTTTTTCTTCTAACTATAGAAAAAATCTATAGAAATAAATAGTTTATTAGAGATTTTTTAATTTAATCTTTACAGTACATTAACATTCAGTATAAAACTTCCAGATAGAATGAAAGCAGGTTAAGAATGAGGGGAGAGAGGTGAAACGATGGATATTAAAATTCATGGATTAGAAAAGGCATTTGGGAAAACACAGGCGTTAAAGCCGTTACAGATTGTAATGAAAAAAGGGGAATTCACCACACTTTTAGGACCTTCAGGATGCGGGAAAACGACTTTACTTAGAATGATTGCAGGGCTTGAGGAACCGGATAAAGGTGAAATATATTTTGGAGATAAGTGCATGTATTCTTCTGCTAAAAAGATAAAAACATCTCCTCATGAGCGGAATATCGGCATGGTATTTCAAGATTTTGCTTTATGGCCGCACATGACTGTATTTGAAAATGTTGCATTTGGTTTAAGGGCTACAAAGCAAACGAATCACTTAAGAGAAAAGGTAGAAGATGCGATAAAGCGAGTTCGTTTGCAAGGTATGGAGAAAAGATATCCGCATGAACTCTCAGGTGGACAGCAGCAACGTGTCGCATTTGCTAGAGCAATTGTAACGAAACCTCATTTTATTTTGTTCGATGAACCGTTAAGTGCACTCGATGCAATTTTGCGAGAAGAAATGCGATTAGAACTTATGGACATCGTTCATTCAATTGGTTTAACGGCATTGTATGTAACACATGATCAAACAGAAGCTATGTCAATGTCAGACCAAATTATTGTCATGAAGCAGGGTGAAGTATTACAAAAAGGAACACCAGAAGACATTTATGTGAAACCGTCTCATGAATTTGTTGCAAAATTTATTGGTAAGGCAAATTGGCTTGTAGAGGGGAAAAAAATGATTCGTCCAGAGCATGTGAGCTGGACAAAAAATGACTTGTGCGAAATGTATACAGGTGAAGTTCAGCACGTTACATATGTAGGAGAACGTTATGAAGTGAAAGTAAACATGGGGACACTCGGTGTATGGACAGCTTATCACAATAGTAAGCTAAGCGTTGGTAAACCGGTATCGTTATATGTACCAAAAAAATGTATTCATCATATAGGGGGAGAATCGTATGAAGAAATTCAGTTCGCTTAAGTCTTTATTTGTATGTACTTTACTATTTTCTGCTGTAGTAACAGGTTGTAGCTCAAAGACAGGCAGTGTAGATGCAAAAAATAAAAACGCTAATGAAAAGAAAATTGTTGTATATAGTGCAGGACCAAAAGGATTAGCAGAAAAAATTCAAAAGGACTTTGAAAAGAAAACAGGGATAAAAGTAGAAATGTTTCAAGGAACAACAGGTAAGATTTTAGCAAGAATGGAGGCTGAAAAGAAAAATCCAGTCGTTGACGTTGTCGTACTTGCTTCTTTACCAGCGATGGAAGGATTAAAAAAAGATGGGCAAACGTTAGCTTATAAAGGAGTAAAACAAGCTGATAAGCTTCGTTCTGAATGGTCGGATGATAAAGGACATTATTTTGGATATAGTGCTTCAGCATTAGGAATTGTGTATAACACAAAAAATGTGAAGACAGCACCTGAAGATTGGAGCGATATAACGAAAGGAGAATGGAAAGGGAAAGTGAATCTTCCAGATCCAGCACTTTCAGGTTCAGCTTTAGACTTTGTAACAGGATATGTGAAAAAGAATGGACAAGATGGATGGAATTTATTTGAACAGCTTAAGAAAAATGAAGTTACAGTAGCTGGGGCAAACCAAGAAGCGTTAGACCCAGTTGTAACAGGTGCGAAAGATATGGTAATTGCGGGTGTTGACTATATGACGTACAGTGCAAAAGCAAAGGGTGAACCGGTTGATATCGTATATCCAAAAAGCGGAACAGTCATTAGTCCACGTGCAGCAGGCATTATGAAGGATAGTAAAAATGTAGAAGGTGCAAAAGAGTTTATTGATTATTTATTATCAGATGATGTGCAAAAACAAGTTTCTAAAGCGTATTTGTTGCCCGGTAGAAAAGATATAAAAGCTGAAAATAGACCGAATGTAGAAGAGATTCCAGTATTAAATATTGATTGGAAAACAGTTGAGAAAGAACAAGATGAAATAGCAAAACAATTTAAGAAAGTATTTCAATAAGATGGTGATTACATGGTAAATCGATTCGTAACAGTAAGACAAGTTGGAATGACAGTAGCGTTGTTACTTGTGGCGATGTTAATCGTCATTCCGATTTTTCTCATTTTATTTTCTAGTGTATATGAAAATAGCAGTTGGAATTTTTTAAAGCCTTTTGAAGTCATGCAGAGTGGTGGATTAGCTGGAATTTTTCTAAATTCGATGCTTCTAGGTGTACTCGTTGTAATAGGAGCTACAATATTGGCGTTTCCATTGGCGTTCATTATGAGCAAAACAGATGTAGGAAAGTATAGTAAGTTAGATATTGTTTTTATGATCCCATTTATGACCCCGCCCTATATCGGATCGATGGGCTGGATTTTGTTCATGCAACCTAACGGTTATTTTGAACAATTTTTTCCGGCTTTAAAGCCGATTTCATCATCGTTTTTTAGTTTAGGCGGTATGGTTTTAATTATGAGTCTGCATTTATTCCCATTCCTTTACTTCATGTTGAAAAACACGTTACTTCAGATTGGGAGTAGTAAAGAAGAAGCTGCAGCAGTTCATGGTGGAAGTTTTTTCTATCGTTTAAGAAAAATAATACTACCGTTATTGTTATCAAGTTATGTAATGGGCGCTTTACTCATTTTCGTAAAGACGATTGCTGAATTTGGAACACCAGCTACATTCGGACGTAGAATAGGATTCCATGTGTTAACATCTGAGATTCATAAATTTATCTCTAGTTGGCCGATTGATTTTGGCAGTGCCACAGCATTATCTTCTTTATTACTTAGTGCGTGTATGCTCATTTGGTATATGCAAAATGTATTGAATCGAAAGTATACATATGCAATGGTTAGTGGAAAAGGTGTGAAATCTAAAAGGTATACTTTGTCTATATTTGCGCGCGTTATAGCATGGGTTTATGTAATTGGCTTACTAATAGTAGCAATTGGAATCCCATACTTTTCTATACTTATTGCTTCTTTGTCGAAGTTAAGAGGCGGTGGCTTACATTTTAATAACTTTACAACAAGCCATTATGAAGCATTATTTACAATTGGTTCTCCGGGATTAGAAGCTTTATGGAACAGTTTTCTTTTTTCACTCGTAACGGCGATTGTTGCTGTAATTATTGGCGTATTTTTGGCGCTTATGATTCGAAAGGGGAAAAAGTCCTCTGAAAAATGGCTTGATATGTGCGGCATGTTACCGAATATGGTACCAGGAATAGTGATGGTTGTAGGGCTTATTTTATTTTGGAATTCACCCTATATGCCTATGTCAATTTACAATACACCAGTCATGGTTATCGTAACGTATGTTGTTCTCTTTTTACCTTATACGGTGCAGTATGTAAAAGCATCGCTCGGACAAATTGATGATTCTCTTGTACAGGCAGGAAGTATTTTTTCCGGGAATTATATTTATATTTTTAGAAAAATAATATTGCCGCTTATTATTCCAGGAATTCTTGCTGGATGGGCGATGACATTTACGATTTCGATAAGAGAGTTAGTAGCATCGCTTCTCGTACTACCTCCATCAGTAGAAACGTCAGCAACGTTTATTTTTGCTCAATTTGAACAAGGAGAAGTATCTATAGGAATGGCAATGGCTGTTGTTTCTGTTGGGCTTACAACAATGTGCTTATTACTTCTGCAACATATGGAGCAAAAACGAAAAGGGGTAGCATGATGAGGATGGAAGTATGGGGAGGAGCGGGAGAATACGGTCGTTCCTGCTATTTTGTAAAAAATAAAGAGACAAAAATAGTATTTGATTGTGGTATTAATCGATCATATGAGGATAGTTATCCCAAAATAGAAAGAGAAGTTGTTCCGTTTTTGGATGCAGTATTTTTATCACATATTCATGAAGACCATACGATGGGTTTACCTTTATTGACGAAGTATGGATATAAGAAAAAAATTTGGACGACTCGTTATACGAAGGAGCAACTTCCAGCTTATTTTGAAAAATGGGGAAACTACAATCTTTCAAAAGGGTGGAATTTACCTTATAACGATCAAAATATTAAAGATTTAAATTATGTATGTATTGATGAGATTAGTAATCCAAATGAATGGATACAGATTACACCGACGTTGAGGTTTCAATGGGGGTATAGTGGGCATGTATTAGGAGCTGTTTGGTTTTTAGTGGATATGTGTAATACATACGTATTTTATTCTGGTGATTATTCAGCAGAATCTAATATACTACGAGCTAATTTACCTGAAAATTTGCGAAGCGATATAAAAATTGCAATTGTAGATGCCGCTTATCACACTGATGATGTTTCACAAAAGGAACGAGTAGACGAATTATGTGCAGAAATTGAACGAGTTGCTCAAAATAAAGGAACAGTATTACTACCACTGCCCTCACTTGGTAGGGCGCAAGATATAGTATTTTATTTATATGAACGATATAAAGAACTTCCAATTATAGTAGATAAAGAAATTTTGGCTGGATTTGAAGAGATGTTCATATATAAAGATTGGTTAAAAAATAAAGAAAAACTTGAACGGGTTGTGGAGGTTTTAAAAAGAAACATAATAGTTATGGATAATGACATTTGTATGCAAAATAGTTACGGAATAGTTGTAATGAGTGATGCGAATATGCAAACGAAACGAGCACAGTTGTATTATGAACAACTTCGGCATGAAGAACGAAATTCGATTATCTTTACTGGACATATTGCTAAAGGAAGTTTTGCAGAAAAAGTTTTGAAGGAACGTGTAGGTAAAGAATGTAGGGTGAAGCGAGTTCCATATAAAGTTCATCAAAGTATAAGTGACGTTAAGGAAATGTTAAATACACTATTACCAGAACATACGGTGTTAGTACATGCTTTGAAAGAGGATACGGATCGATTACAACAAAAGCTAAGCACAGCAGGATATGAAAATGTGTATTCACTTGCAATGGAATGTGTAGAAGTCATATAAAATGTAAAGGAGATTGGTATATGAAAAAAGTATTTGTATTCGTAAGTATTTTCTTTTGTTGTTTCCTTTATAACGTTAAGGAAGGTTTTGCTGCTAGTTCAATGAAACCTAGCTTTGAAGTGAAGTTATTATTAAAGCCAGAACAAGTATTAGGTTATAACAAAGAGATGAAGCAAGAGGTACTAGAATATTTTCAGGCTGGTACAAATTATGAAAGAATACAGGTGCAATTTTTAGATACGGCAAATAAAAATTTAAGTAGTGAAGGTTGGTTTGCGAGAATTCGAAAGAAAGAATTTAGTAAAGATTTTGAGCTAACATATAAAAAAAGATATCCTACTCAAAATGGTGTAATTCAAGAAGCACTAGAAGTGGCTAAAAAGGATGGATTTGATAGTAAAACTGATAATTATGAGGCGGAAATAGATTGGGGATTTGAGAAGAAAACGTTAAGTATTTCAAATAAGAAAAGTTACAGTGCTAAAGGATATGGAGTACTTGATTTACCAAACGAACGAGTTGCTCAAAACATGTTAATAGAAAAGTTGCCAGGGAAAATGAACAAATGGTTGTATACGAATTGGGGAGAAGAAATGCTCAAGAATTCTCGTATTTATGGTCCTGTATTAATGAAACGGTATACAGGTGAATTTGAAAATATAAAAACGAATATTGAAATTTGGCCATTAAGTAATACCGGGAAGATAGAAGATGACTTCGTAATAGAAGTGTCGTTTAAAACAAATGAGGAAAGTATCGCGACAAAACAAAGAGAATTATTAATGGCGAGTATAGAGAAAAAAGGATGGTTGTTACCGAAAGATAGTTTGAAGACAGAGCTTATTTTTCAGTAAATAGGAAAGAAGGAATCTATGTGCCATGGATTCCTTCTTCTAATATATGAGCATTAAGCTAAATCAGCTGACACGAACATATCATTATTTTGAAGGTTTTTAGAGCGTAAACTATAAGCAACTACCTTCTTTTTATGTTGTTTTACTACATCAACATGCTCTTCATGACTATAAATATAAAATGTAAAATCTTTTTTGCCACGTTTTGCATTGATAATTAAAGGAGTGCCTTCATTGTGTGGTGGTGCATAATAGCGATCTAAAAATAATCCTTCGTTAAAATCATGAATAATTTTGGATTTCTTTTCGCCTTCTAAGTTATTTCCATTGATTGTAACAGTCACATTCTCTTCTTCAAGTTGTGGATGTGTTTCGTACTTGCTAATAATGGATTCAATAGCAGAGTTAGGAAGGCTAGAAACAATAATTTTAAATGCTCCAAATACAACTAACATTACAATAAACCAAGTCGTCATAGTATTTCATCCCCTTTATCCCACAGTAACGGTCCGTAAAATCCTGGTTGGTGCGGGCTAATAATCAGTGTGGGATAGATACCCCGTACTGACTAAAATTTCACTTTATCCTATTTAACAATATAACTCATGTGGCAATAGTACATATGGTGAAGTTTTGTATAATTTGTGAAAAATATTCCATTTTTATGAACGAAATATTAGAAAAATCAATTTTGTTACAAAAAGTTGAAATCGAAGTATTTTAAAAGAAAAAGGTTTATAATAAAAATATAACTAATAACAACATTACTAATTATAAGGAAGTGTAACTATGAGTACTGTAACAATCGTATATGGTATTATTCTTTCTACAATTATTGTTTTATTTATTGTCGGGGTATCGCGTTATATTCATAAGTGGAAAGAAGGAGTTGCGAAATTAAATCACATTGAAGAAGAACTTAGTGATTTAATGTTACATCATGGTAAGTAAAAAGTTTATTTTTTAACTAAATAATGTGAAAAAAATCACAAAACATGCTCTCATCATGAAGGCATGTTTTTTTGTTATGTTGTTAATAGGCACATTTATAAAATTTCCCCATACGATACAGTGTAAAATAAGAAATGTTCGGAGCGGGAAAGAGGGATTGAATGAGTAATTCAGGTTATGTTACAGATAATAAAAATTTAAAGAAAAGCTCAGGAACGCCAAATCTTTTCTTTGATTCGAGAAAAAATGTCTTTTTTAAAAGAGATGAGAAAAACGTTGCATATGAAGTTACCTCAACGCAGTTACCTGCGATGATAGGAGGGGCGTTTGTTGATTTGTTTATGACAAAAGGGCATATGCGGGAACCACATTGGCATCCGAATGCGTGGGAATTAGATGTTGTTGTATCAGGAGAAGCAGTTACATCCATTTTAAATCCCGAAACGAATCAATTGCAAAATTATCATGTGAAAGCGGGGCAAACTGTCTTTATTCCAATGGGATGGTGGCATTGGATTACAGCGGTAACAGAGGAAGTACAATTACATTTGTTCTTTAATAACGATCAGTTTGAAACAGCGGAGGGATCAGACATACTTAGATTAACACCGCCAGAAGTATTTCAAGCTGCATACGGTGTAAGTGCAGAAAAATTAGGAAAGGACCTTTCGCCAATTAAGGAGTCAGTTGTAATTGGTCCTCCTAACTCAAATCGACTAAATAGAGTTAAAGAAAGTGACGACTCAAATATAGTTGTTACGTTAAATGGACAAATAACATCATGTGAAATAGAGTAACTCTTTCTTTTTTTAGGAAGAGTTACTCTGTTTTGTATAATTTTGTATTTTTATTCGTTATAATTATTATATAGAAGGGAATTTATAGAGGGGGCATATTGTGAACATATTAAAGATTATAGGAATTGTTGCAGGAGTCATTGTAGTAGCTGTTATAGCTTTCTTTGTTATTATGAAGTACTATTTGTCAAAAGAAGATCCTGATTACGTATTAAACTACATAAAAGAACATAAAGGTGATGAAACATGTTCATTACTTATTAGAAAAAACGGTGAAGTAGTAACATCTGTAAATGAAAATAAAAAATTACCATTAGCAAGTACGGCAAAAATCGTAATAGCAGTTGAATTTGCTAAGCAAGTGTCAGAAGGAAAAATAAGTCGAGATGAACAAATTTCATTGCAGGATTTAGAAAAATATTATGTTAAAAACACTGATGGTGGAGCGCATCCTGACTGGTTAGAAGATTCAAAAGTGAGAGAGTTAGTGCAAAATGGACAGATTGCTTTAGAAGAAGTGGCTAAAGGGATGATTCATTATAGTTCTAATGCGAATACAACATATTTGTTAGATAAGCTTGGAATAGAAAGAGTAAATGATAGTTTAAAAGAGTTAGAACTTACTAGTCATGACAAGTTCTCTTCGTATACTGCTTCACTATATATGAGAGGGTATGTAGAAAAAGAGCTTAATGAGCCAGAAAATCAATCGTTAGAAATGATACGTAACATGTCTAATGATGAATATAATAAACACGTGTTACAAATACATGAATGGATGAAAGATGAAAGTGAATGGAAGAAACGTGATATACCATTAAAAATAGATATGGAATTCCAGCGTATTTGGTCAGATCGATTAGTGAGTGCAAATGCTAAAGATTATTTGAGTTTAATGGAAAAGATAAATAGTAGAAATTATTTTCCAAAATCAATGCAAGATGAAATTGATAATGTTTTTAAAGGAACAGTTGAAAATAGTAAGTTGGAATATGCTGGTCAAAAAGGTGGTTCTACCGCATTCGTATTGACAAAAAGTTTGTATACTACAGATAAGAAAGGGAATAAGGTAGAAGTTGTAATTATGTTTAACGATATAGAAGATCAAGTTGCATACCAAAAGCTGAGAAATAATATAGATTATTTTATTCAAGATGCTATAACAGATGAAGAATTCAGAAGAAAGTTATAATGGAATAATTTTATTATGTAAACAAAAGAGCGCTTTTTAAAAGGCGCTCTTTTCTATTCATGATACAGGATTTCCTATTTACTGCATGGAATATAGATTGAAACTAAGAAAGGAAGTTGAATAATGACTACAGTATATTTCGTTCGCCACGCTCACTCTACATATACAAAGGAAGAAAGGGAACGTCCCTTATCTGAAGAAGGAGAGATTGATGCAGGTAATGTAACAAGTTTGTTAAAGGATAAAAACATTGATGTTGTTATTTCTAGCCCGTATAAAAGGGCGATTCAAACCGTGCAAGGAATTGCGAATACATATAATTTATCAATACAACTGGAAGAAGATTTACGGGAAAGGTTGTTAAGTAAAGAGCCAGTAACAGATTTTAACGATGCTATTCAGAAGGTATGGGAAGACTGGACTTTTGCATACGAATGCGGAGAATCAAATGATGTAGCGCAAAGACGCGCTGTAATATGTATGCAAAATATATTAAAAAAATATAAAGGTAAGAATATTGTAATAGGTACTCATGGGAATATTATGGTATTACTAATGAATTATTTTGATTCGAAATATGGTTTTCAGTTTTGGAAAACCCTTCATATGCCAGATGTGTATAAATTAACTTTTGATAATAATTGTTTCAGTTCTGCTGAAAGAATACAGTCTACAGATTATCAGATAAATAATTTGTAAAAGTTTATCAAAAAAAGAGGAAAGGGAGAAGGTATTGTAGAAGTATGACTTTGTAACATAAAAAATATTGGTTAAAGGAGGCTGTTTACATGTTTGAAAAAGAGAAAGAAGGGCTTATTGAAGTTCACAACGTATATGAAATCGCACCAGCAGATGGAGCAATTATAGGTATGGCAACGGAAGAAGAAATGGAGATTGCTGCTGAACTAGAGTTACAGTACTATGCCCATTCTCGTTTATTAGAAGCAAATATTCAGTTAGACGGTTCCTCCTATAAAGAGTTACTTCAGGAGTTCCAGGAGTACGAAAGAAAATCAATGAACTTTTGGAGAGCAATACATAAACGTTTAGCTGTGCCGTGGGCATGGGTACTACGTATTGATGTTGCGAACGGTCCTATATATGTAAGCAATGGGAGTTCGTATTATGAAGAAGTCGATGATGAAGAAGACTATGAATAGATAAGTAAGGAAGCAGCTTTAGTTGCTTCCTTTTTTTATTTACAATAAGTGAATGGCTTCAATGATAGCATCTGGACGATCGTTTTCTATCCCGTGACTAGCATGTTCAGCCAAAATGTATTGGCTGTTTATTGAGAGATTTAATTGTTCACGAATAAGTTCTTGCCACATATCTTCAAGTTGTGTAGCTTCTTCTTTTGGCATACCGCCCTCAATCAATTGAGCAATAGAATATTGAGGATCTCTACCGATAACGATTAATGGTATTTCTAATGTTTTATGTTGTTTTTTTATTGAGCGAGCACAATTTTTCCACTCGGACAGTTCAGAAGCTGTCGCTTTATATAAGGAAGGAGATGTAGAAAATTTGATATGCTGTTTTGTTGTATTGACGAGCATAGGTTTTAGTTCAGTATAAAGCGCGTCTGCATCCATGTTGGAGTAGGTATGATATTTTTGTAGCCACATATCATCAGAATCAGTTTGATCAGAAACCGGTAAATGCAGTTCATCTAATCGGTGTAAGTTCATGGAAGTAGAATCAACTAAAAGAAGTGCTTGCAGCCTATCTTCATGTAACATTGCAAAATGTTGTGCGCATAAACCTCCATAGGAATGACCGATTAAAATGATTGGCTCATAAATATCTAGTTCATGTAGTAACATATGTAGTTCTTTTATAACTTGCATTGTTGTACGTCGATTAGTTCCTAGCTCACTTTTTCCGTAACCTGGGCGATGATATGAAATGACTGTGAATTTTTGTGAAAGCTTTTCTATAATAGGAAGCCAATCGTAAAATGAGCAGCCCATTCCTGTTTGAATGACTACAGTTTGTTTACTGCTACCGCTCATGTATACTTCTACAGTTTGTCCAAATATCTCTACTGATCTATTAATAGTAATTCCCCCTAAGCTTGAAATACTTTTTGGCAAGTAAAGACGATACACCAGGCGCATATGCCGAAGAGTATAGATGTACTAAGTGAAAAGGAGTTTTTTAAACCGATATAAACAATAAATAATAGTAGTGCGGATGCAGGAAATCCATATAATACACCTAAAGCGAATTGACTTAATTCTTGTTTACTCCCACCTTCGAAAGAAATCCAAAATAGGCTTAGTAAACTAACGAGTGGAAGGGCAGCAATAAAGCCGCCTATCGTACTATAATGTTTAGCGACTTCAGTAATAACGCCGATAATAAGTGCCGAAACGATTACTTTAACGAGGAAATGCATATTTTGCCTCCTTCGCTAATAACGAAAAGGCTTTTTCAATTAATTGTTGTTCTTCTTTTGATAACTGTGATTCTAATATTTTTATCTTTTCTTTATCTAGTAAAGTATGTTTTTCTAATACTTCAATGCCTTCTTTCGTTAAAGTAAGGTTTACAACCCTTTCATCGTGTTTGTTTCTTTCTTTTATAATAAATCCTTTTTGAATAAGGCGCTTTACGTGTTCAGATGCTGTGTTATGAGAGAGACTAAGCTCAGTAGCAACTTTTCCAATTGTTATATCTTTCTCACGAGAAACGATTTGTAAAATACGAATAGCTTGGTGAGAAAGGTTGTCTTCATATTCATATCGTAAGTGATAATAAATCCTTTCCCAATGTTGATTAATGTCTTTCATAATGATAAATCCTCCTATTTTTATATCGTATAGTAAGATATATTCGTTGATTAAGAAGTAAAATCCTTTTATTTTCATTAAAAATGTTGAAAAAGTTTATTTTTATTGAAATATAAGGTAATCTATGTGTAAAGGTATACATTTAGCAAGAGAGAGGATGATAGCTGTGAATACATTTAAATGGATTAGTCATGAAAAGATGTATGTAGATCAAATACATGTTGAAAAATGTGGTCCTCTTTCAGTCGGCGTATATGGAGGAAATCAAGAGAGTGATGCATATGAAAGAGGAGATGCAGTGCTAGCTTGGTGGGATCCGAAATTAGAATTTGAATTTGTTATGATTTTTGATACACATCATAAAACGAAAAATATACATTATATAATAGAAGCGATTTCAGAAAGAGAAGAAAAACTAAAAGAGTTATTTTCATACCCAATCCATTTAGCTTTTCATCATACACATATGTATTTATTAGCGTTATTTACAGATGAGCTATTTATCGAGAAATGTGACCAAGATGATGAGGAACTTGCATGTTTAATTTGTTTACGAAAAGGCGAGTTCTTATATTGGCTATCAGTTGGTGATTGCTTTGCGTATTTATTCCATTCAGAGCAAACGAAAAATGGAAAAGGTAGGCTAAATAAGCGTAAGAACTATGAGTATATAGGAAGAAAAAATGTTTTTGCAGCGAATACACCTTGTTTTACATCAGGGGTAAGGGGATTAGAAAAAGGTCAGAATCACATTGTAATGGCAACGGATGGTATTTTAGAGTGTGATAAACTAAAGTTTGATGATGATCAATCTTTAGTAGAAATATTACACGACGGATCTTGTTTACAGATTGAGCCTGTATTAACAAATGTACTTCAGTGGAAAGGTAGAGATTGTGCCACTATTATTGGATGGTCCATCGATACTGAAAATAGACAATGTGCCAATTAATAAATGAAAGAGAGTTCAAGGGTTTTTGTCCTTGAACTCTTTTTTGTTAAGCAATATGAATATGATACGTTTTTAACCATTCATTTACTTGTAGCATATACTCCATAGCACTTCTTGCTTCAAAATTGGTAATCTCTTTGTTACTTTGATCAGCAATTGCAAGTAATATGGAATGGTTAATGAGTGAGAAAACAGGATTATTTTTATTGCTGCACATATCAAGCGTTAAATTGCGGATTGTTTGTAAATAGTGTGGATCCTGTGAAGTAGGATAAGCGCTTTTTCTTCTATTTCGCACATCATCAGGTAAAGCCGGTTTCAGTGCTCTACGTAAAATACCTTTTTCAATATTATCAATACTTTTGACGTTAAAAGGTACGTTCCATAAATATTCAACTAATCTATAATCACAAAACGGTACACGAACTTCAAATCCGACAGCCATACTCATACGGTCTTTACGGTCGAGTAAGAACGGAAGGAATCGTGTTAAAAATAAATAAAACATTTGACGCTGTTTCGCTTCTTTTTTGTTTTCGCCTTCAAGAGTAGGTACTTCAAGAGCAGCCTCATGGAATCGTTTATTAATATAATGCTCAGGATTACATTGATTTGTTACTTCGCTTAATAATAGAGAAGATGTGTTTTTCCAGTTTGTTAACCACGGAAACTTATCTACATATAATAGTTCTTCTTGATGAAACCAAGGATATCCCCCGAATACTTCATCAGCAGATTCTCCAGATAAAGCTACGGTTGCATCTTTTTTCATTTCGCAAAATAGTAAATAAAGTGAAGTTTCCATTTCACCAGCACTGGGTAAATCTTTCGCGTGAAGGGGAACGAATAAGTGATTTGCTAACTCTTCAGCATTCACAATAATGTCATGATGCGATGTCCCTACATGTTCAGAAACACGTTTTACCCAAGGAGCATCTAGACCAGTTCGAGCAAATGTCAGCTCGAAATCTTTTGCGCTGTTTACAAAATCAATTGAATACGTGTGAAGTGTTTTGTTTTCCTCTGCAAATTCTTTACCCGCAAGTGCAGTAATACCGCTAGAGTCTAATCCGCCTGATAACATACAGACGAGAGGAACATCGGCAATTAATTGTCTTTTTACTGTATCTTGTAAAATAGATAAAATATGAGAAGATGTGTCTTGGGTAGAGTCTGTATGGATCTTACTTTCTAAATTCCAATACTTCTTAACCACTTTTTTATCACGTGTGAATGTTATAGAATGTCCAGCACGAACTTCTTGAATATGTTTAAAGACGCCACATCCTGGAGTTCGAAATAAGCCTAATCCAAATATTTCATTTATTCCATCCGCATCAATTTCAGCAGGAACAGATGGATGAGCTAATAATGCTTTTATTTCAGATCCGAAAATAATACTGTCATTTCTTTCTGTATAAAAGAGTGGCTTTACGCCTAAATGATCACGTGCTAAAAACAGTTGTTGCTTCTGATCATCCCATAAGGCGAAAGCGAAAATTCCGTTTAAATGTTGTACGCAGTCTTCTTTCCATTCTAAATAAGCATGTAGTAATACTTCTGTATCTGAATGCGTTTCAAATGCATGACCACATTTTCGTAGTTGCTCTCTCAGTTCACGAAAATTATAAATTTCTCCATTATAAGTAAGAGCATACGTATAATCACCAGCACGAAATGTCTTCGGCTGCGTCCCGCCTTCTGGGTCAATAACAATTAAACGTCGGTGTGCAAAAGCCGCATGAGGTGAAAACCAAAATCCTTCAGCATCAGGACCGCGATGCTGAATACTATTCGCCATCTTTTCTAAAATAACATGTTCATTTGAAAGATCTTTCTTCCAATCTACCCAACCTGTAATTCCACACATACAAATTTCATCTCCTAATTTAAAATTATAAAAGTAGATTAATTAAATGAAATGTACACTAGGTTAAAGAGTGTCTGCATAAATAGTGTACTACACTAATTGAATTACAGACTTGAGAAAATTTTCTTCAAGCTTATATTTATATGAGACAATGGCTAAGGAAAAGTATTCCATTATATACAAAAAATAAAAAAAGATGAGAGAAAAAAATTTCCAAAACGTTATATAGGGTGTAAAAGCGTTTATAAAAAAATAAGGGGAATCGCTACATGAAATCAAATGAGAAAAATTTTATAAAAAGATTACAACGGCAAAAAGAAGATGCGCTAGAATTCGTTGTCGATACATACTTACCACTCATAAAAGGAATCACGCACAAAGTTCTTCTTCCAGTTCAAAATGATGGACTCATAGAGGAATGTGTAAACGATATATTTCTTTCCATTTGGAATAACGCAAATAAATTTCATGGAGAGCCAAATGATTTTAAAAAATGGATTGCGGCAATTGCGAAGTTTAAAGCGATTGATTATTACCGGAAAGCGACTAGGAAAGTAGAAATTATTTCAGATGAGTTTCATATTAGTACAGAAAAGTCAGCGGAAGACGAATTAATCGTTATGGAAGATAGGGAAGAATTATTGAAGCTTATTAATCAATTAGAACCGCTAGATCAAAAAGTGTTCATTATGAAATATCTTCTCGGTATGAAGACAGAGGAAATAGGTGACAAATTAGGATTAACCAGGGCAGCGATAGATAATCGTGTGTACCGGGGAAAAAAGAAACTACAACAAAATGCTACGAATATTAGTTTTGGAGGTAGTGCAATATGAAAGACATTTATGAACTATTAAATGACATTGATATAGATGAAAAAGAACTTGAGGAAATTGAGGCTTCTGAAATTGAAAAAGAAAAAGTAAAACGTAATGTAAAACAATCGATACGTATGAAGAAAAAGATGAAAAGTTGGAAAAAGGGTGTTGCTGCAGCATCTATTTTAGTAGGGTTATCAGTTGCAACGCTTGGTATTGGGTTTCCTACATATGCTGGAGGATTGCCAATTGTAGGTGATATATTCCGATTTTTAGATAATGGTAGAACAGGGCTATATGAAAATTATAAAGCTGATGTAGAGAAGACAACGGAGCTTCATTATAATTATAAACAATACGCAATAGTACTAAATATGATAAAAGAAAGCAATGGAATTAAGATAACGATAAATGATGCGACTTTCGATGGGAAGACAGTATCGATAAACTATTCTATAGAAAGTAACAGAGATTTAGGCAAAAATCCAAGTACATTAGATTTTTTAACTATTAAAGGAGCAGGTGCCCAATCAGGAAGCAATAAAATTACTAAAGTCGCTGATAGAAAATATACAGGTGTAATAAAAACAAGTAGCGATCTAGTTAGTAGTAAAGAAACTACAGTGAACATTGAATGGAGTATAAAAAGTATAGATATTTTAGAAACAGAAGAAACGATAAAGGGGGATTGGAATTTTAAGATTAATCTAAGAGGAATAGAAAATAAAGAGCAATTGATTAGAGGTAGTACAGAAAAAGATGGTGTAAAAGTAAATATGGAGAGAATGGAAATAACACCAATGTCGTTTATTTTATACTACAACCAAGAAGTATCTCAAGAAATAAGGGGTGTATGGGATGGAGTGGATATCGATTTAGAAGTGAGGGATGATTTAGGTAATCAGTATTCTGGGGAAGGAAATGGAGGCTCAGGTGAGGATTCTTATAATTTTAATTGGAGTAAAACATTCCAACAACTCAATGAGAATGCAACCAAGCTAATAATAACGCCTCACGTTAATTTAAGAATTCACACTCCTGAAAATTATGGTTCGGTAACAATAGTTGGAGGACAAGTAAAGGAGAGTTTCGTGTCTCGAAAACTGGGTGGCAATAAGGGTATTGTGTTAGATGATATTGTCATTGATTTAAAGAAATAAATAAAGAGACTGCCTAAAAACATTAGGCAGTCTCTTTTTCGTTAAAAACTAGTTACGAGTAACGCATGCGGATGCTGCGTTTTATACTCATCTTTCCACGGAATATTTAGTTGTTCCCACGATTCGCCGCTATCATTGGATTGAAAGACGCCATTATTATTTAAAGTGTAAAACGTATGTGGTTCGGCTGGATTTGTAGCAAACATCGAAATGACTGTACCAATTGCAGATGGTAGTCCTTGCTGCACTTGCTCGAACGGAGTATCTTTCGTTTTCCGATAAATATAAGATTCATAAGGAATACGGTGATGAGCAAGGTCGGCACTTGGTGCGGCAGAAACGAGAATTGTATCGCAATCAGCCGGATCGATAGCCATGCTGTATAAATAATGATGCTCAAGTCCGTCACTACATGAGATCCAGCTGTTTCCACTGTTATAACTTTCAAGATATGCACGATCAGGTCCGCCCATAAATCCGTCACCACATGATGCATAAAGGCGATTTGGAGCTTCAGGGTGCATAAGCAGTTGATGAGCATCAATAGGAGCACCGAACTTTTTATCAATCCATGTATGCCCTCTATCATTACTTTGAATAACAGCACCAGCTTCGATTGAAACATGGAGTGTATTTGGATTGTTTGGATCAACTGTAATCCAGCGTACGTGATGGGTAAAAGGTCTAGGCGGAAAAGCCCACGTATAGGAAGATAATAATGATTTCATATTTTTAAGTTCAGTCCACGTTTCACCACCATTTTCTGAACGGAATAAAGCACTAGGTTCTGTACCGACATAAACGACACCATATCCGTTAACTTGTTCATTAGGGCTTATCGTAATGGAAGTAATCGAAGAATGTAAAATACCATCCTCTTTAGGGAAATCAAAGTAACGATATGAATCTCCAATTGGTCTCCACGAATCCCCGCCATCGTCACTTAGCCATAAACCTCGTCCAAATGTGCCGCAATAAACACGATTTGTTTGGAATGGATCAACCACAATACAGGTAGGTTGCATATTTTGTAAATGATATGTGGTTTCATAGTTACCATATTGTTCTTTTACTACAACAAGTTCACGCTCCATGCAGAGAAATAGTCGTTTCAATTTTGTAGCCCCCTTAAAAATTCTTTCATTAGTAAACAATATGAAAATAAAAAAGAAGTAGTCTTGTTTTTAGTTGAGAAAAAGGACTTGTTTGAAAAGTAGCGAAGTTTGTATACAGAGGAAGCGGGATAAAGTGAAACTTTAATCAGTGGGGTATTGTTCATCTTCTACGGATTAGTAGCATTCACTATCGGGCGTTAATGGGGGATAAAGATAGGGAATGTGTTTCATACTAACATGCAGATATTGCACTTAAAGGAGTATTTGTATGGGACACTCACATGATCACGGTCATTCAAAAAATAAAAAAGCGTTATTAATTGCCTTCTTATTAACAACAAGTTTTATGATTGCTGAAGTTATTGGCGGATTTGTAACAAATAGCTTAGCACTATTGTCTGACGCAGGGCATATGTTAAGTGATGCAGTATCCTTAGCTTTAAGTTTACTTGCGTTCAAGCTTGGGGAAAAAACGGCAACGGCCGCGAAAACATATGGGTATAAGCGAGTCGAAATGTTAGTGGCATTATGTAATGGTGTCGTTCTTATTGTCATTTCAGTATATATTTTTATTGAAGCAATTCGTCGTTTTAAGGAACCAGTTGAAATCGCTAGTAATGGAATGCTCATTATTGCTGTGCTTGGTCTGCTTATTAATATTGTATCAGCTTGGATATTAATGAGAGGCGGAGATGTGAAAGGTAATTTAAATTTAAGAAGTGCGTTCTTACATGTACTAGGCGATTTATTAGGTTCAGTTGGAGCGATTATTGCTGCGTTACTTATTAAATTTTTTGGATGGGCTGCTGCAGATGCGGTTGCTAGTATTCTTGTGTCTATTTTAGTCATTATAAGTGGATGGCGTGTAACACGTGATACAGTTCATATATTAATGGAAGGTGCACCGCAGCACATAGATGCTGAAGAGGTGAAAAATACATTATTAAATATTACTATTGTAAAAGAAGTTCATGATTTACATATATGGTCTGTAACATCAGATTTTCAAGTATTAACTTGCCATCTTATTATCGAAGGTAATGAAACGCAAAGCGTATTGAAAGAAGCAACGGATGTATTAAAGGGGAAATTTCATGTAGAACATGTCACCATTCAAGTTGAAATAGAAGGTGAATTTAACCATAATGAGACAACTTGCAAAGTATGAAAGAAAAAGGGTATGAAAAAATGTCATAACATTTTTCGCGTGGCATACATATATATAATGTGGCCACAAATACTTTGTAAGGTAAATATTTCATAAGATTACTTTACTTATTAAGAATCATCTTTTATAATCAAAAGTGGTAATTGATAAAGATTATCATTTTCAATGATCGTAGAAAGGAGTTTTTTAAAAGATGAGTAGTCAACTCCGTTTTGCTGTTGAAAATCGTAAGAGACATTTAATTGATGAGTTAATTGGAGCAGGGGTGTTTAAGATTCGCGACCGACAATTATACGAGCTGTCTTTAGAGGAATTGGAAAAAGAGTACGAGCATATTGAAGATTACGCAAATATTCAGGCATAGCACATAGATTATTAAAGAAGGAGCTGGTTACACTTTTGTGTAACCAGCTTTATTATTTCATAGAAATTATTTTTTGTATTTCTTTCATTGGACGGAGCCAGTTTTGAGACATCATTTGTTCCATTCGTTTTTCATCCTGTTTTTGTAGTGCTT
This sequence comes from Bacillus sp. FSL R5-0709, assembly GCF_038004785.1. Lineage (NCBI taxonomy): Bacteria > Bacillati > Bacillota > Bacilli > Caryophanales > Bacillaceae > Bacillus > Bacillus sp. FSL R5-0709. The sequence goes on from NZ_JBBORT010000001.1 coordinate 1,653,370, forward strand.
GAATTATAGAGTGATGTTCTTTAATAGATTGACTTGCAGGCACGAAGTTTTGGAAAAATAAATATTCAAGGCGTAAAATGTGAAGTTGCATATTTTCTAGAAAAGGTTCAATATATCGGTTTTTAGCAATAGAAGTAATTGTATTGTGAAATCGTATATCTAGTTCTAAAGCTTTTTTTGAATCTTTTTCATGTATAGATTGTTGAAAAGCATCATTTATCTCGGAAAGTAGTTTAATATCAGCGTCTGTAACTTTTTGAAGTGCTTGCTTTCCTATAATTGAGTGAAGACCAGCTATCGTCTCATAAATGATAGATACGTCGTCTAACTTAATAGGCGCGATTTTCGTTTTTTGCCCAGGTACCATTTCAACTAATCCAGAAAGCTCTAAAATTTGTAAAGCTTCTCTAACAGGTGTTCTGCTTACTCCTAGTGCTTCTGCCAATTCCCCATCATTTATTTTCTCATCAGGTCGTAAAACACCTTCTATAATCCAATCTTGCAGTTGATTTAAAACGAGTGACTTTGCTGAAACTCTTCCTGGTTTTTTATAATTTTGAGGGACAGGCATAGTGAATTCAATCCTTTCATTGTATATGTTTCTTTTTCGTATTAACAAGCTTTAATTTTGGTTTTCCTTTATCCGGTTTTTGGCTTAATATGAGCACCATTACAATTACACAAAAAGCACCTAATAACTGAAAAGATTGAAACGGTACGTGCAAAATAAGCACAGAAGAAATAATAGCTGCGAGTGGTTCTGTACAGCCAAATAATGTTGTTTCTTTAGGCGTAAGGTATCTTATGCTATCTAAGTATAAATAAAATGCGATGAGTGTCCCGAAAATGACGACAAATGTAATGAGCGGGAGGGTACTTAGTTTTACATATTTCATAGTTGATAATAAAATGAATTCGTTTGTGGAAATAAAGTGTAAAATCGTTACGCCAATCCCCCCAATGATCATCCCCCATCCAACGATAACGGATGAAGACCACTTTTCTAACAATTCTTTTGAATACAAACTATAAAATGCAAGAGATAGTCCAGATAAAATGCCCCAAATGATAGCAGGTGTAGATACAGCTAAGTTATGAACAGAACCGTTTGTTAATAGGAGAAAAGTCCCTACTAATGAGAGGGTAATTGAAATATAATCAATTTTTGATGGACGAACGCTCCATTTGAAAAGTAAGTATACAGTGATAAATATAGGGGCTAAATATTGTAACAAAGTTGCAACAGCAGCGTTTCCTTCTTTAATAGAAGCGAAGTACGTGTACTGTACAGCAAGCATGCCTAAAAGACCGAACAAAATTATCTTATTTGCATCAGACTTTCGTTTCCAAATTCCAAATATTTCTTTTTTGTTCGCTCCGAATGATGACATAATGAGCAAAATAGCACCGGATATAAGCAAACGGATTGTAACTAACCATTCAGTAGAAACGTTTTCGAATTGAAAAAGTTGTTGCGCAGCTGTTCCGGATAAGCCCCATAAACAAGCACCGATTATGACCATTATAATTCCTTTTAATCGATTTGGATCCATAAAATATATAGTCCTCCTTTCAAAAAAATATATATTAGATACAATATGCAATATATCACGAAATGGAGTATTAATAAACTGAAATTTCTAATTAAAAATAAAATTGTTTAGTAAGAACGATCATCTTTTTTGTGTATAGTAAAATATCGTAGGGGAGAGTTATATGCTAGCAGGATTTTTGGTTTGTTTATTTGTTGGATTACTTATCATTTTTTTAGGCTATCAAATACATGTGAAAAAGAGATTGTTTTTGTTGGCAGGCTATCAGGAAGAAACGTTTGTTGGAGATAAAAATAAATTAGCGAAGCTTTCAGGTGTGTTTTCCTATATAGTCGGAGTTGCTACTATACTATTACCGTTTGGCTTAGAAAAAATAGGTGATGTAGTTGGTATCGTATATGCTATCTTAATTGTTTTAGGTACAATTGTGTTTCTTATTAAAGCAAATATGTTAAATAAGAGTACTACAAAGTGAAAAAGGCTCCATGCTACGGAAGCCTTTTTATTATGAAGTGAAAGTAAAAGCGGGAATAGGATCAACAAATGTATTTCAATCTTGTTTCATTTCTTTTTCTGTTAATAGAACGATTCATATCGATGCCGATAAATACAAGTTCAGTTATTTGATCTCCATATCGTTCATCCAAGTTTTTCAATGCTTCTGGTTCTAAGGAATGCTATTTCCACTTGTGAAAATAAGTAAAGTAGAGAAGATTAAGAAGCCAGCAAATCCATATGTATATGAAGAATTACCCCAATAAGAATGGGGTAATTCTTCATCTTTTTATGAAATATAATCATAATCGCGGCGCCAAAAAAATAAAGATAAGAGTAATTTGGTTTGTTAAAAATATGTGTATAAGGAGATACGTGATGAACTGGGTTACTCATAAACCATCGTTTGAATTTGAAAATTTTAGTCCTATTATTCGGTCACAATCTGCGTGGAGTGGGCATTTAGATTTCGCATATGATTTAGTAAGATTTGAAGAACCAGCAACTTTAGTTGAGTTAGGTACGCATTTAGGTGCTTCCTTTTTTAGTTTTTGCCAGGGGGTAAAAGATGGTGGGTTAGCCACAAAATGTTTTGCTGTAGATACTTGGGCTGGAGATGGGCATACAGGTCCATATGGAGAAGGGGTTTTTCAAATAGTAGAAAAAGTGGTGAGGGATAACTACCTGAATATAGGGAATTTAATTCGGTCTACTTTTGATGATGCTCTGGATGAGTTTCAAGATGAAACGATAAATCTTTTGCATATTGATGGCTATCATACGTATGAAGCTGTTTCTCATGATTATAAAACATGGTTACCTAAAGTTGCGAAAAACGGTATTGTATTATTTCATGATATTGAAGTTAAAAACGGTGATTTCGGTGTGTATAAGTTTTGGGATGAGGTCAAGGTGAAATACCCTCATTTTCAGTTTGGGCATTCATATGGACTCGGAGTTTTATTTCCGAAAGGTTGTAGCGATAAGTTTTCGGAAATACTTAAAAATAAAGAAGAGATACAAAATATGTATAAATAAAAGAGGCGCATGCATCGATTAAATGATGTGTGCTCTTTTTTTATGTGGAAATATATTATTACATATGAGGTGAAAGCGGTAGTAAAAAGTTTTGTTGAGGCAAATATTAAAAAGGTTATTATGGGTTAATAATTAGTGGGGATGGATAAAACCCTCATTGATTAAAGTTTTATTTCATTAGGTGTTTTTATCTAAATAAATAAAAATACAACATTTTTTATATTTTTCATTGCGAAAAGCGCAATCTACTTTTACAATAGAAAGGGTTGTGAATATATTATACTGAAAAAATAAATCGAAATAATATGAAAATTTTGTTTTGTCTTCGCTAATTGTATACTACATACACGTAAGACTACATACATCATGTTATCGACTTGTAAGGAGAGAAAAAAATGAAAAGTGTAAGATTACCATCGATGCTAGAAATTATTATTCTTTTATGCCTATTTCTTGCTGTCGTCTTTTCCTTCCAAACGATTTTTGATCTCCCAATTCAATTAGCGCTATTTATTTCATGGTTTTTAGTTATTGCGCTTGGATTAAGATTAGGATTTCGTTATCAAGAATTGCAAGATGCAATTACGAAAGGGATTTCTAATGGATTAGAAGCAATTCTTATTTTAGTTGCAGTTGGGGCTTTAATTGGAACGTGGATTGCTGGTGGGGTTGTACCTACATTAATTTATTATGGATTAGAATTCATTCACCCTAGCATATTCTTATTGGCAACTTTAATTATTTGTTCAATCACTTCTATCGCGACAGGAACATCATGGGGAACAGTTGGAACTGCAGGTATTGCTATGATGGCGATAGGTGAAGGGCTTGGATTACCACTTCCGCTTGTTGCGGGTGCAGTCCTTTCAGGAGCTTATTTCGGAGACAAATTATCACCACTTTCTGATAGCACAGTTCTTGCAGCTTCTATGGCGAAAGTAGATGTTATCGCTCACGTTCGAGCTATGCTCGTATTAGACGTTCCAGCTTATATTATTACCAGCATTATGTTTACTGTTGCTGGATGGATGTATGGCGGGGATAATGTAGATTTAAATAGAGTTGAGTTTTTAAAAGAATCTTTATTAAAGCACTTTGATATTAAAATATGGATGCTTGTTCCAGCGGTAATTGTTATTGTGCTATTGGCGATGAAGAAACCATCTATGCCAACAATTGCTATGGGAGCTTTAATTGGTGCAATTTGGGCAACACTTTTCCAAGGAATGAACTTTGGAGAGGCAATTGGAACAGCATATAACGGATTCTCAATTCAATCTGGTGTCGAGTTTGTCGATAAGTTATTAAACCGTGGTGGAATTAATGGTATGCTTGGTTCAGTAGCTGTTATTATTTTCGGATTAGGTTTTGGTGGATTACTTGAAAAGTTAGGTGTTCTAAAGGTAATCGTATCGAAATTTGAGAAGAAATTAAATTCTGCAGGTAATGTAACATTGTCTACATTAATCGTTGCATTTTTAGCTAACATATTTGGTTGTGCGATGTACGTATCACTTATTTTAACACCAAAAATTATGGAAGATAGCTATGATAAATTAAAAATAGATCGCCGCGTATTAGCACGTAACTCAGAAGTAGGTGGAACTTTGACTTCTGGTATGGTTCCATGGTCTGATAATGGTATTTTTATGGCTGGTATTTTAGGTGTATCAACATTATCATACGTTCCATTTATGTGGCTAAGCTTCGTATCACTCATTTTAGCAGTTATTTATGGATATACAGGCAAGTTCATTTGGTATGTAGATGATGCGGATAAAGGAAAGCAAGCATCATAAAAAAATTACCTTCTGCGGTGGCGGAAGGTAATTTTTTTTATATGTATTAATGAGAATTCTTATCATTTGATAGAAAGTCTGTTAAAATAAAAGATGTAGGTATTTTATTTTCAAGGGGATGAAAAAATGGAGTACAGAATTGAAAGAGATACATTAGGAGAAATGAAAGTTCCAGCTGATAAATTATGGGCAGCACAAACGCAGCGTAGTAAGGAAAATTTTCCGATTGGAACAGAGCATATGCCGCTTGAAATTGTAAAAGCATTTGCGATTTTAAAGAAGAGTGCAGCGCTTAGTAATCAAAAATTAGGAAAGCTATCAGAAGAGAAGACGCAAGCAATTGTGGAAGCTGCTGATGAAGTTATCGCAGAAAAATGGAATGAACATTTTCCACTTGTCGTATGGCAAACGGGTAGTGGTACACAATCGAATATGAATGTAAATGAAGTAATTGCAAACCGCGGTAATCAAATTTTGAAAGAAAAGGGATCTGACGTACATATTCATCCGAATGATGACGTGAACATGTCTCAAAGTTCAAATGATACGTTCCCAACAGCACTTCATGTAGCGTGTGTAATTGCGGTAGAAAACCATGTATTGCCAGCTATTACGAAATTAAAAGAAACATTAGCAGAAAAAGTAACTGCATTTGAACATATTATTAAAATCGGTCGTACGCATTTACAAGATGCAACACCTTTAACGTTAGGACAAGAAATTAGCGGATGGCACCGTATGCTTGAAAAAACAGAGCGTATGATTGCAGATAGCAATACATATATGAAAGAATTAGCAATTGGTGGTACTGCGGTTGGAACTGGAATTAATGCGCACCCTAAATTTGGTGAGATGGTAGCAGAAGAAATTAGTCTGTTTACAGGTAAACAATTTGTTTCTGCACCAAATAAATTCCATGCGTTAACGAGCCATGATGAAGTTGTATTTGCACATGGAGCATTAAAAGCATTAGCTGCTGATTTAATGAAGATAGCTAACGATGTGCGCTGGCTTGCAAGTGGTCCACGAAGTGGTCTTGGGGAAATTATTATCCCTGCAAATGAACCAGGAAGCTCTATTATGCCAGGTAAAGTAAATCCAACGCAAAGTGAAGCATTAACAATGGTTGTAGCACAAGTTATGGGGAATGACACAACAATCGGATTTGCTGCGAGCCAAGGTAATTTTGAGCTAAACGTATTCAAACCAGTTATTGCTTACAACTTCCTGCAATCTGCTCACTTATTAGCTGATGCAACCGTTTCGTTTAATGATAAATGTGCAGTTGGTATTGAAGCAGATGAAGAAGTAATTAATGAAAATGTAAATCGTTCATTAATGCTTGTAACAGCGCTAAACCCACATATCGGGTATGAAAATGCCGCGAAAATTGCAAAGCATGCCCATAAAGAAGGGTTAACTTTAAAAGAAGCAGCATTGCAATCTGGACTACTAACAGAAGAGCAATTTGATGAGATTGTAGATCCGAAAAAAATGATTGCTCCGAAAGAGTAATAGAAAAAGCCAAGGTTCTTAGTTTAGAATCTTGGCTTTTTTATCCCGCTATTTGCCGGGCAGTAAAACTCCTACCTCAAAATTCGGCTGAAGCAAAGAAGTTAGGTGGGAGCCCTGCTGCCCATAAACGCCCGATTGGTGAAGGCTAATAATCAGTGGGGGATGAACAAAACCTCCACTGATTAAAGTTTCACTTTATCGCATATTAATTTTTAATTCCTTGCGGAAAAGTAAATACACATAAAGGGTCATATTTTTTACTGATTTTTCTTAATTTGTTGGCATGTGTCCCGTAATAAGCGTTCATATAATCTTTCAAATCGCTGTATGGGAAATTGATGAATGAGCCTTCTGTTATAGATTCTATATAGTCAAATCGGCTTTCTAACCATTGGGAATTATCCTTTTTAACAATCGGATCTTCCCATATAGTTTGGATTCCTAGAATATAATGTGCATCGCGGTAATAAAAAGCGCTCGCATCTTTACCTACATCTTGAATTTTTCCTCCAAGGGGGTAGAGACTTATAGCTGCAAAAATACTACCGGAAGCTCTATCTTCAATAAGACTAATAATTTTTTCGATTTCTTCCTCGTTATATTGTTTATGAACGAACCGGCCTATAGATTTAAATTGTTCAGACGAGGGATATGAAGATTCTACAATGGCCATTGCTTCAAGAAAACTGATATATTGTAAATTCATCTTCACCCCGTTTATATTGAGTAAATCTTGTAGAATGAACGCTGCATCTTCTGGGGTACCGTAATATAAACCTCGTCCATATATTGCAAGTCCTTCCACAGCAGAGTTGTATATGCTCGCACCGATTGTCATCTTACTATTTAAATTTACTAGCCAGCTTTGCCATGTGTGAAGAAATTCCTTTTGGATGTCTACTGAAGCGTTAGGCCAATATAGTTCAACGAAAGTAACTTTATCAACTATTGGAGGGAGCTTAAAAGTTAGCGAAACAACGATGCCAAAATTTCCGCCACCTGCCCCGCGACAAGCCCAAAATAAGTCTTTATGGCAAGTTTCATTAGCTGTAATTACTTTACCTTTATAGTCAATTAATTCTAACTCTATTAAATTGTCACAACCAAGGCCGAAATACCTACTAGAATAGCCCCAACCGCCACCTAAAGTGTATCCACTTACTCCAACAGTTGGACAAGTTCCTCCTGGAAATGGATAACCTTTTGAAGAGATAAAGTCATAGATTTGTTTATTTTGAGCACCACCTTGAATGACTAATGTATTTTTATGTTCATTAAGCTGCATACAGTTCATTTTACTTATATCAATTACGAGGACATTGTTTCCGACAGAATATCCTTCGTAATGGTGTCCACCAGAACGAATGCGAATAGCAATTTCATTTTTTCTCGCCCAAATAATCGCATTACTAACATCCCATTTCGTAAAACAATAAATGATAGCTAAAGGAAACTTTTGAATAGCCCGATTCCATTCTTGTCTAGCTTCTTCGTACTCACAATCATATCTTGTAATAATTTCACCTGTTAATCCTTCATAACTTAACTCATACATAATAAGCACCTTTCATTCATTTTGTGTAGTAGTTTGTTTTTCTAGAAATAGTGTATGTTCGTATCGTTTGTTTGTGATGAAGGCGTAGTATCTTTATGTAATAAAAAATAGACTAACTATTGGGGAGTTAGCCTGAGGGGAGAATAAATATGTAAACGGCGGTTTTACTTGGGGAGGATATTCAATTCTTATATAGTTATCCTAATAGCATTGAACTGTCTCAAACAAAATTATTCATTTGAGGTGCTATTGATTATTTTCACATTTGGCCAGTTTTCTTTTAAGAGTGAAATGAATTTCTCCTCTTCTTGTGGTACGAAAGATGTTACTGAGTCGAATAAATTATAATGAACTTCTATTTGTTGTCTTGTCCAATTTTCTGAACGAAGCTTTTTACCAGAGTATTTAATGTGGCGTATATTTTCAAATGGAATTTCAGTACGGAGTATGAAACCATGTTTAACAATAAGGGCAGATTCCGTTATTTTGTAATGAGAAAAATAGAAAGAAGAGAGATTCACGATATTTAAGAGCATCATGAGAGTGAAAAAAATAGAATTCTCATTTTGAAAGAATAGAGAAATAAAAAAAACGACTAAAAACAATGAGATTAAAATGATATGAAATGGATTTTTTTTCGCTTTAAATTTCAAGTAAATCACCTCGGTATACCAGTCATTAAAATAATTAAATCACAATATTGTAATGAAACGTAAAAATATGCAACATTACATATTCTTACGTTTCATTATTCGTGTAAACTTTTTTTGATGGGGTAAATTTGAATGGAGTTTTCAAAAGTGGAGTTGCATAAAATGATTTGCAGAAAAAGTATTAAAGTAATAGTCATAATTAGTTGTATGATGATTAGTGGTTGTTCAAATAGATTCGTTGAGGATGGAAATCGAAAACATGTATTTGTAAAAGCAAGTAAAGTTTTAGTAGAGGTTGTTTATAAAATATATAAAAGGTAAAAGGTGTTTTCGTATATGGAAACACCTTTTTTGTAGTTAAAATTGAATGCTGAAGTTTTGGAATGTGTGAATGCCGGTTCCATGTTGAATTAGGTTTGTAGCACTTAAATATTGAACAGCATATTTCACATCTTAATAATAAGTGGTTTCTAAAAACACATTCGCTGTTTGTTGGGATAAGTCCTTTTTATAATGTATAAATAGATATTTTTATAAAAGTTTGTAAAATAGGTAAACGAAATATTGAATTGTTTGCTTTTGGTATGGTAAGATGATGGAGTGGTAATAAACGGTATCGTAATTTGTTTATGGTTTTAATAAACCCTTTGGAGGAATGTTTAGTATGAGTGATATTTCAGAGAAGTTTTGGGATGCGTCGATAGAGGAATTGAAGAAAGGGTATGTATTTGACGAGGAAGCAGAGGAGTATGTTTGTTTAGCTTGTGGAGAAACGTTTATTAAAGGGGTTATTTATCAAGAAAATCAAGTTTTGTATGAAGCAGAGAAGTTTGTACAGTTGCATATTCAAAATGAGCATACATCTATGTTTGAATATTTATTAAATCTTGATAAAAAGTTTACAGGCTTAACTGATTTGCAAAAGAAAATGGTTCAGTTTTTCCATATGGGACTTAACGATAAAGAGATTGTAAAAGAAATGGATGGCGGGAGCACATCGACGATTCGCAATCATCGATTTACATTGCGCGAGAAAATGAAGCAAGCGAAAGTATTTTTAGCGTTAATGGAATTGTCAGAAGAAAAATCAAAAGTTCAAACTAAATTTGTACCGATTCATAGAACAGCTACGATGGTGGATGATAGATACAATATTACAGAGGAAGAAAATGCTGAAGTTTTAACAGTGCATTTTACAGAAGGTTTGGATGGACCGCTTTCTAAATTTCCAAAAAAGCAAAAGCGTAAATTGATTATATTACGTCATTTAGTGAAGAAATTCGATAGTAATAAAAAGTATACTGAAAAAGAAGTGAATACAATTTTAGAAAATATATATCCGGATTTTGTAACTTTGAGAAGATATTTAATCGAATATGGTTTTTTAGATAGAACAGCTGATGGAAGCCAATATTGGGTGAAGTTATAAGAATGAAGAGAAGAAAATGAATAGATGCACATAATAAAAACAACTATACAAAGAGATAGAGGATTACAGATATGAAAAATATGTTAAAGTTCTATGATGAATTTGAAAATAGTGAGTGGAAGAGGCAATTACTTTGACGAGCAAACAGTATAGAAATGGTTGGAGTAATTACAACTATTTGAGCACGGATTTAACTGTGCAGATTTTAAATAAAAGGAGAAATGAAATTTGAAACCACCTACAGATAACAATAAAGAAGGTGTAGAGTCACAGAAGTCAGAAACAGAACATAAGCCGATATGGAAATCGATGTCCATGTTTTTAGTGCCGTTACTTTTAAGTAATGTATTACAATCAGTTGGACAGTTATTTGGAATGGTAGTAGTAGGAAGATGGCTAGGCGTAAATGATCTAGCAGCTATATCGGCATTTTTCCCGTTATTTTTCCTACTCGTTTCATTTGTAATTGGAATTGGTTCCGGTAGTTCAATTTTAATTGGTCAGGCATTTGGTGCTAAAAATGAGGAGCGCTTAAAAGCTATCGTTGGTACGACGCTTACGTTTACTTTTATTATCGGAGTCGTGTTGGCGATAATAGGTAGTATTTTTGCGATGGATATTATGCGTCTTATGGGAACGCCAGAAAATATTATTGAAATAAGTGTGCATTACGCAAGAATTTTATTTATATCTATGCCAGTGTTATTCTTATATTTTGCATATACAACATTTATGAGAGGTACAGGAGATTCAAAAACGCCATTTTACTTTTTAATCGTAAGTACAGCGCTAAATATGATTTTATTACCAATTCTTATTTTTGGCTGGTTAGGAGCTCCGAAATTAGATGTTTACGGAGCAGCCTATGCTTCAGTTATATCTACAGTTATTACGTTTATTGTCATGCTAGTGTATTTAAAGAAGAAAAATCATCCACTACAATTAGACGGGACAGTAAGAAAATATCTTCGTATGGACTGGGAGTTATTAAAATTATTGTTACGCCTCGGTATTCCAGCGAGTATTAATATGATATTAGTTTCATTATCAGAGATCGCGGTAATCGCATTTGTAAATCGGTACGGTTCAGATGCAACAGCGGCGTATGGTGTTGTGAACCAAGTTGCAAGTTATGTACAAATGCCAGCGGTTAGCCTCGGCATTACCGTATCAATTTTTGCAGCGCAATCAATTGGTGCGAACCAATTTGATCGATTACAGAAAGTTGTTAAGGCCGGAATTATTATGAATTATATCATTGGTGGTGTATTAATATCTCTTATTTACTTGTTCTCAAGAGATATTTTAGCACTATTTTTAACAAGTCAAAATACAATTGACATTGCTCATAGTCTAATCATGATTACATTATGGAGCTACTTAATTTTCGGTCATGCACAAATTATTAGTGCGACAATGCGAGCAAGTGGTACTGTACTATGGCCAACTGTAATCAGTGTTGTATCAATTTGGCTTGTTGAAGTACCTGTGGCGTATTATCTTTCTTACCATACGAGCCTTGGAATAGAAGGGATATGGATTGGGTATCCAGCTGCATTCATTGTCAGCTTAATATTACAGTATGCATATTATAAGCTTTCATGGCAGAAGAAACGAATTACACGATTAGTGAGTTAAAAGATGAAAATGTCCCTAAGTCATTATACTTAGGGACATTTTTTTATGAATGCTTATAAATAACTTTTTAAAGTTATGTCAAAATGTTGTCTAATGAGTTCTCCATTATTCATATAAAACTCCCAAGCTGTATCTGGCTCACCGATAATTTCAAATGAACCTTCTGTAATATATAAAGCGCAATTATCTTCTAATGCAATACCTTCTATATTACCTTGGTGAGTTTGTAAAAACGTATGGAAGGCATTCATTCTATTTAATTGATTGTAATGGGGACAAAATCTTTTGTTAACAATACCCCAGCCACTACTTTCTATATAACCGGAACCTTCATAATCTGAACGAATGCTAGATGTGAACCAGCACATAGCACCGGCACTATATCCTGCAATAAGTGTTCCACGTTTTAAAGCAAATAGTAACTTTTCATCTAGTTTATGTTCTTTCCATTGTTCAAGCATGTGAACGTAATTTCCACCGCCAAGGTAAATTAAATCGGCAGAATGAATCATCTCATCTATTTCATATTTAGTAGGTGTTTCGGTTGAAATGCGTAAAATTTGAACCTCACAATGTAATTGCTTTTCAAATGTTGCTAAAAATAACTTTATATATCCTTCATCATCACGACTAGCTGTAGGAATGAATAATACTTTTGGGTATTGTTTATTCGTTAATTCTATAAGTCGTTCATTAATATGCAAGTGATTTGGATCTTGTAAATCACCGCCACCAATGACTGCTAATTTCATAGTAAAGCACCACCTAATAATATTTGTTATGTAAAAATTCGATAGTGGGGAGTTACATTCCTTCTGTGATTTAATGAATAAGGGGAAATAAAGTGAACAATATATTGAAATAGCATAAGGAGTCGATAGCTGTGGATAGAAAGGAATTAGAAGCAGTTTAGCCCGCTATTTGCGGGCAGTAAACTCCCGTCTCAAAATTCGATTGGAGCAAAGCAGTTAGGCGGGAGCCCTGCTGCCCGTAAACGCCCGATTGGTGTGGGCTAATAATCAATGGGGGATGAACACCCCCCATTGATTAAAGTTTCACTTTATTGATATATAATACTGGAAAATATTGTTTCAAAATATGGGAACAATATGTTTAAATGAATATAACGACGTACTAATGAATGTTGAAAGAGTATTTATATTTAAAAAGTACAGGGAATACCAAAAGTTTTACAAAAGTGTTTTTTACTTTTTATAGGAACTTATTTTATAATATAGTTAAATTATATTAATATATTTATTAGCGTAGACTAAAAAGAGGGAGCGTGAAAGAGTGGATTTTCGATTTGAGTTCGCAGCGAAGGTGAAAGAATATTTAGATGATGAAAAAGATGAAAAAATAATAAAAGATGGACACAGAGATATAATTTATAAATATTTATATCCGTTAGAGAGTGAAATTGGGATTTTTAAAAACCCTAACTTTACTTTTTTTGCATCAGGAAGACGTTCACATATAGTATTAGAAAATATTGAATTTAAAACAGCAGTAAACGTAGAAAGTAATATAATTGAAATTACAAAAATAGTGGATAATGTGGTGATTCCATTAGATACTATCGTAGCTAAAGATCGGGAATTATTTGCACTTGGGCGTAATGAGAAATTTAGTGTGCAAATATTAGAATATTATCTCTATGATACATTTGGAGAGAAGTTAGGTTTACAATGAATCGAACGTGGTACAGATAACTAATTAGTGGAGATTAGGATTCATTTAAGTATCAGTTAATATCATTTATGTTTGACCTTCTATATATTTTATACTACAATCTGTAGTGTGAAAGGGGCCATACGATGTTTACTCAAAACTACAAGTTAAATGAGCAAGGGTTAAATCACTTTTTCGGACCGCTTGAAGCGAAAATAATGGAAATTGTTTGGGCTACTGAGGGTATTACCATTAAAGATGTGCAACAGAGATTAAGTGAAGAATCCCCGGTGAATTTTAATACTGTAATGACAGTTATGAACAGATTAGTAGAGAAAGCACATTTAGAAAAGCATATTGTGAAAAGAAGTGGTATGTATCGTACTACACAAACGAAGGAAGAATTTTTATCTAATCAAACGAAGAAAATGACACAGGAATTAATGGGTGAATTTGGAGATCTTGTTGTGAACCATATGATAGATGAGTTAGAACAAGCTGATCCATCTTTAATAAAAAAATTAGAAGAGAAATTAAGTCGGCTAAAAAAAGAGGACCGATAAAATGAAGTGGCAAATGCGTAAAATCGTTTTGTTAGCAGTGACTATTAGTGTGCTTTTTTTAAGCATGTTAGTATACTACGTTACATACCCATTTCTTTTTCAAAATAAAGCATTTTTCCTTTCTCAATTTTGTTTATTTGAATTACAAAAACATATGAGGGAACTATCAATACTTCGTATAATGATAGCCGGATTACTGTTATTTACTGTAATCATTATGAGTAAAAGAATTTGGAAGCAATTTTTTTATAGTAAAAGATTGAAAAGAAATCTCGTGTCTATTACTAGAAAAGGAAAGCAAGTGTACGTATTATCAACGTTACAGATTACGGCATTTACAATTGGATTATTTCGACCGAAAATTGTCATTTCAGAAGGAATGTTTCAGGCATTTTCTGAGGAAGAAATTGATGCGATTGTATTACATGAGGAATATCATCAAAAAAATCGAGATCCATTAAAGTTATTTTTCTTTACATTGTTAGCTGAGGGAATGATGTATATTCCTATATTAAAAGGGATGTTGCAGCGTTATCATGTATATCAAGAGCTATCAGCAGATAAATATGCGATGCAAAAAATGAAATCTTCATTTGAGCTAGGTAGTGCATTATTAAAGTTAATTAAAATAAAGACGATGGAAAATCAATGTATTACAGCGTCGTTTGCGAAAACCGCAATTAATTTACGAATTGAGCAAGTGTTGAATGAGAAAGTTGTTAAGCTGAATATACCATTACATACAAATTCAGTATATGTAACGTTAGGGCTATTTTGTATGTCGATTGTACTTATTGTCGGAGAGTGCATATAGCCTCTTTTTTTAATAATTAACACTACGCATTGTAGTGTATTTAGGGGGAATAAAATGAATGCGGCGGATTTAACAATTTGGCTAGTAGTAGGGGCTGGGATACTTTCATTTATATCACCATGTTCTTTACCGCTATATCCATCTTATTTATCATATATTACAGGTGTGTCTATTCAAGATTTAAAAGAAAATCGTGGGATTATGCAAAAGTCAGCGATTATACATACAGTATTTTTTATGATCGGTTTCTCGGTTATATTTTATGCGTTAGGTTTATCGGTGAGTTGGATTGGGATTACTTTTTCATCTAATCAAAGATTGATTCAACAAATTGGTGGGGTTTTTATTGTTTTGATGGGGTTATTTATGACTGGATTGTTTCAGCCTAAGTGGCTTATGGCAGAGAAAAAAGTGCAGTATAGAAGTAAATCGACAGGATATATTCGCTCAGTTTTGGTCGGCATGACATATGCAGCAGGATGGACACCGTGTGTTGGTCCGATATTTTCTGCAGTGCTTATGCTCGGGGCGACCAATCCGGAAAGTGCGCTTCTTTATATTACGGCATATACTCTTGGCTTTGCAGTTCCGTTTTTCGTGATGGCATTTTTTATTGGAAAGGTAAAATGGATTGTTACTTATGCCAATGTCATGATGAAAATCGGCGGTGGAATGATGATTTTAACAGGGGTTTTATTATACACAAATCAAATGACGAAAATTACAGCGTTCTTTATTCGTCTATTCGGCGGATTTACGGGATTTTAGAAATGAGGAGGAAGAAAAGTGAAGAAACTAATTGCTATTATACTAGCTGGGGCACTAATTTGGGCCGGAGTTAACTTTTATAATACTAAGAAAGAAGAAAAAGAAAGAAAAGCGAAACAAGCGGAGTTACAAGAGAAGGAAGTATTACCACAAGTGGGATTTAAAGCGCCGAACATAACATTAAAAGGATTAGATGGGAAGCTTTATTCGTTAAATGATGCAAAGGGAAAACCATATGTTATTAATTTTTGGGCATCATGGTGTGGTCCATGTGAAATGGAGGCTCCTGATCTAGTTCGTTTGTATGATAAATATAAGGAGGATGTTGAAATCTTTGCGGTAAATGCAACAATCGGGGATCCAGTACAAGAAGCGAGCGCATTTGCAGATCGTCACGGATTTAAATTTCCTGTTCTATTAGATATGGACGGAGTAGCTGGAATAGATTATAAAGTATTTTCTTTACCAACGACATTTTTTGTTAATAAAGATGGAATTATTGTAGATCATGCACGAGGTGTATTACCTCCAGATCAATTAGAAGAGAAGTTTAAGAAAATAATTGAGAATTAAGAGGGGATTTCATAGTGATGGAGTGGATGGTGAGGTTACAACCCGTTTCTCTTATAATAGGAAGTTTATTTGGATTTACTCTAATGAAACTAAGGATGAAAAAGCAAAATATTCAATATGAAAAAATGATGGATGCAGTAACGAATGGCTTTCTTATCATTGTATTAGTATGGAAATTCGCACCGGCAATTTTAAATCCGGTATGGGCCATTGGGGCGCCAATGCCAGCATTATTAGCTGTAGGAAGTATTCAGCATATTATAGTAGGGTGCGTAATTGCGAGTATATATATTGTTTGGAAAAGTAAAAAAGAGCAATTTTCTCTTCGGATTTTACTTGATACATTACCTTTTGGATTTTGCGTGAGTATAATCTTTTATTTTATATTCCATCAAGAAGTAGGTGCACAAACGACACTGCCGTGGGGGATGAAAATATATGAATCAAAATTTTTGTATCATCCTATTTTCATGTATGAGATTATACTCGCACTCGGTATAATTGGCTCGTTATGGATTAAAAATGAAAGATTAGGAAATGGAAAGAATATAAGCTTTTTTCTAATTTGCGAGGGAATTGCTCATATCATTATTTCACTTATTAGTGAACAAAATTCGGTTTTAGTTGGTCTTTCAATACAGCAAATACTCAGTTTTTGTGTTATTAGTCTAGGGATTTTGTTCGTACCAAAAAAATAAAAGTAGCCATGCACGGAGAGCATCTATGCATGGCTATTTTTGTATCATCATATGAATTAAAAAATCGGCGGAGTAACAGAAAATAAAACAATCGCATTTTTCTCGAATTGATTTACCCATTTATGTTTTAAATAAGCTGGTATTTTTACGCTATCACCAGTTTCTAATGTGTATTCTTCTTCATTTAAGTGCAATGTGATTTTTCCGTCTAATACAAATGCTAATTCTTCACCTTTATGTTCTAGAACATTTTCTGATGAAGCAGTATTCGGTGGGATAGTCATAATTGCTGTTGCTAAATTTCCTGTGAAATCAGGTGATAACAATTCATATGATAAATTATCGATAATCATTTTTTTTCTTTTATGAGAACGTACAATTAAATCGTCTGTATTATTTTCTTCAAGTAAAAAACTAAATGTTGGAACATCAAGAGCTTTTGCAAGTACCTTTAATGTTTGAATAGAAGGGTTAGCAGAACCACGTTCAATTTGACTAAGCATTGATGGTGTGATTTCGGCCATCTTTGCTAATTCTTTACTAGTTAATCCTTTTTCTTTTCTTTGTTTTTCAATCTTTTTACCAATATCTATATTTTCCATAATAAATGCTCCTTAATAATTATTAAATTATATTTAAATAAATTAAATTTAAATTAACTAAAATGAATTATTTATGTTAAACTATATTAAAATTAATTTAATTATAATTTATTATATGGCTATCTACAAGGATATGAGGAGGAAGAGGAATGAAGGAGATAGAGGCATTAAAAGAGCAATATCCACTAGTAAATAACTTAATCGCAACAGAAGAAGTATTTTGGATAAACCCGAATATGGAAAAGTATGAAACAGCAATAAAAAATTCGCCACTTAATGAAGAACATGTAAAAGACGCGGAAGAGAGATTAAAGCGTTTTGCACCATATATTGCGAAAGTATTTCCTGAAACGAAGGAAACAGGCGGTATTATAGAATCACCTTTAGTGAAAATACCTTCTATGAAACAATCTTTAGAGAAAAGTTATGGGCAACCTATTTTAGGGGGATTACTATTAAAATGTGATAGCGGGCTTCCGATATCAGGATCAATAAAAGCTAGAGGCGGAATATACGAAGTGCTGAAACATGCAGAGCAACTGGCACTTCAGTATGGAATGTTAACAGGGAAAGATGATTATTCAATTTTAGATAGTGATAGATTTAGAGGTTTTTTTGCGAAGTATTCAATTGCAGTAGGTTCTACTGGCAATTTAGGGCTTAGCATCGGTATTATGAGTGCGAAATTAGGTTTTAATGTGACTGTTCATATGTCGGCAGACGCAAAAGAATGGAAAAAAGATTTATTAAGAAGTAAAGGTGTAAACGTTATTGAATATGAAGCTGATTATAGTAAAGCAGTAGAAGAAGGAAGACTGCAAGCAGATGCAGATCCTAGCTGTTATTTTGTTGATGATGAAAACTCACATGATTTATTTTTAGGATACGCAGTAGCAGCATCACGTTTACAAAAACAATTAGAAGAGTTAGAAATTGTAGTAGATGAAGAGCACCCTTTATTCGTTTATCTTCCGTGCGGGGTAGGTGGCGGGCCTGGCGGAGTAGCATTTGGTTTAAAGTTATTGTACAAAGACAATGTGCACTGTTTCTTTGCGGAGCCTACGCACTCTCCGTGTATGTTACTCGGTTTAATGACAGGGCTTCACGATAAAATTGCCGTTCAAGATATCGGGATTGACAATGTAACTGATGCGGATGGGCTTGCAGTAGGAAGACCATCTGGATTTGTCGGTAAAACGATGGAACCATTTTTGAGTGGAAATTATACAGTAAGTGATGAAGAGTTATATAGATTATTAAAAGAACTGGCTGATACTGAAAATATTTATTTAGAGCCTTCTGCATTAGCGGGTATGATAGGGCCGTTGAATGTATGTAAAGCTGAAAATGAGTATTTACAAAAACAACAGTTAACAGAGAAGGTGAAGAAAGGTACTCATATTGTGTGGGGAACTGGTGGGAGTATGGTTCCGGAAGACGTGATGAATGGGTATTATAAGAAAGGTTTGGAATTAACGTGTAAATAAAAATGAGGCTATTTACAGCCTCATTTTTTTCATGTACATAAAATTCTTTGTTATTTTCGCACTAGTTCTTTATAGTATAGATATAAAGGATTGCTAATATCGAATAAAAATAACAAAAAGCTTTATTTTACATAATAAGAGGATGTGTATACGATGTCATTACAGACTAAATATATAGCGGGTATTTCGCTTGGGGTTATGGGCGTAGGTTTTGCGGCTTCCATCCCTTTTCAAGGAACGGTAGCTGGGGAGATTATTCAAGGGGGATTTGAAGCTGGGTTAGTTGGTGGACTTGCAGATTGGTTTGCGGTTACAGCTTTATTCCGTCATCCGTTGGGAATTCCAATTCCACATACAGCATTATTACCTAAAAATCGGAAACGGGTAACAAAGGGTCTCGTTTCTACGTTAGAAAATGAATGGCTGACGAAAGAAAGTATTACAAGTAAAGTAAAAGAAATGCAGCTAGCACAAATGGTACTGCAAATTGCTGAGAAAGAGTTACAGTCTGACGCTGTGAAAAAAGGAATTGTAACAATTGCTGAGAAAGCGATTCTTCAAATAGATACAGAAAAATTAGCAGTTATTATTGAAAAAGAATTAAAAACGTATTTGCATACAATTAACACAAGTAACATATTACAAGTTCTCGTGGATCAATTAGTAGTGCAAGAATATGATGAAAAAACACTTGATTACATATTAGTAAAAGTGAAAGATTGGACGGCTCAAGATGAAGCACGTTATCAGCTCGGAAGCTTAGGTATGAAGGCGATGGAAAACATAAAAGTAGATGGATTCCTGCAGTTTACTTTGAAATCATTTATGAATATTGTAGATGAAGATAAAATCGGCGGCATTTTGCAGAAGTTTATCATTAGTAATATTAACAGCTTACAAGATGCAGATAATAGCACAAGACAACTTATATTAGCGAAAATTCGTCAAGAGATTATAAATGTAAAAGAAAATGAATCTTTATTACAGGAATTAGAGAAGTGGAAAGAAAAATGGATTGCAAATTGGGATGCTACAGACAAAATAAAAGAAATGCTAGAGCAAGTACAGAGTAGGGCAGTTACCTTTGTGAAGAATGAAGAATTTGCTGATAAATATGTTGTTCCATTCTTACAAACACAAATGAATAAAATAAAAGAAGACGAACTGACTGTTCAAAAAATAGAAGATTGGTTACAAAAACAAGTTGTTACTATTGTTGAAAAGAATCATTCGAAAATTGGAAAGCTTGTGCAAGAAAACCTTGATAAGTTAGATGATAAAACATTAATCGAAATGATTGAAAATAATGTCGGTAAAGATTTGCAGTGGATTCGTGTGAACGGGGCTGTTTGTGGTTTTATGATTGGATTAATTTTAGAAGGAATAAAAGCGATTATATGAGAAAAACCTTCCACAATTGTGGAAGGTTTCTTATTTTTCGATAACGCTCATATTTAAATTATAAGCTTTCTCAATATTTAATTTGTACGTTCCATTTCCTGTTTTTATCGAGTTTTTATACCAATGTTCTTGCCCATTTAATTCTGGATTTTCTTCTGAAGAATTATTTTCTTTTTTCGCTAAATCTTCTACTTGTTCCCAAGGTGTGTTTCCGTGAGTTTCTTTTTGATTTGTTACGGCTGTTAAAGAAACATCACTTTCTTTAGTTAAATGAACAGATACGTTTGAACTGTTTTGTACAAACCAATTATTTTGTAATTGACCTGGATAAAGAGATAGTTCGTTATTCGAAGCGCGGATCTCTACATTTTTATTTTGCGGAAGAACGAGTGTTTGTTTCACCTGTGGTGCGAAGTTAAAAAACGTATGCTGAACCGGTAATGGTTTTAACGTTATATACATCGTTTCTCCAGCCGTTTGAACTGAAAGGAAATCCTCTTGTTTTAAATTAGGTTTTTCATTTGCCTTTGTCGTCATTTCATATGTTCCAAAAAGATGAATTTGATTTGTATTATTTCCCTCTATCGTTAGAGGGTGATGCCCCGCATCCACTACGATTTTTTTGATAGATTCAGGTATATCAAGTTGTCCGTCTGGAATATTACTCGTTTGCCTAGTTGTGTTAATAGAATGACGAACTTCTTCTAGTAATCCAGTTGATAATAAACAGTAAAAAGCAATTCCAACGCTTCCTAAAACTCCAATAAAGAAAATACTAAAAATATCATATTTAATAAATGATTGTTCCTTCTTAGAAAATAGAAGGTATAGTAAAATTTCAGCGCCAAGTATAATAAGTAAAACAGGCCACCATGCTGTTAATGTATCCAATACTTGAGTGCCTTTCATAACTGAAAATAGTAAGAAACAACCTAATGTAATAATGGAAAGCCCCATTGAGAATGTTCCAACGCGCCATGTTCTCATTCGTTTGTACCACCTTTGTTTTCTTTATTTCCAAGTAACAGTTTAAAGCCGCCACCAATTAAAAGGAGAGCAACGATAGATGTTTGGAAATAGCGATAATATAGTTCGCTAAGATGAATATTAAATATAGTTACAAAATAATCATTCAAAATAGGAAGGACTGTTTGATCTAATAAATAATAACCACCGAGTGTAATTAAACCGATACCGATCCATCTTTGATGATTTATAAAATAGTCGATGATAGGTTCGTCATGTACGCGTTCTTTTCCGTATTTGGCTGTTTGCTGTAATGTGTCAAAAAAGCTATAAAACCAAATGATTGGTACTAAAAATAAAAACGCAGAGAGTCTTAATAAATCGAGTAAATAAATGGATAGTAAAAAGGCTGCCATAAGCTGAAGACCACGGCGTTGTAAGCCTAAATACATATGTCCTGCTCCAGGGAACATCGCTAAAATAGAAGCAAATGTTTTACTTTTCTTTCCTTGTTCTCGGTGCTCTTCAAAGTCTTCAAAAATAGTACGATCAACTAATTGCTCGCCACGTTCTTTTTTCTGTAGTTGCTGAACAACATCGAAGAAATTATAAATCCATAAAACAGGTAACGTAATAAGGAAGATAAGGAAACTTCCTTGAGATGTTAAGAGTGCAACGAATATAATCATACTTCCGATTCCTGTGCAAGCGACTAAAAATGTAAGTCCGCGTTGCATAAGTCCTAATTGAAAATGACCAAGCCCAGGAATGATTGATAGAAGAATGATATAAAATCGTTCACTTTCTTTAGAGGACTCTGTAAATTCTCCGGCTGCTTGTTTTTTCGATTGATTAATAATAGTGATAACTAAATCTAATAAATTGATCGCCCATAACACGACTAGTAAAAATAGAGAAAGAAAAGCAATATCACGCGCTCCTAATGCTATTGTACAAAATGCTGCAAAGATAAATAGAAATAAAGCCCCTCCGCTATATAAAATAAATCGTCCGAATTTCTTTAAATATAAATGTCCAAGCCCAGGAATTAGCCCTAATACAAGTGCTAAAAAGGGATTTTTATTCATGCTTTGAACCTCCGTCCTTTTTTGATGTGTCTACCGATTTGTTTACAATTTGTTGTGAGATAGAAGACTCGTTATGTTTTGAAGATTTCTCGAAATTTGATGTCGCTGTGAAAATATACTGGAATAAACCACTTACCATAAAAATAATTGTAGCCGCAGTCGCAATTATGTAGTGAATAATTGTGCGCTTTAGTGAGTTTGTTTTTATATTTTCATTAGGCTGTAACGTTTCAAAATTAATTTGCGTCATAACTTCGTTCGTAAATGAATCATCATTTATCATTGGAAGGTTTTCGTGTTGTTCATCAATACTTTCCATATAAAGTGCTAAACAATGATCACATTCATAAAGATGTTCTTCCATAGATTCACGTTCATTGTTTGATATAACATCTAATGTATAATTGCGCCAATCTTCTTTTGAATAATGCATCATAGAAACTCTTCCTCCTTCCAATGTTTTTTAATCCATTTTCTTGCCCGATACAGTTTCATTTCGACTGTTTTCACTTCAATATTTTCTTGCAAAGCAATTTCTTGATAACTTTTTTCTTCTAAGTAATGTGCGAGAACGACGTCACGGTAATTGTCGGGAAGTTCTCGCAGTTTTTGAGCAATGAGTAATTTTTGCTCTTTCGTCAATAATAAAGCCTCGATATTATGAGAGGCTTTTATATTTTCCGCAGTTTCTTTACATAAGGAGAGTTCTTCGTTTTCTCTAGCTTTTTTTCTCTTATAATCAATAGCGTGATTGGTGGCAATACGTGCCATCCACGTTTTTAATCCGCGAAATTGATAATTTTGGAGAGAGGCGTGAATTTTTACGAATACTTCTTGTGTAACATCTTTAGCATCTTCTTCATGTCTTAAAATGGAAAAGATAACTTGAAAAATATAATGACGATATGTTTGTACAAGGATACGAAAAGCATGTTCGCTTCCTTGCTGTGCTTTTGCAACTAATTGTTTTTCCTCAATCGGTCTCTCCCTCCTTTTTGACGCATTCTATTATATAGACGTAAGAAATGATAAGTCACCCTACACATGTTATAAAAAAAGAATAATATATTTTTAGCAGGAGGGCTATATGAAAAAGGTGTGAAAAAATGGTAAAGAGAAGTATATAATGAGCAAAGAGGAAATGCTACATGGAGAAAGGATGTGAATGTTAGTAGGATAAGGTCCATACTAACAAACATGAAAATTAAAATATTAATAGCCGATGATAATTCTTTTATTAGAGAAGGTATGAAAATTATTTTAAATACATATGAAGAGTTTGAAGTATTAGATACCGTAAATGATGGAAAAGAAGCTGTAGCGTATTGTAAAAAGTATGAAGTTGATATCGCGCTTTTAGATGTTCGTATGCCAAACATGAACGGGGTAGAGGCGACGAAGTTAATTTGTGAAGAGACAAAAACGAAGCCTCTCATTTTAACGACATTTGATGATGATGAATATATTTTGGACGCAGTAAAAAACGGAGCGAAAGGTTATTTATTAAAAAATAATGATCCGGAGCGTATTCGTGATGCGATAAAAGGAGTTTATAACGGTCAAACTGTTATGCAAGATGTAGTGCTTGATAAAATTAAGTCTAATTTAATGGAAAGTAAAGAGGAAGAATCTAAAATTGATAAGAGCCTTTTCACAGAAAGAGAGCTTAGTATTATCGCATTAATTGCGAAAGGTTTCTCAAATAAAGAAATTTCGAAGCAACTTTTCATATCTGAAGGAACGATTGCAAATTATATTACATCAGTTTTAGGGAAAACTGGACTAGAACATCGCACACAAATTGCGATTTATTACTTAACAGGGAAAGTAGATTAATGTTATGGAATTTTGGTTAACTGTAAGTAAACTTATTGTCTTTTTATATATAGTGTTTAGCTACATTCATTTAAATGTTACGAACTTACCGTGGATTATACTTACTTTGCTTTTATATCTTTCTGTCAATGTGTTGATCTCTATATTTAAAAAAGATACGTACAAAAACATATTAACTTGTGTGTCAATTGGCGTAGTTATGTTATTTACATGGAAGGTTCATCCGTTTTTTATTTTGTTTTTACCTTTGAACTTATATGAAATTGCAAATTATTACATAAAAAAGAAATGGTTAATCTTTTTCATTATGATTCTTCCTATTATTTTTATAGGTGAAGGTATTCAAATGACGTATGGACTGATTAGTGCATTTTGTTTTTTTTCCTTAACGATAGCTCATCGCTATATAGCACGATTATTAAAACTAGAAATGCAAAATGATAAAATGAGAAAAGACATACAAAGACTTACGAAAAGCTTAAATGAAAATAAAGATTACATAAGGCAATCTGAATACACATTTAAATTAGAGGAAAGAAATCGACTATCTCAAGAAATTCATGATAAAATCGGTCACTCAATGACAGGTGCACTAATTCAAATGGAAGCAGCAAAGAGATTAATGGAAATAGATAAAGAAAAATCTGCGGAGTTATTACAAAATGCCATTCATATTTCAAAAGATGGAATTGAAAGCATTCGGATTACATTAAAAAATATGAAGCCACCAACTGAGCAAATTGGTATTCATCGTATGAAATTATTCATAGAGGAATTTGCTGGTAAGCATGATATAAATATTCCATTCGTATATAAAGGGAACTTAGATATGATTTCACCAATTCAGTGGAAGATTATTGGTGAAAATGTTATGGAGGCACTAACAAACGCGATGAAATATGCTGATGCGACAGTCATTTCAATAGATATTCATGTACTGAACAAGATGGTGAAAGTACAAGTGAAGGATAATGGTAAAGGTGCAGCTCTTGTTAAGAAAGGCCTCGGTATTATGGGGATGGAGGAGCGAACAGCGTCTGTAAACGGAAAAATTATTGTAGATGGAACAAGTGGTTTTTCAGTAACGATGTTGTTGCCGATATGAGGGATGAATCATCTCATATGAAAAAAGTGAATAATCTCATGTGAAAAGGGTGAACTTCTGCACTGAGCAGGTTCATTCTTTTTGTTTATAATAAAAGCAGAGAAACCGAAATAGGGGTGAAATGATGAACACATTGGAAATTAAAAATTTAACGAAAAAATTTGGTGATTTCATCGCGGTAGATAATATGTCTTTATCTATTAAAGAAGGAGAAATATTTGGCTTTTTAGGTTCGAATGGTGCTGGTAAGAGTACAACGATTAATATGATTGCTGGTTTGTTAAGAAGTAATGAAGGTGAAATTAGCATATTAGGAAAAAATATAAAGAAACATAATCGATTTGCGAAAATGAATATTGGTATCGTTCCGCAAGATATTGCGATTTATGAAGAGTTAACTGCCTATGAAAATGTGAAATTCTTTGCTGGATTGTATGGATTACGAGGAGCCGAGCTAAAAGCGAGAGTAGAGGAAGCACTTCAATTTGTAGGCCTTAGTGATAAACATAAAAGTTACCCAAAAAACTTTTCTGGCGGGATGAAACGAAGACTGAATATCGCTTGTGCAATCGCACATAGACCGAAGTTAATTATTATGGATGAACCGACAGTTGGAATTGATCCGCAGTCAAGGAACTACATTCTTCAGTCTGTCCGAAAATTAAATGAAATGGGAAGTACGATTATTTATACGAGTCACTACATGGAAGAAGTAGAAGAGATTTGTACGAAAATAGCAATTGTCGATCACGGTAAAGTAATTGCAGAAGGAACGAAAGAACAGTTAAAAGCGATTATTACAGATACGAAAGATATTTGGATTGAAGTAAAGTCAGTAGAAAATTTAGATGTAGAAAATTTAAAAGAGATAAATGGTGTGAAAGCTGTTCAAATTGAAGAGAACGTAATCAAGGTAAACTCGGATGCAGGATTAAATAATTTAAATAAAATTATTCAGCATTTCATTAATCATGACATTGAAATTCGTTCGTTAGAGGAGCAGGCTCCAAACTTAGAAACAGTATTTCTTACGTTAACTGGAAGAAACTTACGAGATAAATAACGGTAAATGAAGAAAAGGTAAAGGGAGGTTCATCAATTGAACATCTTTAACATTGCAGTGATGCACATTAAAAGAGATTTCAGGGACGTAAGAACTTTAGTTTTTATGTTAGCATTTCCAATTGTACTTATGCTTGTGTTAGGAACAGCGTTAACGAATGCATTTAATAGCGATAGTCAATCGTTTAAGGATATACAAGTGCTATATAAAGATGAAGCAAGTAGCACGTTTTCTCAATCATTTGAAGCATTTATGAAAGAAGTCGATAAATCAGGTATTCATTTTAAAAAAGCTTCCGAAGGTATAGATGGGAAAGAAGAAGTGAAGCAAAATAAATATGCTGCTTATGTAGAGTTAAATAAAGATGGTGCAAAATTTTATGGAAGTGACAAAAGTAGTATTGAGGGAAGTATTGTGGAAGGCATGCTTACAACATTTGTTGATAAGTACAACGTAGTGGCCGAAGTTGCAAAAGTAGATCCGAGTAAGGTTAGCGCAGTTATTTCAAACGGAAATCATAATGATTATATTAAAGAAACATCTTTACAAGCTGCTAAAAAACCAGGTTCTATGGATTACTATGCGGTTGTAATGACGACGATGATTGCACTGTACGCTGCAATGGGGGCGAGTTTTTTAATTCGAGGAGAACGAATACGTAAAACAGGAGATCGTTTAATTGCAGCACCTATAAGTAAGGCTGAAATTTTCATTGGGAAAGTGCTCGGTAGTCTTGTAGCGAATGCACTTTGTCTATTACTTGTCGTTTTATTTAGTAAATTTGTTTTTCAAGCGAATTGGGGCGACCATATTGGAATCATATTTATTATTTTACTAACAGAAGTCTTTTTAGCAATTAGCTTCGGTTTAGGAATCGGATATATTACAAAAACAGGTGAGGCATCTAGAGCGATTATTATGGTTGTTGTGCAATTAGCGTCTATTTTTGGTGGTGCGTATTTCGTAGTGGAAGAAAATTCCGTTACGAATTTATCACCATTAACGTGGGCAAACACAGCTATTATGAAAATTATTTATGCAAATGATGTAGGAGCGGCACTGCCGGTAATATCTTTAAATCTTGGGATTTCAGCAATCTTCTTATTAATTGCGATTATTGCATTACGTAGACGGGAGGGGCTATAGTATGAAAGATATTTTATGGCTCATACAAAAAACGTTATCTGTGCTTCTGAAAAATAAAAAGGGGTTACTCATTATTATTAGCTTGCCGATAATAGGAACGCTCATTTCCTTTTCGATATATGGGAATGTAGGGCAAGGAACGTTAAATATTGGGGTTATAAATAAAGAAAATCAACCTATCGCAAATGATACAGTGAAATTTTTAGAAGGACTCAATCATGTAAATGTTAGTAAAATTAAGGAATCTGAAGTGGAAGATAAACTCACTTCAAAAAAACTTGATGGTGTTATTACATTACAGTCTGGCTTTTCTGAAAGTGTTCGAGAAGGGAAACCGAGTCATATTGAGATTTCATCGATTAAAGGCGATCAAGTAACAGGATTTATAAAATCGTATTTATATAACTATGTTGATAACATCGCTGCGATTAGTAAAGTGGCAGGGGCCGATCAAAGTACGTTTAATAGTATGTACGCGGGTTATCAAAAAAGTTCATTTAAAGTAAAGTCTGAGACACTTGAAGATACTTCAAAAAATAAAGATATGACAAATCAAACGATGGGTTATCTTATTATGTTTATGTTATTTTCAGCAGTGAACTTATCAGGATTTATTTTAAAAGAAAAAGAGAACAGAACGTATTTTAGATTATTATCAACGCCGATTGACGGAAAGAAATTTATATTATCTAATGTCGCAGTAAATATGATGATATTAACAGTACAAATTGTAATTGCAGTATTCTTTATGACGAATGTTTTTCACACAACTATAAATATGCCTTTCATAGTTATGATTGGTGTGCTTATGATATTCGCTTTAATTGCAATTGGTTTATCGTTAGTCATTGTGTCTTTTTCAAAAAGTTCAACTGCTTCAAATGCAATGCAAAATATAGTAATAGTACCAACATGTTTACTTGCTGGATGTTATTTCCCGTACGACATTATGCCGAAAGCAGTACAAAAAGTAGCTGATTTCCTTCCGCAGCGTTGGTTACTAGATACGATTTCAAAACTACAGCAAGGCATTCCATTTTCTGAGTTGTATTTAAATATTTTAATTTTATTCGCTTTCGCGATAGCATTCTTCTTAATTGCTATTTATAAGTTTGGAAGAAATAATGATGCGAGGAACTTCATTTAATGAAAAGGTGTGGCGCAATGCCACACCTTTTTGTATTCGCAAATAAAAGTAAGAAAGACATTTCGTATGAAAAAGTAATTTAATGAAACACTACGAAATAGTAAGTAATATGATCGGAAGGAAATCCAAATGATTAAAAAGATATTGCGAGTTACTTCTATTATTATTGCTATTTTCGTTGTTATTTTAATTTGGATGCATATTGACGTTACGCTCGGAAGGAAAATGGAAGCCGGGAAAAACATGCCGACAGAGTATGCACCTCATTATAGTGACTTTCAATTATATGTGGAAGGGAAGTCGTTTTATAAACAGTTATTTACTGATATAAGTGAAGCGAAGCGATCTATTTACACTTATTTTTATATTTTATCGGATGATAAAAGTAGCCATACTTTTTTAAACTTATTAAAGGAGAAGGCGAAAGAAGGAGTAAACGTATATTTATCGGTTGATCGCATTAATGATTTATCATTTGAAAGAAAGATGAAAAATGAATTGCGGGAAAGTGGTGTACATTTTACATATAGTAGAAAACCTGAATTGCCATTCGGATTTTATTCACTTCACCATCGTAATCATCGTCGTATTACGACAATTGATGGGGAGATTGGCTATACGGGTGGCTTTAATATGGGGGATGAGTACTTAGGGAAAGATAAGCGATTTGGATATTGGCGTGACTATCATGTGCGGCTTAGAGGAGAAGGAGCAAAAGATTTAGAAGAGCAATTCGCTTTAGATTGGAAACGAGATACGAAAGAACATATAAAAAGAAGTACGAATAAAGCGAGTAAAGGGAATACATTACATACGATGGTTAGCTACAATGGACATCACGTCGCTGAAAAATATATAAAGTTAATAAAACAAGCGAAGCATTCGATTGTAATTACAACGCCTTATTTTATAGCGAAAAATAAAGAATTAATGAATGCTTTAATTGGGGCGCAAAAGCGTGGTGTTACAGTGAAAATACTATGGTCATATAAACCAGATATTCCTCTCATTAAAGAGGCGGCGTATCCTTATATTCGTCAAGCTGTTAATAACGGGATTACGGTATATGGTTATAAAAAAGGTATGTTTCATGGAAAGTTAATGCTGATTGACAATGAACTAACTGTTATCGGTACAACGAACATAACTGCACGAAGTTTCTATATAAATGATGAGATGAATTTGTATATTCATGGTGGATCTATCGTATCAGAAGTGAATGAGGCGTTAACACAAGATTTTCATGACTCGAAAGAAATGACGAAAGAGTTTTTTGAGAAGTTATCTTTTTGGGAGCGTTGTAAGGAGAAATTTGCGGGATTGGTTGATTTTTATTTATGATGATTAAGGAAGAAAGGGTGTCTATAAAGGACACCCTTTTTTGATGGGAATAACTATTATTCATGCACAAGCATCGAAACATCATCATTAATCAACGTCCCAACATGTTCACCTAAACAAATTCTTTTCATAACGCCAGGCTCATCAAAGTTAAAGACGTGTGCCGGTAAATTATAATCTCGAGCAAGCAATAAAGCTGCTTGATCCATTACTTGTATGTTTTGCCTAACAATATCGTTATAGTTCAGTTTACTGTACATTTTCGCTGATTTATTATGTTTTGGATCACTTGTAAAGACACCGTCTACCCCTTGTTTTGCGACTAAAATGGCGTCGCTATTCATTTCAATGGCTCTTTGTACACTTGGGTAATCTGTTGTAACGAATGGTTGCCCGTTACCACCACCGAATATGACAACATAACCGTTATCTAAATGATGTACTGCACGTAGGCGAATATATGGCTCAGCTACTGCATTAAAAGGGATGGAAGTCATAACGCGTACTTCTCTATCTGTTTTACTTGTTAAAACGCCGCGAAGCATTAAGCTGTTAATAATCGTACCTAGCGTACCGATATTATCAGCTTCTACACGATCAATTCCCCATTCTTCAGCTAGATGACCTCTGAAAATGTTACCGCCGCCGATGACAATGGATACTTCGATATCTAGGTCAATAATGGATATTATTTCGTTTGCGATATGTTCTAATCGTTTGGAGTTAAAGCTATTTCCAGATTGATCAGCAAGTGCGCCGCCACTTAGTTTAATTAAGACGCGTTTATATGGTTTCATAACAATTCCCCCTATATAGATTGCAATAAAAAAGGAACAAAGGCGAATGCCTTTGTTCCTTCGTAAGAAAATGAAATAGAAAAGAAATAGATATGATGAACTTCTTCACGTGATTTTTCATAACATCCACTCCTTTTCATCCCCATTTATTTAGAATACGTATATCTTTTAGATTATACGAAATAATCTGATGTTTTATCAAGGTTATTTTATTTCTTTTTTATAAAAAAGTGTCAATGAATATTATAAGAAATAAATTTGAATTTTTTGTGACAAACTTGTAGGTTTTTGTATGATTTTGTAGGTTGGCTTATATGATGTGTGAGTAGCTTTTATAAATTCAAATTGAAAGCGTTCGCATGAAGGGGATGAACATAAATGAAAAAATTCGGATTGGCAACACAAATTTTTGTCGCGCTTGTTTTAGGGATTGTAGTAGGGGCAGTCTTTTATGGCAATAAAACGGCGATTTCTTATATCACACCAATTGGGGATATATTTATTCACTTAATTAAGATGATTGTAGTACCGATTGTTATTTCAGCATTAATTGTTGCGGTAGCTGGTGTAGGAGATATGAAAAAGCTTGGGAAACTGGGTGGTAAGACAATTCTTTATTTCGAAATTATTACGACGATTGCTATTTTAATGGGATTACTTGCAGCAAATATATTCCAACCAGGTACTGGCGTTGATATGAGTAATTTACAGCAAAGTGATATTTCTTCTTATAAACAAACAGCAGATGCAACAGAGAAGAAAGGCTTTGCAGAAACGATTGTTCATATTGTACCGAAAAATATATTTGAGTCTATTACACAAGGTGACTTATTACCGATTATATTCTTCTCAGTACTATTCGGTTTAGGAGTTGCAGCAATCGGAGAAAAAGGAAAGCCTGTTTTTAACTTTTTTGAAGGTGTGCTCGAAGCGATGTTCTGGGTTACAAATCAAGTGATGAAATTCGCACCATTTGGTGTATTCGCATTAATTGCTGTTACGGTTGCAAAATTTGGTGTAGCAACACTACTTCCTTTAGGAAAACTAGTGCTAGCTGTATACGTAACTGTTATACTATTCGTTGTGATTGTATTAGGTATTAATGCGCGAATGGTTGGAGTAAATATTTTTACATTAATGAAAATTTTAAAAGAAGAACTTATTCTTTCATTTACGACAGCAAGTTCAGAAGCTGTTTTACCTAATATAATGAGAAAAATGGAAGAGTTCGGTTGTCCAAAGGCAGTTGCCTCTTTCGTAATTCCGACAGGTTATACATTTAACTTGACTGGATCGGCTATTTATCAAGCGTTAGCGGCATTGTTTGTTGCACAAATGTACGGTGTACACATGTCACTGACGGAGCAAATAACGCTATTATTCGTTCTCATGTTAACATCCAAAGGTATGGCGGGAGTTCCGGGTGCATCATTCGTTGTTGTATTAGCGACGTTAGGATCAATGGGCTTACCGCTAGAAGGCATCGCATTAATTGCGGGAATTGACCGCATTTTAGATATGATTCGCTCAGCTGTCAATGTATTAGGAAATGCATTAGCTGCCATTGTTATGTCGAAGTGGGAAGGCGAATTCGATGATGAGAAAGCAAAACAATATGTAGAAACGGTCAAACAAACAAAAGCAGCGTAAGAGATTGTTAAGGAGTGAGTAATCATGGCAACATTAACTGAAGTTAAAAATGGAGTACGAATTGAAAAAGATTTTTTAGGTGAAAAAGAAGTACCAAATTACGCGTACTACGGTGTACAAACAATGCGTGCAGTGGAGAATTTCCCGATTACAGGATACAAAGTCCATGAAGGTTTAATTAAAGCGTTAGCAATTGTAAAAAAAGCGGCAGCACTTGCTAATGCAGATGTAGGAAGATTGGAATTGAAAAAGGGTGGTGCTATCGCAGAAGCATCACAAGAAATCCTTGAGGGGAAATGGCATGATCATTTCATCGTTGATCCAATTCAAGGTGGTGCAGGAACTTCAATGAATATGAACGCAAATGAAGTCATTGCCAATCGTGCCCTTGAATTATTAGGAATGGAAAAGGGAGACTATGATTATATTAGTCCAAACAGTCATGTAAATATGGCACAATCAACAAACGATGCATTCCCAACAGCGATTCATATTGCAACATTAAATGCATTAGAAGGCTTATTACAAACAATGGGTTATATGCATGATGTATTTGAATTAAAAGCAGAACAGTTCGATCATGTTATTAAAATGGGTCGTACACATTTACAAGATGCTGTGCCAATTCGTCTTGGACAAGAATTTAAAGCATACTCCCGCGTACTTGAACGTGACATGAAACGTATCAAGCAATCACGTCAACATTTATATGAAGTAAATATGGGAGCAACTGCAGTTGGTACAGGCTTAAATGCAGATCCAGAATATATTGAAGCAGTTGTAAAACATTTAGCTACAATTAGTGAACTACCACTTGTTGGTGCAGAAGATTTAGTAGATGCAACTCAAAATACGGATGCGTACACTGAAGTATCTGCAGCACTTAAAGTATGTATGATGAACATGTCTAAAATTGCGAACGACCTTCGTCTAATGGCATCAGGTCCACGCGTTGGATTAGCGGAAATTATGCTACCAGCTCGTCAACCAGGTTCATCTATTATGCCAGGGAAAGTAAACCCTGTTATGCCAGAAGTAATTAATCAAATTGCGTTCCAAGTAATTGGTAACGACCATACAATTTGCCTTGCTTCAGAAGCAGGACAATTAGAATTAAATGTTATGGAACCAGTACTTGTTTTCAACTTACTTCAATCTATTAGCATTATGAATAACGGTTTCCGTGCCTTTACAGATAATTGCTTAAAAGGAATTGAAGCGAATGAAGATCGCTTAAAAGAGTACGTTGAGAAGAGTGTAGGAATTATTACAGCCGTGAACCCTCATATCGGCTATGAAGCAGCAGCTCGCGTTGCGAAAGAAGCAATTGCGACAGGGCAATCCGTTCGAGAACTATGTGTGAAAAATGGTGTATTGTCACAAGAAGAATTAGAGTTAATTCTAGATCCATTCGAAATGACACACCCAGGGATTGCAGGAGCAACTCTTTTAAAGAAAAATTAAAAGAAGAGGGGGACAATCCCCTCTTTTTTGTTTACAATATAGAAATGCTATATATGAATAGAGGTAGGGATGTTATGAGTAAGTTTACAGTGGCTTCTAATGGTGCATTAGAAACAACATTAAGAGGAGCAGAAGTATTATCAACACCACTTTTAAATAAAGGGGTAGCTTTCACACAAGAGGAAAGAGAAGAGTTAGGTTTAAAAGGGTTATTACCGCCAGCGGTTTTAACGTTAGAAGAACAAGCACGCCGAGCGTATGAACAATTTAGTTCTCAGCCGGATGATTTATTAAAGAATGTATACTTAACAGCGTTACATGATCGAAATGAAGTGTTATTTTATCGTATTTTAACAGAGCATTTACGTGAAATGTTACCGATTGTATATACACCAACTGTAGGTGTAGCAATTCAAAGATATAGTCATGAATACCGTAAACCACGTGGCATTTATTTATCAATTAACGATCCATCAGGTATTGAAGATGCATTTGCAAATATCGGTGCAACAGCTGAAAACATTGATTTAGTCGTTGTAACGGATGGAGAAGGTATATTAGGAATTGGTGATTGGGGTGTTGGTGGAATTAACATCGCAATCGGGAAATTGGCTGTATATACGGCCGCAGTTGGAATCGATCCTAGCCGTGTATTACCGGTAATTTTAGATGTAGGTACAAATCGTGAGGAATTATTAAACAATCCATTTTATATTGGAAATCGTCACCCTCGTATAACAGGTGAAGCTTACGATGAATTTATTGATACGTTTGTTCAAGCGGTAAATAAACAATTCCCGAAAGCACTTCTACATTGGGAAGACTTCAGTTCTCGAAATGCACGAAAAATTTTAGATAAATATCGTCATGACGTTTGTACATTTAATGATGATATTCAAGGTACAGGGGCAGTTTCACTTGCTGCTGTATTATCGGCAGTAAAAGCTTCTGGTGTACCGTTAAGTGAACACCGTGTAGTTGTGTTTGGTGCTGGTACGGCTGGAATCGGTATCGCAGATCAAGTAAGAGATGCAATGGTTCGTGTCGGCTTATCAGACGAAGAATCACATAATCGTTTCTGGTGTATTGACCGTAATGGGTTGGTTACAGATAATATGGAAGATCTTCTTGATTTCCAAATTCCATATGCAAGAAAAGAAGCTGAAGTAAGTGATTGGAAACAAAATGATGCTATCGGACTTGCTGAAGTTGTGAAACATGTAAAACCGACAATTTTAATTGGTACATCTACTGTTGCAGGCGCATTTAAAGAGGAAATTATTAAAGAAATGGCTTCTCACGTAGAAAGACCAATCATTTTACCAATGTCGAATCCAACGCCACTTGCTGAAGCGAAACCAGCAGATTTAATCGAGTGGACAGAAGGAAAAGCATTAGTTGCAACAGGAAGTCCGTTTGAACCGGTTACATATAACGGTGTAACGTATGTGATTGGACAGTCAAATAACGCACTTATTTTCCCAGGACTAGGTCTTGGTACAATTGTTGTTCGTGCAAGCGTCATGACGGATGGAATGTTCGCAGCAGCAGCAGAAGCAGTTGCAAGTATGGTAGATACAAGTCAGCCAGGAGCGCCTATTTTGCCAGAAGTTGAAGAGTTACGTAATATCTCTGAACTGGTTGCGATTGAAGTAGCGAAAGTTGCAGTTGCAGAAGGTGTTGCTAGAGAGAACTTAAGTGATGACGATATTAAGATTGCAGTAAAAGAAGCAATATGGGAACCGGAGTATCGCCAAATAAAAGCGGTAGAAAAGGTTAGAATATAGAAATAAAGCCCGTTTATAATTATAAGCGGGCTTTCACTTTTACAATTGAAAAAAGCATAGGAAGTGGCACCTTTGAATTGGAATCAATTATGGAAGAAAGATATGTATCTTTTAATTATATTAATGGTTGTTGTTCCGATTGCTGGAGAGCTGAATTTTCATCCTTTTAATGATATGTTTCGTGTTAGTTTCGGGACACCGCTTTTCTTCTTTTTATTACTATTTTTAAGAAGAGTGCCAGCAGCAGCTGCAGGTATTCTTGTAGGTATATCTGTAGTCTTATTTCGTGTATGTCTTGACTGGGTATTGCAAGGTTCATTCCATATGACAGAATCATTTTATTTGCGTTATCCTGTGTTCTTTTATTATTTTATTTATGGAAGTCTTTTTTCGCTTTGTAGGGTGAATAAGTTTCATCAGAAGCCAATTGTGATAGGATGTCTTGGAATTACAATTGAAATTATCGCAAGTATGTCTGAACTTGCGTTTTATCATATGTTAGTGCTGGGGACAACGATAACAGTTTCTGAAGTGAATAAACTAATTATTATTGCTATTTTCCGTAGTTTCTTTGCACTTGGTTTTTTAAATATGATGAACTTATATGAAACGAAGTTAAAAGAATCACAAGTTCGAAAAGAAAATGAAAATATGTTAATGTACCTCTCTAATTTATATGTGGAATCTGTCCATTTGAAAAAAACGTTACAAAATGCTGAGTTAATTACACAAGAAGCATATCAACTATATCGAAACTTACAAGCGAACGATGATTTAAATAGCAAAACAGCATTAAAAATAGCAGGAGAAGTGCACGAAATCAAAAAGGATAATCAAAGAATTTTTGCAGGACTATCTAAACTGTTATTAGATAAAAATGTGGCTGAGTATGTAGAAGGACATGAATTAGCGGAAATGATTGTAAGAATTAATGCGAAGTATGCTGAAATGTTAGAAAAAGATATACGTTTTTCGGAACATATAGAAGGTGAGCATGCAGAATATCATGTGTATACGGTCTTATCCATTTTTAATAACTTAGTTGCAAATGCAGTTGAAGCAATTGAGGGTAGAGGTCTCATTATTATTAAGCTATATAAACGAGATAAACATATATTCTTTGAAGTAATTGACGATGGTCCTGGTATTGCACAGAAGTATAAGAAATTAGTATTTAAGCCAGGATTTACTTCAAAGTATGATCAAACGGGAACACCTTCAACAGGTATTGGACTTTCTTACATAAACGAAATGGTAACAGAGCTAGGTGGAGAAGTGAGATTAGAAGACCGAGAAACTGGCGGAGGGTGTAAGTTTATCGTTTGTTTACCAGAGTGCAGTTTAAAGCGGGAAGGAGAATAAAGTTGTTTTATTATATCGTAGATGATGATGAAGTTTTCCGCTCCATGCTTTCACAAATTATTGAAGATGGCGATCTTGGGGAAGTAATTGGAGAGTCGGAAGATGGAGCTTTTATTGAAGCGGATCAACTAAATTTTAAAAAAGTAGATATTTTATTTATTGATTTATTAATGCCAATGCGAGATGGGATTGAAACAGTTCGCCATATTGCATCCTCTTTTACAGGGAAAATCATTATGATTTCTCAAGTTGAATCGAAACAGCTTATTGGTGAGGCGTATACACTTGGTGTTGAATATTATATTACAAAACCATTGAATAAAATTGAGGTTATGTCTGTTGTACGTAAAGTAATGGAACGTATTCGTTTAGAGCGCTCTATACATGATATTCAAAAATCATTGAATAACGTTTTTAAGTGGGAACAGCCGCAAGTTCGAAATGAGCCAATGCAAGAAGGAAAAAGAATAGCAGATTCAGGGCGCTATTTATTATCAGAACTCGGTATTGCAGGAGAGAATGGAAGTAAAGATTTGCTTAGTATGTTGGAATATTTATATGGACAAGAAAAAGCACAAACATTTGAATTTGGATTTCCTGCGTTAAAAGATATTTTCCATCATATTACAATAAGGAAATTAGGAGATGTAGCTTTAGATACGGATATTGATAAAGAGAAAAAAGCATCTGAGCAAAGGGTAAGAAGGGCGATTTATCAATCGTTAAATCACTTAGCTTCCCTTGGGTTAACAGACTTTTCGAATCCGAAATTTGAAAGCTATGCTCCGAAATTTTTTGATTTTACTATAGTTAGAAAACGGATGACAGAAATGACAAAAGATGAAGTAGCGGCTTCTGGTCATATACGTATTAATACGAAGAAGTTTATTCAAGTGTTGTATTTTGAGGCAAAACGGTTGATGGAGATAGAATGAAAAGAGATAAGTGTTTCAGATTGTAGACAAAGTCTTGTTCAAGTGACATTGAGTTTCTTGGTGCTTAACATGCTTTTGACTCTCTTTTTTAATTAGAGTTGGAATAGAAACAAAAAATAAATATAATATTGTTAATGCACCAACGGGGAGGAGGACAGGACATGAATAAAGAAGAAAAGGTCATAGTGGGTTTCAGGGACTTATATAATAAGATTGTTTGGCTTAATAAGGATAAGATGGAAGACAGTCTTAAGGGTTATAATTCTTCTGAAGTACATTGTATCGAATACATTGAAAAAAATGTAGATTCTAACGTGACAAAACTTGCGGAGTCCTTTTATATGACTCGCGGTGCCATAAGTAGAATAACTAAAAAACTTATAAAAAAAGGCCTTATCGAAAGTTATCAGAAGTCGGATAATAAGAAAGAAATCTATTTTAGGCTTACTGAACAAGGGAAAGTAATTTATAAAATACATGAGGATCTGCACAAAGAGTTTGAAGAACGGGATAAAGTTGTGTTTGATCAAGTAACCGAGGAAGAATTTGATAGTATACTTAGCTTCGTGGAAAAGTATAGTAGACATTTGGATACAGAAATAAAGAAACAAGGTGTACATATTAAGTCGTAATCTATTCAAAAAATAAAAATGAAACGGCAGGCAGTCCAAGGATGGACCGCCTTTTTTATTGTTATAATTTTGTTGACAGGGAAACAAAATGGAGTTATTGTTTTGTTGATAAGGAAACAAAAATAACTGTTGGGGAGAGAATGAAAATGTCCAAATTCAGATCACATAATGAACATAATACGGAACGAGTCATAGATAAACACGCCTTACTATTCGGTCTCATCTCTGTGTTTCTTTGCGGAATAGGATTCAGCATTATAATACCTGTCGTTCCATTTTTAGTGCAGCCATATACAAGTAATTCGGCAGAACAAGCGGTCGTCGTTACGCTATTAACTTCTGTTTATGCAGTCTGCGTATTTTTTGCGGCTCCCGCACTTGGAGCTTTGAGTGATAAATATGGTCGTCGTCCATTACTTTTAGTATGCCTTTTCGGTTCCGCAATCGGGTACTTAGTTTTTGGCATAGGAGGAGCTCTATGGATACTATTTGCTGGGCGCATAATAGAAGGTATAACAGGAGGGAGCATCAGCACTATCTTCGCATATTTTGCAGATATTATTCCTCCAGAACAAAGAACGAAATACTTCGGATGGGTAAGTGCGGTTGTAGGAGTAGGCACTGTAATTGGACCAACTATAGGTGGATATCTTGCCAAGTTTGGTTATTCTGTACCTATGTATTTTGGAGCAATAATAACTTTATTAAATGTTGTTTATGGAATCTTATATATGCCTGAGAGCCTTGACAAAAATAATAGATTGAAAGAGATTACCTTTGTAAGATTGAATCCATTTACACAGCTTGCAAATATACTTTCCATGAAAAATTTAAAATGGCTACTTGTCTCAGCATTCTTACTTTGGATACCAAATGGATCTTTACAGGCAATTTTTTCACAATTTACAATGGATACTTTTAGTTGGAAGCCTGCGTTAATCGGACTTATGTTTTCAATTATGGGATTCCAAGATATCATTTCACAAAGTTTCATAATGCCAAAACTTTTGACAAAACTTACTGATAAACAGATAGCAATTCTCGGAATGGTTTCGGAGATTATAGGTTATAGTCTTATTGCAGCATCAGCTTTGTTCTCATTTTATCCGTTTCTTATCGCTGGAATGTTTATATTTGGTTTTGGTGATTCCATCTTTGGACCTTCATTCAATGGGATGCTCTCGAAGTCTGTCGATTCTAGTGAACAAGGAAGGATTCAAGGAGGTAGTCAATCTGTTCAAGCTTTAGCAAGAATGATTGGGCCGATCATTGGAGGGCAAATTTATGTTTCACTTGGGCATGCCGCACCTGCTTGTATGGGGATCATCCTTATAGTAGCCGCAATAACAGTCTTATATAAGGGCACGCATGAAAATATGTAAATTACGTACTTTATCCTCCTTTTATAGACAGTAAGCCCCTTGTATCAAAATTTGCACATCCATCTCAATGGTGTGTGTGAAAAACTTTTATTACTCTTCTTCATAAAATCATATCTTTTAAATTATTGATGCGATAGTCGGTAAAACTTTTACATGAATAATGTAGAAGATATTTAAATACTACGCTGGAAGCTTTCAGAATCGCCTGCATAATAGGCAATTTTAACAAGTACTGAAACTCTATTTGCTTACAGTCTGAGGTGTTTATAAATAAGTATCTTTTTTGTTAAACCAACATTTTATATTTTCTCGTGAAGCATGTAAAATGTTAAGTAAGAGAAACTGGTTTTAAATTAAGGAAGTGTCAAAAAATGAGTTTTACATTAAATAAATCGATTATTAAAGAAGTATGCGGAGAGACCTCATATAAAAGAGGTGAAGCTTATTATAAATCAAATAAAGTAATAATAAATCATTATGATGAAAATAAAGAAATTTGCGAGGCAACGGTAAAAGGGAATGAAGATTTTCATGTTACAGTAGAAAAAGCTAAAAAAGGTGATGTTGTTGCGAAATGTAGTTGTCCTTCATTAGCGTCTTTTCAAACGTACTGTCAACATGTTGCAGCCGTACTAATACAAATAAATTATAACCAGCAAACGGGCGGCATGTCCGAAAATATGAGCGGAAATGATCAATTAACGAGCGGGATGTTTCAGTTGTTTGCAGACAAACCACTGCGGCCAAAAAGTAAACAACACCGTTTTGATACACGTGAAATATTAGATGTTGCGTTTATATGTTCACCAGTAGCGACGAAAAGCGGTGGGGCCCTTCTTGGAATTCAGTTAAAACTTGCGAAAACATACTTTATAAATCATATTAGAGAATTTCTTTCTAACGTGGAGAAAAGAGAGAGTTTTCATTGTTCCAATGAATTTACATACACACCAGATGTACATAGCTTCAGGCAAGAAACGGATGCGATTATTCAGCAGCTCATTAAAATTTATCATAATGAAAAAATGTATGAGGATACACTGGAAGTACATGCAAAACAAGATGATAGTATGATTTTAATACCGCCAGCTTCATGGAAGGATATGCTTTCTTTACTTTCTAAAGTTGAGTTTGTGGGACTTAATCAAGATGGAAAATCTTTTCACGGTTTACAAATTTCAAAAGGGCTACTTCCTTTACATTTTGAGTTTAATAAAGGGAGTAACGGTGGGTTTACACTTTATATTGACGGCTTACAACAAGTAGAAGTAATGGATACGTATAGTTATGCTCTATTTGGAGGGAAACTGTATCAGTTGAACGCTGAGGATTGTAAGCGGCTTATCGAATTACAAAAAATGATGAATCGTTCTAGTAGTAACCAATTGTATATTCCAGCAGATAAGATGGAGCACTTTGTAGCAAAAGTTGTACCAGGGTTAATGAAGCTAGGAACTGTGCGAATAGATGAGGTAGTATCAGATTGTGTGGAAACGCCTTCGCTAAAAGCAAAATTGTATTTAGATCGAGTGAAAAATCGTTTGTTAGCAGGTCTCGAATTTCATTATGGAAACGTCGTGATTAATCCGTTAGAAGAGGATGGGCAGCCATCTGTTTTTAATCGTGATGAGAAAAAGGAAAAAGAGATTTTAGACATTATGAGTGAAAGTGCCTTTGCGAAAACGGAAGGCGGTTATTTTATGCATAATGAAGAAGCTGAGTATAACTTTTTATATCATGCTGTTCCAACGTTAAAAGGTTTAGTTGATATTTATGCGACGTCAGCCATCAAATTACGAATTCATAAGGGAGACACAGCTCCTCTTATAAGAGTTAGAAGGAAAGAGAGAATTGATTGGTTATCATTCCGCTTTGATATAAAAGGTATTCCAGAGGCAGAAATTAAAGGGGTATTAGTCGCTCTTGAGGAGAAACGAAAATATTATCGTTTAGCAAGTGGTGCTCTACTATCACTTGAGAGTAAAGAGTTTAATGATATTAATCAGTTTATAAAAGAATCTAGTATTCGAAAAGAATTTTTAAAGGGCGAAGAAATAGATGTCCCTCTTATTCGTAGTGTGAAATGGATGAATTCACTGCAAGAAGGAAACGTATTAAGTTTAGATGAGTCTGTTCAAGAATTGGTAGAGAACATTCAAAATCCTAAAAAGCTGAAGTTTGCGGTGCCAAGTGGCTTAGATGCGATAATGAGAGAGTATCAAACATACGGATTCCAGTGGATGAAAACACTTGCCTATTATCATTTTGGCGGCATTTTAGCTGATGATATGGGACTGGGGAAAACGTTGCAAAGTATTGCTTTTATAGACTCTGTTTTGCCGGAAATTCGAGAGAAGAAACTGCCTATATTAGTTGTTTCTCCGTCGTCCCTCGTTTACAACTGGCTTAGCGAGTTAAAAAAATTCGCTCCACATATTAGAGCAGTTATTGCCGATGGAAATCAAGCAGAGCGCCGAAAAATTTTAAAAGATATAACGAAATTTGATGTAGTAATTACGTCATATCCTTTACTGAGAAGAGATATAAGGTTATATGCGCAGCCATTTCATACGCTATTTCTTGATGAAGCACAAGCATTTAAAAATCATACGACGCAAACTGCAAGAGCGGTAAAAACAGTGCAGGCGGAGTACCGTTTTGGATTAACAGGAACACCTGTAGAAAATTCATTAGAAGAGCTATGGTCTATCTTCCACGTTGTCTTCCCAGAATTATTACCGGGAAGAAAAGAGTTCGGTGATTTAAGACGAGAAGATATTGCGAAGCGGGTAAAACCATTCGTGTTAAGAAGGTTAAAGGGTGATGTATTACACGAACTCCCAGAAAAAATTGAGCACTTACAATCATCAGAACTTTTACCAGATCAAAAGAGGCTTTACGCAGCTTATTTAGCAAAGTTAAGAGAAGAAACGTTAAAACATTTGGATAAAGATACGTTACGTAAAAATAAAATTCGGGTTTTAGCTGGTTTAACGAGACTACGGCAAATTTGTTGTCATCCTGCTTTGTTTGTTGATGACTATAAAGGTAGTTCAGCTAAATTTGATCAGCTGCTAGAAATTTTGGAGGAATGCAGAAGTACAGGGAAGAGAATTCTTATCTTTTCCCAATTTACGAAGATGCTTTCGATAATCGGACGTGAATTAAATCGTCAAGCAGTTCCATACTTTTATTTAGACGGGAGTACACCAGCGCAAGAACGTGTAGAGCTATGCAATCGGTTTAACGAAGGAGAAGGGGATCTATTTCTTATTTCGTTAAAAGCTGGTGGCACAGGACTAAATTTAACAGGTGCAGATACAGTTATATTGTACGACTTGTGGTGGAATCCAGCTGTTGAACAACAAGCTGCGGATAGAGCGTATCGAATGGGACAAAAAAATACAGTGCAAGTGATTAAGTTAGTAGCACATGGAACAATTGAAGAAAAAATGCACGAGTTACAAGAGAGTAAGAAAAATTTAATCGCTGAAATTATCGAGCCGGGAGAAGAGAAGTTATCTTCTATTACGGAGGAAGAAATCCGCGATATTCTTATGATTTAATATGGAAAAAGCTATGCTTTCATAGAGATGAAAGCATAGCTTTTTTGTTGTAATAATTATATTTTGTTTTGTACAAAGTAAAGAGATAAAGTGAAACTTTAAATAGTGGGAGTTGTTCGTCTCCCACTATTTATTTTATTTCTTTGTACCTTTACTTTTGTATGGTTTTGCAGCTTTCTTTTTCGCACTTGATTGCCAACGGTTCCATCCTTTACTTCCTGTACCTTGTCCTACACCTTTTTTCGGTTTTGCTTTCGTTTTACTCATATGATCACTCCGTTATATAAAAAATCTGATTTGATAATAGCCAATGTTTTAGAAAAATACTATCGATAAATGACTATGCTTGCTTTAAATAAAAACAAACTGCTTGAATGCTATAGTATATCATGAAATTGCGAGTAAACTGAAAGGAATTATAAAGAAAATGAAAATAATAAGAAATACTGCGGATTCTATATTTCGAACAATCACACTAGTTGTTGTATATATGTTAGTTTCAATTAGTGAAATGTTTTTTGGATTGAAGAGACAAAGGAAATAAAAATGTTATATTAAGAACAATCGGTAAAGGCATAAAATAAAGAATTGAAAATTTTTTTGAAACTTTTTGTTGACTTTATCGATTTTTTGTATAGAATAATCATTAATAAAATGTTTCAGAGATGTGACAATAAAACGACTATGAAAGGACGAGTAGTAGTAGGATGTAGTTTAAGCGAGTCAGGGGCGGTGTGA
This sequence comes from Bacillus sp. FSL R5-0709, assembly GCF_038004785.1. NCBI lineage: Bacteria > Bacillati > Bacillota > Bacilli > Caryophanales > Bacillaceae > Bacillus > Bacillus sp. FSL R5-0709. The sequence continues at coordinate 1,697,627 of NZ_JBBORT010000001.1, forward strand.
GCCTGATACGAAGCCTATTATGAAGAACCTCCTGGAGTCGCTAACCGAAATCCTTTATAGGAAAGTAGACTTAGCCGGGAACTTCGCCGTTACAAGAAGAACAGTATCGAGATTTTTTAATCTCCGTACTGTATAAGTGAGCAACCTCTGTTGCTAATTTGGGTGGTACCGCGGAACCAAAGTCTTTCGTCCCAGTTTTTTTGGGAAAGAAGGGCTTTTTTTGTTGGCTTCTTTTCACAACATCCAAACATTTTAGGAGGAAACCACCATGTATCAATCATTAATGACAGTAAGAGAGACTCAAATCGCAATTAAGGAAGTTAAAACATTTTTCGAGGATCAATTAGCAAAGCGCCTTGAACTATTCCGCGTATCTGCACCATTATTCGTAACGAAGAAATCAGGATTAAACGATCACTTAAACGGTGTAGAACGTCCAATTGAATTTGATATGTTACATTCAGGAGAAGAATTAGAAATTGTACATTCACTAGCGAAGTGGAAAAGATTCGCATTACATGAATACGGATATGAAGCTGGTGAAGGTTTATATACAAACATGAACGCGATTCGTCGTGATGAAGAACTTGATGCAACGCATTCCATTTATGTTGACCAATGGGATTGGGAAAAAATCGTTCAAAAAGAATGGCGTACTATCGATTACTTACAAAAAACAGTACAAACAATTTATGGAATATTCAAAGAATTGGAAGATCACTTATTTGAAAAGTATCCGTTCCTTGGAAAGTATTTACCAGAAGAAATTGTTTTCATTACTTCTCAAGAACTGGAAGATAAATATCCAGAATTAACACCGAAAGATCGTGAACATGCAATTGCGAAAGAACACGGTGCAGTCTTTATTATTGGAATTGGTGATGCACTCCGTTCAGGTGAAAAGCACGATGGACGCGCGTCCGATTATGATGATTGGAAATTAAACGGTGACATTTTATTCTGGCACCCAGTACTACAAGCTTCGTTCGAATTATCATCAATGGGAATTCGTGTTGATAGTAAAGCACTTGATGAGCAATTAACGAAAACTGGTGAAGACTTCAAACGTGAGTATGATTTCCATAAAGGTATTTTAGAAGACGTACTACCATTAACAATTGGTGGTGGTATCGGCCAATCAAGAATGTGTATGTACTTCTTACGTAAAGCACATATCGGTGAAGTTCAATCTTCTGTATGGCCTGATGATTTACGTGAAGCTTGCAAGAAAGAAAACATTCATTTGTTTTAATAGAAGTGAGAGAGAATAGCTCAAACATAGAGCTATTCTTTCTTTTTTATTTTGTAAACGAATAGTTTACAGTGAGTTTTACTAATGGTTTCTTTTTCGTCTCCTTTTATCCTTTTCGGCAAGAAGACTCCATCTGATTTGTGTTACGGGTGAAACCCAACAATTCAGGTGGAGATGAATTGCCGTCAGTCAATAGGCTGAACTCTTTTGTTTCGTTCATAACAATTTTTTGATGGGGAACATTCGTTTCTTTTTGTCTTACGATATAATCTGTAGTAGATAAGGAGGGAATATATCGTAAGACAACGAAATTGGATAATAATCATTCGGTTACTTGAGCAAAAAGGAATTAAGATGAAGACCATGTTCACATTTAGTTCCGTTTAGTTCCAAATATTGATTTGTCAAAAGTAATTAACAGTTACAAAAGTGTTAGTTCTCGTTTCGTGAAACGAGATTTCCTAAGATAAAACATTATCTTAGGAAAGAAATAATTTTAATGAACTCTCTGAGAAAGGTGGTGAAAACAATGACTAAAAAGAGAGCAGTGAAAGTATTACGTAAACAAAAAAAAAGAGAAAACATGCAACGATTCACGCAGAAACAGAATATCGGACGAGCTTGTCTCACAGCTAAAGAATTTCGCTTACTGCAACGCATGTCACATAGTTCAAAAGCATTGCGAAATGTTGGATTGTACACGATTAAACAAAGTTATTTGAACTATAATAAAATGGCTACTGTAAAAGAAGTGGACAATGCCATGCAGGCTGATATGAACTACTGGGGCATTCAATCAAACTCTGTTCAAGCGATTCGTAGAGCCTTATTTACAGAAGTGAAGAGCTTTTTTAAAGCATGGGAACAGTGGAAGAAAAATCCTGAAACCTTCACAGGTCGTCCTAAGTTTCCAAATTATTCTCGTTCAACGGACAAACGAATTATTGAAATCTATCAAGTTCCAAAAGTGGATGATAACGGGTATTGGATGATCCCGATGAATGTTGCATTCAGGAAAAAATTCGGTTCCATTAAAATACGTATGCCAAAGAACTTAAGAAATAAAAAAATCTCCTACATTGAGATTGTACCGAAGCAAAAAGGTCGGTTCTTTGAGGTGCATTACACATATGAAATGCACGTTTCTCAAATGAAGAAACAACCCACGACTATTAGTAAAGCTTTGAGTTGCGATTTAGGTGTAGACAGATTATTAAGTTGCGTAACAAATACAGGTGATGCATTTTTAATTGATGGAAAAAAATTAAAATCCATTAACCAGTACTTCAATAAAATGATACGTAATCTACAACTGAAAAACATGGGAAATGGACTTTCTAAACGAGTTGTAACGAACAAAATGGCTGCACTTTGGCATAAACGGGAAAGACAAATAAATGGTTACATTTCACAAACTGTAGGCTTGTTGTTCGAAAAAGTGAAAGCATTCAACATAGATACTGTTGTCGTAGGGTATAACGCTGGTTGGAAACAAAAATCTGATATGGGAAAAAAGAATAATCAAAAATTTGTTCAAATCCCATTTCATAAACTGATTGCAGCAATTGAGAATAAATGTATAAAAGAAGGCATCCGATTTTTAAAACAAGAAGAAAGCTATACTTCAAAAGCTAGTTTTCTTGATAAAGATAGGGTTCCAGTTTGGGATAAGGATGATAGGACGCATTATCGCTTTAGTGGCAAACGGATCACTCGTGGTCTGTACCAAAGTAAAGCAGGGAAATGTATTCATGCTGATATTAATGGTGCATTGAATACATTGGAAAAATCGAGAGTTGTAGAATTGGATGACAATCTCAAAGTGAAAACGCCGATTCTATTAGAAGTGCAAAAACGTAAGGCTGTTGCTTCGTGCATAGCTTAGTGGGTGCGTCAACCATCCATGTGTACTCGACTTGTCGGGGCTTGTAGCACACGCCGGAGTCATCTGAGTGGTGGCTTCTTCCACAAGGAAGAATTGCTCTTTTTCGAAAGGGTGGTGCAAGTGGGGAAACGATTGTTCGTTTCTAGTACCAACCAAAAAGATACTTGGGGTGTTACTGTAAGGTGGCATGAATTCTAGAGCGTCAAACTATCTAGCGATAGACGAAAAGACCTAGAGTTCTAACTCAAGCCCCCACTGAAACGTTTCAACTCAGTGGGGGTAGTTGACATTGGATTTGGTTTGCTAATTATAATTGCATTCATTGATTACGAAAAAATACAGGTGGTTGTATTAGGAGTTGCACTATTCATGATGGTATTTTACTCGGATGTGAAGAAAGTTATTTTGAATGAATATAGAGCGTTTTTTCATGGGAAAGAGCGATAAGATATAAAATGAGAAGAGTCAGTTATATTTCCTAGGAAAGGATAAAATGAATAATTAAATTATTTTATAATGATTTTGGGATGTTGATAATATGTTAAAGAACGATTTGGATAGAGTCTTGAAATCTATGTGTAAAATGAAAATACATTTTTAAAAGCTCAAACAAGCATAACCACGTTCTAAAGTTAGGACGTGGTTAAAAATATGGTTTAATTGATAATGAAATTCTGTTTGGCAAAGCCAATAACTTTTTATAAAAAATTACTTAATTATTTGTTACCGATTTCTTCCGCCAAACCGATTAGAATTCCTTCGGTTCCACGAATGTAGCAGAGTCGATACGAGTTCTCATACTGAACTACTTCTCCAACGAGCTGAGCACCATGCTTAGTAAGTCTGGATACCATTTCGTCAATGTCCTCGACGGTGAACATGACGCGCAGATAACCGAGGGCGTTTACAGGAGCTGTCCGGTGATCTGCTATAGTAGGTGGGGTGAGAAATCGCGAAAGTTCAATTCGGCTGTGACCATCTGGCGTAACCATCATAGCAATCTCTACGCACTGAGAACCGAGTCCAGTTACGCGACCAGCCCATTCACCTTCAACAGTAGCTCGCCCTTCGAGATTCAAGCCAATCTCCTCGAAGAAAGAGATTGCGTTATCAAGAGATTCTACAACGATGCTGATATTGTCCATTCTTAGTAATTTGTTTTTTGTCATTGTCTTTATCTCCTTATATGTATAAATTTATTATCTAATTATCCTCATAATTATACTAGAATCTCTTCTAAACAAAAAACACCTTGTCACAGTGTAGGAAAATGTGACAAGGTGTTTTCGGGTATGTCATATAACAACTTATTAACAAAAAACACTTCGTAAACTTTCTACTATTGAAATATACGCGAACTTTATTTCGTGAATACTATCATTTCAAGTAGTTTCAAGAATTTGATACTGTAGTTGCTATTTGATAAAAGAACTTCGACTTCCCCGCAAAATATTCCCACCCTATTTCTATTTATATAGGAAGGAAATAGATTAATATAATTTATTGTAAGTTTTACCGGCGGAAATTAGCTCATTTGCACTAAAGGCTCAATTTTCGCCATAAATGATTGATGAAGTGCTTCAACACCCGTTACTAAATGAAGACGGTCAATAACGACAGATACTTTAATTTCTGATGTACTTACCATTTTAATATGAATATCTTCTTCTTTTAAAGTAGTGAACATATTCGCAGCAACTCCTGGGTTAGATACCATACCAGATCCTACAATTGATACTTTTGCTAAATGATTTTCATGTTCTACAGATTCATAGTGAAGTGCTTCTTGATTTTGTTCCAATACTTCTAATGTTTCTCTTAAATCATTAGAATGGATCGAGAAGGAGAGGTGAACAGTTCCTTCATTTGTAATACTTTGAATAATAATATCTACATTAATATGTGCTGCTGCTAATGTAGAGAAAACTGTTGAAAGTGCACCTTGTTCTAATCCTTTAATTGTGACACGTGTAATATTATCCTCAAATGCAATACCTTTAACGATTGATTGTTGTTCCATGTTACATTCTCCCCTTACAATTGTTCCGTTTTCTTGTTCCATACTTGAGCGAACTTCTAAAATTACATTATGATTTTTAGCAAACTCAACAGCGCGTGGGTGTAATACGCCAGCACCGAGGTTGGCAAGCTCTAACATTTCGTCATAAGAAATTTCATCTAATTTATAAGCATCTTGTACAACTCGTGGATCAGTCGTATATACGCCGGTCACATCCGTATAAATATCACATTTTTTTGCTTTTAGTGCAGCAGCTAATGCGACAGCAGTCGTATCGGAGCCACCGCGACCAAGTGTGGTAATTTCATTTTCTTCACTTATTCCTTGGAAACCAGCTACTATAACAATCGTGCCTTCAGTAAGGTGAGACTGAATACGAGTAGTGTTAATGTCAGTAATCCGTGCACTACTATGTACAGATTCTGTCGTAATACCAGCTTGCCATCCTGTTAATGAAATTGCGTTATAACCTTTTGTTTGTAGTGCCATTGTTAATAATGAAATGGTTACTTGTTCTCCTGTAGATAGGAGCATATCCATTTCACGTTTACTTGGATTTTCAGTAATAGCGTTAGCAAGTGCTACAAGTTTATCCGTACTTTTTCCCATTGCTGAAACGACAGAGACAATACTATGTCCTCGTTCATATTCTTCAATAATTAAATTTGCTACATGTTGAATGCGTTCGACGCTTCCGACAGAAGTACCGCCAAATTTTTGTACAATCGTTTCCATTACGAATTCCTTCTTTCGTCCATTTTTAAGAATAGGTTAGGACATATACAAATCCCAATATTCCTGTAGTTACCAGAGAGAAAAACAAAAAACACCATCTCAAATAAGTGAGGATGGTGCTGTTACAGGAAAAGGGAAACAGAAAACGGAGCTAATAAAAAAACCGCCAAAAAAGGAATATCATAAAAATGATATCTCTTTTTTGTAGATAGCTCTTCATACGTACACGTCTGTACATATGACAGTTCTGTTTCTATTCGAAAACAGCCCCAATTGATAAATGCAGAGAAATTTATCAATTTCGGCAACACTTCCTTTCCTCTAAAATCATAGACATCTCTGTGTCTCCTTTAGAATACTTATAAGCGTTGCAACCTCTATCTCACGTTTTAGGCGAGAGTGTATGATTTATGAAGTTGTTGGTAACATTTGTTTTATAATAATTTAAATTTTTCAGGGAATCAAGTGTTTTTTGTATTTTTTTGAAATTCTATCTTTTTATTAAATTAGTTTGTGAAAAATGTAGCAAAATCGATTCATTGCATGTACAGTGAAAATATAGCGCATGGGAGGTGGAAGGATGGGGAAGAAAAAGCCTATTTATGTAGCCACAGAAATGAACACAACAATGGAGAAACTATGGGCATATACACAAGAGCCTGATATACATACAGAGTGGGATGCTCGTTTTACTGAGATTTCGTATTTAGAAAAAAAAGAGGGAGAACCACAGAAGTTTTTATATAAAACAAAGATCGGATTTGGACTTGAAATAGCCGGAGAAGGGGAATCGATAGGTGAAATAAGAAAAGAAACTGGAGAACGCATTTCCTCTTTAAAATTTTGGACAGACAATCAATTATCACTTATACAAATAGGGCGTGGTTATTGGAAGTATACACCGAATGAAGAACATATTCATTTTGAAACGCAATATGATTATGATACGAGATTTGGTCGTATAGGAAATGTGATAGATTTATATGTTTTTCGTCCACTATTAGGTTGGGCGACAGCATGGAGTTTTGATGCTTTAAAATTATGGTTAGAAAAGGGACTTCATCCTAAGTTGCTAATTAGAAGAACGATGACGTATTGGCTAGTTTGCTTTTTATTTGCTTTCGTATGGTTATATCAAGGGATTGTACCGAAATTGATGTTTACTCATTCAGAAGAAGTAAAGATGCTTTCTGCACTAATCGGATCGAATGAAAGTAGTATTTTTATACTTAAAATAGTTGGATTTTTAGAAATAATATGGGGTGTTATGTGGCTATTGCCACTTCAAAAGCGAAAACTATTTATATTGCATATTATATTGTTGATAGTTTTAACATTAGCGGCAGGATCGACGAATATCGCTAGTTTTACGCAACCGTTTAATCCGATTACATTAAATTTTCTTCTAATAGGGTTATCGATTGTCGGTTATATAAATAGCACTAATTTGCCAAGCGCAAAAAATTGCAAGAGGACGAGAAAGGGATAAGTATATGGTTAATATTTATGAAAGATTATTAGGGGATTCTTATAAAAGGCTTCATCCAAAATTGCAGGAACGATATGCGATAACAAAGGAAAATAGCTTTATTGGGGAAGGGGAAATGGATGAAATTTATGGAGGATCTTTTTTCGTTAAATTAATATTAAAAATTACATCGAAGTTTCGAATGTTTTTCTCTGAGCGAGGGCAAAAAGTTCCATTTGTGATACATAATACCGCTGAGCGAGATGAACATGGAAATGAGTTTGTACGGTGGAATCGTACTTTTTATTTTCATAATAAGAAAAGATATTTTAACGCTGTTATGCAGTTGGATGAAGAGAATAATGAAATTGTAGATTATTTTGGTGAGCCACATTTACTCGTTTCTACATTGAATTTTTATATTGATGAAAAAGGCGGGATGCATATTTCTTCAAAGAAACAATGGTTTTTTATGTTTGGAAGAAAAATACCGTTACCTAGATTTTTATACGGAGAGGCAAAAATTGTTGAAAGTTATGATGATGCACTGCAATGTTTTCGAATTCATGTACAAGTACGGAATCCGTTAATTGGTTCGTTATTTTCATATAAGGGAACATTTGTGGAAAGGGAATAAACGATATGAAAAATATACTATTTGGGCTTGCTTGCTATATTATTTTTCTAATATATGAGTGGTCAAATGTAAACCCAGTTGAAGCAATTATTTTATTATCTATTTTGTTATTTATACCGATGTCTATTTGTATTATTGACAAGAAAAAAAGAAATGGATCGTATGTATTATTTTATAAATTTGTATCGTTTTTATATCCAATCGCAGCAATCAGTGCAATGCTAGCTTTCGTAACAAATCACTATTTCTTTGCGCTACTTTGGTTTGCATATACAGGAATCGTTGCGTTATTTGGTGTAAGTAGATTGTTAGAAAGAGGATGGAAACCGATAGAAGAGACGGCTATCGATAGTGCGTTTATTTATTTGTTTTTAGGTGGTTTTTGGTTTTTTGCTTCAGTAGCAAAGGTTTCAATTATGCACTTTAGTTCTGACATTGTTTTACTTACAGCGGCACACTTTCATTATTCGGCATTTTTATTGCCGTTATCAGCTGGTTTACTTGGAAGAAAAAGAGAACGGGGAAGTAAGTTATATGACTCTATTATGTTTATCATCGTCATTTCTCCAATGACAGTTGCAATAGGAATTACGTATTCGAGGGTATTTGAATTTTTTGCAGTGTTCATATATTTATGTGCCATTTATGGATATGGGATTTACGTATGGAGAACGAAATTCAATGCTATAAGTGCAAAGATTCTCCTTACTCTTTCATCCAGTACACTTATGGTAACAATAATGTTTTCACTCATATATTCATACGGAAATTTCAAACAAGTAATGACGATTACAATTGCACAAATGGTCTGGATTCACGGTGTTGTAAATGGAATTGGAGTAGCGTTACCAGCTTTTCTTGGTTGGATGATTGAAAAGAGTACTCCGAATTATAAATATTACGGGAAAACAATGAGCAGGTTAAGAGGAAATGCGACAGTTGGTGAAGCATTTTTACATAACAGAAATTTAATAGATAGCAAGGAATACAAAGGTTTAGTTGATAAAATGAATGATTTTCATAGTGAGGCATTTGACATGACGAAGATTCCTTTAAGTATTATTCGTTTTTATGAAAATACAAAAGAGTATGAGTTACAATCGCATATTAAATGGACTCGTTGGTTCCGCCCGGTTGCATTTTGTTATGAGAAAATGAGTAAGCGTGTAGGACAAATACATTTAGGAATGGGCGGCAAGTGGGAAACGATGCATGGCTCTATCATTGGGATAATAGATGAGAAGGATGGAAGAGAGAATGTAAGGGCTTGGCTAAGAAAAAATGAAGCAGGAGAGTCTGTTTTTGTAGCCCTCTATTCAAAGCATGCATACAAGAACGAGACATATATGAATATCGCATTGCCTTTACCATATTCGAATATGACTGGTATTTTGAAGTTGTACAATGATACGAACCAGTTAATGATTACAAGTAAGCTAAGAGAGCGTCGTAAGGGAGATGAAGGGATATACTTACATACCCGCTTCTTTACAATACGCTTACCATTAGCAGAGACTTTTATTATTAAAGAGAGAAAGGATCAAATATTAGAAGCTAATCATAGAATGTGGATATTTGGAGTTAATTTTTTAGAAATTGATTATGAGATTAAGAAAATAGAGGGAAAGTAAGAAAGGCTTGGAGAGATTCCAAGCTTTTTTACGTATGGGTAATTGTCATAGCAACTTGTTTATCCAAGTCTTGGTCCCAAACACGCTGAATTTCAAACGTACCTTTTTCAAAAAATAATGGGAATCTCTCTTTAAACCAATCTTGCATAGGAAGATTGAGTGCTGTATCAATTGGCACCCATAATAATTCGCCTTCAGGAGGATTCAAAAGGAGTTCACCTTCAAATGAATCTGTCCAATAGTTAAATACCATATATCGAACATTTTCTTTCGGATTTACGTATTCATCTAATCCCTTAAAAGTTAAATTTAAAACAAGTAATCCAGTTTCTTCTTTTACTTCTCGTTTAGCAGCTTGAACGATACTTTCTGGAAAATCTACTTTACCGCCAGGAGCGATGTAACCAGGGAAGCCTAGATGATCCGGCCGTTGTATTAGTAATACTTCGTTATTATGTTGAATCATACACATTGTATAAATGCGGTGTTCGACGCTTTTCCAATTCGTGCTCATACGAATCTCTCCTCTTATAAAGTGAAACTTTAATCAGTGGGGGGTTCTTCATCTCCCACTGATTATTAGCCCTCACCAATCGGGCTTTTACGGGCAGTTGATCACCCACCTAACTTCTTTGCTTTCGCTGAATTTTGAGGTGGGGGTCTTACTGCCCGTTAATGCGGGATGAAATGAGTCTCTTATAGTTTAACTATAGTTATTTGTTCCAAAAAATACAATAATAAGACAAAATTATACAAAATGCAATTGACTATTACTAATTTTCAGAACTATAATTAGTCTGTTATATAAAAACATTGTACTTGAGAGGGGAATATATTCTATGAAAAATAGAATAATCGCAGCAGCAGTAATCGCAGCTAGTATATTATCTTATTCATCTAGTAGTTTCGCACAAATAAAAACGTTTCCAGATGTCCAAGCAGGGCACTGGGCAGAAGATTCTATTAACTACTTAGCAGAAAAAGGCGCAGTTACAGGTAACGAGAAAGGAATGTTCGAGCCTGGAAAAGAGATCACTCGTGCAGAAGCAGCTACAATGATGGCTAAAATCTTAAACTTACCATTCGATAAAGATGCTAAACCATCTTTCGGTGACTCTCAAAACGGATGGTATACCCCATACATCGCAGCTGTAGAAAAAGCTGGTGTTGTTAAAGGGAAAGGCCCAGGCGTATTTGATCCAACTGGGAAAATTGACCGGGTTTCAATGGCCTCTCTTATTGTAGAAGCTTACAAATTAGATTCTAAAGTAAATGGTACTCCAGCAACTAAATTCAGTGATTTAGAAAAAAGCTGGGGGAAAGCAAAAGCTAACATTCTAGTTGAATTAGGGATTTCTGTTGGTACTGGTGATAAATGGGAGCCTGAAAAAATTCTAACTAAAGCAGAGGCAGCTCAATTTATTAAAAAGGCAGATTCTCTTAAAATAGGTAACCCTTTAGTAGAAAAGGTAGTTATTATTGATCCTGGTCATGGAGGATTTGATCCAGGGAATCCAGGGCAAGGTGTAGAGGAAAGTGAAATTGTATTTGATATATCTTTAAGATTACAGCAATTGTTAGAAAAAAATACACCTTTAAAAGCTTTGTTAACACGTGAAGAGAACGGAAATCCAGGAAGTAACAAGAATGAGTCTCTTGTGAATCGAGTGAAATTTGGTCAAGAGAACAATGCAGATATATTTGTAAGCATTCATGCAAACTCTTCTCAAAATCATGATGGTTATGGAACGGAAACATATTATTATAAAAAATCCAAGCGTGGAGAAGAGACACAGATTGAAAAGGATAGCGAAGTATTAGCGAAAAAAATTCAAAAGCGAGTAGTAGAGGCATTACATACAAGAGATAGAGATATAAAAGATGATCATTCGTTTTATGTAGTAAATAAAAATACAGTACCAGCAGTTTTAACAGAGCTTGCCTTTATTGATAATAATATAGATAATGGCAAATTAGCTACTGAATCAGGAAGACAAATTGCTGCAGAGGCAGTTTATGCTGGGATTTTAGATTATTATGAGTGGAAAGGTTTCGATGTTTCAAAATATCGTTTAGCTAAATAAAAAATATTAATTGTTAAGTCCATCATCTATATAGAGATGATGGACTTTTTATATGAGTTTATATAATTTTGTATCAAAATAAAAAGATATATCGTATTATGCTGATTATAAATAAAATAATGGTAGATTAGTTTATTTGTATCACGTATACTTTTACTGTTGACTAATTAAGAGTTTGTTAGTTTAATAGGGAAAATTTTATTGAAAAGGGAGGCAAGTTAACACGGGACAAGCATATACATAACGTGTTAAAAAAATATGAAAAAAGTTATTTCTAATGTGTTAGCAGTGACAGTCGCACTTCAAGTAGTGATGGCTCCGGCAACTTCATTTGCAGCTGAAAAGGAATTTCCAGACGTTCCGAAAGATCATTGGTCGTATAAAGCAATTACTAATTTAACGTCAAAAGAAATTATTGCAGGATATGATAATGGTAAGTTTGGATTCGGAGATGTTGTAAATCGTGAGCAAGTAGCCGCATTAATATATCGTGCATTAAAACTAGAAGCAAAAAGCGAATATAAAAATCCATACTCTGATATTAGCGAAGGAACGACAATGTTCCAAAAAGAAATTTTAGCTTTAACAGATATGGGGATTTTCGTAGGTGATGGTAAAGGAACATTTAGACCGAAAGAATCTTTAACTCGTGCTGAAATGGCTGTAATTTTACAGAAAGCCTTTAAACTAAAAGTAAAAGCTAAGCATACATTTAATGATGTTCCGAAAGATCATTGGGCAAATGATGCGATTAGTGCATTAGAGTCTAACGGCGTTGCTGCAGGTAATGGAGCAGGTGCATTTAATCCAACTAGTGTTTTAACACGTGAAGAATATGCACAATTTTTATTTAATGCCATGGCATCATATATCGATTTAGATGTAACATTACCTTCTAATGTAACAGCTCAAGAGATTGATAATTATATTAAAAGATATCATCCCGATAGTCCGCTTGTTGGAGTTGGACAAGACTTTATTAAAGCGCAAAACGAGTATGGCGTGAACTCTTTATATTTAGCAGCACATGCAATCTTAGAGTCTGGATACGGGAAATCAGAAATTGCATATCGCAAACATAATTTATTTGGACTACGAGCGTATGATTGGGACCCATTCGCACATGCAAAATATTTACCATCTTATGGATTAAGTATTTCATACAATGCTGATTATGTGAGAAAGAATTACTTAGAACAAGGTGCTAAGTATTTCAAAGGTTACACATTACCTGCGATGAATGTAATGTATTCAACTGATAAAGAATGGGCTGGCAAAATTGCTAATATTATGGAGCGTATTAAGCCTTTCAATAACAAAGATTATCAAAATGTAAAACGATTACCGAAAAACCCTAATACATTAAATGTAGATGCATTAGGCGAAACAATTCCATATAAAGATTATGCAAAAGACGCAAAAACTACTGTTCAGTCGGTAGGATCTTACTATCAAGTTCCATTCCCGTTTAACAACCCAATTAAGAGTGTACCAAACGTTACACAAAATGAAGTTGGAAAACTAGAAAATGGTACAAAAGTAAACGTATATCGTGAAGATCCAAATGGCTGGGTAGAATTCTCACTTGAAAATGCTCCAGAAAAATATTGGACATTGAAGAAGAACTTAAAATTATAAAGTGGAAAGGTGTTTTCATATGTGAAAACACCTTTTTTATTTATATTCAACACGTAATATTTGTAGATTCATTATGATTTTCTTTTTTATATTTTTACCAATAATTTAACAGTTCATATATAATTAAAGGTAATAAAGATTGAATTTTCTGTGTTTAATCTTAGGTATTAACTTAATTTGAAAAGAGGAGAGAGATATGCAAGGAGAAATACCAACAGAGAAAAATTTAGGTTATGTCGGTAAATTATTATTGCCAGTTAAAGTGTCACCACACTTCAAGTTTTTATGGATTGGACAATTACTTTCGACTTTAGGTAGTTCGATAACGATGGTTATTCTGCCAGTCGTTGTATATTCATTAACTGGTTCAACAGTTGTAATGGGAATGACTATGGCAATGTACATGCTTCCTAATATTCTTGCGTTACCGTTTGCTGGATTAGTCGTGGATCGAATTGACCGGGTGAAATTGATGTTATTTACAGATATAATTCGCTGTATATTAATGCTCTTATTTGCAACACTTATATTTATGGACATTTTAACAATTCCACTTCTATATGTACTTGTTGCATTATATGGACTTATGGAAGGGATATTTCAGCCGGCATATTCAGCTGTAAGAGCAAAAGTATTTGTACCGGAAATTCGAAATGCAGCTAATGCATTAACGCAAATGAGTAATCAAGGAATACGACTAATTGGACCGGCTCTTGGAGGATTGATCGTTTCAGTTGCATCCGCCGGAATAGGATTTGGTTTGGATGCAGTAACATATTTGCTATCATTTTTATGTTTATTATTTTTAAGAGAACTAAAGTTTAATAAAGTACAGAAATTTGAAAGAAATAAAATCAATTACAAAAAAGATTTTATGGAAGGGATTCTTGTTCTAAAGAGTCATCCATGGTTGTGGATTACCATTCTAGTCTTTTCTTTCGTTAATATTTGTTATGCTGGCGTAATCGTTGTATTAATTCCATGGTTGTTTAATGTTCATCATCATTTTGAAGCTTACGTGTATGGCTTAGGTATGGCTGCTTCTGGTGCTGGAGCTGTAATTGCAGCACTAATTTTTGGTGGGAGGCAGCGGTGGCATAAGAGAGGATTACTTGCGTATGGTGGTGTTTTAATTAGTGGAATGGCGTTATTAATTATGCCTTTCGTTTCTTGGGCACCGGCCTTAATTGGATTAATGGCAATTGAAGGATTCGGTATTATGATATTTGGGCTTATTTGGGAAACAAGTTTACAAGAGCTTGTACCAGAAGAAGCTTTTGGAAGAGTGGCAAGTCTTGATATGTTAGGCTCATTTGCTTTATTACCATTAGGGTATGTGGTGGTAGGCTGGTTAGCTACTGTAATAGGTGGAAAGATAACAATTATAATGCTAGCTATTTTAGTACTCATAACAATTGGAATGGCATTGTCTGTACCAAGTATTCGGCGGTTCGATTGATTATGTAGGCTAAAAGGGGGGGATGGTATATGACTATAGAAAACCTACATCATTTAGTAGTACATGAGTTGGGATGTAAATACGTTTTGGGAGAAAAGGTATTTGAAGCAAGGAATTTCACGGTGTATATTGCTACTCCTATAGAAAATAAAATGACATATAATCGACTCATCTTAATTAAGCATTTGTCTAATGAAGAGCCTTCCATACATGTTTGGGACAAAAAAATCTGTGTAGACGCTACAAAAATACATATTGCAAAAGAAGTGACAGAAGCAATTCAATCGGGTTTTGTAAATAAAGAGTAAGCCCTAATCAAATTAGGACTTACTCTTCATTAAACACAAATGTTTGCTTCATTTTTTTACTCTCATGTACTGGATGACCGTTGTAAGAGAAATTCTTTTCTTCCCAAGTAATGACAACTTTAAAATTATGGCTATTAAAGTCTAATGGGAATACCATGTAGTCAAAGCTTGTATGACTTTTTGAAACGTTGTTATTAGATGAAGTAGGATTAAAGGTAGCTTTAGATGTAGGTGTGTTATCAAGTATTTCCACCGATACATTTGCAACATCATTACCAATATTTTTTAAGAGTAAACTATACGTATCATATACACCTTGTTTTGGCTGCACGGCTTGCTTGTTTGAGTTATGAGATTTGTCAATTTCGATATACCACTGTTTAGACTTTGACGCAACTGGTAGTGATTGAAATGTGTATGCACTAGCTTGTATTGGTAGTGCTAAGCAGATTAGTGCAAAGAGAGAAAATATTTTTCGTTTCATCTTTAGAGAGCTCCCATTCTTTAAAGGATTTATTTGTTATTATCTTCTCTTTTTAAGATAATATACCATGTAGTTTAGGGGAGGGTATATTGAAAGAATTAGTAAGTATGGGAAGCAGCATGTTTCTACAACTGTTATTTTTGTATATATTTATTTCTGTTGTTTTATTGGAACTCAATCCATGGTATGCGGTAGTGGTTTATGTGGCTATTGCTATAATCAGTCTTCTGCTAGGAATATACTCGATTGCTTTCTCTATGAAGAGTAGCTTGAATACTATTTTTCTAACACTACCAGGTGGAATTATAATAACATTATTTTCAATATTAATTATTGGATTTACAGTGTTTGCTTACTTTTTACGAGAAGGAGATATTCCGCCTGTAATTCGTTTGTAGTATAAGTGAATCGATAGAGCTCCTATCTTTTCGTTATTAATCTTCCCAAGTATGTCACACGCACATTTAAAAAAACAAGGAAACTGTGTAAAGATTTTTCGGCATAGTTTCCTTATTTTGTTTTTTTGATTAATAATAAATGCTTGCTAAAGGATACGAAAAAGCATATCAGGGGGATTAATTTATTAATATAAAGTAGCGTCCAACTTATAAAAGATAGATATAGGTGGAGGGGTACGAGTATTAGTTAAAAGAGATATTAATATGAAAAAATTACCAATAAATATGTTAAAATAACATTGTCATATAACAAGGGGGATTCGTTTGATGGAAAAAGAGCATCTTGCTAAAGTAGATGTAACGAAAAGAATTGAATCAAAATCTAAGTACAATAAGAAACTTGAAAAATATCAAATGCGTTTATTGGCACTACAACAAATATTAAAAGAAGAGAAAATAGCCGTTATGATGGTTATGGAAGGTTGGGATGCGGCAGGTAAAGGCGGAGCAATTAAGCGAGTGACTGAACATCTTGATCCACGCGGATTCCAAGTAAATCCAATTGGAGCGCCTGCTCCTCATGAAAAACGGTATCATTATTTGCAACGTTTTTGGCGGAAACTGCCTCAGTACGGGCAAATTACTATATTCGACCGTTCATGGTATGGGCGTGTATTAGTTGAACGTGTTGAAGGCTTTGCTACAAACGAAGAGTGGACGAGAGCGTATGATGAAATTAATGATTTCGAAAAACTATTAACAGATGATCATTACATAATAGGAAAGTTTTTCTATCATATTAGTAAAGAAGAACAGTTAAAGAGATTTACAGAAAGAGAGAACAACCCTCTTAAAAGGTGGAAAATTACAGATGAAGACTGGCGAAATCGTGAAAAATGGGATGAGTATGTCGAAGCAATAGAAGACATGTTTGAAAATACAAATAAGCCGAATGCAAAATGGCATATTATCGCGAGTAATGATAAATTATACGCCCGTTTGAAAACATTGAAAGTAATTATTTCATTAATTGAGGATTATTTCTTAGAGCATAATATAGAATTACCTTCTTATTATAATGAAATAAAAGAAGGAAAGAAAAAGAAAATTGAATCTGTGCAAGATGCAGGGGTTAAATAGTAAAAAGGTTTGTATAGGAAATATGAAGGGAAGCTGTCTTGTAATTTGGTAAACCCAAATTACAAGACAGCTTTTTTAGTTAGAAACATTTTACAATTCATAGAATAAGGTATATAATCAATAATCATATTAACGATGTTAATATGATTATTGATTATATACTGCGTGGGGGTCTTATTTTGAAGGGAAGAGATGTTGTTTTAGGTTTATTAATGGAAAAAGAATTGTCTGGTTATGACATTAAAATTGTGTTTGAGGATGTATTTACTTACTTTTTTGATGGAAGCTTTGGAATGATTTATCCAACGTTACGACAATTGGAAAAGGAGGGGAAAATTAAAAGAGAAATTGTCATGCAAGAAGGGAAACCGAATAAGAAAATGTACTTTATTACAGATGAAGGGCGTGAAGAGTTTTATAAATACATGCAAACGGATGTAGAGAAAGACGTTTTACGTTCAGATTTTTTAATGAGGATGTATTTTGGTAATTATAGTGATGATAGGGCGATAAAAAAATGGATTGAAGACGAAATTGAAAGGAAAGAAGCGTACATTGCGGATCTTCGTTTGAAATATGAAAAATGGAGAGAAGGTATTACTTTCGTTGAAGAAATTTCGCTCGATGTAGGTATTGCATCATATAGTGCACAAGTAGAGATGTTGAAGAGGAAGTTACAGCAATTAGAAGCAAAAGAAAACAATAAAACGGAAGAATGAAAAACACGTTCACAATGAATAAAGGGGTAGATTAACATGGAGCAGTCAAAGGGTATTAAGATTGTCTTTTTAATGTGCTTAGGTATTTTTCTTTGTATGATTGATACAACGATTATGAATATAGCTTTACCAGCAATACAATCGAGTGTAAATACTTCATTAGAGAAGATGTCTTGGGTATTAAATGTTTATACAATGACGATTGCAGTACTCGCAATCCCGCTAGGACGGATAGCTGATATTTTTGGGAAAGCAAAGGTGTATATTCTCGGTTTAATTATTTTTGGTGGTGGATCAGTGCTTTGTGCTTTTGCTAATACAGGTGACTTCCTTATTTTTTCTCGTTTTATACAAAGTGTTGGAGCAGCAATTTTATTTCCGACAAGTATGGTAATTGGTGTATCAGCTATGCCGTTAGCAAAGAGGCATGTTGCACTTGCTATTTTAGGAGTAACGCAAGGATTGTCAGCTGCACTTGGTCCGGTAATAGGCGGAATTATTACGCAAAATGTAGGATGGAGATGGGTATTCTTCGTCAATGTTCCGATTTGTATTCTTGGAATCATTTTATGCTGTATTATGTTACAAGTAAAAAATGAAGAACGTATTATTTCAAAAATTGATTGGATTGGACTCATATTAAGTAGTTTAGCGATTTTTTCTTTTACTCTCGTATTAGTGAAAGGCAATACGTGGGGATGGCAAAGTAATATCGCTTGGTCTTGTTATGCAATTAGCACTATTTCTCTTATTCTATTTGTTCTAGTGGAACGAAAGATTCATAATCCGATGGTGAATTTAAAATTATTTAAAGATCGAATGTTTGTAGGGGCGTCTATCGTTGTTATATTAAGTAATTTATTTTTAATTGGAGTAACTGTATTACTTCCAACATTCTTGACAAAAATACAATACCGAACGGAAATTGAAGCTGCTTTTTTAGTGACACCTATTTCAGCGATGATATTTTTTGTCTCACCGGTTGCAGCAACTTTAATTAAAAAATTTGGAAAAGTAACTATTATTTTGTCAGGGTTTTTTGTTATGGGCCTATCCTACTATTGGTTGCAAATGATTGACGTTAATTCAACAAATATAGAAATTATTATCCCATGTATGATATTAGGTGTTGGATATGGTTTAGTAGTGGGGCCAATTACAGTTTTAAGTGCATCTTCGTTTGAAGGAGAATTATTAACTGCTTCTCAAACTGTCGTATCGATGTTACGTCAAGTAGGTATTGTATTAGCAGTAGCGATATTTGTATCTAACTTAACACACAACTTATCTGTAAATAAAGAGAATGTATATCGTTATGCAGCAGAAAAAGTGCGTAATATTCATGTGGATAGTGCTCAGCAAGCTGAGATATTACAGGTAACAAAAGAAAAAATAGAGAAACAAAGTATAGAAACAAATGTAGAAAAGAAACAAAATGAAACATTGGTGGGATTAAGTAAAGAGAAAAAAGACGAATTAATTCACCAAAAAGTGGATGAAGTATTAAGTGGAGTTCCAGTAGAATATCGAGAGATAAAAAGAGAAGAAGTTACGAATCGAGTAACAAAAGAAGTTGAAAAACAAGAGGAGAGTATAAAGAAAGAAGTACTTGTATTTTCAAAAGATGTAAGTCAGTATGCCAAAAATAAGATGGCTATGAGTTTTACTGATTTATATAAAGCGAGTGTTCCAGTTATTTTAATTTGTGCTTTAGTAAGTTTGTTATTTTGGGAAGGGAGACTTCGAATTAGTAGAAGAAAGAAGAAGCTAGTGGAAGAGTTGTAGTAATAAATATCACTCATATTATAAAATAGTTTCGGATCCAACTTTTTACTGATTTGGGTGAGGATTAATCCGATGAAAACTTGTAAACTTCCTATCCATGTTACGTGTATGATAGAGCTATGTTCAATAATTATACTACCAATATAAGAACCAGTTGCAATTCCTATATTAAAAGAAGCAATATTTATAGCAGAAGCTACATGTGTAGTTTTAGGAGAAATACGATCTGCTAAAATCAAAGTATATAATTGAAGTCCTGGAACATTCATAAAGGCGAATAATCCCATTGAAGCTACAGCTATTAAACCAAGAATTTTGAATGGAGCTGCAAAGTATAACAATAAGAGTACAACCGTATGAAATATAAAGATGTTGGATAAGGAGTGGATGGGGTAAGTATTCGTCACCTTTCCACCGATTAAATTTCCGATTGCAATCATAATCCCATAGAGGAAAAGAATAATTGTTACGCTATTTAAAGAATACATTGTGACATCCTGTAACAGTGGAGAAAGGTAAGTAAATACTGTGAATGTTCCGCTCGAAATAAAAGCGGTTATAATAAATACTAATAATAATCTTGTATTTGTAAATAATTCTTTAAAATCTTTTAGTTTTGAAGGTGTGCCTTTTTCTTCGGATTTGGGTACAAGTAAAAGTGTTGAAATA
This sequence comes from Bacillus sp. FSL R5-0709, assembly GCF_038004785.1. Classification (NCBI taxonomy): domain Bacteria; kingdom Bacillati; phylum Bacillota; class Bacilli; order Caryophanales; family Bacillaceae; genus Bacillus; species Bacillus sp. FSL R5-0709. The sequence continues at coordinate 1,717,939 of NZ_JBBORT010000001.1, forward strand.
TATGCAATGGCGCCGATAATTGTAATAAATAAGAAGGCCATTCTCCAGCCGAATTGTATACCGATGAATGTACCGATAGGAACACCGGTAACAGTTGCAATAGTAAGGCCAGAAAACATAATGGAAATTGCTTGTGCTCGTTTATTTTCTGGAACTAATGAAGCGGCCATTAATGAACCAATGGACATGAAAACACCATGCGAAAAAGAGGCTATAATTCTACCTATTAATAATACAAAGAGATTCGGAGCAAGAGCGGATATACCATTTCCAATTATAAAGACAAGCATGACTAATAATAACAATTTTTTTCTAGGTATCCCCGCTGTGAGAGAAGTTAGTACGGGAGCACCGATTGTCACACCTAACGCGTAAACAGTGACAGTTAGTCCCGCCATACTAACAGGAACAGCTAAATCATTAGAAATTAAAGGGAGTAGGCCAACACTTATAAATTCTGTGACACCGATGGCAAATGCTGAAATAGCCAATGTTAATAAGGCAAATGCTCGATTACGTTTTACATTCATTTTTATTACCTCCATGTTTTATAATTCGGCATATCCAGAAATTCCGATTAATGTTTCTGTTAACTATATTAATCGGTAATTCCCGATATGTCAAAATTAAAAGTCAAACACATGACTGGACAAATTGACATATCGTAAATAGCCGATTAATATGGGGATATGAATAGAATCGAAATTTTTAAAGCTCTTTCAAATGATACACGTTTAAATATTTTGGAATGGTTGAAAGAACCAGAGAAATACTTTGATAAACCATCAGCACATTTATCAAAAAATATTAATGAAAAAGGCGGTGTGTGTGTAGGGGATATTCAAGAAAAAGCTAACCTTTCTCAATCAACCATTTCACAATATCTTTCTATGATGCAAAAAGCTGGGTTATTAGAATCGACAAGGCACGGTCAGTGGACATACTACCGGAGAAACGAAGCTACAATTCGAGAAATTACGGATTTTCTTAAAGATAACCTTTGATAAAAAATAAACAAAAAAGCACAAGTGAAAATTTGTGTTTTTTGTTTATTTTTATTGTAAATATGGAGTGAAAGCTCAATTGTTTAATCGTTAGTTATTACTAGAAATATTAGTGTTTATTTATAAAAAGCAAAGTTAGTATGGAATTCTAGATTCAATTCCTCTAAATTATGACTATAATATCTTTTATTATTAAAATTAGTAAAGTCAATTCCGGTGCAATGTTCTAGATTTCTATCTAAAATAATGATAAAGTCTGGTTAGAAAATCTTTGTGAAGTAAAGGGAAGAATGAAATATTAAAAAGAGAGATTCATTTCATAAAGCAGGTGAGGAAATGCTAGGTAAGGTGGATGATTCAATAAGTGGTCATGTGTATACAGAAGAAGAACAACAAAAATTATATAAACGAACGTTAATAATAGTTAGTATTTCACAAATGTTCGGCGGAGCAGGGTTAGCCGCTGGAATTACAGTAGGTGCACTACTTGCACAGCAAATGCTTGGAACAGATGCATATGCAGGATTACCGGCTGCTATGTTTACAATGGGATCTGCGGTAGCGGCTTTCTTTGTTGGGAAGTTATCGCAAAAATATGGTCGCCGAATAGGACTTGCAACAGGGTTTATAGTAGGGGGACTAGGGGCTATTGGAGTTGTATTGGCTGCGTTAACAAATAGTATTATTCTTTTACTAGTTTCTTTACTCATATACGGTGCAGGTACAGCGACGAATCTACAAGCTCGTTATGCTGGTACCGATTTAGCAGATAAGAAGCAGCGAGCAACTGCTATTAGTATTACGATGGTTATGACGACTTTTGGTGCGGTGGCTGGTCCGAATTTAGTAGGTGTAATGGGGGATTTTGCCCATTCAATTGGAATTCCTAACCTTGCTGGTCCGTTCATATTATCAGCAGCGGCATTTATACTTGCGGGTCTTGTACTTTTTGTTATGCTTCGTCCAGATCCATTAATTATTGCTAACATAATAGAAACATATAAACAAGAACATACATATAAAGGGCAACCAGTAACAGAAGAAATAATAGAGAATAAGCGTGGTGTTACCGTTGGAGCAATCGTTATGATACTTACTCAAATAGTGATGGTTGCGATTATGACGATGACGCCAGTTCATATGGGACACCACGGTCATGGTTTAAGTGCGGTAGGTCTCGTGATTGGTTTTCATGTAGGTGCAATGTACCTTCCATCGCTTGTTACAGGAATGTTAATTGATAAAATTGGCCGTACTACGATGAGTATAGCTGGTGGGATGATTTTACTTGCAGCGGGTGTCATAGCTGCGATAGCACCGAGTGATTCTTTATTATTATTAATTGTTGCTCTTTCTTTACTTGGATTAGGATGGAATCTCGGATTGATTTGTGGTACAGCACAAATCGTTGACTCCACAACTCCTTCTACACGTGCTAAAACACAAGGGAAAATAGATGTTTTTATTGCGTTAGCCGGAGCTTCAGGTGGAGCGATGTCAGGAATGGTAGTAGCTAATTCCAGTTATGCGGCATTATCATTAGCGGGAGGGGCTGTAGCCCTACTGCTTATTCCAGTTGTGATATGGTCTCGGATAGGTAAATAAATTTCATGAAATTAAAAAGAGGTTCTAGTTATTCCCTAGAACTTCTTTTTAATGTATTTAACTTAAATCCCATGCCACAATAAGCCCTAAATGCGTAAGCCCACCACCAAATCCGTATAGCAAAAGTGTGTCTCCGTTATTTAATCTTCCTATTTTTCTAGCTAAATCTAAAGCGAGTGGAATAGAGACGGAAGATGTATTCCCCATATCTTCCACACTCGTTAATGTTTTTTGAATAGATATTTTTGATTTTTCGCAAATAGATTCAATCATTCTTAAGTTAGCACTATGTGGTATGAACCAGTCTATATCATCTATTTGCAAATTTGCAGTATGTAATAGTTCTTTTATGCCGTATGGTACTGTTCGTACAGCCCATTTATATACTTCTCTTCCATTTTGAACAATTTTTTCACTTGTTTGTAGTGGTGTGCCATTCATAGTAGTAGATAAGTTTGTTCTGTATAGATGAATGCCACCGTCACCGTTTGTTCCCATGTGAGCAGCGATAAAGCTTGGTTTGTTTTCATCTCTTTCTAATAAAATAGCTCCAGCGCCATCACCGAACAAAATACAGGACGTTCTATCGGTGTAATCAGTAACTTTAGATAATGTCTCTGTCGCTATGACGAGTACTTTTTGATGTGATCCAGAAGTGATTAAGCTATTACCGACATGCAGTCCGTATGTGAAACCAGCGCAAGTCGCATTTAAATCAAAAGCTAGTGTATGAGGTATGTTGAAGTATTGTTGTATTTGGCAAGCAACACTAGGGAAAACATAGTCAGCAGTAGTTGTAGCGACGATGATACAGTCAATATCCTCTAAGTTTTTCTTATATGTTGTACACAAATTTTCGATTGCTTTAATGGCTAAGTGTGAGGAGTATTCGTCTTCGTTAGCAATTCTTCTTTCTTTCATGCCTGTTCTTTGTACAATCCATTCATCATTCGTATGGACCATCTTTTCTAAATCGTTATTAGACAATACTTGATCTGGAACATAAGTACCAATTGCGGTAATACGAGATTTAGAATTCATAGGAACATCTCCTAACATATTTTTATAACCTGATACTAATATCAGGTTATAAAAATGTCAATAAAGATTTTCTGTTTAATAAAATTAATATATTTTAATAAATAGAAAGGGATTTGAGGAGTGATGTCCAAATAATATACGGAAAGCTTCTAAAATTGATACTTTGAAGGGGTCTGAGATTCTTGAAAAGAATCATTTATTTGTTGTCTCTTGTTTTAATTTGTAGCTTTACTTTTTTTATTTTGCCAGAGAAATCTTATGCTTGTGACTGTATTAATGTATCACCAGAAGATGCATTTCAAAAAAATGATGTGGTGTTTGAAGGTAAGGTGTTAGAAGTTCAAGAGAAAGGTGAAGGCGGAATTAAAACATTATTTGAAGTGAAGAAAATTTGGAAAGGGACAAGTTCTTCGCGAATTATTATATATACAAGTGTAAGTAGCTGTGCATTTCGTTTTGCAGAGGGAGGAGAGTACTTAGTCTTTTCTTCTTATAGAGGAGAGGAAAAGTTAGAGACATCTATCTGCAGTGGAACGAAGAGATTAGATGAGGCAGAGATTGAGAAAAATGCTTTAAGTCATATTGCAAAAGAGTCTGTTCCGACGAAGAAAGTGGATTTAAAAGATGAAATGGTAAGCGGTTTAAGTTGGTGGCAAGTAACTATCATTTCTATAGGTGTGTTATTGTTAATTGCTGTTGTTATTTTTATTGTGAGAAGAACTCGCAAAAAATGACGATTAAAGTAAAAATATAAAGATTTTCTTTCTGTTTCTATAGGTGGTTTAATCTTGTGAAAGCGAATTACTTATGCTACACTTTATGTAACTTAAAATGAACGGAGGGGCTTCCTTTGATCTTAATCAGATTACGTCTCAATACTTTGTGCCAATAATTGAATAGCGCTCAAAGGCTCTGTCTGTGTACAGAGTGAACGGGATTGGTCTGCCTATTTTAAAGGAACCCTTTATTAAGCTTATATGTGAAAAAGAGGGAGGGACGAATACGCCCTCTTTTTGTTTTGCCTTTATAAATAGAATGGGATAGTATAGGTAAACACTTGTTGGATACGTATACTATCTTGGGACTTTTTGACCATGTATAGGACGAAAGCACTGCTTTCTTCTATTTCTTTGGTGAACCCTTATCCGTTTACGAAAACACAGGCAGTGACCTGTGTTTTTTATTTTGCGTAATCGAAATGGAGGAATAAATATATGGAAGAATTATTACAAAGAGCAATATTAGTTGGAGTGAATTTAGGTAAGGAAGCTGATTTTGCATATTCGATGGAAGAGTTAGCAAATCTTACGGAAGCTTGTGATGTGGAAGTAATCGGTCAAGTGACGCAAAATTTACAACGAGTAAATCCGTCGCATTATATTGGAAAAGGGAAGATTGAAGAAGTAGCAGCGTATGTGAAAGAAGCAGATGCAAATATGGTCATCTTTAATGACGAATTATCTCCTTCACAAATTCGAAATTTAGAAGAGGATTTAGATTGTAAAGTAATTGATCGTACCATTTTAATTTTAGATATCTTTGCGCAACGTGCGAAAACGAAAGAAGCGCAGTTGCAAGTAGAAGTGGCCCATCTTCAGTACATGATGCCTCGTTTAATCGGTCTTCGTGAATCTTTAGGAAGACAAAGCGGGGGAGTTGGCACGAAAAATAAAGGTGTCGGTGAGAAGAAGTTGGAATTAGATCGTCGTAAAATTGAAGAACAAATTGCGGCTCTAAATAAAGAATTAGAAGCACTTGTTGCACAGCGCCAAACGCAGCGTAAACAACGTAAGAAAAATGAAATTCCAGTTGTGTCGTTAGTAGGATATACGAATGCAGGTAAATCAACGATAATGAATACAATGCTTGAAATTTTTAATGGTACTGTAGAGAAACAAGTATTTGAAAAAGATATGTTATTTGCGACGTTAGAGACATCTGTACGAAATATTGATTTGCCGGATAATAAATCATTTTTATTAACGGATACTGTTGGATTTGTAAGTAAGTTACCGCATCATCTTGTGAAAGCATTCCGTTCAACGCTAGAGGAAGTGGCGGAAGCAGATTTACTTATTCACGTTGTAGATTACTCAAATCCCAATTATGAGCAATTAATTGATATTACAAATGAAACGTTAAAGAAAATTGGCGTGGAAAATATCCCGACGATATATGCATATAACAAATCAGATTTGGTAGATGTTGAAATTCCGAAAGTGCAAGAAGATCGCGTTTATCTATCTGCGAAGAAACATGTTGGAATTAAAGAGCTTGTAGAAGTAGTTCGTTCACACATTTATAAAGAGTATACGAAGTGTGAAATGTTAATTCCGTATGATCAAGGGCAGGTAGTTTCGTATTTCAACAATCATGCACACGTTTTATCTACGAGTTATGAAAACGAAGGTACGAAAATGGCACTAGAATGTAAGACGAGTGATTATGAGAAATATAAGCGTTTTTCTATTTAATAAAAAAAGGCGATCCTAATATGTTTTAGGATCGTCTTTTTCTTCATAGTTGCAAGCCTTCCTTTCGTCCTGCCTTAGTATAAAAGAAAATACAAAGAGTTCATATAAATAAATCCGACAAAGCAGATAGAAAAAACATATTTTTTTAGAAGTTGAATTTCTGGAAAAAGAAATGAAACCAGTATAGAATAGAAATGTTTCAAAACTCAGAATTTATTCTGATTAAAGTCTAAATTTATTACACTAACTGTAATAAATATATATTTTGTACAGGAAGGAGAAATACACATATGCAGGCAGTTTCACAAAAAAATACAGTAGAAACACCGACAATATATCGAATATTATTTGCGATTAGTTTCGGACATTTTTTGAATGATTCGATGCAAGCGGTTGTGCCCGCGTTGTTTCCTATTTTGGAAAAAACGATGAATTTATCCTATATGCAAGTAGGGTGGATTGCGTTTGCGTTAAATATGACGTCATCGATTATGCAGCCGGTTTTTGGGATGTATTCAGATAAGAAGCCGTCACCATTTTTATTACCGCTCGGTATGTTTTCGAGTATGCTTGGGATGATTGGACTCGCATTTGCACCGAACTTTATAGTTGTTATTATTTCTGTTTTATTTATTGGATTAGGTTCCGCGGTCTTTCATCCAGAGGGCGCTCGTGTTGCTTATATGGCAGCCGGTGCAAAACGAGGTTTAGCGCAAGCGATTTATCAAGTTGGAGGAAATACAGGGAATTCTCTAGCACCTATTTTTACAGCATTAATTTTCGTTCCGCTCGGTCAAATTGGTTCTTTAGGCTTTACAGCCTTTGCAGCAGTAGGAATTGTATTACTAATTTTCGTATCAAATTGGTATAAAAATGAATTAGCCACTGGTGCTGTAAGAAGGAAAAAGAGGGCTGCACTTGAGGCGGAAAATGCGATTGTAAGTACGCACATTAAATTTGTTATTATACTTCTTGTTTTTCTAACATTTGTACGTTCTTGGTACGGTGCTGGTATCGGGAATTTCTATCAATTTTATTTAATAGAGCATTACGGTTTATCTATAAAAAATGCACAGTATTTCGTCTTCGCTTTTATGATTGCTGGTGTATTAGGTACTTTCTTTGGTGGTCCGTTAGCAGATAAATTCGGTAAGAAAAAGATAATTGTTTTTTCGATGCTCGGTTCAGCGCCGCTTGCACTATTGTTACCTCACGTTTCTCTTATGTGGGTTGTACCGTTATTTTTATGCATTGGATTTATTAGTTCTAGTAGTTTTAGTGTAATTGTTGTATATGCACAAGAGCTTGTTCCAGGGAAAGTTGGAATGGTGTCAGGATTAATTGTCGGTCTTGCGTTTGGTCTTGGAGCATTAGGTGCTGTAGTCCTTGGGAAATTAGCTGATATGTATAGTCTTCAATTTATTATGCTATTATGTAGTGGTTTACCATTAATTGGACTTACTTCATTGTTACTGCCAAATGATAAGAAAACGATAGAATAGGGGATGCGCTATGAAATTATGTGAAAACGTTACAGAATTAATAGGAGATACACCTGTTGTCCGATTATCTAAATTTATTCCAGAGGACGCAGCGGATGTGTATGTAAAACTGGAAATGTTTAATCCGTCACGCAGTGTGAAAGATCGCGCTGCCTATAACTTAATTCATATTGCCGAGGAACATGGTCTCATTAAGCCAGGTGATACAATTATTGAACCGACAAGTGGAAATACAGGAATTGGCTTAGCGATGAATGCAGCTGCTAAAGGATATAAAGCGATTTTAATTATGCCAGATAATATGTCCAAAGAGCGTATTAATTTATTGAAAGCATACGGCGCAGAAGTAGTTTTAACACCAGCAGAACAAAGAATGCCAGGAGCAATTGCGAAGGCGGTAGCGTTACAAAAAGAAATTCCAAATAGTTTTATTCCGCAGCAATTTGAAAACCCAGCAAATCCGAATATACATCGTTATACGACTGCACTTGAAATTTATGAACAAATGGATGGAGATCTTGATGCATTTGTAGCAACGGCGGGAACGGGTGGAACAATTACAGGGACCGGTGAAACATTAAAAGAGAAACTACCAAACTTATATATTGCAGTAGTAGAACCGAAAGGATCACCAGTTTTATCTGGTGGTGTTCCAGGCCCTCATAAACTAGTAGGAACAAGTCCTGGTTTTATTCCAAAAAACTTAAATACAGAAGTGTATAACGAAATTATTCAAATTGCGGATGAAGAAGCATTAACTACAATGAGAAACTTAGCAAGACAAGAAGGCTTATTAGTAGGACCATCTTCAGGAGCTTCTGTGTACGCTGCAATTATGATTGCAAAACGCTTAGGCGCTGGTAAAAAAGTTTTATGTATTGCACCTGATACAGGTGAGCGTTATTTGAGTATGGGGCTATTTGAATAAAAGTGATAGAAGCACCTTAATAGTAAGGATGAAAATCCGCTATTAAGGTGTTTCTTTTAGAAAAATAGATAATGGGTGAGTGGGGAGAATGACAATGAAGCTATTGAAACCAACATACGAATATAGCGAACAAATTATGGAGTATAGGCAGGCGTTTTTACATTCAGGAGAAGAACCGCACGGTAGTTGTTCTTTACAAAATTTCGATTCTATTGGTGAATGGTTTGAAAAAGTAAGTACACAAGAAGGGGGGAATTTACCATCTAATCGAGTGCCATCTAGTCAGTTTTTTAGTGTTGAGAATGGAAAAATAATAGGTTTTGTGAATATTCGACACCGGTTAAATCCAGAGTTATTGTGGGAAAGCGGTCATATCGGTTATAGTGTTCATCCGAATAAACGTCGCCAAGGTTACGCAACTGAGCAACTGCAACTTTCATTGGCTGAGGCGCAAAAATTTGGGTTGAAGAAAGTGCTAATAACTTGTGATAAAGCTAATATTGGTTCGGCTAAAACGATTCAAAAGGTTGGCGGTGTGCTAGAAAATGAAGTAGTTTCTTCTAATTCTGGCGAAATTGTTCAGCGTTATTGGGTAGAAATATGATTTAGTGGAAATTTGAAAAGGTAATATAATGTTTAATATCGAAATAGATAAATAAAAAGTAAGGGGAGTACTGCAGTTTTAGGGGGAAATGCAATGGGATTAAAAGAGAAAGCGATAGAGGTGTCGGAGATTTATAGGCAAAACCAGAAAGTCGAAGCTATTATTTTAGCAGGATCTGTAGCGAGAAAGTTAGAAGATGAACATTCAGATATTGAATTACATATTTTATGGTCAGAACCACCAGAGGATGAAGAGCGTCTAGGTCCAATTAATAATATTGGTGGAACGATTTTGTCATATCATCCTTACGAGGACGAAGAATGGTCGGAAACGTATTTGACGAAAGAAGGAATTAAACTAGAGATTAGTAACTTTTTAACATTGACAGTAGAAAAAATTATTTCAGAAGTTATAGAGCAGTATGATATAAATTATGAGAAACAATGTATTGTATCATCGGTTCATGATGGTGTGAGTTTGTATGGAGAAGTAAAAGTACATGCTCTAAAAGAAAGAGTTGAAGCATTTCCAGAAGAACTGGCGAAAAGGATGATTTCAGAAAACCTTTGGTTAAGCAATCGTTGGCATAATCGAGAGGCGCTTTTAAAACGAAAAGACTGGCTTATGCTTTATGATGTTATTTGTGAAGTACAAAGGGATTTATTCGGTGTTTTATTCGGTTTGAATAGAATGTACGTGCACCATCCTGCATTTAAATGGATGGCTTATAATGTAGAGCGTATGAATATTAAACCTGAAAATCTATATGAGCGTATGGCGGATACGCTGATAGGGGAACCAGAGTATAGTGTACAGGAGTTAGAAGTGTTGATCGAAGAGGTATTACATTTAGTAGAACAATATGCTCCAGAATTAAATATTGCTGAACAACAAAAGCGCATTCAATATGCGAAGTAAAAAAACAAGAGATGTAACAACGCGTTACATCTCTTGTTTTTTTATTTTACTAACTTTCCTAATACAGGTAATCGTCGAATCCTATCACCGAGAATATGCGAAGCAAGTCCACTCGTTAATACGAATAAAAGATAAACAAGTCCTCCTGCTGATGCGCATATAAATACAATAATCAGTGATTCTACATAAGATTGGCCAGGAATAATCCAGCTTATAAATGCTCTTAATACGATCACAACAGCAGACATTGCTGCGGAGTAAATCGTAATAAGAAATACTGTTTTTGCTGTTTCGCCAATTTTAAATTTCGCAAACTTAACGATGCAGTACAACATAATAATATTTGAAACGAGATATCCGAGAATTGTTCCAAGTACAGCACCATGTCCACCGAATAAATGTAAGAGCGGTGTGTTCACCACAATTTTAACGAGAATACCGGCTGAGAATGCAATCATTGTTTTTCTTTGATAATCAATTCCTTGTAATATAGCAGCTGAAACTGTGAAAATTGCACTTAATACAGCAGAAGGTGCAAATGAAATTAAATATTGTGATCCACCAAGTGCAATTTCAGGATTTACATAAACCATGCGGAATGCATCGTAAGCGATACTAGCAAGACCGAATGCGGCTGGGATAGTGAAGAATAATAATACTTGAAATATCTTTGAAATTTGTCCTTGTAATTCATCTAGCTTCCCGCTTGTAAATGATTTCGTTATAGCCGGAATAATTGTTAATGAGAATCCAGTTGCAAGTGAAGCCGGAATCATAATTAACTTTTGGGCATAGTTCGTTATATAAGCGAAAACTGCATTCGCGGTTTCTAAAGGTTCTCCCATTGCTCTAAGGACATCAGCTACGGTATATTGATCTACTAACGTATAGAGCGGGATTGCAATGCCTACAAATACAATTGGAATTGCATAACGTAGTAATTCCATATAAATACTTTTTAACGGAATGTTTGATGATCTCGTTTTCAGCTCACCTTCAGGAGGTTTTAATCCATTATATTTTTTCCAGTACATCATTAAAATAGAGACGCTTGCAAGTGCCCCGATAACAGCACCAAATGTAGCAACTGCAACAGAAGAAGCTACTGAACCTCCTAATAGTTTTGAGACGATAAAACTACCAACTAAAATGAAAACGACACGTGCGATTTGTTCTACGACTTGAGAAACAGCACTTGGTTTCATATGTTGAAAACCTTGGAAATAACCACGTGTAACACTCATAGCTGGTACGATAATAAGCGCGAAGCTTAATGCTCGCATTGTAAGTGTTACGTCTGCGATAAATTGTGGATCTGGTGTTTTCGAGCGAATAATAAATTGTGATATGTACGGTGCTCCAATAAATAAAGTTAAAAATCCTAAAAAGCCCATAAACATCATTAATTTTACGCTCGAGTTATACAATTTTTTACTTGTACTATAATCACCAAGTGCATTATGTTTTGCAACAAATTTTGAGACGGCAATAGGAATACCAGCTGTTGAAAAGCTTAATAAAATACCGTACCAAGAGTATGCGTATCCATATAAAGCGACCCCTTGCGTTCCAACTAATAATTGAAAGGGGAAAAAGTATATAAAACCTAAAATTCGTGAAATCATTGTTGCACCACTTAATAAAGCGGTACCTTTTAAAACTTTTGAAGTAGACAAAATTCTTTCCTCCTACTCGTGCTGTCTTGCATTTATCGTATACTACTATAAACCTGCTAGAGAAGTTAATACAGTATAAACCATAAATGTTCTAATACTATTCATACAAAAGTCATATTTTGAATCTTTAAATAGAATGTAATGCATAAAAATTCAAAATATAAGTTGACACTATTTTTAATATATGATAAAAATGATAGTAATCAATTCGGAAAATAATATTTGGGCAATGAAAGGGTATAGTAGTGAATATCTCCCTATTTCAGAGAGCTGATGGTTGGTGTGAATCAGTATATAGATTATTCATGAAGTTCGTCCTGGAGCATCTTTCATAAATCTCACATTATGAGGAAATGAAAGACGGTAGTTTATACCGTTATCAAATAAAGTGGTGAAGATTGTTTCACAACTAGGGTGGTACCGCGATATTTATCGTCCCTACGTATTTACGTAGGGACGTTTTTTATTTAGGTCCTAATTTTGGTGTGGCTTCATAACTAGGGTGGTACCGCGATATTTTATCGTCCCTACGTATTTGCGTAGGGACGTTTTTTATTTAGGTCCTAACTTTGGTGTATCTTCACAACTAGGGTGGTACCGCGATATTTTTGTCGTCCCTACGTATTTACGTAGGGACGTTTTTTATTAGGGAGGAAGTGAACGTATTAGAAAAGAGTATGGATAGGACAATATAAATACCGGATTGTAAAACAGAAAAAGATAAAGAGAGGAGATTAACAAATGAATTCACAGCAATGGACATCGAAATTAGGTTTCGTATTAGCTGCAGCAGGTTCAGCAATTGGTCTAGGGGCGATTTGGAAGTTCCCGTATATGGCCGGAATTGGAGGGGGCGGCGCGTTCTTCCTTATTTTCATCGGTTTCACATTATTAATTGGTTTACCGCTATTATTAGCTGAATTCGTTATCGGAAGAAGTACACAAAAAGAGGCTGTTGATGCGTATAGCGAAATCGCACCAAAAACACTATGGCCTTGGTTAGGTAAATTAGGGATTGTAACTTGTTTCATACTACTTTCTTTCTACAGTGTTGTAGGGGGATGGATTTTACTATATTTATGGAATGCAATTACAGGTAGACTATGGGAAGGAAATGGGGCATACGAAGCTACGTTTGGTGAAATCATTTCCAATCCATATTTAGCAGTTGGATCACAGCTATTATTCATCCTTATTACTATTTTTATCGTAAGTAAAGGTGTACAAAATGGTGTTGAAAAAGTAAATAAATATTTCATGCCAGCATTATTCGTATTATTCTTTGTACTAATTGTTCGTGCACTTACTTTAGACGGTGCTGGAGAAGGAGTTCGATTCTTCTTACAACCTGATTTCTCAAACGTAACGTCAGAAATCATTTTATATGCAATGGGGCAATCGTTCTTCTCACTATCTGTTGGTGTAGCCGTTATGGTAACGTATAGCTCGTACTTACCGAAAGAAGAAAGTTTACCGCGTTCAGCATTTTCTATCGTAGCTTTAACGCTTGTGATTACATTACTTGCAGGACTAGCAATTTTCCCAGTTGTATTCGCATTTGGAATGGAACCATCTCAAGGACCGGGACTATTATTTATCGTATTACCAGCTATTTTCAGTAAAATGGCGTTCGGAAAATTATTCTTCATTGTTTTCTTATTACTATTCTTCTTTGCTACTATTACATCAGCAATTTCGATGTTAGAAATTAGTGTTGCGTCTTTAACAACTAAAGGTAAAAGTAAAGGGAAACGTGAAAAAATGGCATTAATTGTTGGCTTGTTAATCTTTGTTGTAGGGGTTCCATCAGCCTTATCGTTTGGTTTGTTAAGTGATGTGAAACCATTTGGGAAAACAATTTTTGATTTAGCAGACTATGCGGTTAGTAACATACTAATGCCACTTGGTGTTTTATTAGTTTCCATCTTTGTCCCTTTAAAAATGAAGAAAGATGTATTAATGAAAGAGCTTGGTGTAAGTAAAAATAAAGGCTATAAGCTATTCGTATTATGGTTATTCTTACTTCGCTATATTGCACCAATTGCGATTATTATCGTATTCCTAAATGTGCTTGGAATTATATAAAAGAAAGGTAGCGTATCGAGATATGATACGCTACCTTTTTATTTTGCTTTTTTTTGCAATTCGTTTACTGTCACGAATTGATAGCCCTTTTTAGATAAAGAGTCTAAAATACCTTCAATAGTTTGCAGATTTTCATTAGATTCATCGTACATAGGGTGCAATAAAATGATAGAACCTGGTTTTACATTTTTACTAACATATTCAATTTTATCAGCTGTAGATGTATAAAAAGTATCAGGTTCAAGGTCCCATGTGATTGTTTCGATATTATTTTTATTTAAATAATAGGGCAGACCAATTAGCTTTTTACCGTTAGGTGGTCTAAAATCAATTTCGCCTGTAAATCCTGTTTGGCGGATTAATGAATTCGTTTTTTCTATTTCTTCTTTAATAAAAGAAGGTGTTTTAAAAACCATTCTGTTATGAGAATATGTATGATTTCCAAGTTGGTGTCCAGAGTGTACGATAGCTTCTCCTAACGATAGGTTTTTCTCTAATTCATTTCCGATTAAAAAGAAAGTAGCTTTTGCATTGTATCGATCTAGTAGCGGTAATATTTGTTTAACATTGTTAGTAGGACCATCATCAAAAGTTAAAGCAATCACTTTTTCATTTGTTTCTACTCGGTTTGTTAAACCTCCAAACAATTGAAAACTTCTTGCGTTCATCAATTTGTATGTTCCGAATAATGCTACAGTAATAATGAATAATGTAACGATTGTAATGATTATATTCTTTTTCATAACGCAACCTCACTATACTTTTGGATTGGACTAAAAAGTATTATATCAAACTAAGTAACTTCGTGCTTTAAAAAGGATGTGGATGCAAGGGGAAGAAATTTATCATATAATAAAATGCAAAAGGTATATTAGGAGGTATTGATATGGCGATTACAATTCAATTGCCAGACACTGCAGCGTCTCATGCAAAGCCAAGTATGGAAATGGCGATACTTTGCGTGGGGTAGACAAGTAATATACAATCGCCTAAATGAGCTCGTATCATTTTTTATATTTGGCTTTGCACCTTATTGAAATGAACCATAAAAAATAAGGGGCGAGCAGAAATGAAATATGTTAAAGCTGCGACGGTTTTACCAGAAAGTTTAATTGCTGAAATTCAAAAGTATATACAAGGTGAAACAATTTACATTCCAAAACAAGAAACAAAACATTATAAATGGGGTACACAATCTGGAGGAAGAAAACAACTAGATGAAAGAAACAAAGCTATTAAAGAAGCGTTTAAAAGTGGAATTTCCATTCATCAACTTGCGGAGGAGCATTTTCTTTCCGGAGAAACGATTAAAAAGATTGTGTATTCTAAATGAAAATAAAAGAGTCTAGTTCAATTATTAAATTGAACTAGACTCTTTTTGTTTTGTATCTATTGGATATGAATGGGCAAGATAATAGAAAAAATGTGCCGGCTTTTTACTAAATAGAATATAGAGCATTTGAGTGAAAAGCAGAAAGGTGAGCATATATGAATCATCTAGGACAAATAACGATAGAACTATTTTTTGGTTTTTTTGTGCTATTGATTGCTACTAAAATATTAGGGAAGACACAAATATCTCAGTTAACGCCATTTGATTTTATTTCTGCCATAGTTCTCGGAGAATTAGTAGGAAATACTATATATGATCCGGAAATAAAAGTATGGTCTATTTTATATGCAGTACTTGTATGGGTAGTGTTAATTTATACAATAGAAGTGATAACGCAAAAATTTAGAGGGACGAGAAGTTTTTTTGAAGGCTCTCCGTCAATCATTATCCGTAATGGATATATTGACCGGGAACAACTAAGTTCAAATCATTTGGACATTAATCAACTACAACAAATGCTAAGACAACAAAAAGATATATTTTCAATCCGAGAAGTTGAATATATGATTTTGGAACCTAATGGAAACATAAGTGTTCTGAAGAAAAGCAAATATGAATCTCCTACTATAAATGATTTAAGTTTAAAACATAAACCTGTATACTTACCGATTTCATTAATTAGTGATGGAAGAGTAGTGAAAGATAATTTGAGGGAAGCAGGTTTTGATGAAGGATGGCTTTATAAACAAATAAAGCAAAAAGGGATTACTAAATTTGAAGATGTATTATATGCAGAATGGAAAACAGATGATGGTTTCTTTTGTCAGGAAATGCCTCGGTAGAACATAGTCAGAGTATGTAATGTTCATTTCTAAGTTATCTTTTACATATCAAAAAGCTGAATCATTGTATACAATAAGACTAGATCAACAATTTGTATGGAGTGATAAAGATGGAAGCTTTTATTAGAAGTGATCAATACAATTTTATAAAGTCACAAGCTTATATTTTAGCAAATGGGCATGCAACGGCAAATGATAGGGGTGTAATTCAAGCGTTAAAATCACTTGCGATTGAAAAGATAATACATGTATTTGAGAATTTAACGGATGAACAGAAAGAGTTAATTGATACGGTATTAACAGTTCAAAATAGAGAAGATGCAGAATCGTTTTTAATGAAAATAAATCCGTATGTCATTCCGTTTCAGGAAGTTACAGCACAAACATTAAAAAAATTATTTCCTAAAGCGAAAAAATTAAAACTTCCTGATATGGAAGAACTGGACATGAAAGAATTATCTTATTTAAGCTGGATTGATAAAGGGTCAAGCAGGAAATTTATTATAGCGAAAAATGATAAAAATAAGTTTGTTGGTCTGCAAGGAACATTTCAAAGTTTAAATAAAAAAAGCATTTGTTCATTATGTCATGGGCATGAAGAAGTAGGAATGTTTTTAGTTGAAATTAAAGGTGATGTACCAGGAACTTTCGTTAGAAAGGGAAACTATATTTGCAAAGATGGTGTAGCTTGTAATCATAATATGAAATCGCTTGATAAGTTACAGGATTTTATTGAGAGACTAAAGAAATAAAATAGAAGACCTCTAGTATTTAAACTGGAGGTTTTTATTTTTGAAGAAGAAGTAATAGGTTCCTTTGGAGATGTAGATTTATAAAAAAGTTAGTTCATTTATAATGAAATTTGATGAAAATATCTATTTGGATACAGTTGCTTATATGCAAGGAGGTAAAACATGAATTACATTTCACCGAAAGAAGAGGTGTTAAAAGTGAAACGGTGGCCTAAAGATACGATAGCGGCGGGTCGTGGTCATACCGTTGCTCTTAAATCAGATGGCACGGTGGTAGCAATGGGACGAAATAAAGAAGGTGAATGCCATGTAAGCGGCTGGTGTAATATTGAAGCAGTCGCAGCGGGCAATGTTCATATGGCGACGAACACGGGTAATGCTCATACAATCGCTCTTAAATGTGATAATACTGCGGTTGCAGTGGGGTGGAATAAGCATGATCAATGTGATGTAAACGACTGGCATAATATTGTATCGGTTGCGGCGGGCTGGCGTCGTACCTTTGGCCTGAAACCGGATGGCACGGTGATAGCGGTGGGACGAAATAAAGAAGGAGAATGCAATATAAGTAGCTGGCGTGATATTGTGGCGATAGCGGTGGGTGACTGGCATACAGTCGGTCTTAAATTGGACGGAACGGTGACGACTGTGGGTAATAATCGGTATGACCAATGCAATGTAAGTAGCTGGCATGATATTGTGGCGATAGCGGCGGGATATCTTCATACAGTTGGTATTACATCTGACGGTATGGTGACGGCTGTGGGTAATAATAAACAGGGTCAATGTGATGTAAGAGAGTGGCGCAATATTGTGGCAATAGCGGCAGGGAGTAATCATACAATCGGACTTAAATTAGACGGTACCGTGGTGGCAGTGGGCTGGAATGAGTATGGTCAATGTAATGTAAGTGATTGGCGCGATATTGTAGCGATAGCGGCTGGTTGTGCGCATACGGTCGGACTTAAATCAGACGGCACGGTGGTCGCGGTAGGTAATAATGAATTTGGCCAATGTGATGTAGGTAACTGGAACGGTATTCGACTGCCGGTTAATTAGTTTTAACGACTGGATGATTCAACCATTTTATTAGTTTTAATATTTGTTGATGAGGAATAAAAATATTAAAATCTCAATAAATCGTTAGTACTATTATTCTATTCTAGGAGTAATTATGGCGTAAGATATGTAGGAAATGATCAAACGTGAATTTGCTGAATAAGAATCCTTTTTCAAAGATAAAAACGCATCGCACTTTAAAAAGAAAGCACGATGCGTTTTTATTATTTTTTTTGCCAATTTTCTTTTATAAAGTCTTCACGGCCAGATTCTTTTTGCTCGTTAGCATATTTCTCTGGATTCTTTTTATAGAAATGTTGGTGGTACTCTTCTGCTTCATAAAAAGGTGCAGCAGGAAGAATTTCAGTCACAATAGGATCTTTAAACATACCGCTTTCTGCTAGAGTTTGCTTCGATTTTTCTGCAAGCTCTTTTTGTGTTTCATTATGATAAAAAATTGCTGTGCGGTAAGAGGGACCACGGTCAAAGAATTGTCCGCCATCATCAGTTGGATCGATTTGCGGCCAATATAAATCTAGTAATTTTTGATAAGGAAAAATAGAAGGATCGAATGTAATTTGTACAACTTCTAAATGTCCAGATGTTCCAGTCTTTACTTGTTCGTATGTTGGGTTTTCTACATGACCACCTGCATAGCCGGAAAGTACTTTTTGAATACCGGGAAGCTCATCAAATGGTTTTACCATGCACCAAAAACAACCGCCTGCGAAGGTTGCGAGTTCGTATGTTTTTTCAGACATTGCTGTAATCCTCCTAAATGTATATGTTTTATATAGTATTATATAAATTGTTTTATTGCGCAATAAAAAAGATTTGAAAATATATGTTTTTTATAAACAAGATCCTCCGCTAACATCAATTAATTGTCCAGTAACCCAGCGGCTGTCTGGAGAAGCAAGAAAAGCAGCAGTATCGGCAATATCTTCTACTTCACCTAAGCGATTGAAGGCGGAAATAGTAGTAGCGTACTGTTTCATCATTGGGTCGCTCAATAGTTCTGCGTTCATATCTGTTTTAATAAAGCCTGGAAGTATTGCATTTACTGTTATTCCTCGTGCTCCGAGTTGTTTTGCAAGCGTGAAAGTCATCGTGTTAATTGCACCTTTCGTCATACTATATGCAACGAAATCAGGCAAAGAAATGCGGGTGGCAGCTGATGAAATATTAATAATTCGGCTATTATCACGTAAACGTGGTAGTGCTTGTTGAATGATAAAGAATGGTGCTTTTGCATTTACTGAAACCATTCTATCAAAAAATTGTTCAGTCGTTTCTTCAATAAAAGCACCAGGACCGATTCCAGCGTTGTTTATTAAAATATCAAATTGTGTTCCACCAGTTCTTTTTTGTAATTCGTTATCTAAAGAAATATACAGGTTGTCTACACCGTGTAAAGATTCAAGATTTGCACCGATAGAAAAAGCTAATCCGCCATTTGATTGAATTTCATGAACAGTTTCTTCAGCATCTTCTTTTCGATTTCCATAATGAACAGCAACTAATGCACCGTCGTTTGCTAACCGTTTTGCGATAGCACGCCCAATTCCTCGGCTTGCTCCTGTAACTAATGCTATTTTTCCTTTTAACATAGTTTTCTCATCTCCTCATAAATTTTATATGTTTTTAAGTTGTTTTTCTTTATGTAGTAATGCGAACATACTTAAGTAATATATGAGTATGTGTAAGAAGTTCATTCCGATTTTGTTTTGAGAAAAAATAAATAGATTTCTAGTGAATAGAATGAATTTTAATTTTTTTCTAAAAACATGTTGACAATGAAAAGAACCGCGTCCTATAATACGTGTAACAAATAAAAGTGAATTAAGAATTTTCTAACTTTATATGTTGTATATGCAAAGAAGAGGAAAGTAGATGATTATGGTCGTTTCAGAGAGCTACTCCTAGGCTGAGAGAGTAGTAGCAATCGAATCATTGAAGATCACCTCGGAGCATCGCTTGCGAAAGGGAAACTGAGTAGAGGGCGGCGGCATCGTCTCCGGTAAAAGGACGGAGGTCTGATTGGACCTATGAAGCTTATATTTCGTGAGAAGTATAAGGAAGCTGAGTGGTAACGCGAAACTCTCGCCTCAGCAATCAAAGCTACTAATTTGTAGTAGTTGATTGCTGAGGCGAGAGTTTTTATTTTAAAAAATAGAATAAAAGAATGCGAGGAAGAGGAGAGTAAATGATAAAGATTGTTTCAGAGAGCCGCCCAAAGGCTGTGAGGGTGGTAACAATTGAATCATTGAAAATCACCTCGGAGCACTGCTTTTGAAGTTAGTAAAAAGTAGCGGAGTTGTTTCCGATAGAAAAACAAAAGTCTAATTGGACTTGCAGAGCTTATATTTCGTGAGAAGTGTAAGGAAGCTGAGTGGTACCACGAGTCTCTCGTCTCAGCAATGGATTGCTACAAGTGTGTAAGTAATCGATTGTTGAGACGAGTATATTTTTAAGGTTAGTATACTGAATATTCTGTTAAAAATACTCATCTCAGCAATCGATATAGAAATAGATTGCAAAAACAGAGATAAAACAGAGGAGCGATGTGAGATGGGAAACCAGTCCATCTATATGAATGGGGAATTTGTAGAGAAAGAAAAGGCAGTTGTTTCAGTATATGATCACGGTTTTTTATACGGAGACGGTGTATTTGAAGGGATTCGTAGTTACGGAGGAAATGTATTTTGTTTAAAAGAACATGTGAAACGATTATATGAATCGGCGAAATCTATTTTACTTACAATTCCAATGATGGTAGATGAAATGGAAGAAGCAGTTGTACAAACATTGCAAAAAAATGAATACACGGATGCCTACATTCGATTAATTGTTTCAAGAGGAAAAGGTGACTTAGGGCTCGATCCGAGAAGCTGTGTGAAACCGAGCGTAATTATCATTGCAGAACAATTAAAGTTATTCCCTCAGGAATTTTATGATAATGGACTAAGCGTTGTGTCTGTTGCATCAAGACGTAATACGCCAGACGCATTAGACCCACGCATTAAGTCAATGAACTATTTAAATAATGTGCTTGTAAAAATTGAAGCGGCACAAGCGGGAGTGCTAGAGGCTCTTATGTTAAATCAACAAGGATATGTTTGTGAAGGGTCTGGAGATAATGTTTTCATTGTGAAAGATGGAAAAGTGTTAACACCTCCTTCGTACTTAGGGGCGCTAGAAGGTATTACGAGAAATAGTGTGATTGAGTTATGTGAGCGTCTAAGTATTCCATGTGAGGAAAGGCCATTTACTCGCCATGACGTATATGTAGCAGATGAAGTGTTTTTAACAGGAACTGCAGCGGAACTAATTCCTGTAGTGAAAGTAGATTCAAGAGAAATTGGAGATGGAAAACCAGGAGATGTAACAAAAAGATTAACCGAAGAATTTAAAAAATTAACGAGAGAAAGAGGAGTACGTGTTCCAGGATTGGCGGCAAGTTTAGCGTAAATAGGGAGAGGAGTTAATTAAAATGGAGGAACAGTATACAGCATGTGATGAACTGCAGAGTGAAGAAGCTACAGGTGCTGGACACGTTATTCAATGTTTGAAGAAATTAGGTGTAACGACCGTTTTCGGTTATCCAGGCGGAGCGATTTTACCAATATACGATGCGTTATACGAAAGTGGTTTAAAGCACGTGTTAACTCGTCATGAACAAGCTGCAATTCATGCAGCGGAAGGATATGCGAGAGCTTCTGGAAAGGTTGGGGTAGTCTTTGCTACCTCTGGCCCAGGGGCGACGAATTTAGTTACGGGTTTAGCAGATGCTTATATGGATTCGATTCCTTTAGTTGTCATTACAGGGCAAGTTGCAACGCCTTTAAT
Source organism: Bacillus sp. FSL R5-0709 (assembly GCF_038004785.1). NCBI lineage: Bacteria > Bacillati > Bacillota > Bacilli > Caryophanales > Bacillaceae > Bacillus > Bacillus sp. FSL R5-0709. The sequence goes on from NZ_JBBORT010000001.1 coordinate 1,739,611, forward strand.
TGGTAAAGACGGATTTCAAGAAGCGGATGTTGTCGGAATTACAGTACCTGTTACGAAGCATAATTACCAAGTTCGTGATGTAAATCATTTATCACGAACTGTGCAAGAAGCTTTTTACATCGCCGAAAGCGGGCGACCGGGACCGGTATTAATCGATATTCCAAAAGATGTTCAAAATGCAAATGTAATATGTTTCTTTAATGAAGAAGTGGAGATTCCAGGATATAAACCAGAACCTTTGTCAGACAGTTTGAAACTGAGGGAGGTAGCAAAATCAATTTCAAAAGCAAAACGCCCACTCCTTTATATCGGGGGAGGCGTCATTCATTCAGGCGGATCTGAAGAACTCATCAAGTTTGCGAGGGAGAATCGTATTCCAGTCGTTTCAACTTTAATGGGACTGGGTGCATATCCGCCGGGAGATCCGTTGTTTTTAGGAATGCTCGGTATGCATGGAACGTACACTGCAAATATGGCAGTAACAGAATGTGACTTATTACTGGCGTTAGGTGTTCGTTTCGATGATCGTGTAACAGGAAAATTAGAACTTTTTTCTCCGCATTCGAAAAAAGTACATATTGATATTGATCCTTCTGAGTTCCATAAAAATGTAACTGTAGAGCATCCGATTGTTGGTGATGTGAAAAAGGCGCTACATATGCTATTACATATGTCTATTTATTCACAAACAGATGAATGGCTTCAGAAAGTGAAGAAATGGCAAGAAGAATATCCACTTTCATATAAGCAAAAAGAATTTGAGTTAAAACCACAGCATGTTATCAACTTAGTAAGTGAATTAACGAATGGTGAAGCGATTGTCACGACAGAGGTAGGACAGCATCAAATGTGGGCTGCTCACTTTTATAAAGCGAGAAAACCACGGACTTTCCTAACATCAGGGGGATTAGGGACGATGGGATTTGGTTTTCCAGCAGCAATTGGTGCTCAGCTTGCAAAAGAAGAAGAACTTGTCATCTGTATTGCTGGTGATGCTTCTTTCCAAATGAACATTCAAGAGCTGCAAACAATTGCTGAAAATAATATTCCTGTCAAAGTATTCATCATAAACAACAAATTTTTAGGAATGGTAAGGCAATGGCAAGAAATGTTTTATGAAAACCGTTTGTCGGAATCGAGAATTGGGTCACCAGATTTTGTGAAAGTAGCAGAAGCTTATGGTGTAAAAGGGCTAAGAGCAACAAATTCGTTTGAGGCGAAAAAGGTAATGCTAGAAGCATTTTCTCATGAAGGTCCTGTCGTAGTTGACTTTTGTGTAGAAGAAGGTGAGAACGTTTTTCCGATGGTTCCGCCAAACAAAGGGAATAACGAAATGATTATGAAGAGGTGGGAAGAATGAGTCATACTTTTTCATTAGTTATTCATAACGATCCGAGCGTCTTATTACGTATAAGCGGAATTTTTGCTCGGCGTGGTTATTATATTTCTTCTTTAAGCTTAAACGAAAGAGATACAAGTGGTGTTTCTGAAGTGAAACTAACAGCAGTTTGTACTGAAAATGAAGCAACGTTACTTGTCAGTCAGTTGAAAAAATTAATCAATGTACTGCAAGTAAATAAATTATAAGGAGTGTATGGAATATGAAAACTTATTATGAGAAAGATGCAAATTTAGAGCTATTAAAAGGGAAAACAGTTGCGGTAGTCGGATATGGATCTCAAGGTCATGCACAAGCACAAAATTTACGAGATTCTGGTGTGGAAGTTGTAGTTGGTGTTCGCCCTGGTAAGTCATATGAAGTAGCAAAAGCTGATGGATTTGAAGTAATGTCTGTTTCAGAAGCGGTTCGAACCGCACAAGTTGTACAAATGTTATTGCCGGATGAACAACAAGCGTATGTATATAAAACAGAAGTAGAAGAGAATCTTCGTGAAGGACAAATGTTACTTTTCTCACATGGTTTTAATATTCACTTCGGACAAATTAATCCGCCAAGTTACGTAGATGTAGCGATGGTCGCGCCGAAAAGTCCAGGTCATCTCGTTCGCCGTGTATTCCAAGAAGGAAATGGTGTCCCAGCATTAGTCGCAGTGCATCAAGATGCAACGGGAACAGCATTAAGTGTAGCACTAGCGTATGCAAAAGGTGTAGGTTGTACACGTGCAGGTGTAATTGAAACGACATTCCAAGAAGAAACAGAGACAGACTTATTCGGTGAGCAAGCAGTACTTTGCGGAGGAGTAACAGCACTTGTGAAAGCTGGTTTTGAAACGTTAACGGAAGGTGGATATCGTCCTGAAATTGCATACTTTGAATGTTTGCATGAATTAAAGTTAATTGTTGATTTAATGTACGAAGGCGGATTAACGAGTATGCGTCATTCTATTTCAGATACGGCAGAGTTTGGAGATTATGTAACAGGATCGAGAATTGTTACAGATGAAACGAAGAAGGAAATGAAACGTGTTCTTACAGAAATTCAGCAAGGTGAATTTGCGAAGAAATGGATTTTAGAAAATCAAGCAGGGCGTCCAACGTATAGTGCGATGAAAAAAGCAGAACAAAATCATCAGCTAGAAAAAGTAGGAGCAGAGCTTCGTGAAATGATGAGCTGGATTCATGCACCGAAAGAATTAGTAAAGAAATAGATTAATAGAGTATAAGTGAAAAATATGTAAGAAGGGATTTGACAAGATGAGAAGTGACATGATTAAAAAAGGTTTTGATAAAGCTCCGCATCGTAGTTTATTAAAAGCAACTGGTTTAAAAGATGAAGATTTTGATAAACCATTCATAGCAATTTGTAATTCTTTTATTGAAATTATTCCAGGTCATAAGCACTTAAATGAGTTTGGGAAACTTGTTAAAGAAGCAGTACGTGCAGCAGGCATGGTTCCATTTGAATTTAATACAATTGGAGTAGATGACGGTATTGCGATGGGGCATATCGGTATGCGTTATTCGCTTCCGAGTCGTGAAATCATTGCAGATTCAGTAGAAACGGTTGTAAATGCACACTGGTTTGATGGAATGATTTGTATTCCAAACTGTGACAAAATTACACCAGGTATGATGATGGCTGCACTTCGAATAAACATTCCAACTGTTTTCGTTTCAGGTGGTCCGATGGCAGCGGGGAAAACATCTAAAGGGGAAGTTGTCGATTTAAGTTCTGTTTTTGAAGGGGTAGGAGCCTATCAATCTGGGAAAATTTCAGAAGAAGAATTAAAGGATATTGAAGATCATGGCTGTCCATCTTGTGGTTCTTGTTCCGGTATGTTTACAGCGAACTCTATGAACTGTTTATGTGAAGTGTTAGGTTTAGCTCTTCCTGGTAACGGGAGTATTTTAGCGATTGATCCAAGACGTGAGGAGTTAATTAAACAAGCAGCAGAAAAATTAAAAATTTTAATTGAAAGAGATATTAAACCACGCGACATTGTAACAGAAGAAGCAATTGATGATGCGTTTGCACTTGATATGGCGATGGGTGGATCAACGAATACAGTATTACACACGTTAGCACTCGCACAAGAGGCGGGGTTAGATTACGATATGAACCGCATTGATGCAGTTTCAAGACGTGTACCGCATTTATGTAAAGTAAGTCCAGCTTCTAATTGGCATATGGAAGATATCGATCGCGCAGGCGGGATTAGTGCAATTTTGAAAGAGATGAGCCGAAAAGAAGGGGTACTTCACCTTGATCGTATAACTGCTACTGGGCAAACATTAAGAGAAAATATTGCTCATGCAGAGATTCAAGATAAGGAAGTTATTCATTCTCTAGAAAATCCTCATAGTGAAGAAGGAGGATTACGTATATTAAAAGGAAACCTTGCGAAAGACGGAGCGGTTATTAAAAGCGGAGCAACAGAAGTAAAACGATTTGAAGGACCTTGCGTTATTTTTAATTCACAAGATGAGGCGCTTGCCGGCATTATGCTTGGGAAAGTTAAGAAAGGAGATGTAGTTGTTATTCGCTATGAAGGACCAAGAGGCGGACCTGGTATGCCGGAAATGTTAGCACCAACATCAGCAATTGCTGGTATGGGATTAGGAGCAGATGTTGCACTTTTAACTGATGGTCGCTTCTCTGGTGCTTCACGTGGTATTTCGGTAGGGCATATTTCACCAGAAGCAGCAGCTGGCGGAACGATTGCACTTCTTGAACAAGGAGATATTGTATGTATTGATGTTGAGGAACGCTTGTTAGAAGTGAGAGTTAGTGATGAGGAATTAGAGAAGCGTAAAAAAGGGTGGAAACGACCAGAACCAAAAGTGAAAACTGGGTGGCTTGGACGTTATGCACAAATGGTAACATCGGCGAATACAGGTGCAGTTCTGAAAATCCCGAATTTTGATTGAGCCAATATAAAAAGAGATAAGGATGATATAAAATGGTGCAAAATGTAAAGGAGAGAGTGAAAATTGAAGATATCTTAATGGCTCATAATTGCATGAAAGATATCGTTATTAAAACACCGTTACAACGAGATTCAGTTTTATCTGAGAAATATGAATGTGACGTATATGTTAAGCGAGAAGATTTACAAGTTATTCGTTCTTTCAAAATTCGTGGTGCGTATAATTTAATTCAAAGTTTACCGAAAGAAAAGTTACAAAATGGTGTTGTTTGTGCAAGTGCTGGTAATCATGCACAAGGAGTTGCTTATACGTGTAATTTATTGAAGATTCCGTCAAAAATTTTCATGCCGACAACGACACCTAAGCAAAAAGTATCACAAGTTGAATTTTTCGGTGGTGATTTCGCAGACATTGTATTAGTTGGTGATACATTTGATAGTTCTTTCCAAGAGGCGCAGCGCTATTGTGTAGAAAATAGGATGACATTTGTACATCCGTTTGATGATCCGTATGTCGTTGCTGGTCAAGGAACAGTCGCTGTTGAAATTATGCATGATATGGAGAAACCAGTTGATTATATATTTACAGCAATTGGCGGTGGTGGATTAGCATCTGGTATTGGTACATATGTAAAGGGGGTTAGTCCTACTACAAAGGTAATCGGTGTAGAACCGATGGGAGCTGCATCTATGAAAGAAGCTTTTCTTCAAAATGAAAATGTTGCATTAGAAAAGATTGATAGTTTTGTTGATGGAGCAGCTGTTAAGAAGGTAGGAAAGTTAACTTTTGAAACATGTAAAGATGTAATTGATGATATTGTTTTAGTACCGGAGGGAAAGGTTTGTACAACGATTTTAGAACTGTATAAGAAAAATGCGATTGTAGCAGAGCCAGCTGGTGCGCTTTCTATTGCGGCACTTGATCTATACAGAGATGAAATAAAGGGAAAAACAGTTGTATGCACGTTAAGTGGTGGAAATAATGATATTGATAGAATGCAAGAAATGAAAGAACGATCCCTTATTCATGAAGGATTAAAGCACTATTTCATCATTGAATTTCCGCAACGTTCAGGAGCACTACGAGAGTTTCTTGATAAAGGATTAGGACCGGAAGATGATATTACTCGCTTTGAGTATATTAAGAAACATAATAAAGAAAATGGTCCAGCTTTAGTGGGGGTAGAATTAAAGCATAAGGAAGACTATGAAGCTTTAATTACTCGTTTTCAAGAAAATAACATTCAATTCGTGGAGCTTAATAAAAATCCTGTGCTGTTTGATTTACTTATTTAATAAAAGAAAAGAGTTAACATACAATTCTACTTGAAATAAAAAAGGTAGATACAAGCGGAGGGAAATCCTGCTTGTTCTATCTTTTTTATTCTTTGAAAGTTAAACGAAATACGCTCCATATTCAAGAAGGATAAAGCTAGTTAACCAAAAAAGTATTGCAATACGAATGATTACATACATTGTAAATTCAAAGGGAGTAAGTTTTCTCTCTCGCTTTATTTTTCTTAGAAGTCTAACAGAAAAAAATGAACATAAAAGCAGGATCGCTATAGATATTTTATACACGTTTTCTAACAGACTTATATTTTCTAATAAGTTTTTCAGCATATTCATCACCTATCCCGTAATGTATGTTACAGAGAAATGAATCTCGTGCTGTTTAGTTGCGTTTGTTTATTATTTTCCCAGTGTCATCAATTTCTACATCAGTTGAAACCGTTTGTAAATATTGCAGTGCTTTTTTCTTTTCTTCTTCATTTACAGGAGAAACTTGGTTGTTGCGAATGATGTAAGGATTGAATGACATTTGGATATCCTTACCTTTAAAGGTTAAAGTTAATACGCCTGTTTCGGCACTCTTTCCATTTACATAATTCGGGAATAAAAAGTTTCCTAACGAGTATGCGATAGGAACTTTATTGTAATACTCAAATCCTTGTAACCAATGCGGGTGACTTCCAACGATTGCATCAGCACCCGCCTCTACCATTTTCGGAACATATTGTTTCTGGTATTCTATTGGGCGATTAGATTTTTCGACGCCCCAATGCATATAGACGATTACATAATCAGCATCTTTCTTTTGCTCTTGAATCGTTTTTGTTACAAGATCTAGGTCATATCCGTTTGCAACGCCGGGTTTATTGTCACCAGCTACCCAATTAAAGTTGGGCATAAAGCGTACAAAGGAAAGAAATTTAAACTTTTTTCCTTTTACAGTTAGTTCACGAGCAGTATAAGCATCTTCAGCATTTTTTCCGGCTCCAGTGTAAGGTAGTTTTAATTTTTCGACGTGAGAAATGGTGTCTAGTAGTCCATCTTGCCCATAATCAAGCGTATGGTTATTGCCAATGTTCACGATGTCATATCCGGTGTTTTTAATGGCTTGTAGTGTGGATGGATCACTTTTAATCCAAAATTGTTGCCCAGGTACTTTTTTTTCTCTCGTTGTAAATGCTGACTCTAAATTAACAAAAGAAATATCAGCTTTCGTTATTTCTTCTTTTACGTGTTGGAATGGATAATCAGCCCCATTTTTTTCGATTACGGGACGTAATTGCCAATCGAACATTGTATCACCAGAGAAGGTGAGTGTGATTTCAGGGTCTTCGGTTTTCTTTTCGCTTTTTGAAGCTGTTTTACTAGATTTGTTTTGCATATCAGGTTTGTCTTTCGCTTTTGAAATAAAAGAGTAGTTGATTAATAAAACAATTGGTGTAATGAAAAAGGCTATTAACAGAAATCGTTTTAGTAAAGTTTTCATAAATACCTTCCCTTTTGAGTTTATCCCGCAATTAGATTAACAATGAATCTACTAAAGGCAATCGGTCTTTGTATAGTTACAAAAAAATAGCGGGTTATGTAGTGAAAAACGTTTGTTAATATTCACAATATTACGTTAACATATAGGTAACCTGTAAATCAATGTATAAACCAAAATATAGAAATAAAGAATTCGAAGGGTGAAGAATGAGAAATGGTTATATTAGGAGCAGTTGTAAATGGGATTTGTATTATATTTGGTACTTTACTTGGTAAATTATTTAGTGCGATTCCAGAAAGTATGAAGGGAACAATTATGCATGCAATTGGTTTAGCGGTTACTGTACTTGGACTTCAAATGGCATTAAAAAGTGAAAATTTTCTTGTTGTCATACTAAGTTTAGTTATTGGTACGGTAATCGGAGAATGGCTACAATTAGAAGAAAGGTTAAAACTGTTAGGGGATTGGCTAGAAAATAAAGTTGGATCGAAAGGGAAAGGGAGCATATCAGAAGGCTTTGTAACAGCCACGCTTATTTTTGCAATCGGAGCGATGGGGATACTTGGTGCATTGGACAGTGGGATTCGCGGAAATCATGATATTTTATTTACAAAGGCGATTATCGATGGATTCATTTCTATTATATTAACGACAACTCTAGGAATTGGCGTAGTATTTTCAGCGATTCCAGTGATTTTATATGAGGGAGGTATTGCAGTTTTTGCAACACAAATTAATAGTTTTGTTCCAAAAGAATTAATGAATCAATTTATAGTGGAAATGACGGCTACTGGCGGTATTATGATATTCGCAATCGGATTAAACTTACTTGGATTTATTAAAATTAAAGTGGCAAATTTACTTCCAGGCATATTAATGGTTGGAGTAATTGTTTCTATTATATACGGTTATGGTTTGATAATAAGTCATTAGGGGAAGGGATATAGATGATGGAATTCCAATTTACAAAACGTGCATATAAAATATTGGAGATTGCAGCAGAAGAGGCTGAGTGTAGTAAAGGTATTATCCATCCAGTTCATCTATTTATAGGAGCTTGTAAGGAAGGTACTGGAGTTTGCGCGGAGTTACATATGTATTTATTTCACACGGTGGGTATGGATTTTTTAGCAAAGATATCGTTACTCCAACAATATTATGCAAATGAAATAGAATACATAAATGTTGGGGAGTTTAAAGTTTCAAATAAGACGATAGAAGTTTTAAAAGTAGCGAAGAAACGGATGGAACGTTTTCAGCAAATAGTAATAAATGAAGGGCATGTTTTATATGCAATTTTTCAAGGGGATACAGTTATTGATAAGGTTATAAGTGAAAAGATGAAAAAAGATCTATTGCAAATTACATCTGAACCAAGAGATTTGACGGTTGCATTAACAATATTTGATCCTATTTGTAATAGTTTAAGCTGTAATATTAGAAAAGCGATCTCTTCTGATTTTGAAAAGTTGGCACGTTTTGTTAAGGATGAATTTGGTGAGCGTTGGTTAAAATCTTTAGATTATGGATTTCGGACATATAAAGAAGAGTTACCTATTTTTATTGCTGAACAAGGAGGAGAAATCATTGGTTTCGCTTGTTACGATGTTGTGAGAGGAAAGAAAGGGTTGTTTGGCCCGATGGGTACAGCGAAACATAATCGTGTGAACGGTGTTGGGAAGACGTTATTGAATCATTGTTTATATAACATGAAGAAAAGCGGATATGAGTATGCAATTATAGGACAAGCAGGTCCGATTGAGTTTTACGAGCGATGCTGTAATGCACGTTTAATACCCATAGGAGATAATTAACTCTATCCCTTTGCAAAGAATGCAAAGGGATAGAGTTTTATTATGTATAAAGCAAATTACTAAACTTTTTCTAGAAAACGGTGTAGAATGGGTATCGAATGAAAGAAGGTGTGAAAATGGCCAGCTGGAAACGAAATTTAATGATTTGTTGGCTAGGTTGTTTTACCACTGCAGCCGGTATGAGTTTAGTAATTCCTTTTTTATCTTTTTATATTGAGGAATTAGGGGTGACCGGCACTTCTAGTATTGCACAGTGGTCGGGACTTGCATTTGGTGTGACATTTTTAATGGGTGCGATCGTATCACCAATATGGGGCAAGCTTGGTGATATACATGGTCGGAAATTGATGCTTATACGTGCGAGCCTTGGTATGGCGATAATTATGACGCTTATGGGGTTTGTGACAGATGTGTATCAATTAGTCGCACTTCGGTTTTTAATGGGATCGGTATCAGGTTTCCTTTCTACAGCGATGACACTTATTGCTGCAGAAACTCCGCAAGAACATTCAGGTTGGGCAATTTCTACAATCTCAACTGGAGGCGTGAGCGGTTCATTACTTGGGCCGATACTCGGAGGTTATTTGTCAGAGTTAATCGGAATGCGCCATGTTTTTCTAGTTACAGGAGCTTTCTTATTCCTGTCCTTTCTTATCGTCTTTTTCTTCTTACATGAGGAGAAACATTCTGCTAAAGAAAAAAAGGCACAGCCGAAAAAAGTATGGACGATGGTCCCTGCAAAACATTTAATAATAAGTTTATTTGTAGCAACGTTTATTATTCAGCTTGCAAATATGTCGATTCAACCTATTATTACGTTGTACGTAAAGCATTTGGCAGGACTAGGAACAGATCATATTGAAATGCTTGCAGGTGCAGTCATGTCTGCGACAGGATTAGCAGTTATTTTAGCAGCTCCTAAGCTAGGAAGATTATCAGATCATATTGGACCTCAAAAAACGTTAGTTGTAGCGTTGTTTGCTGCAGGAATTATTTTTATTCCGCAAGCATTTGTAACCTCAGCTTGGCAACTATTAATTCTTCGCTTTTTATTAGGTATTGCACAAGCAGGACTATTACCTTCCGTACAAACTCTACTAAAACAACATACGCCAACCCATGTAACGGGACGAATATTTGGATATAATCAATCGTTTCAGTTTTTAGGAAATATGATTGGGCCAGTACTTGGTGGACAAATTGCAGCTCATGCAGGCTTCCAATATGTTTTCTTCTCTACATCATCACTATTATTTATTGCGTGCATTTGGGTTTATTTTCATAGTAAGAACGAAGAGGTATCAGAGAAACGACATTTGGAAGTTAGTTAACTATGTGAATGAAAAACAGAAAAAGGATGAAGCAATATTGCTTCATCCTTTTTCATTAAAATTGAAGGCAAAGATAACTTAATGTACCAAGCTCGTAGCTACGGTGAATGACCGTACCGTCGTTCTCACCACTACCCATCGCGATAAATAGAGGAACAAAATGTTCCGCTCTTGGTACAGCTAATTGTGCATGAGGAGCATTTCTTTCCCAGTTAAACAATGCATCTTTATCGCCAGTATGCATATGATTTATAATCCAATCATCAAATTCAATCGCCCATTGTTCCGGAGTTGTTTCATTCCATTTTAATGCTCGTAAATTATGAACAGTAACTCCGCTGCCGATTACTAAAATATCTTCTTGTCCAAGTCCTTTTAGTGCTTCTCCAATTTCAAATTGTTCTTTTGCAGGAAGGAATGGATTTACTGATATTTGTACGACAGGAATATTGGCTTCTGGGTACATACGATGCAGGAGTGTCCATGAGCCATGATCTAAACCTCTCGTCATATTATGATGGACTGGAATGCCTTTGTTTTTAAATTTTGTTTCTAGCATAGACGCAATGCTAGAAGAGCCTTTCGCATGATATTTGATTTCGTATAACTCAGGAGGAAAACCGCCAAAGTCATAAATTGTTTCATATACTTCATCTGAAGAGGAGATCGTTAATACTTCACTTTCCCAGTGAGCGGTAAAAATAACAATAGCTTTCGGTTTATATGTTTCTCCAAGTGTCTTTAAAAAGCGTGTATAGTCTGTATCTTGAATAGCAAGCATAGGTGATCCATGTGCTAAAAATAGTGAGGGCATCATGATTAAAACCTCCTAAAAATATATTAATTACTTTATGTAAGTAACTATATAATTTTATTTTAAATTCGTCAAGATAATAGTTTAATATGTAATCGGAAAAATAGATCATTTGTCATAATGAAAGCAATTGCATATAATACATAATAAGAATAATGAATGTTTATTCATTATAAAAAAAGATATACATAATAGATTTGGAGGCTGTCGGAATGAGCATACAGGAAAATTTCGTTACGGCATTGGATAAATCGGAAATTTACTTGCGTAAATGGTTACCAGAAGGAAATCCGCGGGGAATTGTTCAAATTGCACATGGTATGACAGAACATGCAGGTGTTTATACAGAATTTATTGATACTTTATTAGAAGCAGGATATGGTGTTTATGCTCATGATCATAAAGGGCATGGAAAAACAGTGAAAAGGGAAGAAGACTATGGTCATTTTGAACCAAATGTAGGTTGGAATCAGGCTGTGTCTGATGTTATCTTTGTTTCGGAAATGATAAAAGAAGAGCAGACATGCCCGTTATTTTTACTTGGACATAGTATGGGTTCTTTTTTATCAAGACGTGCTGTACAACTTAAAGGTGAATTATATGATGGATTCCTTATTTCAGGAACTGGTGGAAATCCAGGGCTTTTAGGAAGTATCGGTCATAAAGTAGCGACAATTGAGATGAAACTTCGCGGAAAGAAAACGAAAAGTCCGATGCTGAACTTCTTATCTTTCGGAAACTTCAACTCACACTTTAAGCCAAATCGTACGAAATTTGATTGGTTATCTTCAGATATTCATCAAGTTGATAAGTATATTGCGGATCCGTTATGTGGATTCATTTGCACGACTAGTTTTTACCGAGAATTGTTTCATGGAGTTCTAGAAGTAAATAAAATAGAAGAATACAAGAAGACACCAAAAAATCTTCCAATACATATATTCTCTGGTGATCGTGATCCTGTTGGGGATATGGGGAAAGGTGTAAAAGAAGTATACGAAAACTATAAAAAATGTGGTGTGAAAGATGTAACACTTCGTTTATATGAAAATGGTAGACATGAAATGTTCCATGAAGTGAATAGAGAAGATGTATTTCAAGATTTGATTTCATGGTTAGATGAGCATATTGTATAAGAAGAAACCTCACTTCATGCTGAAGTGAGGTTTTTTGAAAAATTGGAGGATTGATTATGAGTGAATTTGTAAATAAAGAATATGTAGAAATAGATTTTCAAGATATCTGGATAAAAGACGAGGAATTGAAAAATTGTACCTTCATAAAATGCCGTTTTAGAGGGATAGATGCATCAGAAGTTTTTACTAAAAATTGTAATTTCATAGAATGTGATTTTACTGGTACTCTTTTTAATGCTTCTATCCATCAAGGAACTACGTTTGCTAATTGTAGGTTTTTTGGTGCGAATTTATTTGTATCTAAGTTTGAAGAATGTAAAATGACTGGTTCGGATTTCGAAGAGGCGAATTTAGACGGAATAACAATTATATCAGGCGATTGGTCATATACGAATTTAAGGTTTGCGAACTTAAGTAAACAAATGTTAAAGGGTATTCGTTTAATTGAAGCTGACCTATATGAATGTAATTTAGAAAAAGCAGATTTGCGTGAAGCGGATTTAACGGGCGCACAATTAGGTAAGGTGAAACTTAGTGGGGCGGATTTAAGAGGAGCTGTAGTTGATAGAGTTGATTTTAAAGCTTTTGATTTAAAAAACGTGAAATTAGATATAGCGCAGGCGGTTGCAGTTGCGAGATGTTATGGAGCAAAGGTGAATTAAATCATTTGTAACACCGTTCAATATATTGAACGGTGTTACAAATAGTAATGATTTTTAAAAATTGCCTTTTACCGCTTTTATAATATGATGTGTGAAATTGCTAATGTCAGGAGATGCTGAATATGGATAGCATAAAGATTAAACAACTATATGAAGCATTAAGAAAATCTTGGTCAATAGAAACGAGTTCTAAGTGGACGAGCGAAAGCCCAGCAAAGGGACAATGTGGTGTAACGGCCCTTATTGTCCAAGAATTGTGCGGGGGAGAGATAATAAAGACGAAGATAGGTGAAGTATGGCATTTCTACAATAAAGTAGATGGGAAAAGGTATGATTTTACTAGGACCCAATTTCATGAAACATTAAACTATATGGACATGAAGTCGAGCCGTGAAGAAGCATTTGCAGATATAAATGAAAAACAATATAGCATTTTGAAGGAAAAGACAACGAAAGAATTAAAATTATCTTTTGACTCTTAATCTTCAATAAGTTACTATAATGGTGGTAACTAATTAAAGGGAACTTCATAGAGTTGAAAGGGGAAATACTTTTGAAAACAACTTATGTAAACGCTACAATTGCAACGATGAATGAACAAAATGAAGTGATAGAAAATGGATATATCATTGTAGAAAATGATCAAATTATAGATATAAATAGCGGAGAATTCGCTAACGATTTTGAAGTAGATGAAGTAATTGACATGAAAGGAAAGTGGGTTTTACCAGGGCTTGTCAATACACATACACATGTTGTTATGAGCCTTTTGAGAGGTATCGGAGATGATATGTTATTGCAGCCATGGCTTGAGACGAGAATTTGGCCACTTGAAAGTCAGTTTACGCCAGAGCTTGCGGTCGCTAGCACGGAATTAGGATTACTTGAAATGGTGAAAAGTGGTACAACATCATTCTCTGATATGTTTAATCCTATTGGAGTAGACCAAGATGCAATTATGGAAACGGTATCAAGGAGTGGAATGCGTGCTGCTGTTTCAAGAACTTTATTTAGCTTCGGAACGAAAGACGATGAAAAGAAAGCAATTGAAGAAGCTGAGAAATATGTGAAGCGTTACTATAACGAAAGTGGTATGTTAACTACGATGGTTGCACCACATAGTCCATATACATGTTCCACAGAACTGTTAGAAGAGTGTGCTCGTATTGCAGTAGAAAATCAAACGATGGTTCATATTCATCTTTCTGAAACAGAGCGTGAAGTACGTGATATTGAAGCACAGTATGGGAAGCGTCCAGTAGAATATGCAGCAAGTTGCGGATTGTTTAAACGCCCAACAGTTATTGCACACGGTGTAGTATTAAATGAAAATGAGCGTGCATTTTTAGCAGAACATGATGTTCGAGTAGCTCATAACCCAAATAGTAATTTAAAACTAGGTTCTGGTATAGCGAATGTAAAAGCGATGCTAGAAGCAGGAATAAAAGTAGGAATTGCAACAGATAGTGTGGCGTCTAACAACAATTTAGATATGTTTGAAGAAATGCGCATTGCAACATTATTACAAAAAGGTATTCATCAAGATGCAACAGCGTTACCAGTTGAAACAGCTCTTACACTTGCGACTAAAGGAGCTGCTGAAGTAATCGGGATGAAACAAACGGGCTCACTTGAGGTTGGAAAGTGTGCTGATTTTATTACGATTGACCCATCTAATAAGCCGCATTTACAACCGGCAGATGAAGTGTTATCACATCTTGTGTATGCAGCTAGTGGAAAAGATATAAGCGATGTAATTATTAATGGTAAACGTGTCGTTTGGAATGGTGAATGTAAAACATTAGATGAAGAGCGTATTATATTTGAAGCAAGTCGTTATAAACGAGGTTTACAAAGATAGGTAATTATATATCAGTTGAGAAAGCTATCCTTTTTTAAAAGGATAGCTTTTTTCTTGAACGAATAAATATTCAAAAGAATGTCGCATCTTTCTGTTAGTATTTCTGCTATAATATATAACGCTTTATAATATTTTATACTTAAGGAGAACAACTCATGAAGCGAAAAAAGAGCCATTTAATAGTAATGGCACTTGTTACAACTTTATTATTAGCAGCTTGTAATAATAAAGCGAATAAAAGTGACACAGAGGCAAAAAAACAAGTATTAAATGTAACGGTATCAGAAGAAATTCCTTCTCTTGATACTACAAAAACGATGGATGGTACATCAGCGCACGTTATGCAAAACATATTTGAAGGGTTATATGTATTAGATGATCAAGATCAGCCTATTCCAGCAGTAGCAAAATCGTTTGAAAGAAGTGAAGATGGTAAAAAATATACATTTGATTTGCGTAAAGATGCAAAATGGTCAAATGGAGACAGTGTAACAGCCAATGATTTTATGTTTGCGTGGAGACGGGCGGTAAGTCATGAAACAGCGTCTCAATATGCGTATATGCTCTTTTACGTGAAAAATGCGAAAGAGATAAATAAGGGAACAATGCCTCTTGATGAACTTGGGGTTAAAGTTATAAATGATTATAAGTTAGAAGTGGAACTAGAACAGCCAATTCCGTATTTTTTACAGTTGTTAGCGTTACCTATATACTTACCACAGCACGAATCATTTTTAAAAGAACAAGGAAAGAATTATGCATTGGAACCTAGTAATCTCATATATAACGGTCCATTTGTATTAGAGAAGTGGAAGCATGAACAAGAGTTTCAATTAAAGAAGAATGCTACATATTGGGATCAAAAGAAAGTGAAATTAGACGAGATAAACTTTCAAATTGTAAAGGATACAATGACAGTTGTTAACTTATACCAAGCTGGTGATTTGGATCGAGTGCCTATTAATTCTCAATTTGTAGACAAGTATAAAGGGAATAAAGAATTACATATGTCGAGCGATCCTGGGATTGCTATGCTCCGTTTTAATGAAAAAAATAATGCGTTAGCAAATAAGAAAGTACGTCAATCTATTTCATTAGCGTTAAATAAGAAGGATTTTGTTACTCACTTTATTAATAACGGGGCAAAACCTGCAAGTGGACTTGTACCAGTTGGTCATGTAAACGAAGAGACTGGTCAAGATTTTAGAAAAGAAAACGGAGATCTTTCTCCATATGATTTGCAAAATGCAAAAAAGATTTGGGAAGAAGCGAAGAAAGAACTGGGAGTAGACGAAGTAAAACTCGAATTTTTAACATATGAACAAGATAATGCAAAACGTATGGCAGAATATATAAAAGGTGACTTAGAAAAGCATTTGCAAGGATTAACGATACAAATTAAACAACAACCATTTAAGCAAAAATTACAGTTAGAACAAACAGGAGATTACGATATATCTATGGCAAATTGGGGACCTGACTATAAAGACCCAATTAGTTATTTAGAACTATTTACGACGGATAATCCGAATAACAAAATGAATTATTCTAACCTTCACTACGATGAATTAATAAAGAAAGCGAAAAGCGATCTAGTACTAGATCAGAATAAAAGATGGGAAGCATTACAAGAGGCCGAGCGAATTCTGCTAGAGGATGCTGCAGTTGCACCGCTTTATCAAATGGGATCAGCTTACGTACAAAAGGATTATGTAAAAGGAATTGAGAAGCATCAATTTGGTGGTGTTTATACGTATAAGAATGCTTATATCGCTAATGAATAAATACAAAAAACCTTACTTTTTAAAAAGTAAGGTTTTTTTAAAGAGTACATGGAATAAGGGAATACAGTACAAATCAGCATACAAACAATCTCTTGTTGTAACTATGTTTGTTTTTAATTATATAAAAAATATTAGATTATATATTTTGTCATTGATATACTTAAAAGGTAATTGAGGTATTAAGATGAATCGATAGAGATGTTTGTGTAGAATTATTTGAGTATTATAAAAATAAGGGAGCTTAAGTGTTTGATTTGAACGGGGCTTTTTCTATATGAATTAATTGGTATGTATAATACTTGGGGATATTAATTTGGGAATCTCGGGGGATCCTTTGAAGTTAGAAAAAGCAGAGTCAAATTCCATGTACCATTAGGTCCTGGTGTAGGTTTATGGGGATTTGGTTTAGAAGTTAATGTTAAGGAATAAAGGGGATAATTAGTATGAATAAGAAAGTAAAAAGATTTAAATATTTTATGGTTGTATTAGCCTGTATTGCAATTTTTGGTACAATTTTACCTAATGCATTAGATTCAAATGAAACATTAGCAGGTAAAATTTCAATTGCAGTTTTTGGCATAGTTGGTACTTGTTTATTATTTTCTATTACTTATTTTATTATAAAAACAGCTATTTTAAGAGGTGGGAAATAAGATGGTACAAAATTTAGAGTTAGAATTTTAATTCATATACATAAAAAAGGAGAATTTCTATGAAATTACTACGTTTATTTATGATTTTCACTCTTGTTGTATTGTTAAGCGCATGCAATACAGCAACACAAGTCACAAAGGTTCAAAAAAATGGCGAAACGACTTTGAAAATTGGTTCGTTGCAAGGGTATTACGATGTGCAAACGATTAAAGCTGAAAAAGGAAATGTGGAAATTCCTTATGAAGCAGCCGTTGAAGAAGGTACGATTTTATTGCAAGTTACAAAAGGTGATAAGGTTATTTATGAAGAAGAAGTCACTTCTCAACAAGAAGGTCTGCTTTCTTTTGAAGCGCCAAAATCCGGATCATATGATTTAATTGTACGAGTGAAGGGTGAAAAAGAGAAAGCAAAAGAAATTCAAATACATACTAATCTATGAAAAAATGGCAAGTGGAGTGCACCCGCTTGCCGTTTCTATTTTCGGTTGATTCTATCACAACATATGTTTATCAATTTAAGAAATGCTTCGCTGAGTCCTGCTGTTTATTCCGCCGAAATTCCTGATGAAGTTAAAATAAGAGATGAACAAAAGAATGTGTTACAAACTTGGCATGTTAGAAACGAAATTGATAACTCTCTTTTACATGATAAAAAGACTGGTTTTGATGCATTTGTATTTGAAAGAGATATAGATGGTAAAGGGGGCATAAGGTGATAATCTTTTTAGAGAAGATGTCCCAGACCATACTACTGATATTGATTATATATGGGGGTAAATAAGTTGAAAAATATTGAGGTTCTAAATAAATACATTGAAGGGTTTTCTAATACTCTCCCTACGTGGTTAAAGTATCTAATCGAGGCAGAGGAGATACATCAAAACTATGAGAATGTACAAGTACTTGGTGAATTAAAAACAGATGCGGTGTTGTACTATGTACACCGTACGCTGCAAGTGTTAGATGGATTGTCTTTAGATGAAGAAGCGTATCGCATTATTGAAAAAGTACTAACGTATAGTGAGCTTGCAAAGGTAGGCTCTTTAAAACAGCGAGAGAAATGGAAGAAGAACGGAATCAATCTATTGGTACATAACGAGGGTTCTGCTGATATCTTTAGTGATATTCAGTTTATCGAACATATAGAGACAAACTTAAACTCTACTGAGTATTTGTTTGTTCGAGATTTAATTAGAACACATGGATTAATAGGGCAGTATATCCGCGGAGAGGCTCGTTTGAACTCTCATATTGATTTAATTGACACATATAAAGAAGAATACGGAGACGTTAGGTTAAAGGAGATTCTATACTATCTTAATCAATGTATTATTGAAGGTGTATCAAAATCTTTGTGGAGCGAAGTAAAGAACGATGTGAAGATTACAATTGATGGGCTATTTGATGGTTATGTGGAGCCATTTACTTCTCGTGTACATAGACTCACACCAAAACATAAGGAGTCAGTATTTGAAAAAGATATAATTATGGGGAGCGAGAAGAGAGACGTTCAAACATTTTTATCTGATAAGGATTTGTGGTATGTAGAACCGTCTATGCATGCCCTTAGCTTCGAGGATATTTGGACAGTTTTTGTTATGTTAAAGAACGAGATAGGCACTAGAAAGGTTCAGCATATCCATTTCGAGAAATTGATGCAGCAGTTGCACTATGATTTCAAAGGCGAGAAGAAGGACAACGTGTATCGTAAGCGGGTTATTGAGAAGTATCTACGGGAGTACCGTGAGAACGAGAAGCCGAATACAACACATGTTTCTTTTGAGGTTAAAGTCGATGAAGATATGAAGACTGCGTATGTGTCGTTTCAGTTTTCTGCTGTAGGTGAAGCGTTAATCATCTTCTGTGTAGAGGCAGAAAAGATAGATATGATGCATGCTCGGGCAAATGTACTGCTCTTTGATTTCTTCGGGTTACGAAAGGATGCATATGATAGATTCCATAACGAAGAAGTGTATTTGGAGCATATGAATAGTTCGGCTGATGATAAACGAATTATTCTTGATTATATAAAGGGAGATACGATTGTAGATGTCGGATCCGGTGGTGGTGTTATGCTAGACATGATTGAAGAAGAGACCGAGGATAAACGAATCTACGGTATCGATATTTCCGAAAATGTGATTGATACGCTGAAAAAGAAGAAACAGGACGAAAGTCGTTCTTGGGACGTCATTAAAGGGGATGCTATCAACTTAGGTAGCTCGTTTGATAAAGAATCGGTTGATACGATTGTGTATTCTTCTATCCTTCATGAGCTGTTCTCTTATATTGAGTATGAAGGTAAGAAATTCAATCATGAAGTAATTAAAAAGGGGTTACAGAGTGCTTACGAGGTGATAAAGCCAGGAGGTCGTATTATCATTCGTGATGGCATCATGACTGAAGATAAAATGTTAATGCGTGTGATTCATTTTAAAGATGCAGGTGGAATGAAGTTCTTAGAGCAGTATGTCCGTGAATTTAAGGGGCGTATAATCCAATATGAGGTACTTGCAGACAATACAGTCAAAATGCCTGTTAACGATGCGATGGAGTTCTTATATACGTATACATGGGGTGAGGATTCCTTCGTTCACGAGGTGCAAGAGCAGTTTGGAATCTTTACGCCAAACGACTATAAGGATTTCGTAAAGGGTATCTTTGGAGATAAAGTAAACATCGTTCAAGCTATGAACTATTTACAGGATGGATATACACAACATCTTAGCGAGAAAATCGATTTTAAAGATGAGTCTGGGAATGCGGTTGTGCTACCGGATAGTACGTTCTTTATGGTTTTAGAAAAGAGGTAATGATATTGAAAACTTATAAAAAGTTTAGTTTGTGGGTTTCGATATGTTTGTGGAGGATCTCGTTCTAAAGCATATGCAATGACGGGAGATTACATGGAAAGCGAACCTTTCTGTGTATACATTCCAAAAGCATTGCGAAAACAGAAAAAGAACGTAAAAAAGGGACATGAGTAAGAATATGCTCATGCCCTTTGTTTAGATTATATAATTTATTGTACTTCGCATCAGTCGTATGATGATCTAAGAAATGAAAAACGCTCGGTTTCCCATCTTTCGTTAAAAATCCACTATCTTGATTCATTATGCTGAAACGAGTTTTTACGTATAATTTCTATTAAACTCATTTTAATAAAGAATAATAATTCGTATCATATGGGATATCATCTTGATACATATAATTTTTTAGAACGCCTTCTTTTTCAAATCCTAATTTTAATAGCACTTTATTGGAAGCTTCATTTTCAAGAAATACAATTGCTCCGATCCGTTTTAAATGAAGTGTGTGGAAACCGTATGATATAACTTCAGAAACCGCTTCAGTCGCATATCCATTTCCCCAGTGTTCAGGCAAAAAGGCATAACTTATATTTGCTCGTTTATGTTCGGAAGACCAATCATGAAAACCAATTGTTCCAATGAGCCCTTTCTTGTCTTTTAATTCGATTCCCCATTTAATGCCGCTTCTTGCGTTGTACCCCAACTTAAAATTAGTAAGGATTTGTTTTACTTGATCCAAATTTTGCAATGGTTTTTGGCCATAATGGCGCAGGACATCAGTATTAGAAAAGCATTGTAGTATACTCGGTGCATCTTCTTCGGTAAGTTCTCGTAAAATGAGTCGGTTGGTTTTTAATATAGGAAACATATTTTCACTCCATTTCTTATGAAACTAGAATGTATTTGTTATTATATAATTTAATCTGAAAATAAAGATTATTCAAGAGGGAAGTATGGTTTTGATTTGTGATAAAATTGATTGTGGAATATATTTCAAAAAGAGGTTTGTATATGGAGAAAAACTCAATTTTAATTGTAGATGATGATCGAGATATTATTCGATTCGTTAATGAAAATTTAAAACAAGAAGGTTTTAGTGTTTTTAGTGCTGACAACGGAGAAGAGGCGTTAGAGGTATTGAATAATAATGATGTTCAACTTGCTATCCTTGATGTTATGATGCCTCAAATGGATGGGATTGAATTGTGTAGAAGGATAAGAGAGAAATATAGTTTACCAATTATGTTTTTAAGCGCGAAATCATCGGACGTAGATAAAGTCGTTGGATTTAGTACTGGGGCAGATGATTATATTGTGAAACCGTTCAGTACAATTGAATTTATAGCAAGAGTGAAAGCTCAATTAAGAAGGTATACATACTTCAATCAAAATGCTGTTCAAGTAATAGAAAAGAAAATAAACATTAGAGGTTTAGAAATAGATGAAGTGTCGAGAACAGTGATGTTATATGGAGAAACAATCAATCTTACGAAAACTGAATATGATATTTTGTACTTAATGGCCGCTGCAATGAATCGTGTGTTTACTATTGAAGAAATATATGAAAGCGTTTGGAAAGAAAGGGCCTATGAAAGTAATAATACAGTAATGGTTCATATTGCAAGATTAAGAAATAAAATTGAAGAGAATCCAAAAGAGCCGAAGTTTATTCAAAATGTTTGGGGAGTCGGATATAAAATTGAAGATTAAATCATTACAAGGCATGAGAGCTAAGTTTTTTATCGCATTCATATGTAGCATTTTGTTAGCAACTGTAAGTATAATAGCGTTTCAAATTGTAATTGGAAATATATATAGTCATGTTACTGCGTTAGAGGAAAAATATTCATTTTTATATTTAATAGTTTTTTTAATTTTTACTACAATATACTTTGCATTCATGACAAAAACAATGATGAAAAGATTATCTGAAATTAACAAGAGTCTGAAGGAAATAAGTAATGGTAATTTTGAAATACATATACTTATTTCAAAAAATGACGAGATTGGTGAATTAGCAGCGAATGTTAATAGAATGGCCAAAAGTTTAAAAGAGTCTATCGAGAATGAAAAAAAATCGCAAGAAATGAAAAATGAAATGATTAGTAATATTTCTCATGACTTACGAACACCTGTAACATCCCTAATAGGTTACGCGGACCTGTTAGGAAATCAGCTTCATTCAAATAGAGAAGAATGTGAACAGTATGTAAGTATATTAAAGCGAAAAAGTTATGAATTAAAAAATCAAGTAGATGGTTTATTAGAATATTGTCAAATAAATTATAGAGAGATCGAATTACATAAAAGTGTAATAAATATGAAAGCGTTCATTGAACAAATCATGATTGATTTTTTACCACAACTAGATGATGCTGATATGAGCTTTTGTATTAAAGGTGATAAGGTGTTACATGTGGAAATGGATGTAGCGGTTATGGTGAGGCTATTCGAAAATGTAATTAGTAATAGTATTATGTACGGGAAAGACGGAAAGGAGCTTTTAATTCAAGTTTCTAAAAGAGATATGAATGTTGAAATAGAAATTAAAAATTTTGGACAATGCATTCCGAATGAGAACCTTCCTTACGTTTTTGAAAAGTTTTATCGTGGTGAAAAATCACGTAGCTCTCATACGGGTGGAAAAGGAATGGGGCTTGCAATTGCGAGAAGTATAGCGGAACTTCATAAAGGAGATATCACTGTACGTAGTAACGATAAAGAAACGGTTTTCACTATCGTTTTACCGCAGTATAAAGAAATGTAAGAAAGTCGTAAGTATTTCTTTCATATGTCGTAATTTTTACTTCGTATCATGGGGAACAAAGATAGGAGAGTAGGGATACAGCATGTGGAAGAGATTTTTATTAGCGAGTATAGTTGCTTTTTTAATTATAAGTTGGAGTTTAGTTTATTTAGGTAATGGCGTTACATCAGTCTTTGTTTGGTGGATTATACAGGCTTTTAGTGTGATTTCAGTTTTTCTCTTAATAGGCTCAGCAGTAATGTTTGTTTGGAAAGGCATTTTTAGAAAGCGGATAGATGGAACGCTACTATTAATAGTTCTGTTTTCTACCATTGGAGCTTGGCCCGTGGGATGGTTCGCTAACATTGGGAGAATTGCATACCCAGTAGATGTACAGTCTATGAGTCCTAAAGTAGTCGTTCGTTTTCCTTTGAATGAACGAGCATTGATAGGTTGGGGCGGCGATAAATTAGAAACGAACTATCACGTTATAAAACCAAATGAACGATGGGCATACGATATTCTCATTCCACCAGCTGAAGTGAAAAGTAGTAAGTTAGAGGATTATGGAATATATGGAGCGAAAGTAATGGCACCCGCTTCTGGGACAGTTGTATCAATTAAAAATGATGAAATAGATTTAGTTCCGGGATCGGATGATTTTCAATCGATGGCGGGAAATCATATTTATTTACGACTGGATGAAACAGGTACATTTTTGTTTCTTGCCCATTTAAAGAAAGGATCAATTAAAGTGAGGGAAGGCGAACGTGTAAATGAAGGGGAGGTTCTTGCCCAAGTCGGTAACTCAGGAAGTTCAAGTGAACCACATTTACATATCCATCATCAAAGGCAGGATCCATCCAAGGTGAGTATGTTTTTCACTGAAGGCTTACCACTTTATTTTCGAACTGAAAAAGGTGCGATAATGCCGGAAAGAGGGACATACATAAGTGGTAAGTAGAAGGAAATCATTTCATACAAAAAGGGTATTCCAAATCAAATTTGGAATACCCTTTTTTATTAACCTACAAATGTTTGATACAGTAAGAAAATATTTAAAACGATAATAAGTGCAGCGATTAACCACGCGATAAATGTTGTAATGCGATGGTTGACGAGTGCACCCATAATCTTCTTATTACTTGTAAACATAATAAGTGGTACTAATGCAAAGGCAATACCGAAAGATAAGACAACTTGACTCATAACGAGAGCGTAAGTTGGATTTACACCTAAAGCGATAATAACGAGAGGCGGAATCATTGTTATAAATCGGCGTAAGTATAACGGAATATGCATTCGAATGAATCCTTGCATAATAATATCACCAGACATCGTACCAACAGAAGAACTAGATAAACCTGCTGATAAAAGTCCAATCCCAAATAATGCAGCCGATACAGGACCGACTAAATTACTGAACTGGTTAAAAGCAACATCAAGGTCTTCAACGTGCAAGCCGTTTTTAAAGAATAGTGCAGCTGCTACAATTAACATACTTGCATTAATTGCTCCAGCGATAACCATTGCAATAATAATATCGATGAATTCGAAGCGGAAAATCTTTTTCTTTTGTTCATCATTTGTTCCGACTACACGGCGCTGCGTTAAGGCCGAATGTAAATATATCGCGTGCGGCATTACTGTCGCACCTAAAATTCCAGCTGCTAAAAGGATGCTATCTACACCTTGGAATTTTGGAGTGAAAAGTCCTGAGAGTAGAGGGCTTAATTCCGGTTTTGCGTAAAAGACTTGGATACCAAAAGCGATAACAACGATAAAAATCATACCTGTTATGATAGCTTCTAATGGACGAAAGCCTCTGCGTTGAAATTCAAGAATAATAAATGATCCAACTGCTGTAATTAAAGCAGCTGGTAACATCGGAATTCCAAATAGTAAGTATAAGCCAAGTGCTGCCCCAATAAATTCAGCTAAATCTGTAGCCATAATAACGAGTTCCCCTTGTATCCATAAACCGATGGAAACTGGTTTGGGGAAGTTTTCGCGAGCTACTTCAGGAAGATTTCTCCCAGTAGCGATTCCTAATTTAGCTGATAAAGTTTGAATTAATACAGCCATTAAATTAGAAGCGAGTATTACCCAAAGCAATAAATACCCATATTGTGATCCAGCTGCGATATTTGTAGCGAAGTTCCCAGGATCAATATAAGCAACTGATGCGATAAAAGCAGGTCCTAAGAATGGTAACAGTCTTTTAAAGCCTTTTGTTTGTCCACTTAACGCTAAATGGGCTGATTGAACTGTTGTACTTTGAGAAGGGACTTGTTCATCTTTTGTTATATCTTTATTCATAGTAGTATTCCCCTTTGAAATCTTAACTTGATTAAAGTTTCACTTTATTTTTACTCATTATTTCAATACATTTAGATATATGATGTGGCAATTTCATTTGAACATAAAAGTTTCCTTAATGCAAATTATATGACTGTGTGCAATGAATGGTGTGACGATGCAAAAATATTTTGGGAGTTTATGGTTGTTGAATAAGGGAGAAGATAATAAATTATAGGGTTGTTTTTGAAATTTATGTGAACATACAGCCTATATTACAGCATATTAATTGATGGAAATGAAATTGTATGATATATAATATATTGGGATTACAACCTAACCGTAGTGTTTTGTTCTGTAATCTTGTTTTTATTTTTGTTAACTTATAGAAAAAATTGTAAATAGAAGAAAATAGGCTAAGTACAATTTAGTATGTATTTTCTTATTATATATGTTTTGATATGAACGTTAACTTATACATGATTTTAAAATTTAGATAGGTGGTAGAAATACATTGGCAACTACAAAACCATATAGAGTATTACTGTATTACATGTACACAACAATTGAAAACCCAGAAGAATTTGCTGAACAGCATTTAGAATTTTGTAAATCACTTGAGTTAAAAGGAAGAATTCTTGTAGCGACAGAAGGAATTAACGGAACTTGTTCTGGAACTGTTGAGCAAACAGAAAAATACGTGGAAGCGATGAATAATGATCCACGTTTTGCTGGAATCGTATTTAAAATTGATGAGGCAGATGAACATGCATTCAAGAAAATGCACGTACGTCCTCGTTCAGAGTTAGTTACACTTCGTCTAGAAGACGACATTAACCCGAAAGAAATTACTGGGAAGTATTTAGAACCAAAAGATTTTTATGAGGCAATGAAACAAGAAGATACAGTTATCATTGATGCACGAAATGATTATGAATTTGATTTAGGACACTTCAAAGGTGCGATTAAACCAGATATTGAATCATTCCGTGAATTACCAGATTGGATTAGAGAAAATAAAGAAACACTTGAGGGTAAAAAGATTTTAACGTACTGTACAGGTGGAATTCGTTGTGAGAAATTCTCAGGTTGGTTAGTTCGTGAAGGTTATGAAGATGTAAGCCAGCTTCATGGCGGAATTGTAACGTACGGAAAAGATCCAGAAGTACAAGGTGAACTTTGGGATGGTCAATGTTACGTATTTGATGAGCGTATCGCTGTACCAGTAAACCAAAAAGAACATGTTATCGTTGGTAAAGATCACTTTACAGGTGAACCTTGTGAGCGCTATGTAAACTGTGCAAACCCTGAATGTAACAAGAAAATTTTATGTTCTGAAGAAAGTGAAGCAAAACATTTACGTGCATGTTCTCATGAATGTCGTGTACACCCACGTAATCGTTATATCGTGCAACACGAATTAACAGAAGAGCAAGTAGCTGCTACATTAGAAAAAATCGAAGCAGGTAAGTAAGCATAATAGAAAACAGATGGTAGCATCGTGCTGCCATCTGTTTTTTAGTTACTTTGTACTATCCTTCTCTTTCACAGCAGAAAGTACAGTTTGTTTTACCCATGCTTTTCTTCGTTTATGTTGTACACTCCATTGGTATAAACTTTGTATACCTAAAATAAGTGAAATGACTATGCCACTAATCGCTATTAATAGAGCAAAAAATTCAAAAGGCGATGATATTTTGTTTGAATCGGTGTTTCTTAAAAGATCAATCATAGTAAACCCTAACATTTGGCCTACAACAGAGTAGAGCGTTAAAATTAATAATAAGAGGCTATCTTTTTTTGAAGCAACATTTTCTTGATATTTAAATAAACTATCGAGATTTTGTTTCGCGTTCGTGTACAGTACTTCAATGTTAAAAAGTTTTCTTAGACGAAAGAAAATATCTTCACTTTGTGATTGGGATACTAATTCTAAAGAAAAATAATTAGCTGTAAACGAATTTATTGAATAAATTAATTTCTCTATTTCATTTGTATCTTGTTCAATATTTAACTCGGCATAAGCGTTTGCCATCTTTAATAAAACAACTTTATGAAATAAATTTAATAATAAAGCGTAATAAAACTCCCCGTACATTTGACTAGCAAGTTTAGTGACTGCTTGTTCACCTTCATTTGTAATACATGTGAAAATATGTTCTTCCATAATAAAGTAACGGTTAGGAGCCCATCTTTGATAAGAATGTTTTGTTAAATAATCGTGAATATAAGGAACATTATTTGCACTAATATATGGCTTACCATCATCTGATAATCCGGAAAGACTGGAAGATCGATATATATCGATTATATGAAGGTCTGACTCTTTGTTTATGGATAATAGAGTTTGTACATACATTCGCTGGTCTTCAAAGAAAGGGAATGTTTGAAAGTAAGAACTCCGCAATCTCTTGTTCTCAAAGAAGTCTGTTAAACCATGAAATAAATCACCGAATATAAGTTTTTCTACTTGTGAATATTTTTTTCCATCACATTCAATACAAATAGTCTCAGTCGTATCACTATTAGTTTCAAGTACACGGAAGCGAACCGCGAATTCAATCGCTTCTGATAATGTCATGTTAGGAGCGGTTTTTATTTCTGTCCGAATTGTTAAGAACCCAAGCTCATAAGGACAAAGTGTTACATCAATAGAATGTATCTTGAATGGAACGGAAATAAGGTTAGTTGTTAAATGTCCATTTAAATTAAGGTCTTTAGAATAGCGCTGTAATCCTTTTTGATGTTCTGAATGAGGAAAGAGAATTTTATTTGTAAAGGAAAGATAGTATGCTTCCATATTTTGATGTGAAACTTGAAATTTCCCGTAATATGTATTTTCATCTTCAAGATGATCGAGTCGAAAAGGTCGAAAATCATTTTTTTGTAAGAAAGGGAACATATTTTGTTCATATCCAGTTTTAAACGAAAACGGGAATATAAATTGAAATATAGCTGTTGTTACATCTTTTTCCTCGATTGTTTGTATTGCCTCCATTTACATTGTTTCCTTTCCGTATAAGCTATAGAAACAACATGCCCAATTTTTCTTGAAAATAACCTCTCTTGTTCATTAGATTAAGAATGAAAATTCAGCTTATTTAACAAGGGACATGTATAATGTTATGTATACTAAAATTAGTATAATTGTGTTAGAAAAAGGGGGATGTTGTATGCGTATTTTAGTATTAGGAGCTGGGGGCGTTGGCGGATTTTTCGGTGGCCGATTAGTAGAAAAGGGAGAAGATGTTACATTTCTCGTTCGCAGCAAAAGAAAACAGCAATTAGAAGAAAAAGGCCTTGTTATTCGTAGTGTTAATGGAGATTTTTCATTTCAACCGAAATTGGTAACGAAAGAAGATAGAACGACTCCATTTGATGTGATTTTATTTTCAACAAAAGCGTATCATTTACACGAGGCGACCATAGATTTAAAGCCGTTTGTGGGTAAAAATACTGTAATAATCCCATTGTTAAATGGTATCGCTCATTTATCACTATTACAAAAGGAATTCGGTGAAGAGAAAGTAATTGGCGGTCTATGCTTTATCGAGACGACATTAAACGATCAGGGAGAAATTGTACAAACGAGTGCTGCCAACAGACTTGTATTTGGGGAAATTAAGCCTCAAGATTCAGAGAGAATAAAGCTTATTTCTAAAACATTTGCAGATACAAAAGCTAGTTTTGTTTTAAGTGAAAATATTGTGCAAGATATGTGGCATAAATATTTATTTATCACCGTAATGTCAGGTGTGACAACATTAATGCGTGCGCCGATAGGACCGATTCGTGAGAGTGATGGAGGCCGAGAATTTATTAGGAACTTATTTGAAGAATCAGTGCAAATCATGAAATCTATGGGGGCTCCAGTTAAGGAGAATATCGCCCAGGAACATATGAAAACGATTGATAAAATTTCGTATGATATGAAGTCATCGATGCAACGGGATATGGAAAAAGGTTCGCTCATTGAAGGGAAGCATTTACAAGGATACTTATTGAAATTAGCAGAGGAAATGTCTATAGATGTGCCTTTATTAAGTGTTGTGTATCAAAATTTAAAGGTATATGAAAAAATGATTTTTACTAAAGAAATGGTATGAAAAAGAGTAAAGGATAGCAAAATATAAATGTTGCTATCCTTTTTTTGTTTCTTTTTGACAATTTATTCGTTTCTTTTCGGTTTATCTGTCGTATTTCGTTCTCTTTCACGTTTACCATATAGCTGATTAATTTCATTTGCTACTGCATCTAAATAGGAATCGGAAAAAAGTGGCTTCTTTTCTTTAGACATACGGGTCTCCTTTGTGGATTTTTAGTATTCATTATGTATATTTTTCGGTGGATTATGCGCAATCGTTTTAATTTTTTTCTTTTTTAAAATTTTTGTTTACTTTTTGAAAATAAAGGAGTATTATAATCCACAGTTTCAATTTTCTAAATCGCTGAAGCCGCATGGTGCGGGGGACCCGTTCTTATGGATTAGTACATAATCCAATGGGGTGAATCCTTGAAAAAGGTAGGGCTACTCATAGGCCCGAATCCGACAGCTAACCTCGTAAGCGTTATATTGAGAAGGAAGGTGGAGCTTGTGCGACAAAAAAAATAATGTCTACAAGTCTATTTCGTTATGGCTTGTAGACATTTTTGTTTTCTGAAGAAATAGTTTATCGCTGTAACTAGCAGTATCGTTCGTACAAAATTATTGGAGAGTGGACAGCATTGGTTTCATCTATTAAAAGATTTTTAATTGGAAGACCGTTAAAATCAACTGAGTTAGGAGAGCAAAAACTTAATAAAACGAAGGCGCTAGCCATTTTATCTTCTGACGCATTGTCATCGGTCGCATACGGACCAGAGCAAATATTAATTGCACTAGCAGGTCTTGGAGCAATAGCTTATTGGTATTCCATTCCGATAGCTGTTGGGGTATTAGTATTATTGACAGCTCTTATTTTATCTTATCGACAAATTATTTTTGCTTACCCTCATGGCGGCGGAGCATATGTTGTATCAAAAGAAAATTTAGGGATGAATCCGGGATTAATAGCTGGAGGATCTTTATTAGTCGATTACATTTTAACTGTTGCAGTAAGTGTGTCCGCAGGTACAGATGCGCTCACATCAGCTTTTCCTAGTTTACATGCACATAATGTAATCATTGCGATTATATTTGTCATATTGATTACCATCTTAAATTTAAGAGGCGTAACGGAATCAGCTTCCGTTTTAGCATATCCGGTTTATTTATTCGTTGTAGCATTATTTATATTAATTGGTGTAGGAATATATAATATTTTGACTGGTCACGTTTCACCCACGCTGCATTCGCCAATTGGAACACCAGTTGCGGGAATTAGTTTGTTCTTACTGTTACGAGCATTTGCTTCAGGAAGCTCTGCTTTAACGGGTGTTGAGGCGATATCTAACGCAATTCCAAACTTTAAAGATCCTGCACCTAACAATGCAGCGAAAACATTGCTTGCAATGGGTGCATTACTTGCAGTTTTATTTTCTGGAATTGTCTTTTTAGCTTATTATTACGGAATTAATCCAAGTAAGGAAGTAACAGTCGTTTCACAAATTGCTGAACAAACTTTTGGACGTAATTTCATGTACTATTTCATACAAGGTACAACAGCTTTAATATTAATTCTTGCGGCTAACACAGGTTATTCTGCATTTCCACTATTAGCGGTTAATCTTGCAAAAGATAAGTTCATACCGAGAATGTTTACGATTAGAGGAGACCGCCTAGGTTATTCAAACGGTATTATTATACTTGGGATTTCTTCGATTATTTTAATTGTAGCTTTTCAGGGGAAAACAGAACACTTGATTCCGCTATATGCAGTAGGGGTATTTATTCCGTTTACACTTTCTCAAACTGGAATGGTACTAAAATGGCTTCGTGAAAAGCCTGAAGGATGGGCTTTAAGATTAACGGTTAATTTAATTGGTGCAGTCATTAGTTTTATCGTTATGAGCATGTTCTTTTTAACTAAGTTCGCACAAGTTTGGTCAATCCTTATTTTCTTACCTTTTATTATCTTCTTGTTCCATCGAATTAAGAAGCATTATGATGCAGTGGGCGATCAATTAAGTTTAAAAACTTGTGAACCACTTGTTCCGATTGAAGGGAATGTAATTGTCGTTCCTGTAGCTGGTATGACTCATGTAGTAGAAAATTCATTGAACTATGCTAAGGCTCTTTCTGCAGATCAAGTTATCGCTGTATATGTTGCTTTTGACAGAGAAGAGGAAAAGAAATTTGAAGAGAAATGGGAGAAGTGGCAACCTGAAGTAAGGCTTGTTACATTACATTCTCATTATAGAAGCATTATTCAGCCGCTTACAAAATTTATTGACACAGTGCAATATAAAGCGAGTGAATCAAATTACCGAGTTACGGTCGTTATACCACAGTTTATTCCGAAAAAAGGTTGGCATAACATTCTTCATAATCAGTCTAGTTTACTCATTCGTGCGTATTTACTCTATAAAAGAAATGTTGTTATTACGACAGTTCCATATCATTTGAAAAAGTAATAAGATTTTTTAAGGATAGCTTCACGAAAGTGAAGCTATCCTTTTTGTGTATATGCTATGCATAATTGCATATAGGTCTTAAAATTATATTACTATAATATAATCTCTTATGAGTAAACAGTGTTTTTTGTTGTGATATATGGATATTTTAATGGAGGAAGTTAAGTGGATTTTATTTTGGAATAAGGACATGAGGTCTTGAAAATAAAGGGAATTAAAATACTTCTTTACGATAGA
Source organism: Bacillus sp. FSL R5-0709 (assembly GCF_038004785.1). NCBI lineage: Bacteria > Bacillati > Bacillota > Bacilli > Caryophanales > Bacillaceae > Bacillus > Bacillus sp. FSL R5-0709. The sequence continues at coordinate 1,771,416 of NZ_JBBORT010000001.1, forward strand.
TGAATAGCTGTGTTTAAATGACCTTACAGTACAAAACTTTAATAAAAACAAAACTTAATTTCATATTCACGTGCGTTATTTATCTTAAAATGAATAATATTTTCATGTAATATATTCACTGTGTGAATATGGAAATTGCGATGAAACAGAAATTTTATACAATGTTATTCATACTAAGCACATGTGAAAAGTTATGAAATGTTTTATAACAATAAGTAAGTACTGTAGAAATAAAGTTTGAGAGAGGTGTTTCGTACATGACTCACGGTGAGAACGTTCTCTATTTTTAACCATCTCAAATAATGTGCAAGAAAATAGAATAATAAAATGCGATAGTAATAGTTGCTAATACATAGGAGGGGTTAAAGTGAAAAAAACTTTAATTACAGGGTTATTGGTTACAGCAGTATCTACGAGTTGCTTCATTCCTGTAAGCGCTTACGCTGAAGAGGGGCAACCAAAGGTGAAAGTATTAAACGTGCAAAATGTAATTGCTCCAAATACATTATCAAATTCAATTAGAATGTTAGGGTCACAGTCACCACTTATCCAAGCATACGGATTAGTTATTTTGCAACAGCCAGACATTAAGGTAAATGCGATGAGTAGTTTGACGAATCATCAAAAATTTGCAAAGGCGAATGTACGAGAGTGGATTGATGAATATAATCCGAAGCTAATCGACTTAAATCAAGAGATGATGAGATACAGCACTAGATTTAATAGCTATTATAGTAAGCTCTATGAACTAGCAGGAAAAGTAAATGAAGATGAACAGGCAAAAGCAGATTTTACAAACGCATATGGAAAATTACAATTGCAGGTCCAAAGCATTCAAGAGAGTATGGAGCAAGATTTATTAGAGTTAAATCGATTTAAAACGGTATTAGACAAAGATAGTAATAACTTATCAATTAAAGCTGATGAAGCAATAAAAACACTGCAAGGATCAAGTGGAGATATTGTGAAATTAAGAGAAGACATAAAAAGAATTCAAGGGGAAATTCAAGCTGAACTAACTACTATTTTGAATAGACCACAAGAAATTATTAAAGGTTCTATTAATATCGGTAAACAAGTATTTACAATCACAAATCAAACTGCACAAACGAAAACAATCGATTTTGTTTCTATCGGTACGTTAAGTAATGAAATTGTAAATGCAGCAGATAGTCAAACGAGGGAAGCAGCTCTTCGTATTCAGCAAAAACAAAAAGAGCTACTACCACTTATTCAAAAGTTATCACAAACTGAATCAGAGGCGACTCAAATCACATTCGTTGAAGATCAAGTAAGTAGCTTTACGGAACTGATTGATCGCCAAATCGCAACTTTAGAAACGTTATTAACGGATTGGAAAGTTTTAAACAATAATATGATCCAAATTCAAGCAAATATTGAAGAAGGCACGTATACAGACAGTAGTTTACTTCAAAAACATTTCAATCAACTTAAAAAAGTAAGTGATGAAATGAATAAGCAAACAAATCAATTTGAAGATTACGTTACAAACGTTGAAGTACATTAAACAGAAAAATAATTAGCGATATAGGGAGAGAAGAAAAATGACAAAAAAACCATATAAAGTAATGGCTCTATCAGCACTTATGGCAGTATTTGCAGCAGGGAATATTATGCCAGCCCATACGTATGCTGCTGAAAGTACAGTGAAACAAGCTCCAGTTCATGCTGTAGCAAAAGCATATAATGATTATGACGAATATTCATTAGGACCAGAAGGCCTTAAAGATGCGATGGAAAGAACAGGTTCTAACGCTTTAGTAATGGATCTGTACGCTTTAACAATTATTAAACAAGGTAATGTTAACTTTGGGAACGTAACGTCAGTTGATACATCTTTAAAAGGTAAAGTGATTCAGCATCAAGATACAGCTAGAGGGAATGCACAACAATGGCTAGATGTATTGAAGCCACAGCTTATTTCAACAAATCAAAATATCATTAATTACAATACGAAATTCCAAAACTATTATGATACTTTAGTTGCTGCGGTTGATGCAAAGGATAAAGCAACTCTTACGAAAGGTCTAACTAGATTATCAAGTAGTATTACTGAAAATAAAGCGCAAGTAGATAAGTTAGTAGAAGACTTAAAGAAATTCCGAAATAAAATGACGTCGGATACTCAAAATTTCAAGGGAGATGCAAATCAAATTACATCTATCTTGGCTAGTCAAGATGCTGGAATTCCGCTTCTGCAAAATCAAATTACAACGTATAATGAAGCAATTAGTAAATATAATGCAATTATTATCGGTTCATCTGTTGCGACAGCTTTAGGCCCAATTGCAATTATCGGTGGTGCGGTTGTAATTGCTACGGGAGCAGGAACTCCGCTAGGAATCGCATTAATTGCAGGTGGAACAGCAGCAGTGGGTGGTGGTACTGCAGGAATCGTCTTAGCGAAGAAAGAGCTTGATAATGCACAGGCAGAAATTCAAAAGATAACAGGACAAGTTACAACTGCGCAATTAGAAGTGGCAGGACTAACGAACATTAAAACACAAACTGAATATTTAACAAACACAATTGATACAGCAATTACAGCGTTGCAAAACATTTCAAATCAATGGTACACAATGGGATCAAAATACAATTCTTTACTTCAAAATGTAGATTCAATTAGTCCAAATGACCTTGTTTTCATTAAAGAAGATTTAAACATTGCGAAAGATAGCTGGAAGAACATTAAAGACTATGCAGAAAAAATCTATGCTGAAGATATTAAAGTAGTAGATACGAAAAAAGCATAATCGAATACGAATCGTTAGAGCGTTAAGTATTGATGAATGAGTTGAAGCTCCTGTTCAGTTGTGAGCAGGAGCTTTTTTATATCCTTATAAAGAGAATGGGTGAAAAGTATGCAGAAAAGATTTTATAAAAAATGTCTTTTAACGATCATGATTGCTGGGGTGGCAACGAGTAATGCACTTCCTTTACATCCTTTTGCAGCGGAACAAAACGTAAAAACATTACAAGAAAATGCAAAAAATTATTCTCTCGGTCCAGCAGGATTCCAAGATGTAATGGCGCAAACGACATCGAGCATATTCGCAATGGATTCATATGCAAAATTAATTCAAAATCAGCAAGAGACTGATTTGAGTAAAATAAGTTCAATTAATAGTGAGTTTAAAGGAAATATGATTCAGCATCAAAGAGATGCAAAAATTAATGCGGCGTATTGGTTAAATAATATGAAGCCTCAAATTATGAAAACGGATCAAAATATTATTAATTACAATAATACTTTTCAAGCGTATTATAATGACATGTTAGCAGCGATTGATCAAAAGGATAGCGGTAAATTAAAAGCGGATTTAGAAAAGTTGTATGCGGATATTTTAAAGAATCAAAATGAGGTAGATGTACTATTAGGGAATTTGAAAGCTTTTCGCGATAGAATGGCGAAAGACACAAATAGTTTTAAAGAGGATACGAATCAATTAACCTCGATTTTGGCGAGTACGAATGCTGGTATTCCAGCTCTAGAGCAACAAATAAATACATATAACGATTCGATCAAAAAGAGTAACGATATGGTGATTGCTGGTGGTGTACTTTGCGTAGCGTTAATAACTTGTCTTGCGGGGGGACCGATGATTGCGATTGCGAAAAAAGATATTGCAAATGCAGAACGAGAAATAGCCAGTTTAAAGAATAGAATTTCTGGATCGCAAGCAGAAGTGGCAATTTTGACAGATGCAAAAAATAAAACAACTAATATGACAGAAACAATTGATGCAGCAATTACAGCACTGCAAAACATATCAAATCAGTGGTATACGGTAGGTGCGAAATATAATAATTTACTACAAAACGTAAAAGGAATCAGCCCTGAAGAATTTACCTTTATAAAAGAAGATTTAAATACAGCGAAAGATAGCTGGAAGGATGTAAAAGATTATACAGAAAAATTACATGAGGGTGTGACGAAATAAACAGTGGACTAGTTCCGCTGTTTATTTTTTTATCCCGTTTTTTGTGAGAGCCGAGCTTGTAATTTTACCCATAAGTTTGCCGTGTGTTTTATCAATGTAACTTTAGGGTAATGTTTGGTCAAATTGATACTAATAACCTCGATAAACTCCTGATCACGCTTTTTATATTTAATATTTTAAGTAAAAAAGCTATACTATAGGCAAAACTAAAAATTGGAAAGGAAATACTAGAACATGGAAAATTATTTGTTATTTATCCTCACAGCAATCCTAATCATAATAATGCCTGGTCCCGGTTTTGCCTTAGTTACAAAAAACACTATCTCGCATGGTAAAAATGGTGGGATAAAGACCGTCTTAGGAACGGTATCTGGAATGATGATTCATACAATAATGGCTACACTAGGACTTTCTGCCATCCTAATGAAATTCTCTATGTTATTTACATTTATAAAATATGCTGGGGCTTTTTACTTAATTTACTTAGCTGTAAAGTCAATTAAAAGTGCCTTGTCTAAAAAAGAAGATATGTCAGGTTCAGTGGAAATGAACTCTAAGGATATTGGAACGATTAAAAGTTTTAGACAAGGATTTACCACGGCAATCTTAAACCCAAAAACTGCTGTGTTTTTCCTAAGTTTTCTACCCCAATTTATTGTGAGCAATCAAAGTCATCTCTTCCAATTTCTTTTGTTAGGACTCACATTTACGACTTTGACAGCAATATGGTATTTACTTTATATCTCACTAATACGTCAATTAAGAACTTTTTTAAGAAAAGAAAAAGTGAACCGTACAATAGAGGGTATTACTGGCACAGTATTATTAGTATTTGGAGTTAGGTTATTTTTCCAAAAATAAATATGTATATGAAAAGAGAAATAATCAATGGTGGTTATTTCTCTTATTCACTTATTCTAAAACTACCATTATAGATTTCTAGAGGTGAGATGATTTTTTGTTGGGTATTTATGTTACTATCACTGTAAAAATTGTGAAGAAATGTACTTAAACTAACGGGGCAGGATAGTTGAATAAGAATAAAAATATTTTTATAAGTTAAATTTATTGAATATCATAAAATATTTATAATTAAACTTTTTTCTAAATCAACACTCGATGGCGAGGTGGTGTTACCTCAAATATAATTATTTTATTTGAAGATTTCATTTTAATTTTTTCAAATCTTTTCATAGGTTGATATACAAAGACGTGTAGTGATAAGCCTATAACTGCAGTAATGTTTAAAATAATACTTATAATCATTAAAGACCATTCTATAACTGGAGAAAAGTATCCGTTCGTACTTAATGTAGAAGAACTTACATCTAGTATTAAAATAACTATTAGTAAAGGTAAGTTTTTAACCAATTTGAATCCCCTCTTTTAAGTGTAATATCTTTATATTATTATATTGCAAAAAAAATATATAATTAATTATAAGATAGTTATCTATGAGAATTTAACTTGTTTTTTCGTTTTGGGGTGTTAAAAAATTCTTAAGTTGATGGGCATGGGATAGCACACCATGCCTATGAACTTAAGAACAGAAACTTACGCTTGAACATAATATCAAATTTAGATGAGCAAAGCTATTTCAAGTGAATAGAATCCCCTCTTTAAGAATACATAAAATATATACATACAAGCTTAGTCTGATCACTACATCATTAGTGAAAGTAGGATTCTATAGATTTTGGAGGAAGAGATATGAAAAAAAAGGTTCTCCTGTTTACAGATTTGGGGATTGATGATGCGTTTGCTATACTGTACACTTTTTTTCGTAAAGACATTCAACTTGTAGGAATTGTAGCCGATTATGGAAATGTATCCAGAGAAAATGCAATAAGAAATATTAACTATTTGAAGTACATTGCGGGAAGAGAAGAGATACCCGTATTCCTTGGTGCTTCTGTACCGTTGACAGGTATATTGATTCAGTATTTCCCTGAGGTACATGGAAAAGTCGGATTAGGACCTATCATTCCCCCTGAAATTTCATATCCAGTTTATCCTTTAAATGATATTTATCAAATTATAGAATCAAATTTAGAAGATCTTACAATTATCAATTTAGGAAGACTTTCTTCGCTAGCTACGACTTTTGTGTTGAATTTAGAAACAATGCGAAACGTAAGAGAATGTATTTGCATGGGGGGAGCTTTTTTCTATCCAGGTAACGTAACTGCTGTGGCTGAAGCTAACTTTTACTCAGACCCTTATGCAGCAAACTTAATTCTGCAGCATGCAAAGAACTTGACAATTATTCCTTTAAATGTGACTCAACATGCGATTGTTACACCCGAAATGGTCCAGCAAATCGATGCATTTCATCGGAATACACAGGATCTTGCAGGACTCATCATCAAACCTATGTTAGACTATTATTATAAATTCTACTCTAAGTCTAATCCTGGTATAAGTGGAAGCCCTATGCATGATTTTGTAACAGTGTGGTATTTGCTGAATCAAGAGGCTGTTGGCCTTTCAAGAGTACCCATTAAAGTAATTCCTGATCAAGGAGAAGGATTTGGTCAAAGTATTGCAGACTTTCGTTTTGCTACTAATCCAGGCTATAAAACGCATAATGTAGCTTTTCAGCTTGATTATAAAAGATTCAAGAAGGATATTATGGAAACGTTTTTAAAGAAGAGAGTGTAACAGACTTTATTAACTTCAGATAATAGGGATTATGTGAATGAAATGCCACTTCACTTAACGTACAGGAATTCGACTTTTTTAGGTTAAAATTCGCTTAGCATATAAAACTTCCAAAATGTTGGCTGTATCCCATCACTATCAAGCTAACAAAACAAAATCCCCCTAAAATGAAAAAATCCGCTGACTTCTCAAAGTAATTAACTGTAGTGAAAGAAAATTTTTATTTTGGGGGTACATTAAAACTTTAGCTTGACGGGCAGGGGGTCTCGTCACATGCTTATCAAGCTAAGAAATTAGTTGTTCTCCAAAACGAAAAAATTAACTAAATCCCCATAAATAACTATAGGAAGATAAAAACACTGTAGCTTTCGAATAAAGTTTGATCAAAATTATGTAGTTGTTTGGTGATAATAAAATTGTTTCATTTATAATAAAATCATTTAAAAATTAATAGAGTTATTCAATTTATTCTGACGGTAATAATAAAGTAATTAAAAAGTGAAAATATTTGTTTGGAAAATACGGTTACTCATTTGCGATATTTACGTACCATGAAACAACTAATTACACTGTCTATAACTGAAATTCTCTTTGATTTCGAATGCTTTACAAACAAAAAAATAGCACGAATGTTCGTATGAATGTATAATTATAAGTATCTTAAAATCAAAGGAGGTCTTGCCTTATGAGTCAAAGAATTTCCTACTATGATGTTGCACCTGATGGCATGAAAATTATGATGGATATGGAGAAGTACACTAAGAAATCTACAATTAATCGAATTACTAGAGAACTTATAAAGATTAGAGTCTCTCAAATTAACGGTTGTGCTTTCTGCATGGATATGCATACATCAGATGCCCGTAAGATAGGTGAAACCGAACAACGAATTTATTGCTTGAATGCTTGGAATGAATGTGATTTTTATACACCTGAAGAGAAAGTTGCTCTTGAACTATCTGAGCATATTACTCTAATTCCCACTAAAAGAGTTCCTGAAGACCTATATAAGCGAGTACGTGAACACTATGACGAGAAACAATATGTTGACCTTGTTCTGGTAATTAATCAAATCAACAGTTGGAATAGAATTTCTATTGCAATGGGAAATACAGCAACTAAAAAATAATTGCTCTCAACGAACGGTAAATAAGAATAAAATTAAAGATGTTTAAAAATCACAATACAATTGTTTCATTTTTCTTTATTACGCAGTTATCATAAACTGTAACATAACCAAATTTTTGAAATTTATTGGTTCATCCTTTATAGCTTTTATAATAATATTATCTTGAAACACGAAGGGACTGAACTATGCGCAGATATCAATATCTTGACCCCAAAATAAAAACATAATGGAGGTAAAAATATTGATTACAGAACTACAAACCGAAAGATTAGTTTTAAGAAAAATGAAAGTATCAGACTCAGCTAGCATGTTTACAATTTGGGCGGATCCAGAAGTTACAAAATTTATGAATATCAATAGTTTTACTGATGAAAGCCAAGCGGTAGATATGATTGAAATGCTTGATAAGTTATCTCGGGAAAACAGAGCTATTCGTTATTCAATAATTGAATTAGAATCAAATGAAATTATCGGTTCTTGTGGTTATAATTCATTTGATTTCAAAAACGCCAAAGCAGAAATTGGTTACGATATTAGTAAAGCTTTTTGGGGTAAGGGGTATGCGCCAGAAGCCATTCTCTCTTTAATGGATTATGCGTTTAGTACTTTAGAATTCAATAGAATAGAAGCAAAAGTTGAATCTGAAAACATCAATTCAATAAAAGTCTTACAAAAGTTAAACTTTACATTCGAAGGGACAATGAGAAAGTGTGAAAAATCTAATGAAAAGTTTATTGATCTAAGTATTTATTCAAAATTAATAACAGATTAACTTATATTACTTAGCCTACATTCCTTAAAATGTAGACTATTAAATACCCTCGAAGCATCCTTAATTGCTATTAATTGAAAGTGAGGGCTACGGCTCTCTTTTTTAATTCACAATTTCTAGTACAATTGAAATAATTAAGAAACGTATAGAGTAATCCGTCCGATCTTAACCACTGAAGAAAAATTAACAGAGGAAGAGATCATGAACTTTGCTGTTGAAATGAGGGAAAAGAAATAGAAGGACACAACTATATAATAAGAAAAATCTAGAAGATACGTAATATTTAAAAATGAACCGTCTCATAAAGAACATGTAGTAATTTCTACGTGTTCTTTTTTAATAAAAATGAAAGTAAACTGTTAAATAAAAATTTACTTTCAATGTCATATAAGAAGAACAAAAAATAAGTCGTCTTTTGCTCTTAACAGGGTCTTACCAGCAGCATCCGTTACTTTAGAAACACTCCTATGAGATATAATTATTGATGGTACTTTTTAGGTGATATACTGGAGGTAGATTACTCATCTAATGATGAAGGGAGGTTTACGCGTATGGAAGTAACATTTACAGTAAGTAAATGGGATGAAAAGCCAGTCAATGACACTAGAAAAGATTTCCCTATTAATATTGCCCATGTCGAATATGATATTGACGGTGAATTAAAAGGAAAAGCTTTTGTTGAATATTTATTATATTATTTAGAATCAACTATAGATGATGGTCACTTGGCTACTGCTAAAATTTCTGGATTTTTACATTTCGAAGGAATTTATAAGGGAAAACGAGGGACATTTATAGCTATAGAGCAAGGGATATTTGATAAAGGAAATCTAGATTCCCCTGCAACAATCATCAAAGCTACTGGTGAATTAGAAAGCCTGAAAGGGTCCTATAATTATAAGTTTACAGGTCAAACCAGTAAAATGATTCTAGACTTTGAATTCTAACAAAATATCTTATACTTTAGCAAAAAGGGCATCCACTGTAATACCAGGAATGTCCTTTTTTAAACTAAATTATACCGAAAAACAAGACTCAAAATTTTCAATGGGAGGAAATGATATGAGGATCACGATACAAGAATATGTGGTCAATGAAATAGATTCAGGACCATATGGAATAACCGTAGGAAAAGACGGAGCATTGTGGTTTACGGAACAGAAAGGGAATCGAATTGGTAGAATAAATGCTACTGGTGAAATAAATTCTTTTCCCATTCCGACAGCAAATGCAGGAGCTATGTCAATTATCTCGGACCAGACCGGTGACTTATGGTTTACGGAATATAACTCAAGCAAGATCGGTAAAATGTCGATGAACGGTCTTTTTGAAGAATATGTACTCCCTACAACGAACGCTGCACCTTTTGGTATAACGGAAGGACCAGATGGAGCAATATGGTTTACAGAAATGAATAATGGTAGGATCGGAAGAATAACAAAGTCAGGGGAAATCACCGAGTTTGAATTGCCTAACTCCAAATCATTTCCCTCTTTTATTACTCTGGGATCAGACGGTGCATTATGGTTTACACAGAATCAGAACAATAGGATTGGGAGAATAACCACTAAAGGTGAGGTCAAAGAATATCCAATCCCAACACCCAACTCCGGGCCAGTTGGAATTGCGAGCGGCCCAGATGGAGCAATATGGTTTGTGCAAATCATAGGCAATAAAATTGGTAGAATTACGTTCGAAGGTGAGATCAAAGAATTTGTTATACCGACGCCGAACGCTCGTCCTCATGCCATAATACCTGGGAAGAACAGAGATCTTTGGTTCACAGAATGGGGAGGTAATCAAATCAGCCGTATTACAGTTGAAGGAGTTATTACGGAATATACGATACCTACAAATAATGCAGAGCCACATGGTATCACGTTTTGTCCGGATGGCGATCTTTGGTTCGCTGAAGAGTGTAATCAAATTGGACGTCTAACAATCATTACGTAATAGGGATATCGTCCATCGCTATCAAGCTCAGAAAAGTAAATATCCCATCACCATCAAGTTAAGAATTTGGTTGCTCCCCAAAACGAAAAAATGTGCTTTTTTGTTACAAGTAGCACAAAATTTCGTTCTGGGGGTACTATAAAATTTTAGCTTGATGGCGATGGGGTCTCGCCATCAAAACGTGAATTTCGCACGCTAAGGAATTTCTATATTAAAAAACTTGGCTTTACCGTACGTTAAGGAAGTTCCATAAACGATATTTAATGTTTGTTATTGTTACTACAGAAAGAACAAAAAGAATGAATTAAATATGAATCGATTTATCCCGCTATTTGCGGGCAGTAAGACTCCCACCTCAAAATTCGGCGAATACGAGGGAGTTAGGTGGGAGTCAGACTGCCCGTAAAAGCCCGATTGGTGAGGGCTAATAATCAGTGGGGGATGAACAAAACCCCCACTGATTAAAGTTTCACTTTATCTGATTCAAGATCATTTGTATCGAGTGTATGAAGCTAAAAAATAAAAGTTTCATTGTAAATCCTAAGTGGAGTAGAAGTTTAGGTTGATAAATAAGGGAGTCGAATTTTTTTGCATAAAGCTGTATAATGCTTGTAACGAAAAGGAAATACAGGAAAGGATATGTAATGATTTACTATGGATAAGGATAAACAACAATTAAGCGTTGAAGTTGCAAGATTATATTATCAATCAGATTATAGTCAGCAAGAAATTGCTAATAAATTAAATATTTCAAGACCGACGATTTCTAGATTATTGAAGTATGCGAAAGAAAAAGGATTTGTTCAAATTAGTATAGCTGATCCATTTGCTGACTTAGATAACGTTGGGAATTTACTTAAAGAAAAGTATAACCTGTTAGAAGCGCATGTCGTATTTTCTCCAGTACCAGAATATGCAACGATTACGGAGTATATTAGTAAATATGCAGCTGAGTATATGGAAAAGACAGTGAAAACTGGTGATATCGTTGGTGTAAGCTGGGGGATGACGATGTATGAAATCGCTAGAAAAATCGTACCGCAACATGTGAAAGGTGTAGAGGTTGTCCAGTTAAAAGGTGGCATTAGTCACTCAAGTGTAAATACATATGCGAATGAAACGATCGCGTTATTTGCAGATGCTTTTCAAACGACGCCAAGAAATCTACCTCTTCCAGTTATATTTGATAATGCGGTGACAAAAGAATTAGTGGAGCAAGATAGACATATTCATCACATTATTGAAATGGGGAAACAAGCAAATATTGCAATTTTCACTGTTGGAACAGTGCGTGATGAAGCGTTATTATTCCGATTAGGGTATTTAGATAAGGATGAAACGAACATTTTGAAAGAACAAGCTGTCGGTGACATTTGTTCACGTTTCTTTGATGGAGACGGAAATATTAGTAGCGAAGAAATTAATAAGCGTACAATTGGAATTGAGCTAGAGGAACTTAAATTAAAGAAACGTTCTATTTTAGTTGCAGGTGGTAATAGAAAAATAAAAGCAATTGACGGTGCGTTACGTGGCGGGTATGCAAATGTACTAATTATAGATCAGCATACAGCGAAAGAATTGTTACATTATCAAAAAGGTTAGAAATAAAAGGCTTTCTCAAAATATTAATTTTGAGAAAGCCTTTTATTTTTAGTATGAATAAATCAATGTGTAGTACCTTGTAAAGTATTTGTAAGGAACGCTCTTTGATTGATCTCCTTTTTCAAAAATTAGTGAGTTAGCCATAATATCTCTATCTACAAAACTCCAGCCATCTTGCTCCATCATATCGATAAAAGGTTCCATTTTTCCGCGCTTTACTAAGTAGGGGTATTGATTATCTATCGGTTCTACTTCCACCATTTCTTTATCTTGAATAACCATCTTAGACATAGCTAAAGCAAATGGAACTGGGTTTCCTTCTTGGAAAATAACATCCCTTTTATAAAAAATAAATATGGATAGTGAGGTGCATACTAGCAATGTGAATATAAAGAATTTTGACTTAAACAAGTGGTGCACATCCTTTATTTACAAGCTTATACTACTTTCAATGTATTACTAGAAATTCCCTTCTGAAAAAGAATGAACAAAAGTTCAAAAGTGTATTTACATTTGTTCAACTAAGAGTTAGAATGAAGTTGTTAAAAGATATGAGGAGTGAAGATAATGAACATTGCAAAGTTAATTGACCATACAATTTTAAAACCAAATTCTACAAAAGAAGATGTTATGAAAGTAATCGAAGAGGCAAAGCAATACAAATTTGCTTCAGTTTGTATTAATCCTACATGGGTAAAGCTAGCTGCTGAAGAATTAGCTGGACATGATGTAGACGTTTGTACTGTAATCGGTTTCCCATTAGGAGCAAGCACTACTGAAACAAAAGCATTCGAAACAAAAGATGCTATCGCAAAAGGTGCAACTGAAGTTGATATGGTAATCAACGTAGGTGCTTTAAAAGATGGCGACAATGAGTTCGTTGAAAAAGACATTTATGAAGTAGTACAAGCAGCAAAAGGAAAAGCTCTTGTAAAAGTAATCATTGAAACTTGCCTTCTAACAGATGAAGAAAAAGTTCGTGCTTGTGAATTATCAGTAAAAGCTGGCGCTGATTTCGTAAAAACTTCAACTGGATTCTCAACTGGCGGAGCAACTGCAGAAGATATCGCATTAATGCGTAAAACAGTTGGACCAAACGTTGGCGTGAAAGCATCTGGCGGCGTTCGTACACGTGAAGATGCAGACAAAATGGTAGAGGCTGGAGCTTCTCGCGTTGGAGCAAGTGCTAGTGTTGCAATCGTATTAAATGATGCAAAAGGTGCTACAGATAATTACTAATTAATAAAGTGTGAAAAGCAATAGATACACGTTTAAAGTAAAGTGTATCTATTGCTTTAACAATTGAAAAGAATGTAAGCGGATACGAATGGGAGGAGACGGCTTATGAAATACTTAATCGGTGTTTTAGGCCTCGTATTGATTTTAGGTATCGCTTGGCTTGCTAGTAATGATAGAAAGAAAGTCAAATATCGCCCAATCATAACGATGGTTATATTACAATTCATTTTGGGGTTTTTATTATTAAATACAAGCGTAGGGAATATATTAATTAGCGGAATAGCAGATGGTTTTGGAGAATTATTAAAATATGCCGCTGATGGTGTGAATTTCGTATTTGGTGGATTAGTAAATCAAAAAGAGTTTTCATTCTTTTTAAGTGTATTAATGCCAATCGTATTTATATCAGCTTTAATAGGTATTTTGCAACACATTAAAGTATTACCTATTATTGTGAAATCTATCGGTCTAGTATTAAGTAAAGTAAATGGGATGGGGAAACTCGAATCATATAACGCGGTAGCTTCTGCGATTTTAGGACAATCTGAAGTGTTTATTTCAGTTAAGAAACAACTAGGATTATTGCCAGAGAAAAGAATGTATACATTATGTGCATCTGCAATGTCTACAGTATCTATGTCTATCGTTGGATCATATATGGTGTTATTAAAACCGCAATATGTTGTAACCGCTTTAGTGCTTAACTTATTCGGTGGCTTCATTATTGCTTCTATCATTAACCCGTATGAAGTTACTGAAGAAGAAGATATGTTAGAAGTACAAGAAGAAGAGAAAAAGACATTCTTTGAAGTATTAGGGGAATACATTATAGATGGATTTAAAGTTGCGATTACAGTAGCAGCTATGTTAATTGGTTTCGTTGCCCTTATCGCATTCATTAATGCAGTATTTAAAGGTGTAATCGGTATCTCATTCCAAGAAATTCTTGGTTATGTATTTGCACCATTTGCATTTATTATGGGTGTTCCATGGCATGAAGCAGTTAACGCAGGGAATATTATGGCGACAAAACTTGTATCAAATGAATTTGTTGCGATGACAGATTTAGCACAAGGAAACTTTAATTTCTCAGATAGAACGACAGCGATTATATCTGTATTCTTAGTTTCATTTGCAAACTTCTCTTCAATTGGAATTATTGCTGGGGCAGTTAAGAGCTTAAATGAAAAACAAGGGAATGTAGTCGCAAGATTTGGTTTGAAATTACTTTTCGGTGCAACGTTAGTAAGTTTCTTATCAGCAACAATCGTTGGCTTATTATTTTAACAGATTCATATAATATAAAAAGGAATGGTGATTACAATGAGAATGGTAGATATTATTGCGAAAAAACGTGATGGAAAAGAATTAATGACTGAAGAAATCAAATTCTTTATTAATGGATATACAGATGGAAGTATTCCTGATTATCAAGCGAGTGCACTTGCAATGGCAATTTTCTTTAAAGATATGACGGATCGTGAACGTGCAGATTTAACGATGGCAATGGTTGAGTCTGGAGAAACAATCGACTTATCAGCAATTGAAGGCATTAAAGTAGATAAGCATTCAACTGGCGGTGTTGGTGATACAACAACATTAGTATTAGGACCATTAGTTGCTGCTTTAGATGTACCAGTAGCAAAAATGTCTGGTCGTGGTTTAGGACATACGGGCGGGACAATTGATAAATTAGAAGCGGTAGAAGGATTCCACGTTGAAATTACGAAAGAACAGTTCATTGATATTGTAAACCGTGACAAAGTGGCTGTTATCGGACAAACAGGAAACTTAACACCTGCTGATAAAAAGATTTATGCATTACGTGATGTAACAGGAACAGTAAATTCAATTCCTCTAATTGCAAGTTCAATTATGAGTAAAAAAATTGCAGCTGGTGCTGATGCAATCGTACTTGATGTAAAAACAGGTGCGGGTGCATTTATGAAAACCGAAGAAGATGCAAAAGAATTAGCTCATGCAATGGTACGTATCGGAAATAATGTTGGACGTCAAACGATGGCAGTAATTTCAGATATGTCACAACCTCTTGGTTTTGCTATTGGTAACGCTCTAGAAGTGAAGGAAGCAATTGATACTTTAAAAGGCGAAGGTCCAGAAGATTTAACAGAATTAGTACTTGTATTAGGAAGCCAAATGGTCGTACTTGCGAAAAAAGCAAATACATTAGAAGAAGCTCGTGAAATGCTAATTGAAGTGATGAAAAATGGAAAAGCAACTGAGAAGTTTAAAGAGTTCTTAAGCAACCAAGGCGGAGACAGCTCAATTGTAGATAATCCAGAAAAAATGCCACAGGCGAAGTATGTAATTGATGTACCTGCAAAAACTTCAGGTGTGATTTCAAACATTGTTGCAGATGAAATCGGTATCGCAGCTATGTTATTAGGTGCAGGTCGTGCGACAAAAGAAGATGAAATCGATTTAGCGGTAGGATTAATGTTACGTAAAAAAGTTGGCGATGCAGTAAAAGAAGGCGAGCCGTTCGTAACGATTTATGCAAATCGCGAAAATGTAGAAGATGTAAAAGCAAAAATCTATGAGAACATTTCTATCGCTGAAACAGCAGTGGCTCCTAAATTAGTTCATACAGTTATTACTGACTAATCATAATTACATTTACTTTGAGGAGGAAATAATATGGATAAGAAAAAATATATCGAAGAAGCAAATAAGATGTTATCGAAAGCGTATATTCCGTATTCTAAATTTCCTGTTGGTGCAGCGCTAGTTACAAAAGAAGGTAAAATCTATACTGGTTGTAATATAGAAAACGCTTCTTACGGTTTATGTAACTGTGCAGAAAGAACAGCAATATTTAAAGCAGTATCAGAAGGTGAGCGCGACTTTAGTTACTTAGTCATTACAGGAGAAACTGACGGACCTATTTCACCATGTGGTGCTTGTAGACAAGTTATTGCTGAATTTTGTGATCCGAAAATGCCAGTTTTACTAACAAATGTAAAAGGCGATGAAAAAGAAGTGACTGTAGAGCAGTTACTGCCTGGTGCCTTTTCAATTGAAGATTTAAAATAAGTTAAAAGGCCATTCCACAATTAATAGTTGTGGAATGGCCTTTTTTATTTTCAATAATAGAATGTAATAATCTGTTCATATTCCGTTCATAAACTTTGCGTAAAATGATTGCAGTGAATATGGAAAGTGACGATATAAATTGTCGTTCTACAGCAGGAGGAATATGATGAAGAAATTATATAATGCAGCATTCATTTACTTAATTATTGGTTTATTATCAGGTGTATTTGCAAGAGAGTATACGAAAGCGCAAGGCATTAAAGGATCCACTATGTTGCAATTAGTGCATACACACGTATTAGTGCTCGGCTTTGTATTCTTTTTGGTCGCTTTAGCTCTATTTAAAGTATTTAATGTCCGTGAAACAAAAAGTTTTCGTGCGTGGTTTGTTGTTTATAATGTAGGATTAATTTTTACTATTGCTACAATGGTATTTAGAGGTATTCTACAAGTAAATGGAACTGACTTTAATGGTTTAAGCCATATGGCTGGATTAGGTCATGTCATTATAAGTGTTGGGCTCGTTTGGTTTATGATTTTGCTCAAAAAATCTTTTAAATAGATAGGAGTGGAGAGTATGAGTTTAGCACTTTTATCAAGTATAGTAGCGGTTTGTATGGCCGTTGGAGTTATGTTTCTTCGCTTTAAGTCAGCGAAAAAACCGGTAACGAAAAAGAAAATTATATTACCGCCAATTTTTATGAGCACTGGTGCAATGATGTACTTCTTACCAGAGTTTCGATTAACGTCTTTAGAAATAGTAGAGGCAATTAGCGTAGGACTTATTTTCTCTATATTTCTTATTAAAACATCTAAGTTCGAAATAAGAGGCGAAGACATATATATGAAACCATCAAAAGCGTTCATATTTATTTTAGTTGGTTTATTAGCTGTCCGGGTAGCATTAAAATCATATTTAAGTCAGTCGATTGATTTAACCCAATTAAGTGGAATGTTTTTCTTACTCGCTTTTGCGATGATTGTATCGTGGAGAATTGCGATGTATCGCTCGTTTACTAAATTAGAAAAGACAATAAAAAGAGCTGGAATTTCTATATAGGAATTTCAGCTCTTTTTATGTTTTATAAGATTGTTTTTTTAGCTTTGATTTCATTTGCTTAATTTTAAACGTATTTGAGCATCTTGTAATGCAACTGGTGTAACGTTAAGACCATTTTGATCAACGATTTTTGTGTTTAATAAAATGGAATCTAAGCTCCCGCGAAATGTTTTTGTATAGTTTTGACGCAACATTTGTTGTTCTTGTTTTTCATCAACTGTTAATCCAGATGTTCTTTCTTTTTTTGATAATTCGTTAATACGGAATAAAATGTTTTGCATTTTGTTCACCTCTTATTCTAAATTAAATTAGTTACTTACTAATTTATAGTTATCTTAACTTTTTCATATGAATATGTCAAGAAGGGTAAAAGAAAAGTAGACACCCGTATTACAGTAAGTGGGTGTCTACAAGGAAAATATAAAGTTTAGCTTAATTCATGTAAGTGACTAACAAGTTCTGCTGTTTTAGAAAAGAATGGAGAATGATCAGCTTCCAAAGTAATGATTTTCACACAAGGAGTTTCTGTATTCATTCGGCGCTGAAAATCAATCGGAATTGCTCTATCTAGAGTTGTTTCGATATAAATACGATTTACAGTTCCAAAGTTCTCTTCTGATATTTTCAGCTCTTTTTGGAACGGTCCTAGTGGTTGAGGACGCATTTGATTAAAAGATGCTCCTTTAATAGAACCGTCTTCTGTAGCATTTAAAAATGTTTGTTCAATCAACTCTGGTATAAGTTCTGCGGTTATGTCATTCTCATTTATAGAGAATTGTGGGCCAGCTTCTCCGTCTAACTTACTACCAAGACTTTCTCCATTTTGTGGCAAGAATGCACAAAGATATACTAATTTATCGATTTTATTTGGTATAAGCTCAGCGGTTTGAGTGATCACAATTCCACCCATACTATGTCCAACAAGAATAACTTTTTCATTTTGTTGATTTATAATAGTTGTTACTGCATTAACATAGGAATCTAATGTTATATTTTGTGATGGAGTTGTATCTTTCCCACTTCCAGGTAAGTCTAGTGTAATAACTGTATGTCCGAAAGCCTCTAGTTGAGGTTTTACTAAATCCCATGCCCATTCACCTTGCCATGCTCCATGTACTAAAACGTAAGTACTCATTTAATCAACACTCCTCTAATGTTTATATGTTTATTTTTTCGTAATATTGATGATGTATAATTAGTGTATATGAAGTGGATTGATAAATATAATGAAGCTTATTTATAGATGATATAAATAACTTTTATATAAGGAGAACAGAATGAACGTTTTTGATTTTAAAGTTTTTAAATACGTGGCTCGTTTGAACAGCATTAGTTTAGCAGCTAAGGAGTTACATATGACACAGCCGGCTATAACTCATATCGTAAACAAATTAGAGAAACGATATGCTATAACATTATTTGATCGCTCTAGACAAGGAACTGTTTTAACTGAAAATGGAAAAAAATTTTTAGTTTGTGTAGATCGACTTCTAATGGAGTATGAAAACCTTGAAGAAACAGCTTTACAATTAAAAAATAATAACTTGTATAAGATTGTATTAGCTACATATCCTTCAGTTACTGTATATTGTTTGGCGGAGTGTATCGAACTAGGTAATTTTGATCAAAGTCAGTATGTGCTTGCAGTTCGAGAAGGAAGCTATCAAGAAGTGTTAGATTGGCTGTCTTCTGGAAGTGCAGATTTTTCTATTTCTATAAAAGAAAATTTAATACCAGGATTTCATTATGATGTAATTGGTGAAGATCCGTATGTTATGGTTTCTTCTAAGTCAGTTCCATCAGGTCTTACAATGAAAGAGTTGAAAAATTATCCTTTTATAATGCCGCTCTCTGGTTGTAAAGAAGTACTTGAACCATATTTGATGAAAAATGAAATAGTAGTTAATAAAGTGATGGAATCAGAGACAATTAGTTCGGCGTTAGCACTGGCTTTACAAGTTAAAGGAATAACAATCGTTCCATTATCAGGACTTCATAAACAAATTATTCATGACTTCATCGTGCAACCGATAGAAATTAAAATTCCACGACAACTTATTATGCAATGGTCACCTAAAAAAGAAAATGACGCACTGTTTCTGGCGTTTGTTACGAATTTACTAAGCCAACTACAACAAAAGAAAAAATGAATAAAATGATACAAAAGGTAAGCTCATTTCACTGAAGCTTACCTTTTGTGTGTATTACCAATATAGGACAGTATCATAAAGCCCGATTAATATAAGGAGAACACCGGCTATACGCTGAATGTTTTTTCCTATTTTTCGGCTCTTTTTCAGTAAAGTCCCATTTAATCCAAGGTAGGAGATGATGAACATAAGTACAACGATAGGTAGAGCAGTTCCTATCGAAAAGAATGTCGGAAACAAGTATCCATAATTAGATGAGAAAGATAAAGGGATTAACGTTCCGAAAAATAGAACGAACATAGTCGGACAGAAGGCTAAGGAAAAGAGAATCCAAGTAAAAATGAGCCAACCTCATTTTGTTTTCGTATAAATTTGATCGAGAAGAAACTTCTTCCTTTTATAATACCTGCCAACATTAGCCCCATTAAAATTAATAAAGGTCCAATTATTTTTCGTAACCATGGGAAATACAAAGTTAATATTTGCTGAATCTCTTTTCCTAAGAACCATACTAATAGTCCAAGTGTCGTAAAAGCTATTATTTTTCCTAAAATAAATAACAATATATGTTTCCATACATGTCCCTTTTGTAAAGATTGATTGCCATAAAGTGAAACTTTAATCAGTGGGGGGGTTGTTCATCCCCCACTGATTATTAGTTGAACCAATCCCGCATTAACGGGCAGTTGATATCCCACCTAACTTCTTTGTACTATCCGAATTTTGAGGTGGGAGTTTTACTGCCCGTTAATGCGGGATAAAGTGTAATAGCGCTAATGTTTCCTGTTAATTGGCAAGGAGAAAGGGTACCTACAATGCCTAATAAAAACGCAAATAAAAGAGGAATTGATTTCGTAGCATTCGCGATATCCATTAAAGGAGACATGAGTTGATAACTCCACTCGCTAACTGTTGAAAACACGTTATATTCACCTTTCTAACTAGTTATATTGTAATGTTCCATTTTTAGTAATCTGCTTCCACGTTTTACCGTCATCCATAGAAAGAAAGACATTTGCTTTCATTGTAGCAAAAACTATTTCAGCTGAATTTTGAGGATTTTGTGATATGTACATAATTGTATCTTTAGAATCTAAAGATGGAATCTGTAAGTTTGTTTCTTCATTTGTAGCAATTGATTTCTTCGTAATTAGTTGCTCAGTTTGCTTATTAATAGAGGCATAGATAATGTCTTCATTACTTAATGTAACTGCGGTCGATTCAACTGGTTTAGAAAATAGTTCAAATGTATTTCCATAATCTGTAGACAAATATACACCGTCTTTAGCACTTACCGCGACTACACTAGATTGATCTGGATGTGCTGAAAAGGAATGGATTGTACTTGAAAGACCGTTTAATTTACTATTTTTCCAATCTTGTCCGTTGTTCGTACTGAAATAAAAACCTTGTTGTAATTTAGAATTTGGACGCTCATTGTATAAATAAATTGCTTCCGTATTATATCCGACAGCAAGGTTATGAAAATCAGATTCTCCATAAAACGCTAGCTTTTCGAGGGTATTACCGCCATCAGAACTTTTCATTAACCCTAAAGGATTTTTTAAATTTGCACCTGGTTCAGGATGACCGCTGGCAACGAATCCATTCTTTGTTGCCTGAAATCCCATGTAATCATGTAGCTCAGTCGTAGTTTCAAACCATTTACCATTTTGATAAACTTTTATACCACTGTGAGTTGCGATAGAAACCCCAGGCATATTTCCCGCGTAGCCAATTCCATGAATGTGCTCGATTTTTCCAGATGTAATTTCTTTATAGAAGTTTTGCGGAATCGTAGTTGCTGTTTCTTTATTTTTTGGCTGAGATTGCACCGTTTCTTTTTTAGCTGGTGCTGTTTCAGCATTGCTAGAACATCCTGTAATTATTAATAAAGAAGTAATTGCTAACCCTGTTGCTACATAATGTTTCACTTTTGTAGACTCCTTTCCATATATATGAGATTTTAAGTATATGGAATAAATGTCAAGAAATTGTGGAGTGGTATGCAGAATTTAGAGTGGAAGGGGCCCTAGTAATGAAGATTTTCTTTTCTCTATGAGCACTATTAATTGACGAAAAATTATAACAATAATAGAATGAATTATATTGGATAATTAGTTTCAAAATTATACATAGAACGCTAGGGGGATTATTATGAAATCAACATTTTTTGCTCAAAATAGAGAACGATTAGTAAACACATTACCGGATGAATCTATTACTATTTTATTTGCTGGGCAAGCACCTCATATGTCAGCCGATGCACATTATAAATTTGTGCCGAATCGAAATTTTTACTATTTAACGGGAATCGATGAGCCAAATGTTATTTTCATGTTGAAAAAGTTTGGAAATAGTGTGGAAGAAACTCTTTTCATTGAAAAATCAGATCCAGTAATGGAAAAATGGGACGGTAAAACAGTTTCTAAAGAAGATGCAGAACAAATTTCAGGCATAAAAAAAGTTGTATATATAGAAAGCTTTGAGAAGACAATGGCAAATACACTTTTCACAGAAAATGTGAAGCATCTGTATTTAGATTTAGAGCGTCGTGAGTGGAAGGGTACTGAGACGAAAACGTTAGCGTTTGCTAAATATGTAAGAGAACAGTATCCACACGTTTTAATTGGTAATGTATATCCGCATATTTGTGAATTACGAGTGTTTAAAACGGAAGAAGAAATTGAAATCATTAAAGAAGCGATTGCTGTAACTAAAGAGGGTATTTATAACGTGCTGAAGCATGCAAAAGCAGATGTGATGGAATATGAATTAGAAGCTCATTTTGATTTTACGCTTAAATCATCTGGAATTAAACATCATGCATTCAATACAATTTTGGCGAGTGGTAAAAATGCTACAGTCCTTCATTATGAAGATAATGATGCACAAATTCAAAATGGTGATTTAGTGCTGCTCGATTTAGGTGCTCAAAAAGATTACTACAACGCTGATATTAGTTACACATTCCCAGCTAGTGGAACATTCTCTAGTCGCCAAAAACAAATATATAATATAGTGTTAAAAGCATTGAAAGAAACAACTGAGCTTATTAAGCCAGGATTAAAGTTTACTGCATTAAATGAGCACACAAAAAAGATACTGGCAGAAGAGTGTAAAGCTATTGGTTTAATTCAAGAAGATGAGGAACTATCTAAATATTATTATCACGGCGTGAGTCATTTCCTAGGTTTAGATACTCATGATGTAGGAACATACAAAGATAGAGTATTAGAAGAAGGTATGGTCATTACGATTGAACCAGGTCTATATATTGAAGAAGAATCAATTGGGATTCGTATTGAAGATGATATTCTTATCACAAAAGACGGGTATGAAAACTTGTCAAAAGATATCATTAGAACAGTTGAAGAGATTGAAGAGTTTATGAGAGAAAATAATGTAAATGTAAAAGAAGATGAAGTTGTTACGAAATAATAATTAGAAGAGGCGCTCAATTTTGGGCGTCTTTTTATTTGGACCATTTTAAACCTCCATATTTTCTTGAAAATTGTCTTCTATAATAATCTTGAAAAAGAAAAAGGAGGGATTTTCAATGAAGAGATTTGTATTAACAGCAGTTACAGTCTCCGTAATATCTTTAATTGCTGCATGTTCTGCGACCACAAATACAACAAATGATCATAAAAATATGGACGATAAAAAAACAACACAGACTGAAACGGCTACAAAACCATTGAAAGTTGTAAAAGGGCCAGAAGTTACTTTAGTAGCGAAAGAAGAAAAGCAAAAGCTAAGTAACGGTGTTATTGTTCCAGTCTGGACATTTAATGGCTCATCCCCAGGTCCAGAAATCAGAGTGAAAAAAGGTGAAAAGGTTAAAGTGACATTAAAAAATGAATTATCTGCACCAGTATCTATTCATTGGCATGGGTATCCTGTCCCAAATAACATGGATGGAATTCCAGGTGTGACGCAAGATGCGGTTGAACCTGGAAAGAGTTTCACCTATGAATTTGAAGCGAACGTACCAGGAACATATTGGTATCATTCGCATCAAGATTCTGTGAATCAACTAGATAGAGGTTTATATGGTGCTCTCATTGTAGAAGATACTAATGAAAAATATGATAAAGATTACACATTAATGTTGGATGAATGGGTTACAGATAAAGAAGAAATTAATAAGCAGTTAAAAGAAATGACAAAAGGGCCAACAGGTAATAAATCTAAGGGTAATGAAAATACGAAAAAGAATGATGATATGAAAGGCATGGATCATTCCGGTATGGACAGTGATAAAAAAGACTCTAGTAATATGGCAGGAATGGACCATGGAAATATGAAGATGGAAGGTCATGATATGAGTATGTATGACTTATTCACAATCAATGGTAAAAGCGGAGATTTAGTAGAGCTGTTAAAAGTGAATGAAGGGGATAAAGTTCGTCTTCGACTCGTTAATGCTGGTTATCTATCACATGATATACATGTTCACGGTCATGATATAAAAGTAATTGCGACAGATGGTCAACCAATTAACGATCCAAAAGTTATAAAAGACAAAGTAATTTCAATCGCACCGGGTGAACGTTATGATATTGAATTTACAGCTAACAATCCTGGGAAATGGTACGTTGAAGACCATTCAGAAAGTAAAGGTGCAAAAGGAATGAAAGCTATTATTGAATATGATGGCAGCAAAGAGATGAAAGACAAAGCAGATGAAAAAGAAAAATTACCGAAATTAGATATGACGAAATATGGTGCTAAAAAATTAGGTAGTTTCACGTTAAATCAACAGTATATTGCCACATATAATATGGACTTGAATACGCAAATGAATGGAAATGAAATGGTATATACAATTAACGGAAAGGTATTCCCAGATATTGACCCAATTTCAGTGGGAAAGGGTGACTTAGTAAAAGTAAAATTAGTAAATCGCTCTAAAGCGGACGATCATCCGATGCATTTACACGGTCATTTCTTCCAGGTGTTAAGTAAAGATGGAAAACCGGTAGAAGGTTCTCCAATTGTGAAAGACACTTTGAACTTAAAACCAGGAGAAGAATATGAAGTAGCCTTTGTAGCAGACAATCCGGGTGAATGGATGTTCCACTGTCATGATTTACACCATGCTTCAGCGGGGATGGTAACAGAAGTGAAATATACAGATTATAAATCTGATTATGTTCCAAACCCTAACATTCCTAATAAGCCAGAATAATATGAAGCAGTTATCCTATGGATAGCTGCTTATTCATTTTCGTTGCAAGTGTTAATGCATATGTTGATCGTGCCCGGATGAAGATGGGGGAGTATGATCGGGGAATGTCACGAACACGGCAACGATAATTACCACACTAATTGAAAGTAATAATAAAAAACGCCGTTGGATAAAAGTAGAAAAGGTTTCTGATAAAAGTTGAATTATACATGACATAGTTATTGTTATAGTAAGTAAAAGACTAATGAACAGTATACTGTGAGCTTGTTGAGCGTTTAACATTTCTGTAATCATTGCTCCCATCATACTTGCCATTAATCCAGAAAACATTCCTTCTAAAGCGGTAAATAGGTGAAACCGTAGACCGACTAAAAAACCGATACAACTACTAATCAAAATCGCAAGCAAAATAGAATATAGTAATTCACCTTTAAAAAGAATACCTAAATAAAAACCGATACTTAAACCGATACACATACTAAAAGACATAATAAATACCATATACTCCATTAGGGTACCCTTACGTTTAGATATATATGATGTAATAAGAATCGAGATACAACAAAGTGTTAAGGCAGTTAACGTATAAGCGAACATCATGATACCTCCCTGTCCTATCATTCACTTCATCATATGTTCAAATGGAGAGTACTTATGCTAATATATATCTGCAAATTATCTGCACAATTTAAAAAAGGTAAGTTCAATATAATTTTCAAATAATGATGGTTATCTTAGTGGACGATGCTTCATAAAGAATTGTTGTATTTTTATTTTGAGAGAATATATGTAAGCAAGTAGTAGTGAATGGAAAAGATGTTCGATTTTTGAGCGTCTTTTTTGTCTATAAGCATGAGAAAGAAAGTGTTATATAATGAGTTTCTATTGTGAAGCCATAAAGAATAAGCGTATAATATTATAGGTCTCCCATTTGTGAGGCAAACCGCGAATGATAAATAAGATGGTTGTTTTATCATCGCTTCTAAACAGATAGACAATGAAAGTAACACTGGAATACAGATAGGGAGTTAGAAGATGAAATTAATTATTGCCGAGAAACCAGATCAAGGTTTGGCTCTTGTTTCACAGTTTAAATATCGCCGGAAAGATGGGTATTTAGAAGTAGAAGCAAATGAGTTATTTCCAAATGGAGCGTACTGTACATGGGCAATTGGTCATTTGACGCAGTTATGTAATCCAGAACATTATCACGCTGAGTGGAAAAAATGGTCACTTAATACATTGCCGATGATTCCAGAGCGTTTTCAATTTGAGGTAACAAAGTCAAAGTATAAGCAATTTAACGTTGTGAAACAGCTGTTACATAATCCACAGGTAACAGAAATTATTCACGCGGGCGATGCTGGGCGTGAAGGGGAACTGATTGTAAGAAATATTATTAATCTTTGCAACGTGCAAAAGCCAATGAAGCGTCTTTGGATTTCATCTTTAACGAAGCAAGCTATTTATCAAGGATTTAAAAACTTACTAGATGAAGCAGATACGATTAATACGTATTACGAAGCATATACAAGATCTTGCGCTGACTGGGTCGTTGGTATGAATGCATCGCGTGTCTTTAGTATTTTGCTAAAGAAAAAAGGAATGAATGATGTGTTTTCCGCTGGTCGTGTACAAACACCAACATTAGCACTCATTGTAAAGCGTGAAAAAGAAATAGAGAACTTTAAGTCAGAGCCGTTTTGGGAAGTGTTCGCAACCTTTAATATAGAAGGAAAGAAATATGAGGGGAAATGGGAGAAAGATAATGAGTCCCGCTTAAATGACCCTGATTTGGCAAATAAAATTGCAGCGTTTTGTCAAAACAAACCGGCTGTAGTAAAAGAAATGAAAACGGAGCGTAAAGAGTTTCAGCCGCCGTTTTTATTTAATTTATCAGCACTGCAAGCGACAGCGAATAAAGCCTTTAAATTTTCACCAAAAAAGACACTTGATATAACGCAAGCACTATATCAAAAAGGGATTGTCTCTTACCCTCGTTCGGATTCTAACTATGTTACACAAGGAGAGGCAGCGACGTTCCCTGATATTTTACAGAAGTTAAGTCAGTTTGATGAATATAAAGGTTTATTGCCAGCACCAATTGAATCGATTATGAATAATAAGCGTTATGTGAATGAAAAGAAAGTTACAGATCACTACGCAATTATACCGACAGAGCAAGTTACAAATCCAAGCAAACTATCAGGTGATGAAAAGAAAATTTACGATATGATCGTAAGAAGGCTGATTGCGGCGCATTATGAAGTAGCAATCTTTGACTACACAACGATTACAACTCTTGTAGACGAACGTGCTGCGTTCATTTCGAAAGGAAAACAACAAATTCAAGAAGGATGGCGTAAAGTCATTTTCCAAGACGATAAAGATGACGAAACGATTCTTCCAATTGTAGCTGAAGGTGAACAAGGGAAAGTTGTAAAGGTGAAAGTGAAAGAGGGGAAAACACAGCCACCGAAACGTTATACAGAAGGACAACTTATTACGTTAATGAAAACGGCCGGTAAGTATTTAGAGAATGAAGAGCTTGAGAAAGTATTGAAGAAAACAGAAGGTTTAGGTACGGAAGCGACTCGCGCCGGTATCATTACGATGCTGAAAGACCGTAAATATATAGATGTACAGAAAAACCAAGTGTACGCAACCGATAAAGGGAAAGTATTAATTACAGCAATCGGTGATAAAATACTAGCTTCACCAGAAATGACAGCAAAATGGGAGCAACGCCTTGCGGAAATTGGAGAAGGTACAGCTTCACCAGCGACATTTATGGAGCAAACGAAAAAGCTATCAGCTAAAATTATTGAAGATGCGGTAGAAATGTCGGAGAAATGGGATTTCACCGGATTACATGTTGAATCGATTGAACGAAAAGGATCGAAATTTACAACAGGTAAAAAGGTCGGGAACTGTAAAAAATGCGATGGCGATGTTATTGATAAGTCGACGTTTTACGGTTGTTCTAACTACAATACAACACAATGTGACTTTACCATCTCGAAGAAGATTTTAAGCAAAGCTATTTCGCAAAAAAACATGACGAAACTATTAAAAGGTGAGAAGACCGATTTAATTAAAGGCTTTAAAAAAGGCGAGAAAACGTTTGATGCGAAGTTAGAGTGGAAAGATAATAAGATTAATTTTGTGTTTGAGAATTAAGTGGTTTTAACAAATGAAAAAGCCCTTTCCCGAGTAAAATGTGCTGTATTAGGTTTGAAAATATAGATAGAAAAGAAAAAGCATGACAATTTTATGTCATGCTTTTTTATTTTATAATTACAGAGTTTTGTATACTAGCACTAAAATTTATTTGAAATAATTGTTTGAAAAGGTGTTATTAAATTGGACGTTTATATCATTTTGAGCATTTCTTTTATATAAAGGGGAAATAAGGAATTAGAAAATAAAAACAAGCAATGAAGAGAACAGCTGAAAGTAGCTTACACCGATGTTTATAAAAAGTTATAGAGCATTTCTTTGAATGAGGAATGCTTTTTGTTTTTGCTTGGAATAAAAATATACAACAAAAATACTATCTAAAATAATAAAAATTTATTGCAAAACGATAAAATTTATATTAAAATCAAAATCAGAATAAATAAGTGTGGTGCTTTTTATGGAAAAGGTAACAACGTTATTTTTAAAATTAGAGGAGGTATAAATATGGAGGTTAACAATGTGATAATTGAAAATATGGATAACCCTCATGAGTTGGAGAGAATGTATAGAAAAGACCCGAAAGCTTTTAAAAAGTCATTCTCACAAGCATGGGATGAAAACCCTGATTCTCAGGTTCTTGGTGCTTGGTATGAAAGATTGCATTTCAAGGAGACGGCAAATACAGAAAAACCTTCATTGTTTCAAAAAGGTTTCTTATTCATGGGCATTTTAGCTATTCTGGCAGGGCTAAGCACCAGGGTAATCTTCCATTTTGTCGAGCAGGAAGCAATTGCTCCAATTAACTTGGCTTTTGGTGTAATTCCCTTTATTGCTGCTTATTTTATTTACAATAATACTCCGAAAAAAAGTATTATTTATTTCCTTGCAGCATTGTTCCTAATTGCCGGGGTATATCTTAATATGTTGCCATTAAATTATAAAGACAGCAGTATCCTTGCGTATTTACATCTTCCTATATTCTTATGGGTCTTAGTAGGGCTTGCGTTTACAGGAAATGAATATTCAAAAGGAAGTACGAGATTAGCTTATATTAAATTTAATTTGGAATATTGTATTCTCTACGCCAGCATGGCAGTGAGCGGAATGGTACTAGCAGCATTAACCATGCAGTTATTTAGGTTTGTTGACTTGAATATAGAAGACTTCTATTTTAGTAATGTTATTTTATTTGGTGCTGCCGCTCTCGCTATTGTGGCTGCATACTTGGCATCAATGAATCTTAAACTTGCTAAGAATATTACACCATACATATCTAAAATTTTTAGTCCTCTCGTCTTGATCACATTGTTGATTTATCTTATAACGGTTATATGGGTCGGGAAAAATCCGTTCTTGGACCGCAATTTCCTAATGGCATTCAACGGAATACTCCTTGGTGTATTGGCTGTTACCATATTTTCCATTGTTGAGAGTGAATCAGACGAGAAAAAGAACATTTCAGATTATATCAATTTTGCCTTAATTGTTCTTGCGCTTATTATTGACACTGTAGCTTTGTCAGCCATCGTATTCAGACTTTCTTCTTACGGGATTACACCTAATAGACTTGCTGTCTTAGGAGTAAACATACTGATCTGGGCAAATCTAATTTGGATTATGTTTTCCTATATGCGTTTTCTACAAAACAAATCAGGACCGACAGCTATCCAAGATGCCGTTACGAAGTATTTGCCAATTTACGGACTTTGGGCAGCTTTCGTTATATTTACTTTCCCTATAATTTTTAATTAGAAAGACTTTGTTAACGTAACGACAAGCTAATTTTCTATAACGTATAAAATCCTTAGAGCCGATAAGTATCGTTACTTCTATACTTTCTCGACAATAAAAAAACGTCCCAAAGTAGGACGTTTTTTTATGTGTATTGCTGTTTTTTCTTAATAAGTAATAACACTTGTGACACACACGCTAGTACTGGTAGTTCTATTAACGGTCCAATCACTAATGCAAGCGCGATAAGAGGCTCGTCTGGAAAAGCAGTCACAGCAATTGCGAGTGCAACAGGCGAGTTTCTCGCTAATGTTGTTAAGCTTAGGCTTACAGTGTCTTCATAGGATAAATGCATCATACGTCCTACAAACTGTCCTAGTATAAAGTTAATTATGAAGAACAGTAATACTGGTATAAGTAACAATAAAACAACATTCATATTTTGTAATAAGTACTTACCTTGTGAGGCAAACATCGCTACTATTGCTAAACTTAAAAATACAATTTGAGCAGAGCTGAAAAACGGAATGAGTTTATTCTCAAGTGTTTCAACTTTTTTCATTTTATGCATAATGAATTTTGTAGCGTGCGCAAGTAAAAATGGTAAGACGATTACGATAACAATACTTTCTACTAAAACAGAAACCGCTACAGTTTTCATGACACCAGCAAATAAAAATAAATAAATTGGAAGAAGTAGTACTTGCAAAATTAAATTTACAGGCAAAATTGCAGTAGAAAGTGCTACATTTCCTTTCGCTATTTCAGTAAAGATTAAGTACCAATCTGTACACGGAGTAACCATTAACATAATAAAGCCGACCCAAAGTGCTGGGTGATCTGAAAGAAATAACGCGCCTAATCCCCAAGCAAGAAAAGGTGTCCATATAAAGTTAATACCTAGGCTTGTTCCAGCGAATTTTAAGTTACGGAAGCCATTTTTTATATCATCTAATGGGATGCTGAGGAATAATCCGTAAAGCATTAAAAATAAGAAGGGGACAATAAATTTTTCTGAATGCATATGTATCATATTAAATTGTCCTAATATAACCCCGAATATAACAGCTGCAAGAATGATAAAGGTTTGAATCTTTTCTAAAGTACTCATTAATAAATCCTCTCTATAGATGAATTTCTCTCTCTAGTTGTATTATACAAGGGATTTCACTTATGTGTTTTCGAATTTATCATTTCGAATGAGGAAATATATTTCTTTGTTATTTTTAATTCGAGATATTTTTCTTTTTGAGAAGTTACTTGACTAAAGTAAGTGGATGTATTACAATCACTTACATAAGGTAATTAAATAACAAAAAGTTTTAATTTACTTAGGTTAAGGTATCAATTGGAACTTTTTATTAGAATAAGAATTTTTAT
The DNA here is from genome assembly GCF_038004785.1 of Bacillus sp. FSL R5-0709. Classification (NCBI taxonomy): domain Bacteria; kingdom Bacillati; phylum Bacillota; class Bacilli; order Caryophanales; family Bacillaceae; genus Bacillus; species Bacillus sp. FSL R5-0709. Next base: position 1,802,483 of record NZ_JBBORT010000001.1, read on the forward strand.
GATGATGAATAATGAATATGATAAGAAAGTTTAGGTGAAGAAAATGGGATTATTTAGCTCATTGTTTGGTAAAAAAGAAGAAAATACAAAAGTAGAGGGGAATAAAACAATGTCAAAAGTATTATTTGTAAAAGCAAACGATCGTCCAGCGGAGCAAGCAATTAGTTCAAAAATGTATGAAACATTTGTAAGTGCTTATAAGGAAGCAAATCCGAATACAGAAATTACGGAGTTAGATTTATTTGCATTAGATCTTCCGTATTACGGAAATATCGCTATTTCAGGTGGATATAAACGTAGTCAAGGAATGGAGATAACAGCTGAAGAAGAGAAGGCAGTTGCTACAGTAGATAAATATTTAAATCAATTTTTAGAGGCTGAAAAGGTTGTATTTGCGTTCCCATTATGGAACTTTACAGTACCAGCACCATTAATTACGTATATTTCATATCTTTCTCAAGCTGGAAAAACGTTTAAATATACAGCGAACGGTCCAGAAGGTTTAGCTGGTGATAAGAAAGTAGTTGTTTTAGGCGCTCGTGGTTCAGATTACTCTTCTGAACAAATGGCTCCTATGGAAATGGCTGTTAATTACGTTACAAACGTACTTGGGTTCTGGGGAATTACCAATCCAGAGACAGTTGTAATTGAAGGACACAATCAATATCCAGATCGCTCACAGCAAATTGTTGAAGAAGGTTTAGAGAACGTTAAGAAAGTAGCGGCGAAATTTTAAATAATGATAGTAAATGTAAAAACCAACATGGATGACCATGTTGGTTTTTTAGTCTATTCCCTATGTTAAAAAATGTATATTTATAAAATAAAAGAAAAGTTTGAAAATAGTATTGCAAAATATTATATATCAAACTATAATGAGTTCAAGAATAGTTGATACTTAAATTAAATATTCAGAAAATTCAATTAGTTAAAATTGGAAAATGAGATAAGGAAATTTGAATGGGGGGTTATATTATGGCGAGTAAAGTACCGTTTTCGTTCATAGTAGTTATTGGATTAATGTTATTTGCACTATTTTTTGGAGCAGGAAATTTAATTTTCCCAGCTATGCTAGGTCAATCGGCAGGAGAGAATGTATGGATTGCTAACGCTGGATTTTTAGTAACAGGAGTAGGTTTACCATTACTAGGTGTATTAGCATTTGGTTTTTCAGGTAAAGATGATTTACAGTCATTAGCAAGTCGTGCTCACCCAGTGTTTGGGATTGTGTTTACAACAGTTTTATACTTAGCAATCGGTCCGTTATTTGCAATACCAAGAACAGGAAATGTTTCTTATGAAATTGGTCTTAAGCCTTTTATGCCAGAGGGATTAGGTTCTACACCTTTAATTCTTTTCACAATTATATTCTTTAGCATCACTTGTTTTTTTTCGCTAAATCCTGCGAAAATTGTCGATATTGTTGGAAAAATATTAACACCAATTAAATTGACATTCATCGGTATTTTAGTAATCGTTGCTTTTATTCATCCGATTGGAGATATGCAAGCACCAGTGGAAGCTTATACATCACATGCATTCTTTAAAGGATTCCAAGAAGGATACTTAACGATGGACACGCTTGCATCATTCGTATTCGGAATCATCATCATTAATGCAATTAAAGAAAAAGGTGCGAAAACGAAAACACAAATTATGGTTGTTTGTGCAAAAGCAACACTGATCGCTGCATCTATTTTAGCAATTATTTATACAGCTCTTTCTTATATGGGAGCTTCAAGCGTTGCGAAGCTTGGACATTTAGAAAACGGCGGAGAAGTATTAGCGAAAGTTTCTAACTACTATTTCGGATCATATGGCGGGGTATTATTAGGATTAATGATAACAGTTGCTTGTTTAACAACTAGTGTGGGACTTGTATCAGCATGTTCTTCATTCTTCCATAAGTTATTCCCAAATGTTCCTTACAAAGCAATTGCAATTACGTTATGTGTGTTTAGTGCTATTGTTGCAAATGTTGGATTAACACAACTAATCGCAGTTTCTGTTCCAGTATTAACAGCGATTTATCCACTAGCAATCGTGTTGATTTTCTTAACATTCTTCCATTCATTATTCAAAGGAAGAGCTGAAGTTTATCAAGTGAGTTTAATCGTAACGTTTATCATCAGCTTATTTGATGGATTAAGTGCAGCTGGAGTTAACATTGAAGTAGTAAGCCGTGTGTTCACTAAATTCCTTCCGATGCAGGAAGTAGGATTAGGCTGGATCTTCCCAGCGATTATCGGTGGATTTATCGGATATGGCATTAGCATTTTAAAAGCGAAAAATCAAGTTCGCCCAGCAGCTAGTGCGAATAAGAAAATAAGTTAAATGAAAAAAGTTATAGAATTTGATTCTATAACTTTTTTTGTTACTATTGATAAGAATAGAAAAAATAAAGTAATAGGGGAAATAAAATGAAAAAAACAATTGACCATATCGGGATCGCAGTTCGTGATATAGATAGTACGATACAGTTTTATGAAAAGGTTTTATCAGGAACTTTAATAGATCGATACGTAAGTGAAGCACCTGGTGTTGAAAGCGAAGTAGCTATTCTTGAAGTTGATGGTGATAGAATCGAATTACTTGCGCCAACGAATAATACAACTTCTCCAATAGCACGATTTATAAAGCAAAAAGGGAAAGGTGTCCATCATGTTGCGTATCGTGTAGACGATTTAGATGTAGCTTTAGAAGAATTAAAGGAACAAGGGATTCGAACGTTAGAACATACGCTTCGAATTAATAAACACGGTAGAAGATTAATATATCTTAACCCAGCGGATACAGAGGGAACAATCATTGAGTATTGTGATTATCCGGAAGCGAAATAAAGGAAGTTTATCCTTGAGAAAAGGTGTTACGTAATAACGTAACGCCTTTTTAATTTATGTATTTCTCTTTATATGGGAGGTTATTTCACACTTTTTTCACAAATGATTCACGATAACTTTTCTTCTTTAGAAACTTACATAAATATATTTTATGCTATAATGATAATCTACTTTAAAAATATAAGTAATATATATATAAGTAGCTACTATTTTGTTAGAAGTGTAGAGGTGAGGAATAAATAGAGAGTGATACTAAATAAATCCTTATACTTAATCAGGTTAATATTTTATCAAGAAATAAAACTTGGGAAGTAAAAAGTAATGAAAGTGTAGTGACGAAAAAGAAAGAAGTGAAATGATTGTGAAAGTAATACGAAGGTTAGGGGCATGGCTATTAATAGCGTGCGTGTTTATCATATTGATACCAAAAAGCGCATCTGCTCATGCGTATGTTGTGAAATCAAATCCTGCTGAAAATGAAACGTTAAAGAAAGCACCATCTGTTGTGAAAATTGAATTCGATGAGGACATACAAGTTTCAAGTTTTAATACATTGTTCGTAAGAGACACCTCAGGTAAAAGAGTAGATTTAAAAGATGCACATATTGATAAGAAAAACAAAAAAATATTAGAGGCTGGGTTAAAAGAGAATCTCAAAAATGGTCTCTACTCTATTCAGTGGAAAGCTATTTCAGCTGATGGACATCCGATTCAAGGAGTTATTCCATTCCGTATTGGATTAGCAGAAGCGGGAACAGATGATATAAAAGTAGAAGAGATGGGCTATGTTCCCCAAATCGATATGATTATGGAACGCGGAATTTTATATACAAGTTTTTCTCTATTTATCGGTGTTCTATTATTTAATCTTATCCTTTATAAAGGAAGTGCAAGTCAAGTTCAGTCGAGGAGTAAGAAAATAATATGGATATCATTATTTGGGATATTCATTAGTTTACTTTTCAATTTACCGTTGCAAGCGAAAATAAATGCTGATGTTTCATGGCTAGAAGCATTCGATCCTTTATTATTAAAAGAAACATTACAGCTATCTGTTTTTGGTTATGTATGGATCACTCAAATGGCTCTTATTAGTACGCTTATGATTGTTACATATTTTGCAGTGAAGAGTGAGAGGCTTTCGTCGTTTAAAGTATGGAGCATTCCAATTGTATTATTTATTGGGTTACTTGTTATGAAAGCCTTCAATAGTCATGCATATGGATTAAAGTTTAAAGAAATTGCTGTCGTTATGGACTTTCTGCATTTATTCGCAGCTTCGTTATGGATTGGGGGGCTATCATCGATTGTTCTTCTTTTACGTAAAGAGGATGACAAGTGGACTATGTATTGGGATGCGATTAAGCGTTTTTCACCATGGGCAACAGGTACTGTCATAGTGATTTTATTAACGGGTCTTTTTAACAGTACATTTTTTATTCCCACGATCCATTCCCTATTTGATACGAAGTATGGATTGGCCTTATTAGCAAAGATACTTTTATTCGTGTGTATGGGGATATTGGGAATTATTCATTATGTGAAAGGGAGAATGCGAGCGCAGCAAAGGTTAGGAGCTACGGTGAAAGTAGAGTTTATCATTGGAATTATCGTTTTTGTAATCGTAGCGTTTATGACAAATGTACAAACGCCGCCGATGCCTCCTACGGGACCTTTTACAGAGAGTAAACAATTAGATAATGGATATGAACTTACTTTACATGTAAGTCCTAATAAGGTAGGACAGAATACATTTCATATTACTTTGAAGGATGAGAATGGACAGCCTGTTACTGATATGGAACAAATTGTATTGACGACTCAATCTTTAGATATGAATATGGGCAAAGGTTCATTTAAAGTTTCGGCAGTGTCACCGGGAGAATATGAAGCGGAAGGTATGTATATTAACATGACAGGAAACTGGAATATACAAGTTCACGGATTAACAAAATCTCTTGATAGTTTCGATACGGATTATAAATTTATTGTAGGTGGCAGATAAAAAAGACGTTATAAATGAAAAGGAGTTTATAGAAAATGAAACGTATAAAAAAATTAGGAACAACAATGATCGCAACAATAATTGCAATGGGGATTTTTTCGTTACCTGTTAGTGCTCACGTAACTGTGAAACCAGCAACTTCTGACGTTAGCTCTTGGGAGACTTATACAATAAAGGTACCTGTTGAAAAGAATATGGCAACAACAAAAGTCACACTGAAAATACCGTCTGGAGTCGAGTTTCAACAGTACGAGCCAGTGCCAGGGTGGAAAGTGGAAGAACAAAAAGATGCAGCTGGAAAAGTTAAAACTGTAATATGGGAAGCAACAGGAGAAGGGATTTTACCTGGTCAGTTCCAACGATTTACTTTCGTTGCTAAAAATCCAGATAAAGAGCAACAAATAGCTTGGAATGCATATCAACAATATAAAGATGGAGAAATTGTTGAATGGACAGGCGATGAGAAAGCTGAAAAGCCCCACTCACTTACTACGATTGCAAAAGGTACATCATTAACAGGAGAACATGGTGAAGTATCTAGTGTGGAAAAAAATGAAGGTACAAGTAATATGCAAACAATAGCAATTGTCTTATCAGTTTTAGCGATTGTATCTTCCGTAGGTACGTGTGTTTTTGTAGTACGTCGTAAAAAGTAGGGAACATTGAAAGGTCTCATTGAAAGTAATGAGACCTTTGTTAATAAAATTTTGAGATTAAGCAGCTTCGAGGGGGATTAGAGCTACAAATACAACATGGTTTATTAAGATAAGGAACTCAATTGACTGTCATTACTTCTTCTGGTAGGTTATCATGCTTAAGCCAGTTTTCAATTAAAGTATTAAATAGTTTGGGATTTGCTAAAGGGATTCCATGACCGATTTTAGGAATGATAATACCTGTGCAATTAGGATTGCTTTCAAGGATTTCAGCCATCGAGTCTTTCATGATTCTTTTTTCGTTTTCTCCAACAGTCACTAATATATTGCTACTAGCATTCTCGAAACCTTTTAGTATTGTAAACGACACATTTTCTTCTAATATCCTCACAAATGTATTTTTACTTATTTGACAACTTTCATGATAATAGTTATCAAATTGTGTTTCATCTATGTACATTGATTTTGCTTGTATTTTGGAAAACGTCTTACTCTTTATAAGTGGATAGGTTAAGCCAAGGGATCTTATTAATGTTTTAGCGAAAGGAATTAGTTTAACTAATGCGCTATTTATCATAGCGTATTGAATTAAGTTTGGTTTCATGCTGAGCATTGCAATTAATACTTGAGCACCTAACGAAAAACCGATTACTATAACAGTTTTACCTTGTCCTTTTTCTTCAACTAATTCAATGATTTTTTCAGCACTAAAGTGTATTGAAAAATGATCCTTACTACTATTTTCCCCTTGCTCGGGTAAATCAGGAACAAGGCAGTGAAAGTTAGTAAAATGTTTAATTTGTTTGTCCCACATCCATCCACTGACTCCGCCCCCATGAATAAAAACCATAAGTGGAGAGCTTGAATCTCCAAATTCTTTATACTGTAAAACCATATAATTCCCCCTTATGATTAGAATTGTTAGTCCATACATATGTATTAGAGATAATATTTTCTACTTAATTATCATCATACAATAAAAAAGGAAAATTTTCCTTTTGCTAAGATGTTAAGTGACTGTACTCATAAAATGGTAAAAAAGAAAGAGCCTACAAGTGGTAGACTCTTTCTCATATCTATTTATTTCACTTCAACTTGCTGCCTTACAGCAAGTGCTTTCGGCTTTATATTTACAAAACAAATGCTTACGATAATAAATAAAAGTCCGATAAATAAGCTAATTGTAATGGCCTCATGTAAGAAAATTGAACTTACAATAATAGCGATCAGTGGGATAAGGAACGTATAAGCCCCAACTTTACTTGCCTCACCAGCTCCTACAAGTGTAAAGTAAGCGAGCCATCCCATTGCAATAACAAAGAACGAGATGAATAGTAGTACACTTACAAATGGTATACTCCAAGCGATGTTAGACCAGCTCTCAAATTCTGAACCAAATCCGATTAAGCAAAGTCCGCCAATAATAAGCTGAAGTGTTACCATCCAAATGGCATTAACGCGGTGTCCAGTTTTCTTAATAAATACTGTGCCGAGTGCCCAGCCGATAGCGCACCCTAAAGCAAGTAGTACACCGATAATAGAAATATGTCCAGTTAAACTACTAGAGCTAATAACCCCAACACCAATAAATCCAAGAATAAGTCCGAAAATTTTCAAGCCGTACATAGATTCTTCAAGCCAAATCCATGAGAAAATGCCGAGTAAGACAGGTTGGAGAAATACGATTGCGGAGAAGAGTCCGGCGGGCATATACTGAAGTCCGACAGTTTGTAGTCCGTAAAACAAAATAATATTGAGTAAAGATGAAATAAAGTATAAATGCCAAGTTTCCTTTAAATTTAATTGTTTGTATTTCGGTAATGCGAAAGTAAGTAAGATAAATCCTCCTATTAATGTTCTAATCCCTGCAAAGAGTACGGGTGGTGTGTAATGCAGAGCGAATTTTGATAACGGCCAATTAATTCCCCACATAATAACGAGAAATGTAAGGATTATGGCAGTCTTAGTTCGAGAAAGCTGTGTCACTGTAATCCCTCCTTGTTGTATTCCATTTCACTATGATATGATATCGACTATGATAAATAAAATGAATCTTTTTTATAAGGAGTATAAGTGATTAGTTATGACCATTACACAACTTCAAGTTTTAATTAAAACGGTTGAATTAGGGAGTTTTACGAAGGCTGCCGGGATGTTAAATATGACACAGCCAGCTGTAAGTCATGCGATTTCAAGCATTGAGTCAGAGTTAGGAGTTACCATTCTTATACGCGATAAACGAAAAGGGCTAATCGTTACGGATGTTGGAAATAGAATTCTTGTACATATTAGAGAAATCTTAAACGGCGTTGAGAAGATTGAACAAGAAGTAGCGATGGAGAAAGGGCACGAAGTTGGGACGATTCGAATTGGGAGTTTTCCGAGTGCTTCTGCACATTTCTTACCCAAAATGATAAATCTTTTTAAGGAGAAGTATCCGAACTTAGAAGTCGTTCTTTGTGAAGGCACGATTAAAGAAGTTGAAGATTGGTTAGTATCGAGGGTTGTTGATATAGGAATTGTTATTTTGCCTAATAAAGATATGGAGATCGTGCCCTTAACGAAGGGGAAAATGGTTGTTGTCTTAAGGGAGGATCATCCTCTTTGTAAGAACGATTCTATTACAATAGGTGATTTAGAGAATGAACCAATCATATTATGTAAGGGTGGGTACGAACCACCCATTATCGATATGTTTAAACAAGCGAACGTACCACTTCGGGCTGAATATATAATTTCCACAGTTACAACAGCTTTAAATATGATTCAAGAAGGATTAGGAATCGCAATTTTGGCTGAGTTATCTTTAACGAGTTTACCAAAGAATATACAAACGAGAGAATTGGAACCACAAGTATGGAGAGAAATCGCTTTAGCTGTTCCTTCATTAAAGGATTCTTCACTCGCTGTACAGCTATTTATTGAAGAATTCCAAGACTTGTTTGCAGAATAAGAAGAGGTGTCTCATATATTGTAATGGGGCACTTTTTTATTTGCTTTAAAAAATTTGTAAAAAGGATTGACTTATTTTTCTGTTGTAACTATAATGATTACATCGAGGTGGTGATCACGATGAAAATTAGTAGCCGCTTTTCTATAGCTGTTCATATTTTATCTATTTTGAAAAACAATCCATCTTCAGTTTGCACTTCAGACTATATGGCCGAGAGTGTAAATACAAATCCGGTAGTCATTCGTAAAATAATGTCTTACTTGAAACAATCTGGATTTGTTTACGTAAATCGCGGACCAGGTGGCGCGGGATTATTAAAGGATTTACATGAAATCACATTATTAGATGTGTATCATGCAGTGAATGTAGTGGAAGAAGACAAACTATTTCACATTCATGAAAAACCGAATCCAGACTGTCCAATTGGGGCGAATATTCAAGCTGTTTTAGAGGTTATTTTAGTTCAGGCGCAATCTGCGATGGAAGAAGTGTTGAGAAATATTACGATGGGGCAGTTATTTGAATCTTTACAACAAAAAATGAAAGCATAATATGATAATTGCAAGTCTCTAAAAGAGAATGCATATTTTTTTCTTAAAATTGTAACTGTTTTGGTTACATCTAAAAATAAAAAGAAGGTAAGGTGTAAAAGATATGACTGTAAAAATGAAAGTATACTCAGATTTTATATGCCCGTTTTGCTTTTTAGCAAAAGGCCCATTAGATGAAGTAGCGAAAGAGAAAGATGTAGAAATCGAATGGATGCCATTTGAATTGCGTCCAAGTCCATATTCTAAAATAGATCCTTGGAACGAGCCAGATAAGTTAGGTTCATGGGATTCTTTCATTCTTCCTACTGCAAAAAAATTAGGGGTTGAAATGCGTCTGCCACGCGTTTCTCCGCATCCATATACACATTTAGCTTTTGAAGGGTGCCAATTCGCGAAAGAGCGTGGACTTGGAAATGAGTATCATCACCGAGTATTTACTGCGTTTTTCCAAGAAGAGCAAAACATTGAAGATATTGATGTATTAACGAAATTAGCGGTAGAAGTAGGGCTTCCTGAAGCTGAATTTAAAGATGCTTTAGTAAATCGTAAATATAAAGAAAAACATCAAGAAGCAATTCAGCATGCATATGATGAAGCAAATATTATGGCTGTTCCAACTGTCATGATTGGAGATGAAGTCATTCAAGGACTTGCTAGTAAAGAAACGCTAGAAAGAGTAATTGATAAAGAAATCGAAAAGGATAAAACAAATTCATTTGAAGGTATGCAATGTAAGACGGATGGATATTGCTAATTCGTCTTGCATGAAAGACTCAAGTTGATTTGTTTAAATAAAAATAATAAAACATATATTTGGAGGAATTAAAATGTCAGCAACTACAACAAATTTAAAAGAAGCAATCGTGAACCGTCGTTCAATTCGTAAAGTAACAAAAAACGCTACAATTACAAAAGAAAGAATTGAAGAAGTTTTAAAAACAGCTTTACACGCACCAACTTCTTTCAATATGCAAAGTGGCCGTATGGTTGTATTAATGGATGGAGAGCATGAAAAGTTTTGGGATATCGTAAAAGAAACGCTTAGATCACGCGTGCCAGCAGAAAATTTTGAAGCAACAGTAGAAAGACTAAAAGGCTTCCATGCAGGTGTAGGAACAGTTCTATTCTTTGAAGATCAAGCAACAGTAGAAAAAATGCAAGAAAATGCACCATTGTATAAAGATCAGTTCCCATTCTGGTCTCATCAAGGAAATGCAATGCTACAACATACTGTATGGATGCTATTATCGGCTGAAGGAATTGGAGCGTCATTACAACATTACAATCCAATCGTAGATGCTGAAGTGAAAGCAACTTGGAACATTCCAGCAGAGTGGAGCTTAGTAGGACAAATGCCATTTGGTGAGCCAAATGAACAACCAGGGGAAAGAACATTCTTACCTACTGAAGATGTAGTGAAATTTTATTAAAAAATACAATTCAAAATCAAAATTAAAAAAAGTTAGATAAATGAAAGGACAGTAGATAGTATATATACTATCTACTGTCCTTTCTTATTTAATATTCACACCCAATCGTGGAAGATCTTATTTAAGATAAGCATTACTGTGAGAACAATTTCTTCAATATTGATGACGTATAATTAAAAATCTATTATGTTTATTTTTTTGAAATGACAGTAAACATCCCCGTCATGTTTGGTGAGTAATCTTTAAAATCATATTTTTCATAGAAAGATTCTTTACCTTGTGATGCAAACAAACCGACAAATGCCTTATCAGGGGCATTCTGATTTAAGTATTCAACCAAAATATGCATGATTTCTTTCCCGATTCCATTTTTCTGATAATCTGGATGGACTACTATATCTTGAATATAGAAATAGATAGCCCCATCACCAACAATTCTCCCCATACCCACAATTTGCTCATTATCCTTGACTGTGATGCAGTGAACAGAATTCTTCAGTGATGTTTCCACCACTTCAAAATTCATATAATTAGTCCATCCCACAGACTCGCACAAATATTTGTACTCTTCCAATGTTGGAATGTTATTTTTAAACTCATATTTTTTCAAAATGTATCCTCCAAGTCCTCAAATTCAACAAGTATAATAAATTCGACATTTTTCTATCTATTCCTCTTACGCAACTAAACTTCCGTTAGCTATTGAACATAGTCTATTTAATTTAGTACAACTTATGTGTGTTAATTTATCCTTTTCGGCAAGAAGACTCCATCTGATTTGTGTTACGGGTGGTGAAACCCAACAATTCAGGTGGAGATGAATTGCCGTCAGAAGGTAGGCTGAACTCTTTTGTTTCGTTCATAACAATTTTTTAAAGAGCGAATATTTGTTTCTTTTGCGTCTTGCGATATAATTAGTCGTAGATAAGGAGACAATATATATGACAACGAAATTAGATAATAATAATCATTCAGTGTTCTTACTCTACTATCATTTAGTTTTGGTTATTAAATACCGTAAAAAAGTGATGAACGATGAAATTTCAGATTATCTGAAAGAGCACTTCATTCGGTTGCTTGAGCCAAAAGGAATTACTGTAGAAGAATGGAATCACGATGAAGACCATGTTCACGTTTTGTTCCGTTCAGTTCCAAACATTGATTTGTCAAAAGCGATTAACAGTTACAAAAGTGTTAGTTCTCGTTTCGTGAAACGAGATTTTCCTAAGATAAAACATGATCTATGGAAAGAAATGTTTTGGTCTCGAAGTTATTGTCTTTTAACAACGGGCGGTGCACCTATAGGTTCTATCCGTAAGTACATTGAATCACAAGGAAAGAAATGATTTTAATGAACCCCCTGAGAAAGGTGGTGAAAACAATGGGTAGAAAGAAAGCAGTGAAAGTATTACGTAAACAAAAGAAAAGAGAAAACATGCAACGCTTCACTCAGAAACAGAATATCGGACGAGCTTGCCTTACTGCGAAAGAATTTCGTTTACTGCAACGCATGTCACATAGTTCAAAAGCGTTGCGAAATGTTGGATTATACACAATTAAACAAAGTTACTTGAATAATAACAAGATGACTACTGTAAAAGAAGTGGACACTGCCATGCAAGCCGATATGAACTACTCGGGCGTCCAATCAAACTCTGTTCAAGCGATTCGTAGAGCCTTATTTACAGAAGTAAAAAGCTTTTTTAAAGCATGGGAACAGTGGAAGAAAAAACCGGAAACATTCACAGGCCGTCCTAGGTTTCCGAATTATTCTGGTTCAACGGACAAACGAATCATTGAAATCTATCAAGTTCCAAAAGTGGATGATAACGGGTATTGGATGATTCCGATGAATGTGGCATTCAGAAAAAAATTCGGTTCCATTAAAATACGTATGCCTAAAAATTTAAGAAATAAAAAAATTTTCTACATTGAGATTGTACCCAAGCAAAAAGGTCGGTTCTTTGAGGTGCATTATACATATGAGATGCACGTTTCTCAAATGAAGAAGCAATCCACGACTACTAGTAACGCTTTGAGTTGCGATTTAGGTGTAGACAGATTAGTAAGTTGCGCAACAAATACAGGTGACACATTTTTAATTGATGGAAAAAAACTTAAATCCATTAACCAGTACTTCAACAAAATGATACGTAATCTGCAACTGAAAAATGTGGAAAATGGACTTTCAAAACGAGTTGTAACGAACAAAATGGCTGCACTTTGGCATAAACGAGAAAGACAAATAAATGGTTACATTTCACAAACTGTAGGTTTGTTGTTCAAAAAAGTGAAAGCATTCAGTATAGATACGGTTGTCGTAGGGTATAACACTGGTTGGAAACAAAAATCTGATATGGGAAAAAAGAATAACCAAAAATTTGTTCAAATCCCATTTCATAAACTGATTGCAGCAATTGAGAATAAATGTGTAAAAGAAGGCATCCGATTTTTGAAACAAGAAGAAAGCTATACTTCAAAAGCTAGTTTTCTTGACAAAGATAGGGTTCCAGTTTGGTCTAAGGAAGACAGGATGCATTATCGCTTTAGTGGCAAACGAATCACTCGTGGAATGTATCAAAGTAAATCAGGAAAATGTATTCACGCTGATATTAATGGTGCGTTGAATACATTGCAAAAATCAAAAGTTGTAGAATTGGATGACAATCTCAAAGTAAAAACGCCGATTCTATTAAAAGTGCAAAAACGTAAGGCTGTTGCTTTGTGCATAGCTTAGTGGGTGCGTCAACCATCCATGTGTACTCGACTTGTCGGGGCTTGTAGCACACGCCGGATTCATCTGAGTGGTGGCTTCTTCTATAAGGAAGAACTGCTCTTTTTCGAAAGGGTGGTGCAAGTGGGGAAACGATTGTTCGTTTCTAGTACCAACCAAAAACTTACTTGGGGTGTTACTGTAAGGTGGCATGAATTCTAGAGCGTCAAACTGTCTAGCGATAGACGAAAAGACCTAGCGTTCTAACTCAAGCCCCCACTGAAACGCTTCATCTCAGTGGGGGTAGTTGACAAGAGTTTAGGGAAGAAATATAAGAAATGATCTGGTGAAAAAGGAAGTGGAAATATGAGTGATGAGAAAAAATATACAGTGGTAGGTACTGATGTCGAGGAAGTAAAGCGTTTAAACAAAAATTCAGGGTTAACGTATAACCAAGTGAAGGAATTGTTAGCGAAGCAAATGCAAAAAAGAAATAATTAAGCTTTTCATTTAGCATTTTTCTAGAGAGTTAAGTGATAGATAACTCTCTTTTTTCAATATGAAAAATCTACTAAGGAGCAACAGTCTAAAAATAGACGTTCTCATAAAATATAGAGTTGATAAAGTAGTTTTTAGAAAAGTATTAGATAAAAAAATCCGACAATAAAAAAGAAAAAAAGGATTCTTTCCAATTAGTAAGAAAGATTGTCTATAGAAGTTCATAAAATGTAATATATCCGATTTCCATCCATTGAAGGGAGAGGTTAATTCTTAATGAATGAAGTGAAAAATTTCTTTCGAAGCAGAGGGTTTCAACGGTTTCTCGTTTTAATAATATTAGCGCTTGTATTGTATGGATTAAAAAGTATGATTAATTTAATATTAATTACGTTTATTCTCACGTTTTTGATGGATCGATTTCAAAAGTTTATTTCAAAAAAATTGAAAGTAAATAGGAAAGTGGTTATTGCTTGTTTATATATTGTATTAGTGACGTTTATTGTAACTACATTATATAAATATTTACCTGTGCTAACGATACAAATTTCACAATTAATTTATCAATTTAAATTGTTTTTTCAACATCCACCTGATAATGAGATGATTAGATACGTACTTTCAGCAATTAATGAAATGGAAGTATCAAAATATATTGAACAAGGTGTGGATGTCATTTATCAATCAATAGCAAACATAGGAAAGGTAAGTTTGCAAATACTATTGTCTCTTATTCTAAGCTTATTTTTCTTATTGGAAAAAGAGCGAATTATTTCATTCACGTCTAAATTTAAAGATAGTAAATTAAAGATTTTTTATGAGGAGATTGCATATTTCGGTGAAAGATTTGCAAGATCGTTCGGAAAAGTGATTGAAGCACAGTTTTTAATTGCAGTTGTAAATTGTGTGCTCACTGTAATTGCACTTGTCATTTTAGGATTTCCACAGCTTCTTGTATTGGCTGTCATGGTCTTTCTACTCGGCTTGATTCCAGTTGCTGGTGTTATTATTTCCTTGTTTCCACTTTGTATCATTGCCTATAACGTCGGCGGGGTTATGTATGTTGTATACATACTAGTGTTCATTACAGTAATCCACGCTCTTGAAAGTTATTTTTTAAATCCAAAATTTATGTCTGCAAAAACGAATTTACCAGTATTTTATACATTTATGATTCTTATCTTTTCAGAGCATTTCCTCGGAATATGGGGGCTTATTATCGGAATACCAATCTTTATCTTTTTATTAGATGTACTTGACGTAAATAACGATGAACCGATTAAAGATAATAAATGATAGAAAATGACCGATGTTTTCTCTTGATGAAAACATCGGTCATTTATTATTTTTTCTTTGGAGGAGGTAGTTTAATGAATCTATTTGCAATTAAAGCTATAATAACAGCAGCAAAAATAAAGACTGCGATTACACCAACTCCCATACCTGCCCATCCTCCTATAAGGAAGATACTTATCGGTATTGCTAACAAGCTTAAAATAATTAGAATCAATCCGAGATTCTTATCATATTTTGTAGTTGGGAATAGCGTTCTGATGATTAAGAAGAGGAAAAGTATTAAGGATGCTACAGCTAGCAAGAGGATTACAATCGTCCAAGAATCATTCATGAAATCACTCCTTTTTATAGATAATATTACAGTTTAAATTGAGGGGGAACTATAAAAATATAAAAAAGCAATCCAATATAAATCGGATTGCTTTTTTGATTGAAAATATGATTAAAGAACAGGAGCCATTGTTTCTTTCAATACTTGAACAGAGTGATCGAATTTTAATTCTTCCTCTTCACTTAGTTCAACTTCTAAAATTTCACGAACACCGCCGCGGTTTAAAACAGCAGGTACGCCAATATAAACATCTTGTTGGCCGTATTGACCTTCAAGGTATGCTGATACAGTTAATACGCTGTTTTCGTTGTTTAAGATTGCTTTCGTGACACGTAAAAGTGACATGCCGATACCGTAGTATGTAGCACCTTTTCGTTCAATAATATGGTAAGCTGCATCACGCACGTTTATGAAAATATCATCTAAATCTTTTTGGTTATATGTGTTGTCTTTTTCAAGAAGCGTTTGTAGTTTTTGAATACCAATTGATACGTGACTCCAAACAGGAAGTTCTGTATCACCGTGCTCTCCGATAATATAAGCGTGAATGTTATGAGGTCCAATATCGAAGTACTCACCTAACATATAGCGGAAACGAGCAGAATCAAGAGTTGTACCAGAACCGATTACGCGTTCTTTCGGTAATCCAGATTCTTTCCAAGTTACGTAAGTTAAAATATCTACAGGGTTTGTTGCGATTAAGAAGATACCGTCAAAGCCGCTATCCATAATGCTACGAACAATTTGCTTGAAAATTTTAGCATTTTTCTCAACTAAATCTAAACGTGTTTCACCTGGCTTTTGTGGTAATCCAGCTGTAATTACAACAAGATCTGCGTCTTTACAATCTTCATAACTACCTTTCCAAACCTTTGTTGGAGCTGGTGCGAAAGGAACGGCATGGCTTAAGTCCATTGCTTCTCCTTCAGCTTTTGCTTCATTTACATCAACTAAAACAAATTCTTCAGCTACAGCTTGGTTAATCATACAGTAAGCATAACTACATCCAACTGCTCCTGTTCCTACTAATACAACACGGTTAATACCTTTTTTCATTTCAAAATTCCTCGCTATTTCATAAATTTTATTATGTAAGATAATACGTCTTACTTCTATAGTTTCATATCTATTTTATTACATTTTATAAAAGATATTCAAGTGATTGAAAATGTATCCACTCAATTACTTGAATGAAACATAGGAATCCTGTTAAACGAATATAATTCAGTAAAATCCTTCGTAAAAGGGGAATTGGCATGGGGAATCCATTATCGATGGAACAAATGCTTCAAATTGTTCATGAAGGGCTTGCCAAAACGAATAACCCCAAACGGATTACAGTTGCCGGTGCAGGGATATCTGGATTAGTTGCAGCATCTTTATTAAAAGAGGCTGGACACGAGGTAACGATTATAGAAGCGAATAACAGAATAGGTGGCAGGGTGTATACGATTCGTGAACCATTTAGCGCAGGGTTATATTTTAACGCAGGCCCTATGCGTATTCCGGATACTCATGATTTAACTTTAGCCTACATTCGTAAATTTAAACTACCGTTAAACCTTTTTATTAATAAAACTTCTTCAGATATAATTTATACGAATAACAAAAGAACGAGATTGGATGTGTTTGAAAAGGATCCAAGTGTACTTGGATATCCAGTTTTAGATAAAGAAAGAGGGAAAACAGCAGAAGGGTTAATGTTAGGGGTATTGGAATCGATACTTAATTATATTAAGAAAGATCCGGATAAAAACTGGATTATTGTTGAAAAAAAGTATAAAACATATTCGCTCGGTTCATTTTTAACCGAGTATTATTCAGATGGGGCAATAGATATGATCGGAGTACTTCTTGATATGGAAGCATACATGGGAATGTCCTTAATTGAAGTATTACGCGAAATGATCTTTTTCACTTCAACGACGAAATATTATGAGATAACGGGCGGGATGGATGCATTACCAAATTCATTTTTACCAGAGCTAAAGGATAATATTTTTATGCCGTATAAAGTAGAAAAAATTATACAGGAAGATAATAAAGTAATGATGCAAGTAACACATGAACAAACGTTAAATTCATTTATAGTAACTGGTGACATCGCTATTGTCACAATTCCATTTTCAGCTTTGCGATTTGTAGAAGTTCAGCCATATCATTTATTCTCTTATTATAAAAGGCGGGCAATTCGTGAATTAAATTATATTGCTTCAACTAAAATTGCGATAGAGTTTAAAAGTAGATTTTGGGAAAGAGCAGGACAATATGGTGGTAAGTCAATTACAGATTTACCTATCCGCTTTACATATTATCCGAGCTACGGCATTCATACACCAGGGGCGGCTATCGTTTTAGTGAGTTATACGTGGGCAGATGAGGCGTTAACGTGGGATAGTCTCTCGAATAGAGAACGTATTCGTTATGCGTTGAAAAATTTAGCGCAAATATATGGAAATGTGGTTTATAGTGAATATGTTGCGGGAGAATCTTTTAGCTGGAGTCAAAATCCGTATTCTTGCGGAGCATTTACAGCTTTTGAACCAGGGCAAGAGCTTGAATTGTTTCCATATATTACGCCGCCAGCGGGTAGAGTGCACTTTGCAGGAGAACATACGACATTAACACATGGATGGATGCAAGGAGCAATCGAGTCTGGAATTAGAGTTGCTCATGAAGTGAATGGAAAATGAAACGATAATCTAGCAGTTTTGTTTACAAATAGGTATTCTTTTAATAAAATGATAAATATAAATCGTAATAATTACGCTTTGAAGGAATTTGAAGTAGAGAAATGGATGGTCGGTCGAATGAGTAAAGTAGAAATTCATATATTAGGTGGTTTTTTAGGTAGCGGAAAATCAACATTGCTGCAAAATTTATTATTAGCAGAAAAGAAGAAAAATCGAAAAGTTGCAGTTTTGATGAATGAAATCGGTGAATACTCGGTAGATACAGATATTATTGGAAAAGAGAATGTGTTAAGGGAACTGCTGAAAGGATGTATTTGTTGTACGTTAAAAGAAGAGCTTGAAATTCAATTACATTCTTTATATCAACAAGAAAGACCAGATGTAATTTATATAGAAACAACAGGTGTCGCACATCCAATTGAAGTGTTAGATGCATGTGTATCACCAATTTTAGCTCCTTTCCTTGAAGTGAAATCTATAGTAGTCGTATTAGATGCAGTAAGATGGTTAAACCGAAGTATATTAAGTGCAAATGTACAACAGCTATTACATGAGCAAATGAAATATGGAAGTCATATTCTTATTAATAAATCAGATTTATTAACAGATTCGGATAAGAACAAAGTACTTGAAGACGTAAAGGCAATAAATAATCATGCGAAATTGTTTGAAACAAAGTATTGTAATATATCTTTAAAAGATATAGAAGAAGCTGAATTTGTGAGAGATGGAGAACATGAGACACTACATGTCAAACAGCATTTACATATACAAACGATGACGTATCAATTTACGAAATCGATTGATCAAGATAAATTATATGAATGGCTTTCGAATTTACCAGATAGTATTTATCGCGTAAAAGGATTTGTGAAATTCCATGGAGATAAATACCCTCACTTATTCCAATATTCATTTGGCGTACCAACCTTACTGGAACAAGACTTCGGTTTCCCGACAAATTTGGTAGTAATAGGGGAAGGATTAGATAAGAAGCAATTGGTTGAGGGGTTAGAGAAAGTAGAACTTAATTCTAATTAAGATTAAAGGACTAACTTCAAAATAAGTTAGTCCTTTTTTGTATGTAGAAAAACGCTTGCGGATTTTGTCTAATGAAAATAATTGAAAAATTCAGAAATATATTTATAATCAAATCTAAGAGGTGATTCAGGTGTCAGAAAAAATAATAATGAATGTAAAAAACCTAACAACAAAAGGGTTAGAAACGAGAGAGAAATTATTGTGTGCTGCAGAAGAGGTATTTGGTAATAAAGGATATTACGAAGCTTCTATCGTGAATATTACACAAGAAGCAACGGTAGCGCACGGAACTTTCTATAATTACTTTCCATCTAAAAAAGATATATTTGATGAATTGATTCGCAGATTGAACCGTGAGTTACGCTTAATTATTAAAGAAGAAATGAAGGGGATATCAAGTTATGAAGAGGCACAAAGAAGAGGTTTTCAGGCCTTTTTTCGATGGGTGAAAGATCGTCCTAATCTATATAACATTGTACAACAGGCGGTAGTTGTTGATGATAATTTATATAGATGGTATTATGCAAAGCTCGCAAATGGATTTTTAAAAAGTTTATCGGCTGGCATGGAAGCGGGAGAATTTAAACAACTTGATAAAGAAACAATTGCGTATTGTCTTATGTCAATTGGTCAATTTTTAGGAATGCGATGGGGCTATTGGGAAGAGAAAGATGTTCCGGAAGATGTATTTGAAGCAGCGATGTCATTAATATTTGAAGGATTGAGAAAGAGATAAGGGAGTGGGGAAAATATGCAAGGCATTGCTTATTGGATTGAAAAACGGGCCTATTTACATCCAGATCGCATTGCCATTATTACAGAAGAGGAGGAAATGACATATAAACAGTTACATGAGTATGTAAGTAAAGTAGCAGCATATTTAATTTACGACTTAAATGTGCAAAAAGGAGAGAGGATAGCTATTTTATCACAAAATAGCTTGGAATATATTGTACTTTTATTTGCTATAGCAAAGGTAGAATGTATTGCTGTTCCACTGAATATACGGTTAACAGAAAATGAACTTATATTTCAGTTAAAAGATAGTGGAGCTACAGTTTTATTTGTAGAGGAAACATTTCAAAATATGGCACTGTCAATGCAGAATGTAACATATGTACAAAGAGTTATTTCGATTAAAAGTTTAAAAGAAATAGAAGATAGAAAAATTGACAACTTTGAAGAGATAAATGAAAGCGCATCCTTTATTATATGTTATACCTCGGGGACAACAGGACAACCGAAAGGAGCTGTACTTACACAAGAGAATATGTTTTGGAATGCGCTTAATAATACATTTGCGATTGACCTAACTGTTCATGACCGCTCCATTGTGTTATTGCCTTTATTTCATATTGGTGGGATTGGTTTATTCGCATTTCCAACTTTATTTGCAGGTGGAATAATCATTGTTCCGAGAAAATTTGAGCCAACCATAGCTCTTTCTATGATAGAAAAATATAAAGTGACTGTTGTAATGGGAGTACCTACAATTCACCAAGCATTAATTAATTGCGCAAAGTTTGAAACTACAAATTTACAATCAGTTCGCTGGTTTTATAACGGTGGTGCACCATGTCCAGAAGAGTTGATGAGAGAATTTATAGATAGAGGATTTTTATTTGGTCAAGGCTTTGGTATGACTGAAACATCACCAACCGTATTTATGCTTTCAGAAGAAGATGCAAGACGTAAAGTAGGCTCAATTGGAAAACCTGTTCTGTTTTGTGATTATGTACTTATTGATGAAAACAAAAATAAAGTTGAGATTGGTGAAGTTGGAGAGTTACTAATAAGAGGGCCAAATGTAATGAAAGGGTATTGGAATCGGCCAGATGCAACAGAAGAAACGATTCAAGATGGTTGGTTATATACGGGAGATTTAGCTAAAGTTGATGAAGATGGTTTTGTATACATTGTCGGTAGAAAAAAAGAAATGATAATTTCCGGTGGTGAAAATATTTATCCCCTTGAAGTAGAGCAAGTTATTAATAAACTATCAGAAGTATGTGAGGTAGCAGTAATTGGTACACAACATGTAAAGTGGGGAGAGATTCCAATCGCCTTTATTGTGAAAAAGAGTTGCAGTGTATTAACTGAAAAGGAAGTCATTGATCATTGTCGTTTATTTCTAGCCAAATATAAAGTTCCAAAAGAAATTGTGTTTCTAGAGGAATTGCCTAAAAATGCAACTGGTAAAATTCAAAAAGCACAGTTAGCAAATCAACTGAAAAGTAGGTGAAGGGATGATTATGTATAGTTCCGGTCAACAGGCATCATGTAGTAAAACAATAACAGAAACGGATTTTGTATTATTTGCGGGTTTGAGCGGGGATTTTAATCCAATTCATATTGATCATGAGTATGCAAAACAAACTAGATTTAATCAAAGAATCGCACATGGTTTATTAACTTCTAGTTTATTATCACAATTGTTAGGCGTTCATTTACCAGGAAAGGGTTCCGTTTATATGGAACAAACTATTAAATTTACAGCGCCAGTTTTTATAGGAGATACGATTACAGCTACGGCAACAGTACAAGAATTTATGATAGAAAAGAGAGTTTTGAAATTGTTAACTGAGTGTCATAACCAAAAAGGAGATTTAGTGTTAACAGGTGTAGCGACTATGATGGTGCCAAAAGAAGGAGGAATTGTCTAATGAGAATTGGGATTGAAGCAACTGGTGTTTTCTTCCCAAAAGACGTAGAGACGGCCGCAGATTTATCTAAAAAAACAGGTATTCCTGAGAATATTATTATAGAAAAGTTTGGGTTATATGAAAAACATGTCGCAGACGAAACGATGCATGTATCAGATTTAGCTATTGCTGCTGCAAAGCCAATATTATTACAAGTAGATCCTCAATCTATTGATGTAGTCATTTATTTTGGCAGTCCACATAAAGATTACCACGTATGGTCTAGTGCCCCAAAAATTCAGCATGAACTTGGATTGAAAAATGCTTATGCTTTTGAAATTATGAATGTTAGTTCTTGCTTTCCAATCGCTCTCAAAGTCGCAAAGGATATGCTCTACTCTGATAAATCAATTGAAAATATATTATTAGTAGGTGGATGTAAAGAATCTCAAATTGTAGATTATGATAATCCACGCTCACGTTTTATGTTTAATTTTGCTGATGGCGGAAGTGCAGCTTTAGTAAAAAAGGGAGCTAGCAACGGTGAAATATTAGGCAGTGCGATTATAACGGATGGTTCATTTCATGACGATGTTCGTATTCCAGCTGGTGGATCGAAGCAGGTTGCGAGCTATGATACAGTTGAGAATCGACAACATTATATTGATGTAATAGATCCTATTAGTATGAAAGAACGTTTAGATCCAATTTCAACCCCTAATTTTGATAAGGTTATTCGGGAGGCGTTAAGAAAAAGTGGATTTACTCCTAAAGATATTAAAGTATTGTTACCACTGCATACAAAACGCTCTATGCTAATAGAATTGTTACAGGGGCTGGGCTTAGTAGAAGAGCAAGTTGTATATTTAGATCATTATGGGCATATGTCAGCACTTGACCCATGTATAGGTCTTCATTTTGCAAATGAGCAAGGGAAATTACAGCCTGGAGATATTGCAGTAGTGGTTAGTGCAGGTACTGGGTATACTTGGGCAGCTACTGTGATTAGATGGTAGTAAGCATGGATTTTATCAAAAAAATTATATGTTGTTTTTTCATTGTTATTGTGAGTCTAGGGATGTTTGCTTCTGTAGGAAGTGCCTCTGCTGTAAAATATGTGAAATCATGGGGGAGTGAGCTAGATACTTCTAAGTTATTAAGGACACCAGTGGCGATGGCAAGGGATGCAAAAGGATTTTTGTATGTTGTTGATATGGGGAATAATAGGATTTTGAAAATAGATAAGAATGGAGAAGTTGTTGATGCTATAGGAACTTTAGATGAAGGTCCGGGACAGTTTAATATGCCATTTGGTATTGCTGTTGATAAAGAAGGTAATATTTTAGTTGCGGATACAGCGAATTATCGTATTCAAAAATTTAATGAGGAGTTTCAATTTATTAAAAGTTGGGGCACAAAAGGTAAAGGAAGTGAGCAGTTCTCGTTTCCTAGGGAAATTGCAGTAGATAGCGATAACAATTACTATATTACGGATGAATACAATCATCGTATTCAAAAATTTAATCCATTCTTTGTATATATGAAAGAATGGGGGAGAAAAGGAAGTGGAGAGGGAGAGTTTTTTCAACCTATGCAATTAGCAATTGATTCAAAAGATAATGTTTATGTTGTGGATCGGATTAATAATAGGGTTCAAAAATTTGATAATGAGGGTAATTTTCTTACAAAATGGGGTACAAATCATGGAGCTGGAAACTTAGATCCACTAGAAAATTGGAGAGAGGGTTCAGGAGATCTTTTTTTGCCAATAGGAATTGAAATCGATATAAATAATACGGTATATGTCACAGATACTTCTAATAATCGTGTGAATATTTACAATGAAAATGGGAATTTTTTAGAGTCTTTTGGAAGTTTTAATGGTATGTCAGGGCAGTTTTTCTCACCACAAGGAATAGATGTGGATAGTCAAGGGAATATCATTATTACAGATGGTTTACTCCAAAGAATTCAATTTTTTAAGAAAGCTAATTAATATTGGAGACTCAAAATGCTTGTTAGAAAGGATAGAAGTTTAATAGTTTGGGAATGCGGTATAGGTAGGAATAAAATATTTATATGAAATTGTAAAGGTGTTTAATGGAAATCGGAGAAGATACATGTATACTAACAATCTCGTTTATATTATTCAAAGGAAAAGTCATAATTACGGATGGGTAACTTTGGCGTGTTTGACTCTATCAGAAAGTAAAGTATGGGGAGGATCACAATGTCGATGAAAAAACGTAAATGGCTAAAAATGGTGGCTGCTGGTTGTGTTTTAGGTTCGTTATTAATAACGGCAGCTTGTTCAGGAAAGAAAACAAGTACAGAGGATGAAAAGACGATTAAGGTAGGGGTTCTTGCTTCATTAACAGGTCCATTAGAATCATATGGAAAACAAACAGTGAACGGATTTGAATTAGGGTTAGACTATGCAACTGGTGGAACTGGGAAAGTGGAAGGGAAGAAGATTAAGTTTGTTGTAGAAGATACGGAAACGAAAGCTGATGTAGCGGTTAAAAAAGCTACGAAGTTATTAGAAGAAGAGAAAGTCGATTTTTTAGTCGGATCGTCTAGTTCAAGTGATACATTAGCGGTTTTACCACTTGCAGAGGAATATGAAAAAATAATGGTTGTAGAACCAGCAGTAGCTGATAGTATTACCGGGAAGAACTGGAATAAATATATTTTTAGAACAGGTAGAAATTCATCTCAAGATGCAGTCGCTGGTGCTGCGGCAATTGCTAAAAAAGATGTGAAAATAGCAACGTTAGCACAAGATAATGCTTACGGCCGTGAGGGAATTGCGGCATTTAAAGCTGGAGCGAAGAAATTAGGTGCGAATATTGTAAACGAGCAATATGCTGATACAAATTCGACTGACTTCACTGCAAATATTCAAAATATTATTAGCTCAAAACCAGATTATTTATTTATCGTTTGGGCAGGTGCGAATTCACCTTGGAAACAGTTAAAAGATATGAATGTGGAAGCGCAGGGTATTAAAATTTCTACCGGTGCACCAGATATACCGGCATTAAAAACGATGGATGCGTTAGTAGGAATGCAAGGTTTTTCTGTTTATTATCACACACTTCCGAAAAATAAGGTGAATGATTGGTTAGTTGAAGAACATAAAAAACGATTTAATGGTGCGGTGCCAGATTTATTTACAGCAGGAGGAATGTCAGCGGCAATTTCAATTGTAGAAGCTTTAAAGAAAACAAAAGGTGATACAGATGTAGATACATTGATTAAGAAAATGGAAGGAATGGAATTTGATACACCGAAAGGAAAGATGAAATTTAGAGAGAAGGATCATCAAGCGATGCAGACACTTTATTCTATCACATTGAAAAAGCAAGATGGTGTTGATTATCCGGTGCCAGTATTAGAGCGAGAATTAACGATGAAAGAGACAGAACCCCAAGTTCAAAATAAATAGACTGAATTTTCTGTTGTTTTCGTATAAAGAGGGAGTACACCCTCTTTATACGTATTTCTTTCATACTTAAAGCTTTAAAGGGAGGGATTTCGTGACACATTTGCTAGAAACGAAAAATCTTTGCGTATCTTTTGGCGAGCATCATGTTATTAAGGATGTGAATTTAACAGTACAAAAAGGAAAGCTCATTTCAATTATTGGACCAAATGGTGCAGGAAAGACAACGCTATTCAATTTACTAAGTGGACAAATTTCTCCAACAAAGGGTGAAGTATATTTTAAAGGACAAGAGATTACAAATTTATCAATTTCGGATCGTACTCGATTAGGAATTGGTCGTTCTTTTCAACTTACAAATATATTCCCAGAGTTAACGGTACTTGAAAATGTTCGTTTAAGTGTTCAATCATTTGTGCAAGATTACTATAGTTTTTTTCCGAGTTCGGCAAAATTTAAGCAACAAGTTGGAGAGGCGAGACGTTTCTTAAAAACAGTATTACTTCACGAGAAAGAACATGTATTAGCGAAAGATCTAGCGCATGGGGAAAAACGAAAGTTAGAGCTTGCGATGTTATTAGCTTTAAAAACGGATGTGTTACTACTTGATGAGCCGACGGCAGGTATATCAGTTGAGGAGGTACCGGCTATTTTACAAGTGATTGAAAATATTAAGAAACATCCAGAGAGTACAATTGTACTTATTGAACACAAAATGGATATGGTACTAGGTTTGTCAGACCATCTTATCGTTTTATTCCATGGAGAGTTATTGGCTGAAGGTTTGCCCGAAGAAATGATGAAAGATGAGCGTGTACAAAGTGCTTATTTAGGGGGATTATATAGTGGCACTATTACAAGTGAATAATATAGAGACGTATTTAGATCAGTTTCATATTTTACAAGGGGTATCTCTTACTGTTGAGAAAGGAACGATTACTGTACTGTTTGGAAGAAATGGGGCAGGGAAGACTACGACATTACGTTCGGTTATGGGATTTCACCATATCGCACATGGTGAAATTTATTATGATAGTACACAAGTAAATGGATTATCTACACATTTAATTTCAAGGAAAGGAATAGGGTATGTACCAGAAAATCAAGGTATTTTTCACGACCTGACAGTAGAAGAAACATTCGCTCTTGCTAGAGGGAAGGGAGAAGAAGCGGAAGAAAAAATAGACTGGATGCTTGAATTATTTCCAGATTTAAAGCAATTTTGGCACAAAAAAAGCGGACTCTTAAGCGGAGGGCAAAAGCAAATGCTAGCAATTTCAAGAGCATTTATTAATAGTGATGGTTTATTACTTATTGATGAGCCGAGTAAAGGCTTGTCGCCCATTATGATAGAAAAATTAATGATAGCCATTTTGAAAATGAAAGAGAAAACAACAGTTTTACTCGTTGAACAAAACTTTATGATGGCTAGTCAAATTGGTGATTACTTTTATATTATGGATAACGGAAGAATTGTTCATAACGGTTTTATGCATGAATTAAAAGAGGATAAGGAAATGTGTCACAAATATTTAGGAATCTCTTAACATGAATCCGGGGTGAGAAGGATGGATGTGTTAATCAATTTATTTGTAAATGGGATTTCAACAGGGATGCTCATTTTTTTATTAGCGTCAGGTCTTTCACTTATTTTCGGTTTAATGAGCGTTCTAAACTTCGCACATGGTGGGTTATTTGCATGGGGAGCTTTTACAGGTGTATGGATATTTAATACAACTGGAAGCTATTTACTCGCTTTAATTGGAGCAATTGCTATGGGGATGTTTCTTGGATTCATTTTAGAAAGATTCCTTATTAGACCGGTATATGGAAATCATGTTCGCCAGCTTCTTGTGACGCTTGGAGGAATGCTTGTACTTAGTGAATGTATTAAAGTATTTTGGGGGCCAAATCCAATTGGTGCTAAATTACCGTTATGGTTACAAGGTAGTTATACATTTGAAGGCGTTATATTAATTAAATATCGTCTATTCGTTATTTTAATTGGGATCATCATTTACATTGCCTTACTATTATTGCTCAAAAAAACAAAGATAGGTCTTATGATTCGCGCAGGTGTAATGGATAAAGAGATGGTTCAAGCGCTCGGTATTAATGTAAAAGCGATATTTTCTTTCGTCTTTTTATTAGGAGCAGGGATGGCGGCTTTGGGAGGCTTCTTATTAGCACCGTATTCAGGTGTTATTTTCGCCGAGATGGGTATGCAGTATGCGATTTTAGCTTTTATAGTAGTGATAATTGGAGGATTAGGAAGCGTACAAGGTTCAGCAATCGCTTCTTTAATTGTTGGATTAGCTGGTGCTTTTACAGCATATTTTATACCGGATTTATCACTTGCAATTAATATGTTAATGTTACTATTTTTCTTAATAGTGAAGCCAACGGGACTTGTTGGTGAAAAGGGGTGAAATGGTGAACAGCACATCGAATCGAATTAAAGTATACTTCGGAGTATTTATGCTCATTTGTTTAAGTGTATTTCCATTCGTAAATGATTCACGGAGCTTGTTAATTTTGTTCACTCAAATCTTCATCTTTGCTATTTTCGCTATGAGTTTTGATGTTCTCCTTGGATATACAGGTATTGTTTCATTCGGTCATTGTATGTTCTTTGGTATAGGGGCGTATGGGGTAGCACTTTTATTTGATCGACAAGGGGTGTCTATCACAAACTTTTTTATAGGAATAGCAGCCGCAATTATTGTATCAGCCATCGTTAGTTATATAATCGGTTTGCTTTCTTTACGGCTGAAAAGTCATTTTTATGCAATGTTAACGCTCGCTATTTCCCAGCTGTTTTTTGTACTTGCTGAAAAATGGCGTTCACTGACTCATGGAGGAGATGGATTTACATTTCGTGTACCAGATATATTCCGTGATCGTTTTACATTTTATTATATAACATTTATATGTCTAATCAGTATTTTCATTTTGTTACGTCTTTTCACAAAATCTTCAATTGGGAAAGTGTTAAAGGCGATTTCACAAAATGAACAACGAGTTGAAGCACTTGGCTATAAAGTTCTTCATTATAAAATTATTGCTAGTGTTGTTGCAGGAGTAGTTGCAGCGATTAGCGGTGGTTTATTTGTCATCACATTACGCTTTGTTAATACAACTGTATTTTCAATTGAAATGACGTTAAATGCATTATTGAT
Source organism: Bacillus sp. FSL R5-0709 (assembly GCF_038004785.1). NCBI lineage: Bacteria > Bacillati > Bacillota > Bacilli > Caryophanales > Bacillaceae > Bacillus > Bacillus sp. FSL R5-0709. The sequence goes on from NZ_JBBORT010000001.1 coordinate 1,830,756, forward strand.
GACAATGATTGGGGGAGTTGGAACGTTAATCGGAGCTATTGCTGGAGCGGGGATTATTGAATCACTGAAATATTATTTATCAGAACTAGCTACAGAGTATCCGATTTTTGAAAGGTGGACGATTATTCTAGGTTTATTATACATTATCGTGTTATTAGTTTTTCCAAAAGGATTAGTTGGAACGGTTAAGAAGTTGAAGAATTTTAAAAGAAGTAAGAAGGAGAAGAGTACAGGGGTGGAACAGAACGTGTAAAATAAGTCTTCAAGATGAAAAGGGATGTCCTAGTAGTTAAACATATTAACTAGGTAACATCCCTTTTTATTTTATTAAGCCGTACGATAGTATATGAAGTTATATTAGCGATTCGAAAAGGGATATTTATTTATCCGTAAAATACGACAAGTGTAGCCTTTTTATTAATTAAATAGTTCACCTGGAATCACTTTATCTAAGTCTCGAGTTGTAAAGAAGTTAATAGGTAGTTTTTCAACCGCGACATTTTCAACTGGAACTAATTTATCATTTCTAATCGGTAAAAAAGCTATCCCATTTCCCTCAACAATAAACTCTTCAATAAGCGAATAAGAATCTAACTGTTGAAGTTGATGCTGAGATAGATTGTTTTCTTTTAGAAATTGTATTGTCATATTTCTAAAAGGGCACTTTTTATTGTTACTAACAAAGAAAAGTTCTTTTGAAAAGTCAATGTTACACTGTTCTTTCGCTTTTAATAAGCCTACAGAAATTGAAGTGGTGAATACTTTTTTAAACGCTGCGTCGGGATAATCCTCATAAGTTATGACCATATCAACTTTTTGTTGCTGTAGTAGTTTTTGTAAATGGCTACTACTTTCTATATATATTTGATAATTCCTGAAATTTTCTTTAATACGCATACTTAAATAATTAGTCAAAATAGATTGTGACGTCGCTATTACATAAGAAGAAGCACTTGTTTTAATTTCATCTTTGGCTTCTTCTAAAAGAGCTAATATTTTATTCGTGTAGTCTAATAAAATGTCACCAGAAGGTAACAGGGAGACACCTTTGTTATCTCTATGTAGTAAAGGTGTTTCTAATTCTTGTTCTAATTTTTTGATTCGCTCAGTTACATTTGGTTGTACATAGCCTAGTTCTTTAGCGGCTTTACTAATAGATCCTTCGTTAGCTACAGTTTTAAATATGATAAGATCATTTATTTCCATTCATTTCAGCCCCTTATACGGTATCATTATAAATGATATCAAACATAATTTATACCTATTTTACGTCAGCCGATCATCGGTTTATCATTATGTATATAAGATCGAAAGTGAGTGATAAACATGATTGGTATGCAATATAAGGTCATTTTACCAAAGGATTATGACATGGAGATTATTAAAAAAAGGGTAAAGGATAATGGGTTTAAAACTGATGGTTTTCAAGAACTAAATTTTAAGGCTTATTTAATTACTGAGACAGGTAAGGGTGGGAATTTCTATAACTGTTATGCACCTTTATATATGTGGAATGGTCATGAAGGGATGAACAAATTTATATTCGAAGGGTATTACGATAATATTTTGCAATCGTTTGGGTGGCAACAAATAAATATAGGTGTTCCATTAGTTGTTAATTTAAGTAATGATTTTAGAAAAAGTAGATATGCTGTTGAATATGCAGGGAGTATTTCTCAAATTAAATCGCTGATTGGGACGCAATTAAATAAAGTAAATGAAAATGTGCAAAACATAGAAAAATGTTTAGGAAATGTAATAGTTTATAATCCGGATAAGTGGGGATATAGTCAATTCAGTTTTTATAAGGAAAAGCCTGAAATAGATGTAATGGGCGATGTTACTATTTATGAGATTTTACATATTTCACGAGGATATGTTGTTGAATGCTAAATTAAGAAAAAGGAATGAAAATCTATGCCTTTTGTGAACGTTTATTATCATGAAGATATATTAAATAAAGAAGAGTTGAAAAAGATAGGTGAATGTATCCATCTTGCATTAATTGAACATTTTAACATCCCTGAAAATGATTATTTTCAAATATTTTTACCTTATCAACAAAATCAATTTTTGTATAATCCATATTATTTGTTGGAAAGAGGAGAAATGAGAACTGAGAATATGATTCATGTTTCTATTACATGTGGACCTGGAAGAACAGTGCAACAGAAAAAAGGTTTGTATCAATCTATATCCTTTGAAATTTCAGCATGTTCTAATGTGAAAGTTACTGACATTTTTATTACATTACATGAGACAGCTGCTGAAAACTGGTCATTTGGTCAAGGGATGGCACAATTGGTAAAAATGAAGGGAGCAAAATGATGAATGAACCAATTGAATTTTATATTCCAAAGAAAATGAGAGAAATAGCACCTGTATTTTCTCATTATAGTGAAGAGATATTATTTGAGGAAGTGTGGCGGGATGCCACTTTAACATTAAGAGAAAGAAGCTTATGTACATTGTCGGCACTAATCAGTCTTGGTAATACAGAACAATTATCATTTCATCTGAAGCTAGCTAAACAAAATGGGATAATGGAGAATGAATTAATTGCATTAATAACACATATGGCTTTTTACGTTGGTTGGCCAAAAGCTGTGGCAGCTTTAAATATAGCAATGAATGAAATGGAAAGTTAAGAATAATGATTTTGGGAGGTATTTTTAACATATTTCTACTTGCATTACTATCACTTGAGTGGTAAAGTGATAGTAAGATCAACGCTAGGAAGTGATGAAACATGCGTGAAAATACGATAGGATCGTTAATATGGCTACGTTTAATACGATTTACGAACCAAAGTAATCAAATGTCAAATGAGTTTTTAAAACGTTTTGATTTAACAACAGCCCAATTTGATGTGCTTTTGCAAATACGGACTTATCAGCCATTAACACAAATGGAGTTAGCAGAAAAGGTTACCGTTACACAAGGCGGTATTTCTCGAATGTTAACACGTCTTGAAAAAGAAGGATATATTATACGAAAACAAGATTGGAAAACGAAAACAATTAGTCTTACAGAGCAAGGGGAAGCGGCTTTAGAAAGAGCATTGCCAGAGCAACTTGCATTTCAATCATCATTTTTTGATGATGTATTAAATGAAGAAGAGCAGAAAATACTATACGAGTTGATGTCAAAAGTTCATAAGCATAGTGAAAAAAAAGAATTACCGAATGAGTAATTTTTTTTACTTAATCAATTGACTAATCAAGTGATAAAGAGGAGGAAGTTTTATGTATACAATTCCAGGGCATCACCACATTTCTATGGTGACTAAAAATGCGAAAACGAATAATAATTTTTATCGAGATGTTCTAGGGTTACGCCGGGTGAAAAAGACAGTCAATCAAGATAATCCATTTATGTATCATTTGTTTTATGGTGATTTAACAGGGAGTGCCGGAACTGAATTATCATTTTTTGAAATGCCGAATGTAGGTAGAACAATCCGTGGTACAAATGCAATAACACAAATAGGCTTGCTCGTACCTTCAATAGAAAGTCTTACATTTTGGAAGAGACGTTTTGAGTCACTCCAGGTGGCGCATGGGGAAATTACAACTTACGCCGGAAGAGACGCACTGCACTTTGAAGATCCAGATGGTCTACGGTTAGTGCTGTTAAATAATAAAGATGAAGAGGTGCCTGAATATTGGACTGCATGGGATGAATCTTCTGTAGAGCAGAATCATCGTATTTTAGGCATGGGAACAGTTGAAATGACAGTGCGCAGTTTAAATAAATTATCAAAAACATTAACAGGTTTGTTTAGTTATAAAGAAGTATCTCGTTCAGACGATGAGGGGATTTATCAATCTATTGATGGTCAATCTTTTGGAGAAATTTTGGTGAAACAGCAAGATGGAGAGAGTGAAAGACCCGGAAAAGGAAGTATTCATCATTTAGCTATTCGTGTGAAAAATGATGAAGAACTGAGTTATTGGAATGAAGCGGTGAAAGATAAAGGGTTCCAATCAACAGGGATTATCGATCGCTTTTATTTTAAAAGTTTATATTTCCGTGAGTCAAATGGCATTTTATTTGAGATTGCGACGGATGGACCAGGATTTACAGTAGATTCAACAGTTGAAGAATTAGGAAAAGAGCTGGATTTACCACCATTTTTAGAAGAGAGAAGAAAAGAGATAGAAGAGAAATTAATACCACTTAATTAAAAGGGAGAGAGTAACTATGGAAAAATACCGTATTGATACAAGTAAGGGAATTGAATTTGGATTATATTCAATTGGAGATCATATTTTAAATCCGCATAATGGTTCGAAAATAAGTGCAGAAAAAAGAATTCATGAACTAATTGGAACAGCCAAGTTAGCAGATGAAACTGGAATTGATGTGTTTGCTGTCGGTGAAAGTCATCAAGCGCATTTTACAACGCAAGCTCATACAGTTATTTTAGGAGCTATTGCACAAGCTACGAAAAACATTAAAATCGCTAGTTCTGCAACAGTATTAAGTACGTCAGATCCGGTTCGTGTATATGAGGATTTTGCCACAATTGATTTAATTTCTAATGGTCGTGCTGAAATCGTTGCTGGTCGCGGCTCTCGTATTGGGGGATATAGTTTACTTGGTTACGATGTAAATTATTATGAAGAACTATTTGAAGAGAAGATGGAACTTTTATTAAAAATAAATAAAGAAGAAAGTGTAACATGGAAAGGGCAGTTTAGAACGCCACTTGAACATGCGGCAATTATACCGAGAGCTAAAAATAACAATATGCCAATTTGGCGTGCTGTTGGAGGGCCACCTGCTAGTGCAATTAAGGCAGGACGCGCAGGTGTACCAATGATGCTTACGACACTTGGTGGCCCAGCTGTTAATTTTAAAGTTTCGGTTGATGCATATCGTGAAGCAGCTGAGCAAAGTGGTTTTGATCCAGCAACATTACCAATTGCGACAACAAGTTTATTTTATACAGCAGAAAATTCACAAGATGCACTTAGTGAATATTATCCTCATATTAATGCTGGTATGCTTGCGCTACGCGGTGGTGGGTATCCAAAACAACAATTTACTAACGCAGTAGATCACCGTGATGCGTTAATGATTGGTAGCCCGCAACAAATTATTGAAAAAATGCTTTATCAATATGAATTATTTGGACAGCAACGTTTTATGGCACAGATTGATTTTGGCGGTGTACCATTTGATAAGATTGAGAAAAACATTGAATTAATTGCTACCGAAATTATGCCGGCTGTTAGAAAATATACAACGAAATAATGATTAAAGTACCGGGAATATAATTTATTCTCGGTACTTTTTTATTTAGTCTGTTTGAAAAATGACAAAAAAACGAATTTTATGTCTAGAGAAAGGGGAGTTTTTTTCTATTTGTGAATAACAATATTGTTGATTTGAATTTTGGAAATACATTTTTCTCTTGACAAAAAACTAGCATATTTCTAGGTTTGATTCGAGGACATTTTTCAAGGGTAAAGTCAAGCGTATGAAGAGAAAAACATAATAACAATTGATATAAGAGTGTGTTGTATGTTTGAAAAGTACGTTTTTAAAATGTGAGAAATCAAATTCAAAAAAATTACAAAAGACATATTTCAGACAAAATCCTGTCAATAATACGTCAAAAATCACCTGAATTTATTATGTAAGTATATTATACAATTCGATTAACGAATAAAACACTACTGAAATAGTGAAAAGGTAAATCGTATGAAGAAAGTTCTTTTGTAATTATCTAAAAAACTGACAATCTATATTTTCAGAAAGTACATAAACGAATTTATCTTTTTGTATTTCCACATGATTGAATTGTTCGTTATGAAGTGAATTCATACAATTCAATCGATATTACGATATAAAAAAATATGAAGGAAGTGACTTTAGCATGGAAACGCTCGAATTGGCACGAATACAATTTGCATCAACAACGATTTTTCATTACTTTTTCGTTCCGCTGTCTATAGGTTTAGCTTTTATCATTGCGTTAATGCAAACGTTGTATGTGGTAAAGGGACAAGAAATTTATAAGAAGATGACAAAGTTTTGGACACAAATATTCCTTGTTAACTTCGCAGTAGGTGTAGTAACAGGTATTTTACAAGAATTTCAGTTTGGTATGAACTGGTCAACGTATTCACGTTTTGTTGGTGATGTTTTCGGACCATCACTTGCAATTGAAGGTTTATTAGCATTTTTCATTGAGTCTACATTCCTAGGTTTATGGGTATTCGGTGAGGATAAACTTCCGAAGCGAGTTCACCTTTTATGTATTTGGCTCCTCTCAATAGGAACAATGTTATCAGCATTTTGGATTTTAACTGCAAGTGCATTTATGCAGTCCCCGGTAGGATATGAAATGGCTGCAGATGGACGTGCGCAGATGAATGATTTCTTGGCGATTATTCAAAATCCACAACTATGGGTGCAATTCCCGCATACAATTACAGCGGCACTTGCAACAGGCGCATTCTTTATTGCTGGTGTTAGTGCATGGAAAATCGCAAAACAACAAGAGACTGAGGTGTTTAAGAAGTCTTTCCGAGTTTCTATCGTTGTTGGAACAATTTCAACAGCATTGGTATTATTTTTCGGTCATGCACAAGCGCAAAATTTAATTAAGACACATCCGATGAAAATGGCAGCAGCTGAAGCATTATGGAATACGAGTGAGGATCCAGCGCCATTTACAGTATTTGCAAAAATTGATACAGAGAAGAAAGAAAATTCGTTTGAAATTCAAATCCCTTATATGCTAAGTCTATTGTCATACGATAAATTTAGCGGTCAAGTAGAAGGAATGAATCAAATTCAAAAACAATATGAAGAAAAATATGGACCTGGAGATTATATTCCGCCAGTACATACTATGTTCTGGAGTTTTAGAGCGATGGTAATGAGTGGAACATTCATGCTTCTTCTAGGAGTGTACGGCTGGTTCTTATCAAGAAAAGATCGTTTAGCTGAAAAAACTTGGTATTTAAAATTAATGGTATATGCAATTGCACTACCGTTTATCGGAAATACAGTAGGTTGGATTATGACTGAAATGGGACGTCAGCCTTGGGTTGTCTTCGGTGTTATGAAAACAGAAGATGCAGTATCTCCAAATGTTTCATTTGGAGAAGTATTATTCTCTCTTGTTTCATTCACATCACTATATGTAATTATTGGAGGCATTACTGTTTACTTATTCGTTCGTATCATTAAAGGACATGCGAATAAGAAAACGAAAAAGGATTATCAAAGCCATGATCCATTTGATAAGGAGGAAGAGTATGTTATCTCTTAATGAGTTGTGGTTTCTAATTATCTCAACCTTATTCGTTGGCTTCTTTGTACTTGAAGGTTTCGATTTTGGTGTAGGAATCGTTTCAAGGTTTTTAGGAAAGAATGATTTGGAAAAGCGTATATATTTAAATACAATTGGACCGTTTTGGCACGCTAATGAAGTATGGCTTGTTTGTGCTGGTGGCGCTATGTTTGCGGCATTTCCGCATTGGTATGCAACTTTATTTAGTGGGTTCTATATTCCGTTTGTGTTTATGCTTCTTGCATTAATTATAAGAGGTGTTTCCTTTAAATTCCGTGCGAAAATAGAAAACCATAAGTGGAAAAGTTTCTGGGATTGGGGCATGTTTATTGGAAGCATGCTACCTCCTATACTTTGGGGAGTTGCAATTGCAAACTTTATGACAGGTGTACCAATTGATGAAAGTAAAAATATGGTAGGCGGATTTATGAAATTACTTCACCCATTTGCATTACTTGGAGGAGTTATGTTTCTTCTTCTATGTATTGTTCATGGTTTGCAATTTCTTACTATACGTACAACAGGAAAATTACGAGAACGCGCACGTATTGCCGCAACAAAGATTGCACCTTTTGCATTAATAACACTTCTTGTTTTTGCAGCTGTAGGGTTATGGAAAACAGATATTTTCACTGCACATGGTTCAGAGTGGCTAATGGTTCCGATTGGAGCTTTTGTAGCACTATTTGTTTCTACTTTATTAAATAAAAGAAGAAGAGATGGTTGGGCCTTCTTTATGACAAGTTTAACAATCATTTTGCTAAGTGCAAGTGTGTTCATCGGTATGTTCCCGCGTGTCATGATTAGCTCATTAGGAGCGGTAAATGATTTGACAATTTATAATGCAGCATCAGGACCTTATGCATTAAAACTGATGAGCTATTTCTCTCTTGCTATTTTACCGTTTGTTATCGGTAGTCAAATATGGAGTTTCTATGTATTTAGACAACCTGTTAAGTCAGACAAAGATTTGGAGTACTAATGAAAAGAAAAAGAGGACTTCCGTCGTATCCTGGTAGCCGAGTTTTATATGTAACTTTAAGTCTTATTAGCATTTTAGAGGCGTGTAGTATCATTGCGCAGACAGTGTTTTTAGCACGAGCAATCACATTTTTATTTCAAGGAGAAACAGTGCAAGCTGTGCTAAATGAAACTGTTTATTTTGGAATCATGTTTGCAGCACGCCAAATGTTGGTGCGAGCATCGCAAATATTGGTTGAGCGTTTCGCTGAAAAAACAGGATTGGCATTACGTAAACAGTTAATAGAAGCATATTTTACATTAGGGCCGAGATTTGTCCAAACGAATGGGACTGGCCATCTGGTTACTTTATCGATAGAAGGTATTGAAAAATTTAAAACTTATATTGAATTAACAATTCCTAAAATGATTAGAAGTACTATCGTACCAGGACTAATTGTTCTATATGTTTTTACACTGGACATTAAGTCTGGAATCATTTTAGTTGTAACGATTCCAATTGTGATTATATTTATGATCCTTCTAGGATTAGCAGCGCAGAAAATGGCGGATAGCCAATATGAAACATATCGTGTACTTTCTAATCATTTCGTAGATACGTTAAAAGGGTTAGAAACATTAAAGTATTTAGGGAGAAGTAAACAGCACGAAGGAAAGATTGAAAAAGTAAGTAAACGATATAGAAAAGCAACGATGCGTACTTTGCGAGTTGCTTTTCTTTCTTCTTTTGCATTAGATTTCTTTACGAGTTTATCAATTGCATTTGTAGCAGTTGGATTAGGGATACGGTTAATAGATGGGACAATTATACTGTTACCAGCTCTTACGATTTTAATTTTAGCGCCGGAATATTTTCTGCCGATTAAGCAAGTTGGAGCGAATTATCATGCTACATTAGATGGACAACTTGCAATGGAGCAAATAGAAGAAATTTTACAGAAACAAAAAGAAATAGAAAAGAAAGATTCGAATGTAGATATAGTATGGAATTCTTCTAGTAGTTTGAAATTACAAGATGTAAAAGTAAATAATGATGAATCTGAAAAGGCTATATTAGAGGGAATTGATTTTACTTGGCAAGGTAACGGTGCTATAGGCATTATTGGTGAAAGTGGGGCAGGGAAATCAACGTTAATCGATGTGTTAGCAGGATTTCTACCTCCTTCGGGTGGGAAAATGTTAGTAAATGGTGTGGAAATTGGTGAATCTACTCGAGAAGATTGGCAAAAAAATATTGCTTATATTCCGCAGCAGCCTTATATTTTTCCACTTTCGTTAAAAGATAATATTTGTTTCTATGAAACGAATACAACTGATGAAGAAGTTGAGAGAGTTATTAATGAAGTTGGTCTTCGTTCGCTCGTTGCATTATTACCACATGGGATGTACGAAAGAATTGGAGAAGGTGGACGTATGCTTAGTGGCGGACAAGAACAACGTGTCGCTATGGCACGTGCACTTTTAAGTAAAAAGCCAATCATTTTATTAGATGAACCTACAGCACATCTTGATATTGAAACTGAATTTGAAATAAAGCAATCGATGTTACGTCTGTTTGAAGGTAAGCTAGTATTTCTTGCAACGCATCGTCTCCATTGGATGAAGCAAATGGATCATATTCTTATTTTAAATAAAGGGGAAATTAAAGAAAGTGGAACATATGAAGAGCTTTTAAAGAATGAGACATTACATTTTCATAGGGAAGAGAGGGGAGAGCGATGAGTAACTGGATTAAACCTCATATACAGCAAAATAAAGGTAGAATGACGTTGACTATTTTCCTCGGGCTTCTTGGAGTTAGTTCAGGTGCGATGTTACTTTTCATTTCAGGTTATTTAATTTCTAAATCTGCTCTCAGACCAGAAAATGTAATGGTTGTATATGTTCCTATAGTTGCAACGCGTGCGTTTAGTATAGGGCAAGCTGTTTTTCATTATTTAGAGCGTTTAGTAGGGCATGACGTCGTTCTACGAATTTTAGAAAAAATGAGGACAAAACTATATAGAATTGTAGAACCACAGGCGTTATTTTTGCGCTCAAGATTTCAAACTGGTGATGTACTAGGTGTATTGTCTGATGATATAGAACATTTACAGAATCTATATTTACGTACAATATTCCCTAGTATATTAGCGTTAGTTGTATATAGCATTTTCGTACTTGTTATCGGTGCATTTGACTTAGTATTTGCACTTATCGCAGCTTGTATGTTAGCTGTTATTGTTTTTCTTCTTCCATTCGTATCACTACTTTTGATGAAACGACATCATGTTGCTTTGAAGCGAGGAAGAAATCGTTTGTATCAACAATTGACAGATGCTGTATTTGGGTTATCTGATTGGCAGGCGAGTGGTAGAAAAGATGAATTTATTAATGCATATGTAGAGCAAAATGTCCAGCTGTTAAAGACAGAAAAGAGAGTGAAACGCTGGTACCATATTCGAGACAGTATCATTCATTTAATAGTCGGCATTGTAGTTATTTCAATGATTATGTGGACTGGAAATCAAGCAGCAAGTGAACAGATTGCACCTACAGTTATTGCAGCGTTCGTATTAATGACATTATCTGTGACAAATGCGCTTATCCCTATATCAGATGCTATTGATCGAATTCCATCTTATGTAGAATCTGCTCATAGGCTTAAAAGCGTAGAAAGTGATAGCATTTTGCAAGATGGAAATGAGTTACCTGGAGATAAAGATTACGTTGCACAAAAACATATAGATATTGAACTGAGTAATGTGTCGTATAATTATCCGGATAGTAATGAACCTGTATTAAAAGATGTATCATTGCAAATAAAGGCAGGAAAGAAAATTGCTATTTTAGGTAGAAGTGGAACAGGAAAATCTACTTTACTAAAACTGTTAACTGGGGCGCTACGTCCGGTGAGTGGGCAAGTTATATTGAATGGTGAACAAGCTCGTACGGGTTTTTTGTCAAAATATATTTCTGTATTAAACCAAAAACCACATTTATTCGATACGACAATTGGAAATAATGTGCGGATCGGTAAACCAGAGGGTAATGATGAAGAGATATGGAGAGCTTTAGAGAAAGCACAGCTAGCACCGCACATTGCTTCTCTTCCTGATGGATTACAAACAAAAATGCATGAAATGGGAAAGAGGTTTTCTGGCGGAGAAAGGCAAAGGGTAGCATTTGCAAGAACTCTTATGCAAGAAGCATCGATTATTGTGCTTGATGAACCAACTATCGGTTTAGACCCTAAAACGGAATTAGCCTTAATAGAAACAATGTTTTCTGCAACAGAAGAAAAGACTGTTATTTGGATTACACATCATCTTGTAGGAATTGAACATGTAGATGAAATTATTTTCCTTGATAGTGGCCAAATCGCTATGCAAGGTAGTCACGAACAGCTACTGAAAGAAAATGAGAAATATCGTAGGTTATATGAGCTTGATAAAGGTATATAAGAATGAGATGCAAAAAAACACAAATTCTTGGTAGTTCAAGGTTTGAGTTTTTTTGTATTTGTGGTGAAATCATATAAGCCGTATAAGCTATTTGATCATGAAATGGTTATATATTGTTAGAAAGGGTGTTTAAAACCTATCCTTTCAAGGCAATACTTGAGCCATAGTGAAAGGATTGTTGGAAGGCGTGATTATATGTTTGAAGAGGATGGCATTGTTTTAATACTGGAGCCTGCTGATGAGCGGAATATGAGGAAATTTATTTTTACAGTACCGAAGTCAGTTTATGAAAAAAAAGAAATTTTATTACATTACGGAACACCTTTAGGTCAAGGATATACGGACATTATAGAAGATATTATTAGTGTACATATAGACATAGATATTATAACAGTAATAGGGCATGTGAGAGGATAAAGAGAAACTTTAATTAGTGAGAGTTATAAGTATCTGGAAAACAGACGTACTTAAAATAAGTATGTCTGTTTTTATATTTAAATGAAGATAGTTTCAAGGTACATGTTGAACAGGATAATAATGATTTTTCTAGAATTTATAAGAGGAAGATTAAAAAAATAAGATATGATGTGATAAAGTGTATAAGAAGAAAATAAAGTGTTTAAAAATGAATAAAAGTATGGCAATTATTTAGGAGGTAAAAATGAAGTTTACAAAAACAATGTTACTTTCAATTGTAGTTTCAATTGGTTTGATGGGATGTTCGCTAGTAGAGGAAGGGAAGAACTCCATAGATTACGCTCAAAAAGCGACAGACTATGTAAATGAAATAAGTGCATTTGCAAATGAAGCGCCAGCATTAGCAGAAAAGGCCGTTAATGATGGGGAAGCCCGGAAAGAACTAGAAACGAAACTTACTGAAATTAAACAAGATATACCAGCTTTTAATGAATTAACACCACCAGATGTAGCGAAGGATCTTCACCAGCAAATCGTCGGGTATAATGAAAAGTTAAATACATTAATTGATACATCTATGACAAAGATAGAGGAAGGGAAAATGAATGTAGAGCAGTTTAAAAACTCTGAGCTTATGCAGACGATAGAACAAGTTCGTGATTTGAAAGATAAGGTTCAAAATTTAGGGCAATAACAAAAAGATCCGTTTATCATAAACGGATCTTTTTGTTATTGAATACAATAGATGATTACACCAATGACAATAATAATGTTGCCAATGATTTTTCGTTTCGTGATTTTCTCCCCTAGGAAGTACCAACTGAAAATTAAAATGATGATATAACTTAATGATTCTAATGCAGATGCTTGCTTTAATGCCATGCCCTTTAAGGCGATCACATTTAATCCGGCATTAATTACAAATAAAAAGTAGCCGATGATAACATAAGGATTCACATATTCTTTTATTCTAGAATCGTATTGTTGTAAAGTAGCCTTTTTTAATAATATTTGTGAGTAATTGGCTAAAATTATCCCAAATATCAATAATAACATATAACTATTCATCTTTTGTCACCACCACAATTCCGACGATAATAATAGCTGCGCCAAGTATGTGATTCCACTGTATCGTATCTCCAAACAGGAATACTGACCAAAGCATTGACCATAGTATGATAATCCCACGGTGTGAATATGCTCTAGAAATTTCAAAGTTCTTAATGACTTGTTGCCATAGAATTGCATATCCGAATAAAAGTACAACAAGTCCGAAGTAAGCAATAAAAAATGAAATTGATGCAATAGGGAATTGAGATGCCCATTTCATGTAAACCATAATGATAGAATATATCAAGAAGGCTACATGTAAAAATACATAGTTTTTAATAGTTGGTTTCATATATTCACTCTCTTTTACTTTATATACACGTATGTAAACTCGATGTATATAATCAATAGCTTCTTATTATATATAAAAGGCATATTGAAATGATTTTTGTTTATTTCTTCACATTCCAAAATATATAGTATCATGTCTTCTAATGTAAAACAATAGAAGGCAATGCGTAGCTTTAGAGCTGAAAATAATAGAGCTAGTAGAGTTAGATTTTCCACTGTTCTATAATTTGTATCGTTTTATTGGTTGCATCCATCTCTACTTGAATACCTATTGGCAAAGTAATCATTGGATGAGTATGACAACAATCAAAATCGGCTAGAAAAGGAAGTTTTTGATTTTGTAATACTTCTAATAATATTTCGTAAGGTTTTCTATTTGTACCACAATCATCAAATTGCTCATGTTTTCCAAGGATGATACCTGAAACTTTATCAAAAACGCCGTTAATTTTAAGTAATGAAAAACTTCTTTCGATAGTAGCTGCATCTTTTGAGCTATCTTCAATAAAGAGAATGTCACCATCTTGAATAAGTGGCATATAGGGGCTACCCCAAATACCTTGTATAGTATTTAAATTCCCACCAATAATACGTCCAGTAGCTTTCCCACCAATTACTGAAATCCAATTGTTCGGTCGAAGATCTTTTTCTTTCGTTTTTTCTTCCCAATTAATAAATTCATCTGACCAAAATAACGGCTGGTTTATGTTGTAAGGAAGGTGTTGATCAGTTAATAAAGTATCCGCAAAATATTTGTACGTGCAATCTACGAAAGGCTCAAATTCACCAAAAGAAGGAACAAGTGCTGGACCATAAAATGTAGGAATTCCTGTTTTTGCATAAATTCCTAGTAATAATGCTGTTGTGTCTGAATAGCCAATCATTATTTTAGGATTCTTTTGAAAAGTCTCATAATCAATATAAGGTAATAATGAATTTGAATTCAGTCCCCCAATTGTCGACATGATACAAGAGACGTTAGGGTTTCTAATCAAGTCATTTAATTCCTCAGCACGCTCTTTAATGCTCCCGGAACGATAATAATCATATTGACCTGTTAGTGAACCTTCTAATATATGAAATCCTTTCTGTTCTAAGTATAATTTTGCGCGCTCAAATCTCTTTGAAGAAGTATAGGTTACTGGTGAAGAGGGAGAGTAGATGCCAATGGTATCGCCATATTTTAATGCTTTTGGAAGTATCATTTGTATAAATCCTTTCTATTATATAGTGTTTTTGTGTTTAAATGTAATTGAATATTCTTATATTTCGTTGTTTTTAGTGTAACACATATGAAAAAGAGAACGAGGTTGAAATTATAATTGTTATAGATGAATAAATATGCTTTTTACCTTGACGATATAAAGTAATTGTTGTTATGGTTAAACATGAGTGTATAAAAGGTTTGTTAAAGGAGTTTTAGAATGAAGCGGTTAAAATGGGGAAGATTAACAATCCTATTAGTAGTAATTCTGGGTATATGTTGGTTCTTTTTCCAAGGAGTTCAAAAGAGTGAAACCAATGTAGATACTCAGCCTTTACAAGTGGCAGAGCTACCTAAAACAGGGCTATCTGAAAAAGTAGTTCCACCAAAATATATACCACCAGAAATTGATGCAAAAGCAGCTATTATTATCGATGCGAGTAATGGAGAAGTTATTTATCAAAATAATGAAAATGAAGCTGTTGCCCCTGCTAGTATGTCAAAAATGATGACAGCATATCTCGTTTTAGAGAGTATACATAATGGGAAAGTCCACTGGGAAGATCCAGTGAAAATAAGTGCAAAGTCGGCACAAACAGAGGGTGCAAAAATCCCGATGCAAGCAAATGATACATTAACTGTTAAGGACTTATATCATGCGTTAATGATTGAATCGGCTAATAATTCGGCTGTCGCTTTAGCGGAACATGTAGCTAAGACAGAAAAAAACTTTGTTCAACTTATGAATGAAAAAGCAAAGCAGTTAGAAATGTCAGATAAAGCTAAATTCGCGAATGCTTCCGGATTACAGGAGCCCGACGGAAGTGAAACGAAAATGACAGCAGCTGACGTAGCAAAATTAGCGTATCATCTTATAAAAGACTATCCAGAGATATTAGAAGTGACTCACTTACGTCAAAGTCAGTTAGCATTTAATAATGTTAATGTTACAAGCACAAATGAGATGTTAAACAAAAATAATAAAGCTTTATATATAGAAGGAATAGACGGATTAAAAACAGGATTTACAGATAGCGCAGGGTATTGTTTTACAGGTACTGCAAAACAAGGTGATAATCGCATTATTACAGTTGTTATGGGGACAAAAAGTAAAACAAAACGTTTTACAGAAACAAATAAATTAATGTCCTATGCATTTCAATTGCTTAATTAGGTGAAGAAAGAAGTAATTTAGATTGTTATAAAAATAAGACAGACAGTTTATTGAACCTTGATTTTGGTGACAATAAACTGTTTTTTTATTTTTTGACGTATAGGAAGTGAAAACTCAAGTGATATCATTTGAGTTTGTTTTTGTTTGTTGATATTATTAAGTTAAGAACTTATTAATAATAAGTTCGAGAGGCATTATATGCTTCGTACATATGATACTGCCTCAAATGAAAATTGGAGGGAATTGTAATGGCAAAAGATTTTTACTCAGCAATTGAAGACAGAAGATCTATTTACGCGATTAGTAAAGAGCAAGTAGTTTCTGATGAAAGAATTCAAGAAGTGATTTATCATGCTGTGAAACATACACCTTCGGCTTTTAATTCTCAAAGTGCAAGAGTTGTTGTATTACTAGGTGAACAACACGACAAATTATGGAATGTTACGAAAGAAACGTTACGAAAAATTGTACCTGAAAATAATTTTGCACCTACGGAAGAGAAAATGAATGCATTTAAAAGTGGCTATGGGACAGTTTTGTATTTTGAAGATAGTAAAGTAGTAGAAAGTTTGCAAGAGAACTTTGCACTATACAAAGATAATTTTCCTACATGGTCTCAGCAATCTTCTGGAATGTTGCAATTTTCGATTTGGACAGCATTAGAGATTGAAGGTTTTGGTGCTACATTGCAGCATTATAATCCGTTGATTGATGAAGAAGTAAGGAAAGAATGGGATGTACCTGAAAACTGGAAGTTAACTGCGCAAATGCCATTTGGTAAACCGGTAGTTTCGGCAGGAGATAAAGAATATCAGCCATTAGAAACTCGTGTGAAAATTTACAAATAAAATAAAAAATAAAAGGTGAACAGAGATATAATCTGTTCACCTTTTATAAGTAGTAAGGATTTTTTTTGTAGGGATTTTTCATCTGATTTTTTAATTTGTTTTTACGTGTTTCAATAGTTGATACTTTTTGTAATGTTATAATTGAAACGAATTGAAAAAAAGCATAGTACAGTTCTATATTTTTATTTATAGGATCATCTATTATGTTTTTCATAAATATATCTCCTTTTTTTATCTCACTATTTGCGGGCAGTAAGGCTTCCATATCAAAATTCAATGATACGTATAGAATACCGACCTGTAAAAGTTCGATTGGTTTCAGTGTGGGGTGAATAAAATTTGTATGGATTAAAATCCTACTTTATATATGATAATATAAATATCCTGAAAATTCCATGGATAGTGAAAAATAGATAGTGGAATGTGCATTTTCGTCAAATTAGAACAGAATTTTTGGAGTTAAATCTTACAAATCGTCAAACCTTTTAAAAACGATGGATAATATCAAAAATAGTTTTCTAAAAATATTATACTATTGATAAAAAAAGCATTTTTTGTCATGATAAGAGTATGCTTCATGGAAGGGACTTTACTAGAAAATACATTCTTTGCATTGTATTAGATTAATAGAGTTTTTTAAAGTGGATAGCAAAAGAAAAATATATATTAAGATAATGAATGGAATGTCGAATTTTCAATGAAATACATAAGAAATTTGAAAAAAGCATTGCAAAAACACACTGTTTAATGATAAAGTTCACATGAAGTTCACACTAAATTCACTTCAATCGTTTAAAATAAACGATGTGTGAAAAATAAAACTCTTGCTAAAAAATGGAACTGGATGAATATTTTACTTTGATAATATTGTAAAGTACTAAGTTTATAGTTTTCTCAAGAGGATAGTAGGGAAAGGAAGTAAAGACAACTTATGAAAAAAGTAATCGCAGGTTTAGCAGCAGCATCTGTAGTAGGTGTAGCAGTTCCTGGAATGGATTCTGCTCATGCACAAGTTTCAAATGATGCGCTAAAAGAAATTAATGGACAAACTCAAACTCAAACTCAAACGACTGTAACTGAAACAAAAACGGTAGAAACAACTTCTGAATTAAAATACACAGTAACAGCTGATGTATTAAATGTACGTTCAGGTGCTGGTACAGGACATAACGTTATTTCTAAAGTGAAATCAGGTCAAGTACTTCAAGTAATTGGACAAGAAAACGGTTGGTTCAAAGTTAGTGTAAATGGTCAAACAGGTTATGTAAGTGGGGACTTCGTAACAACTGGCGGCAATAAAGGAACTACTACTACTGTTCAGCAAGGAACAGGTACTTACACAGTAAACGTTTCTTCATTAAACGTACGTACAGGCCCAAGTGCATCTCATACTGTTTTAGGTTCTGTAAATAAAGGAAAAACAGTTCAAGTTGTAGGTGAAGTTCAAGATTGGTTTAAAATTAACTTCAATGGTGGAACTGGATACGTAAGCAAAGACTACGTAACAAAAGGTGGTTCAGCTGTATCTAACGAAACTCAGCAACCAACTACAAACAACAACAACAATACTACTACAGTTCAAACTGGTGGATCATATGTTGTTAACACAGGTGCTTTAAAAGTACGTACAGGTCCAGCTACATATAACCCTGTAATTGGTGGGGTAACAAACGGTACAGTATTAAACGTTACTGGCGCTGAAAATGGTTGGTATAAAATTAACCATAATGGCCGCACTGGTTACGTAAGTGCAGACTTTGTTAAGTTTGTAAAAGGCGGAGTGAACAATGTAGTTACTGGTGGTAACCAAGGTACGAACCAAGGTACGAACCAAGGTACGAACCAAGTACAAAAACCAACAGCACCAACAGGTGGAGATACATCTTCAATCGCTGGATTCGCTAGATCTTTAAATGGTTCACCATACAGAACTGCTGGTACAACACCTGCTGGTTTTGACTGCAGTGGATTCATTCACTACGTATTAAATCAAACTGGTCATAAAGGCGCTCGTCAAACAGTTGCTGGATACTGGAGCTCTAAAACAAAAACTAGCAATCCACAACCAGGTGATTTAGTATACTTCCAAAATACTTATAAATCAGGTCCTTCTCACATGGGCGTTTACTTAGGTAATGGACAGTTCATCAGTGCAGAAACTGACGCAACTGGTGTACGCATTAGCTCTGTAAGCAACTCTTACTGGAGTAAGCACCTATTAGGTTACACAAAAGCATACTAAGAAAAAGTATTTTATATACTTTTCGTATAGAGAAAAGGCTTTCCAGGGAAACTTGGGAAGCCTTTTTCATAGTTGGATAAACTAACAGTATAGTAGTATTTATCCTGCTATTTGCGGGATAATAATCAGCGGGGGATGGACAAATCCCCGCTGATTAAAGTTTCACTTTATGTCAATTTTCCATGCAAAAACTTAGCATATAAATCATGAAAATAGTTTGGACGGAATAAGTTTGCTGCATGACCTGCTAATGGAATTTCTTTATATAAAACGTTCGGAAGAATGGACTTCAAATCAAAGAGACAAGATTTATAGAGATGATCATGTTCTCCCATCACCCATAATATAGGATGGGGAAGTGCTTTTAATTTAGATTTTAAGTCGAATTCTAAGCGGTGTCGTAATGACTCAGCAATAATGGACGAGTGTAATTGTAATCCGAAACGGTAATAAATATTTCGTGAAATAACAGCGAACGGATTTGCCCTTAGTATTCCACTTGGAAAAATAGTACTAGCATACTGAGAAAGCCAAGATGAATATTCATCACCACGTTTTTCCCAAAATTTCTGAAAAACATTATATAAACGGGAAGGGTTATTATAATGTCCACCAATATGACAAATACTCAATACTTTTTCTGGATGCATTTGTGCAAATGTCGTAGAGATATAACAGCCATAGCTTAGAGCACAAATATGAGCCTTTTTAATTCCCTCTTTTTCATACAAGTTCAATAATTGATCTACGAGGCGCTGTATTGAAAAGTCGATAGCTTCTCCTTTATCGTCGCCGTGACCTAATAAATCATAAGTTATAATGTTGTAGGAGGCAGAAAATCGTTTATGCTCTTTTTTGAAGGCGCGGCGATTTCCAACTAATCCATGAATAAAAATGATTGTTTCCTTTTCGGAATGTTTATTTGTTTGCAAAAAGGATACTCCTTTCAATGCTGGAGATTTATATAGTGTTTTAAATTAGCTAATTGATAAAATTAGTTATATATTTTCTATGCGTAGTCTATAATTTACATAGAATAATAATAAGTACCAGGTAATAATATCAGATATTTATACTTGTTGTAAAGATGAGTTTATATGTATATTTTGTAAAATTAGAAAAAAGTGTGTTTACATTCAGTTTACATTTATAGCGTATTCTAGTTTTAGAAAGAATAGTTTTGTTTATAACGAGGAGATGAACGACAATGGAAGTTAGGAATACAGAAAAGAAAAAAGGGAATTGGAGGCAGTTTTTACGTCTCATTCAAGATACAAATCCACCGAAAGGCATTCTTATTTTTGCATTAATAATGAGCTTACTTTCTACTGGAGCGAGTTTGTTTATTCCAATGCTGACAAAAGGTTTAGTTGATAATTTTTCACTTTCTTCAATTAGTACGGGACAAATTGTTGGATTAATTGCATTCTTTATTATTCAAACAATTGCTGCAGGATTGTCAATTTATTTACTGAATTATATTGGACAAAAAATTGTAGCTGGACTTAGAGAACGATTGTGGAAAAAGGTACTTATTTTACCAGTGTCTTATTATGATCAAAACAGAACGGGAGATACAATTAGTCGTATGACAAATGATACAGGTGTTGTTAAAACATTAATTTCTGAGCATTTGTCAAACTTATTAACAGGCGGTATCTCAATTATTGGGTCATTAATTGTATTATTTGTTTTAGACTGGAAAATGACAATTTTACTTTTAACGGTTATTCCATTATCGGTACTAATTTTAGTTCCACTTGGACGGAAAATGTATAAGATTTCAAAAGCACTTCAAGATGAAACGGCTTCTTTTACTAGTGTATTAACACAAGTACTATCAGAAATTCGTTTAGTAAAATCTTCAAATACGGAAAAAAAAGAATATGAAACAGGTAATACAGGTATCCAAAAATTATTGCAATTTGGTTTGAAAGAAGGAAAAGTGCAAGCATTAATTTCACCTGTTATGTCGTTTGTTTTAATGGCATTGCTTGTTATTATCGTAGGGTATGGTGGAATGCGAGTTTCTAGTGGTGCATTAACAACAGGTGAACTTGTAGCATTTATTTTGTATTTGGTTCAAATTATTATGCCAATGAGTCAGTTATCAATGTTCTTTACTCAGTTCCAAAAAGCAATTGGTGCAACCGAAAGAATTAATACGATTTTAGAATATGAAGTAGAAGATCATGAAACAGGTATGAATGTTACAAATGCGAAGCAGCCGATCGTTATTGAAAATGTACATTTTGAGTATAACGAAGAAGAGAAAATCTTGAAAAATATCGACTTCACGATTGAATCTGGAAAAGTAACGGCGATTGTAGGACCAAGTGGTAGCGGAAAAACAACTTTATTCTCGCTGTTAGAACGTTTTTATGAGCCAACTAGTGGTTTCATAAAATTAGGGAAAGAACCAATTACAGCATATTCATTACAATCATGGCGACGTCAAATTGGTTACGTTTCACAAGATAGTCCGTTAATTGATGGAACGATTCGCGATAATATTTGCTACGGTGTTGAGGGTGAAGTGACGGATGAAGAAATTGAAAAAGTAGCAGCGATGGCGTATGTTGATGCGTTTATTCATGATTTACCAAGTGGATACGCAACAGAAGTTGGAGAGCGTGGTGTGAAGCTTTCTGGAGGGCAAAGACAACGAATTGCGATTGCTCGAGCGTTACTACGAAACCCGCAAATCCTTATGTTAGATGAAGCGACGTCAAGTCTTGATAGTAAATCGGAATCGGTTGTTCAGAAGGCGTTAAATAACTTAATGAAAGGTAGAACAACTTTAGTTATTGCGCATAGACTTTCTACTGTTGTAGATGCAGATAAAATTATCTTTATTGAAAAAGGGAATCTTACAGGAAGTGGCTCACATGATGAGTTATTACGGACACATGACATGTACCGTGAATTTGCAATGCAACAATTGAAAATTAAAGAAGGAGCATTATAGAATGAAAACAATCAGTGAAGGGGCACTTCACTGATTGTTGATTTTAGAGTGCTAAAAAGTATGTTAAGCAGAAAGGATATGATTCCTTGATACCCAAAATTTTAATTGTAGATGATGATCCGCACATTAGAGAACTTGTTTCTGTATTTTTGGAACGAGAAGGTTTTCAAACATATGAGGCCGTTGATGGATTAGATGCTCTTCGAAAAATAGAAGAAGTGAGAGTCGAAATGGCGATTATTGATATTATGATGCCAAATATGGATGGGTTTGATTTATGTTATGAATTAAGAAAATACTATGATATCCCAATTCTTATGCTGACTGCTAAAGGTGAAACATCTCAAAAAGTAAAAGGATTTCACCTCGGAACAGATGATTATCTTGTAAAACCATTTGATCCTTTAGAATTAGTTGTGAGAGTGAAGGCATTATTGAAACGTTACCAAATTACAGTATCGCAATCTATTCAAGTTGGGAATGTACTGTTAAATCGTAAAACATTTGAAGTTAACGTTGGCGAACAAACGGTGACGCTGCCGCTAAAAGAATTTGAGTTGCTCTTTACATTAGGATCTAAAGCGGGGAGAACTTGTTCAAGAGAGCAATTAATAGAAGACGTATGGGGATATGATTTTGAAGGGAATGAACGCACGCTAGACGTTCATATTAATCGGTTGCGTGAAAAGTTTCAAGAAGAGTTATCGAAGTTTAGTATAAGGACGATAAGGGGCTTAGGGTATCGTTTAGAGGTAAGTAAATGAGAAAAAGAGAAAGAATGAGTAAGATGAAGATGTTAAAAGTAATGGGGGCGATAGTAGCGCTCTTTACTTTTCTTACTATAATTTGGTCAATAGCCTTTTTTGTATCGTCTAGTGTAATGAAAGCTTTTGAAATAAACGTATCGCCTTTTATTACTTTTCTAATTAGTGATATGGTCGGCTTTGTTTTTATCGTTCTTATTTGGACATTAATCGGAATTTTAATGAGACCGAAGCGAGAGGCGATGATTTGGACGATCATTGAACCGATACAAAAAATTGCAAAAGGGGACTTCTCTGTAAAAATACGGAATGAAGAAAAGTATGATGGCGAAATTGGTGTGCTTGTAAAAAGTATTAACGATATGACGGATGAACTTAATGCAATGGAGAAAATGAGACAAGAATTTGTATCGAATGTTTCTCATGAAATACAGTCGCCATTAACATCTATTAAGGGATTTGCTCGAGCGCTACAAGATGATAATCTACCAGTTGAAAAAAGAAAACATTATCTTACTATTATTGAAACTGAAACAACGCGATTATCTAAATTGAGTCAAAATTTATTGAAGCTAACACTTTTAGAGTCAGAGGAGTATTCACCAGAAAGAGCTACTTATCGATTAGATCAACAGTTGAAACAAATTGTGTTAAATAGTGAGCCTCTTTGGGATGAAAAAGGACTTGAGCTAGATCTTGATATGGATAAAGTGTGTGTTACTGCAGACAAAGAAAGTATGAGCCAAGTATGGATTAATTTAATTCATAACAGTATTAAATTCACACCAAATGGTGGCACGATTACAATTCATTTAAAAGAACATAAGGAATTCCTGGAAGTAAGTATTCATGATACGGGAATTGGTATATCCGAAGAACAGAAACAACATATTTTTGAACGTTTTTATAAAGCGGATTCTTCACGAAACCGTGCTTATGGAGGAAGTGGATTAGGTCTAGCAATTGTAAAAAAAGTACTCGACCTTCATCAAGGAAAAATAAAAGTTGAGAGTGTAGAAGGAAATGGTACAGAATTTATTGTGCGTATTCCAAATCATGAAGAAAAATAGTGTTAGAAGGAGGCCTTCTAACACTATTTTTCTTTAAAAATGCATTTACCATTACTATAGTTACCTATAAGTAACCTACGCACATAAAAGTGCATCATTGCCTTTTTGCATAAACATAGATACACTTTTAATATAATAAACAACTGAGATGATTAAGGAGTGTTATACTTGGCAGAATTATTACAAGGAAAAAATGCTTTAATTACAGGAGCAGGTAGAGGGATTGGTCGTGCTGTAGCGATTGCGTTAGCGAAAGAAGGCGTAAATGTAGGTCTTTTAGCTCGTTCAGAAGAAAACTTAAAAGCTGTAGCGAAAGAAGTGGAAGCAGAAGGTGTAAAAGCTGTTATTGCGACTGCTGACGTATCTTCATATGAAGAAGTAACGACTGCAATTGAAACATTAAAAAATGGTTTAGGATCTATCGATATTTTAATTAATAACGCTGGTATTTCTAAATTCGGTAAGTTTTTAGAATTAGACGTTGCTGATTGGGAAAAAATCATTCAAGTAAACTTAATGGGTGTATACTATGCAACTCGTGCAGCTTTACCAAGTATGATTGAACAACAATCTGGTGATATTATTAATATTTCATCTACAGCAGGACAAAAAGGTGCACCTGTAACAAGTGCATATAGTGCTTCTAAATTTGGTGTTCTTGGTTTAACAGAATCGTTAGCGATGGAAGTTCGTAAACATAATATCCGTGTAACAGCTTTAACACCAAGTACAGTAGCAACTGACATGGCTGTAGACTTAGGATTAACTGATGGAAATCCTGATAAAGTAATGCAAGCGGAAGATATTGCAGAGTTTATCGTAGCGCAGCTGAAATTAAATAAACGTACATTTATTAAATCAGCAGGACTTTGGTCTACTAATCCGTAAGGGATAAATATAAAATACAAAGAAGGGACATCTATTCTGTAATGGAGTGGGTGTCCCTTCTTTATTTTTTGTGTATGAAACGGAATTTTCGGTATAATTAAATTTGAATGGTAGATAAGTATTAAAAACTTGAAGGGGATGGTATTTCCATGAGTACGATTGAGAAATGGACGGCTGTTGATCAATATATGAGTGATGTATTAATACCGAAAGACTCTACATTAGAAGAAGTTCTTCAAGCAAACGCTGCAGCTAATTTACCGGCACATGATGTATCGCCAACTCAAGGGAAGTTTTTACAACTATTAGTACAAATTCAAGGAGCGCGTAACATTTTAGAGATTGGCACTCTAGGCGGATATAGTACAATATGGCTTGCAAGAGCATTGCCATCTGGAGGGCGAATTGTTACATTAGAAGCAAGTGAAAAGCATGCTGAAATTGCACGGAGCAATATTGAGCGTGCCAATTTGAATGATAAAATTGAAATACGATTAGGATTAGCGTTAGATTCTTTAAAACAAATAGAAAATGAGAAGTATGAACCATTTGATTTTATTTTCATAGATGCGGATAAACAAAATAACCCTGCTTATTTTGAATGGGCACTGAAACTATCACGCCCTGGTACTGTAATTATTGGGGATAACGTAGTACGTGAAGGTGAAGTTATTGATAATACTAGTAGCGATCCTCGTGTACAAGGGATACGCCATTTCTATGAGCTAATAGCTGCTGAGCCGCGTGTAAGTGCTACTGCGCTTCAAACTGTAGGAAGTAAAGGGTACGATGGGTTTGTAATGGCAGTCGTAACAGAGTAATCTAAGGAGGAAAAAGGGATGAAAAAGAAGTTTCAAAAATTATAACGTGTATCTTGTACAACGAATTTAGCTCGTGGACCTCCAATTTACATAGCTTTATATTATATATTAAAAACTTGGAGGCTATAAGAAGATGAGAACTGAAAAAGAAATGTTAGACTTAATTATAAATACAGCAAAAGAGGATGAAAGAATTCGAGCTGTCATCATGAATGGGTCACGTGTGAATCCAAATGTGAAAAAAGATTGTTTTCAAGACTATGATATTATTTATGTTGTAAAAGATATACAATCTTTTACGTGTAATCATAGTTGGATTAATAGATTTGGAGAAATAATGATTGTGCAAATGCCGGAAGAAATGTCGTTACTTCCAGCTGATAAAGACGGGAAATTTCCGTATTTAATGCAGTTCATGGATGGGAATCGAATTGATTTAATGCTAGTTCCAGTTGATTTAATAAATAAATTTATTGGACAGGATAGTTTAAGTAAATCACTACTGGATAAAGACAAATGTATTGGAGAATTTCCGCCAGCAAGTGATAAAGATTACGTTATAAAAAATCCTACAGAAAAAGAGTTTTTGGATTGCTGTAATGAATTTTGGTGGTGCAGTACAAATGTAGGAAAAGGATTGTGGCGCGAGGAACTTTCTTATGCGAAAGGAATGCTTGAAGGCCCAATGCGTGATATGTTAATCGTAATGCTAGAATGGCATATTGGTATGAAAACAAATTTTACAGTGAATACCGGAAAGTTTGGTAAGCATTTCGAGCAATATGTTGAAAAAGATACGTGGGAGCAATTTAGAAAGACATTTTCAAATGCAGAATATGAAAATATATGGGAGTCATTCTTTGTAATGGGTGATTTATTTAGGGAAGTTGCGAACGAAATTGCTAACACATATGGATATCAATACCCGCAAGATGATGATGACAAAGTGACAAGCTATTTAAAACATGTGAAAGTTTTGCCGAAAGATAGTACATCGATTTATCCCGCATAAACGGGCAGTAAAACCCCCACTGATTAAAGTTTCACTTTATTAATTGTATAAAGCAGTAAGACTGTCCTAATTACGGACAGTCTTATTTTTGTTCATGAATAAGAATTTCTCTAACAAAGTACAGATGAATCACATATGAAATTTTAGGGAGGTTTTTATCATGTATTATTTTTACGCACCAGAAATGTTCGTTCCATTTCATTGGGGACTAGAACGAAATGTTTCGTATGCTTATATGCCATATCATTCATTTTATTATGGAAACTATATAGACGCAGTGCCGTATGTATTAAATGTTCCGCAAAATGATCAAGTCAAAGTGAAGGAAGAGAATCGGGGGTCATGGACACCTTTTTCATGGGTTGAAAAATATGCGTATGCATTTTCAGGACCATACAATAAAGCGGAAGTAGCTCTTACATTTGATGATGGACCAGATTTAGTATTTACGCCAAAAATTTTAGATAAGTTAAAACAATATAATGTAAAAGCTACTTTTTTCTTACTTGGTGAAAATGCAGAAAAGTTTCCGAATGTAGTAAAGCGTATCGCGAATGAAGGGCATGTAATTGGTAACCATACGTATAATCATCCGAATTTAGCGAAAGTAAATGAGGCTGAATACCGTAATCAAATTATAAAAACGGAAGAAATATTAAATCATTTAGCTGGTTATGCACCGAAGTTTATACGTCCACCATACGGTGAAATACTTGAAAATCAATTGAAGTGGGCGACAGAGCAAAATTTTATGATTGTACAGTGGAGTGTTGATACAGTTGATTGGAAAGGGGTAAGTGCTGATACGATTACAAATAATGTGCTAGGGAATTCATTTCCAGGAAGTGTCATACTTCAACATTCGACTCCAGGTGGACATTTGCAAGGATCTGTCGATGCACTAGACAAAATCATTCCGCAGTTAAAAACGAAAGGGGCACGTTTTGTAACACTTCCAAGTATGTTCCAGACATCTAAAGAGAGAAAATAAAAATGTTAATAATTGGGATTTTGAGAGTTGTATAGTATAATGAAGGTGTAAGTTAGGGGGGATATAATTGATGGATGCACTAGTAAACATAGGAATGAGCATATTGATTGGTATTATATTTATACTTGCGGCACTTATTCTTCAAAAAAATCCACCGACGGATATTAACGCAGCATATGGTTACCGTACGAAACGGTCTATGAAAAATAAGGAATTATGGGATGCAGGTAACAAGTATAGTGCAGAAGTGATGAAACAAAATGGATTCATTATGATGTTAATTGGAAGTGTTATTAGTATACTGTTTAGATATCCACATACAATGATAGCGATTATGATTGTTATGCTGTTGTTAATTATACGATTATTTATACGAGTAGAGAAAAAATTAAAGATACTTGAGCAATAAAAAAATAAGACTCCCGAATAAAGTAAGCTGGGAGTCCTATTTTTTTTATAAACTATTTTTGTTTAGCAATTCTTGTCCTTGCACTATAACAAATTCATAGTATTCAAGAGCATAAGGATAAATATCTTCAAATGTTATCGTTATCGGATTACTGTTTAAAACAGAATTAGTCGTTAAAGATGAAATCTCTCTTCTTAATAGTTGTAGAAAAGAAGTTGCATGTACTTTCATCACATCGTCTACTTCTTCACCTGGTGCAAATGGAAGTGGCTTTATTACATTGTGAAAATACATATGACAAAATTCACGATCAGTAAGATTTGAAATTTCATAATCTATTTTATAGATTCCTTTGTATGTTAGATCAGTAGTTTGAAAGAAAAGTCCTAATTCTTCTTCAATTTCACGAAGACCGCCAATTTGTACATCTTCATCATGCATAATGTGTCCAGCTGATGTAATATCCCATATATTCGGAGCTTCTTTTTTATTTTTAGAGCGTAATTGGAAATATAAGAACATATCCTCAGCATCTTTTTCTACAAACCAGCAATGAAATGTTTCGTGCCAATCACCGTCACGATGCACGTCATCACGTAATTTCTTTCCAAGTGTATTTCTTTCAGGATCAAATATTGTTAACCACTCTGTCATTTTGATTCCCCTTTCTGCAAATTTTATTATACAATATTTGTATTGAATTTTGGGAAAATAAAGAAAAAGGAGTGATTATTAGTGAAGATAGAGAATAAGGAAATAAAATCAATAATTTCAACTGAGGAAGAATTACGACAAATATTGGGGCAACCAAGTGAACGGGCTTTGAAAAAAGTTATTTCATCACTTGATCACCATTGTGTAGATTTCCTGTCTAAATCGCCTTTTCTAGTATTATCTACTGCAAATAAATTCGGAGAGTGTGATGCTTCGCCGAGGGGAGACGCACCTGGATTTGTATATGTATTAAATGAAAATAAAATTATCATCCCAGAAAGACCGGGTAATCGTCGTATAGACTCTATTTTAAATATAATTTCAAATTCGCACGTAGGGTTAATCTTTTTTATTCCGGGTCTTGGGGAAACACTCCGAATAAACGGTAAAGCATATATTACGAACGATGAAGAAATTTTGAAAGAAATGCAGGCGAATGGACGCAATCCGTTACTTGGAATTGTTGTTGAAATAGAAGAATGCTATATTCATTGTGCAAAAGCTTTTATTCGTTCAAAAATGTGGGATCCAGAGTCATGGTTAAATAAAACAGAGCTACCTTCAGCACCGAAAATGTTAATGGAGCATGCGAAAGTGAATGCTTCAGAAGAGGAAGTTGCACGTTCTTTAGAAGAAAGTTATAGGGAAAGATTGTATTAAAAATTATTTTTTAAATATAGTGTTGAAGTATGAAACTCTAAACGTTTTAGAGTGAGACTTTAACTATGAATATTGCTAATTTGTATGTGATGAATATATGTGCAAGAGAATAAATCTGTATTAGATGATTTGTTATTTTAAAATATAATTATTCATATTCTTAAAAATTGTGAAGAAAAATAGGCTTGCTTTTTGAAAAGTTGATAACTATAATAAGTTAACAAATAGACATGAACGAAAAAGTAACGATAAGGACATGAGATGATTTTTACGGTTTACAGAGAGGGAAGACAAGGCTGTGAGCTTCCTAACACGAAAAATGATCTTACCACCTTTGAACTTCAATAGTGAACGAGTAATCTAGTAATTATTGACGGTATCAGCCGTTATCTGAACTTGAGCAATCTAGAAGAAAGTAAGTCTAGGTTGGAACAAGGGTGGAACCACGAAAACACATTCGTCCCTTTCCTAGGGATGAGTGTGTTTTTTTTATAGTTTTTAAGATTGAAAATTTAAAATAATTAAAAAATAGTATTGATTTTGTTTTTTATGCGAGTATAATGAGTTAACAAATAAACATGAGCGAAAAAGTAACGATAAGGACATGAGAACATTTTTACGGTTTACAGAGAGGGAGGCCAAGGCTGTGAGCTTCCTAACACGAGAAATGATCTTACCACCTTTGAACTTCAATAGTGAACGAGCAATCTAGTAATTATTGACGGTATCAGCCGTTATCTGAACTTGAGCAATCCAGAAGAAAGTAAGTCTAGGTTGGAACAAGGGTGGAACCACGAAAACACATTCGTCCCTTTCCTAGGGATGAGTGTGTTTTTTTATTACTTTGAAAGGAGGTGCGGTAACATGAAACGATTAGTACGTACGGAAATAACCACCACCTGCATGATTAAAAAGCAGAGTAAGGTGATTCACAGGTGTAACAATTAAACTATTTAGGAGGAGATTAGAAGATGAATAACGTTATTAATGTTGGGGTATTAGGATTAGGTACTGTCGGAAGTGGTGTTGTCCATATTTTGAAAGAACATTATAAAAAAATCACTCTTGATACAGGATATGAAGTAAAGGTAAAGACAGTCGTTGTACGTGATTTGGAAAAGGAACGTGATGTTTGCATTGATGGAATCGTAGTAACAAGTAATGTCGATGAAGTTCTAAATGATTCAAATATTGATATTGTAGTAGAGGTAATGGGCGGAATTGAAGAAGCGAAAGAGCATATTGTGAAGGCTTTGCAAAGTAAGAAACATGTCGTAACAGCAAATAAAGATTTAATGGCTGTATATGGTGAGGAGCTTCTGCAACTGGCAAATAAAAATGAATGTGACCTATGTTACGAAGCGAGTGTAGCCGGTGGGATTCCAATATTAAGAGGATTATCAGACGGGCTAGCTTCAGATCAAATTGAAAAAATAATGGGAATCGTAAATGGAACAACAAATTATATGTTAACAAAGATGAGTCAAAATGGATGGTCGTATGAAGAGGCTTTACAAGAAGCGCAAAAATTAGGGTTTGCAGAATCAGATCCGACAGCGGATGTAGATGGACTAGACGCTGCGAGAAAGGTAGCAATTCTTGCAAACTTAGGTTTTTCGATGAATGTTTCTTTAGATGATGTTCAAGTTAGAGGTATTCGAAAGGTTGAAAAAGAAGATTTAGAGATGGCCGAAAAATTAGGATTTACAATGAAATTAATTGGTAAAGCTGAAAAACAAGGATCATCCATTCACTTAAGTGTAGAACCGACTTTATTACCACGTCATCATCCGCTATCGAATGTGAATAATGAATTTAATGCGGTGTATGTTCACGGTCAAGCAGTAGGAGAAGTGATGTTTTACGGACCTGGAGCTGGGAAGTTACCAACTGGTTCTGCTGTAGTAAGTGACATTATTTCAATCGTTAAAAATATGAATCAAGTTCCGAAAAATAAAAGTGTATTAAAAGAACCGGAGCCGTATGAATTACAAGGAGATGAAGAAGTAGTTTCAAAATACTTTTTGCGCATTTCATTACGAGATGAGCCTGGAATGTTTAAAAAAATAACAGAATGTTTCGTCGATTATTCTGTGAGTTTAAAAGAGGTAATTCAATTACCTTTGAATCGTGAGCTTGCAGAAGTCGTTGTTGTGACGCATCAAACTTCAAAATATCAATTCGAGCAAGTTTTAGGAGCGATAGAAGATGTCGCAAGTGAAATAAACAGTTACTACATTATTGAGGAGGAAAAACAATATGTA
Source organism: Bacillus sp. FSL R5-0709 (assembly GCF_038004785.1). Taxonomy (NCBI): domain Bacteria; kingdom Bacillati; phylum Bacillota; class Bacilli; order Caryophanales; family Bacillaceae; genus Bacillus; species Bacillus sp. FSL R5-0709. The sequence goes on from NZ_JBBORT010000001.1 coordinate 1,862,336, forward strand.
TAAAGGACTATTAAAACAGTACGCTTCTTATTTACCGGTGAATGAAAACACACCTGATGTCAGCTTAATGGAAGGGAATACACCCCTGATTCCATTATTAAATATATCAAAACAATTAGGGATTCAGTTATACGGAAAATATGAAGGAGCGAATCCAACGGGTTCTTTTAAAGACCGTGGTATGGTAATGGCAGTTGCAAAGGCGAAAGAAGAAGGTTCAGAGGCTATCATTTGTGCATCTACAGGTAATACATCAGCATCAGCTGCCGCATACGCGGCACGCCTCGGAATGAAATGTATTATCGTAATACCAGAAGGAAAGATTGCGCATGGGAAATTAGCGCAAGCAGTTGCTTATGGAGCGGAGATCATTTCAATAGAAGGGAATTTCGATGATGCACTTAAGGCTGTAAGAAATATTGCTGCAGAAGAGCCGATTACATTAGTAAACTCAGTAAATCCTTACCGAATTGAAGGACAAAAAACAGCAGCATTTGAAATTTGCGACCAGTTGGAAAATGCACCAGATGTTCTAGCTATTCCGGTTGGGAACGCAGGGAACATAACAGCATACTGGAAAGGATTCTGTGAATATGAAAAAGAAAAGGGTTATAAAAAACCAAGAATTCACGGCTTTGAAGCCGAAGGAGCAGCTGCAATTGTAAAAGGGCATGTAATTGAAGAACCTGAAACGATTGCAACAGCGATTCGTATTGGTAACCCAGCGAGTTGGTCGTATGCAGTAGAGGCTGCCGAGCAGTCTCATGGTGAAATAGATATGGTGTCAGATGAAGAAATATTACATGCGTATAGATTGTTAGCAAAAACTGAAGGAGTTTTTGCAGAGCCAGGATCAAATGCTTCATTAGCGGGCGTCATTAAACATGTGCAATCTGGAAAAATCAAAAAGGGAGAAACGGTTGTTGCAGTTTTAACTGGAAACGGTTTGAAAGATCCTGATATCGCAATTTCTTCTAATAAATTTGATATTGCAAGTGTGTCAAATGATATAGATCAAATTAAAGATCATATTAAAGGGGTGATTATGTCGTGATACCATTGAGAGTACGTGTCCCTGCTAGTACAGCGAATGTCGGACCTGGATTTGATTCAGTAGGAATAGCATTGTCATTATATTTAGATGTGGTGGTAAAGGCGGAAGCAGATAAATGGCAAGTAATCCATTCCTTTGAAGATTCAATTCCAACAGACGATAAAAATTTAATTGTTAGCACGGCATGTAAAGTGTTTCCTTCTTTATCACCCTATATAATAGAAGTTACTAGTAATATTCCGCTGACAAGAGGTCTAGGAAGTAGTGCATCAGCAATTGTAGCAGGAATAGAGCTTGCGAATCAGCTTGGAAACTTGAACTTAACAATTGATCAGAAAGTTCAAATTGCTACAAATTTTGAAGGACATCCAGATAATGTTGCTGCTTCTATTTTAGGTGGAACTGTAATCGGAGCGCTGGATGGAAAGAATGTTTCGGTTGTAAGGATTGAAAGTAAGGAATTAGGCGTAATTTCTCTTATTCCAAATGAAGAGCTAAATACGGAGGAAAGTCGATCTGTATTACCAGAGATGTTTCCGTTTCATGAAGCGGTTAAGGCTAGTGCGATAAGTAACGTATTAGTAGCTGCATTATGTCAAAAGAAGTGGGAAGTTGTAGGTGAAATGATGGAACGAGATCATTTCCACGAGCCATATCGTTTAGAACTTGTACCGTTATTACCATCAATTCGTAAATGTGCAAAAGAATTCGGAGCATATGGCACAGCGCTTAGTGGTGCGGGACCATCCATTTTTATTTTAACTCCGTACGAGAAGCGTAAAGAAATAGCTGACCAATTAGCGAGAGTATTTGCAGCTATGAAAGTATGTGAGCTTGAAATTGATCATAAAGGGATTACTGTAAATAAGGAAGAACATATTGGATTATAAAGAAAGCTAGCATAGCTAGCTTTCTTTACGTTATGGAGAATCTATTTTAAAGGGGATTTTTCGGAATGAACATTAAATTTAGAGGTGATTATATGAGTTCAAAAGAGTCACCAGAAGAAAAAAGAGAACGCATGAGACAAAGTGAATTGAAAAATAATCCTACCGGTTCTTTGAATGATGGACTCAACAGGGTGGAATCAGGTAGCCCTGTTGATATGACAGGTGGTATGAATTGGAAAGGTACAGGGATATTAATTTTAGTGCTAGTTTTAGGATATATTATATATAGTTACTTTTTCAGTTAAGGAAAGCTTGATGGAATTTAGATTTGCTTGATCTAATTATTAGTGAGAATAAAAAAACAAGGATTAAAGTTCCACTGTATTACATATTTTCTTTAAACAGATTATAGTAATACGTAAATTTTTTTTGCTCATAATAGAGCTAGCATAATGCTAGCTCTATTATTTTTTTGCCATATTCCTGTAACAAACCTCCTGTATATTCATTGGTGGAGGTGCAGAAGATGAAAAAAATGATAGCGATATGTCTTCTTACAACATTGTCACTTTCGACTTTAGTCGGGTGTGATGTAAAAGGTAATGATGCTTTACAAGAGTCTAAAATAAAGAAAGCGACGTATAAAGATTTTACTTACGATGTAAATCCTGAGACTTTTACGTTAACTGTAGAACATGATGGTGTAAAAGAACAGGCATCACAACCGTTACCAAAAATGAAGGTATCGAATTTGAAAAAAAACAAGGATCATACATCATGGGAATATCCGGATCAAAAAGTAAAAGTAAATTTAGAAAAGAAAAAAGACCACTTAAATATTGAAGTGGAATCGACTGGTGCAGAAAGTTTTACATGGCCAAAAGTGCAAGCTGAAAATTATACACTTCCGTTATGGGAAGGTAAGCAAATTCCGAGTAATGATGAGAATTGGAAGAAGTTTTTAAAGGATGATGCATATTCATTTGCTGAATCATTTTCTATGAAGTTTTTTGCATTAAATGGTTCTAAATATTCGATCGTATATATTGCGAACAATATGTTTAATAATGAATTGAAATTTCATTCAGATCCGAAAATAGGGTTTGATTTTACACATGAATTCCCGAGTATAAATAAAAATAAAACATATGGATTTCAATTATATGTGACAAATAATGATGCAGTAAGTATCGCTAAACTGTATAAGGATAATATTGCTCGAAAAGGTGAATTTAAAACATTACAAGAAAAGGCAAGAAAAAATAAAGAAATCGAAAAACTTTACGGGGCAGCTCATTTTTACTTTTGGAATCAAAATGGTTTATCAGAAAGTAACGTGAATTGGCCGAAGCTAAGAGAGCAAATAAATAGCCCGGTGTTTAGTCATATAAAAGGGCTTATTCAAAAGAATAGTTCGGAGCCTGGAGAACTGAGTGTGTTTGAGCAAGTAAGTAAACAAGATTTCATTGATAAGTACCAAAAAAATGTTATTTTACGCTATACAAACGAAGTATTATCTATGAAGGAATTGTATAAAGAGGATATTTTCCCGAAAGTTAATCAGGAAGCTAGTGTGTTATTAAAGAAAGGTGTAGATCACTTATCGAAGACAGAGCTGTATAGCTTAAATAAACATTTATTAAAGTCAGTACTCGGTGATGCAGTTGAAGAAGTAAGTAAATGGGGTAAGGCAGATGGAACGGATATAATAAAGGAAATGAAAAAAGTAGGGATAGACAAAGCGTGGATTGGTCTACCGAACTGGGAACAAGGATTTATGCAGCCTAATTTCGTTACAGAAGCTAAGGAAATGGGATATTTAGTTGGTCCGTATGATTCTTACCATTCTATTCACGAAAAAGGTGATAAAAATTGGAACACAGCTTCCTTTAATGACCCATCGTTATATGAAGAAGCCACTGTAACGAAGAAAAATGGTGAGAAAGTGCAAGGGTTTTTAGGGAGAGGCCGAAAATTAAATCCGACATTATCACTTCCTAGTGTAAAAGAACGAATGAACGATATATTACAAAATGGCCCTAAATATAATTCATGGTTTATTGATTGTGACGCGACGGGCGAAATTTATGATGATTATTCAACAAAACATTTAACGACACAAGAACAAGATTTACAAGCAAGGTTGCAACGAATGGATTATATTGCGCAAGAAAAGGGTATGGTAGTTGGCTCAGAAGGCGGAAATGACTTTGCAAGTAGCACGATTGCATTTGCTCACGGCATTGAAACGCCTGTTATTAAATGGGACGATGAAGATATGAGGAAAAATAAAACAAGTCCGTATTATGTGGGCGGATATTGGTCACCGAATCAAAATGTTCCAGAAAAATATGCAAAACAAGTACCGTTAAAAGAAGAATATAAACAAGTATATTTAAATCCAGTATATTCGGTACCGTTATATAAATTAGTATACAATGATTCTGTAATTACAACGCACCACTGGGAATGGGGAAGTTTGAAAGTAAAAGATGAGGTAGGAAACCGAATGTTATATGAGTTATTGTATAATGTGCCTCCGTTGTACCATTTAGATGAAGTAGAGTGGAATAAGCATAAACAAGAAATTACGCAGCATCTGAAAGTTTGGAATGAAGTTCATGAAAAGGCAGTAAAAGAAGAAATGACGAACTTTGCATATTTGTCAGAAGATAAATTAGTCCAATCTGCTTCATATGGAAAAGATATTAAAATTATTGTGAATTTCTCTAATGATGATGTGGAAATAGAAAAAACGAAAATAAAAGCAAAATCAGCTTTAATTTATAATAATGGGAAGCAAATGATATACACACCAAATGAGAAATAATAAAGTGAAATTTTAATCAGTGGGGGATTTATCCCTCACTGATTATTAGTCATCACCAATCAAAATTTCACGGCCCAAACTTGACTCTTTTATTCCTGATAAATTATGAGGTGAAAGTCTTACTACCTGCAAATAACAGAATGATAAATCTGTAAATTTGAACGTTTTGAAGTGTTAAATTTTTGAAGTTGATAAATAGTGACTTGCCAAAAATAAGCACGAGAGTATAATGTGAAATGGAATACATATTGGATTCATGATGTAACCTTACAAAAATGTAAGGTGATTGAAAGGAAATTCAATATGAAGATTACTAGACATACATTATACTAGGAAAAGAGAAAGAGAGGAGAATGAACATGAGCTCTGAATTAGAACAAGATACGAGAAGCAGTAAAAAACGTTCTAAAAGAAAATCAATAAAATGGTTCATTTTAATTCCATTTTTCCTACTTGTTTTTGGAGGAGTAGGATATGGATCGTTTATATATAACAAAGCAAAAGCTGTTGTAAGTGATGCATATGCACAAATTGATAAGTCATCAAAAAGGGACAAAGAAGTGGAACCTTTAAAGGATAATATTTCGATTTTAATCATGGGTGTCGATGGAAGCGAAATGAGAAAAAGCCAATATGGTGAAGCGGTTCGAACAGATGCACTTTTATTAGCGACAATTAATAAAGATGATAAATCCGTTAAATTAGTAAGCATTCCTCGTGATTCACGTGTTTATATTCCATCTAGAAAGAAATTAGATAAAATTACACACGCACACGTATTTGGTGGTGTTGAAAGTACAAGAGATACAGTGGAAAGATTTTTAAATGTACCAGTTGATTATTATGTGAAGTTTAACTTTGAGTCATTTGTACAAATTGTAGATTCAATTGGTGGTATTGATATTGATGTACCTGTTACTTTCACAGAACAAGATAGTAAAGACCAAGCAGGTATGATCCATTTAGAAAAAGGTTACCAACATTTAAATGGTGAACAAGCCCTTGCACTTGCTAGAACGCGTAAAATTGACAGTGACGCAATGCGTGGTCAAAGGCAACAGCTTGTAATTGAAGCAATTGCGAAAAAAGCAATGTCTGTTCAATCAATTAGTAAAATGGGCTCTTTACTTGATGCAGTTGATAAAAATATGAAAACAAACTTAACGTTTGATGATATGCTTGCTATTACGAAAAATATGGCAGGATCAGATTTGCAAATGGAAAAGATGCAAATAGAAGGAACGGATAAGCGTATTGGTGGTATTTATTATTACATTCCAAACGAAAAAAATGTGAAAGATATTTCGACTAAGTTAAATGAGCATTTAGGTGTTACACCAAAACCAACTCGAAATGAATAAGTATAAAAAAAGGTTGGCCTCAGCCAATCTTTTTTTATGGAAATGGATTGCTTCATTTATTTTTAGTAGAAGGGCTACTAGTTTTTTCACGTTTACAGTCAAATCATTTTAATTTATATAAACAAAAGGTGCAATTGTACGATATACTAGAGGAAAGAATTTGGTAATTAACTCCTAAAATAGAGAAAATAAATTCATCTCATTGCAAGTTGAAAGCGAATTGAATTGATAGAAGATGAAGATCAAACAGGTTAAAACAAATCTTCTTGAAAGTTGTACATAGTGCAATCAAGAATTGGTATGAAAAGAATAAAGAGTTTGTTGAGGCAGGAACAACAATTTTGATAAAACTCCCATTATAATTCATATTTTAGATTGTTTATATAGTGTAATAAAATAAATAGATGTATAATTATATTGGGTGATTGATATATAAGATTAATAGGGAGAGGAATTCGATAGAATGGAAAAGGCTTTTAAAATTAAACGAGTTGCAGTTGTTTCAGTAGCGATTGCAATAGTAGCTATTGGGTATTTCATGTTTCAATCTATTACTTCACCAGCAAAAGCTGTTGCTAAGCAAGAAAATATAGTGCAGCTTGCAAGTGAACAATCGAAAGTTGAAATGAATAAAACGGCGCCAAGTCGTTTTAACGGAATGGAAAGAAAAGTTGCTTATCTTACATTTGATGATGGGCCAGGAAAATATACGGCTGAATTATTAAATATGTTAAAACAGCATGATGCGAAGGCGACATTCTTTTTAATCGGAGCGAATGTAAAAGCGTTTCCTGATTTAGTAAAACGTCAAAATGCAGAGGGTCATTATGTTGGAATGCATAGTATGACACACAATTTTGCGAAGTTATATAAAAATGGCGAATATGTTAATGAAATGAAAGAAGATCAAAGCTTAATCGCAAATATTATTGGAAAATCACCTCAATTAACACGTCCACCATACGGGTCGAAGCCTGGTTTAAATGAAGGCCTTCGAAACAAAGTAGTAGAGGGTGGTCTTAAAGTATGGGACTGGACAATTGATTCTTTAGACTGGAAATACAATAAAGTACCAGTCGATGCAGCGGCAGCACAAATCGCTCAAAATGTATTAGCTGGTGCAACAAATCCTCAAGAAGTCATTTTAATGCATGATATTCATCCGCAATCAGTCGCAGCTGTGCCAGCAATATTAAAGGGTCTAAAAGAAAAGGGTTATGAGCTTGAAGCATATCATGAAGAGAATCACTTCCCCGTGAACCTCTGGCATGATAACCGTATGTAATGGAGGAATTGAAGTTGAAATATGGAAAAGTAGCAGTAGTTGGAGCATTATCAGTAGGATTATTATCAGGTTGTTTCGGTGAAAAGCCAGAAGAAAATTTATTTACGGCTTTTGAAGCAGCATCTACACAGGAAAAATCTTTAGCAGATGACACAAAAAAATTAGAGAAGTTAGAAAAGCAAGGACAAGAACTTTATTCTCAAATTTTACAAGAAGGTAAAGAGCATAATGAAGCAGTTTCAAAGAAAATAGAGCAAGCTACTGCAAATGTAGACGAGCGTGAAAAAGTATTGAAAAACGAGAAGGAACAGTTAGAAAAAGCGCAGAAAGAAACGACATCCGTTCAAAATAATATTGAAAAACTCGAAGATAAGAAATTACAAAAACAAGCAAAAACAGTAGAAGAATCGTATAAAAATCGTTATGATGCCTTCCAAAAGATGAATGAGAATTACACGAAGGCGTTAGCGACTGAAAAAGAACTGTATGAAAAATTAAAAGTAAAAGAAACGAAGTTAAAAGAAATTGGTGAAAAAGTTAAAACTGTTAATGAGTTAAATGTGGAAGCGCAAAAGGCGAAAGAACAATTTAATAAACATACAAAAGAGTATAATGATAATAAGTTAGCATTTTATAAAGATGCACAAATTAAAATTAAAGAACAAAAATAAAGAAAGATCTTAATTATAATAAAAAGCCGGGGAAACATTGTCAAAAATGTTTTTTCGGTTTTTTACTTTAAATGAATAGAAAAGACTGGAATTGATATCATAAAAGAGTTATAGTGAAATATTCTAAGGGAAACATTAGGAAGTAAGGAGATCAATACAGTTGTATAAAACATACGCAAATGCAGATAAATATGTTACATTCTACCTATGAAACAATATAAATCAAAAGAATTCGCTGAAATAATCAATGTGTCTGTAAGAACTTTACAGAGAAGGATAACGAGGGTGTATTGACTGCTTACCGAAACCCTAAAGGAAGAAGATTTTATACAGATAAACAGTATAAAGACTATATGGGGATTCAAGAAGAAAATACCGGAGGATAAAGATTTATGAAAAGAGCATATCTAATAGAAATCCATCCGACAAAAGAACAAATACCTCGAATAAATCAGACTATTGGTGTGTGCAGATATGTTTACAACCTGTATATCTCTAAAAATAAAGAGTTGTATGAAGCCGAAGGAAAGTTTTTAAGTGGGTATGACTTTTCAAAATGGTTGAACAATGTCTATACAAAAGAATGTGACCAGTGGATAAAAGAAGTATCAAGTAAAGCTGTAAAACAAGCGATTATGAACGGGGATAAAGCTTTTAAGCGATTTTTTAAGGGTTTATCTAAATTTCCACGATATAAGAAAAAGAAGAAGCAAGATGTGAAGTGCTATTTTCCTAAAAACAACAAAACAGATTGGACAGTAGAAAGGCATAGAGTAAAAATCCCCACAATTGGTTGGGTAAGGTTAAAAGAATATGGGTATATTCCCAAAAATGCGATTGTAAAAAGTGGAACGATAGGTAAAAGAGCAGGAAGATATTTTGTATCCGTGCTTTGCGAATTGGAAGAAACAGAAACGAAGCCAACTTTCAACCAAACAGGTTTAGGTATTGATTTAGGGGTGAAGGATTTCGCTATACGTAGCGACGGTATCGTTCATGAAAACATCAACAAAACAATAAGAGTAAAAAAGATAGAAAAACGGTTAAGACGTGAGCAACGTTTTTTATCGCGTAAATTTGAAAATATAAAAAAGAGAGGTGAAAAATCTGTTACTAACAAAAGAGCGAATATAGATAAAAATATTCTTAGAGTGCAAAAACTACATGCCAGGTTAACAAATATTCGATTAGCGTATGTAAAGTCTATTGTAAATGATGTGGTGAAAACCAAGCCAACATTTATTACAGTAGAAGATTTGAATGTGAAAGGTATGATGAAGAACAAACATCTATCTAAAGCAGTTGCGAAGCAATGCTTTTATACATTTCAAACATGGTTATTGGCGAAATGTGAGGAATATGTAATTGAACTACGTCAAGTAGACAGGCTCTATCCCTCGTCGAAGTTATGCTCATGTTGTGGTCAAAAGAAAGTAGACTTAAAACTATCCGAACGAGTATATGAATGTGACTGTGGAAATGTAATAGGTAGAGATTTGAACGCGTCAATCAACCTTTTACAAGCAAAAAAATATACAATACTAACGTAAATAGATTGTATATATGTACGGTGGGCTACATCGGAATTTATGCCTGTGGAGTGTTACAGCAAACTGTAGTAGCGAGTTAGTGGCGAGACAGGACACGCAGAAGCAGGAATACTCTAAGAATGTACATTTGTCTATATTCTTAGTAGCAGAAGGAATTATGTCATATGAATTTTTATTCAAATTAGGTTTAGCACTCTTTTTAGGATTATTCATCGGAATAGATAGGCAGCTAAAGAATAAACCGCTTGGTGTGAAAACAAGTATGGTTATTTCCGTAGCGAGTTGTTTAATTACAATGGTTTCAATTGAATCAGTGAATGTTTATTCTGTACCGGGTCATACAAACATGGATCCAATGCGTCTCGCCGCTCAAATTGTTAGTGGGATTGGTTTTCTTGGAGCAGGGGTAATTTTACGAAGAAATAATGACGTTATTTCAGGATTAACGACAGCTTCTATGGTATGGGCCGCTTCAGCACTAGGTATTGCGATTGGTGCAGGGTTTTATATACAAGCGACGGTTGCTATGATTTTAATTATATTAGCGATTAACGTACTTCCGCAAATTGTGAAAATTGCAGGCCCTTATTCATTAAGACAAAAGGACTTATCCATAAAAATTACCGTAAACAAACATCGAGAGTTAGACGGGATTTTTAAGCAAATTAAAAATTTAAATATGCAAGTAAAACGAGTGAAAATTAAAGATATTGATAATGGGGCATCTCAGCAATTGGAAATGGTCATTTTAGCTCCAGAAGATTTATATACAACTGAATTATATAGTTCTTTAAAAGAAATCGATCATGTTGTTTCAGTAGAAGTTGAAAGTAGATAAAAAGAGTGATGAAAATTCACTCTTTTTTTAATGCATACAAAACATTTTGCTATAATTATTTTCTAAGGGGGATAAGTATGGTGGAGATACATATTAGAAGGGCAATAAAAGATGATATTTCGGCAATTGCAAAAGTGCATGTGGATAGTTGGAAAACAACGTATAAGGGGATATTCTCTAATGAAATTTTAGACAATATAACGTATGACCAACGAGAAAAGCTATGGGAAAGTATATTTCAAAATGAAGACGGGCATCAATTTAGGTTTGTAGCAGAAACGTTAAATGGTAAAATAATTGGATTTATCGATGGGGGAGTTGAAAGAACAGGTACATATAATTGTGATGGGGAATTATATGCAATATACATTTTACAAGAGTATCAAGGAATGAAGATAGGACAAAGATTATTTCAAGCTTTACTATTTGATTGTAAAAAAGATAATATGGAATCTCTTTTAGTTTGGGTAGTTTCTAATAATCCTTCTAAAAAGTTTTATGAAAAATATAATCCGGAAAAAATTGACACAAAACTTTTAGAAAGACTAAATGTAGAAGAAATAGCATATGCTTGGCGAGATATGGATTGTTTATACAAATCACTATTAATTTAGAATGCGATAATATTATTATGTAAACTTAATCTACAAGAATGAAAAAATACATCAATAATTATATTGGTGTATTTTTTTGTTGACGGATTAAATGTTTTGAAAAGGTAAAAAGTTTAGTTAGATAAAAAAATTCTGAAATATATCTTGAAATGATTATCATTATCAATTAAAATCATAGTTGATAATAAAATTCAACTGTCAGAAGTTTCACGAAAAAATGATAGTGTTCGTCTAAAAGAGGAGGAGCAGTATGCAGCATGCGAAACAAATCGCGGAACATGCAACAATACAAAGCTTTTTAAATTGTTATTTAAGAGAAACAGGAAGTGGAGAATGGATTACGGAGGATAAAAGGATAGAAAATATTTTCTGCCATTCATTTCAAAGAGACGCTATCCCCACTTATTTATGCTGTCGGTTATCGGCACAAAACGTTACTTTGTATGGGGAAGTTATATATAAATCGTCAACGGACCGTCATCTATTTGGAGAACAATTTTATTACCAAATTGGCGAAAATAAAAATGTTATTAAAGCAGATTATATTACGGTTATTATGTTTTTAATAAAGGAAATGTCTATTAACTATGGAGAAGGTACGAATCCTGATGAACTTATGCTTCGAGTTATCTGTAGTTGTCAAAATATTGAGAAGTTTATACAAGGAAGGGAGCAGGATACAGCTGAATTATATGGTTTCCATACGACTTTTATAGAGGCGGAGCAATCTTTATTATTTGGACATTTAACTCATCCTACACCAAAGAGTAGACAAGGTATATTGGATTGGAAAAGTTCAATGTATTCTCCTGAATTAAAAGGGGAGTGCCAACTTCACTATTTTAGGGCACATAAAAGTATAGTAAGTGAAAAGTCATTGTTACAAGATTCTACAACGGCGATGATAAAAAAGGAATTAAAGAACGATGAAAAGGTAGGTCAAGAATTTATTGAAGAGTACTGTCAAGAAGATGAATATTCATTAATTCCAATCCATCCGCTACAAGCAGAATGGCTATTACATCAATCTTATGTGCAAAATTGGATGAATCAAGGTGTACTTGAATATATCGGTCCAGTAGGTAAGTGTTATATGGCGACATCATCACTTAGAACGCTATATCATCCTCATTCGAAGTATATGTTCAAGTTTTCATTCCCTGTAAAGGTCACGAATTCAATGCGTATTAATAAATTGAAGGAACTTGAGAGTGGACTTGAAGGTAAGGAAATATTGAATACTAAAATTGGAGAGGTGCTAGAAAAGTTTCCAGGATTTGATTTTATATGTGATCCGGCCTTTATTACTTTAAAATACGGGGCACAAGAGTCTGGATTTGAAGTGATTATTCGAGAAAACACATTTTATAGTGAAAATGAAAATGATGCAACGCTTATCGCTGGATTAGTACAAGATGCAATTCCGGGTGAAAGAACTCGTTTAGCAAATATTATCCATCGCTTAGCGGATTTAGAAGGTAGAAGCTGTGAAGAAGTAAGTTTAGAGTGGTTTAGACGATATATGAATATCTCTTTAAAGCCGATGGTATGGATGTATTTACGTTATGGCGTTGCATTAGAAGCGCATCAACAAAATAGTGTTGTTCAATTGAAAGATGGTTATCCAGTTAAGTTTTACTTCCGTGATAATCAAGGTTTTTATTTCTGCAATTCAATGAAGTCAGTGCTAGATAATGAACTAGCGGGTATTGGCGAACGTACTGGGAATTTATATGACGATTACATTGTAGATGAAAGATTTCGTTACTATTTAATTTTTAATCATATGTTTGGACTAATTAACGGTTTTGGTACAGCAGGATTAATAAAGGAGGAAATTCTTCTTTCGGAATTAAGGTCTGTACTTGAAGCGTTCCTTCCATATAACCGCGAACCTTCTACATTTTTAAGTGAATTGTTGGAAGAAAATAAATTGGCATGTAAAGCAAATTTGCTAACGAGATTTTTCGATGTTGATGAACTGACAAATCCTTTAGAGCAAGCAATTTATGTACAAGTAGATAATCCACTCGTTAGAGAAGTGGCTGTTCGTTCATAAGTAGTGCTAAAATTTCACGTAATACAAATAATGGAATTTGATATTCCGTATTATAGCGGAGGGATTTATGAAAGAAGAAGTTTATCACATGAAAATATTGAAGGCACTCCAATCAAAAGAGTACATTTCAGTAAGAAGAAGAGTATTCCGGCAATTAGTAGAATCGTTAATTTATGAAGAAATCATTACGCCGATTCGTATACAAAAGGGAGAGCAAATACTTTTTATTATACAAGGTCTTGATGAAAAGGATCAAAATGTAATGTACCAATGCTATGGGCAAGAACGTATGACATTTGGGCGTATTTGTTTACATGACTCATTAATAATGAGAGTTCAAGATGAGGAAGAAGAAATACAATCAGTTTCACAATTTTTACAGGAGATTTTTCGGATTGTTCAAGTGGATCGAACGAAATTGGATTCTTTTATTCAAGAATTAGAACAAACAATCTTCAAAGATACGATTGCACAATATGAGAGAAGTTGTGAAGAAGACTATCTTGCGAAATCTTATGATGAGCTTGAAAGTCATTTAATAGATGGACACCCGTATCATCCTAGTTATAAAGCACGCATCGGGTTTCAATATCGTGATAATTTTCAATATGGATTTGAATTTATGCAATCAATGAAAATTATATGGATTGCAGTTCATGAGAAATATACGACTGTAGGATATGAAAGTGAAGAGAGTTATAACTGTACCTTTAAAGAAGAAATTGGTGAAAAGAAAATCGAAGAGTATATGGATCGTATTCGAACAATGGACTGTGATTCGAAGAAGTACATGTTTATACCTGTTCATCCTTGGCAGTGGGAGAACTTTATTATTCCGAATTATACTGACCATATACAGGATAAATATATTATTTATTTAGGGAAATCAGAAGATGATTATTGCGCGCAGCAGTCGATGCGGACATTAAGAAATGTTACGAATCGAGAGAAACCATATGTAAAGTTATCAATGAATTTACTCAATACTTCAACTATCCGTACATTAAAACCACATTCGGTTGTGAGTGCACCTGCTATATCGAATTGGTTAAAAGATATAGTAAATCATGACCCTTATTTAAGGGATGAATCGCGTTTAATTTTGTTAAATGAATTTTCGAGTGTTACGTACGATGCGAATAAAAAAGCTACGTATGGCTCATTAGGATGTATTTGGCGCGAAAGCGTTCACAAATATTTAGATAAGAAAGAAGAGGCAATCCCATTTAACGGTTTATATGCCAAGGGAAAAAATGGGACACCAACTATTGATTTGTGGTTAAAGAGATATGGAGTAGAAAGCTGGTTACAATTGCTTATTCAAAAAGCAATTATCCCAGTTGTACACCTCGTTGTAGAGCATGGAGTCGCATTAGAATCACATGGGCAAAACATGATTTTAGTTCATGAAGAGGGAATACCAGTCCGTATTGCACTAAAAGATTTTCATGAAGGACTGGAGTTTTATCGTCCATTTTTGAAAGAACTCGAAAAATGTCCTGACTTTACTAAAATGCATAAAACATATGCGAATGGTCAAATGAATGATTTCTTTGAAATGGACCGTATTGAATGTTTACAAGAAATGGTTTTAGATGCGCTTTTCCTATTCAATCTAGGTGAACTAGCTTTCGTGCTGGCAGATGAGTATCAGTTGAAAGAGGAACAATTTTGGATCATTCTTGTTGAAGAAATAGAAGATCATTTTGAAAGATTTTCGCATTTGAAAGAACGTTTTGAAGCATTACAATTATATGCACCTACATTTCATGCAGAGCAATTAACGAAGCGTCGTTTATATATGGATGTGGAATCGCTTGTTCATGAAGTTCCAAATCCATTGTATAGAGCAAAGCAACTTACAATACAAAAATCAGTTGTTACAGGGGGAAATCATGCTAATCGTTAATAAACAAGAATTTAGCAAATATGATTTTGAATTGAGATTACAAGGTTACGAGAGAGTGGAACAATTTCAAGAAGCAGAAGGAAATAGATTTGCACTTTGTCTGAAAGATCCATTCGATATTATTACGCTTGTGTTTTTCCTAAAAGAAAAAAGAGCATCTGTACTACTTATTCATGAAGATACGCCAAAGGATACAGCTATTGAAATGGCAAAGCGCGCAAAGTGTACTGCACTTTTATACGGAGAAAGTAACGACTTTACAAAATTAGAAGTTCCAAATCTATTACAAGAAGAATCGTCTTTATTGCAGTATAGTTCAGGTACAACAGGAGAGCCAAAACTGATTCGTAGAGCATGGACGGAAATTGAAACAGAAATTGCTGCTTACAATGAAGCTTTAAAATGTGAAGAAGACGAAGTGCCAATTGTAATGGCTCCAGTTTCACATTCATACGGATTAATTTGTGGCACGTTATCAGCAATTACGAGAGGTAGTAAGCCTATAATCATTACAAATAAAAACCCTAAATTCGCGTTAAATATAGTTCGTAATACCGAAAAACATATCATATACGCAGTACCACTTATGTTACATATTATGGGGAGTTTTCCACAAGGGACTTTTCAGTTTCATAAAATTATGACATCAGGATCACCTTTGCCAGAAACGCTATTTTATAAGTTAAAGGGCATGACGAAATACATGATGCAGCAGTACGGCTGTTCTGAAGCTGGTTGCATTAGTATATGTCATGCTATGGAAACACATTTGGATTTAGGAAAACCACTTCCTCATGTAAGTATTAACATAGGTTCAAATGAAGATGAACCTGAAGAAATCGTAGTGAAAATTGCTGAAAAGGAGATTTATACAAAAGATTTAGGTTATAGATCTGAGCAAGGCATTCATTTCATGGGGCGAATAGATGATGTTATTAATGTGTCCGGTCTAAAGGTATTTCCTATAGAAGTGGAAGAAACGATGCTTCGATTAGAAGGTATTCAGGAGGCGATTGTATACCGGGGCAAGCATCCTGTGATGGGAGAAATAGTAAAAGCGAAAGTAGTCTCTCGTATTGAACCAGTACAAATACGAGAATGGTGCATACAGCATTTACCGTCTTATAAAGTGCCACATGAAATTGAAAATGTAGCAGAGATTCCGAAAAATAAAACAGGGAAAGTAAGTCGGAAGTTATTAGAGATGGGAGAGATAACAACATGAGTCGTGAAATGTTAAAAGAAGCAGTTTTAAGTATTATGAGAGAAAAAATGGAACTGAAAAATGTAACGCATTTAGAAGAAACGATGCGTTTAAATCAAGATTTATATATAGATTCGGTAATGATGTTACAGCTTATAGTATACATAGAAATGGATTTAAAGCTATGCGTTCCAGAGGATGAGATAGACCCAAAGGCGTTTCTTACTGTAGGATCTTTGCTTGACTTTATGGAAGAGTTACAGCCGTTACACGAAATAAATGTGAATAACTAACCTTTTAGGAAAGTGGATGAGAGTATGACTTCAATTAAAGTTCACTGTTTAGTGAGTTGTTTTTGTGAAATTATAAAAAGGCGTAGCGATATAGATTTCCGTCCATTTTATTTCGGATTATGGGATGGAGATTTTGATATAACAGAAGGCGGGATTATTTCTTATCATTCCGAAAACATTAATCATGATAACTACTTACTTTGGTATGAAAAATTGTATGGCATTAAAGTGAACGAATGGTACGATCATTCAAAAGATAAAAGTAGCAATGTAGAAACATTTTTAGAATTAGTAGAAAATAAGCCAGAAAATCGTTACGTAATTGTAATGGTTGATATGTCTTTATTGCCTGAGAGAGAAAATAAGTTTCATCAAAAACCGTTTCCGCATTACTTAATGATATCGAAGACAGAGAAAGAAGATGAATGGTTCATGCTTGATCCTGATTTTCGCTGGGAAGGGAATATGGAAAGAGAAAAAGTGCTCCATTCTGTTAAAGACAACCCATTTGGTGGAGGCTATTTCATTGATATAGAAGGAATTCAGGAGCCAACACAAGAGATGGTAGAAAGTTATTTCATGGAAACATTCAAAAAAGATGATAATGAACTAACAATGGAATTAAAAAAATTAATAATAAAAATGGTAAATGAAGAGGATGGGTATTCACTTTCCGGGCTCGTAACGGCAGTAAAGCAAATACCCGTATTGGCAATACGTAAATATAGCTATGAACATGCCTTTGCATACTTCCGTGAAACTTTACAATATTCGGAGCAAGAATTTGATTATTGGTGTGATCGAGTGGAAGACATTGTACAAGGATTTACAAATGTACAGTACCGTGCTATTAAAATGGCAATGACAAATAATAAAGATATGTTATTACCAATTGTTGAGAAACTTGATGAAATGAATACAATTGAACTGCAAATTAAGGATGAACTAGAGAAACAGTTTCTGTTATGGAAAGAAATGATAACAAATCAGTCTTTCTTAACTAATACAAGTTCATTGAATTTAAGATAAGGGAGTTCAAACCAATGAAATATTCGCTATGTACAATTTCATTTCGCCATCAACTAATTTCATTTACTGATATTGTTCAATTTGCATACGAAAACGGTTTTGAAGGAATTGAGTTGTGGGGGACCCATGCACAAAATTTATATATGCAAGAGCGTGAAACGACAGAACGAGAAATAGATTATTTAAAGGATAAAAATTTAGAAGTTACGATGATAAGTGATTACTTGGACATATCATTATTAGCGGATTTTCAAAAAACGATGGAAAAATGTGAACAGCTGGTAACACTAGCTAATTGGTTTAATACAAATAAAATTCGTACGTTTGCCGGGCAAAAAGGTAGTGAGGATTTCTCGGAACAAGAGAGAAAAGAGTATGTGGAGCGAATTCGCATGATTTGTGATCTATTTGCTCCGCATAATATGTATATACTATTAGAAACACATCCAAATACGTTAACGGATACTTTGCCGTCTACTTTGAAATTGTTAGAAGAAGTAAATCATCCATATTTAAAAATAAACCTTGATTTTCTTCATATATGGGAGTCTGGTGCAGACCCTGTAGATAGTTTTCATCGATTAAAGCCGTGGATACAACATTACCATTTTAAGAATATATCATCAGCGGAGTATTTACACGTGTTTGAACCAAATAATGTATATGCCGCTGCTGGAAGTCGTATAGGAATGGTTCCATTATTTGAAGGTATTGTAAACTATGATGAAATCATCCGGGAAGTGAGAGATACTGATCATTTTGCTTCGCTTGAATGGTTTGGGCATAATGCGAAAGATATATTGAAAGAAGAAATGAAAGCATTAACGAATAGAAAATTAGAAGTAGTAAGTTCATAAGGTGAAATGATGAAAGAGTCTCGTTTAGGAGACTCTTTTTTTATTTTATCAATAACCAAAAATTACCATGTATTTAATTTCGGATTTGATACAGTTTAATATATATAAGGAGGTGATCGGTAATGGCTAGAAATCGTAACGCTAATCAATTAGCATCACATGGAGCACAAGCAGCTCTAGATCAAATGAAATATGAAATTGCACAAGAGTTTGGTGTACAGCTTGGAGCTGATACTTCTTCACGTGCAAACGGTTCTGTAGGCGGTGAAATTACAAAACGCCTTGTAGCAATGGCAGAACAACAGCTTGGTGGCGGATATACTCGCTAAATGTAGAAGGTTATAGGAGAAAGGAAGGATTCTTCCTTTCTTTTTTATTTTCAATTAATTGGTATGGATATATTGTGAACAGGATTCAAAGAATAGGAGTAATGCTATATTTTATCCAATTTCTTTTGTTGTAAATGGAAAGTAGTAAAGATGAAATAGCCCTGGTGGAATGTAAACATAATTTCCAGCAGGGCTATTATATGGTAAGAAATATATGATGAAAGGTTCCGAAATCAACATGTTAAAAAAAGAAAACTGTTGTTTAATTGCACTTGCATCAGTTCCACTTGTTATGACGCTAGGTAATTCAATGCTTATTCCAATCCTGCCAACCATTGAAAAGAAATTACATATTTCATCTTTCCAAGTATCCATGATAATTACAATTTATTCTATCATTGCAATTATACTTATACCGATTGCTGGTTATTTATCAGATAGATGGGGACGAAAGATGGTAATGGTTCCAAGTTTATTAATTGCAGCTATTGGAGGAGCGATAACGGGATGGGTATCATGGAAAGTTGATAACCCTTATGTTTGGATTCTTATCGGAAGAGCAATTCAAGGGATAGGTGCTGCTGGTGCTATGCCAGTTGTCATACCATGTGTCGGTGATTTATACAAAGATGAAAAACAGGTTAGTGCAGGTTTAGGAATCATTGAGACGTCAAATACATTTGGAAAAGTATTGAGTCCCATATTAGGATCAGCTCTTGCAGCTATTGTATGGTTCTTACCATTTTGGGCGATTCCAGTTTTATGTGTAATATCGATTGTTTTACTACTGGTACTAGTAAAGGCGAAGAAACAAGAAGAAGAAGTCCCACCACTTAAAGAATTTATTCAATCTATTATCTCTACGTTTCGAGAAAAGGGAAGATGGTTAATTGCCATTTTTATACTAGGTGCAATTATTATGCTTATTTTATTCGGAATACTTTTTTATCTGTCAACTATACTGGAGTCGAAGTACGATATTCATGGTATATGGAAAGGGTGTGTACTCGCTATTCCTTTACTTGTACTATCACTTAGCTCATATATGGCTGGTAAAAAAATTGGAGATAAACAAGATATTATGAAAAAGTGTATCTATATTGGATTTTTACTGGCTGCTGCATCTGTCTTCTTACCTTTATTTCTAAAAGGAATCTATTTGCTACTTCTTTGTCTCGTTATTATGGGGGGAGGAATTGGTATGGCGTTACCATGTCTAGATGCTCTTATTACACAAGGGATTGAAAAAGAGCAGAGGGGGACAGTTACGTCATTTTATAGTTCAATGCGATTTATCGGTGTAGCAGCTGGACCACCCCTGTATTCTTTTTTTATGAAAGGGGCAGACCATGAAGTGTTTTATTTAACAAGCATCTTCGCTGCTATTGGTGCTGTCATAGCAATTATTTGGATTAAACCAGCAAAAGATGAAATGATGTTAAAACAGAAACCGGAACCAACTTCATAATGCGAAAGAGAATTGCATGCCAATTACATAACATGCAATTCTCTTTAATTAGTTAGGAAAAACAACTTGTTTTAACATATAAAGTGCGACTCCCCATATGAGTAGCCCTGAAATTTTATTTAATACTATAATCGTTTTTCCTGTTGAGTCAAATCCTTTTAGAAATTTTCCAGCAAAAGCTAAACTAATAAACCAGATCCAAGAAACTATAATTGTTGCAAAAGTGAAAGCCCATTTCTCACTTCCTATGTACTGTATAGAGTTTGTTCCGATTACACCAATTGTGTCTAAAATTGCGTGTGGATTTAGTAATGAAACTGATGCGGCGAAAATAATTTGATTTTTTAAAGGCATGCTTTTTTCTTGTTTTACATCATTTGAAGAATCGCTTCTCCAAATAACCCAGCCCATATACATAAGAAAGAAAAATCCAATCATATACAAGGTGGTTGTTAACCAAGAGAAAGTTAAGAGGACAAGGGAGACACCTTGTACAGCAATTAATATTAATAATGTATCACATATAGATGCAGTCAAGACTACAGGAGCAGCTCGCCAAATATTTGGTTGACTAGCGCCTTGGTTAAAGACGAAAACATTTTGGACACCTAATGGAATGATAAGACCAAATGCAAGGATGATACCGTGAATAATTGCTTCACTCATCAGATTACCTCCTACTTAATTTGATTAATTATGATAGTCTATATTGTATAGAAGAAATGAAAATTTGTATCCATCCATATGGTTGGATAGGTTACCAACCATAAAATATGTGAGGTGATATAATGGAAAGGCTCGTTTGGAAACCTAATATGTCTTCATCTATTCCTTTGTATAAACAAATAGAATCTTATATAAAAGAGAGAATTGTTAATGGGGAATGGACAATTGGAACTAAATTACCTTCACAAAGAGCTTTGGCGCATGCGTTTGAAGTGAACCGAAGTACAATTGTAATGGCTTTCGATGAGTTAATAGCAAAAGGGTATATTGAGGGGAATGGACGGAAGGGAACAATTGTTATAAAAAATAGTGAGAATACTTCAACATATGCCCCGCCTCCAAACTGGCAGTCTTACGTAGAAACAGGACTTCATTATCCGAATCTTCCTGCTGTACAAGAGATTAATCAAGCTGAATTTACTCCCAATGTAATTCGATTAGGAACAGGTGAACTTTCACCGAGTCTCTTGCCTGAGAAAAAGATGAAGGGTATTATTAATAAAATTTTACAATCAAATGTTCCACTTGGGTATGAGGAACCGAAAGGGAATCTCCATTTAAGAGAAAAAATTGCGGAATATTTAAAAGGGCATGGGGTATATGTATCTCCTGACTCTATTTTAATTGTTTCAGGGGCAATCCAAGCATTGCAGCTTATTTCTATGGGGCTTCTTCCGAAAGGAGCGTCAATTTTATTAGAAAAACCATCATATTTATATTCGCTTAATGTATTTCAATCAGCAGGAATGCGCTTGATTGGAATACCAATGAATGAGAATGGTATAAATACTTCATACATTACAAGATATAAGAAACAATTTAACGCATCTATTTTATATACAATCCCATCTTTTCATAATCCGACCAATTTTAGTATGAACGCTAAGAAGAGGGAAGAAGTGATGGAGATATGTAATGAAATTGGATTACCTATTATTGAGGACGCGGTATATCAAGATTTATGGTTCGATGCACCAGTTTCAAAACCTTTAAAGGCATATGATAAAAATGGGATCGTGCTACATATTGGAAGTATGTCCAAAGTCATTAGTCCTGGTTTAAGAATTGGGTGGGTTGTTGGATCAGAATCCGTTATTCAAAGATTAGCAGATATAAAAATGCAAACTGATTATGGTTCAAGTTCTATATCCCAGCAGATTGCAGCGGAGTGGTTCGAAAATGGATTGTATGATGAACATTTACAGTTTGTAAGAAGTGAATTGAAAAAACGTAGAGATTTTATGATAAGTATGTTAGAAAAGTATTGTAGTGGCATTGCAACTTGGCATGAGCCAGTAGGAAGCTTTTACATTTGGCTACATATAAATCTACCAATCTCGAATCGTAGTTTATTTGACAAAGCTTTACAAGAAAAGATTTTATTAAACCCAGGCACTTTGTATGATAGAAGTGCTAACCAATTTTTACGTCTTTCTTATTCCTATGCAACTGTAGAAGAAATTGAAGTTGGAATAAAAAAGATCGCGCAATTAATTAAAGGGTAAAAGGAGAAAAACATGAAACAATATGTGATTTGCCAAATGATTGATGGAGATAAGTATTTAGCTGCTTATGCGGAAACAAAACAGGATGCAATTGAAAAAGCAGAACTGTTAGGATTAAGAACCGGAAACCGTTACATAGTAATTACCGCGGAAGAAGCTGAAGGGTTAACTTATCCTTAAGTAATGTGTGTGGTACGTAGGAGATAAATAAGCCTAGTAATATATGAAATTACTAGGCTTATTTACTATTAAAGCGTCAAGTCTTCTCGTATGAAAATAAAAGTATTATGAGTCAAGTTGACGGAAAAATCGATTGGTTTTGCGATCTTGATTTCCATTTCTATATTCATCAACATATTGTCTGAAGTTCCAAGATTGTAAAAATTTATTTGCGGAGTTATAACCAGAATTGTACAGCCATTCTTTTTCTTCTTTCGTTAACTCAAAATTTGTACTTGTAATCGTCCCTGTTGGAATTGTAATAGTTCTAGCCTTTGATTCTTTATCTAAATGACGTAAATCATGAGCTTGCATCATCGTTTTAAATAGTCCTTTGAACATGGAAATAGGTTCGTCATAGTGGGCGGGATCAGCTTGAATCTCATCTTTTATAAAATGAAATCCAAAGGTAGGCCAGCGAGGAGAAGTCGGTGAATCAAAAATCCAAATTGGGTAATTACTTAAAATCCCGCCATCAACCATATAACAAGGCTGCTTCCATTTTGGTGTTCTCCATTTTACTGGCTCAAAGAAGAAGGGGATTGTACTACTCATTCTTACAGCTTTAGCAATAGAGAAGCGATAATTTAAAAATCCATAGTTCGGTAAATCATCGGGGAAGACAACCATTTTACCGTTGCTTATATCAGAAGCTATAATTTTGAGTTTGTTTAAATCAGGTAGATCTGTAAATAAGTGAACGCCCTTTTTTCGCAGTAATTCTTCAAGCCATTCTTCTATAAATACATTGGAATAAATACCTAGAGTAGACCATGCACTTATTCCTTTACCGATAAACGGGATTCTATCAAGAAAAGTTTTCTTCATAAATTTATTATAATCAATGTCGGTTATTATTGTTTTTAATTCGGAACAAGAATATCCAGCTGCTAAAAGCGCTGCGATAATTGAACCAGCTGATGTTCCAGCTACGCGCTCCCATTCATATCCTTTTTCGGCTAACGCGCAAATTGCCCCCACATGCGCAATTCCGCGTACACCGCCTCCTTCAAAAACACCATCAATTTTCATTGAACATACTTCCTTTCTAAAAAATGAAAATGGAAAAAAGCACGTATTGTACGTGCTTTTTTACAATAGTTTTTAAGTTTACTAGCAGCCTACAAAGCCGCCCCAACAGCTAGCTCCGATGATGATTAGAAGGATAAATAAAACGATTAATAAAGCGAAACCTCCATAACCACAACCGCCACCACAACTACCGCCGTAACCGTAACCACCGCCGTAACCGCCGCCGTAACCGCCGCAACTATATCCGTAACCCATGTGGAATTCCTCCTTAAATTAAAAATAAAAATGAACGAGGGGAAAATATACTGGAAGAAATAAAGAACTATCGTGTTTGTAGGAACAATGTATACTATGCTTTTTTAAACTTGTTCGCGTACGAGGGATAAGCCCGTTTTTTGGAGGGCTTGTTGAATTTACAATGAATGAAGTATAATCTTTGTGCTATGATACAAATAAGTATGTAAATGTAAGGAGAATTTATGGAACAGAAAATTGAAATATTAATTGATAAATATGAACTAACACATTTGAAACAGGAACTTATTAATACTGTATTTCCTTGTGTAAAAGTTGTGCCAAAACAACAGGAAATAATTGCGATAGGCAGTTCGAAAATGGGCGGAGTTCCTGATTTGCC
Source organism: Bacillus sp. FSL R5-0709 (assembly GCF_038004785.1). Taxonomy (NCBI): domain Bacteria; kingdom Bacillati; phylum Bacillota; class Bacilli; order Caryophanales; family Bacillaceae; genus Bacillus; species Bacillus sp. FSL R5-0709. The sequence goes on from NZ_JBBORT010000001.1 coordinate 1,886,696, forward strand.
AAATACATTTGAATATCCAACATACAAAGAGAATCCGTTATGTTTTATCGCACAATTTAATTTAAGTGATTTACAAAACGTTGGTATGGATCACAATCTTCCTAAGACAGGGATGTTATATTTCTTTAGTATTGAAAATTACTTTGAAGAAGATGTAAATCCAAACGAAGCTGGACGTGTACTTTATTATGATATCCCTGTAGAGCAATTACGTAGAGCAGATGAAATACAAGCGAAATATAACCAGTGTGCAATTACTTTTGAACTGACGTATAAATTACCGGAGCTTTTCATTGAAGATGAGGCGGATTCAGATCGTTTCTTGCAATTACTTGAAGAGCTAATCCCAGACAACTATGATAATCATCAAATGTTTGGAGAACCATTCTCTGTACAAGAGGAAGTATTATATGAGACAGGAGAATATATGGGGATAGAGCCACAGCAAATGACGCTTTTATTCCAAATTGATTCAGATCATAAAAATTGTAATATGGTTTGGGGAGAATTAGGAATGCTATATTTCTGTATTAGTAATGAAGATTTGAAAAATCGACGTTTTGAAAATACATGTTGTGTGTTACAAACTTGTTAATGAAGAAGGTTGTTCTTGTAAAAAGAACAACCTTTTTACAATGTTAAATATGCATAATCTCATATGACCTATTTTGAAAAGTATTGTATACTCTGAAACTATACGATACTTTTTTGTATAGTTATAGAATGTAAGGAGTGACAAGATGGGAAAGACAAGTAAGTATGTGACAGCTGCCGCACTTTGTTCAACTATAGTAATGGGAGGCTTACAAGCGTCATCTGTATCTTATGCGGCTACGAATCCGACTACAGTGACAACACAATCAGATGCAAAGTTGTTAAATGATTTCAGAAAAGAATTAAAAAAACAGATTGATAATCGTGAAGAAAATATTACAATCGCATATAAAACAAAAGATAGAGATGCTAGAAAGATTATGGACCAATTGTACGGCGAGTTTAATAAAATCGTAGATGCTGATGAGTATGTAAAATATAATGTAGCATCTACTAGGTATTCTATAAAAGGTATGCCAGGGAATTATACGTTTACATTACAAGTGGAGTATCGTGAATCAAAAGAGCAAACACAGTATGTAAAGTCTCAGGCGAAAGCAATTGTAAATTCTATCATTAAACAAGGCATGGATGAACATGAAAAAGTGAAAGCTATTCATGATTATGTTGTGAAAGAAGTATCATATGATACTTCTTATCAAGCATATACAGCGTATGAAGCGTTAGCGAATCGTTCTGCCGTTTGCCAAGGATATACATTGTTAACATATCAATTACTAAAAGAAGCAGGTATTCAAAATCATATTGTAACAGGTACAGGGAATGGACAAGCTCACGCATGGAATTTAGTGAACATTGATAACAAGTGGTACCACCTTGATACTACATTCGATGATCCAGTTCCTGATAAAGCTGGGCGCGTAACATATTCATATTTTAATATGTCTGATGAACAATTAAGCAAAGACCATCAATGGGATCGTAGTGAATATCCAGCGGCAACTACAAGCTACTTCAACGAATTAACAAGCAAAATAAAAGCCGGTAGTTCAAAAACTGCTGTATATGAACAAATGTTAAAAGAAACAAATTTAAAGTATTTATCTGCACAATACGGAGCGGAAAATTACAATGAGTTTAAGAAAAAATTACAGCAACAATTTGCTTCCAAGCCAGAAAAAGTAGAAGTACGATATAAGCAGTCAATGGATGGAACGATGCAAGATATAAAGAAAGTACTAGATGAAATAGCTTGGCCAAAAGGTGCAAAGCGTGTATCTTATCAAGTTGCGCCATATAGTGCAATGGCAGGTTATTCATTAGCGACAATTACATTTACGTATTAATGAAAAAGAGCATCTTTAAAAGGTGCTCTTTTTGTGTTTGATTTATAATATCGTTGACTATTTAGAATTGCGTGATAAAATAATTGGAAATAGAGGATGTGATAGCTGAATGAATTTGTTCGAAAATAATATATTTGCATTGATATATTTTTGTCTAGTAATCGGGCTTATCGTTTTGTTTTTTGTATCATTTACTCTGTTCATTAAAAGATTATTGCAAAAAAACAACATGTGATTAATATGAATCAGAAGTTAGATCGGATTATTGAATTGCTTGAAAAAGATAAAAAAGAATAATGGAAGATGGATAAAAAGGAGAAGCAGATGGCGAATTATATAAAGGAATTACGTGAAAAAATAGGGCATGATTATGTTATTTTGAATTTTGCAGGAGGTTGTGTATTTAATGAATTTGGTGAAGTGCTTCTGCAAAAAAGAGGAGACTTTAATGCTTGGGGATTTCCAGGCGGTGCAATGGAGATCGGGGAATCTGCGGCAGAAACTGCGATTCGAGAAATAAAAGAAGAAACAGGATATGATGTGGAAATTGATGAGCTCATTGGTGTGTATACGAAATATTTTCAAGCATATCCGAATGGAGATCAGGCACAGGCAATTGTAATATTCTTTAAGTTTTCAATCGTTGGAGGGAATACAAAAATAGACGGTGATGAAACGTTAGATTTGCAGTTTTTCCCTTTAGACAAAATGCCGCCATTGTTTAATAAACAACATGAAGATTGCTTGCAGGATTTATTAGAGAAAAGAGTAGGGGTATATCGTTAACGTATAAAAAAGAAGCTAAATGAGATTAGCTTCTTTTTTATGTTCTATTTCCACCAATCATCAAACATTGACGCTGGTACTTGTCTTTTATGTTCACTCACTTTGTAACGCTTCTCGATCTTTTCAGCAACGTCAGCTGGAACGGATTTACCTTCTAAATAGTCATCTAATTGATCGTAAGTAATACCTAGCTCTGTTTCATCAGCTTGACCTGGTTTTTCATCTAATAAATCAGCTGTTGGCATTTTTAAGTAAAGTCGCTCGTCTGCACCTAATTCTTGTAATAAATCACGTCCTTGGCGTTTCGTTAATCCCGTTAATGGTAATAAATCTGCACCGCCATCTCCGAATTTTGTGAAGAAACCTGTTACAGCTTCAGCAGCATGATCAGTTCCGATAACGAGTAGCCCTTGTTGTCCGCCGATTGCGTATTGTGTAACCATGCGAATGCGTGCTTTTACGTTTCCTTTATTGAAATCTGTTAATGATTCACCTAATAAGTTTTCGTATTGATTTGAGAAGGAATCAACAGTTGAAGCGATATCAAAAGCAACAGACTGATCAGCTTGAATAAATTGTAATGCTAATTGTGCATCATCTTCATCTTTTTGTACTTTGTATGGAAGACGTACGGAGATAAACGTTGCGTTACCACCTTCATTACGAACTTCTTCGACTGCAAGCTGTGCTAAACGTCCTGCCAGTGTAGAGTCTTGTCCGCCGCTAATTCCAAGTACAAATCCTTTTGCACCTGTAGTTTTTAAATAAGCTTTTAAGAAATCAATTCGTTTACGAATTTCTACTTTCGGATCAATTACAGGCTGAACATGTAATGCTTTCATAATTTGTTCTTGTAATGTCATTATGTTTTCCTCCTATTCATATTAAAGCGGTAAATAAGTTTATATGTATATTGGTACATACTTCTATCCTTTATTATTTCGCAAAACTAACGAATATACAATAGGATGCGTGTATGAATATGAATGTAGTCATTATAATGAAACTGTTTTATATAAGCAATTGTTTAAAACCTTTCAATAATGTAAGGTTTTTGTCATTTGAATCGATGGAAGGTATTTCCGAACTTTACTAATATAAAAGTATAGTTAGTAGAAGGGCGGAGAAGTAGTATGAACATTAGAGAACTCGCATTTCGAAATGTAACGCGAAATAGACGAACATACTCAGCTTATTTTTTGAGTAGTGCATTTGCAATTATGGCCTTTTTTGTGTATTCATTTTTTGCGTTTCATCCGGCATTAAGTGCTGGAGAATTAGGACAGTACGTATTCGTAAGTATGTCTTTTGCGCAGTCTATTATTTACTTATTTACATTCTTCTTTATTTTATATTCAATGGGAATGTTTTTAAAAACGAGAAAGCGTGAACTAGGAATTTTAATGATGTTAGGTATGACGAAATATCAATTAAAGCGTCTTATCTTCTTTGAAAATATAATGATTGGAATAGGGGCAATAATTTTTGGGATTCTTTCAGGTATGTTGTTTTCAGGAATATTAATATTTGTAGCTCCGATGATATTAAAACTAGATATCTCTTTATCCTATTACATACCGATGAAAGCGATTGTTGTAACGAGTATTATGTTTTTCGTATTATTTATGATCATTTCATTGTTTAGTGCAGGAATGGTTCGTAAAAATAAAATTATGAAATTGTTTAGAGGATCAGCAGAGGCGAAGCCAGAACCGAAGGCATCTATAATTTCTTCTATATTAGCAGTAGTATTGCTTAGTGCTGGTTATGCAGGAGCTCTTATGTCACATGGTGCAATGGTATTTATAATGATGATTCCTGTTACAACGGTAGTCATTATTGGTACGTATTTGCTGTACAAGCAGTTGAGCGTCTTTATTATTAGACTATGTAAAAAAAGTAAACGTTTCTATTGGACACAGACAAATATTATTACTTTGTCAGATTTAGCATACCGTATGAGAGATAACGCAAGAATGTTCTTTATTGTAACGATTATTTCAACAGTAGCATTTTCAGCAATAGGTACATTGGTTGGGTTTGCTTCGATGACGAAAGAAATTATGGACAGACCAATTGCGTTTCACTATCAGTCTAAGCAAGGTAATAGCAATGAGCCACAGCATCTGAAAATCATTGACGAAGGATTAAAGAAACATAATATAGCAGCTTCAAAAATAAATATTTCATCGAAGAAAACGGAGGAGCAGTCGTTAAGAAGCGCCATTTTTATAAAAGAATCAGATTATAAAGAATATGCAAAGTTAACAGGAGAACCATTTAATACTGTATCAAATAAAGAGGCTTTATTTTTGTCAGTCGAAATACCCGGACCACCGATGAAAGAAAGAAAAGAAATTACTTTACCAAATATGAATGAACCTTTAAATGTGAAAAAAGTTAATACTTCTTCATTAAGTAAAATACTAAGAGGTAATGTGTATGTAATCTCTAAAAATCAATATGATTCATTACAAGATGGATTTAAAGAAGAAAAAGATTATATGTATAAAACACAATCCGCTAAAGATGAAATTGAGGTTGGTAAAGAGCTTACGAATCAGATTAAGCCTTATCAAGAACATTCAACGTTTAGTGCAGAAGAGTACGATCAAAATCAAAGTCTACAAATCGCAGGACCCATTTTATTTGTAGGTTTCTTTATTGGTATTGTATTTTTCGTTTGTGCAGGAAGCTTCCTTTACTTCCGTTTATTTTCAGATTTGGAGGACGATACTCGTTTATTTGAAATGATTCGAAAAGTTGGATTGACGAGAGGGGAATTATCGAAAGTAGTCACAATCCGCTTAGCGCTTTTATTCTTCGTTCCAGTTGGAGTTGCAACATTACACGGGGCAGTAGCATTAACTGCGTTAGGACAAATGTTTGAGTACTCACTGTTTAAAGAAAATACAATTGTATTAAGTATTTTCGTAGGTATTCAAGTTGTATACTTCTTAATTATACGATCGCGTTATTTAAAACAATTGAAAGAAAGATTGAATATTCGTTAAATGTGTTTTTTTAACTTTTGTACTATATTTTCTAAAAAGAGTAAGGCATTACCAAATATATAGTGATAAAATGAAAATAGCGAGGTGAAAAAAATAATAGAGAGTAAGGGGGGAGTAACATGAAAGCAACAGGAATTATTCGAAAAGTAGATGAATTGGGACGTATAGTTATTCCTAAAGAATTACGGGATGTATTAGGAATACAAATCAAATCACCACTTGAAATTTTTGTAGAAGAAGACAAAGTCATTTTACAAAAATATCAACCATACAATGCTTGTCAAATAACAGGTGATGTTTCAGATCAAAATATTTCATTAGCAAATGGAAACATTACTGTTAGTATAGAAGGCGCAAAACATGTAATAAAAGAAATTGAGCAGTTTTTGAACAAGAGTAAGATTTAGTCTTAATTTATCCCGCTATTTGTGGGCAGTAAAACTCCCACCTCAAAACTCGGCTGAAGCAAAGAAGTTAGGTGGGAGATCAATTGCCCGTAAACGCCCGATTGGTGAGGGCTAATAATCAGTGGGGGATGAACACCACCCACTGATTATAGTTTCACTTTATATTATTCTATTGAAAAACTGAAAAAGAAAAGGACCATTAATGGTCCTTTTCTTTTGTTTATTGAGAAACATTTGAGAGGAAGGGAAATGGAACGAATAAAACGAATGTTAAATCTAAACGCATTCAATAGTGGTCTGAAATGAAAATAATATATTTTCAGGAGGGATTACGATGAATAGTAGTACAGCGAATAAACAAAAAGGCATTAAATTAATTCCGTTTACTGTAAATAAAGTGGTTGAACAAGTAAATGAAATTCCACCAGGTGTACAATTGATTCATGCTCCGCAAGTATGGGAAAAGAGCGCGAAAGGAAAAGACATTGTCGTTGCTGTTTTAGATACAGGTTGTGATGTAAATCATGTTGATTTAAAAGATCGTATTATTGGTGGGAGAAATTTCACAAAAGATTATGAAGGAAATCCCAATATTTATCTTGATAATAATGGGCATGGTACTCATGTAGCGGGGACAATTGCAGCGACTGAAAATGGAGTGGGTGTACTAGGAGTCGCACCACTTTCTAAAATGTTAGTTTTAAAAGTATTAGCTGGAGATGGTTCTGGAAGTTATGAGCAAATTATTGAGGCCATTCATTATGCTGTAAATTGGAGAGGACCGAATAAAGAGAAAGTGAGAATTATTTCAATGTCACTTGGTGGTCCGCAAGATGTACCAGAGTTACATGAAGCTATTCAAAATGCGGTAAAACAAGACGTACTTGTCGTGTGCGCTGCAGGAAATGATGGAGATTGTAACGATGATACTGAAGAATTAGATTTTCCAGGTGCTTATTCTGAAGTAATTGAAGTAGGTGCTGTTAATTTAGAGCGGAAAATTTCATGCTTTAGTAATTCAAATCAAGAAATTGATTTAGTAGCGCCGGGTGATGAAATACTGTCTACGTATCCAGAGGGGAAATATGCGGTATTAAGTGGCACTTCAATGGCGACGCCGCATGTCGCTGGGGCGCTAGCACTTCTCATAAAGCAGTGTGAGAGAGAGTATGGTAGAAAATTATCAGAGCCGGAAATATATGCGCAACTTATAAAAAGGACTGTACCTTTAGGGTATGAACGTACATCTGAAGGGAATGGATTAATAGATTTATTAAAAGAATAGTAATTACTAAAAAACATCTCATATTTATATGAGATGTTTTTTAGTATGGTTCTGTCGCGTTTAATACGACATTTAATAATCCAAGGGTCTTCTTCACGAAATGTTTTGACACAGATACTTCTATTCTTTCTGAAGTAGAAGCTATGCATAGGATTAAAAAAGAAGAGATTGATTTACCGGACTAGTCTGTCCCAAATTAGAAAGAATTCATCCATCAATTATTACGTATACGTTGTTCAGTAGCGATATCAAAAAAGTGCGCTTTAGTTAAACTAAAAGCTAATGGAAGTTTATCGGTAGCTTTAATTTCGGAACGAGCGTTGATTCGCGCAACAAAGTTTTGACTCGAAAGTTTTCCATGAATCATAGTTTCAGCACCTAATAATTCAGCAACTTCTACTGTAATTTCGACGGTTGATTCAGGAGAAGATTGAAGGACGATTGGTTCATCATGAATGTCTTCGGGACGAATGCCGAGTATGATTTTTTGTCCATTATACCCTTTATTCTTTAATGTTTTTAGTTGACCATCTGGTACTTTGAATCGAATATTTTCTATATGAAAATAGCTATCTTGTAATGTCCCGGTAAAGAAATTCATTGCTGGAGAACCAATGAATCCGCCAACAAAAATATTTTCAGGAGTATCATATACTTCTTTTGGAGTACCCACTTGCTGTATGAGCCCATCCTTCATAACAACAAGGCGTGATGCCATTGTCATTGCTTCTGTTTGATCGTGTGTCACATATATAGTGGTCGTATTTAAACGACGATGAAGTTTAGAGATTTCTGAACGCATACTTACACGTAATTTTGCGTCTAAATTGGATAGGGGCTCGTCCATTAAAAATACTTTTGCGTCACGGACGATAGCTCTTCCTAGTGCAACCCGTTGGCGTTGTCCACCTGATAATGCCTTTGGTTTTCGTTCTAAGTAATCTTCAAGCCCTAAGGTTTTCGCCGCCTCTGTTACTCGGCGATTAATTTCATCTTTTGGAAGTTTGCGTAGTTTCAAGCCAAACGCGATATTATCATAAACAGACATATGTGGGTATAGTGCGTAATTTTGAAATACCATCGCAATGTTGCGATCTTTTGGAGCGACATCATTCATACGCTCTCCATCAATATAAAATGAACCATTTGAAATGTCTTCTAGACCCGCAATCATACGTAGAGTTGTTGATTTTCCACATCCAGAAGGACCGACAAATACGATAAACTCTTTATCTTCAATATGTAAATTAAAATCAGAAACAGCAGTCGTTTTATTATCATAAACTTTAAAAATATGATCTAATACAAGTTCTGTCATGATTACTCACTCCTTTTCGTTAATTGATTGAATTATAAGTTTATTTCAGGCGTAGGTAAATTGGCAGAGTGCACAAAAGAATGATAGGTTTTTATGCAAGTTTACAAATTTACGATACGAGAAAGCATCTGTAGGACTTAAGTCCACCTTTAGGTACGGAATGAAAATATCACTTTTGCGTAGAAAAATATGTTAAAAGGGCTTCAAAGTCATGCAAAAGACGCTAAAATAATGATGTTCTCAGAAAAATGAATGTTGTATGAGGTTGCATGGATCAATTTCATTTCGTGCGTAAAACAATATATATCGTCAAGTACAAGAACCTAAAACATAATGAAAATCCAACAATCTATAAGGTAATAGTATCGTAGCTTATGAACCTATATGGCCTTTCATGGGGGTGTCAAGAGATATCTAGAGAAAGAAAGGCCATATAAACTGCTACTGCACCTTCAAAAGTTTTTATATTAATTCCCGTTTTTTCAATGAATTTATCAATTCGATACTGCAGAGTATTACGATGTAAATATAATTGTTTAGCTGCAAGAGATACATTTAAGTTGCATTGGAAGAATGCTTTAACACTGTCTATTAGTTCTTTGTCATTTGAAATGTGTTCCAATAATTGATTCGTGTACTTTTTTCTTTCTTCTTTTGGTAATGAGATCATTAATTGATAAGGGAGCAGTTGTTCAATGTGTGTAATCTTTTGAGATAAATAGGGAGAAAGAACAGAGAATAATTTTCGCTCCCATTGATACAGACGAGCAATTTCAGTTGTTTGCGTATAGTGTCTTCCAATAAAGAAGGATAGAGATATAAAAAAATCTGTTTCTAGTGTATCCAAGGCGGTTTGCAATACAGATTCCGGTATATTTTCTTCTAAGATGAGGACACCTGCTTGCGAAGTTTCCCAAATTACTGTAGTGGCAAAAGAAAACATAGATTGTAAAGCGTCTTGAAATTCTTCTCTCTCTACTATAGGTTGTGTTGTGAAGAAGTGTAAAAAACGAACCGACATTATAGGAAGGTTATTATTTTTGTATAATGCTTCATGCCACAATTTTTCTTTTTCTGTTTCATAAAATGTATCAGTATGAATGGGCGTTAAGATGGATGAAAGCAATAGATGTTCCCTTTGATGTAATCGAATTTTTCGAATTCCGACTTTGTTGCCTTCAACTAAAAACCAGCTATAATCCTCAGACAACACGGCTTCATTAATTTTTATATCTTTCCCATAATATGTTTTTAATTGTTGAATCATAGGAACACTCCTCTTTCTAAAATAATAGTAAAAATATATCTAAGAATTATAGATTCATTGCAATTATCCTTAAGTTTTTGCACCAGAATCTGGTTTGTTTTTGCTAGAGTTTATAGCGTTTCTGTATTGTGAAGGAGATAGATTCGTTTCTCGTTTAAATGATTGTGCAAAGAATGATTGGGAAGAAAAACCGGTAATGGTTGAAATGTTGGAAATCGAATAGTTGGTAGTTTCCAATAATATTTTACTTTCTCTAATACGAGTTTGAATTAAGTATTCAATAGGCGAAACACCGACAAATTTCCTGAAGGAATGGGATAGATAATATTTATTAATATGACTGATTCTTGCTAAGGTATCCAGGCTGATATTTTCTTGAAAATGCTGCTTAATATAGTTTTTAATCAATTCAATATCTTTATTGATTTTTTGAGTAGATGTTTTCTCCACATTGAAAGCTTTTTTTCTCATCATCTTAAGTAACAAAATTTCTAGAATATTCTGTATAATTGAATCGTAATCTTCCTGATGGTTTTCCACTTCCTCAACTAATTGCTGAAGGTAGAAGAGGCAGTTCTTTTGATCCTGTTTATAATTGTGAATAGTGACTTGACCAGGATTTTCTGTAGATGAAAAGGAAAGACCTTGAATACCAAGTGCGATGTATTCAAGTGGATGATTGGTATCAGACTTTTCCGTGTGCTCGACATTTGGATTGATGATAATCAAATTGTGCTCTTGGACGGGGATTTCTTCTTTGTAAAAGATAAAAGTTCCTTTGCCCTTGGTAATATACAATAGCTCTGTAAAGTGATGCGCATGAATGGTGCTATGCCAATCTTTATCGTATTTTGATTTTGTTATATAAAGAAGTTTTACTGAAAGATGGTTTCGTTGAAATTGTGGAATCTCATACACTTCATTGGACAAATGAATCTCTCCTTCGTAGACTTTTTATCTATATTATAAAGATTTTAGTGGGATATTCAGTAAAAAGCAAGATACCTAAAAAAATGAACAAGATGTTTATTGTGAAAGCGTTGTCTATTTTGTATTCTTTAATTATGAAAGGAAGATTAGGAGATGGGGGTAAATAAAGATGAAAAAAAAGTTATTGTTGTCTGGAATGACAGCTTTGTTATCTTTTAGTTTAATAGCTTGCCAAGGTAATACTACAAAAGTTGATAACTCTAAGGATGGTAAAGGCTCCAGTGAAAAACAAACCCTTCATGTGGCAACACTTGAATCGGCTTATGGTAAAGAGATGTGGAGCAAAGTGATTGACGCATATGAAGCTGCTAATCCAAAAGTTGATGTTAAATTGACAGTGGACAAAAATCTTGAGGATGTCATAGGTTCAAATATGAAAGCAGGAAAGTATCCGGATGTTGTGTTGTTGGCAACCGGGAGAAAACAGGCACTAACAGAAACATTGATTAAAGATAAAGCTTTAGAAGACATTACCGATGTTTTTGATAAGAATGTTTATGGTGAAGATGTTAAAGTCAAAGATAAGTTAGTACCAGGGCTTACTGGTACACCTGCGACTAATCCTTATAATGACGGTAAAATTTATATGGCACCGATGTTCTATAGTCCAACTGGATTATTCTATAATGCTAGCTTATTCAAGGAAAAAGGTTGGGAAGTACCGAAGACTTGGGATGAGATGTGGGCTTTGGGAGATAAAGCGAAAGCAGAAGGAATTTCTTTATTTACTTATCCTACCACAGGCTACTTTGATACATTCTTCTACTCTTTACTATTAGGGGTGGGTGGACCGGAGTTATTTAATAAAGCTATGAAGTATGGGGATGGTGTTTGGGAAACTTCTGAAGCAACAAAATCTTTTGAAATTGTCGGAAAATTAGGAAAATATACAGAGCCAACTACAGTTGCGAATGCAAATGATAAAGACTATAAGAAAAATCAACAATTGATTCTTGATAACAAAGCATTGTTTATGCCAAACGGTACATGGGTAGTTGGTGAAATGAAAGAAGCTCCTCGATCTAAAGGGTTTGAATGGGGCATGATGGCTTTACCAACAATTGATGCTAATAGCGACCGTTATGCATTTACTTTCTTTGAACAAATGTGGATTCCTTCGGCAGCTAAAAATAAACAACTTGCTAAAGATTTCATGACGTTTGTTTATTCGGATAAGGCAGCTGAAATTTTTGCTGAATCGAGTGCGATTCAGCCTATCAAAGGCCTTTCTAATAAACTGACAGGTGAAAATAAATCATTCTATAGTATCTATGATAATGGAGTGAAAGTGGGGATAGGTGGATTTGCTGCAACGCAAGCTGTTGAAGGTGTAAGTATGCCAGATACATTATTTAGAACGATTGACAGTGTTATTTCTGGTGATAAAAAGGTGAAAGATTGGCAAAGCTCTGTTGAAAAAGTGAGTGACCAATTACGGTCTGCATTAAAATAAATTAGTTTTCACTACGTACAATGGTGAGTTGATAGTCTCACCATTGTACTTATTAACTGAGGTGATGGCATGAATAAGACAACAGAAAAAAGAATTTTTATTTTTGTTTGTACTGCACCCGCACTAATCCTGTTAGCCATTTTTATGATTGTTCCTACGATTGAGGTATTCAGGATGTCCTTATATAAGTGGGGAGGATTTTCTAATAATAAGGTATTTGTTGGGCTCGATAACTTCAAGATTTTATGGAATGATATGAACTTCTTTCGATCTCTTCAAAACAGTATCGTATTGATTGTTATCGTTACAGTTATTACTATGGTGCTGGCGATCTTGTTTGCCTCTTTGTTAACAAGAGAAAAAATAAAAGGTAAAGGCTTCTTTCGAATTATTTTTTATATCCCTAATATCTTATCCGTTGTAGTTATCGCGGGAATATTTTCTGCAGTTTATGACCCAACTACAGGGTTGTTAAATAATTTACTTGCTTTATTTAACCTTGAAAACCTTCAAAAGATGTGGCTCGGCAATCAAAAAATTGCTATCTACAGCATTGGCGGGGCACTCATTTGGCAAGCAATTGGTTACTATATGGTCATGTATATGGCGGCAATGGCAAGCATTCCCGAAAGTTTTTATGAAGCATCTGCTTTGGAAGGTGCTGGACGGGTCAGACAATTTTTCAGTATTACTTTACCGTTAATTTGGAATAACATGCGGACGACGTTAACTTTCTTCGTTATTAGTACGATTAATTTAAGTTTTCTACTCGTTCAAGCGATGACTGGCGGCGGACCTGACGGATCGACGGAAGTGTTTTTAAGCTACATGTATAAGCAGGCTTATACCAATTCTTCTTACGGTTACGGTATGGCTATTGGGGTGGTCATTTTCCTATTCTCATTCGCATTATCTGCAATTATCAGCGGTGTCACTAAAAGGGAAGTGTTGGAGTATTAAGGAGGTCCAAAAACGATGGAAACACAAAAAAGAATGAATACAGAAACAGCTTATCAAGATCCCAAAACGGTGGAAACCCAAAAAGAAATGATTGTAGAAACAGCTTATCAAGCCCCAAAAACAGTGAAGACCAAAAAAGGAATGACTACAGAAGCAATATATCGCTGTTTTATATATGTTGCACTGATTACGTTAGCAATTTCTATTATTATTCCTGTTGCATGGGTTTTCTTAGCCTCAGTGAAGCAAAATTCAGAATTTTACGGAAGTCCTTGGGCCATGCCGAAAAGTTTCTATTTTCAAAACTTTATCGATGCTTTCCAAAAAGCAAACATGGGTACCTACATGTTGAATTCAGTCATGGTAACTGCGTTGGCTCTGCTTATTTTATTGATTGTTGCCTTACCAGCAGCCTATGTGTTGGCAAGATATACCTTTAGAGGAAGTAAATTAATAAATACTTTTTTTAAAGCTGGATTATTCATCAATGTGAACTACATTGTTGTTCCAATTTTCTTGATGTTATTGGACGGAGATACCTTTTTACGAGGCCAACTGGGTGATGGATTTCTACTAGACAATTTATTTATTTTAGCTGTGGTATATGCGGCGACGGCGTTACCATTTACCATTTACTTGCTGTCTAGTTTTTTTCAATCACTTCCATCTACGTATGAGGAAGCGGCGTTGGTCGATGGTGCCGGATATTTCAAAACAATGATTTCAGTCATGATTCCGATAGCTCGTCCAAGCATTATTGCCGTCATTTTGTTTAATTTTCTTGCCTTTTGGAACGAATACATTATTGCCTTAACGTTAATCCCAGGATCGAATAAAACGTTACCTGTTGGGTTAATGAACTTGATGGCAGCTCAAAAATCTGCTGCGAACTATGGTCAAATGTATGCAGGAATGGTTCTGGTCATGCTGCCAACTTTGATTTTATACATTATTGTTCAAAAAAAATTAACACAAGGAATGTCCCTTGGTGGTTTAAAGGATTAAAGGAGGATTTACATGAAAAAGAAAAAAGGCCGTGTTACTTTACCGAGTGAAGAAAATTTTCTTAAGGAAACAAAAGAATTGATGGAACGATGGGGTGCGGATGCGATTCGCGATAGTGATGGAACGAAACTAGATGATGATATTAAACAATTGGATGCAAAAATTTATACGACTTATTTTGTTGCTCGAGCTCACAATGAGTTCGCAGAGAAGCACATGGATGAATGCCAGCAACTTTATTTAATGAGCTTATTCAATACTTCGCTTACTGACACCCTTGAAATTGATTTTATGAAAGGCTACTTTGAGGAACAATTAAAGCCGGATTACGTTCACAATCCTAAAAAATACTGGGAGGTTATTGACCGGACAACCGGAGAAGTTGTTGACGTTAATGATTGGGAAGTAAATGAAGAGCAAAATCGTGTTTTGATTACGAAGGCGATTCCTTGGCATGAATATACGGTTTCATTCCTAGTCTATGCGATTTGGGATCCAACCCAAATGTACAATCATATTACTAATAATTGGGGAGATAAGCCGCATGATATTCCTTTTGATGTGAGGCAACCACATTCCAATGAATTTATGAAAACCTATTTAAAACAATGGCTGACAGAAAATCCAGATACAGATGTGGTTAGGTTTACAACGTTTTTCTATCATTTTACCCTTGTGTTTAATAATCTTGGCAAAGAGAAATTTGTCGATTGGTTCGGTTATGGTGCTAGTGTTTCAGTTGCTGCTTTGGATACTTTTCAAAAAGAAAAGGGCTATCGCTTAAGGCCAGAGGACATTGTTGATCAAGGCTATTATAATACTGCATTTCGAATTCCAACTCCTGCTTTTTTAGATTATATAGATTTTGTTCATAAGTTCGTTGCTGAAGAAGCAAAGAAACTTGTGGATATTGTCCATGAAAGTGGAAAAGAAGCAATGATGTTCCTTGGTGATAACTGGATAGGTACAGAACCATATGGGAAATACTTTGAAAATATCGGATTGGACGCAGTTGTAGGCAGTGTGGGCGGTGGAGCCACACTACGTATGATTGCAGATATACCACATGTTCGTTACACAGAAGGGCGGTTCCTACCTTATTTCTTCCCAGATACTTTTTACGAAGGGAACAACCCAACGATTGAAGCGAATGAAAACTGGTTAACGGCTCGAAGAGCTTTACTGCGGAACCCTGTTGATCGTATCGGTTATGGCGGTTATTTAAGTCTGGCTTATCAATTCCCAGAATTTATCTCCTATATTGAAAAAGTTACTGAGGAATTTCGTGAAATTCATGACACGATCAAAGGCGTTCAACCATATAGCGGTCTTAAAGTTGCAATTTTGAACTCTTGGGGCAAGTTGAGAACTTGGCAAACACATATGGTTGCTCATGCTCTATGGTATAAACAAATTTATTCTTATTTAGGTGTTTTGGAATCCTTGAGCGGGGCTGCCGTGGAAGTTTCGTTCATTAGTTTTGATGATGTTATTAACGATGGGATACCTGAGGATATTGACGTCATTATTAATGCCGGCGATGTGGGCACAGCTTTTTCAGGCGGGGCTAATTGGATTAATGAAAAGTTAGTCACAACAATTAGGGCCTGGATGTATAATGGCGGAGGTTTCATAGGCATTGGCGAACCTACAGCTTATCAGCATGAAGGAC
Source organism: Bacillus sp. FSL R5-0709 (assembly GCF_038004785.1). Taxonomy (NCBI): domain Bacteria; kingdom Bacillati; phylum Bacillota; class Bacilli; order Caryophanales; family Bacillaceae; genus Bacillus; species Bacillus sp. FSL R5-0709. The sequence continues at coordinate 1,902,754 of NZ_JBBORT010000001.1, forward strand.
ATTATTTTCAATTGGCAAACGTCTTAGGTGTTGACAAAGAACTAGGATTCAGCTTATCAACAGATAAATATTTTATTAATCCTGTTGAAAATCATTTTATTTCTGCTGACAGCACCCAATTTGATTTTGGTGAGGGAATGAAAAACATTTATGCGTTATCAGAGGAAACCGAAATAATCGAATATTCAAATGGAGAAGTTCATCTTTCTAGTCATCAGTTTGGAGAAGGGAGATCCGTCTATATAGCAGGGCTGCCATACAGCGAAGAAAATACACGTCTGCTGATGCGTGCACTATACTATGCTGCCCATAAAGAAGCAGAATTTCACAAGTATCATGCGAGCAACATTTATTGTGAAGTTCATGCATATCCATCTATTCAAAAAATGGCAATTGTTAACAACTCGATGATCGAACAAAAGACAGTTGTATATGACGGACAAGGAAACAGAAAAGAAGTGACGTTGGCACCTAGTGAGATCAGGTGGGAGGATGTTTCAAATGAAGGCTAGCGCTTTATTCATTATTAAAATTGTTGTGTTTATCGTATGTCTGTCTTTGATTATCATCTACCAAAAGACAGCTGGTAAATTCGAACTAGGTATGATGTTGATTGGATTAGCTGGTCTCTTAGGGCTACTTTATGACTACAATCGGAAATACGTATAAATCAACCAGGGCAAGTGGATTGATCAAGGAATCGCATATATATGTTTAACGATAACAATTATAAAACATTACTCAATACTTCAAATACAAACCTAGGGGTGCGGACAAATGAAAAAGGCAGTCGGCATTGATATTGGGGGAACGAAGATTGCAGCGGGAGTCATTTCGGATACAGGCGAACTGCTTGAACGTTCGGAAATAAAAAGTGATCCTTCAGACCGGGAAAAAATGTTTGGTAGAGTTGTAGAAGCTGTGGAACAAGTTCTCAGAAAATCATCGATTTCTATCGCTGATATCGAGGGTATTGGCGTTGGGGTACCGGGAAAAGTGGATTATGAGAAGGGAATTGCCGTTTTTCAAAATAATTTACCTTGGAGACAGTTTCCTATTTCAGTCCGTTTGCAGGAACAATTTGGTATCCAGCGAATCACGATTGACAATGATGTCTATATGGCGGCTTATGCCGAATGGAAAGCAGCGCATGTAAAAAGGAATGAAACCTTTGTCTACGTGACTATAAGTACGGGAATATCTTGTTCTATCATTCATAACGGCTCATTTTTTAGGGGAGCAGGATTTGCTGGAGAACTAGGCTTGATCCCTGTCCTCTCGAAGGGGATCAATGAACGATTAGAAAAAATCGCTGCTGGGCCAGGGATCCAAAGAATAGCCGAAAGGGACTTACAGGTAGATACTATTTCAACAAAGGATGTTTTTGCTGGTTATATAAACGAGGTACCGGAATATCAGTTCATCATCAACGAAGTAACCGACTACTTAACTCAAGGACTTTATACGATTTCCTGCTTATTGGATCCACACAAAATGGTTTTTGGTGGCAGTGTCATTGTGAAAAATCCTTTTCTACTAGAGTTAATTAAAGCGAAACTGAAAATTTATCAGCTTCCTGAACAACAACATCTTTTGGAACAGATGAGTATTAGTACATTGGCACAAAATAATGGAGTTACTGGTGCAGGATTACGAGTGTTTGAAGGTATGTAATGAGGCGGCGCCGATCTTCTTTTATGAAGAGAATGATGGCAAATAGGTAGAGGAGTGGACGAATATGTTTACATTAAGTCAAGAAAACTTAGTTTCGTTAGGTGCATCAATAACAACGGCGGAAGTAAAACAGCAGCCTGATTTATGGGCTGAAACCTTTGCTTTATATGCGGAGAAAATCAGAGGGATTGAAGAGTTTTTACAAAAAATATTAACGAAACACAGCCGGGTTCGAGTTGTTTTTACAGGCGCTGGAACGTCTGCCTATGTCGGGGATACAGTTACCCCTTATCTAAAAGAAAAGGTTGATGAACAACAATGGGAAATGCTAAGCATTCCGACAACTACGTTGGTTTCAAATCCTTACCAATTCTTTAAAAAGGATTTTCCAACCTTACTCGTTTCATTTGCTAGAAGCGGGAATAGCCCGGAAAGTGTTGCTGCCGTACAATTAGCTGAGCAAATAGTAACGGATTTGTATCAGATAACGATTACTTGTGCGAAAGACGGTAAATTAGCCAAACGGGCAGTAGGGAATGAAAAAAATTTATTGCTATTGATGCCTGAAAAATCAAATGACCAAGGATTTGCTATGACAGGAAGTTATACTTGCATGGCGTTAACGGCATTACTTGTTTTTGATTCTATATCGACTGAAGAAAAATCAAAGATAGTGAAAAAAATTCGTCAAATGGGTGAAAGTGTCATTCAAAGAGAAGACGTCATCAAAGAGATAGTAGATTTTGATTTTGACCGAATTATTTACTTAGGTTCTGGTAGTTTAGAAGGCTTAGCGAAAGAATCACAATTAAAAATATTAGAACTGACAGCTGGAAAAATTGTTACCGCATTTGATTCACCACTCGGATTTCGACACGGTCCAAAATCATTTGTAAACGAAAAATCATTAGTTTTCGTGTTTGTTTCTAACCATCCTTATACACGTCAATATGATTTAGATATGTTAAAAGAAATGCAGCAGGACGACATTGCCAGTTATATTTGTGCCATCGAGGTTGATGGAGAAACTAATTATACTGGGAACAGATTTGTATTCGGCAGCGAGGCTCAGTCTGTACCAGATGCTTACTTAGCATTACCTTTTGTCATGATTGGGCAAATAGTCTCACTGTTAGCTTCCGTGAAAGTAGGTAATACACCTGATACACCTTCACCGACAGGAACGGTGAACCGTGTCGTCAAAGGTGTTACCATCTACGAATATTAATAACTAGGGTAGGGGAAAAATGCATGTCTATTTTTATCTTTGCAGATAAGTTCTTTCTTGAGGGGAAGGTTGCAGGGCCTGGATTTTTGGGAATAAAAGATGGAAAATTCGGTGGATTCACAGAAGACAGGCCAGAGGAAGCGGCAGAAGTCATTGAGTATGCAGGGCATTGGATTGCTCCTGGTCTAGTAGACACACATATTCATGGATTTAGAAATCACGACATTATGGACAATGATTTTGAAGGACTGAATCAAATTTCGGTAGGACTCCTTTCTTGCGGAGTTACATCCTTTTTACCGACGACCTTAACTTCCTCAACAGAATCGTTGAATAACGTCGTTGAAATGATTGGTGCCAATTACACGAAAGTGCAAGGCTCAAAAATTAAAGGGATCTTTTTAGAAGGGCCGTTTTTTACTGAAAAACATAAAGGGGCACAAAATACGAAATATTTTTGTGACCCATCGGTTGATATGTTGAAAGCTTGGCAGAAATTATCAAATGATTCTATTAAAAAAATTGCGATTGCACCTGAAAGGAAAGGGGCAGCGGAATTTATTGAATACGCTGTAGGAGAAGGGATTGCAGTGGCGTTGGCTCACAGTGACGCAACTTATGAAGAAGCAAAGCAAGCGGTTGAAAAAGGAGCTTCCATTTTTATTCATACTTTCAATGGAATGAGTTCACTACACCATCGTGAGCCGGGGATGGTCGGTGCGGCCATGAATCTAAAAGATGTTTTTGCCGAAATCATATGTGATGGACATCATGTTCATCCTGTTGTCTCAAATATTTTAATGAATGTCCGCGGCAGAGAAAAGGTTGTTATGGTGTCCGATTGTATGATGGCTGGAGGTATGCCTGAAGGAACTTATCAACTAGGAGAATTTCCTGTGAAAGTAAAAGATGGGATAGCTCGTTTGGAAAGCGGAAGTTTAGCAGGTAGCATTTTGCAATTAAAAGATGCTGTCAAAAATGTCGTTGAGTGGGGAATTGCCACACCTGAGGAAGCGATTTACATGGCGAGTACAGCACCAGCTAAAAGTATTCAGCTCGATGGCGAATGTGGGAAGATTGCCGAGGAATATGCTGCTGACTTTATTGTGATGACGCCATCGATGGATATAACTGCTACCTACCTTGATGGTGTATGCCGTTTTCAAGCTTAAACAATTTTCTGAAAGAGGGATTACCAATGATTTTATCTGTCACCATGAATCCATCGGTCGATATTTCCTATCCGATTCATGAATTAAAGTTAGATGTTGTTAACCGTGTGGAAACGGTTCATAAAACTGCTGGTGGAAAAGGCTTGAATGTTGCGCGAGTGATCGCTCAAATGGAAGAAGTTGTCCTAGCGACAGGTGTGCTTGGTGGTACGATTGGTGAATATATTATTCAAGAATTAAATAAAAGCAATATTCCAAATGACTTTTTGAAAATTAAAAAAGAATCAAGAAATTGTATTGCTATTCTTCATGAAGGGATGCAAACAGAGATTTTAGAATCTGGGCCGACATTATCCAAAGAAGAAGGGACAATTTTTTTAGGGAAATTTGAATGTCTGCTTACAACAGCTTCACTTGTGACAATTTCGGGCAGTTTGCCGAAAGGGTTACCGACTAACTTTTATTATCAAATGTTAGAAATCTGTCATAAAAATGAAATTCCAGTAATTATGGATTCGTCAGGAGAATCTTTGAAACAAGCCATGATGCATAAAGAAAAACCATTTGCCATCAAACCAAATACAGCGGAATTATCTCAGCTGCTGGGCAGTAACATGGAAGCGGGAATCATAGGTCTAAAGCAAGCATTAAACCATGAACTATTTACTGGTATTGAGTGGATTATCGTTTCAATGGGTAGTGAAGGTGCATTTGTTAGGCACGGCGAGGACTATTACAGAGTTACGATTCCAAAAATAAAAGTGGTCAATCCTGTAGGGTCTGGTGATGCGACAGTTGCAGGGTTAGCTGTGGCACTATATCAAAATCAAACCGTCGAGACTGTTCTTAAAACGGCGATGACTACAGGAATGTTAAATACCATGGAAGCTGGAACTGGTTATATTAATGTGAATAAGTTTAAACAATACTTTGATCTCGTTAAAGTTGTAAAAATAGATTGATAGAGGAGAATGTTGATGTTAGAATTAACCAAAAATAAATTGGAAGCTCTAAAACGGCTATCTGCTGAAAATGGCATAATTGGGGCATTGGCTATTGATCAACGCGGTTCATTGAAAAAAATGATTGCGTCTGGTGGTGCAAGTCATGTTGGGGATGAGGGCATTATCCGTTTCAAAGAGTTAGTTTCTGAGGAATTAACACCATTTGCAACAGCGATTCTTTTGGACCCGGAATACGGTCTGCCAGCGGCTAAGGTCCGCGATAAAGAATCGGGCTTAATCGTAGCGTATGAAAAAACTGGATACGATGCGTCAGAAGTAGGCCGGTTGCCGGATTTATTACCGGAATGGTCAGTGAAGCGATTAAAGGAAGCAGGTGCCGATGCTATTAAATTCTTACTCTACTATGATGTCAATGAAGATGAAAAAATTAATAACTATAAACATGTCTATATGGAACGTATCGGATCCGAGTGTGCAGCTGAAGACATACCATTTTTCTTAGAGATTGTTACTTATGATGCTGAAAGTGATGATGTGAAAAGTAAAGCATACGCAAAAATAAAACCGTATAAAGTGATTGAGGCTATGAAGGAGTTCTCGAAACCACAATACAAAGTAGATGTATTAAAAGTAGAAGTTCCAGTAGATATGAACTTTGTGGAAGGATATACAGCAGGTGAATTTGTTTACAGTAAAGAAAAAGCAGCTTCTTATTTCAAAGAACAAAGTGAAGTAACCGAGCTGCCGTTTATTTTCCTGAGTGCAGGAGTAAGCGCAAAATTATTTCAAGAAACATTAAAATTTGCTAAAGACTCTGGTTCTATCTTTAACGGAGTGTTATGTGGTCGGGCAACTTGGAGAGACGGTGTGATACCGTTTGCTTTAGGCGGTGAACAAGCAGGTCGTGATTGGTTAAAAGATATTGGTAAAAGGAATACTGAAGAACTGAATTTCGTGTTGAAAGAGACAGCTAACTCATGGTTTGCTAAAGTGAAAGTAACAGCTGAGCTTCAAAGTTAGTACAATATCTTTTCTTCCATATATCCTTCAATTCATTTATTTTTAAGAAATATTTGCATCAGAATCAATTTTTAAACGGAATGAAGAAAAATGAGCAGACATTTATCTGCTCATTTTTTAGTAAGGCCAGCATGTGTGAAAACCCTAGGGGGGAAGCCCAGAACAGTAAAAGTAGTAGTAACTATAGCTGAAAAAAGGTGATAATACCCAGAATGTGTAAGCGCTTTACTGAAAGACAATATACCTAAAAAAAGAAACAATATCTTTATTGTGTAGGCGATTGAAAAAAACTATTCTAAACATAAGTGAAAGCGGTACCTTTTAGGTTTTGGTATATTTTAAAAATTAATGTGCAGGTATTGTCTTTAACTAAAATTTAAAATTCAAAGGAGGAGAGGAATTGGAGAATAAGCATTTCAAGAGAGCTTTTAATACCCTTCTTGCACTTGTGCTAATTGTACCAACATTTTTAGTGAGCATGATTGTGCCATTACATGTAGGAGCAAATATGTCTAATCCATGGGTCACAATTTCATCTGGAGGAAACGAAATCAATGCAATAATAGAACAAAATGGGAAGTCCTATGCTAGGCTTGGAGCAGGTGCCGGAAATGATAATGGGGCTAAAGCTGCAATTTTTCAAGAACAAAATAAAGTCGCTAAAGAATCGGGAACGATGGCGTATACCTTTACTCCAGAAACCAAGGGAGAAGATACTAGATTTGGTTTCTATCCTCATTATATTGACAATAATAACTTCGTTTTTGTAGGCTACGACTCAGTTGGATGGTTCTATGAATACAAATATCAAGGAAAAGGTGATTGGTTAAAAACGAGACCGAATGTTCCACTTCCAGAGGCTGGGACCTCACATTCCATAAAAATTGATTATAACGGAACCACTATGAATATTACATTAGATGGAAAAGATTTATTTGGATCAGTTACGTTACCTAATGATGTAAATAACCTCCTTACAGGTAAGGAAGCGGTTAAACTCGGTGCTTTTGGAGATAAAAAAAGTCAAGTACTCATTGAATTAGGAAATGCACCTGGGGATGGAGGCACGGATCCAGGAGATGAAAAACTTGTCGACATTACGGATAATAAATTAGAAGAAGGCGACTTTAAAATTATCTCAGGAGACGGAAAAGTTACTTATAATGAAGATGGTTCAGCAACTTTCGGTGTTACATCTACCCAAAAGAATCGAATTGTATACAACCAAATGAAAGCGATTAAAAATGGTGTTTTTGAAGCGGATGTTACTACTAATACTGATAAGATGAATCGCTTTGGATTAATCTATCGTGTTCAAAATGCATCTTCATACACATATGTAGGAACAGGGGATACGAACGATCAGTATTTTGGTGAAACATTTGGACCTATAAACAATTGGACGTCGATGACTTCAAACGTGCCCTTAAAAGCAAAACAAACATACCATTTACGTTTAGTATTCATGGACGATGTTGCAACGTTATACATTGATGGTAAAAAGGTAGATTCTTGGACTTTAACAGGTGGTGTAGATCAAGCGGGGGGACTTGGGTTTGAAAAAAGCCGAGGAGCTGCCGATATTATGATTTCTAATATTAAAATCAAGGAATATAGTGCGCCAAAACCTCCAGATACTCCACCAGTAGAAGATACATTAAAGTCAAAGTATATGGATGTCACTATTGACCAAGTATTCCCGCGAGTTGTGAAATACAAAGTTGGCGATAAAGTAATGAATGGGCAAGAATCACCTGTTTACGGATTGAAAGTAAATGGTGCACTATACTATCCTAAAGTAAGCTTTGAAAAGTTAAGCGATAGTGAAGTGCTATATACATTAAAAGTTGTGGATGAAATTAAAAATCTTGATGCTGTATTTAAAGTATCTTTGAAAGTAAATGATAATAAAGTTATTTATAGTTTCGATGAAATTAAAAATAATGGTAGTGCAAAAATTGAAACAGTTGAGTTTGCTGATATGAACGTTATCTCAGTAAATTCGGAGCAAAAAGGTGCAAAAGCTAAATTAACGAATATTAGTACTGATGTTAGGAAATCAGGTGATGTGGATGTGAGCGTAGATTCTTCTATGGAGGAAATAGGTACATCTACTAAAAATTATACTGCATTTTTGTCAACTGACGAATTGAGTGCAGGTGTATGGTCTAGTTCAGAAGTGGATGGCTATAAAAACTTAGTTGCAAATCGATATGTAAATAAAAATGGTGCGAAAGCAATGGGGATAGGTTCTAGTGCACTCTATTACCAAAGAGATTTTATGCCAGAACCACAAAAAAATAAGCCAACTATTAAAATAGCTATCGCTAAAGATTTGAATACTGATAATAAGACAGATTGGCAGGATGCGGCGATTGCATACCGTGATATTATGCAAGACATTAAAGGATATCAAGATGTAAACAATAATGTTGGAATGCGTATTGCCATGAATTTCGGATCACAAGTACAACAACCATTCTTAAAAACAGCAGATAATGTTAAAAAGGTTGCTCTTGCTACAGATGAATTGGGGCAAGCTGTTTTATTAAAAGGATATGCAAACGAAGGACATGACAGTGGTCATCCGGATTATGGCAATGTGGGTGAGCGTATGGGCGGTGTTAAAGATTTGGATACGCTTATTAAAGAGGGGCGTAAGTATAATACCCAATTTGGTGTCCATATAAATGCGCAAGAAGTTTATCCTGAAGCGAAAGCTTTTAACAATGATTTTATTGATCGTCCAAATTCTTTAGGATGGGGATGGTTAGATCAATCTTATACAATTAATAAATTAAAAGATTTGTATTCTGGAGCGCGTGCGAAAAGACTAGATGAATTGAAAGCTGCTGTTTCAGATCTTGACTTTATTTATTTAGATGTATGGTATCAAAATCAATGGGAATCAAATAGAATAGCAGATCAATTTAAAGATAGGGGCTGGAGACTAACAACGGAATTTGGTGGTTCTATGGCCAATTATTCAACGTGGCAACACTGGGCTACCGATAAAAACTACGGTGGACCGGAAAGCAAAGGTATCAACTCAGAAGTACTGCGCTTTATTAGCAATCACCAAAGAGATTCTTGGGTGTTAAATTGGCCTGAAGTAGGTGGAACTGCTGATCATCCATTGCTTGGTGGATTTGAATTAGCTGGCTTCGAAGGGTGGCAATCTGATAAGAATTTTGAAAGTTTTATTCGCATGACATTTGATACTAATCTACCTACTAAATTCTTACAAAAATATTATGTAACGAATTGGACAGATGTAGAAGGTGATAGAAGCAAGACAAACTTAGAAAAAGAAATAAAATTGAAAGACCCAAGTAATGGGGATGTTGTCGATGTAACTAGAAAAGACAATTCTAGGGAACGTGTTATTAAACTGAATGGAAATGTTATACTTGATGGTCAAGCTTATTTAATTCCTTGGGTGAAACAAGACTTTAAAAATCCAACTTCTAATTCTGAAAAACTGTATCACTGGAATTTGGAAGGTGGTACAACTACTTGGACACTTCCAGATGAATATAAGGGTGTATCTAGTGTTTATGTATACAAACTGACGGATCGCGGTAGAGCAGATATGAAAGAAGTCAAGGTAGTAAATAATAAGGTAACTTTGACAGCTAGTGCGGCAACTCCTTATGTTGTTGTACCAAAAAGAGATAAAGGTTTGGAAATCCTTGACTATGATTGGAGCAAGGGTGCTCATATATATGACGCGGGATTCAATACAGGAAAAGTAAGTGCATATACAACTATTCAAGGTGATAACAAAGCTGTAAGCGTCGTTAGAACGAATCAAACTGGAAGCAACCGTAATTTAAGTAGTGGAGATTACTACTTGAATATTGATAGTCCGTCAAAAGATACAACTGTTTCCCGTGTTCTTACTGGTTTGGAACCAGGTAAAGATTATGTAGCAGAGGTATATGTTGAAAACAATAGTGATGTAAAGGCTGGAATTATGGTAACAGGTGGGAAAGAAGACGTTAGCAATTACACACTTCGCAGCCTGCAAAAGAACTATGTTAAGGCTGATTCACATGCTTCAAATGATGGATACAATAGCAAAATGCAAATCATGCAAGTGAGCTTTACAGCTGCATCTAATAAAGCTACATTAACTCTCAGCCGTGATTCTGGAAAAGGAAACACAAAATTTGATGATATTCGGATAGTTCAAAAGTCCTTAAAGAATCATGTCTCACCGACGGAATTTAAACAAGATTTTGAAACGGTGGTACAAGGAATTTACCCATTAGTTATTGGTAACACAGAAGGTATAGAAGACAACAGAATTCATTTGTCGGAATTGCATGCTCCATATACGCAAAAAGGCTGGGCAGGTAAAAAATTAGTCGACGATGTATTAGGTGGGAATTGGTCTGTTAAAGTGAACACTGGAAATAAAGGGTTGCTGTACCGTACTATCCCTCAAAATTATCGTTTCGAACATGGCGTAACTTATAAAGTATCATTTGACTATCAAACAACAGCAAATGCATTCCGCTTTATTTCAGGGGATCAAGAAATTGATGTTCGAGACATTGCGAGTGCAAAGGGATTGAGTGTGAATAACACTCTTACTGCATCTACTGATACAAAAACAGCAGAGTTTACTGTGACAGGTTCTGAGAACGGTCAAACTTATGTCGGAATTTTCAGTGATGGAACGAATTTAGACGGGGATACCGGAGCAGGTACGTTTATTTTAGATAATTTACGTATTGAAAGGCTAGCTGCAGGGGGAGAGACACAGAGGTAAAGGTCTAGATTTAAGTTAAAGGTAGTTTTATAGTTAGTGTAATATCGTGAATGAAAGGAGGTTGACCCAAAAGTAGCTGAGTAGCTATATGGGTTAACCTCTTTTTGATATAAGTATGTCACCACAACCAAATTACGAAAAGAAAGGAACGATTCTCTTATGTTTATAGAGTATAAAAAAATAAGGTGTCTCCAAAAGATCATTTGTAATGACCTTTTGAGACAACCTCTTTCTATTTATAACAACTGATTCTATTTATTTGACACTACTTCAATAACTAGATTATCAAGCATAATATCTTTGTAACCATTAAAGTTAGCTTGCGAGCCTTTCACACCGTTAGTAGTAGCTGCTTTATTAGTGGAATAAATGCCAAACCAGCTTTGTCCCGATTTATCTCCTGTTAAAGTAAAGGAATATGTGCCAGCTTTTGCATTCTTATCACTGCTTGCGGTTGATTTTAATTCCTCCTTAGTTAATACTCCTTTTTCTTCAAATGGAGCATTACCTGACACTACTGCATACGTTCCATCACTACCTGCTTCATAATCAAAAGTAATTTTATACGTTACCCCTGGTTTAAATGTGAAATTTTGAGGGATAGTTTGGTACACAAGAGAATCACCTTCCGTTAGTCCATTCGTTTTAAGTGACCATTTACCTGCGATAACATCATTTACTATTTTTTGGTTCCAACCTCTTTGCGTATATGGTGCATTTAATTCAGACAGGTGTGTTCTATTATCTTCTACGCCTTCAATATTACCAATTACAAACGGATAGATGCCTTGTACAACATTTTCAAAGTCTTGTACAAATTTATTACTGCTTACTTGGTTTTCAGCACTACTTTCCACGATGCGAATATCATCAAAGTAACTTGCACCATTTCCAACATCTCTAGATAACTCAATGGTTACATCTGATGTTTTTTTACCAGTTTCAAAAAACACATACATGTTTTGGAAGTAACTTGTTCCATCCACAGTTGAAGTCATTTGACCATCAGCTTTTGCTTGCTCAGAGCCTAGTGTATTATGTGCGTATGCTCTTACATAGTTTTTAGCGATAGATTTGCCAGTACTATTTGTATACTTTTTGTCGTTAGAAGTAATCGTTATGCTTGCTTGCGCTTCACTTCGGTTGTCTATACCAACATATGCAGCATATTTTGTATTTGGTTTTAGTCCTGTTAATTTTTGGGTAACATTTACTTTCTTTTTATTATTGGAGATTGTTAGCATATTATTATTACCTTCACTCTTCGTAATCTTAACTGCTTTTGAGTCTCCTTTGATTTTCCAATCTTTTAGGGAATTGCTGTTAAATCCAGTATCTATAAGATGCATTCCTTCACTCCATTTAACATCTTTGTTGGATTTTGGCCCTTTATAAATTACATATGCAGTAGATTTTTTTGCATCTAATGTGATTTTTCCATTTTCAATTTTAACATTTTTCATATTCTCTTTACCTAATTCTGTTAACTCATACACTTTAACTGAACCTTGCCAACCAGTTGGAACAGTCCATGTTGTTTTTCCACCGTTTGTGTTCCAGTGATATAATTTTTCATTCTCTGTTGATAATTTTTGGCCATTTTGATCCCAAGACCATGGAAATAAATACTTTTCGTCACCAGGTCTACCTTCAAATATTTGCTTACCATTTAATGTCATAGTTCTTGTTCGATAACCATCTTTATCATTTGCAAAATCATTCGATTTTCTTTCAATTGAAAGTGTATTTTCACTTAATTCGTCCTTTAATACCGTCTTCATACCTGGTACCCAGTTGTAAGTTTGTTGTTTATCATCTATCATTTCAACTGCTTTTCCATCTTCCCACTGTGTTACTTTATAATGTTGAATGAATTTGGTTGGAATATTCACCGCAAATAAGTTATCAATATACGCTTTGTAGTCACTTCTACCTTGCCATCCTTCAAAGTCTTTCATACTGTAGCCGCCTAATAATGGAGCATCCGCGTCGCCTCCATACTTAGGATAGTTACCAATCCATGCATCTTTTTGATGGTTTTTAATGAAACGAGTGATGGTACTATTAATACCTTTTAGGGTATAGCCACCATAAGTTAAATCGGCTGCCCAGTGTTGGAATGTGGAATCATACTCGTTCGCATATCCCCACTCACTGCCTAAGCGCCAACCTAAACTGTTTATTTCTTTACTTAATTGACGACTCGGCCATGTACTATTATCACCTGACTGTCCATTACCCCAAACGTCTACATAAATAAAATCTAAATCATTCTTCTTGCCACCAAGAGTATCATATAAATCTTTGAATCGTTGCGCTCTGCCATTTCTTAAATCATAATCAGCATTAATGTTTATTCCTTGATCAATCCAGTTCCAACCATACTTATAAGTTCCATCTGGATTTTTTAATAAACGATCTTCTTGGAAATATTTTGACTCTGGATATGTTTCACTTGCATTCACATGAACACCAAAAGTTGCCCCATATTCTTTACCCTTTGTTAGCAATGTTTTCATGTCCTTTGCACCGCCAATTCGGGTTCCAATGTCAGCATAATTTAAATGACCAGAATCATGCCCTTCACTACCATAACCTTTCAGTAGAATAGATTGTCCTAGTCCATCAGTATTTAAATGAAACTTTTTCACTCCGTCTAAAGCCATTAAGAAAGGATTTTGGGCTTGACTGCCAAAGTTCATGTTAACACGGTAACCAACTAAGTCTGGAACCTTTTCTGCCCCTAGAGGTTCGTTCATAATTTTCCTATAAGCAATTGCTCCGTCTTGCCAGTTTATCTTTTTATCATCATTAGCGTCAGCAGTAATGATAACCTTCACAGACGGCATTTCATCTACCTTATTAACTGTCCCATCCTTTAGCTCTAGAGTGCCATCTTCTTTACGATGTTCTTCTGACTTTTGATACGTCCAGAATGTACTACTTAGACCAATTGTTTTTTTTCCTGCACTATTAGTCGTAGCATTAGCCGTAATTCTTTGTGCATCAGTCTTTGCAGCATAGGAATCTGGAGCCAATTTTTTTACTAAACTATTCTCCGTATTAGACCATATACTTGCACTTAATTCATCAGTAGAAAGAAAAGCATACATATATCCTTTTTGCTCTTCATCTTTCGTAATTAAATTTTCATCAACCTTTACCTGTCTGTCACCATTGATATGTGTATTTGTTGACATCTGTACGCCATCTAGCACTGCATCTTTTTGACTGTTATTTACAGAAATTAAATTATGATTTGGAATTTCAATAGTTTTTACGATATTGTTGTCGACGATCTTTGTAATATTAAATTCTAATATATTCTCTTTAACAACCATCTCAGCAGTAATAACCGCAGAGATATTGTTATTAGTATCTATTAACGTCATCTCATATACAACTTTATCTGATGAAACTTTTGCTTTTACTTTTGGTTTTACTGCTACGTCATTAATAAGGATTGTATCTAATGCTTCAGTCTGTCCGTAAAAAGTCTTTCCTGCTCCATTTCCAGATTTTAAATCGTATTGAATGACTCTTGGAAAATTCACATCAACAAGAACGTTCATTTGATTAGATGAAATAACCGTATGTGGACTTTGTGGAATGATTTGACTTGCAGCTTGTTTAGTATCCGTTGTTCCCTCAGCGTGGATTAGGGAACCATTTGTAAAACAAGTAGAACCTACGACACAACCCGTTACAAGTGTTGCAATTGTCCTCCTGAACTTCTTTTTTGATTTTTTCATATGTACCCCCTCGTTTCCATTTTGGCACTTTTGATATTTATGGTTCTTCACAGGTATAGATTACTTTATGGTCTATTAAACTTAATATTTTGATAGAATGTGAAGCCTGTATAGTAGTTGAGAATCTATTAAAACCAGAAGTAGTTTCCAATATCTATCTGTACCCATAGATTACTTTTTGTGAAACGCTTACACAAGAGAGATATTGCTCTGTTTTTTAGAAATATTGTTTTTTGTAATGTTGAAAATAAGATAAATAAAAAATAATCCTGGCTTATAAAGCTAGGAGATCCGTCTTATTTTATTTGAGAAGCTCATTAAAAATTAAACGGCGGCGATACCGGAGCAGATACGTTTATTATTAAAGGGGTGGCTTTAGGGGGAGAGACACAGAGGTATAAAGGTAGTTTTATAGCTAGTGTAATGTTGTGATTAAAAGGTCTATCTCGGTGGAGATAGACCACATTGTGTTCATTGAATCGTCGGAAATAGTTCTACCAGAAATGTTACTTTTTATGTTTTTAGTGAGATGTTAAAAATGAAAAGCAAGATGTCTAAAAAATACGACAAGATGTTGATTGTAGAAGTGTTTTTACGTACGTATAATGTAACAAAATAGCTTGCTAAACGTGCGATTCAAGTATGCTAATAGCTTCTTCGGAGAAAGCGAAATGTATATTAGGCTGGTGGTTATCCCGTACGTCTGTTCATAAAATTATAAAAGGTACATGGAACTCGTATCGCAACAACATAAACCGATATAAGGCTAGAGGAGGTAAATGCTGATGATATATCAAGTTATCCAGCAGTTAATTGATCGTGCTATTGAAATTCAATTGATTGAACAAGAAGATGCAATATATACAAGGAATAAAATCCTTTCCTTACTTCGTTTAGATGACTTTGTAGTGGAAGCGTCAGCGCCCGCATCCGCAAAGAAAGCAATTTCGGAGTTATTGGAAGAGTTAATTGAATATGCTTGTATGCATAAAGTCATTGAGGAAGTACTGGATGAGAAGGAGATTTTAGCAAGTGCAATTATGGATGTTTTTATGTCCAAACCGTCCGTTATCAATGCTCTATTTTATGAAAAATACGAACAAAATCCGAAGGCTGCGACAGATTACTTCTATGAATTAAGTAAAAACAGCAACTATATCCAAATGAAGCAAATTGCCAAAAATATAAATTATAAAGTAAATACGGAATACGGTACCATTGATATAACGATTAACTTATCAAAGCCGGAAAAAGACCCAAAACAAATTGCAAGAGAAAAAGTATTGGAAAGTACGGGTTATCCAAAATGTTTACTCTGTATTGAGAATGAAGGATATATGGGCAGAATTGGACATCCTGCACGCTCGAATCATCGTATGCTTCGTATGAATCTTACAGATGAAAGCTGGTTTCTACAGTATTCTCCGTATATATATTTCAATGAACACTGTATTGTATTGTCCTCAGAACACCGCGATATGAAAATTGACCGTCAAACATTTTTACGCTTGTTAAAATTTGTAGAAGAATTCCCGCATTATTTCCTTGGTTCTAATGCAGATTTGCCAATTGTAGGAGGATCTATTCTAACACATGACCACTATCAAGGCGGAAACTATGAATTTGCTATGGCAAATGCATCGAACGACCTGGTCTTTGAACTAACCAACTTTCCAGCAATCCAATGTTCTATTGTTAAATGGCCCATGTCAGTTATTCGTTTAAGAAGTAACGATATAGAACAAGTAGTAAATGCAGGGGAGTACATATTAGAGAGGTGGAAGGGATATAGTGACCCTTCTGTTAATACATTTGCATTTACGAATGATGTTCCACATAATACGATTACGCCGATTGCCCGCTACCGGAATGGTATGTACGAATTGGATCTAGTTTTGCGAAACAATTGTACCAGTGAAGAACATCCGCTAGGTATTTTCCACCCTCATGCGGAAATACAACATATTAAAAAGGAAAATATCGGTCTGATTGAAGTAATGGGGTTAGCTGTACTTCCTGCTCGTTTAAAAACAGAACTTCAGGAAGTGGAAAAATTCTTACTTAACATTCCAAGTGATATTCCATCGCCTCATATACGATGGGCAGAACAACTAAAAAACAAATATGACAATCGGATAAATGAACAAAATGTACAGGAAATTATAAAAGAAGAAGTGGGACGGAAATTTATACAGGCGCTTGAAGATGCTGGTGTTTTTAAACGAGACGAAGAAGGGATATCGGCTTTTAAACGTTTTATTCAGAACTTAAATTAGGAATGGATCTGGTAGTTATGGTGATTACAAATGACCTAATTATATGATAAGGGAGGTAATAATATGGAGGAGTGTGAGCATAAGCAACTACAGGAATTGAAACAGATAGGTGGCCCTATATTAATGATGTGTATAAAATGTAATCAAATAATTAAAGTGTCCAAAGGATCCAGTACAAAAATAAAGTAAAAAGAATGAAACGCATATATTCCTAGTGTGTGATGAACAAATTTCCGACTGATTAGAGTTGCATTTTATTAAAAGAATAGCAAAAACTAAAAAACATCTCATATTCATATGAGATGTTTTTTAGTACGGTTCTGTTGCATGTACTACAACATCTAATAAACCAGGGAATCTAGTATTTAAATCTTCTTCACGAATTGAAATGAAACGTTGCGTTCCCTCAAGTCGTGTAAACATAACACCAGATTCACGTAACACTTTGAAATGATGAGATAAAGTTGATTTCGCAATTGGAATGTTTAACGCACCACAAGATTGTTCATTTTTCTCTAGTAGCATAGTTACAATTTGTAAACGAATTTGATCGCTAAGTGCATATAAGACAGAAGAGAATTGAATTTCTTCTCGATTTGGATGATAGAGAGTACGCATTTTTTCACCTGCTTGTATAAGTTAATATATTTGCACTATAACATATAAAGTGGTATATTTCTATTGTTCGAATATAATCGAACAATAGAAATATAGGGGGGTAAAAAATGAAGTATACAAAATTGCAAAAGGCAGGACTAAATATTTCGAAGTTGGGGTTAGGAACAAACGCTGTTGGGGGACATAATTTATATGCTGATGTGAATGAGGAAGAAGGAAAAAGATTAATAGAAGAAGCAATTCAGCAAGGGATTACATTTTTTGATACAGCAGATTCATACGGTTTCGGTAGATCCGAGGAATTGGTAGGAGAAGTATTAAAAGGAAAACGCCACGAGTTTGTACTTGCTACAAAAGGTGGAATTCAACCGTTATTAAATGGAGAGGTTCATATTAATAATGAACCAAGCTATTTAAGAAATGCTGTGGAAAATAGCTTAAGAAGATTACAAACTGATTATATTGATTTATATTATTTACATTTTACAAATCCTGAAACAAGTTACATAGATTCAATTGGAGAACTTACTCGCCTAAAAGAAGAGGGGAAAATTCGTTCAATTGGAATATCTAACGTAAATGTAGAGCAATTAAAAGAAGCGAATCAGCACGGACATATAGATGTTGTACAATCACCGTATAATATGTTGGATCGTGCTGCTGGGGAAAAACTTTTGCCATATTGTATAGAATCAGGTATTTCATTTATACCGTACGGACCTCTTGCTTTTGGGATACTAGGCGGGAAATATACAGAAGATTTCAAATTAAACGAAGGCGATTGGCGTCAAAGTGTAAATCTATTTGAAGAAAATACATATAAAAATAACTTTAAAAAAGTTGAGATGTTAAAAGCTTTAGCTAAAGAAATGAATCTTGAAGTATCACATTTAGCGTTAGCGTGGCTATTAAATAAAAAAGGAATTGATACTGTTATTCCTGGTGGGAAACGAGCGGAGCAAATAAGAGAAAGTGTAAGAGCAGTGGATGTTTCATTGAATGAAAAAGTTATGAAAGAGATTGAATCTATTTTAGAAGATTAGTTAAAAAGAGAAGAAATACATGAAGGAGCTTTTGAGTGCAGGGGGTAAAAAAAGTAGACAAATAATAGAAATGTATTGTAATAAAATTATGGGGAATCCAAAAATAAAAATCCCTAAAGAGATAGGGATTTATATATCGGCATATAGTTCCTTGGAAAAGGATATACTTAGTTTAACATATAGGACTACTTATATTTGTGAAATAGATGTGAAAGTAATGTGAAAAATGCCGTAATAAAAAGCACTGTTTTAGCTAAAACAGTGCTTTTCGTTTAGATTGAACTGTTGCCGCATTTTCATCATGTATTCCTGCTTCTTCAATAATTCGTTTTTTTACTTTATTTAATAGATGGTCTACTGCCTCACCAAAATAGTTAGCTTCGCTTTTTGTGCGGGCTTCTCGTAAACATTTATAGTTTTCTAGCAGTTCCTCTTTTTCGGTGTTTGTTAAGAAATCTTCTATTTTCTTTTTTGTCATACGAAACACCCTTTCTTCTGACAAACGACGCAATAGAAAATATTTATTTTTTATTATAACAATAATTTTTAGAGAAAGTATAGACTAACGTCGTAATAGTTTGTCAATTTCTTGGATTTTCTCATCAGCTTTCCCAATTTGCGTATTTTTAGCCTGTTCACCACCAAGAGCTTGGTGAAGTAAAAACGTTTGACCGGAAATAGCGGTCACAATGGAGACTTTTATAATTTCTTTTATTAAGGTGACATCGAATAAAACGAGTCCAAGAAGTGCGGCGAGGCTACCTGTAAAAATATCAGTTAAAAATCCAAAATGAAAAAAAGTTTTTAAACGGCGTGGAAGCAATAACTTGCCTTGGTTATTGATTAGATGGGAAACGAAGCCAGTAATGCCACCAACGAGAACTGCGGTTAGCCATTGATACATTTCCATCGAATCCACTCCTTTTAGTGAATAAGATTCGATAATTTTATATTGATTCCTTTTAATATTTCATATAAGCATATTGAGAAAGTTTGTTTAGGTTTATTTCGTATTCAATTTAAATATAACAGAAAAATCTGATATATTTCAGTCTATTATATGAAGCGGTTATTCCTTAATATGAATGTAGAAAGGGGTGCGTGATATGAATATAGATTATCGAATAAGAAGTGTAGATGGTTATACAAAAAATATAGGGGAATTAGTAAGCATGCTGGAACATACGAGGGCTGTAACATTACAGGAAATAAACGAGCTATCAGTTGAGCAATTAGATTTAATTATGCCGAGTGGAGGGAATTCCATCGGAGCGTTACTAAAGCATATAGCAGCTATTGAAAAAGCACATCAGCTTATTTCATTTCAAAAGCGTGACTTTACAAAAGAAGAATTAGAAATATGGGAAGATGCACTGTATTTAGGGGAAGCAGGGAAATCTATTCGTGGCTATGACATACCGTATTATGTACAACTTTTGCAAAAAGTGAGAGAAGAAACACTAAAGTGTTTGAGTGAACAAGATGACGAATGGCTAATGTCAGAAAGAAAGTGGCCTAATGGCGTAGCGTATAATCAGCACTACCTTTGGTTTCATGTGCTAGAAGATGAAATTAGTCATCGCGGACAAATTAAAATGCTAAAAAATAAGTTATTTGAAAATTACGTTAAATAAGGTAGCTTTTTAATGGGATATTCCATATAATGAGAGTAATTAAAATTAGAACGGGGTGATGTATTATGGCGAAATTAACTTATATGAATAATAAACCAAATACAAAGGTGGACGGAAAGGGCGATACTCTATAAGTGAGCGCACAATCCTTCCACTAAGTTCAAACTAGGGAGGATATCAATTTGGATCAAAATATTTTAGAATCTTTCGGATGGGATTCTTTTTTTGAAGAACAAGCTGTAGAGAACTATGAAGTAGGGCGTATTTTACTTGAGCATAAGCATATATATCGGATTATTTGTAATGATGGTGAATATGTAGCGGAACTGTCTGGGAAGTTTCGTCATGAAGCGTTAACGAAGGGAGATTATCCGGCAGTTGGGGATTGGGTATATATAAAGAAAATAGAAAATGAGAAAAAGGCAATTATTCACCGTATTTTTCCGAGAAGAAGTTCTTTTTCAAGACAAGAAGCTGGTAACAGAACTGAAGAACAAATTATCGCAACAAATGTAGATTATCTATTTTTAGTGAATGCACTTAACCATGATTTCAACGTAAGAAGGATGGAACGTTATTTGCTGGTGGCTTATGAGAGCGGTGCAATGCCTGTTATTGTTTTAACGAAGAGTAGTTTATGTGAAGATGTGGAACAGAAAATTGCAGAAACTGAAGCGGTAGCAATCGGTGTTCCTATATTTGTTGTTGATAGCTTAGTGTACGTCGGAATAGAATTATTGCAACAATTTGTTTCACCAGGAAAAACAATTGCTTTAGTTGGATCTTCAGGTGCAGGGAAATCTACTTTATTAAATGCATTAATAGGAACAGATGTAGCAAAAACCGGAGATATACGTGAAGAAGATAGTAAAGGAAGGCATACGACAACTCACCGTGAATTGTTCCAATTACCGAGTGGCGGTTTAGTAATTGATACGCCTGGTATGAGGGAACTTCAGCTTTGGGAAGGAAGCACGGCAATTCAAACTACATTTTCCGATATTGAAGATCTTGCAAATACTTGCCGCTTTCGAGATTGTAAACATGAAGGTGAACCAGGATGTGCAGTGCGAAATGCTATAGATAACGGAACTATACCCGTAGAGCGCTTACTAAGCTATAAAAAGCTGCAAAGAGAATTGGCATATGTTATGAGAAAACAAAACATTACTCTGGCAAGGGCGGAACGAGATAGATGGAAAAAGATTTCTAAACAACATAAAAAAATGTAAAAAACCAATGGGCTGGTTCCTTTGGTTTTTTGTCTTTGTAAATTTTATAATAATATTATTCATATATATAGACAAAGGGAGAATATTTGTTTAAACTTTACAAGGTGTTTATCAAAAACGAATTGTAAAAATAGAGGATAGGGAATGGGATATATTCATAATTGGTTATTTATCTTTAAAACTTAATATTTAAATGTAGGAGGTTTATAATGAGTAAACTGTTAAGGTGGTTTCGAGATATAAAAGTAGCAAAAAAGCTATTAATTTCATTTTTGATAATTTTAATTGCGGCTGTCTCTATTATTGGAGGAATGTCTTATCAAACGGCTAAAAAGAATTTTGAATCACAAATTACGAGTAGTGCTCACGATAATATAAAAATATTAGATAATCTAATCAATCAAATGATTGAGGCGAAATTTAACGAAGTAAATAACTTTGCACGAGTGATTCATAGTGATATGTATCAAGGAGATAATCAAGATGAATTAAGAAAGGTATTATCTCAATATATTAATTTAAATAAAGATATTGAACAAGTATATGTTGCCGGCAATGATAAGAAGTTTGTGCAAGAACCAAATATACAAATGGCAGCAGATTATGATCCAACAACTCGTTCTTGGTATAAAGATGCAGTGAGTAAACAAGGTGGAATCGTGGTCACTGAACCGTATAAGGCGAAAGGAAATGGACATATTGTCGTAACGATTGCGAAACAAACAGAAGATAAAAATGGTGTTGTTGCGGTAGATTTAAGTTTAGAGAATTTATTGAAAACAACAAAGTTAATCAATATTGGTAAAAAAGGATATACTTTCATTTTAGATGGAAAACAAAAAATAATTGCGCATCCTCAAGAAAAACCAGGAGATAAAGCAGCTGATTCTTGGGCAAAGAGAATTTACGAAGATAATCAAGGCACTTTTTCATACACGTATGATGGTAGTGAAAAGAAAATGGTATTTGCTACAAACTTAAAAACAGGTTGGAAAATCGGTGGAACGATGTACTCAAATGAAGTAATTGAAGCTGCTCAGCCTGTATTTTATAATATGTTAATTGTTATGCTTATTTCATTAGTTGTAGGAGGGGCACTTATTTATTTCGTAACTCTTTCTATTACAAAACCTTTAAAGAGATTAGTTGCCACTTCTAAAGAAATAAGTGAAGGAGATTTAACGCAAACAATTGAAATTCATTCAAACGATGAAATCGGTCAACTTGCAAAAGGTTTTAATGAAATGACAGATTCACTAAGAACGTTAATTGGAAGAATTAATACTTCAGCAGGGCATGTTGCAGCTGCATCTGAAGAGTTAACAGCAAGTGTGAGACAAGCGAGTGAAGCGACTGAACAAATTACATCAGCAATGGATGAAATATCAAGTGGTGCAACGACGCAAACAGCAAGCGTAGAAAATGGTGCTATGTTACTGTTTGATGTAACAGAAGGGATTCAGCATGTAGCAAATAGCTCATCATCTATTAATACTGCTTCTGCTCACACTCGCGAAAAAGCAGAAGATGGTGGAAAGCTAGTTGGAAAAACAGTAAATCAAATGCAATCTATTGCGGAATCTGTTTCACAGTCAGATGCTGTTATTCAGTTGTTGAATAACAAATCAAAGCAAATTGGTGATATTTTAGAAGTTATTCAAAATATTGCAGATCAGACAAATCTTCTAGCTTTAAATGCAGCAATTGAGGCTGCAAGAGCTGGTGAGCATGGAAGAGGCTTTGCAATTGTTGCTGATGAAGTACGAAAATTAGCAGAACAATCTAGTGTATCATCAAGTGAAATTAGTAAATTAATTTGTGAAATACAAGATGATATGAGTAAGACAGTAAAATCTATGAATAATGTAAATGAAGAAGTGCAATCTGGACTTGTTATCGCAAATGAAACAAAACAAAATTTCACTGAAATTTTACAATCTACAAATGAAATTGCTGACCAAATTAAAACGATGGTTGAAACAGCTAATGGGATGTCAAAAGGTGCAAATGAAGTATCTATTTCGGTTGGTCAAATTGCTATGACGGCACAAAATAATGCGACGAGTACACAAAGTGTTGCAGCGTCAGCTGAGGAGCAGTTAGCTTCTATGGAAGAAATTGGTTCTGCGGCTGGTACACTATCTCAAATGGCTGAAGAGTTACAAGTATTAATTGAAAGATTTAAAGTATAAAAAGGGGAGGCTGTCTCAAAATAGCATTAGTGCTATTAGAGACAGTCTTTTAGCTGATACACGGATTAGAGGTTCAATGTATTTAATGTTTGTCGAAAAATAGAGGAATTTGTTAAGCGGGTGTATAATTAATATAATATAGACTACGTTTAAAGGAGATCAGTATGGGAGTGTATTGGGGAACGAAAAGACATTCTTGGCTTAGCTATGTCTCGTTTTGGTTAAGCATTTTATTCTTTGTTGCTTTTTTAATTGAAGTGTTTGTATTTAAAACACTTTCAAATAGCTCATTACAAATCGTTAAATACTTTTATTTTATATTTGTTCCATTAAATATCATTCTTAGTTTAAGGTTATTATTTAAGAAGAATGAAAAGAAAATATTACCGATTTTTAGTTTAATTGTATCACTATTATTTGCAAGTTTAATTATATTGTTAGCATTAGCAGCTACAGGAAAAGTCTTATGAGGAGAGTGATATAAATTACTCTTCTTTTTTGTGGTTTTTTAAGAGTTATAAGTAGTGTGTAGGAAATAAGGAAAGTGATAAGTTATCAGTAAGAGGACGTATTAGTGAATAGAGAGTGAACTGAAAATACTATATGTTTTGTATGTGTTTATAAAGCAAATGAATGCAGTAAGATTCGTGATATATGGTACAATAAACATGGATAGTGATAGAGATAAAGGGTATATAAAATACTCATCGTTTTTTAGTAAGAGAGGGGTTATCTTATGCTATACGAGGATTTGATGACATTATTCCAAGCTGCTCCGATAAAATTAGATAGAGGCGGCTGGAAATATATAATCCAGGAACAAAATGATAATTATGAAATTGTTGATGAAATGTTAAAAAAGCAAATGAATGTTGAATTGTATTTTAATGAGTATGATGAGGTGAAAATCACTTTATATAAAGATGGAAGCCCTATTACTACTATGCAAAGAATTGCTATTTCAAAAGTTGAGTTGGATGAAGAGGAAGACGGCATTCAATTCGTATTGGAACGCATGCCAAGTCGAATGATTCGTTTGCAATTAAAGCCATATCTTGCAGTAGAAATGGGGCCGTACTGGGAAGTATGTGAAGACTGTGAATGAAGATGAAAAACATCCGTATACACGGATGTTTTTTTATGTTTTTTGAAGTTGTTTAAAGGCAATAATCGGTAGTAAAATGATGCTCACCCAACCGATAATAGGGTATAGAATATGAAGTAATTCACTATATCCAATGAAACTAAAGCAATAACTAATTAGTAATATGAAGTAAATAATGTTATTACTTTTCCATCCGGTAATGGATTGCATTTGTTTTGTCATCCCGAACACATTACCAACTAAAGTTGTGAACACTTCACCGAAAATAATAAGAACAAAGAAAAAGTGAAAAGTTGCATTAAATCTTCTTATGACTTCAGCCATTGGGATATTGTATTGATAAAATTGGTCGACTGATAAGATAGCTAAATGGCTGCATAATAAAATTAAAGAAAGTCCTGCACCACCTAAAATTCCACCCCACAAAATGGCTTTTCGATCTTTTACTTCACTGGCTAACGGGACGAGAACGCTTTGGGCGAGCGAAAGATTTAAAGCGACATATGTAATAGGGCTAGTAATCCACTTCATATTCCAGCTCTCTGCAGGAATAGTATTACTAATAGGTGTTGTACTATGGAAAAAGGTTGTAATAGCGAGTCCGATAATAAAGATCATCATAATAGGTACGACAAGCGTATTTACTTCAAAAACACCTTGTAATCCCCGGCTCCCAATAATGAGGCAGGCGATGACTGTGATGAAAATACCAAGTTGTCTCGGGAGACGAAGTTGTTCTTCAAATACTGCCCCGGCTCCTGATAACATAACGCTAGTTACGCCAAATAATACGAGTAATAATAAAGTATTTACGACATTTCCAAATACATCCCCAAATAAATATTTATTAAATTCTTGCGCTGAAAATGCCCCGATTTGTGATGAAAGTAACATCATTTTTGTACCGAGCCAAATAAAAAAAAATCCACTTATACATATGCCAATGGTTCCGTACAATCCGTTAACTGTAAAAAATTCGACAATTTCTCGCCCAGTAGCAAATCCAGCTCCAACGACCGTTCCGATATAAGTAGCAGCGACTTTCTTTGCTACTTGCCATTGTTGATTGTCCATGTTATCCCTCTTTCTTCTATGATGAGCTTGACTTACTATTATGCATATGTGTGAGCTTGGACAATTAGACATATGAAGTAGTTGAAAGGGTACATGAATTATATGATATTAGGGAAATATTAAGGTTGTTAAAACTTTGTTACATATAAGCTGTTCATTCAAAAGAATAGGGAATGTATGGTAAAATGAAGTTAGGTCATTAAAAGATAGTAACATGATAAGAGGAGTGGATTGTATGAGTACGAAAACGAATGTTGTTGAAGTATTAAACAAGCAGGTAGCAAACTGGAATGTATTATATGTCAAACTGCATAATTATCATTGGTATGTGACAGGACCGCACTTCTTTACATTACATGAGAAATTTGAAGAGTTTTATAATGAAGCAGGAACATACATTGATGAGTTAGCAGAGCGTATTTTAGCGTTAGAAGGAAAACCGTTAGCGACAATGAAAGAGTATTTAGCAACTTCAACTGTAATCGAAGGGACAAGCAAAGAGTCTGCAGAAGAAATGGTGCAAATTTTAGTAAACGATTTTTCTGCACTTATTCAAGAATTAAAAGAAGGTATGGAAGTAGCTGATGAAGCTGATGATGAAACATCGGCTGATATGCTATTAGCAATTCATACGACATTAGAACAACACGTATGGATGTTAAGTGCATTCTTAAAATAAACATAAATGGATTAAAGAAAAACTCTGTTGAAAAATTCTTTCAATAGAGTTTTTTATAATTTTTCAGTTTTCTTTTATGCTATAATATAGTAAAAAGGAGGCGATACAATGTTTCGCTTTTTCAGAACTGGAAAAGAAGATAGGGAAATTACGAAAGATGAATTAGAACAAGCGATGGCGAAGTTTCTAGAAACGAATGCTAATATCGTTTATACAGTTTTAGTAAATGATGATTACACAGTAAATTATGATTTGTTAAAGCCCTATTTACCTGCATTTCCAACAAATTTTTTTCTGATAACGAAGGAAACGCTTGAAGTATTTGAACATACAGAAGAAAATTTAAACCTAGTTAAAGAAATTGATATCGTACAAAAGGCCGTAGATCAATATGTAACAGAAAAAGAAATGTTCCCAATTGTTGAAGATAGCGAAGATCGCCTCATATGCAGAGTGAAGCTAGGACCATATTTAAATCGTATATTAAAAAGAAACTTATATATTTCAGAAAAGCATTATTTAGTTTCAAGTAAACCAGATAAGAAAAAAAAGAATAGTGGGCAGATGTTATGAGAACAACAATAATATTATTGTTGTCTTTTTTTAATTAAAATATTGATTTTTCAGTTTATTTAACTTTATACTACAACTAGTGGATAGGAAGGAGTGGTGTATTATGCGTATACATACATTAACTATTAAATATTATTCTGAGAATCAGGTATTATTAAGTTGAATTGTAGAATTTAACTACTTATACCGTGACCCTAGAATGATAGGAAGATTGGAGAAGCAATTATTATAAAAGGTTACGGGGGAATTCCTATATGGAAAATAATATGACTTATATTAAGTTATTAAATGAAACGTTACATTGTTATGCAAATAAAGGAAGTTTTGAAGCGTATTCTTATATAATGAATAATGCTAAAGATGTAATGGGTAATGAAGCACAAATATATAATTTTAAATATGCATTAGCAAGTGCAGCAGGACTTGAAGAAGAAGCGTTGCATTTAATGAAGAAAGCAATTATAGAAAATGGATTTTGGTACGGAAGTGAGTATTTAATTTCCGATGATGATTTAAAACCACTACATAAATTTGAAGAGTTTCATAGAATGGTTCAATTATGTAAAGAAAGAGAAGAATTAGCAAAGAAATCGGAACAAGCAGACGTGAAATATAAATACAGCAAACAAACTGAAAATCTACTAATAACACTGCATGGGGATCAAGAAAATATACAAATAATAGAACCATATTGGAACTCTGTAATGGAACAAGGTTTTATGCTAGCATTGCCTCAATCTTCCCAAATTCAATTTTCAGATGGATATGTGTGGGATAATATCGAAAGAGGAAGAGATGAGTTAAAAGGACATTACAATAAGATTAAAGTGAATAAAACATTTGGGAATATTATTATTGGTGGCTTTTCTGCTGGGGCAAGAGTAGCGTTACATTCCATGTTACAAGGTGAAATAGAAGTGAACGGTTTTATTTTTGTGGCACCGTGGCTTCCGGAAATGGAAGAATGGGAAGAGATGATTGGAATATTGCATGATAAAAGCATAAAAGGATATATAATATGTGGGGATCAAGATGAAGATTGTTTTGAAGGTACACAGCAATTTGTAACGTTATTAAAGGATAAAAATATAGAACATAAGTATAAAGTTGTGCCTAACTTAAATCATGATTATCCTCATAATTTTGATGAGTTATTAAAAGAAGCTATTGAATATATAGGAAGCAAAAACAATTGATTGGTAGTAAGAAAAGGAGATGCATCATATGTGATGCATCTCCTTTTCGTTATTATAAATTAAAAGCATCTGCCAATAGGCGATAAGAGTTTAATTTATGTTCAAATTGATGAGTAATCGTGACAATCATAAATTCGTCAGTATTATACGCTTTGCTTAAGTTTAATATTTTTTCTTTCACAGAAGACGGATCACCGACAATCATACGTTGACGATTTTCTTTTATGCGGAATAGATCATAAGCACTATACGAATAATTTTGAGCAGTTTCAATAGAAGGAGTACCAGTAGTCCGTTTTCCTTGTTCTAATAGTAAAATCGATAAATCAAGGCTTGATGCAATCTTCTCCGCTTCTTCATTTGTTTCTCCGCAAATAACAAAAATAGATACGATTGATTTTGGTTTATCACCTAAATAGGAAGGTTGGAATTGTTCTTGGTAAGCCTTCATTACTTCAGGGCCACCGTATCCGTTAATGAACTGTGCAAATGCAAAAGAAGCGCCTTGCTTTGCGGCAATCATTGCACTTTCTCCGCTAGAACCGAGCATCCACATTTCAGGAGATGTTGGGATAACTGGAGTAGCCTTTAAGTTTGCATAATGATGGTTTTCTGGTACTTGATCATGTAAGTACATAGCAACATCTGCAATTTGTTCTGGATATTGATCAAGTGAGACCATTTTACCTTCTTGAAGTGCGCGAGTTGCTATCGGCATACCACCAGGCGCTCTCCCGACACCAAGGTCGATGCGGCCCTTATAAAGTGCTTCTAAAACGCGGAAATTCTCGGCAACTTTATATGGACTATAATGTGGCAGCATAACACCACCAGAACCAACTCTAATACGGTCAGTTTTCGCGGCAATATGTGAAATGAGTATTTCTGGACTTGAACCAGCTAAGCTAACTGAATTATGGTGCTCGGATACCCAAAAACGTGTGAATCCGAGTTTCTCAACTTCTTGTGCAAGCGTAACTGTATGCGAAATAGCTTGGGCTGCTGTGCTACCATCTGAAATAGGTGATTGGTCTAATACACTTAATTTGATCATAGAATATACCTCTCAATCTTAATGTACATCCTATTATATATTTACTTACGAAAAATGCGTAATGAAATGCTCAAAAGGAAAAGTGAATAATTTTTTATCCGCTTTTAATGAGAAAACCCTCGTTCATAATGATTCATTTCGACTAAGTTTAATATATATTCGTAGTTATCAATTTCTAAATGTATTTGCTTGCGTTCTTCTTCAGTTAGTTTAACGCTAGTGAGTTTTTTACATAACTGTTGTTTCTTTAATTCTAAATGTTTTTTTGTAGCCTGATAATCGTAAGTACGTTTCATGTGTATCCACCCTTTCCATACAGTTACTATCTGTATGTTTATCATATGAAGCATGTGGAAGGGGAGAGCTGCACCTTATGTATTTTTAGTGAATTTTCAAATTGTGGTGGTGTTATGTTTAAGTGAATTTATGAATAAAATGCACTAAACCACTAATTTGTATTTCATGAAGTAAGGGGTGGGATTGTGCAGAAAGATATAATGTTTAACAATGAGATGGATGAAACGTTAAAAGTTATAAATAAGGGATTGAAGAAGACGACACGTCCGAAACAAATCATTGTAGTAGGGGCTGGTATGGCTGGATTAGTTTCGGCATCTTTATTAAAAGCAGCAGGGCATGAAGTGAAGGTTTTTGAAGCGAACAACCGTGTAGGTGGCCGCATAGAGACAGTTAGGATGGAAGATACCGGATTATATTTAGATGTTGGAGCGATGAGAATTCCGTATTCGCATACATTAACGATGGCATATATAAGAAAGTTTGGGCTACAGGTGAGCCCTTTTATTAATAGGAATGAGACAGATATTATATACGTAAATGGTCGGAAAACGACATTAAAACAATACGAAAAAGATCCAAGTATTTTAAGATATCCTGTGGAAATGAATGAAGTTGGGAAAACGTCTGAGGAACTATTAATGTTAGCGGTACAGCCCATTATAAATTTTATAAAAAAGAACCCAGAGAAAAATTGGGATATTGTAGTAAAGGATTTTGGGAAATATTCTACAGGTCAATTTTTAAAATATCATCCTTATCAATATAATACGTATTTTTCGCCAGTAACGATTGAGATGATAGGTGTTCTATTAGATTTAGAAGGTTTTTTAGAAAGGTCATTCGTTGAGACGTTACGTTTTTTATATATTATGCAAGAGGAGAGCGGATTTTGCGAAATAATAGGTGGGAATGATAGATTACCAAAGTCTTTTTTACCACAATTAGAAGGAAATATTATATATAATCAAAAATTAATGAAGCTTCATCAACAAGCCAATAGTGTAACAGCCTATTACCGGAACGAGGAAACTTTTGAATATAGTAGTATTACAGGGGATTTAGTTATTGTTACAATTCCTTTTTCAACAATGCGATTTGTAGAAGTAGATCCATTTGATTCGATATCTCATGCGAAGTGGAAAACAATTCGCGAATTGCATTATATGCCAGCTACAAAAATAGGAATTCAATTTAAAAGTCGTTTTTGGGAGGAACAAGGGCAATTAGGTGGGAGAATTATAACAGATCTTCCTATACGTTATGCGTATTATCCAAGCCATGGAATCGGAGAGAAAGGGCCTGCTATGATGTTAGGAAGCTATACATGGTCTTATGATGCGTTGTTATGGGATGGGTTATCAAAGGGGGATCGTATCTATTATACACTACAAAATTTAGCAACAATATTAGGTGGTCAAGTATATGATGAGTTCATGTCTGGAATATCAAAGAGTTGGACATTAGATCCATATGCGCTTGGAGGGTTTGCGCTATTTCAAGCTGGCCAAGAATCAGAATTACAGCCAGTCATTGTAAAACCTGAGGGGAGAATATACTTTGCCGGAGATCATACAACGCTGTATCACGGATGGATTCAAGGTGCGATTGAATCTGGAGTTCGTGTAGCAATGGAAGTGAATGATTAAAAAGTTTAAAATTCAGAAATTTCTTTACTGTATAACTTGAGATGGATATTATTATATATAAAAGAATTATAGGGAGTGTTTACAGTGAATCCGTTATTATTCGATTTTCCTTCTGAATTTTATACTGACAGGCTTTTTATTCGAATGCCAAAACCAGGTGATGGTAAAGTTGTATATGACGCAATTCAAGCTTCAATACAAGAATTAAAACCTTGGATGGTCTTTGCACAAAAAGAGCAAACAGAGGAAGAAATAGAAGAGAGTATTAGAAAATCGCATATTCAATTTTTGCAGCGTGAGGATTTGAGATTACTAGTTTTTTCGAACGAAACAGGTGAATTTATTGCATCTGCCGGATTACATCGTATTAATTGGGATATACCTCAATTTGAAATCGGGTATTGGATTGATTCAAGGTTTAGTGGAAAGGGCTATATGGTAGAGGCTGCAAAGGGTATAACAGATTATGCTTTCACTGAATTGAAAGCAAACCGCGTAGAAATTCGTTGTGATTCTCTAAATAAGAAGAGTAGAGCGATACCAGAGAAATTAGGCTTTAAATTAGAGGGTACTTTAGAAAGCGCGAGTGTTGCGGTGGATGGAAATGGATTAAGGGATATGTGTGTATTTGCAATGACGAGAAATACATATGAAAAAGAAGAGCTGTAAAGAAACAGCTCTTCTTTTTGTTTATTATGGTACAGGATGTCCATTAGAGCTTTCGAAAATTGTAAACCATTGTTGGCGGTCTAAGTTAACTTTTGTAGCAAGAGCGGCTGTTTTCACACGATCTAATTTACCAGATCCAACGATTGGCATCATGTTAGCTGGATGAGCGAGTAACCATGCATACATAACAGTATCGATGCTAGTAACACCTAGTTCAGTAGCAACTTTTTGTAAAGTTTCACGTACACGTATGGCACGTTCTGATTGACCAGTAAAGATTTCACCACCAGCAAGAGGTGACCAAATCATTGGATTGATTCGTTTTTCTTGGCATAAATCAATCGTACCTTTTTCAAAATGCTCAAGCTGCATCGCAGATACTTCAATTTGATTTGTAATGAGCGGGAAATCTAAATACGAACTTAACATATTAAATTGTGAAGGTAAAAAGTTAGATACACCGAAGTGACGAACCTTTCCTTCTTGCTTTAAGCGTGAGAACGCTTCTGCCACTTCATTTGGGTCCGTGAATGGATCAGGACGATGAATGAGCAATACATCAATATAATCTGTATGTAAGTTTTGTAATGAATCCTCCGCGCTTTTTATTATATGTTCAGCACTCGTATTGTAGTGAGCAACATATCGCTCTGGAAATTTAGGGGATGGGGGAGCGATTCCACATTTAGTGATGATTTGCATATTTTCGCGTAAGGAAGGCTTGAGTTGTAACGCTTCTCCAAACAATCCTTCACATGTATATCCGCCATAAATATCAGCGTGATCGAAAGTAGTAATCCCCAAATCCATACAGTCTTCAATAAAAGAAAGTAACTCTTGCTTTGTCATATTCCATTCTGCTAAACGCCAGAACCCTTGAATAATACGAGAAAATTCTAGTGTTTCGGCCATTTGAACTCGTTCCATTATAAGTACCCCCCTTGATGAATGATAATATTTTTGAAAAGGCTTTCTTGCTACATATTATTATATAGTTACCCGGTTGTACATACAATAAATATGTTTTGCTACAAAAACGTTTTTCTCTATATGCTATAATGTAGAAACATATAGCTATAAGGAGATGTAAGGAATGATTCCAGTAACAATACTAACTGGTTTTCTTGGATCAGGGAAAACGACATTATTAAATCGAATTTTATCAGAGGATCACGGCAAGAAATTAGCAGTGATTGTAAATGAAATAGGGCAAATTGGTATCGATAATCAATTAATTATGAACGTTGAAGAAGAAATTATGGAAATGACAAACGGTTGTTTATGCTGTACTGTGCGTGAAGATTTACTTGTTGCTTTAAAACAATTACTGGATGTGAAAGCAGAAGGGAAAATGGACTTTGATGGATTAGTAATTGAAACAACAGGTCTTGCAAATCCAGGTCCGATTATTCAAACTTTCTTTTTAGATCCAGTTATTCAATCTGCATACCAAATTAACGGTGTTGTAACAGTTGTAGATAGCTATCATATACATAAACATTTTGAAAAGGGACTAGAAGCAAAAGAACAAATTGCCTTTGCTGATGTTGTGTTAGTAAATAAATTAGATTTAATTGAAGAAAATGAGAAAGAAAGTCTCGTACATGAACTGCAAGGAATTAATCCAACTGCAAAATTAATCGAGACGACTAACTGTGAGGTAGATATTCCATCGTTATTACAAATTCAAACGTTTAAAACGAAAGATACGCTGCAAATTTACCCTCATACAGAACATAACCATCTAGAAGGTGTAAAATCGTTTGTACTACGTGAAGAACGTCCGTTAGATTTACAAAAATTGAATGAATGGATGTCAGCTGTCGTTCAGGAACTAGGGGAGCATTTATATCGCTACAAAGGAATTTTATCTATTGATGGGGTAGATAAACGTATTGTTTTCCAAGGTGTGCATACGTTATTTGCTGCTTCGTATGATAGAGAGTGGCAAGAGGGCGAAGAGCGAGTAAGTGAAGTAGTTTTCATCGGAAGAGATATTAATAAAGAATGGTTCCAAGAACATTTTGAAGAATGTGTGAAATAAGTCTGCGTAAATCGCAGGCTTATTTTTTATGAGCATTTTAATGAGATAATACTAGATTACAAAAATGAAGTAATAAGGGAACGAAACTAAAAATAGAAAACATAACATTGATAAATGCATAATAAAAAGCCTGTTTTCACAGACTTGTATTTTCATCTATAAGTAATTCCATTACAACACCTACAACTGGACCTTCGTCATCAATATCCCCATTTAAACGGAAGCCAAATGACTCATATAGTCCCATTGCGTGTTTGTTGTCAGGATGTAAACTTAAATAAATTATTTTACATTCGAATTTTTGTTGCAAGAATTGAATTAGTAAGCGAAGGAAACGTTTTGCGTATCCTTTTCCTTGAAATTGTTGGTCAATCATAAAACGATCTAACCATACACTTTCATGTTTTTGGGAATACCAACCGTACATTGCGTATCCAACGAGTGTTTCTTTGTCATATAAGCCTACTGACGTTCCGTTTTCTTCATATAATGATTCCGCTAAAGAAAACGCATTGCTTTCAATAAACTGCTGCTGGTCTTTTGCGACGTTTAAAGCAGCAACTGAACGCCAATTTTTTGCTGTTACTTCACTAATGTGAAGAGTCATAATTCCAACTCACCTTCTAGATTAATATAGCTTAAAAGCTAATATGGATAATTTTACTTGTTATTTTGGTCAAGTCAAGGATAAATACATAAAAAGGCAGCTGAATGACATATTCAGCTGCCTAGAAAATATAGTTGATTAGTTTGTTGCTTCTTTTAAAGTATTTACGTTTTCTTCCATTAATGTGAAGTAATCTTTATTGTTCTTTGCATCATCCTCAGAAATAGTAGCAAGGTGATTTAAGCGTAAAATTTTTGTACCTGTTTCTTTTTGAATAACTGATGCTACTTTTGGAGTAGAGAATGTTTCAAATAAAATATATTGTAGACCGTGCTCTTTTACTGTTTTTGTAATGTCAGCAAGCTGTTTTTGAGATGGTTCATCAGATGCTGAAATTCCAGCGATTGGAATTTGTTTCAAACCGTATCGTTGTTCCCAGTAGCCGTAAGCTGCGTGTGAAACTAATATTTCTTTCGTTTTTGCATTTGCAACAACTGCTTTAAATTGATCATCTAAATCAGTGAATTTTGTTTGTAGTGCTGCAAAGTTTTTTTCGAACTCTTTTTTATGTTCAGGCTGTAATTCTACAAGTGCATTTTTAATTTTTTCTGCTTGTTTCATCGCAAGAGTAGGATCTATCCAAACGTGTGGGTCTTTATCGTGATGATGTTCATCTTCTTTATGACCGTCTCCATGATCGTGCTGCTCTTCTTCAGATGAAGCACGAAGTTCGATATCTTTAGATGCATTTACAATTTTTACGTTTTCTTTTTTTAATGATTTTTCCATTTTTTCGGCAAATGGTTCTAATTCTGCGCCGTTATAAACAAATAAATCGGCTTTCGCCACTTGTACAGTCTGCTTTTGACTTGGTTCAAATGTATGAGAATCCGCACCAGGTGGGTAAATTGTTTCTACATTTACATAATCACCACCGATTTTTTTTGCAAAGTCAGCGAGTGGGAAAATGGTTGTATAAACAGAAAGTTTCCCATCTTTTTTCGCTGCACCTTCTTTGTTGTTAGAACATCCAGCAAAGATGAGTGTGAAAATAAGTATAAATGAAAATAGAGCTAATTTTTTAGGCATATAATTCTCCTCTTTTCTTTTTTACAATTATATTTTCTCCAAATATAAGAAGAAAATATCGTTTTAATACAAAACGGAATAATTACGTTTTAGTTTGCGAACCTAGTATAATACATCTTTATGAAAGTTGCAATAAATAATAATCATTACGATTTGATTTTGTAATAAATCTGTCAAAAAGAAAGGTATTAATTTTTATGATTGGTGCATATGTGACAATGTTACTTTCATATATTGGGAGGGAGCAGAAAAAAGGGGATGAGCGCTTGGGTTACTTCATGGAAGCTATCTTATTAATACTTGCGGTTGTTTTGCCATTATCTTTTGTTTTAATTTTTTTAAGAAGACTAATAAGTAATTTAGGGGATGCTACAACAATTACAAAATTGCCAGCAGAAGAAAAAGAAGAGAAAAAAGAGTAAGTAAAGCACTATGCATACGCATAGTGCTTTACTTATGGTAAAATGGGAGAACGGAAACTCCTGTTAGCGACGATTAGCTATAGGAGAGAATAGTAAATAAAGAGGTATACACATATATGAATAAGCGAACAGCGTTAGTACTTGGCGCAAGTGGGTTAGTTGGACAAGAAATAACGCGACTATTACTTGACTCAGATTACTACGATTCGGTTACTATTTTTGTAAGGGAACCATTACAATTACAGCATGAGAAATTGCAACAGAAACAGGTGGATTTTTCAGTATTAGAGGAATACAAAGAATTTTTTGCAGTAGATGATGTTTTTAGTTGCTTAGGAACAACGATAAAAAAAGCGAAGTCGAAGTCGAATTTTAAAAAAGTAGATTATGAATATACATTACGAGCTGCCTGCTTAGCTGAAAAACAAGGCGTGCAAAATTTTCTTGTTATTTCATCAATGGGAGCAAAACCTAAATCATTTTTCTTTTACTCGCAAGTGAAGGGGAAAATGGAAGAGGAGCTGAAAAAGCTAGTTATTGGTGGCATACATATTTTCAGGCCGTCATTATTAGTTGGAAATCGACAAGAATATCGTTTTGGGGAAAGAATGGCTGAGAAATTATCTCGTATTCTTCCGTTTATATTTAAAGGGGCTTTTAAAAAGTATAAACCAATTTCAGCTAAAGATGTGGCGAAAGGAATGTATATAACAGCGCTACGTGAAGAATCTGGTATTCATATTTATAATTCAAATGAAATTACAACGATAGAATAAATAAAACCGAGAAGAATGACTTTTACTGAAAGACAAAGGAAATAGAGTTTTAGGCTTGGATTAACAGTAAATACACGTTGTTTAACACTTATACTAAAATGAAAGAGGAGTGGGGAATCCACTCCTTTTATCACGACAATTTTATTCCACTTTTATCCCTCATACGTCTCAAATAACCTTTTCAAATACGCCTGATTTCCTTTCGTGATATACTGCTCAGTTTCTATTAAACGCGTTGCTAATTCGGACTTCGTTAGACGCATATACTGTCTGTAAACATTCTTTAAATTCCTGTCAGACTTTAATTGTTCAAACTCGTGAAAAGCATGTTTTTCATTTTGTCGATAGGGAAGGTGCTTTTCGATCTCTTTTTGTTTTTTCTTATAACTCTTACTCTTTTCTTTATAATACGCATAGATTTTTTCATGATTTCTTATAGTATTAAAATGAATCCCTTGGCCTTGTTCATCGAGTTCTTTTGTCTTTTTAGATACATTGTGCAAGGTAACTTCTTTGCCCTCCGCAAGAAGGGCGTCTATTGCTTTTTTACCTAGTTCGAAGGAGGTAATCCTTCGTTTTTCGTAATCACACTCTAAACCATTTTTATGGTTTTTTTTATTTTCATTACTTCCAAATTAAAACCTTTTTCCCCGTAAAATCCCTTCGTTTTTTCTGCCCATTCTAGATAGTTTAGTAATTCATGCTTTTGTTCTGGTTCGGGTATTTTAGTGCTACGGGTAAAGAAGGCTTGGATTCCACAGTAGTTATTGTTAGTTTAATTGCAGGGGTTTTAGGAATTGCAGCTTTTGTCATTCGTCAAAACTTCTTAGAAAAAC
Source organism: Bacillus sp. FSL R5-0709 (assembly GCF_038004785.1). NCBI lineage: Bacteria > Bacillati > Bacillota > Bacilli > Caryophanales > Bacillaceae > Bacillus > Bacillus sp. FSL R5-0709. Next base: position 1,940,407 of record NZ_JBBORT010000001.1, read on the forward strand.
CAATTTTAAACTTTAAGATCTTCCTAAACCCTAAATATACATTATCTATTTTCGTGCTAATTACAACTATCTTTGCAATGTATTCGGTGATGATTTCTGTACCGTTATTTTTGCAGAACATTCAAGGCATGACAGCATTAAAATCAGGATTAATTATGCTTCCAGGTGCGATGATTATGGGATTATTAGCACCAATTAACGGTAAGTTATTTGATTGTTTTGGAATTCGTCCACTTATCCTAATCGGTTTTCCTTTAATGATTGTGGCATCTGTAATTTTAGGGAATCTATGACTAGAAACCGCTTCGTGGGTTATTTGTTTAACGTATGCTATTCGTTTAATTGGCGTGGGGATGGTTCAAATGTCTCTTCAAACAAATGCACTCAATGCATTAAAGCAAGAAGAAGTATCATATGGTACTGCGATGAACAGTACGTTAGGGCAAACAGTTGGAGCAATAACTTCAAGTCTTATTGTCACGTTGATATCGAATCGTACACAGTTTCATGGTACAGAAATGTTAAAAGAACATAAATCTGAGATGATCGGAATGTCAGCTGATGCGATTCAAAAGCTGAAAAAAACAATTTCAATAGATGCCTTTATTGCTGGGAACAATGACACTTTCTTATAATCAATTGTGGTTGCGGTAATTGGTTTAGGATTGGGATTATGCTTAAAAAGCAAAAAAAGATGGGGGTTTCTAAATAAAATTTGAACTTTAAGATTAGGTTAGATTAGAAATGGATAATTGGTCCTTTGATCTAAAATGTTTTTTTGGGAGAAAATTAATGATATTTTATTATTAGTAAAGTTCTTTCTCTAATATGGTTGTAAAACGTAGATAAAGTATGTTTAATCAATATTTGGAATGAAAACTCTAGATTTTCTATGTAACATAGAAAATTTAGAGTTTTTTATTACCTATAATTAGATAAGTCTTATCGTTTTTGCACCAGAACCGATACCCCTACATTTATCTGCCTCTTTGGTAAGGCATCGAATAATCCTTACTTATACCATCGCGATTTCTGATAACTTACATGTAGAGGTATTACTCAATATAACAAAAATGTAATGTTAATGAAATGTAATTCCATCGATACTATAAATGAAATTATATAAAATGAATTACATAAATGAATGAGAGTTAAAGAATTTTTATAATGAAAAAGGAGAAGTATTAATGCGAAATATATTAAATGTAGAAAAAATTGAAAAATATTATGGTAATAAAGATAATGTAACAAAGGCTATAGATAATATTAGTTTTAAGGTAGATGAGGGAGAATTTGTTGGGATAATGGGGCCTTCAGGAAGTGGTAAAACTACATTACTTAACTGTATATCAACTATTGATAATGTTACTACGGGAAAAATAATGATAAATAATAGTGACATTACTCGGTTAAAATCAAAGTCACTAGATAAGTTTAGAAAAAATGAATTAGGGTTTATATTTCAGGACTTTAATTTATTAGATACCCTTACTGCTTATGAAAATATTGCCCTAGCGTTAACAATAAAAGGTGAGAAAAGTTCAAAAATTGATGGGAAAATACAAGCAGTTGCAAAATATTTAGACATTGAACAAGTATTAAGCAAATACCCTTATCAAATGTCAGGCGGACAAAAACAAAGGGTTGGTTCGGCAAGAGCTATCGTAACAGATCCATCTTTAGTACTTGCAGATGAACCAACAGGATCGTTAGATTCTAAATCAGCTAGATTATTACTCGAAAGATTTGAAAGTCTAAATAAGGATTTAAAAGCTACAATACTTATGGTTACTCATGATGCATTTACAGCAAGCTATGCTCGTAGAATTCTTTTTATTAAAGATGGAAAAATATTTATCGAGTTGGTAAGAGGGAATGATTCCAGAAAAGAATTCTTTACTAAAATTATCGAAGTTATAACCCTTCTTGGAGGTGACGATAATAATGTACTCTAAGATTGCTATTGGGAATGTAAAGAAAAGTTTTAAAGATTATGCAATATATTTCTTAACACTAACACTGGCTGTTTGTATATTTTATAGCTTTAACTCAATAGAATCACAAAAGGCACTTATGGAAATTAACGCTTCAGATAGAAAGTATGTGCCTACAGTAATGAACGCTATCTCAAATGTGTCAGTATTTGTATCCGTAATATTAGGTGGTTTAATATTGTATGCAAATAATTTCTTAATTAAAAAACGTAAAAAAGAATTAGGAATATACATGACTTTAGGTATGGGAAGAAGAAACATATCCAGAATATTAGTAACAGAGACATTTCTAGTTGGCGTTATATCTTTAGTGAGTGGACTTATAATAGGTATTGGAGTATCGCAGGGGTTATCTACATTTGCATTAAAGCTATTTGACTTGCCCATCAATAAATATAAATTTGCAATTTCAACAGGTGCTATAGGTAAAAGCGTATTATACTTTGGAATCATGTTTTTACTTGTTATGTTATTTAATGTATATGTTGTTTCTAAATACAAAATAATTGATTTGTTAACAGCAGGTAGAAAAAGCGAAGATGTAAAATTTAGAAATCCTCTTATCTATGTAATCACATTTATTATGTGTGTAGCATCACTTGGATATGCATATGTGACTGTACTAAAAATCGGATTGAATTTTACTAATCCTATGCTCGTGGTATCAATCATTCTTGGCATATTAGGTACATTGCTGTTTTTCTTTAGTTTATCTGGATTTATATTATATGTTGTAAAGAAGAATAAAAAAGTCTATTTTAAAGGTTTAAATATATTTATCATCAAACAAATAAATAGTAAGGTTAATACAAATTTTATATCCATGTCTGTAATCTGTTTAATGTTATTCCTTACAATGGTGGCTTTATCTACAGGAATCAGCTTTAACAGAATGATGGACGCCACAACGAAAGAAATAACACCATTTGATGCCAGTATTACGTTGGAGAATAAGGATGAAAGTTACACTATAGAAGAAGTATTAAATAAAGCTAATTTTAAAATAAGTAATAACGAAAAATATGTATCTTATAATGTATATCGAACAGGGATGGAAGTGGTGGACTTTGTACCAGAAGGTAAAGATTATAATAACGATATAGATTTCATTAAAGTATCTGATTATAATAAAATTTTAAATCTTAAAGGTGAAAAGGAAATCACTTTAAATAACAATGAAATTTTACTTTTATCAAATGAAAGCCGGTTGGCTAATTCGACAAATGAAAGATTAAAAAATAGCAATAAGGTGAATATTAAAGAAAAAGAATATTTGGTAAAAAACGCTAAAGTTATACAAGAGAATCTTTACACTTATGATGTGCGAACTAATTACTTCACAATCGTTATAAATGATGAGTTTTTATCAGGCTACAAAATTACTGAATCCGTACTTAATGTAAATTATTTAGATGGAAATAGAGAAGAATATAATAAAAAATATGATAACGTTGCACGGGGCTTTTATGACGAAAATGGCCCGAAATTAAATATTAATCGTATAGCAGGCAAATCAAAGGATGAAGTTTGTGCAGGAAGTAAGGGATTGAAAACTATCGTACTGTTTATTGGGATATATATAGGTATTGTATTTTTAATAACGAGTATGGCTGTATTAGCTCTTCAACAATTATCAGAAGCCAGTGATAGCATAGATCGATATAAATCTTTGAAGAGAATTGGTTCAAACGGAACAATGATCGACAAAACGATTTTCATTCAAACTTTCGTATACTTTAGTCTTCCAGTTTTTCTTGCCATAATTCATTCTATAGTTGGAATTTATGTAGTCAATTATTATATTAACAGATTTCAACAAACAGACATTATTTTACCAGCATTGATGACGGGCTTAGTATTTCTTGTAGTTTATGTAGTATATTTCTACACGACATATGTCGGTTATAAAAATATTGTAAAAAGTAATACTTGATTTTATAATGCTTATTAGGGCTATTACACTTTGTTTCTCAAGATGTAATAGCCTTATATTCTGTATAGGGAGGGAAAAGTCATGAAAAAAATCATTCTGATTGAAGATGATGAAATCATCAGAGAAGAATTACAACATTTTTTTATAAAGTATGGATATGAAGTAAAGGCTCCCACAGATTTTAATCATATTATCAAACATATAGAAAGTGAGAATGTAGACCTTATATTACTAGACATAAACCTTCCTGTGTTCGATGGCTATTATATATGCAGAGAAATACGTAAAACTTCAGATGTTCCAATCATCATGGTTACAAGCAGAGATAGTGATGTAGATGAACTAATAAGTATGAATTTAGGAGCAGATGATTTTATAACAAAGCCTTATAATACAGAAATACTATTAGCAAGAGTAACAAACATTTTAAGAAGGACATCTGGAGATTTAAAGACGAATCATATCTTAATTTATAGAGATTTTAATTTAAATCTCTCAAATGCAACAGTTACTTATCAAGACAAGTCTGTAGAGTTAACTAAAAATGAAGTTAAAATACTCTCATGCTTAATAAATAATCGCGGATATATTGTAAAAAGAGATTCACTCATAGAAACCTTATGGAAATCTGATTATTTTGTGGATGATAGCACCTTAACTGTTAATATAAATAGATTAAGAAAAAAGCTTGAAGAGATAGGTATAGAAAATCCAATTGCAACAAGAAGAAGCTTAGGGTATATAATGCCATGAATATAGGTGAATTTATTAAAGATAAAATGGTAGTAATACTATCTAATGTACTGGTATTTATTATACTAGCAGGTATATTGCTGACTGTGAATGTTCAGTTCATTATAATATTCTTTGTCTTTTGTATTTGGTTTTTTCCATTGATTATATATATGGCTATAGAATTTATAAAATGTAAAAATTATTATAATGAGATTAATGGCATATTAGAAAACTTGGAGAAAAAATACCTACTTCCAGAGGTAGTAAAGGAATCAAACTTTATACATGGGGAAAAGCTTAACGCTATACTGAAAGAAGTAAGTAGAGATATGCATGAAAATGTAAAATATTATAGCGATATGCAATCGGATTATAGGGAATATATAGAAACATGGGTACATGAAATTAAGACGCCGATAGCTTCTACAAAGCTAATAATTGAAAATAATCAAAATGAAGTAACTAATAAAATAGACTCACAATTGGATCGAATCGAAGGGTTTGTAGAACAGGTGCTGTATTATTCTCGAAGCAATAATGTCGGTAAGGACTATATTATAAAACCAATCAACCTTGATGATGTAGTAAGAACTGTAATTAAAAGAAATTATAGAGATTTTATTCATAAGAGAATAAAATTAGATATGAAAAATATTAATGAAATCGTATATAGTGATAAAAAATGGGTTGAATTTATTGTTCATCAAATATTAGGAAATTCCATAAAGTACTCAAATAACAAGGAACAAATGATACGTATATACTCAATTAAGAAAGCTAACTCAGTAATACTAACTATAGAGGATAATGGAGTAGGGATAATAACTAAAGATATAAATAGAGTTTTTGAAAAAGGATTTACTGGAGAGAATGGAAGGAGATTTAGCAAAAGTACAGGAATGGGTTTGTACCTATGCGAAAAACTGTGCTCAAAATTAGGAATGAAAATTGGCATTGAATCTGAAGTGAATAAAGGAACTAGAGTTACATTAATATTTCCGTTGTCAGGTATGGTAACTTTTGAGCCTTGTTTATAAAAGAGATGCTGCCATCTTTCCACGAATTTAGTATGAAACTTATAAATAAATTTAAAACGGTATGAAAAGAGTAGAAATTCTCTTCATACCGTTTGTATTATTTAGCCATTTAACATATTGGTATATTTAATTGTGAATCGGATGGATGTTAATCTGGATTAGTCATTACTATTTTTGATGTCCACTAATACTTAACGTAAGATTTGGTTCGGTTGCTACACAGACCTCGTAAGCGAGAAATTGTACACTATATAAAACAGTAAAATAAATATCCGATCCCTTAGCGTACAAGGAATTGGATATTTTGTGTCTAAATTGTGTCCAAATGTATATTGCAATTAAAGCAAGTATGAATAATTTCAAGTGTTGTTTTATTATGTATTAATTTCAATTTTTTAAGGTCTAATTTAATCAAACTTTATTTTTAAGCTACAACGGTTGCGTTACTTGAAGGGAAATAACCTAAGTTGTTTCTATTTCTCTATTTTATTATTCCACTATAAAGCGCTTTTCTTTAATAAGGTGGCATCTTTTTACATGGATAACACTTTTAAGAGATTGAATTTATTTAGGTGAAAAAAATTGTGAAGTATTGTACTTAAAGTAAAGAGGGCAGTTTTAAAAGAAAGGATATAACATATTTGTTGACTTAATGAATGTAGTGATAAATGAGTGATAAAAAACATAAAAAATAGGTGTATCAAGCAAAGTGTTGATACACCTTAAAACTACATTGTTAAACAACATGTGTTGTCGTGTAGTATATCTTATATATCTTATATATCTTATATATCTTATATATCTTATATATCTTATATATCTTTAATTATTTTAGATTCAGTATTACATATTCTTCTCGGTTTTATTTATTAGTTTTAATTTTCCCGGGTGCTCGCCCGTATTGATATGGTTCTTTTAATTCAAAGCCAAGTTCATTGGCAGCTATTCTTGGGAAGTAAGGATTACGAAGTAACTCGCGTCCGATCAAAATTAAATCTGCTTCGTTATTATTTAAAATTTGCTCCGCTTGTAATCCAGTCGTAATTAATCCAACTGCACCTGTTGCAATGTTAGCATTCTCTTTAATGTGTTTGGCATATTGCACTTGATAACCTGGATATACATCAATATGAGCTGGGACAACTGCACCAGAGCTACAATCGATTAAATCTACTCCTTGTTCTTTCATCCATCCTGTATACTGCACATAATCTTGAACTGTTAACCCGTCAGGATGATAATCATTTGCTGAAATACGAACAAATAACGGTCCGTTCCAAACTTCATTTACAGAGTCAATGATTTCGCGTAAGAAACGATAGCGATTTTCAGGTGAACCTCCGTATTCATCAGTCCGCTTATTTGCAAGCGGAGAAAGAAATTCATTAATAAGATAACCGTGAGCACCATGTAATTCAATAACGTCAAATCCCGCTTGTTTTGAACGTAACGCAGCTTTTTGAAAAGCTAATACGGTGTCTTTAATTTGTTGCTTACTCATTTCCACGGGTATTTTCATTCCATCGTTAAACGGAATTGCTGAAGGAGCTAAAGCGTCCGTTTCTAATTCAGCCTTTCTTCCGGCATGAGCGAGTTGAATGGCAGCTTTTGCGCCGTTATCATGTATAAATGCTGTCGTCTTATGTAAGCCTTCAATTAGATTATCATCCCAAATGCCTAAGTCTTTGTTAGAAATACGTCCTTCAGGTAACACAGCTGTTGCTTCAATCATAACTAAGCCTACTTGGCCAGCAGCCCTGGTTCCATAATGAATGAGATGAAAATTGGTTACTCGGCCATCCTCATTCTCTGATGAATACATACACATAGGCGACATAACGATACGGTTTTTTAGCGTAACGTTCTTAATTGTATAAGGTGAAAAAAGTTGAAGCTCCATCAAATATCCCCCTTGATTGAATTTTCTTACATTGTATCATCCTCTTTTTTGTTTCCCTAATAAAACGCTTATACGAAAAATTTCGTCTATTCGTGTTACAATGGCTAATATGAATTGAATTGGAGGATGACATATGTATCAGGCTTATTATGAAAGTGAATTAGGTTTGCTGGAAATTACAGCGAATACGAAAGGGATTACGTCTGTTATATTTGTTGAAGAAAGAAAAGAAGAACATAAAAATGAACTTGTTGAACAATGTATAAATGAATTAGATGAATACTTTGAAGGAAAAAGAAAAGAGTTTACAGTTCCATTGTCTGCTGAAGGAACACCATTCCAAAAGAATGTATGGGAAGCACTTTACACCGTACCATATGGCGTAAGTGCTTCATATTTAGATATTGCAGATAAGGTTGGGAATACGAAAGCTGTACGAGCGATAGGAGGGGCAAATAGCCGGAATCCAATTTCAATTATCGTTCCATGTCATCGTGTAATAGGAAAGAGTGGAAAACTTGTTGGGTATGCAGGTGGTTTATGGAGGAAAGAGTGGTTATTGAAACATGAAGGTATTTTAAATAAATCGTAAGAAACAACCTTTGGAACGAGGGAGTTAGCTCGGATTTCCTAAGACAAATGCGTTAGCTATCAAAAGTAACGATGAACCGAGAAGCCCCCACTTCGGGGTAAGCTCGTAAGAGATACTAAGTGGTGGGTAGTTCACAATGAAGTATGGATGGAAAGAGGGATTGTTTTGAAATGTATAAATTGTGGGCGACCTTGTATTAATGATCAGTTGAATTGTGCAAATTGTCAACGGAACTTGCATAATAAACAAGGTGAAGAAAGCTCGCTAATAGACAAAGAATTAGAAGTATATGTAGGGAGACAATATCCATATTACAAAAGAAAATGGGAGCTTGAGAATAAGCGAATTGCTAGGTGGAGCTGGAATGGTTTGGCTGCTATTTTCAATGTAGGTTGGCTTGGATATCGTAAGTATTATTTACCTGCTGCTTTATTTATACTGTTATTAGTAGCATGTGATGCATTTTCTTATTATATGGGGTTCAACGTAGCATTGCCAATCATTAATATGGTGCCTCTCACGTTTTTATTACTCGTTTTCATTCTATTTGGGATGGGGATTTTTGCAAATGGATTATTTTATCAATTTGCAGAAAGGCGTATATATCGAATAAAAGCACGGGGAATTAAAGATGAATCGGTTGAAAATTATCTCATCCGTGATAGTGGTGGAACGAGTAAAATGGGAGCAACAATCGTTACTATTTTAGCAGTTGCTAGTATTTTGTTTAGTCATTTCTTTTTCCCAACTGATCGGGATATTATTCAAAAAGTTCGTACAAGCTCGCTTTATGAATATCCAGTCTTTTCAATTGGTGAATCGTTCGAAAATTATTTTCAAAATTCAGGATGGATATACTATCGGGGAACGGAAGGATTAGAATTAGTAGAATTTCAGGGGGAGAGTCCTGAGATGCCAAGGAAAAAGGTGACAATTCAATTTATTGTTGATTATAAATTGGGAGAAGTGGAACCATATTCACTTACGATTAACGGTGAATCTAAAAATGAAGAAGAGTTTTTGAAGATAATGGAGGAAATATTTAAAGTTCAAAATCCATTTGATATAGAGGATGGCTTACAAGTAAATGCTATTCAACAAAGCGGAGGGAAAGCAATTTCTGACCGCTTTTTTTCTTTTTATGAAAATAAATATTTAAAATAATCAGAATTTTTTGTATAATAAAATATATTATACAAGTTTTAACTTATACATATAGATTGGGGGAAGGAAGAATGAAGAGAAAGGTAACAACGATTGCTGCAGTTGCATTATCGGCTAGTGTACTGGTTGCGGGATGTGGGAATGGGGAGAAGGCTTCGACAACGAAGAAAGAATCAAGTAAGGGAATGGCAGATAAACAAGTTTTAAATTTGCTAGAAACAGCTGAAATTCCTTCAATGGATACATCTAAATCAACAGATTCTGTATCTTTCCGTGTATTTGTAAATGCAATGGAAGGATTATATCGTCTAGATAAAGATAATAAACCAACTCCAGGTATGGCCAAAGACGTGAAGATTAGTGAAGATAAAAAGACATATACATTTGAATTACGTGATGCAAAATGGTCAAATGGTGATCCAGTTCGAGCACAAGATTTTGTATATGCATGGCAACGTACATTAGATAAAGCAATAGCAGCAGAATATGCATTTATTTTATTTGATGTGAAAAATGCACAGAAAGTAAATAAAGGAGAAGTACCGTCGGATCAATTAGGTGTTAAAGCGAAGGATGATAAAACGTTGGTAGTAGAATTAGAGCAACCAGCACCTTATTTCCTTGAGCTTACTTCGTTCCCTACATTCTTCCCATTAAATGAAAAGTATGTAAAAGGACAAGGGGATAAATACGGATTAGAAGCAGATAAATTATTGTACAATGGACCATTTACAATGAGTGAATGGAAACATGAACAAAGTTACCAGTTAAAGAAAAACCCAAATTATTGGGATAAAGATGCTGTAAAATTACAAGAAATTAATGTGGGTATAGTAAAAGAGACAAGTACTGGGGTAAATTTATATGATAGTGATCAAGCAGACCGTGTCATTTTAAGTTCTGAGTTTGTAGACAAATATAAAAAGAATAAACCAGATGAATTTAAAACGAAGCTAGACCCACGTATGTATTTCCTACGTTTTAATCAAAAAAATGCAACGTTTAAAAATCAAAAGGTTCGTGAGGCGATTGATTTAGCGTACGATAAAAAAGGAATTGCGGATGTAATTTTGAATGATGGATCATTGCCAGCGTATTTCTTAGTACCTGAAAAGTTTACGACAGGACCAGATGGAAAAGACTTCCGTACTGTAAATAAAAATTTCCGTGACAGTAAAGATAATGCTGCGAAAGCAAAAAAACTGTGGGAAGAAGCGAAGAAAGAACTTGGTCAAGATACAATTACAGTAGAATTACTAAATGATGATAACGGTAGTCGTAAAAAAGTGGGCGACTTTATTAAAGAAGAATTAGAGAAAAACTTACCTGGTATTAAAGTGAATTTGAAGCAACAACCATATAAGCAGAAGTTAGATTTAGAAAAGAAATTTGAATATGAATTCTCATTATCTGCATGGAGTCCAGATTATCCAGACCCAATGACATATATTGATATGTTCGTTACTGGAAGCTCATTTAATGAAATGGATTATTCAAATCCGAAGTACGATGATTTAGTAGCAAAATCAAAAGGAGAACTACTAAAAGATGACGCAGCACGCTGGAAAGCACTTGCAGAAGCTGAAAAAATCTTAATTGGTCAAGATGCTGCAATCTCTCCTACGTACCAACAAAGTACAGCTTACTTAGAGAAGACGTATGTAAATGGTATTGCTAACCATACGTTCGGTGGCGACTTTAGTTATAAATGGGCATATATTACAAAGAAATAGTATAATAAAAGATGAGTGAATTTTCGCTCATCTTTTATTTGTTTAGGGAGGAACGTGGAGTGTTGAAAGGAATCAATCATCTTTGTTTTTCAGTATCAAATTTAGAAAACGCTATTATGTTTTATGAAAGAGTGCTAGAAGGAGAACTATTAGTTAAAGGGAGAAAACTTGCATATTTCAATATATGTGGAGTATGGATAGCACTGAACGAAGAGGCACATATTCCAAGAAAGGAGATTCATCAATCTTATACGCACCTCGCATTTTCTGTTGAACAAGAAGACTTTGAACGCTTACTGCAGCGATTAGAAGAAAATAAAGTTCATATTTTACAAGGAAGAGAGCGGGATGTGAGAGATTGTGAGTCTATATATTTTGTTGATCCTGATGGTCATAAATTTGAGTTTCATTCAGGGACGTTACAAGACCGTCTAAATTATTATAGAGATGAGAAACCTCATATGACATTTTACTAAGGGGGGAAGAAGTTGCATGCGCTTGTAATTGGTGGAACAGGAATGTTAAAGAAAGTTTCTATGTGGCTTTGTGATCAAGGATTTCGTGTGTCTGTTATTGGACGAGATGAAGTGAAATTAGAAAATGTTAAGCAAGCTAGTTCGGCACCAGAAAATATTACATGTCTTCCTTTAGATTATCAAAATGACGATGGTCTAAAGCGATCTATTACAAATACAATTGAACAGAATGGTCCAATTACATTAGTAGTTGCATGGGTACATTCGAGTGCTAAGCATGCATTACGACTCATTTGTAATGAAGTTGAATTGTCATCGGAAAAGTATAGTTTATTTCATATATTAGGTAGTAGTGCATCGCGTACGAAGTCACAAAAAATAGGTGGGACATTATGTAGTTATTATAGAATTATATTAGGGTTTATTTTAGAAGATACATATGCAAGATGGCTTACTCATGAAGAGATTGCTGACGGAGTTATAAAAGGAATTGAAAGTAAATGCACAGAATGGATTGTAGGGAGAGTAGAGCCGTGGGAATCTAAGGGGGCATGTGAAATGAAGACAACGGTATATGTAACAAGGCACGGTGAAACAGAATGGAATGTAGCAGGGCGGATGCAAGGACGGAAAAATTCAGCATTAACAGAGAATGGTATGATACAAGCGAAACAATTAGGGGAGCGTATGAAGGATTTACCACTCCATGCCATATATAGTAGTCCAAGCGAAAGAACGCTTCATACTGCTGAATTGATTAAAGGGGAACGCGATCTTCCAATTATAGAAGATGAACGTTTCTATGAAATAAACATGGGGATATGGGAAGGGCAAACAATTGCTGACTTGGAAATGCAATATCCAGAAGAAGTACATTTATTTTGGAATGAACCACATCTTTTTCAGTCAACATCAGGGGAAAACTTTGCGGCCGTTCATAAAAGAGTAATTGAAGGGATACACTTTCTTTTAGAAAAGCATAAAGGAGAAAATATTTTAATAGTTACTCATGCTGCAGCAGCGAAATTACTCGTAGGGCATTTTGCAGGTTTTGAAATTGAACATGTATGGGAAGAGCCATTTATGCATAGCGCGAGTCTTAGTGTGATTGAATTTGATGAAAACCGTGGTAAAGTAAAACAATTTGCAGATATAAGTCATTTTCAGTAAACGTAAAAAAGGCCGCAATGCGGCCTTTTTTGGTGGACATAAAAAACTAGCAATTACGTTTTTTATACCAGAAGTGATCGAATTTCTTATTCTTGCAAGAAGAAGACTTGTGTCTGCTATCTTTGCAATCGTCCCATTTGTGCCCATCATCATGACAGTCCTTACCATGATCCCACGAATCATCACAAGAACCATGATGGCTATGAGGGAAAAATACACATTTTTTACAGAAACATCGTTTTGTCCAGAAACATTTCTTTTCAAAGCGAACGCATTTTGTAACGAAAGTACATTTTTTCACGCGAGTACGTTTTGTAACTATAACGCATTCTTTTCTGCGAGTAACCTTTGTAACGAAAGTCCATTTTTGAACGCGTACACGAGTACATTTTGTAACAAAAGTCCATTTTTTTACATGAGTACATTTTGTAACGAAAGTACAATGTTTCACGCGAGTACATCTTGTTCTTGGACATTTACGCCCTGTTGTACATTTACGCCCTGTTGTACATTTACGCCCTGTTGTACATTTACGCCCTGTTGTACATTTACACCCTGTTGTACATTTATGATGATCATCATCGCAATCAAAAGTACTTGGATCTTGGTGTAAGAAATCCTCCATCCCAGCACTTTTGATTTCTTCAACAGCTTTTCTAATGTCACGTTTCATAGAAATCCTCCTTATCGTGTATTAAATTGAACAAGTATTCTTTTTCCTTAACATGATATGAGATTAGGTTTCTTTCTGAACAAGACAAGAGTGTAATTTTATATAAATAGATGATAGCGGATGTATGGACAAGACAAGGCGCATACATTGAATGAAGAGAATAGAGAAGGGATGAGAATATATGCTACCTTCATATGAATTTTTTATTCATCCAATGTACTTAGTGGAAATGAAAAAAGACATTTGGTCAGATAGTCCAGTGCCAGCAAAGTTAACATATGGAAAAAAGAAGTATGATATTGATATCGTTTATCGGGGTGCTCATATTCGTGAGTTTGAGAAAAAGTCATATCATGTTCAGTTTTATAAACCGAAAAAATTTCTAGGTGTGAAGGAATTTCATTTAAACTCTGAATTTATGGATCCATCCCTTATTCGTAACAAATTTTCATTAGACTTTTTTAATGATATTGGGGTACTTTCACCGAAGTCACAGCATGTGTTTATAAAAATAAATGGTCAAACCCAAGGTGTATATTTACAGTTAGAATCGGTTGATGAAAACTTTTTAAAAAGTAGAGGGTTGCCGAGTGGTTCTATTTATTATGCGATAGATGATGACGCAAATTTTTCTCTAATGAGCGAGAGAGATAAAGATGTTAAAACTGAGCTTTTTGCAGGGTATGAATTTAAATGTTCGAATGAAAATAGTGAAGAGCAACTTAGTGAATTCGTTTTTCAAGCAAATACACTATCGAGGGATGAGTATGAAAAAGGGATCGGAAAATACCTTAATGTTGATAAATATTTACGTTGGTTAGCGGGAGTTATTTTGACTCAAAACTTTGATGGTTTTGTTCATAACTATGCACTGTATCATAATGATGAAACAAATTTATTTGAAGTGATACCGTGGGATTACGATGCGACTTGGGGGCGGGATGTACAAGGGAGACCGCTTAATCATGAGTACATTCGGATTCAAGGGTATAATACGTTAAGTGCAAGATTGTTAGATATACCTGTTTTTAGAAAACAATATCGAAGTATTTTGGAAGAAATATTAGAAGAACAATTTACCGTTTCGTTTATGATGCCGAAAGTAGAAGGTTTGTGTGAATCGATTCGTCCATATTTACTACAAGATCCATATATGAAAGGAAAATTAGAAACATTTGATCAAGAAGCTGATATGATTGATGAATATATAAATAAAAGAAGGAAGTATATACAAGACCACTTACATGAATTGGATTAATTTTGAAAGAGATTGGAACATTATCAATCTCTTTTTTTGTATAATAAAGATGTATCGATTGAATTGACGTAATATTTACTTAATAAAGAATGGAGATGTGGAAACATGACGGTCAAGTGGATTGATTGGGTAAAACAAATACAATCTATAGCTCAAGCGGGTTTAACGTATTCTAAGGATGTATATGATATAGAGCGTTTCCAACAATTACGGGACATTTCAGTTTCAATGATGTCACATTATACAAAGACAGATTGGGAAGTAGTAGAGAATTTATTTGCAAGTGAGACAGGCTATCAAACACCTAAAGTTGATATACGGGCAGTTATTTTTCAAAATGAAAAACTATTATTTGTGAAAGAAAAAAGTGATAGGAAATGGGCATTGCCAGGTGGATGGGCTGATGTTGGTTATACGCCAACAGAAGTAGCAGCAAAAGAAGTTTTAGAGGAGACGGGCTATGAAGTAGATGATTTTAAGCTACTCGCTATATTTGATAAAGAAAAACATCAACCATCGCCTTCAGCAACACATGTATATAAAATTTTTATTGGCTGTAAGATTATTGGTGGCGAAAAGAAAACTAGTATTGAAACAGAAGATGTGGAGTTTTTTGATGAGAATGAATTGCCTAATTTATCGATTGCTAGAAATACAGAAGAGCAAATTAAAGAAATGTTTGCCTACATGAAAGAACCTCAAAAAGAAATATTAATAGATTAATAATGCTTATGCCGATGATATTGTTGAAATGAAGATATTGGCAGAATGCAACCTTTATGTAATAATGGGATGGTATGTGAAGAAAAAAGGAGATAGAAAAGAAAATGTTAGCAAACATAATAGATCAGTTATTGCAATTCTTTGCAAGTCTAGGTTACTTTGGAGTAGCACTAGCTTTAATGATTGAAATTATCCCGAGTGAAATTGTACTTTCGTATGCTGGCTTTTTAGTCGCAGATGGTAAAATTAGCTTTGTCGGTGCAGTTATTGCTGGAACAATCGGTGGTACTTTAGCGCAAATCTTTTTATATTGGCTTGGATACTATGGAGGACGTCCAGTTGTAGAGAAATATGGAAAATATCTACTTATTAATAAACACCATTTAGACATAGCAGAAAATTGGTTTAAGCGTTACGGAGCTGGAGTAATATTTTCGGCACGTTTTATCCCAATTGTACGTCATGCAATCTCTATTCCGGCAGGACTAGCTAAGATGCCATTAAAACTTTTCACACTGTATACAGTTGTAGCGATTATTCCATGGTCAATACTATTTATATACTTAGGTGAAAAGCTTGGTGGAAATTGGCGACATATTAAAGAGTATGCATCTGATTACACACATTACATAATTATAGGGGCTGTTCTCTTTGTTGCTCTATACTTCGGTTTAAAGTATTTAAAAAAGAAAAAAGCAGCGCGTTAAAGTCAATGATTTTTCATTGGCTTTTTTTATTGTTTCAGTTCTAAAAAAAAGGAGTTGTCCATAATGTGTAATAATAAAGCGTAGCGGGGGAATGTGATGAAAGGATCACCGTTTTTACGTGGAACGATATTTTTAACGATGGCAACGATGATATCTAAAATGTTAGGGTTTATATATGTTATACCATTTACAGCAATGGTGGGTACGAGTGGGTACGTATTATATACGTATGCATACCGTCCTTATACAATTATGCTTAGTATTGCAACGATGGGATTGCCACTTGCCGTTTCAAAAATGGTTTCAAAATATGATCAACTCAATGATTATCACACTGTTAAGAGAGTGCTAAAGAGTGGTATCGTTTTTATGGTCATTATGGGCGTTATTTCTTGTTTAGCATTATATATGTTAGCACCACATTTAGCTAAACTTGTGATTGATGGAAATGATCAGTCGGGTAATAGTGTGGTAGCTGTCACACACAATATTCAAATTGTAAGTTTTGCGTTAATACTCGTTCCTGTAATGAGCTTGTTACGTGGTTTCTTTCAAGGTTTTCAATCTATGGGACCTTCTGCACTCAGTGTAGTTGTAGAGCAATTTTTTCGGGTCTTAACTATTTTGATAGGAAGCTTTGTCGTTTTATATGTTATAAAAGCTTCTGTTTCGTTGGCAGTTGGTATTTCAACGTTTGGAGCATTTATGGGAGCACTAGGTGGATTAAGTGTTTTAAGTGCGTATTATATAAGAAGGAGAAAACATTTAAAGAAAAAAGAGATTGCCAGTATACCACAAACGACGAAAACTTTTTTTTCGTTGTATAGAGAACTGTTTACATATTCTATTCCTTTCGTTGTAGTAGGATTAGCGATTCCGTTATATCAGACGATTGATACATTTACAATTAATAAGCTACTTATACAAGTAGGATATATGCAAGGAGAAGCAGAAAAGATTAATGCGATTATTGGCCTTGTTCAGATGGTTGTACTTATCCCGGTTTCTGTTGCAACAGCTTTTAGTATGTCCCTTGTACCTGAGATGACGAAAGCTTATACAGCGGGAAATGAGAAGCTACTGTATAAACACTTTACAAGGACAAATTTATTAGTGGTAGGAATTACCGTACCGGCGGCGATTGGAATGATGATCTTAGCAAAACCAGTGTATACTCTTTTATTTGGTGCTGGAAATGATCCGGAGATGGGCAGTATTATTTTGCAGTACTATGCTCCTGCTTGTATACTATTCTCACTATTTACAGTAACCGCTGCCATGTTACAAGGAATTAATCAACAACAGAAAACAGTGCTAGGATTAGTAATCGGAATAACTGTGAAGATCGTTTTAAATATTGTATTGCTACCGTATTTTGATTATGTAAGTTTTATCATTTCAACATACGCTGGCTATACGATTTCAGTCGGCTTTAACTTGTGGATGCTTTCTAAATATGTTATAAAGGCAACATAAGCTTTTTTAAAGGCAGAGAACACTCTGTCTTTTTCTATGTTTACAAGATTTTTCTTAAAAAAACGTTTTCAAAATAATTTTTCTATTGAAATTTAATCGTTTGTTTCATATGCTGAAAATAGCGGTTCAAAAACTGTTGTTTAAGTGAGGTAGATTCCCACATGTAAAAAGAATCGGGGTGATAGTATGTTAAATATTTATTTAACAGACCGAAACGGAAAACTACAAGAGATTGAGGAAATGCAAAAGGGCTGCTGGATTAATGTACTTCATCCAACAGAAGAAGAAATTCAGTATCTAGTACAAACTTTAAATGTAGACTTAGATTTCATTAAAGACCCTTTGGATGATGAAGAACGCTCTCGTATTGAAAAGGAAGACAATAATACTTTAATTATCGTGGATATTCCGACAGTCAGACATGATGAAGAAGGAAATTCAATTTATGACACGATTCCAATAGGTATGATTGTAATGCCAGATTGTTTTGTTACTATTTGCTTAGAAGAAAATCCAATTTTTGAACGCTTTATTAATCAACGTATTAAAGAATTTTATACGTTTAAAAAGACGCGCTTCGCACTTCAGCTCTTATATACAATTTCTACTTATTATTTAAGATACTTAAAGCAAATTAATCGAAAAACAATCGATTTAGAGCACCAATTAAATAAGTCGATGAAAAATAAAGAAATTTTCACATTGCTCGGCCTTGAAAAAAGTTTAGTTTATTTTACAACATCATTAAAGGCAAATAAAATTGTAATTCAAAAATTAATGCGAAACAGTACATTTTTGAAAATGTATGAAGATGATCAAGATTTACTAGAAGATGTATTAATTGAAAATAAGCAGGCTATTGAAATGGCGGAAATATATAGTCACATTTTAAGTGGAATGATGAATACATTTAGTTCGGTTATTTCTAACAATTTAAATAGTGTTATGAAACTGTTGACTTCTATTACAATCATTTTATCATTACCAACGATGGTTTCTAGTTTCTTTGGAATGAATGTAAAGGTTCCGTTTGAAGGGGAAGCACATGGTTTTGTAATTGTACTTATAATATGTGTAACATTATCTTTCACTTTAGCATTTGTTTTTTGGAAGAAACGTTACTTTTAATGATAGGAAAGCTGCGCTAGCATAGTTATAAAACTGTGCTAGCGCAGCTTTTTTTGCTAGGAAATCTCAATTTTGGAACAGAATATAACTTGTGAAATGTAATGTGTATGAAGGTTATGAATTCCATATAACTCTTGTTCAAATAATGAAATGGGGTTAAAATTACATATTGTTAATGAAAAGTTGGAGGAAATACATCATGGAATTGTTTCAATTACCGAAAGCATTCCTGCAAATGAATACAATCTTTATCTCAATATTAATCGAAGCACTTCCTTTTGTGCTAATTGGTGTATTTATTTCAGGATTCATTCAAATGTTTGTGACAGAAGATATGGTGGCAAAATGGATGCCTAAAAACCGATTTCTGTCTGTTTTATTAGCTACTTTTTTAGGTATGATGTTTCCTGGATGTGAATGTGGAATTGTTCCGATTGTAAGACGATTAATCGGAAAAGGGGTTCCACCCTATGCAGGAATTGCATTTATGTTAACTGGACCGATTATTAATCCAGTTGTATTATTTGCAACATATGTTGCTTTTGGAAGTAGTATGCACATGGTATGGTATCGTTCTATTGTAGCGATTATCGTAGCAATTATCGTTGGAATTATATTATCATTTATGTTTAAAGAACATCAATTAAGAGATGATCACTTCCCAGAAGTGAACCATAAGCGTCCGTTACGTACAAAAATGTGGGATGTATGTACACATGCTGTTGAGGAATTTTTCTCAATGGGGAAATATTTAGTGTTAGGAGCGTTAATTGCTGCTGCAGTTCAAACGTTTGTACAAACTTCAACATTGCTTGCTATTGGACAAGGTCCGTTTTCTTCATCAGCTGTAATGATGGGACTTGCTTTCATTTTATCACTTTGTTCAGAGGCGGATGCATTTATTGCTTCTTCGTTCCAAAGTACATTTTCAACAGCGTCACTTGTCGCGTTTCTCGTATATGGACCGATGGTGGATATTAAAAATATGTTTATGATGCTTGCGACATTTAAAACAAAATTTGTAATTGTTGTGACGGTTACAGTTACCCTTGTTGTTTATGCAAGCTCACTACTCATTTATGCGATGGGGTGGTAGGTTATGTTTCGAGCATATATATTATTAGGCTTTACAATTTTAATTGGACAGCTTCATATTTCCGGTAACATTACGAAGTATATAAATATGAAGTACGCCTATTTATCAAAAACTGCTGCTATTATTTTAGGTTTCTTAACGATTGTACAAATTATTATCGTTTTCCAAAAAGAGCACCAAAAGGAAAAAGAGAAACATGATTGTAGTTGTGATCATAGTCATTGTGGGCATGATCATTCGAAAGATGAGAATACATGGTGGAAAAAAGTGTTTTCTTACACGTTATTCTGTTTTCCAATCATTACAGGATTGTTTTTCCCAATTGCAACATTAGATTCCGATATTGTTAAGGCGAAGGGATTCCATTTTCCAGTAGCGCAAGCAGAAAGTAAAGATCCATTTATGACAAGACAATTTCTAAGACCTGACACGAGTATTTATTACGGGAAAGAAGGATATCGTGGTGTAATGGAAAAAGGGAAGAAAGAGTTTGTTACGAAAGATAATATCACTTTAAAAGATGAAGATTTCTTAAAGGGTATGGAGACAATTTATAATTATCCTGGTGAATTTACTGGTAAAACCCTGTCTTATAAAGGATTTGTTTTCCGAGATGATTCTTCTAAAAAGGAACAATATTTCTTATTCCGTTTCGGCATTATACATTGTGTTGCGGATTCGGGTGTATATGGTATGTTAGTTAAAAAACCAGAAGGGGTAGAGTGGAAAAATGATGATTGGATTCAGATAGAGGGAGAAATTTCAACTGAATTTTATCAGCCGTTTCATGCGAATATTCCAGTGTTAGAGGTAACGAAATGGAATAAAGTTGAACAGCCGAAAGAACAATATGTGTTTAGAGGAGCCGATTGATAAAATCGGTTCTTTTTTGTGGACTAAAAGTTCTGAAAATTGTTAATATTAAACGTGTAGTTCATGAGGTGTAGTGTATATTGGGATATTAGGGATAAATAATTAAAGGGGTGATAACAATGACTGAAGTAAAGGGTAAAACAGCTAATGAATCAAGGGTGTTTAAAACGAGTCGAGTATTTCCAACGGATTTAAATGATCATAACACGCTATTTGGTGGAAAGATATTGGCGGAGATGGATATGGTTGCTTCAATTTCAGCAACGAGACACTCGAGAATGGAATGTGTCACAGCTTCTATGGATTGGGTAGATTTCTTACATCCAGTACGTTCTTCAGATTGTGTTAGTTATGAATCTTTCGTAATTTGGACGGGAAGAACTTCTATGGAGATATTTGTGAAGGTAGTAGCAGAAGATTTAATTTCAGGTAAAAAACGTGTAGCAGCAACTTCATTCGTTACTTTTGTTGCGCTTAGTAAGGAGAATAATCCAGTTCCTGTACCGCGTGTTATCCCTGAGACAGAAGAGGAGAAAGAATTGCATCGAATTGCTGTGTTACGTGCAGAACAGCGCCATATTCGTAAGGCAGAGAGTAAGAAGGTAGCTACACTGCTAACTTTTTGATATAAAATACTTTCCTAGTGGTACTATTTTGTAATAGGTTAGGAGATTTTTGAAATGAAAAGCGGACACCTAAAAATAGGTGTCCGCTTTTATATTTTTTTCATCCCCATATCGTACTACAATAACTGCTTAGCAGAAGCAAGCAGCACCGACGATAATTAAGAGGATAAATAATACGACTAGTAGCGCAAATCCATTACCATGTGCGAAGCCCATTGTTATTTCCTCCTTTTATTTTAAGATACAACATACAATATGCAGATGAGCTCCTGTTTGATATGGACGTATATCATGCAATGACATATTTTTTGTATGATAATGTTTTAAAAAAGGAAAGATATAGGAATAACAGTAGTTAGAGAAAGGAACGTATCCATGAAGCGCTTTTTAATTGTAATAATTTGTTTTATAGGTGTATTCATATGGATGAACGTTGATGTGGAAATGGGGAAGAAAATGGCTAGTGGATATGAATTAGAAAAAATCCGATCAGGGGATTTTCAAGTATATACGAACGGTGATGAGTTATATAAAAGTTTATTTGAGGATATAAATCGTGCAGAAAAGAATGTGTATATTCATTTTTATATTGTAGGAAAAGATGAAATAAGCCAAAAGTTCTTACAGTTATTAGAGAAAAAAGCATCTAGCGGAGTAGATGTGAAATTGTCAGTAGACCGCATTGGCGGATATAAGCTTAAGAAAAAGATAATTAATCAATTAAAAGAAAAAGGCGTGAAGTTTACATTTAGTAAAAAACCTAAATTAAAAAACTTATTTTATTCTTTGCATCAACGTAATCATAGACGCATTGTTACTATAGATGGGAAAGTTTCGTACATTGGTGGCTTCAATATCGGAAAGGAATATCTTGGACAGGATCCTAAATTTGGTCCGTGGCGTGATTATCATGTACGCATCGAAGGGAATGGAGCTACTGATATGGAACGGAAGTTTGCGGAAGATTGGCAAGAAGATACGGGAGAAAAGTTTCCTATACACCAAGAGTTACCTGTACAAGGAAATGTAAAATATCAATACGTATTTTCGAATGGAAAAGGTTTATGGAAGGAGTATGGAGCGTTTTTAAAGAAGGCAAAACATTCTTTAATTATCGCTACACCATATTTTGTACCGAGTAAAGAAATGGTGAAGGGGCTGAAAGATGCATTAAATCGTGGTGTCCATGTAAAAATCCTCGTCCCATTTAAAAGTGATGCAGTATTGCTAAAACAGGCTGCCTATCCTTATTTGAAAGACATGTTAGATGCTGGAGCGGAGATTTATCAATATCGAAATGGATTTTTTCATGGGAAAGTAACAATCATCGATAAGGAAATGGTTGATATTGGTACAGCAAATTTTGATAATAGAAGTTTTTACTTAAATAACGAATCTAACTGTTTCATATATGATAAGACAGTCGTTGCTGACGTATGGAGTCGATTAAAAGAAGACTTTCATAAATCAAAACGATTTTCTGAAGAAGATTTTGAGAAAATTAGTAGATGGGATTGGTTTCTAGCAAGAATATCAAATGTTATCGCATCATATTTATAGTATAGAGATGAAATAGGAAGGGAGGCGCTTTAATGGATTGTATGAAAGAATTGATGACATATAGTTACACACTTATATATAAAGTTGGAGAATACACGAGCAAGGTTCGAGATGAAGAATTAAAAGATATTTTGCAGCATCATTTACCGTATATGTTACAAGCATATAATGAACAAGTGAATTTTCAAGAAGGAGAAAATATACAACATATAACTTGTAAACAAATGTGGCCGGAATTTACTGAAATGGATAGGGAAACAGATAATGAGTATACAGGGGATATTGGGATTGCTATTTGTTATATTTCACATTTGAAGCGATTAGCATTAAAGTTTGCTCAAGTTGCAGTGGAAGTTGCGAACCCAGAGTTTCGTTCTTTCTTGGAAAATTGTTTTGTGAAAATGAATCGTTATGCTTATAGTGTTTGGCAATATGTTGTGAAGAAGGAATATAAAATTAAACATGTATATGAAAGTGAAAAATTCGCGTGAAAAGCTAAGGTGGAATGAAAGGCGCCTTAGTTTTTTTATGTCTAATTAGAATGGGAGGATTAAAGATTGGTTATGTTATCCGAAAATTTACAAAAGTTTACTGTATCTTTACTATTTTTAAATCTTCCCTTTAAAAAAAAAGAGTAATATGGGATTGTACATATTCTATCAAAGGGAGGAAACGCAAATGAACAAATGGGTTAAGTCATTAACTGCTATGGCACTTGCAAGTTCTTTATTAATGGTAGGTTGTAGTAAAGATGGGGATAAAAAGAAAGAGGATGACACAACTTCGCAGCAAGATGAAAAGAAAGATAAAGAAACAAGTGGAACAGAAAAATCTTCTGATTCGAAAGAAAAGAAATAAAGTGAAACTTTAATCAGTGGGGATTTTGTCCATCCCCACTGATTATTAGCCCACACCAATCGGGCATTAACGAGCAGTTATCTCCCGCCTAATTTCCTCGCATTCGCCGAATTTACTGCCCGTTACTGCGGGATAAATGGATAATAGAGCTTCCTCACATATATGAGGGAGCTTTTTTGTTGCGTATTTGTAAGTTTTGCGGAAAAATAGAGAGAAAGAATGGAAGAGGGGATAATATATGAAAGTATGTATATTAGGAGCGACAGGTAGAGTAGGATCACACATTATGAAATTGGCATTACATGATTCATATGAAGTGACGGTATTAGTTCGTGATTTGAGTAGAGTGGAAACAGAGCATGAAAGGTTACATATTATAGAGGGAAATGTGTTAAACGGAAATGATATAAAGGAAGCGATTAAAGGATGTGATATTGTAATTAGTGCTCTTGGAACTGATCGGAATGGGACGTTAGAGAAGAGTTTACCGATTATTATAAAGCAAATGGAAGAAGAGGGCATAAAGAAAATTGTTACAATAGGAACTGCTGGTATTTTACAAGCACGAACAAACCCAAGTATATATCGTTTCCAATCAAAAGAATCGAAAAGAAAAATGACAACAGCTGCGGAAGATCATTTAGCTGCTTATGAAGCGCTGAATAATAGTAAACTATGTTGGACTGTTGTTTGTCCGACGCATTTAATAGATGGTGATGTAACCGGTGTATATCGAACTGAACAAGATATGTTGCCAACAGATGGATCGAAAATCACAGTTGGTGATACAGCTCAGTTTACATGGAGTTTACGTAATAAAAGCTTATACGAGAAAAGCCGAGTAGGTATTTCATATTAAAAACCATCCCAAAATAGGGATGGCTAAAAAATGATATAGCATACAAAGATGATAATCATAATGATTTGGAGAATTGCTTTCGCTACTGTACTACTTAAAAAACCGACAACAGTTGCAATTCCGACTAAAAGGGCGTCTTTTGGCGCCTTTTTATGCATTAGTTCCGTAATAAATACAGATAAGAACGGTATGATAATAAGCCCGAATGGTGGGAAGAAGAACGATCCGACAATGATAGAAACCATACCAACACGTTCGCCCGATTTTGTACTTCCGTATTTTTTTAGGAAGTATCCATTTGCAATAAAGTCAGCAACGAAAATGAAGAGTGTAAAAATGACTTGAATAATCCAAAAAGATGTCGTTAACTCTCCGCCGTTTATTCCAAAATGATAAATGAAATAGCCAGCCCATACGGCAAGGATGCCAGGGATAATGGGGTATATAAAGGCAAGAAATGAAACAATGAAACAAGCAATGATACAAATTGTTAGTAAAACAGTCACTTTATAACTCCTTTGTAGTATCTAATTTATGTACAGCAATCTTTTTAATTTGATGCCCATCAAGTTCTAATGCTTTAAATTGAAAACCATCATATTCAACTGAATAGCCAGCCTCAATATTTAAATCAATTGATTGAGAGAGAAGCCAACCACCAATTGTATCTAAATCACTTTCATCGATATGTAGGCCAAACATATCATTTACTTCAGAAATGAGTACTTTCCCATCTAAAACAGTAAGCCTAGGAGTACGCTTTTCAATCATTGGTGATTCGTCTGCGTCAAATTCATCTTGAATTTCTCCGATAATTTCTTCAAGAATATCCTCCATCGTTAAAAGGCCAGCAGTTCCGCCGTATTCATCCATAACAATCGCCATTTGTACGCGGTTCTTTTGGAGGTGTATTAACGTTTTACGAATGGGAACTGTTTCAAATACAGTTAAAACAGGATGTATGTAGGCATCAAGTGGTTTGTAAATGCCTTTTGTTTGATTATGAAAAATCTCTTTCGTATTTATCATTCCAATAATATCATCTTTATCCTTTTCAATAATAGGATAACGTGTATACTTTTCAGTTGCAACGATTTTCATATTTTCTTCTAACGTATTTTCAGTAGATAAACAAACCATTTCAGTTCTAGGTACCATAATTTCTTTAGCAACACGATCATCAAATTCAAAAATATTATTTACATATTTATATTCGGTTTGATTAATTTCGCCGCTTTTATAGCTTTCACCTAAAATGAGTCGTAGTTCTTCTTCGGAATGGGCAAGTTCATTTTCTTTCGCAGGCTCTAAACCGAGTAATTTTGTGAAAAATATAGCTGCACTATTGAGAAGCCAAATGAACGGATACATAATTTTATCAAATAAAATAAGCGGTTTTGCAAATTTTAATGTGATTGCTTCAGCTTTTTGGATTGCGAAAGACTTAGGAACTAACTCGCCTAATACAACATGGAAAAAAGTAATCACACTAAAAGCAATAATAAAGGATAACGTGTTAGCCATTGTTCCAGTAATATTGATTTTTTCAAATAGTGGTCGCAGTAAATGTTCCACAGTTGGTTCACCAAGCCAACCAAGTCCTAAAGAGGTGATAGTAATGCCAAGCTGACAAGCGGATAAATAAACGTCTAAGTTAGATAAAACGCTTCTTGCAGCTAATGCTTGTTTATTACCTTCATTAGCAAGCTGGTCAATTCGACTTTTTCGTACTTTTACGACAGCGAATTCTGAAGCAACGAAAAAACCAGAAATAAGGATAAGTATAAAGATGAGAAAAATATTTAATATGTCCAAGTGTGTTCTTTATTCCTAATTTGGAATAAAGATGTCACCTCCTGTAATTATGTTATACTTTTATAATAAATCCAAATGAAAAGATTAGTCAAAGAAAATGGGTAAATAATGGTAGGTTTCTATAGTAGTTTTTTAATTTGCTGTTATTTTGTCCTCTATATAATAGGAATAACCGTCTACTTTTAATTTAAAGTAGACGGTTATTCTACGTTATGGTTTTGAAATACTTCTTGTTAAAGTGTATGTTTGCTGTTTATTGTAGTTTGTTGTCCATAGTGTTTGGAGAAAAGATAATACGCTGTATGGGATGTAAAGAAGTAATAAACCAATTACGACAACTATAGGTGCATTTCCACCAAATTGAACGATAAATTGTAAGAGTCCGTTTACGTGAAAAACACATTCCATAAAAACAAATGAAAGAATAATGGAACTTAGAATAGATTTATGATTGGAAGTAAGCGCCATAAATAACGTATCAACAAGGAAGGCTGAATTTTTTATTTCGTATTCATTTGTATTATTTAAGAAAGGAAGCCATTTTTTTATTGCTTGCAGAACGATTATCATAGAAGTGCTACATATGATGATAAAAGAAGAGAAGAAAGGAAACTTTATGAATTTAGATATGTAGAGAAGTGATAATAGGACTGAACATTGTAATATCACAGTGCCAAAAGAATACGGTATCCAGCGAAATAAAGAACTACACTTTTTTAATGAGTTTGGTGCTTTTAAAAATAGATGGCCAATTCCTAGACTTATAAAGAAACCGATTACAAGAGTGAATGTGAAACGAACGATTGATAAAAAATATATTTCCCATATGTAGGGGAACAGTGGTGACGAATGGTTAGAGGTATGTACAAGCTGATTTGCTGAGAAAAGGATAGGCTCATGCATCCAATCAATTGTTGGAATTGAAATGGAAGAAGGCTGTGCTAAATTATGAAAAATGCTTATAAATCCAGTTAAGTAGGAGTAATTATGTGTAATGAATAATGCTGGAAGGGGACTTATGACAAAAATAATCAAAACACCGGCTATAAATTTACATATATGTGAGCGCAATAAGGACATACAATCACCTACTCTTTGAATATTCAGAAAATTCTTATTCTTATTTTAGCTTTTTTCGGATAAAGTTACAACATATTTTTCTCGAAGTAAGTTAGAGAGATTATCCCGCTTTAACGGGCAGTAAGACTCTACCTCAAAATGCGGCGAATGCGTAGAAGTTAGGTGGGTATATCGACTGCCAGTAAAAGCCCGATTGGTGAAGGCTAATAATAAGTGGGGGGAAATCCCCACTTATTAAAGTTTCAATTTAAATAAGTGTATGATTAATGAATAAATTATGACGGAAAAATGAATAATTTTCAGAAAAATAAAATAATATATTTATTTTTTTCTGAAAATATAATATAGTTATGGCACAGAAAGTATTTTAGCATAAGGAGGCTTTTTTATGAGGATTAAAGGGAATTATGTGCCAAAAAGGGAAGTTTTGTTTTGCTCAAGTTCAATTAAGATAGGGGAAACGCTGGAACATTTAAATAAAACGGGGTATCGTTGTGTACCAGTTTTAGATGAAAAAAAAGAGAAGTTTTTAGGGAATGTATACAAAGTAGATATTTTAGAATATAAAGGTTCACTTGAAGATAATGTATTACAATTATTGAACGATAAAAATGGGTACGTGAGAGAAGACTCTTCCTTCTTTAAAGTATTTTTTACAATTAAAAAACTACCGTATTTATCAGTAGTTGATGAAAAAGGGGTCTTCCTTGGTATTTTAACTCATAAAAAAGTTTTTGAACTATTAGAAGATGCATGGGGAGTCCATTCTAGTAAATATTCTGTCATGATTGGAACACAAGATTATAATGGGGCCATTCAAAAATTATCGACAGTGCTAAAGAAATACACTGGTATTCAAAGCTTAATGACTTTTGATAATGATGCTTTATTAGTACGTAGAATAATGTTTACATTGGGAGAAGAGTTTGAAGATAGTGAATTAGAAACATTGCTAAAGGATTTAGAAGATCATGGATTTAGAGTTGTGTATGTTGAAGAGATGAATAATCCACGTGAAGTTGAAACGATAGACTAACAAGTAAAAGCCATCTTATTTTTTGATGGCTTTTACTTTCTTTTGTATAAAAATATTCAAATATAATAAAATGTAAAAATCGTAAATTTCTAAAAAAATTTGTGTAATAGAATAAATAAAGGAGGTATGTGTGGATAATTTTGATTTTCAAAAAATTCTATTTAAAAATATGTTTTTATTTTTCAGCCAAATATGTTACTATATGTGTGATAAAAACAAAGAGGTCTGACAACTAAACTCCACGTTATAACACTCTAATGACTTGAATATTCAAAAAAATCAAAAATCAATAATTAGAGTAAGAATAAGGGGAATGGAGAAATTATGGAGAAAGACATTGCTTTGTAAGGGGCATATTTTATCATCTTGAGCAGAGAGGAGGATGCATAGCATATTGTGAAAAGAGATATAAACAATGAAAAAGTGCTATGCAAATGAAAAGCATGAAGGGACGTTTAAGGCCAGGTGATACGGTAGCGATTGGTTTAATGTTATTTGCACTATTTTTAGGGGCAGGAAATTTAATTTTCCCGCCAGTTTTAGGTCAACAAGCAGGAGAAAATGTTTGGATTGCTACAATTGGATTCCTTGTAACGGGAGTCGGATTACCCCTATTAGCTGTAACAGCTGTCGCGTTTGTAGAGGGGGACTTGAAAGCGCTATCTTCTAGAGTTCACCCTATATTTGCGTTTATTTTCCCATTGATTAGTTATTTAGCGATTGGACCATTTTTCGCGATTCCGCGTACTGGAGCTGTTTCATTTGAAATGGGTATGAAGCCATTTCTATCAGAGACAATGGTTTCTGAGTGGTACATGCTATTTCTTTTCACTATAGTTTTCTTCGGAATAACGTGGTATTTATCATTAAATCCATCTAAATTAGTGGATTGGTTCGGGAAATTTCTTACACCATTGTTAGTATTGATTGTTGCTGTTATTGTCGGAAAAGCAATTATTGATCCAATTGGAGAACCGGCTGCACCTTTAGCTGCTTATAAAGAGAATGCTTTCTTTGGTGGATTTATTCAAGGATATTTAACGATGGATGCGATTAGTGCACTTGTGTTTGGGATTGTTGTTGTACAAGTTATTCGCTCAAAAGGGATAAAAGAGAGCGGACAAATCGCAAAAATAACAGTTGTATCAGGGATTATTGCTGTATTAGGCTTAACGTTAATATATTTATCACTTGCATATCTCGGATCTACAAGTACATCACTTGGTGTGTCGGAGAACGGTGGTCTTATTTTAACGAATGTTGTAAATGAGTTATATGGAACAAGTGGTAAAATTTTATTAGGACTTGTAATTATACTCGCTTGTTTAACAACTTCTGTTGGATTAACATCTGCGTGTGCTGGCTTCTTTACAAACTTATTCCCAAAACTTTCGCATAAAACGATTGTAACTATGGTATGTGTATTTAGTTTAATTGTATCTAACCTAGGGTTAACACAATTAATCACAGTAACATTACCAGTGTTAATGATCATTTATCCAGTTGCAATTGTATTAATCGTTCTTTCATATTTCCATAAATGGATAGGGAAGCGTAATACAATATATATCGGAGCTATTTTAGGTGCGTTGTTAATTAGTTTCTTTAACGGTTTAGAAAGTGCGAACATTAAAATTGATGCGATTTCTAATGTGCTACAAATGTTACCATTATATAAAGAAGGAATAGGATGGCTAATCCCATCATGTATTGGCGGGATTCTCGGTTTCTTCTTCTATAAATCAAATGAATTAAGTGAATTACAAAAGAAAGGTGCTTAGGCACCTTTCTTTTTTTAAAGGGGATTTTTGTATTTTGTCTAAGTAATAATTGGGAGGAATGATAAAATGGCTAATTTTGAAGATTTTTTAACTTTTGATGTAAGAATTGGAACAGTAACACAGGCAGAGGAATTTAAAGAAGCGAGAGTGCCAGCGATTAAACTAGAAATTGATTTTGGGGAGCTTGGGGTCAAGCAGTCAAGTGCTCAAATTACGAAGAGATATAATCCAGAAGACTTAATCGGTCAGCAAATTGTTGCTGTTGTAAATTTTCCGCCAAAGCGTGTAGCTGGATTTAAATCGGAAGTGCTTGTATTAGGTGGAGTTCCTGAAGCTGGTGATGTTGTGTTGCTTCAGCCTAATATGGAACTGCCAAATGGAACAAAAATTAGTTAGTGTGAAGGTAGGGGCTAATATGGATATCGGACGAGAATATTTACAATGTGCCATTTCTAATTTCAAAACAACAAAGCAACAAGGAGAACGGGTACTTTCTCAATTATCATACGAACAAATACAATGGTCTTCTCATGAAGAAACAAATAGCATAGCGATTATAATGAAACATTTGCATGGTAATATGCGTTCAAGATGGACGGAATTTTTAACGTCTGATGGCGAAAAAATAGATCGTAACCGAGATGGTGAATTTGAAGGTGGCTACAATTCAAAACAAGAAGCGCTTGCTGCGTGGCAAGAAGGGTGGGAGTATGTTTTTAAAACGATGGATACTTTAACAGCAGAGCAGATTTTGCAGAAAGTATACATTCGTGGAGAAGAACACACTGTCATGCAAGCGATCGAAAGGCAAATTTCTCATTATGCTTTACATATTGGACAAATCATTTACATTGGTAAAATGTTAAAAGAAAATGAATGGGAGTGTTTAAGCATTCCCAGAGGTCAATCTACTAGTTATTTACAGAAAAAACGTTCAACGTAATAATATGAAAGAAACCGATATAAAATAGGAAGCAAAAAAATAAGCCAATTGATAGAGGGCTCCGTGAACATTAGAATGCTGCCAGCAATAAGCCCATATGTAATAAGAAAGAAACCAAAGAGTGTATTTATAGGAATAAAACGTGAGACAAATAATTGCTGATTTTTGAAACAAGTGTTATGAAACAAATAAAAGCGGAAATGCCATGTAGAGGTAATAAGATCTTTCCTTCTCGTTATTCTTTTTTTACATTTATGACAGATGAATGGTGGCTGCATTTCGTTACACTCCATTTTTGGAATTCATTAGTTTCGTAATAATTTGAGACAAAATTAAGTACAAAGTGTATATCCCTATATACGCTCCTGCAAGTAGAAAAAGTGGATTTAGTAAAATTCCATGAATGCTTGTCATGAAAACTAAATTTTGTATTAAAACATCATATATATTAATAGAAATAATTGTCCCGAGTACATACAGTGTTAAGTATGCGGAAATATGTAGCACAATACGAATTTTAGGATGTAAAGCAAACAAATAAAAAATAAATGATAAGACGATTGGTAATGTTCCTATTAGTAGCTTCAATTCATTTCACCTCATTAACAATATAGCCGGAATTTAAGCGGTCTATTCTCTAGAGCTTGTACATAACTTGAAATAGAGAGGGTGATAGTATGAATCGAGGCTTTTTTTACGTGAAATTAACAAGTGTACGCAAGTTAATTATATTTATTATTACTACGGTATTAGCGACTTTCTTTCTTATTAGTGTAATGGTAACTTCCATGAAAGAGACAAAGTCAACGTATTTATATAATTGGTTAAATGAGTTATCAATGAATGGTTACATGTACGTTATTGGGAAAGAGAATCATTATTTTACACAGGAGTACCGGAATTTGAATCAAGACTTTTCTATTTCTTCATTCCTCTTTTCGATGGCTACGAATATTCGTTTTGATGATGTACGTAGTTTTGTCGGGAAAGAACTTCCGGGATTTGGGAAATATGATACAGAAATCGTTATAGCAGGTGAAGGAACAAATTATTCCAACTTACCGATAGAATCGAGTGTTCCTCTTGAAGAAGTAGTGAAGGAACGGACTGGAGAAGCTGGACAAGTTCCTAAGCCTGATCCGAATAAAGAGAAGAAACAACCAGCTCAAACGACTGGAAAAAGACAAGTTGCATTGATTTATCATTCACATAGCTGGGAAT
The DNA here is from genome assembly GCF_038004785.1 of Bacillus sp. FSL R5-0709. Lineage (NCBI taxonomy): Bacteria > Bacillati > Bacillota > Bacilli > Caryophanales > Bacillaceae > Bacillus > Bacillus sp. FSL R5-0709. The sequence continues at coordinate 1,972,854 of NZ_JBBORT010000001.1, forward strand.
CTTATTTGCCGTTACTTAACTTAACGAATGATCCAAATCCAAATAAAGCAACGAGTTCTCTAACGAATATTTCAATAGTTGGCGATCGATTGCGAGAACAGTTAGAAAGTGAAGGGATCGGTGCTACTAACGATAAAACTGATGTTGGTCAAAAATTAATAAGTAAAGGATTAAATAGTAATAGTTCTTATAAACTGTCACGAGAAATTGTACAAGAAGCGATGGCTGGTAATAAAGAACTCCAATATTTTTTCGATTTGCACCGTGATAGTGCACGGAAAAATGTCACGACAAAAACAATTGGAGATAAATCATATGCAAAGCTTGCTTTTGTAATTGGGAAAGGTAACAAAAACTATGAAAAAAACTTACAATTAGCAACTGCGTTACATGAGACGATTAGTAAGAAATATCCGGGAATGAGCCGTGGTGTAATTCAAAAAGGATTCCAAACAGGAAATGGAGTCTACAATCAAGACCTATCAGGACAAGCGATATTAATTGAAGTTGGCGGGGTAGATAATACAGAGGAAGAATTAAATCGATCAATTGATGCACTTGCTAAGGCATTTGGTGAATATTTTTGGCAAGCAGAAAAAGTGAATGGATAAAGTGAAATTTGAATTAGTGGTAGGCATTGCCGATGGTTATCAGCCTACATCAATTGGGGGAAAACGTAAGTGTACAGCTTACGTTTTTTGTCTGTCATGAAATGAGGATGAAAAGATGTCACATTATAGACATAATTTGTAATTGCTATAGTAATATCGAAATTTGTCTATTTATAATAGGAGAATTAGAAAGGGATTTTCGCAAAAATATAGAAAATCTTTTCACAAGGAAAAATTTTAACTAACAGAATGGGTAGGGGATTAAGGTGATACGTGAGATTAGAGTAGAAGATGCAGCATCATTTTTACAATTAAGCAAGCAATTAGATGAAGAAACGAAATTTATGTTATACGAACCAGGAGAACGAAAAACTACAGTAGAGCAACAAGAAAAGATGGTCCACCGTTTTATAGAAAATGAATATGCGACAATATTTGTAGCAGTTGAAGAAGAGAGAATAGTAGGGTTTATTTTAGTTGATGGAAATAATATTCAAAGAAAGAGACATGTGGCAGGCATTGTAATTGGCATTTTGCAAGAGTATAGTGGCCGAGGTATTGGAACGAGTTTGTTTAAAGAAGTAGAGAAGTGGGCAAGATTACATGATGTATGGCGTTTAGAATTAACGGTAATGGCCCACAATACAAGAGCTCAGGCACTATATAGCAAAATTGGATTTGAACAAGAAGGTGTCAAAAAATCTGCTCTTATCATCGATGGAAAAGGTATCGATGAGTATGAAATGGCCAAATTATTAAAATAAGAGGTCGTTATATGAAAAAAAGATGGGCACTACTTGGTATCGTAGCAATGATACTGATCATTGGAGTAGCAGGAATAAATTATAAGATGTACAAGGAGCAAGAGGCGAAGGAAGTAAATGTAAACAATATATTTCCGAAAGCTAAAGAAACGATTGCTAATATGGATGGGGATATCGCAGTCATTAGTAATCCAAGTTCGATGCTTGTACTTGTGAATAAAAATAGGCGTTTACCAGATGGGTATAGACCGCCAGATTTAGTTGTTCCGAAAGTACGTTACTCTAGTGAAGGTGATCAAGAGAAGAAAAAGATGAGGAAAGAGGCAGCGGTGGCACTTGAGGAAATGTTTCAGCAAGCCAATAATGAGCGGATTTTCCTTTTTGCAGTCTCTGGATTTAGATCTTTTGATCGACAAAAAGCATTAAATACAATGTATAAAAGACAAGATGGAGAAGCAAAGACAGCAATGTCTAGTGCAGTCCCTGGTACGAGTGAACATCAAACAGGACTAGCTATGGATATTACATCTCAATCTGCTAAATTTCAGCTAGAAACTGTTTTTGGGGAGACGAAAGAAGGAAAGTGGCTTTCTGAAAATGCCCATAAGTTTGGTTTTGTTATTCGATATACGAAAGAGAAAGAAGGGATTACCGGTTATCGTTATGAACCGTGGCATGTACGTTATGTTGGGAATCCGCAAGCTACATATTTATATGAAAACCAACTAACGATTGAAGAAGTAACGCAGTAATGAATTGAGGGGAGAGGGCTAAGATGACGATGTTATATAAGAAAAAGGTACATGCATATATTACGAGAGAAAAAGAAGGGGTTATGCAACTACTCGTTTTTAAACATCGTGATATACGAGAGGCTGGTATCCAAGTGCCAGGCGGGACGGTAGATGAAGGCGAAACGTTAGAGGCAGCAATTTTACGTGAAGTACAAGAAGAGTCAGGACTACGCCATTTTTGTATCGAGCGCTTCCTTTCTGATTACATTATTTATATGAAAGAAAAAAAGGAATATCAAAAACGTCATTTTTTCCACATTTCATTATTAACAGATGTGAAAGATACGTGGGAACATATAGTAAGTGCTGGTGAGGAAGACAAAGGTTTAGTATTTTGTTATGAATGGGTTGATATTAACAAATGCCCTGAATTAGCAGGTAAACAAGGCGAGTTTTTACATTTGTTAGAAGAGGTATATGTAAAATAATAAAAAGAGTCTGAGGCGATATTGTATTCGTTTCAGACTCTTTTTATTTCTCTGGAAATTAAAGGTTTTTAAACTGGTGAGTTGAATTTCTTTAAAGGGATTGTAGCTGTTTATGCGAGGAGCGGAGAAAATGAAAAAGTAATAGATACATGTTAGCAATAAAAGACTTTATAGAAGGAGAATGACGATGGAAATTCAGTTCAATACACTATTGCAAAAAGAATTAACAATTCATGATATTCAAAAGGAAATGGAAGCTGGGAAGTTAACTTCAAAAGAACTAGTCATGTATTATCTTCATAGAATCGCAAAGTATGACCAAGATGGACCGAAAATCAATTCTATTTTAGAAATCAATCCAGATGCTATCTTTATTGCAGAAGCGTTAGATTATGAAAGAAAGACAAAAGGTGTAAGAGGTCCATTACATGGTATACCTGTTTTACTTAAGGATAATATTGAAACGAATGACTCGATGCATACAAGTGCTGGTACGATTGCCCTGGAACAAAATATAAGTAGTGAAGATGCATTTCTCGTTACGAAACTGAGAGAAGCAGGAGCAGTAATAATAGGAAAGACCAATATGACAGAATTAGCAAATGCAATGTCATTTGAAATGTGGGCTGGATATAGTGCAAGAGGTGGGCAAACAATAAACCCTTACGGTACAGGAAAGGATGATATGTTTGTTGGTGGATCGAGTACAGGATCTGCCGTTGCAGTTGCTGCTAACTTTACTGTATTATCCGTTGGAACAGAGACAGATGCTTCTATTTTAAGTCCAGCTGTTCAAAACTCGGTTGTAGGTATTAAGCCGACTGTTGGGTTAATAAGTCGTAGTGGAATGATTCCTTTCACTTATTCACAAGATACAGCTGGGCCATTTGCTAGAACGGTAACGGATGCTGCAATTCTATTAGGGAACTTAACGGGAGTGGATGAGATGGATGTAGCCACTCATAAAAGTGAAGGAATGGCATATCAAGATTATACACCTTATCTCGATGTAAATGGATTAAAGGGAGCAAAGATTGGCGTATTTAACAATGCTCCAAAAGACTATTACGAAAATGGTGAGTACGATGAAAAATTGTTTGAGGAAACGATCCAAGTATTACGTAGTGAGGGAGCGACAGTAGTAGAAGATATTGATATTCCGTCTTTTCATAGGGAATGGAGTTGGGGAGTTCCACTTTATGAGCTGAAGCACAGCTTAGATAACTATCTTTCTAAATTACCTTCTACTATTCCAGTACATTCTATTTCGGAGTTAATGGAGTTTAATAAAAACATAGCAGAAAGAGCTTTGAAATATGGACAAACTAAGTTAGAAAGAAGAAAAGATTTTCCTAATACGTTAAGAAATCCAGAATATTTAAACGCAAGATTAGAAGATATATATTTTTCGCAAAAACAAGGTATTGATTTTGCGTTGGAAAAATATAACCTGGATGCGATACTGTTCCCTTCTTATATAGGATCTACTATATGTGCGAAAGCAGGTTATCCGTCTATAGCAATGCCTGCGGGATATATGGATAATGGGAGGCCTTTTGGAATTACTCTTGCAAGTGCTGCTTTTAGTGAAGGGGCATTAATTAAACTAGCATATGCTTTTGAACAAGCGACAAAACATAGGAAGATTCCCAACTTGTCATGAATAGAATAAACAAAGAGGACAGGAATTCCTGTCCTTTTTGTTTTAATGATTAAAGTGAAATATCTTTCTGCTCCGTCTTCTGATATTTTAATAAGTTAAAGGATAAACAAGCAGAACATAAAATAAGAAAAGCGGCGATAATATAAATAGTACGAACGCCGAACATATCAGTAATAATTCCAACGCTAAGCATAGAAAGACCAGAAGCTGTCGAGAGAAGTGCACCATGAGCTGTATACATCTTCGATAATAAAGAAGGAGTGACGCTTGATTGTAAAACCGTCGTTTGAGAAATATCTCTAATTTGATAACATGGACCCATTAGAACACAAAGAAATAGAGCAATAAATCCGCTACTTGTCATACCATATAAAAATGTAAGAATACTAAACATAAGAGAGCCTATCGCCATGGAGCGTATTAAATTTTTTTGAATATATGTACTCATTTTCCACGCTAATATCCCACCAATTAATGTGCCGACGTAATAACTTGTGTTAATATATCCCCACCAATCTTCGCCTTTATGAAGAACAGTCGTTACATATGCCATCGTAATAGCACCGATCCATATGGTCCCTGCGAAAGTTTCAATTAAGTCCATAATTGTAACGATGCGCAGAGACGGGTGTTGAAATAACAGTTTCCATCCTTCTAATAATGCAGTAGTTTTCGAAGAAGTGGGTTCTGCTACTCGTTCAGCTTGTATAGATTGTAATGAAAGGTGTAATGTAATACATCCGAAAATCATCAATATGTTATTAATCATGAGTGTCGAAGTAACGCCAATGAGAAGAACAATTATGCTTGTAAATGAGTATGCAGCGGCTTGTATAATTTGTGTTGAAAAGGAAAAGACACTATTTACTTTTACTAATTTTTCTTGTGGTGTTAAGCGCGGGATAACGGCGTATAGTAGAGGAGCGCTCCAGCCACTACATAATGAAATGAAAATAACAAAAGTTAAAAGAGCAGAAATGTTTGTTGATAGTATAGGAAATAATATCATTAACAATATTAAAAGAGCTGTTTTAATCCATTGTAGAGTATATAGCAATGAATAAGATGGAAACCGATTCATTATAAGTGGTGCAGAGGTGTTCGCGATAAGATTTGTGATAACCTGTAATAATGGAAAAAGAGCAGTAATTGTAGCTGATCTAGTTGTGATATAGATGTGAGTTGTAATAATCATTATGTATACAATGTCAGCTAGAGTAATGCATATTTTGGAGCCCAAATAGTAAGTTAGTGAACGTTTAGGCAATAAGAATACCACCTTTCAAATCAATACTGCTTTTAATTTTAATTATTATAATCTGTAAGTTATATTTTTGAAAGAATTAAATTTTTTGTCATTTTTTGAAAGGGATTTCCGTGTATAATGAAGAATATATTAATATAGCATTTTATTAATGCTTGTTGTAACAGCGAATACATATAATAGCTTGTAGCAAACGCCCCCTCTATGAGAAAGGGCGGATAAACCATTCTTTTCTTCATATACATATAGAAAATGAGAAAGAAAGTGAGGGTTGCATATGGCTGGATGGGTGATTTGGTTTATAATAGCGGGTGTTTTATTTATTGCAGAAATGTTGTCGATTACGTTTTACATGCTTTGGCTTGGAATTGGAGCTGTTGTCGGAGGTCTTATTGCTTTGTTTGCTCCTGATGCACTATTTTTACAAGTTGTTGTTGGGGCGATTGTAAGTTTAACATTGACTTTCTTTACGAAAAGAATTTCTAAAAACTTTCGAGAAGCAAAAGGTTTTACTGATACAGTAGATAAACTTGTTGGTAAAAAGGGAATTGTTATGCAAACGATTACAAGCGAAGTGAACGGTATTGTGAAAGTGGATGGAGATACTTGGACAGCTATTTCGGATACTCCTATTGATGCTGGAGAAAAAGTCGTTGTTATACAGAGGCATAGTACTATTTTACAAGTGAAAAAGGAGAGTGAATAAATATGGCAGTAGCATTAACGTTAACGATTATTTTCGCATTGATTGTCGTTGTATTTATTGCATTGACAATTAAAATTATTTCTCAGCAAAAAGTTGGGGTCGTTGAAAGGTTTGGTAAATTTCAACGGATTATGCACCCAGGATTAAATATTCTAATCCCAATTGTAGACCGCGTTCGTGTATATCACGATTTACGTATTCAACAAACGAATGTACCACCACAAAAGGTAATAACGAAAGATAATGTACAAGTAGAAATTGATACAATTATTTTCTATCAAATTGTTGAACCAGAGCTTGCGACATATGGTATTTCAAACTATGAATATGGTGTTCGTAATATTACATCTGCAACAATGCGTCAAATTATTGGTAAAATGGAGCTTGATGAAACATTATCAGGTCGTGAAAAAATTTCAACAGAAATTCGTTTAGCACTTGATGAAGCGACAGAAAAATGGGGCGTTCGTATTGAGCGTGTCGAAATAGTCGATATTAATCCACCAAAAGATGTGCAAGTATCAATGGAAAAACAAATGAAAGCAGAACGTAATAAACGTGCGATCATTTTAGAAGCTGAAGCAGCGAAACAAGATAAAGTCCTTCGTGCTGAAGGGGAAAAACAAAGTAAAATTTTAATGGCTGAAGGGGATAAAGAAGCACGTATTCGTGAAGCGGAAGGTATACGAGAAGCGAAAGAATTAGAAGCGCAAGGGGAAGCAAGAGCGATTGAGGAAATTGCAAAAGCAGAACAAAATCGAATTGAGTTACTTCGTGCAGCAGATTTAGATGAGCGCGTACTTGCTTATAAATCATTTGAATCATTGATTGAGGTTGCAAAAGGACCAGCGAATAAAGTCTTTATTCCGTCTAATGCAATTGAAACACTTGGTACTCTTGGGGCAATTGGGGAAATCTTTAAAGAGAAACAAACGAAGAAATTACCTTCGTCAGATACAGAAAAAGAACAATAAGAGTGAGGAAGAGAAATGGGATGCCATTTCTCTTTTTTTTGCGTATATTACGAAAGGCTTGTACATATCCATGTATAAAGAAGGTGATACAGTGAAGAAGTATGCAACCCGTATACATGGGAAGAAACTAATCTCGTTACTCTTTCTATATGCACTAGTCATAATTATTATTGCGTCGATTTTGACGTCGCTTTTACATACAATGAAATCGAATTACGCGAATCAATGGTTTGGAAAAGTATCGATGCAAGGTTTTGTTCAAATGCTAGAAAGTGAGAATCGCTATTACGGATTTGATTATTTTAAGCAGAATAAAAGGGAGTCATTTGGAAATTTAATGTTCTCGATTGCGACGGATTTGAAAATTAAAGATTTAAGAACGTTTGTCGGTAAAGAAGTGCCTGGTATGTCAAAGTATTACTCTAACATTATCGTAGCTGGGGAAGGGACAAACTTTACGAATATCCCAAATGAATCTAGTGTACCGATTGAAGAAGTAACGAAAGAGCGAGAAGTAGCAAAAGATAAAGTTACAGAAGCTGAAAAGAATAATCCGGTTCAGAAAAAGAACGGAGCGAAAAAAGGTGAAAGTGCAGTATATATTTATCATACACATAGCTGGGAATCTTTCTTTCCGTTATTACCAGGGGCTACCGATCCATCAAGTCCAGATGTAAATGTGTCCTTACTAGGGAAACGTATGAAAGAACAACTTGAAGGACAAGGAATTCCGGTAGTTCATGATAAAACGAATATGGGGGATTTATTAGCGAGTAAAAAATGGAAATGGCCGCAATCATATAAAGCGTCTCATGAATATGTAAAAGAAACATTAGCACAAAATAATAAAATTGCGTTTCCGATTGATATACACCGTGATGATCAGCGGAAGAAGGTAACAACAAAAGTAATTAACGGGAAATCGTATGCAAGATTATATTTTATAATTGGGATGGAAAATGAAGGGCGTGCTGAAAATGAAAAAATTGCAAGAGCAATCAATAGTTATTTAGATGAAAACTATTACGGATTAAGCAGAGGAATCTTTCCAAAGTATAAAAAAGATGGAAATGGCGTTTATAATCAAGATTTATCTAAAAATGCGATGTTAATTGAAGTTGGTGGTGTTGATAATACATTAGATGAATTATATAACACAATTGATGTGTTGACGGAAGCGTTTAGTAAGTATTATTGGAATGATGCAGAGAAAGTGAATGGATGAGGGGCGGGAAACCGTTCCTTTTTTTGTTATATAAAGTTAAGAATATGATATAATGGAATTTTGTGAATATTAAACAAGGGAGCGGAAGAAACATGCAAATACTACTAATACGCCACGGTGAATCAGAAGCAGATATTTTAAATGTACATGAAGGTCGAGCTGACTTTGAATTAACAGAAAAGGGAAGACAGCAAGTACAAAGACTTGTACAGAAAGTGAAAGCAGATTTCCCGCCAGATTTCATTTGGGCAAGCACATTAAAACGTGCTCGCGAAACTGGTGAAACATTAGCAGAAGGAATTGGGTGCCCAATTCAACTAGAAGAAGAATTAATGGAGTTTAATAATGGGGTACAAGCAGGGTTATCATTTGAAGAAGCGAAAAAATATCCCGAGCCAAAGTTTCTTCATGACCGGTTTGAAAACGGGGAATCATTTATTGAATTTAGAATGAGAATAGAAGGGATTTTTTCTAAAATCGTGACAGAGAATACATATGACCGAATTGCAATTGTTGCACACGGTGGTGTAATAAATAGTATTTTACGAGCGTTTTTCCAAATGCCAATTAGCATGGACTATTATTTTAAAATGGGAGATACGGGAATTAGTTTGATTGAACTTACAGATAAACAGAAAACTATTCATTTTATAAATGATACAAATCATTTAGAGGGAATGTAAGAGGATATGTACAAAGTTGTATTTTTTGATGTGGATGGTACTCTTTTAAGTGAGATTGATAGAAGTATGCATGAAAGCACAAAAGAAGCGATACAAAGGTTAATAGATAAAGAAATTCACGTAGTTGTTACAACAGGGAGACCATATAGTTTATGCTCACAATTTAAAGAGCTGGGCATAAATACGTTTATTTCTGCAAATGGTGCACATATAAAATGTGCTGATGAAGTTATACATAAATCGGTACTTTCAAGTGGAATTGTTCATGATATTTCAAATTTCGCTGAATTACATGGTCACAGTGTTTCTTATTTTACAGAGGAATTTGTAATGAATGGTATTGCCTCAAAAGACGAACGTGTAATACGAGCATTAAATGAAACGTTAAATTTAGAGCGGTATCCTGACAAAGTTAGAAACTTATCAGAAGAGATTTATTGTGTATGTCTGTATGCTGATGAAACAGAAGCTCAAAAATTCTTTGAAAGATATCCAGCACTTACGTTTGAACGTTTTCATGGTTACGTTATGAATGTGTTGGAAGATAGTAAAGTATCGAAGCTAACTGCAATTCAAAAGGTATTGGAACATCTGAAAATTTGTAAATCAGAAGCAATTGCTTTTGGTGACGGTGGAAATGATGTTGAGATGTTACAGTATGTAGGACTAGGAATTGCGATGGGGAATGGTGGAGAAGAGTTAAAAACAAGAGCAGATTTCGTTACAAAGAAGGCGAGTGAAGGTGGTATTTTATTTGCCTTAAAAAAGTTTAATGTCGTCTAACATACCTTTATTGAAATAAAGGTATGTTAGGATCTTTAACGTGCTCACATAATAAAATATGAATTTGCCCGCGATGATGATAAAAATGTGCAACGATTTCAAGCAACCATTCGAATCGAGAGTAAGAAATACCCCAATAAGCAGTCATAATTTCCGCTAATTCTTCATTGGAATAGGATAAAAAAGTTTTAGAAAGTAAATCGTACCCTTGTATCATCGTTTGCTGTATTTGAGTAATTGTTTCTGGTGCTTGTTCTATATAAAAGGTATGTAAGTCTTTTTCCGTAATACCATTTAATATGAGTAAATCAGCATGGAAAATAAGGGAAAGATGTGTGCACATTTCAAATAATGACCGCTTTGATTCAATCGGCTTTATTTTCAAATCACTTTCAGTATATTGGTTCAGTATTTGAATGGAAGTATCGATAGCAATTTTAACTTGATTCAATGCAGATGGAACAAACATTGTAATTATTCTCACCTCCGTATATAATAGTTTCTTAAGGGTATTATATCATACTCAAAATTCCGAAAATTCTAGTAGTTTGACTAGCATAGTGAAAAGTATTATATTGTAAAAGGTCATATGAAACGTGAAATAGAATGGAATGTAATTATTGAGTTAGGAGTTAGACCAATGAGCTTGAAATATGGAAGAGATACAATTGTTGAAGTTGACTTAAATGCGGTAAAACATAATGTAAAAGAATTTAAAAAACGTGTGAATGATGAAAATATTGCAATGATGGCTGCTGTAAAAGCGAATGGGTATGGTCATGGGGCAGTTGAAGTTGCGAAATCGGCTATTGAAGCAGGAATAAACCAACTTGCAGTTGCATTTGTAGACGAAGCAATTGAATTAAGAGAAGCTGGAATCACTGTACCTATTTTAATTTTAGGATATACACCAGTAGCAGCTGTAGAAGATGTAATTCAATATGACGTTATGATGACTGTTTATAGAGTAGAAGATTTACAAGGTATAGATGAAGTTGCAAACCATCTTCAAAAGAAAGTGCGAATTCATGTGAAAATTGATACAGGAATGAGCCGTATTGGTTTACAGGAAGAAGAAGTTAAACCGTTTTTTGAAGAGTTAAAACGTATGCGATATGTAGAAGTAGTAGGGATGTTTACACATTACTCTACCGCCGATGAAATAGATAAAACTTATACAAATATGCAAACAAGTTTGTTTGAAAAAGCTGTAAATACAGCGGAAGAATTAGGAATTCATTTTCCATATATTCATAGTTCAAACAGTGCAGGATCAATGGAACTTAGTAACACATTTCAAAATATGGTTCGTGTCGGTATTGGAATTTACGGTATGTATCCTTCAAGAGAAGTGGATCATACAGTTGCTTCCTTACAGCCAGCGTTGTCTTTAAAATCAAAAGTAGCTCATGTTAAACATGCGAAGAAAAATCGTGGTGTTAGCTATGGGAATACTTATGTAACAACGGGCGAAGAATGGATTGCAACTGTACCGATTGGTTATGCTGATGGTTATAATCGTCAGCTATCTAATAAAGGGCATGCACTAATAAACGGAGTACGAGTACCTGTAATTGGCCGTGTTTGTATGGATCAGCTTATGCTAGATGTTACAAATGCAATGCCAGTACAAGTAGGAGACGAAGTTGTATTCTACGGCAAACAAGGTGAAGAAGAGATTGCGGTGGAAGAAATAGCAGATATGTTAGGTACAATTAATTATGAAGTTACATGCATGTTGGATAGAAGAATTCCACGTGTTTATAAAAAAAATGATGAAACGACTGCGGTTGTAAATATACTAAGAAAAAAATAAGAAAAAACTGAATCGATATGATTCAGTTTTTTTATTTTTGACAAATGAAAAATGTTCTATTTATACCGTGTAGTTGTATATTGTTACATCCTACAGATTTTAAAGAGGTAATAATTTCGTCTCTAAAATAACATGCTTCCTCGGTAGAAAAGTCACTCCTATTCCAACAATCTATAATAATCATACTTTGTCATAATTTCAAAACCACATTGTGTATATAGTTTTAAAGCATTGTTATTTTTCGTTTCGACGTCTAGTTCAATTGTTGAAACTCCTTCTGTAATAAGTGTATGTACCATATAACTAAGAATATCTTTACCATATCCTTTACCTTGATAAGAAGGATGAACTGCAAATCCTGATAGTGTAGTAGATTGCTCTTGCTCAGTAACTGTAATCGTTCCTATCACTTTTTCATCGATAAGAGCACTGTAAACTTGATGGGAAGATGAATTCATCATCTTTTGTAACCATGTGGATGTATTTGCTGCCGAATCTCCAAAAGCTTCACTAGCGATTTCTATAAGATCAGGAAGTAATTCAGAAGATGCAACGGTAAGATTAATATTATTTTTCATTGTTTTTTGTGCTTCGTTTGTTTTGAACTCCATACCGTATTCACTGTATAAATAAGGCAAGTTCATTTGTTTTGCAAATGATTTCCCTGAAATAGAGTCACCATTAATTATAAGAAGGGCTTCATCTGCCTCTCTTTTTTGTATTTCTTTCATTGCGGTTTGTAAAAGAGTAGTGCCTATATGTTGTTTCCTATAGTTCGGATGAACAAACCCTATTAACTCCAGTTTTGTTGGTCTCTCAAAGTCATACATACTTAATGCACCGATTAATTGAGTATCATCATAAAATAGAAAATCATTTACCACTTCTATATTACGGGCAGTTAAAAAGTTTATATGTAAATCTGACGAGTAATCAATTTGATCGTGTTGTCCGCAAATATGAGATAAATCTTTCATTTGCTGAATTTCGTTTGCTGTTAAAGATTTCTTTTGTTCAATATTCATTTCATAATCCCTCTCATTCGTATTTAAAAATAGGATGGATGACGCAACCACTTGTCTAACTCCACACTGCCCTGAACAGATAATAACCGGTACAAATATCGATAGGGATGTCTACATTCTTCAAGACGAGGAATGGGCATAATGGTTTCGTAACCTTGTTTAAAAGCATGAGCCTCTTTTTCTGTAAGTACATATTCTAATCCAATAAAATCAAACTCTCGTGGAGCAATTGCATAAGCTTCTGTATCTACTAAACCAGTAATAGATTGATCATCTGATAAAAACTGGGTAGGATCCATATCAATTAAAACGAGTGTAGATTCCTTCGGTGACGGCAAGGAAGATAGCTGTGACTCAAAAGTATGAAATGCGTTTTGGATGCTCGCGTTATCGGAATAGAACCTATTTACAAGATCTTTACTGACTTTTAATATGTGAGATTTAAATTCTTCTAGTGGAATGTGGAAAGTATTTGATGGGTTTCCTATAAACTCTGCTTGAAACGAATGAATTTCTGCTAGTCCTTTTCCAAGGCTGAATAAAATAGAATCAGGTTGTCCGAAAAATGATTGCAGCGTATTTCCGGTTAGTTTTTCGACGATTACATACTCTTGCTCATTTAAAACATGTTTTTGCAAAATAGTCGGGATGGGCAAGGTAGTATGCTTTTCAATAATGCGTGTATTGTTTCTAAATGATGTACATGCCTTGGATCAATTCCAAAAAGGTTTTTACATCCCCACCAAAAATCATTGTTGGGCTCTTCATTCATTTTTGAGGAACGAACAATAACTTCTTCAGTTTCTGTTTTAACAAGAAACACGTCGCTTGCATGGTCTTCATAGCCCGGATGTAGTGCTTGAACAGATATAATAGGTGAAATGAATAGTTGTTGTAGCATGAAAGGACTCCTTATTCTGTAAATTCTATAAATTCATTATATAACAGAATATGTACCAAGTGGATAATGATGGGGACAACATAGAACTTAAATAAATTTATGGTGAGAAATCAGTGTGAAAATTATATTTTTCTAGTTTTGTATGAATTATCAAAATAATGTTTCTGATGATAAATCTGAAAAATGCCTGAATGTAAATCCCGTATTTTTCAATAAATGAAAGGTTAAGTCTACTTTTATAAGAGTTATAATGTAGGTTATGAAAAATATTTCTCAATAATAAAATGAAGAGAAAAATATGAAGAAGTAGAATAGATTACTTAATAGTTTTAAATTAATTAATATGATTAACTATTGATTATATTAGATAGGAGAGAATATTATGGCAAATGTACTCGTAATAAATTTCCCTGGAGAAGGTCATATAAATCCGACTTTAGCTATTGTAAGTGAGTTAATTCGGCGAGGGGAAACAGTTGTTTCGTATTGTATTGAAGATTATAGAAAGAAGATTGAAGCAACAGGTGCAGAATTCCGAGTGTTTGAGAATTTCCTCTCTCAAATTAATATTATGGAACGAGTAAATGAAGGTGGGAGTCCTTTGACGATGCTATCTCATATGATTGAAGCATCAGAGCGTATTGTTACTCAAATTGTAGAAGAAACAAAAGGGGAAAAGTACGATTACTTGATATACGATAATCATTTTCCAGTAGGACGTATTATAGCGAATGTTTTAAAATTACCTAGCGTTTCTTCTTGTACAACGTTTGCTTTTAATCAGTACATTACTTTTAATGATGAACAAGAATCGAGACAAGTAGATGAAACTAATCCATTATATCAATCTTGTTTAGCGGGAATGGAAAAATGGAATAGGCAGTATGGAATGAAATGTATTAATATGTATGATATTATGAATCATCCTGGTGATATTACTATTGTATATACTTCAAAGGAATATCAGCCGCGTTCAGATGTATTCGATGAATCGTATAAGTTTGTCGGTCCATCAATTGCTACTCGAAAAGAAGTAGATAGCTTTCCTATGGAAGATTTAAAAGATAAACAATTGATTTTCATTTCTATGGGAACAGTTTTTAATGAACAACCTGAGTTATATGAAAAATGTTTTGAAGCGTTTAAAGATGTAGAAGCGACAGTCGTATTAGTTGTTGGTAAGAAGATAAATATAAGTCAATTTGAAAACATTCCGAATAACTTTAAGTTGTATAATTATGTGCCGCAATTAGAAGTATTACAGTACGCTGATGTATTCGTGACACACGGTGGTATGAATAGTTCGAGTGAAGCACTATATTACGGTGTCCCGTTAGTTGTAATTCCGGTAACAGGAGATCAGCCTTTAGTTGCGAAACGAGTGAGTGAAGTAGGAGCTGGAATAAGGCTTAATCGTAAAGAATTAACTTCTGAATTGTTACGTGAGACTGTAAAGAAAGTAATGTATGATGTAACGTTTAAGGAAAATAGTCGTAAAGTTGGAGAGTCACTTCGAAATGCTGGTGGGTATAATAGAGCAGTTGATGAAATATTTAAAATGAAAGTGAATTCATACTTAAAACTTAAATAAATGTTTGGAGCACACTTACTGAAATACGTAAGTGTGTTTTTATAAATAAATCACATAAAAAATCACTATAAAGGTGAAACTTTTGTGTATATAAACTGATATCTTTGAATTAGTAGTAAAATTACGTTAAAATAATACTAAGAAAATATATATGTTTTGGGGGTAATGAATGAAAAGAGTATTTGAATACGTATTATTAACAATTGGATCGATTATTGTAGCGGGTTCATTAGAGCTTATTTTAGCACCTAATGGATTAGTAGATGGCGGGGTAACGGCCATTGCTATTATGGCAAATAAAGTTGCTGGATTACCGCTTTATGGAGTATTTTTAGGACTTAATATCCCAATTTTACTATTTACTGCAAAAGTAATGGGTAAGAAGTTCTTTATCCGTACGTCTTATGCAAATGTTGTTACAACACTTGGATTGATTTATTTAAAGCCATTTCCAGCAATTACAACTTCGGAATTATTAATTGTACTTTATGGAGGAGTTCTATTTGGTGTTGGTGTTGGGATTGTTGTAAAAATGGGTGGAGCAATTGATGGGTCAGAAATGTTAGCTGTTTGGATGAACAAGCATTTTAAAGTACCAATTAGTACATTTTTACTTGCTGTAAATGCGGTTATTTTTGTATTTGTTGCTATTTTATTTTCAATTGAGCAAGCGATGTTCTCATTAGCAATTTTCTATATTGTTACGAAAATGATTGATTTCATATTAGATGGTATTAATCAAGGAAAGAGCGTTATGATTATTTCTGGGAAAAATAAAGAAATAGGCGATTTGTTTATGAAAGAATTGCAATTATCCGTTACGTATCTACATGGAGAAGGTGGTTTTTTAGGAGAGCACAAGAAAATCATTTATTGTATTACAAACCGTTTCATTTATCCAAAAATGAAAGATCTCGTTCTCTCTGTAGATCCAACCGCTATAATTGAAGCTTCCTATTCAACAGAAACAACTGGTGTTAAGCGTCCAGGAAGGACTGCTCGATCAGGAGACGTATCAGAAAAATAGTGTGTAAAATAACTCCACATAAGTATAACTTATGTGGAGTTATTTTACTTAGGGAACCAGGCTTCCTTTAGTAATTTGACTACAATTTCGATACTATCTTCGGGAATGCTGCCGAAACCGAGTAGTACATAGGACGCCTCTCTTAAATTATGTACAGAATCATATGTAGAGAGTGGGTATAATTTGATTTGTTGGTTTGCAGCAGTATGAATAAGTTCTTGTTCGTTCATACCATTATGAACATGAAGTACGATATGCAGTCCAGACTGTTCGCCAAGTATTTGAACACGAGATCCCATGTCATTTTTGATAGATTTAACTAGTAGTGTGTGCTTTCTTTTATATAACGTACGACTACGGTTCAAATGGCGCTCCCAATCACCATTGTGAATAAAGGTTGCAAAAGCGAGTTGCTGTATTGTGGAAACAGTTTGTTTAAACATACCTTCAAGCTCTGTATAGATTTTTAATAGATGAGTTGGTAACACGATATACCCCATTCGCAAAGAAGGTAAGAAGGATTTCGAGAAAGTTCCCATATAAATAACGCGTTCATTTGAATCTAGTCCTTGTAAAGAGGGAATAGGTTTTCCTACATAACGAAATTCTCCGTCATAATCATCTTCAATAATATATCCTCCGCAATCATTGGCCCATCTTAATAATTCGAGCCTTCTAGATAATGGCATAATCATTCCAAGAGGAAATTGGTGTGATGGAGTGACGTATGCTACATTGGAACGTGATTCACGTAAAGCTGAAATACGAATCCCTTTATCGTCTAATGAAATAGGGTGAACAGGGAGACCAGAACTTTGAATCATGGCAGTTATACGGTGAAATCCAGGGTTTTCGATTCCGTATTCTTTTTTTGAACCAAGCAGTTGAAGTAGTAGCCAAAGAAGAGGCTGCGTACCGGCTCCGATAATAATTTGATCAGGTGAAGAATGTACCCCGCGGGCATGGTATAAATATTTTGAAATATGCGCTCGTAGAACGAACTCACCTTGAGGATCTTCTCTAGCAAATAATTCATTCTCATACTGGAATAAAGTTTCTTGTAACGCTCTTTTCCAGTTTGTAATTGGAAAAGCTTTTTGATCAATCAGTCCTTGGCTACAATCATAGTCATATTGTTCTTTTTTTATATTGTTAGCGCTGTTTGACACAACTTGTTGTTTATTTTGAATGACATCAATATCAACTTCTGCAACAAAAATCCCACGTTTCGGTTTACTTTCTACATAACCTTCAGCTAGTAATTGTTGATAAGCAGATTCAACAGTAATACGGCTAACATTAAGTTGTACCGCTAAATTTCTGTGAGAAGGAAGGCGTGTACCGGCAGGCAGTGATCCCTGAGAGATTTCTCGTTTCATATATTCGTAAATTTGTAAATAAATTGGTGTTTTACTTTCTAATTGCAATGGGATAGTAAGATCCATTTTATGAATTCTCCTTTAAAAACTGGCCATATAAAAAATAATCGAACTGTCACTTAAGTTAGGGGCAGTTACTTTTTATAATAATGATATAACATTTAGAAAATTTTATAAATAGTAAGGAGAGAATCATAATGAATATTAGAGAAGTAGTAACAGAAGCTGATTTACATGATGTATTCCCCGTATTACAGCAATTACGAACAAAAATTTCAAGAGAAGAAGCAAGTTCTTTATTTCAAAAAATGAAAAAAGAAAATTATAAACTACTCTCGTTACAGAATGAAGATGACGAAGTTGTTAGTCTAGCTGGTGTAGCGATTTGTACGAATTTTTATAATGAGAAACATGTTTTCGTATATGATCTTGTAACTGCAGAAGCTCACAGATCAAAAGGATATGGCAAGGTTCTGCTGTCATATGTAGAAAAATGGGGGGAAGAAAAAGGGTGCAGTTCTATCGTTCTTACATCAGCGTTTCCAAGAGTTGATGCCCATCGTTTTTATGAAAGAGAAGGCTATGATAAGGTAAGCTATTCTTTTTATAAAGAATTATAATATTAAGGGGGTTCTATGTGTGAGAACATATGGAACCCCCTTTTAATTTAGAATTGAAGAATGAGGAGGGTTAATTACTTATTTTGTCGAATAGTCTCTTTATAATTGAGACGATAATATTGAATTAAAAGAAGGTTAGGGGAGTTTATACTTGGAAAAAATTCAGAAACTATTAATCCCAAAAGGTGTAAGAGTTATCGTAATATCTGATATTCATGGCGAATTAAATCTTTTAAAGGAATTATTACATAAAGTTAATTTTAAAGATGATGATTATTTAATTATAAATGGCGACCTTTGTGAGAAGGGGAACGATAGCATTGGCGTCGTAAACTATGTGATGGATTTAGTAGTTAGCAAGCCAAATGTTTATGTAATTGAAGGGAATTGTGAAGCTGTAGTTGAAGCGTTTGTAAATGAAAACCCTGCGCTAATAAATTATTTATGTACGAGAAAGAATACAATTTTTAATGAATGGCTAGCGAAATTGAACGTTACCGTTAATGAAGAAAGTGATATTTGTGAAGTGAAAAACATATTGATGGGCCGTTTTTCAAAAGAAATAAAGTGGCTAACAGAATTGCCAACTGCTATTGAAACTGATGATTATATCTTTGTACATGCTGGCCTTGAAGATAGAGAGAATTGGAGACAAACAGACAGGAAAAATGCAATTGCAATGCCAGAGTTTTTTAATAAATCACATAGAGCAGATAAGTACGTAATTGTTGGACATTGGCCTGTTGTGAACTATTCCGAAGAGGCGCCGTCTAACAATCCAGTTATTGATAAGGAGAAAAAAATTATTGCGATTGATGGTGGTAATGCGATTAAAGAAGCAGGGCAATTAAACGCATTTATTATTCAGAGGACAACTTCAGGTGATACGTTTTCTTATACATATGTAGATCATTTTCCGCAGTATGAAGTATTGGCCGATTTTAATGCGAATTCAGTAATGCAGGGTGGGGTTACATATCCACATTATTACATAGAACCTGTGGAGAGAATGAAAGGTTTTACCGTATGTAAACAACTAGGAACAAATGAATTACTTCATGTGAAAAACGAGTATATAAAGCAACTTGAATCAGGTGAGTATACAGTGAAAACGGATATTTCTTGTGCGCAAATCAGTATTAGAAAAGGGGATACAGTTTCTTTAATTGATGGTAGCTGCATGGGATATGATTTAATTAAAAAAGATGGTGTAGAAGGCTGGATAGAGAAAGGAATTCTACTTGAGGTAGAAAAGAAGGGAAATGCAATATTTAGCTAAAATGGGAGGGATATAACCTCCTGTTTTTTATTAACTATGCTACGAGCTCGTACTTCATCCAATTTTTTCCGAAGTTCAGTTTCTAAATTAAACTCGAAAAAATTGGCTAATTTATATAAATAATTCGTATCATATAACAAAATTATATAAAATAGAGTGGAGTTTTGTTTTGATTTTTCTGAAAAAATATTATAATTGTATATGAAATAAAGAGGAATGTAGGAGGAAATTATGCAAAACGTTATATTAAAGGGGAACAAAGTTACAATTCGTACAATAGAAGAATCAGATATCAAAACATTATGGAGCTTCATATATAAAGAAGAAAATCCAGAGTGGAAAAAATGGGATGCACCATACTTTCCAATAACAATGCAAGAATATACGCGATATAAAGAAAACTCACAAAAACGTTTAATAGAAGAGCCGCTATCGAATTTAATTGTCGAAAATGACGGTCAAATTATAGGGACAGTCGGATTTTATTGGGAGCATAAACCGACGCGTTGGTTAGAAATGGGAATCGTAATTTATGACCCAGCATACTGGAATGGTGGATATGGTACAGAAGCATTAACATTATATAGGGACTTACTATTTGAAAATATGGAGATTGGTAGAGTAGGGCTTACAACTTGGTCTGGCAATGAAAGAATGATGAAAGTAGCAGAGAAAATAGGAATGAGCTTAGAAGGAAGAATGCGAAAATGCCGATATTATAACGGGACATACTATGATTCTATTCGAATGGGAATGATTCGTGAAGAATGGGAAGTGCTATGTGTAACGAAGGGGTGAGGAAGCATGTACGCTATCATTGCTACATTTGATTGTGTGTTCACTAATAAAATTAGAGAATTGCAAAATGAATTAACAAATATAATTGGAACAAATCCACTAGCCGGAGTAGAACCACATATTACATTGGCTGATTATAATGAGTTAGATGTTAATTTATATACTGAGAAGTTAGAGGAGTTTGTAGTTTTTCAAGAGAACATTGCTGCTGTAACTTTTCCTTCTGTTGGAACTTTTCCTACTAATAGAACGATCTTTCTAGCACCAACCATTACTGATGAGTTATTAAGACTTCATCATTCTTATCATGATTATTTCAAAGTTTTTCATGATAATCTACAGTCATATTACGTACCAGGAAAATGGGTTCCGCATTGCACGATTGCTAATGGGTTGAATTCAAATCAATTTTTAAGTGTAATGGAATATATATATGAAAAGTTTGATGTTACACTAGCTTCGATTGAGAAGTTAAAATTAATTAAGGTAAATTATGAAGATGGTTTTGCCATTTCTTCTAGTATTTTAGCAGAGTGTAATTTAAAGAGAATGGAGACATCGAGATGACATATGTAATTAGAGAAATGAAGCAAGAAGATATTCATGCTGTACAAAACGTAGCGAAAATAGCTTGGCATGATACTTACGAAGGAATTATTCCGGGAGAGATTCAAGACAACTTTTTAAATGAAGCGTATTCCGATGAAAAAATGAAATATCGCCTTGAAAATACACATTTATTTGTTGCGGAAGAAGAGGGAGAAGTAATTGGCTTTGCAAATTTTTCACCAATTAGACTGCAAAACGAAGCAGAATTAGGTGCGATTTATTTGTTGCCAGATCAGCAAGGGAAAGGGATAGGGACAGCTTTGTTACAAAAAGGGATCACGACGTTAAAAGGGATTCGAAAAATGTACATTCATGTAGAAGCGGAAAATGAAAAAGGAAAACGATTTTATGAAGCAAAAGGTTTTGCGGCTTTAGAGCAATTTGAAGAAGATTTCGAAGGGCATATGCTGCAAACAGTGAGAATGGTTTTATACATATAAGGAGGATCAGAAATGAAAATTTTTGATTTCAGTGAAAAAGTGGGAGAGCATATATCAGCATTTCAATCTAACTTTATAATGTCAAAAATATTAAAACATCAAGGGAATATACATATCGGTTCTATGCATCTACAACCGAATGGAGTTATTGGATATCATGAAGCAGTTGTATCTCAACTGCTTCTAGTTGTACAAGGAGAAGGATTTGTTTGCGGATCAGATAAAGAAAAAGTGAAGATAGGAGCTGGACAAGCTGCGTTTTGGGCGAAGGGAGAGTTACATGAAACGAGTACGGAAAAAGGATTGATGGCAATTGTAATTGAGTCAGACGGTCTTGAAAATGGTATTTCAATGATGATTAGAGGGCAGGAGGGAGAAAGGAATGATTACAAAAGCAGATGAGGAAGAAACGAAACAAATATTACATTATGCAGCTCAATCACTTTTCGAAGGAACGAGAGGGAATTGTCAACTAAGTACGGAAAAAGCGATTGAAATTACAAAACCTTTAGTAGAAAAAGGGGCATATTATATAGTTACAAAGGAAGAAAATAAAGTAGTGGGATGGATACTAATAGGAGAAAATGTGGACTATTTCTCTCGTGAAAAACTCGGTTTTATTTATGAATTGTATGTTTTTTCAGAGTATCGCGGGAGAGGATTATCACGAAAACTAATGAAAGCTGGGATCAAGGAACTACAAGAAAAGTATTCAGAAATTCGCTTGAATGTATTTACAGGGAACTTTGCAAAAGAAATGTACGAAGATTTTGGCTTCGTTGAAAGACAAGTAATCATGACGTTGAAGTGAGAAAACGATTTTAAGTGGGCGAAGAAACAAGAAAAAGAAAATGAGTATGTAATTTGTAAAGTTTATATTCTGAATTTTGGGTAAAAAAAGTTTTCTTTTTATTATTAAATAGAGGTAGAACGCTTAGCAGTCCTTTTAAAAAAACAATAAATTTATATTATATAATATAATGTTATTATGTTAAAAGAGAAATTTTGGAAAAATATCATTTTTTTGTTTAGAAATTTTTAAATTATTGATATAATCAATTTGTAGAATTGATTTTGGGTTAATTTTACTATTTTAAAATTTTAAGGGGGATTTAATAATGGCAGGACAAATTCGTATGTCACCAGAGGAGCTTAAATCAAAAGCGACTCGATATGGACAAGGTGCAAATCAAATTGAGGACATTTTACGTCAGTTACAAAACTTACAAAATGAATTAAGAGGAGAATGGGAAGGTCGTGCTTTCGAAGGTTTTGATCAACAGTTCAATCAATTAAAACCAAAAGTACAAAACTTCGCAGAGCTATTACAAGAAATTAATATGCAGCTTAATAAAACTGCAGAGGCTGTTGCTAGACACGACGAAGATCTTTCTCGTAATTTCGGTCTACAATAAAAACGGGCAAAAGAAATATATAATTTAGCCATGCAACTTTTGTTGTATGGCTAAATTGCTTTAAAACTAGAGTAAGATAAGGAGTCCTTAACTTAATAGACTCGCAGCCGCAGGAGTGATAAGTAGTGAAAAAGTTTAAGTGGAGCATCTTGTTGTTTATTATTTTAGCTCTTGTGCTATCAACAGGAGTCTCCTATTTAGCATTAAATCAAAATGTTAAGAAAGCTAATGAGAATAGCACGCCAAAAATGACAGTTGCATTAGTAAATGAAGATCAAGGAACTGTATTTGAAGGGAATAAAATAGCGTTTGGAGATCAATTTGTTAAAAATGTAAATAAAAATACGAAACAAGAATGGTACGTAGTTAGTCGCGGAGTAGCAGAAAATGGTTTGAAAAATAATAATTACAATATGATGATTGTAATACCTAATGATTTTTCTAGGAAAGCTGTTGCGATTGATTCAGAACTACCAGAGAAATTAACGTTAAACTACAAAGTAAATGCAACTGGGAATAAAGATTTGAAAGCTGAGGCTGAAAATACGGCGTCTACAATTTTAGAGGATTTCAATAAGCAAATCATCGACGTTTATTTTGCAAGTATTATCGGTAAGTTGCAAGGTGCACAAGATAATATAGGCAAAATAATTGAAAAAGGAAACGTTCAAACAACTATGTACAAAAAAGATGTACATAGTCCTTTGGCAAATTATACAAATCAATTTAAAACAGTGCAAGATTATACTGGGGTTTCTGTTACTAGTTTCAAAGGATTTCAGGATGTTTTAAAAGGTTTCGGTTTAGCGTTAGATGAAGGGAATAAATCTAACAATACGTATTTAGATGGTTTTAATAACTTTCAAAAAATGCAAACTGATAATAATCTGTTAGCGAATAATTTCACGAATCAATTTAATCAATACATGAGTGATATGAATACAGGCGATGTTTTAAAGCAGTTAAGCGCATTAGAATCTGCTAATAAAGTTATTACAAATCAATTTACGCTTTCAGAGAAAGAACCAAATATTTTAGCTGATGCTTCAGCAATTCAAAAAAATTTAACAGATGTAAAAAAACAAGTGTCAGAATATGATACAGAACTTGCAGAAAAGTTAGAAAGTGATATTCAAGGGACGATAATTAAAAAGTTAAAGCAATCTATGTCGAACGATGGAAAGCAAGAGATCTTTATAAATACATTAATGAAACAACCAGATGTTCGAATAAAGAAACAAATCGAAAGTTTAATTGCAAAATTACCTAGTTTAAACATGGAAGAAATCGTTCAAAGTGAATTGCCAGATGCAACGAAATTACAACTGCAAAATGTAATCCAATTTACAAATAAATATAATAAAGAAAATAATTTTTATTATGACCCTGTAAATAAAATATCTTTAGGAAATGCCATTAAAGAAGTAAAGGATAGACTTTATAAAGAGGGAATTACATTTAGTGATACGGCGAACGTAATTAAAATGGAATCTTCACAAACCTTGAAGATAAATATTCCAGAAGAATTTGAACTATATGGAAATACAGAGGCTTTACATATTGATGATGTGGATCGTACAAGTGACTTTCTTCAAAGCGAAGCAGGAGAAATTACAATACCTCCTCGTAATGAAGGGGATATAAAGATTAATCTGCATGTGAAGTTAAAAAATACAAACATCAATATAGATGTTTTCTCTCCTGTAATGTGGGACTGGAAATTGAGTGGGAATCATAAAAAAGAAACTAGTTCTGAAAAAGAAGAACCTAATAAAGAAGATAAAGGAACACAAACTGAAAACAGCAAGGTGGAAAATGTGGTTCATAAATCACAGTATGGCATAATGCCGTTAGTACACAATGCTAAAAAACCTATTATCAAAAAAATGGAAAATACAACAGGGAATAACGGAGGAAGCCAAGAAGGTGGATCTGGAATAGGTAACGGAGGAAACCAAGAAGGTGGAACTGGGACAGGTAACGGAGGAAACCCAAACCCTGGAACAGGTAATGGAGGAAACCCAAACCCTGGAACAGGTAATGGAGGAAACCCAAACCCTGGAACAGGTAATGGAGGAAACCCAGACCCTGGAACAGGTAATGGAGGAAACCCAGACCCTGGAACAGGTAATGGAGGAAACCCAAACCCCGGAACAGGTAATGAAGGAAATCCAGATCCTGGAACAGGTAATGAAGGAAATCCAGATCCTGGAACAGGTAATGAAGGAAATCCAGATCCTGGAACAGGTAATGAAGGAAATCCAGACCCCGGAACAGGTAATGGAGGAAACCCAGACCCTGGAACAGGTAACGGAGGAAACCAAAATCAAGGTGGTAACTCAACGACTATTGAAAGTACGACGAATCAAGTTGTACATCAAAAATCAGAAGAATTAACAAAAAATATATCTAGTGTATTAATAAAAGAAGCAGTAGATACAGTTGAAAGTTATCAAGGTTTAATTAGTCTGTACGAAATGTATTATGGGATTGATTTAAGAACGAAAGATGTAGGTCCTAAGCTAGAAGAGGGAAGTTTAGATGCAATTGCAACTGAACAATCTTTGTACTACGTATTAAATAAACAAAGCTTAATTGATTTAATTTCAAATCTTGTTTCATCAAGTATTACGACAGAAGTAAAGCAAGATATGACAGGTTTAAAACAAAAAATAGACTCTTATCAACAATTCATTACTAGTGCGGATCAAAATTCAATGCTACTAGCGGAGAAATTAAATGTAACGACGCAGCAAGCAACTAGTATGAATGAAAATTTAGGAGAGTATTTAAAAGGTTTAGCGAAATGGCGTGAGAGTAGCTTAAAGCTAGTTGAAGAACAGCAAGTGCTAACAACAAATAATACTGGTGAGCAAACAGCTGTTTTATCGTTAGATTCTGGTATTAAATCATTAATGATGCAAAGTCAGTCATTGGTCGAGAGTTCGAAGCATAGTTTAACAACATCAGACGATGTATATAAAACATTTGATCAAATTAATGGACAAGCAAAAGAAATTCAAGAAAGCGGAACGACAATTGTTTCAAAGGCTGATTCATTATTAAATGACTTTACAAAGAAAATGGACGATGATAAATCATTCTCCAAAAACTTTACTAAAATTTTGGCTAATAGCCGAATTGGTGATCGCCAAAATGAAATGTTATATCAATTTTTATCTAGTCCAGTTCAGAAACAAAATGATGGAGTCATTGTAGCTGGTAATGCTTTTACACCATATTTAATTGTATTAACTTGTTTTATTGTTGCGTTATTTACAGCATACGCAATTGCGAATCAAGAAAAGAAACGAACGCAATCAGATCATTTTGAAGAGAAGTTCTCATTAATTGATATGAATGTACCAACTACAGTAGTGGCATTCGGTATATCAATTGTGGAAGGAATTAGTATAGGTATCATTTCTGGACGTCTTTTACAGTTCGGTCAAGATCAAAGTTTATTATGGATTGCGTTTATCACAATCATTATGATGGCGTTTGTATTGGTCTCAACATACTTATTACGACAAATAAAAATGGTAGGGATGTTTATTCTATTAGTATTTTTAAGTATGTACCTATTTTTAACTGAAGCAGTTGGAAGTAAAGTAGATCAAATGTCGTCTGTTGGAAAGGTACGTCAGTTCTCACCACTTCAGTATATAGAAAGTTTTCTAAATGATTTTATTAGCGGTAAAGATACTGGAAAAGTTATTTTCATCGTGTTGTTTGTAATTGCCATTATCGGATTAGTTAGTAATCTATTTGTATGGCATAAGAAATGGGAGGAAAAAGAAGTAAATGATCAAACAATGGAGCATAGTGGCTAAGTTATCATTTCTCTCTATCCTTTTACTGTTTGTCGCGCTACCGATAAGGAGCGCGGCTGACAGTTATCTTGGTGATGATGGGAAGATTAAGTTTAAAGTAGACCGTGTTGAAGAAAGCGACCAAGAAAAAAATAAAAAGGAACATAAGGAAACGGAATTAGATAAAGCATCGATTGAGTTATTTAATAAAGAAATAGAAGAAGAAATTCAGAAAAAGAAAAAGAAAGAACAAAAAGATATGGAAGCTTTACGAGATTCTCTTTTTATAAAACAAAAAGAAATAAATGGTGTTAAAGATACGAAAAATAGTTTGTTTAGCAGTGAATACGTTGTCAGAAAAAGTGCAGATGAAGTAGCGAATAATGAAACAATGAATGAAAAGCCAATTAGTACAACAATAATATTATTATTTGGCGGTGGCATTGTACTTATTTGCATCGGTATTTATACAGTTCTTCGCAAAAGTTGGAGGTAAAGTAATGGCAATACAAACACATATTAATGTAACGGTAGATTTTAGTAAATGGAATGAAAATACATATGATTTACGTATTCCGAATCATCAATCTATTAAATATTTGTTGAAAAATTTATTAGATACGCTAAAGATTGATAATCATGAAGGTTCACATTTTGTAATTAAAGTAAAGAATAAGTCAATTGTTTTAACAGATAATGATCGTTTAATCGATCACCAAATAACAGATGGAGATATTTTACAAGTTTTATAAAGAATATGTTTACTTTTAGTTATTTGAAAATAAGTTATTACGGGTTATAAAGAAAAGGAGAAGAGGATAAAAATGACGGAAAAAACAATTCAAATTGATGCAATGAACTATCAATTTCAAATAGAAAAGGAAAATTGGAAATTGGAGATGACAAAATCTCAAACACGTATAAAAGACTTCCGTCAATTTGATGTAATTACGGGCGCATCATCTGAATTTGTACCATTAACGATAGAGGAAACGGATGATATGTTTACCTTTATATTTCAAGTGGATAAAAAATTATATAAGTGGGATGATCTTAGCCGTTTTGGAAGAAATGAGAAATTAAGACTGCTTCGAAATGTTGCGCAGTTTCGTAAATATTTAAATAAACGAATCACGTTCTTTTTACATCCGGACAATATAGTTTTTAATGCTAATTTAATGCCAAGTATTATACATAGAGGAATTCGAGATATTGTTCCACCAACCCCGTTGTTAGAAGAGCAATTTTTAACACAATATAAGTGTCTAATTATCGCTTTATTCTCCCAAAAGCACAATTTTGATGATTTGTATGCTGGGTTACTAAAAGATGCAAAAGAAACAACATTTGAACAGACGGTTGCTCAAATGGAAAGCTTAGATGCATTACTGCAATTTCTTGATGACAGCTTTGAGAAGGAACAAACAAAAACAGAAAAAAATATGCAGTTAGTACCTAAAAAAAGCTATAAATCGTTTAAATACTTAGCTTTTTCCTTCATAGCGGCGACTGTGATTTTAGCTGCTCCTTTAATATATTTCACTTTTATAAAATTTCCTTATCAAAATAAATTATTAGAAGCAAATGCGAGTTTCATAGCAACTGATTATGACAAAGTAATTACTCAATTAAATGAAGAGGAATTTGAATCATTACCGGTTGCGTCTAAATATGAGTTAGCATTTGCATACATTACAGCTGAAAAACTAGGTGAAAATCAAAAGAAAGCAATTATGAAAAATATTAGTTTGAAAAGTGATGAAAAGTATTTACTTTATTGGATGTATAACGGAAAAGGTGATTTTGATAAATCATTAGATTTAGCTAAGACACTTGATGATCCGCAGCTTATTATGTACGGCCTTGTTAAACAAATTGAATCGCTGAAAAATAATCCGGACTTGTCAGGAGAAGAGCGTGATCAAAAGTTAAAAACATATGAGCAACAATTAGATGAGTATAAAAAGAAATATGGTAATTCATCAAGCGATAAAGACTTGTCGGCCACAGAGAAAAAAGAGTAAGCAAGGACTTGATGAGACAGTTGAAAAGGAGCAGTGAACACGGATGGAGCAACTATTAGTATTGACTTATGGAGACAAAATATATAAGTGCACATTACATCCAAATGAGCAATCAATAGTGTCGATTGGAAAAGAGTGGACAAATGATATTACGAATCCAAGTTTAGAACAAGAAGTAGAATTAAAGTGGAATAATGAAGTGAACGCTTGGATGGTACAAAATCAATTAATAGAGTTCAATAAGGAATTTGAGATTGGAAAAACTAAAGATGTGAGCTTGAAAATCTTTATATCTATTATTGGTACAACTAAAGTGTTTGATATCGGAACGAAACATTCTCTTACAATTAGTCAAAACAGTTATGATGATATTTCTATTATCGGGACAAATGTGGATTTAATGCTATCTCGTGAAACGTTGTACGATTCTTTTAGAGTAAACGTATATGAAGGGGATGTATTTCATAATTATACGAAGCTAAAAGATAGCGCTATGTTAGAAGCAGGAGATCAATTATATTTTGATGGTGTTTTAGTAGAGATAGGCAGTGAAGATATTCAAGTATTGTCTTCAGAAGAGAACGTTAAATCTACGTTACCTATTTTAGTAGAATCCGAAACGAATTATCAAAGTGGTTATCCAGACTATCATCGTTCACCACGTATTATTTACCGTGAACCAGAAGAGAAAATGACAATTGCAAAACCTTCAAGTATGCCGTCAAAACCGACTGAGCATTTGGCGAGAATTATTGCACCATCTCTTGTCATGATTGTCGTAACGGTATTACTCGCTATCTTTATGAAATATGGAATGTTTATTATTGCATCGATAGCGATGACATTAGTAACGATTATTGTTTCTGTCACATCTTATATAAAAAATTTAAAGCAATATAAAATTGACATTGTTGAACGTGATAAAAGTTATAGAGCGTATATAAAACAAAAAACGAAAGATTTACATGCAGAAAGTGAAAAGCAGCGTCATGCATTACAATTTCATAATCCAAATGTTGAAGTAATACGTAATATGGCTGTGCAAGTAAATCCACGTATATATGAAAAAACAATGCTACATCATGATTTCTTAACATTTAGCGTTGGGACAGGACAAGCTAATACGAGTTTTGAAATCCAATTTAATGAAGAAGAATTTAGTCAAACGAAAGATGAATTAATTGATATAGCACGTGAACTAAGACAGCGTTATCTTTCTTTGGAAGATGTACCTGTTGTAACAGATTTGATAAATGGACCGGTTGGCTATATTGGACAACGCTCTTTAGTGTTAGAACAATTACAATTATTAGTTGTGCAAACCGCGTTATTCCATAGTTATTATGACTTGCAGTTTATTACTATT
This sequence comes from Bacillus sp. FSL R5-0709, assembly GCF_038004785.1. NCBI lineage: Bacteria > Bacillati > Bacillota > Bacilli > Caryophanales > Bacillaceae > Bacillus > Bacillus sp. FSL R5-0709. The sequence continues at coordinate 2,002,851 of NZ_JBBORT010000001.1, forward strand.
TTTCCTGAAGAAGAAAAAGAAAAATGGGATTGGATGCGCTGGCTACCTCATGGAAGTGTTCGAGATATAAATGTACGTGGATTTGTATACCATGATCGTAGTCGTGATCAAGTGTTAAATAGTTTGTATCAAATATTGAAAGAACGAAAATTAAAACTAGATGAAAAAAGTTCAACTAATGAAAAAATGTACTTTGCACCGCACTATGTCGTTCTCATTACAGATGAAAAACTAATACTAGACCATGTTGTTATGGAATTCTTTAATGATGATCCGAGTCAATTAGGTGTATCACTTGTATTTGTACAAGATGTTATGCAAAGTTTACCGGAGCACGTGAAAACGGTAATTGATATAAGAGATGCAAAACAAGGGAACATCATCTTAGAGCAAGGAGAGCTTGTTAACCGTCAATTTAAATTGAATCATGTACCGAAAGGGTTCAATTTAGAAGATGTCTCACGTGCATTGGCACCGTTAAACCATTTGCAAAACTTAAAAAATAGTATTCCAGAAAGCGTAACATTCCTAGAAATGTACGGTGTTGAAAAAATAAAAGAGTTAAACATTACAAGTCGCTGGCAGAAAAATGCAGCGCATAAATCTTTAGCTGTACCACTTGGATTACGTGGTAAAGAAGATATCGTAAACTTAAACTTACACGAAAAAGCACACGGACCACACGGGCTAATAGCAGGTACAACAGGTTCAGGTAAGTCGGAAATTATACAATCGTATATTTTATCTCTAGCAGTCAATTTCCATCCTTACGAAGTAGCCTTTCTACTAATTGACTATAAAGGCGGCGGTATGGCGAATTTATTCAAAAACTTACCGCATTTATTAGGAACAATTACGAACTTAGATGGAGCACAAAGTATGAGAGCGCTCGCATCAATTAAAGCCGAATTACAAAAAAGGCAACGATTATTTGGGGGAAATGAGGTAAATCATATAAACCAGTATCAAAAATTGTATAAAGAAGGCTTAGTAAGTGAACCGATGCCACATCTATTTTTAATTAGTGATGAATTCGCGGAACTGAAGTCAGAACAACCAGAATTTATGAAAGAGTTAGTTTCAACAGCGCGTATCGGTCGTTCACTCGGAATCCATTTAATATTAGCTACGCAAAAACCGAGTGGTGTTGTAGATGATCAAATTTGGAGTAACTCGAAATTCAAACTAGCATTAAAAGTTCAAAATACGTCAGATAGTAATGAAATTTTAAAAACACCAGATGCTGCTGAAATTACATTACCAGGACGTGCGTACTTACAAGTTGGGAACAATGAAATTTATGAACTATTCCAATCAGCTTGGAGCGGAGCAGACTATGTAGAAAATAAAGAGGATAAAGAACATTTAGACGCAACAATCTATGCAATAAATGATCTAGGACAATATGAAATATTAAGTGAAGACTTAAGTGGACTTGGTAGTAGTAAAGAAGTAATAAGCGTACCATCTGAATTGGATGCTGTTATTGACTACATTCACGATTACGCAGAAATAAATGAAATTGAAGCGTTAGCTAGACCGTGGTTACCACCACTTCCAGAAAGCGTATATTTACAAGACTTACACGCTATTCAGTTCAAAGAAGCATGGACGAAAGAAAAGAAACCATTAAAAGCAACAGTTGGTCTACTAGATCAGCCTGAATTACAATCACAAACACCATTAACACTAGATATTAGTAAAGACGGACACGTAGCGGTCTTCTCAAGTCCAGGCTACGGAAAATCAACATTCTTACAATCAGTCATTATGGATGTAGCTCGTCAGCATAGTCCGGAGCATTTGCATGTGTATTTATTAGACTTCGGAACAAATGGTTTAATGCCATTAAAATCTTTACCGCATGTGGCAGACATCATTACACTAGACCAAGTTGAAAAATGTGAGAAGTTTCTTCGTCGTATAGAAGACCTATTAAAAGATAGAAAGCAATTGCTAAGTAAATATGGCGTTGCAAGTCTTGAAATGTATGAGAGAGCTAGTAAAGAAGTATTACCAACAGTATTAATTACGTTAGATAACTATGATGCTGTTAGAGAGGCTGGATTTGTCGAAGACTTTGAACGCATTGTTGCACAAATTGTACGTGAAGGGGCAGCGGTAGGAATTCATTTAATGCTTACGGCTACACGTCAAAATGCATTGAGAGTACAAGTAAATACAAATATTAAACTACAAATTGCTCTATATATGATAGATGAGGCAGAATCTAGAGCCATTGTAGGAAGAACAGAGTTGAAAATTGAAGAATTAGCAGGACGTGGTTTAGTTAAAATTGACGAACCAACAATCTTCCAAACAGCTTTACCGACAGATGGAGAAGATGTACTTACTCGAATTGAAAATATACAAGCTGAAGGAAAAGAGATGGATTCCTTCTGGGATGGAGAAAGACCGAAAGCAATTCCTATGGTACCTGAAGTTCTGGAATACAAAGAGTTTATTGCATGGCCAGAAACAAGAAAAATTATTGAAGCAGGCAAACTAACATTTGGTGTAGAGACAGAAAACGTTACGCCTCTCGAATTAGATTTAACGGAAGCGTCTAATATTGTTGTAGGGGGAATCAAGAAAGATCAAGTTGAAAATGTAGTTCATCAATTCCTTCAACAGTTAGCTGACAGTGGACACTTTGACCTAGGTTTAATTGATACAAGAACACGTAATTTCTCAAACTATAGAGAGAGCGCCGCTTTATATGTAGCTGAAAAAACAGGAATTGAGAAAACGATTAAACAAGTTACAAATGCTTATAAATCGAGAGAAGCGGCGTTTAAAGAGGAGCAGGAAGCATCAAGTGAAACAGTGAACCCCGCTGAATTTATTAAGAGATTTAAGCCGATTGTAATCGTAATTGCAGATGTAAATGATATTTTAAGTAATTTAGAAGATAGCGATATATATAGTTTGGCGGAATTAATAACAAATGGTGCATTTATGGGCATCCACTTCGTAATTGGCTGTGATGTTGATTCAATTGACAGTCGATACGACTTAGTTTCAAAAACAATAAAAACGCAATCTCATGTTATTTTACTTAGAAAATCATCAGGCCAAATGGTCTTCGATGTATCTAATAAAGATTTAAGTAGTACAAAATTAAATCCATTTGAAGGGTATTTTGTTGAAAATCGTTTTGCTACTAGAATTAAAGTGCCAACTATTTAAGGGGGGATTTGCATGGGGATAGAGCAATTAAATAGTCAGAAATCTGGTTTGTTAAGTAGTATAAGTTATCAACAAGGGCAATTGGCTGAATTACAAATGAAACTACGAAGGCTAATAACTGCTAAAGGGAAATTTGTAAATAATCTTGAAGCAATTAAACAAAATCAAGAGCAGTTTAAGTCTTTAGAAATAAACGAGAGTAGTTGGAAGGGGCAAAGAGCAACTACTTTTAAAGAAACGTATGAACAACAAGTCATTTCTAATTTAGGGAGATTTATTGGAGAACTAGGGAGAGTGCAAGAAGACATCGATCAAGCCATACGACGGCTTGAAAGAGAAATCGCTGCATGTGAGTCTAGTATTCTTTCTCTAAGTAGAAGTGTTTCAATGGTTGACGCTAGTATTCAAGTAGAAGTACAGAAGGCGGGGAAATGATAAATGGGGGAAATTAAATTAAATAAAGGGGTATTTGATGCGAAAGTAAGTGATTTGAAAAGTGGTGCTAGTGATTTAGGAAAAACGAAATTTAATGATATGAAGTTGAGTCGTACGAATTTGACTAGATTAACTCAATTTTGTGAAGCAATCGAAATGTTATCTCAAAAGGTGCAGCAATATGAACAGTTATTAGAAAATGATTTAAATAACATACAACAAGCCGGGGAGAAAATAGTCGAACAAGATGAACAACTTGAAAAAAGTTTAAGCAGCATTCCGGGCCATTAATTTTGAAATAGGGGGGATGTAAGGTGGACAAAAATATTGAATTACAGGAAGTGAAAGAACTTCAAACGCGCTTTAATTCAAATGTTGAAGAGTTAAATCAACATTTCGAATCAGTATTACAAAAAATAATGGGTGTTACACAAATTAGCTCTTTTCAAGGGAAAACAGCTGATGGAATTAAAGGGTATTTAGCCATGGTTCATGGGAAAATTATTTCTAGTTATATGGAATCAGCTGAGTTATTAAAAGGTCAATTTCAAAAAACAATGGAGGATTTCAGTTCTACGGTTGACAGTGATGCAGATGTCAAAATTTACGGAATTTATTTGGATGATGTAAAGAAAAGAATTAATGGATACAATGAAGGGTTTAATCACTCTAATGACGAAGCGAGACAAACGGTAGGATCCATTAGTGATATTATTGCAATTCAATATCCATCATCCTCAGGAATTACGGAAGGATCTGTAAAAAGCCAAAAAGAAATTAGTGACACGCTTGAAAAGTTAGAAACTTATAACAGTCAACAAAATGACCTGCAAGCGTTTCGTGAAATGATGCATGCATTAGACAGTGGAATGAATCAAATACGAACTAATAGTGGAGATTTTTCTAGTAGTTCAATAGAAAAAATTATGTCTAGCAAGTGGTACGGAACCATAAATAATAGCACTACGGGGGGGAGTAATGGAAATTCAGGAGATGGATTGAGCATTGGAGATATTCTTTTAATGCTTGCAACGAAAGGAACAGTTATAACTGGAAAAATGGGATTCGTATTAGGAGCATTAAATTTTGTTCAAAATGCTAAACCTAAACGTGCTGATCTTATTGATATTCAAAAAGGTTTCTTAGCGAATGGAAAAATCGCGAATACATGGAGTAAATGGCTTAAAGGGGTAAATTCAGCGTTCTCTGTAGCAAGTTCTAAGAGTCTTTTTGGGAAAGGGCTAAAGGAAATTCCATTAGTCGGGAAGGCAGTTACAACTATGGGGAAAGTTGCACAAGAATTTTCCACAATTGAGAAAGTAGCTGCAAAAGTAGGGAATTTAAATCACTCATTACCTGAGAACAGTATTAAAGCAATTAATGTTCCAAAACATATAATAAAAAATTTGAAACCTTTTGGTATACCGGCGGTATTAATAAACTCTGCATTTGAAGTAGGTGAACTTCATACAGCTCTTAAATCAGACAAAACCGGGGTTGAGCAGGCAACCGACGTCACTTATTCTGTAGCAAAAGTTGCAGGTAATACTTACTTTTCGTGGGCTGGAGGTGTAGGTGGTGTAGAAGCGGGAGGTGCATTAGGTACACTAATTTGCCCTGGTATCGGTACTGCTGTTGGAGCTATTGCAGGTGGAATAATTGGAGCTACTGTAGGAAGTACAGTGTTTAGTAAAGCATTTGAATATATTGCACCACGAAAAAAAATGAAAGAATATGCATCGAATTTTACAAAATCTATAAAAAAATGGTTTGAATAAACTTATTAAAGAAAAGAGGGGAATAAAAGTCTTTTAACTAGACTTTTTAACAGTTATGGAAAAAAAATATACGTTTTCTTTAGAAGAATTAGCATTCCTATTAAATTATAAAGATAATCAACCCTTTGCCAAATCACTATTACAAATAGTTTATGATGAGCTTAAAGAAACGGAAACAGAAAAGATCTTTTTAACAGCAGCACATTCCTTATTAGCAAGGAATTTACTAACATTTGATGAACAAAAACAAGAAGTATTCCCAAAGCCTGATGTAGAAATATTATTTAATATTTTTAATCGTCCATCTATTTCTATTTTATTGCAAAAAATTGATTTTCAAAATGATATAACAATCACTGGTAATATTTATAATCAAGGTGACTTTAATATTTCATATCAAAGTACGAATGGAATTGTACATACAATTAAAAATTTATCAGATTATGAATTGTATGCAGAAGCAAAAAATCTATTGCAAATTGAGATTGAAAAACAAAATATAAATATTGATTTAGAAGAAACTTTACCAAATCATGTAGTACAAGAAATTGGTAATCTTATTACTTTGTCTATTGAAGAGGGGAAAAATATTTTAATTGAGAACGGTGTAAAACCTTCACATGCAGAAGTTTTCCTAAATGATATAAAAACAACAAAAAGTATATACAGTGTTATGCGACTTGATACACAAGACAAAGGTGAGGTTATTTCAGATAAAGGTTTCTTTATTATTGAAACAGCACATACACAATGGATATTATCTCATTTAGAAGATAGTACTATATTTGATTTATCACAACTAGACGATAATAGTACATTTACTTTATCTCAATTATCAAAAGGGAATTTTGAAAATGGAATGAAAACATTATTTATAAGTTAAATAGTAGAGAGAGGAATGTAACGCCTTGGATAAAGATCCTAAAACTGCAAAAACAGAAAAAGGTTTATTTGAAAGTGTAATAGCACCTATTATTGTCGGGATTATGTTTATTTTTTTAATTTTATATAAAGTAGCAGAGTTTCTGGGGAAATGGCTCATTATCTTGTCAATACCGAGCTTTATTGTTACTATGTTTATTTTTTTATATCAGAAAGAATATGGAGGTGTATTGGTTGGTGGGATAGGCTTAATAATAATGCTATCGATGTATTTTGTGTTTGTTAGAAAAAGTAAAAAGGGTTAATTCTATGTTGCAAACTAAAAAAGCTTTTTGTGCGGCGTTAAATTTATCTACAAAAATATAATTATTACATGAACGAAGTGAAAATAAAAAAAGTCTATTAAAAGACAGATAATCACCTATTATTTGTGGTTGATTATCTTCTTTTGTCTGTATATCGGTTTGGCTTTTAATCATTATTTAAAGTATGTCATACACCCTACTGTCCAGCTATACGTATCTGATCTTAGCCCGTTCCTTCATTTTTTATCTTAGAAATAGCATGGGCAGAAAGAGCGATAGTTTAAACATGTCGGGAGATTAAGTAGGAGTTACATGATGATAGGATAAATCAAGAACGTGTTGTGATGTAGAGGCACAAATCAAAATAGATTTATAATACCGAAATTAATAGGAGAATCATATGGAAAAATATTATATTTATGAATCGAAAGTTAAATTAATCAGAAGGTTTTTTTTATTCGTTGTAATTGAAGTTTTGTTGCTTATTTTTGTTATATTCACTTTCTCGTCTGAGGAAGCTTACTATGTAAGGGGGGCTATAGTTGGGATCGGTGCATTAATCATGTTAGTTGCTTTGTGGAAAATATTTAAGAAGATTATGAATAGAACACCAGTAGCCATTTTAGAATCAGAGTATATTACGGTTATTAATGATGCTAAATATCCTGTGAAAATCGCTTTAAAAGATGTAAATAGTATTTTACCCTATAAAATTCGCAGGCAGTCGTTCTTAGGAGTTTTGATAGAGGATGATGTTGAAGAGCAATATATAGCTTCTTTACCAACGAAAGCGCAACGGATGTATCGAATTAATAAGCGTACTGGATTTGTACCGTTTAATATTCATATGAACTTATTAGAAATAGACAGAGAAACATTAGTTGCTAAGCTAGAAGAATATCATATGAACGTTTTAGCTCCAGAAGATGAAGCGCAGTAATATAATAGGAGCAGTAACTTGATTTCATTTTTGAAAAATTTTTTATCTGTTATAAATGAAGCATCTCAAAAGAGATAGTTTTGAATAGTATAAAGCTATATGGTGCCAATAGAACCTTCTCTTTTCATGTAAATGAGAAGGTTTTTATTTTAAATCTACATGATTTAAGTAAAGGTAGTTAAAGGTGGGAAACTTGGATGTGGGATATAAAAGAAGAAGATTTAGATAAGTTTAGGATGACATGTAATGATCGTTTAAGTCCTGAGGGTGCTACAGGATTTATGTTTGGAGGAATACTATTTAGTTCAATAACCATTTTTTCTATTGTTTTATCAGCTGGGTGGGATTACTGTATGCTTCTCTTTAATATAGGAATTGTTAAGTTAGAAGTGTTCTTATATATCCTACAAATAATTCTTTTAATTATTTATTCATTTCCGAAAGCTCAATTTAAATTTCAAAAACTACAAACCCTTGTTGTATTATTATATGCATTCCAAATGGCAACAATAGCACCTACTGCTTTGACTGTTACTAAAATGGCTAATAATTCAATTGACTGGATTACAATAATGTATGCGGGTTTATTGCTTTTGGGAGCAGTAATTTTTCATATTGTGACAACAATTGATACGTTTAAACAAGCGAGTGAAGGTGCGTTTAGTATGGATGAAAGGTCTGCTTCTTTCTTTAGTAAAACAAAAGGGAATATGATGAAGTGGGCTACACTATACGCAATAACTATTCTTATTTTGATATATTTTCATAACGATTATGGGTTTGATGATTTATTTATGTATGTAGTAGGGAGCTTTTTAATGTATACGATAGCCATCGGTGCAGCAGAATTTCAATTATTAGCTTATTGTAGATTTGAATTTCCATCATTTAACATTTCGTGGGAGCAACATAAAAGAGAAACTCCAAGATATCAAAAGAAAAATAAAAAAAGTAAATCGAAACGTAAGGCATAAAGAAAGTGTGTATTGTAAGTTTTGATGGTAAAAAAAGTAATGATTTAAAGGAGAGTATTTGAACTACCAAAAGAAATTTTAATTATGTAAGGTGATTAAAAGATTATCTAATTGAAAATGTAGAGAGAGTAGTGTGATGATGAAATGAACAAAAAAAGGGTGTCTAAAATGATTACTATCATAATAGTAATCAGCCTACTACAAGCATGTAGTTTTTTTGAAAAAAAGATAGAGTATGAGCCATTTGTCAAAGCTTTGGATGAAGGTGACATGAAAAAGGTTATGTCCGCTAGTGATGATGGATATGCGTATGTGAAACAAAGAGGTATATATAGTACATATGAGCAAAAGGAAGATGGAGAGCACAGTAAAACAATCTATCAAACTTCGAAAGGTATATATAATACGAAAGATAAAAGTTTATATGGAAATACAACACAAGAAATTACCTCGGAAGTAGATAATAAAAATTATAAAGAAGAAGTTAATTATAGTACAAATATTAGTTATGAGAATGGACAGGTACAAAGTGCGGATTCAAGTCTGGATGTTTCATACGTGAACTTAATTGTAGATCGTTTAAAAGGGATAGGGAAACTAAAGATGAAGCCAGGAGATGATATAAAAAAGTTTGATCAACCTAGTACTGTTGGATATAAACTAACTGAATCAGAGTTTCAGAGTATTATTAATGATAAGTTGAAAATACAATATGATGAATATGGTGGTGGATCGATCGCACTGCATATTGAGTTTACAAATGGTTCAGAGCAGATATTGGAAGTAAGTATTGTAATGAATTATAAGAAGAGAAATGAAGAAGGCAAGTTAGTAGAATACATATCACAAATACACACATCTTTTGATAGTCAACAAGGTAATAATCAAGATGCAAAAAAAGAATATATAGATTACAAAGTAAAGTATAAGAAGAATGAATAATTAGGAGAGGCATTTTAAGTAAGGGGGTGGAACTGGGTAAAAGGGTTAAGGGAATTTCTAAGAGTTATTAAATAAAATGTGATTTTTAAAAAAAGGTGGAACAACTAAATGGGGAAGACTTCAAAAGTAAAATAAACAATCTAAAACGAAAAGTAAATAATAGAGATCGTATTTAAGAGTATGAAAAATATTTGAAATGTCTAGAACGTGATAAGCCTGGATTTGGAATATAGAAAGGATTTCTAAGAGTTTAATAAGAAATGAGAAAGAAGGATAAATGATGAAAATAAAGGAAGAAGATTTTGGCCTTTTTGCAATTGAAAATAGAAACCGATTAAGTCCGGATTATATAAGAATCTTTTATGGGGGAGTTTTTGCATATACTTCTATACCCATGCTTATTATGTTTTTAGATTTTTTGTTGAACGGTGACAAGATTTCTCTAACTCCTTTTGAAAAGATAGTTGTACAAGCTGAGGTTAAGTTGTATGTTGATGTATTTTGTGTTTGTTAAACAAAGTAAAAAAGGCTAGTTTAATATGAAATACCAAAAACATTTATTTACTCTCAGTTTGTCTACAAAAATAGAGTTATTACATGATTTTAGAAAAGATGGTGTAATTATATGTGGAATATAAAAGAAAAAGATTTAGATGAATTTAAAATTACATGTAGAAATCGCTTAAGCCCAGAAGATTCTATGGTGTTTATGTTTGGAGGAATAGTTTATAGTTCATTATTCATGCTTTTTATTTTGGTAGCATTAATTAAGATTGGCTGGGGTTACTATCCAACTCTCTTTGACAAAATAATTGTTAGTATTGAATTAGTGTTATATGGTTTGCAAGTAATCTTTTTCATTCTATATCTAATTCCAAAAGCTCGTTTCAAATATCAAAAGTTGCAAGCATTTGTGATATTATTATTTGCATTTCAGCTAGGAACTATAGGATTCACATTATTTATACTTCCAGCAATTTCGAATTATTCAATTGATCAAATTACATTATTGTATGTGGGTTTATTGTTTCTAGGGGCAGTTTTTGTTCATCTGGTGACAACGATTGATACCTTTAAACAAGCAGAGAGTGGAGCATTTAGTATGGATGAAAGAGCAACTTCATTTTTTAGTAAAACAAAAGGCAATGCAATGATTGGTGTTACGATATATGTACTAACCCTTCTTATTTTAATTTATTTTCATAATAATTATGAAACAGGGGTTTTAGTGGGGTATATGGCAGGAACCCTTGTAATGTACGCAGTAGCAATAGGTGCAGCAGAGTTCCAATTATTAGCCTATTGCAGATTTAAATTTCCATCATTTTATATTTCATGGGAGGAACATGATAGGGAACGCCAGGAATTCTTAAAGCGTTATAAAGAGAGAGAGGAAAAGAAAGCGAAAGAAATAAAATAAGTTTTGATTTCTGAAAATTCGAACAGATTATATAAACAATTAAGGATTGTATATATATCGATGGTATTAAAAATTAAAGTATCTTTAATATAATTCATATAAGTGAAAAAATACCAGTAGTAAAGGTGAAATGTATTACTTTCCAAAAAAGAACATAATGAACTTAAAAATGCCTAGAGAAATCAACGGGGTGTCAGTATGAAGTTAAAGAAGAAAGCTAAGATGATGATAGTTCTGTCAATAGTATCAAGTTTATTAAGTGGATGTGGTTTTGGGGAGACGAAGATAGAGTATGAGAGATTAGTAAAGGCATTGGATGAAGGTGATATGAAGACGGTTATGTCTGCGAGTGATGATGGATATGCGTATGTGAAAGAACGGGTTATTGACTTTACCACAGAAAAAAATGGTGATGACAGAATTCATAATACGCTATATCAAACTTCTGAAGGTATATTTAATTTGAAAGAAAATTTATTATATGGAGAAACCAATCAAAAAATAACAAGTGATATTACGAACATAAAAGATAGACATAAGGATAATAAATATAAAGAAGAAGAAAAATATAGCACTAGGTTCATGTATAAAGATAGAAAGGCTTACGGTTCTGATTCGAGCTTGGATGTTTCACATGTAAAACTAATTTTTAATAGATTGCAAGGTGTTGGGAATTTACAACTGAAAGTAGAGGGAGATAAAAAGAAAGTTAATGAACCAAATACAGTTGGTTTTATGTTAACGGAATCACAATTTCAAGAAATAATTAACGATAAATTGAATTTACAATATGATAGTTTTGAAAAAGCATCAATTGCATTTAATTTTAACGATTCTAAAGATACGAAACAGCATCCAATGCAAATAATACAATTAACAATTTTAATTGTATATGAAAAGAAAAATAGTGAGGGGAAATTATTAACACATACTCAGCAAATATCTGTGAATTTTAGTGATAAAAAGGATAATGATCAGGAAGCTAAAAAAGATTATGTGAATTATGAAAAACAATATAAAAATGATAAGTGATTAAGTGAGTGTGTGAATTGAAGGGATAAAGTCATGGTGGAACCTTATTCATTATTAAAGAGTAATTCGTTGCTAAGTATAAAATATAGTGGAATAAGTATATTGAAAAATAGTTGCAATGAATATAGAAGTGAAAAAATGATTCTTCTTCAACTAAGTAAGATAAAGCTTATCTGATTGAATAGAGAGAGAGTAGTGTGATGATGAAATGAACAAAAAAAGGGCTTCTAAAATGATTACTATAATAGTAGCAATCAGCCTACTACAAGCATGTAGCTTTTTTGAAAAAAAGATAGAGTATGAGTCATTTGTTAAGGCATTGGATGAAGGTGACATGGGAAACGTTATGTCTGCTAGTGATGATGGGTATGCTTATGTGAAAGAGCGGATTGTTGATTTTACTATAGAAACAAGTGGTGATGAAAACCATTATAATACGTTATATCAAACTACTGAAGGTATATATAATTTGAAAGAAAAATTGTTATATGGAAAAACGTCTCAAAGAATAACAAGTAAAACAATAGATGAAAAGGATAGACATAAGGATATTAATTATAAAGAGGAAGAAAAATATAATACAAACTTTATGTATCAAAACGGAAAAGTTCAAGGTTCGGCTTCAAATTTGGATGTTTCTCCTGTGAAATTGATATTTAATAGATTACACGGTGTAGGGAAATTACAACTGAAAACAGGTGGTAATAGAAAAAAATTAAATGAACCAAATTCAGTTGGATTCACTTTAACAGAAGCACAATTTCAAGAAATAATTAATGATAAATTAAAATTGCAATATGATAAATTTGGAAATACATCAATTGTACTTAACTTTAATGATTCAATAGATAATGAAAAACACCCAATGCAAATAACAGAATTAACAATTTCAATTGACTATGAGAAGAAAAATGATGAAGGTAAAATGTTAACACATAGTCAGCAAATATATGTGTATTTTAGTAGTAAAAAAGATAACACTGAAACTGCCAAAGATAAATATAAAGAGTACAAAAAAGAATTTAGTAGCATAGGGAATAAGAAGAAATGATGAGATATAGGTACAAAAGAAAGCATCAACTTAGCAAAAAGAAGTCGCACTCGTTTAGTTAATATAAAACGGTGCGACTCCTTTTAATTTTGTTGAGAAAAAGCTTATCGATACATCGTCCACATTCCAATATCTTTAAACCCTAGTCGTTTATAAATTCGTCCAGCAGTTGGATTGTTATAAAATAGGCAAAGTGTTCGGCCTTCTTTCGTAAAGTCCTGAATCATTTTCTGTAATATGAGTGAAGCATATCCGTTTCCGCGATAATTCGGGTGTGTACATACACCAACTACCATAGTGGATAATGAATTTTCAGCGGAAGTTGAGGCGGATGCGATGATTGCACCGTCTTTTTCAATATAATATGTACGTCCTGTATTTGTTTCGATAGCTTGCCTTAACATTTTTTCAGATTCATGAGCAGTCGGGAACTCAGCGATGTCACTTCGTAATTTCATAATTCGTTCTATATCATCGAGTGAGGCAAGTTTAATTGTTTCATGAATTGGTGTGCTAGGTAAGTTGCTGTCATTTAGACATTCGCAAAAATACATTTCATTTTTGGCGCCTAGTTGTACACTTGGAGCAGTTTCAAATCTTTCTACAATAGTTGACTTGCCAGAGAGTTTAAGCGGCTTATATGCGGAAAGAAGTGCCTCATAGTCAGTAACCATAAACTCTTCTTTACTATACGGTATAAATGTATCGTGAAAGCGAAGTAAAATGGATTTTAATGTTCCATTCTCTTTATATACGCCCCATAATTCTTGAAAGTCTGTTTCATAACCGAAAGCTTCTAAATCCCCAATAATAAACAAGTTAAGGGCTGCTTCTTCTTTTAGGTAACCGAATACTTGTTCATGATCTTTCTTTGTTAATTTTCTCATCATAAAAAATCGACCTCTTTTTTATTTTTCTAAATATTACAACTTAAGTTTTTTGAAATCAATATAAAATTTTATGTTTAGTTCACCAACTTTCGGAAAAACTAGGAAAGATATGACAAAGGAGGTTATGAACGGTGGATCATCCAATTCAAGGATTAATGAAAGCAGCAATGGAAAATTTAAAAGAAATGGTCGATGTAAATACGATTGTTGGAGAGCCTGTTCAAACGGCTGACGGTGGTGTAGTGTTAACGGTTTCTAAAGTAGCGTTCGGTTTTGGAGCAGGAGGTTCTGATTTCCAAACGAATGATGGACAAAGAGCGAACGGTAACCCTGCATTTGGTGGCGGTAGCGCGGGTGGTGTTTCTATTACACCAGTAGCATTTCTAGTCGTGAATAAAGACGGGGTAAATATTCTTCATTTACAAAATGCGACACATTTAGCAGAAAAAATAATTGAATTAGCTCCACAAACAATTGATAAAATTCAATCGATGTTCCAAACAGATGAAAAGAAAGAGGGAAATCATCACCCTCAAAACCCAGATGAAATCCTTTAAAAACGCCTGCTCATAAGCAGGCGTTTTTTCTTGTAATCAGTATGTAATAAAACACATGAAATTGTAAATAGTTTTTGAAGTTTTTTCTATGTTTCTAAAATTTTTCATGTTAAAATATGCTATAGAATTGAAACATATAAAACGAAGGTGGCTAGGTGCTTTGTCTGGAGGATCTGACCAAGTAAACAATATGATATATATTAATGGTAATCGTCGGGGTCATTGTTTTATTACATCTGGAATTACGTTTAAAGAGTTTGCAAGTAACATCCCTTCACCGCTTCATCAAGTATTGCTTTTAAAGCATAATTTTGAGTGGACAGATTTTCATTATCATACTTTATTTGAATATGTTGAGGAAGAAAACATACATAAACTCATTCAAGCAGAGATTGATGAATTTGATGAATTTTGTTGGGTAGATTTCGATGATGCAAGCGATTTAGATGAGTTAGAGCCAAAAGAAATTGCAGAATTATTATATTTGGCTCACAAAAAAGAACCACTTGGAAGAACGTTCTTCCCATTGTTGAAGAATAGATTCGTTTATTTTTCACATGATGACGGTTGGTACAACAAAGTGTATTACCGTAGAATCGGTGATTTTGTAGGAATGCTGAGTAAAGTGATTCCATATAAACTCGGTTCGTTTGGAAAGAAACGTTTTACTTTCTTCCAAAAATCAAAAATTTTCCCAGCAATTTCAAAGGAAGTTATCCTTGGGCTTATGCCGTTAATGGAAGATGGGTTATACATTGATTTAGCGGGGAAAATTGAGTCGAGAAGAGGTCTTGAAATTCCGGTATATGTAGTAGGATCATTCGAAAGTACGGATGAGGTACTAGATAATATCGATGAATTGAAAGCGGAAGCAACAGAAACGGGTTGGCTCATTTTTGATAAGAAAGAACAAGAGTGGCAATGGGTTGTAGACTAAGAAAACTTGGCGCATGAAGTCAAGTTTTCTTGTCTTTTGAAAGGAGAACAAATGAAGAAATATTATACAATTGTGGGTATTGTAAGTATTATTCTCGTGGCAATATTACTTATAACTTGTCCGAAAGAATCAGATTTTAAATTGTATTTAGAGGATAAGTATGCATTGAAATGTGACGAGAGTAGCTTTGAATGCACGCAAAATGTAGATGAAAAAAAAGAGAAATTACAGTTTGAAAGTATTGATGCACGAAATGGTGTTTTCTTTATGACTGTAAAGCAAACGTATAAAACAGAAGCTGGTGTTATGAAAGAATATAGCGGAGTAGGTATATTCGGTACATTTCTTTTTGTTTCAGAGAAGACTTTCTAGTAATAGAAGGTCTTTTTTTTATGTTTATGTTCATATAGATGAAGTAAGACAAGCATAGGAGGGGTATGGATGAAGAAGGGATGTATCGTTTGTGGTGGTGAGGAGTTTTTTTCTTCAACATTATATGCACGTACGAAACAAGATTGGGCATATGCGCCAAACATGTACCGATTTGAAAAGGTGTTTATTGAGCATAGAGATGAAGAAAATTATCCAGTTTTTCAAGAAATTACAGCGAAGCATTGTTGTGGATGCGGTCATATCATGTTGTATCATGAATGAACACACCAAGTATAACTTGGTGTGTTTTTTTTAAAACGCTGACAAAGCAAGCGGATAGAGTAAAGTAAATAAAACAGAAAAACTACCAAAACCAATTGCGGTATATCCAAGTGTTCTCGCTCCAAAATTGACAGCTAATAAGCCAACTAAAATAGCAAGGGAGCCGAGTGTAACAGGATAAAAAGCAATGGAGAATAACGAAAGAAATAATGCGACATAGCCAATCATTGCACCGGTATTTGTACCTTCTATTTCATTTGCAATTTCTTTGCGCTCATGTCTAATCGGAATACCAGCCGGAGATATTTCAGCTGCATACTCTTCGTTTTTTTCACCACTTTTAAAATGATGATTTCTCTTTCTTCGCATGTACATCCCTCTCTTTCAATTGGGTGTATCTATAGTATCTTTCATAAGGAGCAGAACATGAGTATGAGTTAAACCCAAGTAAAGCAAAAATTGGAGAAAATAGATTCCGTTGTTATCCTGTTTATCCCGCTATTTGCCGTGCAGTAAGACCCCCACCTCAAAATTCGGCTGGAGCAAAGAAGTTAGATGGGAGTCGGGCTGCCAGTAAAAGCCCGATTGGTTCAAATAATAATCAGTGGGGGCGAACAAACACCCCACTGATTAAAGTTTCACTTTATCTCCTTATGAAGATAAACAGGGATTTTGGAACATGATGTAGAATGAAATGAATGATAATACGTGAAGGTAGGGGAATGTATGGCGAAGTTTAATTGGCATGAATCGGCAGAGAAAAAATGGGATAACGATGCAGAGTTTTGGAATCAAAATAGTCAAGAAATGTGGGATAGCGGGAGCAGGAGTACAATCATTCCATTTTTTGAGCAGTACGTGGAAAAGGAAGTACAAGTGTTAGATGTTGGCTGTGGTGATGGGTATGGTACATATAAATTAAGTCTTACTGGCTACAAAGCGGTTGGGGTGGACTTATCGGAAGTTATGATTCAAAAGGGTAAGGAGCGCGGAGAAGACCCAAACTTATCTTTTATAAAAGGTGATCTTTCTTCATTACCATTTGAAAATGAGAAATTTGAAGCAATTATGGCAATTAATTCTTTAGAATGGACCGAGGAGCCGTTGCGAGCATTAAATGAAATAAAGCGTGTTTTAAAGAAAGATGGATACGCATGTATTGCAATTTTAGGACCGACAGCAAAACCGAGAGAGAACAGTTATCCGCGCCTATATGGCAAAGACGTTGTTTGCAATACGATGATGCCTTGGGAATTTGAACAGTTAGCAAAAGAACAAGGATTTGAAGTTGTAGATGGTACCGGCGTATATAAGCGCGGAGTAAATGAGAAGATGTTAGGTCAGCTACCTACAGAGTTACAACAAGCGTTAACATTTTTATGGGTATTTATGTTAAAAAACGTATAACAAAATTGAAGGGTTTTAGGAGGTAAATAAGTGCAGAAAATACAAAAAACTGATACAATATCATCAGAATCAATTAAAGGGGGACTAGGGTATATGACAACTACTACAACAGTTAAATCTGATATTGAAATCGCACAAGAAGCAAGTATGAAGAAGATTCAAGAAATTGCAGCTAATTTAAATATTTTAGAAGAAGAACTAGAGCCATACGGACATTATAAAGGCAAGTTATCTCTTGATATTTTTAAGCGTTTACAAGATGAGAAAGACGGTAAAGTTGTTTTAGTAACAGCGATTAACCCAACTCCAGCAGGAGAAGGTAAATCAACAGTAACAGTTGGTTTAGGCCAAGCTTTTAATAAAATTGGTAAGAAAACAGTAATTGCACTTCGCGAACCATCTCTTGGACCAACAATGGGATTAAAAGGCGGAGCAGCAGGTGGCGGTTATTCTCAAGTAGTACCAATGGAAGACATTAACCTTCACTTTACTGGAGATATTCATGCGATTACAACTGCCAATAACGCATTAGCGGCGTTTATTGATAATCATATCCAACAAGGAAACACACTTGGAATTGATACGCGTAAAATCGTTTGGAAACGCTGTGTTGACTTAAATGATCGTGCCCTTCGTAACGTAGTAATTGGCCTTGGTGGACCGGTTCAAGGTGTACCACGTGAAGACGGTTTTGATATTACAGTAGCATCTGAAATTATGGCCGTATTCTGCCTTGCAACAGATATTCAAGATTTAAAATCACGTCTATCTCGCATTGTTGTCGCTTATAATTTTTCAAATCAACCTGTAACAGTTAAAGATTTAGGAGTAGAAGGAGCGTTAACACTTCTATTAAAAGATGCATTAAAACCGAACTTAGTACAAACATTAGAAAATACACCAGCTATCATTCATGGCGGACCATTTGCGAATATCGCTCACGGTTGTAACAGTGTTATCGCTACGACAATGGCAGCAAAATTAGGTGATTATGTTATTACAGAAGCTGGATTCGGTGCAGATTTAGGTGCCGAGAAGTTTTTAGATATTAAAGCACGTGCAGCTGGTATTAAACCAGAAGCGGTAGTTATTGTTGCGACTATTCGTGCGCTTAAAATGCACGGTGGTGTGGCGAGAGATCAATTAAAAGAAGAAAATGTAGATGCGTTAGCAAAAGGTATGGAGAACTTACAGAAGCATGTTGAAACAATTCAAAGCTTCGGTGTTCCTTTCGTAATTGCCATTAACAAATTCATTACTGATACAGATGCAGAAGTTGCATACTTACAAGAATGGTGCAATGAGCGTGGCTATGCAGTATCCTTAACAGAAGTTTGGGAGAAAGGTGGCCAAGGCGGAGTTGACCTTGCTGAGAAAGTGTTAAAAGAAATTGAAAAAGGTGAAAACAACTACGCACCACTTTATGAATTAGAATTACCATTAGAAGAAAAAATTCGTACAATTGCTCAAAAAGTTTACGGCGCAAAAGATATTGAATTTGCTCCGAAAGCACGTAAGCAATTAGCTCAATATGAGGGAGAAGGTTGGAGTAACCTACCGATTTGTATGGCGAAAACACAATACTCTCTTTCAGATGATGCAACAAAATTAGGTCGCCCATCTGACTTTATCGTTACAATTCGTGAATTAAAACCATCTATCGGTGCAGGGTTTATCGTTGCGTTAACAGGAACAATGTTAACAATGCCAGGCCTTCCTAAACAACCAGCAGCACTACAAATGGATGTAAATGAAGATGGAAAAGCAGTAGGTTTATTCTAAAAGGTTGTAATTCATCTCGTTTATCTGTAAACTATATATACATCAAGTGGCGCCTTTCCATCGAAAGGCGCCTGTTTTTTGGAGGAAATTATGTTTGATCCAACTGCTTTTGAAAATTTAAAGGTAATTGTGGAAGGAGCTGTCTATGATTTCGATTTACACGGTGATATTCTCGTAACGGATCGAAAAGATGTGATGGACCTTGCTTCATTAAGTCGTATGTATAGTATTTCATTTCAACTAACAGAAACATTTAAAACGATGGTAGAGGCGACATTTTCACTATCTGTTGATGCAAAGAATTTATCAGGTGAAATATTAGAAGTACCTCAGTTTATACCAGGTTGTGAAATGAAGCTGGAATTCTCGTTCGAAATGGAGCAACCAGAGATAGGATGCGAAGAAATTGAAACTTTATTGCATTCTATATGGGGAAAAGAGCGAATGATTACGCAAAAAATTTCATACGAATATAATAAGCAAGCGATTTCATATCATAATAAGGTAGAGGTTCTATTTCAAAAATCGATTACAGAAGACCATGTTGATGATTTAATAGCTGTTATTTCACACATGATAGAAACGGTGCGAACAATACAACATTTTCTTCAAAAATAGAGATAAAGGAGAAAAACAAATGATAAAAGATATGCAACCATTTTTACAACAAGCTTGGGAAAAGGCTGGTTTTAAAGAATTTACTGAAATTCAAAAACAAGCGATTCCAACTATTTTAGAAGGACAAGACGTTATTGCTGAATCTCCAACTGGAACAGGAAAAACATTAGCGTACTTATTACCACTTTTACATAAAATTAATCCTGAAGTTAAACAACCTCAAGTTGTAATTTTAGCGCCAACTCGTGAACTTGTTATGCAAATTCATGAAGAGGTTCAAAAGTTTACAGCAGGAACGGATATTTCAGGTGCGTCTTTAATTGGTGGTGCGGATATTAAGCGCCAAGTTGAAAAATTAAAGAAACATCCGAGAGTTATTGTCGGTTCACCAGGACGTATTTTAGAGTTGATTCGCATGAAAAAATTAAAGATGCATGAAGTGAAAACGATTGTATTTGATGAGTTTGATCAAATTGTAAAACAAAAGATGATGGGTGCTGTACTTGATGTAATTAAATCAACGATGCGCGATCGTCAATTAGTATTCTGCTCGGCGACAATAACAAAAGCTGCAGAAGATGCGGCACGTGATTTGACAGTTGAACCACAATTAGTACGTGTAACACGTTCAGAGGCACAGAGCCTAGTTGAACATACGTATATCGTTTGTGAGCGTCGTGAAAAAAATGATTATATTAGAAGAGTTATGCATATGGGAAATGTAAAAGCAGTTGCCTTCTTAAATGATCCATTCCGTTTAGATGAAATTACTCAAAAACTGAAGTTCCGTAAAATGAAAGCAGCAGCACTTCATGCAGAGGCAAGCAAACAAGAGCGTGAAGTAACGATGCGCGCGTTCCGTAGCGGGAAATTAGAAATATTACTTGCTACTGATATTGCAGCACGTGGATTAGATATCGATGATTTAACACACGTAATCCACTTAGAGTTACCAGACACAGTAGACCAATATATTCACCGCTCAGGACGTACTGGACGTATGGGCAAAGAAGGAACAGTTGTTTCTCTTGTAACAGAACAAGAAGAGCGTAAATTACTTCAATTTGCGAAAAAATTAGGTATCGTGTTTACGAAACAAGAAATGTTCAAAGGAACATTTGTAGAATCGAAACCACCAGCACCAAAGAAAAAGAAACCAGCTTTTACTGGTAAGAAAAAGCCTAGATAAATAATTGGGAAGACGTAACTATGCCTACTGGTAAATGGTTTAACTTTGCTGATAGTGAAGGGAATTACTTTGCAGTAATGGGAAAAAATAAATAATTATATAGTTATGTGAAAATCCCCCTCGTAAATAATGAGGGGGATTAAATATTTGAAGTCAATTTTTTATTAACGAGTTGTTCTATAAAAAATGTTCCTTTTTCAATTGCAGTCTCAATATAACCAACGATTTGATCAAATGAAAACACTTGTAAGTTTTCGTGCAAGTGTTGCTCAGGATATAGCATATCTTCAAAAATATATTGCCGAAAAGCTAAAACATTCTTTCTAGAAATCTCCTCTATATTCACAATGTTAGCCTCTTGATTAAGTAGGGCGAAGAGCTGCTGTTCTTTATCGTAATGATGCAACAATTGTGCGTTCAATAATTTAAAATCGTTATAGTACATAGGTGCGATAGTTTCGTCGTTTTCTATTCTGTTTTTAAGCCAAGGTAGAAAAAAGCCGCTTAGCCAATTATCATCGGCAATGAGGTGGGTATAATAACCTAAAATATAAGGGGAATCCAGATGATCTTCGTATTTATGAATAAATGAATCATAATCTATTCTTCTCGTATAGTTCTTCGTTGTACCAGCGTAAAAATGTGAAGTTCCTTTTTCTTTTTTTGAATGAACAGCATCAGGAGCTACACCACCAAGTAAGAAAGAAGTTTTATCTTGAATAGATAGTTTCTCTGCAATACCGCTCGCGATAATGATATGCATAATTCGTGATCCCATGAATAACACCTCTATTTCATGTATTCATTTTAGGGAGCTGTCTGAACGTGGAGTATTACTTTCCCTGTACTTTGTCTACTTTCGACCCATTCATGTGCTTTCCCTGCATCTTGAAGAGGAAAAGATTTCGTAGCTTTAATTTGTAAACTTCCATCGCGTAAATAACGGAAAACTTGATTCGCAGTTTCTTGAAGCAATTCAGGACGTTTTTTCCGTGTAGTGCCAAAGCTGAAACCGAGTATAGAACGGCAACTTGCGTGTAAATCTTTCGTTTGAAAACTACCAACTTCTCCGCTAGCATTGCCGAAATGGACGAGACGACCGTAATAAGCAAGGCATTCTAAACTTCTTTCGGACACAGTACCAGAAATAGAATCTAAAATAATATTAACGCCTTCTCCGTTTGTAAGGTGATTTATCCTCTCTACAAAATCTTCATCTTGATGACAAATAACATAATCAGCGCCAGCATCTAAAGCAATTTTTCTTTTTGCTTCATTTCCAACAGTACCGATAACTTTTTTAGCCCCTAATAGTTTTGCAAGTTGAATCGCTGTAGTACCAATTCCACCAGCAGCTGCATGGATTAGAACTGTTTCATCTTTTTGTAGTCTTGCAACATTTGCAAGTAAATTGTAGCTTGTAAAAGATACGATAGGGCAGGCAGCTGCAGCTTGAAAATCGACTTCATCAGGTAAAACGAAAGTAAGATTTTCGTTTGCGACAACGTATTCTGCGTAAGATCCGTTTTGAGGGAAAGCGATGACACGTTGTCCAGAATGAATATTTTTCACTTGAGAACCTACGTGTTCTACAATACCAGCTACATCTATACCTGGAATAAAAGGTAATGCTTTGTTTCCTTTTTTGCCATAGCGTGATTTAATATCGGCGAAATTAACACTAGTAGCAACAACACGAATTAAAACTTGATTGTCTGAAATAGCCGGCATCTCCATATCTGTATATTTCATCACTTCAGGACCACCGAACGAAGTTACAACGATAGCTTTCATATACATCCTCCTAAATTTGAATATATATATTATTTTAAATCTTTATTAGAAATTGGAAAATTATATAATTGTTATGCAGGGTTATAAGTGAAGCTTATGAAGTCATTGCATCATTATATTAATTTATTTGAAAAAACTTTGAAAGAAATCGAACGAAATATCGTTTTCTTGCCAATATATAGTGTAGGACAAAGGAGGGATGGTACATGAAGGGGGAAACAGTGTATTCAGATTTAATCCAATTAACTTTATCAGGCAATAAAGAAGCATATAGCGAATTGTATGATAAAACGATTCAAGAAATATATAAGACAGCACATTTTTTAATAGAAGACAAAGCAGATGTAGATGATGTCGTTCAAGAAATATACATACAGCTATATGAATCGCTTCGTAAATATGATAGCGAGAAGCCATTTAGACCTTGGCTAATTGGACTTGCGATTAAACAAATTCATTCTTATAGAAGAAAGAGGTGGATGCGACTACGAATTGTAAAAAAAGCAGAAGAGCAAAGAAAACCAGTACAAATTGATTTTTCTAGCGATGTTGTAAGTAAAATATCAAATCAAAAATTAATCGAACTCATTCATAAGTTACCGTATAAATTGAAACAAGTTATTATCTTAAGATACTTACACGATTACTCTCAAGAAGAAGTAGCACAAATATTACATATTCCAATCGGTACAGTGAAGTCTAGAATTCATGCGGCATTAAAGAAACTACGTCAAAAAGAGCAAGTAGAAGAAATCTTTTTAGGAGAGGTAGGCAATGTGAAATGAGCTTAGATTGTAGAGTTAGAGAATCTATACAAGAAGAAGCGAAGGGGATTATTGCCCCGCCGGAGTTAAAAGAAAAAGTAATTGTTCAAATAAAAATGAAGAGCGGGGGAAGTAAAAGGAAGAAGCGCCTTATCGCAGGAGTGCTTGCAGCCGCATTTTTAATCCCAACGACTGGTTTTGCTTACCAATCTATTATGGCGGATGGTATATACGGATCTTTTGAGAACTTAAAAAAACATGCCGGAGCTATAACATTAGAAGGATACATGCGTTTTAATGCAAAGTTATCACAAGCGAAAGACGAAATGGGTGCGAAGGAATATGAAGAGTTTACAAAAGAACTAAAGAAATTAACGAATGCAAAGCTTGAGTACGGGGATTCGAACGGTAATATTGATTATGATCAATTATCACCAGCTAAAAAAGAGGAAATGAAAAAGGTAGAAATGGAACTTCAGCCGTATTTTGATAAATTAAATGGCCATAAATCTAGTAAAGAAGTATTAACTTCAGAAGAGTATGAACAATATATGGAAGCGTTAATGTCATATCAAACTGTATTAGTAAAAGCGAAATCGAGTGGTGGGATAACAGTAGAAGAAGTACCTGAAGCGTATAAAGAAAGATTTATTAAAGCAGAACAGTTTATGGAGTATGTAGATGAAAAGGTGAGATAAGTAAAAAAGCTCATAGCTTAAGCTGTGAGCTTTTCTTATTGAAACGTAAATATATTAACCACCTATTCCTTTTGCTAGCAATAAGAAATATACAAATATTAGTATGACTCCATTTAATGTCGTACCAACTATTTTAAATAGCCAATTCTTTGATGCAATCGCAAAAATAATACCGAGTAATGAAAGAATACTTAGAAGCACAATAAGTAATGTTAAATTTGCATTAGGTCCTCTTAAAATAAAGAAAGAACATATACTTGTGATAAACGTTAGAAACGAGAAAGTCCCTAATTTCATAATAAGTCTCCCTTGTTTGAAATGTATTTTGATTTAGTGCGCGACTTTCTTTAGTTTAACATAAATTTCCTATTACCAATTAAATATATGAACAATAAAAAACGAGTATAAAATCTATGCGATTTCATACTCGTTTTGTTATTACTTAAATTTCCTTACCACATGTATAGCAACTCTTACAAGGAGTATTGCACTTATAAATAAACCACCATAACCAACGACACTTAAAAATTGAACATTAGGTTCTTTTGCATACAAGTTAGGGGCAGAATTATCTTGATTTGCTTAATAAAGTGAAAGTGGGAAATCACTTAGTTATATTCCTTACTATTCTCCTTGTCTTTTTGTATCAAACAATCTAAAAGTGAGTAACCAGCTATTAAACTAATAATGGTAACGAAAGTTGTATTCACAAGAATAATAGTAGTTAAATAAGGTAGGTATTTGCCAACTGGTGAAAAGAGTAGGGCTGGAGAAAAGGAAATGAATAGTGTTGGCAACGTAATAGCGATAAATTTATCCGGCTGAAAGCTCCAGTTTTGTTTGCTCGTTTCGCGATTAATGGATTGTAGGAATCGTAATAAAATGCCGAACAAAAGAGGGAAGAGTGTAAAGTAGAATAACCTTGGATAAAAGTTAAAGTTCACTTGCGCGTCTGTTTCTAAATAAAATTGAATTTTTACTCCTACAAATAATAATAAGATGATAAATAATGTAAAGCAGAGGTAAAGTATCAATTTTTGCATTCCATTCCACCATCCTTTATTAAAAAATATATTCAAAAAAAGAAGAGATATACAATAACTACTGTTATATATCTCTTCTTTTACTGTTAGTTGATAGTGGATTTGGATTTCTCTTGCTTCGTGAAATAATCAATAATACCCATCGCGCTAATTTCTATATCTAGATGTAAAATGTTATATACGGAATGATCTGATGGGACATTTAATTTTGTAAGATGAGAAGTGATTTTATCCATTAATAAAGTTTTTAAAGCTTTAGTAGCCTCATCGAAATCAGTATGTTTTTGAAAAATTTCATTTCCAGTATTAACGAAAATAGGTAACCAATGTTCAAGTTGGTTATATACTTCTGTAACATTGGATGATGCGCCGTAATGACCGAAATAAATAGTATCTACATTCATACTTTGAATATGATTTTTAGAAGCAATCATCGCATCTGGCTGGAATTGTGAAGGAGACGTTGATGGTAGATATAGTTCTACATCAAGGTCTGCGAGTTCTCTATAATAAATTCCTATTGTATCGCCAGTAAAAATGCCGTTTGTTAATGAATCGTGAATGCTAATATGGTGCTTCGCATGTCCCGGTGTATCATAAAATGTGAGTGTACGGTCTTCTGCAATTTTTAATGTATCACCATTTTGTACAATATGAACACGTTCTTCTTCAATTGGAAGAATTGGATCAAAAAGTTTATCAAAATCTTCTTTGTACACAGCTTTTGCACCAAGAATTAGTTTTGTTGGATCAATCATATGACGAGACCCGCGCGGATGCACAAATAGAGTAGCATTTGGGCACTTTTCCATCATTAACCCTGCTGCGCCTGCGTGATCTAAATGAACATGTGTAACGATAATGTTTTTTACATCATTTAAATTAATATGTAATTGCTGTAAGCCGTCTAAAATATAGGGAAGAGAAGGGGCCGCACAAGTTTCAATTAAAGTAATATCGTCACCTAATAAAACGTATGTACCGGTGCGTTCATCATGTTGTAAGTCATAATCATCAATAAGATATAGATGAGAAGATAGTTGTTCTACTTTTTTCATACTTACCACTCCTTATATACGGTATGTATCTATTATACGCTAAAAATAGAAAAAGACAGAAAACGAAAGCTCGTCTTCTGCCCTTTTGTAATGTAGTTATTTCGTTTGTTCTTTATTGATAGACATAACGAACAGTCCAACAATGCCGCCAACGATCGGAAGCATAATTTCTCCTGCTAAATTAAAGTAGGAGCTTAAAAATAAACCATTTACATCGATTACCCAGCCAATAACATACAATAACATCATATATAGTACGAAATAAAACTCGCGATTTGAAATCGTTTCATGTTGTGCAGTTTTCATAATGAACACCATCCTTTTCTATTATAATGGAAATATAAACTGTCACATTTTGTTCACAAATTAATTGTAAAACTTTCCATCATAAAAGTCTAGTATATTGTGTCGAATTTTCGAACGGAAATAAAGCGCTATCATTCCGGTATGTGAGTACGTAATAAGAGCTGTATATTCACGAATGTAGTATAGTATAAACATAGAATGATAGTGAAGAGAGGGGTATGAACAATGACAGTTTATGATTTTTCAGCTAAAACAATAACAGGAGAAGATAAATCGTTAAAAGATTACGAAGGAAAAGTACTGCTTATTGTAAATGTAGCTAGTAAATGTGGATTTACACCACAATATAAAGGGTTACAGGAAGTATATGATAAATATAAAGACCAAGGACTAGAAATACTCGGTTTCCCTTGTAATCAATTTGGGGGACAAGAACCAGGCACAGAAGCTGATATTACTAGTTTTTGTGAATTGAACTACGGTGTGAACTTCCCGATGTTTGCGAAGATTGATGTGAAAGGTGATAAGGCTCATCCTCTCTATACATACATGACAGAACAAGCGCCAGGTTTACTCGGTATGAAAGCAGTGAAATGGAACTTTACTAAGTTTCTAATTGGAAAAGACGGGAAAGTAGTAGGACGTTTTGCACCACAGACGAAGCCGATGGATTTAGAGGTTGAGATTGAGAAGGTGCTTGGGGAATAATTAGGAGTTTCACTTTATTAAAAAACGCCTCAAAGAACAATGTAGTTCTTTGAGGTGTTTTCTTTAAACTCACATTATCAAGATTAAATCACTCTATCGTAGTCGTTTGATTTAGGCAGAGAAGCTGCTTTTTTCATAAGCACTTCCCATAAGTGTACGGATGTCTTCCATGCGGCCTGTTCCTTTTGATACATAGCATTCTCATAACTGAAAGTAAGTTGTTGCATATCGGCCGAATTGTAAAGTGTATCGATGTGGAGAGCGTATTCTCGGAATGTTTGACTTTCACCCCGTGGTATGCCGATTCTCGCAAATTGTTTTAAAAGTGCACCGTAAGCTTTTTGATAAACAGCATCATCTTTTCGGTATTTATAGAAAAGAATAATAAAAAATGTAATCCATTTCATTCTAGTGGTGAAGAGAATGTATCCGATGATACTAATCGGTATCGTAGAGAGGAATACGTACCACCAAGAAAAATCATTTTTGGAATTTGTAATCTTTTTAGTAGAGGCTTCTTCTGTATTTTCTATTAAACTTTTGAGCTTTGCTTCATTGTTCCGTTGGTGTATTGGCTCGTTATTAGAATTATTTACTTCGTTATTTTGTGAAGTAGAAGCAGGAGTATTATTTGTAAAATTATAGGGATTGGTAAATCCTTTTGTTGGTTCGAATGGAATCCATCCGTATCCTGGGAAATATACTTCGACCCAAGAGTGTGCGTTATTGTTCGCGATTGTATAAACATTCTCACCTTCTGCAGAGGCAAGTGTATTCTCCAGAGTTCCTTCTGTAAATCCTTTTACCCAGCGAGCAGGAATCCCAGCAGAACGAAGTAACACGATCATAGATGTCGAAAAATTATTGCAGTAACCGCTTTTTGTATCGAAAAGGAATTGATCTACATAGTCTTGGTTTTTGGCAGGGTATAAGACATTCATTGTTTCGTATACAAAAGAATTGTCTGTAAAGTAATTTTCAATAGCTAATACTTTATCATATCGGTTGTCTTTATCATTTGTAAGATTGACAGCCAAGTCTTTTACTCGCTGCGGTAATGATTCGGGAAGTTGTGTGTACTTTGTCATGAAATAAGGACTTGTTTCATGACCTTCATTCGTTTTTACAGATTTCAAATTTTCTATGGAAAACTCCGGAACCTCATATGTTACTTTATACGAATTTAAAGTAGTAGAAGAGTCTCCGTGCATCGTATAGATTTTTTCTGAAAATGGGTCAACGCTGTATGATACATCAGAAGAAGCCTCAACTGATACTAATCCTGCTGGATAGGTAAGGTGAGGATAACTTTTTTGCATGGTGATTGTTGCCTCAGTTATCTCCGTTTTTGTATTTGGTTCGTACCAGCTCACGACGTCGTTTTTATTTTTAAAAGAAACTTTTTTTCGATTTTCAGAAACATCCCAACCTTTTCCTGTATAAAAATCTTTTGTTTCTACTCTCCAATATTGTTTGTTTTGCGTTTGTGCTGTAAAAATAATTGTATTATCCGGCTTAAAAGGACCGCCTAATTGCGAGTCATCTAGACCATATCCAATTTTAGAAACTGCTTGTTCTTTACTTGCTTCAGATGTGTTGAATTTCAAAAAATCCATTGGGTTTGGCCATTGAGGGCCAAATTTTGGAGCAAAGTATGCGATGGTTGCTGACAATACAATAAATATTGTAAGAGGTCTAAGTAATTTTGAGATTGCTCTAGCATAATTTTGTAAGTGTTCCATCTTTTTTATTCGTTCTATTTGAAGAAGACTAAGTATAAAAAAGCCGATGACAACAGTACGAATAATAGCGTAGTTTGCATTGTATAAATGTAAGTTATGAAAAGTTGTGATATAAATAATAGTCAATGCAAGAAATAACAACCCACGTTTTTTATGAATAACCCAAAAAGAGCTGAAAGAACTCAAAAACCAAAATGATAGAAAAAATAATAATGTTGGAAAAACTGGAGAAATATCTAGCAAATCCCCCTGGAAAAACAGAGAGGAATTTCGAGAAATATCAGCAAAAAATTTTGTTAGCCAAGATGGATTTATAAAAGCATTTTTATAATACAGGAAATGAATGATGAATAAGATCGTGACGATCTTTATTGGAATCTGCCACCTTGTTTGAAAAAAAGAGAGAGTGAAGCAAATTCCTATAAATATTACAAAAATATCTAATCTACCTACGTTTGTAATACCTATAAGGGGTCTTAGCCATTCTAGTAAAAGTAAAAATGCGCATGCATGCATGAAGAATCTGCTCATATCCCATTTGTATTTTGTTTGTAATGTTATCATTTGCTCACCTCAAAAAACACGTTTGTATACCGGTTCCCATAAACCACATTTACAAATATTTTTCGTTTTTGTAGAGTTTCTAGAATACTTAGTTCTCGATGTGAGAGTTGATTTGTTTTTTCTTTCACGACAAACACCATTAATTTTCTGTTTTTTATAGCGGCATAGTCAGCCGCCTTTTGAATATCGGGAGAAAGATCGCTTGTCACGAGTATAATCGTTACGGGCTCATAAATTTTTCTTAATTCCATTTCTACACTTCGAGAGAGCGGGAATACACTGTCTGCTTGTACTTTCGCTAAATGACAAAAGATTTGTTGTAACTGACTATCTCCATTGTCTAAAGGGAAAAAAGTTCGTTCTTTTCCGACAGACACGAATGACGCTGGTGAATTTTGCTTCAAGACAGCCCTCACAATAGAGGCAGTAAACGTTACGACTGATTCGAATAGAGGGGACTCAGTTCTGTCCATAAATATCATAATATTATGGCTGCGCTGTTGTTCAAACTCTTTCGTCATAATGTTGTTTGTTCGTGCAGTTGCTTTCCAATCAATCCATGAAAAGCGGTCACCAGGTTTATAGTCTCTGACACCGACAGAGATTGTAGAGTCTTTTACTAAATTTATATTTGCTGAAAGCGCTCCTTGTTCGAAATGATTTTCCAATTGTCGATACGTTATATCTACGTACTGGGGATAGATTAAAAATGTATCTGGAACTGAAAAAGTTACTTCTTTCTCCATCATTCCGAATAGATCACCAGTTTTGACACGTACGCTTGAAAAAGTGTGCTCTCCTCTAGGGATTGTGTCAATTGCATATTGAAACGAAATATTTCGTTTCAATCCTGGAAAGAGTATTACCTTATTCACCTTCGTTTGTCTACAATTTGTAAATTGTGATGGCAGTTCATCTTCTATAATTAAATAAAGTAAGGGGAAAGGAAATCTTCTTTTTATTGTAATAGTGCTTAAAAATTGTTCTCCTGCTGCATATTCGTTTTGGTTTGTTATTCGTTTTACTTCAGCGTCTCGTAAAGCGTAGAAGGGAAGTAGTAGTGAATAAAGGCCAATAGGAATCGTACTGTAAAACAAAAACCAACTTACAAATCCTCCTTGAAGCATAGCGTATACAAATGTTAAGACTAGGCATAAAGGTATTAGCAATAACTTCGTAACGTGATATAGCGCCCGTAGTAGTCGTTTCATCAAAGGTTCTTCGTCCTTTGAGTCGGCACAGTAGTTCGTGCAACGATTTTTGCGATAACTTGTTCTCCTGTAATTCCTTCAAATTTTGCTTCCATTTTTAGAATCAGTCTGTGAGCTAAAACGTAAGGAGCTAAAAATTTAACATCGTCTGGAATAACATAATTTCTGCCATGGATGAATGCATAAGCTTGTGAAGCTTTCATTAAAGCGATCGAGCCACGCGGACTTGCACCTAGCTGTATAGAACTATAAGAACGCGTCTGAGTAACAAGCTTTACAATGTAATGCTTGATTGCTTTGTCCATGCTTACTTCCCGTACGCTTTGTTGTAAATAAAGTAATTCTTTTATTGTAGTAATAGCTTGTAAATGAGAGAGTGGATTTGTTTTTTCCATCCGGTTTAAAATTTCAAATTCTTCTTCTGGTGTAGGATATCCCATTTTTAGCTTCAACAAGAAACGATCGAGCTGAGCTTCTGGTAAAGGATATGTTCCCTCATATTCGACCGGATTTTGTGTAGCCATTACAAAGAAAGGTTTTGGTAACGATCTTGTAATGCCATCTATTGTGATAGTGCCTTCTTCCATACTTTCAAGTAAGGCAGATTGTGTCTTTGGAGATGTACGATTAATTTCATCAGCAAGTACAAAATTCCCCATAATCGGTCCAGGCTTGAACTCAAATTGGAGTTCTTTTGGATTATAAATAGAAACACCTGTTACATCTGACGGCAGTAAATCAGGTGTGAATTGAATACGCTTGTAATCAGCATCAATTGATTTAGAAAGAGCACGTACTAGCATTGTTTTCCCAACGCCAGGAACATCTTCTAATAGTACGTGACCTTCAGCTAAGAGAGCTGTCAAAGCTAAGATCGTTTCTTTTCGTTTTCCGACCATTAATTTTTCAATATTGGTGATTATTTTTTCTACTATGGGATGTAATGAATCAAGCTGGGGCATCGTAATCCTCCTAATTTTATTATCGTTTCTAATTCATTTTTATGTTAAAGAAAAGGAGTTCCTTCATTTTTATGCAGTATAATAGTAATCTAAGAGGTAAGTAGGAATGGTTTATATAAGTTCATATTGAGAACTTATATAAATAGGAAAAACTTAAATGTTAAAAAATCATGGTGATATACTTTATAATTTCTATGTCCCCAAAGGAAATCCTACTCGTAATTTTATGAATATTCAGATTATATATGTAGATAACATCTAGTATAATTGTTTCCGTAATTAAGGGCAATACAGTAAATAATGATTTGTAGTTTTGTGTAAAGTATGTCTTGATATAAAATAGTAGCGTTGAAAAAAATAAATTCCTTACATACAATTTATAATCTTTTTCTTATAGCATTTTTGAAATAATATCAAAACTTTTTTTATATTTATAAAGAAAAACGTAGGAATGTCTCCTGCGTTTTTTCTTTTGCAAAATAGGTGTAGCCTCTAATTCCTATTCTCCTAATAATCACGGGTGATCCTAAAACTTCACAACCGAACAAAGAAACCTTTGTTTCCGAATAATTTCTCTCAAACTTATTTTCTACTGAATTTTTGACAATCTCTTGAACTGTGCGAAATGTCACATCTGTATTTTACCCCCCCTTATAGTAAGGGTATGTAAGAGAGACGTATTAAAGGAGTGAACATTTGATTAGAAGTTTTACTTTATGAGAGGACTTGTTTTTTAGTGGGATTAAAGAAGAGAGGCAGGATGTAGTTCTTCTTCTGAAATCTCTTAAAAGAGGAAGACCTCTCGTAAATGTTGTTTAATCATTTTTTCTTTCATAAATACAACTCCTTAATGCAATCTAACATATTCCTTCAATAAATTAGATTATATCAAGCTACTCAGTGAAAAGGCGGGGGAAGCGTGAATATTTTTCACACAATGAAAAAGCAGGACATGAGCATTTATACTCATGTCCTGCACTTTATTTATGCTCTTGAAATTGCACGCGGAAATAAAATATTATTTTCTAAATGAATATGCTCAAATAAATCAGATTCAATGGCTTCAAGGCGCTGGTAAACAAGGCGATAAGTGCCGCAAGCTCCTTCTGGTGGAGTAAAGTCATTTGTCACCTTACGAAGTTCTTTAATAATATTGCCAGCGTGGTTATGTTCATCCTCCAATTCGTCTACTACTTTACGTAACTTTGCATAGTTTTCATCAGTTGGATTTTGTTCGAATTCTAAAATTAACGGAAAATCTTCCGTTTCTTCTTTAATTAAATGTTGTTCTAATTCCATTTTAAGTTCATGAAATAGTTTATGAATTTGAGCTAAATGAGGCTGATTTGCTCCATGAACGCGTAATACTTTCGTCACATAGGGACTTAGCTGTGGCAACTCTTCATTTAAATAGCGATGATGCTTATTAATCACATAATCAATCAATTCTTGATAAGAAGCATTTTTCCAATCAATTTCAGATTCGTTTAATAGTTTCGTATTATTATAAAGCGTATTTAACTCTGTGATTACCTCTGTTACTGATAAATTTCTTTCATTAATTGCATCAATAAGTGGTCTACTACCACCACAACAAAAGTCTATTCTATATGATTTAAAAAGATCACTAGCTTTCGGGAATTGTGTTACAATCTCACCGATAATTGAAGTTTCAGTAAATGTATGTTTCATATGAATGCCTCCATAAAATTTAAATGTAATATCTAAATCAAGAATAGCGATAAATTAAAATCAATGTGGTGATTTAAATCACTTATTATGTGTCATTTTTGAGAATAATAAAATGAGTTTTATAAAAGGGAGAGGGAGGGTAATTTGTCGCAATAGTTTCTGATAATAAAAAAAGAAGCTTACTAGAAGCTTCTTTTTTACTACTATTTTTCACATGCAACTCCATCGCCATCACGATCAAGTTTAGAGCTATAACCTGGTTGATCTCTATATAATGGAGCTTTTCCAGCATTTTTAACTTCAGTACAATTTTTGTAAGTTACATTACTATTGTTACTTGCAGCTGGTTGTGTTTGAGCTTGCTGTACTTTTTGCTGATCCTCTTGTTGTTTGCGAGCTTGTTCATCAGCCTGGCGTTTTTGCTCTTCTTGTTGTTTGCGAGCTTGTTCATCAGCCTGGCGTTTTTGCTCTTCTTGTTGTTTACGAGCTTGTTCATCAGCCTGGCGTTTTTGCTCTTCTTGTTGTTTACGAGCCTGTTCATCAGCTAGACGTTTTTGCTCTTCTTGTTGTTTACGAGCTTGTTCATCAGCTAGACGCTTTTCATCTTCTTGCTTAAGAGCTTGTTCTTCCGCTTCTTGCTTAAGAGCTTGTTCTTCCGCTTCTTTCTTTTCTAATTCTTTTTTCTTCTCGCTCTCTTTTTGTTCTGCATTGTTAGAAGCAACTTTTTTACTAGTGGCTGCCGTCTTTTCAGAAGAAGGAGCTGAAATACTTGATAATGCAACAAAAATGACAAATAAAATAGCAGTGATAATAAATTGTTTTTTTGCTACACCTGTCTTTTTAATTACGGATAAGATTGCTAGAACAAGGAAAAAAATAAATAAAATTAAACTTAAAGTAGCAAAAAAATCGATGACTGGGTGTTCAGATTTTGTAGTGCCCATTCCTATTAAGAGAATTGAAATCATAAAAAGAATAACAGTAGGACGACCATATTGTTTTGTTTTTCCAGTTTTCTTAAAGAATGAAATAATACATAGTATTAAAAGAATAAAAGCAATAAAAAATAAAGCTGCACCAATATTACTCAAAATCGCCATTTTTATACCTCCATTTGTAAGATTTTCACTATTGATTATATAGGAACTTATTGGATATTACACGATTTATATAAATTTAGAAAATTAGTATTTTTAATAGACTTATAAACATTTATTTTATATATAAGGAAAAATAGATATATTTCCTATTACATTTTTAAATAGAATTCATAAAGTATAATATATCGATTAAAAGGAGGGGGGTTTAAATGGAATTTCAATTATTGGTAACTTGTATATTACAAGAAGGTAATGCTTTCTTTTTAGTAACGAAAGTAGACGATGTTATTACGTTAAAAGTACCGATTACTGCGGGAGTAGCAGGTTTATTCTTAGCTTTAGGTGTACCAAGATGTTCTTAATTTAGCTTTTGATAGTAAAAGGATGAGGGACAAGCCTTCCCCTTTTACTATTACATAATTTTTTTATGTAAACTAAATAAGACTTTTTAAGTTTTTTAATATTATTTTTGCCATAGCACGTTTAAAACGGACATGCATATACTATAATGTTTCATTGGCCTTTGATGATGAACGATAGTTTTAAAAAGTGTATCGAAAGTAGAAGTGATATTCTTTTCAATAATGAAAATAGAAGAGGTGCTAGTATATATGAAAAGACGAACGTATGATATTCCAGTCGTATTACGAAGAGAATGGTTTTTAATAGAATTAGCGCATTTAACAAAAAAATATGGGATTGAAATAGCAACTAGTAAAATAGAAGATGCACCATTTCTAAGAGATCAAGTTACAGAATTCAAAATAGGAGTGGGTTTGCAATACGATAAATATGATGATGAGTACATCATCGAGTTTTAAATAAAGAAGCTGCGTATAAAAGGTTATTAAAGAGACCTTTTATACGCAGTTTTTTTTGTAAAGAGAAAGTTTTATTGAGAAATATTCAAAACGCTTATTGTAAAAAGGAATGAAGAAATGTTGAGAGAATAACGTTTGATAAGAAAGGAATGCGGCTATTAATTTCTTATTATATTGTAACGTAAAAGTAATTGATTAAATGGAATTTAAAACAATTGGTGTTCAACGGAATGGCAGCGTTTTCTTTCAGGAGAAAAAGGGGGATGTTAATGGGAATTATGAAAAGGAGTATCGCATTATTTATTGTACTTTGTTTTATGAGTCCGCTGGTTTTTAGTGCAAATGTACACGCGGAGGTTGTAACAGAGCTTAAGACTGGCTTTCCAGATCAAGAAGTATTTACTCCTGGAGAATGGTTTTTAGGTCAGAAACCTGCTAATTATGATGAGAATAAAACACCAATTCTCTTTGTACAAGGAAGAAATGGTAATGCGGATAGTTGGTATGGAAAGACAGTATATCATGAGATGAATGATATGTACGATTATGCTTTGAAAGCAGGCTATCAAACTGTATTTATTCAATTATATGATGCCGCGG
Organism: Bacillus sp. FSL R5-0709; assembly: GCF_038004785.1. Taxonomy (NCBI): domain Bacteria; kingdom Bacillati; phylum Bacillota; class Bacilli; order Caryophanales; family Bacillaceae; genus Bacillus; species Bacillus sp. FSL R5-0709. The sequence goes on from NZ_JBBORT010000001.1 coordinate 2,038,896, forward strand.
GCAAAGGATCAGCTAGCCAATGGGACAATGGAAAATTGTTAGCACAAAAGCTTGAAGAGATTTATAATCATTTTGGCAAAAAAGTAAATATTGTAGCTCACAGTAAAGGTGGTATTGATACACAAGCTGCGTTAGTTGGATATGGAGCGAATCGATTTGTTGGAAATGTTATTACTCTTGCCACTCCGCATTACGGATCCAATTTAGCGGATTTATCATATAGTTGGTGGGCAGGATGGCTTGCCTCTATATTAGGTCAAAAAGATGATGGGACATATTCATTGCAAATAGGTGAAATGGCAAAGTTTCGTTCTACAATAGATAATAATCCTGCAGCTAAATTAAACCGTTACTATACGGCTACTGGGACAAGCTGGGGACCTGTTTTTTCAGCACTATCTATGGGCGGGTTGTATTTGTCATCATACGGTTCTAATGATGGATTGGTGAACGAATGGAGTGCTAAGTTACCATATGGAACACATTTATTTACAGATTCACGATTTGATCATGATAATATACGAAAAGGTTCAGCCGTTTTCGCACGAATTGAACCATATTTACGGACAGTAAATGTGCCAGTACCAGCTTTATTAGCCCCGAGTAATAGTTCAGAGGATAAGGTAGAACAATTAAACACAACTTCTAATCAAGCTATTTTAGGAGGAGAGTTGTCACAAAATGAGTGGGTAGGACAAACTGTCGCAGTTGATAAAAAAGCAGAAGGGGTAGTTTCTATTTTAACAGCTTCTTCAGATGTAGAAATACAACTAATATCTCCAAAAGGAAAAGTTTATACAAATAAAGATAGTGCTGTATCTACTGGTGAAGGTGAATCTCTCTTTAAAGGAGCCACTATAAGAACATTTAAATTTGATAAAATGGAAGCAGGAGAATGGCAAGTTAAAATGATGGCGAAGCAGCCGAAAGATGCATATTTAATCGTGACCGATTACAAAAAAGATGCTCCGTTCGTCCTTCAAATGCCGGCAAAGGTTAAAGTAAATAAAGCAGAGTATAAACTCAAAAAATCACCTGTAGCTCCAGAAATGAAAGGCGATCTTTCAGTAACAGTACGAGTAATTAATAAAGATGGAAAATTAGTTTCTGAATCAAATGAATCGAAAAACATTAATACAACTACATTTACAGGTGCTTTGAAAAATATAGAACAGCCAGGTGTATATAACGTTACAATTGATATGAAAGGAATGAATAAGGAAGGACAACCTTATAATCGTACGATAGTTAAATCGGTTTATGTGGAGAAGTAGGAAAGAATGAATCGGTTTTAATAAAAAAAGTGCCGAATTCTTGTGGCAGAAGGATTTCGGCACTTTTTCATGTTTATTAGATGAATAGAAAAGTGAAATAGGAGTTTATGTTCTATAAGAGGACGATAGGAATCAAAAAAACGTTATGCAATAAAAAAAGATACTAAATTAGTATCTGAATGTGAGGGAATAGTATTAACTTAGTTTTGTAACTGTTAATTCAACTGAATTTATACCATTATCACAAGTTACAATACTTTGATGATTGAAACCACTATTATTTCTAAGTTGAAGAGTTGAATTAGCAGGCACCGTAACAATAGTTTCGCCAACTAGTTGAAGGCATTCGTTATTTGATGAAGTATTCATTTGAAAAGCGAAATCACCTTGACTATTAGCAAGTGGATTATTATTTAAAAATATAGTTATGACTGGAATATGGGGAAATACAGGATTTAACGTAGTGTTAATACTTGAAATGAAAGAAATTCTATAATCACCAGCTTTACTAAATTGTATAGTAGTCGGATTTAATAAGGAAACTCCTCCTGCGAAAGGGCCAACGTGATTAAACGGAAAAGAACCGCCAAAAGGAACAGTTATAAACTCAGTTTGCCAAAAAGTGCCGTAAGCAGGCTTAGATGATTTATGTGAATGGTCGCATGAACATTTTTTATACGAACTGGAAGATTGATGACACGAACATTTTTTATATGAACTAGAAGAAGAGTGGCATGAAGATCTTTTATATGAACTTGAAGAATGATAGTATGAACCCAATATATTACCTCCTATTATTAATAAATGTATAACACATAGTAGTTTATGCAATCGAAAAGCAATTGGCGTGTATACTTGTCCATATATAAGGTAATAGATTTGGGATAAAAAGCTGGCATAATATAAAGTGCTCTAATGAGGAGATATAGTTTTCAAAAAAATGGAGTTAGAATATTCTATGTAATGAATTTTGGAGAAGAAAAGAGATGAATATTTAGCAGATAACTCTATCCAAGGTTTTAAAATGTTGAAGTATTTAAACTTTAAGATAGTATATCGCCAAAGTAAAGAAGAGAAGTATTTAAAGGACAGCATTTTAGTGAAACAGAGAAATGGATAAAGCGATGATTAAGTTTTTAACTTAGTCGTCGCTTTTTATTTATGTAGTTGTGCAGGAAGAAGGCAAAAAATATCGAATGAATGTAATTATACAGAATTGTTTGTATTTATTTCGAATAGTAGTTAAAGATACGTTAGTTATATTTCAAACAGTAAGAAAAGAGAGATTAAATAATAGAGGGAGCAACTTACATGGAAAATATATTAAAGGTATCCTCAAAATCAAGTCCGAATTCAGTGGCAGGTGCAATAGCGGGCGTACTAAGAGCAAGTGGCAAAGTAGAAATCCAAGTGATTGGAGCTGGTTCTTTAAATCAAGCGATTAAAGCAATTGCGATTGCAAGAGGCTTTGTAGCTCCAAGTGGCATTGACTTGGTTCTTGTTCCAGCGTTTCAAGAGGTTACTATCGATAATCAAGAAAGAACAGCAATCAAATTAATTGTAGGTCCTAGAAGGAGAAGGTCTTAATAGCGAGCATTAATATAAGGGGATTTGAAAAGGTCAATAGACTCCAAAAAGTTAGACGCGTCATTTCATTTGACAGTTCCTTGGGCGTGGATACAGTATTGTACCGGATTTATGACTTTTAATTCCTCTTTATATTTAGCGGGTTTTTCTAGAAACTTAAAAATGCCAAATCCTTTGTGACATAAGGGATTTGGCATTTTTGAGGTTTTTATGTTTTTTAAAATCAACAATTCTAAAACTGCTCATTCTTCTCCCAAGATTCAACGAGATAGTATGGAAAACCTTATTATATCAGGGTTTCTAAGTGGTGATTTTCCTGGATGCTCACATTTTGCTCACATTAAATATTTTCATTTTTTATCAGGTGTTTTCATTAGATTTTATTATACTCTCGAAGTTTTCTGCTGCTTGTTGCTGCATGTTCTGTGTGATGTGACTATACTTGTCTAAAGTCATTTGAATAGAGGAATGCCCTAAGCGATCTTGTACGATTTTAGGGTGTTCTCCAGCCTGAAGCATGAGTGTAGCGTGAGTATGTCGTAAGTCGTGTATACGAATTCGAGGAACACCAGCTTTTTTATAGTGATCATTCAAAAAGCGATGAGGAGCATCTATATGTAAGGGTGAATGTATCGTATTGCCGGTGAAAATAAAGGCTTCTTCATTCAAGTGTATACCCCAGCGGAAAAATTCTTTCTTTTTATAAGAGTAGTAGGATTGTAACTTCCCTATAACAAAAGAAGAGATACTAATGCTTCTATTTGAAGATTTAGTTTTTGTAGCAGCTTTAAATAGTCCTTTTTCTGTTTTTACAAGTGATTTATTAACCAGGATACGTTTATTATCAAAGTCAATATCTTTCCATGTTAGTGCAAGTAATTCTCCACGTCTCATACCTGTATAGATTGCAAGTAAGAAGAACATATGGTACTTAATATTTTTTTCTTTTAGATACTGGAGGAATCGATTACATTCTTCGCTCGACCATGTTTTCATCTCACCTTGCTCTTCACGTGGTTTTTTTACTTTATTCATTATATTATCATGTATGATTTCCCATTCTACAGCATGTTTGAAAATGCATCTTAGGCAGCGATGGATATTGCTGATTGTACCATTTGATAGTCCTTTTTCCTTAAGTTCAGCATAGTAGCTTTGAAATTTGGAATCAGACTGTTATTTAATAGTATAGAAATGGTAGGCGAATAAGGAAATGAAAGGGCTACAGTCAAGTTAATCGAGGAAATGAAAGAAATTCGATAATCCCCAGCTTGTGTGATATTAATTGTGGTTGGATTTAACAGAGAAATTCCCACCACCATAGGGTCAGCCTGATTAAAAGAAAAAGGGGATTCGAAAGGGACTGTAATGATTTCCGTTTGCCAAAAAGTTCCGTAAGCTACTGATAGTGATCCAGTTGGTCCAGTCGGTAGTGTGAATGGTGGAACGGGTGGTAAAGTAGGTCCAACTAAATTAGGGTTTATTGAAGTAGAAGATAAAAACTCGTCCATTATATTTTCACCTCTGGAAAGTTCAGTTCTTATTACTAATAGTAAATGTAGGGGTAGAACAAAATGAAATGGACAAGCGCTTGTATTTTATAAATTAAACAAAATAGTTATTGTATAGATAAAAATAAACAGAACCCGCTAGTTATAGCGGGTTCTGTGTACAAGGAATACAAGGAATACAAGGAATACAAGGAATACAAGGAATACAAGGAATACAAGGTAACTGGTCCAGAGAAACCTGTGTATTCCATGGATTGGTAATAATGTATTCAAAGTAATAAAAAAGAGCGCTGATTGAGAGCACTCTTTATGCCTAATCATAATGAAAATGACGAGCGCGCATTATATAGAAAGGTAGTATTTATAGTATGTAAAAGTATGAAATTGGTGAATGGGTTCAAATAAAATCGTTATTTTAATTAAAAGAGCAGCTAGCAAAAGCTAACTGCTTGTTAAAAAAGAATCCACTCTAGGTTATTTACTGCCAGAGTTTCAAGAAATAAATGATTAAATTAATTTAATTTTTCAATTACAATCGAAGCATTTATATTTGTTTGTGTTCCACCTGCCAAAGTCTGCAAAGTAACTGCAGCAGCGGAAGTATGATTATTAAGGGTAATAATATCACCTGCAGCTAAAGCGAGGATTGTTTGGCCGTTGTTTGGTTGAGTTCCTGCACCTGATCCATAAACTGCGCTGGTAACCGGAGCACCATTTAAAAAAAGTGTGAATTGATTAGGCTCAACTCCTGATACAGAAAAAGAAATTTTATAATCTCCTGCATTAAGAACCATTAATTGAGAAGTTCCCAGCGTATGAGTAAAACCAGATGTCATTCTACCATGTGAATTAAAAAGAATAGGTGCTTCTAAGGCAACAACTTGAGCTGATGTATTGAAAACATAAGCATAATGAGATAACCCAGATACTGTAAGTCCGGTAGGCCCAGTAGCTCCAGTAGGTCCTGGAGGTCCACCAGAAGGTCCGGTTGCTCCTGTTATTCCGGTAGGTCCAGTAGGCCCCGGAGGTCCACCAGAAGGTCCGGTTGCTCCGGTTATGCCGGTAGGACCAGTAGGCCCCGGAGGTCCACCAGTTCCTGGAAATCCGGTAGGTCCAGTAGGTCCTGGAGGTCCACCAGAAGGTCCAGTTGCTCCGGTTATGCCAGTAGGACCAGTAGGCCCCGGAGGTCCACCAGTTCCTGGCAATCCGGTAGGTCCAGTAGGCCCTGGAGGTCCACCAGAAGGTCCAGTTACTCCGGTTATGCCGGTAGGACCAGTAGGCCCTGGAGGTCCACCAGAAGGCCCGGTTGCTCCAGTTATTCCGGTAGGTCCAGTAGGCCCTGGAGGTCCGCCAGAAGGTCCAGTTGCTCCGGTAGGTCCAGTAGGTCCAGTAGGTCCAGTAGGTCCTGGAGGTCCACCAGAAGGCCCGGTTGCTCCAGTTATTCCGGTAGGTCCAGAAGGTCCAGTTGCTCCGGTTATGCCGGAAGGTCCAGTTACTCCAGTTATTCCGGTAGGTCCAGTTATTCCAGTAGGCCCTATTTGAGGCAAAGGAAAGGAACATGGAAAGGGTATGTGACAATTCTTTTTAAATTTACTCATTTTTACACCTCCCTTATAAATTAACTACCAATGTATATTTATACTTTAACAACTTATGAGTAAACAGACACACGGGTGTAAGGAAAAAACCTACAATAATTACATAAAAGGTTTTAAGAGCAAGCCTTTATTTCACATTCCATACCAAAAAGAGCACTATATATAAGTGCTCTTTTCGAGAGTGAGTATAAATTCCTATCATTCTATACTAGTATATGCACTGTATTATGTAGTTGCTACTAAAGTTAATGTTAGTTTTTAAAATTAGAGGTTTCTTTTAATGAAACCTCTAAAAAGACAACTAAAGTTACGTTATAGTAAATTCAATTGCAATAGGAGTATCTCCATCTAGGACGGCTCCGCCTACAATAGTAGCAGCTGTAGTAGTCACACCAGTAATAGTATCGCCTGTTTGAATAATGCCATTAATATAAAGCGTAAAAGTAGAGAACATTTAAAAGGACCCGATTAGGGGACGGGTCCTTTTAAGGAAACACTAAACCTTCATGTAATTACCAATAGATTACCATAAAAGGAAAATGATTTCCGCCAATTAGGTGTTGAGAAAGCTTTTTATAAAAATTTCATTTTGTAGTAGTTTAAAACATAAATAGAGCACTTAATAAAGTGCTCTCGTGACGAGATTATCCATTTGTAACGACTAACTTATTTTATATAAAAAGGAACACAAAATATTTTATGTGTGTCCAGTCAATTACGTGCATTTTTAAAAACAAAGAGCAGCTAGCAAAAGCTAACTGCTCCAAACAGGGATTTAACTCTAGATGTATGTATAGTATTGACGAAATATTGAGTTTTATTCAGGAGGAAGAGGAGTAGGCCATTAACATGAAGATGTGCCAATTCATATCCTGTAAGTACTAAATTAATGACGGGGTAGATTGAGAATGGATGATCCGATTAAGGAGATAGTTGGCGCTTGGTTTGTTGCAGTAGGGACAATTATTGCTGCGATTGGGAGTACACCTTTAAAAAGATTGAACAGCGAATTAAGAAAAGACTTGAACGTATGGAGGAATGTATTACAGGCAACGGGGAATGGTCTGGAGGCTGATGGACAAGGAGAAATATCCCTTGAATTGATTGGGAACGAAATCCAATCAATTGGTAATGTAACGGTTCTAACAGGACTCATTATAGAATTTGAAGATGAAACACAAAAAAAATTAGTGATTGCAGGAAATTGGATACAAGCATTAGGTGGTGTTACATCAATAGGTGGGGAAATAGAGGATAGTTCCAATATAGATGAATCGTATAACATTGTCGGGAATGTGTTACAAGCAACTGGCAATTCATTACAGGCAATAGGTGGAATAGATGAATTGAAAGCTAGTCGGGATAAAGTGGAGGGAATTTCGGAAGGCGATGAGGAGGATGGACAGCTTATAGTGATTACGGGGAGTTGGGTCCAAGCGGTCGGTTCAGTAGTTTCATTAATCGGTCAAATAAGAGAAGAAAGCCAAGAGATAGAAGAAAGTATTTCATAGAGAACTTAATAAAATAATCCTTTTGTGGGGAAAAGGAATTTATAAAATAGGTACAATTCACGTTTAGATTATTTTTGAATGTAATAGGTATCAAAAGGAGCAAAACGCTCCAAAATGAAAATGAGAGACGTTTGCATGAAAGGGATGAGGAGAATGGCAAATGCAAAGAAAAAGAAAATAAGAAGAGCTATTGCTCGTCGTGCGATAGCCGTTGATAAATATCAAGTTAACAAAGCTTGGAGAAGTATCTTTGTGCAGGCTGGTATTATCAAATAAATGAAAACAGAATACAGTCCGGCTAGAAAACTAGAGGACACCAATTCATTAAAGTAGCAGTTAAAGCTGTTTTAAGAATAGGTGTCCTTTTTATTTTGAAAAAGGAGATGGGGAAATGAAGGTGCTAAAGGATTAGTTACGTGAGTGGAAAAAGCAATCAAAACAAGCAAAGAAGAAAAATAAGAAAAAACGAAAAGAGAAATTTAGTACTTGTGAAATTGAAGAGTTAATGGGAGTTCGTGGACCACGTTATGAACGTAGACGTGGAGCGTTAAGATAAAAGTAAAAAAATACAAAGGAGTGGTTCTACATGACTAAACAATTATCTTTCTTACCAAAAATCGATAGATCAGCAACACAGGAGGAATTTAAAATAATTGGCAGAGTCGTGACCGCTTTTTGGCAGTATATGTGCCGATTGTTTTGGAATTAGCATGTTATAGTTGTATTGTGAGTAGTAGGGGAAAACATTGCTCACAAATAATATAAAAACACGTGAAAAAATATGAAATCCCCTTTTGCAATAGAATATAATATAACAAATAAAAAGTGTCACAAATGCTTGTATAACAGGCATTTGTGACACTTTTCTAGTTTTATATAATATAAAATGAACCACCTTAAAACTGCTCATTCTTCTCCCAAGATTCAACAATATAATGAGCAATCGTTGGGTTGAATCCTTTACCAACTAAGAACATAATTGCAGCAACCTCAGTTAAAGCGTGTTGATGTGATGTATGTTTTGCTTCATTTAAACCGTAATCTACCCAAGGTTTTACGAAATCTAGTACAGGTTTCTTTAAAGGTAAAAACTGTGTACCGACAACTTGTTGAATTTGTTGTTGTGTTGGTTCTGTAATAGGTCCTGGTGGTAAAATTTGTGGCTGTGTAATATCGAATGTTGGACCAGGCGGTAAAATTTGTGGTTGCGTCGGATCGATAGTTGGTGGTGCAGGTGGGGAGGCACGTTGTTCGGAGTTTGGTTGATACATTGGCTGTTGTGGCTGATTTGCATATGGATTTTGCTGATATTGTTGTTCTTGGGTGCGCTGCGGTACATATGGATTTTGTTGTTCTTGAGTGTACTGAGTTGTGTATGGATTTTGCTGATATTGTTGTTCTTGAGTTGGTGATGCTGCATATGGGTTTTGAGGATATTCATAATTTGGACGTGTGTCATATGGATTTTGTTGATATTCAGCTCCTTGAGTTTGCGGTGTTGCGTATGGATTTTGTTCGTATTGTGGCTCTTGATGTTGTGTCTCTTGCTCCTCATATTGTTCGGCATATCTTTGTTCCTGATGTTGAGGGGAAAATGGTTGTTGTGGGTAAGGCGGTTGGTTATTATAGAACATTTTTATTCCTCCTTCATAATGATGCCTACCACCTAGTGTATGGGCGGACAAGAAAATATGTGATGAAAAAATGCGGGCGTGTTACAATAAGTAACTGGGTGAAGATAAAATGATAAAACAAGAAAAAATACAAAAAACAATAACTTTCGTAAAGCATATTTTAGAAAAAGATGCGAGTGGGCATGATTGGTATCATATTGAACGCGTACATAAATTGGCGATTTCTTTATCCGAGCAAGAAGGGGGAAATCGTTTTATAATTGAAATGGCAGCATTACTTCACGATGTAGCAGATGAGAAGTTAAATGAGAGTGAAGAAGCAGGAATGAAAAAAGTTTCTGATTGGTTAGAAGAGTTACGTGTTGAAGAAGATGAAAGTAAGCATGTTCTTCATATCATCGCCAATATGTCTTATAAGGGCGGTCATGGTGGCACAGTTGAGTCACTTGAAGGTAGAATTGTTCAAGATGCGGATCGTTTAGATGCTCTTGGTGCAATTGGAATAGCTCGAACGTTTGCATACGGAGGAGCGAAAGGGAGATTAATGTATGATCCAACTATCCCTCCTCGAGAAGTGATGACGAAAGATGAATATAGAAAAAATAATGATCCATCTTTAAATCATTTTTATGAAAAGCTTTTAAAACTAAAAGATTTAATGAACACGAACGCAGCAAAACAAGAGGCTGAAGTTCGTCATCGTTATATGGAACAGTTTATTGAACAATTTATGAAAGAGTGGAATGCACAAATATGAAAATGTTAACTGTGGAGAACTTATCGAAATCATACGGAGAAAAACCGTTATTTGATGGATTATCATGTAGTATTACAGAAGGACAACGTGTCGGAATTATCGGTGTAAACGGTACTGGTAAATCAACGTTATTAAAAATTATTGCAGGATTAGAAACTCCTGATACAGGTGATATGACGCATTCACGTGGATATACAATTAGTTATTTATCACAGCAACCAGAGTTTGATGAAAAACTAACAGTATTAGAGCAAGTGTTCCATGGTGATACACCTTTAATTCGTCTTCTTCGTGATTATGAACAATCGTTATTAAATATCGAAAAAGATCCAAGTAATGAAAAAGTACAGGAACAATTATTTGCAGTGCAGCAACGTATGGATGCGATGAGTGCATGGGAAGCAAATGCGAATGCAAAATCGTTATTAACGAAATTAGGAATTACTGATTTTACAGCAACTGTTGGAAACCTATCTGGTGGACAAAAAAAGCGTATTGCAATGGCGCAATGTTTTATTGAAACACCTGATTTATTAATTTTGGATGAGCCTACGAACCACCTTGACCATGAGACAGTTGAATGGTTAGAAGAATATTTAGCAAGATATACAGGTGCGGTATTACTTGTAACCCATGATCGTTATTTCTTAGATCGTGTGACAAACCGTATTTTTGAATTAGATAACGGTAAACTGTATAGCTACGAAGGAAACTACAGTACATTTTTAGAAGCGAAAGCACTTCGTGAAGAGCAAGAATCGGCACAAGAATCAAAACGCCAAAATTTATATCGTCGTGAACTTGCTTGGATTCGCCGTGGTGCAAAAGCCCGTTCTACGAAACAAAAGGCGCGTATTCAGCGTTTTGATGAGCTAAAGGGACAAGAAGGACCAGCAGCGAAGCAATCAGTTGATATTGCACTAAGTGGAAGTCGTTTAGGAAAGAAAGTACTTGAATTAAAAGATGTAACGAAAAAATTTGGTGATAAAACAGTATTACATAACTTTAATCATATTGTGAAGCCTGGTGATCGTATCGGAATCATCGGAGCAAATGGAAGCGGAAAATCATCACTATTAAATATGCTTGCAGGAAAATTCTCTCCTGATAGTGGTGAAATTGAAGTAGGACAAACTGTAAAAGTTGCCTATTATACGCAAGAAAATGAAGAGATGAATTTAAACCAGCGTATGATTGAATACATTAAAGAAATTGCGGAAGTTATTCATACGACAGACGGAAAAGTAATTGGCGCATCTCAAATGTTAGAACGTTTCTTATTCCTACCGCATTCACATGGAACAACGCTTGGTAAACTATCTGGTGGCGAAAGAAGACGGTTATATTTATTGCGTATTTTAATGGGAGAACCAAACGTACTATTACTTGATGAGCCTACGAATGATTTAGACACACAAACATTAACAGTGCTAGAAGATTATTTAGAAGATTTCCCAGGTGTCGTTTTAACTGTATCGCATGACCGTTACTTCTTAGATAAAGTAGTAGATGAATTGTTCATCTTTACTGGCGAAGGCGAAGTGCGTGAATTCCTAGGTAGTTATACAGAGTATTTAGAAATGGAAAAAACGAGAGAACTCATTGAGAAAGCAGAAGTTCAAAAGGAGAAAAAAGTAGTAGAAGAGGCTCCGAAACAACAACGTAAACGTAAACTTTCTTACAATGAGCAGCGTGAATGGGAAACAATTGAAGATACAATTGCACAACTAGAAGAGAAACTTGAATCAATTGGAGAAGAACTTACGAATGTTGGATCTGACTTCACAAAGGCCCAAGAATTATCTGAAGCAGGGCAGAAGATAGAAGAAGAGCTAGAAAAAACGATGGAACGATGGAGTGAACTATCCGACATCGTTGAAGGATTAAAATAAAAACAAGCTGCATATATTGAAAAGTAAAGAGAAAAACTTTACACTATTGGTAGAACCTATTTTAGGAGGGAAAAAATGAGAACATCTAATCCAATGTTGAAAAAAGAGGCATTCCGTAAAGAGGGAGCAAATACTTCTGCGATGACTATTGGCGGAACAGTAGGCAAAACGTTTATCATGCTTATCTTGCTGCTTGCAACGTCTGTCTATTCATACATACAGATGTCAAATGGTACGATGAAAATGCCAGTATTAATTGGTGCTTTAGTTATTGCGGCAATCGTTGCATTTGCATCTATCTTCTTCCCGCGCATATCACCAATTGGTGCACCGATTTATGCGGCAGTAGAAGGGGTAGTGTTAGGAAGTATTTCAGCAGTTTATGCAATGAAATTTCAGGATTCTATCGTTTTAAACGCTGTATTACTAACAATCTCAATTCTATTTGCGATGTTAGTTTTATATGCAACACGCGTAGTGAAGGTAACTGATAAATTCCGCACAGGTGTTATGGCAGCAACAATGGGAATTATGGTTATGTATTTAATCGTATTCTTATTAAACATGTTCGGTGTTTCTGTTCCATATATTCACCAAGGTGGAACAATTGGTATGATCATTAGTGCAGTTATTATTGTAGTTGCTGCATTAAATTTATTACTAGATTTCGATTTAATCGAAAATGGTGCACGTAGCCAGGCTCCAAAATATATGGAGTGGTACAGTGCAATGGGTCTAATGATGACGCTAGTATGGTTATACTTAGAAATTCTTCGTTTCGTTTCTTACTTTACGAAAAATGACTAATAAAAAATCCTGCATGAAATGTGCAGGTTTTTTTATTTTTAAAGATAAATTGAAAATATGGATGTTGGCGACTTAAATTGAAGGGGGATGGAATATGATGAAAGAGAAAAAAGGGATTATGAAAAAACTATTTTCTAAAAGTTTTTTCATAGAACTAGATGACGCTTTAACATATCCATCAGCAGAAGTTATTCGTTCAGCTATTGAAAGCTATGCGGCTAAATGTAATGAACAATTAAAAATTGAGAGTAAAGTTAAACCGATTACTTTCTACTTAGAAAATGTAATGTACCGCGCTGAAATAAAGATGGCCCGGGGAGGATATTACATATCTTGCAGTGAAGTATAATATTTTTGGAAACCTTACATGTTTATACTATGTAGGGTTTCTTTTTTTGATTTGTAAGATATAAAGTAATAATTTTTGCTTACAAACATATCATTTTGCGCTTTTTACCCTTCCAACATTTTTCTTTACAATGAAGAAAAATATGTGAGGTGGTATAACTTATGATGAATCGAGTTGTATTAATCGGTAGATTGACAAAGGAGCCAGAATTATACTACACAAAACAAGGTGTCGCTTATGCACGAATATGTGTTGCGGTGAATAGAGGTTTTCGAAATAGTTTAGGTGAGCAACAAGTAGATTTTATTAATTGTGTTGTATGGAGAAGGTCGGCTGAAAATGTAACAGAATATTGTACGAAAGGCTCACTTGTTGGGATTACAGGGCGTATTCATACGAGTAATTACGATGATGAACAAGGAAAGAGAGTATATAGAACTGAAGTTCTGATTGAGAATATTACATTTTTAGAGAGAAGGCGGGAGAGTGCATCGCAATAATATTAGAATTTTAATGATAGTTTCGGATTAATTAGGTGGAAAGAGAAAGTATGATGATGGGAAGAAATCAATAAAATTAAGCATCCGAGTAGGAGTATAAAGGGGTAACATGTTACAATACAGCTAAGAACACGCAATAAAGGAGAGTTTTTTACGTGAAGATTAAAGCAATTGAACCGACGCCAAGTCCAAATACAATGAAAGTTATTTTGAATGAAGTATTACCATCAGGAGCGCGTAATAATTATACAAATGAAAATAAAGAACAAGCACCAGTGCAAGTGCAAGAAATTTTGAAGATTGAAGGCATTAAAGGTGTGTATCATGTTGCAGACTTTTTAGCAGTAGAGCGAAATGCGAAGTATGACTGGAAAGTTTTATTACAACAAGTTCGTGCTGTTTTCGGTGAAGAAATAGTGGAAGAAAGCGAAGAACAACAACTTTCTCATTTTGGAGAAGTGAAAGTGTTTGTTCAAATGTTCTTTACAATTCCGATGCAAGTGAAGTTAACAGATGGAACCTCAGAAGAGCGTGTTGGTTTACCTGATCGTTTTAAAGAATCAATTATGAAAGTGCAAATGTCTGCACCTAACGTTGTGAAAGAGCGTAAGTGGGTAGAGCAAAGTACACGTTACGGTAATTTTGAAGAAATCGGGAAAGAAGTAGTAGAAGAAATTATTGCTGCTTATTCAGAAGAACGTGTAAATGAAACGGTTAAAGAATTATTAGATCAAGCAGGTGCTGTTGAAGTAACGATTCAAAAGCGTGAGCCATATAAAGTAACAGAAGAGATGATGAAAGATTCTGACTGGAAAAACCGTTTTGCAGCTTTAGAACAAATGGATCCAACGGAAGAAGATATGATGGTATTGAAAATGGCATTAGATGATGAGAAAGTATCTATCCGCCGTTTAGCAACAGCTTATTTAGGTATGGTAAAAGGTGAAGGAGTATTGCCGTTATTATATAAAGCGTTATTAGATCGTTCAGTAAGCGTTCGTCGTACAGCAGGAGATTGCTTATCAGACGTAGGTGATCCAGCAGCGATGTTCGTTATGATTAAATCTTTGAAAGATTCAAGTAAATTAGTACGCTGGCGTGCAGCAATGTTCTTATTTGAACTTGGTGATGAAAGTGCAATTCCGGCACTAAAAGCAGCAGAAGATGATCCGGAGTTTGAAGTGGCGATGCAAGCACGTTTAGCTTTAGAACGTATTGAAGGCGGCGAAGAAGCAAAAGGATCAGTATGGAAGCAAATGACGGAGTCTCGTAAAGGGGAATAGTTTATGATTGTTTTCTATGATAGTTGGTGCCCGATGTGTACGGCGGTTGCAGAACGTACGAAAAGATTAGATAAAAAGGGTAAGATGAAATTTGTTTCATTTCGAGATGAAGATGTAGTTGAGAAGTATGAACTTTCTCAAGAATTACAAAGTAAGATGGAACAAAGATTGTATATTTTAAAAAATAATAAGTGGTATGACGGAATTCATAGCATTAACGTATTAGCAAAGGCCGTTCCATCTTATTGGTTTGCAGTACCTTTTATAAAACTATCTATCGTACTTGGATTTGGAAGTAAAGTATACGATTATATTGCCAACAATAGAAAACTTGTCCCAGTTGGACACTGTCGTGAAGGGGTTTGTGAAATCCCTACAAAAAAATGAAATCATCGTTATCTTTCTTTTGCACCTATTAATAGAGCGTGATATGATAAATTTGGAATGAAAGTTGAAGGAGAGATACAAGATGTCAAATGCATATGAAGAATACATGCGTCAAATGGTAATTCCAATGCGCCAAGAGTTAGTGCGTTCTGGATTTGAAGAGTTAACTACAGAAGAAGCTGTAACAGAATTTATGGAGAATGCATCAGGTACAACTTTAGTAGTTGTAAACTCTGTTTGTGGTTGTGCAGCTGGTTTAGCACGTCCATCAGCAGGTCAAGCGGTTGTACGTGCTGAAAAACAACCTGATCATCTTGTAACTGTATTTGCAGGTCAAGATAAAGATGCTACTGTAAAAATGCGTGAATACTTCGGAGAAATTCCTCCATCTTCACCATCTATGGCATTACTAAAAGGAAAAGAAGTTGTTCACTTCATTCACCGTCATGAAATTGAAGGCGCAACAATGGACGAAATTATTACAAACTTAGAACAAGCTTTCGAAAAGAATTGCTAAAGTAGGGGGAGAGTGAATCTCCCTCTTTTCTTTATATAGAGGTGAAAAAATGATAGTAACAACAGCAGGAAGAACAAATAAAGAAATGAAAGATTATGCAAACAAGGTAGCAGCAGAATTAAATCTTTCTTTCGTTAAACGTAATGACATACCAGTACATAAACTGCATGAGCAGTATGAACAAGATGTACTTGTCGTAGGGAAAAATCGATTAGCCATTTATCCAAAAGGTACGGAAGAGTCGTTTTTCTTTCATCCAAACTCAGCGATGTTTCGTGTGAAAAGGTTAATGCGCGGAGAGCACGATCCGTTTGTACAAGCTGCTAAATTAGAGAGCGGAATGACAGTATTAGATTGTACGCTCGGTATGGCATCAGATAGTATTGTAGCTAGTTATATTGTTGGTGAAAGCGGAAAAGTAACGGGACTTGAAGGCAATGAATATATGGCTTATATTATGGGAAATGGTTTAAAAACATGGTCTTCATCTGTTTCTGAAATTGATGAGGCAATGCAACGAATCGATGTGAAGCAAACGGAGCATTACTCATTTTTAAAACAATGTGAAGATAATAGTTATGATGTCGTTTACCTTGATCCAATGTTCGAAGAAACTGTCATAGAATCAGATGGAATTAAAGGATTAAAACACTTCGCTTTGTATCATGATATTACTGACGAAACAATTGCGGAAGCGAAGCGTGTGGCGAGAAAGCGTGTCGTTCTGAAAGATCATTTCCGTAGTTCTAGATTTGAAAAACATAATTTTCACGTATACAAAAGAAAAAGTGCTAAGTTTCACTTTGGTGTAATTGATCCTTGCTAATTGTTTGAAAAGATGTATAATAAGCAATAATTAATTAAATATACTGTCTGTGATGAAGAGAGTAGTCTTTTTCAGAAGGAAAGCGAGCTAGGGATGGTGTGAGCCTAGTGCAGAAGAAAAAGATGAAGCGCACTTCGGAGATGCTTCTTGAACGAATAGTAGAGTAAGCCGAGGCCCCCTGTCCTCGTTATAAACGGGAAAGTGGTTCGAAATGAACAACAAGGGTGGTACCACGGGTTAAAACTCGTCTCTTTTTTAGAGACGAGTTTTTTGTGTTTTAAAAAATAAGGAGGTTATAGTATGAATTATAAAACGCAGTTTGCGAAAAGTTTATCGAATATTTTTACGAATGAATTAACACAAAATCAAATTTTAGATTTAATCGAAACACCGAAACAAGATGAATTCGGAGATGCAGCGTTCCCATGCTTTTCACTAGCGAAGCAATATAAAAAATCACCAGCTATTATAGCGAAGGAATTGGCGGAGAAATTAAATGATCCGTTCTTTACGAAAGTAGAGGCTGTTGGTCCTTATGTAAATGTATTTTTTAATCGTGAAACAGTAAGTGATGAAGTATTAAAAATAATTTTAGCGGAGAAAGAAGAGTACGGTCAAAATCACTTTGGATGTGAAAAAACGGTAGTTATCGATTATTCCTCTCCTAATATCGCGAAACCTTTTTCAATGGGGCATTTACGTTCTACAATGATTGGTAATTCGCTGAAACATATCGCCGAAAAATGTGGGTATGAAGTTGTCGGAATCAATTATATTGGCGATTGGGGCACGCAGTTTGGAAAGTTAATTACCGCATATAAAAAATGGGGAAATGAAGAGTTAGTTAAAGAGGATCCGATACGTGAGTTATTTAAGTTATATGTTCAGTTTCATGAAGAAGCAAAAGAGAACAAAGAACTAGAAGAAGAAGGACGATCATGGTTTAAAAAACTAGAAGAAGGAAATGAAGAAGCAGTCGAACTTTGGAATTGGTTCCGTTATGAGTCTTTAAAAGAATTTTCTCGTATTTATGAACTTCTCGGTGTGGAATTTACAAACTTTCAAGGAGAAGCTTTCTATAACGATAAAATGGAAGACTTTATTGGGATTTTAGAAGAGCACGATTTACTTGAAGAATCAGAAGGCGCATTAGTCGTTAATTTAGAAAAAGAAGGTATGCCGCCATGCTTAATTAGAAAATCAGATGGTGCAACTATTTACGCAACACGTGATTTAACGGCGGCTTTATATCGCCAAAACACATATGGATTTGATAAAGCACTTTATGTAGTTGGACCAGAACAAAGTTTACATTTTAATCAATTTTTCACTGTATTAAAAAAGCTAGGCTATACTTGGGTTGATGGAATGGAACATGTACCGTTCGGGTTCATATTAAAAGATGGTAAGAAAATGTCGACACGTAAGGGCAGAATTATTTTATTAGAAGAAGTGTTAGAAGAAGCTGTTGCGCTTGCGGAACAAAATATTGAAGAGAAAAATCCGAATTTAAAACAAAAAGAAGACGTGGCAAAACAAGTCGGTGTTGGAGCGGTTATCTTCCACGATTTAAAAAATGAGCGTATGCATAATATCGAATTCTCATTAGAAAATATGTTGAAATTTGAAGGAGAAACAGGACCATATGTACAGTACACACATGCGCGTGCTTGTTCAATTTTAAGAAAAGAAAGTGTAGAATTTGAAACTTGTACGTTTGCATTAAAAGATGATTATAGCTGGAGTGTCGTAAAATTACTTAATAAATTCCCGCAAGTAATTGAAGCGGCCTTCAACAAAAATGAGCCATCTACTATTTCAAAATACGTATTAGATGTAGCACAAGCGTTCAATAAATATTATGGAAATGTTCGTATATTAGAAGAGAACGAAGAGAAAGAGAGTAGACTCGCATTAGCTTACGCTGTGACGGTTGTATTAAAAGAGGGATTACGTTTACTTGGGGTAGGGGCACCTGAGGAGATGTAAATATGAAAAGAATTATTATGAACTTAGTAATAAACTGACAAACCGGGTCTAGTATGAACCTGGTTTGTTTTTTTATTGGATATATAATTTTTTTGCAAAATCAATTAAAATCTATTTAGAGAGGGTGATTCATATTGATTCGAACTTTTATTTTACAAATTCCTTGTCATAGAAGATCGGAAAGAAGTTTCCTTAAACTACAAAAATACATACCTTTATGTGCGCGTTGTACAGGCATGCTTATCGGTATTTTAATGTTTCCAATTTATTTTTATATGACACCTTCGTTTCTACTTGCAATAATACTATCATTTTCCGCTCAAATTCCGTTACTTATTGATGGATTCACCCAAAAATGGAAATGGAGAAGCAGCACAAATTTACTAAGAGTAACGACCGGTTTATTAAGCGGTAATGGTATGGGGCTATTTATTGCCTCTAGCATTATATGGATAACATCTAAAAGCATATATTAATGGAAGGAGAACTTTACATGTTTTGAATTTACTCAGTTCTAATTCTTATTTCAGGAGGAAGCGGGATTAGTTTTCTCATTCATGAAAGAAATATAGAAGCAGTAATTGCTTTTGTTATTTGTACAATATTTATTGTGTTACTCTATTTTCACCTAAAAAGAAATGACGAACATAGAAACTGTGATTGCAGTACATTAGCTTGTACTGATTATACTGATTGTAATTGTTAAATTATGTGAGTGGGAAAGTTAGTGTATCGTTTAAGGTATACTAGCTTTTTTTATTAGAAGTGTAGGAATGTGACTATTAAATGGAGAACTTTAGTTTTGTATATAAAAGGAGGTGTTGGACCTGGAAGAGTATGATTGGAATAGTAAGCTAGCATATTTAAGAAATACGAGAGATTTATATTATAACGATGATTATTTAAGTTTTTTAGTCAATTCAGTTTGGAAGATTACTGATCCTATACATATTGTTGATTATGGTTGTGGATATGGTTATTTAGGTTTAATTTTGTTGCCTTTACTTCCAATTGGATCAAAGTATACAGGGATTGATAGGGGAGAAACATTAATAGCTGAAGCGAGAGAGTTGTTTCGTGCACTCCCATATGAAACAGAATTTATTGAGGGGGATGCGACAGAAATTGAATTGAAAAATAAATATGATATAGCTGTCAGTCATGCTTTCTTATTACATATGAGTTCCCCAAAAACGATGCTAGAGAAGATGATACATTCAATTAAACAAGGTGGTAAAATAATCTGTTTTGAACCACATTGGATGTCAAATATGTCTTCATACGTATTAGATGGAGAGAATCAATCGGAAATTATCCAGCTAGGTGTTTTGCAGAGATTATTTGAAAGAGATACACAGAGAAACGGTAAAGATGGAAATATCGGTATGAAAATACCTATGTATTTAAGTGAATTGGGTGTTAAAAATATTGAATGTAGAGTAAGTGATAAAGTGAATTTTTTAGATTCTAATTTAAATCAAAATGATAAGCAAGGATTATATAATTCTCTAAAAGAAGAGGGGATTGCAGGCAATCCGGGTGATAAACAGCAATTTATAGAACGTTTAATGAGTCGGGGATTAACATTTGCTGAAGCGCTCGCTCAATATGAAGCAGAACTACGATTTTTTGAAGTGTTTCATATACATGCATCTTTAGTTTATGCTCCGAATATGAAAATTACATTTGGTGAAATAAAATGTTAAATTGTAGTGATGTAATTCGAATTGCTACTTTCAATATATGGAATCACGAGAGTTTTTGGTTTGAGAGATTAGAAGCCATTTGTGAGGAGGTTCGCAATATTTCCCCGCATATTCTTGCTCTACAGGAAGTGGGAAGTTGTGCTAAGTATGAATTGAAGAAAAATGTTGCGCAGTATATAGCGGATCAATCTGGATATCCGGTCTGTGTATTTAAAGAGTATCCAGATTCTCCAGATGAAGGCCTAGCTTTTTTAAGTAAAGTTCCTATTTTAGCTGAAGAAGCTATTTGGGAAACAGATATAGAGGAATCGAATTATTGTGCCATTCGAATTATGTTAAAATATAAAGAGTATAAGCTCGGGATAACGAATGTTCATTTAAATTGGAAATCTAGTAAGGTAAGAAAAGAGCAATTGGATACGGTGAATAATTGGATTAAAAACAGAGGTAGTGGCTACGAATTATTATGTGGTGATTTTAATGATGAACCACATTCAGGGGTGCATCAATACTTAATAAGTAATCAATGGATAGACGTGGCTCAGCTTAAAGAAAATCAAGATAACATTCTTGCTCAGCCAACTTTAGATTATGGAAAGAATACAAATTTAATAGGGGATGAAAAGCAAGAAGAACGATATGATTGGATTTTGATACAAGAGAAGGATTCGTTTGAATCTCTAAATATAGAAAATGTATCTGTATTTGGAGATTTAGCATTAACTTCATCACACGTATTTCCAAGTGATCATTACGGTGTTTTTATAGATTTAAAATTTGATAAGTGAAATAAAAGATAGGATGATTGTCATTTTTTTAGGTAAATCGATATATCTTATCAAATCGTTGATCTATTGTAAGTTACAATAGATATTCAGGAAATCGTTAATATAATTTCATCCACTGAATGAAGCCTCAAAAAAGAAGATAAAACCCATCTTCGAATAATATATGTTATTTCATCAAATTAAACAAAATAACGAGAAAAAGTATCGTTTTTAAGATATTTAGTTATAAACTTGAATAATATTAAATAATATCGTTCATTATATGAGGTTTTAGTTGAATGCATACTATATGATGTGTAAAATCTAAGCAAGTAGGTTAGAATACTGCTTGCAAATGGCAGTATAAATAATAATTTGAGGTGAATGCATGCTAGATTTTAAGCAATTAGAGATTTGTTTGAAAGAAAAGAGATTCCTAGATGGATTACATGAGATAAATAATGAAATTGCGCATATAAAAGAAACGAATAAGTTATCATACGTGAAGAACTGGCTTTCTAACGTCTCGTCACCTAAGGAGTTTGATACATTAATTCGTCTTGCTGATGAAGGTTTGATGCATCAATATAGCTCCTTTTTAATTCGTTATACTTATAAAAAATTCCCAAATATGAGAACGCTCTCTTTATATTGTGATGAATTAATTGATGAGCGTAAAATCCTTGATGCTGAACAATTGTTAAAAGATTCTTTGGAAAAGGTAAATGAAGAGGAAACTGATGCGGATGTTTTAACGAAAACATACTTTACGTTAGTTAGATGTTTGCTAGATATGAAGCGAAATGAAGAGGCCTATGCCTATATGCAAAAGGCGGAAAAGCATAGTACGCGTGCAGTTTTTGATAAATGGGGTTACTTATATATACAGACTGGTGAGTGGGAGAAGGCAGAGGAACAACTTTTATCCGGTCAGCAGCATAAAGATTGTGAAGAGTTAGCTACGTACTTATTGGCGCAATTATATGCATATAAAGGTGAACAGCAGCGAGCGTTACAACTCATTAATGATGCGATTGCAAAGTTCCCTCAAGTACCATATTTCTATTTTGAAAAAGTAAAATATTTATTAGATTTAGAGCGCTATGAAGAAATGTTAGCGGTAATAGATAAAATCAATCATATGCTTCCGCATCATGCATATACAACTTATTTTATACATTTACGTGCAGAAGCATTTTATAAAATGAATAATATTCACGATTTGCAAGCACTATTGAAAAGTGAAAAGAGTTTAAAAAATTCGCTATATCATCATATAGAAAAAAATCCTGATGGAAAAAAGGTTCGTTTACCGATAGTTCCGGTTGTACAAAAGGATAACTATTGCGTTCCGACAAGTTTGGAAATGATGTTAGGGGTATGGGGAGAAAAACGTACGCAAGATGAAATTGCACAACATATTTTTGATGTAACAGGTTCTAAGTTTTCAGATACAGTTACATATATAGAAGAGCAAGGTTACGAATATCGTTATTTTCAAGGGAATGAGGAAAATTATAAGAGATTACTCAATCAAGGTATTCCCGTTTTATTAAGTATAGATATTGAGCACGCTTCCCATGTACAAGTGCTTTCTGGTTATGACGATGTACTGCAAGCTTTTTATATTCAAGATCCGAATTTCTTGGAACCGATTCTTGTGGAATATGATAAGTTGCAAGAAAAATATCGTTATACAGATTGTTTAGCTATTACGTTTATACCAAAAGATAGAATGGAACAACTTTCATTTTTAAATGAGAAAGAACACACTTATTATAAAACAATCTTTTCTCTTACAGATCATTTAGGTGAGCAAGATAAAGAGGGAATTGAAAAGTTAGTACTATTTTTAAAAGAAACAAGTGAAAACCCAAACACTTGGTTATATACGATTAAACATTTAGATGCTGAAGTAGATAAAGATTTTATTCAGTTTTGTATAGAAAAATTAATGAAAAAGTTTCCGAGCTCTGACTTTGTGAAATTGCATAGTGCACAGTGTTTTATTCGTCTGCAGGATATGGAAAAAGCAGGACAGATGCTTCAAAGTGTGGAGAAGAAAAGCAATCAAGCGTTGTATCATTTTATAAATGGACGTTATTCTTTTGAGCAAGATAATTATGCAGAATCGATTGCTAGTTTTCGTTCATCATTACAATTGGATGCAGATCAACCAGTTGCGTGGAGTTTCTTAGCATTATCATACATGTATATGGATCAATCTGAAAAGGGGCTAGAGTATTCTCTAACAGCTATAGAACGTAGTCCAGAAAGGTTTACACTTGTAAATCACGGTTTAATTTTAATAGATTTAGAACGATATGAAGAAGCATATGGATTCTTTAATGGTTTATTAAAAGAATATAAATATGAAGCGCACATATGGTATGAACGTGCAAGATGTGCTCAGTATTTAGGGAAAGTGTATTTGGCGGTAAAAGGACTTAAAGTGGCGATTCAATTAGATAAAACAGCAGCCTATTTATATACGAAGCTTTCGGAAATCTATGAATCGGATTTGGATGATGAGAAAAATACGAAGGAAATTCTATTACAAGGAATTCAAAATTGTGAAGATCAGGCGTCTTTATATGTTCGTTTAGGAGATTTTCATTTTCAAAATGATGAACTTGAAGAAGCGGAAACTATATATAAGCGTTCTTTAGAAGAAAATAATGAAGATGTATATTCTCATTTCGGTTTAATTCAAGTTTATATGGCAAAGGAACAATATAAGGATGCAAAAAACTATATTGTCAGTATTAATAAGCAATTTGAAGACAATCAAGATTTCCTTATGAATGCTGGTATGGTGTTATGGGATGCTGAAATGGCATTAGGTGAGGATGAAAAAGAGTTAAAACTTGCACTTTCTAAATTAGAGAACGGTATACGAAGCGTATACGCTAATATAGCGAGCGTGTTGGATGAGTATGTAAATCGAATAAAAGACACAGCTTTTGTGCAACGAGGCATAGCATTTTTAAGAACGTTAGAAAAAGAAAAAGAGGATGTAATTGAATACGGTTGTTACGCAGGTGTTTTATATGAATCTATTGGACAGTATGATCAGGCGATAAAACGGTATAATGATGCACTTAAGAAAAAACAAGATTCATTGCCGTATTTCCGTATCGGTGAAACATTCATGGCGTTAGGGCAATTTCAAGAAGCAAAGCATGCGTATGAAACATGTTTAGAAAGGGATAAGAACTTCTTAGGTGTACATTTGCAGCTTGCTGAAATATACGAAAAAGAAGAGAATCGTTCCAAAGAACAAAAGCATATGGTCCAGGCGATGAAAGAAGAACCAATGCATATAAATATGGAATATTTAGCGCAGCTTTCAGTAGAAATGAATCTTCAGGAAGAATTGCTAGTTGAACTAGAAAAATTGGAGGAAGAAGTTCCTGAAACATGGCGTTTAGATGCGATTGCATACGTGTTTGGCGCGATGAATGACATAGATAAAGAAAAAGAATATATCGAATGCGCAATGAAAATAGATGAAGCGCATGTGGAAGTACTATATCATTATGCGAAATTGCTAGTTAAAAAGCAGAGTGCAGAAGCAATCGAAGTTGCGCTGAAAGTAATGCATAAAGATTTGGAAAGTGAACGTATTTTTGGTGTGTACGTAAAAGCAATGGAACAACATAAAAAATTATCCCAGATACGAGACGTACTTCATACGCTAAAGGTGAAAAAAGCAGAAAGAAGTATAGCGTTTATGTATGCAGCTACTGCGGTTGCCGAAAGATTAGTAGAAAGACAGCAAAATGAGCAACCGAAAAAATCTATATTTACAAGAGCATTTTATCGCATGAAAAATCGTGCGAAGGAAATTTCAATGATTACAGTTGTTATCGATTTATTTGAAATCTCCTTAAAGTTAAATCCGAAAAATAGTATGGCAGCGCAGCGTTTCGCAATATTTTATGAGAATGCGGCGATGAATAAAGAAGCTATAGAGGTTTTACAAACATCGTTAGAAAATAAGTGGGATTATGATGTAGCGAAGCAACTTGTAAATCTTTTCATTGAGTGTGAAGAAGAAGATATGTTACGAGATGCTTTTGAATTAACGAAACAAATGGTTCGCGAGCTACCGGATGATTATGATACACTTCTTCTACAAGCGAATGTATTATGTAAGCTAGGCGAAGAAAGAAAAGCCGAAAAAATTCACTTGCAATTAATTGAGAAAACGCCATTTGTAAGTAGAGGATTCCTTGCTTTAGCAGAAATATATCAAAGTCAAGAGAGAATTGAGGACTCGATTCAGTTATTAGAAGACGCTTCTGTACATCATCCAAATGAAACAGCAATTCTTCTTGCTTTAGCATCTTCGTATCATAGAGCTGGGCAAACGACAAAGGCAGAAAAAATAACAAGTGAAATATTAGCAATTGATGCTACTGACTTGCTAGCAAGATACGATCATGCTTGTTATTTAACATCATTAAACAGAAATGAAGAGGCAAGAGATGAACTTGAAATTGTGCTTCGTGAAGATGAAACAGGATTTTTCGCTGAACTTGCAGAGGAAGATGAAGATTTAGCAGGATTGCGAGAATTTGAAAAGTGATTGTATAAGAATAGAGAAAAAGGGTATAAATAAAAATATATTTCGAATTAGTTGACAATTAATTGTTTAATGGCATAAAATAACTTTTAATAAAGTATACAAATCTGAAGACGAGAAAGAGTAAAATAGTGAGCTGTTCTCCAGAGAGCCGGTGTATTGCTGAAAGCCGGTGTGCAGACGTTATTTGAAAATCATCTCCGAGGAGCCGTGGCTGAATAAAGTAAGCTCGGACGGATGTCTACCGTTACAAAGAACGCGTATATTAGTACGTTGCTAAGTGCTATTAGTGAAAAGCTAATAGAATTAGGGTGGTAACGCGGGTAAACCCGTCCCTACTTCATAGGGGCGGGTTTTTTGTGTGCTTTTAAAACATTCAAAGGAGTGATTGTACATGAAGAAAGTAGATGTAAAAGAGTCAGCTGTAGGGAGAGAAA
The DNA here is from genome assembly GCF_038004785.1 of Bacillus sp. FSL R5-0709. Taxonomy (NCBI): domain Bacteria; kingdom Bacillati; phylum Bacillota; class Bacilli; order Caryophanales; family Bacillaceae; genus Bacillus; species Bacillus sp. FSL R5-0709. The sequence continues at coordinate 2,064,816 of NZ_JBBORT010000001.1, forward strand.
CACGTATTCGTAAGCAGTGGAACGAACAGGGCATTTTTGAACAATCAATTCAGAATAGAGAAGGCGCACAATCGTTTGTGTTTTATGAAGGACCACCAACGGCGAACGGTTTACCACACGTCGGCCATGCACTTGGTCGGGCAATTAAAGATTTAGTAGCAAGATATAAAACGATGGCTGGATATAAAGTGTTAAGAAAAGCTGGCTGGGATACACATGGATTACCTGTAGAATTAGGCGTTGAAAAACAACTTGGTATTTCAGGTAAGCATGAGATTGAAGAGTACGGCATTGAGCCATTTATTCAAAAGTGTAAAGAGAGTGTATTCACATATGAGAAGCAGTGGCGTGAATTTACGGAGAGCATTGGATATTGGGTAGATATGGATGATCCATACGTTACTCTAGAGAATCCATATATCGAAAGTGTATGGAATATTTTAGGGACGATTCATGAAAAAGGCTTGTTATATAAAGGGCATAGAGTTTCACCGTACTGTCCAAGCTGTCAAACATCGCTTAGTTCACATGAAGTTGCACAAGGATATAAAACAGTGAAAGATTTAAGCGCAACGGTTAAGTTTAAAGTAAAAGATAGTGAAAATGAATATTTCCTTGGATGGACGACAACGCCGTGGACACTTCCAGCGAATGTTGCACTTGCCGTACATCCAAATATGGAATACGTTAAAGCGAAACAAGAAGGGTATGTATACATTGTTGCGAAAGAGCGTGTACAAGAAGTACTAAAAGAAAACTATGAAGTATTATCCGTTCATAAAGGCGAAGAATTAGTAAACACATCTTATACAGCACCGTTTCCGATGAAGGAAGTTACAAATGGGTACCACGTAATTGCAGCAGATTTTGTAACTGCAGATAGTGGTACAGGACTCGTTCATATCGCTCCAGCATATGGGGAGGACGATTATAAAGTCGTTCAAAGTGAAGGATTGTCGTTCTTACATGTTGTAGATGAGAAAGGTGAGTATACGGATGCAGTACCATTTCTTAAAGGTAAGTTTGTAAAAGAATGTGACGTTGATATCGTTCGTTATTTAGCTAAAGAAGGTTTGCTATATCATAAAGAAAAATATGAACATAGCTATCCGCATTGCTGGCGCTGTGATTCACCATTACTTTATTATGCAGGAGAAAGCTGGTTAATCCGAACAACTGAGATTAAAGAAACATTTTTACGAAATAATGATTCTGTTAAGTGGTATCCAGACCATATGAAGCATGGACGGTTTGGTAAGTTTTTAGAAAACATGGTGGACTGGAATATTAGCCGGAATAGATATTGGGGAACACCGTTAAACGTATGGGAATGTGAAAGCTGCGATCATCAATTCTCACCGAAAAGCATCGCCGAATTAAGAAAGCATAGTACGAAAGAAACACCTGAAGATTTAGAATTGCATAAGCCGTATGTAGATGAAGTGCAAGTTTGCTGCGAAAAATGCGGAAGTACAATGAATCGTACACCAGAAGTAATCGATGTTTGGTTTGATAGTGGTTCCATGCCGTTTGCACAATATCATTATCCATTTGAAAATAAAGAGTTATTTGAAGAACAGTTTCCAGCAGATGTAATTGCAGAGGGAATTGATCAAACACGCGGCTGGTTTTATAGTTTATTAGCAGTATCAGCACTATATACAGGAAAAGTACCTTATAAACGAGTGTTATCACTAGGGCATGTTCTAGACGAGGAAGGACAGAAAATGTCTAAAAGTAAAGGAAATGCACTAGATCCAGTTGATTTAGTAAATCAGTTTGGTGCAGATGCTTTAAGATGGGCTCTACTTGTTGACAGTGCTCCGTGGAATGCAAAGCGTTTTTCTGAAAGAACAGTACTGGAAGCAAAATCTAAATTTGTAGATACGTTAGTCAATGTATATAGCTTCTACGTTTTATATGCAAATTTAGATGAGTATAATCCGGAAGAAAAGTATGAAGTTAAACGTACGAAATTAGATGAATGGGTATTATCAAGATTGCATAGCACAACAAAAAAAGTGAGAACAGCACTTGATGATTATCAATTTACGAATGCAGCTCGTGAAATCGCGGCGCTTGTAGATGAAGTGAGTAACTGGTACGTAAGACGATCACGTAATCGTTTCTGGGAATCTGGTATGAATCCTGAAAAAGCAGCTGCGTATGAAACGCTTCATGAAGTGCTTGTAACAATTAGTAAATTAATCGCACCATTTACACCGTTTGTAGCTGAGGATATTCATCTGAATTTAGAAGGAAGCAGCGTTCATTTAGCAGATTATCCGGTTGTAAACGAATCACTTATCCAGCCTGAGTTAGAAGCAGAAATGGATGCTGTTTTACAAGTTGTTGAACTTGGAAGAAGTAATCGTAATCAACATTCATTAAAAGTAAAACAGCCGTTAGCAGAACTTGTATTACTAGCGCATAATGAAAATGATATGGATTGGGAATCTTATCGTGATATCATCATGGATGAGCTAAATGTAAAAGCGTTCCATGTTGAACTCGATGAAACGAAATACACGTCCTATCAATTAAAGCTGAATTTTAAAACGGCTGGGCCGAAGTTTGGTAAAAGTGTGAATGCAGTAAATGGCTGGCTAAAACAATTATCAAAAGAAGAAGTACAACACTTTGTATCTACAGAAAGAGCAGTTTACGAAGTAGCACCAGGAGAAGAAGTAGTTGTAACAGCTGAAGATGTATTAGTAGAGAAAGTTGCGAAATCAGGATTTTCAAATACGACTAACGGTCAATATACGGTAATGTTAGATACGAATGTAACGGAAGAATTGTTACAAGAAGGAGTAGCACGTGAATTTATTCGTGCAGTTCAAGAATATCGTAAGCAGTTGAATTTACCAGTTAATTTACGAGTGGATGTAATTCTTGATACAGAAGAAGAACTACAGCAAACGTTAACGAATCATAAAGATTTATTGGAAGAAAACTTACTCGTCAAGCAATTTACATTTGGTCACTTAACGAATGAGGACGATGAACTTTCTTTAGGTGAGACAAAGATCCGAATTAAATTAAACGCGGCTAATTAAAGAAAAAAGGAAGTTGGAATCATTCCAACTTCCTTTTTTGTATGAAGATAAATTAATCAGTTATTTTCCGCATAATCCATTCGATAGGTCCTCTAGAAAAGTTCCTTCGCCATAATACGCTAAATAAAATACTGAAAATGAAAAATGCAGTAGCAAATAATAAAACGAAAAGTAGTGTTTGATGTTCCATACGATTTAATACAATCAATGCGCCAATACCGATAAATACATGACTTACATAATGCGTTAATGTTAATTGTCCTGTTTGTATAATGGAAGTAACAAACCAATTATTTTCATATTTTTCAGCAATGTAGAGGCAAATTATTAATATAACAATAGCAGATCCTGTAGCGGATGCGACGTATAATATATTGGGTAAAATGGGTCCTGTGTTAAACAAAAATGTAGAGGCTGCTTCACCAATGTATGGGATAAAAAGGTGTGTTAACCCTTTTGATAATAGCTCTATAATTACGGTTACTGTTAAACCCAGTAAGAACAACCAATGTCTAATTTTCCTATTATGAAGATCTAACCTGCCAATTATCATACCGATTAAGAAGAAAGAAAACCATGGGAAAATAGGGTGATAGCCATTAAAAAATAAGTTGCGAAGAAAACCTGCTAAGGTCCAAAAGTCTATATAGTTTATAAATGGGATTGTGCCTCCCCATCCTTCGAAGGCGTTGAAAGTAAGTTGGAGATATTGTGCAGCAAGTAAAATAATGATAGAAAGCCATATTAGTATAGTTCTTCGTACAGTAATTAGTAATGCAGCGATGAAAAGGTAAACGCCGTAGTAGTGTAAAATATCACCCGTCCATTCCATTACATACAATAATAATCCTAAAATAAATAAGAATAGTGATCGTTTCCAAATCAATATTCGGCTGGTATTGATTTTTATTTTCTCTTGGCTAGCAACAGATGATTTAGTCATTAAAGTTATGCCAATCCCAGCAAGTATAACAAACAAGGCAGAAGCTCTACCTTCAAAAAGCGTCATAAAGGTTTTTAACAGAGGAGGCCCATTTCCTTCCGCCCCTGTTATCACCATGAAATTAACTAGTAACATTCCAAACATTGCCCACGCTCTAGCAAAATCTAAGCCGAAAATTCGTTTTTTAGTTTTCATACGAATCACTTCTTTCGAATATGCTGTGGACAGCTTCAATCCATATTTGTTTATAATTCATATTTACATCAAACATCATGAAGTTTCCGATATTATCAAGTACTAATGCTAACATATGAGCTTTTGAAACTAGATTTTTATTTTGAATGAGTTGAAGTTCATTTGCTTTTGTTAGGAGTGATTCAAATCCGTTTAAATATTCTGTTTGTACAGTTAGTAATCGATCTTTGTACATATCGTTTCTTGAAGATAGTAATACATATTCTTGTAATACACGATTAAAATAAGGATCTTTCTGTTGTTCGTTTATCATTTTAAAGCCAATTTCAACACATTTCTCAATGAAATTCTCTTTCGTAAACTCTTCTGTATGAAAGAATGAGGAGAACTGCATCGCTGCACATAATTCATTAAAAATACTTTCAATTAATGCATCTTTAGATTTAAAGTAATAATAAATAGATGGCTTGGCAATACCAACTTCTTCAGCAATCATTGTATAGGTCGTTTTGGCAATGCCGTGTCCGGCAAATAGTCGATAACTTGCTTCGACTATGGAAGAGAGTGTTTCTTCACTTTTGCTCATGATAAGTCCTCCTAATAAAAAAAGTTACATAAATCGTATCATTCATTAATATTATTTTCAACCTATCGTTAGGTAAAAAGTAACTTATTTTTTTACACATTACTTTAAAAAGCATAATGTAAAGAAATTTACAAAAGAAATATATTTCTACAGTATTTTTCTCGTTTTACACATAAATATTGAGAAAATTTCACTTACCCAAAATGTAAAGGTAATAGAATTGTTTGTATAGAATTACTCGTAGATTCAATTTATCTCGTTACTTGTGGACAGTAATAGCTTTATAGGAATGGGGTAAAGGATTCAATTTATTAGGGGGAGTGGTTTTATGTTAAACAAAAAAATGGTGGCAATGGCAATGACTGTGCCATTAGTAATGGGGACGATTTCTACGGTTTCGGCATTGGAAAAACAACAGCAAGTAAAGCTAGAAGCTTATTCACCACAGAAAAAAGCAATTGAATATTTAAAGGGACATGCTACGGAATATGGATTGAAGGCAGACCTTTCAGACTTGCAATATATTTCTACAACAGAAACATCAGTAGCTTCATATGTTAGGTTCCAACAAGTGGTCAATGGTGCGCCTGTATTTTCAAAACAAATTACAGTTACTCTTAACGGAGAGGGAAAAGGCTTACTTGCGGTTTCTGATTATCAGCCTGTTACAGGTGTGAAGGAAGTTACGAAAAAAATTAGTGAAAAAGATGCAGAACAAAAATCGATGGCGTATGTTGGAGGAGAAAGTGAGCAAAACTTATGGGCTCCTACAGAAAAAGAATTCGGATATATTGTTGAAGAGGGAGTCGCTATTCCTGTATATAAAGTGGTAGTCCATTCTAATAATCCATTCGGTGCATGGGAAACATTCATTGATGCGGAAAATGGAAAGTTAATTAAAAAAGTTGATATAAACCGAAAAGCAGAAGGAACAGGAAAAGTATTTTTACCTAACCCTGTCGTATCTAGTGGAAGTTTAGCAGGGTTAAAAGATAATAATGATGCAGATTCAACAGCATTAACGAATCAATTGAAAACTGTTACGTTAAAAGGTTTAGATGGTACAGGATTTTTAATTGGTGAGTATGTTACGATTTCTTCAAAAGCGAAGACGAAATCTACAAACTTACAATTTAACTATACACGTGCAAATGATAGTTTTGAAGATGTTATGTCATATTATCATATTGATACATTACAGCGTTACATTCAAGGATTAGGCTTTCAAAATATTAATAAACGTTCGATTAAAGTGAATGTAAATGGTACAACTGACGATAATTCATTCTATTCTCCATCAACGAAAGCTTTAACTTTCGGTACTGGCGGAGTAGATGATGCAGAAGATGCTGGCATTATTGCGCATGAATATGGTCATTCTATTCAAGATAATCAAGTGCCAGGCTTCGGAAGTTCACCAGAAGGTGGAGCGATGGGAGAAGGATTTGGAGATTTCTTAGGTGCTACTTATGAAGATGCAGTTTCGACAACAGGATACGGGAAAGCATGCATTGGTGAATGGGATGCGGCTGCTTATTCTAGTTCAGATCCGACGTGCTTACGCCGATTAGATACGAATAAAGTATACCCGAAAGATATAACGAATGAAGTGCATAATGATGGGGAAATTTGGGCTCAAGGTCAATACGAAATGGCGCAATCTTTTGGACGTGATGTAGCAACAAAAATTATTTTACAATCACATTGGTCATTAACGCCAAATGCGAAATTCCGTGATGGAGCGAAAGCAATTAAGCAAGCGGATGCTCTTTTATACGGCGGACAACACGCGACTGAAATTGATCGCATTTGGGCAGCGAGAGGGATTAGTACGAATTAATATAAAAAGTCGTGGCGTTTAAAAGCCACGACTTTTTTATTTGCTTAAGAAAACTGGTACTAGAAAATTTATTGGTAGCGGTAATAATGTATATATACCGATAAGTTCACTTTACTGCTTCTTTAAAAACAAAATGCTCTTTAAATTTTCTAGATTCAACTTTTTGACCGTTTCTCATGGAGCGGAAAGGATGTTCTTGCCACGTAATGATCACGTCAACCTTATCCGCTTTTGTAGAAACTGGAAAATTAGCGTGTTCAAATCCAGTTTTACCGCGCGCTAGACGACTTTCTTTTAGGGAAAAGAGTTCATATTTTGTTTTCGTATTTGGTTCATTCCGAAAAACTTCAACTTGTACATTATACACTTCACTTTTCCCAAGATTTTTTACAGAGAAATGATATGTTTGAAATACACCTTTTTTTGGTTGTAACAATTTTTCACTCGTTCTTTTTACTTCATCAATATTTACTTGCCATTGATCAGAATTTTGAGAGATTGGTAAAGATTTTGGTGAATAGGCATATGCTTCATTAACTACAACTAAGCATAATAATAGGAGAAAGAAACTAATTGTTTTTTTCATATGTACACCTCCGATAAAACTTTAATAATAATATGCGTGGGAAATGCGTAAAACATGTAATAAAATGGGAAAAATTCAATTGAAAGAATTTGAGAAGGATAAAACATTTCTAAGCTGTCAAATGATAATTGTATAGAGTTCAATGTTCATATTACATACCTTTAGAAGGGGTCTGTTTAGTGAGAAATCGCAATATTTTTCTAAAAAGGCTTGCGTTTTATAAAATAAAAAGATAGAATACTCTGTAAATATAAAAAGTGATGATTAGGAAAAGTACATGATGCAAGGGTCTACAGAGAGCAATCGATTGCTGGGAAGATTGCGATACCGCATGATGGAAAGACACCTGTGAGTGTTGCTTTGAACGTGATAATTAGTAAAAGCAAACGGTACCTACCGTTATCAGGGCTAAGATGGTCATTATGACAATTTGGGTGGTACCGCGGAAAAATCCGTCCCTATTTATAGGGGCGGATTTTTGTATTCTTTGAAAGGAGGTGAGTGACCGTGGATGACGACGATGACAACAATAATGTAAATAAAAATAAAACTATTGGAGGGAAATGTAATGGATCAAATAATGAAGCGTTCACTCACACGAGAATGTACGGAACATGGCGGGAAGGTTGTATTACTACAAGGATGGGTAAAAAAGATTCGTCATCTAGGGAATGTTAGTTTTTTATTATTAAGAGACCGAACGGGAGTTATTCAATGTGTATTAGAAAACGAGTTAGCCGGATACAAAGTTGATGTTGAAAGTGTGGTCCAAATAATTGGAGAAATAGTAGAGACACCGAAAACAGAATTAGGTGTTGAAATACTTGCACATGAAGTGAAAGTACTAAATGGAGCAGAATCACTCCCATTTGAAATAAATAAAAAAAAGTTACAAGTTGGCCTAGATCAATTATTGAATGAGCGAGTATTATCGTTAAGACATGAGCGAATCGCGGCGATATTTAAAGTGAAATCTATACTCGTTCAGAGCTTTAGTGAATTTCTGATAGAGAACGATTTCACACGTATATTTACTCCGAAAATTGTTTCGCAGGGGGCAGAAGGAGGCGCGAATGTTTTTAAACTTCCATATTTCCAAAAAGAAGCGTATTTAGCTCAATCACCACAGTTTTATAAACAAATGATGGTAGCCGGAGGACTCGAACGTGTTTTTGAAATTGCTCCTGTGTACCGGGCTGAACATCATAACTCTTCAAGACATTTAAATGAATATATATCGTTAGATGTAGAACTTGGATTTATTCATGATTTTCATGAAGTAATGCAATTAGAAACGGATGTTTTACGATATATGTTTCAACAAGTAGCAAAAAACTGTGAAAAAGAATTACAACTACTACAAATAGAAGTACCTGTCATTACAGAAATTCCTAAAATCACATTGGCAGAAGCGCAAGAAATTTTGAAAATGAAGTATCGGAAAGAATCTCCTGAAGGGGATTTAGATACAGAAGGTGAAAAGTTACTAGGGAAATATGTGAAAGAAACATATAATAGTGAATTTGTATTCATTACACATTATCCGAAAGAAGCGAGACCGATGTATACGATACCGAATAAAGAAAATCCAACTATTACTGATTCATTCGATTTATTATATAGAGGATTAGAAATTACATCAGGTGCACAGCGAATTCATAACTATGATATGTTACTTGCTTCTTTTAAAGAAAAAGGATTACATCCAGAGAAATTTCAATCTTATTTAAATACATTCCGATACGGTTGTCCACCACATGGTGGTTTTGGGATAGGATTAGAAAGGGTTGTATATAAACTTTTAGAGTTAACAAATGTCCGAGAGGCGAGTGCTTTTCCGAGAGATTGTACACGTCTTATACCATAAAAAAGCATCTTCGCGATTATCGCGAAGATGCTTTTTTACTGTTCTTTCATTTTTACATTGAAAGTTTATAAAAATCCTTTTCGACAAAAAAATAATATATCCCTTGACAGTTATAAATATAACCGATATACTTCATATTAATTTCAAAAGAAAATATATTCTAAATATTAAAATGTGTTGAATAGGAGTAGTAAGGTCATGTATTTGTGCAGAGAGCTATGGGTTGGTGCGACATAGTCAAATGACATCCTGAACTCGCCTAGGAGCAGTAAGGTGGAACGGAATCACATTCTTAGTAAATCTTAACGGTTAACCTTCGATATTAGGTTTGTAATCAAACGATTACTACTAAGGTGGATTCATAATGGAATCAATAAGGGTGGTACCGCGTTAAGTAAATGGCTTAGCGTCTCTTTATATAGAGACGTTGGGCCATTTTTTTATTTTATAGAAAAAGAAATGGAGGTTTTATTCAGATTGATCAATAATATTTATTTATTAATATAAAATGATTTTAACAGGAGGAAAATAGGATGAAACAGACGGAGCAATGGACTTCGAAATTAGGTTTTATAATGGCAGCAGCAGGATCAGCAATTGGACTTGGCGCAATATGGAAATTTCCTTATATCGCTGGGAAGAGCGGGGGAGGAGCATTCTTTTTAATTTTTATATTATTTACTGTATTAATTGGACTACCGCTACTTATAGCTGAATTTATGATTGGACGCAGTACACAGAAACAAGCAGTTGGAGCATTTAAAAGTATCGCACCAAATACAGGATGGCACTGGATTGGACGTCTTGGCGTTGGAACTTGTTTTATATTACTTTCATTTTATAGTGTTGTAGGTGGATGGGTACTAATTTATTTATTCAGAGGAGTAACTGGACAACTTATTACTCCGGGACAAAATTACGGTTCGTTATTTACTGAAACAATTGGAAATCCGCTTTGGGCTATTACTGGACATTTCGCTTTTATGTTCATTACGATATGGGTTGTATCAAAAGGTGTACAAAATGGAATTGAAAAAGCAAGTAAATATATGCTACCAGCATTGTTCGTTTTATTTGTCGCTCTTATTATTCGTTCATTAACACTGGATAATGCGATGCAAGGCGTGAAGTTTTTCTTACAACCAGATTTCTCGAAGATTACTTCAGAAAGTATTTTATTCGCAATGGGCCAATCATTCTTTGCGATTAGTATAGGGATTTCGATTATGGTTACGTATAGCTCGTATTTAAATAAAAAAGAAAGTTTACCAAAATCAGCAATAACAATTGTTGGATTGAATTTATTCGTCTCTTTATTTGCAGGTCTTGCCATTTTTCCAGCAGTATTTTCGTTAGGCATGGAGCCGACAGAAGGGCCAGGCTTACTATTTATCGTATTACCATCTGTATTTAGTCAAATTCCATTAGGAGGATTGTTCTTAACGGTATTTCTTGCGCTATTTACATTTGCGACATTAACATCGGCATTTTCTCTACTAGAGACGGTAGTTTCAGCATTAGCAAATGGTGAACAAGAAAGAAGAGCTAAACTTTCATGGATCATCGGTTTCTGCATTTTCCTAGTAGGTATACCATCGGCCTTATCATTTGGAGTATGGAGTGATATTACGATTTTTGGGAAGAATATTTTTGATGCAGTAGACTTCTTATCTAGTAATATATTAATGCCGCTTGGAGCGCTATTCATTAGTATTTTCGTATCATTCAAGATGGAAAAGAAAGTGCTAGAAGCTGAATTTTTTGTAGGTGGAAATTACGGAAAGAAAGTATTTACTTGCTGGGCATTTTTACTTCGGTTTGTAGCACCACTTGCAATAATTATTGTCTTTTTAAATGTAATAGGAATTATTTAACAATAAATGTTAAGATATTCAGTAAAAAAGAAGGTGATGATTATAAAGGCGAATTTGATGGAAACAGGGAAATACATGAACATTAGAGGGAAAAAGCTATACGTTGAAACACATGGAAGTCCTAAAAATAAACCAGTATTATTTTTACACGGTGGTCCAGGTGAAAGCTGTTATGATTTTTCATTTCATCAAGCGGAACGATTAAAAGATTCCTTATATGTAATTATGATAGATCAAAGAGGAGTTTGTCGATCAGAAGGAATTACTGAGGAAGAATCTTTTGGATTAAATGATTTAGTTGAAGACTGTGAGGAAATAAGAAAACTACTACAAATTGAGAAATGGTCTGTAATCGGGCACTCTTTCGGTGGATATGTAGCATTGTTATATGCAAGGGCGTATCCAAATTCAATAGAGAAAATAATATTTGAAGGTCCGACTTTCGATTTTGCATTAACAAGTAGGGCTCTATTACAAAGGACAGGAACGTTATTAACAAAGTATGGAAAAGAAGAAGTAGCAGAAGAGTGCCTCGCTTATTCATCTAGCAATACTAGTTCAGAGGAGTTGCTAGAAACCTACATAAGATTAAGCGATGAATTAGAAGAAAAAAGAATGGAGATTTATGAAAATAAGGAGTTTAAAACTGACTATAGTTTATATAGTGATGAAGAGTGGGAAGAATTTTCAAAGCGTTCCGAAATCCATTTTGATAGATTAAAAGCAGAAAGATCATTTCATACGTCATTATTATCAAAAATAAAAGATGTAGAAAATCCAATGTTATTAATTGTAGGAAAATATGATGTAGTAACGTGTGAAAAACAAATTGAAACATTTAATAAAGATGCTCGAAATGGGAAGCATATCATATTCGAAGAGAGTGGCCATACACCACATTATGAGGAAGCTGATCGATTTGCTGAAACAGTCATTCATTTTTTGAACTAAAAAAGAAAGAGCGCTTCGTATAATGCGAAGCGCTCTATTTTAAATTTCTGGATAAGTGATTGTAATATTAGGCCATTTACTTTGCCATTTCTTTTGATTAACTCTTTTGTTGTACATATGTATTCGTTCTTTCGTTTCAAGAAAATGAAGTGTAGGTTTCACTTGTAATGAAAGTACATCTTCAATTCCACATGGAGCTGTTAATATGACATTGTTTTGCTCGTCAAGCGTAACTCCTAAAGCGGTTGCTGTTTCAGGAAATTTAGAAATAGCATCAACAGAAGAAGAGTATGGTGGCATTCCATTCACTACATGCATGCGAGTTTGATTTTTTACTGACCAAGGGATAGAGGCATCCATATTCGCCAGCTTCTGTTTTAATGATTGTTCGTACGCCTCATCTTTATGTAATGGATCATAATAAATGACATCGACATCTGGCGTAGCCGTTCTTACTTCGTAGTTATGTAAAGTATCCCAAATTTTAGAACGGACAAACCCAGCGCAAATCCACCAATCAGGTAGCTCTAGTGATTTTGCCAATTGTAATACATTCATCATCCATTCGTCGTTTTCTATTAAGTGAATTAAATCTTGCTCTGTTTTTATATTCATTGATAAATACACCTTCCTAGTAGATTAATGCATCAGCTCAATAATCCATAAAATCCAGTGAGCACCTGGTACAAATAAAAGTTGTGCTAATAAGGTGCCGAGAAGTCTAGAAATCATTAGCCAACCATACATTTTACTCATAGATTCAGCGCCATTTTCTGATTGTAAAGCACGTTCTGTCAAAAGTGCTATACGTGGATCGAGTAACACTGTTAATAAAATTGTAGCAAAACCATTCACAAGGCCAGAAGCTGTACTTGCATTTGTTGCGTAATCTGGATTTAGAAAAGAAGCATAAAGGGCAGAAAGAACACCTGCTGTATAAATTGCAGTAGCAAACATGTTAATAAGCATAATACGCTTTGGGATACCACCGATACGCAATCTATGAATCATTTCAAATCTTGGAAAGCGCACATATTTTTTTGTGTACTTTAATTTTTGAATGTTATTTGTTTTCATCATTCGAATGAAAGAACCATCTGTTTCAAAGTTTTGAATGACATATCCAAATAGTTTTGTCAAAGTTGGATAAAGAATAATCGCAAGTAATGTACCGATGGAAGCAGATAATAGTACAAGTCGTATAGTATGCTCTAAATTAATAGAAGCATCTCGTTTTGCGTCATCGACAATCCCGCCAATTAAAAAGGCTTGTAGTAAATTTGACGTTCTTGAAATAAGTAATACCATTCCTACGACAGATAAGGCAACGACAATCTTTTTTAAACGAACACCAGCTAATCGAATACTATAAGAACTAGTTTCGACTGCGTGGATGACAATTGTGAAAGCCATTATAAAAATTAATGTAATTGACATTTGTTTCACCAGTTTCTATTGAATTAATTGTAACTTTTTTACTTTATCATATCTATCCGTATTTTGTAACTGAAACTATGTAACATAGAAAAAGTAATTTTTCGAAAAATAAATAATGATAGTATAGTAGAGGTAGAGTAGTAAAAAACCTTCAGTATTACATGTAAAGTAGGATGAGTGGGGGATTAAATATGTATACAACATTTTTATTTGATTTAGATGGAACAGTAACGGATCCTAAAAAGGGGATTGTAAATTCAGTTTTGTACGCGTTAGAAAAGGTTGGAATTGAAGAATTACATGTAAGTGAGTTAGATTCATTTATTGGTCCTCCTATTCAGCAATCATTCGTAGAGAGATATAATATGAATGAAGGAGAAGTTGAACGAGCTGTTTTTTATTTCAGGGAGTATTTAAAGCAACGTGGGTTGTTGGAGAATAGTGTATACGAGGGTATTCCAAATCTCCTAAAACAATTAAAAGATACCGGAAATCGTTTATTTATAGCTACTTCAAAGCCTACTATTTTTGCTAGACAAGTAATAGAGCATTTTCAACTAACGAATTATTTTGAAGATATCATTGGAAGTAATTTAAGTGGAACGAGAATAAAAAAAGAAGAAATAATTGCTCATATTTTACAACAAAATGAAGGACTTAATAAAGAGGAAGTTGTCATGATTGGAGATAGAAAGCACGATATAATAGGTGCAAATCATAATGGAATTGCTTCAATTGGTGTTTTATATGGCTATGGTAGTGAAAATGAGTTGATTGAAGTTAGTGCGACTCATATAGCGAAGGATATAGAAGAACTACACCATTTTTGTATAGAAAATGGTTTAATAAAAAAATAAAAATAGAGACTAACAATCCCTTTATAACGTATGACGATGAAATCGTTTTTGTTTAAAGGGATTTTTCATATGTAATCGAATATGTATAATTAGACATTTTAGTATGAAAAATTTGTATGAATTAGAGGGGGGATGTCAGAAATGAAAGATTAGTAGAAGTTTATCAGCAAAAGATTGAATTTTCAGTTTAAAGGAGGGGTATAATTGGAGCTAGTTATTATATTATTAGCACTTAGCTTACTTATGTTTGTAGCGTATAGAGGGTTTTCTGTTATTTTATTTGCACCGATTTTTGCATTATTTGCGGTATTTTTGACAGAACCTAGTTTTGTATTACCTTTCTTTTCTAATATTTTTATGGAGAAAATGGTAGGGTTTATTAAACTATATTTCCCGGTGTTTTTACTTGGAGCAATTTTTGGGAAAGTAGTAGAAATGTCAGGAATTGCTGATTCTATTGCAAAGACGATTGTAGAGTTGGTTGGAGAAAAACGTACGATTTTAGCGATTGTTTTAATGGGTGCTATTTTAACGTATAGTGGTGTTAGTGTATATGTAGTGGTATTTGCTATATTTCCGTTTGCAGCTAAGCTTTTTCGACAAGCTAATATTCCAAAGCGCTTAATACCTGGAACGATTGTCCTTGGAGCAGTAACATTTACAATGGATGCGCTTCCTGGATCACCACAAATTCAAAATGTAATACCTACAACATTTTTTAAAACGGACATTTATGCTGCACCGATACTTGGTATTGTAGGGGCAATTTTTGTTCTCACGTTAGGTTTATTATATTTAGAGAGTAGGCGTAAGAAGGCAAAAGCAGCAGGTGAAGGGTATTTTGGTTTTAACAATGGGAATACTGAAATGGCAGCATCTTTGGAATTAGAGCAGAAAGAAATACCGCTGTTAAATAGTTTAGAAATTACGAGGGCACAACAACTTATTGCTTTTATACCACTTATTTTAGTAGGTGTAATGAATAAAGTGTTTACTATTATGATACCGAAGTGGTATCCGAACGGTTTTGACTTTTCAGCAATTGGTATGAAAGCATTTGGAAAAGTAGAATTGAGTGCGGTAGTTGGAATATGGTCTGTAGAATTGGCACTTATAATAGGAATTTTAACAACTCTTTTATTATATTGGAAACGGGTAGTAACAGGATTTCAAGCTGGATTGAATACAAGTATTGGTGGTGCGCTACTTGCAACAATGAATACAGGAGCAGAATTTGGTTTTGGTGGTGTCATTGCAGCACTTCCAGGCTTTGCAATTATGAGAGACGGCATTTCTGCAACGTTCACAAATCCTTTAGTGAATGGAGCGGTAACGACGAATATTTTAGCCGGTATTACAGGTTCTGCATCAGGAGGAATGGGGATTGTTTTAAGTGCAATGGGGGATAAATTTATTGCAGCAGCCAATCAATTTGATATTCCATTAGAAGTTATGCACCGTATCGTATCAATGGCATCAGGAGGAATGGATACATTACCACATAACGGGGCTATTATTACTATTCTTACAGTAACAGGTTTAACACATAAACAGTCATATAAAGATATATTTGCTATTACAGTTTTGAAAACGCTTGCTGTGTTTTTAGTTATCGCATTCTATACTATTACAGGAATTTATTAATAATAGATACTATATGAATTGTAAAGATTTATTTAGTTGATATTTTATAAACTAAAACATTAATAAGGGGAAGAAGGGGTGGAGTACTTGCAAGAAGTTGCTGAGTTTCGTATGCCGAAGTCGGTACTATATGGAAGAAATTCGATTGAAAAGCTGGGGGAACAATCAAAGAAGTTTTGGAAAAGAGCTTTTATAGTTACTGATACAATTATGGAGAAATTAGGGTATGTTGAAAGGTGCATAAAACAGCTAAATAAGAAAGGTATTACTGTTATTACATATAACAAAGTGAATGCTGAGCCTACAAATTTACACGTATTAGAAGCGTTAACGATTTGTAAAGAAGGAAAGTGTGATTTTATTATCGGTATTGGTGGTGGAAGTTGTATTGATGCTGCGAAAGCAGTAGCGGTGTTACATACTAATGGTGGAACAATTGAATATTACGTCCAAAAAGATGTTGAAATAGAAAATGATCCACTACCACTCATTGCAATTCCAACAACTTCAGGTACTGGGTCAGAAGTAACAAGTGTAGCAGTAATTACGAATAAAAAAACAGATGTAAAAATGATGATGAAGCATCCGAGTTTTACCCCACAAGTAGCGATTATTGACCCGATATTAACAAGTTCGGTACCACCTCATATTACGGCAGCGACAGGTATAGATGCATTATGCCATGCAATTGAAGCATATATTTCTAAATTTTCACAACCACTTACAGATGTACTTGCTCTTTCGGCTATTGAAAGTATTATGAAATATTTACGTATTGCATATGAAGATGGAGATAATATGGAAGCAAGGGAAGCAATGATGATCGCTTCATTACAAGCTGGAATTGCATTCTCAAATGCATCAGTTACGTTAGTTCATGGTATGTCAAGGCCAGTAGGTGCACTATTTCATGTACCGCATGGTATATCGAACGCCATACTATTACCTACAGTTTTAGAGTTCACAAAAACAAGTGCAGTGAAAAGGTTAGCCGAGATTGGACGCAATTTAAACAAAGATCTCTACTCATATTCTGAGGAAGAAGTAGCGAATTACACGCTTGCTGAAATAAAGAAACTTTGTTTCGATCTTCGTATTCCAAATTTAAAAGAATATGGAATTGATGAAATTGAGTTTGAAAATGCTATTTCAAAAATGGCCTCGGATGCAATTGAAAGTGGTAGCCCAGGAAATAATCCACGAGTTCCTTCTTATAATGAAATTAAACAGTTGTATCGACAATGTTTTAATTATCAATATGAAGATTCTATAAAAACATTTGGGAACTAATTTCAGAATATTCTCATAAAATTTCCTTGGAAATATAGTTAAAACAAGACTTTATATTATAAACTTAAAGTCTTGTTTTATTGTGTATAATATACATAATAAAACATTGTTATTAGTTTAGAAAAAAGTTTAGGTAGGTGGTTAATATGAAAACGATAGGGCTTATAGGTGGTATGAGTTGGGAATCGACTTCAGAATATTATCGAATTTTAAATGAAGAGATAAAAAGTAGATTAGGAGGATTACACTCAGCAAAATGTTTGATTAATAGTGTGGATTTTGAAGAGATTGAACGATTCCAGTCTAACGGGGATTGGGATGGAGCAGGAGAAGTATTAGGGAATGCGGCGTATTCATTGCAGAAGGGAGGAGCAGATTTTATAATCATTTGCACAAATACAATGCATAAAGTAGTGGAGAAAATAAAAGAGAATATTAACATCCCCGTATTACATATTGCTGATACTACTGCAAAAGAAATTAAAAGAAAAGGTATTCAAACGATTGGTCTACTTGGAACAAAATATACAATGGAGCAAGATTTCTATAAGTCACGTATAGAAGAGAATAATATAAAAGTAATAGTGCCAGTAGAAAAAAATAGAGAAAAAATAAATGAAATAATTTATACAGAATTATGTTTAGGAAAAATAACATCACAATCTAGAGAGTATTATAAAAGAGTCATAGAAGAGCTAGTGCAAAAAGGAGCACAGGGCATAATTTTAGGTTGTACAGAAATAGGATTATTAATAAAGCAGGAAGACGTATTAGTTCCGATATTTGATACAACTTTTATACATGCAATGGAAGCAGTAAATGTGGCTTTAGAAAATAGATTATAATTATATTATGTAAACTTAGTTCATGTATCTGGAAAACATTCAGAAAATATTTTATAATGTAAGTGGTTACATTTAAGGGGGATGCGTATGTTTTCAGTTCAACCAATCGCATTTGTACATAATGAAAGAAAGGAAATAAAAGATGACGAATGGGGAGAAGTAAGATCCTGTATTACTTTAACTGAATTGTATACAGAGGAAAGTATACAAGGGATTGAAGATTTTTCTCATATTGAAGTTGTTTTTTATTTTCATAAAGTAACGGATGAACAAATTCAATATGTTGCTAGACATCCTAGAAATAATAAGGATTATCCTAAAGTAGGCATTTTTGCACAGCGCGGGAAAAATCGCCCGAATCGCTTAGGTGTAACAATTGTAAAAGTGATAAAAAGAGACGGTAAATCAATTATTGTTGAGGGATTAGACGCTATTGATGGCACCCCTATATTGGATATAAAGCCAATAATGAAAGAGTTTATGCCGAAAGAAGAAATACAACAGCCTAAATGGGTAACGGATATAATGAGACAGTATTGGAAGGGGAATGGAGTAAAATGAGAATATATGAGGCAACAATTGCAGATTTAGATGGACTAGCATCAGTTTTTAATAACTATCGTATGTTTTACCGACAAGATTCCGATTTAGAAGGTGCAAAAGTATTTTTACGAAATCGTATCGAGAGAAAAGAATCCGTTATTTTCGTAGCAGTTGAAGACGGTGAATATATTGGATTCACGCAACTATATCCATCATTTTCTTCCATTTCAATGAAAGAATTATGGATTTTAAATGATCTGTTTGTACAGGCAGCGAAGCGCGGATCTGGAACAGGTAAAAAATTATTAGAAGCTGCTAAAAAATTCGCATTAGAAAATGGCGCAAAAGGTGTAAAATTACAAACAGAGATTGATAATTTATCAGCACAGCGATTATACGCTGAAAATGGTTATTTAAGAGATAATCGTTATTTCCATTATGAATTAACATTTTAAAAAATGTAAGATTAAAAGAGACGTTTTCAAAATGAAAACGTCTCTTTTAAATTGTTTTATAGTTGATTTAAAACCCAGTTTGTTGCATCTTCAAAGTTTTCTGCAATGTAGTTTGGCTCAATATGTGCCCAGTTGTCTCGGTACGTATGTAAAGCATCGTATCCAGCGCCTGTTCGAACTAATATTGTTGTCGCATTCACTTTTGCTCCTGCCACAATATCAGTCCAGCGATCACCAACTACAGCACATTCTGTTAAATCAAGCCCATGTTTTTCCGCTGCTTTAAGAAGCATGCCTGTACTTGGTTTACGGCATTCACAACCATCCCCGTGTTTATGAGGACAAACGTAAATATCATCAAAACCGAAACCTTCTAATTCTTGTACAAAATCAGCTACAGTCGCTATTCCATCCGCGATACCTGGTTGATTTGTGAAAGAGAAAATTTTTATATTTTGAGCTTTTAGTTTTTGCAGAGCTGCTTTTGTAAAGGGGAATAATGTAAAAGATCCAGGATAATGTATTGTAGTGTCGCCGCCAATTGTACCGTCACGATCAATGAAAATTGCTTTAATGTTTGTCATAGTTATAGTCCCTTCAATTAAAAAGTAGTTTAAAAATGTTTTACAAATCGATATCCATTTACTTCATAACCTAATTTTTTGTAAAAAGGATGTGCTTCCACTCTTTTTGTTCCGCTAACTAGCCATGTTCCAATGCAATTATGCTTCTTTGCTAACTGTTCTGCATAATTCATTAACACTTGTCCAATGCCTTTCCGCCGTATTGTGGAATCGACGCTAATAATTGAAATTTCTCCATAACGAGTTACATCTTCTAAATTTTCACGTATACGAAACCCAAGTAATCCAAATATAGTTTCTTCTTCCTCATAAACATATAAAAAATCAAAAGGACTCATGTGTACGAATTGCAATCGGTTGTTCATATCTTCATAGGAAATAGAGGAACCTTTTAATTCTTTCGTTAAAGAACAAAGTGCATCTATATCATCTATCGTCGCTTCACGGATTTGAAAAGACATATTATTCACTCCAATAAAATGTAATCAAACATTTAATATTCTGTTAAAAAATGTTTTTTCCTGCTATGAAAATAAATATTTTATAATGATATACAGATAGCTATATGTTATTCTTTTCCTTGATTGTATTGGAAATGGAAAGAAGGGGAATGTATGTTGAAGGTGAATATCCGCTCAGCTGGATATGAAATAGGTGAAAAAACAATTCATGATATTGCTTTTTCAATTGAAAAAAGTGAATTAGTTGCTCTTATTGGCGCAAATGGTGCCGGGAAAAGTACGACGATTAAAACGATGCTAGGCTTACTTGTAAATATGAATGGTGAAATAGCATTTGGTGAAAAGAAAAATCCGTATGCATATGTGCCGGAACATCCAACATATTATGATTATTTGACGCTCTGGGAACATATTGAATTATTAATGGCTGCTCGTGAGAATGAAGTAGGAAGCTGGGAAAGGGAAGCTGAAGAATTATTGCATATGTTTCGAATGGATAAGCATAAGCATGAGTATTTATCAAAGTTTTCAAAGGGGATGAAACAAAAATCGATGCTTATATTGGCGTTTTTAACTAAGCCAGATTTTTATATAATTGACGAACCTTTTATCGGATTAGATCCAGTAGCTACGAAAGAGTTTTTAAGTTATTTATATAAAGAAAAAGAGCGCGGGGCAGGAATTTTACTTTGTACGCACGTATTGGATACTGCTGAAAGAATTTGCGAAAGATTTTTGCTCATTTCACAAGGTACATTAGTTGCAGATGGACATTTAGAGTCTATTCAAACGTTAGCGGAAATGCCGGGGAGTTCATTATTAGACTGTTTTGATGTAATCGTAAGGCGTGAACAGCATGATTAAAAAACAATTTTATAAAAGATTACGCCATGAACTTGAGCGGAAATGGAAGTCCATACGTTCGGTAACAGATTGGACAGTTGCGTTATATATAATTATTCCAGCACTTATATTTATGGGAATCTATTATCGATCACTATGGACGGAAACATTATCGATGGAAGAGACTGTGTATTTCGGATTAGGTTTACTCGCATTTTATCTTGTAACATATTCGAGAGGTGTACGCTCGTTTTTTGAACAAGCAGATAGTTTATTTTTAATTTCGTATCCAACTCATATGCGAAAATTAATTCAGTATGGCATGATATATACATTTATTCGAATAGCGATAACGGATGTAATGGTAGTAGTTGTTATGTTACCAGTGTTAATGAAAAGTATCGGAGCGACAAAGATACAAATCGTATTATTTTGGACATTCTTTACTGTATTTCGATTTATGTTGTCGTTGTTGACGAGATTTATTCATATACGTGTGGGGAAACGATGGCTACTATGGATTATAAAAAATGTAATATTTTCTATAAGTCTATCCTTTTTTGGATTGAGTCTGTTTCTTATTTATAAAAATCCATTTTATTCTATACTATGTATCGGTCTAGCAGTTTTTCTAATTATCGTATTGATAAAAGAAAAACTAAATTATAAAAATTGCTTTTTTAAAGAAGTTGAGAAAGAGAAAGAAGAAAGTATGCGCTGGACGAGTGGGATTATGCAAGTTGGTGGTCATGCGGCTAAACCGAGTAGTTCGAGTAAAAAACCGTGGATGTTCCCACATTCTAAAAGACTTTTAGGGAAAAAAGCTGATTCGCGTATCGTTGAATCTTTTTTGAAAGAATTTTTCCGTACAAGTAGTGCACGAATATTTTATATTCAAATTGTATGTATAAGCACGGTAAGTATTATGATGAGTCCGAGGTGGATTGCAGCTATTATCCTCGTATTTACGTTAGTTGCAATTTCTCGTTATGCACGCGATTATTGGAATGAATTTACGAAAAAAATGTTTCTACATTTATATTGTGATGAAGGCAAATTACTATTGTTAAGATGGAAGGCAGATCGCTATTTATTACTTCCAGTAATACTTTTGTATGGAATAGTTATACTTTCTCATTTTTATTTATTACCAGCTGTAATTGCCGGGATTATTTTTATAGTATGGATTGGTTGGATTGTATTTTTACCATAGAAAAAGAGCCGGAAATGGCTCTTTTTCTAGTCTGTAACACACTGGTAAATAAAATATACTAAAAGGAGTATGCTTGCGGCTGAGTACACGACATCTAAAGTCATCTGATTGTCCCCCTCATTGTTGTTGTATTTATAGTGTATGAAATCTTACAATTTCATATTCAAGTGAAAAATATGTGAACGTTAACAAAATTGTAAAGTGCAAAAATTACAATCATTTTGTATAATAGAAGAAACAACCGTTATATAAAATATAATGAGTGAAAGGGGAGGGAACATAAATGCCAAATTGGTTTAGAAAAACCTTAGTCGCATTAATTACCGTATTTACGTTTGGTTTAGTGACGCCTCCTTCCATATTACTTGATAATGCCAAAGCTGCGGACAAGCCTACGAGCACAGCTGGGCAACAAAATTTGGAGAGTACGTCCTATACATATGAAGAAACAAATGATAGGTTAACCACCGATACTTTTGTTAACTATGCGATGCAAGAAGCAGAGAAGCAATCTATGCAAAAATTCGGCTCTAAAATTGGGCCTGTAATTGAAGATGAATTTAAAGATGTTGTATTACCTAAAATTGAAGAGGCAATTGCGGAACTTGCAAATGATGTGCCAGAAGAATCGTTACAATCATTAGCGATTTCTCAAAGACCGGCTGGCGGAAATAATGAAAAGATTTTTCATGTTTATGACACGAAATCAGGAAATGACTTACTGCGATTTCATGTGAGGAGAGATCATCCACCGCAAGATGGATATTATTTTAATTTCCACTATCATCGTTTTGATGATGGATATTCAGGACACCATGAGTTAGGAAATATTTATTGGAATACGAATGTACCGCCGAAATGGTTGTCTTAAAAAGAACGAGAGAAAATCTTGTTCTTTTTTTCTTTATGAAAGGATACGACATTTATGTTGTTGAATAACATATGTTTAGGAAAAAAGAAAAAAGGGAGTATGGGGATGCAAAAATATATCGTTTTTGACTTTGATGGCACATTAGTAGATTCACAAAATATATTTGTACCGATTTATAATCAACTTGCTGAAAAGCACGGATATAAAACGGTAAGGGAAGAAGAAATTGAGTATTTACGTAAATTAACGATGCCAGAGAGATGTAAGCAACTCGATGTACCACTGTATAAACTACCGATATTAGCGCTGGAGTTTTATAAATTGTATCAACCTGCTATAAAAGATCTCGTTTTGTTCCATAGGATGAAGGATGTATTAGATGAATTACATAAAAAAGGCTACGGGATTGCCGTCATATCATCGAACTCAGAAGAGCATATTCGGGCGTTTTTACACAATAATGGTATCGAAAATATTCAAGAAGTGTATTGTTCTAAAAATTTATTTGGTAAAGACAAAATGATAAAAAGATTTTTAAAATCAAAAAAAATAACAGAGCAAGATATGTTATATGTCGGTGATGAACAGCGAGACGTAGCAGCGTGTAAAAAGGCTGGTGTGAACGTAATTTGGGTATCTTGGGGATATGATGTCATTGAAACAGTAGAAAAAGATGCACCAGATTATATGGTTCATACGCCTATGGAAATTTTACAAGTCGTACAGGGGGCACATTCTTAATATGAATACACTTCGAGCAGGTATTCATCATATTGAATTTTGGGTCGCGAATTTAGAGGAGTCTATTTCTTTTTATGATAAATTGTTTTTGATAATTGGATGGAGAAAGTTAAATGAAGTAGCATATAGTACGGGAGAAAGTGAAATATATTTTAAAGAGGTGGACGGGGAAATTGTAAGGACTTTAGGGCCTAGACATATTTGTTACCAAGCTATTCGTAGAGAAGTAGTTGATGAAGTAGCAGATTTTCTTGCTAGTACAAAAGTGAAGGTAATACGTGGTCCGATAGAAATGAGTCATTATTCGGACGGATACTATACTATTGATTTTTACGATCCGAATGGATTTATTATAGAAGTAGCGTATACACCAAATGTAGAAATGTAAGGGGAATAAACATGAAGACAATTACAGCACGGCAAAGCAATATACAAATAGTAAAAGATGCAGCAAATATTGAAGAAATCTCTAAAGGTTTCTCTCCTGATAAAAAATATATAATTACGACTATTGAAGATGAAAAGTATTTGTTACGGACAGGCGATATAAAAGAGTTTGAAAGAAAGAAAATAGAGTTTCAAATTTTAAATGAAATGCAAAAACGTAGTGTGCAAGCACAAAAGCCAATTGAAATGGGTTTGTTGGAAGAAGAAGGTTTATGCTACGGTGTTTTTTCGTATATAGAAGGAGAAGATGCGAAGAAGCTATTGCCTACGTATTCACCAAAAGAACAATATAATATTGGTATAGAGGCAGGAAAAGATTTAGCAAAAATGCATACATATGAAGCTCCTAAGGATATATTTCCATGGTATGAAAGAGCAATGAAAAAACACCGGAAATATTTAGTGGCATATAAAACATGTGGAATAAAAATAAAAAATGATGATAAAATCATAAAGTTTATAGATGATAATGAAATGTATTTACAAAACCGCCCAAATCGATTTCAACACGATGATTTTCATTTAGAAAATATAATTGTGCGGGATGGGAAATATGTAGGTGTTGTTGATTTTAATGGATACGACTGGGGCGATCCACTTCATGATTTCGTGAAAATTGCACTATTTGCAAGGGACATTAGTATTCCGTATTCAATTGGACAAATAGAAGGATACTTTAATGGTAGAATACCAGAGGAGTTTTGGAAATTATATGCGGTGTACGTTGGCATGACAGTTTTCTCATCAGTTGTCTGGTCCTTACGAGCAGCACCGCATATGTTAGATGATACGTTAGAACGTCTTACTATAGTTTTAAAGGATCATAAAAACTTTGAATTATCGAAGCCGATTTGGTTTGATAGTGAAATGATAAATGAAGAATAGGAAAAGTAGGTGTGTTATCTCACACCTACTTTTTTATTATTAAAATAATTATTAAATTTTCTTAAATGTAAGCGGCTGAGTACTTAACGTAGCTGGTACATGTAACTGAAGGGATGGGAATTCACCACTCACACTCATTTCATAAGCGAATAATAAACTCATTTTCATTTGGAATAACTCAACTTCTGCGGAGAAGATGTCGTAATGATGATGCCCTAATTGAATATCCATCTCCATAAATTGTACATTTAACGAATCATCTCGCTTGTATATTTGTAATGTTCCGTATGCAGGATGTTCAAAAGTACCAGTATAATCCTCTAACTTGTGAGAAGGTGTAGTTCCTTTAATTTGTTCAGGAAGTGATTCAGTTGCTTCTTTCATCATTTCCTTCATTTTTTCAGTATCTTCTACAGCACGTTTATGCCAATCAATGGATTCTAATTCAAGTAGTTCATCATAAATTTGATTAGCGAGATAAGTAGGAAGTAATGTGCCTCCAGCATTTGTTAAAATGACAAGGCCTATGTTTTCATTTGGTATGAATGAAACGAGCGCTGAAAATCCATCAATATTACCGCCATGATGAACCACCTTATTACCACGATAAGCGCTAATAAACCAACCAAGTCCGTAACTATTTAATGGAGATTCGGGAAGTGATAAAATCGGTTGATCTGGAATTGAATTGTGTGGTGTATACATTTGTTGTAATAATTCAGAGGAGATTAATTCATGATCTCCAAACTTTCCTTCGTTTAAGTGAAGAAGTACCCAATTTGCCATATCTTCAATTGTAGAATTAATACATCCAGCAGCGCCGACTGTATCGATGTTACGGAATGGAACTTCTTTTATTTCATCTTCATTTTCAATGTAAGGTAAAGCATAATCATCTGTAGTTTGTGAATCTGTAACAGAGAAATTTGTATGTCTCATATTTAAAGGTTCTAAAATATGTTCTGTAGCGTATTGCTCCCATGTTTGATTTGTAATGTTTTCAACAATGTAGCTAATTGTTGCATACATTAAGTTGTTATAAAGAAATGCTGTGCGGAACGGTGCATCAAGTTGTAAATGTTTTATTTTTTCAACGAGATCTTTTCGAGATAAGGAAGAGCTGTACCAAAGAGCCTCATGACGACTTACCCCAGTACGATGGGAAGCCAAATCTCGTCCTGTAACTTGTGAGCTAGCAAGTAGTTCAGATAAAGAGAAGTTAGGTATATAAGACTGGACAGGAGTATCCCAATTAAACTTTTTTTGCTGTGCCAACAAGCTTAATGAAAGTGTGCCAAAAGCTTTCGTTGAGGAACCGATTGCGAACCGAGTACTCGGTGTAACAGGTTCTTTTGTTTCTATATTTCGATATCCGAAACCTTCTGAAAGAATAACTTCACCGTCTTTTATAACAGCTACAGCAGCACCAGGAACGTTTAAATCCTTCATCATTTTTTCAACCGTTGTTTGTAACGAAGTCATAACAGGAGTTTCAATTTTAGACATACTTCTAACCTCCAAATATAAATTTTGTCCTACCGCACTATACTTTCGGTAATAGAAAATGAAAACCTTTTTAAATATGGAAAGTTAATAATTTTGTAAGAATTACTGAAATAATTTTTATTTATCAAGATTATTAAATTTATTGTTTTTCATGTTATGATAAATTTCATATAAGATTGAAAGAAGGTTTTCCTACATATGAAACATGCTGAATATGAATACTTAAATTTATGCCGCCATGTAATGGAGCACGGTACGAAGAAAGAAGATCGTACAGGGACAGGAACTGTATCTGTATTTGGATATCAAATGCGTTTTGATCTGAGTAAAGGGTTTCCTTTATTAACGACAAAGAGAGTCCCGTTTCGCCTTGTAGCAAGTGAACTGCTTTGGTTTATGAAAGGTGATACAAATATTCGTTATTTATTGCAACATAATAATAATATTTGGAATGAATGGGCATTTAAGAGCTGGGTAGAAGGTGACGAATATACTGGCCCTGACATGACTGATTTTGGTCTTCGTTCACAACAAGATGAGGAATTTAAAGTGCAGTACGATGAGCAAATGGAATTGTTTAAAAAGAACGTTCTAGAAGATGATGATTTTTCGAATAAATATGGTTATTTAGGAGACGTATACGGAAAGCAATGGCGTGCTTGGAAAACGACAGCTGGTGAGACACTTGATCAATTAAAAGATGTAATTGAAATGATTAAAAAAACGCCAGACTCACGTCGCCTAATTGTTTCTGCTTGGAATCCTGAAGATGTACCAAGTATGGCATTACCGCCTTGTCATACCCTATTCCAATTTTATGTAGCGGATGGCAAACTTTCTTGTCAGCTATATCAAAGAAGTGGAGATATATTCCTTGGCATCCCATTTAACATTGCAAGCTATTCACTTCTAACACATTTAATAGCACATGAATGTGGTCTTGAAGTAGGAGAGTTTGTTCATACAATTGGTGATGCACATATTTATACGAATCATTTTGAACAAGTCGAAAAGCAGTTGGCACGTGAACCACACCCGTTCCCTAAACTTACATTAAATCCAGATGTGAAATCTGTGTTTGATTTTGAGATGGAAGATTTAACGATTGAAGGATATGATCCACACCCAGCGATTAAAGCACCGGTTGCAGTGTAATTGTAGAGGAGATGACAAGATGATTGTTTCATTTATGGTCGCAATGGACGAGAATAGAGTAATTGGTAAAGATAATAACTTACCTTGGCGTTTACCGAGTGAATTACAGTATGTAAAGAAAACGACGATGGGTCACCCACTTATTATGGGGAGAAAGAACTATGAAGCAATTGGTAGACCATTGCCTGGAAGACGTAATATTATTGTAACTCGTAATGAAGGGTATCATGTAGAAGGCTGCGAAGTAGCTCATACTGTAGAAGAAGTGTTTGAACTATGTAAAAATGAAGAAGAGATTTTTATTTTTGGCGGAGCGCAAATTTATGATCTCTTTTTACCTTATGTAGACAAGTTATATATAACAAAAATCCACCACGCATTTGAAGGGGACACATTCTTCCCAGAAATGGATATGACAAATTGGAAAGAGATTTTTGTAGAAAAAGGTTTAACGGATGAAAAAAATCCGTATACGTATTATTACCATGTATACGAGAAACAACAATAATAATAAAAATTGATGTGAGTATTCGCATCAATTTTTTTATTTGTATTTATAAATGTAAGTTTATAGAGGATATTCAATAGTGCTATAATGAAAGGTAGCATGTGAAAAATGCTAAAATTTTCAAAAGTATTAATATAGAAAGAGGAGGAGAATCAGTTGAGAAAAATATGGGGGATTCTTTTTCTTTGCTTAACATTCATGTTAGTTGGATGTGGTAAAGAAGAAAAACCACAAGAAGCGTTTGATACATATGTAAAAGCATGGAATAAACAAAAATTTGCAGATATGTACGATCAATTATCAGAAAATGCAAAAAAAGATATTTCAAAGAAAGAGTTTACTGAGAAATATGAAAAAATTTATTCTGGTATTGAAGTAAAAGACTTAAAGGTAGAAACAGGGGAAGTAAAAGAAGATAAAAAAGATGAAGGCCCTGTTCCTTTTAAAGTAAGCATGGATACAGTTGGTGGTAAAATCACTTTTGGTCATGAAGCAAAAATGGTGAAAGAAAAAGATGGAGATAAAGAATCTTGGAAAATAGATTGGACACCTGATTTCATTTTCCCTGGCATGACAAAAGATAGTAAAGTGCGTATGCAAACAACACAACCAAAACGTGGTGAAATATACGATCGTAATGGAAAAGGTCTTGCGACGAATGGGAAAGCTTCTGAGATTGGAATTATTCCAGAAAAATTAGATGAAACTGCTCCGCAAACGAAAGAAGCAGTAGCGAAGTTGTTAAATATGTCTGTAGAAGAGATTGATCAAAAACTAGCTGCGAAATGGGTAAAACCAGGGTATCTCGTACCAATTGGAATTTTGCCTGAGGGAGCAACGCAAAATACGTACATCGATTTACCAGGTGTTGTAGCAAAACCTGTAAATGTTCGTACATATCCGTTAGGGGAAGCAGCAGCGCATCTTACTGGTTATATCGGAAAAGTAAATGCTGAAGATTTAAAAACGCTTCAAAAGAAAGGCTATCAAGCCGATGAACCAGTTGGTAAGGCTGGATTAGAGCAAGTATTGGAAGAACAGCTACGCGGGAAAAAAGGTGGCCGTGTCTTCATGGAAGATGCACAGGGAAAAGAAATTAAAAATTTAGCGAAAACAGATGCTGTTGATGGAGAAAATGTAACTTTAACTATCGATAGTGTTGTTCAAGAAAAAACGTATAATGAAATGAAGGGAGAAGCTGGTTCAAGTGCGGCAATTAATCCGAAAAGTGGAGAAACAATTGCTCTTGTAAGTAGTCCAGCTTATAATCCTAATTTAATTGCACGAGGAACATCAAAAGCACAACGTGAGGCTTGGAATAATGATCCGAAAAAACCGATGACGAATCGATTTACACAATTATCGGTACCAGGTTCTGTATTTAAGCCAATTACAGGTGCAATTGGTCTTGAAACGAAAACAATCGATCCAAAAGAAGAATTGAAAATTGAAGGACTGAAATGGACGAAAGATTCTTCTTGGGGCAATTATTACGTAACACGTGTAAAAGATGCGAATCCGATTGATTTTGATAAGGCAATGAAATACTCGGATAATATTTATTTCGCACAAGAAGCTTTGAAAATTGGAAAAGATAAATTTATGGCTGAGGCGAAAAAATTCGGATTTGATGAGAAATTACCAATTGAATACGGATTCCCAGCTTCTAAAATCGCAAATGATGGCATAAAAAATGATATTCAAATGGCAGATACAGGATATGGACAAGGACAAGTCTTAATGACTCCTCTTCATTTAGCTTTAACGTATGCACCGATTGTAAATGATGGAAAGATTCCGTCACCGTATCTTATTAAAACAGATAAACAACCAAAAGTTTGGAAAGAGAACGTGATTTCTAAAGAAAATCAAGATATATTGAAAACGGCTTTAACGAAAGTAATTAACGATCCAGATGGTACTGGAAAAATTGCTAAAATTGATGGTATGACTCTTGCTGGCAAAACAGGTACAGCGGAATTAAAAGTATCCAAAGAGGCCGAAGGAAAAGAACTAGGCTGGTTCGCTGCATTTGATTTAAATTCACCAGATATGGTCATTACAATGATGATTGAAGATGTAAAAGGTAGAGGCGGAAGTAACATTCCAGCTGAAAAAGTGAAACATGTTTTTCAAAAGTAGTAATTGAAGAAGACTATCTCCATGAAATATGGAGATAGTTTTTTATTTGATTAAAACCTTAATATTTATATACAAAAACTAACTGAAATAATATAACTTATTAACTTACGAAAAAAAAGTAGCTATTTTTATTGACATCCATTAAAACTTTTTGTATTATACTTACATAAGGTAAGTTATTTACTATAAAATAATAAATCTCGAATTAAAGATAAAATAGAAAAAGGGAGATAATACAATGACAAAAGTACTATTTATTACAGCAAATCCAAATTCAGCAGAAGGTTCTTTCGGTATGGCAGTAGGGGAAGCTTTCATCGAAGCATATAAAAACGAACATCCACAAGACGAAGTTGTAACAATTGATTTATTCAATACAACTGTACCAGCAATCGATGCAGACGTATTCGCTGCTTGGGGTAAATTTGCAGCAGGCGAAGGATTCGAAGCTTTAAGTGAAAATCAGCAACAAAAAGTTGCAGCAATGAACAATAACTTAGAAACATTTATGCATGCAGATCGTTATGTATTCGTGACTCCAATGTGGAACTTCAGCTACCCAGCAGTAGTGAAAGCATACTTAGATAACTTATCAATCGCAGGTAAAACATTTAAATATACTGAAAATGGTCCAGTTGGCTTACTAGAAGGAAAAAAAGCACTTCATATTCAAGCTACAGGCGGCGTTTACTCTGAAGGAGCATACGCATCTATGGACTTCGGTCGCAATCATTTAAATGCAGTATTAGGATTCATGGGTGTATCAGACACTGAATATATTGCAGTTGAAGGAATGAATGCAAATCCTGAAAAAGCACAAGACATTAAAGAAGCAGCAATTGCAAGTGCACGCGAATTAGCAAAACGTTTCTAATATAGAAAACTTCAAAATGTCCAAACACTTGTTGTTTGGACATTTTTTCTTCTTTTTCCTTCGTTTGTCTAGTATAATGAAGGTCGGAATGATAATAGGTGGGGGTTCTGTATGATTCAAACGTTTTTTAAAATCTTTTATTTAATTTTAATCGTAATTGCGATTACACCAAGGTTGTGGCGTATAAAAAGAAAAGCAAATGCGATGTCACCGCAAGAAAAAGATAGTGTTGTGTATAAAACAACAAACTGGTTTGGTAAGAAAATGGTGCGTGTAACTGGATCGACTGTAGAAGTAAAGGGACTTGAAAATGTTCCAAAAGACAAGCCGGTGCTAGTTGTAAGTAATCATCAAAGTAATATGGATATTCCTGTTTTACTAGGTTACTTAAATAAGCCAATTGGATTCGTTTCAAAAGCGGAAATTAAAAAGTTTCCGGTTGTACCAACATGGATGGAACTAATGAATTGTGTGTTTATGGACCGCAGCGATCGCCGTCAATCTCTTAAGGCAATTAAAGATGGAATTGAACTATTAAAGAATGGACATTCTATCGTAATTTTCCCTGAAGGAACGAGAAGTAAGGGTGGCGAAATTGGAGAGTTTAAAGCGGGTAGTTTTCACCTAGCAGTAAAATCTGGTGTAGCAATCTTACCTGTAACGTTAGATGGTACATATAAAATGTTTGAAGCGAATGGAAATCGTATGAAACCAGCTCATGCAACAGTAACGATT
This sequence comes from Bacillus sp. FSL R5-0709, assembly GCF_038004785.1. Classification (NCBI taxonomy): domain Bacteria; kingdom Bacillati; phylum Bacillota; class Bacilli; order Caryophanales; family Bacillaceae; genus Bacillus; species Bacillus sp. FSL R5-0709. Next base: position 2,096,753 of record NZ_JBBORT010000001.1, read on the forward strand.
TCTAAGCCAATTACACCTGAAGAATATGCAAGTATGGATGCTAAAGAGTTAACCCAGCATACAAAAGATATTATTGCATCTCAATTACATAAGTAATAAAAAAGTTTCAGCTTAAACAAGCTGAAACTTTTTTTATGCTGCGGGTAAGACATAAAACAGTACGCAGAAAAACATCATTGTACTACCGCCTAGTACGAAGAGATGCCAAATGGCATGATTGAACGGAAGCTTTTCCTAAAGGAAGAATATAGCTCCGACAGAATACAAAATGCCTCCTATTAATAGTAGTGAGAAGCCGTGACCGGTTAAATTTTCATAAAGGGGTTTAATGGCAACGATGATGAGCCAGCCCATAATGATATAACATAATGTTGATGTTTTAATAAAGCGACGAACAAAGAAGATTTTGAAAATAATGCCACCAATCGCAAGGGTCCAAATAATTGCGAGTAAAGTCCAACCGAGCGGACCACGCAGTGTAATGAGTAGAAATGGTGTATACGTGCCGGCAATTAATAAATATATGGCGGAGTGATCTAAAATGGTAAATAACTTTTCTACTTTTGGATGATGGATACTATGTAACAGTGTAGAAAATAAGTATAGCAAGAACATGCTTACACCATAAACGGTAAAGCCAACAACAGCAGATGCTGTGCCATGTTTGGAAGCATGAATAATTAATATGATTAAGGCAGGGATGCTTAAAATGGCACCGATACCATGGGTAATTGCATTCGCAATTTCTTCTTTTACAAATTGGGTCATTCTTTTAATTTTTTGCGTCATAATGTTAATTCCTTTCACTGTATTGAGATAAGTTATATTTTCCTTAACCATATCATATACAAAAGGAATAGAAAATGATATTCAATTGATTATATTTTCGAATTTTTTTGATAAAAGACAACGGATACATTGACGTTTACGAAATTTTTTGACAAAATGAACTTATGGAATAGTAGGACAAGGAATCTACTTATGAAGGGGATGGGGAAATGTTTTCAAATATTGGCTTTCCAGGGTTAATTTTAATTTTAGTAGCAGTGTTAATTTTATTTGGCCCAAAAAAGTTACCGGAAATTGGGAAAGCTTTAGGGGAAACGTTAAAAGAATTTAAAAAATCAACAAAAGAATTGACTGATGAGGCATTTCAAGAGAAAGAAAAAAATAAATAAATAAAAGAATATGCTGAAGTTTTTCTCGGAATGGATAAATAAAGTGTGGTGAACGAGATGGAAGATCGGGAAATGAGCGTAGTAGAACATATTGTTGAGCTTCGCAAACGAGTAATATATACAGTATTATCCTTTGTATTATTTTTAATTATTGGATTTACTTTTACGAAGGATATTTATTTTTGGCTTGTAAAAGATTTACCAATGAAATTAACTGTTCTCGGTCCAAGTGATGTGTTGTGGATTTTTTTCTCGATTGCTACAGTATTTGCTATCGTTTGTACAATTCCTTTTGCTGCGATACAAATTTGGTTATTTGTAAAACCAGGTTTACATCCCAATGAACAAAAAATGACATTAATGTATATACCGGTATTGTCTATATTATTTATAGCAGGCCTATCTTTCGGTTATTTTATCGTCATGCCATTTTTATTTCATTTCCTAACTACAATTGGTAATGAGATGTTTAATACGATGTTTACAACGGAAAAATATTTTCATTTCGTATTAAATTTAACAGTTCCGTTTGCTGTTATATTTGAATTACCTGTAGTTGTTATGTTTTTAACGAGTATAGGTCTTCTAACGGCAGAATTTCTTCAGAAAATAAGAAGATATGCTTATGTCGTGTTGATTATAATTGCATCATGTATATCGCCGCCAGATTTTTTATCACATAGTTTAGTAGCGGTACCGCTTATTTGTATTTATGAAATCAGTATCGCTTTATCAAAGATAGTTAGTAAACGAAAACAGAAAAGAGAAGAAATACAGTCGAAAAGTGCCTCGTTATAAAGGCACTTTTTAATTTATTTGTTATACTCTAGCTATAATTGTATACAATATATAGAAGGAAAAAATTATAGAATCTCCAAAATTTAGACAAACTTTTCATTTTTATAAGTTTATACTGAAGTTATCAAGCTATATATGGATAATAAGACTCCCGTCTCAAAGGATATATAGGACAGGGTTCGAATTAGGTGGATATAAATGAAGTATTAACTTCTAAATGGGGCAGCTTAAGGATATTTTAGTATTCATAGGAAACCTACACTAAAAAACGTGTTAAAGAATAAAGTGGAGGAAGTTCAAAAATCCAACGAAAAAGAGGATTGATATTGTGATTACGAAAAGTTTTTATTTCACTCATGCAACAGGGAATTGTATTAAAATATTTGAAATCCCTGTCCTACAAACACAGCATCCATTAGCGTTTCTAATTCAGTCTCGTCTTCAATTGTTTATTGCGAAAATTCAAAAACATAAAAACCCAAGATTCTCGTACTCTTTCCGTGAATATTTACAAAGTTGTTTGAAGTGGAATGATTATTCAAATGTATATAAGACAAATACTCTTGAAAAGAATGCATAATACACAGCAGGGACAGAGTTAGATAGGCTCTGTCTTTTTTATTTTAGGTATAAAAATATAATTAATTTGGTGAAATTCATTCGAAATTGTTGAAAGCATCGGGAATGCTAGTATAATAACAGGGAGAGCGTATTGGAAAGGGAAGAATATAATATGCAAAAAATTAAAATTGTAACAGATTCAACGGCAGATTTATCAAAAGATATAATTGAGAAGTATGATATTCATGTTTTACCATTATCTATTTCTGTAAATGGACAAACATACTTAGATCGTGTAGATTTGCAACCGGATGAATTTATTGAAGAAATGATTAAATCAGAAGAATTACCAAAAACATCACAACCGGCTATGGGTACATTTGTAGAAATGTATGACAAGCTAGGCGAAGATGGAAGTGAAGTACTTTCCATTCATATGACAGGTGGAATGAGCGGTACTGTCGCAACAGCGAATAGCGCTGCATCAATGACAGATACAAAAGTAACAGTTGTTGATTCTCAATTTATTACACATGCTTTAGCATATCAAGTAATTGAAGCGGCAAAAATGGCAAAAGAAGAATGCTCACTAGAAGATATTTTAAAACGTATTGATGAAGTAAGAAAGAATACTCGTTTATATGTTGTCGTAGATACATTAGAAAACTTAGTAAAAGGTGGACGCATCGGTAAAGGTAAGGCACTTATTGGTTCTTTACTTAATATTAAACCAATTGCAAGTTTAGAAGGCGGCGTATATAATCCGGTAACGAAAGTACGTAGCCAAGGGCAGATTGTAAAAACGTTGGCTAAACTATTCGAGGAAGATACTGCTGGAAAAGTGGTGAAAGCTGTTGCGATTCCACATGCTAAAGCAATTCCTTTAGCAGAAAGTGTAAAAGCTGCTGTTGAAAAAGTGAATGGATTCACTCAATCAGAGATTTTCTATACAACACCAGTTATCAGTACTCATACAGGACCAGGAGCAATTGGTTTTATGTATTTAGCAGAGTAATAAAAAAGCTACTTGAAATGAATTTTCAAGTAGCTTTTTTATTATTTCAGGACAGAAAATAAGAAATGAGAAGGGCAATACAGGCGCTACCGCTAATTATATAGCGAGTCTGTAAATAATCTTTCATGGAAAACACCCTTTTCAATTTTTTAAAGTATATGATAAATTACTCGTAAAAATTAGTACTATTATACATGAGAAGTTTCTGTGATTTTTACTGGTTCTTTAACGGGGACAATAGGGCTATAAGTGAAAGTTTGACCTAAAAAGAGAACATGTAGCTGTTCCCACGGTAGCATTCGTAAATTCCAGTTATTTCGTAGTCGTGTTACTGCTTCCCTTGGTGTTTCATCTGCTAAAGCAAAAGTACCGTAGTGCATGGGAATGAAATGTGTAGCTTTTATATCTAGATAGGCTTGCACAGCTTCTTCTGGTGAAACGTGAGACACTTTCATAAACCATTCTGGTTCATAGGCACCAATTGGCATAAGTGCAATATCGATTGAAAAACGTTTGCCGATCTCTTTAAATCCTTGGAAATAACCACTATCACCACAAAAATAAATGGTTTCTGAAGAAGTCATATTATCAATGATCCACCCTCCCCAGTGAGAGGTGTTCATATCAAATAATGTTCTTCTCGTCCAGTGCTGGGCAGGTACGAAGTGAAAAGAGACTTCATCAATTGTTGTACTTTCCCACCAGTTGTATTCTTCTACATTGGTGAATTTTTTACGAGTAAATAATTTTTTTAGCCCAATAGGAACAAGGTATAAGGCATCATCATTTAGTTGACGAAGAGATGAAAAGTCTAAATGATCGTAATGACCGTGTGAAATAAGAACGATATCGATTTTAGGTAGTTCTTTTATAGTGAGCCCTGGCTCAGTAAGTCGTGGAACTAACTTTAATTTATTTGCCCATACTGGATCTGTTAAAATATTTAAGCCGTTCGTTTGAATGAGAAAAGTTGAATGACCAATCCATGTGACAGTCGTTTTTTCAAAGTTATTTAGTAGAAATTTACTTTGTTTAACAGGTGATTGTTCTACTAGAAAAGAAAAGTCTTTTTTGTTTTGCTTTCTCTCTTTACGCCAACGTAAGAAGGAGCGAATTGATTTTTTTGTACTTGCATTATCCATATTTTCATAGCGCTTTGCCATGAACATCACCTCATTTAAAATCGTTGTAGTTGTATTGTACCGAAATGTTGTTAAGGAATACAGTGTTTAACATGGATTAATGTTTAAGCAATTGTAAAAAAATAGGGGGATTTATTTACAAATTTAACAATGAACTTCGTTTCGCAAATAATGGTTAGAGAAATAATAGTAGTAAAATATATTTTGTCTAGTAATTCGCTTGAAATAAAGAAGTAACATACGTAAATTCGTACGATTTCGTGAACAAATGATGTAAACAATTTTCTCATAGTGTTTACTTTTGTTATGATATACATAACTTACATAAATTAAGGATAGAGAAGAGAGGTTTAATAATGAAGCGTTATCAAAAGTTAATTGGTCTTATGGTTGTATTTTGTCTCTTTGTACTTGCAGGTTGTAGCAGTTCAGGGTCAAAATTACGTAAACCGTTAAACTGGGATTTAGAAACTTTCCAATTTACAAATCAAGAAGGAAAGCCGTTTGGTACAAAAGATTTAAAAGGGAAAGTCTGGGTAGCTGATTTCATGTTTACAAGCTGTCAAACGGTTTGTCCGCCAATGACTGCTAATATGGCGAAATTACAGAAAATGGCTAAGGAAGAGAAATTAGACGTTCAGTTTGTTTCGTTTAGTGTAGACCCTGAACTTGATAAACCAGAAAATTTGAAAGCATTCATTCAAAAGTTTACAGAGGATACAAGTAATTGGAACTTGTTAACAGGTTATTCACTGGAGGATATTACAAAGTTTTCAAAAGATAACTTCCAATCGCTTGTAGATAAACCAGAGAATGGGCAAGTAATACACGGTACATCATTTTTCTTAGTCGATCAAAATGGAAAAGTAATGAAAAAATATAGCGGCATTAGCAATACGCCATACGAAGATATTATACGTGATATGAAGCGATTAGCTGATTAAAAAGAAGGGTGCTAAGCACCCTTCTTTTATTAGTATTCAGTCTATGGATAATATGTCATGCTGTTGTGGTAATTTCGGTGCGCGAATTTCTAATACACCGTTTTGATAAGAAGCTTTCGTTGCTTTTTTATTAATTAAATATGGTAACTTAATAATTCTTGACGTTTCTGAAATGGAACGTTCCCGGCGATAATAGTTATGAGATGTCTGTTCTTCTTCCGTCTCTTCAAGTATATCTTCTTTTACAGAGACTTTTAAGTATTCGCTTTGTATTTCAATTTGAATTTGTTCTTTTTGTATACCTGGTAGTTCGGCTGTAACGACGAGTTCGTCACCAACTTCGTATAAATCTACTGGGAATGTTAATAAACGGTTTCCTTTTTGGAAAAAATGATTTAAATCAGCAATTACGCCACGAAGAGGTGTTTGTTCGAAAAAATCATCAATTTGTTTTAAATAATTACGAACCGGTGGGCGAGAAGAATCTTTTTTTTCTTCACTCATGGTATTACCTCCTAGAAATCAATTTGCAATATCATATGACAAAAGCGGAGAAAGGTGAGTGCCTAGTTTTCATGTTTTCATAAAAAAATGTTAAAAATGTGAAATGGAGTGAGTTTTTTATAGTTTTTGGTCGCCATATTCAGTTGATTATGCTAGTATAAATAGGGTTGATATAGTAGTATTGAGACAGAATGAAAACTGAAAGAGGGTAAGAAGTATGTGTGGTTTTGTAGGATGTTTATGTGAAAACCCTAGAGAGTTTTCAGAAACAGAAAAACATCAATTTGAAAATATGAACACGATGATTTTCCACCGCGGTCCAGATGACGAAGGATATTTTCGTGATGAACATGTACAATTTGGCTTCCGCCGTTTAAGTATCATTGACTTAGAGGCAGGACATCAGCCGTTAACTTATGAAAATGATCGATATGTAATTATTTTTAATGGTGAAATTTACAATTATGTAGAACTACGTGAAATGTTACTTGAAAAAGGTGCAACTTTTGCTACACAATCTGATACAGAAGTTATCATTGCATTGTATGCACATATGAAAGAAAAATGTGTAGACTACCTTCGTGGTATGTTCGCATTTATGATTTGGGATCGTGAAGAAAAGACACTTTTCGGTGCACGTGACCACTTCGGTATTAAGCCTTTATACATCGCACAACAAGGTGATACTACATTCTTCGCATCTGAGAAGAAAAGTATTATGCATGTAATGGAAGACAAAGGGGTAAACCCAAAGTCACTACAACACTACTTTACGTACCAATATGGTCCAGAGCCAGAAACATTAACAATTGATGTTAACAAAATTGAGCCTGGTCATTACTTCGTAAAAGAAATCGGTAAAGAGATGGAAATCCATCGCTACTGGAATCCTTATTTCAACGCTTCAAGTGCAACGAAAGAGGAGCATATCCAAGCAATTCGTGATGTATTATACGATTCTGTAAAAGTACATATGCGTAGTGATGTACCAGTAGGTTCTTTCTTATCTGGTGGTATCGATTCATCTATTATTGCTTCTATCGCAAGAGAAATGAATCCAAATCTATTAACATTCTCTATTGGTTTCGAACAACGTGGTTTCAGTGAAGTTGATGTTGCGAAAGAAACTGCTGAGAAATTAGGAGTTAAAAACCATAACGTATTCATTACAGCGCAAGAATTTATGGATGAGTTCCCAAAAATCATTTGGCATATGGATGATCCTTTAGCGGATCCAGCAGCTGTACCATTGTATTTCGTTGCGAAAGAAGCGCGTAAACACGTAACGGTTGTTCTTTCTGGTGAAGGTGCAGACGAGTTGTTTGGTGGATATAACATTTATCGTGAGCCAAACTCGTTAAAAATGTTCTCTTACATTCCTAGCCCAGGAAAGAGTGTTCTAAAGGCATTAAGTGGTGCTCTTAAAGAAGGGTTTAAAGGAAAAAGCTTCTTAGAGCGTGGATGTACGCCAATCGAAGAGCGTTACTATGGAAATGCGAAAATCTTCCGTGAAGAAGAGAAAGCTGAATTAATGAAGTATTACGATGAAAGTGTTAACTATATGGATATCACGAAACCATTGTATAACGAAATTAAAGATTATGATGATGTAAGTAAAATGCAGTACATTGATATGTTCACATGGTTACGCGGCGATATTTTATTAAAAGCTGATAAAATGACGATGGCAAATTCATTAGAACTTCGTGTACCGTTCTTAGATAAAGAAGTATTTGACGTTGCATCTAAAATTCCGACAGAATTTAAAATTGCAAACGGAACAACGAAAGCTATATTACGTGAAGCTGCTCGTGGAATTGTTCCGGATCACGTGTTAGATCGTAAAAAGCTTGGATTCCCAGTACCAATTCGTCACTGGTTAAAAGATGAAATGCACGATTGGGCTGTAAATATTATTAAAGAAAGCAAAACTGAGCATTTAATCGAAAAACAGTATGTATTAAACTTACTGGAAGCACATTGTGCAGATAAAGGCGATTATAGCCGTAAAATTTGGACTGTACTTGCGTTTATGGTATGGCATCAAATTTATGTTGAGCATAAATACGATACGAATAAGTTCCACGAAGAAACAAAGCGTGCGTATAGCTTAGTTTAATAAAAAACCTTAAGGTCGCATTCGATCTTAAGGTTTTTTTCATAAATTGCATTTATTATTGATACAATAATAGTAAAAGGATGGACAACATATGATTACGTTTGAGAAAGTAAATACAGAAAATGAAAGCGCTGTAAAAGAAATGTTTCACTCACACAGCTTAGATGAGAAAAAGGTTCAGTATTGTGTAAAGGTTGATGATACATATATTGGCGTAATAGATTATAGCGTTCAAGAAGAGAGTGCTATTTTGTCACAGTTAATTATTCATTTTGATTATCAAGGTTATGGATACGGGACAAATACGTATTTTACATTTGAAGAAATGATGAGACAGAGAAATGTGAAAGAAATAAAAGTATTGCAAGAGATGTTTACGGAACAAGCTAAATCTTTCATAGAGGGATCTGGTTTTATTGAGGAAAATGGAATATATGTAAAGAAAATATAGTGAATATTGATTAGGTGATGATATGAATATAAGGTAGGTGGACGTATGACGATAACTTCTGGTCTTGTATTAGTTGGAGGTTGTTTTATAGTAGCAGAACTATGCCAGACTTTTATTCGGAAAAGAATGTATAAGAAGAGAAGACCATATGAATTACAATATATTCCCGTATTTTTAATTTTGTTTTGTATGCTATTTGTATTGCAAAACATAACGTATTTCCCACCTCTTTTGAACATCTTTTTGAAGTTTGGGTTGCTATATAGCGGCGGTGGGATATTTCTTTTATTTCTTTTATTTTGCATACGTTACATCCATTATCAATCGTATATATTCATTTTAAATTGGCTAAAGCAAAGCGATAGAAACCGCCTTACATAAGGGGGTTTTTTTATTTGTACTTGTAACGGAACTTGTACAATTAACATAAAATAGGACGAGTAGAAATGAAAGCTTATTACAATAAAGAAAGGAACGAAAAAGATATATGAAACTTGTTATAGACGCAGGGCATGGTGGATATGATTCTGGTGCTGTTGGTAATGGGTTAGTGGAAAAAGAGTTAACACTTCAAATTGCTAGACGTGTGCGAGATATTTTATCTGCAAATTATCCAATCAATATTAAAATGACACGTGATAGTGATGTGTTTATCTCTTTATCAGAACGTGCTAATATTGCTAATTCATTTGGTGCAGATTATTTTATCTCATTTCACATTAATAGTGGCGGTGGAACTGGATTTGAAAGTTATATTTACAACGCGCTATCTAATAGTAGTTCCGCATATGAAAAGCAACAAAAAATGCATGCAGCAGTCAATCCTGTATTAACAAAATACGGTCTTCGTGACCGAGGAGCCAAAAAAGCAAATTATGCGGTACTAAGAGAGACTGCAATGGATGCAATTTTAACAGAGACTGCCTTTATTGATACAACGTTTGATGCTAATTTATTGAAAAATCCACAATTTATCGAAGATCTAAGCCAAGCGTATGCAAACGGAATAGCAGCTATTTTTGGAGTAGCTCCAAATCCGAATCCTCCAAATCCACAACCAACACCACAAACGAAGGGGATTGCCTATATACTTGGGAAAAATGTGAATTTAAGAAGTGGCCCATCAACGTCTTCTTCAGTTATTCGTCAACTAAACGCCCCAGAATCGTATGTCGTATATCAGGAAAGTAACGGATGGTTAGACTTAGGAAATGGACAATGGGTGTATAATGACCCTTCGTACATTAATTTTGTAAAGACGAGCAATAGTGATGGAAGTCCAATTGGTGTCGCTTATATACAAGGAACGAATGTGAACTTAAGAAGTGGTCCATCAACATCTTCTTCAGTTATTCGTAAATTAAATAATCCAGAATCTTATTTAGTATATATTAATCAAAACGGTTGGTTGAACCTTGGTGGAAATCAATGGGTGTATAATGATCCATCATATATTAAATATAATCAATATTAGGAAATGAGTTTATAATGTAATACGAATGCGTATTTATGTATAACGTAGATACGCATTTTAAGAACGTTTATTATTTTCATACTTATACACTTTATTTTAAAAATAAACATTTGAATAGCGGATAGAATCTAAAATGTATATATTGAAAAAGTTTTCTGATATACATTGACAATGTATGTAATATACATTAATCTTTAATTGTTAATGATAATCGATTTCATCTAGGGAGGACATATGGTACATAGTAAAAAAATATTTATGTTCTGCATTATGATACTTATGGTAATAATCGCAGGGTGTAGCAAAGAAGAGAAAAAAGAAAATGATACATCGGCTAAAGCAAAAGATTCGTATACTGTAAAGCATGCAATGGGTGAAACAACAGTAAATGGTACACCTAAAAAAGTAGTTGTTTTAACAAATGAGGGTGCGGAGGCGCTTTTAGCTGTCGGAGTAACACCAGTTGGAACTACAAAACCACGTGCTGGTGATGAATGGTATCCTCATTTAGCGAAAGATTTAAAAGATACGAAAGTTGTAGGTACTGAGCGTGATATTAATTTAGAGGCAGTTATGAAGCTTAAGCCAGATTTAATTATCGGGAATAAAATGCGTCATGAAAAAATATATGAGCAATTGAACGAAATAGCGCCAACTGTGTACGCTGAAACATTGCGCGGGGATTGGAAAGAAAACTTTACACTCTATACAAAAGCTGTAAATAAAGAAAAAGAAGGGCAAAAGGCTCTTGAAGATTATAAAAAACGTATTGAAGGAATGAAAGAGAAGTTAGGAGATAAATTGAATTCTAAAGTTTCTATTATTCGCTTCGTACCAGGTGACGTTCGTATTTATCAGAAAAACTCATTCTCAGGTGCTGTTTTAAATGATATTGGATTTAAGCGACCACCACTACAAGATAAAGATGAGTTTGCGATAAAAGGAATTACAAAAGAGCAAATTCCGAATATGGATGGGGACTACATATTCTACTTCACATCTGATAAAGATGCGGATAAGAATAACGAAGGAACCACGTTAGCAAAAGAATGGACAGAAGACCCACTCTTTAAGCAGCTGCAGGCTTCTAAAGACAATAAAGTATTCCAAGTGGATGAAGTAATTTGGAATACAGCAGGCGGTATTAAAGCTGCAAACTTAATGCTAGATGATATTGAAAAATATTTTTTGAAATAAATGAATGGTTGAGTGCATCACTTTAAATAGGTGATGTACTTTTTTTGTTTAGTTAAATACAGAAAATTCCTTCTTTTAAGTGTGGATAAGTTGTACAATAAAACCAATCATGGAATAAAGGAGTGGAAAGGAATGAAAGCTACTCATAAAGATTGGATTTTGTTTAACGGAAGAATTGTAAATACGAAAGAAGAACAGCCGATGGTTGCGTTGGAAGAGCGAGGACTCCAATTTGGTGATGGCATATATGAAGTATTTAGGCTATACGATGGGAAGCCTCATTTATTAGACTTACATTTGGAACGCTTTTTTAAATCTATGAGGGAAATAAATATTGTTCCGCCGTTTACAAAGGAAGAGTTAGTTGAAGAACTTCATCAAATGATTGAAAGAAATCAATTTCAAGAGGATGGGAATGTGTATCTTCAAATATCACGTGGAGCTCAAGCTCGAAATCATGTGTATGAAAAAGATTTACAGCCAACATATTTTGCGAATATTGTTTTGTTTCCAAGACCTACCGCTACTATGGAACAAGGAATAAAGGTTACTGTAGAAGAGGATATACGCTGGAAGTTCTGTCATATAAAATCTTTAAACCTTCTACCTAATATCATGATTAAAAATAAAATAAACGAGCAAGGGTATCAAGAAGCGATATTAGTACGAGATGGAGTTGTAACAGAAGGGTGTCATTCGAATTTCTTTATGGTGAAAAATAATAAATTAATTACACATCCGGCCGATAATTTCATTCTACATGGCATTACTCGTCACTACGTTATTACATTAGCGAAAGCTTTACATATTGAAGTAGAAGAGCGTGAATTCTCATTGCAAGAAGTATACGAGGCTGACGAATGTTTCTTTACAGCGACACCACTTGAAATATTCCCTGTTGTTCAAATTGGTGATGAGAAGTTTGGAAGCGGAGAAAGAGGACCAATTACGAAAAAACTACAAGCTGCATATGAAGAAAGTATTAGTTTGTTTAAAGTGACAAATTAATAATGAGGGAAAAAGCTGGTATTCCCCCAGCTTTTTTTCATGATATAATTCAACCATAGGACAAGTTTTGAAAACGCTGTAAAAAGGGGATTTAATATATGAATTATGAAGATTTTAAAGAAGTAATTCACGGTAGACGAAGTGTTAGAAAGTTTACAGAACAAGAAGTATCCACTAGTGATATAAAAGAAATTATTGATTGTGCTCGTTATGCACCGAGTGATACGAACTCACAAACGTGGGAGTTCTTGGTCATTATGAACAGAGAGAAAATTAAAGAAATTGAACAAATGACATGGGATGCATTACATAAACTTGCGGCAAAAGCAGCAGAAAATGGAGAAGAGAAAGCAGGGAAATTGCTTACACGTTCTTTCGGTCCATATGCGACAGCTTTCTCTGAGGCGCCAGTATTAATCGTATGTTTGGCAACACCATATGAATCAAAGTTTCGTGAAAAGATATTTGATCCAATTGCCTTCGTTCCGGATTCAGTATGGGAAGAGGAAGGAATTAAGAGTAGCTGTTTAGCAGCACAAAACTTAATGTTGGCTGCATATGCGAGAGGACTGGGTACTTGTCCAATGACAGGACCTGTATTATTAGCTCAAGATGAACTGCGACAATATTTACAAATTGAGCCTCAAAAACAAATTAATATGGTAATTTCACTCGGGTTTCCGAAAGATAAGCCGAAGAAACTTTCTCGAAAAGAAGTTGATGAGATTACAACATTTATTTTCTAAATGTTATGTAGAAAAGACATTGAAATGACAATGTCTTTTTATTTTGAATGGATATTTTTTTAGTGAATTGGGCTAAAATGATGAATAGAGTGGAATTACTATTTATTTCTTTAAAAAAATTAATGTTCTTAAAATGAAAGTATGGTACAGTAATCGTGAGCAAGCTAATATTTGTTCATGAAAGTGTTAAAAACTAGTTTTAAAATCAAGAAATTATTTTTGTATAATAAATTATAATGAAATAACAGGGGGAATGAATTTTGAAGAAATTCATAATCGCTGGATTGTCTGTATTGTTATTAGTAGGCTGTGGTACTCCAAAGGAAAAAGAGGATGCACAGTCAAACCAGGAAGAACAAGTTGTAAATGCAAGTGATGAGAATATGGTCGTATTTCCTGAAGGAGCAGTGCCAATCGGAGAAGGGAAAGTAAAAGTAACTACTCCAGATGGTACTTCTGAAAATGGCAATATACCAACTGTATTCATAAAAAAGGATACTTTAATTCAGCAAGTCGAATTAGAACTTTCAAATTTTCAAAACGATAAAGAAACATTTGTATTTGTAGATCAAATATTTGCAGATAAACATCAAGTAACTAGTACAACACAGACAACAGTACAATTAAAAGAAAAGACGCTTGAGACAGGTAGTCATACGATTACCGCAGCTCAGTTTGAAAACAATGACCCAAAAGGAAAAGTCATTAGCTTGAATCAAGCGACGTTTGAAACGAAACCTGCGTCTTAATATGGAAAAAAGTACATTACTCAAAAGTAGTGTACTTTTTAGTTTGGATTGAATTATGTCATTGAGAATAATTTGTTTCACTTTCTAGTACGAATGAATAGAAAGAACTTATCCTTTACTATCATGTAAGAGGAAGGAATTGAAAGTTTGAAACGAGTTATTCGTATTTTCTTATTTATTATAATGTTTTCGGTCATTTGGTTTACTTTACAAGAGGCGGTTGAAGTTACGCTCAATTATCACATTCATGACTTGTTAATTGGAGCTGTATGTTTTGTCATTGTGTATCGGTTTTATCAAGCCTTAACGGACAATAAGAACCCCACTTGAAAATTCGGCACATGCGAGGAAGTTAGGTGGGAGATCAACTTGCCCGTAAAAGCCCGATTGGTGAAGGATAATACCCCCCCTATGATTAAAGTTTCGCTTTATGATAAACTCGGATTAAGGTAAGTATTGAGTTGGAAATGTAGGGATTTCATTTGAAATGTCGAATAGTACATACGATGTCGTAATAACAAATTTTCTATTGTTTACTGTGAAACAGAAGAAGGAGAGATTGTAGTTATGAAAAGAGCTCTTATAAATATTGATTATACATATGATTTTGTAGCTGAAAAAGGTGCTTTAACATGCGGGAAACCAGGTCAAGAAATTGAGAAGGAACTTGTAAGTGTAACGAAACAATTTATTGAAAAAGGTGATTACGTAGTATTTGCGATCGATAAACATGAAGACAATGATGTATATCATCCAGAAGCGAAATTGTTTCCACCTCATAATATAGCAGGTACAAATGGAAGAGACTTATTTGGTAAATTACAAGATGTATGCGAGAAATATAAAAATGCAGAGAATGTATACTATATGGACAAAACACGTTACAGTGCTTTTGCAGGAACGGATCTAGAAATGAAGCTAAGAGAAAGAGGAATAGAGGAAGTGCATCTTATAGGTGTATGTACAGATATTTGCGTCCTTCATACAGCAGTAGATGCTTATAACAAAGGGTTTCAAATTGTGGTTTATGAAAAAGCAGTAGCATCTTTTAATGCGCAAGGGCATGAATATGCACTTGGACATTTTAAATCTTGTTTAAATGCAGAAGTGAAGTGAAAAAAAGAGGCCTTCAAAAGGTCTCTTTTTCACATTTAAATAGAGACGACTTGCTGTTGAATTAACTTTTTAATGAACGGGCTAATCTTTTCTGGTAGCCCATTTAAATCAAAAAATTGTACATGTAATGATTTAGCTTCGTCTGCTTTTAACGAGGTGAGTATTGCGGACTTAAAAGAAAGTCGTTTATAAAAAATTCTATTGTAATATCCCTTTAGAGGATTAAAAAGGGTTATAGTAAATAGAAAAGAACATCTGAAGTTGAAAGATTCATTAAAGGGTTATATTGTTGAAGATGAACAATGAATACAAATACATAGTTAAGAAAGTACGATTTAAGATCAGGATAAAAGATATTTCGAAAACAAGTGTTGAGATGATAAATGCGTATTTAAAATATAGTAGCTTTGTATGAAATTTTTATTAGTAAGGAAGTGGATGGATGAGTTTATTAACGTATACTGAAGAGTTTTTTAATTATGTAAGGGAATTTTTACTTTTAAGGTTTTTACTATTTGCTTTAGTTCTTATCATTATTTCTTTTGTTATAAATCGCATTATTGATTGGTTTTTTAGAAAATCAAGCTTTTTTGATGAAGAGGTAGAGCAGACAATTCAAAGTGTAATTCGATCTATTTTTAGGTATATCATTATCATCAGTCTTATCATATATTTAATTAGTCAATTTGTAGATATAAAAAGTATTATTGCAGGTGCAGGGATAGCGGGAGTTGTCATCGGTTTTGCTGCACAACAGATGCTAAAAGATGTAATATTAGGCTTTGCAAGATTAGCGGACAAAGAGTTCCGTGTTGGCGATTTTGTTACTTTTAACGGAACAAATTCAGGAACCATTGAGGAAATTAGTATTCGTTTTATGCAAATTCGTGAATGGTCAGGAAAACTCCTTACCATACCACACGGAGAGATTAGAACGATACAAAATTTTAATAAAGGATGGATGCGAGTTATTGAACGCATCACGGTAAGTTATCAGGAAGATCCTACAAGAGTTAAGGAATTGTTAGAAGAAGTGTGTGTTATTTGTAATGAAAAATTGGATCAAGGTCTTTATAGAGTAGATGATGAAGCTGTTGAACCATTTAAATATGTTGGAGTTACAGACTTAAATCCTAATCTTAAATATGTTGGATATGAATTTTGTATTACAGGTTTGATTAAACCGGAAGATTATTTTGAAACTTCTAGACAAGTAAGATTTGAATTAATGTCTATTTTTCATAAAAATCAAGTGCAAATGCCAGCAGCGAATATGTTCGTTAACACTGAAAGTTTACAGAATATCCATGTGGGACAATCTTTATCAGACAGTTAATGAAAACTAGCTAATTTCTGTTTTGGTTTAGAATTTAGATTTGAATGAACTGTATGGGATATCTCCGAAAAAAGAGCTGAAGGAATTCGGTTCTTTTTTGTTTGTAGTATTTTGAAATTTCTTAATGTTATAATGGTAGTTGGTGATGAGAATGAACATAGATGAAAAAGAGATGCATCGTTTAGAGGCATTAAAAGAAATTGCTGAGTTACTAAATGAAGCAACAAACTTACAGGAAATGTTAGGAAAAGTATTACATACATTATTACAAGTTATGAATTTACAAACAGGGTGGATATTCTTTATTGATGAAAGTGGAAAGCATCGTATGCTTGTGGACCAAAACTTACCCCCAGCTCTTACATGGCAGGAAAAGAAGCCGATGTGTGAAGGCGATTGTTGGTGTGTAGAACGTTTTGTGAATGGAAGATTGGAAAAAGCAACAAATATTATTGAATGTAAACGAATAGAGGATGCGATTGAATGTAATTGGGGCGAGACAGAAGATGTTACACATCATGCGACAATCCCGCTAAGATCTGGATCAGAGAAATTTGGTCTATTAAATGTAGCCTCGCCTCATAAAACACATTTTTCAGAGGAGGAGTTAGCGTTATTAGAAGCGATTGCATTTCAAATTGGAACGACAATACAACGTATTCAATTAGTTGAGAAAGAACGAAAATATGTAGTTGTAGCTGAAAGAAATCGATTGGCTCGTGATTTACATGATTCTGTTAAACAATTGTTATTTTCAATTATGCTAACAGCGAAAGGGACTCTAAATATGACGAAGGATAGAGACTTGCAAGAGATGTTAAGTTATATTGGAGAATTATCACAGGAAGCATTACAAGAGATGACACTTTTGATTTGGCAATTAAGGCCTGAAGGATTAGAGAAAGGTTTAGCAGAAGCGATTCAAAATTACGGAAAACTGTTAGGGATTCAAGTGGAAGTTCGAATTGATGGAATGGTTTTAATTGAAGATGAAATAGAAGAAGTTTTATGGCGTATAAGCCAAGAGGCATTACATAATTGTAAAAAACATGCCTCATGTGAAAAAGTATGTGTTCATTTAAGGATAGAAAATAATAAGTTGCATTTTTACATAGAAGATAACGGAATAGGATTTATACAGGATCAAGTAAGAGAGTCAGCACTTGGCTTGAAAAGCATGAAAGAACGAATTGAATTAATGAGGGGAATTTTTCGAATAAAAGCAGAACCGGAAAAGGGGACAAAGATAGAAATTCAATTACCGGTTTGAGAGGGAGAACGTCAGTGAAAATTAAATTATTACTTGTAGAAGATCATCATATCGTTCGAAGGGGACTCGTATTCTTTTTGAAGACGAGAGAAGAATTTGAAATTATTGGGGAAGCAGCAAATGGTGAAGAAGCATTAACATTCGTCCAAGCAGAAAGGCCAGATGTAGTATTAATGGATTTATCAATGCCGAAAATGGATGGTATTGAAGCGACAAAACGTATAAAACAATACGATGAGACAATAAAAATTCTTATGCTCAGTAGTTTTTCAGAACAAGATTACGTTTTACCAGCATTAGAAGCTGGGGCAGATGGTTATCAATTAAAAGAAGTGCAGCCAGATCAACTCGTTGCGTCAATCGTTGCGGTATATCAAGGAAATGCAAATTTTCACCCGAAAGTAACACCAGCACTATTAGGACGATCAGCAGTCAAGAAAGAAAAAGAGAATCCTTTTTCTATGTTAACAAAAAGGGAGCAAGAAGTACTTCGTGAAATTGCGAAGGGAAGAAGCAATAAGGAGATTGCAGCAGAACTTCATATTACAGAACAAACTGTGAAAACACACGTTTCTAACGTATTGGCTAAATTGGAAGTAGATGATCGTACACAAGCTGCCTTATACGCAGTAAAGCATGGGGAAAACTAGAAATACGTATGAATAATTGTGTCATATGTTACGGTAGAATACATAGGAGCAAATAAAATGTATAGAGATGCCGAATAAAGGTTTTTCTTCTTTCAATAATTAGGTACAATAAAGTGAAACTTTAATCAATGGGGGGGCCATCCCCACTGATTATTAGTTGAACCAATCGGGTTTTTACGGGCAGTTGATCTCCCACCTAACTCCCTTGCATTCATCGGATTTTGAGGTGGGAGTCTTACTGCCCGTTAATACGGGATAAAGCTACTATGGAAGGGGAAGATACGCTATGCCTGGTACAAAAAGTGGGATTGGAAAGATTCAGGCTTCGTTAAATGGTTTATCACCGAAATTACGAAGTATTGCCGAACATATTTTGAAACATCCACAAGATGTTGTACATAAATCGATTACGGAATTAGCGGAAGTTACGAATAGTTCCGAAGCAACGATATTCCGCTTATGCAAACACTTAGGTTTTCAAGGGTTCCAAGACTTGAAAATTACATTAGCTCGTGAGATTGTACATACCCCGATGCAAAATATTCATGAGGAAGTATCGGTAGAAGATAATATTGTCACTGTTGCTAAAAAAGTTTTTCATTCACATATTACAGGACTGCAAGATACATTACATTTGTTAAACGATAACGCGTTGGAACAGGCAGTAAGTGCGCTGAATGAAGCGAAACGAATTGAGTTTTATGGAAATGGTGGTTCAGGTATTATTGCGATGGATGCTTATCATAAGTTTATGAGAACGGGTATTTCTTGTATTGCTCATACGGATTCACATTTTCAAATTATGGGAGCTGGCTTGTTGACAAAAGAAGCGGTGGTCATTGCAATTTCTCATTCAGGCAGTAATAAAGGTTTACTTGAAGCGTTAGAAGTAGCGAAAGCAAGAGGGGCCAAAATTATTGCGATTACGAGCTATCAAAAATCGGCATTAAGCCAACTTGCTCATATAACATTATATACTTCGACGCGTGAGACAGAATTTCGTACAGAAGCAAGTTCGTCACGATTAGCGCAGCTTAGTTTATTAGATACTTTGTATGTGGGATTGTCATTGCAGCGACAAGAGGAAACACTACAAAATTTACAAAGTATACGTGAAACTATTTCGATGAAGCGAATATAAAGGGCTCTTCAAATGAAGAGCTTTTTATATTGGCGAGTAGTCTGTTGATATACCCTCTAGATCTACTTGTTCGAAGTGTCTATAGAAGTATGCCAATTACCTATAATAATAATCTCTCATCTTTTAGACCATTCATTTTTTAAACCTCGATATTTTGCATATGAAATTTAACAAGTAGCTTGATACATCAAAATACGTATTGGGTAATAATTCAAATATTGTTCAATGTTTTACAATAAGCTTATGAAATTCCATGTTATGATGAACCTGTAATGATGATTGAACACTTAAATTTGGTACAATAATTAGCCAAAATAGTGAGGACAGTAGTTGTGAGATAAACTCATTAAAACTCTAAAACACTAAAGGGGAGATCACATATGAAAGCAGTAGTAGTTAATAAAAACAGCAAAGCAAATATTGAAGTTATTGAAAAAGAATTACGTCCGTTACACTCGGGTGAAGCGCTAGTAGATGTAGAGTATTGTGGAGTTTGCCACACTGATTTACACGTTGCGAATCATGATTTTGGAAACACCGATGGCCGCATCCTTGGTCATGAGGGTGTAGGTATTGTTACTAAAATTGCTGATGATGTTACTTCACTAAAGATAGGTGACCGTGTAAGTATTGCATGGATGTTCCAATCTTGTGGACGTTGTGAATATTGCGTAACGGGGAGAGAAACATTCTGCCGTGAAGTGAAAAATGCTGGTTATTCAGTAGATGGTGGTATGGCTGAACAATGTATTGTTACAGCTGATTATGCGGTGAAGGTACCAGAAGGATTGGATCCTGCTCAAGCATCATCAATCACATGTGCGGGCGTAACTACATATAAAGCTATAAAAGTATCAGACATTAAACCTGGTCAACCTATCGTAATCTATGGTTGTGGTGGATTAGGTAACCTAGCTATTCAATATGCTAAAAACGTATTTGGTGCAAAGGTAATTGCAGTAGATATCAATGACGACAAATTAGCCTTAGCAAAAGAAGTTGGTGCTGATATGACTATCAATCCGATTTCTCAAGGTCCTGCTGATAAAATTGTGCAAGAGGAGTTTGGTGGTGCTTATGCTGCTGTAGTAACAGCAGTTTCTAAAGTAGCATTCAACTCAGCAGTTGATGCAGTACGTGCTTGCGGTAAAGTAGTTGCGGTAGGTTTACCAGTAGAAACTATGGATTTAAACATTCCACGACTTGTATTAGACGGGATTGAAGTAGTTGGTTCTCTAGTTGGTACTCGTAAGGATCTGGAGGAGGCATTTATGTTCGGCGCAGAAGGAAAAGTAGTGCCAGTTGTTCAAACGTGTTCTCTAGATAAAGTACAAAATGTATTCGAAGAAATGGAACAAGGTAGAATTCAAGGACGTATGGTAATCGATTTTAAACAGCATAATTGTGATTGTAAATAATTCATTTTAAATATAAAAAGCATGAGTCTAGCAAAGGATATGTAAAAAAGTTAGACGGCATAAAAAAGATGATCCCTCGTATTCAATAGGGATCATCTTTTTTATATTCTACTAATATCAATGCCAATTAATACTTGATTGATGAGACATGATTAAAAGTTCACTTTATTTGCAAACGAAAAAGAATCTTTATTTTTAACAAATTTTTTATGATCTGGAACGGTTTGAATTGCTACAACTTGCGAATCTCTTGCTTTCAGTGCATCTTGAATCCCGATTGTCATAAGCTTAATAAAAAGAATCGTAATAAAGAATGAAACGAGAGTATAAAAAATAATCCACCATGAAAGATGCATTTCATAACGATTTAATCCAATAAGACCTGCCCAATCATTAGATAGAGAAACAGGTTTGGGTACTCCGTCATAGAGTTCCCGCATTTGTATCCCGCCAATTACAATGTTAAGCAACGCTAAATGGATAACGAGTATGAGTGCTTGGACGATATGTTCCATGAATAACACAAATAAGCGATCAAGTAATAAGACTCGTAAATGTTTTTTGATAATATGAAAACGGCTAGCACCCAGTAATTGTGAACTTAAAATGTAATCTCGTTTCATAAATTCATCAACCTCAGAGGAGATATATAAAGAAAGTGTAGGTAGAGCGACGAAAATAAGTACGAGAACTTGATAAAACGTAAATGAAATATTTGGATCTAATCTATCAGCATTTGATGTAATTACAATATTAACGGGCGTGATGAGTATGAATGCGATAAATAGAGTTGGGATATAATAAAAAACTTCTGAGCATGCCTGGAAAAATCTCTTGAATCTTGGAGCGTATAAACTTAAGAGGATTCCTATACATGTTCCGCATAAAATTCGAAAGAAGCTAATTGCCACGGCTAATAAAATGGTGAATTTTGCTCCTTCTACAATTTGTAAGAAAACAGACTCTCCAAAACGATCAGATCCAAAAGGTGGCATTAACGATGGCGAAAAGGGGGCCTTTCCAAGTAATTCGTTATTGTCATTGTAAAGTAACTGAGGAGGTTTTGGGATGTTATCTTTAAAGAACCAACTATAAATAAAACTAGCTGAAACAAGTATGAATAGATAAGTAAACCCGATTAAAAATCGTTTTGATTTCCAAATAGATTTCATAATGCTGCTCCTTTCAATTGCTTTTGCCATCTATTCATCATGAATGAGATTATTTGAAAAATGGCATAAAACGGTAAAATAATCATAACAAGTATGATAAATGCAGCTGGAGGTGATATAAACGCCTTCTTAAATAAAAATTGAATAATGCCTTCCATATTAAAAACAAATTCTAAAATGAATAAGTTAGAAAGTAAAAAAACAAAAATCGTTTTTAAATGGTGAAAGAAGTGGATAGATATATTTTTGAATAAATGAATGCATAGTATATAACTTGATGAAAGTCCTTTTCCATATGCAACCTCTACGTAATGTTTTTCATGTTCTTCTTTTATGTATAACACCATCATCCGAAACATTTGTAATGTAGGTAAGACTGCTAAAGATAAAATAGGGAGTAAATAAGCTCGATTTTCATTAAAAGAAATAATGGTGACAGGAGATTCCCCGAATTTCTGAAGTACCCATATGAAAAATATTTGCAAACAAATCATCATCATCATATCAGGGACAGCTTCTAATATGAACACAATTCGGTTTATCCATTTTTTTATATAATCTTTTGCTAAAAAATAAAAAAATGCCATACTAGATGATAGAAAGAGTGCAAGCAAAAAGGCTATAAATAATACAGTAAATGAATATAGGTAGGGTTCTAAAACAGTTGGAAATAATGGTGTCTTTTTGAAATGACCAAATTTCGGGTCTGATCCTATAACTACTAATGATTCAGGGGAGAAAACCTGTTTTAACATAGTAACGATCTGATTAAAAAAATGAATTGGTTGAAAAGTGAATCCCTGTTGAGTGATAAATAAATAAGGTAAATTTAGTAATAGTAAGAGTGATAAAAGAATTGATGAAAGTTTTATTGTGAATTGAGATATTTTATATAACATTAAATCCCTCCGACATCTTTTTACAACATTATACAATAAAATTCATATTTTGTTTTGATTTTTCAGAAAAATATAAATACTATTAGATTTTATAGTATGGGACATATATTTACAAGGTAAAAAAGTGATAGTAGGGAGCCACGCCCTATGTCCATCAAGCTAAGAAAACGAGAACTTATATATTATTATCTTTAGGTGGAGGGGAAAGAATGTTTGATAAATTAAAAAGGTTATTTAAAAAAGATAAAGAGAATGATTAAGAAGATGAGAGGTACATTTTGGTTTGAAAAAAATTTTCTTTTCATAACTTGATTTATGAAAAAATATTTTATATACTAATTCATGTAAACGGTTTACTAGATCGTATTTTGCTAGAAACGAAGGGAAGGTTCGCATGGAAACAAGGGGGAGAGTAATCGGGGTTGACATCGGTACCACAAGTACGAAAACGGTTGTATTCACTGAAAAAGGAAAAGTCGTTGCTTCACATGCAATTGATTATCCAATTATTCAACCGAAGGTCGGATGGGCTGAGCAAGATCCTGATGTAATATGTGCTGCTGTATATAAAACTGTAAGCGTTGCCATCGAAAAGTGTAATGTGTCACCGGAAGATATTTCTTCAATCGGTATTAGTACAGCAATGCACGCCTTAATTGCAGTAGATGAAAACGGTGCGCCGTTAACGCGCTCTATTATTTGGGCAGATAATAGAAGCACAAAGCAATCAGAAAAACTATTACAACAAATGAATGGTCATGACATTTATAGAAGAACTGGTACACCGATTCATCCGATGTCACCACTTTCTAAATTACTGTGGATGAAAGAAGAAGAAACGGAGTTATTCAGAACTGCGTATAAATTTATTTCCATTAAAGAGTATGTCATTTATCAATTATTCTCACGCTATGTAGTTGATCATTCAATTGCATCAGCTACTGGGTTATTTAATTTAGAAACATTAAACTGGGATGAAGATGTTTTAACTATGTTAAATATGTCACCAGAACAATTATCAACACCTGTACCAACTACATATATTTTATCGGGAATGAAACCGGAATTAGCACAAAAGATGGGCATTCATGAAGATACTCCAGTTGTTATTGGTGCGAGTGATGGTGTTCTTGCAAATGTAGGTGTCGGTGCAATATCGCCTGGTTCAGCTGCAATTACGATTGGAACAAGTGGTGCAGTTCGAACAATTTCATCAAATGTCAATACAGATGAAAAGGGAAGAACGTTTTGTTACGCATTAACAGATGAGCACTGGGTTATCGGTGGGCCAACGAATAACGGCGGAATATTACTGAGATGGTTACGTGATGAATTTGGTAGCCCAGAGCAAGAGGTAGCAAGAAAGCTTGGAATTGATCCTTATGATTTATTAATTAAGTATGCAGAAAGTGTACCAGCTGGAGCAGATGGATTACTATTTTTACCGTTTCTATCTGGAGAACGTGCACCCTACTGGAATGCAAATGCTCGAGGTACATTCTTCGGGATAAACCTTCAGCATAAACGTGAACATTTCATACGTGCAGTTATGGAAGGTGTTTGTATGAGTGTGTATTCAGTAGCACTTGCCATTCGAGATTGTACAGGGCCACTTACTGAAATACGTGTTTCAGGTGGCTTTGCGAAATCTGCATTTTGGAGACAAATGTTATCTGACATGATGGGGAAAGAATTGCTTGTTCCAGAAAGTCATGAAGCATCTGCGCTTGGGGCAGCAGCACTTGCTTTGTATGCAATTGGGAAAATTGATTCTCTTGAAGAGGTGAAGGATTGGATTGATATTGTCCATCACCATGTACCGAATAAAGAAAATACGGCTTTATATTTAGAGCTGTTTTATATGTATGAACGACTTTACAATCGTTTGAAAGAAGAATTTGATTGTATAGCTGCTTTCCAACGTAAACAATAGGGGGATTGGGAGAAATGGTAGTTGGGATCGTACTAGCGGCTGTTGTTATATTACTTTTACTAATTACGGTAGTAAAATGGCATCCATTTGTCGCGTTAATTTTAACAGCAATCGGAGTTGGGCTAGCAATGGGGATGCCCTTAATTGGAACTTCACCACAACATCCGGGGATTATCGATTCTATTAAATTAGGTCTTGGTAATACGTTAGGGTTTTTAGCGATTGTTTTAGCTTTAGGAACAATGCTTGGAAAAATGATGGCTGAGTCTGGCGGTGCTGAACGAATTGCAAACACATTAATTGGACGTTTTGGGAAAAAGCGTGTTCACTGGGCAATGATGTTCGTTGCATTTTTAGTAGGGATTCCGGTGTTTTTCCAAGTTGGATTTGTACTATTAATTCCGTTAGTATTTACAATTGCGTTAGAAACAGGGGTATCACTTATTACAATCGGAATTCCGCTAGTAGCAGGTCTTTCGGTTGTACACGGACTTGTTCCACCGCATCCAGCAGCAATGGCAGCGGTAGGTATATTTAAAGCAGATGTAGGGAAGACAATTTTATATGCATTAATTGTCGGACTTCCAACTGCAATAATTTCAGGTCCGCTTTATGGGAAATGGATCGGTGCTCGTATACATAAAGAAGTACCATTAGAAATAGCGGAGCAATTTATTGAAAGAGATAAGAAGAAGGAACTTCCTAGTTTCGGAAATACATTGTTTACTATTTTACTTCCAGTATTTCTTATGCTTGGTGCATCCATTGCGGAAGTAGCGTTAAGCAAAACGAGTCAACTTGCACAAGTATTGCACTTTATTGGAGATCCAATAGTCGCATTATTAATTGCAACGATATATTCTTTCTTTAGTCTTGGCTATGCAAAAGGATTTTCTAAAGACAAAGTCTTACAATTTACAAACGATTGCTTAGGTCCGATTGCAAACATACTGTTAGTTATCGGTGCAGGGGGCGCATTTAATAAAGTGTTATTAGATTCTGGGATCGGAACTACAATTGCGGAGATGGCGAAAGAATCGCATATTTCACCGATATTATTAGGTTGGGGAATTGCTGCACTTATCCGAGTTGCAACGGGATCGGCTACTGTTTCTATGATGACAGCAGCTGGAATTGTAGCACCGATTGCAGCAAGTACACCAGGAGTAAATGTAGAGTTACTGGCACTTGCAACAGGAGCAGGGTCATTAATTTTATCGCATGTAAATGATTCAGGATTTTGGATGATTAAAGAGTATTTCGGAATGACTGTGAAAGAAACATTATTAACATGGACTGCAATGGAGACAATATTATCTGTTGTAGCACTTGGGCTAATTTCGTTATTAAATATATTTGTATAGAATGGGAGATTGATTAATATGAAACTAGGTTTAATTGGATTAGGAAAAATGGGATTTCCATTAGCTGAACACTTACATGAAGACAAGCATGAAGTAGTTGTATACGATGTAAATAATGAGCTTGTTGAAAAGGCAGGGGAATTAGGGATTACTGCCCGTCATACGTTAAAAGAAATGATTGCTGAACTAGAAGCACCTCGTACAATTTGGGTAATGGTACCTGCAGGAGAAGTTGTCGAGTCAGTACTAAAAGATGTATATCCATTATTAGAGGAAGGCGATATCGTTATTGAAGGCGGAAATTCATTCTATAAAGATACGTTACGCCGTGCTGAAGAAGCGAAAAGCTTTGGTTTACATTATGTAGATATCGGTACATCAGGCGGTGTGGAAGGAGCTAGATACGGTGCTTGCTTAATGGTTGGTGGAGAAAAAGAAATTTATGATCAACTAGAACCTTTATTTAAAGATTTAGCAGTAGAAAATGGTTATTCATATGCAGGCCGCGTCGGTAGTGGGCATTTCTTAAAAATGGTTCATAACGGTATTGAATACGGAATGATGCAAGCAATCGCTGAAGGATTTGAAGTACTAGATAAAAGTGATTTTGATTTCAATTATGAAGATGTTGCAAAAGTATGGGCGAACGGATCAGTTATCCGTGGTTGGTTAATGGACTTAACTGAAAAAGCATTTGCAGATGATCCAAAACTTGATGGCATTAAAGGTGTAATGAACTCTTCAGGAGAAGGGAAATGGACTGTTGAAACTGCGCTTGAATTACAAGCAGCGGCACCAGTTATCGCTATGTCATTATTTATGCGCTACCGTTCACAAGAAGATGATACATTCCACGGAAAAGTGGTTTCTGCACTTCGTAATCAATTCGGTGGACATGAGGTTGTGAAAAAATAGGAAATATTAGTTTTGTGAAACTCATACGAAAGTATGAGTTTTTTTTATTTCTCATACTATTTAATGAAAGTTTTTCCCTCTTTTTACTGTGTTTTGTATAGAAATTTCTGATAATATATAAATATAACTTGAAAACAAAGGGGAGAAATAATTATGAAACTAGTCGTTATTAACGGTACACCAAGAAAGTTCGGTAGAACTCGCGTTGTGGCAAAATATATTGCAGAGCAATTTGAAGGGGAGTTATACGATTTAGCAGTAGCGGAATTGCCTTTATATAATGGAGAAGAATCACAACGTGAATTAGAGGCAGTAAAAAAATTAAAAGCTTTAGTGAAAGCTGCGGATGGAGTAGTACTATGTACACCGGAATATCATAATGCGATGAGTGGAGCGCTGAAAAATTCGTTAGATTACTTAAGTAGCAGTGAATTCATCCATAAGCCTGTCGCATTACTAGCAGTTGCTGGAGGAGGTAAAGGGGGAATAAACGCATTAAATAGTATGCGCACTGTCGCTAGAGGCGTTTACGCAAACGCAATTCCAAAACAAGTCGTGCTTGATGGATTACATGTGCAAGATAGTGAACTTGGAGAAGATGCAAAACCATTAATTCATGATTTAGTTAAAGAATTAAAAGCATATATGAGCGTATATAAAGAGGTGAAAAAACAATTAGGAGTTGAGTGATATGTCCTCTCTTTATCATGATTCTCGCTTGTATTACATTCTAGGCGCCAATAGTTTATCTGCTATTGGCTCTGGGATTGTTATGATAACGATTCCGTGGCTATTGATTAAGGAAAGTGGGGGAGAGACAACGTTTGGGTATATTTCTATCGTTGCAACTCTCATCATGTTTTTACTAACACCATTCATTGGGCAAAGCATTGATCGTTTTTCAAGAAAATCTTTATTGTTATGTAACGAAGGTATCGGGATAGCCATTATAGGAATGATGGCCATTTGGGGATTTGCTGGGCAATCATACAATTCTATTCATTACATTATTATTTATATAGCAGGTTCTTTCTATTATCTATTATTCTATCCCACAATATTTGCATTTAACCAAGAAATATTTCAATCAGAGCATTATAAAAGTTTAAGTGGCACGATGGAAATACAAGGACAATTAACGCAAGTTATTTCAGGTGCAGCTGCTAGCTTTTTAATTGAGATTATTTCTTTGAAATGGATCTTGTTAGTGGATATGTTAACTTTTGCAGGAGCATTTTTCCTGTTCTTATGTATACCATATGTAAAGAAAAAAGAAGTAAAAGGGAAAGTAACCTTTAAGAAGCAATTGTTCGAAGGAATTCACTTTATGAAAAAGCGCCCTAAGTTATTTTGGTTTTTACTCGCGACTTATATGCCGTTTATCGGTGTCATGATGGCAAATTATTTAATCCCAGTATATATTTCAGATATACTCAAAGCTAGTGCCTCTGTATACGCAATTGAAGGTATGATGTACGGTGTCGGAGCGGTTCTTGCAGGAATAAGTATTCCAATCATGATGAAATATGTCAAAACAGAAGTTTCAATCGTTATGACGATGTTCATTTATGTAATTTCAATTACCGTAATGATTATTGAGCCTTCCATTATGTTATTATATGGACTAGCGATTTTTCATGCGATTGGAAATGCTGGAACGAGAGTGGCGAGAAATGTATTGATGATGGAAGAAATTCCAAATGAAGTAATGGGACGTGTGGACAGCTTATTTCGATTAATTGGCACAGGAATTCGAATTGTATTATTAATGTTGTTTACGGCAGGCGTATCTAAAGCAGGGGTGATGATCCCGTTTTATGTACTGAGCTGTATATTGATCCTATCATTAGGGATTGCTTTTTATTATGTAATTTCAAAACGTAAAACGGAAGCGAATGTGTCTAATAAATCAATTGTTTAAAAAATACTTCTGCCTCCTTTTCTTTTTCTATATAATAAAAAGAAAGGGAGTGTTAACTTATTTATGAACAAATGGATATTGCTTATAATCTTATTACTACCTCCGCTATACATCATTTATATGACGTTTCGAATGAATAAAGTTGCTCGTGAAACATTGAGTAATCACTCTCCATACGTTCTTATATTAGGTGCAAAGTTATTTGGAGATAGACCGTCTTTATCTCTTCAAAATCGTTTGGATATAGCGTTGGAATATTTACATGCTCACCCTGAGGTGAAAGTAATTGTTTCAGGTGGTCAAGGGGAAGATGAAGATATACCGGAAGCTCACAGTATGAGAAACTATTTAATGGTACATGGTATAGATGAGAATCGTATTTTAATTGAAGACCGCTCTACAAATACGTATGAAAATTTAAAGTTTAGTATGGATTTATATGATGTAAAGCATGCGGTAGTTGTAAGTAATACGTATCATTTATATCGAACGAAAATAATTGCAAAGCGTTTAGGGATAAAGATGGAAGCTTTGGCTGCTGAAACACCGAGACGCTCTAAGAAAAAAGCGTATGTGCGTGAATATGCTGCAATTATGAAAACAATATTGTTCGACCGTTAGAGCTCAAATGAGAGCTCTTTTTTTGTATAATAAAGCGTATCATTTGAAATGAATGCTATATTCCATCAAAATAAAGGAAACAACATGAAAGGAGTTGTGTCTGTGATTCAATTTAATCATGTGTCAAAAGCGTATGAAGATGGCACAAAAGCAGTGGATTCATTACATTTAGAAATTAAAAAAGGAGAATTTTTTGTTCTCATTGGTCCGAGTGGTTGCGGGAAAACAACGACAATGAAGATGATTAACCGTTTAATTGAAACGACGGAAGGATCAATTTTAATCGATGGAAAAGATATTCAACAATATAACATAAACGAACTACGTTGGAATATAGGGTACGTGTTGCAGCAGATTGCGCTGTTTCCACATATGACAATTGCTGAAAATATTGCAGTTGTCCCTGAAATGAGAAAATGGACCAAAAAGGAAATAAAAGCACGTGTCGATGACTTGCTACAGATGGTTGGGCTCGATCCAGATGTATATCGTGATCGCATGCCAGATGAATTGTCGGGAGGACAGAAACAACGTGTTGGTGTCGTACGGGCATTAGCCGCAAACCCGAAAATTGTACTTATGGACGAACCATTTAGTGCGTTAGATCCGTTAAGTAGGGAGCAGCTTCAGAAGGATATCGTACAACTGCAAAAAAAGATTCAAAAAACAATCGTGTTTGTAACGCACGATATGCAAGAGGCTTTATCACTTGGTGATCGTATTTGTGTAATGAAAGAAGGAAAAGTTGTTCAATTAGATACACCAGAAGGAATTATACATAACCCGAAAAATGAGTTTGTAGAGGAGTTCATTGGAAATCGTGGACGACCTTGGTATGAGGGGAAGAGTATAGAAGAGGTATTGCCGCTAGACGAGGGTATACGAGTTGAAGGGAATGCTTTATCTTTACATTCGTCATTACAAGAAGCACTAGTCCGCTTACAAACTGAAGAGTCAGTGCCGGTTGAAGAGCATGGTCAATATGTTGGAGCGTTAACAAGTCGTCATATTGTCAATTACATTGTTGAACAAATGAAGGAAAGAGGCTAAACAGTGACTGATTTTATTCAAACGTTCCAAGAACGAAAAGTAGAATTGCTAAGTGCATTAAGTGAGCATTTACAAATATCGCTTATTTCACTATTTTTTGCAGTAATTATTGCAGTGCCGCTCGGCATTATATTAACGAGAAAAGAACGAATGGCTGAATTTATTATAGGGACTTCTGCTGTTATGCAGACAGTGCCCTCACTTGCTTTACTTGGACTATTAATTCCGTTAGTAGGAATTGGAAAACTGCCAGCTATAATCGCATTAGTTGTGTATGCACTATTACCTATTTTACGAAATACATATACAGGAATACGGGAATTAGATGAATCACTTATAGAAGCGGCGAGAGCTATGGGGATGAATAGCTGGAAAAGATTATGGAAGGTAGAGCTTCCGCTCGCATTGCCAATTATTATGGCTGGTATTCGTACAGCGATGGTATTAATTGTTGGAACGGCTACATTAGCTGCTTTAATAGGCGCTGGTGGGCTCGGTAAGCTCATATTATTAGGTATAGATCGAAATGACCATGCGCTTATCATTTTAGGGGCCGTACCAGCTGCGTTACTCGCTTTATTCTTTGATATAGTACTTCGCATACTTGAGAGCCCGAAACGCTCTTCTAAGCGCGTTATATTGACGATATGTATAGTTGTAGTAATGATAGCTGCTCCATTTCTTTGGAATACCGAAAAGAAAGACATAGTTATTGCTGGTAAACTTGGATCTGAACCAGAAATATTAATTCAAATGTACAAGCAACTTATTGAACAGGATACAGATTTACAAGTGGAATTAAAGCCAGGCCTTGGAAAAACAGCATTTGTATTCGAAGCGTTAAAATCAGGTGAAGTAGATATATACCCAGAATTTTCAGGTACAGCTTTATCTACTTTCGTGAAAGAAGAACCGAAAAGTACAAATCGTGATGAAGTATATGAACAAGCTCGTATTGGAATGGAAAAGAAATATAATATGGTTATGTTAAAGCCAATGGAGTATAACAATACATACGCACTAGCCATGCCGAAAAAAATAGCAGATCAAAATAACATAAATACAATTTCTGATTTAGGAAAAATTGCACAGGAAGCTAAAGTAGGATTTACATTAGAATTTGCTGATCGTGAAGATGGTTATAAAGGAATGCAAAAATTATATAACTATAAGTTTTCAAATGTTAAAACGATGGAACCGAAACTGCGCTATAGTGCAATACAATCGGGAGATGTTAACGTAATCGATGCATATTCAACAGATAGTGAATTGGAGCAATATGGGCTTAAAGTGCTAAAAGATGATAAAGGACTATTCCCGCCTTATCAAGGAGCACCATTATTAAGAAAAGAGACGTTACAGAAATATCCTGAACTCGAAAAAGTATTAAATGAATTATCTGGAAAGATTACAGATGAAGAAATGAGAAAAATGAATTATGAAGTAAATGTGAATGGGAAAAGTAGCGAAGAAGTCGCAAAACAATTTTTACAAAAAGAGAAGTTACTTCGTTAATTTTACAATAAATATACAATTTTATATGTATGAAATGACCGTTCATTACAAAATGAACGGTTTTTTTGTGCATACTTATACATTTTTTCAAAAAAGTATTCCATTTTTCTTCATTTTCTTTTAGAATAAGTAATGTTTTCCTGAAAAAATATAAGAGAAACGTCTATTAGAGAAAAAGGTGACTTTAATAGTTGAACGAACATAACACCTAGAATGACAGATGGGGTGGTACAAATAGAAAAGAAGTTAGGATTTTTTCCGTTAATCGCATTAGTAGTTGGAACGATGGTTGGTGGCGGTGTTTTTAGTTTACCGCATGATTTAGCAGTAGGAGCAAATAGTGGTGCAACGATAATTGGTTGGTGTATTACAGCAATGGGAATGATTCCACTTGCGCTCGTATATCAAACGTTAGCAAGACAAAAACCGGAGCTTGAGGGCGGAATTTATAGTTATGCACGAGCTGGATTCGGTGAATATATTGGTTTTAACAGTGCTTGGGGATACTGGCTAGCAGGGATTTTAGGGAATGTTGCAACAATTATGTTACTGTTTAGTACATTAGGTTACTTCTTCCCAATTTTTAAAGGCGGAAATAATGTTGCGTCAATCGTAGGTGCATCACTTTTATTATGGACATTGCATTTTCTAATTTTATTTGGAATTCGTGAAGCTTCCATTATGAATGTTATCGCAACGATTGGGAAATTAGTTCCGATTTTATTATTTATTGTCGTGATGGTAACAGCGTTTCGCTGGGATACATTTACACATGACTTTTGGGGCGAAGGAACTATCTCAGTTTCCTCTGTACTAGGTCAAGTGAAAAATACAATGCTTGTAACCCTTTGGGTGTTCATTGGGGTTGAAGGAGCAGTTGTATTATCAGGAAGAGCTAAAAATAGTAGAGACGTTGGAAAAGCGACAGTACTTGGACTTATTTTAGTAATGTCTATTTATATTTTAATTTCTGTTCTGTCAATGGGAGCCATGACAAGAAAAGAACTTTCAGTATTAGAGACTCCTTCAATGGGACATGTATTAGAACATGTTGTTGGGCCATGGGGTGCAATGGCAATTAATATTGGATTAGTTGCGTCACTTGTAGGTACATTAATTGGCTGGTTTTTACTTGTTTCTGAAATTTCTCACGTAGCAGGAAAAGACGGCGTGTTTCCGAAAGTCTTTACGAAAACAAATAAGAAACAAACGCCGCATATGGCATTGTGGATTTCAAATATCGTTGCCCAAACTATATTTATAATCGTTCTGTTTTCACAATCGACATATCAAATTATGTATTTTATTGCGTCAACATCTATATTACTGCCGTACTTATTATCAGCGCTATTTCAATTGAAATTAGTCATCACGAAAGAGCTGAAAGTTGCGAGAGTAAAAAATGGATTGTTAGCATTAATTGCTTCCCTATACTCTGTATGGTTAATTTATGCAGCTGGTTTAAAGAATTTATTGCTTGTTTCAATCGTATATGGTATTGGGATTCTCGTGTATATGTTTGCAAGAAAAGAAAAAGGGAATCGTTGTTTTGCAGGCAAAGAGCGATATGTGATGTGGGCAATTGTTATTGCAGCTATTACATCACTTTATATGTTACTGACAGGAACTATAAAAATGTAAAAGTCCTTTTAATTTAAAGGGCTTTTTTCCTTGTCTAGAGAATATTTAATACATAAGATATTCAGGAGGGATGAAAATGGAAGAAAAAGAACAGTTGTCTAGAATTATGGATTTAGCTAGTGATTTAAGGAAAGTATTAGTACAAGAATCTTTTTTTAATCATCATCCTGAACTTCGAGGCGTGATTGAAAATTTAGCGAGTTCTGTAGAGAATTTGGCGAGTTTGCAGCAAAATAAAGATGAAAATGCCGAAGATCGATTACGGTACGTACTTGCTAAAATGAAAATCGCTCATAATGCCATTTTACAAGAAAAAAAAGCATTTCCTTCTCATTAATATACGTTTTAATTTTGAACCTGACGGATGACGTCAGGTTTTTTATTTCTAGTTTTAGATTGTAGTTCATACAATAAGAATAGTATGAAAAAAAGAAGGTGACTACGTTGAAATTACATAAAGCTCTTCATCCAAGTTTTATAAAGCGAATGTATTATATGAGGTTTATTGGGAAGTTTGCAAAAGCTGAGGGAGAGAAGAATGGAGAAAATTTCTTTGTACAATGTCTTTCTTCAATACCTTTAACTTTACAAGAGTTATTTCCGACTGGAAAATATTTGTTTGAAGGATTATGCAGTAATAAAAAGAATGAAAAAATCTTTACTGATTTAAAGAAGCATAAATTAGAAAAGCAACTGGTTATGTTTCGTCTTTATTATGATCGTGGAAATTTATTTCTGGAATTAATATGCACAGAAGAGCCTCGGGAAATAGCATCTTCATATAAAGTGATTCCTTCACCAAAGGTCTCAAATTATAAAAAGAGAGCGTCTTTGGAACGGAAGTTAAGCAACGGTTATTTATCATTTCTTATGCCTAAATTACCAAAAGACTTTGAGCCTCCAGAATTATTGTGGCATGAAGGAAGGCTATATGGAAATTTATCGTTAAAATCATCAATAAGTTCAATTTCATATTTTGAGCAAAGAAAAGAATGCAAATATATTGAAATAAACGATTGGATGAAACATGTAGAAATAGCAGTAGATGATCATTTATATTTTGTAAGTGAAAATGTGTATGACCAACTAAATAAACGAATTGCTGAAGAAGGTAAGTTAGTTGAAGTAGAAGATATTAAAATGCAAAAGGATGACTGGGAATGGGATGAGCGTGAATCCTCTTTTTTGCAGTATGTACAAAGTATGGTTCGTAATAAAGGGTTATATTTGGATGATACAGATATATATAATTTTCACATTAGTATTAAAACCAATATGTTAACAATTGTTGGTGGTATACCAGGTGTTGGGAAATCACGCTTTGTGCAAGCTTATGCAGAATCACTTGGTTTACGTTATGGGGAAGAATTAATTTGGATTCCGATTTCACCATCGTATCAAGAACCACATGATATTCTCGGTTACCTTCATCCGAATGGTAATTTTATTGAAAGTGAAACGAAGTTAGTTCGGACATTGTTAAAGGCTAAAGAAAATCCAAATCAATTGTATATAATTGTGTTCGATGAAATGAACATGTCACATATTGAGCATTGGTTTACTCCGTTTCTATCCGTTCTTCAACTTGAAAAGAAAAATCGTATTTTGAGTTTGTATGAGAAAGTACAAGAAATAGAAAATCAAATTCCACCTTCAGTGGAAATTGGTGAGAATATTATTTTCGTAGGCACTGTAAATTTTGATGAAACGACGAAAGAGCTTTCCGATCGATTATTAGATCGAACAAATTTGATTACATTACAAAAAATTCCGTTTTGCGAGATGAGTATAGAACATGAGAAAGTTGTTCAGCAACCTCCGCTGAAAGTAACAACGGGAGAATTTCGACTCAATTGGTTTAGGAATAAAGAGATGATCGAAGTGTATACTGAAGAGGAATTAGAGTTATTGGATAAGTTACATGATGTATTATCATCACACGATATATCAAAAGGAATTTCTTTCCGATGTGCAAGCGCAATCGCTACGTATTTGCAAAATATACCGTTCCAAAATAATCAGTCTTATATGATTAGCAGGGAAGAAGGTTTTGATTTGCAAATAAAGCAGCGTGTATTAACGAAATTAAGGGGGACAGAAATGACAGTGGGCCCTCTACTTTCTGAAGAAGCAAAAAGGGGAGCGACATTGATACCACTTTTACAGTCTCCGCTTGCAAATCGTGTATCTACATTTGAACATTCTTTAGCTTATATAAGACAAAAGCGTAGAGAACTGGAGCTGTATGGCTATGCAAAATGAGGAGCGTTATGAAACAGCAATCGTCGATACGAAAGAAACGCTCCCGTTTGTATTGAAGCTAATTATTGGTACTGAGGGGAAAGGCGATTTTATCCTTTTAAACCGGCTTTGTACGTCTACTACAGCATTAGTTCAATGTATTTATAAAGTACAGGAATTAAAACCACTGAAATTACATTTCCATTATCAAAATCCAATGGATATTACATTCATATGGAATAAAGTATATGAGGGACAAAAGAATATAAAAGAGTCACAATATGAATTAAATGAAAAAAAACAAAGAGTATTAGTGTATGAACATGGAAAAACTGAATTTTTTTATCCGTGGCGCTGTGGCTTATACCATTTTGAAGTGCGTATAGAAGATAAAACTTATTATGGTGCGTTTCAAGTGGTTCCTAAAAACTTTTTTGATGACCAATTTGAAATGATTCAAGATTATGTGAAGTCAATTTTAAACGAGTTAATTTTAGATAGAGGTTATTACAAGAAAACTTTCTCAGCACTTAGCGATATTGAAGATTCTTCTTATTTGGTATTGTTAAGAAAGTTGCCACAAAAAATGAAAAGAATAAAACAAATTTTTAAAAAAGTAGAATCGAATGCGGAATTTGTACACGAATATGAATGGGAAACGAAAGCGCGGAAGACAACGAGAAAAACTGCCATTATGACAGAAAGAAAGCTTTATGCGAAATATTACAACCGTAAATTTAAGGAGCAAAAAAATAGTATTGAAAATGCATTTCTTAAATTTAAAACGATGCAATTCTATTATTATTTACTTGAAGCAGAAATTTTTGTACGTAAAACTATTGAAATACTAGAAGGAGAAAAGAAGAAAAAGTCAGATGAATTTCAAGCTGTTAAAACAATTATGAAAACGATTGAACGAAATGGATCCGTGACGGATAGGGAAAAACAAAAATATAGAAATCTACATTTACTGAAAGAAGCAGATTTACGGAAAAGTTCTGTGAAAATACAAGAATATAAAATATTAGCTCATATCGTATATGAAAGTGTGCAATACTTTCGAAATTTATTGTATTCTCCATTTTGGAGGGAAGTTTCTGAAACAGCTACCATTAATTCGAACACTTTATCTATACCGCATCAACAATTAATCCACCATTTAGAATTGTTACCGCAACATACGGAGCAACCCCCATCTTTATTATTCGTATATAAACCAACGTTTTTAGTGTATGAGTATTACGCTTTTTTTATCGTTATTTCTATATTAGAACAAATCGGATTTGAAGATAAGAATCCTATTCGTGAACAAATACAAGAACATTTTTATTTAGACGGATTACAAGATGGAACGACAGTGATTTTACATCGAGATGATATAAAAGTGCACGTCGCGTTTAATGATTTAATTGAAACACACCCTCTTATTGCACTAAGCAAAGGAAGTAATTTTTATAACGGAGAGGACACAAAGAAGCCGGATATTCGTTTAGATTGTTATGTAAAGGAAGAAGAGAAGTATGTATATAAATCTTCTATTATTATCGAAGTGAAATACAGCCCTATGTACAATATTTTTCAGCCTGTCGGTAATACGAAAGCAACGGAGCAAATGTATAAATACTGGTCTATTAAGTATGTAGAAGAACAGAATGGTAAACGAATTTTTAAGCGAAGAGCGATTTATGAAGTGATTTGTGTATATCCAGGTAGCCATATGCATAGTAAAAAAATTGAATCTGGATGTGGAGTGTTTTTACAACTATATCCATATAAAACGAAACAAGGAGAAGAGAAGTTGGCTGGGAAGCATGGGATGATTCAAATTTTTGAGAAATGGTTAAAAAGTAATAAAATGTAAAAGAAATCCTTTTTAATGAAGGATTTCTTTAGGTTAAGAAGAATTATATGCAGTACGGAAAGACACATTATACGGTTCGAACTTGATAGTGATTATCATTTTTTTATTAGAGTAATTGAATCTTGTTATGTTTGTAACAGTATGGGGAATTAAGGGGTTTATTAATGACTAATAAGTAGGAATTTAATTCATTTTGCAGAATATAATAAGACATAAATATTTTTAGTTGCATACGAAGATTTGTTCTTATATGATAGTAAGTGAAAGCGTTATCAAAAACAGAGCGGCGATGGGAAAGGCGGTTAAATATGTTCCAGCGTGTTCAAACAAAGGAAGAGCATTTTTGGTTCGAGCAACTGTGGGGAGATTTTTGTGAAGAAAGAAACTTAATGTTTGTAGAACGTAATTTAAATCCATCACGATTTTTATTAATAGAAGATGAACATCATATTGGTACAGTAGAATGTATTAAGTTTACAGTACCTGAACAATCAAATTCTGAGTTTTTCTATCCGTTTTCTAAAAATGATTTAGTGAAAGATTTGAAAAATGTGTATGAAATAGGAAAGTTAAGTATTGCGAAAACGTCTCGGGGGAGAGGACATTTCAAAAGGCTGGCAGCTATTTTATTTATGCATGCGTTAGAGACGAAAGCGGAATGGTATATTGCAGCAGTTACAAAAAGAATGTATATGTATTTACTTACACTCGGTTTTCCAATCGAACCGATAGATAGTCCATTCCAGTTTCATGATACTTTACAAGGTGTACCAGTGCGAATTCATGCTCGAAAAGGGGCTACACATCTGTATTCTTTGAAAGAATTCCGTGATATTATTCAAGGGAATGCTCATGCGCAGGCACTTATTGCAGAATACAGTAAAAATATTATGTTAACAAAATGAAAATATATGAATATGTATAGTATGAAGAAGAGTTACTTATTACGGGCATCTGTTTTCATACAAAAAGTAGACCCTTATTCTCAGAATAAGGGTCTAAAATATTATAGTCCAAATATACTAAAAATCATTTTA
This sequence comes from Bacillus sp. FSL R5-0709, assembly GCF_038004785.1. Classification (NCBI taxonomy): domain Bacteria; kingdom Bacillati; phylum Bacillota; class Bacilli; order Caryophanales; family Bacillaceae; genus Bacillus; species Bacillus sp. FSL R5-0709. The sequence continues at coordinate 2,135,740 of NZ_JBBORT010000001.1, forward strand.
CGACGCTTCGGTTTCTTTTCTCTTTCATATGTTGGTTTTGCATCAGGAGTAATGTATATTGGTTCTTCTTTTTTTAGGGCAGCTTCTAGTTTTTGAATTCGTTCTAACATTTCCTCTATTTCGCGGCGATGTTGTAAAAGTTGGTATGTAACGACATCATTTGCTTTATCTTGCATTTGTTCTTCCATTCGATCTAGTCTTCTCGTAATTGTGGTAAATTGAGCTGTTAATTGCTCAAAATCATTCGATGATGTGTTTTGAACAATTGTGTTTTCTTGAGTTTTTAATTTTTCTACATCATTTGAAGATGGTTTTTGAGTAGTTTGAGAGTTTTGAGGCTGGTCCATTTGAGAGCGATGGTATTCTAACATTAGATCTAAATCACCTTGTGTGAAAATAAAATGACCATATTTATTTTTTTTAATCGTAAGATTTAATTGTTGTGCAATCCGGACAACAGCCTTTGGGCTAACACCTAATTTCTTTGCGATAAATGGTGTTTTATATTCCAAAATAATCCCTCCTATATATATCCTGTTGAATGATTTCTAGTTATGTAGCAAGTTCCCTTCAGGTGTGACAAAAGAAGTGTGGAATCGGCAAAGAAAGTGTTTTTTCACGAAGTTCAGCTGTTTAGCACATACTATTTATATAAATCATTTTTAGTTATCGGAAAATTGGGCTTATTATAGTTTGACGATAATAAGCTAATTAGATTATCATAATTATAAATATCTTTTTTATGTATGCATATAATATATAAAAAGGTGGTTACTAATGTAGAATTTTATTAGAGTATAAGAATGCTTACTTCACTTGAATAAATTTAAGTAGGAGGTGGCTTCCTTGCTTACACTGTAAGTAAGGAAAAGTATTTGGACATATATAGTATAAGTATAGTGATTGTTTTAATTGCCTTAACGGCATTTTTCGTTGCAGCAGAATTTGCAATTGTTAAAGTGAGGAGTTCACGAATTGACTATTTAATTGCAAAAGGAAATAATCGTGCAATATCTGTCAAAACAATCATTACAAACTTAGACGAATATTTATCAGCTTGTCAATTAGGAATAACTGTTACAGCTCTTGGGATTGGGTGGTCTGGTAAACCTGCGCTAAAGCACATGTTTGATGTGTTGTTTGCAAATTGGAACGTCCCTACTCAACTCGCAGACATTTTAGCTATAATTTTAGTATTTTTGTTTATCACATTTTTCCATGTGGTAGTAGGAGAGTTAGCTCCAAAAACATTTGCGATTCAAAAAGCAGAACAAGTGAGTTTCTTTGTTGCTAAGCCACTCATTTTGTTTTATCGTATTGCATTCCCATTCATTTGGATTTTAAATGGATCAGCTCGGTTAATTACAAAGTTTCTTGGGTTGAAACCACCAAAAGGGCATGATGAAGTGCATTCAGAAGAAGAATTGCGGTTGTTAGTTTCAGAAAGTTATAAAAATGGTGAGATTAATCAATCTGAATATAAGTATGTGAATAAAATATTTGAATTTGATGATCGTATTGCGAAAGAAATAATGGTACCACGAACAGAGATGAATATTTTAAATAAAGAAATGCCTGCTGAAGAGGCTTTACAAAAAATGTCTCATGAAAAATATACGAGGTATCCGGTTGTTGATGGTGATAAGGACCATGTAATAGGCTTTGTGAATTTTAAAGATATATTTACAGATTTTGTGAAGCACCGAGTTGTTAGTGAAAAGACAGTGAAGCAATATATTAGGCCAATTATTTTAGTTATTGAATCTATCCCGATTCATGATCTATTTTTAAAAATGCAAAGAGAAAGAACACATATCGCTATATTAATTGATGAATATGGTGGTACATCAGGTCTTGTAACCGTTGAAGATATTTTAGAAGAAATTGTAGGGGATATTCAAGATGAGTTCGATACTGATGAACAACCGGAAATCCAACAAGTTAGTGAGACGAAAACGATTTTAGAGGGAAAAGTACTTGTTAGTGAAGTGAACGCATTATTAGGTTTGACTATTGACGACGATGATGTCGATACGATTGGCGGTTGGATCCTAACAAAAAATATTGAGATTTCCGAGGGTGATACCATTGAGATTGAAAATTATAAATTTTGCGTAAAAAAATTAGATGGACACTATATTAAGAGATTAGAAGTAACGAAACCTTCAGAATCGATTGTTATTGTAGGAGATGAAAAAAAGATTTCGCTCCAAGAACAAATTAGTTCGTAAACTCTGCTTTGTAGCAGAGTTTTTTTGAGCAAAATGTTTTTTGATGTATTAGGGCTATGATACAATTACACAAGTCAGACCTTTCACTAGGTGAAATAAATGAAATGTATTATTGTATACATATATTCGGAAGGAGAACCACTATGAAAAAACATTTATATATAAATGGGGTATGGAAATCAGTAGAGACGTATAAACCATTGTATGCACCATATTCTGAAGAAACATTAGCGGAGATTGCGCAAGGTACAGAAGATGACGTTAAGGAAGCAATAGTTTCGGCCAAAAATGCAATGAAAGAAATGAAAAAATTATCCGCATACGACCGTGCAACTATTTTAGAAAAGGTTGCACAAAAAATGGATGAGAGAAGAGAAGAGTTTGCAGAGATTATCGCAAAAGAAGCTGCAAAACCAATTCGTGCTGCACGGGGAGAAGTAGATCGCACTGTTCAAACATATAAGTTTGCAGCTGAAGAAGCGAAGCGAATATATGGTGAGACGTTACCATTAGATGCTGCACCAGGAGCAGGTGGCCGTATAGCGTATACAATTCGACAACCAATCGGGGTTATTGGTGCTATTACACCGTTTAATTTTCCACTTAATTTAGTAGCACATAAGGTAGGCCCAGCAATTGCGGCTGGAAATACTATTGTGCTAAAGCCTGCCGACCAAACGCCACTTTCTTCGTATGCATTGGTAGAATTATTTGAAGAAGCTGGTTTACCAAAGGGAGCTTTCAATATAATTTCTGGACCTGGATCTGTTGTAGGTGAGGCATTAGTAAAAGATGAGAACGTTGCTAGTATTACTTTTACAGGAAGTCCGAAAGTAGGTATTGGAATTAAGGAAAAAGCCGGGTTGAAACGAGTGACGTTAGAATTAGGATCGAACGCTGCAGTAATTATTGATGAAGATGTTGAATTGACAGACGAAATAATTGAACGTGTAAAATGGGGCGCGTTTGTGAATAATGGACAAGTTTGTATTTCAGTACAACGTGTTTTTGTGCATGAACGCAAAATGGAAGAGTTTATTACAAAATTAACGAAAGCAATGGAAAACGTTGTAGTAGGAGACCCGCTTCATGAAGAAACAGATGTATCAGCACTTATTTCAAAAAAAGATGTAGAACGTATAAATTCATGGGTGGAAGAGGCAGTTAAGGAAGGAGCTAATGTTGTATACGGTGGTAACAAACGTGATGCAAGGATTTTTGAACCAACTGTATTAACAAATGTTCCAGATTATGGATCTGTTCAGTGCCAAGAAGTATTTGGTCCACTTATGACTGTAAATACATTTAAAGAATTTGATGAGGCTTTAGAACAAGTAAATAATTCACGTTATGGATTACAAGCAGGTGTATTTACAAACAATCTATGTAAGGCAATGCGTGCAATTGATGAATTAGAAGTCGGTGGTGTCATGATTAATGATATTCCAACGTTCAGAGTAGATCATATGCCTTATGGCGGTGTGAAAGAGAGTGGCACAGGCCGTGAAGGGATTAAATATGCAATAGAAGAAATGACAGAAATGAAATTAGTGTGTATTAAAAAATAAAGTAGATCGAGCTTAAACACCGCAATAAAAAACGAGCAGGAAATGTTTACGATTCCATACTCGTTTTTTATTGTTTGTTTTACGTTTCTCGGAACGATTTCATTTAATCAAGTGTACCTTTTACTTCATTTCTTGTTTGAAAATATCATCTTCGACATAAATATGTTCTTTATCTACAGCAGTGCTATGAGAGAGTACTAAACCGATTGGTGTTTCAGTACCTTTATTTTGAACAATTGTAAAATGAATATTTTTTTCAGTTGCTAATTTAATGTATTTTGATAAATGTGGGTAAGCAATGCTTCCATTTAGGAATAGTTGTAATGATTGAGAAGAACGTATGTTACCCGTTACTTCTGTATACACATTACTTTGCATTACTTGACCGATTGTTAAAGCGATTTCTACACGCTCACGTAATGTAGTTAAGTACATATTACGTTCTTCTGGTTTGTTTTGCTTTTGGCCATATATGCCTTCTTGGAGATAGTCTTCCACATTTTTATTTACCATATTTTTCACACCTTTCACTTCTTATTGTACGCAAGAATTAAAAAGGATGCAAAAAAAAGTAGTTTTGAACAGGAAAATAATTAAAAAAATGAGAAGAGAAAAGGGATATATGAATAAAACTTATTTAAATAAGAAGGGAAAAATAAATTTTATCAACAGAAATTAACAAAATGTGACAACAATCTATTAACGAAATGTATTTTTTGTGTTAATATTCAAAATATAAAGGGTATTCGTCGTATGGAAATGGAGGGAATGGAGGTTTTTCCAATCGATAAGGATATTAAAGAAGTATTTTGTTCGCACTTGAAAAACAACAGGCACCAATTCGTAGAGAACTGGAAAAACAAAATGATAATTTCCGAAAAAGATCCATTTAAACAAGAGGTAGTTCAAAATGGAGCGAATTTATTAGAGTTAATTATCGAACTTATTATGGAAGATAAAGACATTAATTATCTTCAGCCATTATGTGAGAAAATTGCCATTGAGCGTGCAGGGGCAGATGTGAATATTGGAGATTTTGTTTACAATGCAAATGTGGGAAGAAATGAACTTTTTGAAGCAATGTGCGAATTGGATGTAAGCGCTCGTGAACTGAAACCGATTATGGCCAAAATACATACTTGTTTTGACAAATTAATTTATTATACCGTTTTAAAATACTCAGAAATTATATCGAGAAATTTAGAAGAAAAACAGCAATATATAAATGAAACACATAAAGAAAGGCTTACGATTCTAGGGCAAATGTCGGCTAGTTTTGTGCATGAATTTCGTAATCCGCTAACTTCGATTATGGGATTTGTAAAGTTATTGAAGACAGATCACCCTAATCTATCGTATTTAGATATTATTTCACATGAATTAGATCAATTAAATTTTAGGATTTCGCAATTTTTACTTGTATCGAAAAAAGAAATGTGGAATGAATCTGAACGTTTTTTGGTAAATGACTTATTTCAAGATATTATACAATTCTTATATCCAAGTTTAGTTAATGCAAATGTTTTGATTGAAAAGAATTTGCCGTATCCTATTCCACTCGTTGGTTACCGGAGTGAAGTGAAGCAAGTAGTTTTAAATATTTTAATGAATTCGATTGATGCTCTTGAATCGGTGAAAGAAGAGCGAAAAATTATCATTGATGTATTTGAAGAGGATCAGGCTGTTTGCATTGTTATAAAAAATAATGGACCTATGATTCCAGCAGACAATGTAGAGACTATTTTTGAGCCATTTGTAACTACTAAAAAGCTAGGAACTGGTATTGGACTATTTGTATGTAAACAAATTGTAGAAAAACATAAAGGATCCATATTGTGTCGTTCGGATAACGATTGGACAGAATTTCAAATTACGTTTCAAAAGTAAACAGTCTACACCATGCGAATGGTGTAGACTGTTTTAATTTGTAAGTATAACGGTCTCTAATTTTGGATCCTCAGTTGAATAACCAACTATTGAAATTGTGTAAATTGTATTTGGTTCAACGTTGAATTTTGGAATGGTTAATAGTACTTTTTTTGTATCAGCAAGTGAAACTTCAATATCTGCTGTACCAGGGCTAACTTGTAAAAAATCTGTTATTTGCTTAAAGAGTACATTTTCAAATAAATGATCCCCATCTTTTAAATTTACATTTACAACTGGAGTGTCTGGTGAAAAATGTGCAAACCGTATTTTTGCTTGACCAGATGGTAAATGAGTATTATCAAGAATGGGTTGTAATTGGAGATGATTATCGCTATTGACCGCTGCAAGGGTATAAGTGTGATTCCCCATTATTGGTACTAATGCTGAAAATATTGGAGTTTCGTTTCCGACAGGGACAATATCAATACGGTATTTACCTTGCACTAATGATAAATACGGACTGAATTGTTTAAAAGAAATATTTTTAATAACCTTTTGTCCGTTTATTATAATATCAACTGCTGGTGTATGGGGAGCTGTGTGGAAGATTCTCATATGTGACGGTAAAGTCGCTTCTTGTGAATCTCTCTTTTCATATGCTTGTACAAGTTTTGTAATTGCATCATAGTATTTCATATAGAGTTCTACATATCTTTTAGGATTGCTATATTGATAGTAACGAGCGAGCTGTTCGTAACGTGCAGCTTCTTGGCCGTATTTTTCAATTTCGGATTGAGTCATGAACATTCCTCCTTTATCATCATTACAAATATATGCGAAGCTAGAAAGAGGTTATGCAAAAAACTTGCCTTTCTAGAAGGAAAAGTTAAAATGGGGATTTTTTTATTTATAGGCAAACACACATACAAATCGATAATTGTCCTACATAAATTATAAAGGAAAGGTAGTTTGACTTTGATGGAAGGAGTGGAACCATTGGGATGGGGATATCCCCATAGTTATTGGGAATGAAGTTATGGAGGATTTGGTGCTATAGGCTGTGGGACGAATTATGGATTTGTATTATGAGTATTTCTATTAATTTTAGTGATGCGTTGGATAAGGTAATACCGATAAAAGAGCGTCGTGCCGAACTGATTAATGTGGTTAATCGGTTCTTTTTTTATTGTTCTAAACAGGTGGTACTATTTGTTAAGAAATAGTTATGATAAATGAGGCGAAGTAAAATGTCGAATTTTGTTTGAAAATATGCAATATAAAGTAGGATAATAGGAAGGAGAATAACGGGAGTTCCGTCGAAGTTTACACAATGTCAGCAATTGAGGGAAGTTGATATTATATTAAAAAAATATTCAATTTGCTGTTATCTTAAATCAGGAAGGGGTATTTAAGCGTATAGGTAAGATTGGTCTTCATTTTAAGTTCTGAATTTTCTGTTTTTAAAATAATATTTAGCAGTCATTTGTATATTTTATAATAGTTTTTTGATAAATTCACTGCTTTTGCAGAGGATTCTTTTTTATGAAAGAAACGTCAATTTTCTTCATATACATATACAAATTGGAGAAATGGGGGAGCGCTATGCGCGATTACTTAATTAAACCACTTGTTGGTCAGCCGTATCCGATGATTTCACATGGAAAAGGTGTGTATTTGTATGATCAAAACGGAAATAAATATTTTGATGGTTCGTCTGGAGCGATTACGGCAGGTATTGGACATGGCGTAGCAGAGATAGCAGAAGTTATTAAAAAACAGGCAGAGGAGATCGCTTTCGTTTATAGATCACAGTTTACGAGTGAACCAGCTGAAAAATTAGCGAAGAAGTTAAGTGATTTATCTGTAGGAGATTTGAACTGGAGCTTTTTTGTGAATAGTGGTACGGAAGCAAATGAAACAGCTATGAAAATCGCAATTCAGCATTTTCAGGAGCGTGGCATTCAAGGGAAACATAAAATTTTGTCACGGTGGATGAGCTATCACGGGATTACAATGGGAGCTTTATCTATGTCTGGGCATCCACTGCGCAGACAACGTTTCGTTTCTATTTTGGAAGATTATCCGACTATTCCAGCTCCATACTGTTTTAGATGTCCTGTACAAAAGGTATATCCAACATGTCAACTTTCTTGTGCGACTGAACTAGAAAGAGCGATTGATCGAATTGGTGCAGAACATATTGCAGCTTTTATTGCTGAACCGATTATCGGAGCTGCTGGAGGCGCGGTTGTCCCGCCGAAAGAATACTATAAAGTAATTAAAGATATTTGTAGTCATTACGATATATTATTTATTGCGGATGAAGTAATGACTGGACTTGGTCGTACTGGTGCATGGTTTGCTATGGAGCACTGGGGTGTAGAACCGGATATTATGACCCTTGGTAAGGGGCTAGGAGCGGGTTATACACCAATGGCAGCGACAATAGTAAGTGACCGTGTTATGGAGCCGATTTTACGTGGATCACGTTCTGTAATGAGCGGGCATACGCTTAGTGCAAATCCATTGTCTGCAGCAACGGCTTTAGCAGTTATTGAATATATGGAGAAACATAATTTACCTGAAAAAACAGCAGAAAAGGGAGAGTATTTATTAAAAGGTTTGCAGAAAGTTCAACAACAATCGACAATCATTGCCGATGTGCGTGGAAAAGGATTGCTAATTGGAATAGAATTGCAACCGTTTACAAAAGCGTCGGAGCTTATTTCAGTTGCTGCTAAAAATGGACTGCTCTTATACCAAGCTGTTTCAGGGCAAGCAGGAAAAGAGGATAGTGCACTGCTTGTTGCACCACCAATGACAACTACATATTCCGAGTTAGATGAATTACTTTCAATTTTTGTAAAGAGCGTGGAAGAGATGATGCAAAAAGGAGGGCATAGTATCGCATGACAACTATTACAAATACATTCGGTAAATTAAAAGAAATAGAGGAAGTAATTTCTTTGTTCCATGATGATATGACATTAATGTTTGGGGGATTTGGAGGAATCGGATCACCTCCATCTTTAATTCAAGCTGTTTTAGATAAAGGCATTACAAATTTAAATTTAATAGGAAATGATACTGGATTTCCTGATGTAGGAATCGGTCGTCTTGTTACGAATGAAAGGGTTAAATCTTTAGTTACTTCTCATATTGGGTCAAATCCAAATGCGGGAAGACAATTAAATGAAGGAAGATTGCAAATTGAATTCTCTCCGCAAGGAACACTCGCAGAGCGTATTCGCGCTGGTGGTGTAGGGCTTGGTGGTATTTTAGTTGATGTTGGTGTTGATACGATTGTAGAAGAAGGAAAGCGTACAGTTGAAATGAATGGAAAGACATATTTAGTTGAAACAGCTTTAACGGCTGAAGTCGCAATTGTATATGCGAAAAAAGCGGATCCGTTTGGCAATCTTGTATTTGATAAAAGCGCTCGTAATATGAATCCACACGTAGCTATGGCTGGTGACATAACGATTGTAGAAGCAGAAGAAATTGTTCCACTTGGAAGTTTAGATCCAGAAGAAATTGTCGTCCCAGGTGTATTTGTAAATTATATCGTGCCATCGGAAGGAGTGAATTGGAAATGGGTATGGGCGTAGAAGTAAGAGATAAGATTGCAAGACGTGCAGCGAAAGAAATTCAGAATGGTATGCTTGTAAATTTAGGTATTGGAATTCCATCGCTTGTACCGAATCATTTGCCAGAAGATATGAATGTTATGTTTCATGCGGAAAACGGTATTGTTGGTATGGGACCAACGCCAAGTAAAGGGAATGAAGATGAGAATTTATGTAACGCAGCTGGTTTACCAACATCTCTTATTACAGGAGCAAGTTATTTTGATAGCTGCATGGCGTTTGGCATGATTCGAAAAGGATTACTTGATGTTACGATACTTGGTTCGTTACAAGTAAGTGAAAATGGTGATTTAGCGAACTGGATTGTACCAGGAAAACGCGTTCCAGGTATTGGAGGAGCGATGGATTTAGCGCAAAAAGCGAAGCGGGTCGTTGTTGTGATGAATCATGTTGATAAATACGGAAATGCAAAGATTGTTTCGGAATGTACATTGCCATTAACTTCGAAAAAATGTGTAGATTTAATTATTACAGACATGGCTGTCATGGAAGTGACCCAAAGAGGACTTGTCTTACAAGAATTAATGAGTCCATATACTGTAGAAGATGTAAAACGACATACGACAGCTGATTTTCATATAAGCTCAAATTTACTAGTAATTGAATGAGGGGAGTTGTAATATATGGAGCAATTAAAAAAACAAGTTTGTGATTATATTGAGGGTCATGAAGAAGAGAGTGTAAAATTTTTAACACGATTAATTCAAGAAAAGAGCGTATCTGGTGATGAAAGTGGTGCACAGGCAATTGTTATTGAAAAGTTGCGTGAGTTAGGTCTAGATCTTGATATTTGGGAGCCTGCTTTTAAGGAAATGAAAGATCACCCTTATTTCGTATCACCTCGTATAAGTTTTACAGATAGCCCGAACATTGTAGCGACTTTAAAAGGAAGTGGCGAAGGGAAATCTATGATTTTAAACGGGCATATTGATGTCGTGCCAGAAGGGGATGTAAATCAGTGGGACCATCATCCATATAGTGGAGAGAAAATAGGAAACCGCATATATGGACGTGGAACAACAGATATGAAAGGCGGCAATGTCTCACTTATGCTTGCGATGGAAGCGATTATTGAATCTGGTATTGAACTAAAAGGTGATATACATTTTCAAAGTGTAATAGAAGAAGAGAGCGGTGGGGCAGGAACATTAGCCGCTATTTTACGAGGATATAAGGCAGATGGCGTTATTATTCCTGAGCCGACGAATATGAAGTTTTTTCCGAAACAACAAGGATCAATGTGGTTTCGTCTACATATAAAAGGAAAAGCAGCACACGGTGGTACACGTTATGAAGGAGTAAGTGCAATTGAAAAAAGTATGTTTGTTGTAGAGCATTTGAGAAAATTAGAAGAGAAGAGAAATGGTAGAATTACAGATCCGTTATTTAAGGGGATTCCGATTCCAATTCCAATTAACGTTGGGAAAATTGAAGGGGGAAGCTGGCCAAGTTCTGTTCCCGATTCATTAATTTTAGAAGGAAGATGTGGTATTGCGCCGAATGAGACTATAGAGGCAGCAAAAGAAGAGTTTGAGGGCTGGATTGGTGAATTAAAAGATGTGGATAGTTGGTTTGTAAAAAATCCTGTAGAAGTAGAATGGTTTGGGGCTAGATGGGTTCCTGGTGAACTAGAAGAAAATCATCCACTTATTACAACGCTTCAACATAACTTTGTTGAAATCGAAGGGAACGAGCCGATTATAGAAGCTTCGCCATGGGGAACAGATGGAGGTTTGTTCACACAAATAGCTAACGTACCCACGATAGTATTTGGTCCAGGAGAGACGAAAGTAGCACACTATCCAAACGAATATATAGAAGTTGATAAAATGATTGCTGCCGCAAAAATAATTGCATGTACATTACTAGATTGGTGTGAGGTGAAAAAATGAAATACTATGAATCTTTTAGTGAACAGACAAAGCATTATACAGTAGAAGGGGTTTTAGATTATTTTAATAAACGTATTAGAATTGATCACTATACAGGAAATGTTGAAAGCATCATACAAACAATCGATGAATTAGCAAAGAAACATTCTTTCACTAAATGTATTATTAAAGGAAAGGGAGAGCATGTTTCAACATGGCTCTCTTTCGGTTTCTTACTGGAAGCAACAATACCTCATTATTTTCAAGGGCACGATGCGCACTTCTTCGTGAAATATCATAATGATGAAAGACGAAATAGTATTCATTGGACTGAGGAAGATACTATTTTAAGTGGTGTAAAAGAAAAAGAAGTGAAAGAAAAAATAGTCCCAGAGGAATTTGTGTTAAGAAAAGCGACAGAAGAGGATGCGGAAGAATTAGCAATTGTCTTTGGAAAAGTATTTGAAGTTTATCCGACACCTTTAAATGATGGGAATTATGTAAAGCAGACGATGAAGGAAGACGATACAATTTACTATGTTTATGAATTCGAGGGGAAAATTATTAGTACAGCATCTGCTGAAATGAACGTGAAAGAAGGTAATGCAGAATTAACGAATTGTGCTACATTACCTGAATATCGAAAACATGGTTTCATGAAAAGTCTGTTAATTAAATTGGAGGAAGAGCTCCAAGAAAAATCTATTTTTTGTTCTTATACAATTGCTCGCTCGCTATCTTTCGGTATGAATGCAGCCTTTCATCAATTAGGCTATACATATACGGGAAGGCTTGCGAATAATTGCTACATTTTTGATAAGTTGGAAGATATGAATATATGGGTGAAAGATTTATCCAGCTATTCGAAAGCAGTAAGACTCCCGCCTCAAAATTCGGCTGTAAAGCAAAGAAGTTAGGTGGGAGTCGGGTTAATAATAAAGCCCCACTGATTAAAGTTTCACTTAACCATAAATAAGCAATAAAAATATATACACATTTCATCAAAATAATAGAACGGAATCGTCATGCTTATAATCGCACAGAGGGTGCCGAAAATTCGGCGTTGAATTTGCTGGATTTTCGGCAAAAGGGGGGATGACATTGCTAGCAGTTTCGACACAGGAAGTCATTGAAGCGATTTTGGGCAGTATAGATGAGGCCATACATGCAGTAGATGAAAATGGGATTACAATATTTTATAATACAGTTGCTGCAAAACATGATGGATCTAAAATTGAAAATGTGCTAGGAAAGCATTTATTAGAAGCATTCCCGTCATTATCCAGAGAAACAAGTACGTTGATGAAAGTATTAGATACAAAAAAACCAATCGTACACCAAGTTCAACATTACCAAAATTTAAATGGGGAAGACGTTTGTACGGTCAATACAACGTTACCTATTTTAATAGATGGAAATATTGCTGGTGCTGTAGAAATTGCGAAAGATTATTCTACTATTCAAAAGCTTACTGATACGATTGTAGATCTACAATCGAAAATAAAACGATCGACTAGCAAAAAAATGGTGAAAAAGCATGTTGCATTCGAGACAATTGTAACTGATGATTCCCGCTTTAAACAGACGAAAGAGTTAGCACAAAAAGTAGCGCCAACCGATGCGAATGTTTTAATATATGGTGAAACTGGAACGGGGAAAGAGCTATTTGTGCAAGCGATTCATGAAGCTTCTAAACGAAAAAATAAGCCGTTTATTGCACAAAACTGTGCAGCTTTGCCAGAGTCGCTATTAGAAAGTTTGCTGTTTGGCACGACAAAAGGTAGTTATACAGGGGCAATCGAACGAGCAGGATTATTTGAACTTGTAGATGGAGGGACATTATTTTTAGATGAACTGAATTCAATGCCGCTTGATTTACAAGCAAAAATGCTACGTGTATTAGAAGATGGAGTTATTCGTCGCATTGGTGATAATAAGACGAGAAAAGTAGATGTTCGCGTTATTACTGCAATGAATCAGCCTCCAGAAGTATGTTTAAGAGAAAATAAAATTCGCACTGATTTATACTATCGATTAAATGTATTTTCATTATATATCCCGCCGCTTCGCGAAAGAACTGAGGATGTACTGTTATTAGCGTCTTACTTTTTGAAAGAATATAATAAAAGTTATAAAAAAGGTGTACTTCAAATTGATAAGGAAGCGAAAGAAAGATTACAAGCTTATCAATGGCCTGGAAATGTTCGTGAGTTAAAGCATACGATTGAACATGCTGTCATTATTACAGAAGGGAATTCTTTAACAGCAAATTGCTTGCCACGAACATTTCGGAAAGAGAAACTTCCGAAGAAGAAAAGTATATTACCGCTTAGGGAAGCTCTTCATCAAACGGAAAAGGAATTAATAGATCAAGCGTTAATCGAAACGGAAGGGAATATTTTGCAAGCAGCAAAAATGTTAGGTATTCCTCGTCAAACGCTTCAATATAAACTGAGCAAGTACGACAAAACCGCCGAATAATCGGCGGTTTTTGTGTGTTTGCACCAATAAAAGAGCGTTTACATATATAACAAGTAATGAATATGATAGTAAATATCGTTTTAGTACAGCACTTAAAAATATTTATTCTCTTATATAATAGGGTATTTCTCGCATTTACTTATCAAGAATATGAAGTTGGCATAATTATTGCTTATATAAAGGATGAGCGTATAAAAAGGGGGAATAGCAATGTTACATGATGTATACAAACCAAATCGTCACTGGAAGGATATTGAATTATGGAAAGATGTTACAGAAGAACAATGGAATGATTGGGTTTGGCAATTAACGAATACGATCAAAACTTTAGATGATTTAAAGAAAGTAATTAACTTAACACCTGACGAAGAAGAAGGCGTTAAAATTTCAACGAAAACGATCCCGTTAAACATTACACCGTACTATGCTTGGCTAATGAATCCTGATGACCCACGCTGTCCGATTCGGATGCAATCAGTACCGATTTCGGAAGAGTTATATAAAACAAAATATGATTTAGAAGATCCTCTTCATGAAGATGAAGATTCACCAGTTCCAGGATTAACTCATCGTTATCCAGACCGTGTACTATTTTTAGTAACGAATCAATGTTCTATGTATTGTCGTTACTGTACACGTCGTCGTTTTAGTGGACAAATTGGAATGGGCGTACCGAAAAAGCAATTAGATGATGCGATTGCTTATATTAGTGAAACACCACAAGTACGTGACGTTTTAATTTCTGGCGGTGATGGACTTCTAATTAATGATAAAATTTTAGAATATGTATTAAAGAATTTACGAGCAATCCCGCATGTTGAGATTATTCGTATCGGAACGAGAGCACCAGTTGTATTCCCACAGCGTATTACAGAAAACCTGTGTAACATAATTAAAAAATACCATCCAGTATGGTTAAATACTCATTTTAACACTTCTATTGAGATTACAGAAGAATCGAAACTAGCATGTGAAATGCTTGCAAATGCAGGTGTTCCAATTGGAAACCAAGCTGTAATTTTAGCTGGAATTAATGACAGCGTTCCAATTATGAAAAAACTTATGCATGATTTAGTGAAAATTCGTGTTCGTCCATATTACATTTATCAATGTGATTTATCAGAAGGTATCGGTCATTTCCGTGCACCAGTTTCGAAAGGTCTTGAAATTATTGAAGGCTTACGTGGACATACGTCTGGTTATGCAGTACCAACTTTCGTTGTCGATGCACCGGGTGGAGGCGGAAAAATTGCGCTTCAGCCAAACTATTTAATTTCACAAAGTGCGGATAAAGTTGTTCTTCGTAACTTTGAAGGGGTTATTACAACGTATCCAGAACCAGAAAACTATATCCCAGGAAGAGCAGAAGGCTACTTTAAAGAAATTTATCCGACTTATGAAGAGAAACGTTCTGATATCGGCGTTGCAGGATTGATGAGTGATAAGAAATTTAATCTTGTTCCAGATGATTTACAACGTATGAATCGCCGCAAAGATTATGAAGTCAATGAAACGCATGCTTCTTTAAAAGATAAACGTGATAAGCGTGATCAATTAAAAGATAAAAAATATCAAGCACAAATAGCAAAGTTAGATGATGACAAAAAAAATGAGGGTGACGTAGTATGAATTGTATGTGGTGTGACAGTACAGAAGCGAAAGAAAGCTTGAATACTGTATATTGGGAATTACCAGATGGTACGAAAGCCATTGAAATCCAAGAGACACCATGTATTACTTGTTCCTCATGTGGAATGGACTATCAAGCAGACCATACTGTAAAAGAAATTGAAGATCAGTTGTTTTTAATTTATACGAAAGATTTGCCAAAACAACTAACATACGAAGAGTTGATGGGAAGACCACGTTTATTAAAAAGGAATTATTTCGACTTTTAACCAGCTTTTATGCTGGTTTTTTTCTTTTTTGCCTTGTATAATGTACCCAAGTTAGAAAGGTAGGGAATATTTTTGAAAAAGACATTTTACCATTATATGATGAAGCACCGTGCAGCTTTATTTAAAAATGAAATATCAGATTTAGCAGAGGCGATGTATGATGATTTAAGTTTTCCGAAGCAATCTGAAGACTATGATGTAATTAGTTCATACTTAGAGTTAAGTGGAATGCTAGAAAGTATGTCTATATTTGATGATGCATGGGATTTATATATACAAGAGAGATAACGATATGAAGTTTTAGGAAAATGAAAGCATAATGAATACATTACTTTGAAAGAAGTGAAGTATTCATTATGCTTTTTTATTTACAATACGTCTTGCTGTTAGAACATAAATAAAAAGTGAAAGCTAGTTTAAATACTAGCTTTTTTAAGTTATATACAAATTCTACTTTTTTATTGAAAAAATTTATGAATATAAGCTTCTGTGATAAGCGTTTTTATGTAGGTTGCATATACTGTTATCAAAATCACGACGTTTAAAAAAGGAGAGATATTGATGGCAAGGAAAAAACAACCTAAATATAACGTAGGGGACATAGTCGTGATTACGCTATATGGAACCGTTGGGAAAGTTACAAATATGAAAGTTTTAGATGGAGTTTACGTATACGAAGTAAATAATCACGATGGATTTTATGTAGAACAAACTTTGCAGCATGTTACAGAGCAAGAAATGAAAAAGGGCGACACAGAGTGGATTGAATTAAATTATAACTTTACGTTTGGTGATCTCGTGCAAGTAACTGGATATGATAAAGATGTTTTTCGTATTGTTGGTTTTCGTACAGAAGTATGGAGATATAAAAATGATGCATGGGAAGATACTATATATGAATTGTCACGAATTACTGATGGTGAATGGTTAGAAGCTGATGAATCAGATTTAACATTACTTGCCAATGCACAAACGGCAAATGCAATTTTGAAGAAAATGAAACAAGATAAAGCTGGTATGAATAAATTAGATTTAGGAAAATTGAAGTCAATTAACAATTCGAAAAAAGTAAGTGTAAAGACGAATCGCCAAGAAATTATTGATGGGTTATTAGATATTTATAATGATTATCATTTATTGTTCGATACATTTAAAGATGAAGAATATAAAATTGTTATGGATGTTGTTCAAAATTATTTAGTTAAATTGACAGAGAAAAAATAGTTAACTAGAAAGAGAGAATAAATTGAACAACAACATATGCAGTATAAGGTATGCCTACAATTATTAAAAAAATAAAAAGCCATTTAATAAGAGAGTCTGCCCATTGATCTTCATGCATGAACTCTTCTTTTGTTTGCTCTACTTCGTATTGGTATTCCATTATTATTTCCCCCTTTGGATAGCTTGTACTAACATCGTATGCCCTTTACCTACATGATATGACTTATAAAAAAAGAAAAACTATTTTTCTAATCTCATATACATAATTTTGAGATTTTTTCATAAAACAGAAATAAAGGAGTGATGCTCATGAAGGAAATTGAAGTCGTAATTGACACGGAAGAGATTGCGGAGTTTTTTTATGAGCGACTAATTGAAAGAGGGTACGTTCCAAAAAGAGAAGAAATTGAGGACCTGGCAGATATTACATTTGAGTATTTATTAGAGAAATGCATGATTGATGAAGTTTTTGATGAAGAGGAAGATTGAAAGTAACGGCGGGCTTAACTCGTCGTTTTTTACTCTTTACAAACTTGTCACAAATATAGACAAGAATTGTTGGTATAATTAAAAGAAAATTTTATACAAGAGGTGAAGGGATGTTCAAAAAAATTATTGATTCTTTATTAGGAAAGAAAAAACATCGTTCGTATTCAAGTAGTGATTATCGTCATAGAGGGCGCTCGTATTCAAGTAGCGACTATAAACGACGTTCATCTGGTTATGGGCATCAGCATTATAAAAGAAAACGTAAAAGCCGTAGCTTCTTTTCAAGTAGCTGATGAAATGGCGTCGTATACTAGCTTTATTTGATAGACCACTGCGAAAAAATACAATCGTTGCAGAGCGTTATAAGATTGAATCAGTAATTGGAATGGGCAGTTATGGGGTTACATATGTCGTTAATGATTTACAAATAAATAAATATAAAGTCTTAAAACAATTAAGGAAAAGTAAACAAAGATATGAGTCTGGTAGAAAATCATTTGAGCAAGAGAAAGTGATTTTACAAACATTAAATCATGCGTCAATTCCTAATCTACATGATCATTTCATATGGGAGAAAAAGAACTTTTTTGTGATGGAGTATATGCCGGGGGAAAATTTCGAAGATCATATTTTCTTAGATGGGCAAGTATATGATGAACGTGAAGTTTTTGAAATTTTATATGAAGTACTAGGAATTGTTTCGTATTTTCATAGTAAAGGTATCATTCACCGAGATTTACGTATTCCAAACATATTAATGAAAGAAAATCAGATTAGTATTATTGATTTTGGATTGGCTAAATTGAAAGGTGAGGGTGATGAGCGTGCTATAACTTATGAAGGTGAACAAGCTTTGATGCGAGAAGTTCACTTTCGTAGCGACTTTTATGCGCTCGGTCATTTCGTATTATTTTTATTGTATGCTAGTTATCAATCGACTGAAAAAAAGGAAAAACCTTGGTATGAAGAGTTAGTGCTGGAAGAATATAATCGCGACATGCTGATGCGAATGTTACAAATGAAAGCGCCATACTATGAAAATGTACAAGATTTGAAAAAAGATGTAGCTTACGCTTTAGAAAGGATGGAGACCCCATGTTTCAAAAGTTTTTAGCAAGTGTTGGTATTGGTAGTGCAAAAGTAGATACCGTTCTTGAAAGAGATGAGTATACAGTTGGAGAAGAGATAGTAGGGAAGGTTCATATAACTGGAGGTTCAGTTAGCCAAGAAATTGAAAGCATTTACTTAACGTTGTCGACGTCATATGTAAGAGAAGTGGATGATAAAAAAGTAACTGCATCGTATGATTTAGAGCGAGTTCGTTTAACAGATCCATTTTCTGTAGAGCCAAATGAAAAAGTGGAAATTCCATTTTCGTTTTTAATGCCAATTGAAGCACCACTAACACTTGGAATGAAAACGGTTTGGGTTCATACAGGTCTTGATATTAAACGTAGTATTGATCCAAGTGACCGTGATTATATTCAAGTATTGCCGAATGCGCTATTGAACAGTGTATTAAATAGTGTAAATCAATTAGGTTTTAAAGCGCGTCATATAGAATGCGAAGAATTACCGTATCGATTACGTAAGCAAGTTCCATTCGCGCAAGAATTTGAGTTTATTCCAGTTTCCGGAGAGTATTATGGGAAATTAGATGAATTAGAATTATTAATTTTGCCAAGTGCCCACGATCGATTAGAAATTATTATGGAAGTAGATAGAAAATCACGTGGATTGGCTGGTTTATTCGCAGAAGCGCTTGATCTTGATGAGAAGGTTATTCGCTTTACAGTAACAAGCGAAGATATTCCAACGATGCAGCAAAAAATTAACAATAATATTTTTTAATAAACTATGCATAAAAAAGAAATGGAGAGGAAAACTAAAACAACCGCTCCATTTTTTTGCATAGTGAGGTTATGTATGTGAAACGATACCGACATTTATACTTGTTAAGTTGTACACTACTCATTTGTTTTGTCGCACTATCACTTTCGTATCATACCGCTTGTATTGAAAAATTTGATAATGTAGTCGCACACTTTATTCAAAGTTTCCGAAACGAGTATTTGACAACCTATTTTACTTGGGTGTCCTTTATCGGTTCAAAAAGAATATATTTCCCGTTACTCATTATACTTGTAATGTATTTTCTTCTTAGAAAAAAAATATTAAGTGCATTACTTCTAACAATTAATTATTACGGATCACGTTATTTGAACAGTATGCTCAAACTATGGTATGAACGAGCACGACCTGATGTGACGCAGCTTGTTACAGCAACTGGATATAGCTTTCCGAGCGGTCATACGATGAATGCTACTGCTTTTTTAGGATTTATTGCATACGTCACAATTACAGAAGATCGTATTTCATTGCATAAAAAGTTGCTGATTATTTTTATAGCAAGCTTCGTTGTATTATCTATTTCAGTTAGCCGAATTTATCTTGGCGTACACTATCCATCTGACATATTAGCCGGATGGGCAGCGGGCGGTAGCTGGCTCGTTTTATGTATTATATTTCATAAGGCGTTCATTAAAAAAGAACCTATGTCATAATAGGTTCTTTTTGCATGGGCTCCACATGAATATGAGCATGGTAAATTCCGAATTTTTTTCGAAGCATATCTTCAATATTGTCAGTAATACAATGGCTTTCGCTAACATCCATTCGAGCATCTACTTCAATTGTAATATCCACATACGTTTGGTTCCCATACATACGAGCACGAATATCTACAATATGTTCTACACCTGAAATATGCCCTATAGCATCAGCGTATTCATCCATTTTTTCAGGATCAATTCCATCCGTTAGCATATGAGAAGCTTCTACGAAAATTTCCCACGCGGTCTTACAAATAATAAGACCGACAAGTAAAGCAGCAATAGGGTCCAAAATAGGCATTTGGAACTGTGCTCCGACTATACCTACTACTGTACCAATACTTACAAGAGCATCTGATAAATTATCTTTTGCAGCAGCCTCTAATGATTTACTTTTTGTTCGCATTGCAATCTTTTTCGTATACTTGTATACACCGTACATAACGACAGCAGAAAATAAAGCCACCCATGCAGCAAGTACATTAGGTGCTGCTTGTTTCGGATTGAAAAACGATTGAATTGCACTAATAACAACTTCTAATCCGACCGTTGCCATAATAAAGGAAGCAACAAGTGATGCGATTTGTTCTGCACGCGAATGCCCATATGGATGATCTGGGTCACGAGGCTTACGAGAAATTTTCAGGCCAATTAATATTGCTAAAGAAGCACCAATATCCGTTAAGTTATTCAAACCGTCAGCACGTAATGCGCTAGAGAGGGTAATATAACTGATGATGATTTTCATAGAGGATAAAAATATGTAGGCTATAATGCTGACAATAGCACCTTTATCAGCTTCTTTATGAGAAAGAGAATCCATTTTAATCACTCGCCTTTCTACAAGGAATTTCTTTCTATACATAGAGTATCAAACGAAACTCGTGTGGGTCTATACAAACATTGTTGACGTTTTATAGCTTTTTAAGAAGGGGATAACAAAGTTTCGTTAAGGAAAAATATGTTGAAAAGTACAAAGTGGAAATTTATTAAACAATTAATGATGATTATGGCAAATGGAAAGAGGGCGAGAATAATGATTCTCAAAATTTTTTTCATATATATTTTTCGCAAAATGACTCTTTGTAATTCCTCATGTGAGTAATATATAAGAAATGATAACAAAATTCTTCAATAAGAAGAGGAGAAAGCATTATAATATTCACTTTCCAGAAAGAGACAAAGGCAAAGAACAATTTGAAAACGAAAAAAACCTCTGATGATTTTTCAGAGGTTTTTCGTTTCTTAGTATGCTTCTAAAAACTCAGTAACTTGCTCTTCCGTTTTTGCATTTGCACTATGTAAGTGACCTAACTTTTCGCCATTTTGATATACAAGTAGGCTTGGAATACCCATTACTTGATACTCTTCAGCAATACTTGGGAACTCATCTTTATTAATAGAATACCATTCAAATTTATTGAACTCTTCCATTACATCTCCGATAAAGTTGTCCATACGCACGCAATCTGGGCACCATGTAGTAAAGAACTTAACAACTACTGGCTCCTCGCTTGCGATGATGTCTTTGAATTCTTGTTCAGCTTTGATTTCTTTCATGTTTTTGACTCCTCTCAATGTCACACGGATAAGCTAGTATTTTTATGCAAAATCCGTGTTTGCAAACATTTTGCAAACATTAGTGTTTTTGAAATAGGTTGTTTGCAAAATCCTCGACTGCTTTTTCTTGTAGGCCTGGTACAACATGTGAGTAGGTGTCCAAGGTGATACCTACTTTTTTATACCCCAATCGTTCACTCACAATCTTCGGATGTATACCTTGCTTTAACATAATCCTCAGAACATGGAACCGAATATCAGGAACCTCACTTTTCTTTATAAGCTTTTTCCAGAGCTGTGTCAAACTTCTGAAACGGCAGACCAAATCGTAGTCATTATAGCTTTCATCATATCGCTCTTTTTCCTCAGAGATTTTTTGCAGATGGTCATTTAGTGCCATTAAAGTAATGTCAGGTAAAATCAGCAATCTTTTTCCATTGTAGACCTAAGATTTCACCTTTACGCATTCCACATGTAATAGCAAGAAGATAAGCGATATAATAACGGTTTTCTTTTGCATGTTCTAAAAAACGAAGATCTTCTTCATCGGTTAAAAAACCAGGGGGTTAACGCTGATTTAGTGGAGAGAGCTCATTATATCACTCTTTCGGAGGAGGTGAGTTAGGATGCGGAAATGGTTAAAGAAACTATTTTCGAAAAAACGCCCACCCTGCATTGTTTGTGAGGAACAAGAAGGTGAGCTTCAATTAAACGAAACTGATAGGATCTGTGAAAATTGTGCCCAAATTATGCATGGAAAAGGTATTGAAAGAGATGAATAGTACTCTTTACATCTTATTCCATATATAACAAAGCTGGTTAGCTTCTGATTCAAGCGCTATTAAATGATCATTATTAATAGAGTTATTCGTATACATTCTGTTCTTTTGGATGTTAAGAACCGTATAATTCACATCGTTATGTTCATTTGAAAATGTCGATTCGTTTAATAATGTCAGCGTTGAGTTGATGTTGTATTTATCAATTCGCTCTTTTTTTCCTTTGAAAAACAGTTTGATAAGATGCGGCTCATCATTAATGAGCAAACCGAGTTCAGGTGATGAGCGGACGATTAAATCATCTGATATCCAATGTGATTTACCTGGATCGAACCAAGAGACGTCTTTGTTTTTAATAAATTTTTTGTACTGTTTTATGACATCAATATAGTTTTGCTTTTTCTTCTGATCAACCGTTTGCACTAATGTTTCGAAACATTCAAAAGGTAGTTCGTTTTGATGAAATTTAATAACAGTATCTCGTAATTGTTTCCAGTAATCAAAAGCTGGTTGGTATTCCGGTTGAGATTTTAGATTTTTTACAAAGTTTGTTTTAGCTGCACTACTTTTCAGTGTGAAGTCTAAAAATTGTGTAAGTCCTACTTTAATTTCTGCCATATTACACCCCCTTTTCAAACATTACTAATTCGATAATGGAAAGGAAAATCCTGCATTTTTTAAGGAGGTGAGCTAGATGCTAGAAAACCCGATGTCCATGCACAATGGCTATGGTAAAGCTGATCCACAGGAGCAAGAAGGTATCATGACAACGTCTATCGATGCCGAAAAGTTACAAGATGCCATAAGTCGATTCCAAGCGTACGGGATTTAAAGGTACAACGCAGAAATGCAATCCTGCAGCATCCTGAATACCCGTGGATGCTTGCAAATGTAGACCGATTGATTGTCGGTGAAAAGATTAGCCTTGAATGCGAAAAATCGCCGGAATATTTCGGGAAAGAGTGAGGGTCAAAAGAAGGAAGGTGAACAAAAACGCTATTTGAATAAAAGCTAGTGGACTAGTTTTTAACACTCACTGAAATTAAGAATCATAACATACTTTGTAATAACTTATATGGAAGTGAGTTGAATAATAATGTTTTATTCATATTTTGATACCCGAGATAGAATGCGTCCGTATGGTACGGCGGGTATTACGTATAGCGGAGCACAAACTACAATTCAAGCTGTTCAACAAGCGTTACAAGCACAGCAGCAAATGCAACAAATACAGCAAGGCATACAACCGTACTATCCATCTATGGAGTATTATTACCCAATGCATCATATTACACCATACGGAATTTCTGTTTCAACAATTCCATATGGAACTGTATACAATTTATAAAAATATGCGGGGGAATAAATTTAAGTATTTATATAAGAGCGCAAGTACAGAGCGCCCTTATAAGAAATGATTCGTATCTAGGGAACAATTATAAAATTTTAGATATTGGAATGAGAATGTTACAACCTCATGAGTTATATACAACGCAAGGATTCTTAAGTGGGGGATATTATTTTTCCAAAATGAAAGGTGACGATAAGAATGATGAGAGAGGAATTTGGCAAAAATTATTGCCAACCGTCTATAAATTTTGGGTGTTTTACTATAAAAAAATATGAAAAAAGGCCCTGTTGTCTCCAACAGGGCCTTTCCTAAAATGGCAAAGAGTAACTCTTACCTTACTCCTTGTCCATAGAATACACAAAAATTATACGTTTGTACAGGTCAATAATTTACAATAATAATATTTTAATATAATGCTTACAGGTAATTCTGAAGGATGAAAAAGTATTTGCTATAGAGTAAGTGTTGATTTTAAAGTGTTTTTAAGAGAATGTTTACAACTCAACGATAATAAAGGAATATTGAAATAATAAAATATGAAATATTGCATATCTCACTTAACAATATAATCTATTCAATAATAATAAAATCGTACAGAGGAGTTTTTTCTGAAAATCCGAGTTGATGAAACTAGATAATTTGTATTACTGATTTAACCAGAATATTACATGAGTGCTTTGTTTTTAAAAGTTATACTTTCTCTTCGCTCTGCCTTATGGTGGAGCATTTTTATTTTTGTAATCGCAATAACCTGTCCAAACTTTCCAAGTCTAGCATACATATTATGCAGTAGTAGATTAGAAAGGAGCACTATATATGTCTTGTTATTACTACTGTAAGAATTGTGAGAGTTACCAAAAGAAAAATCATGATTGCTGTAAAAAAAGAAGTGATTATTATAATAAGTGCGGTAAAAGATGTGATGACTGTTCTTGCGATCATAAGGAGAATAACCTTGTAAGAGCATCTGCTTTTAGAGCTGTAAATACAGTTAATCAAAACCTTCCAGCTAATACTTTTGTTAAAGTATTATTTCAAAATGAACAATTTGATTTAGCGAACGAATATAACCCAGCAACATCAGATTTTACTCCGAAGACTAGAGGAGTTTATTCCGTAATTGGGACGATTGGTTTCTTTCCGAACGATACAAATTTAAATTATAGAGCGCGTGTAGAAGTTCGAGTGAATGGAAATGCGGCAATTGCTATAGATAACGACTTTTTTGGTCCAATAAATTTCGGTAATGTCGTAAGTGTTTCAACAATACTTCAATTACATGCAGGTGATATTGTCGAGATTTTTGCACAAAGTAGTATAGATGGGGTTATTAGTAGTACAGAAGACGGTTCTCATTTTGAGGCTGCAAGATTCCCATCTCCAATAAAATAAAAGACATGTTTGTGATTTATGGACTATTTTTTTGAAAAAGGCTCTACCTTATGGTAGGGCCTTTTAGTTAAAGGTGTTAAATTGGTAATATATTAAAATAAGTTCATAAACACTTGATAAGCAACACCTAGAGTTAATACGATAGCTAACAGTTTTGCTACCCATCTCGGTGCATTTAAATTTAGTAAAAGGGAATGACATATACTAAATGTAATGCCGAGTGTTAAAAGAATTGCGATAAGATATAAAATTAATAGGAATAAAGGTTGCTCTATGGAGCCGAAGTCAATTTTGGATGGATTCATGTAATATGTACCTCGTTTTTTATTAATATATTAATGAAATAATGAAGAATACAAGGAATTGGAAGAGTAATGTAATAAATACTATAAAAGTAAATTTGAAGTTATGGATGGAGTAGATAAAATAATCTTTGAACGACTATTCAAAGCCAACATTTGTTTAAGTTTAATATACAAGAACGAATGTTCTTGGTATACTGGAAAATAAAAAAGGTGCGTTTACATGACAAATTTTGGTAATATAATTGAAAAACTAGATGAAATGATTTACAAACCTAATAATCTATTAATTACTAAACGAAAAGAAGAAAAGCAAAATTCAGAATATGCAGGAGGGGTATTCCAGCTAAATAATAGAAGCATCCGATTTAGGGTATCAAAAATTACGCCTAATAAGATTGGACAATTTGTTTCTTTTTGGGAGAAGAATGCCTCTATGAGCAATCAGGCATTTTCTTATGATTCAGCTCCTAACCTTTTAGTTATCACTTGTATAGCGGATAATAAACTAGGACAATTTATTTTTCCAAAAGAGATTCTTCTAAAAGAAAAAATATTAAAAACTCAAAATCAAAAAGGGAAAATGGCTATGAGGGTTTACCCTATTTGGGATAAACCTATTAGTAATCAAGCTAAGAAGAGTCAATTGTGGCAACTTCATTATTTTGTCGATTTAAGTGATACTGAAAATGTAGCTACAGATAAATTATTAAACTTATATTCGTAGCACATAATAAGAAAGAATTGAAATATTCAATGTTCGTTCAGATGATATTTGGAAATATTAACAGGGTAAGCCGTTAAGTAAAGAATAAAAAAGGAGCATACAAATAAAGTATGCTCAAAAAAAGATAGGTTTTATGAGTGGAGAATCTCCATACGATAATATATGCGCATTTCATTAATATGTGTAAAATATCAATAAAATATCAACAGAATATCAATTAATGAGTTATTTTAGTTTTTTAATGAAGTCATGTTTTGTGAAATGAAAAAGAGCCGTTTCTTTTGAAAGATGCGGCTCTTTTTATTATTTTGTTATCGTACTGTTCGAAATGATAAATCATAAAATTATACGATTAACAATTTGATAATGATCGGACTTCAGTTATATATTTCTTGAAGTCTGGATATTGAGATACAGTTTGGCAGGTAGGGGTGAGTAGTTGATTAATTAAAGATACATTTGTAATTACTTCGTTACAAGGACCATAGAATGTAACTTTTAGCTTTGAATTCGGGGGAACTTTGAATACGATAGGGATTTTTTTCATTAAATAAACTCCTTACATAACAGAGGTTATATGTTTATTTCCTTTTAATTAGGAAGACATATTAATATAATATGTAATTTTTATTGTAGTTGATTATTACATATACTGTATGAGTTGATGTAATTTCTATTACGTATCAAAATAGTGTTGTGAAAAAATATATATCATGTTTATAAAAAGCTTAAAAACAGACTAATATGAGGGAATAAGCGTTAATTAACTTGTCTCTATATAATAAATTGTAAAAAGGCAGCTTTTTTTAGCTGCCTTTTTACAGGGAGATTGAAAAATCTTGGAGGTCATTCATGAGTATAAGCAAAAATTGCTTATATGTAGTATGTACATTATTTATAGTTTTATCTCAATATTTAGTATGAAATAAACGCAAGTTTATCGTTTACAAATGAAAAAAAGAAGGACTTATTTATTATGGATAAAAAGAAATTATTTAGTTTTAAAAAATGATGAAAATATATTTATTTGTCTTATAGAAGCTTGCTATTAGGCGTATGGGTCTAGCAATAAAACAAGCTTTGAATAAGATAATAAAAAGGAGTTGATTAGTAATGGGTTATATTGTAGATATTTCGAAATGGAATGGAAATATTAATTGGGATATTGCAGCGTCTCAGCTAGATTTAGTTATTGCTAGAGTTCAAGATGGTTCGAATACGGTCGATTTTATGTATCAAGGTTATGTGAAAGAAATGAAGAAACGTAGTATCCCATTTGGGAATTATGCATTTTGCCGTTTTATATCTATTTCAGATGCAAAAAAAGAAGCGCAAGATTTTTGGAATCGTGGCGATAAAAACGCTAAATTTTGGGTGGCAGATGTAGAAGTTCAAACAATGGTAGATATGCAAGGCGGGACTCAAGCATTTATTGATGAATTACGCCGATTAGGTGCAAAAAAAATTGGTTTATATGTAGGACATCACACGTATGTATCATTTGGAGCTCGCAATATTGATGCTGATTTTATTTGGATTCCTCGTTATGGAGGGAATAAACCAACATATCCTTGTGATATTTGGCAATATACTGATTCAGGAAATGTTCCTGGTATTGGAAAATGTGATTTGAATCAATTAATTGGGAATAAAAATCTTTCTTGGTTTATAGGTTCAAATCAAACAAATCAATCTAGTATTGGAGACAGTAAGCAACCAAATGGAATTGGTATTGCAGTTTCAAAATATGATGATGGATACGGAATTAATTTATATGAAAATCCTGCGAATCCGCAATTTATAGGAAGACTTACGAAAAAAATCCCATATTTAATCTATAAAGGTTATTGGGGAGGTGGCGAAAAAGATATGATTTGTTTAGGTGGTGAACAACAGTGGGCTAAGTTAGAACATTTTAATGTACAATGGTTTTATGCATATTCAAAGTACACACCTGGATATGAAATTAGAACGTACGATGGGCCAAACGGGAATGATACAGGTGCGGTCGATGGGAAGGTCCCTTATCGTATTTGGAATCGTCAAGATGGATATATAGATATAGGTGGGAACAAATGGATCAAAGAAGAACATGTGCAGATTAAATAAAAAAGTTGGCTTTATGCCGGCTTTTTTATTTAATAAAGCTTGTCTCTGGCATGAAGAGAAATACTTGCAGAAAACACATTGATTTCACAATAGCGCTGTATAGTTCCTAATATACATTTATCAAAGTGAGGTATTTGAATTGAAAAAGAAAAAGCTATTTATGGGAACTATTATTGCATGTGTGGCGCTAACATTGTCTGCGTGTGGTTCCTCAGAAAATGTTGCAACATCAAAAGTAGGAAACGTGACAGAGAAAGAGTTAAGTAAAGAATTAAGGCAAACATATGGAAAAAGTACTTTATCTCAAATGATGTTAAATAAGGCATTGCTAGATAAATATAAAGTTTCAGATGAAGAAGCTAAAAAACAAGTAGAAGCAGCGAAGGAACAAATGGGTGACAAGTTTAAAGTTGCTTTAGAGCAAGTAGGATTAAAGAATGAAGATGAATTAAAAGAGAGAATGAAGCCAGAAATTGCACTTGAGAAAGCGATTAGAGCGACTGTCACAGATAAAGATGTGAAAGATAACCATAAACCTGAAATGAAGGTAAGTCACATTTTAGTGAAAGATGAAAAAACTGCGAAAGAAGTAAAAGAGAAAATAAATAATGGTGAAGATTTTACTGCTTTAGCGAAACAGTATTCGGAAGATACTGGTTCAAAGGAACAGGGCGGAGAAATAGCTGGTTTTGCTCCTGGTCAAACTGTGAAAGAGTTTGAGGAAGCTGCGTATAAATTAGATGCAGGACAAGTAAGTGAGCCAATAAAAACATCTTATGGTTATCATATAATAAAAGTGACGGATAAAAAAGAATTGAAACCATTTGATGAAGTAAAAGATACGATTCGAAAAGATTTAGAACAACAAAGACTGCAAGATGCGACAGGTAAATGGAAACAACAAGTAATCAATGATCTATTGAAAGAAGCAGATATTAAAGTAACAGATAAAGAATTTAAAGATACATTTAAATTCTTAGATGAGAAATAAGGTTTAGAAGAAAAACAGAGATTTAGCATAATGCTATATTTCTGTTTTTTTGTTTTCAATAGAAAAGGGAACTCATATAGAGTTCCCTTTTCGCGTTAGTGTGTGAGTTATAAATAGATAGTAAGACAATACAATATTACATTTAAATATTAAGAATTACAATAGGAAAATTTGGATGTAGATAAAAGGAATAAGCAATTAAATTCGTAAAATATTGAAATGATAATGTTTTAGTTAATTAATTTTGTTAAATATAAACTAAATATATTTTCGTGGAGAGTGAATTGAGGACATAATTTAAAGAATGGTACATATCATATTTATTGGAGTATAAATTAACTTTATAGGAAGTGACATGTTGAACATTTAGTACAAAAGGATGTTCTTAATGATGATAAGAATTATTTATCCCGCTATTTGTGGGAGTCTTACTGCTCGTAAAAGCCCGATTGGTGAAGGCTAATAATCAGTGGGTGATGGACAAAACCCCCACTGATTATTAGCCTTCACTTTATTAAAATAGGATGAATATTTTTATATTTACTAGATTATTAAATTAATTTGGGGGAGAATATATGAAAGTTATTTTTAAGAGAGAAGGCGGAGGGAAAATTTTTGAATCATCTAATGAAAATATAAGCGTTCTATTAGCTGTATTAAAAGAAACAAAAGGGATAAAGATTGGGATGGTTGAGTATGAAGTATTAGAATATAAACTGGAATATTATCGGAATCCGAAAAAAACAGAAACAGAAAGAGAATTACATATTATAATGCAACCCAAGCATATTCAATAAAGAAAGTGAAAAATTGATGAGTGTGAATCTTACTGCCTACAAATAGCAGGATAAATGGTAGTAATTGTCGATATGTATGAAACTTATGAGGAATGAATTGTTTTACATCATAAGTTTCTAAAGCTTTGTGAGTTCGTTCATAATAAAAGTGTATGCTTTTGTTGAAGGATGGTTAATGAGATATAGCTGAAATTTGTATTCCAGAAAGAACGTTAGTTAGGATAGAAAAGTAAAATTAGAAATATAATTAGTTCAATAAAAGCGACTTCACATTAGGTGGAGTCGCTTTTATTGTTGCTACACGTATTCTATGATGCGATAGGAAGTGCAAAGAAATTTGATTAATAAAAGGGAGTAATAAATGAGTATGAATAAACTTCATATATTAAAGTTGCATTTTGTTTGAAAAATTTACATGTTGCACTTCCGTAAGAACGTTCGTTCGTGTATAATTAGAACGAATGTTCTTTCGAAGTG
Source organism: Bacillus sp. FSL R5-0709 (assembly GCF_038004785.1). Classification (NCBI taxonomy): domain Bacteria; kingdom Bacillati; phylum Bacillota; class Bacilli; order Caryophanales; family Bacillaceae; genus Bacillus; species Bacillus sp. FSL R5-0709. Next base: position 2,166,115 of record NZ_JBBORT010000001.1, read on the forward strand.
GAGATTTCTACAAATTCATAAATAGTTTTGAATTGGAAAGCTACGCTACATATAAATAAGAGATGGATAAAGAATGAAGCGATAAGGCTTCTAACCGCAAGGACTGCGGAGATAGCCTAATAAAGTAGAGTTCGATAGAACTCTTTATTTAGGAATCCCCCACTTCTAAACGAAGTGAAAGTGGGGTAGTTCAAGAATGGATAGATATAGAAAATTGAGGAGTAAAGAAAATGAATTATGTAAAGATACAGGAAAAAGGAAGAGAGTGGGTTCCGTTTACAGTAATGTCGGAACAATTATTAAGTATGAAAAAAATTATTGGAGAGAAATTAAAAGTCCAAAGACCGCTAATAACAAATGAAGCGAAAGACAGCATTTCAGACAAATTATTAACTTCATTATTGTCTGAAGAAGAGATGTTAGTGACATATTTTGAAGAAGGATACATACTTACGAGTTATATGACAGTGGTTCATATAAATCCAATTCAACAAATTGTAAAATGTACAGATGCATTTTATAAAACATATATATTTTCTGCAATGGACATAATTGATGTAACCTAAAAGAAGCTGAATTTTGAAGTTTAGCTTCTTTAATTTATCTAGCTATTTACGGACAGGCAGATTCACACCTCAAAATTCGGCTGTGAGTCAGGCTACCTGTTAAAACCTAATTTTTTGAAGAGGTGAAGAACTAAATGAAAAAGCAGCTAGCTGCAAGCTAGCTGCTTAGCCCCAGGGAAAGGGAGAAAAAGATTGGCACTCAAAAAATCAATGATAGCTGTGTATCAGCCTGAGTATAGTATAGACAAATTTTAAAATGTTATACAAAAATGATTACAGATCTGGTTAGGCCGTACCAACTTGGTTTTGATCTGCTAGATCAGAATCAAATGTATTAGTCGCGCTAACCCCACTAAAAGTGTTCACTACGAAACCAACGTTAGATGCGCCAGAGCCGTTATAAGCTTTCGTATTCTCTTTTGGAGAAACATTGTAGAAATCACCTAAGTTGAAAGATCCGTTACTATTTTGTACAACTAAATTCCCAACAACTGAGGGCATAATTTTCACCTACTTTATAAGTAATTGTTTGCATTACTATATGAAGGTATAGTCTAATTGGTTCATTTGACAAATATTCCGGAATAGAAAAATGTTTGAAGCTTTGTTTAATCAATCGAGCAAAAAGTATGTTAAAATTAATGAAGAGCTGAATTTTAAAAAGAATAAATTTGAATAATTAATATATATGGAATTAAAGGAGGCAAAATGTAATGGATAATGTTATAAAAACAGTGGATTTAACAGATGCAGAATCAAGTAAACTTGTTGCTTATATTTATAGTAATGATGTCACATTGATCGAAAAAGCATTTTGTCCTAATGAAATAAAATTAAAGTTTAATGAAATAGCAATTTTATCGGCAATTAAAACCGCATATATTACGAAAGTATCTATAAGGAAAGAACTTGAAGCAATTTTTCACGATACAGGCGTTTTATTAGTAAAGCAAAATGTTGAAAGGAATAGTATTCAATCTATAACAATGCATTTTGAGCAATTTAAAAAGTTGCAAAATGAGATTGAGAATTTAAATAAAAGTATGTTATAAGACTAGGTGGAAATTTATTGATAGAGGTGGGCTCTGTTAAGTTGAAAAAGTGGATTGAAAAGTATTTGGATAAATCGAACCGTAAACATAAATATACTTTCATTAAGGTGTAACCTATATTTATCGATGTGAGAAATGTAGGGAATAGAAGATACAATTTAAAAATAATAACGATACAAACAAAAAGAGTAACTATGATGGTTACTCTTTTTGTTTGTAATATGTAATATCAAAAATACTTCTAAAGTATGAAATGAATTGATACTTAAGTGAGAAGTTGAATAAGAATAAAAAGAGTAATATTAATGGAAAGGAGGAGATGAAGTTGGAGCGAAACGACATTGGGAAACTTGTAATTATTACTGGAGTAACGCAAGGGTTAGGACGTGCAATGGTTGATAGGTTTCATGAATTGGGGTGGAACATAGCAGGGTGTGGACGCTCAAAAAATAAAATTGAAGAGCTTAATAAATATTACGGTGCTTCACATGATTTTCAAATAATTGATGTTTCAAATCATCACCAAGTTAGTAAGTGGGCAAGTCGTATTCTTAATAAGTATAGGGCTCCCGATATGTTAATAAATAATGCATCGATTGTTAATCAAAATGCACCTCTATGGAAAGTTACCGCACAAGAATTTGAAAGTGTAATGAGTGTAAATGTGAACGGGGTAGTAAATGTCATTAGGGCGTTCGTCCCGGCGATGATAGCTAGGAAAGAAGGAATTATTATTAACATGAGTTCTAGTTGGGGAAGAGAAGGCGAGGCTGAACTTGCGCCATATTGTGCCTCGAAGTTTGCTGTTGAAGGTATCACGCAGTCAATGGCAATGGAACTACCAAATGGTATGGCAGTAGTTGCTTTAGATCCAGGTGGCAGTATTAGCACTCCAATGCTTCACTTATGTGCACCTCAATATGTAAAAGAATCTCCTACACCTGAAATGTGGTCACATAAAGCAATTCATTATATATTAAATATATCAATAGATAAAAACGGTGAGTCATTGACATGTCCGGCATACATTCATTGAGAAACTCCTTGTCAAAAAGAGCGCCAGAAAGGTGCTCTTTTGTATTATTAGTACATTATGTGATGCACAAAATTACATATGAAAAATAGAATAATGAATTAAAGGTGATATTTGTTTATTTCGAATGTACTAGAAAATTTTAATATAGGTGATGGAAAATGAACCTACGCGATTTAGAATTGACAGGGGCATGGTTTCAAGTTGGAGGAAATCTTATAGCAGCAATTGGAACAACTAGAGGGTTTGCAGGAGAAGAAAAGATTGAGTCGGATCTCGTTATTGTAGGGAGTTCATTACAAGCTCTCGGATATATATTACAAATTATAGCAACTAATGATGCGAAAGATGAAGATAAATGTGAGAAGCAAGAGGTAACTATAGATAATAAAAATAAAGCGCTAGCGAAAACGGGGATTGAGTTATTAGCTTTAGGTAATATTTCAAATGTAATAGGAACGTATTTTAATCTCAATGAACAAATGAAAGAAAATGATTTCCTTATAATTACTGGAAATAGTTTGCAATCAATTGGCGCTTTTTTAGGAGTAGAAGTAGCATTGAATGAGATAAATGGAATACAGTGGATTATCGTATTAGGGAATTCAATGCAAAGTTTAGGTGCGGGATTACAAGCATATGAAGGTATTAAAAATATACCAAAAGAAGAAAAGGGAAAAGAAGACAGTAATATAGATAAAGAAGATCAACGTATAATAGGGCTAATAGGTATTTGGATACAGGCAATAGGTACTGTAATTTCAGCAATTGGATTAACCGAAATAGTAGAGGAACAACGATTGGAATCTAAGAAAAGGTGATGAAATACTCATTTCAATGAAGTTTGGAGTATTTCAATTTTAGAAGTAGGACAAGATGGATGTGTTAATTGTTTTTGTAGGCTTTTTCATATAGGCGTAGAATATACATATAAATGAACAGGTGAAAATAACTTGTTAACGTTAGTGAGAGGCTTCTCATTTAGTTATACTATTATATGTGATTTTTGTAATGATGAGTTCTTATATACGCTTTTAGAAATAACATGATTTCATAGGTTTGATAGTGTAGGAGATGGATGGGGAAGAATCGAAAAATAAACATTAAGGAGTTTTTCAGACATGATGTACTTATTAGCAATTTTACTTCCGCCGGTAGCTGTTTTATTTTGCGGAAAGCCGTTTCAAGCGATTATTAATTTCATTTTAACCTTAATTTTTTGGGTTCCAGGCGCGATACACGCAGTTCTTGTCGTACATGATAAAAAAGCCGACAGGCGACTTAAAAAACAAGTTCAAGCGTATGATGAAATTAATAAAAGAAATAGAAGGTAAATTGCGATTGACATACAAAAAAGAAAGGGGATTTGATTCGCCTTTCTTTTTTGTATGCCAATCAAGTTTAAATTTTAGTATAGCGGTAAGAATTTTTAATATAAGTATTATGATAATAACTTTTAGAGTGTGCGTTTAATAAACCGGTGTAAATGCTTTCTGGCACATTAAAGAAATCATACATACCATTCTTTAGTTGAATACGTAAAATCATAGAAAAAGGATTATAGCCAACAGCAACTAATTTTTTTGAAATAACGGGAGATAGCTTCATCATTACGCAACTCCTTATTTTTCATTTTAGATGGTTTCTTGTAGAGAAGGGGATTGTCGTGTTGAAATCCTAATAATTAAAGGAGTATTATACTTATATGCAATATATTAAATGTTTGTTATACGTAATTATAAGGAAGTTCACACGAAGTACATATCGTTGTGCTATTTTTATTTCACCTTTGATTTATAAATAAGAAAATATTGACCATTTGAAAAAAAGGTATATTATTTATACGAGGTATTAAAAATTCACTTCTTACATTCTATGCTTTAAGGGGCAGTATTATTAGAAAAAATAGAAGTGAAAATAGTTTGTATAAGAAGTATTCTAAAATGTATAATCTGTGAATTGGGAAAATATTGAATGATCCAGGTCGATATACTTTCTTGATTAAATGTATTTGGGAAAGTGACCTCAATATTTTCAAGTAAATCAACGGGAGAATTGAAAGGCAGGAGAAAGTAACATGTCAGAAAATTATCGTTCTCGAGAGGAGCGACGACAAGTTCAAAAGAAAAAACAGCCAGCTTCTAAAAAAACAAAACCAAAAGGTAAAACATCGTTTTTTCGTAAATTTTTAATCAGTTGTTTACTACTTGGTATTGTAGGATTAGTGGCAGGGGTTGCTACCTTTTTCGTAATGATTAAGGATGCACCAAAACTTGAGAAAGCAAAACTTGTTAATCCGTTATCCTCAAAAATTTATGATAAAGACGGGAATTTGGTATATGAATATGGGAAAGAAAAGCGGACGAATGTTACGTATGATCAAATCCCTAAATTGGTAGAAAATGCATTTTTAGCAACAGAAGATTCGCGTTTTTATGAGCATAGCGGAGTAGATTTTAAAGGTACTGCTCGTGCAGTTTTAGTTAGTCTTAAGGGAGATTATGGCTCTCAAGGTGGTAGTACGATAACGCAGCAAGTTATTAAAAACTACTTCTTATCGATGGAAAAAACGTCAAAACGTAAAGTTCAGGAAATATATTTAGCCTATAAGCTAGAACAACAGTATTCAAAACATGAAATTTTAGAGATGTATTTAAATAAAATTAATTTAGGTAATCGTTCATATGGAATCGCAACAGCAGCACAAAACTACTACGGTAAAGAATTGAAAGATTTAACATTACCAGAAGTTGCGATGCTTGCCGGTTTACCAAAAGCACCGAATAACTATGACCCAACGAAAAAAGAAAATGTTCAAAGGGCAACAGAAAGAAGAAATACTGTACTAGGGTTAATGAATCGACATGGTTATATTACAAAGGCAGAAATGGAAGAAGCATCGAAAGTACCAGTGGATAAAAATATTAAGAGTGCAGCTGAACTACAAGCGATGCCACATACTGCATTTATGGATGCAGTTGTGAAAGAAGTAGAAAAAGAAATACCAGATGTTAATATTGGATCTGACGGTTTAGAAATTTATACAACTTTGGATCCAAAAGCGCAAGATTTTGCTGATCAGCTTTTAAATGCAAATATTATTAATTATCCAAACGATAAGTTCCAAGGGGCTTTCACATTTATGGATACGAAAACTGGTGAAGTTCGTGCTATAGGTAGTGGTCGTGGTGAAAATAAAGCAGTATTTAAAGGGCATAATATGGCGATTGAATTAGATCGTGCAGCTGGTTCAACTATGAAGCCAATTTTTGATTATGCACCGGCTATTGAATATTTAAAATGGGCTACGTATCATCAAATCGATGACTCTCCATTTAAGTATTCAACTGGCCAAGAAGTGAGAAATGCAGATAGAAGTCATTTAGGGCCAATCTCAATGCGTGAAGCACTAACAAAGTCACGTAATATCCCAGCTATTAAAACAGCTAAAGAGGTAGGTATTAGTAAATCGAAAGAGTTCTCTGAGAAATTAGGTATTACATTTAATGTAGCACCGACAGAATCAACAGCGATCGGTACAAATGAAGCGTCACCAACTGAAATTGCAGGTGCTTATGCGGCATTTGGGAATGACGGTAAGTATACGAAGCCGCATTTTGTTAAGAAAGTAGTTTATCCAGACGGCAAGTCACAAAGTTTTGGACAAAAACCAAAACCAGTTATGGCGGATTCTACAGCATATATGATTACTGATATGCTTCGTTCTGTAGTTACATCAGGTACTGGTACATCGGCAAATGTGGCCTCTTTAGATGTAGCTGGTAAAACAGGTACAACTAACTATTCTTCAAAACAACTAGCACAATATGGAATTCCAGAAAGTGCAACTCGTGATAGTTGGTTTGCAGGATATACACCGCAATATACGATGGCAGTATGGACTGGATATACGAAAGATGGTAAAGACGAGTATATTAGTAGTAAAAATACGAAAATTGCACAGTTGATCTTTAAAGAAATGATGAGCAAGATGGCTACAGATAAATCACGCTTTAAAATGCCAAGTAGTGTTATTCAAGAAGGTAGTGAGTTACGTATAAAAGGTGAAAAACGTGATTCATCTCCAAATACGAGCGTACCGGATACAACGGAACAACCAAAACAAGACCAACAGCAAAAAACTGAAGAAGAGAAAAAGCAAGAAGAATTAAAGAAACAGGAAGAACTTAAGAAACAAGAAGAGCAAAAGAAACAAGATGAACTTAAGAAACAAGAAGAGCTAAAGAAGCAAGAAGAGCAAAAGAAACAGGATGAATTAAATAAGAAAAATGAACAAAATAATGGAAATGGCCAAGGAAATACAACACCACCGAACAATGGTGGAGGCCAAGGAAATACAACACCACCGAACGATGGTGGAGGCCAAGGAAATACAACACCACCGAACAATGGTGGAGGCCAAGGGAATACAACGCCACCGAACAACGGTGGGGATCAAGGAAATACTACCCCACCGACTAACGGTGGAGGAGGCCAAGGGAATACAACTCCAACGCCACCAGCAACAACGCCACCAACTACTGGCGGGAACACAGGAGAAGTCCCTGCCAATAATGGACAATAAGTAATGTATATAAAAGCACCAAAGGTACCGATAAAACGGTTCCTTTGGTGCTTTTTATATTATAAAGGTTAATATTATTTTTAAATGTTAAAAGTACCATAGAAATTTTGAAAGTAAATTGATGGGAAATGATAAAAAATTTGAGTTGGTGGTATTGGATAACTAGGGCTATAAAAAGTAGTACTACTACTAGGGTGTGTACCATGATGCCAAAATGAAGGGGTGACTTGGTCAGGCGATTGATAATGTTGCCAAGCGGCAGGAAGTTCGATACCAACATCAGAACTAGCTGTATGAACGGCAGGAACATGTATTGAGGGAGCTGATGGGACAACGGCGGTTATTCTTGGTGATACCCACATGAAACGATCACTCCTAAGTTTAATAATAAAATAGTATATTCTTTTAGAACATATAAAGGTACATATATAGGGTTTTTGCTTAAAACATAGGTATAAAGTCGTAAGACCAACTTAAATTGAGGATAGACCATTTATTATGAAAAGATACGTCTATTAGCGGAGGGCAAGGGAACATGAAAAATATACAATTGATATGTTGATTGCAATATTTTACGTGTTTATGGAGGAATTTTAATGGAACGATTATGGACGAAATCATTTATTCAAATGACTATCGCGATGTTATTTTTATTTACAGGGTTTTATTTACTTGTTCCAACGCTCCCGCTCTTTATTAAAGAGATTGGTGGAAATGAATCACAAGTTGGACTGATGATGGGAATGTTTACAATAGCTGCGGTTGTAATACGACCGATTATTGGAGGAATGTTAGATCAATATGGTAGAAGATCTTTTATTATTTTCGGACTCATCTTTTTTGGGATAACGATGTATTCGTATAATTTAGCATCGACTATTGCCCTTTTAGCTGTTTTACGCGTTATTCACGGAGTGACGTGGGCTGTTTCTACAACAGCAGTTGGAACAGCGATAACTGATATTATTCCAGATTCACGTCGTGGTGAAGGGATGGGCTGGTATGGCATGGCGATGACAATCGCGATGGCAATTGGCCCGATGATTGGATTATGGGTTGTACAAAATTATTCATTTCATGGTCTATTCTTGTTAGCAACTCTTTTATCCTTTATGGCAGTCGTATTATCGTTAATAACGAAAATGCCATTCACGCCACAAAAAGAAAAAGGGAAAATTCAGCTGTTTGAAAAATCCGTTTTATCAATAACGGTTGTTGTTTTCTTTTTATCATTTGCATATGGAGGAATAACAACATTTTTACCGTTATTCGCGTCATCAATTGATGTGAATCCTGGGACATTCTTTCTTGTATATGCAATTGCTTTAACAATTGTACGACCTATTTCAGGAAAACTATTAGATAAGTATGGAGAAGTTTTTATCATACTTCCGGCACTATGTATTACTATTTTAGCGATAGTTGTACTAACGATTTCAAATGGTTTGATAGGTGTAATGATTGCAGCGGCATTATATGGTGTTGGATTCGGTTCAGCACAGCCCGCTTTACAAGCAGCGATGCTGACAATTGTTGATCCTAGTAAAAGAGGAGTTGCTAACGCTTCATTCTTTACTGCATTTGATTTAGGTATTGGATTAGGTGCGATTTTACTTGGAGTTGTTTCACAAATGTTTGGTTACCGTATTTTATTCGCAGGTAGTGCAATTTCAGGATTAATAGCTTTAATTATATTTGTCATTTTTGTAAAACAAAGATTAGGCAAAAAGGATTTTGCGTAAACAGGAAGAGCGAAGATGAAAATTTCAATTGAACATGATGCTCGACGATGCTTTAAGGAAGAATTGCGTATAAAGCATGATGAATCTATTTGATGTATTGTAAGGTACGGAGGAAATAGCTCAATTCAGCCCGGATATTCTTTAGGGATTATTTCTGAAAAATCAGATGGGGAAATAGTGTCAGTTGAGAAAGACGGTAGTTTATTTTTATAGATTTTGATGATCTTTCGTACTTTCAAAACTATGAATTAGTTGTAAGCTATCGTAAAGAAACGGAAGAAATTTAATTTAATTATGTAAAATAATAATTTTATTAAAAATAAATAAATTTTATATAAGAATTATATTTATGGGCATATGAAATAAATATTATAAAAAACCGAGCTGTGCATGAGTGCAGCTCGGTTTTTTATGTTTGTTGAAGAAAAAGGGATTAAAGGTATATTTAGTGGGATTATATGGATAATTGTTATATTTCGTTTTAAAAAATTGTAAAAGGATGTCTGTCCTTTCTTTATAAAAGATGAAAGTTATTTTTGAAAAATTGTATTATTACATCGGTAAAAGTATAGGAAACTTATCATTATAAAATAAATTGAAATCTTCTAAAAACTCTGATACATTGAAATAGAAATGTAGTTTCATATTATTGTAAAGGCTTACAGTTATGTGCACGAAGATCTATTAGGATTGGAGGAAATAATGATGAAAGCTGAAGAAAAATTTTCCCCGGGATTAGATGGTGTAGTAGCAGCGGAAACGAAAATTTCGTTTCTTGACACAGTAAAAGGTGAAATTGTAATTCAAGGGTATGATTTAATCGAACTCTCAAAAACAAAAGAGTATTTAGACATTGTGCACCTTTTATTAGAAGAACGTTTACCGAATGAGGATGAGAAAGTAACAATTGAAAAGAAATTAAAAGAAGAATATACAGTGCCAGAAGGTGTATTCAATGTTCTAAAGGCATTGCCTAAGGAAACGCATCCTATGGATGGGCTACGTACAGGTGTGTCTGCATTAGCTGGTTACGATAGTGATATCGAAAACCGCTCGTTAGAAGTGAATAAAAGTCGAGGATACAAGCTTTTAAGTAAAGTGCCAAATATTGTAGCGAATAGCTACCATATTTTAAATAATGAGGAACCAATTGAGCCTCTTCAAGAATTGTCATATAGTGCGAATTTCTTCTATATGTTAACTGGAAAGAAACCAACTGAACTTGAAGAGAAAATCTTTGATCGTTCCCTTGTTTTATATAGTGAACATGAAATGCCAAACTCTACATTTACAGCACGCGTTATTGCATCAACGCAATCCGACTTATACGGTGCTTTAACAGGAGCAGTTGCATCCTTAAAAGGAAGTCTTCATGGCGGTGCGAATGAAGCGGTTATGTACATGCTTTTAGAAGCTGGTAATGTTGAGAAATTTGAAGAGTTATTACAGAAGAAACTATATAACAAAGAAAAAATTATGGGCTTTGGACACCGTGTTTATATGAAAAAGATGGATCCAAGAGCACTTATGATGAAGGAAGCATTAAAGCAGTTATGTGATGTGAAAGGCGATTATACACTATATGAAATGTGTGAAGCTGGAGAAAAAATTATGGAGAAGGAAAAAGGGATTTATCCGAATCTTGATTATTATGCTGCTCCAGTATATTGGATGCTTGGTATTCCAATTCAACTTTACACACCAATCTTCTTTAGTTCTAGAACAGTAGGGCTATGTGCACACGTAATTGAGCAACATGCGAACAATCGTTTGTTCCGCCCACGTGTAAATTATATTGGCGAGCGACATGCATTTAGTAAATAAAAACAACTGGGGAGTTGTTAGCGCCGCCCGCCAGATGGGTGTTTGACCGACACCCATCATTAATAATAACGAATTTTCGACAGAAAGGGAAGAATAGCATGATTAAAACAAATGAAATTAAACAAAAAGATGCATTATTAGAAGAAATTACGGACTATGTATTAAATAAAGAGGTTACAAGTGCAGAGGCATTCAGTACGGCTCGCTACGTATTACTTGATACACTTGGATGTGGAATTTTAGCACTACAATACCCAGAGTGTACGAAATTATTAGGACCAGTTGTACCAGGAACAATCGTGCCAAATGGTACACGTGTACCAGGAACATCTTATGTGCTAGATCCAGTAAAAGGCGCATTTAATATCGGATGTATGATCCGTTGGTTAGACTATAACGATACTTGGCTTGCAGCAGAGTGGGGACATCCATCTGATAACTTAGGCGGAATTTTAGCAGTTGCAGATTATATTAGCCGCGTTCGTATTTCAGAAGGAAAAGAACCATTAAAAGTACGTGAAGTACTAGAAATGATGATTAAAGCACATGAAATTCAAGGTGTACTTGCTTTAGAAAACAGTTTAAACCGTGTTGGTCTTGATCACGTATTATACGTAAAAGTAGCGACGACTGCAGTAGTTGCAAAAATGCTTGGCGGAACGCGTGAGGAAATCTTTAATGCATTATCACATGCGTGGATTGATAATTCTAGTCTTCGTACATATCGTCATGCTCCAAATACAGGTTCACGTAAATCATGGGCAGCAGGTGATGCGACGAGCCGCGGTGTTCATCTTGCAATGACTGCATTAAAAGGTGAAATGGGTTACCCAACGGCATTATCTGCACCAGGATGGGGATTCCAAGATGTGTTATTTAACAAGCAAGAATTAAAATTAGCAAGACCGCTAGAAGCTTATGTAATGGAAAATGTATTATTCAAAGTGTCATTCCCAGCAGAATTCCATGCACAAACAGCTGCAGAATGTGCAGTGAAATTACATCCGGAACTTAAAGAAAGATTAGATGAAATTGATCGTATTACAATTACAACTCATGAGTCAGCAATTCGTATTATCGATAAAGAAGGTCCATTAAATAACCCAGCTGATCGCGATCACTGCCTACAATACATTACGGCAATAGGTTTATTAAAAGGAGATATCGTTGCGGATGATTATGAGGATGTAGTAGCGAATGATCCACGTGTAGATGAATTACGTAATAAGATGGTTGTTGTTGAAAACAAACAGTACAGTTTAGATTACCTTGACCCGAACAAGCGCTCAATCGCCAACGCTGTTCAAGTTCATTTTAAAGATGGTACTGTAACAGAAAATGTGGAATGTGAATATCCACTTGGCCACCGTTTCCGTAGAGACGAAGCAATTCCAAAAGTTGTTCGAAAATTCACTGCAAATATGGCAGGTCATTATTCTAGTAAGCAACAAGAAAAAATCCATGAAGCTTGTCTAAATGAAGAAAAACTAGAAAATATGAATGTAAACGAATTTGTAGATCTATTCTTAATTTAATAATAGGGGGAATTTAGAATGGCTTGGGTTGTGAATAAACAGTCGACACAAGAGGAGCTTACGAATCGCTTCCGAGCTTTAGTAGAAGCAAATGAAATTTTGCAAATTCCAGGTGCTCATGATGCAATGGCGGCTCTTGTTGCGAAAAATACAGGTTTTTCAGCTCTATATTTATCGGGAGCTGCTTACACTGCAAGTAAAGGACTACCAGATTTAGGAATCGTGACGTCTACTGAAGTAGCAGAGAGAGCAAGGGATCTAGTTAGAGCTACAGATTTACCAGTTCTTGTTGATATTGATACAGGATTTGGTGGAGTACTAAACGTAGCGAGAACAGCTGTAGAAATGGTGGAAGCGAAAGTTGCGGCTGTTCAGATTGAAGATCAACAATTACCAAAGAAATGTGGACATTTAAATGGTAAGAAACTTGTTACTACAGAAGAATTAGTTCAAAAAATTAAAGCGATTAAAGAAGTTGCGCCAAGTTTATATATTGTAGCACGCACAGATGCTCGCGGCGTGGAAGGATTAGATGCAGCGATTGAAAGAGCGAATGCATATGTAAAAGCAGGAGCAGATGCAATATTCCCAGAAGCGCTTCAATCGGAAGAAGAATTCCGTTTATTTACTAGCAAAGTGAATGCACCTTTACTAGCAAATATGACTGAGTTCGGAAAAACACCATATTATAGTGCAGAGGAATTTGCGAATATGGGCTTCCAAATGGTAATTTATCCTGTAACTTCACTTCGTGTTGCTGCAAAAGCATATGAGAATGTGTTTACGCTAATTAAGGAAACAGGTTCTCAAAAAGATGCACTTTCTAATATGCAAACGAGAAGTGAATTATATGAAACAATTTCATATCATGACTTTGAAGAGTTAGATACTGGAATTGCAAAAACAGTATTATCTGAAGATCAATAGGTAGAAGGATTTAGGCGATGAAAATACATCTTTGGCAAAACGAACTGCTTGATGTGAAAAATCATCGCCTTCTGTTTTCAATAATAAGATATTCCACTCATCGTAGACGAGCATATGCAAAGATCAACGAAGGCCGAAATGATAGGGGGATTCAGATGGAGAAAACGAAGTTACCATGGGATGAATTTTTTTCACTCAATAAAGATGTGAATAATACTTTCTTTACACCAGAAGATTTTTCAGGGGATGAAGATTTAATTGCAAAAACGACAGAACAATTCGTTAAACAAGAAATTGTCCCGCAAATTGAGAATATTGAACAACATAACTATAAAGTTTCTCGCCAATTATTTGAGAAAGCTGGGGAACTTGGATTATTAGGCATTGAGGTACCAGAAGATTATGGCGGATTCGAGTTAGGAAAGGCTGTCTCAGGTCTTGTAGCAGAGAAAATGGGTTACGCTGGTGCATTTAGCGTTTCTTTTAATATACACGCCGGTGTAGGTACATTGCCTTACATATATTATGGAACGAAAGAACAGAAAGAAAAATATTTACCGAAAATCGCATCGGGAGAATGGATTGGGGCTTATGCTTTAACTGAGCCAAATGCTGGTTCTGATGCATTAAGTGCAAAAACGAGTGCAGTATTGAATGAAGATGGTACTGCTTGGAAGTTGAATGGTGAGAAGCAGTGGATTACAAATGCTCATATGGCAGATGTATACGTTGTTTTTGCGAAGACAAATAAAGGAATGACAGCGTTTATTGTCGAAAGAACATGTGAAGGTGTATCAATAGGATTAGAAGAAAAGAAGATGGGGATTAAAGGATCTTCAACAGCGACGCTTATTTTAGAAGATGTTGTCATCCCCGCTGAAAATATTTTAGGGGAAGTTGGGAAAGGGCATCACGTAGCTCTTAATATTCTTAACTTCGCTAGACTAAAACTTGCTTTTGGAAATATTGGAACAGCAAAACAAGCAATCGGTTTGTCAGTTCAATATGGAAAAGAGCGAAAACAGTTCCAAACGGAATTAGTAGATTTTACGATGATTCAAGAGAAAATTGCCAATATGATTATTTCTACATATGGAGCAGAAAGTGCAGCTTACCGTACAGCGGGTGTAATTGATGAAGCAATTCATGAGAGTGATGAAGATCTTATGAAAAAAATGTCCCAATTTGCAATTGAATGTGCACTGAATAAAGTAAACGCTTCTGAAACACTTGCTTATATCGTAGATGAAGCTGTACAAATTCATGGTGGTTACGGTTATATGCAAGAATACGAAGTAGAACGATTATATCGTGATGCTAGAATTAGTCGTATTTTTGAAGGAACGAATGAAATTAATAGATTAACAGTTGCAAAAATGTTAATGAAGCAAATCGAGCAAATAGAAGATGCTGAAGTAGAAATTGATGTAGCAAATGTAGAAAGAAACCATCGTTACATTTTATTAGCGAAAAAATTGTTGAAACAATCTTTGAAAACGCTCTCTAAAACTCCAGGAATAAAAATTGAGCAAGAGCAAGAATATTCACGCGTATTATCAAATATGTTGACGGACGTGTACGTCATGGAATCAGCATTTTTACGTACGAGGAAAGCAGTTAGTAAAAATGGTGAGGAAAAAGAGCGTACGAAGCAAATGATAACAGGTGTTATTTGTGAAGAAGGATATCGTAAAGTAGAAGAAGCTGCGATTTCCATTCTTTCAGCAGCTGTCACAGAAGAACAAAATAGACAAGAAATATTAGCTGAAATCCGTCAATTATTAGTGCCTTTATACTCAAACTTATTTACGAAAAAGAGAGATATTGCGAAAGTTATTATAAATCGCGGGAAATATATTGTGTAAATAGGAGGAAAGCGATATGAAAAAGATTGGTTTTATCGGTTTAGGTAACATGGGTCTTCCAATGTCTAAAAATTTAGTTAAATCTAGCTACACAGTATATGGAGTGGACTTGAATAAAGAGGCGGAAGCTTCCTTTGAAAAAGAAGGAGGAATTATCGGCCTATCAATCTCAAAACTAGCAGAGACATGCGATGTGATTTTTACAAGTTTGCCTTCACCTCGTGCTGTGGAAGCGGTATATTTTGGGGAAGAAGGATTATTTGAAAATAGCCACTCGAATGTAGCTTTAATTGATACAAGTACAGTATCTCCACAATTAAACAAACAATTAGAGGAATCGGCGAAGGAAAAGAAAGTAGACTTTTTAGCAGCACCTGTTAGCGGTGGGGTAATTGGTGCAGAAAACCGTACATTAACGTTTATGGTTGGTGGATCGAAAGAAGTATATGAGAAAACTGAATCTGTCATGGAAGTGCTTGGAGCGAATGTTTTCCATGTTAGTGAGCAGATTGATAGTGGTACAACTGTTAAATTAATTAATAATCTATTAATTGGTTTTTATACAGCTGGTGTGAGTGAAGCTTTAACATTAGCGAAAAAGAACAATATGGATTTAGATAAAATGTTTGATATTTTAAATGTAAGTTACGGTCAAAGTAGAATTTATGAGCGTAATTATAAAAGTTTCATTGCATCAGAAAATTATGAGCCAGGCTTTACTGTAAATTTATTAAAGAAAGATTTAGGATTTGCGATAGAGTTAGCTAAAGAAAGTGAACTTCACTTACCGGTAAGTGAGATGCTATTAAATGTATATGAAGAAGCGAGTGAGGCAGGATATGGTGAAAACGATATGGCTGCTTTATATAAGAAAGTTAGCGAACAATTAATTTCTAATCAAAAATAGTGCACTTATAAAAACCATGATAAAAAAGGAGAGAATATAATGATTACAACTGAAATTAAACGAGTGAAAAATCATATTAATGGCGAATGGGTAGAATCTACTGGTACGGAAGTAGAAGCGGTTCCGAATCCGGCAACTGGAAAAATCATCGCTTACGTTCCACTTTCTCCAAAAGAAGATGTTGAAAAAGCTGTTGAAGCGGCAAAAGCGGCATACAAAACATGGTCTAAAGTGCCAGTTCCAAATCGTTCAAGACAACTATACAAATATCTACAACTGTTACAAGAAAATAAAGATGAGCTTGCAAAAATCATTACGCTAGAAAACGGTAAAACGCTAACGGATGCAACTGGTGAAGTACAGCGTGGTATTGAAGCGGTAGAACTTGCAACATCAGCACCAAATTTAATGATGGGACAAGCTCTTCCGAATATTGCTAGTGGAATTGATGGATCGATTTGGCGCTACCCAATCGGAGTTGTTGCTGGTATTACACCGTTTAACTTCCCGATGATGATTCCATTATGGATGTTCCCACTTGCAATTGCTTGCGGTAATACATTCGTATTAAAAACATCTGAAAGAACGCCACTTTTAGCTGAGCGACTTGTAGAGTTATTCTATGAAGCTGGTTTTCCAAAAGGGGTATTAAATTTAGTACAAGGCGGAAAAGATGTTGTAAATAGTATTTTAGAAAATAAAGATATTCAAGCAGTTTCGTTTGTTGGCTCTGAGCCAGTGGCACGCTACGTATATGAAACTGGTACAAAAAATGGTAAACGTGTACAAGCGTTAGCAGGTGCGAAAAACCATGCAGTTGTTATGCCAGATTGCAACCTTGAGAAAACAGTACAAGGTGTAATTGGGTCTGCGTTTGCAAGTAGTGGAGAGCGCTGCATGGCATGTTCAGTAGTAGCAGTAGTTGATGAAATTGCTGATGAATTCATTGATGTATTAGTAGCGGAAACGAAGAAGTTAAAAGTAGGTGACGGTTTCAACGAAGATAATTATGTTGGACCATTAATCCGTGAATCTCATAAAGAACGTGTTTTAGGCTATATTAATAGTGGTGTAGTAGATGGAGCAACTTTACTAGTAGATGGCCGTAAAATCAATGAAGAAGTTGGAGAAGGTTACTTTGTTGGTGCAACAATCTTTGATGGTGTAAATCAAGAAATGAAAATTTGGCAAGATGAAATTTTCGCTCCAGTATTAAGTATTGTAAGAGTAAAAGATTTAGAAGAAGGTATTAAGCTGACAAATCAATCGAAATTTGCGAATGGTGCTGTTATTTATACATCAAATGGAAAACATGCACAAACATTCCGAGACAATATTGATGCTGGTATGATTGGTGTAAACGTTAATGTTCCAGCACCAATGGCATTCTTCGCATTTGCAGGAAACAAAGCTTCATTCTTTGGAGATCTTGGTACAAATGGTACGGATGGCGTTCAATTTTATACACGTAAAAAAGTTGTAACTGAGCGCTGGTTTTAATAAAGTGAAATGATAATGAGTGGGGTGCATTCCCACTCATTATAAAAATAATACAAACGAAAATACACTACTCATAATGGAGTAGTGTATTTTCGTTTGTATTGTGTTAACTATTTCTTTCAAAGGCTAATTTAATACCAAACCCAATTAAGACGATTCCTGTAATCCCTTGAATATAACGCTGTGTCTTCGGTTTTTTCATAAAAGCACTAATTTTATCAATTAAAAATATATAAAAAGCAAACCAAATGACGGTTAAAATGAGATAAGTAAGTCCCATAATGAGAAGTTGTATAAATGTATTATGATTTGGATTTAAAAACTGTGGTAAAAAAGTTAAAAAGAAGACTGCAATCTTAGGGTTTAGTAAATTTGTAAGAAACCCTTGGCGAAAGCAAGAAGTATGTTTATTGTCATTATTTATTGGAACGTCATTTGTATTTAAGTCTTCTGTGTTTCTTACTGCTAAAAGGGCTTTAATACCAATATAGACTAAATATACAGCACCAACATATTTAAAAATAGAAAATAAAAGAGCAGACTTTACAATAAGTGCTGAAAGACCAATTACAGCAGCTAAAGTGTGAATTAAAAGCGCAACACAAGTACCAAAAACAGTTTTTACGCCGCCGATTTTGCCGGCAATCAATGTGTTTTTCGTAGCCATTGCTGTATCAGGACCGGGTAGAATAATAAGACATATAGACATAATAATAAACAGAAAAAAATTTTCCATAATGTTATCCGCCTTCCTTTGTTGTTTTTAGAAAATTCGATTAACGTTAGTTTAACATACATTTTAGTTAAATAAAATTAAATTATATTTAACTAAAAAGAAGAGGCCATATAGAGTAGCTGAGAGTGTGCTACAATATATGGCCTCTTTGTTTAAGCGTTAAGTAAGTTAAAGAATCGATTTACATCTTCTTCTGAAACATCACTTAATTGTTTATATTTATAATTTGGATTTTGGTCTTTATCAACTACAACGGAGCGTACTCCTTCAAAGAAATCTTCATGTCGCATGAAGTTTTTAGCGAGTATAAGATCTGTCGCGAAACATTCTTCAACTGACTTTTCTTGGCCATCAATAAACTGTTTTAATGTTACCTTTAATGAAACAGGGGATTTGGATAATAGCTTTTCTTTCGTTGTTTGGGCAAATGGACTTTGATCTTTCTCTAACGATTGAATGATTCCCTCAATTGTATCGAATGCAAAATGCGAATTAATTTCTTCTACTGAAGAAGAAAGATTGCCATCTAAGTTTGGAGCAGTTGCAAATGTACGAATAACTTCTTTTAAATGAGTATGTACATCTTCTTTTTTCCAATTTACATTTTCAAGTGCGGTAAGGAAATTTGGTAATGAATCTGATGTCATAAAGTAATCAGCAGCGTTAATATATAATACATCAGGAGCTTTTAAAATAGATGCTGTTAAAGCAACATATCGACCAGTATATCCAGGCGCTTTATTTAAGAAATAAGCAGCACCGACATCAGGGAAGAAACCGATGTTCATTTCAGGCATTGCCCACTTCGTACGCTCTGTTACAATTCGATACGTCGCTCCATTTGTCAGACCGACACCACCGCCCATTACAATTCCATCTAAACAAGCGATAATTGGTTTTTTGTATTGATAAATAAATGTATCAATTTCATATTCTTCTTCAAAAAACTGCTCTGCATGTTGTAATGCAACTTCGTTAGAACGTGCTTCGTATAGCGTTTTAATATCACCACCTGCACAAAAACCTTTCGTCCCAGCTCCTTTTAAAACGATGAGTTCAATACGCTCATCTTGCTCCCATTCTTTAAGTTTTTGCCCAATTGGTTGTAACATGTCATAGGATAAAGAATTAAGTGCTTTTGGACGGTTTAAAGTAATAGATGCAACGCCGTTTTCGCTAACAGAAAATAAAACGTGTTCAGTCATTATAAATCCTCCCTTACTTATCTTTCTATTCTTATTTCTTGATACATGCTGAAATGTCCTCTATAATTTTTGTCCAAATTAGGTGCTTAGTGTTAGTATTTATCGCATATTTTGACGAGTTATATTTGCAGGATTTCAGAGAATGAAGAGGAATATTACAACATTACTGTAAGTGCTATTATTTGAAAATGTCGTGTTGAAGGCGCTATTATATGTATAACTTATATTGAGTTAGTATACGTGGCGTAAATTAAAGAGTTGATGTAGAAAAAGTTAAAAGGCTGAATTATCTAACTTTTAAAGAGCGCGGGGTTTGTATATAATTAGAAATAGAGAAAGGAGAGATCGGAATGCCAGGACCTTTACTATTGTCGGTTATTATTTTGTCATCTCTTATGGTAGGAATTACACAGTATTTTCATCATACAGATACGACAGAAGAAGTGAAGGCTAAGGTACGTCTCGTGTTTCCGATTTTTATAATATCTATTTCCATATGCTTTTTATTAAATAAAGATGGGTATGTTGTGGCCGTATTTGCGTTTTTTGTAGCGATTGTCTTAATAACTGTATTGTACTACGTTATGAAAGAGTACTTACAAAAATAAGGATGCCTGAAAGGGCATTTTTATTTTTGTAGATTAATAATTTCACATACCGTATTTCATATAAAAAAACATAAAATATTTATAATTAAAAAAGTATGTACATCGCGGTGTATTTACTTGTCAATCTTGCATGACCACTATACTATTAAAATGTAGAGATTAGAAAAAAGGGGTTGTATCTAGCATGAAATTTGAGATGCATACAAAAATTATTTCAAATGAAAAAGAAGTAAGATTACATATAGAAGATAATTTATTTCAATTAATTTTAGATGGTTATCATCTATTTACTATTCAAGAAATATTGCCTTTATATAAATCAAACGAAGAAAGAATCGGTAGTGCAATTGTCCAAAAGTTAGAATGGGAGAACGGAAAAACTACACTAAACTATCAGCTTGTTTCACTACAATCAGTAAACTAAAAGGAGAAGGGTAATATGAAGTTTTTTCATACAGCGGATTGGCATTTAGGTAAGCTTGTTCATGGTGTATATATGACTGAAGATCAAAAAATTGTGTTAGATCAGTTTGTACAAGCTGTTGAAGAGGAAAAACCGGATGCTGTAATTATTGCAGGAGATTTATATGACCGAGCAATTCCACCTACAGAAGCAGTAGACTTATTAAATGATGTATTACAAAAGATAGTTATTGATTTACAAACACCAATAATTGCAGTTGCAGGAAACCACGATAGTCCGGACCGCATACATTTTGGTAGTAATTTAATGAAAAAACAAGGATTACATATTGTTGGACAATTCCAGTTTCCATACAATCCTGTTGTTTTAAATGATGAATACGGAGAGGTTCATTTCTATCTCGTTCCGTATGCAGATCCAAGTATTGTTAGACATATATTGAAAAATGAAGATGTTCGTTCTCATGATGATGCGATGCGTATTTTTATGAACGAACTCTCTGAAACGATGGATAAAGAAGCGAGACACATATTTGTAGGACATGCATTTGTAACTTCTTCAGGAGAGGCAGAGGAAAATACGAGTGATGCGGAACGACCACTTTCAATTGGTGGTGCTGAATATGTAAATAGCCATTATTTTGATAAGTTTCATTACACGGCGCTTGGCCATTTACATCAAGCGCATTTTGTACGTAATGAGACAATTCGTTATTCAGGTTCACCACTTGCATATTCTATTTCTGAAGAAAAGCATAAAAAAGGATATTATATTGTGGAACTGGATGAAAAAGGTGAAACAACAATTGAAAAACGTTTACTTACACCACGTCGTAAAATGCGTACAGTAGAAGCGAAAATAGACGATTTATTGCTTCATCCAGTGAGTGAAGATTATGTATTTGTGAAATTATTAGATGAAAATCCTGTCTTGCAGCCAATGGAAAAAATACGTTCTGTATACCCAAATGCAATGCATGTTGAAAGATCTATTCAAAGACGAGAGTTCACAGATGAAAATGAAGTAACTGTTTCAAGACATAAAACGGATGATTTATCTCTTTTAAAAGCATTTTATAAAGAAATGAAAGGGCTAGATTTATCAGAAGAGAAAGAACGTCTATTTTTAGATGTTTTGCAAACAGTGCAAGAACGGGAAGGTGAGCGAGGATGAGACCGATTCAGCTTATAATGACCGCGTTTGGTCCATATAAACAGAAAGAAGTAATCGATTTTAAAGATCTTGGTGAGCATCGTATTTTCGCTATTTCTGGAAATACAGGAGCTGGAAAGACAACGATTTTTGATGCGATTTGTTATGTATTATATGGAGAGGCTAGTGGAGAAGAGCGCAGTGATACAAACATGCTTCGTAGCCAATTTGCTGATGATGATGTTTATACAAGTGTGGAATTAACTTTTCAATTAAAAGGAAAAAGTTATGAAATTAAACGACAACTGGGCCATAAAAAACAAGGAAATAAAACAATTACAGGACATGCAGTCGAATTATATGAAGTAATTGATGAGGAAAAAGTTCCATGTGTCGATCGTTTTCATGTAACGGATGTAAATAAAAAAGTTGAAGATTTAATTGGATTAAGTAAACATCAATTTAGCCAAATTGTCATGTTACCGCAAGGAGAGTTCCGAAAATTATTAACATCTGAAACGGAAAATAAAGAAGAAATACTACGCCGCATTTTTAAAACAGATCGTTATAAATTAATGCGTGAGATATTAGATCAAAAGCGCAAACAATGGAAAGACGTCTTACAAGAAAAACAAAAAGAACGTGAGCTATATTTCCGTAATGTATTTAAATTACCAATACGTGATGGGGCATTATTAGAGACATTAGTGGAACAAGAGCATGTAAATACACATCAAGTAGTAGAGGCATTAGAACAAGAAACAGTTTGGTACAATGCAGAGGTTGAGCAATTACACTTAGAACAAAATGACAAAACGAAACAATTAAAAGAAGCAGAGGCACGTTTTCATGCAGCAAAAGCTGTAAATGAGAAATTCAAAGATTTAGAACAAAAGAATGAGAAGTACAGTATTTTACAAGAAAACCGTGCCGTAATCGAAATGAAAGAAAAATCTTTTAAACATGCGGAACAGGCGAAGCGATTATTACCATTTGAGCAATGGTATGAGGAAGCGATGCAATATGAACAGCAGTCTGAAAGTTTGTTAAAACAGATAATCGCAAAAAAAGAGCATATAATGAACAGTTTTGCACTTGCTCAGGAGAAATATGAAGCATTAAAGAATAAGGCATCCGAGCGAGAAAATGCTAAAAAACAAGTTCAAAGACTAGAAGAGTTACAGCCAATTATTGCATCATTAGCTGAGAAAAAGTTAAATTTGCAAAATGCTGAAATTCAAATAGGAAAATTAAAAGAAGGTATGCAAAAGTTAGATGAACAACTAGAAGCGCATAAAAATGAAAAACAAAGAATGTCTGGCGAATTACAGCAATTAGAAGCAGCGCTTGAACAATATGTAGCTAAAGTAGAAGCACTAACGAATATGCGAGAAGATGCAAAAGTATTAAAGCAGGCATATGATGTATGGCAAGAAAAACAAAAATACGAGCTAGAAAAAGAAAGTGCGTTTCATAAGATGCAACAGGCAGTTAGTACATATGAAAATATTGAACGCCGCTGGTTAAGTGAACAAGCTGGTATATTAGCTCTTCATTTACATGATGGTGAATCTTGTCCAGTATGTGGTAGTATGGACCACCCGAAAAAAGCTACAGAGCAAAGTAATGCAATTGATGAAAAAGAGTTAAATGAGCTAAGAGAAAAGAAAAATATTGCGGAAAAATTACATGTTCAATTAGAAGAAAAGTGGAATTTCTATCGAGTTCAATATGAACAAGTGATAGAAGAAGTGCTAAAGCGAGGCTATCGCTCAGAAGAATTAGTAGAAACATATAGTGCGCTCGTTCAAAAAGGAAAGCAATTAGCAGCAGAAGTTAATGCGTTAAAAGCAAGTGAAGAAACGCGTAAGCAAATTGCTGTGAATATAAAAAGCGTAGAAGAAAAAGTAGAAGAACTCCAGAAACAAAAGCGTGAAGTAGAAACTGTGCAGCACCGTACTGAAATGGAGTGTATGCAGCTTCGTACGTCATATGAACATGATAAGCAAAATATTCCGGAAAGCTTGCAAACGGTACAAGCTTGGAAAGTACAGTTTGACCAAGCTCTGCAAGAACTTAGGTTAATGGAAGATGAATGGGAGAAAGTACAAGAGGCGTATCAACATTGGCAAAATGAAAATATACGTATTCAAGCAGAACATGATAATGCTTCTAATCAATTTAATAGTGCAAAAGAGAAGAAAGAAGAGACGTTTACACGCTTTATGAAAGAGCTAGAACAAAGCGGATTTACAGATCAATTAACATATAAAGAATCCAAATTAAATGATGCTGAGATGGATAAGTTACAACAAGAAATCCAAAGTTATTACTCATCTCTAGAAGTACTTACAAAACAAATTGACGAATTAAAAGCAGACTTAAAAGATAAAGAGTATATGGACATTTCTTCATTAGATGAGCAAGTGAGAGAATTGGAAATTAGCCTTGATATTATTAAAGAAAAACGACAACGTGCTCAAAACGCCGTATCATATATTACGGATTTACATGAAAATATTAAACGAATTGATGAACAAATTCATGAGGAAGAAAAAGCATTCCAAGAACTTGTTGATTTATATGAAGTAATGAAAGGGGATAATGATAGTCGTATATCCTTTGAACGTTACATCTTAATTGAGTATTTAGAACAAATTGTTCAAATTGCGAACGAACGACTACGTAAATTATCAAATGGACAATTTTATTTAAAACGAAGCGAACGAGTTGAAAAGAGGAATCGACAAAGTGGATTAGGATTAGATGTATATGATGCATATACAGGTCAAACCCGAGATGTAAAAACATTATCTGGCGGTGAGAAATTTAACGCATCACTTTGCTTAGCACTTGGAATGGCAGATGTAATTCAAGCGTATGAGGGTGGTATTTCCATCGAAACGATGTTTATCGATGAAGGATTCGGCTCATTAGATGAAGAGTCATTAACGAAAGCAGTTGACGCCCTAATCGACTTGCAAAAATCAGGTCGCTTTATCGGTGTAATTTCACACGTTCAAGAACTGAAAAACGCAATGCCAGCTGTATTAGAGGTAACGAAGCAGAAGGATGGGTGTAGTCAGACGAGGTTTGTGGTGAAATAAGCTTGTCAAATTGAAAGTATCTATCCTTACTTTGAACATTGTACCAAATTGTTATAACGTTTTTTCAATTAAGTTCAAATGAATTTAATAATGTTTTTATATAAAGCCGTCTCTATAGTAGAGGCGGCATCTTTATTATTTAAAGGAATGAATGATGCAATTATGAATCATTTGAAGAAGGTGGCGTATTTGCCAAACGGTTATAACTTTTAAAGGCTGAAATTGCAGATATAACACCACCTGTTAAAAATAAAGCTGAACCACCAACTAAAATAATACGACTGACATACGTTTCACGAGCTTCTTCAACTTGTTCTTGTAACGGTGTTGGCATATAAAGTCCCCCTCAATAAGAATGTGTTTTGCAATAGTATATACAAATGCCTAAAATATGTTAAAATCACTGGATAGTATTATGAGGAAGTATATAGTTAGATGTGAATTGTTTGAAAAATCTTCATTATAAATTTATGCTAACTTCACATAGAGCACAAATTGAAATTGTATTATGTATATGTACCAAATAGATGAAATTGTATAGTATTGCTGTTTTTAAATAATCAAAATCCTATTATTTCTATATAAGGGTCTTAATTGTATATTTAGAGATAATATTTTATTTAGAAGCAGATTTTAATAAAAAGGAATTCAAATAAAAGGGGAATGTCTTATGACAACATATACGAGCGAGATAAAAAAAAGTTTAGTAACTGAAGAAGATGTGGATATTTTAAAAATAATGGCGCATCCAATACGATTACAAATTGTAAATGAATTAAGTGCACGCAAAACTTGTAATGTAACACAATTAACAGAAATATTGAATATTCCTCAATCGACTGTTTCGCAGCATTTATCAAAAATGAAAGGTAAAGTGCTAAGAGCTGAGAGAAGAGGGTTAGAAATTTATTATTATATTAATAATTTAAAAGCAAGCAAGATTGTTAGTGTTTTAGGATATGTAAATTAATGAATTGTTATTATACAAAATAGCCTCCGCTGTTAAGCAGGGGCTATTTTGTATTGTATTGTTTTATTTATTTGCATTTAAAATTTTATAGTTTTTATGATTTACAATTGTTCGGTCAAATTCAAAAGTACCACCGCTTACATCTGTGACTTCAACTAAGACCGATTCAGTGTATAGTTTTAGTACAGATGCTGTGATCTTTAAGTTATTTCGTTGAAATAGTATAGTATCGCCTACGTTTGCTTTCATAGTACCTCCTTATAAAAGTCAGAAATGTTTGTTTATTATATATATTAAACCACGTATAGATATATTAGTGAATGTTTAGTTTTATTTATCAATAAAATATTTGTTGTTTAGTAAAAATTAAAGTGCAACATTATGTAAATGAATTATATATTTTCTATTTTTATGTATAAAATTGTAAAAAAACGTTGTAATTCTGTATGTTTCGTTAAAAAAACAAGATATATGGAAGTTAAAATGTATAAAAGATGGAATTTTTGATTACAAGACTATTAAATGATTTGTATCAAGAAATACAGACGCAACATGTTATAAACGTTGAAGAGTTAAATAAGAATAGGATAAGCAAAATATTGAAGTCCAGCCATGGATAATTCGATAATTTTTTTGGTAAAAGAGGATGTGAAAGCTCCGTAAGTCGTATTGATGTAAAACATTATAAAAACTACTACGTATTTAACAAGTAGTTTTTTGTATTTCACCCTTCGTTTTCTGTAACTGATTCCATATTTTTGACGCTCCATCTTGTAAGTGCTTACATAAGCGAAAACATCCTATACAATGAAGTTGTTAAGTCGAATGAGGTGGCGAAAATAAAAATAAAAAAAGCATATTTAGCGAATAGCATTGAAATAGAAAGAGGAGGAGAGATGGTATGAAAAAATCATCGGTTAATCCATGGCTTGTTGTCCTTGGAACAGTCATAGTACAAATGGGGCTTGGTACGATATATACATGGAGTTTATTCAATCAGCCCTTAGTGAGTAAATACGGTTGGAGTCTTAACGCTGTTGCTATAACTTTCTCAATTACTAGCCTGTCTTTAGCGTTTTCAACTTTGTTTGCGAGTAAATTGCAAGAAAAATGGGGACTTCGTAAACTTATTATGATAGCTGGACTAGCATTAGGAAGTGGATTAATACTTAGTTCACAAGCTTCCTCATTAATATTGCTTTATGTACTAGCAGGGGTTGTTGTAGGTTATGCAGATGGTACAGCATATATCACTTCATTATCCAATTTAATAAAGTGGTTTCCAAAGCGTAAAGGTTTAATTGCTGGTATTTCTGTCTCTGCATATGGTTCGGGTAGTTTAATTTTTAAATATATTAACGCACAGTTAATTGAATCAGTTGGTGTATCACAAGCGTTTATATACTGGGGTTTAATTGTTACAGCTATGATTGTCCTTGGCGCTTGTTTAATCCATCAAGCTGCAGATCAAGGAGCAGTTCATGAAACAAAAACTCAGGAATATACAACGAAAGAAATGTTAGGCACAAAACAAGTATACTTATTATTTATTATGTTGTTTACATCATGTATGAGTGGCTTATACTTAATTGGTATGGTAAAAGACATTGGTGTTCAACTTGTAGGGCTTAGCGCAGCGACAGCAGCTAATGCGGTGGCTATGGTTGCAATCTTCAATACATTAGGTCGTATTATTTTAGGACCGTTATCAGATAAAATCGGCCGTTTAAAAATCGTTACTGGTACATTTGTTGTTATGGCAGCTTCAGTCTTGGTTTTAAGTTTCGTAGATTTAAATTATGGTATCTACTTCGTATGTGTAGCAAGTGTAGCGTTTTGCTTTGGTGGAAATATCACTATTTTCCCAGCTATCGTTGGTGATTTCTACGGTATGAAAAACCATAGTAAGAACTACGGAATTGTGTATCAAGGATTTGGATTTGGAGCGCTCGCTGGTTCCTTTATCGGTGCAGTTCTAGGTGGATTCAAACCAACTTTCATGGTGATCGGCGTATTATGTGTCGTATCATTTATTATCGCACTTTTAATCCAAGTGCCTAAGCAGAAAAAAGAAAAAGAAGAAGAGTATCGCAGTGTAGCGTAAGTATATAAATCTTCTTTAACACTATGTTTACTAAAAAGCACCCTATTTAATAGGATGCTTTTTTATGAATTACAACATGTGGAATTTTCTAGAGGCAAAAAATGAGTAAAGTATCCGTTTGGATTATATTGGAATATCATAAATTGATATATTATATTCGAAATACTTATTAAATCTTAAATTATAAACACGACATGCATCGGTAATTGCAAGATATACTTTCTCGATATTTTCAGAAAAATGTTGAGAAAATATATACTTGAGTTTTTGGTAAGGCTTTGTAAATGAAGGTATCTACAGTTTATCTTCTTCAATTTTAAAAAGAGGAGTACGAATTAAATTTTTTAATGTAAGTACTTATTAATGCTTTTAGATGTAATTGTATTGAGAAGTACTAAAATATTTTATCTGAAAAATAAAAATAGGTTGACAAGTTTATTGAGAAAGATTATCATTTCGGTGTAAGAATATTAAATGAAAAACATTATCAATGAATAATATTTTGATGAAAAGTACACTTGACCAATTAGTTTAGTAAGTGTATTATTTTTTACATTGATAGTGATAATCGTTATCATTATTGCTATTTGTTTAATTAGATTAATTTTCAAATGAAAGGATAGAGGAAATGAACTTAGGGGAATTTGATGGAAAAACGGTTTTAGTAACAGGTGCAGCTCAAGGTATAGGCAGTGTTGTTGCCAAAATGTTTTTAGAAAGAGGAGCTACAGTTATTGCGGTTGATCAAAATGAAGAGGGGTTAAACGTACTCTTAAATGAAAATGAATTAAATGAAACACGTATGAAAACATTTCATTTAGATGTGAGTGATAGTACTGCTGTTGAAGATATGGTAAACGGTATTGAAAATGATATAGCAACAATAGATATATTAATAAATGTTGCAGGGGTATTACGTATGGGACCGATTCACTCTTTAAGTGATGAAGATTGGAATAAAACCTTCTCTGTAAATTCTACAGGAGTTTTCTATATGTCTCGAGCAGTAAGTAAACATATGATGCAAAGAAGGTCAGGGGCAATTGTTACAGTTGGTTCAAATGCGGCAAATACTCCGAGAATGGAAATGGCTGCGTACGCTGCATCAAAAGCCGCAACGACAATGTTTATGAAGTGTTTAGGATTAGAGCTTGCAGCATACAATATTCGCTGCAACTTAGTTTCTCCTGGTTCTACTGAAACTGAAATGCAAAGATTACTATGGGCTGATGAGAATGGAGCTGAAAATATAATTGCTGGTTCTCAAAATACATATAGACTCGGTATTCCGTTACAAAAAATTGCACAACCTTCAGAAATTGCTGAAGCTGTATTGTTTTTAGCTTCTGATAAAGCGAGTCATATTACAATGCACAATTTATGTGTCGATGGCGGAGCTACATTAGGAGTTTAATAAAAAATTCAGGAGGTTTTAATACTATGAATGAACTTATAGCCGTAAAGGAACTGTCAGAAAAATTATTAGAAGATTATAAAACTGAATCTTCGTTCTTTTTCGCTTCACCAACTCGAACGATATTGACAGAAGGAGAGTTTACTACAGTAAAACATCATGAAATTGAAAGTTTTCCAGAACTTGTACAAGCGGTATTAAGTAATGCAAAACAAGCCGGAAATCCGAATCCTATCGTTGTTGGTGCTTTGCCTTTTGATCGTAGAAAAGAAGTTCAACTTATCGTACCAGAACATAGTAGAATTACTGAGCGTTTACAGTTAGAGACAACAAATGAGATAAAACGAAATGAGAAACTGACATTTGAAATGACACCGGTTCCAGCTCCTGAAGTTTATATGGATGGTGTGAAGCAAGGAATAGCAAAAATTCAGGACGGAGATTTAAGAAAAATCGTTCTATCTAGATCGTTGGATGTTAAGTCTTCCGAGAAAATTGATCAACAAAAACTACTTCGTGAATTAGCGGAACATAATAAGTACGGCTACACATTTGCTGTTAATTTGCCGAAAGATGAAAACGAGTACAGTAAGACGTTAATTGGAGCAAGTCCTGAATTACTTGTTTCACGTCATGGTATGCAAGTAATTTCTAATCCGTTGGCTGGCTCAAGACCACGAAGTGAGGATCCAGTAGAAGATAAAAGAAGGGCAGAAGAATTACTTTCTTCTCCAAAAGATTTACATGAACATGCGGTAGTAGTTGAATCGGTTGCCGCTGCGCTTCGCCCTTACTGTCATATATTACATGTTCCAGAAAAACCCTCAGTTATTCATAGTGAAGCAATGTGGCATTTGTCTACGGAAGTGAAAGGTGAACTAAAGGACCCAAATACGTCTTCTTTAGAATTAGCAATTGCTCTTCATCCTACGCCAGCAGTTTGTGGAACTCCAATGGAAGAAGCGAGAGAGGCTATTCAAAAAATTGAGCCATTTGACCGTGAATTCTTTACAGGAATGTTAGGGTGGAGCGATTTAAATGGAGATGGCGAATGGATTGTTACAATTCGTTGTGCTGAAGTGCAAGAGAATACACTTCGCTTATATGCAGGTGCTGGAGTTGTTGCTGAATCAAAGCCAGAAGATGAGTTAGCAGAAACATCAGCTAAGTTCCAAACAATGTTGAAGGCTTTAGGGTTAAGAGATAATGCGCTGAATGAAAAATAGGGGGAAGAAAGAATGTTAATAGGTTATACGGAATGGCCAAAAGAATTTGCCAATCGCTATCGAGAAGAAGGGTGTTGGCTTGGAGAAACATTTGGTTCGATGTTAAAAGAACGTGCTGAAAAATATGGGGATCAAATTGCGGTTGTAAGTAGTAATACGCATATAACGTATAGTGAACTTGATAAAAAGGTAGATCGCTTAGCTTCAGGTTTACTGAATTTAGGAATAAAGAAAGAAGACCGAGTTGTAATCCAGTTACCTAATATTATAGAGTTTTTCGAAATATGCTTTGCGCTATTTCGCATTGGAGCACTCCCTGTTTTTGCACTACCTTCTCATCGCAGTAGTGAAATTAGTTATTTTTGCGAGTTTGGTGAAGCGAGTGCTTACGTTATTTCAGATAAGGCTCTCGGCTTTGATTATCGAAAACTAGCAAGAGAAGTGAAAGAGAAAGTTCCCGCTTTACAACATGTAATCGTAGTGGGGGAAGAAGAAGAATTCGTGAACATAACTGATCTTTATATGGATCCGATTCCGTTACCAGAAGTTCAGCCAAGTGATGTTGCGTTTCTCCAATTATCAGGAGGGACGACAGGACTTTCTAAATTAATTCCTAGAACACATGATGACTATATTTATAGTTTACGTGTTAGCGCTGACATTTGTAATTTAAATGCAGAAAGTGTCTATATGGCAGTTCTTCCAGTAGCACACAATTACCCGATGAGTTCTCCAGGGACATTTGGAACTTTCTATGCCGGTGGAAAAGTAGTATTGGCAACTGGAGGTAGTCCAGATGAGGCATTTGCTCTTATAGAAAAAGAAAAAGTTACGATTACAGCGCTCGTTCCACCATTAGCAATGATTTGGCTTGATGCGGTATCTTCCCGTAATAACGATTTATCAAGCCTGCAAGTTATTCAAGTAGGCGGTGCGAAATTTAGTGCCGAAGTTGCGAAGCGTATACGCCCTACATTCGGATGTACGTTACAGCAAGTGTTCGGTATGGCGGAAGGGTTAGTAAATTACACAAGACTAGATGATCCAGAAGAAATCATTATTCATACACAAGGTAGACCGATGTCTACATTTGATGAAGTTCGAGTTGTTGATGAACATGATAATGATGTTAAGCCTGGTGAAGTAGGTAGTTTATTAACAAGAGGGCCATATACAATTCGTGGCTATTATAAAGCGGAAGAGCATAATGTAAGATCATTTACAGAAGATGGTTTTTATCGCACAGGTGATCTTGTAAAAGTAAATGAACAAGGTTACATCATTGTAGAAGGAAGAGATAAAGATCAAATTAACCGTGGTGGTGAGAAGGTTGCTGCGGAAGAAGTTGAAAATCATCTATTAGCACATGATGCAGTACATGATGTAGCAATTGTATCTATGCCTGACGATTATTTAGGAGAACGCACTTGCGCTTTTGTTATCGCTCGTGGACAAGTCCTAACTGCAAACGAATTAAAAATGTTCTTAAGAGAACGTGGTATAGCAGCTTATAAGATTCCAGATCGAATTGAATTTATTGAATCATTCCCACAAACAGGTGTTGGAAAAGTAAGCAAAAAAGAATTACGTAAAGTCATTGCTGAAAAACTTATTACAGTAAAACAATAATAAAAATCGGAAGGAAGTGATTAGATGGCTATCCCATCTATTTCAGTATATAAAATGCCAATTGAATCAGAACTACCAAAAAATAAAGTGAATTGGACGCCAGATCCGAAACGTGCGGTTCTTCTAATCCATGACATGCAAGAATATTTTCTTGATGCATATAGCGATAAAGAATCGCCAAAAGTAGAACTAATTTCAAATATTAAGGTAATAAGAGAAAGATGCAAGGAACTTGGTATACCAGTTGTTTATACAGCACAACCTGGTGGACAAACGTTAGAACAACGAGGGTTATTACAAGACTTTTGGGGTGACGGTATTCCTGCTGGACCAGATAAAAAGAAAATTGTCGATGAGCTTACTCCAGATGAGGATGATATATTCCTAACCAAATGGAGATATAGTGCATTTAAAAAGACGAATCTATTAGAAATTTTAAATGAGCAGGGAAGAGATCAACTTATTATTTGCGGTATTTATGCGCATATTGGCTGCCTTTTAACAGCTTGTGAAGCATTTATGGATGGTATAGAGCCATTTTTTGTAGCAGATGCAGTTGCTGATTTTTCACTAGAGCATCATAAACAAGCATTGCAGTATGCATCAAATAGATGTGCAGTAACGACATCAACAAACTTACTATTAAAAGATTTACAAAGTGTAAAAAGCGATGAGAGTGAAGGAATCACTTTACAGAAAGTACATGAACTAGTTGCACAACTACTCCGTGAGCCAGTAGAGAGTATTGAAGTTGATGAAGACTTATTAAATAGAGGACTTGATTCGGTCAGAATTATGAGTTTAGTAGAGAAATGGCGTCGCGAAGGGAAAGAAATCACTTTTGCAGATTTAGCAGAACGTCCAACTGTTGATGATTGGTACCGTTTACTATCTTCACAAGCAGCACAAGTGCTGTAACAAATAGACTACATAATAAAGGGGTAGTAAAGAATGCCTAATAGTCAAAAGATTCGTCATTCGTTATCATCTGCGCAGTCTGGTATGTGGTTTGCGCAACAATTAGATCCGCTTAATCCGATTTATAATACTGGGGAATATATAGAAATAAACGGAAATATTAATCATGAAATTTTCGAGTTAGCTGTACGTAAAGTGGTAAAAGAAGCAGAAGCACTTCATGTTCGTTTCGAAGAGGATGAAATTGGCCCATGGCAAGTTATTGAGGAATCGTCAACGTTTCATATGCATTTTATTGACGTTCGTAAAGAAGAAAATCCTGAAGAAGCTGCTAAAGTATGGATGAAAAATGATTTATCTGTACCGATAGATTTAAAAGAAGATAAATTATTTACTGAAGCACTTATTCAAGTTGAAAATAATCGTTTCTTTTGGTATCAGCGCATCCATCACATTGTGATGGATGGCTATGGATTTTCACTTCTTAGCCAAAAGGTAGCGAATGAGTATACATCACTTATAGAAGAAACAAATAAGAATGAAAAGCCATTTGGTTTTCTTGCAAAAATTGTACAAGAAGATAATGAGTATCGTGAATCTAAACAATTTCAGGAAGATCGTACTTTTTGGCTAGAAAAGTTTGCAGATGAACCGGAAGTTATAAGTTTAGCAGAACGAGCGCCGAGAACATCAAATGGATTTTTACGAGAAACTGCTTATCTATCAAATGCTAGTACAAAAACTTTACTAGAAGATATTAATATTTCGTTAACGAGTTGGCCCGAATTTGTTGTAGCCGTAACGAGTATTTACATGCATAAATTAACAGGTGCAAATGATATTGTTTTAGGTTTACCGATGATGGGGCGTCTTGGTTCTGTATCTATTCATACACCAAGCATGGTAATGAATTTAGTTCCACTTCGTCTAAAGTTAACTCCAAATATAACTTTTGCAGAATTAATACAGCAAGTTTCTAAAGAAATTCGAGACGTACGTCGTCATCATAAATATCGTCATGAGGAATTAAGAAGAGACTTAAAGTTACTAGGTGAAAATCAAAGGTTGTTTGGGCCGTTAGTGAATGTTATGCCTTTTGATTATGGGCTTAACTTTGCTGGGAATCGTGGTATTACACATAATTTATCAGCAGGACCTGTTGATGATTTATCGATAAATGTATATAAACGTTTCGATGAAAATGAGTTAATGATTCATTTTGATGCGAATCCGGAAGTATATAACGGCGCGGAACTAGCATTGCATAAAGAAAGATTTATGAGTCTATTAGAATTAGTGATAAATAATTATCATAAAGACGAGCCGATTGGAAAAATAAACATTACTCTTCCTGAAGAAAATCATAAAGTTTTATTGGAATGGAATGAAACGAAGAAAGCTGAAGAGCTAATTAATCTACCTATATTATTTGAAAAACAAGTACAAAAAAATCCAAATAAAATAGCAGTTACTTGTAACGGGATAAAACTTACGTATAAAGAGCTAAATGAACGAGCGAATGAACTAGCACACTATTTATTAGAAGAAGGAATAGAAGTAAATCAGTTTGTAGCCTTAGTATTTCCAAGATCAATAGAAATGGTAGTTAGTATGCTAGCAGTTCTAAAGGCTGGTGCAGCGTATTTACCGATAGATCCAGAATACCCAGCCGAGCGAATTCATTATATAGTAAATGATGCAAATCCAGTTTGTATCATAACACATTCATCTGTTTCATCTACTTTAGTTATAGAAAATGATATTAAAGAAATCATATTAGATAGCGAAGAAACGAAAATAGCGTTAAAAACATATTCTCATATGAATCTACCATTTAAAAATGATGAATCACTTTTAAACCAAGCTTATACAATTTACACTTCAGGATCAACCGGAAATCCAAAAGGTGTAATTGTTACTATGAAAGGTTTAAGTAACTTCTTATTAGCTATGAAAGATATGTTTTCATTAAATGAAAACGATCATTTATTAGCAGTTACAACGTTTGCGTTTGATATTTCTGCTCTAGAAATTTATTTACCTCTTATTAGTGGTGCAAGTTTAACAATTGCACAAAAAGAGGTAATCCAAGAGCCTTCTGCATTAACGACATTGTTACAAGAAGAAAGAGCGACAATTATGCAAGCTACACCGACGCTCTGGCAGGCGTTAATAACTGAATATCCAGAGAGGTTACAAAGGCTAAACGTACTCGTTGGCGGTGAAGCTCTTCCGGCACATTTAGCAAATAAATTAAAAGAATTAGGTTGCTCTATAACTAACTTATATGGACCAACTGAAACGACTATTTGGTCTACTTTCATGAATATTGATGACAGTGAAAATGGTATACCTCCTATTGGAAGACCAATTTGGAATACAGAAGTGTACGTTTTGGATGCAGGGTTACAGCCTGTTCCACCTGGAGTTATCGGTGAATTATATATTGCAGGAGAAGGACTTGCGAACGGATATTTAGGAAAACCAGCGTTAACGGCTGAACGGTTTGTTGCAAACCCTTATGGAAAAGCTGGAGCACGTATGTACCGCACAGGTGATCTTGTGAAATGGCGTAAGGATGGTGTGTTAGAGTACATTAGTCGCGCAGATCATCAAATTAAAATTCGCGGTTTCCGAATTGAATTAGCTGAAATTGAAACGGTATTACAACGACATGAAAATATACAACAAGCAGTGGTAATGGTACGAGAAGATCGTCCAAATGATAAACGAATCATTGCGTATATCGTTGCCGAAGAGAAGGAAATGATTCATCTTTCAGAAATTCGCTCTTATGTTTCAGAAAGTTTAGCGAATTATATGGTACCATCAGCATTTGTTGTGCTAGAAGAATTACCATTAACACCAAATGGTAAGGTTGATAGAAAGAAATTACCTGCTCCTGATTTTAATGGAATGAACAATGAGAGAGTTGCTAGAAATCCGAAAGAAGAAATACTATGTGATTTATTTGCAAAAGTACTTGGTGTTTCGCGAATTAGTATAGATGATAATTTCTTTGAAATGGGCGGCCATTCGCTTCTTGCATCTCGTTTAATGGCAAGAATTCGTGAAACGTTAAGTGTAGAATTAGGAATCGGAAAGCTATTTGAATCACCAACTGTTGCTGAATTAGCGAACCAGTTGGATCGTGCAAAAAGCGCAAGACCAGCTATTAAGAAAGTAAGTAGGCCAAATGAAGTTCCACTTTCATTTGCACAGCGCAGGTTATGGTTCTTAAATTGTTTAGAAGGTCCAAGTCCTACTTATAATATTCCGTTAGTCATTCGTATGTCTGGAAAATTGAATGAGGAAGCACTGCAAGGTGCCTTTTATGATGTAGTTGAGAAACATGAAACACTTAGAACGATTTTCCCGAATTCACTTGGCAGTTCATATCAAAGAATTCTAGAAATGGATAAATTGAATTTAAAAATGATTATAACAAATACATGTAAGGATGAATTAGAAAGTACACTGTCTGAAGCTGTAAGATATAGCTTTAATCTTGATATCGAACCAGCAATTCGTTTGCAACTTTTTAAAGTGAGTGAAAACGAACATGTTTTACTAATTCTTTTGCATCATATTGTAGGAGATGGATGGTCATTACAAGCGTTAACGAGAGACTTTACAGCGGCTTATAAAGCACGATGTCAAGGTGATAGTGTTCAACTAGAAACCCTTCCAGTTCAATACGCAGATTATTCACTATGGCAACAACAGCTATTAGGTGATGAAACAAAACCAGACAGTATTATTTCAACACAATTAGATTTTTGGAAAGAAGAGTTAAAAGGTTTACCAGATCAAATGGAGTTACCTACAGATTATCAGCGCCCAATTGAAACTAGTTATCGCGGGGAAACAATTCATTTTCATTTAGATGAAGGTATGCATAGTAGGTTAGTGGAGCTCGCTCGTAAAAATGGAGTTAGTTTGTTTATGGTGTTGCAAGCAGGACTAAGTGCCTTATTTACAAGATTAGGTGCTGGAACTGATATACCATTAGGTAGTCCGATTGCTGGAAGAAACGACGATGTACTCACGGATATAGTTGGTTTATTTGTAAATACATTAGTGTTACGCACAAATACATCAGGAGATCCAAGTTTTAAAGAATTATTAAATAGAGTGAAACAGGTAAACCTTGCAGCTTATGAAAATCAAGATGTTCCATTTGAACGACTTGTTGAAGTGTTAAACCCAGTACGAACTCGAAATAGTCATCCGCTGTTTCAAGTTATGTTAGCTTTCCAAAATACGCCAGAAGCAACGTTTAATGTACCGGATTTAGAAGCAAGCCTTGAAATTCAAAGTGTTGGTTCTGCAAAATTTGATTTAACATTTGAAATTAGCGAGAGTAACAGAGTTGATGGTACTCCAAACGGCTTATACGGATTGTTAGAGTTTAGTACCGATTTATATAAACGTGAAACGGTTCAAAAACTAATAGAACGATTCATTCTATTATTAGATGATGCAGAGAAACATCCGGATCAATCAATTGGTAGATTAGAAATATTAACTTTAGCAGAGCGAAATACAGTTTTAGAAAAGTGGAATGGTGGTTTTCAAATTGTACCTGAAATGACATTGCCACAATTATTTGAAAAGCAGGCTCATGTAAATCAAAATTCTATTGCTGTCGTCTTTGAAGATGAAAAGCTAACTTATGAAGAGTTAAATAGAAAAGCGAATAAAATAGCTCGTTTGTTAATAGCGAAAGGAATCGGTCCTGATCAACTTGTTGCTTTAGCGATGCCGAGATCTTTAAATATGGTTGTAAGCTTACTTGCTGTTCTTAAAGCTGGTGCGGGATACCTTCCGTTAGATCCGGATTATCCGTCAGATCGTATCTCGTTTATGCTACACGATGCGAAACCATCATGTGTTTTAACAAATTCAGATGTGGAAATTGAATGTGATGAGGCACTAAAGATTTTAGTTGATGATGTGAACGTAATAGAAGAAATTGAGAAATATAGTGAAGACAATATAGATGAAATGGAGCGCATGAAGCCGTTATCTCCTTCACATATTGCTTACGTTATTTATACGTCAGGCTCAACAGGTAGACCGAAAGGGGTTATGATACCTCATCAAAATGTAGTAAGACTTTTAGGAGCAACTGATCATTGGTTCCAATTTGACGCAGACGATGTGTGGACGATGTTCCATTCATACGCTTTTGATTTCTCGGTTTGGGAAATTTGGGGACCTTTATTATATGGAGGGCGTTTAGTTGTAGTACCACATACTGTAAGTCGCTCGCCGAAAGAATTTTTACAGCTTCTTGTTAAGGAAAAGGTTACTGTTTTAAACCAAACTCCATCAGCGTTCTATCAATTGATGCAAGCAGATCGTGAAAATGAAGAGGTTGGTCAAAAATTATCTTTACGATATGTTGTTTTTGGCGGAGAAGCACTTGAACTAAGTCGATTAGAAGATTGGTATAGTCGTCATCCTTATAACGCACCGAAGCTTATTAATATGTACGGAATAACGGAGACGACGGTACATGTTAGTTATATTGAATTAGATGAAAGTATTGTATCTTTACGAGCAAATAGTTTAATCGGGTGCAGTATACCGGATCTTAAAGTATACGTATTAGATAACTATTTACAACCGATGCCACCTGGAGTAGTTGGAGAAATATATGTTGCAGGTGCAGGGCTCGCTCGTGGATATTTAGGAAGAGCAGGATTAACTGCTGAACGTTTTATCGCAGATCCATTTGGTAAGCCAGGTACAAGAATGTATCGTACAGGAGACCTAGCGCGCTGGCGTCAAGATGGGACGTTAGATTATATAGGACGTGCAGATCATCAAATTAAAATTCGTGGATTCCGAATTGAATTAGGGGAAATAGAAGCGGTAATAATGAAACATCCTAAAGTTGAACAAGTAGCTGTTATTGTACGGGAAGATCAACCAGGGGATAAACGATTAGTTTCTTATATCGTCGCATCAAATAATGAAACGATCGATACGAATGAAATGCGTCAGTATGCTGGAGGTAGTTTGCCAGATTATATGGTTCCATACGCTTTTGTAGTAGTAAATGAGTTACCTTTAACTCCAAACGGTAAATTAGATAGAAAGGCATTGCCAGCTCCAGAATTTATTGCATCATCTTCTAGCCGCGGACCGAGAACACCGCAAGAAGAAATGTTATGTGACTTGTTTACAGAAGTTTTAAGTGTGTCTCAAATTGGAATTGATGATGGATTCTTTGATCTTGGTGGTCATTCACTTCTTGCAGTGCAGCTGATGAGTCGCATTAAAGAGGCACTTGGAGTTGAACTAAATATCGGAACTTTATTTGCAGCACCTACTGTTGCAGGGCTTGCTGAAAGACTTGAAATGGGGAATGGTCAAAGTGCACTTGATGTGTTGCTTCCATTACGAGCAAGCGGAGATCAATTACCACTATTTTGTGTACATCCAGCAGGTGGATTAAGTTGGTGCTATGCAGGACTTATGAAATCTTTAGGAACAGATTATCCAATCTATGGTGTACAAGCACGTGGTATCGCTGAAAATGAAGAACTTCCAAAAAGCTTAGAGGAGATGGCGGCGGATTATTTAAAACACGTTCGTGAAATACAGCCTCACGGACCATATCGTTTACTCGGATGGTCGCTTGGAGGAAATGTTGTTCATGCTATGGCGGCGCAACTTCAAAATGAAGGGGAAGAAGTAGAATTACTCGTTATGCTGGATTCGTATCCTGGTCACTTCTTACCGAATACGGAAGCACCTACTGAAGAAGAAGCGTTAATCGCATTACTTGCTTTAGGTGGATATGATCCAGATAACATGGATGGTAAACCACTTACTATGGAAAGTGCGGTTGCAATACTTCGCAAAGATGGAAGTGCATTAGCAAGTCTTGAGGAAGAGACTATTTTAAACTTGAAAGAAACATATGTAAATTCAGTAGGGTTGTTAGGGAAATACGTGCCAAAAGTTTATAACGGGGATATTTTATTCTTTAGATCTACTGTTATACCAGACTGGTTTGATCCTATTTCTCCAAATACGTGGCTAAATTATTTAGACGGGGAAATCGTGCAGCATGACATTGATTGTAGACATAAAGATTTATGTCAGCCAGGTCCACTTACAGAAATTGGACAAGTGCTAGCGAAATATTTGCAGAATAAGAAAGGGGTAAGTAAAGTATGACGAATCCATTTGAAAATGATAATTACACATATAAAGTATTAATGAATGAGGAGGGCCAGTATTCTCTCTGGCCTGCCTTTCTCGATGTACCAATTGGATGGAATGTCGTACATGAAGAAGCTAGCAGACAAGTTTGCTTAGAATACGTTGAAGTTAACTGGAATGATTTAGAGCCGAAAAAAAATCAAATTAGCGAAAAAATATTAGTAGGAAAACAATAATGAAAGTAAAAATAAATCCAAAAGTAGTTGTAAGCATCGTTTATATAACAGCGATGTTTATGGCTGCGATGGATGCAACGATTGTGAATGTAGCACTGCAAACGATAAGCAAAGAACTGCAAGTGCCCCCATCTGCAATGGGGACTGTAAATGTTGGGTATTTAGTTAGCTTAGCTATTTTCCTTCCGATTTCTGGTTGGTTAGGAGATCGCTTTGGTACGAAAAAAGTATTTTTAACTGCCCTTTTCGTTTTTACAATTGCATCTGCACTATGTGGAATTGCTAATGATATTACTTCATTAAATATTTTTCGTATCATTCAAGGTGCTGGTGGCGGACTTTTAACACCAGTCGGGATGGCGATGTTATTCCGAACATTTTCACCAGAGGAAAGACCAAAAATTTCTCGATTTATTGTACTTCCAATTGCTGTAGCACCAGCGATCGGACCAATTATTGGCGGTTTCTTTGTAGATCAAATGTCTTGGCGCTGGGCATTTTATATTAATCTGCCGTTTGGTATCATTGCGTTGCTATTTGGACTTCTATTTTTAGCAGAGCATATTGAAAAATCGGCTGGTCGTTTTGATTCTCTCGGTTTTGTTCTTTCAGCACCAGGTTTTGCGATGCTCATCTATGCACTCAGTCAAGGCCCGTCAAAAGGTTGGGTTTCTCCAGAAATAATTAGTATTGGGATAGCTGGGATTGTATTACTTACATTGTTTATTATTGTAGAACTTAAAGTAAAGCAACCGATGTTAGATTTACACTTATTAAAAGAACCGGTCTTTAGAAAAATGAGTCT
The DNA here is from genome assembly GCF_038004785.1 of Bacillus sp. FSL R5-0709. Taxonomy (NCBI): domain Bacteria; kingdom Bacillati; phylum Bacillota; class Bacilli; order Caryophanales; family Bacillaceae; genus Bacillus; species Bacillus sp. FSL R5-0709. The sequence continues at coordinate 2,207,364 of NZ_JBBORT010000001.1, forward strand.
TATTTCGTTGTTTTCATCAGCTGGTTTACTAGGAATGTTATTTATTTTTCCGCTTATGTATCAAAATGTAATAGGAGTTTCCGCGCTGGAATCGGGTCTTGCTACATTCCCAGAGGCGATTGGATTAATGATTTCTTCGCAGATTATACCATGGTCATATAAGAAATTAGGAGCTCGAAAGGTAATCTCTATTGGATTAGTAAGTACGGCGGTTATCTTTATTTTATTAAGTTTTGTAAATCATGATACGAATCCATGGCAAATTCGGGCACTATTGTTTGGCATTGGTATTTTCTTAGGTCAATCTGTCGGTGCGGTTCAATTTTCTGCTTTTAACAATATTGCACCACCTTCTATGGGGAGAGCAACTACTATATTCAATGTGCAAAACCGATTAGGATCTGCAATAGGAGTTGCTGTTTTAGCTAGTATACTATCTGGTTTTGGAAGTAATAACGTACAGAATAATGCACAATCAGATTTTTTACCATATCAAGCAGCATTAATTGGATCAGCAATATTTTTACTCATAGCATTACTATTTTCTTTACGTATTTCTGATAAAGAGGTAATGTCAAAGAAGAATAAAAAGCCGTTATCTGTATTACAAAAAGAGAAAGAAGTTGTAAATGAATGAGTTGCAGCATGCTAATACTCTTTTGAAATAAAGTAATATTGGCATTTAAAAGGAGAGAGTTTACATGATAGAGAGTAAAGTTGTAGATTCTGTACCAACCCTTAATGAGAATAGTTGTCAAATATGGTGGGCAAGAATTTCAGATTTACAATCATGGCATTGCAATTTACTAAATGATGTAGAGCGAGAGAAAGCAAATTCATATCATCATTCGGCAGACCGTGCGCGTTTTATAATAGGTTGTGTAATTAGTAGATTAGTACTTGGAAAGGTACTTTCTATGTCGCCAGTTCAAGTGCCAATTGATCGAATGTGCCCAGTATGTAAATTACAACATGGCAGACCACAGTTACCAGAAGGGATGCCGCAAATATCAGTCTCACATTCGGGTGAGTGGGTTGTTGTTGCATTTACTAAATCTGCACCTGTGGGTGTTGATGTTGAGCAAATGAATCCAAATGTAGATGTTATGAAAATGGCAGAGGGCGTATTAACAGACATTGAAATAGCACAAGTTATGAAGTTACCTGATGAGCAGCGACTAGAAGGATTTTTAACATATTGGACTCGAAAAGAAGCAGTGCTGAAAGCGACAGGTGAAGGACTATTGATCCCACCAGTAGAAATTACAGTATCAGCTCCAAATGACCCTCCAAAATTGTTGATTTTTAAAGATAGACAAGAGTTAGCAGAAAATACAATGATGGAAGATGTAAGACCTAGTTTAGATTATATGGCTTCCATTGCAATATTTAGTAAAGAAGTAACTGAAATTACGCAGTTAGACGCGGGATTGCTATTAAATCATCGTTAATTTTTAATAAAATTTCTTATAGAAGAGGTGTTCCTCATGTTAGTAGCGGAAAATAGAAAAACTGAATTAACTTATAATGTACAGGCAATTAAAGATATGTTGTTTTCTAGAAATACGTCATCTATTCTAGCTTTAGAAAAACTTGTAAAAGATACAGTTCAGTTTGATGTACTTGAACAGGAAGCGCTCGATAGACAATACATTCCGAAAGAAGCAAAGAATTTCTTTGATAAAAACGGAACATTTCTTTATCGCGTATCTAATGTTAGTTATAAAGGTAAGGTGTTATCTGAAAATCTAATTTTTGCAGACACTTCGTTTTTACCGGATACAATAAAGAGTGAATTAGAGAGTGGAAATATTCCTGTTGAAAACCTTATAGAAAAGATGGAAGTAAGAAGAAACGTATTATATGAAGGATATCAGCCATCTGGAAATATTATCGAATTGTTTGATGGATGTTCTGTTGCGGCGAATGTTTATCCAACTAGAAAATATCAAATTGTAAGTAACTGCAAATGTGTATTTTATATTTGTGAAGTGTATCATGCAGAGAATATAAAGGAACTGCTTAAATAAGAAATAAACAAGAAACCAGCCTATAAAATGGCTGGTTTCTTGTTTATTTAACAGCTTCTTTTAATTCTTTTCCTGCTTTAAATGCTGGAACTTTACCAGCAGCAATCTGAATTTCTTCTCCAGTTTGCGGATTACGCCCTGTACGAGCAGACCTTTCACGCACTTCAAAAGTTCCAAAGCCGATTAGTTGCACTTTATCGCCAGATTGTAATGCATTAGCAATTGTGTCAAATACGGATTGTACAGCTGCAGAAGCATCCTTTTGAGAAATATCAGCTGATTGTGCTACATTTTTAACTAATTCTGTTTTGTTCATGTTTTCACCTCATAAAAAATTTTTTAGAATGAATGTTTTAGTATAATGGTTAGTAAAGATAAAGCTAACTTTGTGATTAGAAAGAATGCTGTATGTTTATGTTAATTTCGTTGAAAGAAACTGAATCCCTGCTAATATTTAGGGATTAATTAAGAATTGATGCATACAACAAGCTGTAATATGAGGATGAGGGGGAATATACGGATGATTTTTCGTGAAAAGAATGAGAAAGAAAGTATATTAATACGTCAACATGATCATGGTTTTTTAGCTGGTGAAATTGCAAGACATATAATAGAAGATTTTTTTGAAGATAAAATATACTTAAAAGAGACAATTGATGCTATATATGAGCATGATAGAGGATGGATAGAGCTTGATAAAGTACCAATTTTGAATGATACTAAAAATATTCCATATACATTTATGGATTGTCCAAGTTCATTACGCTTTGTTTTTTATACGATTGGTTTGAATGCAATTGAAGAGTCAAATCCATACGGGGCGCTACTTTGTAGTAAGCACTTTTTATCATTTTCATTAAATGAGGAAGATGAAGAGATGATGTCTTTTTATAAAAATGAATTGGAACGACAAAAAAGAATTTTGAAAACGTTAACAAAAGAACAATATGCGATGTTTGATAAACATTATAGATTATTAAAGTTTTGTGATGAACTTTCTTTATATGTATGTATGAATAAACCTGGTGTAAAAAAGAAAGATGAAATTGATTTATTTAAAGATGGTTTTGAAGGAACAGAAATGTTTAATAGTAAGGGGGAGAAGCCTATTCAAGCTGAATGGGTGGATGAAGAAACAATTCAAATTACATCGTTTCCATTTAAAACGGAATTTTATACATATGTAAAATATAAAACTATAAATAAACATGAAGTTAAAGAAAAAGGGATTGTAAAAGCTGATAGAGAAGCGGAAATGAAGAAGCAAAACATTCGTTTCATACAATAAGGAGGAGATTTAGATTGAAAGATTACATGTTAAAACAGTTTGATTACCATGCTTGGGCTAATACACGATTATTCAACCGACTAAAAGAGTTACCAAACTATGAGACAATTTTTAATGAACAGATACAGAGTGTATTCCCATCAATTAAGGATACTTTTGTACATATTTATATTACAGATCAAGTGTGGTTACACATATTGCATGGTAAAAGTATGAGTGAAGTAATACAAGACCGAGAAAAATTACGAAAACAAATCGAAACTAAATCGTTACATGAATTAGAAAAAATGTTTGAAAACATGGCAAATCAATATAAAGAATTTTTAAGTAGAATACAAGACGTAAATACTGTATTTGTTATTGAGAACCCATATGCAGGTGCATTAGACACTTCCATTTTAGAGTTAGTGCAACACGTCGTAAATCATGGTACATATCATAGAGGGAATATAACAGCAATGATCCGTCAACTTGGTTATTCATCTACAATGATGGATTTTGTACTTTATTTACATATGGTTCAGGAGGGAAAGGAATTGAAATAGAGAAAAAAGGAATGGCTTATTATAAATGAGCCATTCCTTGTTTTAGTGATTAACTTGCCTGTTTTTTATGACTTTCTTTCAATTTCTCTGCTTGTAAAAAGCGATTCGTTTCAGCGACAACAATACCACTTAATCCGATTAGACCAATTAAGTTTGGAATCGCCATAAGTCCATTTGCAATATCGGCAAATGTCCATACGACACCTAGCTTTAAATTAGCACCTATTGCAATCATAACGATAAAGATTGCTTTATAATATCGTACAGCACCTTGTCCAAATAAATAAGCTACACACTTCTCTCCGTAATACGACCAACCTAAAATAGTAGAGTAGGCGAATAATATAATGGCGATACCGAGAATCATACTACCAGCAGTACCGAATACGGATTGGAATGCTAATGTTGTAGCTTCAACACCAGTTTTACCTGATTTCCATGCGCCTGTAGTAATTAATACTAGCCCCGTAATTGTACATACAATAAATGTATCTAGAAAAGTACCAGTCATAGAAACTAAAGCTTGTTTTGCAGGTGAATCTGTTTTGGCAGCAGCCGCAGCAATAGGAGCACTTCCTAAACCAGCCTCGTTAGCAAATACACCACGTGCCATTCCTATTTGAATTGCAGATGCAACTGTTGCTCCGATAAAACCACCAGCAGCTGCAGTACCTTGAAATGCACCAGAAAAAATAAGTGAAAATGCTTCTGGAATTTGATCAAAGTGATAGAAAATAATAATAAGGCCAGCGATTATATAAAAGAATGCTTTAATAGGAACGATATATCCAGTAACTCTACCAATCTTTTTTACACCGCCCAAAATAACGATAGCGATTAAGAATGACATGAGTATACCAGTTAATGCAGGAGGGAAAGAAAAATTGATTCGCATTGCCTCTGCAACCGAATTAGATTGAACCATATTACCGATACCGAAAGAAGCAGCTGTGCCGAATATAGCGAATAAAACAGCCAGCCATTTTTTCCCTAAACCACGTTCTAAATAATACATTGGTCCACCGGAGTATTCACCATTTTCATTACTAACACGGTATTTCACCGCAAGGATTGCTTCGGCATACTTTGTTGCCATTCCAAATAAAGCAGTAATCCACATCCAAAAGATTGCGCCGGGTCCACCGATTGTCACAGCAGTTGCGACACCTGCTATATTTCCCATACCAATCGTTGCAGCCATAGCTGTCATCAGTGCTTGGAAGTGACTAATATCTCCAGAAGATGATGTATCCTCTGATTTTTTAAAAGCTAGTTTGTGAGCGTATATTAGTTTACTAAATTGTAAACCTTTTAAGCGCACTGTGAGAATGATACCAGTTCCAACAAGTAGCAACAAAGTTGGTAACCCCCACACATACTGATTAATTTGTTCTAATACTTTACTTACTGTCTCCATCTGTATTCTCCTTTTTTAGAAAAAATAAAAACCACTTCAAGGAAATGAAATGGTCTCTGGAGAAACAAGGGATAGAAAAATAAACCGATACAAATCGGCATTTTCTTTCGCTTGTCTCTGTCCTTTTACCTGAGAGATTATCCGCTAGATTAGCGGATTTGCTCCTTCGGTGCTCGTTTTCCTCCGCGCTATATTAAGCGAGAGGGAGTCTCTCCAGAGATTCGTCCCCATGCAGTTCTACTTGTAAACAAGACCTGAGAGTTTCAAAGTTGGTTCAGCAACTTTTTGCCCCGTCGGTAGATCAATAGACCTTCTCCTGAATGGTTCATCCGAATTATAAAATTAAAAACTTAAACGCATTGATTCTGTATAGAATCAATAAAAACATTATAGATATACAATTAGTGAAATGCAATCATTTTTTATTTTGAAATAGTAAATAAACTTATTTTTTTGGTATTCCTAATTTATCTTCTATTTTATGATCTCAGGAGAGATTACTTATTATATATTCGAAAAATGAATGGTGATAAAAGAGATAGGACGTAACAATGTAGGATTATTTATGTCTTACTTTCAAATTTTCAATTCTGAATTATTTGAATTATAATTGTTGTATGTGTGGAATAAACCAATATTTTATAGGGAAATGAGTTGATAAATTGCCAAGAATAAAAAAAATAGGGCGTTTTTGTCCTGTGGATGATGAAGGATTTATTATAAACGATGCACATTTTAATAAAATTCAGCCTGTGTTTTTGGAGGTAATACAAGAAATAAAGGATACTTGTTGTCAATTTTTGCGGGATGATTTGCACAGTGTTTATATAAGGGGTTCTATTCCAAGAGGGATTGGGATAGAAGGGGTTGCAGATGTAGATATGATTATATTAGTTCGAAAGAATCCTCAAGTAATTGACTTAAGCTGGAGCAAGGAGCTAGAAGTCCAAATTACACAGCAGTTTAATTGTATATCAGGAGTGGAATTAAGTTTTTATAGTGAAAAAGAAGTAATAAACTCAGAGGATTTTTCTTTTATAGGATTTATGATTCAGACACATAGTGTATGTATATTAGGTGAAGACGTAAAATTATATTTACCTAAATATAAAGTAAGTCAGGAGATAGCGTATGAACATCTCATTCATTTGCGGAAACAAATTGAACAAACACACGAAGAGTTAATTCATAATAAGGACGTGGATGATATAGAGGATTGTTGTCGTTGGATCATGAAGATTGTAGTCAGGGCAGGTCTAGCATTAACAATTGATAGAGAAGGGCTGTATTCCAGGGACTTATATCCAGCATATGAGTTATTTAGTAAGCATTTTCCCGAACAAGAAAAAAATATGAGGAAAGCACTACAATATGTAATTGAACCGATAAAAGATATAGAAGAAATCTTATCATTTTTAGATACGTTTGGTGATTGGTTGATAGAAAAAGCAGAGGATTCTTTGAAAAATATACAAATTTAATAAACTATAATTTCATTATGTAAACAGATTGTGTTGAAGAATAGAAGAGAGGAGAGATATTGGGATTTTTACATTGTGGATGTATTCTCGCAAGGCAAGTATTCAGGTAATCAACTTGCGTTATTTATGGAAAATTAGGGATTTTCTAGTTGGGAAATCAATGATCTTAATGTCCGTGATTTTGCAGATTATTATGGAATCACAGAGGATGTGGCAACAGGAAGCTCAAATGGATGTTTAGCGGCGTATCTTATAAAATATCGTTATCTTGGAACGAAAAAGATAAATATGCATGTTGGACAAGGGGATGAGATAAATCGCCATTCTCTAATACATATAGAAGCAGAGGTGATTGAGAGTAAAATTAATGTTTGCGTTGGTGGAAAAATAGAAAGTATTGCAAGTGGGAAATGAACCGTATCATAAGGGGGATTAGAAATGCTATTAAAAACAATATTTTGCAAGGTGGAAGAAGAGAAAAGGGAATTGTTTTCTGATGCGCAAGAAAAATGGCGTGATTTACAGTATTTAGACGGATTCTATGGACAATTTGGTGGGTGGAATGAAGGGGAAGCGTGTGTATATACTTTATGGGAAGATAGAAATGCATATCAATCATTCATGAATGATGCTCATGATACAATTTTTTTAAATAGTAATCAAGAAGGCACATATATTTCCTGTAATATTGAAATGTTTCAAACGTTGTATGATATAACAGAAACTCCTTTGAAAGACGTAACTGCACAAGGATCATTTGTAAGAGTTGCAATTTGCGATGTGAAAGAAGGAAAAGAAAAGTATTTTTTACATACGCAAGAAACAATTTGGAATAAAGGAATGGAAAATGCAAAAGGAATGTTAGGTGGAGTTGTTGGGAAGTCTTTAAAGACTGAAAATCGTTACATAGTATTAACGTATTGGCAAGATGAAATAGCACATGAACTCTATATGAAAGAAATTTTCCCAGAGTTATATCAGTTAGCAAATGTAAATGAGTATGTTGAAAATATAAATGGGAAGAGAGTTATTCGGGAGGAAGAATGGTCTGTTGCCGCTTCTAAATAAAGTTAGAACTTATTAAAGTAGCTAGTTTCGAAAAATTCGATACAGAACATTAGTTCTTGTATAATTACTTTGTACAAGAATAAGAGGGGAGATATTTAAATGAGTAGAGTTTTAAGATTTGAATTGCAAGTCCCAAACCCTGAAGAAGCTATTCAATTTTATACAAATAGTTTTGGATGGAAGTTTGAAAAAATGCCTGGGCCACATGACTATTGGTTCATAATTACAGGTGAGAGTGATAGACCTGGTATCGATGGTGGATTAATGAAATCACCTGATGGTGCTACTAGGACAACTAATTCGATTGAAGTACCTTCAGTTGATGAGTACATAAATAAAGTTATTGAAAATGGTGGACAAGTAGTTGTACCTAAAACTGCTATTCCTAATATGGGTTACTTTGCTTATTGTATAGATAATCAAGGGCTTCTTTTTGGAGTATGTGAAGAAAATAGTGAAGCGTAAAAAATTAGGGGAGTTCGAGATTATTTTGTTTGTTGAACGATGTTTTCTATCAAAGATTATAATTATTGAACACTTTTGTATAAAAACTAGTATTCGTTTAGTTGAAGAAGGATCCATTTTGATTATTTTCAAAAGGGTTCTTTTTTATTTTTCACATATTGTGAGTTATTTAGGCATGATTAATCAAACTTATATCGGTATATTATCTATGAAAAAAGTAAATAAATGATGTTATATTCAAGGGTTAATCTATTGACTGCTAAACAGTTTGAGGTGAAAAGGAAAAGAGGACCAATTATTTTCGTGTAAACATGTAATTAAGTGAAGACGTCATATACCCTTTCATGTTAATATATTTAAGTTATAATAGGAGGCTTACCCTTTTGTATTGTACGGTAGAAGCAGTGTGAGCTTGAAATTTTTTATGAAAAGGATGTGCCTAACTTGCGTATCAATAAATTTATTAGTGAAGCTGGAAAAGCGTCTCGACGTGGAGCAGATAAGTTAATTAACGAGAGAAAAGTAATTATTAACGGTAAGGTTGCAAAAATTGGTGACCAAGTAAATCCAGGTGATGACGTACGAGTAAATGGAGAGCAACTTCGTATTGCTCGAGACCATGTGTATATCGCTTTAAATAAACCAGTAGGTATTACATGTACAAGTGAAAAAGCCGTAAAAGGTAATATTATCGATTTAGTGAATCATCCTTTACGAATTAATCACATCGGACGTCTCGATAAAGACTCAGATGGTTTAATTTTGTTAACGAATGATGGCGATATCGTTAATGAGATTTTACGTGCTGAAAACAAACATGAGAAAGAATATATCGTTTCAGTAGATAAGCCGATTACACCGGAGTTTTTAGAGAAAATGGCAGCAGGTGTTAAAATTTTAGATACAAAAACACTTCCTTGTGAAGTAACACAGTTATCAAAATATGAGTTCCAAATTATTTTAACACAGGGGCTAAATCGTCAAATTCGCCGTATGTGTGAAGCTTTGGGTTATCAAGTATACACGTTAAAACGTACGAGAATTATGAATATTGAGTTGAATAATTTACCAGTCGGACAGTGGAGAGATTTATCGAAAAAAGAGAAAAAACGCCTATTTTCAGACTTAAATTACGAACCACAAGATTGGTAAAAAAGAGAAGGGGAGACCAAAAAATGTTTTTGGTTTCTTTTTTTTGAATAAAAGATATATTTTTAACACTTGTAAAAATAAAATGAATAGGATATATTAAATAACAATAAATGTATTTGTTACAAAAGCAAAGAAAAGGACACGAGTTATTTTAAACGGTTATACAGAGAAGGAAGGAAAGCTGAGAACTTCCTAACGCAGTAAAATAACTTACCACCTTAGAGCTGCACTGGGGAAATCAAGTATCTAGTGCCGTGTAAGCGACGTTATCGCAAAAGAAGCCATTATGTTTTTTGTGATGGGAATCTGGGTGGAACCACGAATATAAGCATATTCGTCCCTATTTACTAGGGATGAATATGCTTTTTTATATTTTATTTCATAATAAGCGAAGAAAAGGACACGAGTTATTTTAAACGGTTATACAGAGAAGGAAGAAAAGCTGAGAACTTCCTAACGCAGTAAAATAACTTACCACCTTAGAGCTGCACTGGGGAAATCAAGTATCTAGTGCCGTGTAAACGACGTTACCGTAAAAGAAGCCATTGTATATTTGCGATGGGAATCTGGGTGGAACCACGGGTAAAAGCACACTCGTCCCTATTTTAGGGATGAGTGTGCTTTTTATTATGAAATGGAGAGATGAAAAATGAAAGAACAGATGATCGAAATTAAATTTCCAGATGGTAGCGTTAAAGAATTTGTGAAAGGCATTACTTTAGAAGAAATTGCTGGGGCAATTAGTAGTAGCTTGAAAAAGAAAGCAGTCGCAGGAAAAGTTAATGATCAGTCTTTTGATTTACGACGAAACATTGAAGAAAGTGCGAAAGTTGAAATCATTACTATGGATTCAGATGAAGGGGTAAAAATTGCAAGACACTCTGCGGCACATATATTAGCGCAAGCTGTAAAAAGAATTTATGGTGATGTAAACCTTGGTGTAGGGCCAGTCATTGAAAATGGATTTTATTATGACATGGATCTTCAAAGTAGTGTAAACGTAGAAGATTTACCGAAAATAGAAAAAGAAATGAAAAATATTATAAATGAAAATGTAAAGATAGAGCGAGTTGAGGTTTCTCGAGAAGAAGCAAAAGAATTGTTTCAAGAAATGAATGATAGTTTGAAATTAGAGCTTTTAGAAGCAATTCCTAATGGAGAAAGTGTAACACTGTATAAACAAGGTGAATTTGTAGATTTATGTAGAGGACCACATTTGCCATCTACTGGTTATTTGAAAGCATTTCAATTAACTCATGTTTCTGGTGCATATTGGCGAGGTGATAGTAACAATCAAGTGCTTCAGCGTATATATGGTGTTGCTTTCTCTTCTCAACAAAAATTAGAAGAGTATTTACATTTTGTTGAGGAGGCCGCAAAGAGAAATCATCGGAAATTAGGTAGTGAACTTGAATTGTTTATGTTTTCGGAAGAGGCTCCGGGAATGCCTTTTTACTTGCCAAAAGGACAGATTATTCGCAATGAATTAGAAGCATTTTTAAGAGAAATTCAAAATGAGTACAATTATCAAGAAGTGCGTACTCCATTTATGATGAATCAAGAATTATGGGAGAAGTCAGGACACTGGGGACATTACAAAGACAATATGTATTTCTCAGAAGTAGATCATAAAAGTTTTGCGTTAAAACCGATGAATTGCCCAGGCCATATGCTTATGTTTAAAAATAAATTACATTCTTATCGTGAATTACCGATTCGTATGTGTGAGTTCGGTCAAGTGCATCGACATGAATTTAGTGGCGCTTTAAACGGATTATTAAGAGTTCGTACTTTCTGCCAAGATGATGCTCATTTATTTGTAACACCAGAACAAATTGAAGATGAAATCAAATCAGTGTTGGCGCAAATTGACTATGTGTATAAAACTTTTGGTTTCGAGTATGAAGTAGAGCTTTCTACTCGTCCAGAAGATTCAATGGGTGATGATAAATTATGGGAGCAAGCAGAATTGGCATTAGAAAATGTATTACAGTCATTAAATTATAAATATAGATTAAATGAAGGTGACGGTGCATTCTACGGTCCGAAAATTGATTTCCATATTAAAGATGCTTTAAATAGAAGTCATCAGTGCGGAACAGTCCAACTTGATTTCCAAATGCCAGAAAAATTTGATTTAAATTATATAGATGAAAATAATGAAAAAAGAAGACCAGTTGTCATTCACCGAGCAGTTTTAGGATCTTTAGACCGTTTTTTAGCAATATTAATTGAGCACTTTGGAGGCGCGTTCCCAGCATGGGTGGCACCAGTTCAAGTGAAAGTAATTCCAGTTTCAAATGCAGTGCATGAACAATATGTAAATAGGATTGCAGATAAATTAGCACAAGCCGGAATTCGTGTCGAACGAGATATACGAGATGAAAAGTTAGGATATAAAATTAGAGAAGCGCAAATGCAAAAAGTTCCGTATGTTCTTGTTATTGGGGATAAGGAAATGGAAAGCGAAGCTGTAAATGTACGGAAATATGGTGAAGAGAAGTCAGAAGTTGTTGAACTAGATGCGTTTGTGGAAAGTATGAAAGAGGAAATTAAAAATAGGAAATAGAGATTGATAATAAAACACACCATTAATATGTAATACTGAAGTTAAAGTAATTAAAGGTATATTAAATAACAATAATAAACGCAGAGAAGGGATAGCTTAATTGCTATCCCTTCATCTTAATTTCACAATCTAATCCCATTGGTTGAAGAAAGTTGTTATTTGTTTTTATTGAGTGTATTCGTCGCTTTTGTACTCCAAAATATCACCTGGTTGACAATCTAAAGTCTTACATATCGCTTCCAATGTTGAAAAACGAACCGCTTTTGCTTTCCCATTTTTCAGAATGGAAAGATTCGCCATCGTAATCCCAACCCTCTCCGAAAGCTCCGTTACGCTCATTTTTCGTTTTGCTAACATCACATCAATATTAATAATAATTGTCATATTCTCCACCTCAGACCGTTAAATCATTTTCTGATTTTATATTAATAGCTTCTTGTAAAAGCCTTTGGAGAACAGCAGCAAAAACGGCAATCACCATAGAGGCGAAAATGATGGTCAATCCAATTGGTATGAAACTTGGAGGATCAATTTTTTTCGCCATGAGATAGTAGAGTGGCATACCTAGCAAGTACAAGGTACTGATCGTGATGGCACAGTATTTTATATTCTTTAAAGCCTTTACCGATAATTCCGAGAACGCTTGGTTCTTATCAATATAGCTTAAAAGTTTAAAAGCTTGATACAGAGCAAAGTAAAAAGGTATCGCTGCCGCGTACATATCGATTAAAACGAGAGATTTCATATAAGCAATATCTGGATACAATTCTCCAGCGAAATTCCCAATCTTAGGCACCAAAAATATGCACAATGCAAGAACTGGGAATCCTATAAAAATAATAGCTAGCTTTAAAAAGAGTGTCGTAACTTGTTTCATAAAAAGCACCTCACTTATGTAATAACAACATGATTTTATCATGCGATTTATCGTTTTGCAATAAAAATATATTGTTTTTTATTGCGTTATTATTTTTATTGAAATATCTTTTAAATTTTGATAACAATAAAAAGCATTTCTCATTCCAAAGAAATGCTCTTATGAAGTGGTTTGTTTTTTTTAACCTTACAAAAATGTAAGGTAAATGTAAGGGAAATCGAATGAAAGGATTTTAGAAAAGTGAGAATATTAAGCAGAGAAATCGTTTGTATTTCTTATGTATCTCAATCTGCATTTGGAAAATTTAAAAATTCTTAAGAATTTTTATGAGAAAAATATAAGAAATATATGGGAAATTTATACTATACAAAAGGGATGGAGTGAAAGAGATGTCAACAAATGTAGTTACTGTAGAAAGTGTAGAAAAAACGTATGGGAAAAGAAATGAGAATCAGTCAAAAGCATTAAGGGGTGTTTCATTAAGTATTAAAGAAGGAGAGTTTGTAGGGATTATGGGTCCTTCTGGATCTGGTAAAACGACATTATTAAATGTGATTAGTACACTTGATCAAGCGACAGGTGGTAGTGTAACAATAGCTGGCACAAATATTACTTCTATGAAGGGGAATGCATTATCAGATTTTCGTTCTCAAAAACTAGGATTTATTTTTCAAGACTTTAATCTACTAGAAAATTTATCAATTTATGAAAATATCGCTTTACCACTTTCCCTGCAAGGCGTACCGTCAAGTGAGATTACTGGAAAAGTAAATGGGGTTGCGACGAAATTAGGGATTACTGAAATTTTAACAAAATATCCGACTGCTGTTTCTGGTGGACAAAAACAAAGAACAGCGGCAGCACGAGCTTTAGTACATAATCCGGCAATCGTATTAGCAGATGAACCGACAGGAGCACTTGATAGTAAAAATGCAAAAAGTTTATTAGAAGCGATGCAAGATTTACATGAAAATCACAATGTAAGTATTTTGATGGTAACACACGATGCATTTAGTGCGAGCTATTGTGAACGTATTTTATTTATACAGGATGGACTTCTTTATAAAGAGTTAAAACGTCAAGGAACACGAGAAAATTTCTATCAAGATATTTTAGGTGTGCTTGCCCAAATGGGCTCAGCAACTGAGTCGAAGTAAGGGGGGCGAGACTATGTTATTCAAATTATCACGTCATAGTATGAAAAAAATGTTAAAGGATTATATGGTTTTACTTATTGGTCTAGTCATTAGTATTAGTATTTTTTACATGTTCCAAACGATGGCGATGAATAGTGAATTTACAAAAGATAATAGTCTTATTAGTAGTATTAGGCTCGTCTTCTGGGTTGGTGCAATATTGCTTTCTTTCATTACAGTTTTTTATATCATATATGCCAATTCTTTTTTACTTACATTAAGAAGAAAAGAACTCGGTATGTACATGATGCTTGGAGCGAAAAAGAAAAAAGTAGCGCAATTATTATTTATTGAGACTTTTGGTATGGGGATTGTCAGTATTATTATCGGTATTTTAGTAGGAATAGTACTTGCTAGTGTAGCAGGAAATTTTTTAATGAATGGAATGGAAATTTCAGCAAAAGGTAATTACGCATCTGTGTACACACCAGCTATATTAGTTACATCTATTTTCTTCTTAATATTATTTTTCATTACTGGTTTAATGAATAGTTTCCGATTATTACGTAAAACAGAATTAGAGTTAATACGTGAAGATGAAACGCAAGATGAGGTGAAGAAAAGTAAGACTCGCACTGTTATTATGACAGTACTAGGTGTATTGCTAGTAAGTACAGGATACTATTTTATGGTGAATATAAAAATGTTTGCTGAACTAGGATTTATAATAGCGACAATTGTTACGACAGTAGGAACGTATTTCATTTTTAGCTCGTTGCTCCCACTTTTTGTAATGAAAATTAAGGGGAATAAAAAACGAAATGAAACGGGATTAAATAGTTTTACTTATGCACAGTTACGTTTTCGAGTAACTAGTTTATCGAGGGTACTAGGCACTGTAGCGATGTTAATTGCATTAGGTGCAGGTGCAATGACAGCAGGTATGGCGTTTCAAAAGAATGTAGGCATTATGACAGACTTCTCACGTGTATATGATGTCGTAATTCATGATCCAAATGAGCAAGATAAAGCGGCATTAAAAGAAATGGAAATTGTTGAAGAAAACAAGTATAAGTATAAAGTAGATGGAGAAGCGGTTTATTATTTACGTAACGACTTAACTGAAAAACCACCACTTATTTCAGATCATTTTGATACAAAGACTTTAAAAGAACCTGCTCGTAAACGTGTGGCTACACCTTTAACTGAACCTGTCTATTCTGCTTTGGAAGCTCCTGAAGTAGCGAATAAGCTTCCTCGTATGCCAAAAGATTGGGAAGATGCGGTTGTAAGAGAGATACAAATTACACATAATCAGTTTAACGGAAAACCGGTAAGAATTGCAGATGAAGAGCATTACAAAGGAATTCAAGGAACAGAACATACTGTAACATTAGCAAAAGTAGATGATATGAAAAAATATAAACCATTGTTGCTCGATATAGATAAGAGACAAAAAGAATTAATTGAAAAAACAACAGGCGCAAAAGTAGAACTATATACGAAAATGACAATTTATCAGTTCATGAACAGTTTCATGAGCGGAACAATGTTTATGGGGTTTTTCCTTGGAATTGCGTTTTTAGCAATGATGGCGAGTTCTCTTATGTTCAAAATATTAACAGGCGCTTCTCGTGATGTACGCCGTTATGAAATGCTACGAAAAATCGGTGTGAGACGTAGTATGTTAACAAAAAGTATATATAAAGAAATCTCATATTTATTTATATTCCCAGCAATTATTGGAATTTCCCACGTGTTAGTAGGGCTTAACTTATTCAGCTTTATATTAGTTGACCCGTTTGTAAAAGTGTGGATGCCAATAGGAATCTTCATAGTAATTTATTTCATTTATTATTGGATTACTGTCCAACTTTATAAAGGTATGGTAATGCCGAAAGAGGAAGTAGCAAAATAGTTTAAGAAAAGAGTCCTTGTTTTGAAAACAAGGACTCTTTTTATTTGTAATACATTGTGACCAAGCCTTCCTATGATTAATGTATTGAAAATTAAGAAAATATTAAGGGTTTATATAGCGGAAAGTTAAGAAGTGTATGGGATATTAAGAATGTAAAAAAGATTGAGATGAAATTGGAAAGTGCAATTATTGTACATTCATATTTTTTTGAGGTAGTTTTACAGAACTAAATTGTTATTTTTACAAATTTATAAGAAAGGAAACGTCTTATGAAGAAGATAAAAAAATTAGTAAAACGTATTGCAGTCACTATTATACTATTAATAATTATGGCTTTAGTATTTCCTACATGGACCTCGCAAATAAAAGGGAAAAACAGTATAAGTACATTAGAGCAAGTAGAGATAAATGGAAGTGGTCATGAAATTATGATACGCGGAAAAGATAAGAAGAATCCAGTTATTCTCTTTATTCATGGTGGACCAGGTTCTTCAGAAATACCATATGCTCAAAAATATCAAGACTTATTGGAAGAGAAATTCACAGTTGTTAATTACGATCAAAGGGCAAGCGGGAAATCGTATCATTTCTTTGAAGACTATTCGAATCTATCATCAGACCTACTTGTAGAAGATTTATTAGCTATGACAGATTATATTTCAAAACGTCTTGGCAAAGAAAAAGTAATATTGGTTGGTCATTCTTACGGTACATATATTGGAATGCAAGCTGCCAATAAAGCCCCTGAAAAATATGATGCATATGTTGGAATAGGGCAGATGAGTGATACAGTAGAAAGTGAAATGGATAGCTTAAACTATGTTATTGAACAGGCACAAAATGCGGGGAATACAGATGAGGTTTTCTATTTAAAAGGGTTAACCGAAAAAATTAAAAATGGCGATACATACACTCCGCGAAATTATGTTGCGAAATATGGTGGAACATCAAGACTCATTGAAAATCCAGATGGTGATAACATGAGGATGCTATTTAGTAATGAATATAACTTGTTAGACGTAATTCGTTATAACGTTGGATTATCACATTCTCAAACTGTCTTATTAGAAAAAGATTTAAGGAATCCATTATCTACTAAAGTAACTAAGCTGAATCTACCGCTTTATTTTCTTATGGGTAAATATGACTATAATACTTCATTTCATGCAGCAAAACAGTATTTTGATAGAATTGAGGCGAATCAAAAAGAATTTATAGCTTTTGAAAACTCAGCACATTACCCTCAATTTGAAGAGAAGGAAAAGTTTTATGAGTGGTTGTGTGATACATTCGTAAAATGAAATTAAATAAAAAAGCACTTATTTTAAAAATAAGTGCTTTTTTATAGTATATAATCGAGCGAGAAGGAAAATGTTGGATAATAGTCGAAAGATATAATACAACTTCAGAGAAATGACGAGAATCGATATGTTTTGTCGAGAGAGGAGTTATTTTATTAAAAGGTATAGGTACTATACATAGTTTTAATTTCTGAATATTCATTTAAACAGAAGGGGTAATAGTTATGTTCATTCGAATTGGTAAGTGGTGTGGGGTTACATGTTTACAATTATTTGCGGCGCTTATTTGTATTCTATTTTTAGGGGCACTACCGCGTTTATTTAAGGGATTACAAATTGATTTAATCGGTTTTTGGAACACAGTTGTGTTTCTTGGAGAGAAGTTACTTCAACCAGGTGAAATTACGTATGGATTTCGGAATTCAAGAAAGTTATTTCCACAAATATGGATTCATTATGTAGAAACAATGTTTGTATTTATTTCGGCATTTATACTATCTTTACTCATTGCGTATCTTATCGTTGTGTGGGTATTACAGCGCTCTCAATCAAAGCAACGTATGTGGAATGGGATTTTCGTCGCACTTGAAAGTATTCCGGACATTTTATTAATTTTATTATCTCAACTTCTAGTAGTAATAATCTTTCAAAAGACAGGTTTTATGCCAGTGAAATTTGCAGGACTTGGAGAGGAAAGGGCTCGCCTGTTACCAATAATATGCCTTACTTTACCTACAACATTATTATTTATTAAGTTACTACTATTACGTTTCAGAGAAGAATTAGAGAAAGATTATAGTATATTTGCTAAGAGTAAAGGGCTAAGTTTAAGACATATTTTGATGCACCATATTTCAAGAAATGTCTTGTTAACAACAGTCTATTACGCAAAAACGAATATTTTATTTATGTTATCAAACTTATATATTATTGAATGGCTGTTTAATACGTACGGTATGTTCGTTTTCGTGAAAGAAAATTCGAAATTAGAAATATTTACAGTGAGTTTAGTTTTATTATACGTACCGCTTTTTATACTATTTCGTTTATTACATACGCTTTTACAAAATGTTATAAAGGAGCGTGTGTAACATGTGGCAAGTTGTAAAAAGAGATGTGAGATTTTGGCTAGGTGTTACTTTTTTGAGTGTACTAATGATTGTTAGTATTGGAAATACGCTGTTTTTCGATGGGAATATTCGTGAACTAACGATGATGTATAACGAAAAAGGAGAATTAGAGGCTGCTCCGTTTTCACCGTCGAGTAAATTTTGGTTCGGAACTGATGAGAAAGGCCGTGACCTGTTCCAGTTAATAATAGAAGGAGCGAAATGGACAGTTGGTGCAAGTATCGTTATCGCAGTTTTACGTGTAGTAATTGGAGGAGCTATTGGTTTATTACTTGGTATGTACAGTAAACGCTCATTTCCAGTTATCTCATCTTTTTTTGATCCGTTTAGTATTGTACCAATGATTATGATTTCCTATTTTATGTTAAATGCAGTTTTAACGTTTGAAAGTGGAGAGGCTGCTGCTCCGTTTCATTTACGGGTTGCGTTTCAAATTATAGTTCTTGCGTGCCTTGCTGTACCAACTGTTATGTTGTATGTAGCGCAAGAAGTAAAACGTATTAAGAATGAAGAATTTATGTTGGCGGCCACTGTGCTCGGCGGGAGTAAGTGGCAGAGGTTGAAACGCCATGTATGGCCGCATATGCTACCATCATTTCTTTTATTAGTAGCCCAGCAATTTGTAAGTACTTTATTACTCCTCTTGCATCTTGGTTTGTTAGAATTATTTTTTGGCGGAACAATAATTTTTGGTACAGAAGCAGATAGTGTAACAAAAGAATGGACTGGCCTAATTGGTCAAAACTTCCGTCATTTAACCACACATACATGGATTGTACTTATACCAATTGCTTTTTATAGCATGACAATTTTAGCGGGAAATCTAGTTAGTAATAGTATGCAAGATGCGATTAAGCTAGGGAATGTTAGAAGAGCGAATCGGAAGAAGGAAGAAGTGAAAGTAGAGAAACAAATACAGCCTACCATGAATGATTTTTCATTTCATAGTGAGGTGCAAAAATAAAAAAAGATAGCTGAAGACAAATTGTTTTCAGCTATCTTTTTTTCTTTAAAGTGGTGGTAAATCAATCTTACCTTCTTCAAATAATTCTTTTATCATATGTTTCGTATAACCGGCTGCTTGACCAAATGTGATTTTTGCTGGCATTGGTGCTTCATTTACATCTACAACTACATCAATAATGCATGGTTTACTTTGTTTTACTGCATTTTCAAAGGCGGGAAGTAAGTCATCTAACTGTTCTACACGGTATCCAATACCACCGCACGCCTCAGCATATTTTGCGAAATCAGGATTCGTTAAGTCTGTACCAAATTCAATATTTCCCATAACTTCTTGTTCAAATTTAATCATAGCAATTTTATTATTGTTTAATACAACGACAACGATTGGCAGTTTATATTTAACAGCTGTTACGAAGTCATTCATTGTCATTCCGAATCCGCCGTCACCACAAACTGCAAACACTTGTTTATCCGGGAAAGCAATTTGTCCAGCGAGTGCACCAGGTAAACCGCAGCCAAGTGTTGCAAGCCAACTAGAAATGATAAATTGCTGGTTTGTCATGCGGAAGTGCCTTGCTGTCCATACTGTTACATTTCCAACATCGACCGAAAGAATTGCGTCATCTTCTGCTACTTGTTGCAGAGCGTGCATAACTCGCTGTGGTTTAATTGGAGTCGAAGAATCTTCTTCTTGATTGTGTAATTTTTCTTCCCACTTTTTCATCATTTCTTGATGATGCTCTAAGAAGGAATGGTCCTCGTGTTTTTCTACATTTTCAATTAACCATTTTAATGTTTTATCAGCATCACCAGCTAAGCCGATATCTGTCGTATAACGTTTCCCAATTTGTGCGGGGTCTGTATCAATATGAAGTGTTTTTGCTTTTTCGGGTAAGAAACCAGTGAACGGATAAGAAGTACCAACCATAATTAAAGTATCTGCATGCTTCATTGCTTCATAAGAAGGTTTCGTCCCGATTAATCCTAATCCACCGATACAAAGAGGGTGTTCATCAGGAACAATCCCTTTAGCTGGTAATGTAAGTACGATTGGAGCACCGATATGTTCTGCAAATGCAAGTAAAGACTCTCTCGCATGTTTAGCTCCTTTCCCGGCTAAAATAACAGGTTTTTTCGCTTCATTAAGTGCGAGTTTCGCTACAGCTAAATCTTCTTCTTGCGGAAATATTTCTGGTAATGTAAAGGAAGAGTTTGTAATGCGCGCACCATTTTTCACTTCAAATTTTGGAACATCATCTGGAATTGTAAGAACAGAGACACCTTTTTTTGTATATGCCATTCGAATCGCTTGATTCACTACAGCAGGTAACTGTTCAGCTGACATTATTCGTTGGTTATAAACCGCAACGTCATCAAACATTCTTTCTAAGTTTACTTCTTGGAAAAAATCCGTTCCGAGTAAATCGCTTTCTACTTGTCCTGAAATTGCTAGTACAGGAGCTTGATCGAGTTTTGCATCGTATAAACCATTTAATAAATGAATCGCTCCAGGTCCTGCAATAGCCATACAAACACCAAGTTTTCCTGTTAATTTCGCATAGGCTGCCGCTGCTAACGCACCAGCTTCTTCATGGCGAACTTGAATAAATTTAATTTTATCTTGTTTTTTTCTTAAAGCTTCAATAATAGAATTAATGGAATCTCCAGGCATACCATATATGTGTTCTACACCCCAGTCAATTAAAAGATCCACTAATGCTTCACCGGCTGTTTTTCCAAACATAATCGTTCCTCCTTATAATAGGTAGATAACATTATGTTTTGGAGAAAAAGGAAAAATATACAAATAATAAATTTTTTCGCTTTAATGATGACCAGCGAATAAAGTAAACACTGTTATTAGTAAAAAACCACTAGTTGCCCACATGAGAAATGTAAGGAAAGAGAGCTGTTTCTTTGCTTTCCAAAGCATTTCGTGAATTGTGACATAGCCAAGAGAACCAATTGCGCTTCCCATAATAAGTCCTTGTAAATGGAGAGCTTTCCCGTCCATCAAAATGCCAAAAACAGTACCGGTCCCTAGGATGAGAGAAAGTAATAAAGTTGTTAATAAAAATGAAATATATTTATGTTTTGTAAAAAGAAATGGAATAATTAAAGCTAATCCTTCTGGAATATGGTGAATGACAATCGCAAGTAAGAAAGGAATGGCAGAGTCATTATGATTTATAAACGCTGTACCTAACGCAAACCCACTCGGCATATTATGAATGAATATAGCAAAAGAAAGAAAAAGGAAGGTTTGCCATGCTTGTTGATCTTTCTTATGTATAATCGGATGATGACAATAGTTATCTAATAAGCTCATAACTAAAATACCGATAGCTATACCGAGCATAGGCCCAATTATTTCATAGCTTGAAAATGTTTCAGGAATAATTTCAAGTGATAAAAGCCCAAGCAAAATCCCACCACATAATGCGTATAAGCGATGCATCTTTTCTTCAATTAGTTGGCGTGTTGCTACTCCAACAGCACCTCCTAATAGTAACCCGCCGAACGAAAAAAACGTAACGATTATTGGAATCCATAAACGTTCCATATTATCACACTCCGATTCTATACCCTTGTTTTTAGCTTACTAACAGGCGAGGCAGATTAGTCCAAATGATAGTGTTTGATTATGGAGAAAAATCTATCAATTCGTTATAATCTATATATCGAATTTAACAGAAGATGTGAAATGGGGAATAAGATTGCAAACAAAAAGGATTCTTTTCATGTTTCAATGAAATCTTAACGCTGGTAAATGAAGAGTATTGGTACGATGATGAAGATTGTTTCCTTGTAGATCCTTTTCATATGGAGCTACTTTTGAAAGGAGAACATATTACTTTAACACCAATGGTAGAAGAGTATAAGCGTTTAGGAATTGAAACAGATTCATTTCATCCTACCAAACTTATTCGTTTTTTAACTTCTATGTATAAGGAGAAATTCTGGATACAGCCCTCGGACATATTAGATGAAATCAATGCAGAATTTAAACCAAATCTATTTTATCAAACAGAAGAATGGGAACATCCTAATATTAGTGATGATCAAAAACCGAGTGAGAGCATATTCTTTCAAATTTTAGCTAAAGCGATTGAATTAAATAATGTGAATTTGATAACTGTAGGGAAAGTAAATAATGATTGGACCAATTGGACATGGAGTGATTTTGAAAAACAAGAAGAGGATGACCTTTAAATCAGAAGATGAGGAAAAGATAGAGTGTGTTGGCATAGGTTCATAGTAACTCAGCTGTTCTCGCAGTAACGCTTATTTTTGTAAACGCCCACTAAATGATAACATTTCTACATCCTAATTCAATTTGTATATAAGATAAGGAGCTACTCAGTAGCTTCTTATCTTATTATTTGTTCCGTAATAAACGCATACTGTTAAGGATTACAATAAGTGCAGCGCCTGTATCACTTAGGACAGCCATCCAAAGAGTGAGCCAACCTGGGAAGATAAAGGCAAGGGCGATAAATTTAATAATCAATGAGAACCAAATATTTTGTTTTATGATGTGCAATGCTTTCCGACTTAGTTTCATTGTATAAGGAAGTTTTTCAAGATTATCTGCCATTAATACAATATCTGCCGTTTCCATTGCGGTATCAGTTCCTGCACCGCCCATTGCAATCCCTAGGTTTGCAGTAGCGAGGGCAGGGGCATCATTTATGCCGTCCCCAATCATAGCCACTGTTTTTCCTTCAGATTGAAGTTGTTTGACAGAATGAACTTTATCTTCTGGAAGTAAGTTAGCAAAATAACGATCTATTTTTGCTTTCTGTGCAATATGTTCAGCTGTTCCTTCATTGTCTCCTGTTAACATAATAGTTTCCTGAATACCTGATCGTTTTAATTCTTGAATTGTTCCATAAGTAGTAGAACGAATGGAATCTGCTACTGAAATCATACCTAAAATGACTTTGTTCGTTCCGACAAGTATCACGGTTTGACCAATTCTTTGCATTTCCTGAATTGGTTCGTTCCACATTTGAAGCGAAACTCCAAAATCTTCATATAATACTTTATTTCCAGCGTAGTATGTTTCGCCATCTATCGTGACTTGCGCACCTTTTCCTACAATGGCGCGCAAGTCGGTTCCACTTTGAATAGAAGTTTGGTGTTCTTTCGCATATGCCGTAATGGCTTTTGCAATGGGATGATTAGAGTATTCTTCAATTGTTGCTGCGATGGATAATAACTCATCTTCAGTACAATCTACGCTTCGTACATGCATTACTTTTGGTTTTCCTTCAGTCAATGTTCCTGTTTTATCAAACGCAATAGCATTTAAAGAACCTGCAATTTCTAGAGCTGTACCACCTTTAATGAGTACACCGTTTCTTGCTGCATTTCCAATTGCAGATACAATAGCAACAGGAGTTGAGATAACTAAAGCGCAAGGACACGCAACAACAAGAAGTTCTAAACCTTTATAAATCCATTCCATCCATTCGCCCATACCAAGAAGGGGTGGGATAATCATGACACCAATTGCTAATACAAAAACGATAGGTGTATAGATTTTTGCGAAACGATCTACAAATGCTTCTGTCGGTGCTTTATTTTCCTGTGCTTCCTCTACAAGATGAATAATTCGAGATAATGTAGTATCCTCAACAAGTTTAGTTACTGTAATCTCAATCGAACCTTCTTCATTGATTGTTCCTGCATATACGGAATCGCCAATTTGTTTATCGATTGGGATAGATTCACCAGTTATTGGCGCTTGGTTTACAGTAGAAGTACCTCCTATAACTGTGCCGTCTAATGGGATTTTTTCACCTGGCTTTACAACAATCGTTGTATTCACTGCAATATCATCAACAGATTTTTTTATAAGTTCAGTTCCAATTTTTACCCAAGCTTCTGATGGGGCTAAATCAATTAATCCACGAATAGATTCTCTTGTGCGTTCAATAGATTTATTTTGTAGCGTTGCCCCTAATGCAAATAGCCAAACAACTGTTGCGCCTTCTAGCCATTGACCAATTAATGCGGCACCAATAGCGGCTGATATCATGAGAACGTTCATATCGAGTGATTTACTTCTAATTGCATAAAAGGCACTTTTAGCAGGTTTATAACCACTAATACCAATGCTCACCGCATAGAGAAATGTAATAAGAAGAGGGGATATGTTTGTAAAGTTTCCTCCAAATCCTAAAGCTAAAAATAATCCTGAGAGAATCAAAGTTGTATTTTTTGATTTTGAAACAGGTGTTGATCCTCTACGAGCTCCAGCTAAAGTGGCTTCAAAGCCTGCGTTAGATACTTCTTTTATAATGTCATCCACATTTCGGTCATGACGAATATGCATTTTTCCAGTAGCGAAGTTTACTCGAACTTCCTCTACGCCAGAAACGTTGTGTAGATGCTTTTCGATTGTTAAAGCGCATGCACCGCAATCCATACCTTCTACAAGATAAGTTTGTACGCCATCTCCTGATATTTTCTGAGTATTAAGAAGAGGTGATGGATCTTCACATGAGCTATCACTACAGCAAGAAGATTTTGATGTCATTGATTCTTTTTGTAGGGCTAATTCAGCTGAACAACAAGTTTCAGTTTTAATAGAATTGTTGTTACTACTACAGCAAGAGGTTTCCTTAGTAATAGGGATAATTGGAATCTCTTTTTTAGAAGAGCAACATGACGATGTTTCTTTTGTAGTTTTTTCTTTTTCAGTTTTGGTTTCACCATTACAACAAGAAGTGTTTTTAACAATTGGCACAATAGGAATCTCTTTTTTGGAAGAGCAACAAGATGCAGTTTCCGTTGCTAATTCTTCTTTTGTGGATGCTATGGAAGAATTTTCACAGCAATTTGTTTGTTTTTCGCTCTCCTTTTTATCTGTCATATCAGTTCTCTCCTTTTTGAGATAAACAACCATCGTTTTTATCACATGATGCTACTTCATTTTGCACCTCATGAAAGACAACATCGAACATTGTAAGTAACTGTTCAATTTGTGTACTGCGTAAAGAATAGTAGACATACTTTCCTTCTTGTCTACCTAGGATGATGCCGCATCCTTTTAAACAGTTTAGGTGTTGTGAGATATTTGACTGATTTCCTTTAGTGATTTCTACAATTTCGGATACCGTTTTTTCACCATCTAACATACATTGAAGAATCTGAAGTCTAGTTTTATCAGCAAAGCCTCGAATAAATTTGGCTTTTATATCTAAGTCATTTGAGTTACACAATCGTATCCTCTCCATTCGTATTAGTAATAACTAATATGTTTATTCTTTATTCATATTAGCATTGGCTAATATGTGTGTCAAAATGTTTTCGAAAAGTCTGATAAAAATTACTGAGCTTTGTTTTTTGCTGTGAGAAGGAATGTAAATAATGAATAAAAAATAATATAGTTAGTGGAAGCGAAGGGTATGTTATAGTGTTTGGTGCACGCATTAAGAAATTTTAGGAAACAGGGGAGAGAAGTTCTTTGTTTAATTTTCAGGGTATTTCAAATGTAAACATTGACTGGGATTTATTTCTCATGCTAACATATAGATAATTTAATCAAGGCGGTGGAAATATATTGGACTCAGATGTTGACTCGGATAGGTGGCTAAATGACCTCGATTTTCTCAGAGTACCCCTCATCATTTTGAGAATGTAGATTGTATACAATCTCATGTTAATGTGTATGAAATTGTAGGTATGGAAAGAGAAAATATATCAGGAGGTGAATCCTTTAGTTTCAAGGAAGCTAAGGGAATTAGTTGGACATATTTAATTTAATCATGGTAGCGGTTTTAATCGCATGTACTGCATTTTTCGTGGCAATTGAGTTTGCTATTGTAAAAGTAAGAGGATCAAAGATTGATCAATTTGTATTAGAAGGAAAGAAGGGTGCGCTGGCAGCTAAGAAAGTGACATCAAACTTGGATGAATATTTGTCAGCTTGTCAATTAGGGATTACAGTTACAGCAATGGGCCTCGGGGCACTAGGTGAACCAACGATTGAGAGACTTTTACATCCTTTATTTGATAAGTGGAACATTAATCCTTCTATTGCAGGTGTATTATCTTTAGGAATTGCTTTTACTATAATGACGTACTTACATGTTGTAGTTGGTGAGTTAGCACCAAAAACATTTGCGATTCAAAAGGCTGAGAAGGTTACTTTATTACTTTCGGCTCCGCTTATCTGGTTCTACAAAATCATGTATCCGTTTATTCGCTTGTTAAATGGCTCTGCAAGGATGATAACAGGAATGTTCGGCTTAAAACCTGCATCAGAGCATGATGTAGCACATACAGAAGAAGAATTACGATTGATTCTTTCTGAAAGTTATGAACGTGGAGAAATTAATCAAGCTGAATACAAATATGTAAATAATATTTTTGAATTTGACAATCGTATTGCGAAAGAAATCATGGTCCCTCGTACAGAAATTATAGGGCTACATGTAGATAATTCTTTAGCAGACCATATGAAAATAATCCGTGATGAAAAGTACACACGTTACCCAGTATTTGGGGAAGATAAAGATGAAATCATTGGTATGGTGAATGTGAAAGATTTCTTTATCCGTTATATGAATAAGGAAGCAAAAGAATTCAGTTCTATTCAATCGTATACGCGTCCAGTAATTGAAGTAATTGAGACCATACCAATACATAATCTTTTACTACAAATGCAAAAGAAACGTATTCCGTTGGCTGTGTTATATGATGAATACGGCGGTACGGCTGGTATTGTAACCATTGAGGATATTCTGGAAGAGATTGTAGGAGAAATCCGTGATGAATACGATGAAGATGAGCGTCCTCCCATCCAACAAATGAAGGAAGGTCATGTTGTCGTAGAAGGTAAAGTATTAATTAGTGAATTAAATGATTTACTAGGATTACATATGAATGATAGTGATGTTGACACGATTGGTGGTTGGATTCTGATGCAGAATTATGATATCCAGGAAGGGCAAACAGTGAATAGCGAAGGATATGCATTTAAAATTCTTTCTAAAGACCCTCACCAAATCAAACGTGTTGAAATACAAAAAGAAATGTTGGAAGCAGCAACTGTATAGTTGCTGCTTTTTATTCAGCTGATACATGGTAGCCATCCTCATTAAATTCATTGATTGATCAACTCTTTACCTGTTAACACATTACCGAAATAGGGAATGATTGTTTCCTTTGCATTCCAGGTTCAACACCCCTTCGATATTGTAAAATGTATCTCATTTATACAAATTGTAATATAATTTAAATGTAAATTCGTAGCGTAAAATAGATTAAAAGTAACAAATGTTGAGAAAGGATTCCCTTGTTAAAATTAGTATTTGTATTTCACTAGATAATAAAAAATGTAGAATGATTTCATTTCTGACATTGTTATTTACTAGTAATCAAAATAAAGGAAATTCTCGGCTGGAAATTTTTATACAGTCATAAAATGGAGGCAATAGTTATGCAGCAAATTAAAAAAATAGGAAACGCATTTTGGTATATGACACCTGTTTCCGAGACTGATAGACCTATCTTAGGAATGGTAGTTGGAAAAGAAAAGACTTTGATGATAGATGCAGGTAATTCAGAAGCACATACACAATTGTTTTTAGAAATGCTAAAAGAGCAAAATATCTCAAATCCTGATTTTGTAGCATTAACGCATTGGCACTGGGATCATATTTTTGGATTGCCTGTATTACAAAATGCATTGTCTATCGCACATTTTGAAACAAAAAAAGAGATGAACACACTTGTTTCTTATGAGTGGTCGGATGAGGCATTGGACGCACGAGTGAAAGAGGGTACAGAAATTGAATTTTGTGCGGACTGTATAAAAAAAGAGTTCAGTGAAAAACCAAGAAATATTCAAATTCTTCCGCCGTCCTTAACCTTTCAGAAACAACTTGAATTAGACCTTGGTGATGTGACATGTGTGTTAGAGCATGTGGGCGGAGACCATTCACATGACTCTGTTGTCATTTATATTAAAGAAGAAAAGATTTTGTTTTTAGGAGACTGTATATATGCAGATATCTTTTCTGCAAAGCGGAACTATACAACGAAACGAACGTTTAAACTGATACAAGAATTAGAGGAATTTGATGCTGAGACATATATTCTTTCCCATGGGACAGCTATAAATCGGGATGAGTTTTTACAAGAAATTCATTTGCTAAAAACAGTAGGAACTTATACGGAAACTCATAAAGGCGATGAAGAGAAGATAAAGGCATCGTATAAACGAGACATAGATAGAGAATTAAATGAAGATGAATTAGAAACAATAACGTTTTTTGTAAATGGTTATGAAATGAATAATCTGTAAAATACAACTCTAATCAAATTAACGCTTATTTTGATCAAATATAATATAATTGCACAAAAAGAGTATTGAAAGTTAATTCAATACTCCTTTTAATAAGTAAATATTAAGTCGCAACCAATTTGAATTTTTTTGCAGGCTCATCATCTGAAGTTATACGACTTTATTTATTTTTCGTATAGATAGAATTTCAAGTAGAAGCTTTCTTTGCTAATTCAGTTATATAGTTGAAAAATACATCACGTTTTACATCATAAACGACATTTACAGGTCGCCCATCATCAGTTGCCACTGTACGTCCTTGACTAGGTCCGTATGTATGAACAATACTTTTAATCGCTTGTACCTTTGCAAGATCAGCTTTCCCAGCAAAGGCAGCGGTTAATACATCCCACAAATAGTAAGTAGAGTTCGTTGAGAAGTGAACGAGAGGGGGAACCATTGCATAGCATTGACCAAGGAAATCAACACCAATATACTTACGCTCTTTTGCCCACTGTTCACGTATGTCTATAGTTAGCGGAACCTGGTTTGTACTTTCTAGAGTTACTAAATCAATGATTATATTAGCATTCCAAACACGAGCTACTGCTTCGGGATCCCAAAATGAATTCCACTCGGCTGTTCCGTCATGTTCTGGCTCATGTACATTGCCTGCAGTACGAAATGTACCGCCCATCCAAACGAGACGTTCAATTTTATCTTCGATTATTGGAGATTCATATAGTGCACGAGCAAGGTCAGTCAGGGGCCCTGTAAATAATAAAGTTGTTTTTCCATCAGTTTGTAGAAGAGTCTCTATTATATGATGATGTGCAGGTTTTTTTGATGCAGGTGTAACAACTTTCCCAAACTCATTTAAAATTGGTAAAGCATCTACATAAAATGCATGCATCCGCCATTCTTTTGGAAATGGGTTTTTTCCACGAGAGTTGGACGCTGCTACCTCAATATTATTTTTGCCGAAGCGATCTATAATTTTACGACTGGCAGACATTGCTGGTTCTAAATAACAATCTGCAGGAATAACTGAAACACCTGTAAGTTCTACATTTTCCATCTGGAGTAGTAAAAATAGTGATATTAAATCATCTACACCACCATCATGATTGAAGTACACTTTTTTCATCATTTTAATCTCCATTCTTTAAAATTTAACCAGGAATTAAATTTTAATTGATGAAAAATCATCAATAATTTCCACCACTTCAATTCTCCCATTAATCAGTAACTCAGGAAGTTCATTTCTAACGTTTCCTTTCCAATACTCTCTAGCTTGTTCCATTTTTTGAGCGAAAGGAATACCATCTTCTTTCGGCAAAAGGTTTCCATCACCTTCAAAAGAACTTCCGATTACTCGTAGTTTAACAATCTGCAAAACTTCTCGATTATAAGAATCAAATAGCGCTTTCCATTTCAAAGCATCCTCATAGCTTTTGGAAGCATATAAGCAAGACAACCTTGAGGGATATTCAGGAAATTCTTGCAGTCTAACCATTTCTACAATAGTTTCTCTAACCGCTCTAATTGTTTGATCTATATAATTCAGAACTACTTTAGCATTTTCATTATTTATATGTAATTCCTCATTGATATAATGCCTTTTTAAAATTTGAATGGAGTCTTCATCATTAGAATTTAATTGTTCTCTTTCAAAAAAGAAGTGATAGAGGGTATTAGTTTGATTTTTGTCAAAGTGAATGATTTGTCCGATACTCATTGTTTTCCTTGTAACGATGTGATATGCGTAAAATTCTGCTTTATTCACGGTTATCCTCCTAGTAGTAATTATCATATAATTCAATATTAAATTTAATAATTCGACATCAAAATATATAAAACCTTTGTAAGTAAAAAGTTATAAAGTGGGAGGATTGGAGTGAAGAGTGGAAGAAATGCACGTAAACGCTTTAAAAATGTTCACAAAATGTTCACTTACGAAGGAGTTTCCAATATCGATATAATGACAAAGACTCAAAGAGAAGGGATGATGAAAATTGCCAACAACAAGAAAGGAAAACCTCCAATTTGGTATGATGATGTGCCTCGGGATGGTTATCGTTATGACGTTTTACAATTTATTAATGAATGGAGCAGGAGGGCCAATTCATATTAAGGAGATCGCATTAGAACTAATAATTGGATTTATTATTGCGCTATTAATTGAAATATGTATCGTAGGACCGTGTGCGAAAAAGATTGTATTTGCATTACCATTTGATAAATCAAAAAAAGTAAACATGATTATTGCGATGGCAACAACAATGGTAATCGGAATGGTATTCTTTATGTCATTTTACGGAATGGCTATGATGTATTTACATAATGGGTTACATGGTGACTCATTCGCTTCAATTTATTTCTCGATTTTCATTAAAAATTTCATTATGGCGTACCCACTTCAATTAATAATAATGGGACCTCTTGTACGTTTCTTATTTGGAAAGTTTGTTTTGAAGAATAAAGCTGTTAATGTAGCGTAGTTTTAATTAATAAAATATTATATATGGATTAAATATTTTAAACACATCTCACATATTTTGAGATGTGTTTTTTCGTGTACATTACTAATTATTTTCATATCGATGTGACATTTGTCCTTTTGTCGTTGTAGTATTGTAGCTTTTAATTAAATCATAGATAGAAGATTAGGAGATGATTTTTTTGAAAGGTATTTTACTTTCAGTTTTTGGAGGAGTATTCATTACACTTCAAGGTACGTTTAATGCGAAACTTAGTTCAGATATCGGTATATGGTCGACGAGTATTATTACGCATTTAATTGGGTTTCTTATTGCAACAACTATATTTTTGTTAAAGAAAGAAGAGAAAGTAACGGATTTAAAGGGTGTAAAAAAAGTATATTTAGCAGCTGGCGCACTTGGTGGGTTGATTATTTGTGCGGAAACAATGGCGATATATTCAATGGGAGTTACATTAACAGCTGGAACACTTATGGTTGCTCAATTATTAACAGCTACTGTTATTGAAATGAAAGGATTATTTCATATAAAAAAGATACAAATGGAGAGATACCATATTGTGGGGACAATAGTAATGATTTTAGGTATTTTTGTGTTTAATATGTAAGGAAAGAAGGGACTGTAAGTGGATAATAAATCAGACTTAATTATTCAATATTTGAAAGCTTATAATATACTTGAAATTTTTTCAGGAATAAGTACTGACAGTTTTCAAGTAAATCATTTTGAAAAAGGCAAGCTTATTTGCGATAAAGATGATGAAATTCATCGTTTATATTTTGTTATTAAAGGAAAAGTAAAAGTTTACATGATTACACCAGAAGGAAAGAAACTAATCCTTCGCTTTATCAATCCATTAGCAATTGTTGGTGATATTGAATTAATACAAAATAGCAAAGCACATAATGTTGTTGAAGCTTGTTCAGATGTTGTAGCAATCTCCATTTCTAATACAGTTATTAGAAATAAGTTATTACATGATCCTATATTTATGAAGTTCTTGCTTGAAAACATTGCGAACACGTTAAAAATATCGACTCGTTTTACAGCTCTAAATTTACTTTATCCGGTAGAAGTACGTGTAGCTAGTTATTTACTTTCGATTTCAACGGATAGTAATGGGAATATGTATAAAGAGGATTTAGATTCAACTTCTGTATCAAGTATTACAGATTTTATAGGTGTAAGTTATAGGCATGTAATTCGAGTTTTACAAAAATTTTATAGTGAAAAATTAATTGAAAAGAATAATGGAGTTATTGTAATTAAAGATTTTTCTAGAATGAAGGAAGTTGCTAAAGATAATATATATGAGTAATGAAAGGGAGAGAAGGGTTATGATTGGATTTAGTTTAGCTATATTAGCTGGAATATTAATTAGCTTACAATCTGTTTTTAATACGAAAGTGAATGAAATTGTAGGACAGTGGTTAACAACTGCATGTGTTCTTGGAATAGGTCTCATAAGTTCTGTTTTATTTCATATCATTACAGAGAAAAGTATAAGCGTTAACTTTTATACTGCAAATTATTTATTTTATATAAGTGGATTGTTTGGTATCGGATTAATTATTTGTATAATGGGTGCAATAAAGAGTTTAGGTCCAGCTTATACGGTGCTCATTAGCCTTATTACTCAATTAGTTGTTGCATTATGTGTTGATACATTTGGATTGTTTGGAATGGAGAGAGTACCTATACAAATAAATAAATTAATTGGTATAGGTCTATTAATTGTAGGGGTAGGAATTTTTAAAAATTTTTTTTCGAATAAGAAAGCTATTACTATAAATGAGGATAGGGCCTAAAGAATTTAAAGGAAAAAGGTGTTAATAATTAGAACATATACATTTAGGTGGTAGTAAATGAGCGATAAGGAGAGAAAATAAGTGATTCAGTACATGTTGGAAGATGGTGTACATTATATTATGAGTGCAGTGACATAACTAGGAGGTTTCCACTATGACAGCTTTATTTAAAGCTATGGAGTTCCAGCTGAAAACTGAACGACTTGATCTGAGTATGTGGGAGGAATCCGATTCAGTCTGGATGAGAAAATTAATTGGCGAACGTGGTGTGGATATGCCAACCCTTGACGCCGTTCGTAGCATGCTTATAGAGATGCGTAAGAGAGCAGGCGAAAATGGCATTTCCCTTCTCACTATTCGCCGACGAGACGAAGGTGATTTCATCGGATACTGTGGCTTGATTATCGGTCGTTCCACACTGGAAGAGCCGGAGATCGCATACGAGTTGTTCCGCAGTGCTCATGGCAAAGGCTATGCGACTGAGGCAGCATCTGTTGTGCTGGACGCTGCGATTGCTACGGGGCGCCACAGACTTTGGTCGACTGTAGGCGCTTGGAATGTTGCGTCCTTCCGGGTGTTAGAAAAGATAGGATTTAAGAGGCATCACAGTACGTGGGACGAGCGCGGTGAGATTGTTTGGAACGTACGCGACCTTTAGAAATCCCGGACCTAACTCGAAACTATTGAAAAGGAGAAGAGGTCATTAGTTTGGGCAAGAATCCAGATAAAGATAAAATAACTGATTTATAATTCAAATAGTGACAAACTATAACTGAAGCATGTCCTCGAAAGCGGAGTGTTGCCTTCGCACCGAGGCTATGCCCTCCCCAAAAAACCAATCGAACGTTTCAAGTTATATATCTTTATTATACTGATTAAACTAAATATTTATTGTTTACTTATTTCATTCATTATGTAAATAAAAAAGGATAGTTAGCCCTCATAATGGACTAACTATCCTATAGATTATTATATGAATTTAATAAAATAGAGGTCTTCTTTTATATATGATTAATATATAAGCTATAGATTTATCATTTTTCAAACCGTATATGAACGAACTTCAACATCTTTATTAAATTTACAATCCGCATCATAATTCGTGTACTTCCATCCCAATCTTTATTTGTAGGTATATATTTAAAGAAAGGGGAGCAGCTTAATATTTTTATGTTAGAAGACCACTTTTCTATTGTCTTTGGATTATTTACGTAAAAATACATCATAGCGCCGTTATTACCAGATTTTTTTACAGTAGCATTCGAAAGTGTCAGTGCGAACTTTGATTCGGCATCAAAATATAACTCTCCTCCAGGAAAACGTTTTGCCATAGCGACAAATATCTCCTTCAGTTCTTCTTCTTTAAAGTAATAAAACACACCTGCTGATATAAAAAGAATACCGTCTTTTGGATCATATTTTATATCGTTGAACCAAGAAGTGTCAAAAAATGATTTGGCAATGCTTATATTTCGTGGTGTATCTTCAATTAATGTTTTGCGGAAAGCGATCGCATCAGGCAAATCAAGGTTATACCACTGTAGGGTACCGTTATCAATTCTTGAAAAAGTAGTGTCTAGTCCAGAACCGATATTTACTATAGTAGCATTCGGATGTTTTCTAATAAATTGTTTAATAGTATCGTCTATTTTTCTTGCACGGGTAATGTAAGTGATACATCCATATTCGCCAAATGTATCTGCTATTTTAGAGAAATCAAAGTCGCATTCTTTAATAATCCGAATAGCTTCCGTATCATCTAAAATATCCTTGTTTTTCTCACTACCATATGCTCGTCCCCATAGTGGAATAAGCATAGTACTTTGAACTGATTGTAAATCTATTTCTTTAACCATGAAACGTCCTCCATTTAATAATAAAAAAATATCATATATATATGATTAGTCGTTATTTAGCATTTTTGATAGCATTTTATTTGTTTTATACAGTCCGTAAGTTAAATCACGTTGATCTTCTTCACTGAGTTTTTCAAGATTACTAGTGAAATTATTATAAATTTGTTTCCATCTTTCATAATGTACTTTTTCAGCTTTATCTGTTAAGGAAATTAAAACAGCTCGTTTATCTACTGTATCTTGTTTTTTTACAATGTATCCGTTTTGCTCTAAATTACGAACGGTTACACTTAATTGTTGTTTAGGTATGTTTAAATAACTAGCAATCATTTTTAAATTTACAGCGACTTTTTGCTGGGCAATATACTCAACTATGTGTTGCTCTAAATGTGTAAATTCAGTGGATTTCTCTGATAATAATTTGAAAGTACCTGACATATTTAATAATAAATTCATGTATTCGTTTATTAATTCTTTATTAGTCATTATTTTTCGTGTCCTTTATCAATTTAGTAATTATTTTATTACTATTTTTACTTAAAATCAAATAATAACATTGATATTAGTAATTGTTTATTTACTAATATCAATGTTATTTAAATCGTGAGAGATGCAGTAGAGGAAAAGTTAAAGTTTTTTATGAGCGGTGAGTAGAAAGATTATAAAATATTACTTTATACATAAAAAACTAATGAAGCCAATGTCTTTTTCAGTCATTATACTATTAATAATTTTATGGTAAAATCTTTTACATAATGAAATAAAGGGGTAGTATTCTATGGGTTATTTCTCAAATAGTTTATTAGTTTTGTTTGTTCTTATCGTATGTAGCTGTATGATTTTTGGTTGATAATATAATGATGGATTGATATAAAAGAAGGTATCTCACAAAGATGAGATATCTTCTTTTTCGTATAATTGTAATTTAGATTCAGTATTTGGTGATGGTTGAAATGTATATATTTTATACTCACCATTAGTTGATATATTAAACAAATATTAAACAAATATTAAATAGAGAAATATATATGGTACCAATCTTATTAAGCTTATGTTTTTAAAGAGAAGGAGTTTCATTTTTTTTTATTGAAGTATTGTTCTAGTCAGTTTAACGACGGTCAAAAATTTTATGGAATAAAAACAAAAAGGATGATAAGGAGTATTTACATGAAAACTATTTTAAATTACACGATTGAACCCCCTAAAGATTTCAATGAATTATTAACTATGTATGAATCTTTAGGATGGAATTCTCTTGAATTATCGGTTAATGAGTTAGAGCAAATGTGTAAACAAAGTTGGTATGTGATATATGCTTTTAAAGAGCAACAATTAATTGGGATGGGACGAGTAATATCAGATGGTGTAATAACGGGCATTATTTGCGGTGTATGTGTAATGCCAGAGTATCAGTCCATGGGCGTTGGAAAGGAAATAGTGGAACGATTAATCCGGCACTGTGAACAAAAACGAGTTATTCCACAACTTATGTGTGTTGAAGATTTAAAATCTTACTATGAATCAATTGGATTTGAGGGATTTTCGATTGGTATGACGAAACATATTAAACGATAGCGGGGCTTTGTAATTTAGAATTACTTGTTTATCAGGCCAATTTTTAGATTTCAAAAATTTCGTTATAAAGGAGAATAATGTTATGGAGATTGCTAAAGGGGTAGAGATGTTACATCTTGAATTTCAAGAGTATATTATTCACCCAATTCTTTTATGGGATGATGAAATGGCAGTTTTAATAGATACTGGATTTCCTGGACAAATTGAAGATATACGAATAGAGATGGGGAAGGTTGGAGTATCGTTTGATAAACTAAAAGCCGTGATTTTGACGCATCAAGATATAGATCATATAGGTAGTCTTCCTGAACTATTACAAAACTGTGGAAGTAATATAAAAGTCTATGCTCACGATCTAGATAAGCCGTATATCGAGGGGGAGTTACCTTTGTTGAAGGATGCACAAGTACAGAATCCTCCGAAAGGAAAAGTGGATGATACTTTGGTTGACGGCCAAGAACTTCCATATTGCGGTGGTATTCTTATTATTCATACCCCAGGGCACACTCCTGGTCATATTAGTTTATATTTGAGACAAAGTAAAACTCTTATCGCTGGGGATTCAATGTATAGCGTAAACGGAATTTTAGGTGGAATTCATGCCCCAACTACTTTGGATATAAAAGAAGCGCAAAATTCTTTGAAGAAGTATTTAAATCTAGAAATTGATTCTGTAGTTTGTTACCATGGTGGATTAAGTAAGGGGAATATAAATGCACAAATTCAAGAGCTATAGATAAGAATTTTTTGTTAATCAGTGCTAAAGTATAATTTAATTGCTAGTATATAAATAAAACCCTTAAATTAATAAAGAGCATGTTTGAAGGAATTTCAAATGTGCTCTTTATTAAATATAATCAATTTAATTTTGATGACTTAATCCATTCCAATAAAACGAAACGATTTCTTTTGCTAATTCATCTATATTTGCAAGAGTAGGATTGTGATTCTCATCTTTAAAATTCCCGATTGATAATAAAGCGACGAAAGCATGGGCAGCAAATTTAGGATTTCCTTTAGGAATTTCTCCAAGGAGAATTGCGTTATCTAGCGCTTTTTCCAACACTTCATACATGTTATCCTCGGCATTTTTTAATTCCTTTAATTGCTCTTCAGATAAAGAAAGTTTTGCATCTTTCATAAAATTATTCATATCAATATCCATCGTTGCGTGTAAGTATACTGTAGCAAAGTTCAATAATCTTTCTTCCAAAGTTTTATTCGTAGAGAGTATTTGATCCATATTTTCTCTTATGCGCACCATCATTTGAATCATAGTAGCGGTAAATAGATCAGCTTTTGTTGAGTAGTAATAGTAGACAGTTGCTTTTGTAACTCCACATTCTTTCGCGACCTCATCCATTGAAACAACTTGATAACTTTGAGTGAGAAATAACCTAGTTGCAACTTCTAAAATGATTTCTTTTGTAGACTTTGTATTTTTATTTTGACGAGGCCTTCCGAGAGGACGTTGTTTTTGATCCAAATACATTCGCTCCTGACATTTATTATTGAGATAATTATAACATAATTTTTTAATCATTCTTGATTAATTAACCGACCAGTATATATAATTAATATTGGAGGAAAAAAGGAAGGTGGGGTTTTATGAAAAAGCACCCGTTACATATGTTAGGGAGGCTTGTAGCAGGGAAGAATACGCAATGGATAACTTTATCGGTATGGATTCTTATTACATTAGTACTTTCATTTACGTTACCACAAGTAAACAGTACGAAAGAACCGAATCCGAAAAATTTACCTGAAACAGCTATGTCACAGCAAGCTGAAGCACTTATGAAAAAAGAATTTCCTAATAATGCAGGAAACCCGTTGTTAGTTGTATGGCATCGGGATGGTGGATTAGAGTCAAAAGACTACAAATTAATACAGGACGTTTATAAAGAGTTAAAAACGGACCCTTTAAAAGAACAATCATTGTTACCACCATTTGATACAATTCCAGAGCAAGTATTATCAAAAAGTGGATCAAAAGATGGTACATCATTTGTCACACCAATATTTTTTAATAAATCTGCTGGAACGGATATATTAAAAGGTAATTTAGAAGAGTTACGAAAAATAGTGAATAGTAAAGTGGATGAAGATCCGTTCAAACAAAAAATTACCGACTCTGGTTTACATGTTCGATTATCTGGACCTGTAGGTATTCAAACGGATGCGGTAAGTTTATTTAGTCAAGCTGATGTGAAATTATTAGTTGCTACTGTACTACTAGTATTGGTTTTATTAATTTTACTGTACCGTTCACCAATTTTAGCAATTTTACCTTTACTCGTTGTTGGTTTTGCATACGGAATTATCAGTCCGACACTGGGCTTTTTAGCAGACAATGGATGGATTAAAGTAGATGCACAGGCTATATCGATTATGACTGTCTTACTGTTTGGAGCAGGAACGGACTATTGTTTATTTCTTATTTCAAGATATAAAGAGTACTTGCTAGAAGAAGAAAGTAAGTATAAAGCATTGCAACTTGCGATAAAAGCATCAGGTGGAGCAATTATAATGAGTGCACTTACTGTAGTATTAGGGTTAGGAACGTTATTACTTGCTCATTATGGAGCTTTTCATCGATTCGCAGTTCCATTTAGTGTGGCTGTTTTCATTATGGGAATCGCTGCTTTAACGATTCTTCCAGCATTATTATTAATTTTCGGTAGAGTTGCATTTTTCCCGTTCATACCGAGAACAGCTGAAATGAATGAAGAGTTTGCAAGAAAGAAAAAGAAAAAGAAAGTAGTAAAAGTAAAAAATACTAAAGGGTTCTTTAGTCAAAAACTTGGGGATATTGTTGTACGTAAACCGTGGACAATTATTATGCTAACCGTATTTTTATTAGGAGGCTTGGCTTCATTTGTACCGCGTATTCAATACACGTACGACTTATTAGAATCATTCCCGAAAGATATGCCATCACGCGAAGGATTTACATTAATTACGGATCATTTTTCAGCTGGAGAATTAGCGCCAGTAAAGATTGTAGTTGATTCAAAGGGAAAAGATTTACCTATTAAACAAGAAATAGAGAAATTATCTTTTGTTAATAAAGTGAAAGAGCCAATGAAGGGAAAAGAAAATAATCAATTGCAAATGTATGAAGTTTCTTTAGTGGAAAACCCATACTCAATTGAAGCATTAGATCAAATCCCTAAATTGAAAAATAGTGTAGAAAAGGTATTAAAAGATGAAGGAATTAGTCAAGCTGAGAATCATTTATGGATTGGCGGAGAAACAGCTTCCTTATATGATACAAAGCAAATTACTGAACGGGATGAAGCGGTTATTATTCCGGTTATGATTAGTATCATCGCTTTACTTTTACTCGTGTATTTACGTTCAATCGTTGCGATGATTTACTTAATTGTAACTGTCGTTTTATCTTTCTTCTCTGCATTAGGAGCAGGCTGGATTTTACTGCATTTCGGTATGGGAGCTCCCGCGATACAAGGTGCGATACCGTTATATGCATTCGTATTTTTAGTTGCCTTAGGGGAAGATTATAATATCTTTATGGTTTCAGAAATATGGAAGAATAAAAAGAAACAAAATCATTTAGAATCAGTTAAAAATGGTGTTATACAAACAGGTAGTGTAATTACATCCGCAGGTTTAATTTTAGCAGGAACATTTGCAGTATTAGGTACATTGCCAATTCAAGTTTTAGTTCAATTCGGTATTGTGACAGCAATCGGTGTATTGCTAGATACATTTATTGTAAGACCACTGCTTGTACCTGCGATTACAGTCGTTTTAGGCCGCTTTGCTTTTTGGCCAGGGAAACTTTCTAAAAAGAGAGAAAAAGTAAAAAAATTGGATATATAATAGAGAAGAGCCAAGGATATTTTCCTTGGCTCTTTTCTATGTAGTTCATTAATTTTTTGAAGTCAAATCATCAGTTACAACGTGATCAGCATCTTCAATGGTTGTTTCGGGCATTCCATATAAGCCGTTCATTGCTTGTTCTTCGATATTAAGATTTGCAGTATTATTATTTTGAATAGATGTAGTGTTTTCGATAACATTTTCTTTTTTATTTACATTTTTGTCATTCATGTTTGAATCCTCCAAACGTCATTTGATTTATTAATAGTATGTGGATGGATTTCCAGAAATATGTGAACGAATTTCTGCAGATGTTATATAGTTAAATAAAAAGCTTAGTATTAAATTTAAACTGTAAGGAGTGAACAAGTGTGGTGAAAACAAGAAAGTTAGCCTTCTAAAATAAAAATAAAATTTTAGGAGGCTATTAAAATGAAGTTTCATGTAATTGACAGAGAAAATTGGAATAGAGAGCAGTATTTTGAACATTATTTAAAATTAAAGTGTTCGTTTAGTATGACAGCGAATGTTGATATTACGATGATGCTAGAGGAAATACATCAAAAGGAAATTAAATTTTATCCGACTTCTATTTATGTAATTTCTAGAGTGATAAATAAACATACAGAATTTCGAACATGTTTTAATGATGAAGGAGTTTTAGGGTATTGGGAGGAAATGATACCTAGTTATACAATCTTTCATAAAGATGATAAATCTTTTTCAAGTATATGGACGGATTATTCTAGCGATTTCCACATTTTCTATAAAAACTATGAAGAGGATATGAGATGTTATGCTAATGTTCATGGTTTCTTCCCGAAAGAAAATATTCCGCCAAATATTTTTCCGATTTCTGGTATACCTTGGACTAGTTTTACAGGATTTAATTTAAATATTAATAATGATGGTGATTCTTTATTACCAATTATTACTTGTGGGAAATATTTCAATGATGGAAGCAGGGTTATGCTACCTGTTTCATTGCAAGTACATCATGCGGTTTGTGATGGATATCATGCGAGTCGATTTATAGAGGATTTACAGGAGCTAGCTAATACTTGTAACGAGTGGCTTAAGTAATATCTAATTATTAATTATATAAAATTGAAAATGAATAAGCGTTAAAATAAAAAGAAGAGAACATATGTATATTACATGTTCTCTTCTTTTTATTCATTCATATTAAGTAACAGTGGAAAATATAGGTTGATTTGTAGTTTAATAGTAAAGAAAGTGATTAGTTTTAAATTTCTTTATTTTATAATTATTTAAGGGTTCAAATGTTTTAATAGGGGGAAAGTAAAGTGAAATTCATACGTATTGAAAAAGATGAAATCCTAATTAATAATATGGCAAAATTGTATTGTAAAGCATTTGAGAAAACAAATTTTACTGAAATGATTGAGAGAATGAAAAGACATATAGAATATGCAGATTTTAAAGGTATAGTAGCAATAAATGATGAAAATGAGGTAGTTGGTTTTACTTATGGTTATCGCTCATTAGAAGGGCAGTACTATAATCAATTAATGAGAGAAGCGTTAAATCTAGAACAAGCAGACGAATGGTTACAAGATTGTTTTGAATTTGTAGAGTTAGCAGTTCACCCACAATATCGAAATGAAGGTCTTGGAATGAAATTACATAATGAATTATTAGAAGGGATTTCAAATAGAACGAGTATTTTAACAACACAAATAAACAATGAAAAAGCGCG
Source organism: Bacillus sp. FSL R5-0709 (assembly GCF_038004785.1). Lineage (NCBI taxonomy): Bacteria > Bacillati > Bacillota > Bacilli > Caryophanales > Bacillaceae > Bacillus > Bacillus sp. FSL R5-0709. Next base: position 2,249,311 of record NZ_JBBORT010000001.1, read on the forward strand.
TTCTTTATATAAAAGATTGGATTGGGTGGATGTATTAGAGCCATTTCACCCAAGTAAAAGTGATGCCCCATATGTAATAATGGGAAAAATATTAAAGACAAAAGTAAATTAATAACTATATCGTTCACAAAAGTTATCGGTTTATAACAATGAAGGGGAAAACAAAAATGACAATAATATCTATAGAAAAAGCTACAATTTTAGATGCTGAAAAGTTAACAGAAATAATGAAAAGAACATTTGATGAAGAAGCAAAGCGATGGTTATACGGCCAAGGTGATGTAATTGATTATAACATTCAACCGCCAGGATATTCTTCAGTTGAAATGATGAAATATTCAATTGAAGAATTGGATACTTACAAAGTGATAATGGATGAAAAAGTAATCGGGGGAATTATAGTTACGATCTCTGGTAAATCGTACGGAAGAATCGATCGTATTTTTGTAGAGCCTTTTCTTCAAGGAAAAGGAATTGGATCGCGGGTTATTAAGTTAATAGAAGAAAAATTTCCGAACATAAGGATTTGGGATCTTGAAACATCTAGTAGACAAATTAATAATCATCATTTTTATAAAAAAATGGGCTATGAAATAATTTTTAAATCTGAAGATGAGTATTGCTATGTAAAAAGAAAAAATGTAGATGCAGTTGGAGAGAACCTAATTAAAAATAAAGATATGAAAAATGGTCAATACGAAAACTGTAATTTGGTTAATACAGAATATTATCAAGTAAATTTAAAAAATAGTGCATTTGTTGGTAGTAATATAATGCATATGAATATGAGTAATTGTAATATAAGTCAATCAACCTTTAGAAATATTAATTTTAGAAATTCCTCATATGCAGATTTGAATATTTCTGGCAGTAAATTTAATTTTGTGACTTTAGGTGGAGTTCAATTTAGAGATACAAGCCTTGGAGAGGATAAAGATCCTATTTCATTTGATAGATGTGATTTGGAAAGTACTACAATACGTAGTAGTAATCTGAAAAATATTGAAATAGAAAATTGTGATATTACCGGTATGAAAATAAATGGTATTTCAGTAGAAGAACTGCTTGAGTTGTATAATAGGGTGAAAAATTAAATAAAAAATCACTTAGCATATTCTAAGTGATTTTTTCATTTTGAACGAGAGGGAATATAAGAGATGATGTTCAAAAAGCGAATATTATATCGAAATAATTATATGAAAATAACACAAAGAAATAAGGGTTGGCAGGATTTTAATATGGGATATTAGAATATGAATATTTGAATGGAGGGGAGAAAGATGGAGATTAACGTTAGAGCAGTAGAAATACAAGATGCTAGAGCAATTCATCGTATATGCATACAAGATGATGTTTTACCTTATATGGTTTTCTTACCTAGTATGCGTGTAGATGCAATGGAGAATAGAATTCGAAATTTAGCACAGAATCAATTTGAATTTGTAGCAGAATGTGATGGAGAAGTTGTTGGATTTGTCGGTTTAACCCAAAGTCCAGGGCGAAGATCTCACTCGGGTGATTTATTCATCGGAGTAGATAGTGAGTATCACAATAAAGGAATTGGAAAAGCACTTCTTACAAAAATGCTTGATTTAGCTGATAATTGGCTAATGTTAGAACGAGTGGAACTTGGTGTATTAGAAACGAATCCTAGAGCCAAAGTATTATATGAAAAATTTGGATTTATCGAAGAGGGTGTAAAGGTTGGGAATTTGAAGGCTCATGGGAATTTTGTTAACGAAATCATGATGAGTCGTTTTAGACCAAATGGTTTGATTGTACATAATAAATAGGGGTGTAAATTGAACAGAAATATCGATTTGTTTTGAAAAAAGTATGGCAAAAGGACGCCATGCTTTTTTCAGTTTATTAAAAATAAAGAACAATTTTTATTTAAAGGATGTTTTAAAGGATGAAGCATTAGGAATCATCTCAATCCGGAAAGCATATGACTTAATAGAATCTATTTCTATGTGCAAGGGGAATGCATATGTGGAAATTTCAAAAACCTTGAAAAAACGATTGCATAAGTATATTTAAATTTTATTTATTTTCATACATAGTATAATTGAGCATTCCAGGAACAAGGAGTGATTGTAATGTCGACAGACCAACCTATTCCTGGACATTTTATTATGGACCCACAGTGAGCTATGCTGTTGCCACCGGAATTGAAAGCAGCTCCATCTGAATCATTAACAGAACAATTATTTATTGAACGGTCTATAACTGAAAATAGATTTTGGTTACGTATTATGAAAGAGCATGCTTTGTTTCTTGGTGAGGGGTTTAATCGTAACGATAAAAATTTAATTCAGTAAGTAGAACAGTTTTATAATCAGTTTGATAGGCAGCTGCAAAAAGCATTTACTATTCCACAAACTGTTCAAGCGGTAAGGCAATTAAATGAAGAGAGTATTCAGTTAGTGTATGCTTTTCGTAATTATAAAAGAAACTTACTAATTTTAATCATCAATTGTAAAGTGAAAGGGTTTAATTTTCCACTTTTAGTGGATCATGTTGCACGAGAAGCGGAATATTTTATGCGGACACTTCAAAAGTTTAATGAAGGCAAGATGGATCCTATTCAAGATGCGATTATTAGCGAGAATGTTTTCTGGTTACGAATTATGATGGAACACTCACGTTTTATTGGATCATTACTGGATCAATCGGAAAGAAATCTTTTTCATACAGCGTTGAAATTCGGTGATGATTTCGAAATTTTGCTTAACCAAGCTAGAGATGTTGAATCGATGTTATATCAAAAAGAACCGACATACCCGATTATAGGAAAAATGAATAAAGATAGTGAAAATGCCACTGTTGAGTTAAGGGATTTCAAAAAAGCAGGATTAGAGTTAATTCAAACATGTCAAATCCGAAATGTCATAAATCCATTGCTTGCTGATCATGTTACAAGAGAGGCAGAGCATTTCCTCTTCATGATTCATGTATTGGAGCAAAGGCTAAAGCAAAAGCAGGTGGAACAATCTCCGCAATAATAAATAAACAAGGAAAGCATGGCAAACTAATGTCATGCTTTTCTTGTTTATCCCGCTATTTGTCGGCAGTAAAACTCCCATCTCAAAATTTGGCTGGATCAAAGAAGTTATGAGGGAGAAAAACTGTCCGTAAACGCCCTATTGGTGAAGGCTAATAATCAGCGGGGGATGAACAAAACCCCCACTGATTAAAGTTTCACTTTATAAATTGTGATTTGATTGTTTCGGTTTTAATAAAAATAATGCTAATCCAATGAAAATAAGTAGAATTCCTAGTCCTTGCTGTAAAGAAATTGTTTCATCTAAAATGAAATAGGCTAAAATACAAGTTCCAATTGTCTCTCCTAAAATACTCATCGAGATAACAGTAGCGCTCATCCATTTTAATAACCAATTAAAAATTGTTTGTCCTAAAATCGTTGCAATGAATGCAAGACCTATAAAGGACCACCATGTTTGTGCAGTGTAATTGAAGAAAGATGATTGCTGTGTGTAAGCAAATATACCGAGAAAGAGTGAACTACTGCCATAACTAATTACCGAGTACGGTATTAGGGATAGGTCTTTACGAACATATTGACTAATGAAAAAGTAAGCTGTTATGACGCCAGCAGCAATAAAAGCTAAAATATCGCCGTATAAAGCCTCGCCACTAATTTGAAAATCTTGCCACCCAATCACGATACTTCCTGAAATTGCAATAAGGCAGCCTATAATCGCACCTTTCGTAAACCGTTCCTTAAATAAAAAATAACCACCGACCATTGAAAATAAAGGTTGCAACGTTACGATAACTGTAGAACTTGCTATGGAAGTATACTGTAATGATTTAAACCATAGTACATAATGAGCTGCTAGAAATAATCCAGATAAGAGTCCAAATCCCCATTGCTTTTTTGATAATGAGCGAAGTTCGCTTCGATTGTTTGTATTAAATATTAGAAACGGTAAAAGAATTACCGTAGCAAACAATAATCGATAAAAAGCAGTGATTGCTGCAGGGGCATCGGCTATTTTTACGAAGATAGCTGAAGTAGATAAGGCGAACACGCCGAAAAATAAGATGAAATATGAAAGAATAGGTGATTTCAAAGTTTGTCCCTCCGATTGGTTGTTTATTATAATGAACTGTATATAATATAATGTACAAAAGTTAGTATATAAGCCTAAGATGAAATAAGGAAGGATTAATTGCCACTGTTTAGTATGTCAGCACAAAAGGGACAAAAGATGTATTATGATGGACGAAAGGAAGTTGTAACAATGATTCATTATCGGCTAGGTCAAACTGTTTTAAGTTATCGTAAGAAAAATAATATGACAATTCGTGAATTTGCTGATTATGCAGGAATCAGTACTTCACTTATTAGTCAAATTGAAAGAGGACATGCCAATCCTTCTTTAAATGTATTGGAATTAATAGCGAAAGCATTAAATGTACCGCTGTTTACTCTTTTTATTAATGATATCGATACAGACTCACTTATTTCTAAGAAGAAAGATCGGAAAAAAGTATATCGAGAAAATAATGATCATATTGTTTATGATGTGTTAACACCAGATTTTATGAAAGCTCGCATTGAAATGTTAATGATGGATTTAAACGGATATGCAAATACAACAGAAAGTCACTATTCCCACGAAGATAAGGAAGAAATTGCAGTTGTAATGAAAGGGGAAGTGTATGTGGAATTGGAAGGGAATGAATATTTTTTAGAAGAAGGAGATGTTGTGCGTATTCCACCGAACGTGAAACATAGATTTTTGAATAAGAGTGATGAAATGAATCACATCTTATTTGTATTAACACCTTCGTTAAGCTAAGGAAGTAGCTTAAGGATACATACTAAGTGGTAACATAATAGAAAGTATCAATTACATAAAGATTCGCGTGTATAATAAAACAACTATCTATAAATACATACACATTTGATTTTCACTTTGTATGTTTAAGAAGATGAGAGATTTGACAAAAAAATAAGATAGTTCCATGACTATCAAACCAAATAATTCAGATAAACAAAGAGTGGAAATTTTTAAGGCTTTGGCAGGAGTAAAACGAGAAATTGTTCGTTATGTATTTCATAATCAAAACAATCACAATTGTGGAAGATTGAGACTGCATTAGGGATGAATAAGTATCATCTCAAAATATTATTAGAAGCAAATTTAATTCTTGTTGAGCGACAGGGGCAATTTTAATTTATAACTGTAAAGGAGGAAACTTTTCAAGAGTTTTCACCTGGCTTTTTGCCGACTTTGTAGATGCTAAAAAACCATTTTTATTAGGGTTTAGAGGGGATAAGAGAGATGGGAAATATAAGTGTATTAAAAGATGGGCTTTCAATTATATCTCAATGTAAAAAAGAAACAAATGATATTTGGCATGCACATTTCGGAGCAGCTGCCATTGCTAGTTATTTTTTTACGAAAAACAATAACATTGATGAAAAAACTGCCTGTAACATTTATTCTCAAGCGAAAATGATGCTCCATAAGCAAAGGTTAGGCGAAACAATTGATAATAAACAAGGTGTCGATTATCAAAGTGCTGAAGAAACGATAATTAAATCTTTTGAACAAACGATTGATGAACTCCATTGGGTTGGTCATAATGTAATTTACGCTTCTTTAAGTTTACTAGCTATTAAGGAGTTAAGTCATTGGGGGAGTGAGCAAGATATTAATAATATAGCAAACCTTATATTATCGTTTCAAAAAACAATTCCCGGTAGATCTTGGATTGGTTTTACAACTAAAGAAGTAAAGCAACTAATTATAAATAATGAGGAGATTCAAAGCGAAATTAAAAACCCAAAGCAATTATCTGAATTTATTTTAAATGAATTATCTGAATTTAATGTTATATATAAGGCAGAATCACATCAAGATTTAATTGGTCATATGCTTACCTTCTCACATGCGATTAATATATTATATGACTTAGGGCATATAGAATTATTTCAACGAGGAATAAAACCACTATTAAAGCTAGTTTATGTACTTAGAAAAAGTCGCAATTTAATGCCGAATGCCCAAATAATATTGAATTCTCCTGTAGATCGTTTACCTCTTACAAAAGTAAAACAAGTTGATACACTTCCGCTAGATAATGCATTCTGGCTTAAAGACTACAGCGAATTTAATTGGGATTTTGGGCACATATTTAAATTTTCATATAGTTATTTTGATCACTTAACAAGGGTTCCAGAATATAAAGATAAAACATTTGAGAAATTCTGTTGTATTATTAATGAGTAAAAGTGTCTAACTTTAAATTAATAGTAAATGGTACACATTCATAAACTAACATATTTATAAAAAATGGTAGAAAATTATAATGACCTGTAATAATAGGCTTAGTTTAAGTCTCTTTTTTTGTTAGTAGTATATTGTTTTTTCAAATATGTAAGATTTTACATTAGCATGAGACTTTTACTTATTATGTAAGTAGGCTATACTAAAATACATATATTTTGAAATTGGAGCGAATAAAGACGATATGGAATTAGTGAAGTTAGAAAAAATAATTGAATTGAAAAAAGAAGAATTATTGAATCTAGTCTCAAATTATGGACTTCAACATGAAAAAGTAATAGCACTCAGCCAAGAAATTGACAAATTAATAAACTGGTTTATGTTTTTAAAATAGAAAGAACTATGACGTGAGTTGAATATGTTATAGTTCTTTTTTATTCATATATATTGTCTAATTTCTTACAGAATGCGCAAGCTGCTAGTCGACTATGATAATTTTTGGTTATAATAATAAAGGAATTATTAATTGTATCGGTTAGGGGCGCAGCAAATATGAAAACAGTCGTTGTCATCGGTGGAGGTATTACTGGACTTTCTACTATGTTTTATTTAGAAAAATTAAAGAAGGATTATAATATAGATTTAAATTTAATCCTTATTGAGAAAGAAGAGTATTTAGGTGGTAAAATCCACAGTGTGGAAGAAAATGATTTTATTATGGAATCTGGAGCAGATTCTATTGTAGCTCGTAATGAACATGTTTTGCCGCTTGTAAAAGATTTAAATTTAGAAAATGAAATGGTATATAACGAAACAGGTATTTCTTACATATACTCTGATAACATATTACATCCAATTCCTGCTGACACTATATTTGGGATTCCTATGAGTGTTGAATCATTATTTAGCAGTACGCTAGTCTCAAAAAAAGGGAAAATCGTTGCTTTAAAAGATTTTATTACGAAAAATAAGGAGTTTACAAAGGATACATCACTTGCTGTATTTTTAGAAAGCTTTTTAGGGAAAGAATTAGTGGAAAGACAAATTGCACCTGTGCTTTCAGGTGTATATTCTGGTAAATTGAAGGAGCTTACAATGGCATCTACGTTACCATATTTACTTGAGTATAAAAATAAATATGGAAGTATTATTAAAGGTTTTGAAGAGAATAAAAAACAATTTCAGTCAGCAGGAAATAAAAAGTTTGTATCATTTAAAAGTGGACTATCTACGATTATTAATCGCTTAGAAGAAGTGCTGACGGAGACTGTCATTAATAAAGGTGCTGTAACAACAGTGATAAGTAAAAAAGGGGATCGGTATGAGGTTTCTTTTGCAAATCATGAGACAATACAAGCTGATTATGTCGTTTTAGCAGCTCCACATGATATCGCACAAACGTTATTACAGTCTAATGAGTTAAATGAGCATTTTAATAAATTTAAAAATTCATCGCTTATAAGTATTTACTTAGGTTTTGACATACTAGATGAACAACTACCGGCTGACGGCACAGGTTTTATCGTAACGGAAAACAGTGATTTACATTGTGATGCTTGCACATGGACAAGCAGGAAGTGGAAACATACATCTGGTAAACAAAAGCTATTAGTAAGAATGTTTTATAAGAGCACTAATCCAGTATATGAAACGATCAAAAGTTATAGTGAAGAAGAATTAGTACGAGTTGCTTTATATGATATTGAAAAGAGCCTCGGAATTAAAGGTGAACCGGAAGTAATTGAAGTTACAAATTGGAAAGATTTAATGCCGAAATATCATTTAGAACATAATCAAGCTGTTCAATCATTACAAGAAAAATTGGCCGTGCTTTATCCTAATGTATACTTAGCTGGTGCTTCATATTACGGTGTAGGAATTGGTGCTTGTATTGGAAACGGAAAGAATACTGCCAATGAAATAATTACGACATTGAATGAACAGTCAAAATAATAATATTGAATACATATGTAAATAAAATGTCCCTCCAACATAATGGAGGGACATTTTATTTGTGATTATTTAACATTAATTACAATCTTTTTATGATTGGCTTTATTCTCTTTAATAGTTAATGTTATTTTTCCAGATTCTTCAAAGGAATACGGTGAGAGCCGATAAAGTTCTTTAATACTATGTTTTTCTTTTAAATTATTTGTAGGAATTAATGTTATATTAGGCTTCCATGTTTCCTGTTTGCCTGAAGGGTAGTCTACTATTATTTCTGGATTATTTAATTGTATTGTTTCCCAAGAGACAAAATACAGTTCAACTTCTGCATCTTTTTTTAGTAATTCTTCTGAGAAATAACCAAACTCACCAACATTACCAAAAACAGTGAAATTTTGATTTTGCAATTTAATATCTAAATATCTAGGTTGATATGTTGCTGCGTGATACATTCCGTATGAAAGAGAGAGTGTGGCAGCGATTAATATACCAACTGAAAATGTCTTAAAGCTATTTCCTTTAAAACTTGTCATCATAAATGAGTTTGGTGTGAATTTTTTTGCGAATAAAAAAATGAGTAAAATGAGCAAGAGGGATAAGCCAATGAAAATATACATAAAGTTTAAGCACCTCCGTAAGAAATATTTACTGTTTTTCTATATTTTAACATGAGAGGGTGTAAATTAGGGGTGGTTTTTAGAGGGGAATTAATAAATACAACGAAGTTATATATTATTAATAGGATAAACATCGCTAGAAATATTTGATTTGTGGGACATTAAGGACTTTCCTAATTATAAATACTTTTTCTGCTATAATAAATGAGTAGAGAGAAAGGAGTGATCCTATGGTATTTCCTATGTTAGAAACAGAACGCTTGCGCTTAGTTGAAATAGAACAATCTTATTGTCAAAAAATATATGAAATATTCTCATTAGATGAGGTAACGTGTTATTACGGTATGAATTCTTTTACTGAGTTTGGACAAGCTTCACGTATGATTGAATCTTTTTCAAAAAATTACTTTGAGAAAAAGGCAATGCGTTGGGGGATTGTATTAAAAGACACAAATAATTTAGTAGGAACAATTGGATTAAATAATTTACAACTTTGGAGTAAACGCTCAGAGATTGGATATGATTTGCATCCTCGTTATTGGGGGAATGGTTATGCTTCTGAAGCTGCTCGAGAAATTATTACTTATGGATTTCGAGATTTAGGCTTATTTAGAATTGGAGCTATTACATATCCTGAAAATATAACTTCGTGTAATATGTTATCTAAATTAGGTTTTCAACAAGAAGGGCTGTTACGTGGATACATTCATCAAGGAAATAAACAACACGATGCATTAATGTATTCTATTGTACGAACAGATGTAGAGGATATTCATTATTAATAAAAAAGCCCCTCTTATTTAAAATAAGAGGGGCTTGTAAAAATCAACCTATTTTAGGTAATAAACGTTCTCCGCTTTTCATACTACTTTTACATAAAGGGCATTTAGGCTCTTCTTCAAATGAAAAGTTCTTTCTCATCCATCCTAAACAATCCTCTGATTCACATTCCCAAACAGGGGTTTGTTCTGGTGGTACTTCTGCTACATCGTTCTTTCGATTGCGATACATGTAACCACTCCTTTTATGTAAAAATTTTTAGTTATATATTAAAAAGGTTGTTAACCGAGCTGGTAACAACCTTTTTATTGATTGAATTATAGCTTTACAACGTTTTTAGCTTGAGGTCCACGGTTACCGTCTTCAACTTCGAAGCTAACTTCTTGACCTTCGTCAAGAGATTTGAAGCCGTCGCCAGTGATAGCTGAGAAGTGAACGAATACGTCGCTACCGTCTGCAACTTCGATGAAACCGAAACCTTTTTCGCTGTTAAACCATTTTACTTTACCTGTTAATGTCATGGTAATGCCTCCTAAAATTTAAAAAGATTACAATATGATCGGCCTTATTCGATTGAAAATAAAAGTTCACATATTATCAAAAATCCATAAGGAGTACAAAATATTCCTGATTGATACTTGATAATATGCAAAGAAAGTATAGTGCTAAATTGACCTTAATTACTATCTTACAACAAATGGTGGGAAATAGCAAGTGCTGGTAATACCAGTGAATGAATTGGGTGATACTGGTAAAAGGCACGAAGACATCTCTTTTATTTATATATTATTCCTAATCTGAATTTATTCCAAACAGAAATCATTTATTTTAAAAAATATGTTTAAGGGAAACGATATATTTTAAGAATACAGATGATTACAATAATAAGGAGGATAGAATATTGCTAAATAAACAATTTAAAATAATTGAAGCAGCAAAAGAAGGAAGAAGAAAAGTTCATCCTATTTTCGCTGTTATACTTGCAATTGTATTTTTAACTTTAGGTGAATTTTTCATGTTGTTTATGCTTTTTTTACCGAAAGCAGATACATCATTTGTAAAGGCAATTTATAGTAATATTGAGATGATATTAACGTTTGGTGGGGCTATATTTTTTATTTTTTTATGGATTAGGTTTGTAGAGAAAAGGTCATTTTCATCCATTGGTTTTTGGAAAGTGCAATGGATGAGACAGTATTTGAGAGGTGCGTTAATAGGATTTGTCTTCATTTCAATACCAGTAATTGTACTTGTATTAACAGGTATTGTAAAACTACAAATGCAACAAATTACGGCAACCGCCATATTTGGTATTGTAGGATCTTTAATTGCTTTTTTAATACAAGGTGCAACGGAAGAAATTATTGTACGAGGCTGGTTGTTTCCAGTTATTTCTGTTAGAAGTCGTATATGGGTTGGGATTATAGTGACGTCCTTTTTATTTGGTTTTCTTCATTTACTTAATCCAGGTATTACAATTCTTTCAATATCGAATATAATATTAGTTGGTGTATTTGCAGCTTTTTACGTATTAAAGGACAGTAGTCTTTGGGGGATTTGTGCATGGCATTCCATTTGGAATTGGGCACAATATAATGTCTATGGTTTTGCAGTTAGTGGCATGACGATATATTCAACACCACTATTTAAACCTGTAACAAATGGGTCAGAAGTGCTTCATGGAGGCTCATTTGGTATTGAAGGTAGTATCATTACAACAATAATGCTTTCTATCGCTTCAATCGTTTTATGGAAACAGTTATGGGGGCGAAAAGTGAAACAACGAGATATTAGCTAATGAAAGAGGGAGAAAATATGGGGATTGTAGCGTTTGAGGGAGCGAGCGCTGTTGGTAAAAGTACAACATGTCGTGAATTAGAAAAAAATTACGGTGCATTTATTATACCTGAAGTTAATCTATTATTTGAAAGACCAAAAAATGAACATAGAACATGGTATTTTGAAAAACAAGTAGAGCGCTGGAAAATAGCAATACAGAAGTCTCAGCAATATGAATTAGTAATACTCGATGGGGATATATATCAGCCACTTAGTTATAATTGGTGTTTTCGTTTTGATATATTTAATCAGCCGTTATCTTTAATAGAAAACTTTTATAAAGAAAAGATGATAAATAGAGAAATTGGTTTTCCAGATCAATATTTTTATTTATATACAAGTGATGAAGAGCTTAGAAAACGGAAAGAGTTTGATGGGACGAAAAAAAGAAGAAACTTTGAAAAACATTTACATATATCTAAAGCATTTCAGCGTTATTATGAAAATCTCAATACCGTCACAGACGGGTACTGTAAATTGATTGAAGCAAAAAGTATAAAGTCGAATGAATTAGAAATTGTGAAAAGTTTAAACAGCTTAAAAGTATGTGAAGAAAGACGTTTTGATGTTTCGAGGTTAGATGCTATTACGGAGTGGTTAAAAGAAAATCGTGCATAAAGTAAAAACAACGAGTGTTTTAGAAGGCGCTCGTTGTTTTTTTGTTTCCATATAAATATAAAGGGAAATTTTGTAGAATATCTTTATTTTTTAACAGAATAATCTTTCAATTTCACGAAAAAAGAAATACAATATAAGGAAATATATATAAATAATATGATAGGGGATGGGATGAACTATTTTGAATGAAGGAACTGTTTTATATAAGAAATAATGAGGTAGTAAGAACAGAGATATTTGGGAGGAAACAAACAAGATGAAAACATTATTTAAAATCATAGGAATTATAGCTGGTATGGCGGTAATCGGGGTAGGTGTAACGTATGGTATGCTGTATTATCTGAATAATAGTAAACCAGCTGCGAAAAAGGCATCACCAGCCGCTCCGGCAGTAGAAGTGCTAGCTGATAGTAATGTAAAAGCCGAAGATGCAAAGATATTAGAAAATGGAAATTATTCATTGCCGAATAGTGGTTTTAATAAAAACTTCAAATGGACAGATGAGAACATACAGACAGCATTACATGAAATGGCACATCAAAAAGCGAAAGCTGATCAAAAATGGGGCTATATTTTTATTACACAAGAACGTATTGAAAGTTTACTTGAAATTATAAATAGTAATGATGTTGCACAAAAAAGTACATATGTGGATATTTTAGAACGATGGAAACAAGGAAAATATGAAAAGGTTGATGTGGACCACAACAAGATTTGGAAATTACAAAGTGGGAATTTAGGAGAAGGGAAAGGAGTAATGTCAGAAAAGGAGCAAAAAGAATTAATTAATCAAGTTTTTATACAAAAAGGTACATATTCAGGTAGTAAATTAATTGCAGGTGAGGTACAAGCTAATAAATAATATACATATTGATTTTGAAACACCTGTATTGTTATGAACACAAATGTTTTAACAAAAATGAGTAATTGCTTTTTAGAGCAGTTACTCATTTTTGTAATTACTCGCTTACTTTTCTATTCTATTCTCTCTAATAATGTAAGAAACGATTGCAAAACTGGGGATATCCATCTAGATTTATGATAGATTACGTGGCTTTGAATGACGGCTGGAGTTTCGATGGGCTGAAAACAGAGTTGTTCTTTTTGATTACTTTCTTGTACAACGATGTAAGGGAGAATAGAAATTCCTAACTCACACATAACGGATTGTTTAATGACTTCAACATTGGAAGTCTCAAATGTTTTATTAGGATTTCTTCCGCTTTGACGTAAAAAACGATCTACCATTGGTCTATAGCCACAGCTTTGTTCTGTAAATATAAATTGAGTATCTTGTAATAAAAGGAGTGGATCAGTGTTTGAAGGGAAATGAGCAGGGAAAATCCATCCAAATGTTTCATTACATAAATTGCACGTAATAAAATCATTATGCTCTATACTTTCTCCAATTATGAAGATAACATCGGTTTCTCCTTCATGTAATTTTTTCAATGCTTGCTCATTGGTATTTGTCTCAAGTACGATATTTACTTTCGGATTTTCCTGTTTGTAAGTACGTAATAATTGTGGTAACCGATACACTGCCAATGATTCATTAGATGTAATAGCCAATGTTCCTTCTAAATGGTCACTGTTTTGAGGGATTTCTTGCGCTTTATCATAAATAGTAAGTAATTCTAATGCATACGGATGAAATTGATGACCTGCTTTTGTAAGAAGTATTTTTTTTCCTAATCGATCGAATAGGGGAATGTTTAAATCGTTCTCTAATGCTTTAATATGGGCTGTCACAGTAGATTGCGCATAACCTAATGCATGAGCAGCTTTAGAAAAGCTACCATATTTAACAATGGCACAAAATGTTTTAACATGTCTCATTTCCATAAATGATACCTCTTTTATTATCATGATTTGTGAATGATTATATCATGTATTTCAATTTTTCAAATCATTAAATTTCTTTTAAAATTAAGTTGTGGAGAAATTCATTCAATTGAAATTGGAGGAGAAAAAATGAGTGAAAAGAGCTATCATGTAGCTGTAGTTGGAGCTACAGGCGCAGTAGGGCAAAAAATCATTGCATTGTTAGAGAGAGTAACGAAATTTAATATAGAAGAAATTACATTACTCTCGTCAAAACGATCTGCTGGTAAGATAGTACAATTTAAAGGACGAGAGATTAAAATACAAGAGGCAAAATCAACTAGTTTTGAAGGTGTAGACATTGCCTTTTTTAGCGCTGGGGGAGAAGTTTCTAGACAATATGTAAATCATGCAGTTTCTAGTGGTGCAATCGTAATTGACAACACAAGTGAATACCGAATGGCACACGATGTACCACTCGTCGTTCCAGAAGTAAATGCACATACTTTAAGGGAACATAAAAGGATCATTGCAGTTCCGAATTGCTCAGCACTACAGATGGTAACAGCTCTTCAGCCAATTCGAAAATCATTTGGTTTAGAACGAATTATTGTTTCAACGTATCAAGCCGTATCAGGCTCAGGAATTCATGCGATTCATGAATTAAAAGAACAAGCTAAGTCAATGCTTACAGGTGAAGAAGTGAAGAGCACTATATTACCAGTGAAAAAAGATAAAAAACATTATCCAATTGCATTTAATGTATTGCCGCAAGTGGATATATTTACAGACAATGATTTCACATTCGAAGAAGTAAAGATGATTCAGGAGACGAAGAAAATTTTAGAAGATCCAAATCTGAAAATGGCAGCTACTTGCGTCAGAGTTCCAGTTGTATCGGGGCATTCTGAATCAGTTTATATTGAACTTGAAAAAGAAGCGACCGTTGCAGAAATTAAAGAAGTACTACTGAATGCACCAGGTGTTATTTTACAAGATAATCCTAGTGAACAAATTTATCCAACGCCATTATATGCAGAGGGTAAAAGAGATACATTTGTAGGTAGAATGCGTAAAGATCCTGATACATCAAAAGGATTCCATCTTTGGATCGTTTCTGATAATTTATTAAAAGGTGCTGCTTGGAACTCAGTTCAAATCGCAGAGACATTGGTGGAAAATGGGATTATTTAGTATGGATTTATATAAATATTGAAAATAGAAGGATATTTGGGAAACCGTTAATTATAATGGTTTCCTGTTTTTTACTTAATGAGTATTTTCCTCTTACTTCAATTAAAATTTAATTTAAGTTAGTTTTTATAGTGTTTTTATAAATATCAACTTTATCTGCAGAGAATTTTAAAAATCTAGGCTCTCCGTTAATTGTGAGATTAATATTAAGTGATAAAGGCATTTCAACCTTTTTCACTACATCTTCTATAGCAATATACTCATCTTCTTTTTCGTTATAAAAACAATGGAACTAATTAATACCTCATTATTTTCAATATCAATACTACACATCATAGGGAATTTCTCATCATTATGTATTATTAATTCGCCAAGTACTATTGAACCGTTTAATTCTTCTGTAAAATTTATTGTTTCCACTGGTTTTACCCACGTTTCATCGCACTCTTCATTTTCCGCTTCATCTATTGCCCATTCCCATATTGGGTTTTGTTTCAGGTCCTCAATAGTTAATTCATCAATTGGTTTGCTATTACACATTAATATATACTCCTTTTGCCATGAAAATGGATGAGTAAAAAATTTATTCATTAATTGTAAAATGTGGCTATTTGCAATCCTATAAATACAAGTTTGCTCGTTTCAATAAATAGTTGATCGCAAATAAGAAGTTTCGATGTAGAGTATTATCCATTTGATATTATTAAATCTAGTTTTGTAATGTTGAACTTATTTTTACAACCTATTAAAAGTCTATTCTTACGGTAATCTTAACAAGGTTTTAACTAGACAGTAAATAATGCCTTTTGAAAAGGAAAACCGTGGTTGTGATGGGGGAAATAGCAAAAAACATCGCTGATTTGCCATTCATAAAAATAGACTTTTCTTAGCAGAAATCACTAATTATAAATACTTATAAAATTAGCTCTGATATAGCAGATATTGAAGCGAAGAAAAATAAAGATGGGAGTGCATATTGGAAATACGAAGATGACCAAACAAAATTATGGAATATACGACTATAGAACTAGAAAATGATGACATAAATCTAAATATTATTGTTTAAATTCATATTTTATAATGTCCATTTATCCCGCATTAACTGCCCGTAAACCCCCTCTGATTAAAGTTTCACTTTATAAAAATGAGCCCATAGTAAAAATAACCTAAAAATAGGCATATGAACAAGGTGCATCATCTAGTGATAGGTCATATTTTGTTGGTGTACGTATTGAACTTAGTTTATCCCGCTATTTGTGGGCAGTAAAACTCCCACCTCAAAATTCAACTGGAGCAAAGAAGTTAGGTGGGAGCCCTGCTGCCCGTAAACGCCCGATTGGTGCGGGCTAATAATCAGTGGGGGATGAACAAAACCCCTACTGATTAAAGTTTCACTTTATAGCGCTATTTCTACTTAGATTTAACGAACAGAAATATAGGAAAGTATCGATGGGGTTTTAGTTTATAAACGGAGGTCATGAAGATGAATAATTTTCAACAAGAACTACAAGCGTTAAGCCTTAATGATTATCAGCCTGGAAATATTGTGTATTGGGACCAGCAAAACCAATATCCATATTACTATATTACAGATGATGCTCGTCGCTGTGGCGGCTGTGGCGGTGGTCGTTGTGGTGGTTGTGGTCGTTGTGGCGGTGGTCGTTGTGGTGGATTCCGTTGTTTTGGTTGCTTCGGTTGCTTTAGTTGTTTTGGTTGTGGTGGTTGCTCTAATTGCTCTAATTGCTCTAATTGTTTTGATGGTTTTAATGGTACTACTGTAACATTTGAATATTGATAAGAGACAAAAAGGAATCCATTTTGAAAAAAGATTGATCGAAACGGATTCCTACTTTGTGAAGCATTATATAATTTTTATAAAAATGTGCTAACAAGTTTGCAAACGGACTTGCTAACACCTATACGAAATAGACATAAAATATCGCTGATGTGTAGCTTAATAATACGATAATAATTTAGCACTTATAATGAATAATAGGTTATTAGAAAAGAAACCATAAAATGTAATGTTTTATATCATTATAAAAAGAGATTATTCTAATAGGTCGTTGTGTAACCGCTGCATAGGATAATCTCTTTTTATGCTTATTTTTGTAAAGAATGTACTGTTATTTTGAGTTGCTCAATAAATTTCCGGGTAGCAGCGCACATATATTTATCTCTTCTATAAATAAGTCCTATATCTATTGTTGGAGTGGGGTTTTCAATTTTAATAGCTTGTATGTGCTCATTTTGCAAAAAGTCTATATACGGTTTTGGTAACACGGTAATCCCCATACCTTGTGCGACCATTTGAATTAAAGATTCCATTGTACTAATTTCTAAAATTGGCTTTGGTTTAAAGTTAAAGTTTTGGCAATGAGATGTAATTAGTTCTGTTAAATAGAAATTTTTAGGTAGAAGAATTAAAGGATAGTCCTGTAATTCTTCAATAGATACATACTTACGTTCAGTTAAAGAATGGCTGGTTGGCACAACTAATGTAAGTTCACTTTTATATAGTGGGATAGAAACAATCTCTTTATCTTGCACCGGGAGAAATGTAATACCAATATCTAATTCATTTTGTAATAATTTTTCACGAATTTCTCCTGTACGAAGCCCCAACACAGAGAGTTCGATATTTGGATATTGCTTATTGAAATCTAATATAGCTGGTGGTAGTAAATAATTTACTACGGTTAACAAAGATCCTATTGTTAAGGAACCATGATGTAATCCATTTAAATCTTGAATGGCAGAACGAGCTTGTTCGACTTCGTGAAAGATTGTTTTACTGTGCGATAATAAAACTCTTCCTGCTTCAGTTAAAGATATTTTTTTACCAATTCGATCGAAAAGTGGCATGCCTACTTCATGTTCTAATGCACGTATTTGTTGGCTTAGTGAAGGTTGTGAAATATTTAATTTCTCGGCTGCTTTTGTGAAATGTAATTCTTTCGAAACAGCTAAAAAGTATTCTAATTGTCGTAATTCGATTGAAATCACCTCAAGTTTAATCATAGGATATACCTATCATTATTATATAAATAATTGAATTGAACAATGGTTTTGCGGGATATATAATCACTTTATCAGAAATGGATTGATTAAAAAATTAGATGAGGTGAAGAAGAATTGTTGAAATCTAGTGTATTACCGGGCAGTTATTCACAAGTACTTCAAAAAAGGTATGAGGAGGCCGTACCGACAGGAATATATCATTTAACGCCTTTATATGTAAAAGAAGCAAGGGGAGCGATAATAACAGATGTAGATGGAAATCAGTTTATTGATTTTGCTGGTGGAATTGGTATGCAAAATGTTGGACATTGTCATCCGAAAGTTGTAAGAGCGGTACAAAAACAAGCAGAATCATTTATACATCCTTGTTTTCATGTAACTCCATATGAAAATTATATTACTTTAGCGGAGAAAATTAATGAGAAAGTGCCAGGTACAAGTAAGAAAAAAACGATGTTTGCCAATAGTGGTGCGGAAGCGATTGAAAATGCTGTAAAGATCGCACGTAAAGTAACAGGGAGGAGTAAAGTAATTTCGTTTGAACGAGGATTTCATGGGAGAACATTAATGACAATGTCTCTATCGACCAAAGAAACTCCATATAAAGCAGGATTTGGTCCGTTCGTTTCAGACATGCATATATTGCCGTATCCGTACTATTACAGAGCTGAAGAAGGAGTTTCTCCTGAAGAAGTGGATTCTCAAGTCATCTATCAGTTTGAAAAGTTTTTAGAAGAAGTATCACCTGAAAAAGTAGCAGCGATCGTAATGGAACCAGTACAAGGAGAAGGTGGGTTTATTGTTCCTTCCATTTCATTTGTAAAACGATTACGAGAAATTTGTAATCAATACGGTATTTTAATGATAATGGATGAAGTGCAAACTGGATTTGGCCGAACAGGGAAATGGTTTGCAACGGAACATTTTCATATAGAACCTGACATAATGACTTTGTCAAAATCAATTGCTGGCGGTTTACCATTAAGTGCTATTGTCGGTCGTGCGGAGTTGATGGACATTCCTGGGAGAGGACAAATTGGTGGAACTTTTGCCGGGAGTCCGTTATCATGTGCAGCCGGTCTTGCTGTATTTGAAATAATGGAAGAAGAAAATCTAGTTGAAAGGGCTCAGCAAATTGGAAATAGAATAATGTCACATCTACATCAAATGCAATTAAAGTACGAAATGATTGGTGATGTTCGTGGAATCGGTGCGATGGTTGCAATGGAACTTGTAACGAATCGCATAACGAAAGAACCTGCAAAAGAACTAACAGTAAAGCTAATTGAAGATTTTTGGAAGAATGGGCTTATAAGTATTGGAGCGGGGATATTTGATAATGTACTACGCTTTTTACCACCTCTAGTTATCTCAAACGAAGAAATAGATAGAGGATTTGAAATAATAAATGAGTCTTTTGAAAAGTTGTGCCGCAAGTAAGAGGAGGGATTTGAATGACTAAAGTATATGAAATCCTATCTTTAAATCTAGGATTGCCAAAAGAGGTTATGTATGGTGGGAAGTTAATTCAAACAGGGATAAATAAAAAGCAAGTAAAGGAACCTGTTTTTTTATCATTTTTAAAGTTTAATGGAGATGGACAGGCGGATTTAGTTCATCATGGAGGGGTAGATAAAGCGGTTTGTGTTTATACTGGTGACCACTATCCTTACTGGGAAAAAGAGTTGAATCAGGAACTTGTATATGGGGCTTTCGGTGAAAATATAACAGTAAGCGGAATGCGTGAAGAAGATGTTTGTATTGGTGACACGTTTCAACTCGGAGAAGCGATTGTACAAGTAACGCAGCCAAGACAACCTTGTTTTAAATTAGCCAAGAAATATAATATTCCAAAGTTGCCATTATATTTTCAAGATACAGGATACACAGGTTTTTATTTTCGAGTATTAAAAGAAGGGTGGATATTACCGGTAGATACTTTAAAATTGTTGAAGCTTGATCCAAAAGGTGTGTCAATTTTGTTTGCGAATCGCATAATGCATAAAGAAAAACAAAACTCTGAAGGATTAAAAAGGATTTTAGAAGTAAATGCACTGTCTACTAGTTGGAGAAAGACGTTTGAAAAGCGAGTGAAGGGAGAAGAAATTAGTACGAAGGAGCGACTTGAGGGAACCAAAGAATAGGTGAATTATATTTGCATAAAATGGTGTATTTCTATTATCGGAAAGATAAGTAGGAAGCACCATTTGTTATATAATAAACATGATATTATTCAAAAATCTTAATACTAGTTTATTCGACTTGTTTTTTAATAATCAAAACATAAAATAAATTAAACCATTTTTAAAAGTTTTATGATACTATATTGATTTGAAAGGCCTATTTTTTGAGAGTAGGTCATATAAGTATATCTAAATTAATGGAATCGACGTATGGAGGGACAACATGGGCAATGTTGAAAAAATGGCAAACTTTCTATTAGAAGAACCGAGAAGAGAACAGTTATTTCCTTTATTTGAAGAAGTGTTTGGGATTACGAGCCAAACATTGCAGGATTTTTCAGAGAAAGGGTATTGGGATTATACATATAAAGCATTATCATTTTTACAAGATGATAATGCGATTGCAAATGTTGCGGCATTTTCACTTCCGCTTTTAATTAATGGTGAAAAAATAAATGCAACGGGTATTCAATCAGTAATGACACATCCGAATTATCGTAGACGAGGATTAATGAAGCAATTGTTTAGTAAGATGATAGAGGAAATTGATGAGCAATGCGAGTGTGCGGTCTTGTTTACTGAAAATCCGGAACTATATAAACCATTTGGTTTTCAAATTGTGCAAGAATATTTGATGACAGTATCATACGAAAATAAAGGCTACAAAGATTCTCAACTTAAAAAGTTAGATTTTTATAATGAAGAGGATAGACAATTAATACATGAGATTATTGAAAATGGCCAAAGGCTTTCTAATAAATTTTCAACGTTAAATTACCGCTCTTCGTTTTATTTAAATATGTATGATTCAACATGGAATGAAAACCTTTATTATTCAGAGAAATTAGATGCGCTGATTGTTTTTACAGTAGAAAATCAAAAACTAAAATTATTTGGAGTATTTGCGCCGGTAATTCCGATTTTAGATGAATTATGTGAGGAAATCTCTGGGGAATTTACGGAGATTGAATTTTATTTCTATCCAGATCAATTAGGAATTGATGATGTACAATATACAGAATTACAGACTAGTAAGTATTTAATGGTTCGAAGTAATAAAGAATTAGATTTTAAAGGTTATAAATTCCCGGTATTAACTGAGTTTTAAATATTAATTTAAATGCTTTTTTATGGAGGAATTATGAAAACATCATATATACCAAATCATATTGAGCAACTTACTGTAATGAACGCACCTAAATTTTACAAACTTGAAGACAATGATACATTCATTGTCCATTCGAAAGAAGAAACAGATTTTTGGCTGAAAACCCATTATGGTTTTGAAGTAATGAATGGCCATGTATTTTATGATGAGATAATGACAGATTTTCAGGCTGAGGTTCAATTGCGCATGAATCCAAATGCGACATACGATCAAGCGGGTTTATTTGTTATGATTTCTGAGAAGTGTTGGTTAAAAACATCTTTAGAATATATTCCTGAGGGCCCATCACATTTAGGTGCTGTCGTAACGAATAATGGCTATTCTGATTGGTCAACGCAAGACTATCCAAATGAGTTTGCTAAGCAACAATTACGTTTTCGAATTATTCGAAAACTTGGCGATTATACAATATATGTGAAAACGAGTCAGCGATGGGAACAAATAAGAATCGCTCATTTGATGGAGGACATAGGTAATGAGCCTGTTAAAATTGGTTTTTATACGTGTAGTCCTTCTGAAAATAATGGATTCGAGACCGAGGTTTTCGATTTTAAAATTGAACAAATATAGATGGGAAAACCGCATTCTTACTAAATGAGAATGCGGTTTTTATTAAGTTAAAGAGTATTCACATCAACTGGCAGTGAAAATGCCTGGTAGATTAAAGTTCCATTTTATTGACTAAAAATGATTTAAAACTTATCATTTAATAATGTTAAATATTAATTTGCCTAATATAATAGGACTAATGGAGAAATTACAGACTATATTGCTCAAATAAGGAGGACTATAAATTATTCGATGGTAATTTCATGAAAAAAGGAGATTGTGTATGAAATCATTTCGCAAGTTGTTACAGTATTTAAAACCATACATGTTCTTCGCTATTATTGGACCGCTATTTATGGTACTTGAGGTTGCGATGGACTTAATTCAACCGACAATAATGCAACATATTATTGATGTTGGAATTGCAAACCGGGATTTGAATTATGTAATAAAAATGGGGCTTCTTATGATAGGAGCAGCAGCAATCGGTTTAATTGGAGGACTTGGTTGTATGATGTATTCTACAAAAGCTGCTGTTAATTTCGCTACAGACATACGAAAAGATGTGTTTGCGAAAATAGAAACATTTTCTAGCAAAAATCGTGATTCATTTGGAACAGGTAAATTATTAACAATCGTGACAAATGATATTACATCTATTCAATCGGCAATGACGATGACGTTACGTGTACTTGTCCGTGGACCGTTATTATTTATTGGAAGTATCATTATAGTCTTTGTAACAGCGAGAGACCTATTTCCAATTTTACTTGTTGTGGTACCCGTATTATTAGTTGCAATTGTATTGATTGCAGGTCAATCGAGCGGTTCATTTAAGCGAGTACAAGAAGCATTAGATAAAGTAAACACAAAGCTACAAGAAAATTTATCCGGTGTACGTGTTATAAAAGCATATGTAAGACAAAAATATGAAATCGCACAGTTTGAGAAAGTTAATACAAGTTTAACTGAAATAAATATTCGTGCAATACAAATTATTTCATTGATGATGCCAATTATTATGCTAGTTGTAAATAGCGGAATTGTAGCAACTTTATGGATTGGTGGCGAGAAAGTTTTTAACGGTACACTCCAAGTAGGGGCCATTTTAGCTTTTATTAACTATTTAAATATCATTTTAATGTCACTTATGTCTATTAGTATGGTATTTATTCAAATTGCCCGTGCTTTTCCATCAGCTGATCGTGTACAACAAGTCTTACATACTGAAGTTGATATTACAACTGAAGGCGACGTATATGAACCAAAACAAGTGGGTGGTAATGTAGAGTTTAAAAATGTTAGCTATAGTTATACGAAAAATAATGAATATGTTTTAAAAGATATTTCCTTTACTGTACGTAAAGGTGAAAAAATAGGGATTATTGGATCGACCGGAAGTGGTAAATCTACATTGGCGAAACTATTGCCACGACTTTACGATGTTGATCAAGGTGAAATATGTATAGATGATGTTAATGTGAAAGCATACGATTTGCAAAAACTTCGTGCTTCCATTGGCTTCGTTCCACAAAAGGCACTTCTTTTTTCAGGCAGTATAGAAGAGAATTTACGTTATGGCAAAGAAGATGCAACTTATGATGAATTGGAATTAGCATCTTCATCTGCTTGTGCGACTGAGTTTATCAATAAGCTGGAAGACTCTTATGAATATAACTTAACACAAGGTGCAACCAATCTATCTGGTGGTCAAAAACAACGTATATCTATTGCAAGAGCCCTAGTGAGAAAGCCATCTATTCTTGTATTAGACGATTCTACATCGGCAGTTGATGCGAAGTCAGAAGCTGTAATACAGGAAGCATTAAGGACAAGATATAGTGGCACAACGACATTTTTAATTGCATCAAAAATATCTTCTATTATAGATGCTGATAAAATCCTCGTTTTGAATAACGGTGAATTAGTTGGAAATGGTACGCATGAGGATTTATTGGCAACTTGTGAAGTGTATCAGGAAATTTATCTTTCCCAAGGTGGTAGCCTGCAGCAAGAAGGAGGGGAAGAGCGTGCGTAATTTTCAAGGACAATTTGGAAATAAAGGTGGACGTAACAATCCGAAAACGGGAAAAACTAAGAATACTAAAGGAACTATAATGCGAGTATGGAACTATATGGGGTATCAAAAAGCATCTCTTATGTTCGTTATTATTCTTGTATTTATCACGACATTACTAGGTTTACTTGGGCCATATTATATGGGGGTCATCATTGATGAATACATTGTACCGAAGGATTTAAGCGGGACAGCCAGAATGTGCATGCTACTCATTGCGATATATGGGATAACCGTATTATTAACATGGTTACAAACATTTGTAATGATTAATGTTGCATTAAAGACTATACAAAAAATACGACAAGATATTTTTGAAAAAATCCAAACACTTTCTCTACGATTCTTTGATGTACGTTCTCAAGGTGATTTAATGAGCCGTGTGACAAATGATATTGATAACTTAAATCAAGCTTTGACACAAAGTGTTGTGCAAATCATTTCATCAGCGTTAACGTTTATAGGTGTAACAATTGCGATGTTTTCATTAGATTGGATTTTAGCGATTGTAACTTTAATTACAGTACCTATTATGTTTTTCGTTACGAAAAAACTAGTTGCTTATAGTGGGAAAAACTTTGCGAAGCGTCAAAAGGATTTAGGAGAATTAAATGGATTTATTGAGGAAGCTATTACAGGCGCAGACGTAACTACGTTATACGGAAAAGAAAAAGAAACCGTACATAACTTTAATGAAATTAACGAACAGCTAAGAATTTCAGCAACGAAGGCTGAAACGTTTTCAGCATTTATTTTTCCAAGTATGAACTTTATTAATAACTTAGGAATGGGGCTTGTAATTGGAACTGGATCGGTAATGGTATTAAACGGAATGACAACAGTAGGTGTCATTGCAGCTTTTATTAATTATTCTCGACAATTTTCAAGACCACTTAGTCAATTTGCAACTTTAATGAATACGATTCAAGCGGCAGTTGCTGGAGGAGAACGTGTCTTTGAAATTATGGATGAAGTACCAGAAATTCAAAATAAAAAAGATGCAGTACTTGTACAAAATTTACAAGGACATGTTAGGCTTGAGAAAGTTTCATTTGGATACGCACAGGACAACATGATTTTAAAAGATGTGAGTCTCGAGGCGAATCCTGGGGAGACAATCGCTTTAGTCGGTCCAACTGGATCAGGAAAAACAACAATTATTAATTTGTTAACTCGCTTTTATGACATTCAAAAAGGGCAAATTAGCATTGATGAAAAAGATATCAAGGATTATGATATTAATTCTTTGCGGAGTAAAATAGGGGTTGTTTTACAGGATACGTATTTATTTGCAGGAACGATTATGGAAAATATTCGATATGGACGTTTAGATGCAAGTGATGAAGAAGTAGTTGCAGCAGCAAAAGCAGCATCAGCACATTCTTTTATAAAACATCTACCGAATCAATATGAAACGGAAATTGCTTCAGAAGGTTCGAATTTAAGTCAAGGACAAAAACAACTCCTTGCGATTGCACGAGCGATTTTAGCAGATGCAGATATATTAATTCTCGACGAAGCAACATCTAATATTGATACGAGAACAGAATTACAAATTCAATCTGGATTAAATAATTTAATGAGAGGGCGAACAAGTTTTGTAATCGCTCATCGGCTGAAAACGATTGAAAAAGCAGATCAAATACTTGTAATAAAAGATGGAAGTATTTTAGAGAGAGGAAATCATGAAACTCTCATGGAAGATGGTGGGTTTTACTTTGATTTGTATACGAGTCAGTTTAAAATTTAAC
Organism: Bacillus sp. FSL R5-0709; assembly: GCF_038004785.1. NCBI lineage: Bacteria > Bacillati > Bacillota > Bacilli > Caryophanales > Bacillaceae > Bacillus > Bacillus sp. FSL R5-0709. Next base: position 2,275,145 of record NZ_JBBORT010000001.1, read on the forward strand.
AAAAACATTGATGTGGTGAGGTTTCTCTAGAAAAGAGAAACCTCATTTTTTATATTTGCAAACATTACCATCCGAATAGTCTTTCACTAAATGTTTTAACAGCGTCCTTTTGCAGACTAGGTGAAAAATGTGAATAGCGATTTAAGGTTATGAAAACGTCCTTATGATCCAATCGTTCGCTTACAATCTTTGGATGTACTCCTTGTTTTAAAAGAAGCGTTGCATGAGTATGGCGTAAATCATGAAATCTAATGTTTTTTAATTCGGATTTTTTCAAATAGGCTTTAAATGTATCACGAAAACCACTTTTGTCTTCTTTTTCCTGTCTCTGAATCAGCTCCGATATCGACAATAATACACCACTTTGTTCCTCTTTTTCGAATATGTCCTTTCACTTAAAACATTCCTTCATTGATTTTTGAATCATGTTGTAAAAGTATATTTGTAATTTTGCTGCTATGAAAATTACATGTTTGGACATATCGGCGATGGATATATTTTATCATATATAAATTAAAACATTTTGGAGTCGTCTATTTAGTAAAGAAATTAAAATTATAAGAAATATGATTTTTAGTATATTTTCATCAGTTGGTGTATATATGACGTATTTATTATTTTTGGATTTCAAATGAAATTTCTTTAGCTGCTTCTAAAGCTATTTTTTTAGCTTCTGTTTTAAAATAGGCTGCAGCTAAAACGTATCCACATCGATGTCCCATTGATGTAGGTGGTTTTAAGATAGTTCCTTTTTTAGGTTTTATATAAACTTTCTCTACACCAGGATATTTAGAACTACGGTTTTTCCCTGTAACTCGAATTAGTTTTCCTTTAGATTTAACTGTTAGGTAATGAGCGTACACATATTTATAATGTTTTTTATTTAGTGAAGGTTTATTTCCTAACATTAACTGAATAGTCTCTTGCACTAAGTTGATTCCATGTCCAATTTCAATTATGTCATTCATTGCTCCACCTGATATTCTGGGATTTATCTCAATTAATTTCCAAACATCTTTTATTCTCCGGAGTTCTAGATGACACGCTCCATTTTTCATATTAAAGGCCTGAATAACAGAATTAACTGCATTGAAAAGACTATTATATAGTCTTTTGTCTACCTGTCCTAGTAAAGAATAACCAGTAACAATAAAACGTTCAAAAAGTGTAATTTCTTGTTCAATTACTGCTATAATATGGACTTTTCCATCTTGAACTAAAATTTCAACTAAGTACTGAGGTCCATCTATATATTCTTCAAGTAGAATTTCTTCATTAGGTAGTTTTTTTAAAAGACTTTGTATAGATAAGATTAATTGATCTTTATTTTTTACTAATAATACATCTTTGGATCCTGTTGATTTAGGGGATTTTACAATAAGAGGGAAATTTATCTCTTTAGTTTTTTCAAGAAAAGATGATAATGATTCTGTTGGTTTGTAAATTAAATAGTTGAGTGAGATTGGTAATTCTTTAAGTACATTACGAGTTAATATTTTGTTTTCCATATGATGGATAGCTTTAGTAGATACAATATTTGAGCAAAATCTTTCTGATAAACGTGCAGCCACATAAACAAAAGGGTCAATAAAACTAAAGATCCCTTTTATGTTTTTTCCTGATGTATTTAATTTTTCAATTGTTGTAATTATATTATCATAATCATTTATATCAGTGAAAATCATCTGATGTACATCAGGGAATATAGTGCGTTCATTAATAAATTTTGTTTTTTTAGTTAATAAAACAGTAAAGAAATTAAGTTTTTCAGCTGCTTTGATTGCTTCCCTACTTGATCCAGATTTATTTGTTTCAATGAAAACGATAGTATCCATTTTATGTCACCTTAACCTTTATCATTTTATAAAATCTCAGGTTTATTATTTCTATAGGTAGAATATTAAAATGAGGTTAAGCTTGTTCTGGATTTTTCGAAAAATGGTTGAATGAGGAAGAACATGAATATATATATAATGAATTTGATATTTGTTTTGAAAAAAATCTTTAGAAAGAAGGGAAGAAGAACTAACATGACTATAATTGGTATGCTTCATCATCGGAAAGATCCGAATGACGTAAAGAAAGCATATACTTATGCTGCTGTAGCTAAAGCTGAAGGTGTGGAATTTTTTTATTTTACTTTAGGAAAAGTAAATATAGAAACGAAGAAGATTTTAGGTAAAACTTATGAAAATGGTAAGTGGATTGAACAAGAATTTTCTTTTCCAGATGTTATTTACAATGCAAGTGTTCATGTTAGTGATAAAAATCAGCAAATCTATGATTATCTACATGAAAAAGTTCCTTTTACAAGTCATTCAATTGGAAATAAATTAAGTGTATATAACAGAATAAATAGAGCGAAAAAATTTAAGCAATATCTTATTCCTTTTTATGAATTAAATGATGTTAATAAGTTTTTTGACATGATTAATCGTTATGAAAAACTTATTATTAAACCAATTTCTGGACATCAAGGTAGTGGTATTATTTTCATTGAAAAAAATGGGATGAATTACAGTATGAATGAGTCAGAACAAATTTCATCTATTAATAAAAAACAATTACGGAGCTTTATATCTGATAAGATTCAAGAGCAAGGTTACATAATTCAACAGTTTATTTCATGTCAAATAAAATCTGGTCATGTTTATGATTTTCGATTGCATGTTCAAAGAAATGGGGAAGGCAGGTGGGTTGTTACTTCTATATTCCCGAGAATAGGTCCATTAGGAAGTATTGTATCAAATATGGCTAAGGGTGGTTATAGTACGTATTTAGATGTTTTTTTAAAAGCGGAGTTTGATAACGATTGGTATAATATTAAAAGGTATTTAGAACGATTTGCAGTAACTTTTTCTAACCATTTTAATTCTTTATATAAGGATATACTATTTGATGAGTTAGGAATTGATGTAGGGATTGATAAGGATCAAAAATTGTGGTTATTTGAGGTGAATTGGAGACCAGGGGTACCTAATATATTTAATCTTGAATTAGATGTAGCTAGAAATTTAGTTCACTATGCTAGATATTTGGCTGATAAATATAAATAAGAAAAGGAAAATATAATGAAACCTAGAAACCTTTATATACCAATGTTTCTACTAATCTCTCTTTCTATATCTCCTATAAGGTTTTTCTCCATGCATTCCGAAATTCGGCGGATGCTGGACTGTCGCCAAGCCAACGTACCTAATATGAGGTAAATACCGGAACCTGGTAATACATCCTTCATTGTGGGCGGGGTCACATATTTATAAAAAAATACGCTTGTCCAATCCATTATCATTCTCCAGTCATTTAATACTACAAAGGGGGGAGAATATGGAAAACAATGAAAAAATCACGTTTCGATTTGTAAAAAAAGATGGAGAAGAAATTAATTTGGGAAATCTTGCTGATAAACGAAAAATTGTCATTGTCATTAATAATCAGATTACATTTGCACCGAATACAACACAAATTGCCAGTGGAGCCGGACAAAATAGTGCAGCAGGAAGTAATGCAGCAATCGATTCATCGAATACCCGACAGCAAGAAACGGTGGGCGCTGGAGGCGAAGCCATAAATAAAGGAATTAGTGGGGACCAGATTGAGCCGCATAAAATGAAAAAAGAAAATTCGGATGAAGAGGCAGAATTTGTACTTATCATCAATAATCAAATTAATAAAACCCGTAAGGAACAGGCTAGTGCTACTCAAGTGGCAAGTGGTGGTGGAGAAGACAGTGCAGCGGGAACCAACGCTGCCATCGAAAGTTCTAATACTAAACAGCAACATGCAGTAGGAGGCGGAACGGATAGTTCGGCAGAAAATGCAGGTGAAGAAGGCGACCAAATAGAAAAATGCGATTAAAGAAAAGAGGCTGTAATTATTTCGCAGCCTCTTTTTCTTATTATGGATTAATTGGTCTATTACTTACCCAACCAAATTAGGAATATATTAAATATCTTGATGGATCATATACTGTCCATAATCCTATCCGTTGAGAAGTATTTGGATTTTTATATACTGCGATTGATCCATAAGGTTTTCTATGACTAGCTAAAGTATTGTCAATATATACTGCAAGGTCATAAGGCTGAAGTTGTATTTAATAAAAAGTTGTAGCTTCTGATTTTGATGATGCGAAAAATCAAATTCGTCAACTCGAATTGTCTTTTGCCACAGAAGCATGTGCTTCTTTTTTTGAAGAGCTATTAGTATTTGTACAGTTTCTAGTAATAAGTTTTGGATTATACATTCAAAAATAGAAAAAATATATCCAACCTTATTTAGCAATGAAGCTTAGTAAGAAGCGTGTGGATATAAAAATCGTTATTGGATAAAAAATCAAAAGAGCACGCCTATAAACGTACTCTTAGAAAGATAAGAAACTTATGAGTGGAGGAAATCTCCATATAATAACATATGCTTGTCTACTTTAAATGTGTAAAATTTATAAACAAAAATGCTATTTTATTAAGAAACGAGAAACGGTAGATAAGTAAGTACGTATATTATCGGATGTTAGTTGTTTTAATGAAAAAGAAACCTTTATAAAAAGGTTTCTTTTTCATTAAAATTAACAATCATAATCATTGTCGTATTCATGGTTACATTCATCGCAAGGGTTGTTCTGGTCATCACAGCAAATACAAAATGTTTTATTGATAAATATATCAATAAAATCAAATGTATCGGAATTATTTGTGAGAGTAAGGCTTTGTAAATCTTCTACTTGAAAGATCCTTGTTTCATTAGGAACTAAAGTTGCATTAATTGGTATGTTAGAACTTCTTGTTTGAACTGTTACTTCAATGGGACCGGAATCGTTAGGAACAGATAGTTGAAGTAAAGTTTTGTTGTGATTAATAGTAAAATCTTCAAATACTGTTCTTGAGGTATTAGGGGGTACGATAATATCGAGAGGTACATTTCCAGCTAAGGTAGTTCCCGAACCAGCAATCGTGTGAGTTTCGACAAAACAGTTACTATCTTCGTTAATAGAATATGAATGCTCTTTATAATAATCATTTTGTTCATTGCAGCAGATGCAAAACGTTTTTTGGATATAAACACCAATGTCGCTACTTGTATTATTATTATTTGTGAGAGTGAGGCTTTCAAAATTTTCTACTTGAAGAATTCTTGTTTCACCTGAAGCTATTGTAGCGGTAATCGGTCTACGAGAATTTCTTGTACGAATAGTTACAACAATTGGTGCAGAAGTACCAGGAACATGAAACTGCAGTAATGTTTTATTGTGATTATTAGTAGCATCTTCAAAAACTATTCTTGAAGTGTTAGCTGGTACAATAATATCTAACGGTATATTTGAGCCAGCAATCGTATGCGTTTTAGTGAAACAGTTCTCTTTTTTATTGTGAGAATATGAATAGTTTTTATAGTACTTTTTACCATGTTTATAAAAAAAATCAGCCATTCTTTAATCTCCTATCTTCTATTTGTCTATATATTATATTTAATGAGGATAAGAACTGTTTGTACAAGGTAGAAAAAAGTTCTATTTAGGAGAATAAGAGAAAGAATTTTAGATGTATGTTCTGTAGAATTTGTTTCAGTTAACCCAAATATAAGAAATGTATAGCTAACCTTTTTACGATATTAATAGTTAGGAAAGCATAGATCGGGAAATACAGTTTGGTATTCTGGGATTAACCGAAGATCAGTAGTTAAGGTCGCATAGTGCGTATAGTTTTTTTCTAATTTTTCAAGTGTTGTTAAATGATGAGAACCTAAACCACGCTGTACACTATGTTTAGAAAGAGTGGGTCCAATTTGTAATTTTCTTTTTTTCATAGCCTCGTTCCATGGACTATAAAAAAATTTTAAAACGAAAGCAGGCTGCATGTAAATGCTATATGGATAATGTGAGCCATGTCTGCCGACTCTGTAGTCACCATGAAAAATATTGTGAATTAATCTACCGTTGAGATAAAGCAGATTGGGACTGGGTTGGATTAAAATACCGTGATAACGTTGTTTGACTAGTGGAATACTGTATCTTGGATTAGAATAGCCGTGAGAAGGTTCATCGATCATCATTATAACTCTAATGGAAAACATGTTCCCTCCATTAGAGTTAAGTGAAGTGAAAAATTGTTCTTTATTAAAACAACAAAGAAACTCTGTCGTATTTAATACCATTTTCCATCCAGTAACTTCTTTTTCAATTTCCATAACTTCTTGATCAACTAAATAGGCATCAAATTCTAATACTTTTGAATTGCGAATTTCCCAATGAGGTGCAAATAACTTACATATTTCCACTGAACGGTCAGTAGATCCTCGGTTAATTAGAATACCGTGATCAAATAGTTTTGTATGATGCATTAACCACCATGGAAGTAAATATTCTTCATTGTAAAAATGAGAAATTAAAGTAGTCTTAATGAAAACCTCCTCCTTATATAACACACTTCTTATTTAGTATGATATGGTGGGAATCTTATCGTTAGAAGGTTCCCACCTTAAAACTAAAAAAACAAAGATGATAGGTGGAAGGATAATTATTTATTTCAGATTGACTGTTAAATTAAGAATTAGGATGGTTATGGAGCTAGTTGATAACAATTGAAATAGCGCTAAACACTAATAAAACTGCCATAATAATGTTAAATATTCGGTTATGTTTTAATAAAAGTTTTTGAAACATCGACCCGAATAGACACCAACTAAATGTACTCATTAAACCGACTATGCCTAAAAACAATGAAAAGAATAGGTAACTAGAATATGAATGGTAGTAAGGGAGAATAAAAGTTGATACTACAGTCAGTCCGAATAAAATTCCCTTCGGGTTAACAAATTGAAGCATAATTCCTACTAAAAATATGTTTTTATTACTTTTTTCATTTGTATCTGTATTGCCTTTACTAGTGAGTATTTTAAAAGCTAAATACAGCATATAAGCTACACCTAAAATTTTTAAAGGGAATTCAATTAATGGCAGAATATTTATAAGTACAATATTAAAGAAACTACATAATGAAGTGATAATAAAAAAACCGAAAGCCACACCTAGGCAAAATGTAATGCTTCTTTTTAATCCATATTGCTTGGCGTATGTCATAGCTAAAAAATTGTTAGGACCGGGTGTGAAGCTACTAATAAAAACAAATAATAAAAAAGAAAATAAAGGCATTTCAAAACCCCCTAAGTATTTTTTGTATGTTATAATGACCGAAAAGAACAATATAACGTGTGCTTTTTATTATACATAACGGTCGTTATATTGTATATAGTGTAGGAGTGTTTTTTTATGGAAGAAATTCAACTTATTTTGGCGAAAAATATAAAGGCAATACGTGAGAAAGAAAAATTAAGTTTAGAAAAGGTTTCCCAATTAACAGGTGTGAGTAAAACGATGATTGGACAAATTGAAAGAGGAGATTCAAGCCCGACACTAACAACAATATGGAAGATAGCGAATGGTTTAAAAGTGTCTTTTACGTCTTTAATTAATAATCCACAGCCTGATACGAAAGTGGTTTTACGAAACGATGTTCAAGTATTATCAGAAGACAATGGGAGATATAAAGTGTATCCTTCTTTTCCTTTTCAAGATGATAGACATTTTGAAATCTATACTGTTGAAATTGAAACAGAAGGAAAGTTATATGCTGAAGCGCATAAAGAAGGAACAGAGGAATTTATAACTGTGTTTGATGGTGAACTGACAATTGAGGTAAATAATTGTCAATATAGATTAAATAGTGGAGACTCAATCAGGTTTAAGGCGGATAGACCTCACGCTTATTATAATTCAGGAAGTACGTTAACTCGGTTGAGTATGACAATTTATTATCCAGCTTCATAAGTTTTTATGTACATAAAAAATATAAGGGAAGCGTAATTATAAAACCATCTATACAAGGTGGTTTTTATTATGTGAAAAATACAAAAAAAAGACACTCATTTGAGTGTCAACACAGTATTTCTCTCGCGTATAGGATTGGAGAATGTTTCTCAAATACATATTGAGATGATTAGTAAAGGAGAAACTGTCTTCATAAATAACTTAACATTGATAGCGTATAGAGTAAATTGATAATGTTTATCCGGAATATTTAGTATAGATAGTTTCTACTATCTATATAGGGGAATGGCATTTAAAGCTACGAAGAAAAAATGAATCATTTATTAATCAACTCGTATAATTGTTAGAGAGGCGCAAGTTGATCCACCACCGACTAAATTGACAATTGATAAGAGACCGAATAATTGAAGAGAAATAGTATTACCTGCATTTAATATTGTAATTAAATTATTATTATAACTTGAAGTAGATAAGGCAGGAGATAGAATTGAGCCCAGAAGTGATGTAGATCCGTTTAAAATTAGTCTTGAACCCGCAAGAAGTACAGTTGTAGTATTAATTTGATAAGAAAGATAATAACGTCCCGTTACAGGGACTGTAAATAAATCATTCGCACTATTGACTGCAAAGCTATCAAGGCTTTGATTGTTTGAAAGTAGTATGTTAGTACCACCCTAGTACAACTGAAACTGTTCCATCCACTGTATTATTTGCAAACATAGAATTTGTTGTAACGTTTATGCCGGTACTACCCGTGGGTCCGGTATTACCCGTGGGTCCGGTATTACTCATGGGTCCAGTACTACCAGTAGGACTAGTTAGTCTATAAGGAAGGATAATTGTACGTCATTATTTTGGGGATTTTCTCTATCTTTATTTTTAATTAAAATCACCTCATTTTTATGATAAAGGAGATACTTTTCATATATTCTATTAATAATATTTTTTATAGTAACGGCATGCTGTTTAAAATACATTCATTTTTAGTAAGTTACATTAAATTTGATTTTGTACAAAGATTTTAATCGAGAGATTAATAGTGTTTTTTTAGATAATTCTTTTAACATTTCGGAACATCTAACATTTAATAAATACCATAGAAGGGAGATGCAAATTTGAATCGATATGACAAATTACCAATGTCTAAGGAAGTTATGGATTCTAAAAATATTGGTCCTACATTTCCACCTCTTCCGTCTATTAATTTTCCAACCGGAGCGACAGGAGAAACAGGAGCGACAGGAGAAACAGGAGAAACAGGAGCAACCGGAGAAACAGGAGCAACCGGAGAAACAGGAGCAACCGGAGAAACAGGAGCAACCGGAGAAACAGGAGCAACCGGAGAAACAGGAGCAACCGGAGAAACAGGAGCAACCGGAGAAACAGGAGCAACCGGAGAAACAGGAGCAACCGGAGAAACAGGAGCAACCGGAGAAACAGGAGCAACCGGAGAAACAGGAGCAACCGGAGAAACAGGAGCAACCGGAGAAACAGGAGCAACCGGAGAAACAGGAGCAACCGGAGAAACAGGGGCAGCAGGAGAAACAGGAATAACAGGAGTAACCGGCCCAACAGGAGAAACAGGGGCAACCGGAGCAATAGGAGCAACCGGAGCAACAGGAATAACGGGAGAAACAGGAGCAACCGGAGAAACAGGGGCAGCAGGAGAAACAGGAATAACGGGAGCAACAGGAGCAACCGGAGAAACAGGGGCAGCAGGAGCAACAGGAATAACGGGAGTAACGGGAGTAGCAGGAGCAACAGGAATAACCGGCCCAACGGGAATACCGGGAACAATCCCAACAACAAACCTATTATATTTTACTTTTTCAGATGGGGAAAAACTTATATATACTAATGCAGATGGTATAGCACAATACGGTACAACACAAATCTTATCACCAAGTGAAGTTTCTTATATTAATCTATTTATAAATGGAATTCTTCAACCACAACCTTTTTATGAAGTTACAGCTGGTCAGTTAACTTTATTAGATGATGAACCACCCTCACAAGGATCTTCAATTATCCTACAATTTATTATTATTAATTAAAAAAGACAGATTCTTAATGGAAAAAGGAATCTGTCTTTTTTTGTTCTAAATTACATTAGTTAAAATTAAGTGACGATAAATTCAATTGTTATTGGGATTCCACCGTCTAATACATCTCCGCCAGGAATTGTAATAGCACCAGTAGGACCTGTGGTGACACTGGAGTTCACGCTAGGTTGAATTATCCCGTTTACATAGAGGTTGTAATACGTAAAAGTCGGAAAGGCAGTTGCAGTAGTACCGGCATCGTTTAAACAAGCTGTTGCAGCAATTGCAAAAGCTGCACCTGTTCCTGTTCCAGCTCCTAGTGTAGATGTAAATCTTCTAGAAGCGATAAATGGTTGAATAATTGGCAATTAAATTTCACTCCTTTAATTATTTTTTGAACGAAGTATAGAATAACTTGTCCACTATATTGTATGAAAGTTTTTTATAATAGAAACGGCTTCATGATTATAGAAGGAACACAATATTAGTAAAGGTATCATTTTTAATTAGTTGAAAGAATGATGTTGTTACTTGTAGAATATATGCTAATGATTTATTTATGTTTTAATTTTTAAATGAAAATGTGCTTTTGGACCTAATAGATAAACGTGGAAAAATAAAATAAACTCTTAAGTTTAGGTGTTTAATCTAAGCAGTCAATTATTAAAAACATATAATTAATATGTGAGTCATGAGCATAATTAAATTACGTTTTCAAGTTTGATTATAATTCATGTTTCCTATTTTAAGAGAAACATATAACTCAACTACTTTTTACAATCGCATCTTTTATAGTTCTTAGAATAGGAAAACACTCAACTATAAGAAAAGTAAGGAGGAAATAAATGTCAAATAATAATTGTTTTGGTCATAATAACTGCAATCCAATTGTTTTTTCAGCAGATTGTTGTAAAAATCCACAGTCAGTTCCTATTACTAGGGAACAATTAAGTCAATTAATTACTTTACTAAACTCATTAGTATCAGCTATTTCAGCATTTTTTGCAAATCCAAGTAATGCAAACAGATTAGCGTTACTCGATTTATTTAATCAATTTTTAATTTTCTTAAATTCCTTATTACCTTCTCCAGAAGTTAATTTTTTGAAACAATTAACTCAAAGTATTATAGTTTTATTACAATCTCCAGCACCTAATTTAGGACAATTGTCAACATTATTGCAACAATTTTATAGCGCCCTTGCACAATTCTTCTTCGCTTTAGATCTTATCCCTATATCCTGCAACTCAAATGTTGATTCTGCAACTTTACAACTTCTTTTTAATTTATTAATTCAATTAATCAATGCTACTCCAGGGGCGACAGGTCCAACAGGTCCAACAGGTCCAACAGGTCCAACAGGAGGCGGAGCGACAGGAGCAACAGGAGCAACAGGAGCGACAGGAGCAACAGGAGCGACAGGAGCGACAGGAGCAACAGGAGGCGGAGCGACAGGAGCAACAGGAGCAACAGGAGCAACAGGAGCGACAGGAGCAACAGGAGCGACAGGAGCGACAGGAGCAACAGGAGCAACAGGAGCGACAGGAGCAACAGGAGCAACAGGAGCAACAGGAGCAACAGGAGCAACAGGAGCAACAGGAGCAACTGGTGGCGGAGCTATTATTCCGTTTGCTTCAGGTACAACACCATCTGCGTTAGTTAACGCGATAATAGCTAATACAGGAACTCTTCTTGGATTTGGATTTAGTCAGCCTGGAGTTGCTTTAACGGGTGGAACAAGTATCACATTAGCGTTAGGGATAGGTGATTATGCATTTGTAGCACCACGCGCAGGGGTTATTACGTCATTAGCAGGTTTCTTTAGTGCAACAGCTGCATTAGCTCCATTAACACCTGTTCAAGTGCAGATACAAATATTAACTGCACCAGCAGCAAGTAATACGTTTACAGTACAAGGCGCACCTCTTTTATTAACACCAGCATTTGCCGCAATAGCGATTGGTTCTACAGCATCAGGAATCATAGCTGAAGCTATTCCAGTAGCGGCTGGGGATAAAGTATTATTATATGTTTCATTAACAGCAGCAAGTCCAATAGCTGCAGTTGCTGGGTTTGTAAGTGCAGGTATTAATATCGTCTAACATGTTACAATGTTTGTTTGAAATTTAAACAGGCATTTGTATATAGCCCCACCTAATTTTATTAGGTGGGGCTATATTTTTTGTGGGAAATTAGAAATAAATCAATTGAAAAGTTACTCTTTGTTAAGTTGGTATATAAGAAAAATCAAAATTTATGATTTACACTTTATTGTTTATGGAATAAGTTATATGGTTTGAAAAATTACATATAAACAAAAAAGATGAATTCTATTAAAAACAGAATTCATCCATTAAATAAACTATATTCTAGTGGGTTAAATTGTTAATCATGAGCGGTGAAATGTCATTGCTCAAATTAGTAATAAACTATTTATTTTTATTACAGTTACATCCTTTTTTCTTTACATAGCCTTGCTCGGCTAAATCTCTTTGTGACTGGGAATCGGAAGATTGAGAGTTCGAAGATTGAGAGGATGCTGAAGAGCTACTATTTTTATTATTAGAGTAGTTTTTTCGATAGTTATAATTACTCATAGTACTATCACCTCCAATTAAATATATAAATATTATATGTATGTACTCTATTAATTGTTACGATAAAAAATCTCCTCGATATTTTCCGAGGAGATAAATGGTGGTTCTATTAAAATGATACTAATTAATACCCCCAGTAAAGAGGGAAGTAATAAGAATCTTGGTAATATAGATTTTGTTGTTGAGTAGGGGGCTGAGTTGACTGATTCATCATGTCGCGGTTTTGATTACAGTTCGCCGGGGGACCAATTACCGTAGTTGATTGAATTGGGGATACTGCTTGTTTCCATTGTTGTTCATTGAGGCAATAAGTATGAGCCATCATATTAGCGGGAGTTAATCTTAAAATATCAGAACCAAAAATAACTTCTGGGGTTGGGGCATCGAATATAGCTAATAAATGAGTATTATCTGCTGAAGCAATTTCATAATGCCACCACGCTTGTGGAATGTTGGCAACTTGCCCTGGCTTTATCGGTAAGTTTAATATTTGATTCGTAAATGGATTAAGTAAAGAAACAACAGCAGATCCTGAAATACAGTAAACGAGTTCAGCTGCATTTTGATGGATATGTGGTTCTACAACATTACCTGTACTTAAATATATATCTAATAAAGAAGTGTTTTCTAATGTGTTTAATTGTTTAATGCCAAGTACGTTTATATAATTTTTGGCATCTTTCTTAAAAAAATTACTTTTATTTAAATCATGGGTGAAATTGGTTGAGGGGGAAGTGTAGTCGATATTAGAAGTCAATTGTATTACCCGCCTTTCCTATGTTTTAATGCAATCTGAAATTAGGGTATGAGTCTAGTTATTGAAATGTGAAAGTGAGGATGGTTTTAGTTCGTTAAATAATAAAGTTGCAAGTACATATGCAGTATGATTGAATTTCGATGAAATAGTATAAAATAAGTTTGGTTGCGAGAAAAAGCTCCTTTAATTACAATTAATGTAATTAAAGGAGCTTTTTTATTAGTTAATAAAAAGGGAGTGTGGGAAATGAATAATCTAATTATAAAAGAGTTAGAAGTTGAATTGAAAAATCACTTTAAACCATTTTTGAATGCACCTGCAACAATAGAAGAAATTCAATATGTCGAAAGCGAAATGGGAATTTCGTTTCCAGATGAATTACGTATGCTTTATCTCACGCATAACGGTGAAGTTAAATCGGGACCAGGATTGTTTTTTGGTTTGCCATTTCTCTCTTTAGATGAAGTTTTGAATGAGTGGAGAGTATGGAAAAGAATTGAAGAAGAGGAGTTTTTAAATTTTGATGCATTTTCAATACCAGCAAAATGTATTAAGGAAACATATGTGAATTACAAATGGATACCTATTAGTAAGGATTATGGCGGTAACAATATAGGAATAGATGTTGATCCGGATGAAAAGGGGGAAATGGGACAAGTTATTAATTTTGGACGAGATGAAGAAGTAAAATATGTAATGGCAAATAGAATTTCAGATTTTTTACTATTTATTTTACAAACGCTAAAAGATAAAAATTTCACCATTCACCAAGAGGAAGACTATTTATATTGGAGTTATGGTGCTAACAACAATATACATTTTTTAGACGCATTATTTAATATTGAATTACCTGTTTTACATCCTCAATTTATATTTCAGTCTGAAAATAATGTTAAAGATTGGTACGATAGTTTAGATGGAGAATGGAAAAACATTGTGGGTTCTTCTGAACGTGCGGATAAATTTATTAGAGAGAAGAGACTATATTTAGGTGGAAAGGGATTAGTAGATATTAGTCCATTACATATATGTACGGAAGTAAGGGAACTAATTTTATCTGGGAATGAAATTAAAGATTTAACAGGATTAGAACGAATGAATTCTTTAAAGAAGTTATATTTAGTTAATAATCCGGTGCAAGATTTAACGCCAATCATACATTTACAGCACTTACAAGAAATGAATATAAAGAATACGAGGATAAATAATCTATCGGCACTTGTAGAAATATCATCATTAAAAAAATTAGATTTTTCACAGACTAATATTCAAGATTTTTCGTTACTATCGCAGTTTCAAAAGTTAGAATCGCTTACTGTACATATTTCAAATCGCGAGCAGCTCTATGCAATTTCAAAAGTAGATACTTTAAAGCATTTGTATATTTTAGGTTTAGAGAATGTTAGTGGATTGGATTTACTTGTTTTACAAAATTTAAATGACTTAATAACAATTGAATTTGAAAATAGTACCATTGATAATTTAAATTGCTTTCAACATAATACGTCAATTCAAAATATAAAGTTGAAAGATACAAAGGTAAAGGATGGATCGGCATTAGGTAGAATGAGAGGACTAAAGGAATTAGAATTAGATGGAGCAACAATTGAAAATATTGAAATGGTTTGTTGTTCTAAGTCATTAGAAACATTTACAGGCTCGTTTGAACAATTTCATATGTTAAAAGACTCATTTGATAGAAAAATAGATTTTTCAAAAATAATAGGAGAAATGAGTGAAGAAGAAAGTGAAGTTTGGTACCAGCATTTAAGTGATTAGAAAATAATATTATTATGTAAACAAGATTGTTTGTAGAAGTTGTCACTGTTACTATTTTGAAAATGTTCACCAACACTTTCTGGAATATAAATTAGTTTTAAGCCACTGTTTGACAGTTGATTCTGCAATGGAGTGGTTAGGAGAAATAAATTATGTGTAACTGAATGTCACATCCCTCCTAATTCGTTCGTCTTGTATGTAGAACGATAAGGAGGGATTTTATTATGAAAAAGTTTGATGTAGCAATTGTTGGCGGGGGGCTTGCAGGGTTAACAGCATCTATATATTTAGCGAAAGAAGGAAGGAAAGTTGTTGTATTAGAAAAATCAAGCCGTTTTGGTGGCAGAGCGATGACAATAAATAAAAATGGCATATATATGAACCTTGGAGCACACGCTTTATACCGCGGAGGAGAAGCGTTCTTAACATTTAACGAGCTTGGTATGAATCTTACGGGAGGAATGCCGTCCACGAAAGCACACGGAATATGGAAAGATGACGTATATACTATCCCAACGGATTTTCGCTCCATTTTATCAACGCCGTTACTTTCATGGTCAGCTAAAATACAATTTTCTCGCCTTATGATTCATTTAGGGAAATTGGATATAAATATGATTCCAAAAATGAGTCTTTCTGTATGGGCAGAAAAAGAAATACAGGATCCTATGGTACGAAATATGTTTTATGCGTTATGCCGAACAACGACATACACATATGCTCCTACAATGCAATTAGCATCATCAGTACTAAAGCAAATTCAGCTTTCTATGAAAAAAGGAGTATTTTATGTAGATGGTGGCTGGGAGACGATAATAACAAAATTAAGAGATATAGCGAATAATGTTGGGGTGCAATTTCAGGCTAGTAAGCATGTATTGGAAGTAGAAAATTGTGAAGGTGTACAAAAAATTCGTTGTTCGGATGATGAAGTATTTGAAGTTGATGCAGTCGTCGTGACGATTCCACCTAAAGAAGCTTGTAAAATAATAAAAGGTGCAGAAGGAACAAGTTTGCAAAAATGGAGTGAACAATCAATACAAGTGACTGTGGCAGCGTTAGATATTGGTTTGAAACGATTACCGAATCCATTGCATCATTTTGCATTGGGGTTAGACCAACCCATATTTTTTACGAATCAATCAAGAGCAGCTAAATTAAGTGAAGATGGAGCACTTGTAGTGAGTTTAATTAAGTACCATAATCCTATGCTTGAGATAAATCATTTTCATGATGATCAAGAACAGTTAGAAAATACGATGGAATTGCTACATCCTAATTGGAAAAGAGAAGTTGTTGCAAAGCAATATTTACCGAAAATAACGGTAGTACATGATTTTCCTCATGTTGACCGTGTTGAAAAACCGGGCCCTAATATACCTGAAATGCCAGGTGTTTACGTTGCAGGAGATTGGGCTGGGCATGATGAAATATTAGCTGATGCTGCGGTAGCAAGCGGGAAACGTGCAGCGTTACACATTTTAAAGCAATTAGAAAGTGAGGCAGTTCATCATGGAAACGGAGCAATTATATGAAGCGTATCAACCATTATTATTTTCATTAGCATATAGAATCCTTGGGAGTGTTATGGACGCTGAAGATATCGTTCATGACGTATTTATCGCGGTAAATAATATAGAGGATGTTCAATCTATAGAAAATATGAAAGCATATTTGTGTAAAATGGCGACAAATCGTTCAATTGATACATTACGTTCGGCAGCGCATAAACGTAATGTATATGTAGGGATGTGGTTACCAGAGCCATTTGTGGAAGAGTCTGATGAGCCAGCAGAGTCATTTGTAATGAAAGAATCAATTTCTACGGCATATTTATTACTTTTACAACAATTGTCTGAGGTAGAAAGGGTTGTTTTCATATTAAGAGAGGTTTTCAGTTATGACTACGAGGAAATAGCTTCAATTGTTGATAAAAGTAGTGTGAATTGCCGGAAGATCTTTCAACGCGCACGAAAAAGTATTTTAGATAAGCCGAAGCAATCAACATTAAGTACGAAGAAAATGGCTGCCTATGTGGAAAAGTTTGTATCATCATTACAGCGTGGGGATACGCAAGGCATGTTAGAGGTATTAAAAACAGATGCGATATTTAAAGCAGATGGTGGTGGTAAAGTTACAACTGCAATTAATCCGATTTATTCTGCAGATAAAATTATACGTTTGTTCTTTGGAATTGCAAAACGATTGCCAGAAAAGTATAGTGTTGATTTCAAAATAGTAAATGGTGCACCAGGCGTTATAGTTACAATAAATAATAAAGTGACGTATGTACTTTCATTCATATTTGAGGATGAGAAAATTTCAAACATTTATATGATGGTTAATCCTGAAAAACTTATGCACTTAAATGTAACAGTATAAAAAAAGACGCATTTCTTTAGAAGTGCGTCTTTTTTTTATTTTTCTAACATTTCAAGAGGTACATCTTTTTCGCCGGCTACCTCGAATTTAATTTCCCCGTCTTCTTCATAAATGCGTTTAATAATCGGTATAGTTATCATTAGTTTTTTATGCTGTTTACGTCTTCTAGCAGCATCTAAGTTAATCACGTTCATGTGTAAGCATCCTTTCTTACAGAAATATATAAACAAAAGAAAATGCGTCCGAAAAGGGCGCTTAGTTGAATTAGAAATACCGATTCATTTAAATGGGGTTTAGATTATCTTATAATTGAAAACTGATTGTAAAATAATGTGAATTAAATAATTGCACGTAGAAATTAACTTTACCAAAAAACGAAACAATATGCTATAAAAAATTTTAATTCTTTGTCGTATAACAGGAAAAAGGTGTGCATTTCGCATATAATGAAAAGTAGACGGGCATCATGTACTTTTTCATCATATTGCTTGGAAAGGCGATGGAGAAAATGAATACTCTAGATTCATTATTATTGCAACTTGAACAATATGGAGAAGAGCATGATCGACATAAAGAAAAAAGAGAAGAAAAATTAAGAAATATTTCTCGTGAAATGGGGCAGTTTTTATCAGTATTAGTAAAGGGGTGCAATGCAAAAAAAATTTTAGAAATTGGAACTTCAAATGGCTATTCTACATTGTGGCTAGCAAATGCGGTAGAAGAAACAAATGGAAATGTTATAACTGTAGAACTTTCTTCAGAACGGGTTGGAGAGGCACTTGGAAATTTTGAAAGGGCAAATCTTACACAGAGAATCGGTATTCATAATCAAGAGGCTGGGGCATTTTTAGATTCGCAAGTAGATCGTTCATTTGATTTTATTTTCCTAGATTCAGAGCGCACGCAATACATGTGGTGGTGGGAACATATAAAACGTATTTTAGAGCCAAAAGGTTTTCTTGTAATTGATAATGCAACTTCTCATGCGGGGGAATTAGCTGGATTTATAAAGATGATTGAAGAAGACGTTACGTTTGAAACCGTGTTATTAGCTTTTCAAAAGGGAGCATTTGTTGCGCGGAAGAATAATTAGAAGTGGACCTAATATAATTATCACATTGAAAGATAGTATATGTCAAAAGATAGAGCATTGTATGAATTTAAGAAGGTAACTAAATGGAATTTCAAATTAATAGTCAGTGGTGATAAGTAAGGTAAGCTGTGAAGAATCCGTCTTCAGCATGTTGTTCTCTAGGTCTTAAGTCTGAGGAAAATAATGACGAGAACAGGTATACTTATACTATGAAACAGGGAATGACTGCATAAGCAGGTATTTCTTGAAAAATCGATTTCAAGCAAGCAAAAATGTATATGAAATACGATATATTAGATGAAATATAGTGCACATAAATTCGCACATATAAATAAAGGAGCGATTTTGTTGACTGAACTCGAGAAAAAAGAACCTGTATCGATTGTGAAAGATAATAATGTAGAAGTAGTAGTGGATACAGTAATAAAAGATGCAGAGCTTGAAGAACTAAATAAAGAAGCAGATCTTTATGTACAAAAGTTAAATAGCGAGCAAAATACAGATTTATCAAAAGTATTGTCGCAGCTAGGAGACTTAGGGGATAAAGAGCAGCAAGCGGCAGGACAAACGCTATCAGCTTTAAAACGTCCTGTGACAGCGATGATGAATGGAAAGAATGAAGAAATTCCAAATACATTGTTAGAATTACGAAAAGTGGTATCAGAACTTGATCCAAACTCATTAAAAGCAACT
The DNA here is from genome assembly GCF_038004785.1 of Bacillus sp. FSL R5-0709. NCBI lineage: Bacteria > Bacillati > Bacillota > Bacilli > Caryophanales > Bacillaceae > Bacillus > Bacillus sp. FSL R5-0709. The sequence continues at coordinate 2,294,313 of NZ_JBBORT010000001.1, forward strand.
GGTATGAAGAAACTTATGTTTAAAGTGTTTAAGAAAAATCCGCTTGAAAATTACGTGCATAAATATCAATCTATAGATAAGCAAATCGAGGAGATTATAAGATCACTTCTCATTGGCCGTGATAACTTGCAAGAGGATACGGTTGGTCTTGAAATGTTAAAAGAGCAATCACACGATAAAATTCACGCTCTTGATAAACAAGTATACTTAGGAAGAAAACTTGCTGGTATGCTTGAAGCTGAGAAACAAAATCCAGAACGTCAAAGGGATATTCCGTTAATAAATGATGCATTAGAAAAGATACTTGTGCGTACTCGTAATATGCAACAAGCGAAAAGTGTATTATTACAATCTATCGCATCTGTAGACATCATTAAGAAAAATAATGAAAAGCTATCAGAGGCAATTCGTAATGCAATTACGATGACGCAAAACGTTATAACGGTTTCAGCTGCAATTCAGCTCGCATTAACAAATCAACGTAAAACAATTGATGCTGTTAATGCGACAAATGAAGCGATTGAATCAATGGTATTAAGCAATTCACAAGCATTAAAACAAAATACAGAAGAAACAACAAAACTCCTTGAAAATCCTGCAATTAGCATGGATAAATTACGTGAATCATTCCAAAATGTATTTGCCGCTATTGAAGCATCTGAGAAATCGTCAGAACGTATTATTGAGTCTAGTAAGAAATTTGTAATTGAACTTGACACATTTAATGATGAGATGAAGCAGAAACTCATTCAGCGTCCAAGGAAATAACAGATTATTTGAGGAGGTGAAAAAATGAGTTTCATTCAAGGAGTATTATTACTATTAGGGTCATTACTTTTAATCGCATTTACTGTCGTTGTTTTAGTTGTATACTTCGGACGTAAACTTTATTTTTCATGGACGAAACCATATAAGAGAGCGCAAGATTCTATTGAAAAATTATCGAACAAATCAACACCGTTTTTACAAGAATTTACGCAGCACCCACTCTTTTATCGCTGGATTCGTACAGAAGGGAAAAAAGAACAAAATACATTAAATACACTTTTCTGTTCATCGGGCCAACGTACGAGAGAGCAAGTTTTCTCAATGTTACCGAAAGAAAAGCAGAAAAAAGTGCATGTGATGGCAAAAACAACGAAAAAGCTTACGAATGAAGATATTGATATTGCAACAATGAAAGTGAAAGATTTCTTGAGACAAGAATCACAGCAAACTGTTAAACCGACAGACTTATCGTTTTATAAATTGTATTTCTATGATCGATATCCAGATGCATTAAATACAATTCAAGCATATAAACGCTCGATTAATCCTTCACTACAAAGAACGGTTGATGACATTACAATTTCAGTATTAAATGCACTTCCGTACTATCAAGAACAACGCATGTTTGAACAACAACATAAACTTGAAACGTTCTTAATGAAAGATTTAACAGCGATGTTATCATTAGTGGTACAATTACCACCATCACAACGTCCTGAAAAAGAAGAAGAACTAAAAATATACTTGCAAAATTTCCAAAAGGAAATGGAAGTAGTAGAGCGTGATATTCGTGACTCCATTGATCATGATTTGAATGTGAAGATGAGAGCAGCGACAGAGAAGTTTAAGAACAAATAGAAAAAACCGCCTTAAAAGTTGAATGTTTCGGCTTTAAGGCGGTTTTTTTAATATAAGGGATTCTATTATTATTTTGCTTTAATAGTTGCTTTACTAGAAGAAATACTCTCATTATGAAGTCGATCTAAAGCTGTCACCACATACGTATAAGTCTCCTCAGATAAAGCTGTTTTATCCACAAAAATTTCTGCCCATTGTGTCTTCCTTACAGTAGTAAGTAAATTGGTTCTGGTGCAAAAATAGAATAAAAGATAATAAAGTGCATAAATTCCTAACGGAATCGTATTTTATGCTGCAAGTCCAAACAATTGATGGATGAATTCTTTCTGATTTTGAATAGACTGGTCCCGTAAATCAACCTGTTCTTTTTTTATCATATGCATGGCTTCTACTCCCGAAAGAATAGATGTAGCTGTTTCAAAATATTTTAACCCTAGCATAGAACGAACTCGCTTCTTTATAAAGCGATGATCTTGTTCTACTATGTTATTCAAGTACTTTTGTTGTCTAAGTTGCATACCATCAGGTATGCTTTTTTCTTTTTTCAACTGTTCAATTGCTATAGGATAAGCCGGGTTCTTATCGACTGTTATAACACGTGGTTTTGAAACATGAAAAGACCGCAAAGCTTTCTTGAAAAAGCGCTTTGCAGCCTTCTGGTCTCTTGTTTTGTTTAGGGAAAAATCAATTGTGTTTCCTTTCGAATCAACAGCACGGTACAAATACATCCATTGACCTTTTACTTTGATATATGTTTCATCGACTCTCCAAGAGTCATTTGTTTGTTTAAGGTGACGACGGATTCGTTTGTCCAATTCCGGACCATACTGATGAACCCAACGCATAATCGTTGTATGAGAAATGGATAAACCCCGTTCTTCTAGCATTTCCACCAAATCACGAAAACTAAGGTTGTACCGTAGGTACCATCTTACCGTTAACAAAATAATATCAGGCTAATGCTTCCATTTGAATACATTTTCCTTTTCCATACCAATCACACACCCTTTCTAAAGTAATAGTAACAGTATGTCCAAGATTTATAGATTCATTGCAATTGTCCTTAAGTTTTTGCACCAGAATCGCCACCTCAGTTGTATCAACTAAGTCAGGTGCATACTTGCTTGCAGCCAATTTAACTTTACCCCATACCGAAAAACAAAGGGTATTGGTATACTTTCCTGTTTAAAATATTGTTCGTATAGGAAGTGAATAAGCTTCCTATACGAACCACATTACATATTAATAATTTAGAGGGTTTTAAAAATAAAGAGGTGGTTTTTAAATGTATAATGAGTCAATATATTATCCTTATATAAATTATGATCAATACTTCGATCGTCAATTCTCTGGTCCTCAGATTCCAGGTATACCTGGAATGCCAGGTTTTCCGGGTGTATCAGGCTTTCCGGGTGTACCAAGTTTTCCAGGACAGCAAAGCTCACAAGCTCCAACATCTCCCCCCCCATCATTTATTCCTCAACAATCAACAGCTTCACCATTTGCTGTTGATCCAGGAGCAATTTCATTATGTTTATTTCGAAATACTTATATATGGCTTAGTAATGGTGAACAATTTTGGTATTTCCCAATTTTTGTAGGACCAAGGTCTGTTGCTGGTTTCAGATGGAACGGTAGGTTTTGGGTTATTTTTGGAATTGATACGAGAAGGATTATTTCATTTACATGTTTTTAAAAATTATAGAGTAACGATAGAGGTTTAATTATATAAACAAAAGAGGTATTTGAATGAAAAAATTTCAATCATTTGATGGTACAATAACTATGATTAACGATTTTGTAACAGGGTCAAACGAAGATATAGGATGTAATAAATTAATGTCCGTAGATAATGGTTATGGGAATCTAATAAATTTTGTAGTGAAACCAAATACGTATTTTATCGACTATGCAACGGTAGTAGTAGGAGATAAAGTAACTGGGTTTTACGATGCCAACGCTCCTGCTCCTCTTATTTTCCCACCACAATTTCAAGCGACTGTTATGGCAAAATATACACCGCATCAAAATGTAAAAGTAGACTATTTTAATGAACAGTTGGAGAGTAGTGATGGAAAATTAAAATTAAATATTTCTCCTTCTACTCAAATTTTATTAACAAATGGTCAATTCTTTACAGGTAATCTTGTAAATCGAAATTTAATAGCTATTTATAGTTTTACAACAATGAGTATACCAGCTCAAACTACACCATATAAAATCATTGTTTTGTGTCAAAAGTGATTTCTATTCTAAAGGGTCTCTCGGTTTATCAAACTACACTCCATTGTAGAATCAAAAATTTTAGCCATCTTATTGACCAGGATCATAGGCATGTCAAGAGACGTTTTGCTAAATCGGTAGGATTTCAAAATCTTCGTCATGCTTCACGTACGATAAAAGGTATCGAGACCATTCATGCCCTATATAAACAACGGCGAAGTCTTCAAAGAGACTCCGCCTTTTCAACGTACAATAGACTTCAACAATTATTAGCTAATTCTTAAACCTTGATCCTTATTTACCATCGGATTGAACAAGATTGTTTCCCCTAAGTTGATGGACATGTATGGTGATCCTACATCCATGAACTTAAGAAAAGTAAATACCTCAAAACAAAAAACACACTCGTTCTGATTAGGAACGAGTGTGTTTAGATTATCTGAAAGGTACAAACTTCCATGAGCTAGGTTTTTGTGTTTTTCCCCCTAGTACAATCCAACTTTTCTCTGCATTTATATTCTTATAATTTAATGGATAGTCATCTGTAAAAATATTATATTCTGTAGGTTTATCCGGGTTAATTTGTATTTTAAAGTCAGCTAAACTATCAGACTTTTGAGCAAGGTGAATCCAACTAGAATAATTAGACCAATTTAAATATTGAAATTGATCGTAATTTGAGTGCTTCATGCGAAGATATATACTTTCCCCGTGGTGTAGCTTTGCATCATTTTCTTTGTAGAATTCAAATTCTATAGGTGTACCAGATAAAGCATTGTCCTTATTATTTGCAAGTAAAACATAATCGTAACGATTTGCTACATACCATTCAAATGTTAGACCTTGATAAGGAGATTCACTTGGTACGATATAATAGTTTTTCCCTGCTTCTATGACATTTCCTTCTATATCATAGATTAATGCGGTCTCTATACTTGGAGCTTTCACATTTTCAGTAAAAGTTTTAAACCAAAGATTTAAGAAACCTGCTGTATTGCGCTGAGCTTCTCCTAAGCTTCGCTGCACAGCTGGGGTAACCATTTCTTGCCACAATTGCGCCTTACCACTATTATAATACTTAAATGTTTTATCATTAGTAATATTTTGGATTTCAGGTTTAGCTACTCGGGCTGCATAATCAATCCATTCTTCAGGTGTGGATAGAGAGTCGTTATAATTCCCTCCAGTATTGACTGCAAATTGATTTTGAATGGTTGTAACATAATTTTCAAAGTAGCTATGATATTTTATAGCTCTCGTATCAATTGCGGTAAAATTTGCTGCATGCATAGGTTGGGTAGCATCTGTAAAGTAGTGCGTGGCTACTCCTAAGTAATAGAAAGCTTTTTCATAGTCTTTATTTCGTAAATGTTCTCCAGATTCATAAAAGTATTTCTTGCCTTGTGTAAGAGCCGTTGGATTTGTTTCTCCTCTATAATTTTCTTTAGTATCAGGATCATAAAAATGAGATTTCCATCCGCCTTTAAAAACACCGCCTATTCCTGTTCCGCCATCGTTAAACTCTGCATTATAATCTGCATCATATAATCCTTTAGAAAACAGATCTTTATATTGCGGATAATTTAAAAAGTCCACAGCCTGCTTATTCGCTTCAACATTAGATTCTGTTTTCATAATTTCAATAGCTTGTTTTGCAATCCATAAATGTGTACTTTTATCAGAATGATACGGAGCTTCTGCAGACCATCGAGCGGTAATAGGATCATTGTCAGTTAAATCAATTTGATCGAGATGAGCATAACTACTTTGAGGAGCTACTCCTAAAATAGTTAAAGTCATTCCAGCTATACATAGTGTTGATGTGATTTTTTTCATTTTTTATTCCTTTCTAAATATGAAGATATAAGTATTATAAATACATCAATATCATGAAGATAGAGGAACCTAATATGTAATATTGCATATTATTAAATCTATATGAGTATATATAACATGAAAATCACTATAACGAACATGCAGGTTTCCTTTTTTATTTGTTATTTTTATCAGTAAAGTAGACTACATATCAACTTCAGATACTTGTTTTATGATACAAGTAATCAAACAAAAGGAGGGCCATACAAACATAATTACACTATTATTAACAGGGCACTCTTTTAAGTACAGGAGATTATTAGCAGGTGGAGAAAATGTTGAAGATGTACAGACAGATAAACATATTCCATATGAAAAAAATGAATTGCAGCAAACTCTAGAAAAGTACGATTCGAAGGAGTTTGAGTTATAAAAAGAAAATAGATAAATTGACAAGAGAAAATCACTTTGTGTATATCACAGGTGTTTTTTATTTTCATTTTGATATAGGGCTTGAATTAAATTCCCATGTTTTTTTGCAGCCATTCAATAATGAATATGTACATATTCATTATTGAAATTAGTAATAATAAAATGTATTATTGAAAAGCACTATTTATAATTCAAGTAATCAAGGCTATGTATCCGTAATAATTTGAACATTCAGAAATTATAATATTATCATAAAAATGAGGTGAGGTTAATAGAAACAGTACATATTAAATGGTATGGAATGTATAGTTTAAATGATTTTTATAATAGAGAAGAAGCTTTTAAGAAGGGAATATTTGCAATCTCTAGAGTATATGCTAAGAATGAAACATTGATCTATATAGGAAAAACCAAAAGAAGCTTTATACAAAAGATAAGGGAACTTAATAAAGATTGGATTTTTGATGAAAGCGAATTAAAGATTACATTAGGAATAATAGAGTCTCCTAGTGGTGAAAGTTACTCTGAAAAAAAGGTAAAAGAGATAAAATCCCTTTTGATTTTACGACATACCCCAGTAGAAAACAACACATCTTTATTGTACCATAGAGGGCAGTTTAATTTGAAAATTATAAATAAGGGAAGAAGGGGCTTAATTGTTAAAAAGATTTCTACAGGAGATCTAATGTGGACGTAATTGGAATCACCTTTGAATAAAATTGAAGGTTTCTTACGAACAGATGCTTATCAATTTTTAATGTATTAAAATATTTTTGAATAACATATGTCAGATGCTTGAAACAACACAAATTTTATTATGATATGAAATCTTGTATGGGAATTGTAATTCATTTCCATTGTTTAATGAAAATATTAAGAATTATAAGGATAATGCATAAAGATTAGAAGAGAAAATAAACTCGGAGGTTTAAAAAATGGGACAAGGAAGCAGGTTTCAAGAAAAACAACAAAATCGTCGTAAAAAGGTGATTTTTAATATTGCATTTACTTTGGTATTAGTGACAGTTGGTATAGTGACATACCAGTTGTTTTCCCCTTCTGATACATCAAAGAAAGCAATTGCTCAAGAAAAGAAAGCAACAAAGATAGAAGAGAAGAAACATAAAGAGAAAGAAGCAGCGCAGTTAGAAGAGAAGAAACGTGAAGAGAAAGAAGCAGCGCAGTTAGAAGAGAAGGAACGTGAGGAGAGAGAAGCAGCACTGTTAGAAGAGAAGAAACGTGAAGAGAGAGAAGCAGCACTGTTAGAAGAGAAACAAAAAGCAGAAAAATCGGTAAAAACGAGCGAAAATGAAAATAAAGAGGGAGAAAAAACGGCATCTCAAGAAAAGGGTTCTCAAACTAATTCTTCTTGGAAGGCAATTGGTACAGAGCAAGGAGCAAAACCTGCAATGCAATTTAAAGAAGGAACAGTAGATTGGAATGAGATGAAAAAAGCAATTTCTTATGCTGTTGATGTTCCAGAGGGTCAATTGATTTTTGATTTTATTGGAAATAATGGTGAAAATAAAGCCTACGGTAATGTACGAGATAAGCAAAGTAATAAAAAATATAAGGTTGATATTGATTGGGTAGAGAATCAGGGCTGGAAACCAGTATCTGTTCAAGTAGTAAAATAAACTTGGTTCTATATGATGTTTGAATTATTTGACACTCCCACCCCTAAAGGGGCAAGCTGACTAACATCAGTGGTGTTATTGCTACCAAAGGAGAAGTCCATTTCTGGTATCGCTGACGTGCAAGGTTGCGGTGTGTCATCACCACTCTCACGACAGACCGTATAGGTTCGGGAGCTACGGTACTATCACCATACCGTACAGGTTCGTGTTCAGATGTTTAGCGTCTTGTTCTTGACGACACATATCATTTTACCGGTAGCATGAATTCGGCGTCATCTCAAACAAATGAATAACTTATGGAGAGTGGACGAAACATACATAAAAATAAAAGGACAATGGATGTATTTATATCGTGCCGTTGATTCTGAAGGAAACACGATTGACTTTTATTTGAGTAAATCTAGAAATCATAAGGCTGCAAAGCGCTTTTTCAAGAAAGCTTTGCAGTCTTTTCATGTTTCAAAGCCTCGTGTTATAACAGTCGATAAGAATCCTGCTTATCCAATTGCTATCGAACAGTTGAAAAAAGAAAAAAGCATACCTGATGGTATGCAACTTAGACAACAAAAGTACTTGAATAACATAGTAGAACAAGATCATCGCTATATAAAAAAGCGAATCCGTTCTATGTTGGGATTTAAATCATACAAAACATCAGCCGCTATATTGAGTGGTGTTGAAGCCATGCATATGCTCAAAAAAGAACAAATTGATTTGCAGGACCAGTCTGTCCAAAATCGGAATATTTTTATGAGCCGGCTGTTTGGATTAACTGCTTAACAGGTGATTCCGTTAGGAATCCTTGATTCTTTTTTACTTATCATTTTTCACACCAGAACCATACATTCTATCAATAAGAGAAATATGTAATTATGCATATCTTTTTTTATTATTTCGGTAGTATCAAAACTTAATATATAATTAAAAGGTTTTTTAATGAATTGATAAGGAGATGCGAGTATGAAGAAAATCATAGGACTTATAGTATCATTATTTTTATTATTTTCTACTTATGTACCAACGTTTACAGAAGCAGCCGAAGCTTAAAATAAAGTAGGCTGGGTGAGGAAAATAGAGAGCCTGCTCGTAATGAGTAGACCTTTTTTTATAAAGTTTCTTTATGGGAAATCTTTTATATATTCATTATAGATCATATTCACAATGCCAGTCCTTGATACGTCTGTAAAAACGTATCAAAAAGTGTACTTTTTAATTAAGTAAATGTCCCTTTTTCGGGGAGATGAGCAAAAACACCTAATTTAAAAATTTTTACAACAGAAACAGATAACATGATAAAGTATTGATTACTGTGCATGTAATTATAATAAAAGAGCCTTCCCAAATGGTGCATTTAATAGTTTAGCTTATACGATTTTAGGAAATTAATAGCATATTATACCACTATTATTTACCTAATTTCCAAGAAATAGAGGTGATTGTAGGTGACTAAACCTTTTGAAAAAAATAGTCGTTATATGGTTGGATTAGACAGTCTAAGGGGCCTAGCTATACTAGGTGTTATTTTGTATCATATTAATTTTAATTGGATGCCTGGAGGATTTTTAGGGGTTACTGTATTTTTTGTACTCTCGGGTTATTTAATTACAGATATTCTAGCGATGGAGTGGAAGAGAAATAAGAGAATTGATTTGAAGAAATTCTGGCTTAGTAGGGCAAGGAGATTGCTTCCAGCAATGTTTGTTATGCTCGTTATAACGTTGGCCTGGATTACGATTTTTCATAGCTCTTTACTTGAGAAAATGCGTGGAGATTCATTAGCGGCGTTATTTTATGTTAGTAACTGGTGGTATATTTATCATAAATTATCGTACTTTGATAATTTTAACCAGCTTTCTCCATTGAATCATTTTTGGTCGTTAGCAGTTGAGGAACAGTTCTATGTTGTCTGGCCATTTATCATTAGTTTAGGGCTTTACCACATAAAAAAACAATCCCGTATGATTTTATTGATTTGTCTGGGAGCTGTTGCTTCAGCTTTAGCGATGGCAATTTTGTATGAACCTGGAGCTGATCCGAGTAGAATTTATTATGGCACAGATACGAGGGCCTTTTCTTTACTTATTGGAGCGGCACTTGCCTTAATTTGGCCAAGCAATAGGCTTGCAAATAAAATTATTCCAAAGGCGCGTCTCATTCTTGATGTAGTGGGAGGAACTGCTCTTATTATTATTTTGCTTATGTTTTGGAAGACGAATCAATATGATCCGTTTCTATACAATGGAGGAATGGTTCTCTTATCAATTGCAACAGCATTGTTAGTGGCAAATCTTGCTCATCCAGCGAGCCGTATCGCTCAATTTTTACGATTTAGACCTTTACGTTGGATAGGAATAAGGTCGTATGGCATATATCTTTGGCATTATCCAATTCTTACATTGACGACTCCAAAAGTAAATGCTGGAGATTTTTCACTAATAAGAGCAATTCTTCAATTTATTCTAATTATAATGATTGCGCAAATTTCATGGAAGTATATTGAAAAACCAATCCGACAAGGTGCGCTCCGAAATATTCAGTTTAAGAATTTAAGGCTTCAAAATGTCGCTTTAAGTGTTAAGTTAGCTTTAATTTGTGCAGTATTCGTTTCGTCAATAGCCGTTTTTGGGTTATCAAAAGGTAGTAAGGCTAAGGAGAATCCTCAACTAGATAAGGTGGAAGCAGTACAAACACAACCAGCGAAACATCCAGTTGCAATTCGGGAAAATCCAGCTCAAGAGACGCCCAAAAATCAAGAAGAATCAAAAGAAGTAAATTCTGTGCAACCTAAAAGTTCTCCCAACGTTACAGCGATAGGCGATTCCGTTATGATTGATATTGCTCCATATTTAAAAAATGCTTTTCCTGATATTAGGATTGATGCACAAATTGGTCGCCAGCTGTCAAAAGCGATTCCTGTAGTTGAACAGTTAAAGAATGAAGGAAATTTAGGAAACTATGTCATTATTGGGTTAGGTACAAATGGAGCCTTTACTACGGAGCAACTTGTATCATTAATAGAATTAATTGGAAATGAACGTAAAATGATATTTATTAATACGAGGGTACCACGTCCGTGGGAATCAATCGTGAATGAGAGATTGAAAGTGACAGCATCTAAATATCCGAATGTAACTCTAGTCGATTGGTATGCAGCAAGTGCTGGAAAGAGAGACTACTTTGCACCTGATGGTGTGCATTTAACCAATGTAGGTGCAGAAGCATACGCAGCACTTGTAGTCAAAGCTGTGAATCAATAATTTGATATGCTTTATAAACTTCTGTTGCAAAGTTAATTGAAATATAAAAGATTTATGGTTGAGGAAGACAAATTTTTTGCAGTCATCAATAATGAATGGTTTCGATGCCTGTTACTAAACGTGAGTCAAGACGAAGGCTTTGAAATCCTATGGATTAGGAAAAGTGTCTTTCGCTATACATGTCGATGGTCATGTTCTGTGAAATTATTAATAGGAAGAAAGAATGTAGCTTCCTAACTTTAAAAATAAGCCCAAGGAATTAATTAATTCTTTGGGCTTATTTTTGAACCAGAATTGGGTATTGTTAGAGAGTAAGAGAGAAGGCGAAAGGAGGTTAGTAGATTAATTTCTTACACCTTTTTATCTCATGTATAGCTCGGGGTAAATGGTGAATTAGAAATATTTATAGAGAAAAAGTTAGAGAAACGAGATCAATTACGTAGTAATATTTTTCAATTATTTGATTTGGTGCTACAGTATGTATCACCACGAAATGTATAAATCTCGTGTATGTCAATAAGAACAGAATAAAGAATGTGTAAAAAAGTACCCATACAATTATTATATGTATCACAATTGTATGGGTACTTTTTTACTTATTACATAATAGGGACAAAAGTAAATGCATCGGATAATTATCATAATGAGAGTGTACAGATGTATCAAATGAAACCTCTATTCTCATTTTTGTAAACGCTATTATAAGCTTTGTTGGAGTAGTTTTTTGGGTAAATGATATTGTAATGAATAAGTGGGTTGCTGTAGTGGATGTTTTCACTTTCCCATTCTGTCATATCAATTTCTAATAAGGCAAGAGGTAGACAAACGTTTTATAAAAAAGTTCTGTATAGTGTTAGCAGGTGCGAATGTGGTGTGGTTCTTATGGTCACCAGCTTCAAATGATAAATACTTTGTTCATATAAAAAAGATAAACTACTATCTACTAAATATGTAATACAGGAGACGTCTAATCATGATACACCTATTTATGCCCGTGAAGCGATTGTTACGGAATATACTTTTTACAGATTGAAAAGTCTTAGCGAAAATGATTTTGGCATTGTCTTAAAGATTCTTCATTTGCTCCACCTTCAAAGTTAGGATTGTGAAATTAAATTTCGTCATCTTCCCAAAAACAAATGTCACAAATTCCATATGTACCTGGTGGTTTTTCATCTAATATTTTATATCTATAGCATGAACATGTATATTTCTTGTTCTTACCTCACTCTTTATTGCTTTGTATTCGCTGTTTAAACTCTTTCGGTAAACAATTATTTTCTTTTTTAAACAACTTATAAAACTGTGACATGTTTGCAATTCCAACTTCGCATCCGACATCTGTAATACTAAGGTCACTTGTTATTAATAAACTTTCAGCTTGTTTGATACGCTTATAATTCACATAATCTAAAAAGGAAATACCCATAATTCTTTTAAAGTATTTTATGAAATAATGATAGCTTAAATTTATTAATGCACATGCTTTGGTTACGGTTATCTTTTCTCCTAAATGATCTTCTACATAATCAAGTACAGGTTTTAAACGAGCGAAGTCGTCTTGTTCACTATAAGTTAATATGTTATGTGTGTCGTTTCTTACTAGTAATAAAAGTAATTTCTTAATGGCAGCACTAATTGCGATTTCATATCCGTTCGTTCTCATTTTTGATTCTGTAAAGATTTCTATAATAAGAGCATAAGCCTCATGTTTCACAACTTCATTTTGTTCAAAAATATAGTTTAACTCATTTAAGGATTTTGTTTGTTCTGAAAAGCAATGTAAATATTGTATAATGCTTCGGTCAAAGTGTTGTTTTAAATTTACTTGAAACACAATGTAGTGTAACGAACCTGCAGAAGGTTTATGTGACCGATGCAACTCAGATTTCCCTAAAATAAAAACATCTCCAGGGCCAAGAACAATATACTTATCCTTATTTTGTATACCTAAATATCCTTCTATAATTGCTAGAAACTCAATCTCTTCATGATAATGCCAAGGGGCACTCTTAATTTGATCACAATAAGAAGTTTCCATAACAATGTCCCATACCTTTAAAAATAGTAATGGATTTTGATAAATAACCTTTTCTTCAATTGCTTTAGCAAGCTTATTACAAATTCCTTCCGTCATAGACGTTTACACCTCCTTATTAGCAATATAACACCTTTATTAAAATGCGATAAGTAAGTTTCCTTATTTCTTATAGAAAAAGGCAACTTTTGATAAAAACATAACGATATATAGCATATTTTTTCAGTGAAAAAATTTCTATAATAATTTCAAATCGAGCAAAAGGAGGATATGATAGTGAATATTTTAAAAGTAGGTGTTATTGGCTGTGGAAGCATCGCGCAGTATCGTCATTTACCAGAATATGAAGCAAACCCATATGTACAGGTTGTAGCTGTTTGTGACAGTAATAAAAAACGCGCAAAGGAAATTGCCAATAAGTATGGTGTAAATATGTACACTGACTATAATGAGCTTATCAATTGTGAAGAGTTAGATGCAGTTAGTGTCTGTACACCAAATAATTTACATGCATCAATTTCTATCGCTGTTTTACAATCAGGTATCCATGTACTATGTGAAAAGCCAATGGCGACGTCAAAAAAAGATGCAGAAATGATGATTGAAGCTGCTGAAAAAAGTGGTAAAAAGTTAATGATTGGTCATAACCAGCGTTTTGTTGCTTCTCACCAAAAGGCAAAACAATTGATTGAAAATGGAGAAATCGGAAAAATATATAGCTTCCGTACAGCATTTGGTCATAGTGGTCCTGAAAATTGGAGTGTAGATGGAAAAGAGAGCTGGTTCTTTAAAAAAGATGAAGCGTTTCTTGGTGCAATGGGTGATTTAGGTGTACATAAGGCGGATTTAATTCGGTATATTCTTAATGAAGAAATGACAGAAGTTGGTGCCTTTATTGAGACGAGTGCAAAAACATTTTCGAATGTAGATGATTGTGCAGCATGTATGTTGAAAACCGAAAGTGGCATTATCGGATCACTTGCAGCAAGTTGGTCTTACGTTAGCAAAGAAGATAATTCAACAATTATTTACGGTGAAAAGGCCACTCTTCGCTTAGAAGATGATCCAACTTACTCACTCATTCTTCAATATAAAAATGGTGAAGTTGTAAAATATGAGCTTGATAAAATTCAATCGAATGCTGCAGTTGGTCAAAGTAATTCACATGTAATTGAGCAGTTTGTAGAGTCTATCCTTTCTGATAAAGAGCCGTTAATTAATGGTGTAGAAGGAATGAAATCGTTAGAAGTCATTTTAGCAGCCATACAATCAAGTGAAACAAAACAAATTGTTACAATTCCATTATGAGAAAAGGTGAAGACATGAAGAAACTACGCATTGGAATAATAGGGGCCGGAGGAATTGCACAAGGTCGCCATATCCCTGCATTTGTAAAGTTACATGAATATTGTACGATTACGGCTATACATGATAGAAACATAGAACACGCAAAACAAATCGCTGAAACATATAACATTCCTTATGTATTTGAAACGTATGAAGAAGTCTTTAAAGAAGTTGATGCTGTTTGTATTTGTACACCTAATAAGTTTCATGCTGAGATTTCTATCGCAGCATTACAAGCAGGGAAACATGTATTATGCGAAAAACCGATGGCTTTAACAGCGGCAGAATGCGAAAAAATGATAGAATCTGCAAAAAACAACGGTAAAAAACTTGCTATCGCTTATCATTATCGTTACATGAAAGAGTCGCAAGTTGCAAAACAAGTGATGATAGGTGAGATTGGCACACCTCTTGTTGTTCGTGTTAAAGCACTCCGTCGCCGAAAAGTACCAGGCTGGGGCGTTTTCACAAATAAAGAATTACAAGGCGGAGGAAGTTTAATAGATTACGGTTGTCATCTTCTTGATTTAGCACTTTGGTTAATTGGAAATCCAAAACAAACAGAAGTCATTGGTAGTGTCTATAATGCCGTTAGTAAGCTACCAAATCAAGTAAACATGTGGGGAAAATATGATTATAAAACATTTCAAGTTGATGATCATGTTACCGCATATATAAAGTTTGAAAATGGAGCATCATTGTTATTTGAAACTTCTTGGGCAGCAAATATTAAAAATGATGAAGAACATGTGAGTATTTCCGGAGTAAACGGTGGAATAAATGTTTTTCCAATTGAATTATATACAATAAAACATAATATGATATTAAATAGTGAACCGGTTTGGATAAAAAATAACGGTGATCCTGGAATTTTGCAAGCAGAAAACTTTATAAAAGCTTGCTTATACGATGAAGAATTAATTGTAAAGCCTGAGGAATCGCTACAAGTATCGCAAATTATTGATGCAATTTACGAAAGTAGTAACACACATGAAGAAAGGACGGGAAGATAAATGAAATTAGGAGTATTTACAACACTTTTCTCTCACATGGAATTTGAAGAAATGCTAGATTATGTACAAGCAGCTGGTTTGCATGCAGTAGAAATTGGTACAGGTTGTTATCCTGGAGGTTCGCACTGTAACTTAGATATATTATTAGAAAGTGAACAAGCCAGAAGCGTATATATAGAACATGTACAAAAAAGAGACTTAATTATTAGCGCTTTTAGTTGTCACGGAAATCCATTATCCCCAGATACTGCTTTTGCAACAGAATCTCATCAAACATTGTTAAAAACCATTCAAATAGCTTCACTACTAGACGTACCTGTTGTGAATTGTTTTTCAGGCGTAGCAGGTGACCATGAAGGCGCAAAATACCCGAATTGGCCTGTTGCACCATGGCCAAATGAATACAATGATATTTTAAAATGGCAATGGGAAGAAAAGCTCATTCCTTATTGGAAACAAGTTGGTGAATTTGCAAAAGAACATGGTGTAAAAATTGGTTTAGAACTTCACGGTGGTTTCTTAGTACATACGCCATATACATTACTAAAACTACGTGAAGAAACATGCAATGCGATAGGTGCTAACTTAGACCCTAGTCATTTATGGTGGCAAGGAATTGACCCTGTCGCTGCTATTAAGTTATTAATGAAAGAAAATGCAATTTATCACTTTCATGCAAAAGACACTTACATCGATCAAGAGAATGTAAATATGTATGGTTTAACAGACATGCAGCCCTACGATAAAGTGGAAACAAGAGCTTGGACATTCCGTTCTGTTGGTTGTGGCCATAGCTTAGAAGAATGGTCGCAAATGATGAGTGCACTTCGTACATATGGATATGATTATGTTGTAAGTATCGAACACGAAGATCCACTCATGTCTGTTCAAGAAGGATTTAAACGTGCCACAAAAAATCTTCAATCTATTTTAATTGAAGAAAATCCTACACAGATGTGGTGGGTGTAACTTCGTTTGAAAAAGAAATGAGTAACATTTTTTTCAGAGAAGCCATTCGTAAAAGAATATTAGCTTCTCTTTTTTTAGAAACTCGGAATGTTATGTTGAAATAAACTGATAGATGGTGAAAGTAAACTAAAGTTTCCCTACAGTTAGAAGATCCACATTTACATCGAGAACATGAAGAAGATAAATTATCGATTTTAGATATTTCGGCTACATTAGATATAGGAACAAAGGTAAATGTAGAAATACAGCTGAATAACAATCATGATATGATTAAACGCAGTTTGTATTATTGGGGAAGGTTGTACACTTCTCAATTGCAAAAGGGCATGCCATATAGTTCACTTCATAAAACGATTACAATTAACCTGTTAAACTTTGCGATGTTTCCTGAATATGAAGCATTTCATACAACAGGCATCCTTTGGAATCAGGAACAACAAAAGCTATTAAGTGATGATATAGAAGTTCATATAGTAGAGATTCCAAAGTTGATGCAGCAATGGTGCGAAGAGAAAGTCAATCCGTGGGAAGATTCGTTTGTTCGTTGGTTATTATTATTACCTGCGAATGAAGATGAACATCTCACACAAACATTGGAGGATATTGCCATGAACCGAGATCCGATTTTACAAAAAGCAATGAATAAATGGGAACGTATGAGTCAAGATTCTTCTTTCCGTCAAGCATATGAAGCAAGAGAAAAGGCCTTAATGGATGAGGCGGCAAAATTTGCTCATGCAGAACAACAAGGAATTAAAAAGGGAATTGAACAAGGGGTTGAGCAAGGAAAGATGCAACTCATTCGAGGCATGCATAAAAATGGTGTGTCTGTAGAAGACATTGCAAAGCTTACAGGATTACCAGAAATAGAAATACAGCGATTTTTGCAGAGCTAGTTCTTAGAGAAAGTATTTTACCCAATAAAATGCTTTCTCTAACTCTGCCTGAAAAGAAGATGAGATGTCTCAATCTTCTTTTTCTATTTTTAGGGGATACGGAAACATCACTATCAAGCTAATGAAAACGAAATAATCCAAGACCGAAAAAAATGGGAGTATCTCATTTTTTTCGGTTTCTGACAGAAGACTCCTTCCTCAAAAATATAAAGGTGTAAAACACTAATTTTAGGTGGGAGATGAATATCAGTAGGCGTAAGCCTACGTTTTTTTTATACTGTAGATATCGTATAAAAAGGTGAGGTGCACCCTATGTTAGTAAGTAAAGCATATAAATTTTATATCTACCTAAATAAGAAACAAGAAATATTAATTGCTAAAACCATTGGTTGCAATCGCTTTGTATTCAAAACATGAAATTAATTAGCTAAATTCTTCTCTAAATAAAAGACCACTGATTTATTAAACCGGTGGTCTTATGTTTATATATTATTCATTTGTATAAGTGTCATATTTTTCTAGCTTCAATTGGAAGTAAATAAGATAAAAGATGCAAATCAAACAATAAATAAATTGAAAAGCCTGAATCCTACAATTACGATTTTAAATAATGAAATAAAAAAAGAGTATCAAATGGATGAATTCAACCCATACTTATAAATATAATCTTCCTTCGATTACTACAAACGAGTTAACAGTAAAAAGCCGATTACCCCTTAGCGTACGAAATTCGCGTTTTGTTTGTGATACCCCATTAGTAATAATGATTTATTTTTTATTTGTATTATTATATATATAAGATCACTTGTCTTGGAAACAAGGGATCTTTTTATTAGATAAATAACTACTTGCCAACAGCAGATAGTTGTTATCCTATTCATATGTTCAGTAAATACTATAACATAATTTTTTTGTTATAATGACAACATAGTTCTATGTTGTTTTATTTGGATCTATTTTTATCATTTGAATTTGAAAGATATGACTGTAATATTTCATATAATTTCATATCAGAAACTTCAAAGTAAAAACAAAAAATGAAATGCGCAAACTTTTAATATCCTAAAACATCTACTTCAGCTGCTGAAGCATACCCATTTATGCCGTTTGTTACTTCTAGTTTTACATATTTCGCAGAAATAGGTTCGAATGTTGCAAATTTTTTCCCTCTATTATTGTCCCATGTTCCAGACGTTACTTTTTTATAGTTAGAACCATCCATGCTTGTATAAATATTGTAGTTTAAAATAATACCATTCTCTGACCAATCTTGTCTTGGAAGATATGCTACTTGGGTGATGGTTCGTATTTGTTGACCGAGATCTAGCGTTAAATTGTATGGATATTGATTTGGTGCGTTCCATTGACTATGCCAAATTGTATTTGGATTGTCATCGATCGCGTTACTTGCTGGATCACGCCATGATTCCTCACTATTTGCACTTACCTTCATTATTTTTTTTGACAATATAGCTAGTGGTTTAACGGGCTTAGAATCAGTTGCTTCCCAGATAGGTGCAACTAATGTTGGATTATTCAAAGCTTCGATTTTTTGTCGTGTTTCTGGTGATGCTTTCAGTCCCCACTGATCAAAGAAAGGAAGCAAATTTTGTTTTGCTACTAACGATGTATTGTAAATAAACGCTTGGATTTTCTCTTCATCTGTTTTTGGAAGCTGATCATGTGGTATCCCTCGATATAGCTGGTGAAGATACGGATAAAAATCTTCACCATACGCTAAATGCAGTTGCCAAAGCATAACAAGTTTTACAAACAGGTCGTCAATATTTTTATATTCTTTATTCGTTTGTTTTAGATATGCAAAGGCCCTATTATAATCTCCCTCTGATTCTAAACGTGTTGGTTTATTTGGATATACTTTCTTGTCTGCAACTAAAGAATATAGATTAACAGTTACTTCACCCATACTTCTTAAGTCATTCCACGTCCATGGGTATTGTTGTCTTGCATGTCCCGCTTCATGCATTTGTCCCCATCCAAACTCATTTGCATTTAAAGTGCTTTTGATTGCTTCACCAGCAGTCGTAAAAACGGCTCCATCCAAACTTGCATACATGCCCCAACTTTGTGCGTTAGGGTTTTCTACAAAAGCCCAAATACGACGAGTTGGCTGATGTAAAGGATTAAGGTCTGTTTCAGATAACCCTGATATCTTATCTTGTGCCTCAATCATTTTATCGTATTTTTCTAATAGAGGAATAGGGTCTTGATTCACAATATATTTATTGGCACTATTACGAGTTACGGTAAGTACTGCTTTCTTTGACTTTAGTTGAACAGCATGTGCATCTGGATATTTGTTCATCATGGTAATCCAGTCTTCTTTCGTGTGCTTCCCTAATTCAAAGAATGGAACAGGGATACCACCTTGTGTTACTTTCGCCTTAACTGTTCCTGTATCTTGATAGTTATCAAATCCTAATAAGCCGCCGTTTGGAGAAGAGATGGTATTAGAACCAGGAGAAAGATCAATTTCTTTTCCCCATTCTTTATCATATTGATGGGTCCCAATAATCGCTCTAATCTTTTGTGTTCCTGATACTGTAATTGTAACCTGCTCATTTGGTTTTACATAGATTCCTGTTGGCATATAATTTTTTTGGTTACCTCTTCTTTCTCTATTCGCTTCATCCCAATAACTCCTTGTTGCTGGAAGGTCGAACTCCCTCTGTTCAAATTGAGTTGCAGCTTGTGCAGTTTCAGCATGTACATCTAAATTGTTTGCACTAATAGGTACAAATAACGTGGTTGCTAAAATAGCGGATGTCGCAAACAACTTGATTGGTTTTTGTAATTTACCATTCTTTCTTCTGTTCATATAATTCAGTCCTTTCATTCAGATCTGTTCTAATGTTTATACGAAATACCGATTTTCTCAATAATTCCACAAGTGGATTTATTAAATGAATATTTATTTTGAACAATATTGTTTATATTTTTTGATGAATAAGATAAAAAAGCATAGGAGTCTAAAACTTCCAAGTCTTTTTTGATTTTTCTAGAAGCATATTACTTTCATTTAATTCTTAAGTCATACATAAATCACTCCTCTCAGTAAGATTTTAAGATAAATGTCTTATCTCAAAATCCTACAACTAACATTAGACTTCCATATTAAGTATAATTAAAGAAAAAAATTCCACAATTGAGAAAGGAATAAAGAGTAAAAAATTTACATTAATGTAAAATAAATGTAAATCTTTAACATTTATGTAAAATATAGTTCACAACCTGTTTTTACACGTATCTCGGCTGAACCCCGAATAGAAAAACTGTTTGAACCAATCAATCGTACAACAGCGATTGTCATTGCTAATGGTATCCTTGTAGCCATGCATTTTGATTCTTCCCTTACTTTATAAACGGATGCCTATATGAGTGGATTTATGAAAAGACTAGGGATATAAAAGTACCAATAGTAGCCCATATATCATTTAATTTTTTTGTATTTTTGGCTACAAGTTTGTAGTGGATTGTTACACATGTGTAAATGTGTAAATGTGTAAATGCGAACTTATATAAATGTCCACGTGTCCACATGTGCAAATACGGTAGATATTTTTTGAAGAGGGCTATCGTATAGGGGTAAAGCCGATTCTTGAAACACTGATAATTTCATATATCTGTATATACCAAACCGCTTAAAGTGTGTCCAAAATGCATAAGGGTATAAAAATGTATAAAACTGAAATGATAGTGAGCATTCTAAATTATAAAGGAGTGTTCATTATGATAAATAACGAGTTAAACTGGCAGAAAATATTAGAAATAGGAGCTAGTTCTTTGGGTTCTTCAATAGGTACAGCAATAATAAGCGAAATGTTTCCATCAGAAGATAGTGCTCAAGAAGCGGTGAAACAAGCAGTAGAAGAAATTTGTGATAGGGTTAAAAAAATAATTGACCAAGCCTTTTTAGATCACTATGTAGCTAATTGTGACAGTATTGCGAGACGTCTTCAGGGCTATCCAGAGAGCGGTGATGTAAATATTTTACACGGCATATATGACGATGGTTCAGATTTAGTATCAGATTTAGTACGTTTTGAAACGTTTGAAGGTATAACAGCCCTTGTTTACATTTGTACTTTGCATCTAACTGACATAAAATCTCTTAGTGAAATTGACTCTGGGTATAAAGCTACTTTAAGTCGTTGTGGGGATGAGTATGCTGCTTTATGTGAACCACGTGGTGACAAATTAGTTTACTTTACAAATGTAAGTATAGGTGATGCAATGTATGCTAATAGTGGACTTTACGATATGATTACTGCTCCTACTACTTCTAATTTTTATCCTACACTCAAATACAGGTTTAATTTTGTAGATGAATGGGATGAGAATTTAGACACAAAGGTTCATATGTATGATTCTGATCCTATATCACTAACAGATCCACTATGGTACACAGAATCTCCAGGTATCCCACGTTATAGATTAACGGAAGCTGGTAGAAATGCTTCATCTATTCAAAGGGTCTATTTGGGTGCTAAAGATGAGATAATCTCACAGAGAGATGCTTTCTTAAATGACAGGTTAGAAATTACAAATAATATGCGTAAAAATATTCGCAAGGCATGTGATGAGTGGCGAAATCTTTAAATTCATAAGTGAAACCAGAAGTGAATTCCAAAGTTTCTATGCTCCTTAACACCCATTTAGGCATCTATTGAAATGAATGCCTAAATGGGTTCTGGTGCAAAAAATCTATAAAACTTGGACATACTAATACTCTAAAAAGGTGTGTGATTGGTATGGAAAAGAAAAATTGGTTCAAATGGAAGCACTATCAGCCTGATATTATTTTATTAACGGTAAGATGGTACCTACGGTACAACCTAAGTTTTCGTGATTTGGTGGAAATGATGGAGGAACGGGGTTTATCCATTTCCCATACAACGATTATGCGTTGGGTTCATCAGTATGCTCCTGAATTGGACAAATGGATCCGACGTTACCTCAAACAAATAAATGACTCTTGGAGAGTCGATGAAACATATATCAAAGTAAAAGGTCAATGGATGTACCTGTATCGTGCTGTTGATTCGAACGGAAACACAATCGATTTTTGCCTAAGCAAAACAAGAGATCATAAGGCTGCAAGGCGCTTTCTCAAGAAAGCTTTGCGGTCTTTTCATGTTTCAAGGCCACGTGTGATAACAGTCGATAAGAATCCAGCTTATCCGATAGCAATTGAACAGTTAAAAAAAGAAAAAAGCATACCTAGCGGTATGCGACTTAGACAACAAAAGTACTTGAATAACATAGTAGAACAAGATCATCGCTTTATAAAGAAGCGAATCCGTTCTATGCTAGGTCTTAAATCTTTTGACACAGCTACATCCATTCTTTCTGGAGTAGAAGCCATGCATATGATTAAAAAAGAACAGATTGCTTTACGGAACCAGTCTGTCCAAAATCAAAAAGAATTTATCCATCAATTGTTTGGACTTGTAATATAAGATACGATTCCGTTAGGAATATATGTGCTTTATTCTCTTTTGTTTTATTTTTGCACCAGAACCCTTTTCCTTGTGTACCCGTAATGTATTCAGACCAAGGACCGTAATTTGAAGGATAGAAAGCATCAGCAGTCGGTTTAATTTGTACAACGACTGCATTCATACCAGTGTTTTTTACATCGTCTAATAGTCTTATAAATTCTTGTTTCTGCTTTTCAATAGGTAAGCCAGTTTTTGAAGGCCAATCAATATTGAGAACAGATGCTATCCATACAGGCGTAATTCATGTTTTTTGTAAGTAGTATTTACTTCAGCATAAGTAGAGTGAGGGGAAATGAAAGAGAAAGGAGTAAACAAGATGACGATATAGCACATCATTACTAAACGTTTCATAATCATTTATACGCCTCCCTATTATACGATTATTTAAAATAATATATGATGTTAGGTTGGCCCTGCAATTGAGAAAAATAAATATTGAAACATTAATTTAATAGGAAAAATATTTTTAGTGAAATTTACTTTCAGTATAACTAAATCGTTTCATTTCTTCATATGCTTGTTAGTAAAGTGAAACTTTCTTTCATTTGAAAGAAACAATTTATAAGTATAGGAGGATTCAATAATGAAAGTTTTATTCGTTTGTTCTGGAGGAATGTCCAGCGCAATTGTTGTAAACGCTTTAAAAAAAGAGGCGGAGAAAAAAGGTGTAAACATGGAAGTCCATGCCATTGGAACAAGTGAGATAGAGGAAGAAGTAAAGAATGGCTGGGACGTTGTAATGGTTGCACCTCAAGTAAGACATAGATTTGACTCTGTTAAAAAATTCGCAGAAGAGGAATCTATCCCGTGCGGTATCATACCACCACAAGCATACACGCCGCTTGGCGGACCGACTTTATTAAAAACTGTAAATGATTTAATTAGTTAGGGGGAAGCGTTATGAATAAATTTGTCACGTTTCTTGATAGAAACTTATCTGGACCGATGGCAAGGCTTTCTGAACAGAGGCATTTACAAGCAATCCGTGATGGAGTTATTTCAGCGTTACCATTTATTATTGTAGGAAGTTTCTTTTTAATCGTAGCATTTCCACCATTACCGAAAGATAGTTTCATATCTGTTTGGGCATTAAAAAATCAAACAAGTATATTAATACCATATCGTTTAACGATGTTTATTATGTCTTTATATATAGCATTTGGAATAGGGTATAATTTAGCGAAAAGTTATAAGCTAGATGCTTTATCAGGAGCACAGCTTGCAGTATGTTCATTACTATTAACATTAACGCCTGAATTAATTGATAAAAAAGGGTTTATGCTTCCGATGACAAATCTCGGAGGTCATGGATTATTCGTGACAATGATTGTTTCTATTTTATCAGTTGAGATTTTAAGATTTTGTAAGACGAAAAATGTAATGATTAAAATGCCAGAACAAGTACCGCCGTCTGTTTCACGTTCGTTTGAAGCACTTATACCTGCTGCATTCGTTATTATTTTAATGAGTTTAGTAACTGTCGTTTTTAGTATTGATTTACATCATGTAGTTGATAAATTAGCGGCACCGTTAGTAAAAGCTGGTGATAGTTACTTCGGTGTAATCATTCCAGTGTTTTTAATTACATTTTTTTGGTCATTCGGAATCCATGGTGTGTCGGTTGTTGGAACT
This sequence comes from Bacillus sp. FSL R5-0709, assembly GCF_038004785.1. Classification (NCBI taxonomy): domain Bacteria; kingdom Bacillati; phylum Bacillota; class Bacilli; order Caryophanales; family Bacillaceae; genus Bacillus; species Bacillus sp. FSL R5-0709. The sequence continues at coordinate 2,318,720 of NZ_JBBORT010000001.1, forward strand.
GTTGCTCGGCCATTATGGGAAGTATACTTAGGGAAAAATGGTGAAGCAGTTGCTAGTGGAGCAGATCAGTTACCATTCATATCACCAGAGCCGTTATACCAATGGTTTATATGGATTGGCGGTTCTGGTGCGACGTTAGGGCTTGTATTAGCTATGATTGTATTTGGTCGATCAAAATATTCGAAAGCATTATCAAGAACTTGTATTGTTCCTGGTATTTTTAATATTAATGAACCTGTTATTTTCGGATTACCGATTGTACTAAATCCAATTTTAATTATCCCGTTTATCATTACACCACTCGTAACAGCAACTGTTGCATATTCAGCAACTGCGATGGGATTTGTAACGCCAACACATATTATGCCGCCGTGGACATTACCAGCTCCAATTGGTGCATATTTAGCAACAGGTGGGGATTGGAGAGCGATTGTACTCGTATTTATAAACATAACAATATCATTCCTTATTTATTTACCATTCTTTAAAATGTACGACAAAAACATGCTTGAAATTGAGAAAAATGGTGATGGGGAATCTGTTAATCCGTAAGTTTAATATTTTATTTTTGAGTGATAGGCATTTTGTCTATCACTTCTTTCACATGAAGTCCAGAGAGGGTGAAATGGAATGAATATAAAATTTAGTTATAAAGGTGTATTCTTATTATTATTTGGAGTGATATGTGCGAATTTCCTTTTCGTACCTTTATTAAGAATGCTACATCTATCACAAATGCATAGTATATGGCTCGTTACAAGCATTGCGGCAAGTATTTTGCTTACAGTAGTTGTTTCTTTTATTGATGGATCGTTTGCATCAAAAGCTCAGTTATTTTATAGATTTATATTATTTTCGATCGGTTGTACGTTTGTAACTTACATGATTGTTTTTTAGTAAAGGGGAGGTCATGCATGCTATGTATATTGCAGGGATTATGTCCGGTACTTCATTAGATGGAATAGATGTAGCACTCGTTCATATAGAAGGAAGCGGTGTAGGTTCTAAAGTTGAACTCATCCATTTTACTACTGTGCCATTTAGTAATGATATGAAAAATGAGATCCAGCAGGCATTATCAATAGAGAATTCAAATGTACAACTCATATGCAGTTTAAATTTCAAACTCGGTTTATGCTTCGCCAATGCTGTAAAGGAAGTTTGTAAAGAGGCCAATTTTCCTTTGGGACAATTAGATGTAATTGGTTCTCACGGACAAACGATTTATCATCAGCCAAAGCAAGATGGTAATATGATTCCTTCCACATTGCAAATTGGAGAACCAGCAGTTATAGCATATGAAACGAACACTACGGTTATCTCTAATTTTCGAACGATGGATATGGCAGCAGGGGGACAAGGTGCACCACTTGTGCCATATTCAGAGGTCATTTTGTATCGTCATCAAACTAAAAATAGATTACTACAAAATATTGGCGGAATCGGTAATGTTACAGTAATACCAAGTCATCTAAGTGATAAGAGCGTTATTGCTTTTGATACTGGCCCAGGAAATATGGTAATCGATGATGTATGTCAAAGATTATTTCAGTTGCCATATGATCAAAATGGTAGGATTTCAAAACAAGGAGTAGTTGTAGATGAAATTTTGACATATTGTATGAACCATCCATTTTTGAAAATGAATCCACCGAAATCAACTGGTAGAGAACAGTTTGGAGAAGAGTTTGTAAGTGAATTATTGAAGCGGTTTGAAAAGCATGGTAAAGAAAATCTTTTGAAGACTGTCACGATGTTTACAGCAAGTTCAATTTTTCATCATTATAAGGAGTTTATTCTGCCGTATTATGAAATCGATGAAGTAATTTTAGGTGGTGGGGGCAGTTATAATCGTACACTTGTTGAAATGATACGAAATGGATTGAAGGAAGAAAAGTGCGCGATATTCATTCAAGAAGATATAGGCTATTCTTCAGAGGCGAAAGAAGCAATCGCCTTTGCGATATTAGCAAACGAAACGCATCATCGTAATCCGAGTAATGTGCCAAGCGCAACAGGTGCAGAGCAATCTGTAGTTTTAGGGAATATAACATTCCCTCCAATAAGATGATGAAAATGAGGCGAACATATGAAGTATATGATTGGAGTAGATGGTGGGGGCACGAAGACAGAAGCAATTGCATTTGATAAAGACGGAAACGAACTTGTAAGAGCTACAAGTGGGTTTGGAAATATATTAATAGATTATGAAAAAGCAGTTTTGCATATTATGGAGGCGATCGATCAATGCAAGAAAGCTTTAATAGATGGGCACTGCGTTTGTATTTGTTTAGGGTTAGCGGGTATAAGTGGAGCGAATACAAATGAATTAACATTACGATTAATAAAGAAATATGAAACGAAAATTGAAGTTTTTAATGACGCAATGATTGCACATGCAGCTGCTTTAAAAGGTAAGAATGGAATATTAACTATAGGTGGTACAGGTGCAATTTGTATAGGAAAGAAAGACGAAGTGTACGAGTATAGTGGTGGATGGGGACATATTTTAGGCGATGAAGGAAGCGGATATTGGATTGCGTTACAAGGTTTAAAGAGAATGGCAAATCAATTTGATCAAGGAGTTAGACTTTGTCCATTAAGCTTAAGGATTCAAGACGAGTTTCGACTTTTAACATCATCTCATATAAAAAGACTAGTATATAGTTCTTCAAAAGATAAAGTTGCAGCAATCGCACCATTAATTATTCAGGAAGCGAGAAATGGGAATGATGATGCACATGAAATTATGATGCAAGCTGGTAAGGAATTAGCGAAAATTACAGTAGATGTTTATAATAAGATGCAATTTAAGCTTTCAACTCCAATTGCAGTAAGTGGTAGCATATTGCGTTTAGTTCCTGAAATATATACTGAATTTAAGAAATGCTGTGAGAAAAGTATGGGAGAAGTTATATTCGTATCACCATCAGAAATGGCAGTGAAAGGAACATATCATTTAATGAAGGGTGTATATTTTATAAAATAGAAGTATGAGAATTTTTGTATGATTTGTAAAAATATGATGTTAAAATATACAAAGGGATGTAAAGCAAGAAAAAGTACAATATACATAGTCATTGAATATTGTATAAGTACTCCCATGTAGAAAGTGAATGATTACATGATTAATAGTATGCAATTTTTGTATTTGGTGGCTTCTTATTTATTTGGAAACATATTGACCGCTTATATAGTAACGAAATGGAAACATAATGTTGATATTCGTGAAGAAGGAAGTGGTAATCCTGGCGCAAGAAATATGGGGCGCGTATATGGAAAAGGGTCTTTCGTCGCTACATTTTTAGGTGATGCGATCAAAGGGGCAATCGTAGTTTCTATTGCAAAATACCTTTTCGAAGATTCTACATTTGTAATGTTAGCTTTACTGGCTGTTATACTTGGACATATTTACCCAATTTTATTTAAAGGCAAGGGCGGAAAAGGCATTTCAACATTTATTGGAGGTTTAATTGCATTTGATTATTTGATAGCGCTTACTCTTATTGCTGTTTTCATTATATTTTATTTAATCTTTAAAGGATTTACTAAGCCCGGACTAATTACAATCGCTTGTTTACCAGTTTGCATGATTTTGTATTCTTACTCTATTGTTACGACTATTTTAAGTGCACTTATCATTGTACTTATTTTATATGTAAATCGAGAATGAAATGAACTTTTAATAAGTGGAGTTAATCTCCACTTATAATTTTTATTAAATACATAAAGGAGATACAACATGGGGTTAATTTATAAAGTTGCTGATCAAGCTTGGGAATTTGAAAGTATACAAAAATTGAATTATAAAACATTTGTAGAAGAAATTCCGCAACATGAAGAAACGAAAGATCGTGTTCGTATAGATCGTTTCCATGAAGAAAATACATATTTAATTTGTTTAGATGACGATAAGTTAGTAGGTATGGTTGCATTGCGAGGAAAACGACCATTCTCGTTAGATTATAAAATTCCAAATCTAGATTTTTATTTGCAAGAACATGGAGAAAATGTATATGAAATTCGTTTACTTTCAGTAGAACGTGAATATCGAAATGGAAGAGCATTGTTAGGTTTAATTCGCTTTTTACATCGTTATTTGCTTCTAAATGGATATGAATTGGCACTCATTTCTGCTACAACACGTGAACTACCTTTATATGAGCAAATGGGATTCAAATCTTTCCATACGTTAGTTGGTACTGAAGAAGCAGCCTTCCAGCCAATGTATGTTACCCCAGCTATGTTTGAAGAGTCGAGTGTTGGGGGTATTATGACGAAAGAATATACGTTTTTACCTGGTCCAGTGGATATTGAAGAAAATGTTCGAAAGGCATTTTCTACTAAGCCTATTTCGCATCGTTCTAAGTCATTTCAAGTGACAATGGAAAATGTAAAAAAACGTTTACTGCAAATAACAAAAGCAAAACGTGTGCAAATAATGTTAGGAACAGGGACGTTAGCGAATGATGCCATTGCTTTACAGTTGAATTCTTTAAAAGGGAAAGGACTAGTTTTAACAAATGGGGAATTTGGAAATAGGTTAGTGGGACATGCAACACGTGCGCAATTACATTATGATACGCATAAAAAAGAAATGGCAGAGCCGTTTCTTTATACAGAATTAGAAAAAATAATGGCAACTGGAAATTATGAATGGCTTTGGTTTGTTCACCATGAAACATCAACTGGAATGTTAAATAATTTAGAAGAACTAAACATTCTTTGTAAAAAATATCAAATGAAACTATGTGTAGATTGTATAAGCTCAATTGGAGCAATACCAATAAATTTGAAGGATGTATATTTTGCAAGTGGTGTTAGCGGAAAAGCGATTAAATCATATACAGGATTATCTTTCGTTTTTCATAACCACATTGTAAAAGTAAACGAGGCAGTACCTGCTTATATGGACATTGGTATGTACGAAGAAAATGAAAGTATCCCATACTCCCATTCATGGAATTTAATTTATGCATTGCAAGAAGCATTGAAGCGACTTGAAGATGAAGAGGCATTTGAAAAAATAAAAGAGGCGTATGCTTATATTGAACAAGCTATTAATACTATGGGTTTAAAGCTTGTTTCACCTAAAGATCATGCCGCTCAAATTGTTCTTACCATTCAATTAAACGAAGGGCAGTGTTCTAAGGCAGTAGGTGATGCATTAGCATTACAAGGATATATTGTTCATTATGAATCAGCATATTTACAAAAGAATAACTGGATTCAAATAGCATGTCTGAATCACTATAAAGAACGTGATATGAAGAGGATGTTAAATTGTTTGCAGATGTGTGTGTTAAAGAAAGTTCTTTTAACGTAAATGCTTGTATATTTATTATATAATTTCTACAAGGCTATGAGTCACACTTGCTAAGTGTATAGAAGTGCATTTTTTGACAAGAGTTTAAAAGAGAGTGAAAGCTCTCTTTTAAACTTACTTAAATGAATTACCCACAGATTGGAATACCGAGAACTCTCAAAGCTAGTGCTACTTGAAGAGTAATTTCCAATCTAGCAATTTCGATGCCAGCAACTGTGAGTACTAAAAAAGGTTGGCCGTTTACGAACACAATACAACTTTCCATATATACGCCTCCTTTCTAGTGATCTACTACAGTATATGAGTGAAACTGTAATACGTTATAGTTGGATTTATGAATTTTATAAAAATAATAGATTTACCCTATGTTTACGAAACAAATGGAGTTTCATAGTGTTAATAATTTAATTGTTAGACAAGGAAGCATCTATAATAAGATGCTTTTTATTATATTTACGTTTCAGCGTGACAATAAATAAAGTTAATCAATGACGAATTGAGAGGGAAATATATTGATAAATATTTGTATGAGGTAAACTAAGAAGGTTTTAGAAAAACGAAAAGGAATTTTTATACTTGTAACATAAAAATTCTAGGGGGATGTTAATATGGAAAAAACTATGATGGTAGAAACAACAAACATGATGATGTCTATGGAAAAAATGATGTGTGAAATGAAGTGTATGAAAATGATGATGAATAACATGATGCAAATGGATGTAGAAATGGATAAGGCAATGATGGTGAAAATGAATGAATGTGATGAAATGATGAAGACTACTATGTCTATGATGAAAGCGATGAAAGAGAAATGTTGTTGAAGTAGCAAAGTATAGCGTAAAATGATGATGATCTTGTAAATTTAAATTAGTAAAGAGCCTGTTTTAGTTGGTAAATTAAAATAGGCTCTTTTAACTATTGTTCAAAAATAAATTGAGTTGACAAAAAAGAACTAAAAGATTATTTTAGTTCTTTTTTCTGTATTAACACTGTTCAAATCATTTGTTTAAAAGCTATAGATGATGGTTAGGCAGTGAGAAAAGACAAGTAAGAGCCTATCTTTCTTCGTTAAATGTGTGCTGAAGTAAATAATGACTCCATTTTTACTTTGCTCTTCTCTCGAATTTCAGCATCCGCATGTCGCATAACATATTTATGCGCTACAGCGATTGCTAAAACATCATCTAATAAGCCAATCCCAATAATAGCAGCTATATCTGGAATGAAATCGATTGTTAATACGTAATAGGATAAAGCGGCTAATATAATGAGTTTCGCTTTAGTAGGTAACTCTTTCTTTTTCATTGTGTAAAATAAAATAATACTTTCATATACGCTGGATTTACCGAGGTTTACTGAGCTTTTTTTGAATTTTTTCCAAAGTGTCTGTTTCTCCATATAAACACTCCTTTTCCAAAAAATAGATTTTTTAAAAGGATGGACAAAGAAGCGAAAGAATAATCAATTTTATTGTTTTTTCTTATTGTATATTTCGATATTTATAAGCGAATACCTGTTCAAAATAAAACAATGCTTGTTAAGCGGATACGAATATGGAGATGGATGAAGAGAAAATCTGTTTTGGAAAGCAAATAAGTTTCCGATAGAGGTTTCAATGAATTATTTGCGTTCTGCAACGAAGGCAGAAAAAACTTTTGATTTCTTAATATCAGCTATCTTGACAATAATTATTAGATTGTTTATAGCGTATATGAATCCGAATACAACAATAATATTGAAAGGAATTAAGGATATAAATAATCAATCACTTACATTCATTCCAATTTTAGCTGGTTTTAATATAGCTAATTACCTCGTTCCTTATGATTCTAGTACTTGCTGGTTCATTTGCTACAAGTATTTTTGCTGATAGAACGTTTTTTATTCCTAATTTACCAAAACAACCATATCGTTTTGGCGTAGGTGTTTATGAGGGCGTAGTAGCTCATAGTACAGCGACTTCTGAAATATTCAAAAGTATGAATCTCGTACATGAAGAAACGCATTTGTTCAATATGCTGTTGATTGAGATGAAACAATCCAAATCGCTAATATAAAATACATTGCATATGGCGGTGGACCTGCTGCTAATAAACGATTTGTACATGTAGAGTTATGTGAAACAGCAGACCATACAAAGCTCGAGCGTTCATATGAAAAATACGTAAAACTTTTAGCGGAAATCTTAAAAGATAACAAGTTATCTGTAGGAAAAGGATTGTGGATTCACTACGATGTGATTAAATACCTTGGCGGTACAGATCATGAAGATCAACTTGATTATTTAAAATCTCATGGGGGATCAGGAGCTCAATCCCGTGCTGATGTACAACGCGCATACAATAATTCTAGTGTGGATGTTTCTGTACCTGAAAGCCACCTAAACCAACAGAAGTACCAACAGCTGTAACCGATGGTATAGCTTATATTAAAGGCTACAACGTTAATTTACGTAAAGGACCAGACACAAGCTATTCTAAGATTCGTCAACTAAATAAATCAGAAGCTTATGTTGAATGGGGCGAAAAGCCTGGTTGGTTAAACCTTGGTGGAGAGCAATGGATTAAGAACAATCCATCCTATGTGAAGTTTAGTAAGAAAAGTACAGTAGATTCTTCTATTGTAGGAAAGCGTGTTGTTTCTAAAGTTAATATTCTACGTTTCTATGATGCTCGATCTTGGCAGGATAAAGACGTGGATGGTTTTGGAGATGTAGGTGAACTGTTTACAATTTTTAGGAAGTTAAATATGGAAGGTTCAGTACAATTTAAGGCGCACAATAGTATAGGGAAAACATATTATATTACGATCAATGAAGTTTATGTATTTGTAACTGTATTACTACAGTATAGTACACTCATAGGAGGTAGTTATATGTTTGATAAAAATGAAATACAAAAGATAAATGGGATACTTCAAGCTAATGCATTAAATCCAAATTTAATTGGCCCTACACTTCCCCCAATCCCACCATTTACTTTACCCACAGGTCCAACAGGAGGGACAGGCCCAACGGGAGTAACGGGTCCAACAGGAGTAACGGGTCCAACGGGGGTAACGGGTCCAACAGGAGTAACGGGTCCAACAGGAGTAACGGGTCCAACAGGAGAGACAGGCCCAACAGGAGGAACTGAAGGTTGTCTTTGTGATTGCTGTGTTTTACCTATGCAAAGCGTTTTACAACAACTTATTGGAGAAACTGTTATTCTTGGCACTATTGCAGACACACCCAACACGCCCCCGCTTTTCTTTCTATTTACTATCACTTCTGTGAATGATTTTTTAGTTACAGTTACAGATGGCACCACAACCTTTGTGGTCAATATATCTGATGTAACAGGGGTAGGTTTTTTACCACCAGGACCACCTATTATATTACTTCCACCTACCGATGGAGGATGCGAGTGTGAATGTCGTGAACGACCAGTTAGACAATTACTGGATGCGTTTATCGGATCTACAGTAAGTCTTTTAGCAAGTAATGGTTCTATTGCAGCAGATTTTAGCGTGGAACAAACAGGACTTGGGATAGTACTAGGGACATTACCTATAAATCCAACTACAACCGTTAGGTTTGCAATTTCAACTTGTAAAATTACAGCTGTGAATATAACCCCTATTACGATGTAGTCTATTTCTTTCAGAAGTATCTGTTGCTACTCGATAAGAAAAGCACAGTTTATTTGTCCACCTTGAAAACGTATTGTTTTCAAAGTGGACAATCTACGTTTCTAGGATGCTCCATCTTGGAAATATAAAGATGGAGCTGGTTCTGTAGATGCAGGGATTTATGATTGATGCAAAAGTGAGTGTCAATGGTTCGCCACAGTACAAAGCACACAGCAGTAAAGGGAAAACATACTATGTTGTTGCAAATGAAGCCTATTTATTCATCTAACACACTATACCTTCATGAGTAATTAACCATGCCCCCTTACTCTTTCTATATCCTTCATTTGTAAAGTTCTTACTACTATATTATTGGCGTACAATATATGGCTAAATGTATCTAAATGGTTTTCTAAACGTACAAAATTCCCAAATTGATATGGTAAGGCTATAAAAATTATAATGAAAAATAATAAATATCTCTAATGCACTATTAGGATTTTTCCATTTTATATTGCAAACCTTCTTTCTAAAAGATAAGCTCATATGCTAAATCAAAATGAAGGTTATATAATGCTTTCGTATTACATATTAAATTGTAGAACTTAGTTCCTTGATGTACATATTGGTGTAATTTATTTTGAATTGGTGAAACAATGATTTTTAACATTCCTTTAATATCTTCATTAAAGAAGTTATAGGAGGGAATAACTTGGACTCATTATTTGATGTAATAGCAAATGTTATTTTATTTTATCCTCGAAATGACATGAAATTAAAACACCATATTGCCAAATTAAGCGAATTTGAGTGGTTTCGAAAGTTACACGAAGATACAAAGTATACAAGTTTAATTTGGAGTAATAGGAAAATCAAGAAGTATATTTTGAATTCTACAAATATGGAAGCAATAATAAATTCCGAGAAAAAACAAAAAGAATTTGTTCATCTAGTACAGGATGAATATAAAAAAAGAAGATAAGAATTTTTTTATTTTTCATATTTGGCGAAACAAATGGTACAATGAAAGCTAATGTGAAAAATAAGGAAAAGAAGTGGTCTATTTGAAAAACTTTTTAGAATTAGGAATTAGTGAAACTTTTAATCATACATTACGTGAAAATGGAATTACAGAAGCAACACCGATTCAGGAGAAGGCAATTCCTGTTATTATGTCAGGTAAAGATATTATTGGGCAGGCGAAAACAGGAACGGGTAAAACGTTAGCATTCGTGTTACCGATTTTAGAAAAAATCGATCCAGAGTCTAGTGATGTTCAGGCTTTAATTGTTGCACCAACAAGGGAACTAGCACTGCAAATTACAACTGAAATTAAAAAAATGCTTGTTCAAAGAGAAGATATTAATGTACTAGCGATATATGGCGGACAAGATGTAGCACAACAATTAAGAAAATTAAAAGGTAATACACATATAGTTGTTGCGACACCAGGACGATTATTAGATCATATACGTCGTGAAACAATTGATTTAAGTAATCTTTCAACAATTGTACTAGATGAAGCGGATCAAATGCTTTATTTCGGATTCTTATATGATATTGAAGATATTTTAGATGAGACACCTGATAGTAAACAAACGATGTTATTCTCAGCAACGATGCCAAAAGATATTAAAAAATTGGCGAAACGTTATATGGAAGAGCCGCAAATGATTCAAGTACAAAGTGAAGAAGTAACGGTAGATACAATTGAGCAGCGTGTCATTGAGACGACAGATCGTGCAAAGCCAGATGCACTTCGTTTTGTTATGGATCGTGATCAGCCATTTTTGGCAGTTATTTTCTGTCGTACAAAGGTTAGAGTAAGTAAGCTGTATGATAATTTAAAAGGACTAGGTTATAATTGTGCTGAACTTCATGGTGATATACCTCAAGCGAAACGTGAAAGAGTCATGAAGAGTTTCCGCGAAGCTAAAATTCAGTACTTAATTGCGACTGATGTAGCAGCTCGTGGACTTGATGTAGATGGTGTAACGCACGTATTTAACTTTGATATCCCTGAAGATGTAGAAAGTTATATTCACCGCATTGGCCGAACAGGACGTGCAGGTGGATCAGGTCTTGCAATTACGTTCGTTGCAGCGAAAGATGAAAAACATTTAGAAGAAATTGAAAAAACGCTTGGTGCACCAATACAAAGACAAATAATCGAACAACCGATGATAAAAAATGTAGATGAAAATGGAAAACCGGTACAAAAGCCGGCTCCAAAGAAATCAGGTCAATATCGTCAAAGAGATAGCCGTGAAGGTTCAAGAAGTGGTTCAAAAGGTGGTCCAAGAAACGATTCAAGAAATAGTTCGAGAAATGATAACAATCGATCATTTAATAAGCCAAGTAATAAGAAAAGTAGTACAAAACAAGGTCAGCAAAGACGTGGCCGTTAAATAGTTATTATTCAAAAAGAGTCGCAAAGTGTTGCGGCTCTTTTTGTTTTTATACAACGAAGTCGATATAAGTACAAGGGTGATTGCATAAAAACAACCTTTGAAATTTCATTTACCGTATTAAATAATTTAAAATTCATAAAGGAAATATAAAGTAGGTTGTTGTATATGTACGATAACAGGAAACTTTTCACATACTAAACATATACTTTAAATAAACCGACAGTCGGTCCGTAGGAAGGAGTACATGAATGAGGATCGTAAAAGAATATGGGGAGCGTAGAAATGAAATTTTAGAAACTGCTGAACGTTTGTTTGTTACAAAAGGGTATACGAAAACTACAGTAAATGACATTTTAAGAGAGATTGGTATAGCAAAGGGGACGTTTTATCATTATTTTAAGTCGAAAGAAGAAGTAATGGATGAAATTATTATGAGGATTATTAAAGCGGATGTTGCTAAAGCGAAAGCAATTGTCTCTAACCCTAATATCCCAGTTTTGGATAAGTTATTTCGAGTTTTAATGGAACAATCACCAAAATCAGGAGATGTAAAAGATAAAATGATTGAACAATTTCATCAGCCAAATAATGCGGAAATGCATCAAAAAAGTATAGTACAATCAATTATTCATTTATCTCCTGTTTTAGCAGAGATTTTAGAACAAGGAATCGCTGAAGGCATATTTTCTACTCCATACCCACAAGAAACGATTGAATTATTACTCTCTTCAGCACAAGTCATATTTGATGAGGGTTTATTCCAGTGGAAGCCGGAAGAAATGATGAGGAGAGCTAAAGCTTATATCAAAATGATGGAAGCATCTGTTGGAGCGAAAGAGGGAGCCTTTGATTACATGGTGGAGGTTTTAATCAAACAGAAATAGCAATTTTCTGTTTGGATATTATCGACCGACAGTCGGTCTGAATCGAATGAAAGGTGTGATAAGGATGTCAGCTAGTATAAGGTCTTCGATGAAAGATTTTCACTTAATGGTGAGTGGACAAATTATTACTATTTTAGGTTCAACACTTTTACGTTTTGCCCTGTCATTATATGTGCTAGATATAACAGGGCGTGCTGATATATTCGCAGGATTATATGCGGTAACGAGTATTCCGTTTTTGCTAGCCCCTCTTGGCGGAGCGATAGCAGATCGTTTCAATCGCCGTAATTTAATGGTTATTTTTGATTTTATCAACGCTGCGATTGTATTAAGCTTTATAATTTTGTTATTTACTGGACCTGTATCTATTATATTAATTGGAACAATTATGTTTTTACTAGCAGTCGTTAGTGCAATGTATTCACCTGTTGTAATGGCGAGTATTCCGCAATTAGTTCCAGAGAATAAGTTAGAGCAAGCGAACGGTATCGTAAATGGTGTGCAAGCATTATCGAATATAGTTGCTCCTGTATTAGGAGGAATACTGTACGGCATAATTGGTTTGAAAATGCTCGTAATAATAAGTTGTCTTGCTTTCTTTTTATCTGCGATTTTAGAAATGTTTATTAAAATACCTTTTATAAAAAGAGCGCGAGAAAGCCATATAATACCGACAATTGTAAAGGATATGAAAGAAGGATTTATATATGTTTTAAAACAACCATTTATTTTGAAATCTATGCTTTTAGCTGCATTACTAAATTTAATACTTACACCGCTATTTGTTGTTGGCGCTCCAATTATTATACGAGTAACAATGGAAAGTAGCGACACGTTATACGGAATTGGAATGGGATTGATCGATTTTGCTACTATTTTAGGTGCATTATCGATAGGTTTTTTTGCGAAAAAGCTACAGATGAAAACATTGTATTACTGGATGCTTTTAATAGCTTTATTAGTACTACCAATGGCACTATCAGTTACGCCAGTTATTCTTAATTTAGGATACTATCCACCATTTATCCTCTTTATACTTTCTTCTATTCTAATTGCAATGATCGTGACAATTGTATCCATCTATGTGATTACTGTAGTCCAAAAGAAAACACCAAATGAAAACCTAGGAAAAGTAATGGCAATTATAACAGCGGTATCTCAATGTATGGCACCAATTGGGCAAGTCATTTATGGTTTTATGTTTGAAGGATTCAGTATGAAAATTTATTTACCTATATTATTTATTAGTTTCATAATGATAATAATAGCGATAGTGACGAAGAAAATATTATGGAATGAAGGGAACTAGCTCCATATGATTAGGAGAATGTTAAAAAGAGATTTCTCTCAAAATAAAATGATAATTACCATTCTATTTATGTTTATCATGTTATCAAGTCTTTTAATCGCAAGTGCTTCAAGTAACGTTATAAATCTATTGAACTCAACGGATCAATTGTTTAAAGTATCAAACGCACCGCACTTCGTACAAATGCATGCCGGAGAAATAAACCAAAAGTCAATTGATTCATTTGTAGCACAAACTCCTTTTGTAAAAAAACAACAAACAGCAGAGATGGTTCAAATAGGCGGATCTAACATTTTTATAAAGAAGAAAAATCAAGCGGAACATAATAGTGTAATGGACATTAGCTTTGTTAAGCAAAATACTATTTTTGACTTTTTATTAGATTTAAATAATGAATTGATCGATGTTAGGAAAGGAGAAATAGGTGTACCAATTTATTATATGCAAAAATATCATTTGCGTATTGGAGATAAAATTTGGGTTGTTAAAAATAATAATGAGCTAGAATTTACTATTTCGGCATTTGTTCGTGATGTTCAAATGAACCCATCACTTGTTAGTTCAAAACGATTTGTAATAAGCGATGAAGACTTCGAAAGAATAAAGGGGAATTTTGGAGAAAGTGAATATCTTATTGAATTCCAGCTAACAGATTTAAATAAAATAAATGAATTTGAAACTTTATACCAGTCATCAAACTTACCTCAAAAAGGTCCCTCTATTACGTATTCACTCTTTAAAACACTCAATTCATTAACAGATGGAATAATAGCTGCAGTACTTATCATAATAAGTGCATTATTAATGCTAATCGCGATTTTATGTATTAGATTTACGATTATTACTTCAATGGAAGAAGATTATCGGGAAATTGGTGTTATGAAAGCTATCGGCATTCAAAGTAAAGATATTCAAAAACTATATGTAACAAAATATGTTGTTATTTCTGCTATCGGATGTATATGTGGATATATCCTTTCGTTATTTGTTACAAAAATATTTACCTCTAACATCACACTTTATATGGGGACAGCTAATAAAAGTATTATATATTATTTTGTGCCATTGATAGTCACAACATTGTTATTTCTAGCCGTTATCCTTTTTTGCCGCATCATTTTGCGGAATTTTAGGAGAATTACAGCAATAGACGCTTTACGATCAAGAGATAAACTAGGAAAAAGAAAGATTAGAAGATTTTTTTCTCTCTATCAAACTAAAATTACAAATGTAAATATATTTATTGGTATACAAGATGTAGTGAAACGATTTAAGTTATATCGAGTATTAAGTATCGTTTTAATTATTGTAGTGTTCATGATTGTTGTACCAGTTAACTTTTTGTACACGATTCAGTCACCGCAATTTGTTAATTATATGGGAACAGGAAAGAGTGATATGCGAATAGATTTACAGCAATCTGAAAATATAGAAAAACGGTTTAATGACGTTATATCGTATATCGGAAACGATGAAGAGGTAGAAAAATATGCAGCATTTGTAACGAGTACATTTAAAATGGTGAAAGCTGATGGTACAAATGGAAATTTAAATGTAGAAGTGGGAGATTTCGCCCAATTTCCAATAGAATATGTTAAAGGTATGGCACCAAAAAATGAAAATGAGATCGCTCTCTCTTATATGAACGCAAATGAATTAAAAAAGAATATAGGGGATGAAATCGTTTTATTTGTAGAAGGAAAAGAGAAAATGCTAACTATTAGTGGTATATATCAAGATGTAACGAATGGAGGAAAAACAGCTAAAGCGAGTTTTTCTTACAATAAAGAAGATATATTATGGTACGTAGTAAATGTAGATATGAAACCCAAAGTGAATCTACAAGAAAAAGTGAAGGAGTATAAACAAAATTTAAATTCTGCAAAAATAACAGATACGGATAATTATTTATCTCAAACTTTAGGAGAGACAATCAAACAATTAAGACTGGTGACACAAGTGGCAATTTTGATTGCTATATTGATATCGGTTTTAATAACTGCGATGTTTTTTAAAATGTTATTGGTAAAAGATTCTTCGCAAATATTAATTATGAAAAGTATCGGCTTTTCCTACAAATATATTCGTATACAATATGTTACTCGTTCTATTGCTATAGTATTAGTAGGTATTTTAACAGGGACATTTATAGCTGCTACGTTTGGAGAAACACTAATAAGCTGGTTAGGTTCATTTATGGGAGCAGCTCACATAAAGTTTGTTGTTAATCCAATCATTTCTTATGTAATATGTCCAGCTATTTTATTTATATCTGTGACCGTAGCAACACTTTTTAGTAGTTTTACAGTGAAACAAAAAAATGATTTAAAGCTAAATGGGGAGTAGGAGGTGTGTAATTTGAAAAAAATTTTAGAAGTAAAACAATTAAATAAAAAATACGCAATGGATGGAAATAAAACTTGCCATATGTTAAAAAATATAAATTTAGAGATTTATGAGGGAGAGTTTATATCGGTCATGGGACCTTCTGGTTCAGGGAAATCGACGTTACTATATAATATTAGCGGAATGGATCAAATGTCATCAGGAAGTGTGAAAGTTGATAGTAAAGAAATAACATGTATGAAAGAAGAAGTGTTAGCAAAATTACGACTCAGCGAAATGGGATTTATTTTTCAACAGAGCAATCTTCTTAGAAATTTGAATCTTTTTGATAATATAGTTTTGCCTGCGTATTTAGCAAAAGTTGAGAGCAGGAAAATAATAAATAAACGTGCACTTGAATTGATGAAGAAAACGGGAATTAGTCAAATTGCAACTAATAATATAACTGAAGCATCAGGAGGAGAATTACAAAGGGTATCTATTTGTAGAGCACTCATAAATAAACCTAATATTATTTTTGCTGACGAACCAACGGGTGCTTTGAATCTAAAAGCGACAGAAGAAGTAATGGATATTTTAGCAAATATAAACCGTATGGGAACTACAATTTTGCTAGTTACTCATGACGTAAAGGTAGCAGCTAAAACAGAAAGAGTTCTTTTTATGGTGGACGGAGAAATTGTTAGCGAAATACAGATGGGTAAGTATAGAAACGATGATTTGAAGGTGCGAGAAGAGCAGTTGTTAAAATGGTTAACTGTACTTGGATTTTAAAGAGATAACATTTTTGACTCCTATTGAATATAGGAGTTTTTCTTTGTTTGAAAGTTTAAAAAGAGATATAATAATTTTCTGACTATTGATTATGGAGGGGTATAAATGAAAAGTGAAACGTTACACACTCAAGAAGATATATTAAAAATGCTTGATTCATTATTAAGACCCGCAGTACCATTTTGGAATGAATTTTACACGAATAGAGAAAAGGATGTTCCTTTTTTTGCAAATGTTCCAGATGAGAATTTAGTTTCATATATACAAACAGAATGGATTTCAAAAGAGAAAGTGTTAGAGCTTGGATGTGGTCCAGGAAGAAATGCAATTTATTTAGCGAAACAAGGGTTTGATGTAACAGCCGTAGATTTGTCTATAGAAGGAATTAATTGGGCCAAAGAGAGGGCGTTAGAAAACGGAATAGAAATACAATTTGTTTGTGAATCGATTTTTAATTTGGATTTTCAAGATGAATATGATTTTGTATATGATTCCGGTTGCTTGCATCACATTCCACCACATAGAAGAATGAATTATGTTGATCTAGTTAAAAACTCATTAAAATCGGGTGGTTATTTCGGATTAACATGTTTTGCAGCAGGTGATTTGAATGAGCGAAATGGATCGGAAATAACGGACTGGGATGTGTATAGAGGATGGAGTTTACAAGGTGGTCTTGCATATTCAGAAGAAAAGTTAAGAGAGATATTTAAAGAATTTGAAGTAATTGAAATTAGAAAAATGAAGCAAATTGAACAACCAAATAATATGTTTGGAGAATCATTTCTTTGGACAGCATTATTTAAGAAGAAATAAAACATAGATAATTGACAAACTCATCGTTTTTATAGACAATACACTTATGAGAATGTACGTTCGGTTTTATTGTCCGATGTATGTTTTGCATAAATACATAACAAGGGGATGTCTCTAAATGGGTAACACAAATCAAAAAATCACTACGTTTTTAATGTTTGAGGGCAAAGCTGAGGAAGCGATGAATTTTTACACATCGCTATTTAATCAATCAGAAATTGTAAGTATCTCTCGTTATGATGAGAATGGACCAGGTAAAGAGGGAACTGTAATTCATGCAACTTTTACGCTAAATGGACAAGAGTTCATGTGTATTGATAGTTATGTAAAGCATGATTTTACATTCACCCCAGCTATGTCTCTTTATGTAACTTGTGATACGGAAGAGGAAATCGAAACCGTTTTTAATAAACTAGCACAAGATGGAAAAGTTCTTATGCCTTTAGGTTCATATCCGTTTAGTAAAAAGTTTGGCTGGTTAAATGATAAGTATGGTGTGTCTTGGCAGTTAACTCTTGCTGGAGATGAATAATTAAAATAATATGGTGATATTAATGTTATAAAAAATAAAAGGGATGATACAAGATAAATATGTATCATCCCTTTTATTTTTTGTTTTACAACCGTCATCGGTTGTATTTATAACGACTTTAGGGGTGCTTTTTAAGTTTTTTATATAATATAAAACTGCTAATTTAATTTTTCAGCTTATCTAGTAATTGAATTCATTAACTGGAAGAAGTATTCAGGCTTATAAGTTTTATTTAGGTTATACCATGAATGTAACGTATCTGGTGCAAATACATCAATTTTTTTCAATACTTCCATTGCAAATTCCAGAGGAGCTACTCCTGATGCAGTAATCAAATTTTCATCACATACTGCAGGTTCCATCTTATAAAGTTGTTCTCCTTTATAATTAGGACAAACCATTTTAATATATTCTAAATCATTGCTTGTATGTTTTCTAGAATCTAGGTATCCAAAATTCGCTAACCCCTCAGTTGCACCACAAATGGCAGCAACAATAGTGCCGAGTTTTAACGCTTCACCAATTTTTTTTAAGATAGGGTGATGAATGCTTTCCCCCCAAGTAGTCCCTCCAGGTAAAACTAAAAGATTGTTACTCTCAAGAGTACATTCATCCAGGGAAATATCTGGATTTATGCTCAGTCCTCCCATCGTAGTAATAATTTCATTATTAGCTCCTACTGTAACTACCTTTAAAGGGGCTAACTCTTTTTTGAAATATCTTCCTGAGTTTAGTTCTGCAATTAAATGTCCATATTCCCAGTCTGACATCGTATTAAATACATAAAGATAAACTTTTTTTGTTTGCATACAATAACACTCCAATCACAATTGAGTTTTTCAAAAAAATATTAATAAATAAATTTTACAATATTTATCATTTGAATTTAACCTATTTCCTTAAGAATTCTTTAAAAAATAATTTGGATACTTTATTTGAAGGTATGGTTTACGAATTAAACAACCTTCAAAAATATAATAGTTGAAATTTGTTGGTTTTAGAATGAAGAAATTAGGCTCAATATACCAATTTAATTATTCATAATTGAGTTGTGGTATAATTTACATACAGGGGGAAAGTAGATGACACAACATAAAGAAGAGCAAATGAATGAGGCATTAGCATTATTTTACTTTGCATATAAAACTTTTACAGAAAAACCAGATGAAATAATAAAAGAGTATAGTATACAGCGTGTACATCATAGAATTCTGTTTTTTATCGCTCGTTTTCCAGGGCTTAGTGTAAATGAGCTGCTATCACTTTTAGAAATAAGTAAACAAGCTCTTCACGGACCGTTGCGCCAACTGTTAGATAAAGGACTTATTGAGAGTAATGAAGCTGCACATGATCGTCGTGTGAAACAGCTGTCTTTAACAGAAGAAGGAACAGACTTAGAGAAAAAACTGAGCGATGTTCAAAGAGAACAAATGGGAGCTATTTTCTCACAGTTTGGCGAATCATGTGAAGAAAATTGGCATCAAGTTATGAATGAAATGGCAAATAGCCGTTCAGGATTTGATGCATGGACGTCTAAGCGTGAAATACCAGTAGAATAAAAGATAGAAACAGTATCTTGTTTTGTAGTTTGAAAAATCATAAATTTTTATCTGTATATTTGGCAACTATGGATAAAAAATTCACATTGCCAAAAACTTTATACGTGTACGTATTGAAATTTTAAAATTCATATTTCCGAGAGGGGAATTATAATGATAAAACTTGTACTCATTCGTCACGGACAAAGTTTGTGGAATCTTGAAAATCGATTTACAGGATGGACAGATGTGGATTTATCAAAGAATGGATTAAGTGAAGCGAGAGAAGCAGGAACAATATTAAAAAAGAATGGATATACATTTGATGTTGCGTATACCTCGGTACTAAAACGAGCAATTCGTACATTATGGATTGTACTGCATGAAATGGATCTCACTTGGGTCCCTATACATAACTCATGGAAGTTGAATGAACGCCATTATGGTGCACTACAAGGATTGAATAAAGACGAAACTGCAAAAAAATATGGAGATGAACAAGTTCATATTTGGAGAAGAAGTATAGATGTGAGACCGCCTGCACTTACTGAAGATGATCCTCGATATGAGGCGAACAATCCAAGATATAAAACGTTAAAAAAAGATGAATTCCCATTGACTGAATGTTTAGAGGATACGGAGAAAAGAGTAGTTGATTATTGGCATTCAGAAATTGCACCGTCATTAAAAAGTGGTGAGAAAGTAATTATTTCATCGCACGGTAATACAATTCGTTCGCTAGTGAAATACTTAGACAATCTTTCAAGTGATGGTGTGGTTTCATTAAATATTCCAACTAGCATTCCGCTTGTTTATGAGTTAGATGAAAAATTACGTCCGATTCGTCATTATTACTTAAGTATGGATGGAGAAGTACCTGAAGGGGAAATTCCGAAACATATTTCTTTTTAACATGAAAATTTGAAACGCATGCTTGTCTACATATACAATGTAGATTCATGATAAAGTGAAACTTTAATCAGTGGAGGGTGTTCATCCCGCACTGATTATTAGCCTTCACCAATCGGGCTTTTATGGGCAGTTGATCCCTCACCTAACGTCTTTGCTTTCGCTGAATTTTGAGGTGGGGGGTCTTACTGCCCGTTAATGCGGGATAAAAGACGTGGCCTGCTTCTAATGTATATGCGATGGTGCTAACTTTAGAAGGTTGTCCACGTCTTTTGTCATAAAGAGAGCTGTTTGTGCATGTAATGGTATCGTGAGTAGTTTTGGAATGGAGGGTGATGTGATTGACGATCTCTAACATTCGAATTGGCTTATTTATTTTAGCAATCGTCTTTATTGTTCTTGTTTTCTTTTATTGGAGAAATGAAGAGTTGTACGAGGAGAAGAAACAACGAATTCGAAAAACGTGGTACGGTTTGTTCATAACATCAGTCACAGTTTATTTCATGATAAAAGGAATAGATTTAACCCTCTGGAAAAATCTTTTAATGTTTACTGCGATGGTAATTTTCGTTGATATTGCATTCATTTTGACACCAAATATTTCAGAAATATGGGGCGCAAAATTCAGCGATATTGGAAAGACGGTCCAATCAATTAAAAGGTCATTAATTGCTTCAAAAGCAAGAGGAGAAATATATACGACAATTATTCAAAATGTGAATCCAACAGCCTTTGGGACAATGGAATGGCATACGGAAGAGGAATATACAAAAAGCTTAAACACATTTTTAGATTCATATGGGGAAAAGATTGGTGCGAAAATTGTTGTATTTGAAGCGGTGAAGGAATTAAATACAAACTTTCGTGGTATCCGCTCTCAATTTAGTATTATTGTTCCATTAGAACACATCGAGCAATTGAATGAGCAGAAAGCGGTGCAAGTAGAAAATGTCGGAATTATACCAGCAAAAATAGTTAGTGATGTTTTCATTGTTATTGATGGGAAGAAAAATAACCTTCAAGATCGAGATTTTGAAAATGTATATAATTTAACAATTCATCATAGTTATTTTAGTAAATAAGGACAGAATCTTTTTCTGTCCTTTTCACCTATACATAAAGGGAGAACAAATTCAGACAAGCTTGTATAAAATTGGACAATCATTCCTACACTAGCACGTAGAGGTGATTGTAGTGATAAAAGATTATGACAATGATTTTTTTAAAGAAGATAATGAAGATACAACAGATTTCTCTTTAATAAAAGGAGATACTTTGCAGCAAGTAGAAGAGTTAGAAGAAGAATTAAAAAGAAAATGATACGTGTACACTCTGTCTGCATTTGCTATATAATATAAATAAAAGGTTGTATCTTTTTGAAAAGGGGGAGAAGAGATGGCAGAAGTAAATGCTCAAAAATCTTCGTTTTTTAAAACTAAAAAAGAAGAATCAAATACAGATTTCTCTCTTGTGAAAGGTGCATTAACAGAAAATATAAATCGTTTAGAAAAACTTATGGATAGTAATAGTTCGAAATATGCTCGAGTGAAAAAAATCCAGGAAAATGCATAAGAGCATTTTCCTGGATTTTTTTATTTTGCATTAAACTTTTCTTTTACTTTTAAAGGTAAATCCGCTTTTTGAATTTCTTCATAGGATTTTACTTCAATCGATGATATTTCATTTTTATCTTTATTTTCTTGGTCTACATAAATGCACAAAAATGCCTTTTCATTTAATTTTTGATCGTTTGATTGTTTTTTACTTCTAAATGTAATTTGTTTTCTTACTCCATCTTCATCATATGCCGGCAATGTGTAGTTCCGTAAGTTTCTACCTTCTATCTTTTCAATAAACCCTTCACCTTTTATCTGTACGTAATATACATCCTTACCGATTCTATTTAGAGAAGCTCTTTCGCACCCGATAGTTAAGTTGCAAAATAATAAACTTAGTGTAATAACAGATAAAAATTTTTTCATTTTCATTATCTCCTTTAAATTATGTATTTAAAGTATGCGGTTATTTTTTAAATAGAAAAATCGATTTTGATTACAGCACTCTTACAATCTTGTAAGAGTATAGCTTATTTACACTAAATTAAAAAATATGAGGATGGAATGAATAGGTTATAATGAATTTTTGAAATCTTAAAATAAAAGTAAAATAATGAATCATGGTATAATAATAAAGGACGTACATATTATTTTGTCAATTGGAGAGGAGCTTAAAAATGTATTCTACTTTAGAACAATTAACAAAGCACCCTGTATTTTATCATTTTGCAGAAATTTCAAAGATTCCTAGAGGATCAGGTAATGAAAAAGAAATTAGTGATTACTTAGTGAGTTTCGCAAAGGAACGTAATTTAGAAGTTATTCAAGACGAAGCGTTAAATGTCATTATAAAAAAAGAAGCTACTTCTGGTTATGAGAATGTTCCAGCTATTATCATTCAGGGGCACTCTGATATGGTGTGTGAAAAAAACCAAGCGACAGTTCATGATTTTGAGAAAGATCCAATTGAATTAAGAATTATTGGAGATATGTTATATGCAAACGAAACTACTTTAGGTGCTGATAATGGTATTGCCGTTGCATATGCATTAGCATTATTAGATTCAACAGACATCCCGCATCCAGCTTTAGAAGTTGTTATTACAACTGAAGAAGAAACGACAATGGGCGGTGCATTCGCTGTTGATTCAAATCATTTTGATGGAAAAATATTTATTAATATTGATTCTGAAGAAGATCATAAATTACTAGTGAGTAGCGCAGGTGGTGCGAAAGCAGTTGAAACGATTTCAGTGATTTGGGATGAAGCGTCAGTAGATATGGACACATACCGACTATATGTTGGGGGACTTAAAGGTGGACATTCTGGTTTGGAAATTGATAAACAACGCGGTAATGCGAATAAAGTATTAGGACGAGTTTTACGTGATTTATCACTTCACATTCAGTTTAATATGAGTGAAGTTCATGGCGGCTTAAAAACAAATGCAATTCCGCGTGAAAGTGTAGCTACAATTTTATTACGTGCAGAAGATGTACAGCAAGTAGAAGAAAAACTAAAATCATGGACACGTATGTTACAAGAAGAGCTACGTGCTGTTGATCCGGATGTTCATGTTTCACTTACAAAAGTAGAAGAAAAGGCGGGAAAAGTCTTTTCTAAAGAAACACAAAAACAGCTTATTTCTTCATTATTCTTAATTCCAAATGGTATACAAAGTATGAGCATGGATATTAAAGGTCTTGTAGAAAGCTCAACTAATTTAGGAGTTATTCAAACACTGCAAGATGAGATTAAATTACGAAGCGAAGTGAGAAGTTCTGTAAGTAGCTTAAAACAACATATTGTAGAGGAAATTAAGTATATTGCGGAATTAGTAGGGGCAACATTTGAAAAAGAGTCTGAATATCCAGAGTGGCCATATAATCCTAATTCGCCTATCCGTAATTTATTCGAAAAAGTGCACCAAGAAAAATACAGCAAAGATGCTGAAATCTTCGCAGTACATGCAGGAATTGAGTGCAGTGTATTTGTTCAAAAAATGCCTGAGTTAGATGCTATTTCATTCGGTCCAGATATCTTTAATGTTCACACTCCAGATGAACATATTAGTATTTCTTCTGTTGTGAATAACTGGGGATTTTTCGTTGATGTAATGCAGGGAACGAAAGAATTAGCTAAGTAATAAAAGACGGAATAAAAAGCAGCCTAAATTTATAGGTTGCTTTTTTGTATAGAATTTTATGTGAAGCAAAATAATGGCCAAGAAATTTACCTATTGTTGATTTAAAATAAAGTTTGATAAAAAGATCTATTTTGCAGAGTATCTTTTTCTTCAACAATCGGGCCATTTAATTGAATAAGACTACACAAAAAGTCGTTTTCCCTTACCTAAGGAAAGCGACTTTTTAGATTGATTTCCCCCTTGTTATCAAGCTTTTTACTTTAAGTTCCTTTGACTAATAAGGTTTACTTAAGTAAAATAAGGTATATTATATTTGTTGAATAGATTCTCTTTAAAGATAAGAAAAGTAGGTGAACAAAGTGGGGAAATATCAATTGGATTACAAAGGTCAGGCAGCTGTGGCAAAGTTTCATGAAAAACAGACGCCTGCCAAATTTGATAAAAAGCAGCAACTTGAAAAATTGCGTGCGGAGTATTTGAAAAAGAAGCAAAAACAAACAGATAAATAATATGTTAAGTTTTTCTGGATTTTCTGTATATAGTGCAAACTAACACAAGAAAATAGGTAAGTTATTCATCGTTCAAATATATACAGGCTATTTTTTCAAACCTCTTACTTAATGAACTAACGTATGCGTTAGTTCATTAAGAATAACTAAAAAGTCGATTCCTTGAGATGGAAATCGGCTTTTTTAATAAGTGACATTTCCTTAGCGTTGTAAATCCGCATTTTCCTGACGCTACCCCAAGAAGTAATTGAGGATAATGTATCTACCACAGTCGGGCGCTTTAATTGAGTAAGGTTCACAAAATCATCAAACTTTTTTCTATTCGCTCTTTTATCAAGGTTTATTAAGTTAATTTAATCAAACTTTATTCAAAAGCTACACCTATGTAAAAGTTCTGCTGTAATATTATATCCTCTTGATAAGGAGAAAGTATTACTACACAAGTGTCATGTGAATTTCATGTACCGTAATTTAAATAAAAAAATAAAGAGTTTCAAAAAAATATAAAATGGTTTTCTTGTCCGCATTCTCGGATTTATTATAACTTGGTTAATTTGACTTGTGTAATTTATTACGTTATGATTTTTCATTATAACTGAAAGGCTTGAAGATAATGATTCGTCGTTTGAAAAAGTTTAAAAATGTCGCTGTCGTATTAAGCTTCTAAGTAAATTGCAAAAATCTACAATACTTAGAAGCGAGGAATATAGTTATGAAGCATCCATTATTTAATCATTGGTCTGAAACAAAGTATTTAAAAGATATAGTAACAAATCCACTCATTGAAGTAGGAGAGTACTCCTATTATTCAGGGTATTATGGAAATCAAAATTTTGAAGATGGTTGTGTAAGGTATTTATGGGGCGATGCTAAGTCCCAAGCACTTTTCAATCCAATTGAACAGATGGGTTGGCATCTTGATAAACTTATTATTGGAAATTATGTTTGTATTGCAAGTGGCGTTATCATTTTAATGGGTGGTAATCATAATCATCACTCAGAATGGATTACAGTGTATCCATTCGCTGAGCAAATCGGACAATCTTATGAACCAAAGGGTGATACAGTCATTAAAAGTGATGCCTGGATTGGTATGAATGCTATAATAATGCCTGGCGTTACAATCGGTGAAGGTGCAATTGTTGCGGCAGGATCTGTCGTATGTAAAGATGTTCCGCCATATACAATAGTGGGCGGTAATCCTGCTAAGGAAATAAAAAAACGGTTCACTGATACAGAAATTAATATGCTAATGGAAATGCGTTGGTTTGATTGGGATAGAGAATTGATTAAGAAGGCAATTCCTCTTTTATCTAGTCCAGCCATTGAACCATTATTTGATTTTTATAAAAATGAAGTAAAAAATAAATAAATCAGCTAGAAAAACTACATTCAATATAGGATGTAGTTTTTTTATTATTTGTACTAGAAACAATTATGAAATAATCTCCCCATTATGGTTTAGTTTTTATAAATTATCTTAAGAAAAATTAAGAAATATAACCAGTAGTTCTTAATATGTTTTATTTATAATTCAAATGATTGCACAAAATTGTTTCTTCATTTTCCCTTCAAGGTGTTCCATCGCGAATTACTCGCCCGGAGGTAGAAAAGGTAGTTTATATGTTAGAAGTTTCAGCGATACTCTAAAAGCATCCACCTGAAGTATCTAGTGGGCAGCAACATGTGTACTTGTGCATGAGCCGGCCATTATACAGTTTATAAAATCTGCAGCAATGATTCTTTTTTTGAGATAGCGAAAATGGATTTTTTTATGCAATTCATTTTGTTTTCTTAACAAAATACCTAGTGCTTTCTTATCTTAACGGGGAACAAATTTATTACTTAGATGGTCTATTACGTGTATTCCTAAAAATGGATGTCCAAATTGAATACAATATATCCCGTTTGATATCTATTTTTATGTATTGCAAAAATATGAAAGGACTTATTATTTTGAAAAATAAAAGGATATATATTGGTGGGGTACAAGTTTAATACTTTTACAGATGAGGCATTGCAAGTGGAAACGAAAAAGAAAAAGAAACAACCCAAACGGTAGCTTATCAATCATAGAGACGTAGGAGGATGAGGATATTATATGATAAAACAAGTCGTAGACGTAAAAACATTCAAAAAGTGTACGGTAAAAAAGGTGAGAATCAATCACACGCATTAAAAGGTGTTTCATTCTCGATTCAAGAGGGGGAGTTTGTTGGGATTATGGGGCCATCTGGTTCTGGCAAAACGACATTATTAAATGTAATTTCAACTCTTGATAAAGCGACAGGTGACGTTATTGAAATTGCAGGAACGGATATTACGAAAATGAAGCAAGGTGAGCTTTCTGATTTCCGTTTGCAAAAGTTAGGATTCATTTTCCAAGACTTTAATTTATTAGAGAATTTATCTATTTACGAAAACATTGCACTTCCATTATCCCTTCAAGGTGTCCCATCACGAAAAATTGGGCCGAAAGTAGAAAAGGTAGCTGATATGTTAGGGATTGTAACAATACTTCAAAAGTACCCATCTGAAGTATCTGGTGGACAGAAACAGCGTTCAGCAGCAGCACGTGCGTTAGTGCATGAGCCTGCAATTATTTTAGGGGACGAGCCAACAGGAGCTCTTGATTCTAAAAATGCAACTAGTTTACTTAATGCGATGACAAATTTAAATAAAGAACAAGGCGTATCGATTATGATGGTTACGCATGATCCATACAGTGCAAGTTACTGTCAGCGTATTTTATTCATTCAAGATGGTGAGTTATATAAAGAAATTTACCGTGGTGGTAAACGTGAAGAGTTTTATAAAGAAATTTTAGACGTGCTTGCAGATTTAGGCACACAAAAAGCGTAAGAAAGGAGGTTTGGGCATGTTATTTAAACTTTCCATGTCAGGGTTGAAAAGTAAATTGCAAGATTATATTGTATTACTTATTGGTCTTATTGTATCTATTTCTACTTTCTATATGTTTCAAACGCTATCACTAAATAAAGTGTTCCTTGAATCTAATGCAAACATTGGTCCTATTGTATTAATATTCCAAATAGGTTCCTCTTTATTAGCGATTGTAACATTTTTTTACATTATGTATGCAAACTCTTTCTTATTATCTCTTCGCCAAAAAGAGTTTGGTATGTATATGATGTTAGGAGCAAAAAAGTATAAAGTTACATTACTGATGTTCCTTGAAACAATTATATTAGGTGCGGCGTCACTTGTGATTGGGATTACAAGTGGTGTAGGACTTGCAGAAGGTATCGGACAGTTATTAATGAAACAATTGGAGTTGACTGGAGAAGGTTACCAAGCTTTGTACATTCCATCAATGGTCGTTACTTGCATCTTCTTCTTTGCATTATTTGTACTATCAGCAAGTATGAATAGTATTAAATTGTCACGTATTTCTATATTACAACTTGTACATGCAGGTGCACAAACAGAGCGTGGCGCGGTAAAAGGAAAAATGACAGTTGTAGTTGCATTACTTGGTCTGATTTTGTTAGGTATTGGTTATGCATCATTGCTCTATATACCACAGGCAAAAAATCTAGGAACCGTTCCTACATTAATGGCTCTTGGATTAATCGCAGCAACTGTTAGTACTTACATGTTGTTTGGATCACTTCTCCCAGTTATGATAAAAAAAATAAAAAGTAATAAAAAGCGTAGTGAAAAAGGGCTTAATGCTTTTACCTTTGCTCAATTAAACTTCCGCATTAATGGCTTAACAAATGTGCTTGCGACGGTAGCAATCTTAGTAGCCCTTGGAGCAGGTGGAATTGCGTGTGGTATGGCATTTAAAAACGACGTTTTAAAGCAGACTGATAAAGGAACAATTTACGATTCGGTAGTTCATAATCCAACAGCAGAAGAAAAGAACATTTTGAGTAGTATTTTATTTCAAGAGAAACTTGAATATCGTTACAAAGTAGATGATAAGTATGTTTATTATATAAAAGAAGAGCTAGAGAACAATCATCCTTTAGTAAAAGATAGAAAAAATGAGAAGATAATGAAAGTTTCAGAAGAGATTCCCATGGATGCATTTGCATTGTCAAGACAATGGGGTAAAGAGGATGCAAAATCAAAACAATGGAGCGACGCTTTCGAAACAATTCAGCCAAATTATATATATCCTAATCATAAAATAAAAATTGTAGATCAAAACATATACGATAGTATGAAAGGTAAAGAAAGTACTGTGTTTATTGGGAAAATAGATGATTTTGAAGCATATTTAAAAGAATGGAAAAAACTTGATGAATTACAGGTAGTTAAGTATAAAAATGTGAAATCTGAAGAGCTGTATAGTAAGTATCAACAATATATTGCAAATCAAGGTTTTTCCAGCGGACTAATGTTTATGGGGTTCTTCGTTGGAATTGCGTTTTTAGCAATGATGGCAAGTTGCTTAATGTTTAAAATTCTATCTGGTGCATCTAAAGATAGTATACGTTACCAAATGCTTCGTAAAATTGGTGTTCGCCAGGAATTATTAACACAATCGATTTATAAGGAGTTATCCTTCGTATTCTTAGTCCCAGCAATTATCGGGATTGTTCACATATTAGTTGGTATGAATATGTTTGGCCCTCTTTTAATCGATCCGTATTTTCGTATTTGGTTACCAATTGTTATTTTCATAGTGATTTACTCGATTTACTACTGGATTACAGTTCAATTGTATAAAAGAATTGTACTTCCGAAAGAAGGTTAATGTAATAATGTTATGTATACTAAGTATCATCATAATTGGCCCCCGTTATGATGAAGTGAAAAAATATCATGTAAGCAAAATAGAAAGTGGATTTGAGATACAAATATGCAGCAATGAGCGGCAGAAAGTGTTAGAAAAAAAGTAAATACAAGTAGGGGGCGCATTTCATGTATAACTTACAAGAAGATATGTATGAGCAATTAAAAGAGAAAAATACTATTCTTTCTATATCTTAATAATGAAGGGAAAAGAAGAGGGAAAATAGCATCGTTCCTACATTGAGTACTACTTTAACCTTATTTGTAGGAACTCTTGCACTATCCCCTTACAATAAAATTGAATAATCATCCAATATTAATTGTTAACTATTATCGGAATTTTGACAGGATAGAACAATTTTCAAAAAAATATCTTGTATTCATTGTGTCTATTATAGCTATTATTTAAAATTGGGTTTGCACCAAAAGAGTGTAAATAAACATAAAACTTGTAAACTTTATTCATCATAAGGATTATCGTTTTAGAAAAGGAGTGTGTGTTGAAAAAATTTTTAAAGGTAATTTTAATCTTATTAGTAATATTTATAGGAATTATGTTGGGAAGCATAATTTTAAATAAAACATATCATACAGAGTTTAAGTCTTTAGATAACACGGATCAAAACATGTTAAAAGAATTATCTACTATTTATAAGAGCTTCGAAGAATCGAGTGATAAACTCTGGAATGAAGATTATCGCTTCGAAAAAATGCCATTGGTTCTGATACGTAGTAATAAAGACGGGGGATTCTTTAGACAAGAAGCTTATGCAGTTAATGTAACGGGATTAGAAAATAGTATTTTTGCAAAGGAAATAAAAGTCTCAAATTCTCTGCATCTATCTAAAGTCTATCGCTTAACTCGTTTTGATTTTAGAACTATTTCTACCTGGATTCCTTGGAACTTTGGGACAATAAATATTAACGATATGGATGTATTTTATTTAAAATATCATCCTAAAATGTTTAGTAATCCAGATTTATATTTTGATTTTTCATCTTTCTTATTACATGAAGGTTTTCATGCTTATAAACAAAAAGATTGGACATATGATGCAAATGGTGGAGAGTCTATTCACGAATATCCGATTAATAAAGAAAATTACGCGCTAATGGGATTAGAATTTAAGCTATTAGATAAAGCAATGATTGATACGAACCCAGAAAGTATTAATCAGGCATTATATGATTGGACAATTGTACGTAACTATCGCTATAAAAAATGGCCTCAATTAATTGGAGAAACAAAAACTGAAGCAATAGAAGGTTCAGCACGATACTTAGAGTATCGTTATAGTAAATTAACTGGTGGAAATCTTATGGTACTTGCAAAGAAACAGAAGCCATATCATGTTACTTTTATGGAGGCGTTCAACTTCATTGCTAATGGACAGGCAGAATCTCCAAGGTTTTTAGAGCGGAATATGAGATATGAGACTGGTTCAGCCCTTGAATTAAGCATGGACAAAGTAAATATTCCATGGAAAGAAGCTATTGAAGATAGTGCAATCAAACAAGGAAAGACACCATATGAAGTATTAAATACGTACTTTAATATAAATAATACGCCCACAATTGAAAATAAAATCAAAGAAATTAAAGAGAACAATGACTATGAAACACTTTTAGAACAAGGAGAAAAACTGGTGAAAATAAGTAACGAGTAAAGAAAATACGATTTGAAAAAGAATTTTCTTTAAAGAGCGTATTGAAGAGGATTCTTTTTTCATTTTATAAGTTATATACACTACCGGTGTAATCAAAAAAAATTAATTAAAAGAAGGAATCTCAAAATAATTTTTTTTATTAAAAGCTAAATTTAATGAAGAAGAAAAATTATTAATTGTAAATGGATCTAAAGAAAATTTTGAACAATATTTAAGACGTTATCTTTTATATCGATTATGTTACTTTTGGTCATTCAATTGCAGGTTTACAAAAAAGAGGATAGAAATGTACCGTCTGCTTATGCTTTTAGTTGTTCAATATGAGAAAAATGTGGAGGAATCATATGGAGTCAAAAATTCTTATTGTTGATGATGATAAAGAGATTAGAAATCTTATCTCTGTATATTTGGAAAATGAAGGTCTGAAAACTCAAAAGGCAGAAGATGCTATTGAAGCGTTAGAACTGTTAGAAGAAAAGCGATTCGATCTTATTATTTTGGATGTTATGATGCCTAATATGGATGGCATTGAAGCGTGTATGAAGATTAGGGAAGAACGAAATATGCCTATTATCATGCTTTCTGCAAAATCAGAGGATATAGACAAAATTCAGGGTTTAGCCTCTGGTGCCGATGATTATTTATCAAAACCGTTTAATCCGTTGGAGTTAATCGCTAGAGTAAAATCCCAATTAAGAAGGTTTAAAAAATATAATACAAATACAGATAATGATAAAAGTGTCCTAGAAATTGGTGATTTGACCGTAAATACAGATACACGTCAAGTATGGATAAGAGGCACGGAAGTAAGGCTAACTCCAAAAGAGTTTGATATACTCGAACTACTTGCTCGTAACAAAGGGATTGTTCTGAGTGTTGCAAAAATATATGAAGCAGTTTGGAAAGATGCTTTTTATAAATCGGATAATACCGTCATGGTGCATATTACAAAAATAAGAGACAAAATTGAAGAGGATTCTAAACATCCAATTTATATTAAAACTGTTTGGGGAATTGGGTACAAAATATGAAGAAGGTTAGTTTTAGAAATAAGATAATAATAAAACTTCTTGGTGCTGTTGCAGTTAGTTTTTTTGTTTCGTTTGGTTTAACAATCCTCACTTTTATATATATTATAATACCATTAAATCTAAATCACTATCTTGATGATCTTAGTACATTTGAAAATAATATACTTACATTTCTTATATTTGCGTTAGCGATCTTTACTTTTATTATCATTTTTTAATATTGGTTCGAAAGAAAATAGTATATTTGAAGCTCATTTCTGATAATGTGAATGATATTGCCCATGGAAAACTGGGTTTGACAATTGGGATTGAGGGAAAGGATGAATTGACTCATCTTGCTCAAAATATTAATTATATGTCCAAGGAATTGGAGAATACATTTGAACAGGAAAGACAATTGGAACGTACAAAAAATGAACTCATAACCAACGTATCTCATGACTTACGCACACCGTTGACATCTATTATCGGCTATGTAGATTTATTAAAAAGAGGGCAATACGACAGTAAAGCACAATTACAGGAGTATCTCGAAACCACTTATTTAAAATCACAGAGATTGGAATATCTAATTGATGAACTATTTGAGTACACCCGTTTATCAGACATCGATGCTAAGTTAAACATTAACGAAGTTGATTTATCAGGCTTGTTGGAGCAAATAGTTGGAGAATACATTCCTATATTTGAAAAGGAAAGCTTAATCGTTCAAAAATCAATCACACAAGAAACAATACCTATCTTCATAGATGTAGAAAAAATGGTACGTGTATATGAAAATCTCTTTATGAATGCGATAAAGTACAGCATAAAACCATCCGAATTATCCGTATGTCTTGAATTAATGGATAACAAAGCAATTTTGAAAGTGTCAAATACAGTCGAGAAACCGCCTGTTAGCGATCCAAATAAATTGTTTGAAAGGTTTTTCAGGGGGGACAAGGCAAGAAAAGATGACCAGGGAAATGGTCTGGGGCTTGCTATCTCAAAAAGAATCGTTGAGCTTCATAATGGTAATATACATGTAGAATATAAAGACGACTGGATGTCCTTTATTGTTGAACATCCAATTAAATAGAATGGCTTATGGAATTATAGGTTCCATAAGCTTTTTTTATAAAACTTAAGAATTCTTAAGAATTTTACGGGGTGTTTCCTAATTTTCATAGTTTATCATGTATGTATTGAAAGCGATGAGGAGAGTGAAGAAATTAAAAAAGAAAATTTTCTTTGTAGCTTTCAGGTGGATACATAGTGACAATCTCATTGAAAAGGTGATAAATAGATGAAGAAGAAAAATAAAGTGTTAATTACTAGTGTAGTAGCAATTGGAATTGCTGCTGGATCATATTTTGCATTTGCTGGCGGCGGTTCGGAAGTAGCAATGGAATATAGCGGTTATAAAGTTATAGAAAAACAAATTGAAAATGCACAAAAATTTGGCGGTGAAGTTATTCCAAATGGAATTGAAACAATTTCATTCGATCCAACAAAAGGTACGTATGAATCAGCTGTTAAAAAAGGCGATGAAGTGAAAAAAGGTCAGCTTCTGTTTAAATATAATGCCCCTACTGCTAAACAAGGTGTAACGGAAGCAGAAATGCAAAAGAAAATCGCACAAAAAGAAGTAACATTGTATCAAAAACAACTTGATGCAGCGAAACAAAAATTACAAAAAGATAAAAATGCTGGTCTTCCTCAGGAAGCATTAAAAGCATCGGAAATCGAAGTGCAACAATTAGAATCACAACTTGAAATGAAAAAATTTGAAGTTGAAAAATCTGATGAAATGATTAAAGAAGCAAAAGAGAAAGTAAACACACTTTCTGTAACGAGTCCTGCTGATGGTGTAATTGATGATATCGTAAAAACTGCTGATGAAAAAACAGGTATGAGTGGCATTACACTTCGTCACGCTGGTCCATTTAAAGTAAAAGGTCAACTTTCTGAACATGAACTTGCTAGCATGAAAGTTGGGCAAGAAGTAACTGTCTCATCAAAAACTGTCACTGGTAAGAATTGGATAGGGAAAATAACAGAAATCGGTTCTACACCATTAAAGAGTATGGACGAAAATAAAACTGTTTCTAATTATCAATTCACTGTCACATTAGATAATAGTGAAGAATTACAAAACGGCTTCCATGTATACGTAACGAGTAAATCTGGCGAAGCAACTGGTACGATTGTTCCGAAAAGCAGCATCGTGAAAAAAGGTGACAAAAATGTTGTCTTCGTTGTAAAAGACAGTAAAGCGAAAGAACAAGCGATTACTGTTGAATTCGAGACAGATAGCGAAGCAAAAGTTTCTGGAGTGAAAAAAGGAGAACAAATTATCTCTAAACCTGAAAAAGACTTAAAAGATGGTATGGAGGTTGTCGTTGAATGATTAATTTAAAAGGCATCACGAAATCCTTCCAAAATGGTGCAGAAGCCGTTCAAATATTACACGGAATTGACGTAACTCTGAACCAAGGAGAATTCACTTCTATTATGGGACCGTCTGGTTCTGGTAAATCAACATTAATGAACATTATCGGTTGCTTAGATAAACCAACGACAGGTACGTACGAACTAGCTGGTCAAAATATTTCAAACATGTCTGAAACAGAACTTGCACATGTTCGTAATAAAGAAATCGGATTCGTATTCCAAAACTTCATGTTACTACCAAGACTTACAGCACTACAAAATATTGAATTACCTCTTATTTACGCTGGAGTCGATAAAAAAGAAAGACGTGAGCGCTCATTAGCTGCTTTAACAAAAGTAAGTTTAGCTGATCGTGCTACTCACCTGCCAAATGAATTATCAGGTGGACAAAAACAGCGTGTTGCGGTTGCTCGTGCAATCGTAAATAACCCGAAATTTATTTTAGCCGATGAACCGACAGGTGCACTTGATACGAAAACAAGTACACAAATTATGGACCTCTTTTATGAATTAAACAAGCAAGGCTCAACAATCATTATGATTACCCACGATCGTGAAATCGGTGAAGCGGCTGCCCGCCAAATTGTAATTCGTGACGGAAATATCGTCCAAGATTGGAGAGGTTAATTTTGAACACGAGTGAAACTATACGCATGGCCCTTTCCTCTATCTTTGCTCATAAAATGCGTTCTATCTTAACGATGCTAGGAATTATTATCAGTATTAGCGCCATCATTACCATCATTTCAATGGGTGATGGTACAAACGCAAAGTTTAAAAAAGAATTAGGGCAAGGAAAAGATACGGAAGTAACCATTTACTATAACAACCCCGATTATGGAACAGATAGTGCCAAAATCACAACTGATATGCTCAAACGTCTTCAAACTGTGCCAGGCGTTAAAGATGTTGATCCAGATGTGAGTATGAAAGTAAAAGCATCTTCTGGTTCAAAAGATGTCTCTCTTAATCTAAAAGGTGGAACAGTCGCCTTTATGACAGATGCGAAAATAAAATTAGTTCACGGTCGGGAATTAAACGATAGTGAACTAAAACAAGCAATCTCTGCAGTTATTTTAAATGAAGAAACTTTCAACAAATTATTTAATGGTTGGGAACCAAATCTATATACAGACATAAAAGGAAAACCGTATAAAGTAGTCGGTGTTTATGAAGCAAAAAATGATTCCGGAATGGCTATGTCAGCAGGTTATACATCACTTGAAAATGCTCCTGTCATTTCAGGAGTAACTGAGTATGACTCTGTAAAATTAACACTAACTTCACCAACAGAACGTAAAAGTGTAGAAAAACAAGCTGTTTCTATTTTGAACGAGATGAAAGCTCCTAAATTTGAGCATAAATTTAAAGCTCAAGATATGGGTGAATTTACGAAGCAATTAGACGAATCAATCGGTATGATGAAAATGGTATTCGGTGGTATCGCTGCTATCTCCTTACTTGTTGGTGGTATCGGTGTAATGAATATTATGCTTGTATCCGTAACAGAACGTACACGTGAGATCGGTATTCGTAAAGCACTTGGTGCAACACGCGGTAAAGTATTAACACAATTCTTAATTGAATCTTGTATTTTGACTGGAATAGGTGGTTTCATCGGATTCATGCTCGGTATTTTCTTCGCTTGGATCGTCTCAATCTTTGCCGGATGGCCTCTCGTTGTCTCAACAGAACTTGGACTTCTTGCAGTAGGCATTTCAATGCTAATCGGTATTGCATTTGGTTTACTACCAGCTAACAAAGCTGCAAAACTTGATCCAATTGAATGTTTACGATATGAGTAAAAAAACGTAGGAGTGTAAACTCCTGCATTTTTTCTGTTGAAGCCGAGAAATTTTAACAGTTTTTTTTAATCTTAAGGATTCTTAAGGATTTTCACTCCAGTTTCTTCATGTTTGGATTTTAAACTATGGTTGTAAAGTTAATCTATTGGAGTGACTAAATATGAAGCATTTGTCTTTTTTATCTCAATGTATAACTAATCCAAGAAACGTCGGTGCAGTACTTCCAAGTTCAAAGTTTCTCGCAGAAAAAATGATGGAAAACATTAATTTTGAGAACGCTAAATATATTATTGAATATGGGCCAGGTACGGGTGTATTCACTGAGAAATTACTTAAAAAACGAAATTCGAATACCACTCTTATGCTAGTGGAAAATAATAGAGAGTTTTATTTAATGTTGAAAGAAAAATTTAAAAAAGAGAAAAATTTATTCATTGTATGGGGGTCTGCGGAAAATATCGACGAGTATCTAAAAAACTTCTCTATTCCTTATGCAGACTATATTGTTTCTGGTCTTCCTTTTGCTAGTTTGCCCCAAAATGTTTCAGATGAAATTTTATTAACTACCACAAAAATTTTAAAGAAAGATGGGGTATTTATTACTTTTCAATATACAAAATTTAAAAAGAAGTTCCTTAATCAGTTTTTTGATACAATAGATGAGAAATGGGAGCTTAGAAACGTACCACCTGCTTTTGTTTTTAGCTGTTCAACACCAAAAAATAAGGGAGAAAAATATGGAAGCTAAAATTCTTATTGTTGATGATGATAAAGAAATCAGAAACCTTATTTCTATTTATTTGGAAAATGAAGGTTTGCAAACTCAAAAGGTTGAAGATGCTATTGAGGCCTTAAAACAGTTGGAAGAAAAAGAGTTTGATCTCATTATTTTGGATATTATGATGCCTAACATGGATGGAATTAAAGCATGTATGAAGATTAGGGAAGAACGAACTATTCCCATTATCATGCTTTCTGCAAAATCCGAAGATATGGATAAAATTCAGGGGCTTACTTCTGGTGCCGATGATTATTTGTCAAAACCGTTTAACCCATTAGAATTAATTGCTAGAGTAAAATCTCAATTAAGAAGATATACAAAATATAATACTGAAACGAACAAGAATAAAAATATTATTGAAATTGGTAATTTGACCTTGAATACAGATGCACGTCAAGTATGGGTAAGGGGAAAGGAAACCAGGCTTACTCCTAAAGAATTCGATATACTTGAACTTCTTGCTCGTAACAAAGGGATGGTCTTAAGCATTGAAAAAATATATGAAGCTGTTTGGAAGGAGAATTTTTACAAATCGGATAATAATGTAATGGTACACATTACAAGAATTAGAGATAAAATAGAAGAAGATTCTAAACATCCCATCTACATTAAAACAGTATGGGGAGTAGGATATAAAATATGAGGATGTTTAAACTTAGAAATAAGTTAGTTGCAAAACTTCTTATTGCGGTAGCAATTAGTTTTTTTGTTTCACTTGGTGCGATATTTCTCTTCAGTAAATTGCTTTATCATCTATCCGTAAAAAATTATCTGCCCGAAGTTACTCTAGTTACAGGTTATATTTATACGCTAATTTTGTTTTCAATCATAATCTTTATCTTTATTGCAGTATTTTTGTTAATGGTACGGAAAAAATTATTATATTTGAAACTTATTACCGAGAGCGTTCACCATATTGCTAATGGAAAACTTGGTTTAACAATCAGAATAGAAAGTAGGGACGAATTGACCCAACTTGCTCAAAATATTAATTATATGTCCAAGGAATTGGAGAATACATTTGAACAGGAAAGACAATTGGAACGTACAAAAAATGAACTCATAACCAACGTATCTCATGACTTACGCACACCGTTGACATCTATTATCGGCTATGTAGATTTATTAAAAAGAGGGCAATACGACAGTAAAGCACAATTACAGGAGTATCTCGAAACCACTTATTTAAAATCACAGAGATTGAAATATCTAATTGATGAACTATTTGAGTACACCCGTTTATCAGACATCGATGCTAAGTTAAACATTAACGAAGTTGATTTATCAGGCTTGTTGGAGCAAATAGTTGGAGAATATATTCCTATATTTGAAAAGGAAGGTTTAATCGTTCAAAAATCAATAACGGAAGAAACAATACCTATTTTCATGGATGTAGAAAAAATGGTACGTGTTTATGAAAATCTGTTTATGAATGCGATAAAGTACAGCATGAAACCATCCGAATTATCAATATGTCTTGAACTAATAGGTAACAAAGCAATTTTGAAAGTATCAAATAAAGTCGAGAAGCCGCCTGTTAGCGATCCTAATAAATTATTTGAAAGGTTTTTCAGGGGTGATAAGGCAAGAAAAGATGATCAAGGAAATGGGCTGGGACTCGCTATCTCAAAAAGAATTGTTGAACTTCATAATGGTAATATACATGCAGAATATAAAGTAGGCTGGATGTCCTTTATTGTTGAACATCCAATTAAATAGAATGGCTTATGGAATGAAAGGTTCCATAAGCTTTTTTTTAAACTTAAGAAACTTCTTAAGTTAATAATTCAAGTAGGCCATTCATAGTAGACATGATACTGATAAGTTAATTTGATTTATTATTATAAAGTGATTAATCGAATGAAGGGGAAGTTCATTGATATGAATAATGTAAGAGACGATAGTAAATTTAGCAACCAGTGTGTTTTGGTATTCAACCGGGGCACACTGGTTTTATTTTTTTATAAATGTGGAACAAATGTATTACTTAGATTGTCTATTAAGTGTAATCCTAAAAGATATGAAAGTACAGATCATTTCGAAAAATACAAAGGTATTAAAAAGAGGGATATGTGTGGGAACACTAAGTGTCAGTGTGCCTAAAAGGGTGGGATGGGATGGTCTATATGAAAGTGGTTCTAATGTCTTATATGTATATAGAATTTGATAACGCTGTCTATTTTTTGGAGGATTATGTTAAAATAACGTTTTTTTGAGTACAAAGATATTGGAGGTAACAGAAGTGAAAAGTATGTTTTGCAAGAGATTTATTACAATAGTAACAGTGCTTACACTATTTTGTAGCATGGCCGTTACATTTGGAAGAGCATCAGCGGAAACAGTTCCTGCTATAGACGTAGAAGCAGGATCAGCAATTTTAGTAGAAGCAAATTCCGGGAAAATTTTATATCAAAAAAATGCAGATGAATCATTAGCAATTGCTAGTATGACAAAAATGATGAGTGAATACTTAGTTCATGAAGCGGTGGATAAAGGAAAACTTAAATGGGATCAAAAAGTTAAAATTTCTGAATATGCATATAAGATTTCGCAAGATCGCTCATTATCAAACGTTCCATTAGAAAATGGTGGCTCTTATACGGTCAAAGAGTTATATGAGGCAATGGTAATTTACTCTGCAAACGGTGCAACAATTGCTTTAGCTGAAGAGATTGCTGGAAAAGAAGTCAATTTCGTGAAAATGATGAACGATAAATCAAAAGAGTTTGGAATGAAAAATTATAAATTTGTAAACTCTACAGGTTTAACAAACCATGATTTAAAAGGACATCACCCAGAAGGGACAACTCCAGACGAGAAAAATAAAATGTCCGCAAGAGATTGTGCGATTTTAGCACAACGTCTTATTCAAGATTTCCCGAAAATATTAGATACAGCAAAAATCCCTAAAAAAACATTCCAAAAGGGTGGCAAGTATCCGATTGATATGACGAACTTTAACTGGATGTTAAAAGGCTTAATTAAGCAATACGAAGGTGTAGATGGGTTAAAAACAGGAACTACTCCAGAAGCCGGAGATTGTTTTACTGGTACAGTAGAAAAAAACGGTATGCGTCTAATCTCTGTAGTTATAAAAGCAAACTCTCATACAGCACGTTTTGATGAAACAAAGAAATTATATGATTATGCATTTGCGAATTTTGAAGTGAAGAAGGTCTATGGAAAAGATTCAGTAGTAAAAGGTCATGAAACAGTGCGAGTAGCAAATGCAAAGGACAAAGATATAGTTGTTCAAACGAAGCAAGCTGTTTTACTTCCAATGCCAAAGGGCAACAAAGACGTTTATAAAAAAGAATTTAAAGTATCGAATAAAGAACAAGAAGCGCCTATTAAAAAAGGTGTAACAATTAGTCAAATGATTATATCGCCTAAAGATATTACAGATCCTGGGTTCTTATCAGGTAAATCATTACAAGTAGACCTTGTAACAAAATCTGAAGTAGAACAAGCAAATTGGTTTACACGTTTTATGCGCGAAATAGGATCTTTCTTTAGCGGTATGTGGAATAGTGCGGTTGATATAGTAAAAGGCTAACTTTGTAGGATAAAACTAAATATTAGCCTGAAATAAAAGGTTTCAAAGTATTATAGATTCTTATGTGGATGGCTTGGAATGGAAGATTGCATTAATTCTCAAATCTGGTTCTTCGGAACTTTCGGTATTGCAATCAAGCTAAGATAAATTTGTATCCATATAATCAAAAAACGCTATTCTTTTTGTAGAAATATACAGAAAGGATGGCGTTTATTATGAATTGTTCGATTCAAAGGGTTCTGGTGCAAGGCTAGTTTAATAAAGTTACATGATGAAAACACATTCATTATTCCATCAAGTGACAATAAAAATAAATACCTGGTACTTATTCCTGTTATTAAATTTTATAAAAATTTAATAAAATCTTTTCTTTCTATTAAATATTTTGTTTTAAATTATTTATATAAAGAAATGGAGGCCAGAAAATGAATTTTTTAAAGAAATTTAAGTATCTCTTTATAGCGTGTATCCCTATGTATATAGTTATTCTTTAATTTCAATCGAATAAAAAAGCAAGGTATTCGAGAAAAAAGTACGGTACCATACAGAGAAAACGCTCTCCCATACAAAAGTAAATTGTACCGAAAGTGATAAAAGCGAATGTTATATGGAGGGAACCCACTAATAATTTCACCTGAAAATCGGTAATTAATGAAACAAAGAATAACAAAATGATACATGATTACGAGTTAATATCCCAAAAAGATAGGATTACTAGTGACAATCTTTGATACTGACAAGTGAGGTGACGTCGATGAGAGGGCCATTAATAAAAAGTGGAGTATTTATTTTAGTTTTAACAGGAGGGCTATATCTTACAAAATACGCATATGACCATCATACTAACCGAGTTAAAGTAAGAGACACGATTCAACAAATATCAATAGAGCATGGTATACCACCATGGATTCCTTTATCTATTGCATTCCATGAAAGTAAGTTTGATCAAAATGCAGTCGGAGATCAGGGCACATCATTTGGACTGTTTCAGCTCCATCGAGGTGGACTAGCACCTAAAGATTTAACGAACGAAGATTTGAAAAATATAGAAACTAATACTCGAATTGCAATATCTAATATGAAAAATGCATATAACCGTGGTTTACAGCAAAATTTAAAAGGACCAGAGCTATTAAAACATGTTGCTAATACCTCAGGGTGGCCTGGGAATAAGGGTGTTCAATGGACAAATAAGCAGACAGACTATAACGAGGGGTTAGAAAACAGTTTTAAAATGTTTTCTAAACGACAATACGATTTTATAGAATGAAATTTCTTTTTTCTTTCTATTATTATATAACTTACGCCTAAATACGAAAGTTTCCTAAAACAGATACATAGATTGACTTTGTACTGCTTATATTAGGAATTTAAAGAAACAATATGTATAATTCTCCCACTACTATAGTATAGTGGCCTTTATTAACAGCAAAATCTACAATTTATAAGGAGAACATTTTATGAGTAAGAGAATAAAAGAATTAGATTCCATACGAGGGTTAGCGGCACTGACAGTGGTATTTGGACATTTTTGTTTAATGCTACCATCGTTGCCTAATTCTATTAAATTTTCTCCGCTTAGGTTTTTATGGGCTGGCGGGGAAGCTGTAATCGTTTTTTATGTACTCAGTGGTTTTGTGTTATCTATGGCACTTTATCATTCAAAAACAAATTATTGGGGATATTTAATTAAGCGATTTGTACGAATCTATATTCCTTATTATTTTTGGAT
Source organism: Bacillus sp. FSL R5-0709 (assembly GCF_038004785.1). NCBI lineage: Bacteria > Bacillati > Bacillota > Bacilli > Caryophanales > Bacillaceae > Bacillus > Bacillus sp. FSL R5-0709. Next base: position 2,361,155 of record NZ_JBBORT010000001.1, read on the forward strand.
AATCATTACCTTTGCTTTATTTATTTTGTTCTCGCCGTATGAAGTGGCTGGACTACGGGATTGGTTCTATGATAGGTGGCAAGGGTCTATAACAAAAATAGATATTATAAACCATTTTGTGCTTCTTAATAACTTTTTTACGGAAAATTATAATCCAGTTATCTGGTCATTGGCTCAAGAAATGCGTATATCTATTGTGTTTCCGTTGTTATTCCTTCTTTTTTATAAACTGAGTTGGAAGAAAACGATACTATTTGCTTTGAGCTTTTCTTTAATTAGTGTTTTCCTTAATATGTTGCATATAGGGAAAGCAGAGGGATTTTATAATGGTTATGCCGATACACTGCATTTCACATCGATGTTTATGGTTGGAATGTTACTTTTTAAGCATCAGGAAAAGCTTATCTACTTATATAGGAATATGAAAAAATTTAATAAAGGATTTCTTATTGCATTAGGGATTATTCTATATTTATATTCCATTTTAATTTATGGTTTTTCCCGTAATGATACTACTTTCTTATTAAAAGATTGGGGTGTCGTAATCGGTGTTAGTATATTTATAATAATGGCCATGAGTAACCTAAAAGTGAAAGCATTTTTAAATAAGAGTGTATTTGTATACTTAGGAGAAATTTCATACAGTATCTATTTGTGTCATTTTCCAATCATGATGGTACTATTTAAACTTTTGTATACAAAGATACCTATCTTTTTCCTTCTTGCTTTGTGTATTTCAATGACAATACTTTTTTCTATAGTTTCGTATCATTTAATTGAAAAGAAATGTATCAACTGGGCAAAACAAAGAACAACAAATTTTCGAAAAAAAGTGTAATGCTTGAAGGAATTTTATTTCTTTAGTAAATATACGAATATGACCGATTCCTAAGTATATTAGGAATCGGTCAATTACGGATTCTATATAAATATACTAAAATTGAACAAATTTTTAATTTTATACTTAACTCCAAAAATCCTCTTACTAAAGAGAATCTTCGTAACGTTTTTCCAGACATAGCCGAAAGTACAATTAGTAAAAAGCTAGTTTCCTTGTAGCTGCTTGGTCAAATAAAGCTAGTTTCAAGAGGAAGAAATGCTCAATGTATACAGGTTTAATTCTGTATTAATAATTATTAGGGGTAACAACACATCGCTATCTATATCTAAAATGTTATATAAAACTATTGAATATTTTATTCGTAAAAACAGAGGTGTAAAATGAATTTTATTTCCGAACTACTTGTTACCTTTGCAATTCCTACAATACAACTCACATTCTTGTTACTACTCATTTTTGTTTTTAGCTACTTTGTAGTATACAAAAAGGTATGTAAAGGAGGGGGGGAATTTACCGTACAACAAGTTATATTGTTTATATTGATAATAGGATATTATTCCCTTGTATTATCAGCTACTTCATTTGGTCGTCCAGATGATATAACTTTTGCAAGAACAATTGACTTTGATGTACTTAGTGTTTATAGAAAAGCATGGAATACCTTTTCATTTTCTTCTTTTTTCCATATCATTGTGAATATAGGTATGCTTTTTCCGTTAGGAATTTTATTACCTTTATTTAGTAATGTTTTTCAAAAAACAAAATGGATGTTAATCAGCTCAATTATAGCAAGTTTATTGCTTGAAATCCTTGAATTTATAATGCAACGTGGAAGTATGGAACTAGCCGATTTACTTCATAATACTTTAGGAATGATGCTAGGATATTCTATGTTAAATATAGTTCTTATATTGTTGAAGAAAAAAGAAACAGATACACAAATGACCAAATATTTATTTCTTCCGATTACAGTAAGTTTTGTTGCACTTGGAATAATGATTTCGTATCAAATGAAGGAATTTGGGAATATGCCTTTAGATCCCATTACAAAAACAGACATGACTGATGTCACTATAAAAACATCAATAGAGTTAAAAGACGAAGGTAATAAAATGCCTGTTTACAAAGAGGAAATTACAAAAATGCCTAATGACAATGAGCCAGTTACAAAAAAATCACATATTCGAGATGTCGAAATTCTGTCTCCCAAAGAAGTATTTCAAAAACTAAAACAAGGAGACTTTGATCCTATAATATCTTTCAAAGCAGGTGATACATTAGTCATTACAGATTATAATATAGATTACTACGCTGATACAAAAGGCTTTTCTCAACCTATATATGTTTTTCAAGTACACTTAAATGATAATGGGAAAGATAGTTGGTCTCAACCTATTTCTGCGAGAAGATAACGTAGATTTTCATGTTTTTGTTCATGTGAAATAGTTTAATCGAGTTGTCTTGCTCATTTGAAAAATCTCCTATGGAATTTAATTGAAATTGAAAAACATTTAAGAAGAACAATTACGCTGTGGGCTATTGTATAGTGTAGATATGAATAACAAAAAAGGGGGACTATATATGTGGAAGCGATTTGTAGCGATTGGTGATAGTTTTACAGAGGGGATAGGGGATGAAGTTGAGGGAATAGCATTAAAAAGCTGGGTAGATCATTTTGTTCAACTGTGTGTAGATGATTTAAAATATGCTAATTTTGCAAAACGTGGGTTAGTAACTAAAGAAATTCGCTCACAGCAATTGGAACAGGCATTAACTTTTAATCCAGATTTGGTTAGTCTAATTGCAGGTGCAAACGATGTTTTAAAAGGACGTTGGAATCATCAAGCATATAAGAACGATATGGAATTTATGATAGATACATTAAGTAAAGCAGGTGCTGATATTATTATAGCAAACCTTCCAGATTTTACAGTTCGGCTTCCATTTCCTTCTGAAAAAAAACAAGTATTAAAAGAACAATTATTAGAGGCAAATGAAGTTATACTTTCACTGAGTAGAGAGTATAAGCTTCATCATGTTGACTTTTGGAATCATCATTTAGTTAATGACAATACGCTTTGGTCTACGGATTTAATTCATCCAAACTCAAAAGGATATGTAAAAGTTGCTGAATTGATTTTTAGTAGTTTGCCTGTACATGACTCTTTTAAATAAGCTGTAGAATGACCTAAACTCCTGTCGCGTGCTGTACAGGGGTTTTTGGTGCGAAAAAGAAGGATATAGAGTGCCTATAAATTATACTTTAAGTAATTCTTTTTATTGTTTATATTTTTGTTATTTTCTGTTGCAGAATCCTTAGTATAAGGATTCTTTTTTTGTATCAATAATCTATAAAGAAAAAAGATGAAATTGGCGAAAATGAACTAAAAGGTATTTTAAATGAATTGTTAAAACAACACTAATAATGATAACGTTCGCTAAATATATTCGTCGTTTGTAAGAATCTTAAAATCTTCCCTTTTTGAATGCAGCTTAACCATAAATTTAATTTTTTTGTAAATGTGGAACTATTTCATTACTTACACTGTCTATTAAGCGTTAAAACATTTTTTATTTAACATATTTAGAAAGGAATAATCATTTTTAATTAAGGGAGAAGATTGAATTGAAAAAAATATGGATGCTGCTTTTCTTTTGTTTTGGAGTTATGTTGGTAGGATGCAATAAAGATGAGCCGCCAAAACAAGCATTTGAAGAATATATCAATTTATGGAATGATAAAAAATTTACAAATATGTATGATTATTTATCAGAACATGCAAAAAAAACGATTTCTAAAAAGGAGTTCACAGAGAAATATCAAAAAATTTATGAGGGTATTGGAGTTAAGAATTTAAAAATTAAAACGAAAGGAGAGAATACTAAAGATAAAGAACTTTTTCTTTTTGAAGTTAATATGGATACGGATGGAGGAACAGTTTCATTCATCCATGAAGCAAAACTCGTGAAAGATAAAGATAAGGAATCTTGGAAAATAGATTGGACACCAGACTTCATTTTCCCAGGTATGAAAAAAGATTACAAAGTACGTATGCAAACAGAGCAAGGAAAACGCGGAGAAATATATGATCGAAATGGAAAAGGGCTTGCAACGAATGGTAAAGCGACTGAAGTTGGAATTATTCCAGAGAAACTAGGTGAAACGGCAGCGCAAACGAAAGAAATAGTAGCACAATTACTTGATATGTCTATAGAAGAGATCAATCAAAAGCTCGCAGCGAAATGGATAAAACCAGATTCCCTTGTACCAATTGGTATTTTAAAAGAGGGAACCAGACAGAATGATTATATTGAATTAGAAGGAGTTTCATCTCGCCCAGTAAATATTCGTACGTATCCATTAGGAGAAGCAGCGGCACACTTAACGGGATATATAGGAAAGGTAAATGCAGAGGAGTTAAAATCGCTTCAAAAAAAAGGTTATCAAGCAGATGATTTAGTGGGTAAGACAGGTTTAGAGAAAGTATTAGAGAATAAATTGCGTGGTGAAAAGGGTGGACGCGTATTTATGGAAGATGAGAACGGGAAAGAGATTAAAAACGTAGCAAAACAAGAAGCAAAAAAAGGGGAAAATGTTACGTTAACTATTGATGCTGCAATTCAAGAAAAAATCTTTAATGAGATGAAAAATGAAGCAGGATCTAGTGCAGCGGTCAATCCTAAAACGGGTGAAACAATCGCACTTGTAAGTAGCCCTGCTTATAATCCAAATACAATAGTTAGAGGAGCATCAAAAGCTCAACGGGAAGCATGGAATAATGACTCGAAACTGCCAATGATGAATCGCTTCACACAAGCATTTGTACCAGGTTCCGTATTTAAAACGATAACAGGTGCAATTGGTTTGGAAACAAACACAATAAATCCTAAGGAAGAATTTAAAATTCAAGGATTAAAGTGGACAAAAGATTCATCTTGGGGAAATTATTATGTAACACGTGTGAAGGATGCTAGTCCAGTTGATTTTGATAAGGCAATGAAGTACTCTGATAATATTTATTTTGCTCAACAAGCTTTGAAAATAGGAAAAGATCAGTATGTAAATGAATTTAAGAAATACGGATTTCATGAAAAATTACCAATTGAATACGAATTCCCTATTTCAATCATTGCAAAAGATGGGATAAAAAATGATATTCAACTAGCAGACACGGGGTACGGACAAGGACAAGTATTAATGACACCTCTTCATTTAGCATTGACTTATGCACCGATTGTCAATGAGGGTAACATTCCGTCACCGCATCTTATAAAAAAAACAAAAGCAGCGGGAAATTGGAAAGAAAATGTGATTTCTACCAAGAATCAAGAGATATTAAAAAGTGCGTTAATAAAGGTTATTAATGATCCTGATGGTGCTGGGAGAACTGCTAAAGTTGATGGTGTAACTCTCGCTGGTAAGACAGGTACAGCAGAACTGAAAGAATCGAAAGAAGCAGAGGGTAAAGAACTTGGTTGGTTTGCAGCTTTCGATGCAAGCGCGCCAAACATGATTGTTACCATGATGATTGAAGATGTAAAAGGAAGAGGCGGGAGCAACGTTCCAGGTGAAAAAATAAAACATGTTTTTCAGAAATAATACTTAATTAGAAGGTGAAATTTACTCCTTTAGTAAATATACAAACCTTACCGATTCAAGATTATATTAGGAATCGGTTAATTTATGTCTAAACGCAGATTTTATGATTTTAATAATCGTATTTAATTACGTGTTTTTTACACAATTAAATACGATTATTTTTTATTTAAAAATTATAAAACAACAAATTTTAAAATGTTAAATTAGATAATTGAAATTTAAAAAATAAGAGCTATTATACTTAACTTTATTTTCAGAAATATTACAAAGCTGTTAGTTTGAAGTAAGGTTATTCAATATAAGTAAGAGGGGAATTTCTTTATACTAAAAGATAAAAGTATATTTTATATTCTTACAGATAATAAACATATACTTTAACTAGTCCCACTTAACGACCTTGCGGCATGTTTGAAGAGGGAGATTCCTACGGACACTGAGAAGGGAGTCTTTTGTCGGAAAAGATAAATAAAAGGAGCTTAATATATGTATAAAATTATGATTGTAGAAGATGACCAAAAAATTTCTAAACTACTTCAATCCCATATTAATAAGTACGGGTATGAAGGGAATATTACAGAGGATTTTGAAAATATTTTGGCTAACTTTGAAAAAATTCAACCTGATTTAGTTTTATTAGATGTAAATTTACCGAGTTTTGATGGTTTCTACTGGTGCCGACAAATTAGAACGGTCTCTACTTGTCCCATTATATTTATATCAGCACGTAGTGGAGAGATGGAGCAAGTTATGGCACTTGAACATGGTGCAGACGATTATATCACTAAACCGTTTCATTATGAAGTTGTAATGGCAAAAATCCGAAGTCATCTTCGAAGAATTTACGGAGAATACGCACCGAAAGCGGAAGAAAGAGTTGTTCAGCAATCCGGTTTAATACTTTATCCAGAAAAAATGGAATTAAAGCTAAATGATAGCATGTGTATACTGTCAAAAAAAGAAACTGTTTTACTAGAAACTCTCTTACGACAATCTCCTAGTATTGTTAGTCGAGAGAAAATCTTAGAAAAACTTTGGGATGACTATACGTATGTAGATGATAATACGTTAAGTGTAAATGTTACACGTGTCCGAAAAAAATTAGAGGAAATCGGAATAAAAAATGCATTAGAAACAGTTCGTGGTGCTGGATATCGTTTGAAAATAACTTGGAAGAATGATGAGGTATAATAATGAATTTATTTTTACGTGAACATATCCCTTTCATCTGTTTCTCAATCATTCAGCTATTTGTCGTTCTAACTGTTTATTGGCTGGATGGATATAACCACTTATCTACTGCGTTATATAGTGTGTTTTTAGGAGGATGCTTTTTAATTGCGTTTTTACTTTATCGCTACTTTAGCCATCGTAGATTTTATAACAAATTATCCAACCCTTCTGAAACATTAGAGGACTCCTTAGAAGAACTCGATTCCACTCCATTATCAGTAGCACTTCAGCGTGTGTTAAAGACACAATACAGTCAATATCATCAACAGTTAAAGACTTGGGAATATAAACAAAAAGAGCACCTTACATTTATTAATCAATGGGTGCATCAGATGAAAACGCCTCTATCAGTTATTGAACTGATCACACAAGAAGAGAATGGGGAGGTTTTTGAAAGTATTGTGGAAGAAGTAGATCAAATGCAGTACGGATTAGAAATGGTCTTATATATGGCGCGATTACAAACGTTTGAGCAAGATTTTTATGTGGAAAGAGTTTCGTTACAAGAAATCGTTCAAGAAGTAATCCGTGAAAATAAACGTCTGTTTATCCGTAGCTATGTTTATCCAGAAGTAAAAGTAAAACAAACTATTATGGTAGAAACCGATAGAAAGTGGCTTCGGTTTGTTATTCATCAAGTGATATCCAATGCCATTAAGTATTCAGCAGGAAGTAGAAAAAACGTTACTATTACTACATTAGAAGAAGAGCGCTCAGTAATCCTTGAAATACACGATCATGGTGTGGGAATTCCAAAAGAAGACCTCCCAAGAGTATTCCGCCCATTTTATACGGGAATAAACGGTCGGAAATTTAAGGAATCTACTGGGATGGGATTATATCTTGTGAAAAATATTATAAAAAGATTGGAACATGATATTGAAATAAAGTCGGAAGTAGGAAAAGGAACAACAATCTGTATTATTTTCCCTTATGCAAATCGTTAGAACAGTATTTAGTTTGAATTTTCAGAAATATTACAGACCTGTTAGATATATGAAAGGTTAATCGATATGAGAAGAAGGGACGCTTAGATAAACTTAGGTTATTAAAAGATAAAAAGGAGCAAAACGATATGGAAATATTAAAGGTCTGTGAACTGAGTAAAATCTATACAGGAAAGGTATCTTATGAAGCGCTCGCCGAAATTAATTTGAGTGTGAAAAAAGGGGAGTTTGTAGGAATAATGGGACCATCAGGAAGTGGAAAAACTACTTTGTTGAACATGGTTTCTACTATTGATTCTCCCACATCAGGAGAAATATTGATTAATGGAGAAAATCCATATCAATTATCTCAAAATGAACTGGCATTATTTCGAAGACGTGAATTAGGTTTTGTGTTTCAAGCATTCAATCTTCTTACAACATTAACTGTAAAAGAAAATATTGTTCTTCCTCTGACGTTAGATGGTACTAAAGTTGAGGATATGAATCAGCGTGTAGAAGGTATTGCAGAAAAATTAGGCATCCAAGATATATTAAATAAACGAACATATGAAATATCGGGCGGACAAGCACAAAGAACAGCAATTGCACGTGCTCTAATTCATAAACCTAAATTATTACTTGCAGATGAGCCGACAGGAAACTTAGATTCAAAAGCGGCTAATGATGTAATGGAGTTATTAAAACGATTAAATAAAGAACAAGATGCAACAATGATGCTTGTTACGCACGATCCAGTGGCTGCAAGTTTTTGTGATCGCGTTGTATTTATTAAAGATGGAAAATTATATAACGAAATTTATAACGGAGAAAACCAACAAATGTTTTATCAAAAAATTATAGATGTACTTGCATTACTAGGAGGTCGTAAGCATGACTTTTCAAAGATTCGCTTTTAATAATATCATTCGAAGTAAGCGGACTTATGCTGCACACTTTCTAAGTAGCTCATTTTCAGTTATGGTTTTTTTCACATATTCACTCTTACTTTTTCATCCTGATTTACAAGGAGAACTAGCCTCCACAAGTAAAACAATGAGCCTTTTAGGAACAATGGGGATGCAAATCTCTCAATATCTCATTTTTGTATTTTCATTCTTCTTTCTTTTATATTCGGTGAGTTCTTTTTTAAAAACAAGAAAAAAAGAATTTGGAATTTTAATCATGCATGGTATGACACCGGCGCAGTTAAATAAATTAATTTTTTTAGAAAATATGTTAATTGGAGTCGCTTCAATTACATTTGGTATCTTAATTGGTTTGATATTTTCAAAGCTCAATTTATTGGCAAGTGAAAATATATTAGCGATTGATAAGGGTCTTCCTTTTTACGTTCCTATAAAAGCTGTCTTTACGACAACTGGCGCATTTTTGATTCTGTTTCTAGTCATTTCGTTGTTTACTTCTAAAATGGTAAAAGCAAACAAGTTAATTGATTTGATGAAATCAGAGGAAAAGCCAAAACCAGAGCCAAAGGCATCAAAAGCATTAGCATTCCTTTCCGTATTATTAATTGGGTTAGGGTATGGATGTGTGTTCTATTTCGTACTAGAAAGAAACTTCATTATGCCTTACTTACTTGGAGGAGTAGTTTTTGTAGTGGTAGGGACATATTTTCTATTTTCACAGTTGAGCGTGTATGTAATACGTGTCTTAAAGAAAAAAGACACTGTATTTTTTAATAAAACGAACCTACTTACCATATCTGAATTGGCTTATCGTATGAAGGATAATGCAACTATGTTCTTTATGCTAGCGATTGTTTCCGCGGTGGCTTTCACAGGAATTGGTACATGTTTAGCAATGGGGAATAAGGGATTAACGGAGATGATCAATCCATTTGCATTTACCTATACCTCGTTAGGCGAGAATCCCCAAGAAGGAGAGCACATTACAGAAATAAAAAAACAACTCACTCGTTCAAATTTTTCTTATCAGGTAGCGGTTACGAATCCTAAATTCACGGAAAATAATTTAGTGCTAATCAAAGTATCAGAGTATAACAAGTTTGCAAAAATCTTCGGGTATGAAATGGAAAAGATAGATAATGATCAAGAAGCGATTATAGTACCCTCAATAATTTCGCAAAAAGAAAAGTATGCAAGAGGAAAAGATATACCCGAGAAAATAGATGTAGTACAGGAAAACTTAGAGATGTCCCTTGGGGTCAAGAAGGCAGTCCCGTATATAGTTCTCCCAAATACAATTGGAGCTATTATTGTTGTTTCGGATTCTTTGTACGATACAATCCCGAATAGAAAGACAGAAGATGATTCTTACGTAATGAAAAGTCAATATGGATTTGTAGTGGAAAATTGGGAGAAATCAAGAGTGGTTACAAAAAAATTAGAAGCAACAATGGGTAATAATAATTCGGTGCAAGCACATCATTATTTTAAAGCATTGTATTCTGAATGGATTTTTTCGAAACAAGAGAACGGTATTTTACTTATTGTCAGTGTATTAGTAGGGATCGTATTCTTTACGTTCGCAGCCAGTCTTTTATATTTCCGACTATATGCAGATTTAGAAAGGGAACAACAACAATATGAAATGATTGCGAAGGTCGGTCTAAGTAGAAGAGAGCTAAAGAAAATCGTAACGCGTCAGCTTACGTTAATGTTCTTCTTGCCTTTAATTATAGCGATTATTCATAGTGGTGTCGCTTTTATAGCCTTGCAACAGCTAATTGACTTCTCTGTTTTAAAGATGTCCATTTTAATTATACTAGCCTTTATATCCATTCAAAGTGTGTACTTTTTCACTGTCCGTTGGCGTTATTTACAACGGTTATATAAAAAAATCATGTAACGTATTGATAAAACAAGCAAAGAGGAGAAAAAGAAATGAAAAAAGTAATGAAAGTGTGTATGGCAGGAGTTGTATCAATTTCTATGTTAGGGGCTTGTTCTTTTGGAAAGAAAGAAGAACCAAGGAATGCCGCTTTATTGATTGGGGAAGAACAATCATTAAAAGAAATAGTAAGTCAACATAAAAGTGAAATTAAGACCAACACTTTATATAAAGTGAAAAAAGCAGAAACTGGCGGTAAACAACTATTAATTATGGAACGAAAAACTGCAGAGAAAATGGTTGAGATAGGTGTGTTGAGAGAATCAGATAATGATAATGAAGTATGGAGTTCAGATCCAATAAAGTCATTACCTTCAGTTCCAAAAGGTAAAGCTGTATTATTGGCTAGTAAGAAAAATAAAAAAATTAAGGAATTAACAATTAATGAAAAGAAAATAGAAGTCCAGTATGCTAGCGATACTTGGTTTGGTCACTATCGTAATTCAGATTATGAGGAGCTGATTGTAATTGTTGACAATACTACTTTCAATCAAATCCCTGTAAATGAAACATCAATGGAAATCCTTCATTTCAATAAATCGTATGGTGAAGATAGACCATATAACACAGATGATGTTACGGCTGTACAAGCAGAAACTGAATGGAAAAAACTCACTAAAACTATGGGGAGTCAAGTGGATGTATTAGATGCGGTTTCTATTATAAAAAAATAATGAAAATATATTTAATACAGAAAAACCAGGATGATTTTAAGAATTTATCCTGGTCTTTTTTATTACATTTTTTTAGAAATATCATCTGTCGAAAAAAAAGATAAACAATGGAACAAATGAAACTTGTATCATGTCTATATATTGAAACCATATTAAAAGTGAGGGCAGCTTTATGTTTATTCAAATAAGTTTGAGGTGTGGAAATGGAACAGAAGTTTATTGAAAAATGTAATCATGATGAGCTTGACTATGTTATAAAAGACTATTGGCAAGATGTATGGAATTATTCATTTATTATTACGAAAGATCCACACTTATCAGATGACATCACACAAGATGTATTTATTAAGGTTTTTAAACATTGGAATTCGTTTCGAAAGGAGTCATCTATTAAAACGTGGATATTAAAAATTACAAGAAATACGGCAATAAACTATTTGAAATCCTCTTATTTTAAAAGGATATCTTTAGTGGGATTTTTTAGTGACGATAAGCAATCTCCATCGGCAGAACAAGAATTTTTTAATCAAGAGGAAATGAATGATGTGTGGGATGTTGTATTAAAACTACCTAAAAAACACCGCGAAATACTAATATTGGACGCGAAATATGAATTATCTTATGAAGAAATGGCTGAAACATTAGGTGTATCCATTGGAACAGTCAAATCTAGGTTAAGCAGAGCAAGAAGTAAAGTTTCAAAATTAATAGGGGAGGGTAGAAGTGATGAACAGTAAAAAAAATCCTGACTGGTATAGCAAATTAAAAAATGGACCAATGGAGCGTCGTAAAGATGAAGAAGCATTTATTTATAAAATAAAGCAATCGATATACCAAAATAGTGAAGTAGACTCTGTACCATACAAGAGACCATTTCGTAAAAAAGCATTGCCTATTGTAGTTGTTTTGGTTTGTACAATGTTATTTTTTATTGTTCAACAACCTTGGCTTGATGATAATAAATCACCGGTACAAAGTAGTACTCAAATTAAGCCTAAAACAAAAGATGAGTCTGCTCAAGATCCATCATTAAAACAATTTATGAATGAGTTATATCGAAGTACAAATTCAAAAAATGAAAATGACCTGTATAGAGCGTTAAATGATGAAGTTCTATTTAAAGGGAAAAGTTATCAGAAGGATGAATTGAAGTTTGATGAGGATATTTTTCATGAGTTGCAAGTCGCTCTTACAATGGGGGGAGAATTTGCAAATGATACAAAGAAAGCATACAAAGTACCAAGTGGATTGACAGAAAGTAACCAACCAAAGCAATCGCATTTTATATATGCAACTGTTACTGGAAATAAAACGAAAATTTTAGCTGAACCAAAACGAGAATCACAAGTTTTATATGAAGTATCTAATGAAATGGTAAAAGCTTTGATTCCAGAAAAAGTACAGAATGATGGATTTATAAAAGTATCGACAATTAACGGTTATACTGGATATGTACAAAAAGAGTATGTTTTAACTGATATTAAATATTCTTTCATATTTGAAAAGAATGATGAAGGTATATGGGAAATAACGAATATAGATTCTATATGGTAAAAGAGGAAGGTTCACTTTAATGAACCTTCCTCTTTATCTTTATCCTCTTTTTGAAGTGAATTCCAGCACTCTAAAATTTCTGATGTAACGAGAGCAGCAATATTTTTTTCCGAATTACTACCAGGAATAACGACAGAAATAGCAATTTTTGGATCTTCGGTAGGAGCATATGCAATGAAAAGAGAATGATTTATCATTCTTTCTTGCTCGTTCGGAGAGCCAGTTATCCCTGTTTTACCCGCGACATGAAAGGGCAAGTTTTTAATCTCCTCTATATTTTGACTCATCCCACCTTGCACGACACTCCAAAATTTCATAGGATAACGATTTGAACTTTCTAAGAGTGGTTTAAACTTTTTTGTTTCCTTATCGTCTTGACCAATAATAGCACTTACGATTTGAGGTTTATATTTATCACCTTTACTTGCCAAAGTTGCTGCATATTGAGCAAGTTGTAGAGGGGTGTGTACTTCATTTCCTCCCCAAGATGCATTTAATAAAGCAGAGATTCCATTTTCAAACTTATTAGATGGATGAAATTCATATTCTCCGTCTTCTTCAAAGGGTAAATCAATACCAGTTTTAGAGCGGAGGCCAAATTGCTTTAAATAATCTGTCCATATATTTGCTACTTTTTCTATATTCCCATTATTTCGGTTGAATAAGGGGAGAGCTACTTTTGCTGTCATAAATGTATTTGATGAATTAATGATAGCTTGACTCGGTGTAATTTCACCTGTTGGTGTTCCAGGAGCATTGGTGATGTTATTTTGATTATCATACTGAAAACTACCATTATCCAAATATGTATCCTCAGGTTGAAAAAGCTTTTCGTTTAATCCGATTAAAATAGTAAGTGGCTTTATAGTAGAGGCCATATTTACATAAGATTCACCATATTTTAATTTTTGAATTGCTTTATTTTGCGAAAGGGATTTAATGTTTTCTTTTTTAGATGATACATGTGTATTTAATATATTTGGATCAAAAACTGCCGAATTGGCCATAGTTAATATTGCGCCAGTTTTTACATCGGTTACTACTGCATAACCAGCATTAGCATCAGGTACTTTCTTAATTTGAGATCTTAGTGCTTCCTCTGTTTTTTGCTGCAATTTAGAGTCTAAAGCTAGCCGGACATCTTTTCCTTTTTGTACTTTTTGAATGTTCCATAAGAACTTTTTATTATTCATTTTAAAAATCAGAGTTTTTCCGGGTTTTCCTTTTAAATCATTTTCATATTGAAACTCAATCCCACTTTTACCAACAGGTACATTTTTAGAATTAAGGTCATTTTCTACATACCCAATTACTTGTGAAGCAATTTCGTTCTTTGGATAATATCGAATGAATTCGTCTTTGATCACTACATTTTTAGGTTTATTCTTGTTTATGAATGAAATTTCATTTTCACTTATATCAGAGTATAAGGATATTTCATTCATAGTCTGCTTATTACAGGATTGTTGTAATTGAGATTTTATGTCCTCTGTAGAAATGTCATGTTGAAACTCGTTTGAAAATTGATTGAAAAAAGCTAATGTGTTTGATGTATCTTTATTCGATAGTTTTTCATCATTAGAAGTGCAATATAGAGACTTAACTTTCTTATTTGTAGCTAGTAGTACACCATTTTGATCAAGAATTTTTCCTCTTTCAGCTGAAGAAGTTGCGATAGTAATTGAAATGAAGTTGATTTTTAATAAAATTAGTAAAATCACACTTACAATAGAAAGAACCGCAAAAAATCTCCATCTTTTCGTATGTAACATATAACCCTCCCTTATGTAGCCTATTCCATCTTATAGTTAATTATTTTTTTTGTAAATGTGGAACAACTTTATGATTTAGATTGTCTATTAAGTATTACAGCATGAAGAAAGGAACAATCAGTATGAAAAAAAGTACATGTTAATAGTAAGTCTATGTGTAAGTTTAATATGAGTCATTATACAGTTTAGCATTTCTAATGCAGGCGACAAAAAAATAGAGAAAAAAAACAGGAAGGGAGATTTATCAATTACACGGCTAAACCAAAAGGAATGGATGCCTACAAGGATTTAACAAAAAAGATAAGACACTATTATAACTGAATAGTGGTTTCTAATATATAGGGAACGCTTTTAGTATATTTATTTACTAAGTATTAGTGAGGATTTCCTGAAGAATTATATGGAGGATTTATGAAAGAACAAAAAGTAAAGAAACAGAAGACATATATATCTATTCGATTGAATATAATGTTCCTTTGCATATTTGTACTATTCTCAGCTATTATTATGCAGCTAGGAAAAGTACAAATCGTTGAGGGAGAGGCTTATAAGAACCAAGTGGAAAACAGTCAAAATGAAACAACTAGTATACCAGTTCCACGTGGACAGATTCTAGATCGAGAAGGGAAAACGGTCGTTAATAATAAATCTCTTCGCACAATTACGTATACAAGGGTGAAGGGGATTACGAGTGAAGATATTTTAAAAACAGCAAAAGACTTGGCGAAGGTACTTGAAATGCCTGAGCAAGATATAAATAAATTAACCGATATCGATAAAAAAGATTTTTGGATGCAATTGAATACGAAACGTGCGGAATCAAAGATTACTAAAAAAGACATAGGAAATTTTAAAGAAAAGGGAATAGAGGGAAAAGAACTAGACAAAAAAATTCAAGACTTAAGACGAAGTCGCGTTACAGAAGTAGAATTGGCAGAATTAACAGCACAAGATTTAAAGGTGTTAGCTATTAAAAGTAAAATGAGTTCAGGTTATCAACTGACACCACAAATTATAAAAAAAGATGTGACAGATCAAGAATATGCGCGGATAAGTGAAAAACTTGCGGAGTTTCCAGGAGTAGATACAACAGTTGATTGGGAACGTAATTATGTAAATGGTAATTTATTTCGTTCCGTGTTAGGTAATATTACAAGTAGTGAAGAAGGATTACCGAAAGAAAACTTAGATTCTTATTTGGTACGTGGATATAACCGTAATGATCGTGTAGGAAAAAGTTATATTGAACAACGATATGAAGATGTATTACACGGCACAAAAGAAGAAGTGAAAAACATTACTGATAAATCAGGAAACATTATAAACACAGAAATAATCTCTAAAGGAAAAAGTGGTAATAGTTTAACATTAACGATTGATATGGAATTACAAAAGAAAGTGGAAGAAAGTATAGAGAAAAATTTGAGAGCTTTTAAGAGTTCAGAGCCACTGTTGGACCGAGCGTTTGTCGTCATGACAAATCCAAATAACGGACAGATTTTATCTATGGCAGGCAAAAAGATTGTAGAAAAAGAAGGGAAAATAGAGATTGAGGATTTGGCATTAGGTAACATGACAACTTCGTATGAGCTAGGGTCAGCTGTAAAAGGCGCAACGTTATTAACTGGATATGAGACAGGAGCAATACAGCCAGGAGATCAATTTTATGATGCACCGATGAAATTTAAAGGTACACAAGCCAAGAAATCATGGAATGTATCCGGATTTGGTAATATTAATGATTTACGAGCTTTACAAGTATCTTCGAATGTATACATGTTCCAGACAGCTTTAAAAATTGCGGGAGTTAATTACGTACCGAATGGTTCATTGGATATTAAACAAGAAGCATTTGATAAAATGCGTTATTATTTTAAACAATTTGGTTTAGGGGTACCAACAGGTATTGATTTACCGAATGAAATAATTGGGCAAACGAGAAAAGTAGATAGTCAACCTGGGTTTTTACTAGATTTTTCTATCGGTCAGTATGATACGTATACGCCATTGCAATTGGCACAATATATTTCAACTATTGCAAATGGTGGATATAGAATGCAACCCCAAATTGTACAAGAAATACGAGAGCAATCAATAAAAGAAGAAGAGGTCGGTAAAGTTATACGCTCTATAGAGCCTGTCGTATTAAATCGAGTTGATATGAAGAAAGAACATATTGATCGGATAAAAGAAGGTTTTAGATGGGTATTCCAAGAAGGTGATGGAACTGGCGTGAAGTATTTCAAAAATGCGCCATATAAACCAGCAGGAAAGACAGGGACAGCTCAAACTGTATATGGTGGAGATGATCCAATTGGTAGAAATGCAAAAGGAGAACGTATGGAATGTTACAACTTAACATTAGTTGGATATGCTCCATATGATAATCCAGAAGTAGCATTTTCTGTAGTAGTCCCATGGCTTCATGATGATAAAAATGGAATTAATTCTATAATTGGAAAGGAAATTTTAGATGTATACTTTGATTTAAAAAAGCAACGTATACATGGTGAAGCTGCTAGTACAGATAGTTCGAATCAAAGATAGTAAAATTTGTGCACTTTTCTCAGGGGAAGAGACCCTGTTTATATAAAAGCCTTTATAAGTTAAAGAAAAAGGAAGATTTGAAATAAGAGATAGCGGCTATCATAGTTGCTATCTCTTACTTTTGTTAATATCTTGGCTACTAGTTAAAAAGGTTTTAAATTTATGGAACAAACTTGTTTCTTAGATGGTCTATTATGTGTACGTATAAAAACAGGTTTTCAAATAGGATACAGTGTATTGAATTTACTACTTGTTTTCAGTATTGAAAATTTGAAAGGAATGATGATTTTGAAAAACAAGAGGATGTTAAAAATAGGTTTATGTGTTGGTATATTAGGTTTAAGTCTTACAAGCCTAGAAGCTTTTACAGGAGGGGCATTGCAAGTTGAAGCGAAAGAAAAGACCGGACCAGTTAAACTTAAAAATCATGCGACGTATAAAGAATTCTCTCAACTTGAGAAAAAATTTGATGCTCGATTAGGTGTATATGCTATTGATACTGGTACAAATCGAACAATTGCTTATCGACCTAACGAAAGATTTGCCTTTGCATCAACCTACAAGGCATTAGCGGCAGGAGTATTGCTACAGCAAAACTCAACTGAGAAATTAAATGAAGTTATCACTTATACGAAAGACGACTTGGTGGAATATTCACCCGTTACAGAGAAACATGTAGATACAGGCATGAAACTTGGGGAAATTGCAGAGGCGGCTGTTCGTTCCAGTGATAATACCGCCGGGAACATTTTATTTAATAAAATAGGCGGACCTAAAGGATATGAAAAAGCACTTAGACAGATGGGTGATCGGGTTACTATGGCTGATCGCTTTGAGCCAGAGTTAAACGAAGCTACTCCAGGAGACATTCGTGACACTAGTACAGCGAAAGCCATTGCTACCAATCTTAAGGCTTTTACGGTCGGAAATGCACTTCCAGCTGATAAACGTAAAATTCTTACAGAGTGGATGAAAGGAAATGCTACAGGAGACAAACTTATTCGTGCAGGCGTACCAACTGACTGGGTAGTTGGAGATAAATCAGGAGCTGGAAGTTATGGGACACGAAATGATATTGCTATCGTTTGGCCACCGAACAGGGCACCTATTATCATTGCAATCTTATCTAGTAAAGATGAGAAAGAAGCTACCTATGATAATAAATTAATTGCAGATGCAGCTGAAGTTATAGTTAAGGCTCTTAAATGATAATTTCTCAATTCTTTATGTAATGTAATTGAAAATAGGAACCTAGAAAGCGATTCTTTTTACTGTGAAAAGAATCGCTTTTTTGTATTCCTATAATGAATAGTAAGTATATAAGCGAAAATTATTATTTCATGGACAATTTATCCCCTAAAGTGCATGAGGGGAATTTTCTCCTGTGGTGTTCGTAGCAATATGATTATTATGTATACGATAATAATATTTTGGAGTAGTTAAGCTAGATACTCCTATATGGATATGTAATTTTACATATCCATATAAAAGACACATATGTGTTAATCACTATTAAATTATATTGAAATCATTTTTAAGTAAGGGATTCATATAAATTTAAGGGAATCAAAGAATTTTTATGTTTAATTATCATAGTATAATTATTTCACTTTATGAAATGAAATTTGTATTTAACTTTTTTAAATATAATATTTTTAAATTCGAATAATAAATATCTGAAAAATTAAATTTAATCAATGTGATTTTCAGGTTTACTTATGAAAAACATAGTGTTTAAAATGAGGGGGAAGTAAGGTCCTTATATTCTATCAAAAATAAATAAAAAACGAGATACGATTACTCTATCGAAAAAATTTCTATCCTCAAGTGTGTGTGATGAAATCCTAACGTTAGGTTGTACAAAATTTACGATTAAAACTGTAAAAAACAATAGTGAAGAGGTGTACGGAATGAAGAATAAAATTATGACAGGATTTTTAATAACATCAATCGTTACTGGAGCGACTATTCCTATCAATACTCTCGCAATGCCAATCGTTCAGGCAGAAACGAAACAAGATAATATAGATATTTCCTCAGCATTACGAAAAATAGGTGCACACTCCAAATTAACACAAACCTTTATAGATGGAGCCTTAGCAAGTCCGAATGTGCAACTTGAAGAAGTTCCATCTTTAAATACAACTCAATTTCTAATTAAACAAGATATGAAAGAGTGGTCATCAGAACTATATCCAAAATTAATTCTACTAAATTCAAAAAGTAAAGGATTTGCAACCAAATTTAATAGCTATTATCCAACATTAAAAGGATTTGTAGATAATAAGGAAGATAAAGAAGGGTTTATAGATAGACTGGAAGTTCTTCAAGATATGACTATAACAAACAAAGAAAACGTGCAACGTCAGATTAATGAGTTAACAGATCTTAAACTACAGGTAGATAAGAAACTGAAAAATCTTGATACAGATGTGGTAAAAGCACAGAGTGTACTTATTTCAGAGGGAACAGGAAAAATAGACAAGTTAAAAAATGAAATGCTAAATACAAAAAAATCAATTCAAAATGATTTAGAGCAAATAGCATTATTACCAGGAGCTTTAAATGAACAAGGGCTAAAGGTATTCCAAGAGATTTATAGCCTATCAAAAGATATCATTGAACCGGCTGCTCAAACAGCGGTAGTAGCGTATAACAAAGGAAAAGAAATAAATAATACTATTGTAGAAGCAGAGAAGAAAGCAGAGCAGGAAGCAACAGAAAAGGGAAAATCAGCTATAGAAATTGAAGCTGCCAAAAAAGAAGCACGTGAAGCGATAGAGAAAAGTAAAAAAGGTGAAATTGCTGCAGCTGCAGTTACAAAAACGAAAGAGTATGATCTTATGAAAGTGATTGATCCTGAAAAAATTAAAAAAACATATAGTACCTTTGCCGAAATTAATAAACTAACAGCAGAGCAAAGAGTATATTTAAATGATTTAGAGAAACAAAATCAGAAATTATATGACTTAACAACTAAATTAACAGTAGCAGATTTACAAAAATCAATGATTCTTTTCATGCAAAATGATTTGCATACATTTGCTAATCAAGTAGATGGAGAAATTGAGCTAATGAAACGTTATAAAGAGGATTTGAATCTAATAAATAATAGTATTACAAAATTATTGACTGAAGTTGATACTAGTAACACTCAGTCTCAAAAAGATACATTAAGACGACTAAAAAATGTAACAAATCAACTCGAAGAACAAGTTTATAAATTTTAATATTAAGAATTTAGGTTTAATAAAAAGATAATAACTCAATTGAAAATAAGGAGGAGAATCAAATAATGAAATTTCCATTTAAGGTCATAACTTTGGCCACTTTAGCAACGGTTATAACTGCTACGAATGGTAGTACTATTCACGCACTTGCACAAGAACAGACAGCACAAGAACAGAAAATAGAAAATTATGCGTTAGGACCTGAAGGGTTAAAGAAAGTGTTGGCTGAAACAGGCTCTCATATTCTTGTAATGGATTTGTACGCAAAAACAATGATTAAGCAACCGAATGTAAATTTATCCAACATTGATTTAGGTTCAGGAGGGGGAGAATTAATCAAAAACATTCACCTGAATCAGGAACTGTCACGAATCAATGCAAATTACTGGCTAGATACAGCGAAGCCAAACATTCAAAAGACAGCACGTAATATTGTAAATTATGATGAACAATTTCAAAATTATTACGACACACTAGTAGATACTGTAAAAAAGAAAGATAAGGCGGGCCTCAAAGAAGGAATAGGGGATTTAATCGGTACAATTCATACAAATTCAAATGAAGTTACGGAAGTTATTAAGATGTTAGAAGCTTTCAAAACAAAGTTGTATACAAATACTGTAGATTTTAAAAATAATGTTGGAGGTCCAGATGGACAAGGGGGATTAACGGCTATATTAGCGGGAAAACAAGCACTATTCCCACAACTTCAGGCCGAAATTGAGAATTTACGTTCTACGCAGAAAGCACATTTTGATAATGTATTAGCCTGGTCAATTGGTGGTGGATTAGGAGCAGCTATTTTAGTTATTGGAACGATTGCAGGAGCGGTAGTAATTGTTGTGACCGGTGGCACAGCGACACCAGCTGTTGTTGGTGGTCTAACAGCTCTAGGGGCAGCTGGTATCGGTTTAGGAACAGCAGCTGGTGTTGAGGCATCTAATCATATGAACTCCTATAATGAAATTTCGAATAAAATTGGAGAATTAAGTATGAAAGCTGATTTAGCTAACCAAGCAGTTATTTCACTTACTAATACAAAAGACACTTTAACATATTTGTATCAAACAGTTGATCAAGCAATTATGTCTCTAACAAGTATTCAGCAACAATGGAATACGATGGGAGCGAATTATAAAGATCTATATGATAATATCGACCAAATGCAAGAACATAAACTTTCTTTAATACCTGATGATTTAAAGGCTGCAAAACAAAGTTGGAATGATATTCATAAGGATGCAGAATTCATTTCAAAAGACATTGCTTTTAAACAAGAAAAAACAAATTAAAAATCAATATATATGTATAGGAGGAATTAAAGTGAATAAAAACTTTCCTTATAAACTACTTGCTGTATCGACGTTTTTAACTCTGACAACAACTACTGTAGTTTCTCCAGTGGCAGCCTTCGCAAGTGAAAGTAAAATGGAACAAACTAGTACCGAAGATATATCTCTTTCTGTAAACAGCGAAAAGATGAAAAAAGCTTTGCAAGATGCTGGGGTATTTGCAAAATCCATGAATGATTACTCTTATTTGTTAATTAAAAACCCAGATGTTAACTTTGAAGGCATTGACATTAAAGGATATACAAATCTACCTAGTCAAATTCTACAAGATCAAAAGAATGCAAGAGAGCATGCTACGAAATGGGATTCACACATAAAAAAACAACTTTTAGATACACTGACGGGGATTGTAGAGTATGATACTAAATTCGACAATTATTATGACACATTAGTAGAAGCGATTAATGAAGGGGATGCAGACACATTAAAAGAAGGCATGACAGATTTACAAGGTGAGATTAAACAAAATCAAGCATATACACAGAATTTAATACAAGAACTAGCTAAGTTAAGAGATAGTATTGGAGAAGATGTCCGAGCATTTGCAGGTCATAAAGATATTTTGCATTCGATTCTGAAAAACCAAGCATCTGGAATTGATGAAGATGAAAAGCGCCTAAATGAAGTTTTAGAGCAAGTAAGACATTTTAAACAAGTAGAATCAGATGGAATAATAACTGTATCAATTCCCTCAATTCCTACGTGGATTGCTGGTGGTGTAATGATAGGGCTAGCAAGAAATAATTTAGGTACGTTAGAGCCGTTGTTAGCACAATTACGTCAGACTATAGATTATAAAGTAACATTAAATCGTGTAGTTGGTGTTGCGTATAATAATATTAATGAAATGCACAATGCGATTGGATCGGCTATTAATGCACTTACCTATATGTCTGCACAATGGCATGATTTAGATTCTCAATATTCGGGAGTGCTTAGTCATATTGATAAAGCATCCCAAAAAGCGGATCAAAATAAATTCAAATTCCTAAAACCTAATTTGAATGCAGCGAAAGATAGTTGGAAAACATTGAGAGCGGATGCGTTTACATTAAAAGAAGGGATAAAAACATTAAAAATGGATCCTGTTTCTTCAAAAAAATAGCGGAATACAGTATTTGTTGCAAGGGCATTTATACAGTTATAAAATGATTTTTTGTTCTTTATAAATTGAAAAGACGGAGGTATCATCAGGCCTCTGTCTTTTATTTTATTGAAATATTTTTATAATTCCATCCTATATGTAGAAAGTAGTTATACAAGTTTGAATTTTTAAGGTGAATGATTTTTATGAATTTTTTCATAAAACCTAATCTATGATTAGTGAGCTTTATATTCTTATTTTCCTAATAGAATACTTTTATACAATTAGATGGAAGTTAAGAATACTAAATCAAAACATAATAGGTTGTTATTGATGAGTTTATCGTAAAGTTGTTATTTTATGTGTCATCAAATAACATTTATAAACAATTAGAAATAAAGAAAAGGAGACTATTATGAGAAAAAATAGAGTATTAGATACAACATAAATAGCGTAAAAAATTTTTGGTGTAAAAACGTAATAAATAAAATAATAATCCTTAAATGTACTAAGGGAAAATGAGGGAGATAATATGGGGAATAACTCAAAATATAAAACTAGAAAAATACTTGCAGCTACCGCTACAGTAACTATGCTTACGACTGGAATGGTTTCTTCATCAGATGTCTTTGCAGAGGAAACAAAGCAGCAAAAAAAAATATCGACATCACTGCAAGAGGAAAAGTCAGTTAAATCAGAAAACAGAATATATACAGTCCCAGGAAAAGGGGATGTTGAGGTACTGAAACAACAGGAAAGAAAAAGTATGGCATTTAGTCCATATGAACCCACTGGTTTATATGCAAAGCCAAATGAACAAATAACGATTAATGTAGAAGGAAATCAAAATATTCAAGCATATATTGGAACGTATTCGTATGATGCTTCTTGGAGAGAAGATTCTAAAATAAAATCATTTACATTAAAACCTGGTATAAACACAATCCAATCTCCAAATGGGGGGATGATTTATTTTTATAATAAACAACAAGGTGGTACCATTCGAACAACAGTCACAACAGGTGGAACGACTACTCCTTTTTTTGAACTAGGAAAGCATACGAAACAAGATTTAATAAACATGCTGGACCAATATCCCAATGCACATGCAGTGGAGTTAAAAGGAGAACGTGTATTAATTACGGCCAGCCCTGCACGTGTTAAGAAATATTTGTTAGGTTCTAATACAGATCCTGTACAACTCTTAAAAAAGATGGATGAAGCTACTCGAATTCAAGACAAAGTAGCTGGTTTATCCGAGGAACAAGTAGATAAACATTATATTCATTACGTAGAAGAAAATCATTCTCCCGATTATTATATGTATGCAACTTCTTATCGAACCGCATATGTAGGAGATGCAATCCAATACGTGTTAGATATTAATAAATTTATAAAAGATGGCTGGGGTCCTTGGCATGAGGCAGGGCATTTGAGACAGCAATCACCTTGGAAGTTTTATAATATGACAGAAGTACAAAATAATATTTACAGCCTTTCTGTAGAAAAAGCATTTACATCTAATCAATCTTTTAGATTGCAACAGGAGGGCGCTTATACTAAGGCATTTCAATACTTAGAACAACCTAATAAAAATTATGACGAAGTTAGTGATGTTTTTGTTAAGCTTGTTATGCTTTGGCAACTACAGTTAGCATATGGAGAGGACTTCTATTCTCAATTGCATCAATTGTATAGAGAAATGTCTTCAAGTGAACTTCCACAAACTGATGAAAATAAAAAACAATTATTTATGATTTCGGCATCAAAAGTAGCCAAACAAAATTTGATACCTTTCTTTGAGAAGTGGGGATTACGTCCAAATAACGATACCATTCAAAAAGTGGCTGTATTAGGGTATCCAACTTTAACAGCAGAGATTTGGAAGGGGACGGATTCTAATCCAATTAAACCAGATATACCTAATGTAAATAATATTTTAGAAGGAAACAAGTTTGCATGGTCACTAAAAGGGATTAGTGATTTCGAATTTGCTAAAATCAATTTCAATAAGTCGACAGAAGAAGTGCATATTGACTTAAAAGCAGGCGTACCGCATCATTATTTTAATGAAACATATGCGAGTATTAAAGTGCAAAATGCATCAGGAAAAGTAGTATACAAGAAAGACATTTATGGAAACAAGCAACAAAATGCTGAATCGCAAAAAGTTCCAGTTAAAGTAGGAGATTATATTGAGTTAACACATCTAGAAGGTGTGCATAGAGCTACTTTCACAAATGTAGATAATAGTAAACAAGAAAGCTTTGGAAAAAAAGCAATGTACGAAGTTACAAAAGAAGGTCTGAAGAAAGTAGAAAAAATGCCAGAAACAACGGTTTTAGACGGAAATCAATTTGGTTGGTCTTTAAAGGGATATAGTGATAGAGAAATTGCAAAAGTAAATTATAATAGGGTAACAGAGAAAATACAGGTGAATTTAGAAGCAGGCGTACCACATTCTTATTTTAATAATACGTATGCAAGTATCAAAGTACAGAATTCATCCGGTAGTGTTGTGTACAATAAGGAAATAGTGGGAAATAGACAGCAAACTGCTGAAAGACAAACTGTGCCAGTCAAAGTGGGAGATTATATCGAGTTTACCCATATAGAAGGGGAAGCAGTAAAGGAAAAGACACGGGCTACACTTATTAACCTTGAGAATAATAAACAAGAATATATAGGTAAAAAAAGAACCTATCAAGTTACTTCTACGGGATTAAACAAAATAGATTAACATGAAGAACATTCAAATTATTAGTAAGATGCCAAATAGTCGTTCATTATGAACGGCTATTTGGCTTTTATTTATATAAAAGTGAAATATAATCCAATGTTTAATGATTTATCAGAAGTAAAAAGGTAGGTATTATATAAAAGAAAATGAATAATTTATGCAGAGCTTGTATATGGTATTATTATTTGACTATTCTAAAATCGATTGATAAAAACGCTGGAATGTTTTTTAGAAAACAACTGACTCCATAGGTGGAATTTGGAAGATTAATTCTATTTTGGAGTTTATTTTTATAAGGAAATTCACATACGTGGATTAGTATTAAGATTCAAAATGTAAAATATCTAAAGACCTAAGTACAAGCACACATTTTAAATAAAAAAAGTGAGAAGAATGAATAACATTCTTCTCACTTTTAGCAATTAGGGGCGGCATATACATAAATATGCGTTTGAGTGGAATTTTGGATGAAAAATCCACATGCATAGTATACCAAAATATTTAAGGCCCTTCGTATGCAATATTGCATACGAAGAGTAGGTGGATATAATAGTTAACTTACTTCTATTAAAAGTAAAATGTGTTTATATTAAAAAAGTTAAAATCAAATTGAAGCTGGTTAAGATCTTAATTCTTCATAGCTACCTAATTAATCAATTCTAGCTACTGAGTAGGAAAGAGTTAATTAATTTGAAAATGATTTGAGTAGGTAAATTCTCCGTTATACTTAATTACTGCAATATATGTCCCTTTAGTATATACATTTGTAATTGGTGTTCTCCAAATTTCTAACCCTTTAGGCGTAGTAATAAATTCTGGTTCAATTGTAATAAAGCGTTGTAAAGTACCGTCAGGGTGAACCTTGAAAATCTTCATTTTGGCACCAAAATGCGCTCTACCAAAACGTTGAGTTAAGTAGAAAGTATCTCCTGTTATGAGGTGTTCAATATTCCAGTCGGGTTGGTATGTACTATTTTCAGCTCCCTATAAATCAAAGGCTACGGGAAATATGGTAATAGCAATTCTCACATTATTGAGGGACTGGAAAAACAACAAAGACGTTCTCAAATGCATGTATAGATATTTATAACAAAGATTCAAAAAAGAATAGGTAATATAGCTATTGGAATAAGATTGTTTTTGTCTATCTCCTGAAAAGGAGGATGGACAAACCATACCAAAGAAACTTGCATTTCATTATCTATAGAAGTGTAATGTCATTAAAGTGAGATAGGATACAGGCTAATATTGAGAAATGTAAAGTTTGTAGAGTTTGAAACAAATTAAAGAAGTAACATAAGGGATTTACGCATATAGTAATGTCGACGGATAAAGTTAACGGAATATTCGTTTTAATAAGATAAAATAATAGTATTTTTATCTTATAATATTGTTACTACGATGAAATAAGGCTAATAATTAGTTAACTTAAAAATTAAATTCAGATAGGAAGAGGATAATGAAGACCAGAGATAATTATAAAATTATTGTGATTGGCGCTGGGACTGCAGGACTATCTTCTACTGCACATTTGTTGCGAAATGTATCCCTATTGAAAGAAAGTATAGCTATTATCGATTCATCTAAAAAACATTACTTCCAACCACTATGGAGTTTAGTTGGGGGAGGAATTGTTTCAAAGGAATGTACGATGCGTGATCAAGAATCACTTATTCCAAAAGGAGCAACGTGGATTCCTAAAAGTGTTGTTAAGTTGTTTCCAGATCAAAATAAGATACTTTTAGATGATGGAATGCTACTTGAATATGAGATTCTTATTGTAGCAGCCGGTATACAAATAAATTGGGGTGGTATTAAAGGCTTAAAGGAGTCTATTGGGACTAATGGGGTTTGTAGCAATTATTCTTATAAATATGTTGATTCTACTTGGAGAGAAATTGAAAAATTCAAAGGAGGAAATGCGATTTTTACCCACCCCAATACTCCTATTAAATGTGGTGGCGCCCCACAAAAAATTATGTATTTAGCAGAAGAGTATTTTTGTAATGGCGGTTTGAAAAACAGAAGTGAAGTAATGTTTTATTCTGCGAACGCTAACATATTTCAGGTACCGCGTTATGCTGAAACATTAGAACAAGTACTAGAAAGAAAGCAAATTATAACGAACTATAATAAAAACTTAGTAGAAATTATCGCTGAAAAGAGAGAAGCAATTTTTGAAGATACGCAAACACTGAAACGAGAAACAGTACCATATAGTATGATACATGTTGTTCCACCAATGGGGCCACCTAACTTTATTAAAGAAAGTGAGATAAGTGATCATCAGGGGTGGGTAGATATAAGTCCTTATACTTTGCAGCATGTAAAATATAAGAATATTTTTGGACTTGGAGATTGTACCAATTTACCTACATCTAAAACTGGAGCGGCAATTCGAAAACAAATACCTGTCTTAAAACAAAATATTTTGGACGTACTTAATGGAAGAGACTTGCAGGCTAATTATGATGGGTATACATCCTGTCCGATTGTTACAGGATATAAAAGTCTTATACTCGCTGAATTTAACTATGAACATGAGCCTCAAGAAACGTTTCCGTTTAATCAAGCGAAAGAACGGTATAGTATGTTTTTACTTAAAAGGTATATGTTGCCCTATATGTATTGGAATTTAATGTTGAAAGGGATTCTATAAGGAAAGATAGAGAGTTGTTGTAACAACCGAGAAGTAATTTGAAATAAGCATTTGGAGGGAATAGCTATGCTTTTAAAATATTTTTATGATGAAAAATTAGCTCATGCTTCCTATTTAGTTGGTTGTCAGAAGGAAGGCGTAGCAATTGTAATTGATCCAGGTCGGTATATAGAACAATATATAGAATTTGCTAAGAAAGAAGGGATGGAAGTAATTGCTGCGGCTGAGACTCATATTCATGCAGATTTTCTTTCTGGGTCTAGAGAACTTTCCCATCTTTATAATGTAAATTTATATGTATCTGATGAAGGAGATAGTGATTGGAAATATCAATATCTTAACGATGGCCGATACAATTTGGTTAGAGAGGGAACAGAGTTTAAGGTTGGTCATATAAAATTCAATGTCATTCATACCCCAGGGCATACGCCTGAAAGTATTTCCTTTTTAGTAACCGATACAAGTCAAAATAATTATATGAATGATAAGCCGATAGGAATATTCACAGGTGATTTTATATTTGTAGGAGATATAGGTAGACCCGATTTATTAGAAATTGCTGTTGGTATTAAAGATACCGCAAAAATAGGAGCGAAACAATTATTTGATTCTATACAAAAAATAAAAATACTCCCCGATTATTTGCAAATATGGCCATCACATGGTGCAGGAAGTGCATGTGGAAAAGCATTAGGAGCAATTCCAACTTCCACATTAGGTTATGAAAAGATGTTTAATTGGGCGTTTCAATGTAATGATGAAGATAATTTTATATCGAATTTATTGACGGGACAGCCAGAGCCTCCAAAGTATTTTCCATTAATGAAGCATTTAAATAAGTATGGTCCACCAACTCGTAAGAAGAGAGAGATTACTGCTATTTATATAGTAGAAGAACTTCAAGAAGTGATGAAGGGTGTTCAGCAAATAGTTGATATAAGGGATGTAGAGTGTTTTGCTGCTGGCCACATCGAGAAGTCAATTAACATACCTTATAACAATTCTTTCACAACTTGGTGTGGGGGGATATTAGATTATAAAAAAGAAACTTTAATAATTTTAGATGCGGAAAATGTTAAAGTGGAGGAAGTTATTAGAGACTTTGAGTCCATTGGCTTAGATAATATTATTGCTTTTGCACCTTCAAAGGTAATTCAAAGATTCCATAGTTTAGAGATTTATAAGGAAAAAACATCAAATGAATTATATCCGTTAATAAAAGATGGAAGTGTAAAGGTTATCGATGTGCGTAGTAAAAAAGAGTGGGATGAAGGACATCTTCATGATGCAATACATATCACTTTAGGTAATCTACTTGAACGGCTAGATGATGTACCGAAAAATTGTCCAATAGTTTTACAATGTCGAACGGGGTTACGTTCCGCTATAGCAGCTAGCATTTTACAAAAAGCTGATATAAAGAAAGTAGTTAATTTAAAGGGAGGATTTCTTACGTGGAAAAAAGAAGGGCTCCCCTATACAACATGTAATCAAGAAATTTGAAATATATCAAAAGAGTCAAATGAAAGAAAATAGAATCATTTGAAATAATCTAAGGGGATAAATAATAAAATTCAATTGTTATCAGTATGGGATATATAAACTAAAAATGATTTATTAAAGCCGCATTAAACGATAAAATTAAGCACAAATATGCTGATGTGTATCTATTCTATCAAAGTACATAAAACTAAAACTAAGATATTCGAACGAACTCAAAAAGCCGAAACCCCTTAACTTAGGAATTTTGGCTTTGATAATGGTATCTGGCATGTTTACTGCAATAGAGTTATAAGTTCTGAAATTCCTTAAATTAGAAACTTGTACTTGATTACCGTAGTTAAATTGTTGCCCTTTTAAAAGAACTGGTTAGAGAAAAAAGAAAAATCTATTGGTTAGCATTTAACCGAAAGATTTTTCTTTGAATTAGCGTCTTTTATATCATAATTATTGAGGAAGGGAAATTCGACTGAGAAATGCTGTCAAATAAAAGAATAGGCTAATCTAATTTCTAATGGTCCCAGTATCTTTTATTTTGACGTGTGTTTTTACAGTTATTTTAGCCTCTGCTAACACTTGCAACCAATCTCCTTTTAGTTTTTTCCACTCGTTATATTGAAAAGCTCTAGCATATAACGATAATCCGATAGGATCAATTTTATTCTTTTGTAATTCATACAACATATTTTGTAATTTCTTATTAATTTCTTTTTGAACCTCATTTTCTAAATTATGTATGTTTTTTTTATTATCATAATGCTCCTTAATTAAATGTGCGTTAGTTTTTTCTATTACAGCTACATTAGCGTTTATATCGAAATTAAATACAAACTTTCCTTTTTGAAAATTAACATCTATTTTCCTAGTCGCATTCTGTATTAATATAGAAGTGTTTGGTTTTTGGCTGGATTTTTTAGGTGGAAGCACAAGGTGTAGTATCATCCGGCCTTTATTTTTGGGCTTATTTAAAAGATTGAAGAACTTAACATTTTTTTTAGGGATACGGCTTAAATATTTACCTTGTCGATCTAAAAGTGCAATTCCTACCGTGTCGATTTCATTCTTTGTTTTTTTTATAACTGGAACAGCTTGTGTCATTCCTTCTTCATTTTTTTCTCTCATTAATTGTTGAATCGTGGAAGAAACGGATTGATTATTTTGAATGGAGGATTCGATTACACTACTTATGTAAGATGGTAGTGATGGTTTATCGGGCTTATTAATTGTGAAAATTTCTTCTACAGGTCCATCAACAAGTACTACTTTAGCATTAATGGTAGCGTAAGGATCACGGTAAGAAGAATCAAGCTCCTGCATCCAATTTGCTTCTTGGGCCAATTTTTCCCCAATTAAAATGATTTCAGCTTTTGAGGCTGTCATATAGCCCGTTAACTTCGTATCTATTTTACTGAATCCATTATATACAGTGGATGCCCGCGCCCATTGCTCTATAGTACTTCTTTGCTGTTTATGATGAAAGAGTGGTATGCTTGTGCCCACTTTTATGTCTCCATTAGAAGTTCTATCTAAGGCGATTAACAGGATTAATGAAACCTGTTCAAGAGGGATTCTTTGACTACAACCGATTAAACATACACAACAAGTTACAATCCATATCCATTTTCGAATCAAAGTTGTTTCCTCCTAGTTAACCAAGTGAAAAGAATGCTGTATGCGAAAAAAAAGATTGGTAATAGAATAAAAAAAATGATATTTAAGATATCCATAAGAGAATATATAAACAAATATTGATCCACATCGGGATTTAGAAAAACGAATAAGCCGACTATTAAAAGCATAAAACCAACCAGCACCCAATTGCGAACGGTTTTTTGAAATAAAATGGTCACAGATTCGAAACTGAAAAATAAATACGGATATATTGTAGTGGAAAATACAATCAAATAGTAAGCGATATATAAAATTTCTAATCGTTCTATGAAAGAAAAACGAACTCCTTTTAACAGATGAAATACTGGCCAAATTACGTCTTTTATCCCCTCCGGACTAAAGTATATATAAGAAAGAATAGTCACATATAGATAGAAAAACATGGTTCCAGTATTCGCTATTAGTATTCCTTTTATGGCTTTTTGTTTTTTTTGTAAGAACGGATAAATAAAATATGCAATTTCTAAGCCCGCATAAGGAGTAATGGTTTCTTTTGTTGCCTTTACAATAGGGTATAAGCCATCTTTAAAAATAGGTAGTAGGTGTAAAGGATTGTAGTTACTCTTTAGTGAAAAAAGAAGAAATAGTGGCATCCAAGTAGTGAAGAAGAAAACAAGCATAGAATAACTAGTAAGAGCCCTTAACCCACTCAGGGCTAAAATAATAAAAGGCAATAGTAATAATATGGCGATTTGATAAGCAGGAGTGGAAGGGAATATCCACACTTTTATAATGTCAGTTGCCTTTAATAAAGTATTAAAACCAGCAAAAAATAGATAAAAGGCATATAAAAGAAGAAAAATTGTTCCTAGCCATTTACCAAAGTATGTTTTTAAAATCTGTGAGAAATTTTTGCTAGGACTTTTTTGTAACATTAATACAATAAATACGCCAATTATAGAAGTAACCATCCATCCCAGAATGATAGAAATCCAGCCATCTGTGCCAGCGGTAGTAGCAAGTGGGCTTGGCATAATTAACATACCTGATGCAAGTTGCAGTGAATGGATGAAAACAATAAATTCAAATAAAGTTATGTTTTGAAATTTAAGATTCCCCATGCGAACCACCTTCTTTTTTCTTTTTTTGTTCCGGCTGTCCTGTACTCGAGCGGGTGGTGATCATGGAAATAGGAAATCTTACAAAAGAATCTTTTAACTCTTGGAGACGAAATGGTGCAATTGGCAATCCATATGGTGAACCATAGGAAGTTAATGAAACAAAATGAGCAAATAAGAGCATTAATCCACTAACAATACCTACAATCCCATAAAAATAGGCTAATAACATCATTGGAAAACGAATAAGCCGAATACAACTTGATAAATCATAATTAGAAACAATAAATGATGCAATGGCGGTAATAGATACGATAATAACCATAACGTTACTCACAAGACCAGCTTGAACAGCCGCCTGCCCAATTACAATCCCTCCAACAATTCCAATTGTTTGTCCAATTGGTTGTGGTAAGCGAATACCAGCTTCACGTAGCATTTCTAGTGTGATTTCCATTATAAAAGCTTCCAATAAAGGAGAGAAAGGGACTTTAACTCTTGACGTTGCAATAGAAGTGTATAGATCTAAAGGAATGATTTCAAAGTGAAAAGAGACTATAGCAATATAAATTGCGGGTAAAAAAATAGCTATAATAAATCCTGCAAATCGTAATAAGCGAAAAAATGATGCAATGAGCCAATGTATATTATAATCATCTGGAGTCTGAAAAAATCCAATTAAATTCATTGGGACAATCATCGCACCAGGAGATCTATCAATTAACACTGCTACTTTTCCATCAAGTATATGATTAGAAATGGCATCTGGGCGTTCACTTAAATAAGCCTGTGGAAAAGGAGTCCAATTTTGATCCTTTGTAAAATTAGATAGTTCTCCAATGCTCAATACCGCATCCGTTTTAATTTTACAGATTCTAGTTTCTATTTCTTGGACCACATCTTCGTTTGCTACATCCCCTAAGTAAATTAGATAGACTAAAGAAGTGGCACGTTCTCCAATTGTCATTTTTTTAATTTTCAATTCAGTAGAAGGAATATATCGACGAATTAAGCCTATGTTTTTTGTGGCATTCTCAATAAACCCATCATGTGAGCCTTTAATAGTAACTTCTGAAATAGGTTCTTGAATCGCTCTTTCTGCCCAGCCTTTTGTATTTATTAGAAGGGACCTCTTTTCTCCTTCCATAAACAGTACACATTGTCCCTCAAGTAATCCTTCTTTAATTTCATTCCACGTATATACTATTTTGGTATGAGTAGCAATAATATTAGAATTAAATATTTGACTGTCTTCATTCACTTCTTGTAATAATGGTGTAACAACATTTCCTTTTAATGCAACACCATCTGTAAGGCCTTCAAAATAATATAGTAAAATATTCGTGTTTGTTTTTAATTGCAAAGGATGTTCAATCAAATCTGCACTAATATCAAAGATGTTATCTAATGTATTTTTAAGTTCTTTTAAGTTACTTGTTTGGATTTTTTCAATGGTTTTATCTGTCTTTGTTTCTAGGGTCTTTTCATTTAAGGACAAAATTGACACCTCTTTAATATATAACGATTAGTTGTAGTTATTATTTTTATATGTTTGAATTTTATTCACTAATTTAAACGGATTGAGATCAAGAATAACTAAAATTGAAGTACTATATTATAAATTCAATAATTGAGAGTAAAAAAGTAGATGTAATTTGTGTAGAAATCTAAGTATCAAGATAGAAGTGAAATTTGAATGATTATAATAAAAAAGAACCCTTGATAGGTTCTTTTTAATAGTTGGTAAATATGTTGTCAACAATAGATGGCGATAAAGGTAGTAATTTAGATGTCTTTATGTTACTCAGCTGAATTTTGTAGGAAGAATTATTTTTTCATACCTCAATGCTCAATAAAAAAGGACATTTCATTTATTTGGGTGATTTAGTGTATTTGAATTTTGCACGCTAACAAATTTTGTTTAGGGACAAAATGTGAAGTTTTATTCTGAAATAACAGAAAGTTAATGCGGCAAAATTCCTATTGGTAATTTGGATAGGTATCAAATATTTCTTTGGCCTTATTTTCTTGATATGACCGTACGTTTATATGTTTCTAAGGGAAAGAAATATTTTCATTTTTATTACCATCTATTGTTTGATTAAGATGGTAACACGAAAATAAAACGTTTACAACCAGAAAATAAAGAAAAAATATTAAAATGCGACTTTTTTCGACAAATATTCCTATAAACCGTTTTATGTTTTGTAGGAATTAGAAATAACTAAATTAGTAATAATAGCTTAATATATTAAAGTGAAATTCAATGAATAAGAGTCCAAAGGCATGAATTTAAATGATAAAGTTATAATTTTCTTTTTTGAACTGTAAGTGTTTTACAAGTATAGTTAAACTTTAATCCAACTAGCATTTCTTCCTTTTGTCACTAGCTTAATATGGCCAAACAATTGCAAGGAATTTAAAGCCTTACTGATTGTACTCTCTGCTATGTCTGGATATGTGTTACGAATACACTCCTTAGTAAAGGGTTGTTTTTGTTTAAGGATAAAATCCTGAATTCTCTCCACTTTAGTATGCTTACATATAGAATCTAGAACTGTATTATGAAGATCTTTGTACGCCTCTAATATAATAGTTAAAAACGTTTTTAACCAAAAGCTACTATTATGTTCCTCGCAGTACCAATTTACCGAAGATTTATAAATTGAATTGTAATATTCAGATTCATTTTTCTTAATGTATTTATCCAGACATACATATTTTACAAATGTATTTCCACTCTTAATTAATAGCAATTGCATTAACATAAGTGCCAATCTGCCGTTACCCTGATTAAAAGGGACTATGCAATAAAAATTAAATATAAAACGAGCTATTAATAAAAGTGAATGATGGCCCTTACTAGAATTTAATGAGTTATATTGATCACATAATTGTTCCATTACTTGTGGAATAAGCTCATGTGGAAGAATGCGGTAACTATTTAAGTGCATTCCGTTTTCAGGAATACCTGGAATAGTAAACGGTTTTTCGCGCCATTTGGCACTGTCAGAGGTAATGTAATGTATTAATTGAAAATGTAATTCCTGTATAGTCTCTGGATTGATTAATAAATCACAGGAATTCTTATGTACAAAAGTAAGTGTTTGATAAAAACAAAAGATAGCATCTTCCGAAATATTTTGAGGTACTATATCATCTAAAATAAGTTCTTTTAATCTTTTATTTGGGACTTTTATATCTTCATAGGTAGTAGTAAAGTTTTTTATGTAATGAAGTGGTATGGTTTTTTCTAAGCTAGTAAATATATCAGGATTTTGTTCCTGATAAGCAGCTAATTTTCCTTTTAATTCACTAATTTCACTGATTATATTTAATAGTCTCCTTTTTAATTCAATATTTTTATACTTGTCATCGAAAAAATTTCTCATTTTTATTCCCCCTGTAACCCCTTAACATGCTGTTACATAAATCTTTCCATTCTAAAGATAGTTTACAACATTATTTTGAAATAACAATATATTTATTTTGATTTTGAACTTATTTTAGAATCAAAATTGTTATTTAAATTTGATTAAAGAGTTAGAACTTATGATTAATCATGTTTGAATAAAGAATGAATATACACAGATAGAAAATATAGTTTGACTTAAATTCCTTTTTATGAATTTACGAGATGAAAATATAATTTTAGAATTATTCTTAGTGTAGTTTGCTGTATTATTGCTGGGAATTTACTAGAAAGTAACTAATTTTCACAAATAAAATAAAGAAATCTTAAAGAGGAATCAATAGGATCTAATTTGAATAGGCATAATCCTAACACTAAATGTGCAAATGTACAATAATTAAATGAAAAAAATATGAAAATATCGACTTTTTTCGACAAAATAAATTAAATAGAAAAACAATCTAATGTAAGAAAATTGTTGCTTTAGATGGTCTCTGCATTTCATAAATTAATATTGAAGGAATTATCAAATGATTTTTACGAGTAATAAAAGAGTAGATATATAAATTAAATTGTGACAATTATAAAGTTAGTATTCTCCATTTTCATTATTTAATTTAACAAATTTAATAATATTAAGGTGACTTTTCTATATTTAATATAAGTATTTGATGGGGTATGCTCATAAAAAGTGTCATTTTCTATATATCCATGTAGCATTTAGCGCTTGTATTGCGAAATATTTTGACATAAGTTAATTTAAATATTAGGTACAGAAACATTTTAAGGAAAAGAGTCAGTATAAAAGTACCCTGAAAAACGTTTCACCCTAAAAACGTTTTTCCTCAAGAGATTTTCAGGAGCACTAAAGTTTTTTAATTTGTTTCTGTGCCTTATTAGATAAAAATAATATAATAAGTTGTTTAGAAAAGGTGAAAAAATTTTCGAACTCATATCACTCTCCGTATGGTCTAGTTAAAGTAGGAATTTAAAGAAAAGGGCTAGCTCTAGTTATAATTAGTGCAGTTAATAGGGGGGCTACTCAAATTTTTTTGTTAGATTTAGTAATAATAATTATAAACGAGTTAATTCAGTATAAAAAATGTAATGTTACACAATTGACGAAGCTTTTAAAAATTCCACAATCCACTGTTTCCCAACATTTATCGAAAATGAGGGGGAAGGTGCTAAAGGCTGAAAAAAAGGGTTTAGAGATGTACTATTATATTACTAATCTAAAGGCGAGTCAGATTGTTGGTATTTTAGGTTTGTAAATAAACAAAACTTCACATATTTCATTATAAGTAAAACGCAGAATAATCCCCCACAAATACGTGGGGGATTTCTTTTATGAAAATAATATCAGTCTTTTTGAGGAGTGACACGATGGTCACCATGAACACTATAAGAAGGGCAAGAATGTCACCATGTTCTAATGTGCTAATAAAAGAAAAATTTTGAAAGTGCTAAAACGCTTCATATTTCTCAATATAATTTATGTCGCAAAAAGCTTTTAATTTCATCAAAAGCTAAGTGACGATGACCAGCCTGACAATGTTGTTCACCACCAGTTTTCTTAGTGAAAACTACAGAAGTGATGGAGGCTGCATTACATAGCTCCGATTCGATTTGCGGTAATCGGCTAATTGGAACGTACTGATCGTCTTCACCAGCCAGGAGCAATACTTCTTGATTTATGAACTGACCGATTCCTGCCATCGTATGTTTTTCAAAGTTTTTAAGTAAGTTAAATGGCGTTTTTTCACCTGTATTTTCCATACCTTTTTTAACTTTCCAGTTCAGGTCGATGCTGGTGGCCATCATTTGTTTAAACATGGTATTAATTTTGTCAGCTTCATTAGTAGCCAGAAGCGTGGTCAATTTATTCCAGATATTATCCGGCATGCGCATCTTGAGTGCATCAAGGCCACTATAAAAAATATTAAAGGCGATGACTTTGTCGATTCGTTTTTCAAAAGCGGCGGCACGCATTGCCAAGTAGCCGCCCCAAGAAGCTCCGAGAATACTAACACGGTCAAGTTTGAAATAGTCAATGACTGTGGAAACGGGCTTCTCCCAGTTGTGGATGAATTTTAAGCCGTTTTTCAGTGCTGTTCCCTGTCCAGGTCCATCAAAAACTATAATATTATAATTGATTCCTATGAGGTAGTTCATCATCTTCATCATTTCCTCCATGTAGGAATCGTAGCCTCCAAAGAAAAGTAGTGTATTACATGCGCCTGGTGTCATGAATTTGATTGCAGGAAGATAGGAATCTTCATAAGGAATTTGATAGGTTTCATACTCAAAGTCATGAAAACCCTTATAAAAGGTTTCACGGTATTTTTGGTACACTTTTTCTTTTTTTGGATCGGATGATTCCATATAAAACTCGGCAGCCTGATAATAAACCGAAGCTAGATCGAAGTCTTTCTGATGCTCCCGCATTGCTGCATATTCTATCCAAGTGTTATACCAGCTGTCCGTGTCTGTAAGTCTTGGGATGATGGCTTGCAAATCCTGATTTGCCCGCTCATCGTCTTGATAGAAATCGTTGAAAAAACGGTTAATTTGCAAATTGAACTGTTCGTTGTTTACATACTGTTTAAACATAAAATCCCTCCTTATATTTGACTACAAGGTAAGGATAAGAGAAGTATATTAAAGAAACAACAAGCAGGAAAGGGTAAGAAGTACGAAATCGAACCATAAGGATATAAATGGTTTGATAAGCAACTTTGGGAAGGAGATTGATTATTAATGGGAGAGGATGTTCGCGTTTATAAAACGAAGAAAAATATTTCTAATACACTTATTACCCTCTTGAACGAAAAAGAGTTTGGGCGAATTACAACTAAAGATATTTGCATACATGCTATGGTGAGTAAGTCCACATTTTACAGCCATTTTGCAGATAAATATGATCTTTTGGAAAAATTAGTGCAAAATTATGTCTGCTGGTTCAAGGAAGAAATTGAATTTCGTTTCGCATTAATAGAGAATGGAAATGTGGCTCAAGCTATTAATATGATAACCGATAAGATCTCAGCGCGAAAAAAAGAGGTTGCAACTTTACTCCATGTACGTGTTCCCTCAGCGGATTTACGTTTAGAATTAGAATCCATTTTATATAATGCCTGCTATTCCTATTTGAAAGAGCAGCAGGTTGAAGTAAGTGTGCCGATTGACTTTGTAGCTCAGTTGTATACAGCAAACGCAATGTTGTCAATCAATTGGTCGCTGAGCAACGATAAAAATCCAGATGTGGTTGAACTAATCGATAATATGCAGGGATATGTTTTTGATCTGATTTTGTCAGGTGGCGAGAGAATGTAATAAATCATGAAACCTGCTTAATAATGTAGTTATCGTGTGGGGGTGTGGTTGTAAAAAATTAAGTAATCGATATTTGGATTTTTTGTGAATCTTTATTGGTTTTTTATAAACTCTTTACTACATAATGTTACAAAATAGAATTAATTTGCTTAATTTATCCCCATATCAGGTTAATAAATAAACTAAATGTGTTTATGTTATTGAACTATTAATATATTAGTAGGTGATTTGTTCGTTTATCCCTATATTGCTATTATATTAGCATAAACAATATATTGGGGGGACAAGTATGAATTTGAAATTAACATCTAAGTTAGAAAGATTAAGAAAAAGTAAAAAAGGAATTGGTGCTTGTGTTTTAGCTGCAGGGGTGACGGCAATTACAATGATTCCTCAAAGTGCATATGCACATGGGTTTGTTGAAAAGCCGAGTAGTCGTGCTGCTTTATGTAGTCAGAATTATGGAGCATTAAATTTAAATTGTGGAAATGTAATGTACGAACCTCAAAGTCTAGAAGCACCTAAAGGATTCCCAGATGGTGGACCGATTGATGGGAAAATCGCTTCGGCAGGAGGACTGTTTGGAGGGATTCTTGACCAACAAACATCAAATCGCTGGTTCAAAAACACAATAAAGGGGGGAGCAAATACATTTACATGGAAATACACAGCGGCACATTCTACAAGTAAATGGCATTATTACATTACCAAAAAGGGATGGGATCCTAATAAACCATTAACACGTGCTGAATTAGAACCAATTGGAACTGTGAAACATGACGGTTCGGCAGCATCAAATAATTTAACACATACAATTAATGTACCAACTGATCGCAATGGTTATCATGTTATTTTAGCTGTATGGGATGTAGCAGATACGTCAAATGCGTTTTATAATGTAATTGATGTAAATCTAGTAAATAATGAAGCTCCCGATACAGTAGCTCCAAGTCAACCAACTGGATTAAATGCGTCTAAAGTTTCTGCCAATAGTGTTGAACTAACATGGAAGGCCTCTACTGATAATATAGGTGTAAAAGAATATCAAGTGTTACGCAATGGAGAAGTAATTGATACGGTACCAGGTACAACTTTTATTGATAAAAAACTAAAAGCAAATACGGAATATACCTATAAAATAAAGGCATTAGACTCTGCTGGAAATATATCAAAAGAAAGTGAAAAACTAAAGGTTAAGACAACAAATGCAATCCCAGATATAGAGGCTCCGACTCAACCTAAAGGATTACATAGTATGGGTACAACAGCGACAACTGTTGATTTGATGTGGAGTCCGTCTGAAGATAATGTAGGTGTTGACCATTATGTTGTATATAGAGAAAACGCAGGGG
Source organism: Bacillus sp. FSL R5-0709 (assembly GCF_038004785.1). Lineage (NCBI taxonomy): Bacteria > Bacillati > Bacillota > Bacilli > Caryophanales > Bacillaceae > Bacillus > Bacillus sp. FSL R5-0709. The sequence continues at coordinate 2,401,567 of NZ_JBBORT010000001.1, forward strand.
TTATGAATAAAATTGGGACAACGGATAATACATCCTTTGTGGATAAAAATTTAAAGGCAAATACATCGTACAAATATGTAGTGACAGCGGTTGATTTAGCTAGAAATGAGTCTAGTAGAAGTGATGTTTTAACTGTAGCAACAAAACTAGATGGCTCTACTTATGAAAAATGGGATGCAAGAAAAGCATACAATAAAGGTGATAAAGTAGTACATGAGGGAAAAGTGTATGAAGCGGTTCAAAGTTATCAAGGGAACGGCGATCCAAATTGGATTTTTGCACTATCGATTTGGAAGCCAGTTTTAAATAAATGATAAGTGGAAAAGGGTAGTTATCACTTATTCTATGTGCAATACCGGAACAGGGGTGCAATTTTTACTCTTCATCCCAATATATACGAAATGAAATTATTAAAGAACCCCAATGGTATTCCATCAAAAAGGAATTCCATTGGGGTTCTTTATTTTTTAATTTGTAATAGCGTATATTTTCACTGTAAATTTGTTAGTGGCACCAAGTGGGCTTGCAATATAATATTTAGTATTCGTATAAGCTTCAGTCCTAGATCCATGTGAAATATTTTTCCAACGAATAGAATCTGTACCTAGGGAAACATCAATCATTACATTGAAAGAAATAGTAGAAGGATGATCTTTTTCTGAAGGCTCAATAATCCATTTTAATTCCTTAGTACCTACAGGTAAACTATCAATTTTAAAGTTTTGACTGGATCGATTTTTTTGACCGGATAAAGGACTAGATTCGGAAGAAATTTGCGAAATTAATATTTCTTTTTCATTCGAATGTATACCATTTAATTTAATGATACTATCAATTAAACCTGGTCCAGGAAAATCAGCTGCAATGATACCAGTATGTTTCATTCCACCTTGTTGTAAGAACTCAGTTCCAAGTGTATTCATTCCACCATAAAATACTTGACCATTTATATCACGAGGGAAATCTTCCCACGCATTAGTTGTAGCTTTTTGAATCATCTTGGGGTTACTATCAGTATTTCTGCTCTCTTTACCACTTGCAACAAACCAAGGATAAACATTATTTAATAATGCAGCAGCACCACCTGTGCCACTAAAATGGTTAAGATAGATTTTATCATTATTAAAATTATTATTTGCATTTTGAAGGTGGGTTTTCACCGCATTCCATTTTTCATACATTCCGTCGGGTCCGTTTTCAATTGCAAATGTATCTTGTATATTTAAGCTATCGTAATTAATACCATATTGCTGAGAGGCTGTAAAGTTTTGTAAGATTACAATTTTCCCTCGGATGTCTCCTAGAGTAGGATTATTTCTTTTTGAAGTTGGTACAGAACTCGGATCCCAAAAATAGGAAGAATTAAGGTCTTTGTATTTATTAAGTATTTCCTCGAATGATAGTGAGCCACTTTCAGGAGTAGTTTCTTCTTTTAAGCGCATTAAAATTGTTTCTGTAGGATGATCTTTTAAAAATTGAATTGCCTCTTTTAATACATCTTCAAACATTGCTTTTTGATTTACAATCCCATGGTACATTGCAAAAGAATCTTTTACACGTTTAACACGCATATCTACATATCGAATTCCGGAATTTAATTGTTGTGGTAGACTCATAGTTTGATTTCTTGTCAAATTTTCATCAAGAAAACTTGCTCCATGTAAAGCTATTGTACCGTGAGTCCCTGGAATAGATATTTCACTCAATTTTGTTGAATCTGCTACTTTCGACATCCATGCTGGGTTTTGATAGCCTATATTGGATTCATAGGAATAACCTGGATGACTATCAGCAAAAATAGTAGATGGTGTACTTAAACTTGCTAGTGTGAAACAAGTAAGGATACTAATTTTAAAAAAATTCCTCATTTTTATTTTGTTCATTTTATCTCTCCTGACTTTTAAACAATAGATATAATAAAACAAGATGATTTTTTACTACATCTATTGTTTTCATTCTTAAAGTAATGAATTTTTGTGTTTGAAAAAATCAAAATAGGGTAGGAAGTTATTTGAGATTTTAATAGTTTGTTGTAATAAATTGTATCTAATAGTCAAACGGATTCTTAAAGAATTGAAGCATAGATGGGTAAAAAACAAACTTTCCGCTGTACTGTATACAAACAAAACAGAAGTCTTAAAAAAGACTTCTATTTTGTGACATATAATGAATGATAAGGTGGTTAACAAATCAAGATAATGTGACTGAGTGGTAAAAATCTATTTATAGCTGTTTCAGAATTTCTTATAACAAGGCTACTTAGGAAAAGTGGATCTCTACAATGCTAATAAAAATTTAAAAATTCTATTCATTAAAACTTAAACTAACTACAGTTGCGATAGATTGGGCTGCATGTTCCCAGCTTCCATCTATAACTTTCCCAATTTGTTGACCAAGTGCATTTAAATCATTTGGATTTACTGGGATCCCATTATACGCAGCAAGAATTGATAAAAGTGGAGCAGTAAATGGTGTCCAACCACCTCTATCAATATTAAATACAGGCTTATCTATTACCTTTCCATCTTGCACTGTAAACTCATAATAAAATTGATCATCTGGACGAAAACTTAAATGATGAGAAATTTGTCCCTTAACATATGTTTTACCGCCACCTAAATTTACTACTTCAATTGGTTTTACATTAAATTCATGCTCAAATACTTTAATTTTTTTAACTTCTGGACCATTTAAGGCAGCTTTAACTGCTGTTTCCAAATTATTTTGTGCAAATGGTTGAATACTCATCTGTGTCTCTTCTTGTTGGATAGGAGCCTCTTTTTCAGCAGCAAACACCGATGTACTTGGTAGTGCACCTGTAGCCAATGTAGCTGCAAGTGCTGTCGTCATCATGATTTTTCTTTTCATCTTCATAGTTTTCTTCCTCCCTTAAAGTTATGATATATAATTTTTTAAAGACTGACATGGGGCAATATTTTATTTCATAATGCACGCAAAAAAATAGTTTAAGAATTATGTGAAATTATGTCAGAAAATTAAAGTTAATTATATATGCACTTACAATGATAGCTATCTACACATGTTTTTTCAATTTTCTAATAAATAATACAGTAATACCTTTTCATAAGGCAATTTAGTGTTTCAATTCTCTCTTTGTACGTTTTAAACAAATTAAAATCGTAGTGGTAATAATATATTTGTAATCAAATGTCGTATATACTTCGAGAAAAGTACACAATATTTTTATAAAAAACTATAGGAATTATCATGATATAGTTATCAAACGAAGTAAGATAAATGTTAATATTATGAAGAGATTCCAGTGATCTGCTATAAAGTTACTGAGAAATGAGCATGACATCATACACGCATGCGATTGAAAAATTTTATAAGTGGCGTATAAAACTATAACAAATACTACAAATCAATTAAAAAATTTCAGTTATTCTGAATGCGAAGGGCACGTAATATTTATTGTGAACTGTAGTACTGATTAAGATTTTAGGAGGAAGTATGAACAAGAAGATTAAAAGAATCATATTAATTATTGGTATATTAGTAGGCATTAGTATCTTTTTATATTTACAAAACAATTTAATAAGTATAACTGAGGTTAAAATAACCTCTAGTAAAATTCCCTCTTCTTTTAAAGGATATAAAATACTACAAATTTCAGATTTACATAATAAAAAATTTGGTGATAATCAAGACGTTTTAATTCAAAAAGTAAAAAGCATAAATCCAGATATTATTGCTATTACGGGTGATTTAATAGACAGTAAATCATACGATGCAGAAATGAGTATGCAAGTAATACGAGAACTTGTGAAGGAATATCCGGTATATTTTGTGACAGGAAATCATGAAAAATGGTCAGGGAAATATAACAGTTTAGAAAAAAAATTAAAGAAACAGCATGTCACTGTTTTAAGAAATGAACATGTAATAATACAAAAGGGAGGACACGAAATAAACTTGTTAGGAATTGATGATCCGGAATTTAATACTGGAGATATTGATGAAGGAAGTATTGTAAAAGATGCAATTGTAAAAGCAAAAATTGAAACGCTGCCAGATAGGTATAATGTATTATTATCCCATAGGCCTGAATTTTTAGAAGCATATGCTGATGAGCAAGTAGATTTAGTGTTATCGGGTCATGCACATGGGGGGCAAGTTCGGTTACCTTTTATCGGGGGATTAGTTGCTCCTAATCAAGGAATACTGCCCAAATATACAGCGGGTTTATATGAACAACAAAATACGTCTATGATAGTTAGTAGAGGATTAGGCAATAGTATCATTCCGCAAAGAGTTTTTAATAGACCTGAGATTGTAGTCGTGCAGTTAAATTAATCTGTACGGCTTTTTTGTTCAGGAGAATAATTTAAAGGTAGTTTTTCTTGAGTACAAGTTTCCATTACAATTTTGTTAAAATTTTTCAACGTTACATAAAGTAACAAAATTTGACCTATTGAGTTTGTTATAGTGTAAATAATCAAAAAACTTAAAAATTAGTCGAGTTAAAATAGTTATTATTAAGCAATATTAAAAATATAAAGGGGTGTACAAATGCATAAAGAATTTGAAATTGAAGAATATACGGCGATTGAGGAGCAAATTCATTATTATAGTACGTCTTTATTAGTAAGTCATCCTGAGCAAATTGTAAAGTATTTAGAAAAACGGTTGGAAAAGTATGCAGAAACGTTACAATATGCACATTTATATCCGGAAACGGTTATATTACCAATACAGCAAATAGTTATCGAATATTCATTAGATGTTGCTAGAATTAGAAGGTATTTAAATTTAAAAACATAACAAAAATCAAATAATTTACAATGAAACAGAGTCGACTTTAAGAAAAGATATTCTAATGTCGACTCTGTTTCATTGATTTAGTAAATAACAGAAAAAATATATGTTTGAAAAGTTTGACATATAATAATTCGAGAGTAAAATAAAAGTGAGTACTCACTCATTTTAAAGAAAAGGGGGATTTTTAGTGCAGCAACCTTCAATTATTTTACGAGATGTATCAAAAAAATTTGGGAAAAAAGAAGTTTTGCATAACCTTTCGCTGCAAGTAGAAAAAGCAGAAATTTTTGGCTTGGTTGGACCTTCCGGATCAGGGAAAACAACACTCATTAAAATGATTGCAGGTATTAATGAGTCAACTACAGGGGATGTAATTGTTTTTAATACAAACATGCCTAATCTAAATGAAATGAAAAGAATTGGTTATATGGCTCAGGCTGATGCATTATACGAAGAACTATCGGCATATGAAAATGCAGATTTTATTGCAACGATGTATGGGTTAAAAGGTAAGCGTAAGAAAGAGAGAATTGTAGAAGTTTTTGAATTTTTGCAATTATCAGATCATACGAAAAAGCAAGTACAGCATTTTTCAGGTGGAATGAAAAAACGTTTATCATTGGCGATAGCACTCCTTCATGAACCAGAAATATTAATTTTAGATGAGCCAACAGTTGGGATAGATCCTCTACTTCGAAAATCGATTTGGGAGAAGTTTTATGACCTTAAAAAGAAAGGAACAACTATTATTGTAACAACGCACATTATGGATGAAGCTGAGTTTTGCGAACGTCTAGGGCTAATTAGAGAAGGGAATTTAGTTGCGATTGGCACACCGGAGGAATTGAAAAAACAAACATCTTCTGGACGAATTGAAGATGTCTTTATGTTAGAAGGAGTGATTGAATCATGAGAGTTAATGGTGTAGTCATCCGTATCATTCGTCAATTTTTTCGAGATAAGCGTTCTTTAGCAATGATGTTTGGGGCACCAATGTTATTACTTTGGTTATTATCGCTAATATTTACACAAAAAGACTATATACCGCATATTGCTGTAGTCGATGTACCTGCTCCTATAGTAAAAGCAATGAAAAATCAAGAAGCATCAATTTATGAATATAGTAAAGACAAAGCAATTTCGGAATTAGAAAAGCAAAAGGTAGATGCAGTAATTCATTTAGAAAATGGAAAAATGAATCTTCTATTAGAAGGCAGTGATTCATCAAAAAACCGTGCAGTACTTCAAGTATTGCAAAAGAGTACAGAGAAGAATAATGTATCAATGATGAAGCCTGAAGTGGATTATTTACATGGCTCTAAAGACATTACGATGTTCGATGGGCTTGGTCCCGTATTAATTGGTTTCTTTACATTTTTCTTTGTATTTATATTGTCCGGAGTATCTTTTGTAAGAGAACGTTTAAGTGGTACATTAGAGAGGTTATTGTCCACACCAGTGAGAAGATGGGAAATAGTTTTAGGATATATTATTGGTTTTGGAATCTTTGCACTTATACAATCTATTATAATTGTAAGTTTTTCAGTTTATATTTTAGATTTATATGTAGCTGGCTCAATATGGCTAACGCTACTTATAACATGTATGCTTTCTTTAACTGCACTAACATTAGGCACATTTTTATCGGCATACGCAAATAATGAATTTCAAATGATTCAATTTATACCGCTTGTTATCGTGCCACAAGTCTTCTTTTCTGGGTTGTTTCCAATGGAATCCATGAATACATGGTTACAAATGTTAGGTAAATTATTTCCACTCACATATGGTGCTGACGCTATGAGACAAGTAATGATTCGGAATCAAGGGTTTACAGAGATTGCATTAGATCTTACTGTATTACTACTTTTTTCACTATTATTTGCAGTAGGAAATGTATTTGCATTAAAGAAACATCGCAAAATATAATGATGATAAAAAGGAGCACAATAAATGAAGAAGGATTGGCTGGAAGAATTAGTTGCCGCAACGAATGCTGATAAACGTAATGAACGTCAAATGCGTATATTAGAGGCAGCTGTTGATATGTTTGGAGAAAAAGGGTACGCCTCAACTTCAACGAGTGAAATTGCAAAGCGAGCTGGTGTAGCGGAAGGAACAATCTTCCGCTACTATAAAACGAAAAAAGATTTATTGTTTGCAGTCGTGATGCCGACCTTAACAAAGTTTGCTGCACCATTTTTCGTACAAGCCTTTGCAAAAGAAATATTTAAAACAGAGTATGAATCGTATGAAGTGCTTTTAAGAGTAATAATTCAAAATAGATTTGAATTTGCTAAAAAGCACTTTCCAATGATAAAAATATTAATTCAAGAAGTACCATTTCAGCCGGAACTAAAAAGTGAAATACAACAATTAATAGAAACAGAACTGCTTGTACATTTTAAAAAGCTGATTGCAAAGTTTCAAGAAGAAGGGGAAATTATTGAACTTCCACCATCTTCCGTATTACGTCTTACTTTATCAGCTGTATTAGGGTTGCTCTTAACGAGGTTTTTATTATTGCCGGAAGAGAAATGGGACGATGAAGTGGAAATTGAAAATACGATTCAATTTATATTGTATGGACTAACGCCACGGAGGTAATGTGATGCGACAATTTGCTAAACCCATAATTGTTGTAAGTAAATGTTTAGAATTTGATGCCTGTCGTTATAATGGAGAGATGGTTCCAGATTTAACAATTCGAAACTTGCAGCCATTTGTTACATTTATACCTGTATGTCCTGAAGTAGAAATTGGTTTAGGGACTCCTCGTGAAACGATACGTATTGTAGAAAAAAATGGTGCGAATAGGCTTGTACAACCGTCAATACGAGAAGATGTAACTGAAAAAATGAATGAATTTTCAAATGCATTTTTACAAACATTACCTGAAGTTGACGGTTTTATTTTGAAGAATCGTTCGCCAAGTTGCGGAACTCGTGATGTGAAAATCTATTCTGGTTTTGAAAAAGGGTCAGTAAAAGGAAAAGGAACTGGATTATTTGGTGGAGCAGTAATAAAAAAATTTTCGCATCTTCCAATTGAAGAAGAAGGTAGATTGTCGAATTTTATTATTAGAGAGCATTTCTTTACAAGATTGTTTATAATCGCGCATTACAAAATGATTAAACATACTAAAAACATAAAAGAACTCGTAGCGTTTCAATCAGATTATAAGTATTTATTTATGGCATATAATCAGGTGAAACAAAAAGAATTAGGGCGTATTATTGCAAATCAAAAAAATGAAACAATTGAAGTCGTATTTGATAACTATGAGAAGACTTTATATGAATTATTTATTCGCGCGCCTCGCTATACATCGAATGTAAATGTATGTGAGCACATTTTCGGATATTTTAAAACAAAGCTAAAAAAACAAGAAAAAGATCATTTTTTAGAGCTGTTACAGAAGTATTCTGAAAAGAAAATCCCACTTAGTAGTTTACTTGTCATTTTAAAAACATGGGCCATTCGATTTGATGAAAAGTATTTATTAAGACAAACATATTTCGAACCATACCCTGAAGGGTTAGTAGAAATTTCTGATTCGGGAAAAGGTAGAGATTATTAAACAATAAATTGCATAATTCGACACAAAACCTCCTATGTTGTTGTAGAACAATGTAGGAATTTTTTTGTGCATTGGTACAGAATCTGTTTTAAAATTAAGTTATGACAGAATTATAGCAATTGTCTAACTAATATTCGTGTCTTTTAAGAAGTAATGTTTGTAGTAGAAACTCGCACGCTGTCGAAACTCAATATTCGATAAGGGGTGTGTAGCGGAATGGAATTTACTCTAACTCGCGAAAAACAAATGATTAAAGAAATGGTACGTGATTTTGCTGAAAAGGAAATCGCACCGAAAGCTGTATATTATGACAAAACTGCGGAATTTCCATATGAAACATTTCAAAAAATGGGCGAACTAGGATTATTAGGTATCCCATTCCCGGAAGAGTATGGAGGTTCAGGTGGCGATACGTTATCGTACGCGTTAGCTGTTGAAGAGATTGGTCGTGCTTGTGGTGGAACAGGTTTAAGCTATGCTGCAACAATTTCATTAGGTGCTTCTCCAATTTATTATTTCGGTACAGAAGAACAAAAACAGAAATTTTTAGTTCCAATGGCGTCAGGTAAAACGTTAGGTGCTTTCGGATTAACGGAGCCAAATGCTGGATCTGATGCAGGGGGCACACAAACGAAAGCAATTTTAGATGGCGATGAATATGTTATTAGTGGTGAAAAGTGCTGGATTACAAACGCAGAGTATGCAAATACAATTATTGTAACCGCTATCAACGGTTTTGAAGACAATGGTAAAAAACGTATTTCTGCATTTATCGTACCGACTACTAGTGAAGGATTAACGATTTCAAGCCCTTACGATAAGATGGGTGTTCGTGCTTCTAATACTTGTGAAATCGTACTTGATGGTGTACGTGTACCGAAAGAAAATATTCTTGGTGATGTAAATAAAGGATTTAAACAATTCTTATATACACTTGATGGAGGACGTATTTCAATTGCAGCATTAGCAGTAGGTATTGCACAATCTGCATTTGAACGTGCATTGCAATATGCGAAAGAACGTCAACAATTTGGAAAACCGATTTCTAATTTCCAAGCGATTCAATTTAAATTGGCTGATATGGCGACTGAAGTAGAATTAGCGCGTAATTTAGTACATAAAGCAGCTTGGTTAAAAGATAACGATAAACCTTTCGGTAAAGAAGCGGCTATGGCAAAGTTGTTTGCATCTGAAGCTGCAAGTCGTATAGCAAATCATGCAGTACAAATTCATGGTGGATATGGCTATATGCGTGAATATGAAGTTGAACGATATATTCGTGATGCAAAACTTTTAGAAATTGGTGAAGGAACTTCTGAAATTCAACGTCTCGTAATTGCAAGACATTTAGGATGTAGATAAAAAGGAGGAGTCACTATGTTTCAAAAAATATTAATTGCTAATCGCGGGGAAATCGCAGTTCGCATTATGAAAACTTGTCAAAAACTTGGCATTCGTACCGTTGCTATTTATTCTGAGGCTGATGAAAATGCCCTTCATGTAAAATTGGCAAATGAAGCTTACTTAGTAGGCGGTCCACGTGTCCAAGAAAGCTATTTAAACCTTGAAAAAATTATTGAAATAGCTAAGAAGACAAATGTTGAAGCAATCCATCCGGGGTACGGATTATTATCAGAAAATCCAACTTTTCCGATTCGCTGTAAAGAAGAAGGAATCGTATTTATCGGTCCTTCAGAAGAAATCATTACTAAGATGGGAAGTAAAATTGAGTCACGTATAGCGATGCAAGCAGCAGATGTACCAGTAGTTCCAGGCATTACTACAAATATAGAAACTGCTGAAGAAGCAATTGAAATTGCAAAACAAATTGGTTATCCATTAATGCTTAAGGCATCCGCGGGCGGCGGAGGCATTGGAATGCAGTTGATGGAAACTGAGCAAACGCTCACCAAAGCATTTGAAAGTAATAAAACAAGAGCGCAAAATTTCTTTGGTAACGGAGAAATGTACTTAGAACGCTATATAGCAGATGCACATCATATTGAAATTCAGCTTTTAGCAGATACACATGGTAATACAGTGTATTTATGGGAACGCGAATGTTCAGTGCAGCGCCGAAATCAAAAAGTAATTGAAGAAGCACCTTCACCATTTTTAGATGAGGGTACACGAAAGGCTATGGGAGAAGTTGCTGTACAAGCTGCTAAAGCACTTGGTTATACAAATGCAGGTACAGTTGAGTTTCTTGTAGATGATCAAAAGAACTTTTATTTCTTAGAAATGAATACGAGATTACAAGTAGAACATCCAGTTACAGAAGAAATTACTGGGTTAGACTTAGTTGAACAACAATTACTTATCGCATATGGTGAGAAGCTATCATTTACACAGGATGATGTAAAACGTAGTGGCCATGCCATTGAGGCTCGTATTTATGCAGAAGATCCGAAAACATTCTTCCCATCACCTGGGAAAATTACAGATTTAACGTTACCGACAAATATACGTATTGATCACTTTTTGGAGAATCAAGTAACGATTACACCTTTCTATGATCCAATGATTGCGAAAGTAATCGCACATGGTGAAACTCGTGAAGAAGCGATTTCAAAATTAAAAATTGCTCTAGAAGAGTTGAAAATTGAAGGTATTAAAACAAATACACCGATGCTACTGCAAGTGCTCGGAGACGATGTGTTCAAAAGTGGTATTTATACAACGGGTTTCGTAACGAAACAACTTGTTAAAAAATAAGATTTATGAATATTAAGGGGGAAAAAATGATGACGAAAGTATATGCATCGATGGCAGGAAATGTTTGGAAGATAGTTGTAGGAGTAGGAGATACAGTAGAGGAAGAGCAGGATGTCGTCATTTTGGAATCTATGAAAATGGAAATTCCAATCGTTTCAGAAGAAGCCGGAACTGTTATGAAAATTAACGTACAAGAAGGCGATTTTGTAAATGAAGGAGATGTATTACTAGAAATTGAATAGGGAGATATAGGGGGAAGCGAATTGAAACTACCTAATTTTGCTGTCATTAAAGAAGTCGGGCCACGTGATGGCTTACAGAATGAAAAAAAGATTGTTGGCACAAAAGATAAAGTAAAATGGATTCAACTACTTACAGAAGCGGGATTGTCTTACGTTGAAGTTTCCTCATTCGTTCACCCTAAATGGGTTCCTGCATTAGCAGATGCAAGTGATGTATTTTCTGAGCTAAAAAGGGATCCAAATGTTACATATGCAGCGCTTGTTCCAAATCAAAATGGTTTGGAACGAGCTTTTTTGCAAAATGTAGATGAGGTGAATGTTTTTTTATCAGCAAGTGAATCTCATAATAAAAGTAATATTAATAAATCTATTAAAGAAGCATTAGCTGTAATTGAAGATATAACAAAACAGGCAACGTTCGAAGGTAAAAAGGTAAGAGGCTATGTTTCTACTGTATTTGGATGTCCTTATGAAGGGGATATAAGTGCCACAGCAGTTGACGAAATATGTAATCAACTATTTTCATACGGCATTTATGAAGTTTCTCTCGGTGACACGATTGGTGTAGCGAATCCATTACAAGTAGAACAAGTATTAGAACATCTATTAAAGAAGTATGATGCTTCGCAGTTTGCAATGCATTTTCATAATACGTATGGAATGGCTCTGGCGAATGTAGTTAAGTCTTTAGAATATGGTATTACAACGTTTGATAGTTCTTGTGGTGGACTCGGAGGATGTCCTTATGCACCAGGAGCATCGGGTAATGTTGCTACTGATGACTTAGTGCATATGCTCCATAAGCTGGGAGTCCAAACTAATATTGATGAAGAAAAGTTATTGAGAGCTAGTCAGTTTATTCAAAGTAAGTTAAATATCCAATTACCGAGTCATGTGTATAGAGCGCTTCAACATAAAACGATAAGTAGGTGAGAAGATGCTACAATTACAAAACATTTCAGTTGACTATGTTACACCGCACGTTGTAAAGATTTCGTTAAATCGTGAAAGACAAGCAAACTCATTATCTTTGGCATTATTAGAAGAATTACAAACTATATTAACTCAAATAAACGAAGAATCAAATACGCGCGTTGTTATTTTAACAGGGGATGGCGAAAAAGCATTTTGCGCTGGTGCTGATCTAAAAGAGCGTGCCAACATGAGTGAAGAACAAGTTCGCCATGCTGTGGGTATGATTCGTTCTACTATGGAGATGGTGGAACAATTACCACAACCAGTTATTGCTGCTATTAATGGAATCGCACTTGGTGGAGGTACTGAATTAAGCTTAGCTTGTGATTTTAGAATTGCTTCTGACACTGCAAGTCTAGGTCTTACTGAAACTTCTCTTGCAATTATACCTGGAGCAGGTGGTACTCAGCGTTTACCGAGATTAATTGGAGTCGGTAGAGCGAAAGAATTAATTTATACAGGAAGACGTATTTCGGCGCAAGAAGCGAAAGAATATGGTTTAGTAGAATTCGTAGTACCAGCTGATTTACTAGAAGAGAAAGCAATTGAAATTGCAGATCGAATTGCTAAAAATGGTCCAATTGCTGTTCGATTAGCAAAAGAAGCAATTTCAAATGGTATTCAAGTAGATTTACATACCGGATTACAAATGGAAAAACAGGCGTATGAGGGCGTAATCCATACGAAAGATAGATTAGAAGGATTACAGGCATTCAAGGAAAAACGCAAACCAATGTATAAGGGGGAGTAAATATGTTAGATCAAAAACAACAATCTAATTCATTTGAAGAACGAGTTGAAACAATTAAGCAAGGCGGGGCACCGAAATATCATGAACAAAACAAAGCAAAAGGAAAACTTTTTGTTCGAGATCGTTTAGCTCTTTTATTCGATAATGGTGAATATGTGGAAGATGCATTATTTGCAAATTGTGAACAAACTGGATTACCAGCTGATGGTGTTGTAACTGCGACTGGTAAAATACATGGTCGTACTGCGTGCGTAATGGCAAATGATTCGACTGTAAAAGCTGGATCATGGGGAGCACGTACAGTTGAAAAAATTCTACGAATTCAAGAAACAGCAGAAAAATTACGTGTACCGTTATTTTATTTAGTTGATTCTGCTGGAGCGCGTATTACAGATCAAGTTGAAATGTTCCCTGGACGCCGCGGTGCGGGAAGAATTTTTTATAACCAAGTGAAATTATCTGGAAAAGTGCCACAAATTTGTTTATTATTTGGACCTTCAGCAGCTGGTGGTGCGTATATTCCAGCATTTTGTGACGTTGTTATGATGGTTGAAGGAAATGCTTCTATGTATTTAGGGTCTCCGCGTATGGCTGAAATGGTTATCGGTGAGAAGGTAACTTTAGAAGAAATGGGCGGAGCACGTATGCATTGCTCAGTATCAGGATGCGGAGATGTTTTATGTAAAACAGAAGAAGATGCAATTACTCAAGCAAGACAATATATTTCTTATTTTCCAAGTAACTATTTAGAAAAGACTCCTTTGATTACACCTCAAGAACCGAAACAGTTCGATAAAACGTTAGAAGAAATCATTCCAGAAAATCAAAATGCTCCTTTCAATATGAAAGATCTCATTAACAGAATTATTGATGAAGGTTCTTTCTTTGAAGTGAAAAAATTATTTGCTCAAGAACTAATTACAGGTTTAGCACGCATTGATGGTAAGCCAATTGGCATTATTGCAAATCAGCCGCGTATGAAGGGCGGCGTATTATTCCACGATTCAGCTGATAAAGCAGCGAAGTTTATAAATTTATGCGATGCATATCATATTCCATTATTATTCCTTGCAGATGTACCTGGATTTATGATTGGTACAAAAGTAGAACGTGCCGGAATTATTCGTCACGGTGCAAAAATGATCTCTGCAATGAGTGAAGCAACTGTACCGAAAATTTCTATCGTCGTTCGAAAAGCATATGGAGCTGGCTTATATGCAATGGCAGGTCCAGCGTTTGAACCAGATTGCTGCTTAGCATTACCAACAGCTTCTATTGCAGTAATGGGTCCAGAAGCAGCGGTCAATGCTGTATATGCAAATAAGATAGCAGCTTTACCAGAAGAAGAGCGTGCAAGCTTTATTGCTGAAAAACGAGAAGAGTATAAGAAAGATATTGATATTTACCGTTTAGCATCTGAGATGGTGATTGATGGTATTGTTCATCCAAACAATTTACGTGAAGAGCTAAAAGGACGATTCGAAATGTATATGAGTAAATATCAAGTATTCACGGATCGTAAACATCCTGTATATCCAGTTTAAAAGCCCTATTTAGGGCTTTCTTGCTCAAAAAATCAAGGAGGGGAAAACATGAAACAAGCAGTTTGGTTTCCAACAGAAGAATATAAAGAAAAAACGCGTTTATTTGGTTGGATGAAATCATTAGGCTATGAAGATTACGAAGCTTTTTATAATAAGTCAATTGAAGAAACAGCTTGGTTTTGGGGAGAAGCTGAGAGAGCAGTTGGCTATCAGTGGATGAAACCATATACAGAAGTGTTAGATTTAGAAAATGGTACACCGTTTGCACAGTGGTATACTGAGGGAACTTGTAACGTTGTAGAATCTGCTTTATCTCGCTGGCTTGCAGACGATAAAACGAAAACACAAGCAGCACTTATGTATGAAGGGGAAAACGGAACTTCGAAATCATTTACATATGAAGAGCTTGACAGCTGGGTAAGCCGTGTTGCCAACGGTTTGAAACATGCTGGTATTGAAAAAGGTGATCGTGTAACAATTTACATGCCAATGATTCCTGAAACAGTTGTTGCTATGTTAGCGGTAATGAAAATTGGAGCGATTATTTCACCAATATTCTCAGGTTTTGCTGCTGATGCAGTAATGACACGTGTACAAGCAGCTGGTTCAAAAATGGTTATTACCGCAGATGGCTTTTCACGCCGTGGGAAAATTGTTTCATTAAAAGATGAAGTAGATAAAGCTTGTGAACATTGTCCAACTGTTGAAAAGGTGGTAATTGTTCGTCATGCAGGAAATGATTTTACACCGCATAATTATGATTTTTCATGGAGTACGTTAGAAAAAGAAAAACCATTTATACATGCTGAAGAAATGAACAGTGATGATCCATTAATGCTTATATATACATCTGGAACGACTGGTAAGCCGAAGGGGACAGTACACACACATGCTGGTTTCCCGCTAAAATCTGCATTTGATGCAGGATTTGGAATGAATATAAAACAAGGCGACCGAGTATTATGGGTAACTGATATGGGCTGGATGATGGGACCATTTTTACTATTCGGCTCTTTAATTAATGGCGCAACAATGGTTATGTATGAAGGTGTCCCAGACTTTCCAGAAGCAGACCGCTTATGGGAGACAGTCGATAAATATGAAATTACTCATCTCGGTATTTCACCAACGTTAATCCGTGCATTAATGGCAAAAGGTGATGAATATGTAAATAAACACTCGTTAAAGAGTTTAGAAGTATTCGCGTCAACAGGAGAACCTTGGAATCCAGACCCATGGATGTGGTTATTTAATACAGTTGGTAAAGGTAAAGTACCAATTTGTAACTATTCAGGTGGAACTGAAATTTCAGGTGGGATTTTCGGGAATGTCCTAATTAAGCCGATCGCACCGATTAGTTTTAACGCATCTTTACCAGGAATGGCAGCGGTTGTACTTGATGATCAAGGTAAACCAATTCGAGATGAAGTCGGAGAATTATGTTTAGAAAAACCTTGGGTAGGTATGACGAAAAGTTTCTGGGAAGATGATGAACGTTATGTAAACACATATTGGTCACGCTTTGAAAATAAATGGGTCCATGGGGACTGGGTTATTTATGACGGTGAGCAATACATCATCACAGGACGTTCAGACGATACGCTAAATATTGCAGGGAAACGTATTGGGCCTGCTGAATATGAATCTATTCTTGTGAAACATAATGATGTAATAGAAGCAGCGGCAGTTGGTGTACCGGATGATGTAAAAGGAGAAGTTTGTCATTGTTTTGTTGTATTACGAGATAGTGTAACATTCTCAGGAGAATTAAAGAAAGAATTAATGAGTTTAGTAAACTCTCATATTGGTAAAGCTTTATGTCCAAAAGACATCCACGTTGTAGAAGATTTACCAAAAACACGAAATTCTAAAGTAATGCGACGTGTCATAAAAGCTGCTTACTTAGGAAAAGAATTAGGAGATTTATCGTCACTTGTAAATCCTGAAGTGGTACCCTTTATTCAAGGACTACAGTCTAGCAAACTATAAAATTACGAATGAGCTCTATGTAAATAGAGCTCATTTTTAATGTTTACAAAAAGAAAAGAGAGGAAAAGTAAATTTGAAGTTAAAAAATCTACTATTAGTGTTAAGTATGTCTGTTTGTTTTTAGTTTTTATCAAAATAGGATACTGTGGCTGTCTATTCAATGGAGTGAATGAATTTTGTTAAGAATGAAAATTTAGTGAAGAAAAAAGTAATGAATAAAAGGAGAAATCCCTGGGGGACAGGGATTCAATAAGGGAGATATTATTGTCGTTCAATGTCGAAATTTGGCGTATCCGACAAATTAATATTATCACGAATTTTCAGGAGATTGTGATAGTGGATGTGTCAAAAATGTGTACGGGTTTCATATAAAAGTGTTATTTAAATAGGAAAAGGGAAAAGAATTAAGTTCACTCGTTCTTAAGATTTTTTCCCTTTTAAATTTACTGTTTGTTCGTTGTTCTATATACATCTGAAATTGGTAAATCTTCGCCATGTAAAGCTTGAGTACTGTCCTTTTTGTTTGAATTATGTGCCTCCTGAGAGGTTTCTTGCAGTTGTTCTTGGGCCTTACTAGGGGTATTCAGCGCATCTAATGACACAGGATCAAGTTGTTGACTTAATAAATCTTTTTTATCCATGTTATGTAGCTCCTTTTTGAACTTAGATATAAAAACAAAGTATTTTTAAATAGTTACGTGGGTATTATGTATCTTTGAATGGAATTATATACACAAACTATATTGAGAATTTAACTAATTATAAAAATTACTTGTGCTGACAAGCTTAAGAAATATAAAGATCATTAGTTCTTAATAAAAGCGTTATTTTAGTAGGCTGTTACGAAATTTCATTTGAAAGGAACATCCCAATGATAAAAAAGAGCACTGTAAATCAGTGCTCATCTTATTAGATATTGCTTAGTCCTTAAAAATAAAACCATTACGGACAATTCACAATGGTAATAGTGACGCTAGCCATTGTTCCAGGAGAATCAAGAAGTGAAGCAGTAACGGTTACTGTTCCAGGCCCATTAGCGGCTAGAAATACAGCGGTAAAGTTACCTGAAGCATTGGTAATGACCGCAAGAGGAACCATGAAAGCAAGAGAAGGGTTACTGAATGAAAAACTGACCACTACTCCTGGAGTAGGACTACCGTTTACTAATACTTGCCCCGAAAAAAATAAAGTATTATTTCCTTGAGTGGATACACATGCTGTGGTTTCGTTAGAAGTCAAGGTAATAGAGGCAGGCCCAGCAGGAAGATTAAATCCAGTTGGTCCAGTTGGTCCGGTAGAGCCAGTTGATCCAGTTGGTCCAGTTGGTCCAGTTGGTCCGGTAGAACCAGTTGATCCGGTTGATCCGGTTGGTCCGGTAGAACCAGTTGATCCGGTTGGTCCAGTTGTTCCGGTAGAACCAGTTGATCCGGTTGATCCGGTTGGTCCGGTAGAACCAGTTGATCCGGTTGGTCCAGTTGGTCCGGTAGAACCAGTTGATCCGGTTGAGCCAGTAGCTCCTGTAAAACCGGTGGGACCAGTAGGGAATTGAAAGGGTTGAACAGGTGGAAGTGTAGGTCCAATAGAACCCGGATTAAGTGCAGCAAAATATAAAAACTCGTCCATTATTTATCACCTCTAAAAATCGTATTACTAATAGTAAATGTAATGATAGAGCAATGTGAAATGGACAAGCGGTTGTATTTTAATAAATTAAACAAAATAGTTATTTGATAGAAAAAGAAATTAGTATGTTTATTTTAGAAATTAAATATAAAAAGGCGATTATCGTCAAATCGCCTTTTGGGGTAATGCAGTGTAATTTTATTCAGTTATTTGAAATATAGTTTCATTCGGTTTGGAAAATCCATACAGTTTCCTTGCGAATTTTAAAATTTCTTCTTCACTACCTGTTAAAGCCTTAACATCATTTTTAAGGGAATGACCATCCTTCTTTAAAGAAGATAATTTTTGTTGCTCCGTATTAACCGTGATTTGTTTTTCTTTAATCATTTCTTGCTGGTTATTAAGAGAATATTGAAGGACAAAAATTATAGGTAATATAAAAGCTAAAGTAGTTATAATACGGCGTCTTGTTTTTTTATTATTACTTTGTTTGGTGTTAGCGTTCACTTGCTGTGAGGGTATCTTAGGATTTGATTGCTGTGATGATATTTTTGGGATGTTTCCCATTAAAATGCCTCCATTACTGATTGTAGAATTTAAACTGTTTAAAAGTATTATAAATGTTCAATGGGAATTCTAGAAGATAGTTTAATATAGGTGAGTTTTGTAAAGTTTAAACAAAATCCTTATTTAAATAAAAGGAACCCCGATTGTCTGCGGGGCTCCTAAGGGTAATCGTCAAGTAATGACGTACTCGACTAGTTAACGATATCATGAATTTTTTGGTAAATATACTGGTAAATGCGTCCAAATTAATGAGAGCATTATTTGAAACAAAAACGCTATTTTAATAGGGAGGGGAATAATGATGATTCCATGGGACAAGCGAGTATACATTGTATCAAGGTGATCATTTTATTACAGAGGGGATAATTTTAGAGGTTAGTGAAAAGGCGAATAAATCATTATATTGGCGTTGGTGCATGTTAGCTCCAAGATATGAAAAAGTGTGCGGTAATAGTACAAAGCGACTTCGGTTGATTCGGATAGATGATGATGAAGAATGATATAAAAATTTCATTTTGTAGAGAAATGAGGTGATTAAGGATGGGCATAGAATATGCCATGTTTGTATTAAAAAAGAGCAGAATTTAGCCTATATATAAAGATGTTGGAATTGTTCTAAAGGGGGGAATATCTGGAATATAAATAATTGAGGGGAGTGAACTAATAATGGAAACTAGTACTTTTTTAGGATTGTTTTGGGGATGGATAACGGTTATCGTATCGGGAATACTTTTCGTACGTCCATCGGTACTACGTGAATTGAAAAAATTAGTGGTTGAAGACAGAGGATTTGGTATTATGTATGGTTTTCTATCGATTTTCCTAGGGTTAGGTAGTGTAATCCTACATAATGTATGGGTATTCAACTGGCAGGGGTTCCTAACGGTTATTGCATGGCTTGCATTATTAAAGGGAATCTACATAATTGCATATCCTGAACCCTCCAAGAAAACAGACTTTGAATTAAGGGTACTATCTACACGTATAGCGCTCGCTATCATTGGCGCCTTGGCTTTATGGATGCTTATAGTAATCTATATAAAATAATCATTTTCTAATAAGAACTATATTAAAATAAATCTCTACGTGTTCATTGACAAAAAGCTGACTATACTTAGTCAGCTTTTTGTATATTACATTCTAGTATTTATCGGTCACAAAAGACATGTTCTCTCTTTTAAGTCGATATTGAAAATGTTACCAACTTTTTCTTTTACAATGACAACAAATAAAGAAACATTTACAACGACACTTATTTCGTTTAGAACTCCAATCATTATCACAATGATTCTTTTCTTTAGATTTCCACCAATCATCATTACAATGCTTTTCCTTAGAACTCCAATCATCATCACAATGATTCTTTTCTTTAGATTTCCACCAGTCATCACAACAATGCTTTTTCTTAGAACTCCAGCAATCATTTTTCCAGGACATTCTTTTATACCTCCCTTCAATAGGATTCATACTATTCTATGTTTTAGTAAAAGAATGGCTTGTTTATTAACCTATTATTTTACCTTTATATGATAGAGTGCTTTCTACTAGATATAGAATTCATACAAACTATGCTAATTTTCAAGAGATAGTTGAGAGAACTACTGGTTATGATATTAATCAACAAACACTTGTTGAAGGAAACGTTAAGATTTTAAATAATATCTTATTTTGGAGTACGCTTTTCTGAATGTATATTTCACAATGGTAAAGGAAAAATACACCATATCACTGCGAACAAAGCCTATGTATATGTGAAGTAATAGGAAAAGGTGGTCCCTATTCAAGGAGCCGGCTTATTAAAAGTATAAATAAGAAGGTTTAGTACAAGTGTTTGTTTTTTTGTTTCTATGCTTTTGTCTCGTACACTTTTAAGCTATTGGACATACTTTACTAGTAGAAAGGATTAGGGGGTGAGGTTTTGGGTTCTCGATTTAATAATTGTAGAAAGAAATGTACTTGTAAGCATGATGATTGTTGGGACATTTTTGAAGAGTGTAAAAAGGAAAAGAATGAGAAATGTGACAGTTCTTGTGTACAAGGAATTAGAGATGAGCTTAAAAAATTAATTAATAAAACAGTGCGAATTAACACTGAAGGACGTACTTATATAGGTACTGTTTCTTCGGTAACTTGCGATGTTGTTAAGCTAGCTGCTATTCCTGGTTCAGTTGCAGCAATTATATCTCTTTGTAAAATTGAAGCAATTTTACCACCTGCTACAACTGTTACTGATGAGTTTGATTTTAACGGTGTTGACGTAGCAAATAAAGATTAATTATGCTTTATTGATGCTAAGCCATTCTTATGAATGGCTTTTTATTTTGTTTAAAAGGGAATATATTTTTCATATAGAAATAAATTTGAAGGTGTATAAAAGGTTGTGTGAAAGGAGAATGAGAGTGATCAAGCTGAAACAATTTACAAGATCTGATTTCAAACAATTAATAAATTGGATTAATTCCGAAGAATTTTTAATACAATGGTCGGGAAATGCATTCACATATCCTTTAAATGAACAGCAATTAGAGAAATATACAGAATGTGCAAACACACTGGCATTCAAAATAATGGATGAAGAGACTAAAGCAGTTATTGGTCATATTTCTCTTGGACAAATAGATAATATAAATAAGTCTGCTAGAATTGGAAAAGTGCTAGTTGGTAATAAGAAAATGAGAGGGCGTTCTATAGGGAAACATATGATGAAAGCCGTACTTTGTATTGCTTTTGATGAATTAAAACTACATAGAGTAACTCTTGGTGTTTATGACTTTAATAAGTCAGCTATTTCTTGTTACGAAAAAATAGGTTTTGTAAAAGAAGGTTTATTAAGAGAGTCAAAAAGAGTAGGAGAAACGTATTGGAATTTATGGGAAATGAGTATGTTAGAATATGAATGGAACAATAAATAATAGTATTTTATAATTATATTATGTTAACAAAAGGGGTTTGGTGGGAATCGTGAATAAAAAAACAAAAATAATTTCAATTGCAGCTGTTTCAGGGGGCGGTAAAACTACCATTACAGAAAGTTTAGCTCATGAGTTGAAAAAATCAAAGGCTCTATATTTTGATAGATATAAATTTGATAACTGTCCGGTTGATATTTGCAAATGGATTGATGATGGAGCTAATTACGATGAATGGGTACTTACACCGCTAATGAATGATATTCAGCGTTCTATACAAGATAGTAGTTTAGATTATATTATTGTAGATTATCCTTTTGCATACTTAAATAGAGAAGTGGGACAATTCATTGATGTAACTATATTTATCGATACACCTTTAGATATTGCGATGGCTAGAAGAATTTTGAGAGATTTTAAAGAAGATACAATGAGTGAAATACATAATAATTTGAAACATTACATGACACATGCGAGAAAAGCTTATTTAGAGGCAATTCATACTGTTAAGCCGAATTCGGATATTGTATTGGATGGATCTTTATCTATAAGTGAAATAATTGATCAAATAATAGAGGAACTTAATCGAAGAGAAGTGATTGTGAATGGTTAAATGTATAAAACGATATGTACAAGTCATTATCTGATTTATATAGACGAGAATTAGATAACTTTTTGCAGTTATGGTCTGGCGACTTCGAATCAAAAATATTGAAAGCTTCATGGACAGATAAAACATATAAATACGGTGAAGTTTTAATGCATGTAATTGTACATGAAATTCATCATATTGGTCAGATATCTATATGGGCAAGAGAATTAAATCTTCAGCCCGTTTCAGCGAATTTAGTTGGAAGAGGATTGTAGATTTAGAAACCGACTTGCAGTGTAAACGCAAGTCGGTTTTTATATATAAGAAGATTTCTTAATTAAAATCCTCGGCTTTTTTTTGACGTATATATAAAAACATTAAGATTGTAATGATGAAAAAGATCATAATCATTTGTATGATTAAATTTTTAAACTGAAACAATATTGTCCAAGATGTAACAGCATCTTTAAAAGCTTGGAGTGCAGAGTACGAGGAAGGATCAAAACCGTACTGAAGTAACTTTTTTGTTTCAATAAAAGTACTGTTTTCATCACCGGCGTCTAATATTACTGAAATAAGTCTAGTATCTCCTCGTGTGGCTGTACTGACAAAACTATAATTACCATTAGTTGAAAAACTAGTTTGTAAGCCGTCAACACCTTGGAGTTTAATGTTTTTATTAAGGGAATATATCATTTTATTTGTATTGAAAACTTTTGAATCTTTGAAGGTAAATTGGTAAGAGGTTAGTTTCGTAACATTCAATACATCTGGAAAGTCTTTTACTAATTGTGTTGCTAGTTTAGCGACGTCTATCGATGTTGTAGTTGATTGTTTATTCGTATCGTTATTAATTCCAGTAGCATTTAGAAACGAGGATGGTTGTGATAACTTTAGTTGTTTTGCTTTGTCATTCATTAAAAGTGTAAAGTTATCTTCGTTTCCAGCAATGTGTTCTGCAAGGGCAAGTGCGGAACGATTATTCCCTGTCAAAAACAATGCATGAAGTAAATCACGAACCGTCGTTTTATCTTTCGAAGTTACTTGTATAGGACTCGTTTCTGCTCGGAAAACTTCGTTACTTATTTTTACTAATTCATCTAACTGTATTTTTCCTTCATTCAGTTGTTCCAGTGCGATATACTCTGTCATTAATTTAGATAAAGTAGCTGATTGTATAGGAGTTTCTTCATTTTTTTTATAAACAATCTCACCAGAATTAGTATCTATTAAAATAGCTGATTTAGCTTGAATAATTGGACCATTTACATAAAGATAAAAATATAAAACGATAAGTGCAGTAATAAGAAAAGATAATAATAAAACTGTTATTTTTTTTAAGAATTGCATTAGCGATCCTCCTACTATTACATCAATAATATTATTGTAAAAAGGAATGCTTAATTAGGAAGAAAGAAAAGGTAAAGAATTTCTAAAGAATTATAAAGGATTATTAAATTTTGGATATTGATGGAATATAAAAGGTTCAATTTTTTATATGATAAAAAATTGAACCTATAAATATGTGGTATTAAGCTTTATAAGGGAGTAATTTTACAGTGAAAGTTGTTTTTTTATCATCGCTATATACTTCAATTGTTCCTTTATGCAATTCAACAATACTTTTTGCAATTGCTAATCCGAGCCCAGATCCACCAGTGTTTGTTGAACGTGATTTTTCAACACGATAAAAACGTTCAAAAATATGAGGTAAATCAGTACTAGGGATAGGTTGTCCGTAATTTGTTATATCAATTGTAATCATGTTATTGCTTTCGTAAGCGGTAATATCAATATGATCTCCATCATTTCCATAAGTAATAGCGTTTATGATTAGATTTTCAAACACACGTACTAATTTATCCCCATCAGCTAGTACCATTAGCTTTTGAGATGGGAAAGAAGGGCGACATTCAATATTAGCTTCTTGAAGCTGTATCCGAAATTGGACAGTTAATTGTCCAAGCAATTCTACAATATCAATGGGAGCAGAATATAAACTTAACTCTTTATTTTGAACGCGTGTATATTCAAACAAGTCATTCATTAATGCATTAAGACGAGTTACTTTATCGTAAATGACTTGAATATAGTATCGTAATTCTACTTCATCTCTATAATTATCATGATGGATTAAATTTACGTATCCAACTATAGATGTAAGAGGGGTTCGTAAGTCATGTGATACATTTGTAATAAGTTCGCTTTTTGCTTGTTCTGCCTGTCTTTCTTCATCAATCGAAACTTTTAATTGCTCAATAATTTGATTGACCCCAGTTGCCAGTTCTTCTAAATAATTATGGTGTACGATGGAAACTTTATGATTAAAGTTTCCACTTGCAATATACCGAATCTCTTCAATCATTTTTTTTATACAAGTTTCATAGTAAACCTTTCTTTCATGACGATAAAAAATGTATAAATAGGATGAGAAAATAGAAAATAAAAACAAATAAGATACAATCATCATCCATAAAGACTCTTTTAATCCAATATATTTTTCATGGCCAAAAATTCTAATGAATTCTTTTCCGAGTTCGCTTAGAGTAAGTGAACTCTCAATTACACTCGTTACGAGGCGAAATATAATTAATTCGGTAATTGGTGTAAGAGTGATAGCTAATAAAAGCCAAAAAATAAGCTTCCACTTTGGTATATCTTTTAATATATCAAATGCTTCATTTCTCAATTTTATATCCTACTCCCCAAACCGTATGAATTAGTTTTTCACCATTCATTACGGTTTCAAGTTTATCGCGTAAATTACTAATATGGACCATTACCGTTTTATTAGAACCATAACCGTCTTCATTCCAAACTCGTTCGAATATCTCTTCAGAGCTAAATACTCTTCCAGTATTACTCGCTAGTAAATATAAAATATCAAATTCGATAGAGGTGAGTTTAATATATTCTCCATTTACTTTAACAGTATGATTATGTTTATGTATTTCAACAGAACGAATACGAATAATACCATCTTCATTCTTTTGGGAAGTAGCATTTTGGAAAGAGGATCTTCGTAATAAAGCTTTCACTCTAGCCACTAATTCTAGTGGATTAAACGGTTTAATCATATAATCATCTGCGCCGGTCATAAGTCCTAAAATTTTATCCATATCCTCAGCCTTTGCACTAAGCATAAGGATAGGTACAGTATTATTTTCACGCACTTCTTGACAAACTTCCAATCCGTTTCGTTTTGGCATCATAATATCTAAAAGCATAAGGTCAACTTCATATGTACATATCATTTGTAATGCTTCATCACCATCATAAGCTTTATAAATGTTATAGCCTTCATTTCGTAAATAAACAGCCAGTAATTCTACAATATCTTTATCATCATCAATAATTAATATGTTTTTATTCATTTTATAGTTAGTTCCTTTCCTTACAATTAATCAACATTACTATAATATCAAACATTTATGTATTTTGTAGTAATGTTTCTACATAAAATTTCATGTATCGTATTAAAAAGGAATTAAAACATTCATAAAGAATATAAAATAAGAAGGATATTTAAACTCCACATTATACTGAAAGGTAGTTATAAGGGGGACTTGCTATGTTATATAATGATATATATTCATTTACTCCAACTGGAAAAATAGAAAATGATATTAAAGCTTTTCTATTAAAATACAATAAAGAATTTACATATAAACATTCAATTCGTGTGGCAAATGAGGCGAGAAAAATTGCGGGAATATTTTATGAAGATGAAGAAAAAGCAGCGATTGCAGGGTGTTTACATGATATTAGTGCAATCTTTCCGAATGAGGAGCGGATTGCAGTTGCTGAAGAATTTGGCATAGAAATATTACAAGAAGAACGAGAGTTTCCAATGATTATTCATCAAAAATTATCGAGTGTAATTGCAAAAGAGATATTCAAAATAGAGGATGAAGAAGTTTTAAATGCAATCAGTTGCCACACTACGTTGCATAAACATGCAACGAAGATGGATTTAGTATTATTTATTGCTGATAAATTAGAATGGGATCAAATAGGGACACCGTCATATTTAATTGAGGTAAAAAAAGGATTGGAAAAATCTTTGGAACATGCTGCTTTTGTATATATTTCATATTTGTGGGAAAGAAAATATACATTAAAAGTCATACACCCGTGGTTAGAAGAAGCATATTGGTATTTAAAAGAAATTGTGGAGTAGAAAGGGTATAAAAATGCAATTTAAAGAATATATGAATCAAACATTCCCAGGAGTTACGTTAGTACCGTCCATATACTTTCAGTGGGAAAATCATCTTCATTTTGATTTTGGGAAAGATAAATATCAATTTAAAGAAGATGGTAACACGTATAATATGGAATATTTTACACAACTATATAGGTATAATAAAAGTCTATTTAAAGATATATTTTCAAAAGAAGATACCGTCTTTTTAGTCACAAATGTTTATCGATTTAAACAGGAAAATATAAAAAATGCGCAGAAAATAAATGTATACAATAGGTTTATTAAAAAGAGGGATTTAAAGTTTCATATAAGACAAGAAACATTCCCTTTTCTATTTGAAGATGAAGAAGCTGACTTATATTGTACATATCAATTTTCTTTAAAATGTCTTGCTGAAGATATTAAATATGAACCGCTTATTCAAGCAGCTAATCATGAAGATTTCCCTGACCTACGTCCACGTCTAGGGCGAAAAAAAGAAATTTCACATCCAGATGTATTTTTTATAAATGTAACAAAGGATATTATCATGTTTATTTATGATGATAGAGGATGTGAAGTAATTGCGAAGAATAAAGAAAAGATACGGGATTTATATGAGAAGTATAAAGAGTGGATACCAGAATATGAACGAGAGAGTATAGATGACTTATTTACATGAAAATAGGAGGAAGTGAAGTGTGTAATGAAAAGGATCGCAATTGTATCTGCATGGGAACCAGAGCTTACGTATTTGCATCAACATTATCCAAGTGAGCGTGTAGAAAAAATAGCAGCTTGGGAATTTCATTTTCATTCTATTAATGAATTAGAAGTTATTTCAGTTGTAACTGGTGTCGGTAAAGTAAGTTGTGCTAGTTGTGTACAACTATTAATAAGTGAATTCCAGCCAGACCAGTTATTTATGACAGGGATTTGCGGGAGTTTATCAGATAAGGTGAAAAATGGACACATCGTTGTAGCTCTTAATACTTTGCAGCATGATGTTACAGCGGCTGGTTCAGGAGAAGATAGTTTTAATCTATATGATGGTAGAACAGCACCTATTGAAACAACTAAATCACTCGTAAAACGAATGAAGAAATTGCGTTCGTATGACCCGGTCCATTTTGGTACATTTCTATCTGGAGATCAACGTATTCGAAGTTCAGAAATGAGGTATTTACTTCATACTGTATACGGTGCTTTAGCCGTTGATCAAGAAGTGGCAGCATTTGCTTATGTATGTCGTGTAAATAACAAACCATTTCTATGTTTAAAAGCTGCCTCAGATCAAGCGAATGACAAAACGAAAGAAGAACAAAAGGTTTTTAAAATGTTAGCATGTGAACGAGCGTGTGAGCATTTAATTACTTTTTTACGTGTTTATGAGATTACTGTAGTTAACAATGTATAGTAAGAGGAGTATAGTGATGAAAGCTACAAATAAAATAGCGATTCTTGGTGCGAATGGAAAAGTCGGAAAATACCTCGTAAATCAAGTGTTAGAAAAGGGCTATCAAGTACGAATATTAACGAGAAATTCTAAAAATATGACGATAACTAATGAAAATATAGAGACTATCAGTGGGGATGCCCGCGATTTTTCAGTCATACAGGAATTACTTCAAGGGTGTAAAGCTGTGATTAATGCGGTGGGTCAGCCGAAAAATGAACCTTATATTTTTAGTACAGTTACGAAGCATATTTTAAAAGTAATGAAGGAATATGAAATGAAGCGCTATATTCTTATTTCTGGAGGATCCTTAAATGTAAAAGGGGATCAGAAGGGAATTACAAATAAAATAGGGGCTAATTTGTTTCAATTATTTCTTCCAAAGATGATGCAGGATAAATATAAAGAATTGCAAATTATACAAAGTAGTGAAGTAGATTGGACAATTGTTAGATTACCCTTTGTTATAGAAGGAAATGGTACTGGTGATATTAAAGAGAGTTTAGTAGATATGCCAGGAATCAAAATTCAAAATGGGGATATTGCACCGTTTGTTATAAAACAAATAAATAGTGAGACATATGTAGGAAAATGTCCACTCATTTCAAATTAAGAGGTGAATTATAATTGCATACGTATTATGGAGAACTTTGTACAAAGATATATGAAAGTGATAAATCAATTGCAGCCGGAAAAGAATTGGATTTTTATCTTTCTTTTGCAAAAGATAAAAATATACATGTGTTAGAACCAATGTGCGGAAATGGTAGAATGTTAATTCCCTTTATGCAAAATGGTGTGAATATAGAAGGGTTTGATATTTCGAAAGATATGCTTAAAGTTTGTAAAGATAAAGCAGAAAAATTAAACTTAAAACCGGTTGTGTCACAAGGAAGAATAGAAGAATATCATAGTGATAAAAAATACGATCTTATTATGATTCCTATCGGTTCATTTTCACTTTTACCAAATAATTTAGTAGACAATAGTCTTCAAAATATGAAAAACAACTTAAAGGAAAATGGCAAATTACTTCTGACAATTGTACAAGGTGGAAGTGAGACAGAACAAATTTTAGATTGGATAGAGACAAATAGAAAAGAAATTAACAATGAATTAATTGTTGAGTATAGAAAAGTTTCATATGATAAGGCGCAAAAACTTCTAAATATTATACTGAAATATGAAATCATTCATGATGAGAAAATAAAAGAAACTGAGATTATGGATTTTCCTATAAGACTATATGATTTAAAAGAATTTGAAAATATACTTATTACTAATGGGTTTAGTCAAATTGTTGTTCATGAAATAAAAGATGGATATGGTGAAGGTAATTCATTTCATGTATTTGAATGCAGTTTATAACAAGTCAAAGCGGGGGATTATACTTATATGATTCAATACAAAAGATGTAGTGAAGTAAGTATAGATTTAGTGTATAAAGCTTTTAAGGATGGATTTTCAGATTACATCATTAAACTGGAAGTTTCAAAAGAAGATTTTATAAAAAGATTTTTTGGGCCAGAAGGGAATTCGCTAGAACACTCCTTTCTTGCTTTAGACGGTGACGAATGTGTTGGTGTAATACTTGGTGGTATTAAGGTATATGAAAGTATAAAAACAATGCGCTGCGGAACATTAGCTGTTCATCCAGAATTTCGAGGCATTGGTGTAAGTCAAAAGTTATTTGGGTTACATAAAGAAGAAGCGACACAAAATAAATGTAAGCAGCTTTTTCTTGAAGTTATTGTAGGAAACGATCGGGCGATTCATTTTTATAACAAATTAGGTTATGAAAAAGTATATGATCTTTCTTATTATAATTTAAATGATTTAACTAAAATAATGAATAAAGGTAATAAAAATATTGAAGTAAAACAATTAGAATTTCCAACATTTAAAGTTGAGATTCAGAAATGGTTAAACTTCCATATAAATTGGCAAAATGATATTAATTATATCGAAAAAACAAATCATACATTTTACGGTGCATATTTCGATAATGATCTAAAAGGTACTGTATGTATAAATGAACAAGGTAAAATTAGTTTTATTTTCATAGACAAAGACTATAGAAATATTGGTGTTGGGACGAAATTATTACAGGTAGCAAGTGAAGAATTAAAGTTATCAAGTTTATCAATTGGGTTTCCAAACAACAATTTACTGGAAGGGTTTTTAAAGAAATCTGGATTTGAAAAGAATTCTTTAGCACAATATGAAATGTATTTATTGCTATAAAAAGCGGAAGGAATTATTCTTTTCGCTTTTTATTTTGCACTATAAACGTTTTTGCTGTATGTGGGAGGATAAGTAAAAACAACAGAAGTTTTGTTACCTATCTTATTGAGCTAACTGGCACTTTAGTTGAAAAAGGAAAATGTATAGTAAACATAGAATATATTAATACATTAAAAGATTTATGAGGTGAAAGTGATGGCAATTAAGCAAGACGAAATTAAAGTAGTAGTCGGAGCTGGAGTATTTAATAATAATCCAGGTTGGGTTCAAACGCAAGAAGATGAACTTAATTTACTAGACAATACCACTTGGGAAGAAAGATTTGAATACAATTCCATTTCAGCTATTTTAGCAGAGCATGTATGGGAACATCTTACTTTTGAAGAAGGTGTAAAAGCAGCAGAAATTTGTTATAAATTTTTAAAGCCATCAGGTCATATTCGGTGCGGAGTCCCAGATGCATTTTTCCGAGATGAAACCTACCAAAATATAGTTCAAATAGGCGGACCTGGCCCGAAAGACCACCCAGCTGCAAGTCATAAAATCGTTCATAATTATAAAACATTAACGAAAATGTTTGAAACCGCTGGATTAGAGGTAGTTTTACTTGAACATTGTGATGAAAATGGTCAATTTTATTACAATGAATGGGATGCAAACGATGGTGTTATTTTCCGTTCGAAAAGGTATGATTCTAGAAATCGAGGCGATAAACTTGGTTTTCCATCGCTAATTGTTGACGCGATTAAAAGATAAGTCATTCACCTAGAATAGGTGTTAGTTCTATCAGTTCATGAGTCGCAAATGCGGCTTTTTTTATTTGTTTTGTAAACCTACGTTTAGCAAGGAATTAGACATACATAATAAGTGATTTTGAACATACATAACTTGATTTGAATACTATATTAGCTCTTATTAACACCATTTATCTTAAAGGAAATTGCTTTTAAATATTTAATGGAAATATCATATAAAGTAAATAAATCAACGTTTTCTCATGTTGAATTTTTTTGCGGAAATGTTGAGGTACGCCTATTGTAATAAACACATGGAGAGAATATATGATAAATCAATCAATGTTCAAGATACCATTCACACATTAAATTAATATTTCATTGCCATAGAGATTTCTTTTATACATAAATTCGTGTAAAATAAAACAGGAACATACATTCTATACAAGAGTAGGAGGAAATAAATATGTTAGCTCAAATAGAGAAACAAACTGATGGCTATATTATAAAATTTGAACGCCAATTTCCCAATACAATAGAGGAAGTTTGGTCTGTTTTAACTGAAAACAGCAAGCTTAAAAAATGGATGTCTAATTTACAGATTGAAAACCTTAAAACAGGTGGAATTATAAAGTTTGACATGATGGATGGTTCATTTTTAAATATTGATATTTTAGAGTGCCAACTAAATTCAGTACTTGAATTCACATGGGATAAAGATCGTGTCCGATTTGAAATACATAAAGAGGAAAATGGTTCTCTTTTACTACTTAAAGAATACATTCATGAATTAACTGATCATACACCAAAAGATATAGCTGGTTGGCATATTTGTCTTGACCTTTTTTCTTCAGTTTTAGAAGAGGAAGAGAAGGAATTTTCTAAAAACGAATGGCAACAATGGTTCGAAAAATACAAGGATAAGATTCAAGAAGTGAGAGGGTAATTGTATAATAGGTAATATTCATTATGTAATTATTATATTGTAAAAATGATTTTGTGGAAAAATAAGAATAGAGGTTAATATGAAAGTAAATCAATTAATTGCTAATAACATAAATAAACTTGATACTGTTATTCCGTTTAATAAATCACTTGGTATTGCTGGTTTATCTGGATCTGGAAAAACAACTCTTTGTCAAACAATTGGTGAAGAATCAAAGAAGCGTCTAGTTTCCTTATTGCCAAAGGCTGAATATCAATATTTATTTCCTAATATTATGGAAACTAATTTTAGTGCAATTAAAATGGAAGAAATGCCTTTAGTACTTTTTTTAGGGAAATCATCAATTTCTTCCAATCCGCGTTCGACGATTGGTACTCATACAGGTGTTTTTAAAGAGATTCGTGAAAAACTAGCGGAAGAATTTAATCTTTCTCCTGAAGTCTTTTCATTTAATAATCAATTAGGTTGGTGTGCTGGCTGTAAAGGGCGTGGTACTACTAAAAATATTGAGTGTAAAAAATGTAAGGGGAAACGTTATAGTGAAGAAGTTGAACAACGTACTATTGAGTTATTTGCTGAATCACATACAATTTCGGATATTAACGATTTAAGTGTTGAATCTATTCTTTCACTAGCAGAAGAATTAAATATTAGTGAAGCAAAACAACATATACTGCAAAATATTATCAATATGAACATTGGTTATTTAACATTAAATCGAATTATGGGTACGTTGTCAGGTGGAGAATTAACACGACTTTACTTAGCTGAATTCATGGCAGTAAGTGAAAATGCTGTAATTATTATTGATGAGATTTCCGTGGGGCTTGATCACGAAACATTATTACAAATATTAGAAGAGATCGAAAGATTAGGGTACAAAAATCAAATTTGGCTCATTGATCATTCAGATACAGTACTGGATACAACGGATGAGCAAATATTCTTCGGACCTGGTAGTGGAAAATATGGTGGAAAAATCGTAAAAGAATCACCAAGGCCAAAGCCAATACTATCGGAACGAAATTACAAAATGCCAACAGAATATTATACATTCCATGAATTATATTGCCGAAATATCCAAATGACTGAGTTTCAGATTCCTAAAAATAGACTTGTAACTGTTACAGGAGAGTCTGGATGCGGGAAATCTACACTTGTCAATGAGTGTTTAGCTACAGATTTCTTGAAACGATATCCAAAAGATAAATTAGTTATGGTAGGGCAAGATCGAAACCAATCGATTACAAGTCGATCAACTGTAGCAACTTTCTTAGATATTAAAAAGAAACTGACAAAGTATAGTGAAGAAATTGATGATATTTTTGAGCGCTCAATTGAGGATATTATTGATGAAATTCCAAACGAAGATATTGCGTATAAACGCTTGAGCCTACTAATCAAATTAGGACTGGGCTATTTAACATTAGAACGAAAAACACAAACATTATCAACGGGTGAGTTTCAATGTGTTCATTTAGTTTCTGAGTTATTTGCAAAAACAAGAAATCCACATACATTGTTTATTTTTGATGAGCCTTCAAAAGGTTTATCGCAAAATATTTTAAATCAATTTATAGATAGTGTTAGAGGGATATTACAAGATGAATCAGTCTCTATCATAATGATTGAGCATAACAGTTACATGCTAGAAAGTTCTGATTATATTGTCGATTTTGGAAAAAGACAGCTTGAATCTATAGAGCATCTTGATGTAGTAAGTCATGATGATTATTATCGTCAAAAAAGCAGTGTGAATAATGCTGAGCAAATACATATTTCTTCAACACTGAATCAAAAAAATGGAATTAATTACTTAGAAGAAAATCATATTGATTATTTTAAAAATGCAGAAAACATCTATAAGGGTGGCATATTAAAAAGCTTATCATCAATGGCTCGTTTAATTTACGGTGAATACGAATCTGATACAATTGCACCTGTAGTTGCTATTGATCTCGAAAGACATTTGTATAGTCAATATAGTTTCTTATATGAAATTGGTGGATTGATCAATCATATTGTAGCTGCTCATCCGACTAATAAAGATACGAGAAGCTTCGATTTCTATTCTCAGGATAATCATTGCCCATCATGTTCGGGACGTCTTCAAATCGAAGTTTTTGATAAAGAAATTACAATTCAAGATAAAAATGTTCCATTTTGGGATGGTCTATTCGATCCGGAAATCATGAAAGTATTAAAATTTTATCAATATGAAAAAATAGAATTTCTATTTGAAGAAATTAAAAATGAGCTTGGTCATGATTTGTCAAAGAGCTATAATGATATGTCTGAGGAAGAAAAACATACATTTTGGTACGGCTATTTTGATAAGTCCTTTTATGATAAGAAAGGAAAGACACGTAGAACATGGGTAGGATTTAATACAATTATTGGCGGATATATTGTTATTTCAAAAGCAGCTATTAAAGAAGATATTAAGACTTCTAAAGAAACGATGACATGTCCAATTTGTGAGGCAACTGTATTAAATCACCAAAAATCGCTTAAATTTGGAGATACAGATATTCGTGAAATTATCAATCAGCCGCTTAATGAAATAATAAAAATTGTAGGAGATTTACCTGTACTCATCAAATTGAAATCTATCGTAGGTGACAATATGATTATGACAGAAGATGTCTCGTTACTGCCTAGGAAAACACAAGTTGCACTGAAAATGTTTGAATTAGAACAAGCAAGCTTTTCAAACTATGAAATGGTGTTACAAAATGTTTTACCATTCTGGAGCCAAATTAAAGGTAATATCGAATCAATCAGCAATAATAATAAGGTGACTATTTGTGATTTCCAAAATATCAATGAAACAAGAGAAACTATCATAGATAAGTATTTCACAAATGGAAAATATAAAAAATTAACATATGTGTATGAAGCATTTGGTTATAAAAAATTAGTTACCCAAATTAATAAAATTAAAAAAAGCAACCCATGTCCATTCTGTAACGGAAAAAAAGTTATAACCGAGGATAATCTACATGATGGCGTGTTTAAATTAACAATTCCATGTATAACTTGTAATGCAAGTGGTATTAATGATGAAGGGCTTAAAGAAATTGTTGATGGCATAGATGTACAAACATGGTTAACTGGAAAAGTTAGTGATGTTGTGGATGAAAGCTTACGAACTGAGGATGTTGCAGACATTCTAATATTTAATCGAATTCGTGAGTTGAATAAGCGAGAAATGATGGCAGTTTATGAATGTCTTGAGAAAAATAATTAAATTAAGAAGAATAAAAAATAGTGGTCAGTTAGGGATTAAAAACTCATTTGCAATAATCTGCAAATGAGTTTTTATGTTGAAGAAGAGTTTCTTTAAACGTGTTAAGGTGGATAGATAATAGAGCAAGAAAAATCTATTTGTAATACCAATATAAATTATTCTTAAATTTTAAACTGAAAAGTATTACAGGTTGGTATTTATGTTTAAGTTTTGTTAGTCTTTCTAAGATGTAAATACATTTATCTGTGAGAGTTAGTTTTAAATCGTTAATTATGATCATTTATTATATAATTATTGATGTATAAAAATGTTTTTTGGGGATAATAATTTAGGTTATTTGGATAATAACAAAAGGAATATGCTACTTTTTTAGTGATTGTATAATTATTAGAATTTTTAAATTTAACAGAAATATATACTTGAATGAAGTATATATTTCTGTTAAATTTATCCTATGGACAAAACAAGTTTAATTAAAGGTCATTTAGAAATGTGTGTGTTATCTATTTTGTCGAAAAAGAAAAGTTATGGTTATGAAATTATGAAAGAACTTGAAGTACACAATTTAAAATTGAAAGGAGTAGGAAGTATTTACCCTATTTTAACTAAGTTAAAAAATCAAGAGTGGGTAAATACTTATCAAGAAGTAACAGACAGTGGTAAAGTTAGAATCTATTATGAAATTAATGAAAACGGGAAAATACGTCTTGAGAAGAAAATTAATGAGTGGTTAGAATTACAATCTGATATTCAAACATTATTAAAAAGTGGTTTGAAAGGAGACCTTCTGAAATGAGGAATGAATTAAACGGTAAAGAAAATCAATTTTTAACTGACGTACTTAAGGAATTAAAGCAATACGATATCAGCTTAGAAGAAAGGGAAAATATTAAACAACAAATTTTAGAGCATATTCAAGAATGTCGTGAAAATGGGGAGGATAGTATAAATGATCTAGGTACGCCTCAATTATTTGTTCAAGATTTTTTAGAAATAAATGAAATTGACCTACAAGTTAAAATGAGACAACTTCAAAATGAAAAGGGAAATTCGAGCACATTTATCTTAGGTGGCATATTCATCGCAGTTATTACTTACCTCATCTCACAAACTACACTTTCACTATTTTTAACTGAATCATTTAACGGAACTAATAGCAAAAATACATTTAATTATAATCTTTTATATCGTATAGCAGAGAATCAATGGTGGAACTATGTATTAATAATGTTTAGTTTTACGCTCTCTATATTAGTATTTATTAGCCTAGTAAGTTATAAAAAAAGAAAGCTATCTAAAGTATAATGAAGAAAACTATCTATAAACTATTTCAAATTTGTATTCTTTGTAATGTATTAATATTATGTATCGTACATCCAAAAGTTTATGCTCAGCAAAATATTAAAGTTACATTAGATAAGTATATTGAAAAATTTATAAAGGAACAGAACATTCCTGGAGCTTCCGTTGCAATTGTACATCATAAAGATGTATTCTTTACAAAAACATGGGGGATTACTGGGGAGTCTGAAAAAAAGGTAACTAGTAAAACCCCATTTGCGATTGGCTCAATAAGTAAATCTTTAACAGCTTTAGCTATAGTCAAGTTAATAGAAGATAAAAAAATAAAATTAGAGGATTCAGTTCAACAACATCTTCCTTGGTTTAAAGTAAAAGATAATCAATCGGCCTCAAATATAACAATCCAACAGCTACTAACACATTCAAGTGGAATGAGTACCTATGAAGGTTTAGCATTATCAGATAAGCAATCAAAGACTACTACGGCTATAAAAGAAAATGTAATGAAACTGTCGAATGTAACATTAACTGCTCCCCCAGGACAAAAATATCAATATAGTAATGCAAATTATCTCGTTCTTGGTGCACTTATTGAGGAAGTTTCAAAAGAGACATACTCTACTTATATGGAGAAGCAAATTTTTCAGCCATTAAGAATGAATGGTGCAGCAGCAAATAGTGAAGAGTCTTATAAAAAGGGTTATTTAACAGGTTATCAATCATGGTTTGGAATACCAAGAAAAAGTACGGTGTCGTATGATAATGGTGGGACACCATATGGATATATTACAGCAAATCTAGAAGATATGATTCAATTCATTAAGTTTTTGAATCACCAAGAGCATACACAATTTTTAAATAAAGATAGTATGGATCTTTATTTATCTCCATTATATAAAATAGATTCAGCGAAATATTATGGTTTTGGACTGAGGACAACAAATATAAATGGAAACGAAAAGATGGTTTGGCATTCAGGCTCAACTCCTGATTCACATGCAGAAATATTTATTTTAAATGAAACTGGCTGGGGTGTTGTGATTTTAACGAATAAAAATCATGTTTTAGAAGAAGCATCACTACCAGAATTTAAAAAAGGGATTATTAATATTTTGAATGGTGAAGAACCGGTTGATATACCAAAAAATATACCAATAGTTCAAATTGTTATGTCAATATTAATATTCGCACTTTTTATTACAGCAATTATGTTAATAATAAAGTATAAACGTAAGAAAATTTGTAAAAAAATGACCTGGCTTTTTCTAGGGAGTTTATTTCTAATATTATCTATTACTTTAATTCCACTTCTTATTTATAGTACAAATTCACCGTGGCAGACGATTAAAATGTTTTCTGCAGATGTAGCGTTGCTCATTAGTATTATAGTTACTTTATTGAATGTAAATGGATTAATATCAATATATATTGCGTTAAAAAGTGAAGTGGTAAATAAGTCGTAAGAGCTTTTAATTATATAAATATAATACATTAAATAATCGTTTAAACTGTTATAAATAGTTGACTCTCACACAATAATGTCATTGTTTAAGCTTAAGTTGAGCTTCGAATAATTGTAATAAATAGGAGGAACTAATGTTCAAAATAGGAGATTTTTCAAAACTTTCTTCCATTAGCATACGTATGTTGAGACATTACGATAAAGTGGAATTATTACAACCAGTAAAAGTCGATGAGCAAAGTGGTTATCGATATTATTCAGCAGCTCAATTAAAGAAAGTAAATCAAATTCAAGTGTTAAAAGATATGGACGATCTCAAAAAATAATTACGTCTCCTCGAAGACTCAATGAAAACGATGAGAGAGGATGCTATTGAAATGAACTATCATGTTTCATTAAAAGAAATTCCAGAAAGAAATGTAGCAAGTGTTAGAAAGGTTATTCCATCGTATAATTGCGAAGGGGATTTATGGAGTATATTGATGCAAGAAATTAATGTTAAAAATATTAGTATAGCTAATCCGATTTATAGTATTGCTACATTCCATGATCAAGAATATAAGGAAAATGATGTGGATGTAGAAATACAGATAAATATTTTAGGGGAGCATGAAAATACAAAAGATGTTAATTTCAAAAAGATAGATCCATCCTATGTAGCTTCAATAACAGTTAACGGAAGTTATGAACAAATGACAGCTGTAAATGAGGCGGCAGCAAAATGGATTGAAACGGAAGGTTATGAGTTAGCCGGACCGATGTTTAATATTTATCACGTTAGTCCAGCGATGGAATCAGATCCTAATAAGTGGGTTACAGAGGTTTGTTATCCAATTAACAAATAAGTAAAAAAAGCCCTTTAGCTATGCCTTTTTTTACTTATTTGTGCTCAAAAATGTATAGCTAAAGGGCTTGTCGGTTTGATTCATCAACTAAATTTTAAATTACGAAAATAAGTGGAGGCAGTTTAAAAATTTTATACCTACTGGAAATTGTGTTTAAATAAAAACCTTCAAGATAATTTACAGTTGAATCTTAAATTAATGATATGTGTATCCTCCATCAGGAAATAATACATTACCTGTAGTAAAACCATTTTGCATTAAATACAGGACAGTATGTGCAATTTCATCATTATACCCAGGTCTCTGTACAAGAGAAAGAGATTTATAATCTTCATAAGCAGCTAGTCTTTTCTCATTTTGTTCATTCTCTCTTCGTATCGTTCCAGGAGAAACAACATTAACTCTAATAGGAGCTAATTCAACAGCTAAAGCTTTCCCTAAGCTTTCAATAGCACCATTACAAGCGCCATAAGCAGGTGCACCTTTAAGTGGTCTTTGACTAAATGCACCGGACATTAACACGATAGATCCAGATTTTGAAAGAAAAGGAATTGCATATTTTACGGCGTAATATTGTGGCCAAAACTTTCCGATAAAGCTGCTTTCAGCAATTTCCTCTGTAGCGGTTATTGGTCCAAGTGTGTAAGAGGCTCCCGGTGTGAATAAATGATCAAAATTCCCAACTGTCTTGAAAAAATCTTGTAATTGCTCTTTATTTTGATTATCCAATACATAAGTTTGAAGATGGTTGTTATTTATTAATTCTCGAGAAATTTTTAATTTTTCTTCCGATCGTCCTGCAATAATAACATGTGCGCCTTGTTCGATTGCTTGTTTTGCTGTTACTAATCCAATACCAGAGCTTCCACCAATGATAACGATACGAGTATCCTTTAATGTAGTAATAGACATATTTTAGCCCCTCCTTTAATAAAAACTTTAAAATAAAACTGCTATGCTTTTATTATTCGCTAAAAGATTGCAAGTGAAAAGTACGCACTTTATATGTACATAGTCGCAAATTTCGTACTAATCGCTTGTTATATGGATACATAATATAAAAAATTACTCATTATAATTTATGATTTGAGGGGAGTGGTGAGGAAAGTGAATTTAGAGGAACCGAAATTAAAAGGGGTAATAGCGACATTACAAATAATCGGTGGGAAATGGAAGCCACTCATTTTATTTATATTATTAACAGATGGAACGAAACGGTTTGGTGAATTAAAGCGATTAATACCAGACATTTCTCAAGGAACATTAGCGAAGCAGCTTCGTGAATTAGAACAAGATCAACTAATACAACGTGAAATTTATCAAGAAATACCACCTAAAGTGGAATATAGCTTAACTGAGCATGGAAAAACAGTTAGTACTGTTTTAGATAGTATGTGTGGTTGGGGAAGAGGACATTTAGAATATATTGATAAAAATAAAATATAATATTATTATGTAAACTAAATGGGATTTGTCGAAACATATCGTTTTAATAATTTGTATTTTATAATATATAATTAAATAGTGTTATAGGTTATTATATATGCAGTCTTCCAGATGAGGTGATATAGATGAAATGCTGTATCGTTCGAAGTAACTAGTTGTTCGGGGCTGAAAAAATGCGTAGCAGATATAAAAGAAGACGTAGGCCCTTTCACGATAATATCAACTATGAGTCTATTTCGAGAATCATCTAAACAGTTAATGCATTTTTACAAAGGGGAAATAATAAAATGAATGAATTAGAGTATAAAAGTTTTTATGATAAAGTGGGACGATTAAATGGGTGGGACTTTAGTAAGCTAAAGTGTGAAACTGTAGGTGACACTTGGGACTTTTATGGCGAAGTGCAAGAAAGATGTAAACCATCAGATATTCTACTTGATGTTGGCACAGGTGGAGGAGAGAATATATTAAAAATAGCATCTTCAGCTGCATTACTGATTGGAATAGATAATTCTAATGGAATGATCAAAACAGCACATTCCAATTTGAATAAAGCAGGTGTACAAAATGTTGAATTTCTTCAAATGGATTCGGAATTTTTAACGTTTCCGCATGCTCATTTTGATATTACTTCAAGTTGTCATGCGCCGTTTGTAGTATCTGAATTGGCAAAAGTAATGAAAAAAGGTGCTTTTTTCTTAACACAACAAGTTAGCGAACATGATAAATTAAATCTTAAAGAAGCATTTGGTAGAGGGCAATGTTTAGGTGAAAGAGATGGTACGTTAAAAGATAATTATATGGGTGAACTTATTAGTGCAGGATTTGAACTCGTACAAGTACGTGAATATGATGTTACTGATTATTACAGTACTCCTGAGGATCTTATTTTCTTATTAAAACATACGCCTATTATTCCTAGATTTGGAGAAAAAGAAGAGGACTTTAATATTTTACAAAAGTTCATTGACGCTAATAGTTCCGAAAAAGGTATTCGTACGAATTCAAAAAGGTTTATGATTATTGCTGTTAAATCATAGTGTATTTTAACGTAAAAGCTGATTTTCTTTAAAAGAAAATCAGCTTTTTTTGTGGAAAAGAATGCAGGGAAAACTTAAAAATCATAGAAATAGGTAAAGTGGTAATCTGAAAATTGAAATATAGGGGATAATTATTTTGAAACGTTACTATATTAACAACGAAAAAATAAACGCACATATTACTGAGTGGAGAAATAATGAAAAGCCCGTTATCTTTTGTTTACATGGGTTAGGTAGTACGAGTTTAAGTTTTATAGAAATTGCAGAGGAATTAAAGGAAGAGTATAGATTTATCTCCATTGATGCACCTGGGCATGGTAAAACACCGCCCTTTGAAAGAACGGAAGATTATGAGATGCTGAATTTAGCAAACTGGTTAAATGAAATAATAAATGAACTGAGAATTGAACATTTCTATTTTTTATCACATTCGTGGGGAAGTTTTGTAGCACTATTTTATTTATTAAATAATCCAGAAAAAGTACTAGGAAGTATTCTTATTGATGGTGGATATCAAACAAAAAGGCTTCAAGAAGAAACGCTTGAAGAGGAAATCGCGTATTACGAAAAGGATTTTGAAGAATATATTTTTAATAATTGGGGTGGATTTTTCAAAAGTGAAAAAGAAGCATATACTAGGTGGTCTCCATTATTAGAAGTTGCTGTAAAAGACCTAGGGATTGAAATGGATAATAAAGTATGTTGGCATGCGAGAGGTACAACAGCTGGTAATATAATAAGAGGTATGCATAAAGATGAAACGATAGATATTTACGAGAAGTTACCATCTAATATTATATTGCTTCGAGCTACAGTTCCACAAATATGGGATGAATATAGAGATAAAACAGTGAGGATTTTCAAGTTAAAAACTGGCGCGAAAGTAAAATTAATCTCTGATACTACACATTTGTTACACTGGGATAAACCAGAAGTTGTTATAGAGGAAATAAAAAGTAATTGGAGCTAACATATTCATACTAAAGTTGTAGTTTTCACATGAAAAATCCACCCTTCGGTTTGATTTTATCTATTTATAAGTGTAATACAATAAGAATAGATAATAAGAAACAAGGGGGAATGTAAAGTGATTACACATATATCAGATATAAAACTACAAACGGTTTCTATAGAAGGGGTAAAACAAGTCTATAAAGACATATTATCTTTTCCAATAAAAAAAGAAATCGCATCATATATTCAATTTGAAGTAACACCGTATACAACAATTAGTTTTCAAGAAGTATATGAACCAATTGCACCTGCGCATTTCGCTTTTGAGATCCCATATTCAAAGTTTCATGAAACGGCAAAATGGCTTAAAGAGTCTGGATTACTCATTGTGAAATGGAAAGATGGTCATACAATTGGTGAGGAGAATGGTCTATTCAATTTATACTTTAAAGATGGTGATGGAAATCTTCTCGAAATTATTGCACATAGTTATGTTAAAGAAGATGTATTAGTCCCGCATTCACCGTTAAACATTTTATACGTAAGGGAAATTGGTCTTCCGGTTAAAAGTGTACCTGTATTTACGGAATGGTTGAAATCAAATCTAGACATGAAAACGAAGGAAGATGGGGATATTTTTAACTTTGTAATAGGTGGCACTGCATATATCGTTGCAACCTGGTGGCAGCGACCGTGGATTCCAATCGCGATGAAAGCTTTACCACCGAAAGTACATGTTTCATTCGGAACACCGGATCATGCGTTTTTACAACAAATCCAAAATAACTTTAAGAAAAATGGTGTTCCATTTGAAAGTAAACATACTGAAGTATTGTTTATTCAACAAGGGTATTCATTTTCTGTTTTGCATACACCGGAGTTTCATTCCGATATTCCTAGAAAATTAAACTTACCACTTTCTATATAATTATAGGGAGGGGTAAGTTTTTTTCATTTTCATGAAGAAGGGTTTCAGTATAATTACACTGAATTTATAGAGGACTATAAGGCGTTATTCTAATTTACTGTAAGGAGAGAAATGAATTGAATCTAGGAAATCCGATAGCCAAAGGAAATACGGCTGAAATTTATCTTTGTGATAATAAAGTTGTGAAATTGTTTAAAGAATACCTCCCTAATACAGAATCTCTATACGAAGCACGAAAACAAAAGTATGCATATTCATGTGGTTTACACGTTCCTAAAGTATTTGAAGTTACAGAGATACAAGGTAGACAAGCTATTATTATGGAATATGTAGAAGGGGAAAGTGTTGGTGAGCTTTTGCTTAATAATTTGAGTAAAGCGGAGCATTACATAAGTATATGTGTTAGTGTACAACAAAAGATTCATGCGATCTATGTGAGATCGGATGAAATAGAGCTGATGGAAAAGAGGCTTTATCGTCAAATTAACTCCGTA
The DNA here is from genome assembly GCF_038004785.1 of Bacillus sp. FSL R5-0709. Classification (NCBI taxonomy): domain Bacteria; kingdom Bacillati; phylum Bacillota; class Bacilli; order Caryophanales; family Bacillaceae; genus Bacillus; species Bacillus sp. FSL R5-0709. The sequence continues at coordinate 2,445,123 of NZ_JBBORT010000001.1, forward strand.
CATGATCTGGATGAAAAACAAAAGGGAAATATATTAAAAAAGTTAGATTCAATCACATTTGAACCTAGATTATGTCATGGTGATTTTCATCCGCTTAATTTAATTATGAGTAATGGTGATGTGAATATTATAGATTGGGTTGATGCTAGTTCAGGTGATATTCGTGCAGATGTGTTTCGGACATACTTATTGTATTCACAGAATTCAGAGGAATTAGCTGAAATGTATTTACATATATATTGCAAAAAAACAGGTTTATTAAGAGATGAAATTTTCCAGTGGGCTCCTATTATTGGCGCAGCTAGATTGGCAGAGAGTACACCTCTGTAAATAAAAGATGTTTTCAAGTATTTATTTTGATCCCTATTAAAATAGTGAATCATTTATTTTTTACTCATTGATTCTCTCCGTTATTTTTCTTGCTAATTCTTTTCGGTTTGTCATATACTAAAAAGAGACCAAATGTTTTCTTTTAGGAGGACACTATGCGTAAAGGTGAATTAACAAAAAGAATGATTCTTGATCGTTCCTCTGCTCTGTTTAATATAAAGGGGTATAGTGGTTCTTCAATTTCTGATATTATGCGAGAGACTGGGCTAGAGAAGGGTGGTATTTATCGTCACTTTAAAAATAAAGATGACTTGGCTGTTCAAGCCTTTCAGCACGCAACTTCACAAATGGGAGTGCGTTATATTGAAGAAATAAAAAAAGCATCCACTACATTTGATAAGTTAAAAAGTTTTATCTCAGTTTTTACATCTCTCGTTCATAATGATCCTCTTCCAGGAGGCTGTCCAATCATGAATGTAACGTTAGAAGCAGATGATTCTCACCCACTTATGGCAGAACAAGCACAGATAGCGATGAATCAATTACTTGGAATGATTGAAAAGATTATTACGAATGGAATTGAGCAAGGGGAGTTAAGATCAGATACTCAAGCAAAGCAGATTGCTATCATCTGGATTTCTTCTCTTGAAGGAGCACTTGCCTTGTCACGCTTATACCAAGATACAGTCTATATTGATACAGTATCGTCACAACTTTTAGATGAATTGGAAAAACAAATTACGGCCAAGTAAGCCGTAATTTTTATCGCAAAAAAGAGACTGTTCGGTTTCTTTTTTGAGGGGGTGATCACTTAATAGAAATTCCATGATGGAACTATGAAAAAACGGTTGAGAGAAGAATGGTACTAATACAAAATAGTAAATTGAAAAATGTGTAGAGTATGAACAATTTCGGCCTACCAGTTTCTAATTTTTGGAGGAGTGTGAAAAAGGATATGAGAGAAATAGAAACAATCGTAATTGGCTCTGGACCTGGAGGATATGTTGCTGCAATAAGAGCTTCACAATTAGGGAAACAAGTGGCAATTATAGAAAGAGAGAATCTTGGTGGCGTATGTGCTAACGTCGGCTGCATTCCATCTAAGGCACTTATTTCTGTAGGTCATCGTTTTGAGGAAACAAAGCATTCAGAAAATATGGGTATTTTTTCTTCTGGTGTAAATGTTGATTTTGCAAAAGTACAAGAATTTAAAAACAACGTTGTAAAGAAATTAGTAGGTGGTGTAGAAGGGTTATTAAAAAGCAATAAAGTAGAAGTGATAAAAAGTGAAGCTTATTTCATGGATGCTAACACTATACGAGTAACCAATAAAGATGTAGCTCAAACATATACATTTAAAAATGCAATTATAGCTACTGGATCACGCCCAGTTGAAATTCCAACATTTAAATTTACAAAACGTGTGATTAACTCTACAGGTGTACTTAGTTTAACTGAAGTTCCAAGTAAATTGGTTGTAATCGGTGGTGGTTACATTGGTACTGAATTGGGCTCTGCTTACGCTTCCCTCGGTTCTATAGTAACAATTATTGAAGGAGGTAAAGATATTTTAACTGGCTTCGATAAACAAATGACTCAAATTGTGAAAGAAGACCTTATAAACAAAGGTGTTACAGTAATAGTAGATGCATCCGCTAAAGGTGTTGAAGAAGTTGAAAATGGTGTAATTGTTACCTACGAAATTGGTGGTGAAGAAAAGAAAGTTGACGCTGATTACGTATTAGTAACGGTTGGCCGTCGTCCTAATACTGAAAATATGGGTTTTGAAAAAATCGGTATTGAGTTTTCTGACCGCGGTTTATTAAAAGTTGATCAACAATGCCGTACTAACCTTCCGAACATTTTTGCTATCGGTGATATTATTGCTGGTCCACAGCTTGCACATAAAGCATTTTACGAAGGAAAAGTAGCTGCTGAAGCTATTTCTGGTGAACTATCATGTGTTGATTACTTGGCAATTCCAGCAGTTTGTTTCACAAATCCTGAATTAGCTACAGTTGGTTATACTGAAGAGCGAGCAAAGGCAGAAGGCATGGAAGTAAAAGTGATTCAATCCCCATTTTCAGCAAACGGTCGTGCACTTGTATCAAATGAAGGAAAAGGGTTCTTGAGGCTATTGGTGCGTAAAGAAGATGGTGTATTAGTAGGTGCTCAAATCGTGGGTAATGGTGCATCAGAAATAATTGCCGAAATGGGTTTAGCAATTGAATCAGGCATGACAGTTGAAGATATTGCATTAACACCACATGCTCAACTAACTTTAAGTGAGATTGTGATGGAAGCTGCTGAGGACTTAATTTACAATTTTAAATAAATATTAATTAATAAAAATTGGATTGCTTCGTTTTTTAGAAATTCTAAATAAAATAAATGTAGAGATAAATATGTAAAAAACAATCTTTACTAATAAACTTCTTAATAACATATTATGGCTAATTGAGCCGTTTTTTTACCGTGAAAAAGAGACTATTCGATTTCTTTTTGTGAGAGGATTTATTCATTTATTAGAGAATTAAAAGTCGAATTATGGAAAACAAATATGAGAGGAGAATACAAATGAGTCAATTTGTTAATTCAACAATGGAAGGTAAAAATTTTAGTGCTGTTCAAGTAGGAAAGTGGGAGGATCTGCTTCAATATAAAAATGGAAATCCATTTAAAGCTCCTGGAAAGGTATTTCTTAAAGATGACTTACAATGTACAGGGATGGAAGTTTCACTAAATGTTTTCCCTCCAGGCATTTCAATGCCCTTTTATCATAAGCATAGAGAAAATGAAGAGCTGTATATCTTCGTCAAAGGACAAGGGGAATTCAAGATTGATGATGAAATTCTTGAAATCAAAGAGGGTACTGTCATAAGGGTGGCACAAGAGGGGGAAAGAATTTGGCGTAACAATTCAAGTGAACCTCTCTATTTTATTTGTATTCAAGCTAGGGCAAATACTTTGGAAGAAAGTAATATCGAGGATGGTATTAAGTTAGATAAATCCGTTGAATGGATTGAAAAATAGGTGCCACTGTACGATTAAATATCGTTTCGCTCCTTGTATTTTGTCTTTTGAAGAAAACTTATCTATAGAAAAGTACACCCAATTGTTAAATTGAATGTAACAATTGGGTGTACTTCATAGGAAACCAACTGTGTTTAAAGAATGGCTTTTTTCAATCTTTATTCTATAAAGGTTCATTATCCGTACTTGTTCCTCAGTTAACTCTTCTTTATTCCAATACATATGCATTAAACTATATTCGAATATCTCCTTTAATTTAATAAACAATGGAAGCTGCTCTATCATTTCTGTAGGTAAATCATTTTCCTCCTGGTATCCGCCGATTATTGCTTTTGTAATAGAATTCTCATAGTCGACTATGTTGCCATTCCCAACGAAAGAATATTCTATCGCGCTATAGACTGGAACAGCTAAATCGAATATGTAAAAATGTTTTTCACAGTCTTGAAAATCAATCATTGTTAAATTTAAATCATTGTCCACTAATATGTTTTCTAACCATAAATCTCCATGAATTAAGCCGTAATTTGAAGTGGACTTTGGCAGCTCCTTTATAGAAGTTAAAACGTCAGATGCAATTTCTCTTATAGTAGTCTCTTCTTTTGGGATATAGTTAAGAAAATTATACTCTTCATTTTGATACCAGTCGTTTATATGTTTTACTGGTTCAATACTTTCAAAATTTTTAGATGCACGATGTAATTTACCAATTTGTTGACCAAGCTTTTTAAATACATTAGAATTCCATTCGTTTCTTGGTAAATGTATACCAGGAGCAGCTTTATATAATACAGCAAAAACTTCTTTGTCTAATGTTATTTTCTCTACTAAATTCCCCTTTAAAGAAGGTATTATGGGAGGGACTCCTAAGCCCTTTTGATATAAAAATTTCGTATATGTAACTTCTTCTAATTGCTCTTCATATGTTTTATAGTTTGTAATTCTAACGAAGTAAGTACCTTGTGCTGTGAGACATTGATACATTTCATTTGTTATTGGTTTCATTTCAATAAAATCCAATGGATATAGTTTATTAATTAGTTTAAGTATCTCTTTTTCTATATTATTCATTTTAACTTCCTTTCCAAACATAAATTTTCCACTCACAAAACTACTAGTTCATTAACTTACAAATTTCGTGTTTTATTTGGTAGAATCCTTTAAAAAAGATTTATCCCGTAAAAGTCCGATTAGTATGGGATAATAATCAGTGGGGAGGAACAAGCTCCCCACTGATTAAAGTTTCACTTTATTGAAAAGTAAATGTATGACAAAATAAGATAGCTGAAAAAATATGAAATGAGTAATTACATATGATATTTAAAGGTTCTAGAGGGTGGTTAATGTTATAAACCACAAGAAATATCAAAAGAAAGAAGTGGATACTTCTTATAATATTTAGTGAGGAGGGAGATAAATGAATGAACATATACAGCTAATGATTGAATGGATTGAGGGCAATTTAAAAAAGGAGTTTTCATTAGATAAATTATCTGATTATATGGGGTATTCTCCTTACTTCTGTTCGTTTAAATTTCATCAAGTAACAGGGATAAGTATTAGACGATATATTCTTCTTAGAAGATTGTATTTATCAACGGAAGATTTGACGAATGATAGAAAGATAATTGATATCGCATTTGATTACGATTACTCTTCGCAAGAGGCTTATAGTAGAGCATTTAAAACTGTTTTTGGTATAACCCCAGGGAAATTCCAACTTAACAAAATACCGGTTCAATCATTTATTAAACTCTCAATCAATGATGGCAAGGAGTGGGATAGAATGAATTTTTCTAGAAAAGTTGAAGTTAATCAGTTACGAAATGCGAAGAGTGAGCTGTTTGATAAAGATGTACTAAACATATTAAATGGTCAATTTATGTATGAAGAATTTAAAAGTGAAAGACTAATGGGGGAATCTGATTACGCTCCATTTAATGAAGCTATGTGTGTAAATGCGACTACTGCACAGATTTTTGATGATGAGTTTATTAAAACAAGGGCAGAAGGACATCAAGGTACTGTAGAAAATTATATAAAAAAGGTTATTCATCCTTTAGAGAATCTTTTTAAGAAAGAGTATAAATGTATCGTTTTATGGTTTGGTGAGGATATGTTTTGCCAAATGAATCTACTTACCGTACTTTCTTATCTTGAACAGTCTGATTATAAGGGAAAAGTATACTTAAATAGCTTCAGAGAGGATGAATTTAAAGTAAGTCAAATTGAACTTGAATTAGGAAACTATTTTTCAGTTTATAATCAAGTTCTAGTAAATCAAAAAAAACCATCTCATGAGATACTACCTGTAATGTATCAGGCGATAGATTTATATTTAGAGATGCTAAAAGAAAATAATGTAGTAGTAAAGTATATCTCCAAAAATAAAGGTTTACCAACACAAGAGTTACTAAAAAGGTTGTTTAATCTTTTTCCAACAATAGGATATGGGGACCTACAATATATAGAGCTTATTAATAAAGCGAGATAAAGATTCAATTTGTGTTGAATAAAAAACAATAAAAAATGCACCTATAAGGACAGATGCATTTTTTTATTTATATTTGTTTAAGTAATTCCAATTCCTCTTCTACAAATGCCATTAATTCTTTTATTGTCTCACTAGAAAAATCAAAACGAATTCCAGCTGCTTCATATACCTCTGGTAAGGATTCAGAGCTACCTAGAGATAATGCTTTTTTGTAATTTTGTAGTGCTTGTTTAGGATTCTCCTTGTATTGTTTATACATTTGCAATGCACCAAGTTGCGCGATTGCATATTCAATATAATAGAAGGGTATTTCGAATATGTGTAGTACAGGTAACCAGCCAGTTGCTATCCAGTTTTCATAACCTTCAATATTTACCACATTCGATTGGTAAGTGTTATGTAATTCTAAATATTTTTCATTTCTTTCTTTAGCAGTATGATTTGGATTTTCATACATCCAATGTTGGAATTGATCAACGATAAGCATTTGTGGTAAATACTTAACAATATCTTTAAAGAAATCTAATTTTGCTTTTATAAATTCTTCTGTATTCTCATAAAATGTATCCCAATACTCCATCGAAAACAATTCCATTGTCATGCTGGCTAGCTCAGCTGATTCTGAAGGGATTTCTAAATATTTTTGTAGCTTTAGCTGCTTCATACATTCATTATGAATACTATGGCCCATTTCATGGAGGAAAGTAGTAACATCATAATGTGTATGATTGAGATTCATAAAAATAAAAGATAATTGAGAAGCAGGTAAGTGTTCGCAAAATCCTCCAGGTGCTTTTCCTTTACGACTTTCTAAATCTAAGCAATCATTTTTATGCATACGGCTCAATAATGCAGAAAATTCTGGGTCTAGTTTTTGTAAAATATGAGAACTTTTTTCGATTAAATCACTCTCGTCTTCAATGGGTTTTAATACTTTTTGATTTGGTGCGGCTGCTTTTAGATCCCACGGACGAAGTGTATCTACTTGAAGTTCAGCTTTTTTCTCATTAAATATATTATCAATAAGTGGCACAACGTATTTACGAACGGATTCTGCAAGTTCATAGCAATCATCAGCCGTATAATCAAAACGTTCATGTTTTTTAAACATATAATCACGATAATTATCTAATTGAATGTTTTTTGCCTTTTGGTGACGGATTGCAATTAATTCATTTAAAATATGTTGTAAATTATTTTCAACAGATAAGAATTTTTCAGAAATGAGCGTTTTTGCTTTTTTTCGTATATCACGATTCGGATTTTGTAAGTAAGACTGTAGTTCAGTAATTGTTTTTTCTTCGCCATCCCATAGTGCAGTCAAACTGCCTGTAATTTCGAAGTACTCGGTTACTAATTTGTCTTCTTTTACTTCTAAATCAATGTTCTTTTCACAAAATAATGTTTGCGCATTTTTTATTTTTTTATCTAGTAAGCTATAAGTTTTTGGATCAAGTTGCATTCGAAATGGTGACTCTAAATATTTATTATCAAAGGAATTTTGATAACGTTTCAAAAGAGGCCTTACATATTGTTGATCATATTCAAACGTATCTTTTATTTCTTTGTTATCTGTATTACATTGAAAGTCAATATAGTGTGATCTCAATTGTTCTTCGATTTCCCATATTAATTTCGACTGTGTTTTCAGCCAATTTTCTAAATCTTCTCCTGAAGAAATGGGTTTACTTAATAAAGTAGATAATTCGTTCTCTAGCTCATGTATATTACGGATATCGATCGTATTAGAGTTCTGCATTATTTACCCCTCACTTTTTATTTACTCAAGGAGGTATTCTTCTTTTTCGCTATGATTCCTTTTTTTCCTAGAAAATTTGTGCCTATTACTCCAAGAACAATCATAAGTGTACCGACAATATGATAGTAGGCAATTTGCTCGTGTAAGAATACAACGCCTGCGATAATGGTAATAAGTGTAGATAAGTTGCTAAAAACACTTATTTTGGCTGCTTCAATATAAGATAGCGAATAGTTTAATAATAATGCTGTCAGTAAGGAAGATAGTAATCCTAAATATAAAATGGAGATAAGGAATGTTCCATTCGTAAATGGCTTAAAGTATACAGTTATTGTACCTTTGTTCATATGGTCAATGATTGCGATGAAATTAAAACTAATAAAACCGATTGCTGTCATTGTGTATGTTAAATCCATCAGCTTGAATTTCTTTGTCATTTTTCGAGCTAATACATTGTAGCAAGCAGATGATAATGCCGATAATAAAATGAGAATAACACCGATAAAGCTCGTTTCATGAGCCCCTATACCATTCATAACAAATATATAAATGACACCTATGACAGAAATACATACTGATGTTTTTTGCCATGTATTCGTATATTCTTTTAAAAAATAGGAAGCTAGTATCATCGTAAATATAGGGATCGCTGCTTGTATAATTCCAGCTTCAGATGAACTTGTATATACTAAGCCAAATGCTTGGAAAGCAAAGAACAATGCTGGATAAAATATTGCGAGTGGTAAAAGTGTAAGTATGTTTTTAAATGATATATTTAACTTTACAAAACCGAAAATAACCGGAATGGTTGCTGCTATGAAGGCAACTGTAAAACGGTGAGCCAGAGTATCAAGAGGACTCGTAATGGTTAGTGCTAGTTTCACAAACATAAATGAAAACCCAATAATAAATGAATAGAGTAATGCTGATATATATGCTTTTGTTGTATTTGTCATAATTCCACCTCATAGTAGTTGATTTCTTACTGGCCAGTATACGTACATAGTAATCCTTCTGATCTAGTGCTACAATGTGAACAAATACAAACTGTACCGGTACAAAAAATAGGAGGTGTAATGATGTATAAATATTTACATGTTTTGAACGACTTAGAAAGCATGATTCAAAATGGTGAGATAAAAGAAGGAAAGAAATTACCGTCTATACGGTCGCTTGTTACACAATATGAATGTAATAAGGCGACTGTAATACGAGCGCTGCATGAATTGGAAAAGCGTCATATTATTTATTCTGTACCTCAAAGTGGATACTACGTTGTTAAGAAATCTGGAAGTTACGTAGAAAGTAACGAGATTATTGATTTCGCTTCTTCGGCCCCAGATCCAGATGTTTTTCCATACTTAGATTTTCAGCATTGCATTAATAAAGCGATTGATACCTATAAGAATGATTTGTTTATATACGGAACACCGAAAGGGTTACCATCTTTAATTTCGGTTGTGCAAAAACAGTTAGCAAACTATCAAGTTTTCACAAAGGAAGATAATATATTTATAACGTCAGGTGTGCAGCAGGCGCTTGCTATATTAACTTCAATACCATTTCCGAATGAAAACGAAACGATACTAATTGAGCAGCCAAGTTATCATTTATATATTGAATATGTAGAAATAAATAAGATCTCTGTGATCGGAATAAAGCGTACACATGAAGGGATAGATTTAAATGAACTAGAGAAGATATTCCGAACAGAAAAAATTAAATTCTTTTATACAATACCAAGGTTTCACCATCCACTTGGAACTTCGTATTCTAAAAAAGAGAGAGAAAAGATTATTCAACTTGCGAAGAAATATAATGTATTTATAGTGGAAGACGACTATTTAGCAGATTTAGAAACTGATTCAAAAGTAGATCCGTTTTACAGCCAAGATAATTGTAATCATGTTATATATTTAAAAAGTTATTCGAAGATCATCTTTCCAGGTTTACGAGTCGGTGTTGCAGTCATCCCACAATCTATTGCAGATGCCTTTTATAAGTATAAGAAGATATTAGATATCGATAGTCCTATGATTTCGCAAGCTGCTTTAGAAATTTACATAAAGAGCGGAATGTTTGATCGGCATAAACATAAAATAAAAGCAACTTACTACAATAGGTCAAAAAAACTAGCGGAAGTAGTAGAAGATGTTCAAAATGAAAACCCACGTTTGTTTACTTATAGATCTGTAGATTCAATTGGAATACACACGTGTTTACAGTTGAAAAGAAACATAGTTACGGATACACTTATTAAAAATTTAAGCAAGAGTCAACTAAGCATAGATTCTATTAATAAAAATTATTTAAGTAACTTTCATAAAGAGAGATTGTTAAAGTTAAATGTATCTAATGTAAAAGAAGAAAAGATTGAAGAAGGGATTGGCAAAGTAATTGAGGAAATAAAACGAATGAACCGTGTGGATTTTCAGTTTAAAAAAGAATAATGCTTATGAGGGGGCTTGCTTTGAATAGAATAGCCTTGTTTGTATGTACCGCTCTGGTTGAGTCACAATAATAATGTTTAATTACAAAAAAATCGTTCCATTCATGATATACCATTAAAAGGTCGTTTTCTTGAATAAAAATAAGAGAATGGGGTATTTGTAAGTAAATTAAAGGTAGTTCAGAAGATGTTATATCGTTTAGTAGGAGGAAGTATTACTCAACATGATGGAGGGAATCGATTATGAGCGATACACAAACATTACGAGGACTAACTACAGTTAGTTTTTGGACAGATGATCTAGCAGCTGCAAAAAAGTGGTACGCTGAGCTATTAGGAAGCGAACCATACTTTGAACGCCCAGGATATGCCGAATTTCGCATTGAAGACTACCAACATGAGCTAGGTTTAATCGATAGCCGTTATGCGCCAGTTGGTACAGTGACCGGTCCAGCTGGTGCTATCGTGTATTGGCATGTTGATGATGTAACAGCAACTTTCAATAAGCTGATGTCTATGGGAGCGAAAGAGTATGAGGCACCTACAGAGCGCGGCGTGGGATTCATCACCGCTTCCGTAGTTGATCCCTTCGGAAACATATTAGGCATTATGTACAATCAGCACTATTTAGATGTGCTGATTTCGAACAAAAAAGCTTGAACATCGCTGTTGCACTACAAGGTATAGGGTGCAATGCTAATCAAATTTAATTCATATTATTTTACCCCTTTCTTAAAAACAGAACGGGGTTATGCTTGTTTTAGGTTCGTAAACGTAAAGTAAATCCAAGATATATAATAAAAAATACTCGAGAGTAAGCTCTTAAATAACAGTTTACCTTCAGTTTCTATAATACAACCTAATAACTATTAATATATATAGTAGATATTTACTTTATAAAATAAGGGGGAATATTATGACTGAAACAAACGAATTTTCAGGAGTAAATTTAAAAAAAGATGTGAAGTTTTCTATTATAATCCCTGCACACAATGAAGAAAAGTACATTAAAAAATGTTTGGATTCAATTGCAAAGGCATCAGAGGCATATAAAGATCAAACTGAAGTCATAGTTGTTTTAAATCGCTGCACAGATAACACAGAAGAAATAGCAAAGTCTTATAACTGTATTACATTAAAAAATAACGATAAAAACTTATCCAAAATCCGAAATGCAGGGGCCAAAATAGCTAGTGGAGCAATAATCATTACTATAGATGCTGATACCCAAATGACAGAGTTTATGTTGTCTAATGTAGACAAATATTTAGCTTCAGGTAAATACATTGGTGGTGGGGTAACTGGGAAGTTTGAAAGGATGTCTTTAGGAATATTCGTTTCCGCAATGTTAATAATAATCCCCTTACTTTTTAAGTATGGAGCTATATCTGTAGGGATTTTTTGGTGCTATAGAAAAGACTTTATGGCAATCAACGGATTTAATGAAAACATGCTTATGGCCGAAGATGCAGATTTCGCTAAACGATTAAAAGAATGGGGAAAGCAAAATAATAAGAAATTCGGTACAATTAAAAATGGAATGATAACTTCATGCAGAAGATTTGATAAATATGGAGACTGGGCTTTACTTAAAAATCCAAACGTAATCTTAGCTTATCTAAAAGGAAAGGATAAAAAATACGCAGATAAAACATATTATGATAACCAAGAAAGGTAACTGTGAAGATTCCTAAACAAATCACCCTCAAATGAACTGGTGAATCAAGATAAATAACTGCAAGTTGAGTTTGTGGTAAATTTACTTTAAAATGTATTACTCTAACTAATTAAACTTGATCATAGCAACTAAGGAGAATCACATGAAACCATTACAAGGTAAAATAGCAGTTGTAGCCGGGGCAACAAGAGGTGCTGGAAGAGGTATTGCGATGATGCTTGGTGAAGCCGGTGCAACTGTATATGTAACAGGAAGAAGTACAAAAGGGAATTTATCCTGTATGGGAAGAACTGAAACGATTGAAGAAACGGCAGAGCTTGTTACAAAGCAAGGCGGAAAAGGAATCGCAGTTCGTGTTGATCATACGGTAGAAGAAGATATTAAAGCATTATTTACAAAGATTCAAGACGAACAAAATGGACAGCTTGATATTTTAGTAAACGATGTTTGGGGCGGCGATCCTTTAACAGAATGGGAGAAACCTATCTGGGAACACAACCTACATAACGGACTACTTATGCAACAAAGAGCTGTTCATTCTCATATAATGACAAGCCATTACGGTGTACCATTAATGGTGAAAAATAAAATGGGACTTGTTATTGAAATTACAGATGGAGTCGATTATCAATATCGAGGTAATTTGTACTATAGTTTAGCAAAAGTCTCAACAATTCATTTAGCAGAAGCTATGGCGAAAGATTTAGAACAACACAATATTACAGCTGTCGCAGTTAGTCCAGGATTCCTTCGTTCAGAAGCGATGTTAGATATATTTGGTGTAACAGAGGAGAATTGGCGAGAAGGAGCTAAACAAGACCCTCATTTTATCGCATCAGAAACTCCTTTCTTTGTTGGAAGAGCAGTAGCAGCTTTAGCAAGTGATCCAAATGTTCATGAAAAAACGGGACGAGCGTTAAGTTCATGGGAATTAGGAAGAGAGTATGGATTTACAGATATGGATGGAAGACGCCCAGATTGGGGGAAATATTTTGAGGAGAATGTTTTGAATCAAAATTAATGTTTTTAGAGCACTCAATAGCTGAGTGCTCTTGTTCTTTATACAATACGCAAATAATAAAGTCCTTTTAAAAATAAAATGGTTATTTAAAAAGCATTGGTACAAATGAAATACAGTCAAAAATAAAGTGACAAATCCAACTTACCCAAATACTTTTTGAATTTTTCCATATATAATTTAGTGCTAATCTAATTGGGATTATAGTTATTAATAACTGCATTGGCACAAAACCATAAGCTGGAATATGCCACAAAGCGAACAACAAACTACATATTAATGATGCCGTGCCAAATTTTAATCCTAATTTTTGTAATGCGATAATTATATTAGTGCAAATCAACTCTTCACCCATTAACATAAAGGGTACACGGAATAAAATCATAGAAATACTTATTACTTCAGCAACGGAATTTTTAGTTGCAGGTTCAAAAATGTAACTGAATATTAAGTTGGAAGCCATACCTACGATAATTGTTAAAGGCAAACCCCAAAGTAATGTCTTGAAATTAAAATGTTTAAATTGCTCTAATGATATTTTTCCTAAAAAATAGTATCCTATAATTCCACATAATACAAGATTCCATAAAGCTTCAAAAATCATCCTCAATACTTCAGGTATATTATCTCCTAACACTGCGAAAAGTTGATATACAATCCCGGAAATAATTAATAATCCCAAAGCCAAAAGGGATTTCGAATCAATTTTCTTCTCTGTTTCTATAATCTTTGTTTCCACAACTACCCCTTCTTTCTTATTATTTCATTGATTACGAATATATAATAGCACATTATTCTCCAAAATAATGGTAATTGAGACGATCATAATAATTTTATTTTTCCAAATCAGTAAGTCCAAGATTAGGAGATTCCTTGCAAGAATCATTTAGACCAAAACCTATTATTAATGTCGTGATTGAAATAAAGCAATTATTAAACAAAAATAATAATCGCCCATCAAATTTATGAGTAGGCGATTAATGTATTTCTAAGAACAAAATTAAACAACTTTATTATCTGTACACATATATCGCATAAAACATTTTTTAACTTCATTAAATATATAGGGAATCATTACCAAAAAATGATATCCTTAAAGTATAGTCTATATTTTGTATAGGAGGGTGATGGAGTCTATGGCGGTACGTATAGTCGATGATTTACAACAATTCTCTTTATTACTTATGTTTTTGAGTACATTAATATTTTACAGATACTTAAAGAAGATTAAACGAGAGAGAAAACTGACTTCTTTCGAATGGACAATGTATTTTGTCACTCAATTCGCGACTTCTATTTGGGCAATTACTTATTTTATTAAATTCTTGTCTGAATCGTAAGTTACATTAAACCATTTTAGTTTACTGGGTTATTGTTATCTATTAGGGATATAAATATAGTCCGTATCTAAGTCAATGACGACATCGGTCTTAATGTCTTCTTGTAATGATTTTGGAATGTTTTCAAAATGATAACGTACACAAAATAAATTTATAAGCTCCTCATTAGATAACTCTTCATTTTTTACGTTAAAATACATTTTTTTAACTTACTGATAGAACAGTTATGACCAATAACATACTCATTAATTCCATATCCATCAAATTCAATTATCATGTTATCACTATTGGTTGCTAGCCAACATTATAGCTTTAATTTTAGATGAATCTTTCATATTGATTATTGTACATAGCTTATATATGTCTCGTCTCAATTATGATATTCAAAATAAGAAGAAACACATATGGAAATTTTTGTGGCAGGTGCAACAGCACGTTCTTTAATACCAATGCTAATAAAAGAAGGTCATACTGTGTATGCAATGATTCGTAACGAATCACAAGTAGAAGCAATGAAGAAAGTTGATGCTTTACCATTACTAGCTGGGAGAGAGGTGCTTCAAAGAATAAGGCACGTAAAGTGAATGGATACTTTAAAATATCATAAAAATCCTTTAATGGGAATACTAGTAACATTCACTATTAAAGGATTGGGCTGTAATGAATATACTTTTTGAAAGCATTATTTTAATCCTCACTGGAATCATTGTTTTAAAATTGACAGGTAGTAAATCTGTTAGCCAAATGACGAGAGCTGAAATTATTATTGTGGTTTCTATAGGACGTATTATTGTAGAACCTATTTTAAGTAGGAAAGTAGGCCCATCTATTTTTGCTGCGTTTATTTTTGCGGGTGTTTTACTTATTATTCATTTTTTTGAATTGAAATCGCGAAAAGTAGAAAAGTTTCTAAATGGAAATAGCATTATTGTTATAGAAAACGGAGAAATCTTAAAAAAGAATTTATTACGCGCGAAAATGTCAGAACAACAATTATTTATGCATCTGAGAGAAAAAGGTATACATGAAATCAAGAATTTACAACAAGCAACTGTAGAAACGAATGGACGGATTGGGTATCAACTAACTACTAAGGCACAACCAGTTACTTTGGAAATGCTAGAAAAGCTTCTAGAGCAATGCAATCTGAAAAAATAGTTTTAGACTGTACATAAAGGCACTTTTCACAAACGTGTAAAAGTCCCTTCAGTAATCCTGAAGGGACTTTCGTGTTATCTAATTTACCGAGGGTGATGACGATCAATATTACGATTAACAACAACATTAAAGTTCATAAAAATAAACAGAATGAATAATTGACAAAAAATGAGAATAGTAGTAATCTAACGTAAAACATACGCTACCGTATTTTATTGGGGAGATAATATGCAATTAACGAGAGAAGACTGGATAAAAGTAGGATTACAACAATTAGCTAATGAAGGTATACATAAAGTTCGCATTGAAGCACTTGCTCGATTGCTAAAAATAAGCAAAGGAAGCTTCTATCACTATTTTCGTGACCATCAAGAGCTTTTAGATTCTATGCTCGACTTTTGGGAAGTACATGCAACAAAGCTGATTGTTCAAAGTATGGAGCAACAGGATGCCTCTTTAGAACAGCTATTACAGATTAGTTTTAATCGAGATAAAAAAATTGAGAATGGTATTTATGCTTGGGCTAAATACGATCCTGTTGTGGCAACACGTTTAGTAGATATAGAAGAACAAAGAATTTCTTGTGTTGCAAAATTGTATCAAAAAATGGGCGTAGACGAAACTGAATCAATTGATCGAGCGAGACTTGCCTATTTAACGTATGTAGGATGGATGACAAGGTTTGAAGCAAATCTTAATTTTGATATTGATAAAATGGTTGAGCTTTTAACTTCTTTCAGCGGATGTCCAAACATCCACTGAAAAAAGTAAAGCTTCCGGACGCAATTATGCTGAGGCATAATTGATTATTCGATAATAAATGTCCCTAATATGGTTATAAAACCTGAAGGGACAAAATTTTCACTATAACATACGTTAGTGTATGTTATCTTTGAAGTTACGAAATTGGGGGCGAATAAATGAAATTACTATTAATAGTAGTAGCTGTGGGGCTTCTGTGGTTTATCAGTTTTTTGCATATTTATTGGGCTTTTGGAGGTCGATGGGGTTCTGCTGCTGTTATCCCAGTAAAAGAGGGAGAACATAAGCCTGCTTTTACTCCGAGAATATGGGGAACATTATTCGTAGCCATTCTAATTCTATTAGCTAGTGTCATTATTGTTGTTCAAGTAGGTTATTTGCAGGGGTTCGAAGCAAATAGTTTATCTAAAATCGGAAGTATTGTCTGTGCTTTAGTTTTCATTGTTAGGGCAATTGGTGATTTTAAGTTTGTTGGATTTTTCAAAAAAATTAAACATTCTCAGTTTGCTAGATATGACACTTGGTTCTATAGTCCATTATGTTTATTCTTTGGTTTTGTCTATATCATGTTGTTGTTTTAATAAGTATAATGAATTCCCTATAAAATAAATTTTATGCAGGAAGAAAACACCTCTTATTGAACAAGTAGTAATAAAAAGAAGTTTGAACATAGCAATAGAGCAATACAGGTTCTGTTGACAGCGAAGTCCGCTATGATTAGTCATTTGTGTTTAAAAAGAGGATAGATAGGGCGAATTTATTCAAGCCCTTCTATCCTTTTAATTTTTATACATATAATGTATGACATTAGATAAGAATTCACTATTAATAATAGGTTCAGCTTATATCTTGACTTTTAATAAAATTTTAAAGTGTTGGTTTTTTATTGTGTGAATAAGAGGTTAGTTGTTGTTTTGGAGTTTAAATCATTGATTTAAACTTGGCAATTGTATCATGTAATCTTTCTAATCCAATCAACATATCTTTTTCATTTAACATTGAATAACTAATTCGCAAATGATTATATTGAGTTTCATGGTTTATCAGACAAGCTGTGCCGGGTAAAAAAGAAACATCAACTTCATTCGCTTTTTGTAATAATGTAAAAGGATCGATTGACTGAGGGAGTGTAACCCATAAGTTAAATCCTCCATTAGGTATTTCGAATTCTAATTCTTTTAATGGAGATAATATATCAATTGTTAAATCGCGTCTAATTTGTAAAGCAGTCCGTAATTTTTCTAAATGATTTTTCATTCGTTCCGCTCGTAAAAAAGGAAGTAGTGCTTTTTGTGTCAATAAGGGACTACCAATATCCATCGAAGCCTTCACGGCGTATAACCATTCAAAGATAGGACCTTCAGCTGCAAGTGCCGCGATGCGAAGACCTGGTGCTAACGTTTTACTAAACCCTTTTAAATATATAACATGACCATTTGTATCAAAGCTTTTTATTGGAGGGGGAATTTTAAAATCCTCAAAATATATCTCTCCGAAAGAATCATCCTCTAAAATGAAAAATTGATAAAGCTCTGCTAGTTCTACAAGTTCCATTCTTCTTTCTTTACTCATTACTGTGCCCGTTGGATTCTGAAAAGTAGGATTCACATATAACAAAACAGGATTCTTTCTTTGACAAATATCATCGATTAGATCTGAGCGAATGCCGTTGTTATCAAGACTAACAGGGATAATTTGAACTCCTTTATTAACAAATACATCAAGCGCCGCTCCATAACACGGACTTTCTACTAACACTATGTCTCCAGGCTTTAATAATGTTTGGGCGATTAAATCAATTCCTTGCTGGGCACCACTTGTAATTAATAATTGAGATGGATCTGTAACTACTTGTTGGTGTTCTTTTAAGTAGTTTGTTATTTCCACTCTAAGTTCTTTGTCACCTTGAACAGGTCCGTATGTTGCCAGTATCATTTGATCCTTATTAAGTAATTTGTGCATTTCATCTGAAAGAAACGGATTTGGTAATAAACGTGGATAAAGGACAGCCTGTGAAAAATCAAAATATTTACGATGTTGGTTCATTACATATTGAGAACGCATAACATTAATGGATTTCGTTTGTTGCCATTGATATGGAATTGGTTTGAAATCTTTGTTCACACGTTTATGTATATAGGCACCTTTTCCTTGTTCAATTCGTATATAACTTTTCGTTTCTAACTGTTTATAAGCTTTACGAACAGTTAATAAACTAATTTGCAAATCATCGGCCATAGAACGTAAAGAAGGGAGGTAATCGCCATGCGAAAGCATCCCGCTTTGAATTCTCTCAACAATTTGCATATATATTTGTTGGTAATATGGTATGTTGGATTCTTTACGTAGTACTATCTTCATAGAATCACCTGTTTTTCTTTTTAATTTAATTAAAGCGAAAAATAGTCTGACAATCAACTATATTTTTATTCAACTGTTATATGCTCGGATACACTGTTATACACCATATCCTCTATACTCATTTCAAGAGTAAAAAGGAGGAAGGAAAATGGTCATTTTAAATTATATTTTAGTATGTATTATTTTTGGAACGACATTTTTAACGATAAAAATTGGAATAGAAGCGGGGGCACCACCATTATTTTCAGCTGGAATTCGTTTCTTTTTGGCGGGCCTTATTCTCATTATTATTTTTAAATTAAAGCGAAAGGATATTATGCCTTACTTATTATCGAAACGTATTATATATGCTGGTTTTTGTTTAACATTTATGACATTCGCGACCCTTTACTGGGCTGAACAATATATTTCTTCTGGATTAGCTGCAGTTCTATCTGCAACAGCCCCAATGATGATTTTGCTATTACAATCAAGGCGAAACAAAACAAAACTGCAAAAAGAACAACTTGTTGCTTTAGTTATAGCACTTACAGGAGTTTTGTTTATATCTTTACCTGGCATGCATCAAGAACTTACTTTCATATGGAGTATTGCATGCCTTGTTATATTAGTAGGAGAGTTGTTTTATGGAATAGGTTCGATTCGTTCTAAAGAGATACTTTCAGATTTACCTAACGTATCACCATTTCTCATTAACGGCATTCAAATGTTTTATGGAGGAGTTTTGCTATTAATTGTATCTGTTGTAATGGAACAGCCGAATTTAGCTGTATTAACATCTTGGAATGTACAATGGCCAATTTTATATCTTATATTTGTAGGATCTATCGGTGGACACGGTTTATATTACTGGCTTTTATCAAAAACAAATCCAGTATTTCCATCGACTTGGTTGTATGTATCTCCGTTAATTGCTGTTATTGTAGGTTATTTTGTATTAGGAGAACCATTAAATCCTGCAATGGGAATTGGTGCTTGTTTAATCTTGATTGGTGTATTTTTAGCAAATCGTTCTACGCTGGGCGTTTATTTTAAGCAAGGGAAGTTATTGAAGAAAGAAATGTAAATAATACAAATGGAATCATTGGACTATTAAGTTAATAAAAGTTTATTACTTTATCAACTTAAAAAGCATGTTACTACTGACTTGTAACATGCTTTTTATTTTTACACATTAAGTTTAACATAATTTGCTTAGTAATTAACGAACGATGTACTTTACGAACAGTGTACGTTGTGTTATAAATAAAACAAGTAATTCAATAAAATATAAGGTGTGATAAATGATGGAAAGAAAAAATAAAGGAGAAAAACGTATTGCAATTATAGGTGCTGGACCAGGAGGTTTAACATTAGCTCGTATATTACAGAAACATGGTTTAAAATGTGTCGTATATGAAAGAGAAACATCACCATGGATTCGGCAACAAGGAGGTTCATTAGATATTCATCATGATTCCGGACAAGAGGCGCTTAAAGAAGCAGGATTGTTAGAACAATTTAATGAACTTGCTAGATATGAGGGAGAAGATTTTCGTTTATGTGATAAGAACGGGAAAATATATTTAGATGAAGTAGCGGATCCTAATTGCGGAGATCGTCCAGAAATTGATCGAGGCACTTTACGTGAGTTACTTTTAAATTCTGTTGATCCGCAATGTATACATTGGGGCTATAACTTAACAAAAGCCATTCCTGTAGAAAATGGTATACATGAACTTCATTTTGAAAATGGACATGTAGACACTGTTGATTTAGTGGTAGCAGCAGATGGTGCCTTCTCTCGAATTCGTCCACTTGTCACAAATTCTATACCGCAATATACTGGTATTAGCATGGTAGAATTGAATTTGAAAAATGTAACGAAAAATCATCCTCAGATGGCGAAATTTAATCGACGTGGCAAAGTATTTGCACTTGCGGAGCATAAAGGAATTCTTGCGCAATTAAATGGAGATGACAGTATTCGCGTGTATTTAAGTTTTAGAACAGATAAAAAATGGCTTGATAATTGTGGAATTCCATTTAAAAATTTAGAAGAAGCAAAACATCAACTTCTACAATATTTCGAAGACTGGGATGAAACACTTAAAAATTATATTAGATGTGCAGATGGTGCGATTTTTCCTAGACGAATTTATATGTTACCTGTTGGACTAACTTGGAAAAGTAAGCCTGGTGTTACTTTAATTGGTGATGCTGCACATTTAATGTCTCCATTTGCTGGAGAAGGTGTGAATCTAGCGATGCGTGATGCGGCAGAACTTGCATTATCTATTGTAAAACATGATAATTTGAACGAGGCAATTGAAAATTACGAAGAAAAAATGTACGATTATTCTTCTCAATCCGCTGAAGTGTCAAATGATAATCTTGAGATTTGTTTCTCGGAGGATGCTACTATGAAAATGTATAATCTTATGAATCAACTTCATGAGCAACAATAAAAATATATTTACTAAAGGAGAACTATGGAAGAGCAAACGAATACAATTACTAGTCGTCGTTCACGACCAGCAAAAGAACCGTTAAGTAAGGAAATCATTGTTAAGACTGCTTATGACCTATTAGAGTCTGAAGGTATTTCTGGCCTTAGTATGCGTAAAATTGCAAAAGTATTAGATACAGGTCCGTCTTCTTTATATGTATACGTAAAAAATGCTGATGAATTAAGAGCGTATGTATTAGATTATGGTCTAGGGAAAATTGAAATAACAGATGAGAAAAATGAACCATGGAAAAAAGAACTATTTACACTTGTACATTCATATTTTCGAATTTTATTCGACTCTTCTGGAATGGCAGAATTAGCTTTAATGACAATTCCAATTGGGCCAAATTCTTTAGCCCTTACTGAACAGATTTTGTGTCAATTACATGAAGGTGGAGTTAATGCAAGAGCATCAGCATGGGGAGTAGATATTTTACTGTTATATGCTGCTTCGGTCGCATATGAACAAACAGCTCGCAAAGAAAAAGGTACCACTCTTGACCCAATTCGTGCTTCGTATGAGGCTTTAGATACAGCAAGGTATCCAATGATTGTAAGTCTAAAAGAAAATATGTTATCTGGTGGAGAAGAACGATTCCGCTGGGGATTAGAAGTTGTTTTGCAAGGTATTTTACATACGCAATAATATAATTAGTTTAAAACAGAGAGCTAGTTGAGCGGCACTCTGTTTTTTTTGAAAGAAAAATATGATACCTGTGTCTACAAACTACATTGTTAATGAATTTCAATATCTCTTTTTATACGATAGTAATAGACAACTTACACAATATAACCAGAAGTTAAAGAATTGGTTGGAATCCCTATATATCAAAGGATAGATTTATTTTTAGGTGAAATTGATTATTTAGAAGCTAAAGTTTTTGGAATAAAAGGTGACAAAAGAATTGTTAGAAAGCAAGTAATAACATTAAAAGATTTTGTACCAGACTATTTAATTATAGATAAATTCATGCTGAGACTTTTTATAACCACCGAGGGATATATTGAAGGTGAGAGAAAGGAGCTACTTTTATGGTAATTAAAATAAAGATAAAAATATGAAGCGAGAAAATGAGGGTTTTATTTTTATAGAATAAAAAACACACTAGGTCTTTATATCCTAGTGTGTTTTTGTAATTAATTCACTTTTTTTATAAAACCTTTATAATGACGCTTCACAAGTTGACTTTCTAACGTCTTCATCGTTTCTAATGCAACACCTACGATGATTAGTAAACTTGTACCACCGATTTGAGCAGATGGTGGTAATGTAGCGATTTTTGTAAATACAAGTGGTAATATTGAAATTGCTCCTAAGAAAATCGCACCGATAAATGTTAAACGGTATAAAATTTTTGTTACATACTGTTCTGTAGATTTACCTGGGCGAATACCCGGGACATATCCGTTTTGCTTTTTCAAATTCTCAGCCATTTGTTCAGGATTTACTTGAATAAACGCGTAGAAATATGTGAAGGCAACGATAAGACCCACATATAGTGTCATTCCAAATGGATGTGCAAAATCAAGATTCGCAATTATCCATTTAGATACGCTTGAATCAGGGAAGAGCTGCGCAATTGTACGCGGCGTCATTAAAAAGGCTGAAGCAAAGATAACAGGAATTACACCTGCACTATTTACTTTAAGAGGTAAATGAGTATTTTTTGCTCCTTGATATTGATTGTTTCCTGAAACAGCTTTTGCATATTGAATCGGTATTTTTCGAACAGCTTGTTGAATGTAAATAACACCAACAACTATCGCTAAAATTACGAGTCCAATTAAAACCATTTTTATTATGTGCATAAATAACTGATCGCCTGCGTTTTGGAATTGTTGCAAATAAATTTGATTAGCGACATTCGGAATCGCCGCAACAAGTCCTGCGAAGATAATCATTGAGATTCCATTACCAACGCCATTAGCGGTAATTTGTTCACCTAACCAAAGTAAAAATGCAGTACCAGCAGTTAAAACTGTCGCAATAAATAAGTATGTAGTCCAGCTTTGATCTGTAATTAATTGTCCACCTGCTATATTATTAAAACCATAAGACATCCCAATGGATTGTATGAATGCGAGAATGATTGTAAAGTAGCGAGTAAATTGAGCTGATTTCTTACGGCCCATTTCTCCTTGCTTTGCCCATTCTGTAAATTTAGGTACAACGTCCATTTGTAGTAATTGTACAATGATAGAAGCTGTAATATATGGTGTGATACCTACAGCAAAGATTGAGAAGTGTTGCAGTGCTCCTCCGCCAAATACGTTCAGCATACCTAAAACGTTGGCTTGATCTTGTACTTTTAATACCTCTGCGTTAGTATGAGGAACTGGAATAAACGTGCCAATTCGAAAAACAATTAGCATCGCTAGTGTAAAAAGAATTTTGTTTCTTATCTCAGCTACTCTCATGAAATTTGAAATCGTACGAAACATTATGTCGCCTCCTATATTTTTATCAGTTCAAAACTGATTATTATATCCCGATGAAGTAACCACAAACCTCCTTCCGCATTAAATTCATTTGACAAATGGAATTTTATACATTTTGTAGTTTTCACGGATATAAAAATATAAGGTGTTATACAAGCGATTTATTAACTTTTCGTAATCATTCAATACCCATAATATAACTAATAAATTAACAAATGTACATACATAAGCATTAAAAATGAATGAATAGGTTGATTTTTTACATATATTTAATGCTAGATTGATAATTAGGAACGTTTTATGTAGTTGTATTGAAAGGATTCCGTTGAAAGTATTATGATGTAGCTGTAGCGCATAATAACCTCAAGGAAATCTTCAAGGATGTTGAGAGAACTCATACATTTCAGCATGAATTAGAGAACCTACTAAAGAAAGAAAAGATTAGATTGGAATAATAGTGAAGGAAAATCTTTTTTCCATAGAGAATATTTCTAGCGTAGGAATTTAAGTATGTAGGTTCTAGCGAAAGGAGAATTCACATGAATACATTTGTAAATGACAAGTTTTATGAAACTAGAAATCAATTATTTGAGGAAATTACTTTGTTAAGTGATGCTCAATTTAATAGGAAACCAGATAAGGATAAATGGAGTATAGCACAAGTTTGTCATCACTTAGTTTTATTAGATGAGAGAGTTATAACAGTTATTTCATCGGGATTAAAAAAGATGGATAGTATCTTAAATGAGCGTAAAGAAATTCACACTATTTTATTAGATAGATCGATAAAATTTATAGCCCCAGAAATGATTGAACCAAGTATAGAACCATTTGAAGTGCAGCAAATGGTTGATTTGTTAAACGACTCTAGAAAAGAATTGATGCGTTTCCTGAGTACAATAGAAGATGAATCTATATTAGCGAAAAAATCAGTGACGCATCCAGCTCTTGGAGAATTACTTCTTGATCAGTGGATAGAACTGATCTATTTGCATGAACAGCGTCATATAGAACAAATTAAAGAGATAAAATTGCTTTGTGGAGTTGAAAAGTAAAAATCATTATCTATTTATTGAGCGATTTGGGATAGCATCAAGGGTTCGAGTGATAAAATACAAGTCCTGATTAAAATTATGATGAATTTAGTTGAAAGCAACCAATAAGCAGAAAAAAATACGAAACTAGCAGATTTTACTCCTGAAGAGGAAACGAACATTTGAAAAAAATCTGAATCCGATTTGCTGTATAAGTGTAACCCCGTCTTAAATGAAGAGCGGGGTTATTATTTTTGGAAGTGATCTCAGTATTTTCATATAGAAGGAAAAAATTAGAAATAAAATCCGAAAATGAGTTGCATGTCCAAAATTTTGAAAGTACATATACATCTACCGTTGGTTTAGCGCCCTTCACACGTTGGAGGAAGAAGTATTTTATTAGAAAATGATAAAATACTATTCTGTTAGGGGATATATGCATTTTATTCTCTATATTTTCACAGCAAAACCAACTACAAAATTATCTTTTGTAGTTGAATTTCTCTGAATAATAAGTTACATTTTTAAAGTTCAAGCAACTTTATGACAGTACAAAAAGGGGAGAAATATTGTTATTATGCAAAAAATGAAATGGAAGAACTATGTATGCAATTTTATTATTCTTATGCTTCTTGTAACAGCAGTAACAGTCAAACCAGCTATTTCTAAGGCTGAGGAATCTAATGTTAATATTACATTGTTAGGTACTGCAGATATTCATGGTAGATTTATGCCTTGGGATTATGCGCTTGATGGAGCAAATATGAGTGGAAGTTTGACGCAGCTTTATACGGTTATAAAGAAGGTACGTCAAGAAAATCCAAATACCATATTAGTAGATGCCGGGGATACAATTCAAGGAAACTCAGTAGAATTATTCAACGATAAGCCACAATCGCCAATGATGGTAGCAATGAATACAATGGGATATGACGCCTGGGCATTTGGAAATCATGAATTCAACTTTGGATTAGATACATTGAAAAAAGTTAGTGAGCAATACAAGGGAAAGACGTTAGCAGGAAATATTTATAAGGAAAATGGAGAGCGTTTTCTTCCTGCATATACGATTGTTGAAAAAGGTGGAATTAAAGTCGGGATTATTGGTATGAATACACCAATGATTAGTGATTTTGAAAAAGGGACAGATCATTTGGATGGTTTAGTAGTGAAAAATCCAGTAGAAGAGACAAAAAAGGCTATTAAAGAATTAGAAGATAAAGTAGATGTAATGGTAGGGGTTATGCATATGGGACTAGAAAATGAGAATGGAATCCCAGGTACTGGTGTTCAAGATATTGCGAATGCTTGTCCGGAACTAAGCGCTATTTTTGCGGCTCATATGCATAAACTTGTAAAAAAAGAAGTTGTAAATGGCGTAATTATTACAGAACCAGATAAATACGGAACGCATATTTCACGTATTGACCTTACTTTTACAAAGCAAGATGGGAAGCTTGTTTTAAAAGATAAAACAGCTACCGCTATACCTGTAAAAAATGCTGATGGAACTACAGTATTATCTGATTCTACACTTGAAGAAACACTAACACCTTTTCATGAGTATGCGAGAGGAGATGCAAATGTTGTAGTCGCCCAATTAAAGGGTAGAAACCTTGTTCCTGAAAATGAAATAAAGGGTATTCCAAGTGTGCAGATTCAAGAGACACCTTTATCAGATTTCTTTCATGAAGTCATGCTCCATTACAGTAAGGCGGATGTAGTAGCCCATCAAATTGATAATGATTATGCCCGTTTGGATATAGGTCCTATAAAGAAGAAAGATATTGCTTATAATTATCAATATGCTTTGGGAGAAATTACAGTATATAAGATAACTGGAAAAGATTTAAAAGACTATATGGAATGGGCAGCAGGATATTTTAACTCATCTCGTGCCGGAGATGTAACAGTTAGCTTTGATAAAAATCGTCGTGCGTCTAAATACAGTACGAACGATTTCTTTGGAGGCGTAAAATACGAAATTGACTTAACAAAACCATATGGTAGTAGAATTACAAATTTACGCTCTATTCGTACAAATAAACCAATCAAAATGAGCGATGTTATGACGCTAGGAATGAATGCGTATAGAATGGAGGCTCTTCAGGCAAAAGGGGGAGCTTTAGAGGGACGTAAATTTGAACAAACTTGGTCATCTAAACAAGAGAATGCATTCGGAGAAACAGGTGGAACCATTCGTAACCTTGCTATTACATATTTAAAAGAGGTAAAGAACGGTGTATACACGCCAAAAGTTATGCATAATTGGAAAATTACTGGTGTAGATACACATTCTTCAGAGCATAAGGCTGTAGTTGATCTTGTAAATAAAGGGATTTTAGAAATCCCAAAAACAGAAGATGGAAAATATACAAATATAGCATCTATAAATACTAAAGATTCAATTACAAAAGAAGAGATTGTAGCACTCTCACAAAAAGCTAATATTAATCCAAATCAGTTTAATCATGTAAAAAGAAAAGGTGAATTTTACAAAAAACTTAGTAAGATAATTAAATAAATATAAAAAAGATGGCTCTCGTGCAAAAAACTATTAAACTTGGACATACCATTATCCTAAAAAAGTTTGTGATCGGTATGGAAATATAGAGAATCATCGGTAAAAAATCCCCTGAATCGCTTTAAAAATTTAGGGGATTTTTCATTTGAATAATTATTGTTTCATTTCTCACTATGTATATTTATAATATGCTTTAAAAGAACATACCTTAAGTTAATAACATGCAATAGATATGTCCTTTTCTATATTTAAATGGGGAGACAAAAATATCTTTGAAAGATATTTTTGACAAGATAAAAAAGCCTGAAACTCATATAAGACTTCAGCAGTCTCAAAACGTTACAATCCATGCAGCTATAGACATAAATAACAAAATTATATTGAAAAATCTAACTTGTATATGCGTTGCCTCACTAAAGTATTTATCTACTATTCTTAAAATAGTAAAGAGTGGTTTTTTATGTTGTTAATAAGATATAAGTGTACTTTGATTAGAATGAATATAGATAATTAACGACTAACCAATTGGATGAGCACCTAAAAGGGCTCATTTTTTATTTTATCGACCACATATATGTAATTTTGCATAATATTACATAAATTTTGTATTTTCTCTTTTTTTCGACATAAATAGACAGTATACTTTGTACAAGCTTTCTATTTCAAAAATTATACGAGGTGAAAAAATGAAAAACACAAAGACATTAACTAAAGTAGCATTAACAACAGGATTAGCTTTAACAGCTGTGGCACCATACGGAATAGGTCATGCAGAGGAAACAGATCAACTTCAAGTTCAAATTCAGGAGGACTCATTCCGTTCAGGTGAACTTACACAACCGTCACAAAAAACACCAGAGAATGTAGTAAAAGATGCTCTTAAGGAGAAAGCTGAACAAGCTCTTTCTCCAAATCAAGTCAATGGAGAAACAGGAGTAGATTATAAAGTTCTTCAAAAACGTGGTTCGTATGATGGAACAACACTTGTGCGTATGCAGCAAACATACGAAGGAAAAGAAGTATATGGCCATCAATTAACTGCACACGTAGATAATAACGGTGTTATTAAAAGTGTTTCAGGCGATAGCGCGCAAAATTTAAAACAAGAAGAATTGAAAAAGCCTATTAATCTATCAAAAGATGAAGCGAAACAATATATTTATACGAAATACGGGAACGATATCAAGTTTATTTCTGAGCCAGAAGTTAAGGAAGTTATTTTTGTTGATGAAAATAATGGACAAGCTAGCAATGCATATCAAGTTACATTTGAAGCGGCAACACCAAACTATGTTTCTGGAACTTATTTAGTAAATGCACAAAATGGTGATATGTTAAAAAATATGGTACAAGAATCTAACTTAAAAGCAAGTGAAAAACTAGTTGGAGCTTTAAAGGAAAGTAAAAAAAGTAGTCTTACATCATTAACTGGAACAGGAAAAGATGATTTAGGTATATCTCGTTCATTTGGTATTTCTAAACAAAGTAATGGTAAATATGCACTTGCTGATTATACAAGAGGGCAAGGAATTGAAACATATGATGTGAATTACAGAGATATTACTAAAGAAGAAAGCTATTATCCTGGTACACTAGCAACCAGCACTTCAACAACATTTAACGATCCAAAAGCAGTAAGTGCTCATTATTTAGCAACAAAGGTATTTGATTTTTATAAAGATAAATATAAGCGTAATAGTTTTGATAATAAGGGACAAAAGGTAGTTTCAGTTGTACATGCTTGGGATTCTGAAGATACGAACGATCCGAAAAATTGGCAAAATGCATTAAGTGCTAATAATGGAAGTATGCTTGTATATGGCGATCCTATTGTCAAGGCATATGACGTAGCTGGACATGAATTTACACATGCTGTTACTTCTAGCGAATCTAATCTTGAATATTACGGTGAATCTGGTGCGATTAATGAAGCGCTATCTGATATTATGGGAACATCTATTGAGAAATACGTAAATAATGGAAGCTTTAACTGGACAATGGGAGAACAAACTGGATCTGTTTTCCGTGATATGGAAAACCCAGCTTCTGTTCCATCTTCACTTGGAGTACCTTATCCAGATGATTACAGTGAATTTAACGATTTTAATGGATGGGATCAAGGCGGCGTTCATTTTAATTCAAGTATTATTAATAAAGTTGCGTATCTCATTGCAAAAGGCGGAATTCATAACGGAGTAACTGTTAAAGGAATTGGTGAAGATAAAATGTTTGATATTTTCTATTATGCAAATACAGATGAATTAAACATGACATCTAATTTCAAAGAATTGAAATCAGCATGTATTCGAGTGGCAACTAATAAATATGGGGCGAATACAGCTGAAGTTCAAGCAGTGCAAAAAGCATTTGATGCAGCAAAAATTAAGTAAGTTAGAAATATAGTTTTCATTCATATATTAATACATTATGAAAATCAGCTAATGTCATTTTAAGGATATTAGCTGATTTTTTACGTAGCAATGTATTAGTGAAAATAAAATTACTAAGCAATAATCAGGCATCTATCTTCAATAAGTTACGACAAATATATAAGATTTCAAGGATGTAAAAACAGAAAATTAATAATATATTGACCTTTTAATAGTAAGTGCTATAAAATGAAAGCGATAACAAACGATTGCTTTAAAATGATTTCCCTGATCTTTTAGTATTTACAAATATAATAAGGAATAAACAAATCTATTTTTTTGAGTTTTAATGCAAACGTTTTCGTAAGGGTTGTTTCCATCTTATATTTGATTTTCGTATAAAAGATCATTGAAATACATACGTAAAAATAGCCAATATGGAGGTGAAGTAAAAGAGATTCCTAGATTAATTTAAACCGTGTTTCGTAGTATGAGCATAATAAATTGTTCGTAATATTTAAAGAAAGGGTGTATGGGGTGCAAATTACAAAAAAATTAATTAACAAATCGTTTTTATTACTTACCATAATCGTTATGTTATCATCTGTTTTCTCTTTTCAGAGTGTGAAGGCAGTTTCAAATTCGAAAACAACTGAAGTTATCATTCATTACAAAGAGAAATCTGGAAATACAAAAGACTGGAATCTTTGGGTATGGGGAGAAAATGCAAACGGTAAATCTTATGAATTTACTGGTGAAGATGAATTTGGAAAATACGCTAAGATAAAAATAGATGGTGACTATAATCGTGTAGGGTTTATAGTTCGTACCAATGAATGGGAAAAAGATGGAGGTGATCACTGGGTTGAAAATATAAGGGATGGTCGTGCTGAAGTATGGATCCTTTCGGGTGATGAAAAAGTATATGATTCTAAGCCTTCTTCGGATCTCTCAATTCAAAAAGCTACTATTGATAGTTTTAATGAAATTACTGTAACGACTAATGTTCCGTTTAATAGTAAGGAACAGAAAATTGAAATTGAAGGCGTTAAAATTAAGGGAATTAGTCCTTATGATAAAAATAGTGGAGATATTACTAATAAGGTTAAAATAATTACGGAACAGAAAATTGATTTAAAACAAACATACAAAGTTAAAATAGCAAACTTAGCTGATGCGAATACTGAAATCGGTAAAGTCATTCGTAGCGAGGAATTTGATAATTTATTTTATTATGGTGGTAATGATTTAGGGAATATATATACTCCGCAACATACAAAGTTCCGTTTATGGGCTCCTACTGCGAGTGAAGCGAAGTTAGTTACATATAAAAAATGGAGCGATAAAATAGGTACTGAAATAAACATGAAACAAGGTGAAAAGGGAACTTGGAAAGCAGAACTTAAAGGGAACCAAAAAGGTCTCTTTTATACGTATAAGGTGAAAATTGGGGATAAGTGGACTGAAGCGGTTGATCCGTATGTGCGTGCTGCTTCTGTAAATGGAGATAAAGGTGCAGTTGTTGATTTAGAAGAAACAAATCCGAAAAAATGGAAAGCAAACAAAAAACCGAAATTTAAAAATCCGGAAGATGCTATTATTTATGAATTGCATGTACGCGATCTTTCCATCCAACCTGAAAGTGGTATTAAGCAAAAAGGAAAATATTTAGGTGTAACAGAAAAAGGAACAAAAGGGCCTGAAGGTGTAAAAACAGGACTTGATCATATGAAAGATCTTGGTGTTACTCACGTTCAGTTTTTACCGATATTTGATTATGCTTCAGTAAATGAAGAGAATTTAAATGAACCACAATATAACTGGGGATATGACCCGAAAAATTTCAACGTCCCAGAGGGCTCCTATTCTACAAATCCTTTTGAGCCAACTGTTCGAATAACTGAATTAAAGCAAATGATTCAAACATTGCATGATAATAATCTTCGTGTTGTGATGGACGTAGTATATAACCATATGTATAATGCCGCTGAATCAAATTTTCATAAGTTAGTTCCAGGTTACTATTATCGTTACAATGAAGACGGAACATTAGCAAATGGAACTGGAGTAGGGAATGATACCGCTTCAGAACGAAAGATGATGAGAAAATTTATGGTAGATTCCGTCACATACTGGGCAAAAGAATACAATTTAGATGGGTTCCGTTTTGATTTAATGGGTATTCATGATTATGAAACGATGAATGAGATACGTAAAGCTGTTAATCAAATTGATCCTTCTATTATTCTGCATGGAGAAGGCTGGGATTTAAATACACCTCTTGCAGCTGAATTGAAAGCAAATCAAAAAAATGCGGAGAAAATGAAAGGGATTGCTCATTTTAACGATAATATTCGTGATGGATTGAAAGGTAGTGTATTTGAGGAGAAAGAAAATGGTTTTGTAAATGGAAAGCAAAACATGGAAGACCGTATTAAAAAAGGCATTACAGCCGGTATTGACTATGATACAAATTCGTCTACTTATCAAGATCCGGAGCAGGTGCTAACTTATGTGGAAGCACATGACAATCATACTTTATGGGATAAACTTGAGTTGACTAATTCAGGTGACAGTGAAGAAATGCGAAAACAAATGCATAAATTATCTTCTTCTATTTTATTAACATCACAAGGTATTCCATTCTTACATGCAGGACAAGAGTTTATGCGCACAAAATATGGTGATCATAATAGTTACAAATCTCCTGATTCTATTAACCAGATGGATTGGTTACGCCGTGCAGCATTTAATAATGAAGTAGAGTATATGAAGGGCTTAATAGATTTACGAAAAAAATACCCAGCTTTTCGTATGACTTCTGCAGAGCAAATTAAAAAGTATGTAGCTTTTATCGATGTTCCCAAAAATGTTGTAGCTTATACAATAGATGGAAAGGGAAGTGGGAATAAAAGCGAATACTTTATGGTGGCTCACAATGCAAATAGGGAAGCCGTTGACATAACACTTCCATCGAAAGGTCCATGGAAAGTGCTAGTAAACGAGAATCAGGCGGGAAGTAAAACACTTTACGTTGTCCATGACAATAAAATTAAAGTTCCTGCATTAAGTTCACTAGTTTTAAAAACAGAGAAACCGATTAAATAAAAGCAAATAATGTGAAAGTATATACTGAATTGAGCAAATTGAATAGGGATTGCAAATGAAAAAAGCGAAGTGAAGGTTGTTTTCACTTCGCTTTTAAAGTTAATGTAGTATAATTTCACATACTGTAATTATATTACAATTTAATAACGGAAATAGACAAGAGATTATTGCTATTGTAACAGTAGGGGAGGAGGTATCTTTGTATTTATTTATAAAATTATCTGAAATACATTCTTAATTTATATAATTTTTAATATACATTCGAACATCTAACGAGCTAGATGTTCGAGTTATATTAATTCCTACAAATCGTTCGAAAAATAACAAAGGCGTAAAAGTATATGGAATTAAAATAGAGAAAAGACACCTAAAATGGTGTCTTTTCTCTATTTTAAATACGATATGTTAGTAACTCACTTGTATGTAATAGTATGTGCATTTTTACACTAACTTCTAAAGAAAAATTTCAAATTCTTTTCTTAATCTATTTGTAATAAATCTCATTAGAAAATTTTATCGCTATAACAAATAAAACTTTCTCAATATTATTTTGTTTAATAACTATTTCCATCTGCTTTCCAATCCATTACAATAATTTCACATTGAAAATACATGGAAATTCTCAATGTTCCAAATGGTTTATACCTTATAGGATTACTATGGGAAAGGATGTAAAATGTCTAATAAAAAATCATTTTTTATGACGAAATAAAAAATTTCAATGAAGAAAAAGTTATTTCATTATTCTCAAGTTACGTTGAAGTACATGTATTTATAATCACTATGAAACAAAGGGCAGAATCTAAGGACTATTTTTGTAGATTAGAAAATTGTATTTTAAAAATAAGTAAAACGTTTATGGAGGGTTATATGAGCGAGCAAATTTATTACTGGTCTCCTATTAAGCATTGGGAGAAGTTGCATAATGAAATTTTGATAGGAGAAACAAGATTTACAGGCGTTTTGTCTGAGTGGTTTCCTGAGTTTTATTTTTTTACTCAAAAAGGTGTGAAAATTAGTGAACTAGTAGAGCACTTTTCGTTAGGAAATGTAGAAGAGACACAAAAAACAGTAGAGCTTATGATAAAAAATCGTGTGTTAGTAAGTAACATATTACACCCAAGAGAAGTATTTTCCACACAAGAAAAGATTTTTCCGAATCCATATAGCAACCAGATTCGCTTTTCTAAAGAAGATTTAGATAAGTATATGAGTGAACAATTGAATCGAACACACCATGCTGTGCGGTCAACCGAAATTCAACTTGAAACAACAAATGAGTTACCCACTATAATCAAGGAACGTAGGTCTTGTCGCCAATTTGATATGAAAAAACATATTAGTTTTTTAGAATTTTCCCAATTCATATCAACTCTAAAACAGGTTAGGAAAGAACATATACACTATCATTACGCAAGTGCAGGCGGACTCTACCCTATTGATATCTTTATTTATATAAAACCAAAACGTATAGAAGGTATGAAAGCTGGGTTTTATTATTATAACCCAGCAAAAAACTGTCTTGTGATTGTAAATAATATTGATCAAGTAATCAAAAGTGATCATGAGTTAATAAACCAAGATTTATTTACTCAGTCTGCCTTTTCAGTTTATTTGGTTTATAATGCGAACGCTTCCATCCCGAAATACGGTTCAGATGGATATTTATTTGCTTGTATTGAGTCTGGTATTATCACTGCTACCTTAAATATGGTGGCTGAGACATTGAATTTAGGCGTTTGTTCAGTTGGTCATATGAAATTTGAAGAGATTCAGCAATTTTTATGTTTGGATAACCATCAAGTATTTCTCCATGGGCTTGAAGTTGGCTTGAAAATTAACGAATAGATGAAATGAATATTAGGGGGATAAAGATAAAAATGCACATTAAAGATCGAAGTTCGATTCATGAAAATAAAGGGGTAGAGGCGTTTTGGAAAGAGCAGTTATCTTCCGAGGTTCTCGATTTTTCTGTATTTAATAGCGGTTACCAACTAAATAAAGAAAATCCTTGCGAGCACGTTCAAGTCATAATGAATGTAGAGTTTAGTAAAAGTATACAAAAAGTAATTAAGTCTCAAGATTTATTATTATTTAGCTGGTTACAGGCCGCGTTAAGGATTTGTTTGGCACACTATACAGATCAAGAAAGGATTACTATTGGTATTCCTGTAATTGAAAAGAATATTGAACAAAGCGAGAATCTTAATAAGTTGATTCCTTTAGGAAGTGAAATCTATCCGCATCACAGCTTTAAACAAGTAGTAAATCAGATTGAACAAACGACTTTATTCGGGTATGACAATCAGAGTTATCCACTCTTTGAATTATTAGCGAAACACCATTTAACTCCTTTTCAAATTGTTATTGGGATGGAAGGATTACATAATAAAAATTTGATAGAAGAATATGCAGAGAATAATTTAGCCATCTGGATACAAAGAAAATGGAATGAAATACATAATGAATTTGAAATTCAAATTTCTTTCAAGTCTCATTCATTCTCTTCTTTGCAACAGTTTGCAAATTCATATCTTTATGTTTTAAAGCAAGTGTCAACAAATTCGAATTTGGCTGTGAAAGATATTTGTATCATTTCAGAAGAAGAGAAAGAGTTGCTAGAAGAATTGAATCAAGGTCAGGCGGACATAGAATTGTCTCAATCATTTCAAAATTTGTTTGAGGAACAAGTGTTAAAAACCCCAGATCAAATTGCTGTTGTTTGTAATGATCAATCTTTGACATATAGAGAATTGAATAAGAAAGCAAATCAATTGGCCTCTATTCTTCAAAGTAAAGGTGTTTCCAAAGAAAGTATTATTGGGGTTATGGTAGATCGGTCATTGGAAATGATCATTGGCATGGTGGGGATTTTAAAAGCAGGAGCAGCGTATTTACCAATCGATCCTAACTATCCAAATGAACGAATTGAATATATGTTACAAGATAGTCAAGCGAAATGTTTACTGAGCAAGCGAACAGAAGTAGAATTGCCGCAATTTGCGGGTGAAGTGCTGTATCTTGATGAGGAATATCTCTTCCAAGGTGAGGAAAGTAATTTAGTTCGAGAAAGTTATCCTAATGATTTAGCTTATGTTATTTACACATCGGGATCGACAGGGAATCCAAAAGGGGTAATGGTAGAACAGAAATCTCTTGTCCATTTTTTAAGTGTAATGAGAGAAAAAGTAAAAGATAATCAGTCATTCTTGTTTCTTGCTAGTGTATCTTTTGATATCTCCTTGTTAGAAATATGTCTGCCTTTAACACAAGGTTCGAAAGTAGTTATTGCTACAGAGGATCAGTTCGCAACAAAAGAATTAGCTTATTTGGTCAAAGAACATAAGGTGGATTTATGGGAATCAACGCCATCGCGAATGGAAGTGATTTTGAGTGATCCAGAAGGGGCAAATTTTCTAAAAGATTTAAAATCTATTTTGTTAGCAGGAGAAGCATTTTCCATTGATTTGGTTGAAAAAATTCGATGCATCAGTGAAGCGACAATTTTAAATATTTATGGTCCTACAGAAACAACCATTTGTGCAACAGTAAAGGATTTGAGCTCTGCCAAAGAAGTTACGATTGGAAGTCCCAACCCGAATTATCATTCCTATATATTGAATAAGTATGGTCAATTAAAACCATTTGGAATTCCGGGTGAACTCTGCATTGGTGGCGTGGCGGTAGCACGAGGGTATCTTGGGAAATCTAAACTGACAGATGAAAAGTTTGTACCGAGTCCCTTTACGGCAGGAGAAATGATGTATCATACGGGTGATCTCGTTCGTTGGTTGCCTAATGGAGAACTTGAATATCTAGGTCGAATGGATCATCAAGTAAAAATTCGGGGATATCGGATTGAATTAAGAGAGATCGAAAGCCAGTTAAGGGAATATCCAGAAATAAACCAAGCTATCGTTGTTGATCAAGTATATGGAAATAGGAAATTATTAGCTGCGTACTATGTATCGGATAATAAGGTCTCTTTTGATGAAATCAGAAAATATTTAAGTGATAAATTACCTGAGTTTATGATTCCTGAAAAAATGATTCAGGTGGAAGAGATTCCGTTGAATCCAAATGGGAAAGTAGATAGGAAAAGGTTATTAGATATAACACAAACAGATTATGTATCAATTCCATACGTTGCCCCGCGCAATGAAATTGAACAAAAATTGGTGCATGCATGGGAAAAAGTTATGGAGATTGAGGGAATCGGTATTCATGATAATTTTTTTGCTTTAAAAGGAGAATCGATTAAAGCACTTCAGGTAATTAATCTATTAAGAAAAGACTGCTTAAAAATAAGTACAACAGATTTTTTTAAGCATCCCACGATTGCTCAACTTAGTACTTGTGTAAAGTTAGAGCATAAAACGGAAAACTTTGAAAATAGACCAACCCATGTTAAAGATTTGTCTAAGCCATTTCCCTTAACAGAGGTTCAGACAGCGTACATGTTAGGACGGAATTCACAGTTTGAATTAAGTGGTATTTCACCTCAAACTTATTTTGAATATGAAACAGAATTGAATATCAATCGTCTTTCAAAAAGTTTTCAAAAGGTAATTCAACGTCATCCGATGTTACGAGCTGTAATTTTACCAGAGGGAGAACAGCAAATATTACAAAGCGTTCCTGATTACGAGATTGAAATAGTAAGTCTCATAGATTTAGATGATAGGAATCAAAATGCTCGCTTACAAGAAGAACGTTCTCGAATGACTAATCATGTATTTCCTTTAGGGCAATGGCCTTTGTTTGAATTAAAAGCCTTTCTTTTAAAAGAAGACACGTATTTATTATGTTTTCGATACGATGCTTTATTAATGGACGGAGCAAGCATGAACATCGTTGGACAGGATTTGTTTCATTATTATTATAAACCAGAGCAAAGGTTAGAACCTCTATCTTTTGATTTTCAAGATTACATGTTTATCTATGATGAACTGGAACAAAGTACAGAATATAAAACAGCAAAAGATTATTGGACAAGTAAGCTTCCTGACTTTCCGTTTGCGCCTTCTTTGCTGTTAAAAAAGGATCCGGCAGAGATTGCTACTCCTAAGTTCCAATCACTTAATAAGATCCTGGACAATGAAATATGGACAAAGCTACGAAAGTTAGCACAAGAGAAAGAAGTAACTCCTTCGGCTCTGCTTTGTACAATATATAGTGATGTATTGGCATATTGGAGTAATCAACGTCGATTGGCAATTAATTTGACTGTATTTAACCGTTATCCTGTTCATGAAGAAGTAGAGCAAATTGTGGGAGATTTCACTTCACTCATCTTGTTGGATGTTGATGTGAATCCAGATCAATCTTTCTTTACTAGAGTAAAAGAAACGCAATCTACTTTATTAGATGGTCTCGAACATCGCCATTACGATGGAGTTAATTTCATTCGAGATTTTACTCGATATCATCAAATGACGCCAAAAGCAGTTATGCCAATTGTTTTCACCTCGATGCTAGCAGGTGCGGGGGCTTTTGCTTGGGAACAACTTGGTTCACTTCGCCATATTCATGCTCGGACTCCACAAGTGCATTTGGATAATGTGGTAATTGAAAAAAATGGAGAGTTATTAATTAGCTGGAACTATGTTGAAGAATTGTTTGATGTTGATGTGATAGAAGCGATGTTTCACCAATTTGTTGACTTATTGGAACAATTAGTGAAACAAAGTGACGTAACATCTTTGCAGATGAAAGAGTTAGACCATGCTTTAATTGAGCAATACAATGAGACAACAGAAAAAATACCGTCGACTACTTTAAATCAATTATTTACAGACCAAGTAAAACGTACACCGGATGAAGTAGCAGTAGTTTTTGAACAAGACTACTTAACATACTCGGAGCTTCATAAGCGCTCCAATCAAGTTGCGCACTTTTTAAAAGAACAAGGAATTGGTCTAGGTGACAAGGTTGGTCTTTTAGCACAAAGACGAGTTGACACAATTGTTAATATGATAGGTGTTTTAAAAGCAGGTGCCGCTTATGTTCCGATTGATCCCGACCATCCTTCAGATCGCCAAACATATATTTTAGAAAATAGCTCATGCAAACTTTTAT
Source organism: Bacillus sp. FSL R5-0709 (assembly GCF_038004785.1). Taxonomy (NCBI): domain Bacteria; kingdom Bacillati; phylum Bacillota; class Bacilli; order Caryophanales; family Bacillaceae; genus Bacillus; species Bacillus sp. FSL R5-0709. The sequence goes on from NZ_JBBORT010000001.1 coordinate 2,483,548, forward strand.
TAGAACCTAGTCTTTATGCAGAAAACCGCTTGTCATTATACACAACAGAAGATATGCCTGCTATTGCTGGTCCGGAAGATCTTGCCTATATTATCTACACTTCAGGAAGTACAGGAAAACCGAAAGGAGTAATTATTACTCACCAAGCGGTTGCAAATACCATTCAAGATATTAATCAAAAATATCAGGTAAATGAAGATGATCGTATTATTGGTATTTCTTCTATGTGTTTTGACTTATCTGTATACGATATTTTCGGAACGTTAAGCACAGGTGCAATGTTGGTAATGATTCGTGACCCAAGGGACATGCAAGAATTAATCCGTACTGTCGAACGTAGAGGAATTACAATTTGGAATACAGTACCTGCAATTATGGATTTGGCATTAGATCAAGTAGGTTCTCATTTTGAACATTCTTCCTTGCGTTTAGTTTTACATAGTGGAGATTGGATTCCACTTTCTTTACCAGAAAAAATAAAACGACATTTTCCGATTGCGGAAGTAGTTTCACTCGGAGGAGCAACAGAAGCATCGATTTGGTCAATTTATTATCCGGTCAAACAGGTGGAATCGCATTGGAAAAGTATTCCATACGGGATTCCTTTGGCAAACCAAACGTATTATGTGTTGAACTATGAAAAGAAAATGTGCCCTGTTGGTGTAATTGGAGATTTATATATCGGGGGAGTGGGCCTTGCTAAAGGATATTTAAATGATGAACAGAAAACAAATGAAGCATTTGTATCACATCCTGATTTTGGTCTTATTTACAAGACAGGAGACTGTGGAAAAATGCATCCTGAGGGATATATTGAATTTTTAGGCCGCCAAGATTATCAAGTCAAAATTCAAGGATATCGAGTAGAGTTAGAAGAAATCGCCCATTGTCTTCTCACTTACAAACAAGTCGAACATGCAGTAGTGATTGATCAGACAGATGAGTATGGTATAAAATTTTTAGTCGCATATGTGGTAACTGAGAAAAATATTAGCACAACAGAACTTCGAAAGCATTTGCGAGATCACTTGCCAGGTTACATGATTCCTTCTTATTTTGTTTATTTGGAACAATTGCCCTTGACTCCAAACGGGAAATTAGATAGAAAAGCGCTCCCTACTCCGGAGAAACAAACAAATGAAGTATTTATTGCTCCAAAAACGGAAATGGAAAAAATATTAACTAGTGTTTGGCAAGAAGTACTCAAAGTAAATCGGATTGGAGTAAATGATCATTTCTTTGCCTTAGGTGGAGATTCGATAAAAGCGATTCAAGTTTCCGTCAGACTGTATAGACAAGGATTTGAGCTGGAGCCAAAAAATTTATTTTCATTTCCTATATTAGGAGACATGGTTCAATTTGTTAAAAAGCTTGATCATCTTCCAAATTCGCAAACAAGTGATGTAAACAAAATGAACGATAATAAAGTTACAGTACTAAATGTTAAAGATAAACAACTTAATCAACATACACTTATCAAAATACAAGAAAAAATGCCAGAAATAAAAATAGAACGTATTTACCCATTGGCACCTTTCCAGGAAGTTATTTATGAACATGCTGCGACTGAACCTGATACAAATGCATATTTCGAACAAACAATTTGGGCACTTGAGGGGGAGCTGGATATTAATCTCTTTATTCAGTGTTTCCAACAATTAGTTGATCGTCATGATTCTTTAAGAACGATAATTGTGCAAGATGAACAAGCACAACCTTGGCAAGCTGTTCTACATGATGTTCAAATGATTTCAGAGATAAAAAACTTGATTGAGATGACGAAACAAGAACAGCAAGAATTCCTAGACCAGTGGATGAATGAAAATTTAAGTCAAGGATTCAAAAATGATGAACTCATGACCCGTCTTTGTATATTCCAACTAGAAAATAACGAGCATAAGGTGGTTTGGAGTTCCCATCATCTATTATGTGATGGTTGGAGCGTCAGCATTTTGATAGACGAATTATTCCAGCTCTATGAAACAATAAATGCGGGAACTACGGCAGAGTTACCTATAGTGAAACCTTTTGAGACATTCATAGATTGGACTGTAGCACGAGATCATGAGAAAGCACGTCATTTTTGGCGGGATTATTTATCAGGATACAATCGGAAAATTAGTATTCCTAAAAAGAAAGTACCAACTCAAAGTGAAGGGTTAAATTTCACATTTATGGATTTAACATTAGATAAGGATTTGACTAATCAGTTACAGACATTTGTAACTAAAAACAATATAACTATGAATTCGGCATTACTAGCTGTATGGGGAATATTGCTTGGCAAATACAACGGAATGAGAGAAGTAGTATTACCTAATCTAGTATCAGTCAGACCTCCCGAAGTAGAAGGGATTGAAAATATGTTCGGTCTGTTCACAAATATTTTGCCTATCCGACTAGCATGGACAGAAACGCAATCTTTTGTGGACTTCCTGCAAAAAGTACAACTAGAAACATTGAAATGTAATGAGTATGCATACTATTCATTTGTTGATATACAAAAACAAAGTGAATTAAAAACTGAGTTGACTGACCATCTTTGGGTTTTTGAAAACTATCCGACTAACTCAGCTATCTTTTCTTCAAATGAAAACAGAAATTTTGCCATCACAGATTACGAAGTTGTTGATGAGCCTCATGTAAAGTATGGAATTATGTGCTTCCCTGAAGAGAAACTTACAATAAAGTTTGGATATGATCAAACCGTATATGAAGCGGAGAAAATACAGGAAATATTGAATCACATCCATCAGTTAATCAACATGATTCTTCAAAATCCAATACAGGCAATCGGTGATTACAAATTATAAAAAATGAAAAGGCGAGCAAGAACTCGCCTTTTTAAATAGAATAGGAGTAAACCAAATGACAAAAAACTTGCAGTTATCAGCCGAAGAGATGCGTCAGTTAGGATATCAAGCGGTGGACTTGATTGTTGATCATATGAATCATTTAAAAAGTAAACCAGTTTCGGAAACGATTGATAGTAATATTTTTAGAGACAAGCTAATTGAAACGATTCCAGAAAACGGATCCAATCCAAAAGAGTTACTTCATTTTCTTAATAACAATGTGTTTAATCAAATTACTCATGTGGATCATCCTCATTTTATGGCTTTTGTGCCAGGTCCTAATAATTATGTTGGTGTAATAGCAGATTTTTTAGCAAGTGGGTTTAATGTATTTCCTACAGCTTGGATAGTAGGTGCAGGTGCTGAACAAATTGAATTAACGACAATCAACTGGTTAAAATCAATGCTAGGATTCCCTGATTCAGCTGAAGGGCTATTTGTCAGTGGCGGTTCCATGGCTAATTTGACTGCACTTACTGTAGCGAGACAGGTCAAGCTGAATAATGACGTAGAAAATGCGGTTGTGTATTTTTCTAACCAAACTCATTTTTCTGTAGATCGAGCACTTAAAGTATTAGGTTTTAAACATCATCAAATTTGCCGAATTGAAACAGATGAAGATTTAAGAATTTCAGTTAGTACTTTAAGAAAGCAAATAAAAGAAGATCGATTAAAAGGGAAAAAACCATTTTGTGTTATTGCTAATGCAGGGACAACGAATTGCGGAGCGGTGGACTCCCTCGATGAATTGGCTGATCTATGTGGTGATGAAGATGTATGGCTACACGCGGATGGTGCTTATGGGGCTGCAGCAATTCTCAGTGAAAAAGGAAGGGAGGTGTTAAGAGGAATTCATCGTGCTGATTCTTTGACGTTAGACCCGCATAAATGGCTTTTTCAGCCTTATGATGTTGGTTGTGTACTCATTCGCAATAGCCAATATTTAAGTAAAACGTTCCGTATGATCCCAGAGTATATTAAGGATACGGAAACTAATATAGAAGAAAAAGTGAATTTTGGGGAGCGTGGAATTGAACTTTCTCGTAGATTTAGGGCATTAAAGGTATGGCTTTCTTTTAAAGCATTTGGAGTCACAGCTTTTCGTGAGGCAATAGATCATGGCATTATGTTGGCTGAACAAGTTGAAGAGTTTTTAAGGAAAGAAAAAGATTGGGAAGTAGTAACACCTGCCCAATTAGGAATTGTTACTTTTCGTTATATTCCTTGTAAGCGAACGTCTACAGAAACAATTCATGAAATAAACAAAAAACTGGTGGAAGAAATTAATCAAAGAGGATTTGCTATGCTAAGTACGACTAAATTAAAAGAAAAAGTAGTAATTCGACTTTGCTCTATCAACCCGAGGACAACATTAGAAGAAATACTTCAAATCATGATGAGCATTAAGGCGTTGGCAGAGGAAATAAACACATCGCCTAAACATCTTATATCTGTTTCTCAGCCTTGATATATTAGGTGAATTTTACATATTAATAGCCGATTCTAAATGAGAATCGGCTATTATACTATTTACGAGTGTTTTTCTTGTAAAGGGATTAAGCCTCAACCTTAGAGACTCTTTTGAAACCAGTCTTTACTGCTTGTACCATTTCGTTTACAGCGTAAATAGATACATCGGCATTTGGATTTAACCCTTCAAACCAGTGATAGGCATTTGGATATAAATGAAACTCGACATCAACACCAGCTTGCGCTAGTTTGCTTACATAGGTTAATGTTTCACTGCGGAATGGATCTAATTGACCAACAAATGTGTAAGTATATGGTAAATCACTATAATCCTCTGCTCGAGAAGGCGCTGCATAGACAGGGATTTGATCTGTTCCATACATTTCTCCTAAATACATTTTCCAACCAGCTTCATTTGCCTTTTGATTCCAAACAAATCCTTCTTTAATTTCATTCGCTGAAGGTGTATTATTTCGGTCATCAATCATTGGATAGAGTGGCATCTGTAAACAAATTGAAGGATATTTTCGATCTCGGGCTAATAATGATAATGCTGCTGTTAGTCCACCTCCAGCGCTTACTCCTGCAACCCCAATTCGATTCGAATCAATGTTTAATGACTTCGCATTATCAGCAATCCATTTTAAAGCTGAATAACAATCCTCAATTGGTGCTGGGTAAGGGTGTTCAGGTGCTAAGCGGTAGTCTACAGACACGACCACACAGCCAGCTTCTTTTGCAAACCTCATACAAGTATCATCGTTATCATCTATAGACCCTAAGATATAACCACCACCATGTATCCATAATAAGACAGGTAAAGGTTCATTATTTGATTTTGGACGATAAATTCTTAATGGTAACGGATTATCATCAGGTCCAACAATGATTTCATCTGTTAACGAAAGGGATTCATCAACAACGGTAGGTGGTCTCATTTGAGCTATTCCTTCTCTGATTGATTGCAAGTTTTCCGGGTGTAAATCGAGATTTGGAAACATCTCTAACCCTTGTAATAACTCTGGATTTACTCTTGTTTTCATTTTAGCACCTCTATTTGTAATTGTTTTCGAATAAATGAAGTGTATTCTAAGTAGTTTAATTGTGAAAAAATATCACAATTAAATTGTAAATTGGATATGCGATAACAGTCAACAGAATATTCGGAAATTAAAACCTTTCTCAAGAAGGAGTTTCACGCAACCAATAATACAAGTAGTGGATTTAGGAGCAAAGTGTTTTCATGTCGTTGTATTTATGTACACTTAGTCTTCTAATTAAACCAAGTGATAATCCTTTTTATTTTAATGACATATTGCAAGTGATACCTATTCGAATTCATACTCGGAAAGAATTAATCCATTTTCATTCCTTAATATATAATTCAGGGAAATACTCATGGGCAGGCATTAATATAGGAAAACAGTACAAATTAAAATAACTGTTTAAAAAAATTCCTTTTATTTGGCTAGAAAAGGAGTAGATTCTTTTTTCTTATCTAGACTCATGAAGAAGTATGAAAATCAGAATTTATAATTCAAAAGCCAGCTTAAAGTAATTGCAATAATTACTTTGGATAGTAATCTTAAAAAAATATAAAAAAGAGAAGAACTCACCAAAGTTCTTCTCTTTTTTATATGTAATTAGGGTTTCCATAACTGTAGATATGGATGGTGTAAATTAATGGATGAATAATTTACTCTTAAAATTATAACAGAACAATTAAAGATTTTTATATGTAATATTGCATATAAAGGGTAAACAACAATAATTTCTTTTTATAAAAATAAGCCCCTGGTGAAAATGATGAGTAACCCTTTTCCATATGAAATGAACTTGGTATAAAATGAAAGATTACAAGTATAAGATTCTATACTTAGTAATCCCTCACTTTAAGGTATGTCTTTGGGGAAGTGTGAGGAGTTCAATCGATTCTGAATAAAATTGATAGTATCAGTTGCAATTTTTTTACGTTTAAGAACAATCCCGGCATGTCCGCATGTATAAATATATCGCGTAGGTCTTTCCCAGGATTCCCACAAATAGTCCGTATCCTCAGAGTGCACATGTAGATCGTGCTTACCTGAAATTAATAAAATATTTTCTTTTTTTACTTTTGGTAACGCTTGACTCGGTTCAGTGATTTTCCAATAAGCTATTAAATCATCATACGTAACACCATGATGTTCCAAATCTTCTCTAATAAATTTACCTGGATTTGTCTTCCAAATTGAATATGAGAGTCGATTCGCGTAGAAAATGGATGCTAACACATCAATTTCTGGTTCAACAAGAGATGTTAAGTTAGTAATAACTCCACCTAAACTGATTCCTATTAAAATCAAGGGACCATTTTTATTTTCTTTTATCCATTTGATCAAAGTTCGTAAATCAGCTACCGCTTGTCTAGTTGCTTCTACAGTTCGTTCAACATTGGCACTTACCATGTACTCTCCACTGTATAGGGATTGGTTCGGTTTTCTGTCAAAATGATATGGTAAAGTGAAATAATACATATTCCACTTCAAGTTGGTCATATGGTCGTGGAATATTTTTTTTACACGTTCGTTAGAATCCATTCTCCAACCGTGAACAAAGATGACATGAGGTGCATTTTCATTTTTATGTAAAAATAATTCTCCAGTGACAGAATCGTTGCGTGAATCACCAGATTGAACCGAGCTTTTATATTTGAAATGTCCAACCATGTATTCCTTTTCTTGTTTTAAATGCTTAATGTTAAAATGAATATGAGATGGTTTTACTTTATAAAAAAATTCTATGTCCTTTATATATAGTGAGGTGTTAGAAAGAGAAGTATACTGAAACTTTACACTTCTTTTTTTGTGCAAATCATACAAGGCGTATCGATCAATGAGTTTTGAAAAAATCAAATTAACCTCCTCCAAAATACATATCGTCTAAAAGATGGACAAAATTTATGCTGTAAATTAATTGTAAAATATTCTCTTTTTCTAATAGTAGATGCTTGAATTATAAAACAGGTGGAGAATTTGTATATTATATTATAAAGCTATCAATAAAATAAAACTATAAATATCTTTTACAAAAACCTAAAAAGCAAGTTAATATTCTCATTCATAAAAGAGAACATTAACTTGCTTATTTTCCAACCTTTTGAAGTGACGTAATTTATATGAAAGACAATGTGTCAATTTGTATATTTAATACAGTGATAGTTACCATAATTTTCGAAGCCTATAGTTAATTAACCTTACAATATACGTCTTTTTGGTATATAAATAGCTATATTCATTAGAGAAAGAGTTTTAATCCTTCATGAGAATCTTTAAAACCTAATTTCTTATAAAAGTGTAAAGCTTCTTGTCGTTCTTTATCTGTTGTTAACTGTACTAAATGACATCCCCGTAATTTAGCACGTTGAATAGCCCATTTAATAAGTTTACTTCCTATACCTTTACCACGTTTTGATGAGGCTGTCCGTACACCCTCAATTGTAGCTCTCCAACCCCCTTGACGTACAATGTAAGGCGTAAATGTAATTTGTTGAATACCGACAATCTCCGTCCCATCACACGCTACAATCAACTCGTTATTTGGATCACAATCAATAGCATGAAATGCTCTTATATAACTATCAGGGAGTGGTGTTTCATAGCGCTCTCTTTTATTTCCTAAAACATCATCAGCAAGTATTTTTACAATTTCATCTAAATCATCTGCCGTTGCAATCCTAAATGTTATAGTTTCTGTCACTATCAAAAAACCTCCTTAATGTATGCACTTGTTACTTTTATTTTACTTGTTTAAATACAATAGGTTAAATTATAAAATATTATGAGTCTCTATAACTTTTTCTTATAGATAGCATAAAAGCCTAACTAATAAAATTATAATTTAGGCTTTTTAACACAATATTATTATTAGAAAATCCGACCAACTTCAAAAAACCTCCATATTCTTTAATGAATTTTCATATTTAACAAGCACACATAGAACCATTCAAATAGGGTGGTTTTTATTTGTTGTATAGAAATTACGTAATAAGCATGGATTTGTATGCTCTCATTCAATGCTATCTAAAGCCATAACTTCCTTGCCAATATTCAAAAACGATTACGTTTTTGAATATGTGTTCAGGTCTTTCTTGACCAGGTCAATGAATAACTACACATAAACTCCTTATATCTCTAGATAAACTACCGATTAGCTCCATATAGACTCTAGATAACCTATATAGAATACAAGTTATCAAGGAGGTAAGAAAAAATGAACTTTATGAAACGAGCAATTCTCAGTATGAAAAAAAGAGTAGGAACATCATTAATTTTGATGGCGGTTTTCCTAATTGTTACAAATTTGGTGTTGGCAGGATTCACAATCCAAAATGCATCAAAAAAAGCTGCTGATGCAGCAAGAAAAAAACTCGGTGCAGATGTTACTTTAAGTCTTGATTTTGACAAATTAGGTCAACAAGCTAGAGAAACTGGAGAGATGCCTAATCCACCGAAGCTTAATACAAAAGAAGCAGATCAATTAGCGAAGTCAAAGTATGTAAAAGACTATAATTACATAACTAGCACTCTCGGAATTTCTGACGGACTTAAACTAGTAGGAGCTTCAGAAGGAGAAGAAGAAGGAAAAGGTAAGGTGGGAATGGCGGCTGTACGAGGCGGTTCAGGCTCCGGTACAGAAATAGATATGAATTCTTCTTTTATGATTGAGGGAGTTCGCAAAACTGCATTACAAGAAAGCTTTAAGAATGGAAAAAGTAAAATCATTGATGGGAAACCAATTACAGAACAGATGAAAGATCAGAATGTAGCTTTAATGGAAAAACGATTAGCGGAATTAAACAACTTGAAAGTAGGAGACAAAGTTAAAGTGCAATCAGGGGATAAGAAGGAAACCCTGGAGGTTGAAATTATCGGTATTTACGAAACGAATGAGCAAGCAATGGGGCAACAAGCTCCTCCTATAATGGATCCAGCTAATAAACTATATATGCCGCATTCAACTATGAAAAAATTAGAAATAAATCAAGGTATAAGTAGCATTCAAGTCGTGTATTTCTTGAAAGATCCACAAAACATTGAAGCATTTAAAGAAGAAGCAAAAAAATCTGATATTGATTTTAATTATTATAAATTAGATGCACATGATTCGTTGTACAAACAAATGATTGGGCCTATCGAAAATATCTCATCAACTTCTCAAATGATTATTTATATTGTATCAATTGCAGGTGCGATTATTTTAGGGTTAATCATTATGTTATCGATTAAAGCACGTCGTAAGGAAATGGGGATTCTATTGTCCATTGGAGAGAAAAAGTGGAAACTGATGGCGCAGTTCGTAGTAGAAGTAGTATGTATCGCTATTTTAGCATTTGGATTATCCATAACAACAGGAGCAAAAATTTCTCAATTCATAGGGAATAATTTACTTTCGAGTGAAATTGCTACAGCAGGAGAAGAAACAAACACCTCACAAAATGGAACTGTAATGGTAGCTGGACCTGGTGGAACTGTACAAAATCAAAAAGAGGATCCAATTGATAAAATTAATGTAAGTGTAACAGGCGAAGATGTAGGGAAAATGGGGGGGATTGGACTAGCTATTGCTATATTAGCAACGCTTCTTCCAGCATTATCTATTCTACGCCTGAATCCAAAACAAATTCTTTTAAAAGATGAATAAGGAGGCTCGATATGGAGACGATTTTACAATTTAAAAACTTAGATTATTATTATGAAAGTAACGGAAAAAAAGTAGCGATACTAGAAAATGTTAACTTTTCTTTTCAAAAAGGACATTTCTACACGATTCTAGGACCATCCGGATCTGGTAAAACCACTACGCTTAGCTTAGGTTGTGGGCTAGATATACCTAAAAATGGTTATGTACTATTTAATGGAAAGGATATTCGAAAAATTGGTTTGGATCGGTACCGTAATCAAAATGTATCGGTAATTTTCCAATCTTATAATTTGATTACCTATATGAGTGCTCTTCAAAATGTCTTAACAGCAATGGAAATTACAGGTGTTAAAGTGCAAAATAAAACGGCAAGGGCATTAGAATTATTAGAGAAAGTAGGACTTACAGAAGTAGAAGCGAAACGAAATGTTCTGCAACTAAGTGGCGGGCAACAGCAGCGTGTTGCAATCGCTCGAGCGTTATCTTGTAATGTTGATTTACTGATTGCGGATGAGCCGACAGGAAACCTCGACGAAGAAACGGCAATGGATATAATAGAACTGTTTCAAGAACTTGCACATAAAGAAAATAAATGTATTATTGTTGTGACGCACTCACAGGAAGTTGCTAAAAAATCAGACCGTGCAGTCTATTTAAGTAAGAAGAAGTTGGTAGTAAACGAAATTTAATATAAACACCCTAGTTTTTTAATTCACATAATTTTCGAAATTAGTTTCTTCAAATATTTATATTTGATATACAATATAACCAAGCCATAATTAAAATGGTCTCCCTGTATTGAATGTTAAGATAGTTTGTTATTCCCTTTTTAACAATTTTTGAAAAAGAACTTGTAGTATATTCTACAGGTTCTTTTTTGTACTCTTTCAATATCAACGGTCTTCAAATGAAATATGAATTTTAACTAAGTCATTCTTTGGAGTAATTATTTATTCGTTACTTTTAAAGCGTCTAACACTATTTTAGTTGCATTTGCAATAAGTTTATCATCGTATTTCGCATCTTCTTTCGCATGATTAGAAAGTATCGCAAGAATAATTGGCTTTTTATTTGGTGGCCAAATGATTGCAATATCATTCCTTGTTCCATAAGACCCAGAGCCGGTCTTATCGGCTACTTCCCATTCTCCTGGAACTCCAGCACGAATTAAGTTGTCCCCCGTAGTATTTCTTTTCATCAAATCTATTAAAAAGTTCCGTTTCTCAACTGAAAGTATATCGCCTAGCGCGTATGCTTGAAGACTAGTAGCTAATGCCTTTGGGCTACTAGTATCACGAGTGTCTCCTGGCTGCACTTCGTTTAATTCTGGTTCAAAACGTTCAGGATTTGTGACAGTATCTCCTATTTCTCTCAGTGATTTTTTGAATTCACTTGGCCCACCTAATTGTTTAAGAATAAGATTTTGTGCAGTATTATCGCTATATCGAATGGAAGCATCCGCAAGCTCTTTCAGAGTCATACCTGTATCTACATATTTTTCAGTAATTGGATTGTAATTCACAAGATCTTTGCTAGTATACTTAATTCTTTGATCTAAATCTTCTATTGATTTCTTTTGTAACAGTGCTCCCACAGCAAGGGCTTTGTGGGTAGATGCGTATGCAAACCGTTCATCTGAACGATAAGTAACGGTTTGATTCGTACCTGTGTCTAATGCATAAATACCAAGTTTAGCATCATATTCTTTTTCCAGCTTTACAAAAGAATGATTACTTGTATTTTCTTGTTTGGTTTGTTTCGGTGGTGCGGATTGAATATTACTATTGGAACAGCCTATAAGCGTTGCACATGAAAGTAATACTACAGGGAGCATCTTTTTATAATGTGCGATGTGAAAAAACTTCTTTGAAACTATCATACATTTTCAACCTCTTTCAAGAATATATGGATTTTGTATAGGTATTTTACATACCTATACAATTAACAAATGCACAGGATAGCACTCATCTTGTGTTTCTTGCATTACAAAATGAGAGAACTACCAAAAGCACCTTTTTTATACGTAATAGACAATCTAAGTAACACATTTGTTCCATTTATGATTAAGGTTTTGAATATATCCATTAATTTTATTTATAAAAATCACAAAATCCACCTTTTTTGCACGCCACTTAATTTGATGTGGATTTAGATTGAGTTTACCTCGTAAGGGGAATTTCAATTGGATTGCGCATATATAACAACCTCGTTCCGGACAGAATAAGTAATAACAACTACTGATTTCATTTTAAGTGAGGTGTTATACGATACATACGACAAAGCAAAAAAGACTTGTGGTGCAAAGTATAACTACATTTAGTCTACTAATAACGACTATCTTTACACCCATGCTTATTTACATTGTTTATGGATTACAGATTTCGAAAGGCTTTGAGGGATACTGGCCATCAATCCTGTTTTATACAACTTATATGACGGGTGTGTTTATCTGGATACCTATTGTGAATAAGGCTGGGATTCACCGCTCCTTATATTGGACTGTTTCTATTCTGATAGTATCATTACTTAGTGTTACTTTCTTTGGATGGAGTTCAAGATGGCTAGAAATAAGTGCGTTATTTTCTGGTTTTGCAGTTAGTACAATTTCTACCATGACGAGTACTTTATTGTTTCTACATGTGGAAGGCGGGGGAAAGGTTTATAATAAAAATCAACAAGCGATTATTATTGGTATCGTTTTTCTTTTACTAATAATCGTATTGTTAGCGATTAGTTTTTTATCGCCGCCGCTGATAACATGCATATATGGGATTTGTTTAATCAGTATCCTTTTTGCTATAAAAAAAATGCCGAGAACAGAGTTAGCCAAAGGGCTTTTACCTATCTCCATCGTATCGGTTGTAGGAAAGTTTCTTTTTGTCTCAATGCTTATTCTTTTGATTCGAACAAGTCGTAACATAAATAATGAACAATATATTTTTTATTTTTTTCTACTTTCTATAGCGCTTATTTGTTTCATGTTTTTGAGTTTGTTGAAAGGAAAGTTCTTTCATAAACTTTCATCTTCTTTACCAATTCGCTTAAAGGCAGAATCATTTTTACTTGGATTAGGAAATGGATATTTATTTTTGATGGGTATTTTTTATAGTTTTACTTTCTATAACATGTTAACCTGTATTTTCATTGTAGTTGGACCATACCTATTAGGGATTTTGATGTCCATATTTTTAGATATCAAAGCTGCTAAGAAAGTTAATCCAATCCATTTGTTTTTAGTAAGTACTTTAATCATGATATTCGGGTTTTATTCTCCAATATTTATAGTCCTTAGCGTTACATTTGGAAGCTATGCCATTAATAGTATTTCTTCTCAAAATAATATGAAAGTATATGTGGTGAATGCTACACATAGAGAGCTTTCTTTACTCATTTACACAACATGGAGAAATATGGGGAATATATTTTTACAATTTTTTATATTGATTGTGATTGTGGGAGTAGGGGTGTTTTACGATGTCGAATGGTCGCAACTTTTCCAAACAATTGTTGGGAAGGGTCAAATGCAGATTGAAGGGTTATCCGTACAACGATTGATGTTTATGTTAGCAATTTGCTGTTGGCTTGGCATGGTGGGCTTAGGTATGTGGATTGGTAAAAAAGCTAATCCCAATATTGCTTAAAAAGTAACTCGAAAAATATCAATACTAAAATTACAAAAAACAAACAAACTCGTCCTACTAAGAGGGGAGTTTGTTTGTTTTTTGTTTAGATAATGGAATGTTCATGCTAAATTGTACACTACGTTCCATATTCTTTATAGAATACTTTATATCTAACGTTTCAAGAATTTGTTTAACAATATATAGCCCCAAACCACTTCCTCCAGTATTTCGATTCCTTGATTTTTCAATTCGATAAAATGGTTTGAAAATTTGTTGTATATCCTCTTCTTTAATATTGACACCTGTATTCATAATTTGCATTTTGATTTGACCTTGTTTAGAATCCTCACTTAACTTTATATAGACTTTTTCATTATGTGGTGAATACATAACCGCATTATGGATAATATTTTTACATGCTTTTTCAAAAAGAACACGATCTGTATAAACAGAAAGATCAGAATCAATTTCTTTTATTATTTGGATGCTTTTTTGAGAAGCAAAAAATTCGAGATCTTTTGTGATTGTATCTATTAACTTCGAAAGATTAACTTCTTCTACTTTTAGTTTAAAGGTGTGTTGTTCTAATTTCGACATGCTTAAAATTTCACGAACTAATTGTTCCATACTTTCAATAATTTGATGATTTTTCTTTAAATATTGATCACGATTTTGATAAGGGCCAATATTGTATATCATCCCTTCTAAGTATCCTTTCATTACAGTAAGAGGGGTCTTTAATTCATGTGCTACAATCGCAAAAAACTCTCTGCGTTTTGTTTCTATTTCTCGTTCTTTTTCAATATCATTTTTTAATTGTTGATTTGCTTTTTTTAAATCAAACATAGCTTGTTGTAAGTTAATAGACATGTCATTCAAACTATTAGATAATTCTCCTAACTCATCTGTAGAGCGAACCTCAATTTTTTCGGAGAAATCTAAATTTGCCATCTTTTGTGCACCCTCATTAATATAAATAAGTGGTTTTGTAATAAACCTGGAATAGAAATAAGCACTCCCTACACCAATTATGAGTACAATGATACTAATATAGGGGAGAAAGCGTACTAAAACCTGTGAAGCTTCATCAATTGGTTGAAATGTAGCAAAGACTATAAGCGTTAAACTACCATCTTGGAATTGAATTGGTTTCGTAACGTTATATGAATTGCTAAGGGTACCTGCATTCTCGAACCGTGTGGCTCTAGTAACTACTGTTGTTTGCGAACCATTTTGAGTAAAAGAAAATGAAGGAGAGTATTTAATTATTCCCTCATTATTTTGAAGATAAAGCATCGCATTATTTTTTTTTGCATATTCATCAAAAAGTGGTATCGCATCTTGAAACGTAAGATCTTTAGATTTATCAATGATTTCTTTTATCCCTGTTTGAAGTTGATCTGTTTTGTATTGCTCATAAAACGTAGGGAGAAAGAAGTATAAAGTTAAATAAATCAATACTGCAAAGGATAACAAAATGAGAGAGGTAGTCATAAAGAGTTTATAAGTAATTTGCTTCATCTTCATGATTTTCACAATACTATTCATCAATTTTATAACCAATACCCTTTATTGTTTTAATATAAGGGATAGCTAACTTTTTACGTAGGTTTTTAATATGTGTATCAATTATTCGTGTTTCTCCAAAATAATCGTACCCCCAAACTTTTTCTACGATATTTTCTCTTGTGAGTACTTTTCTCTCATTTTGAAATAGTAGTTGTAGAATTTCAAACTCTTTTGTCGTTAATAAAATTTCAACGTCATTTACATATACTCTATATGCATCAACATCGATACGCACTTCTTTAAATACCAAATGATTATTTACATTTTTATCATAACTTCTTCTAAGTACAGCTTCGACTCGTCTAATCAAAACATGAAACGAAAAGGGTTTTGTTATATAATCATCGATTCCAAGATCGAACCCTTTCATTTGATCTTCCTCTTCTTCCAATGCAGTTAGCATAATAATTGGTACGTTTGACTGACTTCGAATCATCTTGGATACTTCAAATCCATTAAGATTGGGCATCATTACATCTAGAAGAATTAAATCAAAGGATTGCTTATTAAATTGTGTCATACCCTCTAATCCATCTGATGCAACTACAACTGTATACTGTTGTGTCATTAAAAATTGTTTAATTAATTCCTGAATTTCTTGATCGTCTTCTACCACGAGAATATGATAGTTTTTCATAATATCACCTCTGGTAGTCATTATAGCCTTACTATCTGGAGTTTATGTGGAGATAAATTAGGAGATTCCACAAGACGATTATTGTGTTAGCTCCACGTTCAATAAAATGAACATTAATATTTAAGTAAAACTAATGTATAATAATGTAAATCGGGTGTAATTTCTTGAATTGTATGAAAATATACTTTTACTTCTTTACCAAGAGGAGAAAAGGAAATGAATTTCAATATAAAAGAAGCTACTGTAATTCTAGAGCGTGTGCCACAAACTTTGGAGTTTTTTTATCTAGTTTATCCGGCGAATGGCTACATTGTAATGAAGAGGAAGGAACTTGAAATACATTCGAAGTAGTTGAGCATTTAATTGATCTGGAGAGAAACAACTGGATTCTAAGGCTAGAATTAATTCTCCGGGAAGGTGAAAATAAATCCTTTACTCTGTTTGATCGTTATTCTCACATAAATAACAACTCTCTTGGTAAACCAAAAGTTTAAAGGTACGAACTAGGGATTATTTATATATTGCGAGAAAGGTTGTGAAATTATTTGAGGAGTTATAAAGCTATGCTATTTGATTTAGATGATACGTTACTTGATAGGGATAAGGCAGTAGATAAACTGTTTTCCATTATTTTAGAGGAGTTTTATGGGGATGTTGAACAACATGCAGTAAAAAACGAAATGTTACAGAAATTCAAGGGATATGATAAAAAAAGCTATGGTCATAGTGATAAAGTAAAGGTTTTGGAATCGTTTTTTGATGAATTCCCACCGAAATATAGATTACCACGCAATTGCATTCAAGACTTTTGGAATAATAATTTCCCGAAATGTTTTTCTATAAACCAAAAAACTATTAATATCATAAATACTATAAAGTCACATATTAAAGTTGGAATTATAACAAATGGCTCAACTCAGAGGCAAAAAGAAAAAATAATTAACACGAATTTGAATCGTTATTTTGATACAATCATTATTTCTGAAGAAGCGGGATTTAGTAAACCTGACAAACTCATATTTGAATTAGCATTAAATAAGCTAAATGTACAATCAGAAGATGTACTATTTGTTGGAGATGACTTAGAAAAGGATATTGCTGGTTGTCAAAATGCAAATATAAAGGGCATATGGTTCAATCCTAATATGATTAAGAATAATACCGACACTAAACCATATGCCGAGATTACTTCTTTTGATAATTTATTAAGTTATTGTGGAGAAATAAATTTCCAAAAATAGTAAAAAGATAGATTACCCTTAATTTCATTGACCGTATGAGAAGTTTTAAAACAATATTTATTTACGATGAAATAGAGGTTATCGAGCCAAGGGCAAATCATTTATGTGTGTTAATGAAGATCTACACAGCATGTTTAATATATACTTTATAAATTATAGAGGGGTGAGACTATGGAAATAAAGAAAGTAGTAATTGGCGGAATAAATATTGCCGTCGTCAGAAACGATACAGTATTAATATCCGAAGTTCAATCTGCATTAGATCTCATGGCAACAGTTCAATATGAAGCGGATTCAAAGCGGATTGCTATCAATAAATCATTAATAAGTGAAAGTTTCTTTGACTTAAAAACACGTCTTGCGGGTGATATTCTTCAAAAGTTTATTAATTACAGCGTGAAAATTGCTATCATCGGGGATTTTTCTATGTACACTAGTAAAAGCCTAAAAGATTTCATTTATGAATGTAATAAAGGTAAGGATATTTTTTTCTTAGCAACTGAGCAACAAGCAATTGAAAAATTAAGCTCATTGAAATAAAGATATAAAATGTAATTCGAAAGAGGCATCCGTGAAGGTGCCTCTTATTTGTATTTTTATATAAATATGTTTTTCAAATTTAAATTTTGTACCGGTACAGTAACTGCAAATGTACATTGTTACTATATCCCTTCAAATTTACAATCAGCATATATTATTTTAATTTATAACTTATTAAGGGGTGCTGAATATGACAAAGTTACAAGATCAACTTTTCACAAGATTAAACCTTGAAAAACGTACTGAAATAAAATTTGAAGAATTAAGTACAATACTCTTTGTATTTGCCCACACAATCCCGTTTGAGAATTTAAATGTAATAGCAAGTAATGCGAATACAATTTCTATGAAAAACTTACAAGAGAAAATTTTAACTAGTTCTCGAGGTGGGCTTTGTTATGAATTAAATACTCTTTTTTACTATTTTTTAAAAGATAGTGGTTATGATGTACAACTCGCACTAGGTACCGTATATAAAAATGATATAAACGCTTGGGCACTTGAAGATGGGCATATAACAATTATTTTAAATTACGAAAACGTAAGGTACTTAATTGATGTAGGTATTGCTTCATTAGTACCTCTTGTGCCAGTACCGTTTACTGGCGAACTTGTTTCTTCTAAAAACGGTTCGTATCGAGTAAGACAAAAAGATACGAGTAAAGGAAACTATGTTCTAGAAAGAATAGATGTTGATGGAGAATGGAAAGTTTGTCATGCTTTTTATAAACATATTATTGATGAGACAGTAGTAAACGATGTTCAAAGAAGAGTGATAGAAGATGAGAAATCTATTTTCAATAAAGGACCCATTGCAGTAAAATTGACGAACTTTGGCCATGTCTCATTAACGAATACTAGTTTAACTGAAATTATTTATGGAGAAAAAACGAAGCGTGAAATTACAGAAAATCAATATAAAGAGCTTTTATATACTTTATTTGCTATTGAGTTGTGAATATAAAAATAGCCGGTTCTTATTCAGAATCGGCTATTTTTATTATTTTTGGTTTAAATGGTTTTCGTCTAATATGTTTCGGAAACTGCGGTATAGTTAACGTTTTTAACGTTTCCTCAGCTTCTTCATATGTATGAAAGACTGGCTTTTTTCCATTATCTCCTTGCAAAACTAGCCCTTCATCTCGGATTACATACGGCATAAAACCACTACTTATAGTAAAAAATTATGGTCTATTGAAACAGAATGATACGATTTCAAGTTTAATTTTCTTAATAGATATAATACACTAGAACAGTATAAAGAAGTATATAAAATGAATATTGGATGCAAAGGAAGATTATAATGTCAGTTATTGATAAATTGAAACTAAATAAGTATACAAATATGGTCGTAATTAACGAACCAAGTGATTATGACATTTTCACAGGTAAAGAAACCTCATTTTCAAAAGAACATGATGCTATTTTTATTTTTGTTGAAACACTTGATGAAATGGTGAAACAAACGAATTTTATTATTAGTAATGAAGAATTACTAATTGAAAAAGGTTACGTGTTTTTCGCATATCCGAAAAAAGGTAATGCTCGTTACAGTACGTTTATTCACCGTGATGAGATGTTTCCGGCATTAAACGTTGGAGATGATGGATATGTGGGGGAAAGCGAAATTAAATTTGCGCGAATGGTAAGTATGGATGATGTCTTTACAGTTGTAGGTTTAAAACGTGAAAAGAAAAAAGCGAAGAAAACACCTGCAGCGAGTCAATGTGTTGCTGATTATGCAGACCGTATTCAAGATGTTGAAGCATTATTGGCTAATCATCCAGCTGAACTTAAGTTTTATCAAAGTTTAACTCCTGGTTATCAAAAAGATTGGGCACGTAATTTATTTTCTGTGAAACAAGAAAAAACACGCGATAAACGTCTTGAGAAAATGATTGAAATCCTTTCACAAGGCTATAAAACAATTGAATTATTCCGTAAGAAGAAAAAATAATGATTAGGAACGTCACAATGATGCAACAATTAATTACGTTGAGCACATTGAAAAAAGGATTCCTTTCAGTATACTAAAGTATGTTCTTATATTTAAATAATTAGCAAAAGAGAAAAGGTGTTTGAAATGAAATCGTATATTGTAGTTGGATCTGGAATTTTAGGAGCATCTACTGCTTATCATCTTGCTAAGGCTGGTGCGAAGGTTACTATTGTAGATCGTCAAGATTTAGGTCAAGCAACTGATGCAGCAGCAGGTATTGTCTGTCCGTGGCTGTCGCAACGTCGTAATAAAGCGTGGTATAAAATCGTTAAGGGCGGTGCACGTTACTATTCTTCGTTAATCCAACAATTAGAAGAAGACGGTGAAACGGATACAGGTTACAACCGTGTAGGTGCAATTAGTTTACATACTGATGAGAAAAAACTAGATCAAATAGAAGAGCGAGCGTATAAACGCCGTGAAGATGCACCAGAGATTGGTGAAATCACTCGCTTATCAGCTGAAGAAACGAAAAAATTATTCCCAGCATTATCGGAAGAATATAGTTCTGTTCATATTAGTGGCGCTGCACGAGTAAATGGAAGATTATTACGCAACGCATTAATAAGCGCTGCGAAAAAACATGGTGCAACTTTCATAAAAGGTGATGCAGTATTAGTCCGTGAAGGGAATCATATTACGGGAGTTAAAGTAAATGACGAAACAATTGTAGCGGAAAAGGTAATGGTAACTGCAGGCGCATGGGCGAACGAAATCTTGAATCCATTAGGAATTAATTTCTTAGTTACGTTCCAAAAAGGACAAATTGTTCATTTGCAAATTGAAAATACAGCAACAGAAAATATGCCAGTTGTTATGCCGCCGAACGATCAATATATTTTAACATTTGACAATGGCCATGTCGTAATTGGTGCAACGCATGAGAATGATACTGGTTTCGATCACCGTGTAACAGCTGGTGGTTTACATGAAGTATTCCATAAAGCGTTAACAGTAGCGCCTGGTTTAGAAGATGGTACAATGCTTGAAACTAGAGTTGGCTTCAGGCCATTTACGCCAGGATTCTTACCTGTTATTGGCCCACTCCCTAATTTTGAAGGCATACTCATTGCAAACGGATTAGGTGCTTCAGGATTAACAGCAGGTCCATACTTAGGATCAGAACTTGCGAAACTTGCGTTAGGGCAACCGATTGAATTAGATTTAAATGATTATAATGTTGCTGGGGCAATGGAATAGTAATAAACAAAAAGATTAGGAGTGATTTCCTAGTCTTTTTGTTATGTTATTTGGGCGTAACTAAGTATTTTGGGAGGTAGGAGTTCTTTTAAACAAGGGGTACCACCACATCGTTATCAAGCTAAGAAAATAGATAACCCACAAAACGAAAAATTTTTTCCCTTTATAGCAACGAAGTGCATTTTTATCGTTTGAGGTCTTAGAGAAGAAAGATTGATTCGTTCAATATAGAGGCGAAATAACATCAAAATCCTCAACTTGATGGATATTAGCGAACCGTTTCACAAATGAAATTAAAGCGATAGGCGGGATCCTAATTAAAGTTTTTTAAACCTAATTGGACTTACCATTAAGAGAGCGAGGATTAATGTAATCCATGCATTGCTATATGAAAACAATCCCATACCGGCCAATGGTAATCCAGCAGCTGGAATAGGTAATCCCTTAAAATATCCAATGGTTGGTTTTACACTAAATTTAGCTAATCTTAAAGCACCCATCGTTGGGAAAAGGATAAATGCCAAAGAAGTTAAAATAGATGGTGTTGCTATCGAATGAAATAAAAGTGCAGGAGCAACTCCGAAACTAACAATATCAGCTAAGGAATCCAATTGTACACCAAACTCACTGTTCACTTTTAATTTTCTCGCAATTCTTCCATCAAGGAGATCTAAAACAGCTGAAAAGAAAATAAAAATGGAGGCTACTTCCAAATAGTCACTCATATTCATGGTAATTGAAAAAACACCGCACAATAAATTTCCAATCGTAAATAAATTGGGTACAGCTTTTACTATTTGATTGAACAAGGTTGTCCCCCCTAAGTTGATCAAACTTCACGTTTATGTAGCATTTTCTATATATTCTTCCGTTATTCTTGAAAATATATGACCACTGTATGCTAAGTAAATTTCGGCAAGAGAAAAGCCGATTTCCTGTACGTTATGTTGGTTTATAAACATGTTTGATCAAAGGTAAGTCTATTACTGCTGATTTACTTAATATAAAAAGCCTGTTTTTGAAAAAAAGAGTTATCAAAATAGGCTCTAAACATATTTTATAGAATCACTTTTTATAAAATATGGTTGATTATTTTCGGTACGCGTTGTTGAATATTAGCACTCGATAGTTGAAGTGCCGAGTAGTCAAGCATTTTCCTCCGGTTGGTGGATAAGACCAACCGCTCCAGTTTTAAATGTATTGTTTTTTATAAGTTTAAGATTGATTTTGTCCGTAATTTCTTTAATAAAGGTAGTCCACTGCCTAAGACTACAGGAAACATATTAATCCGATATTCATCAATCAATTCAGGTAGTTTACGAAATTCTGGTTTTCCGCCAGAAAAGATTAGTTAGATATATTAATTATATAGTGGAACAAGATCATCGTTTTATTAAGAAACATGTGCGTTATATTTTTGGATTTAAGTCCTATAAAACAACATCTACACACTAAAAGATGCATCATATCTTCATATAGTCATAAAATTAATCTGTAGTCGAAAATACGTAAAGAGCTGCTAGAATGAATTACTGAGAATACGAAGAATAAAGGAGAGAAGCGGAGTAAAAACTAAAAAAATTAGACAAAGAAAATGGAGAGATGAACTAAATGTTAAAGATCATCAAACATTTAAAACCATTTATTGCTTCCATCATTGCAGTTGTATGTCTTTTAACTGTACAGGCAGTATGCGATTTATCACTGCCAGACTACATGTCTAACATTGTCAATGTAGGGATTCAACAAAAAGGTGTAGAAAATGCAGTACCTGAGGTTATTCGTAAAAGTGAAATGGATAAACTTACGCTCTTTATGAATGAAAATGAGAAGAAAAAAGTTGCTGACAACTATGTGCTTTTAGATAAGAACAACCTCTCTCAAAGTGAACTAAAAAATGACTTAAAAGATTATCCGCAGCTTGATAAAGAGCCACTTTATAAGTTACATACAGAAGATAAAAAAATAATTAACGAACTTAACGATATCTTTGGGAAACCAATGTTAATTACACAAGGAATTGAAAAAGGTGGCTCATCTGCTTTCTCTCCTGCTGCGACAGGTGACAACAACACACCAGCGAAACTTCCGCCAAATTCAGATCCTTTTGCAATCATTGCGAAACTTCCTCAAGATCAAATCAATGCAATGAAAGAAAAGGCAGATGAAAAGTTTAAGAATATGCCAGGCAGCATGGTAACGCAATCAGCCGTTTCATTCATTGAGAATGAGTATAAAAAGATCGGTATCAATATAGATAAGCTTCAATCCAATTTCATCCTTACTTCCGGCGGGAAAATGCTACTTTTATCCTTAGTAAGTATGGCAGCTACCGTTATCGTGAGTTTACTTGCTGCAAAAGTAGCTGCAGGACTCGGCAGAGACCTTAGAAAGAAAGTATTCAGGAAAGTTACAAACTTCTCGAATGCGGAGTTTGATAAGTTTTCCACTGCATCTCTAATCACAAGAAGTACAAATGATATCCAACAAGTTCAAACACTTATGGTTATGATGCTTCGCATTGTATTCTATGCACCAATTTTAGGTATCGGCGGCATTATTAAAGTACTTACTACAGACCTTTCAATGGGATGGATTATCGCAGTTGCGGTAATTGCGATTTTAAGCCTAGTCATTGGTTTATTTAGCATCGCGATTCCTAAGTTTAAGCGTATCCAAAAGTTAGTAGATAAAATTAACTTAATCACTCGTGAATCTTTAACCGGTATGCTAGTTATTCGTGCTTTTAATACTCAAAAACATGAAGAAAAGAAATTTGAAAAAGGAAATCAAGATTTAACAAAAACAAATTTATTTGTAAGCCGTTTAATGTCATTTATGATGCCAATGATGATGTTTATCATGAATGCCGTTACTGTACTTATTATTTGGGTTGGATCACACCAAGTGGATATGGGACATATGCAAGTTGGTGATTTGATGGCATTTATGCAATATACAATGCAAATCATCATGGCCTTCTTAATGATTTCAATGGTATCTATTATGGTTCCACGTGCTTCAGTTTCCGCACAACGTATCGCAGAAGTTTTAGATACTGACATTACCATTAGTGATGTAAAAGAGCCGAAAACATTTGCTTCAGACAAGAAAGGTTACGTTGAATTTAAAAATGTTGGCTTTAGATACCCAGGTGCAGAAGAAGATGTGCTTTCCAATATCACCTTTACTGCAAAACCTGGTGAAACGACAGCTTTCATCGGAAGTACAGGTAGTGGTAAATCAACATTAATCAACTTAATTCCACGCTTTTACGATGTCACAAGTGGCCAAATATTAATAGATGGCACGGATATTAGAGAAGTATCTCAGAAGGAATTAAGAGAGAAAATTGGTTATGTACCGCAAAAAGGAGTTCTCTTCTCAGGTACAATCGAGAGTAATTTGAAATATGGTAAAAAAGAAGCGACTGAAGAAGAACTCAAAAAAGCGGCGGAAATCGCGCAAGCTATGGAATTTATTAACGCGAAACCTGAAAGCTTCCGCACAGAAATATCACAAGGTGGTACGAACGTTTCCGGTGGTCAAAAACAAAGACTTTCTATTGCGCGTGCTCTTACGAAAAAATCGGAAATCTTCATATTCGATGATAGTTTCTCAGCTCTTGACTTTAAGACAGACGCAGCATTGCGCAGAGCTTTAAACAATGAGATTACAGGAAGTACTATTTTACTTATTGCCCAAAGAATCAGTACAATCATGAATGCCGATAAGATTATTGTACTTGACGAAGGAAAAATAATTGGAACTGGTACCCATGAAGAGCTTATGGAAAACTGTGAAGTTTATAAGCAAATTGCTTTATCACAACTTTCAAGAGAGGAGTTGTCATCATGAGTGATAGAAAAATAGAAAATAGAAAACAAAGCGGCCCTGGTCCTGGCGGTGGCGGTGGCGGTCCTATGGGCGGCGGCATGAGAAAGATTGAGAAAGCAAAAAACTTCAAAGGAACGATGAATAAACTCCTTCAATACTTGAAGCCCTATAAATTACCAATCTTAGTCGTTATCCTTTTCGCAATCGGTAGTGCAGCCTTTACAATCGTTGGTCCAAAAATTTTAGGAAACGCGACAACAAAACTTTTCGAAGGACTCGTAAGCAAAGTATCAGGAGAACCCGGTGCGGCCATTGACTTTACCTATATCGGAAACATTGTCATTTTACTCCTTGGATTATATATACTGAGCACTGTGTTTGGTATTATCCAGGGGTACATTATTTCTGGAGTAGCTCAAAAAGTATCTTATAACTTCAGAAAAGAAATCGATGAAAAAATTAACCGTATGCCGCTGAAATACTTTGATAAAACAACGCACGGCGAAGTATTATCGAGAATTACAAATGACGTAGATACGGTGAGCCAAACTTTAAACCAAAGTATGTCGCAAATCATCACATCCGTTATTACAATCATCGGTGTACTTATCATGATGTTATCAATCAGCTGGCAAATGACATTAGTGGCGCTTTTAATATTGCCAGTATCGATGATTCTCATCATGGCAGTCGTAAAACGATCACAAAAATACTTCAAATCCCAGCAAGAATATTTAGGACACGTAAACGGTCAGGTCGAAGAAATTTATAGTGGTCACAATATTGTAAAAGCCTTCAACAAAGAAGAAGAAGAAGTGAAAAAATTCGAAAAGGTAAATGATACCCTTTACCATTCCGCATGGAAATCTCAATTTTTATCTGGAATGATGATGCCGATTATGACATTTATCGGTAATATCGGTTACGTCGCTGTATCTATTTTAGGTGGGTGGCTTGCGGTAAAGAGAACCATCGCAGTTGGAGACATTTTAGCCTTTGTGCAATATGTTAGAAGCTTTACGCAACCAATCGCTCAAGTAGCACAAATCGCGAACGTACTTCAATCTACTGCAGCTGCTGCAGAAAGAGTCTTCGAATTTTTAGAAGAAGAAGAGGAAGTGCCAGAAGCAGAAAATCCAGTGAAGCTGCAAAAAGTTCAAGGAGAAGTTACCTTCCAAGATGTTCAATTTGGATACAATCCAGATAAGATCATCATCAATAATTTCTCATCTAACATTAAACCTGGACAAAAGGTAGCAATCGTCGGACCAACCGGAGCTGGTAAAACAACGATTGTAAAACTGTTAATGCGTTTCTATGACATAAACAGCGGTGCAATATGTATCGACGGTCACGATATAAAAGACTTCACGCGAGAAGACCTGCGCAACATGTTTGGTATGGTACTTCAAGACACTTGGCTATTTAACGGCTCCATCATGGAAAATATACGTTACGGTAGACTCGATGCTACAGACGAAGAAGTAATTGAAGCAGCGAAAGCAGCTCACGTTCACAACTTCGTAAAAACATTACCAAATAAATATCAAATGGAACTAAACGAAGAAGCAAGCAACGTATCTCAAGGACAAAAACAACTACTAACAATTGCACGTGCCCTTATAGCGGATCCGAAAATATTAATACTCGATGAAGCAACAAGCTCCATAGACACTCGTACAGAAGTACTGATTCAAAAAGCGATGGAAAACCTTATGGAAGGTAGAACAAGCTTCATTATCGCTCATAGATTATCAACAATACGTGATGCAGATTTAATCCTTGTCATGAAAGACGGAGATATTGTAGAACAAGGTAATCATGAAGAGTTATTGAAAGCTGATGGTTTCTATGCTTCGCTTTATAATAGTCAGTTTGAAGGTGCGGATGCTTCTTGAGTTAGGTGAAAGTCCATTTAAATAACTAAACCCACGAAGAAAATGCATTTTCTTCGTGGGTTTTTATCATTTTTAAGGTTCTGTTACAAAGTTTTTAAAAGTAAGCTAGACATTTGCAAAACAGAGTGAGGAGCATGATATTTGCAAGCTTTTCAAGAAGAGAAAAGGCTGAAGAAAAAGGCTAAGCAAAAGAATGAGAAATATAGCGTTCCTAGTAATACAGCTGACTTCATGAATGAGCTATGGAAGTAAAGGAATAAGTAAATGCGAGGATAAATGATTTTTGATTAAATTTATATTTACTGTTTTAGGCGCTGCCGTGATCGGTTTAGCGTCTTGTTTGTTGTTAAGGGATGAAATAGATTTGAAACTTAAAGATTAGATAATAATATTATTACTTTAAAATGCAGAAAGCAGGCTAGTAAACAAGCTATTTTTGTTTTTTAGCATAGAATATGATGAATCCTAAAGTTAAGAGGAGGTAATTATATTTATGGGATGTAATGGTAATTTCAGACGTTTCCGAGATTGTGATAGATTTTGGGATGATTTAATGTTTTGCAGACGCAGACATAGAGATTGTGATAACCGTCGTTGTAGACGTGACCGCGACTGTGATTGTGATGAATGTCGTCGTAGACGTAATCATGATCGTGACTGTGATTGCGATAATCGTCGAGATTGGTAAATTTCTTTCAATGAGTGCGTTTCTTCACAGCACTCGTTTTTTTATTTATGGGTTTTCTGAACTCTTTATTGATAATATATAAAATACGAAGAATGTAGTTGTAATATATGGTTGTACAAAAATCTTCACCGTAAAACAAAGTGGGCTAAAAGTGATCGAGAAGAGTTAAAGAAAGCATTAGAGTATTAATTAATACATTCTTTTGACCAGAGGTGATTTCACCGATGTAAGGAATCTTGTCCAGTTTGACACTCCCACCCCTAAAGGGGCCAGCTGACTAACGTCAGTGGGATTCTTGCTACCAAAGGCCAAAGGCGAAGCCCCCATTTCTGGTATCGTTGACGTGCAAGATTGCGGTGTGTCATCACCACTCCCACAACAGACCATATAGGTTCGTGGGCTACGGTACTGTTACCATACCGTACAGATTGTAGGTTCTCAAATGTTTTTACGTCTTTTGCATGACTATGAATAAAGTATACCATGTTTTGCTATGTACAAACGATGCTTTCATCCCACGTCTAAAGACGGACTAAAGTCCTGCGTGGGCTTTCCCGTATCGTAAATTCTGTAATGTTTTAGTATTTCTTCTCCTTCTCCTGTTTTATGACTTTCTCCAGAGATAATGATTATTTCTTCTCCATTAATTGTTGCACAACGGATAACCGGTTTAATTAAAGGGAATTATCAAAAAGGGTACTATAAAATAGAACAAGCCAAAGAAATAGATAAGGAGTGAGCAAGCGATGGACAACATGATTAATACGGGCAGCTTTGGTTTACAAAGGGGACCTGCTCAAAAAACGGTTGGCCAGTATTTGTTCGATTGCCTGAAACTGGAGGGCATAACCGAAATTTTTGGTGTCGCAGGGGACTATAATTTTACACTTCTTGATACTTTGGAGTGTTATAACGGCATCCGTTTTATAGAAGGACGAAATGAACTAAACTCGGGCTACGCTGCAGATGGCTATGCAAGAATCAAAGGAATATCGGCTCTTATTACGACATTTGGGGTCGGGGAGCTCAGCGCATGCAATGCGATAGCGGGAGCCAACAGCGAGCATGTGCCAATAATACACATTGTGGGTGCCCCTCCTGAGAAGGATCAAAAAGAGCATAAGCTGATGCACCACACCTTAATGGATGGAAATTTTGACATCTTTCGCAAGGTGTATGAGCAGATAACGGCTTATACTGCCGTGCTTACACCAGAAAATGCCAAGATTGAGATTCAGACTGCGATTCGCATTGCTAAGGAAAAGAAAAAGCCGGTATACCTGGTTGTGGCTAATGATTTAGTGACCAAGCCGATTAAAGTCTGGACAGAACCGGCACCACCACGTCCAACATCCAACCCGAATACCCTTCAGGCTGCAGTGAATCATGTCCGTCTGCTTTTGGAACGTTCCCACCGACCAGTTATCTTGGTGGATGTGAAAACGATGCGATTCGGCCTTCAGACAGCGACTCGGCAGCTAGCCGATGCAATGAATGTGCCTGTTGTAACGATGATGTACGGGAAGGGCGGATTCGACGAGAACCATCCAAATTATATCGGAATGTATTTAGGCTCTTTCGGGAGGACTGAAGTCCAAAGTACAGTGGAGAATGCAGATTGTATCATTGCGATTGGTATGGTATGGGCGGATACAAACACCGCAAGTTTTACCGCAAAGCTGAACCCACTGATAACTGTCAATATTCAACCAGATATAGTTAAAATCGCTGAGGCGGAATATCCGAATGTTCTTGCAGCCGACATGCTACTTGCTGTGCAGAAGTTGAGTTATACGGGCAAAGGTTTGACAAAAAAATTGTCATTCCCTTATGAGCAATTCACAACTATTGCCGACGGACCTCTAATGGCGGACGGCTATTATCCACGTTTTCAGCGCATGCTGAAAGAGGAGGATATTGTAATCGCCGAGACCGGAACGCTTTATTACGGAATGGGAGAGATAAGACTGCCGGGCAATGTAACATATATTGGACAAGGTGGATGGCAGTCCATCGGTTACGCAATCCCTTCGGCGTTTGGTGCTATTATGGCCGCGCCGGAACGCCGAGTATTGGTGTTTACAGGTGACGGTGCCCTGCAGCTAACGGTACAGGAAATCAGTTCTATGCTCTATTACGGCTGCAAGCCTATAATCTTTGTTTTGAACAACGATGGTTATACAATCGAGAGATATTTAAATGTCAAAACAGAGGATCAAAAGTACAACGAAATCCCTCAATGGTCTTACACCAAGCTGGCCGAAGCTTTTGGAGGTAACGCGTTTACCGTTACGGTCCGGACCTATGGAGAGCTTGATCAGGCTATAATCCATGCTGAAAAGGAAAGCGCCAAAAGACTCTGTATTATTGAAATGATCGCAGGGAATCGAATGGACGCACCTGAATATATGCGACGGATGCGTAGTTATATGGAGAAGCAGGAAAAGCAGCGCAGTCAGAACTAGTATCCAATTCCCTAGTCCCTAATTGAATACTAATCGAACAGTTTTAATCATACTCTTTTAATAAAACGCAATTAAAGGGGTGTAAAGTGAGTTGACAAAAGTTAAGGTTAGTTTACGGCCCATTGCAAGTAAGTTCAATTTACCTACTGTTTTGAAAACAACTATACTACCAGGTGACTCAATTGAAAGGTTATTTATTGCAACCCAGGTAGGAGAAATCTTTTACATAGGAGACGGAGTTATAAGGAATTTTTTAGATATTCGCCCGCGAATTATCAAATTAGGCACGTTTGAAGAAGGTGTCTCTAGTAGCGGTTATGATGAACGCGGATTGCTAGGACTAGCGTTTCATCCACAATTTTATCAAAACGGTTTATTTTACCTTCATTATTCAGTAGCTGGCACTCAAGGTCCGGGTGCCCTTTCTGAACCTTTTAAACCTAATCCGTGTGATCCGAAAACTTTAAACTTAAAGTGGGTAAATAGAGATACTCAATATGATCATATTGATACGGTTGAGGAATGGATTTTACAATCACATAGTCAACCTCAAAAACGACGGACATTACTTAACATAAGAAGGCCCTTTTTTAATCATAACGGAGTCAATAGTTTAAACTTTTCACCTGAAAGTGGAAAACTTGTTTTTACAAATGGAGATGGTGGATCGGGTTATGATCCATTTAATTTAAGCCAGGATGATTTAGAAATAGCGGGTAAAATAATTGAAATTGATGTAAGTAAAAATACATTCATAAATAACCCTCCAGTAGTTACACGCTTTAATGAGTTTCCTTTATCTATACAAGAAACACTTACAGTAATTGCGAAAGGAGTTCGGAATATAACAGGTATTTCATTTCAAAGGTTTTATAATCAATATATCAAATATGCTGGAAATGTCGGGCAGGATATTGTAGAGTCTATTTTTTCGTTTGTTCATTATAAACCCATACCGGTTACCGAACTTGTTCAAACGCATTTAATGAGATCCACTCCCAATCAAGATGGATTTATTAATTTTGGTTGGCGAGGATGGGAAGGAGAATTTCCTACTTCTTTTATAAGGCACTGTTCTGAGAATCCTACTTTGGATGAGAGAACAATGGCTTATTATAATGAAACAATAGAAACATCAGTGAGGCGCATACAGCCCCTAATTAGTTATTTTCATAAAGATTCCAGAGCAGATAAGTTTGGAGGAACCTCACTTACAGGAGTACAACCATATATGGGAACTACAATTCCTAGTTTAACTGGTAGTATCGTGTTTACTGATCTTGCTAAGAAAGAAGAATTTCAATCTCCAGTAAAGGGAGTGTTAGCTTTTACTAGAGCAGCTCTAGACGGGAAACGTAATGATTTTCATGTTATTGAAACCACTTATGATTTTGGGACTCAAGCAGCTTATTATGTTAGTTTAGGAACAAACTTAGATCAAACTAGATTATATTTAGGAGTTTATGGTTCTATGAAAGTAACTGAATTTAACAAAGGTACTATTTTTGAAATTGTTCCATGATACGGTATAAACTCTTAGTCTAAAAATATATGGAATTCATACTTTTTCAAACGCACGACTTAGCGCCTCTTAAAAAACCTTCTATGGATAAACATCTATTGTATAGTGATTCCTAACAAGCAGAAAGTAAAACATACCCAATAAGTATTTGAATAAAAATAGAAAGTGGTGAATTAAGTCTCTTTAGGGGGGAATTTGATGAATCGCTTTAGAAGCTATTGGTATCAATGGATGATAGAGCAGGATGCGAATTTTGTTCATAAAAGAAAGGTGACGCCTGCAAGTAGGTTAGTCATTACAGCATTACTCGGTTCATTTGCTGCTATTTTTCAATCTGCGGGGAACTTAATCCCTGGAATTGGGTTATTTATTAGTCCTTTCGCGACGCTACCGATTTTTCTAGCTATTTGTTATTCTATTCGTGAGGGAGTACTTTCTTATATTCTTACTATTTTCCTATTATTCATTATTGAGCCAAGTGAACTAATTGTCTTTCCCTTTACTACAGGCTTATTAGGTATAGCGTTAGGAGTATCCTTTTTACAATTCAAGAGGAGGATTTGGGTAATTTCCTTTTCAGCGATATGTCTACTTATAGGAATTATGATCATTCTCGATATCTTCCGTTTTCCTGTACTTGGTCCTACTATTCATACGACTATGGATATAAAAGTTATTACATTAATATTTATACTGAGTTTTTTATACTGCTGGATCTATGCAGAGTTGTGTAGAATAATAATGAATAGAGTATATAAAGTATGGTCTTAGCAATTGCATAAAATCTTTTTGAACAAATACACTTTCTCATATATTTTTAAAAATTGGAGATGTAAGCCATGTATAACATTGAAATTAGAAGGCCGAATTCGAATGATTTAGATGAATTACATTTGTTTTTTCGTCTTGTTATTACTAATACATTTAAAAACGAAGGGTTATCACATCTATTAGATGACATAGAAAATGAAATTAACTCGAAAAAGAAATATTTAAAAAATGATTTTGATAGTAATGGAGAAAGTCGTTACTTTTTATTAGCAATAGATACAAGTAACGATAAAATCATTGGAACGATTGAAATCGGTCCAGCAAGTACATTGATTAATAGTTGTACAGACGGTGTACTTAAGGATTTGTATGAAATAGGAACTGTATTTATACTTCCGGAGTATCAAAGAAAAGGTATAGGGAGTTTACTGCTAAATACAATGTATCTTACATTACTTAGCAGAGGAATAACCGAATGCTGTTTAGATAGTGGATACAAAAAAGCACAAAGTATATGGACAAAAAAGTTTGGAAAACCTAGTTATGTGCTGAAGGATTATTGGGGCGAATCAAACGATCATATGATTTGGAAAAAAAATTTACATGATATACCTATAATATTTGAATTATAAAATGAAATATCTCTCTTAACATAGCTTTTCTTACATACTTATGCTATTATTTATCTTTATAATAAAAGAGGACGTGAATGAACTTGATTAAAATTAATATTCCTGAAGCTGATGTTTCAATTACTGAACGTAACCAAGTTATTAAAGGAGACGAGCCATTAATTACTCCAATTAACGGTTTTATCGATTTCCACTTGTTCCCTAGAGATAAAGGCGGCATTTTTATGTTTTACAATATTAATGACGAACTTCTTTTCGTAGGTAAAGCTCGTAAAATTAGACAACGTATTAAAAAGCATTTTGAAGATAATGTTTCACCAATCAAAAATAATCGTGATGAAGTATACCGTATCGATGCATGTATCGTAGAAGATCCAACTGAAAGAGAAATTTACGAAACATACATCATTAATAAGTACAAAGCGAAATATAACGTTGATAAAGTGTTTTATAAATAAACAACATTAGCGAAATGAAACAATCCTAGTACATACACTAGGATTGTTTTTATTTATATAGCTTTGTAATTTTTGTCCGTAATGATTTTCCTCGCATTTGTTCCTCCTTATAAGGGAATAGATTATTTAATCGGCAGAATTTTTTCGTATTTTAAAGTAATGAGCGGCAATTAAACAAAGTACCCCTATAAATAACATAATAATTCCAAAAGTTTTATGCTTTCCTTCGAAGAAAGGTATGTCTGTAATTACATTTGTCATACATAAGCCTAAGAACACAAGAATTGGTCCAATCCAAAGTAATATGTTGCCTAATTTTGTGTGTTTCTCCATGTAAACCCTCCTTTTTTACATATATATCCATATTTATCGCAATCCATAACTTCTAAATAAAGGTTAAAGTAAATCCCCAAGAGAAATATATTTTCTTTCATAACAAAAATTAAAGCATCATATATTGGTACAAGCAAATGAGAAAGGAGATCATCATGAATTGGCTAGAAGCTTTTATTTTAGGAATTATTCAAGGGCTGACAGAGTTTTTACCTATAAGCAGTACAGGTCACCTATATTTAGGGCGACATATTTTTCAGTTAGATGAGGCAGGTTTGTTTTTAGATACGATGCTGCATATAGGGACGTTACTTGCGGTGTTTATTTATTATAGAAAAGAATTTATTTATTTAATAAAAAATCCATTTTCAAAGCTTATGCTATTACTTATTGTCGGGACGATACCTGCGGTTGTAATCGGCTTATTATTTAAAGACTTTTTTGAAGATATTTCAAAAACAGGTATAACAATAGGTTGGGAGTTTTTAGTGACGGGTTTATTTCTTTATATGGCCGATAAACAAAAGAACGGTCGTAAAAAAATGAATGATATTACATATAAAGATGCATTCATAATTGGTTCATTTCAAGCAGTAGCTATATTTCCAGCAATTTCCCGTTCTGGAATGACAATTGTCGCTGCATTATGGAGAAAGTTAGACCGCGAAACAGCGGCGTACTTTTCCTTTTTATTATCAACACCAGCTATTGTCGGAGCTATCATCTTGCAATTTGCAGATGTTTTTCAAGGGAAAGCTGAATCTATTTCTAGTACATCACTAATTGTCGGAACATTATCAGCAGCGTTCTTTGGTTACATAGCAGTTTCATGGATGATTCAATATTTAAAACGTCATTCTTTAAAAGTATTCGCGTATTACGTATGGGGATTAGGTATTTTAATTTTAATGTTGCAATTCACACAGGTGTTTTAAATATAATTATCAAGGAATTATTAGTTAAGATCCTGTTCCATTCATACACGACAGGATCTCTTTTCATTAAGGGGGAAAAAATGTTTACTAAGGCTATTGTTATTGGTGGAAGTATCGCAGGAAAACTCGCCGCAAAGGCTTTATCAAATACGTTTGAAGAAGTAATCATTGTAGAAGCTGGTGAAGAATGGGATGGAAATGGTCCGCGAAAAAGAGTTCCGCAAAGTAATCATCCGCATGTGTTATTAAAAGGCGGCGAAGAAGCACTTGAGGAGTTGTTTCCTAACATTACTAATGAATTAATTGAAGCAGGTAGCATCGTAAATAACTTTACTCGCGATTTAAAATGGCATCAGTTCAGCCTATGGAAGCAGCCTTTCAAAGGCGAAATAAATATGATTCAACAAAGTCGTCTTCTGTTAGAATCGCATATTCAAAAACGAATTGAACAAGTTTCAAATGTTACTTCGAAGTATGAAATGTTGGTTGAAGGATTACTAGTAGATAACAAACTTAATAAAGTCTATGGAATAACAGCTAAATGTTTGAAAACAGGAATGAAAGAAGAATTTCATGCAGATCTTGTTGTTGATGCAAGTGGATTTGGTTCGAAAAGTATAGATTGGTTACAAGAATACAATTTCGAAGTACAAGAAGAGAAAGTAAGAATTGATTTGTTTTACGCAACTAGAATGTTTAGGCTCAAAGAAAAAGAGAAATTAGACTGCTGTAATATGCTTATGTCTCCAAGTTTTCCTGAGAATCCTTATGGTGTTCTAATTCAAACGATTGAAGATGATCGTTATTTTGTTACTTTTAGTGGATATGCGAATGAAAAAGCACCGCAAACAGATGATGAATTTTATGATTTTGCTGAAAACCTATCAATCACTAATGTTACAGAGTTTCTAAACAAATCTGAGGCGATTACCGATATAAAAACGTACAAAATTCCATATCAAGTACGCAGGCGATTTGATCTAGTTAATAATTTGCCTGAAGGATTGTTAGTAGTTGGAGATGCGCATTGTCGTTTTGATCCAGTTTTCGGACAAGGTGTTTCAGTTGCAGCTATGGAAGCTCACCAATTGCAACTAATTCTTCAAGGGAGAAAAAGGCTTGATAAAACATTAACTCGAGAGTTTTATAGGAAGACTGCTATGATTATCAAAACACCTTGGGAAATGACCACAACGGAGATAGCACGTCATCCTAAGTTACAGAAAGAATTAACTACGAAACAAAAATTTCAGCAATGGTATACGAAACAAATATATCAACTTTCTGCAAGTGATTCTGATATTTATATTCGGTTAGTCAGAGTTATGAACTTAATTCGTAGTCCATTTCATCTTTTTCATCCTAGAGTATTACTTACTGTATTACTCAGACGAAAGAAATAGCAGGAAAATTATCGTTTAAAAAAGAATGTATAACAGTTAGTAAATCAAGAAGGGGTAAACGGGATGGAAATATACATAGAACAATTAAAGAATCAAGACGCTGAAGATTTATTTAATTTTGAACTCACGAACAAATCATTTTTTGAAACAATGGTACCAAGTCGTGGCTCTAATTATTACGTGTATGAATACTTTCAAAAGCAACTTGCCGAACTATTAAAAGAACAAACTGAGGGGATTTCTTATTTTCATCTCATACGTAATACAGAAAAAGAAATTGTAGGACGTATCAATTTAGTTGATGTAGATAAGGAAAAACGAATTGGGTCGTTAGGCTACCGAGTTGGAGAGGATTTTACAAAAAAAGGAGTTGCAGCAGCATCTGTAAAATTGATTTTGGCTCAAGCAAGAGTCTATGAAATTAATGAAATACATGCTATGACAACAACAAATAACATAGCTTCACAAATTGTATTAGAAAAGAACGGATTTTCTCGTGAAAAGGAAGCGGAGACAACTACTGTAGATTTAAACGGAGAAAACGTAAATTTCGTACATTATATTTGGAGGACTACTAAGGGTTAAAAATAATAGGGAGGGACATGTACATGAAGGATTTACGTTATCCAATAGGTCAATTTACTTACGTAGGAACTATTACAGAAGAAATAATTGATAAATGGATTCAAGAAATAGAGGATTTACCTAATGAACTAGCAAGAGCGATAAAAGATTTAGATCAGAAGCAGTTAGATACACCGTATCGCGTCGGTGGATGGACTGTTCGCCAAGTTGTTCATCATGTTGTTGATAGTCATATGAATAGCTACATACGCTTTAAATTAGCACTGACAGAAAAGAATCCAACTATTAAACCGTACAAAGAAGAAAAATGGGCAGAGCTACCTGACTCGAAATTACCAGTAGATGTTTCACTTGTAATGCTAGATTCATTACATAAAAGATGGATTAACTTATTATATTCTTTAGAACCGGCAGATTTAGAAAAGACATTTAATCATCCTGAATCAGGAGAAACAAAACTTGCTGCTGCAATTGGACTATATGCATGGCACGGTCGTCATCATACAGCTCATATTACTTCTTTAAGAGAGCGTTTAAATTGGTAACATTAGAGAAGGCGACAGAAATTGATGCAGCAGTTTTATTTCAAATGCAAATAGACTCATTTAGTCCTTTATTAAATAAATATAAAGACTATGAAACAAATCCAGCAAATGAATCTATTGAAAAAACTATTTTAAGAATAAATAATCCGAGCAACAACTTTTATAAGATGATAATAGATTCGAACCTTGTTGGAGCGATATGTATATCCCAAAAAGAAAGACCTTATAAATTTTGGATCAGTCCAATGTTCATTCATCCAATCTATCAAGGGAAAGGAATCGCTAAGAAGGTACTTATTTTAATTGAAGAGATGTTTCCAGAAGCACGGAGTTTTGAACTTGCTACGATTTTAGAAGAAGAAAGAAATTGTTTTCTATACGAAAAAATGGGGTATAAAAGAACAGAAGTAATAAAGAAATTAAATGATAAAACTACACTTATTTATTACAAAAAAGAAAGGTAAAGCATTTGAAATACGCTTTACCTTTTTATGTTATTTTAGATTAAATATACAAAAACAACGCATATTCTTCCAAAATACTCGGGTTAGTAATTTCGATAATGAATAAATATGCGGAAAGGCGTTATTTCGTCGTATATGTTACTAACGCTTTTTGAATGCTTAAAATACTATCGTCACCTTTAAATTCTTTCGTAATTGGATCATCCATACTAGATACCCAAATTTTAAGCTCTGCATCTAAATCAAAATGCCCAGCTGTTTCAATGCTAAATTGTGTAATGCTTTTATAAGGAATAGAATGATACTCTGTTTTTTTACCTGATATTCCTTGTTTATCTACTAAAATAAGACGACGATTTGTAAATACGATTAAATCACGAATTAATTTATAAGCATGCTCAACTTTCTCATCGTCTAGCATAATCTTTTCTAAATCACGTTCAACGCTTTCTGTACTCGCACTTGATGCATTTCCTAAAATACCACTAAATAAACCCATATGAAATTCCTCCTTTATAATATGTGGAATGAGTTTCTTATATTGTACCATGCGAATGGCTAATAGATTATGACATTGCTTCAATAGTTTTTTGTTATTATTGCAACCAATTTATATAACCTCATCCTAAAATCTTGTGCTAACATATAATTAAGAAAACAGAAGTAGAGGGATATAGCATGAAAAATATCGGTTTAGTATTAGAAGGCGGCGGAATGAAAGGATTATATACTGCAGGAGTACTCGAATATTTTATGGAAAGGGAATTATTCTTTCCGTATGTGGTCGGTGTATCCGCCGGAGCGTGTATGGGAGCAACATATTTGTCACGTCAAAAAGGAAGAAATAAAAAAGTGAATACAGAGCTAGTAGCAGATCACAGGTATATATCTTATCGAAACTTAATTCAAAAACGTGAATTATTTGGAATGGATTTTTTATTTGATGAAGTACCAAACAAAATTGTACCGTTTGATTTTCAAACATTCCTAAATTCAAATGAACAGTTTGTAATCGGAACGACTGATTGTGAATCAGGACAGGCAGTTTATTATAATAAAACAGAACATGGAAATGATATTTTAAAAATTATTCGTGCATCAAGCTCTGTGCCGTTTATAGCACCTGCTGTAGAATATGATAATCGAAAATTGTTAGATGGAGGGATTATAGATCCTATTCCAGTTTTTAAAGCGCAAAATGATGGTTATTTAAAAAACGTTGTTATAATGACAAAGCCAGAAGGATACGAGAAGCAGCGTAATAAATTTTCTGGACTAGCTAAAATTTTATATAGAAGATATCCAAAAATCGCAGAGCATTTAGTAGAACATTATCGTTTTTATAATGAAACTGTATCTTATATGAATCACAACGAACACAAAGATAATTTTTATGTAATTCAGCCAAGCGCACAGCTTCCTATAAGCGGAATAGAAAGAAATAAAGAGAAACTTGTTAACCTATATAATCTCGGCTATACAGATGCTCAATATCATTATGAAAAATTATTAAATTGGATAGAGAAATAAAGGGGTGGAAAGTTGCTATTAGGTAAAAAGGTTATTTTTAATGAATTGCAGAAAATGCATAGTCCGCTGCTTAAACCGTTTCCGAATTGTGACCTTCGAAAAATACGAAAAGATTTTAATAATATGTTTACAGAAGATGATTGCATAAGCGCTGATTTAAATTATTATTGGATGCATACAGCAGGTACTTTAAGTTACATACTTAATAACAACGAAAAGGAGATTGTGTTTGATCAAATAAAGTGGCTAAAGAAATCGTTTTTTGAATGGTTTCCGCAATATCGTTTTATAGAAACAGAAATTGTGAAGTATCCCATTTTGTATAGAGATTTCATGAATTATGAGAAGGCCCGGAAACTATTACTGTATTATCTTACTGAATAAAAATAAAAACGTACAAGTTATGCTGCTTGTGCGTTTTTTTGTTCATAAAAAATACAATTTTAATACCTTGTTTATATAGGGATTCTAATACGAAGAAAGAAGTACATATAGAATGATGTAAAGGAGGGAGAGGCGTTTAGATACCGTTTTCCTTTAATCCATTATCCAATTCGAATATAGTTAGTTATTTATGATAAAATATTTCGAGTGAAATCAAGTACTTATTATATCCAGTATTAAATAAGTTAAGCCAGGAGGAACAATAGTAACATGGAAAACGTGTCAAATATAGATAAATTGGAATCAATAAAATCTTTACAATCGACAATTCGTAAACTTGAAAATGCTTTTTCACAGATGACTCAAAAGGGAGCAAATACTACCTTAGTGAAAAAAAGGCTTAAAGCCATTTGTATAGGGCTAGCAGTGTTAGAGAACGTGTGGAATCAAGAAAGTCATCGGTATAGCCAAGAAGAGTTAGCAGAAGCTTGTAATATCCTTGCTGGTTTGCTTCCATCAATTGAGAGAGCCTATGATAAGTCTAAGGCTGGTAGTCCTCAAAGAACACTTTTAGAAAGAAGAATAAAAGCGTTGGAACTTTCTATTCAGGCAATTGATAAACCTTCTAAATAAATAACTCATCTAAATACATAACATACTAATCCTAAATTTTATAAAAGCAATCTAGTGAAAAGAAAGAAATACAAAGGAGGCAGATGGGTGACTTCAATAATTAGTCCTAAGTTAGAGGAGCTTAATAATCAATTAAAAAAAGGAAACGAGAAGCAATTTATACTTTTTTGCATGAAATAAAGTCAAATAATACGCCACTAATAGAACAATGTCCTGTAGAAAATCAGTATAAGCTTATAACGTATATATGGTTAGGGGATCAAAAAACTGAAAACGTTTATGTATTCGGTAGTTTTCCTGGTTGGGATCTGTCTGTAAATCAACTACAACGGTTGTTACAGACAGATATTTGGTATGTAACGTTTAGGACGGATGAGAGTTTTATTTCAACGTACTATTTTTCAGTAAACGATTTTTTCGAAAATGATTGGATAAAGCGCAGTGAAAAGTACCAACTAGATCGATTTAATAAAAATACATTTGGAGAAGATGCCAATAAAGCGTCTGTGTTAAACATAGGAATGGAAGTACAGTATAGCAGTCGTTTTCCTTCAGATCATTATCCATCTGGAAAAATTGAAACATATTCTTTTCATAGTACGATTTTAAATGACACACGTAAAATTTATATTTATACGCCTCATGACTATTCTCACACTTCACATCTTCAAGAACTTCTCATTGTGTTTGATGGGAATTCATTCATTAATAACCTTTCAATCGCAAGAACACTCAATTATTTAATATACGAAAAAGAAATCCCATCTTGTATTGCTGTTGCAATAGAACCCGTTGATCGACTAGAAGAGCTAACTTATAACGATAAAATGAATACATTTTTAACGGAGGAACTACTTCCATGGATTCAAGCTAGGTATCACGTATATCAAGAAAAGAATCATACAACAATTGCTGGTTTCAGTCTTGGTGGCTTAGCAGCTTTTTATGCAGCGCTTCAAAATCCACATGTTTTCGGAAACGTGTTGTCAATGTCTGGATCCGTGCATTGGAAAAAGGATGGTTATGAAAATCAAATTCCTTGGATTGAAAATCAAATTTCATCTATAGATTCTAATACGAGTCAACCTCATTTTTACATAGCAGCAGGAGAACTTGAAAACAAACCTCTTTTAACGGCTAATAGACGCCTGTATAAAGCTTTAAAAGAAAAAGGATACCGAATTACTTATGAAGAGTTTCAAGGCGGTCATGACGGTGTTTGGTGGCGAGAAAAGTTATTTGATGGGTTGAAAGCATTGAAACATACAAAAACCACACTATAAAATAAAAAGGAGAGAGAATCTATGAATCAAGATGAGCTAGATAAAAAACTTAAAAAACAAGAAATTTTAGTTAAAGATGAAAAAGTTTGGTCGTTCACGTATGAGGATCATATTAGCTCTATCGTTAAACAGGCAGAAAAGACAGGAGCGTTTAATGATTTACCTGGGAAAGGGAAACCTCTTAATCTTGATAAAAATCTTTCGTATAATCCTGACAAGCAACTTTATAGAACTTTGAAAAATAATCATGTTTTGCCTAGGTGGATTGAACTTTCAAAGGAAATAGATCATCTAAAAGAAAATTTAAAAGAACTAACGGATAATGTAGAAGCAGCTATGTTAATTACAACTATTAATAAAAAGGTCTCAGAACATAATTTACTTTGTCCGCCAAGTGCGCAAAAAATGAGGGTTAAAACGGATATTTAACGATTTTCAATGAAGTTATCTGTTGCTATATAATTAAGTAGGGCATTTTCAATTCATTATTAAGGGGAGGCAAATGTAATGAAGAATACGTATCAACTTCAAATTCCGAAAGAACTAGAGCAGTATCGTAGTATTTTAGAAGAAAGTGTGAAACCTTATATTAAAGCGTCTGGAATATTAGCAGAGACAACGCTTTTTGAGAGTAAATTTGGTGGTTATCCGTATTTACCTATAGATCAAGAGCATCCTAAAGATTCAAATGGACAACCTATGATGTTACTTGCACAGCTAAACTTTGAAGAAATGCCGCATGTTGAATATATGCCTCAAAAGGGTATGCTACAGTTTTTCGTAAGTGCTGAAGATGAGCTTTACGGAGCAGATTTTGATCATCCAACAATCCAAAAAGACTTTCGAATTATTTATCATTCTACAATTATAGAAGATTTAAATAAGGTTATTACTGATTTTAGTTATTTAAACACTTCAGAATTAGAGGACTTTATCATACCTGAAGCAGCGAAATTAAAGTTTGAATTGGGTTATCAGCCCGTAACATCAAGGGATTATCGATTTGAAAAGATGTTTAGTGAGGAAATTGATTGGGAAGAAATTGTTGATGAAGAAAATAATACAGAATTAGGCGAACTGTATGATGATTTATGTAAAGATCAAGGGCATAAAATTGGTGGTTATCCATTTTTCACACAGACAGATCCAAGGGAATGGGAAGAAAAATACCAGCAACATGATATATTATTGCTGCAAATCGATACAGATGATTCATTAAATATTATGTGGGGAGATTCTGGTGTTGCTAATTTCTTTATAAAGAAAGACGATTTATTAAATCTAGATTTTTCCAATGTTATTTACAATTGGGATTGTTACTAAAAATAGATAAATGGATTACTAGCTAGCAAAAGAAATCTTCCTGAAGGTGAGGAGGATTTTTTTACGTTAAAAATAAACGTTATGTTAACTAGAATGAAGAATACAATGAAAGTCAAGTGTAAATAAAAGAAATAACAACAAAAATATAAAATAATAAAACATATGTAATTAGCAATAAATCTGCAAAGCAAAACATAAAATGAAATTTATCATTTGTATAGAAAAATTTATTTCGCATAAAAAAAATTCCGTGCTAATCAAAATTATTTTTGATTCGTTAAACGATAATTAATCGATTAAGATTTGCTGTGATTAATTTATAGCAAAATAAACGATAAAAACTGTAGAAATTCATTTAGATAAGATTTTATGTGAATCTCATTAAAAATCCCCGTTTCGTCTCATTAAGTATAGTTTACTTGGTTTTTGATACAGATAAACACTTACTCTATATAACTTCGTATAATATATATTATGTTAACTAGTAAAAAGTAATAAACCTATTATATATTAGTTATGGTTGTTAGCCTCCCCTTTTTAATTTGGTTCATAATGTGTTGTAGATTGTGTGGTTATTTGTTTTTTAAGTTATTTATGTTGTGTTATTGATAAGAATGTTTCCGTGTATAATTTATATTTTAGTTAATAAAAAACGCAATTCGTTTAAAGTGAACGAATTGCGTTGATATGATTAAGAATAAGTTTTTAAAATTAGTTTGCTACAGCAATTGCTTCGATTTCAATTAATAAGTTATCGTTAATTAACTTTCTAACTTCTACAGCTGAACTTGCTGGTGGATTCTTAGTATCAATGTATTGATCTCGAACATCTCTAACAATGGCCATTTGAGAAATATCTGTTAAGAAAAATGTTAATTTTACTACATCATTAAAATTTAATTCTGAAGCTTCTAATGCTACTTTAATATTTTCAAATACTTGGCGCGTTTGTGTACCTAAATCTCCATGCCCAACTATATGACCATCAACATTAATCGCTACTTGTCCTGATATGTAAATTGTCCGTGTAGCGTTACTAACCTCAACAATATGTGAGTATCCAAAAGTTGCTGGCATAGTTTCCGGGTTAATAAATTTCTTTTGCAAGGTGCATCTCCCCTATTTATATCGTATTTTCTTCATGTTTGATTTTAGATGAATATCTATTTTACAAATGATTTTTCACATATCCTTCTGCTACATATGTGGAGTTATAATACGCTGCTTATATTTATAAAATTAGGTATTTAATAGATTATATATGTTTGATTTTCTTGAGTGCTGATACTAATTATGCCTTGTTTTATTAATTCTTCAGTTATTTTTGTATAGAAAAAGTGATACCACCAAATAAAAAATTCTTCGTAAGTTATTTCTTTTGCGTATCTGCTGCTTGCAAAGTATTCTTTTAAAGGTTTCTCATTTTCTTTACATAATAAGATCAAATCTTTACTGATTGTGTTCGCGATTTCGTTAAGTATAGATAAATCTTTAGCTTTAAACACTGGGATAATTCATTGCGAATTTTTATATAAGCCTAATTTTTCGTATAATACATTTGAATTTAAGTCTACTTGTCTATCTACTGCTACAAAATTTTTAACTAATTGTTTTTTGTATAATTAATATCAGTAATAGCATCGTGAAAATATTCTTCAAACGTTTCTTTATTCGCAGTTATTAAATTCAAAGTTGTATATCGAGTGTTTCCATAAAGACCAATTTGATATTCCCCTAAATCCAAATACGTATTACCATACATTCCAAAGGACTCTTTGTCTGTTTGTTCTTGTTCTATAATCGCATAATAATATCTTTTATTGTTTCTCAAAGGCCGTTCTG
The DNA here is from genome assembly GCF_038004785.1 of Bacillus sp. FSL R5-0709. NCBI lineage: Bacteria > Bacillati > Bacillota > Bacilli > Caryophanales > Bacillaceae > Bacillus > Bacillus sp. FSL R5-0709. Next base: position 2,527,895 of record NZ_JBBORT010000001.1, read on the forward strand.
TTTCTAAATAGTTTTCCTCAATGTTAATTATTTGTCCAAAATCTAATAACACACCACTATATAGTAAAAGACTATACGATTCTTTAGGTAAATGATTAAATGTCTCGATTCTTTTAGACATAGCATCAATTTGATTAGAATGCTTTTCAATTATGTTAAGTGCAGTTTTAATTAGAGGCTCACATAGGTTATACAGTTTTTCTCCTTCATTAGCTGTTATAACCATACATGTTGGATAGTAACTCCCTTCTGTCTCATTCAATAAACCTCCTAGTTCTAATGCGTGCATTTGTTTTTCGAATTCCTCGTTAGTCCAATTTAGCTTCGTTTTTATAGTATTTGATTCTATGCCCAGATGGAGCATTACAAGTAAATATTGAAGGCTTGTTCCGCTTATTTTTAAAGTTGGATAATTGTCAACTTATGAAATCATTTTTGTCTCATAACTTGTTTTAAGTATTTTCTCCGGAGTATAATTAGCAAGGATTTTAAAATACCTTCTTTTTTAGTAATTTAATTGTAAAACCTATGTATTTACTATGTTCTATAAATAAAAATTAGTATCCTTTAATGATTTCAAATAAAAAACCTTAGTATAGCTATGTTGATACCTATACTAAGGTTATCTAGAATTCTATATTTAATTATTGATATTTAATAGTTTACATTTAGACTTCTTTTTTCTTTCTTCTAGCATTTATAGACTCTCCTTCCTGTGGATAATTAGTTACCTATCTGCTTCTATAACATATAAAGAAACATACGGTCTTTGTTGTTTATAAGAAAGAATGTACTTAAACAAAACAATTCACAAATACATAATATTAGTTTTAGCTGCTGCTAAATGAATTCTATTTTTTATATATAAATAATAAATTTGAAGAATTTATGAAATGTACTGCATTTAAGATGAAAGGTAAAATGATTTCGTTTAAACTACAATTAGCTACAATAACAACATACGTATATTGTTAAACGTAAAAAGGAGAACTAATGAAAAAGAAATATATGAATCAAATTCCGACTGATGTAAGTTTTAATCCGAAAGATATTATCGGTTTAATGACTGATTACTTTAAAATGAAAACAAAGCTACGTCCTGTAAAGAATTTACCTATTGTTTTATCGAATAAAAATAATGAATCTTTAGAGAGTGTGACATGGTTTGGGCACTCTGCTTCTCTTTTGAAAATAGAAGGTAAAAAATTGTTATTAGACCCTATGTTTGGAGATGCCTCTTCCCCATTTCCTGTGTTTAATAGTAAGCGGTATAGTGGTGCTTTTTCTTTAGAACATGATGAACTTCAAGAAATTGATGCGATTATCATTTCTCATAATCACTATGATCATTTAAATTACAAAAGTATTATGCGGTTAAAAGATTATGCGAAGCATTTTTATGTCCCGATTGGAGTTGCGCGTTATCTTATTAAATGGGGTGTTTCACCTAATAAAATTAGTGAACATAATTGGTGGGATGAAATTACGTTTGATAATATTAAGTTAGTTTGCGCTCCTGCAAGGCATTTCTCTGGACGAAGTATGACAGATAAAGATCGTTCTTTATGGTGTTCATGGCTTATTCTTGGTCAAGAAACTAAAGTCTTCTTTAGCGGTGATAGCGGTTATGCGCCTCACTTTAAGGAAATTGGTGAGAAATATGGTCCATTCGATCTTACTTTAATGGAATGCGGGCAGTACGATACGAGATGGTCTGCTATTCATATGTTGCCAGAAGAAACAGTACAAGCTCATATTGACGTTAAAGGAGAATTGCTTGTTCCTATTCATTGGGGTGCTTTTACGTTAGCATTACATGAATGGAGTGATCCAATTGAACGTGTTACGAAAGAAGCAAATCGTTTAGGGGTTAATATTGCAACGCCACAAATCGGTGAAGCTATTACGTTACAATCTAAAGATTATCCTACGGCTGCTTGGTGGCGAGAAGTGTAAGTATAATAAAAAGCGAACCAATTTAATATTGATGGTTCGCTTTTTATTCATTTATGACTCATCTATTAAAATTCTTTGTTTTATCTACTGGAATTGCATTTTTCATCTTTTCTGTTGTCCAATATCCTGTAGGGTCTTCCATATCGTTTGAATCTTGAATAGCCGATGGGATATTGGGAGCTTTTTTCACTTGAGTAAGAGTATCTTTTTCGCTAGAGGCTGCCAATGCTAAGTAAATAATTAAAGGTATTATAATAGTAATACTAGTTATATATATCCAAAATAATTGATTTCCTTTTTTCATGAGCTCCTCCTTCTATTACATACTAATCTCCCCTAATTACTACTTTACTATATTTGCTTTCCTGCTATTTAAAATACTCTCCCTCACGTTAAATTTTATCTTTAGTTTCACTTCGACTACATTAGCTATTTTCTGTTACTGCTTACACTAATTTATGTATTGAATCTAATGGGCTGGTCTGCTTAGCTAATTCTTTATTCTTATACTCTACTAATTTATGATTTGATAAAACGCAAGAGTGCTCTAATATTAATTCATTATAAAGTACTTCAGTTAAAAATTTAGGTATCATCTCTCCTACGCCGTAATTATAGTCACTTAGAATCCAAGATACCTCTTTCCAATCTAGAATTCCTTCTGAGACTTTTTTTGGAGTGTGATATGTAAATTCATTAAGTAGCTTTACTAAATAGACATACATGCCACCAGAATATGAGGGATCCTCCCATTTAATAATGCCTTTAAATTGAATTTGATTTTGTTCAACATCTATATTTGTTTCTTCTTTTATTTCACGAATTGCATTTTCTAACGGTGTTTCTCCTTTTTCTATCTTCCCTCCTACACCATTCCATAATCCTTTTACAGGATCATATTCTCTATTTAGCATAAGTATTTCTTCATTTCTTTTTATAAAACATAAAGTGTGCTTGTACATAATTTAATTCCTTCCTTTGTTCTCAATAAGTTCTAACAGGCGATATTAAATATACTGCTGCAGATTGTTCACCTGCTTCAATTAATATCGGTCTCATGGAACCGCCAAAACTTAAAGTAACTCTATCTTCTTTTATTGCTTTTAAAGTATCGACCATATATCGTCCGTCGAAAGATATATTTAATTGCTTTTCACCGTGAATCGCATCTATTTGTTGTGTCTCGGATATTTTACCAATTTGAGAAGCGTTGGAAGAAATTTGTATTGTGCATTCGTCGATGATTTCTAAGTTAACGTTGTTGTTTGCCCATTCACTAGCCAATAAACTTGACCGATCTACACCTTGTAAAATCTTTTTTCTATCTATATTAATAATCGTTTGGGATTCATTTGGAATTAGGCCGGATATATTAGGATATTTCCCTTCAATAAGCCTTGAATACAACGTAATTGTACCGAATTTAAAAATAATGTGACTCTCTGAAAGATATATGTATACTAAATTTGAATTACTGCTCATTAATTTTAGTAGTTCACTAATAGTGGAACTTGGTACAATGCAATTTAATTTCGCATGTGAAGAAATGGGTATTTCACGTAAAGCCAGTCTGTGCGAATCAGTAGCAGCACAAATTAATTTGTTATGATCAATAACGAAATGTACGCCAGTAAGAACTGGTCTAGATTCATTTTTAGCAGTTGCAAAGACAGTTTGTTTGAATACCTCAATCAGCTGTTCCGTTTCTACTTGTATTTCTGTATGTGAGTCTAAAAATGGTACATTAGGAAATTCATTTGCCGAGAGTCTATTTAAGTTTAAAGTAATTTCATCTGATTGAATTGTAATCAACTGCTCATTCATACTTTTTATTAAAATCTCACTTGGCATTTTCTTAATAATTTCAATGAAATACTTTGCTGGTACAACAATACTTCCTGCTTTTAAAATAGTTGTAATTTGTTCGTCTTCAATTGAAATAGGTATAAATTTTTCAATGAAAATATTCGAATTACTTGCGATTAAAGTAATTCCAGATTGATCTGCTGTTATCTTTATTCCGGATAATATAGGAATTAAAGTTTTTGTTGAGATAGCTTTACTTACTTCTGAAAGAGCTTGTGTAAATTGTTTGTGATTAACGATAAACTCCATTTTTCCCCCGCCTTAAATGAAATACTATCTTTATGAAGATTGATGAATAATAGTTCCATTAAAAATATAAGGAACTGTTTCTTTCTTTTGTAAAAGGCTTTTTAAGTGTTCTGGTATACGTAAATAAGGTTCTGCTGAATCTAATTCCATCCAGATAATCTCCTCAATCTCTTTTGGCCGTGATATACAGATTTCCCCTCCGGTTATTTCTCCTAAAAAATTAAAGAAGATTGCATGATGTCCTCTCTCCTCAAAAAAGGCTTCACTAATGGAACAAACCCCTTTTACGGATATGTCTAGCCCTGTTTCTTCTTTCACTTCACGAATTGCTGCCTCTTCTAACGTTTCCCCGAATTTAACTGCTCCACCTGGTAAAGTGTAATAAGAACCATTTTCCCCTTTGTTTTTAACCATTAATAGCTTTTCATGAGTTTCATCATATAGAAGTGCGTATGTAACATTTACTTTTTTCATATGTAACCCCCTTGAATGGTGAAAATTTTCTGTCTTTATTTTATTCTATCATTAAATTGTTTTGATTCATAAAAAGTAATTTGAGTAAATAACTAATACGAAACGATATCGTGTTCATAGACACACAAAAGAAAAGAGCATATTTTGAAAAAGATTAATCATAATACACTCTTTAATGATTCATTTATAACCTTTTTTCTAAATAGTAATGATTATGCCCTTTAGGATAATCTTCACTTACCCCTATCACTTTATATCCATGCTTCTTATAAAAATTAGGGGCTTGGAAACTAAAAGTATCTAATTTGATTAGCCTACATGCTTTTTTTATTGCAAATTCTTCAATAAGATTCATTAAATTGCTTCCATAACCTTCATGCCTGTATTCTTCAGAAACCCATAGGAAGTCAACATATACATGGTGCCAAAATGTGATTGCCGTTATCCCTCCTACTATTTCTTCTTTTTCATTCTTCACTATAAAACTAATCTTTTCTGAAGGTGTTTTTTCTTCATTTGAAAGTTGTTTTTGGTTATATTCAATTACTTTTTCTCTTATGTAATCACTATCTTCTTGTACCCATTGCTTTACTATTTGCATTTTAACTATCACGCCCCTTTACATTATTTATTCAATTTAATAATCGGAATTTCCTATCTTCTTTAATGTTAGATTATGAAATAAGTACAGGGAAAAAATTAGATTTTTTGAATGTCATTCATTGTTTATACATTTTTTTGTAAAGCAAAAGAGCCCTAGTATAAGGACTCTTTCTTAGCATTAAGCTATCTTTCGATTTAACGATTTGATTTCCTTCTTCTTTTCTGCATTTGGAGGGCGGATTACTATAGAGATAACGAAAGATATAACACATAGAACACCGATTGTAATGAAGGTTGGCTGAAATCCGCCAAGTAGTGCTCCAATGAATGATCCTGCAAGTGCACCAAATCCGAAACCTTGGTAAACAATCCCGTAGTTTGTACTATGATTTTTTAATCCGAAGAAGTCTCCCACAATTGCTGGGAAGATAGTGATGTTACCACCAAAGCAAAAGGCAACACTTGCTACACAAGCAAAATAAATTCCGTAATTTAGTGGAATAAAACTTAAAGTGAAGACGGATAATCCAATAATAATAAATGTAGCCGAGACGATTTTTAATCGACCTATTTTATCTGATAACGTTCCAAGAATAATTCTACCTATTGTATTAAAGATTGCAATCATTGCGACGGCATTAGCGGCCGTCGCTGCACTAAGACCAACGAGCTGCACCCCGATGTCTTTTACCATACCGATTAAATACAGTCCGCCCATACATGATGTGAATAACATGAAAAATAAGAGATATACTTGTTTCGTTTTCATCATTTCACGCGGCGTATAATCATTGTGTAATGTTTCAGTTGCAGTGTTACTTACAATTGCTTCACGTAAGAAGAATGATCCTATCAACACTAATAGTAAGACGATAATACCCCAATATAAAAATGCTTGTGATACTCCAAGACTGTTGATAAGATTTCCGTTTACATATCTAAAGATTAAGCTTCCCATTCCATATGCCGAAACAGATATACCAGAAATAAGTCCTTTACGGTTTGGAAACCATTTAATTAAATTAGATAGTGATGTAATATATGCTGTTCCATCAGCGTATCCAACGACAACACCGGCTAATAAATAAAGTAATGGTAATGAGGAAACTTGTGAACTAAGTATTAAACCGAGTCCTAAAACAATTCCTGCAGTAGCGATAAGTTTACGAAGTCCAAATTTTTGTTGTAGCTTTCCTGCAAATAGAGTTGAGAATGATAAAGAAAAACTCGTAATTGAGAACGTGATCGCGACTGAATTGAGGTTCCATCCAAACTTACTTACAAGGGGTTGATTAAATAAACTCCATGTGTAAATTGTTCCTAGGCCAATTTGAACAATGATTGTACCTAGAACAATTAGCAATGGATTTATAGATGTTTGTTTCATGCTAACTGTCCCCTTCTTTTATCATGACATGAATTTTCACAGTTAGTATATCCATGATAAATTGCAAGATACTGTACGGAAAATGGAAATTGAGTTAGCTTACACAAAAAGACACTTCATCAAGAAGTGCCTTTTTGTAGGTTATATACAGCATTTAAAGAAAGCTTTGTTAAGATAAGACATTTTCGAATGCTTTTGTATATATGTTATCAAATAATTTGCTGAAAGTGATGAGACTTAAGACGTATTTTTCTTTCATAAATAAGTCGGAGAGAAAATTAATATTCAATTTCCTCAAAGTCTTTCGGCTGCGGTACAGTTTGCATATTAGCTGCATCTTTCGGATCGCTATAAATCGCGTTTTGTTCTGTGTTTACATCCTTTATATTTTGCTTTTTATTTTTATTCACTTCATTTTTCATTAAAGTTCACTCCTTTTTATTATAGGAGTAGTTATACCCTAACCATAGTATTTTTACTGCTACTAAATGTATCAGCGACTAAATTGCTAAATTCACGTAAATAATATAAATAATTATCCCCACCATAGTTGTATCTTTTATTGTACATTTTAGCAACGACGACATTATATTCTGGAATGACTAATATTGTTGGTCCTGTAATTCCTAATATTTGATAGGAACCTTTAGGAACTCGCTCACCAAGTTCGCTAAATAAAGCAGGTTCATTTTGAACGAACCAAAACAACCCGTTTTGAGGTAGTTCTTTATTTGTATACTCTGGACTTTGTAAGCTCGTAGCAAGTGCTATAACTTCTTTTGGCACAATTTGTTTACCATTTAAAAACCCTTTATTTAAATGAAGGTTACCCCAAAATGCAAATTCTCTCGCAGAGACAAAAAGATTTTTCTCGGAGCCGTCATCTACTGCACCAACACTACTTATTGCATCTTCATCTGGGTTTACAACAACCTTAACTAAATTATCATCTTGTTTTATTCTCCATCCAGTTTTTTTGAAATCAGCAGGTGTGAATACACGCTCCTTTAATAGTTCAGGAAAACTCTTATTATACAGTTGATAAATAAGCTGCGTCACCATTCTTACATTAATATCTCTGTACGCCCAAGCTTGTCCCGGCTCAAATTCACGAAAAGCTGTCCCATCATCGGTTTCATTTAAACCGTGTGAATGAGTTACTAAATGTCTTATCGTTGTCTTTCCAAGTAATGAAGGATCATATTCTTTAAAATAATTTACAGCCTCGTCATCAAGAGATTTTATTTTCCCCTCATAAACTGCATAAGCTACCATTAATCCTAAATAGCTTTTTCTTGCGGAAGCGACATTGAATTGTGAAGATATAGTTACTTTTTTACTAGTAGGAGTATTTGAATGCGTTCCACTATAATGCTCTAGTACAATCTTATTATCTTTAATAATACAAAGTGCTGCCGCAGAACTTTTATTGGTCTCTTTAATGCTTTCTACCCATGAAATTAATTTTTCATATTTGTACAAATAAATATCCCCCTAAAACATATAAAAATAACAGCATGAAAGAAAAGTTTCAATACATTATAACTTTGCATCTGCACTTTTCTTTCATGTGAAATATTATAGATCTATAATACTTAAATAAACCACCAGTTCCAGCAATTAGAACAGCTGAAACAACCAACACAGCCTACACAACCTACGCAACCGCCACAACGTCCGCCGCCACAACCACCACAGCGACCACCACAACCGCCACAACGTCCGCCGCATCCGCCACAACGACGTGCATCGTCTTGAATGTAGTAATATGGATATTGATTTTGTTGCTGATCCCAATACACAACATTACCAGGTTGATAAGCATTAAGGTTTAACGCTTGTAGTTCTTGTTGAAACTCATTCATTATGAAACCCTCCATTTACAAATGTAAATTCCGTCCAAATTTTCGAGTTTATTTACTTTTAAAAATAAAGTAGAAATAAGGCTATAGACTAAATGCGTACATCAACAAAATATGACTTTACACTAGGTGATGTACCTTGTTTATGAGCCTATTTTCTTTATATTCTTTTAGTGGACGGAATTAATATAAATAGAGACAATTAAAAATTACTAATCCAGCAAGTTAATAGTTCATCACTTAATTTTTTTTCTAGTAATTCTTTTACTGAAGGTGTCGGCATTATTGTATAGGAATTTATATTTTCTTTATTAAAATCAATCCAGTGAAATGCTAAATGGGACTCTTTAGATATTGGAGTGAAATCGGATTTTAACTCATTTGAATCCATTTCAAAAATGTGGTTAATTTCATGGTGGAGGGTTTCTTTGGCTTGCCATTGATTTTCTATGACGCCTAAAAATTGTTTTATACTGTAAGTTACTCCAAGTTCTTCTCGTAACTCTCTTATTAGTGCATTCTCTGCTGATTCCCCAATTTCAACATGACCACCGGGTAAAAAATAGTGATGGCCTATGTATTCAGCAACTAGTAATTTTTCATCTTTTATCATGATAGCTCGTACAATATGATGGAATTTACTTTTCATTTTGTATTCCTCCTAATCATTCACTTTATACTTGCTCGAAAATTTTCATTTAAAAGCGGGATAATATAAATCATAGGTGTTTCATATGGGTGAATTTCATTGATAATTGCAAGAGTACCTTTTACAAGTTCTCGTTTATACGTTAATTAAAACTAATAATTTTGATAAATGATTCTAAAAAAGAGTATGTTTATGAAGAAAATTATCAAAACATACTCTTAATATTTTTAGTTGATTCATTCTTTTACAATAAGGTTTGATTAGCCCTATTCTTTGCGGCCTCAAAATAGAAGCCGTAGCTAATGTATGCAATCACTACTATTCCCTAAGCAAATCTATTCTCTACTTCAAATTTACCTGCCTGTACAAATTTTAGACTCTTAACGAACCACGAAAACCTCTTGCGGCATAGTAGGATTCTGCTCCATTGTGATACACAAAGACATGTCCAAAGCGATAATCGCAAAAAAGGGCACCGCCAAGTTCTCTAATATCAGAAGGTGTTTGCACCCAACTCGACGTCTTCATATCGAAATTTTCAAGATTATGTAATGTACGATATTCTTCTTCCGTTAATAGTTCAATACCCATGGCAGTTGCCATATCAATAGCGTTATTTTCTGGTTTATGTTTCTTTCTTGATTCTAGCGCTTCAAGATCGTAACAAACACTTCTACGACCTTTAGGACTTTCTGCTGAACAATCATAAAAAATATATTCGCCTTTTTCTTTACCAAAATCAACAACATCAGGTTCGCCACCAGTTCGTTCCATTTCGTTGAGCGACCACAACTTTTCAGTATTAGCATCCAGCCTTTCTTGAACATTAGCCCATTCTAAACCTTTATGACGGTTCATATTATTCTCAAAACGATCTTTCAATGTTTGTAGTAATTCTTCACGTTGCTCTAGTGACAACTCTTTTTTATTGCTTTCTTTCATATTAGTTCCTCCATTGATGTTTTTATTAATGATAGTTTAAGTATATATAAATACTGTTTTATAATAAAATGTTTAAATAATTGCGTGAATTGAGTTTGCGATAATTTATATGAATTAGTACAACCAATTCTCCGCAATATGACCCTTTAACGGAACAACTTATTGTTTCAAAACAGTACATCTTTATTTCAACAACAATAAGCGATATACTTCCTCACCGTCATATACATTTCCTAATGGTTTAAAATCATAACATTCATATAGTTTCTTTGCAGAAATATTATCTTTATGGACAGTTAATCTAATTTCCTCACACTCTTTAAAGTTATTTTTTATTAAGTTAATGATTTCCTGTAATGCTGCTTTTCCATATCCTTTTCCTTGCTCTTTTTCATCAATGATAAATCCGTTAATCCAATACATATCTGTTGACTCTCGTACAAAAGCATGCATAATAAAACCAACTATAAGGTCACCATCATATATAGCGAATGGAATATATTCGACATTTTCACCATCTGGTTTTATGTATACTTTAGCAAGTGATACTGCCACTGCGGGAACAAGATGGATTTGATTTTCTTTAACTCGTAACTTTAATGCGTCTTCCCAATTTTCTCTCGTAACAATTTTTAATTGAACGTTCACTATTTTAAGCTCCTTTAAAAAGAGAATTTATCTTTTATATTCAACGGAGTGAAATGATTCCCTTTTTCGACATCAACTTATAACATGATTTTCATAAAATCCTGAATAAATTTTTCCTCATCTAATTGTAACGCTATACGCGCCCCTTCAGATTTAGAGTGTGGGCGAAAATCAGCAAAAGTTTGTCCCTTCGTTTCGCCACATATATCCACAGTCACTTTTCGGGATGTATAATTTAAAAATGTAGGATTCACTAAACCGCTTATAGCAAGTACATCGTGTAATAATGGCCCTTCAATAGATGGATTGAGTTTTTGGTATGCTGATAAATAATAATCGTACATGGGTTTCATAATCGACTTAAATGGATTTTGTGTATTAACTAAAATGTAAGTAAATACACTTGGGGTTAAAACCGTTTTATTTGTTACATTTAAAGGGAATAACGTTATATTTTTCGCTTGCTGAAATACAATTTGACTTGCTATAGGATCTCCGTACACGTTTGCCTCTGCTAATGGAGTAACATTCCCTGCTTCTAAAAAGACACCACCCATAAAATAAATTCCTTTTATATTTAACATCAATTCGTTCCATAAATTAAAAGCAATCGCTAACGAGGTAGATCTTCCTACATCGACAATTGTTAAATCTTCTCCATACTTTACAAGAATCGCAGCAATACTACCGAAATTGTATATAGGAATAGATAACACACTTTCCGGTACATGGATGGGCCCTAATCCTTCTGGTCCATGGATTTCAGGGTAATACGTTGTAATTTCATTTGTAAGTGGGCCTGTTGCACCGCTAATTACAGGAATATCTTGTCTGTTTGCTAACTGTAAAATATATGCGGCATTATGAGCGGCATGTATATGTTCAACATTTCCATATCCAGTTACGATACCAACAATTTCAATTTCAGGATGCAGTAAGCCATACATAATTGCAAACGAATCATCAATACCTGGGTCTCCAAAAAATAAAACCTTCTCCAAGAAATGCACTCCTTTCATAGGTAAGATAATTATGTATATGTGGAAAAAAATTAAATCTATACAGTTCTAAGCAAATATTAATGGTGAGTAATGTATTGATAAAAAAGAACTAGCATTATGCTAGTTCTTTTGCAGATAAATAATCTACCAGTTTAATTAAATCTCGTACAAATATTGGACTAACTGATTTTAATATAGATTTTTTTCACTATATTTATAGAATTGAAAACCTGTTATTAATCCGAAATTTTGCATTCAAATTGCAAATACTCGTAGGGATGTCTTACCATACCTTTTCACTCTCAATTTGCTTATAATCATCTTTATTAAATGTTAAATGAGCAATCACAACTCCAAGTATAGTCATTCCCCCTCCAATTATCGAAACAAAGGTTGGCACCTCACCTAACCATATCCAAGCGATAATACATGCAGTTACTGGTGTTAAATATAGAGAACTTGTTGCCTCAGAAGCACTGGCATGGGATGTAATATATGCTAATGCAATATACGGCAGTACTGTCGGGAACACACCTAAATATATAACACTCAAAGTAATTTCTATAGGAGCTGTTACGATTTCTTGATAAATCCCTGGCAAAAAAATAAGCATAAATACAGTACCAGACCAAATTGTATATATTGTAAATGGCAAGAAACCGTACTTTTTTAAGTATGGCCTTTGAAAAACGAAAAATAGACTTTCTGAAATTGCCGCCAATAATATTAGTAATCCCCCACTATTCAATTGAATGGAATCTCCTTGACTTAACGATAAAAAAGCAATTCCTACAAAACTAATTACACCACCGATCCAACCATTTAATTTCATTCTTTCATTCAAAAAAACAGAAGCAAGAATTGCCGTTAATATAGGTGTTACTGATACAATTAAACTAGCAGGTCCAGCATTCACACTCTTTTCACCGTAGTTCAGTGCAATATGATAAATTGTAAATCCAAGAGCACCAAATATAAAAAATACTGGAATATATTTCAAATCAGGTAAACGTAACTTGTATATAAGTGAAAACAGAAAAAGAATCAAAGAAGCGATTAATAATCGTAGCAAAGTAAGGTGTTCAGGGGTGTAAGCTTCAAGCCCCATCCGAATTCCTGGAAAAGCTGTTCCCCATATAAGAATCGTAAAAGCGTGAGCACATACAATACGAAAATCCCATTTTTTATTATGCATATATTCTCTCCCTCTCCAATAAACCAGCCATTTTCTAATTACCAATTATTTCTTTTCATCATATTTAATAGTTGATACAATGTCTTCAACCAGTTAATCCTCGAAAAAACCAACCACTTTGCATTTTTAAAATGAATGAGGGAGTTTTTAATATGTCTACTGATAAAAAACTGCCTAAATATCGGCAGATAATAGACTATATGAAAGAAAAAATTGAATACGGAGAATGGCCGATTGGAAGTAAGGTTCCTAGCCAGCGGCAGTTAGCGAAATTATTTCATGTAAATCGTAGTACTGTAATAATTGCACTAGAAGAACTTATGGCAGATGGCTTAATTCAAGGGAAAATCGGGTCAGGAACAATTGTAACGAATAATACATGGTCATTATTAGCCACCAATCCCCCGCCCGATTGGAGTGAATATGTAAAGGCTGGTATTCATAAACCAAGCAAGTTAATGGTACGAGAAATAAATGAAGCAGAAGCAAATAAAAAATTGATTCATCTTAGTAAAGGAGAACTTGCACCTCATCTTTTCCCGTTAGAAACTATGCAATTCATTATGCGTAACGTATGTGAGGAACTAGATTATTTCGGATATGAAGAACAAAAAGGATATTTCCCTTTACGTGAAGCAATAAGTAATTATGTAAAATCATTTGGAATAAATACATCACCAAGCTCTATATTAATAGTCTCTGGTGCATTACAGGCATTACAATTAATATCAATCGGTCTTTTACATAGAGAGTCAACTGTTTTACTTGAACGACCTTCTTACTTATATTCTCTTCACGTATTTCAATCGGCTAATATTCACCTTTCTGGAATACAGATGGATCAACATGGAATTATCCCTAATGATTTGTTAAGAAGAATTAATTATAGTCAAAAGAAAAATATTTTATATTCGATTCCTTGTTTTCAAAATCCGACGGGTGTATTAATGTCCAAGGATCGACGAAAAGAAATACTAAGAATATGCGAAAAAGAACAATTGCCTATCATTGAAGATGATATTTACCGTGAGTTATGGATGGATGAACTACCGCCCCCTCCTTTAAAGTCGATGGATAAATATGGACATGTTTTATATATCGGTAGTCTATCTAAAACACTTAGCCCAGGACTTAGGATTGGTTGGATTATCGGACCAGAGCCTGTTATTGAGAGATTATCAGACATAAAAATGCAAACTGACTATGGGTCAAGTTCTTTATCTCAAAGAGTTGCTGCAGAATGGTTGAGTAGAGGTTTTTATGAGGAGCACGTAGCCAATGTAAGGATTCATCTAAAAGAACGAAGACAAATAATGATACAAGCATTAAATATGTACTGTGCTGACATTACTACATGGGATATTCCTAGAGGTGGATTTTTTATATGGCTAAGGGTAGTGCCTAACATTTCGATGAAAAAACTATTTTCAGAAGCATTATCGAAGGGCATTCTTTTAAATCCAGGACGTATTTATGAAGAAGAATCAGATCAATATATACGTTTATCGTATGGATATGCTTCCCCTGAAGAAATCAATCGAGGAATTTATATATTAAGTGAATTGATCCGTGGGTTGATGGAATAACAAAAATCCTCTTTAATGTAAAGAGGATTTTTGTTATATCTTATTTACCACAATCGCATTTCGTTTCCTAATAAAATGAGTTCTTCATAAGAATCACCGTCAATCTTTAGCGGATACCCTTATTTCAATATATTAAGTCGAACTAACAATATTATTCAACTTTTCTCCTATACTGCAATACTATAAGAATAAAAAGGAGAAATTAATATGAGCATTTTCAATATCCTTTTGACCATTCACATATTATTTGGAACCATATGTTTAATTACGGGAATTGTAGCGATGCTTGCTCAAAAAAAGAAAGGGAAACATACAGAATGGGGAGAAATATATCATGCATCCTACGTTGTAATAACTCTTACTGCAATTATATTGTCCATTATAAACTGGGATAAAATCGCATATTTATTTTATGTAGCAATTTTCTCTTATTCATTTGCGATTTATGGCTATCTTGCAGGAAAAAAGCGTTGGAAAAATTGGGTTCATCACCATATTAGAGGTATGTTAGGCTCCTATATCGGTGCCGTTACCGCACTTTTAGTAAACGTCGGAATTCATATTCCCATTATTAATTTACTGCCGTCTATATGGTTTTGGTTTTTACCGACGTTAATCGGTATTCCTCTCGTAATCAGTGTGTCAAAAAAATATAAAAAACAAAGGAGAAATTAATTGCATTTTGGTTAATTTCTAATTTATTTTGATATTCTATGTAGTGAATTGAATATTTTGTTTTTGCACTAAGGACATGGAATGGAAGAAAAATAAAAGGAATCCAATAAGCTTGGATTCCTTTTATTTCTGTTTCTTTAAGGCATAAGTGTATCCAAACGATCTGGATAATTAGTAAACATCCCGTCGACGCCCCAAGAAAGTAACTTTTTCATATCTTTTTCATTATCTACTGTAAATGGATGAACTTCTAATCCGACTTTCTGTATTGTTTTTACATAGGTTGCATCAATATATTTGTAATTCATACCAAGACCTATGCAGTATGTTTTATACTTTTCTATTTCTGATTCTGTTAATTGAACTGCTTTTTTATGTGATAATAATTGTACTAGCGGTATATTGGCATTTAAATTATGAATCTTTCGCAGACTTTCTTCACTAAATGATTGAATAATAACTTTATCATTTATTTGGTAATGATTAATAATTTCTAATAGTTTTTCTTCCATTCCAGGATATTTATCTGGCGATTTTGTTTCGATATAATAGTTAGCATTATGTCCAAACGTTTCAATAATTTCTTCTATTGTTGGAACTGTAGCATCTTCAAATTCTTTCTTTGCTAAATTAGAATGCTTTTTATTGAAAAAAGATCCTGCATTTAGTTTCTTTATTTCTTCTAATGTATGCTCTTTTACTAAGCCCGCACCGTTTGTTGTACGGTTTAATGTTTCATCATGCATAGCTATTAAATGTCCATCTTTTGTCATTTGGAGATCTATTTCTATATAGTCACCTTTTAATTGTTGTCCTAATGTATAAGCAACTATTGTATGTTCTGGTGCATATGCAGAAGCACCTCTATGCGCAATGTTTTTTAGATGATTTGATTGATTAGTAGCTTTTATATAATTATGTTCATTTACTTGTTGAAAAACAAAGATGCTTATTACTATGAAGAAACAAATGATTGTAATTATAGCTGTTTTTTTCATAACGGTATGTTAACTCCTATATTTAAAACAATTTGACTTGGATGATTTACTCAAATAAATGCCGATTTTCAAAAACAGTCATTTGTCCTACAACTTGAAAGCCGGATTTTTTATAAATATTTATTCCATCAGGTGAAGCTTGTAATACGCAATACGTATTTTTTAGTTGTTCAGCTTCTTGCAGCAAGAAATTAAACATAGTAGAGCCGAATCCTTGTCCTCTCATTTCTTCTTTAGTCGCTATATCATAAATACCGACACTATCTTTCGTACATACTAAAGAGCCAACAGATACTACCTCACCTTTATAAAGACCTAAGTATAGTTTCATGTTATCGCTATTCCATAAATTTAAAGAAGAAATTTGATTATAGTATGCTTGTACATTTTTACCTTCCTCTGATGTACCAAATAGATTAGCTAACGTTTCTCCAAACTTTTTGATTTGTCCTGAAGAAGATGCTTTTTGTATCGTAAAACCTACTGGCATGTTTATTCTTGGATGAATTGTTTTTAATTCTGCTACCATCGCGATATTCTTTTCAGCTTCTTTTAAACCAAGTTTGATTAATTCGCTTTTTATAGTCTGTTCTTGCTTATCATCCCAAAACCAAACACTCATTGGAAATTTCTCATGATTATAGTATTCTACCTCCTTATATAATTTCTCGATTCCTTCCATTACATTACTATTTAGTAGTGTGATAATATTAAATGTATCTGCAGGTAATCCGCAGTCGACAGTAATGTAATCCTTCGTTTCTTTTACATCCATTCCATTTACCTGCCGCGCAATATATGAGGTTTTATATGTAAAATTGTCTATTAGTAACTGTTTATAATTCATTCATTTTGCTCCTTTCATAAAAATTCGTATTCGAATCCTTCAGTATTAAATATATCATATAAGAAATGTACCTATTTCTATAAAAATATCTCTATAAATCACTCTTTGCGCCCTAAAAGAATTAAAAATGATATAACGTTGTCGGAATGAAAAAAGTGGTATATAATAAATATTAACATTACTAGTAATTATTTTAGGTATTCCTAGAATAAAGGAGCGATACATATGAAAATTACTATTTATTTCGGAAGTCATGAAGATCAAGATGTTCGTACTATGGACTGTCATTTAGATGTAGAAGATACAGAAGAGATTGTATCTGTATCTTAATATAAATAATGGGATGAAACCTCTTCCCTGCAACGTTTAAGGCACCTTTTATAGGTGTCTTTTTTATTGTTTTTTCGTCAAAAACCCTTTACTTTAGTGCGTTTTAATAGTAAAATATAAATATACGAACAAATGTTCTTTTTAATTTATTTGTACATGAAGGGATGATTTCAACAATGACTCAAGCAAAGCGCAGAGGAAGAAAAAAGCAAACACCTATTATTTCAAATACAGGCTTTATCGGCTCTGTCTTTATTGATACATTGGAGTTACAAAAGAAATCCTATTATTTCGCTCGTAAAAAACTTCAAATTGTGCATCACGTACTAGATGGTCTATCTGGAGCAACGAGTGCATTATTTAAAGAACATAATACCGCTGCATACATGTCATGTGTGTATTTACATAAACAAAAGAAAATCGGCTTCGTTCTTTCAACAAAACCTTTTGAACAAAGTGATGGTGTTTCTTATTTTATAAATTATTTAATTGAAAAGAATTTTTACGGTAACGAAGAAGTAGAATATCAAGAAGTATTTAATACAGGTTTTATTGGTGTAGTATTCGCGGATTTATCTAGTATAGATCGCTTTAATTTTGAGTTTGAAATGGGTATGTTAACGAAGTTAATGAAAGATATGATCATTCCTGTTAAAGAGCTCTTTTTACGCCACAATGTACCGGCTTACATCTCCACTTCTCATTTAGAGGAGCAAAATAAATTAGGTTTCGTTCTATCTGTAAAGCCATATGATGAACGTGCAGAAGCAGATTTATACTTTGAAACATATTTAAAAGAGCGCGGGTTATTTATTGGTGAAGAAGAAGATGATATTGATAAGATTGTCATTAGAAAGACAGCTGAATTACGATAGAAAAGCACAGGATGATGTTCCTGTGCTTTTTAAACATTTAACAATATCACTTAGCTACGCAAAACACTATAATCTTTTGAATGAATTTCTAAATTCAACTTATTTGAGTAAGCTTTATTTAAAATAAGAAATACTATCCCTCCTGCAATTGGAAGCATGTAGGCTGGAATATAATTTAATAATAGACCTGATAATGCTAGTGCTATTGGCTGCATCATTTTACCTATGCTTAATCCAATACTGAGCACTCTTCCCCTATATTCATCGGGAATCTCTTTTTGCATGAAATAAGTTAAAGGAATATCAATTAGTGCTATCATTAGCCCTAAAAAGAACATAATAATGCAATACGTAGTAACGTATACAAAATTATCTACTTCAATACTTTTGAATGAAATTGGAATCCCTGAAATTATCATAAAAATTGCCAACATAAAACTTGATTTTTTTAAAAGATAGGAATAAGAAAAACGATCAGTTATCTTTTTTACTAATATTGCACCAACTATCATTCCTACTGGAAAAGTCCCATGAATCATGCCAAATTGCTTCGAACTAAGATTGAGAACTGTGTTTATTATGTATGGTAATGGGACGATTACAGCAAAACCTAGGAAGAAATTAAGTACAGTTAAAATACGAAACGTATTTTTTAAGCTTTCCCTTTCAATTAAGTAAGAAAACCCCTCTTTTATATCTTTAATAAAATTAATTTCTCTTTTTGAACATCCATCTTTTATGTTGTACTCGAACAATTTAAAGTGAATAAACAATATGGATATGCCCGAAAGAATAAATGAAATACCATTTATAATTATAAAAGTTTTTATATCTAATACAGCAAAAATGATGCCACCTAACATAGGACCGAGAATCAAAGATACAGAATCGATAATTTTACTTATAGAGTTAATACTCATTAGCTTCTCTTTAGAGACGATATTTGGTTTTGCGGCTTCTAATCCTATTCCGAAGAATGTTGTAAATACCGACATAAGAAAGGTAGTAGCATAAATGATGAATAAGTTTAATCCATAATTGCTGCTTACTATATAAACAGCAATTAATAAGCATCCATTTAGTAGATCCATACAAATAACCAGCTTCTTTTTATCAACCTTATCTGCGATTACGCCGGCAAATGGATTCATAACAATCATTGGAATCGTTCCTAAAATGAGTGTAATTGCGAAATTTAATGCTGATCCGGTTATTTGTAAAACATATAATCCTAATGCAAAACTATAAATAGAGCTACCAAATATTGATACTGTTTTCCCAATTACATAGAGACAAATATTTCTTAGTTCTTGATTGCTTTTTTCATTTTGTAAATGTATTCGTAAACTCTCCATAACTTTTCCCTCCCACTTAACTTTGTATTACGTATAGTGTAAGTTCTCGGGTCAACCCAATATCAATATGCTAGTATTAAAAACTTTTAAAAGAAAAATTAAAAAAGATGGGGTTAACCCCATCTTTTTCCGAAAAATGAATATGTATAAATTTCTTCTCCTTGAACAAAGAAATCCTCGTATTTTCCTCCTCGTTCTATATATTCTGAAGTTCTTTCATCTATGGAATTAAACTGTAGCTTTTGGATTTCTCTCTTCACTTTTGAAGACGTAAAATTATCTCGAAATCTAGTTGTAATTTGGCTATTTATGCTGAAATTTTTAAATAAAATAAATGAACTTAATAAATAACAATCAGGTTTTAAAAGGGAATTTAATTCATGTAATAAAAAATTTTCATGCTCAAAACTGTAATTACTTGTACCAGACTGATCAATTACAATATCAACAGAATGATTCTGAATAGGTATACTTAAAAAATCAGCGCAAATAAAAAGAATGTTTCTTTTGGAATTTCTTCTTTCAATTACATCTTTTAAAAATAGAAGTTTATTCAAATCTCGATCAACAGCAATATATAAGCAATCCTCTGGCAGCTCTTCATAAATATTTCGTAAAAAGAATCCAAGACCTGATCCTATATCAAGTATTACCTTGTCATTTAAATCTAGTTGTTTTAGTTTCTTTTTCGCCCATTCTCCTACTCTATGTATATTCTCCAAATAAGAAGAATCAGTTTCATGGATATAATTTGAAATAGGATCTTCAAAAGAAGCCCTGTCAGACGTTTCAAACGATTTACCTGCTGTTAAAATCCCTGAATTAATAACATACTCTTCGCCACAATTACAAGTTAATTTCCCCTCCGTAATTTGATTGCTATTAATAATTCCATCTTGAAGAATTAAATTCCCGCTACACTTAAAACATGTAAGAAAATTAAGTACCCTTAAATCTATCCCTAAAATTGAATTAGAAATCTGAGTTGTTATAGATAAATCATTTAACGCTGCCTTTAATTTATCTCTTCTTTCCTTTAAATTTTTTATTTCATGTTCCACCTTTTCATATTTCAATTTAAATAAAGATTGGTAAAAAGTATCTTTTTCATAATTTATAGATTTTGCTAAACTTTTATAAAGAAAAAGTTCTTTAATTTCATTCAAACTAAATCCTAGCCATTTGTACTCTAATATAAGCTCTACATCTTTTTGACAATACTCATCAAAAAAATAATGGCCACCCTTCTTTTCGGGGATAATTAGCCCGAGATCCATATAATGTCTAATCGCATCTATACTTAAATTATTTTTTTCTCCAAATTTACCGATTTTCATAATATCACTACCATTTTAGTATTTGTTTATAAATACTTCTTTTCTAATAGTAGGAAATCCTTTTATCTATACATAATTATCTAGTATGGGGTAGATTCAATGGATACTTCATATTTGTTGTAGAAAAAAATAAAAAACCCGCGAATTATTCACGGGTTTTCCTCTTAATAACTAATTGCTATTGTACCTTCACCTGCATGTACAGCAAATGAAATCGGCAATGGATAAAGCTTGAAATCCATTTCAGGGAATGCTTGTTTAATATCTGAAATCCATTCTTCAGCTCCATTTTTATCGTTAGCATAGAACATATGAAGTACTTTTGGTAATTCTTTTTCAAGCTCATTTTTAATGTATTCTCTACATTTTTGGATTTTACGCACTTTCTTTTCAAGTAAAAGTTCTCCGCCTTTTACTTCTAAGATTAAGTTGACACTTAATAAACTTCCAAGTAAAAATTGAACTCCCTTTACTCGACCACTTGCATATAAACCTTTTAAGCTTTTTGGAAATACATAAAAAGGCCTTCTTTTTTCATCTACTAATGTTTTATGTATATCTTGTAAAGTCATACCATCATTGTATAACGTTTTAGCTTTTCTCAAAAGTTCATCCATTGGATAACTTGTCGTTTCACTATCTAATACAGTTAAAGGGAAACCTGCCATATCAGCAGCTAGCTTCATATTTTGATAGGTCCCACTTACTTTTCCGCTAATAGCAACTGCAAAGCCTTCTTCATATTCTTCTTTGCATTTAGTAAATAATTCTACCATTTCCCCTATGTTAGGTTGCGAAGTAGTAACTGTTCTTCCATCATTTAACGCTTCATAAAGACGTTTATGAACTCCTTCTTCACAATCCTTATAAGACACTCCATCAATAATAACTTCAATTGGGATAACAAAGTTATCACCATCTGTTGTAAAACTCGCAGTTGTACTATCAGTAAACCAAGCAACACGCTTCATGTTGTTCCTCCCTTATTCTGTTCCTCTTTTCTGACTTTTCTATATATTTATCTTACGAAAAGAGAATATCCCCTGTAATAGTAACAGGACTTTATTATTTTTGCTATAGTAGATGTATAATAAATGTGAATGTTTTTTGTCTATTTGTCAAAAAAAAAGAAAACCACAAAATTTTCCGGTCTTCTTTTAACATTACTTAAATGTTTCGTTATCTAAAATAACAACATAATCATTTGTCATTCGCCCCGCTTCTTTCGTATAACTGACAAGCCGCTGGATGTTATCACAGCAAATTTTTGCTCCCCATACGAGTAACGGTACACCAATAAAATCAATATGAAATCTTCTAGAAAACAAACCGCCTAAAGTCATTGGCAATGGAACTGTTGGTGATGTATTAGAGAAAATAATTTTGTCATGGTTTTGATAATGTTTTTGCAGAATCTCTCCTAAATGCTTCATCGCAGGTACAACGACTTTTGATGCCCCGCATCCAATTGTATATACGGGATTCCCATATTCATCTTGTCCATGAAAAATAATTTTCCCCATATCT
This sequence comes from Bacillus sp. FSL R5-0709, assembly GCF_038004785.1. Taxonomy (NCBI): domain Bacteria; kingdom Bacillati; phylum Bacillota; class Bacilli; order Caryophanales; family Bacillaceae; genus Bacillus; species Bacillus sp. FSL R5-0709. The sequence continues at coordinate 2,550,257 of NZ_JBBORT010000001.1, forward strand.
TCTGTTTTCAATTTATTAAAGTACTCCACATTTAAAATTTCTTCTTTCGTTAACTTCCGATCAGTTGGTAATTTATTCAAATGATAAGCTGCAGCTAGCGAGGTTGTATGCGTTCCACCGAAATCTGTGTAAATGAATATCATATTATCATCCCTTGTTGTAAAAGTTCAATATTATTTAGTATTACCGTTCACAGCGTTGTTAAACAAGGGACGAATGTATTTACGCTTTTTGTGTTAATTCATTATATTTTTTCCAAATATAATAGCGTCTACTAATTACGGTACCTAATGTGATACATAAAAAGGCATTCGTTACAACCATTAATGTGTGGTGAGTACTGCCAGAAAACATACTTTGCTTAATCGAAACTTTTGCACCTAAAATAACAAGTAGAAAAATTGTACTTAACCAATTCCCTTTTCGTAATACATGACCTGTTTCACTATCTAATCGAAATGTTAAAGTTTTTCCCTTAATAACTCCAAGACCCAATCCCATTCCGAGCATTGCAACGAATAGTAGTACGTGCAATATATTTAATTGTCCCATATGAATAATGGACTGGATTGTTACAAAGCACAGCAAAGCCGGAATGAGCCAAATACGATTAATATTCACTTTGTATTCCTTACCTTGAATTAATACAATTATAAGAATAACAAGTAGAATAACAAATAGAATATCCATTTAGAGTCCTCCTATATACTTGTTTACCTTTGAAAATTATATTCGTCTCTGTTTGAAATACGATAGCTACTTTAATTTGTATAATATGGAATGTGATTTCCCATCAGCCTTAAGCATTATTTATAAAAGTAAAAAGACGTACTTTTTACTCGTACGTCTCCTACTACTTGTTCTTCATGTATAGCAACTAGTTCAATTGCGGGATTTTCATATTTTTCTTTCCCTCTAAGTACATTGTCATAATATGCTGTATCTAAAAAAGATAACACACGGCAACGTACCTAGCCTATTTCGTCTTCTTTTTTATATGCTCTAATTTTTATATCCATGTAATTAAAAAGCTCCTTCTATTTCCACCATTAGTTTTTCAGGTCCTGCCCCTTTATTTGATGGAATAACTAATGTAATTCCTAATTCCGGGTATACGGCCGAGCGAAAACTCACGCCTGGATCATATCCCATTACATGATATTTAAAAATATTTTCTTGTCTTTTCTCAATCCATATTCCATAGCCGTAAGACTGGCTATTATTCACCAAAATATGAGGAGTTAAAAGTAACTTCGTATATTCGCGGCTTAATATTTCGTTGTTAAATAGAGCTTCCCAAAATTTCACCATATCTGGTGCAGTAATGTAAGCACCGCCATCAGAACCTCCTTTTATGGGTATAGAGTATGCATTTGTTCTCCATTTTTGACTATTTACATCCTTTATATATCCGAGAGCAGTATGTTTTGGTAAATTATCTAAAGAGAAATAGCCTGAATCATTCATACCAACTGGAACAAATATGTTTCTTTCTATATATTCCGTAAATTCAAGTCCTGTCTGCTGTTCTATAATTAATCCAAGTATAATAAAACCTGCATTATTATAGTAAAACTTACTTCCTGGTGTAAACATCATATTACTGTTTTGGAATAATGGTAAAAAGTCTTTTAAACTTTTTAATAGATACATAGGAGTTTGTTTCCAAAGGTCTTCAAAGTTATCCATGATACTTTCATCAAAATAATCTGGAATACCCGAACTATGCGTTAAAAGTTGATGTACTGTAATATCTTCATTAAAGTTTGGGAATTTAATATGTAGACAATCTTTTAACTTTGTATGAAAAGTAATTACACCTCTTTCAACAAGTTGACAGATACTGATAGCAGTAAATAATTTGCATCCTGAGGCAATTCCAAATCTTGTTTGTAGTGTATTGTTTATACATTCACTTCGGTTAGCATATCCAAATGAATTTTCATAAATAATATCATCATCTTTTTTTATTAAGACTACCCCAGAAAAATCTATATTCTGATGTATTTCTTTTACAATTTTCTCTATTTGATCTTTTGTTTTTATCATAATAACCACCCTTATTTATTGGTATTGTTCTTTCCTCTTATTATTTTTCCATATATAGGGGAAAGAAACCTCCTATTCAACCCCCTAATTTTCAAATAAAAACCAAGGGAACTATTTCGAATTTATTGATTCAGCGGAATATACCTTAGACCGCGATGGTAATAAAGTAAACACGCACAATATAATAGTAATAAGTAGCATTACCAATACTCCTACAATGACTACAAGTTGTATAGAAGTGAATTGAGTTGCAACGCCGAACAGAATCGTTATAAAAATTGTAAAAACAGCTATAACGAGCCCGTATATACTCCCGATTCGTCCCATCATATGAACCGGAACGTTATTTTGATAAAATGTGTAAAATCCCGTATTTGCATATGCCATAGAGAAAGATAAAACAAAGAATCCGATAGCAGCTATTAAAAACTCACTTGAAAAAGCATAAATCAAATATCCGATTGCAATGAATAATGATCCTATCCCAATTAGAAATGAAGGTGCTAATTTTTTTGATAAAATTGTATTTGTTATGGCTCCTAAAATAAAACCCGCTCCAGCGATACTAACTAGGAAGCCATACTCACTATCTGTTAACAATAAAACTTCTTTCGCAAATGATAGTTCAAGTGAATCTATAGCGGTAGCTAAAACCATCATTCCTTGGAATAGGAAATAAACACATCCTATATACACAGATTTTTTGCTGAAATTTAAAACTATGTTCCAATCTTTTTTTAGTACAGTTAGAGATAACTTATCACTTGATGTATTAGAAACGTATTTTTTATCAAGATCAGGTAAAAGTAATGTAATTAACCCTGATAACAGAAATGCTATAGCATTCATATATATAGCAAACTCTGGTGTACCAGTTATTAATAATATCCCCGCTACTGCTGGACCAATTAAAAATGCACCAGATCCTATTAAACTACGTAGTGAGTTGAAACGTTGTCTTTGCTCTACTGGAATTAATTTCGTCATATATGTCATAGCAGTTGGTTCATAAATCGCACTGGCCATGCTTATAAAAAATACTAAGAGATAGACAATCCAAAGGGATGGAACCAAGGGTAAAATAGCGATAAATACTGCTCGATATATATCGAGGTGAATCATTAACTTTCGTTTATTTAAACGATCTATCATACTTCCTGACCAAGCGTTTGTAAATAAAGTGGCTAATGGTTTTATCACATATAAAGTAGCGACAGCTAAGGCTGAGCCACCCATATTATAGACAAGTACATTCAGTGCGATTAAATAAATCCATGCACCTAAATTCGCAATACCAACTCCGGACAATAGTAATAAAGGATATTTCCAATCTTCAAGTAATTTTTTCACTTTAGGCACCCGCTTTCTAAATTGTTTTAAAACAATAAAAAAATCCCACCCCCAAGACTTTTAGTCTTAGGGACGAGATTTATCATCGCGGTGCCACCCTAGTTTGTTAATATGTCACCATATTAACCTTATCAGGTACTGCACTATTTTCATGCTTATACCTTATCTCTATAACGGGAGCTCCCGTCACACCATCCACTTTTAAAAGGTTCCGATGTGCTGCTCAGAGGCTTGGTTCAATAAAGAATTTTTGCTCCTTTTCAGCTAAATAGAGCTCTCTGTGAAAAATTCATTTTATTTACTCTTCTCTTCACTGCATTTGGTTTTTTCCATATTATCACATAGGTTTTATATTGTAAATAATTAAAAAGAATAATCAGTTTTTTTAAAAGTGAGCATCCTTTATAATTTTGTAACTTTATTTTTTATTTATTAAAAAATACGGTGCGTGAAATTGCTTGTAACTCTAAAAAAAAAAGAGCCTATTATACTATAGACTCTTACAAAATTCGATATTAATTTGTACTCGCTTCTGCTAATGGTTCTAGAGGCGGTTCCAAATCTAGTTTTAAAGTATCACCTTCTTGTATATATTCTCCCTTTTCAATGCTTTGACTCGTTACATACCCTGTACCTGTTGTTTTTAAATCTAATTTCAACAACTTAGAGAAATACATAACATCACGCATTGACCAACCTTTTAGGTTAGGCATTTTCACATTACTTCCTACTAGAAATATGCGATCTCCTTCACTCATTACCTCGCCAGTCTGTGGATATTGTTTTATTATCTTTCCTTCTCCTAATAATACCGGCTGAAGTTTCTCTTTTTCTGCAATATTTTTTACAGTATCCATTGTTTGATTTACATAATTTTGTACTTTTATTTCAGATTGCTTTGTTGCATCTGCCATTTTCTTTTCTGTATATGGTTTCACTTTTAAATATTCTAGACTATTTTTCATAACTGGTTTAAAAATTTCAGCAAGAGGCTGAGCACCGTATTCATTCCCCTTTAATTTAGGTTGCTTAATGGCTAAATATACGACTAATTGCGGATCATCAATTGGAGCCATTCCTAAGAATGAAAAAATATAATTATCTTTCCCTTCCATATATCGTCCATTTTCAGGATTCGGAATTTGCGCTGTCCCTGTTTTACCACCAATCGGATAACCATCAATTTTATACATCGTTCCCGTTCCTTTAGATGATGTTATAACACGCTCCATTAAGTTCCTTACCTTATCTGCGGTTTCTTTTTTAATCGGATTCCCTATTTCTTTAGGTTGATTTTCCATAATAACTTGTTTATTTGTTGGATTTACAACCTTATCAACAATATAAGGTTGCATCATTTTCCCGTCATTTGCTATAGCTGTGGCCGCTTGTACGATTTGAATAGGAGTTACAGTTGAGCCTTGGCCGAAAGATGTAGTAACTTGTTGAATTTGAGTATTTAACAATAATGTATTTTTACTTTCTCCAGGCAAATCTATCCCTGTTTTTTGATTGAAACCAAATAAATTCATATATTGCTTGAATTTATTTGGTTTCAGTAACTGATCTTCTAAAATAGAAAAAGCAACGTTCGATGACCGTTCAAACCCTTCATCAAATGTAATTGAACCCCATCCATAGCCGCCATTATGATCTTTAATCTCTGCTGAACCAACTGCATATTTTCCTGATTGGAAATATTCTTTCCCGTTATATACACCTTCATTAATTGCAGCAGCTAATGTAAAAACTTTCATTGTAGACCCTGGTTCGAATGCATTCGCAATTGGATCGTTTAAAAAATATTCAATGTCTCCTTTGTTAGGATTATAACTAGGCTTACTAGACATTGCTAAAATCTTACCTGTTTTTGGATCCGCAATAATACCTACTAACATAGAAGGATCATAGTGTTGCGCCGCTTTATTCATCGCGTCTTCTAAAAAACTATTAATTTGTTTATCAAGCGTAAGATATACGTTATTTCCATTTTTAGCAGGTTCTACTTTTCCTATATCATTTGTAAGTGGGATTCCTTTTCTTGAACCTACATATGAAACATTACCATTTGTAGAGCGCAAATATTTATCCAAACTTTCTTCAAGCCCAAACTTCCCCACGGCATTACCTTTATCGTCTGGTCTTGCAAAACCAAGTATATACGAGGCGAAATCTTCATTTGGGTATACTCTGGCTTTTTCTGTTGTGAAAGATACACCTGGTATTTTCAAATTATTAATCTCTTCCTTCGCTTCTCTAGATAAGTTACGTCCAATTTTACCAATTTCAACTTGCGTACGTCCTTCGTGAAAATTTTTCATAATCTTCTCTTTATCAACTTCAAGCGCATCTGCTAAACGTTGTGCAGTATCTTCTTTATCTTTTAATTTATCTTTTCCTTTTAGGTTTACAACGATGCGATATGTCGTTGAGTCTTGGACTAATACTTTACCGTTTTGATCATAAATTGTCCCGCGATTTGCCTCTAAAACTCCATTTTTGTTTTGTTGTTCCTTCGCAAGATCCTTTACATTAACATTATGCACGACTCCTACCGCTTGAATATAAAACATACGTAAAAGCATAGTAAGAAACAAAACAATAAAAGCAATCATCATATATCGAGCGCCTTTATTCGTTTGAAGTTTATGCATACTAATCTCCTTTCCTTTACAATGCATTAATGCGAAGATGCGCTACTAAATATGTTCTTTAATATAGTAGATACTATATTTTTCGAAGTTTTTTTACTAATTCCTCTATAACAATAAGAAAACCAGTTCTGTTGCTACTTGTTTTTTATTAATTCTATGTTTTTTAACATAAAATACGGTAAGTGAAATTTAAGAATTTTCAAATAAAAAGAACCTACTTTTTGTAGGTTCTTTTTATTAAGCTATATGGTTATATTTCGCTAAAAAAGGAACTCGTTTTGCTACTAGTGCATACATTTTGAAAATAAAACGAACTAACGGTTCAAATATACGTGCACTTTGCATTACTAATCCACTTGTAATAAATGTTAAGAACGCAGCACCAAGTATATCTAGAGGATAATGAACGCCTACGTACATGCGTGATACACCGACTAATATTGCCCATATTAACGCGATATATTTAAGTTTTTCTCCTCTAAGAATAAATACGAAAGCAATCGAAAATACGAGTACAGAATGATCACTTACAAATGATGAATCTGCTGCATGCGGTACTAATTGATTGACATGATGTGTTATAAAAGGACGCGGATGGTAATATACCGCATGTATAAGAACATTTACTAATAATGCAATACTAACTGAAAGTGTCGTATATAACATTGTATATTGTTTTCTAATTGCATTCTCTTTCTTTCCATTATTGAACCATAGGATAAGCATAAATAGAATAGCTACATATGCAGCACTATTTGTAATAGCGATCATTAGCGTATCTAATAGCTTGGATGATCCAGCAAAGTTATTAATCCATTGAAATACTGTGTAATTCATATTACTCTCTCCTTATTTTTTCTCATTGTACTTTCAATAAAGATACAAGTGTTCTTGATTTACACAGTATACAACATCAATATGAAAATGGGTTTAAACTTTTCTCATCAAATTCTCATTTTGCTACTATTCATTTGACAATGGTGTAACTATTTACACGAGCTAAATATGTATAAAGGTTGTAAACCATTTTAAATAGTATGGTGAACACTCTATGCATGGATATAATACATAACATATTCATTTAAATATATTAGTTACGAAATCATATTCTTATTCCATACGAAGGGCAATATTACCGAATTGTTCTCCTTGCTTCATTCGATTTAAAGCTTGGATTGCTTCTTCTAATGGATATACTTTATCAATAATTGGTTTAATATTATGTTTCTCTATAAAATGAGCCATCTCATTAAATTCTTCACAGCTTCCCATTGATGTTCCCATAATATCAATTTGATTATAAAATAATGCTCGTAACGGTAATTCGATTTTATCTCCTGAACTTGCACCAAAGTTAACGATTCTTCCATTTGGTTTTAATATATCAAAATATTTTAAGAAAGTCGCCGGACCTATACTATCTATAATTAAATCCACTTTTTCTCCATGTAGGCACTCGTCCCAATTACCAGAACTATTAAAAGAAAAGTCTGCTCCATATTTTTCAGCAGTCTTTCTTTTGCCCTCTATCCTTGAAGTAACACTCACCTTTGCTCCAATTGCTTTAGCAAATAACATAGCATAAGTAGCTACACCACCGCCGATTCCCGGAATTAGGACATGTTCTTCAGGTTTTAATCTACCTTTTGTAAAAAGCGCTCTATATGCAGTTAATGCCGATAAAGATAAAACGCCAGATTCTTCCCACGTAAGATATGATGGCTTTTCCACTACATTTTCTGCTGGTACAATAACATATTCAGCAAATGTTCCATCTGCTGGTCCACCTAGTACTTCAGGTAACTCTGGTATTTCATGAGTATTATTCCATCCAATACTAGGGTTAATAATAACCTCGGTATGTAGTGAAATATTTGAAACTCCTTCTCCTAGTTCTATAACAATACCTGCACCATCTGACCCTAAAACTAATGGTAGTTCCATTTCTTTTCTATTATTCATTATAAATAAATCACGATGATTTAAACCTGCTGCTTTTAATTTCACTTTAACCTCTCCAATGTTAGGAGTTATCTCAGGTGATAATTTATATTCTAAACCTTCTAATCCTTTTTTATGTTGATGTACAATAGCTTTCATTAATTATTCCCCCTTAATCCTTTCAATGTACTTTAAATATCGAAATAAATAAAATAATTTGATTACTAAGCATCAAAAAGGAGGAAATACAAAATGTATTCCTCCTTTTAAATAGTATTTTCAAAAAGAATTTTTTACCTTTAACTATTCATGTGTAGTATCCGGAAATGTAATTGCAACAATTGTTCCTTCGTTTTCTTTACTCTCTAATTGAATAGCTCCGTTATATTTTTCTACAAGCCTTTTTGCAATTGATAAACCTAGCCCATTTCCACCTTGTTTTCGGCTTCTCGCTTTATCAACTCTATAAAAACGGTTAAGAACAAATGGTAAATCTGCTTCAGGTATTCCTGCCCCATGATCTATTATTCGGATTTTAATTTTTCCTGACCGTATACTTGATTCAATGCAAATATACTTATTAGCTTCTTTTGTATATTTCACTGCATTATCCATTACAATAATAATTATTTGTTCTAAGTAAGATGATGGTATTGAAACATACGCTTCATCTGCATCCAATTTCATATCAAATTGAAAGTCAGTTTGCAGTATTGCAAAGTTTTGTGTAATTTGTTTTAATACGCTATTAACATGGACTCGTTCAGCTGCTATTGGATATATCTGTTCTGATTCAGCCCTTGATAGCTCTAGCAATTCTGAAACTAATTTATTTAATCGATCTACTTCTTTTAAACTGGATTGAAGAGATTTATCCAATATAGCTGGATCATTTTTCCCCCATCGATTCAGCATTGATAAGTGCCCTTGAATAATTGTTAATGGTGTTCTTAATTCATGCGATGCGTCTTCTACAAACTGTTTTTGCTGTGTAAAAGAAGTTTCCACTTCATCCATCATTTCATTAAAAAGAATCGATAATTTTGCGAGTTCATCATTATTTTCTCGTACTGGAACTCTTTCATTTAGTCCGTTTTTCTTAATACGCTTCATCGTATCCGTTATGTTTTGAACACTTGATAAAAGCTTTTTCGTTATAAGTATTCCGCCTAAAAAACTAAACACTAATCCACATATCCCTGCAAAGACCATTACCACTAAGATAATTTTTAATAAATGATCAAATGTCTCTAAGTTTTTCGTAAGTTCAATAGTTCCCGTGAATTTTTTTGTTTGAATTGGTATGCGCTCAACTAATATTCGATCTTCTATATGTCTTTTTATTAAGGATTCATCTTGGGTAACCTGTTTTGGTTTTATCCAAGCTTCATTAAAACCTCGAGAAACAGTAACAATGGGCTTTCCATCATTTCCGATAATACGAATCATTTGATGTTTATCAATCATATTATTTAGAAATTCTTTACTATTTTCAAATGTTTTGCTCGAGAGCGTTTCGTTTTTATCTTGAAAATATGCCGCTATTTCTGTCAATTGTCTGTTTATTTGTTTCTGTTCATAATCTATAGTCCACTTATTAATTACAATGAATTGTAACGTGCTATACAAAATAAACAAAATGAATACTAGTGTAGTGGACCAAAGTGTTAATTTCCACTTTATAGGTAAATTTCGAATTCGGTACACAATGTTTTTTATCATTTCATTATATATCCAGCACCGCGGACTGTTTGGATATACTCCTCCTTATCCACACTATGTAACTTATTACGTAAATAACGAACATATACATCGACTATATTCGTCTCAACCATTGCATCATAACCCCATACTTGGTCCAGTAAAATATCACGGGTAAGAACTCGATTAATATTTTTCATAAACATAAGCAGTAGCTCGAATTCTTTATTTGTAAGTTCAATTTCTTCATTTCCTTTAGTTATAGTTCGAGATTCAATCTGAAGCTGTAGATCTTTAAACGAAAGAAATGATGCGTGCTTTTGCTCTGTATTTTCTTCTCTCCTAAAAATCACTCTCATACGTGCTAAAAGTTCTTCAATTGCAAACGGTTTTGGAAGATAATCATCTGCTCCACTATCTAACCCTGTCACACGGTCCATAATACTATCACGAGCAGTCAACATAATAATAGGTGTACTTTTAGTTGCTCTTAGTCGACGACATACTTCCAGTCCGTTTAATCCTGGTAACATTAAATCAAGTAAAATGAGATCGTAATTCTTTTCAAGTGCTGCTTCTAATCCCTTTCTTCCATCAAGTTGTATATCTACTATATATCCTTCATACTTTAATTCTAATTCTAAAAAATCTGCTAAGCTTTCCTCATCCTCAATAATTAGTATATGTTGCAACGATACTTCCTCCTATACGATTAAATGAATAAGTAATCCTATTCCGAATATGACTGCAATAATTTGATGTGCTTTTCGATACATCTTCAATTTTGTTTTCTGATTAGATTTCTGTAAAACAAATCCCGCAACCCCTAATGTTATTAAGGTTAAAAGAGAAAATATACCACTGTATATTAGTATTATATGACGACTTCCTTTTATTAAAAAGTAAACACCGTGAGTAGTCGCAACAGCTATTACAGCGTATCCAATTAATACGTGAAAATGTTTTATAAAGAGATATAGCTCTTTAATTATTTTAAATCCGTGAATATGTTTCTTCTTTAAAAATAACCATATATGACGTAAGAACCATAATGATGCAGCTATAATTACCCCGTATTCACCTAAAGAACCTAATTTCTTATTTAGCCATTGTACATTTAATACATTCCCGTACAAAACATTAATAAATAGCAATTCTACACTACAAACAATAATAGTAATACCAATTATTTTAACATATATATGGAAATATTTATTTCTAAGTATTTTCTCCATTTTATATAATCTCCTTTTGACTCAAAAGCTCTATAATCAGCAGTGTATCAAGTGAAAAAGAAAGGAACATGAAAGAAAGATTAAAATAAAATGAAAATTTGTAAACCACTTATAGTAAGTTAATTTTCTTTTTTAGCCATTTCTAATATATTTTGAATAAACGGTGCTTTTGCATTTGTATATGAAACACGATCAAAAGGATAGGTAGCAGCAAGCATCTCTTTTAATTTTCTATATTCTTCACGTGCCCACTCATGATTTATTAGAAAGTCTCGAAATAAAAGGTTGTTCCTCCATTCTTCGCTATTATAAATATAAACATGTAAATGGTGGGTACCAGCTCTCCATTTACCTTTTCTAAAAAAACGCCAATTAGGTGTTTTTTTAGGAACATATTCATAGCCAATTTCTTCTAGGGCTTCCCTCCAATTTTCGGTAATTTGTAAATTTGTTACGCCGATCATCATATCAATAAGAGGTTTAGCCCCTAACCCTTCTACGGCTGTGCTTCCGATATGTTCAATAGCAATAATTTCTTCATGGAGTAACGGCACAATTTTATTTTTTTCATTTAAAAACTCTGTATGCCAATATTGTTGGTACGGTTTAATTATGATTTTTCCATCCATTTGCTTTCCTCCTTATAACTGTATATTATTATATTTATAAAATTTAAGTTTATAAATATAGGGATTTCACAAAATATGTCGAATACTGTAATGGACAACTTAATTATATTAAATTTGAGGTGAATTATGAAAGATATTCCAGTTAAAATTCAGTTAGATACTATAACATTCCAACTAAAAAAACATCATAATTTTGATTGGCTTACAAAACTAGGTACAGTATTTGCGGTTTTTGACCAACAAGATTCCGGTAATATAAGTTTTGGTGTTGAAAAGAATGGGAAAAAGAACTTTATAAAATATGCAGGGGCACAAACACTCGCATATAATGCTTCTACAAATGAAGCAATACAAAGATTAAAAAGCTCAGTTACTATATACAATGAATTAAAACACGTTTCTCTTATCAGTTTAATTGATCACTCCCCTGTACAACATGGATATGTTTTAATTTTCGATTGGTTTGACGGTGAATGTCTTCACCCGCACTGGAGTTTCCCACCCCCAGCAAAATACAATGATCCTAACTCACCATTTTATAAATATAAGAAATTATCCGTTAAAAATAGGCTAATTTCATTAAATTCTATTTTTAATTTCCATACTTACGTTGAACACAAAAACTATGTAGCTATTGATTTTTATGACGGTAGTATTTTGTACAACTTTAAAACTAATGAAACAAAAATTTGTGATATTGATTTATACAGTAACAAACCGTATGTAAATAAGATGGGACGAATGTGGGGATCATCTCGTTTTATGTCACCTGAAGAGTTTCAACTTAACTCTATAATAGACGGAAAAACAAATGTATTTAATATGGGGGCTATGGCTTTTGCACTACTAGGTGGCGGGCAAGATCGTTCCTTTATGAAATGGGAAGCTAGTGAAGGCTTATATGAAGTAGCATACCGTGCTGTAAATGAAAATCGTAGTGAGCGCTATGCGTCAATGGAAGAGTTTAATAATGCATGGTTAAAAGCCTATAACACTGAAAATCTATAAAAACTACATACATTGTAAAAGTACATGTAAAACTTGTACTTTTATAATGTATAATACATATGGGATTGAAATTCAGGATAACGGGGCATGTATTATGAACTTTGTTTACATTAATCAAAATGTTTTAAATAATCTTCTTTATATTTTAAGCAGTATATTTGTTTTTTATTTTATTTATGATAGTGGGTACTTCGGGAAGAAATATAAGAAACTACTTATCATTCTTTGTACGAGTATCCCACTAATTTTATGTATGCGGTATCCCATCTATATGGATGAAAATTATATTCACGATTTAAGACAAATCCCCTTTTTAATTGGTACACTTTATGGTGGATTTCCAGTCGGTATTGCATTACTCATGATTTTATTAATAATACGTTTTATGTTTTATGGTTTTAGCCTGTTAACAATCATTGTTTATGGAACGATGTTAATAATTACAGCATTCGCATCATCAAAATTTAATACATACAATAGGAAAATAAAAGTAACTTCATCTATGTTTTTAACTTTTTTCCTTGCAATATTTACAACAGTAATTGTTTTAACTCTATCAGATTTTGAAGTGAATAATTTGTACATTATTTATTTCATTCTATTACCAACTATTTTAATATTATTTATGGTCTATTTTAATGAGGTTTTAAAAGATGCAATATTTATGCGATCAAAATTAATAAAAGTCGAAAAAATGGAGATTGTCAGCCAACTCGCTGCAAGTATTTCACATGAAGTAAGGAATCCATTGACTGTTGTAAAAGGATTTACACAACTTTTAAAAACACCCAATATAACTCAACAATCCAAAGATGAGTATATTGAACATATTCTTGAAGAGTTAAATCGTGCACAAGCAATTATTGATGATTACTTAACTTTTGCCAAACCTGCTTCAGAAAAACTAGATCATATTTCAGTGGAGCACGAGTTAAATCGAGTTATTAATATGATGTTACCTTTTTGTAACATGAATAATATTAATATTACAAAAGAGTTCTCAGAGGGAACAATTATTGGTAATACACAGCACTTCCATCAATGTTTTTTAAATTTAATAAAAAACAGTATAGAAGCAATGCCATGTGGCGGTGATCTTATTATTTCTGCATCTGTTAGTAATAATAAAGTTATAATACGGATTCAAGATAGTGGAATTGGAATGTCGCAAGAGCAAATTAATCGATTTGGCGAACCATATTTTAGTACAAAAACGAAAGGTACGGGTTTAGGAACGATGGTTGCTGTTAAAATTATTGAAACGATGCGAGGCAGTTTAAAAATCCGAAGTATCGTTAATAAAGGAACTACTTTAACTATTACATTCCCAAAATATAATAATGAGAGCACGTTGCATAATAAATAAAAAAGGAGCATAATGGCTCCTTTTTTATTTCGATACAAAAAGTATCTGCTATGTTTTTTTAGTTTACATTTAGAAGAGACTAATTAGAAATTAGTACCCTTAGCTCCAACAGCTACATCCAACAATAATTAATAAAATAAATAACACAACTAATAAAGCGAAACCTCCACCAAAACCACAAGAACCACCGAAACTCATATTTTCTCCTCCTTTTGGTTTGAAAACTAATAGGTAGTTGATCATTTTAACTGGTTCGTATTATACAGTATGTGTATCTCCTTTTTTTGAGCATGTCTTCATAAAAATTAGTAAAAGCACTCTATTGAGAGTGCTTTAAAATGGGTACCAGAAACTTTGGAATACATTCAGCTTTAAGTAAACTGCAATAATCAAAATGATAATACCAACAAAAAGTGTGATGTAATCCTCCTTTTGTGCGTCTTTTGCATAGTACCACGTTCGTTTATCCTTTTTTCCAAAACCTCTTAAATCCATTGCATTTGAAACAGTATCAATCCTTTCTAATGAATGAATAATAAGTGGCCAAAAAATTAAAACACGGTTTTTCATACGAATCCACAAGCTCGCTTCTCCTTTTTCAAAAGGTACGCCTCTTGCTTCCTGTGCGTGTCTAATGATTATATATTCAGATTGAATGCTTGGTATATAACGTAGTGCAATATTTATTGCATATGTAATTTTATAAGGAACAGCAAATTTATTTAAGCTGCTCACAAATTCACTTGGATGAGTTGTATAAATAAAAAGAAGTGTAAATGGTAATAACGTAAAATATTTCAATGAAAGTGTAGCTGCATAAAATAAAGTTTCATATGTAATTGTTGCATAACCTATATAAAAAAAAGAGGTATACGATCCCGTTAATTCCGATCCATGGGTGGGCGTAATGAAAAGAATCATAACGGAATTTAATAAACTAAATGTAAATATAACGCTGAAAATAACTATAATTTTACGCAATTGAATTTTTGCAATTAAGAGGCCGATACATCCAACAATAAATAAAATTAGCAATATACGAAAATCAAAAAATAAAAAAGTAAGTGTCATACAAAATATAAATAAAGATAATTTAATTGCACCATCCATACGATAAAAATACGTATTATGCATATTCCTCCCTCCTATTAGCTTCAATATAAAGTTTCACAAATGTTTCTGGAGTTGGAATTCCGCTTAATTTAGCTAGTTTTATTAATGAAATCTCCCATAGATTAGCTCTTTGTAACGTTCCTTGATCCCCTAAAACAGCAGATACAGTATTGTCCGCAATAATTTTCCCTTCGTGCAGAACTACCGCTCGATCTGCATATTCTAAAGCAAGATTCATATCGTGTGTGATAATAATAAAGGATATGCCCCTTTCAGCCAGTTTTCTAATAAACGACATAAACTGTTTGTAATGGTAATAATCTTGTCCAGCTGTCGGTTCATCTAATACAATAAGTTTTGGGTTTGTTATAAGTACAGATGCAATAGTAAGCCTCTTTTTTTGTCCATAGCTTAATGCCTGAATTGGCCAGTTACGAAATGGATATAATCCACAAATTCTTAAAGCTTTTTCGACTCTTGTCTCAATCTCATCTTTAGAAACTTTTTTTAATTTTAATGAATATGAAACCTCTTCTAAAACAGTAGGCTGTGTAATCATTTGATTTGGGTTTTGCATAACATAAGAAATAACTTCCCCGCGTTTACGAATAGACCAACAATTTATATTTTCTCCATCGAATGTTATTCTCCCATTCTTTGTTTTATTTATTCCTATAAGAGTATGAGCTAATGTCGATTTCCCTGCTCCATTATGACCCAATAACGCTACTATTTCTCCCTCTCCTATTGAAAGGTTGATATCTTCTAAGGCTGTATGTTTGTTATTGTACGTAAATGATAAATTTTCTATCTTGCATAAAGCTTTTTTAATATATTTGTTTTTTGATGAAACTTGCTTATGCATCCAGTTCTTTAATAGGATATGAACGCCTGCATTACGAAGATTTTCAATTGGAAATACCCTAACATTATTACTATCAAAATTTAATTTCTTTAGCGCCTCTATATAAATAGGTTCTCTTAGTCCGATATTTGGTAATATATCAGAATTTAAAATACTATCCGGTGAACCAACGGCAATAACTTCTCCCTCATCTATTAAAATAATTTTATCTAAATCAAGGTTTAAAATTTCTTCTATTCGATGTTCAATAATTACAATTGTTTTATTATATTTCTCATGTATATTTTTAATGAGTTCTATTGTATTCAAACTACATGCAGGATCCAAATTAGCTAACGGTTCATCAAATAATAATATATCTGCATTTGTCGTTAGCAGACCTGCAAGAGAGACTGTCTGTTTTTGACCTCCTGATAATTCATGCGGACTTTGTGTATGAAAGTCCTGCATGCTTACCTTTTTTAAAGAATCCGTAACAATCTTTCTCATTTCTATTTGATTTACACAATCGTTTTCTAATGCAAATGCTACATCCTCTTCGACAGTAAGGCCTATAAATTGTGCATCTTGATCTTGTAATATTGTCCCTACGTGTTTACTCTGTTCAAAAACACTACCTTTTCTCGGATCCTTTCCAGCTATTAAAATGTTACCGGTACTTATCCCTTCGTAAGAAAATGGGATTAGCCCATTTATACAATGAGCTAATGTTGACTTACCTGAACCACTTCGTCCAGCGATAAGTACCTTTTCCCCAGGATATATTTGAAATGTAATATTTTTCAAAGTAGGCTGCGTAGCATGCCTATATTGAAAGGTAAATTGTTCAAAAGAAATAATTGGTTGCATGTATTCATCCCTACTTTTCAATTTTTAAATGTGTATGTTTCTTATTTGATTTCGCTAAGCCGATCGTGATTGGTAAGCCAAGAACTAAAAATACGATAACGTCTGCAATTGTTGCGCCTAGTACTTGTATAACTATTTTGTCAAACGGTTCTCCCATCACAATAATATCGAATGCTCCAGCAAATATAATAGCTATGACAATACCAATTAACCCTGCAATTGCAAAATAAGAAATATCACGGTTATTATACGTTCCATGTTTTACACTAAAACCAAATCTTTTTTGTATGAGTCCCATTGCAAAACCAATAATACCCGAACTAATAACCCATCCCCACCAAATACCCCAACCAGCAATCGTATCTGTAACGGTATGACCGATGAGTCCTATTAAAAGCCCTGCTACCGGGCCAAATAACGCTCCAAAAACTGTTAAAATAGCCAATGCGGGTTTAATAAATGTATTCGGTGCGATAGAAAATCCCCAAAGCCCTAATACCCCGTATAGAGCTGCTCCAATTCCAATAGCTACTACTAGCTTTGTCGTTAATTTGTTCATTACAATTCCCCTCTCGTATTATTCAACTTTTAATACTCTATATTTATTTTGAAAATGAATTATGCATCGACACTTCCTTTCTATACAACAAAAAATGACCTCTTTAATAAGAGGTCATTTTCTTTCACGTACAAGAATCCCCTTATCTTTCAAAAGACACATAGTGTCCTCTGCGGAATTAGCACCTTCCTATGTAATTACATAGGGGTTGCTGAGGTTTCATAGGGCCGTTCCCTCTACCTCTCTGGATAAGTATGTATTTGTAATCTGTATTATGGCACTAACAATAAATAATTTCAATACTTTTCTTACTATTTTTATTTTTCGATAAATAGTTCAACTAAATCATTGTATTCTTATCGGAATTATGAAATAATAAATTCAAAATTGTTACGGGAGGAATGCATGATGAAAGTAATTGGCTTAATTGGCGGACTAAGTTGGGAATCAACATCGTTATATTATAAACATATTAATACACTAACTCTCTCTCAATATGATCAAAATGCGAAGCTTGTTTTATATAGTATGGACTTTGGTGAAGTAACTACATTATTACAAAATCATCAATATGAAGAAGTGAAAAATGAATTAGTCGCAGTAGCAAAAAAAGTAGAACACTCTGGAGCTGAATGTTTACTAATGTGTTCTAATACTGTACATCTATTTGCTGAGGAAGTAGAACAAGCAATATCAATCCCACTTCTTCATATCGGTGATGTAAGTGCTAAAGAAATGGTAGAACAGAATATAAAACGGATCGGATTATTAGGAACGAAACAAACAATGGAAGAAGATTTTTATACATCACGACTAGCAAAATATAACATTGAGACAATTATCCCAAATGACGAAGAAAGAACTTTTATCCATCACGTCATATTAAATGAATTAAGTAGAGGAATTATTTCAGAAACATCAAAAGAAAAACTAATACAAATTACCAATTCATTAATTAATAATGGGGCTGAAGGAATTCTACTTGGCTGTACGGAAATTCCTTTGCTCATTTCCCAAAATGATCTATCTGTTCCTGTTTTTGATACTGCTTATTTACATGCGAATACTGCTGTACAATTTGCTGGATAATAATATAAAAGCATACAGGTAGAGCCTCTATGCTTTTATATTATCCGAACTATTTATTTAAAAGAGCATCAATAACTGCAATGGCTCTTTTGGAACCACCACACTCTAAAAAACTTTCATTCAGTTTTCGAATGCCATGTTTATACTTTTCATTTGAAAGAACGTCTGTTACCGCCTTTTTTAAAGTTTGCACATTAACATGCTCTTTCAATAATCTATGTGCTGCCTCAAGCTCAGTTAATCTTTGCGCTATCATAGGTTGATCTTTATCATGCGGTATTATCACAAATGGGACATTATAATGGATTGCATCGTGCACACTATTCATTCCACCATGTGTAATAAAAACATCTGCTTCACTTAATATTTCTGATTGAGGTACGTAAGGGGTTATAATAAAGTTGTCTGGCGCTTGCTTAATTTTTGAAATATCATTTCTATCACCAATCGCCATTACTACAATCCCTTCGAAATTTGAAAAAGCATCAATACAAGTATTAAAAAATGGTTCGAGCCCTTCGAGAAGTGTTCCCATTGAAATATAAATAACTTTCTTTTTTGAAAGCAATTCAAGTGGAAACTTTACATTTGTTTTGCGCTTTATAATACTCGGTCCAATAAAAACATTGTTTTCTCCGAACGAATCGCTATTAGGTTGAAAATAACGACTTGTATACACGAGACTAATATCTCCCTTATTATGCATAAATTGAAGATTATTTTTGGGCTTTACTCCAAATTCATGTTCCATTTGATACAGTAACTTTTCAGAGAGTTCATCGGGTTGGAATTGTATTTCTGCATTTGGATGAAAAGGCAAGGTTTCCAATAATACTGGTGGAATTAAAAATATAGGAGAGGAAACTATGCCTGGAACTTGTAAATATTCCTTTACTAACTCTCCAGCACCAAATATATCATAAACTACGAAATCAAAATTAATGCTTTTACATAATCGTTTCGTAATTTCTAATATGTATAAAGAAGTTTGAACATGTACATGAAAGAAAGATTTTAATCCATATGAAGTTTCATTATCAATAGAAATCTCCTTTAATAAATCCGGATGAGTATGTACAATGGCTCCCAAAACTTCAAGCCTTTCCTTAAAGCTTTCCGTTGTAATATAGTGTACATTATCACCTCTTTCAGTATAGGCCTTTACTAAACTTAATGTAGGATTTACATGTCCCTCTGCAGGGAAATTAACTATTAAAATATTCATCACTTATTTCTCACTCCTTACAATTCAATCTTCTTATTAATCGTACGGTTATTATTACAAACAATCTTCCCTTAATAGTCCCAATATACTTACTACTTTAGGTTGATAAATAATTATCAGACATTGAAAAAGGCATCTACATAAAATGTAGATGCCTAACTGTGATAAGGAGTGTTCTGTGAGGTTAGGATAAGCTTTTCTGCTTGTCCTATGCTATCAATATATGATTTATTTTATAAAACGTGCAAATCTAATAGAATTATTTTATCCATTTTATTTGATCAAATGGATAATATACCATTTTCACTTTACCTATTATATTTGACTCATCAATTAGTCCAAGCGTATTCCTACTATCTTTACTATGATTTCGATTATCACCTAACACAAATAATTTATGCGTGGGAACTTTCATTTCTCTACAGTTTGAAAAACGATTTGATACTTGTGACATATCTAACTGTATATACGACTCATCACGCTTTTTACCGTTAATATATACCTCATCGTCTCTTAATTGTATGTTATCCCCTGGTAATCCAATAATTCGTTTCACATAGTATGTAGGCTCGTCTTCTTTTTTTATTATTACAACATTACCATGATGAAAAGAAGAAAAATAGACACTAGCCTTATTAACTAGTATGCGATTATTTTCATTCAAAGTAGGTTGCATCGAAATTCCTTCTACCATACAAAATAAAAATGAATTATTAATAATAATAATTCCTATTATAATTAAAATATAGCTACATATTTTTCTCCAATCTTTTAGAATCAATTGCTTCATATATACCTCATTTCTAATCTATTCGTATGTAAAAACGTCTCTAGTTCATATAAATGCTAGAGACGTTTCGTAGATTTTAATTCTCTTTAGAGTCATCTATTTTTGGTGCTTCGCCAGTTAATCGCTTATTTTTTAAATCAAAATAAGCATCTAAAACTTCTTTTCCAATATCAGAGTTAATACCAGACTTATCATTTATAACCCATGGTACTACAACGGAAAATGCTACTTCTGGATCATCATATGGCGCATATCCTGCTAATGTTAAATTATAGCATTCTCTACGATCGCCTTTCTCATTTCTCCCAATATCACTTTCTCCACCGTATACAGTCTGTGCAGTTCCTGTTTTTCCAGCTGGTTTATAGGGTGCTTTTTTGAACGCCTTTACTCCCGTTCCATCCCCTTCTTGGAATACTTTCTTAAAGCCTTCTTTTACTTGATTGATATATTCTTCTTTCATATCAATTCTATTTAAAACAACGGGTTCTATTGATTGTACTACTTTACCGACCTCATCTTTTTGAACGGTTTGTTCTCTAATTTCTTGAAGAATTTGTGGTTTCATACGATACCCGCCATTTGCAATAGTTGAAATATATTGTGCAAGCTGAAGTGGTGTATACGTATCATACTGGCCAATGGAAAAGTCTAATAAGAAACCTGGCTGATTATCTTTTCTCCCAATTTGCCCCGCTGTTTCATTCGGTAAATCAATGCCTGTTGGAACACCTAAACCAAATTGTCTGAAATAATATCTCATCTTATCAAAGTATTCTTGTTTAATATCTAGTGAACTGTTCTTTACATAATCCACACCAGCAATTTTTAATGCTGTGTTAAACATATAAACGTTAGAGGAAACTTGTAAAGCTCTTAGGTCATCTATATCTCCAAAATCTTTCCATGACTTTTTCTCCTTAGTTCCTTTAAACTTCATAGGTGCATCATAAAAATGTGTTCCCGGTGTTATAGCTTTTGTTTCAAATCCGGTTAATACTGTAGCACCTTTAACAGTTGATCCAAGCTCATATGAACTTGTCAGCGTACCTAAAGCGTAATCTTCTACTTCCATTTTTCCGTCTTTTTCTACAAGTCTTTTCCCAGCCATCGATAATACTTGGCCGTTTTTCGGATTCATCATTACAACAAAAGCACGGTCCAACATCGATTCTGAACCTTTATAGGCCTTTAATATTTTTTCTATGCTCTCTTCTACTTTTTTCTGTAATTCCATATCAATTGTTAACGTTAAATTCTTGCCGCTTTTCCCTTCAGAAACTGTTTCTGTTCTAATTGTATCACCTTGTTTATCAGCAATACTTCTTACTTCTTTTTTCGTACCATGAAGTACATCTTCGTATTGCTGTTCGATGTAACTTTTCCCAACACGATCATTCCGGCTATACTCACGCACTAAATAATAATCTAATCGTTCACGTGGTAATCCTTCATCAGCATTCGAAACATTTCCAAGAACTGAACGGAATAAGCCATCATTTACATAGAGCCTTTCCCAATCAACTGATGCGTCTACACCTGGGAGATTTGCTAAATTTTCACTAATCACAGTATATTCCTTTTCACTAACATCTTTTTTAATAATTTGAGGTGCCATTTGATAACCTGAAGTCATTTTACTTTTAATAGCTAACACTTCTATGTCTTTTGCTGTTAATTCTTGAAGATTTTTTTCTGTAACTCGCTTTCTTTTTAACTCTTCTATTTTTCTGTCTAACTCTTTTCCGTTAATATCCTTTTCTCTAAACTTATCTATTTCCTTTTTAGATACTAAATCTTGAGTAAGTTTTGGATTTAACTGCATCCAAAAATCTTTCTTATCCGTCTCGGTTAACTTATCTATATCTTCTTGCGGCATTTCAATTATTTCTGCAAGTTGTCTTGCAGTTTTTAGCATTTCTTCCGATTTTACACCTTTCACCTTTGTATATGTAATCGTACGTAAAGACTTATTGTCCACTACTGGATTCCCTTCACGGTCATAAATTTTGCCGCGTGGTACTGTAAGACTAACAGTTGCATTCTCTCTTTTTTCTACTTCATTCTTATATGTTTCTCCATCGAAAATTTGTACTTTACCTAACTGGATTATAATTCCAGAAAATAATAAAAATACGCAAAAGAATAAAATATTTAACCGTATAGGTAGTGCTCTACCACTCTTTTTCTCTTTCTTTTTCACCTTGTCATAATCTCCTCCTTACAACATTTTAAATATTTTTTAGCTCTCTATATTAAAAGTAATGTACAATTTCCACACATTACTTTGTACGTATATTAATATAACGTTTAAAACTTAATAGAAATTAAAACAAATATAAAGAAAAAGTAAAGTTTACTAAATTAAATATAAAAATACCCAATAACAAAAGCTTAGCTTTGTTATTGGGTATTAGGTATTTTAGGAATTAATATTAGAACGTATTGAAATACATCTATCATCACAATTTGATAGAGATTGTTTACTCTGAATTTTCGGCAAGTACATCGTTACAGTTGTCCCGACGCCAACCTCACTCATTATACTTATTGTTCCTTGATGACTTTCAATAATTTTATAACTTAACATCAATCCAATACCGGTACCTTTTTCTTTCGTACTATAAAAAGGTTCACCTAATCTTTTAATTCTTTCTTCAGGTATTCCTATTCCTTCATCTATTACACTAATAACGACACCATTTTTATGTATTTCTTTTATATGGATTGAAATTCCCCCCCCATTTAGCATTGCTTCAATTGAATTTTGCAAAATATTAATAAATACTTGTTTCAATTGATTTTCTGAGCATTCAATGATTATCTCTTTGGAATCTGTAAATAGTTCAACTTGAATATTTGTCATGATTGCTTTTGTATTAATTAATGATACGACATTTTTAAAAATTTGATAAATATTTTTCTTTTCTGTATTTATTTCATCAGTTTTAGCAATCGACAAAAACTCTTGGAGGATTGCTTCTATTCTTTCTATTTCGGAAAGCATAAGGTCAAAATATTTTTCTTGATCTTCTTTATTAATTTGGAATAACTGTATAAATCCTTTAATTACCGTTAATGGGTTTCTCACTTCATGAGCTACACCGGCTGCTAATTGACCAATTGCCGCAAGTGTATCTGATTTATTTAGCAATTCTTCTGCCTTTTTCCGCTCTGTAATATCGCGGACAATGATCATAATTTTATCTTGTAATAATGGTAAACATCTAGCTTCAAAGAAATCGATACTTCCATTAATTGTTAGAGGATATTCTACAATTACATTCTTTCCTTCTTCTTTCAATTGGCGAATTGCTTCTTGAAATTGCTGTGCTACTGGAGACGGTAATATTTCGTAAAACTTTTTTCCCATAAAAGCTTCTGCGGGTACGTAAAATTTTGTAGGAGATCCTGCTTTATAATCTATAATTGTCCCATCGTCTTCTGTTAAAAAACATAAATCTGGTAAAGCTTTAAAAATTAATTCTAATTCAGAGGTTTGTTGTTTTAATTGCCCTTCTATCGTTTTTAAATGTGTAATATCTACCCCAACAGCCCAGTAACTAAATCCTGTTACAGGAAACTGCTCAGATATATTGGACCACATTATCGTTTTAATTTCACCATTTTTACATGTTAAACTCATTTCCCAATCTCTAAAATTTTTTCCACGAGTCAAAAATTTATTTTGTATTTGATGGCGATAATTATGGTCAGGATACAGTAATTGAAGAGCGTTTGGATTCCCAATTATTTCTTCAGCAGTATAACCTGTTACAATCTCGCATTCTCGATTCCACAAAACAAAATCTCCATTATAGTCAAGCGCATCAACCATAACAGGCATGTTTTGTAAGATCGTATGTAGTTCTTCCTCTTTTCGAGAAAGTAACGATGTATTTTTACTTTGAACTGCTTTTTTCACCCCAGCTATAATGAGGTTAGAAAGCATTTCAAAATATTTTTGGCAATTGAAAATTTCGCTTCGTTTGGACCATACAACAAAAGATCCTAAATATTGATTGTATAAGAAAAGGGGGATTTCGATTTTGGGAAGTTTACATACTTTCATTTCATTAATTCCAAATGAAAATATACATTCGTTTTCAGCATCAAGAAGTTGATGTGATATGTTGGTTAATTTATAAAATTGTTCTGCCATGGTTTCTATTGTACTCACATCAATAAGTTCCATTAGCCGCGCATTCATTCCTTTTTCACCTCGATATGTAAAATTTATACAAATTCAAAATTCATACTTCTTCATTATACGAAGAAAGTGCCCCTAGGTATATAGCTGTAGAATAATTATTCAAACAAATTCTATTTTTCAATTAAAAACAGAAAATAATATGGGATTGTTACGCGCTGCTAGTAGCAGTATAAAAATACAATAACCG
The DNA here is from genome assembly GCF_038004785.1 of Bacillus sp. FSL R5-0709. Taxonomy (NCBI): domain Bacteria; kingdom Bacillati; phylum Bacillota; class Bacilli; order Caryophanales; family Bacillaceae; genus Bacillus; species Bacillus sp. FSL R5-0709. The sequence continues at coordinate 2,575,080 of NZ_JBBORT010000001.1, forward strand.
TAAAATTCACAAAAGTTTCACAACTTTCATGAAAAATATAAACATTTATTCCAATATATTCTATATAATGAGTTGTAATAAGGCTTCTATGAATCTCATAGAATACCTTACCCCTAATAAAAAGAAAAAAAGAATCTATTTGGATTCTTTTTTTCTTTTTTTATTACATTACATATTTATATAAAGCATGTGCGACACCATGTTCTTCATTTGTTAACGTTTCGTATTGACACATCACTTTTATTTCTTCAACTGCATTTCCCATTGCAATTGATATATTTGCTTTCTCCATCATAGAAACATCGTTTAAGCCATCGCCTATTGCTACAGTGTTTTCAACTGGAATATTAAGATGTTCTGCTAAAGTATATAATCCATTTCCTTTTTGAGCATCTCGATGATTAATCTCTAAATTATGCCAATATGAAGATGTAATTGCTAAATCAGTATTATGCAGAAACGCTGCTTTTAACTTTTTTAACTTTTCTATGTCATAAGAAAATGGTAAAAGCTTATGCACATGTATATCAGTTTCTACAATTGGTTTACAACTTTCCGCACTATGAAATGCTGTATGTTCGAGATATAATGCTGCAATCGTTTCTAACTCTTTCAAGTTGAAATTTTCTTTTGAATTCTTTACATACTCGATTTCATTTCGTACACTCTCTACGCCATAATCCGGTACATACACACCTTTATTAGTATAAAGCTGATAATACAAGCCATTCTCTTCAAGATATTCTACAATCTCAAGTGCCTGCATATTTTGAATTGGATATCTCTTCATCATTTTCTTATCTTTATAAATAAGGGCACCATTTTCCGCAATAATTGGACACTCTAAATTAACTTCTAACAATAATCGTTCAATATCAACGATAGAACGCCCTGTACAAATAGCTACAACATGGCCTGCTTCCTGACATTTTCGAATTGCTTCTGCATTTTCTTTACTTATCATTTTATTACCGGAAAGAAGGGTTCCATCTAAATCAATTGCTATTAATTTCATTATTTCTTCACCACTTTCTATAAATACACGAGATTTATTTAACGAAAAGGTATCGTTTTCATATTGAGCTCGTTAAGTACTTCTTATTTATAATTTATGAAAAGCGTTTCAGGTCAAGAAATAATTAAAAATAAAATCAAAAGCTTTTCTCTTTAAAGAAAAGCTTTTGATTTTAAACTATGAACTATAACTAATATATTGTGTCTCACACATATACACATTCTTTTCTTCAGTTGGGAAATATACTTCAAACTTTTCTAAACGTTTTCCGTAAATATGAATCGTGACAACGCTTTCGCATTCAGCTATTTTAAGAATATGACAATCAGCTGGTGGAATGACTTTATCTGTTTCTCCTTCTCCCAAATAAAGATTTCCTGTATGGGTTAAATAAACAAGTGAATTTTCAAGCTGCTTAGTTTGTATAAAGTTCTGCACCATTATCCTTCCTGAAAAAACGCCTTCTACTCCCCATGTACCATCATGATCATGTAAAGGTGTAGATTGTCCATCTTTCCATACAAGAGCTAATACTTCAAATCGCTTTAAAGGATCTTCATATAACAAGTGTCGTGCATATTGAGCCGAATTCGCCTTCTGTTTTTCTAGCGGAAGCCATGTTTTTTTTTCTAAAAGTTCTTCTAGTAATTTTTCAATCGCACAAACAATTTGATCTTCTAATAAATTACTATCAATTAAATCCGTTACAGCTTTAATAAATGTTTGAAACGTTTTACTTCCATTACACGTTAACATAAGCATCCTCCTCCACTCTTCTTTCACACACTTCCATACTAAATAGACCACTAAAAATTTACAATTGAGAAATTAAAAACAAGGTACAGTAATTTTGTACCTTGCTGAACGTTTTACCTAGTTTTCAAAAGAATAGGTAAATATTTTAATGTTTGTTCATTTTCCAATATACATTTTTCTAAATTGAACGATGGAGATAACTCTATTTTTTCAAAGACATTTATAAAGGTAGTTAATGCAATTTCAGCTTCTAAACGTGTAAGTGGTGCCCCTAAGCAAAAGTGAGGACCTTTACCAAAGGTTAAATGCTTTTCATTTCCTATTCTGTGTAAATTAAACTCAGAAGCTTGTAAGAATTTTTTCTCATCTACATTTGCTGCACTTACCCATGCAACAATCATTTGATCCTTTTTCATAAAAGGTCCAAATATATTTGTGTCCTCTGTAATCCTCCTAGCTAATGTAACGGGAAAGCGATAGCGTAATACTTCCTCAATCGCTTTTGAAATTAATGTAGGTTCTTTTCTTAACTCTTCATATATTCCAGGTGAATCCACTAAAAAGCAATAAAAGCTATTAATAATTAAATTTGTAGTTGTTTCATTACCTGCCGCTAATAAGCCTAAAGAAAAAGTAACTATTTCTTCATCGGTTAATCTTTCACCTTCATATTCAGCTCGTATTAAATCTGAAATAATATCGTCGGTTAAATGATATCTTTTCTCTTGAACAATTGGAAGCAGGTACGTTTTAAATTCATTTAACGCAATTCCTTTTTCTACATCCAAATCGTTAAATTTTTCTTTACTATATGGCATAAATAAAATATCAGACCATTCTTTAATCTTTTTACGATCCGTTGTTGGCACTCCTAATAAATCGGATATGACGGTAACAGGTAAAGGTGCAGCAAACTCTTCAACGATATTAACCTCACTATATTTTCCGATATGTTGTACAAGTTCATTTGCGATAGACTGATATGTAAATATAATAAAAAACGAATGATTAATAGAAATATTCTACGCCACTCGTTTTTTATCGGACTTCTTTTTACTGTACTTTTATTTTCTTTATGAGTTATTAGAAAAATAATTGTCTATATAAGTCTTTATTTTTTCAAAATCCTTTTCCATAAATAAGATTGCTGGTACTTCAATTATTGGAAGATTATTTTCATTATCAAAAGGTGGACACGGTTTGGGAACTACCAAATAGTCAACTGAGTTTTTATCCCTAATATAATTAATTGAAACATCATAATACTTAGAAAAATATTCCTTCAAATCATCCTGATTCCTTAAAAATGGTAGAGAAAATATTGAACCATAATTTATACCAGCGTCGACAATTAATACAAAGCATATTTTTTTCATGATACACCCTCCTCGTATAATAAGTTTTAAGTTAATAACTGTTCCTTGAAAATTAAATAGTTTTTATCTTCAAGAGCTACATCAAAAAAATGATGTATGGGTAAAATTTAGTCTTGGATAAGGTAACACTGATAAAAACAGGTTTCCTTTTTCTTTATATTCAATTAAATTATATCATTATTTTACATGAATTTTCAGACTTTGTTTTTTTTATTTTATTGGTAAACTTATGCTTAGCATGAATTGGAGGGATATATATTATAGAATAATTTCAAGAGAAAACTATTCAAATAAGATTGGAGAGCTTGTAACAATGCTTGAACATACAAGAGATGTTACATTGAGCGAAATCTCCAATTTAAACCAAAGTGATTTAGATTTCTTACCAAACGGTAGTTCAAACACTATTGGTTCTCTCTTATCACATATTGCAGCGATGGAGTTTGTTCATCAAGTTATCTCGTTTGAAAAAAGAGATTTAACTGAAAGTGAATATCTAAAGTGGCGAATTTCTTTAGAACTTGGAGACAAAGCAAGGGAAGGAATAAAAAAGCAATCTTTAGATTATTATTTGAATGAATTATCACAAGTTAGAGAAAATACACTAACATATCTGAAATCAAAACAAGATAGCTGGTTATTCGAGGAAAACAAGTGGGATAATGGTGTGCCTTATAATAATTACTACTTGTGGTTTCACGTTATGGAAGACGAAATTAATCATCGTGGACAAATAAGAACAATTAAGCGATTGATGGGAATGAATAAATAAATCTTATTCAACCAAAGGGTGCTTTACTTGAGAAAGTCACTAGAAGAGTCAAATGATAACTATGAACTGCCCCCAATTGCTAGGTTTTGTTTAACAATTGGGGGCAGTTCATTTATAGCGCATAGGTAATCAGCTTTTTGTTAATCATGAGGTAGATATTTTTAACTAAAAAACCAATAATGGAAATATATTACAGCTTATGACCCGTTTTTACACGTATCTCGGCTGAACCCCATAATACACTTTATCCCGCTCTTCGGCGCTTCGAAAATATGGGTGCTATAACGAAAAAAATACATAAACAAGTCGGAAAGCCAAACCGAAATATGTACGACATAACTGAAACAGGAGAATAAATTTTTTCTGAAATGTTAAGAGAGTTTCCCGAAAAGATTGCGACAAATAACGCTGAGTTCCTTGTGCGTATCGCGCTATTTGAAAAACTTGATTACGAAGCTAGAAAAGAAATTTTAACAATACGCCAAGACGTACTACATAAACAACTTACTGCTATTCAATCTTTGCATGTTAGCTCACCTTTTATTACAGAAGTCATTGAATTTAGTAAATCACGTATTGAACATGAATTGCTCTGGATTGCATCACTTATGAAGAAAATATGAAAAAATAAAAAGAAAAGTTAAAAACAATGAATGAAAATGAGATTTATTATCAATACTATAATTAATAAAAGGGCAACCACGATTTGGCTACCCTTCAAAAATTTATACTTCTGGATCAAAAGTTTTGCAATCTGTTTCTTCAGTTGTAGATGCATGTTTACCTTTATGACTTACTACATAAATTGCATCTGCACTACATTTATTGCCGTTAGCCCAAAATTTACAGTTGTTTACTTCACATAAAACGTCTTGTGCCATAGTATCACACCTCCTTGTTCTATTATCATTAACAAAATTCGGAGGTATGATACTCTTTGTCATGCATTTTTTATTACCTTTTTAACTTTCTTAATGGTTCAATATCTCCTTGTACAATAGCATCTATATTTTCGGTTATTTTTTCAATGTCAAAATGCCACCATTGAATTTGCAATAATTCTTCTATTATTGTATTTGTGAATCGTTCCTTTATTTTATTTGCAGGGTTTCCGCCAACAATTGTATATGGTACGACATCTCTAGTCACAACAGATTTAGCTGCAATGATTGCACCATCCCCTATTTTTATTCCGGGCATAATAGTTGTATCCATACCAATCCAAACGTCATTTCCTATAACTGTATCACCTTTGTAAGGTAAATCAGACAAACTAGGTGTATACTTCTCCCACCCATTTCCAAATATATTAAATGGATATGCCGAAAATCCATCCATCCGGTGATTCGCTCCGTTCATAATAAAGGTAACTCCATTTGCAATACAACAAAACTTTCCAATGGTAAGCCTATCCCCAATAAATTCATAATGATATAATACTCGATCTTCAAATGTTTCTCCATCTTTCGCATCATAATAAGAATAGTCACCAACAAATATATTAGATTTCGTTATTGTATTTTTTATAAAATGAACGTTTTGATTTCCTTCAATAGGATATTTAACATTTGGATTAGGATTCATGTTGCACAGCACTTCCTTTACCATTCATTTCACTTTCTACTGCTATTACTGGCTTTAAATTGTATATAGGTAAAATAAACAATAATCCAATTATAAATAGTAGAGCCGTCCCCTCGTACATCGTACCTAATGAAAACATCTCCTTTAAGGAACCAGCTATACTCATCGTTACTACCATTGAACCGGTGAATAGTGGACTTAAAATGCCGTTCACGCGACCAATAAAATCGGTATCGCTATTTTGAATAATGAGCGTATTAATACCAATTTGGATACATGGAAGAGCTAAACCACTAAAAAGTTGTGCCGTAAGTGTCACCCATAAATTTGTGGAGTAGCCTATAATACCAATTCCAATTGCCTGACCGAGCATCCCTACAATTAACATCTTTTGGGGAGCAACGTTTTTCGCAAATACCATCGCTAAAGCCCCGCCAACAATCATTCCCGCACCATTTACTGTTAGTAACCATTGTAAACTCTCTTTTGATAACCCTAACTGCTCAGTCACAATAAAAATGCCTAGTGGCTGAGTTAAACCTATACCTAGTCCAGCTGCCATAAAACAAAACCCTAGCAAAGTTAATGCTTTTTTCTTTTTTACATATTTAATACCATCCAGCATTTCCTGTAACAGCGTAATTTCTTTCTTCTCATTATCATTCTCAAGATCTTTCGGAAGAAATAACAACACAGCTGCTGCAAGTAAAAAAGCGATACCTGTTATGATGATTGAAATATAAATTCCAAAACTATGAAAAATAAATGTTCCAAGAATCGGTCCTAACACCATAAAAATCGCAAATATTGTTTGATATATAGACATCGCTAATTGAATTTGTTCCGTTGATAAATGCTGTTTAAACAACTTCATACCAGATGGTTGAGAAAACTGCGAAAGGATTGCAGAAATAAGCGTCACAAAAAACACGATTTTCCACGTTCCAAACATAAGAGTAATTAATACAGCGAATACGGAAATAGAACTTAACGTCTCACACCATATCATTGTCTTCTTTGGCTTCCACCTATCAGCAAAAGTTCCACCAATGAATGAGAAAATAAAAATGGGAGCAAATTCAGCAACCGAAATCATCGAAATAGCAAAAGCATCACCTTTCGTCATTTCCATAACATAAAGTAATATCGCAAAGTTACGAACCCAAATACCAACTTGTAAAAATAATGCTGATGCTAGAATCCCTTGCACAAATCGATTTTTTAATACTTGTGATACCCCATGATTTTGTTTCGTTTCTGCAGTCGTCGACATAAAAAATCCTCCTATTTCGTGTTCTGAACAGGAGGCAGCACAAATCATATGAAAAGACTATATATTCGCAGTGCGAAACACATCCCTTTTCTATACATGCACATACTAATCCTATTCAGAAGAATATTTCGTTTTTTAACGAAGATCTCTTACAAATAGAATTAGTTGATCATTGGGATGTTTTCACCCTTCCGTTTCGAATTTAAATAACACATACATACTCTATGTTAATCATTTGTCATGTATGCATGTCTCAATATAACTATTCTAAAAAGACAATGGTAATTCCTCTAAAGAACGCATTAAATAATTACCTTGCCAATTAATTTTTTCACGCTCACCTTTTATTTGTAACGATGGCATCCGTTTAAACAAAGTAGTAATAGCAATCTTTGCTTCCAACCTAGCAAGTGGAGCGCCTAAGCAGAAATGGCTACCATGCCCAAAGGCAATATGACGGTTATTTTCTCGTGTAATATCAAATACTTCTGGGTTTTCAAATACTGTTTCATCACGGTTTGCTGAAGCTAATGCGATAATAACCATATCTCCTTTTTGGATTGTTTGTTCGTGAATTTGAAACGGCTCAGCCGCCCATCTTGCAGTCGTCACCTCAACTGGAGAATAATAACGCAATCCTTCCTCAATAGCTGAATCAATTAATTTCGGATTATCTTTTAATAATTGTAATTGCTTCGGATTTTCAAGAAGTGCTAATACCGTATTCGTAATTAAATTCACTGTTGTCTCATGTCCTGCTACGATTAACAGCATTATCATTGAATATAGCTCTGGAGCACTAAGTTTATGCCCTTCATTTTCTGCAAGTATTAGCGCACTAACCAAATCTTCTTTTGGATTTTTTCGTTTTACATCAACTATATATTGAAGATATGTAATAAACTCAGATAGTTGTTTTTCGGTTTCTTTTATTTCTTCATGTGTTTCTGGCGATGCAATGACAGCATGAGACCAAATTCTAAATTTCGCTTGATCCTCTTTTGGAATTCCAAGCATCTCACTTATTACAATAATCGGTAATGGGAATGAATAATCATCCACAAGATTTAATGTACCTTTTCGCTCTATCTCATTTATTAAATCATCCGCTACTCTCTGAATTCTTCCGTCTAATTGTGAAATCATCTTTGGTGTAAAAGCTTTTTGAACTAAAGATCGTAAACGACTGTGATTAGGTGGATCTGAATTTAACATGTGCGTTGTTAAATGATCACTATTGTCAACAGAAAGATACATGTTCTTTGTATCTTGAGAAAACACATTTGCCATATCTTTTTTTAAACGATTATCTTTTAAAAGTGGCAGAGCATCTTCATATCTTGTAATGAGCCATTCTTTACCGATTTCAACTTCATTTACAAATAATATAGGTTGCATTTTTCGTGACTCTTTATAAATTTCATATGCATCTTCTTTAAACTGAGCAGAAGCTAAATTAATGCCATCTTCTATTTTTCGGCCAACCTTATTTTTAATTGACATTACATTCCCTCACTCTCAATTATTTTTAAAAATCAACCCAATATTTGAATTATACTTCAATAAGAACTGAAAAATTGTAAATTTTCAATTAAAATCTTACTTCTAATATTGAAAAATAAAAAAGTGAGAGAGTAAAATCATTCTACCCTCTCACTTCCCATTATGCAAAGCACATAAAATTACTAATTTGTTGATATCGATAACTTACTTTACGGCGGCGACCAGCTTGCCAAGTGTAGCCGGATACCCCACTTCTTCTTACTTCTGTCGGAAAAAACCATAAGTCTCTTCCGAAAGGTCCAGGACGATGCAAACGTAAATAGCCCCATCTTCCTAGACAGTTACACATCCATGATTTCATATTCCCTGCTTGTGCTGGAGAAGCAAATGTGGATGGTAAAGACGGAGCTTGTGACGGTGGTGGTGACGTTGGAGCATCTTCCGCATCATCTGGTCTATAATCTTCTAGTTCAACCTCTCTAACTTCGATATCAGGTTCATATCCGTATTGTTGTGGATTATAATACATCGTTTGATCATATGGATAATTTTGTTCGTTATACATATTAACAAATCACCTTCTTTTCATTCATTACCTTTAACATTCATATGTGATATGACACCCATCGGAAGCTTATGTATAGCCCAAATTAAACTAAAAAAATAAAGCTCGTATCTTTTTTTCAAAAATACGAGCTTTTTTATAAACGGAATATATTATTATTTTTTCAACTTCACACTATAAAAACGCATTTCCTCTAATAAACCTTCAAATTCAAATACCTCTTGTTTAATTAATACTTTCAAGCGATACTCTAAGAAAGTATCCCCAACTAATTGCTCTACAAGGCCAAGCGCTTCACCAATTACTCTCGGAGCTTTAAGGAAGTCTTTATCAGCACCTACTTTTTTCGCACACTCAATAATGAATTGGTCAAAATATTCTTCTTGTACAGAATGCACTTCATTGTCTTTCCAAACTCTTAAAAATTCCATGCTATTCGATAAACTATCCCACTCGTGTTCAAGATTCACTCTACTTTTTTTAGTTAAAAACGGTGATTCTGCAAAACTATTTTGGAAAGTAGCTAAACTTTCGGGCGATAATTCTCCAGTTCCACGTATATCATACTCTTGGTTTAATATTTCTCTACTCATTTCAGATGTATTAATGATTCGAATATTTTTCTTACCTTTTAATTGCGCCATTACAAAACAAAGGCCTACATGTTCATGTGCGTTATCTGCCTTCCAAATGGTAATCGGTGTTTCATTAGGAATAGAATGTAGCTCTTCTAAAGTTTCCATAAATTTTGGTAAATATTCTTCTTCAAAATAACTATCATAAGAAGTTAAGTTGTTTAATAACCATTGCTGTCTTGCGAGTTGCCCTTTATTCGTATGTAATTGATTAATCGGTCCAATTGAAAAGAATTCAGAGAATGCAACAACACTCTCCTCAAATAGTTCTTCTTGACTTAACATATATTTTAAACACCCAGTTGTTGAATCATCAAAAGCGATATGAATGTGTGTACTTTCTTTTACATTCTTTTTATAAGATGTATTACTCGTTAGTTGCTTAGGTATACTTATCAAGTGTTTAATCGTATCTTCACTATAGTTCTCTTCTAATAAATCTAATTGTATAAGAATGCTTTGCAGTAAATGTTTTGCTTCATCTTCGTACATATCCTCTACAACATTTTTGATTTTATCTATCATGTAAATCCCTCTATTCATTACTAAAATAACGTAGATTATAGTGTATCATTTTAGTAACGGTGTTTTAAAGTTTTTTATAGATTATATCTAATTATAATTTCATATTAGTACAGTGATATATTAGCGTTAATTTATGTTTATTTCGTATAGATGTTAACATTTCAGTACACTTCTTCTATTACACATCACTTTCACGATATTTTTTATTTATTTTTAAAACGCTTTGTAAATTCTTTTATTTAAATGTATATTTATATAGAAAATAAAAATTACAGGAGCAATATCTATGGAGAAAGTACATACTTATTACAAACATTATTTAAAAAATTGGAGATTTATGTTCATTTGCATATTACCTGCTGTTGCTTTATTATACACTTTCGATGTCATCTTTGAACTACTGTTCCACCAAGATTTCTACTTGTCTAATTTAATATCTGCCATAATATTATTTTTATTATTTATTAATATTAAAGATAAGTTTCAAGTCAAAGATTAAAGAAATTTATGATAACTTCTGTTTTAATTTTGAATACTTTATTTTTGAAAGTGCTCTGCTTTATCAAAAGGTGATGCGACGTTCATCACCTTTTTTTATTTCTACAAAATGAATTTTTTATTAGGTTTTTTATCAATATCGTTTATTGACTTTCCCTACAATTTGATTCAAAATAAAATAGTTCATCAATGAACAATTTCGAGTTGAATTATTTTAAAATGAAAGGAAGTTATTACTTTGAGTCTACATAAACAAGGTATCAAACAAGCCAGTGAAATTGTCCATTCATTTGTAAAAATAAACAAAGAAATTATAAAGTTTACTCATCAAAACGCTTCTACGTTAGGATTAACAGTTCAACAAATGGGCATCTTAAATTCAATTTATGCAACTCCTAATACTACTCTTAAAGATATCTCAGAACGCCTTTCAGTTCCTAAAAGCACAATGAGTGTAAATGTAGATGAGTTAGTTAATTTAGGATTAATTGAGCGAAAACAATCACATGAAGATCGTAGAGAAATACAATTAAAAGTAACAACAAAAGGACAAGAAATATCTAAGAGATCCATTGAAAACTCTACTTCTTATAAAGCAATGGAACTAGCACTAGAACAACTGTCTGAAGAAGATATCCAAACCTTATTACGTATCCATAATGACTTACTAAATTCTCTACAACATTTTAAATAATTCGTCTCAATCATTTTTCAAAACCAATCTGATTTTTTGTTTTTGATTTATGAAACAGCTAGCTTTTGCTAGCTGTTCTTTTTATGGTTCTTTATCATTCTCTTGAGATTAAATGACTAGAACAAGCATACCTTGTCATATGTTTTAAAAAAGATAAGGGACGTGACAACATTGGATAACAATAACAATCAATTTGTTTTTCATACAATAAAAAGTTCGGCAATTAAAAAATTTGTAATTATCGACTTAATTACTGGAACAGGAATTTATTGGACCGTAAATTTCATCTCCTCAAGTGCATTACTTGCAATTATTAGTTGTGTTTTGGGAACAAAAAAAATAAAAAAAATGCAACAGTCTTAAAACTCCAAACAAAAATCTATCTGACCAAAATGAAATTTCTATAACAAACCGTTATGTTTCTGCTTGCAATCTTTATAGTAGTTTTTGAATTGGTGTCTTTCCTTTTTAAATATGCCCTTATATTTCTTTAGAAACTCATCATCCGACATAACTTTCACGTCAACGGTTTCAGGCATTTTCTTCATCCTATTTAATTTCTCTCATACCGTTTCCCTTCACTTGTCCACTTCTTCTTTATCTTCCCAAATCGGTATTTTTTCTTGTCCTCCTCTTTTTTTCGGTTGTATATCAAGGGATCTATCCAACTGGTGTAACTCTTCACCAGTTGGGCACGCTTTATTCATTAGCTGAATGACTGTAATAACAACGTCTATCTTTTCGCTCGATGATATCGTCAATTTCGTATGTGACTTGAGTTCGTTATTCTTTTATTAGTCTCATATCATTCATCTACAAGGCTACCTTGATCGCCATATTTAGTGCTTTCGATTAGTTAGCCTCTTTTATATTCCACGTAATTGTGTGATATTCATTATTTTTTTCCCCTTTGCTTCACTGATTAACTGAGTGATTTCATATACACCATATAGAATATATTCCACCAGACTTCACTCCTTGAATACTTTTCAAAAAAACAATACATACTATTTTCAAGCCGCTGTATCCACGGCTGGTACTTCTTTCTTTTGTTACAGCGAAGCAGATAGGTTCTTCACTTATCTGCTTTCTCTGTATATTTTTAAAAACATCGTAAACACTACCTACAAGCTGTTTGAAATATCAACTTCACTCTTCTTGTAATGGGAAAGCAAATTATCACAATTGACTAACTCATTCGACTAACTGGCAGACAACTAAAATTGCTGTCTGCTTTGTGTATGAGATTTTATATTTTACATATACTAGTTTTGAACCTGTAGACCAATACGAGCCATTTTGGTGTTTTGAATTTCCTTTCTTGGGATAAGTATATTTTACTTATCCCTTTTTTATTGTATAGATAAATACACTTAGGTTAACAATAATTACAAGCAGATTTTCTGTTTATTCGTAGTTCTAAACCAAAATGTTTTTCTCCTTTAATGGACAGTAGGTACGACTGCTTGTCCTTTTTTATTATATTTCATACCTCTTCATCGAAATAAATAGCCCTAAATAAGAATGACCAATATGCGGTACTATATCTCCATCAAATAAAACAAAGGGATTTTCCAAATAGTCGATGTTTGCAACCATATAAAATAGGCAGTTTCTGATTACCCAGAAACCGCCATACATAAAGATTTGTTAAGTATTAATTTCTTCTCATTACTAAAATGTATTATATAAACTACTAGTAGTTTATATATTTCACTGGATAATTGCTAATAAACATGTGAGAGATAAAAAAGCACACAGAGGAATATATAAAACCCCTTAATGATTTATCAATTCTACGATAAAACATTAAGGGGTTAACTAATTTTACTATGCATTATGCCTATTTCTTCGACGTTCCATCCTTGTTTGTCCTTGGATAGCTTCTACTTTATATTGCGGTTCTTGCTCTATCATTTGATTTGATTGAGCTGGTTCATCATAATTACGCTCATAAATTGTTTCTGGTGTTTTTCGTTTAGAAGATTTCCCACCAAACTTTAATAATTTTATCTTAAACTTTGGTAATCTAGGAATACGAATTTTAAATGTTGGTTTGTTGCGTTTCTTTTTTTGTTTAAATATATTTGTATTTTCAACTTTATTATCTTTTTCTTTTCGATGTAATAACATCACAAGTAATCCACCTAATATAAGTCCTCCAACTAAAAGGAGAATATATAAGTAATGGCTTGTCATTAAACTAGTCATACGCTCAAGTATGACTAACGACTGTACTTCTTTTATATCCCATAGTAAGGCGGTCCATAATGAGAATAAGCCCAAAGTAAGCCCGTATGTACGAAACCGGAATAAACACGGAATTAACGCAATGCAAGCGGCGATTTTCGCGTTCGCTATTATTGAACTTATTGAAATATCCTGATTCCAAATGACTAACAGTAATGTTATAAATGGTGCATACGCTATCCAGCTACATATACGTGAATATATCTTTTTCGCAAAGTAACTACCGAAACTAGTAAAAAATAAAAGTCCTCCAATAAATAAAGATTGTTCAAGAGGGATTTGCTTTAACATTCCTGCAATTGGAAAGAGGCCGCTCAGTAGCATTAATAATACATCTAATTTCTTCACAATTCCCCATTCCTTTCAAATTTTCTTTTCAATTAATAAAAATCGCTTTTCCATATGATGTAGTTTTTGTATTTCTAAAAAACATCTTAATCCTGTATGTAAATAAAGTAAATACGTAAAAGAAAAGATACATGACAAAGGATAGCCTTATTTACATGAAAAAATGACAAATCCTGCTCATTATTACTAGCAGGATTTGTACACTATTATTTATATTAATATCAATGTATCTTCTTTTTCTAAAATTATTACATCTTCATCTAATTCGTCATTGAATTCTTTAAACTCCCTTGAATCAATATCGGTAGTATAATTTTTAATTAATTTAACCATATGCATTACATACGTATTATGAGTATTTTGTTCTGAGAGCAAGGTTGATTTACAGCACATGTAATGTATCATTTTGGCGATTTCTTCTCTCTCTTCAGATTTTACACCAAGCGGGATAACTTCGAGTATGTACTGCTGTACTATCTCATTACAATCTAATTCGTATGCAGCCGTGCTATAGTAAATTCCCATTTGATCTACAAATAATCTCGTTTCATTCATAACATGTTCTTGGTCTCTAACAATATAGTTCGGTACATCTGAGTTAGTATTAATTCTAATTATGTTTATATCCTCTTTTAAATTTGAGATTATTTCAGGTGAAACCCCAATATTAACGCTTTTATTTTGCAATTCCTCTATCCAATATTTCCTCATATTGGCATCTACAATAAAATAAACTTCTTTATTTTGTTTATGTGCATCTTGTGAAATTTCAACTAATGTTTCTGACATAAATTGTTTAAAACTGACTCCTATATCATTCCTTTTTGATGGTTGTGGTAAAAACACTTTATTATTACCTATATTTAATAAAGTATGATCAATTGTGCCCCATTCTTCTTGACCATATAATTTATATAATATTTCTCTCCCATTTATTTTTGAAAAAATAGGTAAGAAATCATATTTAGACATTTTCTCAATTGATAAATTTACAATTATCCCCGGTAATTTTATCTTATTCCAACTACACTTTAAGAACCCCTTTTGTTCTAACAAACTAAGAATGGCATTAATAATTTCTTTTTTAGATACACTTTGTCCGATAAATAAATTAATAAATGCTGAAATACGTTCCGTTTGAGCGAATCCTTCCCGAATAATTTGCTTTGGATTAATTTTTTCGCGACCATCACAATTTTTTATTGCAATTAATGCTAATTTCATTTCATTTTGCTCACCTGCCGTAGCATGTACAGCTTTTACGACATCGTCTACTAGTTTTTTTTTGTTTTTATGGCTATATTGCATTCTATATGGATTTTGTAACAATTTCCTAATGTTATATCTTACTATTTTTAACAACACCGGATTGTCTGCATTTAATACATAGGAGGAATCTCCGTTTTGAGCTAAAACTATTTTGCTATCTAATAACGCTTGTTCTATCTCTATTACTATATCATCTGACCATACTTCTAACGTAATTGAGTCTAATCCCTTTGGGGCAAATAAAGGTAATAACTCATTCTCATTATTAGTTAATACATTTTCACATTCTGGAAGTAACGTGAAATATGGGCATATTCGTTGGAATTCATTAAAAAGTTCCTCTTTTTCTCTTACTTTTATACCAAATTTTATTTTTGTTCCTTGAACTTTATATATATTTTCGTTATATGGAAGAAGCACTCTTATCTTTGTTCCTCTAATATACTCTTTCGGACATTGGAGAATGTTCTCTAATTTAACTTCTCCCCCTATCCTATAATCATCTTTTAAATTTCTAAAACGTTTAATCCACTTTATTCCTTTTACAGCTTGTTGTACTTTTAACTTTACAAATCTTTGCTTTTTATTATTTGATTCAAATTCAGGAGTTGAAATCAGTATTTGGCTCCGCTTTCGCCCTAAAAGTATAGGGATATCTTTATGATTATATTGTTGATAAAACCTCCTAATCCCTACAGATACTTTTAATAGCGGAATATTCTCACCTCCACGAGTTACGTATTCAAACCGATATACATAAGAGAAATAATCATGTGTTTCTTCATCTTTAATTGGCTCAGACATCGCTTCAGAAACATGTTGTGATCGCAGTGGTGAAAAATATATTTCTTCCTCATTTTTATTTTCCATACGTAAAGGCTGTTCGCAAAAAATATGAGTAATTAGAGCTGGTACCCATTTAGAAAACGTTTTTTTATCATGTAATGCTGGTAAATTACTAATTAAATCATACTGCCATTCTAAATGTGGTGGATCTATTAATTTATTAGGTTTCCAATCATGAATAACCTCATACCAGCTTTGGAAAATATAGTCTAACTGTTCTTGTTTCATTGGTTCTTTTGCTACAATCCAGGGCGTATCTTCCTTTAATATATATGGATTATGCTGAATGAATAATATATCAGAAAACATTTCATACAATCTTTCATTTACAAGTTTTAATTTGCTCGTTAATAAAAATGTTCTATAATGTATCTCTACAATCTCAAGCCATTCAATAGGAAAATAAATATACGATACTTTCTCATTATAGAGGGGTTCTACTATATTTTTAAATGCTAATAACTGTAATTTTTCCATATTATTAATACTTCCTCTCTTAATTTATATTGATCATGAGTAATACTAGAAAAGATACCAATTTTTTAAGCATTAACGAATCAATTTTTAACCAAGCACATTAAAGGAAATAGCTAAATTACATTTAGTTATACAAATAAAACATTATTAAAATCAAATTAATATAAAGTAACTATTAACATATAACTACCTCCTTATGGGACTTTATATTATAAAATCATTATAATGAATTATTATATTTTTTATCTACGATTTACAAAAAAATTACAGAAACTAAATATAATAAAAGGTATCGCCTCTTTATATAGCGATACCCTTTATACACTCTTAATTAAATAACACCTTTAACTTCTTCATTCACCGGCCATTTTTCTAATGTATATGCCATTTCCCAAAATGAATATTCATATTGACTACTAAAAATAAAATGTTGTCTCATACGATTACGGTCTGCCTCTGTTACTTTTTCAGCGATCGTATCTAATCGTGTGATTTGCTCTTCTACTAGAGTACGGAACCAATCAGATCCATATGCAGAAATCCATTCTTGATAAATTGGCTCTTCTGGTTGACATTCTTTTAATCGTTCACCGATTTCATAATATAACCAATAACAAGGTAAAATAGCCGCAATAATATCTCCTAAATGCCCTTCATAAGCTGCACGATACATATGAGATGTATATGCATATGCAG
Source organism: Bacillus sp. FSL R5-0709 (assembly GCF_038004785.1). NCBI lineage: Bacteria > Bacillati > Bacillota > Bacilli > Caryophanales > Bacillaceae > Bacillus > Bacillus sp. FSL R5-0709. The sequence continues at coordinate 2,592,162 of NZ_JBBORT010000001.1, forward strand.
TTGGCGCAGGAATAAAATTATCTTTTTCTTCTTTTGTAATCCCTAATTTCTTTGCGAAATTCTCATGTAATGATAACTCAGCTTCATACGTATTTTGTGCATGGTGTGCCATACGAGCTGTCGTTTCTAATTCAAGAGCCTTTGCAGCACCTAACGTTTGTACTCTAGCAAAATGACTCAAATAATAAGAATCTTGAAGCACATAATATCGAAAACTAGCTAAATCTAATGTTCCTTCGCCTAGTTTTTTTACAAAAGGATGGTTAAAACTTGCTTCCCAAATTGAATCTACTTCTTTACGTAATGATTGTGAAAAAGTCATTTAATCCCCTCCAAATAATGTAAAAAATATACGTATTTATCCACAATTATTAAAGCTGTAAAATAAAAAAACTTTCTTTACAGGCGTAAAGAAAGTGAAATTGACAGTATTTATTCGTTAAATAGCAACGTCTTTCCCACTTCCCTACGCTGGCATTAACCAGATCAGGTACTAAGAGTCTCAAAATTTCATCTGATCTCAGCCTATAAAAGGCCCCCCTAGTGGACAAATATTTAGTTGTCGTATTGTAATTATCATAGCATAATTCGTGGAACTGTCAAAAGAATTAATTATATAACTACCTTAAAAACCTTCTTCTTTCCTTACTTTTAATGAAGTTTCAATTATCATATCTAATAGTTTGCTATAATTAATTCCCGCTGCTTCCGCACTTTTTGGCAGTAAACTTGATTGTGTCATCCCTGGTAATGTATTAACTTCCATTACATATGGAATTCCTTTCTTCACCATCATATCAACCCTTGCATAAACACTACATTTTAATGCTTTATAACAAGCCAGTGACGCTTTATTTACACGTTCCTTTATTTCAGCTGGAAGTTCGATAACTTCTTCAACTGTACTAGTATCATCATATTTTGCATTGTAGTCAAAGAACACAGCAGCATGTCGAATCGAAATGATAGGTAACTGTTGCCCATCAAAAATTGAACATGTAATCTCGTCACCTTTTATATACTTCTCAATTACTACTTCAGAATCCCATTCGAATACAGTTTCCAGCATAGAGGTTAATTCATTTTTATCATAGACAATCTTAACTCCAACACTTGAGCCGCCAGAGTTTGGTTTTACCACTAACGGAAATCCTAATTTATCTAACTCCTCAAGCTTTAGATCCTCCATTTTTGTAAGTTCAATCCAATCTGGTGTTTCTACTCCTTCATAACGCAAAATCTTTTTCGAAATATTTTTGTCCATACATATACCGCTAGATAACATATTGCTACCGCTATAAGGAATACCTAAACTCTCTAGCGTCCCTTGAACTGTACCATCTTCTCCGTACTTTCCGTGTAATGCTAGCAATGCAAAATCAATGTCTTTCGCTTTTTCAATTAAATCCATTTTTTCATTTAACGTAATTGGAACGATTTCATATTTACTCTTATCTAAATGTGCAATCATTTCATTCCCAGTCATAATTGATACTTGTTTTTCAGAGGATACTCCTCCCATAATAACGCCAATTCTCATTTTCTCAACTCCAAGTTTCATTTTTTAAAGTTTCACCAATTATTTGAATCCCGCTAACAATTTCCTGTTCTTTCAAACGTGAAAATCCTAATCGGAATGTGTTCGCTCCTCCTCCATCAGAGTAAAAAACATCTCCAGGAGAAAACGTAACTCTTTTCTCATAACACTTTTGTAAAAGTGTGCGGGCTTGAATTTTTTCTTCCAACTCTATAAACAAATGAAGTCCACCGTCTCCATTCATTCTTTTAAACGGAATGTACTGATTACACGCCCCAACAGCTAACTCATATTTTTTCTTATAAACAGATCTTGCTTTTTTTAAATATTTTTCAAAATATCCTTCATGTAAATATTGAAACAGAACAGCTTGATCTAACGTAGATGTGTGAATGGTTCTGGCTCTTTTAACACTTTCTAAATAATGTATCAGTTCTTTATCTGCAATGATCCAACCTACACGTAAACCAGGGAAAAGTACCTTTGAAAAGCTACTAATATAAATCACATTATTACCAGCCCCTGCAAAAGTTAATAATGGCGATAAATGTGAACCCGAATAACGTAATTCTTCATTAAACCCATCCTCTATAATAGGGATCTTGTATTTTGAAAATAACCTCATCAATTCCGTTCTTTTCTCCGAACTCGTAACAATACCAGTTGGATTATGATAAGAAGGGATTAAATACGCGAAATCAAAATCCTTTTCACGCAAACTTTTTTCTACTTCATTCGTATCAATACCATCATCATTCATATTAATTCCATGAACTTCAAGTCCATGTAAACGAAAAAGCTTCAATGCAGCATGGTGAGTTGGGTTCTCACAAATAACACGCCCTGATTTCTTCGATAAAGAAGATAACACAATATCTAATCCTTCTGTAAATCCATTTGTAATTAGAATATCTTTGTTCGAAATATCTACACCTTTCATTTCCATGTAATGAAGTAAATAATTCATTAACGGTCTATAACCTTTTGCATATCCGTAGTTCAATACGATATCCCCTTCAATGGACATACGAGTAAGAAAAGCTCTTTTGAAATTTTCAACATCAAATAGCTTTTCGTCCGGGGCTATACTATTAAAAACAATCATTCCTTTTTCCCAGCGAACTCCATGCTTCATTAAGTCTAATTCATCCGCTAATATGGTAACTGTATTAAGTTTATTTTTCCAATCTATTTCAACAGACGAGGTGTTACTTATATCCACCTTCGCAACGAAATTTCCTTTTCCTTTAACTGCATAAATGAGTCCTTCTTGTTCTAAATCCGCATATGCAGAGAGTACTGTATTTCTGCTCACTGATAATAATTCACTCAGTTCCCTTGTTGATGGGATTTTTTGGTCCCCCAACAAATGCCCTTTCATAATCATCTTTTTTAAATAATCCTTTAATTGAATATAAACGGGACGATCTTTTACAACTTTAAAATCTTTAAACAATTTCTTACCCCCTGCAATTATTTTTGCATATTTATTTCATTCTCAAAAGGTCCACTACATATGTATTTTTTATTAATAGCGGTACGGTTATAAAGCCTATAAATCATTTCGATATAAATTGATTACATCTTTTAAAGCAGCTGCTGCAGCTCCGCGTGGATTAGAAGCTCCACCAATTGTAGTGACTTGTCCCATTGTATCTGTAAAGAACGTAATTCCTTTTTCCGTGCCATTTATATTTGCTAACGGATGTTCTTTCTCTAAATTACAAGGTTGTACACTAAGGTTTACTTTTCCATTATCATCTTTATATGCTGATGCAATTAATTTAATTGATTTATTTTGTTCCTTTGCATTTTGAATTTGTTGCGTTGTAACGTGCTCTATTCCGTTTATTTTTATATCTTTGAGTGAATAATCGTTTCCCATTAAACTATTCGTCAAAAGTAATAATTTACAAGCGCTATCCATCCCGCTTATATCTAATAACGGGTTAGTCTCCGCAATTCCTTTATTTTGTGCTTCTTGCAATGCTTCTTCAAACGTCTTATATTCTTCATGCATCTTTGTAAGAATATAATTTGTTGTCCCGTTCAATATTCCTTCTATTTTTTCAATATGGCAACCTGCTAAACTTAGTTGTCCAATGTCTAATGTCGGTAACGCAGCGGCAGTTGCACCGCTATATCGAATGCGTGAGCCTGAAATACGTGCTGCTGTATTCAGTTCACTCCAAGCTGTAACAAGTGCACCTTTTGAAATAGCTACTATATCCATTTGATTTTCAATAGCTTGTTTCATATACTGTTTCCCTGGATTTCCATTTTTAAGATTTGTAGCAGTTGATTCAACCAATACAGTACCATTTATATTAATCGTTCCGCGTTCCTCTGGATAATGTTCGATATATTTTTCAATTGCAGCAGAACCATCACCATACGTCAATAAATCATTAATCTGCAAACCTTTCCCGTTATGTATTGCAATATTTCTTCCTATCACTCCACTAACAACTAAGTCAATTCCATATGTTTCATTTATATATAAATATTTTTCATTTAATAATTTTATAAACTCTCTTCCTACTGTCCCATATCCTGATAATACAATTTGAATTTTCATAATATCCCCCCATATTTTTATACCAAATCCCTCTTTCAATATAATATAAAGCGCCCTCGAATTCCATCGAGAGCGCTTTATTATTATCTATTTCGGTAACCGTGATAATTTTTCTGCAATTGTTCTATAAAACTCTTGAATATTAGAAAAACCTAACGTGTCTGAAACGCTTAATCCTACCATATCAAGATGGTCCCAATTTGCTTTCGTTTCGATATGATTCCATTTTCCAACCTGTAAAGACTCATTATCATTTGCAGCAATATTAGACGAAGGCGCAATCATAGAATTTGTATTTACTACACCGTCATTTTGCCACCAAGAAGTATCTATTAATGTTCGATTCTCTTCATATCTTGCATAGGAACCTAAGAAAAATGCATTACCCATTAACACTTTATTCATCGTTATATGAGGTAAATGTAAACCTGTTATTGGTGCTGCTTGCGATGCATGTCCACTATAAGATAAGTAATATACATCCGATTGCGTCTTTACCCAATTATTTAACTCCTTTGCTCCATCAGTACTTAAATCCCATTGACTTATATCTTTTGTATTTTCCCAAATTGAACTATTTAAAATACGATCAGAATATTGGAAAAAGGACTCTCCGGCATTCTTTTTTATACCCCATTGATCCAATTTAAAATCATATAATGATAAATTATTGTTTCCACCTAAACTTGCAGCTGTAATGAGTAAATCTTTAACGAACGGCAACAGAAGACTTCCGTCCGCAAGTGTTGTACCGTTATGAGGAGTTGCTAAAGTTGTAACACTATGAACATACGATTTGCCACCTTCAAATAGTGGTGATATCTTTGTGTTCGGATGATTTTTCACATAATCTTTTTCTTCATAACTTCCTTCTTTTAATAACTGCACTAATGTTCTTGTCGTTTGTCCACCCATGCTATGCCCAACTAAATGAACTTTATTTGTTTCACTCCAATTCGGTGCAAATCCACTATAAGTTCTACCAAAACGATTATGTCCATGTTTCTCAGCATGTGCCGCACCGTAGTCTACTATTCCACCGTTAATTTGCGCATATAATTCACATGCACGATCCCAGTTACTAGAAACTGGTCCAACAGCTGCAGTATGTACTGTATAACCATTTCTTTTTAAATCTTCTTGTATATCATGAACACCACCCCAATATTTTACCCCTAGCATTTCCTCTCTACCCCATCCAGCAAATCCATTCACTAAAATGATAGGATAATTATTTTGTTGTCTCTCTTCAGCGTATGTTGTTTTCGCTGCGAATGAACAAACAGTCACTAATGCGAAAAAACATACTTTTAAAAATAATTTCCCCATACTTTCTCCCCCTCAATAAAACGTTTACATTTATCTTTGAAAAAAAACACAAAATTAGTTTGCAACTTAAACATAATGTAAAGTATTTTATATACGTTGTATATATAGAAAACATATACAAATGTTGATAAATATTAATTCTAGTAAGCATTTACTTTTCATAACACAACTTGTAAATCTGATTATTTGAATTTATAATTAAATATAGTTTCCTCATGTTAAATGGATTTAAAAATCATAAGAAAACTAATTTCATTGCTTGAAAAGGAGGAAAAAAGCATGCAAGTCGGATTAAACATTCATACATTAGCTCAACCTTCTAAAATAACCCCATCTAATCTTGAGCATAATACTATCTCTTCTACTAAGCATGAAGATAAGAAATCTAATGATCTAATCAAATTTGATATTCGTACATCTGAACAAGAAATGAAACAAGCGGATCATAAATTTAGCGAATTAGACTTATGGAAAATGCTAAAAGACAAAGGTGTACCTTTATGGATGATTTTAGAAATGTTACAGAAATTTCGTAAAGAAAAGGAATCTCAAAATGGTTCGGTTCAACATTCAAATGCGATTGAAGAAACGAGCGAGACTCGATTAAATGAAGTCATGTAAACTATGTTATCTGAATGGTCTATAACTAAAAAGAGTTCAAGGTTGATAGAAACTTTATCAACCTTGAACTCTTTTTTAAGATTTTTCTTCAATCGTTAAAAACTGAACTGATACTTCTCCCTCAAAATCTTTAATTAGCTTTCTTACTTTTACATTTTCATTAACCAATGTATTATCTGTCGACATTTTAGGTTTTTCGTCACCTAAAGATTTTTTTAATTGAAGAAGATGCATTTTTGTTTCATTTGCTTTTATTTCCTTATATATATTATTTTTGGATACAATCACATACCATTGCGTTGGATAATTACGCTTGTTACCTATCCAAGCGTCACTATTGTATATGACAGGGACCTCTTTTCCTTCTAATTTAATACTTTTCAAAGTCTTTTCGTCTTCTTGTGCAAACAGTAGAGAACCCTCTTTTGGGAATTTCGGTAACGTATTTACAGGCATAAAATTGGAGCCATTATCTCGTTTACGGAAAACTTTAGCTTTAATCAATGCTTGTGCTGTAGACTCATTTAAAATTAATACCTGTCCGTTTCCATAAGTACCTGTTTTCACAGAAAACACTTCATTTTCTTTCGTAATTTCTTGATAACGATTAATAATTGGTGAAATTTTATTTTCATTTCCAATGATTAATAAACCGTTTGCAGGAAATGGATTCTCCTTTTTAGAACATGCACTAAAACTTATTAATAGTAGTATCGTTAACATAAAAATAGTTAAAGTTCTTTTCATCGCGTTTCCTTTCATCATACAGTTCATTTTTTCCACATACTTTAATGTAGTCTTACAAGCTAATAAACTCTATTGCTCCATAACCTTATAAAGCTTTTGCAGGTAACGCCAACGGGTTATAAAGAAATATAATACTTGTATACATATAAATGAAATTAAAATAACGATAGAGCTATTAATTATAGAAAAATCGACTAATTGCTGTAATGCCGTATAAGCGACTACAGTATGAATCACTGCAACAACAATCGGTAAGAAGAACATTAATAATAACTGTCTCGTTACAATTTTTTTTAATTCTCGTTTACTTAATCCCATTTTCGAAATCATTTTATATTGCTGTTGATCGCGATCCAAATCAGTATATAATCGGAAATAAATAAAACTAGCAGCGAATGTGAAGAAGACGATTCCGACTAAAACACTTGCCATAAGTAATAATCCATTCGTTTGCTTTGCACTTAACAAATCTATAGTTAAAGCCCGAAATTGAAAATTACCTACTCTAGTATCTTTCTCAAATCTACTAATTAATTCGTTTGAAATTCCCTTCGTTTTCATCCAATCGTCTACAACAAATCCGTAAGTACGATATTGAATGTCTTTATTAACTGGGTCACTAGTAAGAGGTATTCCATCATATACCTGATCTTTAACAGCGATATAAATAGTTCTAGAATCATGTGGTAAAACTAAATTTTCTACGGCTTTTTTCACATGAAATGTCTTTGTCCAATCTCCTTGAATGACTTCTATATTCTTTTTATACTCGCCATTTTTAAATTCTTGTTTTTGTGATACGACTCCAGGAATTAATAAAATTTCATCTTCTTTTTCGATTGTTTCTTGTTGATAGCCTAGTGCTTTAGCAAGATCGTTATATTCACTTAACTTCATTACATCTACACCATTTTCCGTGTATATATATGAAGATGAAGCCATTCGATACGGAATATTAGCATCAGAAAGGTGTTTTTTTATAATAGAAAGATTTTTATTTAATACTTTGTCGTTTTCAAAACTTCCATACAAAAATGTATAGGGATTTGTCATCCTTACCAAATCCCTATTTCCAATTGCAGCTGTTGTACCAATCGCTGTAAATGCAACTGCTGAAACAATAGATACTATAAAAAACATCGTTGCATTATCTTTCATACGGTAAATTAATTCAGAAAATGTTAATATATTTGTTCTCTTTAAAAAGAAAGATTCTCTCCTTTTCGCAAGGTGCAATATATAAACGCTACACTGTGTATATAAAAAGTACGTTCCTATAATTACTAGGAGCACCCCTATTCCAAGCGTAATAAAATTAGTACTTGGGATAAAGCGAAATACTGAAAAATATCCATACCCTATACTAATTAAAGAAAGTAGCGATAATAAAATTGATGCTTTCGGTTCTGGCTTTGGCTTTTCCTCTGCTTGTATAAGTTCCACAAGTTCTGTTACTTTTATCATTTTAAATGTAACGAGCGAAACAATTAAAAATAATAAAAGAAATGTGATGACTGTTAATAATACGGCCTGCACTGGTATATAAAAAGGCAAACCATTACTAATCATTAATACACTTGCGCTTATCAATAAAACTAGTTTAGAAAATACGAGTCCAATTAGAATTCCTATACAAATTGAGCCAAGTCCAATCAACATATTTTCAATTAATAATAATTTCTTAAGCTGTCTCATTGACATACCTTGCATCATTAATATCCCAAATTCTTTCTTACGCGTTTTTAAAAATGAACTAACTGAATATAGAATGAAGAAAAATGAAAATACAAAAATCAAGCCTTGCGAAACTGAAAATCCCAATGTACCAAATGCACTTATTGTTGCACTTGTCGATTTCAACTCACCTTGTAAATCAGGATGAAATAATAAAAGAGCATACGTAAAGAAAATCATAATAGAAAATGCACTACTTAAAAAATGAGCTGCATATGTACGCTTATTGCGAAAAATATTATTAAATGCGAACTGACGAAAAGTCATGCCTTTTCCCTCCTAACAAAGAAAGGACATCCATAATCTTTTGATAAAATGCTTGCCTACTTTCACCACAATAAATTTCGTTATATAGTTGACCATCTTTAATAAATATGACTCTGCTGCAAAAACTCGCTGCATACGGATCATGTGTAACTAACATCATCGTAGCTTTTTCTTCTTTATTCAAAGTATCTAGCATCTCCATTACATCATTTGAAGATTTAGAGTCTAAATTCCCTGTTGGTTCATCTGCAAGTAATAATTGCGGCTTATGAACAATTGCACGAGCAATTGCTGTTCTTTGAGCTTGCCCCCCTGAAATTTCAAAAGTTCTTTTACTCAATATATCTGTAATATTTAATTTCTCTGCAATTTCTACAACTCGTTTGTTCATTTCTTGTACAGAAACACCATCTAATGTCATCGGCAATACGATATTTTCCTTTACTGTAAGTGTGCTAAGTAAATTAAATGATTGAAAAACAAATCCTAATTGTTTCCTACGGAATAAAGCCAAATTATCTGATGTCAACTGGAAAGGATTTGTACCATTTATTAATATTTCTCCCGATGTTGGAGAGTCGATAGTAGATACCATATTTAATAACGTTGTTTTCCCGCTCCCTGATGGCCCCATAATCCCTATAAATTCACCTTCTTGAATTGATAAATCAATATCTACCAATGCTTTAAAAGGTACTTTCCCTTTATATACTTTACTAATACTTTTTGCATGTAGAATTTCCATTTATATTCTCCCTTCATTTGCACTTCTCACAATATAGTGTAAATGAATTGTCTTATAGCACATATTGATTCATCTTTCATTTATCTTACACGCTTGTAAGATTTCTAAAAAAACTGATAACAAACCTGTTTTCAAACTATAATTAACGATTATTCATCTTGTAATATCTATATAGTAGCATAAAATACAATGCTACTTATTTCTAGTTGCCAGGACACCTTGTAAGCCTATTAAATATATAAATAAAAGTGGGTTTAAGAAACGATTATCATCATTAAAAGTTGCTGTATTCCTTGTATTCTTTATTAGCAACATAAAATATATTATAAAGAATCACTATAGAACTTCAAAACGATGAATAATAACTTATAATTCATAAGTATAATCCAAAAGTAAATAGTACATAAAAAAGCTTAGAGCTTTAGCTCTAAGCTTTTTTAAAATCATTTCATTCCATTATAACTCCTTTTAAAGAGCAATATTTTTTATCCACTCTGATTTGCTTAATAAATAATGATTATATAGTTGGTTTTCTATCGTCTGTTTGCTCAAATAAGTAAATCCACATTTTTCAATAACTTTATTTGATGGTACGTTGTTAATTAAAGCAATTGCGTTGAGGACATCTACATTTGTATTTTTAAACAAATAATCAATTAACCCTTTAGTCGCTTTCGTAGCGTAACCATTGCTTTGATACTCGCTTGAAATAGCATACATTATTTCTCTATTTGGTGAAGGGAGTTCTTCTTTAATGCTTGTGCAGCACCATCCAATAAATTCATTTGTATCTTTATTAAATATTCCTAGCTTTAATATATGATCATCTATGTTACATGTATTTTTCACTGCATTAAGAAATGCTTTATTTGCTGGTATTTCATCATTAATAACCCAGTCAATCCTTTGTTCTTTCGTTGATTTCCAGTCTGGTAAAAACTGTTCTATTTCCGGTTGATTCGATATTTTATAAATACTCTCCGCATCTTTGATAGTAAACTCTTGCAAGTATATATCTCCACAGTCTATTCTAAATAAATTAGTCGAACTCTCTTCTCCCATGTTAATCCCCCTTAATTATATTAAAGCGCCTTAATCTGCTTCGTAAGTTCTATAAAACGTGCATCAAGTTCTTTATATTCTTTATCGTTAGAAGTTAAGAAACTTAATTTACCTAATACTTCTTGTCGCTCTGTTTCTAATGTTAAACGTAGCTCTTCAATATCATCTCTTGTTTTAATAAGTTCCTCTAGCTGCTTTTGTATCGTATTATTTAAAAACACGAGTTTCGTGTTAGTTGTTTTCTCCAGAAAATATCGATCGTGAGAAACTATAACGAGTGTTCCATTATACTCAGCTAATGTATTTTCAAGCTGTTCACGTGAAGGAAGGTCAAGGTGATTCGTCGGTTCATCTAAAATATAAGCCATTAACTTGCATTTTACTCGTTCTCCCATACTCATATGCTCAATCGGCTCTTTCCATTGAGAAGCTTGGAATCCTAAATGTTTCATTAAACTTTGGACTTTTCCTCTTTCTTCAAATGTCTCTTTAAAAAATAAATCTTCTGGTGTTTTATCTAGTGGTAAATCAAATACTTCTTGTGTTAAATAACCGATGTTTGCAGATGGTGAAATCCATACTTCTCCTTGTACAGTTTCCGTTCCCATAATCATCTTCAGTAATGTTGTTTTCCCACAACCGTTTGGTCCAACAATCGCAACCTTCTCACCGTGCTGGATTGTAAAATTAACGTTTTCAAATAATGTCTTTCCATGAAAGTCTTTTTTTAATTTCTTTACTTCTAAAAAGCGTTTTCCTACTTTTTTATTCGCTTGAATAGAGAACTCCACTGAATACTCTTCTTTCAGACGTTCTACTTTCGTTTTCTCCAGCTCTTTTTCGAGACGTTTTCGTTTTGACTTCACTTGCGCATCCATTCGCTTCGCTTTTACACGATAAAACTCTTTAACTCCTTCTTGTTTTGTAGACTGTGCGTGTGCCTTTTGTGACCATGAACTTAATTCTTTTATATGTGTTTCTACTTGTTCTATCTTTTTTTGTTGTTTTTCATATTCACGCTGCTGCGTCATTCTTTTATGCTCACGTGCTTTCATATAACTCGTATAATTACCGATATGGTCAATTAATTTCTTATCCTCAATTGACCATATTCTAGTTGCGACAACATCTAAAAAGTATCGATCATGCGATACAACGATAACTGTACCCTTCATATTTTTTATTTGCTTAATGAGAAATTCCGTACTCATCTCATCTAAATGATTTGTCGGTTCATCTAATATTAATAAATTAGGATTTTCGGCAAATCCTTTTGCTAGTCGAACTTTCAGCTTTTCACCACCACTTAAAGTAAGAAAATCGTTCGTTGGCACGCCCCATTTCGCAAGAAGTTCTGCTTCTTTTGCAATCATATCATTACTAATAAAAGATTCTATTTCTTGTTCAACATATGCCGTTGTCATATTCATTTGCTGCCATTCAACAATCCCTTTTGATGGCTCAATCTTCCCATTTATTAATTGAAGTAACGTTGATTTACCGGCACCGTTTTTACCAATTAATCCGATAACATCCCCTTGTTTAACTGTCACATTCATTTTCTCTAACAAAGTATTTTCCTTTATTTCAACATAAACATCATTTAATTTTAAAAGTTCTTTCATAATACCGATCCCTTTCATTAAGGGAGAATAAAAAATCCTCCCAAATAAATTTGGCAGGATTAGTCATTAAAATATTTATACCCAAATAAGCTATTGTACAACATAAATAGCAATACCGTTGTATGGAAATTGGGCAGACTAATCCTATTTTTTAGAAATTGAAATTTATTTAATTTCAACATTTAAAAATAAGATTAGTTAATCATCGTCCACCCATCAATCCTTTCCGTCATAAGTAACCATATTGTACCATACTAGTATGGTATGAGTAAATGCAATTATATGTGCTGTCATAAAGATTACTGTCTTCTAGGTCTATTTATCATTTCTTAACTTCATATTGAACAAGCATAAATTACATTTGTTGTACTAATTTCTTTAGATTTCCCTAGTAATAAACTTCTAAGTACTCCCTCTTATATAATTTTTATATAAATTTATGATTAATTATATATTATACATACTACATTTCAGTTCTTATAATAAAGTTATCATTTTTAAGGAGGGATTCTACAATGGAATTTAGCAAACTAGGAAACAGTGGATTAACAGTAAGTAAGATTGCATATGGGAACTGGATAAACCATGGCGGGAAAGTAAATGAAGATATTGCAAATGATTGTGTGAAAGCCGCACTGGATGTTGGAATTACAACGTTCGATACTGCTGATGTTTATTCGGACACGATAGCCGAGGAAGTACTTGGCCGGTCTTTGAAAGGTATACGACGAGAAAGTATAGAACTATGTACAAAAGTATGCCATCCGACCGGACCTGGAAAAAATGATCGTGGATTATCGAGAAAACATATTATAGAAAATTGCAATGCATCGTTACAGCGGTTGCAGACAGACTACATTGATGTCTATTATGCACATAGATTTGACTCAACAACTCCCCTTGAGGAAACGATGTTAGCTTTTGCTGATCTTGTAAGACAAGGTAAAGTCCTTTACTTAGGCGTAAGTGAATGGACATCAGAACAAATTACCCGCGGTGCAGCACTTGCACGAGAATTGAACATTCCACTTATCGCTAGCCAACCTCAATATTCGATGTTGTGGCGTGTTATTGAAACTGATGTAATACCAACATGTCAACGTGAGGGGCTTGGTCAAGTTGTTTGGTCTCCCCTTGCACAAGGTATTCTCTCAGGAAAATATCAACCTGGTAAACCCTTGCCGACTCAATCACGTGCTAATTCAGATGCTGGTAAACCATTTTTCCACAAACTCGTGCAACGTTGGATGAGTGATGATGTACTCACTGCAATTCAGAAACTCAATCCCATCGCGCAAGAAACTAATCTTACCCTACCACAACTCGCAGTTGCTTGGGTACTACAAAATCCAGCTGTTTCCTCTGCAATTATTGGCGCTTCAAATCCGGAGCAAATAAGAGAAAACGTAATTGCTTCTAGTGTTAAATTGCAACCTGAAATTATGGATCAAATTGATAGCGTACTAAAAGGTTTCATTGAGTACGATCCGAGTAAAACAGGTTGAATCATCAGTGACTTTAAAATAAAAATAGAAGTTTCCCTTTCCAAATTTCCACTGCCCATCCTATCAAGATGGGCTTTTACTTTTCAAATTCAAATTGTGAAGTCGCATAAACCTCTCTAACAACTGTTAAGAAGTTCTCTAACACGACAGACTTTTCATCTTGTCTCCATCCAACATATAAATTTATTTTCGGTGTATTTTCTTGAATGTCTTTATACATGACACCCGATTTTTTATAGCTTTCCACCGATGATGGAACGACAGAAATCCCCATTCCTGCTGCAACTAAATTCACAATCGTTTGCATTTGGATCGCCTCTTGAACAATATTTAAACTTACTCCATGTTCCCAAAAGTAACTAATAATTAAATCATAAAAGTTAGTACCGAAATGACGAGGAAATAAAATAAATGGTTCATCAACTAATGATTTGATTGAAATGTTACGTAACGAAACTAAAGGATGCTCTTCATGCAAAACTAATTTTAAACATTCCTCAGAACAAACTTCGGAAACTAATATTTCATTATTTTGCTTGGAACGAATAAATCCAATATGAATTTGTTTTTCATATAGCGCTTTTATTTGCTGGTCTGTTGTCATCTCGCGTAATATAAGCTGTATTCTAGGAAAACGTTCTCGAAATTTTTTTAATATGTCTATTACGGTTTCTGTAGAATCGACAAAACCGATTATTAAATGTCCTATCTTCCCTTCATCCGCAAGCTGTGTTTCTTTAATAGTTCTATCTACTTGAAGCAATGTTTGCCGCGCACCTTCTAAAAATATTTTTCCAGCATCCGTAAGTTCAACCATTCTTTTTGTTCGATGAAAAAGTTGAACTCCTAATTCTTCTTCTAATTTACGAATTTCTTGACTTAAAGGAGGTTGTGCCATCATAAGACGCTCTGCTGCACGACTAAAGTTTAATTCTTCTGCCACTGTTATGAAATACCTCATTTTACGAATATCCATTTCAATCCCCCAGTCATTATCAATTACCCAAAAAGCACTTTTATTACTAAAAAGCATGTGTATGACTAGTTGTTCTTTTTCCTTTTCAGTTGAGTTTATCTTCTCTTATGTAAATAATTTTACATTCTCAAATTGTATCAGTATTACAAAACAAGGCTAAAAAACTTATCTTAAAAGTTCTTTAGCCTGAATCACTTTTTACACATTAAAAAATATTATTCGTACAACGGTACCTTTACCAACCTCTGAATGGATTCCTACACTATGTCCTAATTGTTTCGTAATTTCATATACAAGATATAATCCCATTCCTGTTGATTCTTTAAAATCTCTACCGTTTTCTCCTGTAAAGAAAGGTTTAAATACTCTTGGTAAATCTTGCTTCGGTATCCCTACGCCACTATCGGTAATTTCAAGTACAACTGTATTACCTTCCTTACATGCTTTCACTTTAATCTTTTCTCTACTACCTGATGAATATTTAATCGCATTCGATATTATTTGTCCAATTAAAAATTGTAACCACTTCGCATCACTTTCTACAGTAATACTCTTATCAATTTCAAGCTCTGGGTATACAAAATTCCGAATAAAAAAGCGTTTATGTTCATGCACGGAATCATTCACTATTTTATGTAGTTGTACTCTTTCTACATAAAAATCTTGTGTAAATGCTTCTAAACGTGCGACATACAGTGCCATCTCTAACCCCTTTTTTAACCTATCTGTTTCCTCATTAATACTTTCAAAACGTGAATCCACTTCATCTTGTGTAATTAATTCTATTACAGATAAAGGTGTTTTCATTTGATGAATCCACTGATTCATAAAGGTTAAATGATCATTATTTTTCCTCTCTTGTAACTGGAGCTGATTTTGATAATGTCGATATTGTACTTCGAGCAAATCTTGGAGAGCAGTAGATAAAACTGCAAAATCAGATTTTTGAACAGATTCATCCAAAGATTGCAACGGATTTGCTAAACGTTCATAAAAAGAACGATGTGTAAAATAACGAAATACTAAATAACTTACCATAAAAAAAGCACCTAAAAACATTGCATATAATGCCGTTGAAATATGATTATGCCCATCAAACCAATAAACTAAGAATATGGCTAGTAGTTGGATCTCAGTAAAACAAATAAGTGCTATATGATCACGTATAAATAACCTTATCATTTTTCCATACCATTATCCCAAGTAATATGTAATCTATATCCAACACTACGAATTGTTTCAATTGCTCCTTCAATTTGTAACGTTTTTAACTTTTTACGCACACGTGTTGTATTTACACTTAATGTATTATCATCAACATAAGATTCACTATCCCATAATTTATTTAATAATACTTCCCTACTCACAACACGCGGATAGTTTTTCATTAACATCTCTAATAAAATGGCTTCGTTTCTCGTTATATCAATCTCTTGGTTCCTAAGTTTTAATACAAGTCTTTCGGGATATAAACTAAGACCTTGTTGCTCAATCATTCGTTCTTCTAGTTTCGGTGCATAGTCTCCATAAGCACGTCTTAAATGACTACGAATTTTCGCCATTACAACTTCATAATGAAACGGCTTCGGAATAAAATCATCGCCACCATTTTCTAACGCCATAACTTGATCCATCGTACCTTCACGGGCCGAAATAAATAAAATCGGACATGTGGAAACCCCGCGAATTTGACGACACCAATAGTAACCATCAAAACTTGGTAAATTAATATCTAATAAAACTAACTCCGGTTGTTCTTCTAAAAATATGTCTAACACATTTTGAAAATCCGTTACAATAATTCCTTGGTAACCGTATTTCGCAACATATGTTGATAATAACTCCGCAATTTTCATATCATCTTCAACAATCATAATTTTAACCATCTCTGAACTCCTTTTTGATCCACAATCTCAAATATACTTATATAAATAAATACTACCTCTTTTCACAAAATCCGTAAAATAGAAAAAGGATACTTTTATACAAAAGTATCCTTTTTCTATTTTTCTTATTTAATATGAAATGCATTTAGAGAAAATCCTAACTTCTCCACATATTCCCTTCCTAGTTCCATCCGCGCCGTTTTTAGTGGATCCACAACTTGGCAAATTTTTAAATTACCTGCTGCTGATAATAAAAGAGTTGCATAAGCTTTAGACATTTCTAATTCTTCATGTAAAAATGTCACCATATTACGTACAGCACGATTCGCTGCATCATCTAGCAATTTCTCTGAAGCAATCGTCATTATTTTTTCTTTTTGAATAGCCAATGGTAATGGCCATTTCTTTCCTTTTATAGTCTGAACAGTTACAGTTACCTCACCAGCAACCTCTACTCCACTAACACCAATTTCACCATCACCCATCGCAGCGTGTAAATCACCTAATGCTAAAAGAGCACCAGGAACATTTACAGGTAATAATAATGCTGTTCCTTCTTTAATCTCTTTACAATCCATATTCCCGCCATGATCATGCGGTGTACCACATGAAATACTCTCTTCTTTCGGTGCAGTACCAATCACACCAATCATGGGATTAATTGGAATTTGCAGTTCATTTGAAAATGAAACATGTCCATTATGTATTGGGAGAATTTTCACTGTATTTTCATTTAGCTCATCACCCATTACACCTAGGTTCGCACCTGTAGTTAAAACACCCTGCTCTGCGATTTTAATCTTTTCAATCGTTACGACTAATATATCACCAGGTTCTGCACCTTTAATATGTACAGGTCCCGTCGCTGGATTTATTCGATTCCAATCTAATTCTTGAAACACAACATCTTCAGAATCAATTTGATTTTCAAAGCAATCATATGTTTCAAATACAAGACGGCTCCCAATTTCTACTTCAATACATGGATTATTTTCTGGTGACATTGCGTAAATGATATGTTCTTTATGTATACGATGCATAGTACCCCTCCTTTTTCGTTTTTATCTTCTATATAATAATTAGCTTTTATCTGTATAAGCTCCTTTTTAAAATTAGTAGTTATTTTCAAGAAAAATGCACTTAGCTCATTTTGAAACATACACTCTTTACTATAACAGGTAAAGAAAGGTGGTATTACAATGCCCCTTATTCCATACAACGAAAGTGACGTTGATTTACTAGCTCGTTTAATTCGAGCTGAAGCTGAAGGTGAAGGACGACAAGGTGAACAACTTGTTGGCTGTGTTGTCGTAAATCGTGTGTTTTGTGATTGTTTAGATTTTAAACAACTTCGATCTGTGCGTGATGCAGTATATCAAAGCCCTGGCGGATTCGAAGCAGTGCAATTCGGATATTTTTACCAACGCGCCCGTGAATCAGAAAAAGAAATCGCAAGAAAAGTTTTACAAGGTGAATGGCGCTGGCCAGCACGATGGGCTCTTTGGTATTTTCGTCCAGTTGGAGCTTGTCCACCCGAATGGTATAATCAGCCGTTTGCAGGGCAATTTAAAAGCCATTGCTTTTACGAACCAAGTGGTGATGAATGTCCAAAAATGTATTCAAGATAGTAAAAATTAAGCAACGCAAGTACTTATTCTATTGAGTACTTGCGTTGCTTTTAACTATATTTTAGAAATCTAATAATGTGACGAATTTTCTAGCGCCTACCACATGTATTAATAATGGTATACGTGGACCACTTGATTGATTCATAATGAGCCTATATAAAATGGTAAATAATTGTTTTTGATTTTCTTTCATTATTTTTTTATTTTCATGATGACAAATCGTATACAATTGCTCCATTAGTTTAGAATGATCGTTATTAGAACGAATTATTTTACAAACTTCTACTAACCATTTTTTCTGCCGTTCATCTAATGTGTTATAAAACTCCGTATTTTTCTCTTTATTTACCGCAATTAATTTTTTAGATTGAAAGTTTCTTATCCAATACTCAGCACGATTACTTATCGCTATCATTTCAGGTAATGCATAGCTCCTATCTATTTTCTCTAATATATCTTGTAAAATAGATGAATCAAAATTTAATAACGGTAAAGTTCCTGCTACTTGATTAAACTTTGGATACTCTTTAAATTGGCTATCAAGTCTAGAAAGTTTAATTGCATCAAATAAATCTTCATTTTTGAGTGTTTTATTTTCATAACTATCCTTCAATCTCTCATACTCTGTATAATTGCGAATCACATCTTCATCAAGTCCAATATGAAAAGCTGCGCCGGGCCTATATTTTGCAAACATAAAAAGAATCACATCTGGTACATACACTTTTAATAAGTCCCTAGGTGTAATACTATTCCCTGAAGAACTGGACATTTTTTCATGATGCCCTTTAATTCCAATGAAATCATAAGCAACGTATTGAGGGGCTTCACAATTGAATATTTCTCTTGCAATTTCTTTTGATACATTATAACTACCAGTTTCCGATGAATGATCTCTTCCGCCCGGTTCGAAAATAACATCCTCTATCATCCATCTCATCGGCCAATCGATTTTCCAATTCAGTTTCATTTGACTTGTATTTAATATGGATAATTTATTTTGATTTCCACATTCACAGTCATACCGAACTGTTTTTAATACTTCATCAAAATGTGTAATAGTTGTGGCATCTTTCCCGCACCTCTCACAATATAACGTAACGGGATAAAAGTTTTCTCTATCTTCTTCTCGGTGTATTCCTGTTTTAAACCCCATTAAAATATCATATATTTCTTTTCTTTTATACAAAGACTCTAATATGTTTTCGTTATACCTTCCGCTTCTATATTCAGCATGTTGATATATGAATTCAACTTCAATCCCAAATGCTTGGAGCGATTTCTCAAACTCTTTTTCAAAATGCTCTGCGTACGAGTTATGACACCCATACGGATCAGGAATATCACAGTATGGCATACCAATATATTTTGCAAAAGATGGATCAATATTTTTAGGAACTTTTCTAAACCTGTCATAATCATCCCATGAAAAGATAAAACGAGTCTTTTTCCCTAAATCTTGCAGAGCCCTTACAACGAAATAAGTCGTTACTATTTCACGGAAGTTCCCAATATGAACAGAACCAGATGGACTAATTCCAGCTGCACAAACAAAAGTTTCTTTGTTTGGATTTTTTCTAATCAATTCATGTGCTACTTCATACGCCCAATGCATATGTTACTCACCTCAATTGTATTTTTGTTTTCACATTTTCAGTTTTATGCAATAAAAAAACTCCCACCCCCAAGATTATTCATCTTGAGGACGAGAGTTATTAACTTCGCGGTACCACCTCAGTTTGTTAATACGTCACCATATTAACCTCTTCAGGTACGGCAAAACATGCTTATACCCTATCTCTATAACGGGAGAACCCGTCGCACCATCCCTAAATGAATTAGTTCCTTGCGCAGCTCTAAGTCTTTTTTCATTAAGATGTATACCGCTCTTTCTCAGCTACCAGAGCTCTCTGTACGTATTCTTTCTTAACTACTCTTCTCTTCAATGCCATTTTGAATATTAGTTTTTACATATGATAATTTATAACGTATATATTGTCAAATTTTTCTGAACAAAAATATAAAACTACCTAAAAAAACATTTTATCGCTTCTAATTGAATTCTGTGGCTACACTCATCACAACAATATGTCCCTTTCGGTTTCTCTTTAAATCGCTTATATTTTTCACTTCCTTCGTATACTCGGAATATATTTTCACACGAAAAGCAAACAATCTCATAAAACAGCATATGCATTTTCCTCACAGTGTTTATACATTTTTTTAATAACTTGAAAAGGTCTGTTTTCGACATTGCAAATCTTAATAATCTCTCACAAAAGGTTTACCTCTATTCTTATCGAATTATATAAATATCTTATAAAGCGAGGTGAACATCTTGTTCAGTAATATAGAATTAGTTTTAGATGCTAAAGCAAGTTTAGCTGCAGGACCATGTTGGAATGAAAAAAAGCAGCTTTTATACTGGGTTGATATTATGGAGAAAAAACTATGCATTTATACCCCCGCTAATAATTCAAACCGAGTGATTGCCCTCAATCAGCAAATCGGCTGTGTCGTTCCATATCTAGATGATGTAGTACTTTTAGCTCTAGAAAAAGGGTTTTATTCTTTTAATCTAAATACAGAAGAGCTTACACATATTTATGATCCTGAACCACATTTAATAGAAAATCGTTTTAATGACGGGAAATGCGATCCGGCTGGCCGCTTTTGGGCAGGCACTACTGACTTATATGGTATAAGTGGCGCCGGTTCCTTGTATTCTTTAAATAATAATCTCCAAGTAGAGAAAAAGGTATCACATGTAAATACATCAAACGGCATAGCATGGTCTCCTGACGATACATACCTTTATTTTATTGATACACCTACAAAAAAAAGTAGTCCGTTTTCATTATGATATACATACTGGTGTAATTAGCAATCCAACAGATGTTATCATCTTCCCTGAAAATGAAGGTCTACCCGATGGTATGACAATTGATGTAGAAGGTTGTTTATGGATTGCACATTGGGGAGGCTCGAAGATTACTAGATGGAATCCCTTGACTGGAGAACAGATTTTAAGTATTTCGATTCCTGCTTTATATGTAACGTCGTGTACATTTGGAGGACCTAATTTGACCGATTTATATATCACAACAGCCAGAACAAGAATGACTGATGCGGAATTAAAACAGTACCCACATGCTGGGGGTATATTTCGAATTCAAATGAATGTTAAAGGTTGTCCAACCTATTCATTTCGCCATGAAACTATTGGAGCTGAAACACTATGAACAGAATCGATTACATAAGACAAGAAGAGAAAAAGTATCACGATCTTTGCTATGAACAATATAAATTATTCGAAGCGGGATCTTGGCTTTATAAACCTGTTAAAACAGTTATGGACATGCTGAACTATCTTGAAGAACAGAAAGACCTACAAATACTGGACCTTGGCTCTGGTGTCGGTAGAAACAGTACTCCGATTGCACAAAAAATTATGAATAGTGGCGGCACTGTTACTTGTATTGATCTACTTGATTCGGCTTTAATGAAGTTACAAGTTTATAGCAAAGAATATGGTGTATTTGAATACATAAAAACGGAACAAGCAGCAATTGAAGACTACTATATTGCTCCTAATACTTATGACTACATCGTTGCAGTATCAAGTTTAGAACATGTTAGATCAATAGACGATTTTAAAAAAGTGCTTCACACTATGAAAAATGGGACAAAGAGTGGCGGTATCAATTGTTTAATAGTTAACTCTAACATTTAAGAAATAGATTTAGAAACAGGAGAAGAATTAGATGCTTTAATTGAAATTAACCTTTCTACGGAAGAAATGATACGTACACTAAAAGGCGTTTATAACGAATGGAAAGAAGTAAAAGTTGAAATGAAAAATTTAGCGTATGATATTGTACGAAACGGTAAACACATTCAATTAAATACGAATGCGATTACTTTTGTCGTGCAAAAATTGTAGTTTATATGAGTGGTGACAATTTTTATTTTTTATAGTCACCACTCATATATTTATGTAAATATCATTCCATCGTAATTACAATTTTCCCTCTAGTATGCTGACTTTCACTCAAAATATGAGCTTCTCTAACGCCTTTTTCATTAAACGGCACAACTTTACTAATGATTGGTTTGATTTTTTCAGCTTGGATCAAACTAGTTAATTCGTCTAATTGCTTTCCACTTGGTTTTAACCATAAAAATCCTGATCTTATACCCTTTACTTCATGAAGTGGTTCATGAACGATAGAAACTAGAACACCACCAGATTTAATAATTTGAAAACTTTTTTCTTGTACTTCTCCGCCGATTGTATCTAACACAATATCATAATCTGATAGTAGCTCTTCAAATTTATCTTTTTTATAATCAATAACAAGGTCAGCACCTAAAGACTTTAAAAACTCTTCATTTTTACTACTTGCAGTTGTTGCGACAAAAGCCCCAAATGATTTTGCGATTTGAATTGCAAAACTCCCTACTCCGCCCGCTCCAGCATGAATTAATACTCGGTCATTTTCTTTTATTTGTGCATAATCGACAAGACTTTGCCAAGCTGTAAGTCCTGCAAGAGGTATAGATGCTGCTTCTTCAAAATTAAGATTATTAGGCATTTGCGCTACTAAATTTGATTTCACTGTAATGTATTCAGAATAAGAACCTTTCCCTGTATTTTCAGGTTTCGTAAACACTTTATCTCCTATTTTAAAATGATTCACATCTTCTCCAACTTCTTCAACTATTCCAGCAACATCTAATCCTAATGTAATTGGAAATGAAAATCGCAACTTTTCTTGTAAGTCTCCCTTTCTTATTTTCCAATCAACAGGATTGACAGATGTTGCGTGTATACGTATTAATACTTCATTACATTTAACAACTGGTTTAGGAACTTGTCTTTCTTGTAATGCTTCAACACTACCATATTGATTAATAACAATTGCTTTCATTTCCTCTCCTCCTTGTTGTTTATTGTAATAACAAACAATTATTTTTCAAAATTTTCCGCCTTGGATGACAATAAATATGTTAGGAGGTGATATTTATGCTACTCTACTAATTAAGCATCATGAGTGCAAAAAACATTTATTTCACTTAAATACAATCTAATTTACGCCTAAGAAACACCCAAAGTTATATTTCTCTTTATTTATTAATGACCTTTAAATGAAACGGAGAGTGTGCTATGAGTGAACAAGTTTTCAAAGTAAACGGTATTGATATATGTACAGAAAGCTTTGGAAATCCTAATAACCCAGCAATATTATTAATTATGGGAGCTACGTGTTCAATGGTTTATTGGGATGAAGAATTTTGTGAAAGGTTGGCTAGCACAGGAAGGTTTGTCATTCGCTATGATAACCGTGATGTTGGGCGTTCTGTTACATATGAGCCTGGGACTTCCAATTACACTGTAGCAGATATGGCTGAAGATGCAATCGGAGTACTCGATGCGTATCATATTGACAAGGCACACCTTTTTGGCATGTCATTAGGAGGTATGATTGCTCAAATTGCTGCAGTAAAACACCCAGAAAGAATTTTGACCTTAACATTACTAGCAACAAGCGTTATTGGATCTGATAACAATACTCGTGATTTGCCTCCAATGGATGAAAGAATTTTGACACATCATGCTAATGGTGCAAATTTAGATTGGACAAATAAAGATGTTATAGCGAAATATTTAATTACAGGATCACGTCTACTCTGTGGATCAAAGCGTATATTTGATGAAGCAAGAACTTTAAAACAAGTAAAGCAAGAAATAGAACGTGCTAACAATCTATTAAGTATGTTTAATCACGCCCTCCTTACAGGTGATGATTCTTATGAAGGTATACTAAAGTCGTTACTAGTACCTACTTTAGTAATTCATGGTACGGACGATACAGCTCTTCCACTTGAACATGGACTCGCACTTATTGATGAAATTCCGAACTCAAAGCTATTATCCCTTGAAGGTACAGGGCACGAGATTCATCCCGATGACTGGGATAAAATTATTAAAGCCGTTTCAGAACATATATCCTGTATAAGATAAGAACAACTATTAGAAGGGGCACAAATTGTTTTGCCCCTTCTATTTATCCCGCTATTTGTGGGCAGTAAAACTCCCACCTCAAAATTCAGCTGAAGCAAAGAAATTAGGTGGGAGATAAACTGCCCGTAAACGCCCGATTGGTTCAACTAATAATCAGTGGGGGATGAACAAAACCCCCACTGATTATAGTTTCACTTTATAAAGATTACGATACAATATCAAAAACCCATCACTGCATTCGTATGTATAGTGATGGGCTCTACCTATATTTTTTTATGCTTAAAAAAATGGACAATCTAACTGGTCAACAGATTCCCACGATTTTTTTTTTACATTTTCGGTGGATTTACTATTTTCTAGTGGTACGTGTTTAAATGGATTCATTTCAACTTTTAATAGAGATGATGGTTCTATATATAAAGAAAAAACATGGCTACTTGGCAAGGTTTTTGATACATCAATATCTCCTACTTGTTTAAATAATTGCTGGGCCGCAAAGAAAAAGAAATTAGTTGGATTAGATTGTTTATTAAGCCAAGCAATCATTTCAGGCGATACTGATTTATTAATGTTAATTTTCACTCGATCACCACGTTTATATCGCCTAGATCGCATACTTCCACCAACTAACTTATCGTTAAGTTTGTAAACCCTAACTCTTTTTGCTTATGCTCTCTATATTTTGGCGAGCATGTATATACTAATAACCCACGAGCATTGGTGAATAACGGGTTATCTACAAAGATCACATTTTTCAAGCGTCCTTTTTGTTTCAAAATCATTTTTAAGCTATTTTTAATAATAACTGCGCCCCCACCATAAATAAATACATATGGATCGTCTTTCATATCATCAATTTTGTTAATAATATCCGTTGCGACACGTGCTGCTAAACCTAAAAATGCTGGCTGCGATTCCTCAACTAACAATGCATTTCTTGGGTGCTTTTCATTTAAATAAATTTGGTTAAATTCTGTAATGCTATCAATTGTTTTCGTAGGATATTTCCGATTCCATCTCGTAATAATTTGTAGTAACGTTTCTTTTACACCGTACGATAATCCTTTACTTAATTGCGGACGGAAATTTACCCCTAATGAAACAACTTCTTCCGTTGTCCCCGCGCCAATATCAAAAGACAATAAAGTTTTATCTACAAAATCAATTTCTGAAACTTGATTTTGTTCACATTCTATTTTATGTTTCACAACATTTCCTTCCTCATCATATACAATCCCCCACGTCCCAGAAGCGCCTTCAGGTAGACATTTACAAAACTCAATAGAAACATTAATCGTAACATCGCGTCCATTTGGATAATGGAATATGACCTTGTGATTACCCATATACCGTTTCGCATTTTCAGCAGCAATTTCCTGTGTAATAAGTTGCATTGGAAGAGCAACAGATAAATCATAACGAATATTAATATGACTTGAAGTAGGGCTTTGACGCATAGCACTTATCGCTAAACCTGAAAGGATTGTAATGACCATTAACTCATCAGTAGATTTATTTGATTTTTTCTCCACTTCAGTACCTTTTAATTGATCTTGAATCACTTTTTCTCCAACGATGTATCGTACATTATTTAACATTAGCGATGGAGAACTAATGGTCACATCAATGTGATTCTCTAATTCTGACGATGAAACTTCACCCTCATCTAACAACCCCGTAGACTCACCTATATATAAGGAATAAATACTCGGAATAAAAATAGGTTCCTGCCCTTTCACCATTAACTTCAAACCATTATTTCCTGCATCTGCACCAGCTTTTAAAAGAATAGACATAACTACCCCCTAAATTAATCTGACATCCCTTCCAAATATATGCGAGCCCATTCTTTTACATTCAAATGTAATGTAATTTTTTCTTCATCCTTTAAACAAAATATCATAAACATTCACTTCATATGTAAAAAATGTTTGACATAAAACTTTTCCAA
The DNA here is from genome assembly GCF_038004785.1 of Bacillus sp. FSL R5-0709. Lineage (NCBI taxonomy): Bacteria > Bacillati > Bacillota > Bacilli > Caryophanales > Bacillaceae > Bacillus > Bacillus sp. FSL R5-0709. The sequence goes on from NZ_JBBORT010000001.1 coordinate 2,618,378, forward strand.
TTTTATACTATGGATGTAAAGAGTTTTTTACAAAAGTGGAGGTGCAATTATATATTGAATACTAAAAAAATTATTTTTGTAATCATAACTTTATCTTTAATCGCTATACTTGTACATGGCACATACAAATACATAACTGAAGGTTCAATTTTGGGTGGGACTATTTTCGCTGCTTCTTTAATACTTAGTAATTTAATTAATCATATTACATGGGGAGATCCAAACGGAGTATCGAAAGAAAGTCAAGATGAGATGGGACAACAAATTACATATAAAAGCTTTAAAATCGCGTATTTTGTGCTTGTAGGTGTTATGTTCCTTATATTACTCTGCTCGGAAGGATTTTCTATGGGTTCCAATTTGGATGGTGTAAAAAACCTTCCACTCTTTATTGCACTCTGTTCTTCCTTTCTTATTTTCCCTATTGTTGAACTCATTGTCGCCAAACAATATAAATAAAAAAAGTGGTTTTCTAAATGCAGAAAACCACTTTTTTATGTTTAAATACCTTCTGCTATTGCTTTCAGCTTATTCACAGTCCGCCAGTTCCTTACTGTAGCTGGCGTATGTAATTTTTGAAACTGGTTCATTAGTTTAGAATTACGAATGCTTTTTTTGAAAAATAAATACACTACTCTTCCTTCGATATGGCAATCTTCTATGTCACTTTTGTACATAAGTAACCGCTTACTGTCTTCTTCAGAAAGTGGATTAGCTAAAAAGGCCACATGTACACTTTCTCCTTCTAATAACGAATGGGTCTCGTAAGGACACTTTTTAATAATATTAATAAATTCATCATTTGCTCGTAACATGACTGGAACATTGAAATCAAAAACGTTCGTAATTTCACATTCAATTCGTTCCTTTAAAAAACTTATCTCTTCTTCTGACTCAAACACTACATTTCCACTTTGAATATATGTTTTCACTCTTTTTAACCCTATGGATTCAAACATTATTTTCAAATCTACCATTTTGATTACCTTATGTCCACCTACATTAATTCCCCGTAGTAGTGCAATATAAATTGTCATATGATTACCCCTCACGTATTTAAATGCTTAACAATCGAATTGTTTTGCACCTTCATGCTTCTCGAATACTTACTTTAATACATCTAACATATCATGTACGGAAAATATCTCAAATTAAAAAACTTACTACATGATTTTTTTCAAGAGTAAGCTTTGTTATCTCATTATCTCGTTATAGGTAAATGTAATATGAATTGTTGTCCAATTGGTCCCATTCTTCTAAACCCTTTATCTTGAAATCCAACTTTCTCATATAACTTTTGTGCCGGAATGTTTTTTTCATTTACAGCAAGAATCACTTCATTTTTTACTGGATAATAATATTTTACAAAGTCTTGTAATAACGCCAATGATTTTTTAGCATATCCCTTATTTTGTTTATTGTGATTAATGGAAAAAGAAGTTAAAAGTATGGCATCCTTATTTTCTGTAAACTCCTGTACCCTATCACCTGTTTGTAATATAAATACACCGACAGGTACTCCGTTATAGTCTAAAATAACAACTACATTTTTCGTTCGATCATTTTTCGCTTTCTCCAGTAATTCACCTGGATTCGCCGTAAATTGAACTTGTTCACTTGGTAAAGTAAATGATTGTATTATCTCTTTATATTGCTCCTTATACGGCACTAATTGTATTTCTCCTGTATGTATGTTCATGCTTAACTCTCCCATTCCTTCAAGTTATTAACTTAAACCTTGCTGTGTTTTAGAATGCACTTTTCCATCCAAAAATGTTATTTTAGCAAATGATTTTGGATCGTTTCCTTTCCAAGCAAAAATTTGCTTAATTCGTGTAGAATGTTCTTCCCCTTCTTCTATGAGTAAATCCCCTTCAAAACCGATTAAATCTTTCACTTCTAAATAAGTCATTCCTTCATTAATATTTGAGAAATGATTTATATTAATGGTCTCTTGCTTTTTATTTTCCGTTATAGTAGAAGACATAGCTGTTTTCTTCTTCACTTCTTTCTTCTGGTCACACGCTGTCATACTAAAACCTATGCATAAACTACCTAATATGAGTGCGCTTTTTTTCATCATAACGGCTGTCCCTCCCCTCATTATTAAACCATATATTCCCTTAAAAATAAACTGAATATTTAATCTTGAAGAAAAACCCCGTACAATTTAGTACGGGGTTTTCACTATTTTTTCAAATGGTTATTTGACTGATCTTCTTGTTCTTTTCGTAGTTCTTGTTCTTCATCTTTTGGTAATTGTTTATCATTATCTTTAATCGGATTCGTTTCTCTATTTTCAATCATATCATTTGGAACTTGCGGCATTACTCGGCCAACAATTGCTGCTAATTCATCAAGTATGCCTTCACCAGTTTTACCTTTTTTAATTTGCTTGCCTATTTGTTTTAGTCTTTCATACGTATCAACATCTGCTACAACGACTGCATTTGCACCGTTTGGGTCATTCTTCAAACTCTCTGCAACAGAATACTTAATTGACTCAACGCGAGTTCGATCAAGTTTTGCTTTCACATCAATACCTACAACAGCATACTTCCCAACTACTACTGCTGTCGCATCGTTTACACCAGGTATACTTGCAGCTAAAGATGCCAGATGATCAGCTGCTTTTTCATTTGGCTTATTTGATTTATTTGTATACGTAACATTTTTCATCGAGACATTTTTTTGTTCTGGCTTTTCATTAAGATTGTCTTTTTTTCCAATGCTACATCCAGTAATAACGAAACAAAGCATTAACATATATATAATGATTTTCATTATTTTCACCACTTTATCATTGATGTTTAATCATAAATTTTCTCAACAGCTTGCATCTTCTTCACTTTTTCTTCTGCACCGCTATTTGCGTTAATGAAAATTTGGTACGTATCTTTCCCTAAAGTACCAATATATTCATAACAAAGTACTTCATTATGCAAGTCATTTACTACTACAGCTTTACGTTCTTCCATAACTTTTACATCGGGGTTAATTTTCTTTCTCGCCTCAGCAGCGGTTAGCTTCGCACTCGGAATCGTTCGTTTTTGATGTGATGCTAAATATTCCTTTGCGGAAAAACCAACAATCGACCCATCATCTAAGGCAATTTTCATTTGGATTGCTTCTGGATAAATACGCACTCCATTTTCATTTACAACGTACGTAAACACACCGATATTATCATATTGAGAACTATCAAACAGCTCCATATTTGTAAACTTGTGATCCTTTAAAAATGTTAATCCTTTACTTCCTGCATCATTTAAACTGATTTTTTGCTCTTTAATTTCTCGGTTGTTCATTACCCAAATTGGATATCCACCTTTTCCGGTAATATCCATATAATACTCATTGTTCGTTGCTGGATCTTGAATTTTCACACTGTAGAATGATTCTTTTGCACCTTTTCCACTTTTCTCAACTTCTACTTTTTCATTCCCTTTTAAATTTAAAAATGATTTCGCGATTTTTTCCGCTTCCGCTTTCGAAATCGCCTTTCCTTTTGCATCAAATCCGCCTTTTTTATTCTTTTGTGCACTTGTAAAAGTCGGTCCAAAGTTTGTGGACGAGTATGATGTTACATTCTTTTCTACCGTCTTTAATCCATCGATAATTGTGTTATCTGCTGGATCTTGGTTTGACGCAAGAGCCATTTCTACATCCATCCAGCGAAGATTATTTTTCAATACAAGATGCTGCACTTTTCTCAGTTCATCTTGTATATTTGCTGCATTTGAATATAAACCTTGTAACGTTTTATATTCTTGATCATTTAACGGATCTTTTTCTAAATCACGAACCGCTGCACGATAACTAAAATCACCGATATTCGCAAGGAACTCTTCCGTTTTATTAAATGGCATTAATGTTAAAGGTAATTGTCCTACATCAGAACGAGCCTCTGATGTTAAACGCCATACATCTACTAAAGCTGGCGATAATGAGGAACGTGAATTCATCGCCAGTGTTGTTCCAATTTTATCGTGTAATAAATCAACTTCATATGCTAAATCATGAAACGCACGCTGATAACTATTTTCCGCTCGAATTAATACTGCATTTTTCTCTTGATGCTCTTTATAGCCCCAATACCCTGTTCCGACTACACCTACTGTTAACAATACGATGATAATACCTCGTAACATGTTTCCACCTCCGCTCTATTTACAGAAAATATGCTTACCAATTTTTTTAATTTGTGGACGAGTCCAAATCCATTTACTTGTCGCAGTATCTGGGTTGAAATAATATAATGCATTCCCAGTTGGGTCCCATCCGTTGATCGCATCTAATACGGCTTTTTTCGCATTTTCATTTGGCGTTAAATATATTTGTCCATCTGCTACTGCTGTAAATGCTCTCGGCTCAAAGATTACTCCTGAAACAGTATTTGGAAATGATGCACTTGTGACACGGTTTAAAATAACCGCAGCTACTGCAACTTGTCCTAAATACGGCTCACCACGGGATTCTCCGTATACAGCGTTTGCCATTAACTGAATGTCATTTTGAGAATAACCGTTTGGAACATTTGTCCCTGTACTTTTTGGCGGCTTATTTTCCTGTTTACCTCCACCACTGTTCCCTTTATTAGTTGTAGTATCTTTATTAGCGGTCGACTTATCATACTTCGTTGCCTTTACAAGCATTTGCTTCGTTTTAGCACCCGCTAAACCATCAACTGGCAATCCGAATTTTTGCTGAAAGTTTCGAAGTGCCCAATATGTACCCCATCCGAAAACACCATCAACTTTCCCCGTATAAAATCCGTTATATTTCAAACGAGTTTGCAGTTCAATGACATCTTCTCCAGATGCCCCTCTTTGAATCACTTGATTAGAGAAGGCTTCCACATTTTTGGTCTGTATACTACTTACCATTAAAGATAGCCCGATAAAGACAAGCAAAATCGCTATTTTAAAAACAGCTTTTTGACGCATGTATTTCCCTCCTTAATTACGGAAATGATTTCATGGTTATGTTTTGTAAAACCCTCGCTTTTATGTAAAGAAGACAAAAAAATCCAAACTTATATGCTTGAAGAAATATGTAAACAATATACAAAAAGAATAAAAGGAGCTTATTATGAAGCGATTCTTCGTACGTACAGCATTTATATTTTTTTTAATAACAACATGTTCAAATATATATACCGACCCATCTATTGTTCACGCACAGCCGCCATATGCAAAATGGGGTAAACTAGCCGTTGAAAAAACGAAAGAACAATATCCGAAAGCTGAGATTATCGATTACCTTCATATAGGTAGACAACCAAAAACTGTTCAAATAACAGTTGAAAAGTTTAAATTATGGCTACGTGAGGGTGGAAAAGAGTATGGTGTTTTTGTGGATGTAGAGTTTGATACGAAAACAGAGGAATTTTTAAAGATGTCCTTTCAGAAGACAAGTCGGTAAAACAAAAAAACCTCCGTCTTTACATACAGACAGAGGTTTCTTTATGTACTTCTTCCTTAATAAGGAGGATTATTTTTTATATGCAAAGATCGATTACCTAACATTTTTACTAATCCGCAAATAGCTCCAATAACAACAGATATCCCTATACTATATAAAAATACTCTCCCATATCCACCTATTCTCGGATCTAAAAACGGATATGGGTACCAATTCACGAATGGCCCGCGTATTAAGCTATAGACAACATATAAAAGCGGGAAAACAAGCCAACTCGCAGCCTGTTTCCATGTAATGGTCTTCGTAGGTGGATTTATAACCCAATCTAAAATCATCGCTAATGGCATGATGTAATGAAGTACAGTATTTACCCATGGTATCGCTGTTTGAAGTGACTCTTCTAATCCCCTTAATAACAAAAAATAAATAAGTCCTGTTGTCAGTATGTATACTGTAGCTGCACCGCGAAGAACTCCAAATTGCTCGGAACGTCCAAATAGGGCTGTCCCCAAACTACTAAATAGTAGAATTACCGCAACTAAAATATTACTTTCAATTGTGAAGAAACTAAAAAAGTTAACTGGATTGAACGGTTTCACTTGTGCCCTTGTAACAAATTGAGTAATAAGTGCACTAAACGCTAGAAGACTTAATAACAGTCTATAAATCGCTATCATTTTTGCACTTCTCATAAAACACCTCATTTCTCTACTTATTTATGATTGGAATTCTCTTTTATATGCTCTATAAATAACTTTAATGGTACGAGGCCACGTTTTGGCATGTGGCTACTAATTACAGCTACGAGCTCTAACTGCGGAATGATAATAATGTATTGCCCTCCGTATCCCATAGCAAAATACATACAATACGGTATGTGAAATCTTTCATTATTTAATACCCACCAGTGATATCCATATGCTCCGACATGTTCATACGTTTCAAATAGAGCCTCACCTGATTCTTCTAACCATTTCGATGATACAATATCATTTCCCTTCCAATATCCATTGTTCAAACATACTTTTCCTAACTTTAATAAATCTATAGATTTCATTTTCATACCGAATCCGCCAACATATATACCTTGCGGGTCTTGTTGCCACTCATACTCCGTAATGTTTAACGGCTCAAATAAATACTTTTTCGCGAACTGCTCCGTCGACATTCCAGTTGCTTCTTGAATGATGTAACTAAGTAAATGAGAAGAACCTGAATTATAATTCATTTTCGTACCTATTTCTTCAATGAACGGCTTTTCTAAAATGTATTGCACCCAATTGTCTGATTCCACAAAATCATTCGGGAAAACAACCCCATTTCCGAACTCTTTCCAATTTTCTCCTGTTGTCATCGTTAATAAATGATACAGCGTTAATTCCCTCTTTTCCTCCGGCACATTGGGAATCCATGTTGTGATTGGTATATGTATATTATTTATAAATCCTTTATCAATTGCGATACCAATTAATATAGATACGATACTTTTTGTAATCGAATTAATTTTAAATAAGTCATTTGCACAGTCTATCGTTTTATAGTACTCAGTCGTTAATTCCCCCTTTTGATAAACAAGAAATGTATTAACCTTTTTCTTTTCAAATTTATTTTGTAATTGCTCGAAATTCAAGAAATCTTCCTCCATCTAAATGGTTATGTAATATTTGTTATTCATTTCGTTCTCTCTATTAAATCATATTTGTTATTAAAACAAAAAATAAACTTGCCAGCATTTAATAGCTGACAAGTTTATTTTTATAATTTCGTTCGAACGTTCCAAAGCTCTGGGAAGAAGCATTGATCAAGCACTCGCTTTAAATAAGATACGCCAGAAGAGCCACCTGTTCCCATTTTATGACCAATAATTCGTTCTACCGTTTTCATATGACGGAAACGCCATTGTTGTAGCCAGTCTTCAATATCGATTAATTTCTCTGCAAGCTGATATAAATCCCAATATTTCTGCACGTCCGCATATACTTCTATCCAAGCCGCTTCTACAGTTGCATCCTCTTCGTAAGGCTGCGTAATATCACGATTTAACACATCTTTATGAATTGGGAATCCTTCTTTAACAAGCGCTTGTATCGCCACATCATACAAACTTGGTGTATGAAGTGCTTTATGAAGACGAGCATGTAATTCTGGGTCCTTTTCATAAATCTTTAATGCATGTGGTGTTTTATAACCAAGTGCATATTCAATCATTCGATATTGATACGATTGAAAACCTGAAGCCTGACCAAGTGAATCACGAAACTCAATATATTCTGATGGTGTTAATGTCGCAAGAATATCCCAAGATTGAATAATTTGCGACTGAATTTTTGATACACGTGCTAACATTTTAAAAGCTGGTGGTAATTTATCTTGTTTAATAGATTCAATTGCAGCATTCAATTCATGTAAAATTAGTTTCATCCAAAGCTCACTCGCTTGGTGGATAACGATAAATAACATTTCATCATGATGATCTGATAATCTTTGTTGACTAGATAATAAGCTATCTAGCTGTAAATACTCTCCATACGTCATATTCTCCTTAAAATCCGTATGAATCCCTTTTTCCATAATTACCTTTTCATTTTCTTTCATATTAGCCAAACGCCCCTTTGTGTTCATTTCTACTTATATTGGTCTAATAACAGCTCGAACTGGACTCCCATCCGCATCTGTTAATGCAAGTGGTAATGCAATAAGTTCGTAATCGCCGTCTACTACGTGATCGAGTACGACATTTTCTAAAATGTGAATTCCATGTTTAAATAATTGATGATGTGCTGCTAGTTCTTTATCATCTAAAGGATCAACAGATGGTACGTCCACTCCGATTAAACGAATTCCCTTTTCAGAAAGAAAGGCTGCAATATCTGCGCGTAAATGCGGGATTACATCTGGGAATTCATTTGCTTTACCATGTGAAGATGTACGTAATAACAATCGTTCTACACCTTCTAAATGAAAGTTTTCTAATTCCTTTTTCCCGATGCTTTCAAGATTAGAAACGTCAATGATTCGCGCTGGGCCAACATAAACTTGAATATCTAAATCCAACACCTTCTTACCGTCATTATCAAAATGAAAAGGTGCATCAATATGAGTACCTGTATGGATACTCATCGTTAACTTTCCGACATTTACTGAACCACTGTTTTCTTTTGACCATGAAACTTCATACGAGAACGGTGTATCCCCTGGCCATGTCGCGATATCATTATTTAGCGGTTGTGAAATATCAATCCACTGCGATGTTTTCATGCTTACGCCACAACCTCTCGCTTATTTTCAAAGTTTTTATATTCTTCATTTTTCATAATTTTCTTTAAAATTTGTACAGAGTTCCATACTTCCTTATACGTATTGTATAAAGCAACAGGCGCAAGTCTAACTCCATTTGGAGCTCTAAAGTCTGGAATAACCCCATTTGCTTTTAACGCTTTACAAATACGCGCCGCCTCAGCATGTTCTAAATAAATATGCCCGCCTCGTTTTTCATCCTCTAATGGATTTCCAATTGTAAATTCAAAGCCTTTTAATTCATGTTCAATTAAATCAAGCATATATCTCGTAATATGTAATGATTTTTCACGTAACTTTTCAATACCAGCTTCTTTAAAAATTTCAAGAGAACCGATTAATGGTGCAGTACTTAATACGTGAGGTGTCCCTATTTGATAAGCTCCAGCATGGTCAGCCGCAGTTAATGAATGCTCCATATCAAATTGCTTATCTTTTCTAGAACTAAACCAACCAGATAATCCTGGGAGTCTATTAAAGTGTTTATTATTTACATAAAGGCCTGCAACACCACCAGGACCTGCATTTAAATATTTATAATTACACCATACAGCGAAATCTACATCCCACTCTTTAAAATGATGCGGAATGGAGCCGATTGAATGACATAAATCAAAACCGATATGAATACCACGTTTATGAGCTTCAGCTGTTAATCGCTTCATATCAAGAATTTGTCCACTTCTATATAGTACAGAAGGCAATAATATTAAAGCGATATCATCGGTCATCGCATGAATAATATCATCTTCAGAAAGTGTTCTTCCATCTCGGCTTTTCACTCGTACTAAATGTTCATCTGGATCTAAGCCTTTTAAACGAATTTGACTCTGAAGTGCATAAATATCTGACGGAAAAGTTAATTCATCCGCAAGAATTTTTGTTCGTATTCCTTTCGGCTCATAAAACGTCGCAATAACTTGATGTATATTCGCCGTCGTGGAACCGGTTACAATCGTTTCTTCCGGTAAAGATCCAATAAGAGGTGCTGTCAATTCACCCAATTTCTCCGAAAGGAAAAACCATGGATGCTCACCTTCAGTCCATCCATCAATCCCAAACTCTTTCCATGAATCTAGCAAGGTAAGTAACGATTTCTCTGCTCTTTTTGAAAGCAACCCTAAAGAGTTACCATCTAAATATATTGTTCCTTCTTTTTTATAAAATTCAGATTGAAAATCTTTCAGTTCATCATGTTTATCACATTCAAGCGCATACTCATAAGTTGGTTGAAATGGTTCTTTATACATGGTGTCACCTTCTTTTAATTTTCTTTTTATTCTAACTAATTGAAATATATCACTTAAATTGATATAACGTCAATGATATTATGTCAGTTGACTTTATATACGAACTTCTTTTACAATACAATTATATTTTCAGATATTTCAGTATAAAGAGGTGATTCCTTGAAAAATTCTACTCTTTCAACAAGAAAACACCGCTCCTTAGAAACAAAAAAGAAACTATTACATTCCGGTTATACTATGTTTATAAAAAACGGATTTCAAAAAACTACAATCACGCAAATTATTAAACATGCAGAAACTGGTTATGGAACAGCATATGTATATTTTAAAAACAAAGATGCTCTCCTCGTCGTTTTGATGGAAGATGTTATGAATCGCTTTTATGATATTGCTGATCGCTCTTTTTCCCCTCAAACAAAGGCCGAAGCACTAGATATGATTCAGAATCAAGTGCGCGCTTTTTTACAGTTAGCACAAGAAGAAAGAGCTATATTACAAGTTGTTGAAGAAGCAATAAGAACCTCAAAAGAAATACGTCAAAAATGGGATGAGATTCGCGAACGCTTTGTAACACGGATTATACAAGACATCACCCATTCCCAGGAAAATGAATTAGTACGAACTGAGTTAAATAAAGAGATTGTCGCATGCGGCTGGTTCTCTATGAATGAAACGTTTCTTTGGACAATCGTGCAAAATGATAAAGAACTAGAATTAGAAGAAATTGTACATACTTTAACGGTAATGTATACGACGGGGTTATATAAATAGCACATTATAACCTCAAAAAACCGTTACTCAATATGCTTAGTAACGGTTTATTTAAAATATTTTATTAACGATACAATAATACAAAAAAGTGATGTAAGTAATAGCAAAAGCCCCATATTCTTATTCTCTTTTTCATCCTTCTTAACGTTGTGTATCCCCATACCGGCAAGCATAAAACCTAAAAGTAATTGTAAAATGAGCATACTTTGCTTCGAATCATCATTCCAACTGTAAATAGAATAGCCCATTATAATAAAAGCGAGTATGAATGTGATAATTCTAATCATAAAAACACCCCCTATTTGATTCTATTGTTTTAACCTACTCACCATTCCAACAATAAACTTATACTCAGCTCTACTTTTTCTTACTTTCTTAAAGCCCTCTTTCGTATCAAAAATAAAACACGTTTTCCGAAACCAAATCCGTACATATAAAGACTCAAAATAAATTGGTTTAATAATTCCTCGTTCCTCGAATTCAGTTCCATCTTTATTTTCGGTTTCCGTTCGAATGAACCACCTATTCCCGATTCCAATTTCAATATACTTCACATGCTAACCCCCTTCAGGAAATCTTCTTTCTAATTATTCTATTATTTCCCTGGCAAGCGCACATTCCGACAGAACGTGAGCCCATAAAGAAAAAGTAGATTACAAAAATCTACTTTTATAGCCTAAATTTTTGCATACGTTTATAAAATGTACTGCGTGGCACATCTAATAGTTTTGCAGCTAATGAAACATTTCCGTTCGTCTTTTCTAGCGCTTCAATCATGCTATCACGCTGTATTTTTTCACGGAAATTTAATGTATGCTCCGTTTTATTTTCTGCTTGCATTTCAAGTTGATGTTGATTTCCAATCATTGTTTGTAATAAAAAAGAGATTTGTTTTTCGCATATTTCCCGTCCTTGCGATAAAATGTATATGCGTTCTAATACATTTAATAATTCTCGAATATTTCCGGGCCATGTATGCTGTGAAAATTGATTACAAATACTCTTTGGAAATACAACATTCCAATCCTTTCGTTCACAAAAATGTTGTATGAAGTACGGAATATCCTCTTTTCTTTCTATTAAGGACGGAACATATAGCGGATAAACATGTAAACGATAATATAAATCTTGACGGAATTTCCCTTCTTCTACTAATCGTAGTAAATCTTTATGTGTCGCAGTAATAATACGAATATTTACTGGTACCTCTTTTGAACTACCAATTGGGGTTACTGTTCGTTCTTGCAAAACACGCAATAATGCCACTTGCATCTCTGGCGGTACTTCACCAATTTCATCTAAAAATATTGTTCCTCCATCTGCTTGTCCGAATTTCCCTTTATATCCTTGGCGCCGCGCACCTGTAAACGCACCTTCAGCATAACCGAATAATTCACTTTCCATTAATTCTTTCGGTAATGAACCGCAGTTAACAGCTATAAAAGGACCATTTTTTCTTGGACTATTTTCATGAATCGCTCTCGCTACATATTCTTTCCCTACACCTGTTTCTCCACAAACATATACACTAGCGTCAGTTGGTGAAACAAGCTTAATTTCTTCTAAAGTATGTTGAAATACGCTGCTTGTCCCAATAACTCCAGGGAAAGTAATTCCGTTTATAAACGGGTAAGTAGAAAATAAATTTTCTTGTTTATTTTCCTTTAAGTAAATACATTTCCCAATCATTCTATCATTACTATATACCGGTACCTCTAATTTAGGTTTCAATCCATTGTGCATTAAATCTTCAAGTTTCATTCGTGACCAATTACATACTCGTTCACGAACCCTCTTGCTCGCAGAAACGATAACATCACGATGGTTACAAATAACAACTTGTTCATCACTGTCAATTACATCTAAAAAACGATGGATTAAATCCAGTTCATTTTGATGTACTCGAATACTACATTCACGTTCAATCGCATGCGCGATCGAAGTTACCATTCCGAGCATATATGGATGTGAAAACTCAATTGGACAGGAGAAATCTAGAACACCAATTAATTTCCCATCATCATTATGAATCGGAGAGGCCGCACAGCTCCAGCTATGAGATGCGACAGAATAATGCTCTGTACCACTTATCATAATAGCCTCTTCAATCTGTAACGCTGTTCCTATCGCATTTGTACCAACAGCTGCTTCCGTCCATTTCACACCTTCAATAAAATTAATATGTTTCGCTCGTTTCAACGTTTGCTGATTTCCACTTAATGATAGAACATAACCATCTGGATCAATTAATAATGCCATCATTTGCAGTTCATCAATGGTTTTTCTCATATTTTGTATTTGAGGTATTGCTATATCAAGGAAGATTTCACTCTTTTTCTTTTGATCCTGAAAAATATCAGAAGACAAAATTTTCTGACCTTTATTCATATGAGGATTCACATTTGCTTGTTTACATCGATGCCATGACTCTGAAATTCTTTCGTTTATACGGTTCGAATCAAGGACTCCTTCATCAACAAACTTTTTCCATGTATGTAAGTAAAACGGTGAAGCTAACATTGTATCATCTCCCCTATTAATTGTTTTGGAGATTTATAAAACATACTTTTATTATAAAACTGAATAAAAGCGTTTTCAATACAACTAGAAAGATGACACAAATATGTTAATAATTTGAATATCTTAATGACCTTCTTTATTCTTTTTTAGTAGAACTATATTTTGTATAATGGACGCAAAGAAAATACTTAACCAAAACCACTTTTGTGGATTGCCGTTTATAAAGAAAACTATCACCGCTATTGCAAATAAAATGGTGGATGCTAAACTAAAATATAATTTTGTTTTAATTCCCATTATTCCTCACCTCTCTATCACTTTACAGTACATACTAACTCTTCATTTTTTAACTCTAATATGTACTCCTGTAAAACATATTCTTTCCCGCCATGTTTTTCATACCAATCATGTATTCTTTTAACATGTATCTTGTCGCTTCTAATTTTTGATTCAATTTCTTTATACTGTTCATAACTATCATATTCCCATATTGCAAATACTTCAGTCGTACCATCATTATTATCTTTCATCCAGCGTCCTATTAAACGAGAACCATATTTTATTTGATTAGGTAAATTAGTATCATTGAAATGATCATTAAATATTTCTATGAATTCATTTTTTACTACATAGTATTTCCTTCTGTAAAACATACTTCTTCACCTCTTTTATGAAAAGTATCAGTAAACCTTCCCATTACTACCGTATTATAATACTTACCATCCGACAGTTTTTTATCATTTTTTAGAATACCTTCTACCTCCAAACCTAATTTTTTATAAAGTTGGATGGCTTTTTCATTTTTCTCTAACACTTGCAATGATATCTTTTTCACTTCATTTTCATCAGCCCACTGAATAGATTGTTGCAATAGACTCTTACCCATTCCATATCCCCAAAACTCTCTTAAAATACAAACACCAAATTCTACTTTATGGGCTAATCTCTTCAACTTTGATCCTTCGCATCTTGAAAATCCAAAGATTTGATTGTGCACTTCTGCAACTAAAAAGAGATTCTTCATCTCTTCACTATCTGTTTTTATTATTTTTTGAAACCCTATCTTATCTATAAATCCCTCTCCAGCTTCTCTATCCATATTCTCAGTTTCTCCATCGATCTGAACTCTAATTTCCGATAACTGCTCAGCATCCGTTTGAACTGCAGAACGAACTGTATAAGTTAATCCATTCGTATGAAACTCTTGTCCTTTTATAATCATTTCAAACTCCTTTTAAATGAGGTCTATTGACGCTATTACAATTTCTTTACCTTGTTTCTCAAATTGTTGAATCGTTTCTTTACTAGCCCCTTCATCTGTTATTATAAGGTCAATTTCTATCAGTGACTCTCCTTTTATAAAGCAGTCTATTCCAAGTTTAGTATGAGGAGCTAAACAAATATTTCTTCTAGCAATTTTACTTACTGTTTTTCCAAAATAAGCAACTTCCGGTGTCGCAGTACTTATACCATTCAATGAAATACCGCCACCTGTAGAGAAATAAAGATCAATAGAGAATCTACTTATCAATTCAGAGGCAAGTGTATCTGTCATATTTCCTGATGGTTTCACTTTTCCACCAATTAAGTACGTATCAATGTTCTTATATTCCTGTAACTTACTAGCAATTTCTAAAGCATTCGTAATAACTGTAAATGATGTTTCAGGTAAATACTTTAACATGGCATAATGAATGGAAGCCCCTCCAATAAAAACGGAACCTCCTTCTTGTATGTAGGATACAGCAACTTTCGCAATCGCATCTTCATCTATTGAACTATCACGATAACGTTTCGATGGTTCGGCAGCTAAGTTTCTCACTCGCGTAAGTTCAACTGCACCTCCGTGCGTTCTTTTTAATAAACCATCCTTCTCCATAATAGACAAATCTCTTCTTATAGAATCAATAGACATATCAAAACTTTCCGCAAGATCCTTTGCGATTACTCTTCCATCTCTCTTAAGTAACTCTAAAATTTTCTCTCTACGCTCTTCAGTGAACATGTTATCACCACCATTATTGAAGATTCAGAAATTTAATCTTTATTTTAATTATATGCATGCTTTTTCTGTATTACAATATTTTCAATTCTTATTTATTCAGCTTTATACAGTTTTTCTCCCTATTTCTATCCGATTAACTTGAAAACGAAATAAATGTATATTTGCATATTCCACAAACATACTTCCATTTACCTTCCTATTGATGTGAAATTATTCCTATGTTTTACTTTTTAATACAGAAAGGGATTACTATGAAATCTATAATTAAAGTAACTTGTACAGCATTAATATTTACAGGAATCATGGCAGGATGTAACGGTAATTCTACACCCAAAAAAGAAAAAAGCACTTTTGAAAAAAACGCAATGCATTATGGGGAAATTGTTAAAAATGAATACTATAGAGCAACAGTTGAAAATGCAAAATTTGAAAAAATAGACAAAGAGTGGCGCCTAACAACTCGTGTTATGATTAATAATGTTCGAGACGATGGACAAACTATTGATCTTTCGGAAATAAAATATTTCATACAAGATGAAAAAACTGGTCAGAAATATGAAGGTGAAGCTCATCCGATAGGTGACGAGCACTATAAAAATGTTCCACACGAATTCTCTTTAACTACTGACGTTGTATTTGAAATGAAAACTTCTCCTAAAGACTTAAATAACATGTATTTGTATATTGATAGTAAAGTTGCTCCATTAACAAATACATATTGGAAGCTTGATAATCTAGTATCTAAATAAAAAGACCAGTCTTAAATGACTGGTCTTTTTACATTCAAGTATTCAACTTCCAATAACATTTATATTGATTTTCTAATAACAACTTGAATAACATGAGCTAAGCCAGTATGTCCTTTCCCTTCAATTCGCTCTTGTTCTCCATTAAAGAAATGAATAACCTCATGCCCTTCACACCAAGTAAGAATATCAATTGGATCATACAGCATATCAATATCTTTTGGCCCACCAGTACCATAATTTAATTGTTTTTTCGAATAAACTTCAAACATTATTAATCCACCAGGCCTAATCGTATAAATCATTTTATTCAATACCATTTTTTGATTGTCAGCATGAAAATGTCCAAATACCATAATTGCCGCATCGAATTCATTATCTGGCAAACTATCAGTTAATAAATCTACCTTTTTTGTATGCACGTTTACGTCATACTTCTCGGCTAACTTTTTTGTTTTTTCTAATCCACTCTCAGAGTAGTCAATAGCAGTCACTTCGTGGCCTTTTCTTGCTAGAAAAACAGCATTTCTACCTTCTCCCTCTGCGAAAGCTATTACTTTATTATAATTTGCTAAACGAAATGCTTGTTCTTGAATAAACGTATTAGGTTCTTCCCCATAATAATATTCATCCGATTTAAATCGATCATCCCACATGTTATTCATCTTCTTCTCCTCCTTCTAAATGCTAGTTAGAACCGCTCATCTGTAATATCACTATTAATAGCAATCGCCGCTTTATTTCCCTGTGATGCAGCAATAATTAGCGACGATGGACCTTGAGTCGTTGTTTCTCCTGCTACGTAAATATTTTTTTCTGAAGTACGACCAAAATCATCTATTACAAAAGTTTCATTACTTTGCAGTTCACAACCAAGTTGTTCTAAAAATTGATTTGGCCTAAAAAAAGTAGGTACTATAAATCCACCGGCTCTTTCAATGTGCAAACCTGAATGAAACTCTACTCGCTTTAAATAACCCTCTTCACCTTGTAGTGAACGAATAGGCTCTGTAATAACTCTTATATTTTTATTACACAGTTCATCCATGAAATGCTTACTTAACTCATTACCATTTGTTGCGATTACTAAATCCGTAGACCAGTTATAAACTAATTTTGTCATATGCAACGTATAATCTTCGTTTTCAGAAATAATAATAAGAGGTTGGTCTTTTAATTCCCATCCATCACAATACGGACAACTAAATAAACTTTTTCCATAGAATTCCCGTACTTTAGGGATGGATGGAAATTCTTCCTGTATACCTGTTGCTAATAAAACTCTTTCCGCCAAATATTTTTTATGATCTAATGTCATAATTTCAAATAAACCAGTCGATTGCTTCGTTATCGTTAAAACTGTTTTTTCATAATAATGAATCGATGGATACTTCTTCAAATCATTTAACCCTAATTCCTTAAACTCTTCTGGTTTAATCCCGTCACGTGTAATAAATCCATGAGACTTTTGCGTTACACGATTCCTATTCGTTTTATTATCAAATAACGCTATTTGTTTACGAGCTCTCCCTAAAACTAAACCTGCATTAAGCCCTGCTGGACCTGCACCTATTACTGCACAGTCAATACATTTCATAAATAAACATCCTCCATGAATAAGCTTAACTCATTTAACTATAATTATAGATATTAAAGAGTCTTTTTATCCTTAATTAATTTAAAAATAAAAGCGGATTAAAAATCCACATTTATTTTTTTCGCAAGATCTACGATTTTTTGATTTCGTAACTCTTCTTCCATTTTTTCCTCTGCCGCAAGCATTACTTCATTAATTAAACATCCAGGTTCCTGATGTAAACAGCATTCAAACAATGATGTTTTTCCTTCAATAGCATGTATAATATCTAAAAAAGAGATATCTTCCCAATTACCGCTAAGTGAATAACCACCTTTAGGTCCTGATGATGAATGAATCATGCCTTCCTTCGTCAATTTAGTTAGTATTTTAGATAAGTATGTTGGTGAAACTTTCTGCATTTCCGCTAACTGATGAACACTAACTAACTTATTTGGCGTAGCCTCTGCCAGAAAAAGCATTGTGTGAAGAGCGTAATTTGTAGCTTTAGAATATTTCATAATACGGCTCCTATTGCAGACTTCATGTATCTACAATATCTTCATTTTTTCATCATGTCAAACATTTGTAATTTAAAGGCATGATATTATTTCTTTTCAAGTAATAAATTCGTTGCACAAATCGTCACTTCTCTAAATGGACAGTCAAATAAAACACCCAGTTCGAAACCGTCTTCAGTAAGCTCTATTTCATGGTATAGCCACCAAGCACCTTCAAAATTTTCAGGTATAGAACATTTGGTCACTCCTGTAAAAGAAACTTGAAGTTTATTGAAATCCCTAAAAGTACCAGTGCAATCTAATACGATAGACAAAGTATATTCTGACTTACACTTTACTACTTTAATCACACTATCATGCAGTGAGAATTCATGTAATTGAACAACGTTTGACGGAAGTTTTTTCTTAATGGAATTAAAATATTCTAAGTATGATTGATCTAATTGTGTCATTCTTTTTTTCATAATCTGCTGTCCACTCTAACAAAAGTTTCTTTAATTCATTAGGAGGATATTCTGAATCAATAGTGTTGTTATAAAAGTATGAATGTAGCGTTTCAGGAAGATAATTTAATAAATCTTCTTTCCTTTCTTCTACTTCATCTTTCAAACTTTGTAAATAATCGGGATCTATTTCTTTACATTTTTCTATTGATTCTATGAAATGTACAAATCCTGAAAGTTGCATTTCTTTATACCAATCTCTTGTAAAATATTTCAATGATATCTCTCCTAAAACATTTTAACATCCAACAAAAGCAATATATCTATTTATTATATCATTCCAATAGCTATTTTTTCTAAAGAATAAATGCAAAACTGTAAATATTCCGCCTATTTTTTCTAAAACTTCAGAATATTTACAAAAATGTGAAATTGGAATACATTTTACATGTACAAGTTTTACCTGTACAAAAATCTAAACAAAAAGGGATGGTTATATGTTGAAGAAATTAGTAGCAGGGACATTAGTAGCAGGTTTTGCATTAACTGGAGGATTAGGAGTAGTAAGTGCTGCAGAAAAAGATAATACAATTAAATCATTTGACTATTTAAAAGTTGATGAAAAGAATGTTAATTCATTTACAAAATTAAGCGATCAATCAAAAAAAGACATCCAAATTACTATGGTACTACCTAAGCAAAATGAAAATGGAGATTGGTTAGCTTATGGCTTTACTAGCAGAGAAGCATTGAATGCTTTTATTGAAAAGGATAAAAAGGTACTTAAAAATCAAATTAACCCTTTAGGTAGTGGTGCTGGTAGTACCGATTTTTATGAGCATCAAAATAAAGGTGGACAGTATATTTATTGGAGCAGTGGCTTTAAAAACCTACCTTCTAGCTGGAACGACAGAATTTCTTCTGTAAGTACAGCTTCACCTTCTGCAAGTTATTCAACAACGCTATGGGAACATTCTTCAACTCAAGGATATGGAAAAGGTGTCTCCTTTAGACACTCTGATTGGTATGGTCAAACTGCTAATTTAGCAGCGGATTGGAACGACATAACTTCAGCAATTGAAATCAAATAGTAACAGCGCATTTCAATTAAATAAGCGAAGAAATTTCAAAATCACTATACTCTCATCGATTAAAAAAACATGAGAGTATAGTGATTTTTCTAGTATCTTTTTATACATATTGCTACTTAAATATTATTTACTAAAAAGACCAGTCCTATTAGACTGGTCTTTTTACCTTCAAGCATGTACAGCATGTCCTACTGCCTGCAATAATGCCTCATGAATCGCTTCAGATAAAGTTGGATGTGCTGCAATATAATCTCTCATTATATCAGCGGTTACTTCTGTATGAATCATCACCGTTCCTTGTCCGATTAGTTCGGTTGCACGAGGACCGATAATAGAAATCCCTACAATTTCTTGATATTTAGGTTCCACAATAACTTTTACTTTCCCCGTTTGTTCTCCAATAATAAGCGCTTTTCCGTTCGCTGTAAATGCGAATTCTCCGATGAGGATGTCACCGTATTGCTCTCTTGCTCCTTTTTCTGTTAAACCGACACTAGCAATTTCTGGAGCTGTATAAATACAGCGAGGTACAGCATGATAGTTTACTTTCACATCTTCTCCGCTCGCGTGTAATGCCGCTGTCGTTCCTTCATGGAAGGCAACGTGAGCAAGCTGTATTCCACCAATCACATCACCCGCTGCGTAAATATGTGATCTATTTGTTTGCATATGTTCATTCACAGAAATTCCTTTATTTGAAAATTGAATGCCTGCTTTTTCTAAAGCTAATTCTTGTACACGTGGTTTTCGACCTACAGAAACGAGAATGGATTCCGGGTTGGCTTCTTGGATACTTCCTTCATATTCAAATGAAGCCTGCTTCTTATAATTATTTAATCCTTTTAAAGCCGCTCCTGTAAATATTTTTACGCCATCATTTTCTAGTTTCTCCCTTAAAATTTGTGCGATATCTTCATCTTCACCAGGTAATAATTGCGATGCCATTTCAACAATCGTAACTTTTGTTCCAAGACGACTATAAATGCTTGCAAACTCGCAACCTATTACACCACCACCAACGATTAATAATGATTTTGGTATATTTTCTAGGGACATTGCATGACTACTATTTAAAATCCACTTCCCATCAAATGGAGCAAAAGGTAATTCAGTTGGTTCTGATCCTGCCGCTATAATAAACTGGTCTCCAACTACTACATCTTCTTTATCACCATGTGTAACTCGCACACGGTGATCCGTTTCAAATTTCGCTTTACCTTGTATAACTTTTATTTTATTTTTCTTCATTAAATATTGTATACCTTGTACGAGTTGCGTAACAATTTGTGATTTTCTCGTCTGTATTTGTTTCCAATCAATTGATATATTCTGCTTATCTACTAATACTCCAAAACGATTCGCATGATTAACAATATCGTATACTTCCGCACTTTCTAACAATGATTTCGTAGGCATACAACCGACATTTAAACAAGTCCCGCCAAGATCAGCTTCATCAATAAGAGTGACATCTTTTCCATTTTGAGCCGCGGTAATTGCCGCTACATAACCAGCAGGTCCGCCCCCAATAACAACTAAATTACTCATTTTCTCACCTTCTCTTTATAAAAGAATTGTTATAGGTTCTTCTAAATAACGTTTAATTGTGCGTAAAAATGCAGCTGCTGGTGCACCGTCTAGTACACGATGAT
Organism: Bacillus sp. FSL R5-0709; assembly: GCF_038004785.1. Classification (NCBI taxonomy): domain Bacteria; kingdom Bacillati; phylum Bacillota; class Bacilli; order Caryophanales; family Bacillaceae; genus Bacillus; species Bacillus sp. FSL R5-0709. Next base: position 2,639,674 of record NZ_JBBORT010000001.1, read on the forward strand.
CGAATGTTAAACTTAAAGGTAACATACTTCCTTTTCTTAATTTTTTCCCTTTATATACAGGAACATGTTCAATTGCACCTACACCTAAAATACCAGTTTCAGGTGTATTTAATACTGGCGTAAAATATTCAATACCGAAGCTACCTAAATTACTAATTGTAAATGTTGTCCCTTGCATATCATCACTACTTAAACTGCCTGCTCGTGCCTTTTGTGCCACATTTTTAATCTCTTTAGATAACTCTACTAAAGATAGATTATTAGCAAAGCGAATAGCTGGAACGACTAATCCTTTTTCTAACGCGACCGCCATACCTAAATGAACATGTTCAAATTGATGAATGACATCATTTATATACGCGCTGTTCATTTCTTTATGCTCTCTTAGCGCTAATACAACAGCACGAGAAACGAAATCAGTAATAGTTAGTTTGTTATCGTATCGTTTTTGTACAACTTCCGCTATTTCTTTATGTAAAGCAACTAAATCTGTAACATCTACTTTCATCGTTAATGTTAATTGCGCACTATTTTGTAAGCTTGCATGCATACGGTTCGCAATTGCTTTTCGCATACCAGTAATAGGAATGACTTTACTTTCTTCTTGTTCAAGTACTTCTGGAATTGCTACTCTTTCTTCAAGCGCCTTTAATACATCTACCTTTGTAATTCTTCCGCCAGGTCCTGTACCAATTAATGATCTAATATCGAGATTTTCAGTTTTTGCAATTTTCTTTGCTACTGGAGATATTTTAACTCTTTGCTTCGTCACATCTATCGCATATGGTTCTGGATGTTGTACCTTTTTAGGTTCTGGATTAGATGCTTTTTCTTCTACAACATGTATGTTTTCATGAACTTCTACTTTTTCGTCCGGTTTACCGATGTAGCAAATTACAGTACCCGGCGGCACTCCCTCATCTTCACTTACAGCTATATCAAGAACAGTTCCATCAGCTGGTGCTTCTATTTCAGTTTCGATTTTTTCCGAGTTAATACTAGCAATTAGTTCACCTTTTTCTACATTATCACCTGCTTTAATATTCCAGCTCGTAATAATACCTTCTTTCATCGCCATACCTAACTTCGGCATTACAACTTCTACAGCCATGTTTCTCTCTCCCTTCTCATCGTTTCATTACACATGTAATAAAGATTGGTCTCCGATCATTTCTGATACAGTTTCAATTACTTTCTCTGGCGTTGGTAAATATAACTTTTCAAGTGGTGGCGAAAACGGAACTGGTGTATGTGGTGCTGTAATTCGTTTAATAGGTGCATCTAACAAATCGAATCCTTTATCCGCTACAATTGCCGCAATATCTGTTGCGATACTACATCTTGGATTTGCTTCGTCAATAACAATCAGGCGATTCGTTTTTTCAACAGATGCTAAAATCGTATCTTCATCCAGCGGTGATAAAGAACGTGGATCGATTACTTCTACTTCGAGTCCTTTTTCCGATAATTGCTTTGCAGCTGCAAGTGCTGTATGAACTTGTTTTCCAATTGCAACGATTGTTACATCAGAACCTTCACGTTTAATATCTGCTTTTCCTAAAGGAATTGTATAGTGCCCTTCTGGTACTTCGCCTTTCATATTGTAAAGTGTTTTATCTTCAAAGAAGATTACTGGATCGTCATCTTCAATTGCCGCTAATAATAAGCCTTTTGCGTCATAAGGAGTGGAAGGAACGACAACTTTTATACCTGGAATGCTCGTAAATAACGCATATAAACTTTGTGAATGCTGTGCCGCTGCGCTAAATCCAGCACCGTGCATCGTACGTACTGTAACTGGCACTTTCGCTTTTCCACCGAACATATAGCGGAACTTTGCACCTTGGTTTAATACTTGATCAAGACAACTACCGATAAAATCATTAAACATTAATTCAGCTATCGGACGTAAACCTGTTGCAGCAGCTGCCATCGCCGCTCCCATATAACCCGCTTCTGAAATTGGAGTATCTAAAATACGATTTCGACCAAATTCTTGTACAAGTCCTTTCGTAACACCGAGTACACCGCCCCATGCTTCATCATCTTGCAAGTGATCCACTTGTGCACCGCCTGCAACATCTTCTCCGATTAAAATTACGTTTTCATCACGACGCATTGATATTTTCATCGCTTCATTAATTGCAGTTGACATACTTACTGTTCTAGTCATTATTTTTCACCCTCCTCTTATTTGTAAGAAACGTATACATCTTTTAATAATTCTTCATCCTCTGGATATGGACTGTTTTCACTAAATTCAATTGATTTTTGTACTGCTTCATCTACTGCCTTTTCCATATCCACAAGTTCGGATTCCGTTAATAAAGCTTCATGAATTAAATGCTTGCGGAAATGCACAATCGCATCTTTTTCATTTAAATGTTCTTCTTTTTCTTCCGCTGTTTTATACGTTTGTGCTTCTCCTTCAAAATGACCGTAATTACGATATGTCATGCATTCAATTAAAGTTGGGCCACCGCCATTACGTGCACGCTCAACAGCCTCTTCCGCCGCTTTATATACTGCTAATAGATCTTTTCCATCTACTTGAACACCCGGAATGTTATATGCTTTTGCACGATCAGCAATAGAGTTACAACTAGAAGCATATTCAAATGTTGTTGCTTCACCGTAACCGTTATTTTCTGCGATAAAAATAACTGGTAACTTCCAAATCGCTGCTAAATTAACCCCTTCATGGAATGTTCCTTCATTATTTGCTCCGTCACCGAAGAAGCAAACACTTACATCTTTCGTTCCTTTATATTTAGCTGTTAATGCTGAACCGCAAGCAAGTGGAAAACCTCCGCCTACAATCCCATTTGCACCAAGCATTCCTTTATCTAAATCGGCAATATGCATTGAACCACCTTTACCTTTACATAACCCTGTCGCTTTCCCAAAAAGTTCGGCCATCATGCCATTTAAATCACAACCTTTTGCGATACAATGGCCGTGACCTCTATGCGTACTTGTAATACTGTCACTATCTGTTAAGTGGGCACATACACCAACTGCTACTGCTTCTTCACCAGCGTATAAATGAACGAAACCTGGCAGAACGCCTTGCGCGAATAATTCATGAACCTTGTCTTCAAACTTACGAATCTCTAACATTTTTTCATACATCCAACGAGCTTGTTCTTTCGTAATTTCATTCCCTTTACTTTCAGTTGTTTTTAACATGTCCAGCCCTCCTATTTTCTTGTTCATCTTTTATATTGCAAGTACTGTGCCAAATTCTAATCCCTGATTTAATAGGTTTTCTCTTTTCTTTCATAATAAAAAAGTGGACAAAATGAGACATCTGTCTCGTTTTGTCCACTTTTGTTCACCTAATTTGAGAATTATTATCTTATTCATTATCAAAACTCTTCTGTAATTTCCGAATGTAAATAATTTGACCAATGTGATACGCGTTATGAGTCGTTACATTAGCTAATACTTCCCACCACTTCGCAGATACAGGAAATCCAATTACATCACTTTCAACCTTGTCTTCATTTATGAGACTTTGCCATTGTAACAGTTTCTCTAATAGTTTTTCTCTTAACTCTTCAAATGTTTGATTATCTGATAGCATAAAACTTTTGTTATTATCACCAATAGCGGGCACAGCATTAACATTTGATTCTTTGTACCTAGTTTGCCACGTCGTATTCCAATACAGTAAATGTTGTACAATTTCAGCTATACTATTACACTCTTCATTCGGTTTCCAGAAAGCTTCTCTCTCAGATAAATCCTTAACTGCATCTGAAAATGGAATATACCAACTGGGATCATTCGCATTTGCTAATAACTGATCTGCTAATACGTCTTTAACATGGAACACTTTGCTTCCCCCCATTAAAAAGATTCATTTCAAGACAATACTCACTTCTCTATATACGCTGAGTTTGCCAGATCCCCTCTTTTTAGCCTTAATCCCAAACATATGCACATAAAGAAACCAAAAGCACCTAATCCATAAGCTGTTGTATATCCACTTTCCCCGATAATCCATCCTGCAAGTCCTGGTCCAATCATTTGACCAACTGCATAGAAAACGGATATAAAACTAATTGCCATTGAGACATATTTCGGAGATACTTGCTTTGAAGCAGCAACTTGAATTAATAAAAGGATACCTCCGAGGCTGGAACCCCAAATAATTGCCGACATGATAAAGCCAATGGTATGTCCAAATATAATTGGAATCATATCACCTATTACAGCTAATAAAAGTGCAATACATAACGTCTTCTTTATACCAACCCGATCCGAAATCAATCCCCAGACAGGAGCTCCTACGATTGAAAACATTCCTGCAATCGCATAAACAGTTTCCGAAATTGATGCCGCAATACCATTATTAATCATAAAACTAGTTTGATATAAATTTGGAATTAAATAAACAACGCCCACAATAAAATACATCCATGCAATGATGTATAGCTCTTTCGTTTTCCATAAAAACGACTTATTATTCCTTTCCCCCTCATCTTCAGTAACTTCTGGATTTTTCAAAACAATTGAGGCAACGAATACAACAATACATGTAATAACTCCAAACAAAAGCCATGAACCACGCCAACTATACTCTGGAAATGCACGTACTATATAAGGAACAATTATTCCACTAAATAGCATGCCTATGCCAGCACCGCTTAATAATAGCCCCATTGCAGTTCCTCTTTTTTCTGGAAACCATCCTACTGTTATTGACATGAGTGGTGTATATACAAGGGCACTACCAGCTCCAGCACATAACATACAAATAGAGGCTATCCAAAATGAGGAGACAAATGCTAATCCTATTAAACTTATAACGACGAGCCAACTCCCTATTAATAAAACTGATTTTGCTCCAAAACGGATAGTAAGTATTCCAGATGTTCCGACTGTTAATAAATACCCTAAAAAGAGTATGGTTCCTAACATACCTGCTTGAGCTGTAGATAAATGGAGTCCTTCTTGCATAAACGGCAATATAATTCCATATGCCATACGTGCAAAACCCGTCGTTGTTATAATAAGAAACATTCCTGTTAATACAAATATCCAAAAATGACTTTCATTCCGTTCTTTCATTTAAATTCCTCCATAAAAAGTTATTTCCAATTGGATGTTGTTTGTAATTATAATGACCATTACAAAAAGCAACTACCAAATGACGGAGGAATTTACGGTATAGCGGATTATTCCTGTTTTACGTTAATAAATACGTAAAAATTCTGATGGATTCATTCCATACTTTTTACGAAATAACTCTGAAAAATGACTGACATTATTGTATCCAACTGCAAATGCCGTTTCGGTCACATTACTATTTCCCGAACGCAGTAAATCTATCGCATGCTCCATACGCTTTTCTCGTAAATATGCAAATGTGGACATCCCAAATAATTCTTTAAACCCAATTTTTAATTTATAATCATTTAACTCTACTATTTTAGCTAATTCTAATAATGATGGGGGTGATTCCATTCGTTGAAGTAAAATTTCTTCAGCCTGTTTTATTTTATTCAAATCCTGTTTTGATAATTGACTCCTTTTATTTGCGTCACAATCATTAAGCAACACTCTCCCCAAATGTATAGAAAGCAATTCGAGCGCTTTACTTTCTAATTCTAGTTGACTAATACGATCCTTTTGGGGATGCTCTATCATTCTCTTAATAAGATTAGATGTTATAGAATCAATTGGATTTTGAAACTTTTTAAAAGATTGATTTCCTAATATAGAATGAAAATCAAGACTTTTTTCAATAGCATTATTCATCATGAAATGATTAAACAATTGTACAGGAATCCCAATCGCTAATGAATATAGAGGCGTTTCTTTTTCATATTCAAATACTACATCAAAATCATTCATAAAATATAAATAGCTATTTCCAGTCATTAATTCATACGAAGAATGACCAACTTGCACTCCTCCGAACCCTTGTAAACAAAAATTAAGCTCCACCATTGCTGCATCAGATGCAAACTGGATGCGATGGTTATTATGAAATTGATAATTTGATAACACAATTTCCATACCTGAAAATGAAGTCCATCTTCGTATTTCACCCATACCTATTGTTTTTGGAACATTCATATGTCTTTCCTCTACAACTTGTAAACCATAAAAATATTTATGAAAAATATCATGAAAACCGTTAGTCTCCATGAAACCCACACTCCTTTTATGTAAAAACCAAAATTTAATTGATAATTATTTTCAATTATATCAAATATCTTTATACAATAAATAGATTTTCTCTTTATAACTCGTTATGATAAAAGAAAAAGAAAGCGAGCGAACAATGAATAAAAAAATCGCGATTATTACAGGAGCATCAAGTGGATTCGGACTTTTAACGACACTTGAACTTGCAAAAAAAGACTATTTTGTCATTGCTACAATGCGCAATCTTGAGAAACAAATAGACTTAATATCTCAAGCTACTAAACTCGACTTACAACAAAATATAAAAGTTCAACAATTAGATGTAACAGATCAAGGTTCTATACATAACTTCCAATTATTTTTAAACGAAATAAACAGAATAGACATTCTCATAAATAATGCAGGATATGCAAATGGGGGCTTTATCGAAGAAATCCCAGTGGAGGACTACCGTAAACAATTTGAAACAAATCTTTTTGGAGCTATATCCATCACGCAACTTGTCTTACCATATATGAGAAAGCAGAAAAGCGGAAAAATCATTAATATAAGCAGTATTAGCGGGAAAGTAGGATTCCCTGGTCTATCTCCTTACGTTTCTTCAAAATATGCATTAGAAGGCTGGAGTGAATCCCTTCGCTTAGAAGTAAAGCCTTTCGGAATAGACGTTGCCTTACTTGAACCTGGTTCTTATAACACGAACATATGGGAAGTTGGTAAACAATTAGCTGAAAACCAATCTGATACAACCTCTCCTTACAAAGAATATATGGATAAAATACAAAAGCACATAAACAATGGCAACGATACACTTGGTAATCCGATGGATGTTGCAAATAAAATCGTAGAAATTGCTGAAGCAAGGCGTACTACATTACGATACCCAATTGGGAAAGGTATAAAATTTATGATCTTTGCGAAGAAGGTTCTTCCTTGGAGATTGTGGGAGTTTCTTGTATTGAGGAGTTTTAAGAAGATGTAAGTAACTTTATTGAAAAAATATGTAAGGAGGTGCTAATTAAATGCTAGGTTTACCCTATGGTAAAGTGTTTTTAGTTCCGTGGTCCGAAGAGTGGGAATTTGAGTTTTCAAAAGAAAAACAATTAATTGAGGAACACATTGGAAAATATATTTTAGCGATACACCATATTGGAAGTACTTCCATCCCGCATTTAAGCGCAAAACCTATTATTGATATTGCGATGGAATTAAGAGATTCCAAAAGTGGTCTAAAATGTATTACGAACCTAGAACAATTAAATTATAAATATAGAAAAGATGTATTACCCGAAAGGTATTATTTCAATAAAGGTGAGCCAAGAACTCATCAAATTCATATGTATGAACAAGGGAATCCATATTTAATAGAACAATTAAAATTCAGAGATTACTTAATAGACAATAAAACTTCTCGTATGCAGTATGAACAGTTAAAGATTCAACTTTCAACAGCTAACCCTAATGATAAGCATAAATATGCAGAGGATAAAACAAATTTCATTAAATCCATATTGGCTAAAATAAATGATTAAATTGCGAAGACCGAACTTCGTACACATAATAAGAAACCATTCATGTATAGATGAATGGTTTCTTATTAATTAGTTATCTCATTATTTGTACCATCAATAATCATTTTAGTATGAACCCTGTTATTATTAATGCTACAACTCCTAATAATGAAATCAAAAACTCCCGCGATTCCTTATCATATTTCCACTCCATATATGATTGAAATCCATATAACGTAATAAAAAATAAAAGAGGTACATAGCCCATATATATACGATTTGGAAGAAAAGTGCTTATAGCAATAACAACTATATAAGAGGAAATGATAATTCTATTTCCCCACTTATGTGTATCATTCACATATTGGTTATTCCATCCTTTTTGTTTCGGTATATTTAACTGTCTTCTCGCTATTCTTTCAAAAACCAATAAAGATAGCACCCATAAAATTAATAAGGATATTTTTGTAACGGACAGAAAACCCTCTCCTTTTTATTTTTTTACTTTAATTTTCTCCGGCTGATCACTCGGATACGTAGCATTTGTTTTGTTTTCTAGGTCCCAACTAATAATGGTCGCACTATCTCGTCCTAATTGATGATGAACGTGTTCTAAAACATTGTGAACATGTTCTTTAAGCTCTACATTATTTCCATTCATATCATTATAAAGATTTAATGGAGTTTCATAACGGCGTTCCCCGCATTCTAATACCCCATCTGTCACCATTACAATTCGATTCTTTCCAGTACGTAATTCACGAATTCCTGATGAATAGCAAGGAACGGGTAAATCAAATGTGTTTACATTTCCAATCCATTCGTAAAAGTGGCGTTGATTCAATGTATATTGTCCTAATTTATGTAATTCATCATGAAATACATAAACTAAGCAATCACCTATGGAAAGCCACCATATGTAATTTTCTTTTCTTACGCATATTAAGCAAGCAGTTTCACCTTTTACCCTTTCGCACTTTTCTTTAAATGAGCGGGATTGAAATATCGTAAGTATATAATTTTCAACAGATCGAAATACGGTTTCAATTGATTCTTTCATAATCACTTCTATATTTTCATATTCTTTTTGGATTGTATTTACTACTAATTCAACACTTTCTGCACTATTATGCCCGTCTAATATAACGGCGAATTCCCAATCACCATTCGACAAAACTAATGCACCGTCTTCATTCTTTTTTGCTCCGGCACTTATATTCCCGCCGTATCTACCAAGTACGATATCACCATATTGCTTTACTGAAACTTCGTCTAAACACATTTCCCTACTTCCAACCCATGAATATTGTGTATTATTTGTTGTATGCATACTCATTTACCATATACTTTCGTATTCTTTCGCATAGTTTTTTAATTTTCTCTGAATCTCCATGTGGTGCACCTTTGCTTTCTTTAAGCGCTTTACTTACTCTACTTGTTATCAGTCCGAATGCCTTTGCCTCATCTTCAGTTAATTCAGCGAGACCAGGTACATGTCTCTTTATATCAATCATTACATAACCAAGATATGTTTCTTCTGCATCCCAATGGACATGTCCAACGTAAATGAGTTCATCTTCGTAAATAGCTCCACCTGAAACTGTAATGTTCCCTTTATGTTTTTCACAAATGAAGCAGTTTTGTTCTGCTTGATTGTTTATTGGCATATCCATCACCATCCTTTGCATATATAATATCATAAAAAAAGGGAAAACAGGTTTTATATTCAGAAAATTCAATCTCTTAAAACAAGAATTTTCACATTAAAATAATTTACAACTCATTATTTCTTCAAAAGCGTAATCCCCATTCCAACTGCAATCCCAATCGCTATTCCGATTGCTATATTATCAGTAAATACACCAGGAATTACACCGATTACAACACCTATAGCGACACCAATTGTCATAGCATCATTTCTTTTTTTATTATTAGCCAAAATAGCATCTCCTCTCATAATTTCTCCCCATATAATATCCATTTACATGAACGTTGCTGTCTCCTAATATATTTGCTATTCCGCTTGGGAATTTCCAGAAAATGTACTTTATTACTTTTCCATTCCCCCTACATAATCCTCTTCGTTTGAAAGAATTTTTAAGTCACCATTACATATACATAGGCATTTACTATAAGAAAGATCAGTAATTTATTGAAGGAGGAACGATTCAAATGTATCCTCATTGGAATCCAAATATAAATCAACAATATGCTTACTCCCCCCATCCAGTAAGGAATACACTGCATTATGATTCGCAATACATGATGCAGCGCATCGCAAGCCTTGAAAGCCAATTAGCTAAATTAATCTCATTAATCGAAGAAAATAATCAATTAATAAAATCAATGGAACAACAGCAAAACCAAGTTTGTGCACCAGCTGGAGGCTCTGTTATTGTTCGGATGTAATTCGAATTCAAAAAACACACTTTGTAGTATAAAGTGTGTTTTTTGAATTATTTTCTTTTTGTATAAAACCCTTGCGTAATTCGGTCTAATATAATCGCAATCACGACGATAGCTAGTCCAGCTTCAAATCCCATTCCGATATTTACTTGTGTTACAGAGCGATATACATCGACGCCAAGTCCTGGCGCTCCTACAAGTGAAGCTGTTACAACCATTGATAACGAAAGCATAATACTTTGATTCACGCCAGCCATGATCGTTCCGGTTGCGAGCGGTAATTGTACTTTAAATAATTTTTGTGATGCGGTAGAGCCAAATGCATTCGCAGCTTCAATTAAATCTTCTGGAACTTGTCTAATTCCTAAGTCTGTAAATCTGATTGTCGGTGGCATAGCAAAAATAACGGAAGCAATAATGCCTGGTACGACGCCTACTCCAAAAAATGTTATCGCGGGAATGAGATAGACGAATGCCGGCATTGTTTGCATAAAATCTAATGTCGGCTTTAAAAATTTTGAGAAACGTTCATTTTGAGATGCTAAAATGCCAATGGGAATTCCGATAATAATTGAAATAATAACTGACGTAAGTACGAGCGCTAATGTTTGCATCGTTTGTGCCCAGTAGTTAATATTTAAAATAAATAATAATCCGATGAGCGTAAAAATGACTAAAGATAATTTCCTCGTTGTGTACCAAATGAGGAAACATAAGATGATAATCATCACTATGGCTGGTATTATTGTTAAAAAATTAGTGAGTAAATCAACAAATCCACCGATAATATAGGAGAATCCTCGGAACAAGCCTTCAAAGTGCTCATATAAACTTGCAACAAATGAATCGACCCATTCGCCTAATGGAATGCGCGGAATATTATTCATCGTCTTTCACCTCTTCCTCAATGTTACCTGCAAGAGCTTGAATGACACTTTCACGTTTAATAATTCCTCTCAACCTTTTCTTTTCATCAATTACGGGTAATGGATATTTCATCTCCGCCATTTTTGCATACGTTTCTTCCAGTAATGTATCTAGATAAACGTGTGGAATATCGTTAAGTAATAAATCAGCAATTGGCCATTGTTTTTTCATTGCTTTACTTGCATCATCCGCTGTTAAAATACCTAAAAACTCATACTTTTTGTTCACAACATATACCGTAGAAACACCTGCATTTCTCATAATTTGCAAAGCTACACGCGGCCCACGATCGATTAATAACGTTTCTGGTCTTTTTAAAATAGATTCTGCCGTAATTACTTTTCCTAAATTCACATCCGCAACGAATTTCTCTACAAATTCATTTGCAGGGCTCATCATAATTTCTTCCGGTGTTCCAATTTGGACAATTTCTCCATCTTTCATTAATGCGATACGATCACCAATTCGAAGAGCTTCATCTAAATCATGTGTAATAAAAATAATTGTTTTTTCCATTTTATCTTGTAACTCTAACAATTCATCTTGCATTTCTTTTCGAATTAGTGGATCTAATGCACTAAATGACTCGTCCATTAGTAATACATCTGGATTATTCGTTAGTGCCCTTGCAATTCCAACACGCTGCTGCATACCACCACTAAGTTGACTAGGGTAATTATCTTTATGATGATCGAGTCCTACTAACTGTAGCGATTCTAACGCCTTATTTTCTCGTTCCTCTACTGGAACTCCTTGAATTTCTAACCCGTACGCAACGTTTTGTATTACCGTACGATGTGGAAATAAAGCAAACTTCTGAAAAACCATACTCATTTTCGTCCTTCTTACTCTTCGCAATTCTTCTTTTTCCATCGTTGCGATGTCTTCACCATCTATGTATATATGCCCCGCTGTCGGTTTAATTAATTGATTTAGCATTCGAACCAATGTAGATTTCCCACTACCAGACAAACCCATAATAACGAAAATTTCTCCAGTGTATACTTCAAACGTTGCCTTTTTTACACCAACGTTCATTCCTGTCTCCTTTAAAATTTCCGATTTGCTTTTTCCTTCTTTTAATAAGGTAAGCGCCCGTTGCGGATGTTTCCCAAAGACTTTTGTTACATTTTCAACACGTACCTTTGTATTATCCATGTCACTACTCCTTTTCTACCCATCTATTTACATAGTGTTGCGATTTTACAGAGAAATATTACATAAAAATGACATATATAAGATTTCTTTAAAAATTCTTGTTTCCGTTCATAATAAGAAGGTTCACTTATAGATTAATTTATAAAAAGCAAAAGCTTCACAGGAGGTTTTGAATGCGAAAAAAAATATGGATTATAAGTCTGTTACTATTTATTAGTATGATTTTCACTTCTTGTAATGCAACAAATGCAAATTCGAAAGGAAAAATTAAACTTGGTGTAACAAGTTGGAAAGAAAATATCGCAACCGCAAATATGTGGAAAGTTTTATTAGAAGAAAAAGGCTATAAAGTTGAACTCATGTATTTAGAAAAAGCTGCGATATGGACTGGCGTCGCACGTGGTGATGTTGATGCGAATCTAGAAGTATGGCTTCCTGTTACGGATAAACCATTAAATGCCCGTTACAAAGATGACTTCGTCTTAAAATCAAAATGGTATGAAGGTACTGGGCTTGGTTTAGTCGTCCCTTCTTATGTGAAAAACGTTAACAGTATTGAAGATTTAAATGCACATAAAGATGAGCTAGATAATAAAATTGTTGGGATTGAACCTGGTAGTAGCCTAATGAATTTAACGAATAAAGCAATGAAGGAATATGATATAAAACTAAAACTTGTCCAATCTTCAGAAGCTGCGATGATGAGCGAACTAAAGAAGGCATATACGAAAAAGAAACCAATCGCTGTTACGCTTTGGAATCCTCATTGGGGCTTTTCAGAATTTGACTTAAAATATTTAAAAGACCCTAAGAAAGTATATGGTGAAAAAGATGACATTTATTACTCCGTTCGTAAAGGTTTCGAAAAAGATCATCCGGATATTGTGAAATACTTTGATCAATGGAAAATGAACGATGAACAACTTGGTACGTTAATGGTCATGTTAAATAAAACGAAAGATCCAGAAGAAGCTGCTCGAAAATGGATAAAAAAGAATCAAGCTTTAGTTGATGAATGGATAAAAGAATAAAGAATGACAAAAACAGGCTAGAGAATTTAGTATATTCTCTAGCCTGTTTTACGTTATTTTTTCTCAATAACTGCATCAACAATTCCATATTCCTTCGCTTCTACTGCCGTCATAAAATAATCTCTTTCTGTATCATGAGCTACCTTTTCTACTGGTTGCCCTGTTCGATCAGATATAATTTTGTTAATATCATGTTTTAACTTTAATATTCTTTTTGCTGTAATTTCAATCTCCGTTGCTTGACCTTTTACACCGCCGAGCGGTTGATGAATCATGATTTCACTGTTAGGGAGCGCAAATCTTTTTCCTTTTGCACCAGCTAATAGTAAAAGCGCACCAAACGATGCCGCAAAGCCCATACAAAGTGTTTGCACATCTGGTTTAATAAGGTTCATCGTATCTAATATTGCAAATCCCGCTGTCGTTGAACCACCCGGACTATTGATATACAGGAATATATCTTTTTCTGCATCTTCCGCTTCTAAAAACAATAATTGTGCTACTACACTGCTGGCAACTTGATCGTTAATTTCTGAACCAATCATAATAATTCGGTCTTTTAATAATCTTGAATATATATCATAGGAGCGTTCTCCTAATTTCGTTTGTTCTATTACGTAAGGAATTACACTCATTATAAATCCCTCCATCTGTTTTATGCCGCATTAAGCATACAACTGTAAGAAGAAGATTGTTTCATACTGAAGAATAACACTGGTTGTATTGATGGTAACTTAGTGAAATCTATTGTTGGGAGAAGTTTCGTCAACAATTCAGGTCTTTCTTCTCGAATAGAAGTTACAACGATTTCAACATCATCCGTGTACTCCACTATTTCAATGCCTTCTTCATTTACAGTTTTCAGCCTATTTCTACTCCTAAATAAAGATGCTTTCACTGCCCCTTCTGATACAGAGCATATTTTTGCAATATCCGCGATACTATACTGAAAAACATCCTTCAATAATAAAATTACGGATTGTTGCACATTTAACGAAGACAATACTTTCCCTACCATTTCATGCAAATCTGCAATTTTTCCATGTGGTTCTTCAAATGTATTTTGCTGTTCTAACTTTTCTTGAACGGATTTTGATTTCATTTGATCTAACCATTGATTTCGAGCAATTTTATACAGAAGCGTTATACAAATTTCCTTCTCACTATACTTTTGAAGAACTTTGCAAATTGCTTCTTGGGCAAGGTCTTCCCCATCCCATTTGTTTTTCGTCAAAAACGTACAGTATCTTTTTACCTCTGCATAATGTGTAATTAAAAAATTTATATTTGAATGATTCATATCGATATGATCCTTTAAAACCTGAGTTACTTTTGTGCACAAAATAACCACTCCTTTTCAGCGCTTACTTAATAAACGATTGAACAAATAAAAAAGTTACGGGGCTTATAATTAATTTTATGTTTATGTTCATGAATACGGGTCATAAATATGTTATATAGCATTTTACATGAGGAGGAATCAATTTGCCAAAATTAACAGTTGAAGGTACCGGAACTTTCGATATTAAAGAAGGAACGAAATTAGTATTAGCACTTGAAGATAACGGTGTACACATTCTTCATCGTTGCGGTGGCAAAGCAAGATGTACAACTTGTAGAGTTGAAGTCATTGCAGGTGATTTTTGTGAGGCGACAAATGATGAAAAACAAGCTATTACGGAAAAAGGAATTGAAGACCACTTACGATTATCGTGCCAAATGCGTGTACATAAAGATATTACCGTTCGCCCTATACTTACAGTTGAAAATTCCGGTTTAGATGCTGGATCACGCCCGGCGGAGTAAAATGATGAATTTAAAACAGCTTGCAGGCGAATATGCTGCTGGCTTTGTAAGAGATGGTATGACGATTGGACTTGGTACGGGTTCAACCGTATATTGGACGATACAAAAGTTAGGTCACCGTGTACAAGAAGGGTTATCTATTCAAGCTGCACCGACATCAAAAGAAACTGAAGTATTAGCAAAACAATTATCTATTCCGCTAATCTCTTTAAATGAAATTGATATACTTGATCTCACAATTGATGGAGCAGATGAAATCAATAATGATTTACAATTAATAAAAGGTGGTGGTGGTGCATTACTTCGCGAAAAGATTGTTGCCACCTCCTCTAAAGAACTTATTATTATTGCAGATGAATCCAAACTCGTTTCACATTTAGGTACCTTTCCACTTCCTATTGAAATCATCCCCTTCTCTTGGAAGCAAACTGAAAAGAGAATTCAATCTTTAGGATGCGAAACGCGTTTACGTATGAAAGATGGCGGACCATTTATAACTGATAACGGCAATTTAATTATTGATTGTATTTTTCCAAACAAAATATTGAATCCAAATGATACACATACAGAGTTAAAGATGATTACCGGTGTAGTTGAAACAGGATTATTTATCAATATGACGAGCAAAGCGATCATCGGAACAAAAAACGGTATAAAAGAATATTAAGCATGTTAAAGGCTGACTTTTACAAGTCAGTTTTTTCTTTTATAGCATTACAGTATGATATACTATGAAAACACATTCATATCACACTAGAAAGGGCTGAACAATTTGCAATCCAAACTCATAACAGAACTTACAGATTTAGAAACTGCCTTTCACATTCGAAAAGAAGTCTTTGTAAAAGAACAAGGTGTCCCTCTTGAAGATGAATTCGATACATATGACCAAATTGGCGAGGCATGCAAACATATATTAGTTTATTATAATGAACTTCCTGTAGGAACTGGCCGTATACGATTCGTTGACGGAATGGGTAAACTAGAAAGAATTTGTATTTTAAAAGACTATCGCAAATACGGATTAGGCAAAGTAATCATTCAAAAGTTAGAAGAGATTGCTCGTAACAAAGAAGCAAACAAAGTTAAACTACACGGTCAAACACAAGCTGAAGGGTTTTATGAAAAATTAGGCTATCAAACTTCTTCCGACGTATTTATGGAAGATGGAATTCCACATATTCTTATGACGAAAGTGTTATCATAATAGAAAGGTTACTATATGATTCTACATTATGTATTCGTATAGTAACCTTTCTGTAGCTTATTCGTTTGAAAGTCTCTTTGATGAATATTCTAGATTAATACAAAAAGACGACGCTGAATACGTCTTCTTTTTTATAAGCAGAAAAGTTAACTCTCAAACTTCCTTTTTTTGCATCAAAGCCCATCATCTTTCATTTCATTTTGAGGTAAAGCTTACACTGTTTTCCATAAGGATAAAGCAAAAATCCAGTTTGGATCCCCATGTCCTTCATAATTCTGGACTGCTTCATACACTTTTCCCTCGTGTAAAACTCTATCTTCCTTTTTATATGCTTTCTTTGCATCCCACGCTTCATATGAAGCACTTTCAGTTTTTGTAGTGATTGTGAACGTATCACTTTGTATGGATTCATTTCCAACTACATCCACTGCTTTCACTGCATATTTATAAGTAGTATTAGCGAGTAAATTTTTATCCATATAAGAAGTCGTATTGGATGTTGCAATTTTTTTCATTGTTCCTTCTATTTCTCTATAAATATCGTAATAGTCTACTCCAACGTTATCATCAGATGGGCTCCACATTAGATCCACACTTGACGCTGTTGTTCCCATGCTATGTAATCCTTTTGGTTGTGTTGGTGCTTCTGTATCAGGAGCTTCAACTGTTGTTTTCACTGTAAGCGCTGTACTTTCTTTCGATACATTGCCAGCTGCGTCAATTGCTTTTACAGTATAAGTGTATTCTGTGCTTGGTTGTAATTTCTTATCAATAAAATAAGTGCCTGGTACTGTGTCAATCATCTCTCCGTTACGGAAGATTTGGTACCCTTTTACTCCTACATTATCCGTAGAAACGTTCCATGTTAGTTCTATACTATTCGCTGTTACTTTTTGCGCCTGAATTCCATTTGGAATACTTGGCGCTTCTGTGTCTGGTTTCACATTATTGATGAGATTCACATCAATTACATTATAGAACGCATTTGCTGTATCAGCTACATCCCATACAGCTAAAATCACATGATATCCACTACGGTCAGTAGGTACATTGATTTTATGAGTTAAATTATTTGAAGCTGCAGAACCATCATGTTGTACAGTGCCAATTGGCTCAAAGTCTGCTCTTGTTAGTGCTTTATTTGGATTCCATCCTTTTTTTGTAATATAGTAGTGCCATTTGCTTGTTAAGTGAGGTGCTGTATACTTCCAAGTAAATGTATTTTCCCCACCAGTGATTGTATTTTTAAACCAACGATTTGCTGTTTGTTGATCTAAAATACCGCCAAATTTTCCACCTGCAGAAGCGATTTGCCCATCAACTGGGCCACCTTGTGGGAATCCTTTTGGAGCTTCTAAACTTTGTGGTTCATACATAACACTTCCGCAGTTTACATTTAGAGCACCATAAGTTGGACTACATAAAGCGGAACGGCTACCAGGCTTTTCAACAAAGCCGTGCGCGTATGCATTTTGAGGAATAAGTGTCGTGCTGATAATTCCAGCTGTTAATGCAACAGCTCCTATACTTTTTTTGTTCATTTTCAAGTTTTGTAGTTGTTTTAAAAATCGATTATTCATGTTCCTGTCCCCTTCTTGTTATACTTCGTAGTGTAATGTGGGCTTTGATGTAAAAGAATAACAAGAGTCAATCTTATTTCGTGTATGCGTAAATATGCATACACCGTCGTAAAGAAACATTTCATTTCTTGTGAAATATTTCACTTATGGAATATATCATGACATAGAAATCACCTAAATGTGTGCAGAAGTTGTGCAGAAACAGTGAAATTACTACTAACACGTAAAACTACATCCTAAATTTATAAAGTAAAAGTGAGCAATAGAAATTGTAGTACTTGTAATGAAAAATTTTAGGTATATATATGGATGAATTGCACCAAGTCGTCTTGAAACCCTTCATCGTTAACTTAAAACGCATGGCAATGTGAGATCACATTATTTTAAAACAACGTGCCATCTCCATTTTCCATATATCTTTCTATCAATACTTTGAAATTACTTATCACTTGTAAACATTTCCGAATCCGTCAATATAGTTTCATAAAACTTATCATATTCTTCACTGTATTGAAGTTTTAACTTTTCTATTAAACTTGTATCTGGTGAAACAATGTCAATAACGTCTGTACTTATATACAATAAATAAGTATCGTTATAAAAAGAAATATACGCTTGCTGATCACCATTAACGACATACTTGCAATACTTATATACTTCATCTTCATGTACACCTTTAATCGTAGTAAATATGATTGTACTTTCAAGATCATCAACGTCTACTTTCGTTTCTGTCCAATTCTTAATCTTCATGAACCTTCCAATTTTTGTTTTCTCATTTATTCTCTTACTTTTACCATATGTTATGTAACCGGAAATAAATGAAACATCAATCGTATCAGGACTTTTAAAAAGTTCAGTCAAAATCCCTCTTAATCCTCTCAAATTACCCTCAAATAATTCTATATCGAATCTAATTCTATTTTTCGCCTCCACTTGAAAAAATGGTGTAGCTGTCATATCAGCAAAATTTACATCTAGTATTTTCATTCTTTCCATTTCATCAATTCCTCGCTTCATATAACATAAAAGTGTCTATATCATTTAATATAGACACCCTTTCACATGTATAGTTTTAATAACAGCCTGTAAATTTAAAAATTTCATCAACAGCTTGCTTATACCCACCTGATTTTCGGAAAGACTCCTTCATATTCAAAACAGTTTCTTTGAATGAAGAGTTATTTAATACTAGATCTACACTCTCACGTAGTTGACTCTCCGTTAATCCTTGCATTTGTAATGTAACCCCTGCTCCGAGATTCTCAACTTGCCTTGCGATTACTGGCTGATCTGCACTTTGCGGAATTACAACGAGTGGAACACCGTTATATATCCCTTCATGCGTACTGTTCATACCGCCGTGTGTAATAAATAGTTTCGTATATTTGAGAAGTTCAGTTTGTGGTACATAGTTTTTCACAATGAAGTTTTTAGGGATATTACCTAAATCACTTATTTCCGTTTTGTTGCCAATAGACATAACAAGTGTATGCTTACTATTCTCGAACGCCTTCATACAAAGTTTATAAAAATCAAGCGCTTCATTAAAAACAGTACCTAATGAAATGTAAATCAGGCTTTTTTCTTCAATTGAAGTGTAATCAAAACCTTCATTTTTCACTTGTGTAGAGATAGATGGACCCACAAATTTGAATGTTTCATTAAATGTATCCCCAAAAGGTTGGAACTCCTTAATTGTATACACAATAGTAAGTGAAGCTGGATTACAGAAAACTTCATACGGTGAGTTTATATTAACACCATATTTTTCTGTAATTCCATTAGTTAAGTTTTCAAAATCATTATGTATTCTATCCTGAACTTCCAGTGGGATATTTTTAGAAAGATGGTCTAACATTTGTTTAAATGATTTTTCATCTTGTGCAAAAGATGTGCATGAATTTATGGCTGGAAGATTAAGAATTTGGGCAATTAAGCGACCACAGCCAAACATCGAATCATGAATAATATAATCAAAATGTTCACCTTCAATTTGTTCTAGAACACTAGGTATTACAATATCAGCTGTATGTAGAAGGCCGTTTATTCTTTCCTGTAAATAATTTCGACCACCGGAAAGAAATGCTTTTATAAATTTTTCATCATCAATCGTTCGTACAGTAGCACCTGTCTTCTCAATACGCTCCCTGAAAGCCTCTATTGAAAAATAAACTACCTCTTCACCGCGAGAAATCAGTTCTTCTACAACATGTAATGTTGGATTTATATGTCCTTCTGATCCAGCGTTAATGAATAAAACACGTGCCATTCAAAACACTCCTTAAATTTTAAAATTTCTATGTTGTAAAGAGTATGGATACTTTCCATACTCTTTACGGAGTTATATGTATCATTTTCCTGCTAAATTGACCTAGCAAGCCTAAAACCGAGATCATCTATATGAAATGTAGGATGACTACGACGGCGACAAGTAGCACCGCACCCTCTCGCTTCTTCAGCCCAGCTACCGCCTCGGAAAATTCGGTACGATCCATATACCTTTTCATCATACAAATCATAACACCATTCCCAAACATTCCCTAACATATCATATACTCCCCATGCATTCGGTTCTTTTTTACCGACCTCATGAATTTTCCCATCCGAGTTTTTATTATACCAAGCTATCTTATCAAGTTCTCCATATGTATACCCAGTAGTCCCTGCTTTACATGCATATTGCCACTCTCCCTCAGAAGGTAATCGGTAGCCGTTGGACTCTACATTACAACTAACCTTTTGACCGCCATCACTAATAGAATAATATTCTTTTAATCCCGCTTTTTTTGAAAGTAAATTACAAAATATAATCACATCATTCCAAGAAGTATTAACAACGGGTTTATGATTGCCTAAAAAAGAATTTGATGATTCATTTATAACAGTATAATATAATTCCATCGTTACAGTATATTGCGCAAGAAGAAACGGCTTAATTTGGGCCTTCCATTCTCTTTTAATTCGATCGTCTCTTAAAACTATCTCCCCTGCTGGGATTTTTACCATATAAGAATCAATCAAGCGAATTATTTCATTCAATATTATTCCTCCATTCAAAATGGAACATAATTTAATGTTTTTAATGCACCAATTTATACTTACTGCACTTCCTTTATGAATCGTTGAACCTCATTTGGTGTTTTTAAAATAATAATTCTTTTATCCTTATTGAATTGATCGATTCTTTTTAAAATTGCAGGTCTTTTCGACTTAGGATATTCCCATATCCATTTGAAAAATTGCAAGTCAAATCTTTCTTCACATCCAGCCCCCATATCCGGTCTTGTTTTATTCCGATATTGCACAATTCTTTTAAAAGCACGATAAACACAAATTGTTCTATGAATATCAAGAAAGATAATTGTATCAGCTGCGTTAATTCTTATGTCCATTGTCCCGCCATAATTCCCATCAATAATCCACTTTTCCCCTTTAACTAATTCATTTTGAACCGTTCTTTGCTCCTCTTTCGGTACACCCTCCCAATTTGGTTTCCAAAATAGTGCATCAAGATGATGCACCTTAATATTTAATTTATTCCCTAACTGTTTTGCTAATGTAGATTTTCCTGAACCACCAGAACCTATTAATATTATTTTTTTCATAAATACCCCTTTTTACATCTTTTATTTCTTCCATAGCATAAACTCACCAAGCATTCCTACTCCAACACCAATTGTGTAAGCCACTAAATCACTCCATAAAAATCCATAACCTAATACGAGTCCACCTAAAGTCGTTGCGCGAATGCTATCAATCCATTCCGCATGGTACAATTGGCTAATTTCAATCCCGTAGCAAAATATCAAACTAATAAAAGCTAATTTCTTCATTTCTATTTTAGGAAACAAAAATCCGAATCCAGTAAAAATCATTAATGCCCATAAAGCATCACCTAAGTACTCATTTAACAAATCTGGTAACGCAAAAGCAAACTTTCTTGAACTAAGACCTAAAATAATAACAACTATAGTAAACACCGCATATAGTAATCTATTTCGTTTCGTATTCATTTCAAAACCCCCTAATATATAATGTAAAACTGCAAATAGCTAGTAAAATATAATCATTTTACTAGCTATTTATAGTCGACTTCACTTTGTATTTAATCCAATAACTCTTGCTGCTTTTTCTTTGAAAATGATTGTAATACTAAATCATACGACCAATCTATCATTTTATTAATTTGTTCTTGCCCCACATCCTTATGTATGTACACTGTATTCCAATGCTTTTTATTCATATGATATCCAGGAATTATTGTTTCTGGATAATCTTCTCTTATTCGTAAAGAGAGTTCTGGATCACATTTTAATGTAATCGCAGCTTTTTCCCCTTCTTCATGGTTCACTATCGCAAATATTTTATTATTGAGCCTCATACATGTTGCACTCCAGCCATCTGGAGAATCCTCTGTCGCTTTTCTTTTCGATAAACAATACGCTCTTGTTGCATTCATTCTAATTGGCACCTCTTATTCTTTCACTATTTGATTACGATGCATCACAATTTGCTTCGTCGCTTTAAATTGCTGTTCACCATAAAACTTTATTAGTTTCTCGCCGCAAAATAGACTTACAATATCAATATGAGATATCTCTCGAAGTAACATTGTAAGCATCTTCTCACCAATTCCCTTGTTTCTTACACTCTCATGTACGACAACATCTTCAATATACGCCCGAAAAACACCGTCAGTAACAACTCTAGCAAATCCAATTAATTCGTTTTCTTCCCATACTCCAATTGCTATACTATTCTTTAACATTTTTTGAATATCGACTTCTTTTCTTTCTGGCCACCAACCTACAGAATCGTAAAGTTTCTTTATTTTTTCTACACAGATTGGTTGTTCATGTTGTAATCTATACGTGTACATTTTTTCTCCCCTCAACCAGTATACATAATATTATTATAATCTCTTTTCTAAAAAGTGTTGACTATGCCCTTTAGGATGATCTTCAACAACACCATATTCTCGGTATCCGTGCTTTTTATAAAAATCTGGTGCTTGGAAACTAAATGAATCTAGTAAAATAAGTCTACATCCTTTTTCCATCGCAATTCCTTCTATTTTATGTAACAATTGACTACCATAACCATCATGACGAACAGATTCATCAACCCATAAAAAATCTATATGAAGATGATAAAAATACATCGTTCCTGTTACCCCGCCAAAGATTTTTCCTTCCTCATCTTTCACTACAAAACTTACTTGTTCCATGGGCTGTTTTACTTCATCTGTTAAGATAGACATATTATATTGAATTACTTTATTTTTAATGTATTCACCTTCAGTGCGAGTACCGTTCTCTATGCTTTTCATATATTTCCTCCTTTCAACTTAGTAAGCTACATTTAATTTTTACTTCTTCTCTTTAATATACTGATGAATATAAATCCAGCATATGTAACAAAGCATGAAAAACCAATTATGCCTGGTACAGAGACATAGCCTATTCTCACATAACTTATAACGGCAAAACTAGCGATTAATAATAAAATAGATGGCCAAAAAATAAGTGCTGTTGGAGTAAAGCCATGTTCCTTATATATTATAGAATGGGTTTATATTTGTGTCATAAGGGCTTATGCTTATTTTTATTTTTAAAGGCTTTTTCCTTATACTTGCGTGTTAGCTGATTCATAAACTATAGAGTGTAAGTGGGTAAATGATAAGGATGGTGTAAAAATGAGTAAATTTAAAAAAAATTTTCATATTCCGTGCGAATGTTTCGGTCCCCCTTTACCTCCACCTGAAATTGGTCCAACGGGTCCAACAGGTCCAACGGGCCCAACAGGTCCAACAGGTCCAACAAGTCCAACGGGCCCAACAGGTCCAACAGGCGTAACTGGCCCAACGGGTCCAACAGCAGTAGGATGTTGTCCATGTAATAATATTCTTGACAACCCTGGATTTGACGAGCCGGCAGTAGTAGGAGATCCAGTTCCAGGTTGGAATCAAGCAGGTTCTGTTTCAGAAGTAGGGTTTCCAAACGTTCATAGTGGCCGGTTTCTGTCAAATGGTTCATTTAGTCTCTTAGCTGCATCAATTAATCCAGGTGGAAGTATTAATCAAACAGTTGATGTTGACGCAGGTTGTTGTTATACGTTTTCTTTTGCTGCAGATGTAAGGGATGGTGCATTTCTTATAGCTTCAGTATCTTTCCCAGAACTTGGGCAAGCATGTCCTCCTGCCCCTGTAACTCTTGGTCCATTAAACATTCCACATATTGTACCAGTTATGAATCAACCACAATCTCTTTTCCAACATTATATTCTTGTTGTGTGTATACCTGCTACTGTAACTACAGCATGTATTTCTTTCCAAAATACTGCTACAGGGGGAGAAGGCGCAACAGCTTTTGTTGACAATGTTGTATTTCAGCCGACTGGTGGACCTTGTACTTCATGTTCACAAAATTTCTAATGTATTGAAGTACTTGAATCTTTTCGTTTTGCTGGCGGATCACAAAACCATTAAGGAGAGCCTTTGTGCTCTCTTTTTATGTTAGAAATCACCAGACACTCCCATATGCTGAGCGCATTCCTTTATAGTCCCGATACATATGAGCGATTCACTTTTGTAAACGGTATACTCCTTTAGGTGCACTATTCCCCTCCCTGCTATTAAAATAACGTTTTTATTCAATTATCGGTTACAACGTTTGTTTGACTTGTCATCTTATATTCTTTATATAAGCACTTCAAAGCTTCTAGAATTGTTTCATCAACCTCTTTATTATCAAATCGATTAGGTAAATCTCTTCCCCCAATTACATAAAGAAACGGAGATTCATGAAACATCCCTATTATACCAATATTTATTATAGCGGTGGATAAACCACCTGTCACATGCGCTAAATGATAATACGGTATTCCTTCATAATCACCTTGTTGCCTTACAATTCCATTTATAATTGATTCCCATAATTCTGGTTCTGCTTTATACCCTTGAAAAATATGTACTAAAAGTGAAAGAACTTGATTTAACTCTCCGACATTTTGCTCATCTCTAGGGTTTTCCTGTATATGAATCTTTGAAAAGTACGTTAAAACATTTTCTCTGACAGTTTCCCATCCTCCGCAGTGCATTACAACCGAGTGAGCAATATAACTGTCGTGGCAAGCTATCATTACTTCAACCGCTTTACTAAGTGTTAATGTAGTTCTTCCTTGTAAATGAGGATATAACTGCACACTATCCTCATTTGGATTAAACTTAATGTGATGAAGTGTATCATTCCAATTAATTTGTTTGTCCTTTACCATCTTTGCTACTGCAAATCCAATTGCAACTTTTGCTGCTGATGCTAAAGGAACGTATAGCTCATTGTTATGGGTAGCGACTATATTTCCATTCTTTGTTGAATAAACAAGTATTCCAACTTGACCAATTTGTATTTCTTTTATTTTTTTAATGACAGCCTGCATATTCATCCCTCTTCTTATATCGTTTTATCATCTTCTCAAAATTCGATATAGAATATAAGAATCCTTTTTTGTTAAATGATAATCATGAATACAATAAGAAAAAGATAGCATGAGATTTCTTCATACTACCTTTTGAAATATATACAATTTCTTTTTAAAATTATTTTTAAAGTAATAGATACAGCTATTCTTCAGTAGGATTTTTAGGACCATTAAGCTCCAATTGATAAAAAGCTAAATTTAGCCATCGATTGAACTTATAACCGGCTTTTTTTATTGTTCCTGCATGAACAAATCCATAGTTTTGATGCAGGGCAATACTTTTCTCATTTTCTGCGTCAATTCCAGCAATTAAGGTCATATATTCTCTTTCTTTTGCTATTGTAATTAATTCTTCTATTAAAGAGGACCCAACTCCATTTTTTCTATATTCCTTATCAACATACACAGAATGTTCAACTGAATATTTATAGGCAGACCATGCCCTAAAGGGGCCAAATGTCGCAAATCCTACTACTTTATTATCTAGCTCGTAGACTAAAATTGGATAGCCATCAGCCTTTTTTTGTTCATACCAATCTATTCTATTTTCAAGGGTTACAGGTTTGTACGCATATACAGCTGTTGAATTAAGGATTGCATCATTATAAATATCTAAAATAAATGTTACATCTTTTTTCATTGCTTCCCTTATCATTGTTTTCTTCCTTTCATAATGATATTTCTCTGTACCTTTCTTTCAACTGATCTACCTAATAATAATTCAAACTTATTTTTACAACCGAATTCTAGATTTTCGAAAACCATCAATTGCATTTAGTACCGCAGATAATATGAAGATAATTATCCCTCCACCAATTAACCACGTTTTAAATTCCTCTGGAGAAATTGCAAACACATTTGCCACATACATAATGAATCCTTCGTTAAATAAATGAGGATTTACTACAATTACAATGAATACTATTGTTGCAGCTAACTGTAGGATTGCATTCCCAATTGCCAACCTTGTCGTCCATTGTCCCTGTACTAACTTATAAAGAGATATAGCTACTTCGAAAACGATCATAATTACAACGATTGGCCAATACTGAAGTAAAACATCTTGATTGAAAGTTGGTGCGACAAATTTCAGTCCATCTGCTGCACCATTATATACGCCAACAAGATGATTCGCATAAAAGTAAAGGGTAGCCCAAACTGCTGTCCACATCAAACCTCCAAAAACTTCAAACTTTGAGATTGACTTTTTCTTTGGAACATACGAGATATTTTTCAAATCATCAGGAGTCCATTTTTTTAAACTTGTCGTCAACGGTTGGGTACCTTTGTCTTTATCTGTTCTTTCTAAAATAGCAAATACAAGTGTCAACCAGAAAAATACATGGAGGCCTACTTCGACAATTTCCCCAATGCCTTTACCTATCAATTGTAAAATAACATTTAATACTGCTTGATCACCAGTATAGCCTATAAAATTTTCTGCAATCATTGCAATGAGTGCGATAACAGCTGCAATTGGTATAATCATTTTTAATAGCGTCGTATATACATCAAAATAGCGTGGTCCAATTAAATGCATCGGTCTATCCAAATACCCATTAGCCAATGAAACCGGGCTCCCCAATTTTTCGAGAACGCTCTTCACATCATCTTCATTATAATCGTCTGATAACATATCCTCTATTGTCGACCGTAGCTCAAGCGTAATATCTTCACGATTTTTTTCAGGTAATCTCTTCGCAACTTCTTGGACGTACATATCAATCAAACTCATTCTTGTCCTCCTCCTTTAATAAGTTATAAAGTTCTTTTGAATCCTTTATCCATTCCTTTTTCAACTGCAAAAATATATTTAATCCATATTCACTTAAAACATAGTACTTACGAGGTCTACTCTCCGTTTTATCCCAACTACTCGTCACTAGCTCCTGCTTTTCTAATCGGCGAAGTAGTGGATATAAAGTACTTTGATCTATCATGATTCCTGATTGCTCCAATAATTGGACAAGCGAATATCCATATTGCGGCGTTCTTAGTTGACTTAAAACCGCTAATGTCAATGTCCCTCTCCTTAGCTCAGTAATTAATGAATTTAATAAAGTATCCATTCACCCACCTCATTTCCATTACTATATGTCATACAGTATGTGTTTTATACTATGTATCGTACAGTATTAGTGTGACAAAAACAATAATTTTTCAAAAAATATATACAATAAAAAGCACAAACTATATAATTTGCGCTTTTCTAGCTAACTTAAATACCTATAACACTCTTAACTTTGTCCCTCTGGTAATAAAAAATCTCCCTTTTCTTTAAGAAATGGTGCAACACCTACAATTGCCTCAAAATTGATTACTCCATATACATGCGGGTATTCTTGACCGTTAGAAGCAAGTTCATATTTTATTTCTGCTTTTACTAGGGATGGATCAATTGTAAGTAATAATACATCTTCTTCATGACTGAAATGTGTTTCCGCAACTTTTAAAGCTTGGTCTAATAATGAACAATGAATGAACCCCTCTTCTTTAAGTGAGGCTTCATTAATCTCTCTAGTTGTTTTTGCGATTTCCCAATTTCTTTTTGTTATTACTTTTGTAATCATATCCATTCCCCTTATATCCTTATATAGAAAAAAAGAGGTTTTTCTGTTTATTACTAGAAAATCCTCTTTTTTATTTATTTTAATCCCTTAATTAATGGCGACGCTTCCCCACTATGGAAAATCCATAAATCATGAAGCGATCTCGTACATCCGACATACAATAATTTCGCATCATGTTTTGTATTTTTGTAATGTTCCTCATCAACGTCGATTAGAAGTACGGCATCAAATTCTAAACCTTTCGCCAAATATACAGGTACTACCGAAATACCACCTTCATATTTGCTTTGATCTGCTTCAATGACATTAACAGTCAACTCTGCATTTGTTAACTTCTCATATATATCACGGCATTCATCGTCTGTTCTTCCAATTACCGCGATTGTTTTCACATCTTCAGTTTGCAAATGCTGTAATGTCTTTAAAACTTCAGTAAATTGGTCCTCTGCCGGAATTACTTTCACGTCTTCACCGCTACGGAAAACTGGAGTTGCGAGTCCCACTGGAATCTCTGCATTTTTAATTATTTCATTCGCGAATTCAATAATTTCTTTTGTAGAACGATAACTTCTCGTCAGTTCATAATAACCTGTTTCTTGGAATACTTCCTTAAAAGCACCCCAGTCTTCAATTCCTTGATAATCATAAATCGCTTGAGATAAATCACCTAATATGGTGAAAGAATTACCTAGTGTAATTTCTTTTAATACATATACTTGGAATGGCGAGAAATCTTGCGCTTCATCAATAACGACGTGATGGAACTTTTGTCCAATTTCAATTCCTGTTATGCGATGTTGTATGTAAATTAAAGCTGGTAAGTCTTCTACATACACTTCTTTTTTACGACAATTCTTTTCTGTTTCTTGAACAAGTTCTTCAGGTAATACTTCGAGTATTTCTTTACTCTTTATCATTGAATTATATAGTGAAAGCGGGCTCATTTTCGGCCAAAAATTCATATATGTGTTCAATCTCTTTGTCGCTTCTTTTTTTAGTAACTTTTTCTCGTTTGTTTCTCCAAACTTTTTAAGTTCAATTTCAATCCAGCGCTTCATTCGGCCGACTAAACGTTCTCTTCTTTTCTTTAATGGATAATGTTTATATTCAACTTGTATCCATTTTTTAACGTCTTCCACTGGAATAACTGCTTTATCCCATGCCTCAAAATCTTTTGTCGGTACTAATTCTTTTTCAAATTGAATCATTCTTTCTTCAATAAACGACTTAAATTCCAGCCTGCCTTTTAATTTTCCGAGCATAACCTTTTTTTCATCGCGATTAATTGAAAAAGCTTCTTTCAATTTTTCTTCTGTCTGCTTTAGTTTCACCGAACCATCTAACGTACGTAATGCCCAATCTGGAAACGTTGTTTGACTAATATTTCCTACCCCTAACTCAGGAAGTACACTCGAAATATAGTCTAAAAACAAACTGTTTGGAGCGAATACGATCATTCTCTCCGCTTCAAGTTGTTCACGATATTCATAAATTAAAAAAGCAAGGCGATGTAAAGCGATCGTTGTTTTTCCGCTCCCTGCAACCCCTTGAATTAATAATGGTAAGTTTCTTTCCGCACGAATAATATCATTTTGCTCCGATTGTATAGTCGAAACGATATCTTTCAATTTATTATCTTTATTCTCACCTAATCGATATAGAAGAAAATCATCAGCATGTGAGACATCTTCATTTCCTTTCACATATGTATCAACAACACGTTCTAGTTCTCTCTTTCGAATCGAAATGTTTCGTTTTAAATAAACATCGCCTTCTACTAATCCGTCTGGTGAATGATAAAATGCTAATTCTTCACCACCAGTAAATGAATAAAACATACTTGCGACAGGTGCACGCCAATCAATTACAATTGGTTTCATCGTATCTTTATCTGAAACACCTACTTTACCGATGTAAATCGGCATTACGTCTTCCTTGCCATCCTCCTGAAAGTCTAATCTTCCAAAATACGGCTCATGTACACCAATACGTAAGCTTTGTCTATTAGACTCCCTCATACTTTCAAGAATTTGCTCTTTAAAATCTTCTCCATAATAAACCGGGATTTTTTCAAGCTGTTCTAATTGATCATCCATCGTACTTAAAGTATCTTTCATTTTTTGTAACTCTTCGTCAAAAATGTTGTTCATTTGATGATTCCCTCCTGTCCGTTCCAATTTTTTCAGTCGAAATATAATTGTATTAAAAATCCATTCATAAAGTCAATAGTTTTAGTAAGAATTTTCTAAATTAAAAAAGAGTAGAGATTAATCCCTACTCTTTTTTAATTTAATTCGATATGCCAAACATTCATTTAATGTTGCCAATTCTTTATATTTTCGTTTTTCAAAATCATATGCTCCCCCAGGGAAGAATCCCATAATACTTAAACCAGCTTCAGCACATAGATTGCTAATCTCATCTACCGTATAACATCGTAAAGACTGTGTTACTACATCATTTGGATAATTAGGGTCCCACCAATGATCTAACATTCTTTCATTTATACTATCATATTCGTATTTTCGCATAGCTACACTTAAGAACATTTCTTGTCCACTTACTTTTTTCCAATACAATGGTTGATAAATATCAATAAGTGCACATCCATCATCCTTCATCCAATTTTTAATCCGTTTTAATAGAATCAATTGCTCATCATCTGTTCCTACACCAAATCCGTCTAAATAACTAACAACATCAAACTTTTCTTCAAAGTTAATTTTATAAAAATCAGCGCAATGAATATCTATATTATTAGTAGAATGTTCTTTTGCAAACATAACTAACTCTGGTACAAGTTCAACCGTAGTCATTTTCACTTGTAACCTAGACATCGCCCTTGCAAATCTACCATTTCCTGCTCCTAGTTCTAACATCGCTTGAAATGGATGACCAACTTGTTCTTGAACTTCTTTAGCAACCTGCTCTAACCAGCTTTCTGTATTGATATCGTAATTCGACAGTTCGAATTGTTTTTGGTAAAATTCCTTCACATTTAATTCGTTCATTATTATTCTCCTCCTGCACTAAATTTTTCTGCTACAGGTGAGAAACTAAATTTCTGACACCCATGAAAAAAACCATTTTTATTTCTCTATATTTATGATTTATCAAAATAATAAGAATTTTGAAATTACCAATATAAAAAGCAGATAATGGTCGATTCCACTATCTGCTCTATAGCTGCTTTTATTTTCCTTGTTGATACTCCACCCAATCACCAGAAATGATGACTTTCTTTAGCATCTCTTTATCTTGAGCAATATACACAAATGCACGTATTTCTCTATTACCTAAATAAATCGTTTCGGTGATTCTGTCATATAAATCACTCTCTGTATTACCTGTGTATTCTTCAAGTTCATCTAACTTTTGCAGAACATCATCATTTACTTCATAAACTTCTCCGTATACTTTGTCCTCATTTGAACAAATCATCGCAGGGTACCCTTCGTATGTATCAAATAATTTACCATACGTCCATGCTTCGTCTGCGATGCATATTGCACCTTGCATAAAATGAGCATTCGTTTGCTCTTTTCTTAACGTGCCATACACGAAAACGTGATGCATAAATCCCTATCCCCTTTATATGTCTCTACTTTCTAATTTGTAAATAAGCACGAATCATAAAGTAACTCACTTCATTTGGAAGTTGGTCCTTAATCGATTTCAGACCACCCTCTGCATTTTGCACGGCAGTTTCAATCAGTGATTCATATTCTGCAGGAACAAAACTGTTCCAGTCTACTTCCATTCCATCTTCAAAGCAGCGAATTAAATGATTTTCAATTGTTTGTCTTGATAAGCTACGTTCTTTAGCAATTTCATCTAGATCAATGCCTTGTTTATACATTTCATACGTTTCTAAATGAGAATTCGCTGACGCTTTTCCTGATTTTTTACTCTCTGAAACAACTTCAGTCTTAATTGTTTCCGCATAGTTTGGGTTATCCTCAATAAAGTGCTGAACTGCTTGTAAGAAGTGAGACCCGTACTTCACAAGTTTGTGTTCTCCGATTCCTTTTACAGTTAGGAGTTCGGAGTCACTTTGTGGCATTTTCGCACACATATCTTTTAACGTTTGGTCAGAGAAAATAACGAACGGTGGTACACCTTCTCCTTGTGCAATTTCTTTACGCACTTCACGAAGCACTTCAAATAAAGGATGGTCTTGAACAATTTGTCTCGTTTCTACTCGTTCTTTGCGTAAAACATTCTCTTTACCAAGTAATACTTCTTTTCCTTTTTCCGTTACTTTTAATGTTGGATACGTACCATGTTCAACTGCAATTAACTCATCTGAAATTAAAAACTCAATAAACTCACTGACTTCTTTTACACTACGGTTTGATAAAAGACCGTACGTTGGCAAAGTATGAAAATTAAATTCAATGACTTTCTTATTTTTAGATCCAGTTAATACTTGTGCAATCATTTGCTTTCCGAATCGTTGGTTCGTCCTAATCATACAAGATAGTACCATTTGGGATTCTCTCGTCACATCGATACTTTCACGGTCGTCCGTACAATTACCGCAGCGACCACAATCTTCCTTCGGCTCTTCTCCGAAGTATTGCAAAATAAATGATTGTAAACATTGTTCTGTATGACAGTAATCGGTCATATTTTGGAGTTTTTCAAGCTCATTTGAAAAACGTGATTCTCCAGTTGATTGATCGATTAAAAAGCGTTGTACTTGCACATCTTGAGAAGAATATAACAAAATACATTCACTATCTAATCCATCACGACCAGCACGTCCTGCTTCTTGATAGTAACTTTCCATATTTTTTGGAAGTTGATAATGGATAACGTAACGTATATTCGATTTATCTATACCCATTCCAAATGCAGATGTTGCCACCATAACACTTATTTCATCTCGTAAAAAGAGTTCTTGCTGTTCATTTCGATCGTGGTCGCTCATACCAGCATGATATTTCGATACAGAAACTCCTGCTTTCCCTAAATCTTCATATAACTGATCGACAACTTTTCTTGTAGCTGCATATATAATCCCAGATTCCTTCTGATTTTGACGAATATAATCCGCTAAATAAGCATTACGATCCTGTCCTTTAATGACAGAGAATGATAAGTTCTCGCGCTCAAACGTTGTCATAATCGTGTTTTCTTGATTAATTCCAAGCGTATTGCAAATATCTTCACGAACTTGTGGTGTTGCCGTAGCAGTTAACGCTAATACGAGCGGCTTTTCTGGAAGATAATCTAATATGCGATGTATATGTAAATAACTAGGACGGAAATCATGTCCCCACTGCGAAATACAGTGCGCCTCATCAATTGCAATCATCGGGATTTTCATATCGATAAGTTGATCAACAAATTCCATTGAATCAAGACGCTCAGGCGCCACATAAAGTAACTTATAATGGCCTTGTTTCGCTAATTGAATTCGTTGATTTGCTTCTGTAATAGAAATAGAACTATTAATATAAGTCGCTGAAATACCGTTTTGTACTAATGTATCTACTTGGTCTTTCATAAGTGAAATCAAAGGTGAAATAACTAATGTCGTTCCTTCGAATACTAATGCGGGAATTTGATAACAAATTGACTTACCACCACCCGTAGGCATAATACAGACTGTATCTTTCCCATCTAATACATTTTTAATTGTTTCATCTTGTCCTCTTCGGAATGACGAATAACCGAAATAAGACGCTAAAAGTTCTTGTGCTTTTGTAAACAAAAAAGAGTCACCTGCTTTTCTTTATCTTTCATCTATTCCCATTATATCATCAAACTGATTCTCGCCACTTTGAATTTTATAAGTATTTGAGTTCTATTTGCTTCCTACGTTTTCCAACATAAAAAAACAAATCTAGTACACAAGAAGAAAGAATTTCAAAATAAATATTCATTTAATTTACCTTCCTAGAATACTACTAATCGTATACATATGAATTTGAGGAGGTTAAATTATGAAGAGTCGTTACAATAATTCCAACAAACCTAAAGCATCAAATAAACAACTCCAATTCTCTAATAATGATGCGTGGAAATATGAATCATTTTATAAGTATCAGCCCTTATTTTCTTATAGCAAGCTTATGAATTTCCTTTCTCAACTTTTTAAACGTTAATACATGTGCCAAATATATATCATTCAAACAAATTTTCTCAACATATAACTTATAGACTTACTACAATACAGTTGTTACCATATATAATAATCTGTTAGATAAACCCCTTATGTTGACCTGCTTAAATTAGCAGGTCTTTTTTTATACTTACATATTGCAATGTATCGTAGCCTGGCTGAAAAGTCTTTTCTCCATTTTAGAACCCTATTCCGCTCTCCACAAATGATTATAATTCCAAAAAGCAAAATATAAATCCGCTACATTCATACAAGCAATTCATTTTTTCTCAATACACAAAGTGAATTTCATTTGTTACTATAAAAGTACTCTAGATGAGTTTTTGCTCATCAACATTATCTAGTTAAAGGGATCTGCCGCGGGAAGCAGATCCCTTTAACTTTATTAAAAAGCACCCTTCTCATTTGGACACATTTACCAGGTTTTTTTGAAAGAATTTTATGTTAATATTACTTAGTCGAGTCCGACATCTCGGCAATACCCTTTTGAGGTCCTGCAATTTCCCTTGCAGGACCTCTATTATTTTAAAATTCTTTTTATTCATATATATCATAAGTGTGTTTTTCATTCCCCTTCAACTTTCTCCTTTTCCAACTCTCAAAAAATCTCTTGGACACGTAACTTAAAAATAACGTTTATCATATTGTGAGATATACATGTTCAAAGGAGTGTAACTATTTATGTATACTTATTGGCAATCGTATTACTCCCCTTATCATATCACTAATGGAAACTTCGATTCATTTGTACGAAATTACCGAGTTAGTAAAAACGAAAACTTTCTAAAAGGATATATGCGTTCTTTATGGGAACAACACGTTGCTTGGACACGATTAGCCATTATAGGCATCATCTTTAACTTGCCCGACGTAAACGTTACCGTTGGACGTCTTCTACAAAATGCAACACACATGGGGCTATCACTTGAACCATTCTACGGAGAAAATGCAGTAAAAAAATATAGTGCATTAATTAAAGACCACTTAACAATCGCTGCTGATCTTGTTAAAGCCGCAAAAGCTGGTGATCAAAACGAAGCGGCCGCTATAGAAAAGAAATGGTACGCTAATGGAGACGAAATTGTTGAGTTTCTAACTAGTATCAATCCACATATAGAAAAAGAAGAATTTAGAAAAATGTTTTATGAGCATTTAGCGTTAACGAAAGCGGAAGCACTTGCCTTCCTAAATAAAGATTATGATGCCAGTGTAAAACTATACGATAAAATTGAAAAAGAAGCATTAGAAATGGCCGACATGATAACAGACGCAATCGTAAAACAATTTCCGCAAGTATTTCAATAAAAATAAGCCGATTTGAAAAAACAAATCGGCTTATTTAGTTTTCTATCAATGATATTTCACTACTCCTCTTTACATTTAACGTATATCGATATATTTTATTAATATCCGTTTTTTATAGGAGGAAATAGTTTGATTAACGCAATTGGTCTCGTATTTATTCTCACAAATAAGCACGAGAAAAAGAAGAAAGTTTATCTGAATGAAAAATTCGCATTAATAGACATTATTGATTCTAAAGAAGTATTTGATGATGAAGGTAACTCATTAGTAGAACTAACATGTAAATACAGCATATACTTAGATGAAAAATACTATTGTAAATCTCTCGATGATTATACTGGACAAGTATTCCCCTTCTTAAGCACAAAAATAGGAAAGGGACTTCTTAGAAACTTAAATTATTACTTTTCTTACGTTGATGCCTATGATAAAAAACCACCTGTTAAAGAAATAAGACCGCTTATGAAACAAGTAACTAACAGATAGCGGACAGTATCCAAAAAGAAAGCACCTAACTTCAGATGCTTTCTTTTTTTGAATCAGTAACTCTCTAACTTTCATCTCCTTCTAAATATATATACCCAAGCATACTTTAAAATAAAAACATTGGAGGATTAGGCTGAATGAAATATTCAGAATCAATCGTAAGTAAACGGCTTCGAAAACTTAAAACAACTGGTATGTTTTTTATACTATTTTTAATCGCCTGGCTTGGTTATACAAAATTCCTTTATGGAAATGGTTTTCTTCTAGAAAAGAAAAATTCAGTTGAAGTAATGAATACTAGCGTTACTGGAGAAATAGAAAAGAATTTCGATGTAAACTTACAAGGTTTTCGTAAAACAAACCTTGATACACTTATAGATGCTAGTAAAACCGATCCTAGCGAACTATCCTTAATTGAACTTATCAACACATCTTGTTCTAAAGATTGTATTGGCGAGCCTTTAACTTACGTTAAATCAAACCACGGATATATCTTTTATAAGGAATCTAATGGTACTAATGTAGCTTTAAAGATTATAAAACAGGATTCATGGGAAATTGAAAAAAAATCTGTTCAAGATGGAATTTAAAAGGTTTATACACAAAAAGAGTACTTACTTCGAAGTACTCTTTTTAAAATATTACCACTTACGACATTTATCATCATCGTCGTCACGTTTACGATTGCGACGGCAATCATCACAATCACAGTCACGTTTACGTCTACAACCACAATCATCACAATCTCTGCGTCTACATCTTCCAAACATTAAATCATCCCAAAATCTATTACAATCTCTGCGTCTACAACCACAATTATTACACATGAATATGACTCTCCCCTCAATAGCGTTCA
Source organism: Bacillus sp. FSL R5-0709 (assembly GCF_038004785.1). NCBI lineage: Bacteria > Bacillati > Bacillota > Bacilli > Caryophanales > Bacillaceae > Bacillus > Bacillus sp. FSL R5-0709. The sequence continues at coordinate 2,676,288 of NZ_JBBORT010000001.1, forward strand.
TCATATTCTATGTTTAAAAACGTAAAAAGGCTTGTTTACTAGTCTATTTTAAATGTATTAATTTGGTATAATTTGAATCTATATTACTAATTTATCCCTATACTTCCTTCTGCGCTTCCACTGCCCCATTCAACCTCTGCAACATATACCCAATTCCTTTACACCCTTCTAATGGATATGTAATGATTTCTTCTGGATATAGCTTCGTCACAACTTTTTTATGCTTCTTCCCTGCAAGTAATACTATTTCATCAAACTGAAGTAAATCTTTATCAATCATCTGTTGTTTTAATTGATCTATGCTAATAATCTCATTACTATTTGAATCAAATGCAAGATCATAATTTCCCTTTACAATATCATTTGGTCTTAAAAATCCATGCTTTGCTGATAATATAACCCAATTCTCGAAAAACTCAGTTGCATACGCCTGACATGCTTTTCCGAATGGACTAATATATACATCTTTTGCCTCTGCCTCTCTGTAATCTGAGTACTTATCCCAAATTTTCTTCTTTCCGCATGGAATTATGCATAACCTTTTCATCGTTATTTCTTACCTCGATTCTATATTTCTTATGAAATATCAATTTTTCAGTACATTTTTTTACAGAATACTATATACTTATCTCGAAAGATAAAATTACATTATATCCTATATTTGGTTTAATTTATTTCAGAACAGTCTATTAAGCATATGTATTATTACATAAACACACCGTACTAAAGTCACTTTCATACAGCATGCAGACTCCTCATCCTTTAGTGAATTTGTAAAGATTTCGTAAAATCAAGTACACTTAATCTCCCAATCTCTATTCAATAGCACAATATATAAATATAGTATAAAAAGGAGGTGAACAACTATGAAAAATATACTCCCAGCATTATTAGCTTATATTATTGTTTGTATCATCGCGATTATCATTCCAGCATCTGAGGGCTATAATACTGTAGGTTGGAAATTCTTTGTTGGGCAAGCGTACGCAATACCTATTTTCATTATTGCAGCTATTATCACATTTTATATAAATAAGAAACGATCTTATGAATAAATGATAAGAAGGATAGCTATTGCTATCCTTTTTTATTTCCATCCAATAGGCTCTTCTGTAATTTTATAATAAAAAGGACAAGTAGCCAATATGACTACTTGTCCTTTCTTTTATCCATACTCAATAATATTAAGCTTGGAATGTTTCTGTTAATACAGGAACGATTTGTTTTTTACGAGATACAACACCTTTTAAAGTAGCTGTGTTGTTTTGTAATGTTACGTTGTAAGCTTTCTCAACAACGTTTGTTGCTTTACCAATCGCAAGACCAACAGAATCGTTAGTTAAGATATCAGTTACAACGAATAAGAATAGGTCCAAACCTTTTTCTTCTACTACTGTAGTGATAACTTTTTCAAGTTCTGCTTGGTGTACAAGAACGTCGTTTGTATCAACAGCGTTTACTTGTGCGATTTCAACTTTCGCGTTACCCATTTGGAATTCTTTAGCGTCAAGAGAGATTAATTGCTCCATTGTTTTTCCGCTTAAATCAGCACCAGCTTTTAACATTTCTAAGCCGTAGCTATCTGCATCTACACCAGCGATTTCCGCTAATTCACGAGCTGCTGCTACGTCTTGTTCTGTGCAAGTTGGAGATTTGAATAGTAAAGAATCTGAAATAATTGCAGATAACATTAAACCAGCAACTTCTTTACGAATTGTAACGCCATTTTCTTTGTACATTTTGTTTAAGATTGTAGCTGTACATCCAACTGGCTCACAACGGTAGTAAATAGGATCGCTTGTTTCAAAGTTAGCAATACGGTGATGGTCAATAACTTCTAACACACGAACAGATTCGATATCGTTAGCACTTTGTTGACGCTCGTTATGGTCAACTAAAATAACGTTGTCCACTTCGTTTGCTACTGTCTCAACAAAACGCGGTCCTTCTACTTTAAAAGAGTCTAACGCAAATTGAGTTTCACCACTGATTTCGCCTAAACGTACAGGCTCAGCATTCATTCCTAATTCTTTTTTCAATTCTGCATAAGCAATCGCAGAACAAATTGCATCTGTATCTGGGTTTTTATGCCCGAAAACTAGTACTTTTTCCATGTTTTCCACCTCTTCATGAAAAGGATATCTTAAAGAAGCAAATATGACAATATTTTAGACACATTTTTTTATAAATAATTGCAGTTTCTTCTATATTTTTCATAAAAAAAATCATCTAAAATGAATTAGATGATCAAAATGTATATTTAATTTAAAATAGTTTAGGAACTTGCACTACATTGTTAAAAGCAAAATTGGAATTTAAACCATTATTCACAAGGTTCACATCAATAACTTGATAAAACGCATTTCCAGTGTCCGCAATCTCCCAAACAGCTAAAATAAGATGGTAGCCATTACGGTCAGTTGGTACATTTGCTTCATGCGTTACTGTTGTCCCCGGTCTAACTCCGCCATCATTTTTTACATAGAACGGCACTAAATCTAAACTAGACCTTGTTAAAGGCATATTTGGATTCCAATCCTTCTTTGTAATGTAGTATTTCCATTCTTTCGTACTATGAGGAGCGGTTAGTTTCCACTTGAATGTATTCATCCCGCCGTTTAACGTAACTTTCTTCCACCTATCAACTGCTTGAACGTCTAAAGCAGGAAAATGGCCAGCTCCTGCGATTTGTCCATCAGAAGGTCCTAATTGCGGAAAACCCCCTATTCCTTCTACACTTTGTGGTTCATATTGAACTGGACCGCAATTTACATTTACCCCTTGCTTACATAAATAAGATCGGCTCGCTGGTGATTCTACATACCCATGAGCTGAAGCCTTTTCTGAAAATCCAAATGTTAATAACCCCGTAAGTAATATCCCGCCACTTAATATAACCTTCTTCACCTTTTGTAAACTTGTCTTTTTCATTCTTTCATCCCCTTCCCAAAAATGAAATGAAAATAACTATAGTTGCCTAGTCATCTTCTCTACATCCATTATAAGTGGAAGAGTATTACTAAAAGAACCCTCTAAAAACTTTCTCAAATTCTTCTAGATACAAAAATATCAATTCTTCACGCATTTTAATTACCAGTTATCAAATCTATTATTTATTTTGTCGTTTTACTGTTAAATACTTATAACACCGTCTGAAAATACAAACGGCGTTAAAGTAGTTAATAATTACTTACAATTATATATCACAGTGTAGCTTCGAAAAAAGTTTGATTACATTAACTCTATAAACCTAGATAAAATAATACAAAGAAAAAGTGTGTTTTGAAAAAGATTGATCTAAACACGCTTTAAATATACTCAATTAAACCATTCGTTTATAAATAAATTACGAAATTGGCAAAGGTAGTCTAGTTATCAAATAGCCCTCTCCCTCTCAGATTTGCGGAAACTGGCTCCTTTCCTATCTCACGTGCCCATATAGATAACTGGCCGATATGGTGGATTTCATGGACAATGACATGACGTATTATCTCTCCGTGTGTACATTCAATGACTCGGCGCCTGATTGGGGCGTCTCTAGAGCTAATCGGTTCTTCATTGAAATCAGTTTCTGAAAGTTTCCGAGAATCCATTTCATTTGTCCAAGAGGTCACAAATGGCTTCACTTTCTCGTGGTATTGATCCGAAAGATTTTTCACTTTTTGCAAGCTAGCATAATCTTCAAACAATGGCTCCTCAGGCACTGGTTCACCTCGCAAACCTAAGATCCACATATATTCCACATCTACAATGTGAAATAGGGTATGTAGTATACTGCCGAGCCCACCGACCCGTTTCTTTACCAGTTCTTCAGCCGACATGTCTTCGCACAATGTAAACCAATCATCACGAACTTGCCAGTTATATTGAAACAGTTTCAACATCACAGCAACCTCCATCTTTTAGATTAACATTTAATATTCACCAAAAGACTTCAAAATTCCTATTTAAATAATACCTCTTATAAACCTATTAAAACCTTATACAAATTGGCCCTCAAATTGAACATTCAATATAAAGTTAATGAATGAAAAGAAAACCCCTATTATACAGGGGTTTATCAATCTTTTTATAAATCAATACTCAGACCTAATAACAACTTTGTGGTTTGAAAATATCCTTCTTTTTAAATAAAAATACTAAATCATTTTATAATAAATAACCGTTGCATCTAACTCACCATTCGGAGAAATTGCATACCCCGGTATTTTACCGGATTCTTGAAAGCCTAATGACTTGTACAATCTATTGGAAGAATCTCCTTCTCTAGTATCTAATACTAAAAGAGATCTGTTTTCTCGCTTTGCCCGTTCTTCTGCTTTTTGCATAAGTAAACGCCCAATACCATTTCGTCTATAATTCGGATGAGTCATTAACTTGCAAATTTCAGCTCTATGTATCCCATTAGGCTTTGTAACTAAATGTAATTGAATACTCCCTGCCACTTCATTGTTTATTTTAGCAACATACAATATCACTTCTGGTGCTAATACAGTTTGCCAATAATTTGTTGCTTCTTTTTGTTCCAGTGGAGGTAAAAAACCAATTGACGCCCCATCATTTACTACAGTTTTCAACAGTTCAGAAAGCTCTTCAATGTCTTCATCAAGTCGTTTAATTTCTTCTATTACTATACTTCGCATTCCTTTTCCCCCTTTTGTTTCATTGTAACAACTTTTAAAGAAGGAATAATGAAATTCTAAGATGAAATTATTAAATATATGATTTTTTAAAGAAAGGATACCTATATGAAATATATATTAGATAGGACATATGCAAGAGAATTACTCCAGTGGGCATATGAACAAAACCCAGGTCCGTGGTTCGATCATTCACGTAATGTTGCCCTTGCAACTGAAAAGATAGTTGTTGAACTTATTAATAATGGGTACGACCTAGATGCTGATATAGCATACAACGCTGCCCTCCTGCATGACATAGGAAGATATAAAGGTTTTACTAAATCTGTTATTCATTCCTATGATGGTTATATGTATATGAATGATTTAGGGTATACAGGAAACGCCATTATATGTGTGACGCATTCATTTCCTTGCAAAAATGAGCATTTAGATATCGCGGCAGAGTGGAGCATTGTTCCTGATTATATGGAAAGCCGATTAATTGAAATATTGAATGAAAACAGTGACTACGACTTATACAATAAGGTGATTACCCTTTGTGACGCACTTGCTGATGCGGAAGGCTTTACTACTCTTGAAAAAAGATTGGTTTCAGTTGGTTTACGTCATGGCACAACCTCTCACACTTCTTTACATTGGAAGGGATTCTATGCAATTAAGAAAGAATTAGAATCTTTAATTGGTAAGAGCATATACACACTTCTCCCTAATATAGAGACATCGATTTATAAAAATATAGAATATTAAAATGGGATTTGACTTGATAGAACATAAAGGTAACTTTGATTTTGGATATGAAGATATTGCGGGTATATCTCGGAAATGTAAATTTTCTAATTGTTCGCATACAAATGAACCACACTGTGCAGTAAAAAAAGCTATCTCTGACGGCATACTTTCTGAAGAAATATTTAATAGTTTTTATAGAAATTTAAACGAGGCACACTATGTTTCTAAACAGAGTAATAAAACAAAAGCTATCGACTATATGAAGCAATTGAAACTCTTTCAAAAAAATTAGACTAAACTAGAAAGTCCCCCTTAAAAGAATATTTTAAGGAGGGCTTTTTCTTGTTTAATGATTTTGATGTTTCAATTCCACCAGACATTCTTGTACTAAGGTTACTGCCTGACTCATTGCAGCTCCCCCAGCAAACGCGGCTGAAACACCACAAGCTTCTAAAATTTCTTTATCAGAACATCCTTGGTCAATACAGCCCTTCGTATGATAAATCGTACAATATTCGTCTTGTGTTGCTAAACTAATCCCTAATGCAATGAGCTGCTTTTCTCTTTTAGTTAATGTACCCTCCTGAAAACATGCTTGTGTAAAAGCGTTATATGTTTCTGCAATTTCAGGGATTTGTTGCGTAAAATTCCCTATACCTTCTTTATAATCAAGTAATACATCATTTATAGAGCCATATTGTTGATTTTCCATCGTATATCCTCCATTCAATTTATTCACACTTACTTTAGTATGAGATAAAATAAAGGACATATACAAATATTTACTTTAAAAAATAGAATGAATTTTCAGTTTATTTTACTTTTAAATTTGCACATCTACAGTTTCAGCCCATTATCTACTGACACTTTTTCTTTAGAATTTTTCCTTTCAACCTCTTTACTTCTTTCTTCCCAAAATGTTAAACCTTCAATTCCCACATTTTTAGGATCAAACACTGGATCTTTCCCTTCTTTTTTCTGCGTTTCATAGTCTTTTAACACTTTTAATGCCGTTTTACTTAATAATAGAATCGCGATTAAGTTTAACCATGCCATACTACCGATTCCTAAATCTCCAAGGTTCCATAATAGCGAAGCTGATTCTACGCTACCGATGTAAACCATAATTAAAAACCCAATTTTCAAAACTGGTTTTAACCAGCTATATTTGAGGTCACGATCTAAATAAGTGAGTGTCGTTTCAGCGATATAGTAGTACGCGAGTAAAGTTGTAAATGCAAAAAAGAAGATTGCGATTGAAATAAATAATGGACCAAATCCTGTCATAACAGTTTCAACTGCTTGTTGTGTATAGATTGGACCTGCATCTACATTTCCCATATTCTTTACAATAGCGCTTTTCCCTTCAGGTATTACATTATACATACCTGTTATTAATATCATAAGAGCTGTCGCTGTACATACTACAATTGTATCAATATATACAGAAAACGCTTGAACTAGCCCTTGTTTTGCAGGATGAGATACTTCAGCAGCGGCAGAGCTATACGTTGCTTCTCCAACACCAGCAACATTTGAAAATACAGCACGCTTTACACCCCATGCAATAGCTGCGCCGACGATGCCGCCAAACATTTCATTTACACCAAAAGCACTTGAGAAAATTAAAGCAAACATACTTGGAATTTCCGTTACATTCGCAATTAATACGATACATGTAACAATTACATAACCAATTGCCATAAATGGAACTAGCATTTGAGAAACGCCCGCAATTCTCTTTACGCCACCAAAAATGATAGCTGCTAATAATACGACTAACAATATACCAGTTATATATTTGCTAATACCATTAGAATTTTCAAATCCAACTGCGATACTACTCGATTGAATACCTGGTAATAAAACGCCATATGATAGTGTTACAACGACCGCTACAATGACCGCAAACCATTTCATTTTCAAGCCTTTCTCAATGAAATATGGCGTACCACCACGGTATTCATTGCCTACTTTACTTTTATATACTTGTGCTAATGTTGATTCAACAAATGCACTAGCTGCTCCTAATAATGCCATCACCCACATCCAAAATACAGCTCCAGGTCCGCCGAAAGCGATAGCTGTCGCTACTCCTGCGATATTACCAATTCCAACCCTACCTGATAACGCCAAACAAAATGCTTGAAAGGATGATATCCCAGTCTCCGAGCTCTTCCCTTCAAATAATAGTTTAATCATCTCCTTAAAATAGCGAATTTGTAAAAAACGAGTTGCAATTGTGAAATACACTCCTGCTCCTAATGCGAAAACAACTAAGCCAATACTCCAAACTTGCCCTACTAACCATTCTACTAACTGCTCCATCCAAATCCCCCTTATAATTCTTTTGAAAAAGCAATTTTATATATAAGAAAACGGACAACTATTATTAAACCTTCCAGTTGTCCGCATCTCTCATTATTTCATCCCTCTATTTATTAACAGTTAGACTCTCTATTACTTTATATTTACCCAAACACTTTTCACTTCTGTATAGTTATCAAGGGCGTATGAACCTAATTCACGTCCGATACCAGATTGCTTATATCCACCAAATGGTGCAGCTGCATTTTCTAAGTTATAATCATTAATCCACACTGTTCCTGCCTTTAATTTATTGGCAACTTGATGTCCGGTTTTAATATTTTGTGTCCATACGCCCGCAGCAAGCCCGTAAGACGAGCGATTTGCTCTTTCAATTACTTCTTCTGTCGAATCGAACGGGAGTACAACGACAACTGGTCCGAAAATTTCTTCCTTAACGATTGTCATATCGTCTGTAACATTTGTGAATACTGTTGGCTGTACAAAATAACCTTTTTCAAATGCACGTTTACCACCAGCTGCAACAGTAGCACCTTCAGATTTTCCTTGTTCAATGTAATTTAGCACACGCTCTTGTTGTTTTTTAGATACGAGCGGTCCCATTTCAGTTTCCGCCTCCATACCTGCCCCTAGCTTCACGTTATTTGCCATTTTCACAAGTTCATTTACTACTATTTCATAATGCTTCCGATGAACGAAAACTCGAGATCCTGCGCTACAATTTTGACCATGATTATACATAATGCCTTGGAACGCACCGTTAATCGCTTCTTCTAAGTCAGCGTCTTCTAAAATGATGTTTGGTGACTTACCACCAAGTTCTAACGTTACATGTTTAATTGTTTCTGCAGATTGACGCATAATATATTTCCCTGTAACTGTTGAACCTGTGAAAGCTACTTTATCAATATCATGATGGTTTACAATTGCCGATCCTGCTTCAGGACCGAAACCTGGTACAAAGTTTACGACACCGTTTGGAAAACCAGCTTCTTTAAAAAGCTTCGCTGTATATAGTAAAGATAAAGGTGTTTGCTCTGCTGGTTTTAATACAATCGTACAACCCGTCGCAAGAGCGGCTCCCATTTTCCAAGAAGACATAACGAGCGGAAAATTCCACGGGATAATTTGACCTACAACGCCAACCGGTTCATGGCGTGTGTAATTTAAATAGTCTTTTGAAATTGGAATGGTTTGACCAATAATTTTTGTAGCCCATCCCGCGTAATAGCGGTAATTTTCTACAGTCGCTGAAATATCATCATCAAGTGCTACTTGATATGGTTTTCCATTATCTAAAGCTTCCAGCTGTGCTAATTCTTCTCTATGCTCTTCAATTAAATCTGCTAATTTATAAATAAGGTGTGCTCTTTCAGCAGTAGTCATCTCTGCCCACGGGCCTGATTCAAAAGCAAATCTTGCTGCTTTTACTGCGACATCAACATCTTCTTCTTGCGCTTCACATACGACTGCTAGAACATCTTCAGTTGCTGGATTGTATGTTTCAAACGTCTTTCCACTTATTGAAGAAACAAATTCACCATTAATAAACATTTTAATTTCTTCATTTAAAAACGCTTTCACTTTTGGTTTCAGCTCAATGTTTGTCGTTAACATATATACTCTCCTCCTTATTTAAACAGCTGCATTAGCTGCAATTTCTAGTAAAATAGCTTGAAGCTTTTGATCTTCTTCTTCAGTTAATCCTAATCTCGGATAACGTGAAGGTCCTCCGACTTGCCCATGTAATTCCATTGAACGTTTAACGATTTGCACATACTTTCCTGATCCTTCAAGAAACTCACAAAGAGGTAAAATAGCATCGTTCATTTCCCACGCTTTTTCTAATTCACCATTTTGAAAATGCTCATACATTTTCGTAACGAGTCCTGGAACGATATTTCCGGCTACTGAAACCCATCCCGATGCACCAACTAAATAAGATTCCATAACTAAATCTTCAGATCCGCAGAAGACTTGGAAAGCACCTTCACCTTGTCTTACTAAATCTCTCGCTTTTCGAATATCTCCGCTAGATTCTTTAATATGTGTAACATTTTTACACTCTTTTCCAATACGGAGCATTAACTCTGTGCTCATATCAACACCAGAAGTAAATGGGTTATTGTATAGCATAATTGGTATATTTACAGCGTTTGAGATTTCTTTAAAATGAAAATAAATCTCCTCTTCCTTCGGTTTACAATAGTAAGAGTTTATAATTAATGCGCAATCCGCTCCGTGCGCTTCTGCATGTTTCGTATATTCAATCGTTTCTTTCGTCGTCTCTGCAGCAGTTCCAACAATGACAGGAATACGGCCATCAACTTCTTTTAATACTGTTTCTACCATGTTAAATCGTTCTTCTTTTGATAAACTAACAAATTCCCCTGTACTTCCATTAATAATAATTCCAGCTACCTTTTGCTCAATAAAGTAGTTTACGTTTTGTTTTACGCCTTTCCAATCAATCTCTTGAAATTCATCCATCGGTGTTATTAATACTGGAAATGCCCCTTTAATTTTTTGCATCTTTATCTCTCCCTTTAACATATTATTTTAATAAGAAACCTGTTGGAAACGGATCAGTAGGATCTAATATAAATGTTTGCATACCTGTAATAAACCCTCTACTTTCAAATCGAAAAATGTATCCGAGTTCTTCTTTCTTCACTTTTTCTACTGTTATAAAGCTATTAAAAATACTTTCATTTCTAAAAGGTTTATCCGCTATATAATCATTTTTAAATAATGTATGAACATAAGACACAATAGTAGAAACAAAACCTGGTGAACGTACTATAAAGTTATCTTCATGAAATGTAATCGACTTTATATGGTTCTTTTCTTTTTGCATAGAATCTACTAAAATAAGTCTTTTTATTAATGACTGTTTTTGTATAGTTTGAAGTGTAGCTTCACCCCATTTTTTTAATTTAGAGATGTTTTCAATACTGATTTCTGGCGAATACGTATCTTTTTCTACAACTGCATATACTTTATCTGCCTGTATGAGAGAGTAACTTATATTACCAATCTTTAAATTTTTCTCAATCATATAACATAGTTTGCTTTCAATCGAAACAGATACAACTTCATCATTCTCTACATATGCATCGACTGAAAATATGCCAGATAGCGTTTCGATTTTGTATTGATTAGACTCTCTCTTTTTTAAATACCCGCTTTCTAGTAACATCGTTATTACTGCGACAATGCCTCCGTAATGAAGAGGAATGGATCCTTCATGATTAAAAAACAATACAGCTGCATCCACTTCATTATGAATAGAAGGAACGACAATACATCCATTTAAACCGATAAAACCACGTGGTTCATTTAATAAAAGCTTCATTTCTTCTGCTAATTCACCTGAAAATTGTTCATTTAATTGCTCCAAACTGTAATAGTATTTGCATGGTACGTCTTTCATTACACGAAACGCCTCGCCATTTACGTGTACGTCTACTGCTGTATACATTTTTTGAATGTTCATTTTACATCCTCCGTTTCATGTTCCATCGGCGGAATTAGCAAAAAGCCTTCTTTAAGTGGATCCTTTTCATTGTAAAAAAATCTATGCATACCCATAAGCCAAGCTGATCCCGTAATTTTCGTTACTACAGCTTCAATATTTTCTACATATGTTGTATTCATAACACACCCTTTAAATAAAGAACCTACAATACTCTCATGAACAAATTCTTCATCGATATCAATTTTTTTATGAGCATATAATACAGCTAACTTCGCTGATGTTCCTGTGCCGCATGGAGATCGATCAATTCCTCCTGGCGGAACAACAACTGTATTTTTCACATGCGCACTTTCATGAGTAGGATCTGTATAAAATTCAACATGTGTTAATCCTCTTATAAACGAATACTCTGGATGAATGATTTCAAACTTCTCATTAATTGTATTTCTAATATGAATAGCCTTATCAATGATTGTAGATGCGTTTTCTGGTACTAACTCTAAACCTACTGACTTCGCATCGATAATGGCATAAAAATTCCCTCCATACGCAATATCAGCCTCTACAGTTCCAATTTCTTCGACGTGTACAGAAATATTTTTCAGTAAAAAAGCTGGTATGTTACAGAAGGAGACTTCTTTCGCTTTCCCATCTTGAACAGAAATATCTACTTCAACTAAGCCAGCTGGTGTATCTAGCTTTAAAGAAGTAACCGGTTCAATTACTGGAATTAAACCTGATTCAACTAAAGCTGTACATACACCGATTGTATCGTGGCCACACATCGGCAAATATCCACCTGTCTCTATGTATATAACACCTATATCAGCTTCAGGATGACACGGATCTGTTAATAGTGCTCCTGACATTACATCATGACCACGTGGCTCATTCATTAACAATTTACGAATCCAGTCATACTCCTTTTTCATATGTAACATCTTCTCTGCCATCGTCTCCCCAATTAACTTAGGAAGTCCGCTAATTAATGTCCTCGTTGGATTCCCGCCCGTATGTGTATCAATCGTCGTAAAGACTCTTTGTGACCTCATCCGTTTAACACCCTTTCTGTAAAACGACTCAAACGAAGTTGTTCAATAGGAATGATTGTTTCTTTGTCATTTAATAACTCTTCAATTACTTTCCCGGTTACTGCTGCAAGACTAATTCCATCACCTTCATGTCCTGCTGCTATAAAGTAGTTCGGAATATGTTCCACTCGTGAAATTATCGGCAAATGATCTTCTGTCCACGGGCGTAATCCAGCATATGAACGAATCACCATCATATCTGCCATTTTCGGATAAAAACGAATTGCTCTATTCGCAATACATTTAATAACCTCGTTATTTATCTTCGTATGAAAACCTACAAACTCTCTACTACTACCAATTAAAAAATTTTGGCTTTCTGTCGGTTCAAATACAAGTGCCACCCCATACTTTTCAGTTAAAGCATCCACTTTTCGTTTTCCACCAAATTTAGAAATTAAATAACCAAATTCCATTACTTTACGGCAGCCAACGTGTTGTTGCCTTGAAGCTACAATAATATGTCCCTTTCTCGGTTCAATTGGGATATTCACATCTAACATTTGTCCGATTTTAGGAGCCCACACACCGGCTGCGTTCACCACTTGTTTCGCAGTAAACGTTCCATTTGTCGTTTCTACAATAAAGGAACCGTCTATATCTATTTTTATTTCTTTCACTTCTGTATGATTAAAAGCTTTCGTACCAAATTTCTTCGATTCTGTAAGAAGTGAAAAAGCAAGAAGATATGGATTTACAGTCGAATCAGTTGCGCATTCTAAACCACCTAATAAATCATCCGCAAAAAATGGTGATTCCTCTCTTATATCTTGCCTATCAAGCATTCGAAATGGTAAACCAGCCTCTTTTTGACGATTTACCCATTGCTGCGCTGCCTCCATCTCTTCGTCTGATTCACAAACGAGAATACTTCCTGGCGCCCTATATTCAAATGAATGCTCCAACTCTTCACTTAAATCCGTTACTAATTTTTGACTTACTAACGACATTTGACTATCAAACCCTGGGTCTTTATCAATAGCCAAAATGTTCCCATCACACCGTGAAGACGTCCCACTGACAAATTCTCCTTTTTCGATGATTGTTACGTCTCTTCCGTATTTTGATGTGTAGTACGCGATAGAACAGCCTATAATACCACCGCCTATTATTAAAACGTCACAGTGTCTCACATAGCACCCCTCCTTTCTCCTAAATCTCTCACTTTCTATTTATGCAATTGGTGTGCCAACTCTACATACAGAACTATTTATATGAAATAATTTTTATTTGTAAAAATATTTTAAATTTATCGTAAATAGGTGTATTATTTTTTTATCACTGTCTAAATTTTTATACATAATAGGAGGGCAATATGGCATTTTCATTCCCAACAATAAAAGAGTTAATAAAAATTTTGTCAATTGATTGTACAAGTATCGTTAAGCGCATGAAACAGGTAGGTGAAAAATTTTATTACCTCCATTCACCTACTGAGGAATGGAGGTGCGCAGTTATATATGAAGATGACTCTTTCACTACTTTAATCGACGCATTTTCTCATGAACTAGCCGTTGTCATCATTAAAGAAAATCAAGAGCCTTTATGCTGTATAACTGCTCAGCAAATGATTCCTTTTCTTTATAAGTATTACAATGAACTACTAGCTTTTTATAACACTGTTATTCAAACGTCTGATTCTTCTGTTACAGTCATCGACGATAAAGAATGCGTTCGTACTTGGACAGATGGCGCTGAAAAGATTTTTTCAGTGAACCATAATGAAATTATCGGACAACCCATTACCCGTTTTTTTGATTATAAAGATTTAGAAATTCTGCAATCATTACATGACGGAAAAAGCATAATTGCTCAGTTCCATCAGCCACGTCCAGATTTGTTCGTATTAATTAATTCAAACCCAGTTTATTGTAACGATGAAATTATAGGAGCAGTCGTTTCTGAAACTGATGTTACAAATCAAGTCGCTTTGAATGAAAAACTATTTAATATGTCGCATGAAATGCACCGATTAGAACAAGAAGTAGCAAAATATAAAGATACATCCGATCCTTTCCTTGCGATGAATGGAAAAAGCCCTGTTATACAAAGAACGATTCAATTAGCTAGAAAGGTTTGTTCAGTGAAATCCACGGTTTTAATACTCGGAGAAAGCGGAGTTGGAAAAGAAGTGTTTGCGAAAGCAATTCATGAAGCAAGTGAGACAGCAAATGCCCCTTTCATTTCAATTAACTGCGGCGCAATCCCAGAAGCGTTATTTGAAAGTGAATTATTTGGTTACGAGCGCGGGGCTTTTTCTGGTGCAAATAGTAAAGGTAAGAAAGGTAAAATAGAACTCGCACAAGGTGGTACTTTGTTCCTCGATGAAATAGGTGAAATGCCGCTCGATATGCAAGTGAAGCTTTTACGTGTACTGCAAGAACGAAAGTATTACCGAGTTGGCGGAGAAAAAGAAATAAATATTGATTTCCGCATTATCGCTGCTACAAACCGTGATTTACAAGAAGAAATGAGAAAAGGAACTTTCCGAGAAGATTTATACTATCGCTTAAATGTAGTTAGCTTGCTTATTCCACCGCTGCGCGAAAGACGAGAGGATATTATCGAATTGACGTACTCCTTTTTAAACGATTTTTCAATAAACTATAACAGGCCTATTCGAGACTTACCTTCAAATATTATGCATGAACTACTTCATTACAATTGGCCTGGTAATATTCGCGAGCTCCGAAACGTAGTTGAAAGACTCGTCGTATTTGCGACAGACGGCATTATTAAACAAGAATATTTACCATTTCATACAAATGAAACTTTAGACAATCATACAGCTCAATCCCTATTACTCAGCAACAATAATACGATTCTTTCTTTACAAGAAGAAATGGATGAGCACGAGAAAAAGGTAATTGAAAGAGCTTTACGCATTTTAGATGGTAATAAATTAGAATGTGCGAAACAACTTGGCGTAACGAGGGCCACTTTATATAACCGTTTAAAAAGACTAGGGTTACAATAACCCCTCTCCTCCTCTATATTGGCATAGTTTTTGCATAATAATTTATGTAAACCGAACTAGAGGAGGAATACATATGACGAATAAAGAGAACTTAATTGTTTGTCGTTGTGAAGAAGTTACATACGGACAACTTCAATCGACAATTGCTGAATATAATTGCTCAGCTCGTGAGCTAAAACTAAGAACACGTGCTGGTATGGGTTTTTGCGGCGGTAGAACATGTAGAATGACGATAGAACGAATGGTAGAAAATGCGAATCCTAACATATCCCAAAATGAAATTCCATTAAAATATCAACCACCCGTGCGTGCAGTTACTTTTGGAGCGGTAGGTGAAAATCATGAGTAGAATTACAAATCACCCTATTTTAGGTAATTTAAATAATAATCAGCACATCACTTTTCAATTTAACGGTCAACAATACGAAGCATATGAACATGAAACGATAGCGGCCGCTCTACTTGCAAACGGAATAAGAACGTTAAGAGTACATGAAGATAGCGGAACTCCGCGAGGTATTTATTGTAATATCGGGCATTGTTCTGAATGCCGCGTGACTGTAAACAATCAAACGAATGTACGAGCTTGCTTAACTGTAGTTGAAAACGATATGGTTGTTGACAGCGGAAAACAGCATCCAAATATCGTGAGAGAGATGGTGAAAAAGCGATGATCGATGTAATTATTATTGGTGCAGGACCAGCAGGATTATCAGCTTCCATCTCTTGTGCACGTTTTGGACTTAACGTACTTGTTATTGATGAATTTATGAAGCCGGGCGGGAGATTGTTAGGACAGTTGCATCAAGAGCCTACTGGGGAATGGTGGAACGGAATAGAAGAATCAAAACGTCTTCACGAAGAAGCAAAATCCCTTTCAGTCGATATTCGGTGCGGTGTTTCCGTATATAATTTAGATAAAGATGAGAGTTGTTGGTTCGTGCATACAAATATCGGTACGTTAGAAGCACCGTTCGTACTAATTGCTACTGGGGCTGCGGAGTATTCTATTCCCCTACCCGGTTGGACACTTCCAGGGGTTATGTCAATTGGCGCAGCTCAAGTTATGACAAATGTTCACCGCGTTCAAGTTGGTAAAAAGGGAATCATTATCGGTGCTAATATTTTGTCATTCGCCATTTTAAACGAATTGCAATTAGCTGGCATCACAGTGGATCATATTGTAATCCCTGAAAAAAGCGAGTTAAGCCAAAAGGCCGGTGAACCAGAAGAAGTTTTAAAATCGCTCTTAAATGCGGCTCACCTCGCCCCATCTCCCTTCCTACGTATAGGTAGCCGTTTTATGAAATATGATTGGATTCGAAAAGCTGGATTAACATTTTATCCAAATAGCGGCATGAAAATAAACGGGACGCCGCTTCATCTTCGTAAAGCTGCACTTGAAATTATCGGTACAGATCAAGTAGAGGGTGTACGTGTTGCTAACATTGACTCTAAAGGGAATATTATTAACGGATCAGAAAAGATCTATGAGGCAGACTTCGTTTGTATAGCCGGAGGTTTATATCCGCTTGCTGAGCTTGCCGCTGTAGCAGGATGCCCTTTCCATTACATTCCAGAATTAGGCGGACATGTTCCACTTCATTCAGAAGAAATGGAAACCCCTCTTCCAGGTTTATTTGTAGCTGGAAATATTACTGGCATTGAAAGCGGAAAAATCGCGATGGTGCAAGGGACAGTTGCAGGTCTATCTGTCGCTAAACATGCAAGTGAGAAACTTGACGTAGTCGACCAACAATTACAACAAGCAATTCAAAACGTTCACTCTGTTCGTCAAAAAGCAGCGATTCAATTTAATCCAATGATTGATGTTGGTAGACGGAAGATGAATGAACTTTGGCGTGATTATTCTTCTACATATGCACATACTAAAAAGAGCTGCTGAGATTACTCTCAACAGCTCTTTTCACTACTCGTCCGAGTTATTAAATTTCGCTAATGCGTAAATGCCTTCTTCATCATCTAATTCAAGTTGCAATCTTGCTGCAAATGAATTGACGTTGTATTCTCGATCAAGCAACAAGCGTAGTGCTTCGATTAAGTTTGCTTGAATTAAAATTTGCTGGCGACCATTTACCTCTACTTCTGCAGAGAAACCGTAGTCATCATCATCATACATTAGTTCAACTGAAACTTCTTCTGGACCAACTTGTCGTTTTTCAGCGATATATACGCAAAGTGCATTTATAAGTTCTTGTTCAGAAATTTTTATTGTTTCCATGCTACTTCATCTGCCTTTTTCTTACGTTGATCTTTGAAGTATTTAAATGCACGAACTGCTAACATTACGATACCAGCCATTACTAACATATTTACCATAAACGCTAATACAGAACCAAGTGCTCCCATATTTGCAAATAAGCTACCCATTAGTAAACCACCAAGACCACCTAGTAATAGGCCTTTCATAAAGCCACCTTTATTACTTTTTGGCGCTGTGTTTGTTGCTTTTGTTTTTGAATCAGTTGTCGTTTTTTGTGAATTCACATTAGAATCTTTTTTGTTTAAATCAACTTTTGACTTTTGACCTGAACTTGGTGTATATGATTTTTTACCAGATTTGTAACTTTTCGCTGCCGCATGATCTACGAACATAAAGCTACTAGCCCCAAAGATAACCATGAATGCTGTCATTACTGCTACAAGTTTTTTCAACATATTATATCCATTCTCCTTTTATATAGATATATGTGAAATCTATCTTTCTAGTAAATTCAGAATGATAGATTTGTTTTAAAACCATTTTAAAGGTTCTTATGAACTTATTATATGAACTTTTGTCGAAATATGCAAGCATTATTTACTTACGACAATTTCATGACATAGGAAAAATTAAGCAAAACGGAATTGACTTTAAATGAAACAAAACATATTATAAGTTCATAAGAACTTTTTATAATTTTGGAGGTGAAAAGATGGAAACATTTCATCTCACACGAAACGAAATGGCAACGCTCCTTCTATCACTAAGAGGATGGAATACGAAGAAGCCTCTCGGCATTTTACAAGAAGCTTGGGCAAAGTCACATAAAAAAGATATTGAAAGCGGACAAAGCGTTACTGCTTTTATTACAACCGCACTTTCACCTATTTTTGAAAAATTGATTAAGATTGACGATACGGATGTCGGTTTTTCTTTAAATGAAATAGTTGCGCTTGGCAATCAGATTGAAAACACGAGTTTCTCTGTAACTGCTATGCAAAACTGGGTGAAACGAGATATAAAAGAAATGATTGGCTCCCCTCAAAAAGGGAAGAAATACTCAATCGAACAAGCAGCATTACTATTCATTGTCGAAGATTTAAAAACAGCGCTTGATTTTGAATCTATTCGCAAACTATTACGACTCATCGTAAATGACCCGGCCGATCGAAGTGATGACTTAATCAATCCTGTTCATTTGTACGGAGCATACTCTTCTCTATTTGAAGAACTCAATCAAGGGAATTGCTTACAATTAAATGCAACAGACACAATCCATACAATTGAAAATATCGTGAAAGAAAGAGCTGATAAAATTGCAAGCAATTTCGATCAGGTTAACAACGAACAACGCGAAGCAATTCGTAACGCCATTATTATCGCCACCCTTTCTGTACATACCGCATATGTACAAATGTTAGCGAAACGTTACGTAACAGCAACTTTATTTTTACAAAATTTAGAAGTGAAACCGTAAAAAATAGGAGCAGAAATGCTTCTATTTTTTTATGAGAAATTTTTAATAATCTTTTCATTATCTCTTCATGAAAACTGGGCTTATATCCTTTACTATAATACTTATGAGAGACATAAAAGAATTGAAATGGCAATCCCCTATATAAATAAGGTATAATCTACATATAGTGAACCTTTTATATTGTTAAATAAAGGGGCTTATATTCAAAATTCATAAATTAGAAGGTGCAACAATGTTAAGTAGTTTTATTCATTCAGTATTAACATTTTTTGAGGGATTAGGTTATTGGGGCATAATGCTTGGACTTATGATTGAAATTATTCCAAGTGAGATTGTCCTTGCTTATGCGGGATACTTAGTATTCAATGGTAGTATCTCATTTGTAGGCGCAGTTATATTCGGTACAATTGGTGGGGTTATTGCCCAAATCTTTGTTTACTGGATTGGTCGATATGGTGGTCGCCCTGTATTAGAACGTTACGGTAAGTATATTTTCATACATAAAAAACAAATGGATGCTGCTGAAGATTGGTTTAATCGTTACGGAACTGGCGTAATTTTCACTGCACGTTTCATTCCTATCGTTCGTCATGCGATATCAATTCCTGCTGGTATTACAAAAATGCCATTACTACGTTTCACTACATTAACAGCACTTGCGATCATCCCTTGGTCTATCATTTTCATTTATTTAGGTGAGAAACTAGGTGAAAATTGGGAGAATATTAACGATATTGCTGGACCGTATGTGAAATCGTTCGCTATCGGTGGCGTTGTACTTATACTTTTATATTTCGTAATAAAAAAGTGGACAAAAAAACGTAAAAATCTTGCTTAAGATTATAATAAAAACCGCTATAAATTCATTAAGAATTATAGCGGTTTTTATTATCGGCTTGATCATGTATTAGAAATTGTATTATTTCTTTTTTATGCTTTAAGTCATGCTCGATAAGTGATGAAAAATAATTATTTAACCTCAATTTTTTTGTGCCAAATTGATAGTCATTATTAAAATTCCGAGCAGGAATTCGCTCAATTTGGTCTACTAATTGTTTACGAGTAAAGCTAAATTGATCTATTAGTTCTTCCTTTGAAATACCAGACCTTGCATATTTTATTGCACCCTTATTCATTTCCTCAACATCTGTTGGAACGATATGTACAGATTTCCCGCTTACAAAATATGAAATTCTATACTTCATTAGAAACTCATCCCAAACAATAAAATGTGAAATTACATCCGCAATTGCCCATGAACCTTTTTTAAATGGTTGAAACCATATATCCTCCGATATTCCATTCAATGTTTGGCACCATTCTATTAGATTTAACTTTTCTTCCAGAATCCTTCCTTTCTCCATAATGCACTCCTCTTCCACACTAATAATTCATTCATATTAATGATTTCTAGACATTTCATTAAAACCCTCCAGTCTAAGATTTACATGGATAAGCAACAATTCCACTATAAAATACGTATAGTAACTCAAAAAGGATTGATTCCCTATGCATTGGCAGCAAAAAGTACCATACTTAATCGGACGCCCTGTTGGTGTTTCTCTCATTAATGGGCAAGGGACATCCGGCGTTTTATGCAGAGTTCAAAATAATCAATTATTTGTTTACGAATACCTTTACCAAGCCCAGTTCGCCATGAAACATTATGACTTTAGACAAATTCAAGATATACACGCCTTTCCAAATTGCCCACACCAAAATCCTCTATACTAAAAAACAGAAACGGCTTTATTGCCATTCCTGTTTCTATTGTTTATGCATTATTTTTCAGAGTAAAACTTCTGCACTGCTTCATCAAAATAGATCCATCCTTTCCAGCCTAAATGAATCGTATCTTTTAAGAAATACTTATCATATTCATGGCTAGAAAAATCGACTACTGGGTATCCTGCTTTCTCAACTTGATCGCGAACCTTATTGTAATACACATCACGACGTTCTTTTGGGAAACCAGCGTAATCATACCACGGTCCGTTTACAGGCACAGAAATAAAGAGTGGTTTTACATTTTTTTCTTTGAAAAGATCTAAAACAATTTGTAAGTCATCATATTCTGGTGAATCATCATACGATTCATTTGCTCTAAAGTTTTTTAAACCTTTTAATTTTTTCTTTAAATTATGTTTATAATAATATGGATTTTCAATTCCGAATGTATTTGTTGTGGATCCTACTTTACCTTCTTGTTCCGCATGTTTACGTGCATCTTCCCAAGAAAGCGAACGTAATCCCATATTTGTTTCCTCTTTCATCGGTTCGATCTTAAATAGAGAGTTAAATAAATCTCGATGATCTAAAATGTTCCGGTACATATAAGCTAGCGGTTTAGCTAGTCCAGCTTTTATGTTATGTTTTGTATCGTTATATACAATACTTTCTAGCGAACTACTTAATATCGCATCCTTACGAACAACTTTATAATCTAGTATACGTTTCGCGATTTTTTTCTTCATTTCAGGCTTTATTTCGTCATTAAAAATAAAGTGATAGGCTTGTTGTTTGGAGAAATTATTTGTAAAATCCCCTTGTGATACACCGGTTTTTGTAAACCATTGTGGTGAAAGAACAAAGACTACCTTTTTACCTTCTAATTCATCCATTGTAGACGTCATATTTAATATATGAGCCAAGCTTTGCGTACCACCAGTCCCTATTAAAAATGGAGTAAAACCTGCTGGATTTACTCTAAAATAGTTAGATGGATGATATGCATCCATTCGTAAAAACTCTGATGAACCATACATCGGTAAATAATGCGAATTCTCTAACATTTTCTGTTGCAAGAAAACACTTTGTAATTTCTCTTTTTGTAAGGAGGTTGCTGCATCTTCTATCTTTTTATCGCTTATTAGTGACACTAAACTCTTAGATGGAATAAGCAATACAATGAAAAAGAGTACACAGGCTAAAATAATTGGTCCGAAAGCATGCTTCATCTTCATCGTTTATTCCTCTTTCTATTGCTAATAAATTGTAACCCTTGTTTATGACACGTCATCATTTTTCTCCTTTTTTCTATACATGTCCCATTCTATTTATCTATTGTATACATGTATGTATTCCTCTCTTTTCTCTGCAAATTCATACATTCATAGAGAAAGAAAATGTTTCCAAAGAAACATGTTAATTATACAAGATTCTACATAAATTTCACACTGGAATTTATGTAATAATTTTATTTTTAAGCTATGAAAAAACTTATAAAATGTCTATAATTCATTTGAATCTATAAGAAAAAACAGACTATCACATACGTGAAGTCTGTTTCTCCATCACTTTATTTTTGTACATCTGCCCATTTTAAACTTGTAGCTGGACCGAATTGATGTACATATAATTCTTTCACATATGGTTTTTGTAAGTAAGAAAGACCGCGCTGGAATACTGGTGCAATTACCGCATCATCAAGGAGCACTTTTTCCGCATCTTGCAGTGCTTTCCAACGAGCTTTTTCATCATTACCTAATTCTGTTTTAATCTTCTTAATTAACGCATCATATTCTGGATTTGCATATCCTGTATTATTTACGGTACTTCCCGAAAGGAAAACTTCTAAGTACGTCATTGGATCTGGATAATCAGGTAACCAACGTGATAACGACATTTCGTATTCTTTTTTCTTCTCTAACGCTAATTTTTGCGTATGTGGTTGTAATTTCACATTTACTTTTAGCCCCGGTAAGTTTTTCTCAAGCTGTTCTTTAATATATTCGCCTACCTTTTTAAAGTTCTCTAAGTCATAGTTTAATAGTTCTAACGTCACTTCATTTGTGCCTGTCTCTTGCTTCGCCTTTTCCCAATATTCTTTCGCTTGTTTTACATCCGTCTTATTAAACTCACCTGCCGTACTTCTAAAATCTTTCTTATCTGGTCCTTTTAAAAATCCTTTTGGTACGTAATAATTCGCAGCAACTGATCCGTCATTTAAAAATGATGTCGCCAAGCCCTTTTTATCAAACACTGTACTTAGCGCAAGACGTGCATTTTTATTTTTAAGAATCGGCACATTTTCATTGAAACGGAAGAAATACATAACCGGATCTGTATATTGTTTCAAATCTTTATTATTTTTATATTTATCTACGAATTCTGTTGAAATGACAGCTCTATCAACTTTATCTGTCTCATATAAATTTACCGCAGTTGAAATTTCTTTAACAATTTGATAGTTTACTTCATCTAACTTCACTTCTTTTTTATCCCAATATTTATCGTTTTTCTTCATTGTAAAGCTCGCTTCGTGCTTCCACTCTGATAATGTAAACGGCCCATTATATATCGCTTTATTTGCCTCTAACCCGTATTTATCACCTTGCTCCTTCGCATATTTTTCATTAATTGGATAGAAAGATGGTAAAATGAGTAGTTTCGTAAAATACGGTACAGGATGTTCCAGCTCTACAACGAACGTTTTATCATCCTTTGCTTTCACACCTAATTCTTCTAAGCCTAATTGTTTCTTATTTATCTTCTCCGCATTTTTCACATCGTACGCGATATATGCATATTGAGAGGCTGTATCTGGATTTATAAGTTGCTTCCAAGCATATACGTAATCATGAGCTGTTACTGGATCTCCGTTAGACCATTTCGCATCACGTAAGTGGAATGTATATGTCTTACCATCTTTACTCACTTCATATTTTTGTACTCCCGCTTGAATCACTTCATCATTTTTCGATAAACGGAATAACCCTTCCATTACGTTATTCAAAACGTTAAATGATACCGCATCTGTTACTTTCCCTGAATTTAATGATGGAATTTCACCCGTTTCTAGTAGTTGTAATACTTTCTTCTCATCTTTCGGCTTTGTAGCTGTTTTTTCTTTAGCACAGCCTACTAAAAATGAAGATACAAGTAGAGTACTAACTAATGAGTAGCGAACAACCTTTTTCATATAAAGCCCCCCTATCTTTTTTAAGGTAAGTAACGACGAGCACCAGCGTATTCTTCTATATATCCTGGTGTATTTAGCGGTATAATTTCTACCGATCTTTCAGCCTTTGGAGAGTGAATCATATTTCCATCACCAATATACATGGCAACGTGATGAACACTACCTTTTCCTTGATTATGTGCAAAGAATATTAAATCGCCCTTTTGTAGGTTTTCTTTATCAACCGCAATTCCTGCTTTTGATTGTGGCCCAGAATCCCTCGGTATTGTAATGCCATGTGATTTATAAATCGTATGTGTAAATCCAGAGCAATCAAATCCAAAACCACTTGTACCAGCCCATATATACGGTAATCCTAAAAACATTTTTCCGGTGTTTATTAAGTCATCAGCGGTTGGAGTCGGAATATCATTTTGAGAATGGTAAACAGTTCCATCATTTTTCCGTAGCCACGCCTTCTGACCATTTGGTAACAATACGCGGTATGAGATCGTATCTTCACTTAATAGCGGTAAACGCGTATTATAACTGACTTCTAGCGATTTATGTTTTTCAGAAGGGTTAATATATACAATTGCTGTCGGTTTCGTTACTAATACAAAAGCTTCGTTTGTTTTATCTGCAAATTCCTGATTATACGTTAATTGTTTTTCAGGCATCCACCCTGGATACCCTTCTTCATTTCGCGGCGTTGGCTGTCCGTGCACTACTACTTTTACCCAATCACCTTTTTTATCAATTACTGTTACTTCTTGACCGAGTAGCGCTTGCGTTTCTAATTTATTTGCACTCGTTAACCAAAGCTTCTCATCTAGCGTCATTGATTTCGTCCACTTCCATAAATCAACTGGATTTGTCGCACTCGGTGCATCAATTGGTCGTAATGAATCTGGTGCAGTCCATAACGTTGCAGCAGATACATCTATAAATGCTTTACTATCCTTCTTCTCTTCAGCATTCACCGAAGTAAACGATGAAAATATAAATAAAGTTGTTAAAAATGCAGTTCCTACTTTTTTCATATATATCCCCCTTATAAGATAGTTTACTAGGTACTACTTCTAAGATTGTATATTCACTATAGAATGCAGGTTTACCTTTGGACCAGTGTAAGTCATCCCTTCTGGCTCTTCTACTAACCATAACGGTGCATCAAGATCAAAGTAATGAATATTCGGATGAGCCGCAGCTAAATGGGCAACAGCGCTAACTGAAAGTGAAGATTCCATCATACTTCCGACCATACATTTCACACCTGCTGCTTCCGCAATATCCGCAATTTTCCATGCTTCTCGTATGCCGCCGCATTTCATTAATTTAATATTAAGTAGGTCTGCATATCCTCCTTGGACAATCTTTAATGCGTCTCTTGCCGAAAACATACTTTCATCTGCCATAATAGGCGTTTGTACATTGTCCTTCACGTACTTTAATCCTTCCCAATCTTTCGCATGAACTGGTTGTTCTACAAATTCTATATTTAAATTTCTATTCTCCATTTCTCTAATAATAGAAACCGCTTCTTTCGGTTTCCATCCTTGATTTGCATCTAAACGTAACGTCGTATTCTTTGGTACTACATTTCGAATTGCCTCTATGCGTTCTAAATCTAAATGTGCCTCTTTACCCACCTTAATTTTTAATGTTTGGAATCCCTTTTCGATATGCTTTTTCGCTTCTTTTGCCATTAATAAAGGCTCATCAACACTTACTGTAATATCAGTATAAATCTCTTTCTTCCCACCTAACAATGCATATAACGGTATGTTGTGAAATCGACAATATACATCGTATAAAGCCATATCTACCGCCGCTTTCGCACTTGTATTTCCTATACAGCTCATTTGAATGTGTAACAATAACGTTTGAAATTGCAGCACATCTTTATCAACTAATACGGAGCGAATTGGCCCTAATATTGCTTCCTCAATCCCGTTGGCAAAATCACCTGTAATAACCGGTGTTGCTGCAGCAGCTCCTTTTCCAACAATCCCTTCATCTGTATGAATAAACACATCTATACTTTCGATTTCCGTTACAGTGCGAAGCGCAGTTTTAAACGGTGTATGAAGCTTTACATGTCGGCGGTTTACCTTCACATCGGTAATTTTCATTTTGTTCATCCTTTCATTGTTTATAGAGTGCTACTTTAATATCCGGGTGGCTTTTCCGTTAATGCGAAACAAAAAAATCCAGCCATAAGAAGATTCTTACGGCTGGATTTTGTCTATGAATGGGTAGACAAAGCAGCGATCTGATTATATTTTTTCTGTGCATCCTTTAGCGCTACAAGTAGCGCCTTTTGACACGAACCGAAGTACCGATTTTTTATTTCTGTTACTAATGCTGGGTCATTAATATTTTTATGTAGAAACAAATATTTAACAAATTGAGATGTTAATGCAATTGTGGCTGAGCAATCTGCATCTACAATTTCCCCTGTATCCTTCTCAAGTACAAATGCTACAAAATAACTTTTGAACTTTTCGGTAATGGGATTATTTTGAGGTGCTTTCGCATCCCCTACGACGTAAATTGTATTTGAAGCGTACACAGCTATCTTCCTTTCTTATACGAGGATAACGGTTTTCTTAACAGACGTATAAGCTGTTAACTCAACGTTGATTAAAAAATGTATCCGCTTACCTTGTATTATATACAATTGACAGAATTTTAACAATATTTATTTTGACATATATTCCATAATTATGAAAATCTCTTAAAACAATTAAAATTGGCTCAAACTTCTCATTTTTACAATATGTCATTTCTCCTTGTACCATGACATTCACACTACAAACAACTTTTCCCTCATACATCAAAAAACAGTTAGCTATCGCTAACTGTTCCACCACTTCACTTTGGCAATACGAATATTGTTTCGTTTGACTTAGAAAATTGATACTCTTTTCTAGCAAACTTTAAAATCTCTTCTTCATTATCGGTTAAATTCTCAATGTTAGTCTTTAAAGAACCTTGATCTTTCTTTAAAGAAACTAATTGTTTCTTTTGATTTGTTATTGTATTTTTTTTGCCATTAATTACTTCTTGTTGTTTCGTTAAAATATATTGAACGTACAAAGTAGTCGCAGCAATAAAAATGAACATGAAAATAAAACGCCTTAACTTCTTCTTATTTATAGTTCGCTTGTCGTTAGGCTGTGATAGTTGCTCTGGTATATTAGGAACATTGACTCTTTTGAGTTTCCTCATTTTCAAATCCCCCTAACCCATATTTTCTCACTACCATAGGCACGATCTCTTACTAACTTAAATTCTATTCTTATAAAATAACCTCCTTCACAAAAAAATCTCACAAATTAACCAATTAGAGATAGCGTTCGACGACATCTCTGTATTTAAAATGAGAATTTTTATTTATGCTGCTATAAAATAGTAGTTTATGTTATTCTTTTTCCCCAATTGTAGAAAACATTTTTACACATATAAATTCTAGTTTTGCATACCGATGTTATAACATGCTTACAAGGAGGAAAAATGATGCACTACCGTACATTAGGTAAAACTGGAATTACTGTTTCTGAAATTGGCTTTGGAGCGTGGGCGATTGGCGGCGATGAATGGGGTCCTGTTAACGACAAACAATCTATAACCGCTATGAAGAAAGCAATTGAATGTGGCGTAAACTTTATTGATACTGCTGATGTATACGGATTAGGACATAGTGAAAGGTTAGTAACTCAAGCGATAAGAGAGCACCGTAATAATATCGTTTTATCAACGAAAGGCGGTTTAATTGGGCATCACTATGATCCAAGTGGAGAGCCTGTTTATAATACTGCAGAAAAAGTGATCGCAGTATTTGAAACTAGCTTACTGCGCCTAGAAACAGATTATATTGATGTTTATTTCTGTCACATTTGGTGGGATAAACAAGAAGAAACAGAAGCATTTTTACGAGCATTTGAAATATTAAAACGGGACGGAAAAGTAAGAGCTGTTGGTGTTTCAACTCACGACATACAATATATAAAACACTTCAATAAAAACAATGAAATTGATGTTGTGCAACTTGATTACAACATATTAAACCGAAAACCGGAAAACGACATACTGCCCTACCTACAGGAGAACAATTTAGGAGCTGTTATACGCGGCCCTTTAAAAATGGGGATATTAACTGGAAAATTTACAAATAAAACAACTTTTCTTGACGGAGATTTACGCAAAGAATGGCCAAAAGAAAAGTGGTTTCAAGAAGATTTACAAAAAGTAGAGAAACTACGATTACTCTCAAATGAAAATCAAACCTTAGGGCAACTTGCACTTCGTTATGTCCTCACTCATCCAGCGGTATCGGTCGCAATTCCTGGCGCAAAAACAGAAAAACAAGCGAAAGAAAATGCAGACTCGTCTATCCGTCCGATTCTTACAGATGAGGAATTAGCGCATATTCAGTCAATATAAAACAAGACCAGCAGCTGGAAATATCCAACTGCTGGTCTTGTTTTACTTTTAATACTTTAAATCTATATCATATTCCATCCTCTTCGCTGTTTCTTCAGCAACCCGAGCACCCAACAAATTTCTCACAATGTGAAATGACATATTAATTCCAGCTGAAATTCCTCCAGACGTAATAATATGCCCCTCATCTACAAACTTTACATTCTCTAATACTTCCACATTCGGAAAATCATTTCTAAAACTTTCAATACTTGCCCAATGTGTTGTCGCTTTGAAGCCATCGAGTAATCCAGCTTTCGCAAGTAAAAGCGCACCGGTACAAACAGAAGTCATTAACTTTACTTCTTTCATTTGCTCGCGGATCCAATTTGTTATTATTTCATTTTTCATTTCGTTTTCTCTAACACCTAACCCACCAGGAATAATTAAAATATCAACTGGAGGCAAGTTTTCGATACTATAGTCCGGTTGTACCTTTAATCCATTTCTCGCTGTAATCATTTCTCCATCTTGACTAACAGTATGAACTGTAAATAGTTGACCTTCACTTGTTGCTGTAACGGAAAAAACTTCAAATGGACCCGCAAAATCTAACACTTCCACTTCATTAAAAAGAAAAATCCCTACATTCCAGTGGCTAATCATAAGCTCACTTCCTCTTGCAAATGATGTAATAGGGATTCATACCCTTTTTCTAAAGCAATATCATATGCGGTTTTTCCATCATTTTTCTTAATCATTTTATTAGCACCATTTTCAAGAAGTAATATAATGATTTCTTCATTTCCTAATAACGCCGCTTCATGAAGTCCTGTCCAGCCACCACTTTGCACAGCATTCACATCTGATCCCTTTTCAATTAAGAAAGCTACAAGCTCGCTTTGCTTATTCGCAATTGCTGCTTGAAGAGGTGTATTTTCATTTTCGTTTTTTGCTCTAATATGTATTTCTGCTCCCTGTTCTAAAAGGAAACTTGCAATTTCTTTCTGTCCAAAATAAGCAGCTAAGTGAAGCGGTGTCCATCCATCTTCACTAAATGAGTTAACAACACTTGGATCCGTATTAATGATTTCTACTACCTTTTCTTTTTCCCCTCTTATGACTGCTTGTGATATTGATATGATTTGTTCCATAATGAACCTCCATGTATACAAATGTTAAGTACCCCTTAATAAATTCCATTAATAATCACATGTTCCTTTCTAAATAATTAAGTTTACATAATAATATTATTTTTATAATTCGCTATCCTAATAAAAAAACAACCCACTCTAATGAGTAGATTGTTTTTGAATTTCATTTTTATATTTGTTTAAAAAAATATCATTTTCACTTACAACTAATAAACATTAATAAAAATGAAATGAAATTATATATTTAGCAGCCATGAACTCTTTATATATTCAAAACCGGCTATTTACTTAAATTAATAGTTTTTTATCACTTGAAAATAAAAATGGAATTTATCCTTACATTTGAAAAATACATATATAGCAAGAATCTATAGCAGTACTCTTATCATACTAATCTATAACAATTCTGCCTTCTTCCCTTACCTGTATCCTTTAAAACATAAGACTTTAAAACGAGTGCTGTTAGTGAATCTGTTAATGTTTTATATGATAAATTTGAAAGAGCTAATAGATCGTTCGTATATAACATTCTATGCTTCTCTAATAATAATAGTACTAATCGTTCTGACGGTTTTAATGTTTCATCACTTTCTAGTATAAAATCTATATTTTTCATATCCCTACTTCTTACTCCTTATATAAAAAAATGATTTTAGTAGTTATTTAATATAAAAATACTACACAACAAATTTGAAGATATATCGAAATAACATAACACCCAAACACTTTTATACTATAACATAAAAAAGACATTTCCCCAAATTGAAAATGCCTTTTTATATCTACTTCTCTTTTTTATATAATTGATATGATTGTTCTAGCCCTTTATTATATTTCGTATTATTATCTGTCCATTCTCCTCCTAAGTTTCCTGGCCACCCTGATGTATTAGCAACATATTTAAGCAACTCCCAATCCTGCAGTCCTTTTTTCACACCACGTTCATACGATTTGACCATACTTGAAATTGCTATCGTTGTATTTATACGCGAATCCACTAAACTCTCTTCCGATAATTGCGCTGGTGCTAATCCACCACGATGTAATTGGAATAATCCGAAAGATGTTCCGTTATCCCCTATCGCTTTTCGATCAAATTTTGTTTCATGATCAGCAATAGATAATGGTATCCAATCTGGAATATCATACCTCTTTGCAACTTCACTAATTACTTGTTTATTATTTTTAATCTCTTTCTGCTTTTCATAGTTAATATAAATTACATAACTTAAAGTAACTAACGTAAATAATATGAATATATATTGTAGTGCCTTTTTCATCATTTCATCTCCTGCTTTGTATATGTTTCACTTTCTATATACACTATAAGACTTTTATGTGACATTCATTTGACAAAATGATATTAATTATACATAAGCTGTTACAGTTTTAACTATCAATCTAAAAACTACAATTCTTCTAAAAGACTCCTTCAACACATAAAAACAATCAGCCTTTCATGTATAGTACATGAAAGGCTGATTGTTTTTCACTACACTTTTTTATGTATACAGTATATCCCTGCTATAATAAAACAAAAAAGACCTTTATACGTTAAAGATCTTTTTCATCTTATTTTTGTTACAAAAAACGCCAGAATCTAAAAAAACTTACTTTATGATTTGTATTTTTATATATATAAATTAAAGGTTATAAGGCTACCAGCATCTTCTCGATTAACATTTTTCACATTAAATATTTCTTGCAATATGCGGTTTGCTGTAATGACTTGTTCCACCACCACCCACTACTACTTTTCCGCCTTTTTCGAAGATTAACAATTTACTTGAACCATCTGAAAGAAGTACTATTACTTCAGCATGATCACTTGTCGCTACATAGATTACATAACCACTTTTTGAAATACAAGTTTCCCAATGCTTATCAAATTCTGATCTTACAACTCGATTAGAATACACTTGATTTTCAATTCTTCCTGGCTGTTCATTTTCCAATTTTTTCTTACCTCCTTCCAAAGTTGTCATTTATATATAAATGACGGTTTCTCAATAAATTAGTGACCGTCCTTAATATAAATAGTATATGTAGTTAGTAGGAGAATGCTTGGACAATGAAAACGTAACAGCATTTAAGTATTTTACAATCGGAATTTTTCCTTAATCATTACAGCTACTTCTTTAGCACTCAAATGAGTATTATTAATTTTTATGTACTCTTCTTTTTCAATTTCATCATGAAATGAATTTAATCTATGTTTTTTCATCGTTTCTTTTAAATTTTTTTCAGACCATTCAATGTCTCTTTTTTTCGGTTTATGCTCTAGTCTATGTGGACTTTTATTTCGCTCTAATCTTTCATCTAATTCTGCCTCGAGCTCTACAAAATATACTGCTGCGCCTTTTGATTCAAAAATACTTACTACATGGTTTATGTAATCCCAATCCGATTGAAGATCAAATGCCCATACATATGTAAAAATCATTCCGTATAAATCACTTTTAGACACTTCTTCAAATAGTTCATTACGAAACAAACTTACTAACCGTTGTGCTTCCGCTTTGTACTGTAATCAAAAAACGAGCTAACAAAATCAATCGTCATATGATTATGAAATAGCTTTAAATCAGTTATTTTTTCTAACTCATGCCCGACCGTCATTTTCCCGACTGCTTGCGGGCCAAATATTAAGATGAATTTCATTTGTTTTCCTCCGATTTTTCTCTATAAACAATTAAATAAAACATATCCTAAAATTGAAAATAAGGCAGTCGATGTTGTGTCGATTGCCTTATTTTCATGAATAGTTCCTATATTATTACTTTCGTACAGCTTCAAAAGTAATAATTTGTTCTGCATTTGACGGTTGCTTTTCATAAACATAGTCAGCAGAGCAAGTAATGTCAGTGAAACCTATACTTTCTAAAAGGAGTTTAAACTCTTCTATTCCATACCACCGCATTGCAAAACGTTGTAGTTCAGTTTGTACTAACTGTCCTTTACTCCATTTTTCATATTTTAAATATGATACAGTTACTTGGTTAAGCCAATCTATTTCAATTGATTTATTTTCTAATGTAATTCCGTCCCCGCTTGGTAAGGAAAAAGTCGATGTATGAATCTCACCCGTCTTCCAGTCATATGGAAGCGCAAGATCTACAATTAAACGCCCGCCTAGATTAAGATGTTCATAAAAACATTTCAAAGCGTTTATAGAATCATCACGATTTTCAATTAAACAAAAGGATCCGGTAGGAATTATTATCGCCTCATATTTATATGGTAATGAAAATTGTTGTAAGCTTCCTTGGTATAAATTAGGGTTTAAGCCTCTCTCTTTACAACGCTTACGGCAAGAATCTAGCATTTCAGTTGAATAATCTATCCCATCAACTTTAAATCCAACTTCAAGAAGTGGAATAATGACACGCCCTGATCCTACTGCCGCTTCGAGAATTCTTCCCCCACAATTATTTAAACGTTCTTGGTAATACTCAATATCACCATTTAAAGAATAACCGACAGGTTTTGTAAAATCATATAGTTCTGTACAAAGTGTACTATAAAAACTAAACATTTATTTTCTCCTCCGTTTTATGTGTACGGAAGATTCTAATTTACTTAATCTTTCCGTACCTCAAATTTTAATGAGAATTCGAAAGAGCTGACTGTCATAATTTATCACTCACTTTCCATGTAATATATTTACATTGTATAATATTTCCTCGCGATTGAACATATACAAGTTGAAAATTCCGATTATAAACAAAGAGCTTACTATAGTAAGCTCTTTATCAAAAACTATTTATTTCACAATCGGCAATGTCACTTCGCTCAATTTCACCGTTAGCTTCGTTCCTGCTTTCGGTCTAATTGTATAATCGTAATCACTTGCGATTAAAACGACCCCCATTTGATGCCCTGCTTTAAATACATAATCATCTGGCTGCATGTCCCATGTAAATGTGTAATCTTTACCAGGTTGAATCGCTGTTGAATTTTCTATACTATTTAAGTTTTGCGGATCCATCCAACCTCTCGTTACAATTTCAGGCCTCGCTCCGCCATAATCAACAAGTAAAGCTGTTAAATTTGAAACAGATCGATCAATATTTCCTGTTATTGAAATTTTAGGCGTACCACTTATTCGCATATCTTTTTGCAGTACAGGCATTGTATATACTAATCGATTCGCTATTTCTAACTCAGGGTTTTCTACTAGTTGATTTGACTTTATTTTAGCATCATCTACTAATGAGAAAACATTGTTTACTGATCCCATACTTAATGGTAGATTGACTGCTTTATTACTTAAATACATACGGACTTTTGATGGTACAGCTGCTGGATCTGGCCAATTTTTTATTTTTTGCCACGATTTATTTTCACGTTGTACATCTACCATCGGTTCATCCATAATTCCATTTTCAATTCCATATAACCAATAATCGAACCATTTATTTTGGGTTTGTTGCCAGTTATTACTTGATGTTCCACCATGTCCACCTTGATGTAACCACATTTTACGAGGAACATTATTTTTGCCAAGAGCTTCCCACCACTGTGCGAACTGCTTCGTTTTTACATTCCAATCATTTAAACCGTGAACAACAAACACACTAGCCTTCACATTCTTAACATCTTTTACATAGTTACGTTTATCCCAAAAATCGTTATAATCGCCTGTTTTACGATCTTGTCCAGCTGTTAGTTCTTTAATAATTTGCCCGCAAACTTCAGGGTTCTTTCTTGTTAGTACTGCTTCTGCCATATTATCTGTATCTTCTCCCTGATATCCACCTGGCGCAATAACCGCCCCATTTGCACGATAATAATCATACCAGCTACTAATCGCTGCGATTGGAATAATTGTTTTTAACCCTTCCACTCCTGTCGTTGCGACAGCATTCGGTAACGTACCATTATAAGAAACTCCTGTCATTCCTACATTTCCCGAAGACCAATTTGCATTTACTTCCTTACCATCCTCTGTATATGCTTTTGCACGCCCATTTACCCAATCAATGACAGACTTCGTCCCTAGTATTTCTTGTTCATCTCCGGTTGTCGGACATCCATCTGATTTTCCAGTTCCGATGCTTTCGCCTAAAATAACTGCATATCCTCTTGGAACATAATAATTGCCGTATGAACCAAGATTAACCGCTGCATACGGTTTTCCTTCATACGCATACAATTCTTCATCAACATTATAAACAGGAACATCTTTCAATCCAGATCGATATGGACTCATTTCATATATAACAGGAACTTTTACATTTGATTCTGTCTTTGGACGCATAACTTTAATTGATACTCGATCTTTCTTACCATCTCTATCACTATCGACTTCTGTCTCTACAAATAAATTTTCAATAATTGCTTCATCAAGAGAATAGATTGGTTTTGTCATCCCATTTTCCAATTGAATTTTTGTGTTTGGAGTTAAAGCTTCTGAAATTTGACCATTTAACTTAATATCACTCCCTTTTACAGAGCTCCCTTCTTTATTTTCTGCATGTGCAGTCATACTAGAAACTCCTGAAGTAATTGTTAAAGATAATATAGCTGAAAGTGTTATTGCTAATTTCTTTTTCCTCATGCCCTTCCCTCCCCATATATTCCTTCTTTTACTATACATTAAAATTGCAGAAAATTCAGTTTATATTTTATGGAAAGTTGAGAAATTTGTAAAACATTCGAATCTTTCAAGATAATAGAAAAGGAACTAATAACAATTAGTTCCTTTCTATATACATATAAAATTGTATTTCTCCATCTTCTACCGAAACTCCGTATTCAAAACCATGTCTTTCTAATATACTTTTTACAATCGCTAATCCTAATCCAGTACCTGATTTTTCTTTACTGCGAGAAGATTCTAATACGTAAAAAGGCTCCCAAATTTTATCTACCTCTTTAATTACCTCAGCAGCAATACCATTTTGAATTTGAAAATACACAATGCCATTTTTCTCTTCTAATATGATTTTTATATTTTGATTCGTTGTATATTTTATCGCATTAGAAATTAAATTTTGAAAGACCATTCTCATTTTATTTAAATCAGCATAAACAATCGTGTCACCAACACTATAGTTCACTTGCAACTTGATTTCTTTCGACTCTAGTTCAATCTTATGCTTATCTATTATACTTTGTACTAGTGGTTCAATAGGGAATTCTTCTTTTTGTAAAATATCTCTTTCTAGTTTAGAAAATCGCAATAACTCTTCAATTAAATTTGAAATTTGATCTGTTTGTTTAATGATTGTATCAACATATGTGCCATCATCTAAACCGTCTTTTATTCCCATAGAATATGCTTTTACTAATGCGATTGGTGTTTTTAATTCATGAGTTACATCGCCCATAAATCGTTTTAAGTGGTCATTTCGATCTGTTAAATCTTGATGTGCTTCATGTAATTTATCACTCATAATGTTTATACTATTTGCTAAATCACCTATTTCATCATTTGTTTTAACTTTCGTCCGTTTAAATTTCAGACGTGAAATATCTTCTGCGACATCACTCAATTCATTCAGTGGCGTAGTGATTGTTTTTGAAAAAATCCAGACGAGCACGATAATAAGAAATAGTGAGAATCCCAAAATGTATATATAAAAT
Source organism: Bacillus sp. FSL R5-0709 (assembly GCF_038004785.1). Lineage (NCBI taxonomy): Bacteria > Bacillati > Bacillota > Bacilli > Caryophanales > Bacillaceae > Bacillus > Bacillus sp. FSL R5-0709. Next base: position 2,712,305 of record NZ_JBBORT010000001.1, read on the forward strand.
GAGTTAAGCGTTTTAATTACTTCATTTGAATGTGCGATAGAAACTCCTACTAAAATCAACATATCATCTTTCGCAATGTATTTCGCAAAAAAACTAGATTTTATCTTTTCTTGATCATATATTTTATTCGATTGTCCGAGGTTCTTCACTTTCGTAATTTCTTCTTTTGTAATCCAAAGTTTATTCAATGCAACTCTCTTTTTTGTAAGTTGCATGCGTAATTCTTCATTAATAGCATCTTCTGAACTATTTATTGATGTATAAGCAATCGTAACATTACCTTCATTTTCAATATGATTTATAGCATTATCCAGCTCTTTACGCGGTATTGACTGGATTTGCGCTGTAATGCCTTCTAAGCTTTCGCGTGTTTTGTGCACATTATATTTTGGTAAAAAATAGTTGATTAATAATAAAGAGATGGCAAAAATAAGGATGACTGTTAAAGAGATGCTGAAAAATAACTTTTTACCGAGTTTATTCACACTCTTCCTCCAAACTGTATCCTAAACCGCGATGTGTCTTTATAATATTTTCTCCTATTTTTTTACGTAATCTTCTTACATGCGTATCAACCGTTCGCTCTTCCCCAAAATAATCAAATCCCCAGACGATATCTAACAACTTTTTCCTCGTTAAAATCGTGCCTTTATGATTTAAAAAGCACTTTATTAATTGTAATTCTGTCTTTGTAATGTCTAATTCTTTCTCATTTTTATATACTTTATTTTTGGTGAAATCTATTTTTAAATCTTGAACTTGAATAACATCTTCATGCTGTACAAGCTTTTTCGCTCGCGTAATTAGCACTCCTGGGTGAAATGGTTTTTTCACATACTCATCTGCCCCGCTTTGAAGAGCTGCTAATTCATCTTCACTTTCACTTTTCGCAGTAAGCATTAATACTTTTACACTCGAATTCTTTTTTATTTCCTGACAGACAGTAATACCACTACTTTTCGGCATCATCCAGTCTAAAATAGCTAAGTCAATTTTCTCATCATAAAATATTTGAAGTGCTTCCTCTCCATCTTTTGCTAATAAAACTTCGAAGCCTTCTTTTTCAAAATATGCTTTTAAAATTTTCAGCATATCTTGTTCATCATCCGCGATTAATACTTTCATTACATTTCCTCCATTACTTATAAACAAATATCAATTTTATCATACAACTTCTTTGTTACATCAATGTGACATAAAAATATTTACAACGTTTGAGGGTATAGTAAGTGTGAGGTGTTATTTCATGTTCAAAAAAATAGGAGTCATTACTCTTCTCTTCTTTTTATTATCAACAAATGCGTTCGCAAATACAAATAAACAAATTGAAGTATTTGATTGTAAAAAAGAAATGGTCGTTCAAAAACAATCTTTAGATCCAGCTATTCAAAAAGAAGCTGTTCAATATGCTAAATACATTACTGGCCCGTTCAAAAACTTAAACGTCGTTCCAAAAGATGGTCACATGATAAAAATCCCTTTATCTAAACCAGTTTCTATTACAAATCAATGGTTACATACAACAATTGATGAGGTACTTATTCTTCTCCCGCTTAATGAAAAACCTTATATTATGCTTTACGATGATGAAAATAATCCGCATTTTTATTATGTAAAAGGTGATCCTAAGGGTTTATTGAAACAAATGAATGTTAAGATGTAATTGCATAAGAAAGGTTCCATACTTGAGTATAGAACCTTTCTACAATCTTATCAGGTGACTTGAACCTTTATAATTTCCGATTTTTACAAATCCATTTGCGCTATAAAACTCCTCACCTTGCTTTGTATCCGAATGTAGAACAACAACGTGAAAATACTTTTCCGCATGTCTTAATAGTTTCTTTAATAACAACTTCCCTAATCCGATGCGCCGATAATCCTTTGAAATATAAAATCTCCTCAATCGGCCAATCTTATTAACTTTCGTATACGGATCTTGATTTAATCCCCCGATTCCAATTAACGTATCACCTCGAAAAATGCCATATAAACATTCGCCCGTTTTACTAAATGTATTTCTTTTACTTTCATATTCATTTATTAGTTTTATTAAGAAGTTAAATCCCTCTTTTGTACTTTCTTGAATAAGGTGATTAATCTCATATTTAAACAAATCTTCAATCTGCTTAATTTGTATATCTTCCAGCTTAATCCCCCACTTTCTCTATCCAAATGTATCTTTTTGAAAAATAAAAATGCCCAAAAATATATTATCCTGAGCATTCATTTGAATGTGAACTTATTCATTTTGTTATGTACGTATTCTTCAATTCTGGTAATATCCCCTTCAGTTCCATTAAATCATCAATTACTAAATCAGCATGAGCAAGTTCATCTTCTTGTGCAAAATCAAAATTACATCCAATTGCAATTAGACCATTATCTTTTGCCGCATTAATATCCGATAAACGATCCCCAACTACCGCTGCCTCTTTTATATCATATTTCATCAAAATACTTTTTACTAAGTCACCTTTATTTAGCGAGTGTATTTGTTCAATACTGAATGTTTCCGTAACCCATTGGTCTAAATCATAATAAGATACGATTGCTTGTAAATATTCCGTTAAACCATTACTAGCAATGTAAACAGAACAATTATTTTCTTTTATAAAACTAAAAACTTCCTTTACATTCGGATATAAAGCACCATTTCCGCTCTTTATATTTTCAATTAGTCTTTCTAAAAAATATGCATCTGTTTGTTCCCTTACTTCATTAGAATGATTAGGTAATAAAGCTTCCCAAACTTTAGGTAAAGGTACACCCATAATTTCACGATATTTATCAATTGGTGTTATCGTATTCCATAATTGTAGTGACCGTAAATGATCAAATGTATCATCTAGTGATAACTCTAAAATTTTATCTGTTTGAAATAAAGTTCCATCCATATCGAAAATTAGTGCTTGTAACATGATATTCTCTCCCATTCTTTACTTATGAACTACAATACAGCTTTAATCGAAATATTTTTAAGCATCTCAACAATAATTTCTGAGCAATAATTCGCTGCGGTTTTCGCGAAATCATCATATGAAACTTGCGCTGAATCATCTGCACTGTCAGAAATGCATCTCAAAACAAGAAACGGTATGTCATTTATATAAGAAACATGTCCAATTGCTGCCCCTTCCATTTCTGTACAATGAGGTACATATTCAGTGACTAATTGCTCCTTTAATTTTGAATCCTCGACGAAGCATTCTCCGCTGACGATTCTTCCTTCATGAACAGTAATATTTAAACTACTACTATTAACAGCTTTTCGGGCTAAATCTCTTAATTCCTTGCTTGCATGAAACACTTCTTGAAACGGAAATAGATTCTTCATTTGATTTTTATTAACATCATGATGCGTAACATTTGTAGAAATAACTAGATCACCAATTTTCACATCCGGATGTAATCCACCCGCAATACCTGTATTAATGATAGAATCCACATCAAATTTATTAATTAAAATTTGTGTACATGCGGCAGCATTTACCTTTCCTACACCACATCGCGTAATAATAATTTCTGTATCCATGAAGTTTCCTTTATAAAAAGGTATTCCCGCAATAGTATGTTCCTCTTTAATAAGTAGTTTTTCTAATAGTAAGTCTATTTCGATTTGCATTGCTCCGATAATACCGATTCTGTTCATGTATGTAGTCCCCTTTGTTAATTTGTTCTCCCCCTACATAAGCTGCAAATATTCATCAATATCTTTATTTATTTGTATAAAAGCTTTATTCCAAAATTCATAATTTGTTAGATCAATTTCAAAATGTATTTTCATAAGTTCTTCAACTGGAGCTTTTCCCGTTTCTCGCAAAAATTCTTTATACTTCAAATGAAATTCACTTTTATTTTCTTTCGCTAATTCTAGTAAACTAAAACTTACTAAATACCCAAATGTGTATGGATAATTGTAAAAAGGAACGTCTGCTATATAAAACTGAACGTATTTCATCCAAACAAATGGCTGATATTCTGTTAGTGCATTTCCGTATGCCTTTTCTTGCGCTGCTATAGATGATTTCTCAATTTCATCAGCACTTATAGGACCTTCTTTATTTTTTTCATAAAAACTCTTTTCGAACTGAAACGATGCACGAATTGCCATAACATAATTAAAGCTATTTCTAATTTTCCAGCTAAGCAATGCCTTTTTCATTTCTGTACATTCTGCTGTTTTTATTAAGTGATCTACGAGCACCATCTCAAAGAAAATAGACGCTGATTCTGCTGTACTCATTGGCAGGTAATCATCTAAAAATGAAGTAGATTGTTCCAAACTCATAACATAAAAATGCCAAGCATGTCCTAATTCATGAGCAAGTACTCTTACACTATCAATTGTTCCATCATAACGCATTGAAATACGGGATTCTTTTTCACTGAAAAAAGGAGCACAAAACCCACCTGGTGGTTTATTATCTCTCGGTTCAGCATCTACCCATCCATTTGCTATTGCATTCTGTGCGAACTGTGCCAATTCTTCATCTATATTTTTTAGTGCATCATATATGTTTTTTACTGCTACTGAAAAAGGAATAACAGTCTCATTACTTTCTTTCCATGTCATTAGCTCGTACCATGTAATTGAATTCTTTCCTTTTTTATAACCGTTTAACGCAATTACTAGCTTCGTAAGATTTTGTTCCGTTGCATTCCACATTTGGGATAATGCAGTTTCAGAGATGCCATTTGCTTGTAGTGATTGTTTTAAAATCTCTGTCCCTTCCATTTCATCACTTTTAGCATGACGTAATCTTCCTATTTGATTCAATACAGTAGCGAAGATATCTTTTTCCTTATTCAAAGCATTTGTAAGAGAATCAAATACTATTAATCTTTCATTATGATCATCACTATTCATCGCAACGTAATTTGCTTGTCCAAATGATAAAGTCTCTTTATCGTGTATTACTTCTATTTTATTTCTTAATTGTGTATACATATCTTCCCAAGCTTTTAATTCATTTTCTATTAGTTTAATACTTGAATGATTTGTATTAACACTTTGTCCCTTACTAGATTCTATTAATAGTTGAACTTCTTTCTTTAATTGATTTACTTTTACACTTAGTAAAGTATTTTCAGGATGCTTCTCATCTTCAGCAGCACGGCAATATAAGTAATACTCTGCTTTTTCGATAGCCTCTATAAGTTGTGAAAGGATTACTGAGTCTTTTGTTGCTTTATATTCAATTTTTAATCTTTCTATCGTTTCTATAGAAAACGTGAAGTTTTGTTCTTGAGGATATAGCCTGTCCAAATCCCATTGAGATTGGGCTTGTATTATTTTATTCATTTTGCACCCTTCTTTTTTTACAAATAGTTACAAAAATCTACTCTTTTCACTATTATATATGAACTATCAAAATTTTAATATCTTGAAATGTTCAAACTTATATGAATGTAATTTGATATTTCATTTTCTATTTCTTCCTATACGAAATTCTTATTTTGTGATTCCTTCCCATACAGAACCATTAATGCGTGGGAACCTCTTTTAATTAATAATCTGAGAAAACATATTACTGAAAACCTGTTTTAATCCATTTTATTTTCAGCTGAAATTTTAAAGTACTTCGCAGATAATTTATAAGAGCGATTTTCATTATAAAAGTTACCTAACTCATAGGATAATTCAGCAACTAAGCGATGTTGCTTTTTTTCTACTCCCACGTCAATTGCTTTTTGTATATTTTTCTCATATTCATAATAATCTCCACGTATTTTGAATATTTTAGCTTTCAAACCATATAGTTGGACATGTGCAATTGGTACATCATAAATCGATATAAAATGAAATGCTTCATCCATAACTTTATTAACATTTTTCCAATCTTTAAGTTCTATGTACACCTCTATCATATTTCGTAATGCATACACCTTTTGATCTTTCTCCGATAAAAATTCACTTAACTCCAAAGTTTCTTCATAGTATTTAATGGCATTCGTATAGTCTTTCAAACCTTGATAAATTTTCCCGTAATCATAAGAAATGATAGGTAAATACTTTGAATCACCATTAGTAGCTAAACTATTTTCTACCTGCTGTAAAATTTCAAGTGCCTTGTCATATAACTCATCCATAATATACAATACGGCAAGCATTAAAAGTGCATTTATTACGTTTTTCTGCATACCGTTTTTTCTGTATATATTGAAAGCTTTTAAGGCATACAAACGACTAATACTTTTATCTTTATAAAGCTCCTTATATACATGACATAAATTATAGTATATATGAGCATGTTGTTCAGTTTCTTCTACTCCAAGTAAACTCTCAGCCTGTACATAAATATCATGCGCAGCAATGTAGTCTTGTTTATTATAAAAATAATAACCTCGAGATTTTAAATAATAAATATAATCTTCAGGATCTTGCATTTCGACCTGACTTGGTATCATTTGCGAAGCTTGATCTACAAGCGACTTCACATATAACAAGTTTTTTTGTCGGGCATGATAGTATATAAGTACACCATATACCTTTAATAATAAAGGGATTGAATCCACTTCACGCACATATAATTCTAATGAGGATAATTCAGCTTTAGTTATACTTTTATCTTTTTTATATTTATTACATATTTCAAGAATAGTAAGCTTTATCTCCTCGTGATTACCTTCTATGAGATAATCACCATCAACATCCAGCTTCTTAGAAACTTTCTTTAAAAAAGAAGATGATGGTTTGATTTTCCCACTCTCAATTCTACTTAAATAGGTTACTGAGCATATTTCTGATACGAGCTCCCCCTGTGTTAATCCTTTATGCATACGAACTTGCCGAATACGTTCCCCAATTTCCATCTCTCTACTCTCCCTATTTAACCATTTCATGCTTTTTACTAATTAAGTCATTATGTATTTCTTAATCTTTCATACTAAATAAACTTTATAATTTCACAAATGTAAAAAAATGTATCACCCATTTTAATTTTACATTCATATTATGATTATTTCTAGATACTTTGTTAAATTTAATGGTTAAAATTTGGTTTTTTTGTCCATTTTTTTCATGCAATTTTACTACTTGTTATTAACAAAGACAGCGTCATATACTTGAATTACGATAAACTTAATGAAAAGATTTAACGACATGTAAACTATCCATCTTAAATTAGATCGTATGGTTAATTACATTTACCTAGTACATGAAAGACATCTATTGTATATCAAAATAAATTAATTAAGCTTAATAGATGAATTATCAATATCACTTCCTAGTAATTAGTTTGTCGAATTATTTAGTAAACTCGAAAGGATGATAAACATGATTGTAAGACTTAAAGATGAATCCGCACGAAAAATAGTAAGATATGTTGGAGGCGCTGCTTTACTTTTAATAATCGCTTCTTTCCTTTATCAGTGGAAAAATGACTTAGTAATTGATCAAACTGAAAGAGTCAGCTTTGGACTAGTTATCATTACTTTCCTATCTACCTTCTTACCTTTTAAAGAGAAAGTGAAGAAATAATTACATATTTTTTATTTACATAAAACAATTATAATAGAATAAAAAAAAGGATTGATCAAAAGATCAATCCTTTACTCTACTTCATTTAAGAAGAACAATGTTAACGCACCAGGTCCTGTATGCGCTCCGATTGCAGCTCCAATTGTATTTACGATAAATACTTCACAGCCGAATCTTTCAGTAATTAATGCTTTTAATGCTTCGGCAGTTTCTAAATCATCACCGTGAGTCATACCAATTGTTTGACCTTTAAGGTCTTTCCCACGCTCTTCCATAATATCAACAATGCGGCTTAATACTTTCTTTTTCCCTCTTACCTTTTCAAGTGGTACAAGTTTCCCTTCATCCACATTTAAGATCGGCTTAATGTTTAATAAACCACCGATAAAACCAGCTACTTTACTTAAACGCCCACCTCTCACTAGGTACTGCAAGTCAGCTACAGTGAAGATATGTTCCATATGGTTCATTAGAAAAGCGACACGGTTTAATATTTCTTCTTTTGATGCGCCCTCTTTCGCCATTTTTGCAGCTTCTAATACGACAATACCTTGACCGAGTGAGGCACATTTTGTATCAATAATTTCTAAATCTAAATCAGTGTATGTTTCTTTCACTTCTTCTTTAATGAGAACTGACGATTGATATGTACCGGACAGTTCAGATGAGAAAGCTAAATATATACAAGGATTACCTTCTTTTGCATAAGAAACAAATTTTTCTTGGAATGTTTCAAGTGAAGGCAGTGACGTTTTATACACTGCACCTTCTCTCATTTTTTGCAGTAATGTAACCGATTTTAATGTAACCCCATCTAAATACTCTGTTTCTGCTTCATCATATACACGGAGTGGAATTAAATCAATATCATATGCTTGCAGCAATTCTACCGGTAAATCCGCCGCACTATCCGTAATGATTTTAACACCCATTTTTAAACCTCTATTCTGTTATAAATATAAAAAATATAAAATAAAAATAGTACTTTTAAATTATATACGTAAAACTTAAATGAAGAAAGGAAAAGACTTTATATTATATGCACTCTTCTTCAAAACTTGAACTATTATTAAAAATGATACCGTTTTCTCCTATTTTCATAATTTATTGTGCCAATTATGAATTACAACTCGTATCGTTCTTTATATAATAGAAATATTAAAACATTTCAAATGGAGGCCTAAAAATGGGAATTCAACTAGCTATACCTAATGATATAGAATGGATTAATAACCAATACGAATCAATCGGATTTGTACCGAGTGATTTATCACGAGATAAGGTTGCGATCATTACATACAACAAAGAGTATGCGGGTGTTGGACGTTTAGTCCAAATAGATGAAGATACAATTGAAATGGGTGGAATTTTCATTCTTCCTAAATTCAGGGGTCTACAATTAGCTGGAGAACTTGTTTCATTTTTAGTACAAACTGCGAAAAAATTACAAATACAAAATGTGTATTGTCTTCCTTTTGAAGAACTAGAAAGCTTTTATAAAAAATACGGCTATACTGAAGTCGATACTACAGAAGAAGACGTCCACCCAATTATTCTAAAAAAATATAATTGGTGTTTGGAAAATTACGATAAACATGTTTTACTATTTAAATTGTGAGTTTTGTAAAAAAGGAGTGAATATACTTTATATTACACCCTAGGTTATAAGATGTAATTATCTATGTTATTAATTAGCTTCATTAATCAAACAACATTTACGCCAATTTTATGTCCGTTTTAAATAAGTGTTAGCAAGTTCGTTGACAAACTTGTTAGCACCTTTTTAAAACTTAAACCTGAAGAAATCCATACAATTAAGTAACTATCCTAGCTAGCAATAATATAATCCTTCATAAATATTAAAATGAATTCATTGAGGATAAACCGTTTGGAGGATATTCTATAGCACTGAATGATTTACAAAAGATTACGCATTGATACGCTACGAATAAAAATAATGAGCTAATCAAGGGAATATAATCATTTTTATGTAATTCGCACTTGTACTTCCTGTTCTTGTATCACTTGAATGATTAATTCCAATACAATATTTTGTACTAACTGATACACATTGTCATGAAATGTACTTTGTTCTGATATGTATTCAATACATTGATATATATATCCTTCTACCAATAAGCTCCCTTTTTCAACTGTAAATTTATTTTGTCCATTCTTTTTTACTTTTGGTACTAAAAATTCGGTTTTTGTCAAAATAATCTCCTGTTCCACCTCTTTTATTCCTATCACTTTTTCTGTAAATACCACTTTTTCTCGTAAACTAATTTCACCTTTATATCTTCCTATTTCTATTGGTAGTCTGGCTGTTATATAATTACTTACTTCTCCCCCATTTTCACTCTCTAATATTATGCTGTGAATAGGAATCCATGAAGATGTCTCTACCTTATTCTCTTCATTATTCCCTTTAACTTTTTGATTATATAATTCAACAAGCACTCTCTTTTCATGAAGATTTAAAGAAACTAATTTACAATAAGCCTCCGAATGATACTGTTGCACTGTAGTTAATAACTTAGAATCTAATTCACGCCCCTCCGCATCTTTTTCATTTCGAAATACAAATGCATCTTGATTTTTCACATTTATTTTTGGAAATACTTTAAAGCTAGACACTTCTGAAATAATAGAAAATGGCGTTTTCACTACCATTGAATGCACTGAAGTCTCTATTTTTGATCCTAAACCTATACTTTCTCTCTTTGATTCAGTTTCTTCACTTTTTTTCTCTGATTCATTTGCTACTTCTACTTTCTCTAATCCAATCACTTTATTTTCTTTTGCTGGTTCAGTCTCTTCACTTTCTTTGTTTGATTCAATTGCTATTTCTTCTTTCTCTAATTCTCTTTCTTCATATTCTTTTACTGATTCAATTTTCACCTCTTCTTCCTCTAATCCAATCGCTTTATTTTCTTTTGTTAATCCAGTTTTTTCACTCTCTTTCTCTATTCCAATTACTTTATCTTCTTTTTTTGACTCTGTTTCTTTACTTTCTTTCTCTATCCCCATTGCTTTATCTTCTTTTTTTGACTCTGTTTCTTTACTTTCCTTTTTTTCTCTTATTTCGCGCGAATCATCTTGAACATTCAGCATTTTCCATTTGTAAACTTTGTTCCATATTTCCTTACCAACCCATGGCTTATTCATCACCATCCCCCCATCTGATGAAATTCATAAAAATATGCTTTTTGTACGCGACCATTCCATCATTATATATGTTTTATAATAATAAAAAAGACATTGTCTTTTTATTAAAGACAATGCTTTTTTAGTCTTATACTTGTACTTGTTGTACTTGTAAAACTTTTAAAGTAAGATCTAGTACAATTTTTTCACGAAGAGTTCCAAATGGCTCGTTTAATTCTGTTGGACAAGGTGAAAAGTCTAATTCGAAAAATTGTGCGCTTACTAATTCACAATATGGTTGTTCATTATAAAAAACTGTATTTTCGAAGAAGTATTTGTCTAAACGTGGTAAATCACCATTTTTAGGATTAATAAAGTGAGATGTAGTATCTGAGGAAGAAGCTACTACAGCTTGTGATAGAAAATCAGCTGCTGTTAAATCTGCAAAACCAGAAAATGGAACATTTGCAATACGATCATATAGCACTCCATTACACTCATCATTTGCATATTCAATATTTTTACGAATATATCCTTGTACAAATAATTTTGCTCTTGTAACTCGGCGGTAATTTGTACCTGGTACTGGAGTAAATGCTACAGGAACTAACTTACATTGTGTTAAAAATACATTTTTTAACACACGTTTAATCTCAGTTGCTGGAGGATCTAATGAAATATCAGATTCTACAACAATTTGAATTGTTCTTTCTGCTAATACAACTGGTATTTTTACAATCGGTGTTCCTGGAGTAAGAATTGGTGTTGCAGCTGCATCACTTAATGGCGTTTGAGTTTGTCCATCTACCTGACATGGTACATTAATTGGGCATTGTTCGCTCATATTTTATAATCTCCTTTATACAATATTTTGGAGTTTTTTAACTCTCTATACTGTATATGTATCTCTTCTATTAATGCGTGGGTTTGTATAATAGTTACTTTCATCATTTACAAAAAAATAGCAAATTTATTGTTAGTTAAGCACACATAACTTAATATATTAAGCCTTTATGATTATCTACCTATATAAAAAGAGAATTTCTGAACCCTCATCGTGGAAGTAGGAACTGATGTGTTAATTATATTCACTAGTAATAGAAGAAAAATCAATATTAGTATCACTCTACTGTTGAAAAAAATAAAAACCGACTAAAAAAAGTCGGTTTTTATACCCAAATTCTTGCGGAATCCCTTCATCCTTATCATTAATATCATTGTTTTATTCTCAAATTTTTCACTGAAATTTATCAACTCTTCTTAGGAAACCAATCTTGTCGTCATTCTTTTCCCTTAATTTCATTTATTAACATCTCTTTTAATACCTTTTTATCTTTGGATAGTTTAGTTTTTGTTTGCAATTATAAAAAATAAGACTACTAAACGTTAATTTACTAGTCTTATGACGTTGTACAATCCGTACACGCTCCCGTTCATTCACTTATTATTTACAAAATAAGTATCATATGCCTTATCAAAAACATACCCTAGCTTTTCTGCTAATTTGACAGAAGTACTATTCGCTGCGTCCCAGTTTGGATACCTCCCCTTTTCTAAACAATCCAATATTAAGGTCGCACAAACTACAGTTGCCAATCCCTTTCTTCTATGATCAAGATCAGTAGCAACTTCAATTTCAATACCATCATTATAAATACTATATGATGATGCACCGCATACGACTTCTCCATTATACAAAATGCTATAACCTATACCTCGATTTACATAATCATCTATTGATCGAAATTGATTTGTAAAATCTTCAGAAACGTTGTGTAATGTTGGATTATTTGCGATATGCTCATCTATTTTTCTTAATTCATATCCTTTTGGAAGTGCAGTTATAAAAGATTGTAATTTTGAGCGATTAAACACTTCTGCATTTCTTTTAAATTTATATCGTAAAAACTTATCTATTTTTCTTTCATGGAATGTTTCTAAACGCTTTTTCCATTGATCACTATTTACGATTACTAAAATTCTTTCAGGGATGTTACGTAATAACTCTTCTGTCTCTTTTGCATTTGGATCCCCAGCGTAAAATGTGAAAATCCCTACCGTAATTTGCGCTACTGTCGGGTTTTCAAGATCGTTCACCCAGGCATTGCCCATATGTCCTTGTAAATAAGAAAGTAGAACAACATTATTAAAATCCTCGAACATAGAAACTAATTTTTTTCTTGTATGTATTTTTGCCTCATATATCATTTACATTCCCGCTTTCTTTAAAATCAACTAGACTCAACATTTTCATGAGTTAACTTTTATTAGTATTCTTATACACACTTATTTATTATCTAAGTAAATGTCTATGAAACTCAACTCTAAAATGTCAAATAATTATAAATTATACGTAAATTCAATTTTATTATAACATCTAATTTCATTGAAATGATTTACCAATCAAGAATTGCTATTTTCAGATTCATTTTAGTCCTCATATCTCATTTTCTATTTACAGGTAAAAACATTATTATTCACAAATAATAGATAGCATTAGGACCATACCACATAGCTATCCACTCAATTAATACATTGTTTCCCAAAACGAAAAATTTGTAATTCCTCAATATAAAAATACATACATCCCAATATTCTAATGAAAACTATTTGTTGATAAATTTTTGCATGTATACCAAATCAAGATAAATAACTGTAAGATTGATTTGTAAATAAGCTTATTAAGGGGGATTATAAAATGTCTGATTTGTATTCTCGTCTTTCAAAAAGTGATGCCGCGGTTCTTCTAGTGGATCATCAAACAGGTCTTATTTCCAGTCTAGTGCGTGACTATGGTGTTGATGAATTCAAGAATAATGTTTTAGCTCTTGCGAATACCGCTAAGTTTTTTGATTTACCTGTTATTTTAACAACTAGCTTCGAAGACGGTCCTAATGGTCCACTCATGCAGCAATTAATCGAACTATTTCCAAATGCGCCTAAAATAGCGCGTCCTGGACAAATTAACGCGTGGGACAATGATGAATTTGTAAAAGCTATTGAAGCAACGGGTAAAAAACAGTTAATTATCGCAGGTGTCGTTACTGATGTTTGTGTTGCGTTCCCAGCTCTATCAGCTATAAATGCAGGGTATGAGGTATTTGTTGTAACGGATGCATCTGGAACTTTTAGTAAACAAGTTGCTGATGCCGCTCTTATGCGTATGGCTCATGGAGGGGTGCAACTAATGAACTGGTTTAGCGTTGCAGCAGAATTACAGCGTGACTGGCGAAATGATGTTGAAGGTTTCGGAGCTTTACTTGCTAAGCATCTTCCAAGTTATCAAAATATCATTGGAAGCTATATGGGGGCTCAAAAAGAATTTAGTAAATAAATTAATTCTTGATTAAACTTGATATCAATTTTGAATAACTATGTAAACTCAATAAACACTACCAATAGCTATTTTACATAATTAAGAAAAGGGCTGCTTTAATAGCCCTTTTCTTAATTGCTTTACCAATATTGTATGTTCCTCCGTTACTATATTTAAATTACAAATAGCAATTATTAGTACAACTAGCCATCCTATTTACTTCTAACATCCATACTAACAAAGCGATTTCTTCCGTTACTACAATCCGCCTCGTATATTTTAAGAGGATTAATCAATAGGTACGTTATAGCTCCTTCTTAGAAATAAAAGATTCCGTCGCACCATTTTTATATATTTTGGTCAACTTAATAATCGACTTGTACGTATTATTGTCATCCACTATCATTTTTTTCATTTCTTCTATTTCGGCATTGCCAGTTCCACTCTCTATTTTTAAACAGTTCGAAATGGAAAGGTATCCGCTTGATACTAAAATAATAATAAAAGTAACATCAGGGAAATTAATAAATAGCAATCCATAGTTCAAAGGATCTCCAGCTGGATGCGATAAAAGCAATCGGAAATCTAGTAGTTCTGGCACTTGAACAAAATCTTTAGAAACAATCGCTTCACCTACTATTGTAATTTGCTTTACTACATTCCCAAGTTCATCTGTAAATTCAATACATCTAGGCGTATCAATTGTTTTTGCTTGTAGAGATAAATTCAATTCAGAATTATAAAAATCGAAAAAGAGTGTACTTCCCTCCGTTAAACACTGTGGACAAACATTTCCAAGGAGACTAAAATCCTCTTCAATAAATTTAACTTTCGCTTTACAACTACACACTTTTCCTATTCGAATCGCATCAATCCTTGAACAATCTACAAATATTACCTCATTGTCTTCTTGTGCAAATGAAACTATACCTTTTATCTCATTAAATGAAATGAAATATGATACAACTATTTCGTTTCCGTCTATTGTGATACTCTCAATCCTAGAATAAGGATCTAAACTTTTCAAAAATTCACATATACTATTTTGACAACATTGACAATTTCGTTTCGGCTCGCAATCCACTTACATTCAATCCCTTCCCTATATGTTTTTATCTAATACACATAATATGAGCGGGATATATGAAAAGCTTGGACAATATAATTTTAACGTAAGGATATAATTTGTTACGCCTAACATCAATATGGAAATTACACCAATAATAAGTAATAACACATAATTTTTACTATAAATACATATAACAATTTCATCTTTCAATGAAAAAGCGTTATAATGAGGTGCAGCCTCTAAGATTACGTAATAAAGGAGATTAAAACAATGACTAAAATTAAAGTATATCAAGTAAAAGAAGAAAATATGGAAGCAGTAAAAAACATTATTGATGTTGAGGAACAAAACCCAACTGCTGAGAACTTACAAAATCTATATACATGTGTATTAGATACTGAAGATATGGCATTACCTGAATCATACGTTGAAGAAGATATCTTAATTGATTCTATGGAAGTTATGGTTAACGCTTCTCAAAGCAAGCTAAGAGACTTAGGTACATATGATGTAATCGAAGTTCAAAACAAAGGTAAGAAAACACAAATTTTATTATTAGCAGACGAAGAATACGAAATTATCGAAGGCTAATTCGACTCCGTACATAAGAAAAAGCTCCTTTCAAAATTGAAAGGAGCTTTTTCTTTATGCTTTTGATGTTTCACTTTTCACCTTGTTTTGTTCTTTTTTATATACCATGCGCTCATTTCCCATAAAGAAAACGAATACGAACGCTAAACTTGCGGGGACTAACGCCCACATAAATGTCTGAACGATTGAACTAGAGAGAGCTTCAATAATTTTATCTAATATTTGCGGCGGAATTTGAGATCTTGCCGATTCTGATAGAATAGCTCTTGAATCTCCTAAAGCGTTTGTATTCATTCCCCCGCTCATACCTTTAAACGATTCTTCTAATTGATCCTGGAAACCAGTTCTTTGAATCATTCCGAAGATTGTAATACCAAGTGTCATACCTAATGAACGAATGAAGTTACTCGTTGAAGTCGCAGAACCGCGTTGCTCCATACCGAAGTTATGAATAGCAGCCATACTTAGTACAGAGAATGAGAAACCAACTCCAAAACCGATAATAACCATATAAATTGTTAATAATATACGACTTGTTTCTGGCGTTAATGTACTTAATAAGAATAATCCGATTAGCATAATTACAGCAGAAATAATCATAATGTTTCGGTAGCTAAGTTTCGATGTTAAAAATCCACCTAACTGCGCTGTAACTACTGATCCTAACATCATTGGTAATAACAATAATCCTGAGTTTGTTGCGGTACCACCGTATACGCCTTGAATAAATAACGGAATGTACACAGTTGCTGACATAAATGCCGCCCCGTAACATAAGGCAATAATTGTACTCATTCCGAATAGACGTTGTTTAAACATCTCAAATGAAATGATTGGTTCTTCTACTTTTCGTTCAATAACAATAAAAGCAATTACTAAAATAGCGAACCCAGCAAATAAACTTAAAATAAAGCTAGAATCCCAATCATACTTTTGTCCGCCTAATTCTAAGGCGAACATTAAACAAATTACTGCACCAACTAAAGTAATTGCGCCAAACCAATCAATCTTTTGTTCTCTATGAACTCGTGACTCTTTATAAAATAATGTAATAAAAATAAGTGCTAAAATTCCAAGTGGTAAGTTAATATAAAACACCCAGTGCCAGCTAATATAATCCGTAATATATGCGCCAAGTAATGGCCCGAAAATACTTGATAAACCAAATACTGCTCCGAATAAACCACCCATTTTCCCGCGCTTTTCTGGAGGGAAAATATCAAAAACGATAGTAAATGCGATCGGCACTAGTGCCCCGCCGCCAATACCTTGAATGGCACGATAAATACCTAACTGTGTAATATTTTCAGCAGTACCACAAAGTGCCGAACCAATCATAAAGACGATTAAACCGAAAATAAAGAATCTCTTTCTACCATACATATCTGATAGTTTACCGAAAATCGGCATACCTGCCATTTCTGCAACCATATAGGCAGAAACAACCCATACAAAGTTTTCAAGACCTCCTAAATCACCAACGATTGTTCCCATCGCTGTTACGACAATGGTATTATCCATTGATGCCATTAAGATACCTAGCAATAAACCGGCAACAACGAAGCCGAGTTTATTATTCTTTTCAACCATAACCTTGCTCTCCCTCATACTACTTATATTTGTTTATGTTCTTTTACGACTGAATTCCCTTTCAGGTTAAAACTAGTATGATATTCTACTACACTAATTTCACAGCCAGGGCCAATTATAACATGATTTCCTCTAACTACGTCTGCAATTGTATGCTCTAAATAAATATCATCTCCTTCAATAATTGATGTTTGGAGGTTTCCAGCATGACTTGTAAAAGGATTAAATCTCACTTTTTTACGTACTGTAATCTTTTTGCCACCGATTTCCCTTACTTTACTTCCTTCATAACGAAGTGAGATTTCAATATTTTCAGCATTAAGCAAACCATCACTTTCAAGACCACCAGTTAGTAATAATTCCTCTACTTCTATATCTCCCTTCACATTTAAAGCGCCTTTCACATCTACGAAATCACCTGAAAACTTTCCTTTAACTTCAATCATACCTCTTACTTTTGTTTTTTCTATATGAGCATCACCATACATTTGTGTATTGCCATATACTTTTATACATTCCGCATCTACGTTTCCTTGTACTCCACTATCTCCATACACGACATAATTTTTAACTTTCATATTACCACGTACATCACTCGTGCCGTACGTTTTAAATTCATTACAACTCATATGATTAGAAATTGTTCCTTCGCCGCGTATCTTTACTTTGTTATAATCCCCACCCGCTGAGCTACCTGATCCATTAACAGTAAGACTATGTTGATTTTCCATATCGATTGCTCCCTTCTTTACACCTGCCTAATTTCTTTTACATTTGCGCTTTTATCAACAGTAAGAACTCCGGTATATTCAATGAGTTCAATCTCACAGTTCGGTCCTACTGTAACATTGTTTCCTCTTACCGTTTTTATGTGAGCATAATCAATATCGATATTGTCACCTTCTAACAATTCAGCCTCTAACTGCAGGCCAAATACTGTTTTAAAAAGTTTACTAAAAGTACTCAATCTATGTCTTACTTTAATTGTTTGACCGCCAATTTCTTTCGCTCTACATGTACCGTGAATATTAATATTAATTTCATCTGCGCTTAATAAACCACCTACCGTAAACTGTCCCTCTGAAGAAAAAACATCAACCTCGCAATTACCATCAATCGTCGCTTGGCCATTGATTTTAAATTCTTCACCGGTGACATTTCCACCTATCGTACCTTTTCCTGCAATTTTTAAAGTGGTCGCCTTTACATCTTGTGTAATTGTCCCTTTCCCATCGATTCGCATCATTTCTGTGCTAACTGTACCATCAACTTTACCCGATCCGCTAATTCTTGCATTACTACTTTTCAAATCACCAGTAACTGCACCGTAACCATTACATTCAAATTGCTCACATTCAACGTTTCCATTAACAGTTCCTTTTCCGTTTAGCTGTACTTTGTGAAACTCACCGCCATTCGATGTACCGTAACCGTTTATAATTAAATTTTCTGTACGCATGATTTCTCCTCCACTACAACAGTTTAGTTTTTAATGCTTCGGTATATTTCATAATTGCTACACGTAAAACAATCTTTGTTCCCTTTTCAAAAATTAAATCCTCAACGCTTGATACTAAGAAGCATGTAGAAATCCCTAACT
Organism: Bacillus sp. FSL R5-0709; assembly: GCF_038004785.1. Taxonomy (NCBI): domain Bacteria; kingdom Bacillati; phylum Bacillota; class Bacilli; order Caryophanales; family Bacillaceae; genus Bacillus; species Bacillus sp. FSL R5-0709. The sequence goes on from NZ_JBBORT010000001.1 coordinate 2,731,101, forward strand.
TCCGAATAATAACTAAGTCACAATTTTTATGTTTAATCGCTTCATAATTTTCACGTAAAACTTGTAAAACCATTTTCCCTTCTTCTAAGCTAACGTCTCCTGATTGAAGAAGTTCTTCTAACACGTATACATAAAGAATATCTGCAAATTGAAAATCTGCCGTTTTGTTCGTTTGCTCCATGAAAAATTGTAAAACAGGTTCTGATGTAATTTCTTTACGAATGAGATCTTCCTTTGCTAAAAGAATCTCTGTTACGCTTGGTGAAAACATATTTGCCAATTCATCAAGCGATAGATCCTCTTTCATCGTTTGAATTTTATCAATACGCTCTAATATCTTTTCTTTTGGAAAAAATGTTTCCTGACCTGTGAACGTTGACTTCCGTACAAACCAATCTTCCGGTATTAAATTTTTTCTCTTCCACCTATATAACTGTCCGTATGAAATACCAGTTAACTCTAATAAATCTTTTTTTGAAATTAAATCTGTAATCAACTGTATATCACTCCTTCCTAACAACAATGTAACATAACACTGTTACGCTGTAAATGAACTTTTATAACATGTAGCGTAAAAATGTGCAAAACAAACTTCATTTTCATACAAAAAAGGTTCTTACACACCTTACTAAAATGCATAAAAACCTTTATATATCAAGGCTTAAACCATATTTGATAAAAATCGATCCAACCTTGTGGATTAATCATTATATTTTGCACTTTTTCGTGTGAACTTACTTGCTGTTTGTTACGATATAAAGGAATAATATGAATTTGGCGTAACAATGTGTCTTCAATATTGTGTAACAGTGTCATCCGTTTCTCTAATTGATTCTCTATAAAATAAGACTGCAATACTTCGTTAAATTTTATATTGCTATGTTGATGAATAAAGCTGTTTTTTGTAAGAAACATATATAGTAAACTTTCTTCAATACGCTCACTAATTGTCGCACTATCATGTATTATATCAGCCTTTTGTATCGTACTTGCTTGCAATAACTCTTTTGTTTCAAGAAAAATGACTTCAATAGTGACGCCATACTTCGCACACTCTTTTTGTATCCAATATGAGTCTTCAACATGATCTTGTTCTGTAAATGTATATAGTCGCAGTGTTTCATTACGGTAAGAGCTCTCTTTAATAAGCGTATATATGTCCTCATTTATATGTATAGTGCCACCCTTTGTTAGAACCAATTCTTCTGCTATTTCTCCGCGCGCTCCTTGCAATTCCTCGATAAGCGCATTGCTATGAATGATTTTATATAGAGCTTTCCGAAACATCGTGTTTTGCATAGGTCCTTCTTTTGCGGTATTTAATGTAATGTATGTTACATTCGACTCAAGTCTAGTTAGTTCTTTATGATGCTTTTCTATATTGTTATAGTGTGCTTTCGCTAAAATATCGCACGTATTTACGCTGTGCTCTACATTCCATAATTCAATTCGATCGAGAAATGGTCGCTCGCGAAAATATAAATCATTTGCTTCTAATACGAATACATCCTCATTCTTTTCACATAATCGAAACGGTCCAGTACCGATTAACCTTCCATCTCCATCTTCATTTACAATAGAACACTGTTCTGTACTTAAAGCATGTAAAAACAGCTTATTATCTGTAGATAAACGAATCTGCACAATGTAGTCATCAAGAATATGTAAACTTTCAACGTGCTGTAACATCCACGCATGCGGATTATTTTTCGCTTTCAAGAATCGTTTAAATGTATGTACAACGTCATAAGCAGTAAATTCTTTCCTGTTATGAAACTGAACACCTTTTCGTAAGTAGAAGGTCCATATATATTTCTGGTCATCATATTCCCAATAAAACGCAAGTCTTGGCTCTACACTGTTTGTATTTCCGTCTATATACACTAACGTGTCGTATATATGTTTTACCATATGACATTCCGAACGCATCGTAGCGTATACAGGATCTAATGCAATATCTAGATTCATTTGGACTTGCAAACGTAGCACATCTCTTCTCCCTTTAGATGTCCTTTCGACTTGATAACCGAATATCGAATCAATCCACGTTTGAAATTGCGTTTGAAGTGATGGAAAATACGAGCTATATCTTTCAATAAATGCACTTCCACTTTTTACGTCCCCTTGTTTCGTTATTTCTTTTCCTCTTTCTAAAATTAAAGAAAGTGGATGTTTTTGAAATAACAACTTTGAACGATTTCCTCTCCCTCGGCCTGGAAACCACATAATCCAATTAAATTCTTCTAATTTTTTTATGATTAATTTACTATTTCGCTCTGTACAAAATAAAGTTTCAGATATATTTTGTATTGTTATTTCTAATTGTTCTCCCTCTGCTCTCCCATTTCCATACTGGAGCCACAGGTGCATATATTGTTCCAAAATAATCATAAAACGCCCCCTAAAAGATGAAAAATCTTCCTCTTTCATTCTACCCTTTTTCATTTCTGGCTTCCATCTTATCATTTCAATATAGAAAGGAGGAAATAAAAATGAAGTATCTTTTAAAACGCTATAATAAGCCTATTCTCATTCGATTGTTCGGTGAATTGTTAGTCCGAACGACTGAAGCGATGTTAGCTATCATTTTTATTGTTCACGTTAATAAAGCGTTAAATGGTAATGTCATCGTTACAATGCTTCTTTTCGGATTACAGCCTCTCGCTGATATTGTGTTTACATTAATCGCTGGGGGTGTAACAGATAAATACGGCCGAAAGAAAATAATGTTACTCGGATTACTTTTACAAGCTTTTGCCGTAAGCGGCTTCGTTTTTGCTGAATCGGTCGCCTTTTTCGCCTTATTGTATGTAGTAAATGGTATTGGACGCTCTTTATATATTCCGGCACAGCGAGCACAAATCGCTGACTTAACGAAGGAAGAACAACAGGCAGAAATATTTGCTGTTCTGCATACTACGGGAGCAATCGGCTCTGTAATTGGCCCATTAATCGGCGCCTTTTTCTATACTAGTCACCCTGAGTATTTATTTATTTTGCAAGGTGTAGCCCTTACGCTATATGCTATTCTCGTTTGGACGCAGCTTCCTGAAACAGCTCCACTCATGAAAAATGTTAATAAAACTAAAGAAGTATATTCGCCAAAACAATTTATTTCAAAGCATTACGCTGTGTTTGGACTTATGGTTTCTACGCTACCGATTAGTTTTTTCTACGCCCAAACCGAATCAAATTATCGTATATTCGCCGAAAGTGTATTTCCAAATTTTCTATTTGTACTCGTGTTTATCTCAACTTGTAAAGCTGTCATGGAAGTGATTCTCCAAATTTCCCTTGTGAAATGGTCTGAACAGTTTTCTATGCCTAAAATCATTGTTATTTCCTATACTTGCTATACGTTAGCTGCGATTGGCTACGGTTATTCCACAACAATATGGTCATTATTCTTCACATTGCTCTTTTTAGTAATTGGGCAAAGTATAGCTTTGAATCACTTACTACGATTCGTTTCACAAATCGCTCCAAGTCATAGACGCGGATTATATTTTTCTATATACGGTATACATTGGGATATTTCAAGAACTTGTGGGCCTTTTGTAGGTGCATTGTTATTAAGTAAATTAAGCGGTAGTACTCTATTTTATATTTGTGCCTTCTTATTAATAATCGGTGGTATCATTCAAGCTTTTTTTGTTCAATCGTTAGAAAGAAACAAAACAAAAGAGCTGTCCCTATAGGAACAGCTCTTCATTTAACCTGCCATTTTATTAATACTATCCTCCGGTGAGAACACAGAAATATGATGTACTTTACCAGTCGATTTTGGAATTACGAATTTCAATTCAAACTGGTCATTTACTTTATAAACATAAATTTTATCATTACCATTTTCTTTAACAGACGCTGGTTTTCCTAAAGCCTTTTCGATTTCTTGTAACGTAATCGATTTGAGCTCTGAATGGTAAGAGCGTACGTCAAAGACTTGTGATCCTTTATTAAAGCCAAATGCTACATTTTTACTTGTAAAAGTTGCATACATCCCGTTTCCTGCTTGCTCAGTCTTATCTGCCTTTCCCCATGCCTTCTCTATTTCTTCAATATCTCCTGTATGAGCTGCATATGGTACGTTAGGTACTTTACCTTCTTTCGCTTGCTCAAATAAATCTTTTACATGGTTAATTGATTTTTGATTAAGCACTGTATTTTTCGTATTAGACTCCGTTGAAGGTTTTACCGATTCTTGACCTTTTGGTTTTTCCACAGGTTCATTCTCTTTTTTGGGAGCAGTCTCTTCATTCTTTTTACTCTTTTCTGACGTATCGCTCTTTTTTTCCGTACTATTTTCTGATGTTGAATTAGTTTGCTTCTTTTCCTCAGCGTTAGTACATGCGGTTAAAGCCGCTACACACGTTAAAGTTAGGAAAAATATAAGTACTTTCATATATACTTTCATCATTTTCAACCTCCCTCTTCAATATATTCACTTTTGTAACCATTCCATAACACTACTCCTCAAATTATTTTTCCCCCAAAAAGTAAGTGCTTCCGTTTCTCCGAAAGTACGGACCATATACTCTATATATGATTTTCCTAAAAAATAACCGAGTCGGTTGTATCCGAAATAAGTCCCTCCTTATAGACGGAACCATTCTTTCTCTTTTTCAACTGTCCATCCTTCAACATAATCCTGTAAAAAACGTTTCTTAATGTTCTCTTCAATTTCTTTATAATATTGTAACGATGAATCACCATTACTACTATATGAATAGTAAACGGACTCACTTAAACCTTTAACTATTAGTTGTGATAAATAGGTCGCGACCCCTTCACGATATAAACTTACCGGGGCATCATTCCATTCTCTTGTAATGCTACATTATGATATATATGTCCGATTTCATGAGCAACGATAACACGGAGGTGCTCCCTTACAGGAGATAATTTCTCAGCCGCAAAAAATATATCCCCAATAATCTCCCTTTCCACAAATGCATTAGAACCAAATCCACCTACAAATATATGAAAAGTTACATCTATATTACTACCAAATTGAATGCGATAGTCCTTACTAACTTCTTGAATAATTGATGGTAAAATTTCTGAAATAATACGAATGTCTTCTAGTTTTGCAGGATACTTTTCAATCGCACTAGAGAGACGTTCTTCTGTCTTAGGACAGTGAAACTTAAAATACTCTTCGAATGCCTCTGGGTGCATATCATAATATTTGTTCAAGTCATGTAATCCTATATCATCGCTTTCCAAAAGCTTCAAAAAGCTTGGAATTGTATTGTTAATCATCTTATTCATCTCCTTGTATACACCTTCTCTCCATACTCGCTATATCCTTTTTGTAACTTGAATTAAACTGCTACAAAATCTCCTTTAAATGCAAAAAACCAGCAGAAAGTGAATACTCATTCTCTGCTGGTTTAATGTTTTGTTCCTTCTGAATCTTATTCAAATCATTTGTCATGATCAGAAATCCATTAAGATTAACTATTTATATAATTAAAAAAGCTGCCCTATTAAAGGACAGCTTCAAATATGTATTTTTACACTTCGATAGATTTACCGTCTTCAACGATATGGTAAAGTAAGTGCGCTAAATGATGAATTGGACCATTTTCTTCCTCTTCTTCATTTGTCTCACCTTGGAATTCAAGATCATTTAAGTATAGTGCTAAAAATTGATAGAACAATTTCAAATCAAATCCGTAGCAAGCACTTGGTTCTTCATGATCTCCTTCATATTGTAACATTAAGTATTGCTCGTTTCCTTCTGTATCTTCAGCATCAAAGAATACGAAGAAACCAACGTTTGTATCTAAATCAAATAGATGACGAGTACCTTTTTCTGTTGCTTTCTCGAAATCCTCTTCACTTAATTTATGTACTGTTGTTGCCTTTGCATTATCCTCTTGATGAAAATTTACTGTAAATGATTTCAATGCTGACACCTCCTGATTGTATAACAGTAGCATAACAGATTAGACAACATAATACAAAGGGACTGCTTACAAATGTAGACAGTCCCCTGTATTCATTTCCGCATTGCACGGAATATAAAGCTTACGATGAAAATCAAAACAATGGCGCCTATTAAAGCCGGAACAATCGCATATCCGCCTATAACAGGTCCGAATTTACCAAGTAACGCTGTACCAAGCCAAGAACCGACAATACCTGCAATAATATTACCGATTACACCACCAGGTACATCCTTCCCAGTAATTAAACTTGCAAACCATCCTAATATACCACCAACGATTAAAGACCAAATCATATCATTTCCTCCTTTATAATTGACCAATAAAAATTATAATCAGAAACAATTGCTTACCATTAGTTATGTTACATTTTTCGTAAGTTATTCGTCTTATGAAAATCATTCAAATCTGCTCACCCTTTTAAGGACAATCTGGCTTCAATATTGTTCTCATAAATTCGTCTTTAAACGCTTGATAATTAAATTCAACGGCAATTTTTTGTATAGGACGATTATCAAACGTCGTTGGCTCAGCTATTTTTCTAAAATCTGCAACACTTTGACCTCTCGTTACATCATTCGTCGTACTAATCCAAACTGCTGATTTTTTATATTCAAAAATATCATCATTTATAAATGAAATGAACGGAAGTAAATCGTGAATCGGACTCCCAGCAATACCTGGATATTCTTTTTTGTAAAAGTTCTCGTAATAAAAATCGATCATTGGCTTTATGAGTTTCGCCTGCCCTGTTCCTTCTTTATCAATAATATCGACCATTTCAGGGGTAATAAGAGCACGCTGCGTTACATTTAACGGATATATTGTAGCATTCTGCGCATATTTCATAACGATATTCGCGGCAATTGGATCGCCGTAAAAATTAGCTTCTGATACAGGTGTAACGTTTCCCGGAAATAGAAAAACACCGCCCATTATATAATAAGAACATACTCGATTCATTAAATTGGGGTACAATAAAAATAATGTTGCAAGTGTTGTTAATCGTCCCGTCGCCACTATAATAATATCTTCTGGACAAGGCTCAATTAATTTAATCAATTCACAAAAATTTTCTCTGTCACAAATTCTCATTTTCGGTGGAATAATTGGACCTAAACCGTGATCCCCATGAATTTCAGGGAAAAACAAAGGTTCTTCAGCTGTCATTGGTCTACTGGCACCTTCAATAATCTTCACTTTTGTAGCATAGTATCTTTCTAAAAAATAAACATTTTCCGTAACAATTTCTCTTGATACATTTCCATACTCTGCAACGATACCGATAATATCTAATTTGCATGTTTTATTCGCATAAATTAACGTTACTGCATCATCAATACCAAAATCTCCGAAAAAGATTATTTTTTTATTAACTTTCCTCACCCCTCTCCAGCATAATCTACTATTATTATTATGCGAAAAAGACAAGGCGGTGAAACAGAGATAATTAAAAAAGCCGCCTATTTATTGGCGACTTCAATCTTTTTATAAGATAAATATGCTAGTACACTTTTGCTTGAATCATATTTCGGATTATTCCCTTTTCTCGGTTCTCTCATATGTGTTTTTTCAAACCCAGGAATGTCAGGCATTTTCTCTAAAAATTCAAGCATCTCTTCCTCAGTTCCCTCAATACGTACACGAATCATTATTACTATTCCTCAATTCTCATTTTCTCTGTACTAAGTATATCGTACATCAGAAAGACTGCAAGAAATTTATCTTTTTAATGTTGAACTTTTTTTACATACGAACAGTGCCATTTCAGTATAAAACGATTCTATTTTATTGTTTCCAAATTGAATTTTGAAAAATTCTTGCATTTCATTTGATGTTTTCATCATACACTCTGTTAACTTTACACGTTTTTGCATAGGAACATCCATCATATCGCACCACCAATCAAAATCGAACTTCTTGTCAAAAGTATGACATGACTGCATTTGCAAACCATGTTTTTCTAATAAAGTAATCCATTCTGTTTTTTTCAAAGCTCGTTCATGGCTTGGATCTCTCTTCTTTTCGATAAAGTTATAAAATGTATCAAACTCATTATTTTCTGGTGAAACGTTATCAATTAATATAAATAATCCATTATCTTCTAACGTTCGATTTACTTCAAAAATAAATTGCAAAGGATCAACAAAGTGATGTGCTGCAATTCGGCATGTAATTGTATCAAAGGAATCATCAGTAAATGGTAACCTTTCTGCATGTCCTGCTACAAATGATACATTTTCATGTCCGTTCCCTTCTATAAAACCTTTTGCTTTTTCTAACATTTTTTCTGTTAAATCAAGAGCGACTACCTCTTTGAACATTGGGGCTAACAAATTAGCAACATGTCCACCACCAGTAGCAATATCAAGAAGACGAGTATTATGACGAGTTTCAACTTGCTGAACTACATATTGTAAATCCAGTCCTTTTGCATGAATTTTACTTTTCACATACTTCTCTGCATTACTACCAAATTGTTGTTTCACAAGTTCTTCTTTACTCACTTTTATCATCTTCTTTCTATAAAGTATTATATTTAATTTATAAGTTCTCTTTATATAATTTCAAATCCTCTTTTAGTTTAGTTTAGTCTCGTCTCTTGTACTAGAGACCTTCTATCAAAAAAATTTAACTCTTTTATTTTTAAGCACAAAACAAAAAAGGTTATGGGGAATTATCCCACAACCCCACAAAGTATCTCTTAAATTTGAGGATCTTCTTACACGTCTAATCCCCCTGTAACTTCACAATAACTTCTACTTCGCTATTAGTAGCCTCTCTTGCATGCAATCCATATTGGTCCATGCCAATCCATATCCACCCAGGACTATCATAAAGAATATCTATGTTGAAATGCTTCAACTTAGTAAGCTCTGACCTAATAAATTTATCCCTACTAGCGATTTCCTTATCAAGCAAGCCATATTCTTTCCCATTTTCAAATAGCGCTATCATTTTTCCTGCAAGTGGATGTATACGAACAATAAAGTGATATTCTTTTTCATTTATATTCGCTACAATCGTATTAGAATCAGGTACATCACATCTAGAATTCTGCATATTCATATCGGTCAGCTCCTTTATTGATTTCATCAATATCATAACAGATTAATATTTAGATATTATTAATATAATGTAAAAAATATAAAAGCTGACTTCCCTTTAGAAATCAACTTTTACACATTGTTTATCTTTAAACTTTTTACAAATTTTATAATGTTTCTTTCTCTTCATCATTTCCGGAAACTAAATCTCCTAAAACATCCACCGTAACTTCAACTACAAATTCACAAATCCCTGCTACAACTTCTCCAATTACTTCCTCCATCTTTCTACCCCCTTGTTTTATGGAACCTATTTGTAGTATAGAAGATACTGGTTAATTTTAACTATCGGCAAAGGTGACAAAAACATTACAGATTTGTAAGCTATTTCAATGTTTTTTGAATTTATACTTCTCCCCTTTGAAACTTTAAGTATTATTAACAACCAGATAGGTCATCATAATATAAAGTATTTAAGAATCCTAATTTAAAGGAGGCGTGTAAAATATACTACGTAAAATTAATTAAAGGTCAATCTTTCTATGCTTTTGATCAACGATTCTTAGTGTCTCATGAAGAAGAGGTTTCGGAAAAAATTTTTAATTACTTACGCCGGAATGAATTCTTCGAAGTACGTAAAGAAGAATATTCCGCCTAAAGTATGAAAAGCATCAAAAAATGACTCTCATAATTGGGATTTTTTCTTGATGCTTTTATATTATCTCCCTTTATTCAACATTACTCCTCAATTCTCTTAAAATCTTATAGTATATGTCCAAGCTAATTCATCGTTACCTTCATATTTTAGTATATGAGGAGGTGACGAATATGACTCATATCATTGATTATCAAGCTACTCAACCTTTAAATAAAACAGGTGAAACAACTTTTGTAATTCCCCATTCCCCAGAAAAAGCAATTCTAGCAAGTATTAAATTAAAAATTTCAAGAAGAGATTCACGTAATAATCGAGTAGAATTAATTGCTACAGTTGGGGTTAAAGGTATAACTGAGATTTCACAAGTTTTATTCCGAATTTTCCGTGACAATACAGAAATCTTCAACGCTCAAGTAGGGATTGAATCTACAGATTCTGAGCAATTTTACGCGCAAACATTTCAAGCTATAGATCAAAATGTTAGCTGCGGGACTCACGAGTATTCATTAACTGTAGAAAACCTTACTAGTGGTGCAAGTGCAGACATTGTTGGTCCTCTGTCTTTTAGCGGCTTAGCTATTGGACAAGATCATAAGTGTTGCTAATTTAATCTATTTTGGTTTTTTGAGAAAAGTAAGACGCATTATCTGCGTTCTTACTTTTTTTATTTTCCCCACACTTACCTTCCCTTTGAATTTACTTGTGAATTTTTTGTATTTTTAGTTACCCATTGTATCACTTAATTCATCCTTTTTTTACAAATCAAAAAGATTGAAATCCATTAATGAAACACGTAATATAGACTCTGACTCTAAAAAAGTTCGTTAAAAATAATACATAAAATAAGGAGGTTTTATATACGAGTTTTTCATTTTAAAAGACAGAGAGGTTTTACATTATGTGGCGTAATAAAAATGTTTGGATTGTGTTAATTGGGGAGTTTATTGCTGGTCTAGGGTTATGGCTTGGTATTCTTGGTAATCTTGAATTTATGCAAAAATACGTCCCTTCTGATTTTATGAAATCCGTTATATTATTTATCGGACTGTTAGCTGGTGTTCTAGTCGGTCCAATGGCTGGGCGTGTCATTGATCAATATGAAAAAAAGAAAGTTCTTCTTTACGCTGGATTTGGTCGTGTTATTAGTGTTATTTTCATGTTTTTCGCTATTCAATATGAAAGTATCGCTTTCATGATTGCATTTATGATTGCACTTCAAATTTCCGCGGCATTTTATTTCCCTGCATTACAATCTGTAATTCCACTCATCGTTAATGAACATGAGCTATTACAAATGAACGGTGTACATATGAATATCGGTACAATCGCTCGTATTGCAGGTACTTCACTAGGTGGCATTCTTTTAGTTGTAATGAGTTTACAGTATATGTATGCCTTCTCAATGGCAGCATACGCTTTATTATTCCTCTCAACTTTCTTCCTACAATTTGAAGATAAAAAATCCGCTACATCAAGTAAACAATCAGCTAAAGATAATAGTTTTATGGAAGTATTTCGTATTTTAAAAGGAATTCCTATTGCTTTTACAGCACTTATATTAAGTATTATCCCTCTATTATTTATAGCTGGATTCAATTTAATGGTTATTAACATTAGCGAAATGCAACATGACCCAACGATTAAAGGATTCATATATACAATTGAAGGTGTAGCATTTATGTTAGGTGCCTTCGTTATTAAACGTTTATCTGATCATTTCAAACCTGAAAAGTTACTATACTTCTTCGCAATTTGTACCGCTTTTGCACACCTTTCGTTGTTCTTTAGCGATATTAAATGGATGGCACTTGCCTCATTTGGTTTGTTTGGATTTAGTGTAGGCTGCTTCTTCCCTATTATGTCGACAATTTTCCAAACGAAAGTCGAAAAAAGCTATCACGGACGTCTCTTCTCATTCCGTAATATGTTTGAAAGAGTTATGTTCCAAATTGTCTTACTTGGAACTGGCTTCTTCTTAGATACGATTGGGTTACAATATATGGTTCTCATCTTCGGAGTTATTTCGTTGTTGATTATTTTTATTTCCTTATCTAAGCAGAAACAATTTAAAAAACAAACGTCACAATCTGCGAATATATAAAACTAATACTTCTTAAGAATGGATCCCGTATTTTACTGGGTCCATTCTTTTAGAATTTTAAGGATTAAAATCTATTTTCTTTATGTAGTTCAAATATTTAAAGGAGTATCCCCTACTACTTTCGAATAAAATAAATTATAGATTTTTCAAAAAGGAGCTGTGGAAATGTCTTATGGCATCCAATTATTAATTATCCTTCTTTTTTCATTGGTCATGTTTGGCGTCCTTAATTTTTTAGCCATTTCCTTATCTCAAAATAACTTTAAAAGAAGGATTGTTGCAGGTTTCCTATTTTTATTGTTAACTCCCATTATCTTTTTGACTACTACAGCACTCACATCTATATTCGATAAAGGTGGTTTGGGAGTAGCTAACCTAGTCTTCGTTATTTTAAATGTATATATTGTAAATGGAATTGTCATTCTTCTTTCCGCTTCATTTATCCTCAAAAAACATAACATAAGATAGAGTACTAGGCATGAATCTAGCATTACACTAGATTCATGCCTTTTCATTTTAAAAATCTCACCTTTCTCCAAATTTTTATGTGAAATTTAAAAATTCTTTATGAAAATTTAAACTTTATTTTTTACAATATTCCTACCGTATTCGCACGTTTATAAAAACGAATAAGAAAGGAGTACACAATGAAAAAGTTTCTATTTATTTTCCCTATATTAATCGTTCTACTTAGTGGATGTAGCAATAATGATATATACGGCTCTTGGGAAGTCATTGATAATAAAAAAGGTGAATGCCCTGTATATTATAAATTTGAAACAGTTGTGAAAGAAGAAAAGAAAGAAAAGGTTGTTCACAATTTAGTGGAAATGCAAACAACAAATAAAAAAGAGGATTTATTTAAAGGATCGTTTGTTAAAAATTCTAACGTGTATCGTATTGATTATGGTAACTCGTTTACATCGGATCAATCTTTAAAAGTTGTCGATAATGAATTAAATGTATACTTTTTTACAACTGAAAACACATGTACATATAAAAAAACAAACAATTAATCTTCATTTATAACGTAGAAAATATTTTCTACGTTATTTTTATATTTCCCCTTATTATCCTCCCTCTAAATTTGTCAATCGTTTTAATTTTCATAAAAAAATGATAAAATGTAAACATGTGTTTTCAGAATAATTAAAAATACAGAAAGAAAACACTGTTTTTAGGAGGGGTTTTGATGACTTACACTTTAGCAACTAGAATGAAAGCATTCCAATCTTCTATATTTAGTGAATTAGGGGCCTATAAAAAAGAGAAAATTGCAGCAGGTCATAAAATGATCGATTTAAGTATCGGAAATCCTGATATGCCTCCTGCTGATTTTGTGAGAGAAGAAATGGTACATACAGCAAGTGCAAAAGAAAGTTACGGATATACATTATCTGGTATTCAAGAATTTCACGAAGCTGTAACTGAATATTACAACAACACTCATAACGTTATATTAAATGCTGAAAAAGAAGTTTTATTATTAATGGGTTCACAAGACGGACTCGTTCATTTACCTATGGTTTTTGCAAATCCGGGAGATATAATACTAGTTCCTGATCCAGGATATACAGCTTATGAAACAGGAATTCAAATGGCCGGTGCAACATCTTACTACATGCCATTAAAAAAAGAAAATGATTTCTTACCTAACTTAGAAGTTATCCCTGAAGAAATCGCCAATAAAGCAAAGATGATGATTTTGAACTTCCCAGGAAATCCAGTTCCAGCAATGGCACATGAAGATTTCTTTAAAGATGTAATCGCATTCGCGAAAAAACATAATATTATCGTTGTCCATGATTTTGCTTATGCTGAATTTTATTTTGATGGTCAAAAGCCAATTAGCTTCTTATCTGTACCTGGTGCAAAAGAAGTTGGCGTTGAAATTAATTCTTTATCTAAAAGTTATAGTTTAGCTGGTAGCCGTATTGGTTATATGATTGGTAACGAAGAAATTGTCAGCGCGCTTACGCAATTTAAGTCTAATACTGATTACGGTGTGTTTTTACCAATTCAAAAAGCTGCATCCGCTGCATTACGACACGGCGCTGCATTTTGTGAAAAAAACCGTGGAATTTACCAAGAACGTAGAGATACTTTAGTGGACGGATTCCGCAAATTCGGTTGGAATGTCAATAAACCAGCTGGAAGTATGTTCGTTTGGGCTGAAATTCCGAAAGGATGGACTTCGCTAGAGTTCGCTTATGCACTTATGGATCGTGCAAATGTCGTTGTCACACCAGGCCATGCATTTGGTCCTCATGGCGAAGGTTTTGTACGTATTGCACTTGTTCAAGATAAAGTAGTATTACAAGAAGCAGTTGAAAACATTAAAAATAGCGGTATTTTCTCTATTGAAAAAATAGAAGAATTAGTTAAGAATTAATAATAACTCCCCTGCTTAACTTTAGCAGGGGTATTATTATTCCTGGAGGTACGATATGAATATTAAAGATACTCTTCCCCATCGCTATCCATTTTTAATGATTGATAAAATTACAAACGTTAAAGAATCTCAATCAGCTACAGGATACAAACTGATCACAAATAACGAGTGGTTTATTAATGAAAATCAAAACTATATGCCTCATATGCTAATTGTAGAAGCACTGGCTCAACTTAGTGCTTTTGTAAGTACAGGTGAATCTGAAGGACTTGGTTTCCTCTCCTCTTTAGATGGGGTGGAATTTCATGAAAATGCGTATCCCGGTGATAAACTTGACTTACATTATGAATTAACACGTAACAGACGAGGTTTTGTTCTTGGGAAAGGAATTGCCTCTGTAAACGGTCAATCAATCGTTACCATTGAAAAGCTATTAATATATCAAGCTGATTAAACAGATTACATAGTAAGGGGTAGGGAAATGCGGAATGTTGTTGGTATTGATGCTGGGGGAACATTAACAAAAATTGCTTACTTTAACGAAATGAACAAATTAGTTTTTGAAAAATTTTATTCATATGAACATGAAAGAATTAAAGAATGGCTTCATAATAATAATTCAATTACACAATTATGCATTACAGGTGGTAAAGCTACACAGTTAGAACAACTCCTTTCAAGTTCATATAAAATAGTAGAATTAAACGAGTTTGAAGCTACTTTAGCAGGAGTACGATACATACTAAAAGAAGAAAAACGTGCTATAAACAGCTTTGTATTAACAAATATCGGTACAGGTACTTCCATTCACTATGTTCACGACAAGCAATATGTTCGCGCTGGTGGAACTGGAGTTGGCGGTGGTACTATTATGGGTCTTTCAAAACTATTAACAAATATAGATCATTTTGAAGACGTGATTCCGCTTACGAAAATTGGTTCAAGAAACAGTCTAGATATTACAGTTGGAGATATTTATGGCGGGATTCTCTCCCCTCTTGATAATAACTTAACTGCTAGCAATTTCGGAAAAGCGACCATTACAGACTCAAATTATAGTAGTTCAGATATACTAGCTACCGTTCAAGGACTTGTCGGTGAAGTCGTCACAGCATTAAGTCTTCAATTCGCCGAAGCAAAAAATATTGACCATATCATTTACATCGGTTCTACTCTATGTAATAACGTACATCTTCAAAATATTATTAGTAGCTATACAGAATATCAAAACAAAATACCAGTCTTTTTACAAGACTGCGGTTATAGTGGTGCAATTGGTGCTTTACTTCATAGTTCGAAATAAAAAAGCTGACTTTTGTCAGCTTTTTTGCAATGGTACTTCAAATTCAATAATTGATTCTCCATTCTCACCAATTCGTTCCACACTAATTCTATCAATTACACAATTTAACTTCTCATGAAAACTAGGAATATCCTTCGCTATTTCAGTTGCTAACTCTGTGCTATGTTTTCTCCCAACTGTTACAGGAGCGACACCTCAAACAGAGCAATTTAAACGTGCAGTAAATGCTCGTATGAGGGCATTTGAAATAGGTTCTGTTAAAGATGTTTCGAAACTTGTATTACAAGCAAATAGCCCATAAAAATAAAAACTTCTCAAATGAGAAGTTTTTATTTTTATATCACATGATTACTATTCCCGCGCCAAACTTTCCTGAATTTTATATAACAAGCAATTCTCCACGGAATAATATAAGACACCGCAACGACGTAAAATAATAAACCAATTATTTGCGGATCTAAGCCAACGATATATTGTCTTGAACTATATCTTAAAATAACAATTCCGATAAAAGTAATTAAAAAGGCAGCACTTTTTTTCGTATAAATGTTTCCGTCTTCTCTTCGCTCATAGTTTGTTAGAAATATAAGTGGGATTGCGAAAATCACCCCAATGGATGCTGCTATAGTCACTTGTAATATAGCTGGATGTACTGGACCAAAAAACAATAAAATACCCGGTGTTAAAAATAGTAATGGCCACAAAATACGTTTTCCCGTTCCCTTTATCGGCTTATACATAGAACGATATCGTCGCCAAAAAATTAGCAGTGCCACGCATAAAAAGACGGTTATTAGTGAAGAAGTATCTCCCATACAGTCTTCCTTCTCTCTTAAAGTATTTGTGCTTAAATCGTATCCTCAAAAGAAACTTTACGAATAAATAGAGCGCTAATTATAAAGTATATTAAAATAAGTACTATCGAAATTGATATAAAATTGGGTATATCAAGTAACGATTTACTATCAATAAATACCAATTCTTTCAAACCTACCTTACCATAAATTGTACTCGTCAACCCCAAGAAAAAAATCACACTAAAAGCAAAGCCTATCCAATTAAATCTTTTCTGAAAAATAGTTGTTAATTGAAATAAGCTAGCTAATAATAGATAGAACACGAACTGTGCAAAGAATTGTTCGATTGTATGTGCTCCTAAATTTATATGTTTCGTTTCATAAAATGTACCTTGTAAAAGCAAAACTTGTAGAAATGAAAAAATTACTGATTGTAATATGATAAAACATACTGAACCAATAAAGAATTGTAATCTAGTAACGCCAAATGAGACAACTGTACGAAATATGTCATCTTGAACAAGAAAAACACTTGCCACAATAAATATTGCAATTGCAATAGATGAATTATTGAAGATATCATGTAAAAATGCTACCTTTAGTCCCTTTATATCAGTTGCAGTTGTTGTCCATTTTATAAGTAATGCCACACACCAAAAGATAAGAATAGCCTTATAATGAAATTTCATATGTAACTTTAATTGTTTTAAAAGCATTTTCATTTCACCTCATTATCTGTTAGATAAATAAATAGTTTTTGCAGTGTTACTCTGTCTATTTCTAACCCTTCAGTTTCTATTAGCTCATAATCTCTAGCAGAAAGATCTCCCCATATCGCAGAAATCTCTTTATTCCCATACAACTCTTGTTTTACAACATTTTTCCCCATTAAAAAATTTGTCACTTTATCTTTATGTCCTGATATTATGTGTCCTTTTTCTAAAAAATCTTCCACAGAGGATTGAACAGCTAATGATCCTTCTTTTAATATGATTACATTTTCTATAACATGGGACACTTCCTCAACTAAATGTGTTGATAAGATGATTGTTCGTGGATATTCACTATAATCTTCCAATAATAATTCGTAAAACAACTCTCGATGTGCTGCATCTAAACCGGTAGTCGGCTCATCAAAAATAGTAATTGGTGCTCTACTAGCTAAACCTTTAATAATACCAACAATTGTTTGCATACCATGGGATAAATCATAATATTTTTCTTTTGCATTCAATTGAAATTTTTTAATAAGTTCCTCAGCATATTCTTGATCCCAATTTTCATAAAACATGTTACACAAATAAAAAACATCTTTTACCTTACTACTTAAATTAATGTTTTCTTTCACCTTTACGAAACAAATATTTCGCATCGCTTTACTATTTTCAAATACATTTTCACCAAATACAGATACGCTTCCACTACTTGAAATAATCTGACCTGCGAGTATGTTTAATAAAGTTGTTTTCCCCGCTCCGTTTCTTCCAAGCAAACCATATATTTTATGCTCTTCCAATGAAATAGTTACTTCGTTAACAGCTAATTTCTTTTTATATTTTTTAGACAAGTTTTTCGTTTCAAGTGCAATCATCCCTCTTTCCCCTCCTTCGTAATTTTGTGTATCATGTCCATCAATTCGTCTTTTGATATTTCTAGTACTTTTGCTTCTTCCCACACTTTAGGTAAATACTCGGTCATAAAAGTATTTTGTCTTTTTTTTAGTACGACTTCTTTTGCTCCCTTTGTAACAAACATCCCGATCCCTCTCTTTTTATATAAAATCCCCTCATCTACTAGTAGATTTACTCCTTTTGCAGCTGTAGCCGGATTAATTTGTAACATCTTCGCAAATTGATTTGTCGACGGAACTTGTTCTTCTTCAAGTAATATGTCTTTTAAAATATCAGATTCAATTGTTTCTGCAATTTGTATGTATATTAACTTATTTTGTTCTAGAGTAGGTTTCACGATTTCACCACCTTAGGTTCATAGGTTCATTACTTATGTAATTAACCATAGCACAACGTTATATTTTTTTCCATAATTTTCATCAAAAAAAGAATCATTCAATACTGAATGACTCCCTTAAAAAAATGTCCGTATTTTCAATCATAAAATAACCACATCTTCCTCCATATCACTTAGATTTCCGCACAGGATGTTCATTAAAAAATTGCTTTCGAAAATCTTTATTATTAACTAGCTTTTCTATTTTTTCTTGATTACCGTAAAAGAAATTCATTACGATTCCCTTATTCCATATAAGATCATCCTTTGGCAAATCATTAAATTCTTTATACAGTATGGGTAAAAGTTCTTCTCTTTTTAATGCAAAACTTTGATTTTCAATCTGAAACTCATACCCTTTCGCATTCGGTACTAAAACTGCAAGATAAATAGCATTAAAGAGAAAGTTCTTTTTCATCGTATCCTTTTCGTCAAACCAATACGTCTCAATGATATCTTCTGTTAAGTTACCGTTCTTTTTCTCACCGTATTTCACCGCGATCTTCTCATTTTTCAAATTTATACTTTGAACTGTTTCACCACCAGGTAAGTTTGTAACAATCGCAAACACATCGGAATTATTTCCAACGTATGTCCCCATATATTTTTTAAAAGCCCCAGGTTCAATATGTGATATTTCTTTTATTTGCTCCCCATTAGAACAAGCAGTAACAACTAATAAAATTGTTAGCATAACACCTGCTATTCTATTCATATACTTCATTAGACACCCCCACGTTCTATTTATTATCCAATCCATACAATGTATCCTTTAAAAAGCCCTTTTAAATATACGCATTTTAATCAAAATTAAAAATTTTCACTTTTTACGTTTACAATTATCCATTAATTGTATATAATTACTAACGTAAGAAAAATATTCTAAAAGGAGGTCGAAGGAAATGATGAAATTACAATTACATGCTTTAACTTTAGCGTTAACTGCACCTGTGTTTTTCGGACAATTAAATATGAATTCGACCACCCTAACGGAGAATTGAAAATCGTACTTTATTTCTATTAATTCATAAATTCGCCACAGGAGGTCGTATACTTTCCTGTGGCTTTTTCACGCCCAGCCATAGGAAAACGATATCTTCCTGTGGCTTTTTCGTGCGATTTTTTAGTCTCATACATTATTTTTTAAAGAAAGGAGCAACATTCGATGACTATTAGCGTATTGTTTTTAAGTATTACGATTCAAAGAAATACACTTTCCAAAGCTGAAATTCTTCATAATGAGCAAATTACAAAAGCTATGAATGATGTTAAGGAGCGCCAAGTGCTTTATTGCGATCACCTGTAATTCCTTTTCGAAAGGAGGAATTCGTCCATGACTTTTCATATTTTCTTTTTTACGACAGCACTTCAGAAAAAAACGTTATCTGAAGCTGAAATCTTTCGTAAACAACAATTAAAACAAACTATGGATAAAATAACGGACATTAAAAGTTCGTATTATACACAAATGTATTAAAATTTTTTTTAAAGGGGCAATATCCTAATGAAATTCAAAGCTTTCTTTTTAACTATCACCATTCAAAAACGTAAATCTTCAAAAGCTGAAATCTTACGTGAACAACAAATTAAAATTATTATGGACGAAGTAAAAGAGCGTCAGTCCTCTTATTACAATCGCCTTTACTAAATAAATTATAAAGGGGTAATTTCCTAATGAAATTTAAGGCTTTCTTTTTAACGATTACCATTCAAAAACACAAACTTTCAAAAGATGAAATTTCTCGTGAACAACAAATAAAAAACATTATGGATGATGTGAAAGCGCGCCAGTCCTCTTATTACAATCGTCTTTACTAAATAAATTATAAAGGGGTAATATCCAATGAAATTCAGAGTATTATTTTTAACAATTACCATTCAAAAAAACAAACTGTCTGAGTCTGATATGCTTCATGACCGACAAATTGAGCAGGCTATGTACAACGTAAAAGAACGACAAAGTCATTATTGTAGTCACCTGTAATTCCTATTCGAAAGGAGGAATTCATGTATGAAGTTTCACCTTTTCTTTTTAACCATTACGATTCAAAAAGAAACTATATCTGCAAATGAAGTAAAACAAGAGGAACAGTATAAAAAGATTATAGATGAAATTCGTGATCGTAGAAGCAAGTACTACACTCACCTATAATTGTTTGAACTTATATTAGAAATGAAAGGAGTCGATTATGATGTTAATAACGCGGTGTAAAGAAATGATTTGGATAGTTCAGAGGGATTCCACATAGTTCATTTAACAAAAATTCACCGCCTGATTTGATGTGTAAAAAATATACAATAATAAGTATTTCATACACTAAAAAATAAAAGATACACCCCTTTTTATTAAGCGGTGTATCTTTCTCAACATATCCTATTTCCGTTTACTTCGTTTCGTCTTAAACAATCTCACTAAGTTCGAAACAACTGTTTTTGTTACCGCATAAGCTGGTACTGCTAAAATCATTCCGATAATTCCTGCGAAATTACCTACCCCTAAAATAAGGATGATAATTGTCAACGGATGGATATTTAATTTTGAACTCATAATACGCGGTGAAATGATGTTACTTTCAAACTGTTGTACGATTGTTACTATAATAATTACGTACAGAGCTTGCATCGGAGATACGAACAGACCTATAATGACAGCTGGTGCTGCTCCGATAAATGGACCTAAGTTCGGAATTATATTTGTAAATGCTGCAATAATTCCTAAAACGAAAGCATACGGTAAACCGATGATTAAATAACCAGTAAATGTAAAGGCACCAATAAACATACAAACGAGCGCTTGACCTTGAATATATGCAGATAATGTTTCGTTCGTTTCCTTTATGATACGAAGTCCTTCTTCACGGTAAGACTCTGGTAATACACTAACAGCTTTTCCTGGAAATGCATGTCCATCTTTAAACATATAAAATAAAATGAACGGTACTGTAAAGATAACTAACGCCACGTTCGTGATAATACCAAATAAAGCCGTTGCACTCGACGTAAGTGTGTTTGGTATTTCCTTTAAGTATTCAATTGCATTTTTCTCAATTGTCTCAATGGAAACGTAGTTTTGTGTAGATAGCCATTCAAATAATCTATGATGGGATAGATCTTGTATGTATACTTTTCCCTCTTTTATGTAAGTCGGCATATTTTTTACTAAATCCATTAACTGTTGTGAGATGGTTGGAACAACTACTCCAATAGCAACTCCAGTTAATGTGATGATAAAAAGATACAGTAGTAAAATCGCTAAACCTCTAGGTACTTTTTTATTCTCCAAAAAGACTAACAATGGGTTAAATATGAAGTATAAAAATAACGCGATTAAAATTGGGAAAAATAATGTTGATATGAAGATACCAATCGGTTGAAATAGAAACGATATTTTTGTGCAAATAAATATAATTCCTACAACCATCAGCACTTCTAATGTCCAAAAGTGCACTTTCGATTTCAAAAAAACGTCCTCCTTTAAACTAGCACTTCTCTTCATTGTACCAAATTAAACTTAGATTTCACATAATATTTTCCTTTACAATATTCCAAAATCCCATTAAATACACTACAATGAGATTACAGACAAATTTGCAGGTAAAGGTGATAAATATGACACAATGCATCATTTGCAGAAAAGATACGAAAGAACTTAGTGAACAATATGTCATTCCAGAGATATTATGTGGATATTATTTCATAAATTCAATTTGTGATTCATGTCATGAACATATGACAACAAATATTGATCGTCCTTTAATTAGACATAAATTAAGTCAATATAAGATTGAGCAAATGAAAAAACAAATCGATTCCCCTCTCTATACGAATGAACATGGTGAGGAGCTAGCAGCCGCTGAGACAGATGTAGTCGAAGTAAGTGATGAGATACTTTATTCCAATGCATTAATTATGAAACTATGTAAAAAGCACGATATTTCATTACATAATGAAATTTGGAAAGAAGAGCGCGTAACAAAAGTAGCTAGTTCTATTCAACGTGAATTGCTTTTAGATAACCGTAAATATAAAATGAGTGTATTAAAAATGGCTTATACTTTTGCTGTACAAACAATTGATGGCTACTTTGACGATCCAGATGCGATTGATATTTCTACCATTCTATTAAATGCCGATTTCATGGAATTAAAGGAAAAGAGTATCGTTCGTGACTTAAGCAAAAGCTCTTTATGGAATACATTAAATACAACGAGCGAAAACCATTACTTTATTTTACTTAGTGATAAAGACGGTCTATTCTGCTTCATTCGCCTATTTGATATTTTTGATGTTGTTGTTCATTTATCAGAAAAAAGATACAATCTTCCATCACCAATTGTCGGCGTAAATAATGTAGACAAAAAAGGATTTTTTGTGGAAAGTTTAAAACAGTATATGGATGGGCTATTTAAAGAAACTACACGTTCTATTTAATCCATATAGGAACATACGGTCTCCTTTCTTCATGAAAAGACACTGTGTTATAATGAGTGTGAAAAGAACAATACAATCACATAAAACAATTAAAACCTGTATATAAATAAAAAAGACTAGTGTGCGGCTACACACTAGTCCACGTAACTTAGCAGATTGGATTGTTCATTTATCCTATTTGTTTCGTACAAACACAACAACCCACTTTCTATAGGCATAGGTGGGTTGTTATTTTTTGAGCTTGTCAATTAAGACGACAATAAACGTTAACAATGCAACGAGAAACAGTCCACCTTGCAGCAGCAACGCAATTTCACTCACGAATTATCACCCCCCTCCTACTTTGGAGAAGTGATAATTGAACAACCAACCGTACCATAAGTTACCTCTTAATTTTATCATATTTATTAATTGTTTACGATGAAAACCCGCAAGCTTAAAAACTTGCGAGTTTTTTATTTCTCACTATTTTTTTAAAGCATATGCATCAGCTATCATTTCACCAACGATTTTATTTTCTTGTTGCTTCTCGTCTTTTAATAAAGGGAATAACAGTTCTGCCACTTCTTCCCCCTCCTTGAACTGATTCATATAAATGAATGGATTCGGTTTTTCCAATCAGCGATACGTTATAGAATTAACTACATATTATAAAAACATTTCCTATAAGTTAACTAGTCTTTATTTAAAGACACATATGATTCGTTTGAACATCGTTACTGTTTGTTTGAAATACAGTTCGATTTATATTCATAAAAATTGTATATTTCTTTATTTGAAAGGTATTTTTCACTTACTATTTTTTATGGTCCTTAATCCGCTGTAACCAATAAGAAAACTCACATGCTAAATGCATTTGATGTGATTTAATAAGACTATTAGGACAAAGTGCTGGGAACTCAACAACTAGACTTACTTCTATCCCAGTATCAATATCTTTAAATTGATGCCGAACTCCACCAATAATAGTACCATCTTTCATACGTGCAACACCTGTTGATTGGTATTGGTAAGACTTATCTCTAGGTGTTTTCAATCCCGTTTCGTCACCAAAAACAATGAAAAATTGAACTGGGAACGGAGAATTACCTGTAGTTTCGATAACCTCTAATTCATTTTCCCCAAAGGGGCTTAGTACATAGTGATCAGGACAAGCCGATAAATTCACTTGATTATTTTCACGTGATTGTTCAAGCATAAAACTATCAATTCCATTTATAGCTTCTTCTGCTGTAATCCCATCTAAATAGATGCTTGTTTTTGAAAATTTTCGTCTATCACCAGATAAAACAGTACAGATACGCATACCTATTCCACTTAATCTAAGTTTTGATTTCAGTTTATCATACATTTCATTATATGAATATTTCAACTTTACTTCCGTTAGCTTTTTTATCATGACGTCTGTATCATTTATTTCAGGCCCTTTATGTCCTAATGTATTTAATGCTTTTTTAATACGTTCTCTTTTCCATTTTGTAAGTTGCTCTTGCGAAATATTGTTTCCATCGATAATAATCTTCATATACATTCACCTTCTTTTTGATCGTATCGTAGTGTAGTTAATACTAAATTAACCATTTCTTGCTTCGTATCTAGATTCAACTTTACTTCTGAATGAGCAATACTGCTAAGACCGTATAAAATAAATCCAGAAGCTAATGAGGAGTTGTCAGTATAAAAAATCCCCGTTTTCACTCCTTCTTCAATTACTTGTCGAATTAATGGTTGAATTCGTGTGAATAATTTCTGTTCCAGTTGAAAATGTTGTTCCGTCTGAAACGAACTCACATTTTTATAGGGTGCTAATTTTTCAATAAATGTCCAAAATATATCTAGAGAATCTTTCATCTTCTGCATTACAGACCGTTCATTTGAAATAAGTATTTCTTCAATTAACTCCATATTTTTCACAATGAAGCTATTTAAAGTCTCATCAACAAAATCTTCTTTAGATTTAAAGTAATAGTAAAACAACCCTGTTGCTACACCAGCCCGACTAACAACATCTTTTATGCTAAATCCTCCCATACCATTTTTCATATATAGTTCAAAACCAATATCCATTAACTCTTGGCGTCTTATATCGGGTTCTTTTGATATTCTTTTCATACGTCATCTCCTACTATGTTTTTTACCACGACTGAATCTGATTCAATCATAAACGACTGAACTCAATTCAGTCAATCTTATTTGATAAATTTAAAAATCAATTTAGAAACTAAGCAACAAAATTCCTACAAAAAAAGAGTAATCCCAAGAAATATGCTTCTAACCTTAGATTTATCAAAAAAGTTAGATCATATAACTTGAGACTACTCATTTTCATTAAACACGTATTCTCTTTTCAAATCGATTAAACTTTATTTTAGCCGCACCATTTCTGTCTCTACAATCATTTGAGGAAGCGACTTTTGAATTATTTCCTTTAATACATAAAGAGCTTCATCCACATAGCCACCTTCAAAACTCTCTAAGGGCTCAGGTAACTCATCCTCATCTAAAATAAAACATTCTCCACTTGGCATTACCATAATATCAATAATTAAGTCTTCAAATGACACTAGTTCGTCTGTTATTTGCGTATTTTTTACAACATTAAAATAAGCGCCTAAATACATTCCGTTCTTATCTCTCCATATGTATAAATTGTACGGACGATTTTCCCAGTAGTATGCAATGGTGTAACTTCCTTTTGGGATTGTTAAACTCGAATCATTTGTATTCATCGTAAATGAATACTGAACCTCATAAAATAACACGATACTTTGCGATTTCTTTTCAAGTATTAAGCAATTGTGATCTACTATTGTCGAGTCATATCGGATTTTTCTTTCTATAATTTCACTTTTAGGTGTTCGTAATTTATTCATTTTTTTGTTTCCCCTTATGCTATTTCTAGTCTTAATTATATCCGTTTATATAGCGATAAAGAAGTGTACGGTCTACAATTACACAATAAAACTCCTTCTTATTTAGAAGGAGTTTTTCACTATCCACCATTCATATGTTTTAACCTTTCAGTAACCGCATCATAAAATTTTCGTTTCTCATCAACATTTAAGTGAACACGACTTACTGTTTTAGTAAATCCATACAACAACTGCACTTTCACTGGCTCTTTTAGCGTTATTTCAAAAGTAGCAGGTTCTTTTATGAACTCCATAACAGTTGCATCCAGCACCTCTTTTTCTTCTTTTGCTGTTAGGGGTTCCCCCTTGTAGAATGCAATATTATCAATTTGTGTAAATGGCAATACAACTTTCTTTCCTAATCCAATTTGAATGATAACTTGTTCTTCTGTTACGACAATTGGATTTTTACGCATCGCTTGTATTTCAGCTAAAAAATAAATCATCGCATATACGTTTAGTATGAGTAAAATCCAAGCTATTACTGGATTCCATTGATGAAGTAAATAGTGAAAACCGATACTTTCAATTACTGTTGCGTGAATAATCATAATATAAACACCTATAGCGCCGGTCTTTTTGTGATAGGAATATGTGCATTCACCATCTGGTACTTTTTCACGCCACGATAAAAATGCATAATAGATTAATTTACACTCAGTAAGAATGATACTTACAGCCTTACTTCTTTTCATAGTAGCATCAAACGCTGCATCAATCGCATAAGAAAATGAAGAATACTCACTTCTATATTCTTTATATCGTTTTATTATTTTAGGAAGTACTCTTATAATTTTATATATAAGAAACAGTTCAAAACATACGAACACAATTTCTCCAGCAACTATTACATACGAAACAAATGAAAAAGCTTGTAAATAATCACTAGGAATTATAAATCTTGCGAATACATATCCAGCTATAACTACAGGAAACATATACGTTAACGAATATCTTTTCCGTATAATAAAGAAATATGTGATGACTGGAATTACAAACATAAAATCTAATAATGAACCGAGGACTACTTCTTTCGGGGCAGCTGGCACTATTGGCAGGGCATACAATAAATAGTTTGATAACATAATTAAAGATACGAGTCCAATCCAAATGCCTTTTTTCCTTCTTGAAATTGATGGATTCATTCCTTCTCTCCTCTATTCAAAAACCTCATTTAAATGGTCTTTATAAAATGAAATAGCACGTTCAAATTCTTTTATCTCATCTACTTTCACAACTGTCTCTAACAGTAATTTCATCGCTTCTTCATGTTCGTTTACGTTATATTTTGCTAATGACAAAAACACTTTCATCACGTCATTTTCCGGGAACTTCTTTATCCCTGCTTCTAATAAAGTAATCGCTTTATCATATTCCCCTATACAACGATACGTACTGCCAAGACCGATATACGCACCGCAAAGGGATTCACCATCAAGTCCGTTCGCAATTGCCTGTTCATAATACGGAACCGCCTCCGTTTCAAGACCCATTACATCATGTATCCAAGCACATTGATATAGTACTTCTGCATCCCTCGTAAAGTTTGTTAATCCTATAAGTATCTCTCTAGACTGCGCATATTTCTTTTCATTTCTAAGTTTAATAGCTTGCTTTAATAAATGTTCCATACAATCCACTCCTCACAAAATGTTCATTATGCATATATCATGTATTACACATTTACGAGCAGCTAATGGCCTATTTATTCCATTGACTCAATTTAATAATTAGTGAGGGCTAAGTTCCCCCACTAATTTAATATTAACTCCATTACATACTATGCGACTGCATCTCTTTCTAAAAGCTTAAATTTACATCGCAGTGATACGATTACATAAATGCTCTAACATATTGACAATTTCTTTTGCAGTTTCATCTTTCCCATTACATAACTTCACATTACCGTCTTGTCCAATAACGTGATGCACAGCACCGCGAGAATATAAAGAATGCGGTGAGTTTGCTACCATTACACTTGCTTTTGCATCTTCCATTCTTTTACTTGCTCTTTCAATAAGTTCTGCTTCATTTACGTCACTTTCAAGTTTAAAGCCAACGAGTATCGTTTCTGGATCCCAACTCTTTATTTGTTTTAATACTTTTGGCGCTTTTTGAAAATGAATAATTGGAGCGATGTCACTTGAAATCTTTCCGTTCATATTAAGAACATTTCCATCTTGATCACAAATCTTTTCGACAACCCAATCTGAGCCAGCAGCAGCCATAATAACTGCATCTACTTTTTCATGTGTAATAATACTTTTCATCTTATCTTGTAAATCAATAATCCCCTCAAATGGGTGCAATTCTAATTGGTTATTTACATCCATTGGCTTCTCAGCGAAATAGCCATGCAAATATATTACATGTGCGCCCTTTGTCATTAGCTCTTCCGCAATAATTCTTCCAATCGTACCTTTTGCTAAATTTGTATGTCCACGTACTTGATCCCATTTTTCTAGGCAGCCGCCGCTCGTAATTAATACTTTTTTCTCCTGCATAATAACCATCCCTTACTGATTTTTCGCACGAAACCACTCTGTTCCAAAGTCAACTGCATCACGCTGCCTCATAAAACGGCACGTCGCATTCCCTATCTTCCCACGCGTAACTGTTCCTTTAAGCTCATATTCAACTCCGATTTCTACAAACGTATCAGAATCGTAATCCATTTCAACGAATTCTTTCCATACTCTTACACCTTCATCTATAATAGGTGCTCCTACCTTTATTAACTCGCGTGCACCTGTACGTACCTCAGATAAATGTATAGACGTATTAGAGTCATAACCAACACCAAGTAATAATATGTATCCATCTAAATCGTATATTTTTCGTAATGGCGATTCTTCACCAAAACTTATGGAAAGTGAATGATTCGCTGTAATTTCTTCTGCGTGTTGCCCCCATGCTGCAAAACTACTGAGTGGATGATTACTGCGCAATACATTCGGATATGTACGAAAACATTCAACTACTTCTCCCATTGCCCTTGTTGGTGTTATACGTGGATCAAATGCTGGGACGTTATCCCGAATAATTTGCCACCATTCTTCTGGTACAGGTGGTCTTGACCAATGTTTTGGATCGGATAAATCCGAAGATTGCGTCGGCATAATTATCGTTCCTTCTTCTGTAACAACTTTCATTAACGCTTCTACTACGGCAACTGCACCGCCTGATATCCAACCGATTGAACTTAATGAAGAATGTACAATAACTGTTATTCCCTTTTCTATCCCTAATGCTTTTAAATCATTTGTAATTGTTTCGATTGTATTTGGAAATTGTGTATTCGCCACTATGTCATTCATTTTCACGATTGTTCCCCCATTTTGCTTTAAACTAATACATACATATATTATCATATTTTTCTTAATTTTTAACTTAATCATTCCAATTACTATACCTCTGTCGTTTTTATCATATCGGAAACAGTTAAATTATTGTATATTAATTTAAAATAAATATAGAAAGGTAAACACAATCAAAAACTTTCAATCTAGCAATCTTAATTTATACTAATATGAAATAGCCCATCACAAATGATGAGCTATTTATTTTATTCATTCTCTAAATAACAATAAAACCTCTCTACCCCCAGATATTTCTCTCCCAAGCTTTCAATCTTAAAGTTACATTTCTTGTAAAATCCGACTGCCTCTGTATCTGTCTCAGCCTCAATATATGTTAACTCATATTCCCTAATTATTTCTTTAATCATTTGAAGTGCAATTCCTTGATTGCGATATTTTTCATCAACAGCTATGTGACACATTCTCGCTCTATTTGTATGAATTAGCGCTATACCTATGCAACCCTTATTCCCATATTTATATAGCACTGCCTGATCATTTTTATACATTGAAACTGCTTTAAATAAGCTTGCTTCACTCGGACCGGTCGCATGCTTTAATACTTTTTTAATGGGATCTATTTCTAAATGCTCAACACGTTGTAACATCCTATCTCCATCCTTTCTCATGAAAAAAGATTAGCTCTTTATTGAAAAAGAGCTAATCTTTTTATGCCGTTATTTTCTCTTCTTTTTTCACAACTACAGCTACATAACTATGAAGTATCATTCCGACAATTACAAGACTCATTCCAACCCACGATAAAGAAGACGGAATTGGAGCCGATAACCAGAGCAGCTCTCCTACTAATGCAAATAAAACTTCACCAGACTGTGTCGCCTCGACTGTTGCTAATTTTTGCGGATCATCTTTTACAAGATCTGTCGCAAAGAAGAATAATACCGTTGCGATTAACCCTGAACTAACTGCTACAATAAAACATTGGAAAACTTGACTACTTGACGGTAATCCGCCTGTTGATACTTCATAACCAGATAGTAAAAACCAAAATGGTAAACTTGCTAATGTCATACCGAGAACTCGTTGGAAGACATCTAATTCGCCCTTACATACTTGCATCATTTTTCTATTTCCAAGTGGATATGCAAACGCAGCAATGAGTACAGGAACCACACATAAAATAGTTTCACGAATCCCTAAAGAAGAAGCGTGTTCTACTTGCATAAGAACAACACCGAATAAAATAATGCCTGACATTACTAATTCTTTCATTGGAAGTTTTTTATGTAATGGGTCTACCGCAAAAAATGGTGTTAACAAAATCCCTGCAACTATTGTAATTTGCCAAGTCGAAGCGACAAGCCACCCCGGTCCAAACGCACCCGCGAAACTAAGCGGTGCATAAAAGAGACCAAACCCTACAATACTCCAT
This sequence comes from Bacillus sp. FSL R5-0709, assembly GCF_038004785.1. Classification (NCBI taxonomy): domain Bacteria; kingdom Bacillati; phylum Bacillota; class Bacilli; order Caryophanales; family Bacillaceae; genus Bacillus; species Bacillus sp. FSL R5-0709. The sequence continues at coordinate 2,761,452 of NZ_JBBORT010000001.1, forward strand.
AACAACCACTCTTTCGGATTGTTTTTCATATATTGCAAGAGTTGTTTTAAATTCCCTCTATACATGACAATAAGTAGTAGCATTGGAACCATAAAGTAATACCGTAGTGATGCACTCCAAATCCAACTCCCGCCCCCTAAGTCCATCGACCGGTTTAACACAAAGGTAAAGGCAAAGAAAAACGATGCCAATATCCCTACTGCAATAGCTTTCATTATAAAACCCCTTATATAGTTTCTTTTTCTACTATATAACAAAATGAATATAATTAATATTCAAAAATTTAATCATACATGCGGTCTACTTCTATATAACTTTCGTAATCGACTAATATGAGCTTGATGGTACCGATTATGATCGGCTATATGCCATATTCCCCACCTTATAGTCGCATTTTCTCCCTTTTCATAAAAAACTTCTCGTGTTAAATCATTTTCTGTTAGTTTCATACATTCCTCATAAAACATATGTTGCACAGCTTCATAATCTTGCATTAATTCTTGTAATTTGTACTTTCTTAAACTAGGCAATTTTCCCATTTCATTCAACATTGGTCCATATTTATTTTCAAGTGCAGGCGGAACTCCCTCTCCTTTTAAACGGTACACCCAGTGTAAATCGACTACTGCTAAATGCTGAAGTAGCTGTCCAATGTTATTTTCATTATTTTCAGACCCTTTATAGGATAGTTCGTTCTTTTCAATACCTTCGACTAACCTTTGCAATCGTTTAAATGTATCAGTAACCGTTGCATACAAAATTGCCACGTTGGGGTTCATATCTTTTTCTAAATGGAGATCTTTCATGATAATATCCTTCCTTTAAAGAAACAACACCATATTTTCATCATCACTATACACACCATTCACCTTTATAGCTCTTTTTTCAATTCCATACGTTTTAAAGCCCATTGATTCATACAATTTTTTTGCTGGTTCGTTTGTAGATACAACACCTAATGTCAATTGCTCTAGTTTTATATCTCGCGCTCTTTGAATGGCATTTGTTATTAACTCACGTGCCAATCCGTTCCGCCTGTTTTGTGCATCTACATACATCGCAACGATATGACCTTTATGTTTATACGCCTCTCTCTCTTCTGTTAGTAAAGTGACAACTCCAACTAAATGATTTTCTTCATTAAATGCACCAAATGTACAACTAGTAGTAGCTGTTAAATTACTTTCCACTCGCTTAATAGGATTTTCCTGGCGAATCGCCTCTTCATAAGTTGTTACAAATGCCTCTGGATTTACTTGTAAAGCTTGTAAACGTAAGTCCCAATATTTTTCCGCATCTTCTTTCGTAAGTAATCTAATCATTTTCCCCATCCCCCTTTTAGTTTACATAACATTTTTATAGACTATTAAATAAAGATTGATATTCTTCTTTTAACATACTATAACGATAGCGATGAATGAACTTCCCTTTACGTAACCGATCATTTCTCATTATTCCTTCACAAACAAATCCTGCTTTTTCATAACTCTTTCTAGCTTGTAAATTATCTTCGTCTACTCGTAGCCATATTTTTTCTAATTCGAATACAGAAAAGCCAATTTGTAACATACTGTATAGTGCTGCCATTCCATATCCTTTACCCCAATATTCTTTATTTCCAATGGCAACCCCTAGTTCAGCATTTTTATTTGTATTATCAAAGTTTTTTAGGTCTATCCATCCAATGTGTATACCTTCCTTTGTAACGATAGCTCGTTGTTCATAACCATTCCCTCGACTTATGCATGCTTCAATCCACCTTCTCGTATCTTCACGAGTGAACGGTGGATATTGATCTGGTACAACTAACTGCTTGGTTACTTCTGTATCTAATGACCATTGATATCGATCTTCTACATCATCTATTGTCAGTTCTCTTAATTGAACGAATGGTACATTCACTTTGCTATCCCCTTTTCATTTCCCTATAGAAAATCCTTCGAACATTCTTCCTCCGTATTGATCTAGCGTGTTTTCTACAAAAGTAATTAATTCATTTTTCTCCTCTGTTTTATAAAAATGATCAAAAGCCGCTACAAAATGTTCTGCATATTGCTCGTCATACCTTCTTAACACTCTAATAAACCATTTTGAATTTCCAAGCCATTGACCATTTACCCTTAAAACATATTCATGTACTAAATCAGCTAATAAATTGGCGATGAACAATTCTTCTTCTCTCTTTGTTGCACCAATGAAATCATCCAAGGTATCCGTAATAAAATAGCGTTTCTGCTTCATCGTTTCTTCTGACCATTTTTTTGGTCCTTTATTTAATAAATCATTCGCTTCTCTTTTAAGTGTCTCTACAATTTCATCTTTTCCTTTTAGCACAATCCCTTCTGAAACTAATTGAGGTAATGAAGGTCTCCCGCGCTCACAATCACTTTTAAAAAAGGTTTTATACGTTTCAAAATTATGTACGAATACTTCAACAGGCCAGCCATTACTATAGAAGGATTCTCTATAACAAGATGACAAACTTTGGTCGAATATTACAATATCAAGGTCAGATGTTTTCGTAGCCTCTCCTCTAGCCACACTTCCCCCTAGTAAAGCAACATCACAATTCGAAAATTGTGATGTAATTATGCTTTGTGCCGCTTCCATTGGTTTCATAACCGTTCCCCTTTTCTTATTTCACTTTCTTTTTTTCAGCTCTTTCTCTCGCTTTTTTTATATACGGTTCTGCGTCTGGTGTTTTGCATGACGTTGCACCATGATCAACTTCTACTTTTCCAATTTCACGTGCAATTTCAATTGCTTGTTGCTCTAAAGCTTCATTTCGAATCCCTATCGCGATTAAAGCACTATTCATCGCTTCTTTTTTTCTATTTTTTTCATTATGTATATTTGCTTTAATTTCTTCTAGATACGGAGTGAAAAATTCATCATGTAACGTTTTATTTTTAATCGCTATATTTGCTAATAAAGACCAACCTGCTCTTCCAATCCATTCATCATCAGACTTCGTCCACTCTTCCATTCTTTCTATTGCGATTGGTGACGTACATATAGCTGTCATAAGAACGTCCATTAAACAATAGTAATCAACATCCTGAACCCATCTATTTAGTTGTTTTGACGTTAGTTTCTTCGGATCTAAAATCATCGTTGCTAAAGTCATTGCATCCATATTTTTCGTTTCCCATAATGAGATTGCTAAATCATGATCCTTTTTTATCCTCTTTTTCAACAATTTTAAATTTGCAAAACTAACTCCAAATAACGGCTCTTTTGCCCCATGATTTTTAAAGATTTTACGGTTTTGTTCTGTTCCATATTCTTCTAGTTGCTGCATTACTTCTTCAAGTAACATAGATCCACCTCTTTTATATATTTTGTTGCCTTCACATATGTATGTACGATATATTCTACATTATTTTTTGGTTTTCCTATATTTATTTTTAAAATACGGTATGTGAAATTTTATTGATGTTCTTTAAAATAAAAAACATCCTCTTCCTTATTTTTCACACGGTTGTTCATTCACACTCTGTATACAATACTCCACAAGCGCATTCAACGGATTTATTATGTTCCTTCCTATTATATTTTCTACCCTTGTAGCAGCATCTACCATAGATAATTGTGCAACTGAAAGCATTTCGTTTCTATCTTTCATAATTTCATATAAATACTTTTCTAATTTAACATCATGCTCTTCTTTACGACCTTGCATAATTAACTCAAATATCCCTTCTATCACTTCTACTTTTACATGCATGGATTTATTATTCTGCCGAGCGTATTGTTTTAAACGTTCCATCGTTCCTGAAACCGTACGATTATTTGTAAAAAGTATTGTTTGTGGCTCTTCAATATGACAAATCATTTCAAAAAATGGCTCATCAATTTTCAATATAGGTATGTCTATTTTGAAATTCTCATCTAATAGCGTAATATAATCTGTACAAGTTAATAAAAGTGTATCTATATCACTTTTGGCTATATACTTTATAATATCTTTTAAATTACTCCGTGCTTGTTCTTTTTCAAAATCGCAATCTTTTTTTAATATGCGTGATAAGATGGGATCTACAAAATGGAGTATTTCGATTCCAAAAGATTGCAATGCTCGGTCAATGTATTCAATATTTGAATGATGAGCATGTAAACAAGCTAATTTTTTCATACTTTTCCTCCCTTTCTAAAACAAAAAACGTGAATGAACCATTATTACATGCAGTTCCATTCATTTAATTCTTGTTTCATTTTTTCAAACCTGCAAAACAGTGAAATCTTACATGCTTTTTAACAAACTTTTTTGCGCTTGTAAAAAAGTTTTTTTGCATTTCCCCCTCTAAAATTGCTAATATAGTAGAGTAGAACTTTTATAGAGAGTAGGAAAATTATGCACAATGGAATTCGGATGACAACTTTAGTGAAAAGGGCTCTGTTGATTTGCGCTGGGGTATTATTTACATACGAAGCTGCTTACGGATCAACACATATCGCTCTAGCAAGTACAGAGGATGAAGCGAAATCTGTTCAACTTGTAAGTGAAATTCAAACGTCCCTTGCTCCGAAAGAAGCTCCAAAGCACTATAACGGGCAAGTTAGAAAAGTCGCTTACTTAACATTTGACGATGGTCCTGGAAAATACACAGCTGAGCTTTTAGATATGTTAAAGAGTGAAAATGCAAAAGCAACATTCTTCCTAATTGGTTCAAACGTAAAAGCTTTCCCTGATCTTGTAAAACGTGAAGATGCTGAAGGCCACTATGTTGGGATGCACAGTATGACTCATAACTACAAGAAACTTTACACAGAAGGTCATTACGTTGATGAAATGAAAGAAGACCAAGGCTTAATCGCTGGCGTTCTAGGAAAATCTCCAGTATTAACTCGTCCATCTTACGGCTCAATGCCAGGGTTAAATGAAGCTCTTCGCAACAAAGTTGTTGAAAATGGTTTAAAAGTTTGGGATTGGACAATTGATTCATTAGACTGGAAATACAACAAAATGCAAGTAGACGCTGCATCTGCTAAAATCGTAGAAAACGTTCTACATGGTGCTACAAACCCAACAGAAGTTATTCTAATGCATGATATTCATCCACAATCAGTTAAAGCAGTACCTGGTATTATTAAAGGGCTGAAAGAAAGAGGATATGAATTAGAAGCCTATAATGAGAACGAACACTTCCCATTAAACTTCTGGCATGATAATCGTATGTAATAAAAAGACTTGATTCCCTCTTGTAGGTTATCAAGTCTTTTTTTATCGTTTTGGGAATTTCCTTTGTTGCTCTTCAATAGAACGAATAATATTCTCCCTATCCTCTTGAGTTATACCGATAGAAAATTCGTATTCTTCTTCCTTACACCATGTGGGGTTAAGTTCCAGCGATAAGCGAATAACAATGTTAAACTCCCCTGCTTTTCCCCCCATAAATTCAAACGCTAAATTTGGTTCTATGAAATCTAGTTCGTTATATTTAGGGTTTGGTAAAGATTCAAACCATTTTATCATGTACTGTAAATCGTATGTTTGTAAAAAAGGATCCATCGTTTCAAAAACTTTATTTTCTTCTGATAGTTTCGCTTTTACTCTTAACCAATTTCTATCACACTCGTCTTTTGCATCTGCATATTGGTAATTTACAACCTCTAAATGTAATGATATTTTTTCATTTTGAAAATTCATGCATAGACTCCTTTTATTTTACCCTATTTTGAAAATATACTTTTCTGTTTCAATATTGATCCTCAAGGAAAATCAAAAGATTTTACAAACAATCATAACACATTTTTTTCAAACCAATCCCTATTTCTTTTATTCAAATTCCCTCACTTTCTTACAATTTAATATTTAAATAAAAAGACTTGAATTCATAATTAGAATTCAAGTCTTTTTATGCTCTATTATTTAGAAAACATTCCCTAGCAATTTCGCAATTTCACTAATTAAAATACCAACAACAGCAAAGTCGGAATCACCGAATGTTGTATTTTCAAATCCTAATCCACCTAATATAGGTAGTAATATAGCTGGTAGGAATGAGATTAATAATCCATTTACAAAAGCTCCAAGTATTGCTCCTCGTCTTCCTCCAGTTGCATTTCCAAATACAGCAGCTGTTGCCCCTGTGAAGAAATGAGGGATTAATCCTGGCACTATTACACTTAATCCGATAAACGGAAGAATAAACATAGATAGTAATCCAGCAATAAAACTTGTTAAAAAGCCAATAATAACCGCATTTGGCGCGAATGGGAAGATTGTTGGACAATCTAATGCTGGTTTGGCATTTGGTACAAGTTTATCTGCTATCCCTTTAAATGCAGGGACAATTTCTGCAATCAACATACGGACACCAGCTAGAATAATATATACACCCGCAGCGAATGTAATTGCTTGCATGAATGAATACACGAGATAATTTTGTCCGTTACTTAATTCTGTTTCGATAAAGTTTTTCCCAGCAAATGGTGCAACAATAAAGAATAACACAGCCATTGTTAATGACATAGAAACTGATGTATCACGTAAAAACCCTAATGACTTCGGTACTTTAATTTGTTCTGTAGATTTTTCCTTATTTCCAAATTTACTACCAACAAATCCTGCTGCTAAATACCCAACTGAACCGAAATGGCCAATTGCGATATCATCCATTCCCGTAATTTTTCTAACATACGGTTGAAGTAGAGCTGGAAAAATGACCATAAGTAATCCTAAAATAATAGACCCACTAATAACTAGTGAAGCGCCTTTCATCCCTGTAGTTGAAAATACAGCTGAAATTAAACATGCCATGAATAAGGTATGATGACCAGTTAAAAATACATATTTAAATCTTGTAAATCGTGCAATTAGTAAATTAGCAATCATCCCAAATACCATAATTAATGCCGTTTCTGTTCCTAAAGTTTGCTGTGCTATCGCAACAACAGCTTCGTTATTTGGAATAATCCCTTTAATATGAAATGCTTTATCAAATATTTTACCAAAAACATCTAAAGCCCCTATTAATATAGTGGCTCCGCCTCCTAAAACGACGAAGCCCATAATTGTTTTTAATGTTCCTGAAACTGTATCTGCAAAATTCTTTTTTTGCAATAGTAAACCACACATAGCAAACAATCCAACTAATATTGCAGGCTGTCCCAAAATATCTTTCATTATTAAATCAAACATAGCACTACTCCCCTTTCACCGTTTCTACATCAGGTGTTTTTGTAATGCTTCTTTAATTTCATTTAAATCTAGAATGTTTGTTAATCCAGCAACTGTGCGAGTACCATCTTCAAGGTTGCAAATGATATCTTTCGCACCTAAATATAGATCTGCTTGTTCTGATTTACTTGATGCTAAATCCGTATGAGAAACTTCAGCTTGCATACCAAGTTCAGTTAATATTTTCTTTACATTCATTTCTATAATAAAACTACTTCCTAATCCATTTCCACATACAACTAATACTTTTTTCATTTCAATCTCCCCTTTAATTAGAATATTTAGCTATCATTTCTAGCATTTTATCTTTTGAATTTGAATGCATTAACATTTCTATGTTCGTTGGTTCAGATAACATCTCACTTAATTGTGCCAATGCCTTCAAATGTGTCTCGTTATCTATAGCTGCTAATACAATAATTAAATTTACAGCATGCTCTTGTTTTTCTGAAAATAACACACCCTCTTTTAGTTGTAATAAACTCATCCCTAATTTTTTGACACCTGCTTCTGGACGAGCATGAGGTATAGCGATTTTAGGTGCAATTACAATATATGGGCCTAACTTCTTTACATTCGCAATCATTTCAGAAATATATTCTTCAGAAATATGTCCACTTTGTAATAAAGGTTCCGACGCAACACGAATTGCTTCCTCCCACGTCTCAACGTGATTCTCAAGCTCTATAAATTCTCTAGTTAATAGCTCGTTTAACATAGGCTTATATTTCTCCTCCTTATCAATATGTACCGGACCACTCATAAACTCTCTCAATTCATTTTTTAAAGATTTTTCATCTAAAATGTCTGTGTATTTTTGGATAATACCCATCATCATATCAACTGAATCATTTTGATTTTCGCCATATAAAGCTACATTGACTTTTCGTAGTAACGATGCTTTTTCGGAATCGGTCAAAATTGGATTTACCATAAAGATAGGAATTTTCCCCTTCTCCAGTTCAGTTGTAGTAATAATACAATCTACATCAAATGTATTTGATTCATATTCCCGCTTTGAAATGGCTTTTAAAATATCTACACTTGAAAACACTTGCTCTAATTGGTACTGCAACATACGTGATGTACCAATACCATTTGGACAAACAAGTAGCGCGGTTTTTCTTGGGCTGGGAACGATTCCCTCTTTCCTCATCCAAGCACCAAAGTGCATAGTAATATATGCCATTTCATCATCTGAAACTATTTTTCCAACATATTCTTCAAAATGATGAATTACTTTTTTTGTAAGAGTATATACTTCTTCATAATTTTGCTGGATTGTATAAAGTAATGGATTTTCTATTTCAATCCCGTACTTTACACGATAATATGCCGGTTTCATATGCAGATATAGGTCTGAAGCAAGTCCTTTAAAATCTTGAAATATAACACAAGCATAATGTTGAAAATCCTTTATCATATATCCGACCATTGAATGTATTCCATCAATCTCACTTTTTTCAAAGTCTTTTTGTTGAGCATTTACTTTTGCTCCTAACAAATGAGTCGTAATATAATAAATTTCATCTATTGGAAAATCCACGAAAAATACTCTTTCAAACTGTTTTGCAATATATTTTGCTGCTTCAAATTGTTTTGTTTCTCTTAGTACATCCTTTTCAGCATCTTCCATCTCAACACATTTTCCATTTACAATACGATTGCGGAATAAATACATGTAAACGCTTAAACTTTCAAGTACCTCATCTGTGTACTGGACCCCTAAAAGCTCTTCACAATTTGATAAAATATTTTTTATTATAAGAAGTTCCTCGTGATCTTTATTACCTTTTACATTTTTATTATCATTCGTAATATATTTCACATGCGATATTAAATATTCCCATCCATGCTTTGAAATTATTTGTGAAAGATTTAAGATTAATATATTTCGTTTTCCATGTTCATTCCCTATAATATTGTAGCCATGTTTACGATTAAAGTTTAATGCGAGCTTAAACTTCACTAACTCTGCTTTTATTTTTTTCAAGTCAGCAAGAGCAGTATTACGACTGACTTGCACAAGTTCTATTAAGTCTTCTAATAGAATCCTTTTCTCCATTGTTAGTATATAAAGAACCAGCAATATTTTTCGTTCATGTGGAGAATATTCATATTGGCTTGTTGTAAATCCATTTAACTTTTTTATCACTCTTTGCTTCGTTTCATTATCAAAACAGTAGCCTAAAGGGCGAATATATTCATATGAATTTAAATCCTCTGCAACTAACCAATCTTCTATTTTCTTCATATCATAATAAATTGTTCGCTTTGAAACTTGTATGACTTCCATTAATTGAGATACAGAAACATAGCTATCCGCTTGAATAATTTGCTGTAAAATACTTATACTTCGATTATCTAATATCATATATGATATACACCCTTTCTATACTTGTTCTTAAATAGAATTGCAAGTATAGATACTAACTTTGCAAAATTAGAGTTTGAAATCGCTTTCTATTAATATCTTATCTTGTATCTCTTCTAAAATTAAGTCCAAATTCTTGTTTATGCACAGTGCAATGATTGTACTTTTATTTAAAAATTTTACTATATACATGCGGCATATGAAATTATACAATACGATTTTTTATTTTAAAGACAATTTGTCAATCTAAGTGCGACAGTTCTTCCTGAAACCCTTCATGGGCAGTTTTCTGTATGAAGTAAGTGATGTGATAACTTCTACTTTATACGAAGCGATATGGGCTTTTTTCTTTAGGTGTCGCACTTAATAATACAATGTATCGATACATAAAATATTTTTAACTCATTACCCTCTGTACATGAAATAAATTTGATTTGCGATATAATCTGAACTAAAGTGAAGTCCATTCCTTATCCACCACATGATAATACCTACCAATGAAGCTGTTTTAATATCAACCGCAACATAATCATCAGGCAGATCCTTTTTCGTATTCTCTCTTCTCGTTTCTATTAACTCTTTTAAAAATAAAAATAGTTGCTCCTCAAATTGATTCATTTTAAATAATATAAATAAATAATTTCGATGGATATATAAATAATCAAGTAATTGTGTTAGCTTTTGTTTTTCTGATAAATCTTTTGCATGTATTAAATCAGCTATTTTATTTGAAAGTTCATTTGAAATCTCATTCGTGATTTGGTCTAGTAAATCTTGAATATCTTGATAATGTAAGTAAAAGGTTGTTCGGTTTAATCCTGCTTTTGTTGCGACTTTCTGAACCGTTAAACTTGAAATACTAGGATTCTCACATAGGAGAGAAAAAACAGCATTTTTAAACATTTCTCTTGAACGAACTGTACGAGGATCTTCTTTTTTAGGTGTAGACATTTTGAAACTCCTTTATAGATTTTCTCTTTACTTACTCGACAGTGCATACCTTCTATGTCGAGTAGTGAACATTTTCAACAAAACTGTTCATGGTCAAAGAAAATTTATTTTGTTACCATTAATTTTATCGACACAATGTCGATAAATCAAGACGACAATGAAGGAGTTTACCAATGCAAAAGGAAATATCAGAAAGAAATAAAAAAATTATATTAATTGTGCTCATTTCCGGTTGTTTTTTATCAACATTAAATCAGACGCTATTAAATGTAGCGATGAGTAATTTAATGGAAGTATTTGATGTTACAGCTGCAACCGTGCAATGGCTATCAACAGGCTTTATGCTCATAAATGGCGTTCTAGTGCCAATTACTGCATTTTTAATGAAACGATTTACAACAAGGCAGCTGTTTATTAGCTCGATGCTCTCTTTGTTTATCGGGACTGTTCTTTGTGCATGTGCCATGAATTTTGGCATTTTGTTAACAGGAAGAATGATTCAAGCAGTTGGGGCAGGAATTATTATGCCACTAATGATGACAGTTATTTTATATTTATACCCTAGTGAAAAGCGTGGCAGTATTATGGGAACCATCGGTTTCGCCATAATTTTTGCGCCAGCCATCGCTCCAACATTATCTGGCTTTATTATTGAATATGTATCATGGAGATGGTTATTTATTGGATTCGCTCCATTTGTATTAATCGTTATTATTCTCGCGCTAAAATATTTAATGAATGTTGCTGAGACAACAAAAGCAAAATTAGATATCGTAAGTGTCATTTTATCAACGATTGGCTTTGGTTGTATTATATTCGGATTTAGTAGTGCAGGAAGTAAAGGATGGGATCATCCAGTTGTTATTACTACAATTATCATCGGAATAATTGTTACAACTCTATTCTGTTTACGTCAAATAAAGTCTAGCGATCCACTATTAAATTTATCCGTATTTAAGTATAAAATTTTCACTCTTACATCAGTCATTAACATACTCATTACGATGATTATGTATGCTGATTTAATTCTTTTACCGATTTACTTGCAAAACGGACGAGGTTTTACTGCTTTTGAATCAGGTTTACTTCTATTACCTGGAGCTGTAATTAATGCATTCTTATCACCTATCACGGGTAAAATGTTTGATAAATATGGGGCAAAACCACTCTTTATTATAGGTTTAATATGTATCATTATATCGATGTGGGGTGTAATTGATTTGACCGAATCCACCACTTATATGTATTTAATGGTTCGTACCATTATTCTACGCATTGGACTAAGTTTCATTTCGATGCCTTTAAATACAGCAGGTTTAAACGCTTTACCAAGAGAACTGGGTTCACATGGTTCCGCAGTGAATAATACCGTACGTCAATTAGCAGGTGCTATAGGAACAGCAGTCATTATTACTGTGTATACAATTCAATCCACTTCACATACTTCACAGTTATCTAGTGAGAACGGAAGCATATCAGCTATGCAAGTAACGAAATTAGCTTCTATCTTCAGCTCAAGTGATGCGTACGTATTTATGTTAGTCTTATCCTTTGTCGCTTTGATTATTGCATGTTTTATGCCTAAAAAAGTAGCACTCCAAAAATCCGAAAGTAAATCTTAAAACAAAAAATCCTACTCGTTTTCTATACGAGTAGGATTTTTTATTATTTATTTCGTTTCCCCGTCTTTAGTCGTCTTCACCTTCGTTTTATCTTTATCACGATTGTTATAGTTATATTTAGAAGGTTCTACCGGTGTAAATCCTTCTGGTGTGTAGAATCGTAATAAGTCACCGTTAACAACTTGGTCGGAGTATTTTAGTGATTTTTGAACCATTTGCTCATTTTGTTTTATTTCATCTGTAAATTCTACAGGTTTCCCAGTCGCTGTATCATAGTATTTGCCGTTAAGTGCAGTAACTGTTGGGCTTACGTAGTTACCGTTACGGAACGGAACGACTTGTTTATGCTCTGGTGATAATAAATCTGATCCGAATTGGACATAATTTTTCGTATCTGTACCTAGTAAGTGTAATAACGTTGGAAGAACGTCAATTTCTCCGCCGTATTGATGTTGTACGCCGCCTTCCATTCCTGGTACGCGAATGATTAATGGTACACGTTGTAATTGAGCATTTTCAAATGCGTTCATTTCTTTACCCATTATTTGAGACATTGCTGCACTATGATTATCTGAAATACCGTAATGATCACCGTACATAACGATAATTGAGTTATCGTATAAACCAGATTGTTTCAAGTAATCAATGAATCCTTTTACAGATTCATCTAAATAGCGTGCTGTTTGGAAGTACGTATCTACTGATGAATCACCTGTTTTAGCTGGTTCAATCGTTGCTTCCGCTTTATCAATCGGATAAGGGAAATGGTTCGATAACGTAATGAACTTCGTATAGAACGGTTGTTTCAACGTTTGTAATAACGGAATTGATTCATTAAAGAACGGTTTATCTTTTAAGCCATAGTTTACTACATCTTTTTCATTCATATCGTAGTATGACGCATCAAAGAATTTATTAAAACCAAATGATTTATAAATTTCATCACGGTTCCAGAACGTTTTGTAGTTACCGTGGAACACTGCTGATGTGTATCCTTGTTGACCTAAAATAGCTGGTGCTGATTGATACGTGTTATGAGCTTTATTTGTAAAAACAGATCCTTGTGGTAATCCAAACATTGAGTTCTCTAACATGAACTCCGCATCAGATGTTTTACCCTGTCCTGTTTGATGGAAGAAGTTATCAAAGTATAACGTATTCGCATCTTTTGTAAATGAGTTTAAGAATGGTGTAACCTCTTGACCATTTAGTTTATAGTTTAGTAAAAAGTTTTGGAATGACTCTAAATGAATATAAATTACGTTCATTCCTTTTCCTTTACCGAAATACTCAGGATTTGGACTTGCATAAGTTGATGTAAGATAGTTTCTAACTTCTGTCATATTATCTCCATCCGCTAATGCTCGTTCTGTTGATGCTTTCGCACTTTGAATACCATCATAAATCGTAAAGTTGTACGCCCCTAAATATTTCACGATATAATTGCGGTCAAATGTTCTAGTTAATAACTCAGGACGGTCAGATTCTGCCAAACCTAAGTTAACGCTAAATAATAAAATACCTGCTACAAATACTAGAGATAATTTATGCTTCGCAACACGGATTGGTTTAGGATTTACAAATTTCGTTGCGACTAAAACAATTAAAATGATTGTATCTAAGAAATATAGTGGATCATATAAGTGTAGCAATGCAAAAATACTACCACCTAAATCTCCAAAGTTATTCGATTGTGTTAATGTCGGGAACGTAATAAAGTCACTGAAAAAGCGATAATATACTACGTTTGCGTATAAAAGTATAGACATTAGCAAATTAATAATAATTAACCAAATGTAAGCTCGTTTCCCTTTTGCGAATAATGCGAGCCCTAAAAATAGAACTGCTGAGCTTAACGGGTTGAAAAACAGTAAGAACTTTTGGATTGTGTTCGATATCCCTAAATTAAATTCTGTCACATATGCAGCATATGTTTTTAACCAAAGTAAAATAACAGCAAATACGAAAAATCCAAAATGATTACTTAATACTCGTTTACTCTTCAATAAAAATTGTTGCATCTCTCCACCTCTTTTGATCATCCAAGGCTTATTTTATATAAGTCTGTCTCTCTATTCAATTTCTCTTCTTCAAATAGATTTTATTTGTTTAACTATATGAAGAATATTAGTAATTATAATTTGTAGCTTTTATTTATTCAACTATTTCTTTTTAAACATTTTGACCTTGGTTTCTATTTAACAAAATACATTTGTAACATTTCCTGTTTTCTCCCAGGGGCTCATCCACTAATTATGACTCCACAAACTATAATCCTTTATTTCCTCATTTGCAAACTAACCTATCTCCAATTTTGGTACATTCATGTAAACTACCCAATTTCATAAAATAAAAAGTGTAGTTTGGGCAATTTGCTCAAACTACACTTTTTCGACTACTGTTTATCATCCTTTGTAGCTATTCCCTCTTCTTTTAACCAATTCTTTCAGTCCCATGAATATTACATTCCAATCATGCTCAGAGCCATCCTTCAGGAGTATTTCCCGTTACTTTATCCGTCCCTTCCAATGTAAAAAACCATTTCTTCATCATTTCAGGGTTTATCCACGCTTCAAAAATTTCTTACCATCGCTAATGTTATTTTTGAATAATTATCCATTTTAATCCTCCCCCCACTTTATATTAAAACGAATATTTGTTTACTAAAAAAAACCCCCGCTCTCATAATAGAAAGCGAGGGTTTTAATCAATTATTATTGACCTTTGTACATTGCATCAACTTGTTTTTGAAGTTCTTGACTTTCTAAGAACTCATCATACGTTGCTACCTTATCAACTACACCGTTTGGCGTTACTTCGATAATACGGTTTGCAATTGTTTGTACGAACTGATGGTCATGAGAAGTGAATAGTAATGTTCCTTTAAATGTGATTAAACCGTTGTTTAATGCTGTAATAGACTCAAGGTCTAAATGGTTCGTCGGATCATCAAGTGTTAATACGTTTGCACCGCTTAACATCATTTTAGATAACATACAACGAACTTTTTCTCCTCCAGATAAAACAGAAACATTTTTCTTTACTTCTTCACCAGAGAATAGCATACGGCCTAAGAAACCACGTAAGAAACTTTCTGAC
Source organism: Bacillus sp. FSL R5-0709 (assembly GCF_038004785.1). Lineage (NCBI taxonomy): Bacteria > Bacillati > Bacillota > Bacilli > Caryophanales > Bacillaceae > Bacillus > Bacillus sp. FSL R5-0709. The sequence continues at coordinate 2,776,681 of NZ_JBBORT010000001.1, forward strand.
TCATCTTGTGGAGAGAACTGACGTAACCAATCAATTAAAGTGTAATCACTGTTCTCGAAGTACTCAGAGTTATCTCTTGGGAAATGAGCTTGAGATGTTGTTACACCCCATTTGAATGAACCGCTATCTGGCTCCATTTCACCCATAAGAATTTTAAATAATGTTGTCATCGCAATATCGTTACGTCCGATAAATGCAACTTTATCACCTTTATTTAAAGTGAAGTTCACATTATCTAATATTTTTTCGCCATCAATCGTTTTCGAAATACCTTCAACTGTTAATAGGTCATTTCCTACTTCACGTTCTGGTGTGAAACCAACGAACGGATAACGACGTGATGATGGTCTAATATCATCTAATGTAATTTTATCTAACAATTTTTTACGAGAAGTTGCCTGTTTCGCTTTAGATGCATTTGAGCTAAAGCGTGCAATAAAGTTTTGTAACTCTTTTACTTTTTCTTCTTTTTTCTTGTTAGAATCTTGCGTTAGTTTTAATGCTAATTGGCTTGATTCGTACCAGAAGTCATAGTTACCAACGTATAATTGAATTTTACCGAAATCAAGGTCAGCCATGTGCGTACATACTTTATTTAAGAAGTGACGGTCATGGGATACAACGATAACTGTATTTTCAAAGTTCATTAAGAAGTTTTCTAACCATTGAATCGCTTTTAAGTCCAAATGGTTGGTAGGCTCATCTAGTAATAGAATGTCAGGTTGACCGAATAAAGCTTGAGCAAGTAATACTTTTACTTTCTCTGCCCCTGTTAATTCAGACATCTTTTTATCATGAATATCTTCACCAATACCTAATCCTTTTAGAAGGATTGCAGCTTCTGACTCAGCTTCCCAACCGTTTAGCTCAGCGAACTCACCTTCAAGTTCTGCAGCACGCATGCCATCTTCATCACTAAAGTCTTCTTTCATGTAAATTGCATTTTTCTCTTGCATTACTTTATAAAGACGTGTGTGACCCATCATTACTGTTTCTAGTGCAGGGAACTCTTCATATTCGAAGTGATTCTGTTTTAATACTGCTAGACGCTCACCTGGCGTAATATGTATGTCACCTGTTGATTGGTCAATTTCTCCAGATAAAATCTTTAGAAATGTTGATTTACCAGCACCGTTTGCTCCAATTAAACCGTAGCAATTACCTGGCGTGAATTTTATGTTAACATCTTCAAATAATTTGCGATCCGCGAAACGCAAACTAACGTTACTTACTGTAATCATTTGTGTCCTCCTACTAATACCGCTTATTTCAGCGTTTTCTCACCGATTGTCTTAAAAAATCGCATATTACGACTCAATTATTGTAGACTATAGCTATTATATAGTAGAAGCTGGATGAATAGCAACGGTTGATTAGCTTTCTACAACGAAATCGAATAGTTTTTATCCATTCCCCTAGCTATTTTTTGTATATCATCGACCTCTTTCTAATATCCCTATTCGCTTCTCATTCTGTAATACATTGAATCATTTTTTCATTTCATATTTTATATACAAAAAAACCTGTAGAGAAAACATTCCCTACAGGTTTTTCTTATTTCGTATTCATTATTTTCTCTTTATAACTCTTCAATTTACTCGTCAATCCTATTAAAGCAGGTAACAATATCGGCATTACAATTAAAGCTAATAGTAAAAGAGCAACGCCAACAACGGATGCTACTTGTATAAGTGTCAATACTCCTGAAGGAATTAACGCTGCAAATGTCCCTCCTAAAATAAGTGCCGCTGATAATACGACTCCTCCTATGTGACGAGATGCATTTACAATTTTCGTTACTGAATCCCCTTCTAGCTCATTGTATCGCATCATAACGAAGATGCTATAATCCACTCCTAAAGCGACAATCATAATGAAGCTAAAGAATGGAACATTCCAGCTTAATGACCCTACGTTTAATACATGTGCACTAATTTGTTCACTTATACCAAGTGATGCAAAGTACGCTAAAATTAACGACCCAATAATAAAGATTGAGTTTAAGAATGAGCGTGTAATCACGATTAATACAAGCGAAATCCCTAATAACATAATCGTAGCAGTACGTAGGAAATCTTGCCCGGTTACTTCTTTTAAATCAACGTTTCTAGCTGTTGTCCCGCCAATTGCTTTTTTCGCATCATTTAGTTCTGTTCCCTTTAACGTACCATCTATCGTTTTATTAATTTCTTGAATGATAGGCATCGCTTCTTTTGAATACGGGTTTACGTCTAAAATAATTGTCATTTTAGCAATCTTTCTATTATGTGACATGTACGTATTCAATGCTTTTTGGAAATCTTCTCCTTCTAAAACTTCTTTCGGAATATAAAATTTCTCAGAGCTTTTCGACTCATTTAACTCTCCTAAATATTTTTGAGCGTCACCTAGACCGTTACTTACTTTTCCTAACCCCTCTGTACTTTTAGATAAACCTGATTGCAATTGCCCCATCTTTTCTTGTAAATCTTTCAGTCCAGTTAATAACTGTCCTTGCCCATCGTTTATTTTCGTTAATCCAGATTGTAAGTCAGCCGATTTGTTCGAAATTTGTTTTGAACCTGTAGCTCCTTCGTTCAATCCATTTTTCAGTTCAGCAGCTCCTTTTTGTAGTTGCATTACTCCATTGTTCATTTCCTTTAAACCATTATCTACTTTTAATAATGATTGATTTGCTTCTTTAAATGAACTCATCGCTGCTTTGTGCTGCGTCGCTAATTGATTTAATTCATTTGAAAGAACACTCAATTGCTTCTGAGCTTCTTTTGCAATTCCTAATGTTTGCTGCACATTAGGATCATTTGCTAATTCTGGTTTTGTTTGAATGAAATTGTTCATTAACGTTTCAATTTGTTCATATCCTTTTTTCGCACCATCAATCGCTTGAGAAATACTTCCGAAATATTGATCGTACGAACTTAAACCTTTTTCTAACTGAGCATAACCAGCATGAAGCTGCGAAGTTGCATTTGACAGGGCATTGATATTTCCGTTTAATGATGCTAGCCCATCCTCTATTTGCTTCGCTCCTTGTGCTCCATTGTTTATTCCATTCGATAATTGATTTAAAGCTGTCCCTAATGCTGATACGCCATTTTTCGCTTCATTTGTTCCATCAATTAACTTTTGAACATTTGCAAGACTATTTGAGTCATTACTACCCATTTTATCTTTCGCATCAGTTAATCCTTCATTAATTTCTTTTATGCCACCATTTGCATCTCCTAAGCCTGTATTCAATTCTCCGGCTTGTTTATTTATATATAATTCTTTAATCTTATCTCCAGTTGGACGCGTCGGTGAATATACTTCTGAGACTCCTTTAACTTTCGAGATTTTATCAGTAAGTTCATCTAAAGTTTGTAAAGAATTCGCCTCATCTAACTTTTTATCCGATTGAATGACTAACGTACTTGGTGAAGAAAAACCAGGCGGAAAATGCTCTTCTATTACGTTAATCCCCATTTTTGATTCATATTTATTATCCACTTCAAATAAATCATTGTAATTAAGCGTGTTAGAATATTTTAATACGAATGGAATCGATATCACGAATACGATAATTAAAGCGATAAATGGTCTTGCTACTGAATTTTTCGCAAAGAATCCCCATAAACGACTATCCTCATGTCCTTTAAATGTTTTAACTGGATAAAACATTCCTTTTCCTAAAAGCACCATGAAAAATGGATTTAAAGTGGTTAATACGAGTAGTAGTACTGCGACACCAATTGCTACCGCTGAAGTAGATTGATATAATTTAAAACTTGCTAAAGCAAGAGATGCAAAGCCAATTAGTACTGCTATCCCGCTATATAAAACGGTTTTACCTGCCGATTTAAACGTTTCTTTCGTAGCTAAATATGCATTTTCTTGTTTACTTAATTCTTCTTTAAATCTCGTATATAATAAAATGTTATAGTCTGTTCCTACTCCAAACAGGACGACAACTACAAACACTTGCGTAAAGTTTGAAAACGGAAAATTAAATTGATCAACAAGATGGGCAATAATCCCCATTGAAATTAAATACGAAACACCAACTGTAAGAAGAGAAATAATCGGAACAACTGGTGAACGGAATACAATGATTAATACTACAAGAATGAAAATGATCGAAATAACTTCTGTCTTTTTCACGCCCTCTTGAGAGGATGTAAGAAAATCACCCGCTATTAAATCACTTCCTGTTAAGTACGTTTTAACTCCTTTCGGTTTAATTTTATTATGAAGTACATTTGCAACTTTTGATATTTCACCATGCTTTTTATCTACCGATATTTGCGTTAAAATAGTCGTATTGTCTTTAGAAATTAACTGTTTTTCCAAGTCTTTATTATCTAAATGTGAAACAACTTCCTTAATTCCTAATTGCTCTTTTTCACTTTGTAACGCATTGATTGTTTTTGTTATTTCCTCTTTTTGCTCAGTAGTTAAAGCTGCTTTATTACCACTATTAAAAACGGCTATAATTTCGTACTTTTCAACACCTTCTTTATCCATCTCTTTTATCATCTTGTCAGCAATACTACTTTGTTCTGTATTAGGAATCGTAATTTGCCCTTTTTCTTTCACTAACTTATCCATATTAGGCATCGTTACGACCATTGTAATAGTAATAACTACCCATAATAGAAAAGATAAACTTCTCCAACTTTTTAATTTGCTCATATGAATCATCTCCTACTTTTAGAATTTCATGTTGCATTCGGAATGAACGTTCATTCCTATTATTCTATTAAATTATTTTTAAATCTATTTACCTACCTCTAAAGGAATGAATATTCATTCCTTTAGTTGTACGGATATATCATCTCCTGTTCTCATTTTATATATCTATTTAGGAATGAATGTTCATTCCTATCCTTATAGAGCTATAGAATCAAATGATTCTAATAGCATTCCAAGAGCTTTCTTCCAATTCTTTTACTAATTCTTTTGAGTATTCTAATTGCCCTGTTGCCATTACTTTAGTTAATTTTTCTAGCGGTTGATATACAATAATAATTAAAGCAACTGGAGGCAATGGACGGAGCAAACCTTTTGCGATTCCATCTTCTATAATATTCATAAAGAAGCCTATAAAATCGTCAAATATTTTGTTACTCTGTTCATCAAGAAAATAACTATCACAGTGAGAATTTGTAAAAAGAAAAGCATCCACATTGTTTCTCGCAAATTCAAATAAACGGTTATAAATATGACTAAACTGTTCACGAATATTTGCTTCAACAGGAAAATCAGTTTTTAGTATTTCAGATAATTGCAACATGCTCTTTGAAAATAGTGAGTTAACGAGTGCCTCTTTATTTTCAAAATAGCGATAAATAGTACCAGCGCCAACATTTGCTTTTTCAGCAATCATCGGAATTGTCGTACCATCGTAACCACGCTCTGCGAAAAGTTTTATAGCAGCATCAAAAATATCCTCTTGTTTATTTTTAGCCATTTTGCTCACCTCAATTTTCAGGAATGAAAATTCATTCCGTTTTTAATTATAAATTACACGGATTAAAAGTCAAGTGCGTGACAAAGTAATACAGAATTTTTATAGCCCATGCTTGTGAATGAAATTACATCCGCGATTTTTAAGATATATCGACTTACCGACAAAAACTGACAACATAAGAGGAAGCCATCCAAAAATTTTATTTTGGACAGCTCGATTTCATATATGTGAATTAAAAGAAATCATAAATAAATGCTTCTCGTACCGGTACTAAATTCTCAAATACTCGTATTTCCTCTTCGCTTCCGCTAATTAATTCAAGTTCTTTTAGCTCTAACGGACGTTTGTAGCCAAACATTATTGTAGATAACGCATTGATATCTAGTCTAATTCCTTTATGCAATGTCTCTTCGTTTATAATTGTTACTTCATGATTTGCAAGTTTCACAGTTACGTTATTCCAAGGTGCAAATGAATCTGTAATTTGTAAGATCACTTCTTGCTGCGCACTGTTCCAATTAAACTCATATTGATTTAAGAACTGCTCCACATCTACAATTCTACCCATAAAATATGGTTTCAGTTCTGCCTTCACTCGCGGTTCTTGCAATGTATATAACAATGGTTCTTTTTCACTTAGTATCATTTCTAGATCTTTAATCATAGAATCATGTTGGCAGATGAAGTTCCAAAGACCAATTCTTGCTTCATTATGTAATGGGACAAATTCTTCTACTTTCATTTTAGAATTCTCTATTTTGTATAAAATGTAACCAGCTACCGTTTTATTTTCATCATAGTAAACTGCCAATGTTAAATCATGATACACCGCTTGTAACCACCATTTACGTCCGCGAACTAACATACCAGAAAATCGTTCTGCAAATGTTTCATATAGATTCTCTACTTCTTCTGGATGATTATCTTTACTAAAACGTTTCACTGTACCATTCACTTGTTTTTTAATTATTAAATCGCTCTTTGTCATCTGACATACGATTCGATTCGCACAAAGTTCCCAGCCGTATTTACGATAAAATGAAACGGCAAATGGATGTAACATCGATACACTATATCCATCTCTTTTCATAGTTTGCAGTGAATGCTGAAGTAACTCTTTTACATATCCACTTCTTCTATGTTCCGGATACGTCGCTACCCCCGCAACGCCGCCCATTTTAAACTTTTCTTTTCCTATGTAAATATGAAAAGGAATTAAGTGCAACTTTGCAGCTAACTCTTCTCCTTCCATAATACCGTATATTTGATGGCTTTCCTTCATTCTTGCAATTTTCTGCTCTATCCATTCTTCATTTGCTTTATATTGAAAAGCATATTCTGATAAACGTAATGCTTCTCTAAACTTATCTTCTTTTAATTGTATAACGTTCATATATTTCTCCTCCATCCTTCGTTCGAATTATACCACAATTCAAACTATTATAGTTCGGTAAGTGAAATTACGAGGATGTTTCAACAAAAGATATCGATTTAGAAACAATCTAACATAAAAAAGCAGATACATTACGCATCTGCTTCTCATCAATTTATTTAGCTAACGTTTGAAGCTCTTCAAAAAATGTAGGATATGATACGCCTACTGCTTCTGCATCTTCAATCGTTGTTTCTCCTTCAGCAATACAGCCGGCGATCGCCAGCATCATGCCAATGCGATGATCTCCGTGACTATGTACTGCACTACCTTTTAAAGTTGATTTGCCGTAAATAATCATTCCGTCATCAGTTGCTTCAATGCGGGCTCCGAGTTTCGTTAGTTCAGCAACGACTGTATCGATACGATTCGTTTCTTTCACTTTTAGCTCGTGTGCATCTTTAATGACTGTAATTCCATCTGCTTGTGTTGCCGCTAAAGCGATAATTGGGATTTCATCAATCAGTCGTGGAATGATATCTCCACCGATTTCGATTCCTTTCAGCGGCGATGTTTCAATTGTAATATTTGCAGCAGGTTCTGATGCTCCTTCGTTAATCTGCTCTACAGTAAACGTAGCGCCCATTTTCTCAAGAACATCAATAATACCTGTACGAGTCGGATTCATTCCCACATTTTGTAATAGTAGTTTACTATTTGGAATAATTGCACCTGCTACTAAGAAAAATGCCGCTGATGATACATCACCTGGCACTTGAACATCTGTTGCGGTTAACTTCTGTCCTCCTGCTAGTTTCACTGTTTTCCCCACGCGAGTTACTGTAACGCCAAACGCCTCAAGCATTCTTTCTGTATGATCGCGGGAAATATGAGGTTCTGTAACAGCTGTTACACCTTCTGCGCGAAGGCCTGCAAGTAAAATAGCTGATTTCACTTGCGCACTTGCTACCGGTGAAGTATATTCAATCGCCTTTAAATTCCCGCCTCGTATTGTGAGCGGCGTAAACGTTCCTTCTTTTCGGCCATCAATTTTTGCACCCATTTGCTTTAGTGGATTTGTTACACGTTGCATCGGTCTCTTCGCAATTGAAGCATCACCTTGCACGCAAGAAAAGAATGGTGTGTTTGCAAGTATTCCTGACATTAATCGAATCGTTGTACCAGAATTACCAACATCTAATACAGCTTTTGGCTCTTGTAAACCTTCTAATCCTGTTCCAATTACCGTAACTTCGTCTCTATTTTGTGTAATCTCTACTCCCATTTCTTTAAAACAAGAAATAGTACTTAAACAATCCGCACCAGGAAGAAATCCTTTAATTGTTGTTTTACCTTCCGCGATTGCGCCAAACATGACAGCGCGATGGGAAATTGATTTATCTCCAGGGATTGTAATTTTGCCATTCAATCCGTTATTTACAGTTTGTACTGTTTTTTCTTTCACGTTGTCACCCTCCTCATTAAATTGTTTCATACGTTTGGTATTCTTCTTTTCCGAGCGCAATTTTTGCCTGCGTTCGATCCTCTTCTCTTTGGAAACTAATTCGTAAAACTCCGAGCAATCCTTCTCGCGCTTCTAATATTTGCAAGTTCGTAATACTAATTTCTTCTTCTGCTAGAATGCTTGTGATATGGGCTAATGCCCCTACTTTATCTAAAACGTCGACGTATAAGTCGTGATAGGCAGGAATCGCCCCTCTTTTTCGAACTGGTAAAGAGTCACGATATTCTTTCGCATCTGCAAAATAACTTTGTATTTCTCCTGCATCTCCTTTAGAAACCGTCTTATATAGCTCTTCCATTTCTAAAATCCATTCTTCTAATAGTTCCAATAAATGCCCTCGATTTTGCTTTACGATATCACTCCACATTTTCGGACTACTTGATGCAATACGTGTTATATCTTTAAATCCGCCTGCCGCTAGTTGATGAATAAGCGGATTATCACCAGCATGTTTCTCAACTTGTTTTACTAATCCTGCTGCAATTAAATGTGGGAAATGACTAACTATTCCTGTTATATAATCATGTTCTTTTGTATTTAATACAAGAAAATGAGAGCCTGTTCCTTTTAACCATTCTTTCAACTCTTCTACTCGCTCATCTAATACATGATTCATCGGTGTTAAAATGTAAAATGCATTTTCAAATAAATGCGCCTTCGCACTTTCAACTCCTGTTTTGTGAGAACCTGCCATCGGATGTCCGCCGATAAATGAAACTTGCTTTGTTAATAAAGCTTCTGCTTCATTCATGATTGTCCCTTTCGTACTTCCTACATCGGTAACAATGACATCTTCTCGTAAATGAAATGATGCAAGTTTGTGTAACAACTTTTTCGTTTCTTCAACTGGAGAGGCAAATACAATTAAATTTGCCTCCTCACATGCACGCTGTAAATCTACTGCTACTTCATCAACTACATGTAATTCTTTTGCGCGCTCTACTTGCTCTTTAAATATGTCATAACCGATAATCGTTACATCGTGCTCTTTTTTAATCGCTAATGCAAGAGAGCCTCCTATTAATCCAGTACCGATTAATACTACCTTTTTACACATTTGCCTCATCTCGAGACTTACCTTTTTTATTTTCAAAGTGTTGTTTTAACACTGAAATCACTCCTTCATTTTGTTCCCTAGTTCCGATTGTAATACGAACACCATTTGGGAACGGACGAATAATAAACCCTGCATGCGCACAAGCTTCATAAATTTCCCCAGCATCATCTACCGGCAAGAAGATAAAGTTCGTTTGCGACGGATAAAATGGAATTTCATTTTCTGTACAAAAACTCTCGTATTGTTGTAATCCTTCTGTATTAACACGAACTATTTCTTCAATAAACGCTTCATCGTTAAAAGCAATCGTCGCTGCTTTTTGCGCTAATGAAGATACGTTAAATGGCAAACGTACGACATTTAATTTCTCGATTAACTCTTCCTGTCCAATCGCATAACCAACGCGGAAAGAAGCTAATCCGTACGCTTTAGAAAACGTTCTAAGTACAAGAATGTTGTTATGTTTTTCTAGAAGCGGTAATGTCTCAGGGAAATCTTTTGCTGTTACGTATTCATAGTACGCTTCATCAATGACAATTAACGTATTTTCACTAATGCTTTCAATGAATTGAGTCAATTTTCGCTCATTCACATATGTGCCTGTCGGGTTGTTCGGATTACAAATCCATACGATTTTTGTATGTTCATCAACTGCTGAAGAAATTTCATCTAGATCATATACACCGTTCTTTAAAGCAATTTCTTTCACTTCACAGCCTTCAATAATTGCATGATGACGGTACTGAGGGAATGTCGCGCCAGCAGTTACGATATTATCTCCTTTACAGAGCACTGCACGACTTATAATTTGAATGACTTCATCAAGTCCACTACCACAAAGCACTTGTTCCATTTGCACTTGTAATTTCTCTGCAATTGTTTGACGGAGTACTTCAGCACCTCCGTCAGGATATAAAGCATGTTCCTGCCACGATTTTTGTAATTCTCCTAAAACACGAGGTGAACAGCCAAATGGATTTTCATTTGATGCTAACTTAACAAATGAATGATTCCCGTATACTTCTTTCATTTGCTCTGGTGATTTACCTGGTTTATACGGTTGTAATGATGATAGTTGATCTTTTACTCGCATGTTAAATCCACCTTTTCATTAAAATTCTTTTGCGTATTTGTTATGTTGCGAAATATTTTGTTTTAGTAATTCCATGCGATCTTTTCCGAATTGCTCGACTAGTGCACCGGCAAGTTCCCATGCAACGACAGCTTCAGCTACAACACCTGCTGCTGGTACTGCACAGCTATCAGATCTCTCAATACTCGCTTGGAACGCTTCTTTCGTATCAATATCTACGCTTGCTAACGGTTTATATAATGTAGGAATTGGCTTCATTACGCCTCTTACGACAATTGGCATACCTGTTGTCATACCGCCTTCTAAACCGCCGGCATTATTCGTATTTCTCGTGTATCCTTTTTCTTCATCCCATAAAATTTCATCGTGCACTTTACTTCCCGGCTGTCTTGCCGCTTCAAAACCAATTCCGATCTCAGCACCTTTAAACGCATTCACGCTCATAATAGCACCGGCAAGTTTTGCATCTAATTTGCGGTCGTAATGAACGTAGCTACCAACTCCAATTGGCATTCCTTCTGCAATGACTTCGACAATACCGCCTATAGAATCTCCGCTACTTTTCGCATCATCAATCGCATTCATCATTTCTTGTTCTACTTCTTTATCTAAACATCGAACTGGTGAATTTTCAGTTATCGTTTGAATTTCTTCAATTGGTAAGTTTGAAATACGCTTCGCTTGTACCCCACCAATTTCAAGAACATGTCCTGCGATTTCCACACCTAGTTCTTTCAAAATTTGTTTCGCAACTGCACCAGCAGCAACACGAACTGTCGTTTCTCTTGCAGAAGAGCGCTCTAATACGTTTCTTATATCACGATGGCCGTATTTAATTGCCCCGTTTAAATCCGCATGTCCTGGACGTGGTTTCGTTATAGTACGTTTCATTTCTTTACTTTCTTGCTCCGAAATTGGTTCAGCACCCATTACTTTCGTCCAATGTTTGAAATCATCATTTTTTACGATTAACGTAATTGGTGAACCAAGTGTCATTCCGTGACGTACACCACTTGCAATTTCAACTGTATCTGTTTCAATTTGCATGCGTCTTCCGCGCCCATGCCCTTTTTGTCTTCTTAATAATTCTTTATTAATATGTTCCGCTGTTAATGTTAAACCTGCTGGTACACCTTCTAAAATAACTGTTAACTGCGGCCCATGTGATTCTCCAGCTGTAATGTATCTCATTTCTCTTGCCCCTTTACTATTTTTTTGTACAAAAAAGTCCCTACTGAGCGCTCAGTAGGGACGATGTTTATCGCGGTACCACCCTAGTTGTAGACTTCTTTCGTCTACCTCTCTTCTTCTTTAACGATCGTTTGACCGTCTTTCTCTCCAAAAGTTGGCGGGAAAGATGCTCCAAGGCTGTAATTCATGCTTACCTTTGTACTGATTCACACCGGCCATCAGCTCTCTTTAACAGTGAGATAAGCACTACTGTTTCCTCTTCAGTGCATTTATGATATGGAATTAAGATAATTTATTTTTGAAACCTTTTAACTCATCCATGAATCTATGGAATTCTGGAATATCCATTTGTTGCGCAGAATCTGATAACGCAACTGCTGGGTCTGGATGAACTTCAGCCATTACTGCATCTGCTCCAATTGCAAGTGCTGCTTTCGCTGTTGGTAATAGTAAATCTCTACGTCCAGTTGAATGTGTTACGTCAACGATAACTGGTAAATGTGTTTCTTTCTTTAAAATCGGTACTGCTGAAATATCTAATGTGTTACGTGTCGCTCTCTCGTATGTGCGAATACCGCGCTCACAAAGAATAATTTGGTCATTACCTTGTGCAATAATGTATTCCGCTGCATTAATGAACTCATCAATTGTTGCTGCTAATCCACGTTTTAATAATACTGGCTTATTAACTTTACCTACAGCTCGTAGTAAATCGAAGTTTTGCATGTTACGTGCTCCAACTTGAATTACATCAACGTATTCTAGCGCCATTTCTACGTCATTCGGATTTAAAATTTCACTAATAATCGCTAAGTCGAACTCATCTGCTACTTGTCGTAAAATTTGTAAACCTTCTACTCCTAAACCTTGGAAATCGTATGGAGACGTTCTCGGTTTGAAAGCACCGCCGCGCATTAATTTAAGTCCTTGATCTTTCATCGCTTGCCCTACTTGGCGAACTTGCTCTAAACTTTCTACCGCACAAGGTCCCATGATGAACGTTTGTGTTCCGTTTCCAATCAATTCACCTTTAACATTAACAATTGTATTTTCTTTTTTCTTTTTACGTGAAACTAGTAATGCTTTACGGTTATCATCTTCTTGTAATTCTAAGCTTGCTTTGAAAATCGTTTTGAAAATATGTTGAATCGTTGACGTTTCGAATGGTCCTTCGTTATGCTCTGCAAGCATATCAAGTACTTCACGCTCACGTACTGGATCAAAGCGTTTCGTACCTTGTACTTGTTTTTGCTCCCCAATCTTTTGAACGATTTCACCGCGTTTGTTTAATAGGTGTAATAGTTGTAAGTTAATTTCATCTACCTGTTTACGTAATTGATCTAATTCATGATTTGCCATTTGGAAATCCTCCTCTAATGTTTTAAAAGTATAGTAAGAGAATAAAAAATTCTCTATTTTCTGAACTGGTTAATTATACAAATTTAAAGTGGAATCGATACCTCTTCTTATTTTAAACTAATAATTACCATAAAGACACTAACTAACTACTAGTTAATAAGCCACTTTTTTGTACAAAAAAGCCCTACTGATTCAATCAGTAGGGACGATATTTATCGCGGTACCACCCTAGTTGTAGACTTATTTCGCCTACCTCTCTTCATTGTTAACGATCATCTGACCGTCTTTCCCTTCATAAAGACAATAACTATCTTTACTACGAAAAAGATGCTCCAGGACTGTAATTCGCTCTTGTTTTTGTACTGGTTCACACCAACCACCAGCTCTCTGTTACAGGGAAACAACAACTACTGCTTTTCCTTTCAATGCATGACTATTTTATTTTCAAGTTGGACCACTAAAATACAAAAAGTCCCTACTGAATAAATCAGTAGGGACGATATTTATCGCGGTACCACCCTAGTTGTAGACTATATTTCTGTCTACCTCTCTTCACTGTTAACGATCATTTGACCGCTTTTCCTTCATAAAGACAATAGTATCTTTACTACGAAAAAGATGCTCCAAGACTGTAATTCATGATTATCCCTGTACTGGTTCACACCAACCACCAGCTCTCTGTTACAGTAAGACTAACCACTACTGTGATCTCTTCATTGCACTTTGTTTATTCAAATGTTTTTGAAATTGAATAAGTATGATTCGTATTATAGAACGCTTTTCAAAACACTGTCAATAACTTTTTATATATTTTTTTAAAATTCCACTTCCGCCCTATGATTCCTCTTGTAAATTCTCCGTTACGATTCCGATGCGAATTATTTCATTTTCTATTAAATTTAATACATGTCTTTCTACTTCATACCTGGTTAATAGTTCTTTTACTTGTATGATCTCACTTTCAAGTAAATCGGCTTCTTGACACGTCTGCAGTAAAGTGAAAAACACATTTGCATACAATTCTTTATACGCTTTCATACGCTCTTTCTTTTCAAGTATCTCTATAAACAACTGTTTCATTTCTTCTTGATTAGATTGTCCTTCCACACCTTGAAATTTACTAGAAATAATATTTAATCCTTTTTCTAAAACCTCATCCATGCATAAAACAATACGTAAAAGCATCATATATTCTCTCGTTGTTATTACGCCCATTTTCGGACGTTCTCTTAAAAACACACTAAGCCACGCTGTCCAAAATTTTTGTTGTTCCTTACCACTTAACGTTTTTACGTAGTAGCATAAATACTGCATAAATTTAATTTTATTCTCTTCGTTTTCTTGCATCAAAAGTGGATATAACCAATCTGTTTTTTGCTCCCAATATAATACGCATTTAATAAATACAAAGCTAAGCCATTTTAAAAATGCTTCTCTCGTATATGGATGTAGTGCATCTAAATGTTCTACTGCATACTTAATATATCGTCTTATTTCTGTAAACAAAGGTAGATTAATTTGCGTATAACATAATCCCGCCCACGCATATTTCGTAAGCTCGCTTTCTTTCTTTAAATCTAAGTAAGGTAGTACATTTTTCCGACACCATTGCTTCTCAATATGGTATAAAAACGTAATATCTGCTGTTAAACGAGCTAACATAAAGTTCGTTCGTTCCGAAGTAACCCTTACCTGTTCTTCAAATAAAAATAAATATTCATATACATTGCGATCATATAAGTGATCGTACGCTAACAGTTTTAGCAATACAGCTGTCATCTTCCCAACAGGATGCTGTATAGACTCATTGTAAAACTCTTGTTTTCCAATTTTAAAATCTGTTTCCCCTCTCATAACATGTGGAAATACTGAAAAAGCAAAGCGCTTTACAACCCGTATACTGTTTTCTTCTAGCTCTTCTAATCGATTGCTAATTTCATATAGAAAACTACTAATTAGCCAATGAAAAGCAGTATTTCTAATAAATTTCTGCAATAACGGAATGATTTTTTGAATTTGTTCATTCGTCAAATTCCGGTTATTTCGCCACTCTCTTATACACACAAACCATACTTCATTACTAATTTCGTGCACGCCTACTAGTTGATAAGCAAACGAAATACTCCACTCTACATTCAATTTACACGCTTTTGATAACATCTCTAAAAAATGGCGTTGTTCAAAAACACCGTCTCTTGAAAATTGCCGAACTTGCTCCATTATTTCATCGTCTTTCAGCTGTAGTAATCCATCAGCTGTTACATTGCATGTAATACGTTGTTCATTTGCCTCTTTCTTTGGAACACTGTATAGATCTGAAGAAAAATGGGGGTGTTTCTGTTTCATTAGCTCGTATCCTTCCGCCGTACACTTACTATTCGAATCACACGTGAATAGTAAGTCTAATACAAGACAAGCATCAAACGCCCTCTCTTCTGCAAGATACTCTAATACATGTTGAATTACTTCTTCTTTCGTTTCCTCTAAAGCATCTGCGTAATAATTCTTTAAAAGTTGAAACACTTCATGTTTACATGTGAAATCTAACAGAACATCTACATGTAACAACCACTTCAGTTTGTCATCCGCTGTAACGAATACATTATTAATCATTGCTTCAATTGCAATTCGCTTATGAAGTACACTATCAGTTTCTATCATTTCTGTAATATAATGATTTGCTTTTTTCTCATTGTTTTCACATAAATATGTAAGACACTCTTTTACAATTTGAATTAAAAATGTAAAATCATTTTGCTGTAACTCCTGCTCTGAAATTTCTCTATCTCTTCTTTTCAGTGCATTTTGTCTTAATGATAATAGTTGTATCTTTTCTAACCCCGTAACCATAATCGGATTTGCGTAGTAAGCGATATGTGGTCTCATTTTCTCTTTCCAAATTCGCTCCACATGAGAAAAAATAGGCATCGGTATACGACTCGATTCCTCGAGTTCAATCGACTCTTGCGTATCATTTCCCCATCTTCTTACACGCTTCAATTTAAGTTTCCCATCTAAAATAAACGTTAATAGCAACAAGCCAATTTCTTTATGCTCAGGGAAAGAACATTTTTGCAATAAATATGTGATTATTTCAATAGAGCTACTATCTTTCTCTGCTGTTTCTAATAAAAGCAATGTCCATCTTGCAAACAACAAAGGGTCCATCGTTTCTTTCGTTTCGTTTAAGTAACTACAAATTGTTCGCCACCATAACGGGGATATTTTAGAATGATTTTTAAAAATCAATTGAAATAGTTCTTTTTGATGACTAAATAGAAATTGCTCCACTAACCATTCCGCAAGCAATTCATCTACTTCATCATAATTTGCTGTAAGCAGAAATAAATTTCTTAGTTTCCCTTCTGCTTCAAGCCATTCCACCCATTCATAATCACGAGCAAATTCAACGAAGTACCGAACGGTTTCAATTTTTTTTATTGACTGTTTTATATAGGATAATTGCTCCTGCTCTACTGATGGAGGAACGGTTACAATATCACGAATACGCATTCTTTTCGTAATATAATTATCCCCCATTAATTCCGCCCACCGCTTCACCGCTTTCACAAGCGCCTGATGATTATTTGCTTTATTCGGATACACAATCGGTCTTATCCCTAAATGCTCCCAATGATATGTATTATCACCTTGTGCGACGAAAGCATAACGCCTTGTACTCGGTGGTAAGCCTGTTGCTAAATATTTCATTACAGGATCATTATGACTATACCCAACGAATAAAACAGTGTAATTTGAGAATAGATCAACTAAAAATCGTCTCGCCCACCCTTCTGTTAGGTAAGCCCTTCCAAAATCACCATCCGTTAAAATTAAAGCTTCTTTCTCTTGTTCTACATTCCCATGTATGTAAGCCAACCCTTTAAACGCTCTCCCTGTCGGTAAAGCAGGTGCATAATAAATATTCAGCTCTCTATTCATTTCTGTAATTACAGACGTAAAATGTTGATCAAAGTTTGTCGTTACAATTCGAACATCCGTATCTAACGGAAACAGCCTTGGAATCGCATAGTGTAATGGATTTGGTTTTGATTTTTCTATATTAACGAGGTCTCTTGCAACTTGATGCACATCTTTCGTTTTCGCAATTTTACCGAGATAATAATCGTGGGGTTCTGTCATCTCACGCCTTTCGACATATAAAGCTTTCGAAATTTCATCAACTAAATCATCGAAATTCGGTAAGTTTGATTTCCCCTTCATAGAAACTCCTGCTCCAACGAATAATACTAACTTACCTTGTTCAAGGTGATCGATTAACTCATCTGGAATTTCTACTTCTGAAGTTATCCACATCCCGGATTCCCCCTTACCTAAAAATGTCATACGCTCTCATTTCACTATAACATTTTTTGATTATTTTTTTAATATTTAGATAAAATTTCAGCATGATAAAGTTTTATATAAATTAAACCGTTCCAATGTATGAACTCCTGTATTTATTGTAAAACTATGTATAAATGGGAGGTGTAAATATTGAATGATATTACTGTAATACTTATCAAATTTATATCATGCATCATCGCTTTTAGTATCGGACTAGCTCTATTTTTCCCAGCAACGCTCGTCCAAATCATTTCTTTTAGTCTCTTCGTCACAATCATTTCTTATATGTTTGTTGATAAAATTATTTTAAATCGAATTGGCAATTCCGCTGCCATTATGACGGATTTCTTACTTACGTACTTAAGTGTTTGGATTTTCGGTAATATTTTATTAGACAACTACATGCAAATTGCATGGGGCAGTATCCTTTCTGCCATCGTCTTTACATTATCAGAAGTAATCGTCCATCGCTTTTCTAATTCCCACACAAGGCACAGCAATGATAACATTCGAATTAATCGCCGGTTTGCATATGGTACCGAGTTTGCTGAAGAACAGAATGTGTTGGATAAAGATAAGAAGAAATAACGTTTTGGTGAAGGAGTACCCTTGTTGATAATGTGGTACTCCTTTTTGTTTTTTTGTGATATCAATACGGTGAATGAAATTATATCAACAATTCGACAAGAAATATCGATTTATCGACAAAGTTTGATAGCCTATCTTCAAATAAAAAAGCTGCCCCATTAAGAGACAGCAACTTCTGTAATTACGCTTTTACTTTTAAATCTTTTAACGTAATAACATCTGCAAATGATCCAAATACAACATTATGATGTTTTACAATATCTTCAGCGCGTAATACATCTGTGTCAAATGTGCTATGTGCATCACTTACTAATGTTACTTTATACCCTTCACTAAACGCTCTTCGCGTTGTCGTATCAACACAGTACTCTGTTTGCATTCCTGAAATAATAACATGCTCAATTCCTTTTTCTTGTAACAGTTCGTTTAGGTTTGTCTTATGGAATGAATCTGGCGTCGTCTTTTCAACGACAAGCTCCCCTTCTCGCGGAGCAATCGCCGCATGTACTTGCCAGCCAGCTGTACCTTTTTCTAACGGGTGATTTTTTGGCCCATTATGTTGTACATAAATAATCGGAATACTATTTGAACGACATTCCTCAATAAGATTTTGTAATGTTTCTAAAAACTTTTCCCCATTATGTACTGGCATTCCTGCTGTATACATACCCACTTGCACATCAATAACTATTAATGCTTTTTTCATTTCACACAGCTCCCTTTATTTTTATAAGCCCCTGCATATTTATTATAATTGTTTATATTCTACCATCCAACAATCTTCTAATTTCCCTTCATGCAGTTCATGTTTCTCTAGTACTTTCACCTTTTTAAACCCGCATTTTTCATAACAGCTTATCGCACGTTCATTATTTACTTTAGGATCCATCGCTATCGCTTCTGCTCCTAAGTTCTCCATTATGTATGTAATTGCTGCTTGAACAAGTTTTGTTCCAATTCCTTTTCCCCAAAAGATCGGTTCACCGATAAATTGGTCCATTCCCCATACATTCTGCGATTCTTCATATCCATATAACGCTTTCCATTCAGAATCAACTGGATACATTTGAATGTAACCGATTGGAACGGCATCAAATTCTATTAAACATCTTTTTTCATGACCGTTTGGATGATGTATAAAATGATCAAGCACCTTTTCTACAGATTGCGGATTATCTCGTCCTTCGTAATACTGCAGGACTTCTGGGTCTGTTAGCCATTTTGAAATGATAGGTGCATCGTTTTTTATTACGTATCTAACTAATAATTTTCCCTTTTGGAATAACATAGGTCACCTCCTTATTAGTTACTCTTATAATAACTTTTCTATATGCGGATAGTAAATTTTTCAAACAGCTTTATTTGCATAATCCCACAATAAGAAATTATTCTGTTCAACCTATACTGAGTATCATAAACTATTATTTAACTAACTAAAAGAATGTTTCCCATAATGAAGTTCTTTTGTAGCAGGACCTAAAAAACTAAAACAATTTGGAGATGAGACTTTGAAATCAACATTAATTATTCTTCGAGGAAACTCCGCAAGCGGCAAGACAACTATCGCAAAAGAACTGCAAGAGCATTTCGGGCAAGGAACACTTCTAGTCTCACAAGACGTTGTGCGCAGAGATATGCTAAAAGTTCACGATACAATGGGTAACTTATCTCATGATTTACTATTTGAAATTACGAAGTACGGAAAAGGAAAATGTGAATTTGTTATTTTAGAAGGAATACTAAACAGTCGTAGGTACGGTGAAATGTTAAGAGAATTAATACATTATTTCGAAGGAAACGCTTATACATATTATTTTGACTTATCACTTGAAGAAACGATTAGACGGCATAATACTAGAGAAAAACGACTTGAATTTGGAAAAGATTTATTGAGTAAATGGTATAACCCACACGATACAATTGAGGTTAATAGAGAGACTGTTTTTACAGATGATTTCACGCAAAGAGATATATTTCATGCAATTATTACTGATGTTACGATACAAAAATAAGACTGACTCTTTTTGTCAGTCTTATTTTATTATGTTCCTTGTATTTCAGTTTTCATAACGGAACAATCTTTACATAAGTAATAATATATATTCATCTCACCGAACAGAAAATCAACTACTGAAATAAGTTCCCGTTCTTCAAGATCTTGTGTAATTGTAGCAACATATTTCATCTCTTTCGAACAAGTTGGACATCCTAAATCTTCTGGAGCATCATCGTATAGGGGCGCTCCTACCAATCTACATACATATTCCGAACCGAATAAGTCAAAAGCTTCCCAGTAACTATCTTCATCAGTAGGTATATCTTCATTTTTCATATTCGTTAGCTTTACATTAGTTTTTGGAAGATTGACCGGTAGCTTATACTCAGCTTCCATAATCCACTCTTCCGTATTGTCTTGTTTTATTATTTGTACCGTTTTGCCCCCATTACTTAATTGAAAATATTGCGGCTCCCACACCATCGCACAATTCAAGCAAGAGATGAATGGTAATACAATCAATTCATCATTTTTAAGTTCAGCAAGTTTCTCATCTTTCAAATCAAAACAAAAAATTTGATGCATTTTCTCACCGCATAACTTACACAATGGTACTTCACAATCTTGACCACCGAAATAATGATTATATGAATCTTTCCCTTCCATTACTCTATACCCTTTTATTCCATCCCAATGTTCGCCATATAATTCCATTGTCATATTCTATCCTCTTCTCGCTTATAAAGGTAATCCTCGATACTAATCTTTTAATAACTTTCGGTACATAAAACATTTTTTATTGTTGCTAATCATCATTTTTCTCATTCTTATCACCGTTATCTTTTTGGTATGAATACGATAATAAAATAATAACAATTTACAAGAAGACTGAGTTCTGTATCCATTCTGACACTATAGGGATTTGGAACGTTATAAACCCTAGTATAAGACTAAATAAAACAATTACTATTTTATGAATATTTTTCTCCTATTTATCTAATTGTATTTTAATAGTGATAGAAGAACAATATGGTTGTCAGAAATACAAATAAGGATTATATAATTCAATAGGGTTACTTTTACTGCTCACGGTACTCAGCAGCAAAATTAAGGTTTTATTCTTTTACATATCCTTCAAATTTTTTCAATGAATCACATTAAGGTAAAAAATAAAAGCCAGTCTCAATAAAGAGAACTGACTTCTATTTGGATAACCATTATTATAAAATTTTTACTTTAACAGTTTGTCTTCCCCAGTTCATAGCTTTACTTTTTGAACCCATTAAAACATCAATACGATTTCCTTTAATAGCACTACCAGTATCACCAGCAATAGCTTCTCCATAACCTTCTACCCATACTTTAGATCCTAATGGGATTACCTTCGGATCTACTGCAATAATTCTCATATTAGGATTTTCCGTTAAATCATGACCCATCGCAGTTAAAACGCGTCCACCATATGTACCATTTTCACTTGGATCAGCAGTATATGCTGTCGCTACTACCGTTAATTCACGTTTAGCAGACTGTGTGTTATTTTTAGATACTTCTTGTGTCTTTGTTGCTTCTTTTGCTTTCGCTTCTTCTTTCGCTTTTTCTATTTCTCGTGCTTGCGCTTCTTTCTTAGCCTTTGCTATTTCCTGCGCTTTTGCTTCTTCTTTTGCTTTTGCTTCTTCTTTTGCTTTTGCTTCTTCTTTTGCTTTTTCCATTTCTCGTACTTTTGCTTCTTCCTTAGCTTTTGCTATTTCTTGCGCTTTCGCTTCTTCTTTTACTTTTTCTATTTCTTGTGCTTTTGCTTCTTCCTTAGCCTTTGCTATTTCTTGTGCTTTTGCTTTTTCCATTTCTCGTACTTTTGCTTCTTCCTTAGCTTTTGCTATTTCTTGCGCTTTCGCTTCTTCTTTTACTTTTTCTATTTCTTGTACTTTTGCTTCTTCCTTGGTCTTTGCTATTTCTTCTGCTTTCGTTTCTTCCTTAACTTTTACTCTCTCTGTTACTTTCGCTTCTTCTTTAGGCTTTACTATTTCTTCTGCTTTCGTTTCTTCCTTAACTTTTACTCTCTCTGTTACTTTCGCTTCTTCTTTAGGCTTTACTATTTCTTCTGCTTTCGTTTCTTTCTGCTCTTTTATTGTTTCTTTCGCTTTTGCTATTTCTTGTACTTTTGCTTCTTTCTGCGTTTTTACTTCTTCCTTTGCTTTAACTGCTTTTTGTACTTTCGCTACTCGCTTCGTTTTCTCTTCAGCTTTCTTTTCAATTGGTGCTGTACTTGATAGGAAAGAAACATTTGCATAAGCTGTTTTTCCTTTATACTCAAATTGCAGCCATCCATCTTTTACTTGATGTGTTGATTCAATTACATCATCTTGTTTCAGTCTGCCAAGAATTTCTGATTCTGTGTTTGCTTCAGTACGTACATTTAATAGGTTTGCTGTTACATGATAAATATCTTTTGTATACTCCGAACTTACAAACAATTCTTTACCATTTAAATCAATTTTTGACCATCCTTCTTCAGTATGTATGACCTTTAACTTTTGTCCTTCTTTTACTTTTTCGACAATTTTTGATTCCGTAGTTGGCTTTTCACGTACGTTAAGTACATCCGCTGTTACGATAGTTTCTGCGATAGCAGATGTGGTAAAAGCCCCCAATCCAAGAACTGTTGCTGTTGCTGCGCCAATTATTTTTTTCATATTAGCCTCCATTGCGTTTTTTTGAGTTCTATCAAATGTTTCCATAAAATTAGGGAATTCCACAGAGTATCAAAACATTTGTAACAGTATATTAATACCACTTAATATACTGTTTTTAAAACTTTCTACTCCAATATTATCAAATTTTCATTTCTAATTCTATACATTATAAATCTACTTATCTTCTATAAACTCTTCATGACCTTCTACTTCACACTAGATAGTTGTCGCAATTCCTGCCAAAAATAAACTTACAATTGCTAAAAATGGCGTTCCAGCTATTGCACCTCTTAAGTGAAACTTATAGTCTTTATATCCTTTCATTTCCTCAGTACTAGGAATAACAACAAATCTTGGAGTAATCCAGCAAAATATAAGCCAATCGATTATTAATAAATCTACTAAATTGAAAATCATTACAATCCCAAAAGTATGTAAATAGGCCTCAATATACAATAATTTTCCATGGTGATGTAGTATATATGTAGAAACTAAAGGCGTTCCGAAGAGAATAATATTGTAAATAATTCCGAAATAAAACGTTTGTTTTTTTTCATTTATCGATTTTGGCAAAACTACTTTTTGAATATCTTTCGGATAATCATTTAACCAAAGGCGAGGATTATAATACGTAGACCCTAATATCATAATAGACAGTATAAAAGACATGGAAATACCGACAATCACCATTTGTTCAAATTGCCCCACAAATGTCCCTCCTTATTTGAAATTTTGACGTACGTAATTCACTTAATTAGACATTGTATGCATGTTATGACTTAAAAATTATCTAATACCATTAATAAAAATTTTTCATTACAATCCGCTTTTTCCTAACGTCCATTCTTATTTCTTGCAATATGCATGCAAATTTAATAAAGTGAACATCTAATTAGTGTTGTTGAATTTCGCTAATTATTACAGAGTACATATTTTTTAATTTACATAAAGAATGGGTTAGTGAAACGAATGAAAATCGAACATATAGCAATTTGGGTAAATGATTTAGAATTAATGCGTACTTTCTATACAAAGTACTTTAACGGTAAAGCAAACTCTTTATATCATAATGAAGCGAAACACTTTGAATCTTATTTTATTACGTTCGAATCTGGAGCGCGCCTTGAAATTATGCGTAAGAAAGGCATAGAAAACGAGCCTAACCTAAATATCACTGGCTATGCACACATGGCTTTCTCTGTTGGTAGTGAAGAACGTGTAAATGAACTAACAAAAACGTTAAAAGAAGCTGGTTCTCCTTTATTAAATGGACCACGTTTCACTGGAGATGGCTATTACAAAAGTGTAATTAGTGATCCGGAAGGCAATCAAATAGAGATCACTATTTAACTATCGTTTATCTTTTCTGAAGAACTAATAAAAATTCGTTTGGAGGAACCCTATGCATAAACTGCATTTCAAAAAATTTGAAGCAACAGATTTTAGTCCATATTTCCAGCTCGTATCAAATGAAAGAGTGATGGCACAAATTACAGAGCGTGCTATTCCGCTAGAAGAGGCACAAAACGACTATGAAAAATTGTTAAGGCGCAATGAAAAGCATAAACTGTTTGGGTCTTATAAAGTTTATGACAGTGCAACAAATGAATTTATCGGCCTTGGACATGTAACAGTGAATGAAGATAATGTAAAAGAAGCTGAAATTGGGTATATGATTTTGCCAGAGCACTGGGGAAAAAGATATGGTAGTTATATTGCAAGAGAATTAATTGAAATAGCGAAGCAGACAGATGTAAGCGTACTAAAAGCAATTATCGATCCGAGCAATACCCCCTCTCGGAAGATTTTACTAAACGTTGGTTTTACATCTGAAAAAGTTTGCGAGATTGATGGATTGCCTGGGGAGATTTTGAGTACATATATTTAACTATATAAAAAGGCAATGCTACATTTGAACTAACCGTAGCATTGCCTTTATCTTTTTTTATTATAAAAGTCCCATTTTCACCTTAATACGAACTACATCACTATTTCTTTATCTCGTCTACTACACTTTGAACTAAAGAGATAAGAGCTTTCTTTGTATCCTCATCTGTTACTTTTGCATCATCACTAAATTTAGTTCGCACAGATGGGATTAATAACGAGCCATTTTGAACGACAATTGTATCTAGCATACCTAGTGTAAGTAATAACGATTCATGGGCTTTATCCCCTCCCGCAATTGATGGTGAAGCTGTTATAATAGCCACTGGCTTTTTATAAAGTTCCGCTGATGAAACAAGCCATTCTAAAGCATTCTTCAAAACTCCTGGAATACTTTTTGCATACTCTGGTGTACAAATAATAAGTGCATGTGCTTCACTTAATGTCTTTCGAAATTCTTCAACAACAACCGGTGCTCCAACTCGATCTACATCCGGATTAAAATGAGGTAGTTCCTCTATCCCATTATAAATAGTGTAATCTATACCTTCTGGAATAAATGCTGCTAAAGTTTTTAATATGTTTGTGTTGGATGATCCTTCCCTAATACTTCCTGAAATCGCTATGATTTTTTTGTGTATACTCATATGATCCCCTCCTACAAACATCATACTTATGCAGTCAGAGAAAAATCAAAAATATTGAACTATTTAACAAGCTGTACATTCATCAATTTTGACATCTTGCTTTTGATTCCCTAATAAAAATACTACTGTCTATAAATATCTTTACTTGTTAATTTATAAATAACTCGAAAGGCTTCTTGGTCTCCAGACTCCATTTTATACAGCCATTCTTTTAATTCTACTTCATCCAAAATTACGTTCCCCTCTCATGAGCTTTCACACTATATTCGCCCGTTTCTCACAAAAGGTTCATTTTACATAAAAATTTATTTATTACAATAAAGATATACTATATATTTTACAGAAAGGATGATTCGTATAATGAACAAAGAAGACAAACTTTATGCTGAAAATGTATTAAAACATCTCTTCATAGGAGCACAAGTTGATGGATTGCAATTTGGTATTTCTCCAACAACTATAAAAATTCATTTTACAGATTTTGAAGCCACCGTTGATTATGACGGGCAATTATATGTCAACATCGAATTGAAATGGTGTTTATTTCATACTCCACCTGAAAAATATCCATCTAATGAGGGTGAATTTGACGATTATACTGAGGAAGAAGAATATAAGAGAATATTTGAAATGAGAAGAAAAAAAGTTACAGACATACAACTAGGTAAGGCAACTCCGCATTTAATTATTACATTTGAAAATGGGCAAATCATGTTTGTAAATGGTTTTCATGACTATTATGAATGCTGGCAAGCTGGGGTCCAATTTGATGATTGGCTTGTAGTTGCTGCACCTGGGAATGAAATCGCTACTTGGACTCCCGATGAATTTACTAATAAATAAGCCGTCAGAAATCACAATAGAAAAAGTATATCTTACACAAGGGGAAACAGATTTACGTAAATCAATTGATGGACTAGCGACTGTTGTAAAAGAAGAATTTGAAATTTAAAATCACCCCGTTTTAACAGGAAAAAGTGGCATTTTTACTATTTCTAATGTTCGCTAATGCTTATTGCGTGATTTGGTTTCATTGCTACACAAACCCCAATACCCACTCTTAACTTGATGGGCATGTATAGTGCCCCCGATTAGCATCAACGAGAAGGAATAGACCTTGTAAAAAAACATTTATAATTCCACTGATACGCAGAAAAATAAAAAGAGAATAATTCAGAAATTCCCTATGAATCATTCTCTTTTTATTTTCATATTTTAACATGCTGGATATGCATTAGAACCCAAATAACGTTCTTTTATAAGTTGACGATGATGAAGCTCATGACCAGCAATAATGTTTGCTAATGCAAGAACCGTGACTTCAGAATTGTTCGCAATTCCCCTTTGTAACCAAGCTTCTTTATCTAAACTTTTAAGCAAATGCATAGTAGATTGGCGAACAACTGTTAAATTCTCAAGAAGATCTTGCATAGATTGCTTATCAAAAGCTGCTCTAAGAACATACATATCATCGTTATATCCAGGAAGTTCTGCTGTCTCGCCTCTTGCTATGGAAAGCAATCGATACGCCATGATACGTTCAGTATCCGCAATATGACCGATTACTTCTTTTATACTCCATTTATTAGGAGCATATCTAAAATGTCCCTCACTATCAGAAATATCCTTCAACAAAAGATTCGTTTCCTTCATTTGTTGCTCTAGAATATGTATGATATCTCCATCTGGTATTAAGTCTATGTACGTTGAATAATACGGGTTATATTCATTTGCCTCTGGTCTCTTTTGCATGCTTATCATCCTTTTTATTTTATCCTTATATACAACTTATCATAAATTATTGTCATATTAATCAAAAAAAATAATTTTAAAACAAAATGTCTCCATCCTATATAGGATTACATTAACAAAGCGGCTTATCCCCAAGCCCCCAACTAAACCATCTCCCATGCCCTTCCGTTTCCCCAACAGTTTCACAATATTCGTTTCCGTTAATATAATAATCAATATGAAGGTCACGGTCCCACATGTTGTTATATAGGTGAAATACATCACGTTTTGCACCTATTTCTTTAATTTGTTTTTCTAGCTTATGTTTTACATTTTCAGGTATTTGATTTGCGACGTGTGTATGGAAAATGCAGATTACAGCATCTTCCCTTATTTGATTTGCAATGGCTGGAAGAAGTGCTACACCGTCCCCTTCAATTAATTGTACTGATTTTTCTTTTACAAGCGTTGCTGCTTGATCGAATAGTTCAAGTCTTTCTTTATGTTCTGGCCAAATAAGCGCGCGTAACCATAAATAATCTTCTTCATCATTTAAATTATTCACATGTAAATCTAGTCCGATTCTTTCCATAACAGGTGGACTTTGTTTTAAAAAGGAGGGCTTCTTCTCCCCTTTTATTTCTGATTGTAAATGAACATTTGATTGTCTATTTCCATACATTTCTTCCGTTCCATATGAATAACGATATTGATCCCAAAATAGTTGTAATCCCGCACTTGTACCAATTTCTATTAACGCCAATGGTTTGTTCACTTTATTAAATATGTAACAGAAACTTGGATATAAATAGGCACATCGTCTTACTTCATTCGTTTGAACAAGTTTCGTTTGTAATAAAGAGATAATTTCTTCTCGATATACATGGCAAAAATCTTTAAATTGGTAAAAGGCATTTTCAAAATTTATATCAGCATTTTCAACTAAACTTTGATAATAGTTTTTTAAACTGTGCTCTTTTCCTTTTAACAATAAATAATGGACTGCACCTAATAATAAGTTTGGGACTGGTTGACCAGGTTGTGCGTAGGAAGCTAACGTAAGAACTTCCTCATCTTCAGAAATTTTTATTGATAAATATTCGTATAAGTCACTAGATCCTTTACATTCATTCACAGAAAAATTCCGAAATAAGTTTGCGACTTGTTCTTTTGTAAGCATTGGTATCCCCCTTATTTTATTTTCAGAATAATCTTACCATTAATTTGTTATTTGCTCTATTTTTTCAAATTAGATGTAATAAAAACAGATTCTTACAAATTCCCAAAAATAAAAACTTAAAAATAAAAGTATTAGTAAGTTTTTTTGACATAACATCAAACTGGAATTCTTCTCCAATTCCCGCTTTACTACTATGCTTTTTACCCTTATGACAGAAGAATTCTATGAAATAAAACGTTAAATAGTTTAAAATTATCAGATAACACTAGATATTTTAGTCTATTAATTATTATAATAGACTATGAGATGGTTATATAATTGAGACAAAAAAGGTAAGTACCTAGGTGGGGCCTAGGCGGTGTTTTCTTTTTACGGCTTAGATATAAAAAACACCTACTCTTTTTTGCCAATATAGGGGATGGAGAGATTATCATGAGCAACATGCAGCAAAAAACAGACGTTATCTTAATTGGCGCAGGAATTATGAGCGCAACGTTAGGATCATTACTTAAAGAATTGGCACCTGAATGGGAAATTAAAGTATTTGAAAAACTCGCTAATGCCGGAGAAGAAAGTTCTAACGAATGGAATAATGCTGGTACAGGACATTCTGCGCTATGTGAGCTTAACTATACATCCGAAAAATCTGACGGGTCTATAGATATTGGTAAAGCTGTAAAAGTAAATGAGCAATTTCAACTTTCAAGACAATTTTGGGCTTATCTTGTAAAAAGAAACTTAATTCGTAATCCACAAGATTTTATTATGCCACTACCTCATATGAGTTTGGTGCAAGGGGAAAAAAATGTAGAGTTTCTAAAAAAACGTTTTGAAGCGCTTTCAAAAAACGCTCTATTCCAAGGAATGGAATTTTCTGATGCACCTGACACATTAAAAAAATGGCTTCCACTCATTATGGAAGGTCGTAATTCTAATGAACCTATGGCTGCAACGAAGATTGACTCTGGAACAGATGTTAACTTCGGTGCGTTAACGCGCATGTTATTTGATTACTTAAAAACTAAAAATGTTGAGCTAAACTACAAACATAGTGTTGAAAATATTAAACGCACGAAGAATGGTTTGTGGGAAGTAAAAGTACATGATATGAATAGTGGCAAAATTGAACATCATACTGCGAAATTCGTCTTTATCGGCGGCGGTGGTGGTAGTCTACCTCTACTTCAAAAGACTGGTATTCCTGAGTCAAAACATATTGGAGGATTCCCAGTAAGTGGACTATTTATGGTATGTAAAAACCCAAAAGTTGTAGAGCAGCATCATGCAAAAGTATACGGAAAAGCTAAAGTTGGTGCTCCACCAATGTCTGTACCTCACCTTGATACGAGATATATAGACAATAAAAAAGCTTTACTGTTTGGACCATTTGCAGGCTTCTCACCTAAATTCTTAAAAACTGGCTCAAACCTTGATTTAATTGGTTCTGTAAAACCGAATAACGTCTTAACGATGTTAGCAGCCGGTGTAAAAGAAATGGGATTAACAAAATACTTAATCCAACAAGTTATGTTATCACACGAAAAGCGTATGGAAGAATTACGTGAGTTTATTCCGAACGCTAAAAGTGAAGATTGGGATACTGTCGTTGCTGGACAACGTGTGCAGGTAATTAAAGATACTGATGCAGGTGGTAAAGGAACACTTCAATTTGGTACAGAAGTTGTTAGTGCAAATGACGGATCAATCGCTGCGTTACTTGGTGCTTCTCCAGGTGCTTCTACTGCGGTTCACGTTATGCTTGAAGTATTAGAAAAATGCTTCCCAGAACGTATACTAGAATGGGAGCCAAAGATAAAAGAAATGGTCCCTTCTTACGGCGTGTCACTTACGGAAAATCCAAGACTGTTCCAAGAGCTTCACGCTTCAACAGGGCGCACACTTGGGTTAAATGAAAAAGAAGCTGTTCACAATTAATGAATAGATTAAAAAAACGACATAATAAAAACGTCCGATATATTCGGACGTTTTTATTATGTCTGACGAAGAAATATAGTGACTAAAATTATATCAGCGATTCGACAAGAAATGAAAAATCTCCGTTAACTCTCAACTAGAAATTATATTTATCAATATTATCCTTCATAAATACAACTCGTTCAGGAAGTACGATAATACCGTTTCCTTCTGCCTCATAGTCATACCCTTGAATAGAGTTTGGTTCTACTTTCACTTTGCCGATTCCTTTTACTTCGAAGCTATCCCCTACTTTTAATTTTTTCCCTTTTACAACAATTTCATTTGCGACATACGTTGCGAGTGCACCTTGTTGTTTTACATCCCATAATCCAAATTGTTGTACCGTTCCTCGTTTTACATAATCACGCATAACGTTCGGTGTCGAAAAACCAGTTACGACTACTTTTTTATCCATTTTCAAATTTTCAGCTGCTTGCGCCATCGCTGGAAGTGCTGTTGCATCTGGACATATTACTGCGTTAATATCTGGATACGTTTTTAAAATACTCTCTCCTACTGATAAAGATTTTTGCGCATTATTTTCACCATATTGCGTCGTTACAATTTCCCAATTCGGATATTTCTCTTTAATAATCTCTTTTGCCTTCGTTACCCATTGATTTTGATCTGTTACAGTCGGGCTTGAATAAAAGAATGCTACTTTTCCTTTATCTCCAATTTGCTTCGAAGTCATTTCAATTAATAAGATTGCAAGTTGGTCTGGTGTACCTTGGCTAATATAAAACGAACGGTCTTTCGGATTCACATCAGAATCCCACGTTAATACTGTCATTCCTTTTTTCTTTGCACGTTGTAATGATTGCGAGAGACCATCAACTGACGTAGATGAAACCATAATCGCATCATAGTTTTGGTTAATAAAATTGTTTATATATTTTACTTGCCCGGATACACTTGCCTCAGACGGTCCATCGTACTTCACTTGTACACCTAACTTATCTCCCATCTCTTTTGCACCTTCACCGCCTGATGTGAAGAAGCCAACTCCCGTTAATTTCGGAATGAACGCAAATTTTACATCATCTACTTTTTTCTTATCCGCTGTTTGGCTAGAACAAGCAATTAAACCGATTAAACAAATACACATAATCATAACAATCCCCAATTTTCTCTTCATGACATTTCCCCCTTATGCAAATCCCTTCTTTTCCCCGTGGTGAATCGTTGTAATTTGAAATGTCTCATAATAACAGAAATAATAAGGATAATACCTATTACTACATTTGATTGTTCATTCGTTAAGCCCGTCATTTGCAAACCGTACTGCATGAGTCCTATAAAAATACTTGCTAGTACCGTCCCAATAACACTCCCTTTTCCGCCCGTAATAAGTGTGCCGCCTAATACAACTGCCGTAATAACTGGCAAAATCGTTTCACTTCCAATATCAGCACGAGCAGAACCAAAATAAGCTGTTAAGAAAGCTCCTCCTAATCCACCTCCTACCCCAGAAAGTACGTAAGCAATAATCACCACTTTCTTCGTTCGAATACCGGAATATTTCGCCGTACTTTCATTTACGCCAGTTAATTTTGCGTAGCGACCATATGTTGTACGGTGAAACAATATCGTAAATACTATCGTTAAAATGACAAGGAGCCATAATAGATTAGGTATACCGATAAAACTACCATTTGCCAGTTGCACATACGAATCTGGTAAACCACTTATTCCTTCATAGCCCGCTGCACCCGAACCACCTGAAATAACAAGGGCGATTCCCGCATATAAAAACATCGTTCCAAGTGTAACAACAAGAGGTTCTACATCTGTCATTTTTATAATAAGTCCATTTAATCCGCCCGCTATACAACTTACTACGAGCGCAATGATAACAGCCAACAGTATAGGCATACCATTCATCCAAAGTACTCCGATAAGAATCGAAGTAAGCCCCATAATAGATCCTACTGAAACATCAATTCCACCAGTTACAATGACAAATGTCATCGGAATAGCCGCGATTGAAATAATGAGGAAATCGTTCATACTAAAAAGGAGGTTACTAATGTTTAAGAAATCACTATTTATGAAACTAAAGAGAATGAATTCTACGAGAAGCAATATGAGAAGAACCCCTTCCCATCTATACAAGCTACGTATTCCTTTCATAGATTCACCCTCCTTTCTTCTAATTGCCGGAGTTTCTTCCATTTTTTTAAGACACTATCTAATACGATGATGAGTAGAAGTAAAAATCCTGAAATAGCACTATTCCAAAATGCAGGTATTTTTAAAAAGACGAGTGAACTGCTTATCACTTCTAAGAAGAATGCACCTAATGCCGCTCCAAATATAGAGCCTGTTCCTCCTTTTAAATGAATACCACCTAAAACAGCAGCGGCGATAACTTGCAATTCTATTCCTGTACCTGTTTGATTTGGAACGAATCCAATATTCATTACGAATATACATCCAGCGAGCCCAGCGCTTATGCCTGATATGATAAACGCGTATATTTTCACTTTATCTACATGTATTCCAATAAGCCTTGCACCATCTTCATTATCACCGACCGCATAAAAATATCTTCCAATTTGAACTTTCATTAAAAAGAAATATAGTAGTAGTAATATGATAAGAACGGTCCATACCGTTATCGGAAGGCCTAACATCATAATAGAAGCAATTTGTTTATACTCATTCGGAATATCTTCAATCCACTTTCCGCCCGTAAATATTAACATTGCACCTCTAATAATACCGAGCATTCCTAATGTCATAATGATAGCTGGCACTCGAAATTTCGTAACGCCAATTCCGTTTACCATACCAATAAGAGCACCAAATATAATTGCCGCAAATATCGAAATAAAGGCACTGTATCCATCTGTTAACAACATCCCGCAAACCGCAGCGCTTAATCCCATAATAGACCCTACTGATACATCTATATTTTTCGTAAACAATACGAAAGATTGACCAATTGCCAAAACAACTAAAATAACGCTTGATTTCATAATTAAAGATAAAGAGCTAAACTGCACAAAACTCGGATTCATTACTCCAACGAAGGCTATGTAAAGAAGTAATAAAATAATAATTGACGTCTCATGCATTTTAAATAAACGTTTCACTCCGTTACACCTCTCTTTCCTCCGTACGCAAGGCGTGTAACTTCATCAATACAAATTTCCTTCTTCTCTAAATGAGAGACGAATTCTCCGTTTCTCATCACATATACCCGATTCGCTAATTGAACAATTTCTTCTACATCTGAAGAGATTAATATGATCGCAAGTCCCTCTCTCTTCAAACTTTGTATCGTTTCGTATACTTCTAGTCTTGCTTTCGCATCAATACCGCGGGTCGGTTCATCAAGAATAATCACTTTCGGATTACATGCAAGATATTTTGCTAGCACGACCTTCTGTTGGTTCCCACCTGATAAAGACGTCATTTTCTCATTCATATGAGGGACAACAATTCGAAACTGTTTTATATACAACTCTGATAAAGCGCTTTCTTTTTTGTTGTTTAAAAAGAAGCTACTCATACTGTTTAAAGATGCAGATGTTATATTTTCCTTAACAGACGCAATTGAAAATATACCATTCCCTGCCCGGTCCTCCGGTACATACACCATACCTTCCTTTATTCGCTTATGTACCGAATACTTCGTAATGGATGTTCCCTCTAATAAAACGGAACCTGATTTCAAAGGCATTAATCCAAATATTGATTCAGCTAATTCAGTCCTACCTGATCCGACAATACCTGAAATCCCGACAATTTCTCCAGCGTGTACAGTTAATGATACATTTTGAAAAGCATAACTAGACGCATTCATGACATCTAATACTTTTTCCGAATGCTCTATTTCTTCTTGCGCGATTTCTTTCTTCTCCTCAAGTTTATAATCTTTCGGTAATAACCCCTCCATTAGCATGTCATATGTATAGCTTGATACATCCCCTTGACTTACAATCATACCGTCACGCAAAATTGCTACTTTATTTGCAATTTCAAAGATTTCTGGAAAACGATGCGTAATGTATATCATGCCAATTCCTTTTTCTCTTAAGCTTTTTATCAACACAAAAAGACTCTTAATTTCGTGAGTTGTTAATGTCGATGTTGGCTCATCTAAAATAAGAATCTCAGCTTCCCTTATTAATCCCCTCAATATTTCTACTAATTGTTGCTGGGCAATGGATAACGATAACCCTAGCTTATGAAGTTGAATGTTCCAACCTAAGCCTTCTAGCAACTTATTAATTTTATTTCGAAGTTCTTTCTTTTTCGCTTTCATTCCGATACAAATGTTCTCTTCAATTGTCATATGCGGAAAGATGAGTGGCTCTTGTGGTATTAAATATATGCTATGTTGATGTGCTTCTGCTGTGTTTGAAAACTGTTGTACTTTCCCTTTCACATACATCTTGCCAGCATCGTATGAATACAAGCCCGTTAATATTTTCATTAACGTTGATTTCCCAGCACCATTCCCTCCGACTAAAGCGTATACATCTCCAGGCTCTAATTGTAAATTCACTTCTTTTAATACGAGTTGATCTGCAAATGATTTACTCATCTTTGTAACTTGTAATAAGGGCACGTTCTCCACATGTTGTCACCTGCCTTTATGCAGAACATTTTTTGAGAAAATGATTTTTTGTTCTACTTGTTTTGTAGCATTGTATATTTCTTTTTTCATATCTAGAACACTTTTTTCACTGGACTATTTATCGCTTCAACTGGAATAAACAAAATAACGAACACATATGTTTAAGCAGTGGTCAATTGTTGAAAGGGATGAAGAGCATGTCACAGCTGAACTTTGAAGACAATTTGTTAACAAAAGTAGCTTGGTACTATTATAAAGATCAATTAACCCAGCAAGAAATTGCTTCACTTCTTCACATTTCAAGAAATAAAGTCGTTCGGTTGTTAGATAAAGCACGGACGGAAGGTGTCGTCACATTTCACGTAAAAGGTACTGGTTTGCACTGTTTAAGCATCGAACGTGATCTTATGAAAAAATTCCATCTAAAAGATGCTTTCGTTATTCCAACGCCAACTGAGGATTATGCATTTTCACTCGGAAAAGCTGCCGCACAATATTTAGAAACTCATCTGCAACAAGGAGATTTACTTGGGATTGGCTGGGGAGAGACGATAAGTAAAATGCTAGAAAACATTCATTTTGATAGCTCTATGAGTCTTTCAATCGTTACTCTTACAGGAGGCGTAAATCACTATATTCCAAGAAATCAAAGCTATTTAAACTACATGCAAGGCGATCTTCATATTATTCCTACCCCTTTTCTAACATCTACAAACGAAATGACACAAATTATTCTATCTGAACCGAGCGTGAAAGATATGCTTCACGTCGCTTCACTCGCTCATACAGCAGTAGTTGGCATTGGCAGCTTATCTCAAGACGCCACAATTGTGAAAGAAGAAAAATTAACACTACGTGAAATGACATATATACGTAGTCAAAACGGGGTTGGAGATATTTTAGGGCAATTTTATAATACTGACGGAAAACAATTAGAACTTCCCCATCATAACCGTCTTATCGGCACACCACTCTCTGTTCTTCAAAATATGAAACATGTCGTTGGTGTAGCTGGCGGTACGGAAAAGATAGCTGCAATTTACGGCGCCTTAAAAGGAAAGTTCATTCATACATTAATTACCGATGAAGAAACTGCCCTCTCCTTATTAAGAAAGGAAGGTGACTCTCAATGTCTACTCTATTAGCTTACGACGCTGGTACAGGGAGCATTCGAGCAGTTCTTTTTGATTTAAACGGTAATCAACTTGCTGTTAGTCAAAAAGAATGGATTCATAAATCAGATAGTCGTTACCCTGGTTCTATGAATTTTGATGTAACTGAAAACTGGCAGCTCGTTCAACAATGTACGAAAGAGGTTCTTCAAAAAAGTAATACGTCCTACTCTTCTATTAAAGGTATTAGTGCAACGAGTATGCGTGAAGGCTTTGTTTTATACGATAAAAACGGGCAGGAAATATGGGCTTGTGCAAATGTTGATGGCCGCGCGTCAGCGGAAGTTAGTGAACTAAAACAAATTCGTTCCGAAATTGAAAAGGATTTATATAAAAAATCCGGTCAAACTTTTTCATTAGGTGCTTTACCTCGCTTACTTTGGATTAAAAAACATGAACCAGACGTGTACAGGAGCATTCATTCTTTCACGATGTTAAACGATTGGATTTTATATAAATTGTGCGGCGTACTACAAATTGATCCTTCAAACGGATGTACGTCCGGTATATTCGATTTACAAAATAGAGCTTGGGATAACTGGGTTGCTGAGCAATGCGGTCTTACTCTAGCCTTTTCTCCAAAAGTAAATGAAGCTGGTACAGTTATCGGGAATATCACAAAACGAAGTGCTGAGTTAACAGGATTACATGAAGGAACACCGGTCGTTGCTGGCGGCGGAGATGCACAAATGGCATCGCTTGGAACTGGAGTTGTAAAGCCTGAACAAACATTTATATGCGGAGGCAGTTTTTGGCAACAAGAAGTAAATATAACAAAACCAGAAACTGATCCAAATGCGGCGATTCGTGTTAATTGCCACGTCATTCCTAACCTATGGCAATACGAAACAATTGCTTTCTTCCCTGGCCTTGTTATGAGGTGGTTTCGAGATGCCTTTTGCCATGAAGAAAAACGGCTCGCTGAAAAACTCGGTGTAGATGCTTATGAATTACTAGAAGAACAAGCGAAAGAAGTTCCTGTAGGCTCACATGGCATAATCCCCACTTTTTCAAATGTAATGAATTATATTTCTTGGCGACATGCTGCACCATCCTTTTTAAATTTAAGTTTAGATGCTGAAAAATGCGGTAAAAAAGAAATGTTCCGGGCAATAGAAGAAAATGCCGCCTTCGTTACATTCGGCAACTTGAAATTAATAGAGGCTCTCACAGGGAAATTTCCTTCTGAAGTGATTTTTGCTGGCGGCGCTGCTAAAGGAAAACTTTGGCCGCAAATTCTTTCAGACGTTCTTGGAATCCCAGTGAAAGTACCAGTTGTAAAAGAAGCGGCAGCTTTAGGAACTGCAATTGCTGCTGGGGTTGGTGCTGGTATATATTCATCTATGGCAGCGACTGCCGAACAGTTTGTACAGTGGGAAAAAACATTTGAGCCAGTCACTGAAAATCATGAACTATATAAGGAATTCTATGAAACATGGAAAACTGTGTATAACAGTCAGCTCGCTTTAGCCGATAAAGGGCTCACCTCACATATGTGGATTGCACCCGGTGCTCTGTAACACATTACATAAAGGAGTGAAATGTATGTTAAAAGCGAATGAAAATGATTTCTCCTATCGCTTCGGTGATAACGGGCCTAAATATTTAATACAAGGTCCAAATATCGATCTTGGCCTAGTCGTGATTCAGCCTGGGCAAGAGTTTCAAAATCACTATCATACAACGTGCGAAGAGGTCTTCTATGCGTTAGAAGGCGAAATAGATTTCTATGTGAATAACGAGAGAGTTCCGATCAAACAAGGGGATGTCTTGCAAGTTCGACCTCATGAATCCCATTATCTTATTAACCATTCTGATAAGCCTTTTAAAGCTGTTTTTATAAAGTCACCACATTTACCAAATAAAGATACTGTACAAACTGAAAATCCAACATTAACGAAGGAGTGATTCCTAATGACTTGGGGATTTAAAAATCGATTAAACACAATTTTACCTGACGGCAGAGCGGTTATGTTAGCGATAGATCACGGCTACTTTTTAGGGCCAATTCACGGACTTGAACAACCGTTAGAAACAGTTAAAAACTTGCTTCCATATACTGATTCCCTCTTTTTAACACGAGGCGTATTAAGTTCCTGTATTCCTGAAAACTGCAACACACCGATGGTTATGCGTGTATCAGGCGGGGCAACTGTAGTAGGCAAAGATTTAGCGAATGAAACAATTGTTACACCTGTGAAAGAAGCAGTAAAACAAAACGCAATTGGCGTCGGCGTTTCTGTCTTTGTTGGATCAGACTATGAAACACAAACTGTTTCAAATCTCGCAAACGTAGTCTCTGAAGCTCACGATTACGGCCTGCCAGTACTCGGTATTACCGCCGTTGCGAAAGAACTACAAAAACGTGAAGCTCGCTTTCTAGCACTCGCCTCCCGCGTATGTGTTGAAATGGGAGCTGATATTATTAAAACGTACTACTGCGAAGGATTCGAAAAAATCACAAGCACATGCCCTGCTCCAGTCGTAATCGCGGGCGGACCGAAACTAGATTCAATCGAAGACGCATTAAACATTACGTACAATGCGCTGCAAGAAGGCGCAATCGGAGTAGACATGGGCCGAAACATATGGCAATCCGAACATCCAACTGCGATGATTCAAGCGATTCATGGCATTGTAAAAAATAGATTGAATGTGAAAGAGGCGCTGGAACTATATAATGATGTGAAAAATTAATGTGAAAAGATGGACTATTTATTATAACGGGTTCAGTTAAGAGGAGTAAAACTTGTTTTGACACTCAAACTACACAAGGAAAAGGATGGCACTTGCCATCCTTTTTGACATACATTGAACTTTTACTGTTTTCAAGTTTCCTTCTT
Source organism: Bacillus sp. FSL R5-0709 (assembly GCF_038004785.1). NCBI lineage: Bacteria > Bacillati > Bacillota > Bacilli > Caryophanales > Bacillaceae > Bacillus > Bacillus sp. FSL R5-0709. Next base: position 2,815,376 of record NZ_JBBORT010000001.1, read on the forward strand.
CGACTAACGAGCCAAAAATTTTAATCAACCTTTAACTTTATAGCTTTTGTAGCAATAAAAGTTTTAATATGCTTATCTAATATCCTTGTTCCACCAAAATCATCCTCGTAAAAACCCGTTATAACAAAACCAGCTTCAACTTGACCTTGGATTTGATCTTCTAGAGTATGTGCGTATTCTATTGTTTGATTTAAATTAATATAATCTTGAACTTCATCCTCTGGTAAATAATCCAATGTTGATGAAGGTATTGAATGTTTAACATCCAAAATACCTTTTTGTTCTTGGTTGTCATCAAAAATCCATAGTAAAGGATTTGTAAATCCAGAAATAAGAATACCTTTATTCTTTAAAACCCTTGAAATCTCATTCCATACAAGATGAACATCTTTTACAAACAAATTAGAAACAGGATTTACGACAATATCAAAATATTCATCTTCAAAATCACTAAGATCTGACATATCTCCTTGTACTGTTTTTAAAGTTAATCCATCCCGTTCCGCTACCATTTCATCTTGTTCCAATTGCTTCTTAGATATATCAGTAACTGTTACATCTGCTCCAGCAGCAGCCAGTACTGGTGCTTGTTGCCCTCCACCTGATGCTAAACAAAGTATCTTTAATCCCTCTAATGACTTTGGAAACCAATCTCTAGGAACTGATTTTTCTGTGGTGACTGTGATTTCCCATTCACCTGATTTACTTTTTTCAATAACCTCACTACTTACAGGTTGAGTGTATCTAGAACCTTCTTCAACCTTCTTATCCCATGCATTACTGTTTTGTTGTGTAGTATCCATTATAATCATTCCTCCTAACTATCTAGTTGCATTTTAATTGTGACATTATTAACTATTTACACCCTTTTTCTATTAACCTGCCGATAGTTAATAAATGGTTTTCTATATTTATTTTAACACATAAACATCCTATTTTTCTAAATATTTAAATTAATTGATTATATTGTAAAAAATGATAATTGTTTCAGTTATAATAAAATATGAAAACAAAAATAAAGGAACTGTCTCATAAGTCGGATTTCTGACTAAAAGACGCTTCTTTTTCACTTTAGTGTTCCATTAAAAAAGAGGATTAAAATGGTATCAAGCCCCTTTCCAAACTGGATAAGGGGCTACATATACACCTTCAAACAATTACTCTTGATGAGTGTCATTGGATTTTGAAACTTTCTTACCGTCTCTATAATCAATACAAGACACTTCGATTAATAAGCCATTAAATACTGTAAAATAAAAACCATAACTACTACCTCTCATCGTATAAGGTTCCTTGCCTATTTCAATGCCACCAGCTACTAAACGATTATATGATTGATCAACTTCACTTGAAGTTTCCACTAAAAAACCAATATGAAAAGCTTCAGGATACATAACTTCCTTATTCCCCTTAAATGCTTTTGGATCACTTAGCACAAGTATAAATCCACTCTCATCACTCATTACTACAAGTGCCTTTCCCTTTTGCTCCAAAAATTGAAAATCAAAAAATGTTTCAAAGAAATGTCTAGCTTCTGATAAATCATCAACACATAGATTTAAATGATTCAACTTCATTCACTCATCTCCTTTTAAGCAGAGGGTATATATACTCATATTAATAACACTTACATATGTAAGGAAAGATATTCAAGTGTTCCGTATAAGACTATTTTTTAATAGTCTTATGCTTTTTCCTATAGCTTAGAACGTTTTTCGAAATGAATGCAATCATATGAACAATTCGACATGGAGTATCGATTTACCTATATAAATTGACAAGTGTTATAGCCATATTATTTATTCTCCAAATTAAGTAAAACCCACTCAATCAAGAAAATTGCTGAAGAGATGCGCTCTGTCGTATCACCTAAAAACAATTTATTTATAAAGCCTGCAAAATTCGTTGGTACTTTAGATAATGTTTCAATATATTTCAAAACAGATCCAGCTGGCGGTACTGGCTTGTTATTAATAGCCCATATTCCCTCTAACAATGTCCAAGTTGATGTTTGAACTATATATGATGCTTTTAACTCATCTTTTGCCTTCAGAGCAGTCTTAATTTTAATTAGCGAACTATGTAACCAATGAGAAACGCCTTTTACTTTATCACTAGAAACACGGTAGTTTTCAAATTCATGTTTAGCTATTTCCTTTAACTTTTTCAACTCACCGCTTTTATCAAATAAAAATTTCCCTTCTAAAAATGAGTATAGTTCCATCGGATTGTTTTTAAAGTTTACTTGTATTAGATTAAAATCTGCACTCTTATATTCAACTAAAATATCTTCTCTCGTTTCAGAATAAAATCGCTTCTTTTGTCCGTCTTCTAAAAGAATATATAAGTCTAAATCCGAATCAGGATATGCATCACCTCTTGCGACAGAGCCAATAAGCATACATCCAGTTACCTTATCTATAGATAAGATTTCAGCTACTATTGTTTTCACTAATTTTTTATGTCGTTCATGTTTAATAGATATTTGTGTTTCTAACATTTGTAACCTCCAAACACATTCTTATAGATTTATTCGTTACCTAAATATATTTTACTTCTCTTAATACCTTTAATCTTCTACATACTTATTCAACAATTGTCAGTTCATATACAATTGCGTCTTTACTGCTTTTTGTTTTATCTTGAATCGTTACAATATCTCCACCTTTTATTTTCGAAGCATTCACCACTTTTACCATCTCTGGTGGAACACTCCCTCCATTGTTCTCTTTATTTAGTGGTAACCACTTTACTGACTTATTAGTTGCTTCTAAAATTTTATATTTAATTGAACCATCATACTTTATTTCACCTACAAGATCTTTTACTAATGTAGGTGTATATTTACCCTCTTCTTTTTCCAAAGAGATATGATCACCTATATCTAAGCTACCGTTTCTTTTAGGCGCCTTCCATTTTATTGGGTTTAAATTACTTAAACTTACTTTCACGCTCTCTTCTTTATTTGAGCTAGCATCTTTTAGAAATATTTCATTATAATTCTTATCAATAACGATATACTCTTTCTGCTCTACTATTTTTGCACTGCTTTTACGTTTTTCTTCCTCATTCTTAGATACATCTTCTTTCACATTATTATCACTACATACTGATAATAATGTCGTTGCTAAAGCTGCCATTATTAATATTTTTTTCACTTCGTTTACCTCCATTTATAACTAAACAAATAAATATATATAACATCCATATTTTACTATAAATCAAAAAAGAGGATATTTGTTTATTAATAAACAAATATCCTCTACCTCTAATTATATTTTACGACTGTTGATAAGCCGATTTCGATGATTTCACATAATAAACACCGTGTTCAACGTTAATGATATGATCTGGTTTTGGTTTACCACGGCCCGCTCTATGTCCAGCTAAATGCTCTTCACTTGTTTCCCAGTTTTTCCATGCTTGTTCTGATTCCCAGCGAATCATAACTACTACTTCTTCATCTCCGCGTCTCACTTTTTTAACGAGAACACTTAAATCGATAAACCCTTCAAATTTTTCAATAATGCCTTCTCCTGTAAAACGCTCTACAACTATATCTGATGTACCTTCTTTTACTGTAAATGTTTTAGTTTCGATAAACATATATCCCACTCCCTCTTTGTAATACGAATACTAGTATTCTTCTATTATAGTTGATTATGATAATTATTTTCAATTATAAAGTTTTAAATTTTTTGAATTATGCTGTTTTCTCTTCAACTGCCTCATCTAAAAATTTAAAATATGGAAGTAATATTCCTATTAAAGAAGTGACGCATATAATCGCACCTATGATAAAGTATAGTGCTCTAACTCCCCATATTTCACTTAGTATGCCTCCTAATAACACACCTAACGGCATAGCGGATCGTATGAAAAATAATCGCACTGAAAATACTTGCCCTATCATATTGTTTGGTACTGTTTGTTGGCATATCGTCGTATTATGAACATTGAAAAATGAAATACAAATACCTGCAATTACTTCAATAATTACCGCAATTATAATACTGTGATTGAACCCTAGAGAAATGTATGTAAGGCCACCTATAAACAATCCTCCAAGCATAAGTATTCGCCGGCTTTTATATGTTACTTTTCCGACTAATATTGATCCAACTACATAGCCAAGTGGGAAACCGGCCATAAAATAACCGTATTCAGCATACCCTGCCGATAGTTCATCTTTAATGTAAGGAAGATTCGTAACCATCGTTACTCCTACTCCAAATTGAACGAATGTTAGAAAGATACCAAGCCAAACGATAACTGGTCTTGTGAAAAAATATGTAAATCCATGAAGAAACTGCTCTAGCCACGTTTTTCTAAGCTCTTGCTTTATCCTCTTTTCTCTAATGAAAAGCAACAACCCTCCACTAATGAATAGACAAATACACACAAAGAACAGTGTTAGCTTCATTCCAATAAAATGAATAACGATGCCACCTAATACTGGCGCAAGAAACATCATAAGACGAGTCATCCCATCAATATACCCATTTGCATTTTGAAGGTGCTCTTTACTTACAATGCTCGGTGTAATTGCTTGACTTGCAGGTGTATAAAGCGGTGTAATAAGTCCAACTATAATTTGAACAACATAAATGTGCCAAACTTCTATATTACCTGTAACTAGCATCGCCAAAGGTAGTAAAAATACGGACGCTCGTATCCATTGTGAAAAAATCATAATCCACTTTCGGCTCCATTTATCAATATATGGACCGCTTATAAGTTGTAGTATGAGCGACGGGATAAAATATAGTAACCACATGCTACTTAATGCTGTTTTTGATCCTGTTAATTCATAAACGAGAATTGAATTACATAACGTCCCGAAAGCCCCGCCTAATTCCGAAATCGCACTACCTATCCACATAAAAAAGAATGAACGGTTTTTCAATACACTCTTCACTATAGCTCACCAACTTTTCTATTAAATTCCTCCCTTTATGTACATTCTCGTTGTATATTATCTATTCAAAAATGCATCTAATTCTTTCGCTAAAGACTGCACTGCTTTCTTTCTCAACACATATTTTCCGTCTTGAATATCAACTAACTTTGCTGAACGTAAAAGTTTCAAATGATGATGTACTGTCGATTTTCCTAGTTGTAATCTTTCCGTTATTTCTTGCAGCGTACGCTCTTGTTCAAATAGTAGTTTTACAATACGAAGCCTTGCCTCGTCCCCGAGCGCCTTATGTTTATGAACTAAAAAATAACTCGGCTCATACGGATCTTCTGGATGTATACTTTCATTTGCGACTGGATAATGAAACACTTTCGTATCTTCAATATCAGCTTCTATGTTCCACGGTCTGTATGTAATTTGCGGGATAAGAAGTACGTGATGAACACTTGGCTCTGGCATATATGTAACTCCACCTGTAGCCCACTCGACAAACTCTTCCGGTTTCATCTTTTTATTCATTTCATTTTTCGCTTCATAATCTCGCTGTAGTATAGAAACAATTTCTTCTGCCTCTTTTTTTACAACACTGTCATACCAACCTGTCATAACGGCGATTAAATGCGTTTTTAGTTCGCGCACATCGGCATGACATACAAACTCTATATACGTAGAGAAAAACTGATGATCATGTGTCAGTTCCTTTAGTTCATGTATTACAGATACTTCTCCGCTTGCAGCTAAACGTCTTTTCGCTTGATACGCTTCTCCTAAAAACGGTAAACATATATACTTTAAATCTTCTTCTGAAAGTGAATCGATATTTGCAATAAACTGTGATAGATCCTGAAAATCTCCCTCATACAATAACTGAAGTAATGCTTTCCATGTATTATTTTCTTCTACGAACTGTAAATGCTCTCTCATCTCTACCGATAATGATTGTCTAATTTTTTCCCATTCACTTTGAGTCTTTTCAAGAGTATCGATTAACCTCTTATGAGTAATTGCCGCAATGCCAAGTGCGCATTCGAAAAGTATCGAATACTTCATTTGAACGTTGTACGTTTCCCTCTTTCTACTCGTCACGTGAAAGACTTCCATTTTATCCCCTCCTTATTTGCTAATTATTAAATTCTATATTTATCGAATTATACCTTCTAATTTTTTAGAATTTTAAAATCTTCTGAAACTTTATATTGCTACAAATTTTTAAATTTAAGCTACAGTTAATTTTCTTGTTCAACTATGAGACAGGTTTATTGAAGAGAAAGGAGAATTTATTGCAGTAAGAAAAATGATTTAGAAAGCCTAAGTTTGTTTCTGCAATTACTACAACGGCGCCGTATTGTTCTTTTAGAACCTTCTAAACATCAATCAGATGATAAGTAGGTACGTTTCTACCTAATTTATCTAACACTTATTGTTGGTCTATCTCATAGTTAAGGAGGCTATACGAATGGGTAAAAAAGAAATATTACAAAATGGGGTCAAGCAAGTTTTTTACGAAGAAGAATGGTATCCACCGATATCAGAAGCGTTAAAGAATCTTACTGCTGCACAAGCATGTTGGCACCCAGAAGGAACGGCCAGTAATACGATTTGGGAAAATGCAAACCATTTACTAATCTTTAAAGAGCGCTTACTTTCCCGCTTACATCAAGATGACACATTTGTTGCTCCACAAAATAATGATGACACGTTTGTCCAAGGTGGACCTAATGATGATGATGCTTGGCAACAAACAGTGAAGCGAACGCTCCAAGTACATGATGCCTTACGATCTTCATTAACATCCCTTCAAGAAGCAGAACTGGATCAACCAAGTCCGTCTCTACCAGTTTGGCAACAATATCTGAATATCCTATTGCATGATGCTTATCATACAGGTCAAATTATACAACTTCGTAAACTCCAAGGTTCATGGCCATCTCATCGTTCATATTTATAAGCAATGATTAAAGATGATAGACAAGCATATGATTCTACATTTAGCAGAATAAGTACAAAAAAAGCAAATGAGATTCTAACTCTCATTTGCTTTTTTGCATGCTGGAGAAACGTCCTGCAATGATTTATTAAGCTTAATTAAAATTCAACAAAGAATGTTCAATGGATAAAGTAAAACTTTAATTAGACATTTACGGACCATTATCTCCCGCCTAACTTCCTTGCATTCACCGCTTATTAATTCATTTGTGCATCGTTCAATAGCCCAATTATTTCATTCAACATTTCTTCTGTAAAAGCACCTGCGCTAAAGTTCACTAATGCTCATAATGGCATATAGTTCATCATTTCAGAAGCATCACTATCCCATCTAGCAGAAATAGTCACATTAAATCCAAGTTATCTATCTTCCCTTTTCAAAAAGGAAGTTAGAATTTCTCTAAATGAATATATTCAGCGTGCCAAAGTCATTTTACAAAGATCTTTAAAAAATATACTGGTATTTCACCTAAACAATTTAAAAATGGATGCAGCTATTAATTGTCCTTCGTTCTACCAATAGATTTATTTTGTTGCTTTACATTATTAATACATATCCTTTATAAAGCGAAAAAACATTAATTTTTAGTACATAAATTGAAATAGACTAATCCCAAACATAATTTACATTCTTCATAACTTCTGATCATAATCCAAATTTGGAAGAATAGGGGCTTTTTTATATACAAATAATAAGCCTCAAGGAGTTGTTGACATGCATTTCATATTAAATATGTTAGGGATTTTCGTTGTAATATTAATCGTTTTCCTATGTTCGCCTAATAAAAGAAAAATAAAATGGAGACCAATTGTTATTCTAATAATATTGGAGCTTTTTATTACGTGGTTTATGTTAGGCACGAAATTAGGCAGTATTATCATTAATAAAATTGCGTCATTTTTCAGTTGGCTACTATCATGTGCGAATGAAGGAATTCGATTTGCATTTCCTTCAGCTATGGAAAATCAAACAGTTGATTTCTTCTTTAGCGCCTTACTTCCTATCATTTTTGTTATCACTTTCTTTGATATTCTTTCGTATTTTGGAATCTTAACTTGGATTATCGATAAAGTTGGTGCAATCATTTCAAAGATTTCTCGTTTACCAAAGTTAGAAAGCTTCTTTTCCATTCAAATGATGTTTTTAGGAAATACGGAAGCACTTGCAGTTGTTCGTGATCAATTATCTGTGTTAAAAGAAAATCGTTTGTTGACTTTTGGAATTATGAGTATGAGTAGCGTCAGCGGATCCATTCTTGGTGCTTATCTATCAATGGTTCCAGCAACATATATTTTCAGCGCTATTCCTTTAAACTGTATTAACGCATTAATCTTGGCTAATGTTTTAAATCCTGTAGAAGTTACTAAAGAAGATGATGTTATTTATTCACCTTCAAAAAATGAAAAAAAAGATTTCTTTTCTACTATTTCAAACAGTATGTTAGTTGGGATGAATATGGTTATTGTTATTTTAGCGATGGTAATTGGGTATGTAGCTTTAACAGCATGTTTAAATGGTATTTTAAGCTTTTTTGTAACAGGTTTAACAATTCAAAAAATCTTCTCTATTATCTTTAGTCCCTTTGCTTTTTTACTCGGTTTAACAGGCAAAGATGCTATGTATGTAGCTGAATTAATGGGGATAAAAATAACAACGAATGAATTTGTTGCAATGATGGATTTAAAATCAAACTTAAAGTCTTTACAACCACATACAATTGCAGTTGCAACTACATTTCTAGCTTCTTTTGCAAACTTTAGTACAGTAGGTATGATTTATGGAACTTACAATTCATTATTTGGCGAGGAAAAATCATCAATAATCGGTAAAAATGTTTGGAAGCTTCTTGTTAGCGGAATGGCTGTTTCCTTATTAAGCGCTATGCTTGTGGGGCTTTTTGTATGGTAAATGAATAATTGTAATAAGATGAAGACACTTAAACTGAATTGGGTGTCTTCATCTTATTACTTGTTCTTTTATAATTCTTATCTCCGAATCTGTCCATTTCCACGAATCACATATTTTGTGGAAGTCAATGCAGGTAGCCCCATTGGTCCCCTTACGTGTAGCTTTTGTGTACTGATGCCAATTTCTGCGCCGAATCCGAATTCAGATCCATCCGTAAAACGAGTCGATGCATTATGATAAAGTGCGGCGGCATCAACAGATGTGAAAAATTTGCTGACGTTTTCCTCGTTCTCTGTAATAATCGCTTCGGAATGCATGGATCCATACGTATTTATATGATGAATCGCTTCTTCCGTAGTGGAAACCACTTTAACTGCCAGTGTGAGAGATAAAAACTCTGTTTCCCAGTCTTCTTCTGAAGCTAATGCAATAGAAGAATCAATTGCCAATGCTTTATTATCACCACGTAGCTCCACGCCTCTTTCCTTCAAGGAAGAAAACAGCTCGCTACCAAATTGCTGCGCCCAATTCTCATGAAGTATAATCGTTTCAATTGCATTACATACAGATGGACGCTGCGTTTTTGCGTTTATAATAATATTAAATGCCATTTGTTTATCCGCTGTTTCATCAATAAAAATATGACAATTTCCCGCACCTGTTTCAAGTACTGGAACAGATGCTTCTCTCACTACAGTATCAATTAATTGTTTGCCACCTCTTGGGATAAGAACATCCAAGTACTCATTCAATGTAAACAACTGCTTTGCACTATCGCGCGTTGTATCTTCTATGAGCTGCACACTTTCTGAAGGCAAGCTTGTTTGTTTGAGCGCCCTGTGAATAACGCTAACGATGGCTTTGTTAGAATGAATAGCAGAAGAACTACCACGTAGTATTACTGCGTTTCCCGTTTTCAAGCAAATTGTAGCAGCATCCACTGTCACATTCGGCCTTGCCTCGTAAATCATTCCGACAACACCAAGTGGTACGCGCATCTCCTGAATAGATAATCCATTTGGTCGTTCCCATGCACTAACACGCTCTCCAACAGGATCACGTAAATCAATTAGTTGCTTAATACCTTCAGTCACATCAATGATACGCTGTTCATTCAGCATAAGACGATCAAGGAGTGACTCAGAAAATCCTTTTGTCTTCCCTTCTTCAATATCCCGTTTGTTTTCCTCTAAAATATAAGCTGTTTCTAATATCAGCTGATCAGCAATTACGGCAAGTGCTTCATTTTTTTGATCTGTAGATTTAAGCACAAGTTCTCTAGCAACCTCTTTCGCCTTTTTCCCCTTTGCCAACACTTCATTCATTTTTATTTCCTCCTTTTTAAGGTTAATCAGTTTTTATTTGAGAACTATTTAACACCAGTATCTAAATCTTTCCTGCCCATTAAAATTTGAGTGCTCTCTTTTCTTAAAATGAAACCCAGTGATCTCTATGGATGACTTCATAATTATGCCTTTCGCCTCTTGCTTGAATATCTTGGCTTTGCATACCTTTTAAATTCCTTAGTTCCTCTGCGCTATATGTGCATTGTCCTTTTCCTATTACGCGCCCTTGTTGCGTGATTACTTCCACGACTTCACCCACTTGGAAAAACCCTGACACATTTGTAACACCAGCAGGCAGAAGACTCTTACCATGCTGAATGATGGCAGAAGCTGCCCCCGCATCTACTTCAATTTGTCCGCTAACAAGCGAATGCAAGGCGATCCATTGCTTGTTCATCTTAATCACTTTTTGAGGAGCATTCCCGATATATGTTCCATCACCTTTGCCCTTCATAACATCTAAAAACTTCTCCTGTCCACATCCCGTTCCGATAAATACACTCACTCCAAGAGATAGTGCCGTCTTTGCAGCATCGATTTTTGATTTCATACCGCCAGTCCCAAGTTTTGAACCAGCATCTCCTGCAAGAGAAGCAATTTCTTCCGTTACCTCAGGAAGGAAATGATATTTTTTCGCATCCGCATTTTTCTGAGGATTTTGGTCATATAAACCGTTCACATCTGTAAAAATCATGAGCATATCTGCCGAAACAAGTCCGCTTACTAAAGCTGACAGCATATCATTATCACCGAACGTTAGCTCTTCTAAAGAAATCGAATCATTTTCATTGATTATAGGAAGAGCAGAACGGTTTAGTAGCTCTCCTAAAGTAGCGTAAGCGTTACTGTATTGTTCTTTTCTAGAAAAATCACTTCTCGTTAGTAAAAGTTGTGCAGTAACGATACCATATTTACGGAATTCCTCCGTGTATGCCTGCATTAATAAACTTTGCCCGACAGCCGCAGCAGCCTGTTTCCCTTTAATTGTCACAGGTCTGCTAGGATACCCTAGAGCAGAAAAACCTGCAGCGACTGCCCCGGATGTAATTAGTAAAACTTCATGCCCTTCCTCTTTCAATCGAGCCAATGCGGCAACGTGATCTGAAAGTTGTTCTTTAGAAATGCCTCCGTGACTATCTGCCAAGGAACTACTCCCAATCTTTACAACAATTCGTTGTTTTTTCACTTTTGTATCCCCCAAGTCTAAAATCAAAGTTTTTTATAAATTTCACTTCTATTCATACAGCTTACAGCGGCTTCTATTCTTATCAGTGCTGCACCTAGCCTATTAAAGAGCAAAATAAAAATGACCGCTTCGCCCTTAATAAAATAAAAAGGACGAAACGGTCATTGTTCCGCGGTACCACCTTAATTGATATACATAGATATCCACTTGGCGCCTATAACGCAGGCGTACGCCTAAACTTTCATTTAAGACTCAGGGATAGGTTCGATACATTCTATACGAGGAATCTTTCAGCCGGTGAATTCCACTCTCTTTCGCAAGAAGACATATGTACTAATTCCCTTCAACGATTTTCGGTTTAATTTTTTATATTATGCGATATAATTTGATTTGGTGTCAAGAAGTATTTTTAAAAATAATAGAGCGGCAAGTTACTTGTATGAAATTATTACCTTACTGAATGAAAATACAAATCGATATAAGTTTAACTCATATTCATCAACATAAAACCTAAAATTAAAGTGTATATATTTACATAATGTCGAATATAATTGATTTTCAACTTTTGGTGTTGCAAAAAGGAATATATTCTCTTAGAATGTTTCTTTATATTGCATGGAGATATCATTATTATTTTAAAATAATAATATCAGACCGATATAATTTATTATAAAAGGAGCCAGATTGAGTTATTATGGACAAACAAATTGGATTCATCGGATGCGGAAATATGGGAATGGCTATGATTGGCGGGATGATAAACAAAAATATAGTGTCTTCAAATAAAATCATTTGTTCAGATTTAAACACTACGAATTTAAAAAATGCTAGTGAAAAATATGGGCTAACTACAACTACTGACAACAATGAAGTAGCTAAAAATGCTGATATTTTAATTTTATCAATTAAACCAGACCTATACGCATCAATCATTAACGAAATAAAAGAAATAATCAAAAACGATGTTATCGTCGTAACGATCGCTGCCGGGAAAAGCATTAAAAGTACTGAAGAGGCTTTTGCTAAAAAATTAAAGGTTGTAAGAGTAATGCCTAACACCCCTGCTCTTGTTGGAGAAGGAATGTCTGCGTTATGCCCTAATGAAATGGTGACAGAAAAAGATTTAGAAGATGTGCTAAACATTTTCAATAGCTTTGGTCAAACAGAGATCGTAAGCGAAAAATTAATGGACGTTGTAACATCTGTAAGTGGTTCGTCGCCAGCATACGTATATATGATTATAGAAGCGATGGCAGATGCAGCTGTATTAGATGGTATGCCTAGAAATCAAGCATATAAATTCGCTGCTCAAGCTGTGTTAGGCTCTGCAAAAATGGTACTAGAAACAGGCATACATCCAGGTGAATTGAAAGATATGGTTTGTTCTCCTGGCGGAACAACTATAGAAGCTGTAGCAACATTAGAGGAAAAAGGCTTACGAACAGCCATCATTTCAGCTATGCAGCGTTGTACGCAAAAATCTGTTGAACTATCTAGGCAAACTAAAAAGTAATAAATTAGTGTAAAGAAACCCACTTTAAATACATTCACATATCTTTAAACAGTTTTAGACTATATACACATTTCATTTACATACTCCTCCTTTTTCACCAGTAACTGAACGGACAAATTCAAGGGTAATTGAGTTTGTCTGTTTTGTATTTTATTATCCTAAAATAATTGGCCTGTTCTTATTATCATTTATTTTATAGCGTAATACCCTTTTATTATTAAGAGAACATCATTTTCATATGTATTTGCTGCAAATTTTATCAAGTTTTAAATCATACGTTTCTTGTAAGACATGATACACACCAGATGAAATATACTCAGAGACTAAGCATAATATCTATTGAAAAAAGTAATATCAATCTCCTCAAATTGTTAACATAATATTTTTATCGTCCTCTAATATTAATTACTATTTCTTAATCCACCTCCATTACAATTAAAATCATTTAAGTTTTCTCCATATCGTGCATCTACTAGTTAAACAAAAACTCCCCTTAAATCGAAAATGATTAAGGGGAGTCAGTCATATTTGATGAAGTTATAGTTCTGATTTCACTGGAATAGAAACATTATTTTTCACTAAATTTTTAACTTCTTTAAAGCTAACAAAATTGTTGTTTTGCTCATCCCAAAGACGGAAACGGAGTGACCGCAAACTTGTAGCAAGAGTAATCGTTGGTACATTCTTTAAAGGAAGCGTATTATTGTGTGCCTCTTCTAATTTATAATTAGGTACTCTTGGACTTAAATGGTGAACATGATGAAATCCAATATTACCAGTTAAAAATTGCAAGATTTTAGGTAGTTTATAAAAAGAACTTCCTTCCACTGCCGCTTTCACATATTCCCACTCTTTATCTTCTTCAAAATAAGAATCCTCGAATGTGTGCTGTACGTAAAACAGCCAAATACCTATTGAACCTGCTATTAAGAATATGGAACCATGTACTAAAAGAAACGATTGCCATCCGAGTGTCCAGCAAAGTAACCCTACTAAAGCAACGATTAAAACATTCGTCAAATAGGTATTCATGCGTTCCTTCTTTCTAGCACCTTTTCTGTTAAATCTATTTTTAAGTAGGAAAACATAAATCGGACCTAACCCAAACATAACCAATGGATTGCGATATAAACGATATGCTAAACGGAGTCTAAATGGCGCTGCCAAATATTCATTCACTGTAAGTGTCCAAATATCTCCTGTACCTCGCTTATCCAAATTACCACTTGTAGCGTGATGAACGGAATGCTCATGCCCCCATTGATCAAACGGGAATAAAGTTAAAACACCCATACATGTCCCTACTATTCTATTTACACGACGGCTTTTAAAGAAAGAATGATGGGTACAATCATGAAAAATAATGAAAACCCGTGTCATAAATCCCGCGGCTAACACAGCTGGAACTAATGCTAACCAATAAGAAACGGACAAACTTTTATAAGCAAGGTACCATAAGATAATAAATGGCACTACCGTATTGATGATTTGCCAAACACTTTTTTTTGCCGTTGATTTTTCAAAAGGAGCAACTTGTTTTTTTAAATTTTTAGTATTTTGTAAGGTCATTTTTTCTAATTCCTTTCCTTTATGTTGCTAATTTGTATTATAACACATTATTAGTAGTAGGTGTTATACGTAGGTATAATAAATATTTTATACTATGAAAATCTCTTTTTTCTTACTCATTCCTTACAAATTACTTACGTCCAGAATAGCTTCTATTATAGGATAGAAGGAGCATTTGTGCCGGAAATTTCGAAGTTTTTCCCAATAAATATATTAATTAAAAAGAAACACAGAATTTTTCCACTTCTGTACTGCCCCGTTTCCACAATCAGAAGTGAACTGTCCCATAAGTCAGTGTCACCGACTTTGATATGCTCCTCTTAGTTTCGTAATGTTCACTTGTTGCAATTGATTTTACCGGAACTGGATCTATTTCATGAAACTAATCAAATTACATTTCAAATAAAAAACTAGTCTATTTTGAAAACTTCCCTCACTTTTATTCTATATAAAATGTAAAAATTTAATGTCCGTTTATTTAATTTCAAATCTATGATATATTCAAAATATTAATCAAACAAAGTTAATAAAATGAAACTAAGGGAAATTTATGAAAAACATATTTTATATTCATACTAAAATCATATGTTTTTAGTATAGAAAGGAGATTCAAAATTTGAATAAGAATTTAACCAAAATTACATTAATAAGCGGTCTCGCTCTCATACTTTATCATTTTTTCAAATGGTATTTAGTTGAATTCCTTACCCCATTTGTTATGCCATTTCTTTCAATAATAGTTCATGGATTGTTTTTCTTAATATTAATTTTCACAATCATACATCTTATCAAATACAAAAACTGGAAACCGTTAATTATTCAATTAATCATAATAATTACTTGGATATGTATACCATTTAATGAGATTTATATAAATTTAGATTTTATTATCTATAAAGAAGACCGTGAAAAAGTTATAGCACTTATAGAACATAAAGAGTTAACTCCTAATGTTCATTATGATAGTAGACAAATTCATTTACCTAAACAGTTTGCATCCACTTCCAAAAACGGTGGGGATGTAATTATTCAACAAAATAAAAATGGTATTTCTGTTTTCTTTTTTACTTATCGTGGTATATTAGATAATTTTTCAGGATTTATTTATACACCAAATGATACTAGACCAAACAAATACGACTTTAATAATGAATATAAAGAAATCACAAAAATAGAAAAAAACTGGTATTATGTGACATCATATTAAAGAACACAAAAATTTTCTTTTAATTATATTAAAAACATACCGTATTTATAGAAAGGGAATGCTTGTATACTATATACTGATCTGTACTGCATTCCCTAATTAGGCCCGAAACGGATTCTTGTCGTATTAGCTCATTCAAGGTGATGCATTTTTTTTACAAGCGATACATCTTTTTTATCATATACGTCGCTTTAACACCACTCAATATAGAGGGTGCTGTTTCAAATGACTCGAACCTTAACATAGGAGTAGCATCACACATCCATCAACTTAAGAATTTTCTCGTTTTGGATTATTTGTTTTTCTCAGCTTGATTGTGACAGGGCACTGCCTAAAACCTGGGCGCTTATCACATCCACAAACACACAAAATTAAGAATCCTTCTTCATTCGTTGTTGCTCTTTAATTTGTTCAGCAATAGCTGCAACATGAATACATTCCATATATAGGTCGTCAGCATCTGTATCTTTTACGCTAACTTTTATACTTGTATACTCAAAATCCCTTTGATTTGTTTTTGGATGGTAAAACATGTTTCTCTACTCTTTCATATAGAGTAAGCAATTGCTTGATAAAAGAAAATTCCGGTACTAACCAATACGAAAATAACGCTGAAACACATCCTATTAAAGCCCCTATTACAACATCAAAAGGATAATGAACCCCTACCCAAATACGAGAGATTGCTACACAAAATGCAAGTATAATCCATAACCATCCAGTCTTTTTACGAACAAGCAAAAACGAAAAACAAATCGAAAAAAAGAGAATCGTATGGTCACTAGGAAATGAATTATCTACAGCATGGTCGACAAGTTTATTAACATCAGGCAATACTGCAAACGGTTGATAATTCAAATGAAATTTCCCTGCTATTTTTCCAATCACCTCAGCAATCACAAAAGCAACCATCGCTTGAATAACCATCATCCTACTTTTTCTGGACCCGGTAAACCAATAAGCTATAATAATTAAACCAAAAATATATACCATATATTCTGCCAAAAATACCATGGCTGAGTTTAGGAATGAATATTGTTTACCTAAATCATTAATTGCTCGAAAAATATCAATATTGAATTGAGAAAAAGACATTTTCAAATCCCTCCTTTATAGTAAGGTGTTTAACTCATTGCCATATACCTTCATTACACGAATAGTTTTGATTATTGTACTCATCTAAAAATACCAACCTTCTTGTACGCTTATAATTTTATTATGGGAAAAAAGGTTTAAATGGGACTTAACTACTTCTTAACTATGTGAATGTACTGTTTCTTCCTCTAACATGACGTTTTCACTTAAAAAATAAGCGGCATACGTACGTATATTTCGACTAACGTTTTTAAACGCGAGCTGAGAAAACGTCATCTTCCTTCCCCTCCCACGCTTTTTTTACTTTCATAAAAATAGGCATCACCATGAGTATGACATCTCCTTCTTCTTTCTTCTTTCTTCTTTCTTCTTTCTTCTTTTTCACTATAATAAAAAAAGAAAAAGGAAAACATCGAACTTTCTTACATACATTCGTGCATTCTTACAGTTTTGTCATTTTCTCGTCATTTTGTAAATGTGTTCATCGCCTTGCCTTTCGCTATTTTCAAAAACTCTTGTAACTCTGGGTTTATATTCGTCTTTCGGTATGCAACGGCTAGTTCCGCAACAATTTTAGAATCACATATTTCTTTGTAGACAACTTCTGATTGATATAATTTATTTGCAGACACCTATCCGCTGTTAATTAAATAAGAAAAATTATATGTTTCTAATACATGTTTTTGATCGAGCTTTAATTTAAACCTACAAAGAATTAAGGAAAGTACCCAAAACGACCGTTTATGGTACTTTCCTTATTTTTATCCAGATTGAGAAAAATACTATTCAAATTCAGTTTCAAAACTCATTACCAAAATAAACGCTCCTAACATATTAGTCATATACAATATGTTAGGAGCGTGATATTTTAAGTGTTTTTTGGATTTAGGTCTTGATAATATACGCTAAGCAATCTTTTATATAAAAAAGCCGATTCCCTGTAATCTAAAGGATAATCGGCTTTTTGCTATTCATTTATTTGTAGTAGTTGAAGAAATTCTAAAGGTATAATCATATTAATTATTATCTAAAAAACAATTCGTTTCTCAGTTTCTGAATCAAAGTAATGCACTTTGTCCATGTTTAAACCTAGATCTATATTAGATTGACTTTGCACATCTAAAGATGTGTCCACACGTGCAACAAAGGATTGGCCATTAATGTTAGAATATAGATATGTTTCTGCCCCCATTAATTCTGCTACATCAATACATACCATTACTTTTGTGTTATATGGTAAATCCTCGATTTCTTTTCCATAATAAAAGTCTTCTGGACGTATTCCTATTATGATTTCTTTATTCGTATAGCCCTTATTTCGCAAGCCTTTCATCTTCTCTTCTGGCACTTCAATTTTCCACTTATCAATCATAACTGCATTATCTGTTAATACTCCTTTGAAAAAATTCATTCCAGGAGAGCCAATGAATCCACCGACAAATACATTCTCTGGATTATCATACACTTCTTTCGGTGTACCGACTTGCTGTATAATCCCATCTTTTAGTACAACTAAGCGCGTCGCCATCGTCATAGCTTCAATTTGATCATGCGTGACATATACAGATGTCGTTTGCAGCTGCTTGTGTAATTTTGTAATCTCAGCACGCATTTGAACACGCAACTTCGCATCTAAGTTTGATAAAGGCTCGTCCATTAAAAATACTTTTGCATTTCGAACAATCGCTCGGCCTAAGGCAACACGCTGACGTTGCCCACCTGAAAGTGCTTTTGGCTTTCGGCTTAAATACTGCTCAAGTCCAAGAATTTTTGCTGCATGTTGCACACGCTGGTCAATTTCTTCTTTACTATATTTTCGTAGTTTTAATCCAAACGCCATGTTTTCATACACACTCATATGCGGATAAAGCGCATAGTTTTGAAATACCATTGCAATATCTCTATCTTTCGGTGTAACATCATTTACACGCTTTCCATCAATATAAAAGTCGCCCTCTGAAATCTCCTCAAGTCCTGCAATCATACGTAATGTTGTAGATTTCCCACACCCTGAAGGGCCAACCAAAACGATAAATTCTCCATCATTTACTTCTAGGTTAAAATCTTTTACGATTGTCACATCATGATCATATTTTTTGTAAATGTTTTTGAATGATAGTTGAGCCATAATATCCTCCTAGAATTCGAGCTATATTTATAGATATTGTTAAAAATTATGATGACATGAATTATAAAATCTTCGAAATATCCTTCATACTGTTTAAAATATAATCCGCTTTTCCTTCTAAATCTTCCTTCCTGCTCGCACCCGATAAGACGCCCACTACTTTAATGTTACTATTTCTTGCAAATGTAACGTCTGTTAATGTATCACCTACCATAAGCACATCTTCTTCAGTTAGTGAAAATTTTTCTTTAAACATATGATAAAAGTCACTTTCAGGTTTTGTTCTATTCACACCATCATCTGCACCTAAAAAATCTACATAATCATATAACTCAGTCATTTTCAGAGAATGAATAGCTGCATCAACATCGTCTGCCGTAACAACCCCAATAATATATTCATTGTCTTTTAAATATCGTAACGTTTCCTTTGCACCTTCCACTTCTGTAAATACAAGATCATCTGCAGTAGAGTACTTTTTGAATAGAAGACATACATTTTGAATAAAACCCTCTTTATTCACATGTTGATTTTCTAGCAACGAATACCATGCAGCCGCAATAAAGTAATTTGTGCGACAAGCTAGTAAACTCGTACTCTCAAAATCGTTATCATTCATACCAATAATCGTTAAGTAGTCATCTCGTTTACTTTTTTCATTTGGATACGTTTGAAATATATCATCTAACACACGATGCACAATTTTGTACCAAACTGAATCTAACTGTATTAATGTTCCATCTTTATCAAAAATAATCGCTTTATTCACCCTTTATTCCCCCTATAACTTCATTCCATGTTTTTATATTTTTAATCTGAACTTTATTATGAATAGGATTAATAAACGCTACTAATTCGTCCTCTTCCCATCCCTCAACTCTAGCGTACGCCCCTTCATTTAAAGAGAATGCAAAAGTTGCATCGCTGCCGTATTCTTTTTCAATCGTTCTTCCATTTATAAGTAGTCTCCACTCACATGGTTTATCTGTTTGAACGTTATAAACAATATTTCCTTTAGCCTCATCGCCGACAGCAATCGTTTCACCTTCGTTTTGAATATCTATCGCTAGTTTTCTAAATCGAGAGAAATAAATTCTTCCGTTTTTGATCGCAAATTTCAAGTTTTTAATTGATAAACCGTTACATAATACATATGTTCCTGGATCACCGTAAATGGATGGGTCTTTTGATCCTGGGAATGTTTTAGACGGATGTAAATGAGAGTCACTTCCTCCTATTCCCCAGATTTTAAGACCATTTGACCACATTTGATCGAAACAACGTAAAGCTTCTAAAGTAGATGATTTACTTTTTTTATAAGTTGGATCACACATAATTTCCATCGTATGAACATTTTCTAAATTAATATTAACTTGGTTCGCCCAAGGCTTCATAAATGGATGATTCACACTCAATAAATAGCCTTTTTCTTTCATGAGTGAAAATAGTGCATTCATTTTTTCAGCGCTAAATGATTCATCTATATACTCTGTAAAATCAATGAATTCTCTTATACCAAATATGTTGTAATGACCATAAGGAGTTGTAAGTTCCATAGATGGTATAATTAATGTGTTTCCTTTTTGATATGATGGCATAACAATATTGTGCTCCGTCGCATATAAAAAATCTAATTCTTGTTTTTCACATACTCCCATTCCAAGTTCATCATCTATCTCGCCATCTGTTAAATCTGTATGTTCATGAAAATCCCCTTTGTACCAGCGATGTTCTTCATTTACTACCTTATTAAAACGGTCTTCATCGATAAAAACATTGCCCTTACAAAAATGCTCTCTATTATACTTTCGCTCCAACTGATCATTCACTTCTATATTTACTGTATAGTCAACTTTTTCCCCAGTAAATTTCACTACTTTCTTTGCACAATGAGGGATATATACGACTTCTAATTCCCAATTACCTGACTGTATGTCTCCTCCAATACAACCAGCAGAACAAAACTTTGAATCTTTCGAAACGACTAGTTTTTCATTTACAATTGGAGTTTGATATTGTATACGTACATAACCGTTAGGATCTCTTAAGATTAGTAAAAGCGGAATTTTTCGGCTATCCCCTTGATCAATTGTTAATGTAAAGTTTGTAATATCAGTTTCATCCATTTGGAAACAGTGTTTATTTTTTACGAATGGAGAGAGTGTTATCGTACTTGTTATTTCGATCATAGTTCTCACACCTTTTCAAGTGAATTTTAGAGGCACTTCCTTCGTTCAAAAGCACCTCACGTTCGTACTACAAACAGGTTTACTTCTTCTTTTTCAAAACTTTATCTAACTCTTCTTGCGCAACTTTAGCTGCTTCATCTAATGCTTTCTTTGCTGGAACCCCTTCAATCTCTACTTTATCTTTTGCTACATTTAAAGCGTCATTGATTTTTCCGCCCGTTGGATCTACAAATGGTCCCACTCCATTATTGTTGGCTTGTTCTAACGGAACTAATGCTTGTGGTTGTTTTTTAACAAATTCAGCATATGGACCGTACTCTGTTACATTGTTACGAACAGGAATATAGCCTGTTGCCATTGACCATTCAGCCGTTTTCTCCGTACTTGTCGCAAATTTCATAAAGTCATATGCACCTTTCGCTACTTCTGGATCAATATTTCTCGTTAATGTGAATAAATATGTTTCTAATTTTGGCGCTGGTTTATTATTACCCCAAGCTGGTTGTGGCAATGCGTCAAACGTGTTAAGACGTTCTTCTTCCGTCATTCCTTTACCTAATGATTTGAAAACAAATCCTTGGTCACCAGATGATCCTGTAAACCCTAATGTTCTGCCTTCTACTAAATCAATTACTGTTTTATCCCAATATTCCCATCCAGTACCACCTGAATGTATTTTCATAATTTTATCTTCATGAAGCCATGTGCGGAATTCCTCCCATACCGTAACCCAAGTATCATCGTTAATTAATACTTTTTTACCATCTTCACTTAATACATTACCGCCAGCACTGCGAACTGCATCAATTAAGTTTGACGTCCCCCACATTGGCATCCAGCCAGCATATGAAACATTTCCGTTTTCACCACGTTTTGCGACTGTTTTTGCTACCTTTTCTACACCTTCCCACGTCTTTAAATCCTCTTTTGTAAAGCCATTCTCCGCCAATGCTTTTTTATTGTAATAAAAAATTTGCGTTGTACCGTAAAACGGAATGCCATATAACTTCTCGTCAATTGTTGCTTGCTCTATAAATCTTTTTCCATAATCTTCCTTTTTTAAATTGGTATCATTTTTAACATATTCATCTATAGGTACGATTAACTGTTTTTTAGCATATTCTTGAATGACATCAGAACCTAGTAATGCAATTGCTTCTTGGTTATTCGCTGCAAATCCACTTTGTAGCTTTTGATATGACTCATCGTAGCTACCCGCTTTTGTCGTTTTCACTACATATTTGTCCTGACTTTTATTGTATTCTTCCACAATCTTATCTACACGATCTGCAAGAGAGCCCCCTACTCCATTAATGAATGGAACAACAACCTTCTCCCCTTCTTTACTCGCTTTAACCGTACTTCCTTTTCCACCTGAACAACCCGCAAGTGCACTAACAAACAATGTTAAAACTGTTAGAAGCATGAATAGTTTTTTCATCCCACATATCTCCTTTACTATTTAATTACCCCTTTATTCCTGAATCAGTAACACCAGATAAGAACCATTTTTGTAGAATTAAAAATACGATTAAGAGCGGCACCGTTGCGATTGTACTTGCAACCATAATGTGTGACCAATCTCGTCCTAAAGAACTATTAATGAAATAATCAGCAATTCCATTCGTAATTAGTTTTTGTGTATTATCTTTCAAAATAAGAGCTGGCCAAATGTAATTATTATAGTTACCAATAAATGTGACCAATCCTAGAGTTACAAATGATGATCGTGTCATTGGAAAAATAATCTTCCAAAGAATTCGCCAATCACTCGCTCCGTCAATTTTGGCTGCTTCTACTATTTCAAAACCAACTTTATGGAACGTTTGTTTCAAATAGAAAATACCGAATACGCTAACAGCCATAGAAATCATGTATCCAAAATGTGAATCAAGCAAACCAAATTTCCCTAACATTACATATACAGGAACATACGATACAGCTCCAGGGATCATATAGGTTGCCATCACAACACTAAACGTAATATTCTTGCCTTTAAACTTATAAAATGCCAACATATAAGCAAAAAGCGCTGACGAAACAAGTACATATATAGTAATGATGAAAGAAGTATAGAAACTATTAAATAAATATGTGCTAAATGGAAGTATATCTAATACTTGCTGATAATTTTCCCAGTGAAATTCTTTAGGCCAAAAACCTCCTTGTAATACTTCACTAGATGTTTTAAACGAACCAAGCACCATCCATATGAATGGAAAAATAAATAGTATACTTGATAACGCTAGAAAGAGATGCTTTACGATTAATGGACCTTTTTTCATATTATTCACCTTAATAGTTCACCCACTTGTCACCTATTATTTTGTTTATAACAGATAGTAGTATTGTAATGATTAGTATGATAAATGCGATTGCTGTTGCAGATCCCATATCAAATTGTTCAAACCCTTGTTGGAAGAATAAATAAAGTAACGTACGCGTCGAACCACTAGGTCCACCTTGTGTTAAAATTTTTATTTGATCGTAAGCCTGCACTGAAGAAATTGTATTGACAACAACTAAGAAGAAAGTTGTTGATGAAACCATTGGCAGTGTTACATATCGAAATTTCTGCCATGAATTTGCTCCATCAATACTAGCTGCTTCATATAAACTATCTGGAACTTTTTCTAATGCGCCAATATAGAAGATCATCGTCCAACCAACTAATTTCCAAACTGTCACAATAATGACTGCTAACATCGCTGTTTGACTACTTTGAAGCCAGTCCAAACCTGGTATCCCAAAAAAGTTTAGAACTTTATTAATAACTCCAAATTGAGGTTCATATAAAAGTGACCACACAATGGATACAGCTATTGTTGGCGTTACCCAAGGTGAAAAAATCATTAATTGGTACAATGCAGAACCTTTAAATTTTTTTCGGAAGAATAATGCGAATCCTAAACCTAATGCAATCGTTGGAATCACTGTTCCAATTCCGAAATAAAACGTATTTAGCAATGCTTGCATAAAAGAATCTTGTGTAAATAAATTGAAATAGTTTTCTAAACCAACAAAGTTAAAATCATTCGTCATAAAATCCCAATCAGTAAAACTAATACCTAAGCTAATGAAATTCGGAATAATCCAAAACAATATTAGAGGTATTCCAACTGGTAGTAAAAAGAACACAGCTTTTGATAGTTTTATTTGCATTCTTGCCACCTCCTAATTCATATTGTACGAGTATATTATTAACACAATGTTGTTAATTTGTTAACTAATTGTAAAAACAACAAATAAACAAAATAAAACAACATATAAACAAAAAGAAGACTATTTCTCAACTTACTAAGAAATAGTCTTCTTTTTGTTTTCTATACTGTTATTACTTCTACCCCATTACTTGTTAACACATTGTGCCACGCCTCATCGAGCTTAGCGTTTGTATATAATGCATCGATGTCACTGAAATTCCCGCTTTTATAGAACTTTGTTAAATTAAACTTTGACTCATCAGCCATCATGACAACTTGTTTTGCATTATTCTTTAACTGCTTATATATTTGTGCATCTTCAATATACGAACATGTTAGTTCTTTTTCTAAAGAAATTCCATCACAAGAAGCAAATAACTTATTAACAGTGAAATGGTCAAGATAGTTTAACGTCATTTCTCCAGACAATGCTAATGAATTTGTATTCAATATTCCTCCAATGACTATTAACCTGCAATCAAAGGAATCATATTGTTCTTTAAGCTCAATAATTTTATTAACAGCTGGTATCGAGTTTGTTAAAATCGTCAAATTCTTTTTATCGTGTATGTAATCCAAAATTTGCATTGTGGTTGTCCCAATTTCAATTGCGATAATATCATTATCTTCTACGAGTTTACTTGCTTCCATTGCAATTTTTCGTTTTTCTTCAATATTCTCAGCTCGGCGCCTATCAAAATGAAATTCTAGTGTTTGATCTTTTTTCTTAATTGCACCACCATGTATTTTCGTAAGCTGCCCTTCCTTGTGCAACATATCTAAATCTCTTCGTATCGTTTCTGTTGTAACATTTAGTACCTTCGCTAAATCATTTACCATAACTCGGTTGTACTTTTCTAACTCATCTAGTATGTGTTTTCTACGTTCAAATTGCGTGTACGATTTCATTTCATTAACACCTCTTCAAATTACGAAAAATATTGTTTTTCTAAAAACTCTTATTATTAGAACGACTTAATCGTTACTTTTAACATAACATCATTTACAGAAAGAAGGAACGATTATCTGTACTATATTTCGTCAAAGGAACAATGGTATATATCACCATATTCACCATACTTTTTTATTACAAGAAGTCTATTTGTTTGGCACCTTTTTTATAAAGAGCAGTACTTTTTATTTTCATCTGAAATTCAAATTTACTTAACAATAAAAACACGATTATAATAAATAAAAATTTATTGTTAAACGATAAATTTCATGTTAGATTAAATAGATAATTAATAAATGAGGTGCTTTATATGAAACAAAGATCAACACTCTTTTTAAAGACAGCTATTATTCTGATTGGAATCCCTGTTCTTGCTTTGTGTATATTTTTAGTTCCTAACATAGGGAATTATGCAGCGGAATTGTATCCCGATATTGCATATATAAAATATCTTATTTTAATCAATCTGTATGCAACGGTGGTACCTTTTTATTTCGCTCTGTATCAAGCTTTTAAACTTGTATGCTTCATTGATAAGGGTAACGCTTTCTCGAAATTATCTGTTAGAGCTTTAAAGAAGATAAAACAATGTGCAGTAACAATCAGTATTTTATATGTGGTAGGTATGCCACTCTTCTATCTTGTGGCGGAAAGAGATGATGCACCAGGTATTATTATACTTGGCATGCTCCTAATCTTTGCTTCAATGGTTATCGCAGTCTTTGCTGCCGTTCTCCAAAGACTTTTAAAAGATGCGATAGATATAAAATCAGAAAATGATTTAACGGTCTGAGGTGAATAACATGGCAATAATAATTAATATTGATGTAATGTTAGCTAAAAGAAAAATGAGTGTAACAGAGCTTTCGGAGAAGGTTGGAATTACAATGGCTAACCTTTCTATATTAAAAAATGGAAAAGCAAAAGCAATTAGAATTACAACTTTAGATGCTATTTGTAAAGCATTAGAATGCCAACCTGGGGATATTTTAGAATATCAACCTGAAGATACCGAATAAAAAAGAGTCCTTCTTGTATGAAGGACTCTTTTTATTGCTCATTACGGCGCAAAATTTATTTGACCAGTAAACAATAAGATAATCGCGATAATCCAAAATATAAAAAATGATGAGGACAGTACTAATGAAATAATAGCAATCCCCTTCTTCTCTGTTTTTTTCGTCATTGTGATTATTGAAAGTATAATACCTACCCCTGTCAGAGTAATCGTTACATAATCTCCAACTATATTTCCCGCATTCGCTATTCTCGTCGGAGTTATAAAAACGAATAAAAAACACATAATTCCGATGAGTAAAGATATATAGCTTATTATGCTGTACTTCTTTTTGGAAACTATTTCTGTTTTTTATTTAATATATAAACCAGCTTTTTCAATTACAGGAGTAAGATCTTTCATTTTCTCCTCTGATAATGCGGTTTTCATCTTACTATCAAATTTTTCATGCACTTCTTTATACTTAGCTTCATTTTGTAACGACTAAATCCGCCCTATCCCTCGGCAATTCCGCTTCCAAATAATACTCCTCAGCTTTCCAATACCTCCTTTGAAACTTTGGAAGGTTCTTCTGCGTTTCCTCACTCTCGCGAAGAAACCTTGTCTCTCTTGAACAATCCAAATACACCATATAATGAAAGAAATTTCTCCATTCTTTTCGCTGCAGAAAAACACCTTCAACAATTATTACACCTACTAAAGGAAGCTGTATTTCTTTCATTTCACATATGTCTGTTTCATCATGATAGAAAGGCAATTGTACTTGTATATCGCTTTGTAACTTCCAAAAAAAGTTTCGCTGCAACCACTCTATATCCCATTGAAGGTTGTAGTACTCATACCATTCTGCAAATCCAGTATTATATCGCTTGTTACGCTCGGTAATGTGATCGTCAATATGAAAAATATGAAACGGGATTCCACTTTGCTTCATATCTGCTTCCAACTCTTTAACCAAAGTTGTTTTACCCGAACGACTTAGTCCGTCTATACCTAGTATAAATCGCTCATCTTTATGTTCCTTAATAACTTTCATTATTTCATTTGTGCTCATTACTTTTTCCAATCTTCTTTTAATAATGAATAAACGACCGTGTCATGAGCAACATCATTTTGAATCATATATTTTCGAAGTAATCCTTCTTCTTGAAATCCGGCTTTTTTTAATAAATTACGGGAAGCTTCATTTTCTATATATACGACAGCTGCAATTCTTATAAAGTGTAACGTTTCAAATCCGTAAGCTAGCATTGCTTGCAGTGCTTCGGTTGCGTATCCTTGTCCCCAATATGTATCATCTAGCTCATAACCAATTTCAGCTCGTTTATGATGATTGTTAATTAAATGAAACCCACACGTACCAATTAATTGATCCGTGCCTTTCTTCTCTATTCCCCAGCGAAATACACTTCCCTCTTCATTACGCTTTCTAAACGTTTGAATAGTCGTTTTCGCTTGCTCAATATTTTCGAAAGAGTCCATTCCGAAATAACGAATAACGGATTCTTTTGAAAAATAATGGAACATCGCTTCTGCATCTAATAGTGTAAGTTCTCTTAATAGTAAACGTTCTGTCTCTAATTTTGGAAACCCCATCCTCTTTTTCTCCTTCTATTCTAATGAACTACAAATTTCAATATAATTACCGTCTGGATCGGCAATGTAAGCAATTGTTTGTCCCCACGGTTTTACGATTGGCTCAACTAGAACTTTAACCCCTTGTTCTTTTAATTTCTCAATCGTTCCCTTTACATCTTCTACAACAAACCCTAACTCAAAATGAGAAGATTGTAGTACACCTTCTGTAAGAGGTAGTCCCGTTAACTCCTTAACATCCTCTCGTGTATTCATCGCTAAAATTGTTGCTCCTGTTTCAAATTCAATATATGTACCGTGCTCTGCTCTTATTGGTAATCTTAAAATTTCTTTATAAAACTGAAGACATTGCTCAAACTTTTCCACATATAAAATAATGTATTTCATTTTTAAGTTCATAATTATTCCCCCTTAACCTTCACCTCTAAAAATTCGACAAATGTTTTTAAAAACCTTGTACCTTATTGAGATGAGCACAAAAAAATGAGGCCGATTTCTCGGCCCCCCAGCTTATTGGCATAAAACAGGAGATTTGGTTTGGACATAACCAGTTCTTACATTCATTATATTTTATTTTTTCTGAATTTTAAATATAATAAATACCTATTTATGTTGAGAAAGTTTTTTTACTTGCATAAAATCATACCGCTTAAGAAATGCTACAAATGGAGGTGTATACATATGGAACCAATGCTTTGTCCAAGTTGTAAAACGAACCGAACTCGCTTTAATATTCTCGAGCAACAAGTAAAACCAGTAAAATTAAATCCACAAACTGGTCATGTAGAAGAAGAATACACGAATGAAACGATGAACGCTTTTCATATGGCTTATCAAGGACCTACTTACCGCGTCCAATGTGCTGTATGTGGGCTTGTTGAAAACCCAGAACAATTTATAAAACCTGCGCAAAATCAGTCTTTCTCTTAAACATTTCCCTACCCCCTATCAATTTTCTATAGGGGGTTTTTCCGTTTTACGTAAGCAAGGTGGACAATTGCTGTTTAATCAAAGGTTCCTAATTCATCTACATGTCTACTATTCATACACCGTCATATATTTTTCTTTTCCACACAAATATAGCGGTCCAATAGAATCAAAGAACAGCTAAGCCTTGCGACCCAAAGTAAGGAAAATTTGATGAAGCAACAACCTGCAACCTTACTAGACTACCATCACTTTGAATATTAAATACTGACACTGTGCCCTGATTTCCATTAAGGGTGTAAAAATGTCGTCCATCTTTACTCACTCCAACATCCATCGGAAGACCCGGTGCTGTCCCCGGCGGTGTACTAGTAATATGCCTTACTACTGACAGTACTCCATTGGGGGCGATTTGGTAGGTGGAGATGGTGCCACTTAAAGTGTTCGTAGTGTAGGCAAAACGTTCATCCTTCGTTGTTATAACCCAACAGGCAGTTTTATATCCGTTTTGTACAGAGCCGCTGATTACATGAAGAGTACCATCATTGCTCAATGAATAAGATGACAACGCATTTGAAACTGCTTCTGTAACTAAGAGAATTCCGGACGATAGAAAGTAAGCACCCAATGGGCCTTTACCGTAAGAATCATTAACAATTGGTCCTGTGACCGTACCATCTTTATTTACATGGAAGACACTGAGATGGTTTGATGTAAGCTCGGAGACAACAATTTTACTACCATCCGGGGTGAAGAGAACTTGTGCGGGCTGAGCATTAAAGGTACTGAGAGCATGAGTGGATCGTGGAATAGGTGTAAGGTTTCCCTTATCATCTATGTGAAATCCAGTAATATTTGATGCAAAATTGTTTGCAGCATTACCTACATTGGAGACATAGAGAAGATTATCATACACACCAATGCTATTGGGCTGAGCACCTCCTGATGGCTTTACATCCACGAAAGTCGGCACCCCGTTATCTGCTATGATAAAACTACTGATACTATGACTGCCTGCGTTAACTGCAAATAGGAAACGACCATCACGGGACAAAGTCAGAGAACCTTGTGATGCTAGAGGATCTATACCATCGTTTGCCGTTTCTGTAGAAACTTCCTTTATACCAGTACCTCTTCCGTAAGTTCGGTAAGAACCCACAAAGGTGAGCATTCCATTCGTATCCATATGAAAAGCAACAATGTGATTCATTACTTCATTATTAGTCATCATGTATACCATACTCGCACGAGCACGAAAATAATTGTTCATTCTCTGCATTTTATGACTCTCCTCCCTTCATAATTTTATATGGTTCTTTTTCCAATTAAATTCCCATGCAAATGGAAATTGATTTAGAAATATCTCTTACTCATCTCGTAGTTTCTTTAAGTGAAAACCTTATTCACTTCCATATTATATTTTAAACTCCATACTCTTCTGGTAATATTTACATAAGAGAGGTGAAATAAATGATTTTAAATAAAAAGTTAATGATTCCATCTACATTTCTACTATTAACTTGTCACATAGGTATTTTTTACTTTTGGATTTTCGATTGGAAGAAGATAACAACTCCTTACGGTCTAGCTATATGGATTGTTTCTACTGTTTGCGGCTTTTTACTTTATTACCACTTTAAACATCAAAACTCTAATAAAATAGTATTAATCAGTAGTTCATTATTATTAATCGTTTCTTCATCATTTATGATTTTTTCAGGTATTATTACTAGTACTATCTTTATAACTGTTAGTTCTATGCCTTAAATATACAGTCTTTTATTATGTAAAAAAGAGTGAACAAAATAAAATTACATAGAAATGAAAGAAGATGATTCCCGTATAATATCTACGAAATCATCTTCTTTTAAAATCCACTCTTTATTATAATATTTCACTTTTCAATTTCTTAATTTTCCAAGAGATCCTTATAAAGAAATAAACATACATACAACTAACAAGCCCCATCATAACTTTCGCCCACATTGGCACTATTGATTCTGTTGAATTTAAAAATGTGTTAAACATTAACGGTAACATAGCTATTGAAATAAATGCAAAAAATTGTAATAACTCCTTCATTTTTTGCACCTTCGTGTCCTTCTCTGAATATATGTCAGGTAACTCATTTTCCTCTTCTACCTCTTTACAAAAATAATTCCATTTTGCAAAACTCGTTACATGTTTCCACCCACACATTTCATATATATCAATATATTCTTTTTGTTTTTCTTTTGAATCTTTATAATCCAATCTGAAATCCGCTTTATATACTACATCTTTCGGCTTAGTTTTCTTAAATGTATACATTATATTATATTTTTGTAATGCCCAGCCTTGTTGGTGCATATTCCGTAAAAAAGCTTCTTCTTTTTCTACGCTCCATACCGCGAAAGGTTTGAATATCTTCTTTGTCTCCATCTTCCATTCACTCCCCTAATATACTGTTTCCATTCCTTACAGATCTCTGCAGTCTGTTATACTCTAGCTCTAACACTTCTCTACCAAATGGTGTTAACTCGTAGCACTTCTTTCTGTCTGTAGAGGCAACTTCAACAATCAATTTCTCTTTTAATAACTTCGTAGTATTCCCATATAAAGTACCAGGACCGAGCTTTACTTCCCCATTTGTCATCTCTTCTACCATTTGCATAATTCCATAACCATGCATTGGCTTTACAAGTGACAACAATATGTAATATGTCGCCTCAGTTAATGGAATGTATTTTTGCGCTTTCGCATTCATTATAACTACCTCCGATACATCGCTTCATGATATATCGACTCGCGATACATCGTATATCGATATTGTATAATCATATTCCAAAATATGCAATAGTAATTTAATAATTAAATATCTATTTCTTCGGATTAAAAAATCATACTAATTTTCTGAATAATTTGTTAAAATATAGAAATATCCACTTTTATTTTGAAAGGAATGATACATATGATAAATAAATTAAAAGAAAACATAGGATCTGTTTTTGTCGGTAAAGAAAATGTAATTGATTTACTCCTCGTTTCACTGCTTGCTGATGGACATGTACTGCTTGAAGACGTACCTGGTACTGGAAAAACATTACTAGCAAAAACAATTTCTAAAAGCATTGGTGGTAATTTTTCTCGCGTTCAATTTACCCCTGATGTACTTCCGAGTGATGTAACAGGTATTGAATATTTCAATCCAAAAACTAGTGAATTCGAATTAAGACTTGGACCAGTTATGACAAATATACTACTCGCAGATGAAATTAACCGCGCGATGCCGAGAACACAATCTAG
Source organism: Bacillus sp. FSL R5-0709 (assembly GCF_038004785.1). NCBI lineage: Bacteria > Bacillati > Bacillota > Bacilli > Caryophanales > Bacillaceae > Bacillus > Bacillus sp. FSL R5-0709. The sequence goes on from NZ_JBBORT010000001.1 coordinate 2,847,403, forward strand.
TTTGTTAGAAGCGATGGAAGAACGACAAGTAACGCTTGAAAAGCAGTCTACTCCTCTTCCGAAACCGTTCTTTGTTATTGCGACGTAAAACCCGATTGAATCACAAGGAACTTTCCCTCTTCCAGATGCACAACTTGATCGTTTTTTAATGACGATTTCAATTGGTTATCCGTCTCCTGAAGATGAATTAAAAATGATGCGCCGTTTTCGTAACAATGCACCGTTAGAAAGCGTCACATCTGTCATTTCTTTAGAAGACATTTTAGAAGCACAGAAACAAGTGAAAGAAATTTTCGTATCAGAACCGTTAGAACATTACATTATTAAGCTTGCTCACGCTACAAGAAATCATGATTACATTGCTAACGGTGTAAGCCCGCGTGCTACATTAGCTTTAGTACGTGCCGTTCAAGCACTAGCCTTTTTACGCGGCAGAGAATATTGCACACCTGAAGATATACAATTTTTAGTTCCTTCTGTTTGGAATCACCGTATCGTCTTATCAATGGAAGGTGCCTTACGCACGACAAAAAATGAAATCACGCAAAGGATTTTAAAAGAAGTTGACGTACCTGTGGAGATTGAACAAGCATGAATGGACAGCGCGTTGTAACTGTACCTTTATTTTTTCAACTCCATATTATTCAATTAACTGTGCCAGGCGCTATACTATTTACGTTTTTTCTGCCGCAACGAATTATTATGTTTCTCTTTTTCTTCTACTATTTATTTGCGATTTTCATTTATAAATATGTCGCTTACATAGAGAAAAGATTTCAAGTTATAAATGAAAAACAAACAACTCGGCTTTTCCCTGATGAATCTGGACAGTTTTTTATTCATTTAAAAAATGGTGCAAATATACCACTCGTTAACGGCGTTTGTTATTTTCATTTAAATTCATCTCTTATACCGCATAAGGATCAAGGGATTGAACAAATATCGAAAACGTTATTTTCTTTCCCATTTTCACAACCTGCTCATTCAGCACAAAAATGGGATTTAACATTAACCGCAACGAAGCGTGGTGTGTTTCAAATTGAACAGTTCGAATGTGTTTTAAAAGATCCTTTTCATCTTTTAACTGTACATTTACCTGTTTTCGATAAGTTAAAGACTGAAATTATTGTGTACCCTTCTCCTAAAGAGGTAGCCGGTTTACAAGAACTTCAGCAACTATTAACAGGTTCGTATCGAACGAATTTCTCTTTTTACAATGATGAAACATCCATTATCGGTGTTAAACGATATGAACGTGAATCTTTCCGCTCTATTCATTGGAAAGCATCTGCTAAAATGCAGGCGTTACAAGCGAAGCAATATGAACCTGTAAAAAATTATAGTTGGACGATTTGTCTTTCTTTAGCTGCTGATCGTGGGTTTGGTTGGAAAGAAAATGTAGAAGACCTTATTTCATTTACAACGTACATTTGTCAATTCGCAACGAAGCATCAAATTCCGTTTGAGTTATTTATTAGCGTTTTAGCAGAAGGTGGCCCTTTGCTTTTACCATTAAACGAAGGACAAACACATTACGCCAAAGCGTTAGAAGAATTAGCACGTATTTCAGATGATAGTACGCTACTTCCGAAACAAGGATTTCTTCACTATGTAACGAGAAAAAGGGAACGCTCATCTACAATGATATACATTGGTTTGCAGAAAAAGGAGCTCCCTCTTCTATCTCAGCCTACGTTCCTCATTAATAATGAAGGGATGGTGGAAAAGCTTGAAAACTTGGCCCTATCACGTTAATGACTTTATTCTGCTCCTCCTTCTTTCATTATTAACGGAAAGAGATGAGCTCATTGGTATTGCAATATTTTTAGTGACCGGTTATGTAGGAGTATTTCTTATTCATAAATTTATGAAGAAAAAAACAACAGGTTTTGTACTACTGTTAGTTATTCAAATAATCGGTTGTTCTTTATTTCTACCTTTCTCTATTTTAGGCACAATATTATTACCACTGTTTTTCTTTATCGTACACTCTGTTGGACCGGGATATCCAGTACAAAAATCGTTAGGCGGTATTGTATGGTTTGTCGTTTCAGCTATATTTTATGCCCCCTTTCCGCCATTGTGGAAATTGTTACTATTAACTTTACACATTATGATTACATTTTGGTTAACAGGTTCCAATCGTAATCAACAGCTATTACGTTTCACTTCTATTATTACGATTGGAATAATTAGCGCTTTACTTATTCCGGTATTTCCTTATATTCGGCTTCTTTTTTCTTATATCATACAAGTAGTTGCCTTAGGATTTGGTTATGCTTTAAATCCATTGTTCTCGGCAGCTGCATTAAAAGATACAGACGACTTTTGGTCGAATAAAGGAAATTTAAAAGATCCTCAAATTAAAGAAGAATTGGGGCAGCGTCCTTTTGATCCAACTCTCATAAATAGCATTACAATAATAGCCTGTACAGCCATCGCTATTTACGTCGTTTGGAAAATAGTAAAAAAACGAAAACATTTAAGTTTACCAAATATGCCTGTCTTTGAATCTACAATCATTACTGATAAAGAAGGCATTAGCCAAAAACGCTTCAAACGAAATAAACCACCACATAACGAAATTCGAAAAGAAATTTTCAAACTCGAGAGTAAGCTATCTCCTCCTTTAAACCGAGAACGAGGAGAAACTGTTGAAGCTTGGCTAGAGAGAATTAATGTTGAAGAAGAGGTAAATATTCAGAGTCATATTATTATAGACGCGTATAATGCAGTGCGTTATTCAAATGGTGAAAACACTGTACTTCTGCATGAATTTAAGGAAGAGGTTTATAAGCTTTATGCGTATCAGAAGAGTTTGAAGAAGAGAAAATGATGTATACAAAAAGACTCCTATTAAACTAGGAGTCTTTTTGTGTAAAAGTCCACGTTGCTTTTCACAAATTATGCTTTTTTTCCTGCTTCAATTTCTAAAGATTCTTCATGCCACCAAAGTGTTTCTTCAGGATCCTCTTTAGCAATTTGATGTGCTTCTTTTTTCGATTCGACAGTAGGGTAAGAACCTTTTAGTGCACGTCCTGATGTTGTGACAAACAGTACACTAAACACAATTAATCCAATTACACTTACACCAGTTAAATAAAATGCTGGTGCCAGTGGATTACCAGTAGCATGAACTAAGTATGAACATACAAGCGGCGTTGTACCACCGAATATAGATACAGAAATATTAAAGGAGATAGAAAGCGCACGATAACGTACATCGGTGAAAAAGAGTGCTGGTAATAACGAAGGCAATGTTCCTTCATATACACTAAGGAAGAAACCTAAAATGAAAATACCCGCAAACATGGCTACAATATGTCCGTTACCAATTAATAAAAATGCTGGAATTGAACATAATGCTAAACCAAGTAAGCCAATTTGTACTACGCGTTTATTACCTACTTTATCACTTAATTTACCGAAATAAAGTGCCAGTGGAATCATAAGTGCCATCGTAATTGAAATAATTAATAAGCCCGTTGTTTCTTTGACTTTTAGTACTTGTGTTAAATAAGAAGGAATATACGAAAGGATCATATAGTTTGTAATGTTAAAGAAGGCAACAATTACTGTGCTTAATAAGAAGTCTTTTTTGTGATATTTTAATATATCCATAAATGAAAATTGTTCGTTGTCTTCAGATTCCTCTTGTGCTTTTTCCATCTCTTGAAAGATTGGAGATTCATCTAAATGACGTCGTAAATATAAACCGACCAAACCAATTGGTGCAGCAATTAAGAAAGGAATACGCCATCCCCAGCTGAGCATTTGCTCATCTGTTAATAATAACGTTAAAATGGTAACAATTACCGAGGCAGCAATGTAACCTGAGAGTGTTCCAATTTCAAGACCACTACCGAGTATACCACGCTTTTTATCTGGAGAAGATTCTGCGATATAAACCATTGCACCTGAATATTCGCCGCCTGTAGAGAAGCCTTGAATCATTCGAGCAATTAAAAGTAGTATTGGTGCCCATACACCAATTTGTTCATAGGTTGGTAGTAATGCGATGAATAATGTAGAAAGTGCCATTAAAATAATAGTTGTACTTAAAACAATCTTTCGGCCATACTTATCTCCTATTCTACCAAAGAAAATACCTCCGATTGGTCGAACGAGAAAGGCCGCTGCAAATGTACCAAATGTAAGTACAAGTTGCAAACCACTATTATCCACACCTGAGAAGAATAATTGACTTAATATTACCGCTAAATACGCGTATAATCCAAAGTCAAACCACTCCATTGCATTCCCAATGCCAGTAGCAACAACTGCTTTCCTCGCTTGTTTAGGATTGACAATATTAACGTCTTGAGGTTCAAAATTTAAATCATTATTTTGTTGCATATAGTAAAACAGCTCCTTATTTAATTTAACTTCTTTAAGCACACCTTCTCTTACTAGAATAAATTCAATACGAAGCACTTAAGGAAAAGCAACGTCTCCTTATCTGTTATTATTGTTTCACATAATTAATTATTTGTCCAATGAGATGATCCCTAGGTTAAGTAATTTAGTATTTTAAAAAGCTGAAGAAGGCGCTATACGAGTACCTTTTTCAGCTTTTTATTTTAATATGTAAATTTATTTTTTTCACCCCTATTTTCTTCCTATTTGAATTAAAAATAAGGTGCTTTTTCATAAAGCTTTTTAAACACTTGCTATAGCTGATAAGCTATGAATACAGGAGATAAACTCATAAATAAATGCATCAATCTCTTCTTTTGTAATTATATATGGAGGAAGTAAACGGATGATGTTCCCTTGTGTAACGTCAACTAACATCCCTTTCTCCATTAGCTCTACCTGTAATTTCTTTACATTTGTATTCGTATCATTCAAACTAATTCCAAACATCATTCCAGCATGACGTACTTCCTGAATATAATAAGAATTTTCATTCTGAATTTCTCGCAATTTATCATTTAGATATAGTGACATTTCATAAGCTTCTTGCATTAAACCATCGTCAATCAATGTATTTAAAACCGTTAACCCTAAAGCTGTTCCCATTGAAGAATGAGCAAACGTTGTACCATGATCTCCTGGTGAAAATACATCACATAGCTTTTCACCTACAATGATTCCCCCTAGCGGTATCCCGCCTCCTGCTCCTTTACCAATTTGAATAATATCCGGTGTAATATTGAAATTTTGATAAGCAAATAGTTTACCAGTTCTCCCCATACCACTTTGAACTTCATCAACGATAAGAATGACATTATATTTATCACATAAGTTTTGAACACCATGTAAATATTCACCCGATAAAGGGTATATCCCCCCGCTACCTAATACAGGCTCTAGCATAATCGCAATTGGATTTTCTTTAACAATTGTTTCTTCTAATTGCTCTATATTCTCGCGCTCTACTTCATATACAGGAATCGATGTTTTAGGGAAATTTTGATATACACTTTCTTGTCTCGTAAAATGAAGTGCCCCTAACGTACGCCCGTGGAAGCTATTCTTCAGCACTACGATTCCTTCACGTTCCTCATGCGTATTCGCTCTATATTTATCAATTAATTTCAACGTTGTTTCTGTCGCTTCCGTACCAGAGTTTGTAAAAAAGACTTTTCCATTTTTTAAAGAGCAATCAACTAATTTCTTTGCATACTCAATCGCAACTGGGTTTAAAAAATGAAACGGAAGATGCAGAGATTTCGTAACTTGTTCCATTGTCGTTTGCACGATTTTCGGGTGATTATACCCTAATACGTTCACTCCGACACCAGAAAATAAATCTACATACTCTTTACCATCCACATCATAAAGCTTGCACCCTTCTCCTCTTTCTATTGCAACCTTCGTACGACAATACGTAGGCATCATATATTCTTTATCTAATTGAAACCAATCCGACATAATAAATTCCTCCTGGCTATTTTCCCGTTTTTCATGTTCATTATCTATAAATTCATTTACAAATTAATTTTTAAGATTGAAATTTTAATAGTGGTTTTCTTCCACCTTTTAAATAAAACGTGTTATTTCTCTTCCCGATATTCATTTTTCCATAATTTCTTCTATTTCAACAGGTCCACTGCATGTGCGTTTTTTTCATCTTGCGGTATGTTACCAATTTGAACTTTGTATGTAATACATAATCAAGGCTAAAGAATCATATTTAGTAACAATCGACGAAAAAAATTTGGAGGCTAAATCGATGAATGAAAAATATGATAAACAGAGGCAATCTTTATTAGGAGAAGACTTTAACCAAAATCGAGAACTTAATGAACCAGCTAAACTTCACTCTCAAACAGTTGGTTCACGTGGACCTGTTTTAAAGCAAGATAGTGTACTGCACGAGGCGTTACAAGAATTCATTCATGAAAAAATTTTAGAAAGACCTGTTCATGTAAAAGGATTTGGTGCATTTGGTTATTTCCAAACGATATATCCGATGTCTGAGCATACAAAACTAATATTTTTACAAAATTCTAATGAGAAAGTTCCTGTTATGGTTCGCTTTTCTTTAGCTGTCGGTATAAAAGGAACACCTGATACATCTAGAAATGTAAGTGGCTTTGCTACAAAATTTTATACAGAAGAAGGCATTTTTGACCTTATATGTAATCACATTCCTGTCTTTTCTATTCGTGATCCGATGCGTTTCCCAGAATTTATTAAAGCATTCTTACCTTCACCTAAAAATAATTTAATTGATCCTGATAGGTCTTGGGGCTTTGTAGCAAGAGCGCCTGAATCGATTCATTTTATTGTACGTTTATACTCTGATGCTGGTACGATAAAAAGTCTTCGCCACATTCCAGGACATAGTGTAAATACATATGTTTGGAGAAATGCTCAAGGTATTAGAAAGTACGTTAAATACCATTGGTACCCATTTGAAGGTGTACAATACATTAGTCGCGAAGAAGCAAATAGACTAGCCGCTGAAAATCCTGATTACGCTGGTAAAGATTTATACGATGCGATTGCGGGTGGCAAACCGGTGGAATATGGCCTATATGTTCAGCTTATGGACCCTAAGGATGAAGCAAATCTTTCTTATGATCCTTTAGACGATACAAAAGTATGGGATGAAAAAGAGTATCCCCTAATACCAGTAGGCAAAATGGTATTAAATAAAAATCCTGATAATTATATGGAACAAGTAGAAAAAGTCGCCTTCTCCCCTTCTAATTTACTAGACGGCACAGAATTATCTGATGATAAAATACTGCAAGGCCGTGCTAACATTTATAGTGATTCTCAAAGAAGAAGAATTGGGGCTGAATTTCGTAAATTACAGGTTAACCAGCAGCAAGATTGGACACCAGCTAACCAAATAACAAGCGGTGACGGAAGGTACATTGAAGGTAAACTCGAAAGGACTTCTATAACTAAACAAGATGACTTTAAGCAGGCTGGTGAATTTTATGTGAAGTTACAACCGATAGAAAAAGAACATCTTGCCGAAAACTTAGCTAGTGATTTGAAAGTTATATCTGAGGATATAAGAAAGGTAGTTTTAGGGTATTTTTATAAAGTGTCAGCTGATTTGGTGAATAGGATTGAGAGTGCGATGCAAAGGCTTTAAAAATATAAAAAACGTCATTTTTAATGATGAAAATGACGTTTTTTTATGGCGAACTTACTAGTGATTTCTATCGACCACTGTACATTTATTAACGAAATCTTTCCCCTTCAAGATTTTCGTTATCTCATTTCATATTATGGTACTCATTTCTCTTTTTCAGATAATCTTTTTCACATTGTAACGGTTTGTATTCCACGATTTTCCCTTGCTTCTTTTTCGTTTCGGTAACAATCCATTCCCCTTTTTCAAGGTTTAAGCGTTTCATTACATTAGTATCGTCAATTTCTTTATAAAGTAAAAATGCTTCTTGCGCCTTCACAAACAACCTAGGCTCTCCTCTATATCCACCACTATCATAAATTTTAGTTAGTGAATTATAATAAGAATCATCAACCCGCCCACCATACATCAAATGTGCAGCCTCTAGATCTCTTTTGCTGACTTCCATAAAACTATTTTCATCAATATTTAAATCAAACGTAGATATGATGTCATTCATAATGTTTTTCACATACTTTTCATCACGCATTTTACTTTCTTCCAGACAATCTGAAGATAACCTTGGTGCATTTGACTGAGAATGTACCACATGCTGTATAGATACGCACAAAATAAATACACTTAAAACATACAATAGTTTTTTCATATTTAAGTATCACCTCAAATGATTTAGATACTATATTATTTGAGGCTTAGGATATTCTTATGCTAAGAATGAGAAAGGTCCTATAAAATAGACTTTTTATAGGACCTTTCCTTTTAATATTGATTTATCAGTTTCATCGGCGAAGCAAGTACCTTACTACTTTTCACATCATATAATCCTATAGGCGTTACTCGTATAAAAGGCAAGTGCGTCGCAGAAAAGAATAAAATCGTAAATGCCGGATCGTCATACGCGTAGCCACGCTCTTGTAGCAATTTCACCATCTGTTTTTCTTCCTGTATTAATTCACTCATTTTTAAATTAGACATAATCCCGAGCAATGGTAATGCAATTTCGTGTAACACTTCATTTCTTTCCGCTATTACCATTCCCCCGCCAAGCTCTTTTACTCTATGAAAAGCTGTAAGCATATCTTCTTTCCTTTTTCCAATAAGAATGATGTCACCTGTACCAGAATAAGAGCTAGCAAGACCTCCTAATCCATTCGCAAAACCTTTCACAACTGTATTCACTCGCCAAGTGCCATCACGAGCAATCATCATAAGGAAACATTCATCATGCTCAATAGAAAGTTCTTCACCGTTTAAGTCGATTTCAGTTACATATGGTTTTGAAATAACATCATTTAATAATTTTATACCTGTTGTTTCAGAAAAAATCATATCTTCTTTCTTTAAAGACCAGTCTAATGATAATGGAGTTACTTTGAATTTACTCCAGTCTATATGTAATGATGCATTTTTGTTTATTCCGTCACGCTTCATCCATTTCCCCTTTGCAATTACACTTATTGGAATCGGATTTTCTTTACTTTCCAAAATATTAATATTTGCAATTCTTCCTGTCGCGATCGCGCCGTGTAAATGCTCCATATTATAATAACGAGCAATGTTATAGCTTGCCATATTATAGGCATCAATTACTGGTATTCCTTGCTTTATCGCGATTTCTATCATCCTATTCGTCATTCCGTTTTCATAAAATGACGGATGTGAACCATCTGTTGTGAACATGAATCTATCAAATTTCTTGACACCTAATTCCAGCAATTCTTTCAGTAAAACTTCTAAATCTGGACGGATAGAAGAGTTTCTAAGAGTAACGGTGTAACCTTGCATAAGGCGTGTTAATGCTTCCTGTCCTGTCATCGCTTCATGATCGCAATCAGCACCTAGTAACTTTAACTTCGCTAACGTTGATTCAGACGCACCGGGAAAATGACCTTCTACTTTTTTCTGTAACCGCTTTGTTTCCTGCACCCAATTTAACATTTCATCATCGCCATGTAATAGTTTCGGCCATGCTGTTAACTCGCCGCCCTGAAGAACATCTTCATGCTTCAGCCATTCCATTATTTCTTCACTATTAAATAAAGATTCCCCATTCTGTAGTTCAGTCTGTCCATCGAAACGACACCACCAATACATACTTGCTGGAATCTTTTTAAATTCATCTAATAAACGAAACGCTACTTCCCGTTGTAATGTGAAAAACAAAGTTAAATTATCATTAATGAAAGTTGTTGTACCAAATTGCATCGCATGATTTGCTAAAGTTTCAGGATTATATAATTGATATGGATGTGCATGCGGTTCTATGTAACTAGGAACTACATACTTTCCATCACAATCAATGACTTCACATTCGTGTAGTTGCTCTGGTAGTTTTTCTCCTACATATATAATGCGGTCATCATAGATCCAAATATTTGCTTGCACCCACTCGCGCATATAGGAATTTAAATATGTTGCATTCTTGAATAAAATGTGCGGGCTTCTTGTGCCATCTATTACTTCAACATGTTCTCGTAATTGTGTGTTACTCCATCTAAACTGATTTTGTCCCAATGTATTTCACTCCACATCAATTTACTTTTATTTATTAAAACAAAAATAATTAACTAACTAAAGTATTATCCATTCCTAACTCCCCTGTATATCCCCTATACTCTTTATTATATGGAATGATTACAAAAATAACAATTTTCTAAATTTATAATATATCTCTTTGATCCAAAATAAAAAAGATGTCATGCAACTGACATCTTTTTTATACTAGACTATAAGAGTGAATTACACTTGTATCCGTATTTATGTTCTACATATACTTGATTGCTGCCATACCATGAATGCTAATACTGTCCTTATTTGCAAAATTAAAAAGCATCTCTTTTATTTACAACTAAAGCCGGATTCCATTCGCTTTCTTTTCATCTATTTCTTAAATTCAACTTGCATCATTTTATTAAACTGTGTTAAAATATCAATCGCACCTAAAGAGTTAATACTGACAGCCAATGTATGTTTGCCTCCAATTACTCCGCCAACAAAAGTTGTAAATCCAGGAATCGACCCTCCATGACCCCAAATTGAAACACCGTTTGAAAGTTTCGTCTCATAGATCCCAAGACCATATCCATCACCAAGACCTTTTCCTTCTATAGGAACTGTAGTAAGCATTTCTTTTAGCTCGCGTTCTTTCAGTAACTTACCACCGAGTAAAGATGCAAAGAACGTATTTAAATCGTCCGCATTTGAAATCATATCTCCAGCTGCATTAGCTAAACTCGGATTATAATACGTCATGTCTTTCAATTCACTTGTTTCGTCTATTTTCATATACCCACGAGCATGATCCTTTCCTGGAATAACGGGTGAATTCCCTGGTAAAAACGTATTTGACAGATCCAAAGGTTCAATAATTCGTTTTTCAATTTCTTCTGCATAACTATTGCCACTTATTTTTTCAATAAGCATTCCCAATATTACGTATCCTGTGTTTGAATACGCCCATCCTTTACCTGGCGAAAAATCTGGGGGTAGAGAAAGTCCTATTTTCACTATTTCTTCTGCTGTATACGTTTTTCTCGAATTCATTATGTCAGCGTCTTTTGACTTTAAATATTCAGCTATACCACTCGTATGATTCAAAAGTTGACGTATCGTAATTTGATTGCCATCATACCCATTTCCTTGAATGAGACCCGGTAGCCACTTTTCAATTGGATCGTCAAGTTGCACGCGATTTTCTCCTACTAATTGAAGAACAGTCGTAGCGGTAAAAGTCTTCGTCACACTCCCAATCCGAAAACGATAATCCGATTTCATTGTTTTCTTTGTATTTAAATCCGCGACGCCAGCAGTATAACTACTAATCTTTCCATTGTTAGACGTCTTCGCTAATATTCCTGGGGTTCCAAGCTGTACTGTTTCCTGCATTACTTGTTTCCAACCATTCCGATTCTTTTGATCATGTGATTGTGACGGACTAGATAAATTTTGAACAGACTCTGCTTTCACAGTAAAACCTGGTGTGAATAGAGTAGTACCCGCTAATAAAACTGCCAAACTTGCTAACTTAATTGAATTACATTTTTTCATAAGACTCCCTCTCCTCTATTAATATAGGATTAATTCAAGTTATACTTTAATCCTATATGATAAAACTCTCTTTTTTCTTATCCATTCCTTACGAAATACTTACGTTCAAATTTTGATACGATAAACTGAGAAAGAGCTATGCATGAAAATAAAAAGGGCATATAAAATAAGGACAGCCACTTAACTGCCCTTATTTTCATTTCACCTCGTCTTTATTATTTTTAAGATGATTCATTAATTGTGTTCGTTTCAAAGGTACATATATGTTTGTTCCAATAACATATCTTTTTCCCAATCGAATTATCTTATAAATTTAAGGAGTTCATATTAAGATTAACAATAAAAAAGAACGTGTTTTCAATTTATCAGAACACGTTCTCTTACATACTTAAAACCCTATATCAACTTTTTATTTCATTCACTTTTACCATCCTGCACTAGCGTTCATGCCATTTCCAATAATAGTAAGAAATAGTGGCCACAATACTGGTCCTAACGTAAGAAGTAAATTTAGAAGTATAAGTAATCTATATACCCCGGGGAAATTTTGATCTTTACGATTTACAAATACTAAAATAACTAATAATATTATGGTCGTTAAAAATAAAAGTAGAGTTAGCAACCAATACCAAACCATTAAACTGAGACTCCATGGTGTTAATAGCTCGTGTATTATACCAAATATGATTCCTAATACTCCAAAACTAAAGGTAGTAACTGTTGATTTTATAAGCACTATATTTAATGTTTTTTCGTATGTATTTTTACAATATAAATCTATTAAAGTGTATAAAGATAAATATGCCATTAATACACCTATCCAAGACAATAACCAGTCTCCGCCTCCTCTAAATAACATGAACAGCAACCAACACATCCCTACTGCAGAAAAAGCAAAGGAAATAAGTATGCTTTTCAATACCGGTTTCATTATATTTTCACACCCTTAAAAATAAATTATAAATTTTTACTAAACTCATGTAATTTTTTATTAACATGCTACCCATTAATCGTTTAGCTCTAACGTATCCTTTTTTCATTCTATATTAATAAAACAAAGATATACTCATGAACAATTAAAGAAGCAATACTCTACAAAGAGTTCCATATAGCTTGTATATTCTTTTTCCATTGGTAGAGATATTAAAAAATTAAGTATACATTAACATGCAATTAAATATAAGTAAATAAAATTAATTTACTGCTAATTTTATTTACTTATATAACTTTCATATTCAGATTAACTCAGCCACCATTTTATTTTCATATAATACATTCTACTATTCATATCGCCCTTTTCCATCCCGCTCTATCCACCCCATAGTCTTCTTAACATCTAACTCCGTATACGTCTTTTCACCATAACGAACAGACTCATATATCGGAATAATATCTCTCGTTCGACATATTCGTTTTAACCATTGTTGTATCGTTTCATAAGACCTTCGCTGTTCGTGAAATGGTAAAGTTCTTTCCCATTCAACTAATGTTTTCCTTATCGTATCAGTAGGCAATGACTTTTCTGACTGATCAATGGTTTTTTCATCTTTTATGGTTCTTACCACAGTTTGCTTTGTGACCGATTCTTTCTCCTGTACTATTTCAGTTTTCGTCAACCTTTTCCTAATGTACTTGTAGATGGAATATATAATTGACATTACAATAATCACATAAAAAGCTATACTAATCCATGAATTTGAAAGCATAGAAAATACGCCTCCCCATGAACTTTCCCTTTCAAAACCTTTAAATTTTTTACCCGTTGTCGTTCTATTCCCATTATCTCCTACTTTTGTCTTTTCCAAAGGTGTGCCATAATCTTCATTATTTTCATTGTTTATTGTTTCCTTATAAATTTTTTCAGATTTCTTTTCACTAAAAAAACGCTCTTTTACTATGTCTTGCACATGCACAACACCTTGTGATAACGTTATCGCACTAACCGCAAAGAATAGTATGATTAAAGCTCTTACACTCCAAAACTTCACTTTCATATGCCGCTTTTTATTCAACATGACATGAATCCCTTCTTATTCTTTAATTACAATCCATTTATTCGTTCTACTGTATTCCCTAGGTGAAGTACCAAGAATTAAAGGAACTGCATCCAATTCCTTACGACGAAATCCTGCTGTATAAAAATAAGAAGATGATACAGGCGTATCTTGATCCGATATTGAGGCAAGTACCTTTAATACATTTTGCAAATGTTTCCGATTATCCCCGTTCTTTACATGTAACAATCCGTTACCTTTCACACTGTTAATCCATAACTCAAATGAACAATCTTGCATGAGCAGTTGTTTGCATATGCCTGCCGTTAATTCAATAAGCTCTTCAATATCATTTCGTAAAGAAACGCCACTTTTATTTTGTAAATTGAGATAAATCGCATATTTATCAGATTGTGTTCGTTCGTATTTTTTCGCAGTTATCATCCCTGTTTTTGCTGTTGCGCTCCAGTGGATAGAACGAAAATCTTCATTTTCATACGACTTCACTCCCATTACTTTCGTTTCATCATATAGCGGTGAAGACATCGCTTTTCGAAATCCCCGTGACCATTCTTGTAATTCAGGAACTTGTATTTTCGGAACGGCTGGTAAAACTAAATAGGAAGGCGTATCAACTTGTTTATATGTTATATGTTTCGTTATGAATCCAAAGGGATCAGTAATAACAATTTCAACTTCTTCCCATTTAGCAATTCCTCTTTTTAACGCTACAGCTTGCAAATCAAATGAAATTGACTCTCCTCCTTTTAAACTAAAATTCATATAATAATTTGAACCTGTACTATGATTTTTGTTTATTTCATCATGATTCCAAGTTAGCTTATTTTCACATTTAAATCGAAATACGATATTAAGAATAGGAAATATCGACTTGTTTGAAATTTTCATTTTGCACGTGTTCGTTTCACCGATAAAGACATTCGAATTTCCTTGATTGTATTCCCAGTTAACACGAGATACTTTCCGAATGTATATATGCGTAGCACCTATTAAAATTAAATACAAAAATACGAGGGATAATATGAGTAGATTACTTGAAAATACACATAAAATAACGGCTACAACTGACATAACTCCTATTACGAAAGGCTCCGCTAAAGGTGTATACACAAGCTGTTGATTCATCGTACATTCTCCACTGGCACACTAATCGTATGAAGAATTTCTTTCATGATTTGTTCTTTTGTCGTTTTCATCTCCCCTTCAATCGTTAACGTTAAACGATGAGCACAAACGGATGCAGCTAGTAGTTTTATATCATCTGGTGTACAGTAATCTCTTTCATTTAATATTGCTCGTGCTTGGATTGCCCGCATAAATGCCAATGTGCCTCGCGGGCTTACACCAATTTCAATTAACTCATGCTTACGGGTTGCTTCAATAATTTCAAGAAGATAATCTTGCACATCATTCCCTACTAACACTTCCCTTGCACGTTTTTGTATATTTATTATTTCTTCACTTGAAATAATAGAATGTAGCGTTTCTAATGGATCATTCGTTTGGAACCGATTCATCATTTCCTTTTCTGCTTCTCTCGTAGGGTAACCTTGTCGAATAGTAAGTAAAAATCGGTCTAATTGAGCATCAGGTAAAGGAAATGTACCCGCCGATTCAAGAGGATTTTGCGTTGCAATAACTAAAAAAGGTTCTGGTAATGAATGTGTCTGTTTCGCAATGGTAACGGTACGTTCTTCCATAACTTCAAGTAACGAAGATTGCGTTCTCGGCACAGCTCGATTAATTTCATCTACTAATACTATATTTGCAAAAATAGGCCCTAACCTCGTTTTAAAATCCGATTCCTTCACATCAAAATATTCGAGTCCAATAACATCTCCAGGCAAAGTATCAGCTGTAAATTGAATTCTTTGGAACTTAGCGTCCACACTTTTAGCCAAACTTTTCGCTAATGTTGTTTTCCCTGTCCCAGGTACATCTTCTAATAAAATATGTCCTCTTGCTATAAGAGCTATAGCTGCTAGTTCAATCGATTCATCTTTTCCTATAATGACCTTTGAAATATTGTTAGTGATTTTCTTTAATATGTTCATATATTTCACTACCACCTTTAAATATTTTTAAAATTAAGAATATTTATTTTCCAAATTATAACACATTACGTTAGAAGTAAATATATTCCTATCAAAATAAAAAAGATGACCTCAGCCATACGCTAAAGTCATCTTTTTCTACCTAATTATTTTACTAGTTCACCGCTATAAACCTTTATATCAAGCGGAGCAGTTAAAAACTGTGATGCTTTACTAACGAAAGATGTGAAGTGTTCACTCGTATTATGACTCGCAACTGCTGCTTCATCTTTCCATACTTCTACCATCGTATAAACACTTTCTTTTTCAGTATCTTTATATAAATCGTAAGATACATTTCCACTTTCTTCTCTTGAACCATGAAGTAGTGGCTGAATTTCTTCTAAAAATGATTGTTGTTTTGCTGGATCTACTTGAAATATTGCGTGAATAATAATCATGGTGTTTCCCCTCTCATATCTCACTTATTTCTGTTTTTTTATAAAATTACTTCCACTCAGCAACTTTTTCAATTGGAAGACGTACTGATGGATAACCACTGTCAGCAGCTTTTCCGATTGAAATTAACATAACTGGTACGTGACGCTCTTTGTCTAATCCGAAAGCTTCTGCGATTTGGTCTTTTTCAAATCCACCAATTGGGCAAGTATCATAGCCGTGAGCACGTGCTGCTAACATAAATTGCATCGCTACAAGACCACCGTCAATTAGTACAGTATCTTTCATTACTTCTGGTGTAACCATTGAGAAGTAACCTGAAAGTTTTTTCATTTGATCTTCTTTTACTTCAGCTGGCATAAGTCCGCGCTCTACTGCTGTACCGTAAATTTCTTCTGCGTTATCAAAGTTGTTTAAGTCACCAAATACAGCAATCATCGCTGAAGATGTTTCTACTTGAGATTGATTGAATTTTGCAAGTGGAGCCAGTGTTGCTTTTGCTTCGTCACTTTCAATAACAAGGAATCTCCATGGTTGCATGTTTACTGAAGATGGTGCAAGTGTTGCTTCTGTAAGAATTTCTGTCATTTCTTCTTTGCTAATTTTTACTGAAGGATCGTACTTACGAATTGAACGACGTCCTGTTAAAATTTCGTTAAAATCATTTGTTTTTACTAAGTTAGTCATGGTTGTATTCTCCCTTTTTTAAAGTTCTTTTATATTTTCTTGAATGCGGTCTAACACCGTTAAAAGATTGTCGCGTTCTTCTTCACTTAATCCTTTAAATGCTGAAGTAGCGAAACGCTCTTTTTCCTCTTGATACACTTGAATTTTATTTCGCCCCTCTTCTGTAAGAGAAACTAACGTAATTCTGTTATCATCTGGATTTTTACGTCTTGTAATCATTCCGTTTGCTTCCAGCTGTTTTAAATGCCTCGTAATCGCGGCATTATCAATATTCACTTCTTGCTGAAGTGCTTTTTGACTAATTTCATCTACTTCATATAACTGAAGTATAAGCTCTAGTCTAGATTGACTCATACCCGTACACCCTTCAAACTTCGAACTTACTTCTTTATTTAGAAAGTGTAATTTATATAAAATTATTGCTTCTTTTGAGCATGAACTTGTCAAATTACCCCTCCTTTACATGCAAAACAAAAATATTTGATGTATCAATAGTTGATATGTCAATTAATATAATCTATATCGATTTATAATGCAAGCATTTTGTTTTCACTATTTATTTTTTTGAAATTCGTCTATTAATATTTTTCCAAAATAAGACGTTTTATGACGTTACAAAAAATGTAAATTACATTATAATAGTAATAATTCAAATGACTGGAGAGTGATTGTAATGCGGCAATACACAAATAGAAATGAGGAAATGAACATGGAAAATGAAATGAGGATATTTATATATGACAACAATAAATATAGGGATTGTCGCGCACGTAGACGCTGGCAAGACGAGTTTGACTGAGCGTATTCTTTATGAAACGAATGTGATTAAAGAAGTTGGCCGTGTAGATAGTGGTAATACTCAAACTGACTCAATGGAATTAGAAAGACAACGCGGAATTACGATTAAAGCATCGGTCGTTTCTTTCTTTATTGACAGTTTAAAAGTAAATGTCATTGATACACCTGGACACGCTGATTTTATCGCTGAAGTGGAGCGATCATTCCGCGTTTTAGACGGTGCGATTTTAGTTATCTCTGCCGTTGAAGGTGTGCAAGCACAAACGAAGATTTTAATGCGGACATTACAGAAATTAAACATACCTACTATATTATTTGTTAATAAAATAGACCGTAGTGGCGCAAATACTGAAAAAGTTGTGAAACAAATAAAAGAGCTTCTTTCAAATGAAGCATCCCCCTTCTACTCTGTAGAAAACGAAGGTACAAAGGACGCTCGGATTATTGAATATAAATCCTATGACGATTGTATTGAACGATTAGCACCATTTAACGAATCATTGCTTGAGTCATATGTAAATAACGAAATAATACCGGATGCACTATTAAGAAAAGAACTCGAAAAGCAAATACAGCAAGCAAATGTGTTTCCTATCTTTTTTGGTTCAGCAATGACAGGTATAGGAGTAACTGAATTACTTAAAAATATTTCAGCCTTAATTCCAGCTACTAAATCGGCACAAGATGAAACATTATCCGGTGTTGTTTTTAAAATTGAACGTGAATCTTCTGGCGAAAAGATTGCTTACGTAAGACTATTTTCTGGTTGTTTACACGTTAGAAAATATGTTGATATACAGCGTGGAGAGTCTCTACCACATAAGGAAAAGATTAAAAAAATGTGCATGTTTCATAATGGAGATGTCGTTCAATCTTCTACTGTTCAAAGCGGAGAGTTTTGCAAAGTGTGGGGACTTACGAATATTAAAATTGGTGATATTATCGGTAAGCGGACGGATTATATAAAGGATATTCACTTTGCCGAACCACAAATGGAAGCTGCTATTGAAGCAGTGCCTAAAGAACGAATTCATGATTTATACGCTGCACTTATGGAGCTATGCGAAGAAGATCCTCTCATTAAGGTTTGGAAAGACAATGTTCATAATGAACTATACATTCGCCTTTTCGGTGAAGTGCAAAAAGAAGTTATTGAAACAACACTTTATGAAAAATACCGTCTACAAGTTACCTTTTCAAACACGCGAGTTGTATGTATTGAAAAACCAATTGACTTAGGGAATAGCGTTGAAGTAATGGGTGAAAAAGAAAATCCTTTTTACGCAACAATTGGGTTCAAAGTTGAACGTGGCGCGCTTAACTCTGGCATAACGTATAACTTAGGTGTTGAACTTGGATCACTGCCTTTAGCATTTCATAAAGCGATTGAAGATACAGTATTTCAAACGTTAAAACAAGGTTTATTTGGATGGGAAGTTACGGACATTATCGTCACATTAACACATACCGGCTATGCCAGTCCTGTTACAACAGCGAGTGACTTTAGAAATTTAACACCGCTCGTATTAATGGATGCTTTAAAACAAGCCAAAACATGTGTATTTGAACCAATAAATGAATTTGAATTAACTGTTCCAGAGCACGCAATTAGTACCGCAATGTATAAACTAGCTGCTATCCCAGCAACTTTTGCAGAGCCTACGTTGCATAATGATTCTTACCATTTAACAGGATCATTACCTGTTGCAAAAACAGAGGATTTTAAACGAATGCTCCATTCATTTACTGAAGGAGAAGGTATCTTTATAACAAAGCCAACTGGTTTCACAAAACTTACGGCTCCCTTTCCTACTCGAAAACGTGTTGACTTTAATCCGCTAAATCGGAGGGATTATTTTCTTCGTGTTTTGAAGGCTTATTAAATAAAATAGAGGTGCCATTCGCACCTCTTTTTGCATGTATTGATAGGTTAGTTTTTCCTAACAACTTCTTTAAGTTTTTCTATTATTTTTGCTATCGCTTCGATCGAATTCTCGGTTTCAAATTCTCCAACATTTACAGAATGGTTAGCGTTTTTGACAACTTCAATCTGTAAATTCGTTTTATGTAACTGATTTATTTGATTTGCATTATATTGATGATCTTTATCTCCAATTACTAAAAGCCCTTCGTGATGACTATGTAAGATCGAATCAAAAATAGAATCAAAAGTTAGTAATGGTGTAAGCAATATCATTTTTGACCGTAGAAATTCTTCTCTCTTCATTAAATCATTCGCAATCGGGATTGTTCCGAGTGATTTTCCTAAAAACATCGAATTGCTATATTGCCCACTTTTTAGCACTTCAATAATGACAGGATTAATATCATCCATCATTACTTTCGTTATTTCTTCCATTGGTTTTTCCATTAATTGTCCATCGTAGGAATAATGAATATGTACTACATCTATTTTATTTTCAAGCATAAGCATCGTTGCATAATAAAATAACGGCTTGTCATAATTGTAGCCTGAACCTGAGAACATAAAACAAATTGTATTAGAACCTTTTTCGATATGTGTGTAACGAATGACTTTATCATCTATATGTATCTCTTTTTTAGTCCCCTTCACCGTTTTCCCCTCCAAGCACGCTTACTTTTGTAAAACGATATGTTCTGTATGAACTGATACATCCTTTACTTTATCTTTTATAAACGCTGGCTGTAAGTTATATGCATGTAACTCTTCTACCGGCACCCACTTAAATAAATATTTTCTACCTGCTTCTTCAAGAATATATTGATCCGCCCCATTTGCAGGTAATTCATGCAATTCTACTTCATAATAAAAACTAATCTCATGAAACTTTCGCTCAGAAAGTGTAAAGAAGTTTTCTACTGACCATATTAATCTCTTCACTTCAATAGGTACGCCTAGTTCTTCTGCAAGCTCTCGTTTTAACGCATCTTCACTATTTTCTAGCATTTTCACTCTTCCGCCTGGTACGTACCAAAAATCTTCACCGTCACCTTGCAGAATGAGTATTTTATTATCATGTTTACAAATTGCTCCGACTCGGTAATTAAAACATGTTTCCTCTACTTTAAACGTAAGATCCACAACAAACCCCTCCAATGTATCATTACAAAACTATTATGTATGTGCTGTACAAATAAGATTACTAAATTTTTCTATTTCATTCAATTATTTTTTAACTTTCCAAAAACAATACGCATCATTTGTCATCACAAGTATAAATACATATGTCACAATCACTGCACACACTAGAGAAGCATTATGGGGGACGAATGGAAACATTGCCAATATATAAAACTGAAAAATCAAATAATTTCTAAGGAATCATTATAAAAGATAAAGTAAAACTTCAATAAATGGAGTTTTTATCTTTCCCCTATTGTATTTAAATATTGTTAAGACATTATTAAAAAAGACGCAAGGTCAACTTATGTGCTAATTAATTCTTTTTCTAGAAAAAGCGTCTTTTATTGCACTTGTTAATACATTTAGGAATAATAAAATAGCCATAACTACCGTTAATACGTTAAATTGCTTTGTTTTATAAGGAGCGAACCATTCCGTAAAGAACTCTGAATTAACGAGACGCTCCCCAACTCCTCCTTCCTTGAAGTTCGGTATCCACGAATTCATATCAAGGATGATAAAAATTAGTTGCATAACGAAAAATGCTCCAAGAGTTTTCAGCCAATTTCGCATTCGAATAGGACGCCCTTTTTTTGATGTCATTTAAATGATCCTCCTTTTAGAACTTGCTATTAAAGAGCCTTGTTCTGATAGATACGAATAGATAATATCCATGAAACCCCATAGCACCCCACTGCTATGACAGCAAATATAAGAAATAATTTCAAATCTGAAATCTCTTTTAAAAAGGTCAGTACGCCATTAGCATATTTATTTAATAAATATGGAGTATTTCGCATTAAATATATAACTCCAATAGATAAAAGTATAAAAACTGGTACAAGTGTTTTCACTTTAAATGCAACAAAAAATGGGATGTAAAATGCAGTAATCAGCATGACTGCCAAGAATCCTAGGATGTAACTTTCTAAGGAAAGTTGAAATTCCATGCTGTCTAAAATGAAATATTTTCCAACTAAACAAAATGGGATGATTACTATTGTAAAAAATAAGGTTCCAACGTATTTTGAACTTATAATTTCCTTCCTAGTATACGGTAATGAGTTTACTAAAATATTAGCATTATCTTTATCATCAGATTGATATGTGTTAATTACAAAAACGGCACTACAAATGATTATGACATATGCTACATCCATGCCGGCCCACAAATAGGTAACTAGAAATAAGAGATAAGCAGGTAAAAAAGTTTTTTGTAAAATCAAATCCTTTTTAATTAAATTAAGCATCTTGACTCCCCCTTTTTCATGAAATACATAATATCCTCTAAACTTGGTTTTTCAATCACCACTTCTTTATTAAATAAAGTTTCGATAGAATTTACATTTTCAATCAATCCCTCGAAACCTGTATTTGCCTTACATACAGATATAAATTCACGCTCGGTATCAAAATCTAACATATCTAGTGGTCCTTTGACCAAAATATAATCTTCTGCAATGGCATAAATATCTTTTGTAAAAATATGCTTCCCATTTTGAATAAATGTAATATAATCGGCAATGCGGTCTAAATCCGTTGTAATATGAGATGAGAAAAAGATAGTTTTCTCACCATCCTGCATAATATTTTGTAAAACATCCAATAATTCTCTTCTAAATACCGGATCGAGTCCGGAAGTAGGCTCATCCATAATAATTAGTTCAGCATGATGTGAAAGGGCAATTGCAAGAGAGGCTTTCATTTTCATTCCTTTGGAGAATGTTTTCATTTTTTTATTTAATGGTAATTCGAACAGATCTTTATAATATGTAAATTGGTTAAAATCCCATTTTTTATAAGCAGGCGCAATAATTTTAGTAATTTCCTTTAATGTGAGTTCATCATAAAACACATTATCGTCATAAACGAAACCAATTCTTTCTTTAATTCGCTTCGCATCAGTCGAATAGTTCATGCCAAATAAGGAGACATTTCCACTATCCGGGTTCATTAGATTCATAATCATTTTAATCGTTGTAGATTTACCTGATCCATTCCCCCCAATAAAACCCGTAACAAATCCTTTTTTTACTTCCATCGAAAAATTTTTAATTTGAAATCCTTTAAAAGATTTACTGACATTTTGAAGTTCTATTACGTTTTCCAAGAGTTTTCCTCCTCGTATAAAATTGTAAGCATTTCTTTTAGATCATTTAAAGAAACATCCATTTGTTTAGCATTTTGAATCGCTTCACACAACTTTTCTTCAACTGTCTTTAATTTTTTTTCTTTCATAGTTTCAGTGTTTTGTTCTGCTACAAAGGACCCCCTTCCGACAATTGAATAAATAAAACCGTCTTTTTCCAGTTCTTCATATGCTCTTTTCGTTGTAATAATACTTACTCTTAAATCTTTTGCTAACTGACGCATTGAAGGAAGAGCATCTCCTTGCTTTAAATCACCTAGTAAAATAAGTTTTTTTATTTGGACACCAATTTGTTCATAAATAGGTTCCTTTGAAGTGTTCGTAATAACGATTTGCATGCAAGTACCTCTTTTTAAAAATATTGTATATATACTTTATATACAATATATACTATCGTACATTGTAAATCAACAGAAAATTTCCAAAATATAGTCACAAACACAATCTAATAATAAATGTAATTCATACAACTTATTTATACGGGTCTTCCTCGTATTTGCTCGATTTTGAGGTGGAGGTCTTACTGCTATCTAATGCGGTATAAAGACTACGTTGTGTTTTACGGAGAAATTGGCACAGCTGATAGTGTGAAAGCAAAAGAGTTTGGAACAGAAGAACAATCTGAGGAAGTTGATATCAAGTTAGACTGGTATGAAGGTGACGAGGAAGGATTGAAAAAGATGTTTCCTATGCTATGGGAAATGTATGGAGAAAGACCGATTGAGTGGTAGATTTATATACGAAAAACGCCTTGTTTCTTTATTAACAAGGCGTTTTTTCTTGATACTATGTTTAAATTGTTATCTTTCCACTCTCCCACCACACCATAAAAATCTTTAAAGAAGGCGCAACCCACGTTCTGCTATCATTTTCATGGTTCCATACATATATATCATCTCTTTGCACTATTCCATTCAAAATGGAATAGCCAAACAAATCACCATTTCCGCCATCAGCAAAAAATAATAAACAGTCAAAAGGCATATATAAATCTTTAAAATCAACTATATTTCTCATATTCATATTTTCAATTTTAATTTTTGAGGCATCCCAAATAAATTGTCCATATTCACCTTCTATACCATTTGTTTCCTGTAATAATTGATATAAATCATTCGGTAACTCCAACTGCAAATTTTTTTGAACTTCAGCGAGTTCATCCTTCGTAGCGGGATTTTTCAAACTTAAGTTTGATGAAATACTGCGAATGGTATTTTTCCACATAACCTTTTTCCTCCTTGCGGTCCCTTATGTTCAATCCAGTATATACAATGTGGCTCCTCTAAATTTATTGATACCACTTTTCTAACAAATCCTTCTCCCTCTCGCCTGAAATACCTGCTTTTAATTCCCATTCGTCCATACTCTTCATCCACGCATACACGTCTGTAACAGTATCTTCTAACCTTCTAAAAGTAAGACCCTCTTTAACTGCGCTCTCTATATTAATAGAGAATCCACCTTTCCACGGATCTGTTTCACCTTCTAATGAAAAAGTTTCTGGAAGCCACAATGGCATTTCCGTCCATGGCTGTACTTTATTCTCATGCATAAACGATTCATCAACCCAAACGAATGCAGCGTCGCTATTCGTAACCTTTTTACTCATATTTAATAGCTCTTCCATCGTCAGCTCATCTTTCGGACCCGTTACATTAAATGTACCTACTTTATTGTTTTCTGCCATGTTTAGTCCAAAGCTTGCGACGTCTTTTATATCAACGAACTGCACTGGACGGTCTTTCCTTCCTGGAACTAACACTTTTCCTCCCTTTGCTACGCGCTGAATCCAGTATGGAAGCCGATCTGTATAATCAAACATTCCTGAAAGAAGTCCTGCTCTTACATGTAAAACACGCCCCGGCCAATACTTCTCTGCTTCTTTTTCACATAATACTTTAAGCGCACCGTAATACTCATAAGGAGATATTTCACCATTCTCTACAGCTTTTACCTTATCACTTGGTGGTTCAGGTAGTAATTTATAATCTTCTTTTATGTGATGCGGGATCCAATCTTTATATACGGAAAGGCTTGAGATGAATGTATAGTGCTTTATATTATCTTTAAGTACTTCTCCTACATTCCTAATGTGATGAGGAGAAAATCCACATGTATCTATGACCATATCCCATTTTCGATTTTCTAAACTTGAAACATCATCAGTTCTATCACCAATTAACTGCTCCACTTCAGGAAAAATTTCTTTATTTGTTCCACGATTGAATAATGTAACTTCATGCCCTCTATTCAAAGCCTCTTCTACGAAAGCCCTTCCTAAAAAACGTGTACCGCCCAGTATTAGAATCTTCATTCTTTTTCCCCCATTCAATCAAGCGCATGATTAAAAACCTTTTCTTTTGTTTAACGATTTTCCCTTGTAAAAAGTTACGGGTATTTTTCATTTTTTTCTATAGTTAATATAACGTCATCCAAATTTGCAACTTGTGACATAACTTTTTATCGAATTCGACAGTAATGAAGACGATAAAGAGGGGTTGAAAAATATTTCAACTAAGTCATAGTGATAAGTACACATCTACGAAAATACTTATTTATACGAGCAATGCTCCTGTCAATTTGGCAGGAGCATTGTTTTTTCAACCTCTATTTACTTTTATATACTTGAATTGAAATGATCGAAATTAAACTGAGCAACCCCATAAATAAACAAGTCGCGCCTAGAATTGTATAAGAATTTCCGTATCCTTGTAATAAAGCTAAATACGTACTTGTATCCATATGACCGCCCTGCTCTGCAACAGATTCACTTGTTGCCTTACTCCCCATTTCTGGTGCATTTATTAGTACATACACACCGATAATAGCTACTAAAGCTGAAATGATTTCTACAACATTAGACTTTGTCATCATACCCTCACCTTTCAAACAACGTCTTTTATCCATCTAGTGAAATCTCTTACTTATATATAATAGCAAAAAATATGGTATAAAATTCCAATTCATACCATATTTTAAACTAAATTTAATTATTTGACTGTACACTAGAAAGAATATATTTTGAAATTAGCTCCCCCCATATATCCTTCGCTTCCGGTATAATCTCAGATGCAATCGCCACCACCAATTCCTTCTCCGGAATACAACAAATCATATTCCCACCATCACCCATGGCACAGTATGAAAAGACCCCATCTTCTTCTCGTAACCACCATAAGTAACCGTATTGATTTGAATTCATCGCTATTGATTCTTGTACCCACGATTTTGAAAGAATTTCCTTTCCATTATGAATACCTTCATTCAAATACATCTGTCCAAACTTAGCCATATCTTTAACTGTTAACGTTAGTCCCCAGCCGCCCGTCGAAATACCATTTGGATCGTGAACCCATCCTTTCACATCTTTTCCGAATAAGTCATCGAATTCAAAAGATTTCATATTGTAGTTTGGAATTTCTCTCATGCCAAGCGGCTGAAATAAGTATTCATTCGCAAATTCACGCGCACTTTTTCCTGTTGCGCTCGTAATAATTGCTGATAATAAATGAGCTCCTGCAGATGAATATTTAAAAAATCCAATTTCTCCGCCTTTCCCTACCCTATTTAACGTATACTGCACCCAATCCTTTTGTGTGCATAATTCTTCTAACGGTTCCTGCCAATCTACGAAAGGATGTGGCGCTGTCATTGTAAGAAGGTGTCGTACTGTTATTTCAGATGAATTACAATTATATTCTGGGAAAAATTCTATTACTTTTTGATCAACGCTCTTTATATACCCTTTATCTACACATATCCCAATTAACGCGGAGATTATCGTCTTTGTGACAGATGCTACATGACGTGCATCATCTGGACCGTAACCATTATAATAATTTTCAAAAGTAACATTACCTTTTTGTACAACGAATACACCATTTATATTTTTATAGTTTTCTTTTATAGTCCAATCTAACTGTTCAGCAGTTTTCATCGTTCTTCCCCCTTAATCTATGATTAAAAAGGTTCGATAGGTACATATATATCAACTATATGTTTATGTTCGGGATGCTGCCTTGGATCATTTCTATATACTTCGAAAGGATACGAATCTTTCGGTTTATATCCGCTATTTGGCAACCATTCACCGTACAAGAAATTCCATACTCCTTTATATTCATCTTGGAATATTTCAAAATGACCTACCGCATACTTGCCTGAAGGTATTACCATTATTCCAATGTCGCTCGTTTCTACTGCGGACTCATCTGGAATTGTTATACATAGACTTGTTCTTAAATGATAGTCCTCAGTAAATTCATGATGATCGTGGTAAATGGTTAATACTTTCGTATCCTCAAATACATGATAGTTTTGCTCCGATGCGTAATGAAATAGTTTTTCTATCATTTTCGGAAAATCTATAGCTAAATCTTTATATGTACCTACATGTCTTATGTATGCGACGTTTACTTTGTCCGCTGTTACAATTTCGACCTCTCCTCGAACCTTCTTACACTCATTGTATTGAGAAGTTTCACTTACGTCTTTGCAATTCTTGCTATTGTGATTTCTATAGTGAGACGGACTTACTCCGTAATAACTTTTAAATATCCGGGAGAAAACTGCTGAATCTGTGAACCCGAAGTAATACGCAATGTCTGTAATCGTCATATCTGTACGATAAGTAAGAAGGTGTGTTGCCCTCTCTAATTTCAAACGATTCACATACCGAGATAACGGCTCATCCATCATCCCTTTAAAAATTCTATGAAAATGAAATTTTGAGAAGCCTGCCACATTAGCTAAATCTTCAATTGAAAGTGAATCATTTATATGTGATTCTATATAGTCTTGCACTTTATAAACACGTCGTAAATACTCGTTTCTACTTTGAGAACTCTCCACATTTATCCCTCCTCACAACAAAAAGACTAACTTTACGTCAGCCTACTTTACACATTTTTTAAAAATAAAACTCTACTCCCGCCGTTCACATCATAATTTGTATGTACGGATACACCTTCTATCTCATCATCCCCAGCTTCAATTTGAAATCCGATTTCTTGATGAAATTCAATTGACTTTTTATTAACTGGTGACGTTATCGCTTTTACAACTTTACGGTTATTTGCACGAGCGCTATCGAAGAAATAAGAATATAACGTCGATGCGATTCCTTTTCGTCTAAACTTCGGATTTACACCGATAAAATGAACGTACGCTTCATCTTTATGCGTTTGTGAAAAGAAACCACATAGAAAACCTAACGTTTCGCCATCTTCTTCAATGATAAAACTCGTTTCTTGAAAATGGACGAAAAACAATTTTGGCAACATACTAGCCATGTCTCTTCCGCCCCACCAATCATTTAATACAGAATGAATCTTTACATAATCTTCCCTTTGAATATTTCTTACTCGCATGTATTTCTCCCTCTCACTCACTTCATTTTTTCATATATTTTAATAACCGTTTCGACTAACAGAATGAATACCCAAATACCTGAAAATACAAGAACAGACTGGAATATCGATCCAATTACCATAACACCAACTGCACCTGTTATTGAAAATGATATTCCACCAAGCCCTGGATCCTGTATAAGTGCTCCAGCAGAAAAAGCAGTTATAATAGATACTATTAAATAAATAACACTCATTATTTTTAATATTTTTATAGAAAGATACGAAGTTTGTTCTTCTTCCACTTGTGATAATTCGATTTCCCCGCTCGCAATTCCTTTTTGTAGACAATCTTCACACAAAAATTCTTCATTTATTTTTTTACCACCATGTATTGTACCTGTTATTTCTTTACACCTTGAACACTTTCGATTTATCATGTTGATATCACTCCACTCATATAAGATTATACTTACATAATTCTACATTTACCTTAATATCCCTTTTATGTATTTTATAGAGAAAGGTCGTGTTTTATGATTTCGAAACCGACATTTATCTCTAAAAACCCTACCGTCCAGTATGTATTACGGCCTAGTTGCTATGCGGTTATTTTTAACAATACTTGCTCAAAAATAGCTATCATCGAAAAAGGAGAACATTACTTTTTACCTGGTGACGGTATGGAAAGTACGGAAACGAAAGAAGCATGTTTACATCGTGAATTACTAGAGGAATTAGGTTGGGCGATTGAAATTGATCGTTCTATCGGTAATGCAGCACGATATTTTTATGCCGAAAAAGAAGATTCATGAAGTTGAAGTTCATGAATAAGACCATATTTTACAATGGATGTCTCCATCGCTTGCTATAGAACATTTAATTCATGATCATCAAAAATGGGCTGTTGAACAAGCACTTTTACTACTAAATAAAAAAGGATCTCCTTCTATGTGAAAGAGATCCTTTTTACTGTTAGCTTACTTTTTTCAAATTGAGAGCTGTCTTTTTGATTCCGCCTTTTTTTACAACATATAAACCGATAAAGATAATAAGACCGCCAACAAGTTGCATCATATTGATTTGCTCTCCAATTGTTACAGCTGCAAAGATAACTGCGAACAATGGTACGAGATACATATAAACCATTACTTTCGTTGAACCGATTTTACTAATACCGACATACCACATTGCAAGTCCGAAGATTGTCGCAAAGACGATTGAATATGCTAGTGATCCCCAGCTTGGCGTATCTACTGGCCACGTTAATGTATTTACGTTGAATAAACAGTATATAACGAGAGGTACAATTCCAATTAAAGTAGACCATGATGTGACTCTCATTGCGGAGTATTTTGTGATAAGTGGTTGCGCTAAAATGGGATACCATCCCCACGCAATTGCTGCGACTAATCCAATTACATTTCCGAGCCACGCATACTCGTATGTAGCTCCTCCCGTATGCCCTGTTAATAAAACGAATGCTGCACCAATAAACGCTACTATTGAACCAATTTGTACTTTCATCGAAAAACGTTCTTGTTTGTGCAATACTGCTAATATCCCTGTAAATATAGGTGACATCGCAATTAATAATGAGGCGTTCGTTGCTGAAGTATATTTTACAGATAGCATAAACATCGTTTGATACATTGTCGTTCCAACGATACCGACTGCTAGTAATCGTAACCAATCTTTTCTTTCAATACGTAATGAGCGTTCCATTAAAAATGTAATAAGTAATAATACCGGTGATGCTACTAAAAATCGTAAACTATTAAATTGAATGGATGACATATATGCCACGCCATACTTTCCAATTGTATAATTTGCTCCCCATACTAATGCTACTGATACTAGGAGCCATTCCATTTGCCATCGTTTCATCCGAATCTCCCCTTCCCTATTTAGCATAGTAAAATTGGCTGGATATAACACCGTCCAATTGGCTGTTTTTTTACCCAGCCAATTTGTTATACTTAATGTATATAAGATTTGCGGAGGCGTTTGTATGGAATGGAAGCTAGATAACGACAGTAAAATCCCAATTTATCAGCAAGTAGTTGACTTTATTGAGAAACGTATTACATACGGAGAACTTCCTCCAGGAAGCTTCCTCCCTTCAGAACGGAAATTAGCTACACAGTTAAATGTAAACCGAAGTACGGTAACGACTGCTTATAATGAACTACGTGCTATGGGAATTGTAGAAAGTACGACTGGTAAAGGTACACGTGTGAGTACACATATGTGGGGCGTTTCTCCAACATTAACGCCGAATTGGAGAAATTTCGTAGAAGGTGGTACTTTCTTACCAAACTTACCGTTACTTCGCCATATTCGGGCAGAAGTACAACAAAATGAGAACATTATAGATTTCGCAAACGGAGAGCTCGGTTGTAATCTCTATCCTCACGATCAACTACAAACAATTTTGCGAGAACAACCGTTAACGCAGTCATTAAGTTACGATCATCCCCAGGGGTATCTCCCGCTAAGACAAGCGGTAGTAAAATATATGAAGGAATATTTAAAAGTTGAAGCGACCGAACAATCGATTATGATTACATCCGGCGCCCAACAAGCACTTCACCTTATCGTACAATGTTTATTAAACCCAGGTGATGCGGTCGCTTTCGAAAGTCCATCACACTGTTATTCATTACCGTTATTCCAATCGGCAGGTATTCGTATTTTTCCATTACCTGTCGATGAACACGGTATTAATCCAGACGATGTGCAAGAGTTATATAGAAAGCATCGTATTAAAATGATCTTTTTAAATCCAAACTTCCAAAATCCTACGGGCACAATGTTGCATCCAAACCGTAGAAAAAAACTGTTATCACTTTGCGCAGACCTACGAATTGCAATCGTTGAAGATGATCCGTCTAGTTTACTTACGCTAGAAAATAAACAACCTTGCCCTACTTTAAAATCGATTGATGAAAACGGAACTGTCATTTATGTTCATTCCTTATCAAAAATGATTGCGCCAGGGTTACGAGTTGGCTGGCTTGTCGCTCCGCAGTCTGTCGTAGAGCGATTATCAGATGCGCGTCACCAAATGGAATTAGGAATGAGTATATTCCCGCAGTGGCTTATACAACAATTTTTCGAAACTGTACCATTTCAGTCGCATATCGTACCGTTACGAAAACAACTTGCAGAAAAAAGAGACATTATCGCTCGTGCCCTAAACGAGCAACTTCACGATAAAATCTCTTTCTCAAGCCCGACCGGTGGTATATACATATGGGGAAAATTAAACGAACCGATAAACGAAAAACAACTCATTATGCAAAGCTTAAAACAAGAAATCGCCTTTATGCCGGGTAGTATTTTCGGTGCTAAAGACGGTTATATTCGTTTATCTTACGGGAAAGTGAATATTGATCAAATTGAAAAAGGTATTTCTCGTTTGCGTGAGGCTATTTTGGTTTGTGGGAAATAACATTATGTAAAGAAGTCTCGTTTGACAAAAGCAAAATCTACCATTATTATCAACACGAACCTATTCATAGGAGTGATAAAATGAAGATCTACGTTGATGCAGATGCTTGTCCTGTAAAAGATGTAATTATTTTAGAGGCTACGAATGCAGAAATTCCCGTTACCCTCGTTACTAGCTTTTCTCATTATTCTAATGCGGAACAACCAAAAGGTGTAGAAACAATTTATGTTGATTCCGGAGCAGATGCTGCGGATTACCGAATAATGCAATTAGCCAAAAAAGAAGATTTAATCGTAACGCAAGATTATGGTCTTGCTTCGCTAGCTTTAGCAAAAGGCTGTATCGTTCTACACCATAAAGGCTATAAGTATACGAATGAAAACATTGAACAATTGTTACAAACACGGTATTTAAGTGCAATGGTTCGAAAAAGCGGTAAGCGTACAAAGGGACCGAAACCATTTACAGCAGAAGATAAAGAGAAGTTTAGAGTGCTCTTTAAAAGTATAGTCGCACTTTAAAAATGAACCGTCTATTTGCAAGGAAAACTTCGCAAAACAAAGAAGAGAATATCCAAATGAACATTCTCTTCTTGAGGTTTACCTGTTTAAAATGAAGGTAAATTATCTAAGTTATTTTCCTTTATTCCATCAGGTTCACTACGTATAATATCTCTACCATACTTATGAAATACGTCCACATGAACTAACTTCCCTGATTTCGCTTCACTAAGAGCAGTAATATAATCTAACTCTCTCCCGCTACTTGTCTTAAAAGCAATTAAATCCCCATCATCATTTTTACGAACGGCAACAATTTGTTCTGCTCCCGAATCGACTTCCTGGTCCTGGACTACTTCCAATTGGGCTTGCTCTTCTCCTTGATGTAAGTATTCATTATAAACTTTTTGAAAGTCTTTTTTATCCATAAAACTCACCTCCAAAATATTTTATTAGTATGTTTGGAAGGTATTGGTTTTATGTACTTCTTCCATCAAGTTCACAAAAATACACTCCCTCAAAAAGATAACCCGGATCATAATTTTTCAATCTATTACAAATTTATTTTAGAACTTTATAGAGTACCTCTCAATATAAGATACTCAAAACTGATAATATTATATCGAAAACATTTAAGAAATAGAGCTGTTCAGATGAATATCAAATGGAATAGTGAAAACATTATATTTGAGACATTGAGAGAAGCTGAAGTATGGACGGACTCAATCGGGAATGAAATATATGGACGTGTTTATGATGGTTATGTAACACCTGATTATAAGATTGCCTATGTTCTATTGGCTGAGGTCCCTCATTTTAAAGTTCATACAGAAATAGACGTAAATAATGAACCTTAGCTATATAAAGTATGGGTTATTTCATCTGCTAAAACACCATAGCAATTAGTCTACAGTGCTGTTTATTTTAACCTGTATTATAAATACCGATTCCTTAACGTACAGGGAATCGGTTAATTTGCGTCCAAATTGTGTCTAAACGTACAATTTCCCCGAAATGGTATGGTGACCCATGCGCATCAACTTAAGAAAAGTAAACACCCCAAAAAAGAAAAAAATGTACTTTTTTGTTACAGACTAACAAAAAATTACGTTCTAAGGGCGCTATGAACCTTTAAGCTGATGGAGATGTGATGCTACCCAGGAAGTTTCTAAAAAAAATTATTACTCTGAGTTCTTGTTACTTGATTGTACCCATTCCACCAATTTTAACATGTACATTAACTTTAACATCAGCCTTCGATAATGCTTTTCCCCATTTCTTTTGGACTCTTTTCCAATCTTTATATGTATAAGCTCGTGCATACAACCCCAATCCTATAGGATCAATTTCTGCTTTTTGTATTTTCTTTATTAAACGTTCTAAATCACTTTTTAACTGTTTTTCAATGCTTCTTTCTAATCTTTCTCCATCATTCCTAACATTAAAAGGAAACAGTCGTTCTGAAATTGAAATTCTCATATGTACATTTATATTAAACATAAAATGATTTTTGTATTGTACGTTTGTTTTTACTTTGGTACTTTGAGTATTAAAGCTTAACCAATGTTTTTCTTTGCTTTCAGATTGTAGCGGTACGGCAATAGTAAATGGAAATTCTCCCTGTATGTGATTCTGTAAGATACTTAATAATAAATTTTCTTTTGGTGTAATAGTTAGCTTATATCTATTCTGTTCATCAAGTAATGCTGAACCTATCAACTTTATATTGTTATTCTTTTTAAGTGCGCTAACACTCGCCGTCATTCCTTTTTCTTTTGTTTGGTTATGAAAATCTTGAAGAGTAGTTTTTACAGTAATATTTCTTCTATGTGCAGTCTCAATTAATTTTGCCAAATATATAGGAAGACGTGGTTTATTTTTGGGAGCATAATAAATTATGTCTGAAACAGGTCCATCCACAGCAACAATTCTTGTAGTAACCGTATTTTTGGGATCTCGATAAAAAGGATCTAAATAATCCGCCCACTTCTTTTGTTTTAAAAGTCGCTTACCAATCAAAATAAGTTGTGTCTTGCTTCCCGATGTCAAAGCCATAGCCATGGTGTCGAATTTTTCACGAGAGTTTCGCACTGTAACAGATTTCACACCATATTGTTCCTCTTTAATCTTGGCTTCTTTATTGAAAACAGGACTGGATAAGTATACTTTCAAATTATCATTTTCGTCCAAATCTAAACCCAGTATAAGCGTGAGTGTAACATCTTCTACATTCATTTGGTCTAAACACCCAGTGAGCAATATTAGCGGAATTAAAACACTGCATAATATTTTCTGCTTCAATGTGCTTCCCTCCGAAAGTATTTTTTGTGGATTAAGTTATATATCCATAAAAATACAGGGAATAAGAAAGCTAATACAAGTCCAGCTTTCGATGTAAGCTTTTGAAATAGTTCAGATTCATTCCATGAGGGATGGATCCAAAACGTTACTATAATTACTGCCAATAATAAAATAGCTACATGAAGAGTATGATCTTGTTTTCCAATTAGTTGACTAGAACAAAATACAGCACCGTATACACAAGGAATCCATGCAGTAGAGACGACAATTAGATAAATAGCCAATAAAATCATATCAAACCGTTCTAAAAAACGAAATTCAATAACTTTAAGCAAGTTTAGTACAGGTTGATTAAACTCTAAAATTGCATCTGGACTGAAGTACGAAAAGCAGATAAGGATAGTAAATAGATAAAATATAAATGTTAAGGTATTTGCTATAATAATTCCTTGCGTTGCATATTGCTTTTTTTGCAAAAAAGGATAAAGAAAAAATGCAATTTCAAATCCTATAAAGGAAAAGATAGTAGACGGAACAGCCGAAAAGACAGGTTTCCAACCCTCCTTTAATACTGGAAGAAAGTGTAACCAATTGCTATCTTTTAATGGTATGAAGAAAAAAAATGGAATCCACATTGTCATATAAAAGCATAATTCGCAGTATCGACCTATTATCCGAACACCATTGCGTGCAACCAAAAAGGTTGGAATAGAGAATAGAAACAAAATAATATAGTCGGGTGTTTTTGGAAGAAGCCAGCCCTTAATATAAAGCATGCCATTAATTAGAACTGTCCATGCGTAAAAAGCAAAATATATCATATAAAGAATAATTACCATGGTACCAATGATTTTCCCAAACAATCGAATAAGAATTTCATATAAGGTATCATTTGGATAGTGTTTGGCTGTTTGAATTAGCAAAATACTGGCAGTCATAGCGCAAAACCAACCAATAAATAGTGCTATCCAGCTATCTGTTCCAGCTTTTTCTGCAAGTACCCTTGGAAGGGACAGAATTCCAGTTCCTACTTGTGAGGCATTAATAATAAAGATGTATTGCATGACAGTGATGTCATTATATGCATATTTTTTCATATTTTCACCCTTTATCAGGATTGGTTTCTTTGTGATTCTTCGTAATATTTTTAGATCTTCTCTTCATTGACCACAAAGGAAAGCGAACGAACGTGTCCTTCATACCTGATATTCGAAAAGGTGACAAAGGACTACCATAAGGAGTACCTAAAGACTCTAAACTTATAAGATGTGCAATTATAGTCATCCAGCCGATAATAATTCCTACAATTCCAAATAAAGCAGCTAATAACATCATAGGAAAACGCAGTAATCTTATTGCCAAACCCATTTCAAAATTAGGAACAATAGAAGAAGCTATAGTTGTAATAGCAACAATAATAATCATGATATTACTCACAATCCCTGCTTGAACAGCAGCTTGTCCAATCACAATACCTCCAACAATCCCTACGGTCTGGCTAATGGGAGTGGGTAAACGAAGGGCAGCCTCTCTCATCATTTCTAAGGTAATCTCCATAAGTAAAGCTTCTATCACCGGAAGAAACGGAACGCGTTCTCTCGATTCTGCAATTGATAAATAGAGCTGTACAGGAATAACTTCATAATTAAATGAAATAAACGCTACATATGTTGCAGGTAACAATAAGGCTATAAAAAAACTTATAAAACGTAGTAATCGAACAGAGGAAGATACTAACCAACGTGTGTTGTAGTCATCTACCCATTGAAAGAAGGAAATGAAATTTATGGGGGCAATCAAAACATTGGGACTTCGATCCACAACAATGGCGAATCTCCCCTGAAGGATGTGTGATACAGTTGAATCTGGTCTTTCGGTCAAGATAAACTGCGGAAAGGGTGAATATGGATTATCTTCAATAAATTCAATTATTTCGCCAGTATTAATAATTGAGTCCACCTTAATATTTTGAAATCTAGTTTCCAATTCCTTAAGTACATCTTGAGAAGCTACATCTCTTAAATATAAAATAGATACTTTGGTCTTCCCTCTACTTCCAATTAAAACCTCTTTTAATACTAACTCTCTATTAGGAATATATCTTCGTATTAAAGCTATATTCTGACTAGATGTTTCTACAAACCCTTGATGCGTCCCTTTTAGAGATATTTCATTTCTAGGTTCTGTTATATCTCTTTGTGGCCATCCTTTTGTATTTAGTTGATACCCTGTGTTTTGACCGTGAATTAATAAAATACTATCCCCTTGAAAAATAGCATTTTCGACTTGATTCCAAGTATTGATTGTTTGAATTTCTCCTATTGTGACAGGTAGACCATTACTAACATCAAATGGGTTATGCATCAAAGGGGGCAGTATATTATTATGAATAGATTGTTTATCTGTTAATCCAGATAAGTATATCAAAGCGGCTTCTGATTTATTTACTAGTTGAAATTGACGAATTACCAAATCAGGAGCTTGTTGAAAAAGCTTTTGAAGATCATTTGTGTTTTGGAATAAGTCACAGCTGATATTATGATTTCCCATAGTTTCTTTCTGAACATTTGAATTTCTGTTCTCCGAATCATTTATAGAATAACGTCCTTGTTTTAAAAATTTAAATATAGAAAACACAACATTGACTCCCCTCGAAAAGACTTTTCAGTATTTTTATTGTGTATAGTTTAAAAGGATTTATACCACTATTTACTTCAGCAGCAATTTTGTTCTTCAAGCAAAATTCCAACTTTGTAAACAATCTATTTTCACCATATCTTTACACTGTATTATAAAATATTTTAAGATTTTATGAATTTGCTTCTACATATCAAGATTGGATCGGAGTAGCCAAAATGCTAGTGTAAAATTTCAACTAGAGTATGCTTTACCAAGTGGTCAGTTTCTACATGTTCATGTAGGATCAGGAAAGTAAAATGAGAAAATTTATGGTTCCATTTGTTTAACGAGAATGCTTTGTGAATAGATCAATTGTTTTTTCAGATACATAGTCTTAATCTTTATCAAACGTCTCTTATTATTGTATATTCTTTAATAAGAATTCTGTAATCTCTTCATTTAGTTCATGATGGAAATATTCTCGATTAAAACCAGGTGGATCTTGCGACGGAAGAAAAGACGCATTCGTCATTTCTTTTGGAAACGGGCTAAGAAACGAAAAATGTCCTGCGTTCTCAACTATTTTATGTTGAATTTTAGTACTGTCAGTTATCCCGTTCAATATAATTTCCGCATGAAAATAAGGTGTAAATCGATCTTTCTCCCCAACAAGCATCAAAATAGGGATGTTTATGCCTTCCAAAGCCCCTTTTGTTTTAAACCAAACTGAAGCTGGCGTAAAAGAACTAAAGATTTTATTCTGTAATCAGGTGTAACATTGATAAGATGAGATTTCTCATCAAAAGACTCATAAGGGAAAGAGGTTGATATTCCTCCTGATGCTGCTAATGCTGTGTATCCTCCCATAGAATGTCCGATGACTGAAACAGAATCAGGTTTTAAAACCTTTGTAAAATCTTCACTATTAAAGAACCAATCAATCGCCATAGAAATATGTTTTGGCCTAATAGTTAAATTATCGACTGTACCTTCCACTGTATTGTCGTTTCGATTATTGAATGGATGCTCAAGCATTTCCACAACAAATCCGTTACGAGCCAAGTGACGAGCAATCGTTCGATAAACTAATGGTGAACCACCAGTGCCATGAGATATTAAGACCAATGATACTTTAAATACATTTTTACTTTATTTGGATATGTACAATTACATAAAATTATGTATAATTTCGTCTAAAAAAGTCTTTCTATGTCGATTCATGTAGATTAAACTTTAAATATAATAGTTTAATGTTTTTGCTTCACCCTCTTCATAGGAGAAATGAAGGGTTGTTGTCATTTTCGTAATAGTAAGCGCTTATAAAATGTCCAATCATTTCGATATGTAATATTTCATAAAACATTGTTGGTTTATTTTTTAAAATATTCAGGGGAAATAGACGGAATTCAACAGAATAATTTATCAGACAGGGAGAAAATGATCGTATGTATCCAAAATTTATTGATAAAATAGCGTTTTCGAAGGCGCATAAAGAGTTATTAATTAAACTATATAATAAAGAAATTTCAAGAAGCGAGTATAATCAATTGGTAGATGCTTTTTATCGTCCACAACAAAAGTAAATATGAAGTACGTGTTTATTGTTTTATGTCTTTTGTAGAAACAAAGTTCGTTTTTATCATTTTTGGGACAAGCTCTTCTGCTAGGTTGATGGGCATGTGGAGGTACCCCTACTTCAAAATGTTATCTCCAACTTTTTGACACATTGTTTTTCATAGAAATCACGCCACTTCAAAAGGTGTACCCTTTGATACGAAAATAATTCACATTAAATTATTGTAATTTTATATAAATTGTTTAAAATATAACATCTATATATCAATGTTATTCAATTGACTTTATAGGATCCACAATGGTGATATTCAGTCTTTGTACAATTGGATTATTAAGTAATATAGTGAAAATAATGAATGGCACAGCGAAAATATTTAACTATGTATTATTTGTATTTATCTTATCAGCAATAATTTATTATTTATAAACTTCTTATCAAGTAGGAAGAAAAGAAAAAACACTAGCTTAATAACAGTGTTTTTTCTTTTCTATTTATAGGTCAATGTATTTTATTTGAATAAAAAAGAGGATATTATGATAAAGAAAAATAGAATAGGCACAATTATACCGATTTTAATACCGGTTTTATTGATTTTATCTATTGTTAATGTTGCATACAAAATTATTTTAACTGAATTTGTTGGAGCCTCTATACTAATGCCCTCTTCCTTAATACTGTAAAAAGGTTCTCCTAGATATGGTATACGTTCTTTTGAAATTCCACACCCTTGATCCATAAAACGAATGATTATTTGATCATTATCAAGTTTATCAATTTGAATCAGAATTTCGCCTCCCGTTGGCATGGATTCAATTGCATTTTTTAAAATATTAACAAATACTTGTTTTAATTGATTTCCTTCGCATGGAATCAATGGAATATCAGGTGTAAAATCGATTCTAATTTGTATATTATTCATCATTGCTTGAGGTTGCAGTAGCGTCAAAACTTGATCCATTAGCACACCAATATCATTAGGTTGTATCTTTACCACCTGTGGTTTAGCTACCGCCATAAATTCAGTTGTAATACTTTCTATACGCTCAATCTCTGATGATACTATATTTATATAACCCTGATCATTCTCATTTCCCGTTGATTTTAGTAATTGCATAAACCCTTTCATTGCGGTTAATGGATTATTAATTTCATGAGCCATTGCAGTCGCTAATTGTCCTACGACAGCAAGTTTTTCAGATTTTCGTAGTAATTCTTCTGTTTTTAACCGTTCAGTAATATCACGAGAAATGCTTAGGAAAACTATTTTACCATTTAAGTTAAAAACACGGACACTAAACTCAGTTGTTATTATTTTTCTTGTTGGAAAAACATATTCATCTTGCAAAGTGAAGGAAGTTTGTCCCTCTCTAATTTTTTCTAGTAACCTTACGATCAATCGAGAATCTTGTGGTACAACACTTGGAAATGGCAACGAGAGCAGTTCTTCTCTACTATACCCAAATCTTTTACACCCAACAGGGTTTACCTCAATAAATCGACTTGGAACATGATCTTCATTCAGCTCTACTACATATACTGCGTCAGTTGCTTGTTCGATTAGTGCACGGTACTTCATTTCACTATCTCTTAATTGTTGGTGTAATCGATGCCTTTCTCTTTCTGCTTGTTTTCTTTCAGAAATATCTCTACATATTGCTGAT
The DNA here is from genome assembly GCF_038004785.1 of Bacillus sp. FSL R5-0709. Lineage (NCBI taxonomy): Bacteria > Bacillati > Bacillota > Bacilli > Caryophanales > Bacillaceae > Bacillus > Bacillus sp. FSL R5-0709. The sequence goes on from NZ_JBBORT010000001.1 coordinate 2,887,714, forward strand.
AAAGCTATCACATTTCCTCTTACATCTAGTATAGGAGAAACTGTCAGACTGACATCAAGAAGACTTCCATCGTTACGTTGTCTAATCGTTTCTAATCTAGTAACTATGGATTCATATGTTAGAATTTTCTGAATATTTTCAAGTGATTCATCCATTAAGAAATCTGGTACACAAGGTAATCTCTTACCTATGATTTCTTGTGATGACCACCCAAATATCTTTTCATAAGCTTTATTGGCTTGTAAAATATGCCCTTCTCGATCAGATATGGTAATAGCATCTACATTATGCTTTATAAACGATTCCAGTAATTCTTTGGTAGCTCTTAATTCTGATTCTACCTTTTTCCTTTTGGTTATATCGACTGTAGAACCAACAACTTCAATAACTTGTCCATTTCGTTTAATCGGCCTAAGCGCAATAAGAATAATAGTTTTATCATTTGGCCAGGGTAATTCGAATATAATTTCTTTTCCTTGCCATGCCTGAAGATAATGCTTCATCAATTGTGGAACTAAATGTGGAGGAACAATAGAAGCATCAATAGTGCGTAAGCTTTTTCCTACCACCTGTTCAGAATAAAATCCTTTTTGATAATAAAACTGCCCATCACATAAAGTGTGTATAAAGTGCTTACCCACTTTTTTAAATTTAAAAATCCCTCCTTGAAGCTCATGTACGGTATCTGTGAGTTCTTGCTTCGATTTAATTAATTCTCGATTTATTTTAGATAAATCTTGTGTTAAATATTACAATCTCTGGTAAGCTTCCATAAGAAAGAGCCCGATTAGAAGTCCTAAAGCTATATATAATAAGCCTCCAGTGTAAAGCAATGTAGTATTAAAACATAAACCAACTAACCACTTTATTCCCACAAAAACAGAAAAATATAAAGATGCACTTTTAAAAGGATGAAGGTTTTTAAAATATGTTTTAAAAGTAGCAAATAGATTACAGAAATCTTGTTTTCTTTCGAAAATTTACTATATAGGCCTTTCAATTCATAAACAGGAGCGGCAATTCCAGATCCGGCCATAAATACAAACGTATCCTTCCCGCTCCCCTCATTATAAACATTCACATTTTTATTATTGAAATTAACAAGTTCACCTTCATTATTAATTAATTTCGATTCCATTCTTAATTGATAGTTATGATATATAAATACAGCGCCTATTCCAAGAAAAATAATGCTAATACACACAAAAAATATAATCTTTCCTATCTTCAATAATTTTTACATTGTACCCTTTCAACTTATACTGAAAGGGTACAATGTAAAAATAAATTTCTAATAAATTTTTGAAAATTATTATTTTCTCTTTGTTTCTAAAGTATTGGTCATTTTTAATACCTACGCAATTTCTCCAAAGTCTCCAATATATCATCTGTAAAGGTCGTGCTTCCCTCTTTCTCTAAAACTCTGAAATATAAACTTCTTAAGAAAGCTCTAATATTTTGTACTAAAATATCATGCTGAGGATGCGGGATGTCTTCAACAATTGCTATACTATGTAGCCAGTTGCTCCATTCTTCTTCAGTTAAAAGATTTTGGTTCCGTAACGACATAATTGGCGTTACTAATCTCTCATCCTCAAAGTGTATGTATACGTAGTCATTCATACGAACTTTTTGACGAACAGCAGCTAGTATTGCATATGAAAACTCACGATTTCGTATTGTACGTGCTAAAGCATCTAGTGCATCTGCAGCATGTGCAGTTGAGTGTGCCCAGCCTTTCCCTTCTACGTAACCCCTTACATCTTCTTCTAAATATACATATTCCAGCACTTGTTCTGCCACACTGTACAGTTGTTCTTCAGATAACAGCGGTTCTCTTTCATGAACAGATAAAATAAGTGGTGGAATTAATACGGAGAACGCACGTTTAAAAACAGAGTCTGTTCCCTTTTCACCAATTTTATAAAATAAATAGTCAGGACTAATTGCTTGTAACATTAATCCTCGTAATTCTTTTTGTCTAAATACATCATTTGTAATCCATGTGTGAAGCGTACTATAAATCAAATCATCACGTAATTCAGCATCAGGTGATCCGATATAATCTAACATCCACTGTGCATATGGATATGCGTCTACGTCTTCTGGTACAGCATAATTGTTATTTTTAATTTGTTGTAGTTCTTCTTTTAGTTCTTGTACTTCTGTCATTATATTTCCTGTCCCCTTTTAAAGATTTTTTTATATTTCCCCTTTTACCTTATCTCCCTGCAATTCATTTCATAAAATTAAGTAGATTTCTAAAATCATTTTCACTAAGTATCTATCCTTCTATGAACTTGATTCAATTATATAAATTTCTCCCGAGAAATAAAAGGAAATACATTGGAACACCAAAGCTTCTCACTTTGTTTACATGCATTTCATGTAAGTTTAGGCTATAAAATAAAGTATTTTTTTCATTTATATTCAAACGTAGTTACAATCAAAAATTAAATCATTTTAGAACTTGTTTAATAAATTCTGTTTTAGCTTTTGTGTATGCTTCTCTATCTTGGTTAAACTTTTTTGCTAACTCTTGCTTTAGATTTGAATAATCATAAACTAATTGTGGATTTTCTCGTAAGCGGTTACGAAATAAAAGTTGTTGCTCCCATCGTTCAGTTCCTTTAACCATCAAATGCAGATGAGCTACACGCCTATTATTCTTCACTTTCACAAAGAACCTTCTCCAAGGTCTTTCATCTAATTCCGGGCCTACATAATGCCAATCATATATAGCCAATTTTGCTGAAATATCGAGCACTCTATCAAATGAGTCTGTTTCAGCCATTAGATCAATGATAGGTTTTGCAGGTAAACCAGGTATGGATGTACTTCCTATATGTATTACTTTGCTAATACCGAGAGGAGTAAGCAGTTCATAAAGTTGCCGTTCTTCATATCGGCCTTTATCTTGCCAATCAGGATTTGCATTAACTATCTCTACTGACTCATTCGCCCATACAGGCCAATCGTTCGGATTATCTTTTTTATCCACCCGACGCATCCCCTTTCACGAACTTTTTGTTATATAAAAGATTTTAAATTCCTTTAAATACAACTACCGGATCATCAAAATTACTATTCTGAAATATAACATTTGCACATTCTTTCGCATTATGCTCATCTATATACATCTTACAAGCCGCATGATATCTGTTTATAAACATTTTCTCTGCTTCTTCATAACTTCCAAAAGCCTCAGTCTCGCGCTCTGCACCACGTTTTCTCGCAATCTCAAAATCTGTATCTATGAAAATTTTATAGTCAAATAGATACTCAATTTCTTTTTTCAATAAAAATGTTCCATCTACTATTAGCACCATATTTGGCGAGGCCACTAGCGGCGTATTATGTACAGGGATGTCCGTTATTAAGTTATGAGAAATCGTTTCATACTGTAAATTCCCGTTAGGTCCTAAAGGTTTTAATAGCCTTTCTTTGAAAGCTGTATAATCGTGTGCATCTTCATAATACCCTCTTGCTGATTCTTTGCCTTGTGTATAGCGAATCACTCTAGGGTTATGAAAATCGTCAATGCTGGCGCGTATTACTTGTACTCCCCGATTTTTCATTTCCTCTGCCAGTTCGTTTGCAAATGTTGTCTTTCCTGAAGCTGTAATACCACTCACTCCAACTCTTGTTGGATGAGTTAAATTTAAATTTAAAATATGATCAGCAATTTCTTTCATTCGTTTTTGGCGATGCACGATATGACCTCCTCATTTTTGTTTACATAACAAAATTATGATAAATAAAAATGTCACTACTTGTCGGTATATTTTTATTGATATACATATTCCTTATTTCCCCTTAAACCCTCGATATAAAGCAGTCCGTAACTCCTGCTTGTATTCCTCAATTTCTGGCATATCCAACTCTTCAGCTAATCGGATGGCTAGTTCAATATCATATGGTACACGTACGAGTTGAATGGAAAAGCTTGCTGCTTCTTTTTCATTGTATGTTCCTTCAAAAATTAAATAGGAAGCTTGTGTAATTTCAAGTGGATTACCTACACTACCAGCATTACATAACGTTTTCCCTCTAAAATTTTGCACATACGCCTGATGAACGTCACCGTAACAAACGACATCTGGTTTTCTTTCCCCTTCTATATTCTCTGTGAGCTCACTATTTTCGAACATACTAATACGCTCTTCTCTTGTTGCATGTGGTTGAATTCTTTCATACAAACTTCTCGGTGAAGCGTGGAACATACGAATCAGTTTCCCACTCATATAAAACTCGATTGAAAATGGTAAGCTTCTTAAATACTCATTTTGTTCTTCTGACAATTGTTTTTGATGCCATTTTAACGCTTCAAATTCAGTCGGTTTTGTAATGAAATCATCCCAGTTTCCCATTACGGTTCCTTCACATTCTTTACGAACGATTTCAATTACTTCGCTAGAATGCGGACCTTTTCCTACTAAATCTCCAAGACAAATAATACGTTCAATTCCTCTTAATTTAATATCTTTCAGTACTGATTCTAATGCCGGAATATTACCATGTATATCTGAAATTACCGCAATTTTATCCAAATGAATCCCTCCGTTATTTATTGTTTATTATATCCTCATGTTGTGATTGATACCATTTTGGAATATAAGATGAAAAATGATTATGATCTTCTATAATTCGGTTCAATCTTTCTTTCATATCCTCTACTAAATGTGGTGTAGTTCGGTTTGTCCATACGATATCCGCTGGGAATGTCATCGCTGCATATAATGAATACAGTTTCCAAAAGTGGATTGACGGATCGCCTCCGCAATAACCGTGAACTTGTCCAACCGCAAATGGTTTGCTTATTCTTGTAGTAAAAATCGCTACGTTATAAAAATCGTGTATTGGATCGCCAAAATCATATCCACTAAAATCGATAACGATAAATTCATTATTATGAATCATACTATTTGCTGGGTGGTAATCATCGTGTAAAAATGTGATAGGCCGATTTTTCAATAAGTCTTTATGATTTTCTACAAAGGTTAATACTGGCTTCAAATCCAGAAAATTCACCTCATAATCTGCTAATGCCTCTATGTACCTTTCATACTTATTCCACCTAAATATTTCCCATTTATTACTTGCACTTTCTCTTTCTATCGAGTGAATTCTCTTTAATATTTCCCCTGCTTTTCTTCCTGCATTATACTGTTCTTCCACCGATAGCTTGCTTAAGCTCTCTTGACCATTTACACCTTGGGTCCATTCAAATACTTGAACACATTTATTTAATCCCTCAAGTTTTATGAAATGAATTAACTTCGGCGTTGGAATATGTAATAACTCCAATTGTTTCATATACATATATTCTTCTTGTTTTCGTTCATAATTAGAAGAATCACACACTTTTACAAAATAAGTTTCTCGATTCTCTAGGTCAATTTTATACTTCTCTTCATGTGAAAAACCTTTTGTAATAGCTGTACATTTTACAATACGTGACCACTCTAGTTTTCTTTCTATCTCTCTTAACATTTCTTCCACAAAACTCACCTCTATTAATATACGAACAAACTACCTAACACTTCATACTCTCGTTTATTTTCCCCTTTAAACTCCACTGCAAATGGATATTCGCCATAATGCTTCAAACGTTCTAGTACTAGCCCTTCTCCAACTGGTTCACAAAACTGCACATGAACATCACCAAACGATACACTTTGACACTCAGCATTCCATTCTTCATTTTGTATGATTGAATTTGCAGTTAGCTCCATTACTTCTTTCCATTTCCGCACTGTTTCTCGAACATTTTTCACCGTATAATGAATCGTTTCAATTTCTTGTACTTTATTTTTATGTTCAGTGATCGTCCCTATTTTACGTAAATCGTTTCTTCTTTCTTCATCCGTTTCATTCCACTGTATAAAGAATGGTAATTTCGGTCCATTCTCTTCTTGCTTTACAAATAACATTTTCCATTCTAAAAGCCGGCCATCTTTTCTCATCCGTTTCCCTTCAAATGGTCCTATCGTATGTAAGCCGTGCTTACTAAATTTAACTGCTAGTTCTTCAATTGCATCTGTTCGAATTGCGATTTGTAGCATCCCTTCTCCATTTTTTAATTTCACCACTGTTTCTTGTACTAATGGATTTTCTGCTTCTTTCGCTTTTTCTTCATGCTGAACTGCTAAAAATTCTATATATGATAAATCAAAATAACATAAACTATTCCAAGTACCCCAAGTCGTATGCTCACCGCCTAATGCAGTATGAAATCCATGCTCCTGCATTTGTTTTGCCGCTTCCTCCGGTGTACAATGCACTGCGTGAACGAGATGATCAAATGCTAACATAGTCTTTCTCCCCTTTCTCTCCATCCTTTTATTGTATATTTTATTTTTCTTTCGTTCAATTCAAAAAACTTTAAAACCCAGTTGATTTATACGATTAATGTGTATTATAATAAAACAAATTTAATTATTGCTGATTGGAAAAACCAAAGGCACTTTTCTCATACGGGAAAAGTGTCTTTTTCATTTATTATTACAGGGGGATTATTTATGCAGAAATTAATTGTCTTTGCTATTATTGGATTTTTCGCTCAATTGATTGATGGCGCACTTGGTATGGCGTACGGGGTAACGTCTACCTCACTATTATTAATGTTTGGTATCGCACCAGCTGTAGCTTCCGCATCAGTTCATTTAGCTGAAGTCGTTACAACCGCCGCTTCTGGTGCATCTCATATCAAATTTGGAAACGTTGATAAATATACAGTTTCCAGACTTACATTACCAGGAGCAATTGGCGCATTTATTGGGGCATGTTTTTTAAGCAATTTACCTGGTGATGTAATTAAACCGTACATTTCCATATTTTTATTTACTTTAGGGGTTTATATTTTATTACGATTCATCATTCAAAAACAAATTGTTTCTTCAAATAAGCGTATGTCTGCTAAACAACTTGTACCACTTGGCTTATTCGCTGGATTCGTCGATTCAACTGGCGGCGGTGGTTGGGGGCCGATTACGACACCTGTTCTTCTTGCAAGAGGAAATGAAGCTAGAAAAGTTATTGGATCTGTAGATACGAGTGAATTTCCTGTTTCACTCGCTGCAACGATTGGCTTTTTCATTTCACTTGGCTGGGAACAAGTAAGCTGGGTTTGGGTATTTGCCCTCATGCTTGGTGGTATTGTTGCCGCACCAATCGCCGCATGGTTAGTACGCATCGTTCCTTCTCATTTACTTGGCGTACTCGTTGGCGGACTTATTATCTTTACGAATATACGTACACTGCTTACTACATTTAAAGTAGATCCAACTATTATTTCACTTTCTTACGTTGCAGTTGGTCTTGTCGTTATTATATCTATTTTTATTGCTGTTCGTAATCATTCCAATCGTTCTAACGTATCGACAGCCGGCTATCCGAAAGATCAAAAACAAATGCTACCATAATTAATAATAATACCGCCCGATTTACTTCGAGCGGTATTTTTTATTTTTCTATTTTCCAATTGACCATCGTTTCAGTACTATTTACTCTTTTCATATGTAATTTCTCTAAGACACGAATAGAGCTATAATTATCAAGGAGTGTCTCCGCTATAATCGTTTCCACTTCCCCTGTTTGAAAAGCCCATTTCATTAATTCACTAACTGCTTCTGTTGCATACCCTTTATTCCAATATTTCTCAATAAATCCGTAACCAATTTCTACCGTATGTTGCTCATTCGGTTTCCCTTTAAATCCTATATCACCTAGAACAACATCATCCTCTTTCCGAATAACATACCACGGTCCCCACGGTAATGAAGCCGCATCTCGTTTCATATTTTCTATATGTCCTACAATATGCGGACCACTATTGTATCCTTGATTATCCGCAATTTGAATCCATTCTTCTGTACACGGTACTATATATAATCTTTCCGTTTCTAATTTCATAATGATATCCCCTTTTCAATTAAACAATACCTCAATTTTATCAGAAATAAAAAGAATATTCATTCTATTTATCGAATTTATACTTATTCTTTGAAACGAATTTAAGGAATAATCCCCTTCTGATAGTTATGTCGAATTATATTTTCTGAATTTTCTTTTAATTTTAAAGGGTTTTTCAATATTTTTTGCGAAACATTTGTATAACAATTTTTTCTTTGCTTATTGCTACATAATAGTAGGTTCGGGTGGAGTTTTGCAAGCGTTTCCTATACAATAACCGATATTTTTTGACTTTTCCTAACAAAATTCCTTGCAATATATTCAGAAAGTCATTACAATTGCCATATATTAAATATCTTAGCAATATATAAATCCTCATCAATCCGATGAGGTAGAGGTTGCGACTTTTAAAAGTAAAATGGACGAGACACAGCGAATGTCACTGACTCCGTTTGAAAGGAAAAGTTGCCGAAGTTTATATTTCTTCTCTGGAAATATGAGCTGGGGCTGTCTCCGAAAGGAACAGAACTGTCACGTTTACAAAATTACCGTGTAAACGTGGTGTGCTATCTTAACGGAAGGGTATGATGGGGTGGTTATTTGTGAAACGTTCCGCCTAATTCCTTTGGCGGTTTTTTGTATTTTTCTTCCCCGCTCCTTCCTAACCTACAAGAAAAGGAGTGTTGAACATGAATAGCGCAACAAATCAATCTACCTCTAAAACGCAAACTACACAAGGACAAGGTGAATTAAAACGCGGATTAAAATCTCGTCACCTTACGATGATTTCTCTCGGTGGTACAATCGGTACCGGATTATTTCTTGCCAGTGGTGGTGTTATCCATTCAGCTGGTCCTGGCGGTGCATTAGTCGCATATGCCGCAATTGGAATTATGGTTTATTTTTTAATGACAAGCTTAGCAGAACTCGCGGCTTACATGCCTGTTACTGGATCTTTTAGTACTTATGCAACAAAATTTGTTGATCCATCACTTGGTTTTGCACTTGGATGGAACTATTGGTATAACTGGGCGATTACGATTGCAGCTGAACTAGCGGCCGTAACATTAATTATGAAATTTTGGTTCCCAGATACCCCTTCTCTTATTTGGAGTGGACTTTGTTTAGCTATTATTTTTCTCTTAAACTATTTATCTGTTAAAGGTTTTGGTGAATCTGAATATTGGTTCGCACTTATTAAAGTAGTTACTATTATTATCTTTTTAATTGTCGGTTTTATGATGATTTTTGGAATTATGGGCGGCGAATCTGTTGGCTTTAAAAACTTCACTGTTGCAGATGCACCATTTAATGGCGGCATCATGGCAATTATCGGTGTATTTATGGCTGCTGGTTTCTCATTCCAAGGAACTGAATTATTAGGAGTAGCTGCTGGTGAAACTGCTGATCCAGAACGCAATATTCCGAAAGCAATTCGTTCTATCTTTTGGCGCATTTTATTATTCTATATTTTAGCAATTCTCGTTATCGGTTTATTAATTCCTTATACGACTGAAAGCCTTGCAGCAAGTGATGTTACAGTAAGTCCATTTACACTTGTATTTGAAAAAGCGGGCGTTGCCTTCGCTGCTTCTGTTATGAACGCTGTTATTTTAACTGCAGTACTTTCTGCTGGTAACTCTGGAATGTATGCATCAACTCGTATGCTTTGGGATTTAGCTCGCCAAGGAAAAGCACCAAAGTTCTTAGGGAAATTAGATAGCCGCGGTGTACCTGTTAACGCATTAATCGCAACATCAGTAGTTGGTAGCGTCGCTTTCATCGCTTCTTTATTCGGTGACGGTGTTGTATACATTTGGTTATTAAATGCTTCAGGGATGTCAGGATTTATTGCTTGGGTAGGGATTGCTATTAGTCATTACCGTTTCCGTAAAGCCTATATTGCACAAGGGAAAGATTTGAAAGATTTACCATATCAAGCGAAATGGTTCCCGTTCGGTCCAATCTTTGCATTTACACTTTGTGTTATTGTTATTTTAGGTCAAAACTACGGAGCATTTACAGGAGCATCTATCGACTGGAACGGTGTACTCGTTTCTTACATCGGTTTACCACTCTTCTTAGTACTATGGTTAGGTTATAAATTTACTAAGAAAACGAAAGTCATTCCACTTGATAAATGTGAACTGAAATAAAGTAAAACGAGCAAACAAAATTGTTTGCTCGTTTTTTTAATGCAATGCTTCTCCCTTCCCTATTTCTCCTGTTTTTGCAATAATAGAGGAAATATAAATAAAGGTTGGGATTACATGAACATTCGTATTACTGATGAAGCAAAAGCAGCTATACATAGACTAGTACGTGAAGACAAAAAGATCATTCGCATTAGAGGAACTATGACAAACTCTTGCAGTATTTTCGTTGATGTCGATTTAATTTGGGATACATATAATGCGGATGATGTTGTATATGAAGATGCGGAGCTTATCGTACAAATGGATTCATTCACGACAGATTACACTGGTGATACGGTGAAACTTGATTATAAGACGACAGGTTTTAGTATTACGACTCCTAGTGAGACTTTGGTGTATGGATTGTCGATTAAAAAATAAACATTGTTTTTATCCGACCAACGGGGTGAAAAAATGGGCAAATATGTTCCGTTAAAATTTTTATTTAACAAAGAATTAGCAGAAAAAATGGCTGATTCTATTTGTAAACACGATCCTAATTTCTCTAAAAGAAACTTTGTATCTACCGTAACATATAAAGTTGAAAATTTAGAGTTAAAGCAACGTATAGAAGTAATAGCAGATGAATTACACAATGCATTACAAAAAGATTTTAATGAAGCAATACATATATTACTGAAAACATTAGGACCAGAAAATACAACAGAAGTCGGCACATTTACAAAGGGTTATATGTATATGCCTATCGCAAAATACGTTGGAAAATATGGGCTTAACGATTTTGACTCCTCATTCAACGCAATGTATGAAATAACAAAAAGAAATACTGCTGAATATGCCATTCGTCCTTATCTTGAAAAATACCATGAAGAAACCTTGGACATATTGCAGCAATGGTTACGTGATGAAAACAGCCGCATTAGAAGATTAGCTTCAGAAGGTACTAGGCCAAGACTTCCTTGGGCAAAAAAAATAGGAGCTTTGAAAGGTGACTTCAGAAATAATTTAAAGCTTCTTGAGCCATTAATGAATGACCCTTCTAATTATGTTCAAAAATCTGTAGCCAATCACATTAATGATATTACGAAAGAAGATAAAGAACTCGTTTTTCGATGGTTGCGAGAATTACTCGATAAAAACCATCCTGTTAATCCTTGGATTATGAAACATGGATTAAGAACGGTGATAAAAAATGGCACTTTACCAAAAGATTTTTATTTTTAAGTATTTGTAAAGAAAGCAACAATCTATATGAAAACAGCTAATAATAAAAACGTTTATACTTCATTTGGAAGTATAAACGTTTTTTCTCTTTTAAACATTAACCCTGCCTTAAAATCTTATGAAACATTTCCGGTTTATGTTGATCAAAAGCATCTATTAATTCTTTTCCAAATATCGTTATACTCTCCTCCCACGGATGCCATAAATACCCCCACTTAAAGTCCTTCTGAATAAAGAAATAGTAATCTCCAGTTGGAAAAATCGGGATTGTCCACTCATCAAATTCATTTCTATCGAACTTTAAATGTGAATTTACCCAGTAACATTCATGTTGCCAATCAAGTGCCATTATATATTCATTCGATACTGTATTCTCTTTAAAAACTAGTAATGCTTTTTCTTCCAGATCGTCATATACATTTAAATCTACCGATTCTCCAAAGTAATGAGAAATATCATATGTTATAAAAGGACTTGGCACCTTAAATGATGGGAATATAGACATACTTGGTGAAAACTCAAAATCACTATATACCCTATCCCATATTCGGTCGTACTCTTTGTCTGTAAACTCAATCCAATTCTTCATTAAATATCTACCTTCCCTTTATAGTTCAAAGGATTTTCACTCGATTATCCCGAATATATAAATAATTATTCTCGCAAGGAGCGAATTTGTATGAATCTATTCGAACACGAAACGTAAAACCTCTTCATCTTTACAAGAGGTCCTCCATTTCTCTGTTCTTACTATATCATTCATTAACGAAATAGGAGGACATATTATGAAACGTGATCCATTATTTTCAGCACTATTAGAAAGTGCAAAGACTAACTTTAGCGGCTGGGATTTTTCTTTCATTTCAGAAACTGGCCGTATGAATAGCGAGCCCCTATCATGGTCATACGGTAGCACTGCTTTCCAGCTTATGCAACGTGCAAAATCAATGCTAGATATGGGGACTGGTGGCGGAGAGTTTTTATCTATGTTACAACCGTTCCCGTCAACTATTTATGCGACTGAGGGCTATGCTCCGAATGTCCCAATTGCACGAAAGAAATTAGAACCTTTAGGAGTTATAGTCGTAGAAGTGACTGATGATACTGCTTTACCATTTCAAGATGGTCAGTTTGATTTAATTGTGAATCAACATGAATCCTATTCTGCTTCTGAAGTGAAAAGAAGTCTTTCCACCAATGGAACATTTCTTACACAACAAGTCGGTGGTCTTGATTGTGCGGAACTGAATGAGCAGTTTGGCACACCGCTGAATAGCGAATTTTCAAGTTGGTCACTCGAAACGGCATGTAGTGAATTGAGAAAAAGCGGATTTACAATTTTAGAAGCGAAGGAAGAGTTCCCTCTTCAGCGTTTTTATGATGTCGGTTCTGTTGTCTATTACTTGCAAGCAATTCCGTGGCAAATTCCTGAATTTACAGTAGACAGCTATACCGAGGAATTGTATCGCATACATGAAATCATCTTGCAAAAAGGATATTTCGATGTGAAGCAACACCGCTTTATTATTAAAGCAAATTATGAAGAGTAAAATTTGAATTAGCATTCCCTACAAAAAAGCCAAGTCCCAATAAAGGACTTGGCTTTTTCTTATTATTTTAACGCATCTTATCCTATTGAGAAATGAGATGTTTTTCATATCGTTTTTTCGTATCATCTTCTGTCAAAAGTGTAGTTGTGTAATCAATAATATTCCGGTTATCATATGTGAATGTATGCTCTAAATTGTTTTCTTCTTTTAATACTCTTGGTAAATATCTTTGCAAATTGCTAACTACACCTCTATTATCACCATCTAATATCCAATCAATTGACTTCCATTCTAATATACCTTCATCTGTGCTTACTGGCGTATCAATATGTACTCCATCTGGTAAATCAGTAAGGAATACATACATTCCCTCACTACCCAAAGGTTCGTCTTTAACTTGAAACATAACATTCCCTTTATACGTTACACTTGGAAGCTCTATTCCCGTTTCCTCAAACGTTTCTCTAATAACTCCTTCGTATGGCGTTTCATACTCTTCTATTTTCCCTCCGACACCATTCCACATTCCCATTGTCGGCTTTTTGTTTCTATTTAATAGCAGTATATTATCTCCTTTTCTAATGAAGCAAATTGTGTACTTATACATACGATCATTTCCTTTCATAGCAATTCATTTTCCACATGTGTTATTTGGCTTATTTTCACGTGAAAATACTCGCCTTATAATCCCTTACCACATAATATATAGTACAACTTTCATACGTAAACTCTTTACGTATGAAAGAATCCTTTTTAGAAAGGAGAATTCAAAATCGATAACATTAGTAGCGAATTTCTAAAACAATATTACGACAGCAACGTTTGGTTACATGGTACACACTGGTTCGGGGTTCCAATCTGCAAACTTCCTTCTGATCTCTTTTTGTATCAAGAAATATTATACGAATTAAAGCCTGATTTAATTATTGAATGCGGAACTTTTTACGGTGGTAGTGCACTGTTTTTAGCTTCTATGTTAGATTTAATTGGAAAAGGTCACGTACTTACTATCGATATAACTCCGCAACCAAATCGGCCATCCCATAATCGAATTACGTATTTAACAGCTTCATCTGTTTCTGTACAGGCCGTCCAATCAATATTAAGTATGCGCAAACCTGATGATGTGATTTTAGTTATTTTAGATTCTAATCATAGTAAAGAACATGTATCGAAAGAACTCTTACTTTATAAATCTATTGTAACCACTGGCAGTTACATTATTGTAGAAGATACAAGTATTAACGGAAATCCTCTCCTTCCTGATTGGGGCCCTGGCCCAATGGAAGCTGTGGAAGAGTTTTTAACTAAAAATAGCAATTTCATAATCGATGAATCTAAACATAAGTTTTTCATATCATTTAATCCAAAAGGTTTTTTAAAGAAGATAAAGTGAAACTTTAATAAGTGGGGTTTTGTGAATCCCCACTTATTTTATGATTTTCATTTTCGAAAAAGGATAGTACACAAATTTCACTTTTCCTATTATATTATCTTCTTCAATATATCCTAAACCATTTCGACTATCCTTACTTTGTTCACGATTGTCTCCCATTACAAATAACTTATTTGGCGGAATCTTTGTCTTTTGAAAATTATAAAACACTTGTGTATTGTTATATAAATCTTTATTTATATAAGGTTCATCTTGCTTTTTGTCATTTACGTATACAGTTCCATTCGTTATGTTAATTATGTCACCAGGAAGCCCTATTACACGTTTCACATAATATTTCGACTCATCCTCTTCCTTAATAATGACGATTTCTCCATGCTGTAAGCTAGAAAAGTGTACAGCGGCTTTATTTACAAATACGTAGTCTTCTTCATGTAAAGTTGGCTGCATTGATTTTCCTTCCACCTTACATAAAGTAAAAGACTGGTACGCTCCTACTAGGACAAATATAAATAGTATGTACTTTCCCCAACCTCTCTTAATCTCCTCTTTCATATCCATTCCCACCTTATCAAAACACTTTTCAACTCAAAAATATATCACTGCACCTGTTCATTTGCGCAGTGATATGCTACAATTTGAAGTTTTTATTGTGCCTTACTCGGCTATTGTGCTACTGGGACTGGACTTGCACCCGATCTCTGCGTTTTTAAGTCAAAATATGCATCCAAAACCTCTTTACCAATTGCAGAATTAATACCTGATTTATCATTATTTACCCATGGCACAACAACAGAAAAAGCAACTTCCGGATCAGCATCATATGGCGCATACCCGGCGAGAGTTAAATTATAACATTTTTTTCGATAGTTGTTTTCATCTCTTCCAATATCACTTTCTCCACCGTACACTGTTTCTGCTGTTCCTGTTTTCCCAGCCGGTTTATACGGTAAACCTTTAAAAGTTCCAGCACCGGTCCCATCTACCTCTTGGAAAACTCTTCTAAACCCTTCTTTCACATGATTTATATATGAAAGATCCATATCCACTCGATTTAACACGACTGGTTCCATCGATTGCATAACTTTCCCGACTTCCTCTGGTCTATTCGGTTGCTCTCTAATTTCTTGTACAATTTGTGGTTTCATTCGGTAACCACCATTTGCAATCGTTGACATATATTGCGCAAGCTGAAGCGGCGTATATGTATCATATTGTCCAATGGCATAGTCAAGTAAAAAACCAGGTATATTATCTGTTCTACCCATTTGACCAATCGATTCATTTGGAAGGTCAATACCGGTTGGTACACCTAAACCAAATTGTCTAAAGTAATAGCGCATTTTATTGAATGTTTCTTGCCTAATATCTAACGGATTGTTTGGTACATAATCAATCCCCGCAATCTTTAACGCCGTATTAAACATGTAGACATTGGATGAAACTTGCAATGCTCTTAAATCATCAATATCTCCAAAGTCTTTCCACGATTTCTTCGGCTTCGAACTTCCTTTAAAGTACATTGGTGCATCCAAGAAATGCGTATATGGCTTAATCGCTTCTGTTTGATATCCCGCTAATACCGTAGCTCCTTTCACCGTTGATCCTAACTCGTAAGAACTTATCATCGTTCCTAAAGCGTAGTCTTCTATTTGCATCCCGCCATCTTTATTTACAATTTTCTTTCCTGCTAATGATAGAATTTGACCATTTTTCGGATTCATCATAACGACGAATGCACGATCCATCATCGGTTCAGAAGAATGAAATGCCCTTAAATTCCTTTCAAGACTTTCCTCCACCTTTTTCTGTAAATCCATATCAACTGTTAACATTAAATTATTTCCACTTTTTCCTTTTGTCACTTTTTCAGTCCGAATAATATTTCCAGCTTTATCCGTAATATTTTTAGACTGTTCTTTCGTTCCATGTAACACATCTTCGTATTGTTTTTCGATGTAACTCTTACCAATACGATCATTTCGGTTATAATCTCGCACTAAATAATAGTCTAATTGCTCCCTTGGTAATCCCTCATTCTCAGTAGAAACACTACCAAGTACAGAACGTAGTATTTTGTCATTTGGATATTCGCGCTCCCAATCCACAGTCGTATCTACGCCTGGCAAGCTCGATAATCCTTCACTCACTACTGCATATTCATTTTGACTTACATCTTTTTTGACGATTTGTGGCGTCATTTTATATCCCGCATTCATTTTGCTTTTAATTGCTAGTACTTCTATATCCTCTTTCGAAAGCTCGTTTAATTCTTCTTGTGTAATTCTTTCTCGTCTCAACTCTTCTACTTTCTTATCTAAGTCTTTCCCTTCTATTTCCTGTTTCCTAAATTTACTCTCATCTTCTTTCGTTACTTTTGTTGCTGCACGTTTTTCATTTAACTGCATCCAAAAGTCTTTTTTATCTGTCTCTGTTAACTTGTCCATATCTTCTTGCGGCATTTCAATTAGCTTTGCTAAATTTCTTGCCACTATTAAAACCTCTTTTGAGTCCACTCCTTTCATCTTCGTATATGTAACAGTTCGTAACGGTTTATTATTTACAATAACTTTCCCTTCCCGGTCAAACATCTTCCCTCTCGGAACTGGAGTACTCACCGTTACATCTTCCTTTTTATTCACTTCATTTCGATACGTTTCTCCGTCGATGATTTGTACTTTACCTAATTGAATAATAATAGCTGAAAATAAAAGAAAAACGATAAAAAATAGTACATTTAACCGAAATGGAATATGAGTCTTTTTCTTTTTCGACTGTTTCTGTTTCTCCTTTTTCTGTCTCATTTTTCTCCCTCGCTTCATTCTATTAACATTTCTCTACATAAAACATACGTTCACTACAGTGCAATCAAATACATCATTATGTATCAAATTTAATTTTATGATATATATAGAATTTTATATTAATTACAAAAGAAATAAAAGATTTAATTTTCAGTTTTTGTATTTTATATCCTATTTATTACCATTCCCCTTAATACGCAATAACATGAATATAATTCATACAAAAAAACTGAGGTGGACATCATCCACCTCAGTTTCTTTACGAAAACAAAAACTTATTTAATCGAAGATAACCCTTTGGCAAATTCACCAATCTTATTTTGAAAAATAAAATCAAAATTGTATTCTTGTCCCGTTAATTCTTCATTTACTAAAATTGTTGTTGCGCCTACTTCCCTCTTTGCGATT
Source organism: Bacillus sp. FSL R5-0709 (assembly GCF_038004785.1). Taxonomy (NCBI): domain Bacteria; kingdom Bacillati; phylum Bacillota; class Bacilli; order Caryophanales; family Bacillaceae; genus Bacillus; species Bacillus sp. FSL R5-0709. Next base: position 2,905,166 of record NZ_JBBORT010000001.1, read on the forward strand.
TCTGGGAATGACGCGACAGGCTGTACTTTGAGTGACGTCCCCATTACAAGAAGTACATCTGTTTCATATAAACGTTTGATCGCATTTTGATACTGAGGTAACGTATCTCCGTATAAAACAACATCTGGATTTAGTATGAAATTACACTTCTCACAACGCGGCACTTCATGATCAATCATATATTGTAAATCATACCCCGTTTTACACTTTGGACAATGCGCTGTTTGCAGTGTTCCATGTAAATCAATTACATGTTTACTACCACCTACTTGATGTAAACCATCAATATTTTGCGTTAAAATCGTTATGTCTTTTCCTTGTTCTTCTATCTCTGCTAAAAAGCGATGCCCAAGATTTGGTTTATATTGATGAAACGTATTAATTTGAAAGATTTCTTTATAATGCTTCCAAAACTCTTTCGGATTTCTATTATAATAGCCTCTCGACAAATACATCTCTATATTCGCATCAGCATATAATCCATTTGCTGAACGAAAATCAGGGATTCCACTTTCCGTACTTGCACCAGCCCCTGTTAACACTGTAATTTTCTTTGCTTTTTCTAATATCGAACGTACTTCCTCATATTGCTGCACAAAAATCACCTCTATGTATTTTCCTATACTTATTATACCAGTTGTTTACAGTAGGTGTTGTACAATTCGGTTTACTTACTACGTTGCATTATCTAAACCCAAACCAATTTAATGGTGTAAGAAAGTTATCTTGGGATCAACCATCCTACACTATCACTTCTCATATTGCAAAGGATGGTAGAGAGTTTATTCATCCACAAGAAAATAGAAGGTTAACCGTTCGAGAATGCTTAAGATTAATGAGTGTTCCAGATACATACGTTATTCCGCCTCATATACCATTAAATCAACAATATACACTTATTTTAGTAATGGCGTAGCATTCTTAATAGCTAAAGCACTCTCACAATCAATTCTGGATTGTTTAGAGGTAGATTCAGTGAAAGGTGTGTCTAATGAGTAAATGACGATTTTTCAATTCATTTAGAAAGCAGCCAGAAGGCTGCTTTTCTTCATCGACGGGCTTAGATAGTTATGGACTACTGGGAACCTCTTAAGTTATACTTGTATAATATAAAAAATTAATAAGGGGTAATATTAACATTATGAAAGAAAAAAACGAACTTGTTCAAAGTATTCCTCAAACAGGATTTTTTGGGCATCCAAAAGGATTATTCTCTTTATTCTTCACTGAGTTTTGGGAAAGGTTTTCTCATTACGGGATGAGAGCTATTTTACTGTATTATATGTACTATTCGGTCTCAAAAGGTGGATTAGGAATTGATCAATCTACCGCAACCTCGATAATGGCAATTTACGGTTCCTTACTGTTCATGTCTAGTATTATCGGTGGATGGATATCGGATCGTTTATTTGGTCCAAGTAAAACCGTATTCTTTGGTGGCGTTTTAATTATGATTGGCCATCTTATTTTAGCTTTACCGGGTAGTAAAAGTGCGTTATTTATCTCTATGGTCTTCTTAGTTCTAGGAACAGGGTTGTTAAAGCCTAACATATCGAACATCGTAGGAAGTTTATACAGTGAAACAGATGCGCGTCGTGACTCAGGGTTCAGTATATTCTACATGGGTATTAACTTAGGTGCCTTACTTGCACCTTTAGTTGTCGGAACATTAGGTCAGCAATATAATTTCCACCTTGGTTTTGGAGTTGCGGCAATTGGTATGGCAATTGGGTTAGGGGTATTTGTTGGAACAAAAAAGAAAAACCTTGGTCTAATCGGTACACAAGTACCTAATCCATTATCAGATTCGGAAAGAAAAAAGACTATTAAGTATTTCAGTGTTGGTCTGGTTGTATTAATATTGCTAGGTGTGGTTACAATTCCAACTGGGTTGTTAACTATAAATCGTTTTACATTCCTGATTAGTATCTTAGGGATTGTTATTCCAGCCTATTATTTCATTTATATGTATCGTAGTCCTAAAACAACAAAAATAGAGCAATCTCGTCTTCTTGCGTATATACCACTCTTTATTGCAGCTACAATATTTTGGTCTATACAAGAACAAGGTGCTATTATCTTAGCGACATACGCGGATCAACGAACTCAATTACAGTTCAATGGAATTACATTGCATTCCGCTTGGTTCCAATCATTAAGTCCAATCTTTATCGTAACGCTTGCACCGATTTTTGCATGGATTTGGATAAAGTTAGGCAAGAAGCAGCCTTCAACGGCAAAAAAATTCGCTATTGGATTGCTATTTGCAGGTTTATCATTCTTAGTTATGATTATTCCGGCTTTAATCAACGGTACTCACTCTTTAGTGAACCCTATGTGGTTAGTCCTTAGCTTCTTTTTAATTGTAATTGGAGAAGTTTGTTTATCTCCTTCAGGGTTATCAATAACGACGAAGCTGGCTCCAGCTGCTTTCTCTTCGCAAACCATGAGCTTATGGTTCTTATCAACTGCGTCTGCGCAAGCAATAAATGCCCAAGTTGTTAAACTGTATAATCCTGCAACAGAATCAATTTACTTTGGTGTTATTGGTGCTATCTCCATTTTAGTTAGCATCCTGCTGTTTGCATTATCATCAAAAATCCAAAGTTTCATGAAGGGACTTCAATAACGGTCTCTTATTGAAATAAACAAATACAAGTTTCTATGTGAAGAGTAGCCAAACGGGTTACTCTTTTTTGTAAAGGTTAGATAAATATTGCATTCTTACCGTACTTATATTTAAATTTATCAGTTTTGAAAAATCATAGTACAATTAACAATTCTGATGATTATCTCTTACCCAGTTATACTTTACTAATGGAAAAAATTCACTCTGTTTGTTTTACATAAAAATGGTGTGATATTTTTATCACACCATTTTAAAATCATTACTTTGTATATCTTTGAGTTTATCAGAACTTAACTTTTTATCCATTCATATAGACGAAAATTCTACATCATTAAGAAACTATTTAAAAAGTTGCCTTTTATTTGGAACAATTCCATATTTGTTAGAATACTCCCATTGCAACCTTTCCCTTTATATTCTATACTGCATCTTCAATTACAAAATACAAACACACAAAGAGGGCTGCATCAGCCCTCTTTAATTAACATGCTTTTTACTTAATGCGTCGCACCGCCGCACGCTACAATATCTACTTCCACTTCCGTCGCTACCTCAATTGCCAACTCTATCCCTTTACGAATCGTAGAAAGTGACATACTCGGTTGCCCTGGATAATTGCTCGCTTGCTCTGGCAAGAACGGAATATGAACAAATCCGCCTTTTATTTTCTTATCATGTTTCTCTAGTTCGTGCATGAGACCATAGAATAAATGATTACAAACGAATGTACCTGCGGTTTGTGAAACAGATGACGGTATACCTTCTTCGCGAAGTTTTTTCACGATTGCTTTCATCGGAAGTGTAGACCAATACGCAATAGGTCCTTCTTCTACAACCGGCATATCCACCGGCTTGTTCCCTTCATTATCAGCAATTCTTGCATCATCAACATTAATTGCTATTCGCTCTATCGTAACATCTGGTCTGCCCCCAGCTTGTCCAATACATATAATAATGTCAGGCGACAACTCTTCTATATACGCTTTTAATACTTGTATCGATTTATGAAATACCGTTGGAACTTGTTTACTTATAATCTTGTATTCTCCAATTGTTTTTTCATGTAAACTTTTTGCGACTTCCCAAGCTGGGTTGATGCTTTCTCCGCCAAACGGATCAAATCCTGTTACTAATACTGTTTTCATAGTTTCACTCTCCTAATTAGAAACGATATACAAGGCCGTACATTATAAACATATTTATAATGAAAATGGACAGAGCAATTGGTACTTGCGCCTTAATGACAGCATTCTTATCTTTCAATTCTAAGAGCATTGCCGGAACGATGTTAAAGTTTGCCGCCATTGGAGTAATCAGTGTTCCGCAATATCCAGCAAACATACCGAGTGCTGCCATAATTGCTGGGTTCCCGCCGTGCATTTGAACAATTAAAGGCAAGCCAATTCCGCCAGTAATAACCGCAAACGCAGCGAAAGCATTTCCCATTACAACTGTGAATAGCATCATTCCTAAACAGTACGCCATAACAGCAACGAATGGATACTCTGTTGGTAACACTTGTCCGACTAAATCAGAAACGACCTGGCCAACGCCAGATTTTGCGAAAATACCGCCAAGCGCTGCTAACATTTGTGGTAAAATAACAGCCCAGCCGACAGCCTGTAGTAATCTGCTTCCTTCTTGAACAGGCGTTGTTATTTTCGCTTTTGTAATACGCATCGCTGCAACGAATGCGAGTAATGCACCTAACGCTAATGCAACTAACGTTACTTTATCAGGATCAACAAGAGAGACATTTCCCCATTTGATTTTCCCTAATGTCAGTGTACCGATAATTGTAAAAATAGGTATTAACAGTGCAGGCATAAAAATTTTATTCTTTAATTTCTCAGCATGTTTCACACGTTCTTGCACTGGTACTTCTTTCTCCTCGGATTTTGTTACTTTATTTAATGAAGCTAACACGACCATAGCGAGTACGATACAGCCAACGTAAAACGAAGGTATTACATTTCCAAATAAAAATGTAACTGCAAACAATGCCCAAAATAAGCTAGAACCGAATCGGTTTGGATGTTCACGATCAAATGCAATACGAACAGCGATAAATGCAACGATTATTCCTAATACATAATAAATTGTATCCATTGTTATGATGTTCATCTTATATAGCCTCCTTCTCTTGTTTTTCTTCTGCCTTCATTGTTTTCTCTATATACTTATCAAACCTTCTAAACCTAATCCAGCTCACAATAAGGGCAGATATCGCAGTTGGAATACCCCAAAGCGCCATATCCCATACACCGACATGCATACCTACTGAATCGAAGAATCCCTTCATTAATAAAATGGCACCAGTTGCGATAAAAATATCTTCTCCGAAAAACCAAGCTGTGTTTTCCGCAGCTGCTGCGTTTGCTTTAATCTTTTCTCTCAATTTTTCAGGGAGTTTACCATATTTACCTTGCGCAGCTCCTTCTGCCATTGGCGCAACAAGTGGTCTTACCGTTTGCGCATGACCACCAATATTCAGTCCAAGTGCTGCTGATGATTCTCTTATCGTAAAATATGACATTAATACTCTTCCAGTTGTTGCTCCTTTTGATTTCGTTATAAGTGCTTCTGCTCTTTCTTTTAAACCATAACGCTCTAAAATTCCGATTACCGGTAAAGTTAATATGATTGGCATAGACATATATCTGTTTTCTATGAAAAATTTACCGAACATGCTAATCACATCATAAAAACTTAAGCCTGAAACCATACCAGTAACAATACCCGCAACCATAACTACTAACAGTGTATTTAATCTAAATAAAAACCCAACTGCAACAAGTAGTATCCCAATTAATTTAATCATTTCCAGCACTTCCCCTCATTTATTATTTCGGTGCACTTATAGAAACACCGTTAAGTTCGAATGTTCTGTATATTTTTTCCGCAAATTGTACTGCTTTCTCTCCGTCCCCGTGTAAACATATCGTTTGCGCCTGAACTGCTACTTTCTCCCCATTAACCGATTCTACATACCCTTCCTTCACCATTTGAAGTACTTGTTTTATTGCTTCATCTTCATTTTTTATAAGAGCATTTTCTTCTGTACGGCTCGTTAAAGTTCCATCCTGCTTATACGTACGATCAGCAAAAGCTTCTTGTACGAGAGTTATATTATATTTTTCTGTTGCCTTTATAAATGCCTCACTATTCGCTAATCCGTAAAGTAATAATCCAGGGTTAATATGATAAATTGCTTTTGCGATTGCATCCGCAATTTCCGAATCAGTTGCCGCCATATTATATAAGGCACCGTGCGGTTTTACATGTTGCATTTTCCCTCCGGCAGCTCTAACAAATCCTTCTAATGCGCCAATTTGATATAAAACATAATCGTACACTTCACTTGCTGAAACGTGCATATTCCTTCTTCCAAATCCAATTAAATCAGGAAATCCAGGATGCGCTCCTATTGCTACGTTATGCTGCAGAGCTTTTTCAACCGTTTGCCTCATAACGGCCGGATCACCCGCATGAAAACCACAAGCAACGTTTATAGAGGAAACGAACGGAAGAATTTCATCATCATTCCCCATTTTATAAGCTCCAAAACTTTCTCCTAAATCACAGTTCAAATCGATTGTAGTCACGATGTTTTCCTCCTAATCTCAGCTTCGTAAAGCGATGAATTTCTTTAATAGACTCATACTTGTTTCCTGTTCTATATATAAGTGTGCAGCTTCTTCCATAGTTATTTTTTCAAAAGTTACATAGTCTCCTGGTTTCAGCTGCGCTAGAAGAGGTAAATCTACTGAAACTACATTTCCAATTCTCGGATAACCACCTGTCGTTTGTCTATCCGCCATTAATATAATAGGCTGTCCACCATTCGGTACTTGAATTGTTCCGAATGTAACTGGGCTCGATAAAATTTCTATCTCTTCAACTCTATTTAAAACATCTCCGTCAAGCCTATATCCCATGCGATCAGCATAATTGGATACTTTATACTCTTTCGAAAAAAACGACTTTATACTTTCTTCTGTAAATTGATCATATTCAAAGTCTGTTATGACGCGAAGAATAGGCTGCTTCTTATATTTTGGTAAAGTATTGTTACAAATTGCCCACTTCGTTTTTATACGCTCTTCTTCTTGTAAATTCCGAATGAAACGACTCCCAACTTCTGCCCCTGTACCAATTTGAAAATAATCTCCTTTTTTCAGCATTCTCCCTTCAATACCGCCAAGAGCAGCACGTATGTAAGTACTTTTACTTCCCATCGTACGATTAATATTTATACCACCCGCAAAAGTCACATACGCCCTGCAACCGCTTTTCGCTTTTCCGAGACAAAGCATGCTTCCTTCTTCAGCTAATATGGGACGCCATAATGGAATGCGTTCTCCATTTAACAACGGTTCCATATCTGCTCCACCAATCGCGAGCAAAGTCGTTTTCTTGATTAACAATTTAGGTCCCATTATTGTAATTTCGAGTCCAGCCTCATTCTCCTCATTACCTACTAACATATTAATCATCCTGAGCGCATTTTTATCCATAGCCCCGCCAACAGGTACACCGTATTGTTGATAATGAGATCGTCCTAAATCTTGGACTGTTGTAAACATTCCTGCATGCAAAACCTCTACATCCATTCTTTAGCCCCCTCAAGCGATACGTACTCTTCCTTTGTTATTGGTATAAATCGTAAATACATACCACTTTGAATATATGTTGGTGTTTCTTCTTTTGGATTAAATAGAGAAATAGGTGTTCGGCCGATAATATTCCAGCCTCCTGGTGTTTCAAGCGGATAAATACCTGTTTGATTTCCGCCAATACCTACTGAACCAGGAGCAATTTGTAACCGCGGCGTTTCTTTTCTAGGTGTTTCTAGTTCTTTCGGTAATCCGCCTAAATATGGGAACCCAGGTGTAAAACCTAACATATACACGAAATATGTTGTTTCACTATGTATTCGAATAACATCCTCTACTTGTAATCCTTGATAATATGCAACCTCTTCTAAATCAGGTCCATATTCTCCCCCGTAACACACCGGTATAGAAATATGTTTCACATCTCGGTTCACTTCTTCTTTATAAGAATCACACAGCTCCTGTATATACTGGCAAACGTGATCATATGGCCTTTCACTTCTCTCGTTTTGCTTCCATACTTCGTACAAATTGTAGTACACCGCTAATGAAGTAAACGATGGAACGCATTCAACCATTCCTGCAAACGGATGCCGCCTCAGCGCTTGAAATAATCGTTGTACTTTTTCGTATATATCCATCCCAATTTCTTCACCAAATGTAACAATAATTGCTTGATCCCCTAACGCAGAAAATTTCATCCCACTCCCTCTTTCTATACCCAAAAGCCGAGTTCTTTCGAAATACGGTATGCTGTTTCTTTCACTTTCGCAGTAAAATATGAAATGTTACTTTCGCTATACTCAATTGCTAATCCCGAAATACTAATGCCAGCTACAACCGTTCCATCACTTGCAAAAATTGGTGCTGCTATAGCTGCTGTATGATTTTCTAATTCAGAGTAGCTAATTGTGTACCCTTCTTTTTTCGCCATATGCAATACTTCTAACAAATGCTCCTTATTCACGATCGTTCCATCCGCAAACTGCTTTAAATCTGTTTCCTCTACGTACTTTCTTTTCTCTTCCTCAGAAAAATACGATAGTAAAATTCTCGGACATGCACCCGCATACAGAGGAGCCCTTCTTCCAACCGCCGTATAAACACGTACCGGCTGAGCTCCTTCCATTTTTTCAACATAAATTGCATCATTACCATCTTGAATAATTAAATTTACTGCTTGCCCTAAACTATCTCTAAGCTCTTTCATATAAGGTATCGCAATATTTCTTACGGATAACCTTTGTGAAACAAGTTGACCAAATCGTAAAAAAACGACTCCGAGACGATACTTTCCCTTTTCTGTTTTTTGTAAAAAGTCCATTTCTTCTAACGAGCCAATTAAACGATAAACAGATGTTTTCGGCATATTCGTAAGCTGAACCATCTCTGTTAAACTTAGCTCCTCATGCTCATAAAACAACTCCAAAATATCCATTGTCTTAACTGCCGTTTTATTTATACTCATCCTATCTCCTTTAAGTTCCGAATTTCGGAACTTAAATTCCGTTTTTCGAAACAAACCTATAATTTAAAATTATAAAATATTCTTTCAATTCTATCAATATATTTTTCACAAACAAAAAAGTATGGAAGAATATTTCTCCCATACTTTTGCTTTACTTTATAACGCTCTCACTTGTTTCAATGGCCAGAAAACAGCTTGTCCTTTTCCGACAATTTCATCTTCTGAAATAAACCCAAACATACGACCGTCTTTAGATACTTCACGATTATCTCCTAAAACAAACACTTGGCCTTCTGGCACTTTCGTTTTCCCTGTGATTTGTTCTAACGTAAAATCAGGAGTTAATACACGACCTGACGCCTTTTCTTTAAATTCTTTTAAATACGGTTCTTCCATCGCTTTTCCGTTTACATATAAAACATCATCTTTATACTCAACTGTATCACCTGGTAAACCAATTACTCGTTTTACTAAATCGTACCCTTCTTTTCCGTGGAAGACGATAACGTCAAAACGGTCTAACCCGCTTATACTATAACCAATCTTATTCACGAGAACTCGCTCATTATTTTCTAAAGTTGGCATCATCGATTCCCCTTGTACTAATGAAGGTGTAAATAAAACACCGCGAATAATAGCGATTAATACAAGGGTAAATCCTATCGTTTTAGCCCATGAGAATAATTCTTTCTTCGTATTTTCCTTCATCGTTTCTCCTCTTTCTTAAGTGTTTATTTTATTATTTGAACTAATTCTTGTACTAAATTAGGATCAATTTCAGAAAAACATGATTTCCCTTCTCTTACCGCTGTACCGACATGAGCTTGAGAAATTCCAGTTTCATCTAGCAATTGTTTTACATTCTTTTTCGTTACTCCGCTTCCGACAACAAGCTGTATATTCCCTTCACTTTCCTTTTGCATTGCTGCAAGAACCGGAATATTATCTACTACATTTCCTTGTCCGCCTGAAGTTAAAACGTGAGTAACTTTATTGAATTTCTTCAAAACTTTCATCGCTTCTACTGGATTTTCTGTATCATCTATCGCACGGTGATACGTTACATTTATTCCATCTACAACAGATAATAAATCTACTAATTTCTCTTCATCAACTTCATTTTGTTCATTTAACACACCTAATACAACACCAGCAGCTCCAAGATTTTGAGCAACTACAATATCTTCTTTCATCATTTCAATTTCTTCTTCCGTATATGTAAAAGACTTCGCATGCGGACGAATCATAACATGAACTGGTATTTGCACTGCATCTACTGCTTTTTTTATAAAAGCATAGCTCGGTGTTAAACCACCTTCTGTATATGATGAAATGAGTTCAATTCGATTTCCACCAGCCTTTTCAATTCGCTTCACATCTTCTAAACAAGTTGCAATAACCTCTAGCATGAGATAACCTCTTTTCGTACTTTTTTCTTATTATACAGTAGGTGAAATAAGAAACATAGCATTCCACTATAAAACTATAAAAAGAAGAATGAAAAGAAAGATTTATTGAATTGATAATAAATATCCTATATGTTATGTTTTTCTTAAAATTATACATTCTTATATCCTTATGAAAGGAGATAAATATATGCTTCTTACAAAAAAAACGGTTCGTTATCTCTAGTTCATTTATTGTAATTGCATCACTTTTCGCGATTACTTTATTAACAAAACCAAATACAAAACTAGATTTCTCAACTTCAAGTATAGAAACAGAAACGATTACCCTTTCATCAATCAATAAAGAAGAAACTCAAACCTTTCGTTCATCTTCATTTAATAACTCAACTGTATTCAGAGGCGATACTGGTACAGGCTTTGACTTTAGCGGCCAAGGTGACTTACATATTACGATTAAAAATACTGGTACAAACAGTTTTACCTATTCAATTAAATTCAAAGAAGATCGTTTAGTAAAACACACGTTACAGCCAAATGAAAGTAAATCCTTTCCTTTACGTTCACTCATCGCCAATCCTTTACCAGGTGAGTATTCATTATTTGCACATAATCAAGACGGTTCTGAAAGTAGTATGAATCTTGAAGTGCAGCCACAATAGAACAAAATAAAAAAGCTATCCTCTTATCAAAAGGATAGCCTTTTTATTTTGTAAAACGAGAATTCCCTCTTCTTTGAACAATGACATAATACATGGAATTATATCAACGATTCACCGACAACGAAAAGCCTGTTCCTGAACGGAACAGACTTTATATTTCTTCATTACGACCGAAACGCCGCATCCGCCAGCATAGACAGTGTTACATCATCCATCGGCGGATTGTGTAGTCCTACTCTGACGTTTAAATAATAGTGATGAAGCGGATTTTTTTCTGATAAACTTTTCGCTCCTACGATGCGCATTGCTTTATCTACAATAGATATCGCCGCATTTGTTACCGCGTATTTCACTGCCGCAAGTTCTGCTTGCAATGATAATTTATCTTCTGCCTCATCGTATTTTTTCGCAATTTGATATAAAAAGACACGAGCTTGCATAAGCTCAAGTTCTAATTCTCCAACTAACCTTCTAACATTCGGTAATAAACTTATAGAATGATTTAAACTGTTTGGCTTGTATGATACCGCAAACTGAACTGCATAATTTCTTGCTGATTGTGCAATTCCTAAATAACATGCTGGTATATGTAGCAACCAGCCAATACCCTTAGCTTTAACTTTTGAACCCTTTATATCAGTGAAAAAGCGATCTGGTATCTCTACATTTTGTAAAACGAGATCATGGCTCGCAGTTCCTCGCATTGCGATGCTATCCCACGTTTCTTCAATTGTCACGCCTTGCGTATTCTTTGGAATGACAAACTCTCCGATATCTTCCTGGCCTTCAATACTTGCTGAAATGATAAAATAATCAAGTACTGGTGCCATTGTCGTAAACGTTTTTCTTCCATTTATAATCCACTTCTCACCTTTTTTGACAGCTAACGTCTCTGGTTTCCCGCCGCGCGTAGGACTACCTGTATTCGGCTCTGTCGCTGCTCGATTAAAAAGCGCACCATTACGTACTTCTTCACAAAACCAAGTGAACATTTCCTCATTCCAAGAACGATTTTCAGCTAATTCCTTTACAATGCCAAGGTGCCATCCAATCGATAATGCGGTAGCACCGCAGCCTTCTGCTATTTTCTCTTGAAATAAAACGAAGTCATATAAAGAAATCGCATTGCCTCCCAATTCTTTTGGCAACGTTAATTTCGTATATCCGATATCTTTCAAATTATTAATATTTTCATACGGAAATGATCCTAATTCACTTAGTTGATGCTCCCTTTCCATGAACTTCGGAATCAATTTATTTATTTTCTCAATAACTAAAGATTGTTCTTCTGTTTCAACAAATGAGAGTGCCATACATAATCTCCTTTATGTTCGATTCATAAACCGTTCATTTTGTCATTATGATTATATGAAGTTACTTCTCTATTGTTTCACTATTCCGATAAAAATACAATGCTTTTGAACAATAAGAAAAGTTCCTATAAAAAGGATAGGTTCTTTTCTTATATTAATCCCCTTTCAATGCCTTTAATGGCAAAGAGGTTACATATCCAATATACGAGCATAATTCTTTAAAAAAGAAAGGGATTTCTGTATCTAACGTTTTATACGCTGACGTTGGAGTTGGTGATGCATACGCTTCAATTTTAATATGCTTTGCAATTTTCATTGCACGTTTCATATGAAGTGGATCACTCACAATCGTATATGTGCGTATTCCGTTCTCTATTCCAACTTGCTTTGCATTCTTTAAATTGTCCTCTGTGAAAAGGGATTTTGTTTCAATTAGAATATCCTCTTCTTTCACACCATGTTTCAGTGCATACACTCTAGCAGTACGCGCTTCCTCAAGCTCTGCCTCAAACTTTGTACCACCTGTGAAAATAATCTTTTTAATATTACCGTTCTTATATAAGGAAATTGCATGATTAATTCTTTCTTTAAATACAGGAGATGGTTTTCCGTTCCATGAAGCTGCTCCCAGCACGATACCAGCATCTGTCTTCACACCATCATCTGTTTTAAAGCGATAACTCCAAATATCGTAAGCTGCATAACTTACATATAAAATAATAGAACAAATCATAAGCAAGAATACTTGCAAGATTTTTCTTTTCTTACTTTTCTTATTTTCTTTCATTTATAACTGCCTCCGTACATCATCCATACTTCTATATAAAAACGTATATATCAAATCATTTTGTTTGAATTTGTTTAAAAGAAGGAATTTTTCTTATCATATATATGCATTAAAGGGTTTTCATTTAAAATTGAGGATTATCAATTCATTTTTCGTTTGCGGTTTTCATTACATTTGTGTAATTTATAAGTTTATTACCATACAACTACATTGTAACGAATTTTTTATCATAATGGAATGATGAAACAAAAGAAGTAACTGTTTTGTAAGAAAAAAGGTATATTTTTCATCTTGACGATCAATACACCTTTAATAATATGAATTATCGTTTTTCTTTATATGACTCTAATTTTTCTAATAACCTTTCCTTTACTGCTGGCCATTCATTTGCAATAACACTATATACAACTGCATCTCTAACATGCCCACTCGGTAATTTTCTTTCGTTTCTAAGTACACCCTCTTTTACTGCGCCGAGTCTTTCAATTGCTCTTTGTGCTTTTTCATTTCGTGCATCCGTCTTAATTTGTACCCTCCGCATATGCAACTTTTCAAAAGCATATTGTAATAACATATACTTACATTCTGTATTCATACTCGTACGTTGCACACTTGGGTCATACCACGTTTTCCCTAATTCCACCGTCTTATCTTCAACTGAAATGTTATATAAGCGTGTACTTCCTACTACTTCATTTGTCTTTTGATCAACAACAACAAATGGCAAATCCTTCCCTGCCCCATAAGCTTTTATCGCCTTTTGAACATATTGCTGCATATCTTGAACAGTATCCATTTTAGAGATTAAATACGCCCAAATATCTCGATTTCCTTCCACGATTGAAAACATTTTTTCGACATCATTGCTATCCATTAACCGTAACTTTGCTCTTTCGTGAATTACTTCCATTTTTAAGCCCCCTTTGTTGTAACTATATCATACTCCACTACCGTTAAATCGTTATATAAGAACACATAATTATATTTATGTTAAGGAATAAAATATATCTTTAAAATAAAAAATGCGATGCCTTTATTCAAGCATCGCACTCATAAATTGAATTGAAATTTACTTTTTTTCCATTACTGCAAAATAATTATTTTCGCTATCTGCAAAATTAAATATTCTACCTGAAGGCATATTTACAATTTCTCCGACTGTAACGTTTTTGTTTACTAAATCGCTATATAAACGATCGAATTCTTTTGAGAAGAACATTAAGGAAGGTGTACCAAGATTTAACTCAGGCTGCATTTTAGCAATTAACTCCTTATTATGGAGAATAATACTTGTTTCAGCTTCTTTAGTTGGAGCAATTTCAATCCATCGCATTCCTTGACCGTTATCTTCCTCTGAAATTACAATAAATCCTACTTTTTCTGTCCAGAATTCCTTCACTTCATCTTGGTTATTCACATACAACATAATTTGACCAACATTATTAATCATCTATTTTAACTCTCCCTTACAAAAATTTTTATTAAACCAAATGTTTTAAACTTTATTATCATCGAAAATAAAATTACGGTACAAAAATCTATTTCAGCGACTCTAATCGCTCGTTCAAACGATCCCAAGTTTCGGTGATACCTTGTAGCATGCCCATGTCCATAACGGTCTTAAGGGCTTCTTCGGAAACATATTCAGCACGGTTTATTAGCTTTGTCTTTCCACCTAAATCGATGAATTCCAATGTCATCTCGGTTGACGGCATAGAATCATTTACATTGCCTTCAGCATCTGAAAAGTAATCAGTGTAGACGATTTTTTCTGGCTCAATAATCTCTTTATAGACTGCTTTTCCCCATGATTCCATACCAAAAAATTGCTCCAAGTTCTGATTGACACACTTCATACAGTAGTGCCAAACGCCTCCCGGACGGAAGTCGACAGTGCATGCTGGAATTTCCCAACCTCTTGGTCCCCACCAATGTTTCAAATGCTCTGGTTCTTTAAACATACTGAATACAAGATCACGCGGCGCATCGAAAACGCGCTCCAGTACTAATACCCGATCGTTCTCTACTCTTGATACCATTGTATTGTTTGACATGTTAATTCCTCCTTAAATATGAACTGATTTTATGACTTTTCCTTGTTTTGCAATTCCTTCAAATACTCATCTAAATTATCGAATCTCTCTTCCATCACACGCTTAAATGACTGCACCCAACAATCAAGTGCTTGGAAAGGCTCAGGTCGGAGTTTGTAAATCCGGCGATTAGCTTCAGCCTGCACTTCCACAATCCCTGTATCGCTTAACACTTTTAGGTGTTTCGAAGTTTGTGGTTGCCTTAATCCCAAATGTTCGGCGATTTCCCCAACGGTTAAGGGACCGTCACGCAAGAGTTCAACGATATTCATACGATTCGGTTCAGATAAAGCGCTCAACGTCGTCATATTCACGCCCGGAATTTTCCCCGACATATCACTCACCTCGTTAAGTGATGGTCTCCGGTTATAACACATCAATATCATCACTAATATTTTTTTCCTGTTGAATCGATTATAACCAAATAGGAATATTCCCGTCAAGGAATATTCGAAAACTAAAGTAATACCAAATCGTTACTTAATAATAATAATGGATTAAAAACATTTCACAAGCCTATGTTTTACGATAAAGTGATGCTTTAGTCAGTGGGTTTTGGAACGATTTCCGCGAAGGTTTTGTTTTTATCTGGTCCAAGAAAGCTTTAACACTTTTAATACTATTTAACGCTACAGTATTTTTTTTCATATTTTTATTTGATAGTTTAGTTGTTTTATTGGCAAAAGAAATGGACATACGTGATAGTTTGTTTGGAATCTTTATAAGTATCGTTGGGTTAGACGCTTTAATCAGAGCTATAACCATTGGAAAATAGGGAAATACAGTAAACAAAATGAATATCTTAAACGGTTCAGCTATATTACTTGGAGGAATGTTGATCCTTACTGGACTTGGAGGGTTCGGCTTTTTATCGATTAATTTATTTTTATCGTTAATCATTTGGTTTTTTATTGGTATATTTATCGCTTCTATCTCTGTATGCTATAGTTACTTACTTCAAACCCCTGCAAGATTAATGGGAAGAGTAACTAGTACCGCAAATACAATGGTGCACGGCGCTATGGTGATTTCACCTACATTAGGTTCACTTTTAGCCCTATGGATAAAAGTAAGCGGAGTTTTTCTACTCGCAGAAGTATTAATCACACGTATTGGTATGATTATATACTTAGCTCATACGTTATTTATGAAAAAATCATCTAGAGTTACTTTAGAACATAATTAACGTTATGCCATTTTCTGATTTTAATAATCAGAAAATGGCATAACTTCAGAAACTTAACTCTACATGTTTAAAGCAACAAATAAGCAATCGGCGTAATAATAAGCAACGTTAAAATCGTTCTTTGCACATATAAAATAATAAGTTCAGATACTTTTAACGGAATATCTGTCGATAATATGCAAGGGATTGATGCGGAGAAAAACAAAATGGATGAAACGGACACAACCGCAATAACAAACTTTGTAACAAGCGGTGCACTTACAACTAAAAGAGAAGGTAAAAACATTTCTGCAATACCAACTGATACTGCTTTAGCAGCTAGGTCTGCTTCTGGTAATTGTAATAGCCACGTAAATGGATAGAAAATGTAACTTACCCAATCAAATATTGGCGTAAACTTTGCTAAGACGATACCAATTAATCCTACTGACATAATTGATGGTAAAATCCCCATCGTCATTATAAATCCTTCTTTTAAATTCACTGCGATATTTTTCATAATACTTGGCGCAGACTTCGATACTTCTAATGCATCTTCCCAAGCTCGCTCTAACATTTTCTCTTTATAAACGGGCTCTGGGAACCCTTCTTTCGTAATATATGTATCTGGTTTTCTACTAAGAGGCGGGATTCTTACGGTGATAGCGGTCACGATGAATGTTACAACAAGAGTAGTCCAAAAGTAAACATTCCATAAATGCATAATATCTAATGTTTTTGCGATGATGATCATAAATGTTGCGGATACTGTTGAAAAACCTGTTGCGATAATTGCTGCTTCTTTCGTCGTATACTTTCCTTCTTTGTAAACACGGTTCGTAATTAATAAGGCTAACGAATAGCTTCCTACAAAGGAAGCAACCGCATCAATTGCTGATCGCCCAGGTGTTTTCCATAACGGTCTCATAATTGGACGACAAAACGTGCCGATAAACTCAAGCAATCCGTACCCGACTAATAACGCTAAAAATGCTGAGCCAATTGGAACGAGTAAACTTACTGATATAACTAACTTCTCATACAAAAACGGTCCAACATCTGGCGCAAAGAACCATGCTGGTCCTACTTTCAAACAATATAATACGCCGAAAACAACACCTACTACTTTTAAAATAGAAAAACAAATGTCTACAATAGATGCATTCCATTTCTTCGTATAAAACGGATAAATCGCACCCATTGCCATAACAAGTAGTGCGTAATAAGGTACTACGCTCGGAACCGAAGTCCTAATCCATGATACGATATGATCAATCATAATAGACGAAGCACCGTTTATCGTAACAGGAACAAAAAACATAAACACACCAACTAGACTAGCAAGTATAAAGCGAAGTATAATCCCCTTCTCTCGCCCTGTCTTAATTACATTACTTTTTAATTCAATTTCATTCAAAATTAGACACCTCCTATTATCTAAATATTCTGTATATTAACGTCGGATTCCTTCTTTTAATTCGAATATTTAATCATGTAAAAAAGCCTATTTTGAAATATACAATCAAAATAAGCTTTTTCTATTACCTCTTATAATCATCCACAATTACTTGAATTACACGATAAGATTCTTCTGCCACTATCTTATTACTAGTCTTATTCGCATCATATGTAATTAACGCCTTCCAAAGCGCCCATCCTCTCGCTCTATTCCACGTTTCTTCATCCATGCGTAATACTTCTTTAAATACGTTTCTACTATTCTTATCAAAAAATGTCCAGGCCATCGCTGCATCACAAGCCGGATCTCCTACTCCTAAAATACCAAAATCAATTACGGCACAAAGTTTTCCATCCTTAACGAGTAAGTTTCCTGGTGCAACATCTCCATGAATCCAAACTGGTTTGTGGTCCCATGTTGAACGAAGTGCTACATTCCAAAGATGCTTTAATAATGTCTCATCAAAAACATCCTTATTATTTTCAATAGCCACTCTCGCTTCTTCATCGTATACAGATATAAGCCCGCCTCGGTAAAAATTATGTTCTCCAGCTATTGGCCCGTTACTCGCATCAATTGATTGTAACTCTATTAAAAACGAGCCTAAGTCCGCCGCAAATTCATTTAAGTCACGAACATTTTCTTTCGTAACGGTCTCCCCCTCGATCCACTTATTAATAGACCAAGGCCATAGATATTCTTCAGATGGACTCCCTTTCACAATTGGTGCAGAAATTGGTAAAGAAAGTTCCTTACTTAATATTGGAAGCCACTTATTTTCTTTCTCTACTTGCGGTGCATATGCTGCATCACTTGGCAATCTTACACTCATCTCATCCCCTAAGTGAAACGTCCTATTATCATGCCCACTAAACTTTACAGGTTTCACTTCTAAATGGGCCCATTCGGGAAACTGTTGTTGTATTAACTGTTCAACTAAACTTACGTTAATTTGATTCATTCACTCTCCTCTTTTCTTTTGAAACTTACTAAGTCCATCCGTACTGCCAACATAGTCAAAACCACTTCTCTTATAAAAATCATTCAATATACGATTATGCCGGACGCAATCTAACTTCAAATACTCTTTGTCATGTTGCACATTCTCTTCTACCCACCGTATAATCCATTCTCCTATTCCATCCCCCTTATACTTCCGTTTCACCGCAAATCTATGAATATATAATGAATTAGAAACTTCCTCTTTTCCAAAAATATGTTCATCCCATTCATTTTGTTTAGGAGAAGCTGTAACCGTACCAACTATTTCATCTTCTTTCATAACAACATATGTATATTTCTCTCTTATACATTCTAGTATTTCAGCCGTAGCTTCCTCTCCTAAAAGATACTGCCACTGATCCACTTCTTTATATTGTAGCCATTGTGCTACTTCTTTTAATAAAATGATAATACTATCACTTTGATCTTCAGTAGCAATTCGAATTGTATATTCTTTACTTATATTTCTCTCCATATTGCCGTTCCCCTTTCAAATTGCTACCATACTGACATACGAGTCCTTCCATCATTTTCATCTGTAATATATTCTACATAAAATCCTTGATTCAGTGCGTTTTCATATATCATTTCAATCTCTTCTTGGTTTTTTGCATAAATTTGTATATAATCACCATCCGCTACTAATACGACTACTTCACACTTACTCTTCTTAAATTCTTCATATGTTTCAATTTCTCCTAGTACTTTCCCTTTTGGATATGCTTTTAAGTCTACAAATAAAAGATAATATATGTTATCTTTTATTAGCTTTTTTAATTCTGATCCTTCCATGATCTCGTTATTTTCTGAAAATAATTCTGGACCTAATTCATTCCCTACTATTGTATAAGCTTCCTCCCTTCCCATGACTTGCCAATCAAATGCAGTAATATCAATTGGCTTTAACACTTTCCAAAGTAAATTATCATATCCATCTAGAATATCTACTGTAATCCCTCTTTTCATATGTCTGCTCCTAGCTTATTTATTTTTGTTTCATACATTATATATCAAATTTAATTACTATATTTTGTCGATACCTATGCACATCATAAAAAACCGCTCCACTACTAGTGAAACGGTTTCCTTCTGCTTACATTTACATATCTTATTCAATTGTTGCACCGCGTTTTAAAATAATTTCTAATATGTTCAGCACATCAGCCATTCATTTTGAACACTCACTTCGACTTCACAAAATAATATAAAAACCACACCGCATGATTTTGTTCATCTGCAGCTATTCTGCGCAATAACTCTTTCATAGATGCATCTGCTGCTTCATCTGAAATTTCCAAGTAAAAATCTACGGTCTTTTGCTCATCTTGTATAGCGAACTCTAATCCCTGTAAGTACGTATTAGGGCAATTTTCCGTAATCTGTGGTTTCGGCTGTCTGCCAGTTAAATTCGTATAGATTTGTACAAAATGATGAAAATGCCTTATTTCATCATTACGGATTTCAAGAATTTGTTTTTGTTCTACTTGATTTGGAGCCATGTTAGCTAATTTTGCATAGCAACTTATAGCGCTATACTCTCCGTTTATAGCTTTTTCAATATCACTAATTAGCTTATCATTCTGTCTATACCAATTATCATAATTCGAATTATACATCGTATCCCCTCCATTATTTCGCATAACATTTTATGCATTTTGAAATAGTAGGAGCATGTATACAAAAAAGAACCGCAAATCCAAACTCTTCGATTACCTTTAAAATATTGAAGAACCTATCTATCACTGCTTTATTTTCTTATAGAGTAATAATGAGTTCACAAAAAAAAACGGTTCACTATTAGTGAACCGTTTTTTATCTATTACACGTATCATTCCATTTTATTTATACACAATTTTAAAATACGAATAAATAGTTAACACATAATATCCAACATAAATTATACAATATGCACCACTACTAATTAAAATAGGAATAATGATGTTATATATAGGCATGTTGTTTATTATTGGTATCGCAAATAAGCTATGAACAAGTCCGACTATTAGAGGTGAAATAAAACTAAAGCTAACTTGCTTCGAAATTGACTTTCTTACCTCTTTTTTCGTAACACCTATTTTACGAAGAGTTTCATAATATCTCTGATTAGCATACGCTTCAGATAATTGTTTATAATATATAATTGAACCTGTCGCCAATACAAATATAACCCCTAAAAAACTTCCAATAAATAACGCAACTCCATACAGTTGCATAAAATCTCCATTTGTTTCAGATTGCCCTACATAATACCCTGCTGCGACTGTACTAATTGCAGTTAAAGCTGTAGCGCTTAATATAGCAATTATTGCAAGTAACTTAGCGTTTCCTTTTACTCGGTATAGTAATTGCGAAATGTTTATTATATTTATACCGCTATAAAATATTTCTCTTTTACTTCTAATTTTCTTTAAAACAATAACTGTATAAGAAGTGAATAGAAAATATGTCCCAAAAACAACTAAAAACAAAATAAAAACTGGAATCATTATAGGATTTATAATAGGGTTCATAGGATCAATGGGATTCCGCACAATATTTACTACTTCACGGAAGAAGCCTGCTAGTATATATCCTAATCCCATTAAAATAAGACCTATATACGCCCTAGGTACAGAACCTTTTGGCATCCGTTCTCCTTGATGATTAGCTTGAAACATTTCAATCAATGGAAATTTATAAATAATGCGAGAGTTTTTCCATGCTGTATATAATAAAATAGATAAAAAGACGATGAACGTGTCTATTATCGCTTTTATAGATAACTCGAAATGAATAGGTACATTTAATTTCATTAAACTCATTAGCAGTTCTAAAAATAACTTAAAACTCATACTGCCAATCAGTATGCCAACTACTAAAGCAACGCCTCCCATTATCATAGTCTCACAAAATAACATCGTACCAATTTGTTTTTTAGTTATTCCTAGTAAAGAATATAATCCTACCTCTTTTTTTCGTTTCCTTATAAAAAAATTAGTAGAATAAATAATAAATATAGCTATAAAAATAATGAGAATCACTTTTGAAGATTGAAGAACACTATTAATCATCACATTATTAACCATTTCTTTTTTTATTTGAGTACTATATCGAAGTGATGCAAATATAAAATAGATAAGCATACTTGAAGCTAACGATACAAAATAGAGTATATACTCTTTAAAATTACGCCGTATGTTACGTTGAACTATATTAAATAAATTCATTTATCTTAACCTCCAGGAAATGATTGATGCAAAATATTACAAAGGGCAATGCTAGATAAGGTCACCAGCCATCCCTCCAGAAATGGAAGACATTACATCAATGATTTGTTTCCAAAAAAGAGTGAATACTCGCAGGAGTATTTACTCTTTTTTGAAAACACCTTACTAAAAAATTACCCTTTTCACTTATTCATACCGCAGACACTCAATCGGATCCAATTTAGCCGCTTTATTAGCCGGCAGTATGCCAAAGACAATACCAATTGACATCGATATTCCAACTGAGAGTAATCCAAGACTTACAGAAATAACTAGTGGCCATTCACCTATTGACGAAGCGATCCAAGCAAAAAACATACCTAATCCAAAACCAACCGCCCCGCCTAATGACGTTAAAATACATGCTTCGATGAGAAATTGTGTTAATATTTTTCCTCTCGTTGCACCGAGCGCTTTTCGAATACCTATTTCACGTGTACGCTCTGTAACGGATACAAGCATGATATTCATCACACCAATACCACCTACGATTAAGGAAATTCCAGCAATACTAGCAAATACTATTTTCATCGTTCGTGTTGACTCTTCTATTTTTTGACCATATGCTTTCGTATCCTCGACTGTAAAAGAATGCTCAAATTCTGGGGATTTCAATTCATCCAATACAGATATAGCTTGTTTTTCTACAGCCTCTCGCTCACTTGGAGAAGTTAACTTAATTTTCACTGTATCGTATTCCTCAATCCCTGCAATTAAAGGTGCATTGTCGATAGATGTATATCCTTCATACAATTTAAATTGACGTTGAAAACCGTCTTCATATTTGTACACCCCAACAACCTTATATGGTTTTCCTTTTATATCTATATACAAATCATCTTTCCAATTATCAAATAGTGTTTTAAATAAATCTTCAGCTACAATTACAACAGGAATTGGCTTTTTTAGTTCATCCGGTGTTAACTCTCGCCCATGTACCATTTTCATTTTAGAGTCCTGCATAAAGTTTCCTGTTCCCCCATTTAAACTAAAGGAAACATTTTTTGATCCCGTATATACTTTTACGTCCATATGCACATTGGGATACACATCTTTTACACCTCGTATCACTTGCAATTGCTTTACCATATGTGGTGTAATTTTTGCTTTTTCTGTCGGAGAATCCGGGTTGAAGTATTCTATTTTAAGTTCATCCATATGCTGATTCTCTGCAAGTTCCTTTTGCATCTTTGCAGTCTGTCCATCTCCCATTGAAATAATTGTAATAATTGCACTGATTCCAATAATAATGCCTAGCATTGTTAATATAGATCGCATTTTATGCGCAAAAATAGAAGATATGGCCATGCGTATATTTTCATTCGTATTCAAATTTATTCTCTCCAATCTTGTACGATATTGCCGTCACGAATTACAATTTGACGTACTGCTGCTTCTCCGATTTCACGATCGTGAGTAATCATAATAATCGTTGAACCTTGTTTATTTAATTCGTAAAAGAGCTCCATAATTTGTTCACTCATTTTCGTATCAAGTGCACCAGTTGGTTCATCGGCTAAAATAAATTTCGGATTATTTACAATCGCACGCGCTACAGCAACACGCTGTTTTTGACCACCTGATAGCTCACTTGGAAGATGGGTAGCACGGTCAGCTAACCCAACTTTCGTTAAAGCAGCTAACGAACGCTCACGTCTTTCTTTTTTATCAACTCCTGCATAAATAAGAGGTAATTCTACATTTTGAAGTGCTGTAAGCCTTGGTAGTAACATGAAATTTTGAAATACAAAGCCGATTTCTTTATTACGAACGTGTGCAAGTTCTGTTTCAGACATGGTTGAAATATTTTGACCAGCTAGCTCATACGTACCTGCCGTTGGTTTATCTAAACAACCGATAATGTTCATTAAGGTTGACTTACCAGAACCAGATGGTCCCATAATGGAAGTGAATTCCCCCTGGTTCAGTATTATATCGATTCCATGTAATATTTTGACGGACTCTGTACCGTTTTGAAAAGATTTCGTGATGCCTTTTAAATGAATCATTTTGTGTTAACCTCCATACCATCTTTTACATTTTTCATAGGTTCAGAGATAATTTGTACACCTTTTTTCACTCCAGAAACTTTTGCTTCATGATTCGTTTCAAATTCAACCGTAACCACTTGTTCTTTCACTTTTCCATCTTTTACAACGAAGACAACATCTTTGTCACCTTTTTTCACCATACTGCTTTTCGGAACGATTGTACCTGTTGCTTCACCTGTTTTGTTTGTCACGTTTACGTGGAAACCGTTTTGTAATCCTTCACTATCGTTCAATGTAACAGTGAATGGATAGCTGGAAACTGTTTTGTTTTCATCCATATTTTTTAATGGTGTGGATCCGATTTCTGTAACTTTTCCTGTTCACGTCTTACTAGATACAGTTTTTGATGAAACTGTTACTTCTTGCCCAATCTTCACACTCGCAAGCTCATATTCAGACAGTTGGCCTTTTACTTTAAATGGACCAGCGTGACGAAGCGTAATTCCGCTCATACCAGCATCATTATTTTTGACAATGTCATCAATTACACCATCAGCCGGGCTCGTTACAGAAAGTGTGTTCACTTTCTCTTTTGCTGATTTAATTATTTCATCAGCTTTTTCTACTTCAAACTTTTTCATTTCAAGTTGCGATTCTAATTGTTGCACTTCGATTTCTGATGCTTTTAACGCTTCCTCAGGAAGACCAGCGTTTTTATCTTTTTTTAGTTTCTGCTTCGCTGCATCCATTTGTTTCTGATGCAATGTTACACCTTGTTTAGTAATAGGGTCATTATATTTAAAAAGAAGCTGTCCTTTTTTACTTCATCACCTTTTTTAACAGCTAATTCATTCGTACCTTTTGTTGGATCAAATGAAATTGCTTCTATACCATTTGGGATAACTTCGCCACCTAATTTTTTCTCATTCTCTATTTGTTTTTCTGTCACTTCATATATTTTATAAGTTTTAACTGGTTCAGATTCTCCTGCAAATGTCATATAAGACCCGACCCCTAAACCAATTGTAATTACACCAACGATGACTAGTTTTTTTGCTTTCTTCATAATATCCTCACTTTTTCATGTGTTTTATTTTTAGAAACTGTATGTCCTCTTCTTTAATAGTTTTTGATATATAAAGCCCCGTACATACTATGTACAATATAAAAAGCCCCACTTTTTCATTACCAGTTCCTCCTTGACCTAACATACGTATAGGATAGAAAAAACTAGTTAAATAAAAAGTGGGGTAAACATTAAATTTTTATTAAATTCTTGAACTCTCTTCTTTTGGCAATCTTACTTCAAATATTGTTCTAATTATATTACTTTCTGCTGAAATCGTTCCATTATGCTGTTCAACAATATTTTTAGCAATAAATAACCCAAGGCCCGTACCGCCCTGCTGCCCTGTTCTTGCTTTATCACCTGTATAAAGCATGTCAAAAAGATAAGGCAAATCTTCTTCTGGAATGCTATCTCCGTAATTAATAATTTGTACGATAACCTCTCCATTATCAATATATCCATTCATATCAACAAATTGTCCATTATCTCCGTATCTAACTGCATTTGTTACAAGATTTTCAAATACTCGAGCTAACAAATTCCCGTCACCGTAAATATATAAATGAGGATTAACATTCAACCTAGCTTCTAAATGATGTTTCTCCAATAATGGATACAATTCCTCATCTAACTGTATAAGCAACTCACTTATATTAATTGTTTTTTTATCTAACTTTAGCACGCCATAATTCATTCGCGTAATTTCAAATAACTCATCAATTAAACTTTCAAGTCGCTGCGATTTCGCAAATGCAATCATAGAAAAACGTTTAATCTGCTCCTTTGACAAATTCTCATCTTTAAGAATTAAATCTAAATAACCTAAAACTGATGTTAAAGGCGTTCTTAAATCATGTGCTAAGTTAACAATGAGCTGATCTTTACTACTTTCTGCAAAATCACCTCTCTCAACCGCCTCTTTTAATTTTTCACTCGCTATATTAATTTCACGCGCAATCTCGCCAAATTCATCATTTGAAGTAATATGAACTTTCTTTGTAAAATCACCGTTAGCAAGATGGTGAATACCGTTAGAAATTTCATTAAAATATTTTAAGTATGGTTTTGTTAAAAAGAAAAAGAATACAACAGATAGTGGGATAAAACACATTAAAAAGAATTTAATATCTACGATTGGTCTAAATTGGGCTAAGTAATCTTCGTAATGTACCATCGTTCTATAATAAAGCTGTAATACTTTATAGATTATATATGTTCCGCCAGCTGCTAACACCATGCTTAGCGCAAACAAAGCAATCATTTTAAAACGAAAACTTCTCATCATGTTAGCCATTGAAAGTATAACCTACCCCCCATACCGTTTTTATTAACTTATTCTTTCTTGTATCCTCCCCAATTTTTTTTCGTAAAGTACGAATATGTACCGCAACTGTACTTCCCCCATCATAATAATCATCCGCCCACACTTGCTGAAGGATATTTTCCACACTGTACACTTTTTTCGGATGGCTCACTAATAAATATAAAATATCAAACTCTTTTGGGGTTAATTCAATTTGTTCTCCGTATACATTTAGCTTTCGTTGCTCAAGATTAATAACCACTCCGCCTACTTCTAAAACGGATTTGTTCTCCTCTACTTTCGGTTGATTTAACGTAAGAAATCGACGTAGTTGTGCATTTACACGCGCAACTAATTCAATTGGGGCAAAAGGCTTTGTCATATAATCATCCGCACCTAGTACAAGACCTGTCACCTTATCAAAATCAGATGTTTTCGCGCTTAGAAAAATGATTGGCATATTATACTTCACACGAATTTGTCGCGTTACTTCATAACCATCCATTTTTGGCATCATAATATCTAAAATAACTAAATCAATTGGTTGCGATTGAATAATAAGAACAGCTTCTTCTCCATCAGTAGCTTTCACAACATGATAACCTTCTTTCTCTAAATGTATCCCAATTAATTCAGCAATTTCCACCTCATCATCCGCTATTAAAATTGAAATCTGCTTCATTTTGCTCTTCCCCTCATTCCTTTTTCATACGTCCAATTTTAAACTAGTCTATTTTGTTTATATCATCTTAAAAGAACATTATTATGAGATTCTTACTTTTTAGAGATAACTTCGAGTACTATATTTCTTCTGCATTTTTTTTGCATGTTTATGTTTTGTTAACTTTGCAACACCCTCTACGATTTCACATTTTATGGTAGAAAATGTAGAAAAACTAACAAAACTAAAGTATATCAGAGATAATAATTATATAGTACAACAGATTTTACAGTAGGATCCCTTCATATCAAGCCTAGCTAAGTGACAGTTAGTTTCACAAATAACTAACTTCCTTTCATTATATCAATATATTTTGTACCCTTACTTGTATTTCAACATAAAAACCGCTCCACTACTAGTGAAACGGTTTTTCCTTTACTTATTTTTATGCATTCACTTCAGTTTTTTGCTCCTTTACTACACTACGTTTGAAAGCTGTTCCAAGTATAATAACCACGCTTACTACACCAATCCAAACGAGTACAGTAAGAGGAGTATTCCAAGCTAATCCTTTTCCAAAGAAGAATATTTCTCTAAGCCCTTCAATCATAAATCGCATTGGCAACCATGCGTACACCCAATCTTGATAAAATGGTGACATCATTTCAGGCGCTAATGCTAATAGCGGTGCCCCAAAGAAAAGTAATAGAGCGAATATACCTATACCCTTTAGTCCAACTAATGAAAGCACCGCAGAAATCATTAAGAAGAAACAAAAAGAAGTAATGGATAAGAACAAAGCCGTATCCGTGAAATTCGGGATATTTAATCCTACCATTCCATCCGCAATCCATGTAAGACCAAATCCAATTACAAGTGTAGCAATTGCTCCTGTTACTATTTGTTTTAGTTTCAATACGAAGTTCTCTTTTCTTGTACCCACTTGCGTTTTACTTATCGCAATAAAGATAATTGCTGCGCTCGCTAAACTTGCAATCCATAACGGCTGGAATAAAGACATTGGCGAGTTACCGTTCGCACTATTTTTGCCGATTTCATTCACATTTGTCACTTTCTTCGTAATAGGTGTTACTACATTTGAAACTTGGTCTGCTGTTAATGTAGCTCCTTTTGCTTTCAATCCTTCTAATAGTTGTGTACGAACAGTATTGTTCATATTATCAACGATCGCATTTAACATTTGTCCTGCCATAGTTGATGCTGCTGTATTCATTCCTTGATTGATGAATATTTCTACCTCTGGCGAAGATGGCTGTGGTGTTCGTAATGATGCTTGTTTTGTGCTAAAGTCTTTCGGAATAACCAATGCTGCATAATATTCTTGATTATTTAAGCCTTTTTGAACTGCTTCTTTATTTTGCACTTCTACCCACTTTACCGCAGGTTCTTCCTCTGATTTTGATGTCTTTTTCATATTATCAACAATCGTTTGCCCCATATTCATCTTCGGTTGATTCGGAATTTCTACTCCTTGATCCTCATTTACAATTGCGATTGGTAAGTTTTTCGGCTTAGGTTGAACGGTTGGAAATAATGTTAATGAAAAAATAAAAACAACAAGTAGTGCAATAACTGGAGATAACAATAAAAGTTTGTTTTTAAACATTTTCTTTTCTCCTCCTTTAATTTGATTTATAATAACCAACAACGTGTTGTTTATTTATATTTGAATTATATGTTCGAGTTGAACCTTATACAATAATCAAAAATCGTGAATGTGTCGGTTATAAGACACATCCTTGAAATGTGTTGGCTAAAATTAAGGAGGGACATACTTTGCGCGATAGTAATTTAGATTTACGTGTTATTCGTACGAAAACTGCCATACGAAATGCATTAGTGGAATTAATTGAGGAAAAAGGTTTTGACGCCATAACAGTGAAAGATATTACTACGAAAGCAAACATAAATCGTGGTACATTTTATACACATTACCAAGATAAATTTGATTTAATGACAAAATGCCAAGAAGAAATTATGCATGAATTTTCTAGCATTGCTAAACAGAGATTACCGGAAGTTATTGCTGATCTTGGATCAAGCCCTTCCCCAACAATGCCATTTATACTTATCGCTTCTATTCTTGAATTTCTAAATGAAAATAGTGATTTTATGAAAGCTGTACTAAGCCCAAAAGGAGATTTATCTTTCCAAACGAAACTGAAAGACTTTATGTGGAAAACACTATTTGAAGATACGAATGGTCCTCTCATTAATAAGGAGAATTTACTTGTCCCAAGCCAATACTTAGCTTCTTATATGGCATCTGCTCATATAGGTGTCATTCAACAATGGTTAAATAACGGACAAAAAGAAACACCTGAGGAGATTGCTCGTATTTTATCAACAATCGCAGTTCATGGACCTTTTTATGCGGCTGGTTTAAAGAAATAAGTCCGCTATATAATAAAAGATCATCCACTATAATAGCGGATGATCTTTTATTTCATTACAACACTTCAATATAGCCTTCTGTTCCATGTACCCGAATTCGTTGTCCGTCTTTTATTAATTTCGTAGCATTCTCTACCCCGACGACTGCTGGTAATCCATATTCACGTGCAATAACTGCTCCGTGTGTCATCAGTCCGCCAACTTCAGTGACTAACCCTTTTATAGACACAAACAATGGTGTCCAGCCAGGATCAGTAAAGGCAGTAACTAATATATCTCCATCTTCTAAATTCGCATCTTCCATATTTAAAATAACGCGTGCTCTCCCCTCAATCACTCCTGAAGAAACAGGCAGACCTACGATTGCTTCAGCCGGGAGATTTTCTCGTTTGTACTTCCCAGTAATGATTTCTCCATCAGACGTCATTACACGTGGAGGCGTTAGTTTTTCATATAATTTGTAATCATTTTTTTGTTTATGAATAAGCTCGTAATCTAGTTTATTCGTAAGGACAACTTCGTGAAGTTCTTCAAAAGTTAGATAGTATATATCTTCTACTTCATCAATAACTTTATTTTGCACGAGTTGCTCGGCTTCTTTCAATATTGCCTGCTTATATATGAAATAGCGATTAATCATACCGTATTTTGGATATTCACGATAACCGATAAAATTCCGGATGTTACGAATCATTCGCTTCGTCTCTTCTACTTTTTGTTTACCATCCGGCAAATGCTGCAATCGATCTACTAACTCTTCTTCTTTTTTCAAAGCTTCCTGCAGTCCTTCTTCAAATTTCCGTTTACTAGCACCATCTTCAAAATCTCTTATATTATTTAAAATCATCGGGATAATGGTTGTTGGCTTTTCACTCCAGCGCGTTTTCGTAATGTCGATTTCTCCGCTGCATCTCATTCCGTATTTATTTAGAAAAGTTAGAATGGCATCTCTAGCTTTTTCTCCGCCTTTAAATTGAACGAATTCATCTAAAAAGTTATCATTTTCTACATGTTGTAAATACGCAATAACTTCTGGATATGGCCGAATCACATCAGCAACATCGAGTAATGCTAGCCCCATTTCAGACGTAATATTGTTTTGTACTGATTGAGAAAGTGTGTCTGCTGCATTCTTTTCGCCTAGCCATTGCTCCATTTTTTCATTGATCCATGTTGAAGCATCCATACCTGCCATAATGACAGCCATACTTTGCGGATGAAATAATATTTTCTTTAATTGCTGCATATCTTCCAAAATAAAATCAAGTACATCCACCCCTGATTTCGTTTGCATGTTTCGTTTTAACTCTTCGATTGATGCTTGATTCATCTTTATTAAATCCGTAACGATTGCTCGATTGTTTTCGATTTTTGGTTGTGAACTTGCAGGTGGTCCACTTTTACCAACACTCTTTTCTTTTTCATCATCTGGTAACAATGTAATAAAATCATCTCGCTCGACTACAGTTGTTAATGCATCTTTAATAAGCGGTTCCGAATTCCCTATCATATTTAATAAAAGTTCTCTACTAGTAGGCGAAGCCAATCTTTGTGCAACATCAACAAACAACCTTCCTCCAGCTTGAAACCTCTGTCCAAAAGATGTTAACTGGAATAAAGACATTCCTAATGGCTTCAAGGGGTCGGTCATCATTTGCTGGTGACCAACCGATACATACACATGATTTTCCCCATCATTTACTTCTGGTATTGGATATAAAGTCGTGATTGGGCGACTTTGGACAATATAAAATGTATCATCCACTAAACACCATTCAATATCTTGCGGACAACCAAAATAAGCTTCAATCTGTCTTCCAATCTGTGCTAGTTGTAATATTTGTGGTTCAGACAATGTTTGAAGCTTTTGCTGAGCCGGATCAATCTGTTTCGTCTCCGTTCCGCCATCTTTTAAAGCATAAATAGCTAATTTTTTAGTTGCTATCATCTTTCCGGTAATTTTGCCTTCTTTTACTTTATAATTATCGGCAGAGACCAGTCCTGATACTAATGCCTCACCAAGTCCAAAACTGGCATCGATTGATACTACCTTTCGGTTAGAAGTAACCGGATCAGCAGTAAATAAAATGCCCGAAGCCTCAGGGAAAACCATTTTTTGAACGACAACACATATAGAAACTTGATTATGTTCAAAATCATTTTGCATGCGGTACATAACTGCTCGCTCTGTAAATAAAGAAGCCCAGCACTTTCTTACATGCTGCAAAATCGCTTCTTCTCCGATAATATTTAAATACGTATCTTGTTGACCAGCAAATGAGGCATACGGTAAATCTTCAGCCGTAGCACTAGAACGCACGGCATACGCATGTTCATTTCCAAAACGTGAGAGATAATGAGCTACCGCTTCCACTACTTCAGAAGGGATTTCTACTGCCATAATGACTTCTCTAATCTTCTTACTAATTCCACCGATTTGGGATCGCTCTTCCATTTTCAACTTTGTTAGCTGCTGCAACAAAGTTTGAAGCTCGTCATTTTGCTCGATGGCCTTTTCATACCCTACCGTTGTAACACAAAAACCTTCTGGCACTTGTATACCTTGAATGTTTGATAATGCCCCTAAATTCAATCCTTTTCCGCCAACGAGCGAAAGCTGCGTTTTTTCTATTTCCTGAAAATCGAGAACGAAAGAACTCATGTAACATCTCTCCTTACTATGTGTGTGTTCTTGATTGTAGCAGTAGTAAATGAGAATAAACAGTCTATTTCGAACTTGATTTACATGATATAATTAAGTTAGGAAGAGATGATTTTTTATTTCTCCCCCTCTAATTCACTTCAATTACATCAACAAACTTAAACATCCTTTGATTATGAAAAGCATCGGTACAAGTAATCGTCTTATTTAATGGATTTATATCAGCTACTGTTATGTAATTTTTATATAGATAGCCCTCTTTATAATATGTAAGTAAAACCTCTTCTTCACCTAAATATGAAATTAACAGCTTATTTTCAATCCTTTCTTTTGCATCTTGCGTTAAAATTGGACGCGGGACTTTTGTTTGCTCCTGTATCATTTCTTTAATACAGACGAACTGTTCTGGCATACTAGCAAACGGTTGCCACTTTACCATCCCTCTTCCTTTTGGCATATTAGCATTCTTCACGATTTGTGCCCTCCTAGTAATGTGTTTCTATATCTTGCTGTTGCGACGCTTGTGTAAGAAACCCCACGTAAAATACTGTTCTTACCAAATCGTGTTCGAATTTCGTCCATAACCTTCTTTAATCTCATTTCTTTTTCTCTTTGTATAATGTTATCGAAAAGCGAAATTTGCTCTTCTCCTTCATGTATTAAATTTGTTAAGGAAAGACTTATCGATCGAATCGGCTCTCCTGTATGCCGTTCGTATAAAAAATATGTACAAACGTTGTAAATATCCATCGTTAAATTTGTTGCTCTGTTTAACGTATATGCTTTTTTTATTCCTCCTCCGTATTCCTTGCTATACCCGACTGAAAAATGTATCGTTTGCGCGTATTTCTTTTCCCTTCTCAACCTATAACAAACTTCTTCTATATGCTCTAATAAAATAACTATGAACTCTTCTATCGAATAATCCCGTAATAATATTTGGCTTTTCGCTATAGATGTTGTCGCTGGAACGTATTTCTCTGCTATTCTGCTAAAATCAATCCCGTTACTATGTAGATGTAATTCTTCCCCTATTACACCGAAAGATTGCTTTAAATATTTCAAAGGATACTGAGCTAATTCTCCAATTGTATGTATACCTTTTCGATTCAATTTCATTTCAGTTTTATACGATATACCCCAAAATTTACTGAGTGGTCTAATACTCCATAACTTCTCGGGTATATCGTCATACGTCCACTGTTCTATTCCATCTTTATTCTTTTTCGCCTCAACATCCATCGCTACTTTACTCAATAATAAATTCGGACCAATACCAATCGTACTTTCGATCCGTGTACGTTCATATATTTCTCTCTTGAACTTTAATGCGAATTCGCACGGATTACTCGCAAATAAATGAATACTTGCAGTCATATCCATGAAAAACTCATCGATACTATATTGATGAAAATCTTCCGGCGCAACATACTGTAAAGCTAAGCCCGTTATGTAATTTGAACATTTCACATACGTATGCATAATTGGATTCACAATAATAATATCTTGCCGCTTCGGTATTTCGTACAAACGAGCCATCTTCTTTATTCCTAACGCTTTTAATGGCGGTGTTGCTGCCAATACAATTGATCCACTGCGGTTTACATCTCCTACGACAGCCAATTTTGTATAACGTGGATCAAGTCCTTTTTTAATACATGATACGCTCGCATAAAAGCTACGAAGATCTACACAAAGAATAATGCGATTTGGTAAAAGAGAATAATCATACAAGGTTATCACTCCTAATAAAAGAACGTCTGTTCTTATTATATACGAACTAACGTTCTTTTTAAAGGTATTTTCATGAAAATTTTGGTTAAAATAACCGTTATTAAAATTTTTAAGAAAAACTTAAAGAATTCCCCTCTATATTCATAAGAATTGTTTTCTATACTGAAAAGTGTAAATAGATAAATGGAAGCGTTCTTAAAGAAGAGAGTGTAATAGACTTTATTAACTTCAGATAATACGGATTATGTGAATGAAATGCCACTTCACTTAACGTACAGGAAATCGACTTTTTATATTTCTCATTCAATTAAAGTAACTATATCTTAAAAAATCATAAAGTGTCCTATAGTACTGATTTATAATTTTAACCCTCTTTTTCATTACCTTTGCCATTTGCTGAGAATCGGGATTTTTTTCCGCTTGCAATTTATCAACGATATTAGGATAATTTTCCTCATTACGATTCTGGCTTAATTTATATGCAGCTTGAACTTCTTGCACTTTAATTTTAAATCCAACAATTCCTTTTAATTCTCGTTCTAATAGCTGAGGAGAAAGTTCGTCCCATAAAACTATATTTTCACGATTTTCTTCATACTTTTTTAATATATGACACGCTCACTCACATAAAACTACAAAGAGAATAATACGATTTAGTAAAGGAAAATAATCATACAAGATTATCACTCCTAGCAAAGAATCGTACTTTAAAAATCCTTTTAAGAAAAACTTAATTAAAAACTCGTGTGAAAGGCAGGTATATTTACTCGTATGAGGGTATTTCTGAAAAGGATATTGCTGAGAAAATCAGAGGAGAAAGAGCCAATTCTTGTGAATGGGCTCTTTCTCCTCTGATTTATAAAGTCTCAATAGTTATGCTAAGAGTCCACAAATTGAAAAATACATTCAACTGAAATAAATGTGCAAATACGCTTTTGATTTTAATCAAAAACTAAGCACACTTTGATTATTGCATTCAAGTACGTTGTCAATTAGATTTATACATATTTCCTTCGAATTTTGCCAACCACCAATAACAGTAAGGGAATCCCTAGCTCATAGACGGGAAATGCAATTGGAATTACGAAAAATATGTAGTAATAATGGGTAAATGTCTGGATATTTTTAACCGACACAGCTATGATAAACGAAATAGGAGCAAGGACCCAAGCTACTTTTCGCCAATCCTTCAAATGAAACATTTGTGCTGTTCCATAACAAGCGAGAAACATGTATAACGCCAGTTTAACAAAAATACTAAAAAACCAAATAATAACAATCAGAATATCCACATTTTGAATGAACTCCATGACGGATATGTACCGGCTCAAATCGTAAACCGGATACAAAAACCTTGAAGATAAATTTGGACCGAATGTTAAAATTACCGCTAATGTTCCGATCGTTACCATGAAAACGGCCAGTCCTACTCCCCACATCGCCCGTGATGGCGCTTGGTCTGGTTTGTCCATAAAGAAGACGAACATTGTCATCATGGCAGCCTCTCCAAAAAAAGCGGCTACAGGGGTATAGGAACCTTTAAGGATTGGAAGCCATCCAGAATCTTGATAAATAGGTAGCATATAATCCCAATTCATATTGCCAAGATTCAAAATGATTACAAATATGATCATTAAAAGTACCATTGGCCCAATGATTTCACTTAAGCGTCCAATGCCTTCCACCCCACCTTGGTAAATAATAAAAATGAGCAGTAACATTGCAGTAAGTACAATGACCCACAAAGGAGTGTTATGAAACAACGAGGTGATAATAAAATCACCAAATTCACGGACGGTTATCCAAATTATCATGTACCATGCAAAGAAGTAGGGAATCATCATCAGCTTTCCTAGCCATTTACCAAGAATGGTTTGACTAAATTCAATTAGAGTCTGCTTCGGATAAAGCGAACCAAGTGTGGTTGCCAGAAAAGTAATGGCAATCCCAACAAGCCCTGCAATCACCATCGAGATCCATGCATCTTGTTTGGCAGTACGAATCGTTGATGGGATAATCAGAAGAATTGATTGTCCTACTTCAAATGTGAACATCATCCAAAAGATTTGCCTACCAGAGATTTTCATTGAATTCCTCACACTCCATATTCCTCCTTATTTTTTTATTTCATTTTTCTTTAACTGCAACGATGGTCCAGTCAGTCCTACTCGCCGAATAGTAAGCTTTGTATGAACAGAAACCTGCACTTTTCGAAACTGTTTACTCCAATTCTTTTTTAGCCCTTTCCATTCAGATGGATATTTTTGATGAATGGCTTCGCCCAATCCAAAGATATCGGTTCCATATTGTTTTTGAACCTTTTTAATAGTTTGGAGAGCTTGTTTTTCGGATTGTTTTTCCAATACATGTTCTAAAAGAGTAAGATTTTTTGGCTGCGAAAGATCTAAATTCGTATTATTCTCCTGAATCGTTCCTTCACCTGAAAAAACAATGTCACACTTAATTGTGTCCCCTTGAATAGTAGGTATGATTTTTCTTTTGATTTTTGTCATATATAAACTCGCATTACCATTCCCTTTAGAGGCAGTTGCTGTAATCGTCTGTTTACTTAAACGATTCACTACCCAAAGAGTGGTTAACCATTCCTGCATATTTAAGTATCCTACCAATTTCAAATCGTTGTTAAATATTGCACCCCCTACAATTTGAAACCCTTTGACCTCGGTTTTACCTTTTTTATTAGACGTATTTAGCTTAATAGCAGGCAAAATTGGGGTGACTCCATCACTCGTACCAGCAATAAGAAAATTTAATAAAGACGTATCTCCCAATGCCTCTATTTGCATATGCTCTTTAAGTGCCCCAAGTGCTGGGATAGCCTCTAAAGGGATGGATGCCTTCAGAAACTCTTTTGCAGTATTCCCCTTTATTACAAACGCACCTGCTCGTAATCGAATATCAGGATCGCGGCTATATGCATCTAAAACTGGCGTGAGACCATTTTTAGCCATTTTTTCTCCAATCAATATGACACGCTGGTGCCCTCGAAAGATTTCTCTCGACATTTTTGTTTGCATCATTTGTACAGCTTCATGTGTATCCCTTCCAGTTCCGGATTCTATAAAAACCGCTTTTCCTGCATTACTTCTTCCGCTCTGTCCCATTCCCATTTTTGATGGGATGATAAACTGAGCGCTAATTTCAACCTTATTATTCTTCGCTTGATCAAGTCCCCATCCTAATTCAATTGCCAGATCATTTAACTCCGTACGATCCCAGCAGCCCGTCAAGAAAAATAAAGAAATGACCAATATCATACAAAATGCCTTGTACAGGCTCATTCTGTTTCCCCTCCCCGTTTCGCACCTGGCTTTTGTCCATCTGGAAAACGGACTTTTTCTTCACCAGATACCATTATAGGACGGTGCGTCATGTTCCAACGAGGTGTTCGGAGCAAAACATCCTTTAAATCACCCGGAGTCTGAGGCGCAACCGGACTTAAATACGGAATGCCAAAAGAACGAATGTTAGTTACATGAATCAAAATCGCAAGGGTGCTTATTGCAATACCATATAGCCCAAGCATCCCCGCCAATAACAGCATCGGAAAGCGTAACATCCGGTAAGCTGTTCCTAAGTTGTAGCGCGGGAATGCAAATGATGCAATACCGGTTGTCGCAACAACAATGACCAAAGGTGCCGAAATAATACCTGCTTGCACCGCAGCTTGTCCGATAACAAGTGCTCCCACAATGCTAACTGCTGATCCAATGGGTTTTGGTAACCGAACGCCCGCTTCCCTCAAACCTTCAAATATAAATTCCATCATTAGCGCTTCTATGACAGCCGGGAAAGGAATGCCTTCTCTCGCAGCTGCAATACTAATAAGCAAATTTGTTGGGATTAATTTCGGATGAAAGGTTGTAATAGCGACATAGAGAGACGGAAGAAATAATGAAATATTGATTAATATTAAACGTATCCATCGAATAAAAGTTGTGTAGATGGAGCGTTCATAATAATCCTCTGCTGCTTGCAGACCTGTCCAAAATGTCATAGGAACGATCAAAACGAAAGGTGTG
Organism: Bacillus sp. FSL R5-0709; assembly: GCF_038004785.1. Classification (NCBI taxonomy): domain Bacteria; kingdom Bacillati; phylum Bacillota; class Bacilli; order Caryophanales; family Bacillaceae; genus Bacillus; species Bacillus sp. FSL R5-0709. The sequence continues at coordinate 2,942,889 of NZ_JBBORT010000001.1, forward strand.
TTATCCACTAAAATGGCCACTTTCCCTTCTAATAGACTTGCACACACTGCATCTGGTCGCTCGGTATTTTGAATTTGCGGAAAGGGAGAAAAAGGTTGATCCTCAATAAACTCTTCAATGAAAGCTGACTCCAACACCCCATCAATTTGAATTCGCTGTACCCTTTGGCGAACTTCGTCCAAAACCGAATCGGGAGCAATCCCCTCAATGTAGGCAATCACCACATCTGTCTGTGATAATTCCCCAATCGTATAAGGTTCCATTTTTAGTTTTTGGCTCCGAATTCTTCGGCGAATAAGGCTCGTATTGACCCTTAACGTTTCCGTAAACCCGTCCCGAGGACCACGAACAGAGATTTCAGCAGCTGGCTCTTCAATACTGCGTTTTTCGAATCCTTTTAAATCCGCAATCAGCGCTTGACTCTCTCCATCTGTTAAAATGACGATGTTAGCTTTCAATACTCCTTCTATAACCTCACGAACTTTAGAAACCGTCTTTACTTGAGAAACAGCAATAAGCTGATTTCGGATCATTTCTCCTACTGAATCCACACTATTTAATCCACTAGGCATACCTTCGAACATCATTGGTTTCAAAACAACCTGTTCCAGAATTTTAGTATCCACTAATCCATCTACATAGATAAAAAGAATTTTAATTTGACTATTTATGAGAACTGTACGAAAAACAAAATCGGAACAATTGTCAAAAACTTGTTTCAAAACTTCTTCATTTGCAGATACACTTTGTTCGAGTTCACGCTCTTGATCATTTTGGAGCAGCATACTTGCACTCTCAAGTTCCTGAATATCTTTTCTCAAACGCTTTTTACTAAGATTTTTCATCATACTCCCCCATTTGTCATATGGTTTATGTTTTTTATAAAAAGTAGATTTTTTATACTAGGGCCCTAGTGTTAATGATCCCTTGACAGCAAAGTTTTACATACCTTTCCACCAAATAGTTTTGATTAAATAATGCTTTTCGAAAGATAAAATCATTTATCTGAAAAATTCCAACAAGAAAATACACACTCGACATCCTTCTTAAAATCTCCTCCCGCAGGAAAATTATTCAAGTATTTCTGTAAGTTAATTAATCTACAAATGGGTAGACCCATTTACATAACTCAGTAATCACTACTTTTTGGGTTGCTATCAATTTGAAGTATGGCTTAAAGATTTTCTTCATGGTCTCTTGAATTGGTTCATATTCAATATCGAAATTACATACCTCACTTATAGAGTAGATCAGCTTAATTTATCTTTATTCGCTAGACATTACTATGAAATTCCTATTTCGCAGGCCAGTTGTGCTAACCTGATTTTCGTATTATAAGGTTAGCCAGGTTTTAAAGAGTCCCCTATAGAGTAGACACTTGAAAAAAGATCACCTTTATAGGGGACTTTTTTATATAATGTATAAAAATATAAAAACTATCTAAAAATTAAAATGGTAGTAGCTGAGGTAGAGCTTTACATGCGCGGGATTTTCCTCCGTTAACTAAACAGTTCACCCTCTATTTGTAGAAGCATGATTTGGGCAGAACTCGTATAACAAGCGAACCTATGACACTTCAAAAACCACTAGGGTTTACCGGTGAATAGGTCATAGGAGGAGATCGCTTATGAATCCAGTGATCGGTCTGAACATTGCAAATCGTAAAGTAAAATTCAAGCATTTTTAAATAAGGGACATCATCTCACTTTTGCCGTGAGTTCCTCTACTTAGGGTACGAAAACGATTCTGGGTACGAGGCCACTCTGGGATTTAATTACAAATAAAAAAAGAACTTTATTCAAGTTCTTTTAATCTACGATACAGAATCAATCTGTGAGCATCTAAATAAGATGCTTTTTTCTCTGTTACATAGAAACTACATAATAAAAATGAAATTCAATAAAGTAGACATTAATTAAATATTTCCCTAATTTCATATTTTCTACATTTATAAAATAAAGATTTAGACTGATGACTAGGTTTCATTTCGTGAAGAAAGTTTTTAATAAAATAAAGTATTAGATTATATGGCAACCTTACATGTATACAGGATTTCATAGCTCAATATAGAACATTAAAAGAGTGTTAATATATTAAAAAAGGGGAAATATACACGAAACTTACAAATGATTTCAAAGCCATTGTCTTAGATCTCGGTGGAACTCTATTAAATTCACAAAAAGAAGTGTCCGGAAGACGTAAAAAAGCCATTTTGACAGCTCATGAAAAAGGTCTTGCTGTTATATTTGCAATAGTACGGTCACCAATTTCTGTTAATGACCTTTTATGCAGAAAGCTTCAGGCAATAGTATCTGTTGTTTATTATAACGGTGCTTTATCCATAGATAATCAATTAGGTAAAAAACATTACCCACTTGAACAAATGTTGACGTAAGAAATTCTAAACTATATACATACAAATCAGCCAAATTCTTATATTTCCATAGAGTCTGAAGCTGCTTAGTACAACAACCAAACTTTAGACTATAAACAGGTCATGAAAGTTACAACAATCCCTACAGTAATAACCATTGATGAACTAAGAAAGACACAAGCTTCCAAAATACTTATTTCTCAATGCTATGACTATAAAAGTTTACAGGAACTCTTTGCAAACAAAGTTAACATCATATGCACTGACTCGGAAAGCTTGATTCAAATTATGGATAACGATGTGTCGAAAAAGCGTGCTGTTATTGATATCTGTGCAGCTAAGAGCATATCTATGGATTGTGTTATGCTTTTTGGGGTGATTTTAACTTATTTAGGGAAGGTGGATTCCCAGTAGCAATGGGTAATGTTATTCCTGAGTTAAAAGAAATTGCATCTTTTGTTACCGGAAGCAATGATGAAGAAGGTGTGGCACAGATGTTAGAACAAATAATCTTTGCTGCCAATCCAAGTAAAAACTAATATGAATGGAAAGTCCCTTCAGTTCTTCTAAAGGGACTTTTAAAGGTTTTACGATACTTTGATTTTATGTTAATAAAGAATGTTTTCATATCAAAAAACATTTTCAGTCTACAACTATTTTTTAACAGTCTAACACTTTATTCAATATTCTAAAATATTTTTTAATGGGACAAATACAATTTATTAAACACATTTGAATGCTCTTTCGCACTATTAGCCCCCATAATAAAGCCGCATAAGGTATATATCGAAATGAAAACTCTTCGTTGAAAGGTGCGATGACACAAACAAAAATAAGTTCTCCCATTTCACTTAAAGTTTCAGACGGGTTACCGCCAGCATTTTCCAAAATTCTGGCGATAACCCATGCCCATCAAGCTAAGAAATCAAGTCGCCCCCAAAACAAAAAATCTCACTTCTGATCTAAAAAAAGATACGAAGTGAGATTTTTTTGGATACTACCAATAATGATAGGTTATATAAACCTCACAGGAAGAATTGCTAATTCACATAAATCGGTTAGCGGAAATTAACAATAGTTTCCTTCTTCATCAATCCCAATTGGATAATATGGCATAGATTTTATAATCTCATACAGTTCTTGGTGCGTTCCTGATAACCAATCTGTAACAAAATTTCTCGGATTAGCGTACCCCTCACCTAGCATATTTAATTCTTCACATTTCAACCAATATTCCCTAAAGACAGCTATAATTCGTCCTTGATTAGAGATAGGTCCAAATATCTCTTGAATCCATTTTTCTAACTCTTGCTTACTTTCAAATTTATCCTGATTTATCATACGAATTCTTTCAAATCGTTCTTTTTCTTCGATAACAGCCTTGATTAGTTCAAAAACGTAATCTTGAAATAACTCATCGTATTTAGGCATTCTTAGTTTCTCCTTCAAAAATCGAATCTGTTTAGTTTTAACTTACGAAACATCTAAAATAAAAAGTAATATTGAATATATGTATATCTCATACAAATCGAGTTAACATAACTCAAATAAAGGAACCTACTTATAACAACCTCCCTTGTCAAGGAAATCAAAAATACGTTCAATATTTTTTTGTTTCAAATCTCATTGAAGAATGGATTGCATTAAGGAAGATTTCAACTTTTGCATGCTCTTTGCCTAGTAAACTATTGACTTTCAAAGCAAAATCAGTAGTTTGTTGTATTGCAAAATTTTTTGCACCAGAACCAATTTTCTTATGTAGAAAAAATCCAAGTATCAAATCGGCACTTCCATTTTTATTTATTAAAATTAGAGCTTACGAAGAAGGTGGTTAATCAGAGCAGCCCTAACAGGAAGTTGATTGATTTTAATATGCTCATTTTCGGCATGGTTACCTTCTCCCACTGGACCTAACCCATCTAGCGTTGGAATGCCTAATGCGGAAGTGAAATTCCCATCACTGCCCCCACCCACTGATTCCTCAGTCAAGTGAAACCCTAATTCAGATGAACATGTTTTTGCCAGATTAAATAATTTTTCATTTTGAGCTGTTCTTTCCATAGGCGGGCGGACAACTCCACCTGCAACCTGTAAGGATATCCCTTCCAGATGCGGCTTTAGCCCATGAATGATTTTCGAAACACGCTCCCCCTCACCGAACTGGCTGATTCGTAGATCCACATTCAGTTCCGCTTGTTCTGCTACCACATTTAAGCCACTTCCCCCTCGTACCACGCCGACATTAAGAGTTGTGTCCAACTCATAATCGGTAAGTGAGTGCAAGAATAAAATCTGATGAGCCATTTCCTGTATCGCGCTGATTCCATCCTGATGATCCTGACCTGCATGCGCTGCTTTTCCTTTAATCTGGATTGAAAACTTGCCAACTCCTTTTCGGGCTGTTTTAAGTGCACCTGTATGTGGCGCTGCCGGCTCCGGAACGAGAACAACCTGGCTCTTTAAAGCTTCCTGTTCGATCAATGCCCTAGACGTGTTGCTTCCAACCTCTTCATCGCTAGTGCAAAAGAAAACGATTTTCTTGTTTAAGGAAATCTCCAACTCACGGCAGGCTTTCAGCGCCCAAAGAGCTTGGATAATTCCTCCTTTCATATCCAGGATGCCTGGTCCATACGCCTTGTTCCCTTCTACTCGGTAGGAAAGTCTTCCTACCTCACAAACAGTGTCAAAATGGCATATGATTAAGATTTGGTCATCGCCTTTCCCATAACTAAACCGCAGGTGATCCCCCGCATGCTCTTGGGGAATCACTTCCGCCTCAATGTCAAGATGCTTCTTAAACAGCTGTTGAATTACTTCTCCACATTGATCCACCCGTACTTTCGAATGCGAAGGCGACTCAGCTAGCACAAGTGTTTTTAGATCCTCCAAGATCTCTTCTTGGTGTTGCTTTAAATATTCTAGTACTTTATCCATATTTGAAATCCCCTTAATTAATGGTTAATTTTTTTAGAAAGGTCCCCAGTTAATCATCACACCGATAATGATGAAAATACATGAGAGGACAAACCAAACTGCCGTTAATGGAAGCATGAACTTCACCCATTTTCCATAGGAGATGCCACTCGTTGCTAGTATACCCATCAGCACACCGGATGTCGGATTGATGGTATTTACTACTCCTTCTCCCAACATAACTGCCTGAACAACTACTTGACGTGTAATATGCAGCAAATCTGCCAAAGGAACAAGAATCGGCATCAACACGGTAGCTTCACCGGAACCAGAAGAAATCAAAAAGTGCAGAGCTGCACTTCCGGTAAACATTCCAATCGAAGCAGCCATCGGGGACAACGGTTCAAGGAATTGGGCCAACGCATTGACGATGGTATCTAATATCCTTGCATCCTCAAGGATTAAGCCCACGGCTCTAGCCATCCCGACAATAAGAGCTCCATAGACCATTTTTTTACAACCTTGAATAAATGTCAATGCAATATCATTTGCACTCATTCGAGCGATCAAACCGGCGCCGATGGCAATAAAAATGAAAAGACCAGCCATTTCATTTTCCGTCCATTTAAATTTCTGAGAGAAAACTATAAAACCTAGCAAGGACAATCCCGCAAACGATAAAATTAGCTTTTGCTGCAAGGAAACCTTTACCGTAGTCTCTACTTCAGCACCTTTCACTACAATCCCAGAAGTGAACGATTCTGGGCCAAGGATGCTCTTGGTCGGGTCCTTTCGAATTTTGCGTGCATACAAATATATATATATAAGAGTAGCGGCCAAAAATGCTAGGTAGATAATAATCCGGTAGCCCATTCCCGAGAAAAGCGGAAGTTCGGCAATACGCTGGGATAGCCCAAGCGTTTGAGGAGCAAAAACAGGTACGTTCCAACCAGCAAAAGTTCCTAGATAAATAAGAGAAACGCCGAAAATAGGATCCAATTTCAATTCACGTGCGATAAGTAATCCCAATGGAATGAAAGCGATTACAGCATTGACTAAAATCCCAGTCGTTCCCAAAACAGAAAATAGCAATCCCACAGGGATAATTAACAACAGTAAACGATTCTTGAATCGAGTAAGGGTGGACTTAAGAATCGCATCGATCGCACCCGATTTTTCAATGACTGCTAAGGCTCCGCTTGTAAATAAGATAAGGAAAATAAGCGGCGCACCTTTTACCATTCCGTGTTGGATCGTAGTAAAGAAGTCTACGAAACCTGTGGGATTTGAATCAATATAATGAAAACTTCCAGGTACCGTTAGGGTGACATCTCCTTTTTTTATCTTGTCAAATGCACCTGACGGTAAAATGTATGTGGCAATAGCGCAGATCAATGCAACAAAAAATAATAGAACATAAGCGTCAAGCTGTGCGAACCTTCTATTCTTATCTACTTTCTCATGAGCGGCTGTCTTTTCAACTGCTGTCTCTTTCCTAATTGATTGCATGAAATATCCTCCAATTCCGAAATTCTTTTTTCATCTTTCTCTTCTTTTTTCCTTTGGCGCTTTGAACCCCTTATTTTGATTGACTCTTCAATAAGTCATCCCCTCTTTTCATTGTGTTATAAACTTCAGAAGTCACAGTTTATAATGCAAGAATTATGCCAACTTTAATTGATAAGAATATTCTACTAAATGCTGATATTCAGTCAATTTTTAAGTTATTTTATTAGTATTAGGTCAGTTTTTAGGTTGTTTTATTGGTTATTCTATAACCTAAAATATAACTATTACTATATTATCAGTTCATAATAGTAGATTAAATCCCCCTCCGAAGAAAGATTTGGTGCCCATGAATACATTTAAAAGTAAGGTGATTTTGCCGAAAAGGCGGATTCGTATTCCTCAAGATTGTCCGTTCTCTATCATAATAACGAGGATAATGAGAGGGGGTGCTGACCAAACGCAAAAAAACTACGCAAGACATATTATAAAAATTAAAAAGACGATTCTCCTACTTTGAATTACACTCGAATTGTTAGCAACACTCTAATTTATCATTTTAGCCAAGAAGACTCCTTCCTCAAAGAACGTGAAGGATATATCCCATTGAGCAGGTGGGGGATAAATTGGCTTTTTGCGTAAATAGAATTCGCCTGTTGGCTGTCGTTTCCCTATAACATTCCATAGTCGCAAAAGACAAAACATTAAACTTGTGGCATGAAAACCAAGTGTCAAACTGAAAACAAGATTGAAAAACCATACGGATTTGTATCAACTGTAGGGACTACGGAAGAGCCTTCTAAATAACTAGTGGTTACACTGGTGTTCGTAAGAATCCCACACTTCAAGCGTGGCTAAGTGGGATGCAAAAGCCTCAATTACTTAGACAAAATTGTTTACACGCCGTATGTTTTATGAATGAAAAAATCCGAAAGTATGCAAATTGCGAATAAAAAATTGCATATTTTCGGATTTTTAATTTTATTCATTATTGTGTTAAAGTACCCTTTAGCCACGCATGAAGCACAAAAATCAGTGATTCACCAAAGAGAATGAAATCGGTTCAGAACTATCAATACTAATTTTTAATCCAGTCAATATAGCCCATAGATTCATGAGGAATTTGACGCTCTCCATGTTTTATAAAGAATAAACTGTGTCTATTTAAGCATTACCGTTTATTCCAAGCTACAAACCTTAATTTTCATGGTAGCTGGATAACTAAACAAATATCATTCTTACAAAATAAACCCTTCATGTTTTCAAAGAGATAAAAAATCTAATCAAAAACCGCCCTGTATGTAAAGGTTTACATTTATGTCGTTTTACTTAGGGCAGACAAAGCAATGACCACTAGGGCATCTTCTTCAATTAATTAATTTCTGATACTTTGTAAAACCTGTATTCCCATTGGCGTGATCGTTGTACCTTGCTTCTTGACACCTACTGTGACACACCCGCATCGTTTGAGAATCGATAGCTTATTGCGAATTTGAGCTTCGGATAAGGGACGGGAGAGCATTGATCGTAAAACAGTTCGCCCCACCCGCTCCTGCCGTTTACTGATATTCCATAGAATCGTCAATATATCCTCATAATCCATCAGGGAACCATGACGTGACAAGAATTGAAGGATGTCCTCCCTTTCTACTATTTCGCCTTCGAATGCTGAACCGTGAGAAGATGACAAGATAAGGCTGTTATTCAATATACGTTCAGGAATATGTTGTAATTTCACTGTATCTCCTTCTACGGTTACCATCAAATACTTAATGAAATTTTCCAACTCCCGAATATTACCTGGCCAGCTATAGTTTAAAAGAAGATTTTTCACTTCAGGTGTAAATCGTAGCATTCTCCCATTATCATAAAGGAAATAATCAATGAGGATAAAAAGATCTTCTTGTCGTTCTCTAAGTTTTGGGATATTTAACGGCAAAACATTAAGTCTATAGTACAAATCTTCCCGAAAAGCACCCTTTGACATCATACTATTCAGATTTCGGTTTGTGGCAGCGATCACCCTGACATTGATGGGAATTACGCGATTTCCTCCTACCCGCATCACCTGCCGCTCTTGGAGCACACGCAGCAAGGCTGCCTGAATACTGAGAGGAGCATCCCCAATCTCATCCAGAAAAATGGTTCCATTATGGGCCAATTCGAATAGGCCCATTTTCCCGCCTTTTTTAGCTCCTGTGAAAGAACCCTCTTCGTATCCAAACAATTCACTTTCTGCCAAACTTTCTGTAAGGCCGGCAAAATTGACTGGGACGAATGGGCCATCCCGCCGGGTGGAATACCTATGAATCGCTTGGGCAAATACTTCCTTGCCCGTACCGTTTTCTCCTGTGATTAATACGGTAAAATCACTTTCTGCCAGTTTGACAGCAACCTGTTTCACAGAGCTGATGGATTCGCTTACACCTATAATATTTTCGAAAGAGTATTTTGTCGTCAATCCAAGTCTACTGCTATTTTTGCGGATTTTCTGTTCATTTCGTTGGACAATCGTAACGTCTTGAAACGTAACAACGACGCCCATTAAATGCCCATCCAGCATCAGTGGGACTTTGGTAACCAGAAGAACCTTGTTCCGTATCTCCAATAATTGATTGGACTCCTCCGCATGGGACTGAAAAATCTGATTCAGGTTAAACTCAGGGAGTACATCCCAGTACGTCTTTCCAAGGCAATTCTCTGCAGACAGGCTGAGGATCTTCTCCGCCTCTTCATTAAAAACCGTGATGTGTCCCCATTCATCCATGCTGATAATCCCTTCATGAACAGCATTAAATACGGATTCTAACTTTTGGTTTAACCGTTTCTCATTGTTTACGGAATTGGCTAAATTTCTTCCAAGGCGGACAAAATCACTGAAAAATTCCGCTGTATAGAAATGCGCATTTTCTATAGGAAGATTCAATTGTTGAGCAATATCATAAATCGTTGTCAAATCGATTGGGCGTATGCCCAAATCAATCACTGTATCAATCGTCTCCGGGATGAGTTCTTTTAATCCATGAGTAACCGCCACATCAATCCCCTCAAATACAGGCTGGATTTCCGCTGGCTGCGGAACATATGGAATAAAATCCAAATGCTCAAACCCCAGACGACTCAAAAGCTCAATGGCATCTACAATCGTGTCCATACTGTTCGAAACAAATAGACATTGGGTTCCCGTAGCTAAATCCATCAGTTGTTCGAGCTTCGGCAAACAAACAGTTCTTCTAGCAAATAGTGTCCGCTCATGGAGTAGTTTCGGTAAACGATCCAATATACTTTCGGCGGAAACTAGAATCAGTTCACACTCATCCATTAATTGGCTATCCAGCTCCCCTTGCTCATGAACGGTATAAATCTGAATATTAGAACCGAAAAACATTCTCAAGTTGGTCTCAAAAGTTTGTGCTAGCTTTTCCCCTCTTGTTAGCAGTAAAATGCTTGGTCTCCCCATTTTTCTCTCCTCTTAAAATCCCTTTTTTAGAATAATAATAACCTAAAAACAAATCTAAAACCATACCTAATAAAAACAGTACTGGTGCAAAAATCTCAGCTAACTCGCAACTAATCGCTAAATCTTGGACATACTTGATACTATCAATCTAGAAAAGGAATGGTGTTCAAGTAGTGTATAAAGCTAGCTGTTAAAGTCAACTTTATATTTTGATTAACTTCCTCTAACCGATTATATAAATTAAAAATGAGTATACAATTTATCTTTTATAAATATATTTTTAGCCTAATTAAATGATGATAAGACCAGTTAGCACGACCAAATACTCTTCTATTGGTCCGTAAGTTACATTCTCGAAACAAAATAAACCGTTATATACGGTTCAGGTGCAAATACTTAGGAAAGATATAAAGAGGCGAAAAATTCCCTAATGGAAATCATTTTATCAGTTATTTACGAACTGTAGGCAGAGAATATGACTTTATATAATATTTTAGATAAGAAGTGTTGAATTTCTATAATAAATAATTAAAATTCATCAAATATAGAAATAGACATACAAAAACGCTATCCTTTCCTAATAATTCTACAGAAAGAATAGCGTATTTTTTCATTTTAGGGGGATTTTATTTTATAAGATTGATAGCAATATGATCCCCCTACAATACTCAATTTACCATAGCACAAATCAAGTTTTGTATTTTTTGATACCAATATAATAGATTATTTATAACTCAACCAAGCATCTGCCCAGTCCGCATGATCATTTCCATTACCGTTACCTGCATCGTCAACTACTAGTTTTAATTCTTTCTTACCAGTAAGATCAACATCAACAAATTTGGCTGGTGTATTATAATACAGTGTGCCGCTATTAAATACTTCCACTCCATCAAGTAATACTTTAAACACAACTGAACCACCTTTACCGCCAGATTCTTGATCAATTCCTACATATGAATTAAATCGTTTGTATGTTGCCTTTGATATATCATAGGTAACTTCTGATTTTGCATGAGTTCCGATCCCTTTTTTATACGTAATCGGCCCTGCCGTTCCGAGTAATGAGATTGGGTTTCCGTCGGTACTTTTATCCTTTTGAACTGTTGCCCATCCGGCAGTTGCTTTTATCCACGGAATATCACTAAGATAGATGCCGCCAGAAGCCACTTGCACTTTCGTTGAAGTCACGACCGAATTCCCCAATTTTACGGAGACTCCAACTTCTTTCATTCCTTTAAACTGAGTTGGCGGAGTGATAACAAACGAATATGTTTCTTCTCCTCCTGCCGGTAATTGAAAGTCCGTTGTTGATGGCTGCGCATTCCATCCTTCTGGTAATTGCAATTCAATTTTTCCAGGTGTCACTTTTTCCTTTATTTCATTTTGAACCTTTACTTTTAATGTAGTAGAACCACCTTCAACAATAATTGGATTTGGTTCTACCTTTGCCGAAATTAGCTTTACTGCTGGAGTAACTTCTATTTGATTGGATTTACTAACCGTCCCACTATCTGTGTTTACTTCCGCTTCAATAGCGTAATTGTTAGCAACTATATCAATTGGAACAGGTATATCCGCCTCAATTGTTTTAGACCCCCCTGGTTCAACGCCTTCAAAAGCTACCTTAATCGGTTTCATATTCCAGCTCTCAGGAGCCTTTACAACCACTTCCCCAGAAGAAGATTTCAATGTACCGAAGTTAGATAAATGAGCTTTTACCTTCACTGTATTTCCTGCAGTTACACTGTTCGTAGATTCTAAATCGAAACTGAGCATAGACTCAATTTTATAAGCTTTACCTTGTTCCGTTTTAAATGAAATTGTATCGCCATTCTTCGTAAATTGCACCGGTGTGTTCGTTCCAACTCTTGTTAAAGTAAATGGTGTATTGAACATCGGACTTTTTAACTTTACATCGTTTCCATGATCCGAAGTCACCTGAATAACTGTAGGAACGCCATTTTTCCAGTCCGCATTAATCGTAAATGCACCGCGTGCTCTTAGTCCTTTGTAAGAACCGTCCTTCCAAGCTCTCGGAAGTGCAGGCAATAGTTGAATGGAGTCGGTATGGCTTTGAATTAACATTTCAGCAATTCCCGATGTTGCGCCAAAGTTTCCGTCAATCTGAAACGGTGGATGCGTATCAAATAGGTTACTGAGCGTACTTCCCGTAAGTTGCCCTTGCAAAATTTTATAAGCATGGTCACCATCTAATAAACGTGCCCATAAGTTAATTTTATTCGCTTTACTCCAGCCTGTTCCCTCGTCACCACGATGGTTTAAAGTAACTTTAGCTGCCTGAAGCCATTCTGGTGTTTTGTAATTAATCATACTTCCTGGATATAGTGCCACTAGCTGGGATATATGCCGGTGCGTTTCACCAGGATCATCTATATCATCCTTCCACTCTTGCACCTGACCATATCTACCAATTTGAATTGGCGGGAATAATCGGTCCCTTTTCGCCTTTAACTCATCTCGAAATACATTATCAATCTGTAAAACCTCACTCGCTTCAATTACATTCGAGAACAATTCATACACTAACTGTTGGTCAAAAGCACATCCATTAGAAATACCACCAAGCTCCGGAGACCAGCACGGAGAAACAACCAACTTCTTATTTTGATCTTCGACTAAAAACTTACTATGAAACTCCGCCGCTTCTTTAATTATTGGATAAATCTTTTCTTTTAAGTATTGTTTATCATCCGTAAATTTGTAATGTTCCCAAACATTTTGACCAATGAAGGCATTCGCACTAGGTGCCCACCCCCAGCCTAATCCCCATCCAGGAGCGGTAAACCCAAATGGATTATTCATCGTATTAACGGTCCATCCGCCGCCTTTAACACCGAAATGTTTTTCAGCTGAAACTCTTCCTGGTTCTCTTAATGAATCAACATAATCCATTAATGGCAAAGCTGTTTCAGATAAATTCGTCACTTCTGCAGGCCAATAATTCATTTGCAAATTTATATTGAAATGATAGTCACTTTCCCACGGTGGTGTGTTCGAATTATTCCATACCCCTTGTAGATTGGCAGGAAGCGTTCCTGGTCTTGAAGAAGAAATGAGCAAATACCTTCCATATTGGAAGAATAGTTCTTCTAAATACTTACTGTTTTCTTTACTGTAAGATGCTAGTAGTTCATTTGTTGGAACAGATGGTTTTTCCCCTCCTAAATTTAAAGAAACACGATTAAATAAAGAGTGATAGTCTTTAATATGTGTATATTTTAAAACCTCATAACTCTTTTTAGAAATAGCGGCCATGGTTTTTTCAACCTTTTCATGTGGATCTTCCCCTTTATAAGCAGGGTATTTATTTTCATAATCAGTAGCCGCCGTCATAATAATTGTTAAGCTATCTGCATTTGCTACTTTAATTTTTCCATTCTCTGCTGTTAATGTGCCGCCCTCATTCAGTACTTTGAATGCTGCTTCATATTTCATTCCATTATTCGTTATTTGTCCTTTCATAGTGATTTTATTATCTACGGACGTTACTTCCCCTCCCTGTGCGCTCGTCGGTCTAACATCTAATGAAAGCTTTTTAGATTCACTAGCCGTTAAACGCATAACCATAACGCGATCAGGATAACTTGTGAAATATTCTCTATTGTATTGAACATCTTTATAATTATAGGAAACAGTAGCAATTCCCTCATTTATATTTAATTCCCTACGATAATTAGAAAATGAAGACGCGTCTGGCATATTAAAATCTAAGTATATATCTCCAAAATTTTGATAGGAACCAAACCCTTTTTCAAGACCTGTGAGAAATTGTGAAGATTCCTTTTCTGCTCCAGATTTATCACCTTTTGCTAACTTTTCCCTAATGCTACCTAAGTGACTCGCTGCCCCATCACGATTCCCGTAAGTATACTCACTCGTACTACTTGGTCCGCCAGTCCAAAGCGTTTTTTCATTAAACTGAATACGTTCTTGCTGGACTCCGCCAAAGACCATGCCACCCATATAACCATTCCCAATTGGCAATGCTTGTTTTTCCCAATCTTTTGCCGGTTGATTGTACCAAAGTGTTAATTTCTTTCCCTCTGGTTTTGGAGTTTCAATCGTAATAGGTGATGTTGCCTCTACCTTACTAAACTCTCCAGTACTTCCTAAAGAGAATAATAAAGTACCAAAAAGCACTCCCCCTGTTAATAAGTTTTTAAGTTTCAAATTTCCATCCCCTTTTGAAAAGCGAATGTAAAATATCCCCTTCTGCACATTGACTTATTCTATTCTCCCCATGAAATTCGCTATTCTTTTATATGGAAGTATAATAGGCAAAAAATATTCGCCTATTACACCTTTTCACAAGCGAAATACTTATCTAGTAAATGCTGCGGTTACGCCACCATCAACTGTAATCATACATCCAGTTGTTTTATCTGCCTTTGAAGAGGCAAAGAAAGCAATGGATTCAGCAATGTCTTTCGAATAAATATTAACCAACAATGTTGTGCGTTTACGGTAATGCTCTTCTAACTGATCAGGCTCGATACCGTATGCTGCGGCACGTTCTTCACGCCATTTTGAACCCCAAATAGCTGATCCTTGCAGAACCGCATCTGGAAGAACTGAATTTACACGAATACCATACTCACCGCCTTCAGCTGCAATACATCTTGCTAAATGTGTTTCAAGTGCTTTTACAGAACTATATGCCGAAGCGTTTTTCCCTGCGTACACAGAATTTTTCGATCCGACAAATACCATATTTCCGCCAATTCCTTGCTGTTTCATTTGCTTGAACGCTTCACGTGCCACTAAGAAGTATCCCGTTCCAAGCACGTTCATATTTAAATTCCATTCCTGAAGCGTTGTTTCATCAAATGGACTAGATGTCGCAAGTCCTGCATTGTTTACGATACAATCAATGCCTCCGTAAGCAAGAGCTGCCTGCTCAAATGCCGCCTTCACTTCTTCTTCTTTTGTTACATCCATTTTTACCGCGAGCGCACGACCTTCGCCATACTTCTCGTTAATTTCAGCCGCGACTTTTTCTGCTCCTTCAAAGTTCAAATCAGCAAGCACTACATGCGCACCTTCTGAAACGAGGCAGCGTCCTGTTTCACTTCCGATTCCGCCAGCGCCACCTGTAATAAAAGCAACTTTACGAGAAAATTCCGCTTCAGCTGGTGCTAATGATAATTTATATAGCTCTAACGGCCAGTACTCAACATTGTAAGATTCATTTTCATTTAGAGAAACGAAATGTCCAAGTGTTGTGGAGCCTTTCATTACCGAAATCGCCCTATGATACAGCGCACCACTTACCTTTGACATCGCCACATTTTTACCGGTATTCACCATACCGATACCAGGAATTAAAATAACGCGAGGTGCAGATTCAAACATTTTGTCTCCTTCGTATTTGTTACGTTCAAAGTAAGCTTTATACTCTTCTTTAAAGCTTTCCACACCAGCTTTCATTTTCTCTATTAATCCGTCCGTGTCTTTCGTTTGCGGATCCCAATCGATATAAAGAGGACTGCGCTTTGTATGAACTAAATGATCAGGACAAGCCGCTCCAACTTGCGAAAGCTCTCGTGCATTGTGGCTGTTTACAAATTGAAGTACTTCATCTGCATCATCATAAGATAATAGCATTTTCTTTTCATCGCTAACTGCCCCGCGAATAATCGGCATTACTTTTGCAAGAATACTTCTACGCTCTTCTACTGAAAGTGCTTCATATTTTTGACCTCCAAATACAGTACTTTCAGTCACTCGCTCATGAATATATTGTTCTGCCTCATTAATGACAGCAATCGTTTTTTCATAACTCTCCTTCGCCGTATCTCCCCAAACGACTAATCCGTGTTTTTCCATTAACACTAGTTCAGCATTTGGATTATTTTTCACTCCTTCTGCAATCATTTTAGATAACGTAAATCCAGGGCGCACATACGGAACCCAAACGAAACGATTACCATAAATTTCCTCCGCAATTTGTCTTCCATTATGTGCGCAGCAAAGACTAATAATGGCATCTGGATGTGTATGATCCACATGTTTAAAAGGTAAGAAAGCATGCAATAACGTTTCGATAGATGCACGTGGATGTTTGTTGTCAATCATACAATGCGATAAGTACTCTACCATTTCTTCGTCTGGCATTTCTTCACGCTCAATTAATAAACGAATGTCTTCCATTCTTAAACCAGTAAAGTTTTGTGCTTTCATAGTCGCTAAATCGGATCCACTTCCTTTAACCCACATGACCTCTACATCATGACCACGAAAATCCTTTTCAAATGTCTTTACCGATGTGTTTCCACCGCCCCAATTACATACTGCACGGTCTGTTCCAATTAAATTCGAACGATAAACTAATTCGTCTACTCCTTGCGATAATTGTGATGCCTTTGTTTCGTTCCATAAGCTATTAACCATATTCTTACCCCCGTTATTTTTTATTGTTCTATTATTTCAGATACTAAAATAGTGTGTATCCGTATGTTCAAGAGTTTCATATTACTTGCGATTCTTTTAAGTACTACAATTCATTTACATGTAAAGTACTTTCATTCCAATGCGGAAAAATATGCTCTATAGTACCCCCCGATATACAATCAGGGGATCTTTTCATTAATGGTATAATGGGCCAAAGTTTTGGCAGGCGCGGTAATCTGCTGCTTCTGGATCTTTTGTTCCGAACATTCCCCACGCACTCGGTCTAAAGATTTGCTCCTCTTTGACGTTATGCATATTTACAGGGATTCTGAGCATCGAAGCAAGAGTAATTAAATCGTTGCCAATGTGTCCGTAACTTATTACACAATGATTGGCACCCCAATTATTCATTACGGTGTAAACATCCTTAAAGGCACCTTCTCCTGTTAAATTTGGCACAAACCAAGTTGTTGGCCAAGTTGGATCGGTTCTCTTATCCAATATGTCGTGAACCTCTTCTGGTATTTCAACCGTATAGCCTTCTGCAATTTGTAAAACCGGACCTAATCCTTTAACAAGGTTGAGACGGGCTGCTGTTACAGGCATATTTCCCTTCGTTAAGAAATCACTCGAGAATCCACCTCCGCGGAAATACCCTGTTGAAGCCGGTCTCCAGGAAGTAGCTGCCAAACAGTTTTGAACTTCTTCCTCCGTAATTTCCCAAAACGGTTTTATAACAGGCTTTCCATCTTTCGTTTGTTGTCCTGTACCATCAAGTGCAGCTGAACCGGAGTTAATCATATGAATAAATCCATTTGCTGCCAATCCTTCAAGTTTATGACCTGTCACACGTTCTACTGCCTCCGGGCTCCAATACGTTCTTACATCCGCAAAAACTTGAGCCGTATTTGTTAATAAATGACCAAATAGCATCGTGACTCCATTTAAACTGTCATTTTCAGTAGCCATAATGTATGGCGGACGAATTCCATTCCAATCAAAGGAGGAATTTAAAATTGTTTCCATAAAATCACCATTCGGGAAATGATCCGTCCATTGACGCTGACCTTGGAAGCCTGCAGAAATGGCGTTGTATCCTAGCGCTTCCTCACCATAGCCAAGTTCCTCTAATTTTTGATTTCCAACCATAAGATCTCTTGCAATTAACGTCATTTTGACGCTAGTTTCCCAATCTTTATTCTTTTGCTCCCTTGACCTTTGCATGTCTTCCGTATTATTATCTTGGCCTTCTAGGCAATACTCTTTTACCCAGTTTAAAGCCATTTCATATTCTTCCTTATCATAAATCTCTTCATCTATCCTTCTTACGAATTCAGACATGTCAATGTATTCATTTCTCATTCCTAAATAATCCTGGAAAAATTCAGGTTGGACTGTACTACCGGCAATCCCCATAGATACAGACCCCATCGAAAGATACGATTTCCCTTTTAGAGCGGCAACAACAAGACCAGACTTTGCAAATTGAAGTAGTTTTGCCTGCACATCCTCAGGAATGGATGTATCACTTAAATCTTGCACATCTTTCCCGTATATTCCGAAAGCCGGAATACCCTTTTGATTGTGGGCGGCTAGGACAGCCGCAAGATACACTGCCCCTGGACGTTCTGTTCCATTAAATCCCCATACTGCTTTTGGAATGTCGGGATTCATATCCATCGTTTCAGAACCATAGCACCAGCATGGTGTAACAGTGATAGAAACACCGACTCCCTCTCTTGCAAATTTTTCAGCTGCTTTAGCCGACTCAGCCACACCACCAATACATGTATCAGCAATGACACATTCTACTGCTTCCCCATTATAGTGACGCAAATTTTCAGTTAATAAGTTCGCTACCGATTTTGCTAGATTCATCGTCATATCTTCAAGAGATTCACGTACACCATTTCTTCTCCCATCAACAGTCGGTCTTATACCGACTTTTGGTAATTTATTGTAAAATCTATTATGAACAGTTTTCATTTTAAAACCCCTTTTTCATTACATTTTGGTCAATTATTTCGATAAAACGGCCGTATGCTTCCTGCCATTCTGATTGATTTTGAGGTTGATAATGTTTAACAGGAAACGAACTTTCAACAATTTCTCTACCTTCCTTTAAATCTTTTATTTTCCCAAGTGCAATCCATTGCGATAATGCATTTCCAATCGCACTCGCTTCAACCGGTCCTGCTATAACAGGGCGGTTTGTCGCATTTGCGGTAAATTGACAAAACAAATCATTTTGAATGCCACCACCGCCCATATGGATAACCTCTATCGATTTTCCAGTTAAAACTTCCAGTTTCTCTAAGACCCACCTGTACCTGAGTGAAAGACTCTCCAAAATACAACGAAGGAAACTTCCTTCCGTTTCAGGCGGTTGTTGACCACTCTTTATACAGAAATCCCGGATTTGTTTTGGCATGTTTTCCGGATTGAAGAAAGAAGGATCATCTGGGTCTATGAAATGTGTAGATGGTTTTGTATTTCGAATCAACTCTGCCTCTTCTTCGTAAGTAAAAAGCTTACCTTCTCTTGCCCAAACCGCTCTACATTCTTGAATGAGCCATAATCCCATAATATTTTTGAGCAGCCGAAACTCGCCATCTGCTGTTCCTTCATTTGTAAATCCCCATTCCAAAGCCCGTTCATTTATTACTGGTTCCTTTACTTGAACGCCCATTAAGATCCACGTACCGCAGCTCATAAATACTGAATTTTCTGATTTTATAGGCAATGCTGCAAGAGCACAGGCAGTATCATGTCCCGTTCCAGCAATAACCTTAACAGGCTGTATGCCAAATTCGTTATGAATCGAAGAAAGAGTCGGACCAAGAGTCGTTCCTGGCATCACAATATTTGCCATGATTTCTGTAGGAAGGCTTAGCTCGGTCATAAGGGCAGTATCCCAATTACGCTCATGAATATGAAATAACGATGTCGTTGTACTGATCGTATATTCATTCGCCTTTACACCGGAAAATAAATAACTCAATAAGTTTGGTGTTAATAAAAGAGTTTTTGCCTTTTCCATTAAATCTGGGTTATTCTTTTTTATCGTATACAGCTGGCAAATCGTATTAATTGCTGCCGGTGTAACTCCCGAACGAGAGAACAAAACATCCCGTGGAATGACTTCCGTGATTTCCTTTAGGCTATCATTTGTATGCGGATCTCTATAAGAATACGGATTACTAAGCAATTCACCTGTTTCAGAGAGAAGTCCGAAATCAACTCCCCACGTATCGATAGACAAACTTTCAATCGACTTATGTCCGTTTCTAATACTTTTACCAATTCCATTCTTCATCTCCTGGAATATCCTTAAAATATCCCAATAATAATGACCTGTTACGTAAACAGGACGATTGGAGAACCGATGAACCTCTTCAAGATAAAGGCGTTTCCCATCAAATCCACTTACCATTAAACGCCCATTGGATGCCCCTAAATCAAAAGCCCAAACTTTTTCCATTCATTCACACCCTTCGGAAACATTTCAACTACTCCGCATCTTTTAGTAGTTTTAATCTATATTTCTCGGAAGAAAGATTTCTTAACTCGTGACATTCTTCCTCTGTAAGGACTCTTGGTACTCCTACTGTCGATGCAATCGTATATACCTTTGCCGCTTCCTCTAGAATTTGCAGAAGAAAATATGCTTCTTTCATCGTTTTACCAACCGTCAGTACGCCGTGATTTCTCATTACCACTACATCATTTTCCTCAATTACGCCAGATACTGCATTAGCCAATACTTCTGTAGTCGGAATCATATAGTCAAGGTAAGCGACGCTTTGAATCATTGCCGGAAAATCTGGGAATAGACTCGGAATCGTATGGCCAGTACATGATACACCTACCGAATAGCTTGGATGCGCATGTAAAACAGCTGTTATATCAGGACGTTTACGAAAACATTCCAAATGCATTAAAATTTCAGAGGATGGTTTTAAATCATCCAATATCTCACCGGTTTCAATATCGACACGTACCCACTCGTCGTCTTCTATCTCTTGCAAATCAAAACCGCTAGGGGAAATATACATAATATTTCCATCTCTCATACTCAAATTTCCACCTGCTCCTACAACAAGACCAGTTTGAACAATTTTATGTGCATATAATTTTAAATCATTTATTACATTGGACAATGTTATACACCTCAGTTTCTATCTTATTTGTATTGCTAGTTTCGTTTTATATTTTATTGATATAGAACTTCCTTAATTTTTGGATCATCGATGTTCTTTTTATCGTACCAATAGAAACCAGTGTCGATTGTTTTTGATACTTGTTTCCCATCTAAGTTTTCAACAGCAGCTTTCACAGTTTCATAACCAATTCCAATTGGGTTTTGTGTAATCGCACCTGCCATTACTCCGCTCTTAATTGCATCAATTTGTAGTTTACCAGAGTCAAAGCCAACTACTACGACACTCTTTTTGTTCAATTCTTTAACAGCATTTACTACCCCAATTGCAGAACCTTCATTTGTACCGAAAATACCTTTTACATTTGGGTGTGCTTGCATAATTGCTTTAGCAGCGTCAGTCGATTTTAATTGATCACCGCTACCATATTGAATATCGACAATTTTGATGTTCGGATATTTTGATTTGATTGTATTTACAAAACCATCTCGGCGTTCAACACCTGTTTTACTTGTCTGGTCGTGAGCAACTACTGCTACTTCCCCTTTTTCACCAATTAAACCAGCCATTTTCTCAGCTGCAAGAGCTGCTGCCGCTTTATTATCTGTTGCAGCTGTTGCTACAGGTATATCTCCTTCAACACCTGAGTCAAATGCAACAACCGGAATTTTTTTGTTTTTTGCTTGTTCTAATAAAGGAAGAGCAGCTTTAGAGTCTAATGCTGCGAAACCAATCGCATCAGGTTTTTTATCAAGTGTGCTACGTAGCATTTCAACTTGTTTATCAACCTGTGCTTCCGTCTCAGGACCTACAAATGTAATATTGACCTTATATTCATCTGCTGCTTGCTCAGCCCCTTTTTTAACCGCCTGCCAAAACTGATGCTGGAACCCTTTTGAAATGATCGCAACATAGCGCTTACCGTCATCTTTTGCAGGAGCACTACTATCCTTACTTCCTGTGCTTGCATTGTTTGAAGAACACGCCCCCATAAACATTGAGATTGCGAGAATTGACGATAAAACGATGCCTTTTTTTGCTTTTTTCATCTAAAATTCCCCCTATATATTGTTTTATTTAAAAACAGTATCACCGTTAATTCTTTGCTTTTTTGTTTCGCAACACATCTGCGTAAACTGCTAATAAGATAACAGCCCCTACAACTACTGTTTGCCATTCTTGAGGCACTGAAAGGATTTGCAGACCATTTGTTAACACACTCATAATCAATGCACCAATCACAGTACCAAGAATTGTTCCTTTACCACCACTTAAAGAAGTTCCTCCGATAACTACTGCTGCGATTGCTTCCAATTCATATCCTGCTCCTAAAGCAGGCTGAGCAGAATTTAAACGAGATGCCATTATAATCCCTGCAACACCAGTAAAAACACCTGCAAGCATGTAGATAATTATTTTCCACTTATCTACATTCACTCCAGAAAGACGAGTTGCTTCTTCATTGCTTCCTAGTGCAAATGTATACCTTCCGATTATCGTTTTATTTAAAATTAAGCTTGCGAAAATGGCCATTCCAAAAAAGATGAAAACAGCATTCGGAATAGCAAAACCAGGAATAATAGAACCCATCGCAATTTTGTTAAAACTCGGTATAGAAGTGAAATAGATTGGAGTCGCTTTCGAAATAACAAGTGCCAATCCTTTCGCGATCATCATCATCGCTAACGTTGCAATAAATGGTGGAATCTTCAATTTTGCAATCGCAGCTCCAGAAATCAAACCTACTACGGCACCAATTAAAATACCTCCGATAACAGCTACCCAAACCGGTAAACCTAAGTTGACAGCAAAAACGCCTGTCATAACCGAAGACAAAGTCAGTACGGTTCCACATGATAAATCAATTCCACTTGTAACGATAATCATCGTTGCCCCTAAAGCAAGGATGCCTGTAACAGCTGTCGATAGAAAGATTCCTATAATGTTATCAAATTGCAGAAAATTAGCTGAAGCAATTGAAAAAATGAAAACAAGTACTATTAAGCTTGCAAATGCTAGAAGCTGCTGAAGAGCATTTGAATTAATCCCTTTCCTCATCTTCCCTTCAACTGGAAACTCGACTGCCTTTTGTATTTCCATTCCTGTTCACTCCTTTATCATCCGTTAATATTCATTACATAATTCGTTTTGTGGCAAGAGTCATAATCGCTTCTTGCGATGCTTTTTCATCATTTTTCAATTCTCCAGTTATCTTTCCTTCACACATGACAATTACACGGTGACTTATCCTTAATATTTCAGGAAGTTCTGAGGAGATCATAATGATAGATTTTCCTTGCTCAGCTAATTCATTTAGTAACTTATAAATTTCATCTTTTGCCCCGATATCAATTCCACGTGTAGGCTCATCGAAGATTAAGATATCTGAATCTCTAGTCAACCACTTGCCAATAACTACTTTTTGTTGATTCCCTCCTGAAAGATTTTTCACTAATTGATTACCTGACGGTGTTTTAATTTTTAACCTTTTAATTAATTCCTCAGACTGTTGATCAATTTTAGAACCATGCATCAAGCCAAGAGGTTTTACATAATCTTTCATGGATGCCATTGCAATATTTGTTTTGACATCCATCCCAATTAGAAGCCCAAACTGTTTTCGATCTTCGGACAAATAGCCAATTCCATGTTGTACTGCATCAGTCGGACTTTTTATACTCATCCTTTTTCCATTTATGAAAATCTCCCCTGAGTCTAATGGATCTGCCCCAAATATGGCACGAGCTACTTCCGTTCTTCCAGCTCCCATCAATCCAGCGAAGCCAACGATTTCTCCTTTATACAGCTCAAAACTTACATCCTTTATCGTGTTCCCTCTCTTTAAACTTTTTACTTCAAACACTTTTTCTCGCGTTTTCTCTTTCATTTCTGGTTTTTGATTGTTATCAATTTTTCTTCCAACCATCATAGAAATAATTTGTTCAATCGTTGCATCTTTCGTGTTCATCGTCCCTACGTATGTACCGTCTCGCATAATCGATACACGGTCCGTAATTTTCTTTAGCTCTTCCATACGGTGAGAGATATAAACAATTCCTACACCGTCCCCCCGTAATTTCCGAATCATAACAAACAATGAATCGATTTCAGTATCCGTTAAGGCTGCGGTTGGCTCATCCATAATCAATACTTTTGAATCAAAGGAAAGAGCTTTAGCGATTTCCACCATTTGTTGTTTCGCAACTGTCAAATCACCTACTAATTCCCTAGGATCTAGTTTAATGTTTAACCTTTCAAATAATTTTTTTGCCCTGTTATTCAATTCTTTTTCATCCAAAAAAAGATTAAATAAACCTTTAGGTTCTCTTCCAATAAAAATATTTTGGGCAACTGTTAAATGCGGAGCTAAGTTAAGTTCCTGGTGAATAATGCTGATTCCAAGTCTTTGTGCTGCTTTTGTATCTGGAACCTCTATTTCTCTTCCTTCGTACGCAATCGTTCCAGTATCTCTTTGATAAATCCCTGTTAAAATCTTCATTAATGTGGATTTGCCAGCTCCATTCTCACCCAAAAGTGCGTGAACTTCGCCTTTTTCCAATTCAAACTTCACATTAGAAAGCGCTTGCACACCAGGGAACGCTTTACTAATTCCATCCATTTTCAGTAGCAATTCATTCATCCCATCACCTACTACCCTATGATTTTTTAAATGAAACAATATATGAGTTTAATACTGTGCTAATCGGTAACCACGCCCTTTTTTAAAATCATATTGGCATAGAGAGCACTCTCACTCGTTGCAACAATTGCATAAGCCTTCCTTGCTCTCTCATAAAATGCAAAGCGGTCAATCATCTCAAAACTATCAAAATGAGTATCATATTTTTTAATCACCGCATCATACGTTTCCCAAATGGAGGGCGTGGTAGGATCCCCTTTTACAACCTTCATTAATGAAACAGAATGATTGCTATACGTATCGAGTGGAAAGAATTGCAAAATTGCCTGTAATACTTCAAGAACTCCATGCCCTTCACATCGAATGAGCTTCGCCCCGCAAGAGGCAGCGGGGAAATTTCCATCCGCTAACACAATCTCATCCCCATGCCCCATTTCTAAAAGAATTTTCATTAAATCTGGACTAATTATTTTCGGTATTCCTTTTAGCATTTCTATCTCCCTTCCGATTTTTATCTGAACGAAAATCATTATTTCTAATCGTTTTAACTACGTACACTCTGTGCATCTATTAGTAATTTCGGTGTAAATATTTCATTAAAAGGACCTTCTTCATTGTTTAAACGCTTTAGTAAAATATCACCTACTCTTTCTCCCATTTCATATGGTTTGTGAGCTACTGATATAATCCCAGGTGCTCGTAATAATTGCGCTGCTTCCACATCACCAAAAGAAGCGATCACAACGTCCTCTGGTATTGAGTATCCTCTCCTCGTTAATTCAAGAAGAACACCGAATGCCATTTCATTGTTCAAAGATAGAATAGCTGACGGTTTCTCAGTAAAATTAAGAAAATAATCAACTGCTTTCATTCCACCCTCTCTAGTGAAAGTGCTATTAAACGTATAGTTTTCATCTTCCTGAATCCCAAACTCTTCCAAAGCTTTTTGAAATCCTTCATAGCGCTCTTTACCTGTACTTACGTTCAACAATCCATTCACAAGACCAATCGATCTATGACCCTGTTTTAAAAGATAGCTCGTTAATGTATAAGCACTTTCAAAATTACTTTCTATAACCGAATCTAATTTTGAATCTCCAATCTCAACAGTCCGATCAACTAAAACAATCGGTACACCGGCTTGATGAATACTTCTTACTCTTTCTTCACAACCTCCAGCAGTCGCCAACACAATCGCATCTACCCGTTGCTCCACTAGTAGTTGCAACAATTTATCCTCTTTTTTAGGATTTTCATGACTGCTACAAAAAATAAGGTTATATCCCTTTTGCTGCACAATATCTTCAATCGCCTTTGAAATTGTCATGTAATACTGGTTTGTGATATCTGGAATCACAACACCAATCGTGTATGTTTTATCTTGCTTTAGACTTCTAGCAATCGCATTTGGTTGATAATTAAGTTTTTTCACAGCTAAATAAACACGATCTTTTATGTCGTCACTTACAAATCCACTTGCGTTTAACACCCGAGATACTGTAGCTGTAGACACATTCGCTTCCATTGCAACATCTTTAATTGTAGACTTAGCCATTTCATCACTCTTTCTAAGTTTTCAAGAAATCGTTTACTTCAGTTTCGCTTAAACCCTTAATTCATCCATGTAAACGATTACTTAGTAGTTTACATGGATAATAATAATTTAATTTTCGAAATATTTCAACACTTTTTTAAAACATTTTTTTCACAAAAATACGCCTATACATCAGATAACCTGTTAAACGTGAATGAAATCATTTTTTTATGATTACATGGGCTTTTTTAGACCTATATTCTATAGAAGAAATGCCGTAACATCGTTCTATTAGGAAGATTCGTAGTACATAAAAAGAAAGAGCCTACTCGTGTGAGTTAGCTCTTTCTCTACTTATCAATAAAGACAATCTTTCTCCTCTTATCTTATAAACTTTCAAATGTTCTTCTAATTCTCTCTCATCACTTAATAGACTCATCGTCTTTTTAACAAAATTCCAATTCAAACTACCCGATAGCCATAATAACGAAGAAAGTCTTTTATAATCATTTGAAGTTAAAATGTTATTAGCTTTATACCCTTCTAAAAATGCTCTAGCAACTTCCGGACATACTTTATGCGACTGTATTCCTTTCGTTCGAGAGTACCATTTTATTAAAAAGGCTAATCCTTCAATGCGATCTACATATCCAATCGATTCAAAATCTATAATTCCTTTTACATATTGATTTGAGTTCCATATAACATTTAAAGGATTTAAATCTGTCTGTACAATAAACTCTAAATCACTCGTATGTGCGCATTTTATATGATACTTAACGAGATCTATATACCCTCTTAATTCCTTACATATACCGCTCTTATTTTCTAATAGCTTTATAAACTCATTATATCCATCTAAATGTGATTTCTTTTGAAAAATCGGGCTTTGAAATGTACTAGAAAGGTCATGTATCTTTCTTGCTTCCCTTCCAAAGACTTCTGCCATCGTTTCTGTACAATGAGTAATATGTTCCCCATCAATCCAAGTAGACAATACAAACCGGTACTGTTCATCATTCCAAGTGACTAATGTAAATGACTCTCCCGCCCTATTCTCCTTAATCTGCATAAATGGAATTCCATACTCTCTTAAATAATACGTAAACCGTACTTGCTCTTTCAATTGTTCATTTGATAAAGTCCCAAAGGCCGGATTGATTGTTCGCTTGCTATTCATCAACCGTGCGGAATACCGATTTCCATTTACGATGATTTTATAATGCAAATCTGTATGCCAACTGTTCTTATGTAATTCTTCTTCCACTATTAGTGAATGAATTTCTTTAAAATAATTCATTACTACATTTCTTATTATGTGTTTCACCCTATTCCCCTTTCATGCAAAAATTCATTTTTATACTTCCGAATAAAAACCTTTTAAAGTAAGGATTATTAAGATACACTTAATTTATTCAAATAAAGAATCATATCCTACTGTGGAGTAATAATAAAGTTATGTAATTTTGCCGCCAAAATCACAGTAGCCTTCTATCTATGTAGATGAAAGAAGACTGCTAAATCTTTTTAAAAATCTAGTTATTTCATAGTGAATGTATTTTTGATTAAATAATAAATTTGTTTAATACAAGTACTAAATAAGAAAAATTAACCGTCATAATGAAATTAACAAATTGAGTATTTTCATTTAAACTTCATAAAACTCAAATATATTTTTTTCTAAACATGTTGTTTCATCGGAAGTTTTGATAATGATATCAAAACGCTGACTATACGAATGCATAAATACTTCATATTGAATCCGGCGTTCTTTATGAGACTGCCTTAAATAATTTATATCAGCTCCCCTTTCAGCTATATCACGGCTTGATCTTCTCATTAGTTCCGTTTCGCCATCTGTATAAAAATAAATTTTCAAATCAAATAAATCAGGATTAATAAATGCGGCGCTCATTCCCTCCACAATCGTTACTTTATTTTTCGAAGAAATCAACTTACTTTTCATATAATGCGTATCTATCGTATAAAAATCTAGCCCAGCTCTAACCATCTGAATATCTCTTTCTAAAGCTGCCAAATGGTGCGCTGCTGGATGACAAGCTGTCATTTTATAACGATGATTTTCATTTTGATATGTATAATGAATCACTGCATGCTTACGGATATCCGAACTAACAATGTAAGGATCTGTATTAATATAATTTACTTCATTTTGATTTAGTAGGTTTACGAGTCTATTAGCAAACGTTGTTTTTCCAGCTGCACCATGTCCTGAAATACCAATAACAATTTGTTCATCGCTCATCCTTAACCAATTTATGATTTCTTGTAACAACTTATCCATCATTCTCCCCCTTGCGCTAATATACTACCCTTTATTTTAATATCCGAAAATCCTTTTATTTAATTATACATAAAAAGAAAAAGATAGTGTGATTTTTCATCATACCATCTCTAATTCTAAACAACTTTATTATCTTTTAAATGACTTTATTATTTGTGAACACCTACATGATTAAATACATTTCTAACTTTATCAATTCAATAGAATATCCTCTATTTTTCGGTAATTTATGCGAACCAATGCAGTCATGACTAATAAAGGAAAGAGCCAATCTCCTATACGATAGAAGATTGGCTCTTTCCTTTATTTACTCCCCTGTTTCAGAAAATCGCTTTATACGTTCTCCAATTTCATCGCGAACACGTTGAAATTCAGACCATTCTTTTCCTGCTGGATCATCAAATCCCCAGTGAACACGATTAACGTGAGGAGGTGTCGAAGGACAAACAGAATCCGCATGGCTACAAAGGGTAACAACTAAATCAGCGTTATTTAAAATATTTACATCAATTATATCCGATGTTTGATTCGTTATATCGATATTTACTTCTTTCATCGCTTTAATAGCATTTGGATTTACTCCGTGTGCTTCGATTCCTGCAGAATATACATTCCACTTATCGCCTAAATATTGTTTGCCCCATGCTTCTGCCATTTGGCTTCGGCATGAATTTCCTGTGCATAAGAAATAGATTGTCTTTTTGTTTTTCATGTTGTTTTCCGCCTTTATTTTTAAATTATACTGGTTGATCATTAAAATATTTACGCTTAAACCAAAAAGCAACGTTTACAAGTGCAATCATTACAGGTACTTCAACTAACGGCCCGATAACAGCTGCAAATGCTGCGCCTGAATGAATACCAAACACACCAACTGCTACAGCAATTGCTAACTCAAAATTATTACTACCTGCTGTAAATGCTAACGTTGTAGTCACCGGATAGTTTGCACCAATTTTTCTTCCCATAAAGAAAGAAACAAAAAACATCACAATAAAATAGATTAATAACGGAATTGCTATTCTTACTACATCTAGTGGTACGCTAACAATCATTTCCCCTTTTAAAGAGAACATAACGACGATTGTAAATAATAATGCAAGTAATGTAAGTGGACTAATCTTAGGTATAAACACCTTTTCATACCATTGTCTTCCTTTTAACTTAACGAGTACAAAGCGTGTCAACATACCTGCTATAAAAGGAATTCCCAAATAGATAAATACTGATTTCGCTACTTCTACCATTGTAATATCGACAATAGCCCCTTCAATTCCTAACCATTCTGGAATGACTGTTACAAACACGTATGCATAAACGGAGAAGAATAACATTTGGAATACCGAGTTAAAAGCCACTAAACCTGCCGCATACTCTTTATCCCCATCTGCAAGATCGTTCCAAACAATTACCATTGCAATACAACGTGCTAAACCAATCATAATGAGCCCGACCATGTATTCTGGCTTATCTGGAAGAAAAATAATTGCTAAAACAAACATAAGTACAGGGCCAATAATCCAGTTTTGCACTAAAGATAAAACCAATACTTTTACATCTTTAAATACCCGGCCCATTTCCTCGTAACGAACTTTCGCCAACGGTGGATACATCATGACAATTAAACCGACAGCGAGCGGGATGGACGTCGTTCCAACTTGTAATGTATTTAGTCCGTCTACTACACTAGGAAACACAAACCCTAAACCAATCCCAACAGCCATAGCTAGAAAAATCCATAATGTTAAATATCGATCTAGAAAAGATAAACGTTTCATTTTATTTTCCATCTCCTATTAACAACAAGAATTTTTATCTACTACGTTAGAAGTCGTGCAACAAGATGGATCTTCAATTTTATGAACATCACTTTCTGCTTTTGTATAAAAGAATTCCCACTCGTTACCATCAGGATCCGTTACCCAAAACTTATCTTGAACTGCATAGCAACAAGTTGTATCCATCTCATCACGCGCAAAGAACCCTTCTTTTTCTAATCTTTCTTTATGTAACGTAATCTCTTCAGCTGTATCCACTTGGAAACCGAAATGATTTACCTGATTTCCCTTCACTTCATCTCGTACGTTCAGCGTGAAATTAAGTCCTGGCGTCTCTAATAAAAATTTTGCATAATCTACTTTCACCTTAACTGGTGACACACCAAATACCTTTTCGTAGAATTCGATAGACTTCTCTAAATGCGTAACATTTATACCAACATGAACATATCTCATAGCTTATTCCTCCTCTTTATATGTTATTAATCAATTTTTTTTGATTAATAGTTTAAAATTTTAACAACAGCTACCTTTACCTGTTTTTCTAAAAATACAGCACAATTCTTCTGATAATAAATTATTTACTTCCGCATCATTTAAATCATAATAACTCCACGTGCCTTTTGTTTCTTTTACAATTAAACCTGCATCTAATAAAATCTTTAAATGATATGACAACTTAGATTGCGTCATTTCAAAAATCTCTGTTAAATCACATACACACGTCTGGCCTCGCTGACAAAGCTCATACATAATCTCTAAACGCTTTTGATCCGCCAACGCTTTAAACTTTTTTTCATAGAGCTGAAAATCTTGTGCCACCGTAGTTCACTTCCCTTCATCAACTTTTTTTGATATTTATAGTATATACGCTGATTAATTTATTACGCAACTAATTAATCAAATTTTTTTGATTTATAAAAACTTCCTCACATCATATCTTTGCTACAACTAAAAAGGACCATAGCCTTTTCAAAAATAAAAAACTATGGTTCTTTTTACAACTTAATAGTTACAATATTTCCGAGGAATGGAGTCTCTATAACTGTTTTAAATTTTAATTTGACCATTATAGAGTAGTGTCCCATCACCATCAAGCTAAGAAAAACAAATACCCCCAAATGAAAAAAATCGATATAACTCTTCGGCAAATAAAGATAACTCTTGTTTTTCGTGCATATTCATAAAAAGCACGTCACCCTTTCTCATTAACATAAGAGAATAGTAATGTGCTTTTAATTTCAAAAATAGTCTAAATCCTTAAGTTGATGGTTGTGGAGCGGGACCCCAATAAGAACGGTATCTAAGGTTGTATGAGAGGTGTTAGTTCCATTCCAAGGGCCTCAGCCGACGATTAACTCAAGTACCGATTTCGGATGACCCCCATGTGATGAAGTTCGTGTCCTGCGATGCCGTACGCGAGGGCGCGCGCCGTAATGCTTAGGTTGTTGGCTGTGCCCTTTCGGGTCCACGCCTCCGCCGGTAGCCCGCGCAGCAATGTGATCGTTGATTGCCGTACGGCCCGGTAGTCTTCGGCCAATTGCTCGGTTGTCCAGCTTCCGAAAGGAGGCATGAACAATTCCTGATCGAAACCAGTCAGAGACGTCTGGTCCCCTCTTGCGAACCGAAGCAGGCGGTAGGTCATGACGCGTTCCGCGTCTGCAATGTGGCCCACGACTTCTTTCAGCGTCCATTTTCCTTCCGCATACCGATACGCGTACTGACTTTCGGTCAACGATGCCAGGAGCTCGATCATTTGCTTTTCCTGGGCGAGCAGAATGTCGATGATATTACCGTCCGGCACCAAACGGATATATTCGCCGGAGTCCCCGGCGTATTCTTCTTCTGACGGTCTTTGATTCATGCGTAGTCACCTCTTATATGTAGATATAGAAAATTATAGCACTCGTCTATGTCTAATAAATTCTCGAAATGATAGAACTTTCCTTCTAATAATTGAGGATAAGCAACTATTTAGTTTGTCGGTCGCCACACTATCCTGATTCGTTAGCACAATAAGCAATGCTAATCAATAATGCATAAAAATTACCTATTATACAATATTTCGAAGTTATTAATATATAAAGGTAACACCTTCTTTTTTAATTTAAAGATGGATTTTCAATTATATTTTGAAATGAATCGGAGTAAAACACACTAGTCTAACTACTTTTTTATAAACATCGTAACATTATTCCCCCCCATATTGCCATCAACTTGAGAAATGTATTCTTCTCAAAAATGAAAATCGACCTAAGATCCTATGGACAACTATGAAAGGATGAAATTTTCGTTTTGGGGATATTTCAGAAGTATAGCTTGATAGGTATGGGGTGGGACCCCTAACAGTACGATTTTATTTCAAAGACACAACGATCTTACTACACACTGTTTATCCCACACACTCATCTGCTAGTATTACTATTTTTTATTACTAATGTTGCCGTTTCACTCGGATGGCTAAGAGGAAAATGATGGCCATATGGAACAAAATCAACCTTACCAAGATGCGATGGAGCAGAATAGCCTCTGTCATAATCCCCCCAAATAATGTGAAGATTATACTTTGTTACTTCATTGAAATCACCTTGATCGTTTTTCAGTAGTAAACTGTTAAGCTGAACCGTAGTATTTAAAATTCTAGGAGAAGTAAAACTGTTACTTATTTTTTCGATATAATGTTCAGGGATGCTCTCCATACTTTCAAACAAACCATTACTTAATAAATAACGCTCTATCAAATTAGTAGTTGCCAATTTTAATGCCCATTTGTTCATAAATTGGGGAACATTTAGCGATTTAGCATTTTTTTTAGCAACAGGTGGCTGAAGTAAAGTGATTGAATACTTCTTATCTATGTACTCTTGTACCAATGCTTCCAGAAGAATAAACGCACCGAATGAATGGCCAATTAGATGTGCACCATTAGTAGCTTTCTCCAATAACTTTTTCACTACATTCAAATAGATATCTAGAAGATTTTTCTCTTGTTTAAAAGGAGAACGTCCCAAACCTGGAAGATCCAAGATCCATACAGGTTGACCAGTTTTTTCATGAAGCTCTTGTGCTAAAGGAAATAAATCCTCTCCATCACTCAATAAACCATGTAATAAAATAAACGGTTTACCCTCTCCTTGTAATTGGTAAAGGGTAGTGTTATCGCATAATGTTCGTTTAAATAAATGATTATGCTGGCCATTTTGATGCATCATTCGATAATCCAAATCAGCTACTACGGCAGGGAAAAATTTCATTACACTCGTCTTCTTAAACCAATCTCCTCCCATAATTTTTTTCGCTGAAACATTTGAAAATTTTCGTTTTGTAATAAAATTCAGTCCATCCGAAGGGATTTTTGTTATTTTACTTACTCCACTATTCATAATTGCTTTCATAAGTGGCATTGGGACAGAGATTTTTGGTGCCCTCATATTCATACTTTCCGACATAATACTTAATAATTCAGCAATGTTCTGATCGTGCTGTTTGTCTTCAACAAGTGTATATGTTTGAATAGTCGGTTGCTCCAATCTGAAAACCTGCACAATAAACTTCGCAAGCTCATCGTTTGCAATAAGTGGTAACCTATATCCCTTACCTCCAGGAATCACTGGCATGAGCCCTCTTCGCATACTCATCACAAGCAAACCTAATCCTGCTATCTGCTCTGTACTCCCTGTTTTACTACTACCGACTACAGTTGGCGGATTAATTACAGAAAGCGGATAACCTACTGCTGATGCCTGGTGACGGATATAAAGATCTGCTAAAAATTTTGTTCTCTCATATGGATTTTTCATTTTCAAATAATTGTTTCCTTCTTTAAACACATCAATTGCAATCTTGCTATTTTTATCATCAAAGGGACTCATATAACCTACAACATGAATAAATTGTTGCAAGCCCTTCAATTGATGAATACTTTTAGCTAATTCACTAATATGTTTGGCGCCATTTAAAAATACGGAAGCTGCCTCTTTACTTGTCACTTGAATATCCATGGGGCCTCCTGCGTGAATAATCACATCCGTTTTCAATATCCTCTCCTTATCTTCAGCACTTAGACCTAAATCTATTTTTGTCAAATCACCTTCAATAAAGTGCATAACTGCCTTTTTTAAGATGCCTCTTTCTTGAAAAATGCGTGTTGCTTTACTTTTCGACCTCACTAAAAGAAGAATTTTAACATCCTCTTTGGCTAATTCTTTCACTAATTGCTTTCCAATAAAGCCTGTTCCACCAATTAAAAATACTGTTCTCATATAAAACCTCCTTTTTAGTACTATCCAGTACTAATTTGATGTAAAAAAAAAGCTTCTTTTATCGAAGCAAGTTAAATAAATAATCTGCTGTTTTCGTGATTACAGTTGCATCCTTCAATGTTTCTGAAATAAATAACGCTCCTTCAAGATTTGTAATAAAAAGTGATGCAACCTCATCAATATTAATCGTATTTCTGAATTCTCCATTCTCTACCCCTTGTTTAAGTAATAGAGAAACTTTCTTTTGTAATTCTGTAAAAAAAAGACCTATTTTTTCTTTTATTTGCGTGGCCTGTGTAGGACTTTGAATATAAAGAGTAATAAATGGACAGCTCCCCTTATACTCTCTCGACTGAACTCCTTGTGATAATTGCTTTAAAAACAGTTGGATACGATCTTCAACTAAAAATTGGTTCTGAGAAAGTACGTCATCAATTGCAGATTGATACATTTCAATCCAATAATCAACGACCCCTTCTAATAATACTTCCTTATTAGAAAAGTGATAATACACATTAGACTTTGAAACTTTGCTTACACGTACTAATTCATCCATACTTGTATAAGCAAACCCTTTTTCTAAAAATAATGTTGCAGCTACTTCAATCACACGTTTTTGATTCATTAATTTTACCTTTTTCATAACTAGAACTATATAGTACTAATTTAAATGTTGCAAGGATTTATGTTAATTTGGAAAAAAGTTTGATTAAAAAAGTTCCACTAACATTGATTTTACTGCAAAAAAATCTTATTTTGAATAAAGTGGAACTGAACCCCGAAATTGTTAATTCACTATCGTCTAATAGGGGTCACCATACATACCCATCAACTTAAGAAAAAGAAATGCCCTCAAAACGAAAAAATGAGCGGCTTCTCAAAATAGCTATCTGTAGAGAAAGAAAATTTTAATTTAGGGGGAGATGAAAATATTAGCTTGATGGGTATGAAGTAGTGCCCCTATAAACAAAATCCTCCAGAAACATCTAAAATTTGCCCTGTTACCCAGCGGCTATCAGAAGAAGCAAGGAATGCTACTACATCTGCAATATCTTCAACTTGCCCTATTCGTCCGAACACAGATGAATTCGTAGCAAAATTTCGTATTTCCGGATTATCTAGCAATTTCGCATTTATATCTGTCTTCGTATATCCAGGCATAATTGTATTCACTGTTATACCTCTTTCTCCAAGATGTTTAGCTAGAGGAAGTGTCATCGTATTTAGTGCACCTTTACTTAAACCGTATGCAATGGACCCTGCAAAACCAAGTCTTACTTCAGCTGATGAAATGTTAATAACTCGCCCCTCCGCTCGTAATAACGGTAATGTTTGCTGAATTAAGAAGAACGGTGCTTTAATATTTACAGACATAATTTCATCAAAAACTTCTTCTGTCGTATTTTCAATTGTTCCTTGTGTACCTATCCCTGCATTGTTTACTAAAATATCAATCTCTGATGTACCAACTCTTATTTGTAATTCATTCTTCAATTGTTCTACTATCTTTTTGACACCATCAATTGAATTGAAATCCGCTTCAATTAAGAATGCCTTTCCTCCATTTGATTCAATCTCACTAATTGTTTCATCTGCAGCTGCTTTATTTCGGCCATAGTGAATTGCAACTAATGCACCGTCGTTTGCCAATCTCATCGCAATCGCACGACCAATACCGCGACTCGCCCCTGTTACTAACGCTACTTTCCCATCAAGATTCTTCATTTTTTCCACCCTTCCTAAATTTCCGTTTAATAAATCCTATACTTATATTTTTAAGCAAATACTAATAATTTTAAATATAGATTTATAGGTAATTTAGTTCCTTCACTTATGATATTATAGTTATAATTTACGATTTACTTTAGAAAATAAAAAGGGGGGCTATCCAATGCAAAACGCAGTAAAACTAGATGAAATTGACCATAAAATTATGAACTTGTTGTATGAAAATGCGAGAATTTCTGTTTCAGAAATAGGACGTATTATATCCATGACGCAGCCTGCTGTAAAAGAACGCATTAACAAGCTTGAAGATCAAGGGGTTATAGCTGCTTACCGAACGAAATTTGAGCCTTCCAAAATTAATAAAAACATCCAAGCATTTATTATGTTCAAAACGAGTCAATGCTCTGATTTCATCCAATATTGTAATGCCGCTCCTGAAGTAACAGATTTATATCGAATTAGCGGGGAATTTAATTATATGATGAAAGTCATGAGCGATTCGATGGATTCTCTCGCTACATTTTTAGACTCTTTAATGCAATTTGGATTATCATCTCCTTTAATTGTTTTAAAGAGTGAGTTTGAGGAGAAATTGTCGTTCTGATAAGAGGGTACTAAGGTAGAAATATGAAGTGTATGTGGAAAAATTCTTTTATAATATAATAAAACCAGCCATAGGCTGGTTCTTTTTTCATTCAATTTCCTACTAAAAAATCCCGAGTATAATTCTCCTTCTTCCCTATCCTTGATTCTTCCGCGCCTCCCTAAACTCCTCCTTCACCTTCTCTAACAAACCTTCTTCTGTAATTAATCGATACGCTGTATTTGCTAGTGCTTTTGCCGATGTGATTAGCGCTTTATCTCCAAGTTCTGAACGTGCTGCTTCTCTAAATTCATTCGTATGCGCAATTAAATCGTCTGGACCGATTTTAATGTACGGATGAATTGTCGGTACGACTTGGCTTACGTTTCCTGCATCTGTTGAGCCAATTCCTACTCTTTCTTTACGGTTTACATCTTCACCTAGTAGTTCTAACTCTTCCGCTACGACGTCATTAAATGTTTTTGTTACGAGTAGTTCATCGATTTCATTTTGGAATTGATGAATTTTCACTTTTGTGCCTGTTGCTAACGCTGCCCCTTGTGCGATGTTTCTTACTTTCTCTGTTACTTCCGCACATCTTTTTCTCGTTGCTGCGCGGATGAAGAACCTTGCTGCGGCGTAGTCAGGAATAATATTAGGTGCTTTTCCGCCCTCAGTAATAACACCATGAATTCTCACATCTGACGGAAGTTGTTGGCGAAGTGCATTAATACCGTTATAAAGCTGGATAATCGCATCTAATGCGTTAATTCCTTCTTCTGGTGAGGCCGCTGCATGAGCTGTTTTTCCGTAAAAATGAAAATCAAGTGGATCGACCGCTAGTGATGGACTCGTTGGAGCTGTTTTTCCGCTCGGATGAATCATAAGCGCCGCATCAATGTTTTTAAATAAGCCAGCTTTCACATAACTCGATTTTGCGCTACCATTTGGCCCGCCCTCTTCTGCTGGTGTTCCGAACACGACAACTTCTCCGCCGATTTCCTCAAGCGTTTCTGATAACGCGATCGCTGCTGCAACGCTAATTGTTCCGATTAAATTGTGACCACACGCATGACCGAGTCCTGGTAAAGCGTCATACTCAGCTAAAAATGCGATAACTGGTCCTTGTTTCCCGGAACTTTTCCGCGCGATAAATCCTGTTTCATGACCAGCTATATTGTGCTGCAACTGAAATCCTGCGCTTCCTAACAACAAACTTAACGTTCTTGATGCGTAAAATTCTTGGTTACCAATCTCCGGATTCGCATGAATATTATGACTTGTTTCTATGTACTTTTCCTTATTTCTTTCTATACTCTCTTCAATTGTTTTTCTTTGTGACGTTACTCCTGTCGCTCCCATTTTTCTTCCTCCTTTTATTTTCACGTAAAAAAGCCTCTTTCTAAAAGATAGAAAGAGGCTTCTGTATATACAGTCAAAATGAGCTTCTTTCTTATCTTTCAAGTTACCTTGCTGGAATTGGCACAGTATTCATAAAGAATCCGCTGCCGAGGTGTCATAGGGCCAGTCCCTCAACCTCTCGTGATAAGAATTTTCATAAAATTGTATTAAATTATTTTCATTCTAAGTTCATTCCAGGCAAAAGTCAAGGAATTCCTATATGAATTTACCGAATATCTAAAAACCCTTTTAATACGCCAATTGTTTCAGGTGCTTGTAATCTTGCACATATGTACGGAAATTCCATACTACCTTCAAACATCATTTGAGATGTAAGAGGTGCTCCTGCCCAAAAGATTTCATCATCGATTACTATAAACGGGAACGCTTTGTTTTGCCTTTGTAATTTTACATTTTTTAATGGAACTGGTCCATCACTATACACCGTTATTTGCGCATTTGTACGCATTAACGCTTGCCATACTCGTTTATCTACTTGCCTTGTACTTGGAAGGGAAATGATAATTTTTCGTTTTGCAGCTAAAATATCTTTCAATAACCCTTTCGGTTCTTCAAGATTCATTTCCATAAACCAGCGTAAACGTTTCGAGATTTTTCGCTCCCACAATTGTCTTGATGTCGTGCGATCATACACATCTCCGTGACGTTCTATATGAGCTGTTAATTGCGATAACGCTTGTTTTCTCGAAAGATTTTTACGCATGTAGTGGCAATCTGATAATTGAATGAACTTCCCTCTCGCTCTCGTTACTGCTACATTGACGAGGCGATGGTTTTTATGATCAAAGAATAACACGCCAGGGCGTTCTTGCGGATAACTATCTACCGTATCAAAGATCATCATATCTCTTTCAGACCCTTGAAACTTATGAACTGTCGCCGCTAAAACTGGTATGTTTTGATATTTCGTTCTCTGCAACATTTCTCTAATGCACGTTGATAAAAAGCGGGACTGTGCCCTGTAAGGCGTAACTACACCGATAGATTGAACACCGTCTAACAATCCAATTAACATCATTTGCATCGCTACTAAACCAGACATAATATTAAAACGAGAACCGGAAGCTGCGTCTTTTAAAGAAAAGGCTCCCATTAAGCTCGTATCAAATAAAACACTCGCCTCATTTGCGAACGGTTGCAGTTTCGCAAGTTCTTTACGCTCTGAAACAGATGGATGATCGTACACTCTATTTTTATAAATAAATGAATTCGTAAACTTCGATATATCCGT
This sequence comes from Bacillus sp. FSL R5-0709, assembly GCF_038004785.1. Taxonomy (NCBI): domain Bacteria; kingdom Bacillati; phylum Bacillota; class Bacilli; order Caryophanales; family Bacillaceae; genus Bacillus; species Bacillus sp. FSL R5-0709. The sequence continues at coordinate 2,982,199 of NZ_JBBORT010000001.1, forward strand.
ATGCATACGTCTTTGCTCCTGCAGCATAAAAAGGTTCGGATGTGCTTCTGATTTATTTACAGAATCAACAATCCCTGCATGATAAAACATATCTTCACCGAGCCATTTTCGAACGAGTTCATGGTTCGCCATCGCAATCGGAGGTAACTGTAAAAAGTCACCACAAACGACAATACGTTTCCCAAGTGAAGCAGCTAATGCGATTTGCGGAACATAAGCCATACTTACTTCATCTACGACAACTAAATCAAATGTACGCTCATAAATAAGTGAATCAATTGCACATTTCGATAAAGTCGCACCGATTACTTTCGCATTTTCAATGTATTCTTTTTCTACTTCTTTAATTTTCGCTTTTTGCTTTCGAAGATCACTTTCAATCTCTTGTATACGCTTCTTATCAGCAGAAGTCGCTTTATATGATAAAATCTTTTCACGAAGATCTTGTCGTGTCTCTTCTAAATAGAGTCTTTCTTCTCCCCAAGATCCATTCGTCGTTTCAACTAACTTCGATGCAAGTAACGTTTCATGATTTCGTATATGTTCATGTTGACTATAACCGTAACGAACAATTTCGCCAGGCGTCCATTTCTTCTTCTTCTCAATTTGCTTCGTTACTTCACTCATTAATACGTCTACTGCCGCATTACTATGAGCTAACACAAGTACCGATTTTCCTTTTTGATAATGAGCCGAAATAATACGTGATAAATTGTACGACTTCCCTGTTCCCGGTGGTCCCCACACGTACGTTGTTGGATTGTAAAAAGAACGATACGCCAATTCATTTTTCGTATTTTTCATCTTTTCAATATGTTTCGGACTGCTCGTCCCATCAACAAGACGCTTTATACGATTACGTTTTAGCTTATCTTTATGTGCCTCTTTCAATCGTTCTTGTAGTTGCTCTAACAATTGCCACGGTTCACTGTATAAAACGGCTTCTCGTATTTCGCCTTGTATATAATCATTTAACTTCAATTCGATTTCTAATCCATGTACAGATAATACTTCCCCTGTCGCTTCCTCACCATCGAACTCAATTCGAATTGGTGAACCTTCAGGTAAGCTTACTTCCGAAATAAGCTGAAATACGTATACTGTACTTTCATAATCTGTATATAAAAAACGACCGTTAATGATAGAGATTTTACTACCACCTATCGTTTTCCAATGTTTAATTTCATATGCTAACGCATAATGCCACTCTTTCATTGTTTCCGATAATGAAGGAGTTTGAGTAGTTGTATTCATCGTATAATCTCCTTCCTTCTCCCCAAACATACTTTCTCACTATACCATATAACACGCTAAAATTTGTAAGGTTTTTATCTTGCTTATTTTCTTAATTTTCAATAATATATTGTATATAATTTTCAGAAAGAAGGAATCTACATGCCAGTTAGAAGAATCGAACACGTTGGACTTATGGTTGCAAACTTAGAAACATCTATTTCATTTTATGAAGAAGTAGTCGGCTTACAGCTCATTAAACGTATGGGGCACCCGAATCCAGACTTAAAACTCGCTTTTTTAGGTGTAGAAGAATCGAAGGAAACGATACTCGAACTCATTGAAGGCTACAACTCTTCTCTTCCGGCAGAAGGAAAAGTACACCACATTTGCTTTAAAGTGGATTCATTAGAGGATGAAATCGAAAGACTAAAGAAACACAAAGTAACCTTTCTACTAGGAGAAGAAATTGAAACATTACCAGATGGAACACGTTACATATTCTTCGCTGGCCCTGACGGAGAGTGGATTGAGTTTTTTGAGACGGAGAGATAAAGTGAAACTTTAATCAGGTGGGTGTCCATTCCTCCTTTTTTATCCCACACCAATCGGGCTTTTGTGGGATAAAAAAGAGCCGGAATTTGGTCTTATCCCTGTCAAGTAGACAGTATTAAAAACCCCTTCAACCTGAAGACTCACCTAGATTAAAAAACAATCATTTTGTTAGGAGTAAGGAATGATAAATACAATCTATATTATTGTTTTTTGGATACTTATACTATTCCCAATCCTGTATGTAATCATGATAAAGCATTGGAATATAAAAGTAGTTGCCGTATTTATTGGAAGGATTCTATTAAGTATCGTCTTTTTCTTAAATGGAATGTATGTAGGACTGCAACGAAATTGGGCAGAGCCCCCTATGAAACAGAATGGGATTTCTTTATAAAGTCTTTATTAAATGGAAAAACTGATGCACTTATACACTTGTTACTTCTAATTATTATCGTTACTTTCGGCTTAATAATTATATTTTTTCATAGAAATAAAAAGAAATAGGGTGTTTTCCCTATTTCTTTCTTTACTGGGGTACCGCCCATAACCATCAAGCTAAGAAAAGCGAATACCCCAAAACGAAAAAAATGACCTGAATTCTCATAAATAACTGTTGTAGTGATATAAAATTTTCGTTTTAGGGATACTTCAAAATATTAGCTTGATGAACATGGGGACGAGCCACTAAAATACAATTCCGCTAGAAATTTCCGCTCTATATTCCCTTTTATTTATGATAGTTGATTAACAACACTTTCCAAAAATTTGTCTACCTCTTCTTTTGATGTATCCGGTGTATGATAACCAATCGTAAATGTAAGTCTCCCATTATAAAAGCTTGCACCCATTGAAAAGAATGGCGCATACATAATGGGTGATGTCATATACCCGTCCTCAGCTTGAACTTCACCAAACTGAATAGGTTCATCAGCGATCACCCCGAAATTTGTCAGTAACGGCAACGCCATCCCCATCTGTAAAGCCTGCTCGTATTGCTGATTATACATTTCCTTCACCACAGATAGCTTCATACCTGCCAGTAGCTCCATTCCTGCTGCTGAAGACAGACCTGGATTTTGAGACTTTATTTTATCCATTGATTGTTTAATTCGAACGAGAGTCTGATTAAATGATTCATTATCCTCCATTTTAATCACTGGCATTTCCATGCCGGATAAGTTGCAAATAGCACCAGTTGTATAATTAGGCAGATATCGACGTAAATCAATTGTTAAACCGATCATTTTTTCTGCGGTGCGAGGTTCTGCATACACAGTGAAATGTGATAAAGCTCGGAAGTAGGCAGTCATGATTACATCATTCAAGGTAGCCTGTTGTGCTTTTGTCCATTGGGTTAGACGTAGAGATTGCTCATGGCTCAACCGCCGTACAGACATTTGAGGGGATTTATTTTTGTTGGGTTGAGATGGAAAAGACCATAACGATGCTTGTTGTTCTTGGCTAGGACGATACGCGCTTTTTATGTCCGATATTCCAGCATATTTGAATACATGTGATTGATCTCGAAAACTCTCATTTCCCTCACCAAATTCCTTCATAATTTGATTCTTAGATTGTCCCAAGGAAAGTTGAGTATAAATTGCTCCAAGCAAATTAATATATTCCTTGACCCCTGCGCCATCTGAACATAGATGAGATAATTTCACAACTAACATATCTGTTGTAGTGCCTCGTAATAATTTTGTTTGAACCATAGGCCCCTGAATACGATCACCGGGTTCCTTAATAAAATCTATTGCCATTATTTCAAGTTCTTGATTATTTCCTTCTGCAAAAAGGCAAATAGGTGAGTTAGTGGCAGATGAATGTTCCTCCCAGTAAGGGATATCATTTTCTACAAACCGGCTGTTCAAAACCGGCTGCAATTGTAACGTTATCCTTACTGATTGTTCAAGTATTTCCTTTGATATACCTACAGGAAAATAAAGAACTGCATTAATTTGTTGATCTGCAGAATAAAGACCTAATACATAATTCATTCGATCTTGAGATGTTACTGAAAACTTTCTTTGTTCCATAATTCCGTCCCCCTTTTAAGACTTTTTTTGCATAACCTTATTCTCCATATGGTTGTAAATTTTCTTCAAGAGTAAATAATTATTATTTTTTGAAGTTTTCACAAAAGTATCTTTTCCGTACTGGTTCCATTCTTTTTACGGCTCTTTGTAGGTGATATAACCATTATTTTATTATTATTAACACTTCCTACCCCCCCTCTTAAAATCAAACAAAAATCGATTTAGTTTATATATATACAAACACTTTACAATGGCGTTTGGTAATTATCAATAAAAACAAATTATTTTTATGTCTGTTAATAAAAAAAATAATATAATACGTTTAGGTGTTACTTCATAATAAAAAGGTTGATGGGCATGGAGGACCACCAACCTTTTATCATATTGCTTTAGATGTTTGTATTCATTATTACATTGTTTACAAATAACTCCTGTTTGCACTTGTATCACCTCATCATTTTCAAACTTCCAAACTAACTAGGTCTTCATAAAGTGAAACTTTAATCAGTGGGGGGTTTTGTCCATCCCCACTGATTATTAGCCTTCGCCAATCGGGCGTTTACGGGCAGCAGGGCTCCCACCTAACTCCTTTGCTCCAGCTGAATTTTGAGGTGGGAGTTTTACTGCCCACAAATAGCGAAAAAAAGGAGCCGGAATTTTGGCCCCTTTTTTCGCAAGTGCAGCAATGGTTTGAAGAACCGTAACCTTCAACCTAAAAATTTACCCAGATTAAAAAACAATCATTTTGTGAGGAGTAGAAAATGATGAATACAGTCTATATTTTTGTTTTTTAGATGAGTGTATTTCTTAACTTGATAGCGATGTAGCTGGCCCCTTTTAGAATAGTAGAGTATAAACGTGAAAAAACTTCTAACAAATTTTGTTAGAAGTTTTTTAAAATACGTGATATTTTATTTATCAATATTTCTTCAGTCTTCATTATTGATTTCTATCGTGCCTGTTCTAGCACTAACCTTTAAAATATTTAATAGATTCTCAGGTGTCTTGATTTCCACTTCATATTCAAATTTAGATTGTGCTAATTTGTCATCTTCTAATTCGAATTCTTTTTTCACATTAATAATTTCTCCATTTGTATGAGCTAAAGAAATTTCACGAACTTGTTTCTCTGTATAGTTTTCATTCTTTTTCGCATAATTGTAACCCATACCATAATATCCACCAACAATAGCGATACCGATTATTAAAATAGCAATTACACTTATAATTATTTTCTTTTTATGTTTTAACATTTCCATCCACTCCTTAATAATTAATCATTTATTCCAAATCTTGCTTCAAGTACATTTTCTGCTTGCTCTAATTGATCTTCAAGTATATCTTGTTCTCTTTCTTGTATTTGATATTGTTCAACAGTTATCGTCCCAGCGTGAAAATCTGCTTCTAGCTGATCATCAGATAGATCTATCTTGTCATCTAATTGGTCAATTTCTTTTTTTGCTGCTAAGTACGTATTTAAGTTATCTTCTTTTGCTCCAACTGATTTCGTATTATTTGCCTTTTCTACAATAGATGTGACTTCGTTTTTGAAATCTTGTGTTTGCTTAGTATCATTCATAGCAGGCCCTGTTTTGTGTGGTTCGTGTTGTAGTTGCGTACCTTCTTTTTGTGATGTATCGTTTTCTACTTTCAGTTGTTGTATTTCTGTATCATTATCAGCTTGAGTAGAACAAGCTGTTAAGAATAAACAAGACATTGCTCCAATCATCATCCATTTTCCCATTATGTTCTCCTCCCTTTACATGTGCACCTTATCCATGTCCTTATATTACTGAACAAACATTAAAGGAAGATTAATGTGCCAAAAAATAAAGTGAAACTTTAATCAATGGGGGTTTTGTCCATCCCCCACTGATTATCAGCCCTCACCAATCGGGCTTTTACGGGCAGCAGGGCTCCCACCTAACTCTCTCGCATTCGCCGAATTTTGAGGTAGGAGTCTTACTGCCCGTTAATGCGGGATAAAATGATATAATTAAATAGTTTCTAATCTTTCTTTAATGTTTCGGAATTATAGTGATACATATAAATAAGAAGAAAAGGAGAATGTTAATGCGAGTTCTTATTGTCGAAGATGAAAAAGACTTACAAAATATATTGGTAAAACGATTAAATGCAGAATATTATAGTGTCGATGGATGTGGGAATGGAGAAGATGCTTTGGATTATATAAGCATGGCTACCTACGATTTGATTGTGCTTGACATTATGATTCCCGGAATAGATGGTTTACAAGTATTACAAAGATTACGTGCGGACAATAATACAACTCCTGTCTTGCTTCTTACAGCTAAAGATACAATTGATGATCGCGTAACAGGACTCGACTTAGGTGCGGACGATTATTTAGTAAAGCCCTTTGCTTTTGATGAGCTGTTAGCAAGAATTCGAGTGTTGATGCGAAGAAAAACAGGAAATACATCTAATGTGTTTGAAATCGCTGACCTAGTGGTGGATTGCAATATGCATAAAGTAACAAGAGGAGATCAAGTTATCAATCTTTCCAGTAAAGAATTTGCTATTTTAGAATATATGATTCGTAATAAAGAAGTTGTGTTGACACGAGATAAAATTGAGCAACATGTGTGGAATTACGACTATGAAGGTGGCTCGAATATTATTGATGTTTACGTCCGCTATCTTCGCAAAAAAATTGATAGCCAGTTTGAAACGAAGTTAATTCATACAGTACGAGGAACTGGTTACGTATTGCGAGTAGAATCATGAAAAGACTATCAATAAAAATGAGAGTGACCCTATGGTATACGGGGCTAGTTGTAATTATTATGGCACTCGTGTTAGCTTTTATTTTAACTTCTTCAGATAAAGTTTTGCTTTTTAATATGAAAAATCAATTGAAGAGCACAGTAAAAGAAAGCATTGAAGATATCGAATATAAGCATGGACAGTTAAAGATTGACGATGAATTTGAAGCCTTAGAAGATGGAGTAAATATCATCATTTATAGTAAACAAGGTGAGCTGCTGGCAGGACATAATCCAACGACCTTTAATAAAAAGGTATCGCTTAAATCCGATGAAATACAAACCATTAAAGACGGTAATAAGGAATGGATAGTATATGATTTTCTCCATAATGTAGGCGGCGATGAGCAAGTCTGGGTTCGTGGCATAATGACCATGAATCAATTATCATCGACCATGAATACGCTTATTGTGGTAACACTCATCTCATTTCCATTACTTATTCTCATTGCGGCAGTGGGAGGATATTTTATTACGCAAAGAGCGTTTCGACCTGTGCAACAAATGAGTGATTCAGCCAGTGAAATTGGTGATGGTAAAGACCTTTCGAAGAGAATTAATTTACAAGGGTCATCGAAAGACGAAATGTATCATTTAGCACAAACCTTTGACAAAATGTTTGAGCGATTGGAGACATCATTTGAAAGTGAAAAACAATTTACATCTGACGCATCTCATGAATTAAGAACACCAACATCTGTTATTATTTCGCAATGCGAATACGCTTTATCGCAGAGGAATAATCCGAAAGAAATGGAAGAATCGTTAGAAGTAATTTTAAGGCAATCGCGTAAAATGTCCGTGTTAATCTCGCAACTCTTATTATTAGCACGAGTTGACCAAGAAAAGCATAATACTTTTCAATTTGAATGTATCAATATGAGTGAATTAACGGAAATCGTTGTAGAAGAGCTTTCATTAATGGTTCAAGAAGCTTCGATTAATATAACAACACATATAGAGGAAGACCTGTTTATTAAAGCAGATCAAACATTGATGATGCGTTTATTAATGAATTTACTAACGAATGCGATTGCTTATAGCAAAGCGAACGGCACTGTGAATATGCAACTGTTCCGGGATGAAACCAACATAATAGGTAAAGTCTCCGATAATGGCATAGGCATCAGCGAGCAACATATTGCGAAAATATGGGACCGCTTCTATCGAGTTGACGCAGCACGAACATCTTCAAACAATGGAAACACAGGTTTAGGGTTGTCGATGGTAAAATGGATTATAGAACTACACGGAGGAGAAATTACCGTTGAAAGTGAATTAGGAGAAGGCAGTACTTTTACATTTAAACTACCAATTGAAAACCGAGCATAATGTATGCTCGGTTTTAGCTTTAGAATACAGATTGATTAAAAATCTCTCTTCAGTCCTTATTTAAAAGTAAATACAAAAACTCCATTTTGAAAAAAAGCGATCAAAATGGAGTTACTCTTTTTAGCTATATATGAGATTTTATAAAACCATCTACTTAAATCTATTTTCCAAGTATACCATTCAACAATCTGAAATATTCTAATCAGCACAATCACTCATTTAACTAAAAAAATTGGTTAATTGCATAATGCTCTTCTGACTTTCCTTGCAAAAATTAGTGGATCATCAACGTCTTCGATATTAACGTAAATTAAATTTGGATCATCACATAACCACTCATTGTGTATAGACGAAACAATTATTCCTTGTTTAATAATTGTAGCAACAAATTCAGTGACTTCCTTTTGTAAGAGTGCTACCCGCCCTAGACATAATGCCCGTCCAGTTTTATTATCTCGTGATTCGAATGAGAAGGAAGTTGTTACTCTAAAACGTTTCCCCAAGATTGTTGCTTGTATTTCATCTCGATTTATTGTTGCCACGCATTTTCCACCGGCGAATCCTTCTTGGCCGCCGATAATTCTTGCAAACTGTTGACAAATTGATTCCTCATTAATCGCCATACCTTCAATCATCCCCCCTTTTACTGTTAGGTTATGAATGAATACATAGGTCTGAAACGGTAATGAATCTATTCTATTACAAAAAAGATAATGGCAATCTAACGAAAACTGTTAGCTCAATTATTCTTGATCATTTGAATTAACTCGGCTATATATGTTAAGACATTTTTAGAGAGCATAAAAAAGACACCCTAAGGTGCCATCCTCCGACTTGAGAATCATATCTATGTATGGAGAAATTTAGAAAAGAGAAACTTCTAACTATAACTTATAGAGCTCTTATACCATGAATTACTTACATACATATTTCCTTATTTACCGGAAGAATAATCCCCGTTATATTACTTTCTGATCAGTCTCGTTAAAGCCATCCCAATAAATCCAGCACCCATCCCTATTAGCCATCCAGCATGAGTATCACCTAATATAGATCCCACTCCTCCGCCAAGAAACATGCAGCCAACGAATACTAATCCTCCAATTCCCCAATTCGGCCGTTCCATAATTCAATCACATCCCTTCAATAAAACATATGCGATTAACTAGCCTAACTTTCTTGCATGAGATAGTTAATTATTTTGCTTAGGTTTAGCACTTTCAGGGAATTCAAAAGATGCGGAAATTGAGCCATTTGAATGGATTGCAGAAGGTGAATTTAATTTTTTTATATTATAATAACTTAACGAAATCTGTTAGCTCAATTATTCTTGATCATATGAATTGTTACCAGAGTTTAAATAGTGCAGAATTTTTTTGTTATAAGGTGTTTTTCCTTTTCAGCTTGATGGGTATGGGGTGCTACTCCATCGCTATTAAGTTAAGAAACACATTCTTTCCCAAATGTTCAGTTAAAAAATGTCTTAGACTGCATTTAGTTGGTATAACTAGATTCCTCTATTCTAGTTTTCTAAATGTAATACTGGAAAAGATTTAACCTTGTCATTGGAGGGCACATATATTCATGACAATTAATTAAAATAGATCCTGCACTATGAAATAAATTTTTAGATAAACCAAAATAACAAGCAAAAAGCCCCTTCAAATTTGAAGGGGCTTTTTAGTATATAGAAATTAGCTTAAATCAAAGATAACATTTCTTGAAAAGGGGGCATTTTTATATTATTCAGGTTTATTGAGGAGCCTTCGTTTGAAGCAACTTTAACCCCATACCAATAAAAATCATTCCAGTTACTTTATTTAGAATCATCCCTACCTTTTGATTTCCTCTTAATTTTTTTGTGACATATGAAGAGAAATAAGCAACAAATAAACACCACAATAATCCAGTGACTGTAAAAGTAATTCCTAAAATGATAAAAGGCATAGGGCCTGAAGCCTTTGTATCTATAAATTGCGGAAGAAACGCAATAAAGAATAAAGAGACTTTTGGATTCGTGAGACTTGTTAAGAGTCCTTGTAAATATATCTTTCTAATGTTCAATTTATTGGATGAGGCTTGGAAAGCTACATTTGTTTTATCAAGTATCATTTTAATCCCTAAATATACAAGATAGATAACACCTATAACCTTAATGGTGCTAAATAACACAATGGATTTTGTAAGTATAATAGATAAACCAAAAGCAACCAATAATGTATGAACTAAAGAACCAGTAATAATACCAAAAACAGAATACACACCTGCTTTTCTACCTTGTGAAATACTTCTTCCCACAATATACATGGTGTCTGCGCCAGGAATTAGATTTAATAAAATCCCTGTTAGTAAAAACACTTCGTAATTAATAATACCGTACATTCTAGCACCCCTATCTATTTTTTTGGTGCCCTTATTGATATTAAATTAAATAAAAGAAAAAGAAAAGTGTTTTCTATTTATTCAATAAAATTAATGTTTTTTTAATTTACAACCAATAAAACTGATGGAGTGTATCATTCGTATCGCGGACCTAAAACTCACTATTGAATAAGTAAAACCCCAGAAATCCAAAGGTCTCTGGGGCTTCATTATATATTTAGCTCTTTTTGCTTTTTGTTTTGTTTGTGTCTATGCAGCAATTTTCGACTTATGAGAGAAATCAGTAATAAGATCAGTATTAGTACGAAAAGTTGCATAAATGATAAATCAAAATATTTGGCACCTGTAACTATTAAAAGTGTAGAAATCGTACCTTTTACAATGAAAAAAATAATAATCCATAATCCGCCTTTTTTCCAGTTCATTTTTATTTTACCCTTTCCTACGCTTAAATTCTTAAATGGGACACCTTAATAGAAATCTATTATATTAATAAAAAAGTAAACTTTTTCACAAAAATCATGTCCAATTACATGCGACGATTTCATAATAAATGAAAATGATATTCAGTGTCAATTTTATTGACTATTTGAATATCTATTTATCATCTCAATCTCTTTCTACTTCGTTTCTTATAGGCAATGAACTCTTGTTTTCAAACAAAAACACCTCCATTGAATTTGCACACTAAATATGCGAATTCAAGAGGTGTTTTTCATGTACCATCAGATAAGATTTCCTGCTTTATTTATTTCTTGATACGTAGCTATTTTCTAGTACACAATAACTGGATCATTAGTGTTCAAACTATCATATACAGTTTTTGCAACATTAGGAAGAAGGTTTACACACCCGCCTGATCCCCCTGTTAAATAAGCATTATTTGCCCAGTCTTTTCGCCAGCCTGCATCATGGAATCCTTGGCCGCTATTTGTGAATGGAACCCAGTAATCTACCTTAACTGCATAATCAGCTTTACCTACTGCGCTGCCTTTGAGCGTGTATGGTGTTCGTTTATATAAGACGTACCACACACCTGGTGATGTATCTTCACTCGTGCTATGTTTACCAGTTACTACATTTGTTGTGACGACTAATTTCCCATCTTTATAAATCCAAATTTGTTGATCTGCAATTGAAACTTCCGCATACGTGTCTCCGATGCCATTATTCGATGTTGTTTCATAACCGATACCTTCCTTCTCCCAACCATTTCCATGGATATTAGAAGCAGATAGCGATTTTTCACCCTTTTCAAAAGCTTGTTGAACTTGTTTTGTTTCTTTTTCAACATCTAGTGCCCAGCCGTAGCCTTGTCCTTTTACTGATATGACCGAACCGGAATGGGTTTTAAAGCTGAAATTTTTATTTAATGTTGATTTAGCATTATTAATTTCAGCAATCTTATTTTTAATGTCGCTCGCATCGATTGTAACTTTCATATCCTTTGACATAGAGGCATTCTGAATTAAATCTTTCGCTTTTAAAGGATACACTTCATTCTGCACTTTATACTCAACAGACTGCCCAAGAAGATTCTGTAGTGCTTTCTCCTCTTTTTTGACAATCGGATCGTCTTCTTTAATAGGCTGTATGTATGTAGACTTCAGATGAATTTCACTTTTATACTTCTGCTTGTCGTAATCTTTCAGTAGACTAGTAACGTCATACTGTTTTCCATCAACGCTCTTCGAAATAACAACTTTTCCTTGTTCAAGCTTCGCCATAGCATCTTGAGGCGCTTTTAATTTTTCATTCATAGAGATGAGCTTTTCTTCTACAAGTTTTTTCATCGTTTCACTACGATACTGATCCGCCTTTTCCGGTAGCACTGAATATTTTTTTTCCTTTGAGGAAGGGAAAAATGTCCACTGGCTTTTTAATAGTTTCTTAACTTGAGGCAAATCTTTTTCCGTAAGTTCCGTTTTTGTATCTTTTTCATCTAAAATTTGTTGTTGATCAACATAGACTTTGTTTTCTAGTCCAGATGTTTTTAATTTCTGTATTGCCTGATCAGCGTTCAGACCACCGACTTTTGTGTCATTAATCGTAACATTTGAATTGAAGTGAGTTGTCTGATAATAACTCATTCCTCCAATGAGAAGTACAATTACACCAACACCCGCTGCAATAAGCTTCCAATTTGTAAAACGTTTGCTTGATCTTACTCGTTTTCTCTCAACTTCTTCAACTGATTCATTTATTGGATTATTGTTCATCAATCTTTCCCCCGTATACATTAACGTCAATCGATTTTAAACTAAAACCATTGACTAGTGTACCTTATTTTTCCTAAAATTTCATTATTTTTAAAAAGATTTTATCGCATTTAATTAATTAAATTCGGGTTTTTCAATAGTACGATACATTGAATAACCCTTTACAAGTAATAAACTGAAACTTTAATCAACTGTTACACCAAGGGATTTAGCTAAATCTCTTGTGAAAGCTTTTTCTCTTTACGTAAAATACGAAGTATGTTCTCCATTTTTATGAACATCACCCCTAATTTTGCCAAAAACTTTTACATTATTAGTTTATATAATTCTGTTATTAATGTTAATTTTTTTTACATTTCAAAAAAATAAACGATAATCCTTCTACATCTTAGATAGAAAGAATACCGTTTTTTCGTTTAGAGTATTTGTATATACTTCCAAATATTAAGACGCTAGCATGGATGATGCCCCCAGGTATGAGAATCTAAAGTATTTGAATAAGAAACTTTACTCCGTTCGTTATAGTTATTTACATCATAATATAATTATATATATTTCTATCTTAAGGACTGAAAATAGCTATTTAAAAATATAGTTGCTAATTTTATTTCAATCTTCCTTGCACCCAAGTAGCAATATCATTTATAACATACTCAGGGATATTAGCAGGACTATAATATTCATCCGATTTACTTAATTCTCCATCTTCTTCTGTAAAGAAGTGATTTAACTTTGGATATAGTCGATAATCAACGTTATCTCGCTCTTTTAATTGTTCTTTCCAAAAGGGAATTTCAATTTTTGAAGGAACTCGATAGTCTCTTTCTCCTTGAAGAATAAGAAGCGGTGTTTTTTGTTCTTTTGACATTTCTGCTGCTTTAATTTTACGGATTGAATCCCAATATACTGGTGGTCCTAAAGAAAAATCCTTTGGAGGATTCTGACTAGAGAAATTAGGATCCTTTAATAATTCAAATTGCGATTTGTAAAATTTATATTCTTCTGGTTTCATTTCTCCAATAGAAAGACGATACTCAAATTGATCTAAAACATTGTCTATGAATGCCTTGGCCGCCCCTCCCATCACAATTGCCCCAGCAATATTTTGATTTTGATTTTTTTCAATTATCCTCGGAATCATCATTCCACCTTGACTATGACCAAGAATATAAATTTGATTCTTATCTATCATAGGTTCATTTTGAAGAAAATGAGTCACCAAAAGAGCATCATCTGTTGTCTCTTTATCAACTGTATAAAAAGGACTAAGTTCTGTTTTCAATCCATGTTCATAGGTTCGTTTATTATAGCGAAGGACAGCAATTCCTTTCGAAGCAAGACCTTCAGCTAGATCGCGAAATGGTTTTAAAGCATACGTTGCTGAATCCTGATCGACTGCTCCAGCTCCATGAACAAGAATAACCGCTGGAAAAGGGCCCTTTCCCTTTGGAACAGATAATGTTCCTGGTAATGGAAATGCACCACTTCCAACTACTACTTCTTTATCAATAAATGATTCAGGTTTACTATATGATGGCCGATCTGCAACAGGACTAAACGACATACTGAGTTGAAAATCATCTATTTTTCCAGATGGATCTAGTTTAATTAATAAAGGTACTGTAAATTGTTCAAAAACTAATTTAATCTCAACATTTGTATGAACAGAATTCGTCTCTTTTTGTGTCACCTCTCCAATTCCCATAAAAGAACCTGCTGGTAATTTCGTAGGAAGTTCCTCCCAATAGTTCTTCAGCCATTTTTCAGATATTATTTTCTGTAATGATCGAGAAGTTAAATCAAATGCAGATTTATAATCTTCAGTATGCATAGAACGGATAAATGAAAGAGCAGTAGATATAACAGGATTTTCATCGTCAATATTGTCTATTTTTTTTATATTTGTGTTTGTTTCCTTTAATTTCGATTTAATTTGGTGGTTGAACGGATTATTATATGTATTTTGATATAAACTTGTTTTCAATACGTCCTTATTCCGTCCCTCATACAAGTTTGAATAATCCTCGAAATTTTTAGGTGAAATTACTTCCTCCGCATATGAAACCGAAGGAATGGTTATTGCACACATTGCACCGACAAGTAATAACTTACTCCCTATTCTTTTTTTCGTGCTCATATTTATTAATTCTCCCTTCACAATTAAAATTTTTAATACAGCATGCCTAGTACTATAAGGAAATAGAAATTTTACAGGCGATTAATAATCTATTTTACAATCCCCTCTAACGGGTTAAAAAGCTATTATAAACAAACTTTAATATAAAATGCCTTCTCCCTCTTTTTCCACATGTATGTTAACTCTAGAAATTACTTCTTTTCTTTAAAACACTCTTTTTACTGGTTTATTTTTCATATATAAGTCGTACCTGTTTCCCCCTTCGTGCTACTTTATATTTTTATCATATACAATGAAAATCTCTTTTTCCTTACCTATTCCTTACAAATCCCTTACATTCGAAATCGCTTTTATAATAGTGCTGTATGAACCTCTGTGCCTGAAAGCGCAAAAAAAAGAAACACCAATGTTATTTGCTTTGGTGCTTCTTTTTCACGCTTTAAATTTTGATTATTTTTCTTGCTATGTAACACAAATTACATTGTGCTGTCTGGAACACTCCTAACGTTGTTAAAATCACTTGTTTCAATAGTAAAATTTATACTAGAGGGTACTCATATCCAACAGTTTAAGAAAAAGAAACGCCTCAAAACAAAAAATGAGCTGACTTCTCAAAATAACTAAATGTAGAGACAGAAAATTTTCATTTAAGGGTGACTTCAAAACCATTAACTTAAGAAACGGATATTCTCCAGAACGAAAAATAAGAAGGATTCTTTCAAAATACTAGCTTGATGTACATTAATTGGCACCATAATATGATTGAATTAAACTCATTACAAACAGCTAAGAAAGTGATTGCTGGAATAGAAGTTATGCTTATAATCAAAAAAGGACAAACTCCCCAAGGGGAAAAGTTTGTCCAATACCATAATCGCTCTGGTTTAATAATATTTAATTCAGTTCCGCTAGGAATTTTTCATTCTTTTTTCATATCCCACTATTTTTGCATCAGAACTAACAATAGTAAATTAGAATAACGACTTAATACTCGCTAGGACAGTAAGGATACCTATAACAATAACAAATACATTGCTCATCTTCCCTCTATATTTAGCTAGTACAGGCACTTTACGAATTGCATACATTGGTAATAGACATAAGATAGCCGCAACTAACGGACCGCTAAGGGCATCAATGATTCCAAGAATACTTGGATTTGTATAAGCAACATACCAGCATGTTAATACGACAAAAGTAAGAATCATTGTCTTAACTGTTTTTTCTCCTATATCTTTCCCACGTTTTTTACCGGACTTGATAATCATGTCACGCATTACCTCATACGCCCCTATATAATGGCCAAGGAAAGACTTTGTAATAGCCACAAATGCAATGATAGGCGCCGCAATAGTGATTACTGGTGAATTAAGCTCATTAGCAAGATATGATAGGATTGACAAGTTCTGTTCTTTTGCCACCTTAAGATCATCTGGAGTCAAACTTAAAGTACTGCTCCAAACAAAGAACATAACAACAGCGAATGTCATGATATAACAAACTTTTTGTATTTGAGCACACTTGGCATCAGTAGCATCTATTCCATACGTAGCTCTCTGTTTCATAACGAATGACGAAATCATAGGAGAATGATTAAACGAGAATACGATGATTGGTAGTATCATCCATATTGTTCCAAAATATCCCGTTCCAGTTGAAGCAGTAGAAACACTTGAAAAACTTAGCATTGACGTATTCCACTGTGGAATTAAAGATATTGCGATAAAAAGTAGAGAAACAATGAAAGGATATACTAGCATGCTCATTATCTTTACAGTAATATCTTGACCAAAATTTAGTATAGCGATAAGACCGAGTACTAATACAAGCGATAAAATGGCCCTTGGAGGCTCCTGCATGTGCAATTGATGCACGATAAAACTACTTGCAGTATTTGTAAGTGCAACCGAATACATCAGCACGATCGTATAAATTGAGACGAAATATACTATGTTAAAAATGATACTTGCCTTATTTCCGAAATACTCTCTTATAGTACCCGTAATCCCCTCATCAGCAGAATTAGAAGCGTATATCATTTTAGCAAGCGCCCTATGTGAGTAATACATAACTGGATATGCAAGTATGGTAATTAACAGTAATGATAATAAACCACCTGAACCTGCATTAATAGGTAAGAAGAGTACTCCTGCTCCAATTGCTGTTCCAAAAAGACTCAATGCCCAGGTAGTATCCTGTTTATGCCACTTTTTAGGGTCTGGATATTTCTCATTTTTTACTGCAGTATTATCAGCTTGAAATTCTATGTTTTTTGCAGTATTCCCATTCATATAATAATTCCTCCTAGTTTCCTATTCTTACTTCTCTATTTAAGGCATCGGAATATAGACCGTTCTTGAAAAATGAATTGCTTATAAAGTGCGCCACATCGTATATCCTTCTTCTAAGTTAATCAAAATCAAAAAATTAGCGAAGCATCAATCTGACGGGGTTGTTACAACTTGCAAAATATTCCAATTGTATAGTAGTATATTTTATTAGTAATTCCCCCAATATACAGACATCCTTAGGCGAACAATAGAGAATAGATTGTTAACTATTTCACAATATACCCGATGATTGTTCATTGATTTGATTGTTTCTCTCCAAAGATTTTATTTTTAATGGCAATCCCTGTAGGTGTTGCTGCAATTCCACCTAAACCTGTCTCTCTTAATTCGCGAGGCATCTGTCTTCCAACTCTATACATCGCTTCAATAACTTCGTCAGCATTGATGATATTGTTTACGCCGGCTAATGCGATGTCCGCTGCTGCTAAAGCATTTGCCGTTCCAATGGCGTTTCTCTTTACACAAGGAATTTCTACCAAACCAGCGACCGGATCACAAACTAAACCGAGTAAATTTTGTAATGCAATCGAAAAAGCTACAGAAGATTGCTGTGGCGTTCCACCTGCAGCTTCTACCGCAGCTGCAGCCGCCATCGCTGAGGCACTGCCTACTTCAGCTTGACATCCTCCGTACGCTCCTGAAATACAAGCGTTGTTTGCGACTATCGTTCCAAATAACGCTGAAGTAAATAGAAAATGAATCATATCTTCATGACTTAACTGCAACGTATCTTTAATACTAAATAGGACTCCCGGAATCGTCCCACTCGCACCTGCTGTTGGAGTTGCACAAATAGCTCCTAATGCAGCATTTACTTCATTAACACCGATAGCACTTTGGATCCCTAACACCATCAAATCTCCAGAAAGGGTTTTCCTATTTTCTCGATAGTTTTTAATTTTAACAGCATCACCTCCGGTTAAACCAGTTGGAGAAAATACACCGTCGCCCTCGATACTTTTATTTATAGCATTTTGCATAGTCGCTAAATTTCGTTCCATTTTACTCCAAACTTCTTCATAAGTAGATTTAGTTTGTTCAATTTCCTGTTCAATTGCTAATTCATAAATTGTCTTTTGGCTTTTATTAGCTGCATCCACAATTTCTTTTATGGCCATATACATATTTTTTCACTCCCTAATGTAACTAAAGAATAATGAGCTTAGCTATATTGCTTAAATTTCCTAATTCCTCCTGGAGATTACCAGGCAATAGCGAATCCAATGCGAATGCATATAAATATTTCCTATTTCCTTCTAAACTATGAAAGTTATTAATTTCTACATCATATTGTTTAAAGATCCTGCGTAAAACAAATTCAAAGTCAGCTCTTTCGGAAATTGCAATAATGACTGGCAATGGCCCCTGCAGATCTAAACTAAATCCGTCAATTTCAACATGTTTGATTTCAATTAATCCACCGCCGACAGAAATACCCATCGTTCTAATACTTCGACTTTCATCCTCTAAATATACATCTGCCGTATTTGGATGATCAGCAGGACTATCACCCGCTTTTTCAATAAAGGTAATGTCGATTCCTTTAGATTCTGCTATTTTAATAGCATCTGGCACTTCGCTGTCATCGGCTGCAAATCCTAGTATCCCAGCAATAATCGCAAAATCAGTTCCATGTCCTTTATGGGTTTCAGCAAATGATTCATAATACCTTACCACGACTTTTTTTGGAAGACCTTGAAATAATTTATTGGCTACTGTTCCAATAGCCAAAGCACCTGCAGTATGTGAACTTGAAGGACCTATCATTATGGGCCCAATCACATCAAAACAACTTTTGTATTTAACAACCTTTTTTTCTTTAATAGATGCTACATTCATTTTCATATAAGCACCCCCATAATTTATTATTTTTAATTGCAGTTGAATCTAAGTTACTAAAATGACTGATTCAAAACAAGACCTTATTGAAGGCGCTTTCATTCTCGTGTCAAATACACTTTTCCTTTTGATCACATACCTTTCTTAGAGTAATCATGTCAGTATGTCCAAATTTAAAAGGTTATTTACAATGTCATTAGGATTTTTGCAAAAAAACTAGGTTTGATACTTTCTCTAGAGGTAATAAATTCTTTCTCGACGCCCTCATTATAGCTTGTATATTTATGAGTACAATATTTTTTTATTTTTAGAAAGATTGAATAAACAGAATCTTGAATGGGTAATAGATTACACTTAGCATGTAGCAATTGTGTCCTTTGTTTGAAGCTGTATTAGTTAGTAGAAAAGCAAAAATAACACAGAATTCCTTTCATTAACACATTGATTATATTGGAAAATCATTATAATGATACTTATATTATCCTTTGTTGAAACATTTAATTTTGGACATGAAAGCTGTTGCAATAAATGATTAATATAGATAGCAAGTAATAAATTAATGAACTATAAAATCATTTTTGAATATTAATCATTGATTTTGCATTAACATTCATTTTTCAGAAAAAAGGAACTTCTTTTTTTATAATCTTAATTTAAAGTAATATTTTGGTAATATCCAACAATTTACACCATCCCCTTTACAGTTATGGAAACCCTAATTAGATTTAAAAAGAGAGAAGAGCTCATCGATGCTCCTCTCTCTTTTTTATTTACTTAAGATTACTATTCAAATTGCTTATTGCATCTTTAAGCTGACTTTTAAATTATAAACTTTAATTTCCATACTTCTTTACAAGCCGATAAATGAAAAAAGTATATGTTCCTTCAAAATTAAGTTATAAAAGAGTTATGTTTTCCTGTAACATATTATTCATCCTTCTATTCACAGACAGTACGCTTCCACACTAAATAAAATCTCTCCGTAAACGTCCAATAGCTCTAAAATATACAAATATTGAAGAATATGAAAAAAACACTCTTATGAGTGCCCTTCTTAGCAACTAAGTCCGCTGCAACTATTATCATTCCCCCGATGAATTTTGCCTGTAAGAGGAAATTTTAAGTTCATATTTAATTATTAAAATAAACCGCACCAAAGTTTTCATTAAATCTTTTACACCAAACAGAAACCGAACCATATTCACTTACATCTATCCCTTCAGGAATTTCGTAGTTTTGGTCTCCTTTATTTCCCTTTAATTTTCCTAATTCAATATACTGATAGTTTTTCACGTCTTCATTATTTTTCAAACGATTTGTAGGAACTAATACAACTCGTACATCTGGCCCATTAGATGTTGCAAAATCAGAAATTCGTAAAACACGTTTTCCATCCGCTAATTGGTAAATTTTTGCCGTTCCAGTTGTTTCATGGACACCGTTTTGAAACTGACCTTCCCTTATTACTCGATCACTTTGTTGCCTTACTTCAGTTGATTGTATCTCTGCTTGTGGCAATGATTCATTTACGTGCTTATCAATAAATAATTTCTCTGGTCGGAACAATGACCATAAAATCCCCAATACAATTATCAAACCACCTATAAGCCATACATATTTTCTTTTCATAAAGTAAAAAACCTCCTGTAACATACTGTGTAGTAGTATGTTAACAAGAAGGTCTTTCATTTTTCTAACGTAAATGTTACAAAAGTCTTTCAGCCGTCTTATTTTTTTACTGATGTGATGGGAAGAGTGAACCAAAATTCACTTCCCTGCTTACCATCTGCGCGATTCCTTACACCAATTTCCCCTTTGTGCATTTCAATCAATGATTTTGCAATAGCTAATCCAAGTCCGGAACCTCCAGATTGTGAACTTCTTGATCGATCTGTTCTAAAAAAACGTTCAAATACGCGTAATTGATCATTTGGAGAAATTCCCATTCCTTCATCCCGCAAAGTGAATTGGACCTGTTGAGTTGGTTTATTTTCCACTACAGTCAATTCAATTGTTCCAGAGATAGGAGAATATCGAATTGCATTATGTAATAAATTACCTATGACCCTTTCTATTTTACAAGGCATAATCAAAAGTCGAGGTAATGTATCAGGGACATCCAATTGCACATGGATTTGTTTGTCTCCTAATAAGACAGAATGTGACTCTAATACATCTAATAGAACTTTATCTAAATGTGTGAAACTTGGGTGAAAATCTACTTGCTCAAACTCTAACTTTGAAAGATCAAATAAGTCGTTAATTAATCCATTTAATCTTTCTATTTCTTTTAAAACCGTTGCTAAGTATTGCTTTTTCATTTCAGGATCTTCAATCAGGTTATCTTGTAATGCTTCTATCATCATTTGCATGCTAGTCATAGGTGTTCGTAAGTCGTGTGAGATATTGGTAATTAGCTCCTTACGAGAGTTTTCCTGTTCCTCTAACTTAGTAAACCCTTCTTCTAATTTTTTTGCCATCTGTTGAAAGGCTGTTGCCAATTCTTTAAACTCACGTGGTTCTTGCCCAATTATATACATCGTTTCAAAGTGTCTATCACTAAATTGTTTCGTCAATTTTATTAAATTTTGTATAGATCTCATGATAGGACGTGTCATTAACCAATAAATAAACGTTGAAATAATGAATGCCACAAATGCAATTACTGTTAATAACCGCGTTTGTTCCGGTTCAAGTAACATTTTCGTATCACTATACCATATAGCAATTACCATAATACTAGTACTTAATAGATTCATGAGTAACAATTGAATACGTAATCTCATGTTTCATTTCCTCCATTTGGCTCAAAGCGATATCCTATACCCCAAACCGTATGAATCCAACGATTCTTTATCGTATGCTTCTCGAGTTTTTCACGTAAACGACTCACTAACACGGTAACTGTGTTTGATGCTCCTTCATGTCCAAAATCCCAAATTAATTCAAGAAGCTGCGAGCGAGAAAATACTTGTTTTGGATGCTTTGCCATGAGATAAAGTACCTCAAACTCTTTCACCGTTAACTCCACTTCCTTATTACAAACAAGTACATATCTTGTCTTTGGATATATTTTTAAATCTGGAAACTCTATCACTTCCAATAAGGATTCTTTCGCTTGTATTTGTACATGGCTTCCTCTTCTTAGTATAATTTGAACCCTTAATACTAATTCACGAGGGGAAAATGGCTTTGTTAAATAATCATCTGCCCCCATTGTTAAGCCTAAAATTCGATCCCTTTCCTCTCCCTTAGCAGTTAACATAATAATAGGGACATTTGATTGTTGACGAATTTCCTCGCATAATTCCCATCCATCTTTTTTTGGCATCATCAAATCTAATATAATTAAATCTGGTTGATGTGTAAGAAATAAATCCCAACCTTCTTTACCATTTACAGCGGTATAAACTTCATATTCTTCTCTTTCTAAATACCGTTTGCATACTTCTCGAATATTTTCTTCATCTTCTACGATTAAAATTCTTTTCTTCATATACTATCCTCACTTCTTTTTCACCAATAACAAAAAATTTATTTTTTCTATTACCCAATAAAAATATCTTTATAGGTAAAGATATAAAAACTAATCACATAAATAAATCAGAATTCCACATTTCACCCTCGAAACGAATGAAAATTCGGAAAATAAATCATGTAATACAGATAGTAATCTTAACATTTGATTACTTATATGACTAGATAAGTATTTAAAATAGTAGTTTCTAAATTATATAAATTAAAAGGAATGAGTCCGATTCACCATCGAACTCATTCCTTATTAGTAACCTAAATTATTGTATCTAACTTTTCGGATTCAATTCATTTCCAGTTCTCTTTCCAAACTTAGCAACAGAACTGTTACCTATTACTGAACTCTTGATAGATTCCATGCTATAGTATCAGTCCCATTCTCTCCATTACCATATTTCATATAATCGATTAAATATCCTACCTTTAACTTATTACCATTAGATAGTATGTTCCATTGCTTATGGTGTCCAGTGAAATTCTTTGGATATGCATGATTAAATTTAAAAGTACTTGCGTTCTGTTTTTGATCTAAATGGATATAACTATCTTGAAGTTTTAAATATGCATAATCTGAATAAATAGGATTTTGAAATTTAATTAATACCTCTTCATCCTTTTTAATTGGTTTTCCAGGTTTAGGTTGACCTACTCTTTCAATAATTACATTCACTTTTTCATCGCTAGATTTTTCAGCCCAAAGATACTCCCATTTATTCCCTGCATGATGACTTCCTAAATAAGCTGTATTTCCATATGAAGCCACGGTATAAGGAACTCCTTCTGTAACAAATTCACCTGAATTATCTACTACATAATCTTCAAATTCTTTATTAGCTTTAATTTCAGTATCAATCTTTTGTGTAGGCGTTAGATTGTGTGCGTCATTGATTTCAAATGTAACTTTTCTGTGCGCAGCAATTTCAGATTTAATAGGGTGTATATTTTCTCTAGACTCATATGTAAATCCATTTTCACGTTTAACCAGTGTTACTGTTTGTGACGGAGCATTCCATTTCTTACTATAAGTAGTAGGAATATCTTTACTCACTCCAAATAAACCAGGTAAAATTGTTGCCCTAATCTTTTGCGTCACAGAATCATAACTACCTTCTACTAATGTTGGTTGCTGTAGCTTTGCAAAAGCTCCGTGTACAGAGTCTTTATGTAAATAACCGCGATCTCCCTGTCCCGCTTTTAAATCGTTCAATGCATCAGTTCCATTATTAGCTGAAACCACTGATACGTTATTAGTACTTTTAGCCTTGTTTACAATATGATTTACTTTTTTCGTATCTATATTTACCTGTTGAAAAACTTCGTTATAGGATAAAACTGGCTTATCAGCAAGAGATTTGTCTTTAGGAGTATATACCCTAAACTTTGGTATATTTCCTATATCTGTTTCTAATTGTTCAGTAACTGCATTTACTCTAGACTCATATCTCCCTGAATCCCCCAAATGCATAATTTCTTCACCTTTTTCAATAGATAAATCCATTGTACTTGTAGGTAAAACTTCAATCGAAAGAAGTTCCCCTTGTTCAACAGCTTTCAATTCATCCAAAGATAAGACAATATTCGCATCTGCTTGTCCTTCTAAACTGTCAATTACTACTTCTGTTTTATTCCGTCCACCTTTTTCTGTACTTAAATAGTTTGCTTTATAACGATCTTGTGTTGCCTTTACAGTATTAATAATTTTGTTTCCTAAACGAATATTAAAATGAGGCGAAACATTTTCAGCGGATGCTGTTCCTACATTCTTATATTCCAAATGTACCCGTAATTTTGCTGCGTTCGCTGTGTCCACAGTTGTTGCAGTAGACCAATCAAAATTATTTGTATAACTCTCCGTTTCCGTAGTTGTTTTTGAATATCCGTATCCCACATTTGCTGAAACACTTCCGGAAGGAACAGGACCGGCTGCTGAGCCTTCTACACCACCTGAACCACTTAAACCTACATTAAATGAATGTTGTGTAGATACACTTTTTTCCCATCCTCTACTAACTGATCCGCCATTATTATCCGTAATGGTTGCAATAGGAATTACTTCAATTCGTTTGACACCAATTTGCAAATTCGGCATGTTGGCAACTATCGGATTGAAATTAGTATCAGAATCGTTGTTATAATTCTCAACCTCATACATATCAGTAAAAGGATCACCATCCGTATTTGCATTCATAGGATTCGATATAAATTTTGGTTTCCCTTTATCCTTCTCGGGATCCCATGCTTTCGCTTCATTTTTTCCAGTTTGTGAATTGAATTCAATTTTATATCCATTAATCTCTAAGTCGTTGGAAATACCATCTTTATCCCAATCGTTGTTTGCCATTTCAATGTTTTGTGTAATGAGTGAACCTATTTCCCCATCAGATCCGAGCGTGAAATTCTTATCTTCTTTTTTTACATTTGCATTCTCTTTGAATATTTCAACTGTACCTCCTGGATTCGGTTGTTTTACATCTGCTAAAGCAGGAGATGCTAAAGTCAGTGCCATCGATACACTACCTAATACACTAATTGCTGGCTTCAATTGTTTCATTGTTATTTTTCCTCCTTGGTTTCTAGGTCCATTAGAACACCTACTAGTAAGATTAATTTCATCATATATAACAAATCTTTCTTTTCTCTCTCATAACTGTTAAAAAAGTCTCTCGTAAATATTACAAAACACTTACAGAGTTTTTAAAAGCCATAAAATCTATATATGAAACATCAAAAAGCCGTAATATGAAGAATCGATTACAATATATACAAAAAAGCAGCTAGCCAAAGCTAACTGCTCACTAACTTATAAAATTTCAGTAAAAGAATGTATTAATTTTGAAGTGTGCAAATTGGGAGAGTGACTTCAACTATAGTCCCCTTATTCACTTCACTCTCAATAAATACCTTCCCCTGGTGTGTTTCAATAATTTTATAACAGACCATTAATCCTAAGCCGATTCCCTCTTCCTTAATACTGTAAAAAGGTTCTCCTAAATATGGTATACGTTCTTTTGGAATCCCACATCCTTGATCGATAAAGCGAATCCTTATTTGATTATTATCAAGTTTATCAAATTGAATCAAAATTTCTCCTCCTGTTGGCATGGATTCAATTGCATTTTTTATAATATTAACAAATACTTGTTTTAATTGATTTCCTTCACATGGAATCAGTGGAATACCAGGTGTAAAATCAATTCTAATTTTTATATTATTCATCATTGCTTGAGGTTGCAGTAGCATTAAAACTTGATCCATTAGCACACTAATATCATTAGGTTGTATCTTTACCACCTGTGGTTTGGCTACCGCCATAAATTCATTAGTAATACTTTCTATACGCTCAATCTCTGATGATACTATATTTATATAACCCCGATTATTCTCAGTTTCCGTTGATTTTAGTAATTGCATAAACCCTTTCATTGCGGTTAATGGATTATTAATTTCATGAGCCATTGCAGTCGCTAATTGTCCTACGACAGCAAGTTTTTCAGATTTCCGTAGTAATTCTTCTGTTTTTAGCCGTTCAGTGATATCACGAGAAATACTTAGGAAAACTTTTTTACCATTTAAGTTAAAAACACGGACACTAAACTCAGTTGTTATTATTTTTCCTGTTGGAAAAACATATTCATCTTGCAAAGTGAAGGAAGTTTGTCCCTCTCTAATTCTTTTTAACAACCTTACAATCATTTTAGAATCTTGTGGTACTACATTTGGAAATGGTAACGAGAGCAGTTCTTCTCTACTATATCCAAATCTTTTACAACCAACAGGGTTTACCTCAATGAATCGACTTGGAACATGATTTTCATTCAGCTCTACTACATATACTGCATCAGTTGCTTGTTCGATTAGTGCACGGTACTTCATTTCACTATCTTTTAATTGTTGGTGTAATCGATGTCGTTCTCTTTCTGCTTGTTTTCTTTCAGAGATGTCTCTACATATTGCAGATAAAGCTATCACATTTCCTCTTACGTCTAGTATAGGAGAAACTGTCAGACTGACATCAAGAAGACTTCCATCGTTACGTCGTCTAACAGTTTCTAATCTAGTAACTACGGATTCTCTAGTTAGAATTTTCTGAATATTTTCAAGTGATTCTTCCATTAAGAAATCTGGTACACAGGGTAATCTCTTACCTATGATTTCTTGTAATGACCATCCAAATATCTTTTCATAAGCTTTATTTGCTTGTAAAATATGCCCTTCTCGATCAGAAATGGTAATAGCATCTACATTATGCTTTATAAATGATTCTAGTAATTCTTTGGTAGCTCTTAATTCTGATTCTACCTTTTTCCTTTCGGTTATATCGACTATAGAACCAACAACTTCCATAACTTGTCCATTTCGTTTAATCGGCCTAAGTGCAATAAGAATAATCGTTTTATCATCTGGCCAGGGTAATTCGAATATAATTTCTTTCCCTTCCCATGCCTGAAGATAATACTTCATCAATTGTGGAACTAAATGTGGTGGAACAATAGAAGCATCAATAGTCCGTAAGCTTTTCCCTACCACCTGTTCAGAATAAAATCCTTTTTGATAATAAAACTGTCCATCACATAAAGTGTGTATAAAGTGCTTACCCACTTTTTTAAATTTAAAAATCCCTCCTTGAAGCTCATGTACGGTATCTGTGAGTTCTTGCTTGGATTTTTTTAATTCCCGATTCATTTTAGATAAGTCCTGTGTTAAATAATATAATCTCTGGTAGGCTTCCATAAGAAATAGCCCAATTAAAAGCCCTAAAGCTATATATAATAAGCCTCCAGTGTAAAGTAACTTAGTATTAAAGAATACACCAACTAACCACTTTATTCCAACAAAAACAGAAAAATATAAAGATGCACTTTTAAAAGGATGAAGGTTTTTAAAATATGTTTTAAAAGTAACAAATAGGATACCCAAACCTAAATAAGCAATCACAGGAGGTTCCCAGTAACCTCCAATGTAAAAGATACGCATGATAATAATGCTAATTAATGTAATCCAACCAGCAATGCGACCAAAGTAAATAAAAGATAAAATAAGAGGAACAACTCGAAGATCGTAGGAAAATCCCATGTATGGAAAAGAAAAGAGCATCAAAGTAACTGCAATAATCCCTCCATAGAATTTTTCGAAATATCGCCTGGAATGAATCAAAAACACTTGAATAAATATCGCTGCGCTAACTAATAAAGAAAAAATAGAAAGATTGATGAAATAGTCTTTAATAATCATGTAATGTCCCTCCTTGCATTAAAGATATATTCGACAAAAAAACAGAAAATCCTACAAATAGTACAAACAGTTCAGGTGTAAAAAATATAATTCCCTACATGACAGTACATGTAAATAGTATCATATTGATTCAAATCGAAAACCAGGGAATCTTCCATTTGAACCTTCAAACACCCCAAAAATAAGGTGTTTATTCTCTCTTTTTATTTAAATGTTATGTACAAAAAAACGTAGGAATATTTAATTCCTATGTTTTTTATAAATTAATCAATTCCTTCACTATTACAATTCTTCAAATTCCTCAATTTCGGCTTTTCGCTTTAAAAATATTGCAATATCTTTATTACAAGTTGCTCTTTTAATGTATTCGCAATCTTTTGGTTAAGCCATACACATAAAGCAACCAGCACCTTGATTCAATATTCACTTTTTTACTGTACAAATTCTTTTGCTTTAGCTAGGTGTTCTAGGAAATAAGGAGCCTTATGCCGTTCAATTTTTCACTTAACTTGGTGTCTAGTTTAGTGTACCATCCCCATGCTCATCAACTTAAGAAAATAGATTCACCCCAAAACGAAAAAATGAGCTTTTCTGTTAAAAGTTAGCACAAAATTTCGTTCTGGGGGTATTTGTTTTTCTTAGCTTGATAGCGATGTGTACCATCCCCAATTAATGCATTTTTTTGGGTTCAGTTCATTATATTTTCTACTTTGTCTTTATACACAACATATTCTTTCCCATCCACTACTGCTACCACCGCAAATTCATCATTTGGATTGAATGAAAGCCAGTCAGCCCACATGCTTGTATTAGCACCTCCACTCCACATATGATGAACAGTGTTTTTAGTTAAATTCATAACTTTATAAGACGCATTTGGTGCATTTGTTCCAGTCTTTATTTCAAAAGTGTATGCGTTATGGATTTTTTTATAAAAGTAAAAAACGTTTGATGGACGAAGTAGATTCATAAAATCCTGTTCTTTCTTCTCTGCAATTTTTATGCCTTCTAGTAATGTGACAACATCTGTTCTTAATGTTTTCCAACTATCTTTAGCTGAATTCAAGTTAGGCTTTAAAAATTTATATCTATTTTGATCAGCTTTTTCATCAGCTTTATCAATATGCCCCAGTACGCCCGAATATTGAGAGTCTAAATCATCCCATTGTGTGGACATATAAGTAAGAGCAGTAATAGCACTATCAATCGTACTATGCATATCACTAATATTATGAAATGCAACTCCGACTACACGATTTAATGTAATTTTATAATCTACATTTTTACGTAATTCTGCTAAAGCAGGCTCTAATCGACCTAAATTATCTCTAGCAGTACCTATCATTATGCCACCAGAAATAAGCGTGGGGATAAAAGGTATTTTCACCATTATTAATCCATCAGATTCTAATTTCTTATAATAGTTTACTTGTCCTAAAACTTCATCTAAACGCTTTTGATCAGTCTCCACATCAGCTCCTTGGTTTTTTAAAATCGATTGCAAGGTCTCTTTATGGCTTCCAAATACTCTAACATCTTCTCCAATAGCGTTTTTAAATTTAGTTAATTCTTCTATTAATGCTTTTGCAGACTTTTGGTTTCGTTGAATTCCCCCCCTTAAATCAGTAATCCCCTTTTTTAAAGTATCCCCATTTCCATTGTTGATCGCCTCTACTAATGTTTCATAATAATTTTCAAACTTTGTATCGTATTCAATAATGCCGGTCAATGTATCTAAAAGCTGTTTTTTTACTTTTGTATTCCATGTAACAGCATGTGCTCTTGCATTCTTTTGATCCTGTACAATTTTACTAGGTAAATCTGCATACCCATTAATAGAAATTCCTTCAAAACTCACATCCGGATTATTAATTAGCAAATAAGAATATTCATTCATAGCTTTTGCAAATAACCCAGCATCTTGTACAGTTTTTTTCATCTTTTCTTCATTTGCTGAAAGAGACATATCTCCAGTGTTCGTTTGTTCAGTTTCAATTGCAAAGGTTGCTACTGGTGTGACTGCATAGGTAGTTGTCATAATTAAAAATGCTGATACAGCCAGTATTTTATAAGGTTTTTTTTTCATCTTTTCTTATTCCTCCTGTATAGAGTATGATTTCAAGTCCTATTCTTATTAAAAGACGATGTAGTTGCATAGATTCGATATTATTAAGCGAATCTATATAAACTGTCCCCTATTAATCGATTCTGTTACAAATTTTTAAAAACAAGTAAACTACATGGCTATCTTTTTATTTGGATAAAACTTATATATAAGTGAAAGGCGAAGTCTTTAATGAGACTCCGCCTTTTTAATATATAAGGATTTATTAATTATCGCTTTACTGTTTAACAGTGTAATCATAGACTCTCTATGTTATGGTTCACTTTGCAACAGAATTAATATTTCCCTATTTTTGTGGAGTAACAGTTTCCACTTTTAATTCCTTTATCCCTTCTTTTAATGTAACAGCATCTGTTCTTAATGTTTTCCAACTGTCTTTCGCTGCATTTAAATTAGGTTTTAAGAATTTAAATTTATTTTGATCCGCTTTTTGAGCTGCATTCTCAATATGCCCTAGAACGCCCGAATATTGAGAATCTAAATCATGCCACTGCGTGGACATATAAGTAAGAGCGTTAATAGCATCATCAAGTGCCTTGTGCATTTCATTAATATTACTATAAGCAACTCCAACTACGCGATTTAATGTTACTTTATAATCCACGGTCTGACGTAATTCTGCTAATAAAGGCTCTAACTTACCTAAATTATCTCTTGCTACTCCCACTATAATACCGCCAATTATCGGTAGACCCAAAATAGCACCCTTCATTACATTAAACCCATCAGATTCTAATTGTTTATAATAGTTTACTGATCCTAATACTTCTTCTAGACGCTTTTGATCGGCTTCAACATCTGCACCTTGGTTTTTTAAAATCGACTGCAAGAGATCTTTATTGCTTCCAAATGCTCTAACATCTTGTCCAATAGAGTCTCTTAATTTAGTTAATTCTTCTATTAGTTGTTGTGCAACCTTTTGATTTTGTTGAATTTCACCTCGTAAATCTGTAATCCCTTCTTTTAAAGTTTCTCCATCCCCTGTATTAATCGCCTCTACCATTGTTTCATAATAATTGTCAAATGTTGTGTCGTATTCAACAATGCCCGTCAATGTATCTAAAAGCTGTTTCTTTACTTTCGTATCCCATGTAACAGCATGTGCTCTTGCATTCTTTTGATCTTGTACAATTCTACCAGGTAAATCCACATATCCATTAATAGTAATTCCTTCAAAGTTCACATCTGGATTTTTAATTAACATATAAGAATAGGCATTCATAGATTTTGCAAATAACCCGGCTTTTTGCAAGGTCTCTTTCATTCTCGCTTCATTTGCAGAAAGAGCCGTATCTCCATTGTTCGTTTGTTCAATTTCACTTGCAAAAGTTGTTACTGGTGAAACTACATTAGCGGTTGTAATAGTTAATAACGTCGATACAGCGAGTAATTTGTAAGGGATTTTTTTTATCATTTCATTTTCCTCCAATTTAGGTTTTAATTTTCAGTTCTATTCCTGTTTAAAAGCAATATCTTTTGAAATGAATTCTGCATCTTTATGAATATCATTCCAACTTTCTTTAGCAGCTTTTAAATCATCCGGTATTAAAGAGAATTTGTGGTCTTGCATAGAATCGATATTATCCAGTAAATCTGTATAATTTGCGCCCATTGTATTCCATTGCTTTTGAATATTTGTTAGAGATAATATCGCTTGATCTACAGTCTGATATAGATATGCCAATGTTTCTTTCGCGTTAGTAAGCGAAAGAACTGCTTGATTAGCACGATCTGCTTTCATACTTAATTCTCCGATTTTGTTAGAAATTTCGTTATAGGAGTCCATATGCTTAGATGCCGTGACACCCGCCGCAGTTCCTAGACCGATACCAGCTGCTCCAAGAGCTGAAAGTCCACCAACAACAGCTGGTGTTGCTGTACCACCAGTTACAACAATTACAACTGCTCCTCCAATAGCTGCAATAACTAAAATAGCTGCTCCCAATCCACCACCAATTGACCATGCTAATACATCATCAAAATGTTTTTTCTGAGTAGAACGAAGTTGCTCAATTTCAGCTTGAAGTTGCGGAATCGTTGCCTGTTGACCTGCTAATATTGCAGTTAATCCACCTTTCCCATCTGGACCACCAACATTATTTTTAAAATCTGTAGAATTTTGATATAGTTTCCCTTTGAAGTCTTGTAGCATCTTAATTACATCTGTAACCTCTTTTGAATTTGTATTAATTGTAGTAATTAAATCACTTATGCCCTCTTTTAGACCTGCCTTATCTTTCTTTTGTACAGTATCTACTAAAGTGTCGTAATAATTTTGAAATTGTTCATCGTAATTTACAATATTACGAGCTGTTTTTTGAATCTGTGGCTTCGCTTTATCTAACCAATAATTCGCATTGATTCGTGACAGTTCTTGATTAAGGTGAATATTTTTGAGCAACTCCCCTCCTTCTGATCCTAAATCGATATTAGATAAATTTACATTCGGTTGCTTAATCATTGTTTTTGCGTACAAATCCATTACAAGAATATGAGACCCTGTTTCAGCCAATGCTTTCTTCAGTCCCTCGGGACCTAAAGCATAATTGCCTACTTTTTGTTCTTGAGCGGTCGTTTCTTGTGCAAATGCATGAATAGTGTTACCAGTAGTAGCAGTTATAACCGTTGCCAGAGTGGCTAAAGTTAGCACTTTGAATGGGAATTTTTTCATAACTATTCTCCTTCTTTCGCTAGATTCTTATAATCTTTATAGTTTTTTCAAAAACGTAATATCAAAATTTATATACCTGTTCTTCAAGGTAACTTATTACATTTTTTAATTGTCTTAATGTATCTTTTTGAGACTGCTCGTTAGTTGCATCAACATTAGTAGATAATTTTGTAATGTTATTTTTTATTAGATCCAAATCTTCTTTATAGCGCTTTAGTAGGTCAAGTTCTACATCTACTTGGTTTGCAAACGTATGCAAATCATTTTGTGAAAGAAGAAGCATTGATTTTTGTAAATCTGCTATTGATAGTTTCGTTGTTAAATCATATATTTTTTGATTTTGTTTCTCTAAATCATCTAAATATGCTCGCTGTTCTGCTGTTAGTTTATTTACTTCAGCGAAGACACCAAGTGTTTTCTTAATCTTTTCAGTATCAATGGCTTTCATCAGGTCATATTCTTGCGTTTTTGTGGCTGCAGCTGCAGCTATTTCACCTTGTTTGCTTCGCTCAATTGCTTCACGAGCTGCTTTTTTGGCTGATTCAATTTCTAGAGCAGTTTTACCTTGCTCTTTCGCTTCTTGCGCTGCTTTTTTCTCTGCTTCTAGAATAGAGTTGTTAATTTCTTTTCCTTTGTTATACGCTGCCATCCCTGCTTGAGCAGCCGGTTCAATAATTTCTTTTGAAAGACTATAAACTTCTTTGAATATAGCAAATCCCTGCTCATTTAAAGCTCCTGGTATTAATGCAATTTGTTGTAAATCATTTTGAATTGCTTTCTTGGTATTTAATAATTCATTTTTTAACTGATCTATTTTCCCTGTTCCATCTGTACTTAGTATGCCTTGTGCTGTTGCCACATCAGTATCGAAATCTTTCAATTTTTTATCAAGCTGTAATTTAAGTTCTGTTAATTCATTAATTTGTCGTTGCGCATTTTCTTGATTCGTCATAGCCATTTCTTGAAGAACTTCAAGTCTATCCGAAAACCCTTCACTATCTTCTTTATTGTCTACATACGATTTTAATGTCGGGTAATAGCTATTAAATTTCGTTACAAATCCTTTACTTTTTGAATTTAATAGAATTAACTGTGGATAGAGTTCTGATGACCATTCCTTCATATCTTGTTTGATTAGGAATTGATTGGTATTTAAAGCTGGGACTTCCTCTAGCTGTACATTAGGACTCATTAAAGATTGATCAATATACGTTTGGATTAATTTAGATTGCGCACCTAATTTTCGTAATGATGAAGAAATATCCATGCTTTCCTGTTGAGTTTCTGCTTGAACGATTGGTGTTGCGAGAGTATTGATAGGAATAGTTGCTCCAGTTACAATGGATGTTATTAAAAATCCTGTCATTATTTTATTTTTCATTCCGTACACTCCTTTACCATTGTTTTTTATAACTCGATTCATATAACTTGTACGCCCTAGCTCTAGGCTCTCTCCTTGCACACGCATGAGGAAGGGGAAGTCTTTCGGATAGGGTGTTATCGTTATTATTTACTTCTAATAGGATCTAAAGATTTTACTTCCCTCTCATTTAGATACTCTATTTTTCAAATAGGAAACGATAAAAATTCATCAGCTATATTTGAATTAGCTGCCCAATGAGTAGTAAAATATTATTTCTCCCCTAGAGCTGCTAACTTACAGAGCCGTGAAGATAGATAAACTATTGCTTCTAGAGTTAATCCTGTCATGACCTTTTTTTAATATCAATTTCATAATATGGTTTTTAGTTTTGTCAGCAATAGCCTTACAAGACTACAAAAGATGAAATTATACTGTACATTGCTTATACTTTTATTGCGGAATAAATTCACTTTTGTTATGCAGTAACTTAAAACACTTTTATTACAAACTTGATCCTTTTGAGACTCTAGACCTTCCGATAAATTAACTGATTATTAAGAAAATTAAACTTAACATGATGTTACTTGCAACTTCACTATACTCCTATTAGCGTAATCTTCTCCTTTCTGTCTGGTCATACCAGTTATGTTGTTCATTAAAACATTAAATTTTCGATGCGTAAATAGCAAAATTTTGTCGATTGCGCCCGATAATTTAACTGTCAAGTAAAAAATCGAGCTGAAAATATTATACCAATATAATCAATTAGGAGTTTTATCTCTGTAATTGTAATGATTACAAATTAAAGTGTATACGGTTAATTAATAACTATTTTAGCTTAACCGTGCAGTTTTATTTTTAAAAAAATACTTATAGAATAATTTAATAGGTTTTTTTATACTTTCTTTCCTTTATTTGGTTATGTATAATTGCATATAATATAGATATATCAAGTGATATATGTTATTTTGTTAAATTTTATGTAATAGCCCCTAATATCACCATTAATAAATACTTAACATGAAGATATTAATCTATAAACTTATCCATCGTTATTACTATAGGTTTTAAAATTTAAAAAAGCCGCAAAGCTTTCTCGAAAAGAACCTTTGCAGCCTTCTGTTTTTTGTTTCCTTAGAAAAATGATGGTTAGTGTACTCTTTAAAATTAACAACATGGTATAAATCTTTCCATTGTCCTTTAGCTTGGCTATATGTTTCATGGACTTTTCAAGATCTATTTGAATACATATTCCTTTTCTAGATCAATCACATACCCTTTCTAGAGTAAAAGAAACAGTATGCTCAAGTTTTAGAGTTACTTGGGCATATATTAAAGTTTTTGCACAAGAAACTGATACTAAGCTTATATTACGGTATATTTTTCACGATACTGTCTAGGGGTCATGTTAGTTGATTTTTTGAAAACCCTTGTAAAATAACTTTGGTCGTTAAAATTAAGCCAAGCACAAATATCTGATAATGGATATGTAGTGAGTGTTAATAATTTTTTTGCTTCTTCCACTCGTTCCCTTTGAATAAATTCACTTAAAGGAATTCCCACTTCTTTTTTAAATAATTTAGATAAATAAGTAGGCGTAATATCCAAATGATTAGCGAGTTCATTGAGAGATATTCCATCGTAAACATTTTTACTAATATGGTTCATACATGTAGTAACCGCATTTGAAAATTTTTGCGCATTGAATTCTTTCACCCGATCTGCAAAAGTACGTAAAGCATCTCCCGACAATCGCCTTACAGAGTCCACGTTATCTAGTTGTTCCATGGTTTGGATATACAAAATACTAAGAGCAAAAGCAATGTCTGGTGGGAGATTACCTTCTATCGCATATCGAGTAGCTAAAGTAATCGCAATAATCCCATGGTTTTTTTGGTTTCTGAGTGGATCCGCTGTTAAAATTAATTCAGTATCTTCCTGCGAAACTGCATACATATATTGCAATAACTTCTTTTTATCTCCTTCTTTGATTGCTGAAAAATAATTATGTACTAATGCCATGTTGTGAGTTTTAGGTTTATTTTGTTGGCGTTTTAAAATATATAGATCAGGTTTCACAATTTTATAGGGAACTTCCTCTAGCACTTTATTTTTTTCTAAAACAATATCTACATCTAACTTTTCATTGAAAATCATGTAATGTAATAAAACTCCCATATCAATTAAAGTAGTTTTTTTAATCTCAGGTAGGCACTGATAATAGGCTAGTCTTTCTTGAATATTATTATTTAAGTTAAATTCTTTCCGAAGTTTAAAGGTTATATCATCTGAGCCCTTTGGATGTATAGTGGGACCGATTATAATAGTCCCTTTTATGTAATCATGATTTGCTATATGAATTAGGACGAAATTTTCAAGATAACTGTTACATCTGAAAAGTGGCAAGTTATTGGGATCATTTTCTTGATAAATGTCACTAAGATGTTCTTCTTTAGAAGAATAAAAAGGACTACAAATATCATCAGAAATAGACTGATATAAGATTTTTTTGTCTGTGGATAAAATGTGAACAGGTACATTAAAGGCTTTATGTGCGAGATCACACAAGTGTTGTATATCGATAGAATTATTCATTACCTTCTCCTCTTAATTAGATTAAATGATAAATTTTTACATCGTTACTGTATAAATTCATAAATTATTTTCCGTCAGGTATAACTTACGACAAAATATTACTATAAAATATCAAAATAGTACAATTCACGACAAAATATTACTATATTTTTTTTATGAAAATCATATATTATTTATTTGTAATTAGCATCTACATATCGGAGAAGTTAGGAAAAGTGTGAAAGAAATAGATTCTTTTCTTATAAGTTTTTAAACGACAATGAAATGAGCGGGGGTCGTTTCTTAATTCTCCAAGATCTAATCATAGAACTTGAGAAAACAGTGAAGAACCTACAAAATACAGAAACAAGGGATGATTGGAGTATACAACTCTAGTAAGTAATAGCTTCTTGCTAATCCTGCGAAAAATCTAGCCTTTGCGGATACATTGCCAGACGAACTAGAATATGCCCCAGGTACATTACAAATAGTAGGCTAAACAGTGACAGATACATTCGATACAGACAAAAGTAAATTTAATGTAGGAAAAGAAAACGAAGAATTTTGGGATGTGACACATACAGAGTGGCATACAATGGTACTCCATGCGAGGGACAAGCTGGAAAAAAGATTAAAAATACAGTGAAAGTCCAAGGAGATACTGTATCACCGTAAGAACTAACAGCCAAAAATTCAATCACTTGGACAAACTGAGATTAAAAAAGTGGATGCTGCAAATTCGAATATAAAACTGATAAACTGCTGTATTCCAAATTTTTGACAAAGATAATAAAGAAGTCGAAAATTTAACAGCAGATGAAAATGATAAAGCTATTTCTGAACCACTATGCTTCGGAAAATTCACGTTGGAAGAAATTCAAGCACCAAATAGGTCTACGTTATTTAAAGATCTAATTGAGGGAAAGGTCTTATCATCAGTACAAAAATAAAAATAGAAAACACAAAAAGCGAATGGAATATTAAAAATACTGACGATATAGGTCCAACTATTTTTATCTAATTGGCACTATATTACTGGTCGCAACATTAGTTTTAGTTTCCGCAAAAGCGGAAGAAATAAATAGATTCCAAAATTATTAGGAATAGCAGCGGTGACACAACATATAAATAATTTTTTTATATGTTGTTAATCTTTGTAGTATCAGTCTTTATGCTACCTAGCTTTATTACTCCATCACATAAACATATTATTTATTTTCTAAGTACAATGGCTATTAATTAACAAAAACAACACCTCTAATTAAGAGGTGCAGTAACATAAATCCAAAGTAATAGTAGACATTAGACACTTATTTCACTGTAAATTGACCTCAAAATAATAGTTACTGCAATATCAGGATTTGTTTATTCTATAACAAAAGAAATGTCACTTAAGCATTCTTTGTATGCTACTTTTAATTAATATATATGACACCCTTAATTTCCCACTCTATTTTTAGTTAAGAATCAAAATACTGAAGCCAATGAAATTGTATTACATTGGCTTCAGTATTTCAGATTTAAAATTACGAATAAAAACAAAACATCGTTTAAACACCCTGTTTTTAATCGTGTGGAATTTAATCCTTATCGATACGTATGACGTTCACATGACCACTAAAAACCCTTAAAAAGCAATCTGAGAGTCCGTTTTTCTGATTCACAATCATTTTTTTGAAATTTATGTGAAAAATCAATATTTAGTAAATCTTATTATCCGAGACACAATTATTGCCGTAATCAAGATAATAAGGGCGGTTATCAATCCAGATTCTCCAATCCAAATCTCAGTTTGATATCCTGTACTTGCACGTGCGAAAGGTCCTTGAATAATGGCATTCCAAGTAGTATGGATGATAACCGAAGGCCAAATGCTACCTGTGATAAGTCGTAAATAAGCTGTAATATAACTGAATGGTACAATACAAAAATAGATGCCAAGTACTGAAAGAAAGACAGATGGTCCCTCTACATATAGACCAGCAATAACAATTGGAACATGCCACGTTGCCCAAATCAATCCACTAATAAGGATGGGCCTTGAAAACTCTGCATCGACTAGCCTTGTGAGCATATAACCTCGCCAGCCCATTTCTTCTCCCAAAACTGGGATTAAGTTAAGCAAACTTCCTAAAATGCCGCTCAATATTACTAGATAAATGAAACTGAATGGTGCCGATAGATACTGAAGTCCAAGTATATTGTAGATTGGTTCTAACATACCACCTTCGGGATGCTGAAACTTCGCAATTCCGCTCAACCAGGCGATAGAATAAGTAATTCCACAAATAATCATAGGTATTAGCAGAGCAAGACCAATTCCCTTCCATATCTTTAAGTTACCGAGACTAAAAGATACATCTTTAAACCCTTCTTTCAGTATTATGCGAGTCAAAATAGAAGAAAATGCTGGGGTAAACATATATACCACAATAAGCGGCATACTTTTAGTAATCATTACTACTAAATTTAGAATAATAGAAGTAATGAACAAGATAGTTAAAAAGAGTCGAAGTCCTCTTTTTGCACGTTGGACTTTATCTTTATTGCGGCATGATTCTGCATGTAATATCATTGTAATCCGCCCTTCCCCTTTTATTAATTTGTTTATCGAACCGACTTCCTGTCATTTCAACAAATTCAACTTAGAATGAAAATATTTTGGCATATAGATTAATTCATCTTTAAAATCCCTCCCAAATTTATAATCTAGTCTTACTTGCGACTCATCAATGTAATTATTATTTATAAGTTGTCATAGCCGATAGTACAAAAGTGTAATGATTAGTCTATGACCTGTGTCAATTAACCTTATGACAATATGTAACTAGAAAATATGATATGGGATAGATAACAATTGAATTAAGGCAATTGATTCGTGCAAGTACATGAATCAATCTCGCTTTTAAAAACAATTCAATTGAGGTGGAAAAAAATGAATAAGAAAAGAATAATTGCAATGGTTAGTACAGCTTTATTAGTCACAGGATGTGGAGAAGTAGGAAACGCTCAAACAGTAGCAGTCGAAAATTCAGGTCAATCAATCCAAAAAAATATAGTTAAATCAATACAATCACAGGCTTACCCATTAAAAACGATAGAACCGTCAAAATCATTTGAGGATTTAAAACCACTTAAGAAAATGATTGGGAGTGCACAATATGTAGGATTAGGAGAGAATACTCATGGAAGCTCTGAAATTTTCACCATGAAATTTCGCCTTGTGAAATATTTGGTTACTGAGATGGGTTTTACGAATTTTGGAATGGAAGAAGATTGGGGAAACGGCTTAAAACTAAATGAATATATCCAAACAGGAAAAGGAAACCCTAGGGAATTTTTAAACTTGTTATATCCTACTGATGAAATTATTGCCATGATTGAATGGATGAAGGATTATAATGCTAATCCTTCCAATAAAAAAAAGATCCAATTTATTGGACTAGACTTAAAGACGCTGGACCAAAGTGTCTTTAATAAAGTAATTGATTATGTAAAGCTGCATCGACCAGATTTGCTAGCAGAAGTAGAAGAAAATTATAAAGAACTGTCATCTTTCACTGGAAGTGTACAGGAATACATGACGCTTGCTCCTGAAATGAAAAAAAAGTTCAAGGCAAACGCTGAGAAAGTAGCCCAATTACTTAAAGATGATAATGGGCAGGCAAACACAGAAATAGTTTCATCCGAGTACATCTGGGTAAAAGCAACAGCGAATGCAATAGAGAAATTCACCACAATGCTGCTTCCTAATGACTATCCAAGTATGATAAAGCTACATGAGCAATACATGGCCGATCAAGCAATGTGGGCACAAGAGACATTGGGTGGTAAAACTATGGTATGGGGACACAATATTCATATAGCTAAAGGAATTATCGATGAGAAATTATATCCTTATGCTGCGGGGCAGTTTTTGAAGGAACGTTTAGAGAATAATTATGTCACAATTGGTAGTACAACTACGGAGGGGAAATTCACATTATACAGCGAATATAATCCTTCCACCGGAGGTAAGATTGCAACGGATACTATTCCACAAGATGTAAATAGTTTCAATTATACCCTTGGAAAAGTCCCGTATCAAATGTTTTTGTTAGATAACCGTCACCTTAAAGGGCAAGCAGATAAATGGGTTAGAGAAAAAAGGCCATTACTGAGTATTGGGGGACAACTCCTCCCGAACGGTTCGTTATACTTTGATACTTCATTGCGTGAGCAATTTGATATTATTTTTCACATTCGAAAAACAAGTCCATCTCATATTAAATAAAAGTACAAAACAATCCCGTTCTTGCATCTGCAAGAACGGGATTGTTTTATGGAGATTAATATAAGCATCTTTTTTAACCAGAAGTAGGTTACTCTCCCCTTTTTAGCATCATTTAAAAATGTCATATGACATTTTTACACTGGTGAATTTGACAAAAAAAGCAGTATGATGCGGTTATTACACAGAGAGGAGCGATGAACTTTATGAAATCAAGATTCATCCAGAATGGTTATTTTTTATTGCTAACTTTCGTTACAGGATTGTTTTATTTTTGTTTTTACCTAATAGCTTTGCTATTCAGTTTCACCCTTTCATTTACGGTAGTTGGGATTCCATTAGTTATACGAGTACTACAGACTACCACACCTTTTATCCAATTCGAGCGTATACAGACGAAAATTTATACCGATATTTCGACTGACTCTTACGATAGAAGTATAACAACGGATACATCAAACTGGGCTCAGGTGAAATTAGGACTTACGGATCGTCGCACCTGGTCTGCTGTCTTTTGGTTAATGCAGAAATTTGTGATTGGCATTTTCAGTCTCATTAGTGTAATCATTTTTTATATAATGCCACTTATGTTCCTGTTGGCACCACTACTGTATCGATACATCGATATGAATATTATTTTCATACAGATAGATACTTTTTCCAAGTCACTCTTTGTCATGTCTATGGGTATAGTGTCTATCGCCATAAGTATTAGAATAGTAGATGGTTTGACAAAGAAATTTGGTGGTTATACACGTAGTATGATTCGGCAACTAAATCGATAGAAGTTGGCAGTCTGTGAGAGGATCGCAGTGTAAAATTAAAAAGTATAACAATGCATAAAAGATTAATTTATAATATAAGAAGTAAAAAGGTAGGCTACTTAGGGGGTAAATAACTTGTTAGATATGGTTAAGTATTGGTTTTGGTATGATTGGATTATGTTAGGGGTCCGTCTAATTGCTAGTGTGTCTATCATCCTAGCTACATTAAATTTTCAGGATGGTTTAACATTGCCACTTTGGATTATTATTCTTTGGGAGGTTGTTGCCTTCTCTATTCCATGGGTAGCCTTACTGTTCAATTATAAATATTACTTGTTCACAGAAATACTGCTATATGGTGGACTGTCTATATATTTAACCTCTTTATTTCCGGAAGCTTACAACACATTTCTTATATCGGTATTTCTTATCGCTGCGAATAGTAAGCATTCGTCCTATTATTGGACAGCTCCAACAACAGTTTTTATAACAACTGGAATTTTTTATGCAGTTGCGCCAAGTAATAACTATTGGATTATGGTCACCTACTACGGACTCTCTTATGTAATGGGGTTTGCTTTTCATTTATTAATCGTCAATCATAAACAAAATGAAGCGATTCGTAAACAAAACGCGGTACTTGAGCAATATATGTCTCAAATCGAACGCATTACACTGGCAGAGGAACGAAACAGGCTGTCGAGCGAGCTTCATGATACAGTTGGTCACGCTTATACTTCTATTATTATGGGGATGGAAACGTTGCGCACCGAGCTTGCTACCGAAATGGGTATTCAAAGGCTAGATTCTCTGCTTGAAATGGGACGTAAAAGCATCGAGGACGTGAGAGGTTACCTACATCAAATGGAGTCTCCGTGTCAATCGCCTTCCTTGATTCAATCTCTACAAAATCTTGGAGCCGAATTTCAGGAGCACGCTCGGGTGAATGTAAGCTTTCGAGCATTCGGAGAAGAATACCAACTGTCTCGGCAAGCGAAGATAGCGTTTATTCGTTGCTTACAAGAGTCCCTTACGAATGCAGTACGTCATGGTCAGGGGACTGAAATTATAGTTTCATTGCAGTTTGAACAACAATATACGAGGCTGGAAGTTCAAGATAATGGAAAGGGAAATGTAGAATGGCAGGAAGGCTTCGGTATGAATGCTATGAAAGAGCGGGCAATGAATTTACAAGGTCAATTGTCTGTATATACAAAGCCAGAGGAAGGAATGCTTGTTACATGTACCATACCGCGACAAACTGAAATAAGAGATGGACTTATTCGTTTGTTAATTGTAGACGACCAGCCATTTGTTCGGGAAAGTTTGAGGACACTACTCGATAGATATGAAGATTTAAATGTAGTCGGTTTGGCTGAGGATGGCAATCAAGCCATCGATTTGTGTGGGCGCCTTCAACCCCACGTTGTACTTATGGATTTAGATATGCAGCACATGGATGGAGTCGAAGCAACCAAAAAGATAAAGCAACAATGGCCACATATCCGCGTATTGATTTTTACAACGTTTCAGGATACGGAACAGGCGCTGGACTCACTTCGTAACGGTGCGGATGGTTTTTTACTTAAATCTATTGAAACATTGGAGCTAGCTAATACGATCCGACTTATTCACAGAGGTGGGACACTAATTGATCAGGGAATGTCTCACAAAATATTTGAGAAGTTTGATGAGCAAATCGAGACACCACAATCAAAAGCTACTGCTTATGAGCTAACAACCAGAGAGATAGAAATATTGCAGCTAGTAGCAAAAGGACTCCGATACACTACAATAGCTTCAAGGTTATATTTGTCGAGTGGTACAGTCAGGAACTATGCTTCCTCGGCTTACACAAAGTTAGGGGTGCGTAACAAGGAAGAAGCTGTCCAGAAGGCTCTAGAAATTGGAGTTATTGAATAAGAAAAATGTTTGTTGTTTCTTTAGAGCTAAGTAAGCTGTAGTTACAAGATACCGTAAAGGATAAAACTACGAATTTTATTGAATATCATTTTTGATAGATAATTTTAGAAAGATAAATTCTGTTTTAATAAACTTTAAATAGCGTTATTACATTCAATATGTAATAACGCTATTGTTGTCTATATTGGAATTACACGTCTTTATTATCACTATACAGAAGACAGTTTCAAGTCTTTTCATCTGATAATTATTCCTTTCTAATTCAAAATAAATATCTCGTAATTTCTCCACCTACAGAACTATTTACATGTGAGAATCCCTCTAACCCAAATGTCTCCTAATTCACTAGCTGTCTCTATACTTATCTACCCAATAACAGGTGAAATTATAATTTTATTTCTTTACCAATAATTATCCATTTATATTTCCGCATGAATAAAACCTTATTTAATTATATAAAAAATACATAATTAAATAAGGTTTGGAGTGTTTCAAATTCACCTCAACATATCCGCGGCATCGCATCCGCATGAAGTACCTACATTATTCTCCCGTTTCATATGCTTCTCTAAATAGATTTTTGTTGTTTGGATATTTTCGTGGCCCAGCGTTTGCATTAAATGATATAGATCCGCATTTCCTTGTTCAACTGCCATGATTGCAAATGCATGACGGAATGTATGTGCCGTTACAGGATTTTCACGATACTGTAGAAAATCTAGATTTGTCTTTTTTATCATGTCTGTTACTTGATTTGATAACGTTTTTGGATTATAAAAATTCCCTCTTTGATTTACCAATAAAGGACATTCTTCTCTATTTACCTATATCTACATTTTTTATAATTTATTATGAAATATATATTGATTTAAAATATTTTGTTCAAAATGTTCA
Source organism: Bacillus sp. FSL R5-0709 (assembly GCF_038004785.1). Lineage (NCBI taxonomy): Bacteria > Bacillati > Bacillota > Bacilli > Caryophanales > Bacillaceae > Bacillus > Bacillus sp. FSL R5-0709. The sequence continues at coordinate 3,026,422 of NZ_JBBORT010000001.1, forward strand.
ATTGGAATTTTTAGGGACTTAAAACAGTTATTTGTTCTCTTTTTTAAAATTCACATAATTTCCAAATATCTAAAGGGCATATGTTAAGGTTTGGTATATAATAAAAGCAACCCGTGGTTAGAGTGTTTGCTCCGATTCAAGTTATGAGATAGTTTGTTTCACTTTTTATTTTCAAATTCAATATTACGGGTAGTACCAGCGAAGCTGCCACTACCCGTAATAAGGTGAAAAGATCATTATCCTGGCTAGTGTTGAACACCTTATTAATGTTCACATAAAAAAACGTAGAGGAATCCCCTACGTTTTTCACTCACTCCTATTTTCAATATTTTCCAATGCAAATTTCACTGGAAGTTTCTTTGATTTGATAACTACCAGATAAAAGCTTCCTTGTCTAACTAATCAGCAAAAAAACTTGTAGGAATCATTATCTAGAGTTTTATTTTTCTCTATCGATTTAACCTCTCGACAGCTTCCGCGCTTGTATCTACACGTTTAACGAAAAAAACTAATAGCAGTGCAACAACATTCATGCCAAGCGCTACATAGAATGAATATTGAATTCCCGATAATAAAGCCTTCTGAGTTAATACTACCTTCGTAGCTTCTGTGAAGGTTGTTGGATCTACATCCGACATTAGACTTTCAGCTTTTGTTGTTGTTACAGAATTCATAATCGTAACAAGAATAGCAGTACCAATCGAACCGGACACTTGTTGAGCTGTATTATTAACAGCCGTACCGTGCGGATTTAAGCGAGTTGGCAATTGATTAAGGCCATTTGTCATAAGTGGCATCATCACCATTGCCATCCCAAACATCCGCAGTGTGTAAATAAGAATAATATGTGTGTGACTAGAGTCAATTTGCAGGTTTGCCAACATATAAGTTGAAACAGCTGTAATGGAAAGTCCTACTATGCCAAGAATCCGAGGGCCATATTTATCAAATAGTTTACCTGTAATTGGTGACATAACCCCCATTATTACCGCACCTGGAAGCATCATCAGCCCAGAGTTCAGCGGCGAAATGCCACGGACGTTTTGTACATAAGCTGGTGTTAAAATCATACCCGAAAACATGGCCACCGCGTTGACAATTGCAATTACAGACGCAAGTGCAAACATTGGGTACTTGTAAACACGTAAATCCAATAACGGCTCATTCATTTTTAATTGACGGATAATGAAAGTAATTAGGGCAATAGCGCCTATGATTAAGGTTGTTAAGACAACTTTATTCGTCCAACCATCGGAGCTTGCAGCACTGAATCCATATAACAAACCGCCAAAACCGACAGAAGATAATAATAATGAGAGATAATCAAGTTTTGCATTTTTGTTTTGTTTCATGACATTCTCAGATTTCCAAATCCCTAACAGTAAACTAATGATTGCTAACGGTAAAATCATTTCAAAAAGCAAACGCCAGTCATAATACTCTACAATATAACCTGATAGTGTCGGTCCAATTGCTGGAGCTGTAATCATAACCAATCCAAAAATCCCCATTGCTGTTCCCCGTTTTTCTCTTGGGAAGCTTACTAGCATAATATTCATTAACAAAGGCCCCATGACTGAAGAACCTGCTGCTTGAACCATCCGGCCAGTAAGTAATAAACCAAAGTTCGGTGCTAAAGCCGCTAAGGCCGTACCAAGAATAAAAATCACCATAGATGTAATAAATAAGCTCCTATTGGAGAAGCGGGTTATTAAAAATGCTGATGCCGGAATTAATATACCACTTACAAGCATATACCCTGTAGAAAGCCACTGGATCGTTGAATAATCTTTAATGTCTAAATCCTTCATTATTGATGGCAAGGCTACATTTAAAAGCGAGTTGTTTAGAAATGAAACAAATGCCCCAATAAAAAGGATTACAAGCATTAAATATGGTGGTTTTCTTTTATGTAATGTTTCACTCATATATTTATTTGCCCCTTCATTATAAATTTCATTGATTAGTTTAAATCGTTTGCATATCTGCACAAGAATACATTATCCTTGCAGTATTTTGCCAAACTCTTCGAATGGATATTCTCTTTTTAGCAATTCTACTTGCTCAACATAACATTTTAAAATCTTTTTTATTGATTAAACCTTTATAAACATTTAAATAAGATTTTGAATGAATATTTAAACACGTTTTTTAACCGAAATTAAATTAGGCTGAAATAAACAAAAGGAGCAACTGAAAATCCTCTTCTAAAATAAAGTGAAACTTTAATCAGTGGGACTTTTACAGGCAGTCCCCCCAAAACTTCTTTGCTTTCGCTGAATTTTGAGGCGGGGGTCTTACTGCCCACAAATAGCGGGATAAATCAACAAGACCACGCACCCATTCCTTTAAATACGGGCTTGTAGATCTAGTTATGTAACTATCCATAAAAAGGAATATTACATAGGCTAAGTCTAACATTACATTTTTAAAGTGAGGGGAATAAGCGTATGCACCAATATTGGTATTTGAATTCAAAGGGAAACGGGGAACAATATAATAACCAAATTTCAATGGCATCATTATATTCACAGCTCCAAATAACTAAAGCTGAGGGAATGAATGGTTTGAAGATTCCTGGGAATTGGAGTTATCGAGTCTATCCAGTTGGTTGGGATTCATCAGCCGATTATACGGGTTTCAATCCCCAGCCCTCCCCCTTCTCTTGGGGCCAGCCAAACAATTATGCGGGGATGATGCCCCAAGGACATCCTGCTAATTCGGCTCCATTATCAGGCCATGCAGGTTTCAATTTTCAAAAACCCCCCTTCCCTTGGGCTCAACCATTCAATCATACAGGGATGTTCGCACAAGGGCATCTTGCCGCTTTACTATCGCCGCCAGCCAAGGCTTTTAACTTTAGTACCAATAACTCGGGTGTTTTTGGAAACCCTCCAGGATGGGGAGGACAGGTAAATCCCATGGGATGGGGTGGTTCATGGCCCCCAATGGGATGGGGGAATAACGGAGGTAACGGTCAGGCAGGAATGCTTGGAAACTTACTTACAGTAGGAAAAGGCACCATGAATGGAATAGGAATGCTTAGTAGTCTAATCGGTATGGGGAAGTTCTTCTTTTAGTTAATTAGAACGGGAGGATAGGTCCATAGCCCAGACTTAAAAATCATTTCCTTTTCCATTGATTTAATCTTCTCAAACATGCCCCCTCAATGTATTTATTGTATGCTTCCAATACTCCCTCCAAGTTCGTTTCCTCGTCTTTCAAATTATAAAAACATCTGTTACCTTGTATCTGATAAGGGATAGTTGAAGGTGATTGCATCTGTTAGCTTAATAGAGATGTGGTCGCACCAACAAAACGCGAATTTCGTACGCTAAGATTCTTTCAACATAAAGATTGTTGATAACTTGTACGTGTCAGTAATACCATCTAGCTGTAGAGTGCCGAAAAAAAGTGAAGCAAACAAAATATTAATCTCTTTCTCCCTATTTTAGAAAGAGTTGGAGTAGATTACGTAGTTCCTTTCGCGTACTTCATATTAACTTCCGCTGTTATAGCAATTATATTAGCAGTTTGTGTTTTACTCTATTTAATACAGCAATTATTTTATTTTTCCTTTGGTTTGGTTACCATTTCACTTAAAATACAAATATAATCCGTAACCTAAAAAAATTATTAATATTATAGAAATACTGAGTATTGTGTATATGACCCCTCTTAATGTTGTACTCATATAATCACCCCTCTCACGCTTCAACAATTCCATTATATAACAAATAATTCGTTGGAAGTTTAAAACATGTTTTAAACTAAATTAAGCGAAGTAAGGGATGCCATTTGACTTCCCTTACTTCGCCTTTAAAGAATAATTAGTGAGTAGCTTACACATCAAGCTTATTAAGTAACCTTTCACTATTTTTTACACAATTGTAATTATAGTGTTTTTTGACATTTGATCATTATAAATTTAAATGGAGGTTTACTTTCCATATTTTTATGTGGCTCCAAAATTTCCGTAGTTTCTATCAGTCCATATTTTCCAAAGTCTTGTTGTACCGAGTCAACATCATAAAAATACATTTTTACCCCTTCCATTATCTCGAAGTAGTCTTTACCAAGTTGTTTCCCCTTCCCAAACATTGGGGCATCTTTAGAAATAGTAGTAAAAATCATATATCCGTTTGGTTTTAACTGACTATAACAATCTTTAATAAACTTCTCTCTCTCATCCTTATTCAACAAATGAATAAGTGCATAAGAAAATATGCCATCATACAGTTTGTTATCAAAAGGCATATCCGTAACTGAACCATGGAATAAATTAGCATTAATTTCATTTTCCCTCGCCAATTCGATCGCTGTTTTTGAAATTTCAATACCTGTTACATGTATTCCGTTATCAATAAAAACCTTTGCATTTCTTCCATATCCAATACCAGGAATCAATATATCCTTCACTTTCTTTTCAAGGAAAAAATCCTTCGTCAAAATTGCGGAATCTGCAGCTTCAAATCCCCACATCATTTGATTTTCTATAAAACTTGCTTCCCAAAACTCTGTCATACATCAATCTCCTTTATATATCGTTGTTTACCGTTGAATGTTGAAAAATCATCGCATATTCACGAAATTGTATCAAATTTCAACATTAATTCAAAACAAAAAGCATTGGATACCCAATGCTTTTTACACTTACGCAAACAGAGACGTATTCGCATATAAAGCTGGTGAGCCACCTGAATGTACGAATAAAATGTTGTCCTCTTTATTAAATTTGCCTTTTCTAATTAAATCAATTAATCCTGCTACTGCTTTACCTGTATAAACTGGATCAAGTAAAATACCTTCTGTTTTCGCAAGTAATTGAACTGCTTCTACCATTTCTGGCGTCGGTAACGCGTATCCTGGTCCTACATATTCATCAAAGCATGTAACTGCCTCGCGTGAAATAGAGTTTGGGATACCAACGTGAGCTGAAGTTTCATCTACAAGTTTTGCTACTTTCTCTTCTTGCTCCGCTTTTCCTCTACTTACGTTAATTCCGATTACAGGAATTTTACTTTGTGTTCCGGAAAAACCAGTAATTAAACCAGCATGCATACCAGCGCTACCACTTACACAAACAACTGAACTGAAATCAATTCCTTGCTCGAATGATTGCGCCATAATTTCTTGCGCACAAGCAATGTATCCCATTGCGCCAGTAGGGTTCGATCCACCAACTGGTATTACATATGGTGTATTACCTTTTTCACTAACTTCTTTCGCTACTTTATGCATCTCTTCCATAAGATCTGCTCCGTTTGGCACAACAATTACGTTTTCAGCACCTAATAAATGATATAAGAAATAGTTTCCGTTAAAGTCTGGCTTTTCTTCTGGCTCAAGCCCTTCTTCTAGCACAAGAATACATTTCATTTTTTCTTTTACCGCAGCTGCAAGTGTTAGACGGCAATGGTTTGACTGAATACCACCAGCTGTAATTAACGTATCTGCACCCTTTTCCTGTGCATCCGCAACTAGAAACTCTAACTTTCTCGTCTTATTACCGCCAGCTGTTAAACCAAGTAAATCATCTCGTTTAAAATAAATAGTCGGCCCACCAAGTACTTCAGAAAAATTGTTTAATTTTTCAATTGGTGTATATGATTCTGTATATTTTTTTCTCGGAAATTTAGCTAAATTCATCAATAACGCTCCTTTTATACTCTTTCACAGTAAATGTAACCATACTATTATTACATGGAAAAATGATGAAGTCACCTTTCTGGATTAAAAATGTATTAGAATTCGGTAAATGCAATTTATATCAATGATTTTTAACTCCAGTACGGTAAATGAAATTATATGAATGGTTTTCTTAATATATCGATTCAACGACAAAAATATACAAATAGAGGCCCGTTTCTCATCAATCAAAAAAGAACCCACACATTTAAATGTGGGCTCTCTCCAATCACTTATTTGCCGAAAAACGAAGAAGTTGCGTTAATCCTGCTTCTAAATTCATTTCTCCTTTATGGCGTACATATACAATCTTGTCCCCATCAAATTTTGGCGGGTTTGCTGTATAATACGTATGCCACTCATTCGTTCCTTCTACAGAGTACTCCATATATTCAGTAGCACCAACGATTACATTTTTATTATCATCTGCTGTTACATCTGGTGCCATTTGTGCAATTTTTGCGTCACTAATTAATAAGTTCTTTATGCCCTTATCCCGTTTATAATCGTAAGCCGTTACGACAACATCGTTACCGTATGCTTTCACTTGCAATCCTTGTTTGAAAGAAGATCCATCCGGAGCAGTCTTCTCTCCGCCATTTGGTCCAGCTGACATCCAGCCTGTTTCAATTCCGCCCGTATTTACAACCGTAAATCCTTTTTCATCTCCGCCTGTAATTTTCTTTTTACCAGCCCAGTCTGGCAAGTTTAAATCCCAATGCGTATGACTCGTAAAGAAAACAACTTGCGGGTAGTCTTTTAATACATCGTACAATTTATCCACGTTTAAATAGTCTTGTAAATATGGTGATTGTCTTGATCCGGATACAGAATCAGGTAAAACGTGATGAGAGAAAATGAAAATTGGCTTATTTTTATCTTTTTGACTATACTCTTCTAAATTTTGTTTTAGCCATCCTAATTGCTCATCACTCATATATACTTCATCCCACATTTTCGAATCGTGGTATTTCATATATTTTTCAGTTCCTAAAAATAAAAGCGGATAACCGTCTAATTCTTTTTTATGATATACCTTATCTTGTCCGCTAAATTTTAAATATCGATTAAACAATGTTTCTTCCGTTACACCATTTGGCCATGTATTTTGAGAGAGTTTCCCATCAGCTGTCCATTTACCAGCGTAAAATTCATGATTCCCAACAGTTGACCATACATTTTCCGGATGCTTATTCTTGTTTAACACACGCTTCACATCATCATATTGTGACTGCTGCCCAGTTTGCGTTATATCCCCATTCATAATAAGCGCTCTGGAAAGTGGCGTCACTTTGTTCATATCTTTTAATACGTGATCAAAGTCCCCTAAATCTCCTTGAATGTCACTAATAACGTTAAAAGTTGTAGCTGATTTTCGAACTTGCTCTTTCCCTTCCGCATGCATCGAAAGTGTCGGTAATAAAGCTGCCATAACAGCCAATGAAGCAACTGCCTTTTTCATACAATTTCTCCCCCTAATATAGAATGTATAAACTGACATGTTTTGCGTTCTCTTAGTTGCTTGTCCAATTCATATTATAAAGAGGGATTGTAAAGATTGATGGAGTAAAAATTTAAGTGTTTTTTAAGAGATTTTGTCTTTTCATTGCACTCCACAATTCGAAATTCGCGCCAATCCAGCTTTCTAGCCTTTAACATTACATAAATGTAAATTTTGATGTTAAATCTTTTAGTTTCATACGTTGTTTTTTATTACTTCTAACTTTCGGGAAAAATCCACTAATTAATAATGTTATAATCCATGCCATTATTAGAATAAAATTTATTGTATTACCGGAATTCAAACTAAAAACTCTCCACAAATAGGCAGCACAAAAAACGAGAATAGCAGTAATAATAAGTAAAAATACCCTAACCACTAATCTTATGTAAGGTTTCTTCTCGTGCTTAAAAATGAAAGTTCTTCTCCCTTTGTACAATCTAATCACAAATAGCAGCAAATATAAACCAAGTGTGGCTCCAATAACAATTGATGTAATAGAGTTGTTTTTTCTCTGCTCAGCTAGAGAGAAGTAACTTTCAGGTAATTTTCCAGTTTCATATTCCATCCATGCGTGGTAAATATCCTGTCGTAAGTCTATACCACCTTCACCATTTGTAAGGATTACCAATCCATCCTTTGTATTAGGAATGAAACCATAAAAAGAATGCCAGCCTCGATTGTCACCAGAATGATAAAGTAATTTCCATTGATTAGATAGTTTTTTTTCAAATATACCTAAACCATTCTCCCCTAATACTGGCTTTTGCATTTCCGTAACACGTTCACTTTTGATGACACCATTTCCTTTATTATTTGTATCCATACTTGCAAGTATCAATGTCATCATATCCGTAACATTTGTCTTGAGACCTGCAGCAGCCTGTTCGGTAAATTGGTAACTAGGGAGCTCCTCTCCAAAATATCCATAAGCTTTCGAAAGGTTATGATTTTCAGGGCGTTGTAAGAATGAACTAGATTTCATTCCTAAAGGTTTCATAATTTGTTCTTCCATATAACGATCAAAAGGTATTCCGGTAACCTCTTCAATTACAAGTTGTAAAATTGTATATCCGCCACCAGAGTAAATTGTTTCTGAACCTGGTTTATTGGTAACCTCCACTTGTTCATTAAGCCAACCTTTTCCAGACAGAGACTCCTCAATAGAATTAAGATTTTTCCCTGGTGCAACCCCAAGGTATCCTTTATGTGCAGACAGTCCTGCTGTATGACTTAATAATCTTCTTATCGTGACTTCATTATTATTAAACTCTGAATTAGGTAATTTCCATTTGGGCAGATATTTTCCAACGGGATTATCTAGTGATAAACGACCTTCATCTACAAGATGCAAGATTCCCCACACTGTAAGGCTTTTAGATATGGAACCAGCTTGAAACAAAGTATCATCACTCACCGCTTTTTTTGTCTTTTTATCTACATAACCGTAGTTAAGTGTATAAGCAATACGCCCCTCATGTACAATCCCTATTGCAACCCCTGGTACCCCATAATTCTCCTGCCATTTTGGGACCTGTTCATCCAGCTTTTTTTTGAAATCCTCTATACTCCTATCAGTCAACGTGCCTGATTCTGCCCTCACCACATTTGTAAACCATGCTTCATTCGTAATGAATATACAAATCATTAAACATAAAATACTTTTGCATATTATCGATGCTTTTTTTCTATTCTTCATTTGCTCCACCCCTTTTTTCAGAATATTCTACCCATCAATCAGAGTATCCCATTCTAATATCCCGTTCTATCGATTTTTATTACTTAACCTTACAAAATTGTAATAAAAATCAATAAAACTAATTATTCAGGGGTTTTACTATCCTTTATCCGAGGGCAATGAATTTCATCAACAAGATAGACATGAAGTTATTTATTGTTTAAGTTAATGCCCCCAAAATACTAGTTTGGTGATCTAATAGCTATATTTCCACACTACAAAAATTTATAATAGAAAAGGTGAATTTTAGTTTTAATTAAAATTTGACCAAAGTATTGCTGCAAATATTTATTTTATAAAAAGAAGAAACCCACACATTTTGATTAAAATGTGTGGGTTTTATTTTGGATTCCTTAATTTTTTATGAAGAAGATTAATTATTTTATGTAGCCTACTTAAATAAACACAGCTATTAGTTTAACTATATTCCTTCATGTTTAAAATAGAAATTTCACTTTTTAAAGAAACATGTTGTTCAATTTCCTAACAGAACAAGATAAAATACTTAATACATATTAGTAATTTTTCCTGTTTCTATTGATAAATATAAAAATACTGCCTAACACACTTAATGAAAGCGCAAAATATAACAACAAATCAGGTAGAAATTTCAAAGGAATAATATCAATTAATTGTAAAACAATAATGGAAATGATACCTAAATATAGAATATTATACAAAACATTATTTGTTTTATATAGAATTTCTCTTCCTCTTTCGTCATTTGCTTCATCACTTGATTGAAATTTTATTACATACATCTTACTTATCACTAATAAAACAAATAATAAAATTTTTAACAACAATATATGTATCACTCCTCTAGATAATCAAATACATCGGTTAACGGCTTTTCAAATGCATTTGCGATTTTAAAGGCAAGAATTAGAGAAGGGTTATATTTATTCTTTTCAAGAGTAGCGATAGTTTGACGACTAACTCCCACTCTTGTTGCCAGTTCTTCTTGAGTCCAACCTTTTTCTGCTCGACAAACTACAATTTTATTATGTAACAATAGTAACACCTCTTGAGATAATCGTAATTTATTTCTTGCAATTTGTAAAATATTTTTTACAAATTGTTTTTAAAATTAAAAATACGCATAAAAAAATACACAGAGATTTCTCCCCATGCCTACTAATCCTCTACTTCTTCACCGCATGTACATAATGCACTGTTTCAAAGGCTTCTAAATAAGTGCTAGTTCTATTCACATTATATGGAGGGATTGTAAAGATTGATGTAGTAAAAAATCAAGTGTTTTTCAAGAGATTTTGGCTTATTTCACTCAACAATTACCGAGCCGCGCCAATCTAGCTATCATTTACATTAAATAAATGTAACTTTATACAATGAATTTTTTAGTTTGTTATGGCGGGTTTTAATCTCCTTTACACAATTTCAATAAAGCACTTTACCTTTTTAAATTCTCTTCATTTAATCCGAACAACTCTTGTAAAATAAAACGCCCATCTTTTCTAATTAGTACATCATCGAACCAAACTTCACCCCCGCCATACTCCGGTCTTTGAATGTTTACTAAATCCCAATGTATCGCTGATTTATTCCCATTGTCTGCACCTTGTAACGAATCTCCAATTGCTAGATGAAAACTACCATTTATTTTTTCATCAAATAACGTATTATTCATCGGGTGTAATATATAAGGATTAAACGCTAGTGCAAATTCTCCAATATATCTTGCTCCCTCATCCGTATCAAGAATTCGATTCATTCGCTCTGTATCATTTGCATATGCATCTATTATTTTCCCCTGTTTCATATGTAACTTTATATTTTGAAACGCATAACCTTGTTGAACGGATACTGTGTTAAATGTTATTACTCCATTTACTGAATCTTTGACAGGTGCTGTATACACTTCACCATCAGGTATATTATCCGTTCCATCTCCTTTTAAAACGCCAATTCCTTCAATTGAAAACTTCAAATCCGTACCTTCTCCAATAATCCTAACTTGCTTTGTCTTTTCCATTAATTCTTTTAACGGATTCATTGCTTTCGACATTTTATTGTAATCTAACGTACATACATCATAATAAAATTTTTCATAGGCCTCAGTGCTCATATTCGCTTCTTGCGCAGACGCCGCACTCGGGATTCTTGTTGTCACCCATCTTGTTTTATACACTGCTTCACTATGAGCTTTTCCAAATATCTTTTGATATAATTTCATTTTTTCTGATGGTACATCTGCTAATTCATATGCATTTCTAGGGCTACGGAGATTAATATATACTTGCATCTTACTTAAGCGATAACATTCCCAATCTGCAAATAACTTAAATTGTTCTTCAGATCCTGATAGAATTAATTGCCTTGTAACAGAAACATCACGCATTGATACATGCGCATATCCCCCTGCTTTTTCCACAGACTTAATAATTTCACGAACTACTGCGGGATCTATTTCAGTAACACTTTGAATTAACACATGATCACCAGGCTGCACTTTAGTCGAATGATTGACTAGTACATCCGCTAATTTCGATAGTTCTCGCTTCATTACGCTCTCGTCCCTTCACTATCGTTTCAATAGCTTAATAAAAAATAAAAGGCTCTTTTCGTAAAGATTGTTGCTTATAATTAAAATAAAGGTTAATTTTCTTAATACGGTATAGTATTTACAGCAGATTATTCAGCAAACGGGCAGGATTGTGAAAGTATTGAGTTCGAGATATCTTCCTAAAAACCATTACTATAATAAAAGGATGACAAAATTTTTATGGTTAGTATGATAATTTGGAAACAGAAGTCAGCTTAATCTATGAAAACCTTATCTGAGGAGTGATGTAAGTGAAACAAAATATTTACGATAATCCGAATTTCTTCAAAAACTACACAGCATTGCGTGAAAGTGGAATAAACGCTAATGACTTCATAGAACAGCCAGCAATCAAATCATTAATTCTGTGTTTGAAAGGAAAATCGGTATTAGACTTGGGTTGCGGTGATGGTCATTTTTCAAAGTATTGTATAGAAAATGGTGCAAAAAACGTAATAGGTGTAGACATATCCAAAAATATGATTGAACGTGCTAAAAAGTTAAATCAGGATGATAACATAGAATTTATGTGTCTTCCTATGGAGGATATGGGACTAACCAATCAAAAGTTCGACCTGATTATAAGTTCCCTCTCTATACATTACATTGAAGATTACTCGGCAATGATTCAAAAGATTAATGAACTATTAAAAAGCAGTGGTGAATTTATCTTTTCAACCGAACATCCAATAGCAACAGCTCGCAAAGGAAGCAACCATTGGATAAAAACTGAGGATGGTAATACATCACACTGGGCATTAGATAATTATCAAGAAGAAGGAATCAGAGTACACAACTGGTTTGTTGACGATAGTGTGGTTATTTATCATAGAACTGTTGCCACATTAATAAATACTTTGATTGAACACGGGCTTTCGCTGGATAAAATAATCGAGCCACAATCAACTTTGGCAGGGATAGAGATAATGCCAGATTTAATAAACGAATCGCGAAGTCCATCTTTTATTATAATCAAGTCAAAAAAAACAAAATAATATTTAAAAATATCTACCGCAATCTGAGAGCTTTTATTGAATTACGAAAACAGCCGTTTCACTAAGGAATGGCTGTTTTTTATACTTCACGCAGAAAATTCACAGTGATTTGATTACTGTAAGGATTAAAATAAAGGAAAATTATAGAAAGGATAAAAATGCTTATAGCCGCTGCTACCCCATGCCCATCAACTTAAGAACCAAAACAAAATGAACTTTCGTTCATATGAACGGAAAAACCCTTAAAATACTGTGTATCCTTAAAAATGAGCATGCTAAATAAACCTCAATCGGCCTAATTTCAAAAATTATGCATCTTTCTTTTGCCGGGTCACCTCATTATACTCATAGACAACCCCCATAATATCAAAGACTGTTTTCTCTTCGTATCTGTGAGATTTCCGTCCATTCTTCTGTAGGAGGTGGAACAGCCGAATAAGAATCTTTGTTATTTCTTGGGTGTTTAGTTGCGTAGCTTGATACAAGATGTATAAATGATCTTTAATCATTCCAATAGCTTTATATTCGCTTAATTCCTTTTGTTTCTTTTGTAAAATTAATTGTCGCATTTTAAACATAGTAGAAGAACATAGAAAAATGGCAATGAGTTTTCCATAAACATGGCATTCTAATCGCTCTTGTTTGATATTTTGGCAATGATGAATTTGAAAAAGTGATTTCCAAGTTTTAAATATGATTTCAATTTGCCAACGGAGAGAATAAAAATTGTGTATTGGTAAAATATATGTTCATGCCAGCTAATCGTTTGCTTTTTTCTGAATACGTAATACCTTTTTTACTTTCCGTATACACTTGTTTTTTCATACGCTCACGCAGTTGTTTTTCTGTTAATCGATACATAATCACCCGAGTGAATAGTTTTTTATCCTTTCCAATATAAGCATCTTTTATTTCATAGACCTGCCCTGGTTTTAAGGTATTCATAATGTGTTCTAAATCAACTTTGGTGTACTGAGACTGTTTTTTTACTGTCCCATTTCGAAAATATTCAGGAAATCCATTTTTGATATACACCATATTGTTTAATTTAAGCCGTGATATATAATACACGCCACGTTGGTCCATTTGATCTAAATCATCCAGTGAATAATAGCCTAAATCCCGAATACATAGATCTCCAGGACGTAATGTAGCTAAGCACTCTGTTCCAAAAGTTTTATCATTATTTTTCCCTGGTTCCACTTGGAAATTTAAAAATTGGCCACTATGTAAATCATATTCTAACTGAATTTTTATACCCGCTGTTTGTGCACAACCACCTGATCCAGGATACACACTAGCTAAGTGTTTTGGCACTTGGAAAATCCGTTGCATCTAAAATACGAATTCGTTGAAAATAAGAGATTGAAGAGCCTGGAATCACTGATGTTTCACAAATTTTATTTTTTAATAATGTAGAGAAAATATGTTTTAAAAAGCAAACAGCTTTTTTATTGAATCGCTTATTAAGTCCTTCTGGACTCATAAGAGTTCCTGTAACAGCATGAAGTTGACTACACAGTCGTACTAAAGAATCACTCGCTACCCGCTGACTTATCCAGACACAAATAGTAGCTAAATCATGACCTGAAAACTTACGCTTTCGTTGTACAAAAGCTATTTCTCTAGCAAGTTTTTCTAAAAATGAAGGAGTAAGATGTTGATATAATTCTTCAACAAATAATTGTAGTTCACCTTGAATCGAAAAATTCATAAAAAACGTCATCCTTTCTAATAATCTTGTTTAGAAAGAATAACGTTTTTTTATACTTGGGCATAGTGAATATTTTTAACTTGATGGGCATACGGATGAACCCAAAGATTGTGAGAGAATCAAAATGTCCAAGTTTTATAGATTTTTTATACCAGGATCACAAAAAGGTCCAATGCTAGGAGCATCTGACCCAAGGTTGCTTTTTCATCGGATATCTTCCAACTTCTTAATAATCATATTTGGTGTTGCCCACTCATCACGATCGAAATCAGAAATAGACACTTCAATATTTAGACGTTCTTGGAATTCTACTAGTAAAGATACTGTAGCAAAAGAATCAAGGATACCTTCTTCAAATAATTGCACATCAGGATTTTCTTTTACAATATCATTTTCACATACTTCTTCTAAAATATCTAATACTTGATTTTTGAATTCTACCATTAAAAAAATCTCCTTTATATCTGAAATGTATTATTAGTAACTTCTTAGTTACAAGAAAAGAAATTACTTATTAAAAATAATTATTTAGGTGACCAGAGAAAATTAGGAAACCGAAACATACGAAATGGAATGTAATCACAATTGCAAGGACATGCATGAACGTATTGTTGGGCCAAAATTTATACTTCTTGTTTTTTCGTTCGAAAATATCAAATAAAATAAACAGAGCAATATGATATAGAGCATAAATCATATATTGAGCAATATGATGACCTGTAATATGCCAAATTCCCATGATAAAAAAGTTCAAAAAGACGCCAATATATGAAATCATATAGCGATTTTTTATGAGCTTTTTCTTTGTGGCAAAAAAGACAAAGCGCATGTAAATAAAATCACGGAGCCAGAATGATAAGCTCATATGCCAACGATTCCAGAAATCTTTAATATTACGACTGATAAACGGTTTATTAAAGTTTTCTGGTGTTTTAATACCCATCATATAACTGACACCGATTACGAATGAGCTATAACCTGCGAAGTCAAAAAATAGATATAAACTATAGCTATACATATAAATCATATTTGATAAAATTGTGTTTTGGTGAGCTATTGTTGCATCCATAATATTTTCTTTTATTAAGTAAGCAAGTATAAATTTATACAGAAAACCTTGAAAAATACGGTTAATACCCATGTATAGTAGATTTTGATATTCTTCAGCACTTGGTGGTTTTTGAATATCTTTTTGGAACCTGCGATACCGATCGATAGGTCCGGTCGAAATGGCAGGGAAGAACAAAATGAATTCCCAGAAATTAAAAAATGAGCATTCTTTAATTAAGCCATCGCGAATTTCAAATACCATTTGTACTGCCCTGAATGTTACATAAGATATACCAGTAAAAACAATGAGTTTTAATTCAGGTACAAATGGTGCGATTTTTGCCAAAATCAGTGGCAAAATCGACAAAATAACAGCCATGTAAAACATGAATGTATTATTATTTTGTTTTCTTAGTAGTAAATAGCCTTTAATAAGGACATATTGCCAAATAATAAATACTGCTAACATCATTGCTTGATTTGGTTTATCCGAGAAGATAATAGCAAGCATAATTAGCGTTAAGACAGCATTATATTTGCGCAACATTTTACCTCTTAATCCAGCTATGATAGTAGGTATCAATAAAATCCCCACTATAGCGAAAAAATAAAATGATCCATATGCGGTCATGCTGTAACCTCACTTTATAATGTTCTACAATCCTACATTCCATTTGGTCTCATGGAATAATGGATTGGCACATGAATTATCTCGGGATTATAGAGTTTAGTAATCACTCATTGCTTCTTTTGGAGGGCAAATTCTGATATAAATGCTTTTTCTATAATCGCATATGCCGGAGCAATTTGTTCCTCTGAAGCCCCATGCATAACTTGTAATGCTAATCCATTCACTGAAGCCAATAAGGCCCTTGAAAATGCTGCTAAGTCAATGATTTCTACATTGGAAGTTTGAACATATTCTTGAATTATGTCTATCAATTGGTTCTGTAGAACTTGAATTTCTTCCATAATTTTCGGTGACCAAGCTGCTGCCGCTAATAAAGTAAAATACACCTTTCTCCATTCAGAATTTTTGAATTGGTGATGTACTACAAATATAAGATTTTTCAATTTCTCTGAAAAATCTTGTATGTTTGAGAGTTCCTTCTGAATTTCTTTAATTTGTTTTTGCATGACATAAGAGGTAGCGTTAACTAATAAACCCTCCTTTGTTGGAAAATAATAGTGAATTAAACTTAAAGTAATTCCCGCTTTTGTAGCAATATCTCGTAATGTAATAGCGGTTGTACCTTTTTCAGCTAAGCATTCAAACGTAGCCATTAGTATTTGATCCCGAGTAGCTGTTTTTTTTGGACTAGACATTGTATTTCACCATCTTATTTTTTATTTGGTCAACCGACCAATTTATACAAACCTATAATAACTTATTAGAGCATTCTTTACAATACTGAGTACCATCCCGTATCCACCAATCTAAGGTTTTAAAGTAACCCCTAAATGAAGATTTTCTTTCTCTATAGTTAGTTATTTTGAGAATTCAGCTCTTTTTTTCTTTTTTGGGGGGTATATATTTTTTAAGTTGATGGGCATGCGCTGCTACCCCTATATAAACATTTACATTATTTTTCATAATCCTCCTACTCTACTCCCAATAGTAATATACTGACCACTTTCCAATACTATATTTCATTACAATACAGGTTACTCATCTTTTAATTAGCCTTAAAATTGTAAATCGGCTTAATAATATGTTTGATATCAATTGTTTCTTTTGTATTCTCAACAATTTCATCTATTGGCTTATATACCATTGGAGCTTCATCTAAAGTACTTTCTGCAACAGATGTAGTCCAAACTGATTTCATTGTATTTTGAAAATCCTCTAAGTTAAGTAATTCTTTAGCTTTCTTACGGCTCATAATGCGCCCCGCTCCATGCGGTCCAGAAAAGTTCCAATCTGCATTTCCTTTACCCAATGCAATGATTGAACCGTCTCTCATGTTAATTGGAATGATTACTCGTTCATCTTTCTGAGCTGAAATAGCACCTTTTCGTAAAATCATATTTTCCATATCGATGTAGTTATGAATTGTAGTGAATTGATCTATTACTTTCCAATCCATTCTAGTGACGATTTCATCCATCATTGCTTTACGATTTAACTCCGCATATTTTTGAGCGATTTTCATATCATTCATGTAATCTTTAAATCCTTGTCCTTCTAAATAAGCTAACTCTTTGCGAATCGTCGGTTTCTTAATCCCGCGTATAGCTTCATGTATTTCTTTTTGTCTGCCTTCTTTTGTTAAACGTTCAATGATTTCCTCTTTAATAGATTTAACGTTGATAAGTTGCTCATAAGCAAGGTTTTGATAATACTCTGCTATTTGTTTACCTAAATTACGAGAACCACTATGAATGACAATGAATATATTCCCCTTATCATCCTCATTCAGTTCGACAAAATGATTTCCCCCACCAAGCGTACCAATACTCTTTTGAGCACGTTGTAATGTGAATGGAGCTCTTACACTATCAAAATCAATCATTTTTGAAAATCTATGTTCCTTATCTCGAATACGAAAACCACTTGGGACAAATTGACGAATCGTTTCGTCTAAATGATCGAAGTTGATTTCCTCTTTCTTCTTATTAATCATAACAACTTCCATGCCACAACCAATATCGTACTTATCTCCCAGTTTCCTGAAAGAGTGGACTATACCTTCTCTACGGTCATTGAAGTAAGCAGCTTCTACCATAGGCTCGCCGTATTAACTATTCCATAAAATCAAATTGTTCTTGCCAATGATGGATTCGGTGGCAATTAGCACAAATTAATTCGCACTTATTCACTTCTTCTTCAAGTTTTGACAAGCTATAATGATTGATTGAATTCATATTTACGTTAAAATTTTTAGAGTTTGGATCTACATGATGAAAATCAAAGGCAGGTGTATTCATACCATCATGTTCCAAACCGCACTTAATGCATTTACCACCTAATTTGTTAATGAAGTTGACTCTTATTTCATACGCTCTCTTTTTCCTATAAGCATATCTTTGTTCTCTATGACGATAATTCCATTCGAGTTTGTATTGATTAGGAGTAGTATATTTACGACCGTTATGTCCATTAATATATTTTTTATCTCTGCCATACTTATCTTTGGATTTAATCATTTCACCACAACCACATACACACTCGATCATTGGATCTTCATCGTAGACCTTTTTGAAATATCTTTGCTTTGGTGTTAATCCATCATTATGAACTTTTCTATTTGCCATTTCGTTATACTCCTTCGACTATATATAGTGTAAAATTATAATAACACCTCCTACATCAACCATATAATTAAAGGTAGAGATTACGGAATAATTCTGCACAAATGTCTGCTAACAATGTGCAAGTCTCTGAACCATTTGACTATATCACTATAGCCTCTGGCTGCTGATTGCCCTCGCCTTTACGTTAGGGTTTCCAGCAATTGAGCGAGTTTTTTAAAGTTGGAGCCGAATTAGTTAACCCCAACTAGATTAGGAACGATTTTATCCTGAATTGTCATTGTTGTCCCAATAGTACAACCTGCGCCCGCATGTGTATCTGGCATAATACGAATCTTGCTATCCTTTACGAATTCTTGGTTACAAAGATCAATAATTTGACCTGCTGCTGTTTCTTCTACGTTAGTAGTAAATACTTTCGCTTCATTGTATTTTCCTTGTAATTTCAACATCTTTTATTTCCCCTTTCCTTTAGTTTCTACAAAACAGATATTCATATATAATACATATTATTATACTTCCTACCACTATCCCCTATTTCCTTTTTCCCCCAAAAAAAGACACAGAGATTTCTCCCCATGCCTACTAATTCTCTACTTCTTCACCGCATGTACATAATGCACCGTCTCAAAAGCTTCTAAATAATCGTTTCGTCCCTCAAAATATAATTTATTAATATCCTCTGGTGATAAGTGCTCATAAATGAGTAAGCCCACCTTCTCTAACAGTGCTTCCATTTCGGTATAAGAAAAACACGATTTCATCGGCTCTCCGCCTATCTCAGCCATCTTTATCATATTTTCAACTCGATTGGATAATCCTTTTTCCGTAAATAAGTTTTCATCGGGATAATCGAAAACGATAGAACTTCCTGCTGGAACTATCTCGAATAAATATTCTATTAAACTGGAAAGTTCCTCTTTCGTTAAATAATACGTAACACCTAAAAGGCTAAAGAAAGTTTTTGTATTTTCAAATCCTTCATTACGTAACTTTTCATAAGGAAATTCTTTTGTAAAATCTATCGAAACAAAATGAAGATTACTTGGAATTTCAAGCCCTGCTTCTTTCACTCTTTCCACCTTAAAACGCTGCGTAGAAGGATGATCCACTTCAAATATTTCTATTTTATTCTCTAACTCTCTATGTCTAAAACTAAATGTGTCTAAGCCCGCACCGAGTATGACGTATTGCTTTGCACCTAATGCAATTTCATGTAATAGCACTCTTTCACAATATGCCGCGCGTGCCAAAGGTGTTGGTGATAATTGAACTTGTGTAATCCATTTTAAAATTCCTTTCGGATTGTCTTGAAACTGCTGTGCAATGTCTTTATTGAAAAAATGTATTCCTTGAACCATGTTCGTTTCAATATCATTACGTTCTTTTTGTGAAATAAGATCTCTAGCTACATAATCATCAAAGATTTTAGAACTATCAAATTCACTATGATACGCCCTTCCGAAAGCTGATACTAACGACGTTACACTTGCTTCACCTTGTTTCATGCACATACACTCCTTCATTTTCACAACAAAAATAGGGTTCCCCTGGCCAGGAGAACCCTATTATACACTTTATTTTTATATTGGTAAATTATAGCATAAATAAGTTTTTTTGTCAAGTTTTCAACCCATTACCGCTCCAACAATTTATGTATTCCTTGGCAGGAAGATTTCGATCCACATCGAATATTCCAGATTATAACAATACATATGGAGGCCAATATGAAACGACTAGTCATTATTACAGTAGGAAAAACGCACAGCGGAAAAACTACATTTGCAAGAGCGCTAGAAAAAGAGTTCCCCAACTCTTTCATTATGGATCCAGATAACCAAGCCGAATTTATTAACACGCATTATGAAAAATTACAGCCAACTGAAGGCCCTAATACATTTAAGCACGTTCTTTCGAAATTCATTGTTGATTATGCAAAAGAACATACGATTTTACACCTTATTATTTGCAACTCAAATAGAACCCGAAACGGACGAATGTATTTGCTGAATGAGCTGTTTAAGGAAGAGGAATATGTACGCATATTAGTTCATTTTGACATCCCAGATGATGTTCTTTATGAAAGAGTGACTCGTAGCAAGCGAAGTACAAATATATTTAGAGGTAACTATTCTAGTTTCAAAGAGGTACTCAATCGCCAACAGGCCGAATCACTGCATGAAGATGTGGTAGATCCTGTAGAAAATGAGGCTGATTATTTGTTTGTTATTCGCGATAGTAAAGATGTAAAATCTACTATAGAAGAAATTGTTCATCTTGCTGAAGATTTGTCCCCTATCCCAAAATAAGAGACTATAAGAATCACATAATCATAGATTATTATGCAAATACTTCCTCTAAGCGCCGAACATGGTATATAATGATAAAATAATCTACTTCTATATGCTCAATTTTACACAATAGAGTTCACTCATAGGAAAGAGGTACAAAAATATGAAAACAAAACAAACAATCGCTGCTTCTACACTAGCTTTAGCAATGATTGCGGGATCTACCCCTACTCATGCAGAAGTAAATGAAGCTACTCCCCAGCAAAGTACTGGAGATCGATTAGCTGAAATTAAGCAACATAAACAAGAGTTAGATGCGAAATTGCAGCAGCACAAAGAAAATGTGGATCAAACATTAAATGAACTTAACCAAGTTAAGGAAAATGTTGATACAAAGGTAAATGAACTACATGAACGTAAACAAGTTGCTGATGAAAAAATTGGCGAGATTAAACAACATAAACAAGAGTTAGATGCAAAACTTCAGCAAGACAAACAAATCGCCGAAGATAAAATCGCTGAAATTAAAGAGCATAAAAAGCAAGTAGATGAAAAAGTTGCTGAAATTAAAGAGCATAAGCAAACTGTTGATGAAAAGGTTAATGAGATTAAAGAACATAAACAAACTGTCGATGAAAAAGTGAATGAAATTAAGCAACATAAAGAGAACATCGATCAGAAGGTTAATGAACTTAAGGAAGTAAAAAAACAGGTAGATGACAAATTAGCTGAGTTAAAGAAAGCGAAACAAACTGCTGAGGACAAACTTGCTGAGCTAAAAGAAAATAAGCCGAATACTGGGAACACGTTAGAGGAGCTTAAGAAAATTAAAGGCAATTTAGATAGTCTTTCCGCTAACTTAGAACTAGCTAAACAAGATGTAAAAAACAAACTAGCTGAATTACAAGAAGCTAGACAAGATTTACTAAATAAAATAAACGAAATGAAACAAGCGAAACAAACTGTTTCAGATGATTTAACAAAGAAAAAACAAGACTTAGATATTAAAATAAACGATTTTAAACATACTGAGAAAAAAATTGATGACAAATTAGCTGAGTTACATACAACAAAGCAAAATGTAGATAACAAAATTAATGAAGTATCACAATCGAAACAAACGCAAACAGACAATAACAATACTACTGTTCCAGCGAAAAACAGTGCTAGAGAACTTCCTAACGCTGGTAGTGAGCAATCAAGTAACGTGCCTTTAGGAATGTTATCTGTCTTAGGTGGACTTTTATTAGTAACACGAAATAAAATTAAAACGTTATTCTCAAAATAAAGCCATTATATCTATTTTAAAATAATCATACAAAGGCCAACTGCACATATATGTACGGTTGGCCTTTTTTCTTTATATTAACTGTCCATCTCTAAGTGTCAATATACGATCACATACATCAAGCATTCTTTCATCATGCGTAATCATAATTGCTGCTTTTTGACTCTCTTTCACTTCACGTTTCATCATTTCCACAACTTCACGTGCACGTTTTGAGTCTAAGCTTGCAGTTGGTTCATCCGCTAATATTAAATCTGGGTTGTTCATGAAAGCACGAGTGATTGCTACCCTTTGTTTTTCCCCGCCCGATAGTTGATTTGGATAATGAGTTTTTCTTTCAGATAATCCAAATGCTGCTAGCAAGTGATCCGCACGCTTTTCCGATTCTTGTTTGCTGTCTTTTTTTAACTTTGCAATGTAAAGCAATTGTTCTTTTACATTTAAATATGGAACAAGATTTGCGAACTGGAAAATGAAGCCGATTTTTTTCAAACGAATGTCTGTCATTTCCTTTTCTGATAACTTCGTAATATTTTGCTCGCGAATGTAAATATCCCCTTTTGACGGTGATAGTAAAGCACCCGCGATTGATAATAACGTACTTTTCCCTGATCCAGAAGGACCGACGATTCCAATAAATTCTCCAGCTTTCACATCAAGCGACATCGGATGAAGGGCTGTTACTTCCGTATTTCCTTCTCCGTACACTTTACTTACTTTGTCTAATTTTAATAATGAAGTCATTACATCCCGCCTCCAATTGCTTCTAATGCATCAACTTTTAATACTTGGTATAACGAAATAAGTGTTCCTAAAATACTAATTACGATAAAGATTGCTGCATATTGTGCAATCATCGGTGTTGTTAATAAGAACGGCATACCCGCTGGTAAAATCTGTTCTAATCCTTGTACAAGAACAATACTGATTACCATCGCAACGACTGATAAGAATAACGCCTGTACGACTAAGCTATTTGCTAAATAAGAATTTTTCGTACCGATTGCTTTTAGTACACCTAATTGCTGTGTTTTTTGCAGTGTAATGACGTAGAAGAATACACCGATTAGTAACGCAGCGATAACAAGTAAGAATGCAATGATCATCGTTAATGTTCCTTGCTCTTCTTTAAATCCTGGAATACTTTGTAATACTTCTTTTTTGTCGATAACATGTGCATTTTTAATTTCTTTATCTGTATTAAGCGCAATTGCACTATAATCTTTTTGGTTTGGTTGTGAAATAGCGCCCCATACGTCTTCATTTACATAAACGACTGGTGTATGGCTAAACATTTGATCTTTCGTAAATCCAACGATTTTAAATTCTTTCTTTGAAACAGGATCAATAATTGTATCCCCAATATCGATTCCTTTTTCTTTAATTGATTCATCAGCAACCATTTCGTTATTTGCTGTACCTAATTTCTCGCCTTCTACAATTTTCGGTTCTAAAAATGAATCACGTTCACTTGAGAAAATAGCGACATCCACTTTTTTCGAACTATCTTTCTTTTCATACGTTGAAACTTTCACACGAAACGGAACGGCCTCTTTCTCGCCTACTTGATTTACTACGTTATCTACATCATCTTTCTTAATTTGTGAACGAAGTAATTTATTTTCTGCATCATCTGCTAATACAAACTTATTTGCCTCCATATTTTGAATCGATGAAGCATTATCATATGATAATCCATTTGCTAATCCTGAAATTACAAGGACTAAAAATGATAATAACACCATAATAAGTCCGATTAATCCGTATCTTAATTTTGATTGTTTTAATTCACGCAGAGCTAAAAACATTTCGCTCGCTCCTTCCTATTACTTTCTATGCACTTATCATAAAAAAGAAATATGAACGGAATATGAACGGAAGATTACAGAATGAAAATTAAATTTTCAGAAAGTATTGAAAACAATTAAAATCCTTGATACAATTCAGTCAAATAATCTTGACCGAGTAATTTAATTTGAGGAGTTGATCATTTGAAGCCCATGTTAACACTAACTACTTATAGCCAACTAAAAGCAATAAGCGATCCACTACGTGTCGAAATGATGATGCGTCTATGTGAACGTCCTTATACAGGACAACTACTATCTGAGAAATTCGGCATTCCAAGGGCGAAAATTCATTATCATTTAAAAGAATTAGAAAAGAATGGTTTTATAGAAATTGTGTATACAGAAGAAAAGAATGGCATCGTTCAAAAGTTTTATCAATCTGTCGCTAAAGGCTTCACCCCTGCCGCGAACCTATTACCTCATTTAGAAATATTAAGCGAATCAAGTCGCCAAATCTTTTTACAAATGACGGAAATGACGAAAAGCCATATTCTCGCTGCGCCAGAAGAAGCTTTTACATTACGAAAAGTAAGCGAAGACCCAGCTGATTGGAATTACGTTTCATCCTGCTGGGAATTTGATGCTACGCCAGAACAATTTCAAGTGTGGGTGAAAAAGTTTCATGAATTAATGGCTGAATTAAACGAAATCACAAAAGACGCGGATAAAGATCCAAATAGTAAATCTTATTACATTTCTACTACTGCACTTCAAATCGACGAGCGAGCAATGCAGCGCTTTGTTAAAAAAGAAGAAAAATCATAATACGATTTTTTTTACATAAAGTGAAACTTTAATCAGTGGGGGGGTTTTGTTCATCCCCCACTGATTATTAGTTGAACCAATCGGGCTTTTACGGGCAGTTGATCCCCCCCACCTAGGGTCTTACTGCCCGTTAATGCGGGATAAACGGTCAAATTTATTTTACCGAATAAATTTATTATAAAGGAGTAGATTAAATGGACATATTGAAAAACCGGAATTTCCTCTTAATGTTTTTAGGGAGAATTTTTACAAACATAGGAGATAGCTTGTATTATGTAGCCGCGATGTGGCTCGTATACAAGCTGAGTGGTAATCCTTTTTATTCTGGATTGGCTGGTTTTCTTACGTTATTACCTTCTACACTTCAATTTCTTACCGGTCCATTCGTTGATAGATGGTCAATCAAAAACACCCTCGTCATTACACAAATTTTGCAATGCATTCTTATTTTAATCATTCCCATTACACACTACTTCGACCTACTAACAGTCCAACTACTACTCATCATCATGCCCATCGTAGCCTTTATCGAACAATTTGCCTATCCCGCACAATCGAAAGCTTTACCACTTCTACTGCATAAAACACAATTATTAAAAGGAAACTCTCTCTTTTCATTTGCTTATCAAGGCATTGACTTAATTTGTACGACTCTTTCTGGCATATTAGTAGCACTACTTGGCGCAATCACTTTATACGTAATCGACTCTTTTACATTCGCGATTACTGCCCTTTTGTTCTTTTCATTGAAAATGCCACAGCAAGCAGAAACCAATACATCACTTTCAACTAAACAATATTTCTCTGATTTAAAAGAAGGTTTTTCCATCGTCTTTCGTTCATTAATGGGCGTATTCTTAATCGGTTCAGTAGTCGCTAATTTTTCAATTGGTATGACAATGGCAATACTCCCTTCTTTCGCTGATTCTTTAGGAGGCGTGAAATCATATGGCTTCTTCTTAGCTGCTATATCAGCAGGTAGTCTCATCGGTGCATTATTCAGTTCATGGGTTGGCAAACGTAACGTTGGCCGTGTCTCTATTATTGGCTTTGCGACTGGCGCTATCTTTTGGTTTCTCTCTACGATTGTACCGTTTCAATGGCTCTCTATTATCTTATTCGGCCTAGCTTGGATTCCAATTGGTGCGACCAACATATTATTCGCGACAATTAGTCAAATTGTAATTCCAAATCAATATATCGGACGCATCAATACAGTCATAGGAAGTATGGGGAAAATTGCTATGCCGTTCGGTTCTTTAATTGGTGGATACACCGCAAATGTATTTAGTAGCCAACTCATTTTCGCGCTCGCTAGCATCGGTATTTTATTTATTTCTCTCGTATGGCTACTTCATCCGAAATTAAGGGCTTTGCCGAAAGCTGATGAAATTACAGCGGATACTTTTGAAGTTCGGTTTAAAGTAGAGCGCGGGAAAGGTACGGCTTTATAGCAGGAACAAATTTAACCCCGTTCTAAATTTGGGACGGGGTTATAATTATAATTATTTAATTTTGAATGAAAAATACTTCACTAAAAATATAACAATAGCACCAACTAAAACGTTCAATTATCGATTTGATGGCCAAGACCCCTGCATTTTCCTTAATTGAATAATTTGACCTGTATGATAAGCATCATGAAGCATAATGTCCAGTAATTTCCCCTCAAGTGAATTTTGCTCAAGCTCTTTTTCGGAAATTGCACTCAATGCCTGTCTTAAATTACGTTGGGCATTTTCACAACGTTCAACGACTTTCTTCCATTCCTTATCATCATTAGATTGATTGGTAAGATAAAAGGTTTCATCACCGTCGAGATTATGTATCCATTCACGGTCTTCCAAGTTTGCAGCAAGTCTCTCTTTGTAATAAATGAGATGATTAACGTTCTCCCAAATGGTTTTAGTTGCCTCTCCATATGTTTTCCAGATAGCCTGTTCGGCTGTAAGTCCTTCTATAGCATGTTTAAACGGTGCATACCAACTCTCTTTATCGAATGTGGAATCTAGTCCGTTTAAAAACAAGTCAATTCGTTTCAAAGTAATCGCCTCCCTAAATAGTTAAAGTTTCAATAAAATCCTTATAACTCTGTAGAGATTCTACATTTTTAAATAAACTTCCTGCTAATCTTATTCCACAAACTGACCCAATTGTGAAATAGAATGACTCGCATTTTTTCAAACAACTTTTTATCACTTTACACGTAAGTGATAATATATTGACCAATTGACAAAAATAAGAAGAGGCTGTTCTAAAAACAGCCTCTTCCTTTCCATCTATTTAGGAAGCTCCACCTGAACAGTAGTCCCTTCCCCTTTCGTGCTATATACCGAAACGTTTCCATTATGAAGTTCAACAATTTTCTGTACAATCGATAATCCTAAACCACTACCTTCTATGTTTCTTGCCCTTGCCGTATCTACTTTGTAAAAACGATCAAATATACGATCCATTTCTTCTTTTTCCATACCGATTCCGTTATCTGATATAGAAATGACAATACCGGATTCTAATTCTTCTACAACAAATTCAATCGTCCCGCCATCGTTTGAAAACTTAATGCTATTCGTAAAAATATTACTCCATACTTGATGTAGTAGGTTTTCATCACCTTCTATAGATATGTCCGGTACATCAAATTCAACAGCTATATCTTTTTCACGCCATTTCCATTCGAGCATAAAAATGACGTCTTTAATTTGCTTCTGCAGATTGAATTCTTTTATCTGTAAAACCTTCTCTTCTTTATCTAAAGAAGCAAGCGTAAGTAACTGTTTACATAAACTAGACATCCGCTTACTTTCACCCTCAATAATTTTCAAGT
The DNA here is from genome assembly GCF_038004785.1 of Bacillus sp. FSL R5-0709. NCBI lineage: Bacteria > Bacillati > Bacillota > Bacilli > Caryophanales > Bacillaceae > Bacillus > Bacillus sp. FSL R5-0709. Next base: position 3,053,947 of record NZ_JBBORT010000001.1, read on the forward strand.
AACGTTTTCTTTCCTCTTCACTCATATTCTCCGATTGTAATGTTTTCGAAAAACCTTGTATCGAAGAAAGTGGAGATTGGAATTCATGAGAAACGTTAGAAACGAACTCTTGTCTCATTTGGTCTAACTCTTTAATGCTCTTTGTCATCTTTTGAAAATTAGTCGCTAGTGTACCAATTTCATCTTTTCGATTTTCATCTAATTCGATATCATATTCACCACTTGCAATCTTTTGAGTCGCTTTCGTAAATGTTCGAATAGGACGAACGATGTAACCTGCTGCAATCGCTATAAAAATGATACTTAATACAACGATGAAACCAAGTAATACCGCTAGAAAAATTCTCATTTCACCAAATTGTTGCTGAATATCAGGGCGAATGAATAAAGCGTACTGTTTATCATCGTGTTTTAGCGGTACACCGACACTATTAATTAATTCATTATCGAAAAATCCTGTAATAAACAAGCGGGTTGGATATGTGGAAACGCCATTAAACGTTTCACCTTGCAATACTTTATGAACGGTATCATCACTAATTGTTATCTTACGAAACGCATTCCCAATACGCTTTCCATGATTTTCGTCATCTACAATATAAATTTCATACCCTAACTTCGCAATAGACTGTAAGTATGCCTCTTTATTTTCTTCACTTTGCTTTTCATATAATGATTTTACTTCTTTAGCATACATTAAAATCTTTTCACTATTGTACGGTTTTAACTTTACTTGATAATATACATTTGTTAATAAAAAGCCAATTACACTACTAAGTAGCATAATCCCCACCGTCATAAAAACAAATCTAGAATACAATGATTTCATCTTATTTCAACTCCAACTTATAACCGAGCCCGCGCACTGTCGTAATTTGAAAATCATCTGTTCGTTTTGAGAAACGATCTCTAAGACGTTTTACATGAACATCAACTGTTCGTTCGTCCCCTTCAAAATCCATTCCCCATACTAATTCAATTAATTCTTCTCTCGAGAATGTTCTTCCAGGATAACTAGCAAGTTGTGATAATAACTCAAATTCCTTCAGCGGTAGTAAAATCGTTTGACCGTTACACTTCACCTCAAACCCTTTTCGGTCAATTGTCGTTCCGTGGAGTTTAATAATATCAGCACTAAGCATTTGATAACGACGCAATAATGCTTTCATGCGGAAAATTACTTCAGCTGGTTCAAATGGCTTTACAATATAATCGTCCGTGCCAGAAATGAATCCTTTTTCTTTATCGACTAGCTGATCTTTTGCAGTTAATAAAATAACAGGTATATCATGATACTTCCGGATTTCTTCGCATAACGTATAGCCATCAACAAACGGCATCATAATGTCTACTATCGCAAGATGAATATTTTCTTTCTCTAAAACGCCTTGCGCTACCTTTCCATCTTCCGCTTCAAAAACTTTAAAGCCCTCTTTTTGTAAATGGTAATGCAATAACTCTCTAATATGTTTATCATCATCAGCTAATAAAATATGTATCATCTTCATTAAACCCTCTCTTGTTCATCCTTCTACATTCTTACATTAAGAAACAATTGTACTTTTTGCAAGAAAAAGAAAAACAAACTGCTATTAGTTTTTTTGAATAAGAGTTGATACATAATACGCTACAAGCCAACATTTTAAGATAAATAAAAAGAATCTATTTTGAAAAAAATTATTCAAAATAGATTCTTTCGTTTTAGTATTAAGATTATTTTAATAAAAACAATTTCTACTCTTACTAAGCTTTAGAAATATCAACAAATCCTTCTCCGAACACATCACGAACATCATGTATAGCGATGAACGCAGCCGGATCCGTAGTTTGAACAATCCGTTTTAGCTTCACTACTTCTTGCTTATTAATAACAATATAAAGAATTTCCTTCGGCGTTTTCGTGTAATAGCCATGACCTGAATACACGGTAACCCCTCTGCCCATTAAGGTAGTTACCTTCCCGGCAATTTCATTCGGGTTATCAGAAATAATCGTAATGGCTTTCTTCGGATTTAAACCTTCAATTACAAACTCCATCACTTTCGTTGCTACATATAGCATAATAATTGTTATCATCAGTTTTTCTGCACCAATGATGAAATAAGATGAAAACGCAACAATTAAATCGAAGAACAGTAAACCATAGCTAATGCTCCATCCTAAATATTTATGCGTCATCCTTGCTAAGATGGTAGTACCTGCTGTTGTTCCGCCAACGCGAATAATAAGACCAATCCCGCACCCAATAAATATTCCTCCGAAAATGGCATTTACAAGCATTTCATCCGAAGCAATCGTCCAGCCTTCTGTCAAATGAAGAAATAGCGAGTTCGTAACTACAGCGATAATCGTATAAATTGTTGTAATCTTATTTAAAAATTTATAACCGGCTATTAACAAAATCGCATTTAAAATTAAGTTAACTAAGCCTGGTGACCATTCAAATAAATAGTACGTAATAATCGTGATACCAGTTACTCCGCCTTCTCCAAACTCGTTCGGAATAACAAACAAATTGACACCTAACGCAAAAAGAAATGCACCAATAATAATAAAAATAATGTCTGTCGTTCTTTTTTTCATACAGTACCTCACTTCTTATGTAAATATTTATTCTGTCATAAACTCTCACCATTATATCGTGGAATATTCAAATCGAACAGTGGTTTATTTTTATTTTAATATAGGGTAATAAATCAACTTCATCCTATATCCACATGTAATTTAAAAAGGGTAACAACTTTATTTATCCTTTTCGGCAAGAAGACTCCACCTGAATTGTGCTAGGGGTGAAACCCAACAATTCAGGTGGTGATGAATTGCCGTCAGAAGGTAGACTGAACTCTTTTGTTTCCTTCATAACAATTTTTCGCGGACGAATATTTGTTTCTTTTTGTCTTACGATATGTCGTAGATAAAGAGGGAATATATCGTAAGACAACGAAATTGGATAATAATAATCATTCGGTCACTTGAGCCAAAAGGAATTACTGTAGAAGAATGGAATTACGCTGAAGAACATGTTCATATTTTGTTCCGTTTCGTTCCAAATATTGATTTGTCAAAAATATTTTTAATGAACTCTCTAAGAAAGGTGGTGAAAACGATGGTTAAAAAGAAAGCAGTGAAAGTATTACGTAAACAAAAGAAAAGAGAAAACATACAACGATTCACGCAGAAACAGAATATCGGACGGGCTTGCCTCACAGCTAAAGAATTTCGTTTACTGCAACGCATGTCACATAGTTCAAAAGCATTGCGAAATGTTGGATTGTACACGATTAAACAAAGTTATTTGAACCATAATAAAATGGCTACTGTAAAAGAAGTGGACAATGCCATGCAGGCTGATATGAACTACTGGGGCATTCAATCAAACTCTGTTCAAGCGATTCGTAGAGCCTTATTTACAGAAGTGAAGAGCTTTTTTAAAGCATGGGAACAGTGGAAGAAAAATCCTGAAACCTTCACAGGTCGTCCTAAGTTTCCAAATTATTCTCGTTCAACGGACAAACGAATTATTGAAATCTATCAAGTTCCAAAAGTGGATGATAACGGGTATTGGATGATCCCGATGAATGTTGCATTCAGGAAAAAATTCGGTTCCATTAAAATACGTATGCCAAAGAACTTAAGAAATAAAAAAATCTCCTACATTGAGATTGTACCGAAGCAAAAAGGTCGGTTCTTTGAGGTGCATTACACATATGAAATGCACGTTTCTCAAATGAAACAACAATCCACGACTACTAGTAACGCTTTGAGTTGCGATTTAGGTGTAGATAGATTATTAAGTTGCGTAACAAATACAGGTGATACATTCTTAATTGATGGAAAAAAATTAAAATCCATTAACCAATACTTCAACAAAAAGATACGTAATTTGCAGCAGAAAAATATAGAAAATGGAATTTCAAAACGCGTTGTAACGAATAGAATGGCCGCACTTTGGCATAAACGAGAAAGACAAGTAAACGGTTATATTTCACAAACTGTAGGCTTGTTGTTCAAAAAAGTGAAAGCATTCGATATAGATACTATTGTCGTAGGGTATAACACGGGTTGGAAACAAAAATCTGATATGGGAAAAAAGAATAATCAAAAGTTTGTTCAAATTCCATTTCATAAACTGATTGCAGCGATTGAGAATAAATGTATAAAAGAAGGCATCCGTTTTTTGAAACAAGAAGAAAGCTATACTTCAAAAGCTAGTTTTCTGGATAAAGATCCGATTCCAGTTTGGTCTAAGGATGATAGGGCGCATTATCGCTTTAGTGGCAGACGAATCACTCGTGGCCTGTACCAAAGTAAAGCAGGAACATGTATCCATGCTGATATTAATGGTGCGTTGAATACATTGGAAAAATCAAGAGTTGTAGAATTGGATGACAACCTCAAAGTGAAAACGCCGATTCTATTAGAAGTGCAAAAACGTAAGGCTGTTGCTTCGCGCATAGCTTAGTGGGTGCGTCAACCATCCATGTGTACTCGACTTGTCGGGGCTTGTAGCACACGCCGGAGTCATCTGAGTGGTGGCTTCTTCCATAAGGAAGAACTGCTCTTTTTCAAAAGGGTGGTGCAAGTGGGGAAACAATTGTTCGTTTCTAGTACCAACCAAAAACTTACTTGGGGTGTTACCGTAAGGTGGCATGAATGTTAGAGCGTCAACTGTCTAGCGATAGACGACAAGACCTAGCGTTCTAACTCAAGCCCCCACTGAAACGCTTCATCTCAGTGGGGGTAGTTGACTATGTACTACAAATAAAGTTTTGATTTCACATGCAATTGTTGCTAAAAAAATGAATATGAATACTCACTCGCACAAACTTCGAATACAAAGCAAATAGGCGAAGCTATATAATAGACTTCGCATCAAACATTTGACCACAGAGATTTATATTTATACATTCCAGAAATAAATTTACTTATCTTTCTCCATATATTCTTTAATCTTTCGTTCTTCCCACTCTTTTCCGAATATCCCAAATGGAAAAGTTGTCAATCCGTGTATAACGATACCAATCCCCCAACCTGCAAGTGGATATAAAAACCATAATTTACTTGAATCAGAACTTATATTTATAATAAAAAGCATTAAGTTCACTAGTATATAAACCGTTAAATGAATATAAAATGCTTTTAAATTCTCCATTCTTTTTTTAGCTCGTAAATAAACCTCATCTCGCTCCACCCTTAAACACCTCTTTCAATATTGTATTTTTTCACCTTCGCTCCAGTGTTAACATCATATTCTAATCGGAAATCCATTATTCTCAAAAAAACATAAAACAAAAAAGTACCCATCGAATTATCATACATATGATGATTCGATGGGTACTGCATGATACATTTGTTATTTACAAGCGTCTAATTAAGACCAAATCCAAACATCATCATTATTTTCAACGTTGCTCTTTACCTCATGAATTTTTTCGATATGATCCGTTGTGTTGTAGTTAATAGAAATTCCGCCCCAACCTACATACTTCATATCAATTTTCACTTTCTCACCCATATTAAATACTTGTCCCTTCGTTAAGAAAACATCAATAATAGCTTTCTTTCCATTTACTGATGGATACTGAACAATGACATATTTAGTGGAATCGTCTCCCTCATCGTTCATCGTTCCTACTTTTGATACTTCCCCAATCACATAATCAGGAGAACCGTCTTCTTTCATGTGCATACCTAATTTATTTGACGTATTTTCAACTGTATTTGCAATCATATATTCCGTAAAATTACGCATCATAGATCCAGTAGCTTTAACCTCATCCCCTACTTTCACATTTGAAAGGGAATCTATATACACACTAACAGGTTCCTCATATTGCTTAGATTTTACGACAATTACACCGTTATCTACTTCTACTACTCGCCCTTCTAACGTCGAGAGATTCGATTCAATAGAAGCAGCACTCGCTTTTGACAGTTCTAATCCTGGTAAATTCGTTCCTGATAATGCTGCGATCCCTAAAGCACCTGCTAAAATTATTTTTTTCATACCCATATGTAACCTCTCCATTCATGATGATTATATTTTTTGATTGGATACGACCAATCTGTAACTATTATAGTTACAGATTATAGAAAATAGCAACCATCTTTCTTATGCAATGTTGCATACTGTAATTTTTAAATATAAATCGATTATTCCTATATTCAACACGAGTGCTAAATTCTTGAATACCAGCAGGTAAACGGATTGATAACGAAGAAATTAATGTGATGCATCATATTTTTTCAATGCTACGGTTTGTATAGTCGTAGTTAATTACATTATGTAGGAGCGGAATTAATATGTTAATGAAACCAAAAAGATTACAGCCAGGAGATATTGTGGCGACAGTAAGTTCTTCATGGGGAGGTGCTGGTGATTCTAAGCTAAGATGGCGATATGAGCAAGGAGTAAAAAGATTAGAAGACGTCTTCGGTCTTAAGGTTGTCCCAATGCCAAATAGTTTAAAAGGTAGCGAATACCTTTACAACAACCCACAAGCTCGTGCGGAAGATTTAATGACAGCATTTAAAGATACTCGTATTAAAGGAATTATTACGAATATTGGCGGTGAAGATAGCATCCGTTTACTTCCTTATATAGATTTTAATGTTATACGCGAAAATCCGAAAATCTTTATGGGCTACTCTGACGATACCGTTTCACATTTGTTTTGTCATAAAGCAGGAATTCCCTCTTTTTACGGTCCAGCACTCTTAACTGATTTTGCCGAAAATGTGGAGATGGATCCATATACAATTGAAATGGTGAATCGAACTCTCTTTTCAAATGAGAATATTGGCGAGATTCAACCAGCTCATGAATGGACGAGTGAGCGTTTAGAATGGATAGAGGCGAATAAGGATCAACGGCGTACGATGCAGCAAAACAATGGATATGAGCTACTTCAAGGCTCTACTACTGTACAAGGGCGTTTAATTGGTGGTTGTATGGAAGTACTGGAATTTACAAAAGGAACTGAACTTTGGCCTAAGAAAAAACATTGGGAGAATAGTATCCTTTTCTTTGAAACTTCTGAAGACCATCCAGAACCAAGTTATATAAAGTATTGGTTACGAAATTATGCAGCGCAAGGCATTCTACAAAAAGCAAAAGGCATCATTTTTGGTAAACCGAAAGACGAAAAGTATTATGAAGAATATAAACACGAAATACTGAAAGTTATGAAAGAACATAACTTAGAAGATTTGCCGATTCTTTATAATTTAAATTTTGGCCATACCGAACCGAAGTTTATTTTGCCTTACGGTGCGATGGCAGAAATTAATTGTGAAAATGTATTTTTCTCTATTTTGGAAAGTGGCGTGGAGTGAAAATTCAAATAATTAGGGCCATAAGTTTTATAATTATGTTTTCCTGATCCTACAGAAAGAATAGCGTATTTTTCATTTTAGGGAGTATTTTATTAGCTTGATAGCGATATGGCAGGACTCAAATAAATAAAAACACTCTTATGAGATATGACTGTGAATCGGTACTTTTTAAATGATATGGAGATTACTTATCTAATGATAAAGGGGGATTACGTGTATGGAAGTAACATTTACAGTAAGTAAATGGGATGAAAAACTAATTGATGATACTAGAAAAGATTTTCCTATTAATATTGCCCATGTTGAATATGATATTGATGGTGAATTAAAAGGAAAAGCTTTTGTTGAATACTTATTATATTATTTAGACTCAAATATAACTGATGGTCACTTGGCTACTGCTAAAATTTCTGGATTTTTACACTTTGAAGGAATTTATAAGGGGCAACAAGGGACATTTACAGCTGTAGAGCAAGGAATATTTGATAAAGGAAATCTAGATTCCCCAGGAACAATTATTAAAGCTACCGGTAACTTAGAAAATCTGAGAGGGTCCTATAATTATCAGTTTACAGGTCAAACTAGTAAACTGATTTTAGAGTTTGAATTTTAGCAAAATACCCTATAATATAGTGGAAAGGACATTTCTTGTAATACTAGGAATGTCCTTTTTGTTGACGAGCTTATTCAACTATTCTTCTATTAGTTAAGAAAAGAAAAGAGTATATTACATAACGTCTTATTATCAGGATTCAGCAATGCATAAAATTTTCGTTATGATGGAATTAAAAATCTAAGCCCGAGAGGCATGTGCCCCCCACCTATTCATTACTTTTCCTACTAACTAAAGAATAATCCCCGAAAAACTCCCCTTCATAACTTCTTTTTCAAGTTGATTTCTACATATAAACATCGCAATAATTTTTGTGCGATGTTTTTCATCGGGTTCAAATTGTTCAATAGTTACGTCACAACGAATTGTATCACCGCTAAAAACAGGACGTAAAAATTCAAAATCCATCTTGCGAGCTAGTACGTTATAGTCACCGCCAATTTTTGTAGGCAGCGTTGATGTTAACAGCCCTTGTACAACAAATCTCCCCTGCTCATCTGGTGTAACATGATGAACACCTTCATCTTTAGATACTTCTGTAAATAAAACAACATCTTCTTTTGTAAACGTTCGTTCAAAGGTGATTTTTTCGCCTACTTGCAATTTCATCGATACCCCTCCTCAAAAACACTTTTAACATAAGAAAAACCGAAACTATAATCATTTCGGTTTTTCAATCTAAAGAAGTCTATATTTATTTTAACGAATGAACAAACAACCCACTGCGCAGTTTCGGTTCAAACCACGTTGATTTTGGCGGCATAACTTCCCCTGCGTCTGCGATTGATAATAAAGCTTCCATTGATGTCGGATATAATGAAAACGCTGCTTTATATTCACCGCTATTTACAAGGCGTTCTAATTCTTCTAATCCGCGGATTCCTCCGACAAAATCAATGCGTGAATCAGATCGTGGATCATGTATTTCAAGTACTTGGCTTAATAAATGATCTTGCAGAATAGATACATCTAAACCTTTAACGAGATCATTCGCATCAAACGTTTCCTCTTTCACAGTGAGCTTATACCACTTTTCGTTTACATACATGCCAAATGATTTTGGTTCATTTGGTTTATACGGAGAACCATTTGCTTCTTCTACATAAAAGTACTGCGTAATTTGCTTTAAAAACTGCTCGACTGATAAACCATTTAAATCTTTCACAACCCGGTTATAGTCCCAAATTGATAATTCATCATGAGGGAATAAAACAGATAGGAAGAAATTGAATTCCTCTTCTCCTGTGTAATTCGGATATTGCTCTCTTCGCATTAGCCCTACTTTTGCAGCTGATGCAGAGCGGTGATGTCCATCTGCAATGTACAAGTTAGGAATATCTTCAAATGCATTTACTAAAGTGGCAATTATTTCTTCATCTGCAATTTTCCACGCAACATGCCTAACGCCATCTTCTGCTGTAAATGTAAAGATTGGCGCATGTTCTTCTTTCCAGCTTGCAATGAAACGTTTCACTTCTTCTTTTGTACGATACGTTAAAAAAATTGGCCCCGTATTTGCGTCACACACATCTACGTGGCGAATACGATCAAGTTCTTTTTCATGACGCGTTCTTTCATGTTTTTTAATTGTATCATCTTCATACTCGTCAATCGATGTACAAACGACAAGGCCTGACTGCGTTCTTCCTTGCATCGTCAGTTCATAAATGTAAAGCGCTGGCTCCTCATCTTGAACGAACACTTCTTCTTGTATAAATTGCTTTAAATTTTCACCCGCTTTTTCATATACGCGATCATCGTACGGTGAAAGTGCCGGGTCTAAATCAATTTCTGCTTTATCAACGTGTAAGAAAGAATATGGATTCCCTTTTACAACTTCTCTTGCCTCTTCACTATTTAATACGTCATACGGTAAAGCTGCTACTTGTGCTGCTTTACCTTCTACTGGACGAATAGCACGAAACGGTCGGATTTTTGCCAAGTTTCTCTCTCCTTTACACAATCATTCGAACAGCTACAACACCTGTAATTTTGCTTATATTTTCCACAATATTCTCTTTTATTATATCATCAATTCCGTTATCAATATCAATCATTGTGTATGCCCAAGAATGTTTACTACGATTAATCATATCCGCAATATTAATATGATGTTCTGCTAAGCATCCTGTAATTTGTCCTACCATGTTCGGAACGTTTTGATGCATAATTGTAATTCGTTTTTTTCCAATGTACGGAAGTTCTACGTTTGGATAGTTTACTGAATTACGAATATTACCTGTCTCTAAATATTCACGTAATTGACGTGCAGCCATTACTGCACAATTTTCTTCAGATTCAGACGTAGATGCACCGAGGTGAGGCGTTGCTGTTACATTTTTCATCTTTATCACATTTTCATTCGGGAAATCCGTTACGTAATGTGTAATAATATCTTCTTCTAACGCTTTTTGAAGAGCTGTTTCATCTACAAGTTCTCCCCTAGAGAAATTGAATAGACGCATTCCTTTTTTCATCGTCTCTATAGCGTGTTCACCAATAATCCCCTTCGTTTGGTTCGTAAGAGGAATATGAAGTGTAATATAATCACACGTTGCAAAAATTTCATCTAGGCTAAACGCTCTTTGTACTTGTGTAGAAAGACGCCATGCCGTTTCAACTGATATATACGGATCATATCCAACAACGTCCATACCTAAAGATAACGCATCATTTGCAACTAAAGCACCGATTGCGCCAAGACCGATAACCCCTAAACGTTTCCCTGCAATTTCTGATCCAACGAATTGCTTCTTCCCTGCTTCAACAAGCTGTGGTACTTCTTCTCCATCCAACTCTTTCGTCCAGCTCACTCCGTTTATAATATTACGGGAAGACATAATAAGGCTTGCGATAATAAGTTCCTTCACTGCATTCGCATTAGCCCCTGGCGTATTAAATACTACAATCCCTTTTTCCGTACAACGCTCAACAGGAATATTATTTACACCGGCACCAGCTCTTGCAATTGCCTTTAAATCTTCTGAAAACTCTTCTTGATGTAAAGAATAGCTGCGAAGTAAAATACCATCTGGATGACCTACTTTGTCTCCAATCTCATAGCGATTCCCATCAAAAATTTGCAAACCTTTTTCTGCAATTTGATTTAACGTCTGAACACGAAACATATCCCCATCTCCCTATCTATTTTCAAGCTCAAATTCCTTCATATAGTCTACTAATTCTTGTACACCTTGGGTTGGCATCGCATTGTAAACACTAGCGCGCATACCGCCGACTGAACGATGTCCCTTTAGCGTAACGAAACCGCGCTCTTTCGATTTTTGTAAAAACTGATTGTTAAGCTCTTCTGACGGTGTTGTAAACGGAATATTCATAAGTGACCGATACGTGGGACCAACTGGTGAAGTAAACAATTTAGATTCATCTAAAAAATTGTAAAGAAGTGAAGATTTCATTCTATTTTGTTCTTCAATCGCAGATACCCCGCCTTGTTCTTTCAACCACTCTAGTACAAGTTTTGCTACATAAATACTAAAGGATGGCGGTGTATTATATAGGGAGTTATTTTTACTGTAAGTTTCATAGTTTAACATCGTAGGACAAGCACTATTTGCACTGCCAATTAAATCTCTTTTTATAATTACAATCGTTAAACCCGCTGGCCCTAAATTCTTTTGCGCACCCGCATATATGAGACCAAACTTCGTAACATCATATTGTTCTGATAAAATATTTGAGGACATATCCGCAACGAGCGGCACTCTTTCTAAATGTGGAATATCCACATATTTTGTCCCCTCAATTGTATTGTTCGTTGTAATATGTACATAATCTAGTTCTTCATCATTTGGTAAATCATCCATTTTAGGAATCGTAGTAAACTTCTCTTTTTCAGAAGAAGCAATCACTTGTACTTCTCCTACTTTTCCGGCTTCTTGCAGCGCCTTTTTAGACCATGAACCTGTCAGTACGTACCCAGCTTTTTTATACGTACTCATTAAATTTAACGGTATCATAGAAAATTGTAATGACGCACCGCCCTGTAAAAATAAAACTTCATACTCATCAGGAATGTTCATTAATTCACGAAGTAAGCTACTTGCTTCATCAATAATACTTTGGAAATAAGAAGATCTATGGCTCATTTCCATAACAGACATGCCTGTCCCGTTATAATTTACAAGCTCCTTTTGCACTTTCTCTAAAACTGGCAAAGGGAGTATAGATGGTCCTGCTGAAAAATTATACACTCTCTCCATCACCCAGATAACCTCCCTATTTCTCATTTTTATTATTTTTTAAACTTTCTGAATTATAACCTATATACAATACACGGTCAATTTGTTTTCCGTTATTACGGTGCAAGACGCAATGGAATCGCTTGCATGTGCACCCTGCTTTTTATAAACACACAAAAAAGTGTTAAGTACATAATCGTACTTAACACTCTAGTAATTAAGTATAATAGCTACTTACTCGTAAAGAACCGATCGAAAATTTGATAAATAGCTGAAAGACCAAAGAGCCAATAAATAGTATCCACAAGCGCCGGCATAGAACCAAACCATTTCTCAACTACATTATAATCTAACGCCACAAACAACCAATTCAAACCGCCAAGAATCACCAAAATTACTGTAAGGTATGACAAAAATTTCATTATGATTGCCCCCTAGGTGATAAGATGGTGAAAGGCCTTTCACTAAAATATATGTAATGGATTCTAAAACTTACCTATTTTATAAAATTTATTTTCGATACCAGCCATTAATAACTGTCTCTGCTTCTTTACTATGTATTTGATATGAATGATTACTATCATTAGATCCGATAAACCAAATTGAAAAACCTTTAAAATATGGCTTCGCTTCTAATACATCTCGGTAAGCACGCCACCCGTTAAGTTGTACATCTTTTGAAAACACATTCGTAATATCTGGGTTCCACGGGCTTTGTAGTCCAAGTTCACGTGCTGGCACATTAAATCCACCAAAATAAACTGGCTTTCCAGTTGTTTTATGTAATGTCTCAAGTTGCTGAACAACATTTTGGCCCCGATTGTATACTGTCGTCGCAAATAAGCTTTGTTTTACTTCTTCGTATGATGGATTTCTTTTTCCTGAAACTTCAAACCAACTATCAATACTTACGATGTCCACCTTTTTTAAATACGGGCGATTTATTTTCTCTTTAAATTTCGCCTCAAAAGAAGGATCCCAACTTGCAGTTAACCACCAGTTCATTTGATACAAAACATTTCCTTTATACTGCTGGCGAACAAAATTAATCGTATCATTCCAATATCCTTCTGCATATTCCATATTAACGAAATTAGAAGCGATTTTCAGCCCATAAATATTGTACTTACTTGTAATGGAATTAAAAATATCTTGTAAAACAACCGTTTTCCAATTCCAGAAGAAATCGTTAATATTACTAGGGTTCCACTCTGTTTCTCCAATATTTCCTTGCTGAATAAACGGAAACGGCTCCAATATAACTTGTATATTACGCTTTAATAATTCTTGAATTAAAATAATAGCTTGTTTCTTTTGCGCCTGATTAATTACCATATTAGCCGAATTCACATCCGGAATATCTACTTGAATAGGTACATTCACCGTATTTAAATTCAAGCGCTCTACATCTGCTAACACTTTCGCTACATTGCCTACTTCCCATACCGTTACGTTTCCTGATTTTATTTTTCCAGATTGAACAGTATTTACATCCGCCTGTATATTTCCCTGGAAACAAAAAGAAAACAACATGATACACACTCCTAAAAAACTTATTAAACTCTTATTTTTTTTCATAACTTTCCCCCATAATTTTTGGCTTTCTTGATTATTTTATACAATATTTCACATATATTCCAGAAAAAATTAAATACATTTCCATTAATAAAAGTGGTATCCATATAATCCCCCTAAAAATAGTAAGGTAAATAAAAAAAGAGACCCCTACTTAAAGTAAGAGTCTCTTCTAACATTATCGCGGCTGTAAAGTTAACACTTTCCCTTCTATCCCATCTGTATTAAGTGTAGTCGTATGATACTCACCATTTACCCAATCATCTATTTGATCATGATACCAATCGCTTCTAAAGTTTCCTGATTGTCCTGGCCCTACGATATGATAACCGTTTGACATATCTTTAGTATCAATCACGAATCGCCAAGAAGCTCCGTGATTTACAATACCGTTATCTCCATAACTCGCAGCTTGAACGGTAACTTGGCTTCCACCAATTGGAACTGGTTTCTCACGATTAAATGCAAGTAATGCTAACATACTAGATGATCTCGAAATTGGATGTGTAAAAGCAAGTTGATGGTAATCGCCCCACTTCCACTCCGCAACATCGGGCCCATATTCCTTCTGTAATTTTTTCATTACATTCTCGTACGATGTATGCACAACTTTCGTGAACCCTCCGTACTTCGTAAACCAAGCGCTATTTTCTCCTGCTACTTCTTTTCGAATCAATTCATCAACAACTTGTGACTTCCCTTCAAATAACTCCATCACATCTTTCGGTATTTCTTTTGAAAATAAAGTATTCGAAATCTCTTTCATTAACAAATGGAATATTAATGGTGCCGCTTCATCTTTACTATCGTAAAAATTCCACTTTGTTAATTGTTTTACGCCTTCTTTCTCTACTTCATTTAAAGATGCTTTATTTAACTCTTTTAAAAATATAGGAGCAAATTCTTTCCCATATAAATTTTTTTGATCCATCTGTAACTCTTCTAAATCTTTCACCGTATACTTTTCCTTCTCTTGCAAAAACTCTTGAATACGCATTTGCCTGTACGGTTGCGCCCACGTATTACTAATATGGTACGGATAATTATCATCAACAATTTTATTATTTGCAGTTGAAATAAACCCTTGTTTTGGATTTATTACTTTCGGTAGCTGATCAAACGGAATATACCCTTCCCATTCATATTCATCTGTCCATCCTGGCACTGGCAAACTACCATCACCTTTTTTACGTATTGGTATATTTCCATTCGCTTTGTAAGCAATGGTTCCGTCATTTGATGCAAACACAAAGTTTTGAGTTGGTGTATGAAAATCTTGAAGAGCAGTTTCAAACTCATTCCAGTCTTTCGCTTTATTCATATTTAATACAGCCTTTAATTCAGCTGATGGCTCTAAAGCAGTCCATTTCAAAGCGAATACTGTTTTCGTTTTCTCTTTCCCTTTATCTGCAAACTCTGAAATGACTGGACCATGCCTCGTAACCGTCACGTTATACGGAATTGTTTTCCCGCCTTTTACTTTAATAGATTCATCAACAACTGTAGCTTTTTCCCATTTATCGTTATACAGAAATTCATTTTCATTAGTAGGATTTCTCTTTTCAATATATAAATCTTGCACATCAGGACCTGTATTCGTAACGCCCCATGCTATTTTGTCATTGTGGCCTAATATAACACCTGGCACTCCCGCGAAAATAACGCCACTCACATGTAAGTCTTTCATTTCAAGTTTCGATTGATACCATATGGAAGGTGTCGCAAGAGATAAATGAGGATCATCCGCTAAAATCGGCTTACCAGATACACTCTTTTCACCACTCACAACCCAGTTATTACTACCGTTAAACTCTGGTGGAATAACTGTCTTTGAAAAACTTTGTGCTACGTCCACATTTGTATTTTTCAATTCAGCTAGCAATCTAGGTGCATCTTTCGGATATGTAGGAAATAACTCATTTGCTTGCTCTTTCGAAAGATTTTTCAGCGCCCAATATCGAAACGCCTGTCCGTGCCAATGTCCTCCTAAATCAAACGCCATATACTTTCCAATCGTCAAAGAATCCACGATTGACCATTCAGCAGGCTCATAGCCTAATAAAGTAAACTCAACCGGCAATCTCTTTTCCTCTTTTGCCTCACGTATAAAAGCATTCACTCCATCAGCAAATGACTGCAGGGCATATTTCGCTTCTCCGTCATATTGACTAACAGACGCTTTTGCTGCTCGCCGTAAACCGAGCGTTCGAAACAACTTATCTCGATCAACAGCTGCTTCTCCAACAACTTCACTTAACATTCCAGAAGCTTGCCTTCTACTTAAATCCATTTGGAACAAACGATCTTGCGCTTGTACATACCCTTGCGAGAAATATAAATCATGCGCATTTTCTGCTTTAATATGCGGTACACCTTTACCATCCCGCTTCACCGTAACAGCATGTTGTATATCCTCTAGCTTTATCGTTCCATCTATCTTTGGCATAGATCTCAGCGTATATATGTTCAAAAAAATCATAGCGCAAATAAACAAAAAAAGAACGATACTACTAGACCAAATAAAAATTCTTTTTCCCCTATTTCGTTTCTTTTTTATGACGACTTCCATACAATCCCTCCTCTCTCAATCTATTCGCTTCTATTGTGAAAGAACCTTTTAGAAAAGAAGAAATCATTACTTGCTCATGCTATGGATCATACAAACTGAATACTTCTCTCTTACGCACTATTTCCTTTCCTTTATTAAAGCTTACTCGTCCTTTCTTACACCAATTCCTCAAAATCCCCTTCACATAAGCAAGTGTCCCCTTATTATTTTCAAACGCAATTTTAAGTGCCTCTAGTACTTTATCTCCTGAAACTCTTTGCATCCATTCCTTTAATTCCTTCGCGATATATGGAGATAGACTACTAATGTTTTGTTCGTAAAATTTATAAACTTCACTATGCGGAGTGGCATCCTCTACTCTTTCTACCTCTTCCTTCTCTTCCTTCTCTTGAATAATTGCTTGTTGTGAATTACTACTAACCTCTTCCTCCGGCATACCAAAATACTGAAGTAATAATGGAATCTTGCATTCTTCTTCAAGACATTTACGTAAAAACTTATGTAGGAACTCTTTACTTTTCACCATTTTCAGCTCACGAAATACACATTTCTCTATGTTCGTATTAAAAATAGGATTATAGTGTAACCAATTTATAATGAATAACTCTTTCGTTTCCGCATCATATAAAATCTTCCCGTATTCCACAAACCGGTTCAATAACTTCTCAACAGTCTCCATACTGTAACCAGTTTCAAGCTCTGCCAAACGCTTCGGTAATATGTAAATACCACATTGCTTCGTTTTCGTACCAGTTAACAAATATATGTAAAAATAACGCTCTTCTGGCGTTAAATCTAATATGAATTCATCTTGCCAAAAGTTCACCTGCACATTACGGTACACCGCCATCAGTTTTCCTCCCGCCCTTTACTAGTAAAAAGGAAAATTCCAATCCTTCAATATAAATATAGGAATGAGGTAACGGTTTTGGCATTCGAGTTCCAAATTTTTTTACTACTACTACGCCGGTTTTATTTTTTCGCGCTTGTTTTGTTCTTGTAGTTGTTTTTGTTTTGTTTTTTCTTAGTGATTTATTACTTGGTAGGTGCTTATAAGGGACTTCGAAGGGGCTTATATAGTGTTTTCATTCCCCTCTTATCTGATGTCTAATTACAAATGTCTCCAACAATCTTCATATATTGCAGACAACCATTATGATTCACCTGCTCATATTTACACGAAAATAAAAAGCACTTGTTGCCTTCGTAGACAATTCAGTGCTTAAAGTTAAAAGTTTATAAATAAAAGTGTCTATACTCGACATAGTTGATTGAAATACGATTCTGTTACATTTATTTTAGTAACGATAATATGATACATACCGAATTATCTACAACTGAACGTTCTGGGCGAGATTTCATTAACACCGTTAATCCAATTAATGAAGTGACTAGCGTTTGTGCCAATGCTTTAGCATTTACATCACTTTGCAGTTCTCCAGACTGAATACCTTTGGCGATTAATTCTTGAAATATAACTGAAAGATACATTTGATGTTCTCTAGTCAGCACTTCAAATTTTTCATTATGAGGGGCAATCTCAACCATTGTGTTAATACAAAAACAGCCTTTATTTGATTCTTTTTTATATTCCTCTTCCACCATATTTTCAAAAAATGTACGAATAGCCTCTTTGACAGATCTTTCTTTTTGAAGTTTTGTTCGAATGCTAGCTGCGTGTAAATTCGTGTATCTCCGTAATGCAGCTTCAAATAGCCCTTCTTTATCACCAAATGCCGCATATAAACTCGGTCTTTGTATTTCCATTTTAGCAGTTAGATCACTTAATGAAGTAGCAGCGTATCCTTTCTCCCAAAAAAGTTGCATAGCAGCATCCAAAGCTTTTTCTTTATCAAATTCACGTAGTCGAGCCATTTAACCCCTCCTCTTTTTTCACCTGTTTTCTAAATTATAAATCACGTTTTTATGTACTAATCAGTATATTATATATCGTATTAAATTATAAATGATATGTCAAAAGAAACTGAATTTAATTTACAATTCACTTGACATAGCAACTTATCCCTGATTATATTTGACTTACGAAATAACATACCGTTCGGTACATTATTTTAATAACAAAAGGAGATGATATTATGGATACTAAAGAAAAAATGACAGCTGCTCTTACACAGAATAATGATCAGTTCCAATCACCTATCAATACAATCATGCCCCGCTATATAACTCTATTATTTTCAATAGCTTGCGGGATGGCTGTGGCGAATATATACTTCGCTCATCCTCTACTTGATTCTTTATCAAATGCGTTTAAGATCAACCATTCAACTATTGGTGTCGTTATTACGATTACTCAAGTTTGTTATGCACTCGGATTACTTTTATTAGTTCCACTTGGTGATTTGTTAAACCAAAAAAGACTTATCATTGTTCAAATGCTTTTATCCGTTTTCGCTTTAATTGTGGTCGGAGTCGCTCCTTCAAGTACCGTACTTTTTATAGGTATGGCCTTAGTCGGAATTCTTGCGACTGTTACGCAGACACTCGTCGCATACGCATCCATTTTAGCTAACCCAAAAGACCGTGGGCGAATAGTAGGTTTCGTCACGAGTGGTGTCGTAATAGGAATTCTACTTGCACGTACATTTGCCGGAACATTAACAGATCTAGCGGGATGGCGTTCCGTTTATCTTACCTCTGCTGTACTTATGCTCTTCGTAATTGGTTTGTTATATCGTAATTTACCTAGTCTTGAACATAAAAAAACAGCTATGACCTATCGTAAATTATTACGTTCTGTTCTCTTATTATTTGTAGAAGAAAGGATCTTACGTATTCGCGGAATATTAGCATTGCTTATTTTTACTTCATTCAGTATTTTATGGACTTCATTAGTTTTACCTCTAAGTGTTGCACCATATAATCTATCACATACAGCTATCGGAGCATTTGGTCTTGCTGGAGTTGCTGGTGCATTAGCTGTCACTAAAGCCGGACAACTTGCTGATCGCGGATTCGGAGAGAGAACTACTGGCATAGCCTTATCCTTATTATTACTTTCATGGCTCCTAATTAAATTAATGAACCATTCTCTATTCCTACTAGTTATCGGTGTTATCCTTTTAGATTTAGCTGTGCAAGCTGTACATGTCACCAATCAAAGTATACTTTTCACAGTGCGTCCAGAAGCGAGAAGTCGCCTCACTGCCAGTTACATGATTTTTTATTCTATCGGCAGTGCAACAGGTGCAATTCTTTCCACAAACATTTATGCAAGCTACGGATGGAACGGAGTTTGTATATTAGGTGCATCCGTTAGTGCTTGCGCTCTTTTATTCTGGGCAATGACCTTACGACGATCATCATAAATAAAGGCTGTTTTCTCAAAGATTGTTACTGCTAAAACTAAAAGGCAGATTTAATCTACAAAACGTGTAGAATACTTTGCTATAATCAACCCAGGATATATAATTATGGTTAATCGAAAGGAGGGATAATAATGAAACAAGTAGCTCTCCATCAATTGCACAAAGAGCATAATAAACAAATAGCAGAATTTCATAAAAAACACGAAATTGAAATTCAACGTAGTGAAAATGGGAACGGTTTGTTAGCTAAATGGGAAAGATTTTTTTATAACAAGGTAATTTCCCCTCTAAAGAATGTGAAATAATACCTACCTATTAAATGAATTGTCATCCTTGTACAGTTCATTTTTGTATCGCATTTTAAGTCAAATACGCATTACTCTTTTTTTCTTATTCAACTAAACTACTCCATTAGTTAAATAACAATAAACCACTGAATCTACCTAAAAAGCATCTGATTAATGATGCTTTTTATCTTTTCTTAATGCTTCAACTGTGAAATATTTAGATTTTTGGCAAGCTGAAATAAGTATTTGCTCTATCCAATTTTCAAATGCTAAGTTTTTATGTAACTCAAGCCAACGATATCAGTAGAGGTGACTATCCAAATAATACGTACAAACGCCTTGAAATCGTTCCATCCATCTTTTCAAGCGGCGATGAAAGTTATTAACGTGTTGTATGTGGAATATCCCTTTTTTTACTCGTTGATAGAGAGCAACAATCTATACGAAAACAGCCTAAATAAAAGGAGAATAATTTATTAGTGCATTTTTTAATATACTTTTTTTACAAAACTATAAAATTGTGAAAAATACGATTCAGGATTCTCCAGAACGAACAAAATCCGCTATGAATAATCTTCTAAACACTGTGCGGATTTCATATGCGCCACTACATGAAAAGGCAGTCGAGACTGCAAAAGAAGTTGGTATAGTTGAAGTAAAACGTAACAAGAAAAAAGCAGTTTTCTAAATGCTTACGAAAATATGCATTTAGAACTTGATAGAGAAAGACTCGGTTTCAAACGTAAATATGTAAGATGTAAAAAAACAAAAAGGGGTATCAATCTTTCTTGATTGATACCCCTTTTTACTTTGGTTACTGAACTAGCTCCGTAGAAAACATTCATTTAATTCTGGACAGCTTATATGTTAAAAATTTCTTCATTCAATTTATATACCCTATCTCTTTTCTCATCATTTTTGATAAAAGTAAGCTTTCCTTCTGTAACAAACCCTTCTAATATTAAGCATACTTGTCCAAAGGCTTTAGGCTTATTCGTTGTAAATCTTTCATCTGATATTTTACCAGATCGTATTAATTGTTCGCATAGCTCAAGTGCACTTATTTCTTCAGAATTAAATAATCCCAAAATATCTTTTTGCAAGGGCGATAAAGGTGCTGGGATCTCAGCTACCTCCACTTTCTCTTTTTCTTCTTCAAATAAATCTTCAAATGAAATTTGATTCATTACATCTTTTCCTTTCTAACAACTGATTTGTATAACATGAACTGAATCCTATAGGTACGAGAACTTTAAATATTAGTTATTGTTATGTAGTACTTACCTTATTACATGAATTTCAAACTCATGTACATCATTTCATATAGTATGTTTTGATTATACCAAATATACGTTCTGTCTTCTATTGTAGAATTTTTTATAACAGGTATGAAGGTAATAGTGAACATTTATCTCCCCGTTAGTTGTATACACTATGTAAAAAAAACAGAAAAAGTTTACATAATAAAATTATAGTTTCCTATTAAATTTCTACGCTAAAACGTAAAAAAGCACTTGTTGCTTTTAGTTGACAATCAAGTGGCTTTAAGTTTATCTGTTTTTAAGTAACATTAAATTTGTCAGTTTTATAATAACAGTAGGACACCTTTTATATGTCATGACAACTACTACGTTAAAACTTACGAGTTTCTATCAGTTCGTTAGTTTAATATGCATTCCATGTGTTTTGAAGTATGCACTTTTTAATAGCCTACTCTTTTTTTTCCACTGCAAATACACTTTCTTTTCTATTCATCTACATATATGATTGTTATCTTTAACCAAGCACCACATTTTTTAGCATTCTCATGTATAAAGTATAGTTTTAGCATTTATAAAGTTACTGTAATCCATTTCGTATATTTGCTTAATATCTTAAATTATTAATTACAACATATAAAAGTTGGTAATTAAGGATTCTTCAATCCATTAATAAAATCCTTAAAGCTATCAGCTATTTTATACGTATTTTCTTCTTCACTAGACTGTGGAAAATAAAAAGAGTGATCCCAATAATATACACCATGGTTTTCAGTATCTGTAATAAGTACAATTAACCCTGAACTCGGATCATCTCCTATGATTAAACTGGTCGGTAACATATCTTCTTCAAACTCTTCATAGCATTCACTTAAATCAAAAGTTTTTTTTACACCTATACCATACAAAACATCTAAAGGGATTTCCTGATTTAATTCTTTAACAAAAAATTTACTATACCTAACTTTCGAAGTCCCTCCGTTGTATTCACTTAAAAAATTTTTATAATCTTCCGGAAGTAAAAATCCTAAAAACTCTTCTAATTCTTCAATTGATTCTTCAGTTGCTTTACCAAAAGCATTTAAATTCATTTATTTCACTCCTATTTAATCTTTTAACTTCTTAGCTAATGACATTCCACCCATATGTCGAAATCTTCTGTGCATCTCTTTACTAACTTCTTGCATTGTTGCTAAATCTTGATGATGGTGCCATGTGTTTTCATCTAATTTTGGTCCATTTGGAACTAATTCATCAGCCTTAGCAAAATCAATGTCATATCTATTAAATTCACCTATCGGAACTTCTTGTCTTACCAACCCAGCAGATTTAAAGTCGGGAAAACCTCCAGGATAAGAAACTCGATTTGGAGGAATCTCCCAATCAATATAAGTCCATATTCCTTCCTCACTAATTTCGATTTTCCCACCTTTTTTCTGCCATTTTTCAGGATCTCTAGAATATAAGGGTTTAGTAGATAATTGTTCCTCTGTAAATTTCACTATTTCTGGATTTTCACCCGTACCCTTAACCCCACCACTCTCCAAATTCGAGATCCTACTCTGAATACTCGCCTTTGAGGCATCATGAGCTTCTTTTACGCTTTCACTGAAGTTCGTTCCACCGTATCTACGTACGCTTCCATCAAGTAATACTTCTTCACCTCTAATGAAGGAGAAAGCTATTATTTAAACCTTTTACTAATGTATTTTCAATTATATAATACTAGTAATTTCTGTTAGCCCTAATTCATAAAAATAATTTTTATACACTCAAAGCATACCTATCTATTAAAAAACACTTGTTGCCTTTAGTCGACAATCAAGTGCTTTCAGTTCATATGTTTTTAAGTAGCATAAATTTGTAAGATTTATAAGATCTGTAAGTTTTGTATTAACAGTACGACACCTTTTACATGCCATGACAACTACTAAGTTAAAATTGACGAGCTTGTACGAGTTCTTAGTTTAATATACATTCCATGTGATTATATTCATCGCCTAGTAAAATGTCATATCGCCTAAGCTCGTACTTCGTTTTCTATTCTCTCATTGCACACAGTACTCCATGATGGTACAACCATCGTGGAGTACTTACTTTCAAACACCATATATTTTTTCTATCCACATCAAAAACAAATTCGTTTTCATTCTCTTTTCTTGTCTACCTTAAAATAAAAAGCACTTGTTTCCTTTAGTTGACAATCAAGTGCTTTAAGTTCACATGTTTTCTAAGTTTTTAAGTCACTAGTCACTTTAAGTTTGTATGTACAATTTTGATACTCAGAATATGAAATCTTTTGTATTTCATGACAAATAGTACGTTTAAACTAACGAACTTGTACGAGCTATTTGTATGGTACAGTACCAATAAATTTAATTTCTATATTTTCGGATTCATCTCCACTTTTCGCTTCATTGTATTGAAAATCATAGAGTACAATAACAGAATTAATACTGTATGCTAATTTATCGCCATTTATTAACTCTTTTATTTTTGGGATAATTAGTTCGCTATAAGAAAAATCATTTAAAATATCGTCTACATTATTTTTAGGATTTTCATAAAAACAAATTTCAATGTTATCTTCATCATAATAACCAAATTCAAAGTTTGTTCCAAACTTTGAGTCTATTGAATCTCCATCTTCCGTATATTCTATATCCACATACTCCTCAAGATTTTCAAACGATTTAGAAACTCCAAACCACACTGAAGCCATTCCACTATATTCCATATTATCACTCCTCATTTTTTTAGAGTACCTGGTAATCCTTCTACTCCACCCTTGTATCTATAATGAGACCACATCTGTAACCTTCTTACAAATGTATCATAGTCAAGTGATGTGTCTATTATCTCTAATATTTCATTATGCGCTCGCTTAGAACCCGGCGCACGATGATGTTTCCCTGGTGGATTAATAAACTCAACATCTTTTGTTGGTGTTCTCAATTCTTGGATTTGTTTAGCACTTATCCCCCATCTTTTAAAAGTAGGTGCTCTTGCAATCATTAACCATTCATGTAATTTCCCAGGCGATCTCAATCTTGAAGAAATTACTTTTTTAACTTCAGGATTAGCCCACGCTATCTCTAATTCATCTAAAGTTATATTGTCAAACCACCTAATAAACTCACCGTCTCTTACACTAGGAATATCTTTTGGGTTATAAATATTAGTACGAGATGTAATTTTAACAAAATTATTTTGAATAACCTCCGATTTTCTTTGATTTGGAGTTTGTCTTTTTACTGTAGTTTCACCCGTACCCTATGTTGTAATCTCAAAATAAAAAGTACTCGTTGCCTTTAGTCGACAATCAAGCGCTTTAAGTTTCATCTATTTTTAAGTAGCATTAATTTTGTAAGTTCCAAATAACCGAAGATAAAATTAAAAGGAATGACCCCCACACAATACAAGGGTCATTCCTCATTAACTTCTTCAAATATCTGTTTAACTTTTTGAGTTCTGTCCAAAATACGAGTTTAGGTATTCTCTTTTGTAAACATAAACTGAATAATAGTAACTTTGTTCACTGCATCCAATCTAAATGTACTGCTTACTATCATAAGCACATTAAAAGTATTTAAAGTCATTAAAATTCTTGAGGATTTGGGAACTGATTAAGATAAAAATATTAGCCCCTCAGTAAACTCTTCAATAAAATAACATCATTCATTTTCAGGTCGATGATGACGAACTAAGTTCCACACCCCATATGGATTATAAAATGGATCATCGCCCTCAAACATTGTACAGTTTTCTTGTTTTAATGAATAGACAGGAGATTTTGGGTCTAAACTAAATGTTTCTCCATCATTAATGTTTGGTTTTTCTATAAGATTATATAAACAAAATACTTTAAACAATTTCTCAACTTCAGTCCCAGTTAGACCTTCAGATGTTGTTATAACATCAGGATAACCAAAACTTTTCATCCCAGTAGTGTAAAAAGTATTATTTTCACGAGACATTTGGATAAACGCAGTAAATACTCTTGTAATTTCTTTACTACTTGTTATGTCCAACCAATCATTCTTTGTACGAGCTCTTCCAGAAGATTCAACATTTACCGCAGTTCCACCTGCATGTAATACGGCACTAGCAACCTCCATGATTTTTATCGCCTTATCTAAAGAACCGCCTTCACCAATAATATAAACAATACTTTTATGTTTTTTCAGATTGTTTATATCTTCTTTACTAAATGATCCATTTCCTGCTATTTCAAAAGCTTCAGCCACATAATGATTGTAATTACTCATGTCTACTTCAAAAAATTCTTCTGGATTTTCAAGGTTTCCAATATGGTTTCCCATATATATATAACCATTACCATTTCTAGCCATAGCCTCTTTAAATTCATTCCTATTTCCCCAAAATCCAGGTACTCCCAAAATAATCTTTGGTAATTCCACCATAATATCACCTATTATCTCAATTATTATTTTAAATATCTATTATCTCTTCAAACTCTTTTTTATTTTAGTTTAATTTCTCTAAGATTGAATTAACTTTTTTTAAATATAAATCTGGATCATCCTCTTTTATCTCAAGAAGAATTCCCTTAATTATTTGTTTTGTTGAGCTATTTATATTTTCTAATGCATTAATATAAGATACTACTAAACCTTTGGAATTTAAAAGTGTCCGATGAATTCTTTCCGCCCAGAATTCTGCATGAGGTAACATTTTAGGAATACTAATAGCTAATTTGTATAGTCCTTCCTCCACTCCGGAATGTTCAACAATATAAAATATCGTTTCAATAAGGTAATCACCAGCTGATGGCTCAGCAATATCATCCTCAAAAATCGTACAAAGATAAGGGATTATATTATTTGTTCCTCTATGTGATAATTCGTTGAGAATATTTTCAAACTCCTCAATATTATCTCCTTCATTCTCTAGAAAACGCATTTTGTATAAAATAGAAATATCCTCTTTAAATTCCATTGTGCTCTCCTTCCTTTCTATCGACTGTTACTTTGGCTTGTCAAATATCTTCAAATCATTATGCTCATATTTTTTATAGTAATCAATATATTCTTTAAGCTTCTCTTTATTTTCTTTGTTATATAATCCATCTTCTTTCATAATTCGCCTTAAATCATTAATATCAAACGCTAGAGAATCACGTGGCTTCAAAGACATATATAAATCAAAATCCTCTGACCTTGTTCTTTGACTCAATCCATATGTAAAAGTTCTCCTATGCCTTCCACCTTGTCCTGGATGAGGATGCTCTAAGAACATCGCATAACTATCTTTAGTTTTAATCTCAAACTCTTCTTGCATATATTTATTAGACGGCATATGGTGACCTGTTATATCGTCTCCTTTTACATTCGGCAATCTTCCAAACTTTCCGTGATTCAACTCATTTGGAAGCAATTCAGTACTTGTTTGTGGTATATTTTGTCTCTTATCATCCACAAATCTTTTATAACGTTCTTTAAGCCGTACTTTCAATTCATCATAATCAATTTTACCCGTATCCTTACTAGCAAGAGAAGCCTCTACACCCTTAATCTTATCATCTATAATCTTATTACTTTCTGTATGATGCTTATTCACCCAGCTTTGGAAATCTGCACCACCTTGTTTAGATATTAGTAAGCCATTTCCGTCAACTTCAAAACTTGCCGATTTGGCTGTCCTATCATCTATGCTTTTGGCTATTTTTTCGCCAAGTTGATACATCTTTTCATTTCCGGATTTTTCCATTTTAAGGCTCGTTAGTTTCAAACGGTCAAGCATAATAGCTTTATTATCACGCAATGATTGTACCACATTTTTACCCAAATTTGGATTGAAACCAGGGATTCCTTCTTTGAATTTTAATAATTTCGCTAAATCAGCTAATTCATTCGTGCCTTTGAATGCTTTTACTCCTTTTCCTACCGCTCCAACAACTGGGATTGCATCTAATCCGCCAAAAATGATGTTTCCTACCCGCTCTTCTTGGCTCAATTTCCTGTGTGTTCCCCAGTCTTCTCCGTCAATACCGCTTTTTATTTGTACAGCGCCGTATACTACTGCGGCAGCGGCCCCGAGTGGTGGGCAAAGGATTGTTGCGATGATGATTCCTCCGCCTATTGCTATGTCACGTATCATTTCTAGTTTTTTCTGTTCATCTTCTATCGATTTGTATTCAAATCCTCGTGTGGATGGGACTACTTTCTTGTATTCTTCATAATCTAGCTTTGCATCTGGATTTTGTTTTTTTAGTTCTTTGTATTCCCCTCTCAGTACGTTATCAAATGCAGGTGAATCTTTAAAAATATCTTCTACTGTTATTTTATCTTTTTTCGTCTGTATTGTTTGTGGTATACTTCCGTACCCTGCGTGCGCATCTGGTAATACTGTCGTTGTTGTAGAGCCAATTCGGTTATTTGTTTCGAAACTGAGAATAGATGTATCTCTCATTTTTTGAGCGAATTTATCCATTTCTACTAAAAAAGGTTTATCTATATGTTCAGAGACTACTCGCCCTGCTTCTCCGCAATATTTTTGTAATGTCGAATAGCTATCAAGTAATTCTCCGATTTTTTGCGATTGATCTTTTGGGTTAAAATGTATACTACCATCCGAATCTGAATCTCGTATTCTTCCATCAATTCTTTTTAATAATTCATTTGCGTCCCGTAATTTCATGAGAGCATCTTTTGTAATTCGATTCATACCATCTCCCATGTCTTGCCATGGTTCAGGTCTATATTTCACATCCATTTCGTTTTCATCCCCCAGCCGTATGGTGATTTCTACAACTTACTTAATCTTTCACGTAATTGTTCGTCCTTTTCAAGCATTTCCACGCATACATTTCCTACAACTTTCGCCGATCTAGAATAGTGTTCAGCCAATTCAAGTGTTTTATGTAATATATCAGGATATTTTTCAATTACTCTCATCGCTTCACCTTTTTGATAAAAATCACAGCTTAGTAAACTCTCAATATTCGTTCCAATGACGTCTACATGGATTGTATATATGTTTTCTAACTTCATTACTATATCAAGTAGTTCTTGAAAATTAACTAATACTTCTTCTCCACCACTAGAACCGCCATCTCCCATTGATACTTGCATTATTCAATACCTCCTAACGAGAATTGTCTCGGGTCAATTAATTTTTTATACGGCATTTTTAACACGTCATACAATTTCTTATTAACCGCATAGAGGCTCACCCAGTCATATCGATTACGATCTACATCTATTTGAACGAAATCTTCTCCTTCAGTGAAATATAAGAAACATTCCCATTTTCCTCCTCTATTACTCCGAGGCCTCGTATACGTTTCCATCGCTATAACGTCTTTATTTGATAAATCTTTTTCCTCAAATGTTTGTTGTTCTGTTTCTGTCATTCTCTTTGAGAAAAATGTATCTTCTATTTCCCTCGGTTCTCTCAACAAGAAAGGGATGCGTGTTAATAATGAAAAATATACGTCTGGCTTTGGTATGTAGTCGATCTCGTATTTTTTATTTAGCTCTACTTCTGTTAATACAGCCACTCGATCTTTATCATGTTTCAAAAAACCAATTAATACATTATTAATTCTCGTGTATTCATGACAATTTTCATATTCCTTTAATAGCTCAATAATTTGAAAAGCTGCAGGGGTAATTCCATTTTCGCTTGTAAGTAAGCCTTTTTCTTTTAAACTCGTAGTTGCTTTTGTGACACATTCTTCATCAAGTAAAATAATTACGTCACGGTTTGGCAATCCAAATATATCCGTAACCCCAGCTGCACCTGCGAGAACATATAATTCAGCAGGTGCAAAATTCATTTCTTTTCCCATTCTTTTATCCCTCATTTCTCCATCACAACTGTTTTATCGCCCTTACTTCCGGTCTATCTCCGTACGTCTGAATACTTTTATCTAACTCTTTCAAAGCTTTCGTATGTCCTTCAAATGCCTCTACCATTTCTGAGTTATATTGAATGATTAAATCTAGATAACTTAAAAAGGCATCTCTCGTTTTTCCATTCCAGTTCGCACATGTAACGTATGCTTTTAAGTTTTTCGCTTCGTTTAAAGAATCCTTCATACCATTTTCAATATTTTGCGCGTAAGAAATGGCACTTGCAGTGTTACTTCCTATAATTTCAACCTCTTTACCACTCATGTGGGTTCCCCCATTCTTTATATGTTTAATGGATAAGATTTTCAATTTCCTTTTTCTTTTCTTCAAAAGCCTTGGTCGCTGCATTGTATGCGGACGCTTTCTCCGCTTCTGCTTTCGCTTTATATTCCAAATACTTTGCA
This sequence comes from Bacillus sp. FSL R5-0709, assembly GCF_038004785.1. Lineage (NCBI taxonomy): Bacteria > Bacillati > Bacillota > Bacilli > Caryophanales > Bacillaceae > Bacillus > Bacillus sp. FSL R5-0709. The sequence continues at coordinate 3,083,397 of NZ_JBBORT010000001.1, forward strand.
TAAGCTGTACCTATCGCAGATCCAACATCGCTTAATGCACTTTTAAAATAGGATAGTACTGTATTTAATTCTTCATCCTTTTCATGACGTTTTTGTTCAAATTCAACTGCCGGAATTTTATTAGCTTCTAAGCCATTACTTTTACTCTCATAATCTCTCCTCGCTGATTCAGCATCTTGAATGAATCGTTTTAACTCTCTTTCTTGATCTTTTAAATAATCATGTAATTTATCATACTGATCTCGTTTCCTCGCGCTTTCTGTAAAACCCGATGCATTTAAAAAAGCATTATATAATTCATCTAACATCTTTCTCCCCCTTTATTACAATAACTATGTAGTTAAATTCGTATATTTAAACATGAATATTCATTACATTGAGAATTTATAAATAATTATTTTTGCATATTGCTATTCTATCAAAGGGGTTTTAACATTTCCATATTTTATAAAAAGGTTTCGCATTTTTCTTCAATTAAATAGCAATGAATATTTATTATCTAAAAATTATAGTTTTATATAGATTATTGGAATTTTATCCACATTAAGTGAATTAATTACAAATGATCATCATTTACATGTTATAATTACGATGTGTACATTTAGCTGTATTAGCTGTATTAGATGTATATGTGTAATACGTATATTTAATAAAGTTAAATTAAACTGGGGAGGCTTTCTCAAATGGGCAAGAAAACAAGCAAAGCTAAAAAAATTTTGGGATTCGTAATCACCACAGCACTAGCAACTACAATGATGGTAGGCACAGCAAACGCACAAACAACTACGAATAACTATAAAGTAGCTGGCAATGCGAACACTGTATTTACAGATGTACCAAAGGACCACTGGTCAAAAACTGCTATTGATTACTTAGCAGCAGCAGGGATTTATAAGGGATATGGAAATGGAAAATTTGGTTTTGGGGACAACATTACTAGAGGACAGGTTGCTTCTTTAGTCAATCGACATTTAGGTTTAATAGCAGATGATAAACAGGGAAATATGTTTAGTGATATTACAAATCATATGTTTGAAAAGGATATCAAAGCCATTGCGCAAGCTGGAATTATGACAGGTGATGGAACAGGTGCATTTCGTCCAGATGACGCATTAAATCGGTATGAGATGGCAGTAGTATTGCAAAAGGCATTTCAATTAAACTCAAAAGGACAAGAGAACTTTAAAGATGTACCAAAAGGTCATTGGGCCTATGAATCTGTAAATACGCTACGTAGTAACCGGATATCCCAAGGTGACGAGTCTGGTAATTTTAATGGCAACATGCTTGTGAAACGTGAGCAGTATGCACAATTTTTCTATAATGCAATAGCAAAGAACAGATCTTATAATTTCAACATCAATACAAAAGAAGAACTGAAACAAATGTTAGCAACAGCTTTACAGGATGGGACGTTTGGTCCATTTAAATTAGATGTACTGGGTAAAGATATATCTGAGGTAAAAAAAGAATTTGGAGTGCCTGATGTTTGGAAGCAAGCACCATGTACAGAATGTGATGCACCTACTACAGCGGTATATGGAGATTATAATATTGATATGTACCCTTCGGACGCTAGATATATATGGGTAAAAATGGATATCACTATCGATGAATTAAAAGAGTGGTTTGGTGAGCCAGATGGAATTGGAGAGGATATGACTAGTGAAGGCTTTATATATAATCGAGGAAGCTATTCTCTTTATTTCAGCTTCTCTGATGGTTATATTCAACGCGCTGAAATATCTAAAAGTGAACATCATTAATACGTTACAAGCAATATAAAATATATAAAGCATAAAAAAATCCTTCAAGAACGTGCCTTTTCTTGAGGGATTTTATTTTGTTTCTATCTATTTAACATAATACAAAGCTGTAAAACTACTACTGATTAAAGTTCCACTTTATTTTTCTTAGTGCTCCGCATTCCATTCACTTAAATACGTTGCATATTCTAGTTCATCTGGATCATCATATAACATAGAAATAAACTCTAATTTATTTCCATCACAATCTAGAAAATATACGCTTGCAGCTGGCATCCACCTTTGGACAATTGGTTCTCGATTTCCTTTCCCTTGACTCCCTACTACCTCTATTCCACGCTTCTCTAACCATAATTTTGAAGCATTTAAAAACTCTAAATCTACACGAAAAGCGAAGTGTTTCGTCTCAAATTCTTCATTTATATGTACTTCCCATAATCCGAGCATTTGTTTTTTATTTTCTCCTACCCAAAAGAACGCAACTCGTCTTTTCGATAGTCTTTTTGCTAATGCTAAACCTAACTTATTTTGATAGAAATCTATTGCCTTTTCTAAATTTCTGACATGTAAATGAGTTTCATATATGCTTTGTATCATTATATATTTCTCCCTCCTTTCTAATTTTTTTAAAATATGTTTTGTTTTTATCATACAAATTAATATATTTTTAAACATCCTACTTTTGTATAATTGTTCTTTCCTTCAAATGTATAGGTATCCAGCTCTATAACTGATGTCCCAATCCTAAAATTCAATACATTAATCATCCTTAAATTTACATTTTCATGTAGTTAGTTTCTCTCTATACTACCTTCACTAACAAAGATCTCTAGCTAAGCCTTTCATTGTTCAGTAAAAAAACAAGCCATCCAACTCAAATGAATTGGATGGCTATTTGTTATGAGATTACTTCAATTTCCCCTCAAAAACAATTTTTCTACCGCATGGTTCAACTTCTGTTTTGCCGTTTTTCTTCACTTCATGAAAGATTGGTTCTTCCATGCGACGAGACGGTGCATATCCTTCTTGTTCCATACGCGCTAAGCAGTCTGTAATTGTTTCGTTTTCGAGTACTTCAAATTTCTTTTTATTAGGTTGTTTTGTCATGCCCTAACCTACTTTCTATTTTTCTTGATGCGAATTGATTCTTCATGTAGACCATATATACCATTGCGAGAATTCCCATTATAATCATAACCGCAATAAAAAAGCTTGTATACTGTATTTTTTCTATAAATACGCCTCCTAATACAGGTCCCATAATACTTCCTATACTAAAGGCGATTCCGGATAATATATTACCCGCTGGTAGTAAGTGTCTCGGTAATAAATCTGTCATAAATCCAAGCCCTAGTGAGAAGCACGAGCCAATGACCATACCTGCTATAAGCATACATGCAAAGACAATCCAGTAATATTGATCAAATACTGCTGCAAGTAGGAAAATGCCCGTACTTACACTGAACGTCCACGTTAAAATACGGTCTCTTCCGTATTTATCACTTAATATACCGAGCGGGATTTGTGTAATAATACCTCCAACTGCGAATGCTGGTAATAAGAAGGAAACTTCCGATACAGACCATCCTTTACGAAGCGCGTATACTGGTAAGTTACTATTTAACATCGCTTCAAGTACGCCGTATGCGAGCGGACCAATTAGCGCAATCCAAGCTAATCCAACGACTTGTTTATAACGAGAAAAGGATGATTCACTTTCAGTTTTTGCCTCATCTTGTGCTGGAAATGCATTTTTCGTTGGTAGTAGTAAAAGCCATCCTATTAAGCAAAGTATAGTAGATACGATAAATGGTGTTGCAAGACCGTACTGAACAGTGCTTGCTAAATACGGGCCAACTGCGAAACCAATTCCGAAGAATACACCGTATATCGATACTTGTCTACCTATTTTACTCGGGTCTGATGTTGTCGTAATCCATGTTTGTGTTCCGACATGAAGCATATGATCTCCGACTCCAACTAGAAATCTAAGAACGAACCATACCCAAAATGAAAAAGTTTGTGTAAAAAAGAATAATGAAATAATAACGAGAAACCCACCAATAACGATAATTGGCTTCATTCCAAACTTTTGCATCGGTTTTTCAAGAAACGGTGAAATAACTAATATCCCAATATATAATGCCGTCGCATGAATACCGTTAATACTTGAACTAACCCCTTCTTGTTCAAAAATCATTGCAATGGCAGGTAAAAGCATCCCTTGTGACAAACCTGAGATTGCTACAATTCCAACCATAATCCAAAAAGTAAAACGCATCGACATCCCTTTCCCTCTCCTTTTCACGCTTTCCACTTTTCATTATAAACTGTTTCTTCAAATGCGTGTACGAATATTCATAATAAAAAAGAAACTAAAAGAATGAACCTTTTAGCTTCTTATCCTTCCCATACTTGCGCTTTCACATTGTAATGAAAATGCTTAAAATATGGATTTTCATAAAATGAAGGCCCAAATAAAATCGGATGTGTATGGACCATTGATTGCTGCACTTGCAAAGGAACTACAGCTGATGAAACTTCCATATACATCGGATTTATAATCATTTTTATATATTGATGATCATTATATGGAGAATGATATATTAAAAATGGATTATGCATTGACTCTCTCCCCTTATACATACAAATGCTATAGTATATGCAAGTTTTATATTTCGGGAATTATTTATTGTCTAACCAATCCTCTACATGTTTTATAAACACATCTAAACAATCTATAAACGGTGAGTGTCCGCAATCTTCTAATATCTTCAACTCTGCATTTGGCAAATGTTTTGCTAATTCCTCACCGACTACTTGCGGTACGACGTAATCTCTGTCACCTTGTATGACGAGTGTTGGAGCTTTAATATGATGAATTTGCTTATTCCCCTCTACAACCCCGTTATGTTCATCCGAAATATTAAATGTAATGAGCGCATAATTCACATCTACGAAATTACGTTGCGTTAACATATCATCTAAATACTTTTCATAACGATCCGGTTCAGGTTGATTATGTGTATATATTAATAGATTCCATACTGTACGGTAATATAATTTATTCATATTTTTTATCGCATCTAGCACTGGAGCAATTTGTACGGGATCTTGCGCGATTTCTTCTTTCGTCTTTACTAAACTTGATACGATCGGTTGCCCGTTAATATCTTTTTTAAAAATTGGATATCCCTTCATTCCCACTGATTCTACTAAAATCAACTTTTCGACAAATGTTGGATGATTCGCTGTAAATTGCATCGCAACACCACCGCCCATTGACCAGCCCATTAATGAAAATTTTTCTAGTTTTAATTGATCGATAAATAGTTTTACATCTCTTGCAAAGTCTTGTAAAGAATCTATCGATTGATTATATGTTGATTGGCCAAATCCTCTTAAATCAAGAGCGTAAATATGGTATTGATCTTGCAACTTTTCAATAACTAAATCCCAGTGTTGTGACGATGTCATGTTCCCGTGAATGAGTACAAGAATTTCTGTATTTTGCCTTCCAACTTCCTGATACGCAATCGTTTCTCCGTTCGATAGTGAAACAAACTCCATTGTTGCAGGCTTAATCATCACAAGTTCCCCCATTCTTTTAATAGAAAGAAAATTCTTTACTTAATTAAAGAATAACATGTAGAATGTACGTTCTCAATACAAAATCTATACGAAATTTCCACATAAAACAACATGTCTATTACTAGACAAGTAAAATAAAAAGGTATATAGTTAGCTAGGTAACTAATTTGAAAGGATCAAAATACATGGACGAAAAACAACATTTTTTCCACATTGTCAGTCAAACTTCTCGTAAGTTTACGAAGAAATTTAATGAACGTGTATCTCCAACAGGATTATTTAGTGCGCAATGGGCTGTTATTTTCCGCATTAATCAAACTGGATCTTGTACCCAAACAGAATTATGTCAGTATTTAAATGTTGAATCACCAACGATGACTCGTACGTTAACACGTATGGAAACGATGGGCTGGATTATTCGTACTGAAGGAAAAGATCGCCGTGAAAAGTTGATTTCATTATCTGATACTGCACTAAAAATGATTCCACTATGGCAAGAAGAAGTTGATTCCTTTGAAGAAAAGACGCTAGAAGGTATTAAAGAAGAAGACTTACATGAAGCTTTTCAATTGTTACAACAAATTATCAAAAATTTAGATCATTAATATGGAGGGATGACGATGCAAAGTGAAAAACTTTGGACGAAGGATTTCCTCGGAACTTGTTTTAGTAGTCTGTTTCTCTTTTTAACATTTTACATGCTTATGACTACTCTGCCTGTCTATGTTATAGACAGCCTAAAAGGAAAACCTGAGGAAATTGGTTTAGTTGCAACTGTTTTTCTTATTTCATCTGTTTTATGTAGACCATTCACAGGAAAATGGCTCGATGATTTAGGAAGAAAGAAAATATTATTTATTTCACTTTCACTATTTTTAGCCGCTACTGTTATGTATTTCGGTACGCAAAGTTTATTTTTATTACTTGCCCTTCGCTTCTTACATGGTATTGGATTCGGAATGGCAACAACAGCAACTGGAACAATTGTAACTGATGTAGCACCAGCTCATAGACGCGGCGAAGCACTTGCTTATTACGGCGTATTTATGAGTCTACCGATGGTAATTGGTCCTTTTTTAGGTTTAACAATTATTTCTCATTTTTCATTTACTGTACTATTTATCGTTTGTTCAGTATTTTCATTACTCGCATTTTTATTAGGATTACTAGTCAATATTCCGCATGAAGCACCAGTAAACAAACAAAAACGAGAAAAAATGAAATGGAAAGACTTAATTGAACCATCTTCTATTCCAATCGCTCTAACAGGATTTGTTTTAGCCTTTTCTTATAGTGGCATTTTATCCTTTATTCCTATTTATGCGAAAGAACTCGGTTTAAGCGAAATTGCAAGTTACTTCTTTATTTTATACGCACTTGTTGTGGTCATTTCTCGTCCATTTACAGGGAAAATATTTGATCGTTTCGGTGAAAATGTACTTATTTATCCCGCTATTATTATTTTCACAATTGGGATGTTCATTTTAAGCCAAGCGCAAACTTCATTTTGGTTCCTTGGCGCAGGTATGTTAATCGGTTTAGGATACGGAACATTAATTCCAAGTTTCCAAACGATTGCAATTTCTGCCGCTCCAAACCATCGACGTGGTTCTGCGACAGCTACTTACTACTCGTTCTTTGATAGTGGCATTGGCTTCGGTTCTTTCATTTTAGGTATAGTGGCTGCCAAATCAAGTTATCATAATATGTATTTTATCGCAGCTATTATCGTTGCGTTCACTTTACTTCTATATTATGGATTACACGGACGAAAACAAAAATTCAAGAAACAAAGTACAGACGGACAAATATCTGCTTAACGTTCATAAGGAAAGTAAACTTACCCGTTTACTTTCCTTATTTTGTATTTATTTTAAGACGAGCGTATACTTATAATAGAAACTAAAGGAGGTACCTATATGAATGTAAAGAAATCTCCCCTGCTATTACTGTTACTAGTATTACTATTCGTAGTTACAGGGCTTGGGTTTACTTTTTTTAAAAATAATAAAACGCCCCCCACTAAAGCAAATGTCACAAAAGAAAACTGGTTGGACGATCCTTACTTACGCTGGTCGTATACACATATGAAAGAATTCACTTTAATAAATGAAGTAAAAAACATCCCTGACCAAGTTACTCCCTTCCCTACCGCGTTACAAAACTTAGACGATTTTGCTGTGGAGCGTAGATTTGGAAATACGACTCCTCTAAAAAAACTTTTAGACGAAAACAAAACAGATGCTTTTGTCGTTGTACATAATGGTCAACTTGTTTATGAACGATATTTCAATGGATATAACGAGAGTGAACCTCATGGAATGGCATCATTAGCAAAGGTGTTTACTGGTGCAATCATACAATCTCTCGCTGAAGAAAATCTTATTGATGTAGAGAAAACAGCTGACACTTACATAAAAGAATTAAAAAATACACCGTTTGGAAAAGCAACACTTCAGCAATTAATGGACATGCAAGTTTCCGCTGAATACCCTACTCACGGATATATGCAGCTAGGACTAGAAAATCAAGATGCACAACTATATTTAGCTAGTAATATTTTACCCCGAGGTAAAAATTACGAGGGGCCTATGAAAATTTATGATATGTTACTAGAAGCAGAAGAAACTGCACCACCTGGTTCAGCTTTTTCTTACAATAACGGATCAACTGAAACACTCGCTTGGATTATCCGAACGATTACAGGGAAATCGTTAGCTGAAAATGTAAGCGAACGAATTTGGTCTCAAATTGGTATGGAAGAAAACGCGTATTACGTTACAGATGAAACAAAAGTAGAACAAGCAAGCGCTGGTTTAAATGCAACTGCTAGAGATATGGCGAGGTTCGGACAATTACTATTAAATAATGGTCAATATGACGGAAAACAAATCGTCCCTTCTTCTATTACAGAAAGTGTGAAAAATGTACAAGAAGGTGAGCTCGCAATTGGTCATGGTGCTTCCATTTCTTATCATAATCAATGGTGGATTCCGCACAATGAACAAGGTGCTTTCGAAGTGTTAGGCAGTTACGGACAAACTCTTTACATTGATCCGAAAGCAAGTATGGTAATCGTCCACTTCTCTTCTAACGCTGCGCCTAGTAATGAAATCCATTCGGTTTATTCCGATATGTATATTGATATTGCACATCATTTGGAGAAGCTTCCACAGTAGTGGAGGCTTTTTTTATTTACCCAAATCCTATTCCAGTTAGTACTTGGTTAGTAGGAGTTGCCGAAAGAATTACTATTTAAGCCACGCCTAAACCCCATTTATATTGATAATATTTTAGTAATTTGAAAACACTAGTGCTTAGGAAAGGAGGGATTGTGAATGTCTGTGAAAAAGCTATTAACTGGATTAATCATTTCACTTGCGATGATTGTAGTTATGACTACTTTAGGCTCGCTCCATGTATTTGCCGAATCCGACGTTGTGAGACAGCCTATTGAGGTTGAATTGAATGATGATTACTTTAATCCGAGTATCATCACTGTTCCGGCTGGGAAAACGACGACGTTGCTATTGAAAAACAAAGGAAATAGAGAACATACCTTTACGGTGAAAAAACTCGGAATTGACGCCGAAGTCCCGTCAGGAAAAGAAATAACAATTACCGTAAAACCTGAAACTCCCGGTACATATGAACTAATATGTCGGTTCCACTACTTGAAAGGAATGGATGGAAAAGTAATAGTCAAATAACAAGCAGTACCGGCCCTTACTTTTTTATAAAGTGAAACTTAAATTCGCGGGGGTGTCCCTCCCCCGCAGATTATGAGCTCTCACTAATCAGTTTTTTACTGGTAGCATAAAATCGTTACGCTGTCGTAGCGTACGAAATTTGTGTTTGGTTGGTGCTACCCCATCGCTATCAAGCTAACAGAAATAGAAAACTAAAGTCCGATGAACTTACGTTCAACTTCTGTCTTTTTCTTGTATTATTCACTCTTATATTTAAAAATGAGTATGCCAAAGAAACATCCGAATTTTGGATGTTTTTTACATGTTATGCAACTTTTGTTTGACCTTGTTCTGTTCATACACGATACCAAGTATATCAAAAATTGTTTTCTTCTCGTATCGATGAGATTTCCTCCCATTTCTTTCGAGAAGAGAAAACAAGCGAAAGAAAATGTTTGCGATGTCTTCGATATCTTTTTGTATCGCTTCGTGCAGGAGAGGCAGGTAATCTTTTATCATGTATATGGCTTTGTATTCACTCAGTTCTTTTTTCTTCTTTCGCAGAAGCAACTCTCGCATTTGAAACATCGTAGAAGAACAAAGTAAGATGGCAATTAATTGGCCATACAAATGACACTCTAATCGCTCACGCTTCACCTTTTTACAATGATGAATCTGAAAAAATGATTTCCATGTTTTAAACAAAATTTCTATTTGCCAACGTAAAGAATACCAGTCATGCACCTGTCCCATCGGGATCATATCTATAGGAGTGTTTGTCATGTATACATTTATGCCACTGAGTCGTTTACTACGAGGAGAATACTTCATTCCTTTCTTTTTTTCTCTCACAGTTTGATCGTGTAATCGTTTTTGTTGTTGTTCTTTTGTTAGTCGATGAATAATCACACGAGTTGGTACTTTATCAGTCATTCCTACATAAGCCTCGGGTATTTCACATGTATGCCCTGGCTGAAGTGAGTTCATTAAGACCTCCATATCTATCTGTATATACTCCGTACCCTTTTTGATTCTTCCATCTCGAAAATAATCAGGATTGGGATTTTTTTGATAAATACGTGTATTCGACTTGATACGAGAGATATAGTAAGCCTTTTGATCTTGTATATGTTGAAGATCTTTCAAATGAAAATACCCTAAATCTCGGATACATAAATCATTCGCTGTCACAGTTGGGACACACAGAGAACCGTAGGTTCGATCATGTTGTTTACCTGGACCTGTATGAATATGTAGGAACTGTCCATTTAATAGATCATACTCAAGTTGGATCTTTACCCCCGCTGTATGGCTACATCCTCCTGCACCCGGATAAAAGAATGAAAAGGAATCCGGGAGTTGAAATGCAGTTGAATCTAAAATACGAATACGCTTAAAAATAGAAGTATATGGGGAAGAAATCGGCATAGATGAGGTCAATTTTTGGTTTAGTAGTTCAGCTAATAGGCGTTGTAAAAATCGGACGGCTGCTTGATTAAATCGTTGATTCAATCCCTCCGGACTGATGAGCACTTCTGTTGATGCTTCCAAACAGCTAGATAATTGAGTTAAAGAAGTCGTAGCGATATTTTGACTCATCCATACACATAAAGCGACTAACTCTTTTGCTTGGTACTTACTAGTTCGTTGCACAAAACCAACATTTCTAGCAAGATCTCGTAAGATATTTGGGGATAAAAAGCTTTGAATCTCTTGAGCAAATAGTTCTAATTCATCGGATACAGAAATAGACATACAAAAACGCCATCCTTCCTCTAGAAAAGAACAGTGTTCTTTTCATTATATAGATAAAAAATTATCTTAGCTTGATAGCTATAAGGTTCTTTCAACAAAGCGGGAATGTTGCACACTAAGAAAATTCAAATAAATAAAGTCTATTTCTTTTAATGTATAAGAAATAGACTTTATTGTCTTTTATCTAACTGTCTGGATACTTACTTTTCTTCAATCACTTATAAAACTATTTTTTTCCATTTTCGTATTTTAGTTCTGAAATTCGTAAATGGAGCAACTGTATTGATATGCACCCATTTCCAAACAGGCCACATTGCTTTTGTTGTGGCCCATTTTCTTTGTTCTGGTTGGAATAATTCTGCTTCAGAAAGTTCATTTATCCAATCGACTAACATTTGAACTAACTTTGTCAATTCTTCCTCCTGCTGTTTTAAGGTTAAAATACCGTATTGCTCATAAAAAGATTGATATAGTCCACCTAAGTTATTCCATTTGTAGTCTGGAGTGGGCGTTTGTACGTCAAGTCCACATTGTTCGTCTTTTTCCCATGACAACAACAAGTTAATCCACCCCAGTTGGTAAGAAAGTATTTCAGAAGGAGATTTATCCACTTCAGGGATATGTTTACCTCTCAACTCTTCAGGAACCACCTTAAATTCTTCAATAAATTTCTTATAGGCTTCATCTATTGATTCAATTAATTCTTCAGCGTTAGAGTACTGTTTCATAATTCTTTCACACCTTTATTTTTGATACCTTCAGTATATGATAGAATGGTATCAAAACATGATACTATTAGGAGCTTTTATGAAAAAAGACGAGCGACTCATTCAAGAAATGATCTATATCAATTCAAAAAAGAATTTTAATCTTAACGACTTAATTGAAGAATTCGATATTTCCAGAAGTACCGCCTTACGAGACATTTCTTCCTTAGAAGAATTAGGTGTTCCTCTTTATTCTGAAAAGGGAAGTCATGGTGGATATCACGTGTTAGAAAATCAACTTCTACCACCAATTTATTTTAGTAATAATGAACTCCATTCTATATTCTTTTCGCTACAACTATTAAAAACATTGCTAAAAACTCCATTTGATAAAGACTACAAAGAGATTAAAGAGAAACTATTAGCTGTACTGCCAAAGAAGCAAAAAGAGATGGTTCATAAGGCGGATCAAGTTATCCAATTTTTAGGGACAAATCAAAAAAAAGAGTCTCCCTTTTTAGGAGAACTCTTCTCTGTAATACTCAATAAAAAGGTAATAGAAATCAGTTATTGTCGCTATGGCAACAATCAAAGAGTCATTCAACCCTTAAGATTATTAATCACAGATGGAAATTGGTATTGCTTTAGTTGGGATTTAGGCAAAAAAGAATTTCGGAATTTTCGTTGTGACTATATTCAATCTGTAAAGTATATAGATAAAGAAAGCATTCCTTTTACTAAAGAGATAATTAGTTCGTTATATAGAAAACAATTCAATAAACAACGACCTTTTTCTTTTAAAGTTAAAGTTAGTGAGAAAGGGGTTGAACAGTTCTATAAACGCATTTACGATAACATGTCTCTTCAAGAAGAAGAACAAAGCAAATACATTATTGGGACTTTTGGAGAAAAGGAGATAGATTTTCTGGTTCAGTATTTTTTGTCTTTCGGTAAAGAAATTAAAATCATTTCTCCAGAAATCCTACGCTCCAAATATAAGGAATATTTAAAAGATATATTGGCGGATTGTTATGAAATAGAAAGTAAGTCACATACAAATTAGCAGGTTAAACTCGGTTAAAATAAAAAGATAAAATGACATGTACAGAGATAATAAAGTTGTTTAATTTACAATAAAGTCATTTAAAAAATAATATAGTAGTTTAAAAATCCTTCTTCTACTAACGAGGCAGGTTAGTGGAAGAAATAGCAAGTGGGTTTAACTAGGAGAAGTGTCGATGACATTACAGAAGACACCGAGGTGTCTTCTGTTTTTTAAATTAAGGATATCGATAAATTAAGATTTATTTACTTAACATTGTACTTATTTTCGGACCGAGGCATCTAATCGGTGAGTATATACAAACCAAGTAATGCTTGCTGTTAATAATGTTGACGAAATTAAAGCTGTAAGAACACTATATGTTTGCCAAATAAGTATCGTTGACCAATCGAAGGCAAAAAACATTATACACTGGGCAATCGTAGCGATTAGGAAAATAATTGTTACGATTGTTCTCTTTTTTGTCATTGGCTGCTGCTCATTCGTTTTCCTTTTTCTTAATCCTAAGAAAAATAACAGAACGGCTAATAGGCAAAGAATAATTGTGGTAGACGACAAAATGATGTCCAAAAGCTGTGTGCCACTTATCTCATATGACTGAGTTAGATTGCCGTTTAATATATTTTTAACTTGTAGTACCAGGTTTATATTGGTATTTGCGCCGTTGCTCAGTAAGCAGATGGCTGTTCTTTCATTTGGCAGTATGGCTACTTTGGTACTAAAATTTGGATTACCCCCAGTGTGTTCTATAAACGTTTGTTCGGCGTTTACCGACCAACCTGCCGCATAATACATATCATTGACAGCCGAAACAGACATATCACCCCTATGTGATTTTTCGATGGCCCTGTGAAATATTTCGGGTATGTCCTGCACGATACCCATCTGTATGCCCATCCAACGCGCCATATCTTTTGTATTAGAAATGATATAGCCGGCAGGTTTATTCCCAGTATAATCCGGAGCGTTAAATGGAGTTGTTATAAAAAAGGAAGAACGGTAACCCTGTGCTAACTGTCCAGTGGCTTGAGCATCTTCTTTATAAACATACGTCTGGTGAAGACCTAAGGGTAGAAATACCTGCTCCTTCATAAAGTCTTCATAGCTTTGTCGTGATACAATCTCAATAACCAAACCCAATACGTCATAATTAACGGTTCCATAGTTATATTGTTCACCAGGAGAGAACGCCAATTCTGCATCTACCAGCGTTTCCACAGTCTTTTGCAACATATCAGGCGTATTACCTTGTGGAATATTTTGAAGATGTCTAATATTTGTTAGGCCGCTGGTATGGTGAAGAAAGTTATTTAGTGTAAGGTTTTGCATATCAACAGGTTTACCTTGATACTTTAACGTAAACCAAGGTAAATATTTTTGGATAGGGTCAGTCATTGATAGCAGCCCTTGCTCTTCCAATAGCAAAATCCCCATACCAGTAAAAGCTTTACTCACCGAGGCCAACTCATAGAGTGTATTTTCACTTGCAGACAGTCCCTTTTCAAGATCTGCATACCCAGAAGAAAAGTAGAACACTTCACCATCAGCAAGTATTGAGAGTGACATTCCAGGCACACCTGACGTACGACAGGCATCATCTAGCAATGCTTGTATTGCCACAGATTTCGAATCTGACAACGCATAACTTTGTGTTGCGAATCCTGAGAATAATATAAATATCGTTAATACAAAAACAATAGTCTTTTTCATACACTCTCCTTTCTGAAGAATTATAAGGGTATAAATAACTTATTTTTATAACTATAAACTAAATTCTGATTTATATTTCTATTTATCTATATAATATCAAATAATTGTGAAGAGTTACACTTAAACTAACGGGGGCGTTAGTTTAATAAGAAGTAAACAACTTTATTATTCATTTTTTAAGCATTACATAAGCAGATGGATATAATTTGAAACAACTTTAAAGAGCCTTGCTGCATATAGAATGTAGTAAGGCTCTTATCTTTTTTAATCAAAATTCAATAACTTTATTATCACTATACATGACATTCCTTATTTAATTTCAATTAGGTTTTTGATGCCATTTTAAACCAGACCACTGTTATAAAATTAATATTTATGATGTCCCCAGAACGAAAACTTATTGTCTTTTATAGCAATAAGATTCATTTTTATCGTTCTAGGGGTACTATAAAATAATAGCTTGATGGCGATGTGGTGCTACCCCATGTCCATCAACTTAAAATCTTAAAGTACCCCCAAAACGGAATTTTATCTCTCTACAATTATTTATGTGAATTCAGCTCGTTTTTTTCGTTTTGGGGGATAATTAGTTTTTTAACTTGATGGATATGTGGTGCTACCCCATGTCCATCAACTTAAGAATTTTATGACACCGCAAAAAGAGAGAATGTACATTTTCTCATGAAGATGCATATTCTCTCTTTTTGGATATATTTGTATTTCTTAGCTTGATAGCCATATGTGACCCCTACTACCACGAATAGAACGGTACCTTTTATATATTTTCTGTCGTAATATTAACTCCATATTCTCTATAAAAGTCTAAAATTGCACATGCATTCACACCCAAATCTAATAGATTTTCTGGAAAGTAAATTTTAGAATCCAGAACCACAATATCAGATGTTTGTAGAATATTCTCTGCTTGGACAGCTGCTCCTAAAGCAGTAAGATGTGTCTGTCCTAACGGATCTGATATGTTCACACATCGTCTATGCAATACACCAGTAGCATCATAACCTTTAAGGTGAATAACTATGTTATGTGCACTTCCCCTTCCGGGTTTATAGAGAATATTTTTCCGTAAATTGGTAAATTTTTCTCCGCTAATCATTTTCCAAATCCCTGTATTCACCAGAGAAACCAGTCCATATGTAGAGATTTTACTATCAAAAGCAATACGAAAGTTAGTCGAAACAGCATGAATTGATTCTGGCAGGGTTACGTGATCGGGAGTATCCAAACGATAACATTTGGTTATATAACCGTTGGGAAAGCGGACTTTGATTGGATTAGTCATTGGATAAGCCTGTCGCATTCCCTCTCGAGCTTTGACTTCAAACGGAATAGTTAACCGGTCCATATACGCTGTTGAATTTGGTCCTGCTTTGTCTTGAAGAGAATATAGTGCGTTGATATCAACCGTAACCTCTTGAAGATCTTTTGAATAAATTTTAGAAAAAAGGGCTGCTGTCCCCCCCATCCACCCTGAAGCTAATACAACAGGGGATTGCACCTCAACATTTTTTAATCGATCAATAGAACTCTTAAAACGTTCAGTCCAACGAGTAATGTCAACCAATGGAATTTTTTTTCGAACTGCAGATAGGAGTAGTCTATCTTGAGGATCATTAACCGCATTAACAACTAATGTGAAATTATCATCCAAATTTCTTAAGGGATCATCTGTTGTGTTGTCTACCTTGACTATTTTTACTCTCTCTGATTCAAAAGGTAACGCTTTCCCTAAGGTTCTTCCTCCTAATCTAATTTCCAAATCAGGATGTCGATCATGTAAAATTCGAGCAATTTGACCACCAACAACTCCATACCCACCAACAATTAATACTGTTTTTTTATTCATCTGAAACCTCCATTTTAATTAGTATGAGATTATAAGTTTAAATGATTAAAAGCTTAAACCTTTTAACATATTATCGCTAAAAAAAGGGACAAAAGGTGTCCCTAAACTATAAATGAGTACCTAGTTCTTACATTCATCTTCAACTAAAGAAACAAGTTCTTTTAAAAGATTTATTGTTTCATTAAATTCAAGACAATAATACATTTCAGTGCCTTTTTTCTGAACTTGAAGTAACCCTGATTGTTTCAATATTTTCAAATGATGAGATACAGTAGGTCTTGACATGGGAATATTCTCCGCAATTTGCGTCACATTCAAGCTATCTTTATCAATTAAAAGTGATACAATTTGCTGACGAGTTGGATCTCCCAACCCTTGAAAACATGGTCTTAAATTTTCTAAAATATGCATTACTTTATCATTACAGTTCATTTCGCTAACATTACCTTCCGTTTAAGAATTTAATCATTTAAACGTATTATAAATTACATTACTATCTAATGCAATAAAGAAGTAGCACCAACTTTAAGTATAAATATAGAAAGTTTCATAAACAGCCATTTTCGATTTTCCAGATTTGTAAGAATGGCGGGTCTTTGTTCTGTAACAATTTCCAAATCCATTCCAGCTACAACCAGGGCAAACCCATGAAATTCACGAAGCCTATATCGGATTGTATCAAAAGCTTCCAACTCAAGTGATCCTGCTTTTCCTGTTTATCCTCCTACAGAAAAACGGGCGAAAATCTCATCGATATGAGAAGAATACAGTCTTTGATATATTAGGTGTCGTTTACAATTGTGCCATGTCTGATAATCAAGCGGCTTAATTCAAAAAAATGAAACCCGTTAGGGTTTATTTCGTATGCAAATCTTTAAGTTCCCTACACGTAGCCTTTAGAAAAAAGAAACAACCTCTACTATAATTGACGTTGTATAATCTTAGCTTGATAGCGATGTGGCGGTACCCCATGGCCATCAAGCTAAGTTTGTTTGAGGAGATGTACGAGACAGGTGTGAATTTAGGGGAATCCAATATTTTCTATTCAAATATGATAGAATAGAAGTATATCCAAAACGGAGGAACAACAAATGAACTCAAACACAAAACAGTTTATTTATGATATCCAGCAAAGAAAAAACAATTATATGGAAAATGTATTAAAGGCAATACAACACCCTAAAAAAGAGCAATCTGAACAGGTCATTCAAAATATAGTAGAGAAGATGGATATGATGATCAGTTTAGTTACTACTTACATGGTTATTGAATCAGAATCTATGAAAGAATTAAAAGAGCTTCAGGAAGAAATTATTCATGCGCAAGCATATATTCAAAAACGAAAATTTGAAGAAACACAGAGATAAAACCCTGTGTTTTTATTTGGTCGTCTATGACGCCAATCTATTATAAATCAAATTAAGGGATTAGGTACACTTACCATATTTTGTTCACTAAAGTCATTTCCCTCCAAACAACTCATTCTATAAGACTCCTTTCTAACTTACATTCTTTCTCTCACTATATGATATAAATCCTATAAATATGCTAGAAGGATAATTCATTATATGAACGAAAATAACATTTTAATAAGTTACGTTTTCTATTCCTAAATTACTAAAAAATTATTTATATACGATTCTTTTTTACTAGTTAATAGGTAATGATATAGGGATACTTTGCATGTACATCTAGGTTGTTCCTTTCAGGCTATGTATCATTTTAAATACGCCCTTTATTAGAATAGTGCTCATACTTTTTTTGTGATTCTTTCGTAATACGTGCGTTAAGTAAAATTGCTAACAACAAAAACACTCCATATGTTCCCCCTGTAGCTCCTATGATAACCACACTACTACAAACAAGTACAATTAGTAGGAGCAACGAAACTAAATAAATATGTTCATAGTTCTTTGACATCTTCTCGTATTTTATGCGTTCTTTCCTTGCATCCATCTAAATTCCTCCTTTACATTATCCATTTCACTATCAAATAAATCTCGCCCTTAAAAGGGAAACAATATATCTTTTTAAATAATTAGCTTGTTTTTTTATCAACTAATTTATATAACGTAAAAAGAAATCCTACCAATATTAAGCTTTCCACCATGATAATCCCGACCCTCTCCTTCCGTTTTAACTCCAACACATCAGATAAAAGTAGCAAACAAAAAGGATCCTCCCTTCTTTTAAAGGCTGATCCTTTTCTTCATGCATTCAACTATTCTTGATTAATTAGAATAACAGCTGGTCCATCTACACGAATTCCACCAACTTCGATTTTTTCATAAGGCTCAACTGTAATAGAAATGACCCCTTCCCGCTTCTTTAATTCATTACTTAATTCTTTTGTTAACATTTTTTTCATGTGTGCACTCCTTCTTACTGCTTAATTTATTATTGTTATGTAAATGAAATTAAAAATGGTTTCCTGGTCTGGAAACCATTTTTTGTAGTTGACCATATGGTGTTACCAGTTCGTTTATCAATTTTACGTAAAGAAGAGATAAACAATTACCTATTCACTGTCTCAGTAGATGTAAGGAACTCTTAAAGAGATAGCGGTGAGATCGATTGTTTTTTCTTCTAGAAATAATGACTTAGATAATATATTACCTAAAACAATGAAAGCCCTACCTCTCTTTCATCCTTACGGATCCTTGTCCGTGCCAGTATGAATCAGGATTTCAAAAATCAAGTGACTATTTGATCGCGTTATTTGATGAAACTTCGAACGCTCGTAAAAGAAATTTAAAAATAAAAATGGATTAGATTGAAGTAATAACAAAAGAGGTTTCTACTCAAAAAGTGAGTTGAAGAAGTTGAATGTCTTTGAAATGATTTACTTTTAATAATAATCATATTCCCGAAAAATTCAGGATATTTTCGGGGTATGTAATACATTATCTATAATGAATCTTAACAGAAACTTTTTATTTGATTTTCAGTGATCCCTTTAATTAATCCTAGTTCACTAATCAAAAATTCATGTGCGTTATCCAACATTTTTTTTTCGCTTGTATTCAGTGCTTTTTCTTTCTTCATACGTATTAAATCACGTACAACTTCGGCACCTTCTTGTATTTCACCCGTTTTTATTTTGTCCGTGTTCACTTTATACCTTTGTTTCCACGGTAATAATCTATCTGATTCTCCATGCTGAAAAATGTGTATAATGTGTTTTAATGCAAGTATATCAGTAACTGGGCGTATACTCGAACTTAATATTTTCCCCATAGGAATCATGACTTGCATATTACTGATTGACATTTTTATAACATAATACTGTTGCTTTTTTCCTGAGAATTCTTTTTCTTCTATGGCTTCAATTATACCTGCTCCGTGCATTGGATAAACAATGTTATCGCCAATTTGAAACATATAATCCACCTCCATATATGGTAACCTTCTTAACCTTAACATATATGTTGTTTTTTATCAAATATTTTATAATATCATAAAATCATTTTTGTAGTCAACTACTTTTTTGGTAAAAATTAAATTAAGTAAAAAACACCCCCAAAACAATAGGGAGTGTGTCAGATTCCCCATAAAGGGAAGGGGAATTTCCCCACTTATATTCTGAAATCTCTACTCATTAACATAGATCAGTTTTCCCTTGAAAACGACCAAATCGCTCCCGTATTTTTTTCAATCTTGTGTGGTACTCCATAATCTCAATTCTTGCTTTTTCAGTTAGAGGTGCAATTGGTCGTAAGTCTTTTAAACCCCAATAATCAACCACTACATCAAGTACTGGATGTAATGGTCCATAATTCGCTTCTTTTGCAATCACAGCCATTCTATTTTCAAAATCAGGCATGACAGCACCTGGCATTTTAAAATTTCTAATTATATTGGCAATATGATAGCAATAGTTAAGTTCCAATTCCAAATGTGTTCAAATGACGTCTCGATAAAAAGCATAATGAAGGGTCTCATCTTTGGCAAGACAGCGTAATAATGTAGCAAGATCTGGATCATGCTTACTTGCAATCTTAGCGACATTATTGTAAAACACCATCGTTGCAAGTTCTTGTAGTTATATAAAATAAAAGGGCCTCCTAGGGAATAGGTGGCCTTTTTACTTCAAAAAAAAGACTAGCAGTATATACTAGTCTTCTAAATGAGGTACCGCCACACCGCTATCAACCTAAGAAATCAATCACCCCCAAAACGAAAAAAACGAGTTGAATTCACATAAATAACTGTAGAAAAGTAAAAATTCCGTTTAGGGGGTACTTCAAGACCTTAGCATGATGGGCATGTATAGTGCCCCCTAATAAATAACCATGTTCCGCTTCCAACCATTATCAACACTAAATTCTGATTTTTAACTAGTCTTTTTTATCCGTAATTCTATATTTTGATATTTTGTTCCAAATCCTAAAGCAATAGCAGCTCCAATACAACTTGAAAGACAGCCAGCAAATAAATATACAGATAAATCTGATTCGCCAATTATCACAGAAGCTATTCCTCCAATTACGCCGAACTACTAAGCAAAAAATTGGCCACATCTTTGCCAATTTCTTCTCCATACACTTCTGTTTTCAAGCGTATTCGTATTTTAGATTCAACGGCGTATCTTCTGTACCGTGGATAACCAAAGTAGGTATATTAATTTCTTTTAACTTCCCCTCATAAGAATCATCGCCTTTAAGAAGTGAGTGATTAAACATACTGAGTAGGTTATTTGCTCGTTTTATTTCTTTTTCTACCTGCTTATAAGCCCTCTTCTCATCGAACTTATGCTTTGAACCACAGAGTAACACTGATCCTGTAACCAAGTAATTTGCAACAGATTCTTCATCCGACCAATTTAGTTTGGCCCCATTAGCATGGTAAGTAAGTATCTTCTCATCGATCGGAGGCAAATTCCGTTTGTTGTCTTCAGAGCCAAAAATACTTGATGCAATCAAAGTTATACTTAGAACTCGCTGAGGGTTCCTCAAGGCTACAATTTGAGCAATCATTCCACCCATTAGAAAAAGCAGGACAATAATATTAAATTGGCTTCCATTCGCAGGAGTTTAAGCCTTGTATTTATGACTATTTGGTTAAGCAATCGATATGTTGTGCTGAAACGTCAATATATTTAAAAAAGGATCTCTCTTGATAAAGAGAGATCCTTTTCTTATTTCTTCTTTTCTGTCGGTTGGCTTTGTTTAGCGAAATTAGATGAATCATCGAAATTCGGTTGCTTTTTACCAGCATTATTACTTCTACCTTTTCCCATATGTAATGCACCTCCCCTCATCCTTACTATTCCCAATAAAAAATCCTCTTGCATCCAAGAGGATTTTTTATTGGGCTCTTATTAATAATGCCAAACTGTTCTCGTAGTACTTCCAACACTTCCCGTCCTGCCATAGCTTTTAACCATGGTGTTGATGGTGGCCATCATGCGTATAATTTGTCTTGGAGTTTTCCTTTAAACAATACCTAAGTTCGGTTTCAGTCTTCGATTGCTTGGTAGACCGTGGTCCAGAAGTCTTGGATAAGATGCGATGGGGCCGGAGTTGACATCCCAACCTGGGTGAACAGAATTCCAATAAACTGTTTGTCTGGATCAGCGTAAGCTGTAGTGCCAGTTCCGCCATCCCAGCCGAATTGACCGATAGACGCGTAGTCTCCAAGATAGGTACGCACCCCCATCCCAAAGCCCCAGCCACCTTGTATCCCTTGTCCAAACGACAAATGGACGTTGTTTTTGGCCAAATCGTCTCGGTATACTTGTTGTTCAGGAGTAAGACGGTTGGTGGTCATCAGCTGGACTGCGGGCCTAGACAGAATCCGTTTGGTTCCGTGCATCCCTTTGTTCAACAGCATCTGCAAATACGCGTGATAATCGTCGATGGTTGCGAGCAGCCCACCACCGCCTGCTTGAAATGCTGGAGGTTTGCTGTAACGTCCGCCTGCACCCTCATCCCACACGATGAACTCACCTGTCTGCGGATCGGGGTTGAAGGCAGGTGGAAGCCGGTCAATCTTGAGCTCAGGCACGTAGAAACCAGTGTCCTTCATTCCCAGTGGATCGAATATGCGTTCGCGCAGGAACGATTCGAATGTCTGACCCGTGACCCTGGCAACAAGAATGCCGAGCACTTCAATACTGATATGATACTGCCACCGCTCTCCGGGCTGGTAGCTTAGCGGAAGTGCACCTAGGCGACACATAAACTCATCTGGATCGGGCATATCCTGCCCTGGCGTGTCGAATATCCCACTCTCGAAGAACGCGTTCATGATCGGAGAACCCATCAACGTGAGATCCACTCCGAGACCGAATGTGGAGGTCAACAGGTCTCGTACAGTGATAGGACGCCGTGCTGGGACGGTCTCTTCCAGTGGACCATCGGGCTGTTTCAACACCTGCCGGTCAGCGAGTTCGGGCAGCCATTTGTCTACTGGGTCGTCTAAATGCAGTTTGCACTCGTCGAGCAGAACCATTACTGGTGAAACTGCGATCGGCTTGCTAGTGGACGCCAATCGAAAGATCGTGTCCCGACGCATTGGTGCGCCACCATCATGCCTCATTGTTCCAAGCGCTTCGACGTGCGTCTCCCCGTTTCGGCTGACTAAGGCGACGAGCCCAGGAATCTTTCCAGAATCGACATGCTGCGCCAGTACATTGCGCATTTTGCGCAATCCTGTTTCAGAAAAGCCTTTATTGTTTTGTCCCATTTTGTTCTCCTTTAGTTTAGATTGAGATTTCTAATACATATTGACAATCAATTATTAGTTCTTCAAATAGAAAAATTCCCCTTTTTAATAATTTCGACAAAATGTATTTATGTATATGGAGGCATCATAAATCACTATCAACCTAAGATAAATTTATATCTATAATTCATAGAGAACGTTATTCTTTTTGTAGAAATATACAGAAAGGATGGCGATGTGTTGCT
Organism: Bacillus sp. FSL R5-0709; assembly: GCF_038004785.1. NCBI lineage: Bacteria > Bacillati > Bacillota > Bacilli > Caryophanales > Bacillaceae > Bacillus > Bacillus sp. FSL R5-0709. The sequence goes on from NZ_JBBORT010000001.1 coordinate 3,106,453, forward strand.
ATCCCATTGTGGATTAAGTAGGAAGAGGTACTTTGAGGATAGTGCCTTTTCTTTATAAAAAATCCAAATGCTGATACATAATGAATTAATAAAGATAGGCTAATTTAAATTTATAGGGATTTAATAATAAGGAATGAAATCATTGAAAACATTCATGCAGCCATCAAAAAATATGATTATAAGATTTGCGAATTGATTATGATATATTTGAAAAACGCCGATATACTTTCAACTAAGTAAAAAAGCGCCCTGTAAACAGGGTGCTTCGAACGTATACGTTGCCTTTAATTATGATTAATATTAGCAGTTGGGTATAATGTTGTTCCTCCAATTGAAACCTTTATTTCATTTGTTAACGGAACATTTTGTTCATTAATAATTGTTCTCCACCATTCCCATGCAAGACCTGTACATTCTCTCGCTACGACTTTTACATTTTTTGAATTCGGTGGAAGTGGTATGACTGTAGAGAAATGAGCAGTTTTGTCTCTACCGCTTCCTTCCCAAGTTTTATGTGTTAGTACTTCTTTCCCATTTTGATCATATGAGAATTCATCCCAAGATACATCAAATTGAGCAACATATGCACCGTAATGATCAAGCGTCATTTTAGCACTTGAATATTCTGTAGTTGTAGTCTCAATATAATCTGTATTGTTATGAACAGCCGCAGTTGAATTATCTTTTAAGAAAGTGCTTGTATATGAAATTGGGTATGCTGGATTTTTAAGACTTAATTCAGCATTATCTTTAATGATATTTCGGATTTCATTGAAATCTTTAGTAACAACCTTGTTATGCTCTTTCGCATCTCCGCCTAATACTACAGCAGTAAAAGTACTTTCTTCAAAAATATCTTTGTACTGTCCATTCGTTTCGACGCTGTTATTCTTAAGTAAGGCTTTAAAAGCAGCTTGTACATCTTTGCTCTTAGATGTTGTTTCTAATTTTACATAAACAGTTCTACCATAAGCTACATTTGAGACCATAACAGGTGGGGCCGAATTACTTACACCTTTACGAGTTAACTCACCAAAAGTAACACTATTATCAAAAAGATCGGATGGATTGTTAGGTAGTTCAGCACTTACGGTATAAAATATTTGCTTATATGCCGCTACCATCACTTTTTTCTCTCCATTTGCAACCGCATTAAAATCAATGTTTAGACTGTTATCAAGATATTTAGCGTTAACGTTAAGGGCACTTGCGATTTGTGATTTACTATAAACCATAGATTCTGTATACTGCATTCTTGCAGGTAACGTATGTGTTTTAGAATACTTTTCATTCCAAGTAGATACTAAATCATCTACCGCTCCAGACACATTACCATATGTTGGATTTGGAACAGTTATTGTATTTTCTTTTCTCATGCCAGGTAAGTCTATACTAATATTCAAAGGTTTTCTCTTAGCCACTAATAAACTAAGTTGATTATCTGCAAAAGCTTTATTTGCAAGTTGTACGGCTCCTGGATAAGTACGATTAGCCACAGAATCAATAATCGAAATATCGACTGGTGAAGTTGTAAGTGATTTTTTCTCACGTTCAACTACTACAAATTTACCATTTGAATTGATACTTTCTTTCGGAACAAAACTCTCTACTCTATCACCATTTACTGCTAAAATATCTCTACTATCATACTTTAAACTTGCTATGCCAGTATCAATGCCACTAGCATTTTTTGTTGCATCATTTGCATTACCTGTTTGTGTTTCCGCGAAAGAAATAGATGAATAATTAATAGTGCATAAACTAACTAATAAACATGTTAGAAATTTTATTCCTTTGTTGTTTTTCTTAATTTTCAAAAAATATCCCCTTCTGTTTTTCGTATTAAGGTATGATAATTATTTATAAATAATTGCCGAATAATAAACTTACATAAATACTTTTAAAAGTTCTTGAACTAATGGAATTACTCCACCTAAAAATTTCAAAACTGCCATTGCGATTTCCATATTATTTCCTCCTCTTTTGTTGTTGCTAAGATGTGATTTATCTTTATGTTTTTATTATAGTAAGCGCTTACATTATTATCAATACATTCTTATATGTAATATTGCATATGAGAATGTAGCAGGTTCCCTTTGCATTGTTAATAAGAGTAGCATTAATCATATTTTCCATTCTCAGATAATGGTCTTCCTGGAAAACGTAAGTAAGCAATTTGTATGGCAAATCCTAATCTATTAGCGAATCCAAGTTGTTTTTTTACTTTTTCAAATTAGAAGCACTCCATATTTAAACTGGTCTTTGAATCGTATATATTTTAAATCCATCCCAATAGAGTGTACTCTATTGATACAATTATAGTAGACTTATAAAATCTTAGTTAAGAGCGTCTCATAAGACTTAATCTCAAAAAAGGGGGTGATGTTTTGCGGAAAATCGGTTATATACATGTCAGTTCGACTAGCCAGAACCCTTCAAGGCAATTTCAGCAACTGAACGAAATTGGAATGGATATTATTTTTGAAGAAAAAGTTTCTGGAGCAACAAAGGATCGCGAGCAACTTCAAAAAATGTTTGAGGATTTACAGGAAGGTGACATTATTTATGTTACAAACTTAACTCGGATCACTCGTAACACACAGGATTTGTTTAAATTAATTGAGTTTATACGAGGTAAAAAAGCGAGCTTAAAATCACTAAAGGATACATAGCTAGATTTATCAGAAGATAATCGATACAGCCAGTTCTTAATTACTGTAATGGCTGGTGTTAACCAATTAGAGCGAGATCTTATTCGTATGCGACAACGTGAAGGGATTGAGTTTGCAAAAAAAGAAGGAAAGTTTAAAGGTCGTTTAAAGAAGTATCATGAAAATCACGCAGGAATGAATTATGCAGTAAAGCTATATAAAGAAGGAAATATGACTGTAAATCAACTTTGCGAAATTACGAATGTGTCTAGAGCTTCATATGCATGTGTACCCCTTCCCTCCTCACCCCATATATAATGAAAAGATGTAACAATTAACAGATAAGTAGAAATATATTATACAAACATTAGGTTGTCTATATAAAGAATAACATGCAAATAATTAAAGGGGGAATTTGTTCAAAATAAGTGAAAGCATACACTTTAACTACAGGGAAAGACAATTCATGTTTTAAAACCTTTCAAACCATTCATTTTACCTCAAAACGAATTCAAGACATTTAGATACCTATAATGCGTTATAAACTAATATGACCCTTCATTTTTTTGTATAGATTCTATATTTTTGAAATCAATGTAAAAATATAGGAAAAATACCTTTCGTTTAAAGAAAGGATATTTTTTAATTGCTTATATGGTATGTTGATGCAATCTATATTGTCCCATTAATTGTTCCTCACCCATTTGAACAATTTGCTTAGTAATTTCTCCACCAACAGAACCATTAGCACGCGCAGATGTTTCTGGACCAAGTGTAATCCCTAGTTCACGAGCAAATTCACATTTCATCTGCTCGATTGCACTTGCAGCAGCGGAAATATGAATTTCATTATTATTGTTTTCGTGTCTTTGAATATTCATAATTACACCTCCATTTTATTCGTATATAACATGTGCGTAATTATGATATTTATACATAACACGATTCATTTCTGTCTCATATTCTGTCTAGTAAATTGCTTTTCTTTTTTATACTCGATTAGATGAATTTAGAACGCATCCGAATCTTTGATTCCTAAAACATTCATTTCTTCTTTAAATAAACGCCATGGCTCTACTATTATTGCTTTTTCACGACCATCCCTTAAGGTGAAAACTCTTAAATATCCCATCATACACTCTCCTAAATATTTAAATTCACATTTCATTTTTATTGCTATTGCTATACATATTTATAACCTTCAAATACAAAAACAATAAGTTCCCTACTGAATAAAGACCTAAATACAGATACCCCCTATTTACTTTAGGATACTTTTTTAATTTCATTCACTCATTAGAACAAAAAATTGATGGCTTCTCCACCAAAAGAATTATGCTTCTGTTTTTAAAGTAACTCCAAAGAAAGTAATATTGCGCTAAATACCACTTATATGTACGGTATATACAGATTTAAAATTCCGAATGATTTGTTACCTTATTTATAGGATCTAAGTGGAATTATAAAGTGGGCAATAGGGCCTTGTTCTGCGGTTCATCTTCAAATTCTACCTCCAATTTATAAAAGTAAGGGGATAATTATGAAAAAACAAGCAATCACTGTCATTTCAACCGCGTTAACGTGTTTTTTACTTTCTAATGTAGGACATGCTCAGGAAAAACCTAAGCAATATTACACCGTTTTATTAAAAGACCCATCAAAATTTGAGCAAGGCATCACTGAGATAAAAAAGGAGAATGGAGAAATTACTTATACTGTCCCGGAGATAGGACTCATTCAATTCAAAGGAGATACACAAATTTCTAAAAATCAATCTCCCTTATTTGAATCAGTTAATCCTTCTTTGCAAGTCGAAAAACCAGAGGTTCCTCATTCCATAAAAATGCCTAATTTATCAACTCTTTCAACAAAAACATTAGATACAAACCTACCTCCCTTATGGGATATGCAATGGGACATGAAGGAAATTACTCATAATGGAGAAAGTTATAAAAAAGAAACTGGCTCTCATAATGTGGTTGTTGGAATTATTGATTCGGGAGTCGATGTGGATCATCCTGACTTAGTAAAAAATCTTATTCCTGGATCTAAAAACTTCGTTCCAAAGGGAGGATTGAGAGGTACTGAACCTGAAGAGACAGGTGATATTAATAATATAAATGATATCAATGGCCATGGAACTCTCGTTTCAGGATCTATTGCTGCAAATGGGGAATTAAAAGGCGTTGCTCCTGATACGGGAATCAGAGCATATCGTGTATTTGGAAATAAATCAGCTGATGCAGCCTGGGTCATTAATGCCATCATCGAAGCAGCTAAGGATGATGTAGATGTTATCAACCTTAGTCTTGGTTCCTATTATGTAAATGGAAAAGTCTATGAAAATGGAAAACTTGTAGACAATGGATGGGCAGAAGTAGAAGGTTACAAACGTGCTATAGAATATGCCAATCAGCATGGTAGTGTAGTAGTAGCTTCTGCAGGAAATGATTCTGTAAACGTGGCTAATAAACAGGAGCTAAATAACTTTCTTAAACAAAAATATGAAAAAGAGGGGAAAATATTTACTGGTGTAGGAATAGAAGCACCTGGGGAATTACCAGGTGTAGTAACAGTATCATCAACCGGTCCAACCGGACAACGTTCTGTATTCTCTAATTACGGAGAAGGGGTCATTGACATATCTGCTCCAGGAGGAGATTATCGTTTATGGCAACAATATGGCGAAGAGGTATGGTGGAATACTGGTCTTTTCCGACAAGAGGAAGTACTGACAACTTTTAATACTGGAAGATACTTATTTGCCGCTGGTACATCAATGGCAGTTCCGAAAGTATCCGCTACACTAGCTCTAATTATCAATCACTATAATTTTAAAAATCAACCGAAAAGATCAATTTCACACCTTTACAAAAACGGAATAAAGAAAGATATAGCACCTGATAAAGCCTCTTGGGGGAACGGACAGCTGGACGTATATAATGCTATTAAATAATGAAAAGGAACTATGACAATTCATAGTTCCTTTTTTCGTTACTAAAAAGAGAATGTATCGTGAATGAAATGCATGCCCCTTGAATCTCATTATTTTCAGCATGAATTTCTCCACCGTGTTTTTTAACCAATTTTTCCACGATATACAAACCAAGTCCATGATGTAGTTGATTTGACCTTGAAAGGTCACCTTGGTAGAATTTACTAAATAAAAACGGAATATCTTTTGTATTAAATCCAACTCCAGAATCCGAGATAGAAAAAGACATAACGTCTTTTTTCACCTCCACTTGCACATCAATTCTTCCTTTTTTTGGAGTAAAACGAATGCTATTAGAAATAATATTCGTAAGAATTTGATGCAAACGATTCGGATCAAGTGCAAACTTAAGATTTTTTTCTTCTGATTTAATAAGTAAAGTATAGGTTAATTGTATATCTTCATTTTCTGCCAATTCCTTAAACTCTTCAAGCATTTCTGGAATCATTTCAGCTGGAGCTATATTGCAAATCATAAGAGTGAAATCAGGGTTGTCCACTTCAGAGACTCTCCTCATTTCTTCTGTTAAATGCAATACTCTTTCTGTATTATTCTTAATTGTTTGCAAGTAGTGATGAATCCGTTTTTGATTATTTGGCATGGGTTCCATTAATACTTCTACATGAGACAAAATAATAGTTAACGGTGTTCGCAAATCATGTGCAATGGAAGCAACCATATCCCGACGTTCCTGTTCTAATTTCCATTGAACATACAATGAATTTTTTAATTCTTCCTTCATACTATTGAAAGAATCAATTAATATACCTATTTCATTTTCACTTTCATATTTTATTTCAAAGTCTAAATCCTTGTTTTTAATTTTTTGTGAGGCCATTATTACCTCTTTGATAGGTTTATTCAACTGTTTTCCTAAACGCTTAGCTAATAAATAAGAATAAAGCGTTAAAAATATAAAAGGAACAAGAAAAGCAATAATAAATACATATTCTATGTAATAATCAATAGATGCAGCTAATATGTATCGTACAGCAAGCACACCAACTAGTTTACCATTACTTATAATTGGAATGTATTTTGTAATTAGTTTACCATTTTGAGTAGATGTATTTATTTTATGATACACTTCTTTATCATTTTTCAATAATTCATCGCTCAATGTACCATATAATCTATTTCCATTCGTATTCATAACTTGATAAGTAATTCCTTGCATTGGAATCACTTTCTCTAGTTTTTTTTGATAGGATAAATCTACTATTTTATCCCCATTCATTTCTACAAATTTTTCAATGCTGGGCACTTGTTTTTCATAATGGTTGGCAGGTAAAACAGATTTTTCATTATAAATAAAAAGAAAAGAGTATATTAAAATTAACGTACAAACCGTACTGACAATACTTAAAAATATTACAGCTGCAAATGTTAGAATAAATTGGTTTTTCAACGATAATTTTTTTAACATTAACATTTCTCCAACTTATAGCCAACTCCCCATACGGTTTTAATATGGTAAGTTGACATACCTAAACTTAACTTAGCTCTTAAGTTATTAATATGTACTATTATTGTATTGAGATCCCCAACTGCATCCAGCCCCCAAATTTTTTCATAAATTTGTTCCTTAGAAAAGATTTGTCCTAGATTTACCGTTAAAAGCTCTAATATTTTAAACTCTTTACTCGTTACATCTATTTTTACTCCATCAATGAAAACATCATGCTGTGAATAGTTAATGGTCAAGTTTCCTAAGAAACGTTGATTTTGCAAGTTTACACGTTCTCTTTTCTCACGCCTCAAGTGGGCCTCAACACGTGCAATTAGCTCCTTAACTTGGAATGGTTTTGTAATATAGTCATCTCCACCTAAAGTAAAGCCTTTTACTTTATCTATTTCTGAATGTTTAGCACTCAAAAATAGAATCGGGCATTTTATTTGTTCACGAACGACCTTACAAAATTCAAAACCGTCCATTTTAGGCATCATAATATCTAAAATGACTAAATCAACTTGTGTTTTTAAATGATCTAGCGCTTGTTCTCCATTGTAGGCCTTGAGAACTTTATAATCACGATCAGAGAATATATCAGAGAGTACATCTACAATTTCTGACTCATCATCTACAACAAGAATCGTTCCATTCATAAAAAAACACTCCTTTCTAGTTTAGATTAAAAATCTTATTATTTTGTAAAATATATTTTCTTGTTAATTAATATTCTTTTCATGAACAACTTTTTTATAGTAATAGTGGTTTGAAATGAAGAAAAATATTAATTGGAAGACTAAGAAAATAAAAAATATTAATATTATTGAGTAAATTTTAATTCCTCCCAATATATTTTGCAAGGCGTAGATTGCTATAAATAGATTTATCCCCCCCAGAATAATTGGTACAAAGAAAATTATAGCAATTTGAACCCTTAATGTTTTTTTTATTTCATTGAAATTCAAACCGATTTTTCTTAAAGAGTGAAATATTTTTCTATCATTAGATATATCTTCATATAACTTAAACCAAAGAAGACTGGATAAAGCAATTAACAAGATAAAACCGATAAATAATGCTATTATCCATAAAACTGAAGTTAATTGAACTGTATTTTCATAATGTAGAAGACGAACACTGGACTGTTCCTTTATCTCTAAAGGGAGTGTCTCAAATAATTTTTTTAGTGCACTATAACCCTTATTATTTTCCTTGAAATCTAATGTGTAAAATGAAACATGTTGAGTAGGTAATGATCCCTTCTCTAATTCATTAAAAGTATCTGCTGGTACAAAAGCTACATTATCTATCCGAGATACCGAGTTAATCGCCTGTTTTTCGACCATATTTTTTACTATCAATTCTGTATTACCGTTATTTGTTTGGATATGCAACTTATCGATATTCTCATTTTTTTTACTAAATAACAGGTTATCTTTTTTTGTTTCTGTCCAGTCCTTTATAAAGAATGAATCTGTTTGTAGTATAAAGGTTTTACCTTCTCCCTTTGATGAATTCAGTAATATACCTTCCCATTTTTTCTTATGAAATCCCTCAACCTCTCCTTTGAAGTTTTTCTCTAAAGCAGATTCTAGTGTATTCTCTTGTTTTTTATCAACAATAAATATAGCTGGCTGTGGGTGGCTATTTCGCATTCTTTGATCATTCAACTCTGAATATAAATATATGGAGCTGATTAATATCATTATCATTGATAAGAGTATTGAAACAAGGAAGATAATTTTAGCATTATAATAAAGTTTTTTTCTTAGACTTATAAATATTAGCATTCGAATGCCATTTAAATGCTTTTTTTCTTTATTGATTAAATAGGATACAGTTCCTACTAATCCGTGCGAACAAAAAAGGTACGTTCCTAATAATAAAAGAGCAGCTACAGGTAGAAAAGAGAATAATAGTACGGGTAAAGATGCATTAAGGATAAAAACATAAGAAATAACCAAAATTAACAGGGAAATAATGAATTTCTTCTTTGAAAACCTAGGTAAATCCTTTGGTTTTCTTGTCTCTTGAAATAATTCCAAAACAGAAATGCGTCCGATTTTATAATAACTACGCAATGAAACAAAAAAGAACAGAACTCCAAACAAAATAACTGTAAAAAAGGTAGCAATTGGAGAGAAGAAATAGGAAAATGACTCGCTTAAGAAGAGAGATTTCCCGATGAAATCAAAAAAGCTTTTGGATAGTACTATACCAATCATAATCCCAATTAAGATAGAAATTGCTCCAATTATCGAATTTTCTAAAACTATGATAATAAATAATTGTTTTTTTGAAGCTCCGAATGTTTTCCAAATACCAATTTCCTTTTTCCGTTCAGTAAGAAAATGGTCATAAGAATATGAAATGAAAAAGCATGAAAATAGCAAGATGATGAATTCACACGCAATTAACAGTTGCTCTATTCCAGAAACTTTTGGATATGAAAGAAATGCTGCGTACATATAAAAAATTGTAACTGATAGAATACAACTTACAAGATACACTATATACAGTGAAAGATTGCGAGTTATATTTTTAAGTGCGAGTGAAAATATTGACATCATTCTCCCCCACTTCCTTAGAGATATAGAGTAGTATACGTTGATTGAAACTGAATTGCTTTTCTTCATGGGAACGTTGCATCTCATGAACAATCTTGCCATCTTTCAAAAATATGACCCTGTTGCAAAAACTAGCAGCTACAGAGTCGTGAGTTACCATTAAGATTGTTGATTTATGTGTTTCATTCAATGTTTTTAGTATATTCAATACATCATAAGCAGATTTTGAATCTAGATTTCCCGTCGGTTCATCAGCAAATAACAGATAAGGATCGTTAATTAACGAACGAATAATAGCAGCTCTTTGCTGTTGTCCCCCAGAGATTTCATAGGGATACTTTGGCAAAAGCGGTTCAATATTTAGTTCATTCACTAATGTTTCGAGTTTATCCCTAACACCCTTTTTGCTCCCCATTCTTAAAGCTGCGGGTAGAAGAATATTTTCTTCAATTGTTAAGTGATCTAACAAATTGTAATTTTGAAAAATAAAACCAATATTTTCGCGACGATAATTGCTTAATTGATCACTATTCATATTAGTTAAATTCTGTCCCTTAATTGTAATTTCTCCATTTGAAGGAAAATCAAGAGAGGAAAGCACATTTAAAAGTGTAGACTTTCCACTCCCTGAAGGTCCCATAATCCCTACAAAATCTCCTTCATGAACAGTTAAGTTGACATTATTTAAAACTGGATATTCTTGGAAATTAGTTTTATAAACTTTCTCAATTCCTTTAGCTTCTAACATAATCATGGTAAACCTCCCTTCTATCCTTTTATTAACATGTAAATTCTTTTTTATTCCAAATGCTTATACAAACGCTAACACTAATAATCATGATACCTAGAATCAGGACGTATAAACTGTTACTTCCTGTGCTGAGAGCATGGAAGATACTTTGAACGGATAATAAAAAGAACGATAACTGACTTATGTACAAGCAGCCGATGTAAATTCCAATCAGAAGGAAAAAGCTAATAACTGCATTTGAAATTATGATACTTATTAAACTAGCAATAGCTAAACCACACATTTGAATAATAAAAAACAATCCATATACTTGTACCGTATAGAATATTGCTTCTATAGAGGTCTTTTGTTGACCGTAGAAAGTAAAAGCATCATCTGCTTTAAAAAACACCAACCCAAGTACTATGCCAATAAAAAGAACAACAAATAAGTAGAGTAATACCATTACAGAAAGAGAAAACCATTTTGACATAAGAAAGGTTAATCGTTGAAAAGGCCTAATTAAAAATAGACGATATGCTCCTGAATTGTATTCTACATTTAAGCTATTCAAGAAACATACAGGCATGAAAATCAAAGTAATTAAGAAAGAAGATTCCTTTAATAAAAACCATGAAAAATTCCAAGAATTTAGTGGCACTTGTTGCCCATCATTATAAATCCCAACCCCATAGTACTTCAAAAACCAAGCTTGAAGAAAAACAATAACAGTAAAAATCCCCAACATCCATTTACTTTTTTTCTGATTCCATAGTCGTTCCCATTCACTTATAACTAATGCTTTCAATTGAACTCCCTCCTAGTTTTCAAATAAAATAATCTCTTTTCACAAATGACAAGTATGCGAACATTCCAAATAAGAAAATATAAATCGCTTCCACTATAACAATGTAAATGTTTATACTATTACTTGATGAAAGTAGAAATGCTATACCTGTATGCTGAATTTTAACGATTGACATGTACATAAGATGTAGTACAGTATTAGCGCTAATTATCGTTTGGCTAGAGAATTCTAAAATCTGTGGAATTGCAATAGCAAAGAAAATAAAGGCCACCCCTGATCCAAGAGTGATCATCGTACTTCTACTTAACGCCCCTATTAATGTAAATACAGAAACAATACAAATCATAGTAATGAAACATGCAAAGAAATACTTTAAGTTATATAGTATCGCCCCTGCAATAGAAACCTTGGTTTCATCTATAAATGTTATTAATGTATCTACTTTTGGAAAGAATAAATAGCCTGCTATGGAATTAAAAATCCAAAACAAAGTTAAATATAGGAACATGGTAGTTAATATAGTAGCAAGCTTAGCTACAAAAAGTTGTGAGGTAGAAAATGGACGAATCAAAATCATTCTTAATTGTCCATTTTCTACTTCATGCGCTATAACAGTAGAAATCAGTATTATAGCGATAATATTAAACGAAACCACAAGATGCTCAGAAATACTTATTATAGGAAAATTTAAAGCAGTAACGTAATCTGGTCTTCCAGGAGAAGTATGTTGATTCCAGTTTAGATAATATTTAACTGACGCAACTACCATTAAAGGTAAGAAAAACAAGATTATCCAAGTTATTTTTTGCGTCCAAAGCCTTTCAAATTCAGAAATAAAAAGCCCCCTCATGATGTCATCATCTCCACAAACACATCTTCCAACCTTTTTGTTGGATCTGTAATTAACTCTTCTTTCCTTCCTTGGGTGATAAGCTTTCCATTTCTAATTATGACAAGGCGGTCACACATTTGCTGAATTTCATCTAGTAAATGGCTTGAAATAAAAAAGGTTAAATTTTTCTTTTCACGAAGTTCAAGAATTAATTCCCTTAGCTCTCTCATGCCCATAGGATCCAGACCATTGGCTGGCTCATCTAATAAAATAACATCTGGATCACCTAGAAGAGCTTGTGCAATCCCGAGTCGCTGTCTCATTCCTAATGAATAATTTTTAATTTTCACATCTGCATCGTCAGTTAACCTTACAATAGATAGTATTGCTTCTACTTGTTCCAATTGTTCTTTTCGAGAAAGAGCAGGGTATAATCTCGCTAAATTTTGTAGCATTTTTCTACCCGTCATATACGGGAAGAATATTGGTGATTCGATAATTGCGCCCATATTCATCAAAGCCTGTTGTCTATTTTGATTTACATCTTGACCACTTATTTTTATGACTCCTTTTGTCGGGCGAATTAATCCTGTAAACATACGCATAACAGTTGTTTTTCCTGCCCCATTCGGCCCCAGAAAACCACAAATATCTCCTTTATATATTTTAGTTGAAAAATCATTTACTATTGTCTTGCCACCTACAGTTTTTGTTAAGTGATTTGCTTCTAAAACTATTTCATTATTCATATAAAATCCCTCCTTATGGACTAATATAGAAGACAAATATTAAAAAAAAATAAAGAAAAGAAAAAAAATAAAGAAAAGAATAAAGAAAAGAAAAAAACTCACAAAAATGTGAGTTTTAGTGCATTTCAACCGTTTCATGTACAGTTACTGACTTTCTTTTCTCGAATTCCTTAAAGAGTATATGCAATACTTCTTGATTATTAGGTAAAACATAGTTCGGTTTCAAAGACATAGTCGCAATTTCAAAAGCTGTTGTTTTCAAAGGCGGAATCACTATATGATCATATTCTTTTAAAAGTTTAACATTATTCTGAACTACTTTTTTCTCCCACATTAATTTGTTCATATTAGGAAAAAAGAGAACTGGTTTATCATGAGCAAGAATGACTGTACTTAATAAATCATCAGCTAAACCATGAGCTACTTTTGAAATAGTATTTCCTGTAGCTGGTAATACCATTAGTAAGTCTGCCCATCTAGCCAATTCCACATGACCTGGTTTACCACTTAGGGTAAGTTCCTCATCGATAAATACCTCATTACAATATAATTTCACGGTTTCTGCAGGGATAAGTTTTATTGCACTTTTTGTCATGATAACCTTTACTTCACTAAAATTCGCTTTCAATATAGCTAAATATTGAAAAATTCCAGCTACTGCAATAGAGCCGCTTACTCCTACTAATATTTTCTTAGAATTAAGCAATTGATTCATTTGGTTCATACTGTAACATCCTCTCAATTCTTGATTAGGAAATTAGAAATACTCCGTCCCACCATGGTTCCTCTACTGCGCTTAGACTTAATAATGTTAAAAGTACACCACTTACACCTTCCAATAGTCCTACCTTGTTTAGCTCGTTTGAAGTCTGCTCATTGGATTGTAAGTCTTTAAAGCCAAATGGTGCTTGAGGATCATATGCATCCATTACATAATCTATTAATTTTGTAATGGATTGCATCGATATTTCCCCATCTTCATCTTTTGCCATCCTAATAGACATTTGTAATAATCCCGCTCTTCCATGACAAAATGTTGGAGAAGATAAATCCCATTCTTCCTCACTTTGCAAAAGTGTATCTTGATAAGAACTTAATGCAATTTTCATGGCCTTCTGATCCTTCAAGGATCTCCCAGCCAGATAGAGAGCTCTTGCTACTCCTGGATTTCCATAGCACCAGCCTTTTCGCTTCGGATACACGTGGTATGATTGGTCATTGACCACTTCTTTAAAACTAAGCCTCGCAGGCCACGAACCTTCATCTTGCCATTTTATTAGCCAATCTATCATTTTACGAATCGCTTGCTTTTGTCCAGGAACTTCAATTCCTTGTTCGATAGCCAACGCCATCAAGGAAAGTGGGCCAGGCATTCCATGAGCATGGCCGCAATTGAAATTCCCATCCGGAAATAGTATCTTATCTGTTTCCAAAAACTGATTGGTGTACGGTACGTACCAACCAGGTAGAACTTCTCCATTCACCTCAATGTCATTAGACATATTAATAAAACAATTGAGAATTTGTTTGAGTGCTTCCAAATTTGATTCAAGTTGAATATTTTGCAGTAAATAACGCCCTACTCCAGTAGCACCTTGGATTGTATCGTACATAAATGGATGAACACCACATTCTTCTTTCCCGTAGTTCAATACAAGATGTAACTGCGAAAGTACAAATTCATTTAACTTTTGTAAAAATATATGATATCTTTCATAGTTACGCGAAGCATACGATGTCGCATACGCAATACCAGAAACACCGCCAAACATAGAAATACTATTCACACCTTGTTTTTCTATTGCCTTTTGTATTTCTACCAAGTGACTATGTGCAATAAGATCCCATCCCTCTTTTGGAAACTGTCGATCTAATTCTGCAAATAACATTATAGTACCTGGATAACCATGGGATAAAGTAATGGGGTCCCATGGATGAAGTGTTCCTCCATTTGGTATATTATCAGGCTCCATAACAATTTTTTCTACATACATCGGATCCTTTAATTGCTCTGCTATATCACGAACTAACTTTAATGCTTTATTTCTTTTTTCAATACTAATTCCCTGTAACCAAAATGACTTTTTTTCTGTAGTTAATTGCATATTTTTCTCCTCTCTAATTAAACATTCACTTGAATTTTGGAATAATCTATAAAATTTTTAGCTTGTAACTCAAATAGTCTTGCGTATATTCCTTTTATCTTTAATAGTTCATTATGAGTACCTAGTTCCACGACTCTACCTTTATCGAGGACCATAATTTTTGTAGCATGCCTTACAGTTGAATACCGATGGGATATAAAGAGCCCCATACAATTCTTTGTAATTTCTTTAAAATCTCTAAAAACCTCTTCTTCTGCTTCTGGATCTAATGCGGCAGTAGGTTCATCTAGAATATATAGGCTCGCATCCCTCATGTATGCTCTTGAAATGGCGATTCTTTGCCATTGCCCTCCAGATAACTGAATTCCGTTCGCAAAAGTTTTCCCAAGTTGTGTATCCATTTGGTTAGGCAAACTATTAATCATCTTTAATGCTCCAGATTTTTTAGCAGCAGCTTGTATAGCCATTACTTGATCGGCTTTTTTATAGTCACCATAGCCAATATTATCTTTAACATCTAGTTCATATCTAACAAAGTCTTGGAAAATAGCACTAATCTTATCCTGCCATTCGTTTGTACTGTATTGATGAATGGGTTTTCCATCTAATAGAATAATCCCTTCAAAGTCCGTATAAAGTTTTGTAATTAACTTTACAATCGTAGATTTACCCGAACCATTAGATCCGACAAGAGCCAATGTTTCACCTGGTTTTATGTGAAAATTCACTTTTTTTAATGTATACTCTTTTTGACCAGGATACTTAAAAGAGACATTTATAAATCGAATACCTTTTTCCTCAAAAGAGATGCTATCTAAATAAGTATTGTCTCCATTATTTGAAACATCCCTTTCTTCAGGAACGTCCAAAAATGAGAATAGTTGAGTCATATAAAGATTGTTTTGGTGCATATTAAAAATCATATACATTAATTCATTAGATGTTTTTTGTGTAGTATTTACAGCTTGAAAATAAGCGATAAGACTTCCAATAGCAATAATCCCTGTTACAGCATCCATAACCACCATAAACTGCACAAACATTACAAAAGCCACGCTGATTAATTGAAAAAACAGGTCAATCCTCATCTTTTTTAAAAGCAGACGTCTATCTTGCAGATAAAATCGATTGAACATATTTGAATAATTTTTTAGAAGTAAATTGCCCAATCCAAATAATTTCACTTCTTTTACTGTGATGTCTGTCGTTAGCAAATAGTAGTAGTAAAATTGTTTTCTTGTTTCTTCGGCACGCTTATGACTAATTAAAAAAATTTCTTTTCCAATTTTCATGATTGACCAGGAAGAGATTAGTGGTAATAGAATTAAAATTAGGGTAAACTGCCAGTTCCAAATCATTAAGATACCAGAAATAGAAATCACAGTTATTCCACTTTTTATAATCCCCATAAGTTCTTCAAAAATAGCAAATGGTTTATATGTGGAATCTTGGCGCGCCCTTTGAAGTTTGTTGTAAATTTCTGGGTTCTCGAAACTGGAATAAGGTAATCTTTTTGCTTTTTCTATTAATTTTACATTGATTTTATTAGAAAGAAGATTTCGGTAAAGCTGTTTATATGTTTCCAAAACTGATCCTGTAACACCCGTTAAAATTGTAACTAGTGCAAAGGCTATAAAAAACGGTAAAACATGAGTAAAATAATCATCCTTGTACCCATTCTGGTAGATGTTTTGTACTGTATTAACAAGGTATTGGATTGTCAAAATCAATGCTGCAGGTAATAATCCATTTACAAAATTTAAGGTAAGCACACAGAAGAAATATCCTCTGTGCGTTTCCCATAAAAGTTTAAATAAACCAGGCCAATAATGAAAAGACTTTAAAATATTTGAAAATGATAGTTTCTCATCTTCAGGTGTGTGATTGAGTATCTGTTTCATTCTGATTCCTCCAATATCGCTGGCTTGATAAGATATGCCGCGTAAAGGCAAGTGCTTTTTTTTCTAGTTCCCGATTAGCTCCCAATAGTCGATTACAATGCATATGAATAATTGCTCCCATAATTGTTTGTTGTTTATTCCAGAGCTTGTCTTCATTTTTATATTGTTGAATACTGGAAAAATATTCTTTTAATGATTCTCTCCGAACTAATAGACTTTTATAAATCTCTAGTCCAATTGATGAATTGTAATTACGTAAATTATTCCAATCACCTTCAGGATTTCCAATGTTATTTAATAATTTTCTCATTGGTCTAAATTCATCCATGAATTCATATTTATCTGTATTTCTTTCAATAGTTTCCAATTGTTGTTCATAAGTTAAACCAAAATTCTCCATAATCTCAATTATGTTTAAGGATGCCAGTGCATGTACTGGCAGTTCAGCTTGTTGTCCGATCACATTAAGAAGCATTGTTACTGACCTACTATCGTAATGGAAGAAATTCTCGGCCAATTCTATCAGATACGGACCACCATATCGCTCTATTTCTCGTTCATACGTATCAATCGTCATTTTATGAATAAATCCAGAGTTCATTAAATTATTTGCCCAATCCCTTAAATGAGTAAGAACAGATGCATTCAACTTCTTGGGATCTCCATAAAATCGCAAACGAATATGAGCATCTGGATCACGATATCGCATGAAGAACCATGATTGAGCCAAACCATTTTGTACAATATTATTAGCAAATGATGTCATATATTTTGAAATAAATTCATTCTCTCTTGCTTGTGGAACATAGAGCTTAACATATAGCCATTCACTTCCGGGCAAACGATAAATCATTTTCTCACTAACCATCTCTTTTTTTCCGTCTTCAATAGCTCCTAAACTCTTCCTTTTAGCGACATCGTTCATTTTTTTCAACGGAAATACAACTTCCATTGCATGACTACCCAGCGGGCTGCTAAGGCAATTTTTATTGATGTCATGTAATGATTCTCTCAACTGTAATCTACCCTGCTTAAAAAGTTCATTCTTTAATTCTCGAAGATGAAGAATATTTTCAAGATCAATTAAAATCCTATTGTCACTATACGTCATAAATACATAGCGTGGAACAGCCCATTTCACTCTCCATTTTTCAAATAGGATTAAAAATTCATCATCACTTTTAGGTTTATTTTTCATACCAATAGTTTCTCTATTTAACTTCCAAATTGCAGGAGACAGAATGATATTTTTGTAACGAATCCTTGGATAATAAGGTGAAGATGTCATATTACCCCAATTGAATGTTCTCCAGTGGTCTAAATCATTTAGGGAAACTTCTCTCATAAAGCGATAAATATTAGGGCCACTTTGGTAATTTAGTACATTACCAGCTACCACTTTAATTCTTTTCCCAAATTTTTTAGATTTCAGATAAAAGTTTTCTAATGATGCTCCAACGACAATATCATCAATTGGAATTTGCAAAGTATCTTCATCTCCATTTGTTCCAAGAGTTACAGTTACTTCTCTTGTAGTTTTTCCAATTGCCACATTCGCTGAACGGCCAGTTGCCGGAAGAAAACTTCCCTCTACCATAACGATATCATTATTAAATTGATGGTCAATCTCCGCTTCTTGTTGCTGAATTTCACGTCTAACATTTGGATCTAAGATATCTAAAAATCGACCAAATGTGCTTCCTGCTGCATGAGATCCTGGATTTGGGCTTAGGCATAAATTATACTTTCCATTGTCTAATTCCTCTTGCGAAGTAGCATACAATTCTCCATATACTTCAAATGAATCTGGAGCGTATCGAGTATCTTTTTCTATTCCAATTCTGCTAATTATTTCATCAGTAATTTCAATTTCTTTTTGCTGATTATGAATAGCTTCAATAAGCATATATGATAATTGGACATTACGTTCTTCATCTAAAGGCGGCGTAAAATTTTCTCCATCCCTATTTCCTTTTGGATTTTTATATGTCGCGGGTGCTCCAAGCCCTAATTCCTCACTTAAAAGTTCTACCAATGGAACTTCCCTAGTTGTTCCGTATTTTTCTAAAAATTCAATATGATATTTTTGGAGATGAGGAAATCCAACTCCGCTATCGGCTATGCTCCATAACACTTGAGCTGCTTTACTAACATCATTTGCTACGTTTTTTCCTATAGCTAAATCATGCATATTTAAAGCGAAATCTACTTGAAGAGGCGTTGAAACTTCATAAATCCCCTTCATTAATAGGATAAGATCGTTGTATATAGAAAGCCCCTTTCCAAGCTGTAATTGGTCATAAACAAGTATTAAATCTTTTACCTTCAGTAAATCTTCCCATATTTGATCTTCACCAACTCTTACTTTTAACTTGTCAATCACATAATCAAATGGGGAGTCATATGTAAGTGGCGGTCTTAGCTCAGTTATAAGGTATTCTTGCTCTACCAACTGGAGAATAAAGTTTTCCATTACCTTTATATCTGTGCCTGGATAGTCATTATTCAACTTTTGGAGAAGCTCTTTCACTGTAATATGTGTTTCAGCTAAATCTAAAACTTTCTTAACAACTTCACTATATGTAATTGAAATATTTTCTTTTTTCTCCATATCTTTCTTACGAAGTTGTCCACATTCAGTTGAAAAAGGTAAATATAGGCGGTTTCCGACACGATAAGTAGCATGATTTTTACTAACCATTAAAAATTGGAGAATACAAGGATTTTTTTCAAGTGATGAAACCACTCCCAATAACCATTCCATATCAGGCCGAGTTCTTTTCTTAAATTGTTCAAAATGGCTCATTTCAAGTAAAGATTTTTCTTTAAACTCTCCGGATGCTACCCCGGAAAAAGCTCCAAAAGGTGTTGGGCGTGTTGTCATTCTTAACATATATCGTAATACAGAAGATATTACTTGTTGTGTTTTCCTATTACTTAAATCACCATGTATATATTTAAGAGATTCAAGCAATGAAGGACTTGCAATGGCAATGGCTTCCTTAATGTAATCCATTTCTGCATATTCCCTTAATTTTTCAATCAATAATTCTTGATCCTTAATTTGATATAGTGCGTTAAATGGTAAAAACGGGGATCTAATCATAAAAAATGGTAGAGGTTCAAATATATTATTACATGCGGTTTTATTTGATGTATGAATAGTCTTCCTTTTTTCTGTAATCATTTGGAATCTTCCCTTCTGTTCTAATCAAATATTATAATAGGAGAAAAAGAGGGACACATCTGTGTTCCCTCTTTTTTGGCATTCAATTAGCAACAGAAGCTATTGAATGAACCTGTGTTTCCACAGCCAGGCGTACAAGCTGAAATACTTGTAATTTGTGGATCTACATCACCTGAAGCTGTTGTTACTTGAACATCCAAATCAAAAAGGTTTTTTTCGTTAATCATTTTCTTTTCCCCCTAAAGTTTTTTTAAGACAATATGTCTTATGTAGCAATTAGCAACAGAAGCTATTGAATGAACCTGTGTTTCCACAACCAGGCGTACAAGCTGAAATACTTGTAATTTGTGGATCTACATCACCTGAAGCTGTTGTTACTTGAACATCCAAATCAAAAAGGTTTTTTTCGTTAATCATTTTCTTTTCCCCCTAAAGTTTTTTTAAGACAATATGTCTTATGTAGCAATTAGCAACAGAAGCTATTGAATGAACCTGTGTTTCCACAACCAGGCGTACAAGCTGAAATACTTGTAATTTGTGGATCTACATCACCTGAAGCTGTTGTTACTTGAACATCCAAATCAAAAAGGTTTTTTCGTTAATCATTTTCTTTTCCCCCTAAAATTTTTATTAAGACGTTATGTCTTATGTAGCAATTAGCAACAGAAGCTATTGAATGAACCTGTGTTACCACAACCAGGCGTACAAGCTGAAATACTTGTAATTTGTGGATCTACATCACCTGAAGCTGTTGTTACTTGAACATCCAAATCAAAAAGGTTTTTTTCGTTAATCATTTTCTTTTCCCCCTAAAATTTTTATTAAGACGTTATGTCTTATGTGTCTAATTTATCAGATAAATATCCTAGTAGAATCCGTATATTCCGCAAGTTTATATTGTAAATTCACGCATAATAAAAAAAATATATGTAAATTAAGTATTAAAAATTTAAGGACTATATTGAAAATATCCCATTTTTATTGTATTTTTTTTATATAGAACTAAAATACAGAATATTTGGAAAGAGGGTTATTTTTATGAATAAAGCAATATGGGAATTTTTAATGGAGATGAAAAAAAACAAACTTACCTTTGAAACTTATGAATTATGTCCTTCATTGGAGACACTATCAGTTGAAGAGCGAATTGTATTAGATGAGTATGCAAAGGATTTCCGGGTGAAAATTGATGGTGGAAATCAGTGGGTTTAAAGATTGTTTAATCAATCATATTGATTACCATATCTCCTACCGTAATCAAAGTGATGAATCTGAAATACTTCTACTTATTCAGAAATGTCTTTCTCATAAAGGAAAGGTTTTAAATCCTGAATATTCTGGCTTCTCGTGGGGAGAGCTATATCTAGCTCTTTCTTTTTTGACCAAACGACAACCAATAACAAAAAGAGAATTAGATAAGGCAATGGGGGTTGAATTTATCTTTTTATCAGCGGATATAATAGATGATTTGTGTGATGGAGACGTATTAGATCCATTATATTTTAAAAACGAATATCCTCGTTTTTTGTTAGTTTCTCAATATTTACTTATGCAAGGACTGATATACTTAACTTATAAGACAAAAGATACTGCAACACGAGATCTTCTCCAACAATTGATACATTCGTGTTGTGGAGAATGGAAAGATATCCAATTTTGTTTTTCAATAGATAAAAAAATAATTTTAAGTGAAGAAGAATATATGAAACTTATTGAAAAGAAATCCGGTCTACTCACAGAAATTATCTTTCGAACTATTAATCCTGAAAATAGAATTTTAAAAGAAATTACATCTTATATAGGGATAGCTGGTCAGCTAAGAAATGATGCTAATGATGCCATGACAGATAATAAAAATGACCTTCAGGACTTAAAGGCTTATCTTCCTTTTTTAAAAGCTTATGAATATAGTTGCAAAACACAGGATAATTTTTTTGAAAATTTAACGGATGAACAAATATCTTCGTCACCTGAAGTTCGGGCATTAGTCCGGGATTACATAGAACAATCTGGAGCACTTCACTATTGTCGTATCCTATCTCAACTATATTATAGAAAAGCATTTGCACTCTTAGAAATGCATTTTGTTCTTTCTAAAGACGAAATGACTTATTTTCAAATGATGGTTATGGGCAGAGGTCACTCCTATGCGTAATATTTGGTTCTGTATACCTTTAAGCATTTTATATTTATTAATACTTTTAATAAATACTTACTATTTTCACTCTAGTAATTTTAAAGAAAGCGTTAACTCTTTATTAATTAGTCATTTTTATATGATCAGCGTTATTAGTCTTATTTTTTTTACTATAGGATTAATTAGCTTTTTAAAAAAAAGACAATCTATTGTAGCAAAAAAATTCTTTTCTCTAACATCAGTCTTTGGGATAGCTATTTTAACATCCTTATTATCTAGCTATGATATAAATATTTTTAAAGCTATAGAGGTGAGTAGTATTTTTATACTTTCTTATCTCTTAATAAGTTTTTTCTCTAATTTCCCTGTATCTACCAAACCAAAATATGTAAAAATATTCAACCTTGTATCATTTGTAATTTCAACAGGATTGACAATTATTTATATAATTTTTTGTTGTTTTGGATATATGTCTAACAATAATTTTAGCTTTTTATTTAAAGTTTTACTAATTACTAACCTATTTCTGAGTATTAGCATCTGTGTTTTTCTTGTTTCATTACATTTACGAGAAAATAACCTTAAGGTGAAAAGTCAATTATATATTCTGATTTTTGGTATTATTCTTAGTTTTTTACCTATTGTTCTACTTAATCTGATTCCCGGTCTACTTTTTGGGGAATCTAAAATTCCATTTACATATTGTTTACCTAGTATTATTATATTTCCTTTAACTATTTCTTATTTATTAATAAAGCAAGAAGTTATCGAATTTGAGATTAGAATTTCTAAATGGCTAACAAACTTACTCTTTTACTTGCTCAATTTCTTATTTTTAAATTTTTCGGTTGAGCAATTCATAGATTTGTCACAAAAAGAAATATTTATACTATGCGGCTTAAGTGTATTATCTGTTGTACTCTCTGTATATATATATAAACTTATTCTCTCATTATTTAGGTATTTAAACATAAAAAAGGATGCACAATTAGGTTTACATAAGATTGAGCTTTTTCAAACACTCTCGAAGGAAAAACATGCTAAAGAACTTGCAAAATTAGTCGGACAGCTTATTAACCAGATGTTTAACATTAACGGCGTTTCCATAATATGGAATTCAAATAGTATTTATCATTCATTATATGAGACAGGTATTTTTCAGGATATGGATAAATTTGAGCTGTTTAACCAATTGAATCAACTTGAACAGAATTACTTACTAAAGGAAGGTACTACTCCTATTCATATTCAGTTTGAAAAATACCACTTAATTTGTTTTCCAATACTCATTTACCAAGGCATGCAGGGAGCTATTATTATTGGTGAAAAAAATGATTATACATTATTTAAACCTCAAGAAATTAATGAACTTGAAGAGGTTGTAATAAACTCGGCAAATTTACTATTAAGTGTTAATACCCTCAATAGTAATAAAAAAGAAATTCGAAAAGCAAAGGTAAAAGCTCAAAACTGGAAACAATTTAACTATCAGATTATTCAATCTCTAGAGAATGAAAGGAAAAGGCTTTCGATTTTCTTACATGATGAAATTCTTCAAATTCTTATTTTGCAATTAAACGAAATAAGAATGCTTCAGACCAAAAGAAACTTTTCTATAGACATATTAAATTCAATGGATGAGCAACTTGAAGATATTATCTATAGCATTAGAAAAATGTGTCATAATCTTCACCCTATTATCGTAGAAGATTTAGGTTTAGAAGCAAGTTTACACACACTAAAACGCGAGTTCGAATTAAATTATCGCATTCTCATTCATATACAATTTAATTGCAAATTAAAAATTCTCTCGAAAAATCTCGAAATACAGATTTATCGTATTATAAAAGAGCTACTGAATAATGCTATTAAGCACTCCAAGGGGAATAATGTTCAAATACATATCATAGAAGAAAGAGGCTGCTATGTTTGTACTGTAGAAGATGACGGCATAGGCTTTTGTGTTCCGAACAGTTTTTCTGAATTTAGTACAAGCAACCACCTTGGTCTAATGACCATCCAGCGTCAAATTTCCGAGTTGAACGGAAATTTGAGAATATCTTCTGAAAAAGAACATGGAACATTAGTCACATTTACCATACCAGTAAATTGGGAGGAAAATAATGAGTATACATACACTACTAGTGGATGACCATTTGTTGGTTATGCTAGGCATCCAAAGACTACTAGAATCTGAGGAAGATATTGAGGTGATTAATACCGTTCACGATCCTTCCATATTAATTAAAACTGTGGAAGATACCCGTCCTGATGTAATTGTTACAGACATCAGGATGAAGCAGTATAATGGTATTGAACTTACAAAAGATTTATTGTCAAAATTTCCGGATGTAAAGGTTGTAATTCTATCAGGATATGATCATGAAGAATATTATAATGCGGCCTTTGAAGCTGGAGCAAGTGCATACATTACGAAAGAAAGATCAGCATTTGACCTAGCTAACGCAATTCGTCAAAGTCACATGGGATATATACTATTTTCTAAGAATCAGATTATGGGAAATAATATTGAAGCACTAACTTCTGCTGAACAAAGAATATTACTCTTAATCTCAAAAGATAAAACAAATTATGAGATTAGTACGGACCTTTCAATCAGTAAAAGAACTGTAGAATATCACATTTCTTCAATTATTAGAAAACTGGGTGTAGATTCAAGAGTTGGAGCAGTCGTAAAAGGGATTAAAAAAGGATTAATTGAAGGTTTTTAAGGATAAGGTGACATTGCAGAACTGTTATGTCTAAAAGTTTATTGATAAATACAGAGACACAGAATCATAGTATATAACCACCAATACCTGCAAATGAAGAAATAGGACTCATGATTGGGTCCTATTTCTTCATTTGAGATAACTTTAACCAGATAAAAATTACAATCTTTTATTATATTCATAAATTCCCTCCCCATTATATTTTAAATTCATTCTGTATATGTTCCCACCACATTTCTCTCAGGCTGGAAAAGCAAAATCTTGCTCAAAATGAAAACACGCCATCCTTTCCTATGATTCTACAGAAAGAATAGCGTATTTTTTTATTTTAGGGAGGATTTTATTTTATTAGCTTAATAGCGCTGGATTACCGTCAAAGTTCCAAAAACCTCAAAATTTATCCGTTTTTCCTTTTTACCTACTTACCAAATTCAGCAAGTAAAATATTTTTAAAAGGATTAGGACTGTCAGCTCTACCCAAACTGTTCAAACTGACGGCCAACGTATGCTTACCTCCAAGTATACCTCCAGCAAAAGTACTAAATCCTGGTATTCATATTGTTTATTATATTTCTCTTATTTATTACTAAATCAATTTCTTCAATTGAAAAACCCATATCTTTACAAAAGAAGATTTGGCTAATTCTTTGTAGGTCTTCATTTCCATACAATCTATAGTTATTTTTACCTACCTTTGGCTGAACTAATCCTTTTTCTTCATAGAATCGAAGTATTTCTTTCGTAGTATTAAAAATCTTAATTACATCACTTTTAGTTAACTTATAGCTATCCATCTAATTATATTGCCTCCTATAAGGAATAATGTTCATACTATAAACTATGTGGTTACTTCATAGTCAATAAATAAAAAAATTTAAAATCAAAACTGGCTGTTTTTAGTGATGAAGGAGTACATGTCTGGTTCTGTTGCAAAGTTTCTTAACAGCTAAAAAGTTGGTATGATAGCTGTTCTTGCAGAGTTTGAGCGTGATATTATTCGTGGAAAGCCTCTTCGGTAAAGATAATGCGTAAATACAAACAAAACCAGCAAAACACCTTTTCTGTGTCTTACTGGTTTTGTTGAAGTCCATCTTGAATCGTAGCTAGTTCAACGTGATTGCAAATTCCGAGTTCGGCGCGCCAGCAAATACAACCGATCCGTTTTTCGGCAATTTTACTTTGTTATTGCCGCTCACAACGGTAAAATTGACGCATACTCCCTTCTCATCATACACCGCGAATGAACTCTTCGATGACAACGTCACGCTCATCGTTTTCCCTGCTGTCGCTTGTGGGATCGTAAACCATTTCGCATGCCCATTTGCTTGTAGCGTAACTTTGGATGATTGGCCTGCATCAAGCGGTTTTACGTTGGATCCACTTACATATAACAATCCGGCCATCTCCATATATTCACTGCCGCCTTCTGTATAGAAATGAGTTTCCGTCGTATCACGGCCATTCATCACGGGGATCTGGAGCTGATGCGCCGCGGTGTTCGGACCTGTAATTTTTCTGCCGTCCCAATAGCCCTCCAGGCCTTCCTTGCGAGTAATTTGTGTGGTAATAAGTTTCGGTTGAACGAGATATTCAATAGAACTAAATTTCTCGTTCACGAGATAGAACTTGACGCCTTCCCGCTTCGCCCATGCGGCAGCGGTTTTCTTCGATAGCACGTTGTCTTCTAGTTTCTCGGCTAAATAGTGAGTCATCACATTTTGCCCTAAGCCTGGCGTCGATTTATATGTGCTCACCTTCAAATAAGTGCTTCCATTCTTCTCAGTGACGAAGTTGAGCTTGGAAGTACCCTTCTCATTAATAAAGCTTCCATTCGCAGTATATACATATTTTTCTTCTCGATTAGATGGTAAGAACAGTTCTCCATTCTTCGTAATTTCTATTTTGAAATGACTTTCGCTATTGCCGTAAAAGCCCGCTTTCTTCGTCACGTCTTGAGGCATCTTGGCCTTGACCGGCTTGCCAAAGGATTTGTTTGGCTTGATGTCCTTAATTGTGCCCTTCTCTTTAAGCGCGGCGAGCAGTAATTCAGTTGCCAGTAGTTGATTTGTAGAGCTTTGGCCGCCGGATGACAACACAGCCACTGCCATCTTCTGTTCCGGAAGCACGACCAGTATAGCATGTTGCAGTGTTGTATCGCCGCCCTTAGCCATGCTTTTTATCCCATATTCACTGAATGGGTATAGTTTCACACTATCCCAGCCAAGACCATAGTTGAAAATATTACCTCCATCCCCCGGCCACATTCCTTTTTTATATTCCTCTTGCTCCATCGCCTTGACTGCCTTATCAGAGAGGATCCCTTTTCCCTGTCCCATAAATAATTGTGAGAATCGTACCATATCTTCTGCCGTGGAAGAGATCCCTCCCGAACCAATCACATTCACCGATTCAATGGGAAGCTTCCCTTGGTACGCCGGAAAATAGAGTCCAGCCCGCTTATCGTCTTCCCATTTGTCCTGCGGCGTTTTCGTATGATTCAGCTGTAAGGGTTCTGTAAACCGTTGATGTATAAATTCGGTAAAGCTCATACCGCTGACTCTTTCCACCAAAATCTCGGCCAGCGTAAAGCCGTCGTTGCAGTATACCGAGAACGCGCCAGGATCCGCCTTCAAGCTTTGGTTGGACAATTGCCGCATCAAGACATCATGGGCATAGGTATCATTATCGTTAAATAAAAATGCATTACTTAACGTGGAACCTTGCAAGCCGGAGGAGTGGTTTAACAGCATACGTGGCGTAATGCGTTTGTACCGCTCGTCTTTCATCTTGAAATCAGGAACATAGTGGACAACAGGAGCATCCAAATCGACTTTTCCTTCGTCGACCAATTTCATTACAGCCGCTGTTGCATACATTTTACTGACTGAACCAATCCCATATAGAGTATCTTTGTTCAGCCGCTGTTTTCCTTCCATATCGTTCTTGCCTGTCTGACCCGACAAAATAAGTTTACCATTATCAATTAGCGCATACTGCACGCTAGTCGTCCCATAGGACTTCGTGAGTAGCGCAGCCTTCTCTGCCGCAATCTTCTCCAGTTCTTGGTTAGCAACTTCTTGGTTAGCTACAACCGGAGTCTTACTGCTTGAAGATGCTATCGCCCCTGTTGGTAGGATCATCGTTAGCGCTAATGTAGCGGCTAACACCCCAGATAGTTTATTTTTCATGAGAGAATTGCCTCCTTAGATAAGTAATCGAATTCATCACTTATTTGTTTAACTATAAAAAATATGACAAAATTTATCCGTTTTTCCTTTTTACCTACTTACCAAATTCAGCAAGTAAAATATTTTTAAAAGGATTAGGACTGTCAGCTCTACCCAAACTATTCCAATTGACGACCAACGTATGCTTGCCTCCAAGTTTACCTCCAACAAGAGTAGTAAACCCTAGAATGCCACCTGTGTGTCCCCATATCGAGACATCGTTTGGAAGCTTAGTTTCATAGATTCCAAGACCATATCCATCGATTCCTTCTTTTCCTGTAGGAACTGTAGTAAGCATTTGTTTTAGTTGCTGTTCTTTCAGTAATTTACCCCCGAGCAAGTAAGAGAAGAATTTATTTAAGTCGTCAGCAGTAGAAATCATATCTCCAGCTGAGCTACCTGCACTTGGGTTATAATAAGTAACGTCTTTTAGCTCACTTACTCCGTCTGGTTGGACATATCCACGGGCATGCTTGGTGCCTGGAATAACGCTTGAATTGCCAGGTAGGAATGTATTCGACAATTCAAGCGGTTCAATAATCCGACTTTCAATCTCTTCCGCATAGCTGTTTCCGGTTACTTTTTCAATAAGAATACCTAGTAATACATATCCTGTGTTTGAATAAGACCAGCCCTTTCCTGGGGCAAAGTCTGGGGGCAGAGAAATCCCCATCTTCACTAACTCTTCAGCCGTATACGATTTTTTTGTATCCGTAAAGTCAGCGTCTTTTGACCTTGAGTATTCAGCGATACCACTTGTATGGTTCAATATCTGCCGGATAGTAATCTGGTTACCATCATATCCGTTTCCTTGAATGACACCAGGCAACCATTTTTCGATGTAGTCGTCTAGATTCAAGCGGTTCTCTCCGACTAATTGAAGTACAACCGTTGCTGTGAACGTCTTCGTCACACTGCCAATGCGAAAGCGAAAATCTGTTTTCATTGGTTTCTTGGTTCTCAGATCCGCTATCCCAGCGGCATAACTCCACGTTTTTCCACCCTCAGAAGTTTTAGCAAGTATCCCCGGGTATCCAAGTTGCAATGTATCCCGCATTGCTTGCTTGACGGAAGTACGATCTCGTTGAGTGCTTGTTTGTAACGAACTAGATACATTTTGAGTGGGCTCTGCTTTTACAATTGAGGCTGGCGTTGTATATAACAGGGAACTTCCAGCTATTAAAAGAGCCAGACTTGCAAATGTAATTTGACTACGTGTTTTCATAAGGCATTCCTCTCCTCTATTCATATTGTATAGGTGGTTGCTTGATATTTCATACTCACCACACAGCTATCATCTCTACCGATGACAAAAAGTCAACATTGAATTCGTAATCATCTTCATAATGATTATTTTTACAAGCTCCATTCTGTCCTAATAAACGGTAAATCCCTCTTTTTGCATGTATGTTAACCTCAGAATTTATTTCTTTTCCATGAAACGCTCTTATTAACTGGTTTGTTTTTCATATATAAGTTATATCTGTTCCTCCTTTCATGCTTCTTTATATTTTCATCATACACAATGAAAATCTCTTTTTCCTTACCTATTCCTTACAAATCCCTTACGTTCAAAATAGCTTCTGTGTCTCAAATCTGCCAATTAATTCTCATCAAGAGAAAACGAGAATTAAGCGAATATAAAACGATTTATATCATAAAAGATTATTTTCTACTTATTTATGAATCTCTACAAAAAGACACCAAAGAATTAACAAAGATATTGTTTCGTCTGTTTGATCTCTTACAGAAAAACGGACGAAAATCCCATAGGTATGAGAAGAAACCGTCTTTGATATCTTAGGCGTCGTATATAACCTTTCTATGCCTCACAAGCATGTAGCGTAATCCAAAAAATTAAAACCCAATAGGGTTTATCTGGTATGAAAATATTTAAAGAACTTACACTGGATCTTTAGAAAAAAGAAAAAAGCCCATCAAGCTAAGGTTTTGAAGTACCCCCTAAATGAAAATTTTCTTTCTCTACAGTTAGTTTTTTTGAGAAGTCAGCTCATTTTTTTGTTTTTGGGGTGTTTACTTTTCTTAAGTTGATGGATGTGTGGGTGGTACCCCTCTAATACCCCAGAAGGAAAAGAAGAGTTTGAATTCTTTAACGTACAGGGCGTTCCATATATCATTGTAAAAGATCATGAGAATAACACTCAAAAATCAATTCTTGGATTCAGCACTCAATCATTAGAAGAGGCTATTTTATAATAATCATCCCCCAAAAAAAGAAACGAACAAAAATGTTCGTTTCTTTTTTTGTGTTTAATGCTCAAGAAAACTTATAACCGCATAAGTATATAGAACGACTAGAGCAAAGGCACATATTCCCATAATTATAATCGCTAGTGCGCTTTTCTCTTGTCTAAACCCTATAATTCCAAGAATAAATGCACTCCACATTGTTACCTTAAGCATTGTAGAAAGGTTGGGAATTGAATATCCACTCAACCAGGTAGAGAAACTTACAATTACGGAAAAAGAGAACAAAGTTAGAACAATAGATAATATATTAATGTGCTTCCCATACTTCAGTTGCATTTCGCTACCCCTTTTCTTTTCATTAGTAAATAATAGGTAGATGGTTATATTTTTATTTTATTCTAAATTTTCTTGAAAATCCACAACGAAAAGAAGAGGTTGTCCCAAAAGTCGCTGAATAGTTACTTTTAGGTAACCTCTTTTCTTTATTTTTTACTTTCCTCTAGTTTAGAGATACTCGCTTCTTTTTCAGGTAACGTATCAACAAAATCCTTTTGAGATTTTAATAAGTCAGATTGTTGTATCCAATCCATAAGATCATCTAAAGATTTACGGGCTTCTTTTACATCGCCAGTAATATCATTCATGTTCAGCTTATTAAATGTAGCTAAAAATTCTTGTTGAATCTCACCTTGCAATGCATTGCTTTGTTAATTCTTTATTTTCATCACTTTTTGCCTTTTGAACATTATTCATAGCTTTCCCGATTTCATGTTTATCAAAAGCATCTTGTGCTTTCTTTAAATTTTTCAAGTTCTTCACGTTCACGCGGAGACAATTTTTCTAGTAGGGGTACGCCCCCATCACCATCAAGCTAAGAAATGCAAAAGATAAAAATTGTAAGCCAATAGATAAAAAAATAATAATTCCTTATTCAACTAACGCATGCATGAGTTAAACAACCTAAGGCTGCTTCGGTAGCCATTTTTTGTACCAACTGGCAGTTTGGTTTTCAATATGTGAAAAGGGATTTCTAAGTGATTAATTGAATATATATTTATTGTTTACTAATTTTTGGGAGGTCCCTTTATGGGAGATAAACTTTACTGTATTGCTACATATCAAGTTCTTAATGAAGAAAGACTAAGAGCTTCGCACGGTTCTGTAATAACTTATAGTAATGCTGTGACGGGATCTCCTGTTAGTGAGATAGGGTGTTTTTTAATTTATTTATCATAATAACGTGCCATGAAATTGCAACTCTCGTCCTCAAGAATTATTTCTTTTGGGTGAAAGTTTTTTTATTATATAAGTTTCATTCTGTCATAATTTAAAGTTTTCGAGAGGAGAAATGATATGAATTCTATTTTATTAGATGTTCCGTTACAAATAGAAACAGACAGACTAATTCTTCGAGCACCACTTCAAGCTGGTGACGGGAATGTCGTACACCAAGCTATTAAGGATTCAATTAATGAGTTAAAACAATGGTTGCTTTTATTTCAGTCAATTCCTACTGTTGAAGAAACGGAAATTCTCCTGAGAAATGCCCATATAGATTTTTTGAAAAGAGAAAGCTTTCGCTATCTTATCTATCATAAGGATACTAATGATTTTATTGGAACTGCTAGCCTTCACGGAATTAATTGGAAAATTTCTAAATGTGAAATTGGATACTGGATTAATACGCAATTTAGTGGCAATGGATATATGACAGAGGTAGTAAGTGAGTTAACAAACCTTGGATTTCAGTTACTCAAATTTAGAAGGATTGAAATACGCTGTGAATCTACTAACACTAAAAGTCGTACGATCCCTGAAAAACTAGGTTTTGAGCTTGAAGGGATATTACGTAATGAAGATCTTTCAGCTGACGGTAAAAAACTAACTGATACCTGCATCTATGCAAAGGTAAATTAGATTGAAATTTTAATACTCAATTGCGTCTGTGTACATAGTTTATTCCCCTTCTAATCCATTATTGTGATTTGTTTAGAACTATAGTACATCAATATGTTTAAAATGAAATGTACTGAAATGGGTATATTCTATTGTTACAATCATTTTATAAATAAATTACTTCATGAAGTTATAAAATTAGGACCGTACATATTAGACATATCTAAAATGTACGGTCCTTTTGTTTACTAGTGGTTCACTTATCTAACCTAAAGATAAGTATGTGGTCCTTTTACAATTTGAATTTCTTTTTAAGCTTCTTATATTTTCTATATGAACGTCGAACAATGTTTAACATGAAATACGGTATTTTAACAGGGAAAGGCAATTTATAAATGAAAGGCAAGTAAAATGTAAAATATGCCTTTTCTAAGTCTCTCCACTTACTATCTTCTTTTGTTTTTAAGAAATCAGATACATCGACTACATATCCCCTTCCATTTTCCATCATCACATTTTTTCCGTGAACATCACAAGGAGTTAATCCTTGCTCCCTTGCATACTCTATAGCTTCATTGATATCAAGGATTACCTGCTTAGGAATTTTAATCCCCTTATGAATAGCATCGTATAAGGTAATTTCTTTTAAACGTTTCAATACTATGAAATTTTCTCCTTTATATATAAGATTCGAATAAGAAGGATGATTTCCGATTCTTCGGTATACTTCTGACTCTTTTTCAATTCCTTCTCCTTCTCGCGCGTAAACTTTCACTACCCAATCTTTGTATTCTTTGTGCATAAATACTGCGGCATAATTACCTGTCCCTAAACACTTCCAAAGTCTAGGAATATCTTTAACTACTATAGGCTCGAATTCATCCTCACTTCTTATGCTTACCTCTTTTAATAATTCGTCCTTTATCAATCTCACAAAACTATTTATACTCATCATTTCCACTCCGGTTTTGCTACAAGGGGTACTACCCCATACCCATCAAGTTAAAAAGTACATTCTTCCCTAATACGAAAAAAATGAGCAGACTTCACTAAGTAACTAACTTTAGCGAAATAAATTTTTCATTTAGGGGGGTACTTCAAAATCTTAAAATGGATATTCTACGCAAATATATATTATTGATACAATAAGTTATGTTAACTTCACATAATTATATTATACAAAAACTCAGCAAATACCGTTACAAAAAGTGTACAAGCCATATCTACTCTCTCTAAATAGTTTATTGCGAATCTATTTTAAGGAGAATTCTTACATCACAATTTCATAAATCTAAGGTTTCAAACTATTCATTACGAAAAAAAGACCGTATCACTACGGTCCTTTTCTCGCTCTTATGCAAATACTATGACTGTGTAACTTTATTAGAAACAAGTAGTTTTTCAATACATATAGGTAACATATCTAATAACGTTTCAAATGCGTAATTTACGTCCAGACGCTCCGTCCATTGATGTGCATCTTTTCCTACTGGTCCCATATTTAATACTGGAACGTCAAACTCTTCTAATTCCTGAAGTGGAATCGAATAACCTTTATCCCATAATGGCATATTGTCGACAAGAGAACTCATTGAATCCAATGGGTTTTGTAAGCCAACATAGCTTAAATCTGAAATTCCCCCAAAATAATTTTGATTTTCAAATGTAATGCTATGATTATAGTGGGCATACTTTTCCATTTCTACAACTACCTCTCTAATTAAAGGATTGTTGCGTGAACTCACAGCTGGATAGTATGGCGGCGCAAAGAAAAGTACAATCATTGGAGCCTTTTCTTTACATAAGATAGCTAATTTGTCTACTAAATCAATAGTTACTGCACGATCATCTTTATCTTCTCTATTTTTTATAATATCGGATTGAATTTCATCTATTTTTTCTCTTCCATGTTGTTCAATTGCATAAGCGATAAGCTCTTCATACGTTAATACATTTACTTTAAGATTAGGCGGTATGAACGGATTATACTTAGAAAAATGATACGCTCGCTCCTCATACGATTCTTCAATTTTCTCTGCTACTTTCGTTACTTTTTGGCGTAACAATGAAACTACATCTGTCATCGTTTTTTCTAGTAAAAACAAGTTAAATAACGTGACTGCACGATGAGGAATTTGTACAGAATAATCCTCCTTTAAATCTCTTTGAAGCAAGTTAGTTGGTGGAGGACTTGCTTCACCATCTACAATATCGCAAAGGTCCGTATTCAACTCTAATTCAGCTGTTAATAATGCAGCCATATAGCTCCCATTTAATCCTGCAAAAGGTTCGCCTACATGTGTCTCTTTTCCATAGCAAAGGAAACCAGGTAACACCTTCCCAATAGAACCAGTATAAATATACTTATTTTGGTCACCAGGATGTCTTGAAAACATAGGCTCTGAATTTAGGACCGTTTTATACTCTAAGTCATGTTCTTTTGCTAGGTCTAATAATCTTGGAACAGCAGCTCTCATCCCTACAGAGTTCACTTCTTCATCTGGAACAGCCAATAAAAGAACATTCCCATCAAATCTTCCTTCACAAGCTTGCTCAACCATCGCCATTTGTAAAGCTAGACCACATTTCATGTCCATCGTTCCTCTACCAAATAGCCAATCTCCTTGTTCAATATCTTCACGTACATGATCTGGTAGCTCATCTTTATGAGAATAAAACATAGATGTTAATTTTTTAGGGTTAAATGCATCTTCTTTCCACACTCCATAATCTTGTACATCTACAACATCAAAGTGACTAACAAGAATTACAGTATTTTTCGTACTATCACTTTTCTTTACTAGAGCTGTAACAAAATATCGTCCATCCCCCGTCGGATTTTTTTGTAAATGATGCGGATTTTGTTTGAAATACTGTAAGTCAGATAATTGTTCTACAACAAAGTCTGGCAATATAACTTCAGCTTCTGAACCTGTAATACTAGGAATTTCAACAAGATTGCTTAATAATTGAACCAATTGTTCTTTAGATTGCCACTTTGACATATAAATCCCCCTATTTTTCCGCATTATGAAAATCAATTCCAATATATGAATAAAAAATGACGACAGCTATCAAAATTATAATTTTGCCGTTTGGCAAGCTTATGGTTCTTTTCATTTGCGGCAAACATATGCTTCCAGGATTTGAAGAATATGTTTAATATCGCTTTTAAATAAAGTCACGGTGTTTATTTAAAAGACGCGATGTTTTGTCCCTTTGGATCTGTTTATCTAAAGAGAGGTTTTTATAGTGAAAAGAAAATCTGAACTGAAAGACGTATTAAGAAACTGCTGAGTAGCAATAAAGTTACTCCACTAAAGGGCGAGATTGTTGAGGAACGTTTTCAGGAAATTAGATTATTCGAGTTTGAATATATCATTGAGATTGTGAAGGTTTTTTACTTAAACTGACGGGGCAGTAATACTCAATTAAAAATAATGGTAAAGTTAGTGAAAAGAAGAAGGATTAAAAATCGTATAGATTCATTGTAATACATTTTAAGTTTTTGTGTGGCGAGGTATTTGAGAAGTAAGAATGATTTCATCAAAAAAACATTGAAGCTCCAACGGGTTTTTATATGACTATTTTTCCAGACACAATCTAACATCATAACAAATTATAAATAAACAGTCTATACTTTTGGTTAGATTTTTTATATAGTTTGATTGACAGCAAAACCTAAGAAAAGGGGTGTTATTCATTGAGAATCACTTGTCACCTTGATCAATCTGATTTACAGGAGTATATGCAAAAAGTCTTTGGTACCAATTATTTGGTTTCTAGTGTAACGAAAATGCATGGCGGTGCACAAAAGGTAGTCTATAAGATTGACTGCAGCAATGGATTTTCCTGCGTTCTGTATGTTTGGGATCTTACTATGAATTATTTTCAAGAAGAAATAGCAAACCGAGATATACATGAGCACTCCTATAGTAGTGATTTATTTGAATTAAATAACAAGTATTTAATTCAACAAGGAATTCAAACCCCCCTTCTATATGATCTGAATAAGGAAAGAAACCGTTATCCTTATGATTATGCTCTCGTTGAATATGTAAATGGACAAAAGGCAGAAGTTTATTTTCAACATTCCGATTCATATGTTAAAGATAAAGTGTTTCAGCGGATAGGAGATATGCTGGCAGACATGCATGCCAACGAGAGACTTACTCATGGGAAAGCGAATCAAAGTGGGATCAACACGGAAAAATGTCATCACTTGCAAATAAAGAATGCAAAAAGAGATTTAGATTACGCATACCAACATATTGACAGCATCAGGGCTAGTCATAGCAATCTACTCGATACATTGTACGAGCTTGAATCAAAAATTGAACCAAGAAGTCGTTATGGATTTATACATGGGGAACTCGGCCCTGATCATGTATTAATTAATGACAAACTAGAACCTTATTTGATTGATATCGAAGGAGCCGAGTTCTTTGATATTGAGCATGAGCACAGTTTTTTGCAGTTCCGATTTGGGGATTATTATCGATATTTAAAGAATGATACTCTCGACCCCAACAGGATGTTATTCTATCGATTCCATCATCATATATCCTTAACTTCAGGCGGGTTGAGATTGCTTCACAGAGGATTTCCGAATCAACAATTTGCAAAAGATCTTACCGATCACCATTCCCGTTGTGCACTGCGTTTTATTGAAGGTTGAACTTATGTCATTAAAAATTTAAAGATAGATAGGAGTTAAATACAATGATAAAAGGTTTCGGAGGAATATTTTGGAGAACTAAAAATCTTGATGTTATAAAAAAATGGTACAGTGAAGTGTTGAAGATTGAAATAGAAAATTGGAACGGGACTGTGATTAAACCCGAATTAGGAACTGAGACTATCTTTTCTTTCTTTGCCGAGAATGATAGTTATTTTCCTACAGAACAACAAGTGATGTTAAATTTCCAAGTACATAATCTAAACGAGACTATTCAGCATCTTGAACAAATTGGCGTACCTCTTGAAAAGAAAGAAGAGATTAGTGAATTTGGAAAGTTTATTTGGATTAAAGATCCTGAAGGGCGATTGATTGAGCTTTGGGAGAAATAGTGGATTTTAATCATTTGCTATTATGCTAACAGATGCTTTAGTTCAATAAGGTAAATAAAAAAAGTGCATCTCCGTTTATTAGACACAGTCTAACAATCGGAGGTTCACTTTTTTAATCTATCCAACTTAGTATAAGCCTATCCATTTATTAATAATATCAATCTATCAATAAATTACAATCATCTTGAATGTCTGAATTTTCCGTAAATTAAAGGTTATCCCCCAAACAACCTCGAACATTGTAATAAACATACATAAGGAGGTTGATCTATTTTGTTTCGT
This sequence comes from Bacillus sp. FSL R5-0709, assembly GCF_038004785.1. Lineage (NCBI taxonomy): Bacteria > Bacillati > Bacillota > Bacilli > Caryophanales > Bacillaceae > Bacillus > Bacillus sp. FSL R5-0709. Next base: position 3,143,983 of record NZ_JBBORT010000001.1, read on the forward strand.
TCATTTACAAATGGATGTGTTGCCCTTGTGCAGCGTTTCTTGCCAGAACCGTTTATTTTATCATGTTTATTAACTGTTTTCGTTATCTTCTTCGGTATGTTTGCAACGAGCCAAACACCTGTAGAAATGATTAATCACTGGGGTAATGGAATTTGGGGACTTCTCGCTTTTTCTATGCAAATGGCTCTTGTACTCGTGACAGGATCTGCATTAGCAAACGCTCCTCTTATTAAAAAAGGATTAACGAGAGCAGCGAAATTACCGAAAACAAATGGACAAGGTATTATTGCTATTTCAATCGTAAGTTTACTAGGAGCATACATAAACTGGGGATTTGGTATTGTTGTATCGGTTTTATATGCAAAAGAAGTGGCCAGACAGTTAGAAGGATTAGATTATAGGTTAGCAATTGCTTCTTCCTACTCTGGATTTCTCATTTGGCATGCAGGCCTTTCTGCTTCTATCCCTCTTACGTTAGCAACTGGCGGCGAAACGTTAATTAAAACGACAGCTGGAAGTATTAAAGAAGCGATTCCAATAACAGAAACGTTATTCTCACCATACGCACTCGTGCCAGTTATTATTTTTCTCGTTACGATGCCTCTCATTAACCGGGCCATGCATCCAGATGAAAAGCATACAATTACTGTAGATCCTAGCGTATTCCATGAAGAAGCTGCCGCTCAAGAAGTAGGGAACAATACGTTCGCTGAAAAAATGGAAAATAGTATGATTATTACACTTTGCATCGGATTATTAGGTCTTATTTATATTTTTAACTATTTTAGTACGAAAGGCTTTAACCTTACACTTGATATCGTTATTTTTATGTTATTAATTGCCGGTCTTATTTTCCACCGTACTCCGATTCAATATATTCGCGCTTTCTCTGACTCAACTAAGAGTGCTTCAGGTATTTTACTTCAGTTTCCGTTCTATGCTGGAATTATGGGGATGATGATTGGAGTAAATAGTGAAGGTCTTTCGCTTGGAGGAGCTATTTCTACTTTCTTTATTAGTATTTCAAATGAAACCACATTCCCGCTCTTTACATTTTTAAGTGCTGGCATTGTAAATATTTTCGTTCCATCTGGAGGCGGTCAATGGGCAGTGCAAGCACCAATTATGATTCCAGCTGGCGCTGAACTTGGTGTACCTGCCGCGAAAACAGCGATGGCAATTGCATGGGGCGATGCTTGGACAAATTTAATTCAACCTTTCTGGGCATTACCGGCATTAGCGATAGCTGGTTTAAGCGCGCGTGATATTATGGGATTTTGTGTTGTTAACTTACTATATGCAGGATTTATCATTAGTCTATGTTTCTTATTTATTTAAACGAAAAGCTAGTTTTATACTAGCTTTTTTATATAATAAATCATTCATTATCTATACAGCTTATTACCTTTCTCCACTCTACCTCTGCATGATTTAATGCTTCATATGTAAACAAATCTTCACATACTTTTTCAATCATATGAGGATTGTTCTTAAGGAAATTCCACTGCAATACTTTAGGAAGAAAATATGTTTCATATTCTTTACTTCCCTTTATCACCTCATCAACTTCTCTTTCACAAATCCCTCTTATTAAATAATCATTTCTTAATTGTATTTGAATTTGTTGAAACGTTTCACTGTATTTCTTCAATTGGACTAAACAATTAATATACGTACGCAAAAGTTCGTCATCATAATTGCAACACTTTATAATACGATCGATTTCATTCATAATGTACGAGCCGCTTCTTCTATTTGTAACAGCCATTTTTCACGCTTCGTTACTTTACTCGTTTTCACAGATTGAAAAGTAGAACGTTTTATATCGCGAATACCACAAAAACGTAAAACCCCTCTTTTCATCATAATCCAATCCGCTGATCGATATAATAGGGACACGTACCATAACGGTGAGTCTAACGTATTAATAACCCACGCCTTCTTTCCTTTCAATAACCCTTTCGGTAAAGCTCCTTCATATTTATAAGCAAATCCAGCTATAAAAATACGATCGATAAATCCTTTTAAAATAGCAGGCATGCTCCACCACCATATCGGATATATGAAAAGAAGAATATCCGCTTTCTGCACTAATTCTCTATATCGCTTCGTCTCTTCTTCATTTAGTAAATCACGTCTTTTCTTCTCTCCATTAAATACAAGCACTGGATCAAATTGTTCTTTATATAAATCAAGTAGCGTAACAGAATGATTTGTTTCCTCAAGTCCTTTTTGCACATGCTCTAAAATTGCCCCATTAAAGCTTGAAGGATTAGGATGAGCGTATATAATTAGTACGTTCACTACAAAACAACTCCCTCTTTAGTTAAAGTTTCCCCTTCTTTAACATCTTCTCTACAATTTGCACATTTTTCGAACTTTGTAACAAACGATTTAATACTGTTAGTAGCTCTTCTTTTTCTAAACCTTTCAATTGCTCTTTAACTGTACTCTCACCAGTACCTTGAATTTCATACACAACTGCCGCCATATGTTTACAATAATTTTCATAAGGACACTCGCAGCTACTTTCTGCAAAATCTTCAAGATCAATAATCACTTCATAATTCCCTGCATTTCCAGTAACGAAAGCAAATACTTTCTTGTCGTGTATTTCAACATCTTCTACATGTCCCTCTTCATAATATTCATATCCTCTATCTATAATGTACTTTGGAATCCATTTCATTATATCTTTTAATAAGTATGCATACATCACAACACCTCTTCCTCTAATTCCCTTTTGACTTCCAAAATCCTGCATGTTATTCTAATAACTGTCAAGTAGCGAGTCTACGTGACAAAACGACTGACACCTATTCGGCGGAGGTGTCTCTTTTCATTTGCAGCCGATATGAAGTGCCTCTTTCAGGCACATTCAATCTTTGACACTACACACTCAACACCATTCCCTTGTATCAGGCTGCTTTAGCAGTCTTTTACTCTACATACTTCAAAAAAAAGAGAGCTCAGCTCCCTTTTCCCGCCTTATAAAATACCCCTTTTTCAGCATAGCGATATTCATCATCAGCTAAAGTAATTTTCCCATCCAGTTTGAGTTCATCTAATAGTCTTGATAAATAAAATTGATGTAACATTTTTTTAGTGAATTTTCCTTCATGATGCGAAACGATATGTTCTTGAATATCTAACAATGATATTGGCTTATCTTGCTCTATCATATATTCATAAACTGTACTACGCAGTTTTACGTATTTTTCGAGTGTCACAGTACTTCGCAACCCCTTTCTTCTTATTATATGTTTTCGTAATCGGTTTTTTTGCAACAAAAAAACCTCTCCGATAAGAAGAAGTTACGTATATCTTCGTCTTATCTCCCAGAACAAATATGTTCTGCTGGAATTAGCACCTGCATCGCGGTTGCTGGGTTTCATCGGGCCAGTCCCTCCACCTCTCTGGATAAGAAAATATTCACTTTAAATTTAACTATACGTAATTTTATTATAATTGTCAAATAAATATAAAAAATTATATTTTCTTCTTTATTGTTCATACTACAAAAAGATGTACAAAAGGAGGCTACTACTTTGAAAAAGAATGCTCGTGGATACGTACAAGATTCTTTTCATTCCTTACAAGAAGCGAAACATTGTTTAGAAGATGCATTACAAACTGTTGAAGAAGATTTTAATCGCGCACGTATTGAACAATCCCTTTACGCTGTAGAGCAAGCTCTTCAACGTTGCGATTACACCGTTCACATTTTAGAACAAGAATGAAAACTTCCCATCAAAAGGTGGGAAGTTTTTTTCAAATGGCATACTTCATCATTATTACCGTTATTATTAAAAAATATACAGAATTAACAATTTCTAAAATCCCTACTTTTAATATAGAAATCTTTTTGCCATACAACATAATGGCCCGAATTACACTTGGTACAAATATGAGTGAACACCATGGATTTATAGCAAATACAATTACCGTTAATACAATATGGTATCCCCAAGATATAAAACGATACTTCGGATTATTTTTTTCACGAATCATCGTTTTTACATAAAACGTACTTCCTAAAAAATATAGAAATGAAATAAGCGCAATGAATAATGCTGTTTTATCTATGAATTTCACGGAGAAATAATAACTGATTAAACCACCTATACAAAACACTATAATCGCACAAACATCATTTAGTAATGCTCGTTCATTTTTTTGACGAGCGTAATACATATTTACAATAAACAATGGAATCATTAATACTGCGAATAAAAGAATTCGCCATTCATATAATAAAGAAATCATCCCAAATACAAATGCAATGATAAAATAAATAATTGCAGCGTGTAGAAATTCTTTTTTTCGTCTTTGCCTTATGTACATGAGAAATGGATAAGTAGCTAGATAGATAAAGAACCAGGCTAAAAACAATGGGATATGATAAAAAGTAGGTTTACCAAGTAATACACTTAATAGAAATGGTATGACAAGCATCGCCCATGCTCCATGTTGCTTCGGAATAACTAACTTCATTAACTATACACCTCCCTCTTGAAAATAGTTCTCACCTACTATTATACAAATAAATTCATATAATAACGGACATATATTGAATCTATTTTTTGACAATAAAAAATGCTCCTTACAATATGTAAGAAGCATGAAAGAGGCAAACGAATATGTAAGTCGCGACCCTACCTTATATGAGTATGCTTTTCTATGTCACGTTATGCTCATCTAATATACCGTATTTCTTTTTAAATCTTGTGAGGATCGTAATCCATGACGTACTAAATAGCAGAAGGAAAATAACATTCGATATCGCGTGACTCAGATCAAAGTAAAAACTTGCGACATAGTAAGCAATAACTGTTTCCCACGTTGCTTCCTGTATAAAACCAAGAAGACCCCAAAAATTCATAATCCAGCCAAATAGAAATCCAACGGCAAATCCGTACAACAGTCTTCCCCACAGTTTTTTCATTAAAAATGTATTACGTAATAGTCCTGCTATAAACCCGATCATGCCCCAAGAGAACATTTGCCACGGCGTCCACGGACCTTGTCCTAAAAAAATATTAGATACAATAGCCGCCGTTGCCCCAATCATAAAGCCAGTTTCACTCCCAAAAACAATTGCAGAAACGATAATGACAAAAGAAGTCGGTTGTACACTTGGTAAAATAGAAAATGGTACCCGGCTAACCGCTGCAATCGCCGCTAACACTGCAACGATAACAATTTCACGTGAAACAAACGCCTTCCTTTCAAAACGAACATAGAAAGGTAACATAATGACAGCTAATAAAAACAAACTACTTACCATGTAATACCCGTCCATAATAAAAGTCGTAAAGAGTAGTGTACATATTACAACAGCAAAAATAAATATTATGAATGCAACATATCGTTTGGACACGCTTCGTACACATCCTCCCACGTTAATGCAAATGGCAACTCTCTACGGATGAATCGATTAATAGATGTTGTATAAAAGAAGTTACCACTAAAGAACTCTTTCGGTGCATCATTCATAATGACTTTCCCGTCAAATAACATCATGCACTGATCAACGTATTTCGCTGCAAACTCAATATCATGCGTTGCCATTACAATTGTTGTACCTTCTTTTTGCAACTGTTTAAATAGCTCTCCTACTCTTTCCTTTTTCCATGGATCTAGTCCCTTTGTCGGCTCATCAAGTAATAATAAAGTTGGCTTTGATAATAACGTTGTACATAATGCGAGTAATTGTTGCTCTCCGCCGCTACAATCATGTGGATGGCGCTCTTTAAGTGAATCTAACCAGAACTTTTTCAACATTTCTTCTGCTATTGTTTTTCCCTCTTCACCATATAATTCACGCGCACGCTCATAAACCTCTTCCCATACTGTATCAAAAGTAAAATGATAGTACGGATATTGCGATACGTACCCTATACTTTTAAATCGTTCTTTCGAATCAATTTTATGTACCACTTTCCCATTCCACTTTACCTTACCTCTTCTAGCTTTTTGCAATCCTGCTAAAATCGTTAACAGTGTAGACTTCCCTGTTCCGTTTTTCCCAACTAGAGCTGTCCATTTTCCCTTTTCGATGTTCACTGTTAAATCTCGTAAAATAAGTGGACTATTTTTTTCATATTGAAAAGATATATGTTCTGCACTTAAAATTACATCTCGCTTTTCACATTGTTCTACTTGCCCATTCCTATATGATATCGCTGAAAAATCATTCATTTTCATTTGTGCTTCTCGCACTGTAAATGGAATCTCTTTCACATTCCACTCTAAAAACAATCTTGGAATTTGCGGAATGAATGGACGAAACTTTTCTACTTCCCACATGTTCACTATCACACTTTTAGAAGTACCATCATAAATGATTCTGCCATTATCCATACAAACAACGCGTGTTGCGAGCGGTATAACTTCATCTAAACGATGTTCACTTAAAATAATCGTAATTCCAAGTTCTTCATTAATACGTTTTAATAATCCTAAAAACTCTTTCGCAGCAATCGGATCTAGTTGTGCTGTCGGTTCATCCAGTAATAATAGTTTCGGCTGCATGACTAACACCGCAGCTAAATTTACAAGTTGTTTTTGACCACCAGATAAAGTATGAACAGATTGATGTAACAAATCTTGAAATCCTAAAAAGCTAATGAGTTCCGCTATTCTTTGTTGAATAATATGTGATGGTAATCCGATATTTTCTAAAGAGAATGCTAATTCTTGAATAACGGTATCCATTACGATCTGATTTTCTGGATTTTGAAATACCATACCAATTTCTTGGGCAGATAATAAATCTGGTACTTCTTCTAATAAAGCACCATCATAATATGTATGTCCAGAACGCGTGCCAATTGGAAGTAACTCCTTTTTAAAATGTTTTAATAAAGTTGTCTTCCCAGAACCTGAACCGCCAGCAAGTACTATAAATTCTCCTTTTTGAACAGAAAGAGAAATATGCTGTAACGCTTCTTCATTTTCATCAATATATATAAATGATAAATTCTTCATTTCTGCATGCGCCACCATATCCATTCCCTTCCTTCCATCATAATTGGTAAACTAACAAACATCATAAATAATATAAACATAATTCCATCGTATTGCTGGAACAGTATTGATTCCACTTTCGGATAGATAATCAATTTCCCTCCGCCATAATAACTAAATATAAATGAAGTTATTAATAGAAAAACTAAATAACTTAGCGTATACAAATCACGTCTTTCCATTCTATATCGAATATATGTCGTACGTTTCGTTACACCAAACCCACGAGCTTGCATAGAATCTGCTGTTTGTAGTGCATCATCTAACGAACAAACTAATAACACTTGCAGTAATTTCATTCCATTTTTTATACGCTCAATGAGTGAACCTGAATCTAATTGCACACCTTTCGTTTTTTGGACGAGTGTAATTTTCTTTAACCGCCTAATAAACAAAGGAACAAACCTCACTGTAATCATCGTTAACAATGCTACTTTCGGTGAAATTCTTGAAAATAAATATAAAAATTTATGACTCGAAATAATATCGTTATAAGAAGCAAACGTAAACATAATCGCAACTAATAATAAACCCATAACAAGTCCATACATACAGGCCTCAAGCTTAATCCGGCTATCTCCTAAATAAAATAACGTAGTCGCTCCTCTATGCGTTAATAAAGAGTTAAATAAAATAACCATCAAAAAGAATACGATAGTACTAGGTAGCATCTTTCTTATTTTCTCACCATTTCCCTGTACTATATTTAAGATTATAATTAGTATAATCGCTCCAATTAAAAAAAGAGGATGAAGACACATCATACATAGTATCATCACCCCAATATAATAGAAAAAATTAACAAAAGGATGTAAAGAAGAAAAGCTTATTTTCATAGTCCTTTACCGAAGATCCTTTCCTATTTTAATACAAACACCCACTCGATTGTATCGCCTGGTTTTACTTTAACTACACCAGCACTATAGTTTGGAAAAGCACCGTTCACACGATATTTCCAGCCACTAGTAGCAGTAATATCTTTCTCGTATAAATTATTAATACCTTTTACATAAATATCACCTTTAGAGCCCATTGCATCAATCTCTAATCCTGTGCCCGTGAGCACACTGTAAACTGTGTCGCCTTCTTGTACATCAACCTTTTTCGCACCTAATAAGTACCCTTCATTTCCTTTTACGGAGATAGTAACTTGTTTTGCTTTAGGTACTGGTACTGGTACTACATCTGGTGGTACCGGTGTTGGCGGAGCTGGTAGATTATTGTTCTCTTCTGGATTTTTCTTTTGCTCCTGCTTCGGTGTTTCTTTGGGCTGATTCACAACCTTTGCTTCTTCTTTTACTTCAGGTGCTTTCGGCTGCTGGGGTTTCTCTTCTTGTACTTTTTGTTGCTCTGGTTGTTTATTTGCAGCAGGCTGTTCCTTTGGTTTCTCTTCTTTCTTTACTTCAGGTTGTTCCTGCGCTTTTTCTTCTTTCGGTTTCTCTTCTACTTTTTGTTCTTGTTTATCTTTCTGCTCTTCTTGTTGTTTCTGTTCCGGTTCAGCTTGCTTCTCTTCTGGTTTCGGTACATCTTTTTGTTCTTCCTGTTTCGCTACTTCTTTTTGCTCTTCTTGCTTCGGTTCTGCCTTCTTCTCAGGTTTTACAGCCGTTTCTTCACATCCGGCTAATAATCCCAATGAAAGAACTAAAGAAATGAACCATTTCATCTTACTCATGCTGTCCCTCACCTTTCATATTAAAGTGAAACTTTAATGAGTGGAGATTTTGTTCATCCCCACTCATTATTAGCCCTCACTTTTATAATAAAATTAGGAGCAAATGATTGCTCCTAATTTTTGTTAAGCTGCTTTACGTCTCCATAATACATATGCAGAAGCGATACATAATACACCCATACCTACTTGTGTAGCTGCACTATGAGAAGACGCTCCTGTTTGTGGTAATTGATTCTTATTCTTGTTTGTTTCTTTATTAACTCGTTCGTTATCTACAACAACTTTTAGATTTTCATCTTTTGGTTGTTTTTGTAACTCTTCTTGTTGTTTCGGCTGTTCTACAACTTCTTTTTCTTCTACAGTTGTCTCTGGCTCTACAATTGGTTTCGTATCAATTTCATTCTCTACTACATTTGACCAATCATAAATCGATTTCCCAAGATCTTTAAACTGAAGTAAAGCTAAAAATGCTTGCTCTGTAGCCATTCCGCTACCTTTTTGATCACTTGGTAACCATTTGAACTCACCATTTGGAAGTTGGTATGACATTAAATTTTGTACTGCTTTATTAAGACGAGCTTGATCTACATCTTTAACTAGCGATAGTCCAATAATTGCTTGTGCAGTACTATTAGAATTCTCTTGTCCATCAGCGACAAAACCACCATTACCTAGCTGCTGCTTGTATAAATAATCAACAGCTTTTTGAATAGCTGGCTTTACATCTGCTTGATCTTGATAAGGAGCTAACGCTGCTAATACCATACTTGTTACATCAACGTTACTAGCACTTTCTTTACTACTTGAACTATCATATGTCCAGCCACCGTCTGTATGCTGCGCTTGTAAAAGTGCTTGTACTAAAGCAGCTCGGTTCCATTTTGCTTCGGCCGGAATCTCATATTTCTTTGTATCTAATGCAAGTAATGTAAATGCGTATCCTGTAACGGAATTCACTTTATCTGATTCAAATAAATTTTGTACTAAATTTTGTCCCTCTACCTTTGTAGGATCGACATTCATTGCATTCATCATAATAATCGTTCTAGCTAAATCTGTTGCTGAAAAACGATTTAAACGCTTCTTAACCTTTTCAGCTACTGGCTTAACATAGTTTATTTTCGTTTCAAGCGGAACATTTACACCTGAACGAGCAAGTCCAATCGCAACCCAATCACTACCAATTCCATCTTGTAACATCTTTTCTGACGTTTTAGAAATCGCTTCGTTTAATTGTGCTGCTGGAATTTCGACTTTCTCTTGCTTTGGTTGTTCTGTTACTTTATCTTCTGGTTTACCATCTGGTTTTTCTGTTTTCGGTTCCTCTGGTTTACCATCTGGCTTTTCTGTTTTCGGTTCTTCTGGCTTACCATCTGGTTTTTCTGTTTTCGATTCCTCTGGTTTACCATCTGGCTTTTCTGTTTTCGGTTCCTCTGGTTTTGGCTCTTCTACAGTTTTACAAGTGCCAAATTTATCTAACGTTTGTTGCAACGTTTGTTGACTCATATTGCTCCAGTCTGCAACGTAACGAAATGCAACAACATCCCCAGACTCTAATTTATAACTATCCGCCCCAACTTCTGCAGATTTATCATTTACATCATACAACCAACCGCTCGTTGCTCCGGCCATTAATCCATCGATGCCCTTTATATACGTTCCAAATGACATACTTTCAGATGTTACTTTGTCACCCATAACTTTTTGTAGCAAACTAAAAGCTGTTTCTCCATCTTCAATGGAAACTTCTTTCGGACATAACATAATTCCTTTTTGTGATTCACCAATAATTGCAAGTTTCGCTGTCTTTCCTTCAGCAAACGTAATATGTACTGTATTCGCAAAAGAAACAAATACAAGTGCCACTGCCATTAATGATGTAAGCAGCCATTTCTTTAACATTGCCATCCCAAAATTCCCTCCCTTTACTAACATTCACACAAAAAAAGACCCTTTAAGGGTATGCGGTTGACACTCTCTTTTTGTAAGTGTCGAACAAAAATGTACAACACCTCCTACCCGCATTAACGAGCAGTAAGACCCCCACCTCAAATTCAACGAAAGCAAAGAAGTTAGGTAGGGATCAACTGCCCGTAAATGCCCGATTGGTGAAGGCTAATAATCAGTGGGATGAACAAAATCCCCACTGATTAAAATTTCACTTTATCGTAAATACGATAAACCTATACATTCTACAAATTTTGATTTTCTGTATTATTTTACTATTGACAAAGAATTTTGTCCATGCTTTATCGGATTTATTTTCTAAGAATAATAGCTTAATAGCCTTCCATTATTAGAAGTCATCCCTCACTATGTAAGCTTTTATCACTAACAATAATTCCATCTTCATCTACATAAACATATTCATTCGGTTTCCATTCAACTTCACCAAATTGCACCGGAATATTTCGCTCTCCTTTTCCTTCTTTTACACTTCTATTTGGCATCGTCCCTAACGCTAAAATACCAATATTAATATTTTTTAATTCACTAGAATCACGAACATATCCATTTACAATAATTCCTGCTAAGTTTCTTTCTTCCGCAATAGCTGCTAAATTATCACCGAGTAACGCGCAATTTTTAGAAGCTCCGCTATCAACAACTAATACTGTTCCTTCTGGCAGTGTTTGTAACCCCTCTTTTACTAGTACATTATCATCCTTCACTTTTACCGTTGCGATTTTTCCATAGAATTGTTCTTTCTTCCCATAAGATTGAAAAGACTGGCGACATATTTGTAATTCCTTTTCAAATTCATCACATAGATCCGTAGTTTTCCACATCTCTTTCCCTCTTTTCTTTTCCTTTTATATTACATATTCTTGGATTTTTTTCGTTTCCCTGTCTAATGTTGCAACAATTTGTATGTGTAAGAAAAGGACAGAAAAACTATTGCCTTAAGAAGCCACCTTTATTATAATCTATTTCACAGATAAATTTCAGAATATTAAAAATTAACCAAGTGAAAAAGGAGGGGTTTTATGCAATTACAGACCGAGGCAAAAAAACAGCCTAGTAAACGAAAGTTTAAAATGCCTGACGCGTACGTACTACTATTTTTTATTGCTTTACTTTGTGCAATAGCTACATATTTCGTTCCTGCTGGAGAATTTAAAAGAGTCACAAACGGTACTGTTACAACGACAATACCAGGAAGTTATCATTCTGTTCCACAATCGCCGGTAGGGTTTGTTTCTTTTTTTACCGCTATTGAAAAAGGAATGACACTTGCTGCTCCTATCATCTTCTTAATTTTATTTACAGGTGGAGCCATTGCAATTCTTGAAAAAACAGGTGCTCTTGACGGTTTAATCTATCATGTAATTAACAAATTTCGGAATCAGCAATTACTTTTCATTTGTATTGTCGCCGCACTCTTTTCTATTCTCGGAACGACTGGTATTATCGTGAACTCAGTTATCGGCTTTATCCCCATCGGCATCATCGTTGCACGCACATTAAAATGGGACGCTATCGTCGGCGTAGCAATTATTTATTTAGGCACTTATGCTGGTTTTAATGCTACTATTTTATCTCCCTCACCTTTAGGCATTTCACAAAAAATCGCAGAACTCCCGATGTTTTCAGGAATTGGTTTACGTACGGCAATTTATATCTCTTTTTTAATTGCTACCATTTTGTATATTAATTGGTATGTAAAACGCTTAAAAAAATCGAATAAAGGAAGCATACTCGGAGATAACTGGTTTCCAAGTAATGCTCTTTCAAGTGAGAAAGAAACAGAGAAAACAGAAGTTCCTTGGACAATACGTCATAAATTAATTTTACTCGTTTCAGCTTTATCATTAATTGCATTTTTAATAGGCGCTTTTCGTCTACATTGGACGGACGCAGAAATGACCGCTACTTTTATATTCATAGCAATTACAGCGGGAATAATAGGTGGTATGAAAGCAAACGATATCGCTTCTACTTTTCTAGCAGGCTGCCAAAATCTCATATACGGTGCTTTGATCGTCGGAATGGCTCGTTGTATTTCAGTCATTTTAGAACAAGGCAAATTACTTGATACAATCGTTAATCAACTCGCACAGTCTCTCGAAGGACATAGCCCTGTATTTGGCGTTCTCGGCATGTATGTAAGTAGTGCCGCATTACATTTCCTCATTTCATCCGGGACAGGAGAATCTGTTATTTTCATTCCGATATTAGCTCCATTAGCCGATTTCATGCATATTACACGCCAAGTTACAGTACAGGCTGTTATGCTTGGAGAAGGTGTAGTGAACTGCCTCAATCCAACTTCCGGTGTTTTAATGGGCGTTCTCGCAGCGAGCGGCATTTCTTATGGAAAATGGATTCGCTTCATGGCTCCACTTGCATTCATTTGGTTTATCATTGGACTTATTTTTCTTATTGTTGGCGTGAATATTGAGTGGGGACCGTATTAAAAGAATCATATTATACTTAACTTAATAAAATATCTATTCTATTCTCCAATCCTATAAAAATCACTTATTCTAGTATAGATATAAACAGGGATTGATCATAGTGATCAATCCCTTCTCTCAAAGCAAAATACCTTTAAATATTTTAATTCCAAATTTTATTTACCCATTCTGGATGATCAATAAAAGGATTACGATTATGTTGATATTTCGTAAAAATCACTTCATTACGCTTTCGCTCTAAATCATCGACAGGGTCTTGTTCATTCCATTTTAGTAAAACGGATAGTTTACCCATGTATGGATCTTTATTGTTATTCACCTTTTCATTTAATTCTAAGTCTATTTCGCCGTTGTCTCCTTCATAACGAACAGCCATGTAAAATAGCATTCTAGCGATATCTCCTTTTACACTATCACGAGGTTCCCAAGAATCACTATCGTACTTACATTCTGTCGCTTCTGAATGATTCACACCACCATTATCAAAATCCAGATTTCCACGTGAGCTATTTACAGATACATCCGTCGCTCTTAAATGATGCAAATCTGTTCCAGCTCCTGCAGTCGTTCCAAAATCACCGTGAGATTTTGCCCAAACATGCTCTCGGTTCCAATTATCAACTCCTGAACCATTCGTAAGTTTCCCTTGCGAACGCCCAGTATATAAGAGTAGCACATTGTTTTTATTATTTGGATCTTCATCAGTATCTCTTAGTGCTTCCCAAACCGCACTGTATGATAACTTTGTATGATCATCAATAATATTATGAAGTTCCTTCTTTAATTCTAAACCCATTTTTCCTATTGCATTATTATAATATGTATCGTCATAGCTTTTTACAATAATCTCTTGTGGTGATGCAGAAGCTACTTCACCGTGTATGATATCTGTGAATGATAGAGATGCAGTACCTAAAATAAAAAATGAAGATAGTGTAACCATAGCAAGCCTTGTATTTCTAAACTTCATATACCCATTTCCCCTTTAAAATATAATTTGAAGCTATTAACTAAAAAATGCTTTCTAGCCCCCAAAAACTTTTAGAAAGCCATACCCATCCTTTTCTTTTTATTTAATACAAAACTCTATTGAGTCTGTATTATTTCCACACTTTTTGTTTATCTACTTTTCACAAGGAATATCCTTCTCTAGTAAAGATTATTAAAATATTCTTTACAATTAAAAAGTAGTTTAATGTTAACTTATAAATTTCAATTTTTTTATGCAATTATGCATATTTGATAAATCGTTCGACTTTTCTTTTTTCTATAACTGTCTTTATTTTTTGTGTAAAACCCTTCTTCCTCTGTAGAATAAGTACAAAAATAGATTGGATACCATGTAAGGCACCAATCTATTTTAATTAAAGAAACTTTGGTAATTCTGAGTTCACAACACATTGTGCAGTAATGATAACATTTTTATATTGAGACAGAACTACTACTATTTATTTGGTATCGAATCTATATACTTTTTAACTACTTCATATACATATTCTTGATTTGCCGCTGCGGTATTTGGGTTGTATTTTCCGCCGTTTGTTTTATTGTTAGATAATACGCGAATCCCTAAGAATGGTACGTCATAAGCTTTTGCGATTTGCGCTGCTGCTGCACCTTCCATTTCTTCTACAGATGTACCGTATTTTGTATGGAACCATTTAATTCTATCAACTTCATTATTCCAAACGTCTGCTGAACCTATAGTACCTTCCACCACTTTACCTTTTGTATATTTATCTTTCACTGCATTAGCTGCTGCAAGTAAATCCTTATCTCCCTCATAGTATCGGATTTTCTCAGCATTTGGATCTTCTCCTGCACTTCCTTCAGAAGCCATTAAGTCCATAGATATCCATTTTGCCGGTTCAATCCCTTGGTTCTCATCCATATTTGTTGTTTTTAATGACCCTATATTCGCGACTTGTTTTCCTAAAACAATATCAAATACGTTTAAATTAGGATCATGTCCACCTGATGTTCCTTGGTTAATAATCGCTATAGGCTTATATTTTTCAATAGCCACTGCTGTAGCGGCTGCTGTATTTTCCATTCCTTTACCTGTTTTCGCAACGATTACAGGATAATTGTCTACAGTTCCTTTATAAAAGGTAAAAGTTCCAGATTTTTCTTCTTTCACATTTTTTAACCTTTTTGCAAATTTTTCAGCTTCTATTGGCATTGGACCTTGAATTAAGATTGGTTTTTGATTACTTTTTGCCTCAACTTGTTTTGGACCCGCATTACATCCCGCAAGTATTGAGAATGACAATGCAACAGTAGTTACTAGGGCAGCACATTTTTTCAACGTATTCTTCTTCATAAATAATCTCCTCTTTCTCTTGTTGTTTTCTATACTCGATGTTTTGGTCCAAAGAAAAAAGCTCTAGAAATTGTAGAAAAATCTCTACTTTCTAGAACTACGGTAGTCAAAGTTAATTAAGCAAAAGATAAGACCATTGCTAAATTATAGAACGGTAGCGGCTCAATACACCGAATGACCGAATACTTTAACCCGTAGTCCAGTTCTTTCATTGGGAACTAGGTAGAAACGCTCGGACCATATTACCGAGTATATACGAGTGATGTTATTTAAAATTATTATATTGATAATATAACAAACTTTTAGTGTATACACAATCTAAAAGTGAACACTTTTAATAAAAATAATAAAAATGTTCGTTTTTACAACTTAAATAGTTAGGATTTATCATTCCTAAATGGATAACAACGCTAAAAAACTCATAACCCATATACTAAACTAGATTAACCTACAACAACCGATCTTTTACAGACAATTACTCTACCTTTTCAGCGTTTGAGGCATTTACTACTACATAATTCGGTATTGTCGCAACGAGTTGTATTAAATGTTGGTACATACTAATTTGCATCATTTCATTCGCCTTCTCAGTATTTCCAAGCATTTGATACGCTTGTGCGATTAAATCTTCCTCTGGAAAATTAGGTCGTATCGTTTCGCCAAGTAATTGAAGCACCTCATTTGGTCTATTGAGTATAAGATAGCAAGTTGCTTGAAAAGATGCCGCCTCTTTCACAAGAGAAACATCATCACTTTCTTCCTGCACTCGGCTAAAGAGATACATTGCCTCTTCTAAAATTTCAATTCTTCTATCCATATCCTCTGTTAACATGTGGTGATTAATAAAAAGTAGCCCCATTTGAATTAATAATGGAAAACAAGAATAATATTTTTTTGTCACTTCCCTGCACTCCATCATTACTTCATCAAACGGTTCTTCACTAAAAGCTTCCGCTAGTCTATGATATAAATTTTTAATATCTTCCTGTTTCATTTGCGGTGTATAACAGATTAATTCATCTATACTTATGTTAAAGTACGATGCTAACAGTGGCAAAAATGTAATATCCGGATAACTCTGCCCAGTCTCCCATTTGGAAACAGATGCTTTCGTAATACCGATATACGCCGCTAACTCTTCCTGTGTAATTCCTTTTTCTTTTCTCTTATCCGCAATGATTTTATGAATATGAATTTCTCTCACTGTTTCACCTCATACTTTTATTATATGTACTTTATTTCACACAAAATATAGATTTAAAGTCGACTTTCGTTAACAAAATCAACTGTTAGGAAACATCTCTCTAAAATAAAAGAAGCTCCAAATTTTATTATATTTAGGTCATAGATATTAAACTTAATAAAATCAAAGGCAGGAACATATTTGATATGTTCCTGCCTTTTTATTGTGGGGTACCGATACATAGCCATCTAGCTAAGATTTTGAAGTGCTTCAAAATCAAAAATTTCATCTCACCACAGTTTTCTATGAGAATCCAGTGAACAACTTATTTGCATAGTTTTCGAAAGTGGAAGTAAATTTAAGTTATTTTTAAAGTAGGTATACCTAGTACAAATTCTTGAATTGCGCCCGTTTGTTGAATATTAATTTTCATTATACTTTTTGTACTGAGTCCAGTGCTTTTTTTAATTCGTCTGGTTTTTGAGTGCCGATTACTACTGTGTTATATTGCAACTTTAACTCTATACCTTTATTTCCATTCATGTTATAGGCTTTTTCATTCTTAAGGTTAAAACGAATTCCCCATCCCCCAAATCGTTTTAGTGGACTGTAAGTAATGCATTCATAATGATGTATATTTTTGAAAAGGTACTGCTTATATTGAAAATGAAAAGGAACAAAACGAACATAAAGACCTTTTTCACGGACCTCAATGATCAGTTTCAATACTCCAAGCATTAATACAGGAAAGGCAATCCCGAAAAACAACCACATAACAATTAATACACCATTAGGAGCTGGTTTATCTCCAAACGGGATATCAAGAATAATTTGTTGAATAAATCCATACCACATCAGTATGGAAATCCCTAATATGAGTATCCATACCCAAATTTGGGATCGCTGAACCTCACGAAAGATAACTTGTTCTTGTTGTTTCATTAATGATTGTCACCTCCTAAATGGTTTATTTTTTCTCACTAATTTTAAGCCGTTTTGCACTTCCGAAAAATGCGCTCCCAATTATGAATATAATGGAAGAAAGATACATTGTTATCCCTGAATATTTATTTTCAAATATTGTAGTATTAAGTAAATTAATAAACATTATTAATATAAGTGATATGTATAATCCATTAATATATTTCATTTATACCCCTCCCTTATTTTTTCTTCCATCTCCTTTTTCCCTATTTTACCATATGAGAGAAGTGATATATTGTTTGATTTTGGTTGTATATTGTATGCATACTTGGTTAACATAACGTCTCATTATCAGTAGCAAGGAAAAAGAAGAACCCTGCTCTCACAAGGGAACCTTCTTTTTTAGTTCTATGAATCTATACATTTTTTTATACATTCCTATCCTGGCACGGTTTTAGGGTTCTTGTTTGTTACTGGATTAGCCAAAAAACTGTATAAAATCTTGCATACTCTTAGCGTGGGGTTTTCCAAAATACTGGCATCCCCCAATATGTGCTTTCTTATGGGTATTTCTTGAACCCTCATTAAAACACTTTCCCGTCCTTTGTCTATCTTTAAAAGTAACTCTGCTTGTTTATTTAAAGTCCTTGAAACGAGGCATTGTACTCCTCCTAAAGCCAAACAAATGATTAAAATTACACATCCATATTATACTTATTAAACTAAAAATTCAATCTCTTTTTATTTCACTCATTATGTAAATAAAAAAGGATAATCCGCCCTCATAATGGACTAATTATCCTATAAATCTTTATCTAAATTTAATAAAATTAGAACTTCTTTTCCTATGTATACTTATTTCGTTATCTCACCAAACTGCGCTCTCGTCACTTTCATCAAATCTTCAACTTTAAGCTCAATTTGCACGCCGATTTTCCCGCCGCTTACAATGATTGTTTCAAGTGATTGGGCACTTTCATCAATACATGTAGAAAATAATTTCTTCATTCCTACTGGTGAACAACCACCGCGAATATACCCTGAAACTTTCGTAATATCTTTAACAGGAATCATTTCTATCTTCTTTTCACCGACCGCCTTTGCGGCTGCTTTTAAATTTAGTTCCTCATCTACTGGGATAATGAACACATGATAATCCTTACTATTCCCTTGAGCGACAAGTGTTTTATATACTTCTCTCACTTCTCTACCAATTTTCCCAGCAACTGATACGCCATCAATTTTCCCATCGTCCGGATCATATGACATCATCGAATATTCAATTTTTTCTTTTTCTAATATTCGCATCGCATTTGTTTTATCTTTTTTCATAGTGTTCTCCTTAAAAAGTTATTTCATATTATTAAATTTTCTTTTATTATACACTCTTTTCAATTTCTCCTACATAACTTCACGTATTCTTCAAAACTGAAAATATTGATATTTCCAAATTCATCTGATATAATTTGGAAAAACTTATGTTAAGGAGAGATTTTAATGCGAACTTTTAATACGTCTTTCCAACTTCATCATCATATGTAACGCCGTGTATCCGAAGAAAAATTTTTCTTCGTGGGTACAGGGCTTTTCCTGTTGACCCACGAAGCGTTCATAAAGCTATGTGGGTATTTTTATACCCGCATAGCTTTTTTTAATTTAAAAGAGGAGTGATTATGGTGGAAATGAAAAATGTAAAAGGGACAAAAGACTATTTACCAGAGGAACAAGTACTACGAAATAAAATTAAAAGAGCTTGTGAAGATACGTTTGAACGTTATGGCTGTAAACCGTTAGAGACACCAACGTTAAATATGTATGAGCTTATGTCTTACAAGTACGGTGGTGGCGATGAAATTTTAAAAGAAATATATACACTTAAGGATCAAGGAAAACGCGATCTTGCCTTACGTTATGATTTAACAATTCCATTCGCAAAAGTCGTGGCGATGAATCCGAACATCCGCCTACCCTTTAAACGCTATGAAATTGGGAAAGTATTTCGAGATGGGCCAATTAAACAAGGAAGATTCCGTGAGTTCATTCAATGTGACGTTGATATAGTCGGTGTAGAATCAGTCATGGCGGAAGCTGAACTCATGAGCATGGCGTTTGAGCTGTTCCGAACGTTAAACTTAGAAGTAACGATCCAATATAATAACCGAAAATTGTTAAACGGTATTCTCCAGTCTATTAACATCCCTACTGAACTAACGAGTGACGTAATTTTATCATTGGATAAAATCGAAAAGATTGGGATTGATGGTGTACGAAAAGATGTATTGGAGCGCGGGATTACTGTAGAAATGGCCGATACAATATGTAATACTGTTTTATCTTGCCTAAAGCTCCCTATAGCCGACTTTAAAGACACTTTCAATAATACACTTGTCGCCGATGGAGTAGAGGAACTACAACAACTACAGCAATACTTACTCGCTCTCGGAATAAATGAAAATACGATATTCAATCCGTTTTTAGCAAGAGGACTCACAATGTATACAGGCACTGTGTATGAAATCTTTCTAAAAGATGGCACGATTACATCTAGCATCGGTAGCGGTGGTCGATACGATAATATTATCGGAGCATTCCGTGGTGATAATATGAACTATCCAACAGTCGGTATTTCATTCGGTTTAGACGTTATTTATACAGCACTATCACAGAAAGAAACCATATCATCTACAGCGGATTTATTTATCATCCCACTCGGGACAGAATTACAATGCTTACAAATTGCCCAGCAATTGCGCTCTACTACTTCTTTAAAAGTCGAACTTGAACTAGCCGGACGTAAATTGAAACGTGCCCTTAATTATGCAAATAAAGAAAATATCCCGTATGTGCTAATAATTGGTGAAGAGGAACTATCTACAGAAACAGTTGTATTGCGTAATATGAAGGAAGGTACTGAAGTGAAGATTCCCCTCTCTTCCTTGGAAAATAACACATTTAATAACTATATATAATAAGCGCCACCCTCATTCGGGTGGTTTTTCTAGTGCATAAATAAAGAGTCATTCAGTTTACATAATATAATTATTGATTTCTATAAATGTAATTTTCAACCATATAAAAAAAAGAGGGCAGATATGCATCTCCCTCTTTTTTCTAACTCTTTTTATTATTATTCTTGTTCTTGCTCGTCCATAATCTTCTCGAACGCCGCAGATACTTTTTCAAATTCCTCGTCATTCTCTATGTATGAGAATTCATTATCTTCTTCTACTTTTAAAAAGAAGATATCAATGTCTTCCTCAGTTTCTGTTTGAATGTCTTCTACAAAGGCAACCGCAATGTATTCTGCACCTTCGACATCCATCGCTCCAAGCACTTCAACTTCCTGTTCTTCATTATTCTCATCGGTAAGACTAAAAATTTCGCCTACTTCAATTGCTTCCATATTCATTCTCCTCCTATCATACTCTAAAAAATAAAACGTTCAAATTGCACACTTACTAACATATCTTTCCATAAAAAAGTTGAATTCATACAGAAAGAACAACAAATTCTTGCTGATTCAGCAAAAGTATTCAACTATAAGGATATCATTTATGAATAGGAATGAACATATTTTAAATGAGATAATTGGATTAATTAATTTAAAATCCTTCTTTAGATTTCCGAAAGACCTCCATGTTCCATAATGGTTCTTTCATATAGGCAGCTGGAATGCCACCTTTCAATCTGTAAGTAAATACTAAAATAGCACCTCCTATCCTGATTCCTTTCCGTACGTTTTTAGGATGAGAGATAAATCCTTCTATATAAACTAAAGAGACTTATGCAGCAATTCCAATACATCTTTCATCGCAAAAGGACCGTCTTTTTTTACATGCTCAGCGAATTCAGAAACGAGACGTAACGTTTTCACACTTTCGATTGGATGATCTCCTGACGCACTTTCAGCAGAAAGCATAACAGCATTCGTCCCGTCCAATACAGCTTGAAATACATCTGTCACCTCAGCTCTTGTAGGAATAGAATGATCTACCATAGATTGAAGCATTTGTGTCGCTGTAATGACATATGTATTCGTTCGATTGCACTCACGAATCATCATTTTTTGTAACAGTGGAATAAATTGATACGGCAATTCCACACCTAAATCTCCCCTTGCGATCATAATGCCATCCGCTTCTTTGCATATGTCTTGAAAATTCTCGATTGCTTCCATCGTTTCTATTTTTGCAATTAAATTTGGGGAAGTTTCTTTATGTTCATGTATAAAACTTCGTATTTCCTTTATATGACTAGGTTTTCGAACGAAAGAACACGCAATAAAATCAACTTCCTCTTCTAGAAGAAATTGAATATCTTTTTTATCTTTCTCCGTAATAGCTGGCAAACTAACAATTGTACCTGGTAAGTTCACCCCTTTATGAGAGGAAATATTGCCACCTGTTTTTATTCTCGTTTCTATTTTTTCCGAACTTATCTTTTCAACGATTAACTCAACTTCTCCATCATTAATAAGAATTCTACTTCCAACTTTTACGTCATTCGCAATCCCCACATAATCAACACTTGCTTCTTCTTTATTCCCTTGCACTGGATTGGTATATAAAGTAAATAACTCCCCTGCTTCAAGTGTAATTTGTTCTTCTTTCATTTCACCCAATCTTATTTTAGGACCTTGTACATCCCCTAGAATTTTAATAGAATCGTCTAACGATTTTACTAAACGAATGATGTCTTTATGACTTTCATGCGTACCATGTGATAAATTTAACCGAACAATTTTCATACCATTGTTTATTAACTGCGCTAACGTTTCTTCATTATTACTCGCTGGCCCAATTGTACAAACTCGATCAATTGTCATGTCCCCACCATCCTTTTTTAAATGTTTCCCATAAAATAAAGAGAAGATTCTTTTTATAGGAAAGACCGTGTAACTAAGGGTGCAAAGAGGTTTTATATGAAGAGAATATTTTGCTGAAGAAATAGCTTTAATTTAACTTTTTGTGCCCAACATTTTGACTCAATCGTTATTGTTAGTTTCGTTGCAATGGGGTACTACTAATAATAAATCTTGTTTACATACGAACGTTAGATTGGGATATCGAAAACGACCTATGGAGGAACCACAATGAATACTCTTCGAAAAAAAATAATGGGACTAACATTAGCGGGAACGGTAGCACTATTTACATTAGCAACAGGAATCATAATGAACGATAATGAGGTAAAAGCTGAGGTGAAAAAAGCAGGAAAGCAACCTAAAAATGTGATTTTCATGGTTATAGATGGGACAAGTTCTTCTGCTACAACATTAGCCCGGTGGTACAAAGGTTCACCTCTTGCGCTAGATCAAATTGTATCCGGAGGTGTTCGTACATACTCAGCAGAATCGGCTATTACGGACTCTGCACCAGCAGCCACAGCTTTAGCGACAGGAAATAAATCAAATTCAGGCTACGTGGGCGTATTACCTTCTGTTGTGAATTCACCTGGCTTAGAACCAGTGAAAGAAGAATGCAAGTTTCGTCCAGTTGCCAACGTCTTAGAAGGCGCAAAACGTTCCGGCCGCGCGACAGGAATCATTGCTACATCAGAAATTCAACATGCTACTCCGGCTAGTTTCTCTGCCCACCACGTTAACCGTAAAGATTTCGAAGTACTTGGTGAACAGCAAGTGTATCAAAATATAGAAGTTGTATTAGGTGGTGGAAAAGCAGCACTTCAGCCTATGACAAGCAACGGAATTCGTAAAGACAACGAAGATTTAGTAAAAGTGATTCAAGACAAAGGGTACGACTTTGTCGAAACAAAAGATGCGTTATTAAACTCCAAATCAAATAAAATCTGGGGTTCTTTCTCTAATACTGCCCTTGCGTTCGATATGGATCGTAGAATAACCAATCCTAAGCAGCCAACTCTTTCCCAGATGACGAGAAAAGCAATTCAAACATTATCAAAAGATAAAGATGGTTTCTTCTTATTTGTAGAAGGTAGTAAGGCAGATTGGGCAGCACATGCAAATGATCCAATCGGGATGATTAGCGATGTATTGGCATTTGATGTTGCAGTTACAGAAGCATTAGAATTTGCGAAGAAAGACGGTAACACTATGGTCATTGCTTTAGCGGATCATGGTAATAGCGGTATTTCCATTGGTAACAGCAATACCACAAAAGGCTATGATACTACACCAGTATCAGCTTACATTGCCCCACTGAAAAAGGCGAAAATGACACTTGAAGGTGCTACAAATAAACTAAAAGATGATTTATCTAATATAAAAGAGGTCGCTGCACTTTACGGTTTAGACGACCTAACTGATAATGAAAAAGAGCTGTTAAAAGCTGCACAAAAGAAAACTGATGTAGGTCCAATCCTTACTAAATTATTGGCCAACCGTGCGAACATCGGTTTTACAACTGGTGGTCATACGGGTGAAGATGTATTCTTATACTCTTACGGTCCTCAAAAGCCATACGGTTTAGTCCAAAATACAGACATTGCGAAAATAATGGCCAAAGCAATGGGCTTTCAATTAGGAGAATTATCTAAGAAATTATTCTTAGATGCTGAAACATCCTTTAAACAAATTGGTGCAACTGTAACGATTGACAAAAAAGATGCACGAAACCCGGTGCTTGTAGTAAAACGCAATAATACGGAGGCCAAATTGTTTGTTAATAAAAGCATTATATATATTGGTGGGAAAGATTATGAATTAGGAGGCATCGTTGTAGAAAGCAACGAGAAATTCTATGTACCTGAAAAAGCACTTCAACTATTCACAAAGCATTCTCGCTAAATTTAAAAACAGACATAAAAAAACGCTATCCTTTCTATAGAAAGGGTAGCGTTTTTTTCGTTATATGGATACAAATTTATCTTATTAAATCCATTCAACAATAGTATCCATAGTTTGTCTTGTTTTATTAAATTTTGGTTCTCCTTTACGGTATCCAAATGCAACCATAACTGATACCTCAAGATTATCATCTTTTAAAATTCCTTCTTGACGAAGTAAAGAATCTACTTTTTCTTTATCGAATCCTTCCATTGGACAAGAATCAATACCGATTTGAGCTGCACTAGTCATCATATTAGCTAAAGCAATATAAGATTGCTTTGATGACCAATCAAATACAGCACGTTCGGAGTCTAACAATTTAAAATCCGATTCTTGGAATTTTTTGAAGAATTCATATCTCATTTTTTGGGCTTCTTCAGGCAATCCAATAATATCTTTCATCATGTGCTGAATATACTCTGCATCATAGTGCATATCTTTGATGTTTCTTGAAAGAACAATGACAAAATGACTTGCTGTTGAAAGCTGCCCACCTGCTCCCCATGAATATGGTAATAGTTTTTCTCTTAATTCTTTATTTTGAACCACAATAAATTTCCAAGGCTCATATCCAAAAGAAGAAGGAGATAATCTTCCTGTTTCTAAAATAAATTTAAAATCATCTTCTGAAATTTTCTTCATAGGATCAAATTCTTTACATGCATGTCTAAAGTTAAAAGCCTCAATAATTTTTTGTTTTGTATTTTGTTTTGTGTTAGTCATAAAAGATCCCCTTTTCATTAAATTATTATTTAACCAAATTATATTTTTAAAGTAACAATGATACAAGTACGCACATTTATGTGCTATAGTATCAAAAAAGATACTATTGTTAAGGGAGAGTCTTTTTATGATTAGTTCAAAAGAAGATGATGTAAATTATCCATTTTTAAATAAATATTCTTGTCCAGTAGAAGCTATCGTCGAGGTTATTGGCGGGAAATGGAAAGGTGTTATTCTTTATCATTTATTAGATGGTAAGAAACGATTTAATGAATTAAAAAGATTAAAACCTAATATCACCCAAAGAATGCTAACACTTCAACTTAGAGAACTTGAAGCAGATGGCATCGTACATCGGGAGGTATATCGTGAAGTACCTCCTAAAGTAGAATATTCGTTAACTGAACTTGGCGAGTCATTACGTCCAATTATCCTTTTAATGATGGAATGGGCGACTAATAATATGGAGCAGGTTTTGGAAAGTAGAGATAACACTAAATAGCATTTAAAACCTGTAATTAGCCATTACAAACAACTCAAAAAAGATTGCCTCTTAGTATACAAGCGATTTTTTTTGAGTAAAAGGATTATTTTGGTCAGATTCTGGAAACGTGTTAATATTCTTCATAAAGGAGGTCTACTGATGAAAAATTTATGGAAGAAAGTTTCTTTAATTTCTTTCATAGTAATTGTCCTTTTAATAATTTTATATTTTTGTGGTATGTCACTTTTCTGGAACCAACCCTAAATTACATTTAAAAATAAGCCCCCCTTGAATAAAATTCAATATTCCGTCAATACTATACATGACATTAGATTTTCTCCTTGTTCCCCCTTGGAGAGTCGGGCAGCTAGCTTTTGTTAGCTGCTTTTTTATTTTCGAATCATTGCCGTCATTACTACTGGTGGTCCATTTGTTCCGTATTTCATAATTTGAGCAATTGATTGTAACTGCTGAATGCCTTCTTCTTCATTATGTTCTCCCTGAACAATTGCTGACGAACAATATAATGGTTGAACAGCCACTGTATGGAGTCTCTTCCGCTAAATAAAATTGTGCGACCATTGGAAGTTCTTCTCGTTTACATATTTCTAGGATTTTCTGCGATACTGGTGCAATTTCTTCATCATAAACTTCCTCTTTATCGTACATCTCAATTCATTCTCCTTTTCTACAAAATGAAATTTTTGTAGAAAATAATGAACTTTAAAAACTACTAAATTGCAAATATAAATACAAGGGAGCGTTTTATATGACTCCCTATCAAAAAATATCTTTAATAGTTATCACTCTTTTTTATCATTGTGATGTTCCTTTTAAATGAAGTCTTTATTTCTTAACACCAAACGAAAATGTACAACAAACTAAAAAGGCCTACTCACTCGAGTAGGCTTTTGAAACTATGAAAGCTTCGTTAATAATTGATTTAAATCTTTTTTCGTTTTCGTCGTTAATGACTTCATTTTATTAATATCGATCTTTTCTTTCTCCGCTCCTACAATTAACGGATACATACTTTGGCCAATTGTTTTATATTCAGTCGGATGTGATGCTTCTAACTCTTTTTCAATGACATCCCACTTCTCATTAATTTGTTTTCCAAGTTTATTAACTGTTTCTAATTTAGGATTTGCAGCTAATTGCTTGTCCAAGCTTTCAATTAATGTAACGACTTCTTTTACATTTGTTTTCACAGCGACGCTTTTCTTCGGATCTTTCGTTGTTTTTCCGTTATTGTTTGTACTTGTACTTTGATCTGTTGTTTTTCCGTTGTTGTTTGTACTTGTACTTTGATCTGTTGTTTTTCCGCTAGTAGTTTGATCATTCGTTTTTCCTGTCGTTTCTTTTTCTTTTGTTGTTTTGCCGTTACTTTCTGTTCCTGATGATTCCTTTGTATTTTTTGCATCCTTATCTGTTTTTTCATTCGAAGAAGTATTTGTGTCTTTTTCAGTATCTTTCGTTGTTTTTGACGCTTCATCTGCACTTGTCGTTTTCGATTGCTCTTCATTTTGTGCAGTTGCCTGATCCTTCTTCGCTGCATCTTTATCTGTGGAGGTACTACAAGCTGCCATTGTAAGCATTGTACCAATTGCTACTGATGCGATAGCGACCTTTTTCATTTTCATAAAAATCCCCCTATGTTTACAATTTTATCCTTCTCTTTACGATTCTATTTCCCCTTAAAAAATCCCTTTTCATACGAATCACCATCTTTCCGACAGTAATCTTCATAATAATACGTACAAAAAACGATAAATTCATTTTAATATTCGAGTTTTTTCTACTACATTTTCCTCCTCTGTAGCAAAAGAAAAAGAGTATGTTGTCACATGAAGATTTACAATCTACAAATGACAACATACTCCCCTATCAATTTTTTATCTTTCTTGACATTTTATTTATACAAAAAACAAAATAATTACTAATTTTTTTATTTCTCAACACTTGTTAACATAATATTTTTATGAATAACCACCGTTCGAATGAATGACTTGCCCAGTAACCCACTTCGCTTCTTCACTTACTAAAAAAGCAATTAAGCGTGCCGCATCCACCGGTTCTCCAACTCTTCCTTGCGGGAATTTCCATACTAAATGATGCTGTAATTCCTCTGTAATCCATCCTGTATTCGTTGGTCCTGGATCAACAGCATTGACTGTAATCCCCTTCTCCATAGCAACTGGTGCAACTGACTTTGTAAATGCTTCTATTGCTCCTTTCGTTGCTACGTATGCTAGTTCATCTGGCATCGGGCCTAATGACTGCCCAGAAGTAAGATTTATAATACTTCCACTCGTTTTAAGTGAAAAATGTTTAATAAATAATGAACTTAATAGCATAGGAGCACGAACATTAACCGTATAATGTTTATCTAGCTGTTCTACATCTAACTCTTCAATTTTCGTAGGAGTAGAATACGCCGCATTATTAATAAGAATAGATGGATCCCCTAAACGTTCTGATACCATATACAATACACGATTAGGCGAATAAGACTGCGATAAGTTTATTTCTGCCATTTCACATCGAACGCCGTAACTTTCAATTTCCTTTTTCAACAAAAAGGGCTCTTGATCATTCATTCTCCATGGCATCGCTTTATCATACCGAGGCCAGTACGTGAAAAAAATGTCTATCCCATTTTGAGCAAGCACCTTGCATACAGCTGCACCAATTCCATTCAGACGAGTTGCCCCTGTTACAATTGCTATTTTCTTCACCTTTTCTCCTCCATCTATGGATAAATCCCCTGCACGAATACAGAGGATCTACCTTTTTAATTAATATTTGACAATATACGCTCAGCGCCTAATTTTAAAATTTTAATAAAGATATAATTTACAATCGTAAACATTACAAATAAAACGATAAACATAATCCAAAGTCCTACTTGAAGGAAGAAGTATAATACACTTACACCCGCTACAATAACTAAAGCTATTAAAATATTAGCTAAAAAATTCCACAAAGTTGTATATCGACTTTTAAATAATTTCTGTTCTGTATCCCAATGAATATCTGCAGTTTGTGCATCCCAGCGTGTACCGATTAAATTAATTAACAATAAACCGTTCGCACTTAGTAAGAACCAAAGTATCATGAAGACTGGCGAAATACCTGCTACAAATGCCATTGTAATACCGAATACTCCTAAAATGACTACATTAATTAACCAGGCCGTTATCGCTTTCGCAAAAAAGATATCCGAAGCCTTTACTGGTAAGTAACGATTCACAAACCAAGAGCTTCCATCTCGTGAGAATGACGTTGTTGCAATAACGTTACTCCCCATTAAAAATAAGGATGCACAAAGGCCCACACCAATTGCGAAACCTGCTGATTCTGGATTATCAATATACCCTGTAATCCATTTTAAATTTCCATCTTGTACAAACAAAACAAAGAACAGCATAATTGGCATAACGAAAGTTTGCACAATACAATTTAAGAAAAATTGTGGCGTGCGGAATAACGTTTTAAATTCTTTTTTCACATATGCTTTTAAATGAGAACTTTGTACTGTTGATTTCTGTAAACCTTCTGCTGAAATTACCTCTTTTTTTGCTGTACTCGTTGAAAGTCCAATAACCCCTTTTAAATATGTACGCTCTGCAATGTAATAAAACAAACCGAAAAATGCGATAGAAATAAGAATGTATATTAGTACGTATAATATTCCCTTCCACGATGCATTTTCTACTAATCCCATTGCACCAAAATATGTAGTCGGAAAATAATTTGTCATTTGTATGAAAAGGGAGGATTGATTATTTGTAAGATAATTCGCAACTGAATCTCCAGCTCCAGATACTGCACTTTTATTTCTCCATTGCATAAATACATTGATTCCGACGATAAATAGTATACTTACGATTCCAATAAATATACTTCCTCGATCTTTATTTTTCGCTATATTCGTATACCTCATAATAATTGTCATAATTAACGAAGCTAAAACTAGCGGAATGATCGGGAAGAATAAGTAAATGACAATCATATAAATGTAATATGTAATGAAAGCACCACTCTTTAAACCGTAAGTAATAAAGATAGGCAATAAAATAAACGAGCTCATTACGTATTGTGTAATTAACACTGTAAAGAACTTTGCCGAAATAATTTGCGCTGGTTTTAATGGTAACGGTAGTAACATTTCAACATCATTACTATAGTAAAACACTGTTAAAATGTTCATAATACTCATCAAAAATACCCATATACTAGCAACTGCTAATCCCATCGCAATAACAATTCCTGGATCCTGTCCGAGGTGTATCATTCCTTCATATATTCCATGGGTCATCGAACCGAATATTAAAAAACCTACAAATAAAATGGCTGCAAATGAAAATAAATACGCCCATCTTTTCTTTTTATCTGTTATGAAATCTGCATAATTTAATTTCAATAATACTTTCGTTAACGTCCAAATTTTACTCATTGCCCGTCATCTCCAAGAACATTTTTTCAAGTGATTCATTGGATTCAAAATGATCTCTCATTTCATTTAAATTCCCTTTAAACTGAAGATTTCCCTTATTAATAATCGCGACGCGGTCACAT
Organism: Bacillus sp. FSL R5-0709; assembly: GCF_038004785.1. Lineage (NCBI taxonomy): Bacteria > Bacillati > Bacillota > Bacilli > Caryophanales > Bacillaceae > Bacillus > Bacillus sp. FSL R5-0709. The sequence goes on from NZ_JBBORT010000001.1 coordinate 3,174,128, forward strand.
ATTTTTTCAGCTACTTCTAATACGTGTGTCGAGAAAAATACAATCTTCCCTTTATCAGCATGTTCTCTCATCATTTCTTTTAAAATATATGCAGATTTCGGATCAAGACCTGTTAACGGTTCATCTAAAATCCATACATCTGGTTCATGTACGAGCACACCGATAATAACAATCTTTTGTCTCATACCGTGTGAATAACTTTGAATTTGATCAGATAAAGCATTGTACAGATCAAACTTCTTCGCTAATGACTCTATTCGTTCTTGTCTTACTTCCTTCGGTACTTCATACATATCAGCCATAAAGTTTAAATATTCAATCCCTTTTAATCGTAAAAACATATCCGGGCTATCTGGAACATAGCCAAATGTTTTCTTCGCTTCCATCGGATTTTTCATAATATCTTTACCGTTGATTGTAATGGTTCCTTTGTCCACCCCATGAATACCAGTAATCATCTTAATTGTCGTTGATTTACCCGCACCATTCGGTCCTAAAAACCCAAAGATTTCTCCGCTCGGTACAGATAAACTTAAATCTTTTACTGCATAGGTAGATCCATTATAACTTTTTGACACATTCAAAATTTCGATCATTACATCCAATCCTTTCCTTAATTACCAATTAACTATATTAACATTATAGCATACTTATATTTATAGATTTTTACATTTTTCAGTTTTTTTAACCTTTAAAATAAATATAAACTCCTAATCCAACAATTAAAACAACAGCTAGTATTATATAAATCATCGTAAGTCGTTTAATATTTCCTTTTGTCGCTTTACTATAATTCGCATCACCATTTCGCCCAATTAACACCGTTCCAATTACAGTAATAACTACAAGTAATATAACGATCATTATCCCAGTTAACATTTCGTCCTCCCCCTCCTTACATCCATTTTACGATATTTCCCTTTTTATTTTACAGAATATTTAACCTTTTTTACTATTATTATGAAATAAATCGCAAAACTATTATTACTATGAATTTCCATATGTGATATATTTATAACATATAGTGATTTATCCCGCATTAACTGGCAGTAAGACTCCCACCTCAAATTTCGGCTGGAGCAAAGAAGTTAGGTGGGAGCCCTGCTGCCCGTAAACGCCCGATTGGTGAAGGCTAATAATCAGTGGGGGATGAACCCCCCCCACTGATTAAAGTTTCACTTTATTTCTAACATCGAAAGGAGAATCTATCATGAAAACGACTTGGATAAAATATTTAGGATTTCTCGGTTTCTTTGGGTTTCTCGGATTTTTTTATGAAAAAGGATTGTTTACTATGTTTTGTTTCTTCTCCTTTTTCACGACGTATAGAAAAGTTCAACACGATGAACTATTTGAACAAATCGTCAATAAATCTTGCCGCAACGCCTTTATCATTACGTTATTAACTACCGCTATCATTATCTTTATTGAAATGTTATTTCCGAATCCTACACTACAAGAGATTGATATTGCTCTTATTTTCAGCACACTCATTCTTACATTCGGATTCTCTACCTTCTTTTACGATAAACCAGTTGATGAAATGGAAGATGCACCATGGCGTTCGTAACGAAGATAAAAGAATATCGTGCCAAAGTACATATGACGCAGGAAGATTTAGCGAAAAAAGTTGGTGTACGTCGTGAAACGATTAGCCATCTCGAAAAAGGAAAGTATAACCCTTCCTTACAGCTTGCTCATGATATAGCGAGAGCACTTCATAGTACGATTGATGAGGTTTTTATTTTTGAGGATTAATAAAGGGCACCAAGTTTAATATATAATACTGAATCTAAAGTAATTAAAGATATACTAGACGACGCATGTTGTTTAACAATGTAGTTTTAAGGTGTATCAACACTTTGCTTGATACGCCTATTTTTTATGGTTTTTATCACTACATTCATCAAAGCGACCAGTATGTTGCAACGAAAATACCGTACTTTTTCCAGAACCACATAAAAAATACCAGTATTCTTTCCATGAAGAATACCGGTACTTCTCATTTATCCCACTATTTACGGGCAATAAGACCCCCACTGATTAAAGTTTCACTTTATCACCCATACAAAACAGCATGAAATACACCTAACAGTAAGTATTGATCCTCTATATAATCCTCATCATATACATCCATCTCGATATAATACATATCTTCCTCAAGACGAATATTCCAATCTGCGATTACATAGCCGTTTCGTAATAATTTTCCAAGCCCAATTGAAGTTTTGTGAACAACATATTCTTCTGTCTTATATGTAAAAGTAAATAAGAAATTTGCATCTAATAACTTTCCGTCACATACAAGTATTTCATGCTCTGCATCATTATTATTGATGTACGTTACTAAAATCCTTCTTTGACGCTGCCTACTTACATCCTTTGCAATGACGCGAATATTGTTCTTACTATCCTTTATTTCATAAATGATATTACTACCGACTTTCGGAATGAAGTCTAGCACTTTCATCAACGTATTTTTATAATAGCCCCGTACTGCGCCTACTCCTTCGCTTCCATTGTAAACCTCTATCGAAGTCGTATCCGCTTTACTATCACACAGTCGTTTATAAGAAAGCTGCATCATTCGCTCTCCTCTTAAGTACTGATCAAACGTCACAGGATATCCTATCGCGCGCAGTTCCTTATTTAGCTCATATAAATAGCGTTGAACGCTCTCTACTAATGTTGTAGTTGATATACGCTCTTGAAGTTCAAATTGCTGCCAACTGGAAAAAACTCTCCACTGATCTTCCTCTTCATATACGAATCCGAGAATTACTTCCTCACGGTCACTCGTTTCATAATTCAATTGTTCTTTCTGCCCATGTTGCACTTGTTCCATCCACTGTCCTAAATAAATGCCAAGCTCTGCAACCTTCATGCATGACTTCTGAAAAAATACGCTGTCACTCACGCGAATTGTTAAATCCCCTTCAATAAAGCCATTTGCATAAGCGGCATACCGTGGCTCATCCTTCTGCGGGATAGCCTTGTCTAACTCAAATAAAAACGTTAACATCCTTCACTCACCTCTAGTTGTTACACAGCTCATACATGACATCGCATCACTCTGAGAAACTATGTATATATGAATATTTAATTATCGCATTATAACACGTGAAAGACCTTAGTATAGTAGCGCTATTTTTGCTTCGCGAACTCCCTCATAATAGAATAACTATCCTTTTATTATTTTTTTCTTGACTTAGAGTTCACTCTAATTATTATAATCAACTCATAGTTCATTCACAATAAAATCAATTGGATAAAATTCAGGAGGGATCGGAAAAGCTAAAATCAAAAGTGGCTGACATTAACGCAGACCTGAATGTTGTCATTCGAACCTTTGATTTATCTGTTAATACAATTGTACATTAAGGTACTAATCAAATAAAAACCTACGATTTCCTGTACGTTAAGAAGTCAGTGATTCTTGCCTTATTTTACTTTCTCTTAATAGTCGTAAAGCTTCTATAATTTATTTAGTACATATAAAAAAGACGGAATCATAAAATCAGCAAATTAGAAAATAAAACAAGATGGGAGTCAGTTATTATGGAGCAATCAAATAAAGCGTTTAGCCAGGCATTAGTAAAATCGTTAAGAGGAGAACGAGGACATCTTCCCATCAAGAATGCTTTGTCGGATATAGACGTGGCACTTGCGGGAAAACGCAGAGAGGAACTGCCTTATTCTATTTATCAATTAGTGAAACACATGACCTATTGGCAAGATTTTCTCTTATTATCCGCTCAGGGGAAGAAGCCTGCATTGCCTGCCAATGTAAAAGAGAGCTGGCCTGAAGAAGAATGCCCTGGCAGTGAGGAAGAGTGGCAACAGATTATTCAGTATTTTCTTCAAGGGATTGAACAGGCATGCACGATCGCCCAAACTGTTCAGTTGGACAAAACATTGGAGGAATGGCCTGGTGAAACCCCTGGCGGTGTTCTACGGAATATTGCATCTCATAACTCCTACCATTTAGGAGAAATTGTGCTGATTCGCAGATTATTTAGTGCTTGGCCACCGCCAACAGGCGGATATCCGGTCTAAACAAGGAAAGGGTTCCACCCCATGCCCATTAACTTAAGATTTTAAATTACACCCAAAACGAAATTTTTACCACTTTACAGTTATTTATGAGAATTAAATTCATTTTTTTCATTACTGGGGAACAAACATTTTTTAAACTTGATGGAGATAGGGTATAAAAATACAAATTTCATCTCCGAAAAAAATAAAAAAACGATTGCTTGGATCCTAAGAGGCAATCGTTTTTTTTAGCTGTTTGTAATGACCAATTACAAACAGCTAAATATATTATTTTGTGTTATTTCTGTTTTCTTTCAGTAAAATTTTTTTGACTTGGTACCATCTTTTTTTGTTCCATACCTTAGTATATGAAATTATATGAACGATTTTTCAAATATATCTACCGTAACTTAATATATATCAATTAATCGAAAAATCTTAACTCTATTAAAATGAAGCTACCTTTTCTTCCGCCACTTCCGCAATTTCTAAAATTTGTAGCAGGCTCTCCACTTCATAGGTCGGCTTAACACCTGCCGTATTTTCTTTCAGACTCGGATTATACCAACACGTATCAATACCGTAATCTTCTCCGCCTTTCATATCAGAAGTTAGCGAATCTCCAACCATTAGTACACTTGATTTATCAGTAATCCCAAACTTCTCAAAAGCATAATCAAAAATCTCACGCGCTGGTTTTTGATGGCCGACTTCTTCAGAAATAATAATATGATCAAAGAAGTTACATAAAGGCGAATTTCCAATTCTCGATTGTTGCACTTTTGTGTATCCATTCGTAATGATACCTAACTTGCAATCTTGAAGGTTCTCACATAATTGCACTGCACCATCTATAAGATGTACTTCTTTTCCTAAGTTTTCAAGGTATACGTCACTAAATTGCTGCGCGTCTACTTCTATATTATGAAGAGCAAATAATTGTCTAAATCGATCTACCGCTAATTCACTTAGCGTAATCATTTTATTCTCTAAATCTCTCCATAATCCATTACTAATCTCTTTATAACTTGCAAGATAATCATTATATCCTGTAGGCATGCCAAATTGTACAAACGCGTTATGTAATGCGTTTCTTTCTGTTTCAGGGAAATCTAATAATGTATCGTCTACGTCGAATAGTATTACTTTGTATTTCATGATGTTCGCCTCAATTCCTATATTCTCATAGCTTAATTATAGCAACAATAATAAAAGGAGGCTAATCTAATCCAATCAGCCTCCCTCCTCATTATTTATCCCGCATTAACGGGCAGTCCGATTGGTGAAGGCTAATAATCAGTGGGGATGCCCCCACACTGATTAAAGTTTCACTTTATCTTCTAGCAATAACACTTTCATTTCCTCTAACGATTCTTTCGTAAAGCCAAGAGCTTTTTCAGCGTATGCTTCCACTGATCCATATTGCTTTTTAACTTCATCAATCGCAGCTTGTAAATACTCAGCACGTGCTTCAAACATTGCACCTAATATTGCTCTACTTTCGTCGTTCTGTAATTTCGCACCTAAAAAGGCCATCATTTTTTCATTTAACTTTTCACGGAAACCGTTACTTAGTAAGTAGTCTTCCATTACTGTTTTTTCCGGTACACCTAGTAAAAGTAATAATAATGCTGAGCCAAATCCTGTACGGTCTTTTCCAGCTGTACAGTGGTTTACTAACGGTAAGTTTTCCGGGTTTTGCGCCAGTTTTAAGAAGCTCACGAATGCTTCATTACCACTTACGAAATCTTGATTCATTTTCACAAGATACTCGCCTGGTTTCCCTAACATAGAAAGGTCACCAACTTGGAAAAATTCATTTATATTCAAGTCTTTCGCCAAGTCTTGCATAACTGGTAAGCACACTTGACGAGCGCCTGTAACACTGGGGTTCGGCTTATGCTTCACTTCAAAATCTGTACGGTAGTCACAAATTAATTTTAAGCTAGACTTCTGTAAATACTCGATATCCCATTCTGTTAATCCTGCTAATTCTTCAGAACGATACAATTTACCCCATTTTACTTTACGGCCTTCAGTCGTTTCATATCCTCCCATATCACGGAAGTTAAACGCACCTTGTAATGGTAATCTACGCTCAGCTACTGTCACTGCTTGTCCATTACTTCCTACTAACCTAAAATATGGACGCTCATTTTCACTCGGGTTTTCAATTGTACATGCTGAATCCCCACTTACTGTTACAAGTAATTCTCCATTTTCTTCAATATGATTTGGTGAAGTACTCCAATAAATACGAACTTCTTCTATATTATTTTCCCACTTTATATGTAACGTATTATCCTCATTTCGTTCTACAGTTGCTTGTAGCCAATTTCTTTGTTGCTTCATACTTTCACCAACGCTTTCTTCGTATAGTCTAATCCTTCTCTATTGTATTATAGGAACGCTTACTTTGTCGTTTCGATTTTTCTTTTTATCTTACAAACATGCAAAAAGTTCTTTTACTTGTTCATAAGTTGTACACGGATTCCCGCTAAATGAGTTCGAGAGAGTAAGCCATCCATCCTTCTAAAACCTTCTCACATATCGCTCAGTAGAGCTCAGCTGCTGACATCCGTTCTTTTCAAAGACATCCTTCATCCACTCGTTTTGTACATTTGTCTCGCCAATATAATAAGATGCGCCTATTTCTTTTAAGACAAACATTGCCCCTGTAAAGAATGCTGCTTCATACCCTTTATTTCGCATATTTGGAGCGACTGCGAAATACATAAGTTTTCCTTCTTCTAACGTACCTCTTTCAATATGCGGGATTACAATTCCTATTGGCTCTTCATCGATACTTGCTGTTAAACAATGTTCTTTCCATTGCCCACCTATTTCTTGTAGCATCGTATTTACAAATTGCTCATAATCGATTTGTTCTCCCGTCACTTCATTCCACAGTGAATAAAAAGCGTCTTCGCCCATCTCTTCAATAAGCTTAAAATCAATATCATTTTTTATATCTTCCACTTCATATATATCCTTAAATACAATCATGTTTTCAGTAATATATTCAAATGAATACGTTTCGAAACATTTCTTATACACATCATAATTTGGGCTTTTTGAAGAAATCTCAAATTGAAATTCTTCTATTCCATCTTTTTCAGCTTCAGCAACGCAATATTGCATTATCTCTTCTAATTGCTCTTCTGTAAAAACCTCTGCATCATTTTCTTTTATCATTATAGAAGAAGCATTTTTTCTTATTTTAAAATGTTTTTCTAACTGTTCTATAGTCATCATATACTTCCCTCATCTATGTCATACTCGAATTTCTACTTGTTCTCCTTGCATGAGCAGGATTGTCCTTGAATATATAGAATACTAGAAAACATCGCATCTTTAAAGTGCGGAGGAGGTTCTCCATTGGATATTACAGCGCTGCAACAACAGTTAGAGCTTATACAACAAAATGACTATACGCAACTGCAACATATAGATATTAATGAGTTAACGCTCAATATGCTTCAGTATATCGGAACAACTGATAGTTACGTTCGTTACCAACTTATATATAAATGTTTTGCACATTTCATTCATCATGAATTCCTTATGGATGATCAGTTGAAATTACTTCTACAAACTTGTTTAAGTGATGAGTATTTATATTGTGACATTCACTCCCCACTTACAGATGGGGTTTTCACACGTTCTTATACTGTTTCGTTACTTGCATTAATACTCCAATTCGCTAACTCGCACTACTTTTTTACAGAGGAGGATATCGAAGAAATAAAAAACAAACTCATTACATACACAAACTTAGAAATGGATTTTCGAGGCTATATTGAAAATAAAGGATGGGCTCATTGTCTTGCCCACGTATCTGATGCCTTTTCTGAAATTGTTCACAATTCCTATACGACCTTTGAATGGTACGAGGAATTAATTCATTGTTTATTAAATAAAATTTTCATCCCATCGGATCTTTTTCATAATAATGAAGATGAACGAATTGTTACACCGTTACTATCTATGCTATATCATGACTTCCCGCAAGATGAGTTAATTTCAATTATTTATAAAAAAATAAAAAGGCTTCCTCAAATTAGAAAACGCCTTTCCCTTAATGAGTATTGTATTTTATGCGCAAACATTAAAATCTTTTTACGCACATTATTTTTTAGAACAAAAGATGATCATAACTTAGCATTTACAGCACGTAAAACAGAAAAAATGTTAAAAGAACTGCCTAATTATTATTAAATATAAGGAGAAGAATTATGGGCTATATTGAAGACATGAGAAATCTAGTAGGAAATCATCCACTCATTTTAATCGGATCACACGCCATTATATTAAATGAGAAAAATGAAATATTATTGCAGCTCCGTACAGATTTTAATCGCTGGGGCATTATTGGTGGCGCCTTAGAATATAACGAAACGTTAGAAGACGCTTTACAACGAGAAGTATATGAAGAAACTGGACTTATCATTAAAAATCCAGAACTATTCCGTACATACTCAGGACCTGATTTCTTTCAAATCTATCCAAACGGCGATCAAGTACATGGTGTACTCGTTGTTTATATTTGCCGAGAATTCCACGGTCAGCTTATATGTGATCAAACTGAGTCAAAAGAATTACGCTTCTTTCCGCTTGATGAGTTACCTATTACTCTTCATCCAGTTATTGAACGTATTATTAGGGAGTTTCAGCACTCCAATTAAAAAACATTACATATTGTATATAGAAATAAAACAACCTCATTTCCCGTCATGATAACGCGAAATGAGGTTGTTATCGTTCAGCATAAATCCCTATTCCCCCAAAAATAACCAAATGATATTAACGTTCACTTTCTACAGCTGTATATCCCCTTACAAATAAGAGTGTTATATAAGAAGTAATGAATGAAAAAATAGTATACATGCCCACCCAAAAGAAAAATGATGGATCATACAATGTAACATTTAACATAAGAAAAATAAGAAATATTACCATTGGCATCACATAAAATACACCTAATTTATATGTCCCAGCTATTGAAAAAATAAAAATAAGCAATGGATATATACAGAAAATAAAAATGAATTCACTCACTGTTATGTCCCCCTTTCTGAAGAAATAATAGGTTTCTCGTAAACATTTTGGGGAACAACAAAGTTTTATTTTTTATCAGTTATTAATAAATATAATGTTAGATTGTTATCTCAATCTGATTTCCTTCAGGATCACTTACTACACTTTCATAGTAACCATCCCCTGTAGTACGCGGGCCGTTTAACACAGGGTATCCTGCTTCTCTTAATGTATTAGTTAATTCGTTCACTTTTTCTTTACTACCTACAGAAAAAGCAATATGCGCATATCCTATTGTTTGTACTTGTGTTTTACCGTCTATCCCTACTTGTCTCATAAGTTCTAGACGCGCTCCACCTTCAAAAGTTATAAAATAAGATTCAAACTGCTTTTTCGAATTGTGATATAAGCTATTTTCTTCACCACCAAAGTACTGTTTATAGAAATCACGCATTCCTTCTAAATCATTTACCCAAATTGCTACATGTTCAATGTTCATAATCGACACCTTTTCTTTTACAGTATTCAACCAACAATTTGATATTTAATTTTCTTTGCTTGTTCTTGTTATCATCAGATCAAGTCCAAGACTTTTTAATCCATATAAATAATCTTCTTTCCAATCGCTCACTGTTATTTTCGGAATATGTTCTGCCGGAATGTACTTCGGACAAGTTTTTACAATTTGATCTATTACGAATTGATTCAATTCATCATCACAGAAGATAAAGGCATGAGGGTTAATAATAGCTATACATGTAGCTATTAAACGAGTAATGGCATCTATATTATATTGCTCTGGATTATTTGAATCTCTTACTGCATCTTCACTTCTCAAAGATTGTAAGAAGTTTTTATTATCATACTGTGGAACGAAAGATATCTCCCCTGAGAAAAAGGTACTCCCTCGTACCACATCTCCATTTATCATAATTCCCGCCCCTGGGCCGTTTTGACCTGAATACAAATATACAAGAGATGATTTATCATTATTTCCAGTATTTTTATAATAGCCAAGGACTGCGGCATTCATATCATTTTCTATTACTACAGGTATAGAAAACAGATCCTCCAAATGACTTTTCAAATTAAAATTTTGGAACTTTTCATAACCAGGTATATAAAAAATACGACCATTATCAACCGAACCAGGCACACCAATTGATATAGAGCTTATTTTCGGGAATGTAGCTATAAGACTTTCAATATGTTTAGATAATAGATTTACGCCAGTATCAATTAATACACTTGAAGTACTTCCTTGTTCTTTTACTTCCCCTAAACAGTTGAAAATTGTATAGTTTGTCTCATTTTTTTCTAAAAATATCGCTAGACCTAACATATATTCCGGATTATACGCATATCGTTTCGCTCTTCTTCCGCCACTTGAATCATCTAAACCGACTAAAGTGACTTCACCGTCTTGTTTCATTTTTTCTATAAATTTACTCACAGTTGGAAAACTGATTTCTAATGTATTACTAAGTTCAACTTTCGTTGCACTACCTTGCTCTAGAAGAGCTGTACGAATGCCGCGAAGGATCGTCTCTTTAATCGATTTTTGAGTAACAAATTGTTCACTCAAATCGCTCACCACCTTAATCAACATACTTATTAAACACTTTTAATAAGTTGCGTTGACAATATATCATACATCATTTTCTAAAGCAATAGAGATGATACATTTCCGCTGGCATGCACTCCTTATTTAGCTCGATTTATTCTCTCTCGTAACAGACGATACAATTCCAGACAAGAGAACAAATAATAAAACAGCTAACAAGGCATTGCGTATCCCGAATGCTTCCCCCAGTATACCTAAGAATGGTGGTCCGACTAAAAATGCTGTATAACCGATTATAGAAACTGCAGCAACATTAGAAGTCGCATTTTCACGGTCATCTCCAGCAGCTGACAGACCAATTGGGAACCCTAGCGCTGCACCAATCCCCCACAGTACTACACCAAATGCTAGAAAATACGAATTACTCCCAAATATTACGATTGAAATTCCTAGAATCGCCATCATAATGGTGGCACGTACAACAGCGACACGACCGAATCGATCAAGGAAATAGCTGCTACACATACGAGTTAACGTCATTGCTAATACAAAAATTGTGTACATAATAGAACCTGCCACTATACTTTGCTCGTGTCCATCTACCATCACGATAGGTAGCCAATCATTTGCACTACCTTCTGCAAATGCCATTCCGAGTACAAAAAGACCAATTAAAAGCACCTTTTTTTCCATACGTAAGGTCGTATGCTTCTCTCTCCTTTTGTTCCACGATTTCTCCTTCTTTCCTGTTCCATGCGGAAGAAAACGATACACCATACATACAAGTAATACAAACACGACCGAAATCGCAAGAAACTGATACAGAATCGGGATGTGAAGCGACGCTGCGACAGAACCACTGAGCGCGCCTACTAAAGTTCCTACACTAAAAAAGCCATGGAATTTCGGAAGAAGAGTTGTTCCTAATTTCTGCTCAATGGAAGAACCTTCTACATTCAATGCGACTTCCGCCAATCCGTAGCCTACTCCAAATACTAGTAAGCTACTAAAAGCCCCCATACTAGAAACAAAATAAATATTTATACCTAAACAAATCAATCCAACAATCATAAAAAACATACTGCCTATAATAACGTCTCTAGCTCCCTTACAGTCAATGAAGCGGCTTGCACTCAGTAAACCAATTATTGAACCGACAGATAGTCCGAATAAAATCCAGCCCATTTCTGCATTTGACACTGCTAACATATCTCGAGTAGCTGCTGTTCTTGAAATCCATGTAGCAAACGCGACACCTGGCAAAGCAAATAAGAGAAAAAGAGCATTTCGAGAGGCAAGTAATGTCTTTGTATGATTATACGCACTATTTTTCTTCATATGAAACACCTTTCACATTGTCTATACGATACGACACCAGTTTATTCATGCATCCGTGAAAAATGATTTCTATAAGTCTATCATTTTCATAACTTTGGCTGGATTACCACCAACTACTACATTATTAGGTACATCTTTTGTCACAACTGCCCCTGAAGCAATTACAGCGTTGTCTCCAATTGAAATACCAGGGTTAATAATAGCTCCCCCACCAACCCAAACATTGTTACCAATCTTTACAGGCTTTCCATATTCTTTTCCAGAATTCCGCTCTACCGGATGTAAAGGATGAGTGGCCGTATAAATATGGACACCAGGTGCAAACATACAATTATCACCGATTCGAACTTCACAAACGTCCAAAATAACACAATTGAAATTTGCGAAAAAGCTCTTTCCAATGTGGATATTGTAGCCGTAATCACAACGAAAATCAGGATTAATGTGGGTTTTTCCGTCAGCTGAAGAACCTAAAAGCTGCTCTAACAAGGTAAAGCGGCTTTCATCACCAGTCTCCATCGCCTCGTTATAAAGGCGTGTTAAACGTTTTGCCTCAATCCTATCAGCTACTAATTCTTCGTCATCCGCAATATACATTTCTCCCGCCAACATCTTTTCTTTCTCAGTTTTCATCTAATCATCTCCTTCGTTATCGAATGAATCAAACTTATTAAATTAGTTTAATAAGTGACTTTAATGTTACTTATTAAACACGTTTAATAAGTAACCCTATATTAACATATTTTTATTAATATGCAATTAATAAATTCAGTAAAAAATGCGAATCCCTCATTTTACATGCAGATAAAACGAATAAATAATTAAGATTCACATAGAAAAAAACAAGGGAGCGCTCAGCGTCCCCTCTCAAATCCAATCTGTTTTTTAATTTCCACCAAATTCACCTTCGCAATAGCCCGCGCCCTCTCAGCACCTTTTTCTAACGCTTCATATAGTAAATGTGGATCATTCATATAATTTCCGTATTTTCCCCTAGGTCCTGAGAGTTCACGATTTACAACGCGGAATAACTCTTTTTTCACATCGCCCCATCCGATTCCAGTCTCATACTTTTCGCGTAACGCCTGAATTTCGTCTTCCTTCGCAAATTCTTTATATATCATAAATAACGTTTCTAGTTCTTTCGGTTCATTCGGAAGTGAGGAATCTGTTTTTATTTTAAATATTAACTTTCTAAGTTTTTCTTGCTCTGCAAATAATGGGATAACATTTCCGTAACTTTTACTCATCTTTCTTCCATCAAGTCCCGGTAAAATTGCCCCTTCTTCTTGTATGACATACTCTGGAAGCGTAAATGTCATACCAAATGTATGATTAAAGTACGTCGCTATGTCACGAGCAATTTCAATATGCTGAATTTGATCTTTTCCGACAGGTACATGAGTAGCTTGAAATAATAATATATCAGCCGCCATTAAAATCGGGTACGTATATAATCCCATATTCACACCTGCATCAATTTCTAATCCCGCTTCTTTATTTTGCTCTACCTTCGCTTTATATGCATGGGCACGATTCATAAGTCCTTTCGGAGTTAGACAAGCTAATATCCAAGCTAATTCTAGAATCTCTGGCACTTCTGTTTGTCGATAGAAAATAACATCTTCTCCAAGTCCGAGTGATAACCATGTAGCTGCTACCTCTTTCGTGTAACTACTGAACTTTGCTGGATCATGCACAGCATTTAACGCATGATAGTCTGCTATGAAATATAACGCTTTTCCTTCTTTGTTTTTTGACATTTGTAATGCAGGTTTAATCGCACCAATATAATTGCCTAAATGCGGGTAACCTGTTGGTTTAATTCCTGTTAACATAATTTTCTCGCTCATCCTAACTCCTCCTTTCTCAAAATAAAAAGAGCCCCTCATCCTAAAAAAAGGACGAGAGACTCCCGCGGTACCACCTTAATTAGCTATATTATAGCTCACTTCAACTTCTTAACGTGAAGTAACCGTCTTCGCCTACTCATTTAAGCTAGAAGCTCCAGAGCCCATTCCATATTCATCACTTACTGATTCCCACCAAATATCAGCTCTCTGAAAAGTTTTGAATATGTACTCTTCTCTTTCATTGCTTTTTAGTTTTTTTTACAGTTTATCACATTTCCTTTCCAATTAAACCCTAATTTTCTGTTTTATATAGCAGGAATTTCCACCTTAATTGTCTAATAATATATAGGTTTGCAGAAATACTCGAAACAACTTTGGAGGTTTTTTCATGGTAAAATTTATATCCATTTTAGGTTCAACAGGATCCATTGGCACATCTGCATTAGATGTCGTTTCCGCTCATCCTGAACATTTTAAAATCGTCGGTTTAACCGCAAATTATAATATCGATCTTCTCGAAAAACAAATCGAATCTTTTCAGCCTCGTATTGTAAGCGTAGCGACAAAAGAATTAGCGGACACATTACGTTCTCGTATTTCAACAAATACAAAAATTACATATGGAACTGATGGTTTACTTGAAGTATCTACCCATCCTGATACAAATCTTGTATTAAGTTCAGTTGTCGGTGTTTCAGGTTTACTCCCAACAATTGAAGCATTAAAGGCGAAGAAAGATATCGCTATCGCTAACAAAGAAACTTTAGTTGCAGCTGGACATATCGTCACCGAACTAGCGAAACAAAACGGATGCCGCCTAATTCCAGTTGATAGTGAACATTCAGCCATTTTCCAATGTTTAAATGGGGAAAATAATAAGGAAATCGAAAAATTAATTGTTACAGCTTCTGGCGGCGCTTTTCGTGATAAAACACGTGAAGAAATGAAAATATTACAAGCGAAGGATGCTTTAAAACACCCAAACTGGTTAATGGGCGCAAAACTAACGATAGATTCTGCCACGTTAATGAATAAAGGGTTTGAAGTGATGGAAGCTAAGTGGCTATTCGATATTCCTTATGAAAAAATTGATGTTATGATTCATAAAGAAAGTATCATTCACTCTTTAGTGGAATTTATTGATGGATCAGTCATGGCACAGCTCGGTGCTCCTGATATGAGAATGCCGATTCAATATGCGTTTCACTACCCTACTCGACTACCTTCATCCTATGAAAAATTAAATTTATTAGAAATTGGTAGTTTGCATTTTGAAAAACCAAATTTAGAGAAGTTCCCCTGTCTACAATATGCATTTGAATGTGGAAAAATTGGCGGTACAACTCCAGCCGTATTAAATGCAGCGAACGAAATTGCAAATGCACTATTTCTTAAAAATGAAATTGCATTTTTCGATATCGAAAAAACAATTTACAATACAGTTGAAGCTCATCATAACGTAAAAGATCCTTCACTCGATGATATATTAGAAGCTGATCAATGGGCACGCCAATACACAAATCAATTGTTAATGAAAAAGAGCTAAAACAGGTTTCTCTGTTTTAGCTCTTTTTTCACGTATTCAACTTCACAAATCTATAACCGTGCGTAACTAAAACTTTTAATATCGCATACCCTGGAATTGCTAAAATAATCCCCATAATTCCAAATAAATTTCCCGCAGTTAAAATGATAAATATAATAGTAATCGGGTGAATATCTAACTTTTTCCCCATGACTTGCGGAGAAATAAATTTACCTTCTGCTAATTGTACAATCATCATAACGATAATTACTTTTAACACCATTGATGGCGAGTCGATAAATGCGATAATTAAAGCTGGTGTAATTGCAATGATTGGTCCTACGTACGGAACGATATTTACAATCATCGCTAAAATAGCAAGTAGTACCGCATATTTAATACCAATAATAAGATAACCGATTAATAGCATAATACCGATAAATAAACTAACAATAATTTGTCCTCTAATATACGAACTAATCGCATAATGCATATCATCTAGTATTCTCTTCGCAGCTGGTTGTCTTTGCTCAGATATAAACTTTAAAAAATGATTCGGTAATTGCTCACCATCTTTTAAAAGATAGAACAAAATAAATGGAACCATTACAAATGTTAAAACAACTTCAGTAATTGTACTTAAAAATCCAGTTACATTTCCTGTTACTGATGATAATGATTTTGTAAAGTTCATTGTAGAATCTTTTACAATATTAGCAAAATCAACATTTAAACTTTCCTGCATTCTACCAATTACATTACTTTCTCCAAATTTACGTGCTGCCCTTTCGATTTCATGCCCGAAATATGGCAAGTTATCTATTAAAGCATTTACTTGATCTTTAATAATTGGAATAACCGTGACCGCAAGAAAAACAAATAATCCAAGAACAATTATATATATCGAGGCAATTGACACAATTCTCGACACACCTTTTCTTTCTAAAAGAGAAACGAATGGATGCAATATATAAAATAGTACTCCCGCTAATAATACTGGGAAAAAGATTGTTTTTAAAAATACGACAAACGGTGTAAAGACGAATGATATTTTTGTAAGTAATAATATATTTACAAACAGCAACGCGAATCCAAGTAGTACAGCTAAATAATTTTGTTCTTTAAAAAACTTTTTCAACTTATCTCTTTTTCTTATATTTACTTTCTCCAAATGTACCACCTCTCTAATTAGGAAAAGCCCTAAAAGGGCTTTATAAAACAATCAGTAATAGCCTTTATTTTCTTGCAACTTTTACTACAAATGATACAATAAGAATTAACACAATTGCACCTAATAATGCTGGCACGACATGAATCCCACCAAATGATGGCCCAAAAGATCCAAATAATCTACTACCTAACCAAGCTCCTAGTAAACCAGCAATTATATTTCCAAACATACCAGCTGGAAAATTTTTACCCGTTATAGAACTAGCAATTATACCTATAATAGCACCAACTATTAATGTAATAATCCATCCCATTTTTAGTCCCTCATTTCTATTATAGTTTGTATTATCAAATATAAGAGTAGCTAAACTCTTATATAAGATTACGTATTTATCTACGCTAACCATATCCTACTATAGAAATATACCTACGAACATTTTATGTATGGAGATACATATATTATATGCAAAAAAGAAAAAAATTGTCAAACTTACCCACAAATCAATTATATTAATATATCATATTTAAAGGAGGCGTTATTATCTATGATTCATAAATTACTTCCCACTTCTTATGAAGTAGCAACATCCATTTTAAATGTTCAACTTCCAGCTTATAAAATTGAAGCAGACTTTTTAAACAGTACTGCAATACCTCGTTTATATGATACTGTAAACGATATTCAAAATTGTGATGAAACATTCTATGGATATTTCTCTGAAAATAAACTCGTCGGCTTTATTTCTTTTATACAAGAAGAAGAACTAATCGATATCCACAGATTAGTTGTATTGCCCAATTTTTTTCAAAAAGGAATCGCAACGAAACTGCTACTTTATATATTTAACATGTTCTCGTCTTCAATGACATACATTGTACAAACAGGTAAAGCCAATACTCCAGCTCTCGCATTATATAAAAAACACAGCTTCATTGAAGTAACAGATACAACACTACCTGATGGCATGATCCTTACGCAACTAAAAAGACAGAAAACAAAAAATAGTTTGACTTAATTATTTATTTATGTTATTTTTTACTTTATACAACCTTTTGCTGAATCCAAATTTTGGAGCGGGGGAACCATTTTTGTAGCTATGCTACTTGGGGCGAATCTTTTTTAAGTAGGGAAACTCTCACTTCCCGAGTCCGACAGCTAACCTCGTAAGCGTAATGGGAGAGGAAGGTGCTTTTTGCCTATGTTACACACTTTGCCTCCTTAGTTATAAATATGGAATCGATATCAATCAGAAAACTATATTTATAGAAAAGGAGACTGGTACAATGTTACGTTTATCAGATCACGCAATAAAAATGATGGAGCAAAGACTTCGACTCGAACAACACCGCACATATCAAGCAAATAAAGTTGTAGATAACTTACATCACAAATACTTCTTTCAGCATATTTTTCAACCGAAAAGATAAAGAAAATGTTTATTTAATATTAAAAAACACAAGGTGTGTCTATAAAGACATTCCTTGTGTTTTTTATATTCCCTATACTTTTTATAATATCCTCACTACATTTAAACTTGCTGTAATCGTGCCTGCTATAGTGGTCACATGCCCAACACCTAATGGGCCATTTTGTAATATTAACGTTGAATTTGCGCTCGCGACATTCACAAGAAGTGTATTTGAAATAGCTGGTTCGATTACTACAGTTGATGTCGTTACATTTTGTATAAAACTCCCTGTTACTTGAGTTCCATTTAATAGCAATCTGACAGATACTGTCTCATTCCCACCACTTGCATCCCCTTGGAAATAGTAGCTTACTAAATATATTCCTGATGTGGATACTGTGACAGTTGTAGCACTAGTTAAAGATACACCAGTTCCATATACAGTAGATCCTGAATTAATTGGAATGTTGGCATTTGCTACAATTGTACTTGTTGATGTAGAAAAGAAATACCCACCACCTGTTGATATAGCGGATGATCCAGTTGCTCCGGTTGAGCCCGTTAGGCCAGTCGCACCTGTTGGACCCGTTACTCCGGTTGAACCGGTTGCACCGGTTACTCCTCTTATTCCTTGTATCCCTGTCGGTCCAGTCGCACCTGTTGAACCAGTCGATCCAGTTGCTCCAGTCGATCCGGTCACTCCTTGTGGACCTTGCACTCCTTGAATTCCTTGAGAACCTGTTACTCCAGTTGCCCCGGTTGTTCCGGTTGCTCCCGTGGCACCTTGTGGACCTGTTACTCCCGTCGATCCAGTTGCTCCTGCCTGCCCCGTTATCCCTTGTGGACCTTGGATTCCTTGAATACCTTGAGGACCTTGTGGACCAGTTGCTCCTCTAGGTCCAGTGATTCCCGGAGGCCCGACCGGACCTTCATGCCCTCCAGTTGGGCCTGTTGGACCACTGTTACCAGTAGGGCCTGTTGCTCCTTCAAGTGGAAGAGGCAGTGCCACTCCAAATTTTTTGCACTTTCTATGATGACGCACAACAATCCCCCTTCCCCAAAATAATTACACTTTTTATATGAAATGCATTTTTATATGAAAAGTACATCTTTGACCTCATTTTTTAAAAATAAAGAAGCCTATCATTTCATTTATTTGAAATGATAGGCTTCTTTTTATAAAGCATTTTACTTCCTCGCCTTAATAATAAAAGTAGTTGGTACCATTCTAGCTTTATATAAAGAATAATATTTCGTAGAAGGTGTAGCTACTTCTTCATCAAATACACGAGACGGTTCAGGCTCTTCTATTCTCTCAATTGTAAATCCCACTCTATTTAACTCATTTATGTATGTACTTATTTTTCTCTTATATAATGTCGCTTGTACATTTTCTCCTTTAAATGTTTCAAACGTAATAGGAGTTTCCTCATGATAAGAAGACTTAAAAGCAATTTCTTCTGTACCATATTGTAAATTTGAATATACCGGATGCTCCCAACTAAAAACAAAGCTTCCTCCTGGCTTTACATATGAATGAATCAGTTCCAACGTTTTTCCTAAATCTGAAGTCCAACCTAATGCATAAATGGAATATACAATATCAAAATACCCTTTCGGAATATCCACTTCCTCTTCCATTGCTTCCTCATATTCATTTTGTTCAAACATTTCAATTGCCTTCTTGTTAATGTTCAAGTAACTACCTCCGAAGTGAATGAATTCATCTATTCCCTATCATTATTTTAATATGTAAAAATTGTAATTTCTATAAAAATAAGATTGCTTCGTATTAAGCTCTTTCTCCTGTCTACATTTCATCATATATTTGGATATCCAATTCGTAATGATTTTATCAACACCGCTTTGTAAAGAAAATAAATACCTACTGTAAAAATACTGATTCTCAACAATAAGTAAACTTTTCAATCTCCCTTAAATTGGATATATAACCTATATTAATTTACATATTATGGTACAATAAAAAGTGCTAGCTAAACATTTACGTTCCACACTAGCAGTCTAGCAATACCAAAATCAAAAATTACTTGAAATTGGGGGATGTTATGAAAAAGAAATTAATTGTTCTTCTATTCATCGGAATCATTTTATCCGGATGTTCAACTATAGTAGAAAATTCTTTAGAAACCGGAAGCGGCAGTATTGAATTATTAACACCAACGATTACAACAAAAGATAATGAATTAGAAATTAAGACTGAAGGTATTGATGAAAATAAAGTAACTTTTATTTATGTAGCCAATAAAAAAGTATTGGAAAAAAAAATAAATAATGGTGAATCCTACAAACTTAACATTAAAGATATCGAGCACGCTCATAGGACAGACTACAAGCCAAGAGTTCAACTTTTGCAAACGAAAGATGATAACGAAGATGGAGACATGGCAACCTTTAAACAAGTTAGATATACAGTTGAAAAAAAGTAGTTTTATAGTTATTTCATTTAAATATAACAACCGAAAATATACTTTTAACAGAGGGTAAATATAAGAGGTGCTAATATGAAAAGACGATGGATTTTTTGGTGGATTGGTAACATATTTTGGATTACCATTTTTGGGATATTGGCAGCTATCATTTGGCTAAGAGAGGTTGATGGTGCTGGTGTTACTCAAACACCAGAGCTTAAATTAGTGGCATTTATCGTTTTATTAATTGCATTTATATTACCGATAATTATTCAATCTATATGGCTAATTGTTAATTTGAGAAAGAGCAATAAAAAATAATCATACATAATTTTTTTAGAATTATACGAGAAATCATAAAAAAAGAGAGGAATTTTTCAAAAAATAGATTCCTCTCTTTTACATTTTCGTATTCATATAGGATTATGGTTATAAACTTATTTTTAAGCCATACTACTCCTTTTTTTTACGATGCATGTTCATCTTTCTTCTTCTTCAACAACGCTCTCTTTTTCATCGCCTTCGTTAAGTATCCACCTTTAAACGAACGGATTTCATAAGAAGACATAAATGCTTTTGGTGCAATTTCATTAATAATTTCTAACAGTTCTTTTTCTCTAGAACGCTTTGCAACGATATCTAAGCGATAACGTATAGAATTTATTCCTTCACCTTCAAATACTGTAACGCCAAATCCAAAATGGCGTAATTCATTTACTAATTCATTACAACGGTCTAGCAAACTAACTTGATACGTAATATATCCAATTGCTAATTTATTTTCTATATAACCGCCTAATAATAGTCCCGCACTAAAGCCGATGACATAGGCAACAATGTTCATCCAATTTGATAAATCTTGAAACACAATACCTAAACTGACAATGTAAATAGCCCCTTCTAACAATCCTACACCTGCAGCGGATCTTGTTTGATTCTTTACAAGCAAAATCGTACGGATTGTTAAAGTTGGAACGTAAATAATTTGAAGCACAAAAATAAGTAAAGCTTGTAACATTGGTATCCACCTCTTTCGCAAATTCTTTTGTCATGATAACATACATAAGCTTTAGAAATCGATGGGTTTTTTAATTTTTTTTAATTTTTTTTCATACTATTGAAATGCCCCAAAAATAAGCGTATTATGTTTGGCATAAATTCGATAAGTACCAGTAAATCATTCGTATTATATCATTTATTTTTAAACGCAAAAAAGGAACCTGATTAGGTCCCTTTCATCAGAGTTCTATGTTTTTCGAAGCATTTTCCTTTTGCTTCTCTTCTTCTTTTACTAGCTGCATATTTGCATAGGCTAAATTCGCAATCATTAAAAAGTGTCCACCCAATATTCCAGTACCGAATGCCCACATTTCCATTTCATGCTCAATTTCAAACATAATGATAGCCCCTAATATTGCGGCTGCAAATCGGTTTAGAACTCCTAATCCAGGAGCCTTTTCTTTCATCACGATACTTCTTCCTAATTTCTCCACTCTGCGAGCTAATAGCCAAAGACAATATGCGCTAACTGCTAAACCGATACCGAACCCTGTCACTTGTTTCCCAAACGGAGTAACCGCCCACATTAGTAGTAAACCACTAAAGATCGTATACAATTGTAATCGATATACACGTAAGGCTACTTGAATCAAAATATCCGCTCCTAATTTCACATTTTATTATGTGTCAGAAGAAAAGCAGCAACTTACACAGTTGCTGCTTTCTCTTGTTCTTGTTCCATTTTTTGAATTTCAACACGTTTAATTTGATAAGCATCTTTTTCTAACACTTTAAATTCATAGCCTTCTGCTTCAACGTATTGTCCTTCTTCGATTTCATGATTTTGCATCATAATCCATCCACCGATTGTATCCACATCGTCTTCTTCAATGTGTAATCCAAACAAATCTTTTACTTCTGAGATAAGCACTTTTCCATCAACAATTTTATGATACTCGTTCACATGTTGAATTGGTGGTGCTTCATCTTCATCATATTCATCACGAATTTCGCCGACGATTTCCTCCAATATATCTTCAAGCGTTACAATTCCAGCTGTTCCTCCGTACTCATCATATAAAACAGCCATTGGAATTCGCTTCTTCTGCATTTGCAGTAATAAATCATGAATTGGAGTCGTTTCCATAACTTCAATAATCGGACGCATATACGTGCGAATCGATGATAAATCTTCTTGATCGTTGTTCATATATCGAATAAAGAAATCTTTTACGTTGACCATACCGATAATATCATCTTTATCTTCTCCAAAAATCGGATAACGTGTGTATCGTTCATTTTGGATTACTTTCATGTGTTCTTCTACTGAATCTTCAAGATAGAAACCAACGATTTCTGTACGCGGTACCATGATTTCTTTCGCAATGCGATTATCAAATTCAAAGATATTATTTACATACTTGTATTCAGCTTGATTAATTTCGCCACTTTCATAGCTATCCGAAAGAATAAGACGTAATTCTTCTTCTGTATGAGCTACTTCATGTTCAGAAGCTGGTTTCAAACCGAATAAACCAGTTATAACACGAGCTGAACCGTTCAATACCCAAATAAATGGATACATGATTTTATAGAACATCATTAACGGAGTTGCCAATAACAACGTTACTTTTTCAGCCTTTTGAATTGCCAGCGTTTTCGGAGCTAATTCCCCTACTACAACGTGTAAATATGTCATTAGCATAAAAGCAAGACCAAAAGTTAATACTGATGAAATAGAAGGATTTATGTTCCATTTCTCAAATAACGGGTGTAATAACTTTTCGATTGTCGGTTCACCTAACCAACCTAATCCCATAGCTGTAACTGTAATACCTAATTGACAAGCAGATAAATATTCATCTAAATTTGTTGTTACCTTTTTCGCTGCTAACGCACCGCGTTTCCCTTCCGCAACAAGCTGATCAATGCGACTTGAACGTATCTTAACAATCGCAAACTCTGCTGCTACGAAAAATCCAGTAAATGCGATTAAAATCGCAACCATGACTAAATTAAATATTTCCAATGAATCCCCTTAGTTAAAAAACTAAGGTGTCCACCTCCTGTATACTATAATGTTTTCTTATTTGTTCGTTAGAAAACATAGCCCGATACAAAAATTAAAGAGGTCGGATTTCACTTATTCTATAATAATAGAGCAAGTGTCTGTATTAAAGCTGTCGTTTGACCAGATAAAGATTTCGATATTTTTTCACGTTGTGAATCAGTCAATTCATCTAAAAGAGGCTTTAACTCTGTTAGTTCTGCTTCTAATCTATGAATATGGTCTGTCACTTCATTCACATGTTTCGAAACGTGTTCATTGATACCGAGCAGCTTCTTCTCCTCGATCTTCTCTTTAATCTCACAAAGCGGCATATGCATTTCTTTGCACTTCTCAATAAATTGTAATGTCTCAAATGCTGTTTCGTCGTAATAGCGATAATTAGATTGAGATCGCTCCGCTTTTAAGATACCTAGATTCGTATAATAATCAATCGTTCGTTTCGACACGTGAGCCATGAGAGCCAACTGTCCGATTCGATACACCTTCCCAACGATCTTCCCCCCTTGTTTATATTACTATTATCATACAATACATAAACTGTACAGTCAAACGTGATGGTTATCATTCACAAATTTCTAAATTTCATCCTTTATTAATAAAAACAATTAATCTATAACTATACAGCTTTTTCCTTTCAACCTTTCTTATTTAACAGCATACCTTACTAATAACGATTGCTTGTATAGGAGGAGATTAATATTAAAAAAACTATCATTTCTCATTTTTATAATGAAGAATACCTACTTCCATGGTGGCTTATGCATCATACAAAAATATTTGATCACGGCATATTAATTAATAGAGGTTCTACTGATCGTTCCGTAGAGATTTGTAAATTATTCGCACCCCACTGGGAAGTGCGAGATTCCAGATTTCTTGAGTTTGATCCAACAAATACTGATATTGAAGTGATGGGAATTGAAAGAGAAATTTCAGGTTGGAAAATCGTTTTAAATACTACTGAATTCTTTTGTTGTAATAATACAGAAGAGTTTTTCTCATCTCTTCATGCACTAGGACAAAATATGTATGCGATTAGAATGATTTTAATGATAGATAGCCATAAGTACAATTATTCAAAGCCAAGATACTCTATCCCATTAGTAGAACAACGATACCACGGCGTCTTCCCTTATAACCCAAAACTCGGATGTGCCTGGAGATTTATTCACAATCATCTAGATGGTGCATATTTACCTGGTAGACATTATTCGCGGCACGGGAATATAGTTTATGACTATCCTTCATTTATTTTAAAATTTTATTTTAGCCCTTGGAATGAACAGTCAAAGGCAAGAAAATTACAAATTACACCTACCCTTTCAAAAATAGGTGTTCAAATGGGACTCCAAACACATTACGGTCAATCTCCTGAAGAACTGGAAACACGTTTTTTAGAGCTTAGTAACGTAACTCAAGACCTCCGTAATAATCCTGAATATCAAGAATTATTTCCAAAGTTTAAACCATAATGTTTTTTGCATGGTCATCACCTCACACCATTTCATCCGCTTAATCAAAAACAATCTCATTTGCATAAAATATGAATACTGTATATATTATAAATTTTTATTTTAGGAGGAAAAAATGAAAGCTGTTATTCTTGCTGGTGGATACGGTACAAGAATTGGGGAAGAAACACATTTAAAACCAAAACCTATGATTGAGATTGGAACAAAACCTATTCTATGGCACATTATGAGTTTGTTTAGCCATTATGGGATCACTGAGTTTATTATTTGCTTAGGCTATAAAGGATATGCAATTAAAGAGTTTTTTCTAAATTACAACTTACACATGTCAGATTTCACAATACATTTAAGCGATAACACAATTACTAGCCATTCTCATCCTATAGAACCATGGAAAGTTACATTAATTGATACTGGTCTAAATACCGAAACAGGTGGACGAGTTAAAAAGATAAAAAATTATGTTGGAGACGAACCTTTCTGTCTCACTTATGGTGATGGATTAAGTAATGTAAATATAAAAGAACTTATTGCATTTCATAAAAAACACGGAAAAATGGCTACTGTTACAGCCGTACAACCTCCTGGTAGATTTGGTTCTCTCGTTTTAGATAAACAATCTGTCACATCCTTTCAAGAAAAACCACTAGGTGATGGTGGATGGGTTAACGGTGGATTTTTTGTTTTAAATCATGATATTTTCAATTACATTAGTGGAGATAAGTCTGTTTTGGAAACCGAAACTTTAGTTCAGTTAGTAAACAAAAATGAACTGGCAGCATTTCAGCATACTGGTTTTTGGCATCCCATGGATACATTGCGCGATAAAAATAAATTAGTCGAGCTATGGGAAAATAATGACGCTCCATGGAAGGTCTGGTAATATGACTTCATCATCTTTTTGGAATAAGAAAAAAGTATTTATTACAGGACATACTGGCTTTAAAGGCTCATGGCTCACCCTTTTTTTAACTTCTTTAGGTGTAGAAGTAATCGGCTACTCTTCTCACCCTCCCTCCACTCCTAACCTTTTTGAACAATGTAACGCAGCAAAAGAGTGCATTACAATTGAAGGAGACATTACAGATTACGATTCTTTATTCCATGCCATAAAACAGCACAAACCTGATATGATATTTCATTTAGCAGCTCAACCAATCGTCACCACTTCATACAAAGATCCTATTGATACATTTAAAACAAACGTCTTAGGCACTGTTCACGTATTAGAAGCAGCAAAGTACGTCGAAAGCGTACGTCTCATTATTAATGTTACGAGTGATAAATGTTATGCGAATGATGGGAGCGGTAATCGAGCATTTGTAGAATCCGACCGTTTAGGGGGCTATGATCCATACAGTGCTAGTAAGGCTTGCGCTGAATTAGTTGCAACATCATATCAAAAATCTTTTTTTCACACGAACACCCTTTCACTCGCCTCAGTAAGAGCAGGCAATGTCATCGGTGGTGGTGATTGGGCAGAAAATCGCTTATTCCCAGATATCATTCGTGCATATTTACAAGACCGTCCTTTAAGTATTCGAAACAAAAATGCTATCCGACCGTGGCAACATGTTTTGGATCCTTTACATGGATATATCCTTTTAGCTGAGAAACTTTGGAAGCATAAAGAGTATGCAGAAGCATGGAATTTCGGACCAATTAACGAGGCTAACAGAACCGTCCATGATGTCATTCAATCTGTAATAAAATTATGGAATAAACCATTAACAATACTTTCTCCCACTATAAATACTCCTTATGAATCACCTATTTTAACACTCGATAGTACAAAAGCAGTAAATAAACTGGACTGGACTCCTAAGCTATCCACAGAAAATGCTATCGCTTGGACCGTTGAATGGTACGAAAAATATGCATCCGGTGAAAATATAGAATCATTCACGCGACAACAAATCAATGCATTCAAAAATTTATAAGGGGGCTATAAAATGGAACAGAAAAAATGCCGTTTTTGCCACTCATTACTAACAAATACTTTTTTAGATTTAGGCGTTTCTCCTCTCGCTAACTCATTTGTAGCTCCAGAACACTCCTATAAAATGGAGCCATTTTATCCGCTGCACACGTTTGTTTGTAACTCTTGTTTACTTGTACAATTAGATGAATTTGAATCTCCGCACAATATTTTTCATGACTATTTATACTTTAGCTCTTATTCCTCCAGTTGGCTACTACACGCTAAGCAATATGTAGAAATGGCGATTAAGCGTTTCAACTTAACAAACCATTCGAAAGTGATTGAAATCGCAAGTAACGACGGGTACTTATTACAATACTTTCAAAAAGAAAATATCAAAACGTTAGGAATTGAACCAGCAAAAAATGTAGCAGAAATCGCTATCCAAAAAGGAATTCCTACTGAAGTGAATTTTTTCAGCAATGACTTAGCAAAAAAATTACCACAAGCTGATTTAATCGTCGCAAATAACGTATTAGCACACGTTCCAAACTTGCATGATTTTGTTGCCGGTTTAAAAACATTATTAAAACAAGATGGCACGATAACAATTGAATTCCCGCACTTATTAAACCTCATATCCTTTAAACAGTTTGACACAATCTATCATGAGCACTTCTCTTACTTCTCTCTTATAAGTCTTCAAAAAGTTTTAGCTCATCATCATTTACAAATTGTCGAGGTAGAAGAACTTGCAACGCACGGTGGTTCATTGCGTATTTTTGTAAACCATCACAGTGACTCATCCACTATCCATTCCAGTGTTACAAATATAATCCAAAAAGAAATAGATTACGGGCTAGATACTTTAGATTGCTATCTCCTTTTTTCTAAACGCATAGAACAATTGAAAATAAGTATTTTAAAGTTTTTTATCGAAGCAAAAGCTTTAAACAAACAAATTATCGGTTACGGCGCTCCAGCTAAAGGAAACACCCTTTTAAATTATTGCGGGATAGGAAAAGAATTTCTAAATTATACTGTAGATAAAAACCCTCACAAACAAAGTCTCCTTCTACCAGGAACCCGCATTCCAATACAATCTCCTGAAGAAATAAAACGTACAAAACCTGATTACATTCTCATACTTCCTTGGAATTTGAAAGACGAAATTATGAAAGAATGCTCCTTCATCCGTGAATGGGGCGGCAAATTTTTAGTGATGATCCCAGAAGTAGACGTGATCGAACCATGAAAAAAATCCTTGTAACAGGCGGTAGTGGATGGATTGGTAAATATGTTGTACATTCACTTATACAAAAGGGTTATGAAGTTCACGCCACTTACAATAAAAATAAGCCTTCTCACCTTTCCTGCCATTGGCATAAAGTAAACTTACTTCGCGATGAAGAAGTAAAAAAACTCATTTACGAAATTAAACCTACTTACCTTTTTCATTTAGCTTGGGAAGCAGTGCCGCCCAAATGCTATGTATCCATCAATAATTATTATTGGCTCCAGTCCAGTATTTCTTTAATCCAACACTTCACAACATGTGGTGGAAAACGAGTAGTTGTAGCAGGTACCGGTGCTGAGTACGAGTGGTTTAACGGTGTATTATTTGAAGATTCACCGCTTCTTTCCTATAAAACACCTTATTCATTATGTAAAAATGCATTGCACTCCTGGTTACAATCGTACGCAAAACAAACCGGCCTCAGCATGTGTTGGGGCCGAATTTTTCATATGTATGGCCCTTACGAACATGGTAATCGACTTGTATCTAACATTATCACTTCATTATTAAAAAACGAGGAAGCACTATGTACACATGGAAATCAATCTCGAGATTTTCTCCATGTGAGTGATGTCGCTGACGCTCTTGTGACCTTATTACAGTGTAACGTTACAGGTACGATAAATATCGCTTCTGGTCACTCTGTACAAATTAAAGAATTAGCTTCTATCATTGCCAAAAAGATAGGAAAAGAAAATTTAATTAAACTAGGTGCTATCCCTTTTCCTAAAGATGAACCTTTATTTGTCGGCGTTAATGTGGAACGTTTAAAAACTGAAGTAAAGTGGCTACCAACTTACGATCTAAACACAGGAATTGAGGAAACTATTTTTTGGTGGGAATCATTTATAAAAAAGCATAACGATATGCATCACTGAAACGCAGATCCTTTGTTCCTCCCGCTAGTTCTCTATACCATGTTTCTAATCTTTCAGGTGTAATAATATGATGCGTCCCCATTCCCGCATGTATACTACCTTGAGAAAGAGTTGGCCCGATTTGTAATTTGCGCCTTTTGATCGCATCATTCCACGGACTAAATCCAAACCATACAATACATGCAAGAGGTGGGTAATTCATAGACTCATGCATAGTTAAATGTCTTCCAGCCGTATAACTTCCATATTCGTGATTGTGAATGAACCTCCCTCTTCTCCACAGCTCCCAATCTTCAGGCAAGTAACCGTGAAATCGCTGTTTCATTAGAGAAATACTATACCTAAGTTTTGGATAATTATAGTTTGGATTTTCTACCATTATAAGGCCTTCTAACCAGTACATCCTCCCTCCTAAGTCTTTTAGTGATTTCCAGAACTGCTCTTTATCTTGTACACAAAGAAACTCAGTCGTATTTAAAATTATTTTCCACCCTTCTACCTCTTGTTCAACCCCCATTACTTCACGATCTGTTGCTAGTGCATCAAATTCTGGATTTTCAGAATCTCGCACTTCCCAATGCGGTGCGAACTTTTTGCAAATTTCCACAGAGCGATCTGTAGAACCTTTATTAATTAAAATACCATGATCAAACAGTTTCGTATGATGCATAAGCCACCACGGTAATAAATACTCTTCATTGTAAAAATGAGAAATAACGGTTGTAGTTATAATAATCTCCTCCTCTTTCTCTATTAATCTACTTTTTCATCCTACTCTTAATATACTTATCAGTTATGTAATTGGTTTCTTTTATTTTTAAAATATGTTTTTCTACCATATACTATGCTTTCTTCGACAACCACCATTTTCTAAAGAATCAACTCCGTACAATTAACATCCCAATAAACTGAAAATTAAGTTATAATATCATTATAAAATTATGAAGGAGGAATGCGCTCATGTACTACAACACTTCATTCGAAAACGATCAACCTGTAGTCCGTCTATAATCTAAGACGGGCATTCATATAACAAGTGCACTATGCCTCGTCTTAGGGAATAAATCATAACCCTAAAAATAGACGGAGGTAATTCAAATGAAACAAACAATTTTAGGAGCTATATGTTTATCTCTAGCAGCAAGTATTTGGGGCGGTATGTACGTCGTTAGTAAATACGTACTCGACTTTATTCCGCCACTTACACTCGTTTGGCTACGTTTTATTATCGCTTTTGTTGTTTTATATGTGATTTTGAAAACAACTGAAAAAAAGCAAAAGAAAAAAGTACCCATCCACAAAAAAGATTGGCTATTATTTGCTTGGATTGGATTCATCGGGTATTTCATTTCAATCACATGTCAATTTATCGGAACGAAATTATCCGATGCTCATACAGGCTCCTTAGTGACATCAGCTACACCTGCATTTATGGTTATATTTGCAGCGCTCATTTTAAAAGAGAAACTAACTGCTCGTAGACTTTTATCAACTATAATAGCGACAATCGGTGTCGTTATCGTTATCGGATGGGATTTTGAAATCGGCTCCTATTTTATCGGTACAATCATTTTAGTTGGGGCCGCTATTACGTGGGCTTTACTGTCCATTTATGTAAAAATCGCTTCCGCTCGATTTTCATCTTTAGTTATTACAACGTACGCAATATTTTTTTCACTCTTTTTCATTACACCTTTTATGGTATGGGAATTCCAAACAAATCCTATTGAACATATGAACATGTATGTAGTATTAGGCGTACTCTATTTAGGAATCATCTCAACCGCAGGTGCATTTTTTCTTTGGAATAAAGGATTAGAATTAATGGATGCTAGCATCGGCTCATTATTTTTCTTCTTTCAACCTATCGTTGGATCATTACTTGGTTGGTTCTTATTAAATGAGACGTTAAGCAGTAACTTTTTTATTGGTGGTATCCTTATTATATGTAGTGTTATAATTACTACTTTTGAAAAGCGAAAATAGTATAAAAAACAGGCAGAGACTTAGTCTCTGCCTGTTCGTATAATTGGGTCTTGATCATGGAACCCTATACAAATTGGTATATTACTTTGTACTCCACTACATGCACTTATAAAACTACACACTGTTTTTGCAATTAAATATAAAGTAATACCTACAGCCTTTTTATCTGAATCAAAGCCATTTTCAGCATACAAATCTGCTAATTCTACTGACCTCGGTCCCTCAATATCATACGTCCATTCACAAGCCCAATCATCATCCTCTTCCTCAAGTGGAATGTAATCGTCACAAACATAGAACTGACTATTCCATTCATTATCCAAATCATACTCAAAATAAATTGCTTTTACCTCTTCACTTGCAGTAATTTCTAAAGCTTCTTTCAAACCTATCCTCATACTTTCCCTGTATGAATCTAATGGAATCAATTTAATTCGCTCCGCATCCTCACTTGACGCTAGTGTGCGACAAATATCATAATACTTCGATTCTATTTGAGATACCGATAACGAAAATACGGCTTCCTGCATTTCCTCTAAATACTGAAAAATATCCAAACTATTTCACTCCATACTCTTTACGTAGTCCAATGAACTGGACGAGACAACACTTTCGGTAATTTCGTATATTTGTCCCCTTTCGCCGCATTAATTTGCACTTGCGTAAGAAAAATACTATTTGTAAAATCTGTCCCGCGAATATCTGCATCTCGCAAATCTGCTCCGATGAGATCCGCTCCCCTTAAATTTGCATCTCGTAAATTAGCCGCAATAAGATAAGCTCCTCTTAAATTTGCTCCTTGTAAATCCCTCTTTTTAAGGTTAGCTCCCATAAGATCTGCTCCGCGGTGACTGATTCGTTTTTTACGTGCAACATTCATTTCCTTCCATACTAATTCACTCGTCTCTAAAAGGAGAATGTTCACTTCTGCACGGTGTAATGGCACATTTACTTCCATTAACTCATCTGAACTTAAATTAGAAAGACGCTCTGTCTCTTCAATTGCTTCCTTCAGCTCTTTATGAATTGTCTGCGTCGCCTTTAATAGAATAGCTTCCTTCAAATACCAAAGCATTTCATGAAGCTGATGCATAACCGGAAAAGCATCATACATTTCTCTCGCATGCTCGGCATCTGTCCGCCAATCAATTCCTTTAAACGTAACTTGAGAAATCTTTTGTCCAGCACCGAAACATTCAAATACTGTACAACCTTTATAGCCTTTTCCTCTAAGATCTCTATGTATACTACATTTATAATCTGATTGTAGATTTGTACAAGGTTTACCACCATCTTTATTCACCGCAAAATCTACTGATGCTGCAAACGGTAATGCTACACAACATAATCCAAAACATTTTTCACAATCCGCTTTTAAACTATTGTAATTTACATCCTCTTCTACACGAAAATAGTCGTTATGATTAGTCAAAATATATACCCCCTGTTGTCTTTTGACTATTTCATAATATTCCAACTGCACTAAATAATCAATTTTAAAACAAATGGACCTATTTCATTTCAAACAACAACATAATCCGTCTATTTCTTTTCATTTAAAAAGGACACCCACTACAATATTAATTATAATTAAATTAAGAACTTTCAAATAACGAGGAGGATTACGATGGCATTAGAAATGAAAACAAACTGTCAAATTTGCGACCATTCCCTTCAGCCTGATTCTGAAGCATACATATGCGTGTATGAATGTACATTTTGTGCACCATGTACAGAGGAAAGACAAAACGTTTGCCCAAATTGTGGCGGCGAGTTAGTACGTAGACCGAAGAAGAAATAGAAAAAAGCAAAGCGATATCGCTTTGCTTTTTTCTGTTTCTGGGGTATATAGAAATTCTACCAATCACAAATTAAACATTTAAAAACTTAACACAAACAGGCTCTGGTACAACAACATCAGATTGTAACAGTGTTAACTTCCCTGTCGTTTCATTTCTTGAAAATAGCACAAGATTATGTGACTTTTCATTTGTAGCAATAAGAAATTTTCCAGTAGGATCTAACACAAAGTCCCTCGGCCAATTTCCTTCTGTAGATGTATGTGCAACAAATGTAAGTTCACCTGAGTTTTGATTTACACTGAAAACAGCGATACTATTATACCCACGATTCGCCGCATATACAAAACGGCCATCAGAAGAAATATGAATAGCACTTCCTTGACTATTTCCATCAAATTCTTTTGGAACTGTAGAAATATACTGCAACTCTGTAAAGGATCCTTCTTCCGGATAATATGTTAACACAATGACTTCCGAACTAAGTTCAGTCATCACATAAGCGTACTTTCCATTTGGATGAAAAGCAATATGTCTCGGACCGCTTCCTGGGTTCACAGACAAGCTATTCACTTCTTTTAATGTACTATCTTTTATTCCATATGTAATTATTTTATCAATCCCTAAATCAACACCTACCACATATTTTTCATCAGGAGTATATCCCGCGTAATGTGCATGTGGTTTTTCTTGTCTTTCTTTATTTGGACCTAAACCTTCATGTGCCATAATAGATGAAGCAGGATTTACAGTTCCATTTTCTTCATCTACTTCAAAAGACTCAATCGTTCCTTTATGGTAATTCGCTGTAACTACCGTTTGATTTCCACTATCCACACTAATATGACAAGGAGAAGCCCCTTCTACTACTTGTCTATTTTGTTCCTCTAGCTCTCCAGTATGACTATTAATCAAATAAGCAGCTACACCACCAGCTTCTCCTTCTTTTACAACAGAATAGAGATATTGATTATTTTTGCTAATCGTTACATATGTAGGGTTATCCAGCTTAGCCGCAAGTGTTACATTACTAACTTTTTGCGCTTCCGTATGTAAAGTAAAAGTATATATTCCTTCACTATTTTCTTTCGTGTAAGTTCCAACATATCCAATAAACTCTTTGTTATCCGTCATTTTCATAACCCTCTCCCTATAGTTTTTGTTCATCACACTTCTTACTAAGCAACCTAAAACTATTATTCATTGAAAGAATATCCTAAAAAATCGGAGTACCTCTTTATACGCTACCATATTTTTCTGCCAAATAGCCTCTAAACCCACTTTTTCTGAAAAGCTGCTATACTTTCATATTCTTCTTCCAAGTGACGGGCCAAACGAATATAGATCGGTGTTAAATCTTTATATTTCTCCACACTTTCCATGTTTGGCTCATGATAAAAATTGGCACCTACCATATTAGAAACTACATGTAATGTATCTACTTCACCTAAGCTATATAAACCGAGGATTGCCGCTCCTAGGCAAGAGCTTTCGAAACTTTCAGGAACGTATACGTCTTGATGAAAAATATCTGCCATCATCTGTCTCCAAAGTTCTGACCTTGCAAAACCACCTGTCGCTTGAATTTTTTTCGGTTCGCCAATTAGTTCTTTTAACGCAAGAAGAACTGTATACAAGTTATAAATGATTCCCTCTAAAACAGCACGTATAAGATGCTCTTTCTTATGATGTAGTCCAAGCCCAAAGAAAGATCCCCGCGCATTTGCATTCCATAAAGGAGCTCTTTCGCCTGCTAAATACGGATGAAATAATAAACCATCAGATCCAGGATTCACTTTTGCCGCTATTTCCGTAAGCACTTCATATGGATCTTTTCCTAAACGCTTCCCATGCTCAACTTCTAACGTACATAATTGGTCGCGAACCCACCTAAAAATCATACCACCATTATTAACCGGTCCACCAATTACCCAAAGGTCCTCAGTTAACGCATAACAAAAAGTCCTACCTTTCGGATCCGTTACAGGATGATTTGTGACAACTCGCACTGCACCGCTCGTACCAATTGTAATAGCAACTACTCCAGGTTCTATTGCATTTACACCTAAATTCGATAGTACCCCATCACTCGCACCGATTATAAAAGGAGTAGTAACAAGTACATTCATCTCTCTTGCAAGTTCTTCATTTATCCCTATTAAACTGTGCGTCGTTGGAACAACTGTAGATAGCTTTTTATCGGTAATTCCTGCGACACGAAGAGCTGCCTCATCCCATTTTAAAAATTTCAAATTGAACATTCCTGTTGCTGATGCAATAGAATAATCAATTACATATTCCTTAAATAACTTATAGAAAACATACTCTTTAATAGAGATGAATTTATAGCTTTTTGCAAACAACTCATCATGTTCATTCTTAAGCCAAACTAATTTCGAAAGTGGTGACATAGGATGGATTGGTGTTCCAGTACGAAGGTAAATTTCATGACCATTCATATCATTCTTTATTTTTTCTGCCCAGCTTGCGCTTCTATTATCTGCCCAAGTGATACATCTCGTTAACGGCTTCCCTGCTTCGTCTACAGCAATGACACTATGCATTGCCGAACTAAAAGAAACACAAAGAATATCAACTGGCTGCACATTACTTGATTGTATAGTTTCTTTAATCGTATGTATGACCGCTTGAAAAATCTCTTCTGGATCTTGTTCTGCTGTTTCTGGTGCGGGAGAATATAAAGGATATTCAATCCCATGACTTGCAATAACTGATCCATCAATCGAAAACAAAACTGATTTTGTACTAGTTGTCCCAATATCTACACCAATCATATATTTCGAGCTCACTATGTAACCCCTTTCAAATTATTCCTATAACAAAAGAGCACCATGATGTATACAAAAAAGACGCTCCCTTATGAGAGCTACGTTTTAATAAACTTCTCTCTCATAAGGAGGTCCTTTTCATAACTATAGTGCTATTTTGAAAAGTGAAATCTTCATTTCATTATAACTTAGGCGCTTTCGCCCAATCCGCAGCAAACTTTTCAATACCTTGATCTGTTAATGGGTGCATAGCAAGTTGTTCAATGACTTTATAAGGAATTGTTGCAATGTGAGCACCTGCCATCGCTACACGAGTGACATGGTCTGGGTGTCTGACAGAAGCCGCAATAATTTGTGTATCTAATTGATGAACATCGAATAATTCAGCAATTTTAGCAACTAATAATACGCCATCTTCAGAAATATCATCTAAGCGTCCTAAAAATGGAGAGACGTACGTTGCACCTGCTCGAGCAGCTAAAAGAGCTTGGTTCACAGTGAAAATAAGTGTAACGTTCGTTTTCACACCTTTTTCAGTAAGGTAGCGGCAAGCTTCTAATCCTGCTAGTGTCATCGGAAGTTTTATCGTGATGTTTTTATCACCACCGTTAATTTTAATTAGTTCTTCTGCTTGAGAGATCATTTCTTCAGCTGCAACAACATCTGGAGTTACTTCTGCCGAAACAGATTCAACGTTAGGTACTGCCTGACAAATTTCTGCAATACGGTCTTCAAACTTAATGCCCTCTTTCGCTACTAAAGAAGGATTCGTTGTAACGCCAGCTAAAACCCCTAGTTTATATGCCTTTTTTATGTCCTCAAGATTTGCAGTATCAATAAAAAACTTCATGATTCATTCCCTCCATTTTTTAAACGCTAACGAGTTATAATTTTAAAATTTTTATTTCTTTTCTACTGCATGTCCGCCAAATTCATTGCGCAGTGCTGCTACAACTTTTCCTGTAAATGTATCATTGTCTAATGAGCGGTAGCGCATTAATAGAGACATTGCGATAACAGGAGTTGCTGTTTGAAGGTCTAATGCTGTTTCTACTGTCCATTTTCCTTCACCAGAAGAATGCATAACGCCCTTAATTTCATCCAGTTTTGCATCTTTAGAAAATGCATTTTCAGTTAATTCCATTAACCATGAACGAATGACTGAACCGTTGTTCCATACTCTTGATACTTTTTCATAATCGTAGTCAAATTCACTCTTCTCTAAAACCTCAAATCCTTCACCAATGGCAGCCATCATTCCGTATTCAATTCCGTTGTGAATCATTTTTAAAAAGTGACCACTACCAGCTTTTCCTGCATATAAGAATCCATTTTCTACAGCTGTATCTCGGAAAATAGGTTCAACGATGTCCCAAGCTTCTTGATCTCCTCCGATCATGTAACAAGCACCATTACGAGCACCTTCCATTCCGCCAGAAGTTCCTGCATCCATAAAGTGAATGCCATCTGTCTTTAGTTGCTCATATCGGCGAATAGACTCTTTATAATGTGAATTCCCAGCTTCAATTAAAATATCTCCTTTTGATAACAGCGGTGTAACCTCATTAATAACAGAATCAACAACAGCGTGCGGAACCATAACCCATAGAATTCTTGGTGATTCTAATGATTGAACAAGTTCGTTTAAACTAGACGTACCTGTAGCCCCATACGCTTTCATTTCTTCCACTGCACTCGTATTTAAATCGAATGCAGCTACTTCATGTTTATGATCAATTAAATTCTTCCCTAAATTTAATCCCATTTTACCTAAACCAATTAATCCTACTCTCATAATACAATTCCTCCTTGAATTACCTTTCATCATAAATACATGTTAATAAAATGATGAATATCTTTTGTCATATTGCTTTACTTATAAGAATGTACTTATTTTTTCAATCCCTCATCTAACCACCATTTAAATTCACTTTCTTGTAATAGAGCATGAGCAGCATCCGGACCATACGAGCCAGACTCATATTCATGAAAAGGTAACAAGTTTTCTTCGAACGCTTCAAGGATTGGCTGCACCCATTCCCATGACAATTCAACCTCTCTCCAGTGTGCAAAGAATGTAGAATCTCCACATACAGCATCATAGATAAGCCTTTCGTAGGCTTCAGGTATTCCCACTCCTGTTTGCTCACAAGTAAAATGAATACGGATCGGTTCTAGCTCTCCATTGTTCAATGGATTTTTACTATTTAATTGGAGTGAAACATTTTCATTTGGGCTAATTTCAATGATTAACAAATTAGGCTCTGCATTTGGATTACTATCTTGATATTGCTGTTTTAATGTATTTTTAAACTCAATTACAATACGAGTAGACTTTTCTTTCATTCTTTTTCCTGTTCGTATGTAAAAAGGAACATCAGTCCAAAATGGGTTATCAATCCATAAGCGAGCCGCAACATATGTATCTGTTTGAGAAGAAGGATTTACTCCTGGTTCCTCTCTATACGCTACAACTTGTTGTCCTTTTATCTCTCCTGAAGCATACTGTCCGCGAATGATATGGTTCTGAACGTCTTCTTTTTTCACTTTACGAAGAGTTTCCATTACCTTTCGTTTTTCCTCACGAATTTCACATGCATTTATCTTTTCCGGCAGATTCATAGCAGTCATCATTAATATTTGCAACATATGATTTTGAACCATATCGCGAATGGCTCCTGCATGATCATAATATGCTGCCCTTTCTTCTACCCCAACCGTTTCACTAGCTGTTATTTGTACATTCGCTATATGTTCTTTATTCCAAATCGATTGGAGAACAGGATTTGCAAATTCAAGTGCTTCAATGTTTTGAATCATCGGTTTACCTAAATAATGATCAATACGGTATATTTCGTCTTCTTCAAACGTTCGACTAAGCTTATCATTCAGCTCTCGGGCAGATGTAAGATCATGACCAAACGGTTTCTCAATCATCAGGCGCTTCCATCCATCCGTTCCATCGAGTCCACTTTCCTTAATATTTAAAGCAATGGTCTCAAAGAAGTCAGGAGTAACTGAAAGGTAGAACATTCTATTCCCTTGTATATTTTGTTCTTCTTCCCTTTCACGAACTACTTGTAATAACCTTTTATAATCTTCTGGCTTATTCACATCTAACGGACAATAACGAAAATACTCTAAAAAATCTTCTATTTTCGGAGTACCTTCATCTTTGCGACGAGAAAAAGTGTCTATGGATTCTTTTACTCTTTTTTGAAAATCTAAATGAGATACTTCACGTCTTCCAAGCCCAATAACGGATATTGGCTTTGGAATCTTTTGATCTCTATATAAGTTATATAGCGCGGGGTAAATTTTTCTTTTAGCTAAATCTCCTGTTGCTCCAAATAAAACAAAGGTCATTGATTCCAATTTCAGTCCCCCTCGTGATGTATAGTCATTGTCACCTTAGTAAAAATGCATTGTACAGAAGCTACTATTATTTTTGATCCAACCTTACTTCTTAACTTCTAATTTTTTATATTTGTCGCTTTCTAATTGTCCCCAATATTAATAGTGGCAATTCAAAGCATTTTTACCACATGCTACTTACTTATTTTAACTTATATAAAATAACTTAATTACTTTTAGTAATTTAATTACATTACGTCTATCATATTAACTACATAGATTATAATCGTCAAGAAAAGTGTCTCGAATTAAAAATTTTAATTCCGTAACATCTTATTAGAAATATGTTCATGAACTGAATAATAAAAAGGCAAGACCGAACATATTCTTGTTCGATTTTGCCTTTTTACTATTGTTTCAAATGATTTTTAACTGCCCTTATAACTAATTCATGATCCTCTTCTGGTGGTAATCCTGAAACTGTTATCATTCCAATAACTCCTACATCTTTTATTTGGACAGGAACACAGCCACCAAACGCAGCATAATCCGACCTATCTAAAAGATACTTTTCATTATATGGAACGCCCGTTATTTCACTTTGTATCTGCATATAATACGAGCTATGATTATGCAAAGAAACAACTCGTTTTTTACGCTCAATCCATTGCGTATTTTCCGCAGTTGTCCCTGTCATCTTGAAATGAAATAGTTGCACACCATTTTTCGCTATATCAACAGCAATCAATTTCCCTTCTTGCCTCGCCGTTTCAACGATAAATAAACCTATTTGCAGTGCATCTTCATTTGTAAAAGAGGAAAATTGAAGTGTTTCCTCCTCTATTAAAATTTGCTTACTTATTTCATTCAAATTTGAAGCGCTCATATGTTTATCCCCCTTACTCACTTTATGCCACATTGATATTTTTGAATTTCTGTGACTCTATCGTACGGCCTTTCCATATAACTAATACCGTAAAGCGTATTCTTTTCTTCTTGGTGCTATTATGAATTATATTTAACGCCTTAAAAAAGTATGTCCTTTCGTACTAAACATCTCGTATAGAAGTTTTCTTCCGGATATTTCTTACAAGCATAAAAAAACCAGTTACTTAGGCAACTGGTTCGCTAACAATTTCATATGGGATATCCATTCAACCAAACTAATGCTTGTTCATAATCATCAAAAAATTTCACAGATTCTTTTGTATTGGACTGTTGTAAATAATTCAGTATCTCCCCTTCTTCAAGGAGAAAAGCAATTGCCTTACTGTGATTCAAAATCGTTTCATTGAAAAACTTATCTTTCCATGCTTTTTGAACAGAAAAATGATCTGGCGTGTACCCTTTTCTATCTACCAGCAATTTGTATTTCCGACCCTCGGAAATGAATTGCTGACAAACCTGCTCGAAGCCATTAAACCATTCATAAACATCATCTGTTTTAATCTTGCCAATAAGATGGGTAACAATTATATCTCCTGAAACTGTTGTGCTTATATGCAGCTTACTCAACTTGGAATCATCTCCCTTAGTTACAATTATGCGGAAATATCTCATAAAATCAATAAGATAAAATTGTTACGAATTAAAAAAGGACAAACTCTCCAAACGGAGAAGTCTGTCCCAAAATCGTTCT
This sequence comes from Bacillus sp. FSL R5-0709, assembly GCF_038004785.1. Lineage (NCBI taxonomy): Bacteria > Bacillati > Bacillota > Bacilli > Caryophanales > Bacillaceae > Bacillus > Bacillus sp. FSL R5-0709. Next base: position 3,214,693 of record NZ_JBBORT010000001.1, read on the forward strand.
ATTTTATTTTGCATTAGAACTAACAATCGTGAATTAGAATAATGATTTAATACTTGCTAAAACAGTAAGTACACCTACAATAATAACAAATACGTTACTCATTTTCCCTTTGTATTTAGCTAGTACTGGTACTTTATTGATTGCATACATCGGTAATAGACATAAGATAGCAGCAACTAATGGACCGCTTAGAGAATCAATAAGTCCAAGAATACTTGGATTTGTATAAGCAACAAACCAGCATGACAATACAACAAAAGTAAGGACGATTGTCTTAATTGTTTTTTCTTCAATAACTTTCCCACGTGATTTACCGAACTTAATAATCATGTCACGCATTACTTCAAATGCTCCGATATAATGGCCAAGGAAAGATTTTGTAATAGCCACAAAAGCAATGATTGGAGCTACAATCGTGATTACAGGTGAATTAAGCTCATTAGCAAGATATGAAAGGATTGATAAGTTTTGCTCTTTTGCCATTTTTAAATCCTCTGGAGTCAAGCTTAATGTACTACTCCAAACGAAGAACATAACTACAGCGAATGTCATGATATAACAAACTTTTTGTATTTGCGCACATTTAGCATCAGTAGCTTCTATTCCATACGTAGCTCTCTGTTTTACAACAAATGATGAAATCATAGGTGAATGATTAAATGAGAATACGATGATTGGTAGAATCAACAGTATCGTTCCAAAATATCCTGTTCCTGTTGAAGTAGTAGAAACAGTTGAAAAGCTAAGCATTGACGTATTCCACTGTGGAATTAAAGATATTGCGATAAAAAGTAGAGAAGCTATGAAAGGATACACTAGCATACTCATGATCTTTACAGTAATATCTTGACCAAAATTCAGTATAGCGATAAGACCAAGAACTAATACAAGTGATAAAATAGCCCTTGGAGGCTCTGGCATGTGCAATTGATGCACGATAAAACTACTTGCAGTATTTGTAAGCGCAACCGAATACATTAGCACGATTGTATAAATTGAACCGAAATATACGATGTTAAAAATGATACTTGCTTTATTTCCGAAATACTCTCTAATTGTACCTGTGATCCCCTCATCAGCAGAATTAGAAGCGTATATCATTTTAGCAAGTGCCCTATGTGAGTAATACATAACTGGATATGCAAGCAATGTAATTAGTAGTAATGATAATAAACCACCTGAACCTGCATTAATCGGTAAAAAGAGCACCCCTGCTCCAATTGCAGTTCCAAATAGGCTCAATGCCCATGTAGTATCCTGCTTATGCCACTTTTTCGGATCTGCATATTGCTCATTTTCTAGTGCGATATTTTCAGCTTGAACTTCTATTTTCTTTGCAGTATTCCCGTTCATATAATAACTCCCCCTTGTATCCTATTCTTGCGTATCTCTTTATAGCTAACGAACATTCCCTTTTTTCGGAAAATAAATTCCTTACAAGTTGCCCCACATTGTATGTCCTTCATCATAATGAATCCAAATTGAAACATTCGCTAGTTAGCGTCCTAACATACATGTTAGCGTTCACAAAAAAGTTTACTCGTACTATCCGCTCTTTATATAAAGACCGCTTAAGAGAACAATATTGAATAGACTTCATAAATACGTTGCAACATTTCTAATAACAGTGTGTTACTTTAATGGTTTCTCTTACTTACTTGTAACAGTAATTTTAGATAAACCGGCCTCTCTTCATTTATGAGGCATTTCTTTCTCAATTCTATACATCACTTTCATAACTTCGGCAGCATTTATGGTATTGATTACACAAGCCACTGAAGCACTTTACATACATTTCGCCTCTAATCACACGCCTTTCTTTCTATTAATCGCATTTTTTATATTTTCTCCAGAGATCATAAAATTTCTCTCGACGCCCTCATTATAACGTGTATATTTATAAAATTAATATTTTTATATTTCCAGAAATATTTAATGGATATAATTTTACATGGATAATAATTTACAGTTAGCATGCAACCCTTGTTCCTATCGCTTATAACGGAATTAATCAGCAAAAAACACAGTAAAATATTGTTTATTCAAGCTACTCATTTTAAAAATACTTATATTCTTCTTTATCTAAAAATTTTATTTTGACTTAAAAAAGATATTCTAATAAATAATTAACGTGGTTAAAAAGAAATTTCTTTTTAAATACATAAACCAATTTTTAGGTTATATATTATCAATATTGCATTCATATACATTTTTAGGAAAATACATATTTTAACTTGATGACAATAAGAGAACCGCTAACATTTTGCAAAAATCTTCGCTAAACGAAAAAATAAAATAAGCTGCCCATATGGACAGCTTATTTACATCATTATCATTGTTAGGAGTGGGCAAACGAATCACTTCAATGTCATCTTAATTTTAGTTTTTTCAACTCTTCTTCAGGGATATTTCTATGTTTGTATTGAATGGGTTTTATTTCATTTCCTTTTAGATGATATTATTGCTTATTGCACGATCCAACCTATTAAAAACGAATAATGTAATCTTTAAAACCCCTCATTAACTAGCTCTTTTATCAAGTTTAATTTTGCAGAGAGCTCAATAAACCATTCTTCATCCCCTGTTAATAATGCAAGGTCTATAAGATAAAGGATTTGCTCCTTATTTATTACCTTTGATTCAGGGAGTTTGTTAACATGTTTACTAAAGAGTAAAATCGCTTCGTTCATTGTGTACTTGTCGTCACGTTTCACAATGCTAACTGTAACTACACCTTCCACTTCATCAAGTGATACAATGTAACCAACTATGAATTCACCCTCATTTGATATTCCACGAACCCAATCTCCCACTTTTAAAACATGATTATTATTTGACATCATACTTTTTCACCTGCTTATAAATATTTTTTGTAACGATAAAAAAGATATAAAAACCAATTTAAACTGTAATGTTTTTTATTACATTTATTTTTTAAGAACTCACGGCTACATAATAATTAAGCCGCTTAACGTTCTTGATTAATAAGATCAACAACTTCTTTCATTGTATAATTCTTTAAATATTCACCTAGATGTTCTTCCGCACCTAAGAAAATAGCAAAAAGAACTTTCCGCATGTTCGAACCTACAATACACTGATCATTTGATTCTGGACACTTCGGCTGCAATGCCCCTTCAGAGGTTATTTGATACATATTCCAAAGATTAATTTCACTTAAATCACGGGCAAAAATAAAACCTCCACCCGTTCCCTCTTTTGATTGTATAAACTTATGTTTTTTTAACAAACTTAGCACTTTGCGAATGCGTACTGGATGAACACCTGCACTTTCGGAAATAGCATTACTTGTTGACATCCGATCTGGCTGTAAAGCTAAATAAGTTAAACTGTGAATGGCCAAGGTAAAGTCGCTGTTCATTGTTGTCCTCCTACGATAAAAAATATGATTTCTCGTTTAGTAACATACTGTAGCCATAAATATTACAGATAGGTTAGTCAAACGTTAAAATATATAAGAAGCATGCTTAGCATGAAAAAATAAATTCCTTTATATTCTATCAGAACTCCCCTATATCTCCTAACTTCATTTAGCTTTTTAAGTTGCAAATAAATTTAAACAGTCCACTGTTTCTTAACTTGTTCTTCTGCCAATTGTTTAATTTTTGTCCAAATCGTATCTTTACTCACAATAACATTTGTGTGATAGTTTCTATCTTTATAATTAACTGTAACACATACTTCAATCACTTCTGTTTCCTCCTTTCAAAATATTACTTATTAATTAGCCATTTTTTGCAATTCTATATTCAAAAATGTTCGAACGCTACGCGGTAAAAATTTGCGAATTTCTTCCTCATTAAAACCAACCTGTAATCTTTTTTCATCCAGCATAATTGGACGACGTAACATTTGAGGATACTCAATTATTAATTTATAAAACTCATTAAGCGAAAGCGCCTCAATATTTATATTTAATTCCTGAAAAGTTTTAGATCTAGTTGAAATAATTTCAGTAGCACCATCTTCAGTTAAACGAAGAATGGATTTAAGTTCATCGACTGTAAGAGAATTTGATACGATATTTTTTTCGGTATAATCAATTTGATGTTCTTCAAGCCATGCTTTTGCTTTTCGGCATGAACTACAGCTTGCTGTCGTATATAAAATCACCATATTTTACACACTCCTTTACTTTTTAAATTATTATATAGATTATTGAAATGTATTAAAAAAAATTACAGTTCAGAATGAAATACACGTTATATTATTCATTCGAGAATATTTAATTTATCTGTTTTTCACAAAAAATAGCAACTCACTTCTAAAAACTATACTGTAATTTTAAACTTTACAGTTCAATTAATCAACTGTTAAGTCTTGGATACATTCCATTAGCGGAACAAATCATTTTCTTTTGTACGAATGTCTCATAGTGTTACGGCTAACCACCTCTTTAAAGTACATTTTATCCCGCTATTTGAGTGCACCGCCTCAAAATTTGGCAAGAGCAAAAAAGTTAGGTCGAAGTCGGGCTCCCCTTAATAACCCAATTGGTAAGGTCTAATTATATTTCACTTTATTCATTTCATTCTTACATGTGCTACTATGAAATATAATTAGCATAATAAAAGCTACTGCATTGTAGGAGGAAATACGCGAACAAAAAAGCAAAGCGCCCACGCTTTGCTTCCTACAAAATCCCTTTTAACTTTTCACAAATTAACTTCGCTAAATATTCATAACCTTGTGGTCCGAAGTGTAAACCGTCCTTTTCATCATCTTCTACAAATCTCTTATAATCCTTTTCTTGAATCATTTCAGCGTACAAATTTAGAAAATGACTTCCTGTTTCTTTCGCCACTTCCTCAACCACATTTGCATATTGACCGAGTACTTCATTCGTTCTATTATGTTGCCTTGCTTCATCAACTGGTGCAGGACTAATAAGTAATACTTTTTCTGATGAAATCGCACTTACAATTTTCTCTAAATTTTCTTTGTAAGATTGTAATGGCACTGGATCAAATAACACCGAATCATTCGTACCAAGAAAAACTGTTACAAAGTCTGGTTTATGTGATAGTACATCATCTTCAACCCTATGTAACGCATCGAACGTATTATCGCCCGGATCCCCCGCATTTACCACCTTCCAATTTGGAAACATCTCTTGCAGACGCGGTGTTAACCTTGGCGTTCCATCAAAAAACGTTTCATCAGCTGTAATACTATCACCGAAGCATACTAACGTTTTCATAGAGCTAATTCTCCTTTCACGTACGAAATAACTTTCCTTCTACCGCCTTAATATATCTTTCAGCAGAACGTTCCACTGCCTCATTTGCATTCTCTTTCACTACTCCGTGAAAAGCATTATATAAACGATTAAACTGTAATGGCTTCACTCGATTCGCCATTTCCTCCACTTTTCTCGCTGGCAATGGAATTAAGTTTGGATAGCTGTACATGAAACTCACCCACTGCTGATCCGCTACGACTTGAATAATATCACCTGTTAATAAAATACCTTTCCCATCATTTCCTTCTTCCCAATGTAATACAGAACCGCCGCTAAAATGTCCTCCGAGACGATGAATAGTAATTCCGTCCGCTAATTGTAAAGACTCACCAGACCAATAAATAATACGACTACTCGGGCGTACTACCCACTCTTTATCGTCTTCATGTATATAAATTGGTACATCAAACGTTTCTGCCCATTCTACTTGTATCGAATAATAATGAGGATGAGATAGTGCAATCGCATCTAACCCGCCCCACTCTTTTATCTTCCCAATTGTCGTTTCATCTAAATAAGTAATACAATCCCATAATAAACGATAGGAATCTGTTTTTATGACAAATGCTGTTTGACCGATCGCAAATTTAGGTTTTGTCGTAATGCTATAAAGTCTATGCTCTTCTTCTATTATTTCATTTTTATATGTATCACTCGTTCGCAAGTTTTCTAAAGTCGTCCAAGACTGCCCTTTCGGATTCACATATTGTCTCTCCTCATCACAAATAACACAACTTACCGGTTCTTCCACACTCGCTGCATACTGTACGCCGCACGTTGTACAAACGAAATTTTTCATAATAATTCCCCCTATCCATATATTTTTATTAAGCTGATTTTTGTTGATAATGATCTATTTTTTTATTTTCAATTAATAAACCTATTAGAGTTAGTAAGTAGACAGCTGTAACTGACAATGGAATTACAGTAAATCCATTGTCAGCAAAAAGAATCCCGCAAACTGACGTTACGAATACGGTCCCTACTGACAGTAAACCATAACTTTTACTTTCATAAATCCATACGTACGGTACAAAATGAACACCTATTAACATCGCTACTACAAAAGGTAACCACTCTGGAAATTGAAAATAGGCAAGTAACACAAACGGAATATTTAATACATTTATCCCGCCAATTACTCCTGCTAAAGTCCCGAGCGGATTTCCTTTCGCAAACATATCAATTTTTAATATGGCAGCTATCATTAGGCCGCAAGGAAACACACACCCCATACCAATTAAATACACCCACACAACTTGCTTTTCTGAAAGAAGAACACCCGTTATACTCGCTACAACCCAAAATAAAATACCAGCTATTATAACTGGAAATCCTTTTTTCGTTCTTTGTGCTAAATCTCGTTTTGCTTCTGCTATGTTCATTTCACTATCTCCCCCAAACTATTTGTACTATAAAGCCGGCTCAATTTCGCCCATCCAATAACGCCAAGCTATTAAGTAATCTTCTAAATCTTTCGGGTGGTGTCTTACACATGTATCTATACGCAAATATAATCCTATTACTATTTCTTCGTATAAATCTCGTTCTGTTTTATGAAATACACATTGCTTCATCACATAATCAATCGTTTCTTTCGTTACATCTTCCGGAGTTGAACAGAACGCATAAATTAAATCATATAAAGGATCTCCTAAAATAGGTAACGGATCAATTACCCCATGTAACCTATTCTGCCGAAATATAAAATTATGAAATCCGAAATCACCATGTAATAAAAATGGCTGATTTACTCCGGCATCCCTATTTGCTAGTTTAAGAACAATTCTATAATCTTCCTCACTTATGTAACGTCTTACATTTTCATAAGCTTCCATCACATTTGCCGTTAAAAATTCATTCCAACATTGAACCGGACTTTCTTTCCATCCCCAGCCTTCTGCCTCTGGAACCATTTTATACTTATTGATAACTTCTTTTACAAGTGTACGAAGCGTACTTCGTTTATATCCTTGTTTACACGAAGTATTACCTTCAAGGAAAGAATACACGAAATATGTATGTAAAGGTTCCTTATACAAAAGCTTTGAAAATAAACTATTCTCCTCATAAAATGAGAGAAAATTAGCTTCTTCACGTATTACTTCCGCTTCATTCAACTTTACTACATATTTTTCGTCCAACAAATATACAGTAATTGTCGTTCCTCCGTTCAACGCTTTTACGCTATTTGGATAATTTGAAATAACTTTCTCCTTAACTAGTTGTGCAGCAATTATTGAAATGTCCATTCTCTCACCCTTTAATTCCGAAGATTGCCTCAATTCAAAAGACAACTTTACTATTATTTGACAATCGCAAGAGAATCCCTTCTAACATCTTAATATTGCAGAAATTAATTTTCATTTTATCAAAACGGCTTCCTTCAAGATTTCATCATATAATTCATTCCATTTATAATGATACGCTGCACTCTCTTCTACTCTAACAAACATCCTTTTATCGGATTCATACTCACCGTCAAACTTATGCACTTCATTAATCTCCATCCGGTAGAACGGCTGATACCCTACTTTTGGATACGGACTATTTTCATTCCAATTTGGATTATCACTATGGTCAACGATAATATATCCAAATAAAGTACATTCTCCTTTTACATAACCTTCTTCCCACGCTTCTCTTTTAAAACATTCTTCTGGTAGTTCCCCTTCTTCTATATGCCCACCAGGAAAGTCCCAACCACGCTGCTCATGGTCTATCAGTAAAACCTTATTATTATGAAAACAAAAACCGTGAACACTCGTGATTCTTTCGTATTCTGGCAATATACAATCTTTTTTCCACGTTAACCTCACTTTTGATTCCCCATAATTTGCGCATATAGTTACCATTTCCCTCACTCCAAATGCTCTTCATTTAATCTAATAATCTCTATTGCACGATCTCTTTCTTTTAACTTACGAGCCAAACTTTCTACACCAAATACTTCTGTAAATGTGTGGCTTCCTACAATCAAATTGATGCCTTTAAATTTCGCATGTTGCACTGTATATAATGTTTTTTCTCCCGTTATGTACGTATCACAACCTTTTTCTAGCGCACGCTCAATAAGGTTTGTATTGTTTCCTGCACCTGTTAATATCGCAATCCGTTTTACTGGCCTGTCATGATTTTTCCAGCTCTTCACTTTCTCTTCCATTCTCTCTTCAAGTTTTTCAACTAAATTTGAAAACGGAATCACTTCTTTATATTCTCCTATTCCCGGTAGCTCTTCTTCCTCATACGTGGAATATTCCAGTATTGTATCTATCCCAATTTCATTAAATAACGACGTACACGTGCCAAACTTTACAAAATCTAACGGCAAATGAATCCAAAAATGATTCATTTCATATTCTTTTAATTTCTCAATACAAGCCTCTTCCATACCGAATAGAAAACTCCACGGTGCATGATGTGTAACTATCATATCGACACCATTTCTATACGCTTCTTCAATTGTTTCTAGCGTCAAATTTGTCGTGTAACCTATTTTGTGAAATTCCTCTTTACTAATGTGAGTGAAGCCATACTCGTCATCACCGTATTTATTAAGATGCTCTTCAAAAAGTGATGTAATATGTTCTTTGAACTGCGTTATATTCATTTTCATTTCTCCTTTCATTTACTTTTATATTTCAAAAATAAGGAAATACTATTTAACGACGTTACATACATATAGGAGGACAATATGAAACCTGAATTTTTAAAAGCTATACATGAAGCGATTGGAAATGTTGAGCATATTCATATAGAAGAAAGTGGTGCAGATAGTTTAATTATTCATCACGATGATGCACAGCAATTAAAACAAGTTGCTGAAACGTTAGAAAACAATAATTTCCGCTCTACTATTAGAACAGCTGGGGATGCTTCGTATATTGAAGTGTTGAACAGGTAAGAAGAAGTCCAGTTTATATACTGGGCTTCATTCTTTTATATTGAAATTTCAAACTCTTTTACATACACCGCTGTTCCAGCAATATCAATTTGTAAGTTATCATTTTCTACATCTTTCGTTACATAAACCGTTACACGACCATCTTTATTTATTTCCTGTCCTTGCTCAACGATTAACTCCAATTCACGGTCAAAATCTTTCTCCAAATACGTCGCATAATACGCTCCCATTACCCCTGAAGCTGTTCCTGTCACTGGATCTTCAATCATTCCAGAATAAGGTGATGAAAAATGACGACCGTGCATTTGCACCTGTTCATCATAAGTTTCTAGACAAACTGGATGGATAGAAGCCTTAGGTATTTCTTTTAATACCGATGGAAACGCCTCATTTTTAGGTTTCATTCTTTCACATGCATCTAGATTTTTAATCGGTACAATTACAGTCCAGTTCCCCGTACTTCCATATACAATTGGTACACTTGCATCTAAATCAGTTACTTCTAACCCGATACTATGAGCTAATTCTTCTTTTGAACCTGCAAAATCTTTAAACTGAGGTGCTGCCTGCCTCATTTTAATAAAGGTTTCTCCATTTTCATTTGCACCTATTTGTATTGGTAAAATACCTGCCTTCGTCTCAATCGTAAGGTTTGTTTTTTCTTCTAATAAACCTCTTTCACGCAAGGCATATATAGTTCCAACTGTCCCATGACCACATAAATCCATTTCAAACCCTGGTGTAAAATAGCGCATTCTTATATCTGCTACTTCTGAAGAAAGAACGAAAGATGTTTCGTTAAATCCAACTTTTTCAGCAATACGCTGCATGTCCTCTTCCGTTAATCCATCCGCCTCTAATACAATACCTGCTGGATTTCCCATATTTGGTTTATTCGTAAATGCGTCGTAATGAAATACGTTTATAGTCTTCATTTTTTATCCCCTTATTTGTTCGTTTCATTATTTTTATAATAAATAAGAAAATCTACCCACTTACCATTCCCCATAGAAAATGCCTCTCTCGTACATTCAAATGAAAAACCAGCTCTTTCTGCAAGACGAATAGATGGCTCATTATCGATATGTATATGTAATTCGATTCTATGAAATTGAAGGCCATTAAAAAATAACGGCAGCGCAGCTATTACACTTTCTGCTCCGTATCCATTTTTCCAATGTTGATTATGAATAGAGTAACCCATCATCGCCCATTGATAGTCCATACGTAAAATTTTTATAAGTTCTAGCTTTCCAATATTGGCGCCATCTTCTTTCTGAAAAATACCTAGAACGTACATTTCATCCCGTCTTGCCGCCTCATCAAATCCTCTTATCCATTCCGTAAACCATTCTTTCGTTGAAGACGACATGTCATGATAGCCATCATCGTATTTATATTGAGATGGTAACCTCTTATTGAATCCATCTAACCAACTTTCATAATCCTCTTTTTGAAATGGACGAATAATCAGTCTCTCTGTCTCTACTTGTAATAGTGGCAGCTTCATTTATATCTCTTCCTTTAATTGTTAATTGAATATTCTTTATTATCTTACACAAAATACAAAATCTAGTAAATCATTATGTTTTTTATAAACAAAAATCCAGTTATGCTTTTTACATAACTGGATTCTTCATTATTTAATAACCTTTTATTTCACAAGAAAAACATCCCTTAATTCCCTCTTCAACACTTTCCCTAAAGCGTTTTTCGGTAATTCGTCCATAAATACAACTTCTGGTATTTTATAGCTTGCTAGTTTTTCTTTACAATGCTGAATAATCTCTTCTTCTGTTAAAGACGTTTGAATGTCCTTTACAATGTAAGCTGTTGGAACCTCCCCCCAAAAGTCATTTGGAATCCCAACTACTGCAACTTCTAAAACGCCATTTATTTCATGAATTACATCTTCTACTTGATCTGGATATACGTTGTCACCACCGCGTACGATAACGTCTTTATATCTTCCCATAATATGTAGAAATCCATCATCATCTATCATACCGGCATCACCCATGTTAAACCAATTATCTTTTACTACCTTCTTTGTTGCCTCTTCATTATTCCAATATCCTTTAAACATGTACGGGCTTTTCACGTGAATCTCTCCAACTTTATTTGTTGTTAGCTCATCACCTGTTTCTGGATGAACAATTTTCAGCTCTACATGTTTCAAAGTTTTCCCTACAGAAGACATTTTTTCTTTTCCCATATTTGGATGCCAAGAAGTTACTACCCAACCTTCTGTACTCCCATAACCTTGCACCATATAAATGCCTTTTTCCATATATTTTTGAATGAGTGTTTCTGGCACCTTTGTACCACCACTTTGCGCTACTTTAAAGGCCGAAATGTTGCGCTCTTTTTTATCTAATTCATCAAGCATGTAACTATAAACAGCTGGGAACGCAAGCATCGTAGTAATTTTCTCTTCTTCAATCTTATCCCAAATAAGAGTAGGATTCGAATCAGCTAAAAAGACCATCGTAACGCCATGATAAATACAATTTAAAATAGAAAGCACGCCACTCATATGAAACAATGGGTGCACTGATAAAAAGCGTTCACCTGCTGGAATTTCTCTTTGCCCCGCAATTTCAGTAAAATAATGGTGTAAGTTTTTATGACCAATTACACATGCTTTTGCCTGTCCAGTCGTTCCTGAAGTAAATAAGTAAATGGCATCATCATCTTCATGAACTTCCACATTCGGCTCTGTTATTGGCTGTTCCTTTAATTTTAATTCAAATGAGCCAAATCCTTCTTTTGTCGTCTCAATTACATAAGGAATTTCTTTAACTCCATTAATCTTTAATACAACTTCACTAAATTCATCATCAATAACTAATACTTTTAATCTCGCTTCTTTTACAATCGATTCTAATTCATAAGCAGTAAGCTGATGATTAAGCGGAATAAATACCGCTCCAATTTTTAAGCTTGCCATCATAACGCTTGGAAACGGATGATTATTTTTGCATAGAATTCCTATACGATCCCCTCTTTCCATACCGGTATGTAACAAATAATGTGCAAGCTGATTTACTCGTTCATTATACTGCTGAAACGAATACCTTTTCTCTCCACCGATAAGCGCTTCCAAATTTGGTGACTGCATTGCTCTTTTTTGTAATAATTGTCGCATCGTTCTCAAGTAAAACTCCCCTTTATATGTGTTAGGGTTTTTATTTTACCAGATTAATTATTAATTTACTAAAGATTAAACTTAGTGAATTTAAATGAAGTGAATCTTTAGTCGATGTGAGGTGTTCATCCCCACTGATTATTAGTCCACACCTTACGGGCGGTTAATGCGGGATAAACAAAAATAGCCATCTACTTAACAAGTAAATGGCTATTTCTCCTTATATATTAGAAAACTCCTTATTCATCACATATTTCACATACTCAGGTGCACTTTTGTCAATCTCTTCATCACTGATTTCATATTCCGCACCATATAAATAAAATGATGGTATAAATTCCATTCCTGTATATAAGCTCGTAGCGTGGAATGGTTTCGTTAATTCATCCATTGTAATTCCGCTATTTTTATAGTCTTTTTCTAACCCACCTATAGAAATAGCTACACCAAATTCTTTCCCCTTCACTTTATCCCCTTTTGATCCGTAGGCAAATCCATATGTTAATACATCATCGAACCATTTTTTTAATAATGGTGGTGAACTGTACCAATAAAGCGGAAATTGAAATATATATCTGTCATGTTCTACTAATAGCTTTTGCTCTTCTTCAATATTAAACTCCCAATTTGGTGCCGCTTTATATAATTCATGCACCGTTATTTCATCCGAATGTTTCTCAAGTTCTTCGATCCATCTTTTATTAATTTTTGATTTTTCAATATCAGGGTGTGCTACAATTACAAGTGTTCTCATCATCTTCCATCCCCTTTTTAAATTATTCAATCCTTTACGTATTAGTATGAGTGAGTCACATATAATTGAAAAGTACGTACTTTAAAGTGCTATAGGAACCTTAAAGTACCTTTGGAGGTGTTATATGAATCAAAATGATAATTGCCCAATCGCAACGACACTCGACGTGATCGGTGGAAAATGGAAAATTCATATTTTATGTGTTTTGGCGGATGGAAAAATGCGAACAAATGAAATAAAACGAGAAATTCCAAACATTACACAAAAAGTTCTCACACAGCAACTTCGGCAACTTGAGGCTGATGGGATTATCCATCGTACTGTATATCAAGAAGTACCACCAAAGGTTGAGTACACAATAAGCGAACATGGAAAATCTTTAATGCAAATTATGGATGAACTATTTGAATGGGGAAAAGACCATCAGATCAAAAGATTACATGACTAAAAAAACTACCAAATTCTTTACATACTAGTGGGAATGGCACATCACTATCAAGCTAACAAAAAGACCCTAATAAGAAAACTTTCATTTTTATAATCCATTTAAACTTTAGCTTGATAGTGATACGGCAAGACCCTAATAAAGAAATGTATTAAACAAATTAAAAACAACAACACATACGACTAATGTTAATAAGAAAATTATAGTCGCTGAATTGCTTACTTAATTTTGAAATCTAAACAGTTACCCTTTAAGCCAAGCTTAATAATATCGCTTTTGTACGATTATCTGTTACCTCATAATAAATTTCTAATCCTTTCCGAGTACCTGTAACGACTTTAGTAGCTTTTAGTTTAGATAAATGTTGACTAATTGTACTTTGAGGCATTTGTAATGTTTCATACATTGTCGTTACGTTAATAGGACCTTTTGCAAGCATTATTTTTACTAATGATAAACGGACAGGATGCGCCAACACCTTTAATACTTCAGTGATTTCTTCATACATTTCTTTCATATTTTTTCTCCCCTTTTATATAAATATTAATGATATCCATATATATAATTCGAAAGGATATACGATTTTATGTCCGTCATTTTAAAAAATATTAAGAAATTCCTTCAGATGGAAGGAATCCCTCTGTTCAATATTCTATAGATTTTTCTTTCACTCGATATTATGTGGTAGGAGCTTTCCTTACTGAGACCCTCTACCATTGTTCCCTTGCTGGTGCCCATTATTCCCTTGCGATCCTCTACCGTTGTTTTCTTGCTGATGCCCATTATTCCCTTGCGATTCTCTTCCGTTGTTCCCTTGACCATTCCCATTATTCCCTTGCGATTCTCTTCCGTTGTTTCCTTGACCATTCCCATTATTCCCTTGCGATTCTCTTCCGTTGTTTCCTTGACCATTTCCATTATTCCCTTGCGATTCTCTTCCGTTATTCTCTTGCTGATGCCCATTATTCCCTTGGGATCCTCTACCGTTGTTTTCTTGCTGGTGTCCATTATTTTCTTTTTGTGGACCTCTACCGTTGTTTTCTTGCTGATGTCCATTATTCCCTTGCGATTCTCTTCCGTTGTTCCCTTGCTGGTTTCCATTATTCCCTTGGGACCCTCTGCCTTTGTTTCCTTGCCCATTTCCATTATTTCCTTGTGACTCTCTGCCGTTGTTTCCTTGCCCATTTCCATTATTTCCTTGTGACCCTCTGCCGTTGTTTCCTTGCCCATTCCCATTATTTCCTTGTGATCCTCTTCCGTTGTTCTCTTGCTGATTCCCATTATTTTCTTTTATTTGCTTCGGTTGTTGTTCCTTAGATTGCTTTTGTTCTATATGCTCTTTCTTCTCGTTGCTTTCTTCTTTTACAGGAGATGCGTCCGACGATGCATCAGAAGATGACTTTTGTTGTTCTTGATTAGACGGAGGTGCAGGTGGAGTAAGCGATTTTTGCTTCTCATTCTCTTGTTTTATATAAACGCCCGTTCCAACCCCTGCTTTCTTGGCATCCTCCCGCATTTGCATCGTACTGCTTTGATATTCAACTGTAATATGTTTTATCTCATACTCTTTCTTTAATTCCTGCATAACCTTTTCCAACTGTGGTTCTAACGACTTGTCCTTTGTAACAGCTGTTAGCATAACTTGCTTATCATTCGTTAAGTACTTATCCCCTTGACTCTGCTTTATAATAGTACGTATTACGTCTTGCAGATGCTTATTTTCCCACCCTTTCATTTCTTTTAAAATACGCCTTCCATCATCATTACAAGCTCGCAAATCTATAACACGAAGATCCTTTGTTACGCTCACCTCTAAACTTGGATTTATATCAACTGAGACATAAGCAAATACTTTTTCTTCCGGTTGGTTGTAGAAAAACAGCAACACACATAGAAAACAAGTAACAAGTAATGATGCAGGCTTTAAGAAAGAAGGGATTGAAAAACGCGGTGCTCTTTGCTCTTGTTCGTTAAACGAGATTTCCTCTCCAATCATGTAAGAGTGTACTTTTCTTTTAAACGTAATAAACTCTCCATTTGGAGTTAAAACAACTACGTTATGTTTCTTTATATCCATCACAATTCCTTTATTCATCATGCTTCTCCCCTCTTATATAATCCAGAATATATGTATAGTTGTTTGCAAAGATAATACACATCGCAATAATGTATTTTCGATGTCGCTCCAACGTTTTACGACTTACCCTAACACGTGGTTCAATATGTTTAAGGGGTAACTTTTTCTTTCGGAACAGCTCTTCCATCATTTTCTCGTCTTTTATAATAATCTTTACAATTTCTATTAAGTGCTCACGCGTATCACGATGCTTAGGGGATTCCTTAGCAAGCTCTGAAAATGTGATTTTAAACTCAGCTAGCACACTTTGAAAATGAAGAATTTCCTCCTTACGGTTACTATTTTCCATCTCTTTCATATACTCCGTAAGCGATACTTGTATTTCTAATATTTCCTCTTGCTTATCTTCTTTTAAAAAGACAAGATTATGCTTAGACTCCTTGCGTATATAGTCAATTACATCTCTTTTTATAAGAAGATCAGCAAACGCTAGAAAAGATTTTCCTTTTTTATATGAATACTGTTCAATTGCTTCGTTAAACGCAAACAATCCAATACTATATTCATCATCCTGTTCTGTAATGTACCTGCGGCAGACAGACGAGATTGATTTTCTAATAAACGGCTGATACTGTATGATAAAAGCTTCCTTATCTCCTCCGTTGTTTTGTATGTTAAATACGATATCTTCTATTTTCGTTTTTTTTAAGATTTTCATTACTAAACTCAACACTAGTAATCTCCCTGCCTCCTTCTGCTTCAAATAGCAAAATGGCCACTAAACAAGTGACCATTTAACCACATTTTCTTAGTACTTTTCTTTGGGCTTGTCTTCTTGCTGGTGCTCATATTTTTCGAGGCCGATTTTTTATATGACTATTTTTTCCACTTGTACTAAAGTGAAGTCTGTATTTTGTATTACTTTCTTGTTTTCTTTTGCAATACCACTTGTTCTTCTTGCTCTTTTCTATTTTAGCTGCAATCTTCGAATAACTCTTCGCTATATTTTTGGTAATTTTAGCTTTTTCTTCTACTTATATATATTCGAAGGAACAAATAATTTTATGGGGGTCAAAAAAATATTTTTTATAAAATAGTTATTTTTTCAAAAATAAAAACCATCAATTGGAAGAAACTCGTTATAACTCCTCCTTATGGTAATTCCTTTGTAAACCTTTTTATTTAAATGTATAATTGTATTAAAAGTCTAAAATTTCAGAATCGGAGGGCAGCGTCATGAAAAGTTTTGGTACGTTAGTAATCTCTACCGTCATTTCAGCAGGCTTAGTGTATTATAATATCGATTCCTTTTATAATAAATTTACATCCGGGAATACATATTACTGGGTAAACGGTATCCTAGCTGCTGGATTCCTTATATCCTTAATTATCAACATAAAAGATATCATCAAGAAAAACTACACAACTTCTGAATCAAATTAAGGAGCCTATTATGGTTCCTTTTTCTATGCAAAATAAAAAAGCAGCTGTTAAGCTACTTTGAATTCTTCTTATCCCCAAATGAAATGATATATATATTCTCCCGTTACACGTTCATTAATTCCAGCGATCCTAGCGAATCTCATTAAGTCCGCCCCTTGAAGAAAATACACCGAGATCGTAACTGGTACTTGTGACCACATGAATTGATAAAGCTCATTCACTCTCTGATTCGTCGAAACGATTAAATCATTTACAGGTCCATGATTCCATGCAGAGGTTTGAACTGAAGTGAACGGAAGGTCTTTCCCATTAACCACTATTCTTACCACACTTTGAGTTATGTCCACAACAATCCCCTCCACCATTACAAAATTTAAGCCTGTTTCTATACTCATATTCTTGATTAATAATAAATGTTTAAGGCAAACCCCTATTTTCATTTCTACTCAAAAACAATTTAAATGATTCTTCTTTATTTCTCAATATAAGGAGCCTTGGATTTTCATTAAAACTCCTGTAGTATATGAACAAAGAGTAAGGTAAGAGTTACTCTTTGCCATTTTAGGAAAGGTTCTGTTGGAAACAACAGGACCTTTTTTCGTAAAGAGATGGTTTTGTTTAATTTCTCACCACTAACCACAAAAAATATCTTATAATCGTTATATACTAAATTAAAATAATGGATTAGGAGTAGATCAAATGCCAGTTACACTAGAACTTATTCTTTTCATTCTTCTAGCAATTAGCGCTATTGGCTATTTAGTAAAAGAATTTCAAAAAACTAGGAAAAGAACACTTGGAATTTCACTAGAATTCTTGGTTCTTTTCTGGTCAATATGGAGAATATCGACTATCATAATCTGATTTGTAAAACATGAATTCCTTCGAATAAAAATCAATATTATGTCCATAATGTTGATAGGCTGTATGCCAAAATCCATTTAGTTTTCTCTGTATCTCCTTGTATTGAGCAGTTAGTTTTTGCTAGCTGCTCTTTTATTTATGAAAAAAGATAAAATTTTTTATAATGATTCTTCTTTATTTCTCAATATAAGGAGCCTTGGATTTTCATTAAAACTCCTGTAGTATATGAACAAAGAGTAAGGTAAGAGTTACTCTTTGCCATTTTAGGAAAGGTTCTGTTGGAAACAGCAGAACCTTTTTTCGTGATTTAAAGGTACTAAGACAAAATGAAATATTTACCATGAAGGTAATTATTAAATATTTTACGCTTATATAGTATAATGGGATAGTTATTGTGTATTGGCATTAAGAGGAGCGTCCTGATTAAGCGCTTCTCTTTTTTTATAAAATAGCTCCAAATTACTTGGACACATTTACCAGTTTATTCAACACAAATATCATGTTAAAATCCCTTGTGAATACGACATAACTCAACTTGGTGAAGCCCTGTAATATTTCCTGTAGGGCTTCTTTTTTTACAAGCAGTTATTTCATTAAGCTGACTACCTTGTTGTGCAAAATAACGATTTTGTTCACTTTTTTGATACATTTATAAAACATTCATATGTTATCTTCAGTAAGTTCTATTTCCTTTATAATATTGTGTGAAGTATACCAACGAACGAAGCCTAAAAAACTCTAATGAAGTGATGAAAAAAACCTAATTTCTCTACAAAACATTGAGAAATTAGGCTTTTTAATAGAAAAAGTAGCATTCATAAACAATGAATACAGTTTAACTCTTCAATTCTATTTTCACAGATTCATATATTCTTCTAAAGTCAGTTTTTCCTTATATATATTTTCAGCAATATCTCCTACATAGCGAATATGCCAAGGTTCATATGCATAACCCGTAATACTTTCCTTCCCCTTAGGATAACGAATGATAAACCCTGCACGATGCGCGTTTTCTTTCAGCCATTTTCCTTCCTTCGTATTCGCAAAGGATAGCTCTAGTTCATTGTTCGCACTTTTAGAAGAAACATCCATCGTTAACCCTGTTTGATGTTCGCTATGCCCTGGCTTTGCAGAGAAGCGATCCGTATGCTCTTGCCCTTTCTTTTTAACATTGTTGGCATACAGACCTTTTTGATACTCATAGGAACGAAATCCTGAAACAGCATTCAACTGGATCCCATCTTGCTTAGCTAAAAGGAATAGTTTTTCTAACGCTTCCGCTGCTTCTTTACGAAGATGACTCTTTTCTACCGTTCCACTAAATGAGAACGGTACATTTGGTACAACTAAATCCTCTGGCATATAGTCTTCGGGTAAACCATATTCCTTATTTACTACAGCCTGTATACTAGCAAAGGAACTTGCTATCTTATTTGAAGTCCCATTTTGCTTACTATTTTTTTCTTTATTTATGGAGTTTTCACTAGTTTCATGGTTTGTCTTATATGGTTCTTTACCAATAGATATATTGGTGTAAATGATAAAGATACCTAGCATTACTACTATACAAGTTAAGGTTCCTACTAATTTAAGTCTCATCATTCATTTCCTTCCTGCAACTCCTACAGTTACTCATTCATCATACTTCAACCATATCAAATCCATATTAATTCCTTGTGAACTTTTCTTCATAACGCATTCCTTAATAGATTGATAGTATATCTTCCCGTTCTTTTGATACCCTTAAAATATCAGCTCTATTTATACATGTAGAAAAATAATCTAAAAATTTGTATAATAAGATAAGAAGTGTAGCATTCTGTTATAGAAAGGTCTTGGTATAATGCTAGGCATTGATGTCAAAAAAACAAAAGAAGAGTTAATTATTTCATGGCAATTTGCGGAGGTCACGATTCCATTACGTGATGTGATTGAGGTTACCGAAGATGCTACCTATGCGGGTGTTGAAGAACCAAGTGCAATCCGTATCGGAACAGCATATGGGACAACTGATCGTATATTAATTAAAACTGTAAAACAAAATTATGTATTATTTACTACGAATAAAGTGTCGATTTTAAACGCAATTCACGCGTAACAATGAGTAGATAAACGCGCTTAAACAAAGTTCAAGTGAAATAAAAAGGTGCAAAGTCATAGAATTGACTTCGCACCTTTTTCTATATTTGTGAGGGTAGCATGTAATTGATGCCGCAGAAATTGGGATGCAAAATTGCATCTTTAATTCAGATATATTAATAATAAAGATGAACTGCTCAACATTTTTCTTTTAAGTTAGTATTTCAAACCCTAGCTACCTAAAGAACTCAAGTAAACGTATCTTAAATCCTTTTAAGTGGCACAAAAAGCGTCTATGTAGGCGCTTTTTGTATAAGAAAACACCTTATATGCATAAGGTGTTTTCTTATTTCATCTATCTAGAACTTCTCTATTTGAACTGTAAAATGTGGCTTGAATTTTACTTCGATTGTTTTGTTTTCTACGCCGCCTTGGACATATAATGAGTCATTACGGGTATAGATTCGTTTCGCCGAATGTATCTTGGTTTCAAATATGCATTTATTTTTGTAATACAATTGTAATTCAACAGTTTCCTCGTAATAACACATAATCATTACTAATTCAAATCCTAATTTATCTATTTTATTATATATATATGCACCTGCACCAGGAATAAAATAATCTTCTGGTTCACTCTCGAATATTTCTAATAATTCGTATTCATCATATTGAATATTCATTTTAACAACTCCTTTCGTGAATGGTCTCAATCTACTTTATTTATAATATTCACGATTTATTAGGTACAACGGAAACAACATCGCCACTATCATTCAATACGACTCTAACATCTTTCCCATCGTATTGCCATAGACCAGGTTTATTTCCTGGTTTTTTAGTATCATGCTTAATTGTTTCTTCTACTACGCTTGGTGTTACACCTCGCGGATCAACTTTTTTTAATTCCTCCATATATTCTTTTGATCCGAATGTGTAACCATTCCTTTCAGCTCTTTCACGTGCACGCTTCGTAAGTTCTGCCCGAACCTGAATTGTATCAGGTGCCATTCTTTCAAGAGCATGTTCAGTATACTTACGCCCATCAATGACCCCTCCGCCTCTTGGCATACTCCATCCAATCTCTTCAGTTACCTTTGATACTTTTCCTAAATCCTTCGCTTTTTGTTCTAACTCACCATATTTACCGAATACACGTCCAATAACTTTAGGAGCCCCACCAAAAACAGTAGAAACGGTTCCCCATACATAGTCATTTTTGTCATACTCTCTATTAGTGAAATATTCTTTGCCGTTAATGAGTTGTAGCCCTTGTTTGATTTGCCCAATAACTGGAATGAAATCAAGTGACATCGATCCAAGTTCATTTGTACGCTTCTGTTCTGCCAAAAACTCTTCCATTTTTTCAGGTGGTACACCAAAATCTTTGAGGCGAGTAGATAAACCATCCATGTTTCCAACATTTTTAGCTATATTAGACGTATCTATTTTATAGCCTGAAATCTTATAGCAGAGTCCATAATGTTATTGGCAGCATCTAATCCAGACATGATATCTGTATGCAAGGTTGGGAATGCTTGTTGAGCTTCTGCAACATGCGTTGAGACACTATTAATTAGTCCATCAGCCATTACCGCTTGTTTATGAAGTGATGCCCCAGCTTTTTGTATGGTAGAAAACTTGGCTTGGAGCAACGGAATTAACGATTAAACACCGAGCAGCTGCTGACTGTTTTGCTGTCCTGGAATTATTACAACAACTCAAAAATAAGCAAATAGATTAAAATACTGTAAATAGGACTAAATTATTAACATAAAAAATAAGCACATCTTGTAAAAAAACAGATGTGCTTATTTTTTAATTTTTATGCATTTTTACGTTTTAGGAAAATCACTCCACCAACAATTAACAATAATGCACCTGCAGCCATAGAGATCCAACTTGTAAGGTCAGCGCCTGTTTGGGGTAACCATCCAATTTTAGATTGAATTTCTTTCTTAGGTTGTGGTTGCTCTTTTACTTGCTCTTTAGGTTGCTCTGATGTTGGAGTATTTTTATCTTGATTCGGCTGTTCTGGTTTAGGTTGTTCCGGTTTTACCTCTTTGAATTTCACTGTTTGTCCCTTATCTTCAAATTCAGCGTGAATAGCTACTAAAATATTATCTTGATACAGTTCTTCAAATACTACTACTTCTTTACCTTGTAATGCAGAAGCATTAAATGTGAAATCTAATGTGATAGAACCATTTTTTTCTTTTGCAGTAAACTTAGATTCTACTGTTACTTCTTTATCATCAACTAATAATGGTTTGTTTGTTGCTTTATCCATTAGTTTGCCTTTTACAACGTACTCTTTACCCACGATTAAGTCTTTGTATTCCACTTTATCTTGGATTGTTACAGATTTAGAAGCGTCTAACTCTTTAGAACCATCAGCTTTGTTTGTAGCTGTTGTTTTAATGGAAGGCTCTACAAATCGAACTGTTTGACCTACATCGTTAATGTCAGCGTGAGTTGCAATTACTTGACCTTCATGCAATAAGTCTTCAAACACAACTACTTCTCTTCCTTGCTGTTCAGCACCAACGAAAGTAAAGTCTAATGTTACAAAACCATTCTTTTCTTTTGCAATGAACTTAGTCTCTGCTGTTATTTCTTTACCATCAATTAATAATGGTTTGTTAATAGCTTTGTTCATTAATTTACCTTTTACAGTGTACTCTTTACCAACAACTAAGTTAGTATACTCTACTTTATCTTGAATAGTGATAGAATCCTTTGAATGAATCTCTTTTCCACCATCAGCTTTGTTTGTAGCTGTTGTTTTTACTGATGGCTTAACGAACTTAACTGTTTGACCTTTATCATTGATATCAGCATGTGTAGTAACAACTTTTCCGTCTTTCAGTAACTCTTCGAATACTACTACTTCTTTTTCTTCTAAACCAGTTGCATCAAAAGTGAAATCTAGTGTAATAGAACCGTTTGCTTCTTTTGGTGTAAACTTAGTTTCAGCAGTTACTTCTTTACCATTTACAACTAATGGTTTATTAGTCTCTTTATCCATTAATTTACCTTTTAAAGTGTACTCTTTACCTACTTGTAGGTCTTTGTATTCCACTTTATCTTGGATTGTTACAGACTTAGAAGTGTGCATTTCTTTTGTACCATCGGTTTTATCAGTAGCTGTTGTTTTTACTGATGGAATCTTTTCATCTTTGACAATATGTTTAATGATTTGACCATTCTCTTTGATCTCAAAAGAGAATATTTCTTCATTCAATACATAACCTTTTGGTGCAACAGTTTCTTTATATGTGTATTTTCCAAATGGTAACTTTTCAAACTTCGCGATACCTTTATCGTCTGTTTTCCCTTTAACTACTTCTTTTCCTGCTTCATTATAAATAGTAAACTCTGCATTCGGAAGCTTATTGTTTCCATCAGCTACATCAACTTTTGTAATTTCTAGATTACCTTTGATAAGATGATTAACTGCTAATAGCTCAATAATTTTTCCGTGTTCCTTTATTTCGAACACAATCGGTTCTGTAATAAGAACGTAACCATTTGGAGAAGCCTTTTCTACAAATGAATATTTACCATACGCTAAATCTTTGACGTTAACTTCACCATTTTTATCTGTCTTATATTCCCCAATTACTTTCCCGCTTGCATCTTTTAGCTCGAATACTGCACCTTCTAATTTTTTACTGATATCTTCATTATCTACTTTTAGTAATTTCACACTACCTTTCACTTCTGTATTTTCCACTGTAAAAGTAAGTGTTTTATTGTGCTCTTTAATTTCAAAAGGATACTTTGTTTTATTTCCAATATATCCATTAGGTGTTTTTGTCTCTAAGAAATAATATTTACCATACGTAAGACCATCAACATTTGCAATTCCATTTTCTTTTGTTACTACTTTTTTCACTTCTTTTCCATCTTCAGTAAAGACCGTGAATTCAACATTAGGTAACATCTTACCTGAATCACTAAGTTTTTTTATTTCGATGTTACCTTTTACTTTGTTGTTTACTACTTGAACAGCTCCTATTTCCCCTGTCTTAACTTCAATAGTTTGTGGTTTATCACCTGAAACATAACCTGTTGGTGCTTTAATTTCTTTTACTATGTAGGTACCAATTGGTAGGTTATTTAATTCTGCAGTACCATCAGCACCCGTCGTGATTTTTCCAACTGATTCATTATTTGCATTAAAGACTTCAAATACTGCACCAGCTAATATTTCTCCATTTTCCCCAACCTTTTTAATTTTTAAAGAACCAGCAGCTTCCCAATTTACTGCAAGGTCACTACTAAGCTTTTCCTCATTTCTTTCTAGTAGCACTGTAGCATTCTGAACAGTATCAGTACCGCGATAAGCAATTGCTTGAACTTTAGTTAAATTTGTAGCAACACTTAGATTAAATTCACCTGTTTTTGTATCTTTAGGAATTTGGATACGGAATTTTTCCCCAAGTGAAAGCTGATCTTTCACTTCTCCATTTTCACTAACAATTTTAACTCCATTAGGTGCATTTTTCGCTACTACTTTATAAGAACCACTCTTAGCATTTGTTTGTACTGTGTATAGGTTTGTTTCAAAAAACTCACCCTTTAATTCTGCCTTTTGCTTTTCAGCAGGAATCACATTCATAAAAACATCTTGAGTATCTTCACTTGTATTTGCAGCATTAATAATTGTCTTAGCCGCTTTTTCAACATTTTTATTTTCATGCTTTAATTCATTTACATCAAGTTGACCTAATGCATTCCAAACCGCAAGCTGAGTTGCATAATGTGCTTCATTCTTATTAGCTACTCCCAGTTGTTCTATACTTTTTTGTGGGAAACCATTTAATAGAACCCTATATACTACATTATCTGTTTTCCCCATTTCAGGAAGATCTTCACCATTTGGTGATTTTAAGCCAAGAGTTAAACAATAAGCAATTTGACCGCTTGAATTTTTAATAATTTCAGTTCGAATGTACTTACCTAAACTGTTGCTATAACTCCAGTTCATTGAATACTTTTCATGCGTCATAACCTCGGCATTTGCCTTCGGTAGAAACACATTAAAGAATAATGCTAGTACTGATAATAATGCAAAAACTCTTTTAACAACTCTTCTCCCCAATTTTAAAACCTCCCTAGATAAAATGAATCCGATGTATTATTCAAATATTTAAAATAATCACAACGAAGATATTTCATATTATAAGACATAAAGTTACAAATATTATATTATTTTTACAAATTATTTATTTTCTCAACAACCACTATAAATTATAATATTAAAACATTACATTTCACAAAAGTAACAATATTAGGATACCTTAGCAAAATAAGAAACTTGGTAAAATACTAGAATAACGGTAGTTGGAGTACGGAAACGATTCTTGGCATGAAGGACCACTACAAAGATATTTTAATATGTAAACAGATATTTTCAGATTGAATATATGTATTAATAATGAAATTTTATTGCATTTACACCTGCAATGTTTATATAAAAGATAGTAAATTATGTTTTTATAGGATTTTTTCTATTAGTTTACTGGAAATTTGCATTATTATGTGACAATAAATATCATTGTATTTAATATAAAATGATATAAAAAAAGGGGCACGTAGATAATTATTAGAACTTTCAATCAATTAATTATACTAAAATTAGTATTAAGAATATTAGTAAAAAAGTAACAACGTTATTACTAAGTTCGAATATTGGTCTAAGTACCCTAGCATCTCAATGGTAACCTCTTGAATACTTTTACGTTTTTAAATAAATTAAAATAACAAAAAAATAATAATTTTTAATTTTTTTCTTTGTAATTTAATAAGTTACATGTTAATATGGCGAAGGTTATAAAATGGATTTCGCCATACACAATGTTTTTTCGGAATATTCACTCCAGAGAAACGTAACTATTTCTGTAATTTGCTTTATCTTTTACCTATACAAGGGCTACTTTCAATTTTTTTGTTCATAAGTAAAAGTAACTTTTTATTTCTATCTTCCTCATCGATTTTAATATAAATGGTAAAAAAGCACTTTTTCAAGTGCCCTTCCTTTTCTTTTTTAAAGATAGAAAATCTAATAAAATCAAACACCTAGATTAAACACATACATAATCCTACTTACAAACTCTCAGAGAGGTATAAACTATGGGAATTCCTACACTATTATTAAATACATTTATTATTATTATTTGTATCCTTAGTTACCAAGTATTTTGGCTAGAACATAAAGAAAAAATGGCATGTAATAATATATTAATTTCTGTACTTTCCTCCATTGCAATTATTTTTTGTATGACTTTTCCTTTTCATTTACACGCTGGGTTCATTTATGATTTACGTTTTATTCCCATTATATTAGTTTTTCTATATGGAAATACAAAGAGCATTATTTGTATTGGAGTTTTATATCTTTCTTATAGATTTTACTTAGGTGGAAGCGGAGTCTTCCCATCATTTATTATCTTTACTATTATTTCTGTTATTACAATCATGTTTCGTTACTTGTCACCTACTTATTTCAAGGAAAAGAAGATATTATTAAGTATTCTACTTATTTTGATATGTACAACTTCCCTTTCTATCTGCGGTATTGTAACGCAAATAAATACAGGTGTTAAAATTGACTCTACTCTCATTGAATTTTTATTCAATTATATAATCATAAATATTTTCACAGTATTATTATCAGTTTATTTAATAGAAGGAATGATCGAGAAATATAAAATAAAAGAAAGAATGCAAAGAGCAGAAAAATTTTATATAGCTAGCGAACTAGCTGCATCGATCGCGCATGAAATTCATAATCCACTGACCACGGTACGTGGATTCACTCAATTACTAAATGAAGATGAGAGTGCTAAGATGTCTCAAGATAAGTACTTAGAAATTATGTTACTTGAAATGCAGCAAATACAATCTACTATTAATAACTATTTATCTTTAACCAAACCACAAAACATTATAAAAGAGGAACTAGATATTAATTACATATTAAATCAAGTGAAAGATAATATTTCACCACTCGCTCTTTCATATAATGTTGAAATAAAACAGCATATTACAACAGATTCCCTTTACATAAATGCTAATACTGAAAAATTAAAAATATGTCTAACCAACATCATACAAAATGGAATTGAGGCTATGAAAAATGGTGGCGTATTACAAATAAATATACAAAAAATAAAAGATAATATTGTAATTGATATTATTGATACAGGAATAGGAATGTCTTCCCAACAAATAAAACGTATTGCCTTGCCATTTTATTCAACAACAGAAAAAGGTACTGGGCTTGGTACTATGATTGCGTACAGTATTATTAAAGAATTAAACGGAGATATAGAGATAGAAAGTGAACTAGGAAAAGGAACACACTTCTCTATCACTATCCCCTGCTAATATAATAGAAGATTTATTTAAATGATATTATTTTGTAGCTAATATAACCATATAAAAAGAAGACGTAACTATTCGTCCTCTTTTTATATGGTTCTGGTGCAAAAATGTTAGTTAGAAACATAGAGCAGCAATTTCACAATTTATTCACAAGTACCGTTAAGCGCAAGTTTACGTTAAGTATGCTATTTGCATAATAATGTTTTCAAGAAAAAAGTAGCTGTACTTTTGTGCAGCTACTTTTTTATGCAATAAATCAGTAATAGATATTCGAGCTGCAATAAATGCCCCTTTTATACTTTGAAATGTAATTTGCAAACTACAATTTGACATAATTCTAATAGTATGAGATGTATATTTCTCCATAAAAGTAACTTATTTTTATCTCTTTTAAACAATTTATTATATTATTTTCATCTAATTAGGCACAGAAACGTTTTGCAAAATCTTACTACTTTTTAGGAAAAACGTTTTTAGGGTACATTTTAAAATAGCTCTTTTTCTTTGAAATGTTTCTGTGCTTAATATTTAAAATATCTTATGTCAAAATTTTCCGCAACAAATATGTTAAATGATTCATAATTATATATAATATGGAACATTAAAGTTAAATATTCCGTATTATACTCTATTAAATATAGCGTATTTAATTTATTAGTAATTAATTTATTGGTCTAAGTATGAATTATAAAGTATGTTCGTTTAAAATTGTCACAATATAATTTTATATTCGACGTTTTTAATTACTCGTGAAACATTTGCAAATGTTTTAACCGTTATGTATAAGGTAAATATCCCCTCTAAATATAAGATTTACTTAATTTAGATTCTTTCTCTCATAGTAATAATGTCGAAAAAAGTCGAATTTTTATATTTTTTCTTTATTTTCTAGTTGTAAACGTTTTATTTTCATGTTACCATCTTAATCAAACATTAGATGGTAATAAAACTTAAAGTATTTCTTTCCCTTAGAGACATATAAACGTTCGGTAATACCATGAAAATAAGGCCAAAGAAATATGAGTTACCTGATAAAAGATTTAATAGGATTTTTACCGTCTTAATTTTCTGTTAATTCAGAATGTAACACTTTAACATTTTGTCCCTAAACAAAATTTAAATTTTAGTGTGGTAAACTCAAAAAGCTAAATCACCCACCAAAATTAATAAATGATATATCCTGTTATATCTAGCGATCAGTCATGAGAAATAGATTTCTTCCTAAGAAAACTTAGCCCATTAATAAAAAGTGTCTAAATTTCTATCTTTATTACCATCTATTGTTGATAACATATTTACCAACTATAAAAAAGAACCTATTGAAGGTTCTTTTTATTATAATCATTAGCACTTCAATTATTGATAATCATTGGTGTTGAATCTTTATTCCCTCACCTTATATAGTTTTCTTTTATTAACACTTGAAGACTTATTGAGGTACGGTTCTGATTTTAATTTTTTTTTTATTTTTAAGCGACTAATTTCCGAATGATGGGCCATCCACAGTTTTATATCTAATAAAGAAAGAATTATGTCTGTTTCAAGTGACATTTTGCTTACCTCCTTCTCTCTTATGGGTTATGTAGATAATATATCTCTTGAATCTGGAGCCTTTAGAACACATAATGGATACCCTAAAAAATGGACTTTATTTTATCTTTATCTTATCTTTACCTTATCTTTAAATTTTTCTATTAAACTTAGCATTTAGAAAAAAATTTTCGAGTCTAAAAAAGCTGGGAAATAGAGAATTATTGAATTTTTTTAATAACCAGCCACCATTGAAAATAGGGTTTCTTGTAAAAGGAGGAGTAATATTTGAAGAATAAGAGAAAAGTACAAACTATTATATTATTCTTTATTAGTATTTTAGGGTTAGGAACAATAATCGGGATACTATATTTTAATGACAAAACCAATACTCAAAAAAATAAAGCGTTTGCTACCGAGGAACGTTTATTGCAATATGAGCCCATCATGAAAAAAGAATTAGAAAAATATAATTTGGGAGAAAAAACAGCAATTTTACTAGGAATTATGTACCACGAGAGTAGGGGTGAGGGCAACGACCCTATGCAATCTTCCGAATCACTTGGATTAAAGCCAAATGAAATCCAAGAGATAAACTTGAGCATTAAACAAGGGGTAAAGCACTTTGTTCAAATGTATAGATATGGAGAAGAAAAAGGTGTTAGCATGGATACAATTATTCAAAGCTATAATATGGGGCCAGGCTATATTGATTTTATTGCCAATCAAGAAGCTAAACAACACTCGGAAGATACAGCTAAACAGTTTTCTAAGTTGAAAGTTGATCAGAATCCAGCTACATACACTTGTGGTGGAAATAAACAAAATTTTAGATATCCATATTGTTACGGTGATTTCACATATACAACAAAAGTGAATGAAAAAGCAAAACTTATTGAAGAACGCCTCCAAAAAAATTAAAATTGTATATATTTGTTTGAAGGAGTTTTCCATTTACTTTTATATGGTTTTTCATCAACTTTTATCCCCTCTTACCATCTAAATGTATATATACAACTATCGTATCATATTTCAATTTAAATACGGCTCTAGTTACATATTTCGCAAGAAATCTATCCAGAATATAAATAAAATCACCATTTTACATGAAATAGTATCCACTTAGCGAATTCATTAGGCATAAAAATAAATGTAGATTCAATAAAAAGAGAGCACCCTCGCTATTGGTGCTCTCAATGTGAATTGGGGTTTATCCTGAGCATTGAATAGGACACGAAGAACTCGTCCTGTTACATAATATTATGCTTGTCCATATTATAATGTGCAATAAAAAAAGCACCCTCGCCCAGGCGCCAAGAGATACATATACGTTGAGGTAACTAACACGTTAGAAAAGGCCCTTCCATATCATTGTATGATTATCAATTATCTTTATACCTAGCAGACTCATTAAATACGTTTAATGTATCATTTCTATTAGTTTAACCATGCCTAATGCCCTCCAATTCATGGTTAGTATTCTAAATAGACCAACGATGTATTATAATCCTTTATATACCCAAGGAGGTTTACCATGCTTAATTTTCATAAAACATTCCCCATCTTAGGATTCTTTTGGTTTTTATATAGTTTTATCGGCATCATCTTTTTATTACTATTCCTTAGCGTATAGTAACAACGCGTATAAATAGTAGAAGATTTAATCAACCATCCAGGTATGTTTTCAATTACTTTCCAGTCGCTACGATATAATTGTAAAAACACTTCTTGTGCTAACTCTTCAGCGATAGATTGATCTTTAACAATCCATATAATCTGTTTCACAGCATAAGCATAGTACTGCTTAAATAAATCTTCAAAAGGTATATCAGAAGCATGACTTTCTTCATTTTCTATGGTTAACATGTTAGTTTAAACCTCACTTTCAATTTGATGCCTGTATTATAGAGAAACCAGAAAAACGGATTTTGTGACAGTTTTTCTGGTTATTTTTTTATTATGTACTAAAAAAAGCATTCATCTGATTAAAAGATAAATGCCAAAAGGGAAATGAAAACATAAAACTATAACTCTTGCAGTAGTTTTCTATTAATGGGGTACCGCCACATCGCTATCAAGCTAATAAAAAAGAAATGCCCCCTAGAATGAAAAAAACGCCATCCTTTCCTATGATTCTACAGAAAGAATACCGTATTTTTTCATTTTAGGGGAATAATTAATCTCTTAAGTTGATGAGCATGCAGCAAGCCCCTTTAAAGGTAATATTGTGGTACCAGGCTGCCCTCTATACTGAAAAGGTAATATCACAACTCAAACTGCTATATTTATTTCCTGTCGAATACACTCTTTTTTATTAGCACGTTTCCATAAATATATGGTGTAGAAGAATAAAATTGCAATAATAATATATGCAAAAAGCGACGAGGCTTGAACATTCCCCATAAAATTAAAGAAATTATTAAAAGCGTGGAAAGTAATGGTGATAATAATTGATTGCTTATTTACGATAAGTAAGGACAGACAAGTCCAACTAAAAATGCATATATGATTTGTAAAATGGTATCTTTAATAGACTGCCCACCAATTAGTTGTAATAAATGGGTGATACCAAACAAAAAACTTGAAATCAAAACTGATTTTTTTATCCCCTTTGAAAACAACATTTTGAGCATAAATCCACGAAAAAAGATTTCCTCAATAAATGCAACAACAAAAAATTGCATGATAAACATAAAAAATAAGTCAGATACCGATGTGGTGAGACCCCATAAAGAAAAGACACCCTAAGGTGCCTTCCTCCGACTTGAACCACTTTAATTTAATAATATGTATTGGACATTAAGTAAACACGTCCTATAAAACAGAATCATTTATTTTCAACAGATTGTTAGTGTACAAATACAAGAGAATCGAGATCGTTTGTTTGGCTAGATTAAAGCAACGCCACACCACACCTATATGGTTGAGATGTGTTACGCCTTCTAATCGGAGAATCAGCTTTATAGAACGTGTCCACAATTTATATTTTACTACATGTAATATTTATTTTATGTAATTTTTACAAATATGTATAATTACATAAAATTCACGAGAAAAAGAGAGTATACTTTGATATTGTGTAATAAAGATAAGGCCCACCTACGGAAATAGGTGGGTTTTTTGTTAGGCATTACTATCTCATTGCACAAAAGGGAATTTGCATTAAAATAATATCATATTCTTAGAGTTCTTATATTGAGAAAAAAGACACTCTTATGAGTGCCCCTTTTTTTAGTAACCGAATCCGCCGCTACCGCCGCCCCAACAACTACATCCTATAATGATTAACAGGATGAATAGAACGATCAGTAAAGCAAATCCGCCACCTAACTGTCTACGCTTAAAGACTAAAGTTACCTTTAGCCCTCCAAGACTCGCTACGAGCGAATGGCTAGTTCTTACTCGACGGGAATCCCACCCGTTATATGATACGACCTAGGATCGGCCGCACACCTGCCTCGTTAGTTAATATGAAAATGAAACCCAATGTCTTTCAGGCGAAAGTATAATCTTGGTTTGGAAATATACAACTGTTTGGACATAAAAAAGACCATCGAAATGATGGTCTTGCAGACTGTAGACAAATGCATAAAATAACGAATGAACCTTTCTCTGAACACTTACTTTACTTCTTTCATAAATAGTCTAACGTTTTCAGCGATTTCTTTGAATTTGGTATGGTGTAAATAATGTGATCCATCCATGGTTACTACTTTTCCATGTACCGAGTCTTTGATCTGCCCTTCATGCAGAGGTATCCATCCTGCTACATCTTCATTATTCGCTTGTACAAAGAGAAGAAGTGGAAGATATTTAGGGAAGATTAAACCTTGAGCCCCTTTAAAATTAGACGAAATATGATCCATCTCATTCAAGGTTGTGTCATTATACATGTTTTTATTCGAAATCATTTTCATTTGCTCTACGGTTTTTTCATCAAATGCCAGTCCAGCATAGGGGTCAGCACTGATTTTCATAGCCAATCTTAAGAGACCTGATTTTTTGAGATATGCAAACGTTTTTAATGGGAAATTGATATCCATACCCGGTTGTGTTGCAACACTGCTATCGATTCCGACAAATGCAGTCACCTCGTTTGGATATTTGTTCACATAATCAATTCCATAAATGCCTGTAATGGAGTGGCCCATGAGCATGTATCTGTTAATATTAAGCTGCTGTAGAGCTTCATGAACTTCACTTACCATATTCTCCGTGGTTCGCTCTTTTACAGTTTCATCACTTAATCCATAACCGAAAGGCTCTACCGCAACAACTTTGTAAAATGGAGATAATTCATCGATAAGAAGCTTAAAATCAAGCCCTGGAGTAGCTGTTCCATAACCAGGCAGGAGCACGATCGTTTCCTCGCCCTCGCCTTGAATTAACACATTCATGTTTTTCCCGTCTACAGATACGTGCTGCCCGTAGGGCACTATTCGTTTTTGCTCCGAATGACTACTCATCACATTTACGATATAAACAATACCTAAAAAAAGTACAATGACTAGAACGATTGCTCCTATGATTTTAAGTAAGATGTTTCGCACTTTCTTTATTTTCATTCCCCTCAGCGTTTTCTTTTCCTCTTGTTGTGTCACTTTCATCTTCTCCTGTCCTGATCTGTTTGCCTTCCTTCATGTGCCTGTAATGAAAACTTAACCAATGAAGATGTACTCACCATGACGACAATATGAACTGAATATGAACTGCCAAAAAAAATGCTACGGCTCTATATGCAAGTAAGCTTGCATATGAGTCGTAGCATAGAGAATGAATCTAACTAATCTGTTGGTGTAGTGATTGGCAAGGTGACAATGAAGGTCGTTCCTTGACCAAGTTCACTTTTCACTCGGATGTCACCTTGATGAAGCGACACGATCTGTTTAACGATAGCGAGTCCCATACCACTTCCGTCATACTTACGACTGTGGGAACGATCGGCCTTAAAAAAACGATCGAATATACGCTTCTGGTCGTCAAGGTGAATACCAATACCAGTGTCGGATATTAGGATTGTCACGTTTTTGATATCTTGTTTGATGCTTACGTTAATCACGCCGGCATCCTCGGAAAATTTGATGCTATTTCTGAGGATATTCGTCCATACCTGATTTAACAGGTCATGATCAGCCGTTACTTTAACTGTCTGTAAATCAAGCTCGAAATGTATATCGCGAGCAGACCATTGTGGCTGGAGCGCCACGATTATCCGTCGGATTTGTTCATCGAGGCTGAGTGTGACGAGCCGCAGTTGCTTTGACTGCGATTCAAGAAAACTCAGCTTTAGCAGGTTATCGCTCATTTTGGACATCCTTTTCGCTTCAGCGATGATAATATCAAGATAACGGCTTCGTTCGTATTCTGAAAGGTCAACTTGCTTAAGCACTAGAGCATAACCGGATATCGAAGTGAGCGGAGACTGAACCTCGTGCGACACGTTCGTTACGAATTCCCTGCGCATCTGCTCAAGTTGCTGCAGATCGTGCATCATTTCTTCGAAGCTGCGAGCCAAAGTACCCAGCTCACTCGTTTGCTTAATATTCAACTTGACGTTGAAATCTCCAGATGCTATCCGCTTGGTCGCTTTTGTCAGCTTTTTTATCGGTCTTACCAGGAATACAGAGGCAACTAGAATCAATAAGCTTCCTGCAATCAACGAACATGTTGCAAAGACCAATGCCCACTTTGTGACAAAAGAGGCTGAAGGAGGGGCGAGCGCTTCCAAAAATATCGCTTTCGTTCCCATTTCCGTTTTCAACGGCAACCCTAAGAGGACCGTGGCAATACCATTAGGAGTGTCCTGAACAACACCTCCATCTAATACTTTCTTTAGTTGCTCCATCGTCACAGGCGCAGGTTTGTGTCCGTGAAGTTTACCGTAAGACTTGAACTGACCCGTTGCTTCGTAGATTCGAATATAATAAGAATCGAGCTGCTTCATTTCACTTACGAACAAGTCCGCTTCACGTAACGGAAAGGTCTTGTAAATCCGGACGATGTCTTGGCCAAAGTTACGTAAGTTGATTTGAGCATTTTCGTTCAATTTATCTTCGAATATCCAAGTTGACACCAAAAAAGAAATGATCGTGCCCCCGATGATGGAGACTAAAAATGTCAGGACAACACGTATATATAAGGATCTGATCATTCATAAACCTCAAGCCGATACCCAAGCCCGCGCACCGTTTCGATCCGAAAATCGGGTGTTGTCGCGAACCGTTCACGCAGCCGTTTAATATGTACGTCTACCGTTCGATCATCTCCGGCGTAATCGATACCCCAAATCTGATCGATCAACTGCACGCGCGTATAGACTTGTCCGGGTGTTCCAGCGAGCTTATACAGCAATTCGAACTCCTTTAGCGGCAACGTAAGCGACTCCGTCCCTTTCATCACTTTATAGGTCTGTCGATCAAGGATGACGTTCCCTAAATGGATCGTCTGCGTGGAGCCAATCTTGTATCGTTTGAGTAGTGCCCTAACACGAACCGTCAACTCTAACGGATCGAATGGTTTGGTTAAATAATCGTCCGTCCCAAGTTCGAAACCTTTCACTTTCTCCCATGTTTCTCCTCTCGCAGTCAGCATAAGTAAAGGTAGATCAGGATTGGCTCTTCGGAGCTCCTTGCTTAACGTCCAACCATCCATAATCGGCATCATAATGTCAAGTACGACAAGATCGACATTCGTTGAGATGTAGACGGCCAGTGCTTCCTTGCCGTCCGCTGCTTCAGCTGTTGCGAATCCGTCGTTGCGTAGAAATAAACAGACGAGTTCGCGAATGTTCGCATCGTCGTCAGCAACTAGTATAGTAGGCATCGGTTCCCTCTTTTCCCTGTTTTCCACCGCATTATTTCAAGCAATCATTATACTATAAATTAACACGTATGTTGATTAACCAAAGTAATACAGTTTCTTGATTTATCGACCTGTAGAATTCAAGTGTTTCTTTCAAACTAATTTGCCACTCAATTGACAAGGCTTCACAAAGAAACAGGCGTGTGAAACCTGCAAATGACAAGCGTTTATTTTGTCTTTTGGCCTTGTGCACGAAGAAATTTCAGCAAAGCATAGGCAATTATAGCTGTGAATAACTGATTGAACAACGCATTGGATATTGTGCCAAACAATACGGGAACGTTCAAATTCAGCTAAATCCAGCGGAAAAATGATTCAATTGCCCAGCGCGATTTGTACATGGCGGCGATTCCTTCGGACAGATAGATTGATAGAACGCATATTCCCCAAACTACTCCAGTAATTACACCATCTGAAATAACACGTCCCATACCCACTAATTATTTTTCATCAAATGTGTATGGCGTATCAACTTTGATTGCACATTCGTTCCAAATCATTACTTGTTAATTTAAGTGAATTCCATCATAAAGATTCATATAGGTTTAGTAATTAGTCAAAGTTATTAGGGTGTTCTGTCGTACAATTTATATATTACTATATAATCACCTCCTGATTTTTGTATATTATAGTTCTACATCGACACATAATATATAACTTTTTCTCATTGCTTATTGAATTAATCTGCTCCGTTCAAGAAGAACCATATCAGTTTAAATAACTCAGATTTTGGCAAAATTAAATTGATTCAAATGATACCCACCTTTTAGTAATCTCAGAAAATTTCTTAGTCGCGAGTGAGGTTGGTTTTCTTATAGCTAATCCAATAGTTCGATAGCTATCACTTTCAAGTGGAATTGCTGCAAAAGAAATTTTTGATGTCGGTATAATCATTTCTGGCAATATACTAATTCCTAGATTATTCTCCACCATGGAGATCACTGAGTATTCATTCATATTTTCGAATCGAATATTGGGGCTAACTTTATTCTCCCTAAATATTTTTTGAATATCATCATAACACTGATATGTTGGCATAATAAAAGGTACATTTTCTATTTGTTGCATTGATACTTGGTTTTCCTTACATAATGGGGATTGGTTAGATACAACACATAAAAGTCGATCCCTCTTCAATTGTACGATTTCAAAGGATTTTTCAAAGGATTCAAAGTAAGTATCATTATTAATAAATCCACAATCTAATCTCCCGTTTTGTAACCAATTCTCAACTTCAGCATAGTTTCCTTCCAGTAATTCGATTTCAATATTTGGAAACTTTCCCTCCATTTTTTTAAGAATACCAGGAATCCAGTTTTTAGAAATACTCGAAAAAACCCCCACTCTTACTGTTCCTTTTTGGAACCCATTGATAGCGGCTACTTCCTGCTTCAGCATGTTGTTATAGTATAAAATTTTCCGAACGGTAATTAAAAGCTCCTCTGCATTTTTGGTCAATGTTAAAGTAGAGTGATTACGAATAAATAAAGGAAAGGAAAACTCTTTTTCCAAACTGCTAATTGCATGACTTACAGCAGATTGGGTGAAACCTAACACTTCTGCAGCTTTTGTAAAACTATTGAGTTCTGCCACTTTGTTAAATATTTCATATTTTGTTAAAGTCACTATGGTCCTCCTCATGAATTTTATTCATGTCTCCATTATATTTCTTCGTTTTATTTAATGCCATTACCAACATACAATAAGTGCATGCTCTATTATATGACCCTTGACAAGGGATGTATTTTTTATGGAAGGATGAAGTGAAATGCAAAAAATTTTAGTTACAGGTGCTGCAGGTAAGATTGGCCAAGATGTTACAAGATTCCTAGATAAGCAAGGGAATTACCAGTTACGGCTAGCAGATATTAACTTATCTGCTTTAGAAACTTTTAAAGATACAAATCACGAAATCATATATTTAGATGTTTCTGATTTAGCTGCTTGTCAAGAATTTACGAAAGGTATAGATATAGTTATACACTTGGCAGGTAATCCTTCACCAAATGCTGATTTTTATGGCTCCTTATTAGAAAATCATATAAAGGGAACCTATAATATTTTTAGAGCTGCTAGTGATAATAATGTATCCAAAGTGATAGTTGCTTCCAGTGCTCAAACAATTGAAGGCTATCCTTTGGATTATCAACCACATGCTTATTCACCCACGAGGCCCGAAAATATGTACGGGGTAAGTAAGTGTTTTGCAGAGGCTGTTGCTTCTTATTTTGCTTATGAAGAAGGGTTACAAAGTCTTGCTATTCGTATAGGTGCATATGATAATTATAATCCATATGGTAAACCACTAACAGCTAGAGATATGAGTGCATACTTAAGCCCAGAAGATTTTATGGACCTTCTCTTAAAGTCGATGACGGCAAAGAACTTACCTCCATTTTCAATTTTACATGGTGTATCTAACAACAGGTTTAAACGAATTGATATTGAAGGAACAAGAAAGTTAGTTGGTTATAGCCCAAGTTCTGATGCTTTTGTACTAAGTGGTATTAAGTTTTTTGATGCTTGATAAAGGCATATCTAGAAAAGAGATTATATTATAGTAGGCGCTACCATGATCTGGTTGGCGTCTTGTTTGTTGTTAAGGAAAGATAACAAAACAAAATTTCCTTAATCATAAGGCTTTAAAAGTAACCTATCCATAGTGATATTAAAGTTACTACTAACAAGGCAAGAAGAAATGTGATATTTCGAATCCACTTTTGTATATCATCAAAATACCGTTCTATAAATGCAACGTTGATATAAAACATGAGAAATACAACAAAGAAGGTAAAGTTACCAAATTTATCATTCAATTTTTCATTAGTAAATGTGCTTACATGAAGGAATAGTAAAGCAAAAGTTACTAAGAATAACTCAAATAGCCTTTTTTTGCTCACGCCACCACCACCCTACAGTAATTTCCTTTCGTTCTATTTTATCTGAACGTAGTGTGTAGCAGACTATGAATATTATACTTATGTAAAAAAAGGCTAACAATTTAAGATTGTTAGCCTTAATCGCGCCTTTTAAAAAATAACTCAATATAACAAATGAATGATTCTTCAACTTACACTATATTCTCCTTTTATTACAAAAAACGAACCTCGAATTGTTCCAGCAAGTTTAGACTTCTGTCTAGCAAACTTAAACTTCTCTACTAACTCCGTTGGTATCTCCATTCCCTCAGAAAGCTTAAATCCAACGGCCCGCTTCTTTGGGTTATCCAACGTATACATGACGTTGACTGCAAGACCATCCTCATAGAAGACATAGGCAAATTTAATATTTTCCACTTGAAAACACGATGTTTCTAAAGGTTTTGCCGCAAACTCAATATCACGTTCTTCTTTCAAAATGCGGTTCACATAATCAAGAGTCTTCTCGCTTTCACTAGCTGGTACAACCGTAAATTCATGCTTGTATTTATTCATAAAGTAACGTGCTTCATGGGCACGTAAACCAGCAAGTGCTTCTGCTACAGGTGAAGACTCCATGCCAGCTGTAGTTACGTTTTTAAAATCAACGATATCG
Source organism: Bacillus sp. FSL R5-0709 (assembly GCF_038004785.1). Classification (NCBI taxonomy): domain Bacteria; kingdom Bacillati; phylum Bacillota; class Bacilli; order Caryophanales; family Bacillaceae; genus Bacillus; species Bacillus sp. FSL R5-0709. The sequence goes on from NZ_JBBORT010000001.1 coordinate 3,253,987, forward strand.
GACAATTCCATCTCTCCTTTTAATACTTTACTTCCTAACAACTGGAATCCATATTTCACCAAATACTAAGCCGTTTCGCTGCCCCATCTCAACTGTTGTATTTGGCCCACCAACATAGGCAAAATCTTTTTCTTCTGCTAATGCTTGACCAAATGCAATACCAGTAAGCTTATTACTTAGCTCCTCAGCTGTATTGCCTTCCCCTTTAACTACTAGGTATTCTCCCCTCGGAAACTGGATAACTCTAGATTCTTCTTGTATCGTTGCCTCTGTCATGACACCAGCGTAATACATCATCTTGTTATTCACCGCTTCACTCACAGAAAAAATGTAATCATTTGTAGCTAAAGCTTTTAAAGTGTCCAACCTTCCATCTTGTTCGACGGCCAGCCAAAAGTCTGCCTTTTCCTTGTTTATGCCCGCAAAGTCTGTATAGTGGCTCTTAAGTTCAGTTCCAATACCTAACACGATAAAGCTATCTTTTTCTTCTATTGTATAATTTTTCATATTTAAAACCTTCCTCACTTTTAAATTAATCAAGCGATTTATCTTTTCACTTGATGAGTTTATAATATCTTTAAATCATGTCAAAAAATGATACTGTTTAGGAGACCAACATGAAAAAAGTTGAACGGATTAATACGATCATGCGCTATATTAACAACCGCTCCCACTTTACAATTTCTGAAATCATACGAGAATTTAACATCTCACGATCGACAGCTATTAGAGACATTAGAGAAATTGAAGCCATGGGGATGCCGCTCGTCGCTGAAGTTGGCAGGGATGGAGGATATTTTGTCATGCATAACTCTATCCTGCCCGTTGTTCGCTTTACTGATAATGAGGTCAAAGCTCTTTTTATTGCCTTTATGGCCACAAGAAATCAACAACTTCCCTATCTAAAGAGTCGTCAGTCTTTAGCCGAAAAATTACTAGGACTCATCTCAGAAATCCAGCAGGATGACCTTGTTCTTTTAAATCAAATCTTGCTTTTTGAAGGGACTAACCCTCATAATCCTGACCTACTTGAGCTTTCTGACCTCCCCCATCCTATGTTAGAAAAACTCATCCAAATCCTTCTTTTGGATAGTCATTTATTGATTACCGTAAAAGAAGAGGAAGAAACCATGTCTTATCCAATTTATCTACTACACCTTTATCAAGAAAAAAGCCATTGGATAATTGAAGGCTTTGACATAAAAGAAGAAAAAAAGAAGATGCTCCCTGTCGATCATCTCATCAATGTCGAACCCTATACGACGAAAAAGAGATTAAGTAAGAAAAAAATTTTAGAAAAACTAAGTAAGAAGGACGAGGCAATCAACCTTGTACTTGAACTTGGTCCAAAAGCGATTGCCCAGTTCAAAAAATACCATCCTATAAAAATTTCTATTTCCTATACTAATCCTTACCAATCCACAGCCATTCTAAAGACTTTTATCAATGTTAACAATCTCGATGAATTAACAGAAATAACAAATTGGCTACTTTTCCTAGGTAAAGATATCAAAATCAAGGAAGTGCCTGAAGAAGTGTTAGAAGGTTTAAAAGAGAGATTATGTTTATACTGCCCATAAGCAGTGACCAGTTAAACCCAAAATAATATTGAGTTTGACTAGATGCCAGTTACTTCTATTCAAATACCTAGTAAAAACATTTTATTTACTACCGCTACTTTAAACGCTCTTCTAAGAATAACGCCAACACAAAAAAGACATGAACTAATCTTTGTTCATGTCTTTTTATATTAGAGTTTAACCCTCATTAAATTACTTGTTTAAAATTCGAATGTGGATTTATCTTATCCATAATCTCTTTCATTCTTTATTCATATCCCACTATTTTAGCACTTGAACTAACAATAACGAATTAGAATAATGACTTAATACTTGCTAGGACAGTAAGTATACCTACAACAATGACAAACACATTGCTCATTTTTCCTCTGTATTTAGCTAGTACTGGTACTTTACGAATCGCATACATTGGTAATAGACATAAGATAGCAGCAACTAACGGACCGCTAAGGGAATCAATGATTCCAAGAATACTTGGATTTGCATAAGCAACATACCAGCATGTTAATACGACAAAAGAAAGAATCATTGTCTTAACTGTTTTTTCTTCGATAGCTTTTCCGCGTGTTTTTCCAAACTTGATAATTACGTCACGCATTACCTCATATGCCCCTATATAATGGCCAAGGAAAGACTTTGTAATAGCCACAAAAGCAATGATAGGAGCTGCAATAGTGATTACAGGCGAATTAAGCTCATTAGCAAGATATGAAAGGATCGATAAGTTCTGCTCTTTTGCCATTTTAAGATCCTCTGGAGTCAAACTCAATGTACTGCTCCAGACGAAGAACATAACAACCACAAATGTCATGATATAACAAACCTTTTGTATTTGTGCACATTTGGCATCAGTAGCTTCTATTCCATACGTAGCTCTCTGTTTCACAACGAATGATGAAATCATAGGTGAATGATTAAATGAGAATACGATGATTGGTAGTATCATCAATATCGTTCCAAAATATCCTGTTCCTGTTGAAGCAGTAGAAACACTTGAAAAGCTAAGCATTGACGTATTCCACTGCGGGATCAAAGATATTGCGATAAAAAGTAAAGAAGCTATGAAAGGATACACTAGCATACTCATGATCTTTACAGTAATATCTTGACCAAAATTTAGTATAGCGATAAGACCAAGCACTAATACAAGCGATAAAATGGCCCTTGGAGGCTCCGGCATGTGCAATTGATGCACGATAAAACTACTTGCAGTATTTGTAAGCGCAACCGAATACATCAGTACGATTGTATAAATTGAGCCGAAATATACGATGTTAAAAATGATACTTGCCTTATTTCCGAAATACTCTCTAATTGTACCTGTAATCCCCTGATCAGCAGAATTAGAAGCGTATATCATTTTAGCAAGCGCCCTATGTGAGTAATACATAACAGGAAATGCAAGTATCGTAATTAACAGTAATGATAATAAACCACCTGAACCTGCATTAATAGGTAAAAAGAGTACTCCTGCTCCAATTGCTGTTCCAAAAAGGCTCAATGCCCAAGTAGTATCTTGTTTATGCCACTTTTTAGGATCTAGATAGTTCTCATTTTTCACTGCATTATTTTCAGCTTGAAATTCTATTTTTTTTGCAGTATTCCCATTCATATAATAAATCCCCCTTGTATCCTATTCTTACGTCTCTTTTTAGGCTTAAGAATATAGACCATTCTTAAAAAATGAACCGCTTACTAGATGCGCCATATTGTAAACGATTCCACCTAAAGCTGTCTCTCTTAATGTGCGAGGCATTTATCCTCCAACCCTATACTTCCATTGATGATATTGTTTACACCAGCTAATACGATGTCCGCTGCTACTAAACTATTTTGAAGAAATTCCCCTTCTGGTCACACACCTTTCTGTAATTAATCGTTTCAGTCTGTCCAATTTTAAAATGTTTGATATTTTCTTCGTAGGTAATCGGTTACCTCTCGACGCCCTCATTATAACGTTTATATTTGCGAGTCTAATATTTTTTTATTTTTAGAAAGACAGAATAAACAGAATTATGAATAGATAATAAATTACAATTGGTATGTAACAATTGTGTCTATTTTTTGAAGCTGTATTAGTTAATAGAAAAGCAAACATAATACAGAGTTCCTTTCGTTAACACATTGATTATATTAGGAACTCGTTATAAAGATACTTATATTTCCCTTTGCTTTCACATCTTATCTTTGACATGAAAGCTGTTGTAATAAATAATACACATTGATGTAAAGGAATAAATTTAGAAAACATAAAATTATTATCATGAATTTTTATTACATATAACGAATCAATATTCATTTTTCAGAAAAGAAGAACTTTTTCAAAGGAGCCTACGCACCTTATATAATGGTTATCATGTTAAGCCTGTTAAAAGAATTACACCATAAGTTTCCATTTACTATATGTAATATTTATTAAGTGTAGTTTTTTCTAAATATGGATAATTACATATTCAGAAAAAGAGAGTATCCTTTCGAATTGTGTAGTAAAGATATAGCCCACCTACGGAAATAGGTGGGCTTTTCATGTATAAAAATTGCATTTATTATATGGCAATTAGAATTGAGGTCAAAATATTATCTCTTCCCTTTTAACTCTCTCAGTCTGCTTTTTCTCAACGTCTGAGCCTACTTACGTACCAACTGCATAACCAGTAAGAATACTAACAATTATAGCAATAACTAAGATTAATGTGATTTAAATCCATTTTCCCATATATATATTATTCCAGAAGATTTAGTTGCCATTGTGCACCGAACTGGTGGTGTTACCCTAACTGACGTTTAAATGCTTTGCCGGCGAAGAAGTAAGCGATAACCATAATGCCCACACACCAAGCAAGTGCAATCCAAATATCGTTGCCAACAGTCCCTTCATATAAGAGGGCACGAATCGCATTCACGATTGAAGTCACAGGCTGGTTTTCAGCGAACGCACGAACAATTTTTGGCATAGTTTCAGTAGGAACAAAGGCCGAACTAATAAAGGGCAGAAAAATTAGTGGGTACGAGTAGGCTGTCGCCCCTTCCATAGACTTCGCTGTCAACCCAGGAATGATAGCCAACCATGTCAGCGCCAGCGTAAACATCCCGAGTATTCCAGCTACCGCGAGCCAATCCAGAATATTAGCACTGGAACGGAAGCCCATTAAGAGCGCAACAAGGATAACCACCACGATAGTAAGCACATTAGCAACAAGTGATGTTAATACGTGAGCCCATAATACCGACGAACGCTTGATAGGCATAGTAATGAAACGTGCCATCAGCCCGCTCTTTACATCCGTAAACAACCGTACGGAAGTGTAAGCGACACCGGATGCGATAGCCATCAGCAAGATTCCCGGCAATAAATAATTGACGTAGTTATCCGTTCCTGTCTTTATGGCGCCGCCAAATACGTAGACAAACAACAGCATCATCATAATCGGCGTAATCGCTACCGTAATAATTGTATCCGGACTGCGCATAATGTTGCGCATTAAACGCCCTAATAATACCCCTGTTTTGCTCTTCATTTACATCTCCTCCTTTTTGCCAATGATCGCAAGGAAAATTTCTTCCAATGTCGGCTGCTTCTCGATATACTCCACTTTTGTTGGCGGGAACATCTCTTTAAGTTCTGTAAGAGTACCAGTCGTGATAATTTTCCCGCCATGCAAGATAGCGATACGGTCCGCCAGTTGTTCGGCTTCCTCGAGGTACTGGGTCGTGAGCAAGATAGTCGTGCCGCCGCCGGCAAGTTCCTTGACTGTATCCCACACTTCAATACGCGCTTCAGGGTCAAGCCCTGTCGTCGGTTCATCGAGAAAAATGACTGCTGGCGCCCCAATCAAACTCATCGCGATGTCAAGCCGGCGCTTCATCCCACCTGAATACTGGTCTGCCCTCTGGTTGGCTGCATCAGTCAGGCTAAATCTTGCAAGCAAATTATCAGCGACTTGAGCAGGACTAGAAACTCCACGCAAATTGGCAATCATTATCAAGTTTTCTCTCCCCGTGAGCATTCCGTCTAAAGCTGCAAACTGCCCTGTCAGACTGATACTTTGACGAACATGATCCGGTTGACGCTGAACGTCAAAACCACAAATACCTACTTCGCCGCCATCTTGCTTCATCAGCGTCGAGAGGATATTGACTATCGTCGTCTTGCCCGCTCCATTTGAGCCCAGCAGTGCGAAAATGGAGCCACGCTGCACTTCAAAATCTACCCCTTTTAACACTTCCTTATCTTTAAAGGATTTTTTTAATCCTTTTACAGAAATCGCTGTATTGGTCATGCTTTTTTCCTCCTTAAAAAATGTTTTGTAAAGATAGACTGCCTACACCCTCTATTTAGTATTACTGATAATCTGTATTACTTAGTACTGATTTAAAAATATAACTGAATAGCAATGGCGTCAATTCACATTTGTAACCAGCTAATCAGTCGGTATTACCTGTTGCATTTATTTTTTTCTCAATTGCTTCATGATACTTTCATTCAAATCTTCACGATACTTGGAAACATAAGTTTTAGCGTTTGCCACTAGTTCGTCAGCAAAGGATGCCACGTCCTCCCCAGTGATTTCTAGCACTTGTCTGCCTTCCGCCGCACCGGCTTCAAACAAATCGATTAGTTCATACTGTATGTGTAGCATATCCATCCCGTTACCAGCTGAGAAATTCCACATGTAGTTTTGAATTTTCTTAAACACAAACTGATAGTCCTCTGGCAGAGCTCCAACACGTGCCATCATCATTTTGTACTCTTTTTTATCACCAATTAATTTTTTGAACATTTCCAACATATTATTTTTCCTCCTTTTTTATAAAGCAGAACAAGAAACTCCCAAAATATCGGCCGAATATTTAATCTTATGAGGCTAGTTTGACTTCAAGACGTTAATTTTTGATGATACAAAATCCCATTTTCTCCAAAATGATTCAAGCTCCTGACGGCCATCCTCATTTAGTGAATAAAACTTGCGAGGCGGCCCCATGTCTGACGGTTTCTTTTCAATATTCACAAGTTTTTTCTTCTCTAATCGCACAAGGATGGTATAGACCGTTCCTTCCACGACTTCAGTAAACCCAAGCTCATTAAGGTGGCGGGTAATCTCATAGCCATAAGTTTCACGGCGGCTAATGATTTCCAGAACACATCCTTCCAGCGAACCTTTCAACATTTCAGTTAAATTTTCCATATTCTGATCCTCCTTTACCCCCTATTCTGTCTGACTTATATTCAGTATCACAGAGTACTAAGGCTAATTTTTACTGAATAGCTTTTGAGAAACCTCACTATTCAGTATTACTTATCACAACTACATTGTATGACTAAGTAGATGGGATGTCAACTCGATTTTTAAATTTTTTCTTAAATCCGCTTTTGCCTATTGGATACTGAATATATTTTTAAAAACTACGCTATTCAGTATTACTCATTACCACTACATTGTATGACTATGTAGATGGAATGTCAACTCGATTTTTAAATTTTTTCTTAAATCCGCTATTATCTATTGGATACTGCCTATTTTCTTCTTAAGAAATCTCACCACATACCTATCCAGCTAAGAAAAGGAAATACCCAAAACAAAAATTCCGCATTTTTATTTTGGGCGTTATAATATTCCGAAGTTAATGAATGTAGATAGCTCTCCTTATTAAAAAGACGGATCATTCTTTTGTTCTTCTACTAATGCACCTGTGCATCTAATACATGAGCTTGCGAATACATACAAACTCTTTATAAAGTCAACTCTACATATAGGACATCCTTTTTGTTACGATAACATCATATTCATATCTTCTGCTGCGGTTGTAATTAGTTTTAAACCGAATGTCTCTTGTAATACATCAAGCACACCAGGTGAAATAAATTCAGGTGCCTTTGGACCAATGCGAATATCTTGAATACCAAGGCTAAATAGCCCAAGTAAAATAGCAACCGCTTTTTGTTCAAACCATGATAAGACAATACTTACTGGCAATTCATTCACTTCACATTGGAAAGCATCTGCTAAAGCGGCCGCTATTTTCACTGTAGAAATTGAATCATTGCATTGTCCTAAATCAATGTAACGCGGAATCTCCGTACCAGGTACAACACCATAACTCACATCATTAAAGCGGAATTTCCCGCAAGAAGTTGTTAAAATAACCGTTTCTGGCGGAAGCGACGTTGCTAATTCACGATAATATTCTCCGCCTTTTCCCGGAGCATCACAACCTGCGATGACAAAGAAACGCTTAATCTTTCCTTCTTTTACTGCATTAATAATTTCCGGAGCTAATGATAATACTGTATTATGATGAAACCCTGTTACTAACTGCTCATCCGACTCCATATGTACTTCTGGAAGTTCAAGCGCTTTTTGAATCAATGGTGCAAAATCATCATTTTCAATTTTTTGTACACCCTCTAAACCTGCAATATCATATGAAAAGAATCGATCAGAGTATGATCCTTTAATTGGCATAACACAGTTCGTTGTAGCTAATATGGCACCTGTAAATTTTTCGAAAAGGCGTCGTTGATCATACCATGCCTTACCGATGTTTCCTTTTAAATGTTTATATTTTTTCAGTTGTGGATATCCGTGTGCTGGTAGCATTTCAGAATGCGTATAAATATTAATTTCTTTTCCTTCTGTTTGCTTTAATAACTCTTCTAATGCAAATAAATTATGACCAGTAACTACAATTGCCTTACCTTCTACATGGTTCTGCGTAATTTGAACAGGCTCCGGAACACCAAAGTGATTCGTATGTGCCTCATCTAATAACTCCATTACTCGTAAAGCCGATTTCCCTACTTTCATAGCCATATCAATATGTTCTTGTTCATTAAAGTTAGAATTTGTTAATGTCATATATAGCGCTTCTTGAGTTGTAGCATCTACAAATGCATCTGTATACCCTAGCTGCGCAGCATGCGTACGATAAGCCGCTATTCCTTTTAATCCGAACACAATCGTATCTTGTAAACTTGCAATTGTTTCATTCTTACCACAAACACCCATCACTTTACATCCGCCTGTTGGCGTTTGTTCACATTGATAACAAAACATATCATCCCACCCTCTCCCAATCATTCGTTACAAATTAAGCATAATACTCATTGAGAAAAAGGGATGTGATATCAATCACAATAATATATATAAATTTGTGCCAGTTCATATTGTTGACATAATATTTTTATTGACATCAAAAAAACATACAGAAAAATGGACAACTTTGTTGATGCTTTCAAATAGCTAGATAATTGATTTAGAGAACTATTAGCAACTAATAAGCATACAAAAACGCTATTCTATCATTCAACAGAAAGAATAGCGTTTTTTCATTTTGAAGAACTATCAATTTTTTGATTAAAGATTTTATAGGAAACCTCTTTATTTACAATACATTTACACCATCTTAACATTTTTTACATTATTTATATGATATATTTATATAGAAACTACTTAAGAAATTTCATGTACATTGTTATCTTTATGATCTCTTATTTAATTGATAAGAGGTCATGTTATATTTTTATAACAGGGGTGAATTAGGATGACTGAAACTTTAAAGACACTTATAATGCTTGATGTTACTTACGTTGTTATAGCAATTATGACGGTACTGGTATTTGTATATTTAGAATTAAAATCTCAGTAACATATTTAGGCGTAATCAATAGCTTCGGCATTTCAATATAGTTAAAAGAAAAAGAGGAGGAAATAGTTTTCTCCTCTCTTTTGTATTCCAAAAATTTCTTAAATCTACAATTCGCTTCATTATTACTTTATTTCTTGTTTCTTATTTCAACAAATTCAGTGTATGTAAAAGCAATCCTTTATCACCTATATCACCATGACCAGGTACTACTGAATTCGTATTTCCATATCGGTTCAATACATTCTCAATCGATATCGACCATTCATTTACATATGCATCAGCAACATTCCCTAAATCTTTAGCTTCCGCAGATTTCACTAAACAGCCTCCAGCTAAAATGTTGTATTGCGGTAACCATACGACAATATTATCTTCTGTATGCCCTTTCCCTGGATAGAACGTTTCTACTTTTATATTTCCAAACTTCATATTCGTAATTGTTTGTAAGTCTCCAAGTGGCTCTTCATATCCATTTTTCTTTGCTAGTTCCGCAGTTAATGCTGTACTATGCGCTTTAATGCCTCTTTCTTTCAACGTTTTTATCCCGCCAATTCGATCAGCATGCGCATGTGTAATAATGACATCCGTTACGCGCTTCTGAAATTTCTTTTCTACCATCTCTATTAGTTCCTTCGTTAACTTATCATCCCAAGAAGAATCGACAAGCACTAACCCTTTAGAAGTGTTAAGAACTAGACCGTTCGAAGGAACTGCTACTCCATTAAAATAACCTAACTCAGTATGAACCCATACATTTTTGTTTAACTGAGAAATTGAAATAGTTCCTGTCTCATTCTTTATTACTTTTTGCTCTAGCTTTTGTTCCGCTTTCACAGAAGAAATTGTGCTAACAAATTGAATTGTTCCTAGTAAACTAACACATACCCCTACTTTTAATAATATATTCTTTTTCATTTTCTCCACCCTTTCTTTCAAACTAAATAGTTATTTCCTATATTATACAATTCGTCTCAAATGTTTGTTCCATCTTTTTTTACATATTTTTCATACCATTAATAAAAAGCGCACAAAATTTTGTGCGCTTTTTAACCTTCCTTTTACCATTCACGTTTTTTATTAATCATCATTTTTTCTTCAAACGCCTTCTCTAAATCAATTTCTAACTTGTTTGCTAAATCACATACATTCCAAATTACATCAAACATTTCTAAACCAATCTCTCTTTTCGAATCTTGTATTTTATCACGCTTTAATATAACTTCCGCTAATTCACCTAATTCCGCCATCGCATACATCGTACGCTCTTCAATTGTTGTATCTTGAAATCCTTTTTCTTTACTGAAACTCGATACATATTGCTGGAATTCCGAAATATTCATATGTAATCTCCCTTCATCGTAAATATCTCATTTTTAATAAACTTAAAATCAAAAATGTATTTTGTTAAATTATAACATTCATACTATAATTTATTTATAGCCCTTTAACGGAGGTGTTCTCAATGACTCTCTTCGCTTCGCCATCATTATTCATACTAGCCATCATTTCATTTGCACTAGCTTATTTCATCGGAGTAAAACAATACACTTGGCTCTTATCAGGATTCAATGAACGCCGTGTACCTGACAAAGTGAAGTTATCAAAAATAGTTGGTCTTTATAATTTAATTGCTGGTGTTATTGCCACAATTGGCAGTGTCTTCATTACTCCTAATGTTAAAATTATATTTCCCATCATTATTATTGGCCACGTTATAATCGCTGCTTATGTAAATACACGTATGGTTCAGTAAAAAAAGACCATCCAATTGGATGATCTTTTTTATAACTTATCAACATATTGCTTCGCTTCTAACAATGAAAATCCAAAAGCCTCTCTTACTCTCTTAATTGCTGTAACTGTTTTTCCTTCTTCCACAAGCTGGCGTAATTCTTTATTAATTTCAGGTTCTCTATCTACAATTCCCATTTCTTTCGAAATTAATTGTAATCTATCTTCCATCCTCTTTAAACGCGTATCTGTTTTCTTTTCGATTTTATTTAATTTTTCAGCGAGATACATAAATCCAAAGGCCGCTATCGGTATGACAATCCAAAATTCCAAGACTGTTCCTCCTCACTAGCATTGTTTTATTTAAGTAATTTATGTAAATTTTACCACAGGACACATTTAATGTATAATAGTAATATACAACATTGTTGATAAAGTGAAACTTTAATCAGTGGGGGTTTTGTTCGTCCCCCACTGATTATTAGTCTTCACCAATCGGGTGTTTACGGGCAGCCCGACTCCCACCTAACTTCTTTGCCCCAGTCGAATTTTGAGGTGGGAGTTTTACTGCCCGTTAATGCGGGATAAAACCTTTTATTTTAGGGGACACTTTATGAAGAGATTTTTTAAGACGTTACTACAATTTGTAGTTCTTTCAATTGCACTACATTTGTTATTTGATATAGTTGGTTGGCTTGTTTTCAATGCACCAATTAAAAACAAACAAATCTTTATTTCCTTTATAACAGCCTCATGGCTTATGTACATGTACAGAGATAAATTTTTCAAAGCATTTACTTCGAATTAACTTAAACTAAGAAAACACTTCATCGATAAAAGATGAAGTGTTTTCCTTTTCTCTCTATTTACTACTGTATAATAAAGTTAATATTCTGTTTTTAAAAGAAAGGAGTCACTATGAACTTAAAAAGTAACAATATATATGAGAAAATGAACCAATATTCTGTTGCAGGGTTAAGCTTTGCCGTTATACGTGACGGTAAACTTGATGAAGCTACTGCTTTCGGAACACTTGAATCTGGAACAACTAGAACTGTCACTACGGATTCCATATTCAATTCTTGTTCTATTAGCAAATTCATCACTTCAATGCTTGTACTAACGTTATCAGATCAAGGAATCGTATATTTAGATGAAGACGTAAATGATAAACTCACATCTTGGAACATCCCTACCAATCTATTTACTTCACAGAAAAAAGTCACGCTGCGAAACTTATTAAGTCACCAATCTGGAATCATTGATCCTCCCAATAGTTTTGAACATTATAAGCTAGTGCAAGGAATACCTAAAATCCCTAAGCTCCTTGCTGGTAAAACATTATATTGCCCAGTACCTATAGAAGTAACTTATGCACCAGAAAGCCAATTCCACTACTCTGACGCAAATTTTTGTATTATCGAACTACTACTTGAAAATATAACTGGAAAACGATTCAACCTTTTACTTGAAGAATATATCTTTCAACCACTTCAACTGAAGAATAGTACGGTATTCCCTACTGAAGATATAAATAAATTAGATACATTTGCTTGTGGACATAATAAAGATGGCACCGTTACAAATGAGAAGTATCCATTTTATCCATTCGCAGCTGCTTCAGGCATTTGGACAACACCAACTGACTTATCAACTTTAATTATTGAAATCATTCAGTCCTTACAGGGAAATAGCAAACTGGAACTTTCTCAAAAAACAGTACAAGATATGATTTCTCCTCAAGGATGCACCAAATGGACTGGGTTAGGTGTTTTTCTAGAGTATTCTAATGAAGACTTACAAATTCATTCACTTGGCTGGGGTGTTGGATTTCAATGTATGATGGTATGTAATCCATACCGAGGTAATGGCGCTGTTATTATAACGAACTCGGATTTAGGTGTTCATCAAAAGGATGGGATTATTGGTGAGATTTTAAAAATGTTATCCTTATAATTAACGAAGTAAAACAAAGAAAGAAGCTGATTCTCCCAGCTTCTTTCTTTATATAACATTTTTCACCACAATTTTAATATGTTCTGGTGCGATAATTTCAGTTATACTTTCTTGGAAATCTTCATGCAGCAGTTCTTCAATATGCTCTAACTGCACTTCGACATGTGTGCATTCTAAATTATGTATGTTTAATAGTGCATAATGATCTTTCTTCTTAATTACTAAATATTGATTTTCTTCTGTTATGAGTACAGAACCTAATCGTATTCCTAGTAGACGTTGATCATCAAACTTCACAATTTTTTCCCCTTTCCAACTACGAATGTAATTACTATACAAAAAACCTAATTTAAGGAAAAGAATCTTATATAGACTATATCATAATTTACTAAAATATAAATATCATATTTTCTTTCAATAGAAATCCCCGTTTTTTTATATATTTCGATACAAAAAACTTTCTCAACAAAAAATTATAATTTTCAGTTTTTTATTTCATGAAAATCTATTATACTAAAGCTAATAAACGTTTGAAATGTTTGACCTCTCCTAATTCATGTACATATGGATGATCAGTAGCTGTTGCTACTGATCTATTTTTTGATTTCAGAAAGCAAATACACCGCATCCTTTCCTACACCACAAATAAGCGCAGAACCCCTTTGAGATTGCCACGGCAGTCCAATATAATACAATCCTCTTACTGGACTCATTCCCTTTGTATGATTAGGCAATCCATTCATATTCACTGCCTTTTCTATTTCAATCCATTTATAATCTTGAACAAAACCAGTGGACCATATAATACTTTGTGCACTATACGTGCCACCATTCTGAAACATAATATTATTTCCTGATGCACTTACCACTTTTCCCTGTAGTTTTATTGCTCCACTACGAATAAGTTCCTTACCTTCAAAACCAAAAATGGGATCCTTTCGCTTCTGAAACCACCTTCCTCTCTTTGTATGTATTTCGGCATACAATAAACCCATTTTTTCTAACCAATTAAAAATGCTTTTTCTAAAAAGATATAACGGTAAAAAGGTTAACGGATGACTTATAGCCATTGTAACTTCATGAGTTTTTGCAAGTTCTACTGCTATTTGCATGCCTGAATTCCCACCACCTACTACAAGTACTTTTCCCTTTGGAATTTGTAATGGTGATTTATATTGTGATGAATGTATTTGAAAAATATGTGATGAAAGATGTTGTGAAAATGAGGGGATGAATGGTTGCTGAAAACCACCTGATGCGATAATAACTTTTTTCGATTGTAAAATTTCTGTAGGAGTGTGTAATTCAAATATTTCTTTCTCTTTTCTTATTTTTAAAACTTGAGTCTGTAATTGTACCGGCAATTGAAAATACCTTGCATATTCTTCTAAATAAATTGCAATTTCATCTTTACATGGAAATCCACTCCCTTCTCCTTTTAATATCATACCTGGTAAACTACTATATTCCCTTGGTGTGAAGAGCTGCAAAGAATCATAGCGGTCTCTCCAAGAATCGCCAATTCGGTTTCCCGCCTCAAGTAATAAGAAACTATATCCTTCCTGCTTCAAGTAGTATCCCATTGTTAATCCAGCTTGACCAGCTCCAACGATAATTATATCTTTCATTCCAATTCCTCCTTCTCACAAACACATGAATACATGTTCATATGTTCATACGTTTCCATAATCATAACATTTTATTTTTTTATAATTCAATATCTATCCAAAATAAAAAAGAGCAGTTCACTATAAAGTAAACTCCCCTTAATATGTATCATCTCGTTACTCATTAATATTTCAATTGTCCCCAAAGGATCTAACGGCCCATACACACTATCACCTAAATTTATTATCATTTCGAATATCTTTTAATACCGCCTTTAAAGCGTGACTATTCCCATTAATATCTGAAATCATCGCTATTTTTCTCTTCATTGTAACCCCTACTTTGATAAATTATTTATAACACCTCAATTTCTAAACCCTTTCCTCATAAAATGTAATTCTATTTGAGAACGGATCAATCACAGTTAATTCAATTGTATCCCAAGGTGTTCTCTCTATATCAGGTTTTGAATACGCATAATCTTTACTTGATAAAATAGCATAATAACTTTTTAAATCCTCTATTTTCACACGAATTGCACCGCCTGGTGAAGCATCCCCATGATGTTCAGATAGATGTATTACAGTATCATTTAACGAAATTTGCATATATAATGGCATATTTTCCTCATACCGATGTTCCCAATCCAGTTTAAACCCTAAAAAATTCAAGTAAAATAACTGAGCCTTTTCAATATCAAAAATTCTAAATATAGGTGTAATCATTTATAATACCCTCCTATTTATAAACATCCGCCGCCAATTCCCGCAAAACATCTACATTCATCACTTCAAAGCAACCATTATTTTTCTTTATAATTTCTTTATCACAAAAAACATTTAATGTACGTAATAAATGCCGATAACTCGTCCCTAACAATTCAGCTATTTCCGTTAAATTCCCACTAAACACAATTCTATTTCCGTGCTGAACCGCCCGTTCCCCTGCTGCTAACATGTAACTCGCAAGTCGATTTTCAAGTGGATACAGTAAATTAATTGTACTATTTTTTGAAAGTCGATTTAATTTATGGGCTAAAGAACCGCAAATACATCTTAAAAATTTCGCATCATGAAATAATTGGTTTCTCACTTTCCCTAAAGGTAGCCCAACACAATATGAGTCTGCCATAACTTGTACGTTTGAATTGATTCTTTGAGAGTGAATTAACTCTACATCTCCTAGCAACTGCAAACTGTCATAAAAACATAATAATACAGATTTCCCGTTACTTAATGTGTTAAACGCTTTCGCTTTTCCTTCAACAAAGAAATATAAATAATCTATCTCTTCGTTTTCTCTGCAAATGAACTCATTCTTTTTAAAAAATATAAGTTCCATATATGGTTTCATATCACTACTAAAAAATGAATCAATATTATTTTGTTTCATATACTCTGCTAATTTATTAGAATTACATACTTTCTTCATAGTCCCCCACCTTTACAACTCATCCCAATTGTAAACAAAATTTTCTTCTTTCACTATGACATATGTCATAGTAATACACAATTTCAGCATGATACAGTCATTACAAATATGAAATATAAAAAGGGGATATTACATTGTATAACTTTCTTTCTGTCTTTATTGGTGTCCTTATTGCCATTATGCTCCCATTGAATGGGATTTTATCTGAAATAATCGGTAATTATACAGCGAGTGTTGTCATTCATCTTGTCGGTTTAATAGCAGTTATTTTCGTTTTAATCCTTAACAAAAATAAAATCCATTTTGATAAAGGTATTCCACTTTTTTTATATAGCGCTGGGGCAATTGGAGTATTCACTGTTCTTTTTAATAATATAAGTTTCTCTGCTCTTGGTGCCTCTATTACGATTGCATTAAGCTTACTTGGTCAATCCATCGCTTCCATAGTTATTGATCATTTTGGTTTATTAGGAATGAAAGTTTCGAAGTTTGATAAGAAAAAATTAATTGGATTATTATTCATCTCTTCTGGAATTATAGTCATGACAATTTATTAATGGAGGCAAGAAAATGTTATATATTTGTATCGCTATTTTAGCTGGTGTTTCTATCGTTGTTGCTAGAATTATTAACGCGAATTTAGCAAAGGAAATTGGAAATTGGGAAGGCACATTTTTCAATTATATTACTGGATTATTTTTCTCCATGTTATTTTTAATTTTCAGTTCAGATTCGTTGTATATTTCTAGTCATACGTTACAATCCATACCTATCGCTGTATACTTAGGCGGATTAGTAGGCGTTATCGTCATCTCATTATCAAACTATATTACTCCTAAAATATCAGCATTTTATTTAACATTACTCATCTTTATCGGACAATTGTTTACGGGGACTATCATCGATTTCTTCCTGTCACACGAACTATCAACCGGAAAAATTATCGGTGGAATTCTCGTATTAATAGGGCTCACTTACAATTTACTCGTTGATCGCCCTATAAAAACCGTGAAGCATAACCACGTTCAACTATAATACTTTACGCTTACCTATCATATATTAATAGAAAAGCTCTTCACATGAAGCCATAGAGAGGAGAATACCCTATTAAGAAAATCATTTTATTGATAGGTAGCGCATTGATTGTTTTTGGAACCGTATGGTTTTTAAACTCTGGAAAATCTATTCAAGATCTCTATACAGCAAGTAAACCAAAGAAGAAAGCTACTATTATTTCAACTCAAAGAGACCCAAATGCACCTCCTGTTTTTTTAGGAAAGCAGGAAATAAAAGATATACATGTAGAGTCGCTTAAGACAAAAAAATCTATCTTCCTTACAAAAACAGATGAATTAAAAACATTCATTAACAGTATGGATACAGCAAAAAAAGGCGATTTAACGCTAGATGAAGAAGGTTCTGATTTAGTAGATTGTAACATGTGGATTACTTTCCAAGATGGAACTTATAAACAATATTTAATTTGGATAGTAGATAACAACAGTAGTGAAGTTATGATTGCCCATCAAAACACTCCTGATGACGTAGACCTTACTTATTATCAATTAAATGAAGGTAATTCAAAAAAAGTATATAACTTATTTAAAAAGGTTATTTAATAGAAAAAGTCATGAGCTACTAGGCCCATGACTTTTTCTATTTATATATATTCAGGGAACACTTTACAACTCTTTTCCTGCTCTATATCATGTCCAAAGAAAACAATTGGGTTCTCTTTCCTAACAACTTCTTTTAAACGTTTAATTGAAGATAAAGCTAATTCCGAATCAAATCCAGCGAACGGCACTTCATCTTCAAAATTTTCTTTCGTATAAGATGCATCAATCGTTAATAACACAGGACCGGATTTTTCTGTCTCAATTAATAGCGACTGATGCCCCGGAGTATGTCCTGGTGTATACAATAATTGAACTCCTGGTACGACTTCATAATCCCCTTCAATGATCTTGTATTTCAAATTCGGCAATATACATTCTTTCATATATTCTTCACTATATTGTGCCGCCTCGTATTCAGCACGCTGCACAATAATCGGTGTATTTGTAAAAGCACCATTTCCTCCTGCATGATCAAAATGTAAGTGAGAACTAATAATATACAGAAGATCTTCCGGTTCATATCCAACGCGTTTTAAAATATTTACGATTCTATCTTCTTCAGTCATTTTTGGTAAAATCTGTCCTTCAACAAATGTACCGTTAAAAAGATCTTCGTTATTAACCGCACTTTCTGGCATACCTGTATCTACTAAAATAGGCCCCTCTTCTGTCTCCAATAAATAGCACCATACAGGTAAGTTCAATAAATCCCCCGGTGTGAGCGTACTATTAACAGACGAATGATCCAACATACAACGACCTGCTGGGACGAAATAAAGCTTCTTTACTGTCATTATGTATCCACCTTTTCATTTAGTTTTGGATAAAACAATACAGTAAAAAATTCTTCCTACTAGAAATAAACTCCTTCTCTTCTTCCATTGTTTCAACTATTATTTTTAGGTTGTTCACACATTCTTCATTACAGTATTACTCATCATTTTTTAATTTCCGAATAGCAAAAAACAATAACCTAGCTGTGATATAACATATAGCAATACCTACAAAACTAATACTAACTCCATTTTGTTGAATAGCCATCACTTTTAAGATATCTAAATTTAATACGTGACCAATTAACGAATACATTATAATAATTGCCATTACGATTACATAATCACTTTTTCTTAGTTTCGCTGTCATTAGTCATTCACCTCGCATTATTTTTTATACTAATTGCATATCATTTGTCAGAATTTTAAAACCAATCCAATGACAGTATAAAAATGAGTGTACTTTTTTACATAACAACCTTTCTGCATCTATAATAAAAGAGAAAAAGACTCTTACTTTAATGGAGGGAATAAAAATGAAAGCAATTGGTTTACATGAATACTTACCTATTGAAGAAGAAAACAGTTTAATTGATATTGAAGTTGAAAGACCTGTTGCCACAGGAAGAGATATACTTGTAAAGATTAACGCTATTTCCGTTAATCCAGTTGATACAAAAGTTCGATCTCTGAAAGATAAAAAAGAAGATATAGCAAAAATACTTGGCTGGGATGCTAGCGGTGTTGTCGTGCAAACTGGCGATGGTTGTACGTTATTTAAAGAAGGCGATGAAGTGTTTTACGCTGGAAGCATTACAAGGCAAGGTACATACAGTGAATACCATTTAGTTGATGAAAGAATTGTTGGTAAAAAACCAAAAACGTTAAGTGATGCTGAATCTGCAGCACTTCCTTTAACAGCCATTACCGCATGGGAAGGTTTGTTTGAACGTTTAGGGATTGATTATAATAAGAAAGATGAAAATTCATTTAAAAACATTTTAATTATCGGCGGAGCTGGTGGTGTTGGCTCGATTGCTATTCAGTTAGCTAAATGGGCTGGACTAAACGTAATCGCAACCGCATCCCGCAACGAAACTATACACTGGGTGGAAAAATTCGGTGCCGATTATATAGTTAATCATCACCAACCTTTAAAAGATCAAATATTAGAATTTGGGCTAAAAGATGTAGATTATATCTTCTGCTTAAACAATACTGATCAGCATTGGCACGCGATGGGTGACATCATTAAACCACAAGGTAAAATTTGCTCTATCGTAGAAAATGAACACCCTCTTGAGATGGGAATTTTAAAAAGTAAAAGTGCTACATTCGTTTGGGAGTTTATGTTTACAAAAGCGATGTATGAAACTGGTGATATGAGTACGCAGCACGAACTATTAAATAAAGTAAGCGAACTATTAGATGAAGGCATTTTAAAGACTACATTAAATGAAACATTCACACCAATTAACGCTGAAAACGTAAAGAAAGCACATGCACAACTTGAAAGTGGGCGTACAATTGGAAAGATCGTTTTAGAGAAATTTTAATAATAAAAAGTCCGATTTCTAAACGGGAAATCGGACTTTTTACTATCTTTATTTACTTGAAATCTCTTGATCATTTTGAACATCTAACGGAGGTCGTTTCCCTATTCCGAAAGCATAGAAACTAATTGTGACGATAGCTAAGAAAACAATACCTACAACTAATGAAATACGCGTATCATCGTTAAACCACATTCCGATTAATACCATAATTAAAAAGGCAATTGTCAAATAGTTTGTAACAGGAGCAAATGGCATTTTGAATGGATGATCTTTCATCTCTGCTCCTTTTTCTTTTCTAAAATTAATTTGACTAATTAAAATGACAAACCATGGCACCATACCAGGAAGTACACTCGCACTATATACATATACGAATAAGTTTTTTGGTGCAATATAACTTAAAACAACACCAACCGCTAAACCGATAATTACACCAACTGTACCGAATAAAGGTACACCGTTATTAGAGATCTTCGTAAAGTATTTCGGTGCTTGTCCATTTACTCCTAGTGTATAAAGCATACGTCCAGCACTATAAATACCACTGTTACAACCAGACATTGCGGCTGTAATAACAACGAAGTTAATAAGTCCCGCAGCTGCCGTAATACCAACTTTCGCAAAAGTTGCTACGAACGGACTACCAATTGAACTTAATTGATCCCAAGGATAAACAGTTACAATAACGAAAATAGCACCAATATAGAAAATTAAAATACGCCAAATTGTACTTTGAATTGCTCTAGTAAGTGTCTTCTTCGGATCTTTCGCTTCACCAGCAGTAATCCCGATTAATTCCACACCTTGATACGCTCCAACTACAAGTGATAATGCAAAGAAGAATCCTGAAAAACCACCTGTAAAGAAACCGCCGTTTGCCCAAAGATTAGATATGCCGATTGCTTCTCCTCCATTCCCAATTCCGAAGAAAATGAGGCCGAATCCGGCAATAATCATTAATAAAATCGTAACGATTTTGATCATCGCAAACCAAAATTCAAATTCACCAAATGACTTAACAGAAATTAAGTTAGCCGCACCAAGAATAACCATCGCGATAATACCAGGTATCCAAGCCGGTAAATCCGGGAACCAATATTTCATATACGCTCCAACTGCGATAATCTCTGACATCCCAACAATAACCCACTGGAACCAGTTACTCCACGCTGTCATATAACCAGCTAACGGATGAATATATTTGTGACCAAATGTCGCAAATGAACCTGTGCTTGGCTCCATATACAACATTTCTCCCATGGCACGCATAATGAAGAAGATGAAAACACCTGCGATTGCATATGCAAGCATTACTGACGGACCTGTCCATTTAATCGTGCTGGCTGACCCCATAAACAAACCAACACCAATTGTTCCGCCTAAAGCAATCATTTGAATATGACGTGCTTCTAAACCTCGTTTCAATTCTTTGTTTGCCACTTCATTTCCCCCTCTTAGATGATTCATAGCCGCATTTAAAGTAAGATGGTGTACCCTAATTCCTTTCGGCCCTGAAAATGATGAAACAAACGTCATTTTAGACTAACTTTAAAGCTATCCTAAAATCTCATTTTGCCTCTTATAAAATTTCCCAAACCCCTCATCTTCCTATTTTCTATAAAATTTAAAATTGCTCACTTCATATTAATTCATTTATCTGAAAAGTTCAATTATTTTTTCAGTAAATTATTATATATTAGTTTGATTAATTTTTAACTAAATTAACAATAAAATACATCTATTCAATATGATTCCGGTATGAATGTTATTACAATATAAATAACCGAGGAGATCTTATCTACCTCGGTTTCATACCGCATATACTTCACTATTTATAGTTTGTACCGTAATTGCTTACACATGCGATTAACACCTCTCACATAAATTTAATATATTAGTAAAACAACAAAGTCACTAGCTTCTACATCTCTTATTTATCCCGTTCTCACAACTAAAAATTCTCTATCCCATCTCCTACTTTAAGAAAAATATAACTACACTTAAAACAATCAACAATACACCGGAAAGAGGAAAACTCTTCTCCTCAGCTTTTATCTTTTCCTTAATAATACCTTTAATTTTTGTCTTTATATCCTCTGGGCATTTTCTAAATAAAATATTAGTTGTATGTAATGGTCTATTCAATATTCGAATTTTAACAGGAGATCCTGATAAATATATATTATTTTTATCCAATGTAAATTCTATGTTCGCTTCGGTTAACCCGTCTTTCACTAATATATTCACTCGGCTAGAAGCTAGATTAAATACCGT
This sequence comes from Bacillus sp. FSL R5-0709, assembly GCF_038004785.1. Taxonomy (NCBI): domain Bacteria; kingdom Bacillati; phylum Bacillota; class Bacilli; order Caryophanales; family Bacillaceae; genus Bacillus; species Bacillus sp. FSL R5-0709. Next base: position 3,276,162 of record NZ_JBBORT010000001.1, read on the forward strand.
ATAATCGTTAAAAGCGAGCCCTCTAATCTCGAAATGTGAGTATATAAGAATAAAAGTTATCAGCAACAAACATAGTATCAATATGGTTTTTGTTAACGAAAGTTGCTCTAATACGTAGGAAGATGTTGTCATATAAGCACAAAGAATGCCATTAAATTACAAAGATAGTGGTTTAAAATGAAAGTATTTCTTACAACTATAATAAGTCCGGAAATGATTAGTAGAGCGCATACTAGATTCATTAACATATTTTTACCCTCCCTAAAAACTATAACTATACAATTTTTTCATATTTTAACATTAATTACATATTCATACCTATAGTTATTTTCATAAAATATAAAAGAGTCTCATTAAAAAATGAGACTCTTTTACCATTTCATATTTAAATCGTTTTTGAAGTTTGTTTACCAAAAATAAACACTTTAGTAAATACCATCATGATAACTACTATAGCCAGAAAATAAAGCGGCATCACCATTAACGAGCCCGTATGAAGCTGACTCATTCCCCAAATTGTCATCGTTACAATTACATAGTAGCCTAAGCTAAACAATGCTCCAGCTGTACCAATGACATCTTGAAAATCTACTAATGCTAAACTTAAACAGTTAGGCAATGCTACCCCAATTCCTAATAGCAATATAAACATCGCTACTAAAAATCCAATCATATATATTATGTTTGGATTTGATCCAAATGAATTAATAACAGTTAAGAAGATAGCTCCTCCTGTCATTACAAGACAACCGATATATATAATTTTCTCTGGTTTATAAGTAGCAAGTAACCGCTTTGAAACTTTCGCCCCAATAATAGAAGCGGAAGCAACAACAATTCCTAGAAATCCGTACATACTAGGCGATAACTGAAAGTATTCAATAAAGATAAACGGCGCTTCTGCATAGTAGCTAAATAAAACACCATTCGCTCCTCCAATTAATACCCCATATGTTACTACTTTCGGATTTGTAATCAACCGTTTTAATACAGAAAATACATTTATTTTATCCGTTACTGATTCCGTTTTTGTTTCCGGAAGAGAAACAAACGTATATAACAAAATCCCAACACTCATAACAACTAAACTTAAAAATACTATTTTAAATCCAAACATTTGATCAAGAAAGCCCCCAATTAGTGGACCTATCGCTGGTGTAAAAGCAATGACTGCCGAAATTTGAGCAAACATAACATGACGTTTATGCCCCTCTACACTTTCACGAAGAATCGTTTGTGTCACAACTGAACCAGCACTTGCTCCAAATGCTTGAATAAAACGACTAAACAATAAAAATTCAATAGAATTTGCAATATAGCATAAGAAACTTCCAGCGCCATATACTACAATTCCAAATAACATTGCTGGGCGACGACCAATTATATCTGATAACCATCCAATAAAAAATACACCTAAAGCAAATCCAGCAAAATAAACACTAAGCGTTAACTGTACCTCATTATTACTTACGTGCAACGCCTTTGAAATATCCGGTAAAGACGGTGTGTAAATTGTTTCACTAATTTGCGGAAATGCCACAAGAATAATCATTAACCAAAGTGATGGTACTGAGACTTTTTTCACTTTTAATACCCTCCTATAACTTTGAAAATCTCAGAAATGAATAGACTTTCCTTAGCTATGGAACAGGAGGGGCCATTATAGAAATTCGATCATAAAACAACAAAGAAAACACCTCAATTACGCATGTTAATACTTATAGGAGGGTAATATTAACATTGATTTTAAAATATAGTCTTTCAATTATATGATAGGTTGTGTTCATTTTCTAGTGTTCATAATCTGAATATTTGTTAGTAGACGAATATCCTTTCAATTCTTTCGGAAAATTAATACGATTTGAAAAGCGCAACTAAACAACTGAAGGGGCGTTTTTTTATTGCTACATTTTCACTGATTGTTCTTTTTGATAAATAATTTCACCATCAATAATTGTTGTTTCTACTTTTAAATCTTTAATTTGGTTTGGATTGACACTTAAAATGCTGTCATTTAATATAACTAAATCCGCCAGTTTTCCGGCCTCTATGCTTCCTTTTATCTCTTCTTCAAAACTCGCATAAGCACCATTCCATGTGTATAGTTTAATAGCTTCCATTACGCTTATAGATTGATTAGCACCAACCTCTATTCCAGACTTAGTTTTTCTATTGACAGCAACATGAATTCCTAATAAAGGATTATAGTCAGTAACTGGTGCATCCGAACTACCTGCTGCAATGATGCCACGATCAATAAAATCACGAGCAGCGTACATGTGATTAACACGATCACCATAGTGCTCTACATATATCTCTCCGAATTCATATGGAAATGGAGGATTTGGAATAGGAATCATCTCGAGTTTTTTCATTCTCTCTTGTAAATCTGGTGAAGAAATTCCCGCATGCTCGATTCGATGACGGTGATTTTTTCTTGGTGATTCCTCTAGCGCCCTTTCTACACAATTCAAATACATTTCAATAGCTTTATCACCTTGTGCATGTACAGTGATTTGATAGCCTTTTTTATGCGCTTCACCTAAAACCTTATAGATTTCTTCCTCACTATAATAAAGAATGCCGTAATTGTTAGGGTCACTTGAATATGACTTACGGGTTGCAATTGTAGGCCCCGTGCTACTTCCATCTGTAAACAATTTAGCTGGTCCGATTTTGAATCTTTCATCTCCGGTACCAGTTACCACACCAGCTTCGACCATTTTATTAACAAATTCATGAGAGTTATTTATTTGACATATCATTGCATATATTCGGACACGAATATCCCTACTCTTCACAGCTCGTTGTAGTAAACGAAAACTCTCCGGTCCATCTCCACCTGCGTCATGTATACTTGTTATGCCAGCTGCAACGAAATGATCTGATGCAATTTTCACAGCCTTCATCATTTCACTTTCTGTATAACTTGCAACCTCGCTCATACTCATATTTGCTGCTTCAATTAACTTTCCTGTAAGCCTTCCTGCCTGATTCTTTTCAATAACTCCCCCACTCGTATCCGGTGTGTTCTCGTTAATTTGCGCAATTTCTAATGCTTTACTGTTCACCACGCTTATGTGGTGACAAGTACGAGTTATAATAATAGGATGTTCAACTGAAATTTCATCCAGCTCAGTAATTGTTGGATAACGCTTTTCCTCCACAGCGGTTTCATTAAAGCCCCAAGCACGTATCCATTCACCTTTTGGCGTTTCTAAGGCCTTCTTTTTCAGATCATCTAATAAAGCATCGATAGAATCAATATGTTCAGCTTTACAACTGACAGCCAACTGATTTAGTCCATGAGAAATGATGTGGAGATGGGAATCAATGAATCCAGGAAGAAGCGTTTTCCCTTGCAGGTCAATTACATCCGTGTTTTCTCCTATAAAACTCTTAACCTCCTGATTTGAGCCAACAACTACGATTTGATTATCTTTTATTGCGACAGCTTCGACTACTGCATTCTTTTGGTCTACTGTAATAACTTCTCCATTTATCAATACAACATCAGCTTTCATAAACTCAACCCTTTCGGAATTACTCTTTTCGAGTAATTCATTCAGTATTTAAAGTTACATCTCCTAATAGGCTCATCCGCTTTTTAACAAGATTTATCAATAATTAATTAAAGTTGAGCTAAACATTCTTTCATTGTTTTAACGATAAAAGTAAAGTCTTCCTCTGTGATGCTTAATGGAGGAGCAAGCTGTAAAATATTATTGTAACCTGCAACAGTGTCACCATTTTTACCAATAATTAGACCTTTTTCTTTACAAGCATTGATGACTTTGTTCATCTTTTCAATGGAAGCCGGTTCTTTTGTTTGCTTATCTTCCACTAGTTCAATGCCTAAAAGAAGGCCCTTTCCGCGAACATCCCCTACGTTTGGATGCTCTTTTACATCCTCTAGCTCATATAACAGTCGTTCACCCAATTCTTTGGAACGTTCAATGAGTTTCTCATTCTCCATAATTTCTAAATTCTTCAAAGCTAAAGCGCAAGCAGCAGGATTTCCTCCGAACGTATTTACATGGCGGAAGCGATCATAATCATCACTACCTACGAATGCCTCATAAACCTCTCGTCTAACTGCTGTTGCTGACAAAGGAAGATACGCACTTGTAATACCTTTTGCCATTGTTATGATATCTGGTTTGACGCCATAATTCATAAATCCAAACGGCTTCCCTGTTCGTCCAAATCCACATATAACTTCATCACAAATGAGCAACGCACCGTGCTTCTCGCAAATTTCTTTTACTTTTTCCATATATCCATCAGGAGGCATTAAAATTCCACCCCCAGTAATGATTGGCTCCATAATCACACCGGCTACTGTTTGGCTTAACTCCCATGCCATGACACGATCGATTTCCTCAGCACTTGCCAGTGTATGAACATCCTCTGGATTTCGATACGTATCAGGCGGTGCTACATGCAGGAATCCTTGCCCGAGTGGTTCATATTTATACTTTCGCTGTGCTTGACCTGTTGCTGCAAGAGCTCCCATTGAGTTACCATGATAAGCGCGGTAGCGTGAAATAAACTTATAGCGTCCATGATCACCTTTTTGTTGATGATATTGACGAGCAATTTTAAACGCTGTTTCATTCGCTTCCGATCCACTGTTAGAAAAGAAAATAACGTATTCATCATCAAGCCATTCATTCAATTTTTCTGCTAATTTAATAGCAGGAACATGACTTTGAGTCAGAGGGAAATACGGCATTTCTTCAAGCTGCTCAAACGCCGCTCTTGCAAGCTCTTTTCGGCCGTATCCAACATTCACACACCAAAGACCAGACATACCGTCTAAATAACGGTTTCCATCAATATCCGTCACCCATGCCCCTTCTGCTTTTGTGATAATTAAATTCGTTGGACTAGGGGCTGCTCCTCTCATCGCATGCCAAAGGTACTTTTCATCTGTTTTTTTCAAACTTTGTGTTTGTTCTGTCGCTTGCACAATCACCAGCTCCATTCTATCTTTTTATGGTTTTACATCACTCTTTCAATAACGAGCCGTAAGCATTTTCTTGCGAGTATAGAATTCTACGCCATCTTTTCCATTTGCATGGAGATCACCATAGAAAGATTTCTTATAACCTGAGAACGGGAAGAATGCCATTGGAGCAGGAACTCCAAGATTAACCCCAAGCATACCTGCATCAATTTCTTCACGGAATTCACGAATAGCTTTCGCGCTATTTGTGTACAGACATGCACCATTTGCGAATGGTGATGCATTAGCAACATGAATCGCTTCCATCAAGTCTTTTACGCGTACAATAGAAAGAACCGGTGCGAAAATTTCATCTTGCCAGATTTTCATTTCCTCTGTCACGTTATCAAAAATCGTTGGGCCAACAAAATAACCTTGGCTGTTTGCTACATCGTCTTCACGTCCGTCACGAATAAGTGTCGCTCCCTGCTCTACACCGGATTGAATGTATCCGAGTGTCCGCTCTTTATGTACTTCACGAATAACGGGACCAAGGAAAACACCTTCTTCCAGACCATTACCAATCTTAATTGCATTAGCCTCTTGAAGCAGTCTATTAACGAGCTCATCTGCAACGTCTTCTTCCACGACAACAACAGCAGCTGCCATGCATCGTTCACCAGCTGAACCGAAGGCAGCACTTGTAATTTCTTTCACTGTAGAACTAAGGTCCGCATCTTTTAATACGATCGAATGATTTTTTGCCCCTGCAAGAGCTTGTACACGTTTACCGTTAGCTGCTGCTGTTTTATATATATACTCAGCCACAGGTTGAGAACCAACGAAAGATACAGCTTTCACATCCTCATTGTCAAGAATGCCGTTAACGACGTCATGTGCACCATGCACAATATTTAGTACTCCATCTGGAAGACCTGCTTCTTTAAACAGTTCAGCTATGCGATTAGCCAATAGCGGTGTTCTTTCAGATGGTTTTAATACAAATGTATTCCCGCATGCAATCGCGAGTGGAAAAATCCAGCATGGCACCATCATCGGAAAGTTAAATGGCGTTATTCCTGCGATTACTCCGATCGGATAACGATACATCCCTGATTCAACACCAGTAGCAATATCGGGAAGTTGCTCTCCGATCATTAAAGTGGGTGCGCCTGCGGCAAATTCAACACATTCAATCCCCCGCTGCACTTCACCGTATGCTTCCTTATAACTTTTTCCGTTTTCCAAGGTTACGAGTTTAGCTAACTCTTCCCAGTTTTCAATCAATAGCTGTTGATAGCGAAATAGAATCCGAGCACGCCGAGGCACAGCGACCTTTCTCCATGTTTTGAATGCTTCTTTCGCAGTTGCTACAGCTCTATCTAAATCTTCTTTAGTCGAAAGAGGCACACGAGCAATAATCTCTCCTGTTGCTGGATTTGGTACATCTTCAACTTGCTTACTTGTGGATTCTATCCATTGTCCGCCAATATAATTTTTCAACGTTTGTACATTTTTCATTACTACCATGGTGAAGCCTCCTATTTTAAGATAACCGTCCTATGTTATCGCCCTTAAAAAGAAAGCGCATTCATTTGACGGTATGTAAACTTATTTACATACATTTCTTCAACATTATTAATCTTATTCATTGAATACGCAGGAGCAGTCATCTGCTTAGCATTTGTCCACTCCCCAGTTCACATTATTTCAGATGGATCTCATGGTTCATCTTATAATTCTTTTTCAAAAATACTGGGCAATCCCATTCACAAACAAGGTCCTTGGCCAAGGAAACGATCCAGTCCTTTGTAATATGATACTTTTCCCCATCAACAGTAATAAACACTTCACCATCTGTCACATAGAAAACTTCCTGATCTTCTACATGCCACGTTCCTTTATTCGGTTCGCCTACCCACGGTTCCCATGCGTTGGCACCTAGTTGCTCTGCTTCTTCTGCTGTAAGTTTTTTCGCAAAAAACATGACAATCCTCTCTCTTTCGTATTGATAATTTTGAAGGAATAAGTCTATAAATCTACTGCCTTAACACTTGGATTTTTTAAACGTTTAAACTCTTTTTTCATAAAGTATATGGCAATGAGAACACCTGGAATTTCTGCAGCAGGAGCAGCGTACCATACACCTTCTACACCCCAGAATTTCGGGAAAATAAATAGAAACGGTAACATGAACAACAATATTTTGCTTACACTAATAAACGTTGCGGACCAGTTTCTCTCTTGCGATTCGAAATAACCGGAGATAAGCAGGCTAACTGCACTAAGCGTAAACAAACAATTGAATACAACTGTCGTCCAAATTCCCAGTTTTTGCAATTCAGGATTACCACCGGAAAAAAATGACACAATTGGATCTGCAAAAATGACTAGTATGGCTGTCACGATTACAAAGAAGGAAACTGTAAAAATGAGTCCCATCTTAATTGCTTGTTTCACACGATCAAGGTTGCCCGCACCGTAATTATAACTAATAATCGGTTGAAGCCCTGTCATCCCACCAAGAGCTGCTAAGGCGAGGAGATTTGTAATATAACCGTTTTGAATCGTGAAAGCTGCAACGTGTAGACCACCACCGTAGCTTTGCAGTAAGTTGTTGGTGAAAATAATTGCAATAAACATCATGAACTGACTCGAGAAAGATGCAAAGCCCGTCCAAACCACTTCACCAATCTTCTTGAGATTAATCATCATATCTTTCATTTTTGGCTTAAGTTTTGTTTTACCAAACCAGAAATAAAAGATTAGGAGAACAGGAATCGATTGCGAAATCGTATTAGCCCATGAAGAACCCATCATCCCCATGTCATACTTCACTACCATAATCCATTCCATAGTCCCAGCAACAACCGCTGCGACTAACCAACTGTTCATTGATAATATAGGCTTTTCATCGATATTAGCTAAAATACTTAATACAACGGCCAATATCGTTAATGGCAACGAAATCCATAGCAGTCGGCTATATTGCACCGCATACGGAAGTGCTTCATCACTTGCTCCGAATAAAATCATAATATCATTTTCAAAGACCAACCCAAGTATAGCTAACAAAGAAGACAGGAAAAGAGTAAACCATAAAGTTTGTCCCATAATACTTCTAGCTTCTTCGATTTTCCCTTTCCCCAGTCGAAGTGAAATGACCGCTCCGGCTCCCACACCTAAAAGAACACCAATCATACGGGTAATAACCATGACCGTAAATCCAATTCCGATCCCTTCGACTTCCAGCTCCTGAAAGCCACTGACGAAATAGCCATCAACAACCGATACAACTCCTAAAATTACGTTAGCCATAATTCCCGCCAAAGCAAACCGTAAATATAGTAACAGAATACTTTTGGTTCCTAGCACTGAATCATCCACCGGCTTATTCATTATTTCTGGTTGCTCTATTTTTGATGACGGACCGTTGTCCACTATTTTCATGAGCATATCCCCTTATAAATAATTTATATAGCACGTTTTGCTCAATTAATTCGCATACCACCCTACCGGATTTGCATGCTGGTGGATATTGATTTGCTTCGTTTCCATAAAGTGCTCCAGTCCGGCAACACCTAACGCTCTGCCGATGCCACTTTGCTTATACCCTCCCCAAGGACCTTCCACATAAGCGAGATGATAACTATTAATCCAAGTAATTCCCGCACGCAATTTACTAATGACACGTTTTGCCAGGTCCATATCTTCCGTAAATACAGCACCGGCTAATCCATAAATAGAATCATTCGCTTTTTGGATGGCATCTTCCTCATCTTTAAATTTCTGTACAACAAGGACTGGGCCAAAAATCTCTTCCTTCACAATACACATATTTTCATTTACATCAGCAAAGATTGTTGGTGCAATGAAAAACCCTCGATCGAGCCCATTTTCTGTTAAGCGCTTACCACCACAAACTAATTTTGCACCTTCTTCGATTCCTCTCTGAATATAATGTAAAACTTCATTCATATGAGACTCGTTTGTAAGCGCTCCCATTTCAATATTCTCACTTTCCCCGTTGCCAACTACAATTTTGTTCGCACGCTCGGCCAATCTTTCAACAAACTTATCATAAATAGTCTCTTGTACAAGTAAACGAGATGCAGCTGAACAAACTTGCCCAGCGTTGTGGAAAATACCAAACATCGCATTATCGACTGCGGTTTCAAAATCCACATCGTCGAACACAATAAGTGGAGATTTACCACCTAGTTCAAGTGTGATTTTTTTCATATTGCCTGCAGCTGCGCGCATAATACTTTGACCTGTTTTTGTTCCACCAGTAAAGGCAATTTTGTCGACATCATGGCTCTCTGCAAGCTCATTCCCAACCTTTGAACCAGGTCCCAATACTAAGTTTGCTACTCCATCCGGAAGTCCAACCTCTTCGATAATTTCAAATAATTTGAATACGCTTACAGGAGTGACGTCAGCAGGCTTAATTACAATTGTATTCCCTGCGGCAAGTGCAGGAGCAATTTGCCAAACAGCTAACATAAGCGGGAAATTCCAAGGTACAATAAGTCCACAAACACCAATCGGTTCATGAATAATAATCGTTTCTGAAGCATCATCACGAGTGTAAGATTCCTTTTTCATACCTTTAATCAAGTCAGCATAATAGCGGAAGCATTGAATCGATACAGGAATATCTACATAGGTTGTTGCACGGATAACCTTACCGTTATTTGCAGTTTCCAAACGGGCAATTTCAGCTGTATTCTCTTCAAGACGGTCTGCAATCTTATATAGATAGTCAGCTCTTTCATCAGCCGATAAATCCGACCAGATCCCGCTATCAAACGCTTTACGAGCCGCCTTAATTGCTATCTTCGCATCATCTGCTGATCCATGAGCAGACGTTGCGATAACCTCTTCGGTTGCAGGATTGATAATGTTTCGTCTAGCACCCGATAATGCTTCTACCCATTTCCCGTCAATGAACATGTTAATTTTCATAAACACCTCTCCTTTACGCGATAATATCTACCAGTTTGAAACCAATATGTGCTATATTGACCAGCATCGTTTTCTGATTATAGAATGGGAATGATTTAAGGCGTTCTTTTTCAAATCGATATCCACCTGCACTCCCCGTAACGATCCATTGTGCCAATAACTTACCAAACAATGTCGAGAGAGACGCGCCATGTCCCGTATAACCCGTTGCAAAATATGCGCCTTCTTTGGATCTACCGATAACCGGGAACGTATCAATTGTAACCCCGATAAATCCACCCCACCTGTAATCAATCTTGCTTCCTTCTAGTTTTGGCATTATTTTAACCATGGCATCGTAAACATTTTGATAAACAGCATCACCTAAGTTTGGACGAATATCGCCACCGCCAAATATGATCCGATTATCTGGTGTACGCCTGAAATAGTAAAGGAAACTGCTTGTATCAAAAACCATGCGATCTTTAGGAATGACGCTATTCACCAATGATTCTGGAAGCTGTTCAGTACCAATAATACGTGCCGAAATTGGCAGTACGCCTTTATTCAATTCAGCCATAATTTTTCCGGAGTAACCATCTGTAGCCACAATAATGTCTTTCGCTGTAACAGTACCTTTTTCTGTAATAACTTTCACACTATTTCGGCCGTACTCAATAGATAGTGCTTTCGAATGCTCAAAGATTTTTGCACCGATCGATTTAGCTGCTTCTCCCAAACCAATTGCATAGTTCAGCGGTTGGAACGAGTAACTCGAGTCGTCGACTAAGCAACCATAATATTGCGGGGAATCAATTTCTTGATGCAACTGACTTCGATTAAGCACGCTACAGTCATATCCAAAATTTTTGTTTAAGTATTCACTTTCAAGTTTCAACCCTTCAAAATGCTTGGCTTTGTAAGCCGCCACAATGTGACCTGTCTTTCTGAAGTTACAGTTGATTTGATGCTCGTCAATAATGTTTTTAACTAATTCAACACTAAGCAGAGAAAGATCGTTAAGCTGCCTCGCCTCTTCGGCACCATACTTCTTGGCAAGCTCCTGCATCGTTGACTTATAGCCTGGCAATACCATCCCGCCGTTGCGACCGCTTGCGCCATATCCGATTGTTTCCTGCTCAAGGACAATGACACTCTTCCCTAACTTTTGCAAATGATATGCAGAAGAGAGACCTGTGAAACCTGCGCCAATAATGACAACATCCGCCTCTTCATTTCCTTCAAGAGGTTTTCCTTTGTCATATCTGTTTGCAGTCGCTGTCCATAGTGAGAGTGTATCCATATGATCCATCTTATCCATAGCTAATCCTTCTCCCTTCGTGACATGTATGTTACAATACAGTCAAAAATATTCTTAATATTCAAACTTATTGAGTTAATAATATGACTTAGAGTTTCCTCCAAGTCAATAGCTATTTGAGAGTTTTTTGAATTCATTTTGCGAAAAAAGTGGAGTAACTCCACTTTTTTCATTGGGGGGTACATCTATGAAAATTGGTACATTTGCGAAGCTTTTTCATGTTACGACTGATACCGTTCGTTATTACATTGAACTAGGATTATTAATACCAGACAAAAAAAACACTCAGTATCAAATGAACCAATTGTGTTTCGACGACATGGCTTTTATTACTGAGCTGAAAAAATTTCATTTTTCATTGATAGAAATCCAACGAATTTTATCATATCGACGTGTCACAAACTTCTCGGACCATGAGGATATCGACTACTACAACAACTCGCTCATTGATAAAAAGGACGAGCTAACCAAGAAAAAAGAAGACATATCAAAAGCTATCCAATTGATTGAAAAAGCGGTTCAAACTAGCTCGCCTTCATCCAAAGAAGAAAGTATTACAGGAATCCCGCTTGACTTTGTAAATTTTCTCTATTGTCCAAAATGCCGCATTCCACTTGAAATGAAAGATGTAACGATTAAAAAAGTCTACATTCACACGGGGAGTTTAACTTGTAGCTGTGGATACGAAGCAGCTATCGAGGAGGGTATTATCATTACCGCGAACTTGTACGAGACGTCTCCTTATCCATCTTATTTTTACGATAAAGAAACGATTAAAGAGATCAATCCCAAAATGATTAACTTATTTGAAAAAAGTAATTTTCGATTTCAAAAAGTTCTACAAAATATAGATTTGAAAAACAAATTAATTGTGGAAACAAACGTTGATGCTTTTGTATCACTACCTAAATATATCGATGTTCTTGAACCAAGCGCAAACTATGTATTCAGTGGCTATTCGCTTGCAATGCTCAAGAAGGTGAGAAATAGAATTGAGCGTGTGAATCCGAAGCCACGCGTCCTTTATATTTTGAATTCCGATTTAAATCTACCATTGAAACCGCTTAGCATCGATGTTTTTGTGGATAGTTTTACAATAACTGATTTTTCACTGCTCAACCCAGAGTTCCCAAGTCATGTTCTAAAAAACTATTTACATAACAGTTCAACAATTGTCGGTGGATACTCGTATTATGATAACTCGGCCAAATCCTTGAAAAATATTTCAGCCTTATATCCAAATTCCCATGAGCATATTTTACATCCAAAATACTTAGAAGAAAATTTATCAGTTAACGGATTTCAAATCATGCAAAATGAAAATATCGGTTACTGTACAGATCCAGGACCTTATTTCGATTATCATGTAAGAGACGAAAAATTCCACATGCTCATGTATTTGGCTAATACGAAACAATAGCACAAAAAGCGCCATCACAAGTGACGGCGCTTTTTCTATGTAAGAGCTACTAGAAGGTACCCTTCTAGCCTACTCCCATTTATAAGTCCAAAACTGTTCAAGTTGCAGCCATTTTAATGTTGCTGCGTCTTTGTTTTTTATTTTTGCATGCGTTTCTTCTAGCATCGCTTCCGTTTGTGAACGATGCGCGCCTAGTGCAGCTAATTTATGTTCAAATACTTCACTAATATTATTTACAACATCCGGTTCACCGAGTACTGCTTCGCGATTTCTCGTAATCGCAACCGCATGAATGGCTGGACGTTCTTCTTTAGGCATACGTGATACAGCGCGAACTACAGCGCGGCCAAATGCATCATGATCCGGATGTACGCCGTGTTCTGGATAAAATGTAATAATTCGAGATGGATTTACTTCTTGAATAATCGCTTCGATTTTATCGGCAACAAAATCAACATCTTCAAATTCTAACGTTTTATCATGGAAACCGAGCATTCTTAAATCTTGAATCCCCATCGCTTCACATGCATCTTTTAATTCTTTTTCACGTATATTTGGAATCGTTTCACGGTTAGCGAATACGTTTTTCCCCATGTTACGTCCCATTTGTCCAAGAGTACCACATGCGTACGTTACAGGTACTCCTTGATCTGTTAATAAGCGAATTGTTCCTCCCGCAGCAAATGCTTCATCATCTGGATGCGGAAATACAACAAGTACATGTCTCTCCATAAGTTTCCCTCCTTCTTACTTAAATGGCGTTAAGCTTAGCTCAAGCGCTACCGCTAAGCGGCCTTGGTTATCATGCCCTGCTAGTAATAAACGCTCTTTATCGTCTACTTCCCAGTGCGTAATGCCTTCTGCATATACCCAGCCATGATCCATTTTCAAACCAACTCGGTATGGGTTTGTTCCAGTTATTTTCCCACGCTCAAAGCGAATAATTGCATTTCGAATGAATGCTCCTACTGTCATCATCTTTTCATTAAAGTGTGACGCATACGCTCCATTCGTCGTTTCTAAATGAATATATACATCTTTATTTACAAAACGTTCAATTTCATTTTGAATAAGAGAACTATCTTTTACTATTTCCATCGGAATTCACCTCTTTAAACCATTTTACGCAAAAATAATGTAAATTGCTATCTCTATATTAGAGGACAACGCCCACTTTTCCTAATAATTTGCACTGTGTTTTTTATATTTTTTATATGATATGTAAAAATCACATTTTTTCCTTCACTTTGTTAAATAGTTTTCTTTCTTTTTTGAATTTGCTACAATATATTTTATCCCGTATTAATACAGCGAGATACATTTCGACAATTGAATACATACTTTAAAGAAGGTGACATGATTGGAACAATCAGCACATGAAGTAGCAAATTGGCAATATTATTTTACAATTGCCGTATTTTTAGTCACGTACGGTTTTATTATTTCTGAGAAATTGAATCGTGCTGTAATCGCACTATTCGGTGCTGCTATTATGATTATTTTTGGAATTGTAGATTTACATACTGCTTTCACATCGCATATTCAATGGGAAACGATTACCCTTTTAATTGGGATGATGATTCTCGTACATATTACGAGTCAATCAGGCGTATTTGAATTTGTAGCCATAAAAGCAGCAAAAGCAGCTGGCGGAAAACCAATCCGCATTTTATTATTACTATCCCTATTAACTGCTGTCGGTTCTGCATTTTTGGACAACGTAACAACCGTATTATTAATCGTACCTGTTACACTATCCATTACACGTATTTTAAAAGTAAATCCTGTTCCTTATTTAATTTCAGAAGTACTATTTTCAAATATAGGCGGAACAGCAACATTAATTGGTGACCCGCCGAACATTATGATTGGATCAGCTAATAAGCATTTAGACTTTAATGCCTTTTTACTAAACTTAGCTCCAATCGTAATCATTATTTCTATCGTTACACTTGGCATTATTTACTTCATGTATCGCAACAAACTAAAAACAACGCCTGAGCAAATCGAAAAGCTAATGGCATTAAATGAAAAAGATTATATTAAAGATCAGAGCCTCCTTTTAAAATCCATTACGATTTTAGGACTAACTATTTTAGGCTTTGTACTTCATTCTATTATTCATGTAGACGCTGCCGTTATTGCGATGACAGGTGCTACACTTCTTATGTTAATCGGTGTGAAAGAACATGATATTGAAGATGTATTTGCCCACGTTGAATGGGTAACAATTTTCTTCTTCGCTGGACTATTCGTTCTCGTTGGCGGATTAATTGATATCGGACTTATTTCTTCACTCGCAAAAGAAGTACTCGACGTAACAAATGGCGATATCGGTTTCGCTGCTATACTTATCTTATGGGTATCTGGCATCGCATCTGCGACAATTGATAACATCCCATTTGTCGCAACGATGATTCCACTTATTCAAGATTTAGCTACAGGACTCGGACTATCTGTCGATTCTCCGCAAATTGAAGTACTATGGTGGGCGTTATCACTTGGAGCTTGCCTAGGAGGCAACGGAACATTAATTGGAGCATCAGCAAACGTAGTCGTTGCTGGTATTGCAAAACGTGAAGGACATGGGTTCTCTTATATGGACTTCTTAAAAATCGGTTTCCCCTTAACGATCATTGCGCTATTGTTATCACATGCTTACATTTATTTACGTTATTTAATGTAGAAGTTGTATTGCATGAAATTATGTCGTCAAATAAAAAAGGTTTGCAGCACTATGCTACAAACCTTTTTTCATCACCAAAATATACCTATAATTGCTAATCCACCTAAAATCATACCACCAATTTGTCCGATGATTGTTGGTGATAGTTGAACACCTTTTCTCACTTCAACAACTGGTCTTTCGTGCCTTAGTTGCTGCACTTCACTTTGAAGTTGATGTACACTTCCGTGTAGTTCTTTAATTAGTTCTTTTAATTCAGCGACCTCTTCATTTACTGGCTTACTTTTTTCTAAGTTCATCTCGCATAACTCCTTATAAATTCAATCAGTTCACTGTGAATTTTCGCCAATTATCGTTATATCTCCTGCATACTACATATATAATATGGAATGTACCTTTATTAACAAGACCCTTTTAAGAACAAATTTAGATATTTTAGAAAGACAACTTTCATTAGTTCTTTATATATATATAGGACTAATATATTCAACAATTCTATTCTTTATAGTTTCTTTTTCATACAAAAAGCTTCACTAAAATTTAGCAGGTGTACCTTGATGAAAATACATTTGCCATCTTCCTTCTCTAAATTTCCATATCGAACTACGTAACGAGTGTTGATTATTCATTTCATTGAATATTTGATAAGTAGTTAATGCTACATCTTTGGATAATGGATGTACTTCAAAATCACTCAAAGTCATTTTTACCACACCAATTCCATTTTTATCGATATCCTCATTTTTATATAAAACTTTACCAGAACTCCCAAACTCAAAAAAATCAGCGGCAAGTATCTTTTTAAGCTCCTTTTGAGATGTGCGAACCCCTGGTTTAAGTAATCGTTCCTCTAGCTGATATAAACACTCTCTTAATGAAGATAAACCTTCCATTAGTACACTCCTCCGCTCATCATTACCCAAATATTACAACTTTTCACTCTACACTACACAATTATTCTGTATGTTTTTGCTAGTTCTGCAGCTCTATCCATTCATCACGCAATATCCCCATAATCATACGATCAAAACACTTTCCATCTCTTTGAACTGCTTCCCTCATACATCCTTCCATCTGAAATCCCACCTTTTTATACAGTACAATGGCTGCTTTATTATAAGAAATAACATCGAGACCGACGCGGTGTAGATTCATTTCATAGAACGCATACTTTAAAATAAGATGCACTGCTTCTCTCCCAAACCCTTTTCCTCTATCATTTGCCTCTCCTATACCAATTGCTAATAGACCTGTTCTGTTATTCCACTCTATGCCGTGAATTGCAACAAAACCAATTAAGCGATCATCTTGAACTGTTCTTAACATGAAAGAAACACTATTCGATCTCCGTCCCTTTAATAGCCCATCACTCGCTATTTCATGTAACGATTGCGGGAATGCCAAGTCTGTATCTACATTTCTTAAGTACTCACTATCCTCTTGCCACATAGCCATTACTTCAGCATCTGCTTCTCTAATAGCTGATAACTTAATAGTTTTATTTTGAAAAAGATTCATCGTCATCTAAAACTCCCCCTTTTTTAAATAGCGGGGACAATAATTCTAGCCTATTTATCCCGCATTAACGGGCAGTAAGACTCCCACCTCAAAATTCAGCTGGAGCGAAGAAGTTAGGTGGGAGTCGGGCTGCCCGTAAACGCCCGATTGGTGAAGGCTAATAATCAGTGGGGGATGAACAAAACCCCCACTGATTAAAGTTTCACTTTATCCCCTTGTTCCATAAACTGTTTTTTTAACGGGATACTTACAATAAGCGCTGACATTGGCACATCTCCCTTGCATTGAATTAACTTCATTGTATAATTTTTCATTTATTCTAACAATAACAACAATAAAAAGACCCTCCAAATTTAGAGGGCCTTTCCTAATAGCAAAACTGTATTATTTCGTAAACATTTTCTCTGCTTCATCCATTGCCATTTTGTTACCTAAAGCAGAATAGTCAAGCCATGGTTGATCATTAATAATGTATACGTGCTTACCTTTAACAGCTTTTAAGTCTTTCCAAATTGGTGTTTCTTGCAGTTGTTTAAATGCTGCTTTTGCTTTATCGTCTCTATTTACGACAACGAAAATAGCATCCGCATCAAAGTCAGGTAATACTTCTTGTGAAATTACTTCGAAAGGACGGTTTCCATCAATTTTCTCTACACCATTTGCAGGTTGTAATCCTAAGTCTTGGAATAGAATTGGTCCCATCGGTCTTTTCGTACTAAATACACGTAATTCTTTTGCAGTAACGCGAATTGCCATTACTTTTTCGTTATTACCTAACTCTTTATCTATTAAACTTTTTACTCGTTTTGATTGTTCTTCATAGTCTTGAATATATTTATCTGCTTCTTTCTCACGGTTTACAAGTTTACCTACTTCTTTTAAATGATCTCTCCACGTACCTT
Source organism: Bacillus sp. FSL R5-0709 (assembly GCF_038004785.1). NCBI lineage: Bacteria > Bacillati > Bacillota > Bacilli > Caryophanales > Bacillaceae > Bacillus > Bacillus sp. FSL R5-0709. The sequence continues at coordinate 3,293,904 of NZ_JBBORT010000001.1, forward strand.
CATCTAAATTAAAAGTATGTGTTTTTGCAATTTTTTCGTATTTCGCTAAATCTTTGCCAGCATATTTTTCATCCACATAAATTTCAGATGGTTTTAATTGTAGTAATGCTTCCATATTCGGATCTGTTACAACGCCCAGTTTCTTCGTATCTTTCAACTGTTCTTTCACGTGAGGTAAGAAATCTTTTAAATCTCCACCAATTACAGAACCTACCGGTGTAATTCCTAATGCAAGTAAGTTATTCGTTAAATGAATAGACATAGAAGCAATTTTTGGATCATTACTTTTTTCAGTTTTTTTAGTTGCCTCTTCACTAGATTTCGTTTGACCACATGCTGATAATACTAAAATAAACATAATGCTAAATAAAATAGTAAGTTTCTTTTTCATATGTTCTCCTCTTTGAAGTATTTATTTTGTTTTTGTAAGTAAATAAAGAAAATATGGCGCACCTAAAGCCGCTACTACTACGCCAGCTGGAATAGAGTTTGGCTCAAATAAAGATCGCCCTATCGTATCCGCGAGTACTAAAATAATCATTCCAATTATGCCAGCTAACGGAAGGAAATGTTGATATGTACTACCTACTAACTTTCTTGCGATATGCGGAGAAACTAAGCCGATAAAGCCAATTCCCCCTGCCATTGATACACTTGCACAAGACAATCCTACCGCTGTAGCTAAAAGCAGTAACCGTTCTTTTTGAACAGATACACCAAGTCCTGCTGCTACACTATCACCTAGTGACAGTGCATTTAACGTTTTGGATTTCAGCCATGCGTACGGAGTTAGTATCAAAATCCAAGGTAATAACGCTAGGACATGAATCCAATCTCTTCCCCACACGTTACCAACTAACCACCTAGAAGCGAATGTATACGTCTCATCATTTAACTTGAGCGAGAAAAATAACGAAAGTGCACTAAAACCAGCTGAAACTGCAATACCAACAAGAATAAGTCTAATGGGAAGTAAACCTTTCGACCGATCACTCGCAAGCAAAACAATAAGAAATGCAGCTAACACTCCTCCGCCAAATGTAAATAACGGTATTAAAATCGATGCACTCTCGTTAATAGAATGAAAGAAAGTAACAAATACAATAAGCCCGAAAGATGCACCCGAGTGTAATCCAAGAATACCAGGATCTGCGAGAGCATTCCGAGATAATCCTTGCAAAATCGCACCGGAAACCCCAAGGCCAATACCTGCTAACATTGTGATTATAATTCTTGGCATACGATAATCGTATAGCACGGTTGCACTCTCAAAATCACCATAGCCAAAAAGCGTTTGAATTACTTTGAGCGGTGCGATGCTCAGCGTTCCCGTATTTAAGCTAATCAAAATTACAGCGATACTTATACATCCGAAAATTGTAGTTACAGTAATAGCTCTCTTTTTATCCGTGCTAAAAAGATCCTTCACTTATAACTCCCTCCCAACTTTACGTGCTATATAAAGGAAGAACGGAACTCCAACAAGAGCTACCATAATTCCTATCGCAAGTTCTTTAGGAGGATTTACTGTTCTTGCTCCTAAATCAGCTAAAACTAATAAAATAGCTCCTAATAATGCTGACATAGGAATAATAAGTTGATAATTAACACCTACTAATTTTCTAGCAATGTGCGGAATGACCAATCCTACAAATCCAATGGAACCAACAGCTGAAACAGAAACACCTGCTAGAATCACTACCATAATCATCCCGAGTATTCTCGTTCGGTTCGTTTTTACACCTAAATTTGTAGCGACATCATCCCCCATGGATATGAGTGAAATAGATCGCCCTAGCGCTGTCGCAAAAACAATTGTTATGAGAATAATAGGCACTAAAAATTTCAAGTGTTCCCACTTAACCCCCGCAACACCACCAGCATACCAAAACGCTAAATCTTGGCTTAAGTCATAATAAATCGCGACACCTGAACTTAACGAATGTAAAAGCGCGGCCATAACTGCCCCTGCAATCGTTAACCTCATCGGCGTTAGCCCGCCTGATGTTGCTGATCCAATAATAAAAATGAGTACTGTACTTAAAACTGCTCCAATAAAGGAGACAATCATTAAATAGGAATACGGCATATGCGGGAAAAAAGCAAAACTAAGTGCTACTACAAACATCGCACCTGCATTTATTCCGAGTACACCTGCATCAGCTAAAGGATTTCGTGTTACCCCTTGCATAACAGCTCCAGCGACTGCAAAAGCAGCTCCTACAACTGCTGCGCCAATTACCCTTGGGAGCCTTAATTCATAAATAATTTGATGCTGTGTTAATTTCGGATTATAATCAAAAACCGCTGCCCACACAGTTTGCAAATGGATATCCTTTGCACCAAATGCAACGGCTAAAAATATAGCTCCAATTAAACATATAATTGTTAAGCTCATGAAACATATGAACTTAATATGTATCCAGCGATTATTGCCAGCATGTACAGTAGACTTATGTAACATGTTTCATTTCATCCTTTATATTCAGTTCTTTTTTATAATTATTTTTTATTTATAATCATTATTGATAATAATTATCATTTTCATTTAGATATTATATCCCCACTTTTTTTAAATAGCAAACTATTTTTTTACTTTGTTAAACTATCAAAATACTTATTACAATTCCCTTCTAAAACTTCCAAATACATGCAAAATGACGTACTGTTTTATTTTCAAATTTGTAGTATACTAAGTTATTATTTTGATTTTTCAAATAATAATCCTGAAGGTGAAAACATGTTTTATGTAAAACAACTACTCTATTTTACTTATGAACAAGCATTATCCTGTTTGTTCCCTGTCATTATTTTTTTAACACTTGCTCTTTCAAAAATCATATCGATTCCAGGGCTGTACCGATATGATTTCATACTCATCGTATGTCTTCTTATGCAGTGGATTATGTACAAAACAGGTCTTGAAACAAAAGATGAACTAAAAGTAATTACTGTCTTCCACCTCATCGGCCTTTTACTAGAAATATATAAAGTACATTTCGGTTCATGGAGTTATCCTGAAGAGGCGTATTCAAAAGTTTTCGGAGTTCCGCTTTACAGCGGTTTTATGTATGCGAGTGTCGCAAGTTACATATGCCAAGCGTGGAGAAGATTGCATTTACAAATGCATCATTGGCCGAAAGCTATTTTTGCAATACCTCTAGGAGCAATGATTTACTTTAATTTTTTTACACATCATTTTCTATATGACTTTAGATGGGTATTAACTTTAATTTTATTCATTGTTTTCTTTCGCACATTTGTGGAATTTTCATTACGAGGCGTTACATATAAAATGCCGCTCGTACTCTCATTTTTCCTTATCGGATTCTTTATTTGGATTGCAGAAAACATCGCTACCTTCTTCGGAGCATGGCAATATCCAAATCAACGTGAAACATGGAGCCTCGTTCACCTTAGCAAAATTAGCTCATGGTTTTTACTCGTTGTTATTAGCATTATGATTGTTACACAACTCAAACATTTGAAGCAGTCGAAAAGATAATGCTGATTATGTAAAAACAGTTAGCCCATCACTCATTAGAGAGTGATGGGCCTTTTTTAAACCATCCTCATCAAAGGCATTATAGGTTCATCATAATTTACGAGAGCATAAGCAGTTGCACATTATGAACTAGTACTAGCAGAAGAGGTTGCTGCAGATGAAGCAGCAATCGTTGCCATCATAGCTGCCTGTTGTGCTTGTATGAGGACTTCTATCATAGTTTGTAAACCTGTGTTGGTTGCTTTACTCTCCTCACCTTTCTGACTTACAAACAGTTGAATAGCAATAAGAATATTCGTATCTGTATGCCAACGGAATAATTTCTCCCCCTGCAATTTTTCAATCAATGCTTTAATAGAATGAATCTCTTTTTCTCCATCCTCAAGTAACGCTAGTAGCCCGATAGCTGGATAATGCATCTGTTTCACTTTTACCTTTTCTTGTTTTAACAACTTCCATATGTTTGTGCATTTTGCAACTAATATTTCTTCACGGACATCCTTCTTTAGTGAAAGAATATGACTTAAAAATTGAAGATCATTCCCTTTACGCAAACCAGCTTTCGCTAGTTTCTGATAAAGACGTTCTACTCGGTCCATAAGTGTTTCTACATTCTCTGATTGTCCTGCTAGTAAAACCGCGAGCGGATAATCATTTGTACCTGTAAGAAAGAGATGATCCTTTTTCATGCGTTTATATACTTGTATCGAACGCTGAATGTGCGTACCTTGCTGTCCACGTTCTTCTGTTAAAAGCACAGCTGCTGCGAGATAAGTAAATATACTCCGGCTAAAGCCACCAGCGACCAATTGTTCATATAAATCTAAAAACCTCCGAAAAGCTTCCTTGTAATCTGTAAAGTGAATATCTAATGTTGCGGCCACCACAAAGCGATGATAAGACTTTAAGTATGAAAACATCCCTACCTGATTCTTAATATAACTACTAATTTCTAAAAAACGTCCGAGATCAAACAGTTTATCACTACCTGCATACATAGCAGCAATCATCATACCTGTTCGAGAATCACTCGTTTTCCATTTTAGTTCTCCCTTTAACTGTGCATATGTATGTGTGTATTGCTCCAACTTTTGTTCCAATGTAATCATAGTATTCCCCCATTTTCTAGTTCCTCTCTTTTATTATACGTATATTCCATATTTAGGAATACCCTATTTCATACAGATTTTGCAACCTTATACTTTCTTCTGTATTATTTTCAATATTTTTCTATTAAGTAATACAAAAAAAATAATAACTACCATAAAATTTAGGATGTTTCTTTATCCTAATTGGTTGGTTTTCTTTCCTTCTTCATCAGCATCACGATGATTAGCGTTCATAATCCTTAATCCTTCAAGAAGTTCAACAACAAAAAAGATAGATAATAAATTATCTACCCTTTTTTGTCTATATATTATTTAACATTACACCTGTATTGTGAAAAATAAGGTTGTAATTACTTACACCTCAATTTCGTCAAAACATCTGTGATTTCGTTTTTTATATGCAATTAAACTTTACCAAAAACTAAAGAGCCTTAATAATACGTTCCATCGCCTTCATTTGACCAATATGATCCGCTTCATGATAAAGCATCATACCGTAAAGCTCACCAACTGTTTCCAACCCTAAAAATGGCTCTGGAAGTTTATTTTCAAATGCTTCTGCTGGAATTTCTTGAATGCGCTTCGCTTGTTCTTTTAATTGAACCGTTAACACTTCTAATGATGGCCCTTCTGTTTTCCATTTAGATGGTCTTGATCCATACCCAAACATACCTGGATATTCAGTTGGTAATTGTTTAAATTCTCTTCCAAACATGAAAGTTTCTGCCGCCGTTAACACGTGACCGATATGCCAGCGAATTGTATTGTTAAAGCCCTCCGGCTGCGTATCCGCAGTTTTGTCATCTAACGTTTCCATAAATTGAAGTAATGCCCCACGCGTTATTTCAAATTGTTTTAAACCAATTATTCTATTCATTTTATCGTCTCCTTTTTTATGTACAATTTATTATGAACTAAGGATGTTAAACTTATTAAAGTTTCACCTTGTTTAATCTATCAGAAACAATTAAGAAAAACATCTAATATGCTTAGTAAAAATAATAAAAGGTTCACCCCTCGTAAATATAGAATTACTTACTACACAAATAGTTTAGTAAATAAAAGAGGAGTGTAGTTGCATGTTACATGTTTTAAAACAGCAATATAATCTTATTAGCTCTACAAGAGAAACTCTATTTTCGTTTTTAGAAGAAATCCCACGAGAAAAATTGCACAGCACAGTTCCTAATTTCGGAAGCGGTAGCATTTTAAAAACCCATATTCATGTAGCTGATTGCTACCGATACTGGCTTGGATCATTCGCATTCAAGCAAAAACGAGCAGATTTTTCATTCGCTAGTGATTATGAAATTGAGCATGCAGATGTCGAGAAAGCTCGTGCTAGATTTAAGTTAGTCGATGAGGTTGTAATGCGTTTTTTAGATGAATACAATGACCGTTGGCTCGAAAATATAGCAAATGAAGTGAAATGGCAAAAAGAACCTTGGAGCACAACTCCTCTATGGCTTTTAACTCATGCGGAAACACATGAATTTCATCATAAAGGTCAAATTGTATCAATGGCTCGTCACCTCGGATACACTCCTCCTGACACAGACCTTAGTTAGTTAATTACTGCAACTGAACTTAATAAAGTGAAACTTTAATCAGTGAGGGCTTTGTTCGTCCTCCACTGATTATTAGCCTTCACCAATCGGGCGTTTACGGGCAGTTGATCTCCCACCTAACTTCTTTGCTCCAGCCAAATTTTAAGGTGGGAGTCTTACTGCCCACAAATAGCGGGATAAACACAAAAAGAAAGAGCCCGTTTTGATTAATATTTTTCAAAACATGCTCTTTCTTTCCGTAAATAAGTTAATCGTTTATTATATTACTTCCTCACCTATAACACCTGTTAATTAAAAGATTCCCTCGTTACCTCAATAAATTGCTGCAGTGGCGATGTCATCCATTTATCTTTATGCCAAGCGATTTGCGTATAAATCGGAGCGATTGTATTTTCTAAATGTAACTCTTTTATCGTTCCTTCTCGTATATCTTTTTCTACTACTATCGCTGGTAACACAGCTATACCTAAATCTGCAATAACGCATTGTTTAATTGCCTCGACACTAACAAATTCAATCTTATTTGCTGGGTATACATCTTCCGCACGGAATAACTCTTCAAATAAAGTCCGATACGAGCAACCTAGTTCTGTTAGTAAAAGTGTTTCGCTTTCTAAATCTTTTGTAGAAACGGAAGGTTGTTCAAGTAAACGATGCGTAGGAGCAGCTACTACTTTTAATTCTTCTTTCATAAGTGGCTCCACATGTAAAACATCCTCTGTTTTACATTCGTCCAAAATAAATACAAGATCTACTTTCCCCTCCATCAATTGTTCCTTCGCATCTTTATTGGAATGTGCAGGTTTAAATATAAGCTTTATTTGGGGAAATTGTGCTTTAAATTTCTTTAATATAGATGGAAGCCTATATGTACATTGACTTTCTTGTGCACCGATTATTAACGTACCCGCTATTTCCTCATCATCTTTCACAGCCATTTTCGCTTCGTTACTGAGTGCAATCATCTTATCAGCATATAGTTGAAACTTCCTGCCTGCTTCAGTTAAGAAAAGACGTTTTCCTAATCTTTCAAATAATGGCGTACCGAGCTCAGCCTCTAACGTTTTAATTTGCGCCGTTACACTCGATTGAGCAAAGTTCAATTTCTTCGCAGTTTGCGTAAAGTTCAAAGTGTCCGCTGCTACTTTAAATGTAATTAATTGTTTTATCTCCATTTATCATCCCTCTTTTCAATCGGTATTTCCGATTGATTTCATCGAAATAATCCTCTTTTTCTATTGATATTTGTATTGTATGATAAATAGCATCGACAAACAATAAAATGGAGGTATTCCATATGAAAACACTTTGTTTCGAACAGTTTGGAAGTCCAGATGTACTACAATATAAAGAAATACATGATCCAATCATAAATCCAAATGAAGTTCTTGTTCGCATGCAAGCAATCGGATTAAACTTCGCTGATATTTATAGACGCCGCGGCGATTATCATCTCGCTGGTAACCCGCCTTATATATTAGGTTATGAAGGCGCTGGTATTGTTGAAAAAGTAGGAGCTAACGTTACTACTATCAATCCCGGAGACCACATTGCATTTGCTGACGTTCCATTCTCAAATGCAGAATTAGTTGCCGTTCCATCTGAAAAAGCAATTACACTTCCAGACTCTATTTCTTTTGAAACAGCCGCTTCTGTCTTATTGCAAGGTCTAACAGCACATTATTTAACGAAAGATAGCTATCAAATAAAACAAGGCGATATAGCTTTAGTACACGCTGCAGCTGGTGGCGTTGGTCAACTTCTCGTTCAAATGATTAAACTACTGGGCGGAACAGTAATCGGTCTTACATCATCAAAAGAAAAAGCACAAGTAGCTACGTTAGCTGGTGCTGATCACGTATTTTTATATACTGAAGCATGGCATACGAAAGTACTTGAGGTGACTAATGGTGCCGGAGTAAATGTTGTGTATGAATCAGTAGGTTCTACACTCGTGGAAAGTTTTAACGCTACTAAAATTGGCGGTACTGTCGTATTTTACGGAATGGCCGGCGGTAATCCTATACCTGTAGATCCACGTATGCTTATGGATACTTCAAAGACTTTAACAGGTGGAGACCTTTGGAATGTACTTACTACTTTTGAGGAACGTAAGCAGCGCTCCGCTCAATTATTTGATTGGATTGCTAGTAGAAAATTAAACATCGCGAGTCCTACTACATTCTCTTTACAAGATGGTGCTCTTGCACATGAATTATTAGAGAGCCGAAAAAGTACTGGGAAGATTTTATTAATTCCGTAATCTTTACAATAAAAAAAAGAAAAGATAAGCATATAAAAGAGCATCGATTCCGATGCTCTTTTAGTATGGAATTTTGTTAGTTTCTTTTTATTCCAGTAATTTTCGGCTCATCATATGAAATAATGTCGATGATATGGTTCAAACAAGGAATTTGATAGTGAACGAACTGCTCTTCAGGAAATATAAATTCAGCAATTGTTCCTGCTTTAACAAAATCCAAATATCTTGATTTTGAGTAAACTCTAAAAATTCTACCTTCTGAAATTTCGTAGTCATCCATTACAGTAAACGATTCATTAGTAACGGAGTAAGCAATATACGATTCAAAATCCAATTGCACAATTGGCAGATTGTCATCAACATCAATGGATGATGCTTCTATTTCAACCTCATCTTTAATTTTCATAAGTCCCTTAGTTTTATTAACTTTGCACCTATCAATAAGTACCCTCAATAAATTTTCTTCAGGTTCAAACAATTTGTTTAAATATATATATCCTTTAAATTCCATCAAATCTTAAAAATCCATTATTCCCTCATTTTGAAAATCTAAAAGGAATCGTAATACACCCTGTTAAATTTCCACACTTTCTTTCCCTTTTGCAACATAACTCATATCTCCAACCGATTCTACTGTATATTCCCCATCTTGATATACAACTTTCGTTACACTTGCATTCTCTACTCCCAGTTTTGTTTTACTACTGTCTAACATTTCTATTAAGGCAGTAATCAAAAGCCCATGAACGACAACTAAAACGTTGCCACCTCCATTTTTAGCAGCTTCTTCACTAATTTTATCAATCTCTGTTTTTATGCGAGTAGAAAATAATTCCCAATCTTCCGCTTGTTTCGTAGGGTCTGCTGCTCTAATAAGATTAATCACTTCTTGAATAGAGAACTTCATAAGTTCTTCTGGTGATGCAACGCCTGCAGCTTTTCCAACCACATCCCACATATTTTCAAGTTTTTCACCTTCAAAAATACCAAAATTTAATTCTCGTAATTTTTTTCTTTTCTCAAGTTTTAACTTTGATTGCTCACTATATTTTAATACTAAATTAGCAGTTTCAATCGCTCGGCCGCTATCACTACTATATGCATTCATAAAATGAACATCTTTTAATCCCGTTCCTAAATTAGAGGCAACTTCCACACCTTTTTCTACTAACGGGGAGTCTGCCCAGCCTTGCGCGCGATGATTCGTATTTAATATTGTTTTTCCGTGTCTTGTAACATATAACGTAACTACATTCTCATTGCTATCTGTTTCTCGATTCTTCATCATATTCTCTCCCTTTACATTTCTATATCAATTTTACCACCTTAATTATTCATTGAGCAAAATATACGTAAGTGAATCGTCTTAATAAAAAAGCTACCTTTCTGTATATCCCTACAAAAAGATAGCATCTTTTATGATTATTCCTTAACCGATACTCCTACTCAGCAAAAGCACTCGAATATTGTACAATTCCATCTACACCTTGCAGAGCGTTCTCACCTAACTCAATCACCATAAACACTTCATCTGGCACTTCAAATGGTGCTTTTATATTCCAATCACTTGCTTTTTTAAATCCAAATTTCGGATAGTACTCTGGATGCCCTAATACCACAACAGATTCATATCCTAGTTCTTTCGCTTTTTCTAAAGCAGCTACGATCAGTTTTCTGCCAATTCCTTTTTTCTGATGGCTTGGAGTAACTGATACTGGTGCAAGTGCTAATGATTTTACAGAAGTTCCATCCTGTTCTATTGTAATTTTCGATAACATAATGTGACCGACTGTTTCCTTATCTACCGCAACGATAGATAACTCCGGAATAAATGCGTCACATTCTCTAATACGTTTTACAAGTTCATGCTCTTTTTTATCACTAAATTCTTCATTTAAAAATGCCTCTTTTACAACTTCTTCTGTCTTTCTATAATCATTTTTTTGTTCTTGTCTAATCGTTACCATTCTATATTATCCTCTATTCTTTCTTATTTCTTTTTCAATTTTACGAAGCGCTTTTTTCGATCCGCGCTCAATATCATGCTGCATTTTTCTTTCTTTATAATCGACAAATAGTGTATTTAAATCATATCCTTCTGGGTATAATTCTTTCGCCGCTACCTCTAAAGTAATACGTTTTACATTCACTTCAACGAATTCACCGTTATAATATACAACAACATTATAGAAATTATCTTTTTCCTTATATACAATCCCGAAATCGTTATGATCTAACAAATTCACACGGTCGCCAATTTTATATTCATAGTCATTTTCTCTTTTTTCTTGCACGAATTTCGGTTTTCTAATTTTACTTTCATTCACTTTTTCTATAGCGTATTCTTTATTTCCCATATACTCTTTCGCTCTTTGCAGTACATGTTCTTTTACATTCATTTTATTTGCAATCCAAAGTGCATTGCTTTCACCAGATTTACCGATCACTAATTTATAAAGTGGCTCTAGTGTCTCACTATTAAATTGCATTGCTGCGTTCATAAAATCACCGTGCATTTCTGAAAATCGTTTTATTTCACCGTAATGCGTACTCGCAATTGTAATACATCCCGATAGATAAAACTCTTCTAAAATAGATATCGCAAGAGCCGCACCTTCATTTGGTTCTGTGCCGCTTCCTATTTCGTCAAATAACAGTAACGTATTATTATTTGACATCCTCATGATTTCAGAAAGATTTTTCATATGAGATGAAAATGTACTTAGTGCATTTTCGATACTTTGGTTATCACCAATGTCTACAAATATATTTTCGAAAATAGCAATTTCTGTTTCTTTATCTCCAGCGATGTGCAATCCTGACATCGTCGCTAAAGTTAACAATCCGATTGTTTTTAATACAATTGTTTTCCCGCCTGCATTTGGTCCTGTAATAATTAAACTACGATAGTTTTGACCGATTTCAAAGTGTAACGGTACTACTTTTCCGCTTAAAAGCGGATGCTTACAATTTACTAAATGAATGTAGCCATGATCATTTAACTTCGGCTCTATTCCATCAATTGATTTACTAAACTTCGCTTTCGCAAATACCATATCATATTGGCTAATTAGTTCCATATTAATTTTTATATGATAAATATTTTCTAATACCATTCCTGATAAAGTCGCTAAAATTTGATACTCTTCCATCGCTTCTTCTGCTTTCAAACCCGCGAGTTCCGCATTTAACTTTGTAACCGTATGCGGTTCTATAAATACAGTAGAACCTTTTGCAGAAGCTTCAACAATACTTCCAGCAACTTGATTTTTATAGGAAGATTTAATCGGAATCGTATAGCGATCATCCTTTTTACTAATAAAGAATTCCTGAATATACTTCTTATTTGCACTACTATTTAAAAACTTCGTTAAACGTTCTTTTATTTTTCCGTCTACAGAATCAATGTTATTTCGAATTCGTTTTAACTCTTTACTAGCCGCTGCATCAATGCTATTTCCTTTAATGGAAAAGTTAATTTCCTCTTCAATACTTTTAAATTCAGTCATCGAATTTGCATAGGAAGCTAATACTGGTGCAAAAAATTCTTTATCTAACATAAATTTTTTAATCTTTCTACATCCACGTAAAAAGTCTGAAACACTCACTAACTCTGCTGGATCTAAAATCATCCCTTTTTCTAATTTTTGAATTGTACTAGCGATATTAGAAATTCCGAAGAAAGGCACATGCCCTTCTGCATCTACTATAGCTCGTGCTTCTGTCGTTTCATTTAAGCGATTTCTCACTACTTTTATACTCGTACTCGGCTCTAATTTATTTAATAATTCCTTACCTAATCCACTTACACAATAAGATTTCACTATTTCCATTAATTCGTTATATTGTAACTTTTCAAAAGTCATCGTATTCATTTTGTTTCTCCTCACTATGATTGGTTTTTATCATCAATGAAGATACCTACTCATTAGATTCCAATGAGTTTTACATTATTCAATTATCATGTTTATACATTAAAAACATATACAAAAAAGCTGCGGGGATACCGCAGCTTTTACATTTACAAGGCATGTGTAATAACATATGAGAAAATAAGCCATAAAAACAGCTGGCACTCCCCTTATTACACGCTTTATAAAGTATTGTAGGTATCTTCATAGGTTTCGAAATAAATGCATGACAAAATTAGGGGTATGATATACATAAAAATCCCCTGGTCTTATCCGATTTATTTCATTAAATTTTTCCTATTTAGTACCTACCGCACTCACAAAAAGCACCTCTCATTAATTTATATTTTATGTTCATTGAAATCTAATTTATTGAAATCATCATACTATATGTTTTGTAAGAAGTAAAGGTGTCAGACTATTGCCTTTCACACCTGAGGAAGGTCAATTTTTTCGGATAATGCTTTTTTCATTTTGTAGACTGTAAAACTTTCATATAATTAGCCTTTTTCTCAAGGGTCTTTTTCGCATCTTCAGCCGTTAATATATAGTCTATAGCAATATTTTTTAATACATCCTTATTAACGTCTGGCAGCTGAATCGTTATATCTTCCACACTACTCTTATTATTATCAATTGTTTTATTAAATTCCTGAATACTTCTTGCAGCCTCCGCTAATTTTTCCATATGTGAAGGATTATTTACATCTAAAACAGTATCACTTCTAAAAACTGCCGTATAATACTGCTTCAATTTTTTCTTCGCTATTTCTTTCTCAGCATTTTTATCGAAAACAGTATCCCCTGTCTGCATTTGATCAAAATTAATTATAGTGTTATTCCCTTTCTTCCCATAATATTTATTAAATTTTTCTTGTAAATCATTTGTTTCCTTTTTTATTTTATAGTTATCATTATTTACTTCTGGAGAGATTTGTCCATCGAAATAAAGTTGAAATTGCAAATACGGTTCATCTACTTGCTGCACAAAAGCTATCCGTCCCTTTGGACCAAGGAAATCCTTTCCATTATCCAGTGTTTCAACTTGGTTTAGTTTAACAGAAATACCATACTCCGATTTTGTATAACTTTGTGCTTTTTGTTCAATTTCTTCATTCGATATATCACATGATGTTAATAGGAATAAACTAAACATTATGATATATATCATTTTTGTTTTTTTCATCTTGCGTCTCCTTTTGCTACTACTGCCTATACAGAAATGTCCTTATGGATTTTAAATTACGATTTATATAAAGAACTTCTTCTAATAACCGCTACATCAAATTGTCTTCGCTGACTTGAATAATAAAAACTCATCATCTTGCTTTAGAAAGCCCTAATAACCACAAGTGTAAAAACACCCATTTGTTATCGCTTTACAATTATAGTGTAATTTTACAATATAATCATTTTATCGTAAAGCAAATATAACATCTATTAAAATCATGTTAAAAACATACTAATATTTAGTTCTATAGCAATCACAGTACGGTTTTTATTGTATCAACTTTAAAGTAATAACTTTAATTTCGTTGCGAAAAAATTAAATAAGCGCCTCCGCTATTGCGAATGTCATTTACTTTCCCTAATACATTTAATAATTATGACAAGCAATCATAGGAGGTTACTATATGAGCAAAGAAAATATTATTTTACATGGACCTGCTCTTGAACCAAATTTAATTGGCCCCACACTCCCACCAATTCCACCATTTACATTCCCAACCGGATCTACTGGAATCACAGGACCTACCGGTGCGACAGGTTTTACTGGAATTGGAATAACTGGTCCCACTGGGATTACAGGACCTACTGGAATTGGAATAACTGGTCCTACTGGTGTTACAGGAATTACTGGAATCGGAATAACTGGACCTACCGGCGCTACAGGAATCGGAATAACCGGTCCCACTGGAGCGACCGGTTTAGGAATTCTCCCGGTATTTGGAACAATAACTTCTGAAGTAGGTATCGGTTTTTCAGCAGTAGTTAATACAAATGTTAATTTGACAATTCCAGGACCTGTTAGTGGAACTACTCTAACCCCAGTAGACAACTCCATTACAATTGATACCACTGGTGTGTACTCTGTATCTTTTTCAATTGTATTTGTGATACAAGCTATTTCGTCTAGTATATTAAACCTTACAATAAATGATTCCATTCAATTCGCCATTGAAACACGAGTTGGTGGTGGTTCTGGGGTAAGAACTACATCCGCTAGAACTGATCTATTACCTTTAAACCAAGGAGATGTCCTTCGAGTACGAATAAGAAAAGCCACGGGTGACATTATTTATTCCAATGCATCTCTTGTTGTTTCAAAAGTCGACTAGTTCATTTATTAAAATAAAGATTTAGGAATGATATCAATGTAAAAAGAAGAGGAAACTTATATTTCAGTCTACCTCTTCTTTTCATCACCAATTTACCGCTGAACATATATGGAAACTGAGCCTCCACTTACATAGAACTGCCCCCATCCGTCCTTATTAATTGTTACAGTATTTGTTTGATTACCCGTAATATCGTACCATACTTCCCCAGCGTTATTCTTTCCAACATCCATCCACTTTGATCCTCCTGGTCCGTCCGAGAGTAATGTCGCTAAACCAGAATTAGCATGTACACCATCGCCTTCTCTTGTCCAGCCAATCACATCTGGATGGTCTAAATAATCACGCTGCGTACCATATGCAAAGTTTTTTCGTGCCGTCAAAATTGGATCAATTTTATCTTTTAACGCTGGAATTTCATAACTACTATTTCC
The DNA here is from genome assembly GCF_038004785.1 of Bacillus sp. FSL R5-0709. Classification (NCBI taxonomy): domain Bacteria; kingdom Bacillati; phylum Bacillota; class Bacilli; order Caryophanales; family Bacillaceae; genus Bacillus; species Bacillus sp. FSL R5-0709. The sequence continues at coordinate 3,309,033 of NZ_JBBORT010000001.1, forward strand.
GCTTGTCCCATAGTAATCACCATAGAAAACTGAAGGATAGCCCTCTGCACGAGTTAAAATAAATGCATATGCCAGCGGCTTAAACCACGGACTTACTACAGATTCCAATGACTGCCCAGGCTGAGAATCATGATTCTCAACGAGAGTAACTGCGAGTGCAGGGTGATTTTTCATTACTGTTCCATTTAAAATATTTCTCATATCATAATTCCCATTTCCTGTTGAAGCATAATGAAAATTGTAATGAAGCGGTGCATCAAACACAGATTGATTATAATTGACTTTCGCTAAATAATTGTTTAAAGCCTGAACATCATTTTGCCAATATTCAGCTACTGTAAACATTTCTTTCCCCGTTTGCTGTCTGGCATGATTTACCCAATCGCGTAAATATTCATGATCAATATGTTTAACAGCGTCCAAACGAAAGCCATCTAAATTTAATTCATTCGCATACCATGTTCCCCAATTTTTCATCTCATTCGCAACATCAGGATGATCAAAATCAAGATCTGCATACATCAAATAATCATAATTTCCATTTTCGCTAGACACTTCCCAATCCCACGCTTTATCTACACCCCTAAATTTATAAATTCGATTTAATTTCCTTCCTTCATCCCAATCCGTTCCGTCAAAATGATACCATTTCCATTTGAAATTAGAATAAGCATCTCCGCGCCCTGGAAAATTAAACCCCGTCCATGCACTAATTTGATAATCACCTGATACTTCAATATTTCGATTGTTACGGTCTACCTCAACAGCTGTTACGGTTTCAGTATAATCAGCCCCACCTTTATGATTCATAACTACATCACCGTATACGTCGATGTTTTGCTTATGTAAAGCGTCAATTGCAGATTTCAACTGTGCTTTTGTCCCATATTTCGTCCGCACCGTTCCTTTTTGATTGAACTCCCCTAAATCATATAAATCATAGGCCCCATACCCTACATCATTTTGCGAAGTCCCTTTATATGCAGGTGGTATCCATACAGATGTGATTCCTTTATGAGCTAAACTTTCAGCATCGGAACGCAAACGATTCCAATGATTCCCATCATTCGGAGCGTACCACTCAAAATACTGCATTAATGTTCCATTGTTCACTGTTGCTGCTTCTGCCTTATTTCCCTCATATATATTAGGAAAAAGCAAAATAAACAATAAACAGACTACCGTAATCCTTTTCAACATATTTACACCATCCCTTTCAAGAAAACGTTTGCATAATTTATTAAAGTTATTATAATATTCGTTCTACAGTTAGTAAAGTAACAATCTTTTAATCTCTCACATTATTTTTCAAAATATGAATTCAACTATTCCACAAGTACCCCATATAGTTTAAAATTCACATCGGATTCAAAATTGTTTACAATTTATCTATAAAAGCATAACGGAGGGATTTCTATGACCGACTTTCAAAAACAATTTTTTGCAAGATTAAATATAGAAGAAAAACACAAAGTTTCATTTGAAGATTTACCTAACATTATGTACGCAATGGCACAAACTGTCCCTTTTGAAAACTTAAATATTCTCGAAAACAACTTTAAAGAAATATCAAAAGAAAATCTAAAAGAAAAAATTTTAATAAACAACCGTGGCGGCCTTTGTTATGAATTGAATCCGGCTATGTATTACTTCCTTAAAGACTCTAAATTCGATGTCCATCTCGTTTCAGGAACAGTTTATAACGCTGCAAATTCTATATGGGCTGTAGATTCAGGGCATATCGCAACTGTTTTACAACATCATAATGAACTTTACTTAATTGAAGTAGGTTTCGGATCATATTTACCCCTTTCCCCTGTTCCTTTCTCAGGTGAGATCGTTCATTCTGTAACAGGCGACTATCGTATTCGTAAAGAAACGACTGAAAAAGGTAATTATATTTTAGAAATGCGTAAAAGCAATGAGTTTCTAGATCAATCTTCTACTGATGATTGGACAGTAGGTTATGCATTTTACTTGGAAGAAGTGGATGAAACGAAAGCAAATGCAGCACAAAAAATTATTGTTGAACATGAAGGTTCACCATTTAACAAAGTACCTCTTGTTGTAAAACTTACTCATGACGGGCACGCATCATTAACAAAAGATAGCCTTACAGTAACGAAAAATAGAAATAAAACAAAAGAAACAATTACAAAAGAGCAATATACAAACCTCCTTCATTCAACGTTCGGCATTACATTATAACTTTTAAAGCCTCGCCATTTCCGGCAAGGCTTTTCATTTTCCAGCAGGGATTTTTTGCAATTTGTTGTATTTCATAGTTATATAGGAATATAACTACATATTTAGAAAGGAAATGATTATGACTGAACTTAAAGATCGACTACAAGTAGCTGATAAAGAAAAATGGGATTTAACGGATATTTATCATACAATTGAAGATTGGGAAAGCGATTTTCATAAAATTGAAGTATTAACGAATGAATTACACAAGTTTAATGGAAATATTCATGACGGCAATAGTTTATTAGCTTATTTAACAAAGAGTGAAGAAATATCTAGCATAATATCTTTAATGTTCGCTTATGCACGATTACAATCTGATCTTGATACACGCGATACTGACGCTCAATCCCTTGTCGACAAAGTATCACAATTACACGTGAAAGTAAGTGCGGCTAAATCTTTCTTTTCTCCATTCTTACTTAGCGTAGATGAAAACACATTATATTCTTACATAGAAGAAACCGAAGGCTTACACTATTATAAAGAAGACTTATTTGAGCTATACCGTTATAAAAAACACGTTTTGAATAAAGACCAAGAAGAGATTTTATCACAAATGGGTGAAGCACTCTCCTCCCCGCAGCATACATTTGGCATGTTAAATAATGCAGATATAATTTTTGGTGAAGTGACTACTGATGATGGAGAAAAAGTAAAATTAACACGTGGAATGTATTCAAAGCTAATAGAAGATGAGAATCGTGAGAATCGTGAAGAAGCCTATAAAGCTTATTACAAACCATACGTTCAATTAAAGAATTCTATCGCTTCTACTTTGTCCGCAGCTATTAAAAACAATGTTACTGTCTCAAAGCTACGAAAATATCCATCAGCTTTAGAAAAATCATTATTTGGCGACATGGTTCCGAAAGAAGTATATGAAAATTTAATTGAGACAACGAAAAAAAACATTCAATCATTACATACGTATAATGAACTTAGAAAAGAAAAATTAAATGTAGATGAACTACGACAATACGACTTGAGTGTTGATTTAGTAAAAGGTGTAAAACAAGACATTCCATACGACGAAGCGTTTGATATAATGATCGCGTCACTAGCTCCTTTAGGTAAAGAATATATCGAAACATTAAAAAACTTTAAAGATAAACGCTATATAGATGTGAGAGAAACACCAGGAAAACGTTCTGGCGCTTATAACTTTGGTGTATACGGTGTTCATCCTTTCATTCTTTTAAATCATCATGATGATTTAAATAGCCTTTTCACCCTTACTCATGAATGCGGGCACGGTATGCATACGCATTACTCACACGGATACCAACCAAGAATTTCTGCACACTATACTATCTTTGTTGCAGAAGTCGCTTCTACAGTAAATGAAGTGTTATTAATTCATTATTTATTAAAAGAAGCAAAAGAAACGAACGTACGTAATCATTTAATTAACTACTTTATCGATAGCTTTAAAGGTACTTTCTTTACACAAATCATGTTTGCAGAATTTGAAAAAATCACACATGAAATGGCCGAACAAGGTAAACCATTAAATGCCAAAGTCTTTAGTGAAATTTACGAAAACTTATTTAGAGAATATAATGGCGACTCTCTCGTATTTGACGAAGAAGTAAAATATGGCTGGTCTAGAATCCCTCATTTCTACCGTCCATTTTACGTATACAAATACGCAACTGGATTCGCTTCTGCCATTCAAATCGCCGATAAATTATTAAGCGGTGATCCAAATGCTCAGAAAAACTATATTGAATTCCTTAAGGGCGGAAGTTCTGACTATCCATTAAACCTACTGAAAAAAGCTGGCGTTGATTTAACTACACCAGAACCGATTGAAAATGCATTAAATCGATTCACCCAACTTGTTGAAGAGTTTTCAGCATTATAGAAAAAAGCATGCAGATTATAGAATCTGCATGCTTTTTCATATAAAATATACATTTCATTTATTCACTTGTTGCTGCGTCACACAATGAATCATACCACCATACGCATACAGTTCATTTACATAAACACCGACAATTCTTCTTCCTGGAAACTGCCCTTCAATGATTTGAAGTCCTAACTTATCATGTTCATCACCGTATATAGGAACCAATACAACTTCATTTCCAATATAAAAGTTCAAATACGAACCTTTACAGTCTGCCTCTTTTACCACTTTTCTTGTCACCGGTACTGGTATGAGCTGAAATGGATTTCCATCTATATTTCTCGCTTGTCGCAATTCTTGATAATGCTTTTCCTGCGCCTCCAAAAGGTACGACTCTCCTTCCCCAAAAGGATCATATTCATAAAGAATTGTATTTTCATTTACAAAACGCGCTGCCCCATCAATATGGTAATCTGTATCTTCATCATAATTATCCTCTCCGCGAATACCAGTTATCCATATAAAATTCGTTACTCCCAAATACTTCGTTAACTCTATTTCAATCTCTTCCTGATTTAGTGTAGGATTTCGATTTTTATTTATAATAGAAGTTTTTGCCGCCATTAAGGTGCCATTTCCATTTATCTCTATTCCTCCACCTTCTATACAGACACTAGATTTAACTTTTGGAATGCTATACATTTCACTTATTTTTTCCGGAATAACAGCATCATTTTCATACGGATATTTATCCCCCCAGCCATTAAATACCCAGTGTGTTAAACAGAGATTGCCTTCCTTATCTTTTACAAAGATCGGTCCATTATCTCTTATCCAAACATCATCCGTTTCTTCAATTAAAAAATCAATTTTATCCATATCTACATTCGCTTCAATTAACTTCGATTGTACATGTACTTTTTCTTCCTCATCAAATACAACAATATGCACATTCTCACCGTAATGAAGCTCCTTTGCCATCGTTACCCAAATATCATCTAGCTTAGATCTGTAACCTTCACCTCTATGAGCTTTATCATGAGGCCATTGGAGCCATGTCCCCTCATGATTTTCCCACTCAGCAGGCATATAAAACAAACTATTTTCTATATTTCTCATACGTGTTCACCCCTTCTTCGAATGTAAGTTCAGTCTAAACTTTGACATCGTGTTAAGGTCAACAGAAATATATTAACTACTTCATAAACTGATTCTTTATTTTCCCTTGTGATACACTACTTCTCCTTGTAAAACCGTCACTAAAACTTTCGCATTCGGAATCTTATCGGCACTCATTTTAGTAATATCTTCATTTAGTAATACCATATCGGCTGATTTACCTACTTCAATTGAACCAGTAATATTATCAAGACCTAATGCTTTGGCGGGCTTAATTGTATAAGCATCAATAGCTGCATATATATCAGATAAGCCTTTCTCTTCAATACTTAACGCATTCGAAATTGTCACAAGTGGATTCAGTTCGTTTACGTCCCAATCACTACTAAGCGATACATTTGCTCCTGTTTTCCAAATGCGTCCTAACGGCATAATTCGTTTCATCTGTTGATTTGTAAAATACGCACTTGCCCAGCTTTGTTTAGGATCTTCTGCAAAATCATGACCTACTTGGAAATCAGCGCTAATACCTAACTTAGCAAAACGATTTATATCACTATCTTCTACCATTTCCACATGTGTAAGCGTATAAGGTTGATTCGCCCCTTCTTTTTTCGCTGCTTCAATTGCATTTAAACTTTCTCTTACTCCGCCATCTCCAATTGTGTGGATGAGTGCACCATAACCAATTTTATTGAGTTCACTCAACCACCACTTCATTTTTTCTTCTGGAATATAGTTCAAACCGTACGGTGTTCCTTTAAACCACTCAAATTTATATTTTTCTAGTATTTTAGCTGTGCTGTTAATGCTAATTCCATCACTATACATCTTCACTTGATTAATAAGCATTCTAGATGATACATCATCACGCTTAATTTTTTTGAAATACTCCATTTGCTCTGCTTCATTTAAGTTCGGATATACCCACGGACGAAGTACTACTCGCGACGTTAACTTTTTCTCATCATTAACTTTATTCCAAACATCTAACCAGCCTCGTTTCCAATAAAGACGTCCATCGCCGACTGTAGTAATACCATTCTTCGCAACCTCATCTAAACCATCTAACAAACCTTCATAATTTTTTTCAAAGAGATTGGGCTGGGAATTCCATGCTTTTTCCATCACGATATCCCCTGCTGTATCATACAGAAGCCCGAAAGGTTCTCCTGTTTCTGGATCCCGGATGATTCTTCCGCCTTGCGGATCTTTCGTCTCTTTATTTATTCCCGCTACTTCCAATGCTTTTGAGTTAACCCATACAGAATGAGAAGTTCTTTCCATAATTAATACAGGGTTATTAGGAAATAACTCATCAAGAACTTGTAATGGCGTTTGTTGTTCTGATTTTTCGTCCATATCTTTTAACAGCTCTTCCAAACTAAATCCTGTTCCGCTTATCCATTCGCCATCTTTCACATCTTTTTTACAAGCCTTTAAATACGAGCGTTGTTCTTGCAGCGCAGCATCCGGTGAAACACTACAATTCCCTGCTGCTGGCGATTTCGCCTCAAATATATGATTGTGATTGTCCACAAAACCAGGAAGAATAAAACGTCCTTGTAAATCCACCACTTTCGTATCTTCATTTATAAATCCTTCTACATCTTTGTTTGAACCAACAAATGTAATTTTCCCTTCTTTAACGGCTACAGCCTCTACAATGTCTTGCTTGTCATTTGAAGTATAGATTGTACCATTTTTAAACACTACATTTTTTGGCAACTGATTTGGTAGAACGAAGCTACCATTCTCACCTTCTCCTACTCCAGGAGTACACGCTGAAAACCATGTCATACTTAGAATCAGACAAATAATCATGATTGTTCTTTTCATATTCTTTCTCCTTTTTATTATGATGAATTACTTACATAAATAGAATAAGGATTGACATAATGTTAATGTCAATCCTTATTCTCAGTCTATTTTCATAACTAAAAAACAAATTTGTGTCACATACTCCTCTACTAAACAATCACATTCAGGTCCCTTTATGTAGACCTCATATGGTGAACCATCTATTACATAACCATTTCTTTCAATCCATTTTTCTAACGCAATATAAGCGTAGCCTATATAGTCATAACTTCCATAATGCATAGTAGTAACGATTTGATGTGGATTTAATTTTTTTATTTCATATTCTTGTACTACATCTTTATTGTTCCCATGCATGACCGGAATCCTTAATTCAACATCACTTTCATTTGGAATATACTCTTCATCATAAAAGACCGTAGAGGGCGAACCGACCATTTGTAAGTTATGCTTTTGTACTTTTTCATATAAGTCATAAAAATAATCATCCATATCATCTATATTTATTTGCAGTCTTTGAGCAATTACTGTTATTTCATTTCTCATTCCAATAAATATATCGTAATTTCTATGACAAGCAGTATTTAAAGCATAATTCATATTTACCATTTCATTCATTTCTGAAATAACCTGTAAATTTTGTTTCACCTCATGAGACAACTCTATAATTTGTGATTGCATATGTTTAATAAATGAATCTTGATTTGATGATTGAAGAATTATTTTGATTTTCGGTAAAGGAAACTTATACTCCCTTAGCTTTTTAATTTTCAGCGCTATTTCAAGCTGCCCTTGCTCATAATATCTATATCCATTTACCGGATTCACATATGCTGGTTTCAATATTTCCTCTTTATCATAATGCCTTAGCATCCGTGTACTCATTTTACAAATCCGCGAAAACTCAGTAATTGTATACATATAAATACCCCTTGAATACATTCTCTTATATATAAGCTTATTTATTAAAACCAATCAAATATTTTTCTGATTGAAGAACCTTCATTCTGATCGTTCAGCCTTTTCATTTTTGAAGGTAACAAATGACTAGGACAATACCACGTTAAACAATTCATCGCGCCTCCCATTGTCGATATTTCTCCTACATGACTTTGAATAACTTGTTTCTCAGTATGCTGTTGAATATATCTTAAAACTTCCTCATCTTTAGCTAATCCAAACTTAGGAACATAAAGCGTATCACATGTTTCTAACATATTTATATATAAACCTTTTGCTGACGCTATCTCTTCATCGTATTGACCCTTCTCTGTATATGACGAAGGAACAACTATAAATTCAGCCTCTGGCATTTGCTCTTGAATAATCTCTTGAACCTTATATCTAAATTCATGATCCCCTAAAAAATCACTAATAAACATTGTATGTTCATCAATAAATTTAACCATCCCGTCTGCGTGTGCAAGTACATCTCCCTCTTCAGCAGGAATAATAATAACCCGACTCACATCTAAATCCCATTCCAGTTGCTCTATAATTTCTTCTTCCGTCCAATCATAATTATCATCAAATATGCGTTCCGTTAATATAACGGTATCTTTTTTATTCCAAATAAGATTTCCACCGTCTAATATCAATGGAGATGTCACATATTCAAAATCGTTCTTTTTCAACCATTTATTAAATTGTTGATCTAAATATCGTCCTTGATCTTTCGGTAAATAATTCGGTTGATATTTGAATTTAACTAGATGATTTGTTACAACTGGTGCAACATCTCTTAGCCAAATATCATCATACTCAAAAAAGTTTGTATGAAAGTCTTGCTCTTCAACAGATAAAGATATAAGTTGATCGGTAAATGCTTTATTTTCATTTAAGTATTCATTAAAATAAATAATGTCTTCATAAAATGGTCGATAATATTCATTCGATTCATCTGGTATTGCAGTAAAAATAATGCCACTATGTTTTTGTTCCATATTACTTACCTCGCTTTTTAATAATGATTGAATAACTGTTTTCAATAAGCCAACTATTCCCCAATTCATTTCTCTTTTCATTACAATTTTTGAAACGTGCACATTTCATGAATGGATTATAGCACGGAGAAATATTATATATTTATATAAAAAATATAAAGACGTCGTTAAGCCGTAAACTGACTCTTGACAAGATTTTTAAATTTTAATCGTCGTACACAATGAAGGATTAGATGATTTTTTTATCAAGATTCAAATCCATTACTTCTAATAGAGCGTTTTGATTATATAAATTCACTAAATGCGTTTCTACACCAATGCAAATCCCTTCTAGCGGCAGATCGTTTGGATCTTGACCAAATGGATCCTCAATTTCAACTCCTATTGCTTCAATCCCTATAAATGCAAAACTTATAAACGTAGTTGCAAGTACTGTAAACCATCCAAGACTATCAACAAGACCAATCGATAAAGTCCCGCAAAATATGAGCAGTAAAATTTTAATGTGAGCAAAATATGCAAAAGGAATAGGCGTTGTTTTGATCCGATCACATCCACCCACAGCCGTAAGCATAGTATTCAAATCAGCTTCCATATTAATTATTGCATTTGGGTGAATTTGACCCGTTTTCAAACCTTTTGATAGTATAGTTTTTAACATAAAAACTATACTAATCGGTAAATGAATAGACTCAGCCAACATTTCTTTTTCCTTCTCAGAACAAATATCAAACAATGCTTTTATTTCGGATAAATCTTTTTCGTCTCTCAAATGTCCTTTCGCTATCTTTGGAAAAGCAATTAACAAATGTAAAAATTTTAATTTTTCCTGATCCGTCTTTTTCCCTTCAGACTCCCAATAACATAAAAAACTAACTGCCAAATTTCTAGTACAAGCACCAACCGTGCCAAATAACTTTCTACCTTCCCAATACCTATCATAGGCAGTGTTAGTACGAAAAACTAACAGTAGACCTAAAGCTCCTCCAACAATTACCCAAGGAGTTTGATTAATTTTTATTTCTACATAATAATAATTAATCACAGTTACTATCGTTGAAATACATATATATAATAAAATTTGCGGGAAAATATCTCTTATAACTGTTCCCTTTAATGTAAATATTTGATGTAAATTATTTTGATTATTGTAATGAACCATATTTACAAAAACCTCTTTCCTTATTAACCTTTTATTCTTTTAAATTATGAAAGTATACAATTAAATAGTAGAATCATAAACCCTATTATTATAAAACTGGTTAAGATTATTTCTTTCAATACTGTTACTCCTTTTTACCAAAAGATAAAACATCTTTTTTGATTTAAACAACAAACGTTCACTCTTCTAAATCACGACGCATTATTTTAGAATTTGCAATGAATAAAGCACTAATTAATACAAGAATCGCGCAAGCATATATCAATGAATCCATTGGACTATCATGGTCTATAATAATTAGACGAACAATAGCCGTAATACCTATATATATAAAATATCGTAATGGAAAATGAAAGTTCATTTGAAAATACTTTATAATCATTACGATGAATTCAAAATATAAAAAGAATACGACAATGCTATCAATTAAATGATAACTAGATTCCTCACTATTTAATTTAAGTTCTTGTATAAATTGAATGACTTCTTTCATAAGAAACACACTTAAAACAATTCCCAAACAGATCAAAGCTACATTTATAATGTACTGTAGAACGATAGGGAAAAACGAAAATACTTTTTTAAAATTCTTTACCACAAACATTTTTCTCCTTTTCCATATAAACCAATAATGACAATATACTTTTATTCAATTATCGTTACATTAAAATTATACATTCCGTTCTTGTTACAGATGTTAAAACAAGACAAAATAAGTAAAGATAGCATTTCACCTATTTTGTCTATAAAGCAACATAACGAAACTATAATCGATTACTTCAATTGAATCGGTTGTTGCTGTGTCACACAATGGATCATTCCGCCATTTTTATAAAGCTCTCTCACATCAATTCCCACTACTTTACGATCCGGGTATAATTTCTGAATCGTATCGTTTGCGATTTTGTCATTTGGATCATTATAGTTAGGAACCAATACAACTGTATTCCCAACATAATAATTGATATACGACCCCTTATAATCTAGAGTTTTTCCACCTTCTAAAGTAACTTTATCTTTACTAAGCGGTAAGTATTCGTACTTATATTTCTGTCCTGAAGCATTTTTTGCATCTAACAATTTATCCATATCTTTGTTTGACAAGCCCCATTCAGCCAAGTCATCTTCTGCCATCGTTACGATTGTAGATTTATCATGGAATTTAGCAAATCCATCAATATGAAAATCAGTAATATCTAAATTAGGCACTCCATCTAACCAAATAAAGTTTGTCACCCCAAGGTCACTTATATATTTTTCAATTTCCGCTTCTGATAAATCAGGATTTCTATTTTTATTCGTTACTGCGCTTCGAGTTAATAAAGCAGTCCCATTGCTGTCTAATTCAATTGCGCCACCTTCAAGGACAAATTTCCCCCAATCAATTCTTTCAATCCCTAATTGTTTACTAACATTCTCACGTATACGGGCATCATTTTTATATGGAGTTTTCTTTCCCCAACCATTAAATGCTGGATCTAATATTTTTAGATTTTTATTATTGTCATAAACAAAAATCGGTCCACTATCTCTTGCCCACACATCATCAGTAGGAGCGATAAAGAAATCAACTTTATCCATATTCAGCCCCTTATCTATTAAAAGCTTATTGATTCGCTCTTTCTCTTCCTCATCATATGCAACAATGTGGACTTTTTCACCCTCAGTTAAAGCACTTGCCATCTTAATCCAAATAGGTTCAACTTCTTGTTTATACTCTTGACCATATGTGTATTCATGAGGCCATTGTAGCCACGTACCTTCATGTTTATCTTTTTCATCCGGCATCGTATATTTTCCAGCGTTTTTCTGTACCTCTACTTTTTTATCCTCTTTCTCTTTCCCTTTGGCATTTTCATTATTCCCTTCAAAAGAACATCCACTAATAATCGTTGTAGATAATGTAGCTATTAAACAAAACTTTACTATTTTTTTCATTTTTCAACCTCCTGTTCATGTCTACAATACTGTAAGGCTTAACATAGTGTGAAGCTCAAGCTTTTTCATCAATGTAAAAATTACCAATTATTCTTCCGCATGATAATCACATAATTTCAATACAAATAGATGACATTCACAAAATACACTTCCTATATTTAACATCCATATCATTTAACTTCCTTCATAAATTTATTCTAATACTAATCCCCTCTCATACATGCTTGTTCACTAAATAAAAAAATCGGTATTGATAATTTTATATCAATACCGATTTTCAAATAATTATTTTCCTTCTATTAAATCATTCGCTAATTTCCTAAACTCTTGATTAAATGTATCATTCATACCATTTTGTACGTTAGAGAATAATATTACAAACGTTCTTTTATCCCAGTTAAAATTATTAAAAGTGTTCCAGCCAGCTAATACACCATGGTTATGATAATAATCTGGGTAAATATAGAAGCTAAATCCATATTTTCTCGCAGGTGATACTGTAAACATATCTGATAAGCTTTGTTTAGAAATCAGCTTTCCATCCATAATAGCCTCATCTAATCTTTTCATATCTTCAACGGTCGTATACATTTCACCACAACCATACAGCCAGTTCATTTTTAAGCGGGGTGTAGCTATTAACTCATTATCTTTTTTCGTGTAACCTTCTGCTAAGAAAATATCTTCAGGGAGAGTTGCACCCATACCAGATTCATTCATTTCAACAGGAGTAAAAATGTTTTCTTTCACATATTCAGCAAGCGGTTTATTCGATATCTTTTCTACAATATACGCAAGTACCATATAATTATAATCTGTATATTTCCATCCTGTCCCTGCAGGAAATTGCAACTTTTGCGCTCCAATCCACGTTACTAACTTTAAACGTGATGCCGCATCAACACTACCTTGTCCCTGATCTGGTAACCCGGACGTATGTGTTAACAAATTTCGTAACGTAATGTTTTTATCTGCTGGAAACGATGGAATATACTTATTTACATTGTCTTCAATATTCAATTTCCCTTTTTCTCTTAGCTGTAATATAGATATTGCAACTACTGTTTTCGTTATGGAACCGATGCGATATTTTGTTCTTGGCGTTGTTAAAACTTTATCTTTTACATTCGCATACCCGTAGCCTTTTCGTAAAACCACATTATTTTTATCCGTTACGAGAACCGTCCCGTTAAATCCTTTATCTTTTAAATATTGATCGAGTTTCGTTGCTGCAATATCATAACGTTTTTGCTGATTCGCATCAACTTTCGGTTGAACATTTCCAACTTTATCCTCAAAATTTGAAAATGCCTTCAAACTGTATTTCTTTTCTTTATTTGCATGTATGAGTGCAGCGACACTCCCACAAAAAATAGCAAAAACAAAGAAAGCGATTAACCATTTCTTAAACATATGGGAACCCTCTTTTATCTAGTTTCACTTTATACTTTTCCATTCTATTCTATATCTTTTAGTTTTTAAATATCTTATAATCTATCTACTCTATTATTCCTCATAGTAAACTAGATTCCTTTTTCTAACGTTCAAATTTTAACTACTCTCTATTGTAGTTCTTTTTTACAAAATTTCCACCTTACAATCGGATACATCCAACTTTAATTTTAATTTTTTATGTAACATTCGTTACACATTAACAAGAATGGAGGCGTTAATTTGAAAAAGACCGATAAGCGCAATCGTTTAGATGATATGATGTTTCATTATCGAGTAACAAAAAATAATATAGTTTAAATTGAATATTACGGAAAACAGATTATAATTTTAAAAGGAAATGATGCTGAAAAATTTTTAAACAAAATAAATCGGACAAGTAACGAAAAAGAAAAACAGCTTATTATGGCTAAAATTACAGGTAATTTCAAAAGAGGAAATGAGCGTTAATGAAAACGAATCTCATTTATAACTTGATTATACAACATATTAAAAAAGAAATGTCACTCCCACGACATTTCTTTAAATTTTCTTCATAAAAGATTTACATTTTTAATATTCGTTTACTTTTACATAAACTCACTGCTGAAACGCTTAGTAATGCAGCTATCCCCATCCATGCATATGTGTAGCCTTTTCCATCTACTATATAACCAAACAAAGCAGGCGCAAAGATAATAGCAATTTGATTAAGCGTAAGCGCAAAACTCACTGTTACGCCTACCGATTCCTCACTTGCAGACTCAGCAACTTCGACCATAAAAAGACTAAACCAACCAATTGCAAAAAAACCTAACAGTCCGCTTGCCACAAATAATGCCCCAAGTCTCATTGTATGTATACTCATCACAACAACTAAAATTAAGCAAAAAGAAATACATGCACATATAAACAACGGTGTACGACGATTCCCTTTGTAATATGTATCACTTATTGTAGCTAATATAATTCGGCCTATCATTCCTGCAACTAGCATAACTGAAAATACTTTCCCTGCTACAATAGGTGTTATCGATTTTTCAATGACTAAAAATTTTATAAAATGTCCGACTAATATCATTTGTAAAGAAATCATGCAAATACCTGTAATAAAAATTGGATACAGCTCTTTTTTACATATTACCTTTTTTAACTGCATCCAAAAAGAAATACTTACATTTTCTTGGCTCATGTGTTCTCGTACGTACGATTCCTTATAAAATATGAAAAACAATAACCCGCCTATTATACATATAGTTGCAATTACATTTATCGTATAAGCTAAACTAAATTTAATTGTAAGCAAAGGGATTATTACTCCTGCAAACGCTCCGCCAATAGGTATACCAGCTTGCCGTATTCCCATAGCTAATCCGCGCATTTCTTTCGGAAACCATTTCAAGATTACTTTACTTCCCCCTGGCTGAGATACACTATAAAAGGTCCCTATTAAAAGAAGAACAAATAATAACCCAATAAAGTCCCTTGCCGTATGAGCAAGTAACAGTGCCCCACCAAGTAATACAGCACTCGCTCCAATTAATATTCTTTCATTATATCGATTAAGTAACCTTCCGGCAAAAAGCATACAAAACAACGGACCAATATTTACAGCACTTATTAACAACCCAACCTGCATATTCGAAAGTGCATATTTCTCTTTCCAAAATAACGCAAGTACCCCTACTCCATATGTTATAAGTGTTGCACTTGCCTGTGCTACCGTTGCCAAAGTTAACATGATCCATTTATTAGAACTACTGTACTTTTCAATTTTTTCTTCACTTATCAACGTTATCTCCCCCATATCCCTTTCATTGTATGAAGGTTCTGATATCATGTAAAATAAGTGTTAATAATAGAATCCATCAAAAAAATTGATACCTTTTTCGGGGTGATAATAAATGGACATAAAAGATTTAACGGTTTTTTACGAAGTTGCGACAGTAGGAAATATATCTCATGCTGCTAAAAACTTAAACTATGTACAATCAGGTGTAACGATGCGTATAAAACAACTAGAAATTGAGTTAGGTGTGCCTTTATTTTATCGAAATGGAAAAGGCGTTACTTTAACTTCTAACGGAGAAATTTTATTAACATATGCAAAACAAATCATCCATCTAATCGATCAATCCATTCAAGCTGTCCAAAGTAACGGAACCGAGCCAAAAGGCACGTTAAAAATCGGGTGTACAGAATCGACAACAGCCGTTCGTCTCCCGCCTATATTAACGACCTATTATGAAAAGTATCCAGAAGTCGAATTTATTTTAGAAACAAATACGACCGAACGGTTAACTCAACTCGTCTTAGACCGTCAACTGGATGGAGCATTCATCGCTGGAAATATTCAGCATGTTGAACTTCATACACTTTTATTTCGAGAAGAAGAACTCGTTCTCATTAGTAAGACTCCTCTATCTTCCTTTAAAACAATAGGAGAACTGAATTTACTCGCTTTTAGTCAAGGATGTTATTACAGAAAACTATTAGAAAACTGGCTTCAAGAAGAAGGGATTTCACCTAAAAGAATACTAGAGTTCGGAACAATTGAAGCAATACTTGCATGTGTAAAATCAGGTATGGGTACGGCTATTATGCTGAAATCTATTATTCCAGATTACGAACATGGTTTATCTTTAAATACATTACCAAATCACTTTAGAAAGGTTCCTACTACCTTTATTATTCGAAAAGATATTTTCCACTCAGCTGCCTTGCAAAAATTTATGGAGATGATCAACAATGCGTGAAAAAAAAATACGCGGAATGAACCGAAAAACAAAAACTCTTATAAAAAGAATTGAAGACTCTACTAAAGCATTTCCGTCTACTTTCTATAACGATGAATACTGGCATATGCCTTTACCAGGCTCTCAAGCTTTTATCAATTCTAGTACAACACCTAGGAAAGTAAAGCGATTGTGCATTCAAACCCTGTTAAATCAAGCGAATCAATTAATGACAATGAAACCGAACGATACAAATACATATCGAGTCGTTGTTATGATCAAAATAGCAAGCTTATGGAACTCACAAATCATCATATTTAAAAACGATGACTACTTTCAAAATTTTTTCAATAGAGATAACGAATTTCAAAAATGGATTCCCCTCTCCAATGCTTCCGACTTCGGGCATGAATGGAAAATATCAATTTCTAACAGTGTCCAAACATTGCATTTCCAAGAGATAATCAAGGATGAAGATGGATTTTTCGAAGAAGAACTTTCGTTTATCGGAGAGTTATCATAATCAAATAATATCAACGATTTTTCGAATATATCCACTTTCAACTTACAATATTTTTATTTTGTAAGTTGAAAGTGGATTGTTATAAAGCACCGCTTGTGAAAAACAAGCGGTGCTTCTTATTTAATTACACAATAAATTGTTCATTACTTCTTCAAGTAATACGTTCGGCTTTAATACCTTATTTTCCGTACGCCATCCAATAAATCCATCTGGTCTTATTACTACCGCTCCTCCATTTTCTATCCCGTATAGTTTTCTAAAAAAGTTACCTTGATGGATAAAATTACCAGTTAAACCTACCTGATACACTTTTATCTTTACTCCTAATCCAGATGAAACAACATTTGCAGCTTCAGTCCAAGTACTAGGCTCTGCTCCAGTAAGTAACACAAAGTTGCTACCAAATAGATCAAGTATAGAAACTTCTTTTCCTTCATAAGTTCCCCAAAAATGTGGCGCACGCGTTCCCGGGCGTCCGTTCAAATCAACTATATTCATTCTATGCGGTGTGTTACATTCGTCTATAATTGCTTCTGAGCAATACTGATAACCAGCAGTGACAGCTAAACTATCCATATTACTCAAATTACCTTCCTCTCTATTCGCAGCACGAAATAATATACTACTCGCATAGTCCGTCGTTAATTTTGCAACAGGATATCTCTCGTCATGATAGGTTTCTAACAATTTTGGATTTGCTTTCCCTTTTATAACAGCCGCTAATTTCCAAGCTAAATTATGTGCATCTTGTATTCCTGTATTTGAACCGAATCCTCCTGTTGGCGGCATAATATGCGCCGAGTCACCAACTAAAAAGATGCGATTGTCCTGAAATTTTACCGCTGTACTTTCACTCGCTTCCCACGGCAAAACACTTACTATTTCTGGCTTAATATCCGTACTTCCAATTGCAGTTTGAATAATTTGTTTACAGCGTTCTATAGAGAAATCCTCTGGTCGCTCCCCTTTTACTGGATCATAAGCTACATGATAAATCCATTTACTTTCGTTATCGACTGGAATAAGCGCACCAATTACTTCTGGATGAAGTATCATAGTAAAACCGAATGCGTCTCCTTTAATAAATTCACTCAAATCCGCTTCAAAATATATGTTCATATAATAACCACCGATTGTACCACGGCCCTCGGTTAAAATACCTAACTGTTCACGTATTTTACTTTTCGCTCCATCTGCTGCAATTACATAATCACAATGAATCATGCTCTCTTCTTTCGTTTTACGATTTCGAATCGTTGCTATTACTCCGTTTCCATTTTGCTCATAAGAAACTAGTTCATGATAAAAAGATAGCTTCCCGCCTAATCTCTGTGCTTCTTGTAACATCATCTCCTCTAAAGTAATTTGATAACAAGCAGTTTGTTTTGATGGGCTAATCTCTTCCACTTTACGAAATAAATTTTCGTTATTTTCATACTGCGCCGCCCTTATTTGTTCCAACTCTTCATGCTTTACCTCAGCTATTGTTTGAACTGCAATTCTCCCGTGACAATTCTCTAATGCTTTACCAGCTAATCTAATTCCTTTTTCTAGACCCAGTTCTCGGAATAATTCCATTGTGCGAAATGTAATTCCACCCGCTTTCGGATGAATCGCAGTAGACGGATGCCTTTCAATAAGTACATAATCAATGTTATGTTTCGCAAGAAATAATGCAGACGATAATCCTGATAATCCCCCTCCAACAATTAAAACTGGTACATGTTTCGATTCCATACATTTTCCCTCCACATATATTCTTCTGAGCTCAGTGACATAAATATAATCAAAAAACCAACAAAAATATAGACTTATATTTCATTTTGAATTATCATATAGATAGATTACGACCCAAATTACTTTTATCCTTTCATACATCTACAAGTCACTTAATTTGTGTGTGTATGAAAGAATAAAAAAGAAGGCCCTACTTTACTTTGAACTATTCTCTGATATAGACATCAAAAATAATAAAAACATTATAAGCGGTCGTAACCTTGTAAATTATACAAGGTTACGACCGCTTATTTTATTGTTAAATGGCTACCCTTTATCCTCGGCAGACAACGCATTGTTAAATCATTTCCTACCGTTCAACTCCATTATTTTCTATACGTACAAATTGATTCGTCTCGATTTTCTTTCTCAATATTGCAGCTCATACAACATTCATGTAGCATTACCGTATCGATGTAATGGTTCATCATCTTAAACCTTTCGACTAATCATTGGAGGTATAGTGATTGAAATGAATAAACAAGAACAATTAAATGTTATTAAAGAAGATTTTATTAATTGTCAAAAAGTATTAGTGGCAATTGGTGACGAAACACGTCAAGCTATTTTGTTAGTTCTAATGAAAACAGAATGTCAAACTGGATTACGTGTTGGCGAAATCACTAAACAAACACACCTTTCTCGACCAGCAGTATCACATCACCTTAAGATTTTACGAGAAGCTGGTATTATTTTAATGCGTAAAGAAGGTACAAAGAACTTTTATTATATTGACATACGTACAAAATTAGGATTATTAAAAAATCTTGTATTAGATATTGAGAAGCTACTGCAAAACTTTTATTGAACTTTGGAGGTATAAGAAATGAGAGCAATGGTGATTGATAAGTACGGGAAAGTTCCAATGCGTATGACTGAGATGCCCACCCCTGAAATAAATGAGTATGAGGTGCTCGCAGAAATTCATGCAGCTAGCATTAACCCAATTGATTTTAAAATACGCGATGGAAAAGTGAAGTTGTTACTTAAATATAAAATGCCCCTTATTCTTGGTAATGACTTTTCTGGTGTCATTGTAAAAGTCGGAACAAAGGTGACTCAATTTAAAGTTGGTGATGAAATATATGCACGTCCAAGAAAAGATAAGATCGGTACTTTTGCGGAATATATAGCCATTCATGAAGATGATATAGCCTTAAAACCGAAAAATTTAACTTTTGAGGAAGCGGCGTCGATTCCACTCGTTGGCTTAACATCATATCAAGCATTACATGACATCATGCAATTACAAAAAGGACAAAAGATTTTGATTCACGCTGGATCCGGCGGTGTTGGTACTTTCGCAATTCAGTTAGCAAAAATAATGGGTGCCACTGTTGCAACAACTGCTAGTGAAGCTGGTGAAAATTTAGTAAAGTCTCTTGGCGCAGATGAAATTATTAATTACAAAAAAGAAAAGTTTGAAGATATACTGAAAAATTATGATGCGGTATTTGATACACTTGGCGGTACAACACTTGAAAAATCATTCGATATTATAAAAAGCGAAGGGAACATTGTTTCCGTTTCAGGAATGCCGAATGCTCGCTTCGGTAAAGAATTTGGTTCAGGATTTTTCAAAACACTCTTATTTTCATTAGCAAGCAAAAAACTTACTGCACTTGAAAAAAGCATAATGCTCAATATTCGTTTTTGTTTATGAAACCAAGCGGAGATCAATTACGTATAATTGCAAAGTATATTGAATCTGGACAAATCAAACCTATAATCGATCGCATTTTCCCTTTTGAAGATACTCAAAAAGCAATGGAATATTCAGAGTCTGGAAGAGCAAAAGGAAAGATAATTGTAAAAATCAAATAATAATAAAACTCCATTTTTTTAAAATGGAGTTTTATTATTTGCTGTTAAATAGACATAGTGCAATGAAGTCCTTACAATAGATTTCAAGGGGAAATATCATATTATACTTTTAGCTAATTTTACAAAGAATACATACGTACAAATACATAATAAAAAAATAAACAAGGAGGAGATAAAATGACTAAAAATAATGAAGCAGGTTGGAATTTAGATAATAGTTATACGACTTTACCACAATCATTTTATACAGAAATCCCCCCAACTCCTGTACACTCACCGGAGTTAATTAAACTAAATAATTCTTTAGCAATATCTCTTGGCTTTAATCCTGAGGAACTAAAAAAGGACGCTGAAATCGCCATTTTAGCTGGTAATACTATTCCAGAAGGAGCTCATCCACTAGCTCAAGCGTATGCTGGGCACCAATTTGGTCATTTCAACATGTTAGGGGATGGTCGTGCCCTTTTAATTGGAGAACAAATTACTCCTTCAGGCGAACGGTTTGATATTCAATTGAAAGGTTCCGGTCCAACTCCATATTCGCGCCGTGGTGATGGTCGCGCTGCACTCGGTCCAATGCTACGTGAGTATATTATTAGTGAAGCGATGTACGCGCTTGATATTCCAACTACTCGCAGTTTAGCAGTAGTCTCAACTGGCGAAACAATCTATCGCGAAACGAAGTTACCTGGAGCTATTTTAACTAGAGTTGCAAGCAGTCATATACGCGTTGGAACATTCCAATACGCCGCAGCTCGAGGCTCAATCGAAGATCTCAAAGCTTTAGCTGATTATACGATAAAAAGACATTATCCAGAGGTTGAATCTACTGAAAATCCATATGTCGCACTACTACAAGAAGTCATTAAGAGACAAGCAAGCCTTATCGCAAAATGGCAACTCGTTGGCTTCATTCACGGCGTAATGAACACTGACAATATAACGATTAGCGGTGAAACGATTGATTACGGTCCATGTGCCTTTATGGATAGTTATAATCAAGGAACAGTATTTAGCTCTATTGACACACAAGGCCGTTATGCATACGGAAATCAACCATATATGGCTGCATGGGATCTCGCACGTTTAGCTGAATCTTTAATACCGATACTACATGAAGATGAAGAAGAAGCACTAAAAATTGCACAAGATGAAATTTCAAAGTTCAGTGTGCAGTACGAAAACAATTGGTTCCTCGGAACGAAGAAGAAATTAGGACTATTTAGCAATGAAGAGCAAGATCAATCACTTATTGAGAAACTTTTAAAAGCAATGGAAAAATATAAAGCAGATTATACAAATACATTCCGTGCATTAACTGACAATATATTAGAAAATGCACCTTTATTTGAAAGTCCTGAATTTAAAGAATGGTACGAGCTATGGCAATCTCGGTTAGAAAGACAAAAAGAATCGAAAGATGATGCATACAAATTAATGAAAAATAACAACCCAGTAATCATCCCTCGAAACCACAGAGTAGAAGAAGCACTAGAAGCAGCTGTTAAAAATGGAGACTATAGCGCAATGGAGAAACTTCTTCAAGCTTTAGCAAATCCTTATGAATATTCTCAAGAACAAGCGGATTACTGCACGCCTCCAGCGCCGTCGAATCGTCCTTATCGTACTTTTTGTGGGACGTGATTGTTTAATATGTAAAAAGGTGTGTTCATACAAATTGTGTGAACACACTTTTTTTATACACTTCCCTTTTAAACAGATAGACTGAAGCATCTTATAGTTATCCTTACTATATTCCACACTCCCCTCCCTTAAACTAAAGAACAAAACTGACTTTATTCCAATTTGTTTAATAATAAATCCACTAAACAAATATTGAGAAATATAAAACCCCATTTCTAAATATTATTATTTTTGATAATATGTTTTATAAGAATATTCAAAAAGTGAGGGGATTTCATGAACGTTCAACTACAAGGTAATGAACAAATTACAAAACTATTTAATGATTGGTATTTAGCTATGCTAAAGCAAGATGTTTCACAGGCGACGAATTTAAAGCATGAAATTGAGGAAAAGGAACTACATTTTAAAGAAGACGAAAATTTAGCATTATACTATTCCTTACTAGATTTTCGCTATAAAATTTTAACAGCTAGTTTAAGTATTACTAAAGATAGTTTTGATAAGATAGATTCTTATACCATCTCATCTAATCATCCACTTTCTTATTACTATAATTTGTTTAAAGCGATTTATGCTACTTTAACAACAAATTATAACTTAGCGAGTAAACATTATGAAAAGGCAGAGAAACTATTAGTCAATATTTCAGATAAATTAGAGGAAGCAGAATTCAATTATCGATTCGCTATCTTTAATCAACATTTTTATAAACCTATTGAAGCAATTCAGCAAGCAACAAAAGCCAGAGAAATTTTCATTACTGAAAAAGGATTTGAAATAAAATTAGCGCTTTGTGACAACATAATTGGTTCTTCATGTGTATTTTTAAAACAATATGAACAAGCAGAGGAAAAATTCAATTCTGCTCTTTCTATTTTACAAAAATTCAACGAGAATGCTTTAGTTTTAAGTGTTCGCAATAATCTAGGTTGGCTCTATGCAAGTCAAAACCTTTCTCCTCTAGCAATTCGACATTTATCAGAAGTTACAACAAAAATACCTACACATTTTAAAGCGACCTTTTTACAAGCTAGAGAACATTCTAAACTTGGTGAAATAAATATTGCGGAAGAACTTATTAAAAAAGGATTAAAAGTTTGTACAGAACTAAATAATGAAGAATATATACTTCATTTTAAAAATTTAAATTCATTTAACAATAATGAGTCAACTGAAGATCTAGAAAAAATTATTCTTGAAGGAATTACTTATTTCGACAAAGAATCTTTATATAACTACACTCAAGAGTATTCAGAGAAACTAGCTGTTAAATTTTATGATGAAAATAATCATATAAAGGCGAGTGAATATTTTCATAAAGCGTTACAAGCAAAAGAAAAAACGTTTGAGAAAGGAGCTCTAAAATGATTAAAAAAATTAGTTCTCTCGTTTTAGGATTATCTGTTATTGGTATTGTGTCTATTGGAATAAATAGTTCATTTACATATCAAGCAAGTCATGCCGATCTTCCTGCACCACAAAGACCTGATTTTGTTCAATCAGTTGACGTTAGTAAAGACTACAACACGACAACAGCTGAAAAAGCACTTTAAAAAATGAAAGACCTTCAATTAAGAAGGTCTTTTTAAATGCGCTTATTTAGTTAATATAATCCAATATTTTTTCATAGCCAAATGGTAACACCCATGATACTAAACAGCCTATCATAATTGAAACACTTAATAAAAAAATAAATTTCCGAAATGATATATCATTCCTCTTGTACCCCGTAAAACAAGCCTTTGTTATAACAAAAACAGTCATCATTATGATAGTCGCTGAAAAGATGGCTACTAAAAACACTTCCATTTTGTTTCCCACTATAAAATATCCTAACTTTAATTTTACCATTAAATGAGTATAACAAAGACAAACTATTTCTTAATATACGGTTTTCTATATGCCTCCGACGGGATTCGAACCCGTACTCCTTTCGTAAGCATAGGCTAAGGGGAACACGCTTCCCTACGGAATTTCACCGACAGGAGTTTCACCTGTCTCAGCTTATTTGCTTTTCGGTGCTTCTGAAACCTTCGCCTTGCGACCCGGTTCTACACTGTTTTCCGGCGCTCTTCCCTTCTAGAGCTACGGAGGCAGTTTTTCTTTCAAGTAAAAGATATTTCTACAAAAATAGAAATATCCCTTTACTTCATATGAAATCACTCTATTTCTTTCATCAAATCAGCAATCCCCCTACTCCCCTCACTACCAACTTTCTCAAGTTCCTCCACAACTAATTTCCGTCTTTGCCCAGAATGATTTTGACTTAACTTCGCTTTTCCTTCTATATTATTTATCTTTATTTTGAACCCAACTATTCCCCTACTTAATCCTTCCATATAATTCGGATCTACATCCTTCAGTGAGTAGGTGCTCTTTGAGTTTTCATATTTATGTACTAAATCTTGAAGAGAATCTATTAATTCCTGTTCATCTTCAACAATTTCTAACTCTCCATATACATGGACCGCAACATAGTTCCATGTTGGTACTGCTTTATTTGTTTCATACCATGACGGAGAGATGTAACTATGTGGTCCTTGAAAAACAGCTAACACTTGTTGATTTTCACTATCTTTCCATTGCTCATTTGGACGTGCAAAATGCCCGGATAAAGTAAGTGTTTCCCTATTTAACAATAACGGCAAATGCGTTGCGTACGGTGCTCCGTTATGTTGAGAAAATAAAGTTGCAAAGCTATTTTGTTCAATAATTTCGTACTTCGTCTCTTCATCTTGTATAGTGAAATGTTTTGGTATGTACATAAGCTCCCTCTTTTCTTATCTTCTTATTTCTCATTATATTTACGAGATTTATTATTTGGCAGGGGCAGATTGTAATTGTTTTATAAGGTCAGTTCATATAGTAAAACCTCTTCTTCAAAAACAATAGGTGGCATTATATGATTTCTGCCACCTTAGTCTATTTTCGTATTGATACAAACTCTTCTATTCAACTATCCTTCATAGCTTTTTCTAATACAGCTTCAATAAATTCCGTTTTGCCTAAGCTATAACTTAAGCGATTTTCCGCCGTTTCTGCTAATTCTTTCTTTAGCTTTCCATATTCAATAACAACGTTTGGATTTCCACGAAGGTAATCACGAAACGCCACATGTCTTCTTAACTCTTCACTATTCTTATCGCATACATATAAATGATGTTCCATCCAAATTGTATTCTTCCCGTCCCTCGGAACATATTGATCCTTTCTCCCAAAAGCTTCTCTCCCCTTAAAACTCCACTCTTCTTGATGAAAATAACCTATCTGTTCAAGCCTCTTTATTACTTTCGGAAAAACATCATAATCTTCTATTACAACATCGACATCTAATATCGGTTTAGAAGCAAGGCCTTTAACAGATGTACTCCCAACGTGCTCTATAGAAAAAATGAGTTCTCCCATTACGTTATTAATCAACGTCTGTAATTTACAAAATTCACTTTCCCATTGTGTATTATATTTCTCAACAGTAATAAATTGTTTCAATTGACCACCCTTCTCAAATCACTTTTATAACCTCTGAATATGCGTATCCTTAAAATCAGTTTCATACTTCAATCCATACCCAAGCATTCGATCCATTCCAATATGTGCTGTCCATATTAAACCAACCATTAAAATTGTATCCATCTTTAAATAGACCCCTATTAAAACAAGTAATATTGATATGATATATGTGTGAAATAGATTATAAATTTGTGCACCAACACGTTTGTTAATAGCGTACGCCACCATTGCTAAATCAGGTGCAAAAAGTAATACGATAAATAATAACCAACTAAATCCACATAATGCATATATATAAATCGCAGCTAATAAGACGACCAATCCTTCAAAGTGTATAATTCGTTTCTCCAAAATTCATCATTCCTTATCTGTTAGCTTGAAAATTTTATTCGGATTTAAAATATTTTGCGGATCAAGAGCTTTCTTTATTTTCTCCATTACCAATAATGCCGCACCATGTTCTTCTTCTTGATACTTCTGCTTTCCTATTCCAACGCCATGCTCTCCTGTACAAGTTCCGCCACGCTTAAGAGCATACAGTACAATACTTTCATTTATTTCATCCGCTTTTTTCACTTCATCTTTATCATTTGGATCAATCATTAAGAGCACGTGAAAATTCCCGTCTCCTACATGGCCAAGAATACCACCAACAAGGCCCACCTTATCTAACGTCTCTTTCGCATTTTGAATCGCGCCAGCTAACTCTGAAATTGGCACACATACATCTGTACTCATTAGCTTTTTGCCAGGGTAACTATGAACGTAAGAATAAGCTAAGTTATGTCTTGCATCCCATAATTTATTTCTTGCCGCAGTTTCAGTTTCAAAAGCAACTTCTTTACATTTATGATCAAAAACAATTTCCTTCGTAAACTCGATATCTTGCGTTAGCCCTGCTTCATTTCCGTGAAACTCTAAAAACAGTGTTGGTTCTTCTCTGTAATTTGTTTCATTGTAATGATTTACTTGTTTCATAGATAATTCATCAACAAGTTCTATTCTCGCAATTGGAATACCAGCTTGTAGTATATTAATAACAGCTTCTACTGCATCATTTATAGTTGGAAACGATGCTCTCGCAGCCATAACATGTTCTGGTATGCCGTATACTTTTAATGTTAGCTCTGTAAAGCATCCAAGCGTACCCTCTGATCCTACGAAAATACCATTTAAATGATAACCTGATGATGACTTCGCCGCTAAATTGCCAGTATGTATCACTTGCCCATCAGCTAGCACCACTTCTAAATCACGAACTTGATCACGCATTACGCCATACTTAACCGCTGTCGTTCCGCTCGCATTCGTAGCAGCCATGCCTCCTAACGTTGCATCTGCACCTGGATCTACACTAAAAAACAAACCGTACTTTTTCAATTCTTTATTGAGCTGAGAACGAGTCACTCCTGGTTGTACTTTCACAAGAAAATCTTTCTCTCTTATTTCAAGTATTTTGTTCATTAATGAAAAATCAACTGTAATCCCCTTTTCATAAGGAATTATATGACCTTCTAAACTAGAACCTACTCCAAATGGAATGACAGGTTTTTTATGCTCACTCGCTACTTTCATTATTGCTCTAACCTCTTCCATCGTTTTTGGAAAAACAACTACATCAGGTAAACTACTATTATGGTAAGATTCATCTTTACTATGTAACTCTCTTACTGTCTTATTAACCACTACTTGATCTTCAGGAAGTACATCCTTTAATTCATTTACTAAACGCTCAATTGTTATTTCCATTACATACTCTCCTTTTATATTATTTACTCTACATTAATTATACCATTTTTATACAAAATAATTAGAATAGTTAAATTTATGAAATTTTATATACAAAAAAGAACTTGCAGTATTCCCTACAAGTTCTTTTTTAAAACTATATTTTAGACGATTTTTTCAATAAAATCATAAACCAAACTAAAGTAAATGCCATCAGAGAATGAGAGAACCCTACAATATAAGTTAACCCTTTAAAGTCCGCTCCATTTAGTTGAAGAAGTCCTCTCGCTGCCAGCGATCCTAACATTAAAGTTAATGCGATATTATGTAAAACAAACCATTTATTAAATCCTTTCACTTCATGAAAAGCTAATACTTTCGCTAATCCTAAAGCAATTAAAAAGAAGAAAAAGCCAAGTACTAACGTATGTGTATGCAAAAGATTTAATAGTGTAGATCCTAGTATTCCTTTAAATTTCCCATACTCCCTAGCGAATATTCCTGATAGTAAACCAATAATTAAATACGTAAACGATGCGTTATATAATTTCTTCATTATGTACCTCCTTAAGTAGAATGTGTAATGTGTCATATTTAGTAATAATGATAGTTATATAGTAAAAACTCCTAGTTTCCTAGGAGTCATTGTATAAGCATCTCACTCTTTACAGTCAATCCTAATTATAAAATATCCTTTTATACAAAACAATCGAACTTTATGTGAACAAGCAGGACTCTATTAAAATATGTTGCGCTTTTGTGTTACACAATCCATACTAATTATTATAACTTATAAAGGTGGTGCAATAGATTGATAGTTCTTGAAACTGAACGACTCACTCTTCGTTGGTTCGATATACAAGATGCTCCGTTTATTCTTGAGTTAGTAAACGATCCTGCATGGATTCAGTTTATTGGTGATAAAAGGGTTAGAAACCTAGAAGATGCTCAAAATTATATTTTAAACGGTCCGGTCGATATGTATAATAAAATGGGCTTTGGTCTTTACTTAGTTGAACGAAAAGAAGATCTCACTCCACTTGGCATGTGCGGCCTTATTAAAAGAGATTCATTAGAAGATGTTGATATCGGCTTTGCCTTTTTAGAAAAATTCCGTTCGAAAGGGTACGGCTATGAATCAGCTGCTGCGGTAATCGAATACGGTGTACATAAGCTAGGTATGAAACGAATTGTAGCAATTACTTCTATAGATAATGCTGCTTCAGGCAATCTGTTAGAAAAAGTAGGATTGCGATTCGAAAAAATAATTTCAGACTCCGGAGAAGATCTAAAATTATTCGGGTATAACGCATAATAAAAAAGGTCGCCATTCATGGCGACCTTTTTGTTACTTCACTTCTACCGTATAATTCCCTGTTCCCCCACCATATTGATATACATGTAAATAATACTTACCTGGATGCGCATTGTAGCTGCCCACTAATTTATTTCCTTGCGTCTGAGCATACGTAACATAATTATTTAAATCTGCTGCTGAATAAAGAACCCAGTTTACCCCAATATTATTTTCCTTCGTTACGTTAATTTGGAGATTCCTAGCTGTTTCCACATTTATTTCAAAGTAATCACTTGTATCACCGTTTCCTAAACTTGCACGTAACAATTGGTTTAACTGCAGTTTATTCGCTGTTTGGAATGAATTATTCGGCTCTTTTTCTACACTGTTATCTTCTTTCTTTTGAACCGTTACACTTGCTGTAGCAGTATTAGTTAATCCTTTATCGTCTGTTACTGTTAATTTTGCTGTATATGTTCCTTCTTTTGTATATACGTGAGTTGGATTTTGTTCACTACTTTCAGTACCATCGCCAAACTCCCATTTATAAGAAGCAATTTTCCCATCTTCATCTTTTGATCCATCGCTTTTAAACGAGATTGCTTCATTTACATTTCCGCTATACGGACCATTTATTACCGCAACTGGTGCTTTATTCACAGCACCTTCTTCTGTATTAATACCATGGAATACAACATCATATTCAAATTGTCCTGATGCATTCACACGGTAATTTACAAAGTACGCTGTTACTGTTTTATAGCCTGTCCATTCTTTTGCACTTAAACGCTTTAACGTATCATTCACGTTTTGTGTAATTGTTTTCCAGTCTTCATATTCTCCTTTTGCAGTAGTACCTGTATACGTTCCTTGTAGTGTAAATGTATTAAAGAACTGTGATTTATTTTTCTTAACTGATACATTACTTAATTTTGCTTCCGCTGTAATTTCTGCCGCAATATCCGAAACTGGTTTCGGTGCATGAGTTGCTAAATAATCATCTGACACTAACGGAACATTATATTTCTCACGATTGTCTACTAACATTTGCATATAGTCTTGATACTCTTTATTTAAATTCGCATCTTTACTTAAAGCAGAGCGGTATGCATCATATGCTGTTACATCATTTTTCCTAATAAGATCATGAACTTTATCAAACATATCGTATCTCTTATTGTACATATACGATTGTAAAGCAAAGGAATAATTGTAGAAATCCCACGTTCCATACTTTGCATTTAACGTTCGCTCTGCGGTATAACGTTCTGCTGGATTCGAAGATAGTCCTCCTATAATACTCTTTCTTGGAACGACGTTGTCCGTTCTCGTTGCACCTGCAAAAAACTCAGCATTCCCTTCTTCAAACCAAGATAATCTCTCATTCTCATACATCTTACCTTGTCCCCAAAGTCCTGGCACTTCATATCTACCTTGTAAATAATGCGTGAATTCATGTCGGAACAATTCTTCTAAACTATAAATACTTTCTTCTGGCGTACGTTCATAAGTAAAGAACGTACCTGTTCCTTCTATATAAAGACCGCCGTTATTCGTTTCATACCCGTACAATTGACGATTAAATTGATATTCAGCCGGGCTATTATAAATAACCATCGTTAATACATCATCTGGATTTCCTTTTTCTAACGGTTGGTCACTTTCAACCGTACGATGGAATTGTGCCTTCACTTCTTTTGCTGCCCAATATAAACGTTTAACTTTCTCCTCAGTCACTTTATCTCCCGCTTTTAAAACAATTGCACCATCATCAAACGTATACGTTTTCGGCAAATACTTTTTCTTCCCATCTTCTCGTATTTGATCTAAATTAACAACGTTACCGTTTGCATCTTTCCCGCCATAATTCGTCGTAATTTGCTCAGCTGCTACGAAATATTGCTCACCTAAATAAGGATAGATTTTCATCGCATCTGTTACAACTTGTAATCCTTTTGTCCCTGTACTATGGAATGTGCCGAGTCTACCTGTATAATAAATGCCATTATTAATAAGCCATCCGTTTTTCTCTGTAATCGTTCCCATTAACGCGAATCTACTTAATTCATTAATATAGCTATCTATTTTTTGGTACCATACTGTATCTTTCGGTGCTTTTCTCGTATCGTACAAATACGATTGAATATCGTAATCAACACCTTGCATAATATCGTAAATCGCATTTCCAGCTGAAAGATTATCTACCAATGTAGAAAAATTATCATTATATTGCTTAAAAATCTTTGCAGCCGATGTTATCGTTTCCACATCACTCGAAGCATTTCCTATTAATTTCCCATATGATGATACAACTTTATTTTGTTCTAACGTACCGAGTTTGAAATTTGGATTGTTCGCAATCGTTTTTAATGCAGGTAAGCACTTGTCATGATAGCTACGTTCATTTAGTTTACTTAATTCTGTATTATAAAACCCTAAATAAAACCCTGATCGCAAAACTTCCACTAATGTCTCAATCCCTTTTGAATCGTCTTGCGTATAAGCCTGTCCTTGCTGCTTCAATTTATCAATAATTGCCTGCATCCTACTATCATTTTGATAGAATGCAAGACTGTCCTTATTAAACTGAAATAGCCCCGTAATTTGCTCCCAATCGATTGTTACAAGTAAATCTACTAATTGTTGATTGCTTAATTGATTTAATTCAGCAATTGTATAAGTTTTCGCTACAGCTAATTGCTTACTTTCCTTTTTTACTTCAGGCGGTCTTTGCGATAAATCAGCAAATTGTAGCCTTTTCTCAAAAGACTTGCTTTCTAATACTTTCGATGAATGAGCTAATTCTTCCACTGGTAGTTGTACGCCAACCGGCTCCATTTTTAGCACATTTCGATATGAAACTTGCTCTCCCTTAGTATCTTCCGCCAATATGCTTCCTTGAAAACTCCCTAACATTAAACTAGCAAAACTTACCCCTACTAAAACTTTTTTTGAATAGCCTTTCATGCTCTCCCCTACCTTACATTTTTTAGTGTCCCGCTCCATTATTTTACTATTCTGACTATTTATTCTGTATTGAGAAAAAAGAAGGGAACGTTCACACATGTATCCACTCAAAGCGAAATTAACACTTGACTTCACATGTGATTTATGTCAAAAAAAGATAGATAATAGCGAAATTCCTGCTACATCTATCCTCTATTTCAACACTATGATTTTAACTTTATAAACGTAATTTCCGGCAATGTTTGCATATGCTGAATAAATGCATTCTTTTCTTCTGACGATATATTTTTCAATTGCATTCCTACCTTATAAACTATTTCTGTATCTTGCTGTAAAGCTTCAACTTCATATGAAAGTATTGGAATACCTTTCACTCGTAGAGTCTCTACTATTTGTTGTACCGCTTCGTGTTTATTTATACACATTTGCACTGTTATATTTTGCGGAAATAAAAATTGCACCTTAAAAATACGACTTACAATCTCTAAACCAATCAAAACGAGAATCATCGCTCCAATCCCTACAACATACATACCTGCTCCAATTGCTAGCCCTATTCCTGCTGTAGCCCATAAACCAGCCGCTGTCGTTAATCCTTTCACTGCCTGCTTTTGAATAATGATTGTACCTGCACCTAAAAATCCAACTCCACTAACAACTTGCGCTGCAATCCGGCTCGGATCAAGAGCCATATGTTCTTCAAACACAATATCCGAAAAAGCATATTTCGAAACGACCATTATTAAAGCACTCCCTACGGCTACTAGGAAATGTGTTTTTAATCCAGCTTCTTTTGAGCGAATTTCCCTTTCAATACCGATTATCGCCCCTAACAAACCAGCAACACCGATTCGTATAATAAAATCAATATGTAAGCTCACGAGCACTTCCCCCTTTTATTCATTATAGAGAGATAAAACAAAAATTATCACATGCATCTACCCATCGATATAAAAGCATTTTATTAAAATACATTTAATATCCCAGTGATTTTATGTTAATATTTTAAATATTAACATAAATGAAACAACCTACTTCTCATACAAAAAAACTTTAAAGTTCAACGTCTAACTTATTTTCAGTTAAAAATGGCATATGAGTTGCGTGAAATGAGGTTGAGAAATTCAGGAAACGCTTTCATTTTATATCATAATTTTTGTGAAATAAAACATAAATAAAAGGAGCTTACTAACAATGAACGTCTCTTTACTTACACCTACTACTGATTTACAAGAAGAATACTTAGATTTTTATAACGAATGGAAAGATAGCGGTGAAACGATGATTCCATGGGTTATTTCAAAAAATCCTTCTAATTTCACGGCAATGATTCAAGAATTACACGACGCACATAACGGAATAAATATTCCTGAAACTTGGGTACCAGATTCTACTTATTGGCTTGTTACAAATGAAAATAAAATTGTAGGAGTTGTTAATATTCGTCATAGTTTGACGGAGCATTTATTTAATGCTGGAGGCCATATCGGTTATGGTATTCGCCCTTCTGAAAGAAGAAAAGGTTATGCTACAAAGTTACTAGAGTTATCATTAGAAAAAACGAAAGAATTAAACATCACGAAAGCACTTGTCGTTTGCGACGAGGTGAATACTGCTTCAGAGAAAACGATTTTACATAACGGCGGTCTCCGTGATGATGATTTCACTGAAGAAGATGGGAATGTTGTGAGAAGGTATTGGATTGAGCTCTAAATAATCAAAAACAAGCCAGAAAGTGATTAAACACTTTCTGGCTTGTTTTATCCCGCGTTAACGGGCAGTACAACTCCCACCTCAAAATTCAGCTGGAACAAAGAAGTTAGGCGGGGGATTAACTGCCCATAAACGCCCGATTGGTGAAGGCTAATAATCAGTGGGGGATGAACAAAGCCCCCACTGATTAAAGTTTCACTTTATACTGCTTCTATTTCAAACTGCACTGTAATACCACTTGGATCTACTACAGTAAATCCATTTGTAGTTTCATTTATTTCATGTTGTTTTTCTATTAATCTTTCTTTCACTTCATCTAACGCTTCTTTATGCGGTAGTACTATCGTATACACTTTTAGTCCAGTTGCATGTGCTGGTGGATACGGATTATTTACTCCGTTCCACGTATTTGCACCAATATGGTGATGATAGCCTCCTGCCGAAATAAATAAGCAATCATCTTCACGCTGTTGTACTTCAAAACCTACTGTATCTACATAAAACTCATGTGACTTTCCTACATCAGCTATTCGTAAATGGACGTGCCCAACGACAGTGTCAGCAGGTAATCCATCAAACTCATAATTAACGAGTGTTGCCAGTTCTTTTAAATCTAGTGGCGTACTTCCCCCTGGCCCTTCTCCCCATTGACCTCGAGGGCGATCTGCATAAATCTCGATACCATTCCCCTCTAAATCTTGTAAATAAAACGCCTCACTATACGTATGATCACTTGCACTATTAAATCTTGAAATTGGCAAAATTTCATTTGAATATGTATAACGCCCTTCTTGCTCAGCTGGACTTTCAATGACATTCTTATTGCGAATAACACCAAATAGTGCCGAAGCAAAAGCTTCACGAGTCGGAACTAAAAAGGCTACGTGATATATACCCGTCGTACGCGGTTCTTGTAGCGCTGCATCTTCCAACTGCTCAAGAACAAGTAACGTATTCTTACCACCTTTTCCTGTTAAATATGCTTTATTCCCCTCTTCCTTACTTACCTCTAACCCTACTACATTCTCATAAAAAGCAATTTGACGCTCTAAATCTTTTACTTTAAATTCGACATGACCAATACGTGTTTTCGGATGAATTTGTACCATGAATAACTTCCTCTCCTAATCCTTTATTTCAAAACAAACTAACATCGCCGTTACTATGAAGGATACAACTAAAAACACACTATGTAAATAAGAAAAATCAGAATTCATAGTTTTTTAAGAAGGCCATTAATGACAAAAAGCCATCTCCTCTGAAATTCAGAAGAGATGGCTTCAATTATAGAAACTATAAATATTTTACTTTCTTATCCTTTAACTACATATTTATTTCATCTTATGTACTTCAGCAACTAACTTTCCGCCTTGAATGCCCATATAAAGCTTAACAGGAGCATCATTCGTATTTTCAAATACTAAGTCTAAATATGGATAAGCAATTGTAGCATCTCTTCCCTGAGGGACATAACCTACTGTTTTAGAATGTGTAGTTCTCTCTACCATTTTCAAACCAGCTTGATCTGCTGCATTGTATAGCGTTGATGATGTTTGACAAACGCCACCACCATAACCATCTACTAATTTACCATCTACAATTTCTTTACCTAATTGATATCCTTTATCTGGCGTTGTATCACCGATTAATGCATTGAAAGAGAAACTGTCTCCTTTTGCTAATACAACTCCATTTATGCTCGCTGCCGACAAACGAATATTCTCAATACGGCCACCTGCTGATCCACCTAAATTCGTTTCATATCTACCAATTACCGTGCCACTTCCTTGCGCATCACTTAATGTTGCGGTAGGCTTTTTCTCAACGATAGGTAACTGATATGAAGAATCCCACATACCAACGTTTAATAATTTATCTACTAATTCTTTTTCCATTAATTCAAAAGAAGGCTTTCCTTCTTGCCATGATCCATCAGATGCTATACGTGAAGGGACCATCTTTTTGTCAACACTTTTCCCGACTTCACCTGCAACCTTCGTTACGGATTTTTTGAATTTCGCCTCATCTTCAAA
Organism: Bacillus sp. FSL R5-0709; assembly: GCF_038004785.1. Taxonomy (NCBI): domain Bacteria; kingdom Bacillati; phylum Bacillota; class Bacilli; order Caryophanales; family Bacillaceae; genus Bacillus; species Bacillus sp. FSL R5-0709. The sequence continues at coordinate 3,344,299 of NZ_JBBORT010000001.1, forward strand.
ATAACCTAAACTCGATAAGTCTATTTTTTTCACTTCAGTACCAGTACGCCCATCCACTAAGCTAATTGAATCCTGTACATCAGCCTTAGCCTCTACAACATTCCCACCAAAATCACTTACTAATGCCACATCACTTACTTTTGTACCACAACCACTTACTACAGCTACGCATAGCACCCCTACTAATATACCCTTTATTTTTCGGAACAATATACTCTCTCCTTTTCCCCAACATTATTTCTTATGTATTATTTCATTTTTATGTATCTTTTGTTACAATCATTTTACAATATATTTAGAAAATGTTACAAGTTGTTTTTTACTCTATTAAAATTACTCTTTTCTTTTGTAAATGTCTATACATATTTATATAAATTTTCGAGTTTGATAAAATTGTAACTTTTATGCAACCTATCTCCATCCAGTATATACCATTCAACAGATGAAATACAAATGTAACACCCTTTCATTTCACCTCTCTATTCACCTGCATGCTTCAGAAACCGCAATACCGCTTTCTCATATGTGATCATTATTAACAACTTAAACCGAGCTTTTAGCGGTAAAAACAATCATTCACTTCAGGTATATAGGTATTTGCCGTGCCACTACTCCGCTTTTGCACATACATTATGATGAATTTAACCTATTATAAAGAAATGGAGGATGTTTTTATGTATCCCTACAATCCTTATGATCCATATAACCAATATGGTTACCAACCTCAGTATGATTTACAGGCACAATACCAACAATATATAGATCAAACAGAACAAGTTAATCCATATGATCAAAATCGACAATTTCAACTTCCAATCTCTTTCCCTGGTACTGGAAACCGTCAATTAGAAAGACGAGTAAATGAACTTGAGCAAAGAGTACGTCAACTAGAAAACACAGTTGAGCGTCATACGCGTAGATTAAACCGCTTAAATCAGCGTTTACGTACAGTAGAAAACAGGCTAAATATTCCATTTTCAGCATTAGAAGACGGATTTTAATTTCGAAAATAACAAATATATAAGGAAGGGGCTCCCCCTTCCTTATATAAATTGACGAAAGTTTTTTCCATCTTTATACTGATAAGAGTTAATGAAATGAAACAAGGTGATAAATATGGATTTTGAAATAAATTTTCTTTCTTTTTATGTAGTACAAGTAGAAGGAAAAGGTGAAGCAGTTGATAAGCGCTATAAACATTTTCAAACATTAGACGCTGAAGAGTATGAAGATAGCTCTTTAAAAGAATTTTTGAATGGTGAATTATTAAAAATTTCAAAGCGAAAAGTAGAACGTCACGCAAAAACAGAACAAGCCCCAACGAAGATCGGTCGCTTTATTGTAGAAGAAGGGCATGAACTCGATTCAAACCCTCATTACAACTTATTTAATCGTATTCGCTTTGCAGAAACAAAAGAAAACTTCAAAGATATGAGCGAACCTCTCGTTTATACATACCTTGACACAAGCGCTGTACGTGGTGGTGTGTTTTTAATCGCTCAAGCAAAACTACGCAAATACTTTGATGATCCATTCGTATTCGTAATGAAATGTGACTTCGAACCAAAGGTTGCTTCCATTTCTGATGAATCAACACTTATTCGTAACGTTGAAATGGCCATCACAACAAAGAATATGAAATCTATCCAGTACCCATACATGCCTGAAGAAGGTATGGTGGAGCCTGGCGAACTAAAAATACACCAAGCATCACACGCCCGCTACTTTGAAGACTTCTTAAAATTCGTCGAATACGAACGCTCTATGCCTGAAATTATGAAAACACAAGTAATGGACATGGTATACGACCAAATTGAAGATGTATTTGAAGAAGGTACTGAAGAACGTGAACAGTTCGACCAAGCGATGGAAGTATGGGCTGCCAGTCCGAAACGCGAAATTATGGAACAATTTTCAACAGAAGAAGTAATGGAAGCTACCGCTCAAATCGTCGAGCACGCCCCTGAAGTGGAATTAAAGCTAAAAGCAGATCATATCTCTGTGAAGGCTTTGCTTGCTGATTTCGGAGACCTAATACATATTGCAAAGGTAAACGACCGATATGTATTAATGATTGAGGCTGATACACTTACGTTTGAGAAAGGCTTCTCTCCCATTGAGTTTTTGAAGCCGGATGAATTACAGGACGTAATTGAGCGGATTGAGAATAAACAGCAGTATTCTTATGATTCGAATGGGATCGAATAAATGCTTCCATATACCTATTTTTACTGAGCTCTATTAACAAGCGCTCTTTTATTTGGGACATAGTTGACATTTATACTAAAAACCGATTCTACTAAGAATCGGTTTTTCTTCTTTATAACAAATATGCTTATTTTTAAAAAATATTTTTGCTCCAAGATGACATTTCTTGTAGCATCAAGCAGATTCCTTCCTTGTTGTACAAGCGTATTTCCATGAGAGACATCTACTTCAATATCCCTAGTTGACCAAGTCCTTCTATAAGTTTTTGGTGTTTTTCCTTTTAGTCATTATGTATGTTGTTAAAATGAAAATTTCACTTTACTACCTCAAATTTATTGTACTCGTAAAAAGATAATTGAAAACGATATTCCGGATGCTCTCTCACCCAATCGTAGGCTTCTTCTAAAATATCCATTTTATTTTGCACGTCATTAAGTTCACTACATTCGTTCCTTTTCTGTTTACATAGAGGACAGAACCCACCCACTATCTCGGCATTCATCGCACGAATCGTTTTACTTTCTAAGTCAACTACTAGACGAAGAATAAGAGAATGCTCCGCTTTTGTAGTCACCATCATTTCAGCAATTCCATCCTCATTCCAAAAGACACCATTTAATTCCATCTGTACGGTGACATCTTTGATTTCCAAGTCTATCACTATCACACCTCCCTTGTATAAGACTCTTACCTTACTCTTCGATTTTAATCTTTAATACACCACGAGCTAAAGATATATTAAGCTTTTTCCAATTCTTCTTCTTTGCTATGAAAGGAAGTGTAATTAGTGCAAATAGTGTGGTAAATATTGTCAAAAAAACTAAAACGGTTAAAATGTTAAAGATTGCTTCCATTAAACTACACTCTTTTCTATGTATATCCGTACTAAAAACAACAAAATATTCCATTAACAATACAGGACAAGCCGTGAATTTTCCAACTAAACTTCAGCAACTTAATCCTGAAGTCTAGTTGTACATATGAATAAAATAAATTTTATTACTAACTTTCTTCTACTACTTTCTCCATCTCAGCCAAATACCTAAGCTGCCGCTCCGCTTTTCTCACCGCAGTAGGAAAGTGTTTTTTCAGAAGTTCTACTGCTGATTCACTTATATAATATCTTTCCGTTATACCTTCCCACGTGTCACTACTTTCAAATGCACTCCATACAAAAGGACGCTCTGTATTTTTTCTCAGTTCTTTAAACACCCATTTCCGCATCCTTTTTTTCGCTTTTTCTGTTAGTTTTCCGTTCTTTACAAGTTCAAGCTCACCATGTCTCTTGTATCGCTTGTTAATATCTCTCTCGCCATATACTTTCAGAAAGATATTTGCTGTATTCTCAGCATCTGCTAAAGCCCGGTGCTGCTTCCCTTCCCACGTTAAGCCGAGCTGATCCACTGCTAATTGTAAACTTGGTGTATGCTCAAATAATTCTTCATACGCCTGAAAAACAAATTTTTGCACATCAAATCTACTCTCTTTTTCCATACATGGGCATTCTACACCGTATAATGTACAATCTTGAGATAGAAAACGGTAATCTTCTTTTCCCCATGAAACAAATATTGAATCTTCTCCGATGAACTGAATAAATTTCTCTATAATTTGAGGGAAATTCCCTACACCTATTAAATCTTTCTTTGTAATTCCAGTTAATTTTGTTGTATGACGAGTTAATGGGGCACTTGGTTTTACTAACTCTGAAAATTCTCCAATAACCTTCATTGTACTCACATCTATTTTTACAGCTCCAATATCAACTATTTCTGACGGATCTTCTGATTTATACGGCCTAAAATTCCTTTCAATATCAAACACAATGAAGTGTGTAGCGTTTTTCAATTTATTTACCTCTTTCTAAATTCCTTTTCACACACATACTTTATTTTCAGTATTTATTTATTAATGCACTTTATGCATGAAAAACTTCGCATAAAAATCAAAAATTCAGTCTTATTATTACATGTACATAGGAGGATATTCAATAAAAACGCAAAAAAAAAGAAGGGCAAGCCCTTCTTTTTTTCATAATTACTTCTTGTTTACGTTTGTAGCTTGAGGTCCACGGTTACCTTGTTCTACTTCGAAAGTAACTTCTTGACCTTCTTCTAAAGATTTGAAGCCGTCGCCTTGGATAGCTGAGAAATGAACGAATACGTCTTCTCCGCCTTCAACCTCGATGAAACCGAAACCTTTTTCTGCGTTAAACCATTTTACTTTACCGTTTTGCATTTAAAAAATCCTCCTACAATGTACCTATATGTACATATTCATTTTCAACCACTTTACAATAATACATCATATATTAAAAAACTGCAACCCCAGAGGAGATTTAACATTGCTATCCTCCTCGGAAGTTACAGCTCATTTAAATCTCTATATTATTAAAAGTAAAATGGTTTAAAGTAACTATATCATACCAATATAATAAAAGTAAAGTTTTTTTAAAGTTATACAGCTTTTTTTTTCCACTGCATCGTTTTTAATTCACCTGATCCAGCTACAACATAGCCTTCTTTTTCATTAACAATGCGCCAACCATGCCCTTTAACCGAATCACATACTGTAACAATTCCTTCTTCAAGAAGCACACGGCAAACAGTGCTAATTCCCGCCTTATTTTGCGTTGACGTTGTATATAACACATGTTGATCCACACTTAAATCTAAATAACTACTCGCTTTTTGTTCACTTTGACATGTATGCCAACCTATTTTATCACTTTCGATACTCTCATTTATTCTGCAAAAAGAAATATTTCCGCTAATTCCCTTGCACGATCCACTTGCCGCTACTAAATAGGAATTATGTATAGTCAACGCAGAAATCATCTGATTCATCGCTATTTTAATCCTTTTTAATTTACGTGTCTCTAAATCAAAAAGCCAAACACCACCATATTTAGTATGTATTTTCGTACCGATAAATAAGTAATGTTTATATAAAAATAATGATCGAATAGATGGTGCCTCACTACCGTAATTAAGAAATGGCTGAATAGTCTCCCATGTGGAACCAAAATTATTAGAATGATACAGTGTTTTATCTCCATGAGCAATTACTGTTCCATTCTCATTACTACATACATTCCAGCTCGTTGCTTTCGTTGGAAAGCGCTGGATCGTCCACGTTTCTCCACCATTCATACTACGAATAAAAACTCCTTCGTCTCCTACTCCGTAAACTACGTTACCTTCACTATGTAAATCTCGAATTCGTTTTTGGAAACCAGTTAAAGCCTGTTTCCATTCTCCATCTTTTTCAATGAATAAACCATTATATGTAGTAGCTAACAAAAGCTTTCCATCTCTTAACTTTGTAATAGCAGTTGCACTTAACATTGTTTCCACGTTGACACTCCCGTTCCTAGAACTTCTCGGCAAAAGCAATTGCAAAATCACTGCATTTTTCAACGTCTTCTTTATCTTCTGGAGCTAATTCAATTTTCAATCCTTCTTGTACAAGTTCTGCCCCACATTTTACAAGACGTTCTTCAAATATCGTTACCGCTTCACAAAACAGCTCATACGCCGTATCACCTGATCCAAAAACAGCCACTTTTTTACCCGTTAAATCTATATTTTCTAACTCATCATGGAAATCTTCCGCTTCAAATGGTAATTCACCATCACCCCACGTATAAGATCCTAAAATGATTCCATCATACGCTAATAATTCTTCAGCATCCATACCTTCCATCTCTTGTAATACTACTTCATGATCAAAGGCATCTAAACTTACTTTAATTAAATCAGCAATACTCTCTGTATTCCCTGACATACTTGCATACGCTATTAAAATTTTCGCCACTTTGGCATCCCCCTCTTACAATAAATGATTCTTATTCTCATTATATTAATAATGAGAATCAATTTCAATTATATTTTTTGCTATTTTATTTTATTCCATAAAAAAAAGAACAGATGACTATACAATCATCTGTTCTTTTTTATTACTTTTTAAAAATACCAAAGGGTTTTCCAACTGGTAATACAACTTTTCCGAAGTGTGTATTTAACACAGCTGCTGCTGAACCATAGAAAGATAATAATGAAATACATAGTTCAGAATACGCTGCTAAATTATGCATTGCGTGCGGCATAACACCTAAAGTACTTAATGAAAGACCGATAAATAAGAAATCAATAAGGACGAAAATCATAAATAATACTTTATGTGTTTCCATTGCACCAATTGTCATAAAGATCGTGAAAATCAAGTATCCGATAAAGGCTACACCGAGCTGTTTTGAATCTGCAGTTTGGGCTAATTTTTCGCCAAATACTCCAAGTTGAATTAACCAAGTCATTCCAACACCTAACCAAAATAGGCCGTACGCACCAAATGCTGTTGTACCGAACGTATTGTTGTGCTTTGCATCGTGAATGCATGCAAAGATTTGTGCAAATCCTCCTAAAAAGATTGCCCATGGTAATACAAGTGAAACGCCATCTGTTAAGCCTAACTTTTGAGACGATGCTACAAGTGTTACCATCGCTAATCCAAATAGACCGATTCCAGATGGATCTGCTGTTGTCATTTTCACATGATGTGTAGTAGTTTGATTGCTCATATAAACCTCCTGATTATAAACATACTCGAATACAATACTTAAATCAGAAGGCTATGTCAATGGTTTTTTTTGTATGTTGTCAGACCTTATATTCCATAATAATCAAATACACATTTGGCCACATCATAAGGTTTTACATTTAAATTTGGCAACTCATTTACCGGCATCCATAAAGGAATATAACTCCCTCTATCTTTCAGCTCGAACTCCTCGCCTTTACCACTTCCGAAAACTCCACCTATAATATGGGCATTATAATAATACTCCGTACCTTTATACTCCACCTTTGCAATCAGATGCTCCACTTGTATATGTACCCCTAATTCTTCATAAACCTCTCGCTTCGTTGCTTCTTCAGGCGTTTCTCCTTCTTCAATTCCCCCGCCTGGAAAAACAAAATACATCTCACCTTCTCGAACACGTTTTATAAGAGCGATTTTACCACCTTGTATAATTATAGCTGCACCGCGATTTCTTCTCACTTTATTACCTCAACACCAATCGCAACTGTTCCCCATTCTTTTTCTTGTTCTTTCGTATATATTCCGTATGTACTTTCTAACATTTCTTTTATACTAAGTTCTTCACAATCAAATAATTTTTTATCAATTTGTTCGTACATTGCTTTAAAGCTTTCGTATCGTTTTATCTCCGTTACTTTTACAGCCATCGTTTCTGCTGTCGTAAGGTTCGTAAATACAATTTCATCGTCTTTTTTTATAAGTTGACGTTTTTTATCGTATAAGCGTACTTCATATACTTTTTTTCCTAATTGAATCGACTGAAAAGGTTTATTATATAATCCCATTTCGTATCTCATACATTTCACTCCCTTTTATTCATCTTGCCTACTAACATTTTTGCACATTACTATTTCATACAACATAGTTCGCCTTACTTCACCTTACATATAATGTTCCATATCCATTACTTTCTTTAGAGAGGATGCTAAAATTGGTATGTTATATTTAAATCAAAAACCTGAATATAATAAATATGATATCGGTGATTATACTTACAGTAAAGTAGGCCCTATTATTTTTTCTTGGAATGATGAAACAAAATTAAAAATAGGTAAGTTTTGTTCATTAGGAGAAGAAGTCGTTTTCGTACTTGGCGGTGAACATCGTGCTGATTGGATAACAACTTATCCATTTAATGTCCTCTTCGAAGAAGGAGCACACATTACTGGTCATCCTTCTTCAAAAGGTGATATCGTAGTCGGCAATGATGTATGGATTGATTATCAATCCTGCATTTTATCTGGTGTTACAATTGGTAACGGGGCCATTATCGGGGCCAAGAGTGTTGTTACAAAAGACGTACCTCCATATGCAATCGTCGCTGGTAATCCTGCCAAACTAGTTCGATATCGTTTCCCGCAAGAAATCATTGAAAAACTAGAAAACCTTGCATGGTGGGACTGGGACATTTCCGTTATAAAAGGAGCTATTCCATTTCTACTCTCCAACAAAGTCAACGAATTTTTCACTTCTCCCGAAGAAGAAGCTACTTGATCTAAACAAAAAGAGCATCCTATTCTTTCAGGATGCTCTTTTTGTTTTTATTTTTTATTTATTCGCAACTGATTACACGGAGAACAGTGAAATGGAATTTTGTCTAAACAATTAAAGTTTGTTTCACAAATTTGTTCTATCGTTGGAACAAATGGAATGACAACTATGTTACTATCTATTATTTGTGTAACAGGTGGCAATACTGTGCCTACTTGATGTTCGAAGCGAATACTCGCTTGATTAATATAATTTCCTGAACCACTTGGTGCACTCTGAACTGTTACTTGGAACGAAACTGTCCGTGCTTCACCTGGATTTAAACTTCCTATAAGAAACCCTGATACTGGGCTTACATTTGGCACTGGCGTATTATCAACAGTTACACTTCCAGGAACAAATCGAAAACTACTATCTAACATATCTTGAAAACGAATATTTTGTATCGCTGTATCCCCCGTATTCGTAATAACTGTCGTAAACGTAATAACATCTCCAATTGTTGCTGATTGAAGATCTGCCGTTTTTACGACTGTTGTTGAAACATTTTGAGGAATAAACGGGATAACAACTGTATTACTATCGCCTTCAACTACTACTGGCGGCTCATTAGGATTTACAGTTGCAAGCCCATTCGCTGTAGCTGTATTTGTTACTAAGTTATTTATTTGCCCTCCTGTTATTACAACTTGGAAATTAATAATTGCTGCATCATTCGGCTGAAAATCACCTAAAAGGATACCGGTATTCGGATTGGCAAATGGAAAAGGTACATCATTTACCGTTACCGTGCCATTTATAAATAACGTATTTGGGTCAATGATGTCTGTTAAAATAATATTCGTCACAGGAACTGTACTATCATTTATAACAGCAATTCCGTAAGTGACAACATCTCCTACCATTGCTACTTCAAAGTTTACTCCTTTTGCAACAAATAAGATTGCAGTATTTACCGTTACAATAACTGTATTACTCGTGTCCATCACTGTAACTGGCGGTTCCCCTGGTACTAAAATATATTCTGCCGATGCCCCAGCAACGTTCACTACTGTACCACCATCTGGAAAACTTGTAATTGTAGCTTCATATGTTACAATCGCCGTCTCACCGACTGGAATGTCTAAAATCGTAAATCCAACCTGCGGATTTACTCCTGGACGTGCTACTCCATTTACCGTTACACTATTTGGTACAAAAGCCGCTTCCGGCGATAACACATCAATAAATTGAACATTCATTGCATCAGCCGTACCAGTATTTAATATGCGAACACGGTACGTTACCGTTTCTCCTACTCCAACAATTGAATGATCTACTTCTTTCAGCATATCTAAACTGCCTCTATTTACTGGTGTGACTGTCGTATTACTTGAATTCGTAATTGTAAACGGTGGTTCTCCTGGAATCAATTCAAAATCTCCAGTTACTCTCACTGTATTCATAATGCTACTAGAAGGCGGAATTACGATTACATTTACTTCAAATGTGATTAGTATGCTATCTCCTACTGCAAGATCCGGTAATGAAAAGCCTACAAAAGGATCTAAACCTACTTGTGGAATCCCATTTATTTGTACGCTTCCTGGAACGAATTCTAAATCAGGCGATGGGATATCAATAAACTGAACATTTGTCGCAGCTACCGTTCCTGTATTTGTAACTTGCACACTATAAGTTAACGTGTCCCCTAATCGTGTTGCTTCTTTATTTACGGTTTTTATAACATTAAATCGTCCTCTATTTACCCTTGTTATTGTCGTATTACTCGGCTCTGTTACTACAACCGGTGGCTCTCCTGGTACTAAAGTAAAGCTTCCCGTTATATTTGCAACATTCGTTATCGTTCCTGAAGATGGAATATTTGTCACTATCGCTTGGAACGTCACTATAGTCGTATTGCCAACAAGTATATCGCCAATTCCAAACCCAGTAATCGGATTCAAACCAGGTTGCGGAGTTCCATTTACCGTTACACTATTTGGTACAAATGACGCTCCTGCTGAAATCGTATCAATAAACTGAACATCGTTAGCTGTTACTGTTCCTGTATTCGTTATTTGCACTGTATACGTTAATACATCTCCAACTAAGGTAGCAGCTCTATTGACTTGTTTAATAACATTAAAGCGTCCTCTATTTACAGTTGTGAGCGTTGTGTTACTTGGCTGATTTACTATAACTGGTGGTTCTCCTGGTACTAATATAAAGCTTCCAGTAACATTTGCCGTATTGGCAATTGTTCCGTTTGATGGAACACTAACAACGGTTACTTGGAATGTGACTTCTACACTTCCCCCTGAATTTATATCTGGAAGTGGGAATCCATTATTAGGATTGAACCCAGGTTGTATCACACCACCTATCGTTACACTATTCGGCACGAATGCTATAGAGGAAGGTAATACATCACTATATTGAATATTCGTCGCTGTCACTGTCCCTGTATTTTGAACTACTGTCGTATATGTGATTGTATCGCCTACTGCAACAATTGGCTCACTTACTGATTTTAAAACATTCAAACCAGGTTCATTTATTTCGGTTAATGTCGTGTTACTTGTCGTTGTTTCAGTAATAGGCGGCTCTGTTTCACTTACAGCAAATGTAGCCGTAACATCTACAAAGTTAACAACTGTTCCACCTTCTGGTATGCTCGTTACCATCTCTTGATATGTGACAAGTACAAAATCATCTACAGGTATATCTGGAACTGTAAAACCGATAAAAGGATCTAATCCTGGTGCTGGTACCCCGTTTATGCTCACACTTCCTGGTACAAATGCTACACCCGCGGAAGTAGTATCTATAAATTGAACATTCGTCGCTGCCACTGTTCCAAAATTAAAAATCAATACATCATACGTTAAAATTTCTCCTACAGTCGCTACTTCTTTATCTACTAGTTTTAACGGAAAAATAAACGCTATATTAATTGTCGTAACGACTAAATTTGTTAATATCGTTTCCGTAATCGGTGGTTCCTGCGGATTTGGTTGTGAAGTAAATGTAACGTCTGCATCATTTAATATGACTTCATTATCTGGAATTTCTGTAATCGTCACTCGGAACGTTACCTCAATACTTCCACCATTAATTAATAATGGAGTAACTGTAAATCCTATTTCTGGATTTAAACCAAGTTGCTGCACCCCACCTATCGTTACACTATCTTCTACAAATGTCGTTCCTTCTGGTATGACATCTTGGAAGAACACATCTGTAACAGGTATAATTCCTACGTTTGAAATTAGCACGGTATACGTTAATACATCCCCAACCGCTCCAGTTGCAACGTCAACTGTTTTTGTTGCTGTTACTTCACCAGGAGGAGGTAACGGTATCGTAACTACTGTCGTATTACTTGTATTCGTCGTTGTTACAGGGGGCTGTAAAGGATTTAATAAAAAAGTGGCTGTTGCAGATGCGGTGTTTAGTACGGCTCCGCGCGTGGATGGCGCAACTACTGTTACTTGGAACGTTACAGTCAATGATGTTCCAGCAGCAATATTAGGAAGCGTAAAACCTATATTTGGATCAAATCCAGGTTGAGGTGTTCCATTTATTACTACACTATTTGCTACAAATGTTGTTTCTGGAGCAATTGGATCAATGAAAGAGACATTCGTTGCTGTTACCGTTCCATTATTTCTAATGACAACAGAATACGTGTAAATTTCTCCAAGTGCCGCTTGTTGTACAGATGAAGATTTTTGTATATTTAACTGTGCTGTGTTTACTTGCGTCACGACGAAATTGCTATTCGTAACAGTCGTTATTGGAGGATTAGCTGGATTTATAAGAAAACTTGCAGTAACGTTTGATTGGTTTCTAATATTTCCACCACTCGGGACACTCGTCACTATAACTTGAAACGTAACTGTAACGGTTTGCCCAACTGGAATATTCGGAACTGGAAAACCTACCACAGGGTCTGCACCTTGCTGAACAACTCCATTTATCGTGACACTATTCGCTACAAACGCAGTTCCAACAGGAATCGGATCTTGAAAAATAATATTTGTTGCAGGAACAGTTCCTGTATTTTGAATAAGAATCGTATACGTTAACGTATCTCCTACACCTGCTTGCGGTGTGTTTACACTCTTTATTACATTAATTGATCCTACATTCACTCGCGTCACAACAATATTACTAATTGTTACAATTGTAATTGGTGGCTGCAAAGGACTTACTTGAAAATCAGCAGTCACATTTGCATTATTCGGAAGAACTCTATTTGGTGGTACACTCGTGATTGTCACCTGAAAAGCAGCTGTTACCATCCCTCCTACTGGAATATTGGCAAGCGGAAATCCAGTCGTTGGGTTTAAACCTGGCTGAGGTGTTCCGTTTATTGTTACACTATTTGCTACAAACGTTGTTCCAGATGGAATAGGATCGAGGAATGATACATTTGTTGCTGCTACTGTTCCACTATTTTGTATACGAACTGTATACGTTAACGTATCTCCTACACCTGCTTCAGTAGCGCTTACGCTCTTCATTACATTTAACCCTGAAGAATTCACGACTGTCATAACAGTATTACTTGGTACTGTTACAGTAATCGGTGGCTCTGTTGGATTTACAAGGAAATCTCCAGTTACATTCGCATTATTTACGACATTATTTCCTTGGGGAATTTCATCAATTAATACTTCAAACGTAACAATTACACTCGCGCCAGTAGGCAAATTATTTAATGGGAATCCAAGTTCTGGATCTGCCCCTTCTTGTAAAACACCATTAACAAATACACTGTTTTCAATAAATAATGTCCCTTGTGGAATTGAATCTTGGAAAAATACATTTGTAGCTGGTACACTACCTGCATTTATGACTTCGATTGTATATACTAAAACATCACCTACCGTTGCAACATCCGTATTCACTGCTTTCACAACTTCAAAATCCCCTGATTGTACAGTTGTATTCACAATGTTACTAGGAACATTGATTGTTACTGGCGGTTCGCTCGGATTCACTTGAAAACTTGCTGTTACATTTGCTTGATTTAAAATATCTTCATTTTCTGGATCCTGTACAATTAATACGTCAAATGTGACTACAACGGTTTGAGCCGCAGGAATATTTGGAAGAGAAAATCCTGTATTCGGATTCAATCCACTTTGCGGTACTCCATTAATCGTTACAGTATTTGCAACAAATGAAACAGCGGAAGAAATAGTGTCTTGGAAAAACACATTTGTTAACGGAACGTTTCCTGTATTTTGGACGGCAATCGTGTATGTTAAAGTATCACCTACTGCCGCTTGAGCTGTATTTACTTCTTTTATTACATTTAAACCACCTGTATTAACTTGTGTTACAACGGTATTCGTTTGCCTATTAATCGTTACTGGCGGTTGATTCGGAATAACGACGAAATTAGCAGCTACATTACCGCGATTCGCAATCGTGCCTCCTGATGGGGTAGATGTGACTCGTACTTGAAAAGTCACTGTCCTACTTCCACCTGGAGATATATTCGCTACTGTAAACCCAGTCGCAGGATTTGCTCCAGGCTGTGAAACCCCATCTACAGTTACACTATTTGGTATAAAAGTCGTTCCAGTTGGGATCGGATCTTGAAAAATAACATTTGTCGCAAGTACATTTCCTGTATTTTCAATTGTAACGGTGTACGTAAGAACGTCATTAACTGTCGCAAAAGCTCTATCCACTGTTTTTCTCGTTCTTATATCAGCTATATTAATAGTAGTAAATACAGTATTACTTGTCGCTTGACCTGAAATTGGTTGTTGGCCAGGCACTGGAGTAAAGTTAAATGTTACACTTGCACGGTTCGGAATTGGATTTACAAGAGGATTAGATGTTACTCGAACTTGAAAGCGTACTACAGTCGTTTGTGAAGCATTAATACTTCCAAGATTAATACTACTTGATGGATTCGCTCCTGGACGTGCTACTCCATTTACCGTAACACTATTTGCGACAAATGTTGTTCCAGCAGGTATACTATCAACAAAAATCACATTATTTGCAGCGACATTCCCATTATTCGTCACATTAACTGTGTACGTTAATACATCATTAAGTGTTGCCGTCTGTAAATCTACAGATTTTTGCAAACTTACATTTGCGCGATTTACCGTCGTCTGTACTGTATTTGAAGAAGCTGTACTTGTGATAGGAGGACTTCCAACAAAAGGACGGAATTGGTATGACACCATTGCACGATTTGGAATAGGGTTTGGGTTCGGGAACGATGTTATTCGAACTTGAAATGTAACAATTCTTTGCGTGTTATTTGGGATTGTACCTAAATTAATTCCATTCGCTGGATTCGCACTCGGTTGTGTTACTCCACCTACCGTTACACTACCTGCTACAAATGTCGTTCCGTTCGGAATACTATCTTGTAATACAACGTTTTCTGCACTTCCTGTTCCTGTGTTCGGGACCGTAATCGTATAGGTGAGAGTATCCCCTACCCCTGCAACTGTTCTATTAACCGATTTAACAGGATTAATGATTGGACCTGTCGCATCAATTTGAACACCAAAACCAGCTGCAGCGTATCCATCTCCATTTGTGACAAAGCGAACAGTTGCTGACGTTTGATTGTTTACTAAAGAAGATGAGGCATCTACATTCGTAATATCCCACCCTTGTCTTCGGACCGCTAAAGCGATTCCTAACGGCTGATTCAAATCTCCAAATGTGCCGCTCGTATCTAGATTGCCACTATCATTACAAATTTGTGATTGAAAGAAATTATTCGCGGGGTTTCTCGGACCGAATAATGCGACTGTAGCATTTGCATTCGGTCCAAAGCGAAGCTGATCTCCAACAATGTTAGAATCACCTTCTTGAGCAGTTACGAGCACTCTTCCTGTAACAGCTCCTGTTGCCGGAGTAGCAAACCCTGAAATAGTAGCATCAACTGGCGGGGATGAAGCATCGATAATCTCTTGACCTGCATATACTGACAAATTCCGAAGTGGTAAACTTGCATTTTGATAAACTACCTCAAGCGTCCAGCCAACTGAACGACTGATTGTTGGATCAGCTGAAGTTCTTGCAGCTGGCACGGCACCTGTTGTATATGTGCCTGCCCCACCTGCACTTACAAGATTCGTTACATTAGCAGAGCGAACATAATAAAACTGGTTCCCAACTGAACCTTGCTGCGCAGTTGCAGGATCTGGTGCAACAGAAAATGTTCCTGCTGGTGTTGTAAATGAAATATTATCATTTAAAAATGCTGTAACATCCTCTGTATCGGTTCGGTATGTGCCGGCCCATACTAGTTCTGCGTATAAAACACTACTCCCTGCTGGAAGGTTCAAAATTGCACTTGAAGAATTTAATGGCCAGTCATTCGTTGTTCCTGCCGGGAATCCAGGCACTTGAAGCGATGTATTTAACGTTGTAAACACATCAATCGTGCCGAAGTTATTGTTTGGTGCAGGTGATGTAGGACTTAGTCCCAACGTGTTCCCAGTGAACGTGACAGCACCAGTTACTGTTGTTGTAAAACGATTCATAAAAGGCACACAATCATCTCATTTCATTTATAGTAAAAAGTGCTCTATACTATAAAATGTAGACAAACTATATAATGTACGTTGTCCAACAAAATTCCACATATATGGAGAGGAGTTTACTATACTATGCGCTACGTTATCGTAACAGGAACTTCACAAGGTTTAGGTGAGGCAATCGCCGTGCAATTGTTAGAAGAAAATACAACCGTTATCTCTATTTCTAGGAGAGAAAATAAACAGCTTGCAAAACTCGCAGAGCAAAACGACAGCAATTATATTTTCCATTCCATAGATCTTCAAGATGTACATAATTTAGAAACTCATTTTAACGAAGTCTTTTCATCTATTCAAAAAGACAATGTCTCATCGATTCATTTAATTAATAATGCAGGAACACTTGCACCAATGAAACCTATTGAAAAGTCAGAAAGTGAACAATTCATTACGAACGTTCATATTAATTTAATCGCACCAATGATTCTTACTTCCACTTTCATGAAACATACGAAAGACTGGAAAGTAGAAAAACGCATTATAAATATTTCATCTGGAGCAGGAAAAAATCCTTATTTCGGATGGGGAGCTTATTGTACAACGAAAGCCGGTGTAAATATGTTTACACAGTGCGTAGCTACTGAAGAAGTGGAGAAAGAATATCCTGTAAAAACTGTCGCTTTCGCACCTGGTGTTGTTGATACAAATATGCAAGCACAAATTCGTGAAACAAATAAGGAAGACTTTATTAACTTAGATCGATTCACCGCATTAAAAGAAGAAGGAAAGCTGCTGTCACCTGAATATGTTGCGAAAGCTATTCGTAACTTACTAGAAACTGAGAATTTCCCGCAGGGTGAAGTAATTCGAATTGATGAATAACAAAGAGGCACGCTATAATAGCGTGCCTTTTCATTCTATTTCTCTAAAAATATAAGTACAGACTCCATAATCTTCTCATAACCAATTTCTTGATAAATTTTATTTGATGTCGGATTTGCCAGGTCCGTATATAATGTCGTTGTTTTGTAGCCTTCATCTAACATACGTTGACTAAGTGCAGCGACACAACTAGATGCGTACCCTTTTTTCCGAGCTTCTTTCGGTGTATATACGAAATTAACTGTTATATTGTTTGTAGTCGGTCTCGTTTTTGCAGCTACAGAAACAATCTTCCCGTCTACTTCTAAACCAAATAGACAACGATTAGTAATTAATGTATGAGCAGTTTGTTTCGCTTCTTCTTTCGTAGTAGGAAGCTTCACATCTTCGCAAAATTGATATATCCACTGCTCTATTAATGTTAGCTCATCACTACTTACTTCTCGAAAGATTCCATCTCCGTTCCACTTTTTCTTTACTTGTTTTAATTCATATATACCTTGCTCCATTGCAACATTAGTTTTCTTATTCTCTAACACTGCAATCTCTTCCGCTAATTTCTGTACGATTTTTTTATTACCAATCAATCCAGGAATATGTGGATATACTTTCGTTAACTCTTTTGCAAGTTCCTTAATAGCTACTGCCGAAATCTCAGACGTAGCAACAATTATTTGTTTCTTTTCTTCTGTTTGAAGAAATACACCTGCAATTTCTTCCTCTTGTTTTGCTACTCCTATAAATATCGGTTCTTGGACCATTTGTAATACACCTAATATGAGATTATTTTCCTGCTCATTCTTCTCTAAAAATGGTTTAACCTCTTCTGTAAAATTAAGAATCTCTTCATATACATGTAGTTGAATCATCGACAATCTCTTCTCTCTATTTATAGTTTCATTAAGTATTGGCGATTAATTCATCAAATCCTTCTTTTACGATTTAATAATGTTCGAAGCTAACGTATTCAAATCATTTTCAGCTTGTAAAATTCTTTGTTTTTCCTTTTTAAATACCTCTTCTTCTTTTTGAAATGACTCTTTTCGATTTTTAATCATACGCTCAATCTCTTTTTTACTCGGTCCACCATATACATTTCTTTTTTGAATAAAAGCTTCTGGTGATATAATTTCTTTCCACTCTTCTTCTAATAAATTTACTTTCAAATTTTCTTGTAAGTATACATTTATCTCTTTGAAATTTAATTCATGTAACTCCTTTTTCTGCTCCAATGACATATTCGCAATCGCACTTGCTGCATGATGTGCATGCCGAAATGGTATTTCATAGTTTTTCGTTAAAACATCTGCGAAATCTGTAATCGTAATCGCGTGTTTATATGAACGACTTTTTAACGTTTCCTCTTCTACTTTCATCGTTCGAATAACTGCGTTCATCATACAAAAAACACGAATCGCCTTTTCGATTCCTTTATATAAATACGGCTGCAAGTCATCCTCCGTATCGACAATATCGCCAAATGGTGTATTATGAATCATTTGAAATACAGTAAATGCTTCCCCTAAAGCACTACTCGTAATAGCACGGGCATGTTCTATTGAAACAGGATTTCGTTTTTGCGGCATAATACTACTTATTTGCACATATGGCTTCGCTACAGTAATCCCATCATATTCTTTCGTCGCTAATAGTAAAAAATCATGAATCCATCTACTCGTATTCGTCATAATAACCATTAGTAACGAGCTAACTTCTAATAAATAATCTGCTCCAGCAACAGCATCATATGAGTTCTCAATTACATTTGTAAACCCAAGTAACTGTGCCACTCGTTTTCTCTTAATTGGGAAGCTTGTTGTAGAAAGCGCAGCTGCCCCCATTGGAGAATGATTTAAAAGATGATACGCTTTTTTCATTCTTTCTAAATCTCGTTGCATCGTATCATAAATTGCCAAAATATAATGACCAAATGTTGTCGGCTGCGCCGGTTGTGTATGTGTATACGCCGGCATAATTGTTTCCATATGTTCACCGGCGAGCTCCAGCATACTTTCTTGCAGCAATAAATGATGTTCCATTAACCGCAATACAAATTGCCGTAAACTCATGCGATACATCGTTACACCCATATCATTTCTACTTCTACCGATATGCATATTACTTACAAATTCACACTTTGCTTCTTGAGAAAGCAAATGTTCAACTAAGAAAAAAAGATCTTCATGTTGCTCTGTATATAGCAACTTCTCCTTTGGAATCCCCTCTACTTTTTTAAGTGCGATTAATATAACTTTCGCTTCTTCTCTTTTCATTAACTTCTCTTCAGTTAACATAGTAATATGTGCCCTATGCACTTGAAACATATCTTTTAATAAATAATTACGCTGAAAATTAAATACGTGCTGTAATACACAATCTACATATGTTTTCCCAGGGAAATCAGCGCCTTCATTCTTAATAAACTCTTCTTTACTCTGTTTCATCACCTTTTCCCCTTTCGCCTAAGTGTTACTACCCATCATACCCAAGGATGGTGAAAAAGTGCTTGTACATAAAAATAAACTCGGCGCTCATAGCACCGAGTTTATTTAATAAAAGTCGCATCATACTTATCACTTTGCAACACTTGAAAGTGTAGATTTGCTAAATGTTTACGTATTTCAGCACTGTCATCTTCATTTAAATTATTTGCCAAGAAAACAATTTCTGTACAGTTTCCGCGTTTATCCATTGCATAAACTGCTTTTGTTACCGTCCATGGTGTATAACCATTCTTTTGTCCAGCATGTCTGAATGTTTTACGATATTTCTTTGCGCTCATATCTGTTTCAACGATATTCGCCCACACTTTTTCTTCCGCTTCTGTAAGACCACCTTGATGATTTGCCTTTTGAAGCAGTACCATATAATCGTTAGCGGAAGCAGCCGGCAATCTATCCGACCAAATTTTGTCGTAACGTTCCTCTAAATACAGAGGAATTTCCTTCTGTAATAATGGCCCCTTCTTTTTTAAGCGTTCATGAATAATCATAGCATATTCACGATATTGCTCTTGAGACATTTCTTTTAACTTTTTCTCTATTTTATATTTTGGAACATGTAATTCTTTATGCAAATATCCCGGAATGTATAAAGATGAAACAATCGGAAATAGCGGTTGATGTGCAGGAAGTGCTAAACTTTGTAAATTCCGATTAATATTGTCTAATCCTAATACCTCCATTAAATATTCAGTATTTGCATTAGAACTAAACTTAACCATTCCTTTTGCAACTTCTTCTAAAGAAACCGCTCCTTCAGTTATCTTTTCTTTTTTTTGCAAATAATTTTGCCATCTATCTTGTGCACCACCATCTGTACCCGGCACATAATAACGATTCACATCATTAATTGAAACGAAACTAGACGGATCGATTTTCCCCTCTGTAACTTGTTTCGTATATTCAAGCGCCACAATTAACTTCATCGTACTAGCAACTGGCAATACAACATCCGGATTTACAGAATACACGACTTTATCATTTCTTTTTATTAAAAGTGCACTATTCTTTTCATCTTTATGTTCTTCAATAAAGGATGCTATGTACTGCGCATCATCATTATTTGAACTCCACACTTTTTTCACTAAAAAGTTACCTGATATCAGCAAAACAAAAATACCCACAATCACTGCGCATACTATAGTTTTTTTCAAGTAAAATTCCTCTCCTATTGTGTAACTCTTCTCTATTTATCTCTTAAAAACAAAATAATGGAGATGATTATTTAAACAATCATCTCCATTATTTTAACTTGTATGCTACTATTATGTCTACGTCATAATTTTCACAAAATCCTCTAGAAACTTTTTATAATGTAAAGACCAGCCAATTTTAACCCAATTTTTCAACGCTTTTGCTTCAGGTTGCGGGCGAAAATCAGCGATACTTTCCCCTTTCGCAACTCCAACTGTATCTACATCAACACGACGATACACGTAATCTAAAAGAGATGGATTTGCCGCTACCATCATCGTTACTACATCATGCACTGGGCTCCCTGTTATTTTAGGATTCAGATTTTTATAAGCTTTATAATAATAATCGAAAATCGGTTCTATTAATTTCTTGAAATTCGTTTTAGAATGTTTCGTAATGTATTTCACCATCTCCGGTGTAATAATCGCTTCTGATGTAACGTTAAGCGGTATTAATGTCACATTTTTCGCATTTTGCATAACTAATTGTGATGCAATTGGGTCACCATGAAAATTGGCTTCCGCGACCGGTGTAACATTTCCGGGCATTAAAAAAGCTCCGCCCATTATATAATATTCTTTCACATACTTCATCATTGGTTTTTCTAAAATAAATGCCGTCGCTAATGTTGTTGATCTGCCGGCATCAACAATGATTAGTTCTCCTTTATATTTTTCAATGATATCGAAAAATGCACAAAAAGGTTTAATATTGGGAGAAAAAGTTTTAGGAGGCTTAATAGGTCCCAAACCGTCTACCCCATGAATTTCCGGATAATATGTTACAAAATCCCCAGATAAAGGAATTTTCGCTCCATTAATAACAGGTATATCTTCCCGGCCCGCCATTTGCAATAAATACGCCGCATTACTCGTCGCCTTTTCCTGCGTTACATTCCCATATCCTGTTACTACTCCAACAATCTCAATATCAGGATGCAATAATCCATACATAATTGCTAAAGAGTCATCAATTCCTGGGTCTCCTAAAAATAATATTTTTTTCATAGACCTCAACTCCATCCCATCAATTGTTATTACTTTATGAATACATGACGGAATACAGAATGAAAAAGATAAATTTTGTATAAACAAAAAACGTAGGAACTTCATATTAGAAGTTCCTACGTTTTTCTATATTTTTATGCTACTTTTTTCATCGTAACCATACTACCAATTATATAAGAGATAAATGCAAAGCAAATCGGGAAAACAACTGTATGTATACCGAATGGATTAGGGTAGCAAAGGTGAATAAACATATAGGAACCTACTCCAACTAAAATAGATGCGAGAGCTCCAGTTGCATTTCCTTTTTTCCAATATAAACCTAACACAATCGGCCAAATGAACGCTGCTTCTAAACCACCGAAAGAAAATAAATTTAACCAAATTAAAAAGTCTGGTGGCTTAATAGCGGCAGCATATACGAGTAATCCTACGATACCAGTAATCAATAGGCTACCTTTCTTTATCGTACTATCCGCGGCATCTTTATTTATGTAGTTCACATATATATCTTTAATAATTGACGAACTTACAAGTAATAATAATGAGTTCACAGTAGACATTATCGCTGCCATTGGTGCAGCTAAGAAAACTCCAGCTAACCAAGGTGGCAACACTTCCATTGCGAGTAGCGGCATTACTTTATCTGGTACCGTTATGCCTGGAAGGACTACTCTTGCAAACACACCTGTTAAATGCATACCAATCATAATTGTACCGACGACAACCGTTCCAATGATTAATGCTTGGTGCATAGCTTTTGAATTTTTATAAGACATAGCACGCACACTAATTTGCGGTAATCCAACGACACCAATCCCAATTAAAATCCAAAATGATGTGACATATGATTTCGTTAAACTTCCATCCGCTCCGAACGGTGTTATTAGATTCGGATTAATTTGAATAAGTTCCTGCATAATCTTTTCAACTCCGCCACCAGCAATGACAGTAGCAATTAAAATGATTGTTGTTCCGACTAACATAATGATTCCTAATAACGTATCTGATAAAGCGACTGCACGAAATCCACCAATTAACACATACACAAGTACAGAAAATGTAAATAAAAATAGTGCCGTTGTGTAGGAAAGTCCTGTTAGCGACTCAATTAATCGTCCGCCGCCAACCCACTGGGCTACTGTTGCTGAGAACAAAAAGATTATAATACATAACGCAGAAAGAACAACTACCGCTTTATTATTGTATCTGCCCTTTAAATAATCAATAAGCGTAATTGCTTCCATCTTTCTAGCGATAATAGCAAACTTTTTACCAATAACCGTTAAAACGATATATCCTGTTACAACTTGAATCGCTGATAACAGCACCCATCCAAGACCCATATTGTAAGCAATACCAGGCCCGCCGATAAAGCTACTTGCACTACCGTACGTAGCAATCATCGTCATAGCTAATAATAAGCCACCAAGTTCACGCCCACCAAGAAAATATTCTTGTAAAAATTTATTATTAGCGGTTGCTTGTACACGTCTTGATGCATATACACCAATTAAAAACACAACGATAAAAGAAATTATCATTGGGATTATTACATACCAATTCATCTATCATTCCTCACTTTTTTCTTCCTCATCGAGTGAAATATCTTGAAATAAAAAACGAACAACTAAAATAAGCAAAATAACCATTACGATAAATCCAACGATACAGCTATAAAAAAACCATGCTGGAAAACCTAATACATATGTATATTCACTTGGATCCTTACTTCCAAGCCCATAAGCAAATCCATACCATATTATAAAATTAATAATAGCTAATCCAAGACCAATTAACGCTTCTCTATGGGCAACTCGAAAGCGCGGATCATCATGATAATTCTTCATTTTCCCCCTCCTCTCACGATGTATAATTGTACCACTGTTTTTCTAGTTTTTCCTACTAGAAAACAAAAACGCGCAGGATTTTTTGTAATTATATAGAATACAATGTTTCATTACATATTTTTTACAATTGTAACGAAAATGAAATTTGAATTTTCAGCATTTTTTATTTATGATTTTAAGTAGAGGCTTTTCATCTAGTTCCCACATCCTTGATTTCGGAATAAACGCCGTCTCGTACTGCGTTTAAATTATATTTTCAAGGGGGTTATACAATGAGTCAACTAGCTGTAAATCTTCATGAAAAGGTAGAGAAATTTCTTCAAGGCACAAAGAAACTATATGTGAACGGAGCGTTCATTGAAAGCGCTTCCGGAAAAACATTTAAAACTCCTAACCCAGCAACTGGTGAAACACTCGCTATCGTTGCTGAAGCTGGTCGCGAAGACATTCATAAAGCTGTGGTAGCAGCTCGAATGGCTTTCGATGAAGGTCCTTGGTCACGCATGAGCACTGCTGAACGCAGCCGTCTTATGTACAAGCTCGCTGATTTAATGGAAGAGCATAAAGAAGAGCTCGCACAGCTCGAAACGTTAGATAACGGAAAGCCAATCCGTGAAACAATGGCGGCAGACATACCACTTGCAATTGAGCATATGCGCTATTATGCTGGCTGGGCGACGAAAATTGTTGGTCAAACAATTCCTGTTTCCGGTGATTACTTTAACTATACACGCCATGAGGCTGTTGGTGTCGTCGGTCAAATTATCCCTTGGAACTTCCCACTTCTTATGGCAATGTGGAAAATGGGAGCTGCGCTTGCTACAGGATGTACAATCGTTTTAAAACCTGCAGAACAAACTCCACTATCCGCTCTATACTTAGCTGAATTAATTGAAGAAGCTGGATTCCCGAAAGGTGTTATTAATATCGTTCCTGGATTCGGTGAATCAGCTGGACAAGCACTTGTTAATCATCCACTCGTTGATAAAATTGCATTTACTGGTTCTACTCCAGTCGGTAAACAAATTATGCGACAAGCATCTGAATCATTGAAACGTGTTACTTTAGAGCTTGGCGGTAAATCACCGAACATTATTTTACCAGACGCCGACTTATCTCGCGCGATTCCTGGTGCACTTTCTGGTGTTATGTTTAACCAAGGACAAGTATGCTCTGCTGGATCACGCTTATTTATCCCAAAGAAAATGTATGATAATGTCATGGCTGATCTCGTCCTCTATTCTAAAAAACTAAATCAAGGTGCCGGTCTTAACCCTGAAACAACAATCGGTCCTCTCGTTTCCGAAGAACAACAAAAACGTGTAATGAGCTACATTGAAAAAGGGATTGAAGAAGGCGCTGAAGTACTTTGCGGAGGAAGTAATCCATTCGATCAAGGCTACTTCGTTTCTCCTACAGTATTCGCTGACGTAAATGACGAAATGACGATCGCAAAAGAAGAAATTTTCGGTCCAGTTATTTCTGCAATACCTTTTAACGATATTGATGAAGTGATTGAACGTGCAAATAAATCACAATTCGGCTTAGCGGCTGGTGTGTGGACAGAAAATGTTAAAACAGCACACTATGTTGCAAGTAAAGTACGTGCTGGTACTGTATGGGTAAACTGTTATAACGTCTTTGATGCAGCATCTCCATTTGGAGGATTTAAACAATCCGGTCTTGGCCGCGAAATGGGATCTTACGCGCTGAACAACTATACAGAAGTGAAGAGCGTTTGGATTAACTTAAATTAACGAGAAAGAACCTGACCTACTCGGTCAGGTTCTTTTCATTATGTATTCATTTACACTTGCAACCCACCGCTCACATTTAATACCTCTCCTGTAATGTAAGACGCATACTCTGATGCTAAAAAGGCAGCTGCGTTTGCAATATCTTCCGGCGTTCCGATTCTTCCAACTGGAATCGCTCCAACCATTTTCTCTTTTACTTTATCCGGTATTGTTTTTGTCATATCAGTATCCATAAATCCTGGACAAATCGCATTACACGTAATCCCAAAACTTCCAACCTCTTTCGCTGCTGTTTTTGTTAAACCTACAACCCCTGCTTTTGTAGCCGCATAATTTGCTTGTCCAATATTTCCTTCCCTACTAATAGAAGAAATATTAATAATCCGCCCATACCCTTGTTGCCTCATATAAAGAAGCGCTGGCTGCATACAGTAAAAAACGCCAGTTAAGTTCACTTGTAATACTTGTTCCCAAGCTGATTTCTCCATCTTATGTAACATTGCATCTTTTGTAATTCCAGCGTTATTCACTAAAATATGTAATGTACCAAATTTTTGCACCGCATATTCAATTAACGACTTCGCTTCATTTTGATTACTCACATCACATCGATATAAACTCACATCATACCCTTCATCTGATAATTCACGTGTCGTTTTTTGTAGCTTCTCTTCATTTACATCACTAATTAATACTTTGGCCCCTAGTTTTGCAAAAACTCGTGCGATTTCTTTTCCAATCCCCTGCGCAGCACCCGTTACAACAGCTGTTTTCCCATTCAACAAGTCCATCCCTATCCCCCATTTCTATTAGTTATATTGTATATTTCGGCTCTATGCTTTCCAAATCCTCTTTGTATAAAAAAGTCTATTTGTGTCAAACTAACTTTGCAACGCCGCATAAAACACAAGGAGATTGTTTCGAATGAAAAAAAAGAATGTAGATCGAAACAAAGCTGCCGATGGCATTGATGTTGAGTTCGCTCGCGAACTCGCTGACCACAATGACTTAGAAGCAAACGCACGTGCAAATGCCGCTGATGCACGTCAAAAACGCCAATCAACAGAAAAATAAGGAACTACAACGTTCCTTATTCTTTTCAACAGGGACCTACTACCCATCAAAATAAACCGAGAGTATCTCTCGGTTTATTTTCTATATTTCTTTACGTAGTGCGCTAAAGCAAGTAACGGATATATATGTCCATAACTATGATAGCGAATATAAAAGCCCCCCGGTAACCCTGTACCAGTAGGATATTTTTCATTCATAGTAGACTGCGCGAGCAAATATGAAATTCCTTTTCGAATAATCGGTGTTTCTTGATCGTAGTAAGAAATGAGTGCATCAAGTGCCCACGCTGTTTGTGACGGCGTACTAAAAGGTAAAGAAATAAATTTTTTCTCTACACTACTTTGACAGGATTCTCCCCACCCTCCGTCTTCATGCTGCAAATGTTCGAGCCATGAAGCTGCTTTTTTCAACGCTGGATGAGTAGAAGGCACTCCTAATGCACGTAAGCCTGTCATCGTTGCCCATGTCCCATATATATAACATATCCCCCATTTTCCATACCATGATCCATTCTGTTCCTGTACATCCATTAACCATTTGATAGCTTTCTTTTTTTGCTCTTCAAGCAACTCATTCGGTGCATACGTTCCGAATAATTCTAACACCCTACCTGTAATATCTGGTGTGGACGGATCGGTTATCATATCACTCGCATTTTCAATCGGCAAATTCGATAGTAACTTGCTCGTTACCCCTCGTTCAAAAGCTCCCCAGCCTCCATCATTGTTTTGCAATCCTTTCACCCATTCCACGCCTCTTCCCCACGCATCATCTACTCTATCATTCCCTCTACTTCGCGCTAACGCTCTAAGGGCAGCTGTAGTATCGTCTATATCAGGGATCGTCGTATTAACATCTGAAAATCCCCAACCGCCAGCTACAAGTGATGATGCATGTACGCTCCAATCTACCTTTTTAGTTTGTTGTTTTTGCAATAAATACTCCGTCGCCCTTTGAATCATCTTATTTTCATTTGTAACTTTAGCTTCTTGCAATGAATAGCTAAGTAAAGCGGTATCCCATACGGTAGAAGGAGAATTTTGCAAATGACTTCCTCTGTCCATCTTCCATATATAAGATTTTAATCCTGTCACAGCTTTCTCAATAATTGGAGACTGAATAGAGTGTCCTAATGCAAGCAAAGCATAAATCATATAAAACGTAGCACTGGCGTAACTATATAATGTTCCATTTTCATCTATACGCTCCTTCATAAAGCGCTCTACTTCTTCGTATCCTTTATGATGTAACGATAATGGATAAGATATTACCTTTTTCACATCACCTAAAAACGATTGAAACAGCGGAGACCGCTCCTCTCGAAACCATTGCCCACCCCCGCCTGCAATATGATTTAAATTTGGCAATAACTTTTTCTCTACACGGAATCTCTTATTCATACAAATCATCATCGGAATTAAATGTATACGCGCTGAGCTGCTTAGCCCAAATATACTGAGGGGGGAGTCATCTTGTAAAAATAAGATTGGCGTTGGAAAGTGAAAAAGCGCAGGAAATTCATATTCTCCATGAATCGCTAATAAAAATTTCGTCATAAAATGAGCACGAGAAACTCCCCCGTGTTCCTTAATAAACATTTCAGCTCGCCTCATATTCATAGCTTCTTTCGAATATCTTTCCGAAGCAAGTAAAGCAGCATATGCTTGAATCGTCGCGGATAAATTCCCTCCCTTTTCATCTTCGTATAATTTCCAAGTCCCTTCATTTGTCTGAAGAGATACTAACCTTTTCACAAACGGTTCTATTTCGTCATTTCGCCCTAATAATTTGAGTAAAAAAATCATGTGACAATCCGTTAGCAAAGCTCCTTCAAAACAAAATTGCCACGTTCCGTCTTGCCTTTGCATCGTTTGAAGTGCAGTCGTTCTCCGCTCTATCTCCTCATGCACTTTGTCATATAGTAGCACACCGCTCACCCACCCTTTCTAAGTCCGTATACGATATTCGAAAACTCATCTAAATATGTATGAAAACAAAGAAAAGCAGAACGTGCATTACACACATTCTGCTTACAAACAATACCCAACCCCGACAACAATTCCTAATAGTGCACCAACAACAACTTGATACGGTGTATGTCCAACGAGCTCATTTAACTTTTTATATTCTGTTTGTCTACCATGAAAAAAATCATTCAATATTTTCGCTTGCTTACTTACCGCAAGCCTTACTCCTGAAGCATCGTACATAACAATAATGGCAAAAATAGCGGCAACCGCAAATATTGGACTCTCCACACCTTCCACCACTCCGACACCTGTAGCAAGTGCAGTAACAGTCGAAGCATGCGAACTTGGCATTCCACCTGAAGCAAAGAACTTAGCAAAATCAAACTCGCCTGTTTTTATTAATTTAAAAACGACTTTCGTTAACTGTGCTAAAAACCAAGAAATTATAGCTGCTATAAGTGGATCATTATGTAAAATTGTTTCCATGTTTTTCAGCTCCTCACTGACTATAATGGAATTTCTATATAATATAAGTATAAAGAAAAATGCGTAGAAAATACTACGCATTATGATACTTTTGCTGATTTATTTTTAATAAATTTTGGTTGCTTCTGTAGTAGAAACTTTGTTTTCGCCATTGAAAAGACAAATAAAGCAATCCATATACAGAAAAACGCAATCATATGAGTAGATGTGAAATGTTCACCAAAAACGAACACACCTAAAATTAAACTAATAGTCGGCGCGATGTATTGTAAAAATCCTATCATATAGAGCGGAATAAGTTGTGCTCCTTTAGCAAAATAAAAGAGTGGTAACGCTGTAACAATACCTGCCCCTATTAAAAGAAACGTTGATATTGCCGAAATAGAACCGAACGAACCAAAGCCATGAAATCCTGTCATAAACAAATATATAAGTGCAAATGGCGTCACTAACATCGTTTCCATCGTAAGCCCAATTGTTGCATCATAATTTAATAATTTTTTTGTTAATCCATATAATCCAAATGAAAAAGCAAGTGAAAGAGAAACCCATGGAATTGATCCGAAACGTATCGTTAAAATAACAACGCCCAATCCAGCTAAACCAACCGCAACATATTGCCAAAAATTAAGCTTCTCTTTTAAAACAACTGTACCAAGTAAAATACTTATAAGTGGATTAATATAATACCCAAGACTTGCTTCGATTACATGGTTATGATTTACGGCCCATATGTATACAAACCAGTTTCCACTAATAAGTACCGAAGCAATTGTTAATGACATTAATAATTTAGGTCGTTTAAAAAGGGCCACTAACTCCCCACCAAACTGACGAAACCTCTTCGTTACTCCTAAAACTAACAACATAAAAACAAATGCCCAAACGATGCGATGCGCTAATATTTCATCTGCCGGTACTTCCTCCACCCATTTCCAATAAATCGGAAGGACTCCCCACATCGTATACGCACCTGCTGCATATATAATCCCCTGCTTTTGCTCTGCTGTTTGACTCCCCATCTTCCTTTTTCTCCTCTTCTCTTTTTTTCTTCATTATAAAGTCTCACATACTTACTTTACCAATATTCAATCTGCATTTCTTTCGACATTCCTCTTGCAAATCCTTTATATGTATAAAAACACTCCTACTGTTATAATAACGAGCACTGGAATACCGAAGACAAATTTACTTTTATGTGTCTTATGATGAAACATATACATACCAATCCAAGCTCCAACCGCTCCTCCAGCTGCAGCTGATAAAAACAACGTACTTTCTGGCGTTCTCCACTGCTTTTTCTTTGCTTTTCGCTTATCAAGCCCCATCATACTAAATGCTATAACGTTGATAATAATAAAATAAATCCATTTCATCTCTTTCTCTCCCTTAAAAAATCCGCTTTATGTTAACACGAAAATAAGGTGCGCACAAATAAAAATGGCTATAGGTAAAAAAACTTTAGCCTACAGCCATAATTGTAATACCTTATACTCTATTTCTAATCTTACTATGTTTTTTCGCGTATATAAAATAAATAAAAATACCTACAATAACCCAAATTGCAAAACTGATTAAAGTGGTTTTAGAAAGATTTAATGCTAAATATAAACAACTTACTATCGCAAGTATAGGTAAGAATGGAACTAACGGAGCACGGAACGGTCTTTTCAAATTAGGATGTGTCTTCCTTAATACAATTACAGCTATAGATACAAATATGAAAGCTGTTATCGTTCCCACATTCACTAAATTTGCCAACAAATTCAAGTCCAATAAACCTGCTAATACAGCCGCAAGAATACCCGTAATCCATGTATTAAAAAATGGTGTTTGATAACGTTTATGAACACTCGAAAATCTTTTTGGTAACAATCCATCTCGGCTCATCGAGTATGATACTCGAACAAATGCGAACATAGCAACTAACAGAACTGTTGTTAAACCAGCTATCGCTCCAACTGATAATAGACCAGCAATTCTATCCTCTCCTACAATACGCAGTGCATATGCAACTGGATCAGCTACATTCAGATCCGTAAATGGAACCATTCCAGTTAACACGAATGAAACACCAACATAAAGAATTGTACAAATGCATAAAGAGACAAGTAATCCAATTGGAACGTTACGTTGTGGGCGTTTCACTTCCTCTGCTGCTGTTGCAACTGCATCGAAACCTAAAAAGGCAAAAAATACAGTCGCAGCTCCTCCAATAACACCATGGTATCCAAAAGGAAGAAACGGCTGCCAATTCTCTGGCTTTACATAGTTTGCTCCTACAATAATAAATACTAAAATAACAGCCAGTTTAATAATAACCATTATATTATTTATACGTGCACTTTCTTTCACACCACGACTTAGTAAAAATGTAACAATTAAAATAATAATAACCGCTGGCAAGTCGATAATCCCGCCATTCCCCATCCCTGGTGCAGAAGCAATGATTGCCGGAATATGAATATTAAACCCTAGTAGCAATGACTGAAAATAGGCTGACCATCCCGCCGCCACCGCAGAAGTAGCTAATAAGTACTCTAACATGACACACCAGCCAACTATAAAAGCAAAAATCTCACCTAATGTCATATACGTATACGAATACACACTTCCTGAGACCGGGACTGTAGATGCAAATTCAGCATAACAAAAGGCTACACAAGCACATACAATTGCAGCTAACATAAAAGATAATACAATTGCTGGACCAGCATGTTTCGCAGCTACAATACCTGTTAATACGAAAATACCTGTACCAATAATTGCTCCAATTCCTAAAAGCGTTAAATCAATTGCTCCTAAAGTTTGCTTTAACACTTTTTTCTTTTCTTCATTCATTGCTTTCTTTATAAATAAACTCATTCGTAGAAACCTCTTTTTCAAAATTATCCCTTACTCATTACAATCTTTATTACTGTTGCTATTACACATTAATAATATTCATGCTTTACTTTCACTCCCTATATAGACTCCACAAATTACATAATTTAAAATCAGAAAAATCAATCTTCTAAAAACAAGCTTGTTAACAGGCTTGTTTTTAGAAGATTGATTGAATTTATCACAGGATTAATTATATTGTCAACAATATAATTAATTCACCCGAATTGAATAATTATAAATAAAATAGCATTCCAAAATATACGATACCACTCACGAACACTGATGATTCCCATTTTAATACAATTTTCATTATTCCAAAATTCATTTTTATACATTTAACTCAATGTAATCCCCGTATGCAAACATGATAAAATCAGTCGATTTGTTATACAGAAATAACTATTCATCTTATTAGAGCAATTAACTTTCCTGCAAATTACAAACAGTATTTTCACTTAAGACAATAAAAAAAGCGCAGATGTTCATCTGCGCTTTATTCTTCCGCTTCAATTTCTGTACTATTATTATCGATATGTTCCTTTTGAGCTTCTTCTTGCAGCTCTGCTGAAATCATTCCATAATAAATTTCTGGATATAATCCAAATATTTGATATACACTTCCTAAAAATGGCATCGGAATCCCTCATTTCTAAAGTTGTATTGTCATTCTTAAGGATTCCCTTTTCACTCATTATACATTCGTTTTTGGCACTTCTTCTTCATCGGGAACATGTAATATATTTTGCCATTTTTTATAAGGCGCACTATTTGGATCCACATACCCTTTCGCATACGAACGATCCCACAATTGTTTCATAAACATCTCTTTCTCTTTCTTCGCAACCATATCTGCACCTGTTCCGTAATAGTTTTGGAAATACAGCTCAATTTCATCAAGGAATAGCCTTAACAAATCGTCAGATGTTTCTTCTAACGTCGGGTCATATTTTGCCTCACGGTCATACATTAAAATCATATCTAAAATATTATGAACATGCTCTTTACGGAGCCATCTTATATCTTGAGCGCCTAATACAAATGCATGTGTATATAAATGTCCACCTTGTATCATTGCCTTTTCTTGTTCTTCTTCAAATCGTGACAAGATGTTTTCATAAATAAACGGATTATGAAGCAATGCTCTGTGCAACTTATAACTTTCACTTGAAATATTTTTCCCCATCGACTGAATTAAAAAGCTACGGCCAACACCATTATATTGATACACGAATTGTCCATCAACAGCAACTAAGCTAATCCAGCGATACATATACGCGTATAGAAGAGCACGATTACATTTGTCGTAATCTAACTTCGTTTGCGTTGCATTCAAGTCTGGCATAAAGGCTGGTAAGTGCCAATATTTATCTAAATGCGGCGTCAAACTAGATTTTTTACTATTTAATTTGTTCACGCGGCGATAATACGATTGAAAATAATCACCTTTATCGTTCATAAAACCATTCGCAATATGTCCAGATGAAAGCTTAGGAAAATCTTGTAGCGATAATCCGTAATGAGCACGATAACAAATCACTTCAAATGGTGAAAACGCCTCGTTTACCGTATCTTTTTCTTTAAACATTTCTTGCAATAACTCTTCTTGCAATTCTTGTTTTAAAGAAGGATGTACGCCCCAATATTGTAATTCTCTATGATGAGAAACTTTCGGAACGAACGGACTTGCTAAATGGAAAAGATCTTCAATTTTTTCACGAACGTATTCATCACGATCACGCTTCTTGAAATCTGCTTCTTTTCGCAATGCTTCAACGATATTAAGCTCTAATTTGTCACGATAGCGCACTTGAAGTTCGTCATAACAATAACTCAATATATGTTCACGATAGAAGTCTTCCACCTTTTTCGACTGAATTTCTTCGGCTTTCGCATCACGACAATATTCCCCGTACAAGCTCATATAAATTTCGGACGATATATCTTTCGGTAATACACCTAAATTTAAATGTTGCTGCATATCTTGCCAAATCTTTTCTTGCAATTTCTCTTCAGCTAATACGTATACATTCGTCGGGTTCGTTTTCCCCTCAAATTCCTTGCTTCGCTTTTGGATTTCAAACAATAAATTTTCACGTGTTTCGTATAAATTATCAAAGAATCTTTCCCAATATTGAATCATTTTATCAACTGCTTGGTATAGCGATTGATACACGAGTTCTAACAACATTTCTTTACGATACTCACTTAATTTGTGTACGTACTGCGTTACAATATCTTCAAATTCTTTTTTAAACAAACGCTGCTGATTATTAATCATTTTTCCAAACCAGCCTTGTTGCTGCGCAATTTCAACGCGGCGAACAGCCGTTACAGTTCCATCAATATTACTCACATTAAATTTCTTATCGTAGTTTTGAATTAAATTACGCTTTTGTTCATTATTTTCATGTAGTCGATTCATCTTCTCTACTAACTGCTTACGAATTTCATACAGCATAAAACGTGCTGCAACTGGATGAACTGGATCCGTTTTCTTTAAAAACCATGTATTTAATTGGTAAGACTGTCCTTCTGAGCCACTCGGTGTAAAGCGGTCTGATTCGATCATGTCATATAAAAGGGTAGTAACATGCTCATGTACACGGCTCGGAATGGCATAAGCATATAAACGAACCGCATGATCAACTCTCGCTACTTCCCCCTTCATTTGTTCCATCATTTTAAGCTTCGCAGCCGATATTTTGCACTCATGCTGCAGGCGGTTTAATTCCTCATCTTTTTGCACTGTACGGTGTACGTAACTCTCTACAGCATCTAAAAACAATTTTGATTTTGCAACACCGAGCTTACCACCCTCTGCCCCTTCACGTGTTTCATGGTACATTTGTCTATAAAAAATATGAGCTTGTTCTGGCCGAGTAGCAAGATGCTCTAAGTCTTCTAAATAACTTTTCCCGCGCTCTGGCTTTTCACGCTGCATACCACGTTTGACATCTTGGTCGTATCTTTGCTTTTTTTCTTGAAACAGTTGATCTAAATGAAGCCAAGATTCATCTAAACCTTGCACCGCCCATTTTAAAGCACAGTATTTCAAAACGTGCTCATACGGATAAATAAGTTTTGCCGTTCCTGCTCCGCAATATCTCCCTTTCCCACTCGATTCTGCCAATTGCTGAATTTGATTATCTTCTTGTGCAAAATGATTTGCAGACATTGGACTAAATAACTGTAAATAAATCGTATTTGCCATTTGCTCCATATAATCCGATAAATTGTGCAAATGGTGCCCATGTAAATTTTCATAATCATATAAGAAACAATAATTGTACGGTAAATGATGCTGCTTTATCGTATGGTTTGTTCTTCCGTCCTCATCCACTTGATCAGGACGATATTCTAATTCAATCGTTACGCCGCCTCGTTTTGATAATTCACCAGTCGATCCAAGCGTAATAGCGTGCAACTCTTTTAACGATGCATAACCATTCGCTTGCACAGTTTCAAACTCTTTCGCACTAACCGTTCTCGTCTTAACTAAAACATCTGGCATTAAAAACGCACCGCGGATTAAAATGTTATGATGCTGCAATTTCTTCCGGAGCATCTCACGCAAATATAATGCGATTTGTAAAAACATCCCTGAGCCTGTTCCGCCGGCTAGTGATGTTACAATAATGACACGTACACCATATTCCGTCTGATCACTTGTAACTGGAAAAATCTTCTCGATTTCTTGCCAAAACGATGTGAGTTTATCTTCTTTCATCGCAGCACGTAACGCTAACCGTGAAATGACGCGTAACTGTCCAGCCCCTTCTGTTAACGGTTTATCAAGTATAGTCGGGTCCATCGGAAACCACTCTGGAATCGTTGGATCTCCCGCAATATACTCTCTCGGTGTTTTACTCGAGCTCGTTTGCGTCTTAAACTTCCGAATATGATCAAATTTACTCAATGTATTCACATCTGTATCAAATACATGCATCGCTACCTTTTTACGACGCTCCTCAGGTAATCTTTCATATATTTGATGTGTGACAGTACTACCGATTCCACCTAAGCCAATTAAAATTGTTGGAACTTGTAATGTCATGTGAACCACCTTCCTATTCTTGCTTGTTTGAAAAGAAGAATAAAGAGAGCCGGGCCTCCTCCGCCCCTCTTACACCCTATCTACTATTCACATTCGTACCGGTAAATCTCCTTACCATATCCTCTATCAATTACTAAAAGTTCATTTGGATACAACGTCTTATGCTCCATTCCTACCTCTTCCTCTGTTATAAACATCCCATCAATAATCATCCCAACCACTTGCGATTCTTTCGCTACAAATATAGATTTCGATCCTTTTTTCGCTATTAATGTTACAGATTGCACAGTCTTTCTTTCTGCTCGGAATGGAATGCCAAAATAGTGCTTCCACCATTTATTTTTAAGTAACTCTGGTTCAGATTGATAAAGCCAATCTTTCGCTACTTCTTGATCCCATTCGTAATATAGTAATGCTTTCCTATGAAATCTCGGACGAACAATCCATCCTAAAATAATAATTCCTACTATTAAAAGTAATAAAGTGATAGGAATTACAAATTTAAAAATGAGCGCATACTTCTCAAAAAACGGCGCATTTTCAATGTGCAGTACGATCTTTTCCTTTACTTCTTGTAATGTTGAATCATTGATCGTGATGGTAGCCTCTACGGTGCCGGTATCTGTAAAATTGAATGTGTCGGAGTAATAAGGTCGAGGATAAACATAAACTTGACTACCATGCTGTTTTAATTCATAGTTGATCGATTGATTCGATGTGACACCAGTAGATTTTAATAGTTTCTTTACAGCCTCTTCTGTCATCGGTTTACCATTTAACTGGGGCTGTAAAATAAATGGTTTACTATTTTCTAAATTTGTTACCTTTTCTTCATAATCTTTCGTAACAGCTTGAAGTGTTAATTTTGGTTTTTCAGCTGGTTCAATCTTGAATTCTTTCGTCTGTCTATAAAATCCCTTTATATTCATATGGACTTTCCCGCGTACTAACGCTTTACCAACCTGTGTCTCGTAATAAAACACATGTCTTTTATCATCCCACTTCATCGGATACTGCTTTCCATCTATTTCTACTTCTGCTTCGAAATAAGAAGTTTGAATTGGTAATTCAGTAGGTTTCGCTTCAATAACAGCTGTCACACCTTCATACATTTTCTCAACATTTTTTCTATCTTTATCATCTTTGTCGTACGTAGAAACAGTATAATTAAGCGCTGGTTCAACAAGTACTTGTAATCCCTCTTTCTCAATGTCCTGATCCACTTCTATCGTATATGTCCCTGGCTTAATCACTTCCTGGTTCGCTGTACTTACATGCACTATATTTCCGAATAATTTAGCTTCTCCTGGTGCATGTATAGAAAAAGAAGACTGCAATTGTAACGGTTTGGAAAGTTGCATAACTTTATAATTAGACAAAGAAGGTGATTGTCGTACAAGCGTCATACGCTTTAATGGAAACGGTGTTGTAATCTCTACTTTTTTCCCTACTATTTTCGTTTTGACAATCGACTCAACAGAAGAAAATGGATCACGATTTGCAACTAATGCTGCCACTTGATTCACACTTTGTACAATACCATCCTCACCGCTAGACGGCATGACAACTCCATTCATTTCTTTTTTCCAAATCTCTTTAAACGTATTTAACTGCAGCTTCTCTTGCTGCCCTAAATCCTCTTCCATCGTGATTAAAACTGGATGTAAAGAGATCTTTTTCGAATCCATTTCTTTCTTAAACTGCGCTAACTTCTGTGTAATTTGTTCTTTTCCGCCAATCTTATCTTTCTCCAAATCATTAAATGCCCCGTCAGTTAATACAATAAGCCAAAATTCACGTTTCCCATCTATATCTGCTTCCTTTTTTATAGATTGCATCGCCGTTTCTACTGCGCTAAATGGAGTATTTAAATATGTTTTCCACGCCCCAATCCCCTCAATTTCTGTTTGCCTTTGATCCTTTGTTAATGAAATGTTTAATGGAGCATCCGGCTTACTCATTGGAACGTAAGAAAATTTATCTTTCTCATCTAATAGCGCAACTAAACTTTGCAAGGCGTAATTGGCATACTTCCAGCGATCGTTATTTCTCATGCTGCCCGAATCATCATATACAAGTGAAACGACCCTTTCCTTTGCCTCCTCTCCTTTTGCAAAAACTGAAAAAGGTAAACATATAAATAGAAACAGCATGAACGTGGCACAAATTCGAATTTTCATGATGAGGCTTCGCCACCTTTGTAGACAAATTCCTATGTTTAAATTTATGAGAGGAAACAAGATATATGACTTGTATTTTAGGACAACGAACGCACCTTAACTTTATTATGTAAACATATATATAACTTGGTAATATTCCTTCTAGCATTTTCTATCCAATTATATAGGTAAAAAAGCCTGTTTAAGCTCCACCCTTAAAACAGACTTTTCCTACTTTTAAAATTGAAAACTCTTAACAAAAAGTTTGATTTTTAATCAGCACATCACTTCAATTGTATATCCTCCAGGTGCTTCGACATAAAACGTATACGCATGTGCATGTTTAGGCGGTTCGACTGAAAATCCGTCTTTCTTCAATCTTTGATTAATTTTATTAACTTGTTCTTCATTTTTTTGTGGAAATCCTACATGAAATGTTTTTGGATAATGAACTTCTTTTCCCTTCATTAAGGTTAATATAAACCCATCATTATCACGCATAACTGCGAAGCCATTTCCCGTTGTTCCACCACAAGTTAAACCAAAATACTTTTCTAAAAATTCTCTAGCAGCTGTTACATCTGTAACTGTTAAATTAAGATGATTAATTTTCAATTCACTCACCTTCTTTCTTAATTTTCTAACATTTTATCATATAAATAAAAAACACGCCTTTCACAGCGTGTTTCATTGCTTCACATATACCTCAACAATTGGATTATCTTTATTATCTGCATGTAAACGTATATTCTCTTCACCCGTATTATAAATGCTAGCTACCAGCATAACTGTTAACAAATTCGGTATTTTCGCATCACTCCCATATTTTCGTTCAAGAGCTTCTGTATACTCGAAATCCAAATCACCCTGCACATATGTATACACTTCAAAACCATCTTCCAAATTACAAACTACTGTATCTATAATATCCGCTCCTACTTGCTTCTTCATTTCACCTCGCAATGCTTCTATAAATTCTTCCCAAGGAACTTCGTACGTCTGAAATTGATCTGTAGATTTCATTTCATTTCCTCCTCACTATATATCCTGTTCGTATATTTCCCCTTTCCTATAACAATTATGATAGATAGGTCATTCGTACAAGCCGCACTTGTCCCCCTTACATATCGTATTACTGTAATGGGGGAAGGAGGAAAGAACATGCATAGACAAAAATGTTATAATACATGCCAACGTTATTTCGGAAAAGTTGTTCGAATTGAAGATCGTGATGGTCATATCCATTTAGGAAAAATAATAGACGTGACAAATGATTCTGTTTGGATTGAGCCAGTACAGCAGCGTTCATCTTTTGATACAGGATTTGGATACCATGGCGCATATTCAAACGGCGGATGTGATATTTGCGGCGGTCTTAGCAGATGTGATAACTGTGGATTTGGATGTGGTGGTGGATTCGATGGTGGATTCAGTGGTGGATTCGGTGGCTGCGGATGTGGCCGTCGTGGTTGCGGCGGTTGTGGCTTTGGTGGCGGCTGGGGATTTGAACTCGGATTTGGCTTTATTTTCGGAATTACTTTGGCTGCATTATTTTTCATCTAACATAGTAAAGAGTTGACTATCTTTAGCCAACTCTTTTTCTCTATTTTTCACATATAAAAATGCGATGCCCTAAAATATGTTGATACATAAGCAGTACTTGTTCGTGTTGCACCCACGCCTCATACAATTCTTCCGGAATAAACGGTGATACATTCCACTCTGGCTCTTCCATATGTCCTGCAACTGTTTCTGCAATAGTTCCGCCACCCCCAATTGTAATTCTTTTAAAATTTGCTGCTTTAAATAAATGAATCCACTCATTCTCAGTTAATAATTCTTTCATACCGTATAACTGTCCAATCTTTTCCTCCTCTTTCTTCTCAATATGTTTTTCGGTAATCATTTCAATGACAACAAGCTTTCCATCCTTTTGTAATACACGATAACATTCCGAAATAACCTTTTCTTTATTTGTAAAAGCGAGTATAGATTCTCCAAGTACAAGCTCAAAAGAATCATTTAAACACGGTAACCCTTCTACATCGCCTTGAATCAATTGTATATTTAAACCATCAAACAACCATCTATCTTTCGCTTTTTGAATCATAATTTCATTCTTTTCAACCGCTGTCACTTTATAACCCAATTCTTTTGTCATATACGCCGCTGTTTTCCCCGTGCCGCAACCTATCTCAAGGACACTAGCCCCATGTCTAAGTGGCAATTGAGATAATAATTGTTTTGTTAACGTAAAACCACCAGGATGAGCACTCCCTATTCCGTAATAAGCTAAGAAGTCGATGTAAGTATTCCGTTCCATACGATTCTCCCTTTTTTATTTTATATATTCCAGGAAGGAAGAAAAGTGCATAAAAAAAGGGCGCATCACGCGCCCTCTCTCTTACTTATCTTCACCAATATATGCCCATTTGTAGCTGTAATCTCCACCAACTGGATGGTGAATAATACCTTTTACTTTCGGTCTTTGAACAAGAGCATCACCACGTTGATATAACGGTGCAATTACAGCATCATCAAGTAACATTTTCTCAGCTTTCAGTAAGCTATCCCAACGCTCTTTCGTTTTCGTTAATAGCTCACCTTTACCTTTTTCTACAATTTCATCATATTTCGGATTTGAATATCCAGTTTGGTTATGAGGTCCATTTGTAACGAACATATCAATGAATGTCATTGGATCTAAGTAATCAGGTCCCCAACCAGCGTAAGATAAATCATAATCTAGATCTGATTCTAATTTTAATTTTTGTTTAAACGGTTGGTTTTTCAAATTCACTGTTAAGCCCGGTAAGTTCTTCTCAAGCTCTCCTTTTAAGAACTCACCTACTTTTTTCGCATTATCGCTATCGTAGTTTAATAGCTCTACAGTTACTTGCTCTTTTCCAAGTTCTTTTTTCGCTTTTTCCCAATGCTCTTTTGCTTTTTTCACATCTGTTTTTAAAATATCTCCGTTATCTTTACGGAAGTCTTTTCCATCTGGACTCTTCGCAAATTCTTTTGGTACTAAGTAATCTGCAGGTGTAGATCCGTCATTTAAAATTACATTCGTTAAGCCTTTTTTATCATATGCCATTGCAATCGCTAAACGTAAATCTTTACTCTTTAACACTGTATCTTGATTACCACGTTTTTGGTTTAATCGTAAGAAGAACGTTGACGGTGTTTTTTGTGTAAAGAAATCTGGATTTGATTTATATTTGTCAACCATTTCAGATGCAAGTGCTGCACGATCGATTTGTCCACTTTCATATAAGTTGACACGTGTACCGCTATCTTTTACTACGTTAAAGTTGATTTCTTCTAATTTAACTGTTTTATTATCCCAGTATTGTGCATTTTTCTTTAATTTCCAACCTTCTTCATGTTTCCAATCTGTTAATGTAAACGGTCCGTTGTATAACGTTGTATCTGATTCTAAACCGTATTTTTCTCCTTTTTCTTTTACGAATTTTTCATTTAACGGATAGAATGTTCCGAATGAAGTTAATTCTACAAAGTAAGGAACTGGATTTTCTAATTCTACCTCTAATGTGTAGTCATCTACAGCTTTTACACCTAACGTATCAAGTGGTGCTTTCCCATCATTAATTGCTTTTGCGTTCTTTAAATCAAACATAATGTATGCATATTCCGCTGCTGTATTTTTATCCACCGCACGTTTCCAAGCAAACACGAAATCCTTCGCTGTTACAGGGTCTCCATTTGACCATTTCGCATTTTTATTTAATGTGAATGTATATTTTTTACCATCATCACTCTTTTTATATGATTCAGCAACCCCTGGTGCTGCTTTATTATCTTTATCGAGTCGATATAAACCTTCCATTACGTTATTTAAAGCAAGAAACGATACTTGGTCTGTCGCTTTAGAAGAATCCATAGATGGAATCTCTTGAGTTTCTGTTAAATTAAGTACTTGCTTTGCAGCTAATTTCCCGCCTTCTTTTTCGCCACTTTTCGGCGTTGTGCTTGCCTTATCTTTATCCCCTGATCCCGAGCAAGCTGTTAATGCCATACTCATTACTAGAACTGGTGCTACAACCGCTGTTAATTTTGTCATCTTTTTTCTCTTCATTTTTTTGTACCCTCCCCAATTATATGTACGATATTAACATTTAGAGATTCCCTATTAACTTTCGTTATCAGAAAATTCTTATTAATTAATATTCTACTGTTTTTTCAAGTTTTGTAAAGTAGTTTTGTAAACTTTCTAAATATTTATTTTTTTATGATAGTAACTTGTTGTTTTAACTACTATATGAATTATCCCCCGTCTACTATATGTAAACATATCTCCTCTTATTCTTCGCTATTGCTAAGTTCTATATTTTTCTTATAAAAATGATATCACTAGCTATTTTATTGAATCCCTTCTACTATTCCTACAGTAGAATTTTAAAGGTGACCTCAAAATTCCCATGTGTCTTATTCTCATATTCATACAAAAAAAGCATTTCAAAAGCATATTAACCACTTTTGAAATGCTTTCATATTATTTCTTTCCGCCATCCTCAGTTACATACGCCCACTTAAAGCTATATTCTGGACTAATGTTGTGTTTCACAATTCCTTTTACATTTGGCTTCATTACATATGATCTTCCTGTTTGATATAAAGGAACTAATCCTGCATCTTCTTCAAGGAATAATTTTTCTGCTTTTCCTAACGTTTCCCAACGCTTCTTCGGATCAGACAGTAATTCATTACCTGCTTTTTGTACCATTTCATCGTATTTCGGGTTTGAATAACCCATTTGGTTATACGGGCTCTTCGATTCAAACATATCAATAAATGTCATTGGATCCGAATAATCTGGGCTCCAACCTGCAAACGAAACTTCATAATCTTGCGCTGACTCTAATTTTAATTTTTGTTTGAATGGCTGAATTTTCGTGGTAACTGTTACACCTTTTAAATTTTTCTCAATTTGATCTTTAAAGTAATCAGCAATCTTTTTCGCAGTTCCATCATCATAGCTTAGTAATTCGATTGTAACTTGATCTTTTCCAAGTTCTTTTTTCGCTTCTTCCCAAGCTGCTGCGCCTTTTTTCACATCATATTTCAGACCATTTTTAAATGTATCTTGATAATCTTTACCATCCGGCCCTATCGCAAGCCCTTTTGGAACCAATTGATCCGTTGCTTTTGATCCATTATTTAATATAACGTTTGCTAAACCTTTTTTATCAATTGATAATGCGATTGCTTCACGAAGTTTTTTGCTCTTTAACGGTGTATCTTGTCCGTTACGCTTTTGATTTAAACGTAAGAAGAACGTACTTGCTTCTGAATACTCACCATATTCATCTTTGTTCGATTTATATTTATCTACAAATTCTCCTGATAATAATGTAAAGTCAATCGATCCTGTATCATATAAATTTACTTTTGTAGCCACTTCTTTTACAACGCTGTAATTAATTTCTTCTAATTTCACAGTCTTATTATCCCAATACTTATCATTTTTCTTCAGCTGCCAACCTTGTTCATGTTTCCACGATGCCATTACAAATGGCCCGTTATACAATGTTGTATCTGCTTCTAAACCGAATTTCTCTCCTTTTTCTTTTACGAACTTTTCATTTAAAGGATAATATGACGGGAATGCTAATAAATTTAAGAAGTACGGTACCGGTTTTTCTAATTCTACTTCTAGTGTATAATCATCTACCGCCTTCGCTCCTAATTCAGTTCCAGGTTTTTCTCCTTTATTAATCGCTTCTGCATTTTTAATATAGTAAGCAATAAATGCATATTCTGCCGCTGTGTTTTTATCAAGTAAGCGCTGCCATCCATATACGAAATCTTTCGCTGTTACAGGATCTCCATTTGACCATTTCGCATCTTTACGCAGTTTAAACGTATATTTTTTACCATCTTCGCTTTTCGTACTTGATTCTGCAGCAGCCGGAATAGGCTTATTATCTTTATCAAGACGATATAATCCTTCCATTGTGTTCCCTAAAATTTGTGCCCCTAACGTATCAGTAGATTTAGAAGTGTCCATCGTCGGAATTTCTTGATTTTCCGTACGATTTAATACTTGCTTCGCTGCATATTTAATATCAGCTTTTTTTTCTTCCCCACTATTAGATGTAGTAGTCGTTTTCTTCTCCCCACCTGATCCAGAGCACGCTGTCAATGCAACACTCATTGCTAAAACTGGTACTACAACCGCTGTTAACTTTTTCATCTTTTTTCTCTTCATTTTTGTACCCTCCCTAATTATATGTACATTACCAACCCTTGAGAGACCCCTTGCTAATAATTAATTTTCTGAAAATTATAACTAATATTATTCTACTCTATTTTTCGTATTTGTAAATAGTTTTATTTTAAATATTCTGATTTTTATCTTCATAAATTAGTATGATTTATCCCCCATCTACTATATGTACATACTATACGCCTTATTCTTCTCTATTTAACTGAGCTAAAAAAAGCATTTCAAAGTAGCTAAGCTACTTTGAAATGCTTTTTTAACTCTATTATTTTTCAGTCACGTATGCCCACTTAAAGCTAAATTCTGGACTGATATTATGTTTTACTACACCTTTTACATTTGGTTGTAAAACATAAGAATCCCCACGTTGATATAAAGGTACAATCGCTACATCTTCTTCAAGTAATGTTTTTTCAGCTTTTCCTAACTCTTCCCAACGTTTCTTCGCATCGCTCATTAATTCAGTACCAGCTTTCTTCACCATTTCATCATATTTAGGATCTGAGAAGCTCATTTGGTTATGAGAATGCTTAGACTCAAACATATCTAAGAATGTCATTGGATCTGCATAATCTGGATTCCAACCACCGTATGAAATATCATATTGTTGCTCAGATTCTAATTTTAGTTTTTGCTTAAATGGTTGAAGTTTAATGTTAACTGTTACACCTTTTAAGTTTTTCTCAATTTGGTCCTTAATATATTCTCCAACTTTTTTCGCATTACCAGTATCGTAGTTTAAGAATTCAATTGTAACTTGATCTTTACCAAGCTCTTTTTTCGCTTCTTCCCATGATGCAGCAGCTTTTTTAGCATCTGGTTTCAAACCATTTTTAAACGTTTCTTGGAAGTCTTTACCGTCCGGTCCAGTCGCTAATCCTTTTGGAACTAAGAAGTCAGCTTCTTTTGATCCATCATTTAAAATTACGTTTGCTAAATTCTTTTTATCAACTGATAGTGCAATTGCTTCACGCAATTTTTTGCTCTTTAATGGTGTATCTTGTCCATCACGTTTTTGGTTCATACGAATGAAGTACGTGCTCACTTGTGAGAATGTTCCG
Organism: Bacillus sp. FSL R5-0709; assembly: GCF_038004785.1. Lineage (NCBI taxonomy): Bacteria > Bacillati > Bacillota > Bacilli > Caryophanales > Bacillaceae > Bacillus > Bacillus sp. FSL R5-0709. Next base: position 3,389,239 of record NZ_JBBORT010000001.1, read on the forward strand.
AATTCATCTTTCTTATTTCTGTATTTATCTACGAACTCTCCATTTAATAAAGCAAAGTCAACTTGACCGCTATCATATAAGTTAATTAGCGTTGCTGCCTCTTTTACAACACTGAAGTTAACTTCTTCAAGTTTTACAGTCTTTTTATCCCAATATTGATCATTTTTCTTTAATTGCCATCCTTGTTCATGCTTCCAATCTTTAAGAACGAACGGTCCGTTATAAACTGTTGTATCAGACTCTAAGCCGAACTTCTCCCCTTTTTCTTTTACGTATTTTTCATTTAATGGGTAGTAAGATGGGAATGCTACTAAGTTTAAGAAGTACGGTACTGCTTGCTCTAATTCAACTTCAAGCGTAAGATCATCTACCGCTTTCACTCCTAATTCAGCGACAGGTTTTTCTCCTTTATTAACCACTTCTGCATTTTTAATTGGGAATGCGATAAATGCATACTCAGCAGCTGTTTTTGGATCTAATAGACGTTGCCAAGCATATACGAAATCTTTCGCAGTTACTGGATCACCATTTGACCATTTTGCATCTTTACGTAGTTTAAATGTATATTTTTTACCATCTTCACTTTTCGTACTAGATTCTGCCGCAGCTGGAATCGGCTTATTATCTTTATCAAGACGATATAACCCTTCCATCGTATTCCCTAGCATTTGTGAAGATACTGTATCTGTTGATTTAGAAGAATCCATCGTTGGAATCTCTTGTGTTACTGTTCGATTTAAAACTTGTTTTGCCGCTAATTTTTCCCCTGACTTACTATCTCCACTTGAGTTTGTGCTTGTCTTTTTATCTCCGCCTGATGTAGAACATGCTGTTAATGCCATGCTCATTGCTAAAACCGGTACTACAACTGCTGTTAGTTTTTTCATTTTTTTCTTTTTCATTTTTGTACCCTCCCTAATTCTAAACGATAGCTATTTAAGAATTTTCTGATAATTCTGTTTTTCTTTATATATTTATCAGACGATTCTTACTACTTCTTATTCTACTAATTTTTTAAAATTTGTAAAGTGTTATTATTGAAAATTGTTAAAAAATTATTTTCTTACAGTAATATTCATAAAAATTCCATATAGTTTTTTAACATCATTTATTATCGTTACATATACACTAATTTAATAGTGTTAATGATACTTTCCAATAAATAGACTGTAGATTGTCGTTAATAAATAATGTATATTCTAGAGATCTCTTTCCTACAAAAACAAAAAAAGCAGATATAACATCCGCTTTAATTTCCCTCAATTTGCTTCTCACTTAATCCAAGATGTGTTCTGAGTGTATTACTCAAATTTTGCAAGTCTTTTTTATTAGGATTATAATAATATACACGCTTCCCATTTGGGCCATTTGGTAAATATAAATCATCACCGTTCAGTTGAATCTTCTCAACTGAACAATCTAAACCATATTTATAAAAAGATAAAATATCATCCAATGCTAAATTTGTTTTAAAATCGCCATCGACGGCCTCAACCATTTTCTCCAGTTTTGTAATAGACCCTACACTTTTTAATTTACTTAAAATCGCCTCAATAACAAGTTGTTGGCGCTGTCCCCTCATTGCATCACTATCAATATGACGAGTTCTCGCCAAAGCAAGTGCTTCTTCTCCCGTTAATTTTTGAACCCCTTTTTTCAAGTGAATCGTATCAGGTTCATCTTTACTATTTTGTTCAGTAAATTCAACCGGGACATCTACCTCAACACCATCGAGCCCATCGACAATTTTAATAAATGACCCAAAATTAAATTTCACAAAATAATCTACCGGTACTTGCAGCAACTTTTCTACTGCCTCAACAGAAGCTTGTGGCCCTCCATCCTTTCCGTTTTTAACGAAACCACTTCCATATGCGTGTGTTATTTTATCTTTTTTCTTTTCGATTGGAACATATGTATAAGTATCTCTTGGTATACTGGTTAATTTCACTGTCTTATCTTCTTTATTAAACGTAGCTAACAATAATGCATCCGTATGAAATGCACCATTATAGCCCTTTTGCCGTTCTTGATTTTCATCAATCCCCATAATTAACATTGAAACGTTGTGTGTAATTGGCTTTACAGCTTTCTCACGTAAATTTGATTTTTCACCACGCGATAAGTTCAAATTAGATTTTTGTACGAGATTAGAAGTTTTCATATATACATAAGCACCATACCCCACTCCGCCAAATAGTAATACTCCTAACAATACACTTATGATCGTTGTCTTTTTATATTTTCGTTTATTTTTCTTTTCTCTTGAAGGAGAGGTATTCTCCATATAGTTCCCTCCGTTTTCTATTCATCTAATATGTTTTTCAATTTTTCATAATTAGTGCTATCCTTTTGAAATACATTCTCTTTCAATCCTTTGTTTATTTGTATCCATTCAGTCGTAATCGAATATTGAATCATACCTTCATGGAAACTAAGGAACTTCAACATAATCCCCGTATTTTTCTCTACAACCATTTCAAATTTCCCACTCAAATCTTCAGATGTACTTACAGGCATTTCTATGTTTATTCCCCCTTCTATTTTGTAGCAATCGAGTCCAAGATACTTCGTTTCTTTATAACTCCAATCTTTATATCGAATTAATAGATCAGCAAATTCTGATTGAATACTGTACTTAGCGAATCCCACATATTCGTCATCATACCGTTTCTTCTCACCTGATTTTCTCAACAACCTTTCCATAGGACTTAATTTTAATAGTTCATTATTTCTTTTTTTAGGGATCCATCTCGTCTCTTTATACGTATTATTCTTATCATTAAACTCTTTTTTTCCGTCCTCGTTATAAATAATCGTGCTTTTTTTCGATAGTTTGTCTTCTTTAGATGAAATACCACTTTGTTTCTCCGTATCAATCACATATTTATATGTTGTAGCAATTCTTGTAGAGCTAGAATATTCTTCGAATTGCCCTGAAACATTTTGGAAATGATCAATTGAATCAAGCATCTTTTGATGAATCTTCTCCTTATCTGGATGATTGACGTTCGACTTTATTTCTTCTTCATTCTCATAATCAGAAAACGCATTCTTCTTTACGTAATTAAACATCCCTCCATTTTGTGCAAAGCTCTGTATAGAAAACTCAGACATAGATACAATTGATAGCGTTAGAACAGCGGCACTAATAAACATCATATGTACTCTATAACTCTTTCTTTTTACAGGAAGATTATGAAGTGTATCATTAATTTTTTCATTTAGTGCCTGTGGCAATACGGTATTATCCTTTTCTATTCTCTTTTTTAATTTTTCATCAAATGATTTTTCTTTATCCATTTTAACCACCTCCTACTCCATCTTTAATCGCTCTTCTAATTGTTCCCTTGCACGTGACAATCTTGATTTAACCGTGCCTTTTGGAATTTCTAAAAGCGTTGCAATACTTTCTTGATTCATATCTTCATAATAATAAAGTACAGTTACAGCTCTTAGTTCTTCCGTTAAAGACTGAATAGCATTACAAAGATCAATATCTTCATATCGATCGAACGCCACCATATTACTATCATGATCCTCAATTACAATTACTTTTTTATAAGAGCGAATTATATTGTTACACTCATTTATTAAAATTCTAATTAGCCACGTTTGAAAAAACTCTTCCTTTTTCAGTTTTTTTATATTTTCATAAGCTTTTAAAATTGTTGCCTGCATTGCATCCTCTATATTCGTCTCATCACGTAACATCGCCTTCGCAATGCGATACATCTTTACTTTTTCTGTATGTATAAGTGTCATAAAAGCCTCATGATTACCCTTTTTTGCTAAAGAAACATCCGTTTCTTCTTTTACAATCATCTTATATAAAGGAATTACTTTCACAATTGGTCCTCCTGTTTCAGCCTCTCTATTAATTAAACTTTACACATATTAGACGGAGTATCCTAGAAAAAGGTTCACTTCTTTTTGAATATTTCTACAAGAAAAAATGTAAACATTCCATTTTGACTATCTACTTAAATGTTTCTCTAAAAGATATCCCTTCGAATTTACAAACGAAAAAAGCCCACTAATTAAGTGGACTTTCTAATTTACAACGGTAAATCCCTCTTCCTAAACACTACAATTGCTACTATGAAGATACAAAGCGCTCCAGCAGTTAAGCCTATACTTACTGGCCATATATTATATGTTCCTTCAGCAATTTCTTTCGGACGAAACAATGTAAATAAAGATATATTTCTCATCCACTCTAACTTATCACTTAATTTCCCTACCATATCTAATACGAAAAATAAGATTGTTAAACTGGCTGAGTAGCTAAGTGCCTTTCTTTCATCATTACATATACAAGAAAAGAAAAATGAATAGGCACTAACTACTAAAAATATAAGCCCTCCGACTATGTTTATTTTCAAAAATAATTCTCGATTTAAGTTATTATCTTTTAAAAACCATTCTGCACCTAATATACCAGCTACATAAGTAACAATTACAATTATTAGTAGCCCCAATATGAGAACAGCAGCTTGTGTAATTGCAATTTGCACCCTTGATACAGGTGTTGCTAATAAATATGCCATCGCCCCTTTATCTACATGACGAGCAATTAAATGCGTTGCAACCGTGACACAAAAAATTGTTAAAATGATAATAAACAACAGGCTATAATATTCACCAGCTAAAAAATCCATTACATTTTGAATTGGGCTTTCCATTCCAACAATTTTTTTCACACTATCAGGCATGGCACTTATTAATTCATTTAAACCTTTGGCTGAAACCATCGATGGGAATATCCAAATTAATAACCATAAATAAAGAGCTGCACCAGTAGCATAGCTCAATATACTTTTTTTCGTTTCTTTCAAACTAGCTAAAAATAGTTGTTTATTCATGCTTTACCCCTTCTTTCTTCTCGTAATAATGCATAAATAAATGTTCTAAATCCGTCGCTCTCGTTTGAAGTGCAGTTACATTATAGTTTGAAAGTATTTGTAAAACAGTTTGATAGTTTCCTTGCACAATAATTGACGCCTCTCTAGCTTTCACTCCTTCAAATTGCAAATCACATTGTTTAAGAGACTCGATTTCTTCTTGAGATGATACGGTTACATCTATTACCTGTCGTCTCAAGCTTTGTAAATCATGAATATTTTCAACCGTTACAAGGCGACCATCTTTAATTATAGCCACTCTGTCACAAGTTCTCTCAATCTCAGTAAAAATGTGCGATGACATAAGGATTGTTTTTCCTCTTTGCTTTTCTTCTAATATTAAATCTATAAATACTTGCTGCATAAGTGGATCGAGTCCTGATGTCGGTTCATCTAAAATTAACACTTCTGGATCATGCATAAATGCCGCAACTATACCTACTTTTTGTTTCATTCCTTTAGACATTTTTCGAATTGGTGTTTTCACATCGAACTGCAAACGTTCTATCAATTCATCTCGTCTTTTTATATTTTTTAACCCACGCATTCCTTGCATCAAATTTAAAAACTCTAATCCATTCATTCCTTCAATAAAAGAAATCTCTCCTGGTAAATAGCCAACTTCTCTTTGAATTTTCGCAGCATCTTCCCAACAATCTAATCCGAAAATTGTCGCTTTACCAGCCGTCGGTTTTATAAATCCCATTAAATTACGAATCGTTGTTGATTTCCCAGCACCATTTGGTCCTAAGTAGCCAAAAACTTCTCCTTCTTTCACTTCAAATGTAATATCAAACAAGCCTTTTCCATTTGAAAACTGTTTTGTGACATTTTGAACTGAAATCATAAACCCACCTCATTTTTTGAAATATTTAACATGTGATATTTCAAAATTATTGTACTCCTCATCTTTCATATTCGCAACAACTTTTTGAAATATTTATATGTCCATATTTCAAAAATATTGTTTTCAATTATTTTTTCTTGTATATTTTAAATGAGGTGATTGTATTGAACGGCTTTGAAAAAGTGAAAGAAAAGAAAAAACGTGCCATTAAGGATGCGGCCTTTAAATTATTTTCAGAACGTGGATTTAATGAAGTGAAAATAGAACATATTGCAAAAAAAGCAAACGTTTCTCAAGTGACAATTTATAATCATTTCGGAAGTAAAGATGCGTTATTTAGGGAACTTATACAAGAATTTATAATATCTGAATTTCAATATTATAAAGAGCTTGCAGAAGAAAAATTACCTTTTCATGATATGATGCAAAAAATGATTGTAAGAAAAATGAATACTGGGGGGGTATTTCAGCCTGATATGTTACTACAAATGATGCAAAGAGACGAAGCGCTCCGAGAATTTATTTATAGTTATCAAAACGAAAAAATCTTGCCTTGGTATTTAGAAATATTAGAACAAGCACAGCGCAAAAATGAAATTAATCCACACCTTTCAAAAGAAATGATGTTACTTTACATTCAAATGTTCACTAAATTAGGTGATGATTTCGGGGCACAGCTTCTTGAAGGAGATCGAGAAAAACATATACAAGATGTAGTTACGATGTTTTTTTATGGACTTTCCGTCCCAGAAAAATAATTTTTTCTAAAGAACAAACAAAATCATAAAAAAGCCCTTTGGATATTTAAATCTCAAGGGCTTTTTCATGTCGAAAAGAATTATTAAAACTAACTTTATCTCAAAGAAGTTAAATGATGTTTTATAGATACTACCTTATTATAGATTAAATCTTTCAGCATGACAGGCTGAATTGAGATAATCGTTTTTCCGAAATTCAAAAAATAACTTGAAATAAAATCAATTTCTTTCTTGTTAAAATAGCCTGTTATAATGTAATTTTCTTTTTCTTTTTGTATCCTCATGGAAGGATAATTCTCTTTATCAAAAATGTCTTTTCCTTCTTGATTAACAATGACAATAAAATCAATTGCATCAGGCTTTCTGTGAAAAGTAGTAAGATAACTTAATAGTTCTTCGAGCTTTTTTGGATTAGTATTGCTTGTTTCCATAATAGAGAGAATTTTATCACATCTAATTATTTGAACATTACTTGTCTCAAAATTAAAAATTTTAGCATACCACTGTCCAAATTTAGATTCTATTCGAATAAATTGGGCGACCAATGCTTTCTCCTCATCTTTTTTCAAATATGTTAAACGATAAACCCGTTCAGCAAAAATCCCCTGTAAAAGTTCTTTTAAGAACGGACTAAAGTTACTATGATTTGTTACTTCAAAGGAAAGCGTTCGTTCCATGATTGAAATATTTTTACTCACATTATCAGGTAATACATGTTTAAATTTATTTTCAAGCGCAATACTTTCTATATTAAATGGCTTTGTTTTGTATCCATTTAATGTAAGAATCAAAAAGTATAACGCATACATTTCATCCACACTAAAATATATTGGTGATAACACACTATTTTCTATAATTTTATAACTTCCATTTCTACCTAGTTCAGAATATATTGGTACACCTATTTCTTCTAATGATTGAATATCTCGTAGAGCGGTACTTTTAGAAATATCATATCTAACCATTAAATCTTTTAAATTAAAATATCTTTTATTATTTAAGAAAATAAGCATATCATTTATTCGTTCAGTTTTTTTCATATTTCCCTCCATAAAAGGTGTCATGTATTGAAACCTTTTTAGTCTATATTATAATTATTAACTAATAAAGGAGTTATATATTTATGACATTAGAAATAGCTATTTTTCTTTCAATGGATGGGCAAGCAAAGGAGGCAATTAATTTTTATACACGTAATTTAGAAGCCAAGAAGTTAATGATTGTTACGTATGAAGAACTGGCCAAAAGAGATAGTTCTTTTGAAATTACAAATGAAAATAAAGATCATATTGCCCACTCTGTTTTACAAATTGGGAATACAAAGCTAATGATAGCCGAAGATACAATGAACCCTACTGAACGTTATAGCGTTGGAAATAACATGTCACTTTGCATTCAAAGTGCTAATTTAGAAGAAATACAAAGATTTTATAATAATTTAATTTCCGATAAGCATGTGAAAATAATCTCTCCATTAGAAAAAAATATATTTAGTGAAGCATATGGTATTATTGAAGATCCTTTCGGCATACAAATCCAGTTAATGTATGATAAACGATTAAACTAAATAATGAGTCATATTCATATGTTCCTAATAAAAAAGACACGAAATTCGTGTCTTTTTTATTTTACCGCAATGACTCTACCCGTTTCACTACTCTCAGTCGCCAATTGAATCAATTTAATAACGTCTAAACCTTCTTGAGCAGTTACAGGTAGCTTTTCACCATTTAATATGCTATCTCGCACGCCTTTATAATACATGTCATAGCAGCCGACTTCTGTTGGAATACGCTCTAAGCTTTCTTCTGTTTCTAAAGTAGCAAAATTCTCTTCAGAGTCTGCTCCATAACCATTATCCCCTGGCTTCATTCCAGTCTTTAATTGTTCTTCCTGTGAATCCATACCATACTTCACGATAGAGCCTTTATCTCCATGCAGTGTAAAATGTGGTCCAGCTTGCTTTACGTAACTGCTACTATGTAAAATAACGCGCTTCACTCCATAGTGAAGTACAACATGGAAGTAATCATCCACTTCTGCACCTGGTCGTTGCTTTATTACATCTGCGCTTATCGCATCTGGTTTCCCAAATAATGATAATGCTTGGTCAATTAAATGCGATCCTAAATCATATAATATACCTGATCCTGGTAAGTTCTTTTCTCTCCAGCGATCGCGTACATGTGGGCGGAAACGATCGAAATGCGCTTCATATGCGTATACATTCCCTATTCTTTTTTCTTGTAATAATTTCTTTATCGTTAAGAAATCATTATCCAAACGACGATTATGATACACACTTAAAACGACATTATGTCGGTTCGCTAATGAAATAAGTTCTTCTCCTTCTTCAATTGAAACAACGAATGGTTTTTCCACAACAACATGCTTACAGTGTACAATTGCTTCTTTTACATATGGAAAATGGGTTGTATTCGGCGAAGTAATGACCACTAAGTCAATATCAGCTCGATTTACTAATTCATCAATTGTACCAACAACTTCAGCATTTGGTAATGCTTGTTTCACTACTTCTTCTTTTGATGATAAAATAGCACGAATATCGTATTCTTCTATCGTTTGTAATAACGGGATGTGAAATGTTGTACTAGAAAATCCAAATCCTACAATCCCTACACCTATTTTTTTCATGTTGCCCCTCCATTTGTCCCGCTTTAACGGGCAGTAAGATTCCTAACTCAAAATTCAGCGAAAGCAAAGAAATTAGGTGAGGAATCAACTGCTCGTAAAAGCCCGATTGGTTCAACTAATAATCAGTGGGGATAAAGAAAATTCCCACTGATTAAAGTTTCACTTTATGAGAACGATTTCATTTCATTATTATAACAAGATTATTTTTATATACATAATGATTTGCTTAGAAAAAAGCATCTTGCTATCATTCATAGCAAGATGCTCCCTTTATCCCGCATTAACGCGCAGTAAGACTCCCACCTCAAAATAAGGCGAATGCGAGGGAAGTTAGGCGGGAGACCAACTGCCCGTAAAAGCCCGATTGGTGAAGGCTAATAATCAGTGGGGGATGGAAAAAAACCACTGATTAAAGTTTCACTTTATTCTGTTCTTTTCTTTGTCCACGTTTCAATTACTTCACCAGTATCATTAACATCTAGTACTAAACTACCATTACTATACCGGTCTTTATTTCGAAACGCTTTCGGATCAATTTCTTCTACAATGTGTTTCTCTGTCTTCATGTAAACTAATTCATCATCTCGAACAATTTCAATACCGACAATGCGGTACGGATTACGTTTTAACTCTTTAAAAATTACAAGGCCTCGCTTCGCCCTCGTTGATTTCTCAATTTCCGATGCCTTTATACGTTTCACAGCACCTCGCTGCGTAACGAGAATAAGTTGATCTTTTTCACCATTTAACGGTTTACCAGAAGCAACATAGTCATCTTCTTTTAAATTAATTGCTTTCACACCAGCTGCTCTGACACCAACTGGACTTACTTCTTCTTCATTGAATACAAGTGCATATGCACCATGTGTTGCAAGAACAATATCACTTGTCCCATCTGTCGCAAATATATCAACAACTTCATCATCTTTTTTCAAGTTTACAGCAACGAATGCCCGTGAATAACGCTGCACTTTATATTGGTTTAATTCTGTTTTCTTAATCATACCGTTTCGGGTAACAAATACGATAAATCGTTTTTCTTCTTCAAAATTCGGTACGACTGTTGCCCAAATTAACGATTCATCTCGCTCGAGTGAAACAAGATTCGCAACGTGTTGACCTAAATCTTTCCAACGAATTTCTGGCATTTCATACACAGGAAGATAAATATAATTTCCTTTGTTCGTAAATAAAAGAACGGTTTCTGTCGTGTTTGTATCGAAACGCTCAAGTAAGATGTCACCCTCTTTCATACCGAAGTATTTCCCGTTCGATGCATTATGCGAACGCCAACCTGTTCGTTTCACATAGCCTTCTTTCGTTACAGTAACGATGACATCTTCTTGCGGAATCATAACTTCCACATCGATTTTAATTTCTTCAATTTCCTCTTCAATTATCGCACGGCGATTATCACTATATGTTTTCTTTACTCTCTTCAAATCTGTTTTAATAACTTGAAAAAGTCTTTTTTCACTTTGTAAAATTGACTGTAACTCTATAATTTTCTTACTAAGTTCCGCTGCTTCTTGCTCTAGCGCTGTAATATCTGTATTTGTTAAACGATATAATTGCAGTGAAACAATTGCTTCTGACTGCGCCTCTGTAAATCCAAATTTCGCACTTAAATTATCTTTCGCATTACGCTTATCTTTAGACCCACGGATCGTTTCAATCACTTCATCTAAAATTGATAATGCTTTCTTTAAACCTTCTACAATATGCTGACGATTTTCTGCTTTTCTTAATTCATATTGTGAGCGTCTTGTAACAACTTCTTTCTGATGTCCAATATATGCATCCAAAATCTTAGGTAATGTCATAAGTGTCGGACGACGATTATTTATCGCTACCATATTAAAGTTGTATGGAATTTGTAAATCTGTATTTTTATATAAATAATTTAAAATACCTTCAGCATTCGCTTCTTTTTTTAATTCTACAACGATACGAAGACCTGTACGATCTGTCTCATCACGTACTTCAGCAATTCCATCTAGCTTTTTATCTATACGTAATTCATCCATTTTCTTAACAAGATTCGCTTTATTTACTTCGTACGGAATTTCTGTAATAACGATTTGTTGCTTCCCGCCACGAATCGTTTCAACCTCTGCTTTTCCGCGAATAATAATTTTACCTTTACCTGTTTCATACGCTTTTTTAATGCCATCTATCCCTTGTATAATACCACCTGTAGGGAAATCTGGTCCTTTAATAACTGTTAACAAGTCCTCCACAGAACTATTCGGTTGATCGATACGCATAATTGTAGCATCAATTACTTCTCCAAGATGATGCGGTGGAATTTCTGTTGCATAACCAGCGGAAATCCCTGTAGATCCGTTCACTAATAAGTTCGGGAACATTGCCGGTAATACAATAGGTTCTTCACTCGTATCATCAAAGTTTGACACGAATTCTACTGTTTCTTTATCAAGATCACGTAATAACTCAGATGCGATTGGTGATAAACGTGCTTCCGTATAACGCATTGCCGCTGCTGGATCCCCATCAACACTACCGTTATTTCCGTGCATTTCAACTAAAACATTACGTACTTTCCAAGTTTGACTTAAACGGACCATCGCCTCATATACAGAGGAATCACCATGTGGATGATAATTACCGATAACATTACCTACTGTTTTAGCTGATTTACGAAACGCTTTATCATGTACGTTTCCTTCTACATACATAGAATATAAAATACGTCTTTGTACCGGTTTTAAACCGTCACGCGCATCTGGAAGCGCGCGGTCTTGAATAATATATTTACTATAACGTGCAAAGCGGTCACCTAACACGTCTTCAAGCGGGAGGTCATGAAACTTCTCTGCCTGCATGTTATTCCACCTCCGTCTCCATAATCATTTCATTTTCTAAAATATTTCCTTCTTCTTGCATACCAAATTGTACATTACGCTCAATCCATTTACGGCGAGGTTCTACTTTATCCCCCATCAATGTCGTAACTCGGCGCTCAGCTCTTGATGCATCGTCAATTTTCACACGGATTAACGTACGTGTTTCAGGGTTCATCGTTGTTTCCCATAATTGATCGGCATTCATTTCGCCAAGTCCTTTATAGCGCTGCAACATGTAGCCTTTACCGACCTTTTTCGTTACATCACCTAATTCTTCATCAGACCATGCATATTCAATTACTTCACTTTTCCCTTTTCCTTTACTTACTTTATATAAAGGTGGAAGTGCGATAAATACTTTACCAGCTTCAATAAGTGGTTTCATATAACGGTAGAAGAACGTCAGTAGTAACACTTGAATATGTGCTCCATCCGTATCTGCATCGGTCATAATAACAACTTTATCGTAGTTAATATCTTCAACAGCGAACTCATTCCCTACGCCTCCGCCAATTGCGTAAATAATCGTATTGATCTCTTCGTTCTTAAAAATATCAGCAAGCTTTGCTTTTTCCGTGTTAATTACTTTACCACGTAATGGTAGTACCGCTTGGAAACGACGATCTCGCCCTTGCTTTGCTGAACCACCAGCCGAGTCACCCTCTACTAAATACAATTCGTTTTTCTGAGGATTACGTGATTGTGCAGGTGTTAACTTCCCGCTTAAAGTACCTTCTGATTTTTTCTTCTTCTTACCAGTACGCGCTTCTTCTCTCGCTTTACGAGCAGCCTCACGTGCTTGTGCTGCTTTAATTGCCTTTCTCACAAGAAGTGTAGCTACATCCGGGTTTTCTTCTAAAAAGTAAGCTAAATGCTCAGATACAATTGCATCAATTGAAGAACGAGCTTCACTTGTACCTAGTTTCCCTTTCGTTTGCCCTTCAAACTGGAGTACGTCTTCTGGTACACGTACAGAAACAATCGAAGCTAATCCTTCTCGAATATCTGTACCCTCTAAATTTTTGTCTTTTTCTTTTAATAAAGAAACTTTACGAGCATACTCATTGAACACACGTGTCATTGCTGTTTTAAATCCAGCTTCGTGTGTACCACCGTCTTTTGTACGTACATTATTTACAAACGAAAGAATGTTTTCTGAGTAACCATCATTAAACTGAAACGCTAACTCTGCTTCAATTCCATTTTGCTCACCCGAGAAATATACAACTGGATGAATCGAATCTTTCTCTTCGTTTAAGTATGAAACGAAAGCCTCAATTCCTGTTTCATAATGAAACACATCTTCTAAATCATTACGTTCATCTTTTATCGAGATTTTCATTCCTTTTAATAAGAATGCAGATTCACGTAATCTCTCACATAATGTTTCATAATTATAATTTGTTGTGCTGAAAATAGTTGTATCTGGTTTGAAGTGCATCGTTGTACCAGACTCTTTCGTTTTCCCGATTTTCTCTAACGTCGTTGCAGGAGTACCACCATTTTCAAAGCGTTGTTCATAAATGCTACCATCTCGCTTAATCGTTACTACTAGCCATTCTGATAAGGCGTTTACAACTGATGCCCCAACACCGTGTAAACCACCACTCGTTTTATAGCCTCCTTGGCCAAACTTACCACCAGCATGAAGTACAGTTAAAATAACTTCAGGTGTCGGCTTTCCAAGCTTATGCATTCCCGTAGGCATTCCTCGCCCTTTATCAATTACGCTAATACTATTATCTTTATGTATTACGACAGAAATTTCGTCGCCAAATCCCGCTAATGCTTCATCAACGGAGTTATCTACTATTTCATATACTAAATGATGCAATCCACGGCTATCCGTACTCCCGATATACATACCCGGGCGTTTTCGAACGGCTTCAAGTCCTTCTAACACTTGGATTGCATCTTCATTATATTGGAACTGATGCTTCGCCAAACTCCTTGCCCCTTTCCTAATCAAATCAGAACATATGTTTCTATTATAGAATAACGCCTCGACTATAGTTTTGGCAAGTTATCTTATCTCTTTTATATACTATTTTCAATAGAAAAATCCTTGTTTTTTTTCACAAGGATTCCTCTAGGCTACTATTTCAGAAAAATAATCGTTTGTCAACGAGAAATGGATATGTATTCCAACATTATACATTCCAAACCTTTATCATGATCCAAATGATCAATATCCAAAATGGGATAACAAGTAACAATCCCCAAAAACAGCCTTTAAAAAATCTCATGATGAACACCTCGTTCATCCGCCCTACTTATGTAAAAAGTGAGGGCTGAATCAATCTTTCTATCTTTAAAATCTATACTATTTTGTCATTACATGCTCTACTTTAATGCAACGATCCATTATTACTGTGTAGCCTTTTTCTTGTAAAAGTTTATATGTATCTTCATCTTGTACTCCTAATTGTGCCCAGAAAACATCTGCATCAATCTCTACAAACTCTTTCGCAACATCCTTTAAAAATTCTGAGCGACGAAACACATTTACAATATCAACATGTTCTTTAATATCCGTCAGTGAAGAAACTGCCTTTTCTCCGAGTACTTCATCTACTGTTGGATTTACTGGAATAATGCGGTACCCAGCATCTTGCATTGCTTTTGAAACCATATACGATGTGCGTTCTGGCTTATCTGATAATCCAACAACTGCAATCGTTTTACTTTTCTTTAATACTTCACCAATTTCCGTACGAGTTGGGTTTTCAATTATCATAATTTATCCCTCCTATTCCTTTAGTATATCCGATAAAGAAAGTCTCTTTCAACATGAAAGAGACTTTCTTTTATTCCGATTATTGATTCTTTGTAGCTGAATTATCTGCTAATGTAGCTGTTTTCGTCATTTTTTGGCCATTGCGATAGAATGTAACTTCTACTTTCTCGCCTACTTTTTTCTTTTCATATAAATATTTACGGAATTGAAGTGAATTCTCTACTTTTTGATCATCTAACGCTACTACTATATCATATTGCTCTAAACCAGCTTTTTCCGCTGGTGATATTGGATAGATTTTACCTAATACAACTCCATTTGTTACTTCTTTTGGCACTTTTAATTGATTTACTGTATAAGCTTGCACATCTTCTAATGAAACGACACCTACTCCAAGAGCTGGACGTTTCACTACTCCGTCTTTTTCAAGGGATTCAATAACTGGCTTTGCAATATTAATTGGAATAGCAAATCCAATTCCTTCAACTTCTTGTTGTGCAATTTTACTTGAATTAATCCCAATTATTTCACCGTTTTGGTTAAATAACGCACCACCACTATTACCTGGGTTAATCGCTGCATCTGTTTGAATAACTTGAGCATTCCAATCTGCACGCTTATCGCCATCAATATCTACTGGAATTTCACGTTCTTTGCTACTAATAATACCTTCTGTTACACTTCCATCAAACCCTAGTGGGTTACCGATTGCAATCGCTTTTTCACCCGCACGAAGTTTACTTGAATCACCTAAAGTGGCAACTTTATTTACATTAGATCCATCAATTTCTACAACCGCTAAATCTAACCAAGGGTCTTTCCCTACAAGCTTTGCATCTACCTTTTTACCATCACTTAGTTTTACAGCAAGTTTATTTGCTCCATCTACTACATGGTTGTTCGTTACAATATACGCTTTATTTCCTGCTTTTTTATAAATAACACCTGATCCTGAGCCAGCTTGTTGCTCTTGGCCTGTCGGTTGCATTGCAAATGGATCAACACTTTGTTGCATATTAATAACACCTACAACAACATCCTTCGCGCCTTCGATCATTCCCGGTAAATCAGTTTCATTTTTCGCTTTATTTACAACTGGAACTACAGTTCCTTCTACTTGTTTATTAGAATTGAATGACGAAACAGCTGCATCATTATTTTGCACCCATGGCATGTATGGTGCTGCAAAACTAATCGAAACCGCCCCGACTACAGCTCCAACTAAACCTGTGAAAAAATATCCTTTTTTACTACCTGATTTTTTCACTTCTCTCGTTTCACTATGCTCTTCATTCAAATTCGGTCCATCGTAATATCCCATGTTTTATTTCCCCTCCCTGGTGAATTCGTACTTTCAGTATAGTCACATTTTGTGTCCTTCTTGTGAACTCATCGTGAAATCCAATTAAAAAAATACTCCTATCTACCATTGTAGACAAGAAAAGTATTTTTTGTACATTCCACCTACAAAGGAGAGTGTAAATTTGCTATATCCCAAAGCCGGGATGCATAGTAAATTAAAGGTTATTCTTCGAATTTGTAACCTACTCGAATAACAGTGCCGATATGCTTCGCCTTATCTCCTAGCTTATTTCGCAGTTTTTTAATATGTGTATCAACCGTTCGGTCATCACCGTAGTAATCATATCCCCATAACTGATCTAATAAATGTTGACGTGACAACACAATTCCTTTGTTCTCCATTAAATAAACAAGAAGTTCAAACTCCTTATGTGTCAATATAATTTCTTCACCATCTACTAAAACTGTTCTAGATAGTCGATTCACTTCTATTCCAGCTAAAGACATAGTATTTTCTTCTGATACTCCTACCGCTCCATCCGCACGTTTCAATAACGTCTTTGCACGAGCTACTAACACTTTCGGACTAAAAGGTTTTGTTACATACTCATCTGCACCTAGTTCAAAGCCTAGTAATGTATCATCCTCATCAGAACGTGCTGTCAGCATAATAATTGGTACCGCTGACTCTTTTCTAATTCGTCTACAAACAGACCAACCATCTATTTCTGGTAACATAATATCTAACATAATTAAATCAATTGTATGTTCAGCAAATAATTCTAGCGCTTTTTTTCCATCTTCCGCTTCGATTACTTCAAAGCCTTCATTACGAAAATAATCACTAACAATTTCACGTAATCTTCTTTCATCTTCAACAAGTAATACTGTTTTATTCATATAACCTATCCCGCCTTTTTACTCTTTCAATCGAATAATACGTTGATTGGAGCTTCCGCGAAATGGAAGTGTTAAATCTTTTTTATCAAGTTCAAATCTTCCATCGACCAAAACATCCCCATAATGTAACAATTCTATCATATCATTATTTTGAGCACTCTGTATCTCTTCTAACCTGTAACCTGTATAAATCCATAGATTTTTTCTCAAATCCTTCACTGCTTTTGCTACTTTTTTCACTTCAGCAGCTTGAAAAAATGGATCTCCGCCTGAAAATGTTACATCGGTTAATGAATTTTTTTCAATCTCTTTCACAATTTCTTCTACCGTCATTTCAGTTCCATTGCAAACATTCCATGATTTCGGATTATGGCAACCGATACAACGATGCGGACAGCCCGCAAAAAACACGACTGTCCGCAATCCTTCTCCATCTACTACACTATCATGAATGATATTCATAACTTTCATTTATGCTTCACCCGATCCATCTCTTCACTACGTTTCGCGCTATTCCACTTTGACATATCTCCAACAAGATATCCTGTTATGCGGCGAATTCTTTCTATTTCATTCTCATCTTCATTCCCGCAACTCGGACATTCATTCCCGATAATGCCATGATAACTACAGCACTTACAACGATCAACAGGATGGTTAATTGAACCGTACCCCACTCCGTACTGCGCCATCGCTTGTACAATTTGCTTTAACGCTTTTTGATTATGCACAGCTGCACCATCTAGTTCAATGTACGTAATATGTCCGCCATTACAAAGAGCGTGGAACGGTCCTTCTAATCGAATTTTATCTATCGCTTGAATATTGTAATACACCGGTACATGGAACGAATTTGTATAATAATTATGATTTGTCACACCGCTAATTACACCAAAATCTTCTCTATCTTTTTTCACAAACTTTCCTGATAACCCTTCTGCCGGCGTTGCAATTACAGAGAAATTGAGTTGATGTTCTTCCATCGCCTTATCCATTCTCTCTCTCATAAAGGAAATAATTTCATATCCAAGCTTCCACGATTCTTCATTTTCTCCATGATGCTTTCCAGTTAACGCTACTAAACATTCTGCAAGACCGATAAAACCAAGACTTAACGTCCCTTGTTTTAAAATCGGTGCCACAGCATCTTCAGGTTGTAACGTCTCTCCACCGCGCCATACACCTTGTGAATATAAGAACTGAAAATCTCTTGCTCTCTTTGTACATTGATAAGCAAATCTCTCTAATAATTGCTTAACGCCTAAATCTAAATAATAACTTAGCGCTTCAAAAAACGCTTCTTTCGATCCACTAATTAGCCCTAATTTCACTAAATTAATAGAAGTAAACGACAGATTACCTCTTCCTATTGCCGTTTCTTCTCCATGTATATTAGACATAACACGAGTGCGACATCCCATGTAACATACTTCACTTTCAGGTCGTCCATCATAGTGCACTGCATTAAATGGAGCATCTAAAAACGAAAAGTTAGGGAATAATCGCTCAGCGGTCGTTTCTAACGCTAATTCAAATAAATCATAGTTCGGATCACACTCTTCAAAGTTCACCCCTTTTTTCATTTTGAAAATTTGAATAGGAAAAATCGGTGTTTCTCCTTTACCAAGTCCAGCTTGCGTCGCTTTTAAAAGTTGCTTAATTAAAAGTCTTCCCTCTTTCGATGTGTCTGTTCCGTAGTTAATAGAAATAAATGGTACTTGTCCCCCGCCCCTACTATGCATACTATTTGAATTATGAACGAAAGCCTCACACGCCTGATACGTATCATTTTCTGTCTCTTTCCATGCAAATTCCTCTATTTGTTCTTTCGTAAGCGGATATGACTGTAGTCGTTTTTTATGTCTCTTTACTGTTTTTCTCACATATGGAGCTAAATCAATATCAAAGAGTGCAAACGATTGACCACCGTGCTGCATATTTTGATTCGCCTGAAAAATAATTGAAGAAAGCGCCAACGCACTTTTAATGTCTTGCGGTTGTCTCATATGTCCATGTCCAGTATGGAAACCGTTAGCTAGCATTTGCGCTAACGGAATTTGCGAACAAGTCGTCGTTCCTGTTGCATAAAAATCTAAATCATGTGGATATAATATATTTTGATCTATCGCTTTTTTCACTTGATCTGATAATAATTTTTCTACTGCATAATACTTTGCGCCCTCAGATGCGAACGTTCCCATTACTCCCATTGGAGATCGACCATCTACATTTGCATTTTCCTGCATTAAATCTTGTTCATTACCGTGGATAATTGTCTCAAATACTTTCATTAATTCTTCTCCACGTACATTTTGTTTCAACATTCATAACCCTCCACCAACATGTTGTTGTCTTTTGATTAAAATCATACAACATATAGTTCTTCTGTTCCTGTGAAAAATGTAACATTCCTGTGAAAGTTTTTTTAAAAATTAATGACTTTTTCATTTATAAAAAAGAAATGTGCTCTTTACAAATGTATGGTACAATAAGTGGGAAAAACTCTTTTTACCCTTTATCAACACATTTGTATAAAGGAGACTGAACTCATGGTTATTACATATCTTTTATTTATCGTTGCCTATCTACTCGGTTCGATTCCATTTGCATTAGTCGTTGGAAAAATTGGTTATGGAATCGACATTCGTGAGCATGGAAGCGGTAATCTAGGCGGAACAAATACATTCCGTACATTAGGGAAAAAAGCAGGTTTTATCGTAACAATTGCTGACATTTTAAAAGGTACATTAGCAACAGGTCTACCGATTATTTTCGGGTCAGATATTCACCCACTATGGTTTGGATTAGCCGCTGTTCTTGGACATGTCTATCCGATCTTCGCAAAATTCCGCGGGGGGAAAGCAGTTGCAACTTCTGCTGGGGTGCTATTATGCTATTCACCAGTTGTTTTTGCAATATTAGCTGTTGTCTTTTTCAGCCTTTTATTTACAACAAGATACGTATCACTTTCTTCTATGATAACAGCTGTCGTTGCTGTTATTGCATCCATTGTTAGCGGGGATAAAATCTTCATTATTGCGATGTGTTTATTAGCAGGTATGGTTATTTATAAACACCGTGCAAATATCGGACGAATTATAAATAAAACTGAACCAAAAGCAAACTTTTCAAAAAAGCAAAAATAAGATCGTAACCCACATAACGCAAAAAGAAAACGTGAAGCATATTAATAGCGTCTTTTTGCGTTATTTTTTATACTAAAAGAAAAAGCAACATAATTTGGAGGAACTATACATGAATCTTTCCGTAACAAAAGAAGCAGCACAATGGTATAAAAACGAATTAAACTTACAATCGGGTGAAACAATACGCCTTTTCGTACAATACGGCGGTTGCAGTACTGTGCAAAAAGGACTTTCTTTAGGTATTCGTAAAGATGACCCTGCGCACCCTGCTGTTCAAACTCAAGAAGAAGGTATTAACTTCTTTATTGAAGGCGATGATGAGTGGTTCTTCGATGGACATAATTTATTAGTTACACTTAACGACGGTGATGATTTCCCTCAATTTAATTATGAAAAATAAAAAAGCGTGGCTTCTGCCACGCTTTTTTTATCCCGCTATTTGCGGGTAGTAAGACCCCCACTGATTAAAGTTTCACTTTATTTCTTTTTAATTTCCTCATATTTCGCATACCACTCAGGATATAATTTTTTAAATGATACAGGGCGGAACCCTTCTTTTTTCGCACAAATATTCGTCGTGCTTGCAGTAATACAAAGTTCGCCATCACCATTATAAATTTCATATCCATATACAACGCGGAGCGGGCTCACAGTATCAACCCACGTTTTCACAATAGCTTTTTCTCCGTAACGCATCGCTTTACGATATGAAATTTGCAAGTCTAATACAGGAGAAATAATTCCCTCTTTCTCCATTTCAACATATGAAAATCCTAATTCTTGTATAAGTTTAGTGCGCCCAAGTTCTAGCCACACTAAATAGTTTGAATGGTAAACAACACCCATCTGGTCTGTTTCCGCATAGCGGATTTCAACTTCATGTTCTGCTACAAACATTTCTATTCGCCTTCTTTCACTTCTGCTACCTTGCATACATTTAATCATAATACAGAGGAATCAAAAATAAAATAAAAACAGTGAATCTTTTACCGAAAGGGGCAAGCACATGATCCAAATTGTAACTGTTCGTAGCGGTGATAGTGTTTATGGTTTAGCATCAAAGTACGGATCTACACCTGAAGAAATTGTAAAAGACAATGGACTAAATCCAGCTGAAACACTCGTTGTTGGTCAGGCACTTATCGTTAATACAAAAGGCAATAATTATTATGTACAGCCAGGTGACAGCCTTTATCGAATTTCTCAAACGTATAACGTCCCTCTCGCCAGTTTAGCTAAAGTTAATAACCTTTCATTAAAATCTATTCTCCATGTCGGACAGCAATTATATATACCGAAAGGAACAAAACGAGCAGTAGAATCCATTGCTTATTTACAGCCTTCAACAATACCGATAAAAGAAAGTTTAGTAAATGCTACACGTGCTATTAATCCATTTTTAACATATTTAGCCTACTTCAGCTTTGAAGCAAAAAGAGACGGCACTTTAAAAGAACCGACGGAAACAGCGAAAATCGCTAATATTGCAACGCAAGGTAACACCATCCCTATGCTCGTTATTACAAATATTGAAAATGGAAATTTCAGTGCCGATCTGACCTCGGTTATTTTACGCGATGCAACAATTCAAAACAAGTTTATTACTAACATTTTGCAAACAGCTGAAAAATATGGCATGCGAGACATTCATTTCGATTTCGAGAGTGTGGCACCTGAAGATCGCGAAGCGTATAATCGTTTTTTACGAAATGTGAAAACACGCTTACCTAGCGGATACACATTAAGTACAACACTTGTACCGAAAACGAGCTCAAATCAAAAAGGGAAATTTTTTGAGGCTCACGATTATAAAGCACAAGGACAAATTGTTGATTTCGTCGTCATTATGACATACGACTGGGGTTGGCAAGGTGGACCACCGATGGCAATTTCCCCTATTGGTCCTGTAAAAGAAGTACTTCAATATGCAAAATCTCAAATGCCCCCACAAAAAATTATGATGGGGCAAAATTTATATGGATTTGATTGGAAACTTCCTTTCAAACAAGGGAATCCACCCGCAAAAGCAGTTAGCTCTGTCGCAGCTGTTGCACTTGCTCGTAAATACAATGTTCCTATCCGCTATGATTTCACAGCCCAAGCTCCACATTTTAATTACTTTGATGAAAACGGCGTACAACACGAGGTTTGGTTTGAAGATTCGAGGTCTATTCAAAGTAAATTCAATTTAATGAAAGAACAAGGCATTGGCGGTATTAGTTACTGGAAGATCGGTCTACCATTCCCACAAAATTGGCGTTTACTCGTTGAAAACTTTACAATTACGAAAAAAGGCTGACGAAAGTCAGCTTTTTAAATATTTTTATAATATTATCCAAACACACAAAAAGGAGAATGATGACATTCTCCTTTTTTTAACCGTTATCAACAATTGGTTGTTTGCCAGTTTGGTCTTGCATTTGCTTTCCTTTGTTGCCACCAGCTTTTTTCGATTGTGTTCCAATTTGATTTGGTGCAAAGTCTTTTGAATTCTTTTTCGGATTACCCATTACTATCGCCTCCTTAACACTAGTATCGTACTAGTGTTAAGAATTATTCAGCCTGCTTAAAAAGTTTCATTTCATAACGTTTTTCAATTCGTTTTTCAATTCGATCCATTGCATCACGATCGCTTAATAATTGTTGTTTATTTTCATTTACAAGTTCTTCAAACGATCTACGGCGACTTCTTCTCATGTTGCTCACCCTTTCTTCTACGCTTTCTTATTACATAGTATGAGCAAATGAAAAACTCTTTAATCAGATTTGTAAGAAAATTTTATGTTTTGATAAAAAATCCCATGCGCATATATTGCACATGGGATTTTTTACACCATCGTATTTAAATATTTTTTAATTTCTTCATCCGCATTTACTTTATTTGCTCTATATTCATCCAGCGCTCGTAATACAGAATCGTATTCTGCTACAATGTAGCTCTCTAGCTTCAAAATGTCCTCTACACTGTCAATCATAATTCTCGTGTTGCCAATCTCACTTTTCAATGCTGCCTCGTGTGTTAAGCTCGTACAAATTTCTCTTACATCGTCTTCCATTTTTTCTGTTAACACATATTTCTTTCGCCCTTTGACCTTTAACCTTATAATTGGGTAAAAGGCTTTTATATCTAAATAACTCCCAACATTCATACAACGAATCCACTCAATATCACGTTTATTTCGTACAAGCATTTCTTTTACTGCTTCAAATACCGCTGTTTCATCAAGTACTTCCTTATTCGCTTTTCTTTTTCCTTCTTCTTCAACCGCTGCACATTTTTGATAAACAGCCGCACACGTAATACAGTCGTCAAATGCATTATGAGAACTTAATCGAATTCCAAGCATTCGTTTTAACGTTTCAAGTTTATGATTAGGCGCATGCTTCATATATTTTTTCGCTAAAAACACAGTATCAATAACGTTATTTTTAGGCTCAGGTAGTCCAAGCATATTTACATTACTTTTTAAAAAACGCATATCAAAAGATGCATTATGAGCGACAATAACATTTGTATGTAAAAATGCTAAAAATAAAGGTAATACTTCTTCAATCGTCGGTGCATCTGAAACACGATAATTTGTAATACCTGTTAAACTCGTTATTCGGTCCGGAATTGAACGCTCTGGATTCACATAGGAAACAAATTGATCTACTAGTTCATGATTATGATATTTCACTGCTGCGACTTGAATAATTTTATCATTATAAGGGTTAAATCCTGTTGTTTCAAAATCAATTACAACATAATCTAACGGTAAGGATATATTCCCCACTCCAAACACTCCTTTACCTCTAAACGTTTATATTTCTTTTATCATAACATGCTGCTATCACTACGTGAAAAAGAAAAGGCAGAAATGGTAACTTTCCACCTCTACCTTTTCACCGTTATTTTAATTTAGCAATCCGTTTCTCCATCTCTTTTTGCGTCATCGGTCCAATGAACTTATCTTGAATGACACCTTCTGTATCAATAAAATAAGAAGTTGGAATGGTAATTACTTTATACGCTGTTGTCACATCAATGTTCTTGTCCAATAAAATAGGAAAAGTAATTCCTTTTTCTTTAGCGAAGTTCCTTACCTTTTCTTCTCCCCCTCCTTTTTCTGAAGGAGTATAGTTTATAGCTAAAATTTCTACGTTTTCTTTATGTTCTTTATAAAAGGCCTCCATATCAGGCATTTCTTGCTGACAAGGCCCACACCACGTTGCCCAAAAGTTTAAAATAACTTTCTTTCCTTTTAAATTGGATAACTTTACATTCGTTCCATCTATCTTTGCTAATTCAAAATCTGGTGCGCTCTTTCCAATTTCAATACCGTTCCTTGCGAAAATCTCTTTCATAGCAGCTTCACTTTTGGCAGGCTTTTCTTGCATTACTTGATCCTCTTTACCAAACTGTTCATAAGCTGCATATCCCGCTAAACAAAGTAACACTACAATAATGGTAAGCTTCCGCCACATATTATATCACCCTTACGTGTTTATCTTCTTATTACATAATCACCAAAATACTATATACCTTATTTTAGCTTATACGGACAAGCTTGGAAATATTCACAGTCGAAATAGTTAGAATATTTATAGTCCAGATGAAATATTTCCCTTTTTATCATATAATTAGAAATAAATACAAAACTTGCGAGGTGATATGTATTTTACAATTACTTATCAACCCTTTCACTTTTGTTTTTTTCACTTTACCATTACTATGTATTTTTTTTAGCACCTTACTATACAAATTCAAATGGGCTGCAATTATTATTTCTTTTACTGTTCCACTTATATTTTTCATTATCGTCTCTAAATTTAATATACACCTAGCTTTACAAAACTTAGACGCTTGGATTGTTTATAGTGCTGTTTATTCTGTACTTTCCTACATAACAGCAGCGCTAATACGAAGAAAACTGCACATGTAGAGCTTTCAAAAAGGGGGATTTTTATGAATTTATTTTAAAAAATACTATTATATATTCTTAGTTTTATATTTTCACCAATCGGGATTATCACTTGGATCATCTCGCTCTTCAGTAAAGATCCTGAAAAAAAGCAAGTGGGACGTATTTGTCTCTATATCGCTTTAATCTCATTTATCCTTTTAGCTGGTCTCGGTATTCTTAGTTTCTTCACGATGACTACCACCACTACTATACAATAGTTACAGAAAGGATGATTGTTTTGGGAGAACACCCTATTAGTAAAGAACTTCGCTATATACGCATATGTTTAGTTATTTTAGTAATCGTTCTTTTATTTTTCAACGGTGAACGAGTCGTTGAAATTTCTACAAATCATGATTCCATAGAAAATATTTCCACCAGTAATATGACACAGATTGCTGAAAATACATTTGCTATTCAAGAATATAATCCATCACTAAGTAGCGAACGTATAGTCAAGATTTTCAAGTATAATCCGGATACAAATCAACTTACTCTAGTCAAAGAGTTTAGCACTAACGATACTGAGTCTTATACGTATCAACTTAATAAGAGTGAATAAAGATAAGAGCGCTATATAGCTCTTATCTTTTTATTAGCATCTTTTTATTAGCATCTCTTTAAACAATGACTTACACGTTAATAATTCTCTAGGATCCCCGCATTCCACAATACTCCCATTATTCATAACAACCACCCGATCCGCTATCATCGCATTCTCTACATCATGTGTCGTCACAATTCTCGTTACATTCCCCCCTAGCCCTTTAAGCATATTCCAAACCACTTCTTGATTGCTCGGATCTAATCCCGCAGTCGGTTCATCTAAAATAATAAGATTCGGATTTGATACAATCGCTCGCAATAACGCAAGACGTTTTCTCTCTCCTCCCGAAAACTCTTCACCGCTTTTATGTAGTACAGTTTGAATCCCTTCAGGTAAATCCCTAATAATCGGCTTCACATTTACAAGTTCAATATTTTTTGCTAACTGGTTTTCTAAATACTCTTCACCGAAATACATATTCTCTTTTATTGTCGTCCGAAAGAAACTAGGTTCTTGCCACACTGTAGTCATACGAGCCCCATTACCATAATAAACAATGCTACCGTTAGATGGTTTATACACACCCGTTATTAATTTTAAAAGCGTTGTTTTTCCTGCACCACTTTCTCCTACAATAATGACGAGTTCACCAGGATTAATTTGCAAATGAATATTTTTAATTCTACATCTCTCTTCGACGTTCTCTTGAAATGAAACATTTGTTAATCTCATTCCCATCGCTTTCTCTACATTTCTGTATTCAGCTCCTATATTTAAAAAACAAAAAACTCGATTTGCCGAAGCAATAGCAACTTGTGTCATCATTAATAAATCACTTGCATAACGAACAGGAAAAAATAACATCTCAATTGTAGCTAATACCGCCACAAGCGAACCGACTTCCATATCCCCTTTTATTATTTTTTTTGCTCCTATAATAAGAACAACTATATATGCTCCTGTTTCTATTACCGTTCCAACTATCCCAATACAATGTTGTATCATCGTCTTCCTTACTTCTGTTTTATAAGATTGTGCCGTCACTCCTTTAAACAAATGAATTGCCCATTTTTCTTTTTGTAAGCTACGTAAATCTTGTATACCTTTTACAAACTGTGACATCATCTCTACAACACTTGATTGATTTTTTTGAGCAATACTTGCAATATTTCTTACTTTCCCCCCCATAAGCATTGGAACAATTGCACTTAAAAATAAAAACGGGGTTATCCACCATATGAACTGTACATCGATATGTTGTAGAGCTATGAACGCACCAATAAATTGTGCAATGGCGTGGATGTATTCTATTAATATAGATCCATATAACCTTACCCAATTCGGAATATTAGAAACGACTAATGTTTCTAACTCCCCTTGTTTTACCTTCTCACTTTCTTCAAACGGTAATAAGAAAAAATGACGTAATACATCTATACGCTTCTCTCGTAATATTCGCTGACTTACTTTTGAGCTTACATAATCAAATAACAGATTGTTCACCCACATCAAAAATCGACTCCCCGCAAACAAAGCAATATATACATACGTACCTTTTAACTCCCGCTGAATAATGTTATCTACAATTAGCCCCATAAATAGCGGACGGGATAAATTTAAAATGGCAGCTACTATTCCGCTACAAATCGCACTAATTAGCAATAGCTTTTCTTGCAACAGCGGCAACATTATTCTTCTATACTCATTCATTGTCATTCCCCCAATTTTGCATAATAAAAGGAAAGGGATGAAACCAAATGGTTTCATCCCTTTCCCTCTGTACATAAAGTAAGGAAGCTAACAAATGTTAGCTTCCTTATCATTCATTTCAATTATTTAGTTTGACACTTTAGACTCTTCGATTTTCGAACGAAGAACCATTTGCAAGATACCACCGTGACGGTAGTAGTCAATTTCAACTTCACTATCGAAACGAGCTACTACTTCAAATTGCTTCTCTTTTCCTTCTGCATCGATTGCAACTACTTTTACAAGATCGCGTGGTCTAACCGTTTTGTCAATTTGAATTTCAAATGACTCGTCACCAACAAGACCTAATGTTTCAGCACTGTCGCCATCTTTAAATTGTAATGGTAATACGCCCATTAATACTAAGTTACTGCGGTGAATACGCTCGAAGCTTTCTGCGATTACTGCTTTAATACCTAATAAGTTTGTACCTTTCGCAGCCCAGTCACGAGAACTTCCCATACCGTAGTCTTTACCAGCAACAACTAGAAGGCCTGTGCCATCTTCTTTATATTTCATCGCAGCATCATAGATAGATGTTACTTCACCAGTTGGCCAATATGTTGTATATCCGCCTTCTGTTCCTGGTGCGATTTGGTTTTTAATACGGATGTTTGCAAATGTACCACGCATCATAACTTCATGGTTACCACGACGAGAACCGTAAGAGTTAAAGTCGACTGGTTGTACGCCGTTTTCTAGTAAATAACGTCCAGCTGGCGTGTGCTTACCAATTGAACCTGCTGGTGAAATGTGGTCTGTCGTTACAGAATCACCAAATTTACCAACTATGCGTAAACCTGATAACGTTTCAACTTCACCTGGCTCTTTAGATAATCCTTCGAAGAACGGTGGGTTTTGAATGTATGTTGAATCATTATCCCAAGTATATAAAGCTTCATTTGAAGTTTGGATTTCATTCCAGCGCTCATTGCTGTTAAATACTTGTGCATATTCTTTTTTGAACAATTCAGATGTAACAACACTTTGAACTACATCTTCAATTTCTTTAGCTGATGGCCAAATATCATTAAAGTAAACAGCATTACCATTTACATCTTTACCGATTTCATCATTTTTCAGGTCAATATCAACAGTACCTGCAAGTGCATATGCCACAACAAGTGGTGGTGATGCTAAGTAGTTTGCCTTTACAAGTGGGTGAATACGACCTTCAAAGTTACGGTTACCAGATAAAACAGATGTTACTAATAAATCATTTGCTGCGATTGCTTCTTCTAATTCCTCTGCTAATGGACCAGAGTTACCGATACAAGTCGTACAGCCGTAACCAACTGTTTGGAAACCTAATTGATCTAAATACGTTGTTAAACCAGACTTATCTAAGTACTCTGTAACAACTTTAGATCCTGGTGCTAACGATGTTTTTACGTAACCAGGTACTTTAAGTCCTTTTTCAATTGCTTTCTTCGCAACTAACCCTGCTCCAATTAACACGTACGGATTTGACGTATTTGTACAGCTTGTAATTGCAGCGATTGCAATTCCACCTGTTTTCATCGTTACTTCTTGATCTTTCAATATAACTTTCACTTCTTTATCAAACTCTTGCTCATTGAATCCAAGCCCTTGTGTTCCAACTGGTGCTACAACAGCTTTATGGAACTCCTCTTTCATATTTGAAAGTGGGATTAAATCTTGCGGACGTTTCGGTCCAGAAAGATTAGATTCGATTGTATTTAAATCAATTTCAACAAGATCAGTATAAATTGGATCTTTACTGTCTGCTGTATAGAATAAGCCATTTGCTTTACAATATTCTTCAACAACGCGAATTTGCTCTTCATCTCTACCTGTTAAACGTAAGTATTCTAATGAAATATCGTCGATTGGGAAGAATCCACAAGTTGCACCGTATTCTGGTGCCATATTTGAAATTGTTGCACGGTCAGCTAAAGGCATGCTCTTTAGTCCATTACCGAAGAACTCAACAAATTTACCAACTACACCTTTTTGACGTAACACTTGTGTTACTTTTAATGCAACGTCAGTTGCTGTTGTACCACTTGGAAGTGTACCAGTTAATTTCACACCGATTACTTCAGGTACTGGGAAATATGAAGGCTGTCCAAGCATTCCTGCTTCTGCTTCAATACCACCAACGCCCCATCCAAGAACACCAATACCATTAATCATTGTTGTATGTGAGTCAGTTCCAACTAATGAATCTGGGTATGCAACTAAGTCACCTTCAGCATTTTTCACCGCATGAACAACCGGTGCTAAATATTCAAGATTTACTTGGTGTACAATACCTGTTGCTGGTGGAACTGCACGGTAGTTATCAAATGATTTCTGTGCCCAGCTTAAAAATTTATAACGTTCTTCATTACGTTTAAACTCTAAGTCCATGTTGAATGCAAGCGAGTCCGCTGTACCCGCTCTATCAACCTGTACAGAGTGGTCAATTACAAGGTCTACAGTAATTTCTGGATTAATTTTATCAGGATCTCCGCCCATATCTGCCATTGCTTTACGAAGCGAAGCCAAATCTACAACAGCTGGAACACCTGTGAAGTCTTGTAAGATTACGCGAGATGGTTTAAACGGAACATCGATATCTTGAACATCTTTCGTTCCCCATTTCGCTAAATTTGTAACATGTTCTTCTGTAATTACGCGTCCGTCTACTTGACGAAGTACAGATTCAAGTAAAACTTTCACGGAATATGGTAATTGAGATACGTTGCCAACCCCTGCGTTTTCAAGCGCTTTCAATTGATAATAATGATACGTCTTTCCATCTAGTTCAAAAGTTGCACGTGATTGAAATGGATTATGTTTGACCATTATGTTTCCCCCCTGTTAAACGTGACTAATTTGTCTGAATATAAAATGTAGACAAACTTTTCAATACCTTACGATAATATCTTATTACAACTTTCTAAATAAGTAAATAATAAGAAACTTATGGATTATCATAAGTTTTCTTTATCTTTCTAAATTTGAATAGTGTCCATGCTCTTTATTAATACTATTACTATAAAGTAAAGCACTCTTTCAGTGTTTTACTTTACGTTCATATATGCTATGAACGACTCATGGTTCGTCTATAAAAAACATTATAGAGGTGAGAAAAATGGGTAAAAGAAAAGCCAATCATATTATTTCAGGAATGAATGCTGCATCCGCCCAAGGGCAAGGAACTGGCTATAATGAAGAGTTCGCAAATGAACCTTTAACTCCGGCAGAGCGACAAAATAATAAGAAACGAAAAAAGAATCAGTAACGAAAAATCCCAAAAGGTATACCTTTTGGGATTTTCTCTAATGTTTATAACGTAACAACTCCGAAACTGTTACAAATCGATAACCCTGCTTTTTCAGTTCAGGTAAAATTTTTGCTAATGCCGCCACTGTTTGACTACGATCACTTCCTCCATCGTGCAACAGTACAATATCTCCACTTTTAGCATTTTTCACAACATGATTTACTATGGATTCTGTACCCGGATTCGCCCAATCACGAGGGTCTTGATGCCATGACCATAGAACAATTTGATACCCAGCTTTTTTTGCCGTAGTAAATACAGCATCATTAATATATCCACCTGGCGGACGGAACAATAAAGGTTCTTTCACCCATTTTTCAAAATATTTCTTTCCATTTAAAATATCATGTTCTAATTTTTCATCTGATGAATTACTCGCATACAAATGATTCATCGTATGATTTCCGATTTCATGCCCTTCTTTCAACACTTGCTTTACTAAGTACGGATTACGCTGAACTCGAAAGCCAATCATAAAAAAAGTCGCTTCCGCTTTATATTGACGTAATAACTCTAATACTTGCGGTGTATAAGTTGGGTCCGGTCCATCATCAAATGTAATTGCGATAATTTTTTCATTATTTGGCACTTCCCATGTTACATAGCCAGTTGGCTCTAGCTCTTTTCTTAACAACATTTTAGCTTCCACTTTGTCCACTTGAAATATATGTACTGCACAAATTAAAGAAAAAATTGATAGAATAATTTTTCGTTTCAGCATAGTAGCACTAAAAGTAATGAGGTTGTTGAATTCACAACAACCTTTTTCACTTTTCTATTTGATCTACATTTCGCATAATATTTTGGAGATTACTTTCATATTGCTCAAGTTGTGGACGCTGCGTTTCTGATGCTACTTCAAGTGCATTTTGAATCTGTTCGTACGCCTCTTGTACTTCTTGGCGTAACTCTTTTAAATCATGGCCGTAATTCGGGTCATTTTTCACAATATTATTGAATATATTTTCCGCTTGAACAACCCCTTGCTGCGCGGCCTGAAAAGCCTGTTGCTTATCTTTATGATATGGCATAACACTTTCCCCTTCCTATATGAGTTAGTCCTACTTATCTTTACCCATTTCTCAAAAAACATTCTCGTATAAATTCGCAAACTTCTCTCATTCTAAATAGGGAGAGGAGGTGTAAAATACAATGGGTAAAAACAAGAATCAATCTAATCGTCAAAACGAGAAAAAAGGGCAATCTTCTGGACAGCCCGAGCCTTTAAGTGGATCTCATAAAGTTAAAAACCGTAATCATTCACGTCAAAAAAATCATGCACATCATGATATGTAAAGCAAAAGTATTCACACACACTGTATCTTTCACATAAAATGTTTATATTTTTCTATTTGTTCTTCACCTCTATTTCATTCATGCATAACATAGTATGAATTGAGATTTTACGGAGGGTGTCTTTCATGGGCAAGAAAAAGAAGGATTGTCTTTTTCATGTTGATGGTTTCGAAGAATGGATGGATCAATTTTGTTCCGATTCTTATAGTAACTTTAGTTTTCCAAATCAAATTCATATTGACCTTTGTGAAACAGAACAAGAATACATTTTGGAAACAGATGTACTAAATGTAACTGAACAAGATGTACTCATTAAAAAGATGGAGACAGGCCTAAACATTTGCATACTTCATAAAAATAATTCTTTACAGCGGATAATTCCTTTACCTGCTAATATTATTTATAAGAAGATGCTAGCCTGCTTAGAGAATGGATATTTAGCCATTCATATTTCCAAAAATGAAGTTGCCAACACGCATGAAGAGAAAGTCTTTTTTCGAATTAACGATTAATATAAATACAAACATAAGCCCCAGCAACCTTTTAGTTTGCTGGGGCTTATGTTATTTCGCATGTATTTCTATTTTAGAATTTCTAATATATCTTTTTTTCATTAAGCTTTTTGTAACTAATAGGACTGGAAATGCAGTGGTTGAAAAAACAGCTAATATAAAAAATACAATAAAGCCATTTTGATATCCATAATGATCGAGAAGTATCCCGCCAAACCAAGGACCAATTACTACTCCAATTCCCGAAAAGCCCATAGCTCCAAAATATGTCCCTTTCAAATGCGAAACAGCTATCTCATCAATAAATACATCTGTCATTGAAAACATTAATACTTCTCCGAATGTAAAAATAATTGTACATATAGCAGCCCCTAACATAGATTCTACTAGTCCAAATCCAAACAATCCCCCGCTCACAAATAACGTTCCAACCATAATAGATGCTAACGGCGTATACTTTTTACACATTTGAATAACAGGGTATTGAATAACTACTACTGTAACCGCATTTAAAGTTAGCATATATGAGAACAACTTTACTCCATCTTGAAATATATGTGCGTTTGCAAAATATTGAGATAGTGTCGTCGTTAAATGTGAAAAACCACTATTACTCAAAATGATTCCGACTAAAGCAACTAAAAATACTATGTCTTTTCGCAAAATCCGAACCGCACTTAACATTGTGACCGGATTTTCTGTAGTTACTTTCTTATTATCAAGTGGATATTTCTTAAATTGAAACGCTAATATAACTGTATATAAAATGTACACTCCAGCGGCTACTAAAAAAGGAATCGTTGATTTTGCACTTCCAATCTGTAATCCAACAAGTGGACCCATCGCTACTCCAACATTTATTGCACCGTAACGCAAATTATATACGAGTAAACGATACTCTGGTTTCGTTAAATCTGATAATAAAGCTCTTGATGTCGGTTCAAAAAAAGAACGACATAATCCATTCAAAGCGTTTAATAGAAAGAAACTCAAAACATGATCTGCAACTGAAAATCCTATAAATACAAACACCCAAACAATCATGGACCATATTATAATCATCTTTCGACCAAATCGATCCGATAAATTGCCTCCAATAAAACTAGCTAACACTCCAACAAGCGCACTCGTTCCAATGATAGCACCGGTCATTCCAGCCGATACGTCTTTAACAGTCGTTAAATAAATCGCTAAAAAAGGAATGCTCATTGAAGTTGCAAACCTAGCAAATAATGTCCCTATAATGATACTCATTCCAAGTGGATGAATATTTTGTAACTTCCCCTTCATCTTTAAACCTACTCTCCCTTTTCTTACATAAAAAAAGAAAGCAAAGGATCTGCTTTCTTTTTCCTTTTTCTATACTTGAGATGTTTATACCCGAGCTGTTCTCGTTATTTCCATATCAATTCCGTATGTAAACTGTAGTTCTTTACAAACATCTTTAATCAAAATAGCTACATTATACTTTTCATTAAATTCTAAAACAATGCTTTCTACTTCTTCATATGTATACTTATATTCGCCAGTAATTACACTTTTTAAATCAAAGCATTCATTAATACAAAGCTGGACGAGTAATTGTTCATACTTCTCTATGACATCTTCTTTTTTCCAAAGTAACTCCTTTACATATAACCGATCAAATTTCACACTTTCTCGATTACAATCCGTTAAAATCCGGGTCATCTCATTTAATTCTCGATATAATTCGGAAATATTTCTGCTTAAACTAAGCAACTTATCTACGCCGTTTTCATATGGCATTTTCATTCCCCCCCGCATTTTCTTCTTATTATAGCAAGAAAATTCTAAAAAAAGTTTCTTTCTTCTGAAATATTAGGAAACTAATTTCAATTGCTTTACAATGAAACTAGCTAACACGAAAGGGGAAAGAAAATTGGAGAAAAAATTATATTACATCGACGCTTATAAGAAAGACTTTACTACTAAAGTTATAAAACAAGAGCATGATACAGAAGGAAACTTATATGTTGTCTTAAATGAAACTGCATTTTATCCAACAGGCGGCGGACAACCACATGACACTGGAACTTTAAATGGTATTCCGGTAAGTAACGTTGAAGAAGTAAATGGAGAAATTCGTCATTTCATAATAGAACAATTACATACAGAAGAAGTAGAGGGTAAAATAGATTGGGAGCGCCGTTTTGACCATATGCAACAACATACGGCTCAGCACATTTTATCCGCTGCTTTTTGGGATCACTTTAACATACCGACGATCGGGTTCCATCTTGGAAAAGAAACTATAACCATTGATTTAGAAACTGCCAATCTTTCTACAGAAACTGTTGAGAAGGCCGCACAAATTGCTAATCAAATTGTTTTTGAAAACCACCCTATTCGTATTAAATGGATGAACTTAGAAGAGGCCAAAGCATTACCCCTTCGCAAAGAACCAACTATGACAGAAAATATACGCGTTGTTATTATCGCAAATTATGATTACAACGGCTGTGGCGGAACGCATCCGAAACACACTGGTGAAGTAGGTCCTATTCAAGTACTAGGATGGGAGCGCAATAAAGGTGGTATACGCTTAACATTTATAGCTGGTTGGCGTTCTCTTAAATTAATGGGACAACATCAACAAATATTAACCGATGTTTCTAAGCAATTGAACAGTAGCGAAACTGATATTCCAGCAAAAGTAGCACAACTTCTTACCTCTCAAAAAGAAAACGAAAAGGCAATACAAGCAATGAATGAAAAACTATTATTTGTAGAAGCAAATGAACTATTACAACAATCGGAAGAAATACATGCTGGAACACTTATCTCTCGAGCATTTACAAATCGCTCTATGCAAGAAGTCGCAAAACTAGCTGCCATTATTACAGAACAACAAGAACACGCAATTACATACTTCGTTATTGAAAATGAGGACAAATTACAATGTATTCTTGCTTGTGGTAAAGCAGTGACACTCGATATGAATGCTCTTTTAAAAGATGCCCTCCCTTCTATTGAAGGAAAAGGCGGAGGAAATAAAAAGAGTGCTCGTGGCGGTGGGAAAGCAATTATGAGTAGAGATGAGTTTTTAAATCAACTTGTTTCTTCTTTACAGTCAGCAGTGTAAAACATGTTTATGAAGGGTAGCTAACGGCTATCCTTCAATTATTTACAGGCCTATATTTTGTTTCAAGCCTTGATAACTCCCTGCACTTGCAAAACCTTCACTTATAAGAGTTATAAAAGTTTCCGAAAAACCATAATGACTTAAGTCTTTAATCACTACCATTTGTACATCATGAATTGGATTAAGATCAAATTCATTAGAAGGTAACGTAATTTCACCTTCAATCCTTTCAAGCAGAAACGTAATATGTAATAAAGATGGACTAGCATCTGGTTTATCACAAACATAGAGTAGCTTCTTAATTTTAACTTCTAATCCTGTTTCTTCTCTCATTTCTCGAATCATCGCTTCTTCTAACGTTTCACCATTCTCTACCCTTCCCCCAGGTAAAGACCAATTGCGATTAGCAACTTTTTGCTTTACTAGCAATACTTTTTCATCTTCAATTAAAATTCCCGTAACACGAACTTGCATTACACTTTCCATATGTAATCTCCTCTTCCCGTTATATTTACAAATTAATCCTTCCACAAAAAGAACATATGTTTTATAATTAAAGAAAATTATGGAAGAAAGAAGTTGTTACATCTATGCGTCCACCTTTAACAAAGTCTATATCACTTGAAGATTTCCAAAACTTTTATTGGTTAAAAGCAGAACTGCAAACATTTTGTCGTGAGCATGGTTTGTCAGCTAGTGGCTCTAAGATTGAAATAACCGAGCGTATCTCACATTATTTACATACTGGTAAAATATTAAAAAACAGCTCTAGTCAAAAGGTGAGTAAAGCTTCCCTCTCTTATAAAGAACTTTCTCTTCAAACGATTATTACTAACAATCACCGCTGTAGCGAAGATGTTCGTGCTTTTTTCAAAGAAAAAATCGGAGCAAACTTCCGCTTTACAGTAGCTCTTCAAAAATTTTTTAAAGAGAATGTTGGAAAAACATATGAAGACGCGATAACGTTTTGGTATGAAGAAAACGAACGAAAAAAAGATCCTACATACAAAACAACTATCAGCGCGCAGTTTGAATACAATCGTTTCACTCGCGACTTTTTCGAAGATCCAAATAACAAAGGGAAATCAAAAGCTGATGCTATCGCTGCTTGGAATGAAATAAAAGCAAAACCTGGTAGTAATGCTTATGTTCCTCAAAAAGTAGAAAACTAGTCCCTTTCTAGTTTTCTACTTTCTCAAATAATAGCGCAAGCCCTATTCCACCACCAATTCCTAACGTCGTAATTCCATATTTCATATGCTCTCTTTGTGCTTGATAAAACAAACGTGTCACAAGCATAGCTCCAGATGCACCGTACGGATGACCGAGCGCAATTGCTCCACCATTTACATTTAATTTTTCAAAAGGAATTTGTAACTCCTTTGCACAAGCAACAATTTTTGAAGCAAATGCTTCATTTATTTCAAAATAATCGATGTCCTCTACTTTCATATTCATTTCGTTTAATAATTTGTTCACCGCAAATATCGGACCAGTCCCTGGAAGATTTGGATCCACGCCAACTACAGCACTACGAACGAAACGAAGAACTGGCTTGTACCCTAATTTCTGTGCTTGCCCCTCTTCCATTACAAGAACAGCACATGCTCCATCATTTACACCGCACGAATTACCTGCTGTTACCGTTCCATTTTGTAAAAATACAGGTTTCGTTCTCTTAATCATTCTTTCATAATTCATTTCCCGCTTTATAGATTCATCTAATAATCCATTAAAATAATGAGGTAATATCTCTTCTTGTATATATCCTTTTTCTAATGCTTGCAGCGTTCTTTTATAGCTAAGACAAGCATATTCATCTTGTATCTCTTTTGTTATGTTATATTGCCCTGCAACATACTCAGCCGCCAATCCCATATCTGGATCCCCAATTGTTTCAGGTGAAAACCGCGCTCTATTTTGAAAAGGTGACGTACTTGTACTCTCTACGCCCCCAGCAATATAACAATTACCTGCATCCCCTTGAATAAAATGACACGCAGTACGAATTGCTTCCAATCCAGCTCCGCATTGCCGGTCAATCGTTACACCAGGTATATGATAACCAAGCCCAGCTTCTAAAGCAGATAATCTTGCAACATTACCTCCCGGTCCAACAACATTCCCTAATATAACATCGTCTATTTCTCTCTCAATTCCTTTACTTAAAAACGTAAGAAGTGGTGCTGCTAATTGCTGAACTTCATAATCTTTCAACATCCCGTTTTTTTTACCAATAGGTGTTCTTTTCGCTTCTACAATAACCGCCCTATTCATATATCTTCTCCCGGTTTTCAATCATACTTTTTGCTGCATTGCGAGCTATTTTCCCGCTATTTGTATAAGGTATTTCATCAACAAAGTACCATTCTTTCGGTATTTTAAAAGATGATAATCGTTGTAAGCAAAAACTTTTTAATTGTTGCTTTGTAGCACTTCCTTTTACGATAGCGACAGGCTTTTCACCCCAGTAACTATCTTCTACACCAACCACAACTATTTCTTCAACAGCTGGATGTGTCTGTAATACCCTTTCTATTTCTTCTGGGAAAATATTGATTCCTCCAAATAAAATCATATTCTTCTCTCTACCAACAATATATATAAAGCCTTCTTCATCTTGGTAGCCCACATCCTGCACTGTCATCCAGCCACTTTCGGACAATTGCGGGATTATAGCTCCATCCGATACATAGCCCATAAAGAATTGATCACTTTTCACATACACAGTTCCTATCTCACCTGTCTGTACTTCTTCTCCTGCTTCATTACATATTCGAACTTGTACATTATGACAAGGTTTCCCTACTGAATTCGGTTTTCTTTCACTCTCTTCATCAACCAATGCCGTTACAAAGCTTAGCTCAGACGCACCATAAAACTCATATCTTTTTGCATAAGGAAACACATTCTTCATCTTCTCTTTTGCTTCAGCTTCCCATTTGGCTCCTGACGAAATAATTTTCATTTCACTTTCAATTACTTTATTTTCTTTATACAAAGACTCAAGCATTGTAGGAACTGTATACATTACAGAAATATTCTCTATCCTTATACTAGATAGCACTTGAACTGGTACAAACTTTCTCATTATGTGTACCGTTTGCCCTAAAAACAATGCACTTATTGCCCCGTATAAGAAAAGAGAATGAACAAGCGTCCCAGCTATTAAAATAGAATTTTCCTTTTTCATATGAAAGTCATGTACATTACAATCAAAACTATGTACCCACGACTGTTGAGCACGTAAAAACGCTTTTTCTTTTCCAGTCGATCCTGATGTAAATCCCATATAAAAAGGAGCGTTTTGTACATTTTCTACAGAATGATATGCAGGAAGATAGTTCTCAATCATTTCTTTCCATTCTTCAATCTCAATAATCCTTCCTTCTTCGCACGATATATCACTAAGCCTATACTGCTCCGCCACAATAATATCCGGTTTACTAATCGCTATTCTTTCTTTAAGTTCATCTCGTTTCCATTTTATATCTAGTGGCACACAAACCCATCCAGCCATAGCGGAACCCGCAAATAGTTGTAAAAATTCCATACTATTCTCTAATAAAATTGCTATCGTTTTATTCTGCGATTCTTTTTCATTCAACCAGTTTGCTACTTTACACACTGACTCAAACCATTCTTTATATGTTAATACTCTATCATTTTCTTTAATCGCTATTTTATTTGGTTGTAAAGAGGCATACTTTTTATATTCTTTTGTAATCCCCATATGAGACGTCCTTTCTTTACAAAATAATAAAAAGAAACACGCAAGTAACGTGTTTCTCCTTTTTCTTACCCTGCATTTGTAATTTTTTTATTCTTCAAAGCAGGCGTAATAATATGTTTCAATGAGCGATGTAATCTTGTCACAAGAATCGCTGCTATAGTCGCCTTTATGCAATCACCTGGTAAAAATGCGACACTTACTTTCATCGTTTCCCATACGGAAATATCCATTACGAAAGCTTGGACAATGATACCAAATACATAAACTACGAAAATACCACCAATTATATTAATACATAATACCTTTATTATAGAAACTTCACGTAAACGCTCAATTAAATAACCAATGACAAACGCTCCAACGATATAACCAAGTAAATATCCTGCACTTGGCCCAACAAATACGCCTGGACCACCGCGTCCACCAGCAAGTAATGGTGCTCCAACTCCAACTATAAGTAAGAAAATAAGCTGACTTAACGCACCAAGACGTGATCCTAACAATCCACCAGCAAGCATAACACCGAGTGATTGTAATGTAATCGGAACTGGTGTAATAGCAAGAGCAATTGGGGGTATTAATCCTAACACTCCCATAATAGAACTAAATAAAGCGACGAAAACTAAGTTTTTTGTATTCATATTTGCTTCTCCTATTTGTAAACTTAAAATGTTTTTTAGGTAACATATTATAGGAGTTATATTATCTTTTCACTAGCTTTTTGTCAACTCGTTTTTAATATTGGTTTACAAATATAAATTCAATTATTTCTCTTTATGCAAATGCTCAAGTTCTTTTCGAAGTGCCTGTTTTAAAAACTTCCCAACAGATGTTTTCGGTATTTCTTCCATAAATACAATATCATCTGGTAACCACCACTTCGCAAACTGCGGTTTTAAAAACTCATATATTTCTTCTTTCGTAACCGTACTATTTTTCTTTTGAACAACGCAGGCAACTGGGCGTTCTTGCCACTGCGGATGAGGAATTGCAACGACAGCCGCTTCAAATATAGCATCATGTGCCATTAAAGCATTTTCAAGATCCACTGAAGAAATCCATTCTCCCCCGCTTTTAATAACATCCTTCGTACGATCAACAATTTTCACGCAGCCTTCCTCATCAACTGTAACAACATCACCAGTATATAACCAACCGTCTCGGAATCCTTCGACAGTACGATCATCGTTATAATAGCTTTCAGCGATCCAAGGTGCTCGTAAACATAACTCTCCCATCTCAGTACCATCCCACTTCACTTCACCGTTTGTACCGACTACTTTCATCTCTACACCAGGGACAAGATATCCTTGTTTTGAGCGGATTTCTAATTGCTCTTCATATGATAATTCTGTTTCATAACTTTTTAAACGTGCAAGTGTTACGAGTGGGCTTGTTTCAGTCATACCATATGCATGTACGAAAGGAACATTATATTTTTGCTCAAATGCTTTAATAACGCTTTTCGGTGCAGCTGCACCACCGCATAATATTCTCGTTATACTAGATAAATCGTAACTATTATTTTCTAACTCTTGTAATACACCGAGCCAAATTGTCGGCACACCTGCTGCTATCGTTACTTTTTCAGTTTGAATCATCTCTAATAAAATTTTCGGAGTAAACATTGGTCCTGGCAGAACTTGTTTAGTTCCAAACCAAGTAGCTGCAAAAGGAAGCCCCCAAGCATTCACATGGAACATCGGTACAATTGCCATAGCCGCATCACTTTCCGATAAAGCAGCTGTATCCGCTAAACCGAGTGCCATACAATGCAATACAGTACTACGATGCGTATATACAACACCTTTTGGGTTTCCTGTAGTCGCTGACGTATAACACATACCAGCAGGTGTATTTTCATCAATATCTTTTACAAATTGGAAAGTTGGATCGCCTTCTTCTAATAGCTTTTCATAATGATATACAGGTTCTAGCGTAGTATTGGGAAGTTCATCTTTATCAGTCATAATAATGTAGGCTTGTACAGTTGATAATTGTGATTGAATATTTTCAACAAGTGGTACGAGATCTTCATCTATAAGTAGAATTCGATCTTCTGCGTGCTGAATAATGTATGAAATATGTTGAGGAGATAAACGAATATTAATTGTGTGTAAAACGGAAGCAATACCAGGAATAGCAAAATACGCTTCCACATGTCGATGATGATTCCACGCTAACGTTCCTATACGCTCGCCTTCTTTAATTCCTAATTTTTTTAACGCACTAGAAAGCCTTCTCGTCCTTTCACCTAACTGCTTATACGTTAATGTCGTAACTGTGTCATGTGTCCGTGAAATAATTTCTTTCTTTGAAAACAGTTTTTCTGCTCTTTCCATCATAGAACTAATTGTTAGCGGTACATTCATCATCATATTGGTTATATCCCCCTTTAAAGCGTTTTCATTTCTGTATATTATAACAGACTTCTACAAATAATTACGATATTTATCTGTATTTTCTGAATTATTTCTTTGGAAATAATTCTAATAAATAAAAACCATGTTTTGAATACATACGATACAAAACATGGTTCTCTCCTATTTAAAAACTATCTACCTTTTTTCTTACTTTCTTTTTTAATTTAAAAATGACACGATTACTATATTCTTTATTTTCTACTAAAATCCGATACGTCTCTAACACTCCTAAAACACGAACAAAAAGATAAAACCCGATAGCAATAAGTACAACACAATAAGGATAATACTGCACGAGCTCTCCTGAAGTAATTCGTTTTTTCTCAAATAAAAATGGTATCGCTCCTGCTGCTATGAAACAAAGTCCAACAATTACTACTGCAGCATACTTCTTTTTAATAGTCGCATATCTTTTTGTCAATTCTTTTAAAAAGTTTGGATCAAATAGTAATTCTTCTTTTTTTAATACATTGTATCGACTCTCTTCTATAGTTACAGGTACCATCATTGCTCCAATTCCAAGGACAGCAATGATAATGACAAGGAATGTAGACATTGTTGCATTTTCTTTAAATAATAAATACGGTATTGTAGATAAAATAAGCAAGCTAAATCCTAATGCGATATATTTAGAAATTTTTTGCCCATACACTATATACCCTTCCGCCATTTCCTTACTTACATAATAACCATTTTCCTTTTCATTACTTTGCTCAGCAGTTTCTTTTAATAAGTAATCAAGAGATACTTCAAATACATTTCCAATCATTATTAGTTTTTCGGTTTCAGGAAAACCTTGACCATTTTCCCATTTGCTAACCGCTTGTCTTGTTGTGTTTAATTTCTCAGCTAACGCTTCTTGAGAAAGGCCTTTTTCCTTTCTTAATTTAAAAAGCTTCTCACCAAATTCCATATGTGTGTCCCCCTTTGTTTTCTTAATTAAATTGTAGGTCAACATTGCTCTTATCTCTATCTTCCTGTGGTTGCACTTTGTCAACTTACAGTTGCGATTGTGTTATATAGCGATTTTGTATACGATTTAGCTGTTTTTCTTCTATAATTATGGCGTTAATAAAATAATTACTCTAAATGACCAATTATAACAATTAAAGGGAATTATTGTTATAAAAAATAAAAAAACTCCTTTATTCATTTAAAGGAGTTTTCGTTATGAACCATTCTAAGATGACTACTTTTTCTTCTATATATTTTTCTGTTTCATGTAATGAATGATGAGCATCTCATACAGTATATGTTTTTATCTCTTTTTTTAAGGCGTACTCATATATATGTAAAATGTCACTTATATTAAATTAACTTAATGTAAGATCTTTCGTATACGACGTTTTATATTACCACTTCTTAACAATCATAGCGGCTTCTGCTTAAACTTTTCATAATTCCGTACCTTTAATGAAAGGATATTCCCGCAATCTGTACAAATATAAGCATCCACTGGTGAAGATGTGAACATCGTTTCCTTTTTCCGTATCTGTGCATAACCGATAAACTCACCTTCTCCTATGTTTTGAGAACCGCAATGAGAGCATGTCTGCACGTCTTCCTGTTTCATGAGAGCACCACCTTTAATCTGTTTCTACTCCCTTCGACAGTTCACTTCCATTTACCTTCCAAAAACCTTCTTATTCTCTTACATTTCAACAGGAATCTCAGAACAAACATCGTATATGTACTATGAAATATATTTATTGACGGAGGAATCGTATGAGTACAATTATGACAGTCAATACAGCACAAGAAATTGAGAACGCAGAAATACATATGCTTTCTTCTAGATTAGAGGCACTACAAGAAATAAGCGGAAATCCAATGCAAGTACAAATGAAAAAGTTCGAGAGTGCCACTGCCTTTTCATCAAAAATAATTGCTGGTCCTGCTTTTAATACAGTAAAGGGCATTATATTTACAAATACAGATGAGATAGATGAAATCATCGCTTATTATCAATCACTACAAATCCCTTGCCGTTTTGAAATTACACCGGCTCAAGGTACAACTGAATTATTTCAATACTTATCTCAAAAAGGTTTTTATCAATCTAGCTTCCATACCGCTTTATATAGTTTACCAAGAGAAGACTCATCGCTGCTGCCTTCTAACATTTCAGTACGCCAACTAAAAGAAAATGAATTTGATATTTTTGCAGACATATATGTACGTGGATTTAACATGCCATCCTTTACAAAAAATGGCGTTCGTCAAAATAATGAAATTCTTTACAATAAACCAGGATGGCATTTTTTCATAGCCGAAGTTCAAAACACTCCTGCTAGTATAGGGGTACTTTATATAAATAAAGGTGTTTCTTCATTAGCTGCTTCTGCTACTTTGCCAGAATTTCAACGTAAAGGTTGCCATACCGCATTAATTCAAAAACGAATTGAGACCGCTCTTGCATCCAATTGCAATTTAATAGTTGGACAAGCAAGATTCGGTAGCGGCAGTCAAAATAATATGGAACGTGCCCATATGAAAATTGCTTATACAAAATCAATATGGACTGCGAAAGACATATAATTAACTTTCTTTTTCTTTCCATTACGAATGTATACATTTTATGACAATTACCTTTCTATCCTGTTATTCATTTGAATATTCAAACTAAATTTGTTACGCTATTACTAGATACATCATTCAACTTGCAATATGAAAAGAGAATTCTACTCAAACTACAAGGAGGAGAAATGTATGACTAAACATGATCATGGTTTAAAAGAAAAAGTAGAAGGTGCTATTGATAAGGTAAAGGGTGAAGTAAAGGAAGTTGTCGGGAAAGTAACGGACAATAAAAAATTACAAGCCGAGGGAAAATGGGATAAAATGAAAGGCACTGCTAAAGATACGGTTGGTAATATAAAAGAAAAAGCACATGAATATAAGGAACATAAATAATAAAAAAACACGTTAGATGCATTTTCATCTAACGTGTTTTTTATTTCAGTTTATATACATAATTAACCAAATATCACACGGTATATTTTTATTTCTCTATACTCTTTGTAAGTGGTTCTTTAAATGCATTTCTATTCCATACAGCAAAAACAATAAGAGAAATAATAAAGAATACAACAAGACATATACCCAAATAATCAAAATTAACTACCTGAATGAGATTCCAAAACGGTCCCTGTAAATTATAGCTTTCAATAAGTAAAGATAATAGTTGA
This sequence comes from Bacillus sp. FSL R5-0709, assembly GCF_038004785.1. Taxonomy (NCBI): domain Bacteria; kingdom Bacillati; phylum Bacillota; class Bacilli; order Caryophanales; family Bacillaceae; genus Bacillus; species Bacillus sp. FSL R5-0709. Next base: position 3,434,144 of record NZ_JBBORT010000001.1, read on the forward strand.
TAACCCCCTATTAAAAAAGCCGTTATAACAGATATTGAGGTAATTAATACGTTATATGAATTTCTAATTCGACTATTTTCCATTGCCCACTTATAATTCGTATTCATGAATGTACTATCTAATGTATCCATCAACGACATTCCTGCAGCAAACAAAATGGGAAAAGCAAATATACTTACAAGCGGGATAGATTGACTTGTTGCAGTTACTGTAGAAAGAGCAATTAATCCGATTTCACTTGCTGTATCAAAACCAAGCCCAAATAAAAAACCGATCATATACAATTGCTTTTGACTATCAATAAACCTAAATAAGCGCTGCGTGAAACGATATATAAATCCTAAGTTTTCTGGTTGCTTATCCTCTTGGCTTCGTAACACTTTAATAAGGTACAACAGATTGGTAAGCCCAATAATAATAAGAAATGTACTAGAAACAATTGTGCCGATAATACCGCCTATAGTAGAAAAACTCTCCATTCCATGTTTTGCTGTTTTTCCAATTAAAGCAATTAATACGATCATCACAAATACTACAGTAGAGTGTCCTAATGAGAAGTAAAACCCCACCCCCTGTGAGTTTTTACCTTTTTCAATTAATTTCCGAACAGTATTATCAATTGCGACAATATGATCACTATCAAACGCATGACGCAATCCTAAAGAATATGCAATAATAGCCATTCCAATTATGCTATTGCCTTTATACAGTGCAGGTAATAATAAGAGAATTCCAAGCACATGAAGAAATATAATAATAACAAAAAAATTAGTTGCTTTTTTCAGTTCACTTTTCCACATAGTTACTAACCCTTTCTACTTTAGATTGAATACTCTTGAAAAAGAAAAGTGCCATAATAAAAACTACAATCGTTATAATAGTCACTAAAATAATTACAAAATCATTTAACATGCCTGTATGATTTGTAAGTGTTAACAGGGCTGGTATCGTTGCAGTAATCCAAGATTCAATGAAGCAAACAATCCCTACATAAATATGAATCTTCTTTTTCAACCCATCTTGCAGGAAAAATAAAAACCAAAGGAACGCCCAAAAGAACCAAATTATTGTACTTTGTAGACTTCCACTCTCATGTAATTGATTCGCTATTCCCATAACCGTTGCAATAATAGCAACCCAAAGAGAATAGTAACCTACACCTGAAGAATCAAGTTCTAATATATTCGTAAGGCCAACATATAAATAAGTAAAACCAAATAAAAAAATAGTTCCATTAGATAGGATAGTCCACTCATTAGATTGACTTCCTGTAAATAATAAATATAATGGTGTCAAAGTTTGTAATGCCCCTACAAATAAATTGAAGTACCCTACACTTTTGCTATCAATGAGTTTAAAAGCTGCTAGTGCATTCATAAATAGAACTGCACCGACAAATAATAATCCCACATTAGTCATAGTATCCCCTTCTCCTACTTAATATTTTCGATAGGATGTTAATTCTTCATGCAGACAATTCTCTCTAACAAAACGATGACACTGAAAAAATATAGACTCCATATCCTCTGTATTATGACTAAGTATGCGTATGACAAAGCCTTTACATGGCATAGAAGATATTCCAATCTTCATATTGTTAGTGTTAGAAAGCGAAGTTTTCAATGCTGCAATTAAATCATTTGTAATGTTCTCATTAATAACCATGAAAGTACCATAATGGGAATATTGATTTAATATTCCCATTTGATCTAACGACTCTTTGAAAGGGTTTAACAATAGATGATCGTAAACTACAAGTTTGTTTTCCATATATATTTTTGTTAGCGAATCAAAATACTGGTATGTGAACTTCTCCATATTTGGAGACCAACCAGGCGTAACTGAATCGCATAAAATCAATGTAGAATTATTTTGCATATATATATTTGTTTTTTGCTTATATGCTGCATCCTTGTACATAATCAACGGATCTGGTAAATACTCCATAACAGCATTTTCACCAATATAAACATTCAATTCTTGCAAAGCATAACTATTTGGAGTCTTGTAAACTTTCGTTGCTGATTGGCTTGTTATATATGTTTTCGCATCTTCATGAACATTTATATTTATAGAATAGAAGTCTCCTTTTAAATAACCTCCACCAGAATTCATGATATAGTAATATGCTCTACCATAATCGTCCAAATATATTGGCTGCGTTACTTTTAAGGCATCTTTATGATAAACCTTAATAGGTACCGTTTTATGTCTCTTTTCCATCACATCAATGTTTAAGACACCTGTAGGGGCTTTCATTTCTTCAATCCTTCTAACATGATGTTTTGTCGCATCCAATTTATTAATCCCTGTAAGCCTTCCTCATCCTTCAAATTTGTAAAAAAATATGGTTTATTATGTCGGTAATTTTTCGTATCCTGCTCCATAACTCCAAGATCAGCCCCTACATAAGGTGCCAAATCCGTTTTATTAATCACAAATACATCAGATTTGATCATTCCTTGTCCACCTTTACGAGGAATCTTTTCTCCTTGTGCTACATCAATAATATAAATTGAAAAATCCACTAGCTCTGGACTAAATGTGGCAGCTAAATTATCACCCCCACTTTCAATAAAAATAATATCTAAATTACTATGTCTAATCATGAGCTCTTCAATTGCTTCAAAATTCATAGAAGCATCCTCTCGAATTGCTGTATGTGGACACCCTCCTGTCTCTACACCAATAATTCTATCTTCTGGTAAAACACCCGTTTTCAATAAAATCTTTGCATCTTCTTTCGTATAAATATCGTTTGTAATTGCTGCAATTTCATAATCTGTATTTAAATATTTTGTTAACTTTTCAACTAACATTGTTTTCCCAGCACCTACGGGGCCACCAATACCAATTTTAATAGGTTTTATCATTTTATTTTCCCTCCCTATGACATGAAGACTCTTACATTTACATCTTCATGTTGCATTTGATTTATTTCGAATTCAGGATCATTCAATCCAAAATTCTCTAATGAAAGTATTTGAATTCTATCAATAGATTCACAGATCAATTCATGGCATTCTTGTAATAGTTTTTGACCATCTGTTTGTCCAAGAGGAATGGCTCTCACACCATTTTGAATTATGCTTCCAACACTTGAATATAAGAAAACTAAGAGCGTTTCTTCTATTGTCATTTTCAATTCCGCCCCTAATATTCCGTATACGATACTCGGATGACCTTGTAATTTATTACCCATAACATCTTCTTTGTATATATTTAAATTTGCAAATGAGAACAGTTCACACAATAGTTTAGAAGTACTTTTACTAATCATTCTATTTGCTCTTCTACATTCAAAAGGCAATGTTTGTGCTGTTATTAAATCATCTAAAAATGTAATTTGTTTTCCATCATTATTCTTAGTGGCTTCGTAAGTATATTTGCAAATTAAGCCGTCCGTGTGTGTTAATTGCACTTTTACATATCGATTAATCCATTTGAAAAATTCGCCTTTATTTGTAACTTGTCCCTCTTGAATAAATGTTTCTAATCCAAAAGAGTGACTAAAACTTCCTGTTGGGAAGTTCGAATCACTAATTTGGAGTAGGTTAAGTAGGTTAAATATGTTTGTGTGAAGCATGCTTGAACGGTTTGGGTAATACTCTATTTTCTTTTTGATAAGGAACACCTTCCTTTTTGAGTAAATCTTCTACTAAGTAGTCGTTCGCCAAAATCATACACCCTTCATCGAATTGTGCTGGCAAATGTCTATTTCCTAAGTTATGCGCAATAATTCCCATTTCTTTTATTGACGTTGGAGTAATTACAATTACCTCTTCTGGTAACACTTCAATATATACAATACGATGTTCATCTTCATATAAAATATCACCGTTCTTTAATGTTTCTCCATTATCTAAAGACACCCCAATTTCAAAACCAGATTCTGAATATAATTTCTGAACCCTCTTTAGTAAAAGCTCACTAGAAATCAATATTCTATCAAGATGCTTTTTTGTATTTGCAAAATCATTCATATTGCATACGTTGTTATTAATTTTTTCAATAATCATTTTATCTCCTCCGTTATATCAAAATAAAAAATATCTTTGAGCCATAGGTAATACATCTACTGCTTCACACGTAATAACTTGTCCATCAACTTTAACTTCATATGTCTGCGGATCTACTTCAATTTCTGGTGTTGCATTATTCAGCTTCATATCTTGCTTAGAAATCTCTCTCGTATTTCTAACAGGTAATACAACTTTATTTAAACCTAATTTTTCTTTAATATTATTCTCATAAGCTACTTTAGATACAAATGTAATCGAACTTGACTGTACCGCTTTTCCATATGCACCAAACATCTTTTTTTCATAATATGGTTGTGGTGTGGGGATCGAAGCATTCTCGTCTCCCATTAATGCCATCACTACCATCCCGTTTTTCAAAACCATATCTGGCTTAACACCGAAAAATTGTGGATCCCATATTACAAGGTCTGCATATTTCCCAGCTTCAATAGAGCCGACATATTCTGAAATCCCATGTGTAATAGCTGGATTAATTGTATACTTAGCTATATAGCGTTGAATTCTATTATTATCGTTATACTCTTTATCTCCCTCTAAACTACCAATCTGCTTTTTCATTTTATCGGCGGTTTGCCAATTGCGAATAATAACCTCTCCAACCCTTCCCATCGCCTGCGAGTCAGAGCTAATCATGCTGAAAACCCCTAAATCTTGCAAAATATCCTCTGCCGCAATTGTTTCTTTTCGAATCCTTGAATCCGCAAACATTACATCTTCTGGAATATTTGCTTTTAAATGATGACATACCATGAGCATATCTAAATGTTCATCCAACGTATTCACTGTATATGGCAAGGTCGGGTTCGTTGAAGAAGGTAAAATATTATTCAGTGCAGCAATCTTTATAATATCTGGTGCATGCCCACCACCAGCCCCTTCAGTGTGGTACGTATGAATAACACGATTATCAATAGCCTTTATCGTTTCTTCCACAAAACCACATTCATTTAACGTATCAGTATGAATAGCAACTTGAATATCATATTTATCAGCAATCTGTAACGAGTGATTAATTGCTGAAGAAGTCGCTCCCCAATCTTCATGAATTTTTAATCCAATAGCTCCTGCAAATATTTGTTCTTCCAGGGCAGGTAAACTTGAACTATTTCCTTTCCCTAAAAACCCAATATTTATAGGAAAAGCTTCTGCTGCCTCTAGCATTTTTCTTAAATTCCAAGATCCAGGCGTTATTGTAGTTGCCTTAGTACCCTCTGCCGGTCCTGTTCCTCCACCAATTAAAGTTGTTATACCTGAAGCTAATGCTGTATCAATTTGTTGTGGGGATATGAAATGCACGTGTGTATCAATACCTCCAGCTGTAACGATTTTTCGTTCGCCAGAAATTACTTCCGTTGATGTTCCAATGATGATATCAATATTATCCATAACTGAAGGATTACCACTCTTACCAATTGCTGAAATCTTTCCATCTTTTATACCAATATCCGCTTTATATACTCCTGTATAATCAATAATAATTGCATTCGTAATAACAACATCCACAACACCCTGTTCCCTTGTAAGTTGCGAATTTTGTCCCATACCATCCCTAATTGATTTTCCTCCACCAAAGACAGCTTCATCACCATATACGGTGTAATTTCGATCAATATGTGCGAATAATTGTGTATCCGCTAAACGAATAGAATCTCCTGTAGTTGGACCATATAAATCAGCATATTGTTTACGTGACATCTTAAAACTCATGCTATCTCCCTCTTTTTTTATAAGATTCAATATCGCCATCCACTTTATTTTTAAATCCATATACTTCTTGCTTCCCTGAGTACGGAACTAATTCAATCGTTTTTTCATCCCCAGGCTCGAATCTTACCGCTGTACCCGCTGGAATATTTAAATGTTGTCCAATTGCTACACTACGATTGAACTTTAACGCCTCATTCACTTCATAAAAGTGGTAATGGGATCCAATTTGAATCGGTCTATCTCCCTGATTTAACACCTTAACTTTCGTTTCTTTTTTATTTCCATTACATACTATGTCTTCTTTCGCAAGGATATATTGCCCTGGAATCATAACATTCACTTCCTTTAATGAATTGGTTGATGAATAGTTACTAATTTTGTTCCATCAGGAAAAGTTGCCTCAACTTGAATATCTGATATCATGTCTGCAATACCATCCATAACATCTTCAGCACTTAAAATATTTTTTCCAAGCTCCATTAATTCCGCTACATTTTTACCATCTCTTGCTCCTTCCAAAATTTCATACGTAATAATAGCGATACTTTCTGGATAGTTTAACTTAAGCCCTCTCTCCTTTCGTCGATAAGCTAAATCAGCCGCAACAACTACCAGCAGTTTATCAATTTCTCTTGGAGTTAATCTCATTACAATCTTCCTTTCTAAAATATTTTAAAACTAAGAATATTCTAAAAACAAAAGATGTACTTCCAATGTCCTTTCCGTGTTTTCTCCATGTTTTTTTCTGCTAATCAAATAAAAAAAGACTAGAATTTCTAGTCTTTTTTTATTTCCCTTCATTCTTCTCTAACACATACAAGTCTTCTTCAATATTCGTTAATTTCTCACTTACAAGCTTTCTTGCATCTCCAATTGCTTGATTGTATGCAAATGGTCCAACTAATTTAATCATTTCCTCTATTAAACGTTCTGCTTGGAAACGTCCAATTTCATCTAAATCTTCTTCAACGAAAAATTGCTGAATTTGTGCTACAAGCTCTTCTTTTTTATCAGTCGGTATTTTTATGTTCATCATCATGAGTTACTCCTCTATATTTAAGATAATACTTTTCTTAACTCTACCATAGAAAAGCGATTTCCTGGACAAGTTTTTGTAACCCCTTCTAACTCCCTATGGCCGAGTATATTCCCTTTCTCTATGGCAAACTGCTTCATAAACATTTTACATAAAGAATATAATGAATTCATTTGTGCAGTAGTTGGATCATATTTATCAAAATTTCCCGTCATACATATTCCAATTGTATTACTATTATTATCTTTCGCATGTGCTCCAATATGTAAACCTCGTCCTTCGACTACAGTTCCATCTTCTTCAATAAAATAATTGTAACCAATCCCGCTCCATCCTCTTACCTTTTGATGAAATTCGTGAGTTTTATACACATCCCAGCCATCTTCTGACGTATGGTGGATAATCAGTTTATTTACTTTTTCTAAAGGAACTAACTCATTTTGAAACGTTAAATTTGCACATTTAATTTCCATATGAACATCCTCCTCTTACAAATCGATCATAATAACTGTTTTATCATCTGGTCTTATTCTATTTTCTCCTTCTAACCTTTCAATGATTGCTACATATTCTTTTATACTATTCATTCTTATATATGCTACAGTTTGTTCTAACGACCATTCTGGGTGAAACAATCCGTCTGAACAAATAAAAATCCCACTTACTTCAGCTACCTGTAATTCACCATATTGTAAATAATCCATAGCTTCTTTCATCCCATTTGCAACTGAATAGCCGTTTGGCATATTTGCAAGATAGCGATTGTATTTTAACTGCTCCCGAACATCTTGAAAAACGTGTTCTTCCGGGACTGGTAATCCTTTTTTACGATCCTCTTCCCTCTTCTTTTTTGCGCGTTTACTAATTCCCTTAACTGTATCTTTCGTTAATACTCTTATCGCTCCATCCTGAAGTATTGCAACGATCATACAATCACCTAATTGTGCATATTCAAGTTTATCGCCTTCTATTTGAACTGCTGCAATACATGTACACCACAGATGGTCTTTTTTTCTCGTATCAACCTTGTACTCTAGCATCTTGTTTTGCAATAATTCATTCGCCTTTGCAACTTCACCTTGTAAACTATTGATCTCTCGTAGCGAAGTAAAATGACTTGCAAATAAATGTGAAGCGATGTATGCTCCATTATGTCCTTCTTCATCACAAAATGGAACTAACGGTGTTGCTCCATCGCATACACCGTAAATCATTTTATCTTCATTACAAAAAAATGAATCCTCACACTCTTGTTTTAAAGGACTCTTCTGTTGATACGTCGCTATCTTCATATCTGTATCCCCTCCCAATTTATCAAACACTCGAACTATTTAGATTAATCTAATTTTCCAAAATAAACTGTTTTCCCAAAAAACTTTCAATTTCATATATAATCTTGAAATAATATGATTATTTAGTGAAGGACGGGAAAGAGATGGTCAGATTTCTTGGTGTTATTTTTGGTTCTATTATTATCGCAATTGCCTTTAATCTTTTCCTTATCCCCCATAAAATTTTAAGTAGTGGAATTGGCGGAATTGCTATTATTTTAGGGATTGTAACCCCTGTAAACACAGGTATTATTAACTTTGTATTGAACTTACCTATCCTTATTTTAGGATACATAGGTCTTGGAAAAAAAGTAATTTTTAACACGGTTGTTTCTGTAATTGTATTATCTGTTGCATTATACTATGTTCCAGTAAAAGTCGTAGCAACAGATCCACTTTTATCATCTGTATTTGGCGGTGTCATCGCCGGAGCTGGTATTGGTCTTGTCTTTAACTGCCATGGTTCAACTGGTGGATTTGATATTATCGGTATGTTGTTATCTCGTAAGCGAGATATTAAACTTGGTGGATTCCTTATTGCATTAAATACTGTTGTTGTTGTCATTGCAGGATTTTTCTTCACTTGGGATGTTGCCCTTACAAGCTTACTTTCAATTTATGTAACTGGTAAAGTAATTGATGCCGTTCATACGAAACATCGTAAAGTTACACTTATGATTGTAACAAATCAAGCAGAAGAAATGAAAAAAAAGCTTCTTTCAACTGTAGTACGTGGAATTACGTTACTTGATGGTGAAGGTGCTTATTCAAACGAGAAAAAACGTGTACTTATGACAGTCGTTTCACGTGAAGAATTAGCAAGTATGAAACTAACGATTTCGGAAATTGATCCTCATGCATTCGTTAATATTACGGAGACTGTTGAAGTATTAGGATTGTTTAGAAAAGTGTAAAAAACTAGGTGGACCTTCACCTAGTTTTTATTTTCCATAAATTCAATTCGATTTCCAAACGGATCTGACACGTAAAATCTGATTATATCTGGTCGCGCATGATCATCTATTACTTCAACATCTTGCTTTATTAACTCTTGTTTAAATTCATCAATTTTTAAAACATAAAAAGCTGGATTAAAGTTTTGCTCAACTCCGATATGAATCTCTTGATTTCCACACTTAAACCAACACCCACCACGCTTCTTTAATTCCTCCGGCTTTGGAATTTCCTCCATTCCAATTTTATTACCATAAAATTCTCGCGCTTCTTCTTCACATCCTACGGGCGCAGCTACTTGTACATGATCAATTCCTTGAATATAATTTTTCATATTCCTTCCCCCTCTTCTAGTCTAATCGTATAACGAAAACACATTCATGTAACTTACAGAAAATTAATTAAGCAATATAAGATTCTCTTATTACTACCTTTTATACCTTCCACTAATAATAAAAAAAGAAAATTTATTCTGTAATTTCCATTTTTTATAGAAATAAACGTCACACCTATATTATAGTTATTAATAGATCCATCTTTTTTAGATGCTAATTGTACGGAGGAAATATTATGAGTCGTAAAAAATATTCATCTACTCAAAAAAAGCGTCATCCGAACGTATCTGGACGCCTGCGAAACCATATACAAAATCGTTCTTTAGCAGAAATGTATGCATCTCTTTTTGAACATAACCCTGATAGTATTATTTCATTGAATTTAGAAGGAGTTATTTTACATATTAACCCCTCTGCGGAAAGAATATTAGGTTATACTTCTAACGAATTAGAGCGAAAAACAATCACTTCTATTTTAGAAGCACATATTTCTGATCAAGTGCTACAATACATAAAAAATGCTGCAGCTGACAATCAAAAAGAGTATATCGTCTCTATTTATCATAAAGACGGATATTTACTAGATGTCGTAACAAAATTAGTTCCTATTTTTGTTAAAAACCGTTTAACAGGTGTATACGCCATTATGAAACCCCTTGAAAAATCAGAAAGAATTGAGAAAGTATTACAAGAGAGTGAGAAACGATTACGCACATTAATGAATTCAATGCCTGCATTTGTTATTTTTAAGGATCATGAAGGACGCTGGCTTGAAGCGAATGACTATGCGCTTTCTTGTTTCAATTTCCATAACGTTCCTTATCATGGAAAAAAAGATAATGAACTCATTCAATATAACGAAGCATACCGCGAATCTTTTTTGCATTGTGAAGAAGTCGATGAACTAACATGGCAAAAAGGACAAATTCTTCACGGAGAGGAATTTATTATACATAGAAATGATTTCGACTTAGTTTTAAGCATTTCAAAAGTCCCACTCTTCCATCCTGATGGCTCACGCAAAGGTCTTATAGTGATGGGAAGAGACGTTACCGAACTAAAAGAAACTGAAAAGTTATTACGGAAATCCGAAAAACTTGCAGTAGTAGGACAACTGACAGCCGGAATTGCCCATGAAATTAGAAACCCGCTCACTTCATTAAAAGGATTTTTAACGTTATTACATCCAGAAATAAATGAGGAAAATAAATGGTATGTGGACGTTATGTTGAGTGAGATTTCACAAATGGAATCTATAACAAGCCAATTTATGGCGATGTCTAAACCACAAGTGTTATCTATTCATACATGCAACGTACAAACATTAATTGAAGAAGTTGTAACTTTTATTTTACCAACAGCAGTTATGCATAGCGTTCATATCATCATGGATCATTTCGATTATATTTCTGACATTCAATGTGACAGTAATCAATTAAAACAAGTTTTGATTAACATATTAAAAAATGCAATCGAGGCGATGCCTGCTGGTGGTAACATATTCATTCAAACAGCTTCGTTAGAAAATGATTTTGTTTCAATACGCATTATGGATGAAGGTTGTGGGATTCCTGAAGAGCGCATGGCTCGTCTTGGCGAACCTTTTTATAGCTTGAAAGAAAAAGGAACTGGCCTTGGCTTAATGATGTGCTATAAAATCATTCAAGAGCATCACGGAAAATTATTCATTTCCAGTGAATTAAACATAGGAACAACTGTCGATATCCAATTACCGATTGCTACAGCTCAGCCTGTAACAAACTCTTAACTATGCTACATTAATATAGTAAAAGACATCTGTTATAAGTAGTCGGGTTATTGTGGAAAACATCTACACTAATACGTTAAAAAGCTCAAAGTCCCTATATGACTCTGAGCTTTATTTTTGTATACGATTTATTTTATTAAATCCACTCTTTTCCATGTTTACGAATAAACTGAATATCATTTTCATAATGTTCAAGATGCCCTTCATCTATCATCTTTTGGAAGTTCATATCGCCTTCTAGTGCTTTTCTTTTCATGTATTTACATAATCCTTCTAATCGTAGAAGTACCATCTCCAAATAATCCTCGGCGATGCCATCACTTTTATAGGACTCAAAAAACAATTTAACTCTTTGCTTTATGCGGTCTGCATGCTGTAATGAATTATAATAAACCGCCGCACCTGTTTCCTTATAATAAACTCTACTTAATGGGACACAAGTGTAAAGAGTATAGGCTATGTCCCAAAGTCTTGGTCCAGGACCAGCAACATCAAAATCAATAATACCTACTGGTTTTTCGTTATTAAAAATAATGTTGTATATTGCAAAATCATTGTGGCATACAACCTCTATTTTATTTGGAGTATTATCCATCGGTTTCCAATCATCTGATAACGGGAAATCACTCACAGCATCATGATAAAGACGGAGCATCTTCGCTATTTCTTTTAAAACATCATTAGACCACATGTACTCTTTTAAAGGGTAATTACCAGCTTCTCCTTCAATAAATGATAATATCTCTCTATCTTTATCATCAATACCTAAAAACTTTGGTGCATAACTAAAACCTTTGTTTTCCAAATGGTTTAATAGCTTATGAATTCGGGTACTGCCTTTCTTTAATTCTCGTCGAACAGTATCTTCCGAACGATATACGTTTGAGACATTCCCTCCCGTTAGCATTTCTTCATTTTCGTAGTTTGACATCTAATAGTCCCCCTCCATTATTCTACATTTTCTTTATATTTTAACATAACTTTCCTATTCTCTTTTAACCCCTTAAATTACAACAAAAAAATCGAGTATAAAATCTTTATGATTTTACACTCGATTTAGTCTACTATTTATGCATGTGAAAATATTTTTTCATACCATTCTGTTGCCTTCTCTACTTCATTCATCGTTAATTGATGTCCTCTATTTTCCCAATGCATTGTTACATTAGCATCTACATTTTCTAATAGCATCTTCAATTCCTCTGACTCAGAAGGTGAACAAATTGGATCATTTGTTCCAGCAGCGATAAATACGAATTTCTCTGCTAAATTAGGTAATTGTATTCCTCTTCTAGGCACCATTGGGTGATGAAGGACTGCACCTTTTAATGCATTTTCGTAATGGAATAATAAGCTCGCCGCAATATTTGCTCCATTTGAATACCCAACAGCTACGATATTATCTCTATCAAATTCATATGTTTTTGCTGCTTCATTTAAAAATTCATTTAATTCCTTCGTACGGAAAACAAGATCCTCTTCATCAAAAATACCTTCTGCTAATCGGCGGAAGAAACGAGGCATCCCATTTTCTAATACATTTCCACGAACACTTAATACAGAAGCTTCCCGATCAATTCTTTCTGCAAGCGGTAATAAATCTAATTCATTTCCTCCTGTACCATGAAGCAATAACAACACTGGTTTTGACGTATCTTTTCCTTTTTGAAAAACATGTTTCATCATATTCCTTTTCCCCTTTCAATCACTTTAATCTAGATTTCTCACTTCAAATGGTAAGAGTGTCTGTTCAATTTGTTTTCTATGTTGTTCATATCGATCCGGTAATTTTAACTCCTCACCCATCGTCTCTAAAGATTCGTCATGGGCAAAACCAGGAGGGTCTGTTGCAATTTCAAATAAGATTTCGCCGTGTTCTCTAAAATAAATTGCGTTAAAATAGTTTCGGTCTTGTACAGGGGTTACACCATATCCAAAGCGAGACACATGCTCTTTCCAGTCTAATTGATCAGCATCATCACTCGCTCTCCAAGCAATATGATGAACTGTACCAACACCCATTTGCCCACGTCCAATTGTTGATAATCTCAAATCGATAATATTTCCAATATCAGCAGAAGAACGGAACCGCATAAACTCTCCCTCTTCTCCTACTTTCTCAAGACCCATAACATGCTCTAACAATTCAGCAGTTTTTTGAGGTTGTGCAGATAAAAGAACAGCACCGCCAAATCCTTTAATTGCTACTTCTGGCGTAACTTCCCCAAAAGTCCAATTATTTAATTCGCCCTCTTCTCTTTCAACTAATTCTATATGCAAACCATGTGGATCATCAAATTCTATATACTGTTCTCCAAACCGAGTCATTTTTGTATACGGTACGTCGAATTTTTCTAATCTATTTTCCCAAAACTCCATTGTACCTTTTGGTACGACATAAGACGTAATGCCTACTTGACCGTCCCCAATAATACCTTGACGAGCACCTGCCCATGGAAAAAACGTAATAATTGTTCCAGGCTTTCCTCCTGTATTACCAAAATAAAGATGATACGTACCTGGATCATCAAAATTCACTGTTTGTTTTACTAAACGCAATCCTAATACACCTGCATAAAAATCTACATTTTCTTGTGGGTGACCTACGATTGCTGTAATGTGATGAATTCCCATCGTTTTCTTTTCCACTTTCTCCACCCCTTTTTTTATTTCATTACAAAAAACGTTTATTCGCTAAAATTCATTATTCATTTTGTCCATATGATAAAGTTCAATCCGCAATACTATCTTTTACAAAATTGAGGTATCTCTCTAAAAAACTAACACATTTCATTTAGTTCAAAAATTATCTCGAATTCGAGATAATTCACAAAAAAAACTACAGTTCTTATGATTATATTTTAAATATTGATTTTATGATTTTGACTATCCTTCAAAAAATATCTTGAATTCGAGATTTATTATAGTCTAATTAGTTTTTATTGTCAATGCAGATATCGTTTCATTTTTTCATCAAAAACAATATTCTGACAACTCATCTCCATCAAATAATTTGTTTGAAAAAGAGCAACCGAAAAACGGGAACATCCATGTAATAAATTTCTACTTTTCCCATAACCAAAAAAGCCATACAAATGTATGACTTTTTTGATTATTTTTTGTTCAGCTACATATTCACTTCCCAATTACGGAAGGAAACAATTCCGAAAGTGGAACTACTTTCCCCATCTCATCTTTAAACACAATATGCTCTCTCGTTAAATGGCGCGGGCTCTTTACCCCTGCTGCTGCCGCTAATGAAAACAAACTATATCTCATACTAATAACATAGTTCATTACTCGCCATTTTTTCTCATACGGATCTAATGCTTTTTGGTAGTGTGGATTCGTGGTTGCAACCCCAGATGGGCATTGCCCTGAATTACATTGAAGTGCCATAATACAACCGCTTGCCATCATAAATCCGCGTGCTGAATTTACGGCATCTGCACCGATAGCTAAAGCAATCGCCACTTTATCTGGCGTGATTAATTTCCCGGAGGCAAACACCTTTAATTTATCCCTGACACCGTAATGATTTGCTGTATCAATAAATGTAAGTAATGCCGGTATAAGCGGCAGCCCCATACTATCTGCCATCGATTTATATGTTGCCCCTGATCCACCTTCTGAACCGTCGATTGTAATAAAATCTGGATAGATGTTTAATTCTTTCATTGCTTTTAATAAATCTTCCAAAGGCTTCTGTTGACCAATTACAATTTTCATGCCCACTGGTTTACCACCGTTTTCTTGTAAATCTTGAATAAAATATAAAGCCTCTGCGGCACTACTAATAAATGAAAAACGATTTGGCGAATTAATCGTTTCTCCTTCTCGTACTTTCCGAACGGAAGCGATTTTCTCATTTACCTTCTGTCCTTCTAAATGACCACCACGTATTTTTGCTCCTTGCCCAAATTTCAATTCAAACGCTTTAATATTACTTTCTTTCGCCTTCTCCATAAATTCCTTCATCGAAAAATTCCCGTCCTCGTCACGGTATCCAAATAATCCCGGACCAATTTGGGCAACGATATTTGCACCCGTATGTAAATGTTCTGGAATGACGCCCCCTTCCCCAGTATTAATCCACGAACCACCTGCCATTTTTGCACCAAACCCAGCTGATAAAATATAATTTTCTCCAATCGCACCGTAAGATGTCGCTGACGCTCCAAACATCCCATACAGTTTCCATGGATATTTACGATTTTCGCCCACTATAATTGCATCTTCTTCTTCATACAACCAAAGGTTTGTTGTATCCGCTGTCAATTTTTCTCTTCTTGAAAATAACCCTTCTTTATGAATCATATATTTTTTCCCCTCACGTTCTTGCGTGAGATTCACACTTAATTCATCTGTTAATGTGGGGAATAATGTATTAGCAATATAATAGCCAGATTCCTCAAAATCTCGTTTTGATCCAAAACCAAGTATTTCAGAACGGTATTTTGCTAGAAACATAACACTTTGAAAATCGTAGCGCGAAAAGGGCTTTCCGTCAGTATCATGATCAAACCAATATTGCCGAAATTCCGGGCCTATTTTTTCGAGTAAATAGCGCATTCTACCTAAGTATGGATGCAGTTTTAATATAGAATGATGCGTCCGTTTTTTAATAAAAAATGTAATGATAAAAAAGACAATTAAAAGTAGCATCAAAAAGAGCAATATACTAATAATAATGAGTAGCGCTTCACTCATTCCGCTTCCCCCTATATATGAAATTCCATAATAAAAAGAGAACACTCCATGTGTTCTCTTTTTATCCTTATTCACACTAACGTAGCAAGATGCTCTTTCGCGTCATATTCAACCAAACTTTCAGCATTTTTAATTCGCTGAACAAAATCTGGATTAGCGATTAATGGTCTTCCGAACGCCGCTACATCAATTGTTCCTTCTTGCAGTGCTTCTTCTGCCTCTTTCGGATTCAAATTACCTACTCCTACGATAGTACTATCCCAATACTTTCTTACTAATTGATGAAAATTCTTGCCGTCAGCAATAACTTGCGTATAATTCATCGTTGAAGGGTGAATCATCGTTAATCCAACTTCTTTAAACATATTTACAAACGTTTCAATTGCAAGTTCAGGATGTTCCCACATATAAGTAGGATTATCACCTTTAAAGGCAGAGAAGCGAAGAAGCGTTTTATCAGCTCCAACTGCTTCAATTACAGCCTGAACAACTTCTTTCATAAACGTTAACCTTTGTTTTAAGTCACCGCCGTATTTATCAATACGCTTATTCGCAAATTCATAAGTAAATTGGTCAATTAAATATCCGTGTGCACCGTGAATTTCTACACCATCAAATCCAGCTTCTATCGCATTCTTTGCGGCTTGTGCATATTGACCGATAACTTCTTTTATTTCTTCTATTGTCATTGCTTCTGGTGTATCAAACGGTTTACGAAAACGCGGAACATTCCCCTCCGCAGCAATAGCAGAAGGTGCTTGCGGCATTTGATCACCAATTATTTCGTGATGACTCATACGTCCAACATGCCATATTTGAGCAATAATCGTTCCGCCTTCTTTATGTACTGCCTCTGTAACAGGTTTCCAAGAATCGACTTGCGCTTGTGTATAAATACCTGGTACTCCTGGATTCCCTTTTGCTCTCGGGCTAATGACAATTCCTTCTGTAATAATTAGTCCAATCCCATCAGCAGCACGTTTTCGGTAATATTCGACTACATCAGCACCAACGACTCCAGTCTCATTATTTGCAAAACATCTCGTCATCGGTGCCATCGCTATGCGATTACGAAGAGACCAAGATCCAATTTGAATCGGATGAAATAACTTCGTTTCTTCAATATTTTCAAAAGACCCCCAAGCGTTTATATTTGTTCCTTCATAAATACTTGCCGCTTTATTATTCGAACTTGTCATTTTTCTTCCCCCTAAAAAAATCTAACTATAATCGCATCATACTTACTTTTAGATAGTAACGTCAATTTATACGCTCTTACGTAGGAATATTCGTATAATAAAACTAACCGTTTTTAACTTTAAGGGTTCTGAAATTCAAGAATCTACTGTTTATTCTAATGTCCAGTAAGTGGATGAGGAAAATACTTATTAAGTGGATGTTTTCTTTTTTTCTAGTTTTATTACTATAGAATATATTGGTAATTAATTATTTAACTATTTACTAACCAAAAAGAACCTGTTTCCAATGTACTATGTTCAAACTTACACTAACGAGGTTTCAATAATTCATTTGTTTTTTAATTATACCAACGAAATTTTAGGAACTAATAAAAGACTCCTAGATAGTTGAAAGTATTTTTTCTTATTTAACTTTTAGAAAGAAGGATAACATTGAAAACAAAAGCTATCGTTTCTACACCTGAAAAAAATTTTAATATGCAAGAAGTATACTTAGACGAGATTAAAGACGATGAAGTATTAGTAAAAATTATCGCTTCGGGTATATGTCATACAGATGCAACAGTTTTAGACGGTACAATGCCAACACCAAAACCAGTTGTTTTAGGACATGAAGGTTCTGGTATCGTAGAAAAAGTGGGAAGTAATGTAACATCGGTTAAACCTGGTGACCATGTTGTACTTGGATTTTCTTACTGTGGTCATTGTGAAAATTGCTTAGATGGTAATGCTGCCGCTTGCGAAAATATGATTGAATTAAACTTCTCTGGAAAAAACAAACGCCATGTAACACCTATACACGATCTTAACAATAATGACATTTCTCAATTCTTCGGCCAATCTTCATTCGCATACCATGCCGTTGTTAATGAGAATAATGCTGTAAAAGTACCAAAAGATGTTGATATACGTTTATTAGGACCACTTGGTTGTGGAATTATGACTGGTAGCGGTACGATCCTAAATTCATTACAGCCAAAACCAGGTAGTAGCCTAGTTGTATTTGGAACCGGTGCTGTTGGCCTTAGTGGCTTAATGGCAGCTAAAATTGCTGGATGTACTACAATTATTGCCATTGATATTCATGATAGTCGTTTAGAATTAGCGAAGGAATTAGGGGCTACACACACGATTAATAGCTTAAACGAAGATCCAGTTGCCAAAATTAAAGAAATTACAAACGGTGGAGCTAATTACTCATTTGAAACAACTGGCGTAAATATTGTTACACTGCAATCCATTCAATGCTTACGAGTAAAAGGTACAATGGCAACTGTTGCTGTTGGTAAAAAGGATTTAACTTTAAACGTAACAAATGAAATTGTCGTAAAAGCTATTACAATTAAAGGGGTAGTTGAAGGTGATGCAGTACCACAACTATTCATTCCAAAATTAATTAATTTCTATCAAAAAGGACTATTCCCATTCGATAAGTTTGTACAATTCTATTCTTTTGAAGAAATTGCTCCAGCATTTGAAGATTCTAAAACAGGAAAAACGATTAAACCTATTATCGTAATGGAATAACATTTGTTTACTTTTTCCCGATAACTAACAAAACAAAAATATCCTGAAATGGAATAAATAAAATTAAAAAGGTTTCCTAAGTAGGAAACCTTTTTTAGTTGACCATATAAGGCTAACAATTCGTTTATCTCTTTTAAATAAAGAAAATAAACAATTATTATCTCCTCACATATGGAAAATCTCTTAACAATAGAAGTGGGAGTGGTTCAGTATTCTTCTAAAAATAATAACTTATATACCTAAAACAATGAAAGCCCTACCTCTCTTTCATCCTTACGGCTCCTCGTCCGTGCCAGTGTGAATCAGGATTGCAAAAATCAAGTAACTATTTTATCGAGTTATTTAATTAAACTTCGAACATTCGTAAAAGAAATTAAAAAATAAAAATGGATTAAATTGTAGTAATAACAAAAGAGGTTAATGCTCTAAAAGTGGTTTGAAAGAGTTGAATGTCTTTGAAATGATTGATTTTCTATAATTATATTCCCAAAAAATTCAAGATCTTTTTTGGGATGTAATACATTATCTACAATGAATCTTAACAAAAGCTTTTTATTTGATTTTCTGTGATACCTTCAATTAATCCCAGCTCACTAATCAAAAATTCATGTGCGTTATCTAACATTTTCTTTTCGCTTGCATTAAGTGCTTTTTCTTTCTGCATACGTAATAAATCACGTACAACTTCAGCACCTTCTTGTATTTTACCCGTTTTTATTTTATCAGTGTTCAATTTATACCTTTGTTTCCACGTAAGTAATCTATCTGATTCCCCATGCTGAAAAATATCTATTATGTTTGTTAATGCCTTTATATCTGTAACTGGTCGTATATTTGAACTCAATATTTTCCCCATAGGAATCATTACTTCCATATTACTAGCCGACATTTTTATAACATAATACTGTCTTTTTTCTCCTGAGATTTCCTTTTCTTCTATGGCTTTAATTATACCTGCTCCGTGCATTGGATAAACGATGTTATCGCCAATTTGAAACAAATAATCCACCTCCATATATGGTAACCTTCTCAATCTTAACACACATTTATTTTTTTAGCAAAATTTTTATAATATCACAAAATTATTTTCTATGTCAATTTATTTACACATAAAAATTCAGGCTGTACAGAAACACTAAAAAACCCGCGATTTTGTTACATTTCTACACCCATTTTCTCCAATTTTATATACCTTGTAAAACAAAAAAAACACATCACTACATATAAGTAGCGATGTATTTTTATATAATGACAAAAATGGTTGCTTCAAAACTTCACACACGATCCTTCGCTTATATACTAACCTGTTTACTAATCGTTTCTCGCGCTAAAAGAAAACTCATAATCACTTGCGCAGCTACTCTACTCGTCATATCCCTAAAATCAAGAGTTGGATCAATCTCTACTATATCCATCCCTTGAACGAGTGGCTCTTTACCAAGGAATTCAATTGCATCAAGTAAAGTTGTACTATCCATCCCACCAGGGCCAATTGCTGGACAGCCCGGCGCAAACGCTTGGTCTAGTACGTCCATATCAAGAGAAATATAAATAGAAGTCACATCTTGTTTTCTTAATACTTCAATACTTTCTGAAATAAGATCTTTTATTTTTCGCTCTCTTACATCTTTCATTGTATACACTGTCACGCCATGCTCTTTTGCATATTCATGGTACGCTCGTGCATTTGAAAAATTACGAATCCCAATTTGAACGAGCTGTTTTCCTGTAATCACATCATTTTCTAGCAAACTACGGAACGGTGTACCATTTGATGGACCACCATCATCTAAATTACGTAAATCATGATGGGCATCAAATTGAATAATACCGACCTTCCCTTTACTATTTGCAAAACCAGTTATACTCGGAAAACTAATCGAGTGGTCACCACCAAGAACGATTGGTATCATTTTCGGATTTACTTTCGTCAAGTGACCAACTGTTTTCGCAATTCGGTTATGACTCTCTTTTATATCTGTCACATGCATCGTAATATCACCACAATCATGAAGAACACTTTCTTTCATATCGTGTTCTTCTGTAATTGCGTACGTGCTATATGCATCCAACATTGAACGAATTGTTTTTGGTGCAAAACATGCTCCTGAATGACTAATAGATGGTTTAGAAAGGGGCGCTCCAATTAAGGCAGCACCGAATATTTCCACACCTTCCTCCCAATTTTTAATCATTTCGCTCCACTTCGTCACTTCACGATCGATAAACTTTGCATTTTTCTTTAAATAGTGGCCGTGCTCCACGATTGTTCACCTCTTGTATATGCGATATTCCCATTCTTCCATACTGTATTTACATGACTTACGCCGTAATGGTACGGTACGTAAGCGTAATTATAAGCATCCCATAAAACTAAATCCGCCTTACGACCAACTCTAATTTTCCCAGCTACATCGCCTCGATTAATGGCATAAGATGAGTTCACTGTTACCGCATTCCAAACTTCTTCTGGTGTCATTTTCAGTTTCAGCATCGCAATGCTCATAATAAGCTGAATGTTTTCAGTTGGACAGCTACCTGGGTTAAAGTCTGTAGCTAAAGCAACTGCAACACCTTCATCAATCATTTTGCGGCCGCGTGCGAAGCTTTCTTTATTTAAATAGAAAGTTGTTCCTGGTAATAAAGTTGCTACTGTATTAGAATTCGCAAGCATTTCAATTCCTTTATCAGAAGCGCCAACTAAATGGTCCGCTGATGCTGCACCAATTTCAGCCGCTGCTTCCGCACCACCAAGAGGGTCGATTTCATCTGCATGAATTTTCACATCAAAGCCAAGCTCTTTCGCTTTTAATAAAAATTCTTTTGATTCTTCTACAGAGAACACACCTGTTTCACAGAAAATATCAACGAACTCAGCTAATTGCTTCTCTTTCATTTCTGGCAATAGATCTAGCATCCATTGTAAAAATTCTTTCGATTTTCCTTTGTACTCTTTCGGAACTGCATGAGCACCTAAAAATGTTGAAACTAAATCGATTGGATGCTCTTTTTGTAATTGTGCAGTTGCCTCTAATTGTTTCCATTCTGTCTCATCATCCAATCCGTAACCACTCTTCGCTTCTACAGTTGTAACTCCGAAAGATAGCATACGGTCTAAATGGAATTTAGCTTTTTGAACAAGTTCTTCTTTCGACGCTTGTTTCGTTGCATTTACAGTTGAAAGAATACCTCCACCTTGTTCTAAAATTTCCAAGTACGGAACTCCTTGTAGTTTTAGCGCGATTTCATTTTCACGAGATCCACCAAATACAAGATGAGTATGTGGATCAACAAGACCAGGAGAAACCATTTTCCCACCGCAATCAATAACCTCTTTTGCTTGTAATCCTTTAGCTTCTTCCGCTGTTCCAACGAAAGTAATTACACCATTTTCAATTCCAACCGCACCGTTTTCAATAACAGGAAGCGTATTCATCGCTTCCCGTCTTAACAAGCCATCTTCTTGATCCATTGTTAGTAATTGACCGATATTTATTAGTAAAGTGTCCAGCATGTTTCTTCCTCCTTATTTCATCATTGGAATGTTAACGCCTTTTTCTTTCGCAGTTTGAACCGCTAAGTCATAGCCTGCATCAACGTGACGAACAACACCCATACCAGGGTCAGAAGTTAATACGCGTTCAATACGTTTTGCCGCTGCTTCTGTTCCATCTGCAACGATAACCATTCCAGCGTGAAGTGAATAACCCATACCAACGCCACCACCGTGATGAACAGACACCCAGCTTGCACCGTTTACACTGTTAATTAATGCATTTAAAATTGGCCAGTCTGCTACTGCATCACTACCGTCTTTCATAGATTCTGTTTCACGGTTTGGAGATGCTACTGATCCACAATCTAAATGGTCACGGCCGATAACGATCGGTGCTGATAATTCACCATTAGCCACCATTTCATTAATAATGCGGCCAAATTTCGCACGCTCACCATAACCAAGCCAACAAATACGTGATGGAAGACCTTGGAACTCAACTTGCTGACGTGCCATACGAATCCAATTACATAAATGCTCATTATCCGCGAACTCGCGTAAAATAACTTCGTCTGTTTTATAAATATCTTCTGGATCACCAGAAAGTGCTACCCAGCGGAATGGTCCTTTTCCTTCACAGAATAATGGACGGATAAATGCTGGAACGAATCCCGGGAAATCGAAAGCATTTTTTAATCCTTCATCGAAAGCAACTTGGCGAATGTTATTTCCGTAATCAAATGTAATCGCGCCTTTTTCTTGCATTGCAAGCATTGCTTCTACATGTTTTTTCATACTTTCTTTTGATAATTGTACGTAACGTTCTGGATCTTCTTCACGAAGCTTCGCTGCTTCTTCTACTGTGTAACCTACTGGAATATAACCGTTTAATGGATCATGGGCAGAAGTTTGATCCGTAACTAAGTCAGGGATAATATTACGGTTTACTAACTCAGGTAAAATTTCTGCTGCATTACCTAATAATCCAATTGAAATAGGCTCTTTCTTCTCTTTATATTCGTTTGCAATAGCCAATGCTTCTTCTAATGATTCTGTATACTTATCACAATATCTCTTTTCAATACGACGATCGATACTACGCTTATCTACATCAATAGCAATTACAACACCGCCGTTCATCGTTACAGCAAGCGGTTGTGCGCCACCCATGCCACCTAAACCAGCAGTAATCGTTACAGTACCTTTTAATGAACCATCGAAATGTTGACGTGCCGCTTCACCAAATGTTTCATATGTTCCTTGTAAAATCCCTTGTGTCCCAATGTAAATCCAGCTACCCGCTGTCATTTGTCCGTACATCATAAGACCTTTTTTCTCTAGTTCACGGAAGTGATCCCAGTTCGCCCACTTCGGTACTAAGTTTGAGTTCGCTAAAAGAACGCGAGGCGCATCTTCATGTGATTTAAAAATTGCTACCGGTTTTCCTGATTGAACAAGTAACGTTTCATCGTTTTCTAACGTTTTTAATGAATCAACAATTGCATGGTAGCTTTCCCAATTACGAGCTGCACGGCCAATTCCGCCATATACAACTAATTCTTCTGGTTTTTCAGCTACTTCAGGATCTAAATTGTTCATTAACATTCGAAGTACAGCTTCTTGAACCCATCCTTTCGTTTGTAACTCAGTACCTCTTGCCGCACGAATTGTTTGTTGTACTTTTTCCATTTCAATCTCTCCCTTTTCTCGTTTTATAGTGCTGCATTTACATCCAATCTTTCCTTTATTGAATAATTCGTTTTTAACCAATGCGCGATATTTTCAATATCCGTTGAGAATATACGGTCATTTGTAATAGAAGGCACTTGCTGACGACCTTGATGATAGAACGTTTTTGTAACTGTACTCATGTTTTCAATTCCGCGATATTCTGCTGCTTGCATCGCACAGATCATCTCAATTGCAAGAACACGTCTTGCATTTTGAATAATTTGATGCGCATGACGTGAAGCGATTGTTCCCATACTTACGTGATCTTCTTGGTTAGCTGAAGACGGAATTGAATCTACACTCGCTGGATGTGCTAACGTTTTATTTTCTGAAACGAGTGAAGCCGCTGCATATTGCATAATCATGGCACCTGATTGAAGTCCTGGTTCTGGACTTAAAAATGGTGGTAAGTCATTTAATTGCGGATTTACTAGGCGTTCAATACGGCGCTCTGAAATATTTGCAAGCTCCGCCATCCCTACTTTTAAGAAGTCCATTGCAAATGCAATTGGTTGTCCGTGGAAATTACCACCAGAGATTACTTTTTCACCGCCATCAAAAATAAGTGGATTATCTGTTGCTGCATTCATTTCAATTTCTAATTTTTCTTTCACATAATTTAAAACTTGCCAAGAAGCACCGTGAACTTGCGGGATACAACGAAGTGAATATGCATCTTGTACACGAAGTTCTCCTTGTTTTGTCACAAGTTTACTATCATGAAGAATATCACGAATTCTGCTTGCCACTTCGACTTGCTCTTTATAACCACGCGCTTTATGAACATTTTCATCGAATGCATCAATAATGCCGCGTAATCCTTCCATTGTCATCGATGCAATTAATTCTGATTGATAAGCACTTGCTTCAGCTTCTATATAAGAAAGAACCCCTTGCGCTGTCATTGCCTGCGTACCATTGATTAACGCAAGACCTTCTTTTGCTTCAAGTTCAATAGGTTCAAGTCCTTCTTCTGTAAGAGCAACCATCGCATGAACTCGTTTTCCTTTGTAGAACACTTCACCTTCACCTAATAAAACGAGAGCAAGATGAGATAAAGGTGCTAAATCACCGCTCGCTCCTAGTGATCCTTGTTGCGGAACGACTGGATGAATTTTACGATTTACAAACTCAAGAAGCATGTTTACAACAAGTGGTCTAACACCCGATACTCCTTTTAACATCGTATTAGCTCGTAAAATCAACATACCGCGTGATACTTCTTCAGGGAATGGATCGCCTATTCCGCACGCATGTGACTGAATTAAGTTGTGTTGAAGTGCTTTTACATCATCTTTTTGAATAAGTACATCACTAAACTTTCCAAATCCAGTTGTAATACCGTAAACGACTTTTCCGTCCTCTACAATTTTCTCGACAACTTCGCGGCACTCTGCCACTTTTTGCATACTAGTTGGGCAAGCTGTTACACCTTCACCTTCAAGTAACAACCTCTTCATTTCTTCAACTGTCAATGTGTGTCCTGTTAACGTAATCATTCTTTTTCCTCCTTATAAAGGCAAAAGGGGACCTTATCTTTTTAAGACAGACTTCTGTCCTAAAAAATAAGGCCCCCTTCTAACTAATAGACTATGGGCAAATCATATGTGATTAATTCCTAAACCAATCGCCTCATGCTCAGATCCTTTTACAGGTGCACCAATCGTTCCATAAAGTGCAACAGCAACCCATTCGCCTTCTTTTTTTCCGTCGTATGGTGTACCGCGCACAATCGCAAAGCGAAGTCCTACTGTACGAAGAACGTCTGCTAACTGAATTTGACCTCTCGTCACTCCGTACAAAGCTTCCATAATTGCATGATAAAGTGCATGTGTTTCTCTGTAAACATCTGTTTCAATAACTCGGTTGCTCTTAGCCGCTGTT
Organism: Bacillus sp. FSL R5-0709; assembly: GCF_038004785.1. Classification (NCBI taxonomy): domain Bacteria; kingdom Bacillati; phylum Bacillota; class Bacilli; order Caryophanales; family Bacillaceae; genus Bacillus; species Bacillus sp. FSL R5-0709. The sequence continues at coordinate 3,459,865 of NZ_JBBORT010000001.1, forward strand.
TCCATTGCTGCTACTACTTTTTGCGAATTCATAGAACCAACTTTCCCAGTACAATATTTCCAACCTTTCGGAATAGATAATACGGGACTTTCATTCTCATCCGCAAGTGCCAACAGCATGGCCATACGACCAATTCGATGTGTTCCTTGAAGAAGCATGTGACTCTCTCATTTCTTTTGAATTATTTGAATATTACTTAATTTAAGAATATATGAAAACGGTTAAATCGTCAATAGTTTAAAATATTATTCAAGCAATTTTTTATCCCTCTCATACTTGTACTTGTGTACACAATTTATTTACAGATTTTTTTCAGACGTGCTATAGTCTCACTAACAGATGCAAAGGGGCGAAATTTCAGTGGCGAAGCGAAAAGATATTCATTTTCGAATTGAAGAAAAATTACTTACAAGGTTTGAAGACGCACTCCATTACGAAGGTTTAAATAAAACAGATGTATTAACACATGCGATTCAGCAATTTTGCATAAAGGTGGAATGTGAAAAAATGAATGATGTAAAACGCCAATACAACGTAAGTAACCATTTACAAACACGTATCGATACGCATAAACATTACGAAGAAAAACAAGTGAATGTAGATGAAGTCGTCATTGAACATTTACAACTCCAAGGGGAAGAAAAAATATTAGAGGTCGGGTGTGCTAACGGAAAATTTCTTTCCCTTTTGCAAACTAATGGTCATAAAGGACATCTAACTGGTTTTGATCAATCCGAAACTATGCTTTCTGAAGCTGCTATAACGAATAATATGATTGAATGGAAACTCGGTGACGCTAGTAAACTTCCTTTCGAAGCTAATTGTTATGACCTGCTAATCGCAAGGCATATGTTATACCACATGAAAGATGTCGAAAAAACTATTCAAGGATTCCATAAGATAATTCGTCCTGGCGGCGCCCTTTTAGCTACAACAAATTCTAAAGTTTCATTACCTCGTATAGATGAAATGTGTAACAAAATGTTAGTCACATTTGATTTACCAAAAACATCACCGTCAGTAGCTCCATTTTGTTTAGAAAATGGTAAAGATCTATTACACTCTGTTTTTTCAACTGTTGAAGAAACAATTATTCATAATGCACTTGTTTTTCATCATGCCACTCCAATCGTTAACTATATTTCTAGCATGTTCCCGTCGTTGAATATACCTGATAATATGTCCCTTCACACCGAAATGAAGGAATGGCTAAAAGAAGAAATAGAAAATGATTTATCATTTCATAACGGTATATGGCGCGATCCGAAAACGTTAGTGATTTATCGATGTAAAAAAGAAAAGAGCTAGCATTCGCTAGCTTTTACACGTTTTCCGGTAAAAGATTCTCCATCATTATATTGCCCTTTCCACTATAAAAATTTGTATTATGTTCATTCACTACTCCAAAATAGGAGGCAATCGCTAGTCCAAATGGCACAAATGCATGTCCTTGTGCTGTAATAATATTTGCGTGCTGTACAACTTCTGTATACACAAAATTTTCTACTGGAAAACAATCTAATTTTTGATAATCTATGGTCACTGTATAAGAGATTTCTTTTAGTAAACCTGCCCTTGCTAACGCATACGGTCCAGCACAAATCGCTGCCACTAATTTTCCTTGCTCAGAAAATTGACGAATAACTGAAAAAAGCAGTTTCGCCTCTTTCATATGTATTTCATCTCCGCCCGGAATGATAATCCCCTCATATTCTTCTACACGCACTTCACTTAATTCTATATGCGGCTGTACTTGTAAGCCTGTTTCACTTATAATCATTTCTTTTGTTACACCCGCTGTAATGATTTCATATTTCTTTTTCAGCAATGCTGTTGCTACCGTTATTTCAAACTCTGCAAATGTCGGGTATACGAATAATAATATTTTTTTCATAGCCTTTTCTCCCTTAGCCACCCTATAAAATATGCCTCTAATTCGTCCACTGATAATATATTAGTGTCCACATAAGTTACGGGAAATTGTTTATACCATTCTTTTTCAACTTCTACTAATTTAAATTGTTCCTCAAATGTACTTCGATTTCTTGTCCTATCATTATTTCTCCTATCATACAAACTCTCTTTCGAAACATCTAAATAAAAAATTGCATCCGAACGGCATTCTCTTAATTTATACAATTCATCTTTTAATTCTGTTTCTATACCCCACTCTTTCCCTATCATCTTCGGATAAAAGAGTGTATAAAATTCAATATCTTCTGGTCCACGATCAAAAATCACGACTGAGCTTTTCACATTTTGAAACTCTTTTATTTTTGCTTCAATAAACATTTTTTGATTTGTAATAAACCCCTCTTTTGAGTTCATATCTAAATGTAATTCTTTTCTTTTTTCTACAATTGGATATGGATTTTCGTATATAATTGAAAGCTCATATTGCTCTAACCTTTTTGCCAATGTTGTTTTCCCACTTGCCATCGGTCCTTGGAGTGAAATTACGTATGTCATCCCTCTCATTCCCTTGTACTGTATTACATAAATAATAAACAGAATTTTGAAAACTATCAACAAGATATATATCATCTTGTTTCTTATTCTTATCTAACTTATAATAAAAAATAGAGATTATGACGGACGCAAAATAATGTAAGCTTGGAAATCCAAGCTTACATTATTTTTTGCTTTCCCTTTTCTTATAAAAAGAGTATACTAGATTAGAACGTATGTTCTTAATAATTACATACAGTAAGGAGATAGAACAATGGTATACGACACAAAAGCAATTTCTTGGAATGCATCTTTAAAACAACTTCAACGCCGCTATACAAACAAACAAGTTGACCGAAAAGAATTTGAAGATATTGAACTGATGGAATTCTTCCGCGATAACGACTACATTCCTTTACCTACACATATAAGCGGCCTATCAACAACACGTTTTACTTCTTACTCTATTTTCACAACTGAAGATAAAGATCGTAAAGTTGGCACACTCATCATTGAATATGTAGAAAATGACAATGATATTTTATGTGTTGAACAACTATACTTCGTTTAAATCACAACGCTTGGTCAAAATGATCAAGCGTTCTTGCTTTCTATGAATCTCATTGCTTATAATATAAATAAAATACAAAATATTGCTTTCGTTAAAGGAGGGCATACAATTGCTTGAAGGATGGTTTAGTTGGTTTATAGTCGTTTGGACTGTTGTATTATTAGGGCTTATGTCCATTGGTGGATATTTCATGTTCAGAAAATTCCTAAAACGGTTGCCAAAAGAAGACGGTATGTCCATTTTGGATTGGGAAGATCACTATATTAATAAAACAAGACACTTATGGGCTGACGAACAAAAACAATTGTTAGAAGAACTAGTAAGTCCCGTTCCGGAATTATTTCGCGATGTTGCTAAGTCAAAAATTGCCGGTAAAATTGGGGAACTTGCAATAAAGGAAAACGCTCCAAAAATTACACAAGATTTAATCATACAAGGATATATCGTTGCCACACCGAAGCGCGATCATAAATTTTTAATTAAGAAACTACAAGAAAAAGAGATTGATTATTCTAACTATAAAGCTTTACTTGCAAAGTAAGCCCATTATTCCTTATAAAAAAGATTGCTATTTTATAGCAATCTTTTTTATAAGCTCAACTTACAGTTACTGATTTTGTAGCAATTAATCTCGCTTTCGCTAAATCTATCTGTAACCCTACAGCACTCGTATAAATCGTATCACCAGTACCTGTAATATTTACAGAGGTATATGTTGTATTCGCAGCAATTCATCCTGTTGCATTTATATTTGCAATATTAGATTCGGCTCAAGACACTTAAGCTAAGCGAAATTTCGTCATTAACATTCCACTTTCATGTTGTATCAGTACCATCAAGTGGAGTAATTGTTAATGAAGGAACGTCTCCTATACGATCCAACCTAATCTAACTTAGCCTCCAATTACCGGTGATAAAACTTCAAACCAAATAGTATTCCTTATATCGGTCCATTCATAACGTCAAACTTAAATTGCTTCTTCGATGGTCGACAATTTATACATCACAACTAGAATTGAGGAAGTTACCTTTCAGTGATTAACAAAAAACAACGTCTAATCAGACGTTGTTTCTTTATACATATAACACTCTTTACGTTAACTTCATATCTTTTTCATTATAAAAACCGTCTTCTTTTTCCATTTCCTTCTGTAATTTCGTAAAGGAACGGTACATTGCAATTCTCCATGACACAATCATCGCGAACGCCAGTAAGAAGAACATGCCACTAAGTTGTCCTAAATCAAGAGATTGGCTTAAGTATGTTTTAAATACAATCCGCACGACAAGTAATCCAATTAGTATAAAAACAAATGCTTTTGAACGCTTCAAATAAATCTCTTGTCCTCTAATTTCAAATTTAGATGTTTTAATAAGAAAAATAGAGAAAAACAAACCGACGCCAATTGCTTCTAACATTTCTGCTGGAGTTAATCGAAATTCAGGAAAAACAAACATCAACGCTCCCGTGCTCATAAAAAATGGGGGAAGTATAATTTTTTTCAATGTTGCAGGTTTCTTAGCTGCTTTTAAACGAATAAACATCGCACCAACAGCCATACAAACAGCAACGATACTTGATAACAGAACTATGTTCATATTTTCTCATCCTTTTTTGTGGCTATATGCAAAATATAATTTTATTATATGCTTTTCCGTTAGTATTTCCAACATTTTCACAGAATAATACTAAAAACCGGTAAAACCACCAAATAAACTTGAGAAATATACGATAATTTTCGTCATCCAGTTAAAATATAGGAAGATACCCATGACAATCATAACGTATCCTCCAATCTTCATGAATTTCATACTATTTCTTTTAATCCAAGACATTTTCGTAATAAAGAATGAAAGTACGAAAAACGGGATAGCAAATCCAAGTATGTAAGCAATCATATAAATCATTGCCGATTCTGGATTTGTTGCAGCTAATCCAATTACAGACACTAATATAGGTCCAGTACAAGGTGTCCATCCAGCAGCAAAAGCCAATCCAATTAAAACTGAACCAAAATAACCACTCGGACGATTTTTAAACGTAAATTTACGGTCTTGCATTAAAAACTTCGGTTTAAACACACCGATAATAATAAGACCAAACACGATGATAAATATACCGCCTAACTGTCTAATTAAATCTTTATAATTTGTAAAGATGCCTCCAATAAAACTTGTACCAAATCCAATTGCAATAAAAATAATTGAAAAACCAAGTAAGAAAAACGCTGTATGTATCATACTTCTTTTGCGAAGCATTGCATTTTCTTCTTTCAATTCAGAAACCGACATACCTGTTATGTATGATAAAAATGCCGGATAAAGCGGTAAGCAACATGGGGATATAAATGATAAGAACCCAGCTCCAAACGCTAAAAAAATACTAATATCTTGCATTATTCCACTCCTCTCCTCTTCAATATTGTAGCAAAAACAATTGAAAATACTATGGACATTTCATGAATTCACTTTTCCAACATGACAATAAGAAAAACTACCCTTTCACACATTTTCTAATAAAACGTTTTCATTCCCTTCTATTATATAGAAAAATCTCAATTGAATTATGAAACTCTTTCTAATTGTTACTAACATAACAAAGGTTCCACAGTTTCTCAAATGATTAGCACATTACAATTGACTTCACACCTATTGGCCTTAAAAATTTTTTTCAAATGCTGTCTTTATACAACATAAAGCTGATTTTACAATACTTTAATTATTATTAATTTCAAGATTATGCATAAATATCATACTTTTATTATTATTCTATAAAATTTTGCACTTTTCTTTCATTTGACCCTTCATTTTTAATTTTGTATACTTCCCTCTAGTTATATATGTCCGTTACGGAACAATTTCATATAGATGGGAGGAATTTTTCATGCTTCGTTATTCTCTTTTAGTTTTATTAGGAGCGTGTAGTTATGGGGTTTTAGCTATTTTTGTTAAACTTGCATATGCAGAAGGGTTTTCACTTGGAGAGGTAATTGGTAGCCAGTATTTGTTCGGTTGGATTATTTTACTTGCTATTACACTTCTATTTTCTAGACATCGTGTTCCACTAAAACAAATGTTAATTTTATTCGTCGCAGGAACGTCTGCAAGTTTTACTGGAATTTTTTATTACGCTTCTTTAAAAACTGTACCAGCTTCTATTGCAATTATACTTTTATTCCAGTTCGTTTGGGTTGGAATTATCATTGAAGCAGTCGCAACAAAAACATTACCTTCAAGAGAAAAAGTTATTTCAGTAATCTTCTTACTTGCAGGTACATTTTTATCAAGTGGGTTATTAGAAACATCAGCTGGTGATTTCGATACGACTGGAATCATTTTAGGCTTATTATCTGCTATTACATTTGCAACATACATTTTCGTAAGCGGGAAAGTTGCCGTTGAAGTACCTTCTTTACCACGTGGTGTCCTTTTAATGGCTGGCGCTTTAACTTTAGTCATGATCGTATTCCCGCCAACATTTATTTTTAACGGGGCGATCTCTCAAGGTCTTTGGAAATACGGCTTAGGATTAGGAATATTTAGTATCGTTATTCCGTCCATTGCCTTTACAATTGGCATTCCAAAAATCGGTTCTGGATTAGCAACTATTCTTGGTGCAGCAGAACTACCAGTTACAACTATTATGTCTGTATTCGTTTTAAAAGAAGCTGTACTATCTTCACAATGGTTCGGTGTATCACTTATTTTAATCGGTATCGCAATCCCGCAAATTGCATACGCAATGCGTGGGCGTTATCGAAAACAGCATACTCATAAAAAAGTTGCAGCATAAAACGCGAGAGGATTTTCATTTGAGAATCCTCTCTTTTATTATTGTATAATTAATACAAATACTTCACTTAAGAAAGAGGGCATAATAAGTGGCATCTATTCCTGATCAATTAACAGAAAAACTTATTTCCATTCGTCGGCATTTACATGAAAATCCAGAACTATCATACGAAGAATTTGAAACGACAAAAGCGATAAAAAATTGGTTAGACGAGGCCAATATCACTATTATTGATTCCAATTTAGAAACAGGAGTTATCGCTGAAATTTCTGGTAATAAAAACGGACCAGTTGTAGCGCTTCGTGCTGATATCGATGCCCTTCCTATCCAGGAAGAAACTGACCTTCCATACACTTCAAAAATACAAGGTAAAATGCATGCTTGTGGGCATGATTTTCATACAGCTGCTGTATTGGGTGCGGCTTACTTATTAAAAGAAAAAGAAGCTTCTCTTAATGGAATTGTCCGCCTTATATTCCAGCCAGCTGAAGAAAGTAGTAATGGTGCTTGCAAAGTTATTGAAGCTGGGCATTTACGTGGCGTGCAAGCTATTTTCGGTATGCATAATAAACCTGATTTACCAGTAGGTACAATCGGTATTAAAGATGGGCCACTAATGGCCGGAGTTGATCGATTTGAAATTGAAATCCATGGTGTTGGTACACATGCAGCTGTGCCTGATGCCGGCGTCGATCCTATCGTTGCATCATCTCAAATCGTTATGGCACTTCAAACGATTGTAAGCCGAAATATTAGTTCTTCTCATAACGCTGTCGTAAGTGTAACAAACATTCATTCAGGGAATACGTGGAACGTTATTCCCGAAAAAGCAATATTAGAAGGAACTGTCCGTACATTCCAAGCTGAAACACGTGAAAAGATTCCGGCATTAATGAAACGTATCATTAATGGCGTTTCTGATGCATTAGGTGTAAAAACAGAATTCCGATTTTATCCAGGTCCTCCTGCTGTTCAAAACGATAAAGTACTCACTGATTTTTCTATTCATATTGCAGAGAAAATGAATCTAAACGTTATCTCTCCTACACCATCAATGGCAGGAGAAGACTTTTCTTTTTACCAACAAGAAATACCAGGTTCATTCGTCTTTATGGGAACAAGTGGTACACATGAATGGCATCATCCAGCTTTTACAGTAGATGAAAAAGCATTGCCTATTAGCGCAGAGTATTTCGCCCTATTAGCCGAAGAAGCTATTCATCAATTATTACAAACAAAAAGCCGTTAAGTTACCCTTAACGGCTTTTGCTTATGCTGTTAAATCTCGTTTTATAAATACAGTATAGGAAACCCCTAAAAATACAGCTAAGTATAGAAGAAGCATACAAGAAGCAAATGGGAATGTTACTCCATCAATAAAGCTTCCACCCTTTAAAAGCCCATATAAATCTGTATTCGCTGGTAATAAATATTTCGCCCATTCATATCTTGCTGCCGGAATTAGCGCTATTCCCCCTGATAATGCAAGAAATAAAGAAATCCCGATTGCACCTCCGCTCGATCTCGTTAAAACGGAAATCATAAAGGCAAATGCAGCATACACAAGAGTTGGTAACCAAGATAAAATATAATATTTACTTGCTTCTACGAAAATATTTTGTTTTATTATATTTCCATTTTGAACGACAAATTCAGCCCAAGCTGGTTGTTGGAATTTATAAATAATCAACCCGCATAATACGGAAAAAATCATATTAAATATAAATAATAATGCCGCAAATATAACGATTGCCAAAAACTTAGATGTTAAAATTTTAAATCGGCTCGCTGGACGAATTGTTAAAAATTTATATGTTCCCCAGCTATATTCATTCGCAAAAATCGTACTCGCATATACGAGAATAAACGGAAGTAAAATTGGAAATACGATAAAACCTGTATCTCTCATAAATGAAAGCGGAGAACTACTTGCTGGCGCTGTATTCGTATCTAAATGCTTCATTTTAAGCTGGTATTCCTTTACAAGCTCGTCTCCTGACTTTTCTGTTAAAATATCCTCTTTTTTCATGCCGAGCTTTTTCTCAATTTCTACAGTGCGTTCTGTATAATCCGCTTTCCACCCTTTTGTTTCTGGCTCTAAATATTTTACCGTAACCCATCCTAATCCAATAATTAATACCGCAATAACTGCAAAAGGAATAATCGTTCGCTTTCGCTTAAATATTTTATACAGCTCGTTATAAACTAAATTAAACAATATCTTTTCCTCCTGTTAATTCTAAAAACTGCTCTTCTAGCGTTTTTCTTTCTTCATATACACGATAAACTTGAATGTTTTTCTCCATCAATGTACGAAGAATATTTGGAACTTCTTCATCTTTCACGTTTATAATTAATTCGTTTTCTTTTACTAAAACATCGTATTCTAAAACCTCTGCCGCTTTATTCGCATCATCTACACGTATATGTATTTCTTCTTTTTCTTCCTTTTTATCACTTTGAATATTTTGTGTTGCGACATATTCTCCATGCTGAATAATAATAACCCTGTCACACATTAATTCAACTTCTGAGAGTAAGTGACTAGAAACAAGAACAGCTTTTCCTTGTTCATGCGCAATTTTCTTTATGTACATCCGCATTTCATGTATACCACTAGGATCTAATCCGTTCGTCGGTTCGTCTAGTATTAATACATCTGGATTATGTATAAGTGCCTGAGCAATTCCTAAACGCTGTCTCATACCGAGTGAATATGCTTTTACTTTACGGTCAATTACTTGTCCCATTCCTAACAATTGCACTACTTCATCGATACGCTCTTCAGTCACATTCCCATTCATTCGTCCGAAATATGTTAAATTTTCATAGCCGCTTAAGAAAGGATAAAATTCTGGTGTCTCAATTACAGCACCAATTTTCGCAGCGGTTTTTTCAAATTGCTGTTTTACAGATTGACCAGCAATCCATACTTCTCCTTCTGTCATACGAATCATTCCGACCATCATTCGCATTAATGTCGTTTTTCCAGCACCATTTGGTCCTAATAAGCCAACTACTTCACCTTTTTTCACTTCAAAACTAATATTTTCTACTAACGTCTTTGAACCAATTCGCTTTGTTAATCGATCAACTTTTACGATCGCTTGCTCATTTATCATTCCATACAACCTTTCTTCTTAACTCTTTTTTTCAGTTCTTCCCACTGTATCATGATTAATAACATGTGTAAAATGAAGAAAAAGCCATGATTTCTCATGCCTTTCTCCTCGTTTCATATGACTTTTCATCCTTTAACCTTTGTGTAAACCTACAACATTTCCACATTGATATTATAATGACAGTTATCATAACAACTGCTGTTATCACTACCGCATACATCGTAATCGGTGCATTGGTTATCCCTTGGATTCCTACTGCTTTCATAAAAATAATAATAAATAATTTCAAAAATAACATACCATGAATTAATCCGAAAACAAAAGCTCCTCCGTAAGTTAATAATTGCTCCTGACATAATAAACATAACATTTCTTTTCTTGTCATCTTCACTACTTCATACGATTTAAACTCCTCTCTTCTTACCCGTAAAAGAGAGGTTGTCATTTTATATGTAACGAAAATACACACAAAAACTATAAATAGAAACATAGCATAAAACCACTTTACAAATATAGGTGTATATTCCGCTTTACTTATTACAGCTTCATTGAATCGGAATGATATCATAAAAAAACAAATCATTGTATTCATAGCAATCCACATAAATTGTTTTAACCTTTGGGCAGCAAATGTTTGTATATTTTTTCTCGCTAACCGAAATAAAGACATAATTTCCCCCTACCTTGCTTCATAACATACGCATTCTATACTACTAGTGTATAAAAATATGACATTTTAAACATCGCACTTCAATCGGAATCTTTACTAAGCCTTTAGTCCTAGAAACCACGCATATTGATCTCCTTAGCATTGAATAAAAAACAAAAAATGGAAATGCACTTTAGTTACATTTCCGTTTTTTGTTTAACGAGGTGAATCTTTATATAACTTAATTATCATGACTATCCTGTAACTTCATCAACTATTCAGCCTTCGCATCTTCCACTTCAATCCTCTTTTTCTCTCTTGCAATTTTCAAAAACTCTAACAACTCTGGATTGTTATTCATTTTTTTATAAGCCACTGACATTTCTGCAACAAAATTAGAATCACATAACTCTTTATATACAACTTCTGTTCTATACAATTTATTTGCGGATACAGGTATTACCGTAATTCCAATACCTGCCGCTACAAGCCCCATAACAGTTTGATACTCCGTTGCTTCTTGTACAATGTGCGGACTAAAACCTACATCACGGCAAAGCGATAAAATTGTATCATATAACGCTGGCCATACTGGTCTCGTAATAAATACGAACGGTTCATCCCTTAAATCTTCGATATGTATTTCGTCCTTTTCAGCAAGAGGATGTGCCTTCGGTAAACATAACGTACATGAAAGTTTTTGAATTGGTTCTAACTCAAGTAATTGCGTTGGAATTGGCGGACGTAAAAATCCAATATCAATTCGATTATCATGAAGTGCATGCACCTGATCCGGTGTGGACAATTCATGTAATGCTACAGACACTCTCGGAAATTTCTTTCTATACTCTCTGACGATTGACGGTAAAATATCATATATCGCCGCACCTACAAAACCAATTGAAAGTGATCCAACTTCTCCCCTTTGAGCACTTTGTGCAACTTCCACTGCTTTTTCAATTTGTTCAAACGCTTTTTTTACTTCTTTTAAAAACATTTCTCCTGCTTCTGTTAATTCAACCTTTCTCTTCGTTCTTGAAAATAACATAACTCCCATTTCTTTTTCTAATTGCTGAATTTGTTGACTAAGCGGTGGTTGTGTCATTTGTAAACGAGCAGCTGCTCGTCCAAAGTGTAATTCCTCTGCCACTACAACAAAATATTGCAAATGCCGTAATTCCATTTTGGACACCCTTTTCACTTTCGATTAATACATCTAATATATTAATAACATACAATTTATATATTAGACAAATATTTCGAATGAACGTATAGTAGAAATTGTTAATTCTTTTTTACAATTTTTATGTAAAAAACAAAGAGGTGGTTACTGTATGAAATGGTGGAAGTTAAGCGGACAAATTTTATTATTATTTTGTTTCGCTTGGACAGGTGAATGGATTGCAAAACAGGCACACCTCCCAGTTCCAGGAAGTATAATCGGTATTTTTTTATTGTTAATCTCATTAAAATTTAATATAGTGAAAAAAGAATGGATACACGACGGTGCAGACTTTTTATTAAAAGAACTTATTTTATTTTTCATCCCTTCTGCAGTCGCTGTCATTCGTTACAAAGATACATTATCACAATATGGAATCGATCTCATTTTAATTATCGTGATTAGTACACTTTGTGTTACTCTCGTAACAGGACTTTTAACAGAATTGCTATTAAAGCGGAAAGGATCAACACAATGATCGGCTTTCTTTGTTTACTATTAACACTATTCACATATTGGGTATCTAAAAAAATGTATCAACGCTGGAATTGGAGTCTGCTTTCTCCCCTTCTTGTATGCCCAATCATTTTAATAGCTTTATTACTTGGATTAGATACACCATACGAAACCTACGAATCTGGTAGTCATTGGCTAACAGAATTATTAAAACCTGCAACAGTTGCTTTCGCATGGCCAATCTATAAACATTTTGATCTATTAAAAAAACACGGCACTGCTATTTTAATTAATGTCATTGTCGGTTCTTTTCTATCTGTTATTACTTCCGCACTACTAGCTAATTTTTTTCAAATTGACTCTACAATAGAACAAAGTTTAGCACCGCACATTGTAACAACACCTATTGCAATGGCTATTTCAGAAATGATTGGCGGCATGTCACAATTAACAGCAGTTTTCGTTGTATTAACTGCCTTAACTGGAGCGTTATTCGGTCCTACACTCATACGCATATGCCGTATTAAAACAGCGCTCGCAAAAGGTATAATGCTAGGTACTAGCGCGAATGGGACCGGAACATCAAAAGCATTTGAAATCGGTCCTGTAGAAGGTACAATTGCAAGTTTATCAATGCTTTTAACAGCTGGAGCTAGTTTAGTTATCGTTCCACTTTTCTTATCTTGGATACACTAAAAAAGCAAGTATTTACACACTTGCTTTTTTATTTACATATCGGTATATTAGCTCGTAATCCTCTGGAAAAGCTAATGATAATTTTCCAACTTCATGTATCCCTTTCCAATCAATCTCATGTATTAACTCATCCGGATCTTGGATTTTCATATTACCGCCTATTTTTTTAACAAAGTAATAATGAACATACACCGGAATCCCGTATGTAATACCTTCTTTTTCGTATATTTTATTTACAACCTCCACATTGTAGCCTGTTTCCTCCCAAACTTCCCTGATACAACATTCTTCTAGTGTTTCTCCCTTTTCAAGTCCTCCACTTGGGACAGACCACCTTTTTTCTTCCCCTTCTTTTCCTTGCAATACCATTAAAATTTCATTTCTTTCATTCATACAAATAGCTGCCGTACCTATCCATCTCTCCATATACATCCCTCCCCTACTAAAATTCACCTTCTTTTTTATTTCCCCTTTGAAAAAAAAGAGGAAATAAGTAAAAAGATGCCGAAAGTTTACATCAACTTCATGAGCAGTCCCTTCTTAGAAATTCAAACCGGAAGGATGAAATTATGATTTCTAAATATGTTGTGGAATGTGTTTTTTGTGAAGAAAACCGAAAACCTCGGCAATCCATTGTCACAGTGCCTGCTACTTCTCAGCTACTAGCCATTCAAAAAGTACGAGCTGAATGTAAACGTCGCTTCGGAAAAACTTTATTATTGCAAACAGAAATTAAAGAAGACTTACTCATTGAACAAAAAGAAAGCTGACCATAAATTGGCCAGCTTTCTTATCCGATCATATTTTCACATGAAGATTAGGGGCATCCTCTTTAAGGATCGGGATTTACCCATTATGTGCGTTCCATAATGGTCATCGAACAATATATTTCTATACAATAAACTATTGAATAGAATAGGGCAAAACTTGTTCGCATTTTTAGAAAAGGGATAGGGATATAATTCAAGTAATACTTCGAATACTCGAACTTTATACTCATTATATTAAAGCAAATCCTTTTATATGAGAAATATGAATTACTTACATAATTCATTCGTAAAATATATTAATAGATTTCTATATATTCTCTTTAATCTACTAACAACATACATCCAGCTAATATTGGTGTCATAATCATCGAAAACCTTAGAAGCATGCGAGGTGCATAATTTGTAAACTTAGCTCCTATATATGCTCCTAACATTGTCCCGATTAAAACTTGTACTAATAATACATAATCTAAATACCCTTCCGAACTATATCCAAACCCACCTCCAATTGCGATTGGTAATATAACGAGCATTGTCGTCCCTACAGATTGACGGATTGTTAAACCTAATAGAACCATTAATCCGAGTTGGATAAAAGGTGCTGAGCCAATACCAAATGCACCTGCTAAAATTCCAGTCACCAATCCGAGGAATATACATTTAATCACGTTATCTTTCGAAAGTTCTTTATGCCCTTTTAAAGACGACTGTGATCTTTTTTGAAACATAATCAACCGAATAAACATAAAAATTGCCGATAAAAATAACATACCAGCTGTAAACCAATGCAACAGATGTGCTGGTATTAACGAACCAAACTTTGAACCAATAAAGGAACCAATCGCGCCAAATCCCCCAGCAACTCCGCCTATTACAAGCACAACATTCCCTTCTCGGTAATGACTTACTACTCCAGATAATGTCGTAAATGCCATCGCAGTTAAAGATGTTGCAAGAGCAACATGAATAGGGATATGGAATACTAGAGTGAGTATCGCGATGATAAATCCTGCTCCCCCTGCTCCGACAAATCCTAATAAAACTCCCATTAATAACATTGTTATAATAATTGCCACATAATTCCCCTCCAATATCCCAATTATCTATCATATACACACTTCTATACAAACAAAAAGCACCCTAAGCGGATGCTCTGACTACTTTTCTTTATTGATAATATGTACTTAATCTTGATTAATTAAAATAACAGCTGGACCAGAAACAACTACTCCGGCCACTTCTATCTTTTCAAATTCCATCACTGTAATAGATATAACCCCTTCTCTTTCCATCAATTCCTTACTCAGGACTTCAGTCGGTATTGATTTCACCGTCCTACCTCCTTTTCATTTTATACAAAATTACAAAAAACTACCCAATGCATCTAAATATATGCATCACCTCCGCTTTCATTCCTTATTCCAGTCAAAATTCACATCACCTTTCTATAACATATTGAAAAATAAAAAAGCACTCGCCAAAGCGAATGCCTTTCCATTATTTACTCTCTATTACTTTTAACATTCTATTAATAAATGCTGCCGATTCCCCACGTGTTGCAGAACCTTTTGGCATAAACTCATTATTCTCATTCCCTTTTACGATACCTAACCCATAAACACGTTGAACCGCCTGTTTATCATACGCTAAATTTTGATCCGTAAATGGTAATGGAACTAAATTACCTTTAATATTTTTGAATTGCAATGCACGATCAATCATAATGACAGCTTCATCACGTTTAATCGTATCATTCGGAGCAAATATATCATTTCCTCGTCCACTTATAATCCCAGCACTAGCTGCACGATTAATACCATCTACTAGCGATGGATGAGCTGTGCTTAAATCTTTGAAATTCGATTTCCCCTCTGGTAATTGCAATGATCTTGAAACTAAATTCGCAAATTCACCACGTGTTACAAGACGTTCTGGCCAGTAAGAACCCTTCCCGTCTCCAACCATAATACCTCTTTTATCTAATTCACGAATATCTGCTTCATACCAACCGCCAGTTATATCATCTTTATGATTCGCATCATAATAAGCTTTCGTTCCCTGTAAAAATGGCTCCCACGCATTATTCCTTATCATAATGGCCGGACAATTCTTTCCGCTCCAAAATTGATGTTTTTTTACATTTTCTAAAGGAATATTTAATTCCCCCATTAAATAGGCTGCTAGTTTGCGAGCATTTTCCACAGCTTTATTATAATCACCATCTTGATTGACAGCAATTTCAATTGCAATTGATTCTCTGTTACCGGTTCCTTCTGATCCATCTCCAGCATGCCAACCATTTTCATTTAATGGTAGATGTTGATAAATTTCTTTATCATCTACTGTAAAATGCCAAGATGCTGAACGATCAGTCGTTCCTGTTGCTTGACTGTATAAATATTGTGCATGGTTTCTAGCATTTGCTCCAACACTATAATTATCTGTCTCATGAATTGTAATGTATTTTGGTTTCATCGCATAACCTGGACGAATATTTTCATTACCTGTTGGTACAATCATTTCCTTTAATGGTACACCGTAAATATCCGTTGTTTTCTCTTCTATTGGTGCAGTATACATAACCGCTGCACGTTTCGTACGAGTTGGAGTTGTGCTTTGAATAAGAGATGCTTTTGTACCCTCAAATTTTGCTGAAGGTGCATAAATCCATTTCACCTCATTATCTATTTGGACTTGGAACCACTCTCCAACTTGTCCAATTGCAATAATTGTTTGCGGTTGTAACACTTTCTCGTCTTTATATGAATTAAATGGTGCGGAATATGTAGCTGTCTCTTCATTAATTACTAATTTTTCGTTTGCCAAGTGATAAACTTCCTTAACCTCTACATTTCCTTCACTACTTTGTATCCACCCAGCTCCAGATTCTGTTTGTATATAGTAAGCGTTTCCTTTTTGTTTTTCGGCTTTCACTACTTGATTAGAAAGCTGAACACCTGTCGCTTTTTGTAACTCAGCAGAATCAAATAAAGATGCTGAACCTATTATATGTACAAAAAAATCTCCTTGTACTTCATTTGTTATTCCTTTGCTCTCTCCACGTCCATCTTCATCTTTCATATGGCTTTCAATACTTTTTAATGCTTGCTCGTCTGTTGAAATTGTTACGGTCTTTTCTACTGTGTCTGCATAGGAAAAACTTGGAATCGTTACCATACTAAATACAATTGATGCAGCTAAAACATTATAAAATTCTTTTTTCATACTAATTATTTAACACGTTTATATCTTAATTCGTGTTAACTTCCCTCCCTAATCTAAAATATTTAAGGCTATCTAGCAGACTTCTAAACTAAATAACCCTTTACAATATAACAAACTCTATCTCATTCGTATAGATAGGAATGACTACTATTTGCCTACTTTTTCTATATTGGAATATAGAAAAGAAGCTATAAAAGATATAGCTTCTCCTCTCACTATTTCAATCTCGTTGTACCTTATACTCTATAACTCTACCATCTTTATCAAATTGCAAAACAAGACATTCACTATCTATAGGAATGAAACCACGTTCATTCCCAAGATAGTATAGTGTAGTAATTCCCGTTTCCAAACTGCTTGTTTTCGTAGGGGCCCCTAACAATTTTGTAATTTCCTCGTTTGATTTCCCTATCAATTTATGCTCCTGTAATAGGTCATCTACCATATGTACTCGTTTTTCTTCATAATTTAACCACCGATCCTGATTAAAATTTGAAGTGTATTTATTTATACTTAATTGTACGGTGCATACTAGCAATGGAATGAGACCTACCATCATTATAGTGAACAGTTGTTTCTTACCTTTATCACGTCTTGCCGAAACATGTAAGATAGACTTTTGAATAATAACTAATAAAATAAAAGGCATTACTACCACCAAAATACTCATTACACTCAATGACACATGAACCATATCAATAACGAAAATAAACGCAATGTACATTAATATATGCAAACAAAAATAAATGTACAACATTCCCCACAATATAGAGCTTTTACCTTTCTCCACCCAAATAACACCTACTTTATCCCGCTATTTGCGGGCAGTTAGACTCCCACCTCAAAATTCGGCTGTAAAGGGTAGAAGTCGGGTTGCCCATAAACCCCCACTAATTAAAGTTTTACTTTATTTTTCACTTCGCAACATAATTCATCTGGCCAATCATATCTCTAATCTTTTGTAGTTCTCGTGCTGTATATATTACTTTACTTGTTAAAACTTCATTTCTGAAAAACGTTACAATTTGCTCTCTATCTTTAAATCTCGGCAATTCTTCATTTGAAAGATCAATAACTTCTTTTCCACTCTCATTTTCAAAATATACAATTGGTTTTACTTTTTCCTTTACAATATCTACTTGCATTTCTTCCAAACAATTATATAAAGTTTGAGATAGCATTTTCGCTTTATACGCTGGATTCCCTTCATTTCTTACTTGCAAAGTTAATGAAGTTCCATCCGTAATAAATTCAAATGTCTCTTCTTTTTCAATTTCATGTTGATACTTACCAATTTCCTCAATCATAAATGAATATATACCCGCATTTTCTTTCGTTAAGCCATGGATTAATTTCCCTGTCCATTCTTTCGTCTCAAGTAGATAAATACCAGTTTTACATAAGATAAGGTGATGAATTCGATTATCATTTATGTCACGTTTATCTCTATATTTATTGCGTATCATAAAAACGTTCGGTATAATATGAAACTCTTCTTCTAGTATTATTCCTTGCTCAACGAAACCTCGCTTCATATAATGTAATATTTCATGCGCATTCACTTCAGCACCATTTTTGGTATATTCTCGTAAATCCGCAATTAAATTTTGAAACATATGTACTTCACTACTATGCTTATCTTGCATTTCACTACGTTCTTTACTATGTTGAACAGCCAATTGATTTTTCATCATACGCATATTTTCAAGTTCTCTAGCTGTATTCACTTGTAAATCATTATATTTTTTCTGTTCCATATTCTTTAAAGTATCCTGTTGTTCTTTATGCCCTGTAATCGTAGCTGCAATCTCATTTTCATACGTTTCAATCGCTTGTTTCTTTTCAAACTCTACTTGCTGACTCTCTGATTCTAACTGTTTATTTTTATAAAACAGTACAAACACTACAGCTAATAATATTAAAATCCCACCTATTAGCACATACTCCATATTATTACTCCTTTATTTCATTTCCGATTATTTTTAAACATATATCAATTACATTATACTATGTTATCAATATATACTTTGTAAAAATTATATATTTTTCATAAAAGGCACCTCAGTCGAGATACCTTTTAGATTCACTTTATTGTACACCATACTGAATATAACTTGAATCATAGTATACCCATTGATTTGTCCCTAAGCAAAGCCATCCATCTTGCTTACTCCATACTCGATATGATTCACCATGATGTAACTGTCTTATAACATTCCCGCTTAATGATGGAGCATCTCGCAGATTCACATTATCGCCAGTAATAGTTGCTACATAATGTTTATACTGAATATAACTTGAATCATTATATACCCACTGATTTGTCCCTAAGCAGAGCCATCCATTTTGTTCTCCCCAAACTTCATATGATTCGCCACGATTCAATTGGCGAATTACACTAGACTGTAAAGATGGTCCACTTCGTAAATTCACATTATCTCCATTAATTACAGCAACTCCGTATACTGGAGTCGCATTATTAGGCGTGGAAACATTCCCTCCACCACTTGCTCCATTTCCTTGTAAAGCTTCTAATGAAACAGCTGCTGATACGTCACAATTTCCTACACCTGAAATTTGCCCAGAATCTGTGTACTGCCATGCTGTCCACTCTGTCCATCCACCAGCATCAGCAGGCGGTATACTAGAATATTTGGAAATCCAAAGTGGAATGTCACTTAACCCGCTAATTCCAAATTCATTAATATACCAAACTCCTGTATATAACATTACATTTTTCCCAGTAGCTTGTTTCACATAATTTACGAAACTTCTTGCCCAATTCGATATAGTCGCACCCGTTAAACTACTATTGCTAGTATCCGTTGGCGATTCTAAATCTAAAACAGGGATTAAGTCCGTCTGATTACTCTGTAATATATTCACAAAATGTTTCGCTTCTGAAATGGCATCATTTTGTTCTGGGTGCGCAAAATGATATGCACCAATTAATACATTCGCATCTCTCGCAGCTTGTACATTTTGAACGAAAGTAGGGTCAATATAGTTCACACCTTCCGTCGCTTTTGCATACGCCGCTGGAATGCCAGATGACTTCACAGCATTCCAATTAATGTTTCCTTCCCAATGAGACACATCAATAAATGTAATATTTGAACTGGATCTATTTTGCATATAAAAGCTCCTATCAAATTTTGTTATTCTATATACAATATGTACAACTCTAGTTAAAGGACACGACAAATCTCTCACATATTTCGAAAATTTTATTACATTTTAATATCTGAGAGAATAGAAAAAAGACCTTGTAATTCTACAAGGCCTGTTGCAAACTCCCTTTATTTTGTAGCAAGTACATATTGTAGTAAAGTCCTTGTTTACTAAGTAACTCTTGATGTGTTCCGCTTTCTACAATTTCCCCTTCATGCATAACAAATATTTGATCCGCATCTTGGATTGTAGACAATCTGTGCGCAATCGCTATCGTTGTTCTACCTTTTCGCATTTGCTGCAATGCCGTTTGGATAGCCTCCTCTGTTTCTGTATCAATATTTGCCGTCGCTTCATCTAACACTAATACTTTCGGATTGGTTGCTATCGTTCTAGCAAAAGCAATTAATTGCCTTTGACCACTAGAAAATGCAGCTCCTCTTTCGACAACTTCTGTATCATACTGCTCTGGTAATTTTTCAATAAACGTATTCGCTTGCACAAACTTTGCCGCTTCCTCTATCTCTTCATCCGTAATCTCTTCATTATACATACGAATATTTTGCTTTACATTTCCAGCAAATAAAAATGCATCTTGCAGCACAAGACCAATTTTCTTTCGAATTTCTTGTTCTTCGAACTTCTCTAAATCTACTCCGTCTATTACTATATTTCCTGATTTAATATTGTAAAATCTCATTAATAAATTCATAATCGTACTCTTTCCGCTACCAGTATGCCCTACGAAAGCAACCGTTTGCCCTGACTTTACGTGAAAAGATACATTTTTTAAAACGTCACGCTTTCCATCATATGAAAAAGTAACATCTTTAAACTGAATTTCCCCGTTAGCTACTCGTGGCTGTTCACTCCCCATTTGAACAGGAGCTAAATCTTTATCATCCATTAAATGAAATACACGCGATGATGAAACAAGCGCTTGCTGGAAGAAAGATAGTTTCATCATCATCTCATTTACCGGCTGGAAGAAACGATGAATATAGTTAACGAAAGCATATAAAACCCCTACTTCAACAGGACTCTTTAAAGCATCGATTCCGAATAAACCAAGTACTACCGCAATTGCTACAATATGAACAAGATCTGTTGCTGGACGTAAAAGTAATGCATCTAATTTCAATGTACGACGTCCAGCACTAAAATGTTTATTGTTCACTTCTTCAAATTCTTTTCTCATCCGCTTTTCTTGCCGGAACACCTGAACAATATTCATACCTTGAATGGACTCATTTAACTTTGCATTTAATATACTCAGCTGATTACGTACCTCTAAATAAAAAGCTGCACTTTTCCGTTGATACAACACCATAATTGCAAACATTACCGGAATTAATATGAGCGAAAATAGCGCTAATTTTACATCTAATAAAAACATCGCTACTAAAATCCCTACTAAAAAGACTACATTTTTCACGAATGTTGATAGTACACTAACATAAAAATCCTTAATCGCTTCTGTATCATTCGTTATGCGAGATACGAGCGTACCAATCGGCGTACGATCAAAGAAGCTTAATGACAATTTTTGAACATGTTCATACACTTCAACTCGCATATCTTGGACAATCTTAAAAGCGATATTTTGAAAGTACAATAAGTCTAAATAAGTAAATAATACTTTTAATAAATGAGCAATAATATACACTACAAATAGGGTTACAAGTGCTGATTGTTCAAAGTTACCTGGCACTAAGTGTTCATCAAGAAATTGTTTAATTAAAAAAGGACCCATCATTTCAGTTACAGTTGCACCAACTAGAAATAAAAATGCTACCGCCAATAACCCTTTATAGGGCCTCATATAAGAAAGCAACCTTCTTAAATCACTCCGTTTTTTCTCAGCCATCATACGCCTCCTTTCTCTACTAATGCCTCTAACTGCTGGCTTTCGTACATTTCTTTATACCAACCATTTTCTTTCATTAATTGCTCATGTGTCCCTCGCTGCATAACCCTACCTTCATCAATAACAAGAATAAGATTTGCATGCTGAATAGCACTTAAACGATGGGCAGTAATAATCGTCGTTTTCTCTGCCCTTTCTCGTTTCAATGCAGTTAAAATAGTTTCTTCTGTTTTTGCATCTACGGCTGATAAACAATCATCTAATATTAAAATTTCAGCATTTGTTAATAATGCACGCGCAATAGAGATTCTCTGCTTTTGACCTCCTGATAGTGAAACGCCCCTTTCACCTACTACAGTGTCATACCCTTCTGGAAATTGAAATATATCATTATGAATACAAGCAATATCAGCAGCTCGGCTAATTTCTTTATATGTAGCATCGGCCTTTCCAAAAGCAATGTTCTCCCCAATACTCGCTGAAAATAAAAAGTGATCTTGCGGTACATATGAAATTGCAGAACGCACACCGTGAAGTGTTAAATCTCGAATATCCCGCTCCCCAACTTTTAATTCACCATTAAAATGATCATACTCTCGAATTAAACATTTTAATAACGTCGTCTTCCCTGCACCGGTACGCCCTACAACTCCTAATGTTTCACCTTTTCTTAAGTTAAAGTAAATATCTTTTAAGTTTAATAGTTCATTCTTTTTATAAGAAAACGAATCCACAGCAAACGAAACATCACCACTTGCTATAGTATTTATAGCATTGTCCCTATTCACTACATCTGAAGTTTGTGAAAGTATTTTCTCCACACGATCATACGAAGCACGTCCACGCTCCATAATATTAAATAGCCATCCAAACGCTAACATTGGCCATACAAGTGTCCCTAAGTACGTTGTAAATGTTACTAATTCCCCTACAGTTAATTCACCTCGTACGACTAATAATGATCCGTAACAAATTGCGATCAAAAATGAAAATCCGACAATTAGGGAAATCGTTGGATCGAATAACGAGTCAATACGTGCAACTAGCATATTTTTATGTACGACATCTTCAGATTTCTTCCGAAACGCTTGTAAATCCTCTTTCTCTTGTCCAAGTGAGCGAATTACCTTCATCCCACTCATACTTTCTTGTACTTTATCATTGATTTCAGAAAACGATTGCTGTGCCTTATGAAATCTTCTATGCAATAAAGTTCCATAATAATTTGTAGAAATAGCTACAATTGGCATCGGAATTAAACTTAATAACGTTAACTTCCAACTAATTGTAAATCCCATCGCTACGAGTACACATCCTCCAACAGCTAATGAATCAACGAGTGTTAAAACACCTGCCCCCGCAGTTTGCTGAATCGCCTGAATATCATTTGTCGCATGTGCCATCAAATCGCCTGTGCGACGTGATTGATAAAAGGATGGGCTCATCTTAGTAAAATGTTCATATAGATTCTTTCGCAGTTGACGAGCTAGTTTTAAAGAAGATCCAAAAATCATAATACGCCATAAGTAACGTAATATATACATCGTAATTCCTACAACTACTAATAGAATAACCCAGTTCAACAATTTTTCAGACGTTAATGTTCCATTATTAATTTCATCTACTACAATGCCCAGTACTCTTGGCGCTACAAGTTCAAGAAGCGCGACACCAAATAACATAATAATTCCGATTATGTACGCTCGTTTTTCTTGCTTAAAAAACCAAGCTAAATTAAAAAACACTTTCATATTTATCCTCCTCCCTTAAAATGAGCGATGTTTTCAGTTTACCAAAAACACAGAATTTTTAAAAGTTTTAAATATCTTTTATAACCAAAAGAAAAGGGCACTCGGTAAGAGTGCCCTTTGGCGCTTATTTCGTTTGTTGCTTGTTCATCGCGCTCATCATTTGATTGATTTTCTTTTGGGAAGGTTTTTGTCCCATTTGCATCATCATCATTTTTAACATTTGTTCGTTAATTGGTGGATTTTTTTGTAAGTAATTCATCATGTATTTGCGGGCAATGAAAAATCCTAACGCCACGCCTGCTACTAGTGCTACTACGCCCACTAGAATACCTAACCACATTGGCATATCTTTTCCTCCTTCATGTTGTCTACCTTACAGTGTACTAAAACCTTTTCAATAAGACAAGATACTATTCGACATTTTTTACACATATGTTCGTACTTGTTTGAGAGGATTTAACCAACCGTACTTTTTATTTTCATAATCCATCGCTAAAAATGTTAACTCACACTTTCTAAGCACCTCAAAGAAAGTTGTTTCCATGGATACATTTCCAGAAGTATTTATTCGAATATATTGTGGTTTCACCATTATTTCTCCGTATTCGGCTCCTGTATAAAGCGTATGAGTATGATTTGTTCTTTCATATTTACCAAGAACACGCAAAGCTTGTTCTAATTTATGATGAATTTTCATTACTTGTAACGGCATCGTAATATACGTCATTTGTTTATATAATACTTTCTTCTCCGAAAGGAACCCAGATTCTGAAAATCGAGCAAATAAATCAAAAAACAAATATTCACGACCAAAGTAAGCTTTCGCAATATCCTCTTGAATTAAATACAATTCATACGTTTTCATTTTTCCCCTCCCGATCTGGACAACCTTTTCCCTACATTATATAAGAGAAGATTTGCAATGATTGTCTGACTACGGAGAGAGAAAAAACTTTTCCTGTCGAAAAAACTCAATTACATAGAAAAATCTCCCCA
This sequence comes from Bacillus sp. FSL R5-0709, assembly GCF_038004785.1. Taxonomy (NCBI): domain Bacteria; kingdom Bacillati; phylum Bacillota; class Bacilli; order Caryophanales; family Bacillaceae; genus Bacillus; species Bacillus sp. FSL R5-0709. Next base: position 3,484,602 of record NZ_JBBORT010000001.1, read on the forward strand.
TGCTGGAGAGATTTTTCTAAAATCATTAAAGCATTTCTTTTACTTTACGAACAACGTTCTCTACAGTAAATCCATACTCTTCCATAATCTTCTCACCAGGAGCAGAAGCACCGAATGTGTCAATACCTAGTACATCTCCATCAAGACCTACATAACGGTGCCATCCCATTGTAGCACCCATTTCAATTGCGAAACGTTTCGTTACTGCTTTTGGTAGTACAGATTCTTTGTACTCAGCAGTTTGAGCTTCAAAGCGATCCATAGATGGCATGCTAACAACAGCTGCATCAACGCCGTCTGCTGCTAGAGCTTTTTGCGCTTCGATTGCTAAGCTTACTTCAGATCCAGTTGCAATTAAGATTACATCAGCAGTTTCTTTCTTGCTTGCAGAAACTACATATGCACCTTTTGCTACTTTTTCATAAGTATCGTCTTTTGCACCTTCTAATGTTGGAAGATCTTGACGAGTTAACACTAATGCAGTTGGTGTTTTTGTTGATTCTAGAGCTAGTCTCCAAGCTGCAACTGATTCGTTACCGTCTGCTGGACGAATAACAGAAACGTTTGGCATTGCACGAAGTGCTGCTAATTGTTCAACCGGCTCATGTGTTGGACCATCTTCACCAACAGCGATACTATCATGTGTGAATACATACGTTACAGGCAATTGCATTAATGCTGCAAGGCGAATTGCTGGACGTAAGTAGTCAGAGAATACGAAGAACGTACCACCGTAAGTTTTTAAACCGCCATGTAGTGCAATACCGTTCATTGCTGCACCCATCGCAAACTCACGAACACCGTACCAAATGTTTTTACCGCTGTAATCAGCTCTTGTGAAGTCTTTTTCGTTATTCATATATGTTTTGTTAGAACCAGCAAGGTCAGCTGATCCACCAAAGAATGATGGTACAGACTCTGCAATTGCATTAATTACAGCACCTGAAGAATTACGTGTTGCTGCTTTTGATCCTAATTCATAAGTTGGTAAGCTTTGTTCCCAACCTTCTGGAAGAAGACCGTTCATTGCTGCTTGCAGTTCGTTTGCTAATTCTGGATATGCTTGTGCATATTCACCGAGCATCGTGTTCCACGCAGCTTGCGCCGTTTCACCAACATCTTGTACTGTTTTACGGAAGTTGTCATATACTTCTTCTGCTACATGGAAGTCTTGTTCAGCAGTCCAAGCGTATGCTTCTTTCGTTAATTTTGTTTCGTCTACACCAAGTGGAGAACCATGTGAAGCTGATTTTCCTGATTTGTTTGGAGAACCGAAACCAATTGTCGTTCTTACTTCAATTAGCGTTGGGCGTTTTTCGTCAGCTTTCGCTTCTTCAATTGCTTTTGCGATTGCTTCAATATCGTTTCCATCCTCAACACGGATTACTTGCCATCCGTATGCTTTGTAACGATCTTCTACACTTTCAGAGAATGAACGATTTAAATCGCCATCTAATGAAATATCGTTTGAATCGTAAAGTACTACAAGACGACCTAATTGTAAATGAGCAGCTAATGAAGATGCTTCAGCAGAAACGCCTTCCATTAAATCTCCATCACCACAAATAGCGTATGTATGATGATCTACTACATTATACGCATCACGGTTGTATTTAGCCGCTAAATGTCTTTCAGCCATCGCCATACCAACAGCAGTTGCAATACCTTGTCCAAGTGGACCAGTTGTTGCGTCTACACCTGCTGTGTGACCGTACTCAGGATGTCCTGGAGTTTTGCTTCCCCATTGACGGAAGTTCTTTAAATCATCCATTGTTAAGTCATAACCAGATAGATGAAGTAGGCTGTATAGTAACATTGAACCATGACCTGCAGATAATACGAAACGATCGCGGTTAAACCACGTTGGGTTATTTGGATTGTGTTTCATAAATTGAGTCCATAATGTATAAGCCATTGGTGCTGCACCCATTGGCATTCCTGGGTGACCAGAGTTTGCTTTTTCAATCGCATCAATGGATAATGTGCGAATCGTGTTGATAGAAAGTTGTTCGATTGAATGTGACATGCTATTCTTCCCTTCGCGTATGTTAGTAAACGTTTTATACATTTATATGATAGCTTCCCACGCAAGATTATACAACATGTATCGACAAATATGTTGATGTTTTTTTGATTTTTCATAAAAAATACAGTGATTCAGGGAATGTATGGGCATTCAATATGACATACTTTTTAATTGTTTTTATTTTAAAAATAAAGATAATTATCTGTATATTTATACAAATATACTAATTTCTGATATATCTCTTTTTTGATAACCTTTAAAAATACAAAAAAGCATCTGAATTAGATGCTTTTAAAAAAAATTAAATAATCCGCTTACGAATAGAACTTGAAATAAAATCAATTATAATTACCATTAAAATGATACCTAATAAAATAATTCCCACACGAGACCAATTACGTGAACTAAGTGCAAAAATTAATGGCGTACCAATACCACCTGCTCCAATAACACCTAAAATCGCAGCGGATCGTACATTAATTTCAAACCTGTATAACGTATACGATAGAAAATCCGGTAACACTTGTGGTAATACGGCATACCAAAGTATTTGAAACCGATTTGCACCCGTTGCTATTAACGCTTCCGTCGGTCCCTTATCTATATTTTCAATTCCTTCCGAATATAGTTTCCCTAACATTCCGATAGAGTGTAACCCTAAAGCTAGAACTCCGGCAAAAGAGCCTGGACCAACAGCTTTTATAAATAAAAGAGCCATAACTAATTCAGGAAATGTACGAACAAAACTAAGTACAAATTTCCCAGTTCCTGAAGTTAATTTTCCACTACTCATATTCGTTGCCGCCCAAAAAGCAAATGGAACAGATATAAAAGCAGAAATAAATGTACCTAATATCGCAATTGCCAACGTATCAATTAAACCGTGTAATAAATCTTCACCATCTGGCAAAGATACATACGACCAATCTGGGTTCAATACGCCTGTCATAATTGCTTTTGTAATTTCTCCCGCCGTATTCTTTATTCCCTCTAACGGGACTCCTGAAAAGGCCCATACATATATAACTGTAAGTGCTATAAAAATAATCCAGCGATATATACTCGGTTTCTTCGGTTTTGGTACGATTATTGTCGTTTTACTCATTATAATTTCCCCCGCAACGCTGTACTTATATAATCAATTAGCAATACAACAACAAGGGTATAAATAATAATAGAAGCAGTTTGTTGATATTGTAAAAATCCAAGTGTACGATCATAATATAATCCAATCCCACCTGCTCCTACTAAACCTAGAACAGCTGCTGCACGTACATTCACCTCAAATGTATAAAGTACATAGGAGACGAAGTGCGCTTTCACTTGCGGAATGACCCCATAAACTATCCATTGCACCTTATTCGCTCCTACAGCTGTCATCGCTTCTAATGGACCTGGATCAATTGATTCAATTGACTCATACAATAATTTCGCTACGAGTCCAACGGAGAAACAAGTAAGAGCCAAAATACCTGGAAGTGGTCCTATTCCAAAAATCGCTACAAAAATAGCCGCTAATAATAAATCTGGTATTGTTCGTATAAAATTTAAAATCAATCGAGCTGGACTGTACAAAAATACACTAGTAAATACGTTACTTGCCGCAAATAGTGCAAGTGGAATGGCTAAAATCGCTCCTAAAGTCGTTCCAATAATCGCCATACGTATTGTATCTAACATTGCTGTTGTAATAATTTGGAAATAACTCCAATCTGGTGGCACCATTTCCTTCAATAAATCCATCATATTCGGAAAACCAACTACTAGTTTTGAAAATGATGCGTCGACCTGTACACTACTACCCCACAACAGTAAAATAACTAAAATAACCGTTAACATATGTTTCAATTTACTCGGCGGCTTCGGTATCGATTTCGAATATATCGTCACTTCATTCATTTAGCTGCCACCTCTAATAATGCGCTTTTCTGAGCTACGTCCCCATAAATTTCAGCGAATTTTTCATCCGTTGCCTCTTCTACTAATCCATCAAAAACAATTTCACCAGCATGTAATCCAATAATACGAGTAGCATATTGCCTCGCTAAATCAATAGAATGTAAGTTTACAATTGTCGTAATTCCAAAATCTTCATTAATTTTCTTCAAATCATCCATTACTTGCTTTGTTGTCAGAGGATCTAACGAAGCAACAGGCTCATCTGCCAATATGATTTTCGCTTCTTGTGCCAATGCTCTAGCAATTGATACACGTTGCTGTTGTCCCCCTGATAATTCATCAGCTCGTGCATATGCTTTTTCTGAGATATTCACTCTATTCAGCGCCTGGAATGCAAGCTCCACATCCTCTTTCGGAAACAGACCTAACGTTGTACGCAATGTAGAATGATATCCAACCCGCCCAGCTAATACATTCTTCAGTACCGTTGATCGCTTCACAAGGTTAAAGCTTTGAAAAATCATACCAATATCTCGGCGCATGCGTCGTAATCCTTTTCCTTTTGCAGCAGTAATAGACTCCCCTTCAATAATGATTTCTCCTTCTGTGATTTCATGAAGGCGATTTACCGATCTGAGAAGTGTTGATTTTCCAGCACCGGATAGCCCGACCATTACAACAAACTCACCTTTTTGAATTTTCAAGTTTATATTATTCAATCCTTTTGTACCATTTGGATACACTTTGGAAACATTTCGAAACTCTATCACACATCTTACCTACCTTCTATGTATTATCAATAACTGAAAAACGGCAAACTAACTGAAATCACACACTTTCCAGTTAGTCGCCATTTCCATATGTATTATTGCGTTTTCACTTTCTTTCCATATTCACGAACGATATCAAATTTACTATCATCAGATTTAACGTATCCTTCATGTGAGTATACTTCTTTAATGATTTTGTGCCCTTCCTCATTCTTTCCTATTTCAATGAAAGCATCCTGTAATTTCTTGCTCCACTCTGCATCTAAATCAGAACGTACAGAAATCGTATCGTTTGGAATTTTCTCCGTAAATTTTACTATTTTCGTTTGATCGAATATATTCGGATAATCTTTTTTTACAATATTACGAGCATCTTGGAATACAACAGCTGCATCTACATCACCATTTAAAAGAGCAATAAGTGACTGATCATGACCTTTTAATGTAACAGGTTTCACATCTTTCAACGGATCGATTCCCTCTTTTAACAATACAGCCGCAGGCCATACATAACCCGCTGATGATGTTACATCTTGATAGCCAATTTTTTTACCTTTTAAATCTTTTACACTATTAATATTAGAATCTTTCTTAACAACAAACTCTGATTTATAAACATCTACTAAATCCTTTGTGGGAGCTCCAGTTTCATCATCTACCCCAAAACGTTGCGCCTGTAAAATTACGTTTGCAGCCTTTTTCTCATGCGCTAACACATACGCTGTTGGAGGTAAAAATCCTACATCTACTTGCTTAGATGCCATCGCTTCTACAATTGTATTGTAATTCGTTGAAATACTAACTTTTACCGGAATGTTTAATTTATCACTTAATAGCTTTTCCAATGGTTTTGCCTTCGCCTCTAACGTATCTGCATTTTGAGAAGGAACAAATTGAACATTTAGTGTCTTCGGTACATAACCTTTTTTCGTATCTTCATTTTTACTTGCACTTGATTCCTTCGTTCCACATCCACTTAATAATCCCGCTGCTAGTACAACTGTTGTGCTCATTGCAAAAACTTTTTTCAACATGTTAATGCCTCCATTTTTCGTTGTTATAAAATAACCTTCCATAAACATGAAGAAATATATCACATATTTTTACAAATAATTGCTTATTTACAGAATCTTTACACATTCTATACATTCACATTAAAATTCTTTTCATATATTTGATATGATTAATTGAAAGATAACTATAGAAAAGGTGAATGGCGTTGAATCAAAATCAAATTGTAACTTTAAATATTTTATTAACAAGCGATGTACATGGTACTGTGTATCCAATTCACTACCAAGATAACTCCAAAGCAGAAATTGGTTTAGCTAAAATTTCTACTCTCATAAAAAAAGAACGTTCTCAAAATGCAAACGTTCTTCTGATTGATAACGGGGACTTCATTCAAGGAACACCATTTACTTATCATTACGCTACATACGAAAAAGATATGGAAAACCCAATGTCCTTATTAGCCAACTACTTAGAGTATGACATTGCAATTATCGGAAATCATGAATTTAATTACGGAATGGATATATTAAATAATGCTGTGGCTACTGCAAATTCCCCTTATCTATCAGCAAACATTTTAGATAAAAACAGAAAAGAACCTTATTTCGGAAAACCATATATAATAAAACATATTGAATCAAACATAAAAATTGCTATTTTAGGGGTGACAACGCATTACATCCCCCATTGGGAACAAGCACATCATATTAAAGATTTACAATTTGAAGATGCATTTGAAACAACAAAAAAATGGGTTTCTTACATCCGTAAACATGAAAAACCAGATTTACTAGTCGTAGCCTATCACGGGGGATTTGAACGTGATTTACAAACCGGAGTACCGACTGAAGTTTTAACAGGTGAAAACCAAGGATATGCAATGTGCCATGAAATTGAAGGCATAGATATTTTACTAACAGGCCACCAACACCGAGAAATCGCTCACACCGTGATTAATGGTGTAACAATTTTACAGACCGGATGCAATGGACACTCAGTTGGAAAAGTAACAGTAACATTCGAAAAAGCAGAACAAAAATGGGTGAAAAAAGAGAGTTATTCAGAGTTATTGCCCGTACAAGGAATTGCGGCAGACCAAGATGTTCTTTCCTTGGTTGCCAATTATGAAGAGAAAACACAAAATTGGCTTGATAAACCTATTGGAATAATTTATGGGGATATGCAAATTTCCGATGCTATGCAAACACGTTTGCAAGACCATCCTTTTATTGAATTCATAAATAAAATACAGATGGATATAGCTAATGTTTCAATTTCTTGTACAAGTTTGTTTCATAATACATCTCCAGGTTTCCCTAAACATGTAACAATGCGTGACATCGTTTCTAATTATATTTATCCAAATACATTAAAAGTAATTAGAATAACCGGAGCGGATATAAAAAATGCTCTCGAACTCTCTGCTTCTTATTTCACATTAAAAGCAGATGGAACCATCATCGTAAACCCTACCTATATAGAACCAAAACCACAACACTATAATTACGATATGTGGGAAGGGATTTCGTATGTATTAAACATTTCAAAACCAATTGGAGAGAGAGTAGAGTCTTTGCAGTATAAAGGCGCTCCTCTTAATATGAATGAAGAATATGACGTTGTTATGAATAATTATCGTGCAAGCGGTGGCGGGAACTTCTTTATGTTTCAAAATAAACCAGTAGTAAAAGACATACCAACAGATATGTCTGAACTTATCGCTAACTATATATTGAAGCATAAAAGGATAGAAGCAACGAAAAATGAAAACTGGAAAGTTATTAAATAACAATTTTAACAAATAAAAAAAGATGGGCTATGCCCATCTTTTAATTTAATTTTGCATTATCCTGCTTTTTTAAAGCTTTTAATTTCGCCGGTGTAACGTCCGTGCCTTCTTCGTTAACGACTTTAATTCCTTTTAATTCGTTTAACATATTTTGACGAAATCCTTTTAAATATTGTTCACGAAGCGATTGGCGCTCACGTTGTTCTTCTTCAGTTAAGCCTTCAGCTTTTGCTTTTTTCGCTAAGAAGTTAATGCGTTCAATGAGTTCTTGACTTGGCATCTCGAATCCCCCTTCTACTCAAAACTGATTATTATCATACAATAGTTAGTCCTCTTTATCAAGCAATTGCTTTGTATATTCTACATACCTTCGATGTACAGTTGCTTTTGAAACATCATGACCAAAACCACGAAGTGTTGCTGCAATTTCTTCAAAAGTTAATTCATTCCGGCGCAAACGTACAATTTCCTCAATTGGCACTTCTTTTTTCTCACGTCCTACGCTTAAATGACGATTTTTCAAATTATTTTCTGGACGAAATCCTTTCTCCACTGCTCTTTGCATGCCACGTTTAATTTTTAAATTGTGGATCTTTCTTTGATACTCTTCAACGATCCCAATTATATTTAGCACCATCGAATCAGAATCTGAAAGCTGTAATTCACCACTATGTGTGTGTGTATAAACTTTTATCCCCTCTTTATGTAAACAATGCATTAATGCAATCTTTGCATTTCCTCTACCAAGACGCGTTTCATCTTGTATAAGTAGTACATCAACTTGTTCATCTCGAATTGTATCTAGCACTTCTAATATGCCATCACGTTCAATTGTATAACCGCTAGCCTGCTCCTCAATTACCTTTGTAACATCCATTTGATAGCGCTCAGCTAAATGCAATAATTCATCTTTTTGACGCAATAATGATGTTTCCTGTTCTTCTTTTGTTGTGCTCACACGTGCATAAATAATTGCATTCATTTTGAACCCTTCTTTCTCACTATATTTTCCTTATAGTGTATCATAAATTTGCCTTTCGTTCGAACTTATGTTTGTAGAATGTTTTTTCGCATGTTATACTTAATAATAAGAAAAATGAAAGAAAACGAGGTGTTAGAAAACATGGAAAAGTTAACGAAACGCCAGCAAGACATTCTCGACTTTATTAAGCTAAAAGTACAAGAAAAAGGATATCCACCTTCCGTACGTGAAATCGGTCAAGCAGTCGGCCTTGCTTCTAGTTCTACAGTGCACGGACATTTATCACGACTAGAAGAAAAGGGATATATTCGACGCGATCCAACAAAACCACGCGCAATTGAAATTTTAGGTGACAACCGAACGGAAACACAATCTGTTATTCAAGTTCCAATCATCGGAAAAGTTACTGCCGGTTTACCGATTACAGCAGTCGAAAGTGTAGAAGATCACTTCCCACTTCCAGCTAGTATCGTTGCTGGAGCAGATCAAGTGTTTATGTTACGCATTTCTGGAGATAGCATGATTGAAGCCGGTATCTTTGATGGTGATTTAGTTGTTGTTCGCCAACAACAGTCTGCATACAACGGTGAAATTGTAGTTGCTTTAACAGAAGATAACGAAGCAACTGTTAAACGTTTCTATAAAGAAAAAGATCATTTCCGTCTACAACCGGAAAACTCTTCACTAGAACCTATTATTTTAAAACAAGTGTCAGTTATTGGAAAAGTAATTGGCGTATATCGTGATTTACATTAAAAATAATAAAAAGAAGATAATTCCCTTATTTATATAGGTAATTATCTTCTTTTTATATTTTGATAGATTTCCGTTCATTCAAAAGAATGCGTTTCATTAATTATTAACGCGTTTCAATAGTAACATCTCCAGCAGCGGTTTTACCGCTAATCTTTTTACTACCATTACCAATCGTTATATTTTTATTGTCTTCATTAAAAATTGTCACGTCTCCAGCAGCAGTTTGCCCAGTTATAACTGCATCTTGTGGTTTTTCCAATAAAGTAATATCTACATCTCCAGCAGTTGAACTTACCTCTAAATCATATTTAGAATCATGATCAATAATATCTATATCCCCACTAGCCGTTTTTGCTGTTACTTTCCCTATTACTTTTTTAAAATTCACCTCACCAGCTTTTGTAGACCCCTCCACACTCTTTGCTGTTACATGTTTCAAATCCACTTCTCCGGCGAGTGTTTCAACACTTACGCGGTCACTTTTCACATTACTTATTTCTATTTGTCCAGCGGATGAATTTACTTTTATCTCTTGATAAGAACGTTCAGGTACTAATATAGTCAATGTAGGCGTTTGAAATCCGAAATTGTAAAATGAAAAATCAAATGAAACACCTTTTTCTATTTCCCCTATGATTTTTAATGTATCACCATCTTCAGCAATACGAATCTCCTGTTTACTTACGTCTCCTTTTTGCTTTACATAAAAAGAGGAATCAGGAGATTTTTGGACAACAATATCTCCAGCATCTAACTTAACTTCTACATTTTTTAGCGTTTCGTTTTTAATTACGTCCTCTTTATCTCCTTTCTCTGCAGTTTGTACTGCTTTTTCATATGTTTGTGAAATCCCTATTACTCCAATAATGATACAAGCGATAGCTACTAATAATATCTTTTTCATCATCTACTCCCCTTTTATCATTTTGAAGTTCCAGACTACATAGCGTACACATAATCTTTTAAACCACTTCGTACTATAATAAGCTACAATACATAACAACAAACCTACTCCGACAAACGTTATACTAACGAAAAGATCCAACCATATAAAAGTGCCCATAAATACTTTTACAATAACGAAAAATGGTGTCACTACACTAGCAATCCCACCGACCCAAAAGGAAAATATAAAAGCTATAATTGCAACTAACGGGCCTAACACAATAATAAAATTAAACAAACTAAGTCCAACCGCTGCCATGACAGCTCTTGTCACATTTGAAGTCGACGGATCTTTTTTCATTTCATCAAATCGATACATCGCAAGTAAGTCTTTCGCAATTACTTTCGGAGAGCCAAGTCCCTTTATTATTTCTGATTCAGTTTTCCCCTCTTCCATCCCAAACTGAAAGTGCTCTTCATAATCAAATAAAATATCTTGTCGCTCTTCTTCTGGTAACTTTCTAAGATGACTTGATAATTCTTTAAGAAACTGCTCTTTACTCATCCCATTCCACCCCTTCAATAATTTCTTGAACACCTTTAGCAAAATCACGCCACTCTGTTACTAATAAAGTAAGTTGCATCTCTCCTTGCTCTGTTAGTTGATAATATTTACGGGGCGGTCCTTCCGTGGATTCTTTTAAATACGTTTGAAAATATCCCTCTTTCGTTAAACGACGTAATAACGGATATACAGAACCTTCCGATATTAAAAATTTATTAGAGATTTGCTGAACAAGTTCATATCCATAACAATCCTTACGTTTTACAAGTGCCAATACACACAGTTCTAACACACCTTTTTTAAACTGAACGTTCAAGGACAATCCCCCTTTCTCATTTTAGTACTGTTCAATAAACGGTAGCTATTTTATCCATAATATACCACTTAGTATTGTTTATTGCAAGGTACTGAATTATATTTATTCCCTAAATTTAGAAAACACAAATATAAAAGCCCGAATAAGACCTTTTGTAACTGACCATTATCCGGGCTATCATTCAACTCGAATTACAATAATACAAGATTTCATTCAATCTTTCTCCTCTATGAACCCACTTCCATTTGTGACCCTAATAAATTTCGAAATACACCTTTTCTCTCTTTAGCCAATTGATTAAATTCACCTTTTTGAACAATCTCACCTTTTCCTAAAACAATAACTTGATCTGCATTGCGGATCGTAGATAACCGATGCGCAATAACAACAATAGTCATCGTTCCTTTCAACCTTTCTATTGCTGATTGAATTTTTACTTCATTTTCAGTATCTAATGCACTCGTAGCTTCATCTAATACTAAAATGGATGGTTGTCTTAAAATAGCTCGAGCTAGTACAAGTCGTTGACGTTCACCACCTGAAAGTCTCACTCCACGATCTCCAATGAGAGTATCAAGCCCTTTTGGAAGCATTCGTACAAATTCAGCTGCCGCCGCAAAATCTAATGCAGTCCAAATTTGTTCTTCACTCGCATTCGGCTCAATCATCAATAAATTTTCTCTTATGCTTGCATTAAATAAAAAAGGATCTTGTGGCACATAACTAATAGCCCGTCTCAATGACAATAAATTTTCACTTGTAAGAGGAGTTCCATCTATTAATACTTGACCTTTCTCTGGCTGAATCAATCCCATTAAAACATCGATTAATGTGCTCTTCCCAGCTCCCGAATGTCCCACAATAGCCGTCATACTATTGATTGGTATTTTCACATTAATATTTTGAAGTGCATACAAATGCTCCTTCTTATTATATCGAAAATAAATACCCTTACATTCAATACCCTGCTCTATACAAATCGGCTTTATATGTTTTTGCTGATGTATATCCTGCATTTCAATTGCTTCATTACATTCCCCTTGTAAGTCCCATAATGACTTAAAAGCAGGAATGCTTGCAGCAAGCTGTTCTAAATTTGACTGAATTGTCATAAATCGTGGCCATAGTCTCGAAAAGATGAGTATGATTAATAGTAATTGGGTGGGTTGAGCTTTAAATATACTTACTGATAATAATATAAAAAATGCAATTAAAATAGCCATTGAAACTTTATAAAACAATTGAGAGTTCGACCTTATTCTCATATACTCCATTTGTTCATTACTCATCTTTTCTGTTATAGATTGTAACCAATCTAAACGTGATGCTTCCAAAGTATTACTCTTTATATCTTTAATTCCATTAAAATGATCTGTTATACCAGAAAGATAGTCTTGTGCTAATTTCGAGGTCTTACCGCCTAGTATTCGTGCTTTTTTTATAAAAGCACGAGAAGCTACTAAGAATAATAAGCCAAAGACCAAAACAAATATAGTTATTTGGGGAGATAATAAAAACGCAAGCCCCACCTGTATGAATGTAAACAGAATAACAGCTAACAATTGTAAAATTAAATTAACCCCATAACTTACGCGAGCTAATTCTGTAGTTAATATATTTATTAGATTTGTTTTCCTTTTCTCTAAAAAAAAACTCCACTTCGCTTTTAGAATCATACTATATGTTTCTATTCTTAATTCTCGTACAAAAGCTTGTTGCGTTCTCGCATCCCTTAGCGTTATGTTTCGTTGTAATAGATTTTGCCCTAACACTATTAGTATATATATACCTAAAATAGAAATTAGGCTTGTTGTTTTAGGGAAATCCTGCAAAAATCTATAAACAGGTGCAATAAAAGCAGTCTCCTCACCTATATTAATTATTCCAGCCATACTTATCATAGGAATTAATAAAATAATACCTATCCCTTCAAGTAAACTTATTAAAACCATACCAAACAAATTCACATACAGAATTTTCCCTGCAGAAGAATATAATTTCTTCATAAAATATATAATATGATTCATCGATGTTCCCCCTATGACAAAGCAAGCTTCTTTGTTTTCCTCCAAAGACATAGAAACGGACGTAAAGGAAAATATAAAAAATGAAGGAATTTAGGTAACGGCAATGTTTTTGCATCAATCGGATAAGGATAGAGTTGGCTCATAATAAATAAAATTTTTTGCTGATTAGACATCAGTGAAAATAAATGCCTACTATGATAAGCAAGTACTTCTTCAGGAACAGGATCGGTATGCAAGTTTATCATTTGCTTGAAATAAAACAGCGCTTCTTGAGCTAACTGCTTTGAACGTTTTTTCGCTACTAATTCCATCATCCTCTTATCTAATCGTGCACCTAACATTTGAGATGCCAAAATTAATGCTTGTCCTCCTAAATGAAACATTTGATATTTTCTCATTAATTTGTTAATCTCACTCCAGTTAAGATCTTGATTGACAATTTTTTTTATATCCACTAACCAGCGCAATCTAGACCAACCATGTCTAGCACCATGAGAGACAAGAAATAAAAATAAATCTTCCTTTCCTAACATATATACCGAATTACTTGTAAGTGCACTTTTTCTCTTTCGCTTCCAAAGCTCTTCAAACCCAGGTTCCTTACCCGGTCCAGGATTTAACCTCCAATGAATTTCAAGTTTGATCCGCCTTGTTGGATGGAAAAATGTTATATGGTGATGCCTCCATTTCCAATCACTTAATATCGTTTGAATATAATCATCTTTCACATATCCTTGCTCTAAAAGTAGTTTTTCTACTTTTTCTAATTTTTGAACAGGAATGAGAACGTCCAAATCACAAGATGTTCGTAAAGAAATATCTCCATATAAGTCCTGAGATAGTACAGGTCCTTTTAGAAACATCGTACGAATCTCATTTTCATTAAAAAATTTATTTATTCGTTCCATTTCAGCACTTAAATAAAGCATTTGAAATGTATTATTTCTATATTTTCTATTTAAAGTTTGTACAACATGTGAAGGAATTCGTTCCTCATCTACCTGTTTAAGTTTTTGATAAATCACCGGATAAACACGATGATGCATGGCTTGCTCAAGAAAAACCTCCCAATCAATATCTGTGAACCATTCACTACTATAAGTTTGCAGTGTTTCGTCATCTTGTAACTTCAAAATTGTAAAAAGAAGTTTCAATTCCTTAGACATGAACTCTACATTAAGACCAAAATCTTTCTCCATTTTATTCTCCTTTAGTAGTGTCCTCACTTAACCTCTTTGCAAATGATCCAACGACAGTAAATTTCTCCATTCCTTCTGATCCAGTAACATAAAAAGAACCGCTCCGTAACCATGCATGCGCAATTAATTCACCATGACTATCCTTAGCAGTTCCTAAATAAAGAGTACTCTCAATGTGACGTTTTTCGAGCATTTTCATCCCAGCTATAGCTTTAACGAGACATTGACTTTCCCAAAAAGTATAACGACTCATAATAGAAATTGCTTCGGACACCTTTTTTAGCGTATCTCCGTGCGGTTGAATATGAGTACTTGAGGTTTCACTCATGTAATCCCCTAAAGAAGGTGCAACTTTGGAAAATGTAATATTTTTTAGTACACGTGCCCATCCTAAAAAAATAAAAGCCTCTAAAAATAAGAGCTTTGTTTTCATGTTTAGTGATAAAAACATCCTTAACCTTTTCACAATATTTATTAATCCCTTCCTAACAGTTCTTTTGAAATTACGAATCTATCTATTAGGCTGATCTTTTATTTGAATTAACCCTTCTTGAAACAAACACTCTAAAAAGGAAAGAACTTGCTCTTCACAATCTTTTCGTTCAATATCATAGTTAGATACTAGCATAGTAACAAGCTGATTAATTATTATTGGCTTTTCAATAAGCTCCCATATTTCTCCGCCTATTTCACCTAAGTTATAGTAATTTCCTTTCTGGACATTTAACATAACTTTTTCTCCATCCATATCGCTTACTATATTACCCTTACTTTGGACAACGTTATGTTCTAATGATATTTTTCTCGAGTGGACAACCATCAACCATACTCCCTTTCTGTATAGTATTTAAAATAACTTCCACAAGCTCATGAGCTGTAAATCTTGAAGCCGGGCGGCTTACTTGAAATATTTCCATTCCACTTGCAATATTAGATGAAGTTTCAAAATGCCATTCCATCAATCCTAATTTAGAAATCAAAGAATTCCTAAAAGTATGGCGGTATAATTTATACAAGCGTGCGAGCCCTTCTATACGGGTCATCTCGATATCTTCTCCCTGCGTTTTTACTAATTCAATAACACCAGCAAGAGGTAATGGATCAGGAAAGAATTGAGAATTCACAGGAACAGCATACTTCGTTTCCCTTTCAAATAAAGGGCTAAATTGCGCTACTTCCATTCCTAACTCATTTATGCTCTCTTGCCATAATTTTTGTTGTGCGTAAGAAGGATGAACTATTGCAGTATTTTTATTCAAAAGAGACACAGCAACTACATCATCACTTAAAAGCTTATATCCTTTATTCAAAAAAGCCGAGGCTAACGTTGATTTTCCAGCTCCTGAATCACCAATTAATGCATATGCTTTCCCATCTATAGCAATTACACTCCCATGCAATGGGAGTATTTTACGTTGCATTAAAAGCGCCCCCATACAAGTTCCCAAAATATATAGTCGAATTTTATCTTCTTCTGCATTTGCCATAGGTGAAAAGGTGATTTTCTCACCTGATTGTATAGCGAATATTGCAGTTTGAGGAACATGAAACATAACTATATCATCCTCCACTACTATCGTTTTTTGCTTTTCTGCGCTATATTCACCCCACTGTTCTGACAAATCAGTTATTTCAACTTGAACATCCGCCATCTCTTTTTTTTCATTCAGCTGAGACAATTCAGGTAATGGGATTTCACTTACTATTTTTAACCCGAAGGCTTGATATAACACATTCCCCATAGAATCAAACATCCTATCCCCCCACATTGTCAATTTTTTGAAAGCTCTTATATAATAAAGCTATATAAGAGCTTTATTTTTCCAATGACTTAACTGTACTTCACTGGATCATCTGGGTCAGGTTGAACAGCATCTGGATATTTATGCCCAGGCCCCGCCATAGTCATATTAATATTAAGTACTTCTAATACAGGTTGTTTCCATTCCTTTTTCATACGTATCACCTCCTTTCACATTGCTTTTTTTATAAATCGATAGAAGATTAAGCTACGCATTAAAATTCTAAAATCTAAATCAAATGCATATTCTGGTCGAGGTTCTTTACAAATTTTTGAGATAGCTTTCTTAATTACCTCGACATTTAGAAATTCAGAAATTACTGGATCTACACTAAGTTCTTCAACTTCCTCAATAAATTCATTCCAAAAAGGAGCCATACGGTAAACACCATCTGCACCTTGAATACCTCGAACCCGTTGATTCAATCGTACTTTATCAGGAAGGAAATTCTTTGTGGCTCTCCGGATCAGGGCTCGATCCAAACCATTTTGAACATACTGTTCTTCTGGAACTGACAAACAAAATTGAATCAATCGTAAGTCATTTGTGGGATCACGATCCCATAAAGCATAACGTAATGATAATTTCGTTTCATACGTTCCATTTATGCTCCAATAATATGGTTTTTCAAACTGTTCTCTTTTCATGTCATATGCATTAGAGATAGAGGTGCCTGTTATATCGATGTCTTGTTCTCTGAGTCTGTCAAAAACATTCATTTCCCTTGCAAATTCCGGATTAATTATTGCGGAATTTGCATCTTGTTTCCCTGAAAAAAGTAACTGATGCAAAAATGGAAATGCCTTTCGTCTTACCACTTCAAAAACACGTGATTTTTTCACTCCTATATTTCTACTATATAAATGTAGTTCACGATAAAAACGAATCCAATGTAGCTTTTTCAATAACATTGCCTGGTAATCTAAAATAGGTCCCCACGATACTGTCCAATTACCTCTTTGACCACTAAGAAGTACTCCTATTCCATTCTGAGATGCTTTTTCATAAACTCCACTCAACCAAAAAGTATTCTCAAAAAATTTATATGGCATCTCCATTGTTTCCAGCCAATCATCAATTTCCGATAGTGGGCTTCTCTCCGGCAATTCTAAATAATAATCCTGTATATTCCCTACATGCTCGACAGTCGATTGAATAAATGGTCTTTCGTCAGCTATTCTACCTTTGTGTGTCCAATCTTCAAATCCTTCTACTGGAACATAACTGTACGTATGTAATTTTTTATTTTCAGCCCGTAAATCACTTGCAGCAAAACTAACGACAGAACCTGAGTCTAGCCCTCCGCTCAAATGAGCTCCTACTTGGTGATGTGTTCGTAAACGTGCCTTCACTGCACTTTGATACACCTCTCGAAACGCCTCTTCATACTCTTCATTTGATTTTAAATTAAGCATTTCCCCAACAGTTGGTGTATAGTATCGCGAAAACTTCACTTCGCCTTCCTTTACCAAAATAGTGTGTGCTGGAGGCACTTGTTCTATATATTTGTAAACTGTTAACTGTGGATCTACCGATTCGAAATTTACAGGTATAGCTAGAAATTCAGCAATCCACTGCTTATTCAATTTCTTCTCAACATATGGTAGAGAAAATAACGGATTTATAATAGTACAAAAAGTAAATTTTTCCTCACCACGATAAAAATAAAGTGTCCGACTTCCTGAAAAATCTCTGGCACCAAAAAGAATTTGTTTTTTCTCATCCCAAATCATAAAGGCAAAATCGCCTACCAAATATTTTGGAGCCGCTTCCCCCCATTTTTGATAAGAGAGTAAAATTAACTCGCTATCTGTCATGTTTTTTCTATCCGAATAATCCACTTGTAATTTTTCAAATAACTCATCACGATTATCAATAATAGCATCTGCTGTAATTGCCAGTTGCTTTTCATAATTATAAAAGGGTAATTGTTCACCAACTGACTCTGGTGTAATCCATTGTGCATGACATCCTAGAAAAGCATTTTCTTTGTGCCATATTTGAATATCATCGGCAGGATATTTGTATAAACGACTCATTACTTCTCTTCCGTGCTCAATTGATACAGGCTCATTAGTAAAGTGAATAATGCCAGCTATAGCGCTCATTTCTTCCTCCTAATATATGAAAAGTTACTACAAATACTATTTACATATTAAATTCGTTAAACATACCTCTTTATCATTCTTTTTAACGAACGAAATTATTTGTTTTATTACTTTCTCAATTACATGCTTAAATTTACTTTCAGACTAAGATATAGATATTAAAAGCCTATAATTATCCCTTTTTTATGTCAATTGAAACTGAATGTTCCCAAACAATCCCCTTTGGAATTCACTATAAAGAACAAATAGTGGTACATATACAAATCTAATTCCAATTTTACTTACTTTTCTTTTAATTCTTCCATTCTACTGCTTTTAAAATGCTTTG
Source organism: Bacillus sp. FSL R5-0709 (assembly GCF_038004785.1). Classification (NCBI taxonomy): domain Bacteria; kingdom Bacillati; phylum Bacillota; class Bacilli; order Caryophanales; family Bacillaceae; genus Bacillus; species Bacillus sp. FSL R5-0709. The sequence continues at coordinate 3,503,068 of NZ_JBBORT010000001.1, forward strand.
AATTACCCTTTGTTGATCTTCAGCTAACATATTAGATCCTGAAGGCAAACAAATTCCACTTTGAAATAAGGAATGCGACACATCTTCATTTTTACTATGCGGATAATACTTCTTCTCTTTAAAGAGCGACTGCATATGAAGTGGCTTCCACATAAGACGCGCTTCAATGTTCTCTTCTGCTAAAGTTCTCAATAATTTCCCAATAGAGATCCCAGATTCCTTTTCATCAATTGTCAGTGTAGTAAGCCAACGATTTGAGCGTGTATTTTCTAATTCAGGCATAAAATAAAATCCTGGCATGTGAGATAGCGCTTCATAATACCGTTTATATATACACCTTCTAGTCCTCACTCTATCTTCTAACACTTCTAATTGCCCTCTCCCAACACCAGCTAATATATTACTCATTCTATAATTGTAACCTATCTCACTATGCTCATAATGTGGAGCTGGATCCTTTGCTTGTGTCGCTAAAAACTTCGCTCTCTCTAATGCTTCTACATCATTAGAAACTAGCATTCCACCACCCGAAGTTGTAATAATTTTATTTCCATTAAATGAATAAACACCAAACCTACCAAATGTACCGCTTGCTTTTCCTTTATATGTAGAACCTAGAGATTCTGCTGCATCCTCGATTATAGGAACATCATATTGATTACAGAGCGAAAGAATTTCATCTAACTTAGCACTCTGACCATATAAATGAACAAGAATGACAGCTTTCGGTAATTCCCCTGCTTTATTAGCATCATATAATGCAAGCGCTAGCGCTTGCGGTGACATATTCCATGTTTCTGGTTCTGAGTCAATAAATACTGGTTCAGCTCCCAAATAAACAATCGGATTCGCACTCGCTACAAAAGTAAAACTTGAACAAAACACTGTATCTCCCTTTTGGACATCTAATAATCGCAAAGCTAAATGAATAGCAGCCGTACCTGAACTAACTGCAGCCCCACCTTTCACTCCTACAAAAGATGCAAGTTCTCTTTCAAATCCATCAACATTTGGGCCAAGAGGGGCAATCCAGTTTGTATCAAATGCATTTTGAATATATTTTTGTTCATTTCCACTCATGTGCGGTGAGGAAAGGTAAATTCGCTTTTTATGCTGAACTGTGTGCATGTAAACACATCCTTTATACATATTTAAATACTATGTATCTAAAAACATATGCTCTAATACAGATATATCAGATAATCTCCTTAAATTATCAATTGTATAATGTGCTTTATAAGCTTGCTCAACTATAAGATTATGATGAATTCCACCTTCTCTATTAATATGGATCGTTAACCATTTCAATTTCTTGGCTGTTATAAAATCCTTACTTAAATTATCTCCTATATAGACACATTGCTGATGAGGCACCTGTAGTTCCTTACTTATTTTTTCATAAGGAATTTGGCTCGGCTTCCAATATTCTTTTCCCAGCTCATCAGTGAGAATTATCGAATGAAATCTCTCTTTTAACTTTAATGCATTAATTTTCTTTTCTTGGGCAACTAAATATCCGTCTGAAATAAGTCCTATTTTAACGGTATTAACTAAATTATTTAGTACCCAATCCGCTTCATCCAACAATTGAATATCTGGTTTATGAAACCTATACTGTTCTATCAAATTACTAATCAATTTTTCATCGTAAGGAATGTTTAACTTTTCTAGTGTTTCATTAAACACGAACCTTCTTTCCCCCGAATCGAATAATTGAATTGCAATATTATAAAATCCGGTTTTCTTATACTTCTCTTTAATCCAATCATCCACTGCTTTAAAACCACTTACAACATAATCTTTCTCTTTATATAAAGTATCATCCATATCAAAAACAATTGCTTTAATCATCATCTTAAATACTCTCCATAAAAACCGCTTCATCATATCTAAGCATTGTTAAATTTTCTCTCCAATTAAAGTCCTTATCTATAAAGACTTCCCCCTGACACATTTTAATTGTCCAAAGTGGAAAATTCGCTCCTGCTTCTATTGATAGTGGTATTCCTCCTCCAAAACGAGGGTTTATTTCAATAAACGTAATTTGTCCATCCTCCTTTTTAAAACATTGTAAAGTAATACACCCAATAGGATTAGGAAGAGCTTTTATTACAGTTTCTGCTGCTTGGATGATATCAAAATCCTTCTTGGTTATACCTTTACTTACCTCACCTGCTCGTGTCTCTATACGCAATCTAGGAACGATTGTTTTTATATTCCCACAGAAATCTACCATGACATCTATAGTGTATTCTTCTCCTGAAACGTACTCTTGTATCATAGCGTTAGGTATATAATCCTTAAAAAATTCCAATTCCTTTTCATTCATTATTTTTGTTACACCTTTACTAGAACTGCCATCATAAGGTTTAATTAATAGTGGAAATTGATATTCTTTTCTTCCAATCTCTTCATCACTATATACTCTAGGTGTTGGTATATTATTAGATGCAAAAAAGTTATATGTGTATTTTTTGTTATTAGCAATCTTATTTAATTCCATACTAGAAACTAATACTTTTACACCAATACCTTCGAAAACCTTCGAATTATTAGCCATAAGGGTTAATTCTGTATCAATTAACGGAATTATTAGATTTATCATTTCAGATTTACATATTTTTAATAATTCATTTATATATCCCTCTTCATTTACACGCGGAACAATAAAATGCTTATCGCTAAAGTAAATGGTGGGAGCAGTTTCTTTTAAGTCTGCAGTAAAGATTTTTCCTTTGATTCCTTCTTGTTTAAGTACTTCCTTAAATTTTTTAATTAAGGTGACCCTCCTACCAGAGCTAGTAAACAAAATATTCATTTTATTCCCCCCCATGCTCGATTCCCCCCTTAAAAACTGGCATAGTCACATGCTTATTATTTGTTATCCCTTCCGACTTTAAAACCTTACTAAAAGTTAGATATAAAATTTTCAAATCTAAAAGAAAACTTTGATTCTCAACATACCATACATCTAATTTAAATTTCTCATCCCATGAGATACTATTTCTTCCATTAACTTGAGCCCATCCAGTGATTCCGGGTCTTACATTATGCCTTTTAGCTTGCTCTTTCGAATATAAAGGCATATATTCTATTAATAATGGGCGGGGGCCCACCAAACTTAATTGACCTTTTAGCACATTTATTAATTGTGGTAATTCGTCTAAACTATATTTTCTAAGAAATTTTCCAACTTTAGTTAATCTAGCGTGATCTTGTAACAGCTCCCCATTACGATCTCGCTCATTGGTCATCGTACGAAATTTATAAAGATAAAAAGGTTTTCCATGTAACCCTGGACGTTGTTGTCTAAATAAAATGGGTGATCCTATCTGAGTTTTAACTATAATTGCTACTAAAAGAATAACGAAAAAAAAGCAAATTAATAATAATAAAGAAATAAAGATATCAAACAGTCTCTTCATTACCAATCATTCCCCCATCTTAAATTATTACAAATGCTTTTCCAAAGTTAAATAATCTACAAAGTATTCATTACGGATTGAAATCAAGTATTCTTAAGTTGTAATTAAAGAATTGTATTCAATTTCTCTTTACTTATCACCTGCAAACATTTTCTATAGTACACAGCTTTAAAACTTAATAAGTAGAAGAAAGCAATACACATAGGTGCAAAATATATTTTTCCAAATGCTTATCCAAGAGACTATTACACACTGTAAAAATCTCAAAAAATATATTCACAAACACAGTTTTATAAACAACGCTTAGTAGTATATTAAAAAATCCATTTATTATTTAAAAATTCTCCTACACACTATTTTTTAGTATGCAGTTAACGTAATAATAAAAAGCTATTATGTTTATAAAAAACATAATAGCTTTTCTCTATTCTATAGTAGTAACTAAAAGTCAATAAACCTATTATCTATTAGGAATTAGACTATTTCGAATAATTACATTGGACAAAATCCTTCCATGTACCATTATATAATACTTTATGGACATATTTATTAAGAGCCACTCTACTTCATTTCTCATAATTTTTTGAAACTATTCAAATTTAATTATCACCATGCATTAATTTGGATCTATTACACCATTAACTATATTCCCTTGCAGAAATTCCCTCCCTGTAATTGTAATTTTCGCATTATTCAACACGTTGTTTTGAATTACTACTAGGGGTGTAATACTCGTTGTTCTATTATCTATCCCAACTTGCATCAAATTTGTGGAATTTATAATATTATTTTGAATTATCACTTGCTTACCAGTAAACGCTGCATCCAAAACAATAATAGCTCTCTGAAGAGTATCATTTGTAATTTTTATAGTATTTCCCCCTAACACTATTTCATCAGATACATTTTGAATATTCAAGACCGTACCATTTGGTTTTTCTATATGACAATCCATCATCTTGAATGCTTTGAGGTTATTCACTGTAAATAACGTGTTATTTCTATCTATACTAAAGAACTTGCAATCTTTTAATTCTAAAGTGCTTCCTGTACTTGTTATCCCCAAAAAGGTTACGTCCTTAAAAAAGCAATTTGTATATGTCCCTGCAACTAAGGTTGGGTTTTTAACATTATTAAATATAATATTTTCAAATATCCATCCTGATTTAACTGTTCCTACTGGTACATAATTTAAATACAAAACGTCTTGTCCTTCAAATATACAATTTGAGATAGTTTGCGGCTCATTTTTCATCTCTAATGTCCACTGATACAATGATGACAAGGAATTTAGTTTATCTGCATCGTTTATAAAGCGACAGGAATCAACTTTAACCGCATATGGAAAGGGGGTATCAATAATCATTTTACTATTAGAAAAAATATTATCTAATATATTAATAGGTCGATTTACATATACACCTTGAACATTTACTTGCGCTCCGTATACATAATTATTGGAAAAAATAACATCTCCTAACAAAGAGACCTTGGTTAATCGGATATTATTCCCTGTTACGATTACCCTATCTGCACCACCATTAATAGATAGCCCAACATAAGCATTTGAAATGGTATTCATAATAGAATTATTCGATATATAGATAAATTTCCCATTTACAACAATAATATTATAATTTTTATTATCATGAAAATTATTTCTTTCAATGTATATATATTGATTTAAATCATATCCATCTTCAATATCTAGTCCACTTTGTGGATTGGTACCTGCGATGTGATGAATATCATTATCTCGAATATATACATTCTTTGCCCCACATACACTAATCCCTTGTCTACGGCAATCATGTAAATTACATTTTTCTATATAAGTATATTGTGAAAAAGAAGGCACCCGAACATTTATTAAACAATTTGCAGGAGCAGGAACATTCCCTTGATGCAAAACAATTTTAGCATAACTTGCTCCATTAGGGACTTCTACTTCATCAAAGAATTGTACATTGGTTTTTGAAGATAAAAATATATTATTTGAAGTGTAAAAAATGACATCATAATAATCGCATTTTATTTCAGAACCCAATGCTCCAAATCCATTTCCATATAATCCAAAGTAACCATACTTTACAATAGCCACTTGGGTCATATCAATTTGCAAATTGGAACGTATCTTTGTTGTACTACTTACTAATGAACCATCTGTTGTATTAATTGCTCCCTGTTCAAATGAACTTGCTAATGCTGTAGGAAAAGGTGAAATCTGCCCAAAAGTACTGTTCAGTGTAATGGCATCTCCTGTACAATCTAAAATATCTAGATTATCTAAAGATACAAACCGTGTATTGTTCCCCCCATCAGCAGGTGGAGTAAAACTCCCCAATTCAATGCCGTACCCTGCCTCATGTGTTCCCCCACTAGAATAATCATGTGTATATCTATCTCCTTGGATAATACCATTTGTTATCCTAGAATATACTTGATTTCTACGAAAACTTATAATTGCATATCCAGTCAAATTATTTGTTTCCATTTTTAATGTTGAACCGTTTAGATTCAAAGTTAAATGACTTGGTGGTTCGATGGGTGTTTGTTTATCAATCAAATATATTCCTCTAGGTAACACAACTTCCGTATAACCTTGTTGAGCCGCCCAAACTAAAGCATTATTAATACCTTTGGAAGTATTGATAGCATCAGTCCCATCATTCTTAACATCCCATCTATCTAATTCTAATACATATATACTTGTAGAATTTGTAGCTTCAAATGATTTTGGAATCCATTTTAATTGCGTACTATCATAAGTTAAAATGTCATTATGAAAAGGAGGCTTGGACACCAAATCTAAATCATTCAAATTCCCAAGATTATCCCTTCTTCTCCACATCAATTCACACCTCTTTTTTGCTTTTCTACATCTTATGTTTCATAAGGTAAATTGATTGGATATAAGAGAAGTAACATCACTTTTTATTGTTTTTAGAGATCCATTATTTAGAAAGTCTTTTCACAATTCCTTTCTCCTTCCTAAATAGATCTATTCTTACTAGCTGTTTTTATTTCAATACCCTTTTATTTATACTATTTAAACTTACAATTTTATTAAAAAGACACTATGCTCTTTATACATAACTCCCCTACTATTATTTTCAGAACAACCTAAAATCTCTTCCGTAAATAAAGCATTCTTTACTGTGATATGGAAAAAATAAAATAATAATTTATGGATAATTATCATTCGAAACTTTCCGAGTTAATATTTTCGACTTTATTTTTTTTATTAATATTCGGGTTAAATTAAGGAAATATCTATACTCTTCCGCCTCTTTAAATACCATCCAAAAGATCAAATTCGGAATAATCAGGCACAAAATACTACGTATTACCATGTCCATAAATATATTTATGTGAAAAATATAACCAATAAAATCCGTTGCTATAACAGAAAATAATACAAGCACTACAAACAAAATATATCTAATAAAATATACTTTTACAGATTTTTTAAAAATCATTTTAAATATAATATAAGGATCATACCAAAAGTAAGTACATAATCTACTAATAACAGTCCCTAAAAGCACTCCTGCTATTCCTATTTGTTTCGCGAGAATTATAGAAACTACAATATTTATAATTGCCGCTATGATAGGTCTATACTTCCCTTTTTTAAATAAACCTGTGGTTTCTCTAAAAATTGTAGTTGTATTTTGCATTCCTGAAGTGAAAAAATTAAGTAATATGAAAAATAATACATACTTATTAAACACATATTCCTCACCTAACCAGAGTGTTATAAATGGATTTATCAAATTCCAAAGGCAAACTGTACAAAATCCATATATCCAAAAATTAAAAAAGTTAATTACACGAAAAATAAAATATTTTTTTTCTGCATTTTCTTTCACATTCAAATTTCCAACACTAGCAGTGATAGAATAAAACAAATAGCCTAATAAGGTATTTAATGTATTTAAGATCAACAAATAATTTGAATACACACCAACCCAAATAATTCCAATGAATTTCGATATAATTATATTATCTGTTGCATTAATTACTACACCACTAATTTTATATAGTAACAAGGAATACAAATTCTCAAAAAACTCTCGTCTGTCTGCCTTAGATAATTTCGCATTATTTTTTTCTTTTAAAAATGGATATAATTTATTTGCCTTATTTGCAATATATACATTCTCAATTACTTTCAATGTTAATTGAACTATCAGTACTACAATGTAATCACTAATAATTATTAATAAAACAATTTGTAATGCGTTAGATATAATTATGAACAAAGTGTGTATTTTAGAAATGATATAGTTACTTTGATCAGCAATAATAATAGATTGCTTATATACAAAATAATATGATGACACCGAACTTATTAAAAATAAAAGATAGATAATGTTAATGTCTTTAATCATAGTATCTGCATTCACTAAATAATCAAGAAATGGTAATAGAGATAACCCTAATAATAAAACTACTACTCCTATTAATCTGTATGCTTTTTGATATAAATTCATTAATGCCTGTATTTTATAGATATCCTTCTCAGCTAATGGCCTATATAAACTATAAATTATAGCTGTATCAAAGCCTAAATTAGCTAGGGAAAACATCAATAGTATACTTGTAAAAAGCCCATCCACACCTAAATATTCTATACCGAGTGTATAAATAAAAACAGTTCGAACAACAAATCCCATGCCAATACTAATTATTTGTCCAGACAAACCGAATAAAATATTTTTTAAGGAATTTTGTATTCTCATCGTAATACCTTCTATATTTTAGTTGTTTTGCGTACCCACTCTACTAAATTTGGCACTAATCTTCCTCTTTAAAATAGGGAAAAACTTTGTTATCCTGTATTTTAATAACGCTTTTCTTCGTTGCGCCTTGAAATCATAATCTAGAAACCAATTTAGTAAATTTTTATCTGTAATACAATCACAATTTTGTTTCATTCGCACTTGGATTAAATTCCAATACATTTCAATGAATGTATTAGTAAAAAACTTCACCTCACTATTTAAAGAAGTTTTAACGTACTGATAAAGATTACTTGGAATATTAAAACCATATTCACGAGGATCTCTCCCTTCAGCAATAATTCCCATAATTGTTCTTAAACATTTTTCACATTTACAACAATTTTCTTCATTTTTAAAACATACCCTGATATTAACAGGTTCTTTACTAGCTGAATAATGGTCCACAACAACTTTAATCTTTTCTTGCCTAGTAAGTTCGTATCCATCATGAAATACTGTTCCAGATGCATATTTTATTTCATTATCCACAGTTGGATCAGATGCACAAGTAACTTGATATAATGGAGAATTAGAGCTTGCAATGTATATACATTTTATCTTAAGTTTAAAAGCTATTGGAATAGCTGCAGATATTATCGCTAGACCATGATGCAATCCATGCCACCATGTATCGTTTAACTTTTCTCTAAAATCATGGTCAATGTTCCCTGCAATTATAAAGGTCCCATAGTTGGATTGTATAAAAATATTTTCTAGTCCATTATCCTTTACAAAATTTATGGCATTTTCTTTATCTGCCTCCCATACTTTACTACCCTCTATTTCATTTTCATGCCATCCATATTCAGTAACTAGCAAGGGGTTTTTATCTTTTATTCTTATAAATGTAGTAAGTGCATCTAATCCCCCACTAAATAAAGATGCCGCTTCAAATTCCGGAATGTAAACATTATCAATAATTTCTCCTACATCCACGGATCCTTTAAATTTCACACCAGGAAACATGTTTTGATATGCATTTTTTATATTATTTAAACAAATATAAAAAGATTTATCTAGTTCATTTATTACTATTGTTGAATTAGTAATCCATACAAGAGGAACTACATTTGCAACAAACGGAATAGCCAAAATACTTAAAGGGATATCAGATACATCATAGTTATATTCAAGAAACATATGATTACTTGTCTTAAAATACTTTTGTAAATCCCCCTTAATACTAAAAGAATAATCAACTCTATTATTTCTTACGACAATTTTATCGAGAATTATACTATTCATTTGAGCCTCCTAATAAATCGCCATTTTTATCAAAGTACATTTATTAATTAGAGAACTGTTTTAACCATTGATTTACTACATCAAAATTCACTTGAACATCCGTGATAAACTCTGAATTTATCATTTTTTCAAGATTATTTAAATCTTCCCTATCAATCAGATTTAAATTATACGTTTCGCCCATCCCCTTAGCTCTTTCATCTATGGAGATAATTATTGCACGTTTTTTATGACGCATAGCAAATATGCCGCCATGTAAACGTGTTCCAATATAATCGACGGCTGTATTTAGGATTTTTTCATACGCCTCTATAGTAGGAGGTATAATTTTTATGTCCTGTATACCCTCTAAAGTTTTTAAATATTCAAAATCATCAGCGTCTTGTATCCAAAAATAGACATTTTCATAACTTTTGTTAAGTGTATCTATCAATAATTGATCTTTTTCACGATTTTTAGAATGATGGGTTAGTGTAAAAACAACCGATTCCGATTTTCCACTTGGAATTCCCCTACAAAAATCATGCGTAAAAGACCACAAAGTTGCACAACCAGTATTTAGAGCTTTAAAGCCCATTTCTTCTAAAATTTTTTTTGTTCTTTCATCTCTAACACTATGTATATATTCATGTGATAAAACTTTTCTATATAACATTTTTGTATAGGGATTTATTTTATTCCCTTTTCCTGCACCAACTCCAACCAGAATACTCCCCTTTAAAGGACCATAATTAAATATATTAATATTCCACTGCGGAAAGTGCGTAAACATATCCATTGCTAGCAAATTCGAACCACCTACAAACTTATATTTCGCATCACTATAAATCTTTACCCTATTTGATTTTCTCGCTACTTGGTACCAATGAAAAGGTGAAACATGAGTAGGTAATGTTAAAACATATGCATTTTTAGTTATATCAGAAAGATGATGCTTTACACACTTCATTATTATATCGTCACCCTTGTTAAGAGAACCTACCGATGTATCTAATACTAAAACATTCTCCATAAAAATAATTCCCCCAAGTATCTTTTATAAATAGTAAAAGATTTTTTAGTTTTATAACTTAATCTATTCTAATTCAATTAACCTATATATCTTTTCCACTTCTATTTCATTACCATAATTTTTTTGACTTACATTATTAACAATTTCACTTCTGAATTCAACATCATCAATCATTTTTTTTATTCCTTCGACAATTCCCTTTATACCCATTGGACAAATATATCCATCTACCCCGTTCTCCAGCTGACTTTTGGCAGTTGAAAAATTAGTTATTAATACTGGTTTCTTAAGAATTTGCGCTTCCCGAACTGTTACTGCCTTCCCTTCGTATCTAGAAGGTTGTACATAAATATCACATGCTTTTATGTACGGGTACGGATTAATCTTCTTACCTAGTAAAACAAATTCATCTTGAAGTCCTAATTTATCTATCAACAATTTAAGTTCCGCTTCTTGAGGCCCATATCCAACTATGTACCACTCGATATCATACCCTTGATCTAATAGTTTTCTAAGCGCATATATAGCGTCATCAATTCCCTTAGCATGAGAAAGTCTAGCAACAGTAACTAACTTGATTCGCTCTCTATTTATTGGTATTTCCTGAGTAATATCTCCTTCATTAGATTGTTCGCGAACAAATTCAGAATCTATTATATTTTCTATCACTTGCACCTTTTTATTAATATAAGGCAGACTATTCAGGAATGTATCTCTACAACTTTCGGAAACCGCCACAATATCATCCATTTTCCTCCACATTTTACATTCCATTTCTTTGTTAAGTTGTATGTTCGAATAATCAGTATGAATCCACCCAATTTTTCTTTTCGCTCGAACTTTATCCCCTATAAAATAATGCGGCCATAAAAAACTTATCGCAACATCGTACTCTTCTCTCAACTTTGGAAGAAATGGAAGAGATATTCTCCATCCATATTGAATGACGAAGTATCCAGGTTCTTTACTATTTACATATCGCCCATGCATAACGCCCATAATTCTCCCTATTATCCTAGTAATCCCAATTGAGTAATGCCCTTCTTGTAATATCTGCTTAATTGATTTTCTAAAAGTAGTATATTGTTGCAATTCCTCTAATAAATTCGGCTCTTTAGGTAGTAAAGAGAAAAATCCACCTTCATGTTTAAATAACATTAAATCTATATCATACTTACTGTAATCAATTGTATTTAATAAACCAATCAAACTTCTTTCTACTCCACCAATTTCCATATCAAAAGATGTAATTAATATTCTTTTCTTTTTCATTATAGGATACCTCACAAAATCTATTATTGATTTCTCTTCCTCATTTTATATTTGTATTTTGCTGTTACGCTCAACAAATCTCCTTATACATCAGACATATAAAATGAAAATAAATTAGATTATCCTATTTCTTCCTTGCGCACAATTCCATATAACGATAGCCACTCGTAAATGTTATCGTTAATATCAAAGCCTAATTTCGATATATTGTTAATTATGAATTCCCTGTCAGGTCTTTCTTTTAACAAGGCTTTATAAATTTCTTTACACCATATTTCAATTTCTTCATCTAAGTCAACAAATGACATTATCCCTAACCCCATATCAGTATTATTAGGTAGCGTATCTGCTACAACACATGGTACACCTGCAGATTGCGCTTCTAAAGTTACAATACCAAACCCCTCAAACAAAGAAGGAAAAATAAAAACATCAAAACTCTTCATGAGTCGTGGAATATCCTTCCTAACCCCCAAAAATCTAATATTTTCAAAAATCCCTAATTGCTTTGCTTTTAATTCAATAGAAATCCTTAACGGGCCATCTCCTACTAAAATAGCAACAAAATTTGAATCTCGTTTTAAAATTTGCTTTAAAACTTTTAGGATAAAAATATGATTCTTTGACTCTGAAAAACTTCCTATATGTCCTATTAATTTTGTTGCATTCGGTATATTAAGTTCCCTTCTTACGCTGACACTACTCCCAGCGTCTATATCAGTAAATTGATTAATATCTATACCGTTTTTAATTAGTTCTATCCTCTCACTATGAAGCATCCTTTCGCCAAATAAAAAACGTGCTGCTTCAACGCTGCACGCACAATAATTAGTTCCAGCATATTTAATAATAGATTGCAAAACCTTTAGGATAACTCTTGCTTTTATTCCAGAGTCTTGTGGCCAATTATTACTATGCGAATGACAAATCCTCTTTTTTATACCAGCTATTTTTGCCGCTACAGCAACGAAACCACCTTGATAATCCGTATGTGCATGTACAACTTCATATTGATTATCCGACATAATTTTCACAAGTTCTTTAACATAGGAAAAAGGTCCTATTTGTCCTAAACTAGGTACCTTATATATTCTCCCACCTAATGCCATTATTTCATCTTCATAATCATTTTTCTCATTTCGATGAGATACAAAATCAAACTGAAGCTGCCTCTTATCTATTTTCCTATATATATTCATTAGTAACGTTTCAGCTCCCCCGCGATTCAGAGCGCTGACAATGTGTAAAACCTTCTTTTTATTTTTAGGTCTAAGCTTAGAATCTATCCCCATTTAACAATCCTCTCCCAGCATCTTGCACTTTATTATCAAAGTAGGTTACTCTTATAGATAATTCCCAGAGTAATTACATGTTCATATACAAAATAAATAAAATAGCACACTAGAACTGCATAATAAATCAACTTTTGATCTTTATCTGTAAATGACTTCACAACCCAAGAAATTAATATTAACTGATACAATCCAAAATATATGGAGAATCTAGCAAATATCCAATTTTGTGTTGAAATAATCATAAAAACAAGACCTAATATAGACATATTTACAATATAATCACTTTCAGGGAATAACGCCCTCATTTTATCTTTCCCAAGGTAAGCCAGTATAATTGGCACTATACTCACAGCAACCCTAAGTATATTGGCACCACCTTCATGAAATTCCTTATATTGACCATATTGAGTATTTCCAATTGCCGAAAATAAAACTTCCGAAAACTGATTAAAACCTATAACTACACATACTGCTAAAAAAAGAAGCAAATATGTCGTTCCTGACCAGGCTTTTTTTCTTACAAAAAAGTAGATTGGCATAAGAACTAATGCACTTGCATGAAATGTTGATGCGCATAATACAATTGCCATATATTTTTTCCATTTTCCTTCAAAAATATATTTTGTGGCAGCAAAAATAATTGCAGCGGCTAAATATTGCCTAATCCCATTCATTGATGTTAAATACATACCCGACGTAATATAAACATATAAACTCAATTCAATTAGTCTTGAATATTTATATAGTGTTGCTACAATGAGTACATTTGTTATCAATGCTGTAGTAAAAACCATTACTTGAGGATCATCCGCATATTTTTTCAAAACCATTTGAAAAATATTAAAGCCCATGTCTTTGTTAGTTTGAACATACTCCCAATTAAACTCCGTTATTTTATATGCATGCATATAAAAATAAGTATCCCCAATATTATTCCGAAGTCCCGCTACCAATACAAGTGATAGAGCCGCCATTAAAACCAATAATCTATTTGGCTTTATCAATGTAAAATTATTAGTTACAGGTATAGCAAAATACCTTGCAAAAAATGCGAGTATGAATACGATAAAAAGATTCATCCAAAGTATAGTCATTATTATGTCCTCTCATTTACTTACTAAGTAAATCCCTATATATTTACTTCCATTCTTGTTTTCATTGTAATGTAACTATAAAGAATAACTCCAAGTGGTAATGCGCAAATCGTAAGACCTTTGCATGGCGACTCTTGCATAAATCTTTTATTTTTCGCTATAAAACTACTAGATACATAATGTACAGCTTGCCTATACTTGAATACTCGATTAGTAAATGGCAATTTCATAAGTTCCTTGCGATAAAAAGCAAAACCTCTTGGATTTTTACGATATTGATTTAGCATATTCATTGATGAACCGTCAGGCATGTATTCAACATAGCAAAGAGGTTCGTTCATCAGTAACATCTCATACTGCTGATCTAACATATAATATTTATATGCTAACCCAACATATTTTTCATTTTTAAAAATTGGGTATGGATATTTCTTAGTCAATTCTGTGCGATAGACCAATTTTTTATCACCTGTGATACCATGTTTGTTGTAAAGATTAAACAACGTGGAATATTTAAGGTTTTCTGGTAACTTTGAGCCAATTATTTGCCCATTTGTATACAAATCCAATCCAATTATCCCACTAACTTCATCATTCCCATATCTACTCCAAAAAGAAAGGATTTTTTCTACAGCATCGTCTGGCATATAATCATCAGAATCAATACAAATATTTAACTCCGTATCAATCATTTCGTATGCTGTATTGTGAGCACCATGCATCCCTTGATTTTGTTGCCAATGATACATAATTTTTATATATTTTTCAGCAATCCAGCTATCCACCAATTCTTTTGTGTTATCACTAGATCCATCATCTATTATTAACCAAATAAAATTCTTACATGTTTGACGTTTTAAACTCTCATAACAATTTGTAAGACAATATGCTCTATTATAAGTAGGGGTGAAAATCGTTAAATTCTCCAAATTACTCACCTCGAAAGTACGGAATAATAGTCGTGAGTTAATTCTGCCGTATGTTTTATATCGTAGCCTTTCTCCAAAAATACTTGAGCTGGTATTTCCCTCGGAAAATTACTAATTTCTATATTTTTCATTTTTTCTATCCAAGCCATTTTATCTGCTAGAGGAACATGTTCAACTAGATTCATTCCCAAATCCACTTCTTTCGTAATAGCATCCGATATGATACAAGGTAAACCAACCCCTTGCGCCTCTACAAGTGTGACCGGTAATCCCTCATGAATAGACGGAAAAACAAATACATCAAATGCTTGAAGTATCCTTTCTATATCACTTCGTACCCCCAGAAACCTTATGTGATTCTCCATGTTCAAATCTTTCACCTTTTTTTCCATTTCCAAACGAAGCGGCCCTTCTCCAGCTAATAAAAGTATTGAATTTGGCCGAAATTGAGTTAACTGAGCAAATAAATCTATAAGATAGGTATGATTTTTTTGATAAGCGAATCTTCCGACATGACCTATAACAAAAGCTTCCTGTTCAATTTGTAATTCCTTTCTTACTTGTTTTCTTATTTCAGGACGGAACAAAAATCTATCACAATCAATTCCATTTTTTAAGATTTTGGCTGTATCAGCTTTATCTGCAAATAACCATCTCGCAGCTGCATTTGAGCATGCTAACAAATGCGTTGCACATGTACCTATAGATTTTCCTGCATACCATTTATAGATTTTTGCAGTAGCACCACCTTCACTACTAGTATTGTGACTATGCGCAATCCTAACTGGTACCCTTGCTTTTTTAGCTGAACGAAGTACAAATCCACTCATTTTATCCATGTGTGAATGTACAATTCTATATTCTTGATGAGAGGTGAAAAAATTATCCAGTGCTTTTATATATCCTCTATGTCCAACGTTTGTGATATATGGAATTCTATGAATTTCCCCGCCTAACTTTACTATTTCTTCATCAAACACTCCTTCTTTACATGTTAAAAAATCAAATTGAACTTTGGAACGATCTATATTGCGATATAAATTCATAATTAAAGTTTCCGCTCCGCCTCTATTCATATTTACGACTACATGTAATACTCTTAATGGAGTGCCCAATTTAAATCCTCCATTTCCCCCATAAATGTTGTATAAATTTCTTTTTTCTCTTTTAACACTTCATTTACTGAATATTGATTTTTAATAATAGTACATCCATACTGCCCCATCTGAGCTAATACTTTAGGATTTATAGAAATACCCTTTATCCTGTCAGCCATTGCTTTTATATCATCACGATCTACAATCCAACCATTTTTATTGTTAATAATCAATTCCCTATGTCCCCGGTTATCAGTAGCTACAACCGGAAGTCCACAAGCCATGGCTTCCATAATATTAACTGGCAAACCTTCCCTGTAACTAGATGCAACCGCAAGATCACACATCTGTAGTAAGGAAGCTATATCATTTCTGTAACCGAGAAAATGAACCATGTTAGTCACTCCTAGTTGAGTAGCTATTTTTTTGCACTCTTCCATTAACGGTCCTTCGCCAGCAAGCAAAAGCTTCGCATGTGGCATTTCATTTTTCAATTGTGCTAATACATGGATTAAAAAGCTTTGATTTTTATTCTTATTAAATTCAGCAGCAGAAAACATTAAAAAATCTTGTGGATTATAGCCAAATTGTAGTTTTAATTCTTGCTTTTCAGTTTCAGTTACAGGGGCAAATCGCTTTATATCTACCCCTACACCATGAACGAATTTAATATCTTTCGCTTGAAAACGATGTTTAACTGCTAAATTGTAATCTTCTTGATTAATTGTTATAAGACAATCCGTATTAGTTGCTAAACTTCTTTCAATTGGATAATATAGAAGCCAATTTATGAATGGTGCTCCTTTACAAAAATGAAATCCATGTGCTGTATATACGACTTTCGTTCCTTGCTGCCTGGCTTTCTGAGCAGCTAAACGAGCAATTACTCCTCCCATAGGCGTATGACAATGAATGATATGATATTTATTTTGATCAATAATTGATTTTAGTTTTTTATATGCGTGGATGTTTTGTATACTAAGAGGTGACCTTTGAATAGGAATATTATATTTTCGAGTTACGTACGGAAGATGTATATTCCCATTCGCTGCAACATGTACTTCCCATCCTTGTTCTGAAAACCATTTCAAATACGGTAAATGAAAAGCCTTAAAATGATAATCTACAGTTGCACAAAACAGAACTTTTTTAGACACCATCCCACGCACCCGTCTTATATAAATTTTTTCTATTGACCTGATACAGGTATTAACAGTTTTAAAGTTTTACGCTGATTTACTAACTTTAACAATCGTTTTCTTAATTCTACTTCGTTTAAATCTGTATAACTTGAAATAAACTCTTCAATTTCTTCTATACGAACATTCATTTCTTGTCCTACGTAAATCCTCGGATGAATTTGCTTTTCATTCATTTCATCTTCTTTTAGTAATTCTTCAAAAAGTTTCTCCCCTGGGCGTATACCAGTAAATTCTATTCCTATTTCATCCACAGAATTTCCTGATAATCGAATAAGATTTTTGGCAAGGTCGACTATTTTCACTGGTTCTCCCATATCCAATACAAAAATCTCTCCACCTTTAGCTAAAGCACCAGCTTGCACTACGAGTCTTGATGCTTCCGGGATTGTCATAAAATACCGAACCATATCAGGATGAGTAACTGTAACTGGTCCACCATTTTGAATTTGCTTCTTAAATAAAGGTATAACACTCCCTCTACTTCCTAAGACATTCCCAAAGCGTACAGTAACAAACTTTGTATGACTTATTTTATCTTTATGTTGAATTACCATCTCAGCTAATTTCTTTGTTGCTCCCATAACACTCGTCGGGTTCACAGCTTTATCAGAGGAAATCATAACAAACGTTCCTACTCCATGTGCTCTCGCTGCCTCTGATACATTCATAGTTCCAATCAAATTATTTTTAACAGCCTCTTCAGGATTATTCTCCATTAGTGGTACATGTTTATGTGCAGCTGCATGATATACAACATTTGGAAGATGTTTATTCATTATTGAATTCATCTTTTTTTCATCTTGTATATCTGCGATTTCAGGAATAAACGTGCCTTTCATATCTCCATATTTTCTGTTTAATTCCATTTCTATAGAATAAATACTGTTCTCCCCATGCCCTAGTAAAATCAACCTTTTCGGCCTGAATTTTGCAATTTGTCTACAAATTTCCGAACCAATCGAACCTCCTGCACCAGTAACTAAAATAACCTTGTCAGTTATATAATCTGAAATAATATCCACATCAAGTTCTACAGGATCACGCCCTAATAAATCCTCTACTTGAACATCCCTGAATTCGTTCACCGATACTTTACCCGTTACTAAGTCTTCTAACATCGGAAGAATTTGAGTTTTCACTTCTGTTTTTAAACATCTTTTCAAAATAACATTTTGCTCTCTTTTGTTTAATGAAGGAATTGCTAAAATTATTATTTCAATATTCAGTTTTTTAACAGCATACTCAATTTGATTCTTACCACCAATTACTGGAATACCCCAAATATCAAGGTTATGTTTTTTTACATTATCATCAATAAATGCGACTGGCATTAATTCGGCAGCACTATTCTTTAACAACTGCCTTGCAACCATTGTCCCAGCAGATCCCGCACCAACAATTAACGTTCTTTTTTTATCACCCTTTTTTACATAATAAATATCTCTGTACATTCTCCATATAAAACGTGAACCACCAATTAATAAAATATGAATCATCCAAGTTACAACTAACAGCCGAAAATACATTTTTTGCATGATTAGTTGCTGCACAACCGCTGTAGCAATTATAGAAAATGTAACAACTTTGCATATAATGAGTAATTCTCCTATACTTGCATATTCCCAAGCTTTATTATACAACTTATATATTAAAGCAAATAAATGATGACTGACTAGTAGAGTGATAGAGCTAATAATTGATGATAAAGTGATAACACTAAAGCTAGCATTTACAAAGAAATAACTAAAGAAAATAGCACTTAACACAATCATTGAATCCATTAAAAGTAATAACGATATCCTCCGCCGATACGTCATGTAACTTCCTCCTTTAATCAATTCCATACTTAACTCTTTCAAATTTAAAGTTTCTAACTATATTCTCTTTATTAAAAACACATAGTTAGAAACTTTAATAAAATAGGGGCATCTAACCCTCCCTCACATTACACTCTTGATGACTCGCATCTAAGGTTGTTTTCACAACCCACAGCATAATCGAGTGCCTCCGTTGATAGCGGTAAGGAGACATCACCACATCGTATCCCTTTAAAAAATTCTTTATAAAGAACATCCTGATATAAGGATGTTAAATTCATTTTTCTAAAGTACATTTATGTTATTTATACTTTTCCATTCAAAATCGCACCTAATATCCTACTTTTCGTAAAACTTAACGCCCTTTTCGTTTCAAGCGCATCTTCATTCACAGTATGATTATAACGTATCACCAATAATACACCTTCACACTTATCAGCCAATACACTTGTATCTGTTACTTCTAGTACAGGAGAAGAATCAAATAATATAATATCGTATCGTTCCAGCGCCTTTTGAATTAACATATCCATTGCATCTGAACTAAGCACTTCAGATGGATTAAATGGTACTGGTCCGCTAGTTAATACATCCAGACTTTCCATCTCTGTTTTTTTCACGGCGCCCTCTAAAGTTGTTTTTCCGTTCAATATATCAATTAATCCAATTGTATTTTCTACTCCAAACATTTCATGAATCGTTGGTGTTCGTAAATTTGCATCTATTACCAATACTTTTTCACCTTTTTGTGCTATTGAGACTGCTAAATTAACTGTAATCGTTGATTTTCCTTCACCATACCTCGGAGAAGTAATAACTATAGTTCTGCTTTTATGAATAGATGAAGATAATTGAAGGTTTGTTCGAAGCGAACGATACTGCTCCGAAATTTTCGATCTTGGAGCGGTATGTACAATTATACTTTCTCCTTTAACTTTATTTGTTTTTCGTCTATTTTTGTAAGCCACTCCGTTCCCTCCCTCAATAATACCGTATTTTTTTTACTGAATTTGTCTTTCACATTTTTTCTATTCATTTTAGATATTCCGCCCAAAACAGGGACATCTAACAATTGTTCAATTCGCCGTTCCGATTTGATTCTCTCATCAAGTGAATCCAATAAAAAAATGAATCCAATACTGAGCACCATACCTATAGAGAATGCAATTAGTATCGTCTTAAGGTGATTTATATTTATAGGCATAGAATGTTTTTGAACTGGGTCTTCTGGTAATATACTCACATTATTAAAATTCAGTATATTCGCTACTTCTTTCTTATAAACAGCGGCTGTAGTATTTGCAATTTTATGAGCAAGCACAGGATCTATATCCACTACATTTATTCTCATAATCTGGGACCCTTGCACACTTTCTGTACTTATTTGTCCACTTAATGCACCTGCAGATCTGTTAATATTCAATTCAGCAGCCACTTTTTCTAATATTACAGGCTCATTTACCATCGCTTTCAATGTATTCATCGTTTCAGCATTAGCTTGAACAATAACTCTTGCTGAAGAGGCATATAATGGTGTTTTTACATATATAGTATACATCGCTCCTGCTACTGTTGTGAGAGTTGTAAATAATAGAATGATCCAAATTCTTTTCCGTATAATAGTAAATAGATTTTTCAAATTTATTTCCTTATCCATAACTTCCCTCCTCATTTAAAACCAATGAGCTTCAACTTGAAATTGGCATCGAAAACTTAAGAAAAAAACAATATTTTCATTCTTTTTAATATACAAACATTTCTAGTTAATGCCATTTTAGTTCTTTATACAGAACGAGTCAACACAAATTATTTTCACTAAATTACTTCCTGATGACACTAAAAAAAATGCGACAATATTCGCGTTTTTTCACTGTAGATAAATGACGAAAAAGCCCTAATACCGTAGTATTAGGGCTTTTTTCTCTCTTAGTATAGAGACATATATTGGTCGCGTTCCCATTGGTGAACTTGCGTGCGGAAAATATCCCACTCAATTTCTTTTGCTTCAATGAAGTGCTCAAGTAAATGATCACCTAATGCGCCACATACGATTTCATTAGATTGTAAAGTAACTAACGCTTGCGCTAATGTTGCTGGTAAGTCAACGATACCTGCTTCTTCACGCTCTTCTTTTGTCATTACGTAGATGTTACGGTCTACTGCAGCTGGTGGAGTTAATTTATTTTTAATTCCATCAAGACCTGCTGCTAATAATGTAGCCATTACTAAATATGGGTTCGCAGCTGGGTCAACACTACGTACTTCTACGCGTGTACTAATACCACGAGATGCAGGAATACGCACTAATGGACTACGGTTTTGTGCAGACCATGCTACGTAACATGGAGCTTCATATCCAGGTACTAAACGCTTGTAAGAGTTTACAGTTGGGTTTGCTACCGCTGTAAATGCTGGCGCATGTTTTAAAATACCTGCGATGAAGTGACGAGCATCATCACTTAATTGTAAATCACCGTTTTGATCGAAGAATACGTTCTCACCATTTTTAAATAGTGATAAGTTACAGTGCATACCTGAACCGTTCACACCGTATAATGGTTTCGGCATAAATGTTGCGTGTAAACCATGTTTACGAGCAATCGTTCTTACAACAAGCTTGAATGTTTGAATGTCATCACATGAGCGAATTGCATTTGCATATTTAAAGTCAATTTCATGTTGACCTGGCGCAACCTCATGGTGAGATGCTTCAATTTCAAAGCCCATTTCTTCAAGTTCAAGAACGATATCACGACGACAGTTTTCCCCTAGATCCATCGGCGCAAGGTCGAAGTATCCACCGTTATCGTTCAATTCCAGTGTTGGATTTCCTTTTTCATCAACTTTAAATAGGAAGAATTCTGGCTCTGGTCCAAGATTGAAATCTGAGAATCCTAATGCTTCCATTTCTTTTAACACACGCTTTAAGTTGTTACGTGGGTCGCCATCAAATGGAGTACCATCAGCATTGTAAATATCACAGATTAAACGAGCTACTTTACCTTTTTCAGCTGTCCAAGGGAAAATTACCCAAGTATCTAAATCCGGATATAAATACATATCAGATTCTTCAATACGTACGAAACCTTCAATAGAAGATCCATCAAACATCATTTTGTTATCAAGAGCTTTTGTTAATTGGCTCACTGGAATTTCTACGTTTTTAATTACCCCTAAAAGGTCCGTAAATTGCAGACGGATATACTTTACATTCTCTTCTTTCGCCAAACGGAAAATATCTTCTTTTGTGTACCTAGCCATTATAAATTCCTCCTTAGTCCCTCTAAACACCTTCAGAATCAGTTATCTTTAGTGAAAAAACCTTGAAATGTCACCTTGTCGCAATGAGGTCCGATTAAATCTACCTGTATGTTGTAGTTCATCTCGAAGAATTTTGCGAAGCTCGGATTTTGAAATTTCTTTCGTTTCTTCTTTTACTTTCACTGCTTCTGTTTGATTTTCTTTCATTTGCAATACTTGTTTAATTCCGGCCATATTTAAGCCTTGATCTAACAAATCTTTAATTTCCAACAATTTATCTACATCGTTAAATGAAAATAATCTACGATTCCCTTTTGTACGGGTTGGAAAAATAAGATTATGCTCTTCATAGTAGCGAATTTGACGTGCAGATAATTGTGTTAAATCCATTACAATACCAATTGGAAACAGCGGAGCAGAACGTCTATCTTCTTTCATTGTTTCAGTTCCTCCTTCGCCTTAACTGTTTCTCATTTTACACCATGTTATGTTTAGTGTCAATAGATGTTAGCTTTTCTAACATGATTTTTTTGTGGATTTTTTCATTTTTTTCTAATGGCACAAATCATTACTTTCACACGAAAAAAGCTGCCGAAATCGACAGCTTTCCTTTAAGAAATTGTTAATAGTTTTTTTTCAATTAACGCATCAATCGCAGAACAAATCGCAATCTTTACATGCGAATAAGTTAACCCACCTTGCACGTAAGCAACATAAGGCGGACGAATCGGACCATCAGCCGACAGCTCAATACTTGCACCTTGAATAAACGTCCCCGCAGCCATAATTACATCATCTTCATAACCCGGCATATAGTTTGCATATGGAGTGAAATGAGAATTAATTGGAGATGCATATTGAATCGCTTGACAGAACGCAATCATACGATCTTTATCATCAAATTGAACAGACTGAATTAAATCTGTTCTTGGTGCATTCCAAGCTGGTGATGTATTCATCCCTAACTTCCCTAAAAATGCAGCTGTAAAAATCGCACCTTTTAGCGCTTGTCCCGCCACATGCGGCGCTAAGAAGAAACCTTGATACATTTCTTGCAAACTGTATAAAGATGCCCCTGCTTCCGCACCGATTCCTGGAGATGTTAGACGATATGCACACGCTTCAACATACTGCTCTTTACCAACAATGTAACCACCAGTTTTAACAATTCCACCGCCAGGATTCTTAATAAGAGAGCCTGCCATTAAGTCCGCACCAACATGACATGGCTCTTCTTCTTCAATAAATTCGCCATAGCAGTTATCTACAAATACAACAACATCAGGTTTAATCTCTTTCACAAACGCAATCATCTCTTTAATTTGTGAAACAGTAAACGACGGACGAGTAGCATATCCTTTTGAACGCTGAATACCAATCATCTTCGTATTACTATGGATCGCAGCTGCAACAGCTTCAAAGTCCACAAATCCCTCTTCAGTTAACGGAACTGCGTTATAACCAATATTATATTCTTTAAATGAGCCTACACCTTTTCCGCGTACACCAACGATTTCTTCTAACGTATCATATGGTTTTCCTGTTATGTATAGCAGTTCATCTCCTGGACGTAAAATACCGAATAGAGCTGTCGAAATTGCGTGAGTACCTGAAATAATTTGCGGACGAACAAGACCCGCTTCTGCCCCAAATACATCAGCATACACTTTTTCTAACGTGTCACGACCAATATCATCATAACCATAACCTGTCGTCGGAATAAAATGCGAATCGCTAATTTTGTGTTTACGAAAACTTTCTAATACACGAAATTGGTTACTCTCAATCACTTCATCCACATGTTTATGTACTTCTATAATTTGACTTTCTACTTCTTTTACGATTGGAGCAATTTTTTCTCCATTTTTCAAACGATCAAACATTATTTTCTCCTTCTTCCACTAAAAATCTCTTTAATTGCCCCTTAAGCGATGAATGAGCAAATATATACCCTGTACAATCATATACAAATTTATCTTCTAGAAACTCCATTTTAGTTAATATTGTTTCTGTCTTTAAAAGCGTTAATAACCTACCTTCACTCGGAGGGATTTCCACTTGATAATCATCCATTTCTTCCTTCATCTTCGTTTCTAGCGCTTCTTTTATACGCAATAAATCACTTTCTTCAAAAGCACTAGTCATTAAGAAATCACTTTTCGGAAATGGAATGAAGTTTTGATGCAATTTATCTTTTTTATTATATAACGTAATAATAGGAATACGATTAATTTCAAGGTCCGACAATAATTGTTTTACTGTCTGCTCATGCCCTACATAATTAGGATCTGCAGAATCAACAACATGTAAAATAACATCCGCTTCCCCAGCTTCTTCTAACGTAGATCGAAAAGCAGCAATTAGTGACGTAGGTAAATCTTGTATAAAACCAACCGTATCAGTCAAAAGCACTGTATAACCAGAAGGTAACGGCATCTTTCTTGTCGTCGGATCTAGCGTTGCAAACAATAAGTTTTCTTCAAACGTATCAGCTTCCGTTAATCTATTAAACAACGTAGATTTTCCTGCATTTGTATACCCAATTAACGCAACTTGAAACACTTTATTATCTTTTCTTCTCTCACGATATCTCTTTCGATGCTCCACAACAACCGCAAGTTGTCTCTTTATTTCATCAATACGAGATCGAATATGACGACGATCTGTCTCAAGCTTCGTCTCTCCTGGTCCCCTTGTACCAATTCCACCACCAAGACGCGATAAAGCAAGACCTTGTCCCATAAGGCGCGGCATTGTATATTGCAATTGAGCTAATTCTACTTGAAGCTTACCCTCTCTCGATTTCGCACGTTGCGCAAAAATATCTAGTATTAACTGCGTTCGGTCAATCACTCTCGCATCTAATACTGAAGATAAATTCCGAATTTGACTTGGTGTTAACTCATTATTAAAAACAATAACAGCTGGTTCTAATTCTTCCGTCAACGCTGCAAGCTCTTCTAGTTTACCTTTTCCTATATAAGTCGCCGGATGAAACTTCGGGCGCTTTTGCGTCGTTGATACTAACACTTCCGCTCGCGCAGTTTTCGCTAGCGATGCAAGCTCTTTCATGGAATGCATAAATTTTTCATCATCATCTTGTGGCAATTGACAGCCAACTAATATGATTTTTTCTTTTTCTTCCATCAAATATGTTCACTCATCCTTTTCGAAATTTAAACCTTCTAATATAATAGCAGAGGAAGCACATTTCATCTAGTTAGCGGGGGAGAAAATTCATGGCATGGGAGATTTTTAGCATCATAGGCACAATCGCTTTCGCACTAAGCGGAGCCATTGTTGCAATGGAAGAGGATTATGATATTTTCGGGGTATATATTTTAGGAATGGCAACCGCATTTGGGGGAGGTGCCCTTCGTAATTTATTAATCGGTTATCCAATCGTCGCGTTTTGGCAACAAGACATGTTATTCCAAATCGCACTATTATCAATGACGATCATTTTTCTTTTTCCTAATAAATTAATTAAGCATTGGAAAAAGTGGGAAAACATCACAGATGCCATCGGCTTATCAGCGTTCGCCGTACAAGGAGCTCTATACGCCCAAAAATTAAATTTACCAATTAGCGCTACAATTGTAGCTGCTGTTTTAACTGGCATTGGCGGCGGTATTATTCGTGATCTTTTAGCACGTAGAAAACCTCTCGTCCTTCGAGCTGATGTATATGCGTTTTGGACGATTTTAGCCGGTTTTTTGATTGGCGCTAAAGTCATCGTTAGCGATTGGGCTCTATACACCTTATTCATTTTAATTGTTTGCTTCCGCATGGTTTCTATTCATTACAAATGGCATTTACCGCATAGACGCATCGATACAAAGGAGCGCTCAATGCATAAATAGCAATCTAACCTCTTTACATATCGTAAAGAGGTTTTTCTTTTCTAACGAGTTTTTCTTTACATAATGTTTATACTAATTTTTAAAGCGAGGTGAATGCAAATGACAAACCATGTTAATAAAGGAGCTCAAAAAAGCTCAGTAAACCAATTTGGACATGATCCAAATTCAGCGCACGAAAAGAGCGCTAAAATGGAACGTCTTCATAAAACTCACCAAGAAAAAGCAAAAAAAGAGTAAACGAACTTATGCATAAAAACAGACGCACAGTTTACGTACTGTGCGTCTCCTCTTCAAGCATTAAATCCATACTTGATATCCCAATTAAATCATATTTATCATACGTATCCTCTTGTAACAATCGCATAGCTTGTGTACGAATCGATTTTTCAACAATATTCCGTACGTATCGCCCATTACTAAACGATGTAATTTGCGACGAATACTTTACCGCATGTAAATGATCTCGAAATTTCCACTCCGCTTCTTTAGATAACTGATATTCACGCTCCTCATACATTCTCTTTCCAATTTCCAACAGCTGATTTACCGAGTAATCCGCAAATTCAATAATAAATGGAAAACGAGATTGTAACCCTGGATTTAATGAAAGAAAATGATTCATCTCTCTTGAATATCCAGCTAAAATTAATACAAAACCGTGCTGCTTATCTTCCATATGCTTCACAAGTGTATCAATAGCTTCCTTCCCAAAATCCTTCTCTCCCCCCCGCGCTAAAGAATACGCCTCATCAATAAACAAAATACCTCCCATGGCCTTTTTTATTAAATCTCTCGTCTTTTGCGCTGTATGACCGATATACTCCCCCACAAGATCAGCACGTTCTGCTTCAACTAAATGCCCCTTCGATAAAATATTCATCTCAAACAACAATTTCCCTATCATTCTAGCAACGGTTGTCTTCCCAGTACCGGGATTCCCCCTAAATAACATGTGAAGCACTTGCTTCTCAGATTTCAACCCCATCTCTTGTCTTTTTTTATTTACATAAATCCAAGCATAAATTTCTTTTATTATCTTTTTTATTTCATCCATCCCAACAAGCTTTCCCATCTCTTCTTCAATTCTCTGCAACATCTCATGTTTAGTAGTGGTTTCACTTGAAATTACCGTTTTATTTTCTGATGCCGGTAACGAAATTTTCTTTCGATGGTTTAATACAATATTAATTTGATTGTTATTTTTCTTACGCATCGATTGTTCCATACAATCACCTCATTTTATCCACTCACCAAATATTATTATTCCAGTCCCTCTTGCAAATGCCTATTTTCAGAAAAGTTTGCTATAATATAAGAAATAATCAAGGTGGTGGGACTATGGAAACAACGGAATTCCATGATACAATACAAGCCTTTTCTATTTTTTTATTGAATAAAGGCCGAAAGTCTTCAACCATTAAACGTTATGTTTATGACATTGAAGATTTTGGACATTGGTTAGAAAAAAACAAAAAGCTCCCTTCCAGTAATATATGGGCAACACTTTGTACAAAAGACTATGAAGATTACTTTTCAGACTTAAAAAAGAATCGACACTACTCTGAGAAAACAATGCATCGTGTATTTATTGTATTAAATAGAATGCATCATTTTCTTAACATTCCAAATCCATTGAATGATATGGAAATTACTATTCAACCAAACCGTGCATTGCGTAATGAAGATTTCATTTCATCCGATGAAGAAAAAAGATTAAAGCATATAGTCACTTCATTAGAAGGACTTTCAGAAAAACAACGTCCCGTTCGTCCATTATTAATGGATCGTAATATCGCCATTTTAAATATATTAATCGACTACGGACTATCCTTACAAGAGCTTACAGCATTAACTATGCATCACGTTCATTTTGAAACTAATACACTTTCTATTCCAGCAACCGCAGGAGTAGAAAGAACAATCACATTAGCAATCGAAGACAAAAAACAACTGTACACATATTATAAAAGTATTCCAGAACCAGTTCGTCCTAAATACCATAGTAATGACCCGTTGTTTGTTGCATTCGATTTTAACCGCGGAACATACAGATGGGTATACGAAAACGATGCACCAAAAGCACTAACAGAAATCGCTATCCAAAAAATGATCCGACTTGAAGTAGCAAGAGCCAATTTACGTAAAGGCATTTCTGGACAACATTTCCGGAACACGTTTATTTTACGCCTAATAAAAAAACAAACCCCAGAGCCAGAAATCATAAAATTAGTTGGCTTCAAATCAAAAATTTCACTAAAGCGATATTATCAATATGCTGAAAATAAAAAAAACGCCCTATAATAAGGCGTTTTTTTATTTTTTTCTCGAAACACTCAATTTCACTATGACCATTTAGCTATCCCCTGCATCTACTATGATGAGTTTCGTTCACATTCTTATTAGAAAGGAGAGATTTAATGTCTCGCTTTAACGACAATCAAAATAAATACTCCAATCCCTGCTTTCCAACTAGCGCTGGACGAATTCCAACTACCCCAACGATTCCAATTACTAAAGCGCAAATTAGAACATTCCGTGCAATCATTAACGATTTAATAAAAATAATCCCTAAACTTTTCGCCAATCCATCTCCCAAAAACATTGAGAATCTAATAGATACATTGCACCTACTAAGCAAATTCATCTGTTCACTAGACACTACTTCCGCTCTGAAAGCACAAGGATTAGCCATCATTAAAAACTTAATAACTATATTAAAAAATCCAACCTTCGTAGCAAGTGCTGTATTTGTTGAACTTCAAATTTTAATTAATTATTTACTTTACATTACAAAGTTATTCCGAATTGATCCTTGTACACTCCAAGAACTCCTTAAATTAATTGCAGAGTTACAAACTACTCTAGTTAATTCAGCTTCGTTCGGCAGAGGACCTACTGGACCTACTGGACCTACTGGACCTAGAGGTAACACGGGCGCTACTGGCGCGACCGGACCTAGAGGTAACACAGGTGCTACTGGTGCGACCGGACCTAGAGGTAACACGGGCGCTACTGGTGCGACCGGACCTAGAGGTAACACGGGCGCTACTGGTGCGACCGGACCTAGAGGTAACACGGGCGCTACTGGTGCGACCGGACCTAGAGGTAACACAGGTGCTACTGGTGCGACCGGACCTAGAGGTAACACGGGCGCTACTGGTGCGACCGGACCTAGAGGTAACACGGGCGCTACTGGTGCGACCGGACCTAGAGGTAACACGGGCGCTACTGGTGCGACCGGACCTAGAGGTAACACAGGTGCTACTGGTGCGACCGGACCTAGAGGTAACACGGGCGCTACTGGTGCGACCGGACCTAGAGGTAACACGGGCGCTACTGGTGCGACCGGACCTAGAGGTAACACGGGCGCTACTGGTGCGACCGGACCTAGAGGTAACACGGGCGCTACTGGTGCGACCGGACCTAGAGGTAACACGGGCGCTACTGGTGCGACCGGACCTAGAGGTAACACAGGTGCTACTGGTGCGACCGGACCTAGAGGTAACACAGGTGCTACCGGTGCGACCGGACCTAGAGGTAACACAGGTGCTACTGGTGCGACCGGACCTAGAGGTAACACGGGCGCTACTGGTGCGACCGGACCTAGAGGTAACACAGGTGCTACCGGTGCGACCGGACCTAGAGGTAACACGGGCGCTACTGGTTCCACTGGACCTCAAGGCGTTCAAGGTAACACAGGTGCTACTGGACCTCAAGGCGTTCAAGGTAACACAGGTGCTACTGGACCTCAAGGCGCGCAAGGTAACACGGGTGCTACCGGTTCCACTGGACCTCAAGGCGTTCAAGGTAACACAGGTGCTACTGGACCTCAAGGCGTTCAAGGTAACACGGGCGCTACTGGTTCCACTGGACCTCAAGGTGCGCAAGGTAACACAGGTGCCACTGGACCTCAAGGTGCGCAAGGTAATACAGGCGCCACTGGACCTCAAGGTGTTCAAGGTAACACAGGTGCTACTGGTTCCACTGGACCTCAAGGTGCTCAAGGTAACACGGGTGCTACTGGACCTCAAGGCGTTCAAGGTAACACAGGTGCTACCGGTTCCACTGGACCTCAAGGCGTTCAAGGTAACACGGGCGCTACTGGTTCCACTGGACCTCAAGGTGCTCAAGGCGTTCAAGGTAACACAGGTGCTACTGGTTCCACTGGACCTCAAGGTGCGCAAGGTAACACGGGCGCTACTGGTTCCACTGGACCTCAAGGTGCGCAAGGTAACACAGGTGCCACTGGACCTCAAGGTCTTCAAGGTAACACGGGCGCTACCGGTTCCACTGGACCTCAAGGTGCTCAAGGTAATACAGGCGCCACTGGACCTCAAGGTCTTCAAGGTAATACAGGCGCCACTGGTTCCACTGGACCTCAAGGTGCTCAAGGTAACACGGGTGCTACTGGACCTCAAGGCGTTCAAGGTAACACGGGTGCTACTGGACCTCAAGGTGCTCAAGGTAACACGGGCGCTACTGGACCTCAAGGCGTTCAAGGTAACACAGGTGCTACTGGACCTCAAGGCGTTCAAGGTAACACAGGTGCTACTGGACCTCAAGGCGTTCAAGGTAACACAGGTGCTACTGGACCTCAAGGCGCGCAAGGTAACACGGGTGCTACCGGTTCCACTGGACCTCAAGGCGTTCAAGGTAACACAGGTGCTACTGGACCTCAAGGCGTTCAAGGTAACACGGGCGCTACTGGTTCCACTGGACCTCAAGGTGCGCAAGGTAACACAGGTGCCACTGGACCTCAAGGTGCGCAAGGTAATACAGGCGCCACTGGACCTCAAGGTGTTCAAGGTAACACAGGTGCTACTGGTTCCACTGGACCTCAAGGTGCTCAAGGTAACACGGGTGCTACTGGACCTCAAGGCGTTCAAGGTAACACAGGTGCTACCGGTTCCACTGGACCTCAAGGCGTTCAAGGTAACACGGGCGCTACTGGTTCCACTGGACCTCAAGGTGCTCAAGGCGTTCAAGGTAACACAGGTGCTACTGGTTCCACTGGACCTCAAGGTGCGCAAGGTAACACGGGCGCTACTGGTTCCACTGGACCTCAAGGTGCGCAAGGTAACACAGGTGCCACTGGACCTCAAGGTCTTCAAGGTAACACGGGCGCTACCGGTTCCACTGGACCTCAAGGTGCTCAAGGTAATACAGGCGCCACTGGACCTCAAGGTCTTCAAGGTAATACAGGCGCCACTGGTTCCACTGGACCTCAAGGTGCTCAAGGTAACACGGGTGCTACTGGACCTCAAGGCGTTCAAGGTAACACGGGTGCTACTGGACCTCAAGGTGCTCAAGGTAACACGGGCGCTACTGGACCTCAAGGCGTTCAAGGTAACACGGGTGCTACTGGACCTCAAGGCGTTCAAGGTAACACAGGTGCTACCGGTTCCACTGGACCTCAAGGTGCGCAAGGTAACACAGGTGCTACTGGTTCCACTGGACCTCAAGGTGCGCAAGGTAACACAGGCGCTACTGGTTCCACTGGACCTCAAGGTATTCAAGGTAACACGGGCGCTACCGGTTCCACTGGACCTCAAGGTGCTCAAGGTAATACAGGTGCCACTGGACCTCAAGGTGTTCAAGGTAACACGGGTGCTACCGGACCTCAAGGTGTTCAAGGTAACACGGGTGCTACCGGACCTCAAGGTGTTCAAGGTAACACAGGTGCTACTGGTATAGGAGTTACCGGACCTACTGGACCTTCTGGTGGGCCTCCTGGACCTCAAGGTAACACAGGTGCTACTGGACCTCAAGGTGCTCAAGGTAACACGGGCGCTACTGGTTCCACTGGACCTCAAGGTGCGCAAGGTAACACAGGTGCTACTGGTTCCACTGGACCTCAAGGTGCGCAAGGTAACACAGGCGCTACTGGTTCCACTGGACCTCAAGGTGCGCAAGGTAACACAGGTGCCACTGGACCTCAAGGTATTCAAGGTAACACGGGCGCTACTGGACCTCAAGGTGCTCAAGGTAACACAGGTGCCACTGGACCTCAAGGTGTTCAAGGACCAACGGGTGCTACTGGTATAGGAGTTACCGGACCTACTGGACCTAGCTTCCCAGTAGCAACAATCGTTGTAACAAACAACATCCAACAAACAGTACTCCAATTTAATAACTTTATTTTTAGTACTGCAATTAACGTAAACAATATTATCTTTAACGGCACAAATACAGTTACTGTTATTAACGCTGGTATTTATGTAATTAGCGTATCTATTTCTACAACTGCGCCAGGATGCGCTCCACTTGGAGTAGGAATTTCAATTAATGGAGCTGTTGCTACTGACAACTTCTCTTCAAATCTAATAGGCGACTCACTTTCATTTACTACAATCGAAACATTAGCTGCTGGAGCAAACATTTCTGTCCAATCTACTCTTAACGAGATTACGATCCCTGCAACAGGAAACACTAACATTCGTCTTACTGTATTTAGAATCGCTTAAATTTCACTATTTATTGTTTATGACAAATAAAAAAAAGAGCGAGAAACTCGCTCTTTTTTTGTTATGTACAATAATTCATTACTACTCTAATTCAATTGAAACATTTTTTTGTGGTACAAATGTAGAAATTGCATGTTTATAAATAAGCTGTTGCTTACCTTCTGTTTCCAGCAGGACTGTAAAATTATCAAATCCTTTAATTAATCCACGAAGCTGGAAACCATTTAATAAGTACAGCGTAACGAACGTATTCTCTTTACGGAGTTGATTTAAAAACTGATCTTGAATATTGATTGATTGCTTCATGTCGAATCCTCCTCTTTTTCTCTACTTACCTATTATTCGACTTTAGTTGTAGCTTTCCTTCTATGTATCGTAAAATTTCTGACGTTTTTTCACCATCAGTAACATCGAACCACGTGACATCCATCTTATTACGGAACCACGTTAATTGACGTTTTGCATAACGGCGTGAATTCGTCTTTAATTGTGATACCGCTTCTTCTAAAGATACACGATTCTCAAAATAATCATATATCTCTTTATAACCAATCGCTTGAATAGATTGACAATCTCGCACTCCTCTTTCATGTAAACCTTTTACTTCTTCTAATAAACCTTGTTCAATCATTAGGTTAACACGTAAGTTAATGCGATCGTATAGCATTTCTCGATCCATTGTCAAGCCAATTAATGAAACATCGTACAGTAACTCATTTTCTTGTTTTTCGAGCTGGTTACTCATTTTTTCACCCGTCGTGTGAAAAATTTCTAACGCCCGAATAACACGCCTTACATTATTGGCATGAATACGCTCCGCACTTTCTGGATCTACTTCTTGTAACTTTTTATGTACATATTCCACACCGTGTTCTAATGCTAACTTTTCCATCTGTTCTCGGTATGTAGCGTCCCCAGCCTCATCTGTAAACTGGTAATCGAATAGAACAGATTGTATATAAAGACCGGTTCCACCAACAATAATTGGTAATTTCCCGCGCTCTGTAATTTCTCGAATGCACTTACGGACACGTTCTTGAAATTCCGCCACAGAAAATGAATCTTCCGGATCTTTTATATCAATCATATAATGCGGAATTCCGTCCATCTCATCTATCGTCACCTTTGCAGTCCCGATATCCATCGTACGATAAATTTGCATGGAATCACCACTAATAATCTCACCATTCAACGCTTTTGCAAGATCGATACTTAATTTCGTCTTTCCGACAGCAGTTGGCCCAATGATGACAGCAACTTTTTCACGTTGCACTTCTCCCATATCATTCAACTCTCTTTATGTAATATACTCCATCTATTGATTATACCCAATCTTACCAATTTTAACGGCATGATTGCAAGTTCTTTGAATCCAGTACATGAAATTACACAAAAAAAAGAGCATAGCTTGTCCAATTCTGCATATACATGATTAAAAATAGCTCGGAGAGGGTGCAATGACTATGAAACAAGCGACTATCGATTTTCCATTATTAATAAAAGACCTTATTTTAGCTACTGCTACAAAAGAACAAAATTGTTCACAAGAAGAATTATACTTCGCACTAAATTGTTTACTACGTTCCTTTCATTCTACTCTTCAAGAAACAACGTTACATCCAGAAAATAAAAATACAGAGTATATACAAACTCAATTTTGCACCGCGTATAAAATTATTACAGGTAAAACAATTTACCCTTTTCAATAATTCTTATATAAAAAAAGCGGCCGCTTAGACATTTTTAAGCAGCCGTTTTTTATTTTAATAAATTATTTTATAACTTTCACTTTAACGGATTTACGACCCCAACTATCAGCAGTGCTATCTGAACCAACTAAAACATCAATACGGTTTCCTTTAATCGCGCCACCAGTATCTCCAGCAATTGCTTCTCCATATCCTTCCACCCACACTTTTGATCCGAGAGGAATTACTTTCGGATCAACAGCAATAACTTTCATATTTGGATTCGCTGTTAAATCATGCCCCATCGCAGTTAACACACGACCACCATATGTGCCATTTTCACTCGGGTGAGCTGTGTAAGCTGTCGCTTCTACTGTTATTTCACGACCAGCAGGTTCACTTGTTTCAGTAGATTTTGCCACTGGCTTAGTTGCCGGCTTCGCTTGCGCTACTGGTTTACTTGATGCTCCACTTTTAACTGATTCTTTTCCATTAACTGCCGTATCATTTTTAGCCGGCGCTTTCTCCTTAACTGATGTATCATTTTTAACCGCCGTTTTCACCTTAGTTGGCGCTTCATCTTGAGCTGGAACTTCTTTTCTTTCAATAACAGGTGCTGTACCTGTTAAAAATGGTATGTGAACATACGCCGCTTTCCCGCCATATTCGAATTGTAACCATTCGTTTTGTACTTGATTTGTCGTTTCAATCAAGTCATCTTTTTTAAGCGTGCCAAGAATTTCTGAATCAGTATTCGCTCCAGCACGAATGTTTAATACGTTTGCTGTTACATAATAAGAACTTTTCGTAAACTCAGCACTTACAAAAGCTTCTTTACCATCTAATTTAATTTTGGACCATCCGTTTTCTGTATTTATAACATCTAATTTATTTCCACTTAACATTTTACCTACAAGTTTTGATTCTACAGTTGGGTTTTCTCTAACGTTTAATACATCTGTTGTTACAATCGTTTCCGCTTTAGCAGAACCTGCAAAAATCCCAAGACCAAAAACTGCTGCTGTTGCTATACCTAATAATTTTTTCATGAATAGCCTCCATTTGCTTTGTTTTCGTGTTCTCATTATAGCAACAGTTTTTTGTAGAATTTCGAAAATCACACAATTACAAAGCATTCGTAATAAACGATTAATGATTTGTAACATAAATTTCCATATTAAAAAATTGTATTTCTACCAAAATTAGCAATAGTTTTCATATATTTCTCACAAATTAGTATAAGAATTTTTTTCCAGAAAAAATTACAGTATTACTTTTTTGTTACAAAAAAATCACTTTTCATTACATCTTTTACCAAAATCCATCATAATCCAATTATTAAATTACTTTTTGTAACGAAAAAGGAACAACTCCTATTAGCTGTCCCTTTTTATCTTTTATTTAACTTTCTTCTTCCAAACACCTATCATAATAGCTGAAACAATCGTTCCAATTAATATAGAAACAATATATAGCAACGGTTTATTCACTAATGCGATAACAAACAATCCACCATGCGGTGCCGGCAATGTAATTTGGAATAACATAGATAAGGCACCCGCGATACTTGAACCAACAACACAACTTACTATTACTCGAACCGGATCGGCAGCTGCAAATGGAATCGCACCTTCTGTAATAAACGATGCTCCCATAATATAATTTGTTAAACCAGATTTACGTTCTGCTTCTGTAAATTTTGTTTTAAAGAATGTGGTTGCGAATGCAATCGCAAGTGGCGGTACCATACCACCAGCCATAACTGCTGAGTGCACTCCAAAATTCTGCGCTTCTATTGCAGCAATACCAAATGTAAATGCCGCTTTATTAATTGGACCACCCATATCAATTGCCATCATACCACCTAAAATAAGACCTAATAATATAGCATTCGTACCGTTCAAACCATTTAACCATCCTGTTAACATTTCATTTAATGCTACTACAGGCGGATTTACTACTTTTTGCATAACAACTCCTGTAATCAACAATCCAAAGACTGGATATAACAAAACAGGTTTAATTCCTTCTAACTGTACTGGTAATCCTGAAAATAATCTTTTCAATCCTAAAACAACATATCCAGCTAAGAAACCAGCAATTAATCCACCTAAAAATCCCGCATTCGCTTGTGCTGCTAAAAACCCACCCACAACACCAGGCATAAAACCAGGACGATCAGCAATAGAACTCGCAATAAATCCAGCTAAGATTGGTACAAGGAATAAAAACGCACCTGTTTTTCCTCCCCCAATAGACATGAACAATTCTGCTAAAGGACCTTCCGCTTTTATACCACCAAACGAAAACGCTAGTGCAATTAAAATTCCACCACCAACAACGAACGGAAGCATATTACTTACACCGCTCATTAAATGCTTATAAATTCCTAGCCCTTTTTCTTTCTCTACATTTTCTGCCTTCCCATCCTCTTTTACCCCTTTAAAGATTGGTGCATCTTGTTTTATAGCTCGATTAAGAAGGATTTCAGTTTTTCTAATCCCATCGGCGACTGGTACTTGAATGACATGCTTCCCAGCAAAACGATTCATTTCTACTTGTTTATCTGCAGCTACAATAATAGCCGTTGCGCGTTCAATGTCCTCTTTCGTTAAATCGTTTTTAACACCTGTTGATCCATTCGTTTCAACTTTAATCGCTATTCCTAACTCTGCTGCTTTTGCTTTCAAACTATCCGCAGCCATATATGTGTGAGCGATACCAGTCGGACAAGCTGTAACAGCTAATACGTATGGCTCATTCCCTTCTGGCTTTGCTACTTCAACTTCTTCTTCGTCTTCTTTTTCATTCTCTTTTTCATCAAATAAACGGAGAAGCTCATCCTCATCCTTTGCTTCTAATAATTGCTTGCGGAACCCTTCATCCATCAATAACGTAGAGAGACGAGATAACGTTTCTAAATGAGTATTATTCGCCCCTTCACTCGCAGCAATCATAAAAAACAGATGTGCAGGCTGTCCATCAAGCGACTCATAGTTGATACCGCTTACACTTCTACCAAAACAAATCGATGGTTGTTTAACGGCATTCGTCTTCGCATGAGGTATAGCAATCCCTTCCCCTATGCCAGTTGTACTTTGTGACTCCCGCTTTAAAATAGATTCTTTAAATTCAGCTTTACTATTTAAACGATTTGCTCCGTCTAATTTCTCAACTAATTCATCTATGACAGCTTCTTTATTTGAAGCTGTCAAGTTCATAATAACTGTATCCCTTTTTAATAGTTCTGTAATTTTCATATGTTACTTCCCCCTATCGCTTAGTTACAATTACTTGCGACAATAATTCTTCTACTTTTTCTTTTTCACATAAATCAGCTGAAAATGCTGTTGCACTCCCTGTTGCAACGCCATATTGAAATGCCTTTTCAATATCTTTTGTCTGTTCATATTTACCTACAAATCCTGCAACGAGAGAATCTCCGGCCCCAACCGAATTAATTACAACACCTTTTGGAACAGTTGCTTCATATATACCTTGTGCCGTAAATAATAAAGCCCCATCTCCAGCCATTGATACGATAACATGCTCTACACCTTGTTCAACTAATTTTCTTCCAAACGGTAAAACATCTTCTACTGTTGAAATCTCTACTCCGAATAACTCACCAAGTTCATGATGATTAGGCTTTATTAAAAATGGTTTATTTTTAATTACATGCTGCAGCGCACTTCCACTTGCATCGACTACTACGCGAATACCTTTCTCAGCTCCGAGCGCTGCGATTGATTCATAAAAAGTAGTTGAGATAGACGCCGGTACACTTCCAGCTAGTACAACACAATCTCCCTGCCTCATACTTTCGATTTGTTTCATTAATTGTTCAAATTGTTCATTTGTCACATTAGGACCTTGCCCATTTAATTCTGTC
The DNA here is from genome assembly GCF_038004785.1 of Bacillus sp. FSL R5-0709. Taxonomy (NCBI): domain Bacteria; kingdom Bacillati; phylum Bacillota; class Bacilli; order Caryophanales; family Bacillaceae; genus Bacillus; species Bacillus sp. FSL R5-0709. The sequence continues at coordinate 3,541,411 of NZ_JBBORT010000001.1, forward strand.
TCTTCTTGCCCTTTTATTTTCACATTAATTCGGGAATCACCGTCTACTTGGACGAAGTTTGTTGTTACACCTTCCGCCTGTAATACATCTTTAATAAATCGACCGGTAAATCCACCAGTAAATCCAAGCGCTACATTTTCAACACCTAAACGATGAAGAACACGAGAAACGTTAATGCCTTTCCCTCCAGGAAATTTCATATCTTTCTCTGCTCGATTTACTGCGCCTAAATCGAAGGAATTAACTTGTACTACATAATCAATAGATGGGTTTAAAGTAACTGTATAGATCATTGTTTATCAGCCTCAATTACATTGGTTTGTCTTTTATATTTTTCTAAATCAATTTCTAAATGGTTTGTAATAATATTCGCTTCTTCAACATTAGCAATTTTCGCAAATGCAACTTCTGAGAACTTACTTTCATCAATTAAGAAATATCCTTCGTTCGCAAATGTTAATGCCATTTGTTTTAAAAGTGCCTCTTCTGGATCTGGAGTTGTAAAACCAAGCTGTTCATGTACACCATTTGCTCCTAAGAAACATTTATCAAAACGGTACTTTTGCATACTTTCCTGTGCCATAGCACCAATTAAAGCTTTCGTCCTACTCTTCATCATCCCGCCTAGTAAATACGCACGAATATTATTTTCAACTAAAGCTTCAATATGCATAAGTCCATTCGTTACGACAGTAACATCTTTGTTTATTAAAAATGGGATCATTTCAAATGTTGTACTTCCTGCATCTAAATAAACGCAATCCCCTTGTTCAACAATACTAGCCGCATACTTGGCAATTTGTTGTTTTATTTGAATGTTTTTGGATGATTTTTCAATCATCGTTGGCTCCTGTCCTTTTCCTGTTAAAACAGAGGCACCACCATGAACTCTTTTTAATAACCTTTGTTTTTCTAATTGTGCTAAATCACGACGAATTGTCGATTCAGAGCTTTCTGTTCTTTCAACTAATTGTTGTAATTTAACAACCTTCTGCTCTTTTACAAGTTGCAATATCATTTGATGACGTTCAGGAGTTAACATTTTATTCACCTCTTCTTTGATTACAGTATAATGAAAACGATCACAAAAATCAACCATAAACAGTCAAAAATAATCACTATCAATCAAAATCGGTTATAAACAAAAAAAAGAAACCTATTTGATACAACAATCAAATAGGTTTCTTCTCTCGCTTCACTTATAAAGAAGCTTTATAAATTGCAAGAACATCATCTTTATTTAATTTTTTAAAGTTACCGAATTCACCATAAGCCATCGCTTTATCCGCCATTAAGTCAATTTCACTTTCTCTAATAGCGTAATCAGCTAATGTTACTGGAGCTTCAATTGAAGTCCAAAATTGACGTAACGCCTCAATTCCCTCTAATGCAACCTCTTTATCTGTCTTCCCATCTGTTTCTACATCGAATACACGAATAGCGAACTGTTTAAAGCGACTCACATTTTCATCTATAACATGCTTCATCCAATTTGGGAATAGAATCGCGAGTCCGCCCCCATGCGGTATGTCATGAACAGCAGAAACTGCATGCTCAATATTATGAGTTGCCCAATCTCCTTTTACTCCCATCGCTAAAATGCCGTTTAACGCCATAGTACCGCAATATAAAATTGTTTCCCTATGCTCATAATTTTCTAGATCACTTAAAAGCTTAGGAGCTGTTTCAATTACTGTTCTTAAAACAGATTCACAATAACGATCTTGTAATTCTGTATTCATGCCGTGATGGAAATATTGCTCTAATACGTGCGACATAATATCGACCATACCATAAATCGTTTGATCTCTCGGCACAGACGAAGTATGTAGTGGATCTAAAATTGAAAACTGAGGGAATGTAACTGGACTGCCCCAGCCGTACTTTTCATTCGTTTCCCAGTTTGTAATTACAGATCCTGCATTCATTTCAGAACCTGTTGCCGCAAGAGTGAGTACAGTACCGAACGGTAACGCCTCGCTAGCAAATGATTTTTTCGTTACAATATCCCATACATCTCCATCATATTTACTACCAGCAGCAATCGCCTTCGTACAGTCGATTACACTTCCTCCGCCAACCGCTAAAATAAATTCGACTCCATTGTCTTTACAAATTTGAATCCCTTTCTTTACTGTTGATAAACGAGGATTCGGTTCAACTCCTGTCAACTCAAATACTTCCGCATTTATATCCTTTAAAATAGAAATCACATTATCATAAATACCATTTCTTTTAATGCTGCCTCCTCCATACACGAGAAGAACTTTTTTACCGAACTGTGGAATTTCCGTTTTTAACTGCTCTAACTGTCCTTTACCAAAAATAAGTTTTGTCGGATTACGAAATACAAAATTTTGCATATATCTTTACCATCCCTTCTATATAAAAAGCAACTATACTTTTGTATACCACAATTTTTTCATTTCACAAAAATATTTGCCTAATAAAAAAATCCCAGCCTACAGGCTGAGATTTTTTTTATTGATAATAAGGTGAGATCATTAAGTAAACAATAACACCAGATAAACTTACATATAACCAAATCGGCATCGTCCAACGTACAATTTTACGGTGACGTGTTAATTGATTCGTAAAACCAAACACAAGTGCAAACAATGCAAGCGGTACAATAATTGCTGCAAGGATAATATGTGTAATTAAAATGATGAAATACACATATTTAATGAATCCTTCTCCGCCAAAATGTGTTGCTGGCGCCAAGTAATGATACGATAAATAAGAAACACAAAATAGCAACGTCGTTGTAAATGCTGCTAGGATGAAACCACGGTGCATTTTCACATTCTTCTTAATAATAGAGTATAAAGCTGCTAATAAGAATACGAACGTAAAGCTATTAAAAATTGCATTTAACATTGGTAAAATTGTTACATCAAAATGTACTTCTCCTTCATAGCCAACAGGTCCAAAGAACAAAAATAAAATAATCGCATTTACAATTACAGAAAGCGTTATCACAATAGGAGCATAGCTTTTCTGATTCGTTGATTGATCCACCAAAATGGTCACTCCTCTTCCTTCAAATATGTATACGTAACCTCACTATTTTAACATATTATTCACAGTGTAAATGTGACAATAGTTTGACACAGTAAGACAGGGCAAAGAAAAAACCCTTCTTAACAATACTTCTTAAGAAGGATTTTATCGCTTTATTATTCAAATAGCAATGCGATTAGTTTTTGTTAAAAAACGTACTGCTATACGCTTGATATATTTCAGACACTTGATATCCCATTAATGAAATTGCTGTTAATGAAAAGAAACCAATCATAAGAAATCGAAACCACATATAAATCTCCTCCTTGTATTTAGCTTAAAAAGCAGTCGCTATATTACAAGTTGAGTGGCACTCTTCATCGTCACTTTCCTTTTTCTTTACAATTGCTGTTATAAATCGAATCATAAAGAAAATCACAAAAGGAAATTGTTCGTAATTTACCTTGGCATAGTTTGGCAACGGCTCGCGCTGCACATCGAACGGAGATGAGAAGGAATAGAACATACCTTGCTCTTCCATATATACAATTACAATTTTCATACAAAACATTATTCCTAGAAATGAAACAATATCTTGCCATTCTGTCGTATATAAAAAGTTATACAGCTCTAATACGTACTCTTCCATCGTCATCCCCCCTTCCTTTTTTACCATTTTGCTCGCCTTCATATAAAAAGTCAAGAAAAAAGTTTATATTCACTATGACAATAGTAATTACTTGTTTCTATGATTATATATGATTCTTTTATAGCAATGATTGGGTGTAACTCTCTTCTAAAACAAGAAATTAGAATCGAACAGATTCCCCATTCTTACTTTTAGGATTCAACAATGTACTATTTTTATTTCTATTAAAAATAAAATAAGAAATTATTATAAGAACAGTAACAAGCATTGTTAAAAGCGCTTGTGAACGTAAAGATTCAATTGCGAGCATGGCAACTAAAACTGCTATAATCGCAGCAATTGTAACATATGTTACATATGGAAAAAGCCACATTTTCACTTTCAAATTTTGTTGTTCCGCTTTCCCCATTTTTTTACGTATCTTGAAATGTGAAACTGCTATAACGAGATAAACGAGTAACGCAATCCCGCCAGATGCATTCACTAAAAATAAAAATACTTTATCTGGAGATATGTAACTAAAAACAACTCCAATGTAAGCAAAGAAAGTTCCAAATAAAACCGCCCGAACTGGAACACCACTACTATTCAATTTCAAAAATGCCTTTGGCGCATCTCCTCTTTCTGCCATTGAAAAAAGCATTCTTGAGTTCGTATATAAACCCGAATTTAAACAAGAAAGTACAGCTGTTAAAACGATAAAATTCATAATTTGCGCTGCCGCTGGTATCCCTATATGTTCCAGTACCGCCACAAATGGGCTTTTTAGTATGTTCGCCGAATTCCACGGAAGGAGTGTAACAACTACAGCGATCGATCCAATGAAAAATACGAGAATACGCCAAATTACACTATTTGTTGCTGTTTTGACTGCCTTTACAGGTTCGGCAGACTCTCCAGCGGCCACTGCAACAATCTCAGATCCCATAAATGAAAATATAACGACGGTGATTCCAAGTAACACCGAACTTATACCATTTGGCATAAATCCTCCTTGACCTACCAAATTCGAAGTGCCAGGTGCTTCCGTTCCTGGTACAAATCCTAAAATAACAGCTAGTCCAAGACAAAGGAACAAAACAATACTTATTACTTTAATAAATGAAAACCAATATTCAAATTCTCCAAATGATTTCACCGAGAAAACATTCGTCAACGTTAATAAAATCGTTAATATTAAGCTTAATAACCAGAGTGGGATTTCTGGAATCCAGTATTGAATAATACCAGCACCTGCTGTAGCTTCTATTGCAATAACAATTACCCAGAAAAACCAATATAGCCACCCAATTGTATAACCTGCCCATGGACCAATTGCCTCTCTTGCATATGTTGCAAATGAACCACTTGTCGGATTAATAGCTGCCATTTCTCCTAGCATTCTCATAACGAAAATAACTAGAAGTCCTGCTAATGCATATGAAACGATAGAACCTGGACCTGCTGAATGCACAACCGCACCACTTCCAACAAACAAACCAGCTCCTATTACGCCACCAATGGAAATCATTGTAATGTGGCGTATTTTGAGGTCTTTCTTAAGATTTTTATCCAACTCTTGTACATCCCCTTCCAAACTTAATTTTGAAATTTACGTAAGAGTATTATGTGAAAAATCTTATCCTATACTTTAAAATATATCAAAATATTCTGAATTTAACAATCGTAATTCGACCTCCTTCAAAAATTATTTCATTAGGTTTAATAATTTCCCATACACAATTGTTGAGAAAATTATAGTCACCTTACAAGAGAATGAATTTTCAGATACCATTAAATAAACAAGATTATACATCTAGACAACTTTTTGTATAGGAGTGTTGATATGTTAAACAAGTTCAAATTCATTTGTTGTACTTTAGTAATTTTCTTACTGCTACCGCTAGCTCCCTTTCAAGCACAAGCAGCAAACAATTTAGGATCAAAATTACTCGTTGGATACTGGCATAACTTTGATAACGGTACTGGCATTATTAAATTAAGAGACGTTTCACCAAAATGGGATGTACTCAATGTATCTTTCGGTGAAACTGGTGGTGATCGTTCCACTGTTGAATTTTCCCCTGTGTATGGTACAGATGCAGAATTCAAATCTGATATTTCCTATTTAAAAAGTAAAGGAAAAAAAGTAGTTCTTTCAATAGGTGGACAAAATGGGGTCGTTTTACTTCCTGACAATGCTGCTAAACAACGTTTTATTAATTCCATACAATCTCTAATCGATAAATACGGTTTTGATGGAATAGATATTGACCTTGAATCAGGTATTTACTTAAACGGTAATGACACTAATTTTAAAAACCCAACAACTCCTCAAATCGTGAATCTTATCTCAGCAATTCGAACGATTTCAGACCATTACGGTCCAGATTTCCTATTAAGCATGGCTCCTGAAACAGCTTATGTTCAAGGCGGCTATAGCGCATATGGAAGCATCTGGGGTGCATATTTACCTATTATTTACGGAGTGAAAGACAAACTAACATACATTCACGTTCAACACTACAACGCTGGTAGCGGGATTGGAATGGACGGTAATAACTACAATCAAGGTACTGCAGACTACGAAGTCGCTATGGCAGATATGCTCTTACATGGTTTTCCTGTAGGTGGTAATGCAAATAACATTTTCCCGCCTCTTCGTTCGGATCAAGTCATGATTGGACTTCCTGCAGCACCAGCGGCCGCTCCAAGTGGCGGATATATTTCTCCAACTGAAATGAAAAAAGCTTTAGATTATATCATTAAAGGAATTCCTTTCGGAGGAAAGTATAAACTTTCAAATCAGAGTGGCTATCCTGCATTCCGTGGCCTAATGTCTTGGTCTATTAATTGGGATGCAAAAAACAACTTTGAATTCTCTAATAACTATAGAACATATTTTGATAGTCTTTCCTTGCAAAAATAATAAAAAACAACAATAGGTTTTATATGACCTATTGTTGTTTTTTATTTATGTAAATTACTTTTTCACTTCTACATGATGAAGAAATTCTTTTCCATCTCTTGAATAACTATTCACAAGACTTAAAAGCAACTTCCCACCAACCAACATCGCACGTTCATCAAAATCGAATTGAGGATGATGGTGTGGATATGTTGCCCCTATTTCTTCATTACCAGCACCTGTGAAGAAAAATGCTCCTGGAACATGTTCTAAGTAGTATGCAAAATCTTCTCCGCCCATAATAGGTGGTACTTCCATGACCCTTTCTTTGCCAAGATCGTGTTCCGCAACCGTCATAAAATGACGTGTTTCAGCTACATGATTTATTAATATTGGATAGCCTCGTTTATATTGAATATTAACTTCAGCATGAAGGGACTGACAAATCCCCTCAACAACTCGTCTAAATTCCTTCTCCATATATTCTCTCACTTCAGGATCTAACGTTCGAATGGTTCCTGTAAACGTAGCAGTATCCGCAATAATATTATCGGCTTGCCCGGCATGGAATGTACCAACTGTTAAAACTGCTGATTGAAGTGGATCGACTTTTCTACTCACTAAAAGTTGCAACTGATTAATAACTTGTGTTGCAACGATAATAGCATCTACAGTATGATGTGGCATACCGCCGTGACCGCCTCGCCCTTGAATCTTCACTTCAAAAGTATCAGCTGCCGCCATCATTGCTCCAGCTTTCGTTCCAACAATTCCTAAAGGCATCTGAGAAGATAAATGTGTACCAAAAACAACATCTACTCCTTCTAAACAACCATCCTCAATCATGGCAATTGCTCCGCCAGGCTCTTTCTCTTCTGCATGTTGATGAATAAGGACTATTTTTCCTGAAAGTTGGTCTCTGTTATCACTTAATATTTTTGCAACTCCTAAAAGTGTTGCTGTATGTCCATCATGGCCACAAGCGTGCATTACACCAGGAACCTTTGATTTATATGAAACTTTCTTTTCATCTTGAATAGATAGTGCATCAAAATCAGCACGTAGCGCCATCGTCTTCCCAGGTATTACACCTTCAATTACGCCGATTACCCCTCTTCCCCCGACATCTGTTTTCACATCAATATGAAAACTTTTTAAAATTTCAGCTATTTTTTTCGGTGTTTCTATTTCTTGAAACGATAGCTCTGGGTATTGATGAAAATCTCTTCGCCACGAAACCATTTGATTATATAAACTTTCCAATTCTTTATGCCATGTTTCTATCATAGAAATTCCCCTTTCTTTTTAACAGTTTAAATAAAAAATACATAATATTCTGTATTTAATCAATAAAAAAAGAGAACTTTCTTTAAAAGTACTCTTAATTCTTCAAAATATTAAACGTTCTACTTCAGTCACTACTTTGCTTCAATACAAATAGTGAAAGTTCCGGTACACTCAAAAATCTAACAGGCATTCGGGTTGTCCCAATACCACGATTTACGTATAAATGTAACAGCTTACTCTTCCCTTCTAATTCATACATACCTTCAACATGACTCTCAGCTAGTTTTGTAGTAATTAAAGGACCTACAAAAGGAATTTGAACTTGTCCTCCGTGACTATGTCCTGACATTTGAAAATCGACTGGATAACGAGATACTTTATCTACAACATCCGGCTCATGTATTAATAGCATATTGAAATCTTGTTGTCTTAAGTTTTTTAAAGTCGAGTCTATTTGTGGCTTCCCTAATAAAAAATCATCCAAACCTGATATTGTAATATACTTGCCGTTTTCCGCTTTAATTTTCTGCACTTCATTTACTAACACAGAAAAACCAGCTTCCTCCATATACTTTTTGTAAAATAAACTACCGCCCCCACCTCTATCATGATTCCCAAACACAGCATATTTTCCTAGGGGAGCTGTAATTTTCTGCAAAATAACCTTTGCTTCTTCTCTTTCCGCACTATAGGATCCAAACTTATCTATTAAATCTCCTGTAAAAACTACTATATCTGGATGTAATTCATTCATCTTCTCCACCAAATTTTCTAGTTGTTTCAATGTAAAATCTGGTCCTAAATGTACATCTGAGAACTGCAATATTTTTTTATTATTAAACTCTTTAGGAATTGTAGGAGCTTCTATTTCATTCCACGTAACTGTTACTAGTCTTCTTTCTATTTCAGTCGCATAGAAATACAAACTTACTGGTATCATTAATATACTTATGAAACTAATAATAAATATCTTTACGATTGATTTTTTTCGTTCTTTTTTTACATGATGCGTATTCATGTTTTCACCTCTAAAATCACTTTAAATCCTTATTGTTACATTAATGTGACAACATGAACAATGTTCGTTATATCCAATTTCATCCCCATTCACTTTGACAAATTTATACAGAAGTCATATCATATTTTTATCATACATAGATTCTTTAAAATGTTCCTTCTATTCATTCTATCATTTTATTGAGGAGAGATTATTCATGTCTGTATTTACACCAGAAGAAATTACGGAACTTGCTGCTAATTCTGGAAGAAAAAAAGCTCATTTATCATTGCTCCCTATGCTAATTCTCGGTTTTTTTGGTGGTGCTTTCATAGCATTAGGATATTTACTTGATATCCATGTTATCGGAACAATGCCAAAATCTTGGGGATCATTTACTAGCTTTTTAGGTGCTGCCGTATTCCCTATCGGTCTTATACTCGTTATCCTTGCAGGCGGTGAATTAGTAACTGGCAACATGATGACCGTTTCAATGGCATGGCTTCACAAAAAAATCGACTTATTTCACTTCATACGAAATTTAGTTATTGTTACGTTTAGCAACTTCATAGGTGCTATATTCGTCGCTTATTTTTTTGGTCATATCGTCGGCTTAACGGAGGGAGCTTTTTTAGCAAAAACAGTTTCTATTGCACAAGCTAAACTACAAGATACACCACTGCAAGCCTTCATTTCTGCAATCGGGTGTAATTGGCTCGTTTGTTTAGCTGTTTGGCTCAGTATGGGAAGTAAAGAATTTATCGGAAAGATTGTCGGTATTTGGTTCCCTGTTATGACTTTTGTTGCGATTGGATTTCAACACGTTGTAGCCAATATGTTTGTCATCCCAGCTGCAATTTTTTCTGGTCATTTAACTTGGGTTGAATATTTTCCAAACTTCATTTTTGTTTTCTTCGGAAACTTAGTAGGGGGTATGTTATTTGTAGCATTACCTTATTTCATATCTTATAATAAGAAACTACCTTCCAATAAAGAGCAAACTGCATTAAAGAAAAAATCTGTATCCGCTTAAATTGAATGTCTATAAATTGGTCCTAAAAAATATTACAAATTTCATTTTTTTTGCGAATATATGTACGTACACTTGTTCTCGAATGTTTTATACGTTATAATAACAACTTAAATAGCATTATTTACATATGAGGTGAAAAACATGAATAAGACAGAATTAATTAAAAACGTAGCACAAAACGCTGAGATTTCTCAAAAAGAAGCTACTGTAGTTTTACAAACTGTAGTAGAATCAATCACTAACTCTTTAGCTGCTGGCGAAAAAGTACAACTTATCGGATTCGGTACATTCGAAGTTCGTGAAAGAGCTGCTCGTACAGGCCGTAACCCACAAACGGGTGAAGAAATGCAAATCGCAGCTTCTAAAGTACCTGCTTTTAAAGCTGGTAAAGAACTAAAAGAAGCTGTAAAATAATGAAAAATAGCCTTCTCATTTATGAGAAGGCTATTTTTTTCATGACATAATTAATAAAAATCTGACCATTATGCTGCTTATTTTGTTCCTTTATGCAAATAAAACCTTTGCTTTCAAAGAAAGGTTTTGCTGTAATACTCGCCTCTGTATATATATCCCTATGCTGCAAGTTCACTGCTTCTTTTTCTAACTTCTGTAGTATGTATGATGCTATCCTTTGTCCTTGATAATCTTTATGCGTAAATAAGCGATCTACATAATGATCATCATTATAATCCCCAAATCCCACTATCACACCTTTATAATCAGCAACGTAACAAATATTCTTTTCTAAAGACTGTAGCCATCTCTCTCTATCTAGTCGCTCTGGGGCCCACGCCTGTAGCTGTAACTCGTTATAATCTTTTGCATTCACCGTATGAACCGTTTCATAGAACAATTGTAATACTTGCTCTAAATCCTCTTTCTGGAATGTTCTAATTTTAATATCTTTAAACATATGTAAAACTCCTTATCAAACTAACTCTTTTATTTCGGTTATCCGGATAATTATTTCGTGTTTATTTTCGAAGCAGTTTCTTCCACTATATATGATTCTACTTCTGCTCTTTCTATATTATATCGACTTTTCCTTCTAAACGAACAATAAACAATACTTATACAAAGTATTGTTTATTGTAAAAAAGCATATTAAATTCGCTTTATAGCTGAAAGTGTTTAAGATTTCAATTTAACTCTTTGTAATCTTAATGCATTTAATACGACTGATACAGAGCTAAATGCCATTGCTGCACCTGCAACCCAAGGTGCTAAGAAACCGAGCGCCGCAATTGGAATTCCTAGGCCGTTATAAGCTAACGCCCAGAATAGATTTTGCTTAATATTTCTAATCGTCATTTTACTCATAAAAATTGCATCAGCAATACTATTTAAATCACCACGGATTAACGTAATATCTGCCGCTTCCATCGCTACATCCGTTCCGGTTCCAATTGCCATACCGATATCCGCCGTAGCCAGTGCAGGAGCATCATTTATTCCATCTCCAACCATTGCTACTTTCTTACCTTGCGCTTGCAGTTTTTTCACTTCTTCTGCTTTTCCTTCTGGTAATACTTCTGCAATTACGTGATCAATACCAACTTGCTTAGCGATTGCCTGAGCAGTTTGTGTATTATCTCCTGTAATCATAACAACGTCTAGACCCATTTTCTTAAGTCTTGCGATAGCTGCTTTTGAAGTATCTTTTACAGTATCCGCAACAGCCACTATACCAGCATATTCTTTATTAATCGCAATAAGCATTGCTGTTTTTCCTTCTCGTTCTAGCGCTTCCATCGATTTAGAAACTTCTTCAATATCAATATCGAATTTCTTCATTAATCGACGTGTACCAATTAATAATTGTTTCCCTTCTACAACTGATTCGATGCCGAATCCAGGAATCGCTTCAAATGTTTCTGAACTTGGGATAACAATTTTCTTTTCTTTAATTCCTTCTACAATCGCTTCTGCAAGTGGGTGTTCAGAATTTTTTTCTGCCGCACCTACTAAACGTAGTATTTCTTCTTCATGGAATCCATCTGCTACAATTACATCTGTTAACACCGGCTTCCCATTTGTCACAGTACCTGTTTTATCTAGAATAACTGTATCTAATCGGTGGGTTGCTTCTAAATGCTCCCCGCCTTTAAATAAAATGCCATACTCAGCCGATCTTCCTGATCCAGCCATAATAGATGTAGGTGTCGCAAGACCTAATGCACACGGACAAGCGATAACAAGTACTGCTATCATTTTCTCAAGTGCTCCGCCAAAATCACCAGGTGTAACAAATAGCATCCACACTGCAAATGTGATAATAGCAATTACAACTACAACTGGTACGAAAATACCAGAAATTTGATCAGCTACCCTTTGAATAGGAGCTTTTGAACCTTGAGCCTCTTCTACTACTTTAATAATTTGAGCTAATGCAGTATCTCTTCCTACCTTAGTTGCTTTAACTTTTAAAAATCCATTTTTATTCATTGTAGAGCCAATTACTACATCCCCAATTGTTTTATCAACTGGAATACTCTCGCCTGTTAACATCGATTCATCTATCGCTGATTTTCCTTCTACAATTTCTCCATCTACTGGGATTTTTTCACCAGGTTTAACATAGACAACATCACCAGCTACCACTTCTTCGATTAAAATTTTCATCTCTGTTCCATCTCGCACAACTGTGGCAGTTTTCGCTTGTAGTCCCATCAACTTTTTAATAGCTTCTGATGAACGCCCTTTTGCTCTCGCCTCAAATAATTTACCTAAAATAATTAAAGTAATAAGTACCGCACTCGTTTCAAAATATAAATCTGTCATATGTTCTGAAGAACCAATCGACCTAATACTTAAATACACACTATAGAAATAAGCTGCGGACGTTCCAAGTGCCACAAGAACATCCATGTTTGCACTTTTATTGCGTAGCGCTTTATAAGCACCAATATAAAACTGGCCTCCAATGATAAACTGAACCGGAGTTGCAAGAGCTAGCTGCACCCAAGGGTTCATAAGCACATCAGGTAAATAAATAAACGATGTAAATGAGAAGTGGCTCACCATTGCCCACAATAACGGGAATGATAAAATAAACGAAATGATAAATTTCTTCTTTTGTCGTTCAATTTCTTGTAAGCGATGATCAGTTGATCCATCTTGCTCATCTGATTTCACTTCCAATTTATATCCTAATTTCGTGATTGCACTCTTCATTTCATTTACATTAATTTCATCAGGATTAAAATCTACTGTAGCTGATTCCAAAGCGAAATTTACTGTCGCTCCGTTCACACCTTCTAACTTATTTAAACGCTTTTCTACTCTATTCGCACATGCTGCGCATGTCATCCCTGAAACAGTAAACTCAGCTTTATCACTTACAATTCCATATCCTAGCGACTCAACTTTTTCCTTAAATTGTTGTGGATTTGTTTTATGGGGATCATACATTATTTTTGTTTTTTCAAGTGCAAAATTTACATTTGCATCATGAACACCTTCTACTTTTTTCAGGCCTTTTTCAATTCTATTTGCACAGGCTGCACATGTCATGCCTGATATTTGGAGATTGGCCTCTTTTTGTTCATTCATGTCTCTCACCTCTATATACCCTTATAAGGTATAATTTTTAGCAAAATAAATCGTACTCCATATAAAGTACGATTTATTTCTATATTAAAAATTATTATTGAATTTCATAGCCTTGATCTTCAATTACAGCAACGATATCTTTTAACGTTACAACTGATGAGTCGATAGTAACTTCAACAGTTCCTTCTGCTAATTGAACTTTTACTTGTTCAACGCCGTTTAGTTCTTTCACATTACTTTCAATAGAATTTACACAATGCCCACAAGACATACCCTCAACTTTTAATGTTAACTGTTCCATTTAAAATCCTCCTCTTGTTTATTCATTGTTTATTAATCACAAATACATCTTACCATACCCCCCTAAGGTAATCAATGGTTTTGTATCATGATTTTTATTTTTTTCTAAAATCTTTATTTTTTTGCTCCAATTATGAATTTATATATCTTCTCCTATATAAACAAAAGCCAAGCTAGTCAAATACTAGCTTGGCTTTTATGCTTTTGAAAAACGTTCAAATACTGTCATTAATTCTTCAATTGCTTCGTCACCATTACCATTTTTAATAGCTCCTGAAACACAATGACTCGTATGATTTTTTAAGACACCCATTCCTACTTTTTTCATCGCTGCATTAATCGCAGAAATTTGAACTAAAATATCCACGCAATAACGATCATTTTCAATCATATTTTGAATACCACGGACTTGGCCTTCAATTCTCTTTAATCTATTTATAATTTGTTCTTTTTCTTTTTCTGATCTATGTGTTACTGATTCATGGTCCTTATGATCCATATTATCACCTTCTTAAAGTTTCTCTTCATCCAATAAAACAATTGCTTTTATGAGTATACCAATTATATCATCAAATATCTATGTAGGATACCCCATATGAGTATATTTTCGCTTTATGATTATTCTTAACACATCATTAGCTTCTCAGTCTCAATTAATATGATACCCTTTCTTTTTTTCAAAAAAACATTTCATCTCCCATCAAAACTCAATAAAGTGAAACTTTAATCACCCCTCACCAATCGAGCTTTTACGGGTAGCTAATGCGGGATAAAATGAAACAATAATAAGCGGGGATTGTCCATTCCCCACTTATTATTCGCCTACAAATATAAAAGCCTCAATCTTCACACATTTAAATCAAGGCTTTTTTCTTCCTATATATAATTATTGCTGGTCACATACTTTTGTATCATTCACTACTGAAGTTCCTTCAACGGTTACCGTATGAAAACAGTCATTTACACGAACTGTCACAACATTATCTTGCCGATCAATGATATGATATTCATTAAAATTTTTATTCAGAGCACTGCGAATTTGTTCTCCTTCATAAATTGGAATGCCATGTGATAAAACCCAAATAAGCCCAGCGATAGCAAGAATAGTTTTCATACGATCTACCTCCTTGAGAATATAGTGAACTTTAAATCCGCGCTTTTTCAGCTTTACTAATCATAAATTGAATTAACCAAGCCCTTTTGGAAGTAAGTTCATTTCGTCTATTTTATGTTTATGCTAATTGTGACGGAATTGTGACAACTTTTTGTCTCTTTAGACGAAAAGTTGAAACAAAACGTTCAAAAAGGACAATTCTACTTACGTGAACAAAAAGGCTATGGAGAATTTCCTCCATAGCCTTTTTGTTCAATTTTATTAAATGACCATTTCACTATGCTTAATCTTAAGCGTTTCAATTTGAATTGTAGCGTGTTCAATATGGAACTCCTGTTTTAACATAGTAATAATATTTTGAAGCACTTCTTGATCGTCCTGTTTTTTATCGATCATTACATGGACACTTAATGCATCTAATCCTGATGTAATTGTCCAAATGTGGAGATCGTGTATATCACGTACACCCTCTACTTCTTTAATAGCTTGCTTAACTTGTTCTATCTCAATTGAAACAGGTGTACCCTCCATAAGTATATGAATGGAATGTTTTGTTACTCCCCATGCACTCTTTAAAATTAATAGCGCTACAATTACTGAGATAATTGGATCTGCAATATACCATGAAAATAAAGACATAAGTGCACCAGCTACTAACGCACCAACTGAACCTAAAGCATCTCCAAGAACATGTAAATATGCGCTACGTAAATTGACGTTATTTTTCACATCACCTTGTCTCATAAGAGCCCCTGCACTAATTAAATTCGCTAGTAAACCAATTGATGCGATTAACATCATTGGACCACTCGCTACAGTTGGTGGTTCAAAAAACCTTCCGATTGCTTCCCACACGATAAGTCCCGCCACAACAAATAAGGTAATTCCATTAATTAATGCAGCTAAAATTTCAAAACGATAATATCCATACGTTTTTGTAGAAGTAACTGTTCTAGCTGCTAATCCAATGGCAATTAAACTTAATAATAACGAACTTGTATCACTTAACATATGTCCTGAATCAGATAATAAGGCTAAACTATTTGTAACTAGTCCTCCAAAAAATTCAAGAAACATAATAATTGCCGTAATTACTAATGCCGTAATTAAACCTTTCTTATTCCCTTCTCTACTCTCTTCAAAATGATGATGTCCGTGGGAATGCCCATGATGTTGGTGACCGTGATGATGTCCCATATAAATTCCTCCTTTTATTAATCTATTAACATTTGTTCTGAAATTCACCACTTCTATCTGTCTATTGCTTTTATTAATATAGAAACGCGGCTTTAATCCATTCTCATACCATTTTCTAATTTTTGATTTTCAAACGACTCTTTTCCTACTCGAATCGAATTTGTCGGACAACTTTCATATGCTGCCACCATTGCATTCAAAAATGTAGTTGGAATTCCAATTATTCCTTCATTGTGATCTAATGCACCAAATGCTTTACTTTTACAATCCAATTGATATATATCTGGTGCTATAGAGCGGCATAATCCACATGATTCACAAGTTTCTTTATTTACAACAGTATAATGTAACAATATTTGTTACCTCCATTAATCTCATACAATACTAAGGTAGGGTATATAGAAATGATTATTTTACACTATTTTTCTTTCTATCACTTCTCCTTTTCCCCTTAAATAATAATGACATATCGGTTTTAAATCGTTATCTAATTCATAAACTAATGGTGTTCCTGTTGGAATGTTTACATATTCTATATCTTCATCTGAAATTTGATCTAAATGTTTTACTAAAGCTCGTATTGTATTTCCATGCGCTACAATAATCACTTTTTTTCCATCTTTTAAATTAGGGGCTATTTCTTCATCCCAATATGAAACAACTCGTTTTTCTGTATCTTCTAGATTTTCTGTAAGGGGAAACTTATTTTCTTTTAAATCTCTATACTTCGGATGTGCCGCTTCATATCTCTCATCATCTTTTGTAAGAGCTGGTGGGCGTACATTTGTTGAACGTCTCCATAAAGTTACTCTCTCATCACCATATTTTCTCGCTGTTTCTTCTTTATTTAATCCTTGAAGTGCACCGTAATGTCTCTCATTTAATTTCCAGGTTTTATGAATAGGTATCCACATCAAATCCATTTCCTCAAGAGTAATCCACAAAGTACGCATCGCTCTTTTTAAAACAGATGTATATGCTATATCGAATGAGAATCCATCGGCTTTCAAAATCTCTCCAGCTTCTCTTGCTTCTCGAAGACCAGCATTTGATAAGTCTACATCCGTCCAACCTGTAAACCGATTTTCAACATTCCATTCACTTTGTCCGTGCCGTATTAAAACTAGCTTTACCATACTTATTATCTCCTCTCCTTTTAAAGTTGCATTTTCATAAAGAAGTATCTTTATGAAAATGCATGATTACATATCAAGTTCTTTCTTGTTCATTTCACTACTATGACTAAACGCTAATTCAATTAATCCATTTACGTGAGAGTCATCTAATGAATAAAAAACAAGTTTCCCTTCTTTACGCTTTTTCGCTAATCCTATTGTTTGTAATAGTCTTAAATGATGCGATGCCGTTGCAATACTGCTATGAATAATACTTGCGACATCTCGTACGCAAAGCTCATTTTCCGTATACAGCGCATAAGCAATTTTCAAACGTGTTTCATCTGCAAGTGCCTTAAACATTTTCGCTACACTACTTATATTTTCTTTCTCCAACATGTCACTTGCATGCTTTACTTTTTGCTCATCGTGATAACAAAGTTCACAATGTTCTTCTTTCATAAGTAACACCTCTTATTCAAGTATATATTTGATTATGTATACAGTATACCTTATTAACCGAAAACATTCAAATGTTCATTTGAATGTTTTCGGTTATCCTAAAAAAAAATTATAAAAAAAGAATCCTAAATGACTTTGGATTCTTTTCTATTATTACTTCTCTTTAGAAAAACAAAACTTCGAAAAAACCTCCCATATAAGTTCATTTCTACTACATACCCCTACCTTTTCAAAAATGGATTTAAAATGATCTTGAACTGTATACGTAGAAATATGCAATTCTTCCGCCACGTCTTTTGTTGACATTCCTCTAACAATCCCTACTATCACTTGCTTCTCTCTTTGAGAAAGACTATAAGAATCTGCAATAAGGGGAAAAACTTCTTCTGGCCTCGCTCTTTCAAACAAAACTATATAGCCATCATTACAACTACCGTAACCTTCTAACCTACTCGCGCGAATAACTAAAAATTGTCCACAAGATAAACCAATACCTACCATTTCCCCTTCATCTGCTGCTTCCCTATTAGATTCGTTTGCTTTCACTCTTGAACAAACCGCACGTATTGGCCTTGGAACGTCATCTTCATTCAATTGTTCATATGTTCTAAGAGTGGATAGCCACGCCTTTCCATTTTGATCCCAATATAGTAGGTCAAATTTTTCATTTAATATAATCGTACCCGTTCCTACTACTTCCACTTGTTCCTCTGAACATGTTATAAATGATTTTCTTAATGTATCTCCCACAATAGAGCTTATTTTTGATAAATACTCACATTCATTTTGTTGAAAAGATACTCTTGTATTATCTCGAAACAAACTTAAGTGTCCAAAACATTTTCCTTTACTCATACAAACCACTCTTACTTCATCTATAAAACCGGCTGGTTTTAAAATATTTCGATACCTAGCGCTTTTTATCGGATTATCATTTGTGACAATACGTATCGCGCCAACATGGGGGGCCTTTCGTGCTAAATCTTTAAATTTGTTGTAATCATCCTCTAAAAATTCATTCATAAATAACTGCGAATGCAGCTGTTCAATTATTCGATCTGTATATGCCCCGGTTGATAAAAATGTGCGTGGGTCTATAGCGGTGAAGCAGGAAGCATCAAATGGAATTAACTTTTTTAATATATTTAAAAACCCTTTTTGGAATTGTCTAGTTGAGCTCTCGCTTTTCATTAACACTGTTATTTCTTTCGTTGCCTGTTCATAAATCATCTTTATTCCCCCAGATTTATGGGATTGTTTCCTCTAACCATTTCATTTCATAATAAAGTGAAACTTTATTGTAAAAGAGGAGGTTAAAAAATGAGCTGGAATGATTGTACTGTACATACGTATGAACGAACAATTCCGTTGAAAATCCCTGGATATTTTACCCTATATGAAATGATGAATCATTTCTTATTTACTACACTCCCTAAAGAAAATATGAATCCAAAGTTACTAATTATAGGTGCTGGTGGTGGACAAGAAATCCTCTCAATAGGCAAACAAAATAGCAATTTTTATTTTACAGGTGTTGATCCATCTGAAAGCATGCTACAGTTAGCTAAAAAAAGAATTGAAAACGCAGGCATACAAAATCAAATTCAATTTGTACATGGAACTGTTCATTCATTATTAACCAATCCATTATTTGACGCTGCCACCTGTATGCTTGTTCTGCACTTCATCCCAACTATGAAGGGGAAAAAAGAGTTACTTAATGAAATTAGTAGTCGCTTAAAGCCCGGTGCTCCATTCTTTCTCTCTTCAATAAATGGTATACCCCATACAAGTATGTTTTCTGCACAATTAAATGCTTGGCGCAACCATATGATGCAAAATCAAATTCCATTAAAAGATTGGGAACGATTTGAAAATTCTTTTGAAAAAGAAATGTTTCCTATTTCTGAAACAGATTTACTAACTATCATGGAGGAATGTGGCTTTACTCAAATCACTCGTTTTTTCACTAGCTTTTTAATTGATGGGTACGTGGCAATAAAATAATAATGAAAAAAGGTAAGCAATTGCTTACCTTTTTTCATATACGTCTTCTACACTTGACTAATAAATCGCAATCCTTTACTTAAAGACGTTGGGACAACAGATGCGTGATTCTCCCCTTCCGCTTCATAAAACTTAAATTTAAGTTTATCATGTGTTACTTGGAGAAGGCGCTCTGATAATTCATTTGCACCTACAACCATATGCTCTCGTTCTAGTGACCCAACTGTAAGGAATACCCCTGTTTCAAACTTAGCATTGTTTAATTCATTTATAAGGTTCTCTTCTTTTTCAAGTACGGATTGATTATTCCACCAAATAGACGGACTACTAATAAAATAATTTTGAAAAGCATTTACATTTGTAAATAGTATATGTAATGCAAATAATCCACCTAGAGAATGTCCAAATAACGTTTGTTTCTCTTTATCAATTTCAAAATTATTTTCAATTTGTGGTTTCAATTCTTCTTCAATAAACGTAAAGAAGTTATGTGCCCCTCCTGTTTTAGGCCACGGTTTACCATCCGGTTTTAAAGGAGCATCTTTTGAAATTACGCTAGGCGTAAAATCATAGCATCTTTCTTCTCCTGAAAATGCCCCTTCAATACGATAACCAATACCTACTATAATAGCTGGTGAAACACCTGTTTTCTCTGCTCTAACTGATTGTATTTTAACCGCTTCATGGAATGTTTGAAAAAAGGCATTGCCATCTAATACGTATATAACAGGATATCCTGACTCTGGTGCTGGCTGCCTCGGCTTTGAAATATGAATTTGATATTCTTTACCTTCTAATTTTGAATACATTTTCCACTGTTCTGTATTAGATGTAATAATCTGCTGTTTTTCAATAGTAGTATTCATCTTACATCCCCCCTTCTTAACTCGTTACATATATTTCTACTTTCTCTTCTTGAGATACAACGCTATCGTATCCAAAACAAACAGGAGACCCATTATACGGATCAATCATGACACGCGCATCAATATGAAATACTTCTTTTAATACTTCATTTGTAATAATCTCTTCTGGGCTTCCAGTTGTAACGATTTCCCCTTCCTTCATTGCAATAATTTCATCTGAAAACCTTGCTGCATGGTTAATATCATGTAATACCATAACGACCGTACAATTATGTTCTTTATTTAACTTCTCCACAATTTGTAATACATCTAATTGATGAGACATATCAAGATATGTAGTTGGCTCATCTAATAGCAACACTTCTGTCTCTTGTGCTAATGCCATCGCTAGCCATACTTTTTGTCTTTGTCCACCTGATAAATTCGCAATTTGTCTCGTTCGAAACGCTGATGTTTTGGTAATATCTAATGCCCAATCAATCATTTCTTTATCTTTTGAAGTTAACTTATTCACGTTATTACGATGCGGATAACGCCCATAAGAAACCAACTCTTCTACCTTAATCTCTCCCGGGGCAATCGGATTTTGCGGAAGCAAAGCTAACTGTTTCGCGATTTCTTTCGTTGAAATCGTATTTAAATCTTGTCCTTGTAAATATACTTTACCGCTTTTTTGTTTTAAAATTCTTCCCATCGTTTTTAATAATGTCGATTTTCCGCATCCATTTGGACCTATAATTGTCGTTACTTTTCCCTTTTGTATTTCCACATTTAAATCGCGAAACACTGTAAGTTTTTCATAATTTGCTTCCAAGTTTTTTGCACTTAAAATATTCACTTGTATTTCCTCCTCTTACGCTTTCGCCTTATAAAGTAAATATAAGAAATACGGTACACCGACAATAGCAATAACAATCCCTACAGGCAATTCTGCAGGCATAAAAATTGTTTTTGCGATAAAATCTGAAGCAATTACAAGTAGCATCCCAATTACTCCGCATGTAGGAATTACATATTTATGTTGAATGCCAACAAGTCTTTTGGCTATATGTGGCGCCATTAGACCAATAAATCCAATACTTCCTGAAACAGCAACACATGCACTTACAAGTCCAATACTGCTTAATAATAGAATAGACTTCTCTCTTTCTACTGAAACACCTAGACTTGTAATACTCGTTTCTTCCAATTGAAATAAATCTAGCAAATAAGCTTTCTTTTTTATAATTGGAATTAATATAATAAGCCATGGCAACATTGCAATAATGTATTTCCAGTTTGCATTATATATGCTACCTGAAACCCAGACAGCTGCCATTTCAAAGTCAGTTGCTTTCATTTTCAATGATAAATACATAGAAAACGCTCCGAAACCTGACCCTATTGCGATCCCTGTTAGTAACAGACGCTGTGAATCTAACTTTCCATTTCGCCAAGAAAATATATAAATTAATATAGCCGCGCCTAACCCTCCAACTAAGCCAAACATCGGCATCATCATTATAGAAATCCAATCCGTACTCTTTATTTGTCCTTGGAAAAAGAACATAAAAATTACGATTGCAGTTCCTGCACCAGCATTTACTCCTAAAATACCCGGATCTGCTAAACCATTTCTCGTAATCCCTTGAATAACAGCGCCAGCTATCCCTAGACCTAATCCTACTAGGCCAGCAATTATGATTCGCGGCAGTCTAAAATCAAATATAACTAAATCATGTTCTGGGACTGGATCAATCCGAAAAATTGTTCGAAAGACGTCCATAATTGTAATATCAAATGTACCATTCGTTAAGCTAATATAAATGGTACATAAAATTAAAAGTATAATAGTACCCATAGTCATTACAAAACGCTGACTTGAGCCTTTAAGCATGTCTCTCTCCCCCTCTTGTACGAATTAAATAAAGGAAGAAAGGAATTCCAATTAGAGACGTAACAACGCCTATTGGTGTTTCAAATGGATAGTTTACAAATCTGCTTAACACATCACATAAAGCAAGAAACACACCACCAATTACTCCAGCACAAGGCACAATCCATTTATAATCTACACCGATTAAAAAGCGGGTAATATGAGGAATAATTAGTCCTACAAAACCTATTTTCCCTACTAAAGTAACTGCTGTACCAGTCAGAAATACAACAGATAAAATTGCAGTCATTTTTATAATTTTCGTACGCTGTCCTAAATTAATAGACACTTCTTCTCCCAATGAAAGGATTGTAATAGATTTTGAAATAAGAAGTGCTAAAATAATACCAACTATACCAAAAGGAATTGCTAATTTAAGTATATTGGGATCTACTTGATCTAATTTCGCATTGTACCAAAAACTAATATTTTGAGAGACTTGAAAATAAGAAGCAATTGCGGCAGAAAGACTACTTAAAAATGTCCCTATCACGGTTCCTATAATTGCTAATCTTACAGGTGACAATCCGTTTCTAAGCAGTGAACCAAATCCAAAAACAATCCCCGCGCCTAATGCTGAACCCAGCATAGAACATAAAATCATGTTGACTGAAGACATTCCCGGAAGGAATACCATACACATTGTAATAACAAAAGCAGAACCATCCGTCACACCCATAATAGAAGGGGATGCAAGATAATTCCTTGTCATCCCCTGCATAAGTGCTCCTGATATGGCTAGAAAAGCTCCAACTAAAAGAGCTCCAATTACCCTTGGTAAACGAGATGTAACAATAATATTATGATTTACATTACTCGAATCAAAATGAAACAATGCATTCCACGTCGTTTCAAAATCGATATTTTTTGTCCCATATAAGATAGATAAAATAACAGTAAGTAAAATACATATGGGTGCTAAGCATAAAATTATCATTGGAAGTGAATTTATTTTCCGCATATCATTCAACGCACCTTACTAATTTTATTATTTAGTCAAATTTTTCACTGCTTCTTTTAAAAATACTGTTTTACTCCAAGCAGTACCACCTTGTGCAATAGGATCTACAGTATTTACAAATACTTTCTTCTCTTTTACAGCATTTACACTTTGCCAAATTGGATTACTTTCTATTTCTTCTAGTACTTTTGGTTTATTATTTTCACTTGCTTCATATTGTAAAAATACGTAATCTGGATTTATTTGAGCCAGTTGTTCTAAAGAGAGTTTCTCTTGCGCTTTTACATTTTTAAGTTGTTCTGGAGCAGTTAATCCAAGGTCTTTATAAATTACAGGGTTGAAGTATACTCCTTCTGGATAAACGAATAATGTATTCGCTCTTAATCTTATTACAAGTACCTTTTTATCTTTTAACTTATCTCCAATTTTTGCTTTCGCTTTTTCAGCGTCTGCTTTATAATCCTTAATAATTTTTTCTGCTTTGTCTTTTTTACCAGATAGTTCTCCCATTAATTTTAAGTTTTCTTCCCAATCTGTAGAAACATGTGATATTGGGATTGTTGGAGCTACCTTCGTAAATTTCTCAGCCGCTTCTGCTGGGAATTTCGTACTTGATGTAATAACATCAGGTTTTAATTGAAGTAATGTTTCAAAGTTGGGTTCCATTTTCTCACCGACAGATTTCGCACCTTCTAAATCTTTTGCAACGTTCCCTGGTAATTTCCCACCAACCGTAATTGCACCTACCGGTTTAATTCCAAGTACTGCCGCATCTTCCATTGACTCTAAACTAGCTGTCGCAATTTTATCTACTTTTGCTGGTACTGTATATTCTTTACCTAAATATGTAATCTTTCGCTTTTCGTCTTTTTTCGTTTCCGTAGCCTTTGTCTGTTGTTTTTGTTCCCCAGAAGTTTTGTCTGCACTATTACATGCTGCTAAACCAACACTTAAAACTGTAACCATCCCTAATGTAAATAACTTCTTGTTCATCTTTATATATCTCCTCTCGAAATCTTCAAATATATTATTTCAACAATGAAACTTAATTATATGAAACATAATCCTCATCTATATTTCACATCATTAATAAATCTACGTAAAATGGAGAGCCATTCTCGTTCACTTCCCCTAGTATTAAATTCTTTACAACCCTCATCCCACGATAATCACTAACAGTGATAATGATTATCGTTATTAAGTATATATTTAATATCAGATTATTTCAAGAATGATTTGAAAAATTTTAACAAACTGAACAAAAAAGAAGTATCTCCTTTTTTCAGGAAGATACTTCTTTTTTTAGAAATCTATATGTAATTCAACTGGACAATGGTCCGATCCCATCACTTCACTATTAATTTTCGCATCGGTAATTTTATGTTTTAGCCTTTCAGAAATCACAAAGTAGTCTAAACGCCAACCGATATTTTTCGCTCTTGCACCCATACGATATGACCACCATGAGTACGCTCCTTCTTGATCAGGATAAAGATAGCGATACGTATCAATGAATCCCGCCTCTAAAACACATGTGAATTTCTCTCTTTCTTCATCCGAAAAACCAGGATTTTTCCGATTACTTTTCGGATTTTTTAAATCGATTTCTTTATGAGCAACGTTTAAATCACCGCAAAAAACAACTGGTTTCTTCTCATCTAACCGCTTAATATACGCCCGGAAATCATCTTCCCATTTCATTCTATAATCTAATCGTTCTAATCCACGTTTTGAATTTGGTGTATATAACGTTATCATATAAAAATCTTCGAATTCTAACGTAATAACTCGTCCTTCTTGATCATGCTCTTCAATCCCTAAACCATATGTAACAGAAATCGGTTCTTTTTTCGTGAAAATAGCCGTTCCTGAGTAGCCTTTTTTCACAGCATAATTCCAATATGTATAATATCCCTCGGGATTTAAATCAATTTGTCCACTTTGTAATTTAATTTCCTGTAAACAAAATATATCTGCATTAGATTCTTCTAGATATTCTAGAAATCCACCTTTTGCAATAACTGCTCGCAAACCATTTACATTCCATGAAATCAACTTCATCTATGTTCCTCCTCTTGATGTGCATTTTCAATTTTCATGCTAACACAAAATAGATACCCTATCATAGTTTCATCTTTGTAATCTTGCTCTTACATTCGTAAATACGTACATACGTACTTTATTCAGGTTATACTAATGCCAGAGGTGATGTTCTGTGCATAATGAAGAGTTCACAGTAACAAATGAGTATTGGCAAGCAATTATTCATAATGACTCCATATATGATGACAAATTCTTTTACGCTGTAAAATCAACCGGTATTTTTTGCCGACCATCATGTAAATCGAGAATACCGAATAAAAACAATGTACGTATTTTTCTTAAGGCAGAGCAAGCATTACATGAAAATTTTCGTCCGTGTAAACGTTGTAAACCAAACGGGCTAACTTTACCTAATGAAGAATGGGTAGAGCAAATTAAAGAATATATCCAAAAACATTATTGTGACGTGCTAACCCTCGACTTACTCGCAGAAATATGCCATGGTAGCCCTTATCATCTACAACGCACTTTCAAGAAAATTGTAGGGATTAGTCCAATAAAATATATACAGCAATTCAGAATTAAAAAAGCGGCAGAATATCTTTCACATACAAATCAATCCGTTAAGGAAATTAGTACTGCTGTCGGGATAGAAAACTCGGAGTATTTCGCAACTTTATTTAAAAAGAAAACCGGATTTACTCCTACTGAATATCGAAAAAAGAACGAAATGAAAGAGGGATACAATAATGAATTCCTATAAAAATAAATCTATATATTGGGCGCTAATTACACATAAAAATTGGTGCTTGCATATTGCTGCAACTGAAAATGGACTATGTTTCATTGGATCTCAAGACGAAAACTTTGAAGAACTAAATTTGTGGGCTAGAAAAAAACTGCCACAGCATATATTGACTCACAATCCAGATTACCTGCTAACATATACGAAAGAAGTTATCGAGTATTTAGAAAACAAGCGAGAAACTTTTACATTCCCTATTGATGCTTACGGAACTGAATTTCAATTATCTGTTTGGAATACGGTACGTGAAATTCCTTATGGAAAAACATATTCTTATTCAGAAATTGCAGAAAGAATTCAAAAACCTACAGCTGTACGTGCCGTTGGGACTGCCGTTGGGGCAAATCCTCTGCTTATCACTATTCCTTGTCACCGCGTTATTGGGAAAAATGGTAAACTTACCGGTTTTAGAGGTGGTTTAGAAATGAAAAAAGAATTGCTCAAATTAGAAGCGCTTCGGGAGGAGTAAATATGACAGAGGATTGTAATGAAATATTGTCTTTAGTCGTTCCAAAAGAATTTAGTTTTCAAGAAAACTTACGCTATCTATCGCGTTCTAAAAATGAATGTATGTTTCATATTGAAAACAATAAAATCTATAAAGTCATTCCTGTTCAAAACATAAATCCATTAGTTGAAATTGGTTTGAATGCCAATAGTAATATTCAAATACGTTTTTTAGGAGCATCATATGTCTCTGAAAAATGGGCACACGATGCCGTATCTAACTATGTAAAAGAGTGGTTTGATTTAACTACTGATTTAGCTCCCTTCTATAAATTAGCTAAACACGACCCACTCCTTCAAAAACCCATTAAAGAATTTTACGGTCTTCGTACTTTGGGAATTCCGGATTTATTTGAAGCACTATGCTGGGGGATTCTAGGTCAACAAATCAACCTCACATATGCCTATACTCTAAAAAGAAGATTAGTCGAAAATTTTGGCGATTATGTAGATTGGAACGGTAGAAAACATTGGATATTCCCATCACCTGAAGTAATAGCAAATTTAGATGCAGAAGATCTCGCAACATTAAAAATGACTACAAGAAAGTGCGAATACTTAATTGACGTCGCGCAGCACATTACAGAAGGTAAATTATCAAAAGAATCTCTATTACAAATACAAGATGTGAAGCAAGCTGAAAAACAATTAACTAGCATTCGCGGTATAGGGCCATGGACAGCTCACTATGTTTTGATGCGTTGTTTACGATTCCCTTCAGCTTTTCCAATTGATGATGTTGGTTTGCATAATGCAATTAAATTTATAACAGGTTCCGAAAAGAAACCGACTAAAAATGAAATAAAAGAATTTGCATCAAATTGGACAAATTGGGAGTCTTACGCGACTTTTTATTTGTGGCGGGTGCTATATTAAAATTTCCTAATAAAAAATAGATAGGGAAACCTATCTATTTTTTCACATGTAAAAACTTCACACATACTGGCTCTGGAACATTTACGTCCGTCTGTACAAGCGTTAGCTCCCCTGTCATTTCATCCCTAGCAAATAAAGTCAAAGTATTAGATCTTTCATTCGCTGCAATTAAAAATTTCCCATCCGGATCTAAAGAAAAATCACGTGGCCAATCCCCTTCTGTCGATACTGTTTCAATAAAAGCGAGCTCTCCATTGTGCTCATTCACTCGGAAAACCGCGATACTATTATGTCCCCTATTTGCTGCGTAAACAAACTTGCCATCAGAAGAAATGTGAATTGCACTTCCGTAACTATCTTTTCTAAAATCTTCAGGTAATGTAGAAATGTATTGTTTTTCTTTAAAACTGCCACTCTTTGCATCATATTGAAGTACAATAATCTCTGAACTTAATTCTGTCATAACATATGCATACTGCGCACTTGGATGAAATATAAGATGCCTTGGACCACTACCATGTTTTACAGATAACCGTGTAACTTCTATTAGTTCTCCATCACTTTCTTTATATGTAATCACCTTGTCTATTCCTAAATCAACTGCTACTACATATTTTTCATCAGGAGTAAAATCTATATAATGAGCATGTGCCTTTTCTTGCCTTTCCTTATTTGGTCCTGACCCTTTATGTTCTACAATTACCGTAGCAGCATTTAAACTTCCATTATCCTTTTTCACTAAATAGGACTCTACTGTTCCTTTATGATAATTAGCTGCTACTACTATACTATTCTCCCGATTCACACTTACATAGCACGGCGATGCCCCTTCTAAAACTTGCATGCTAATCGAATTTAGATTACCGGATTTATTATGAATAGAAAAACTAGCAATTCCACCTAACCCATTATCTTTCGCAACAGAATAAAGGTACTCGTTGTTATGACTAATCGTTACATATGTCGGACTTCCTATATGAGCTGCTAATTCAATCCCTTTAAGTTCTCCGATGTTCGTATCAAGTATAAATTTATAAATCCCCTTACTCTCTGCTTTGGTATATGTCCCTATATAACCATGAAACTGATTTTCACTCATAACATTTCCCCCTTTTACAAACGTCTTGTAACAAGTTTCACTTTGTATTTTTACTATAGAAAAGAACCAAGTAGCACTTCATTACTACTTGGTTCTCTTTTTAAGCTTGTTCTTCAAATCGTCTTGCGATTTCTACAATTACTTGAACAGCTTTTTCCATAGTATCTACCGAAACATACTCAAATTTACCGTGATAGTTTTCACCACCAGTGAAAATATTTGGCGTTGGTAATCCCATATATGATAATTGCGATCCATCTGTTCCACCGCGAATTGGATGAATATTCGGTTCAATATTTAAACTTTTCATTGCCTCATACGCAATATCAACAATTTCTCTCACCGGTTCAATTTTTTCAAGCATATTATAATACTGATCATTCATCTCTAAAACGATTGCATCTTCGCCGTACTTCTCTTGCATGTTTTTCACAATATCTTTAATATTATTTTTACGCGCTTCAAAATGATTACGATCAAAATCTCGAATAATATAGTAAGCTTTACTTTGCTCGACATCACCATTTAAAGAGAGTAAATGATAAAACCCTTCATATCCCTCTGTATATTCTGGCGCCTCTTCTACTGGTAACTGTCTATCGAATTCCATAGCGAGTTTACTTGCGTTACGCATTTTGTTTTTCGCTGTTCCAGGATGTGTATTTGTCCCTCTAAAAGTTAATTTGGCACTTGCAGCGTTAAAACTCTCATATTCTAAACCACCTAATGGACCTCCGTCCATTGTATAAGCAAACGATGCACCAAACGCTTCTACATCAAAATGCGATGGTCCACGGCCAATTTCTTCATCCGGTGTAAATGCTACTCTTATTTTTCCATGCTTAATTTGCGGATTATGTATTAAATAATTCATTGCGACCATGATTTCTGTAAGACCAGCTTTATCATCTGCTCCAAGAAGTGTTGTACCATCAGTTGTAATAATTGTATGTCCTTTATATGATGGTAATTCCGGGAACTGTTCAGGTGTTAACACAACATTTAATTCTTCATTTAACGTAATCGCATTACCATCAAAATTTTCATGAATTTGTGGTTTTACGTTTTCCCCTGTAAAATCTGTTGCTGTGTCTAAATGAGCTAAAAAGCCGATTACAGGAACATCCTTATCTGTATTAGCAGGCAGTGTTGCCATTACGTAACCATTTTCATCCATCGTCACTTCTGATAACCCAATCTCTTTCAACTCTTCCACTAATAACTTACCAAACTCAATTTGCCCTGGTGTTGTAGGCACTGTATGACTTTCTTCATTTGATTGTGTATCAATCTTTACATATCTTGTAAATCTTTCAATAAGTTCTTGTTTCAAATTCGTTCACTCCTTTTATAGTTCTCTCTCTATTATAATCCTTATAACGAAATATTTTAACTTTTTTGACTGTGAAAATATATATCCATTTACATTTTTAATAAATCATAAAAAGACATAACATTTGTACATTTAAATTCAAACATGTAATATACATCATTATATATTGGGAGGTTTTAAAGATGAGGCTAACTCTCTTTCGCTATTTTCTTTTTTTCCTAGGATTAATTTTTTTTGGACTTGGAAATGCTCTCGCAGTCAAAGTTAAATTCCTCGGTTTACACCCTTGGGAAGTTTTAAATATGGCTCTCTACCAACGATTTGGGTGGACAATTGGCACTTGGAGTGTCATATGTGGATTATGTCTCGTTCTTATCTCTTTACTAGTAGATCGAAAATATATAAACGTGGGCACATTTTTAAATGCACTACTTATCGGTCCTATTATGGACTTTTTCTTACAATCAAAAATCCTTCCAAACGCTAGTGATTATTTATGGATAAACTTACTCATTTTATTTTCTGGTATTGCAATTACAGGCATTGGGGGCGGCATGTACGTTGCGGCTGGCATTGGTGCTGGACCCCGCGATGGATTCATGCTTACCATTTCTGACAAAACTGGGTTATCTATTAGCCGTGCTCGAATTATTGTAGAATGCTTTGTACTAGTCATTGGATACATGCTAGGAGGTCCTGTTTTTATCGTAACTTTTCTATACACTTTTATTCAAAGTCCAATATTCCAGCATTCATTTAAGGTATTTCAAAAACTCTTACATACTTTAAATAACAAAAACAAAGAACGTATTAGTGAAAATATTTAAAACTCAACTTAATGCAAAAGAGTGTGTTTTAAAAGTAATTTTTAAAACACACTCCATATACCCCATTTCATTCTTCTCTCCATAATCTCTCTACATTCATTAATTGCTCTTCTTTAAATTCTAGCTTATATATATCCGGTTTGGATGTATTCATTAAAAATTCAAGTCCATATTGATTATCAAAATAGTTCATCATTAGTGTCATTACAAGCCCATGTGTACCAATTACAATTTTATGTCCTTGAAAATTCATTAATATTTCTTTTAACACTCTCACTACTCTTCGCTGACAATCCGCATATGACTCTCCATCCGTCAGTGCATATTCTGGATTAAAAAACATCTCCCTTACAAGTGGGTACACTTCCTTATCCGATATAATTTTATTTTCATTTGAAAACTTACACTCTTTAAGACCTTCATATACTAATATTTCTTTTTCATGGAGATTCGCTGACTCTTCTATCGTTAACATAGCCCTCTTATACGGACTTGAAATGAAAGTATTAATTCCCTCTGTTTCTAATATCTCAGTTATTCTTTGAGCATCTAAAATTCCCTTCTCAGTTAATCCACGTGTTCTTTCATTTCCTTCTAATTTTGGCGATTCACCATGCCTAACCATATAGATATATGTATTCATAATTCCTCCCTTTTCTATATCCCTCTTTAAAGACATGACTATCAACCCATAAGAATATACGTTCTTATTTCATATCTTCCCAGAACAAATTATCAAATGTTAATTTTCAGATAAATTCACAAAAAACCTTCCCCTTGATTTTATCCCCTTCAAGGAAGCTTATATATATTTTCTTTTACACTATCAAAACTCGAAACGTCTTTCTCCTCTAGTTTCGCCACACCTCATTCTTCTATTTTCATCAATACAATTCTCCAACCATCCGGATCTTCTATCGTTATCCCCTTTTCTTTCCAATACGGATTTTCTGGTTCTACTTCACCATACCCCATTGTATGCAGCCTTTTACTCACTTTTTTCATTTCCCTATCTTCTCGCATGTAAAATACAAGTAAGTTATCTTTTGTTGGAGCTGGACATGGGCTCCCATCTATATATCTTGTAAATTCTAAATGATATTCTTCATCTGGTAGTCCAAACATGACGCCATCGTAACCTTCATGACCGTAAAATTCACCTATACGCTTTAAACCTAATCCTTTTTCATAGAATGCTATAACCTCTTCAAACTTATCTGTTGGACGTGCTATTCGAAACTTCACCCAATTTTTCATGCTTTTCCTCCCATACTAAAAACGTAATGAATGACTATATTTTATTGTATATTCTTAAAACATTTTTGAAATCCCTCATTAGTATGAAAATAGATACATACAAAGGTGTTACTTACTAGCCTATAACAATCAAAAACTCACCTAGAAAGAAAATCCCATCATTTTATATGCAAATTTGCATCTCCACTTGCAAAGCACTAAAAAACCTTTAAAATATACTGGATGACTAAATATACAATTCCCATCTAAAACCTTGATACACTAAAAATCATTAAATGTAGTGTTTTTTCATTTTCAAGAATTATTGCACTCTTGTTTTTTTCCTTATAAGCATGCTTTTTATAAGGAAATCTGATACAATCCTTAAGTAATATTATTACGTATAGATATTACGAATATAGTACATACTTAAAGAAGGTGATTTTTTTGAAATTAAATAAAAATTTACAGCTATGTATATTAATCACAACATTAATATGCTATTCAATCTATTTTATGTTTTTCTTTCTGTTCCCTACTAATTTTTCAAATTTCAATGTACGCTTCGCTTCACTCATCGTTGAAGTCATTACATTTATATCGCTAATTTACTCTATATACTCTAAAAAAGTTAGTTCAAATCCTTTTTGGATATGTATTACAATTGCAATTGGTAGTTTTTTATTAGGAAAAGTAGTATATACGTATCAAGATACCTTTTTCGAACTTCCAATACATCATTTTACTATTTCTGATGTATTTTACATGTTTTTTCTATTCTTCTGCCTTATCGCTTTTTGCTATAAGATCTTAAAAGAATGCAATAAATGGGAAAAAGCTTTCTTTATTTGTGATATATGTATAGTACTTACTTCCATATTCACATTAGAATGGTATTTATTTAATCAGCCAAATTTAAATATATTCTCACTTTCACTCGCAGATATTTTCCTTTCATTTCTATATCCAATTGCAGATCTATTATTTCTTCTACTAGGTGTTAGTCTCTTTTTCCGCCCAACAATTTTTAAGTCCAAGCGGAAAATTTATATCTTTATTTTTGTATTAATTAGTTCTGCAACTTTTAACTATATTTATTTTTACTTAAATACCCATTTATCAACTGACACTATAACATTTTTACGTCTTTTATATAGAATACCTATATTGCTTATCGCAATAGCTGGGTCTATTTCAGAAGATGATAATAGCCATAAAAATTATTTCATTGTAAACCCTATACTAGGAAAGAAAGTTTTAGTCGTATTTCCCTATCTTGCTGTTGCAATACTAATCGGGTTTACATTAAAAGAACAAACATCGTCTTCAACTCTCATTACAGGAAATTGTATCGCTTTTGTTTTCGTACTTATTCGCCATTCTATTGTGCGTATGCAAAACGACACCCTAACAAAACGTTTACAAGTATTTAATGCTCAACTAGAAGAAAAAGTTACTTTAAGAACTTCTGATTTAGTCCATAAATCAGAGGCCCTATCTCAGAAACAACAAAAATTCAAATCATTATATGAATATCATCCTGATCCCATTTTTACGATTGATTTAAATGGAATATTCTTAAATGTAAATAAAGCAGGAAGTATACTACTTGGAGCACCAACGAACGAGTTACTTGGTGAGACATGTTTTTCTATTATTTTAGATGCAGATAAACATAAACTGATATCTGCATTAGAAAAAGTTAAACAACAAGAATCAGCATCCTTACAACTTAGTTCTCAATATAAAGATGGCTTTACTTATTTTTTATACGTTACCATCGTTCCTATTATGATAGATGGACAAATTTCAGGAAGCTATATTATGGTAAAGGATATTACCGCACTAAAAAAACAACAAGAAGAAATAAAATATTTAGCATTCCACGATACTGTAACGAAAATTGGGAATCGATCCTTTTTCCATAGGAAGCTAAGAAAATTTATAAAAAATGCTCAAACAACACAAAGTGAGTTTGCATTATTATATTTAGATTTAGATCGCTTTAAAGTAATTAACGATACACTTGGACATTCGTCAGGTGATTACATATTAGAAGAAGTAGCAAAGCGATTCCAATCATGTCTTCCATCACATACTCATCTGTCAAGAATCGGTGGTGATGAGTTTACAATCTTAATTGAAAACTATACTGACGAATATTCCTTATTCGAGTTATGTAACCAATTATTTGAAAGCATGGAAAAGCCGTTTGTCATACATGAGCATAAATTAACTTTATCACTGAGTATCGGTATCTCCATTTATCCACATTCCGGAATCGATACCGCTACACTTCTGAAAAACGCTAATGTTGCAATGTATGATGCAAAGGCAAAAGAGCTTAACTCTGTCTCTATTTATGACGATGTAATCGCTAAAAAAATCGAAAGACGATTACGATTAGAAAAAGATTTACCAAACGCAATACAAAATGAAGAATTGTTCCTTTTGTATCAACCTCAAGTTGATAGTGAATCTAATAAAATTATCGGTGCAGAAGCTTTAATCAGGTGGAATCATCCTGAATTAGGTGTTATTTCTCCATACGAGTTTATTCCGATTGCAGAAGAAACACTACAAATTATTCCAATAGGAAAATGGACATTACAGCAGGCTTGTGAGCAAATGAAACGTTGGCATGCACTCGGATATTCGCATTTAAAAATAGGGGTAAATTTATCTGCTAAAGAATTTGAACAAGAAGGATTTGTAAAATCTATTTCTTCTACTTTAGCAACTACAGGCTTACCAGCAAGTTCCCTTGATCTAGAATTAACAGAACGAATTGCAATGATGGATGAGAGAGAAACATTGATAAAACTGCGTACACTAAAAAGTTTAGGGATTCACATTTCAATCGACGACTTTGGTACAGGCTATTCTTCCCTAGCCTACTTACCTTTATATCCAATCGATACGTTAAAAATCCCAAGAGAATTTATTACAATGTCTGAAACGTGTGAAGATGGAATGGAAATCATTAAAACAATCATCACATTAGCAAATACCTTAGGAATGTCCGTCATTGCTGAAGGCGTAGAAACGAAAGAACACGTAAATTTCCTTCAAAAAAATAAATGTCAGTTTATTCAAGGTTACTATTACAGTAAACCTATTTATGCCAATGCATTTACTAAGCTGTTAGAAAACGGTATTCGTCCATAGTAAATCAAAATGCATATAACTCTATACTGAATGTAATCGTTATAGGTAATAATGAATTTGAACAACTATAGTAAAAAGGAAAGAAAATAATTTCTTTCCTTTTTTTATTATTTAACTACTTCATTTATTAAATCTATTAATTGATGAATTCCCTCCTCATTTGTTTTCTTAAATCCATTCATGTTTTGAATATATCTCTCCTTATTTACATACAACTTATTTACCACATCTGTAAATGTACTGGTGCTTATTCTATCTTGAAGTAATACTTCCGCATACCCTTGCCTAGAAAAATAGTCAGCATTTAAAACTTGATCCCCTCTACTGGAACCATTAGTTAACGGAATAAGCAACATCGGTTTCTTCAAAAATAACAATTCAGAAATAGCAGTAGAACCCGCTCTGGAAACTACAACACTTGCCATATTCAGTATATGTGGCAACTCTTCTCCTATATATTCAAATTGCATATAACCTTCCATTCCGATAGAAGGATCCACCTTCCCTTTACCACACATATGAACAATATTAAAACTTAATAATAATGTATCTAAACTTTTCCTTACCATATCATTTATCCACTTAGCACCTTGACTCCCACCCATTATTAACAATACTGGCTTATCTTGCTGAAATTCACAATACCTTCTTCCTCGTAATACGTTACCTCTCTCAATTTCTTCCCTTACAATTGGTCCTACATAAACCTTTTTCTCATTACTTACATTCTTCCCTGTATGAGGAAATGTTGTGCATAGTTTTGTAGCAAAAGGTAATGCTATTTTATTTGCAAGTCCTAACGTGCTATCTGGTTCACGTATTACGATAGGTACACTATTTAACCATGCCCCTACAACTACAGGAACTGAAACAAATCCTCCTGCAGAAAAAATAACGTCAGGCTTTATTTTCTTAATTAATTTATAACTTTGTAAGCAGCCTTTTATAATTTTAAAAGGATCTTTAAAGTTCTCCCAATCCCAATATCTCCGGAGCTTCCCCGTTGAAATACTATTGTACTTAACATTTTGAACTAATAATTTTTCAATTCCATTTTGAGATCCAATATACTCAACTCCCCATCCTTTTTCTATAAATTTAGGAATCAATACCATATTAATCATTACGTGTCCGGCTGTACCGCCCCCAGTAAAGAGAATCGTTTTATTCATAGCTTATATCCCACCTTTATCATTAAAAGTCTAGCTTTATAGTAATCTTTCAAATGTACATTAACTTACTATGATTTATATAAATATTTAACTCCAGACCTATGTCTTGCAAAAGATCTTTGATGAGTTCATAAAAATCATTTCCATACTCACTACATTCATACTGAGTAAAGACTTGGATTACAGGCCTAGTTCCTGTATATATTGTTTTGGGGTTTCGATTAACCTTTTCCACATATGCTCGACATGTATTTATCGCCTCATAGATGCGCAAAACGTGTTCTTCTTCATCTTTCCAATCCAGCGTATCAACAATCGAAAGCGATAGCATATTTTGATTATTTATAGTCTCATAACAATTCATATATTTCTTACATCCTTTTATATTTTTCATTAAATGCATATGTCACTACACTTCGCATACTCAAGTACATCTTTTAATGATTGCTGAAATGGGATTTCTGGAACCCAACCTAACTTTTTTATATCCTCTAATACTAAACTTTCATTTGAGCCGCTCTCACTATTCTCTGTTTCTTTTATAGTAAAATTCAACTGTGTTAATCCTTTATATTGTTCCAATACATCTAATAAAGAGCGTTTTACTCCTGATCCAATATTATATTGTTTTCCATTTATACCATCACGTAATAACACATGATACGCTTTAACTGCATCACGTACATCTAGAAAGTCTCTACTATCTTTCAAACTGTTTACTTCAATAATCGCTTTACTTCTACCTGATTCTATATCTATAATTTTTTTTGCGAGAATTGAACAAACACCATTCGATACTCCTGGACCAATTAAATTTGAGGGCTTTGCAATGATAATATTTGAATCCATTAATCCGCCCCAAGCCTCCGCAATAATGACTTGCATAGTTTTACTTAAACTATATGGATTTGAAACTTTTATGTTTTTCATACTATCTGCTTGCAATGCAGATCCTATAACTAATGTTTTACAATGCGAGGCTTCCTGCTTAATGGCTTCTAATAAATATAAAGTCCCTATTACGTTAATCTCTATATATTCCAGAGAAGCTGTCCAAGACTCATTAACTGAGTTTCTTCCTGCTAAATGCAATACATAGTCTGGTTTTATTTGTTTAATTACCTTCATTACTTCACTCTTATTTGTTAAATCACAAGTAATACCATTTTCGATTTTTTCTCTATGTGAACGATTTTGAAACATAGGAATTACATGAAAGCCCTGCTCTAAAAAATATTGGCAAGCATGACGTCCTGTGAAGCCATTTGCACCAGTTATTAAAAGGCTCGCATTTCTTTTCATCGTAAAAACCCTCCTTTTTCTAACATTTGTTCCACCTCATGTTTTGTAAGTAAGTCTTGTTGAGAACTAAAACTCTTCACATCCACAAGCGGATAACTAGCATAATATTCTTGAAGTCCTTCTATAGGAATAGTCGGTAGTACCACAAAATAATTTTGATCAAAACTAATACTTGTTTTACTCTCTACCTCAGATAAAAGCATTTCACTTAATTTTTCACCAGGTCTTATCCCTACCTCTTTTATCTTCACGTTTTCTTTTTTTGAATCTTCAATCAATACTCTTGCTAAATCCGTTATTTTACATGCTGGCATTTTCATAACAAAGATTTCTCCTCCTCTTCCTTCAGATGCTGCTTTAAATAACAATCCAACAGCATCTTCAATGGTTAAGAAAAATCTAGTCATATTTGCATCGGTAATCCCTACTTTTGAAGATTGCTTAATTTGCTTTTTAAAAAGCGGTACCACACTTCCACTCGTTCCTAAAACATTTCCGCCACGAACACAAATGAATTTTGTTTTCTTCGTTTGCACATTCGCATGAACCATTAATTTTTCACCAATTGCTTTTGTCATCCCATACGTATTTGATGGATCGGCCGCTTTATCAGTTGAAACATATATAACTTTCTCAACTTGATTCTGGATAGATGCTTCAATTACATTTTGCGTACCATGTATATTTGTTTTTATAGCTTCATAAGGATAATATTCACATACTGGAACATGCTTTAAAGCTGCAAGATGAAATACATAATGTACACCTTGGCAAGCATATACTAGTTGCTCTTTATCACGAATATCTCCAATAATAAATTTCAATCTCTCTTCATTTATAAACTGTTGCTGCATTTCAAACTGAACCGTTTCATTCCTTGAAAAAACTCTAATTTCTTTCGGTGATTTTTCTAATAGTTGTTTTATAAGTTCATGTCCCCACGAACCTGTACCACCAGTAATTAAAATTATTTTATTAAGCATTCCTTTTCCTCCTACCATATATTTCAATTCAAATTGTATTTATTAAGGTTATTGAATTATTTTCAATTGATTCAAATCATAATCGTCGTTTGTTACATTTAATTGACAAAATAAAAAAACAGAAACTATTTTTTAATAGTTTCTGTTTTTCATTTCACTTCTTAGCAATTAGATTTTCTTTATACTGTTTGAATGATAACTATATTACTGGTTTAAAAAACACCGCTCATTTATTTCTTATGCTCGTAATAAAATAAAGTGAAACTTTAATTAGTGGGGATTTTGTCCATCCCCGACTGATTATTAGTTGAATCAGTCGGGCTTTTACGAGCAGCCCCACCCTCACCTAACTTCTTTGCTTTAGCCGACTTTTGAGATGGGAGTCTTACTGCTCGTTAATAGCGAGATAAATGGAATGATTCATAACCAATACCACATTTAAACTCATAGAAAAGGGAGGTAATGGAATGTACCAAAGCAATTCAAACAATACATCTAAAGAATTCTCAAAAGCACTCCCTCTCTCCCTATTCGACGTGAAAAACGAGTTACAACAAAAAAGCGATCTCATCTCTTCTGTTACCATATATAAATTAACGAAAGAAGAGCAACTTATCATCGATAAAATTAAAGCTCAGACAAAAGAACTAAATAAAAATAACGTCACAAGAACACGTGCATACTACCAATTTTACATTCAATATCCAGAAATACATTGGGCACTACTTGGGCATATCGTATCACGTAACGGTGGCTGGAATATGACAGATTTAAAGGGAGATTTATATACGAGGCTTTTATCCGAGAAAGATCAAATTACATTTTTCTCTTTTTTAGAAAGAGGAAATTGGCTCATTTTCCAAGATGTATATCCTCAATTTTTACTATATGAGCAAAGTGTAAAAAAATCAAAAAAGCTATTTCACCTTCTCACTCACTTAAATGTTTCTACATTTATGGAAACAATGTGGAACGATTTTTGGAAAACAGGTAACAAAAAAACATTAGCGATCGCAACTATTATTAATGAACAAAACTACTTAGAAAAAAGAGTTATTCAAAATGCACACTTTAAAAAGACTGTATTAAATAGTATTGGATTTAAACTCTTTGATTTTT
The DNA here is from genome assembly GCF_038004785.1 of Bacillus sp. FSL R5-0709. Lineage (NCBI taxonomy): Bacteria > Bacillati > Bacillota > Bacilli > Caryophanales > Bacillaceae > Bacillus > Bacillus sp. FSL R5-0709. Next base: position 3,581,226 of record NZ_JBBORT010000001.1, read on the forward strand.
TTCAGTTTAATCATATCCTTTTCCCATTTTACGAAAATGATAAAAAGCAAAAAGTATTACTATTTGGTGATACAATGAAACATTTCACTTCTTTGCATGAACGAATTTCACTTGGAAAACGGTTGTATTCATTGTTATTTCGGGATACACATATTTTATCTCAAATAATAAACTGGGTCCATCACCATCCACATACAGGCTCAAGAAAAGATTACTGGCCTCATTTATTTTCTAGTGTAAATGAATCTTTTTCACGTGAGTTTTATAAACGCCGAATAAAGAAATGCCAGTTACGTAGTGACGCGTATCGTATATACAGCCCTGCACTCATCTATGCATGGCGGGATATGAAACATGAAGAAGTTGAAAATGAAGATTGGTTTAACGATTGGCAAGTTGTAAATTATTTAGTTGATAAGGAGGAAAATATAAATGGAAAAATTACAGAAGACTACTGCAAAACACTCGAAAAAATTGAACTCGCAATTCTCGCAAAGAAAAATGTCCTCCTTCGAGAAGAAGAATGATTTTTTAGCATTATTAGTTACAGTCTTACTTTCTTCTATTATTGGAACTTGCTTAGATGCTTTCTTTGTGCATACACAAATATATTCCTTTCCAGTTAGACCTTTCTCATCTATATTTTCAGTTAACATAGGCTTTACGTTGTTTGTGCTACCAATTTTAACAATCATTTTCATACAAATTTCAAAAACATTATCTGCAGTTTCTAGAACTATATTTATTATTTTAATAGGGCTTTGTGCTAGTATTTTTGAACAAGTTGCTGAGCGGTTAGGTTTATTTGTACATAACGGGAATTGGCATCATGCTTATTCTTTATTTGGATATATCATTTTCTTTTCTCTTATTTGGAAATTATATACTTGGATGCAAAAATAAAGAGACCGTTATAATAACGGTCTCTCCTTAAGCATAATCTTCAGTCACTGCTACTGAACGACTTTGAAGGCTTTTTGATCGCAAACGATATGCAACTACTTTCTTCTTATATTGCTTTACTACATCAACGTGTTCCTCGTAGCTATATATAGAAAATCTAATCTCTCTTTTTCCTTTCTTCGTCTCCATGACTATCGGTGTACCATTCCCTTGCGGCGGAAAATAATGTTTATCTAAAAATAAAGCCTCGTTAAATTCATGAATAACTTGAAGTTTCATTTCTCCTTCTATACTTTCCCCATCTACCGTTACAGTAGTATTTTCCTCATCAAGTTTTTGGTGTAACTCAAATCTACTAATAATTGATTCTACAACAGAAGTTGGCATACTAGAAACTAGTACTTTAAGAGCACCAAAAATAAATAATGTAACTATAAACCATGTTGTCATTTTAATCATCTCCATTACGCTCTAAAATGAGTAGTGTTATGCTCCTTATTACGATTCATTAATTTTCAAAATAAAAATTCCACTCCATAAGGTACTAATATACTAATAAGTATCCCTGTTACAATCATCGTTACCGAACCGATAGTTGCCTCTTTCTCTCCTTCTTTCACTAGACGGCTCACACCAATAATATGTGATGCACAGCCCATCCCCACTCCTTTTCCAATCGTACTTGTTATTCGGAAAAACTTAAGTACTGTCGGTCCGATAATAGCACCTGTTATTCCTGCAACAACTACAAAACTAGAAGTCATAGATGGAATGCCACCAATTTGATCCGCTAATGAAATGGCAATAGGCATTGTCGCTAATTGTGGTAAAGTTGTTAATATAAGTTCCTTATCTATATTTAAAATTCCACCAATCACTACATTCATACTCGTTAAAGCCACTATACCTATCACTACGCCGATTAGTATCGCTAAAAAGTTTTTCATAAGTATCTCTCGCTCTTTAAATAGAGGTATGGCTAACGCTACAATTGCAGGACTCAAAAAACCTGAAAGAATGTCTCCCCCATTTTCCTTATACTCATGATGAGAAATACCAAATATCAAAAATAAGCAAATCATAATTGCTGTAACTGTTAATACCGGTAACGTAAATGGAGACGTAAATTTTTTATATAACTTTGTCGCCAATAAATAAATTACTACAGTAATAATAATTAAGACCATTTGAATCGTGCACCTTGTCGATTTTATTTTTTTGATGTTACTAATAATTGACTTACATACCCTGAAACAATCAATGTTACTACCGTACTTGCAACTACTAAAAGGAATATAACACTCCCCTTACTTAAAAGAAAAGATCCATATTCCATTAATCCTGTTGTCGAAGGAATTAGAAATAACGGTAAAAATACTATTAACTTTTCTGCCCCTACCTCAAACCACTTTAATGGAAAAATACGAGTAGAAAGGAGTAGAAACAATATTAACATCCCTATTAAACTTCCTGGCATCGACAGATGGAATACTCCTTGAATCCACGTACCAGCTAAGCTAAACACATATAGCACGCCTACTTGAAGTAAAAGCGTCACGTACTTCATTTCTTTCCCTCATTTCCATATTACGCTTCACTATTATGAAATCTCATTTAATGTTTCCGCAAACCTTGTAACTCCAAGCTGAATTTGTTCTACATTCGCTCTGCCAAAAGTAAATCGGACATATTCACTTTTCGAACCTAGGACGCTTCCTGGGACAAATGCTACACCATTTTGTATAGATTCACCTAGTAAATGATATTCATCAAACGTTCCTTGCACTTTGCACCATAAATGTATTCCGCCCTCAGGAACAAAAAATTCAATCTGATCCCCTAATATTTCTTCAAGCTTTCTAATTAACTCATCTCTTCTTTGTTTCAGTTGTCCACGAAGCAACGTAATATGCGTATGAAAATCCTCAGATTCTAAAAATTGGTTCGCTACCCACTGTGTAAATACACTATGACCGAAATCAACTTGCTGCTTCGCATCTGCCAATCTCTCAATTACGCGCGTGGGGCCAATTACCCAACCAATACGTAATCCTGATGCAACAATTTTTGATAATGAGCTCACATAAAGAACATTCCCATTTTGATCCATCGATTTCAATGTTGGATTCACTTCTCCATTAAAAGAAGTCAAACTATACGGATCATCTTCTACAATCGGTATACCAAATTCAGAAGATAGTTCTAAAACCTTTTTACGTCTTGCCAATGAAAGTACCGTTCCAGTTGGATTTTGATAATCCGGATTTAAAAACACCATACGAATGCGATGCTTTTTGTGCAAATCGATTAAGTCATCTGGATTCATACCATGCTGATCAACTGGTAAACGGAATATTTTTAAACCTGCTGATTTAAACATCGGAAGTGAATAACAATAGGAGGGATCCTCAATTGCAATCGCATCTCCAGGCTTTAACAAACATTGAACGATAAGATTAAGTGCTTGCTGAGCTCCAGATGTAATAAGAATAGAGCTTGAATCTGCTTCTATTTGTTTATATTGCTCGACATGTGCCGCAATGGTTTTTCGCAACATTTCATTTCCAAGCGGATGGTCATAACCGAGATTTCCCATAAATGTTTTCTCCGACAAAATTGTTCGAAATCTATCACTCGGAATTAAATCTGATGACAATTCACCACTCGCTAAATTGATTAAATCATCTTTTTGTGTTTCCGTTCGAATTTGTTGAACAAGTGGTACATTAGGTAAGAACGATCCATCCTCAACGTACCTACCCCAGTTCGGTATTCGTTTATGTGACACACCCCATATATCTGTATTCACCCGAGTGCCGCTTCCTTTTTTCCGTTCTACTACCCCAAGTGATTTCAATTCCTCATAAGCAGCTACGACCGTACTCCGGTTCACTTGTAAATTCTGTGCTAACATACGCTCGGAAGGTAATTTTCTATCAGAAGGGAATTCACCGGTAGAAATGCCTCTTTCAATGTAATCAGCAATTTGTTTATAAACTGGTATCTTATCTTCACGATTCGGTTGCCATTCCATTTAGTTCCCTCCTCTCCAAGCTGGTGCCCTGAACTCATTAATAACAGTATTCACTGCAAAAATGGTATTAATCAAGCGCATGATTTAAAAATGCCTCTACCGTCACATTAAAGCTAGTAGGCTGTTCTAAATAAGGCAAGTGCCCACTATTTTTCAACTCAACGAAGGTCACGTTTCTCAGGTGTTTTTCAAATTCTCTCACATACTTTTCCGGAACAAAATAATCATTCTCTCCTCGTATTATTAATGCAGGACATGCAATGTTAGAGAGGTATGGTCTTTGATCGTAATCAACTAATTCAGCGAATAGCCTTTGAATATGCGTCGGATGAATCATTTGTAGGGATTGATGAAATCCTCGGACAATTGCATCATTATCTTCTACCCCCATTGCTCTCAATAACGTATCAGCCCAAGTTTTCCCTTTATCCTGCAAGCTAAGTAAATCATATACTTCAAGTCGTTCTTTACGATCTGCCGGTTCTAAATAGGGAAATGCATTTACAACAATTAAGCTAGAAATAAAACGTGGATATTGAATAGCAAAATCGATACCCACTCTAGCTCCTTTTGAAAGACCACAAATTGTTACTGATTTTAGCTTTAAATGATTACATAACTCATATAAAACATTTGAATATTCTTTAAAACTAATTTCCATCCCTTCGGATTTCCCATGCCCAGGTAAATCGAGTGAGATTACGGTCCATGTCTTCTTGAAGTATTTTCTTTGATATAACCAATTATTCGAATTTCCTCCAAGACCGTGTAAAAACAATATGACAGGACCCGATCCTTCTATATTGTAAAAAATCTTTCGATTCTTATATTCAAAATACATACTCATCACCTTCAGATGTAGCATCACATATTTTTATCTTTGAATGAATATATCCAAAACGGTTCTCTTTCTAACCACTCAACTGTGCCTGAAATACCGTCTTCATACTCCCTTTCCAGCTCATCCACTTTAGTTGTAAATTGTGATGCATGTGCTCGTAATGCTTCCAATTTTTTCGAAACATATTTTTTCACTTCATTTTTAAAATCTGGAGGTCCTATTTCGTCTTCATGATTTTTCGAAAAAGCTACAGCATAAAAGGCTGGTCGTTTACTTTCCGAAATATTAGCTAAGACCTCTACTACTGCTTCCCCTGTTGCATCGTGATCCGGATGAACTGCATACCCAGGATAGAAAGAAATAACTACAGAAGGATTCAATTCTTCAATACAGTTTTGAATCAAGCTTCTTAATTTTCCAGGCTCTTCAAATTCAAGAGTTTTATCACGATATCCCATCATACGTAAATCTTCAATCCCTAAAATATTTGTAGCTCGCTTTAACTCTTTCTCTCTAATTGTATATAAAGATTCACGAGTTGCAAAAGGTGGATTCCCCATCGCTCTCCCCATTTCACCAAGTGTTAAGCAAACATAGGTAAGAGGGACTTTCTGCTCCGTATAAGCCAAAATTGTGCCAGCCACACAATACGACTCATCATCTGGATGCGGGAAAACAACTAAAACATGGCGCTCATTTTTCATCAATGCATTAACTCCTTCATCATATACACACTCTATAAAATAACGACCGCATACCAAGTAACTCCCACAAGAAGCCCTAAAAGAAGAATGATATAGATAGCAGATAAGTTTTTTACATTCCTCTTTGTAGACTTACCGTAATTCTCTTCTACATTTCGTGCGACTAGTACGGTCCCAAATAGTGATACAACTACAATAATAACAACTAGTGAAATCGCAAAACTCATTGTCTTCCACCTCTCTAAGGCCAGTCTATTTTAAGGCATGAATAAAATACTACCTTTCTTCTCTTATCATAATAGAAGTTTGTAAAAAACGGACCAACCACTTTTATGTTTTTTTGCTCATCCACTTTAAAAATAAAAAGCAACTGCTCACTTAGGACCAGTTGCTTTTTTACAAGGCTACTTATATTCATTTTCAATTAAAATTAATTCGATTTAAAAGTTTGGTCTTTTCATAATGAAACATTGATTGAGATAGCTCGAAAATTGTTCCATTTACAAGATAAACTGTATTTTCAATAAGAAGCGCTGGATCACCTTCATTTAGTTCTAAAAGCTTTGCATTTTCTTTATTTATTTTTTCACAACTAATAACTTTATCGGCAAAGCCAATATTTAATCGTAAATCCTCAATGAAATAACTGTATACAGAACTTAATGCTATTTCTTCATTCAAATAAGGAATGATATCTTTTTTGAAATAACTTACTTCAATAGAGAATGGTTTCCCATCTACAATTCTTACGCGCTTCAAGAAATATAACCTAGTTCCAATCTCGCATTGCATCCGTTCTACTATCTCTTCATTTGCCTCTATTACTTCAATCTCTAGCACTTTCGTTTCAATATTTTGTGAAACGAGATTTTTCGTTAATCCACGTAAACTTCCTAAATTAATGTAATCTGTTACAGAAGTTTCACGTAAAAACATACCACTACCTTGCACTTGAAAAATATAACCTCTATTCACAAGCTGACTAATTACTTTACGTATCGTATTACGGCTTACTTCAAATCGATTCATCAACGCTTCTTCTGTAGGTAATTTTTTCGTTTCATTAAAAAGCCCATCTCGAATGTTTTGCTCTAACACATCTGCAATTTGTTTATACTTTGCACTCATACACTTTCTCCTAAAATACTCTTTTATCTGTTATAACTCTTCTCCTCTCGTTTCGATCACATGTTTATACCAATGAAACGAAAGTTTCTTCTTACGTTTTAAGTTATCATTATGATCGACAAAAATAAAGCCATATTGCTTTTTATATCCATTTAACCAACTTAACAAATCAATAACTGACCATGCATAATAACCTTTTAAATTAATTCCCTCTTGAATTGCACGCTTCATTACTTTTAAATGCTCTTCAATAAATTTAATTCGCGGAACATCTACAATTTCTCCGTCAATGATTGGATCTTCATCACCAAGTCCATTTTCCGTTACATACATCTTTATGTCACCGTAACGCGCTTTCAACATATGCAATCCATCTAAGAAACCTTCGGGAGATATTTCCCACCCCCATTTGGTATATGTTTTATCATCCATTTTTACTGTTCGATAAAAACCATCGAAAGAAGGATTACCTGGAGCAAGTGTTGAGTTTTCTCGAGAATGCTCCTCGCTCTTTATATCCATATCATATCTTTCTACTCGTATTGGCTGATAATAATTCAAGCCAATAAAATCATTTTTTTCAGCATTTTGTTTAATGATTTCTAATTCTTCAACCGTCCAATTAGGAGTCCACCCATTTTCCTTTAATTGTTGTACAACATAAGACGGATACTCACCTTTTAAAACTGAATCGTAGTACCAGTACGTTTCATATTCATTCGCATGATTTGCTGCTAGTATATTTTCTTTTTGATCATCCACACTATAAGCAGGTAAGAAAACATGTGTAATCCCAATCTCCCCATACTGTTTCAGCTGCTTGTACACCGCAACTGTTTTCGCATGCGCATAAAATACATAATGAGTCGCTTGAAAATACTTTGGAACATCATTTTGTATTCCTGGTGGATGTGCACCTTTTAAATAGCCTAATCCACAAAACATTACTGTTTCATTAAAAGTAATCCAATGTTTCACTCTATCACCAAATGCCTTAAAGCAAATTTCTGCATACTTTACAAAAGCCTCTGCTGTTCGTTTATTCGTCCACCCACCATCTTTTTCTAACGGTAATGGTAGATCCCAATGATATAAAGTGGCAAACGGTACAATCCCGTACTTTAAACATTCATCAATTAAATTGTTATAAAATTCAATTCCTTTTTCATTTACCTCTCCATCTCCAGTCGGCAATATTCTCGCCCAAGAAATCGAAAAACGATACGATTCCAATCCCATCTCAGCCATTAAACGAACATCTTCCTTATATCGATGATAATGATCAACCGCTATATCACCATTTGTTCCATCGTATGTTTTGCCAGGAATTTTTGAAAACTCATCCCAATTCGTAACACCTTTTCCATCCTCATTCCATGCACCTTCTACTTGATAAGAAGCTGAAGCAGCCCCGAATAAAAAATCATGTGGAAACTTCATAATATATACCTCCGTTTCATTACAATAAATCAAATTCATTACTACATATAAAATTTATAGGTACAAATTTTATATGTAGTAATTATAGCTTAAGTTTCGATTTTTTTCTATCATGAACGTACGATATGTAAAGCTATATTTGATGTTAATTTTTAGAAAACAAAAAAGAAGCGATGTATTTCATCGCTTCTTACTATAACAATCTTTACTCTTTTACAAGTGACTTATTCGCTCTTATAACTTCTTCATAAAGTATTGGGGACCATTTTTCATTTATATAATCTTGAATTACCCAGCCCACTCTCGTAGGATTCTTTTGCTTCATATAGTTTGCAATTTCAGGATTTATGTAGGACGCATAATAATATGGACTATTCCATGCTGTACCACCAGAAGACAAGCTTGTAAAATTAATATATAGATGATTACAATCTTCACTGTTGTTAATCGTTTCATTTATCGTATCTTTAATAGATTTTACTTTCTCATCATAACTCACTTTATATTTATCTTGTACTGTTACATTTACATTTTGATTTACAGTTGTCGTAAACGTCTCATTATCTGGCCAATAAAAATTATTATATCCTCCAGATTCATTACTACCACTGTATCTTTTTAGTAGCACAATTTTCCCTCGAGCATCTCCAAGTCTTATATTCCCTTCTGTTTTTAAAAAGATAGGATCAGGAAAATATTTTTTTTCAAACGTACTACTAAATGAATCTTCTGCCCCTTTCATATCCTCATACTCTTTTTTTAAAGACATAATAATCGTTTCACTTGGATTATCTTTTAAAAATTGTTTCGCTTCATTTATAAATTCATGCAATGTTACATAAAGATATAATGGCCCATGATGAAGAACTATCGTATTATCATCTGTTAAACGCCCTCTAATATCAAAAATTCTAGCTCCGTGATCCATTTGGTAACGAAAATTATATTCTTGCGTCATTCCCCATACTTGCTTTATCGGATTTTGCAACTTGAACGTTCCACTATCATGTGTTCCTGGAATTGAAATTCGTGCTAACGGTACGTTATCGGGTATAGGTTGCATCCATTTTGACCAGTTTTCAAGCCCATTACCAGCGCTAGCAGCAACTGCTTGCTTATCATTGAAAGCAAATACAAATGTGCTAAGTATAGTACTACATATGAATAATTTCAAAATAAACTTCTTATTGCTCATTTTTATCCCTCTCTTTTTCTGTTTTATATCAAACTTATTGAATATAACATAAGCTACTTAATAAATAATGTTTCATAAATATGGAATATTGCATAGAAGTAAAATTTAAAAACATCCACATATTCTCATCTCAATGCATTAAAAAAATTTAATATCCCTTTTCACTAGATAAATTATAGTAAGCAACAACTCGAACTTCAATGGGCTTTCATATGCAATATTTCATATTTGGGTCCTACATGATATAAATAAAAAACTTATAATGATTATTTATTCTATACGTGCTAATATACTTATATTAAAATATAAATACATATCTTATATACTCTGAACTACATTACTCAACAGTTAAAACTTAATTTTTTATTGGGAGGATTTACAATGCAATTATTAAAAATAAAACATATAATTCCTTTATCTGCGGCAGCAATTACATTCGTATGTAATCAAGGTGTAGCTGAGGCTTCCACCATTCATACAGTAAAAAAGAATGATACACTTTGGGGTATCAGTAAACAATATGGAGTTTCAATACAATCTATTAAACAAGCAAATAATAAAGGAAAAGATCAAACTTTTATTGGTGAACAGTTACATATTCCAGGATCCATGAAATCAAATGAGGTCACTGTTCGCCAAAACGACAAACCTAAGAACATCTCTGGACAAATTATTTATCAAGTACAGCCGGGAGATTCATTAGAAATTATAGCAAAGCGTTACAATGTTACCGTTCAATCTATAAAACAAATTAACAATACAGTCGGAAACAAGCTTTATACAGGACAACATTTAAAAATCAATTCAAGTATTTCAGAAAAAGAAAAAGACTTAATGGCACGCTTAGTTACTGCTGAGGCAGGTGGCGAATCATATAAAGGAAAAGTAGCGGTGGCGAAAGTTATCTTGAATCGTGTAAATGCAAATGGTTTTCCAAATACAATAACAGGTGTTATTTATGAACCTATTAAACGCGGATATGCATTTACTCCTGTTACCGATGGTAGAATTAATCAGCCTGCAAGCGCAGAAGCAAAAATGGCAGTAGAAGAGGCTATCTCTACAAATGGAATACATTCTGATTGGCTTTATTTTTATAATCCAAAAACTTCAACAAACAAATGGATTACGACACGTCAAACAGTAGCGGTAATCGGTAACCACGTCTTCGCTAAATAAAACTATAATTCTCTTCAAATTTATGCACTTAACAACTATTTCCAATGATTAGCAGACCTCTTTACTTAAAAGGTCTGTTTTTTTATATGTAAGATTTTATTAATCATATGACATAGTGATCATTTAAATCTATTTCTTCTTTCAAATAAAAACATTTGTATTTACTCCACCACTCAGAGAAATTAAAAAAGCATCAAGTTCAAAAACTCCCTCTTTATTAATAAAAGCTATTTCTTAACTTCATAAAAGTGTTATACACTAAGAAAATAAAAACAAACTATTCGTTAGCAGGTGAAAGAATATGTATGATGTTACAATTATCGGAGCTGGAGTAAGTAGCATCTTTATGGCTTATTCATTAGCCCAAAGTAACAAAAAGATTTTAATTCTTGATAAAGGTAAAGCACTAAAAGATCGCCATTGTCCTTTAGACCAAGGAAAAGTGTGTAATTGTACTACATGTGATAAATATTTCGGATTTGGTGGTTTAGGAAAATCTGAAGGGAAATTTAATTATACAAATGGATTTGGTGGCGAACTTGAGCAAAAAGTAGGTAAAAAAGCTTTTATACAACTCATGGCTGAAGTAGATAAAATTCTATGTCAGTTTGGCGGAAGTTCGGTTTCAAAGTATTCTACAGAAAATCTAAATCTCACTAAGAGAGCTGAAGCGTGTGGTTTACAAATGCTCACAACAGAAGTAAGGCATCTTGGCACTACACTTTCAAGTAACATTTTTCAGCAGCTCTATGAATTTTTACTTAACAAAATAGATATCCGATTTCATATAGATGTACAACATGTCGTTAAGCAGCAAGACCATTTTAAAATATCTACAAATCAAGGAACTGTCCATTCTAAGCAATTAGTATTTGCAACTGGGCGTTCTGGAACGGATTGGTTAAAAGAAATGTGCTCTTCCCTTGAAATTGCACAGGAACAAACCCGTATAGATTTAGGTATTAGGGTAGAGATGAAAGAACATCAATTACGTTCTATATTAAAAGATACATTTGAGACGAAACTTTCTTATCAGCATGAACATTTCACGGCTACTACTTACTGTATGAATCCAAAAGGACGCATTATTCGAAAGTATGAAGAAGGTTTAGTTATGCCTGACGGTCAAAATTTTCGAGAGCAAGGAACTGGCACTTCTAACTTAAATTTCACTTTATTTATCCCGCGCTATTTTCCAACTCTCAAAGAAGCAAATGTATACGCAAGTTCAATTATTAAAAGCATTAACCAAGGACGAGATCGGATTGTTATACAGCGTTTAGAGGACTTAATAAAGAAACAACCTACAGCCGAGAACAACATGAAACATAATCGTATACAGCCTACACTACACGGAGATTATGGAGATTTGAATGAAGAAATTCCTCCATTATATATTGAAGGACTCAAAAAATTTTTATTACGTTTAGAACAATTTATCCAAGAACCTATCGATAAAGATACTTTATTATATGGAATTGATGGAAAGTTCTATGCTCCTACAATAAAAATCAATAACCATTTTGAAACAAGTATGGATGGGCTATTTTTAATTGGAGATTGTTCAGGCGTCACTCATTCATTATCTCAAGCAGCTGCAAGTGGTCTGCATGTTGGAAAATATTTATCAGACATTTAAATACTCTAATTAAATGGAAAGGGAGCAGCTAATTGCTATTGCTCCCTTTTCCCTATTACTTCTCTTATAACACATGATGCAATCTGCTATTAAAAAGAACGTACATATTATACAGATGTAAACAAAAAACAACTCCAAAATCAACTTTTATTGTATATTTTGGAGTTACTTTACGTTTATTCTATGATTGTTTCTAAAGGTAAATCTGTATAGGAATTATCCTCACCTATATTCAAGATTACTTCACATTGACGTAATCTCAATTCAAAGAGCGTTATAGGATCATGATAAACTTCAGGGTTTGATTTCATTTTATGCAGTTTATCTTGTTTTTCTTTTATTTCTAAATGAGTGTTTTTTACAGCTTGTTCCAACGAGCCAAATGGATTTCTAAAGAACATATTAATATCCCGCTCTTGTGTGTTTTCAAATAGCTCAAACTGCAAGAAAAATTTCTTCATAATAGAAGCCGTTACATCGGTATAATCTTCATTTTCTAAATACTGTTTGTATTTGTTATATAGCATAGCTTTATTTTTAGGAAGAACTCCAAATAATTTACCGGCACTTTTCAGTAAAAATTGTGCTGGCGTAAATCGGCATAAAATATTTACTTCTTCCATTTGTATTCTAGTTGTCATTCTATCAGTATCTCTTCGCCAGTCATCAATTACTTTAAAGTCACATTCTAACTGTATTCGATTTTCTCCAAATAAAGAATTAAGTCCTTCACTGGTTTCTGCTAAGTACAATTGACTTTGAAGGAGCTCGTTATTAGAAGTCGCAATCCAATTTTGCATAGAGCGAGCAAGATTAGGTAATACAGTTTGTTCTAGATATTGTTGCACCCTTTCATTCATCGCTGTATTTAGTTCAATATCAATGTGCCCAAAATCACTTTCTTCACTAATTAAATCGGAACAACTCTGCAATAGTTTCGGAATATGTTCTGTAAGATCATTAGTAATTTCGTTTTTCATTGTACGATATGCTTCTGTAATTAAATGAATTTTTTCCTTCTCAAAAGCAGTAAGGTTATTAATACAAGCATTTAGTTTAACTAACATATCTTCATTCCAATTAATAGAATCCACTAGATTATTTTCCCTCTCGACACGTTTATCCAAAAGATATGTAATTGTTTTTCGAATGAAAAACAATAGCTTTTCAGTACGTTCTACATCGATATTTTTATGGTTAAAGTTAAAATGAATAAACTCAGTTAAATCGTTTAGTTGTTTACTATTTGTATATAACGAAGAATAAGGGAAAACTCTTGCATTAGGGAAATATGTATTTATTCTCACTTGCGTATCTTGTATAACTCTTTTTGCTTCTGCTTCATTGTAAATGTTATCGATTTTATTTAATAAGAAATGAACTTGTAGATTTGGTGTATGTTCTTGGATACTTAATAGAATGTCACGTTCTTTGTCAGTAAAAGGTGAATCCGTATTCAATACGAATAATAATTCATCTACAGAGTTTAAATATTCAAATACCTCATCTCTCGCGTCATTGTTCCTATTAAAGCTAGGTGTAACAACGAATGTAAGTTTATTTTTACTTAAAAACCTGCATGGTAATTTAAATTCAACACACGCTCTATCTCTATATGTTTGACGATGCACTGCCATCATGTTATGGAAATCAGAGAAATTCTCAGTTGTTGTAATTTCCGAATCTGTTATAGCGTTAATTTCTGTATAAGCGTCATTTTTAAAAACAACTACATTTGAGATTGAGTTTTCTAATATATTTTCTCCTAAAATAGAGTTAATAAATGAAGCTTTTCCGTTCCCTGAAGTTCCAGTTACTAATAGGCGATTTGTTCTTAAATCTGCAAGCTCACCAACTAACCAGCTAAATCGGTTACCCATTTCTAAATCATGTTCTTGTGCCCAGTGTGTAATAGATTCAAAAAGATGTAAACTATACTCTAAGCCATTCACATGATTAATAGAATATGACAGTAGGTCTTCTGCATCTTTTATATCCGCTGAATCTATTTTAGAAGGAAAAATCTCATCCCATGCCAATACTGCTGCAGATGGAAATACAGCATGAGAGGGATTAACTACCTTTAACCAATTTGTTAACAGGTTTGGAATGATATCGTGTAATTGTCTAAGCATATATTGACCTTGAATTAATTCAAAGTATGTTTCTTCGTAAAGAGAAGAAATTTCGTCCCATATATCGGACGAATGTATTTCGATATGTATGAAAAATTCATTTATTGTGTTGAGCCATAATAAGTAATTTTGTTCATCTTTATAGCTGTGCCAAAGTGATGAAACAATTTGCGTAAATTGTACTTGATCTACATTATTTAATGTAACTAATACTTTATAAAAATAGTCTGGTGAAATATTTTTAGTAAATCCTTTATCGATATATTCTTTTAGAACCTCAAACCACGGATAAGATTCTGTTCGAATTAACTCGTTCACAGCAAGCTCTACTGCACTATCAAAATCTTGCTGTTCTTCATAAAAGGAACGTGCAATTGTTGTGACGCTTGGATAATCGGGATTTAAAGAAACCGCTTCTTTTATAACAGCGAAAGCTGAATCAAAATTATTTTGCTCGATGTAAAGAGACAGTAATTGCAGTACAATTTCGGTCATAAGTATTTTGTTATCAGTAGTAATGGAAGTATACACATTTTCAGCAACTGATAATTGGTTAAGTTCGAAGTAAGCATCCGCAATATTTTTTTGTGCCCATGGCGCTAATTCATTACTAACTTTCTCCCATTTAAAAATAGCTGCTTCAAAATCTTGATGGTGATAATAAAATTCACCTTGTGCAAAACGAATATAAGATCCATCAGAAATCTCATTTTTTTCTTCGTTTACATAAGCTTCTCCAAGTACTTGAAGAGGTGGGTGTGTTTCATTCTCCATTAAGAATGTTTCATAATACATCTTTTTTATTAATTGTTTTTCTAATCTCATCTTTTCCCCCACTATATCTCGAAAATACATTTTTCGAGATATGTCAATACTTTTTTGTATGTATGCTTTTTATCTTAACAAAGAATTCCTTTTGGAAAATTTCATTTTCCTTTCATTTTTCAAGTAAGATTGAATTTTTATGAGAAAAGTTTCAGTTCTTTTTCAATTCCCTTTCAGTTGTGAAACAATATTAAATGTTCCTAATAGCTTAATACGAGTATAATATCCACATTAAATTATTAGGAACATTTAATGTAGAGACCTTTATAAAAACAATATATAGTGAATATATATGCTACGTGTTATAACATTCAATAAGAATCCCGCTTTTCCTATAGCAATTGAACAGTGAAAAAAAAGCATACCTAACGGTATGCAACTTAGACAACAAAAATACTTGAATAACATAGTAGAACAAGATCATCGCTTTATAAAGAAACGAACCGAAATCTGAACCCAGGTTTCGGTTTTTCGGGGTATGATGAATTACAAATTTTATTAATAATCGAATAAAATCAAGAACTTTTAGCTGGATTACTCTATTCTTGAATAAACTTTACAACAGAATCCTTTTTCCATTTGTATAAAACTATTTTATGATAAACAGGATCAAATAATGGATTTGAATAAAAGACGGCTTCCTTTTCAACTTGTCCTTCTATATTAATCCCTTGTTTTTGAAACCCTTCAATGAGATGATTGGTAACATATATATTATCATTTTTATGATATTTTTTATCTTGTAAAAAATATGAATATGTGTAAAACCGTTTATGTTCATACGGCACTTGTAAATATTCCATAACCCTCGTCTCTTCCCAAGTGTATACAATAAACGGCTCTTGTTTCCCCTCCAAATATGACGCGAGTTGATATGTTGCCGGTACCTCCACTTGTTGTTCTTTCATGAGCGGTATACTCATCATAAATTGAGTAGTTGCAAACAACAGCAATATAATACCACGATTTCTTTTTAACCATGAAATAGCAAGTACGCAAAGTAACATCGCTACAACCGGATAAGAGTGACGAGGTTTATCAATATTTTGTCCAAGTAAATTCCAAAGAAAATAAAAAATCCCCAGAGCGATCAAAACCTTTGGATAGCAACGTATGTTTTTCCATTGTAAAACAAATAAAAACAAAAAGAACAAAAAGAAACCTACCAAATAATAAGAGTGGATACCTATTCCTGCAAAGATGATGTTTTCAAAAAGTAAACGATAGAGACGTGAAATAAGTGGTTCACTCGTATCTGTAACTGCTCCACCCCATTCGGTAAAATGGCCTTCTACAAATCCAAAAGAAATTTCCCACAATCCCGTGATTCCACCAATGTTCCAAATAAGAGCGCTGATCCAAACTAGCTGCGAAAGGACAGCTGTACAAAATAAGATTATAAACCGCCATTTTTCTTCATGCCATTGTTGCCATAATAACAAAATAAGTACTATTCCAAACGGTGCATAAGATAACCGTATACCCATTAATAGCGCAAAAAAGAGAATTGGCCAAAATTGAGTTTGAAAACGCTTTGTGCGAAAGGCACGTTCTATACTCCATATATACCACCATACGATTGCTAACGCTGCGCCCTCCGACATGGGCTGCGTTACTAAAATAGAGAAATACCCGCTCGTTTGTAAGACAGCTACAACAATAAGAGCACTCGTTTTACTTACATAATGGCGTGCAATCCAATACATCGGAAAAGCTGCACCAAGTGCCATAATGGCATTAAAAATCCCTAACGATTGCACAGGGTTTTCTATAAAAATATGCGTTATCATTCCCCCTAAAATAAAAAAAGGATATCCAGGGAAATGGGGCTGCATCGCTAATATGTCATATTGCTTTAATGCAAGTGTAAAATCGACTTCGTCCCACGTTGCTGCAAACGGACTTGCATAGAAAAAACGAATACAAATCACACTAATAACAAGGATAACTGCCCATATACGTAATACTTGTTTCATCTCATTTCCTTTCTTCAAAAAAAGTACAAGGAAAACACCTTGTACTTTAACTAACTGACTTATTTTCTTCAATTATTTCTTTCTTTTTTTTAACAGGCTTTTTAAAGATAATTAACATATACAACACAACAAAATATCCGATATACACAAGTACTTCTTCAATAGATGGCATCGAGGAATATCCTAAAAATGCTTTTAAGAAAATGCCGATATCACCAGAAAGAAGTGGTGCAGTACCATGATCGCGAAGATAATGAGCATAATCAATAGGATGCTCTGGTAATAGCCATGTAATATCATATACGTGCGGCATTACGCTGCCAAGTATCTTTAAATCTTGAAGCATAGAAACGCCTTGTACAAGAAGTCCTGCTGCAATTAATACGATAAATGCACCTGTTACTTTAAAGAATACTTTGAGTGAAATACGCATCGTTCCTTTAAAGAATAAGAAGCTAACAACTGCTGCAACGAGTAGACCAGATATAGCTCCCCAGCCTTTCATCGCTTCTCCGATGTTCCCTCCTGTAATCGCTGCAAAGAAAAAAACTGTTTCTACACCTTCTCGAAGTACAACAAGAAAAGAATGCACGACCATTCCAATTATATTTCCAGCCGTAATATACTGATTCATTTTATTTTCCATATTGGCTGTCATATTCTTACTATGTTCTGCCATCCAAAATACCATTTGTGTAAGTAAAATGGCTGAAACGAAAATAATGGATATTTTTAAATACATTTCGCTACCCATAGCAGCAAAACCAGTAAATACAACTTGAAAGACTAGGGCGACAATATAACTTGCTACAACCGCAAGCCCTGCTCCTAGCCAAACATATTTCACATACTGCTTACTATCTGTGCGCTTTAAGTACGTTGTAATAATCCCAACGATAAGCAACGCTTCTAATACTTCACGAAATGTAATGAGAAATGCCTGAAGTTGCATTACTCTTCCCCCTCATCCCTACTTGCGTTTTCTTACAGCATATACAATGACCCCAACAAGTATAAGTACAATAACTACGATTGGAGCCCAGTTTTTCAGGCTGCTTAAATCTGTCCACTCTGTTTTTTCCGTTTTATCAGAAACTGCTTTATCTTCTTGACTATTTGCACTAAAGTGTCCAACTTTAAAGTCTTTAATTTTAAACTCTTTTTGTAACTCTGTTAAAATAACATCTTTGCTTTTCTTGAAAGCCTCTTGATTTGCTTCTTTTTGACCTACTCCAAATAAACCTGGATTTCCTAATGATTCTAACGCTTTATTAAATTCATCCTTTAGCTTGTTATCCAGCTCTTTATTGTGCTCACCAATAACTGGTGATAACGCTTCATATGTAGCAAATGCTTTAGCTAATAAACGTTTGCTTGTATCATAGTCTTTAAATTTTTCATCAACATTTGTTAAACGACGATTAATATTAAGCGCAAGAATTTTTTGCATATCCGCAATAATATCTTCTTTATTTTGTTTATCAAAGTCCTTCATCATTGCTTTAGAAGGTTCTTTTCCCATATGCTGATCAATTTCTTCTTGCACATTTTCATATGCTTTTTTTGCTTCTTTAAAGTTTGCCGGAGTTTCATCTAACTTGGTAACCATCTGCTTGTATGCTTCAGCTACTTTTTCTTCGTTCGGATTTCCATACGAATAAGCAAATGCACTTGTTTGCACAGAGAATAGTAAGAAGATACCAACAAATAATGATGTAATGATTCTTTTCATGAACGTTCCTCCCAAGGTTACTGATTATTATTGTCAAGATAAGAACCGCTCGCTACGAGCACCTCTTATCTTCTGTTAATACATGTGCAGCATAGTCAATTATAACTTTCTCTACTGGACGCTTCATTTCTTTCCAAATTGCCGGAAGCACACGCGTCATATACTTACGAAAAGATATGAAAGAATCGCCTGTTTCTCTTACTTTATACGTAATCGGTACTTCTTGTACTCGAAAGCCTTTTCGTACTAAATTCAAAGTAATAACTTGGGCATAGTTATAATCATGAATAATTTCCCCATGCTCCATCGCTTGTCTAGAAAAAGCACGCATGCCTGATTGTCCATCGCGAATCCACTTTCGCAATAACAAACATTGCAGCGTCGTAAAACAATAATTTCCAAGACGTCGATGCAATCTCATTCCTTGAATGGTTCCACGAAAACGCGAACCCATCGTATAATCTGCTTCTCCAGTAAAGATAGGTTCGAGTACATTCGGAATTTCATTAGCTGGGTACTCATCATCAGCATCAATCATTACACTAATATCAGCCCCAAGACGATAGCTCTCCTGCAAACCTGCTCGAACGGCTGCACCAAGTCCTCCGTTTTTTTCAAATGAAACGATATGATCAGCCCCGGCCTTTTTTGCAACATCTACCGTTCTATCAGTTGAGCCATCATCGATAACAAGTACTTCTACCTTTACACTTGGATGAAAATGGCGCGGTACCTTTTGAATGACATGTGCAATAGAATCCTCTTCATTTAATGCGGGTATAAAAACAATTACTTTCATTCTTTTTCCTGCTCCCTTAGTGCCTCTACTAAGACAGGACCACGACTATGAGATGGATACGGCGCTCCTAATAAATAAGCAATTGTAGGGGCCATAGAAACAAGACTCTTCTTTTCTTCTACTTTTACACCTTGAGCGATATGAGGGCCGCACATAAAGAATGGTACAAACCGTTCTCCTTCGTCTAAATGACCATGACCACCAATCCCATCTGCTTGTCCATGATCTGCACAAATGATAAATGTCGTATTTTCTGCTTTTCCTGTTTTCTCTAAATGCTCAATAAATTGCTTCACATGCTGATCTGCTTCATGAATTTTTTGTAAATATTCATCATATAGTACGCCGCGGCTATGACCTGTTTGATCTGTAGAAATAAGCTGGACGATAAATAAATCTGGATCTTGTTCATCCATAATCTTTCTTGCTTTCTCCATAATTTTCGAGTCAACAACATCATTTTTCATCACAGCAGTAAATGTTTCCACATCATCGCCAAACGCGTCGACAAGATGAGCAACCGCCAACATCTTCCCTGTTTTATCTACTTTACGAAGAGAATCAAAAATACTCTCTACGTTCACTCCATGCTTCCAAACCATATTCGATTTAATTCCATGCTCAAAAGAATACGTTCCTGTAAACATAGATGAGAAACATACAACTGTACGAGCTGGATATACAGTTTCCATATTTAAAAACTCTGTCCCTTGTTTTCGAAGGGAATCTAAGTACGGTGTATGTGCTGCCTCAAAACGATCTTTTCGCATACCATCTATCACAATCACAACTACTTTTTCATTTAATGCCTCTTGATTTTCAGGCATGTTTTCTGTATAGCTAGAAATTGCCTTTGGCTGCCAATCAAATAAATTACGGTGTAAAATAAGCGTATATATAAGAAGAGCACCATAAAATATACACAGCACTTTCCAATCTACACCGTTAAATGTACCGCCTTCTTGAAAGAAATCGTAATAGTAATACCAAAGCGAAAGTAATAGTAAGAACTTTGGCATCTGTTCTTGTGCATTCCCACTTGTAGAATCACTATTTTTTAAAACCAGCTTCCAAAATCGTGTGAAGTTCAACCATGATGTACCAATTCGTAAATGATAATATAAAGTTCCCCAAAATAAAATTGTAAAGAAGAAATATAATCCTAATGCAAAAAAGAATAATGGCAAATGGACCATCTTAAATACAATTAAATATGCAATAAACGGAAACCATAAATAATTTCTTAAAAACAATGGAAAATCAAACAAATAATATAAAACAAGTAAAGGTACAATGAGGACAAAACTACTAAAAAATGCTGAAATAAAACCATTTTGTCCAAACTGCGAGATAGAAAACAATAAAAATGTACCGAATACAAAAATAGGCGTAAACGGTTTTCCTTCATTCAGTAAGTTCCAGCAGCGGGCTGCAACTTTTTCAAACTTTGATGCTTTTTTTACTTCTTCCACCGGATGTTTTCCCCCTTCTGACTGACTAGTGAACGCAACTCCATTGGGTATAAGACGAGCAGGATTGCACCCACACCGTAAGAAAATATAAATTTAAAACCGTGACTCATTAATGACCATTCATATGCTGCCACTTCCCCTACTCCAAGCGCCCTTAGCGCAAACGTCATTACCGTTTCATATGTCCCAAGACCGCCTGGTGTTAATTGAAATACTTGTCCTGCTATGGTCATACTATTTACCCAAACCGCCTGTATGAATGTAAGTGAACTCGCAATCTCATAAATTACAAAAGCCTCGCAAATCCAGCTCATTACAATTAGTAATATAATGATAACGCCTTGTATTGTAAACAAAACGGCCTTTAATTGCTCCCATTGCCCCTCTACAAATTGCGGTACTTTTTTATACAAAAGAAACAACGCCCCACTTCCGATACATATGCAACCTAGGATAACGGGAACATTCAGTAAAATATTCCCCCACAGTATAAACATTCCTACTGTTCCAAATACACCAAGAATAAGTAAATCTAATATACGAAGAATAACAACTGATTGTGTCGCTTCTCCTAACGTCACTTTCTTTTCTTTTGTAATGATCGCAATGCGAACAGCATCCCCTACTTTCAATGGAGAAACATGATTAATAAACAAGCTATAAAACAATCCATATAAAGCCTCTTTCATTGTAATATGATGATGAAGATACAATTTCCAAGCGTATGCACGAAAGAAAAATGCAACGCCATACATTACAATAAGAAACATTAAGGTATAAGGATGTTTCCATAATTCATATAGTTTTCCCCACAAAGAAGACATTTCAAATGATTGCCACGATATAACAAAAAAAACACATAACAAGAAAATACTACAAAGATTAAACAGTATCCGGATATTCTTTCGCCCAAGCAATAGTCTGCTCCAACCCTTCTGCAAATGATACACGAGGTTCATATCCCAGCTGATTTTTCGCCTTCGAAATATCGGCCCACGTCGTTGTTACATCTCCTTGACGATGCGCCTCTCTATTTACGCGCATAAGCGGGAAGTGCTTCTCTAACTGTGCAAGCAATTCAGTCATTAAAATTGGTGCATTCGAACCTAGATTGTAGACATCGCTTCTATTCGACTCTAACGCAAGAGCAATCCCTTCTGTAATATCATCAATGTATGTGTAATCTCTTCCTGTTCCCTTTCCATATACAACAATTTCTTCACCACGTAATAATTTTCGAATAAAGCTCGCTATCGCCATATCAGGGCGCCCCCACGGACCATATACAGTAAAGAATCGTAAAATATTCATTTGAAATCCATACATATATTGATAAGCATAGCAAAGTGACTCTGCCCCGTATTTCGATGCTGCATAAGGAGATAAGACACGGCCATTTGCCATTTCTTCCTTCAAAGGCATTCCTGTTTGCTCACCATACACAGAAGAAGAGGATGCCACAATGACTTTCTTTACATTTTCTTCTCCTGCACATGTTAATACGTTACTTGTCCCTTTTATATTAATATCAATATAAGCACCTGGCATTTCAAGTGACGGTCTCACACCTGGAAATCCAGCTAAATGAATAACTGCATCAACCTTCTCTTGCTGCATAACAGCTTTCACATCTTCTTTATGCAAAATATCGCACTCATAAAATGGAACGTTTCCATATCGCTGAACTTGTTCAAGCTGAAACTGTTTTCTTGATTTCGCATAGTAGGAGTGGAAATTATCCATTAGTACAATTTGCTTTCCTTGTGCTAACAATTTCAAAGCAAGATGACTTCCGATAAAACCTGCTCCCCCAGTAATTAATACTTTCATTCATTTCACCACCCTTTGCCACACTATGTAAAAGAAGAAACCTTGTCAAGACAAGGTTTCTTCAAAAAGGCATACGTATGAGCAGATTATTTCGCTGCTTCAACAGCTTTATTTAACGCACCCTCAAGTTGTGGTAACAATTTATCAGCATCTTCTTTCTTCTTCGCTTTTACTGCTTCTAAATAAGACTGTGCTGTTTTTGTTAACTCTACTGTTTGCTGTTCGCCAAGTACTGCTTTTAAATCACTTTCAATGATATTAATGAACAACGCGCCTTCTAATGCTGTAATAGGGCCTTTATCTTTTCCAAAGTTCTCTTGACTTTCTTTATACTCACCTAATGCAACTTTTGAGAATCCACGTACAAACGCTTGATTAACTGCTTTTGCATCAACTGTTTTTATATCAGTTTTTAAATCAAACTGCTTTAAGATAAAGTCCGCATCTTCAGGAGCTGCTTTTTTTATATACGGATAGATCGCTTGATAAAATGCCCATCCTTCTGCTTGTTCAATTTTCGCTGTCTTCTCATCAGTTTTTGCTGCTTCTACCATTTTTGTAGCATAGCCATGTGGAACTCCACCTGTCGCTAGGTAGAATGTTTTCATTATCGTTTTATCTACAACTTGCTTACCAAGTGCAAATGCAAGTTTGTCGTCTTTATCAATGGCTGCTTGCATTTCATCAAAGCCGCCTTTAATTTGAGAAGCCATTTGTGTACCATATGCTGTATCGCGTTTTCCAACTGTACCTTCTACGCCCTTATAAAACGCAAGTGCTTCATCCATTTCTTTTTTCACAACATCTTTTTTGCCCCAGTTTGTATCAATTTCTTTAAAATCATGGCGCATCGATTGGAAAAACTCTTTTTGCATTAATTTATCAAATAGTTGCTTTACAACCATTGGTTCCATTTCTTTCTTTTTTCCTGCTTCTAATGCAGCTGTAATTGTTTGGTCGATTTGTTCACTGAATTCACCGTCACGCTTTTGAACAAGTGATTGTAATTTTTCTTTATATAGCTTTGTTACTTTATCGAAGTCAACCTCTTTGCCATCTTTCGCTTTTTCAAGTTCAGCTATCCCATCTTTGTAAGCTTGTACAAAGTCAGCTTCTTGTTGTTTTGTTTCTTCTTTTTTCACTGTCTGTTCTGTCTTTTTATTTTGTGCTTCCGATGCTTTTGTTTCCTCTTTTGCACAACCCGTAAAAAGAAGAGATGTTACCGCAGCTGCAGATAATACTTTTAACTTGAATGTCATGAATTACTTCCCCCTGCTACCCCTAAGTGATAGTGATTTTCATTATTGTCAAATTGATTATAAAAGCGCTTACCATATATGTCAACATAAACATTGCATAAGTTGTCACATTTACACATGGTAATTTCGACCAATTTAAGAAAGCTTAATAAAAAGGCATCTGATCCTTTTTATTAAACCACGAAAATATAGGTTTTTTGTTTGGATTTTGACTTAAAAACCCCTGCTATGCATGGGACATCGTACAAAATCTGGAACTACCATAACCGTTCTGGTTATGATAATTTTTAGTTATGGAACCAAATATACTGAAACGTATTTTCTTTAATAGACATAATCATTAGGAACAATTTATAATCAAATATGGTATAAAAATTCAGTAAATCTCTTTGGAATGAATTTTAAAATTCATACGATTTGGATACCTTAAAGATGAATTTAAATTGTTTGGATGTGAAGGTTGTCATCAAGTTCGAAAAAAATCTTATCGTTGTAAAGGGCGATTTTGTATAACCTCTTCTGTAGGAAAATGTGATGAAACAGAGAATATTCCGTATTCTGTTGTGAGAGGATTTGATGTGATTAATATAGGCGATTGGACTATTCCACCTATCTTTTCCTGTGAACAATATAGTGGAGATATGTATCCAGAAGATTACACAGGAGTATTGCTAGGACTACGTACAAACTATCAAATATTCGCTAAATCAAAAAGCTTTTACCTAATCATCTCTTCTCATTTCTGGTACGAGTAGATCTTTTCATATGTCACCAATTGAACTTATCCACCAATATTAAACTAAAAACTAGCACTAATTTCAGAAGGGTGATCATTTTATGAATATATGTATTATAGGCTCTGGCTATGTTGGACTAACATCAGCAGTAGTATTAGCCGATTTAGGACATCATGTTATCTGTGTTGATAAAGATCAAAATAAAATTAACGCTCTCCAAAAAGGAGAGTATCCTATCTATGAACCAGGTTTAACAGAACTTATGCACAAACATCAAAAACGGTTACAATTCCGTAGTGATGTTGATCAAGTTATTCAACAAACACCAGTTATTCTTATTGCTGTAGGAACTCCTTCCATGTCTAATGGAAAAACAGATTTAACATATATTTACTCTGTTATCGATATGTTAGCTCAAACTATAAAATCATATAAAACCATTATCACGAAAAGTACGGTTCCACCAGGTACCAATCAACTCATGCGGGAAATGCTTATAAAAAAAGGTGTAGAATCCTCACTTTTTAATATCGTTTCTAATCCAGAGTTTCTTCGTGAAGGCTCTGCTGTTCATGACATGCTCTTTCCAGATAGAACAGTCGTGGGCATACAAAAAGATGACACAAAGTCACTAGAAATTATGCAAGCACTATATAAAGGTATTCAAGCACCGTTCTTTCCTACAAGTTTAAATGAGGCGGAAATGATTAAATATGCATCTAATGCGTTTTTGGCTACGAAAATATCTTTTATAAATGAAATTGCTAGAATTTGTGACGCTTATCACATTGATATTACTGAAGTAGCAAAAGGAGTTGGGTATGACTTTCGAATCAATCCCCATTTTCTTCAAGCAGGACTTGGTTATGGAGGATCCTGTTTTCCAAAAGATTTGAATTCATTAATTTACACAGCAAATAGTAAACAAGTACCAGTCCCTATTTTACAAGCTGTACAATCTATCAATTCGACACAAGTAGATCTCTATATTGAAAAAATCAAAAACAATTTAAAAAATCCTTCTTCAAACAGATTAACAATTTTAGGGATTTCCTTTAAACCAAATACAGATGATACACGCTACTCTCTCTCTGTAACACTTATTGAAAAATTAATTCCGCTCGGTTACGAAATTCACGCCTATGACCCAATAGCCCTTCTCCCTTCTCATATGAAAAAACAAGTTACACAACATACTGAATTGGAACCTTCTATTACAAATTCGGATTGTATAATTATTGCCACAGAATGGGACGAATTTAAAACACTTGATTGGCAACAAGTAAAAAGATTAATGCGCGGATGCAAAATCGTTGATGGCCGCAATTGTATTAAACAAAATGAAATAGTAAAACACGGTTTACAATATATTGGGATTGGTCACCGATAAATACTTCGTAGGAAATGGGAGTTCTGGATAACCAGAACTCCCATTTCCTACGAAGTTGAATATCCAGCGTCTATCCCCTTTTTATCAATTGCTCAATATAAATAGCACCATTTCCCAATATAGTTCTGCTCTTTTGTTTTTCTTCTTCCAAATTTGATAGATAAGTTTTTCCCCTCCATGAACCCATCGCATAATGGTTGTTGGCTGAACCGAGATGCTACCTTCCTTCAGAATTTCAGATATATCACGATAACTTAAAAAAAACAACAATAGTTATGTAATTAAATTCCATTAATATTTATAAATAACTAGTCCAAAAAAATATATATGCATATCATGTTATAGTAAAGAACTTAGGAAATCCTAAAAAGGAGGCATTCTCATGTTTGAAGATAAATCTAAAATAAATTACCCATATGAATTTACCGAAACTACAACAATCCCCATAAAAAATCCAGTTTATAAACAATACAAAAACGGTACAGGTACACATAATTTCCCAATAACAAAACATTACAAAGAAAAAGTTCTATATACTGAAAAAATTAATAATAACAAAAATAAATAATTCTATAGAGCATCATTGTGACCATGCACAGTTACGTTTTAAGTAGTGTCTAAATCTTGATTTTTCAGCTCACACACCCTTTAAAAAGGAGAGTTTACTAGAAAACTTTCCTTTTTAAAAGTGCTGATATAGCACGCTTTTTTCATTCTTAGTAGGATTTGATAACAGGATAAAGTAACCATAGCCAAAAAAGTAATTCCTTCAAAATGAATACATACTAAAAAACAAAATACCGTTATAAGCTCTTAAATACTCTTTCCAATTCTTATTTCAAAACTAAACTGCTTCACACTCATTGAACAATGACAAATCTACATAAAAAAGAGAGCAACTAATTACGGTTGCTCCCTTTGCAATCTAACTTTATCTTTATTAAATCCAAAACATTTTAGAAGAAAGCAATTTCCCCTACATAACCCTCTTAAACATCTTCTCCAACTCATAAGTAGAATGATGCACCAGAATCGGTCTTCCATGCGGACATGTATATGGGTTTGTTGTTGTACGAAGTTCTTCAAGTAAAGCGAATATTTGATCGTTCGTTAAATATTGATTTGCTTTAATCGATGCTTTACAGCTCATCATAATAGCTGCTTCTTCACGTAATTTTTTAATATCAACTTTTTTTAGTTTGACGACTTGCTCCATCATCTCATCAATGATTTCTGTTTCTTGTCCTTTCGGGAACCACGTTGGATGCGAACGAACGATAAAGGATTGATGGCCAAACTGCTCTAAAAATAGTCCGACTTTTTTTAGTTCTTCTAACTGCTCTTCGACACGTAAAAATTCGGTAAGAGATAAATCTATGCGGTACGGTACAAGTAATTCTTGTACTTCTTGCGTAACTCGTCCCACTTTATCACGGAAATATTCATAATTGATGCGCTCCTGCGCAGCATGCTGATCAATCATATATAGCCCGTTATCATTTTGAGCGAAAATATATGTTCCGTGCATCTGTCCAATTGGATAAAGTGGTGGTAAAGCGTTACCGTTCATTTCAATCTCTTTTATTTCGTGAACTTCTTCTTCCAATTCCTCTAATTCAAAATCGTCATCGTTGCTAGTCCATTCCTTTTCCTCTCGAACCGTTTGTTCTATTACCGGCTTAGAGGATGGCTGCCAGCTTTGCTCTTCTCTTACTAGTGACTGTGGTGGTTGCCATTCTTGCTTCGGCGGTTGCCACAGTTGTGCTGGTTG
The DNA here is from genome assembly GCF_038004785.1 of Bacillus sp. FSL R5-0709. Taxonomy (NCBI): domain Bacteria; kingdom Bacillati; phylum Bacillota; class Bacilli; order Caryophanales; family Bacillaceae; genus Bacillus; species Bacillus sp. FSL R5-0709. The sequence goes on from NZ_JBBORT010000001.1 coordinate 3,609,215, forward strand.
TTTTACAGTCGTTGTTTCTTCTTGTTTCTCATCCATTCCTGTTGGTAAAACGATGTTAGGCATAGATGATTCTCTCGGTTTTGTATGCTCAAACTTGAACTGTTCTTGCACACTTTCATCTTTTTCTTTTTTCCTCGTTGTTACACCAGCATCTGGAATGAGTTGTATTTTTTTGAATGCAGCTTGCAATGTTTCTTCGATAAGCTTTAGCAATTCTTGTTCTTTACTAAAGCGTACTTCTAATTTTGCTGGATGTACGTTGACATCAACAAGCATTGGATCCATTTCAATTGATAAGAAGCCGATTGGGTATCGTCCGATTGGCAATAACGTATGATATCCTTGCTGAATGGCTTTCATTAATACGAAATTTCGAACGTAACGGCCATTTACAATCGTTGACATATAGTTACGCGACGCTCTCGTTACTTCTGGTAATGTTACATATCCTTTAATTGTAAAGTCTAGAGATTCAGCTTCAATCGGAATAAGCTTCTTCGCAACTTGAATGCTGTAAATCGATGCAAGTACTTGTCTTACATCACCATTCCCTGATGTATGAAGCAATTTCTTTTCATTATGAAACAGTTTTAACGATACTTCTGGATGAGACATTGCAATACGATACACGATATCTGTAATGTTCCCAAGCTCTGTATGAATAGTTTTCATATATTTAAGACGCGCTGGTGTATTAAAAAATAAGTTTTGTACAGTAATATCTGTTCCTTTTCGGCTTGCCGTTTTCTCTTGTTTTATAATGTCTCCACCTTTAATACTAAGGTGTGTACCAGGCGCATCACCTGTGCTCGTAATTAATTCTAATTCACTCACTGAGGCAATACTCGGCAGGGCCTCTCCGCGGAAACCGAGCGTTCTTATACGAAATAAATCATTTTCATCTTTAATTTTACTCGTTGCGTGTCGTTCAAATGCAACGATACAATCTTCTTCAGCAATACCATCTCCATTATCGATGATGCGAATCTTCGATAATCCAGCTTCTTCTAAGTGGATTTCAATAGATGTACTATTCGCATCGATGGAATTTTCCACGAGTTCTTTTACAACTGAGGCCGGGCGCTCTACTACTTCCCCTGCCGCAATTAAGTTAGAGAGTTGATCATCGAGTTTGCGAATTTTCCCCATCTACTTACTCATCCTTTCTTTAACTTTTTCTGTAAACGATACAGTTCATTCATCGCTTCTAAAGGCGTCATATCGAGTAAATCAATCTTTTTAATTTGTGCAAGTACTGCCGTTTCTTTTGGATTTAGCACAGGCTTGTCTTGATTTTTCGAAGACTGTTCTCCTCCAAAGAAAGATAGTTGTGAATCTTCTTCAGTCTCTTCTTTCTTTTCTTGTATTTCTGCTGGTTCTTCTTTTACAACAACTGGTTCTGGAGCGACTTCTGGCACTTTCACTTCTACTCGTTTCGGAATAACAATTTCTTCCTGTCCTTCTAGTTGTGCTAACACTTCTTTCGCGCGAGCGATTAAGCTCTCTGGAAGCTCGGCAAGTTGAGCAACGTGAATTCCGTAACTTTTATCAGCCGCTCCATCTTGAATTTTATGAAGGAAAACTACTTTTCCATTCTCTTCAATTGCTGAAACATGTACATTCTTTAGTTGGTCTAAACTTTCTTCTAACACTGTTAATTCATGATAATGTGTAGAGAATAATGTTTTCGCACCAATTTGGTCATGAATATGTTCAATGATTGCTTGCGCAAGTGCCATACCATCATACGTGGATGTACCGCGTCCAATTTCATCGAATAAAATTAAACTTCTCTCTGATGCATTTGCAATTGCATTTTTCGCTTCTAACATTTCAACCATAAATGTACTTTGACCTGAGATTAAATCATCCGCTGCACCAATTCTCGTAAAGATTTGATCGAAGACTGGTAATACTGCTTCTGTCGCTGGTACAAAACAACCAATTTGTGACATAACAGTAACAAGTGCTAATTGTCTCATATACGTACTTTTACCAGACATGTTCGGTCCTGTAATTAAAAAGACATCCATCTTCTCCGGCATAATACAATCATTCGGTACATACAATTTCCCGTTCAATACTTTTTCAACGACAGGATGACGACCATCTTTAATAAAGATTTCGCGCTTATTTGTTAAAACAGGTTTTACAAACTGCTCTTCTTCACTAACTGTCGCAAAGCTTTGCAGTACGTCTAGTTCACTAATTACTTTCGCTAAATGCTGTAATTTCGGAATGAATACTTTTACTTCTTCGCGAAGTGCTGTAAATAAATCGTATTCTAATTGTACAATTTTCTCTTCTGCTTCTAAGATTAATGTTTCTTTTTCTTTTAGCTCATCTGTTATGAAACGCTCTGCATTTGCAAGTGTTTGTTTACGCTCATAGCGCCCTTCTGGAAGTGCTGCAAGATTAGCCTTCGTCACTTCAATATAGTAGCCGAAAATACGGTTGTACCCAATTTTTAATGATTTAACCCCTGTAATATCACGCTCTCGTTTTTCAAGCTCAGCAATCCACGTTTTTCCGTTTTTACTAACGTAACGATATTGATCAAGCTTATCATTATAGCCATCTTTAATAATATCTCCATCTTTAATAGAAAGCGGTGGGTTTTCTTGAATACTTCTTCCTAGTAATTCAGTTAAGCTCTCACATGGATCTGCACCTTGAATTAACCTTGCTGCATAAGCATTATCTAAAAGACTAATCGCTTCTAAAATAGCTGGTACTTGCAGTAAAGAACGTCTTAATTGTAATAAGTCCCGTGCATTTACATTACCAAATGCAACTTTCCCTGCTAAACGCTCTAAATCATATACTTCTTTTAACTTTTCTTTTAAATCTTCACGTAAGAAGTAATCATTTACAAACGTTTCAACCATTTCTAAACGCTCTTCAACTTTTTCTTTCTGGATAAGCGGACGTTCCATCCACTGTTTTAACATACGCCCACCCATAGCCGTTTTTGTTTTGTCTAATAGCCATAATAATGAGCCTGTCTTTTCCTTCGTGCGAAGAGTCTCTGTTAACTCTAAATTACGTTTTGAATGCACATCAATTTTCATAAATTGATTCGTGTAATAAATTTCTACTGGTTGCAAGTGATCTAACGAACGTTTTTGTGTTCTTATCACATAGTTAAATAAGCGTCCAATTGCTTTAATTAATTTTGCTTGGGAAACACTTTTCACAAGATGTTCTAATCCTTCTGGAATAGTTGTTGCATCTTCATACGAAATCGTCATTTTTAATGTTTCAGTTAACTTATTTAATTCATCTTTTGAAAATGTAGAATCTACAACAATTTCTTTTGAACCAGTCGCATACACTTCTAATAAAATATCTTCTACTGAACCAGTTAATAACGTCACTGTATTTTGTCCAGTCGTTAAGTCATTACAAGCTAGCGCATAAGATCCATCTTCGAAATGTGTTAATGCTGCTAAGAAGTTATTCTCCTTCTCGTCTATTGTACGCCCTTCCATCATCGTTCCTGGCGTAATTAGTTGTACTACTTCACGACGTACTACACCTTTAGCTGTTTTTGGGTCTTCCACTTGCTCACAAACAGCTACTTTATATCCTTTTTCAACAAGTTGTTCAATATAATTTTTAGCTGCATGATGCGGTACACCACACATCGGTATACGTTCACTACTACCACCATCTCGGCTCGTTAATGTAATTTCAAGTTCATGAGCTGCTTTAACCGCATCTTCAAAGAACATTTCATAAAAATCACCTAATCGGAAAAATAAAAAGGCATCTTGATAGTCTGCCTTAACCTTTAAGTATTGCTGTATCATAGGCGTATATTGCGTCATGTCTTTCCTCCATAATTCTTACATAATAATCTATATTCATATATGTCACACTTCACGGACATCCATATCTCCTATTCCAGGAGTCTCTCCTCATTATAGCACATTTCATAAGGAATCATGTTCATGCAGAACCACTTATGTACTGTAAAAAGCTAGGAAGAACTTCTCCCTAGCTTTCTCTTACTCTTCTTCTGCATCGACGATAAAGTTCGGATCTAATTCTTCAAACTCATCATCATCGACTTGGAAATCCTCGTCTGATTCTACGCAACCTTCAGGATTTACACTTACACAAATTTTCGTTTCCCCAACTACTTCTGTTACAAATTCACGTTCTACCGTCACAACAATTTTATTACCATTTGGCGATACAAGAGCTTCTAAACAATTTGGCGGCTGAATTACACGAGCGATAATTTCTAAATCGTCACCAGAGAAGTTTTTATCACGATACCCAATACTTACTTCATCATTGTAGTTAACACGTTCTGTTACAACTTCAGTCTTTGTGTTTCCATCAAATGAATACCAAGTGTTTACATCATAGAAACCTTCAATTTCCACATGTTTTCCATTCTTTCTCGCTTCGTACGAATGGTTAATTACCCAGCACCCTAAAATACTTGTTGGCTCATTATTCGATTCACATGTATGCGTTGACTTTGTATACTTACGTCCTTTTCCAACCACTGCTTTTGTAATAATCTCTCTAAATTCGGACATTCGTAACCCTCCTCAATCACTATTCACTTAATCATATGCGTGACAATAGCGGAATGTGTCATTCTTTTTTTTGAGAAGAATTTCCGATATAACCCACTAAAAAAAAGAGATGTCAATAAGACATCTCTTTAACAACCACAATTTCCTTTTTTACTTTCTACTGCTGCACCAGTTTCGCCCTTCAACACATCGCCGCCAGTTGAAACTAATATTTCATCTGTTACATTGTTAGAAATGGTACTAGCAACTAGCTGTAGTAAGTCATTTACATATGTTTGTGAAGATTTAAACTCCTGTACAACTGGGATATTATCTAACTTATCTTGAAGTGCATCAATTTCAGCTTCTACTTTTTTCAAAGCTTCCCATTTCCCATAATGTTGCAAATTTACTGCTTGTTTTTGCAAAGCTTTTATTTCATCAATTGCTCGCTTTACATTTTCATTTTTATGAATTTGTGCTTCTGCTCGCTTAAAGAAATCGACTTCTTCTGTTTCAGAGATCATTTTTGCTAATTCTTTCGCTTGCTCAACAATTTCATCTTTCGTATATACTTTCATCTATTATTTCACCTCAATCGGCTCCTTAACCAATTCCCCGTTAAGAGACCAAGTTTTTGCTTCCGTTATTTTTACTTTCACAAGCTGACCAATTAAAGATTTTGAAGCAACAAAGTTTACAAGTTTATTCGTACGTGTATATCCCGCAAGTACTTCAGGATTATTCTTACTTTCTCCCTCAACTAATACTTCTACAATTTGACCTATATAACACTTATTCTTATTAACTGCATATTCATTCACTAGTGTATTTAAGCGTTGTAATCGCTCTTTCTTCACTTCCATCGGAACATTATCTTGCATTTTTGCAGCTGGTGTACCTTCACGCGGAGAATAAATAAATGTAAATGCCGTATCAAATCCTACTTCACGATATAACGACATCGTCTCTTCAAACTGCTCATCCGTTTCATTTGGGAAACCAACGATAATATCAGTCGTTAGCACTGCATTCGGAATTGTTTCTTTAATTTTTCGTACAAGCTCTAAATAGTGTTCTCGCGAATATTTACGCGCCATAATTTTAAGCATATCTGTACTACCAGATTGAACCGGTAAGTGGATATGTTCTACTAGGTTACCACCTTTTCCAAGAACATCAATTAAATGATTGTCAAAATCACGTGGATGACTTGTTGTAAAACGAATACGCGCGATATCGATTTTACGAAGTTCATCCATTAAATCGCCAAGACCATATTGTATATCTTCAAAGTCTTTACCGTATGCGTTTACGTTTTGTCCAAGTAACGTAATTTCTTTATAACCGTTCGCAGCTAAATGGCGAATTTCTTTAATAATATCTTCTGGACGTCTGCTGCGCTCTTTTCCGCGTGTATACGGTACAATACAATATGTACAAAACTTATCACAGCCATACATAATATTTACCCAAGCTTTAATATCACCACGACGTACTTTCGGAAGGTTTTCAATTACATCCCCTTCTTTTGACCAAACTTCAACTACCGTCTCTTTTGAGAACATTGCGTCCTTTAGAATATACGGTAATCTATGAATATTGTGTGTACCAAACACCATATCTACATGCTGATTTTTTTGCATAATTTTATTTACAACAGATTCCTCTTGAGACATACAACCACATACACCAATTATAAGATCCGGATTTCTTCGCTTTAATGATTTTAAATGACCAAGTTCACCGAACACTTTATTTTCAGCATTTTCACGAATTGCACAAGTATTTAATAAAATTACATCTGCCTCTTCAGTTGAAAAGGTTGGCTCATATCCAAGTGTTGTAAAAATCCCAGCCATTACTTCTGTATCATGCTCATTCATTTGACAGCCATATGTACGAATGTAAAACTTTCTTCCTGCGCCAAAATTGCGAAACTCTTCAGGTAGGCCAAAATCTCTTTCAATTTTAACTTCTTCTTTCCCACGCTTTTTCGCCAATTTCAAGGAAGGTGGTTGGTATACACTTTCAAAGTATTTACTATAATCTTTCTCTTCTTTTTTCGTAGAGGAATTTGCTTGTCGACTTGCTAATCGTTGTTGCTCGTTCATCGGTAATCTCCTTTCACCCTTAACTATACACACACTCTGTAGTCCATTTTAATGCGCTTAGACCCATCTCAATGATGTTAGATAGCATGAGAGATAACTTGCCCTTTGAAACTTGAGTAATCGATCTAATCATCCGTAAGAATGAAGTCTTCCCCACACAAATAGACATTCCCTTTTTTTTATTTCATCTTGTCCTACCCAAAAGTATATTGCTTTATCCCTATACACATTATCATAGTATAGAGCCTTTAGCCAACTTTAACGAAGAAGGCTTCTTATCCTATATTTCATTTCACAGTTAATGAACATGCTATTTTTATACAACGATTTATATATTATTTTATCATTCTGAATTTTCTAAGTAAACAAATCTATTAATTATTTTTATTCACTCAAAAAGAAGGTTACCAAGCGGCAACCTTCTCTCCGATCATTACATAAATTCAGCAACAAGCTCATCAAACATTTTCTGATCCATATTCAAATCAGCTTGCACTAAAGGTTTTTCACTATAGTCTTTTACAAGCTCTTGGTAAGAAGGCTGCTTTGTGTTTTGATAAATTAAACCTGTTACTAACCCGTTCTTTTCCATTAATGTTTGCATAGCCATCATGCGGTTAGATGGATCATATCCTTCTACTGTACTTAGTTTCGTTAAATTCTCTTTAAACCAATCATAAGTATTTACTTTATTATAAGTAACACATGGACTAAATACATTAATTAATGAAAAGCCTTTATGGTTAATACCAGCTTCAATAATTTGCGTTAATTCTTTTAAATCACTTGAAAAGCTTTGCGCCACAAATGTCGCACCAGCTGTTAAAGCCATTTCCATAACATTTAGTGATGGTTCAATTGAACCTTGTGGTGTACTTTTCGTTTTAAATCCAGCTTCACTACGTGGTGAAGTTTGACCTTTTGTTAATCCGTAAATTTGGTTATCCATTACGATGTACGTAATATCAATGTTACGACGAATAGAATGGATTGTATGTCCCATACCAATCGCAAAACCATCACCGTCACCACCGGATGCAATAACTGTTAAATCACGATTTGCCATTTTCACACCTTGTGCAATTGGAAGAGCACGTCCGTGAATACTATGCAAACCATATGAATTAATATACCCTGAAATACGACCGGAACAGCCGATACCAGAAATAACAGCTAGCTCATCTGGATTTAAACCAACGTTAGCTGCCGCACGCTGAATCGCAGCCTGCACCGAGAAGTCTCCGCAACCTGGGCACCAGTTTGGTTTTACACTGTTACGAAAGTCCTTAAATGTTGCCATTTAATACAACCCCTTTTTTACATTCGTTGTAAATCTCTTTCGGCAAGAATGGATTTCCATCGTATTTTAAAAGACTAGAAATTTTCTCGCCATTGCCAAGATTCATTTTCATAATGTTAGCAAGCTGACCAGTTGCATTGTTTTCTACTACTACAACACGCTTCGCTTTTTTCACAAGTGGATCGATTTCAGCTGTTGGGAACGGATGAATTAAACGTACATGGGCATGGTTTACTTTCATTCCTTCTTGTTCTAAACGCTGCATTGCCTCTTCGATCGCACCACGAGTTGAGTTAAAGCCTACTAACAATACGTCTGCGTCATCATGCTTAGCATTTTTGTAAATAGGGGTATTAAACTGTAAATTCGCCATTTTACGGAAACGTTTGTCCATTTGATCTTTACGATTTAACGCTGATTCAGATGGTTTACCCGTTTCATCATGTTCTACACCTGTAACATGGTGAATACCATTTTTCATACCAGGTAAAACACGTGGTGAAATTCCATCTTCTGTTACTTCATAACGCTTGAAGTATGCTTTATTTTCACGTTCTGGTAATTCTACTTCTAAATCAAGCTTACCACGACGAATTTCCACTTTATCTAACTTAAGTGGTTCTACTGTTTGCTTTCCTAAAGAAAGCTGTAAATCTGTTAAGAAAATAACAGGCACTTGATATTCTTCTGCTAAGTTAAACGCTTCTACAATATCATAGAAAGCTTCTTCAACTGTACTTGGCGCCATTACGATTTTTGGAATTTCACCATGTGTTCCGTAAATCATAGCCATTAAGTCAGACTGCTCTTGTTTTGTTGGTAAGCCTGTACTTGGACCACCGCGTTGTGTATCAATGATAACTAGCGGTGTTTCAGTAATACCTGCTAAACCAATTGCTTCCATCATTAAAGAAAGACCAGGACCAGCAGATGCTGTTAATGTACGAACACCAGCGTAGTTTGCACCGATCGCCATTGTACAAGCTGCGATTTCATCCTCAGTTTGGATTACTGTTCCGCCGACTTTCGGTAACTTTTTAATTAAATATTCCATAATTTCAGATGCAGGTGTGATTGGATATGCAGACATAAAGCGAGCGCCACCAGTTACCGCACCAAATGCGATTGCGTCGTTTCCAATCATAAACATGCGTTTCTTACCGTCAGCTTTTTCAAGCTGCATCATGTTTACTTTCTCACCAAGCAATTCTTTCATGTATTGAGAGCCGCGTTTAATTGCTTCCATATTCTTTTGAACGACTTGCTCTCCTTTACGACCAAAGATTTCTTCAACAACCTCTAAATAAGCTGTTTCGTCTAATCCTAATACCGCACTAGATGCCCCAACAGCAACCATATTTTTCATTAAAGATGTGCCTAATTCTGAAGCGATATCTGTAAACGGTATCACATATAGATTTACATCTGTATTATCAGGTATTGTCGGATTAAATTTCGCATCCGCAACTACAATTCCGCCCGGACGTAGTTCGTGGAAGTTAAAATCAATTGTTTCTTGATCAAAAGCAATTAAAATATCTAAATCATCTGAGATCGCGCGTACTTCTGTTGTACTTACACGAATTTTATTATTTGTATGGCCGCCTTTAATACGTGATGAGAAGTGGCGGTAACCGTATAGGTAATATCCTAATCGGTTTAATGCAATACAGAAGATTTCCCCTGTACTTTCAATTCCTTCACCTTGTTGGCCTCCAACTTTCCATGAAAGTTGACTAATCATCTCCTACACCCCTTTTGGCTGCATTCATTGTAGTGTATTTTTTTACAGTATTAGTTTAGCATTTTTTATGCAAATAAACTACAATGGACGCAAATTATGCCTCTTCTGTTTTCCCTGAATCTTTAGTATAATGCTATTTCGTTTACCATTCTAGTATTAGGTCTTAAAAAAATCAATAAATTCAAGTGAATTTATTTTAACTCTTCCGAATTATTAAAATATAATTTTTAGAACGTTATACAGTCAACAAAATTTTTATACAAAAATCGCTCTACAGTTGATTCATTATACTTTTTACACAGTTGATTAATTATATTTTCATAATCCCTATATACTTCTACACCTACAACAGTTTCTAAAATCCCATCAAAATCAGAACCGAATCCTATATTTTTTTCTCCACCTAATGAACAAATATATTCCACATGCCTTAATATATCTGCTATATTCGCTTGTCTTTCATTCGTTAAAAACTGCGGTACGAAAGTAATACCAATAATGCTATTTTTCTTTATAAGGGCTCTTATTTGTTCATCGGTTAAATTGCGTGGATGCCCACAAAGTTGATAACAGTTTGAATGAGATGCAATTGGGTTTTTAGCAATTTCAATAACATCCCAAAAGCTTCTTTCATTTAAGTGAGACACATCGGTCCATAAATGTAACGTATTAAGTTCTTGTACAACTTGTCTACCAAATGTAGTTAAACCTGCTCCACGTGCCTCTAGCGCTCCATCAGCTAACAGATTGGCATAGTTCCATGTCAATCCAAAGGAACGTACACCTAAGCGATAAAACAAACGTAATTTCATCGCTTCTTTTCCAATTGCTTCGCATCCTTCTAATGTTAATAATGCTCCAATCTCGTCCTGTTTTAGCATGTTAATATCGTTTTTTGTCTGAATAAACTTCATTCCTGGTAGCGATAGAATTTCATTATGAAAAATATCTATCATTTGCAGCGCAACTTCAAAACGCTTTTCATACGCTACTGTTTCTGGTATATATATAGCAAAGCATTGTATACTTCCTTTTCTTTTCATTAATTGTTCAAATGTAATATGTAATTGTGAATCGTTTTGAAAGTCTTTTTTTCCCTTTGCACTCCATAACTGAAAGAGTACATCGCAATGTGCATCAAAAATTTTCATTTTCATTCCTCCATTACAAAAACAACCTGTTTGCATACATGCAAACAGGTTGTTTCAACTTAACGAGGTTCTACAATTAATTTTATCGCTGTACGCTCTTCACCATCAATCATAATATCTGTAAACGCTGGGATACAAATCAAGTCCAAACCGCTAGGCGCTACAAATCCTCTTGCAATTGCTACTGCCTTTACCGCTTGGTTTAATGCACCTGCACCAATAGCTTGAATTTCTGCTGTTCCGCGTTCGCGAATAACACCTGCAAGTGCACCAGCTACAGAATTAGGGACCGACGTTGCTTTAACTTTTAATATTTCCATTCCGCGTTTCCTCCTCGTTTCTATAAAAAGTAATAGCAATTATTTCACTTTAACTTATATTCACGAGGAATGGCACGTATTCCTGCTAAATTTCTGTAATTTTTCTAAAAAATTAAAATATAACGAATCCTCTAACTTTTTGTTAAAAATCAGTCAAAAAATGGCTGGTCATCATTAATTAAAATGCGCTCAATTTTCTTTGCTTTCCCTGTATTAGGATCCACATCAATTAACACTGCACTTAATTGTGTTCTACCATTCGTCACTTCAAAACGCACTGGTAAGTTCGTTAAAAACTTCTTCAATACCGCTTCGCGATCCATACCTAAAATCCCATCATATGGGCCTGTCATACCAACATCTGTAATATAAGCTGTTCCGCTTGGTAAAATACGATTATCAGCTGTAGGAACGTGTGTATGTGTACCTACTACCGCTGTAGCACGACCGTCTACATACCAACCTAACGCCTGCTTCTCACTTGTTGTTTCAGCATGAAAATCAACAAAGATAATGTTTGTACGTTTTTTTGCAATACTGATTAACTCATCCACTTTACGGAATGGACAATCAATTGGAGGAAGGAAAGTACGTCCTTGTAAGTTAATAACTGCAACTTCTGTTCCATTACAATTTACAAAGATAAGCCCTTTTCCCGGCGTTCCTTCTGGGAAGTTAGCTGGTCTTGCAAGATATTTTGCATCATCGATAAATTCAAATACTTCACGGTTATCCCAAGCGTGGTTTCCAAGCGTAACCGCTTGTGCCCCGCACTCTAAAAAGTTTCGATATATTTTTTCCGTAATTCCACGTCCACCCGCAGCATTTTCTCCATTAATAATTGTTACTGTCGGTGTATATTTCTTCTTTAATGCCGGTACGTACTGTTGAATCATGTCTCTACCAGGAGATCCTACTACATCCCCAACAAATAATATTCTCATATGTCTTACCCTTTCTATGTACTACATTTTTTATTACCATACTATAACCTTAAAGCTATTTCCTTACAACAGTTACAATTTATCTATTATAAGTTTCTTTCACTTGCATACTGCTCATAAATAATTTTCTTTATTTTACCCAATTCCAACACAAAAAAATAAAGTGGTGTTTCACCACTTTATTTTGCGTATTCCACTGCACGTGTTTCACGAATAACAGTTACTTTAATATGTCCTGGATAATCCAGTTCATTTTCAATACGTTTTCGAATATCACGAGCTAAACGATGAGCTTCTAAATCATCAATTGTATCTGGTTTTACCAGAATACGAACTTCACGTCCTGCTTGAATTGCGAAAGATTTTTCTACGCCTTCATAAGACTCTGAAATTTCTTCTAACTTTTCAAGACGACGAATGTAATTCTCAAGCGTTTCACTACGAGCTCCCGGTCTTGCAGCTGATAATGCATCTGCTGCAGCAACTAGAACTGCAATGATAGAAGTTGGTTCTGTGTCACCATGGTGAGATGCGATACTGTTTATTACAACAGGATGCTCTTTATATTTCGTTGCGAGTTCAACACCAATTTCAACGTGGCTACCTTCTACTTCATGATCGATTGCTTTTCCGATATCATGTAATAGACCAGCACGTCTTGCTAGTTTTTCATCCTCACCAAGCTCCGCTGCCATAAGTCCAGTTAAGTATGCAACTTCCATAGAGTGTTTTAAGACGTTTTGTCCGTAACTTGTACGGTATTTTAAACGACCTAAAATTTTAATTAAATCTGGATGTAAGCCATGAACACCCACTTCAAACGTTGTTTGCTCTCCGACTTCACGAATATACTCGTCCACTTCACGTCTTGATTTTTCGACCATCTCTTCAATACGCGCTGGGTGAATACGTCCGTCCTGTACTAGTTTATCAAGAGCGATACGAGCTGTTTCACGACGAATCGGGTCAAATCCTGATAGAATTACAGCTTCTGGTGTATCATCGATAATAAGGTCAATACCTGTTAACGTTTCTAACGTACGAATGTTACGACCTTCACGTCCGATAATACGTCCCTTCATTTCGTCATTTGGAAGATTTACAACCGAAACGGTTGTTTCAGCAACATGATCAGCTGCACATCTTTGCATTGCAAGAGATAAAATCTCTTTTGCCTTCTTATCCGCTTCTTCTTTCGCGCGAACTTCACTTTCTTTTACCATAACGGCAATTTCATGAGAAACTTCACTTTCCACTTTACCAAGAATAATTGCTTTCGCTTGTTCGCGGGTCAGATTGGAAATGCGCTCTAATTCTGTTTGTTGCTTTTGAACTAACTCTCCCACTTTGCTTTCCAACTCTTCAATCTGTTGTTGTTTCGCTACAAGAGATTCCTCTTTCTTTTCTAACTGTCGCTCGCGGTTATCGAGCGTTTCGTCTTTACGATCAAGGTTCTCTTCTTTTTGCATTAAACGATTTTCTTGTTTTTGTAATTCGCTTCTACGGTCACGAATTTCTAATTCAGCTTCTGTACGAAGTGTATGAATTTCATCCTTTGCTTCTAAAAGCGCTTCTTTCTTAAGTGCTTCAGCATCACGATTCGCTTCGTCTAGAATACGTTTTGCTTCATTAGCTGCACCATTAATCTTCGCTTCAGCAATAGACTTTCGAACAAAAAAGCCAACAACTGCACCGACTGTTGCAAGCAAAATGGAGATGAGTATCCAAACTGTACTACTACTCATGATTTCACCTCCCCTTGCTATGAATGAAAAAAGACTGTCGGCATGTACATTGAATTACAACGTACAGCAAAGACCGTCGTCCCGCTTTTTTAAGGGACTTTCTTCATTTCACAATTAAAATGTCATATTATTATTTCGGCAAGATTTAAGTCTTACTCCGAATATTACTTCTCTTCTTGAGAAGAGTATATCGTATATAAGAAAAAATATACATTCTCATTGTATCTATCGCAATTTTCATTGTCAAGCGTTGTCTACTTTTACTTTCTTTACCTTCAGCCCTGAATCTTATATGGATTAAAAAAACAGACGGCATATTATCCTGGAAAACCTTAGAAAATCCCAATTCATTCACTTAAAATATATGAATATTCCCCTTTACACATAGCCTTTTGGATAGAATAAATATTTTATCTCCAGCTATATACAACGCTTTCATAGTGGATTAAAAAATAAAAGACACGGGACCGTGTCTTTTATTTTTTAATCTTGACGAGTTGAATCTTCCGTGTCTTCAACACCAGAGTTTTCACCAATTCCGTGATGTTCACGAACAAAGAAGGCAATTTCTTCTCTTAAATCCGTATTCTCTTTTAAGAATTGCTTCGAATTTTCACGACCTTGTCCTAAGCGTTCTTCATTATAAGAGTACCAAGCACCGCTCTTTTGAACGATATCAAGTTCAGAAGCCATATCTAAGATTTCACCTTCTCTTGAAATACCTTCTCCGTACATAATATCAACTTCAGCAACACGGAATGGCGGTGCTACTTTATTTTTAACTACTTTTACTTTCGTTTTATTACCAACAATATCGTTACCTTGCTTTAACTGCTCAGCACGACGTACTTCAAGACGGACAGTTGAATAGAATTTCAACGCACGACCACCTGGAGTTGTTTCTGGGTTCCCGAACATAACCCCAACTTTTTCACGAATTTGGTTGATAAAGATTGCGATTGTTTTTGATTTGTTGATTGCACCTGAAAGTTTACGAAGTGCTTGTGACATTAAACGTGCTTGTAAACCAACGTGAGAGTCACCCATGTCCCCTTCGATCTCAGCTTTCGGTACAAGAGCTGCCACAGAGTCAATTACGATAATATCAACCGCTCCACTTCGTACAAGTGCTTCTGCGATTTCTAGTCCTTGCTCCCCTGTATCAGGCTGTGATAATAGTAATTCATCTATGTTAACACCTAATTTTTGTGCATATACAGGATCCATTGCATGCTCCGCATCAATGAACGCTGCTTGTCCACCTTGACGCTGTACTTCCGCGATTGCGTGTAATGAAACTGTTGTTTTACCTGAACTTTCAGGTCCATAAATTTCAATAACACGGCCACGTGGGTATCCGCCTACCCCTAGTGCCACATCAAGTGCTAAAGAACCACTTGAAATTGTAGAAATTCTACGCTCCGCTTGTTCTCCTAATTTCATAATTGAACCTTTACCGAATTGCTTCTCTATTTGTTTTAACGCCATATCTAATGCCGCTTGACGATCGCTCATTCAAAATTCCTCCTTAACTAAATTGCTAATCTTATTATACCTATTTTCAATTCAATTTGCCAACAAAAATCGAACATTTATTCGTTTTTTTATTTTATATCGAATAAAACTAGGTTTTCCAACAAAAAAAACTAGAAGAAATTTATATCTCTTCTAGCTTTTTAAATAAATGATAAAATCCATATTTTGTAGAGCGTTCTCTAATTTGTTGACGACTTCCACTTAAATTAAGCGAGAAGACTACAGCTGGTTCATCTTTAATCACCAATCCAATAAATACTGTTCCTGGTTCTTTATGCTCTGAAGCATCCGGTCCTGCCACCCCAGTGAAACTAATTCCGATATCTGCTTTTAACAGTTCCTTTACATTTTCAGCAAGATAGCGAGCACACTGTTTACTAACCGCGCCATCAGTACGTAACACTTCTTCAGGTACATGTAAAATTTGTTGCTTCACATCATTTTGATAACAAATGACACCGCCTTTAAATACAGATGAAACACCAGCATTTTCTGTTACTTGATTTCCAAAAAGACCACCTGTTAAACTTTCTGCACACGCTAAAGTTAACCCTTTTTCCTTCAATAGCCTTATTGCCTTGTAATGAAGGAAATCTTGGTCATATCCGTAGAAAAATTCTCCTACTCTTTCTAAAATCAAATCTTCCACATGCTGAATCAGTTTCTCCGCCTCATCAGCATCATGATGTTTGGCAGTTAAACGTAATGTCACTTCGCCATCATTTGCAAGTGGTGCAATGGTTGGGTTCGTTTGTCCATCAATTAAATCTTGAACTTTCACCTCTAATTGAGATTCCCCAATACCAAAAAAACGAAGAACACGAGAATAAATATTTTCCCCCGTTGTAAACTTACATAAAAAAGGCTCTACGTAACTTATATACATCGGCTTCATTTCTTTTGGTGGTCCTGGTAATAAAATATAAACTTTTCCGTTCGTATTTAATCCCATACCAGGCGCCATACCGTGATCATTCGCAAATACAGTCGATCCATTTAAAACGAGCGCCTGCTTTTTATTATTCTCCGTAAATTCACGGCCTGTACGCTTAAAATAATCGCTTATCGATGTTAATGCCTTTTCATCATACACAAGCTCTTCATCTAAACTAGACGCTATTGTTTCTTTCGTTAAATCATCTTTTGTCGGTCCTAATCCACCTGTAAAAATGAGCATATCAGCTCGTTCTTCAGCCAATTCAATTGCCTTCTGTAATCGCTTGTTATTATCCCCAACAACAGTATGGTAGTACACGTTAATTCCGATTGAAGCTAACTTTTCAGATAAAAACTGGGCATTTGTATTTGCAATTTGTCCAAGTAATAATTCCGTTCCAACCGCAATAATTTCAGCATTCATCCCAATTCCCCCATAAACTTCTATTTTGAGTTTACAAAAGCATCTTTATTTTTCCAGAAATAATCCCATCCTGAAATAACGGTAAAGAATAATGCAATCCATATGAAAATATCTGCAACTGGAATATGAAGTAGATTTAACGGTACATCATGTAATAAGTATGCTGCAATCGCAATAATTTGTGTCCATGTCTTAATTTTCCCTAGCTGATTTGCTGCAACTACTTCTCCTGTCCCAGCAAGTACAAGGCGTAAACCTGTTACTGCAAACTCACGGCTTATAATTACAATAACGATCCAAGCAGGTACATATTGCATTTCTACCAATGTGATAAGTGCTGCCGAAACAAGTAATTTATCTGCTAACGGGTCAAGGAATTTCCCTAAATTCGTTACAAGATTATACTTTCTTGCATAATGTCCATCAATCCAATCTGTAGCCGAAGCAATAATAAAGATAAGTGCCCCTACTAAATGTTGAATTGGTAACTCTACATCACCAATTATAAATGAGCCCCACTCAAAGGGCGCTAACATAATTACCATAAAAATTGGAATTAAGAAGATTCTAGATATTGTAATTTTATTTGGTAAATTCACAGCTATTCCTCCATCATGTCAAAAACATTTGTTCATTGAAAAAAGTCATCGAAGCGATGACTGTTATTGCGCAGCTTGCCCTATCCCTTGGTTTTTTATCACCAATCTTTGGTGATATTCTTTTGCTGGATCTAATGGGAAAGTAACCACTTGGCCATTCAGTTTAATTTCAACATTCGGTGCACTTCCAATATTAAGCCGCACTTCTTTTACTGTTGATAAATCACGTTTTTCTGTTTGACCACTTTGTACTGTAGTGTTTAGAATTTCGTTACCCGCATCATCTTTAACATCTACATAGCTTGCACCCTTCGCTGAAATTTCCAGTTCTAATGTTTTATTATTATGAATTTCCAAAGTAGATACCTTACCACTCGTTCCAACTACCTTCACTTCTTGTTGTCCAGTTGGTTG
Source organism: Bacillus sp. FSL R5-0709 (assembly GCF_038004785.1). NCBI lineage: Bacteria > Bacillati > Bacillota > Bacilli > Caryophanales > Bacillaceae > Bacillus > Bacillus sp. FSL R5-0709. The sequence continues at coordinate 3,626,974 of NZ_JBBORT010000001.1, forward strand.
CGCTGGTTGCTCTTCTTTCTTTGGTTCTTCTTTCTTTGGTTCTTCTTTTTTTGGTTCTTCCGCTTTCGCTTCATCTTTCTTCGTATCTAACGGAGAATTTTTTGCTTTTTGAACCTCAATTTTCTCACTTTGAGCATTTGGAACTTGCCTATCATCTTTTCCAGTTAACGCTTGAATAACAAACCAGACTACCACTCCAAATGCGATTACTAACAACGCAATCAAAATTTTGGGCATATGATCCGCAATTGGCCATGATGAAGATTTTTGCATTGTTTCTTGTGTTTTTTGTCCAGTTGATACTTGTGGAACTTCACGTTTTTCAGACTGTGGTATCGTACTCTGATATTCCACAAGCAGTTCCTCTCCATTTAATCCAACAGCATCTGCATATTGTTTAATGAATGCACGCGCATAAAAAGCTCCTGGCAACACATCATAATTGCCTTCTTCAATCGCTACTAAATGGCGTTTTTGAATTTTTGTAATCTCATGCAGCTGATCAATAGATAAGCCTTTCGCTTCTCTTGCTTCTGTCAGCTTTTGTCCTAATTCCGTCACTACTAACACCTCAATATTTCTTTAAAAGTCGAACATAGAGAAATTGTTTTGCGTACCTTGCTCAATTTCATCTACTAAATTATATTGAATTTCTTCATCATAATCGTTACGCAATTCGATAATATAATCAAAATCATCCAATGTGTATTCTGACTGACTCACAAACACATCCGGATGTTCCACAACTTTCGTTGCAGGCAATCTCATGATTTCACGAACGAGCTGCCAGTGTCTTTCATTTGCACGCTTTGTCGACACAATTCCATCTAGTATGAAAATATTATCGTCGCTATACTCATCTTCAATCAATTGGCTACGAACAGTTTGCTTAATGAGAGTAGATGATACGAATAACCATCTCTTATTTGCACAAACACTTGCGGCAACAATAGATTCTGTTTTTCCGACACGAGGCATTCCTCGTATCCCAATTAATTTATGACCTTCTTTTTTCATTATCTCCGCCATAAAGTCTACAAGCAATCCTAATTCATCACGCACAAATCGAAATGTTTTCTTATCATCTGCATCTCGTTGTATGTACCTACCATGTCTAACTGCTAGCTTATCTCTAAGCTTTGGCGGACGATATTTCGTTACCGTTATATTATCCATCGTATTTAAAATTGATTCAAGTCTAGAGATTTGTTCTTGATTATCACACATAAGCAAAAGTCCACGTCGTGCATTATCTACACCATTAATTGTGACAATATTGATGCCAAGCATACCGATTAACGAAGAAACGTCACCAAGTAAGCCAGGTCGGTTTTTATGTATTTCATATTCAAAATACCATTCAATCATCCAAGATCACTCCCCTACGCTTACTTTACACCTACGTACTATATTATATGATTTCACCTTAATAGGGAAGCTAAATGTATAATCTATTCCTCCTAATTACTATACAAAAAAAGTAGAGAGGAGAAGCTCCTCTCTACTTTTACTTATGTTGTACAAACTTCACCATTAAATTTGCAATTGTATGTTGCTCTTGTTCATCAGCAACTTTCCAAAGCTCAGACAATAATTTTTCTTGATCGTTGCGCGCTTCTACTTCATTTGCTAAATAATCACCAACACGAAATGCCATATCTGATACGGCACCACCATCAAGCCCTTTTCCCCCCGCTTGTTCTAAACGTTCTCCTAAAAAGCTCTTCCACTGATCAAAATTATCTAACACTGACATGTTTAAGCACCTCACTATTTTAGTAATAGAATCATGCTTAATTTGTACAATTTCTTGTTTTTTATGTAAGAATTTTTTAGCAATGCCAACCGCCATTCACTCCGATAATTTGCCCCGTAATATAAGAAGCTCCTGGCGAAACGAGGAATGATACTGTTTTTGCTACCTCTTCGGGTAGTCCTATTCTACCTAATGGAATATCTTCAGCAATTTCATTTTTATCATCTTCTGAAAATACATTTAACATTTCTGTTTCGATCGCACCTGGCGCTACCGCATTAACGCGCAATCCACTTAGAGAAACTTCTTTCGCTAAAGCCTTCACATATGAATTTTGTGCACCTTTCACCATTGAGTACAGCACCTCACAAGACGCTCCTATTTGCCCCCAAATGGATGAAATAACAACAACATTACCACTTCTCCGCCCGATCATCGGTGGAAGCGCCATCGATAAAAGTCTATATACACTCTTCACTTGAAGCTCCACCATATAATCTAATTCTTCATTCGTAACATCTGTTACTAATCCAAATATACTCTTTCCAGCTGCGTATACAATAACATCAATAGGATGTTCGATTTGTCCCCACAATTTCTCTGCTCCATCGATAGAAGCTAAATTTGCTTGCACAGGAATCACTGCATCAAACTCCTTTTGTAACCCCCTTATCTTCTCTTTGCTTTTATTGTAATGAATATAGACTGTATAACCATCCTCGATTAACTGCTTCGAAATAGCAGAGCCAATCCCTCCGCTTCCTCCAGTTACTAATGCATACTTTTTCATAAATTCCCTCTCTTATCTTTTTATGTATAAATAAATAATACCCTCATCTTACCATTTGGCAATAACCAAACGTTAGATGAGGGATATAGATACTGCGTTTTTTATTCACATATTACTTCATTTTTTTTGTAACACTTGGCAGACACTCATTTTCTCTTCAATTAATAATGTTTTTGCTGCTTGTTGTAGGTCTTGAACAGTTAATCCTTCTAACACTGTAAGAGCATCAAATAAACTAGATTCATTAAACGCATATCGTGTAAACTGATTTGCAATATATTCAGGTGAATTCAACGATCGTAAAAATCCGCCAATTTTCTTTTTCTTCACCCGTTCCAGCGCAGTCTCATCTAACTGATCATAATTCGTTTGTAGTAAAATACCTTTTAATCGCTCTGCCAATTCATCAGGGTGCTTCGTATCTCCACCAACCATTGCAAAACCGAAGTTATTTTCTTCTGTATAGTCATACGAGAACGAATCATCAATAAGACCTTCATTATATAAAGATTCGTAATGAACTGACCCTTTTCCAAATAAATAATCTAAAAGTAATGTAAGTGCAATTTCTTGTTTTAACAGAGCTTGCCCTTTTTCTTTTAAATTCGTTGCCTTAATACCAACTAAACATTTTGGAGTTTGAACAGGCATTGAAATAATCTTTTTCTTTTCATTTACTTCTTCTGGTTCCTCTTCAAAAGAGCGAACGATTTCTGGTTGATTTTCGTAATCTTTTTTCGCTTGATTTTCACGAACTAAATCCATTGTTTTTTCAGGATCAATCGCTCCAACAACAAATAATAACATGTTGCTCGGATGGTAAAAAGTCTCATAACATTCATACAGTAGGTCTTTTGTAATTTTACTAATGGACTCAATTGTCCCTGCAATATCAATTTTAATTGGATGTTTCACAAACAAACTATCGATTAACCCAAAGTATAAACGCCAGTCTGGGTTATCTTGGTACATTTGAATTTCTTGACCGATAATACCTTTTTCTTTTTCAACCGTTTTTTCAGAGAAATACGGTTCTTGTACAAAGTCTAACAACGTATTTAAATTTCTTTCTACATTTGATGTACAGGAAAAGAGATAAGCGGTTCTTGTAAAAGATGTAAAAGCGTTCGCTGAAGCACCTTGTTTACTAAACAATTGAAACGCGTCATGGTCCTCTTTTTCAAACAATTTATGCTCAAGGAAATGAGCAATTCCATCTGGTACACGAGTCATGTCTTCTTTTCCAAGCGGTACAAATGTATTATCAACAGAACCGTACTTCGTCGTAAATGTTGCAAATGTTTTGTTGAAGCCTTGTTTCGGTAAGATATATACGTCTAATCCATTCGGAAGTTTTTCATAATATAGCGTCTCTTTTAATTGCTCATACACAATTTTCTCCATTTATTCTCCCTCCGTTCCATGTAAAAAGTAAATTGTATCTAGTTCAATATTATTAGCAACTTTCACAATCTCTTCTTTCGTCACGCTTTCTATGCCCGTTAGCCATTCTTCAACTGGACGCGTACGCTCTGAAATCACCCCGTGATAAAGCATTTCAACAAAACCACGTGGTGTATCAATTGCCTCTAAGATTTGATTTTGAATTACACTTTTCGTTTGCTGAATCTCTTCCTCTGAAAAATCACCGCTTTGCATTGCTTTCATCTGTTCTTTAATAATTTCAACAGCTTTTTCAAAGTTCTTCGCTTCAATTCCAGACATAACGAAGAGCAAACCTTTATGACTTTCAAATCTCGATGCTGCATAGTACGCTAAACTATTTTTTTCACGGACATTTACGAATAACTTCGAATGAGAAAACCCTCCAAATAATCCGTTAAACAATTGTAATGCAAAATAATCTTCATCTTTATACGTAATGAATGTGCGATAGCCGATATTTAATTTACTTTGCTTTAGTTCTTGTTTTTCAACAATTTCTTTTTCTTCATTATTTCGTTTATGAAGAAGTACATTTCTCTCTTTCATAGCGCGAGGTGAAATCGAAAAATACTTATTTACAAGCCCCACAGCATCTTCTGAAATATCACCAATGATATATAAATCCATTTCATCTTCAGCTAACACTTTTTGATAATATTGATACAAACTTTCATTTGTAATAGAAGCAACACTTTCTTTTTTTCCATTTGCACTTAAGCGATATGGTTCTACTTTGCACATTTCTGCAATTAAACGCTCGTTTGCATAACGCATTTTATCATCATAAGTAGCTTCAATTCGTTGCAAGAGTGCTCGTTTCTCACTTTCTACAATAGAAGATAGAAAACCGTCCCCTTCTGTTGCTGGATGTAAAACAATATCAGATAACATAGAAAGCGCTTTTTCAAATAACGGTGGTGCATCGCGTAAATATGTTTCATTTGCAATGTCTACATAAATAGAGATGATATGGTCTTCTCCTTTTTTACTTACATCTACCGCTAAAGAAGATCCATATAATTCTTCTAAATATTGACGAAGACGAATTACAGAAGGCAGTTTTTCTGTCGCACTTTGCAATACGTACGGCAATAGGGCACGCTCTGTCACCGTCTCCTCATTTAAAGGTGCTTTAAAACGAAATACAAAGGTATTTGTTTTAAATTTATCAGTCGGAATAATATGTACTCGCAAGCCACCTAATTCATGCAGTTGCTGTTCCATTAGTTTCATTAATAGCCCTCCTTTACGTATGTAGGAATATTCCTCTTCAATATACAGTTTTTAGAAATAAAAAATCAAATTTTCTTCCTTATTATGCTTACATTTGAGTCTTTCTAAAAACTTTAATATGTAAGGAACATAGTAAAATTCCGTATTAAATATATTCTATGTAAAAAAGCCCGCACTAATGTGCGAGCTTTTTTTATACTTTCTAAATACTCATCGTTTTCCTTTTTCATAAGGCGTTCCTAATGCTTTCGGAGCTTCAGATCGGCCTACAAAACCAACGAGTGCTAATATTGTAAATACATACGGTAATATCGTTAAGAATACACTTGGAATTTCTTTTAATATAGGAATTGTACCACCTGTTATCCCAAGTGATTGAGCAAATCCGAAGAACAGCGCTGCTCCAAGAGCACCAAGTGGATTCCATTTACCAAAGATCATAGCTGCTAGTGCTAAGAAACCTTGTCCAGTAATTGTAGCACCTGAGAAGTTACCAGAAATCGACATTGCGAAGACCGCACCACCCACTCCTGCAAACATTCCAGATATACAAACTGCAATATAACGCATTTTATATACATTAATCCCCATCGTATCTGCTGCCATTGGATGTTCACCAACAGCACGAAGACGAAGACCGAACGGTGTTTTATAAATAATGTACCAAACAACAAATGCTAAAATAATGGCAATATACGACGTTAACGGTACATTTGAGAAAAAGATTTTCCCGATTACCGGAATATCCGAAAGTCCTGGAACATCGATTTTTTCAATTCGGTATTGAATAAAATCAGTCTGTCCTTTACCAAAGATTTTCTTAATCGCAAATACTGTTAAACCGAGAGCCAAAAAGTTAATCGCTACCCCGCTTACTACTTGATCCGCGCGGAATGTAATGGACGCTACTGCGTGAAGAAGTGCAAATAACCCACTACCAATAGCTGCAAATAATAGTGCAATCCAAGGAGTCATTGCTCCCCACGTATCACCCATTAATAACGTTGTAACGATACCAGTAAATGCACCAAATAACATTAAACCTTCTAAGGCTATATTTACAACCCCAGAACGTTCACTGAACACTCCACCTAACGCCGTAAAAATAAGTGGCGCTGCCGTATATAAAGTACCAGTCACAAGAATGGCTAAAATATCTATAAAGCTCATTTATTTCCCCTCCTTGCTCATGCGTGTAAGTGCCCAGCGTAAAACATAACTGCAAGCAACAAAGAAAATAATACATGCGATAATAACATTAATTAACTCAGAAGGTACATCTGCTTCAAAATTCATTTGCGGGGCTGCACTTTTCAAACCACCGAACAGTAAAGCCGATAATAATATACCAAACGGATTATTTCCTCCAAGAAGAGCTACCGCAATCCCATCGAATCCAATACCAGTAAACGATGTCATTGCCGTCATACTTTGGAATGTTCCTAGACCTTCCATTGCCCCACCAATTCCAGCAAAAGCGCCAGCAATTGTCATTGATAATACAACATTACGAGAGACTTTCATCCCTGCATATTGCGATGCATTTTGGTTAAAACCAACCGATTTCAACTCATATCCTAACGTAGTTCTATCTAATACGAACCACATTACAATAGCAATTAAAATAGCTACAACAATTCCCCAGTGCAAACGAGATCCATCTGTCAATGAAGATAGCCAATCAGAAGCTAATGAAGCACTCGCTTGTACATCATAAGATTTCTCATTACCTTCATGTATAAAACGTTTAATAAGATCATACGTGACATAAAGTGCAATGTAGTTCATCATAATTGTGACAATTACTTCATTTACTTTAAGCTTTCCTTTTAAATATCCAGGTATAAATCCCCATAAACCACCGGCAATCGCGGCTACTAAAATAGATAACGGAATATGCAAAAATACTGGTAACGATACTGCATATCCAAACCAGACAGCGGCAAGCCATCCAACTAATAATTGTCCTTCTACCCCAATGTTAAAGAGACCTGTACGAAACGCAAATGCAACAGACAGACCAGCTAACACGAGTGGAATCATCGTACGTAGCGTCTCACCGATAGCCTGCGGATTTCCAACCATTCCTTCCCAAAGCGCTGCATACCCAACAATTGGATCATATCCACTAACTAACATTACAATGGCACCAACAAGTAAACCAAAAATAACGGATAATACAGGAACTAAAATGTTAATTGTTCGCTCCGTTAAAAATTTTTTAGCCATTTGTATTCACCTTCTCTTTCTCCGTTCCGCCAGCCATCAACAAACCAAGCTGTTGTTCATTTGTTTCTTTCGCATCGACAATTGCTACAATTTTACCTTCATATATAACAGCAACTCGATCACTTACATTTAAAATTTCATCCAGTTCTAGCGATAGAAGTAATACTGCTTTCCCATTATCTCTCTGCTCGATTAATTTTTTATGAATAAATTCAATCGCACCTACATCTAAACCACGTGTTGGTTGTGCTGCAATTAATAAATCTGGATTACGATCTACTTCACGTGCAATGATAGCTTTCTGCTGATTTCCACCTGATAGAGCACGCGCTAATGTTTGTTCGCTAGGCGTACGTACATCAAACTGTTCAATAAGCGCCTTTGCTTTCTCTGTGATTTTGCTAAAGTTTAAAATCCCCTTCTTTGAAAATGGATTTTTATAGTATGTTTGCAAAACTATATTGTCTTTAACAGAAAAATCAAGAACTAGCCCGTGTTTATGACGGTCTTCTGGAATATGACCAATTCCTTCCTCTGTAATTCTTCGAACAGGCCAATTCGTTATTTCTTTTCCTTTAATTGCAATAGAACCTGACTCAACTTTTCGTAAACCAGTAATCGCCTCTATTAATTCACTTTGACCATTTCCATCAATCCCTGCAATACCAACGATTTCTCCTGCACGAACAGTTAAGTCAAGGCCTTTTACAGCAGGTAATTGGCGTGCATCATGAACGACAAGATTCGCAACAGACAGAACCTCCTCTTTCGGTTTGGCCCCTATTTTTTCTGTTTTAAAATTCACTTGACGTCCGACCATTAATTCTGCAAGTTTATGTTCATCCATTTTCGCAACGTCAACTGTACCAATTCCTTTACCTTTACGAATAATTGTGCAACGATCGCAAACTTCCATAATTTCTTTTAATTTATGTGTAATAAGAATGATAGATTTTCCTTCTTGCACAAGCTTTTTCATAATTTGAATCAACTCATGAATTTCTTGAGGAGTTAACACTGCAGTCGGTTCATCGAATATTAAAATCTCCGCACCACGATAAAGCGTCTTTAATATTTCAACCCTTTGCTGCATCCCAACCGAAATATCTTCAATCTTTGCATTTGGATCAACAGCTAAACCGTACTGTTCAGATAATTGTTTAATTTCTTTTGCAGCCTCTTCAACAGCTATTTTCCCTTTTCTCTTCGGCTCATTTCCAAGAATGATATTCTCTGTAACTGTAAAATTATGAACAAGCATAAAGTGCTGATGGACCATCCCAATTCCAAGGTCATTTGCTATATTCGGATTTGTAATTTTTACAGGGGTTCCTTTAATTTTAATTTCGCCCTGTTCTGGTTGATACAAACCGAACAGTACATTCATCAACGTTGATTTCCCTGCACCATTTTCTCCAAGTAAAGCGTGTATCTCTCCCTGTTTTACTTGCAGCGTAATATCGTCATTCGCTACAATACCTGGGAATACTTTTGTAATATTGTTCATCTCAATTACGTATTCCATTTTGTTCCTCCTTCTAGCAGGGAACACTCCCCAATTACACTCTATTAAAAGTATTTTTATATATACAAAGGTTAGTTCTAAGAACTAACCTTTGCTATTGCTCTATCATTATTTCTTTAGAGCAGCTTCGTATGCTTTATATTCATCATCAGTCGCAGGTACTTTAATTTCACCAGCAGTGATTTTCTTCTCAAACTCTTCTATTTTTGTTAAAATTTCTGGGTTTACTTTTTTCACATTATCAGTTGTTTTCGCAATACCAACGCCATCATCTTTTAAGCCGAACTCTTCTACTTTACCGCCTTTTAACTTACCATCTTTCGCTTCTTGCGCTACTTTTGCTACTGCAACATCAACACGTTTTACCATTGAAGTTAAAGTTACGTTTTCAGGCATGCCTTCTTGATTTTGGTCACGGTCAACACCGATTACCCAAACATTTTCACCTTTTTTCTTACGGTTTTTCGCTTCTGTGAATACACCGTTACCAGTTGCACCTGAAGCATGGTAAATTACGTCAACGCCTTGACCGTACATTGCTGAAGCTAATACAGATCCTTTTTCTGGCTTATCAAATGCATCAGCATATTGTGATACAATTTCGATATTTGGATTTACTGCTTTTGCACCAGCTTTAAAACCTGATTCGAATTTTGTAATTAACGGACTCTTCACACCACCAACAAAACCAACTTTATTTGATTTTGTTGTCATCGCTGCTACAGCTCCAACTAGGAATGAACCTTCATGGTCTTTAAATGTAATACTTGTTACGTTCGGCTTCTTTACAACAGTATCTACAATCGCAAATTGCTCTTTTGGATACTGTTCAGCCACCTTTTCAATTGATTTTTCCATTAAGTATCCAATACCAAATGTTGTGTTATAATGATCTTTCGCAAATTTCGTTAAATTTGGAATGTAATCAGCATCTTTACTTGATTGAAGGTAACGATATCCTTCATTTTTCTTTAAATCGTTGTCTTTACCGAATTTTGTTAAACCTTCCCAAGCTGATTGGTTAAATGATTTGTCATCAACGCCCCCAACATCTGTAACCATACCAACCTTAAACTCTTTATCCCCTTTTTTGTCACTATCCGCTTTATCCGAGTTACCACATGCACCTAACACTGTACTTGCTGCTAACGTTAATGATAATAAAAGACCTGTTTTTTTCTTCATACTAGAAACCCCTCCTGAAATGTTTTGTCTAATGATTCATACGCTGCTGTCCCTTACTTCTTGCTGTCACCTCCCTAAAAAGGAACTTCCCTACATACGTTTTCTTAATACGTGGAAGCTAAACTTATCAGCTCTAAAGTAATTAATAGAATATAAGATTGGCTCATCATTTTGATCATAGTGCATTTGTTTTAAAACTAGCAGTGCCGTTTCAGGTTCACATTCTAAAATCGGTGAAATTTTCGGGTGATAACCAATCGGTTCAATGTGAGCAACTGCGTATGTGATACGCTTGTGCGTATTATTATGTATTACTGTAAGCAGCGATTCCTCATTGTATCCCGATAAATCTGGTAATATCTCTTTTGCCAGTTTATCAATGCAATATACAACTGGTTCCCCATCCGCTGTACGAACACGTTCAATCATTACTGCGCTAAAAGCATCTTCACAATTAAATTTCTCTTTTTCTTCTTCTGTTAAAGTTGTTGTAGATGATGATAAAAAGATTGTTCCTGGTGTTTTCCCCACACTAGAAATCATATCTGTAATACTAGAAAGTTGCTCTATTCCAGAAGAAAATAACGGCTTCGCATTTACAAATGTCCCTACACCATGTCTACGAATAACAACATTTTCTTCTTCTAAAATACGTAGTGCTTCCCTTAAAGTTGCCCTACTTACACCAAGTTCTTTCGCTAGATCAAACTCTGAAGGTAACTTTTGTTTTTCTTTGTAAGCCCCATCTTTAATTTTCCCTTTGATGTGATCAATCACCCGCAAATATAGGTGACGACTATCGGATTTTACTGACATAAGACTCCCCCGCATTTCAATTATTCGACCTCTGATGTAAGACTTCTTTTCTCTTTTTTCAACTTACAACATAGTATAAATTACTAAATACTAAAAATAAGCGTAATTATCGAATAAATATTAATAATTTTTCAAGATGAAATTTTCACACTTTATCCCATAAAAAAAACTTTGTACCATAAACATTTCTCATATAGAGAAAAAGTTCGGCACAAAGATTCCTTACATCCTTTGTTACACACTTTTCCCCTCATAGTCTAGCAATTCATGGTTGCCAGGTAGAAACTTATGGACCTTATCTCCAAGATTATATGAGGCAGTGATTCTTTTCGAAGTAATCTTACCACTTGCTCCCATATGTGTCAACAGATTTCAACATTTTTCTACATTAAATATCGAACGTTTTGAAAACCAAAACGATAAGCATTCGTATTCTAAAGGACCCTTAAAAATGTAAGCCCTTTCTTAGTCGGTGAATATAGTATATAACAAAAACAGCATATAAAAAAGCCTAATTGTAAAAACAATTAGGCTTTTTTTAAGAACTTTTTTCTTGCACATCTTTAATGAGTACTCCCCTTGGTTTACTACCTTCATAAGGACCTACTACACCATTCATTTCCATGGCATCAATTAAACGAGCTGCTCGCGTATATCCTACTCTAAATCTACGTTGTAACATAGAAACAGATGCTGTTTGCATTTCTACTACAAGCTGAACCGCTTCATCGTATAATTCATCTTCTACTTCCTGCTTTGTTTCAGGAACATCTTGTGGAATCATATCTTCTTGATATTGCGCTTTTTGCTGCGCAATAACAGATTCTACGACTCTCTCAACTTCATCATCTGATAAAAATGCCCCTTGTACACGAACAGGTTTCGATGCACCAATTGGTATGAATAACATATCTCCACGACCTAGCAACTTTTCTGCACCACCACCGTCAAGAATCGTTCGAGAATCTATTTGGGAAGATACAGCAAATGCAATACGCGATGGAATATTCGCTTTAATAACACCTGTGATAACATCAACTGACGGGCGCTGAGTCGCAATAATTAAATGAATACCAGCAGCACGTGCCATTTGCGCTAAACGCATAATCGCATCTTCTACATCCGAAGAAGCAACCATCATTAAATCAGCTAACTCGTCCACAATTACTACAATATATGGTAATTCAGGTTGTTTCGCTTCCGATTGGCTATTATGTTCTTTAATATAATCATTATATCCTTCAATGTTACGCGTACCGCTATGCGCGAATAATTCATAACGACGCTCCATTTCACTCACAACTTTCTTCAAAGCCTGTGATGCTTTTTTCGGATCAGTTACGACTGGTGTTAATAAGTGCGGAACACCGTTATATACATTTAACTCTACCATTTTCGGATCAATCATCATTAATTTTACTTCATGCGGTTTTGCACGCATTAAAATACTTACAATAATTCCATTAATACATACACTCTTTCCACTACCAGTCGCACCAGCTACTAATAAATGGGGCATTTTATTTAAACGTGCCAATACAGCCTCTCCTGTAACATCACGTCCAAGACCGATTAATAACTTCTCTTCTGGGTGGTTATTCGCCTTTGAATCAAGAACTTCTCTCAGCGTTACCATAGAAACTTCTGAATTCGGAACCTCAATCCCTACAGCTGATTTCCCGGGAATAGGTGCTTCAATACGAATGTCTTTCGCTGCTAAAGCAAGCGCTAAATCATCACTTAAACTAACAATTTTACTTACCTTTACTCCCATATCAGGATACACTTCATATTTCGTAACTGCAGGACCTCTATGTACTTTTGTTACTTTCGCTTTCACACCAAAACTTTGGAATGTACGTTCCAATTTACGAGCATTTTCATAAATTTCCGCATTTTCATTTGTAACTTGCTTATTTTGGGGAAACTTTAATATATCAAGCGAAGGAAGCTTATAATCTTTATTTTCCACATTAGAAAATTGCATAGGAGGTGCTTTCGTTTCACCTTCTAGCGATTCAACGATTTTTTCTCCTCGTTTCTTGTGAGGTTGTTCTTCTGGCGCAGGCGGAACTGCCTCTTCAATAAACGGAGGAGTGATTAAATCATTTTCTTCTATCTGCTTTTCCGTCTCTTCACGTACTGGATAATTCTCAGTAAAATTCGAAATAATTGGTGGACCAATTTCTATTTCTTCTACTGGCTCAATAGCTTCTTCTTGTTCAGCAACACGTTCACGCCTCTTGCTTCTTGTTGTTTTTTTCTTTTCAGTTTGCTCGGCGACCCTTTGAGATTTCCAATCTTTATAATCCCCTTGCATTACTTGAAACTGACTTCTAAGAATTCTCCCTACCGGAGCAAGTACTTCTCCAATATGTTTATTTGTTATACAAAGTATTCCAAGAATAACTAAAATAATTCCAATGATATATGCCCCTACTTCGTCAAATAAGAAGTAGCACGTTGCGAACATCAATGCACCGAACATACCACCACCTAAATGAACACTATCCGGGCCCTTTTTCATTTCAAGGAAGAAGTAATCTTTTGTACTAACAATTACAGAAGTATTTTGTACAGCTCCATCTTTCGTAAGCAGGTTAAATAATGTAATATGACTAAACATTAATATTGCTAGTACAATTAAATAAACACCTATTAGCCGTTTATTTAAAAGGTTGGGCCATCCCCGCTTTATTACAAACGCAACAGATAAAGCTATTACACCTAACACACCAATTATGTACCACTCACCAAAGAAGAAGCGAAAAAATAACACAAACGATTTCCCTACAACACCTAGCTGTAAAATCGTAATAATCGAAAGTGCAAAAAGAGTCAACCCGACGATTTCATAATACAAAGTTGGCTTTATCGTACGTCTTGCCTTAGCCTTCGTCCCTCTTTGCTTTTGTTTTGCCATTTCTTCACCTCGTGTTCTAGAAATTAAGTACAACTTTCTTATAAAAAAGATCTACTTACATGTCTTTCTCTCTATTTTTCAGGTCTTTATATCTTCTATTTTTACACTTCTTGTAAAATGTTAAATAAACAGAAGAAAGCAGCCTACTCATGGCTGCTCAACCGTCTTGTTTTTTATATTATACCATAGCTCCTAAACAAAATCCTTCTTTTTGCTAAAAGGTAATTTTCTGTCCAGGCTCAAACTCTAGGTAGTGAGACGGATTCGTACTTAATACACGTACAATAGAGTAACATTGATTATCCTCCTCAGAAACCACTAATTCCACGCCATTTATATTCACAACTTTTTGGCTTTCGCATTGTGAATAATCGGCCGGATACACAAGTTGCTCTGGCATAATTGTATATAAAATCATTGTAGCATTGTCCCTTCTGTACTATTATCCTTGCGTTCATCAATTAATTCGTTTAATTTTCGAAGTGCGCTACCAATACCACCGACACCATCTATAAGACCATACTTCACTGCATCTCCACCTATTACATTCGTCCCAATATCTCGCGTCAAATTCCCTTTTGCAAACATAAGCTCTTTAAAACGATCTTCCGTTACTTTCGAATGCTTTGTCACAAATCGAATGACTCTTTCTTGCATTTTATCCAAATACTCAAATGTTTGTGGCACACCTATAACAAGACCTGTTAAACGAATTGGATGAATTGTCATCGTCGCTGTTTCGGCAATAAATGAATAATCAGTTGAGACCGCAATCGGTACACCGATTGAATGCCCTCCTCCTAAAACAAGAGATACAGTTGGTTTTGAAAGCGAAGCCACCATTTCAGAAATCGCTAATCCAGCTTCAACGTCACCCCCAACTGTATTTAATATTAACAGTAAACCTTCAATTTTTGGATTTTGTTCAATCGCGACAATTTGCGGAATGATGTGTTCATATTTTGTTGTTTTATTTTGTGGTGGCAACTGAATATGACCTTCCACCTGCCCAACAATTGTTAAGCAATGAATACGCGATTCATTCATTTGTGGTACATTTGTCTGTCCAAGTTGCTGAATTTTCTCCACTATAGAAGCCTCTTTTGGAACTTCTTTCGGCTCAGCTTCTTTTTCTTCATTTGTATAACGATCACGTTCTGTCATATCGCATCCCCTTTCACTCGTATATAACTATTATTTCTTAAGTTATGAATTTCATTCGATAGGGTTAAAAAAGAAAAAGATCACCTGTAAAGGTGACCTTCTTTATACTTCCATAATAATCGGTAAAATCATTGGCTTTCTCTTCGTTTCTTCGTACAAGAACTGCCCTAATAATTCACGAATATTTTGTTTCAACATAGACCATTCAATTGTATATTCTTTAATTGATTGTTCAACAATCATACGTACAATATCTGTGGATCGTTCGATTAATGCTTCTGATTCACGAACATATACAAAGCCGCGTGAAATAATTTCTGGACCAGAGATTATTTTCTTTTCATCCTTACCAAGTGTTACAACAACAACTAAAATTCCATCTTGAGATAACATCTTTCTATCTCGAAGAACGATGTTACCGACGTCACCTACACCTAATCCATCAATTAAAACATTACCAGCTTGCACTTTACCAGCTAATTTTGCTTCATCGTCACCAAAAGCAATTACATCGCCTTTTTCTACGATAAAGATATTCTCTCTCGCAATACCTACATCTTCCGCTAAATACGCATGTGCTTTTTGCATACGGAACTCACCGTGTACGGGTACAAAATACTTCGGCTTCATTAAATTTATCATCAGCTTTAATTCTTCTTGGCTACCATGACCTGAAACGTGAACTTTTCTTTCACCGTAATAAATAACCTCAGCACCAGATCTAAATAACAAGTCAATAATTTTTGATACAGATACTTCATTTCCTGGAATTGGAGAAGCTGCAATAATAACAGTATCACCTTTACGAATTGAAATTTGTTTATGAGCTTGTTTCGCCATTCTAGAAAGGGCTGCCATCGGTTCCCCTTGACTACCAGTCGTTAAGATAGCTACCTTTTTTTCCGGGAAATTGTCTATTTCTTGTAATGAAATAACCATACCTTCTGGAACATCTAAATAACCAAGACGTCTTGCAATATCTACCACTTTCACCATGCTACGTCCTACTACCGCTACTTTCCTTCCAGTTTCAGCAGCTGCATCAAACACTTGTTGAATACGATGTACATTGGAGGCAAATGAAGCAACAATAATACGTCCTTCTGAACTATAGAATACTTTAGAAATCTCTATACCAACTTCTTTTTCCGAACCTGTATAACCAGGACGTTCAGCGTTTGTACTATCAGATAACAAGCAAAGTACGCCTTCATTTCCAATTTGCGCCATTTTCCCAAGATCTGCTCCACTATTTCCGATTGGAGTTTGATCAAATTTAAAGTCTCCTGTATATACTACAGCACCTTTTGATGTATGGAAACAAACACCCACAGAATCCGGAATACTATGTGTCGTTCCGAAGAATGACACATTTGTTGAATTAAACTCTACTGTTGAATTCGAGTCAATTGTTTTTAAGTCTACACGGCCTAACATTCCTGCTTCGCCAAGCTTTTCTTGTATAAGTCCTACCGTTAATTTCGTCGCATATACTGGAATAGATAATTTACGAAGCACATAAACAATTCCACCAATATGATCTTCATGACCATGGGTAATAAATAGTCCTTTTACTCGCTCTTGATTTTCTACTAAATATGTAATGTCAGGAATAACAATATCAATCCCAAACATTTCATCTCCCGGGAACATCAATCCGGCATCTACAATAAAGATTTCAGAATCAATTTCAACACAGTACATGTTTTTTCCGATTTCACCTACTCCGCCAAGAGCAAATACTTTAACAGACTCATTCTCTTTTCTCTTCATGTTGTTGCCTGGTTTAAAAATCTTGCAAACACTGATTTCACTAAAATTGCAGAGACACCAGGGGAAACTCTACAACCACCATATATTCACCGTCCAAGACGAATGTCCTTACCGTTATGCGATATCATGTCCTTGTTAATTTTTTAAACCAGGTTTCACCTCTCTTTCATTATATAAATCAAATATCTTATTCGATATGATATGAAAATTTCATTAAATCTTAATTTTTACCAATTTTGCTAAGCATACCCGTACTAAGCTACTTAGCCATATTATAACTGATACAAGAAATAGAACACAAGTTAAATTATGCGAAAGACAAGAGAAGACACTAAAATGAGATTATAATTTAAGAGGGCAAAATTCATATCAGTTTTACTATTTTCCCTACGTAATAAGAGTTTGATGGAAAAATATTCATGTAAATTCTTTACATAAACATGAAACGATATTCACTAAAAAAATCTTATCTCTGTAATCAGTTTCTTACTAATTCTCCCCCCTGCCATCCCCTTCTTATTACAGCCTATTAACTATAGCTAATTTTCATCACTTACATATAGTTAGTCAAAATAAAAATGACCTAGTTTCACACTAGGTCATTTTTATTAACGAGGAATAGATTGCATTACGGATTGTAACGTTATTCTTTCTTCTTCCGTTAATGGAAGAAGTGGCAAACGTACAGAACCTACATCTAATCCCACCATTTGTAATGCTGTTTTTACTGGTGTTGGGCTCGGCGCCATAAATAGTGCATCCGTTACTTTTACTAGTAATTGATGTAATTTCTGCGCTTTTTTGAACTCTCCAGCTTGGAATGCAGCAATCATTTCTTGCATTTCATTCCCGATAACATGAGATGCTACAGAAACAATACCTTTTGCTCCAATTGCCATAGCTGGTAATGTTAAACCATCATCACCGCTGTATACTGCAAAGTCGTCCGCTGTTTTTTCAATGATTTCTGTCATTGTTAATACATCGCCGCCTGCATCTTTAATCGCAACAATGTTTTCTATTTCTGATAAACGAACAACTGTATCAACGGAGATTTGTACAATAGATCGTCCTGGAACATTATATAGCATTACCGGAAGCGGAGTGCTTTCAGCGATTGTTTTAAAGTGCTGGTACATCCCTTCTTGACTCGGTTTATTATAATACGGTGCCACTAGCATAACTGCATCAACACCAACTTCAGTTGCCTTTTTTGTTAAATCGACAGAAGCATGCGTATTATTGCTACCTGTTCCAGCGATGACGGGTACCCTTTTATCGACAACAGATACGACATGGCGATATAACGCTACTTTTTCTTCTGATGTTAATGTAGGAGATTCTCCAGTCGTCCCTCCTACCACGATTGCTGTTGTACCGTTATCAATTAAATAATTTACCAATTTCGTTGTCTTTGCAAAATCGATATTACCATTTTTATCAAACGGTGTTACCATCGCGGTTGCAATTGTCCCAAAATCTATCATGATCTCACTCCTTATTGTTCCAGTTGCTTTTCTTTTGAAAGCTCAAATGCACTATGTAATGCATTCACAGCCTCCACTAAATCGGCTTCTTTTACAAGAACCCAAATTGTCGTATGACTATCTGCTGATTGCAGAATTTGAATACCTTTTTCCGCTAAAGCTGTGACAATTTTCGCTGTAACCCCTGGAATACCTGCCATTCCAGCACCAACGATAGAAACCTTCGCACAATGCTCTGTCACCACTGGATCATATCCAAGTTGCTTTAAAACCTCAACTGCACGCGCTGATACACTATCCTTTACTGTGTAAGCTACACCAGTAGGAGAAATGTTAATTAAGTCCACACTAATCCCTTCATTAGCCATTTCTTTAAACACGTGTTGTTGTAAATCATATGCAGTTTCTTTTGCAAGCACTTTAATTTGCGTTACGTTTGACACATGGGCAATCCCTGTAACAGGACGTTCTTCTACATCCTGCCCTTTTGTAGCACCATCATATGCCGCAATAAGCGTACCTTCACTATCAGAATACGTAGAACGTACACGAAGTGGTACTTTTGCATGCATCGCAATTTCAACCGCACGCGGATGAACAACTTTCGCACCCTGATAAGCCATGTTACAAATCTCGTTATATGTTACAGTTTGAAGATGACGTGCATCTTTTACGATACGAGGATCCGCAGTCATAACACCTTCAACATCTGTGAAGATATCGATATATTCAGCATGAAGCGCAACACCTAATGCTGAAGCTGAGGTATCACTACCTCCGCGTCCAAGTGTTGTCGTATCTCCATTTTTCGTTTGACCTTGGAATCCAGTCACGACGATAACATCTACATTTTGTAACTCTTCATGTATACGATCGCAATTCATTTCAATAATCTTAGCATTCGTAAAGTCATTATTCGTTACAAAACCAGCTTGCGCACCATTTAATGCTGCTGCTTTTATACCATTCTCATTCAACATGTTAGAGAAAACAATTGCTGAGATTAATTCTCCGCATGATAATAATAAATCTTGCTCACGTTTAGAAATATTAGGTTCCTCTTGATTTACAAGACTTAATAACGTATCAGTTGCATACGGTTCACCTTTACGGCCCATTGCTGATACAACAGTAACTACTTTATAACCAGCAGCTAACGATTTTTTTATATGGTGAAGCGCATGCTTGCGCCCATTGTCATCACGTACTGATGTACCACCAAATTTTTGAACAATAATTTTCATATTTTGCACCTTCTCTTAGCCGTTTACACTAATTGTAATTTTACTAAGCGCTCTGCAATTTGAACAGAATTCCATGCAGCGCCTTTTAATAAGTTATCAGATACGACCCAAAGGTGGAATCCTTTATCATTATTTAAATCTTTACGGATTCTTCCAACGAATACTTCATTTTTACCTACTGCAGTAGCTGGCATTGGATATAACTGCTCTGCTGGATTATCTTGCAGTACAATACCTTCTGCATTTGCAAGTAAGTTTTTCATTTCTTCTACTGTTACGCCTTCTTTATCTACTTCAATGTATACAGACTCGGAATGACCCGATACAACTGGTAAACGTACACATGTCGCAGCTACTTCTAATTCAGGCATATGCATAATTTTTTTCGTTTCATTAATCATTTTCATTTCTTCGAATGTAAATCCATTATCTTGGAATTTATCAATCTGTGGAATAGCATTAAAAGCGATTTGGAAATGCTTTTCGTCACCTGATACAGGTAAAACATTCGCCTTTACTTCTTCGCCATTTAAGATTGCTTGTGATTGTTCATGAAGTTCTTCAATAGCTGCCGCACCAGCACCTGATACAGCTTGATATGTGGAAACGATTACTCGTTTTAAACCATATTGCTGACGAACTGGCTCAAGAGCTACTACCATTTGAATTGTAGAACAGTTTGGATTTGCAATAATACCATTATGTTCTTTTAAATCATTTTCATTTACTTCAGGTACAACAAGTGGCACGTTTTCTGTCATACGGAATGCACTTGTATTATCAACAACAATTGCACCGCGCTTTGCTGCTTCTGGCGCTAATTGTTTCGATACAGATCCACCTGCACTAAATAGTGCAATATCTACTCCTTCAAAACTTTCAGGAGTTGCCTCTTGAACTGTAAATTCTTCGCCTTTAAATACAAGTTTCTTACCTGCAGATCGTTTAGATGAAAGTAACGTTAACTTCCCAATTGGAAATTCTCGTTTCTCTAAAGTATTTAACATTTGTTCACCAACTGCGCCGGTTGCTCCAACTACAGCGACATGAAAAGTTTTTTGCTTTTCCATCACTATGCCCCTTTCTAGATACCAATCCTTCTATAACTTAGAATTAGAAGGAGCTTACAATGCCCCCTCTAATCTTAATAACGTTAATTTTATCATATTCTACAGTAAGAATGATGGTTTCAACAAAAATTGTACGTTTTTTTCGTTTTTTAATTCATATATCTGAATTTTTCTACAACAACAGGTTGTAATTGTTTTCCTTGTAGCGCTTCCAATACTGTATCTTCAAGTAACTCCATACGAGCTACCATTGAGTTCGGTTTTTTCTCTGGTGCATCTTGGCCAAATGGTACGAAGTAGATGTCTTTTGTAGCCATTAGGCGCATTAGATTTACTCCATTAAGCCCCAACGCATCATTCGTCGAAACAGCTAACACAACAGGCTTCCCATTTCTAAGCGTCGCTTTTGCTGCCATTAATACTGGAGAGTCTGTCATTGCATTTGCAAATTTACTCATCGAATTCCCTGTTAGTGGTGCGATCACCATGCAATCTAGTGGAATTTTCGGTCCTAGTGGCTCTGCGCCAACGATTGAATTAATTGCCTTAAAACCGGTTATTTCTTCGATCTTTTTAATCCATTCTTCCCCTTCGCCAAATCTAGTATTTGTTGATTGGACAGTATAAGAAACAACGGGACGTACTTCTGCACCTTCTGCAATTAACTTCTCTAAATGTGGCATAACTTCTTCATACGTACAATGTGACCCTGTAAATCCGAAACCAATTCGTTTTCCCTTCAAACTCATTTCTCATCATCCTCCTTTGCGATTGCATCCGCTATTAATAACTGAGAAAGAACATTCGCTAATATTTGTCCTGCTGTTTTCGGTGCAACAATCCCAGGAAGACCAGGTGCTAATAATGCCTTCACTCCACGCTTCTCCGCATAGCGAAAGTCCGTGCCACCTGGCTTAGAAGCTAAATCAATAACTAGCGTATGAGCTGGCATTTTTGAAATAACATTCGCTGTCACAACGAGATGCGGAATTGTATTAATAACAATATCGATATTACCTACTTCTTTCTCTATGTCTTGCATATGAAAAGGAGAAAACATCATTTCTGTAATACGAGCAATATGTTCCGAACGTCTCGCTCCAACTTTGACATGTGCTCCTAATGATTGAAAGGCTCTTGCAACACTCATACCAGTTCTACCAAATCCTAAAACCATTACATTCGATCCATGAATTGTGTAATCAGTATGTTGAATAACCATCATTAGTGTACCTTCTACGGTCGGAATAGAGTTATAGATTGCAACATCATCACGATCAAATAATTTTACAAGTTTGCGATTTGTAGTAGCTACGAGATTTTCCAAGTAAGGTGTACCAATACCTGAATATATAGTGAAGTTTTCTGGTGTCTTTTCAATTTGTTCTTTCGTTATGGAAACTTTCTCATTTGAAAAAATAGTATCTACTTCTCCTCTGGCATTCGTCCCTGCAACCGGCAAAATAATTGCATCTAAAGAAGTGAAATTTAAATCTTGTATACTTTCCTTTGCTGCCCCTGTGAAGCCATGATCTAACTGTTCAAACCCTATTAATGAAAGTTTCGCGTCCAGTTCGACTAGCTTGCGAATTACTTCTAGCTGCCGTGCATCTCCTCCTATGACAGCAATATGCATCTCAGTCAACATTCCCTAATTCACCTTCTTTTTCTTTCATTTATAAGAAAAATGCCTACTTTTTCTTTTTCCTCCACATCATATGTAATGTACGAGTTTGAGGTGATTGAAAAACAAAAAGCACACGTGATTTATCTTCTTTATATAAAGATAAAAAAAAGACAACCAAAATGGTCATCTTTCACTATGATCTTGAATGGTTCGTAAGATCGCAAAGTATCATATCATTTCCAACCTTCTTTATTTTGCTCCATTCTACTCTCACTTCTTGCTGTTCTCTTTTAAAACCTCCCCATTTCCCAGCAGGTATAATAAGCGCTTGTATTTTTCCATCTCTCTCATCAATTTCTAAATCTGCATGACCTAAAACTCCCATTTTTTCTGCTCTTTCTAAATCCACAATCTCTTTGCCACTTAATTCACTTAAACGCATTAAATCTCCCCCTATCCTACTTTTTATGAAGGTTATCCTATAATAAGTACCTATTCTGCATATATAAAAAAAATAACCGTATCTCATATAAAAGAGATACGGTTATTTCCGAAAGCGAATGAATTACAAGATCGCTTAAAGTTTCATTCCTTTTGGCAGTTTTCCATCTGGACTAATAAGTGCCGCAGAGAATTCATCGGTAAACATATTGCGAATTAACTCGTCTACATTTTGCTTTGTTACAGTGTTTACACTTTCAATAATCTCATCAAGAGAACGATGTTTACGAAGAAGCAATTCGTTTTTACCATTACGGCTCATACGACTATTCGTACTTTCTAAACTTAACATTAAGTTTCCTTTTAATTGTTCTTTACTATTAACAAGCTCTTTTTCTGTAATACCTGTATTTTTCAACGTATTTAACGTTTCTTGCATTGTTTCATACAGTGTATCTAATTGTTTACTACCTGTTCCACCGTAAAGTGTTAACATTCCTGTATCTTCATAAGAAGAGTGATAAGAGAATACTGAGTACGCCAATCCACGTTGTTCACGTACTTCTTGGAATAAACGGCTACTCATACTACCGCCTAAAACATTATTTAATACAATTAAATTATAAATATCTTCGTGTCCCATTTGCAAGCCTTTATATCCTAAACATAAATGAGCTTGTTCTGTTTCCTTCTTACGTGCTACTTTATTGAAATGGAAAATTGGGCTATGTACTTGTTCACGATTTGTTGTCCCTTCGTAACTACCGAAATATTGCTCTACAGTTTGTAAAAATGCTTCATCAATATTCCCTGCAATTGATACAACAACATTTTCAGGTGTGTAATGATCTTTCATATATTGACGTAACGTATCACCTGTAAATGTTTCAAGCGTTTCTTCTGTTCCTAAAATAGGATATCCAAGCGGATGCGTTTCATATGTTGCTTTCGTTAACATATCATGCACAATATCATCTGGCGCATCTTCGTACATTTTTATTTCTTCACATACAACATTCTTCTCTTTTTTCAGTTCTTCCTCATCAAATGTTGAATTAAAGAACATATCTGCTAAAACATCTAATGCATATTTAGCATGCTCATCTAGCACTTTCGCATAGTAACATGTATATTCTTTTGAAGTAAAAGCATTTACTTGTCCACCAATGCTATCAAATGATTCTGCAATCTCTCTTGCACTTCGCGTTTCTGTCCCTTTAAAGAACATATGTTCCAAAAAGTGCGAAACCCCATTATTTTTTTCATTTTCATTTCTTGAACCTGCGTGGATCCATATACCAATCGCAACCGAGCGTACAGTTGGTATATTCTCCATAACAATTCTTACACCATTTTTACACGTATATTTTTTAATCAAAAACTTTCCTCCTAATGCCAGTTTCTCTAAATAATTGCTATTATTTAATGATAACAAGTTTAGAGATGAATGTCATGCAAATGTATTTAATCCACACGTTTTTCATCTAGTAATTCTGTAATATTCCCCACTTTATATCCTTGTTCCTTTAAATTTTTAATCATAGTATCTAGCGCTTCTGTTGTAGATGAAGTAGGATGCATTAGCACAATAGCACCTGGATGTATTTTTCGCATTACTCTCTGCAATAGCACACCCGGTTCTGGCCGCTTCCAATCAATTGTATCTACAGTCCACATAATCGTCCCCATTTGGAAATCATCCGCTATTTTTACTACCTCATCCCGAAAACTTCCACTTGGCGGAGCAAACCATCTCACTTTCTGATTTGTAGCTGCTTCTATCATTCGATTCGTTTTTTGTAATTGATCTCGTATTTCATCTGTAGACAGCGTTTTCATATTAGGGTGTGTGTAAGAATGATTTCCTACTTCTTGATTTGCATCGACAATCATTTTGGCAAATCGTAAGTTTTCTTTCACCCAGCGTCCTTCTAAAAAGAAAGTCGCCTTCACATCATGTTTTTTCAATATCTCTAATATACGTGGCAAATACTCATTACCCCAGGCCACATTAATTGTTAATCCCACCATCTTTTTATTTGGATGTCCTCGATAAATGGGAGCTGGTGGTAAATCTTCTAAGTGAACACTCGGTGATACTTCCTTAAATTCAAGTTGTTTTTGATCAAACTTCTTGATTTTCTTCATATTATTATAGGACGCTTCTATATCCACTTGTTTTCCATTATACCCAGGCGTCGCCTTCCAAATCTTATCAATCATCGCATTTTGCGGCATAATCTCGTACTGTTTTACATGCTTTTGAATCTCTTCATACAAGTTATCCTGCGCAAAAACGGAATAAGAGCCACAACCCATATATAAAGAAAATATAAATATGTACGCTAATATACGAGCTTTCATATAAACCCTCCCATTAACTATAAAAAAGAAACCATTTTCTTCTTATCTTTGTTAATTTGAGCGTTATGATGAAAACTATACCTATACTCACATAAAAATCTAAATGAATCACATTTTTTACATAACAAAAAAAGCCAGCTATACTGGCTTTCACTTATTGTTGCTCTTGTGCGTTTTCTTCTTTAGCTGCGTCTTCTTTAGCTGCTTCTTTTTCTTGCTCTTCTTTTAGCAATACTTTTCTAGATAAGTTTACACGACCTTGTTTGTCAATCTCGATAACTTTAACTGAAATCTCATCACCGATTTTCACAACGTCTTCTACCTTACCTACACGCTCAAGTGCAAGTTCAGAAATGTGAACAAGTCCATCTTTACCGCTAAATAATTCAACGAACGCACCGAATTTTTCAACGCGTTTAACTTTTCCTAAGTAGATTTCGCCTACTTGTACTTCGCGAACGATATCTTCGATAATTTTCTTCGCTTTTTCATTCATCTCTTGATTAATTGATGAAATGAATACTGTACCATCTTGCTCGATGTCAATTTTAACGCCAGTTTCTTCAATGATTTTATTGATCTGTTTACCACTTGGTCCAATAACATCACGAATTTTATCTGGGTTAATTGCCATTGTAATAATCTTCGGAGCATACGCAGATAACTCAATGCGAGGTTCAGCGATAACAGATAACATGTGATTTAGAATGTGCATACGACCAACTTTCGCTTGTTGTAATGCTTCTTCTAAAATCTCACGAGATAAACCATCGATTTTAATGTCCATTTGTAGTGCAGTTACACCTTTTGCAGTACCTGCTACTTTAAAGTCCATATCACCTAAATGGTCTTCCATTCCTTGAATATCTGTTAAAATTGTATAATGCTCACCAGATTTCACTAGACCCATTGCAATACCAGCAACTGGTGCTTTAAGTGGTACACCCGCATCCATCATCGCTAATGTACTACCGCAAATACTCGCTTGTGAAGTAGAACCATTTGACTCTAATACTTCAGATACAAGACGAACTGTATATGGGAAATCCTTTTCAGATGGAAGTACAGGTTCAAGAGCACGTTCTCCTAGTGCTCCGTGACCAATTTCACGACGACCTGGTCCACGCATTGGTCTTGTTTCACCAACACTAAATGAAGGGAAATTATAATGGTGCATAAAGCGTTTTGACTCTTCTACACCTAGACCATCTAAAATTTGCACATCGCCTAATGCACCTAATGTACAAATACTTAATGCTTGCGTTTGTCCACGTGTGAATAGACCAGAACCATGTGTACGAGATAAAATGCCAACCTCTGATGCTAAAGGACGAATTTCGTCACCTTTACGACCATCTGGGCGGATTTTTTCAACTGTAATAAGACGACGTACTTCTTCTTTTACAATTTTATATAAAATCTCACTTACTTGTCCTAATGTATCAGCATCAGCTTCCTCAGCTTCGTAATGCTCAATTACACGCTTTTTCACTACGCTAATTGCATCTTCACGTGCATGTTTTTCGTGCACTTGAATTGCAGAATGCATATCTGTCTCAGCCATTTCACGTACAGCTTGGTTCAAATCAGCATCCACTTCATAAAGTTTCACTGCTGTTTTCTCTTTACCGACAGCTTGTACAATCTCTTCTTGGAATGCAATTAGACGTTTAATTTCATCGTGTCCAAACATAATTGCTTCTAACATTGTTTCTTCAGGTACTTGATCCGCTCCTGCTTCAACCATGTTAATTGCATCTTTCGTACCAGCTACAACAAGGTGCATATCACTTTGTTCTTGCTGTTCTACTGTTGGATTAATAACGAACTCGCCATTAATACGACCAACTGTCGCACCTGCGATTGGACCTTCAAATGGAATATCTGAAATAGATAATGCTAATGAAGAACCAAGCATAGCTGCCATTTCAGAAGAACAGTCTTGATCAACACTCATTACGATGCTGACAACTTGTACTTCATTACGGAAACCATCTGCGAAAAGTGGACGGATTGGACGGTCAATTAAACGACTTGCTAAAATTGCTTTTTCACTTGGACGGCCTTCGCGCTTAATAAAACCGCCTGGGATTTTTCCAACTGCATATAAACGCTCTTCATAGTTTACTGTAAGCGGGAAGAAATCTACATTTTTTGGCTCTTTTGATGCAGTTGCTGTAGATAGAACTGCTGTGTCGCCGTATCTTACTAATACTGCTCCGTTTGCTTGTTTTGCAAGCTGACTTGTTTCAATTGTTAGCTGACGACCAGCTAAATCTATCGAGAAGACTTGCTTTTCCTGACTCATTTAAGTACCCCTCTCAATTTAAAATATTCAATTCTTCTATGTAAATGGATAGTATATCACAATATTCTTTCCTCTAGTATTGCCGAAAATTAAGTAAGCTATAAAGAGTAGAAGATATATTTTTACCTAACAAAAAAGCGGGAATATTCCCGCTTCTTTGACTATCGACGTAAGCCAAGCTTTGTGATTAATTCACGGTAACGTGTGATATCGCTATTACGAAGGTAAGTAAGTAAGTTACGACGTTTACCAACCATCTTTAATAGACCACGACGTGAATGATGATCCTTCTTGTGAGTACGTAAGTGCTCGTTTAGAGTGTTAATTTGCTCCGTTAGGACAGCAATTTGAACCTCTGGAGAACCAGTATCAGTCTCATGAGTTCTAAATTGTGCAATGATTTCATTTTTACGCTCTTGTGTTAAAGCCATCCTATTTCACCTCCTAATAATTAAACCCCCAGTTACCTAGCAAGCATCGGTGAGTCGCAATGCCAAGTAATGGTTGTCATAAAGTACATAACATAGAATACTACTTTTCATTTGAAAAAGCAAGTATATTCTTTACGCTCGCAAAATATTCTTGGGCAACCTTTTTATCTTGAGCGATTTGAGCAACTAACTCATCAATTCCATTAAACTTTTTTTCTTCTCTTATACGCATGTGCCATTCCACTGTAACACTTTGATCGTATATGTCTTTATTAAATTCAAATAGATGCACTTCAATAGATAATTGACGCTCATTCTCTTTGAAAGTTGGTTTATATCCGATATTACATACACCATCATGCCATTCATCATGAACCTTCAATCTTACCGCATATACACCTACAGGTGGCAACAAATATTCATCACTTAAACCTACATTTGCAGTTGGGAAACCAATTTGACGTCCACGCTTATCACCGTGTACAACTGTTCCTTCTACCGTGTAAGCTCTCCCTAAAATAGATGGAATTTGTTCCATTTCACCGTTTCGAATTAACTTTCGTAATGAAGTAGAACTTACTTTTTCTTCTTGATATTCAACTTTTTCGATCACGGTCTGTGTAAACTCCCCTCTTGCATGAAATGGTAAAGTCTCCATCTTCCCTTTTCCTAAACGTCCATATGAATAATCAAAGCCTGCTACTACATGCTTTACATTTAAACCAATAATATACTCATCGACAAACTGCTGTGGTAATAATCCAGCAAATGGCTCATCGAATTTCACCACATATAAGATATCAATTCCTAAACTTGCGATGATTTCTTCTTTAAGGCGCATCGGTGTAATATACTCCACATGCGCTTCTTTTTTTCCTAATACAACAGATGGGTGTGGATGGAACGTCATGACAGCACTTTTACATCCTCTTTCATCCGCTATTTTTTTCGCTGTTCGAATCACACGTTGATGTCCTAAATGAATGCCATCAAAATATCCTAATGCCATTACAGTAGGTGGTAATTCTATTTTATTTTGTTCATGTGGATGAGTTAAATGAATAAGTTTCACGCTTGAATTCACCTTTTTCTGTAATAATCCTTCCAATAATTCATTATAGCTTTAGTTCTTGATTATTCACAAGTACTTTCATTGGCTTTAGCATTCCAGGGTGTTTTGGGTGATGCTCATAAATTGCTAAGCAACGATCATTTTTATCAAATACTGTAATAAATGGTGCTGTTGTTTCTAATTCATTGTTTAAGAACATACCGTTCTTTATTTTTTCAGCTTGCTTTTCATCTACAACCATTTTTGGAAACTTACTTAGCGCCTCATCAATTGAGATGAAAATAGACTCTACTGTTCCATTTTGCACGTTTTCTTCAATTTCTTCAAATGATATGCAATCTTCTAGTAAAAATTCACCAGATGCTGTTCTTACAAGGTGAGACATATGTGATGGAAATCCAAGTTTTTCACCTATCATTACTGCTAGTGTTCTTACATATGTTCCTTTACTACACGTTACACGGAAACGAAATGAAATATTTTCCCCTTCAAAAACTTCACGTTCATCAAGTAATACAAATTCATGAATTGTAATTGTACGAACTGGACGTTCAACTTCTTGTCCTGCCCTTGCATATTCGTATAGTTTTTTTCCGTTAACTTTTACAGCTGAGAACATCGGCGGCATTTGTTCAATTGTCCCTGTTAATTCCGCTAGTACCTCTTCTACTTCTTTACGTGTAATGACACGATTTACATCTTGTTTCTCCACAACTTCACCAGAAGCATCTTCTGTTGTTGTTGAAAATCCTAATGTCACTTCACCTTCGTATGTTTTTGTTTCACTTGTTAAAAATTGCGCAATTTTTGTTGCACGCCCAACGCAAATAGGTAATACTCCTGTTACATCTGGATCCAGTGTCCCTGTATGACCAATTCGTTTCTCACGCAATATCTTTCTTAATTTGAACACACAATCATGTGATGTCATTCCCTTTGGCTTATGTAATAATACTACACCTTCCATATACTCACCTCATCATTATTCTTTTGTAGTAATTGCAATTATGCAAAACTTATTTTACATTGAAAAAATGGATAGACAAATGTCTATCCATTATTCTTCACGTTTACCGTCTTTATTAATTTCATGTAAAAGTGTATCAATTCGATGACCATATCCGATAGACTCATCAAACTCAAAGGTAATTTCTGGTGTTTTACGAAGACGAATACGTTGGCCAATTTCTGAACGAATAAAGCCTTTTGCCTTCGCTAAACCTTTTAATGTATTTTCTTTCTGTTCTTCGTCACCTAAAACAGAAATGTATACTTTAGCAATTTGTAAATCTCCACTCACTTGTACATCTGTTACTGTAACAAATCCAATACGTGGGTCTTTAATTTTACGACTGATAATGTCGCCTAATTCTTTTTTCATTTGCTCGCCCACACGGTTCGCACGTAATTTCATAACTCTTCACCTCATTCAATACCATTCCAAATGTGTTATCGTACGTTCAATTTCAGGAAATGAATCGATATACTCAAGTACACGATTCATTTCTTTTTCACAGACAACACGATTTGAGGATACGGAAACAATTGCAATTTCTGTACGTTGCCATACATCTTGATGCCCAACTTCAGAAACAGCTACATTATAGCGCTGTTTCACACGAGTTAACACACGTTGCAAAATTGCTCGTTTCTCTTTTAAAGAATGCACATCGTAAATCATACACTCGAATGAGAGTGAAGCGATAATCATCGCTTCACTTCTTCCATAACGTATGCTTCAATGATGTCCCCTTCTTTAAGATCATTATATCTCTCAATTGTAATACCACACTCATAGTTTTGTGCAACTTCTTTTACATCGTCTTTGAAACGTTTTAACGTATCAAGTTTTCCTTCGAAGACTACTACGCCATCACGGATAATACGAACGCCACTATCACGTGTAATTTTACCGTCTATTACGTAACAACCTGCGATTGTTCCAACTTTTGTTACTTTGAATGTTTGACGAACTTCCGCTTGACCGATTACTTTTTCTTCGAATTCTGGATCCAGCATACCTTGCATTGCTGATTCAATTTCTTCGATTACTTTATAGATAATACGGTGTAAACGAACATCAACTTTCTCTAATTCAGCTGTACGCTTCGCATTCACATCAGGGCGTACGTTAAATCCAATTACAATTGCATTAGATGCAGAAGCTAAAATAATATCAGATTCTGTAATCGCACCTACGCCTGTATGGATAATTTTCACTTTTACGCCTTCAACATCAATTTTACGAAGTGATGCTGCCATTGCTTCTACAGAACCTTGTACGTCTGCTTTCACAATTAAGTTAATTTCTTTTACATCGCCCTCTTGGATTTGTTGGAATAAATCTTCCAGGCTGAATTTAGATTTCTCACCACGTTGTGCAACTAATGCTTCTTGTGCACGTGATTCACCGATTTGACGAGCTTTCTTCTCATCAGCGAATGCCATGAAACGATCTCCCGCTTGTGGCACTTCATTTAAACCTGTAATTTCAACAGGAGTTGATGGACCAGCAACTTTTACACGACGACCAATATCACTTACCATTGCACGAACACGACCGAATGATGTTCCAACAACAATTGGATCTCCAACTCGAAGTGTACCATTTTGAACAAGTAATGTCGCGATAGTTCCTTTACCTTTATCAAGCTGGGCTTCAATTACAGTACCAGCTGCATAGCGATTTGGATTTGCTTTATATTCTTCTACTTCACTCACAAGAAGGATCATTTCTAGTAAGTTGTCAATTCCCTCGCCTTGAATCGCAGAAATTGGTACGAAAATCGTGTCTCCGCCCCAAGCTTCTGGAACTAATTCATATTCTGTTAATTCTTGCATTACACGATCAGGATTTGCCGCTGGTTTATCCATTTTATTCACAGCAACAATAATTGGTACTCCAGCTGCTTTCGCATGGCTAATCGCTTCAACTGTTTGTGGCATAACACCGTCATCAGCTGCAACAACAAGAATTGTAATATCTGTTACTTGTGCACCACGAGCACGCATTGTTGTAAATGCCGCGTGACCTGGTGTATCTAAGAACGTAATTTTCTTATCATTTACATCAACTTGGTATGCACCGATATGCTGAGTAATTCCACCAGCTTCGCCAGCAGTTACTTTTGAATTACGGATAGAGTCAAGCAATGTTGTTTTACCATGGTCAACGTGTCCCATAATTGTAACAACAGCTGGACGTTCTTTTAAGTTTTCTTCATCATCTTGCTCATCGATGAATGTTTCAAATTCAGTTTCACTTACAACTACTTCTTCTTCTACTTCAATACCGTAATCAGTAGCAATTAACTCAATTGTATCTTTATCTAAGTCTTGGTTAATTGTCGCCATAATTCCTAGCATGAAGAGCTTTTTAATAATTTCAGATGGCTCTTTGCTTAACTTTTTAGCAAGGTCACCTACTGTAAGGCTTCCAGAGAAAGTGATTTTATCTGGTGTTTCTACTATTGGTGTTTGTTGTCTTCCAGCAAAGTTATCTTGACGTTTATCTTCATTTGCTTTGCCTTTTTTCTTATTCTTATTGCTGTTCTTTTTACTGCGAACAACTTTCTCTTCTACTTCAAACTCATCTGCAACAGAAGGTTTTTCCGCTCCAGCGCTATATTGATTATCTAATTTGTTTACTACTTCATCTTCTAACATTGTCATATGATTCGAAACCTCGATATTCATCTCTTTTAGTTTGGTCATAAGATCTTTACTTGAGATATTATTTTTTTTTGCATATTCATGTACTCGAATTTTACTCATACCTTCACCCCCGGTAATTTGTATCGAGCATGCTACGTAGCTTTTTCGCAAAGCCTTCATCTAAAACAGCTACAACGACTCGCTCGTCTCTCCCAATCGCATGCCCTAATTGTTGTCGATTTTCGACTTTTCTCATTGGTATGTTGTAGTACGTGGTTTTATCAATGATACGTTTTGTAGTGTTCGCTGACGCATCTTCAGAAAGCAATACTAGCTTTGCTTTGCCACTTCGTACTTCTTTTAAAACGAGTTCTTCACCCGAAATAATTTTTCGAGCGCGGTTTGCTAGTCCTAAAAATGATTTCCAATCAGACACTTATTTCGACTCCTTCTCAACAAGCTCAAGAAGCTCTTCGTACAGAGAACTGTCGATTTTCGCTTTTAGATGATGTTCCAAAATGTTTTTCTTTTGGGCTTGAATAATGCTTTCTTTATCTTTTGATAAATATGCACCTCGTCCTGATTTTTTTCCTGATAAATCAATAGACACTTCGCCCTCTTTGGAACGAACAATGCGAACTAGCTCTCGTTTTGATTTCATCTCTTGCGTCGCAATACATTTTCGTAACGGAACTTTTCGATTGCTCATACTCATCACCTCTATTCGATTTCGTCTTCAGCTGAATCGAATCCGAATGCGATTACGCTATCTTCTTCTGTCACAATACCAAGTTGTTTCGCATCAGACTCACTTTTAATATCAATTTTCCAGCCTGTTAGTTTAGCTGCAAGACGCGCATTTTGTCCACGCTTACCAATCGCTAATGAAAGCTGGTGGTCTGGAACAACAACAGTTGTTGCTTTCTCTGCTTCATCTACAAGTACTTTAACAACCTGTGATGGACTTAAAGCATTTGCAACATATTCAACTGGGTCATTCGACCAGCGAACGATGTCAATCTTTTCACCTTTTAGTTCATCTACAACGCGTTGTACACGTTGTCCTTTCGGTCCTACACAAGAACCTACTGGATCAACATCGATATTCTCTGCATATACAGAAATTTTAGAACGGTCGCCTGCTTCACGTGCTACAGAGCGAATTTCTACAGTTCCATCATAAATTTCTGGAACTTCCATTTCGAATAAACGTTTTAAAAGACCAGGATGTGTACGTGATACGTAAATTTGTGGTCCTTTTGTTGTCTTTTCTACTTTTGTAATAAATACGCGAATACGATCATGTGGTTTATATTGCTCATTTGGCATTTGCTCACTTACAGGTAATAAAGCTTCTACTTTACCTAAGCTTACATAGATGAAACGAGCATCTTGGCGCTGTACAATACCAACCATAATGTCTTCTTCACGATCACTAAATTCTGAATAAATTACACCACGTTCCGCCTCACGAACTCGTTGTGTTACAACTTGTTTTGCAGTTTGCGCTGCAATACGACCAAAATCTTTTGGCGTTACTTCAATTTCTAGTACGTCACCATCTTGGTAGTTTGGATTAATTTGTCTTGCCTCTTCTACAGAGATTTCAAGACGTGGATCAAACACATTATCTACAACGTCCTTACGTGCTAAAACTTGAATTGTTCCCACTTCTGGGTTAAAGCTCACACGAACGTTTTGTGCTTGGTTAAAATTGCGTTTATAAGCAGAGATTAATGCTGCTTCAATCGCATCAATAATAATATCTTTGCTAATACCTTTTTCTGACTCTAATACGAGCAAAGCATCTAACAACTCAGTGCTCATGAAGATCCCCCTTCTTACTAAAACGTAACAGCAAGTCGCGCATTTGCAACTTTATCCATTGGAATTTGGATTTCTTTTTTACGTGTTTTAATTGTTAATAGTAGTGTAATTGTATTACCGTCGTAGGAAAGTAGCTTTCCTTCAAACATCTTCTCACCATCAATCGGCTTATATGTTTTAATTGCCACTTGTTTTCCTACCGCTTGCTGGAAGTCTTTCTCTTTCTTTAATGGACGTTCCGCTCCAGGAGATGATACATCCAAAAAGTAAAGATGAGGAATTGGATCCTCTTTATCTAAAGCTTCGCTTAAACGTTCACTTACCGCACCGCATTCTTCAATTTCGACTCCCTTTTCAGAATCGATGAATACGCGTAAGAACCAGTCTTGTCCTTCTTGCACATACTCTACATCTACAAGTTCAAGATTTAACTCTTCAACGATTGGCTGCGCAAATGCTTCTACAATTTCTGTGACTTTCTTATCCATAAACAGCCTCCTTCCTGCCGCCATGTACCATTTACAAGAAAAGATCCCGTTCATAAAGACGGTCTATCTTATTCTTTCTCGTTAGCTAACAAAAGCCCCTGCCGTTAAGCAGGGAATATCTGTCTTAGTATTACCAAATTTAAGAAGTAAAACTTGTAACAAAATATGTATATACGACAGAAATATCTTTACTATCTACATAAGCAAAATGTAGATAGTAACACGAAAGAGTGGGTTTCCCCACTCTCTTTTTCACAAAATATACATGACATGGTTATCTCGGTTTATAGTATACCATAGCAAATGTTGATTTGCAAAGATTTTTCCTACCTATTAGAACAGTGACAATTGGTTTTGATCCGGTAAATCTCCTAGACAACCTTGACCATCTAAATACTCAATAATCGTTTTAGAAACCTTACTGCGCTGCTGTAAGTCTTCTTTTGATAAGAAATCACCATTTTTACGAGCTTCAACAATACTGAAAGCTGCGTTTGTACCAAGACCGGGAACTGCATTAAATGGAGGAATTAAAGTATCCCCATCAATTATAAATTCGGTTGCATGCGAGCGGTATAAATCAACCTTTTGGAATGAATAACCACGCTCACACATTTCAAGTGTCATTTCTAGTACCGTTAATAAACTCTTCTCTTTCGGTGCTGCATCCAATCCTTTTTGTGCAATTTCATCAATTTTTACACGTATGGATGCTGAACCTTTCGCCATCGCCTCTACATCAAAGTCATCTGCACGAACTGTAAAATATGCCGCATAGAATAAAAGTGCGAAATGTACTTTAAAGTATGCAATACGTACAGCCATAAGTACGTAAGCAGCCGCATGGGCTTTAGGGAACATGTACTTAATCTTCTTACATGAATCAATATACCAACCTGGTACATTGTTATTTCTCATTTCCTCTTCCCATTCTTCTGGTACACCTTTACCTTTACGCACCGACTCCATGATTTTGAAGGCTAATGATGGATCCAAGCCTTGATAAATTAAATATACCATGATGTCATCACGACAACCGATAACTTCACTCAGTGTACACGTACCGTTATAAATTAATTCATTCGCATTACCTAACCATACATCTGTACCATGGGACAGTCCAGAAATTTGGACAAGCTCTGAAAACGTCGTTGGTTTCGTTTCTTCTAACATTTGTCTTACGAATTTCGTACCAAACTCTGGTATACCAAGTGTACCTGTTTTACAGTTAATTTGTTCTTCCGTTACCCCTAAAGACTCTGGACCAGAGAAAATTTTCATTACTTCTGGATCATCCGTTGGGATTGTTTTCGGGTCAATACCACTTAAATCTTGAAGCATACGAATAACAGTCGGATCATCGTGTCCTAATATATCAAGTTTCAATAAATTATCATGAATTGAGTGGAAGTCAAAGTGCGTTGTTCTCCACTCAGCACCTATTGAATCAGCCGGAAACTGAATTGGTGAAAAGTCAAAAATATCCATGTAATCTGGTACAACGATAATACCACCTGGATGCTGTCCGGTCGTACGCTTTACACCTGTACATCCCGCAACTAAGCGATCAATCTCTGCATTTCGAATTGTTAAGTTATGATCATTAGCATAACCTTTCACATACCCATAAGCGGTTTTTTCCGCAACCGTACCAATTGTTCCTGCGCGGTATACATAATCTTCACCGAACAGTAATTTCGTATAGTTATGGGCGCGTGGTTGGTATTCTCCGGAGAAATTCAAATCGATATCCGGTACCTTATCCCCTTTAAATCCAAGGAACGTTTCGAAAGGAATGTCATGCCCATCTTTCACATATGGAACATTACATGTTGGGCATTCTTTATCTGGTAAATCAAAACCAGAACCTACAGAACCGTCATTAAAGAACTCTGATTGTTTACACTTTGGACATACATAGTGCGGTGGTAATGGGTTTACTTCTGTAATTTCCATCATCGTTGCAACAAATGATGAACCTACCGATCCACGCGAACCTACTAGATAACCGTCCACTAACGATTTTTTCACAAGCTTATGTGAAATTAAATAAATAACGGCGAATCCATGTCCAATAATACT
Source organism: Bacillus sp. FSL R5-0709 (assembly GCF_038004785.1). Classification (NCBI taxonomy): domain Bacteria; kingdom Bacillati; phylum Bacillota; class Bacilli; order Caryophanales; family Bacillaceae; genus Bacillus; species Bacillus sp. FSL R5-0709. Next base: position 3,663,909 of record NZ_JBBORT010000001.1, read on the forward strand.
TTTCAATTCTTTTTCCAAACGAGCTTCTACAATTTCCGGTAGTTCATCTCCATAGATACTTCTTGCCATTATATAGCTCATATCACGTGTTTCATCATCAGCACCTTCAATTTTCGGTGTGTATAAATCATCTTTTACTGGACGAACATCACCAATTAATGACGCGATCTTGTGTGTATTTGTCACAACAATTTCTTTTGCTTTGTCTTCACCTAAGAATGAAAAACAATCTAGCATTTCATTTGTTGTACGGAAATGTACAGGCGGTAATGAATGGCGATTTAACGGATTAGCTCCTCCCTGCGAACTGACTAAAATTTTCCGATATATCGCGTCCTCTGGATCTAAATAATGCACATTCCCAGTAGCAACAACTGGCTTATCTAACGTCTCACCTAGTTTTACTAAGTTAGAAATTATTGTTTTTAACTGTCCTTCATCTCGAACGAGTTCACGTTCCACTAAATGACGTAACACTTCTGGAGGCATAACCTCAATGTAATCGTAAAACTGTGCAATTTCTTCTACTTCTTCAGGCGCTTTTTGCATCATAGCTTCAAATACTTCACCTTTGTCACAAGCTGTTCCTACTAAAATGCCTTCGCGATATTTTTTTAATAGTGATCGTGGTACACGTGGTACACGATAAAAGTAATTCAAGTGAGAATATGAAACAAGTTTATATAAGTTTTTCAACCCAACATCTGATGTGGCAAGTAACGTCATATGACTTGGACGCCCACGTTTATACGCATCCCCTTGTCCCATACTATCGTTTAGTTGATCGTGATATTCAAATCCCTTTTCAATCACATCTTTTAACATCTTCACAAGTAAATATCCCGTTGCTTCTGTATCATAAATCGCACGGTGATGTTGCGTTAATTCAATATCAAGCTTTTTACACATCGTATTTAATCGATGATTTTTCATTTCTGGGAATAAGAACCGTGCAAGTTCTAACGTATCAATAACTGGATTTTTCGTTTTTTCTATCCCAGCCTTTTTAAAACCTACGTTAATAAAGCCCATATCGAAGCTTGCGTTATGAGCAACAAGTGTATGGTCACCCATCCATTCCTCAAACTTTTTAAACACTTCGTCCACTTCTGGTGCATCAGTTAACATATCATCTGTAATACCTGTTAATTCAATAATCGTCGCCGATAATGGTTGATGAGGATTTGCGAAAGATTCAAAGCGATCAATAATTTCTCCACCTTTTACCTTTACAGCAGCTAACTCAATGACTGTATCATATACAGCAGATAACCCTGTTGTCTCAACGTCAAAGACAACATATGTTTCTTCTGCAAGTAGACGATGTGCTTCGTTATATGCTATCGGCACACCATCATTAACTAAATTTGCTTCTACACCATATAGAACTTTAACTCCAGCCTTTTTACCAGCAGAATATGCTTCTGGGAACGACTGTGCAACAGCATGGTCTGTAACTGCAATAGCCTCATGCCCCCATTTTCCGGCTTGGGCAACGAGCTTAGACACAGAAGTAACAGCATCCATTTGACTCATTGGAGTATGAAGATGAAGTTCTACTCTTTTTTCCCCTTCTTTTGCTTTATCTTTACGAGAAGGTCCCGTTATTTCATTTATATCATTTGCGATCATAACTAAATCACGCACGAATGTATCATTTTGAACTGAACCACGCGCTTTTACCCAAGTTCCTTTTTTCAAGGATTGTAACATCGGGATATCTTCTTTATCACGTGAGAACATCTTAATCATAATAGAGTCCGTATAGTCAGTTATCTTTAAAGTTAATAATGTACGTCCACTACGAAGTTCTTTCGTCTCTACATGGAAAACATACCCTTGAACGGTTTTTCTTCTTTCTTCATCTTGAATTTCACGCAGCGGCGTAATCTCTTCATCTGGCTTAATAAGATAACCAAGCACAACTGGTCCTTCATGAACAACATCACTTTCTTCAGCTTGCCTTTTAGCCATCTCTTCCATAGCCTGTATAACTCGTTGACGATCTTCTTCCTGTGTTTGCTCACGAAACTTTTGCATTTCTTCTGCATTTTGCTTTATATGTGTGTCTAACTGAAAACGCGGGAATCCAAAAGCTTCGTATTGATCACCTACTGGTTTCGCAACGTTTTTCTTTAAAGTAGTAGATTCCAGCTCATTATTCACATTTAATAGCAACTTCACGCCATTGACCTGCGGAAGTTGCTTCTTTAAGTACGCGAACATAGGTGAAAATGTAATTCGTTCTGTACAAAGCGGCCAATATGCCTTCACTTCTTCTTCTGTAAATTGTTTATTCTCTGCTTCTAATGCAAATGTTGTTCTTGCAATATGAGAAAATGATTGCTTAAGCTTTGTTTCTAGCAACTCATATAATTCTGTCGGCAAAATACGTGGCACTTGTAAGTCAAAATGCCAACTTTTATTCACTTTATCAATAACTAGCTTTTCAATACCACCGCCATGTAAATATTGATTTATAAGGTCTTCTGGTATTTGCAACTGTTGGAGCAAAATTTGAAATCGCTCTTGTTGTTCATTTGTTAATGACATAAGCACTCTCCTTCCATTTGCTATTATAAATTGAAACGTACTACAAAGAAAGATTTCTTCCTTCTTCTTTTACAAAATACGTTTACAAAGAAAGAGAAGGTACCTCATTACGAGGTACCTCTTCTTATTTTAAAATATTAGCAATATATGTTTGAAGTTCTTCTACTTTCACTTCTTCAGACTCGCCTGTAGCACGTACTTTCACTTCTACAATACCTTCATCTGCTTTTTTACCAACTGTAACACGAACTGGAAGGCCGAATAAATCTGCATCTGCAAATTTAACACCTGCACGTTCTGCACGATCATCTAGTAATACTTCGTATCCTTGCTCTTGTAATGAGTTATAGATATTTCCACCCATTTCACGTTGTGCATCAGATTTCATATTTACTGGAATTACATGCACATGGAACGGTGCAACAGATTTTGGCCAAACTAAACCATTCTCATCATTAAACTGCTCTGCAATTGCTGCCACTGTACGAGATACACCGATACCGTAACAACCCATAATAAGTGGTTTTGTTTTTCCGTTTTCATCTAGGAACGTTGCGTTCATTGCTTCACTATAACGAGTTCCTAATTTGAATACATGACCAACTTCAATTCCACGTGCGAAAAGAATTGTTCCATTTCCATCTGGAGATTGGTCTCCTTCTTGGATGAAGCGTAAATCTGTATATTGACTTACTTTAAAGTCACGTTCTGGATTTACATTTACATAATGGAATCCTTCTTCGTTCGCTCCTGAACATCCGTTGACAATTGATGCTACAGCATGGTCAGCGATAATTTCGATATCCCCTGTAACACCAATCGGTCCTAAAGAACCCACTTCACAGTTTAATAACTCTTTTATTTCTTCATGTGAAGCAAGCTCAACGACTGAAGCTCCGTATACATTCTTCACTTTTACATCATTGACTTCATGATCGCCACGAACAAGTACTACTACTAATTTCGCATCTACTTTAAACACCATAGATTTAATGCATTTTTCCGCTGCGATATTTAAGAATGCAGATACTTCTTCAATAGCTTTTTGATCTGGAGTTGCTACTTTTTCAAGTGCTTTTTCGGCTTCATCACTCTTCGTATACGTAGCAACAACAGGAGCCATTTCAATATTTGCCGCATAATCAGATGTATCAGAATACGCAATTGTATCTTCACCTACATCAGATAACACCATAAATTCGTGTGTATCTTTTCCACCCATTGCTCCAGAATCAGCGATAACTGCACGGAAATTCAAACCACAACGAGCAAAGATATTAGAATACGCTTTGTATAAACCGCTATATACTTCATCCAAACTTTCTTGTGTTGCATGGAAAGAATACGCATCTTTCATTAAAAATTCTCTTCCGCGTAATAAACCGAAACGTGGTCTTTGCTCATCACGGAATTTTGTTTGAATTTGATATAATGTTAATGGTAGTTTTTTGTATGATTTAATTTCATCACGTACAAGATCTGTAATTACTTCCTCATGAGTTGCCCCTAGCGCAAACTCGCGAGCATTACGATCTTTCATACGCATTAATTCTGATCCGTAAGAATACCAACGACCTGATTCTTGCCATAATTCAGAAGCTTGCATAGCTGGCATTAATAGTTCTACTGCCCCTGCGCGCTCCATTTCTTCACGAACAATACGTTCTACTTTGTGTAACACTTTTAAACCAAATGGTAGAAAACTATAAATACCAGAAGCATTTTGACGCATAAACCCTGCGCGAAGTAATAATTGATGACTCTTAATTTCAGCATCTGCTGGAACTTCACGTAATGTAGGACTGAATACCATACTTTGTTTCATTTATTCGCACCTCTTCATTTTACTCTTACACGCAATAAAACCCCTCACCTCGAGTTAGGTGAGGGATTTTATTCTATGAGCTCTATTTCATTATAAACTTCTTCTTATTTTACAAGAAAAACTTACGGATGTCATTCCATGTTACAACTAACATAAGCAACATTAATAATGCAAACCCAATAAAGTGAACCATTCCTTCTTTTTGACGATCAATTGGTTTTCCTCGTAATGCTTCAATTAAGAAGAAGAACAAACGTCCACCGTCTAAAGCTGGGACTGGTAATAAATTAAATAAACCAAGGTTAATACTTAAAACTGCCGCTAAACTTAGTACACGCGTAAATCCATAATCTACAACTTGATCTGTTAGATTATAAATTCCTACTGGACCTGACAACTCATTAATAGAAAATTGACCCGTTACTAATTTCACAAGAGAATCAAAAATTAGTTTCGTCCATTCGTATGTTTGTTCAAACCCTGATTTAATAGAACCCATCACTGTTTTCTCTACAGGAGAATAAACACCAATTCTACCAACTTCGTCTTTTCCTTCTTTATCAAGCGTTGGTGTTACTTTCACATTAAATTGCTCACTATCACGCTTTACATGTAACGTAATTTCTTTATTTGGGTTTTCACGTACAATCGTTACAACATCTTTCCATGTACTAGTGTTCTTCCCATTGATTGCTTGAATCGTATCGTTTTCTTTTAATCCAGCTTGTTCTGCAGCACTATTCTCCATTACTTTTCCGACCATTGGTTTGTCAACAGGAACTCCTTGTACAAATCCAAGAATCACAAAAATAACAAATGCTAGAATAAAGTTCATTGCAGGACCTGCAAAGATTGTTAGAGCACGTTGGCCCAATTTTTTAGAGCCAAATTGTCTATTGTACGGAGCGATTTGAATTTCTTCTCCCGCAGAAATGATACGAGCTTTTTCATTTACTCGGAATGTTTGCAGCTCTTCCTCGTACTCTTCATAACCCAAAATTGTAAGATTATGCTCTAAATCAGCTTGTTCGACTTCAATGACACGAACATTTGGATATTTTTCATGTCCGTCAAAAACTAATTTCACAACTTCGTCTTTTTCATTTAATACAAGTCCAACCTTTTTTCCAGGTTTTAACTCAACTGTGTCCGCATCCTCGCCAGCCATTCTTACATAGCCACCAAGGGGCAGTAATCGAATCGTATACACCGTTTCATTCTTTTCAAATGAGAATATTTTCGGACCAAAACCAATCGCGAACTCGCGGCACAAAATACCTGCTCTTTTTGCGAAATATAGATGCCCTAGCTCATGGAAAAATACGAGTGCACCGAAAATTAATATAAAGGCAATCGCTGTATTCAATTCCATAACCACCTTTGCTAAATTTGTTCCATCACAAACCGTCTTGTGGCTGCGTCAATTTCCTGAATTTCCTCTAAACTCGGACGTGCAATGACAGTGTGATGGTGCATTGCTTTTTCAATGAGGTCTTCCACTGTTAAGAAACCAATTCTCTTTTGTAAAAAAGCTTCAACAGCTACTTCATTTGCCGCGTTCATTACAGCCGGCATACTTCCACCTGTCTTTCCAGCTTCATACGCAAAACGTAGACAACGGAAACGCTCTTGATTCATTTTCTCAAAATGCAATGTTCCCATTTCCCATAAATTTAACTGTTTCGTGTCTGAAAGAGGCAATCTATCAGGATATGTAAGCGCGTATTGAATCGGTACTCGCATATCAGGTGAGCCAAGCTGTGCCATTACACTACGATCTTCAAATTCAACCATAGAATGAATAATACTTTCTTTATGTAGAACAACATCGATTTGCTCATAAGGGATACCAAAAAGCCAGTGTGCTTCAATTACTTCTAGCCCCTTATTCATCATTGTAGCAGAATCAATTGTAATTTTCGAACCCATTGACCAGTTTGGATGACGAAGTGCATCTTCTACGGTCACTTGATGCAATTCATCTCTCGTTTTATCACGAAAACTTCCGCCTGAAGCAGTTATAATTAAGCGAGAGATTCTTTTTTCATTTTCACCATTCAAGCATTGAAAAATAGCTGAATGTTCACTGTCTACTGGAAGTAACGATACATTATGTTTTCGTGCTGCTTCCATTACAAGATGCCCTGCAGTTACTAACGTTTCTTTATTTGCAATTCCAATTGTTTTTTTCGCCTCAATTGCGCGGAGTGTCGGTAACAACCCTACGCTACCTACAACAGCATTCACTACAATTTCTGTATCTGGGTGCAGCGCTACTTCTAATAAGCCTTCGCTACCATATACTACTTTTGTATTACCAGAAACAGCTTGTAATTTTAAAACATCTTCCTCTCTTTGCACAGAGACAATTTGCGGGGAAAATTCTTGAATTACCTTTACTGCATAATCAACATTTTTCCCTACAGAAAAAGCAACGAGACGGAATTGGTCTGGGTGCGAGCGTAACACATCTAATGTTTGTGTACCGATTGATCCGCTTGCACCTAGTAAACTAATGTTTTTCATGACTCCAACCCCTCGTTCATTTATTAATTGTATTGTAATAAGAAGTATAGAATTGGTAACACAAATAACCAACTATCTGTTCGATCTAAAATACCACCATGTCCAGGTAAAATTGTACCTGAATCCTTTACACCATAATGGCGTTTAAATGCAGATTGCACTAAATCACCAATTTGTCCAAAAATAGAAATGATAATCGTCAGAACGATTAAAACTCCTACATTCGCTTCAACTGGGAAGAACATATTGTAAACAAGTGCAACAACAATTCCACAAACAATACCGCCTAATGAACCTTCAATCGTTTTATTCGGACTAATTTCTGGCCATAATTTTCTTTTTCCAAATGCTTTTCCTATGAAATATGCACCTGAATCAGTTGCCCATATGACAAATAGTGCACAGAACACATATTTGATTCCTAATATTCTCGTTTCATTTAAATATAAGAATCCCATTCCAACATATGTCGTTGCCATAAGTAAAAATGAAGCATTGTCAAAAGTAAATGTATTCTTAGAAAGGACTGTATATGATAAAAGTAATAAAACAATCACAAATGTGATTTCTAATTTACCTAACCCAATCCACGTAAACAGTTCTGATGCACTACTCGGAATTAAAATAATCCACAATAATACTGCAGCTAAAACTGTTGGTACCGAAATAAGCGTAAGCTTGTTCATACGAATTAATTCATATAAACCTATAGAAGCAAGTGCATACACTAAAACTGTAAAAGGCACGCCACCGTAAATTACGATGGGAATGAATAGCGCGGCAGCAATCACTCCAGTAATAATTCTCTGTTTCACTACCAAACCCTCTCTTTCTACACGCCTCCGAATCTGCGCCCTCTATGTTGAAAGTCTGTAATCGCATTTAGCAAATGTTCCTCGGTAAAATCTGGCCAATACACATCTGTAAACCAAAATTCCGAATAAGCAATTTGCCATAACATGAAATTACTAATACGTAGCTCTCCGCTTGTACGGATTAACAACTCTGGATCAGGTAAAGAACTCGTCATTAAGTAAGAAGAAATCTTTTCTTCACTTATTTCTTCCGAACGAATTTTTCCTTCCTCACTATCTTTCATCATATGTTGCACAGCAGAAACGATTTCATCTCGACTTCCATAGTTTAACGCGAAATTAAGAATTAATCCCGTATTCTCTTTCGTATCTTCCATGGCTTTTTCCATCGCTCTGCGCGTATGCGTAGGAAGACGATCTTTTTGCCCTATTACTCGGACTTGTACGTTTTCTTCAATCAACTCTGGTAAAAATGTACCTAAAAATTCTTCTGGAAGCTTCATCAAATAATCAACTTCTTTTTTCGGTCTTTTCCAGTTCTCAGTCGAAAAAGCATAAAGAGTTAATACTTTCACATCAAGCTTACTTGCAAATTTTGTGATTTTCTTCACAACTTGCATACCTTCATGATGACCAGCAATGCGAGGCATGGCTCTTCTCTTTGCCCATCTTCCATTACCATCCATAATAATAGCAATATGTTCTGGGATATATCCTTTTTTCACTTTTTCAATGAGATGATCAAACGATGTGACCTTTTTACTTTTAAAAAAAGGAAACTTTTTAAACATCATTCATACCCTCCAACAAGCAGACGTATGCCTAAAAGTGTAAAAAGACCCCCTTAAGAAGAGGGTCATATTTGCGAAATTATCGCTATTACACTTCCATAATTTCTTTTTCTTTGTTTTTTGCGATTTCGTCAACTTTTGCAATATATTTATCTGTTTCTTTTTGGATATCTTCAGTATATCCTCTTAAATCATCTTCTGTAATGTCGCCAGCTTTTTCAAGCTTCTTAAGGTCATCATTACTGTCACGACGTACGTTACGAACAGCAACTTTTGCTTCCTCAGCATATTTCTTCACAACTTTTACAAGATCGCGACGACGCTCTTCTGTTAATGCAGGGAATGCAATACGAATTACAGTTCCATCATTAGAAGGGTTTAAGCCTAAATCTGCTTTTAAAATTGCTTTTTCAATATCACCGATAGAAGTTTTATCATAAGGTTGAATTACAAGCAAACGTGCTTCTGGAACTGTAATGTTCGCTAATTGCACAACTGGTGTTGGTGCACCATAGTAATCAACTTGTACCTTATCTAATACAGACGAGCTTGCACGACCAGCGCGAACTGTTGCTAATTCACGAGAATAAGCAGCAACTGCTTTTTCCATTTTTTCATTTGAAGACTTCAATACTTGTTGTCCCATAATTTATTTCCCCCTTACAACTGTTCCAATATTTTCGCCTAAAACGGCACGTTTAATGTTACCTTTTTCCATAACCGAGAATACAATTAATGAAATATCATTATCCATACATAAAGAAGAAGCTGTAGAATCCATTACACCTAAACCTGCTTTTAATACATCTAAGTAAGTAAGTGTTTCGTATTTCGTAGCTGTTGGGTCAATAGATGGATCTGCACTATATACGCCATCCACATTATTTTTCGCCATTAAAATAACGTCCGCTTCGATTTCAGCTGCACGTAATGCTGCTGTTGTATCTGTAGAGAAGTATGGGTTACCTGTACCTGCAGCAAAGATAACAACACGTTTTTTCTCTAAGTGACGAATTGCTTTACGACGAATGTAAGGCTCTGCCACTTGACGCATCTCAATTGAAGTTTGTACGCGAGTTTGAATTCCGATATTCTCTAAGCTATCTTGAAGAGCTAATGAATTCATAACTGTTGCTAACATGCCCATGTAATCTGCTCCTGCACGATCCATGCCCATTTCGCTTCCAATTTTCCCACGCCAAATGTTACCGCCACCAACAACAACTGCAACCTCTACATCAAGTTCTGCAATTTCTTTCACTTGTTCCGCAACTGACTTAATAACAGCTGGGTTAATTCCAAATCCTTGCTCGCCAGCTAAAGCTTCTCCGCTCAGCTTTAAAACGACACGATTATATTTCGGTTTACTCATAATGAACCTCCAATTGCTTACATCTTTATTTTAAAAAAGGGAACACAATGTGTTCCCTAATCTGTATTAGTTGTTACCTTTTACTTGGTTCATTACTTCTTCAGCAAAGTTGTCTTCGCGTTTTTCGATACCTTCACCAACAGCGTAGCGAACGAATCCTTTTAATGTTCCGCCTTTAGACTCAACGAATTGACGAACTTTCATGTCAGGATTCTTAACGAATGTTTGGTCAAGTAAGCAAATCTCTTCAAAGAATTTGCCAAGACGGCCTTCTACCATTTTCGCAACGATTTTTTCAGGCTTGCCTTCGTTTAAAGCTTGTTGTGTTAATACTTGACGCTCATGCTCAACTTCTTCAGCTGTTACAGCATCGCGGTCGATGTATTTAGGGTTAACTGCTGCGATGTGCATTGCTACATCTTTAGCAGCTGCTTCATCAGTAGAACCTTCAAGAACTGTTAATACACCAATACGTCCACCCATGTGTAGGTAAGCGCCGAATGCATCAGCATCAGTTTTTGATACGATTTCGAAACGACGAAGTGTAAGTTTTTCACCAATTTTAGCGATTGCTTCGTTGATGTGCTCTTCTACTGTTTTGCCGCCTTCGATTGTTTGAGCCATAGCTTCTTCAACGTTAGCAGGTTTGTTAGCTAATAAGTGAGCAGCTAATTCTTTAATTAACGCTTGGAAACCTTCGTTTTTCGCAACGAAATCAGTCTCAGAGTTTAATTCTAAGATTAAACCTTCGTTACCGTTTGTTTCGATGAAAGTTAAACCTTCAGCAGCGATGCGGTCTGCTTTTTTAGCAGCTTTCGCAATACCTTTTTCACGTAAGAAGTCAATTGCTTTCTCCATGTCGCCGTTAGTTTCTGTTAAAGCTTTTTTGCAGTCCATCATACCTGCGCCAGTTTTTTCACGAAGTTCTTTTACCATTTGTGCAGTGATTGCCATGTTTTTCATCCTCCTAAAATATGTATTTATACCTTAAAAAAGGTGATAAAAGGCCGAACCCCTTATCACCTTTCCAAATTTGTTACGCAGTAACAGTTTCTTCACCTTGTTTTGATTCAAGGATCGCGTCTGCCATTTTAGATGTAAGAAGTTTTACAGCACGAATTGCATCATCGTTTGCTGGGATAACGTGATCGATTTCGTCTGGATCACAGTTTGTATCAACGATACCGATGATTGGAATGTGTAATTTGCGCGCTTCAGCAACTGCAATACGCTCTTTACGAGGGTCTACTACGAATAATGCACTTGGAAGACCTTTCATATCTTTAATACCGCCTAAGAATTTCTCAAGACGCTCTAACTCTTTTTTAAGTTGAACAACTTCTTTCTTAGGAAGTACTTCGAAAGTACCATCTTCTTGCATTCTTTCGATATCTTTAAGACGCTTGATACGCTTTTGGATTGTTTGGAAGTTTGTTAAAGTTCCACCTAACCAACGTTGGTTAACGAAGTACATACCAGCACGAGTTGCTTCTTCTTTAATAGCTTCTTGTGCTTGTTTTTTAGTACCTACGAATAAAATGTCTCCACCTTCAGCAGCGATGTCACGCATCGTTCTGTAAGCTTCCTCAACTTTTTTCACAGTTTTTTGTAAGTCGATGATGTAGATACCGTTACGCTCTGTGAAGATGTAACGCTTCATTTTTGGGTTCCAACGACGAGTTTGATGTCCGAAATGAACACCAGCTTCAAGCAATTGTTTCATAGAAATTACTGACATAATTTAGTTCCTCCTAAATGGTTTTTTGATATCCTCCGTTTACTTCATCTCTAAGCGAAACTACGAACGTAGCACCAACACTTAAATCAGTAAACGTGTGTACTTTGTACTGACACCACTGCTTACTATATCATACTGAAATATTACAATCAAGTCGAAAATGCGAACAATGTAAAACTTTCTTTTTTTCACGCTCAAATTCTAGTATTACCAACCTTCAATTCCTTTAAGCAAGGAATTGAAGGTTAATTAATAGTTTTCTAATGAATGTTGTCATGACGCCTTACGTAAGCAAAATCATTCACTTAAAAAAACAAAAAACTCTCCTCAAGCGAGGAGAGTTTTTTTATAAATTAGTTTGTTTTTAATTTAGCAAGTTCCTGTAGAAACTTGTCGTTTAGCACTTTAATGTATGTTCCTTTCATACCTAAAGAGCGAGACTCAATAACACCAGCACTTTCTAATTTACGTAGTGCATTTACGATTACCGAACGAGTAATTCCGACGCGATCAGCAATTTTACTTGCAACAAGTAAACCTTCTGTTCCATTTAATTCTTCGAAGATATGCTCGATTGCTTCTAACTCACTGTAAGATAATGAGCTAATCGCCATTTGAACAACAGCTTTACTACGTGCTTCCTCTTCGATTTCTTCTGCTTTTTCACGTAAGATTTCCATACCTACAACAGTTGAGCTGTATTCAGCAAGAATTAAATCATCGTCTAAGAACTCTTGACCAAGACGAGCTAATACTAGTGTACCTAGACGCTCACCGCCACCAACGATTGGTACGATTGTAGTTAAACCTTGACCGAATAATTCTCTATTTTCTACCGGGAATGCTGTGTAGTCACTATCCACACCTAAATTTGAAGATGTTTCTGTAACATTGAATAAACTTTGCGTATACTCTTCTGGGAATTGACGCTCTGCAAGCATGTGCTTCATACGTTCGTTTTCGATTTGTTGGTGAATCGCATATCCTAATAATTTACCGCGACGACTTACAACGAACACGTTCGCTTCAATTACTTCACACATTGTGTCAGACATCTCTCTAAAGTTTACAGGCTTTCCTGCTGCGCTCTGTAATAACGCATTTAATTTTCTCGTTTTTGCTAATAATTCCATTTCAAAATTTCCTCCTACATGTTACTTACATATTTTTTCATCACTTGGAAACTAGGGCGAGTCACCTGATGACACTATTACAAAATAAACTGGCTCACATCTTTATTTTTAGCTATTGTCGCTAATTTTTCCTCAACATATTGAGGTGTTATCGTTATTTTCTCTAACGTAATTTCAGATGCCTCAAACGATAAATCTTCAAGGAGCTTCTCCATAACAGTATGAAGTCTTCTCGCTCCAATATTATCTGTATCCTGATTAACTTGATAAGCAATCTCAGCAATCTTACGAATAGCTTCGTCTGAAAATTCAATTTCTATACCTTCAGTCGCTAATAACGCCGTGTACTGTTTAATTAGCGCATTGTCAGGCTCGATTAATATTTTAACAAAATCATCCGCCGATAATTTTGTTAATTCTACTCGAATCGGAAATCTCCCTTGCAATTCCGGAATTAAATCCGACGGTTTAGACATATGGAACGCTCCAGCTGCAACAAATAAAATATAATCCGTTTTTACTGATCCGTATTTCGTTGCTACATTCGATCCTTCTACAATCGGTAAAATGTCACGTTGCACACCTTCACGCGATACATCTACGCTATTCGACTGCTTACCAGCAATTTTGTCAATTTCATCGATAAAAATAATCCCGAGCTGTTCAGCACGATAAACAGCCTCTTGTGTAACTTCATCCATATCAATTAAGCGCTGTGCCTCTTCATTTGTCAAGAGTTTTCTTGCTTCTTTTACAGAAAGTTTACGTTTTTTCGTTTTTTTCGGCATGATACTTCCTAGTGCATCTTGGAAATTCATTCCCATTTGCTCCATGCCAGTTCCTTGCAACATATCAAACATAGAAGACTGTTGTTCCGTCACTTCGATCGATATCACTTCATCTTCAAGAAGGCCTGCCGCAAGCTTTCTTTCCACATCTTGACGTTTCTTTTCGATTTCATCATCTTCCTGTGCATCAGATGTTTGGTTTGAATTTTGATTACCACCAAAAAGCATTTCTAATGGATTTTTAAATCCAGATTGTTTCTCCGGACTCGGCACTAAAATTTCAACAAGACGTTGATTCGCTTGCTCTTCTGCTTTATCTTGAACTTTAACTACCATTTCCTCTTTCACAATGCGAACAGACGTTTCAACAAGGTCGCGGACCATCGACTCTACATCTCGACCCACATATCCAACTTCTGTAAATTTCGTCGCTTCAACCTTAATAAAAGGTGCTCCAACGAGTTTCGCCATTCGCCGTGCTACCTCTGTTTTACCAACACCTGTCGGTCCAATCATTAAAATGTTTTTAGGTGCAATTTCATCACGTAAATTTTCAACTAATTTACTGCGACGGTATCGATTTCGTAGAGCTACAGCAACCGCTTTCTTTGCATCTTTTTGACCGATGATGTATTGATCTAATTTTTCCACAATTTGACGCGGAGTAAAATGTAAATGCATATAAAATGCCTCCCTTACGATTCTACAATTCTTCAACAATTATGTTGTGGTTCGTATAAACACAAATATCGCCTGCAATTTCTAAACTGGCCTTCGCAATTTGTTTCGCTGTTAAATGTTCACTTGCATGTTGCTTTAAAGCACGACCAGCAGCAAGTGCATAATGTCCGCCTGAACCAATTGCTAAAATACCATCATCTGGTTCAATCACTTCTCCTGTACCTGAAACAAGGAGCATCGTTGTTTTATCCATGACAATGAGCATTGCTTCTAGCTGACGTAGCATTTTATCACCACGCCATTGTTTCGCCATCTCAACTGCAGCGCGCTGCAAATTGCCATTATACTCTTCTAATTTTCCTTCAAACATTTCAAAAAGAGTAAATGCATCAGCAACTGATCCTGCAAAACCAGCTAAAACTTTCCCTTGGAAAAGTTTGCGAACTTTGCGAGCTGTATGTTTCATTACAACAGCATTCCCCATCGTTACCTGACCATCTCCAGCCATTGCACATTCTCCATTATGATGAACTGCAAATATCGTTGTAGCGTGGAAATTTCCCATAGAAAAAACTCCTTTATATGTTTTTATAGCCTTAAAAGCAATTTATGCCCGCGGGTGATGCTTCATGTACACAGAACGCAATCTTTCTTTAGAGACATGCGTATAAATTTGTGTGGTTGACAAATTCTCATGACCTAATAGCTCCTGCACAGTACGTAAATCCGCTCCTTCATCCAACATATGTGTAGCAAATGTATGCCTTAACATATGGGGACTTATCCGCATTGTAAGTGAAGCTTTCTTAATGAGTTCGTTCAAAACATAACGTACACCCTGATCTGTTAACGGCTTACCTTTCGCATTTAAAAATACCATATGAGATTGTTCTTCAGTCTTTTGAGCTAACTGTTTTCTCCCGTTCTCTATATAAGTAATTAAAGCATCTTGTGCATAGCTTCCGAACGGAATATATCTTTGTTTTTTCCCTTTTCCCATCACTAAAATTGTTCCCACTGCAAAGTCAATGTCGGTAAGTTGCAAATTAACGCATTCGCTTACACGAATCCCAGTTGCATACATCAACTCTAATAAAGCTTGATTCCTTTGACCTAATGGTGCCCCTGTATCAGAAACTTCAAACAATTCCTCTAACTCTTCAGCATATAAAAACTTTGGGATTGACAATTCTTTCTTGGGAAGTGACGCAAGTGCAAACGGATTATCTTTTTGATAACCTTCACGCATCAAAAAACGATATAAACTTCGTAAGCTTGATACTTTCCTTGCGACAGATTTACGTGCTAACTTCTGATCGTGCAACGTCGTCAAGTATAAACGAACATCCGCGTATGTAACATCTAAAAAAGAGGATATGCCTTCTCGCTCCATAAATTGCACAAAATGTTCTAAATCATTTTGATAACTTGCAATTGTATATTTTGAATAATTTCTTTCAATTTGTAAATATCCAACGAATAATTGTAACAATTTCTTCACATTCACATCCATATAATTCACCTCAATAAAGGCTACTAAATCGTATCACAACTTAGTAGCCTTTGCAAGAAATTTAATTAAATATTTACAAAATTTTGAATTGTTTCCAAAGCGCGTGTAGCATATGCTTCATTTCGCTCTTGTTTCTTTTTAATTTTCTTCTCTAACGGTGTAAATAAACCGAAGTTTGCATTCATTGGCTGGAAGTTTTTCGCATTTGTCGCAGTAATATAATTTGCCATACTTCCCATTGCAGTTACAGGTGGTAATACAACTGGCTCTTCACCTTGTACAAGTCGAGCAGCGTTAATACCCGCTAATAATCCTGATGCTGCTGATTCAACATAACCCTCTACACCAGTCATTTGACCAGCGAAGAATAAATCATCACGTTGTTTATATTGATATGTTGGACGAAGCAAATTAGGCGAATTAATAAACGTATTACGATGCATTACACCATAACGTACAATCTCTGCGTTTTCTAGTCCTGGAATTAGCTGTAACACTTCTTTTTGTGGCCCCCACTTTAAATGTGTTTGGAAGCCTACAATATTGTATAATGTTCCTGCTGCATCATCTTGACGTAACTGAACAACCGCATACGGTGTTTTCCCTGTTTTCGGATCTTCTAACCCAACAGGCTTCATCGGCCCAAATACTAACGTCTGTCTTCCTCTACTTGCCATAACTTCTACTGGCATACAACCTTCAAAGAAAATTTCTTTTTCAAATTCTTTTAAAGGCACTGTCTCAGCAGCAATTAAAGCCTCATAAAAACGATCAAACTCTTCTTCTGTCATTGGACAGTTTAAATATGCCGCTTCACCTTTATCATAACGGGATTTTAAATATACTTTATTCATGTCAATGCTGTCTTTCTCAACGATTGGCGCGGCAGCATCATAGAAATAAAAATAATCTTCACCTGTTAGTTTTTTTAATTGTGCAGAAAGATCAGGAGACGTAAGTGGACCTGTCGCAATAACAGTTGGTCCCTCTGGAATTTCAGTGATTTCCTCATTCATTACAGTTACGTTCGGATGATTTTTCACATATTCAGTCACTTTCGCCGCGAATTCATGACGGTCTACAGCTAAAGCACCTCCTGCTGGTACAGAGCACTCATCGGCTGCACGAATAATGACAGAATCCATTAGACGCATTTCTTCTTTAATAACACCAACAGCATTTGTTAATGTGTTTGCGCGAAGTGAGTTACTACATACTAATTCAGCAAATTTATCTGTATGATGAGCTGGTGTTTGCCTTACTGGTCTCATTTCATATAATTTTACTTGGACACCACGCTTTGCAATTTGGTAAGCTGCTTCGCTTCCTGCAAGACCTGCGCCAATGACGTTTACTACTTGTGTTGTCATATATATCACCTTTCCTTTTCTTCCCGAAAAAAATGTGAGCAGTTACGCTCACATTTGTTGTTCTTCTTCATAATCACACGAAATACATTGTACTTGCACGCCTTTTTTTAACTTTTTCTCTACGAGCATACCTTCACACTTCGGACATTTACGACCAATCGGCTTATCCCAAGATACAAAGTCACATTCTGGATACGTACCGCATCCGTAGAAAAGGCGTTTCTTTTTATTACTACGGCGTTCAATAATTTGCCCTTTATCACACTTCGGACAAGTAACACCGATTTCTTTTACAATCGGTTTTGTATTACGACATTCCGGGAAATTTGAACAAGCCATAAACTTCCCATATTTACCCATTTTAAAGACCATCGGGTGACTACATAATTCACAGTCTTCCCCAGCTGGTTCATCTTTAATTTCCACTTCACGCATTTCTTTTTCCGCTTTTTCTAAGCGCGGTTCAAATCCTACGTAGAAATCATCAACAATTTTCACCCAATTCGCATTTCCTTCTTCTACTTCATCAAGGCTTTGCTCCATATTGGCAGTAAATTCAATGTTAATAATTTCTGGGAAAAACTCTAAAATAAGTTCGATTACTATTCCACCAAGCTCAGTCGGAACGAAGCGTTTATTATCTAAAGCAACGTATCCTCGTTTTTGGATTGTTTCAAGTGTCGGTACATAAGTAGACGGTCTCCCAATTCCAAGCTCTTCAAGTGTTCTTACTAGACGAGCCTCTGTATAACGCGGCGGAGGCTGTGTGTAATGTTGCTTTGGTTCTATATCTTTTGAAAATACAGTTTCACCTACTTCTAACGGTGGCAACATCTTATCCTTTTCTTCCGCACCATCATCTTTCGACTCTACGTACACTTTCATAAATCCTGGGAACTTTACAACTGATCCACTTGCACGGAACTGAACATTGTTATTAATGAGTTTCGCTGTAACAGTATCCATTATAGCAGATGCCATTTGACTTGCAACAAATCGCTCCCAAATCAGTTTATACAAACGGAGTTGATCACGACTTAAGAAACTTTTTAGTTCCTCTGGCTTTCTCATTACCGAAGTAGGACGAATCGCCTCATGCGCATCTTGTGCTTTCGACTTTTTCGTTTCTTTCCTCTTCTCTGTTCCTATGTATTCCGCACCAAACGCCTCAGTAATGTAATCACGAGCCTCTGTTTGAGCTGTTTCTGAGATACGTGTTGAATCAGTTCTCATATACGTAATAAGACCTACAGTCCCTTGTTTTCCAAGATCTATCCCTTCATACAGCTGCTGTGCAAGCATCATTGTTTTCTTTGCTCGCATATTTAACTTACGCGCTGCCTCTTGTTGCAAGGAAGATGTTGTAAACGGTAATGCAGGGTTACGCTTTCGCTCTTTTCGCGTTACATTTTCAACCGAAAACGCATTGTCTTTCATCTTTTCGATTATTTCGTTCACTTGTGCTTCGTTCGTTAATTGAACTTTTTCACCATCTACACCGTAAAAGCTTGCTTCAAATGTGTCTTTCCCTTTCACAAATTCTGTTTTAATTGTCCAGAATTCTTCAGGTTCAAAACTTTGAATTTCTTTTTCACGTTCGATGATTAAACGAACTGCTACAGATTGTACGCGTCCTGCACTTAATCCTTTTTTTACTTTCTTCCATAATAAAGGACTAATATTGTAACCAACAAGACGATCGAGTATACGTCTTGCCTGTTGTGCATCTACTAAATCCATATTAATTGCACGAGGATATTTAAATGATTCTTTTATTGCATCTTTTGTAATCTCATTAAATACAACTCGGCAATCTGATTCAACGTCCACATTTAACGTATTTGCTAAATGCCAAGCAATTGCTTCTCCTTCACGATCCGGATCGGCCGCGAGATAGACTTTCTTTGCTTTTTTTGCCGCTGATTTTAAATCTTTTAAAACGGGACCCTTACCACGAATGGTAATATACTTCGGGGTGAAGTTATTCTTTACTTCTATCCCCATTTGGCTTTTAGGTAAATCGCGGACATGTCCCATGGACGCGACGACTTTGTATTTTTTCCCTAAATATTTTTCAATGGTCTTCGCCTTAGAAGGCGACTCCACGATTACGAGGTAATCTGACATGCTAGTGCCTCCTTAAGAGGTGGATTCAAGTCTTCATCAATCTTATTGATTTCTCTTGTTTTTGTCAATCAAGAATGAATATACCATACAGCGACAATCTACCATTTGTCAATAATTGTTTAATAAAAACATAAAAATATATGGTTAATTTAAAATTTCTTCAAGGATATCCTCCGCATTTCTTACTAGCTTTGCGCCTTGTTGAATTAGATGATTCGTTCCCGCTGCACTCTCTATAAATATCGGTCCAGGAAGCGCAAACACCTCTCTATTTTGTTCTAGCGCAAGGTCTGCAGTAATAAGGGATCCACTTCTCGTTTTTGCTTCTACAACTAAAACACCTTTACTTATACCGCTAATAATTCGATTTCTTTTTGGGAAATACCATTTTTTCGGCACATAATGAGGCGGATACTCTGTCAATAACAATATATAATCTTTCCACGTGTCATACAAACCTCTATTCTCCTTTGGATACATATAAGATAATCCGTGTCCTAATATTGCAATGGTCGGGCAATGCTGCCTTACTGTAACTTCATGAGCAATTGTATCTATCCCTCTTGCAAACCCACTAACAATAAGCCATTCTTTTTCAAGTAAAGGTTGTAAAATAAACTTCATACTCTCCTTTCCATATAAAGACGGTTCTCTCGTTCCAACAATCGCTAATTTATTTACTTTATTTAGAAAATCTCTTTCTCCTTTTCCGTATAAAACAAAAGGGGGATCTTGTATTTCTCGCAGTAATTGTGGATAGTCCTTATCCCATATTGTTATATAAAATATTCTCTTTTTTTCTAACTGGGATACATATTGTTGGAGATTTGAAATTTGAAGAAAATTTACTAGTTCTAAAGATTTTTCCGAGGATATTCCAGCGTAATATTCAAATTGTTCCGGACTAAAAGTGTATATTCCCTTCAGTTTTGGATCAACATATAGTAGTCTCTCCATCGCCTTCCAATGATCCGCCAACATGTAATGAAGGTGCAATAAACGTTCTCTTTTCATCTCAATTCTCCTTACCCATAATTTTTATTATGTAAACAAAAAATGTGTAAAAAGACACCCTCTAATAAGAAGGTGTCTTTCAAAAAGATTAGTAGTTTTTACAAGTCTCAAATAATCCCTTTTCTTTTAAAACAGAGATTAATGTTTCACCCATAACAGCTGGTGTTTCCGCTACTTTAATACCACAAGCTTCCATTGTTTTAATCTTTTCAGCAGCAGTTCCTTTGCCGCCAGAAATGATCGCCCCAGCATGACCCATACGTTTGCCTTCAGGCGCTGTTTGACCACCAATGAAGCCTACAACTGGTTTTGTCATATTAGCTTGTACCCATTCTGCTGCTTCTTCTTCTGCCGTACCGCCGATTTCACCAATCATAATTACAGCATGCGTTTCTTCATCTTCATTAAATGCTTTTAACGCATCAATAAAGTCCGTACCGTTAACAGGGTCTCCCCCGATACCTACAGCAGTAGATTGGCCAATACCTTCTTGCGTTAACTGATGTACAGCTTCATACGTTAATGTACCAGAGCGAGATACGATACCAACATGACCTTTTTTGTGAATATATCCTGGCATAATACCAATTTTACATTCGTCAGGTGTAATGACACCAGGGCAGTTTGGTCCAAGTAAACGTGTATGTTTACCCGCCATATATCTCTTTACGTTTACCATATCTAATACAGGGATTCCTTCAGTAATACATACTACTAAATCAACCTTTGCATCAACAGCTTCCATAATTGCATCAGCCGCAAAAGCGGGTGGAACGTATACAACTGAAGCGTTTGCGCCTGTTGCTTTCACAGCATCTTCTACTGTATCAAATACTGGTACGCCTTCAATATCAGTGCCACCTTTACCTGGTGTTACACCACCTACAATTTTCGTACCGTATTCAATCATTTGCTTTGTATGGAATAACCCTTGAGAACCTGTAATACCTTGAACAATAACTTTTGTATCTTTATTAACTAATACGCTCATTTTTCTCCCCCGCTTTCTATTAGCCCACTAGTGAAACAATTTTTTGTGCACCGTCTGCCATAGATTCTGCTGCAACAATATTTAAACCAGACTCATTTAAAATTTTCTTTCCTAGCTCTACGTTTGTACCTTCAAGACGTACAACTAAAGGCAACTCAAGACCTACCTGCTTCGTCGCTTCAATAACACCTTCTGCGATAACATCACACTTCATAATGCCACCAAAAATGTTAACGAAGATACCTTTTACATTTTTGTCAGAAAGGATAATTTTGAATGCTTCTGTAACTTTTTCAGCTGTTGCGCCGCCACCAACATCTAAGAAGTTAGCTGGGTCACCATGGTAATGTTTAATGATATCCATTGTAGCCATTGCTAAACCTGCACCATTAACCATACAACCGATATTTCCATCTAAAGGAATGTAGTTTAAGTCATATTTAGAAGCTTCAATTTCTTTTGAATCTTCTTCTTCAAGATCACGAAGTTCTAAAATATCTTTATTGCGATATAACGCATTAGAATCAAAGTTTAATTTTGCATCTAACGCCATAACTTTACCGTCACCTGTTGTAACAAGTGGATTAATCTCAGCGATAGAGCAATCTTTTTCGATAAACGCACTGTATAAGCCCATCATAAACTTCACAGCTTGTCCTACAAGTTCTTTTGGAATATTGATGTTAAACGCGATTCTACGCGCTTGGAAACCTTGTAAACCTACTGCTGGATCAATATATTCTTTAAAGATTTTTTCAGGCGTTTTTTCTGCTACTTCTTCAATTTCTGTTCCACCTTCTTCAGATGCCATTAAAACAACTTGAGAAGTTGCACGATCTAATACAAGACCTACATAATATTCTTTTTTAATATCGCAACCTTCTTCGATAAGTAAGCGTTTTACTTCCTTACCTTCAGGACCTGTTTGATGCGTCACAAGTGTAGTTCCTAAAATGCTTTCTGCATATGTACGAACTTCTTCTAAATTTTTCGCAACTTTTACACCGCCAGCTTTGCCGCGTCCACCAGCGTGAATTTGCGCTTTAACTACACATACTTCCGTTCCTAATTCTTTCGCTGCTTCTACAGCTTCTTCTACTGTAAATGCAACCTTCCCGTTCGGAACGCTAACCCCATAGCTTCTAAGGACTGCCTTACCTTGGTACTCATGGATATTCATGGTCCCATCCTCCCCTGTTTTCCTGTTTTACTCGAAAAGTTTTTTAATGTTTAAAAAACATTACATTGCCATTGTATAAGATGATTGGCACGCTGTCTACAATAAAGTGTCAGAAAACTGAAATCGCTTTATTCTTTTTCGAAAATAATAATGTTTATATACCAAAATAAAAAATAAGCTGTGAATATACAGCTTATTTTTGAATCATATCTTTAATTGGCGCGAATGATTTTCGATGTTCCTCTAATACTCCATGTACTTCAATCGCTTCTAAATGCTGTTTCGTCCCATATCCCATATGTTGTTCGAATCCATATGCAGGATACTTTCCTCCTAACTCTTTCATCATGCGGTCTCTCGTCACTTTCGCAATAATAGATGCAGCTGAAATAGAGACACTTTTCGCATCACCTTTAATGATTGATGTTTGCGGAATTGATGTAGGAAGCTTCATCGCATCGATTAATAAATATTCTGGTGTACATGATAAATTAGCAACGGCATCTAACATCGCTTGCTTCGTCGCTTGATAAATATTTATTTCATCAATAACTTGTGGTGATATAATTCCAACTCCAATCGCAATTGCATGCTCTTTAATTTCATCATAAAAACGCTCACGTTTCGCTTCACTTAATTTTTTCGAGTCATTTAATCCTGGAATATAAAAATCTTCCGGGAGGACGACAGCCGCCGTCACAACCGGTCCTGCTAACGGCCCACGCCCCACTTCATCAATACCAGCAATGTATGTGAGCCCTTTTTCACGTAACTCATTTTCGTACTTTGACATTTCTAGAAATTTTTCTCTTTCTTTTTGCGCTAACTCTTTTTGTTTATACCACTTCAAAATTAGTTTTTGAACACCTTTTCGCTCATCTTTCACTAACATTTGAAAACGCTCGTCTTCTTCATTCATAATTTCTTGCAGCAAACATTCCGCTTCATGAATAGTCATTTTTTGCATCTATTTACACTCCTTTTAAACGTAACCAAAAAGAAAAGACGTACAAACGCACGTCTTATACTTCTTCTACTTTTTCCGCATCTTCTACCTGCTCTGCAAACTCTTCTGGTGTTTCAAATGTCATTTTTCCAAATCTTCCACCACGAAGCTCACGAAGTATAAGCTCAGATGTTTTATCATAATCAATCATTCCGCCGCCCATTAAGCAACCTCTATTTTTTCCAATTGCATCAAATAACTCCACAATTTCTTCTGGAATGTCATTTAAATTATATCGCTCTTTTAAACGTTCTGGATAATGTTTTTCCATAAAACGTAACGCATAAATAGCTACATCCTGTAGATTTAATATAGAATCTTTAATTGCACCAGTCGTCGCTAAACGAAGACCAACTAATTCATCTTCAAATTTAGGCCACAAAATACCTGGTGTATCTAATAATTCCATTTCTTTCCCAACTTTAATCCACTGCTGGGCCGTTGTCACACCAGGACGATCTCCTGTTTTTGCTATATTCTTCTTCGCTAATTTATTAATTAGTGTAGATTTACCAACGTTTGGAATACCTACAATTAAAGCACGAATTGCTCTTGGTCTAATGCCTTTAGCAACCATTTTATCGAATTTTTCTTTGACAAGAACTTTACAAGCTGCTGCAATTTCTTTCATACCTTGTCCAGCTTGCGCATTAATTGAAATTGCCTTTTGACCTCTTTCATCAAAATATGCAATCCACTGCTTTGTAAGACGATCATCCGCCATATCCGCTTTATTTAAAACAACAAGCCTTGGTTTATGTGTAATAATTTCATCAATCATTGGATTACGAGAAGATAAAGGTAATCGAGCATCTACAAGCTCAATTACAACATCAATTAACTTTAATTTTTCTGTTACTTGGCGTCTAGCCTTTGCCATATGTCCTGGGAACCATTGAATTACCATGTTGCCACCTTCTTTTTCTTTTATTTCACAATACGTGCATCTTTTAACGGCCAATATAGCATATTTGCTTTACCAATCACTTGGTCCATTGAAATTGTACCAATCGAACGGCTATCTTTACTAAAACGACGATTATCGCCTAAAACAAATAATTGACCTTCTGGAACAGTTTTCTTTCCTGTCATTTCTTCAAGAGTAAAATCATATGTAAGCGGTCCGTCAGCAAGTTGTTTTTTCTGCTTATCTAAATACGGCTCCTCATAAGGTTTCCCGTTAACATATAGTTTATCATTACGGTATTCGATTTCGTCGCCTGGCAGGCCAATAATACGCTTAATATAATCTTTTTCTTCCGTCGCTCGGAATACAATAATATCAAAGCGTTTCGGATCACCTATGTGATAGCCAATTTTATTAACAATCATTCGATCACGGTCATGTAAAGTCGGCGACATCGATACACCGTCTACGAGAATTGGGGCAAAGAAAAACTGTCTAATTACGCCCGCTAATACAACAGCAATCAAAATTGCTTTGATCCATTCCCAAAGTGAGCTCTTCTCTTTCTTCATGCTTTCCCCTCCACTGTTATGTAAGCTGCTCGTATTATACCAAAATTTCATATAGATTGGAAAAAGGGAGCTTGTGTATTTACAAGCTCCCATACATGTCTTATCGAATTTCTTTAATACGTGCTTTTTTACCGCGAAGGTTACGTAAGTAGTATAACTTAGCACGACGTACTTTACCACGGCGAAGTACTTCGATGTTCGCGATTCTTGGCGTGTGAACTGGGAATGTACGCTCAACACCTACACCGTAAGAAATCTTACGAACTGTGAATGTTTCACTGATTCCGCCACCACGACGTTTAATTACAACACCTTCGAAAAGCTGAATTCTTTCACGAGTTCCCTCAACTACTTTTACGTGTACACGTAAAGTGTCTCCAGGACGGAATGAAGGAAGGTCAGTTTTCAATTGGCCTTTTGTGATTTCTGTGATTAATTGTTGCATATTAAATTCTCTCCTTTAAACAGATGCTCTTATAAAGTCTTATTAAATTACAGCGGAACATCGTTAATACGGCTACTGATTTCAGTAGCACAAATGTTATAATAGCATATTGCTAGGACTGTTGCAATAGAAAATATATCAAGCCCTTATCGGTCTTCTTTAATCTGTTCCAGCCATTTCTCTTCTTGCTTAGATAATTCTCGTTCTTCCAGTAAATCCGGTCTACGTGTGTACGTACGACGTAGTGACTCTTTATGGCGCCATTCATCAATGTTTTTATGATTTCCTGACATTAGTACATCCGGTACCTTCATACCACGAAAATCAGCAGGACGTGTATAATGTGGGTGTTCTAACAAACCTGTGCTAAAAGAGTCTTCCACTTGTGACGTTTGATTCCCAAGCACTCCTGGCAAAAGACGTACAACACTGTCAGTGACTACCATAGAAGCCAATTCTCCACCCGTTAATACGTAATCCCCAATAGAAATCTCATCTGTTACAAGATGCTCACGAATTCGTTCATCGTATCCTTCATAATGGCCACATACAAAAATAACATGCTCTTCTCCAGCAAGCTCTTCTGCCTTCTTCTGCGTGAAACGCTCTCCTTGTGGACACATTAAGACGATTCTCGGCTTACGGTCTGTTTCCTTCGTTAACTCTTCTACTGCGTCAAAGATAGGCTGTGGGGTTAATACCATACCAGCGCCCCCACCATACGGATAATCATCTACACTATTATGCTTACTAGTTGTATACTCACGAAAATTGACAACACGAAGCTCTACCGCTTCTTTTTCTTGTGCTTTCTTTAAAATTGAAGAACCAAATACACCCGTAAACATATCTGGAAACAATGTTAAAATGTCAATTTTCATTATAGTAGCCCTTCCATTATATGAATGGTTACTAATTTATTTTCAATGTTAACTTGAAGTACAACGTCATCAATATAAGGAATTAACAAATCTTGACCCTTTGGACGTTTAATCACCCAAACGTCATTCGCACCAGGAGATAGAATCTCTTTGATTGTCCCTAACGCTTCTCCTTCTTCCGTTACAACGTTGCAACCAATAATTTCATGGTAGTAGTATTCACCTTCAGCTAGTTCGCCTAACTGCTCTTCTGGTACTTTTATTAAAGAACCTTTTAACTTCTCTACTTCATCTACATTGTTGTATCCTTCAAGTGTTAATAAATCAAATGTCTTATGTTGACGATGAGAAGTTACCTTCACTGTAAGATAGTCTGTACCTTTCTCATCCCATATGTATAACGTGTTCCCTACTTTATATCGCTCTTCTGGAAAATCAGTACGAGAAATAACACGAATTTCTCCTTTTACGCCATGAGTATTTACAATTTTCCCTACATTAAACCATTTTGTCATAAATAGTATGTCACCCCTGGTTTCTATATAAATTAAGCATTTCCATTTTATATATGGAACATGCAATTTCTCTTTAAATGTTAAAAAAGGGAGAGGAAATAACTCCTCGCCCTTTTTACGTTTATTGAATTTCCAGTGTGACGTTCTCATCATTATGATGTCCCACTGAATACAAGAGCATTCTAATCGCTTTCGCAACTTTCCCTTGCTTTCCAATGACTTTTCCAACATCCTCAGGATGTACAGTTAATCGATACTTTATTTCTCCGTTGCAAAGTTCCTGTGTAACTTTTACATCTCCAGGATGATCCACAAGAGGTTTAACAATTGTCTCGACTAACATTTTCATTGTCATTGCCTCAATTACTTACCTTGTTTAGATAAGTGGAATTTCTCCATGATACCTTGGTTAGAGAAAAGGTTACGAACTGTATCAGATGGTTTAGCACCATTTCCTAACCATTTTAATGCTGCTTCTTCGTTGATCTTAACTTCCGCTGGTTGAGCAACCGGATTGTAAGTACCGATTTCCTCAATGAAACGTCCGTCACGAGGAGAACGAGAATCTGCAACAACTACACGATAGAAAGGAGTTTTTTTAGCTCCCATACGTTTTAAACGAATTTTAACTGCCATTTATAAAGCACCTCCGAATTTATTTCACACAGATAATTATATTAGCAAAAAGACTATTGCTTTGTAAAGTATTTTTTCTTAACAGAGCCATCTTTTTTCCTTACATGAATGGAAACTTCAATCCACCTAGTCCTTTTTTCTTACCTTTTTGCATTCCCGTCATCGTCTTCATCATTTTTTTCATATCATCAAATTGCTTGATTAGACGATTGATTTCTTGTACCGTTGTACCGCTACCTTTGGCAATGCGCTTTTTACGACTAGCATTGATTATTTCCGGTTGTTCTCGTTCTACTTTAGTCATAGAACGAATAATTGCCTCAATATGCCCAATTTGTTTTTCATCAACTTGTGCATTTTTCAGCCCTTTAATTTTATTTGCACCAGGAAGCATTCCTAACAATTCGTCAAGCGGTCCAAGTTGACGCACTTGTCCAAGTTGTTCTAGGAAATCGTCAAGCGTAAACGAAAGCGTACGCATTTTTTGCTCAAGTTCTTTTGCTTTCTCTTCATCAACTGTAGCTTGCGCTTTTTCAATTAATGTTAAGACGTCGCCCATCCCTAAAATACGGGATGCCATACGTTCTGGATGGAACGCTTCAATTGCATCTAGTTTTTCACCCATACCAGCAAATTTAATTGGTGTATTTGTTACAGCCTTAATAGATAATGCCGCACCACCGCGCGTATCACCATCTAATTTCGTTAATACAACACCTGTTAATCCTAACTGTTCATGGAAACTTTGTGCTACATTTACCGCGTCTTGTCCTGTCATCGCATCGACAACAAGGAAAATTTCATCCGGTTTCGCAACTTCTTTGACTTTCGCTAATTCACCCATTAGTTCTTCATCAATATGCAGGCGACCCGCTGTATCGATTAAAACGTAATCGTGATGATCTTCTTTTGCTTTCGCAATCGCTTGTTTCGCAATTTCAACCGGACTTACTTGATCTCCTAAGGAGAAAACAGGCATGTCCAATTGCTTCCCTAATGTTTCAAGCTGTTTAATCGCTGCTGGACGGTAAATATCCGCTGCAACAAGCATCGGTTTACGATTATGCTTTTTACGAAGCAAATTTGCAAGCTTACCTGTCGTCGTTGTTTTACCCGCACCTTGCAGACCAACCATCATTATAACAGTAGGTGGCTTATTAGCAACAGCAATTTTGCTTTGCTCTCCGCCCATAAGTTCTGTAAGTTCTTCCTGTACGATTTTAATTACTTGTTGTCCAGGTGTCAAACTTTTCATTACATCTTGTCCGACAGCACGCTCAGACACACGCTTTATAAAATCTTTTACTACTTTAAAGTTAACATCCGCTTCTAAAAGAGCTAGACGAACTTCTCTCATCATTTCTTTTACATCGGCTTCAGAAACTTTTCCTTTGCCGCGGATTTTTTGCATTGTCTGTTGAAGTCGGTCGGCTAATCCTTCAAATGCCATATTGCCGCCCTCCTAATCTAATTTTTCGATAGCTTCAACAACTTGTTTCATTTCTTCATTTACATGCTCTTCTTCGCTGATTAGCTGTTTTAGCTTTGCAACAAGTCGCTGTCGCTCTTGAAACTTTTGAAGTAATACTAATTTATCTTCATATTCTTCAAGCATCGCTTCAGTCCGTTTAATGTTATCATACACGGCTTGGCGACTTACATCAAATTCTTCCGCAATTTCACCAAGAGATAAATCATCTAGATAATAAAGCGACATATAACTTCTTTGTTTTTGCGTTAACAACGATTGATAAAAATCAAATAAATAGTTCATTCTCGTTGTTTTCTCGAGCATGTTGGATCATCCTTTGTTAAGTGATTTCCCTTTACATGACTTAGTTTACATGGAGTATAAAAGAGTGTCAAGTTTTTTTCTTAACATCACATATTTTTATAAAAAAAGAAGCGGAAATACCGCTTCTTTCACTTACACTTCTTCTGTTTCTACTACGTTCGCAAACAAACCATAAACATATTGTTCTGGATCAAACTGTTGCAGATCATCCATTTGCTCTCCTAGCCCAACAAATTTCACCGGAACATCCATTTCGTTACGAATCGCTAAGACGATACCACCTTTAGCAGTTCCATCTAACTTCGTTAAAACAATACCGGTAACATTCGTGGCTTCACGGAATGTTTTCGCTTGACTTAAACCATTTTGCCCTGTTGTTGCATCAATAACAAGTAATACTTCATGAGGAGCCCCTGGTACTTCACGCTCAATTACGCGCTTCACTTTCTCTAACTCATTCATTAAGTTTACTTTATTTTGTAAGCGTCCGGCTGTATCACATAGCAATACATCCACTTTACGGGCCTTTGCCGCTTGTACAGCATCATACATAACAGCCGCTGGATCAGATCCTGACCCTTGTTTAATTACTTCTACACCAACACGATCGCCCCATACTTCTAATTGCTCAATCGCCCCAGCACGGAATGTATCTCCTGCCGCCAATAGGACAGACTTACCTTCTGATTTAAATTTATGTGCAAGCTTACCAATCGTCGTCGTTTTCCCCACACCATTCACACCAACAAATAAAACTACTGTTAATTGATCCTCTTGTATATTAACTTCATTACTAAAATCGCTGTCACCTTTGTAAATGCCCACTAGCTTTTCAGAAATAACAGCCTGTACTTCTTTCGGATCTTGAATGTTACGACGTTGCACTTCTTCTTTCAACTGATCAATTAATTCCATCACTGTCGAAACTCCGACATCCGCACTAATTAAAATTTCTTCTAATTCTTCAAAGAAATCTTCGTCTATTTTGCGGTAACGGTACACTAAGTCATTTACTTTATCAGCAAATGAATTTCTCGTTTTTTCTAATCCTTGTTTAAACTTCTCTGTTACCGTATCCGTTTGTTTTGAAATTTTTTCTTTTAATTTTTTTAAAAAGCTCATACTTCCCATCCTTCCTATCTACTTGCAACAAGTTCTTCGCCATCATCTAAACGAACAGAAACAAGCTTCGACACCCCTGACTCTTGCATTGTTACACCG
This sequence comes from Bacillus sp. FSL R5-0709, assembly GCF_038004785.1. Lineage (NCBI taxonomy): Bacteria > Bacillati > Bacillota > Bacilli > Caryophanales > Bacillaceae > Bacillus > Bacillus sp. FSL R5-0709. Next base: position 3,694,304 of record NZ_JBBORT010000001.1, read on the forward strand.
TACAATACATCAGACTCTTCCATTGTACCTTTTCGGTGTGTAATTACAATAAACTGCGTTTCATCACTAAATTTCTTTAAATACTGCGCAAAACGAGCAACGTTTGCCTCATCAAGAGCTGCTTCCACTTCATCTAGAACACAGAATGGAACTGGGCGTACTTTTAAAATACCAAATAAGAGCGCAATTGCCGTTAAAGCACGCTCTCCCCCTGAAAGTAAACCTAAATTTTGTAGTTTCTTCCCTGGTGGTTGCGCTACAATATCAATACCCGTATTTAGTAAATCTTCTGGGTTTGTCATTACTAAATCCGCTCTTCCACCTCCGAATAATTCAGAGAATACAGATTGAAACTCTGTTCGAATCCCTTCGAATGTAGTAGAAAAGCGTTTTTTCATCTCTTCATCCATTTCCGTAATAAGTTGATGCAATGTCGATTTCGCTTCTTCTAGGTCATCTCTTTGCTCTAATAAGAATGTATGGCGCTCTGCTACACGTTCATACTCATCAATTGCCCCTAAATTTACTGCGCCTAACTCTTCAATGGATAGTTTAATTAGTTTCACCTTTTTACGTGCATCTTCTGCAGGCATCATCATTGTATACTTAAGTTTTGCTGCTTCAAATGAAATAGTATATGTTTCACGTAAATGTTGCAATCTATTTTCCAGCTCTACATCAAGTCGGTTAATTTTCACTTCTTGATCTTTCAGCATCTCAAGAATATATTTATGTTTACCTATTGTTTCTTTCACACCGCGCTCTAAATGCTCGACTCTTTCTTGCAATGATACGCGTTGTTCACGACGAGAACGAATTAACTCCGAAGTTTGATTACGATCATACGCTTTCTTCTCAATCATATTCGTAATTTGTTCTTCGCCACTTGAATTAGATGTCATCTCTTGCTTTAAGAACGCTAAATCTTCTTTCGTTTTTACAAGCGTCGCATCAGTCTCTTCTTTTTCCTTCGTCAATCGTTCGACTTTTTCTTTTTGATTAGACAAACGTTGTTGTTGTTCAGCAGCTTGTACTTTTAGCTCCGTCATTTCCTTCTGAACTTTTTCTTTTGAAGAATATTGTTCACTTTTTTGTTTCGTTAAAACGACGATTTTGCTATCTAATTCCCCAATCTCAGCTTGAAGAGTCGCTAAAATCTTTTCTAACTCTTCTTTGCGCCCTTGCATTTTTACTTGATCTTGTAAAAATCCTTCAATCTCTAAATCGTAAATCGATAAACGATCATTAATACGATGTTCATCTAATTCTAAACGATTAATTTCTTCTCTTAGCTTCTGTTCATCTACACGTTCGGTCTCTACACCTTGGCGTAACTCTCGTATTTGTACTTCTTTTTCTTGAATCTCTTGCTTTACTGCTTTAACAAAGTTTTCTAGCTTCGTTGTTTTTTCTTCCATGTCAGTTAGTTTTTTAGTCCACTCTTCAAGTTCACGTTGACGTCCCAATAAAGAGGATTTCGCCTGTTTTACAGCTCCACCCGTCATAGAACCACCCGGGTTCACTACGTCACCTTCGAGTGTTACAATACGATAGCGGTATTGCAGTTGTTTCGCTAACTCATTTGCTCCGCGTAAATCTTTCGCAACAACAACTGTACCTAATAAACTTGAAACTACATTCTCATATTTATTATTGTACTGCACAAGTTCTGCCGCTACACCGACAAACGATGGATGCTGATTCACAATGCGTAATTGATCAAATGATAGCGATCGGCTTTTAATAACAGCTTGAGGTAAAAACGTTGCACGGCCATGTTTATTTTGCTTTAAAAATGCAATTGCATTACGAGCATGCTCTTCTGTTTGTACTACGATATGTTGCATCGCTGCCCCAAGGGCGATTTCCATTGCGATTTCATATTCTTTCGGCACAGTCAGAAGTTCTGCAACAGCTCCCTCAATACCTTGTAGTCTATTTTCTCTAGCCTTTAATACTTCACGTACCCCTTGATAGAAGCCAGAGTAGTCCTCTTGCATCTCTTCTAACATTTCTTTCCGAGAGCGCGCCTGTTGCACAAATTGATACGCTTGATACAGTTTCGTTTCATTTTCACTATACTGTGACTTACATTTCCCAAGTGCCGTTTCTGTCTTCTGTATGTTAGAAATAATGCCAGCTATTTTCTCTCTCGCTTGCTCATAACTGTCTACAAGTTTCGCCTTTTTCGCTGTAATTTCCACACGCATCTGTACATACTTTTCATTTTCTTCATCAAGTCGTTCGTTTTTAGAGTTTTGCTGTTTTGATTGTTCTTCAATCATAGATAATTCATTACGAAGACTTGCTTGTTGATTTAAAAGTTCAATATAGTCACCTTTTAAATTCTCAATTTGTTCCTCTAAATTCTCAGCAAAAGTCGCAAGTAATTGCTCGTTATCATGCAATTTCTTCTCCAATTCTTTTACTTGATTCACAAATTGCATTAAAGCTTCTGTACTTGTTTCAATTTCGCCATCATAACTTGTAGTTTTCTCTGTTAACTCAACAATTAGCTTTTCAAGCTGCGCACAATGTGTCGTTGCATTTTGCTTTCTTTCCTTTAACAGCTCGCGTTGCCCTTCTAGTTTTTCTAGTTCTTTACTAGACAGAAGTAGAACTTCTTGTAAGGAATTTACAGATTCATCAACGGCTTGTAATTGCCCGCGTAATTCCTCAAGCTCTTCTTCACTTTTTTGTAAGTTCGCTGACATTTTAGCTTCTTCATCTTTATTATGCCCAAATTGATTTCGAAGCGCTTCCCACTTTTCATGTAATTCTTCAATTTCATGTACAATAAGCGCAGCTTCTACTTTCTCTAATTCTTCTTTTTTCTCAAGATAATCTTTCGCAATAGAAGCTTGTCTTTCTAGTGGTTCTACTTGACTACTTAATTCGTGAATAATATCTTGTACACGATTTAAGTTTTCTTGTGTTTCCGCCAATTTCCCTTCAGCTTTCTTTTTACGAAGTTTATATTTCAGCACACCCGCAGCTTCTTCAAATACACCACGACGTTCTTCTGATTTGCTACTCAAAATCTCTTCGACTTTCCCCTGGCTAATAATCGAAAAAGCTTCCCTTCCCATACCAGAGTCCATAAATAAATCAATAATATCTTTTAATCTACAAGATTGTTTATTAATATAAAAATCACTATCACCCGAACGAGATACACGACGCGTTACACACACCTCGTTATACTCAATCGGTAAGCGTTGGTCTTCATTATTTAAAGTTAATGTAACTTCAGCAACATTAACCGCTCTTCTCGTATCACTGCCGGCAAAAATAATATCCTCCATCTTTGCACCGCGTAATGACTTTGCAGATTGTTCACCAAGTACCCAGCGAATTGCATCAGTAATATTACTTTTCCCGCTCCCGTTAGGTCCTACTACAGAAGTTACACCTGGAACAAAATCGACAGATACACGCTCAGCAAAAGACTTAAATCCTGCTATTTCTAATCTTTTTAAAAACACGAAAGGCCTTCCTCCTATTCTCCGTTGTTGTAAACGTTGTCTGTACGAAAACAAACTACTATACGGATTTCCCACTCCTTTTATTTATAAATAAAAGGAAAGTTTCATTCTATGCATAAGGAACCCCCCTTATTCAAAGGGGGATTCCTCATGATTGTTCTTTTAATTTTTTCAATGCTTCTGCAGCAGCTTGTTGCTCTGCCTCTTTTTTTGACTTACCACTTCCAAGACCTAATGCCTCATTATTTAAAGTTACACGGGACACAAATTCTCGGTTGTGGGCCGGTCCTTTTTCTTGCAAAATTTGATACTCAACATTGCCACTACCATCACGCTGAATCAATTCTTGCAATTGACTCTTATAATCCATCACATGAGAAAAAGCACCTTCATTAATTTTTGGATATACAACTTCTTTTAAGTATCCCCAAACTGTTTCTAGCCCTTGATCAAGATAAAGGGCACCAATAAACGCTTCAAAGACATCCGCTAATAAAGCTGGTCGTTCACGTCCACCCGTCATTTCCTCACCTTTCCCTAATAAAACAAGGCTACCAAATGACATTTCGTTTGCAAAACGAACAAGAGATGGCTCACATACAATAGCTGCACGTAGTTTTGTTAACTCTCCTTCGCTCATTGTCGGATATTTTTGAAACAGATACTGTGATACAGTGAGTTCCAATACAGCATCGCCAAGAAACTCAAGACGCTCATTGTCCTCATGCGGTTTTTTTCGATGCTCATTCACATACGATGAATGCGTAAACGCTTGAATCAATAATTTTTCATCTGTAAACGTAATACCTATCTCTTCTTGAAATACTTTAAAAGCTTCACGATATTTTGCTTCGTATTTTTTTTCTCTATGTTTTCGGTACGGCATAGGTCCCTCCAGATATAAGCCGAGAAGCCCCGTTAAAAAACGGGACTTCACTTAAGCATTATAGATGACTCTCTATGTAAGTCACAGCATCGCCAACAGTAGCAATCTTTTCAGCATCTTCATCAGAAATTTCCATTTCGAATTCATCTTCTAATTGCATTACAAGTTCTACTACATCTAGGGAGTCTGCGCCTAAATCTTCTTTGAAGCTTGCAGCTGGTACTACTTCAGTTTCTTCTACTCCTAAACGATCAACGACAATTTTGGTTACACGCTCTAAAACATCTGCCATTCTATTCACCTCCCCTCAAATATTATATAAAATATTGTCCAAAAAAACTAGTTGAAATCGATTCTTTTATTACATTACCATACCGCCATCAACATTTAACGTTTGACCTGTAACATATTTACTTTGATCAGAAGCAAAAAACGTTACAGTATTTGCGATATCTTGTGCTTCTCCAAACTGAGCTGCAGGAATTAATTTTAACATTTCGGCTTTTATATTTTCATCTAATACATCCGTCATATCAGTTGCAATAAACCCTGGAGCAATTGCATTTACAGTAATATTTCGGCTCGCTAATTCTTTTGCTGATGTTTTTGTTAATCCAATTACACCAGCTTTAGCAGCAACATAATTTGCTTGTCCTGGGTTTCCTGTTACACCAACAACAGAAGCGATATTAATAATACGTCCATGACGTTGACGCATCATATAGCGCGATACTGCTTTCGTACATAAGAAAACACCTTTTAAGTTTGTATTAATAACTGTATCCCATTCTTCTTCTTTCATACGCATTAATAAATTATCTTTTGTTACACCAGCGTTATTTACAAGAATATCAACTTGTCCAAACGTATCTACAGTTTGTTTCACCATTGCAGTAACATCATCAGCATTTGCAACATCTGCTCTTACTGCAATGGCATCTGAACCTAATTTCTTTATTTCATCAACTACTTCATTCGCCTTTTGCTCATTACCAGCATAATTTACTACAACATTTGCCCCTTGTTTCGCTAAATCAATAGCAATCGCACGACCAATCCCACGTGAAGCACCAGTTACTAATGCTACTTTCCCTTTTAACATCAGCTTTCTCCTCTCAAATTTGAAATGGTATCTTTTAATGTCTCTTCATCATATACCGCATATGCTTTCACTGAAGAATCAATCGACTTCATAAGACCAGCAAGTACTTTTCCAGGTCCGATTTCAATAAATGTATCTACCCCTTGATTCACCATATACTCAATAGATGGGTACCATAATACAGGCGAATAGAGCTGTTCAATTAGCTTTGCTTGAATATCTGTACCACGCGTAATAACATCTGCCGTAACATTTGCAATAACAGGAATATTCGTGTCTTGAATTGTAATTTCATTTAAAACACTTTGGAATTTCTCAGCAGCTGGTTTCATAAGCGAGGAATGAAACGGTCCACTTACTTTGAGCGGAATTGCTCTTTTAGCACCATTTTCTTTCGCTCTTTGAGAAGCAAGTTCTACTCCTTGCTTTGTTCCAGAAATAACAATTTGCTTCGTACTATTCATATTAGCAATTTGTACTGCATATCCTTCACTTGTTACTTCTTCTGTAACTCGTTTCAGCATATCCGGATCCGCACCTAAAATAGCTGCCATTGCACCTTCCCCGCCTGGAACAGCTTCTTCCATATATTCCCCGCGTTTCCTTACAGCATATACAGCGTCTTCGAATGTTAATGCACCAGCAGCTACAAGAGCGCTATATTCACCTAAACTATGTCCTGCGACAAAATCAGGTGTAATATCATACTCCTTCAAAGCTGTTAAAATTGCAAAGCTCGTTGTTAATAGTGCCGGCTGCGCATTTGTCGTTAATGTTAACTTTTCTTGCGGTCCTTCAAAAATCACTTCTGAAAGAGAATCATGCAAAACCTCATCCGCTTTTGCAAACACTTTCGCAACCTCTTTATTATTCTCCGCTAACTGTCTACCCATTCCAACTGCCTGTGAACCTTGGCCCGGAAAAAGAAATGCTATTTTTCCCATTTCAAATCCTCCTCTTATTGAAGCGGCTCCTTCTCCATTACACTTGAAATTGTAGGAATTACTTCTTTCGCTACCATTTCTCTCGTTTGACGAATCGCACTAAATATCGATTGGTCATTAGAAGAACCGTGAGCCTTAATGACAGGAGCTTTCAATCCAAACAACGCCGCTCCCCCATACTCCGAATAATCCATTTTATCTTTCAATACCATAAGTTTTGGTTTTAATACCGCTGCTGCTAATTTGCTCGTAAACGAACTCATTAATTGTTCTTTTAACATAGAGAATAACGCAAGTGCTGTTCCTTCTAATGATTTTAGCGCTACATTACCGGTAAAACCATCACATACAACAACGTCTGCTACACCTTGCAATAAATCTCTTGATTCAACGTTTCCAACGAAATTAATTGGTGCATCCTTGAGCATAGCAAAGACTTGTTTTGAAAGCTCGTTTCCTTTACCATCCTCTGTTCCAACGTTTAAAAGTCCAACGCGTGGATTTTTAATTCCTCTTACCTTCTCTGCGTAAACAGAGCCCATTACTGCATATTGATATAAATGAATTGGTTTTGCATCAACGTTGGCTCCAACATCTAACATAACAAAACCTTCTCCATCAACAGTTGGCATTGTAGGTGATAAAGCTGGTCGTTCAATTCCTTCCATACGACCAACAACAAACAATCCAGCTGCCATCAAAGCTCCTGTACTACCTGCTGATATACAAGCATCCGCTACGCCGTCTTTTACTTGCTGCGCCGCTAGTACCATTGAAGCTTGTTTTTTTCGACGAACCGCTCTTACTGGTTCGTCTGTCGATTCAATTTTTTCGTCCGTATGAAGTATAGTAATTCGCTCTTCACTCGTTAAATATTGACGAATTCCCTCTTCTTTCCCTACTAACGTAATATGTAAATCTGAGTATTCCTTAATAGCTTTCATTGCTCCTAATACTACAGCCTTTGGTGCATGATCGCCGCCCATTGCATCTATTGCGATTTTCATAAGTTGTTACCTTCCTCACTATAATTACTAGATCGATACATTTCAAAAGTGCCTGTAAAGACAAGTTCTTCTCCAACAAAACTACGCACTTTGACAACCGTCCGTCCTTTATCATTCTCTACATCTTCAACACGTACTTTTGCAACAACACGCTCTCCTAATTTTACAGGACGAATATATCGAATGGTGGACTTTGCAGTTAAAGCTAATTCTTCATCAATAACCGCAACAGCTAGTGAGTTTGCTTGTGCAAACAAATGATGCCCACGAGCAATTTGATTTCTTTTAAATACATGTTCTACCTTTACTTCAAAGATAGAAATCGCATGTCTATCTAATTCTATATCAATAATTTCTCCGACAACCTCTTCTAACGGTAAAGATTTCACATCTTCTTCATGTTGTTTTGTAGCCACATGCTTAATTCGTTCTCTTAATTCAGGAATAGATAATTCCATACGATCAAGACGAACAGTTTGTATGCTCACTTGAAATTTTTCCGCTAAATCTTCATCCGTTATAAAAGGATTCGTTTCTATTGTTTGTTGTAATAATTCTTGTCTTTCTTTTTTACTTCTTCTTTTTTTCATACCGCACCATCCATTTTTATGACTAGGTACTAAAAGTAGTATATAATCATTAAAAGTAGAATGCAACAAAAACTTTTGCAGACTACTTTTAATCGAGCTTCTCTCCCTGGAACACACCTGTCCCATCAAGATAAGTACGCAGCGAAGCATACTGATCATTATGCCAAAACGCTTCTGAATCAACTAGTATCGCTGCATCTTGTCTTGCTGTTTCTAACGCCCGATAATCATGTACCATATCAGCAACCTTAAATTCTGGTAGACCACTTTGCTTACTTCCAAAGAAATCCCCAGGACCTCGTAACTCTAAATCTTTTTCTGACAATACAAATCCATCATTTGTTTCAGTCATAATGCGCATTCTTTCTTTTCCCGTTTCTGATTTCGGGTCCGCAATTAATAAACAATATGATTGTTCACTACCACGCCCAACACGCCCCCTCAGCTGATGGAGCTGTGATAAACCGAAACGTTCCGCGTCATAAATAACCATAACAGTCGCATTTGGTACATTCACGCCTACTTCAACAACTGTTGTCGACACAAGAATTTGCACTTTATTTTCACTAAACTGTCCCATTATCTCTTCTTTTTCTTGAGATGATAGTCTCCCATGCATTAATCCAACTTGGCATTTCCCTTGATAATGATGAGTCAGCATACTATGTAAGTCGATAGCATTTTGTACATCAAGCTTCTCAGACTCTTCAATAAGAGGGCAAATAACATATGCCTGTCTTCCTTTTTTTATCTCTTTCTCCACAAAGCCGAGGACACGATCTAACATATCATGTTTTGCCCAGTACGTTTCGATTACCTTTCTACCAGCTGGCATTTCGTCGATAATAGAAACGTCCATCTCTCCAAATGCAGTGATAGCTAACGTACGCGGGATTGGGGTCGCCGTCATAAACAATACATCTGGACTTTCACCTTTCTCACGTAAAACCCGGCGCTGCGCCACACCAAATCGATGCTGTTCATCGGTAATAACGAGACCTAACCTATGAAATATAACTTCGTCTTGAATTAAAGCGTGCGTTCCAACAAGGATGTCTACTTCTCCCTGTTCTAATCTCGACAAAATTTCTCGACGTCTCGCACCTTTAACAGAACTTGTTAGCAATTCAACCTTCATACCGAAATGTGAAAACGTCTCCGCGAGCGACTGATAATGTTGCTCGGCTAAAATTTCTGTAGGAACCATCAAAGCACCTTGATAATGAGCCAATTTCGCCGCATAAAGAGCAATCGCAGCAACAACTGTTTTCCCAGAACCTACATCCCCTTGCAATAATCGATTCATTCGGTACGGAGATATCATATCTTTCATTATTTCATCTACAACCCGGCGTTGTGCACCAGTTAATGGAAACGGAAGCGCATCAGTAAACTCTTGCAATTCTACTAATGAAATTTCCTTTTTCGTCCCTTTCGAGTTTTCCCTTTCCATTTTCCGTAATGTTTGCATTTTCAACTGAAACAAGAAAAACTCCTCATATACAAAACGGCGACGCGCTTGCTTTAAGTCTTCCTGTCCCACTGGAAAATGTAACCCTCTGAGCGCTTCATAGCGTGATAATAATTTATATCGACTTAACAAACCATCTGGTAACACTTCGACTATAGAATCTCCATACTCCTTAAATGCTTGTGCAACAAACCGGCGCATCTGTTTTACTGTCAGTTTTCCTTTCACTGAATATACAGGTTCTACTTCTTGTTGTCGTACAACCGGTCCAAAATTCAGTTCTGATACAGCAATTGTTTGGCGATGCTGATCCCATTTACCAGTAATCGTTACCGTTTCATCTAAATTTAACTTTTGTTTATAGTATGGTCTATTAAAACATACAGCTGTAATTAAATAACGACCGACGAGAACACGAACTGTAAGACGTGACTTCTTCTTCCCATAATATTGCAGTAAAGGAGCACTATGAACTTTCCCCTCAACCGTTACACGCTCGTCATGCTTTACTTCAGCAAGATCTTTCATCGCATAGTCTTCATAGCGGTACGGAAAATGTTCTAATAGATGAGAAACTGTATAAATTCCCATCTCGTGTAACAACTCAGATGTTTCTCCTCCGATTCCCTTTACATCCGTAACAGGAACTTGTACAACTTCATTCAAGATTCTCACGCTCCGTCACATTATTTTCTTTGATTCATTCTATTGATTATCCATTATTATCATTGACATCTGTAATCGCTCTCTTTCACCTTATATATTCTATCATAGGCATTCTAAGAGAAACTACTCTAATCCCTCTATATAAAGTGAAACTATAATCAGTGGGCGTTTACGGGCAGTTAATCCCCCACTTAACTTCTTTGCTCCAGCCGAATATAGGGGGTGGAAGTTTTACTGCCCACAAATAGCGGGATAAAACAAAGTTGTACAATACGTAAGAAAAGAGCCTCACTATTAGCAGCAAGGCTCTTTTCTATCATCAATATGCTAGCCTTTTGAATAAAAACTAGTAATAAACTTCATATCACTATTTCTTATCCATTAGCAAGTAAGTAACCCATTTATTTTCAAATCGAATCTTTTCTTATTCTACAGAGAAGATGAAAGAATACACCGGTTGGTTCCCTGCATGTACTTCTACTTCTGCATCTTCAAAGTTCTCTTCTACAAACGCAACTAATTTAGCCACTTCTTCATCTGTTGCATCTTCACCTTGTAGAATCGTTACGATTTCAGAATCCTCATCAATTAGCGCTTCTAGTAATTGCTTTGCAGCTCCTACTTTCTCAGCATTTGTAGATACAATTTTCCCATCTGCAATACACATGAAATCATCTTTTTGAATCGCTACACCGTCAATTTCCGTATCACGAACAGCATACGTAATCTGACCTGTTTTCACATGAGTTAAAGCTTCTTTCATGTTTTCTTCATTCTCTTCTAGCGTTCCAACTGGATTAAATGCTAACATTGCAGCCATACCTTGAGGAACTGTTTTTGAACGAATAACAATAACTTCTTGTTCTACAACTGACGCTGCTTGTTCTGCTGCCATCACGATATTCCCGTTATTTGGTAAGATGATGATTTTTTCAGCATTTGCCTCTTCAATCGCCTTCACAATATCCTCCGTACTCGGATTCATCGTTTGGCCACCTTCGATAACTTTCGTTGCACCAATGCTCTCAAATAGAGTTTTAATACCCGATCCCATAGCTACAGTTACAATACCATACGGTTGTTTCTCTATTGGCTGATTCGTTTGTTCAGGTACCATGGTAGGTTCATCTAATAAAGCAGTATGCTGTTCACGCATATTTTCTACTTTAATCTTAATTAGACTACCGTAACGTTGTCCATAGTTCATAGGATCTCCAGGATGTTCCGCATGAATATGAACCTTTACAACCTCATCATCCGATACAACAAGTAGTGAATCTCCGTACACACTAATATCTTCACGGAATTTTTGTTCAGAGAAATTATGTTCCTTCATTTTTCCAGGCTCTAATTTCACCATGAATTCCGTACAATATCCATACTTAATATCTTCTGTACTCAATTGGCTTTGTACACTACGGTGATGTTCTGCACGTACCATGTCATTCATAGATGGTTGGGCAGGCATATTAGAAGAAATCGTTTCTCCTTTTAAGTCAGCTAAAAATCCTTCATATACAACAACAAGACCTTTACCACCGCTATCTACAACGCCAACTTGTTTTAATACAGGTAATAAATCTGGCGTACGATTTAACGATGCGTTTGCTTCTTTTACAACGTCTTCCATAAACAAAACAAAGTCGCGCTGTTTTTTCGCAACTGTCACTGCATATTTACCCGTTTCTCTTGCAACCGTTAAAATCGTTCCTTCAATTGGTTTCATAACCGCTTTGTAAGCTGCCTCTACTCCTGCTTCTAAAGCTGCAGCAAAATCAACTGTCGTTAATTCTTCTTTTTGTTCAATGGATTTAGAGAAACCACGGAATAACTGAGATAAAATAACCCCAGAGTTACCACGAGCTCCCATTAATAATCCTTTGGCTAAACTTACACCGACTTTACCAGCATGCTGTGAAGGATTTGCTTTCACTTCACGTGCGCCTGAAGTCATTGATAAGTTCATGTTTGTACCGGTATCGCCATCTGGAACTGGGAATACGTTTAATGCATCAACAAGCTGAACATTATTTGTTAAATTATTGGCTCCTTGAATGATCATTTGTGATAAACGTTTTCCATCAATTTTTTGAATTGACACAGATTTTCCTCCTTAATGCACATTACAAGTTTATTACTTTAACTCCTTGTACGTAGATGTTTACAGAATCTACTGCTAGTCCTACAGTTTGATCTAATGTATATTTCACTTTAGTCTGCACGTTATGTGCTACTTCTGAAATTTTCGTACCATAGCTCACAATAATATACATATCAATATGTACTTCATCTTCATTTTTACGAACAATAACGCCTCTAGTGAAGTTTTCTTTTCGTAAAATCTCTGTTAATCCATCTTTTAACTGATTTTTTGATGCCATACCTACGATACCGTAGCAATCTACTGCGGCACCTCCAGCAATTGTTGCAATTACATCTGTACTAATATCAATTTGACCGTACTTCGTTTTAATTTCAATTGACATCTCGTTTCCCCCTTCATAAATGGTGAAAGTGAGCTAGACTACTTTAGTTACTATCATATAATCTTTTTAAAGAAAATTCCATCGTTCTTTCTTTTTCACTCTCATATTTTATGTTTTAAATTACATTTTTTTATGATGAGCAAAATAGTCCATTGTTATTATACAACATGTACCACTATAATATGTCAAGCAATTTTTCTTGATTTCACCTTTTCTTCATTGACATATAGTGTCAAGTATTTTTTCTTGATTTCTTTTTCCTACGGTGTTGCATTCTCTTTTTAGTTGTGTTAAATTATAGTAGTGTTTTTAGCATCGCATAAAAGACTAATATTGAAAAATTACGTATGTTACGGTAGTTAAGGGAGGGAAATATAAATGGCTCGTGTTTGTGCTATCACTGGAAGAAAAGCTCGTTCTGGTAACTCTCGTTCTCACGCAATGAACGCTACAAAACGTAAATGGGGCGCTAACCTTCAAAAAGTTCGCGTACGCATCGACGGAAAAGTTCAACGTGTTTACGTTTCTGCTAGAGCATTAAAATCTGGCAAAATCGAACGTGTTTAATAATAAAAAAAAGAGCCGCTAGGCTCTTTTTTTATTATACCATTGGAAAAAGCACCGGTAATAGGTGCTTTTTTTAGTCTTTTTTGAAGGTATTTAACATCGCACGAACAATTCCACCAAGAAATTTAGGTAACTTAATTGTATAAAATCTCATGGTTTCCCTCCTAATCCCCATTACTCCACTTGTTCACTATATGATGCAAGGAGCAAAATTGTTTCTTCAATCAGTGCTTCTTATCATCATTAATATGCCAGAAGTGAATGAAAAAGTACCTTTTTCCTCAACGAGTTCATTACTAATACAAAGTGTCGATCCCCACTCTATTGTTTTATTAGTAAGGGGATACTTAAAACCGTGAAGTGTAATACCTTCTACCCTTTCAGTAACTGGTACAAATGATACGTATGGAAAATGTTCGTTTCCTTCAATTATATACATACCAAACTTTTTCACCATTATTTCATTTTTATTGTCCACAATACACATTTCTATATTTACTTCTAATCCCTTTAAAAGCATCTGAATATTTGCTAAACCATGATCAAGTCTTCCACCAGTAGCACCAAAAATACGAATTAATTTTGGTTTCTGTTCTAAAGCCCAGCTAATTGCAATTTCTAAATCTGTTTGATCTTTTTCTCGCGGGACGATATGTAATTCATTTGTTTGTTGCCTCATCCATGCTAATTCCTCATCAGTAACTGAATCATAATCCCCAAACGCAACAGCCGGAGTGATTCCTCTTTTCAACAAACGGTACACTCCTCTATCAACGGCCGCCCAAACTACTTCTTCATTTTCATACCGCGAAAAATCTGCGCAGTATTCTGCAGGTCCTCCCGCTAAAATATGAATAATCATTTTTCCTTCCCCTTCTATTGTAAAAAGGCAATCTGCCATTCGGTAGATTGCCTTTCTCCTTATTTGCCACTCTAACATGTATAAATAGTGAAGTCTTAATGAACTAGAAGCTTCACTAGGATAAAGGTTCGTTCGTTCATTCTTTATCCGCGAATTACACGAATTGCTTCACCGCGGTCTTTTTGATTGTATACTGCTGATCCCGCTACAAGAACATTCGCTCCTGCTTCAATACAAAGTCTTGCCGTTTCAGCGTTGACACCACCATCAACTTCAATTTCCACTTCTAGATTTCGCTCTTTAACCATTTCTGCAACTTGTTTGATTTTCGGTAATACAGAATGAATAAACTTCTGCCCGCCAAATCCAGGATTTACTGTCATAAGTAATACCATGTCTATATCTTCTAATACATGCTCAATCGTTGAAACTGGAGTATGCGGATTTAATACAACCCCTGCTTTAATGTCATGAGATTTAATTAACTGAATTGTACGATGTAAATGAGGACACGCTTCTACATGAACAGTAATAATATCCGCTCCCGCTTTTGCGAAAGTTGGGATATAGTTATCAGGATTTTCAATCATTAAATGTACATCTAACGGTAATGATGTAATCGGACGGATTGCTTCTACAATTAATGGTCCAATCGTAATATTTGGTACGAAATGCCCATCCATTACATCGACGTGAATGTAGTCAGCTCCGCCTTTTTCTACATCTTTAATCTCTTCCCCTAATCTTGAAAAATCTGCTGATAAAATCGATGGTGCAATTTTAATCATGACTAATACCTCGGCTTTCTCTCTCTAATTTCTTCTACGAATTGTTTGTAATTCTTATAACGATATTCGGTAATCTTTCCTTCTTCAACCGCAGCTTTCACCGCACATTTCGGTTCAGCAAGGTGTGTACACCCTCTAAATTTACAGTATTGGCTCGCTTCTTTCAACTCTGGAAAACAATATGTAAGATCTTCTACCTCTATATCTATGAAATCAAGCGAACTAAAACCAGGTGTATCCGCAACAAGTCCGCTTCCAACTGTAATTAATTCTACGTGTCTTGTCGTATGCTTTCCACGTCCTAAATGTGAAGAAATATCATTAGTTTTCAATTCTAAATCTGGACGTAATACGTTTAGCATTGAAGATTTCCCAACACCAGATTGGCCTGCAACGACGGAAATACAACCTTCTAAGAATGGTTTCAGAATATCAATACTTTCCGATGTATTTATTGAAGTAAACAACACATCATAACCCATTTCACGATAATCATTTGCATAAGATTCAACAGTTTCTCTCATTTTTTCATCTACTAAATCCATCTTACTAATACAAATAATTGGTTTAATGTTATGATATTCAATTAATACTAAAAATCGATCTAACAGTCCTGGATTAAAATCTGGTTCTACCGCAGAGAAAACAAGAATAGCTTGATCAACATTAGCAATAGGAGGTCTAACAAGTTCATTTTTCCGATCAAATACTTCTAACACATAACCTTCATTCGGATTATCCGCTTGAAAAACAACTTGGTCTCCTACAAGTGGCGTAATTTTATTCTTTCTAAATACACCACGCCCACGACATTGTGTAATCCCTTCCTCATTCTGCACATAATAAAACCCACTTAGAGCTTTTACAATTTTTCCTTCTGGCATATAATTCTCCTTTATTTTGTATAAAATAAAACTGCAATTAAATATGAATAGACTAGCGTTCTTTAAACAATTAGTTCAAAGCCCACCAAATATATATCCAGGTTCATATATTTAATCTACCATCAAATTTGAAATATTATTTACAACAGTATCACTTTTACAGCTTTTTGAATCATATATTTTTGCCTGTTATACAGTCCACGATGTAGACAGCATAACAGGCAAGAGTAATAAATTCCATCTTCTATATAAGGACGATGGAATTCACTATTATTGAGCTGGATATGGTACTTCCTTGTCCATAATCGTTACTCCATCTCGGACAATTTTATAGTGTCCCTTTGCACCTTCTTGAATTACAAATTCTAAAGAAATAATCGCTGACTCAGTAATTGTTCTCGTTTCAACTGGTTTATCCATTTTTTGCTGCATATCTTCTTTATAAATTTCTATTGTTTGCGGCTTTTTCTCACCTGTTGCAGAAGCTTCATATGGGATAGAAATGTTATCCACTTTTACCGTTTTCGTCACTTTAGGCTTCGGACCATCGGAGATAACAATCGATACTTTATCTCCTTCTTTTAAAGGTGTCCCAGGCTTTGGTAACTGTGAAATAACAAGACCTTTATCAACCGTATCTGAATACTCTCTTTTTATATCAGAAACAAGCTTTCTTTCATTTAAATAACCTTTTACACTATTTTCAGTCCATCCTGAAAAATCACCTGGTCTTATTTGATAAGGTCCTTTACTTACCCAAATTTTCAGTTCTTGTTCTGTCTCTATAACCATTTGATCAGGCGTTGGTATTTGCTCTACAATTTCACCTTTCGGCTTATCATTTTCAATATAATTTATTGTAACTTGTTTATATTCTTCTTCTAACTCAGCTCTTATACTCTCGAAATCTTTTCCTGTCAAATCACGCATCTTACTTTTCTTTTTCCCACCTGATTGATAGATAGTAATTTTAGAGTTTTCTTTCACTACTCTTCCTGCTATAGGATCTGTTTTTATCACTTTTCCGGCTTCAACATCATCTGTATATACAAGATTAGGTTCAGTAACTTCAAAACCTTTTTCAACTAATGTATTTACAGCTGTCGTATATTTCATACCAGCCACATCAGGAACCTTCACATCTTTCGGAATAAAGAAGCCTGGAATAACAGTAAGTGCTAATGTTATCCCTATCGCTAAAAGTAAAAATGTTGTAATTAAAACTTTCAGCCATTTATTATTTCGCTTTTTCTTCTTACCTGATTTGGTCTCTTCTTTTCTTACTTGTTCATCCACTTTACTTCCTTTTAATACAATCGTTTCATCACTTACATTTTGAAATAGTTGTTCTTGTTGAATAATTGGAATCGCTTTCGTTGCTTCCATATCTTCTGGTATGTAAAATGGTTGTTCATTTATTCGTTCTGGGTATAGTGCTGTTTCAATATCTCGTTTCATCGCGTTAGCAGATTGATATCGATGGAACGGATCTTTCGCAGTTGCCTTTAATATAATATTTTCAACACTTTGTGGAATATTGTCATTCCATCTTTTTGGAGATGGCATTTCATTTTGTAAATGTTTTAACGCAATTGCAACAGCAGATTCACCAGAAAACGGTTGTCTTCCTGTTAACAATTCAAACATAACAATCCCAAGTGAATAAATATCTGATTGTTTATTCGCTATACCGCCGCGCGCTTGTTCTGGTGATAAATAATGCACCGAACCGAGCACCGAATTTGTATGTGTAATTGTTGCTGCACTTGTAGCTGTCGCAATTCCAAAGTCTGTTACTTTGACCACTCCGTCATCTCGAATCAAAATATTGTGCGGTTTAATATCACGATGTACAATCTCAAAATGATGGGCGTGTGCCATAGCGGACGTTAACTGCTCCATTATATCAAGAGCCTCTCCTATCGGTAACATCCCTCGATCAATTATGTATTGCTTCAATGTTCGTCCAGGTACATATTCCATTACAAGATAATATATATCATCCTCTTCCCCAACATCATACATATTCACAATATTTGGATGCGACAACGTTGTAACAGATTGCGCTTCTCGATGGAAACGTTTAATAAACTCTTCATTATTTGAATAGTCGAGTCTTAATATTTTTACCGCTACATCTCGGCCGAGTATATCATCATGAGCTAAATAGACATTGGCCATTCCTCCACCGCCAATCATTTTCAGCAGCTTATAACGGTCATTTAAGCGTTTTCCAATCAGCACGTTGCACTTCACCTACTTTCGTTTGTCGAATCCGTATAATCAATAATAACGAGGGTAATATTATCTTCTCCACCACGATCATTTGCTAATTGAATGAGATGCTCTCCCTTCGCCTCGAGCTGTTCATTCAATTGTAAAATTTGTTGCATATCAGCAATAGAAACTTTGTTAGACAATCCATCCGAGCAAAGAAGTAATTGATCATCTTCTTCAAGCACCAATGTTTTAACATCTAATCCAACTGTTTCTTCATTTCCTAATGCTCTTAACAAAACATTCTTTTTCGGGTGATATTCTGCATCTTCCTTTGAAATTTCGCCATGTCTTACAAGTTCATTTACAAGCGAATGATCTTCCGTTACAAGCGTCATTTTCCCCTCTGATACCATATAACAACGACTATCTCCTATATGACCTATCGTCACAAAATTCGATGTACAAATGGCTATTATAAGTGTTGTTCCCATGCCATTACATTCTGCATGCTGCTGAGAGTAAGCATATATGCGCTCATTAATAATTCCAACGTTAGTATGTAACCACTTTTCTACCTTTTTAGGCTCATTCATATTATGCGTTTGCTTCCAATAATCATGGAATAATTGAATAGCCATCGAGCTAGCTACATCGCCAGCTCGATGACCTCCCATTCCATCTGCTACTACCGCTAAAATATTTCCATCTAAATTGCGAAAAACTCCTGCACTATCTTCATTATGTTGACGAACTTTTCCTTTATCCGATAGAAACACGGCTTTCATCTAGTCACCTCGTCTCTTCTTTGCGCTCCTTTGCACGCAACTGACCGCAGGCTGCATCAATATCATGACCTTGTTCACGGCGAATGGTTACATTCACTCCACGATCTTTTAGCGTCTTTTCAAATAAGAAAATTTGCTCTCGTGGCGTACGTACATAATCACGTTCTGGCACGTAGTTTACCGGAATTAAGTTTACATGACATTTTACACCTTTTAAGAGCGCAGCAAGTTCTTCAGCGTGCTCAACTTGGTCATTTTCTCCTCCAAATAAGCCATATTCAAATGTAATACGACGCCCTGTTCTATTTACATAGTATTTAACAGCTTCCATTAAATCAGGTAGCTTATAAGCACGGTTGATCGGCATTAATTTTGAACGTATCTCTGTATTTGCAGCATGCAATGAAATCGCAAAATTAATTTGCATATCTTCTTCAGCGAACTTATAAATTTTTGGAACAATTCCACTTGTTGAAACTGTCATATGTCTTGCACCAATATGAATTCCTTTTTCATGATTTACAATGCGTAAGAATGACATTAAGTTATCATAATTATCAAATGGCTCTCCAATTCCCATAACAACAAGAGAACTTACACGTTCTTCTGTTTCATCAAGCGCACGCTGAACTTCTACTACTTGCGCTACAATTTCTCCAGCCTCTAAGTTTCGTTTTAACCCACCAAGTGTAGAAGCACAGAACGTACAGCCAATGCGGCAACCCACCTGTGTTGTTACACAAATGGAATTTCCATATTCATGTCGCATTAGTACAGTTTCAATAGAGTATCCATCGTATAACTGGAATAGGAATTTAATCGTTCCATCCGAAGACGTTTGTTTTACTAAAGTGTTTAAAGTAGTAATATCAAAGGAATTCGACAATTTATCGCGCAATCCTTTAGCAAGGTTTGACATATCCTCATAATTTTTTACACGTTTTTTATATAGCCAATCAAAAATTTGTCCTGCACGGAACTTAGGTTCTCCTTGTTCCTTTAACCAATCTTGCATTTCATGAAGTTGTAAAGAATAAATTGATGGTTTCTTTGTTTCTAGATTTTTCTTTTGTTTTTTTACAGTCGTTTCCATGATGCTACACCTTCTTTCTTAAACAAGCAATATAAAAGCCATCTGTTGCAAAATAATGCGGTAAAATTCGTACTTGACCTTCATCAATATACGGATTTAACTTTTCTGGCATGCGATCTTTTATCGTAGTATCCCATTCAAATTCAGGATGCTCTTGTAAAAATTGCTTTATTACTTGTTCATTTTCTATTTTTTCAATTGTGCACGTACTATAAACAAGGCGACCACCTTGTTTTAACAATGGTGCTATTTTTTCTAGTATCGCAAGTTGAATCGTTGATAACCTTTCACTATCGCCCTTATCTTTACCTAACTTAATATCAGGTTTACGTCTAATAACACCAAATCCAGAACATGGTGCATCTACTAATATTTTGTCAAAAGATTCATTTGCAAAATGCTCTTGAACTTTTCTAGCATCTAAAGCCATCGTTTCTACATTTTCTAAACCAAGTCTCTTCGCCTGTTGTTCAATTAAACGTACTTTATGTGCGTGTAAATCAAGCGACATTACCTTACCAGTTCCGTCCAAACGCTCTGCAATATGAGTTGTTTTTCCGCCAGGAGCAGCACAACTATCTAGAACTGTATCTCCTTTATTCGGTTCTAAAGCACGTGCTACAAGCATTGAGCTTTCATCTTGAATAGAAAGGAAACCTTTTTTGAACGCTTCTGTATGTGCGACATTTCCTCTTTCAATTTGAATTGCATCCTCTGACAATTCACCACGTTTTGCTTCTATACCCTCATCAGCTAATAACGCAACCGCTTCTTCTACCGTTACTTTATCAACATTTACACGTGCTGTTGGTACAGGTGGCAACATATTTACTTCACACATTTTCTCTGCTGTCTCTAAACCATATTCGGATGCCCATTCTTGTACAAGCCACATTGGATGACTCGTTGCAATCGCAAGACGTTCTACTGGATTTTCGATTTCTTCTAACGAAGGTACACCTTCTCGCTGAATTGAACGCAATACTCCGTTCACCATGCCTGAAATCCCTTTATGCCCACGACGCTTTGCAATCTCAACTGCTTCATGAATAGCCGCTCTTTCTGGAACTCGGTCTAAATATAGCATTTGATATAGAGATAGGCGAAGCAACACTCTTACCCACGCTTCAACCTTTTTTCTTAAAAATGGTTGTAAATAATAATCTAGTGTGTCACGACGTTGAATTGTTCCATATACCATTTCAGTTAATAAACCAATATCTTTTCTGTCAATTGTATTTTTTTCAATCAAATTATTTAAAAGTAAGTTGCTATATGCACCACTTTTTTCTACTTGAATTAAGCCATCCAGAGCTAACTCACGAACATTTTGTCTCATGCATTTTCTCCTAACTTCGTACCAATTTCAGGTTTTGTTCCACGTAAAAATTGTGAACAACTCATACGCTTTTTACCAGATGGTTGCAATTCAGTGATTTTAACGCCTGTCTCGTTCCCTGTTGCAACAACAAATCCATCTTCTTCAAGAGCTACTATTGTACCTGGTTCAGCTTTCTCTGTAATAGAGACCTTCTCTCCCCACCATACTTTAATAACTTGTCCTGCCAAAGTCGTATAAGCAACTGGCCATGGATTCAATCCGCGAATGTGATTGTATACTTCTTCACCTGTTTTTGTCCAATCAATTATCTCTTGCTCACGTTTTATATTATATGCAAACGTCACTTCAGCTTCACTTTGTTTAATTGGTTCTAGTTTACCCTGAATTAGTAAAGGAACCGTTTTAGATAACAGGTGTGCTCCTGCTTCGCTTAACTTATCAAATAATGAACCTGTTGTTTCACGCTCTTCAATTTCTACTTCTACTTGCGTTAATATATCGCCCGCATCTAATTTTTCTACCATATACATAATTGTAATACCTGTTTTCTCTTTACCTTCCATGATCGCATAATGAATTGGTGCACCACCGCGAAGTTCTGGAAGTAATGATGCGTGGACATTAATACATCCATACTTTGGCGCTTCTAAAATTTCATTCGGTACGATTTGTCCAAATGCTGCTGTTACAATTAAGTCTGGCTCTAGTGCTAATACTTTTTCATATTCGTCTTTTTCACGAATTTTTAACGGCTGTACTACTGGAATACCATGTTTCTCCGCTTCTACTTTAACAGGAGTAGGTGTTAAAACCTTTTTTCTACCAACTGGACGATCAGGTTGCGTTACAACACCAACTACGTCATATCCGTCCTCGATAAGACGACGAAGCACCGGCACAGAAAAGTCCGGTGTCCCCATAAATACTACTTTCATCATTCAAAAACCGCTCCTTTTAAACCTATTCTAATTCGCCTGCTTCATAATACCTTTTCACTTTAGATGTAAATAAAACACCGTGTAAATGATCGATTTCATGCTGAATTGCACGCGCTAAGAAGTCATCCGCTTCTAATAAAAATATTTTACCGCGACGATTTTGTGCACGTACTTTAATGTAATCTGCACGCTCCACTTCACCATAAAGTCCCGGAAAGCTTAAGCAGCCTTCGGGACCTACTTGTTCACCACGTTTTTCTAAAATAACAGGATTAATTAATTCAATTTTACCTGTATCATCACCTATATCAACAACAGCAACTTGTAAGCTTACACCCACTTGTGGCGCAGCTAGACCAACTCCGTCTGCAATTAACATTGTTTCATGCATATCTTTTAACAATTTCACTAACTTTTTATCAAAGTTAATTACTCTTTCGCATGGTGTTTCTAACACTTCATTTGGATGCTTTACAATTTCTAAAACTGCCATATTTCCCTCCGCTACATTAACATTGTTGGATTAAAATCAATTGAGATTTGTAGCTCTTTTTGCATTTCTGCTTGATAATGTTCATTTACCATTTTGAGCACGTTCTTTAAGTTTGGTTCCCGTTTGTATTTTATCATGCATTGGTAACGATATCTATCTTTTATCCTTGGAATTGCTGAAGCAACCGGCCCTAACACCATCGTTTGCCTTGAACAATGCGTTCGTAAATGACCGACAATTTTTTCCGTCACTTGGACTGCCTTTAATAACTCCGGATGAGATACAGTTACAAGTACAACGTAGTAATATGGCGGATATTGTCTCATTTGCCTCATTTGCATTTCGTGCTCATAAAATACATCATATTGTTGATTCTTTGCTAATTCTACACTGTAATGTTCCGGCGTATACGTTTGAATTACAACTTCACCTGGCAATTCATGTCTTCCTGCACGTCCACTCACTTGTGTCAATAGCTGATACGTCTTTTCACTCGCCCGAAAATCAGGTAGATGAAGCATCGTATCCGCCGTTAAAACGCCAACAAGCGTCACCTTCGGAAAATCAAGCCCTTTTGCAATCATTTGTGTTCCAAGTAATATATCTGCTTTCTCTTCACCAAACGCCTTTAATAATTTTTCATGCATTCCTTTACGGCTTGTTGTATCCACATCCATTCGAATGACCCGCGCCTCAGGGAATAGTTTTGTGATTTCTTCTTCAACCTTTTGCGTCCCTGTACCAAAGAAACGAATATACGTACTATTACAAGCAGGACACTCCGTTGGCATATTTTCCTCATGACTACAATAATGACACTTTAAACGATGGTTCATTTTGTGATATGTCAACGAAATATCACAATGCGGACATTGTACGACATACCCACAATCACGACACATCACAAACGTAGAATGACCCCTTCTATTTAAAAAGAGAACCATTTGTTCTTTTTTTTCTAATCGATCTGCTATTTTTTCATGCAGTGCCTTTGAAAACATTGAGCGATTTCCATCACGAAGCTCTTCACGCATATCAACAATTTCTACAGTCGGCAAAGCTTGTTTGTTCATACGTTTTTCCATTGTAAGCAACCCATAGACACCTTTTTTCGCTCTAGCAAACGATTCAAGTGTCGGCGTTGCACTTCCGAGAACGATTGGACACTTATGGTATTGTCCTCTCCACACTGCTACATCTCTTGCATGATACTTTGGGTTATCCTCTTGCTTATAACTTGATTCATGCTCTTCATCAATAATAATGATTCCTAAATTTTCGAATGGAGCAAAAATAGCTGAACGCGCACCAACTACAACTTTCACTTCTTTTCTTAATATCTTTCGCCATTCATCATATTTCTCGCCAACAGAAAGCGCACTGTGAAGAACTGCAACTTGCGAACCGAACCTACCTTTAAAGCGATCTACCATCTGGGGCGTTAGCGCAATTTCAGGAACAAGCACAATTGCTTCTTTTCCTTTCTCGAGCACCGCTGCTATAGATTGTAAATACACTTCAGTCTTACCACTTCCTGTAACACCATATAGTAAAAATGGATTGTAAGTTTCATTTGTAATTGATGACAAAATCGGTGTAATTACTTGTTTTTGTTCCTCAGTAAGCGGAAATGGTTTCGTTTGTTCAAAATCATCATCGTCATACGGACTCCGGTATACCTCTACATACTTTTCTGAGATTAGACCCTTTTTAACAAGTGCTTTTATTGGAGCATCTGTTATTTGTAATTCTTCTGTTAAATTTTTTAACGGTACACTTTTGTAGTTTTCTACAAAATAATAGAGTACATCTTGTTGTTTTTTACTTTTCAGTTCAAATGCTGCTAATTCCAATTTATCTGCCGGCAACTCCGGTTGAACTACTCTTTGTTTCTTCTTCTGCACTTTATCCTTTACTTGATAAACCACTTCAGTCGTACCATTTTTAATTTCTTGTTGAATAGTGCGATATAGGTGCGGCTGTGCTTCGATAACTTCCCAATCTATCGTTTCCTTCCCTTGAAATAAAGAAAGAATTTCTGGTGCTACTTCTTCTCGGTTACGAAGTTGCAGACGCTTTTTATATGTTGCTTTAATCGCCGTCGGAAGCATCACCTGAAAAGCTGAAATCATATAACATAACGTTTCACTTGTAAGCCAATACCCAAGTTTTAATAATTCATCATTTAAAACCGGAGTGACATCTAATATTTCATACAACGCTTTTAACTTTTTACTTTCTAGTTCAACCGAATCCTTTATGCCAATAATAAAACCTTGCAATTTCCTCGGACCGAATGGGACTACTACACGCATTCCTGTTTGCACGATATCTTCCCATTTTTTAGGGATAATATAATCAAACGGTCGATCTGTTTGACGTGCAGGTACATCAACAATTACACTTGCAAACTTCATACATAATCATCTTCTAACATCATTTCTATTTGCTTTAATATTTCACGAGCCACTTCTTTCTTCGTTAAAAGTGGCAGCTCAATGATTTCTCCATCTTTTCTATACATTGTCACAATATTTGTATCCGTACCAAACCCAGCTCCTTGCGCTTTCACGTCATTCGCAACAATCATATTTGCATTTTTCTCACGTAATTTTCTCGTTGCGTATTCCTCTATGTTTGTCGTTTCAGCTGCGAAACCGATAAGTAACTGTCGGTCCTTCTTCTCACCTAACGTTTTTAAAATATCCACTGTTCTTTCTAATTCAATTACAGCATCGCCATTTTTCTTTTTCATTTTATTATCATGAACATATTTCGGACGGTAATCTGCAACGGCTGCTGTTTTGATGACAACATCCACACTCTGATAATGCTGAAGGACTGCCTCTAACATATCTTGTGCAGATTCCACTTGTATTGTTGTGACATGTAATGGTGACTCTAATGCTGTCGGTCCTGACACAAGTATGACATCAGCACCTAAGCCTGCTGCAACTTCTGCGATCGCATACCCCATCTTTCCAGAAGAAAAATTCGTCATAAAACGAACCGGATCAATCTTTTCACGTGTCGGTCCAGCTGTTATTAATATTCGTTTTCCTTGCAATGGTTGTTGTTCCGAGAAAGCCTCTTCTAATCGTCCAATAATTGCTTCAGGTTCTTCCAGTCTTCCTTTTGCTACATAACCACATGCTAAAAAACCTTCCCCAGGCTCAATAAATGTATATCCTAATGTTTTTAACGTCATCATGTTTTTTTGAACAATTTTATTTTCATACATATGCACATTCATAGCAGGTGCAATCCACACCGGAGCTGTAGTAGCTAACAAAGTAGTTGTAATCATATCATCAGCAATACCGCCAGCTAACTTTCCAATGCAATTAGCTGTAGCAGGTGCAACAAGTACAACATCTGCCCAATCCGCTAAATCAATATGAGCAATAACAGCGGAGTCTCTCTCATCAAACGTATCCGTATATACATCATGGCGAGAAAGTGCTTGAAATGTAAGAGGCGTAACAAACTTCATTGCCGACTCACTCATCATTACTTTTACAAGAGCGCCAGCTTGTGTCAATTTACTTGTTAACGCAGCCGCTTTAAAAACTGCAATGCCTCCTGTTACACATAGAAGTATCTTTTTCCCTTTTAGCATATGACTCGTCCTCTTTCTTTTTCAAACTTATTCTACTGAAATAGAATTTCCAGCTCGTCAGTACCAGTATTTCGTTCCGTCTTTTTCGATTCCTTTTCATCCCTATCGTAAAAAAATAACAACCTACTTGTAAATAGGTTGTTACCGTTACATAGAAAATTATAAAGTCTATGTTTTAATTTGTCGAAAAGAATGTCTTAATCAATTATTGTGTCATCGCTTGGTACATATTTTAATACTTCTAAATCGATTTCTTCTAATGCTTTACCTACACATTTATAAGAAACAGGCTTTTCAATAACACAATTGTCAGCAATTTGCATTTCACGTGCACGCTTTGCAGCTACTGTTACAAGTGTATATTTAGAATCGATTTTTGTTAATAATGAGTCAATTGATGGATTTAACATAATTATAGACCCTCCGTCATTTCTTTATAGTATTTTGCCACTCTTTCGCGGCGGCAATGTTCACCAACCACAATTGCTTTAATTCGGTCGCAAGCTAATTCAACTTGATCGTTTTCTACAACATAGTCATAAGCGTCCATCATTTCGATTTCTTCTTTCGCTACAGTTAAACGATTTTCAATAACATCTTCAGTTTCTGTACCACGGCCGACAATTCGGTTCTTTAGTTCAGATAAACTTGGAGGTGCTAAGAAAATAAATACACCTGCTGGGAAGGCTTTCTTAACTTGAATTGCTCCTTGCACTTCAATTTCTAAGAACACATCTTTTCCTTCTTGTAACGTTTTTTCAACATAATCAATCGGTGTTCCGTAATAATTACCAACGAACTCAGCCCATTCAAGTAACTTTTCATTACGAATCATTTCTTCAAATTCTTCTCTCTCTTTAAAGAAATAATCCACACCATCTACTTCACCTTCACGCGGTTTACGTGTCGTTACTGAAATAGAGTACTGAAAACGTGTGTCTTCATGGCTAAACAGCTCTTTTCGAACCGTTCCTTTCCCGACACCAGAAGGTCCCGAAAGAACGATGAGCAATCCTCTTCTACTTCTCATAAATATGTAAAACCTACCCTTCCTCACTTAAATCTTCTTTATTATTCAAACGATGTGCAATCGTCTCTGGCTGAATTGGACTTAATACTACATGCCCATCATCCATAACAATAACCGCCCTTGTTTTTCTCCCATACGTAGCATCAAGCAAAGCATTATGTTCACGAGCTTCCTGTACTGTCCGTTTAATAGGAGCTGACTCCGGACTTACAATAGCAATAATTCGATGAGCAGATACAATATTTCCGTATCCAATATTTAAAAACCGCATGGCCATAGTTTGCGCCTCCTAGTAAGTCTATCCGATTTCTCCACCACGTATAACTTTATATATTTTTTGAAAGCTACTCAATATTTTGTACTTGTTCACGAATTTTTTCAAGGTTATTTTTCATTTCTACGACATATTTTGAAATTGTTAAGTCATTTGCCTTAGAACCTATCGTATTAACTTCCCTATGCATCTCTTGCACGATGAAGTCCATTTTCCTTCCAACAGGCTCTGTAATTTGCAGTGCTTCACGAAATTGATCTAAATGACTTTGTAATCGAACTAATTCTTCGTGAATATCTGAACGCTCTGCAAATATTGCTACTTCTGTCAGCAATCGTTGTTCATCTAAATCTTGGTTATGTAATTCTTTTAAGCGATTTTCTAATCGTTCACGATATTTTTGTGTAACAATTGGTGCATGTGGAATAATTGCATTTACACAATTATGAATCTCTTGCAAACGATATGCTATATCTTTATGTAATCGTTCTCCTTCGCCATCTCTCATCGTTTTCAACATATGAGCAGCTTGACGAACAGCTTCATATAAACCGGTTTCAAATTGTTCATTTACATTTTCTATTTCTTCAACTGCCGTTACTTCTGGCATTCCCATTAGTTGCCCGAGTGTAATAGAATCTTGTAATTGAAATTTCCCTTTTATATCTTCCATAATGGATTGGTACTGCTTGAGAAGTTCCCAATTCACAGTTAGTTTTCTTTCAACAAGCCCTTCGCCTGTTATACTAATAGACACTTCAATACGTCCACGGCGAACTTGCTTTGCAATTATTTTACGAATCTTGTCTTCAAACGCCATCATTTGCTTCGGAAGCCGAATACTCATTTCTAAAAAACGATGGTTCACCGACTTCATTTCTACTGTTATTTGAAAAGTATCGTTTTCTACCTTCGATCTTCCAAATCCTGTCATACTACAAATCATCTTTATCACATCCAAGCCATGAAATAACTCAATGAAAAAGGCAATAGAGATGCGACTCTACTACCTTCTGTAAATTATATCATATTTTCATATCATTGACTATTTCAAGTTTAATCCCTTCTTATATAACAGCGGCTTTTTCTTTTTCCCCTTTTTTCTTGTTAATAAGGATCCTACTAATAAGAAGGTCGGAATAGATGATAATCCTCCAATTAACAACCAATCTCGTGCTTGTATCGGCATTGTGCTAAAAATCGGCTGTAATGGTGGATAATATATAACTACAAGCATTAACAGTAAAGAAATAATAACCGCCCCTACTAAATATATATTTCCAAACGGGTTGCGGTGAAATATAGAATGTTCACTACGACAATCAAATACATGAATAAGCTGAGCCAGTACTAATGTTGCGAAGGCTACCGTTTGTGCATACTTCAATTCATTCGGATGCTGGTTAAATGCAATAATAAACGCTACTAATGTCACTGCTCCGATTAAAAAACCACGACTTATAATTTTCCACGCAAGCCCTCTAGCGAACACCCCTTCTTTCGGATGGCGTGGTGTTCTCTTCATCACATCTCCTTCAGCCTTATCCAAACCTAATGCCATCGCTGGTAAACCGTCAGTAACTAAGTTCACCCATAAAATTTGAATTGGAACCATCGGCAATGGCAGTGCAAGTAACATCGCAAATAACATAACTAAAATTTCACCAACGTTAGATGCTAACAAATACCGAATAAACTTCCGAATATTTTCATATATGTTTCTACCTTCTTTAATCGCCGATTTAATCGTAGCAAAGTTATCATCTAACAACACAAGTGAAGAAGCTTCTTTTGCAACATCTGTCCCTGTAATTCCCATCGCAATCCCTATATCAGCTGTTTTAATAGCTGGAGCATCGTTCACTCCATCACCTGTCATAGCTACTATATGTCCCTTATTTTGCAGCGCCTTAACGATTTTCAATTTATGCTCAGGAGACACACGAGCGAATACATACGTATCTTCTACAATATCTTCTAATGCCTCTACATCCATATTCGCAAGTTCTACACCTTCAACAACGCGTCCACCCGCCGGTAAAACCCCTAGCTGTTCCGCAATTGCCATTGCCGTCACTTTATGATCTCCCGTAATCATTACCGTTCTAATACCAGCTTCCTTACACTCTTTCACCGCTTGCGCCACTTCTAGTCTTGGCGGATCTATCATTCCTTGTATTCCAACAAGCATAAAATCCTGCTCGACTTCTCTTTCATGTTCAATTGAATCTGTAGCTTTTAACGGTTTAAATGCCACCGCAATCGTTCGTAAAGCTTGACTTCCTAAACTATGAATCGCTGCCTGCACTTCTTTTCGATACATTTCACTTAAAGGCTGCTGCTTATTTCCCCACAAAATTGTTTGACTCATCTGCAAAAGAACATCTGGTGCTCCTTTTGTAATAACAAATTTTTTACCTTCACGATCACGAACGATAACGCTCATCATTTTTCTAGTTGAATCAAAAGGAAATTCACGAATGACTTCAAACTTTCCTTTAAGAGCTTCACGTGATATTCCCGCCTTCATTGCAGCAGCAACGAGAGCTCCCTCTGTTGGATCTCCATCTAACACATACGTCTTTTTCTTTTGAATAACATTCGCATTATTACATAAACAGCCAAATGTAAGTAGTTGATACAGTGATTTCGTCTTAGTAGGGTCAATTACTTCTTCACCTTTCATAAACGAACCTGTTGGCTCATAGCCTTGACCTGTTACTTTCCACAATTCTCCGCCTGACCACATATGTGTTACCATCATTTTATTTTGTGTCATTGTTCCTGTTTTATCTGAGCAAATAACAGAAGCACAGCCTAACGTTTCTACAGCTGGCAACTTTCGCACAATTGCCCTCTTTTTAATCATACGCTGTACACCAAGTGATAGCGCAACCGTAACGATAGCTGGCAATCCTTCTGGAATAGCTGCAACAGCAAGCGAAACCCCAGCCAAAAACATGTGATACACTTCATTCCCTTGATATACACCAGCTAGTACAACAAGAGCCGTCAAAATAAGAGCAACAATAATTAAAATTTTTCCAAGCTGTTCTAATCTTCTTTGTAATGGCGTTTCCATTTGCTCAGCATTTTGCAACATATTTGCAATTTGCCCCATAGCTGTATTCATTCCAGTTGCTACGACTACCCCTGTTCCAGCACCTCTCGTTATCATCGTCCCCATAAATGCCATGTTTTTTTGATCACCAATTGAAACATCTTGACCTTGTAACGCATCTACCTTCTTTTGTACAGGCAATGACTCTCCTGTAAGAGCCGATTCTTCAATATATAAACTTGAAGATTCCACAAGGCGAACATCCGCGCCAATACGGTCACCACTAGAAAATTTAATAATATCACCCAGTACAAGCGCTTTTGACGGTGCTTTTATCCACTTCCCATTTCTTAGTACAGTAACTTGAGGAGCTGCCAATTCTTTTAAAGCTTCCAACGATTTTTCAGCTTTCCTCTCTTGGAAGAAACCGAGGACACCATTAATAATAACAATTGCAACAATTGCAATCGAATCAATATACTCTCCTAAAAAAGCTGAAATAATTGTAGCACCAAATAAAACAAGTACCATAAAATCTTTAAATTGCGCTAAAAACACCATAAGCGCAGAAGGCCGCTTTGCTTCTTGCAATTCATTTGTGCCAAATTTCTTTAATCGGCCCTCTGCTTCTTGCTCTGTAAGACCTACCTCCACATTCGTATTCGTTCTTTCCTCCACTTCATGTGCTCGCATTTCATACCAGTTCATCCTGCCATCGACCTCCTGATTCCAGACATACTCTAATGAAAGCTTATTCAGCCTCGTCCAAAAAAATGCTATAATTAACTTTTAGTTAGAAAGGAGTGTTCATTCATGGCATTCGATGGATTATTTACAAGAGCAATTACACATGAAATTGCAAATTCTCTTCAAACAGGAAGAATTTCAAAAATATATCAACCCTCAAAATATGAAGTTTTATTACATATTCGAGCAAACGGAAAAAACCAAAAACTAATTCTTTCATCTCACCCTACATATGCGCGTATGCACTTAACAAATCAAAACTACAATTCACCAGCGCTACCGCCGATGTTTTGTATGCTTCTTCGCAAACATTTAGAAGGTGGATTTATTGAAAAAATTGAACAAATTGACTTAGAACGTATTATTCAAATTACAGTCCGCAGTCGCAATGAAATCGGTGACGAATCAGTAAAAACATTAGTAATCGAAATAATGGGACGACACAGTAATATTATCTTAGTAGATACGAAAACAAATGTTATTTTAGATAGCTTAAAACACGTTTCTTTAGCGGTAAACCGACATCGTACTGTATATGCTGGAGCTGAATATGTTGCCCCACCGGCACAACATAAAGTTAATCCGCTTCTTATCGAAACAGAAGATGATTTTATTAAACCGCTAGACTTTTTATCTGGCAACATGGACAAACAACTTGTCGGAGCATTCATGGGAATTTCCCCATTATTTGCAAAAGAAGTTGTAAAAAAAGCAGGTATGGCAAATGAAAAAGCATTATCTGAAGCTTTCTTCAGCTTGCAAAAACCTTTGCTAACACATCAGTACGTGCCAGCAATGATAACAGCAAATGGAAAAGAGTTCTTTTACCTATTCCCTCTTTCTCACTTACAAGGAAACGAAAAAACATTTTCATCTGTTAGTGAATTATTAGATCGTTTCTTCTTTGGTAAAGCAGAGCGCGATCGTGTAAAACAACAAGCTCACGATTTAGAACGCTTTATGCAAAATGAAAAAACAAAAAATGAAAAGAAGCTAATTAAACTAGAAAAAACATTACAAGATGCCGGAAAAGCAGATAAATATCAACTATTTGGAGAGCTACTTACAGCCAATATGTACGCTTTGAAAAAAGGTGATAAAGAGATAGAAGTCGTTAACTATTACGACGAAAATGGTGGGACTGTAAAAATCACATTAAATCCTTTAAAAACACCATCTGAAAATGCACAACGCTATTTCCAAAAGTACCAAAAAGCGAAAAATTCAGTTGCTATTGTAGAAGAACAAATCGTAAAAACAAATGAAGAAATTCTTTATTTCGATAGCTTACTTCAACAAATGGAGGTTGCTTCTTCAAAAGATATTGAAGAGATTCGTGAAGAACTGACCGAAGAAGGTTATGTACGTAATCGTAAGAAGAAAAACTCAAAGAAAAAACCGACAAAACCAGTATTGGACAAATATTTAGCTAGTGATGGCACAGAAATTTTCGTCGGTAAAAACAATAAGCAAAATGATTATTTAACAACGAAATTCTCCCGTCGTGATGAAATTTGGTTACATACGAAAGACATACCTGGGTCCCACGTTGTCATTCGTTCTCTTGAACCTACGGAAGAGACTTTACAAGAGGCCGCTAAAATCGCTGCTTATTACAGTAAAGCAAAAGATTCTAGTTCTGTTCCTGTAGATTTCACAAAGGTACGCCATGTCAAAAAACCGAGCGGTGCAAAACTTGGATTTGTTACATATGACAATCAACAAACATTATATGTAACACCAGATGCTGATACAGTAATGAAATTAAAAGCGTAAATATTAAAAAATGCGTTGCTTGCAAGCGACGCATTTTTTATATGGTTTCAATTCAGTTCATATATCCATTCACTCATTCATAACATCTTTCTTCCCTTCAATATTGTCAAAAAAATTGACAGTGTCATTTCACATCTGTATAAATTTTTTTACAGTATGTATATAAAGTGCACCTCCAATCAATATTTTTTCATCCCCCCACTGATTATTGAAGTAATCTTGATTTTATGAACAAACCGCCTCTCACAAATAGCGGGCTAATTTTTCATCTCCCCTAAAACATATGTAGTTCCTACTATCTTTTTTCCTCAAATATATATTTTGGCACGCTATTTGCTTTATTCAATACTGTGAAAAGGGGGAAATTAACATGACTTTAAGAATTAATAAAATCCAAAATCAACTACAAAAATATGAAATTGACGGATTACTTATTACAAAAAAAGAAAATCGCCAATATGCAACAGGCTTTACAGGCAGCGCTGGCGTCGTCTTAATCTCTGCGGATAAAGCGGTTTTTATAACTGATTTTCGCTACGTAGATCAAGCGAAATCACAAATAAAAGACGCTGAAATTGTTATGCATAAAGGAAATTTAGAGAAAGAAGTTGCAAATCAAGTATCGAAATTAAACATTCAAAAACTTGGAATTGAAGAAAATAACATGACATTACAACAATATAAAAACTTACAAAAATACGTACATGCGGAAATGGTTCAAGTGTGCGAAATCATCGAAAATATTCGTATTATTAAAGACATGCCTGAAATAGAAACAATGAAAATCGCAGCTAATATTGCTGACGAAGCATTTCACCACATCCTTACGTTTCTAAAACCAGGAATAAGTGAAAATGATGTACGAGATGAGTTAGAATTTTTCATGCGAAAAAAAGGGGCTACATCCTCTTCATTTCAAATCATTGTAGCTTCTGGTGTTCGTTCTTCACTTCCTCATGGAGTTGCATCAAATAAAATAATCGAACGAGGCGACGTCGTTACATTAGATTTCGGTGCACTTTACGATGGATATTGTTCCGATATAACACGTACTGTAGCAATTGGGGAACCATCAGAAGAATTCAAAAAGATATACAATGTTGTACGAGAAGCGTTAAAACGTGGGACGGAAGCAATTAAACCTGGGGAAACTGCGAAAAGTATCGATGATATAACGAGAGATTACATTACAGAACATGGATACGGTCAATATTTTGGACACTCTACCGGTCATGGTCTTGGGTTAGAAATACATGAACCTCTTCGCCTATCCCAAGAAAGTAAGGCTACTTTAGAAGAAGGTATGGTTGTTACCGTTGAACCTGGTATTTACATACCGAACTGGGGCGGTTGTAGAATTGAAGATGATATCGTCATTACAAAAGACGGATATGAAGTTATTACAAAATCAAATCGGGAACTAATTGTTATCCCTTGTTAAAATCATAGAAAAAAATGCCACCGAATAAGGTGGCATTTTCTTTTATTCATTAGCGAATAGCTTTTCGTTTACTTTTTTAGCGATTACCGCTACCGACATTAATATACATATTAAATATAGCAATTTCGCAATAAATAACCACCCTTGAAACATTACAATTCCATCTATTATCTCATTTCCTTTCAATAACAAAAACGGAATTGTGCTAATTATAATGACAAACTCGATGCTGAAAACAATTTTCTTTTTTCGGCTATATGCTTTCCATTCCTTCCAGCGATACATAGGTGCAAAAATCAATACTCCTATACATAATATAACTGGCACCCATTCACTTTTAAGAAATTGCCCTGAAATAACTGATAATAGTAAACAAACGAGCACACCATAATACCGATACGATAAACTTAACTAAATCTATGCAATTCAATCAAATTTACACAAGTTAGTGCTTCATCGTGTTCTCGCAACCCCGAAGGGACAAGGGGTATAACACTCCACACGAGGCAGTATCGTTACCTCCTATTATCAAGCTTTTATTTTACCCATCTTGATAAATTTATCGAAGCATTTAAATCTCTATCATGATGGCTATTGCACCCAACACAACGCCACTCACGTATTTTTAAACTCCACTGTCCTTCTGGTTGAACTGAATGGTCGTATTTTACTCCGCAACATGAGCAAATCTTGCTTGAGGCGAACCATTTATCAGCTTTTACATACTCAATGCCATACTTCTCGCACTTGTATGACAAACATTGAAAGAAGAAGTTTAATTTTTGAAATAAAAATGCTTTCGATAGTTTTTTGTTTTTTAACAGGTTTGAGATAGGTAAGTCTTCCACAACAATTCTCATTGGTTTGGTTTTCACCAATTTAGCTGTTGCTTGATGGATATGGTTATTTCGGATATTCGTAATTTTCCTAGATAACCGCAGGTGCTCAGTTTTAGCTTTTTCATATCCGGCAGATTGAATTTTTACACCTTTTTTAAATCTCCTAGACATATCTCTTTGCGCTGACTTTTTCCTTTTCAAAAGTTTTTTAACCTTAGCATCTTTGTTTATATTTCGTTCTTTCGTACCATTAGAAGCTACAAACAGCTCTTTTAAACCAACATCCACACCAATCGACTCATTGGTTAGTTCTTGAGATTCAAAATCTTCTTGGAACCCTACACTAATCCACCAGTGACGACCATCAAATGTAACTCTTGGATTGGATGGTTTTTTGTTTCTTGGTAGTTGTTGGCTTGTTTTCACTTCTCCAATGGACTGAATATGAACTACTTTCTTTCCTATAATCAGTCTTTCATAATTGGCATAAAATCCTTGGATTAAATCTTTTTTAGATTTATAAGAAGTGTGATAACTATTTTTGTACTTTTTGAACGAATGTTTCCTCGCCGTATCAAAATCTTTTGAAGCCTGTTTGGGAACTTGTGCGTTGATGTCATTTAACCACTCATATCTCTTTCGCTTCTTGATCTTTGTAAATCGTTTCTGTAAAGCTAACTGTGAAACAGATTTTCCAAATAGCTTATAATATCTATCACTCATTCTTTTACAATAGTTATAAGCGAATCTTGCAGCACCAGCATGGTTTCTAAGCACTTTTTCTTGTTCAGGCGTTGGAATCAGTCTAACTTTCTTCGCCAATATCATCA
Organism: Bacillus sp. FSL R5-0709; assembly: GCF_038004785.1. Taxonomy (NCBI): domain Bacteria; kingdom Bacillati; phylum Bacillota; class Bacilli; order Caryophanales; family Bacillaceae; genus Bacillus; species Bacillus sp. FSL R5-0709. Next base: position 3,730,530 of record NZ_JBBORT010000001.1, read on the forward strand.
GAAGCCTACTCCTTTACTGTGCGATTATTCGAGCACTCACCTTTTAGATAACGAAAGATTGATCCTTCTGAATAGTAGCGTGTTCCATCAGCATTCTCCTAAGACTACTAGGATACAAACCTGTTAATTCCGATACTTGACTAACTCGTGAAAATTTCATTATTATTCTCACCTCATTGAACCTAACACAGAACGTATGTTCGGTATTTTCAATAAAGTTTGATAGATTCAATAAAATTTATCTTGTTCAACTAAGGGCGCAATTCCTTAGCCAGTTCTCTTATGAACTTCTCATGTTTTCACATGAGCGCAGACTATATGTTTATCTACTTAAAGATAGAGGATTTTTCCACCACCATAGGCTTGTGATGTACTCTCGTCAGTTATACGAGATAGTCGTTGAACGTTCATCTTATCCATTTTGACTTAGATGATTCGAGGCGGAAGACCCATTGTTCTAATGTTTAGGATTTAACCTTGCACGATCTGATTGATTTTTTCTGCTTTCGCGACATTCACGCTCGCTATTTCTAGCCACGTTGTAGTTCAATCAGCTTTAGGGATTGCCCGCAGTTAACCCTCACTACTAGCCAATCACTTGACTAGCAGGGCTTACTGATATATTTAATTAACTTTGGTTATAATTGGTTAAATAAATCGTAACAGTTAGTTACCCTATTTTCTCTCTCATTCGTACTCCCCCATTCTACTTCTTCTTTAATATGTAACTTGCTATACTTATAACAATTCTTAGCAAAATAACAACTACAATTACAAGATAAAGAGCTTTTGCAGACGACAACCATTGTTGAAAAATAGACATTTTCTCCATTTGCTTCTGACCTTCTATTAAAATAAAACCTACGACAAACGAACTAACAACAATGATACCTATCATAATTCCAATACTTTTCTTGCTATATTGTTTCATATCATCCCAGTTATATAAAAGTACAAATACAAACCCGAAAACAGGTATGATACTGATCCATTCATTGTTTGTGAACAGATTTAAAATGATTAATAGACTACAAGAGAGGATGAATCCCCAAAATCCAATTTGTTTGCGCATATGCCCCCTCAAATTCCATTTTTAGGATTAATTGTATTGTAACATCCATTTACTATTCTTACCATTACAGTACATGAAATTTCACTTTTTCTTTTTCCTATACTCACATACTTTCACTGCTTTCATACAATAAACTACACGAATGCCTAAAGGATGTGAATGTTATGGGAGTTGAATTAACGCTTTTACATGCTCTCTATATTCTTTGTTTACTCACTATTATTACCTTTTTTATTTTTAGAAAAGATACGACGATCATTTGTATCGTTTTTATCTTTTTATTAGCATTAACCGCTACAAGTTCTATCCCTCTTGCCATTAGTGGTATCTTTCAAAGTTTCATTTACGCCATTACCGAACTATTACCAACTATATTAATCATCTCCATTATCGTATCAATGAGCAACCTACTCGTTCATACCGGCATAAATGATACGATGATTTCACCATTTACAAAGATGATTCGTACACCTGCACATGCCTACTGGATTATCGGTCTTTTAATGATGACAATTTCCTTTTTCTTTTGGCCTTCTCCAGCTGTCGCCTTAATGGGGGCCATTTTATTACCAGTCGCTGTACGCGTCGGCCTTCCGCCAATTGGAGTCGCAATCGCTATGAACTTATTCGGACACGGCATCGCCTTATCTGGTGACTTCGTTATTCAAGGTGCACCGAAATTAACTGCAGATGCTGCTGGTCTTCCTGTTTCCAGCGTTGTTTCAGCCAGTGTTCCCCTCGTTATCGTTATGGGTATTGTGACAACTTCCGTCGCATTTTTCTTCTTACGAAAAGAATTTCATACAGGCTTATCTATACAAGAATCTATTCCATCAACTGAGTCTTCTAAAACGCTCACTTCATTATCTCCTCAGACAAAAAAATGGCTCGCTATTTGTATTCCGATCGTATATGCCATAGATATTCTTTGCATGATTCAATTTAAACTACAAGGAAGCGATGCAACTGCACTTATCGGCGGGACGACTGTTATTATGATTATCATTATTTCTCTCATCGCCTACAAAGGTAATGGACTGAATAAAACGACCGATTATTTTATAGAAGGGCTCCAATTTGGATTTAAAATCTTTGGTCCAGTTATCCCAATTGCTACACTCTTTTATTTAGGAGATAGCGGCTTTGTGAAAATTATCGGGGACTATTTACCGAAAGGTTCACATGGAATCATTAACGACTTAGGAATCGCCTTATCTCAAATTGTTCCTTTAAACCAATATGTATCGGCAGGAACATTAACTATCGTTGGTGTCATAACAGGCTTAGATGGATCTGGCTTTTCCGGTATATCACTTACTGGTTCGATTGCCAATCTTTTCGGAACAGCACTTGGGCATGGAACCGCTACATTAACAGCACTTGGGCAAATTGCAGCAATCTGGACTGGCGGTGGCACTTTAATTCCTTGGGCGCTTATTCCTGCCGCTGCCATATGCAAAGTAGATCCTTTTGAACTTGCGCGCCGAAACTTTTTACCAGTTGTGATTGGCTTAATCGTCACCACGATCGTTGCGATGTTTATTCTATAGCGTAAGCGAGTATTCTCTTGCTTACGTTTTTCATTGTGAAATCAATCATTTATTACTGACTTTCAAAAGGGATTATGTATATGTTAGCGAAGTTATATTAGGAGAGTATTTATTTCAAAACGTTTACGAGAAACAGATTACTTCAATTAGAAAAGGGGACATAACTATGAATGAATTGATTTTTGTCTTATTAATTTGTCCATTACTTATCTTTATCGTTTCTGTTATTGGAACACGTAGAACGAGAACGTACTATGTAATGCCAATTGTAACGTTTGCTAGTTTTTTAATAGTAGGTGCTATCGCCTTCCCTCCAAAGTTTTTCTTTTGGGTCGGTATGTATAGTATCTTCTCATTTATTATTTCTTATATGACTCTATTGTTTGTGAGAGGATATGAAGTTGCAGAAAACAATAAGTAGTTATTAGTGAGGAGATTGTACTATGATTTTCTTTGATATCGATGGAACTTTACATAAAATTTTAGCAATGATATAAAAAAGACGACCGCGTTCCCCCGCGGTCGTCTTTTTTCGTGTTACGCTGTAATCCAAGCTTCATTTGCTGGATTTTTACGCCACTCTTGTAATTTTTTCGTTTCAGCTTGTCCGATCATACCTTTTTCTGCTGCAACTTCAGTTAATGCACTGTAATCACTTAAAGAATATGATGCTACGTTTGCTGCTTCTAGTTTCTCTTTTCCTGACTCAAGCTCGTATGTGAAGATTGATACGATTCCTAATACTTCACAGCCAGCTTCGCGAAGTGCTTCTACACATGTAATTGCACTACCGCCAGTTGAAATTAAGTCTTCTACTACTACTACTTTTTGACCTTTTTCAGCTTTTCCTTCGATTTGGTTCCCTTTACCGTGACCTTTTGCTTTACTACGCACGTAGCACATTGGTAAATCCATACGATCGCTTACCCATGCAGCGTGCGCAATACCAGCAGTTGCTGTTCCTGCAATAACTTCTACAGTTGAGAAGTGCTCTTTAATTAACTCTTCTAATCCAGCTGCAATCGCTTGGCGTACTTTTGGATAAGATAAAGTTAAACGATTATCACAATAAATTGGTGATTTTATACCAGAAGACCAAGTAAATGGGTCATTCGGTTGTAAAAATACTGCTCCAATTTCTAATAAATGCGATGCGATTTCTTTTTTCATACTGTTACACCTTCCCACTGTTGTTTTACTGTTTTATACGCTTCAAGCGGATTTTCTGCTTTTGTAATACTACGTCCAACTACGATGTAGCTTGAACCAAGTTCCCTCGCACGTTTCGGTGTTGCTACGCGCACTTGGTCATTTACATCATCGCTTGCAAGACGAATCCCCGGTGTTACTGTTACAAATTCATTTCCGCATACTTCACGTAATTTTGGTACTTCAAGTGTTGAACAAACAACTCCATCAAGTCCACTTTCTTTCGTTAATTTTGCATAATGAGCAACCGCTTCTTCTAACGTTTTCTCAATGCCAATCTCTTTTTTCATCATAGCTTCCGAAGTGCTTGTTAATTGTGTAACTGCAATACAAATCGGTCTCTCTTTTCCTTCTTGCTTACCTTCCTCTAATCCCTCAATCGCAGCTTTCATCATACTGCTTCCCCCAGCAGCATGAACATTTACCATATCTACATCTAGACTAGCTAGGCTACGCATAGCGCTTTTTACCGTATTCGGAATATCATGAAGTTTTAAATCTAGGAAGATTTTATGTCCTTTTTCTTTTAAGTACGTAATAATTGCAGGACCTTCTTTGTAAAATAACTCCATACCAACTTTGACAAATAACTCTTCCCCTTCAAAGTGGTGTAAGAATTGTTCTACCTCTTGTTTCCCTGGAAAATCTAGTGCAACGATTAACGACTGTGACATGTTTGCTTCCAGCTCCTTCCTTGACATTCCGAAATATGATCAAATCCTAATTCATCTAGTAATGCTGGTAATTCTTCAATAATTGTCGGACATACGAACGGATCGATAAAGTTCGCCGTTCCAACTGCGACCGCGCTTGCGCCCGCATAGAAGAATTCAATTACATCTTCCGCTGTTTCAATACCACCCATTCCGATGATCGGAATGTTAACCGCTTGACTTACTTCATGTACCATACGAATTGCTACTGGCTTAATCGCAGGCCCTGATAGTCCGCCCGTACGGTTTGCTAAAATTGGTTTTGCAGTTTTTAAATCTAGACGCATACCAAGCAATGTATTAATCATCGTTAAACCGTCCGCACCCGCATTTTCAATTGCTTTTGCAATTTCCACAATGTTTGCCACGTTCGGTGACAATTTCACATATACCGGTACTTCAGAAACCTCTTTTACTCGCTTCGTTAAATCAGCAGCAATTTCAGGATTTGTACCAAAAGCGATACCACCCGTTTTTACGTTTGGACAAGAAATATTTAATTCTAGCGCATGAACATTAGGTGCCTTTGAAATCGCCTTCGCAACCGCTACGTAATCCTCAGCTTGTGAACCCGCAACGTTTGCAATAATCGGAAGATCAAATTGCTCGAGAAAAGGTAATTCAGAATTCATTACCTTTTCTAATCCAGGATTTTGAAGCCCGATTGCATTTAGCATTCCGCCTGGTGTTTCAGCAACACGAGGCGTTGGGTTTCCATAACGAGGTTGTTCTGTTGTCGCTTTAATCATAATTGATCCAAGTACACTTAAATCATAGAACTGTGCATACTCACGACCAAATCCGAAGCAACCAGATGCTGGGATGATTGGATTTTTTAATGATAACCCTGGTAATTCAACTTGCAATCTGTTCATAGTACAACCTCCCCGATTGGAAATACTGGTCCGTCGCTACACACCTTCTTGTAAGAATGCCCACTCGGATCTGCTTGCAAATGGCATACACATGCGAAACATGCTCCGATACCACAGCCCATACGTTCTTCTAATGAAATGTAGGCTTTTCTCTCCTTATAGCGTCCTTCTAATGCACGAAGCATCGCTAAAGGTCCACATGAGTAGAGAATGTCAAAGTCAATTCCATAGCTATCGATTACATCTGTTACAAACCCTTTTGTACCATGTGTACCATCAACTGTTGCAACATACGTATCACCAAGTTCTGCGAATTTCTCTTCATAGAAGACAACATCTTTCGTTTGGAAACCTAAGATGTGAATAACGCGTACTCCTTTTGCTACAAGACGCTGTGACAATTCATATAGTGGTGGTACACCAATTCCCCCACCGACTAATAGAGCCGTTTGTCCAGATTCCGCTTCTTCTACAGGAAATCCATGACCAAGTGGTCCTAACACATCTACAAGTTCACCTTGTTTTCTTTTCGCTAATGTTTTTGTCCCTTGTCCTTCCGCACGATATAGCATTGTAAATTCGTTCTTGTCTTGATCGACATTACAAATACTAATTGGGCGGCGCAGAAGGGGCGTAATGCCCTCTGCTACCTTAATGTGTACAAACTGCCCTGGATCGTTCATTTGCTGCACTAAATCCCCTTGAAGCACTAATTCGTAAATGTTTTTTGCGATTTCTTTTTGGTTAACGACGATCATATTTTGCTTTTGCATCATGCATGTACCACCTCGTGACGCTTCGTTTGCGTAATTTCTTTCATTGAATGAGCTGAGAATGTCATAGATTCTAATACTCTCAAGATTGCTCTCGTTGTATCAAGTGATGTTAAGCAAGCCACACCATTTTCTACTGATTCACGGCGAATGCGGAAACCATCACGCGCTGGTTGTTTTCCTTTTGTTAATGTATTGATTACAAACTGAGCTTTCCCTTGACGGATAATATCAAGTAAGTTGTAGTCTTCAGAATCAATTTTGTTTACAACTTGCACCGGAATGTTTTGTTCTGTTAGCGATTGTGCTGTTCCTGCTGTTGCTAATAAGTTATAGCCGATTTCATGGAAGCGTTTTGCAATTTCCAGCGCTTCTTCTTTATCTTTATCCGCTACAGTGATGATTACTGATCCGTGCGTTGGAATGTTAATTCCTGAAGCAACAAGTCCTTTATATAATGCTTTTTCAAGCGTTAAATCTTTACCCATTACTTCCCCTGTTGATTTCATTTCAGGCCCTAATGTTGTATCAACTGAGCGTAGTTTCGCAAATGAGAATACCGGTGCTTTTACATACACTTCCTTCTCTTCTGGGTGATAGCCAGTTCCATATCCTTGTTCTACAAGGTTTTGACCTAAAATAACTTTCGTTGCGATATTTGCCATCGGTACGCCTGTAATTTTACTTAAGAATGGTACTGTACGGCTCGCACGTGGATTTACTTCAATTACATACACTTCATCTTTGAATACTACAAACTGAATGTTTAGTAATCCAACAATGTTTAAACCTTTTCCAAGCCCAATTGTATGTTCAATAATTTGTTCTTTTAGTTTTTCAGATAAGCTCTGTGGTGGATATACTCCAATTGAATCCCCAGAGTGAACTCCAGCGCGTTCGATATGTTCCATAATACCTGGAATGAATACATTCTCACCGTCTGAAATTGCATCTACTTCAATTTCTTTACCAACCATATAACGGTCGATTAATACTGGGTGATCTGCGTGAACTTTAACCGCATTTTTCATGTAGTGCAGTAATTCTTCTTGACGATATACGATTTCCATCGCACGTCCACCTAGTACGTAAGATGGTCTTACTAATACTGGGTAACCAATTTTGTCAGCGATCGCTACTGCTTGCTCTACAGTCGTTGCTGTTTTACCAACTGGTTGCGGGATACCAAGCTTTGTTAAAGCTGCTTCAAACTTATCACGATCTTCTGCACGGTCTAAATCTTCAAGTGATGTTCCTAAGATTTTTACACCGTGTGCTTCTAATTTAGCCGCTAAGTTAATTGCCGTTTGTCCACCGAATTGGACGATAACACCTTCTGGCTTTTCTAAATCGATAATGTGCATTACATCTTCGATTGTTAATGGTTCAAAGTATAATTTGTCAGAAATACTGAAGTCTGTTGAAACTGTTTCTGGGTTGTTATTAACAATGATTGCCTCATATCCAGCTTCTTTTATTGCCCATACAGAGTGAACTGTTGCATAATCAAACTCAACACCTTGACCAATACGGATTGGACCAGATCCTAGTACAACTACACTCTTACGATCTGTTACAATCGATTCATTCTCGTCACCATATGTGCTGTAGTAGTATGGTGTTGCAGATTCAAACTCTGCCGCACAAGTATCTACCATCTTATAAACAGGAGTCATATTGCTTTCTTTACGCATATCGTAAATTTCACGCTCTGTTTTGTTCCAAGCATTGGCGATGTAATGGTCACTGAAGCCCATTTCTTTAGCAGATTGTAACACTTCCATATTTCCTACATTCGCTTTTACTTCGCGTTCCATGTTTACGATATTTTCAATTTTTTGTAAGAAGAAGAAGTCCATTTCACACCATTCGTTGATTTCTTCTTTCGTTACACCTTGACGGATTGCTTCTGCTACAACGAACAGACGCTCGTCATCAGCTTTTATAATACGCTTTTTCATCGTTTCTTTATCAAGCTCTTTTAAGTGGTCTAACTCTAGGTGATAAACGCCAAGCTCTAAAGAACGAATCGCTTTTAATAATGATTGTTCTAAGTTACGTCCGATTGACATAACTTCACCAGTTGCCTTCATTTGTGTACCAAGTGTTCTGTTTGCTGATTCAAACTTATCAAATGGCCAACGTGGAATTTTTGAAACAACATAGTCTAATGCTGGCTCGAAGCAAGCATATGTTTTTTGTGTTACTGGGTTTATAATTTCATCTAATGTTAAACCGACTGCAATTTTCGCCGCTAGCTTCGCAATTGGATATCCAGTTGCTTTAGATGCTAGTGCAGACGAACGACTCACACGCGGGTTTACTTCGATTACATAATATTGGAAGCTATGTGGATCAAGTGCAAGCTGAACGTTACATCCACCTTCAATTCCTAATGCACGAATAATTCTTAATGAAGTGTTTCGTAACATTTGATACTCACGGTCACTTAATGTTTGGCTCGGTGCTACAACGATAGAATCACCTGTGTGAACCCCAACCGGATCGATATTTTCCATGTTACATACTACAATCGCGTTATCATTCGAATCACGCATTACTTCATATTCAATTTCCTTACAACCGGCAATACTCTTTTCTAATAAACATTGTGTTACTGGACTATGTTTTAATCCACCTGATACGATTTCAATTAGTTCTTCTTCATTATTACAGATTCCGCCACCTGTTCCCCCCATTGTAAATGCTGGGCGAACAATAACTGGATAACCAATTTCTTTTACAAATTCATGCGCTTCTTCCAGCGTATGAATAATCGTGCTAGATGGAATTGGTTCATTTAATTCCTGCATTAATGTACGGAATAAATCACGATCCTCAGCTTGCTCGATTGCTGATAATTTTGTTCCTAAAATTTCAACTCCGCACTCTTCAAGTATGCCTGATTTCGCAAGTTCAACAGCCATGTTTAGGCCTGTTTGACCACCTAATGTTGGTAGGAGTGCATCTGGACGTTCTTTACGAATGATACGGCTTACGAATTCTAATGTTAATGGTTCTATATATACTTTATCTGCTGTTGCAGTATCTGTCATAATTGTTGCTGGGTTAGAGTTAACAAGGATTACTTTGTAACCTTCTTCTCTAAGAGATTGACAAGCTTGTGTACCAGAGTAATCAAACTCTGCTGCTTGCCCAATTACAATTGGTCCTGATCCGATTACTAAAATTGTGTTAATGTCTAGGCGTTTTGGCATAACTCTTCCCCTTCTTTCTTGAAGTTTTCAATCATTGCTAAGAAATCTTCGAATAAATCATTTGCATCTTCTGGTCCTGCAGAAGCTTCTGGATGGTATTGCACTGTAAATGCTGGGAACTTCGTATGACGAAGACCTTCTACTGTTCCATCATTTAAAGCAACATGTGTAATTTCCAGTTCTGTATTTCCAACTGATTCTTCTTCTACTGCGTAACCATGGTTTTGAGATGTAATTGCTACTTTTCCAGTTGCAAGATTTTTTACTGGATGATTTAAACCACGGTGACCGAATTTTAACTTACTTGTATTCGCACCAGATGCCAGGGCGAACAATTGATGTCCTAGGCAAATCCCGAATAAAGGAACTTTACCAATAATTTCTTTTAACATTTCAATTGCTTCTGGTACATCTTTTGGGTCCCCAGGTCCATTACTTAACATAATTCCATCTGGGCTAAGGCGTAGAATTTCTTCTGCTGTTGTATTGTAAGGTACAACAATTACATCACAATCACGCTTATTTAATTCTCGTAAAATACCATGTTTCATTCCGAAGTCTACAAGTACAACTCGGTGTCCACGGCCTGGACTTGGATATGGATCTTTTGTTGATACGCGTTTCACATGATCTGTAAAGACAGTTGCTTTCAATTGGCTAACGATGTCCTCTACATCCACATCCATATTGCAAAGACGTCCGCGTAAAGTTCCATATTGACGAATTTTTCTTGTTAATTTTCTCGTATCAATTCCTGCTAATCCTGGGATATTTCTTTCTTTCAAGTAATCATTTAGCGAAATTTCATTACGGAAGTTTGATGGGTGATCACAAATTTCGTTTACGATTAAACCATTTACAGATGGGTGAATTGATTCAAAATCATCACGGTTAATGCCGTAGTTTCCGATTAATGGATACGTAAATGTTACGATTTGACCGCAGTATGATGGATCAGATAAAGTTTCTTGATATCCAGTCATCCCAGTTGTAAATACAACCTCACCTGACTTTTCTATTTCTCCTCCGAAACCTTTTCCAATTAATACTGTTCCATCTTCTAAGATAAGTTGTCTTTTCATACTAATGCACTCTCCTTTTGCCATGCGATCTTACCACCAACGATTGTCATAACCGGCCAACCTTGGCATTTCCAACCTGCGAATGGTGTGTTTTTTCCTTTTGATAAGAATGTTGTTGGATCAATTTCTTCTTCTTGTTCTAAATCGATAATTGTAATATCAGCTGTTCTACCTTCTGTTAGGCGCCCTGCTTCTAAACCGAATGTGTCAGCTGGTTTTTCTGTTAAGAATTGAATCAGTTGCTCTAATGTAATGATTCCTTTTTTCACAAGGTTCGTATATAAAAGCGGGAATGCTGTTTCAAAACCAGTAATTCCGAACGGTGCTCTTTCAATCCCTTGCGCTTTCTCTTCTGCAGTATGCGGTGCATGGTCAGTTGCGATCATATCAATTGTTCCATCTAATAGTCCTTCAATTAACGCTGCATGATCTTCTTTTCCTCGAAGCGGTGGATTCATTTTAAAGTTAGGATCAGCCGATGGGATATCATCTTCACATAATACTAAGTGATGCGGTGTTACTTCTGCTGTCACCTTAATTCCAGCACGTTTCGCGTCACGGATTACACGTACAGATCCTTTTGTACTTACATGACATACGTGGTAGTGACAATTTGCAGCTTCCGCAAGTAAGATGTCCCGGGCAATATGTACGGATTCACATACTGATGGGATACCGTTTAATCCGTGTTTCTCAGAAAACTTCCCTTCATGTACACATCCTTTATTAATAAGTGTGTTCTCTTCACAGTGTGCAACAACTGCCATATTTAATTTCGATGCACGCTTCATTGCAGCTAACATCATGCTTGCATCTTGCACGCCTACGCCATCATCAGTGAAAGCAAACGCTCCAAGCTCTTTTAACGTTTCAAAATCGGTCATTTCAGAACCTGCTTGACGTACTGTAATTGCTCCATATGGTAATACATTTACATGTGCTTTTTCTTTAATACGCTTTTGCAGGTCTTCCATATGTTCTTTACAATCTGGTACTGGGCGTGTGTTTGGCATTGCGCAAATTGTAGTAAATCCACCTTTTGCTGCTGCAAGTGTTCCTGTTTCAATTGTTTCTTTATGTTCACCACCTGGTTCACGAAGATGAACGTGTACATCTACTAATCCAGGTGCGATTAACTTTCCATTTACATCGATTACTTCAGCATTATCTGCCGTAATATTTTCTGCTACCTTCGCAATTTTACCGTCTTGTACGAGAAGATCTGTTGCTACGATTGTTCCTTCTGCATTCATATAACGACCATTTTTAAACAAATAATTCATGTTTCATTCCTCCTAATACATTTGGTAATGCGCGTTTTAGTACAGCCATTCTTACGTAGACCCCGTTTTCCATTTGCTTGAATATGCGTGAGCGTTCACACTCGACAAGTTCACTCGCAATTTCAACATCACGGTTTACAGGGGCTGGATGCATAATAATGCTTCCTTCTTTCATACGTTTTTCTCTTTCAACTGTTAACCCATGTTGCTCGTGATACTCTTTCATAATGTCTGTTTCATAATGGTCATGACGCTCATGTTGTACACGAAGTAACATCATCACATCCACTTCTGGAACAAGTTCATCTAAACTCTTGTACGTTCCAAATGTGTTCTCTTCATCTTTCCACTCTTCTGGGCTTGCAAAGTAAATTGTCGCGCCCAGTTTCGTTAATGCTTCTGCATTAGAACGTGCTACTCGACTATGACGAACATCCCCAACTATTGCAATCTTCAAACCTTCAAATCTTCCAAACTCTTGTTTAATTGTTAGAAGATCGAGTAGACATTGCGTTGGATGATTTCCACATCCATCTCCAGCGTTCAAGATTGGGATATTCACCTGATCTTTTAATTCATCGAAGTAACGATCTTGCTCATGGCGGATGACTACCGCTTTTGTTCCGATTGATTCTAGTGTTCTTATCGTATCGTATAAAGTTTCTCCTTTTTGTACGCTAGATGCATCTGCGGAAAAGTCTAATACTTCAAGTCCTAATCTCTTCTCAGCAACTTCAAAGCTAAATCTCGTCCTCGTACTATTCTCAAAGAACAAGTTCGCAACAAATGTTTGCTCTGTCGTTTTTCTCTCTTTTCCATTCGCGAAATCTTCTGCGTCTTTTAGGATTTCTGAAATTTCTTGTTCCGATAATTCACTCATCGTTAACAAATGGCTCATCGTCATCCCTCATCTTTCTGTTTTTTATGATAACACCATTGAATTTATATAACAATAACTGTATAAAAATACCCTAATCTTTGAGACTAGGGTGCGTTAAAGTAGCCACCCTTTTCTATCTCACAGGACTGAATTAAAAGGTTATTTTTATGAAGCAATCTGCTTAGATTGTTTTGTTTTATTTGTTTGTTTTGTCTCTGGTAGTAGTAGATTTAATAGTACACCTACAATTGCTGCTAACGCCATTCCTTCTACTTGGAACGATTCACCTACGTGCAGTACCGCTCCGCCAATACCGATTACTAGTATAACTGATGCAATCATTAAGTTTCGTTTGTCACCTAAGTCTGTTTTATCGTCTACCATCATACGTAAACCACTTGATGCGATTACACCGAAGAGTAAGATTGATACACCACCCATAACTGGTGTTGGAATCGAATGAATCAGTGCTGAAATCTTCCCGATAAATCCAAACATGATTGCGAACACTGCTGAACCGATGAATAAGTATACACTGTATGCTCTCGTAATTGCTAGCACACCGATGTTTTCACCGTACGTTGTATTCGGTGGTCCTCCTATTAGTGATGCGATCAATGTTGCTATCCCATCACCGAAGATTGAACGATGTAAACCTGGTTTTTCAATTAAATCTCTTTTAATAACATTTCCAAGTACAATTTGATGTCCGATATGTTCTGAAATTGTTACAAGTGCAACTGGCACCATTAAGAGTACAATTTTCCATGAAAACTCCGGAGTATATGTTACAAACGGTACTGTGAAGTCTGGTATGACAAACCATTTTGCCTCAGCTACTGGCTTTAAATCTACTAGCCCTTGGAAGTAAGCGAATATATACCCGCCGATGATTCCAAGTAGCACTGGTATGATACTGAAAAATCCTCTCCCGAATATGGAGCAAATGATTGTAATTGCTAATGTTACTAATGCTACTGAAAAGTGTGTAATGCTATACTTACCATCCGCACCGTTCATCGCCATGTTCACTGCTGTATGTGCTAAAGATAAACCGATTACCATTACGACTGGCCCAACTACGATTGGCGGAAGTAATTTCATAATCCATTCTGACCCAGATTTCTTAATTCCGAGTGAGATTAAGATGTAAACAAGTCCCGCAAGCATTCCTCCAAGCATCGCTGCTCCAGGTCCACCTGCTGTTTTCGCTGTAATAATTGGTGCAATAAAGGCGAATGATGATCCTAAATATGCTGGTACTTGACCTTTCGTTATTAGAAGAAACGCTAGCGTTCCTAATCCACTTGATATTAAAGCTACTGATGGATTCAGTCCTGTTAAAAACGGAACAAGCACTGTTGATCCAAACATCGCGAACAAATGTTGTATACTTAATAATAACCATTTTCCCGGTTTCGGTACTTCATGAATGTCTAACACTGGCTTTTGCTCCATTGTTACATCCTCCTTCAGTTTTAATTTTTGCAATAAAAAAACTCTTTGTGCCTGTGCACAAAGAGTCCTACACTTTCGTATGCCAAATTTGACATATGAAAGCCAAGACCCTTTGGCAGCCTCACAGGACTACATTTAAAAGGGCTTTACTTATCGTATATGCTTACTCGATCTTGTTGATCTGTCTCTTGCAAATCAACTTCGATACGCTCTTCACTAGATGTTGGAATGTTCTTTCCTACATAATCAGCGCGAATTGGTAATTCACGATGACCTCTATCAACAAGAACAGCCAATTGGATTTGTGATGGTCTACCTAAATCCATAAGAGCATCCATTGCTGCTCGAACTGTTCTACCTGTATATAACACATCATCCACAAGGATAACTTTTTTCTTCGTAATATCTACAGGAATATCAGAACCTTTTACAAGTGGTTCTTTATGTTTCGATTGTAGTGTTAAATCATCACGATATAACGTAATATCTAACTCTCCTACTTCCATCTCTTTTCCTTCAATTTGACCAATTCGTTCTGCCAAACGTTGTGCAATAAAAATTCCACGTGTTTTTATTCCGACAAGAACACAATTATCGACACCTTTATTTCGTTCCACGATTTCATGACTAATTCGTGTTAAAGCGCGGCGAATCATTTGGTCATCTAAAACGACAGCTTTCTCTTGCATGCTCTACACCTCCAAGCTTTTTTTCTTGCGTGAGAGTAATGGTATAAAAAAAGTCCTCTCAGCGTGTGCGAGAGGACTTTTGAAAAAAGGGTACAACATACCCTAAGTATTTCAAACCGTTACCTTCTCAACCTCACGGGGCTGTGTTAAAGGATCATTATTTAACTGTTGTCAGTATCTCAGTTTTCTTATGATTTGTCAATACTATTTCCGTAAAACATTTAGCGCTTCTTCAAACACTTCTGGAATCGGTGCCTCAAACTCAATATATTCACCAGTACGAGGGTGATCGAAACCTAAAATCCCTGCATGAAGTGCTTGTCCATTCATATCTAATGTTTTCTTCGGACCATACTTTGGATCTCCTGCAAGTGGATAACCAATATATTTCATATGAACACGAATTTGGTGTGTACGTCCCGTTTCTAAGCGGCATTCTACAAGTGTGAAATCCTTAAATCGCTCTAACACTTGGAAATGTGTAACTGCATTCTTACCATTTTCATCAACAGTCATACTTTGACGTTCTTTTTTATCACGACCAATTGGAGCGTCAATTATTCCTTTATCATGTGGAATTACACCATGTACAATCGCTTTATAACGTCTTGTTACCGTTTTTGCTACAAGTTGATTTACAAGTGATTCATGCGCCATATCATTTTTAGCAACCATTAATAATCCAGATGTATCCTTATCAATACGGTGTACTATACCAGGACGCATTACACCGTTAATACCTGATAGGTCTGTACAATGATGCATAAGTCCGTTTACAAGCGTACCCTTCGTATGCCCTGGTGCTGGATGTACTACCATGCCACGCGGCTTATTTACAACTAGTACATCGGCATCTTCATAATAAACTTCTAAATTCATATCTTCCGGTTGAATATCTAACTCTTCTGGCTCGGGAATTGTTACTGTAATTTCATCATTTCCTTTTACTTTATAATTCCCTTTAACTGATTTCCCATTTACTGTCACAACAGCATCTTTAATCCATTGCTGCACTTGTGAACGTGACCATTCACTGTTTATTTCTGCAACGAATTTATCAATTCGCTCGCTTTTTTGTTCTTCTGCAACTGTTACTTGTACTACTTCACTCATTCAATTACTCCTTCGCTTTCTTTCCTTCTAATACTGTTTGAATAATAATTAATACAACTCCAATACATAATGCTGAGTCAGCTATATTGAATACCGGATAGTTGTACGAGAAAATATACACGTGAATGAAATCCACTACTTCTTGTCTAAATACACGATCAATAAAATTACCAATTGCTCCGCCTAAAATTAGACCTAATGAAATACCTAGAAGCTTGTCCGTTTTCGCATATTTTTTCATATAAAATACGATAAATGCTACGAAAATGACTGTAATAATGTAGAAAAACCACATTTTATTTTCTAAAATACCCCAGGCAGCTCCTCTATTTCGATGAGATGTTATGTATAATACATTATCGATAATCGGAATGCTCGTACCCAATTCCATGTTCTTTACAATTAGCCACTTCGATATTTGATCGATGGCAATGACAAATAACGCTATTACATAATATATCATTTTCATTTCCCCCACAAAGACAGTGTACCTCAAAATTTTAGCATAGCTGCTACCTTTTCACAATGAACCTTTGTAGAAGAATAAAATAAATTAAAAAAAGGTAACATAATATCGTTGTGCGTATTTCATACATTTACCTTTTCATAGAAAAATTCATGAATAGTACGAGCAGTCGGCATTGTTTTCATTTGTTTTGTAGAAATCGCTCTTCCAGTTTCTTCACAAATACCGTACATATCTATTTCCATTTTAAACAATGCACGTTCTACATCTTTTAAATCCTCTTTTATATCATGTAATAGCAATTTTTTCTTTGTCTCTTCCTTTATTTCGTATCCAAGTTCTTGCCCAAATTCCATATAGTATGTGTGCATTACTTCTTTCGCCAATCTATCTTGCAACTCTTTTCTCATCAATTGCAATTCTTCTTTTATTTCCATATAAATTTCATTCACGTGTACATTCCTCCCAGCTGCAATGTACAATTAGTGTGTCCGAAATTTCCACGCTTACCTCACACACATTTTTCCTTCATAGGAAAGAGAGTGAAAGTTATTTCGATATATCATCAACAAAAAACTGACTGCTATTATGAGCAGTCAGCTTTTTTTCATTATTTTACATAATTTTCTTTAACAACCGTTGCACAACGCTCACATAATGTTTCATGTTCTGCATCTTTACCAATTGTTTCTGAAACAACCCAACAACGTTCACACGTCTCACCTGTCGCCTGTGCTACAACTACAGCTGTATGCTCATACTTTGGTGCTTCTGTTGGCGCTTCTTCAATTGTACCACCAAGTTTATACTCAGAGACGATGAATAATTGCTTTAAGTCTTCGCTAATAGACTCTAACATAGCCTTCATTTCTGCAGTCGGATATAGCGTAATGCTCGCATTTAATGACTTACCAATTACTTTCTCATTACGAGCTACTTCTAACGCTTTTAAAACGTCATCACGTAATGTCATAAATGCATCCCATTTTGCTCTTAACGCTTCTGAACCCTCTACTTCTGTAGCTTCTGGCATATTAGTTAACTGTACGCTTTCTTCTTCTGCACCAGGAACATATGGCCATACTTCATCAGCTGTATGAGGTAAGATTGGCGTTACAAGTTTCGTTAATGCAACAAGAACATCATATAATACAGTTTGAATTGCACGACGATCCGCGTGATCTGCACCTTCAATGTATAAAATGTCTTTTGCAAAGTCTAAGTAGAATGAACTTAGATCAATTGTACAGAAGTTGTGAATTGCATGATATACAGCAGCAAAGTCATATGTTTCATATGCATCTTTTACTTTTGTAATTAAGTCATTTAACTTCACTAACATGTAACGATCTACTTCACGAAGTTCAGCTACCGCTACTGTATTTTCACTTGGATTAAAATCATCTAAGTTTCCTAATAAGAAACGGAATGTGTTACGGATTTTACGATACACTTCTGCTACTTGTTTTAAAATATCATCTGAAATACGTACATCAGATTGATAGTCAACAGAAGATACCCATAAGCGTAAAATGTCTCCGCCTAATTGATCCATAATTTTCTTCGGTACGACGATGTTTCCAATCGACTTACTCATTTTACGTCCTTCACCATCTAGTACGAAACCATGGCTTAGTACGCCTTTATATGGAGCTTTACCAGTTACAGCAACTGCTGTTGATAATGAAGAGTTAAACCAACCACGATACTGGTCAGATCCTTCTAAATATAAATCAGCTGGACGTTGTAAGTCTTCGCGCTCTTCTAATACCGCTTGGTGAGAAGAACCTGAATCGAACCATACATCCATGATGTCTGTTTCTTTACGGAATTCACCATTTGGGCTACCTGTATGTGTAAATCCTTCTGGTAATAAATCTTTCGCTTCACGCTCGAACCATACGTTAGAACCGTGCTCACGGAATAAATCTGCTACATGATTAATTGTTTCATCTGTAATAATTGGATCACCATTTTCTGCATAGAATACAGGAATTGGCACACCCCATGCACGCTGACGAGAAATACACCAGTCACCACGGTCACGAACCATATTATGAAGACGAGTTTCTCCCCATGCTGGTACCCATTTTGTTTCCGCAACAGCTTCTAATAATTCTTTACGGAACGCTTCAATAGATGCAAACCACTGCGCTGTCGCACGGAAAATAATTGGTTTTTTCGTTCTCCAATCATGTGGGTATGAATGCGTAATGAATGTTAGTTTCAGTAACGCGCCTACTTCTTCTAATTTTTCCGTAATTGGCTTGTTAGCTTTATCATAGAATAAGCCTTCAAATCCAGGTGCTTCATTTGTTAATACACCTTTATCATCAACTGGGCAAAGTACTTCTAAGCCATACTTTTTACCAACAACGAAGTCATCTTCCCCGTGTCCTGGTGCTGTATGAACACAACCTGTACCTGCATCTGTTGTTACGTGCTCTCCTAGCATAACTAATGAGTCACGATCGTAGAATGGATGTTTTGCAACTGTATACTCAAGTTCGCTACCTTTTACCGTTTTCACAACTTCAGCATTTTCCCACTCTAACGTTTTTGCAACTGTCTCAAATAGTTCAGAAGCGATGATATATTTCTCATCATTTACTTTCACAATAGCATATTCAAGTTCTGGGTGAACAGAAATACCTAAGTTTGCAGGTAACGTCCAAGGCGTTGTTGTCCAAATAATGTATTTCTCATCACCTTCTAATACGTTCTTTCCATCTTTTACAGGGAATGCTACGTAAATAGATGCTGATTTTTTATCTTGATATTCAATTTCAGCTTCTGCTAAAGCTGATTCACTTGTTGGAGACCAGTAAACTGGTTTTTGTCCTTTATAGATATAACCTTTTTTCGCCATGTCACCAAACACTTTAATTTGTTGTGCTTCATAAGCTGGCTCTAAAGTAATATATGGATTATCCCAATCTGCACGTACACCTAAACGCTTAAATTGTTCACGTTGACGTTCCACTTGCTCATATGCATACTCTGCACATAACTTACGGAACTCAGCAACTGTCATTTCTTTACGCTTTACACCTTTATTTGTTAAAGCTTGCTCAATTGGTAAACCGTGTGTATCCCAACCTGGTACATATGGTGCACAGTATCCAGTCATTGATTTAAAACGAACAATAAAGTCTTTTAACACTTTATTTAGTGCGTGTCCCATATGGATGTCACCATTTGCATATGGAGGTCCATCATGTAGTACAAATAAAGGACGGCCTTTCGTATGTTCTTGTACCTTTTCATAAATATTCATTTCAGCCCATTTTTCTTGCATTGCAGGCTCACGTTTCGGTAAATTCCCACGCATCGGGAATTCTGTTTTTGGCATTAGTAATGTATTTTTGTACTCCATGCTCAATTCCTCCTTAAATATATAAACGACAGACCTTGAAAAAGGGAATAAAAAAGAGACCTCTCATCCCCAAAAAGGGACGAGAAAGTCTCCCGCGGTACCACCCTAGTAGACCATATACAAATGCATAAGGTCCTCTTTATATTCTTAACGCGAATATACGCCTACGCTTACTAAATTTGTTCAGCGCGGAACTCCAGGGTGATATTCCCATTATCTCCTTATCCTGAGCTTACACCATCCTCAGTTCGCTATATAAGGTATGAAAAAGGTACTTATCCCTATCTTCGTTTCTCTTAATAAATATGCTGTTTAAAATTATATGTAATAATGAGAAAAACGTCAAGCTTACACTGTTTCTTCTTTTTTCAACAGTTCGTCCACTTCGTCTTCTAATTCAATTAGTTTATCCCAATCATCGTTGTTTAACATTTCAAGTTGTGTTTCTAATAACATACGGAAACGAGTTCGGAATACTTTCGCTTGTTTCTTCAACTCTTCAATATCAAAAGCAACTTTTCTTGATTTCACTAACGCTTCATTAATGATACGATCTGCATTTTTTTCTGCTTCACGTACAATTAATTTTGCTTCTTTTTGTGCATTACGCTTCACTTCTTCAGCAGCTTCTTGTGCGACAATGATAGATTTGTTCAGCGTATCTTCAATATTAGAAAAATGATCTAACTTTCCTTCTAATTGTGCAACCTTTTCTTCTAAAGCTTTTTTCTCACGAATGACTAATTCATAATCTTTGATGATTTGATCAAGAAACTCATTTACTTGATCTTCATCGTAGCCACGAAACCCGCGACCAAATTCTTTGTTATGAATATCTAATGGTGTTAACGGCACAACGCCACCTCCAAGTAGTTATCTAAATTTCCTCTTTCAATTATATCTTTTCTTCGACAAAATAAGAGAATTTCCTTCTAAAAAACCAATCATTTTAGTATACCATACAAAACTCTCCATTTGTCGCGCTTCGTTTTACCTTCTACAGAAAATAATTTACTTCGTCCATACCCTCTAACCGAGAAAACATCCCCTGGAAAACATTCATACGAAGTTTGCTCTACTGTTTTCCAATTGACTTTTACTAAGCCACCTTTTATAAGAGGCTGTACCTTCTGCCTAGATATATGTAGCATTTCAGCTAATAAAACATCTAGACGAAGTGACGAAACAGTCCCAGATTTTTCTCCCCATTTTTCACCTACACGCAAAATTTTCTCTACTTGTATAGGAGAGAGTGTGACTTTCATTTTCCCTATTGATTGTAAGTTCATTTCAATATACGATACAACTTCTTTGGCAACTGCAATTTGGGCACGGTCTTCTTGAAGCAAAATATCACCACATTTTTCCCTTGTTAAACCAAGCGACATGAATGCACCTAATATTTGCCTATGTTCTAGCGTAAAAAACTTGGAAGGATAGTCAATTTCTAATACTTCTACTTGAAATTCCTCTTCATTTAATTCTAGATAATCTGGATAAATTAGTGCTCTTTTCCGTTCGGCTTCAGGCATCGCACCATCAAACCGTACAGCTACATCTCCTTGCCCTATTACCATAGAAACAATTTGTTGCTGTCTTGGATCAAGAAAATCTGTTAACTTGACTTGATGGTACTCAGCAGCCTGTTTCCACTCTAATACTTTATCCACAAAGACCTCTTCATCAGGTCTAAAATGCTCATAGATGCTCATGTATTTAACCTCACACTATAAAAAATAGTTGAATAAACTCACTAAACCACCTCTAGCAAGTTTCAAGGCAACAATAGCAACAAGTGGAGAAATATCAATCATACCAAATGGTGGAATAAACCTCCTAAACGGCTCTAAATACGGTTCGCAAATACGCGCAAGAAAATCTCCAAAAGCTGATTCCTTTGCGCCAGGAAACCATGATAGGAGAATGTAAATAATTAGTGCCCACGAGTAAATCTCGATAGCTGTAAGTAACACTGTTAAAACTGTTGTCATGGCGTATTACCACCTCTTTATATTTGTCTCTTCTTCTTCACCGAATAACTCTGAAATTGCACCAACGATATCAACATTTTCAGGTGTACACATAAATGTTTTCGGGCCTATTTTTTGAATATCCCCGCCTATAGCGTATACAGTACCACTTAAAAAGTCAACGATACGTACAGCTTGATCTGTAGACATTCTTTGCAAATTAATTACAACAGCTCGTCTACCTTTTAAGTGATCCGAAATGCCTTGCGCTTCCGAATATGTACGTGGTTCTAGTAAAACAACTTTTGAAGATTGCTTCGCTGTTTCAATACTCACTACATTTTGCTTCGGTTGCACTTTCGCAAACGGAACATCTTGTTGTTCTGGGGGATCTTGTTGCTTTTTCATGTCTGTTTGCTCCTTTTCATAACTATATTGAGCTGCTTCTTTTTCTTCCGGTGTGTCAAAAAAGAAGTATTTTACTTTTGACCAACTCATAATAACTTTCTCCTTCCTCCTACGCTTTTCCTACTAAAACCGTTCCCAAACGAATATATGTAGCGCCTTCCTCAATTGCAAT
The DNA here is from genome assembly GCF_038004785.1 of Bacillus sp. FSL R5-0709. NCBI lineage: Bacteria > Bacillati > Bacillota > Bacilli > Caryophanales > Bacillaceae > Bacillus > Bacillus sp. FSL R5-0709. The sequence goes on from NZ_JBBORT010000001.1 coordinate 3,752,837, forward strand.
CGTGTAATCATTTGACATTCCCATTGATAATTCTTTACATGGTGCATGTAATAATTCTAGCTCCTGCACCTCTGTTTGTAGCATGCGCAATTCCTTAAAGCAGCGACGAATCTCTTCCTCTTCTCCTGTAAACGGAGCCATTGTCATTAATCCTACCACTTCAATCTTATCCAATTCTTGCAAACTTTGAATAAAAGAAATTGTTTCTTCTATCGCCAATCCTTGCTTTGATTCTTCAGATGATGTTTTCACTTGAATAAAGCATTTAACTTTCTTATCAGCACGTTTTTGAATTTCTTTTGCAAGCGAAAGACGATCTAATGAATGTAAATAATCAATCTCATTAATGATTTCTTTTACTTTTCTCGTTTGCAATGATCCAATAAAATGCCAATTCACTTTTGAACCGAAATGCTCGTATTTTTGTAAGAAACCTTCATTTCTATTTTCACCTAAATCAATAATTCCTGTTTCAATTACTTCGCTTGTTTTTTCAATCCCTACAGTTTTTGTAACTGCAACGAGCTTAATATCTTTCATCGAACGTCCAGCTCGTACACAAGATTCTTTAATTACTTCGTTTACATCTGCTAAATTCCCTTGCACTGTCACTTACTTCACTCCTCCTTAAAACCTATGAAACTCAACATTCTCCCCGTCTTACCTTGATCACGACGATGAGAGAAAAATAATTGTTCTTCACAGCTTGTACAAAGAGATGACATTACAATATGTTCTTCTTTTATGCCTGCTTGTACACATAATATACGATTAACTTCTTTTAAATTAATTGCATACTGACCATCAGAAATTACTTTATGAGGAACAGATCCGTTTACTACTTGCTGTGCTGCTGTTAATACACGATTATCAACAACATAACAACATGATCCGATTGCAGGACCAATTGCGACATGAATTTCATCACTTGAAACACCTTCTGCATTCCACTTTTGAATCATTTCTTTCGCAATCTCTGTTACAGTCCCTTTCCACCCAGCATGCGCAAGTCCTATCATATCATGTGATGGTGCATAAAAATAGAGCGGAACACAATCAGCGTAACAAGATGTTAAGAGAACATCTTTGTTAGTCGTATAAATGCCATCCGTTTTTGGAATACCGTCTTCATATGAATAAACGCCTTTCCCTTTTTCTTGCAGTCCTACTTTCTCAACATGATGGTCATGAACTTGTTCAGAGCAAATCCATTTTTCTAATGGTTTTTGTAACTTATTAGCTAAAATGCGTCTGTTTTCATGAACATTCTCCACGATATCATTCACATGTAATCCTAAATTCATCGCATGAAAGGAGCCTGTACTTACTCCACCATCTTTTGTCGTAAATCCAACAGTAATGTTTCCAAGTTCTTTCCACGCTTGTAAATACAGTATACCGTCCGCATATTTAAATGGTTCTCTCATAAAGCGACTCCTTTTAATTAAAATAACAGAAAAAAGTATGGTACTTCCTGTCTATTTTACCATACTTTTATTTTTTCATAATGACAACAGAAAAAAAAGAGGAATTTGTAATATTCTTTATGAAATTGTCGGTGTTTGTATTGATTCTGTTACAGAATTAACATGATCTACTTTTACAAGTATGACATCTTCTCCAATTTTCATAATTTGCTCCCAAGGAATCACAAATTCTACTTCCTTCCCAAAGAGTCCAAGCATTCGTGCCTGCTTAGAAATAATAACCGCCCTAATCTTTCCTGTGTCTATATCAATATCAATATCTCCAATATTCCCAAGCCTCTTTCCATCTGAAACATTTACAACATCCTTCATTTGAAACTCCGAAATCCGTATCATATTCATCCTCTCCCTTATATCATGAATCGTAAGTACGCTCTCAAATAAAGTGAAACCTTAATCAGTGAGATTATCCCCATCCCTACTGATTATTAACCCATGCCAATCGGACTTTTACGGGCAGTCCCGCTTCCATCTAACTTTTTACTTCAGCCTAATTTCGAAGCGGATAAACAGTATATAACCGCTACTAATAGAACATCCATTTTATTTTCATTATATGAACCTACCCAATCTACTATGAGCGCAAAATATTATATATAAAAAAGACCTCACCATAACTGGTGAGGACCTTATCCTTGAATCGTCTTATTCATTTGCTTAATAGCAGACTTCTCCAAACGTGATACTTGCGCTTGAGAAATCCCAATTTCTTCGGCAACTTCCATCTGTGTCTTTCCTTGAAAGAAACGTTTTCGAATAATCATTTTTTCACGATCATTTAAACGCTTCATTCCTTCTTTCAACGCCAGTTCTTCAACCCACTGCTCGTCCTTTTGTTTTTCATCCTTTAATTGATCCATAACAAAGATAGGATCTCCTCCATCGTTATAAATCGGTTCAAATAATGAAACCGGATCTTGAATCGCATCTAGTGCAAAAACAATCTCTTCATGTGTCACTTCAAGAACTTTCGCAATATCCATTGCTGTTGGTTCTTTTGAATTTTCAGCAATCAATTTTTCTCTTACTTGCAACGCTTTATACGCAATATCTCGTAATGAGCGAGATACACGAATTGGATTGTTATCACGCAAATATCTGCGTATTTCTCCAATAATCATCGGCACAGCATACGTTGAAAACTTTACATTTTGGCCTAAATCAAAGTTATCAATGGATTTCATAAGTCCAATGCAACCAACTTGAAATAAATCATCAACATATTCTCCTCTGTTATTAAATCTTTGGATGACGCTCAGTACAAGACGTAAGTTTCCATTCACTAATTTCTCTCTGGCGCTTATCTCTCCACTTTGCATTTCACGAAATAATTTACGCATCTCTTCATTTTTTAGTACTGGAAGTTTAGCTGTATCAACACCGCAAATTTCTACTTTGTTTCTCGTCAAAGTGTTCCCTCCTATCGGGAGTTGCTGTACAGTGTAAAGTATTTCCTTTGAAGGGGATTTTATGCATACGGTTTTTCCATCATTTTTCACAAATATCATATTTCCTCATGCAAAAAAAAAGAATAAGACCAGTCTAGATACCGACTGGTCTTATTCTTCACACCATTTTATTAAATTCTTTTCGTAATCTTTTTATAATTCTTTTTTCCAAACGAGAAATATAAGACTGTGAAATTCCAAGCATATCAGCCACATCTTTTTGTGTCTTCTCTTCGCCACCAGCGAGTCCAAACCGAAGCTCCATAATTTGTTTTTCACGGTCATTTAATTGATGCAATGCTTTCATTAAAAGATGACGATCTACAGTAGCTTCTAAATCTTTTGTAATAATGTCATCATCTGTACCTAAAACATCTGATAGTAACAGTTCATTTCCGTCCCAATCAATGTTAAGCGGTTCATCAAAAGAAACTTCCGAACGATTTTTATTATTTCGACGCAAATGCATTAAAATTTCATTTTCTATACAACGAGATGCATATGTTGCTAATTTAATTTTCTTTTCTGGATTAAATGTATTCACTGCCTTAATAAGACCAATTGTTCCTATACTAATCAAATCCTCAATATTGATCCCTGTATTTTCAAATTTTCTTGCTATATATACAACAAGCCTTAGATTACGTTCAATAAGCATCGACCTCGCAGCTTGATCTCCATTTGGCAATTTATTCAAAAGAACTGCCTCTTCTTCTTTCGTTAACGGCGGTGGCAACGCTTCACTTCCACCAATATAATAAATTTCATCGGTCTTAATTCCTAATTTCAGCAATACTTTATACCAAAGGTATACCAAATAAAATTTAAATTTCACCATATTATCCCGCCTCTCATAATTAAGCAATTACCATCTTTTGCGAAATCAACATTTTCGGATGTACAATGCATTGATACTCTCCATTAGTAGATAATTGTTGTGTATTTAATCCAATCAGTACTTTGTTTACAACAACCGAACTACCTTCATGATAAACTCGCACACAATCTGGCTTAATTGCCCATAAAAATTGATTCTCTACTCCTACTGCTCGGAAAGGAATTAAACGTAGTTTCGTCGCCCATCCAGAATCATTTTCTGGTATTTGAGGAATTTCTGTTTTGGAATAAATTTGTTCTGTTAACCAAGCTGGCAAACAATGTTCTAATGATGAAATATGCATAATCATAACGGGTGTTTTCGTTAACGGGTCATAAAGTTGGTTCCCACTATCAATTAGACCTGCTAATTCTAGTTCCTCTCCAGCTAATTGAATTTCCACTTTCACGATTTGATCATAGTGTATCTTTGTGACCTCTACGCTTTCTATACGCTTTTTAGAAAAATAATAAATTACTGGAAAACCAAAAATAACAAATACCCAACTAATTGGATCACCGTAAGAAACTGATTTAGATTGAACTAATCCATTTACCATTTCGTTCGTTTGCAAAAAGTAATGCGTTCCAATTAATCCTCCACCAACCATAAAGGTTACAAAATAGAAAGTAAAAACAGTTTGTGTATAATTTCTAAATGTCGAAAACCCAAATGCTGTATACACAATAAGTAACGAGTACAATAGTTTCATAATTGGATGTGTCATCATAGAAGCAAAAGGCGTAAAGGCGAAAATAACAATAGTTGAACCTATAAATGCCCCTAACACAAGCCTCCATCTTTTGATTCTCTTTTTTAACACGGTGGCTGTTAATAAAAGTAAAAGAAAATCAATGCAGGCGTTTAACAACCAAACGATGTCGGCGTAAACAACCAAACAATTCACCTCTTTTTTTAAGTTGAGACTAGTATAATGCATATCCAATAGGAAAGTGTGTCAATTGGTGGAGGGATTTTTTTGTTATTTTGTGATTTCTAGACATAATCTGTCGGTAAAAAATAAAAGTGTATTTTTCATAGAATAATATAAATTTTTTACTTGTATACATAATAATTGAATTATATATATACAAAGTTTATCTTGCTATTTGCGGGCAGTAAGACCCTGCCTCAAAATTCAGCTATAAAAAAGTACAGAAGTTAAGTGGGCGTCGGGCTAACAATCATTTTTGGATGAACACCCCCGACTAATTAAAGTTTCAATTTATTTATCACAGCTTATGGTTTAAAAATAGGACTGGGCTCTCCATATGCAAAATAATAAAAAAAGATCTGCTTAGCAGATCTTTTCCATTTAGACAACAAAAAAAAGGAGCATGAAAGCTCCTTTTTTTTTATCGTCTACGACGGTTACGTAAGAATGCTGGAATATCGATGTCATCTGAATCAGTATGACGATCATGCACAACCGGCTCTTCACGTTTCATTTCACGCTTAACTTCACGTTGTTTTGAAGGTTGAGCTACTGGTTGTTGTTGCTGTTGCGTGTGATTCGCAGTCGGACGGATAATTGGTTTTGGTGGTTGTGTCGAAGCACTATCATCAAAACCAGTTGCAATTACAGTGACAACGATATCATCTTTTAATCCTTCATTAATAACAGAACCGAAGATCATATTTACTTCTGGATCCGAAGCTGAAGCTACAATGTCTGCTGCTTCTTGTACTTCATATAAACTTAAGTTTGCGCCGCCCGTAATGTTCATAATAACACCTTGAGCTCCATCAATAGATGTTTCTAGTAATGGACTAGAAATCGCTTTTTTCGCAGCTTCAGCAGCACGATTTTCACCATTACCAGAACCGATACCCATTAAAGCAGAACCTCTATTAGACATAATTGTTTTTACGTCTGCAAAGTCTAAGTTAATTAGACCTGGTGTAGCAATTAAATCAGAAATACCTTGAACACCTTGACGTAATACGTTATCTGCTTCACGGAACGCTTCTAACATTGGCGTATTTTTATCAACAATCTCTAATAAGCGATCATTTGGAATTACGATAAGTGTATCTACATTTTCTTTAAATGACGCAATACCAGATGCAGCTTGAGTTGCACGCTTACGCCCTTCAAATGTAAATGGACGTGTTACAACACCAACTGTTAACGCGCCTAGTTCTTTTGCAACTTGAGCAACAACTGGAGCTGCACCAGTTCCAGTTCCGCCGCCCATACCAGCAGTTACGAAGACCATATCCGCGCCACGAAGCGCTTCTTGAATCTGTTCTTTACTTTCTTCTGCAGCTTTTTTCCCTACTTCAGGGTTTGCGCCTGCACCAAGTCCACGCGTTAATTTTCCACCAATTTGCATTTTCGTTTCAGCTTTTGATAGATTTAATGCTTGTGCATCAGTATTCACAGCGATAAAGTCTACACCTTGTACACCGTGTTCAATCATACGGTTTACAGCATTGTTTCCGCCACCGCCGACACCGATAACTTTTATATTCGCTAATTGATCTTGAGTAGTATCAAACTCTAACATGTCGAAATCCCCCTAGAACCTCATTTTTCGTGTCCAATTTTAATCCCATAAATAACGGAATGCACGTTTTACTTTTGACATCATGCGGTCATCATTTTGATTAGTATTGTTTTGATTACGAGTTTTTTGTTTCGCAGGTTGCTGTTGTACCGGCATTGGTGCTGGTACTGGTTCAAAATGTTCTTGCTTTTCCTGCACATTTTTCCCACGTAATTTAGCTTTTTGATAAGAATGTTTAATTAATCCAACTCCACTTGTATATTGAGGCTCACGAACACCAATATAATCAGGAGTTGCTATACGAACATTTTCATGTAAAATATCGTATGCAAGATCAAGAACACCTGGCATAGAAGCTATCCCACCAGTTAGTACATATCCAGAAGCAGCTTGCTTTACTCCTAACTTATGCACTTCATCTTGAACAAACATTAAAATTTCCTCTACACGAGCCTCTATTATATCCGATAATTCCAACTGAGAATATTGTTCTGTTTGATCGCTTCCCATAATAGGAACCGTAAACATCTCTTCTTCAGATGCTGTATCATAAAAAGCATGTCCATATTTCAGCTTAATTTGATCTGCATTTTCTGTTGAAGTTTTCAGCCCAATCGCTATATCCTTCGTTATATGATCTCCACCTAATGGCAATACGCTCGTTGCTTGCAACTCTCCATCTTTAAAAATAGATAAGGTTGTAGATCCTCCACCCATATCAACAAGGGCTACCCCTCTATTTCTTTCATCCGAAGATAACGCAACTGTCGCTGCCGCTAAAGGTTGCAGACAAATATCAACAATTTCAAGACCTGCTTTTTCTACACAACGAAGTAGGTTATGTAGTAAAGTTCTCGAGCCTGTAATAAGTGTACCTTCCATTTCTAATCTTACACCGATCATCCCGCGTGGATCGTTAATCTCGTCAAGACCGTCTACAATGAACTGTCGAGGTACCACATCAATAAATTCACGTTCAGGAGCAATTGACACAACTTGCGCTGCATCTAGAACGCGTAAGACATCTTCATTCCCGATTTCACGATCTTCATTTGAAACAGCGACTACTCCGTGACACGGGAGCAACTGTACCTGGTTTGCATTGACACCTACTACAACTTGCTCAATGTGGATACCCACCATGCGCTCAGCTTGTTCAATTGCTTTTTTAATTGATCGAACAGTTTCATCTATATCAACTATCGATCCCTTTTTCAAACCATTTGATTTTACGTTTCCAACACCAATAATGTTTAAGCTATCATTAACCATTTCACCAATGATGACTTTAACATTGGATGTACCGATGTCAAGACTAACATATATTTCATTGCTGTTCATTCTTTGGCACCTCCTTCTTTATTTATACCATACAACTCAATATATGGAACAACAATCGCAACTTTACTATTTATAAGAAAAATATTCAACGTCTTTGTACGTTTCCCTTTTTTAACCCTATATTTTTCTTATTTTTATTTAACATTCATTTAAGAATATCGCAGTAACCTGTGAATAACTGCTCTATCTTGAAATAATTATATTTCAAGTGTAAAGATTACCGCCAAGTATAAGTCTACACTAAGATGTACTTGTAGAAAAGTGAAACTTGTACCAATCCTAGTATGAATCTAAGAAAATTTACATTTTTTTCATCAAATTAAGCATTCTTGCAAATTAGCATCCATATAAAAGAACGTTTGTTTCATTTCATACGTAATAACGCAGTAAAAACTATCATTCTATTCTTTCTTTTCTTCAGCACCTAGTTCCTTCGTATATGCACCCACTTCTAAGTCAATTAAAACCTTCTTACCAGGTTCAATTGTTTTTAAAATAAGTGGATAAGCTTCCATTCGCTTTGCGAAATTTTGAATAGTGGTGCTCACTTCATATCCTTCATTCATATATAAAGTAAGATGATCTTCATTTGCGTTCGTTGGTGTATAACGAATTTCAGAAATAGACCTTAAAATAGTTGGCGTTAATTTTTCTAGTTCTGCAATTAATTCCTTCATTTTTTCCTCTTTAAATGGTTCGAAAATTGGTGCTGCAACTGGAAGCTTTCCGTTCGGAAGTACATCGAGTGTTTTCCCATTTTCTAATAACGGTTGTAATTTCCCATCTTTGTTTATATAGCCAATTGTTAAATATTCTTCGATATGAACATCAATTTTGTTTGGGAAACGTTTTTTTACATTTACCTCTTTAATTTCTTTTCGTTTCGTTAAGTTTTCTTCTGCTTTATGTGCTGTTACTCGGAAATAACTCGTATCATATGTCACACCTGATTCCTTCATAACTTGTTCATCTGTCATATAATGATTTCCAAAGACACTTATCTTTTTTATATTACTAAGCGGAGACCGAAAATAAATTAAAAAGAGTACTAATAAAAATAAAATCGATATGTATAAAATTAACCGATGATTAACAGGTTTCTTATTTTTTTTATTTTGATTCTTTAATTTTGGTACACGATCTTGTAGTTTAATCACTTTACTATTTTTCATGTACGATCCCCCTATGTAACATAAAGAACGGCATGTTCCTCATGCCGTTCTTATCTTCTTATTATAACATAAATGATAATGAGCGGAACGAACAACCGTTATCTTCCAATTATTTCTACCTCTGTATGCATATCAACACCAAATTTATCTTTAATTGTACGCTTTACCAATGCGATTAAGTCTAATACGTCTTGCGCTGATGCCACACCAGTATTAACAATAAAATTCCCATGCATTTCAGAAATTTGAGCTCCACCTATCTTATAGCCACGAAGCCCTGATTTTTCTATTAAATCTCCTGCAAAATAGGGGACTGGATTTCGAAATATACTTCCTGCACAAGGGTGATTCCAAGGCTGCGTTTCACGGCGATACTCTTTATTCTTTTGCATGCTTCTTACAATTCCCTCGCGTTCGCCTACCTCCAATTGGAATTCAGCTTCCAAAACAATACCAGGGCGTTTCATTTGCAATACAGATGTGCGATAAGAAAAGCCCATTTCGGTATTCGTCAACCAATTAATTGTTCCATTGTCAAACAAAATACGAGCTTTCGTTAATACACTCGATATGTCGGACTTATGAGCGCCTGCATTCATATACACTGCACCGCCAACACTTCCTGGAATACCACTTGCAAATTCCAGGCCCGCTAATCCCTGTCGACTAAGTAAAGTTGACAATTTAATAAGGGGATATCCAGCACCGACTCTTACTCTATGTTTTTCGACTTCTAAATGGTCTAATCCTTCTCCTAAACGAATAACCACACCTTCTATACCTTGATCAGATACGAGAAGATTTGAACCACGACCAATTGCAGTCCACCCTGTCTTGTACTTCTTTACTAACTCTAGAGTCTTCTCAATACCAGCAACATGCTTTGGTACAATTAAAATATCAGCTGGTCCGCCTATTTTCATAGTTGTGTAACGCGCTAACGGTTCATTAACTAACACGCGACCAACATTTGCTTCTAAAAGCTCTTTTACTAATTGTTCCATAGACAATCTCCCCCATATCAAGTCTCCTTATTACAGTAATATGCAGGGCGTTCACCTAATGTTATTTTTTAATAAGCTTGTTCATTACTTCATATAGCTTATTTGCTGCATCTGGAATACCAAGTTGCTTAGTAGCCAGTTTCATATTTTGTAATGTTTGTGTATCCAATAAAATCTCATCAATGTCACGAATAAGCGTTTCAGATGTTAAATCTTTTTCAAGTAGCATTTTAGCTGCTCCTTTATCAACAACTGATCGTGCATTTTTTTCTTGATGGTTATTTGTTACGTACGGACTTGGAATTAATACACTCGGCTTTCCTAACGCTGTTAATTCTGCAAGCGTTGTAGCCCCTGCCCTTGAAACAACAAGGTCTACACCCGTCAGTACCTCTGGCATATTATGAATAAAAGGTTTAATAATAACATTATTCGGATTCCCTTTTTGTTTCACGGCTTCCATAACTTTATCATAATGTACTTCGCCTGTTACATATAATACTTCGTAACTTTTATTCCCAAATTGTTCAATCGCTTCTACAAAAGCATCGTTAATCGGTCTAGCCCCGCGGCTCCCACCAAAAATAAGCACGGATTTTTTAGAAAGGGATAGTCCTACCGAACGTTTTCCTTTCATTCCATTTTGGTCCATTACTTCTGATGCACGTGGATTACCTGTCATAACCACTTTTGACTGTGGAAAATGTTCTGCAGCTGCTTCAAAACAAACTGCAACTTTATCGACATAACGACTTAAAAATTTATTCGTTACACCAGGTACACTATTTTGTTCATGGACAATAGTCGGAATACCTAATTTAGCCGCAGCATATACAACTGGCCCACATACGTATCCACCCGTACCAATCACAATATCAGGGTTAAAACGACGAATATATCGTTTACTATCTTGAACACCTTTTAGGAAACGCATCACTGTTTTTACATTATCAAGAGATATTTTTCGTTTAAATCCACTTATAACAATAGATTGGAACGGAATACCCGCTTTCGGTACGATGGTACTCTCTAATCCATTCTCTGTACCAATGTATAAAAATCTTGCTTCAGGATTTAGTTTTTTTATTTCTCTAATTAAAGCAAGAGCTGGATAAATATGTCCTCCAGTACCCCCACCACTTACTAATACTCGCACTACTGATTCCTCCGCTTCCCTGTTCTTATTCAATCGTATTTATTTCTATATACATATTGTATTTTCACACACACACGAAAAACCCTGTCTTTTAAACAGGGTTTAATAGCGAGAATGGCGACTTATATTCAATAATACACCTACCGCCATTAACATTAAGGTCAAACTTGATCCACCATAACTTAAAAATGGCAAAGTAATACCGGTAACAGGCATCAGTCCTGTTACAACACCAACATTAATCATTACTTGAATCGCAATCATCGCCACAATACCTACTGCTAAAAACGTACCATATAAATCTGGCGCTCCTAATGCTATACGAATCCCACGCCATAATAATAGACTAAATAATAATAACACAAATGAACCACCAATAAAACCTAATTCCTCGGATAAGATTGCAAATATAAAGTCTGTTTGTGGTTCAGGTAAATAGAGAAATTTTTGTCTACTTTGTCCAAGTCCAAGCCCAAATAAACCACCAGGTCCAATTGCGAGTAACGATTGGATAATTTGAAATCCACTTCCGAGCGGATCCGACCACGGATCTAAATATGATGTGATGCGTTTCATTCGATATGGCGCTGATGCAATTAACCCTACAAATCCCGCTGCACCAAGCAAACCAAACATTGCAAAGTGAAAGACCCTTGCTCCCGAAATAAATATCATAATAATACATGTCCCAATCATTACCGTTCCCGTACCAAGATCTGGCTGTAACATAATTATCCCAAAAGCAAGAAATACAAAACTAAGAGCCGGTAGTAAACCTCGTTTAAAAGATGTAATTAATTTTTGTCGTTCCGCTAAAAATTTTGCTAAGAAAATAATCATCGCGAATTTCATAAACTCTGACGGTTGGATAGAAAATGCCCCGATTCCAATCCAACTTCGCGCCCCTCCACGAACGAGACCTACTCCAGGAATAAGAACGAGAATAAGAAGAACGAAACAAACTAGTAAAATTACTTTTGAATACGTACGCCATACCCAATAATCAATTTTCATCAGAAAAAACATAGCTACTACCCCAAGACTTGCAAATAACAATTGTCTTTTTGCAAAAAAGAATGAATCCCCCATTTTATAAGAGGCCCAAACCGCACTCGCACTATAAACCATAATCATTCCGATTGTTAACAACGCAAGTGTAACGATGATGAGAATAAAATCAGGCGTTTTCTTCATTACCCATGAACACCACCTCTTTGGGCAGAACCTTTTGCCCTATGTAACAAAACATCAGTAGGTGTTAGCCTACTGATGTTTTGATTTACTTTATATAAGTTTATGCACAGCTTGTATAAAAATGTCTCCTCTTTCTTCAAATGTTTTAAATTGATCCCAGCTTGCACATGCTGGTGAAAGAAGAATAACATCACCATCGGTAGAATGAGCATAAGCCTTCACTACTGCATCATCTAAAGTTTCGACACTTTCAATTACATCTAATCCTGCTTTTTCTGCCGCTCTTACTAATTTTGGTGCAGTTTGTCCAAATGTCACAATCGCTTTGACATGTTTAAAATATGGAATTAAATCATCAAATTCATTACCACGATCAAGTCCACCAGCCAATAATACAATCGGTTGTGTAAATGCAGATAATGCTTTTTCTGTCGCTAGCATATTCGTCGCTTTTGAATCATTATAAAATTTACGATTATTAATCGTTGTTACATATTCTAAGCGATGTTTTACACCTGTAAAACTTTTTAACACAGCAGTAATTGCTTCATTAGAAACACCTAGTAATTTAGCAATACTCATTGCTGCTAAAATATTTTCTAAATTGTGCTTACCAGGTAAAACAATATCACTTACTTTAACTACTTTTTCGCCTTTAAAATAAAGAGCGTTATCTTTTATATACGCACCATCTTCAATTTCTTTCGTCGTCGAAAATAATACTTTCTGTCCTTTACTATATGCCGATAACGCCATGACATCTGCATCATCTGCGTTAATTATACTATAATCTGCTTCAGTTTGGTTTTTGAAAATATTCGCTTTCGCCAAACCATACTCTTTCTTCGTCCCGTGATAATCTAAATGCGCTTCAAATAAATTTAAAAAGGCTGCAATTTTTGGTTGGAACGATTCCACTCCCATCAATTGAAACGATGAAAGTTCCGTAACGACAACTTCATTTTCCTTCGCCAATTGTGCAACTTCACAAGCTACAGTACCTATATTCCCCGCAATAACTGGGTGCTTTTGTCCTTCTTTTAACATTTCAAACGTTAACATTGTCGTTGTTGTTTTACCGTTAGATCCCGTAATCCCAACAAACGGTGCTGCTGAAATGGAATATGCTAATTCAACCTCAGTTACAATTGGAATTTGTTTTTCTTTCGCCGCCACTAAGAGTGGATTAGAATATGGAATTCCTGGATTCTTTACGACAAGTGAAATGTTTCTCTCCAGCAATTCTAATGGATGCCCACCACACACAACATCCATTCCTTCCGCTTGTAACTCAGCTGCAAGCACATTACCCGCTAATGGTTTCCCATCATTTACAATGACGTTTGCCCCTAACTTTTTTAATAAAGTAGCTGCTGCATAACCACTTTTAGCAATACCTAATACAAGAACATTTTTATTTTGATATTCAGTTACAGTTTTCAATTACATCCACACCCCGATATAAATTCCTAGCACAGCTAATAAAAATCCTACAGACCAAAACGTTACAACAACGCGCCACTCTGACCAACCACATAATTCATAATGATGATGTAATGGACTCATTTTAAAGACACGCTTTCCTGTTGTTTTGAACGAAATAACTTGGATAATAACAGATAAAGTTTCCGCTACGAATACACCGCCAATAATAACGAGTAACAATTCTTGTTTTAACAAAATCGCTACAGCTGCGATAGCACCACCTAAAGCTAGAGAACCAGTATCCCCCATAAATACTTTCGCTGGATTCGCATTGAATACTAAAAAGCCAAGTACAGCTCCTACGACTGCCATACAGAAAATCGCTACCCCAAATTGTTCTTGAGCTACAGCAATAATACTAAATGCTCCGAATGCAATAGCAGCTGTTCCTGATAATAAACCATCTAAACCATCTGTTAAATTAACCGCATTTGATCCACCAATAAGCATAAATAATACGAGAACAAAATACGCCCAGCCTAATTCAAATTTAACATCAGTTCCTGGAATCATGATATACGTGTGAAATGCTTGCCCTTTTCCAATTAAAAAGAACGCAATAGCAATTACAAGCTGACCAATCAATTTTTGTTTTGATGTTAAACCAAGATTTCTTTTCTTTACTACTTTTATGTAGTCATCTAAAAATCCGATTAATCCGTACCCAAATGTAACTAATAATAACAATGATACTTCTGCACCTAAATTGTTAAATTTAATCGCCATAATAAGCGTAGTCACCATCATAGATACATATATGACAATACCACCCATCGTTGGTGTCCCTGATTTCTTTTGGTGTGACTTCGGTCCTTCGTCACGAATACTCTGTCCGAACTTTAACTTTCTTAAAAATGGAATAAATAATGGCGAAAGGGCAACAGAAATTAAAAATGCTACCCCAGCCGTTACTAATAAACCTTGTTCAAGCACATGTAGTCCTCCTCTCATGCTGTTACACTTCGTTGTTTAAACGCTCCGTGATTGCTTCTTTAGCAACTTCACGATCGTCAAAATGATGAACTTCTTTACCAATAATTTGATACGTTTCATGCCCTTTACCAGCAATAATAATAATATCTTCTGCTTTTACTTTCGAGATAGCGGAACGTATCGCTTCTTTTCGATCGACAATTACTTCATAATTATTCCCATTCACATCATTTACCATATCATCTAAAATAGCCTTCGGATCTTCACTTCTTGGATTATCTGATGTATAAATTGCATGAGTTGCATATTCGGTTGCGACACTTGCCATTATTGGTCTTTTCGTTCTATCTCTATCACCACCGCAACCAACGATACAATATACATCGCCTTTTGCAAACTGTTTTGCTGTTTTTAGTACGTTCTCTAAGCTATCAGGTGTATGCGCATAGTCAACAATAACTGTGTAATTTTGTCCACCATCTACAACTTCAAAACGTCCAGGAACGCCAGCAAGCTCTTTAATTACATCAATAATTGTTTGTAAGCTCACTCCTGAAACAAGACCTGCTGCTGTAGCAGCTAACACGTTGTATACATTAAACTTACCAATTAATTTCATCGTAACATTTACAGTTTCATACGGTGTTACAAGTGTAAATGTTGTACCGCCACTCGTCATTACGATATCTCGTGCCATAATGTCGCTTGCAACATCTATACCGTATGTTACAACAGTAGCTGCTGTACTTCTCATATACTCTTCTGCTACTGGATCATCACTGTTTAATATAGCGTATTTTTCACGATTATGATGATAACTATTGCCAAGCTGTGCGAAAAGCAACCCTTTCGCATGTTTATATTCTTCCATCGTTTTATGATAGTCTAAATGATCTTGTGTTAAATTCGTAAATACTGCAACATCATAATCGCACCCGTGTACACGGCCAAGATCTAAAGCATGAGACGAAACTTCCATTACTGTGCTATCCACACCTTGTTCAACCATTTTTGAAAATGTCTGTTGAAGTGTTAGTGCATCTGGTGTTGTATTTTTCACCTCAAATGTTTCATCACCGATTTTCATATTAATCGTTCCAATTAGCCCTGTTTTATGACCATGTGCGCGCATAATTTCATCCATAATATGCGATGTTGTTGTCTTTCCATTTGTACCTGTAATACCGATTAAATGTAACTTGTGTGTTGGTTGGCCATAAAAATAATCAGCTAAAACCGCTAGCGAACGAAAAGTATTTTTCACAAGTACAACTGGAACGTCAACATCAATTGGTCTTTCCGCAACAATAGCAGCCGCTCCTTGTGCGGCTGCTTGCTTAGCAAAGTCATGGCTATCAACCGTATATCCTTTCATACATATAAATAAGCTTCCCTCTTTCACTTTACGTGAATCCGCTTCAATAGATGTTATTTCTGGATTTTCTGTTGGAACAACTGGAAAATCATGCAAACATGATACAAGTGTATGCAACTTCATTTCACTAAACCCTCTCTACATTGTTTATTTATCTCTTATTTTAGCAAGTAACACGTTACCTCCTAGTTATATAAAAATAGGAGGTAAGTGCTACTATAGTCTAATCAATAGATTTATTTATTAATGAGACACTTATCGTCTCAAGTAAAGCAATTTTTCTATAAAGAACTCACTTCCACCAATTGTACCATAAAACACAATCAGTTACCTTTAATTCCCGAAGTAAATTCTAACTTTTGAACCCTCTTTTACTTTAGCTCCTGCTTCTGGTGATTGTTTAATTACTTTCCCACCATCACCACTTATATCAAGCTTCAAGTCTACAAGTTGCGTTTGTAAATCTTTCTTTTTCATACCAATTAAATTCGGAACTTCCACAGTTGGTGTATCGCCCCATTTATATTCTTTCTCAACTTGCTCTTTTCTCGGTTCCACTCCCATTACAGGAAGTGCGTCACGAAGAATATTCCCAACAATAGGTGCTGCTACAACTCCACCAAATTGAGTGACTCCTTTTGGATTATCCACTGCTACATAAACAACAATTTGCGGATCGTCAGCTGGAGCAAAACCGATAAATGATACAATATAGTTATTATCTAAATATTTTCCATCTTTCACCTTTTGAGCAGTTCCAGTTTTTCCACCTACACGATATCCATCAATATAAGCCCCTTTACCCGAACCTTTCGCTACAACATTCTCTAATGCGTAACGAACTTTCTCTGAAGTTTCCTTGGAAATAACTTCCCTTTTCGCAACAGGTGTCTTTTTGCTGACAACTTGATTATTCTTCGGATCAATAAATTCCTTCGCTATATATGGCTGATACAAAGTTCCACCATTTACAGCGGCCGCTACAGCTGCTACTTGTTGAATCGGTGTAACAGAAACACCTTGCCCAAATGAAGTCGTCGCTTGCTCGACTGGACCAACTTTATCTAAATTAAATAAAATCCCGCTACCTTCACCTTGTAAATCAATTCCGGTCTTCTGTCCAAACCCGAAATTGCGAATGTATTTAAACAATCGATCTTTACCAAGACGATCACCGAGTTCAATAAATCCTGGGTTACAAGAGTTTTGAACTACCTCTAAAAACGTTTGGCTACCATGGCCTCCAGCTTTCCAACACCGCAATCTAGCTCCACCAACTTCAGCTGCCCCATCATCATAAAATGTATCTTTCTCTAAGTCTACTAAATTTTCATTCAAGGCTGCAGCTAATGTAATAATCTTAAATGTTGACCCCGGCTCATACGTACTCCATACAGGTAAGTTTCTGTTATATACTTCCGGAGAAACACTTTGGAAATCTGCTGGATCAAAACTTGGTCGACTTGACATACCTAAAATTTCACCATTTTTCGGATTCATTGCAATTGCTATCATACCGTCAGGATTATACGTTGATTCCGCAATATTCATTTCTCTTTCCATAATCCTCGTAATGCGTGAATCAATTGTTAATCCTAAATTCAAGCCGGCTTCTGGTTTTTTGAAATCATCTCCAACGTTAGGCATTCTCTGTCCTTTCGCGTCTGCAAAAAATCGCACATGACCTTTATCACCATTTAGCTCTTTATCATAATATTTCTCTAGTCCCATAAGCCCTTGATTATCACTGCCCGCAAATCCTAATACGTGTGATAAAAAATTACCGAATGGGTAGTACCGGATAGAATCCTCTGCGATGTACACACCCTTTAAACTTAATCCGCGTACTTCTTTCGCTTTGTCATGCGATATTTTCCTTCCGCCTTTATCAAGCCTTACAATCGATTCTTTTTTTGTAATCCGCTTATAAACATCATCTTTTTCCACACCTAATACTGCAGCTAACTTCTCTGCAGTCTCTGCTGGTTTTTCAATTTGCCTCGGCACAACAAAGACGGTCGGTGCACTTTTATTCGTAGCAAGCTCCACACCATTTCGATCTAAAATTTTCCCTCGCTCTGGTTCAAAAGTAATATTACGACTCCATGAATCCTTCGCACGATCCGTTAACATATTTCCAAGAAAAAATTGCACATATCCAAGACGAATATCGATAATGGTGAAAATGAGTATACCCGATATAAGTATAAAAATAAGTCGTTTTCTAACTGTTACATTTGATACACGCATATTGGAACAAGCCTCCCTTACGCCTAGCTTGTTCCAATATATGCTTGTACTTATTTAATTAGAACTTCTTCCCTATTACCATTATGGCTTTTCTGCTTCTTGCTGCGGTTCAAGTGGTGGTACGAGTGTTACACCTAATTCTGTACCAGGTTGCAACAATGTCCCTTCCGCTACACTTTGCTCAGTTACATATCCTGTACCAGAAGGTTTTAAGTTAAGCTTTAATGTTTTTGCTAAATTCATAACATCACGCAGTGCCCATCCCTGTATATTTGGCATTGTAGGTTTATCTCCTACTAAGAAGACTCGATCACCCTTTAATGTTTGTTCAGTTGCTTTTGGCACTTGCTGCTGCACTTTACCTTCACCTAATACGATTGGACGAAGTTTTGCTTTATCAATTGTTTTTTTCGCTTCTTCCATCGTTTTTCCGGTTACATCTGGAACGACAGTTTGTTGTTCTTTCACATATTTTTTCGGGTCTTTTACTTCATTCGGCTTAATCTTTAAGTACTCTAAGCTATTTTTCGTTACATATTTAAAGATATCAGCTAAAGGCTTAGCCCCGTTTTCATCATCTTTTAATTTTGGTTGTTTAACTGCCACATACACAACAAGTTGCGGATCGTCCATCGGTGCCATACCTAAGAATGAGAATATATAATTCTCTCTTCCCGTCATATAGCCACCTTTCCCGTCAGGAATTTGTGCTGTACCTGTTTTCCCCCCAACTGAGTACCCATCAATTTTATATGCAGTTCCTGTTCCTTTCGGTGATGTAACAACACGTTCTAGTAATTGCCTTACTTGCGCTGCTGTATCTTTGGAAACAGGTTTCCCTACTTCTTTTGGTTTATGCTCTAGCTGTACTTTACCTGTTATTGGATCCACAATTTTATCAATTGTATAAGGTTTCATCATTTTCCCATCATTTGCAATCGCTGTTGCAGCTTGTACAAGTTGAATTGGTGTAACTGTAGAACCTTGTCCAAACGCTGTTGTTACTTGTTGTATTTGTTGATCAAATAAAATTGTATTTGACCCTTCACTAGGTAAATCAATGTTTGTTTTTTCATCTAATCCAAAATTATGAATATATTTCCGGAAACGATCTGGACCAAGTTTTTGATCACCTAAAATTGCAAACGCTACGTTTGAAGAGCGCTCTACCCCTTCATCAAAAGTAATAGAACCCCATCCAGCGCCGCCGTTGTGATCTTTTATTTTGCGATTACCAACTTGATATGTACCAGACTGATAAAAGTCTTGTCCATTGTATACACCTTCATTAATGGCCGCCGCTAATGTGAAAATCTTCATTGTTGATCCCGGTTCAAATGCATTTGCAATTGCATCGTTATAATAATAATCCATCTTTCCCTGGTTCGGATCATAACCAGGTTTACTAGACATCGCTAATATTTTCCCCGTCTTTGGATCCGCAACAATTCCAATTAAATTTTCTGGTTCATAATGTTTACTCGCTTCTTTCATTGCGTCTTCTAAATAACTTTGAATACGTTGATCAAGCGTTAAATACACATTATCTCCATTTTTAGGTGCCTTTACATTCACTTTCCCACCGTCAAGAGATACTCCTTTACGGTCCCCTGTATAAGCTACCTCACCATTAGAAGCACCTAAATACTTATCCAAACTCTTTTCTAAGCCAAATTGACCTACTGCGATTCCATTCTCATCAGGGCTGGCATGCCCTATGACGTAAGATGCGAAATCACCGTTTGGATACACTCTCGCATTTTCGGTGATAAAAGAGATTCCTGGCAATTTCAACGCTTCTATTTGTTCTTTCTTTTCTTTCGTCAAGCCCCTACCTAATGTTCCAAATTCCACTTGACTTCTATCTTTATTTAAAGCGGCTAAGATCGCATCTTCGCCCGTTCCGAGTACTCCAGCGATTTTCTTTGCAGTATCCTCTTTATCCTCAACAGGCCTAGCACCTTTTAATTCCGCTACCATTTTATAGGAATTTGCGTCTTGTGCTAGCACATGACCATTTTGGTCATAAATTGTTCCTCGATTCGCTTCGAGAACTCCTTTTTTACTATGTTTCTGTTCAGCAAGTTTCTTCAAATCATGATTGTCCACTGTTCCTGTTGCTTGTATGTAAAAAAATCGGGCTAATAACAGCAAAAAGAGCAGGAGGAAAAATATCATAAAATAACCTGCTCCCTTATTGGTATGAAATTTGGTCATATTTCTCTTCATCTTTTCTTCACACCTATTTGCCTTACTTTAGGCCTTTCACATTATTCGCATTAATTTCTAGCCCGTGTTTTTTTGCAACTTCAGCGATACGTTCATAACGACTTAACTTTTCTACTTCAGCCTGCAATTCTTGATTTTCCTTTTGTTTTTTCACAATTTGTTCTTCTATCGTCGCTGCTTCTACATTAACTTGATATAGACCCGCTTTATTCCCAATAAAAGCTACACAAGCATATAATAAAAATCCAATAAACGTTACGTACAATAGCTTTTCAATTCTTGTAATTTTCGTTTTAACTTTTGGCTTAACCATCTGCTGTGGCGGCGCTTGAATTTGTACCTCTTCTTGCGCCTGTTGTTTATACTTTACAGCTAAATTAGTCATACCTCTCTCTCCTTTTTATCGTTTTTCAGCGATTCTCAACTTCGCAGAACGCGCTCGATTATTTTCTTCTAATTCAATGTCAGAAGGTAAAATCGGTTTCCTTGTAATAAGCTTTAATTTCGGCTTAAATTCATCCGGAATAATCGGTAGTCCCTGTGGTAATTGCGGCGTTGTGCTATTTCGCTTAAACGTCGTTTTACAAATACGATCTTCTAAAGAATGGAATGTTATAACACTAACTCTTCCACCAGGCTTGACCATATCAATTGCAGATTCCAACGCTTCTTCAAATACTTTTAATTCATCATTTACAGCAATACGAATCGCTTGAAATACTCGCTTCGCAGGATGTCCACCTGTTCTACGTGCCGGAGCTGGAATACCTTCTTTAATTAATTCCACTAATTCTCCTGTCGTTTCAATAGCCTTATTCTCGCGATAAGCTTCAATTTTCCTTGTTATTTGCTTTGAAAATTTTTCTTCTCCGTATTGGAAGAAAATTCTTACGAGTTGTTCATATGACCAGCTGTTCACAACATCATATGCTGTTAATGGGGCATCTTGATCCATCCGCATATCTAACGGTGCATCATGATGATAACTAAAGCCACGCTCTGGTGTATCTAATTGTGGGGATGAAACACCTAAATCGAATAAAATCCCGTCTACTTCTGTGATACCTAATTCATGTAGTTTTTCAGATAAATAACGGAAGTTGCTCTTCACTGTTACAAATTGTTCACCATAAGAAGAAAATTTTTCCTTCGCATTTTGAATCGCTATTTCATCTTGATCAAATGCTATTAACTTTCCACCATCTGTTAGCTGAGATAATAAATAAGAACTATGTCCTCCTCCACCCAGTGTACAATCTACATATGTACCACTCGGTTTTATATCTAAGCCATCTACTGTTTCTTTCAAAAGTACTGTTACGTGTTTGAACATTGCTGCACCTACTCTTTTTCCAATTAATTATGTTAAATACATTTCTCACTCTACAAACACAATTTACTACTAGAGGATGAAATGCTACTAAAGAACGACTCATTTAACTTCCAACAAGGTAGTACGCTATACAAATCGCTATTTTATTTTATTATATACTAAATTTTATCATTTTTTGCGGGAATTTAAACAAAAACCTGTCGAAAAAGATATTAATCCGTTTACATTTTGTGCTATTTTGTCATATATATATACCTGATACATAGCGATTCATTACATTAACATAAGATGGATAATTCAGAAATATTTCACTTCACAGTTAATTCAACAGAATAAAAATAAAATCCTGCTCAAAAGAGCAAGATTCTATAGTTTTATTACATGATGTTTTCCATCCCACGAAAAAGATTGTTCCATTACCCGGTCAACAAAATCAAGGCCGAACTGATTTAAATAATAACACACATTCCACACACGTTCTTGCGGTGCTCCTAATGGACGAAGCGCGAATTGTAAACGGCGGAATTTATTCAGTTGAACCTCATGTTTCTTCTCAACATTTCTTTTCAACATTTTTTCTAACAGTTCAATTTGCTCATTAATTTTCAGTTCATTTTTCCCCGCAAACTCATTTAACCCTGGATCTATTTTTTTCACGAATTGTTGTAATGATGTATGAATATCCATTATTTCTTTTTTCGCTTCTATAAATCGCTCGTCTATCGGTTCCTCTATTTGATTAGAAAGCCAATTGTCACGCAGATTATCTATATTATTTAGAAATGGATCAATTTCTTGCAAATCTAAATCATATAAATCTGTCGCTATATCTCGCTCCATATAAGTAATTGTAAGCCGCGGAACAACAGGTGGCATTTGGAAACCTGCCGTATGAAACACTTGTTGCAATTCACTCCAATAAGCTAACTCTCCTGGACCGCCAATAAACGCTAACGTAGGAAACACATATTCTTGCATAAGAGGGCGCGTTACAACATTATTACTAAAACGTTCTGGACTTCTTTCCATCTCTTCCATCAATTCTTCATACGAAAATGAATGCACTCCATCTTTTCCAATAAACTTCCCTTGATTCTCTTCAAGCAATACTCGCTCATTATCAATTTCCATAAATATATGCACTGCATTTGTCTTCGTTTCAATAATCGGTTTAAATCCTAATTCCTTAAGTACTTCCTGTTGATTACGAAGCCCTACTTGAATTTCTTTATATTTACTTATAATTTGTTGTAAAAACGGCACTTCTAATTTTCTTAATGCAGGATGATGTGAATCTACAAGAATTAAACCAGAATTTGCGAACATTTTCGTAATAAGGTGCGCAAAGAAATCTACATATGTATGCGATTTACCTAAAGCATCATCAACAAATTGTAATACATCCTTTGTAAAATTCGTTTCCGGATATGTTTTAAAAATCTCTTCGACCCATTTTCTACAGTCTTCAATAGAAAACTCAGACTCAGAAGCACTCGCCTTTTTCGGATAACGATCATGAAAAATGGTCTTTTTTATTTTTTTATTTTTCGTTACAAATGTATGATTAATTTCATCCATATCATGGTCTTCACCAGCAATCCAAAAGACAGGAACAACCCGAACCCCTAAGCTCTCTTCTTTTTCTTTTGCAAGCTGTAAAATTGAAATGATCTTATGAACTGTATAAAGCGGACCAGTTAATAACCCAGCTTGTTGTCCAGCTATAACTACATATGTATTTTCATCTTCAAGCGCTTTTATATTTTGAATTGTAAATTCTCCCGCTTGCAATTGTGTATTATATTCTAATAAATGCGTTACTAAATCTTGACGGAAAAACTCTCTCTCACGTAAATCATGTAAACGCTGTTTAAAAGCATCCTCTGTTAACAGATAATCAAAACATGACTGTATCTCTTTTTTACCGTTCATATAGTCCGCTACAACACCTTGTAGTGGAACAGAGATTTCTTTTATCTCCATATAATTCTTCCTTTCGTATCCTGTTCTCTCACCAACCCACATTGTATTCAATGTTTCACGTAAAAGCAAAGAAAAACACTTATAATTCCATTCCTTTTATTGCATTGAACAAAAATCGAAGTGTCGGAACAGATTGTTGTTGTTCCTTAGCTTCTTCTAATACATATCCAACAATCGCGTTAACTTCCGTTTGTCTATTCGCTCTTACGTCCGCTAACATAGATGAAGTATTATGGGATGTTTTTTCACATACTTGGCATACCATTTTCCATAGCATTTCCTTATCTTCTTCTTTAACAAGAAATGCAACTTCCTGAAATACTTGCTCCATCATTTGATAAAAAAGCGGGTTTGAAATTAACTCCCCGTTCTCAACCCGCAATAATGCCGTCAACGGATTAATACATACATTGACTACTAATTTATTACGCATAATCCCCTTCCAATCATCTTCTATCTGAATCGGAAAATAATCAAAAGGAAAACAATTAAATACCTTTTTAAAACAACTAGATTGACCACGCACTACACCAAACTTTGTAACACCTATTCCAGTATGACGAACTGTATGTCCATCCTCTTTTTTTGCACCATGCTCCACAATCCCGACTGCTATACGTTCATTTCCTATTTTTTGCATAACGTGAAGATGTGACATTCCATTTTGCAAAAAGATTAATGACGATTCTCCCTGCACAAAAGGTAATATATCAGTTACATGATATTGCTTTACAGCAATAAATGTATAATCTAACTGTTTATCCAGCATACTTTCTATCGGTAAAATAGATGGAAATACCGTTTCACGTTCTCCATTCCTAATACAAGTTACACCCGTTAAGTTTAATTCTTCTGCTTGCTTATCGTTTCTTGTAAACAACGTAACATCTTGATTACTTTTTTGTAAATAAAATGTATATAGGAGACCAATAGCTCCCGGTCCAACAATTCCAATTTTCATCTTCACACAAAGAACTCATATTAACAAGTGATATAAGTTCCCTTGCCTTTCCCCCTTTATATCTTATTAAATTACAATTACATAGTTGAGGATTCAATTATCTTTTAACAAATGCAACCTCTTCTTTCACTACGTATATACTACCTATATACATAGTTCTATTCTTAGTTTAGCAAATCCTCAAAAAAATAATGAAAGAAATATTCTATCTTCTTCATAAAAATTTAAAAATGAGTTATAATATTATTATAAATATTTTAACTTTTCTGCATTCAACAAGATAAGAAAAGGACGTGATGTAATGGGATTCCCAAAAGTTGAACGCTTGCTCATCAATTATAAAACATTAGATGAATTTAAAAAGTTTAAAGGGTGCGGAGCTCAAGAACTATCCATGTTGGAAGAATTACAAGCAAACATTATTGAAAATGATAGTGAGTCTCCATTTTACGGTATTTATTATGGTGGATCGCTAATCGCACGTATGAGTCTATATATGAAAAGGAACGGTGGAGAACCATTTGAAATTACAGGTACTTACCTAGAACTTTATAAACTTGAAGTATTGCCGACTTTTCAAAAACAAGGATTCGGACAAATGCTTGTTAATTATGCGAAACAACTACAATTCCCAATTAAAACGATAGCACGTATCCAGTCATCTGGTTTTTGGGATAAATTAAGTTTCCAGCCAGTATCAGTAACTGATGGTGATTTTTATATTTGGCATCCAGAAACAAATTCGAATGCGATTACAAACGAAGAATCTGCATAAGAAACAAAAAAAACAGCTGTTACGCAGCTGTTTTTATTTCTTTAATTTTTCTAATTCTCCATTCGAGCGAGCGCCATTTCTTTCCGCTACCATTACACTTCTTTTTTGATCGATATAATCAAGTAATGTTCTATATTCTTCCTCATATACTGATAATCGCTCCAGAAGACGTTCTTTCTCTGTTTGTAACGATTCAATTTGTTGTTGCAACACCATTAAAGAGCTTTCATCTTTATAATTTCGCAAGAATTCAATAACATCATTCAATGTAATTGATGTAGGCTCTAATACCTTTGTCTCTTTCACTTCATAATTTTCTACTTTACGAAGTTGCTTTGCTTCTTCAATACGTTCTTTGTATTGCTTTCTAACATAAGAATTCCACCTAAATCCACATGCTGCTGGTGTGCGAGACAAATGTCTCCCCACTTCTTTAAAGGCAGAAAGTTGCGTTCCACCTTCTTGAATATGCCGGAGTACTACTTCTGCCAGAAGCAAATCTTCATCATCAGTCCAAGCATCTTGTCTTGTTGTCGCCATCTCTCTAGTCCTCCCTATGCATTTTTTATTAAGCATATGCAGTTACTAGAAAAGATAGAATACAACAAATAAAGAATAAGACAAAAAAAATAAACGTAGAAGATATCTTCTACGTTTATTTTCCCACAATTACTTGCTGATTACTTCTTTACCTTTGTAAGTACCGCATGCTTTACATACACGGTGAGCTAATTTCGCTTCACCACAGCTTGGGCACTCTACCATACCAGGTACTGATAATTTGAAATGCGTACGACGCTTTCTTTTTACTGTTTTAGAAGTTCTTCTAAAAGGTACAGCCATTCTTCCCACCTCCTTAAAAGAAATAGTTATTTTCATATGAAGGCCTAAACCAGTCTTCCGATTATTTGTCAAAAAACTTTGCAAGTCCTGCTAATCGTGGATCAACAGTCTTTTCTTTGTTTTCTTCCGAAATCACTTGCCAGTCTTGACCTTGCATCGGTGCTCCACCAGAAACATCATCACTGAAAATTTGCATTGGAATCTCCAAAAGTATATTTTCCTTGATTACGGGCAGTAAGTCAAGTACTTCTCCTTCTAAACAATGAATTTCAGCTTCTGTTTCAAATTCTTCTTCTGAAGTTTGGAACACCTCAGTTGTTTTAATGTCAAATGGTAATGTCACATCTACTAAAGAGCGAGAACATGGTAAAACCATGCTTCCAGTTATATGTAGATGAAACGTAAACTTACCGGAGCCAAAATCAACTCTTCCTGTTACATGAGCAGGATTAATTTCACGAATATCTTTCTCGACCTCTTTTAGTTCACTTACATCTACCATTTCATTTAATGTCAATCCTTTATTTCTCAATTTATTCAATTGATGGATGGACCATTTCATATCATATCACCTCAAGGCAACAAACAAAATTATAGCTAGCCATTTTATATTTGTCAATGTTTTTTCTTTACACTATAATGAAGTCATCATAGGAAATAATATATAGACTATCACGTTTTCCAAAAAGATGCTACATCGAAAGGAGAGATTACCATAAAATCCAGTGGTATTGTTGTTGAATATAACCCTTTTCATAACGGTCATGCTTATCATGTGCAACAAACAAAAAAGTTAACACAGTCTGATATTATTATCGCCGTTATGAGTGGTCCTTTTTTGCAGCGTGGTGAGCCCGCACTCATCTCCAAATGGTATCGTACCAAAATGGCCTTAACAAACGGCGTAGACCTCGTTGTAGAGCTTCCATATGCATTCGCAACACAAAAGGCCGAAACTTTCGCAAATGGCGCAATTTCGATTTTAAACGCCCTTGGTGTTTCTGAAATTTGTTTCGGTAGTGAAGATGGACAAGCTGAAAATTTCTACAATACCATCGCTATACAAAAAAATGAAGAAGAGACTTTTAATCGTCTTGTGAAGCGATTTATGAATGCAGGTAATAGTTATGCCAAAGCTACATCTGAAGCCTTTCTACACATCTTACCACCCGAAAAAAACGTAGATATGTCACAACCAAATAACATTTTAGGCTTACAGTACATTAAAGCAATTCTCTTACAAAACAGTTCGATGCAAGCACAAACTATAAAAAGATTCGCCTCTCATTATCATGATGAAACATTTCACGATCAACATATTGCAAGTGCAACAAGTATTCGCAAACAGCTATTTAATGAAAACAGTTCCTCTACAACTATTGAGCCTTTTATCCCGAAAATGACTGCTTCTCTTTTAGAAAACTACAAGCAAAACTACGGGACGTTACATAACTGGGAAAAATACTTTTCATTTTTTAAATACAAACTTATGACGATGTCTTCAGAGGACTTACAACATATATATGAAATGGAAGAAGGTTTAGAGCATCGTATTTTATCAAAAATACAAAACAGTTCATCTTTCTATTCATTCATGGAAGCATTAAAAACAAAACGTTATACATGGACTAGATTGCAAAGAGCTTGTACACATATTTTAACAAATACAACGAAGGAAGAAATACACAAAGCAAATATAGAGCAACATGCGCCGTATATCCGTCTTCTCGGAATGTCACAAAAAGGACAAACTTATCTTTCTAGAAATAAGAAAAAAATAGAACTCCCAATCCTTACTCATACAAAAACATTCGAACATCCAACTTTAGATATAGAACGAAAATCAAATGCTGTATATTTCTCCATAATGCAAGAACCTTTGCGGACACAACTGCTAAAACAAGACGCAACGCATCATCCAATTCGTTATGATGAAATAACGAAAAAATTCCTATAAGAAAAACCTCTCTTCTTCAGAGAGGTTTACTTTGTTTTACCCATTTTTTCCAAATAAGTTAATGCATCATCCAGTGTGTCCACCGGTACAATTTTCATCTTCGTTTTAATATCTTTCGCAGCTTCAAGAGCATCTTTATAATTCGATTTCTCTACACCTTTTTCATTTGGCGCAAAAAACACTTCAGCTCCCGCATCACTAGCAGCTACTACTTTTTGCTGAATACCACCAATTGGACCAATTTCTCCTTTATCATTGATTGTACCTGTTCCAGCTATTTCATGTCCGTTTGTTAAATCTTCTTCAACGAGCTGATTATAAATTTCTAGTGTAAACATTAACCCCGCTGATGGACCGCCTATTTCATGGGAATCGATTTTCACTTTCGGATCTACTACTAACTCTCTTTCTGTAACGATAGAGACCCCTATACCGACGCGTCCATTCCCATTAGGGATCGTCTTTACATTTAAATTTTCTTTAAACTGTTTTCCGCCCCGCTTGTATTCAATATTTACTGTGTCCCCTTCTTTTTTCCCTGTCATATACTCAATAAATTGTTCCGTCTTGTCGAATATTTTTCCATCGACAGCTATAATAACATCTCCAAGCTTAAGCTTTCCCTCTGACGGCATACCCTTTGCTACACCAGCAACCAGTACACCTTTATTTTCAAAAGAAACAGAGCGATTTGCACGTTTATAAGCATTATAGATTGCTGCATTTTGCGAATCTTTCATTGCATAATTTTGGCGAAATTGATATTCTTCATCACTCTCGCCTTTTTGCAATATTTCTTCCGCCTTCGAAACGTGTGTATATTTATTAAATTGCGCGGCTATTAAGTTCACCACATTAGCAGGTCCCATTGAGACAGTGACAAGCATGAAATCGCCAGACTCTTTAGTTCCACCGTCAACTTGCACGTACGGCGCTAATTTCGCGGCCATACCTGGTTTTGTCACATAATACGGCAAGCGCACATAAACAAGTAGCATCGCCAATATAACCCCTATTAAAATTGCATATATAAACCGAAAACGCTTAAACATTATGTTTCTCCTTCCACTGCTCAATTAGTAAATAAATGTTTGAAATATGTTTTTCCGCTTCCACTTCTCCGACCCTAATAATGTCTTCAATATGTGTAAAAGCACGCGAACTAAATTGTTCCACTGCTGGCCGCATCATTAAATCTGATGCTATTTGCCGATTCATCACAAGTTCATGTTGCATAATTTCAATACTTTGCATAATTACATCATAAATCGATGTAACCTCTCCATTCACCTTAATTGGAGATACATCAACAGCAATAACAATATCAGCACCTAAATCTTTTACAACCGATACTGGAATACGGTCAATTACCCCTCCATCCACTAATAAGCGGCCATCTATTTTTTCTGGAACAAACACCCCTGGTACAGATATACTAGCTCGAACCGCCTCCGCAATCGGACCACTTGTAAAAACAACTTTCTCCCCCTTCAAAATGTCAGTAGCCACAACAGCTGTCGGGATATCTAACTCTTCTAAATTTTTATTATATGTAAACATTTTAATCATATCTTTAATACGTTTTCCAGCAATAAATCCCATTTTAGGAACTGTAAAATCCAAATAATATTTCCTTTTGAAAACAGCTGCCAATTTATACAGTCTTTCAACGTTACAACTCGCTGCATAAAATGTACCAATTAATGCCCCTATACTACTACCTGCTATCATGTGAATAGGGATGCCAGCTTCCCTCAACACTTTTATTACCCCTATGTGAGCAAAACCTTTTGCACCTCCGGATCCAAGCGCTAAACCGATTTTTGGTTCCTTCATTTTTCTCACCCTTTAATTTTTTTCATTCCTTTTTCATACTTATGGTCTAAATTCACCACATATCCACGTATACTGAAATGAACGTTTTTGGGACAAAGGGGGATTTTCTTACATGTACGAAAAATGGAAAACTGCTTTTCTTACCATATCAATGTTATTTTTAACCTTTTCTCTTGTACTTCACCCCCAAGATGCTTTGCAAGCTTCAATTCGCGGGTTAAATATATGGTGGGAAGTTGTATTCCCTTCACTACTACCGTTTTTCATCATTGCGGAACTTCTAATCAGTATTGGTATTGTAAAATTTATCGGTGTTATATTAGAACCACTAATGCGTCCACTGTTTCGTGTTCCAGGGGTAGGCGGATTTGTTTGGGCAATGGGAATGGCTTCAGGATTCCCCGCTGGCGCCAAATTAAGCGCTAGACTACGCAAGAGCAATCAACTAACACAAATTGAAGCGGAACGACTCGTATCTTTCACAAATTCTTCTAATCCACTTTTTATTTTCGGAGCGGTTTCTATTGGTTTTTTCAATAATCCGAAATTAGGACTCGTATTAGCAGCAGCACATTATATAAGTAACTTTATCGTCGGATTACTTATGCGCTTTTATGGTAATAACGATACTTACATAAAAGACAAACATACGAATCAAAAGCGTGCCTTTCAAAACCCTTTTTCCATCCTCCACCAAACACGTATGCAAGAAAAAAGACCAATCGGAAAACTACTCGGTGACGCTATCGTTTCTTCTATTCAAACATTGCTCATGATTGGTGGGTTTATTATTTTATTCTCTGTTTTAAATAAAATGATTACTGTTTTCAAAATTACAGAAGCGCTTTCTTTTATTATGCAACATATTTTATCATTCTTCCAACTTACATCCCAATTTAGTATTCCGATATTATCCGGTATTTTTGAAATGACGCTTGGAAGCCAAATGATTAGTCAAATTAATGAATCAACACTTCTTCAACAAGCGATGGTAACAAGCTTCATTTTAGCATTTAGCGGTCTTTCTATTCAGGCACAAGTAGCAAGCATATTAGCGGAGACAGATATCCGCTTTAAACCATATTTTTTAGCTCGAATTATCCAAAGTATTCTCGCTCCTATTTTCACTTTTATATTTTGGGGACCATTTTATGAAAAAGTTCATTCTTTCTCGCCTACGCAAGAAGATCTTCCCGTATTTTTATTGAATCATTCTTATACACTAACTGATATTTGGACATCATTTATACACTACGGACCAATCTTCACCTTATTTTGTTTATATTTGTATGTCATCTTATTGTTTTTACGCATTCATAAAGAAAAACCCCGTTCACTTTAACGGGGTTTTAAACTTTTCTTTTAAAGCACGCTCTACAATCGGAGGAACAAGGTCTACTACACTCCCACCATATCTCGCAACTTCTTTCACAATACTTGAACTTAAAAATGAATATTGATTATTTGTCATAATGAAGAAAGTTTCGATATTTTCGTCTAATTTTCGATTCATTGAAGTAATTTGCATCTCATATTCAAAATCAGAAACTGCTCGCAAACCACGTAATATTGCATTTGCATTACGCATTTTTGCATATTCCACCAATAATCCACTATGTGAATCAACTTTTACATTCGGAATATCCTTTGTCGCCTCTCGAATTAACTCTAGGCGTTCTTCTACCGAAAAGAATGGTTTTTTTGATGAATTGTTTAAAACAACTACATATACTTCATCAAATACTTTTGCTCCCCTTTTAATAATATCCAAATGTCCAAGGGTAATTGGATCAAAACTCCCTGAAGAAATAGCTATACTTGTCATTCTGTCCCCTCACCTTCATACTTATAAATCGAAATTGCTGTAATCCCGTAGTTTTCTGCCCGTACTTTTACAAGCTCTCCTATAGAATCAGGTAAAACCACGTCATCCCCATGCTCTGCCATAATGATGCCATCTTTATTTAACAATCCATGTTGATCCATTACACTAACTAAAGACACAATTTTTTGAGCTTTATATGGAGGGTCTATTAGTATAAGATCGAATGATATTTCACGCTTTATAAGCGCCTTTACCGCACGCTCTGCATCATTTCGGTACACTTCAGCTTGTTCTTGTAGTCTACAGCTTTCTAAATTTTGATGAATGACTTTTATCGCTTTACTATCTCGGTCAACAAAAATCGCTTTATCAATCCCTCTACTTATGGCCTCAATTCCAAGACCACCGCTACCACCAAATAAATCAAGAGCGATACCACCATCATAATAAGGACCTATCATATTAAAAATAGATTCTTTCACTTTATCTGTCGTTGGACGCGTTGTATTACCAGGTACCGCTTTAAGTGGGTGCCCTTTACATTTTCCTGAAACTACTCTCATCTGTTGTCACTACCTTTATTTCAATCTATAGAGCGATTACAGCAAATTCATTTCAATTCGGTAACCGCTACCGATTCATACTATTTCATACATTTTTTCATTAATCTGTTATTTAACTAATTGAAAACCTCAGTTAAAATAATCGCTCGCTATTTCTTTCATATCCATTTCACTATTTGCAAGCAACAACCCTCTATGTACATCAGTTCCACTTTACCTTTTTTATCCTATCATAAAATAAAAAAAAGAAAAATAAAAAGCCTAACATAAATTTTAATTTCATTATGTATATCTTCATTTTAGATTGGACATAAATAAATATAACAACATCATTTTCGATGTTGTTGCCAACCGCGGAGAAGACTTACGTTTCCCCATAAGTTCTTCCTCCGGTTTCTCCTCTCCCTTTGCCTTCTTACTAGTAGTACATACTAGTATTAGAAGGGCCCTGCTTTGCAGGGTTTTTTTATTTGTCTACTTTTCATTTAAAAAGTCAGGTGGTACAGTAAAAGAAAGAGGAGGAAAAAATATGATTCAACGCTTTATAGAACTCGGAGAAGGCTACTCTGACTTATATGAATTACTTGAAATTGCCAAAAAAAACCAAGAACGTGTAACACATATGTTACAATTCGAAACTGTAAAAAACGAAAAAAAAGTGTGTTCACTTGTTGTAATACTAAAACCGACAACTACTGGTGATTTCCAACCATTATACATATGTCGTGAAGGCATTCCTGTACTTGAAAATAAAAAAAGTAAACGTGTCGTTTTATTTGAAGAAATGGCGGAACAAATAGGGAAAAAAGTTACTCCCTTTACTGTAAAACCATCAACAACTTTCCCTGAAAAAGAACTATTTTTTAATCATCTAATTGGTATTTTACGAATGAACAATTTCATTCCTCCAATGAAATAACACGTTATTTCAAGTAAAAAAATCCCCTGCTAAATTTAGCAGGGGATTTTTTTACTTAGCTATAATCGTATTCTTTTGCCCGATCAGGACGCGAATTTTCGAATTCCGTTTTTAAAAATGGGCGATACGACTGTTCTACTTTTTTTACAAAAGGAAGTTTATTCAATTTTTGCATCATATGCTCAATTTGTTCCATATCACAATATACAACGGCATATTTCAAACGTTTTGATATGTAATGAATGTTACCATATTTCCTTAAAATCTTGGCATGTTTCAATGAATGTAAATAAACAATCATACTTTGTCGTTGCCCGAACATAATCTTCTCCATCTTCTCCTTTTAAAAACTTATATTCTTATATTTTATGAAAACCAATCATAAATTTATGACATTAAAGAACAAACTCTGTATACGTTTTCTTCTATATTCTAAAAAACGGGGTAAATTACCCCGTTTTTTTACAACCACAACCGCCTCCGGTACCACAACCACCGCCACAGCCACCCGCATCAAAAAACGGATTTCCTGTTGGAACTTTAACGGAAGAAGACACCTCAGAACCAATTGCTACACTAACTTCATCTAATAACTTCTGTAAAGTTGTTTCTGCTCTTTTAAAGGTCGCAACCTTATCATGCATATCTACAGAACGCTTTAATTCCCTCATTTTCGTCGAAACGAAAGTATAATCAGGATGATATTTACCAAAACGTTGCACTTCTTCGTATCGCTCTTTCATCGCTGTAAATTGCTGAATTAGCGTCTGAACTTCTATATCTTCTTGTAAATCCTTATAATACTTACGGTAATCTTCTGCTATATCTGAACAGATGATCGCTTTTGCAAGCTGCTCTGCCTTATCTAAAATCAATACGCTTTCCAGCGTCGCTACAATCATGAGAGACACCTCCGAGTATTCATCATAACACATTTGGAACAGAACTACTAATTGAAGTGTCTCACCTAAAAGAAAGATATGATTCTAATTACTTTTCATACAATCTCCTTGCACTCTTATACACTAATATGCTCCGCAATATTATATTTAAGAACATCCCATTTCCCGCTATTCTCTTTCACGTAGCTAATACATGCGTTTTTTAACGGCGTTTTAAATGTAATTTCATTTGGTGCAATTGCGTGTAAAATAGCTTTTATTGCATGTGAATGCGCAACAATGATAATACGTTTATCTCCATGTGCTGCTGCAACCTGTTGTAAAGCCGTAAAACAGCGCTCTACAATTTCTTCATCCTGCTCCATTCCTTCTACATTACCTTCTGTAATTAACTCTCTAACGGCCGCAACTGGTTTCCCAGAAGCTTCGCCAAAATTACGTTCCATAAATCGCTCATCTAATAAAATAGATGGTAATCCAATAGCCCCAGCAATTTCCTTAGCTGTTTCTTGCGCTCTAATTAACGGGCTACTTATAATTATATCCCACGATTCCGCTTGCAAGGCAGCTGCACTTTGACTCGCTTGCTTCTTCCCAACTTCATTGAGTGGAATATCTTCGCGCCCTTGAATAATCTCTTGAAAGTTCCAATCAGTTTGTCCATGTCGTACTAAACAAATTTCCGTCATGCTGCAACTCCTTTTTTAAATAATCCGATTCTATTGTAACAAAAGTTTTGCATAACGGACATAGTTTTCCCTTCCAATTACGTCGTATTTTGCTGCTTCATATACTGGAACATATCAATCATAATTGAAGCAACGGCCAATTGATTTTGAAATTTTTCCACTTTATCTGGTATCGTTTTTTTGAAATGCTGCATGGCAGCTAACTCAAAAGCTTCTTTTTCTTCTGGGTTACGCGTCAATTTCCGGTACCAGTATGGCTGTTCCCGAATATAGCGAGCTAAATCCTCATCAGCTTTTATAAACTCCATAAGCTCTGCTCTCATTCTCTTTCCCCCTAATCCTTTTGAAAGAAAAAAGGATTATTTTCAGAAGTACTTTGTTCTTGCTGCGCACGGTTTCCTTGAAATTGTTGAATAACTTGTTGCACGCTACCAATCGCACTCGTTACATTTGCTAAATGATGTTGCATTTGTTCTACGTCTAGCTTTTTAAAGAAAGAAAGCATTTGCCCCATCACATCAGCAGTTTTTTCCTCTTCTGTTCGATTTTCTTTTTCTTCTTTATTTTCTTTTACCGAAGAAAAAGCAGGTGCTCCATCAGGTCTATATGCTGTCCATATTTGATCTTCTTCACCAAGTAAGTACCATTCTTCATAAAATTGCTGCCAAGTTTTTTGACCACTTCTAACCTCATGAACCATTTTAGGGTGATGGTTTACAAACTCTTTAAACTGTTGAACCGATGGATGTAACGGCCCTTTTGTTGTTGGCATAATCCTCACCTCTTCATGTATATCTACTATATTGTAAGAAAAAAAAGGCACATGGTTCGCCTATTTTTAGACGATTCATGCACCTTTTTATCTTCCTATTTGTGGACAGTTAAAGCCCGATTGGTGAAGGCTAATAATCATTGAAGGATGCCCTCCACTGATTAAAGTTTCATTTTATTTTCGGATAAAGTTTTGAGTATAAAATTTATCATATACCCCAACACCTAATCCAGTAAATTGCTCATTTAATAAATTCTTTCTGTGACCCTCACTATTTAACCAACCTTGTACCGCCGCAATTCCATCGCTATGTTGCGCCGCTATATTCTCACCAGCAAGTTGAAAAGCCACTTGCCCACGTTGCAAGCGATCTCCTAACGTACCAAAAGTAGGTGAATCGTGTGAAAAATAATTATTATCCTTCATATCTTTACTATGGCCAAATGCAACATCTGCAGTTTGTTGATCCAACGTTAACAACGGTAATTGATGACGACTCCGAATAATATTTGTTAAATCGAGAATTTGTTGCATATTTCCATTTTCTACTTGCTTCATTTTTTCTGGCGTCAGCGGCTGTTCCGCTATTAATTCACCTGAATAAACAAGTTGATATGGTCTTTGTCGTAATAGCGTTTCATCATCCATATAACGAAGACCAACAAGCTCATGTGTAAAGTGATCAAAGTATAATTGTGCCCATCCATCTTCTACAGGTACTAGCGGTTGTTCCATTACTTCCGTATCAGATAACTCAAATTGATAACTATTCTTTCCTCTTTTTAATGAAATCTCATGTGAAAGTGGATTCTTTTTATATACCTCTTCATACTTTTCATTTATATAATAGGGAGCCACCTTAACTTGCTCACCAGCAACATACGCCGTTACAACTTTACGTTCAGCAACTCCAAATTGAACATACTGAGCTAAATCTTGATTATACACCCACCATTCATATCCATAAGCAGACGGCTCTATTCGAGATGGTTCGCCCCACTTCGCTAATAAATTCTCAGAGTCCCCACCGATCATATTTAAAACAGTGTCTGTGGATTCTTCATTTACTTGCTTCTTCTTTTTCACAATTTTATTTTCTTGCTTAGAGTGAGATGGGGTTAATATATATTGTGACACGAGTAACTTCCCGTATAAATCAACAGCTAAAATTAAAAATGTAATCATTACGATACGCAATAATTTCTTCAAACGATATACCTCCTGAACAAAGCATAAAATCGAGATATACACAAATCCTTTTTTTTCCTTTTTTGTGTGTACCGTACTCTTTTCACTATATCATATTTTCACGAAAAAAGTCTGGATTATCCCTTTTCTCGCAATACGAATTGCACTTTCTTATTATTCGTACTATTATAAAAATAATGAACTAACATTAAAACAAGGAGGTATTTTATGCAATTTACAAATACAAACTTTACTGATGCAGTCGTTGATCTAACTCTTTTAACTGAGATTATGGAAAACAATCATTTTGTACTTGCCGGACAATGGGATTACGAACGCGTTACATATGATTATAAATTTGAAATATTAAAGGATATTTATTATTTACGTGTACAAGGATTTGCTGTTGAAGGTGACATCGGCGGCAGACACGCTCAAGTAAAACTATTGCCACCCTTATTAGGAAAACATTATTATCCTCATGGCGTTGAATATGGCGATGATGAGATTTTTCCAACGAATGTACTTCAAAAAAGCGAACAACTCCTACAAAATATTGAAAAAGAGTTAAAAGAATTTCAAATTATTGAATAACAAAAAAACTAGCGCATTAACACGATGCGCTAGTTTTTATTTCGTCTGCAAATAAGGAGGTAACTCTTGCAGCTGCTCTTTATCCTTTTCACGCTCTCTACGTGCCCATTTAAAGAACACATAACCGATAATCGTACCGTACACTATTTCCTGGACAATTTTCATAATAATACCACCTGTTTGCTGGTCTTGTACTACCGGCATCCAATGTAAAAATTCTGGTCCAGTTATATTTAAATCTGATAAAGTACCCGCCGGTACACAGAGTTCCATTGCCTTCATCCAAGCGGCCGGATCTGTATATGTTGCAAATAATGGTGCAGTCGCAAAAATTATTAACGCACAAGCTGGCGTTAATAAAATACCATTAGCAAACATGTAACCAAGCTTCTTAATATCACTTAAAGTTTGATATTCTGGCAGTGGATTTAACATTGGCCACCACATCATCATTGCTGCAAAAAACAATATAGCAAG
This sequence comes from Bacillus sp. FSL R5-0709, assembly GCF_038004785.1. Classification (NCBI taxonomy): domain Bacteria; kingdom Bacillati; phylum Bacillota; class Bacilli; order Caryophanales; family Bacillaceae; genus Bacillus; species Bacillus sp. FSL R5-0709. The sequence goes on from NZ_JBBORT010000001.1 coordinate 3,790,915, forward strand.
GCAAATAGGATGCGCTATTTGACTTTGTTTTACTGCATCAAAAACAATTGGCAAATGATAAAAGGAAAACAGGCCATTAAATACAAACAACGCAATAAGCGGCTTAGCAAAAAACTTTATCACAATTTGAACGAACTTAAAAGAAGTAATATAACGATATAACCAAACAGGTATACCAAGCAGTAATAACGGAGGCACCGCAATATACATTACTGCCATCTCAAACATATGTGCACTAAATATGATATGACCAATTAAATCAATAGGTCCTCCCTTTACAACATACAAAAGAACAATCCCGGTCGTAAAATAAAAAATTTGCTTCTTACTTACCTTCGTCGCATTTTCAAATCGCGTTCTATACGGTCCAATAATTAAAAAATAACTAATAAGAATCGAGATCATAAATAATAAAAAAATTGGACTCCATAAAGCTTGAAAACCAAATACCCATAAGTTTTCCATTTCCACACCTACCTTTTCAAAATTCTTATATTTCATATAAAAAGAGGGCTTTGATATATCAGAGCCCCCTACTATCACTGTTTAAATCCACACAATTGTCATAAAGGCTAATATTGTTAATAAACCAATTAACAATCCAGAGTACAAGAAGAAACTCGCCGCTTCATGCCCTTTATGATTCATATGCATGAAATAATATAACTGAAATATAACTTGAATGACTGCTAACAATAATATAAATGGAACCGAAAAAATCGGGCTAAATGTTTTCGGATATGCCACCGCTGCAAATGCAACTAATGTTAAAAAAATCATTAGTGAAAATGTAACAACTTGGTGCTTCATTTCCTCTGCACTTTTTCTCTTCCGATAAACAAGATCCACCTTAGGATTATTCGTTTGCTTAACCGCCATTGTTTATCCCACCATTCCCATCAAATATACTACAGTGAAAATAAACACCCAAACTACGTCAATAAAGTGCCAATAAATTGATGCAACATAAAACTTTGGTGCGTTGTATAAATTTAAGCCTCTCTTCGCGTTTCTAAAGATTAATGTTAAAATCCAACATAATCCAAACAACACGTGGAGCCCGTGTGTACCAACAAGAGCATAAAATGCAGAACCAAATGCACTACTTCTCATAGTATGCTTAAATTCATGCGTATAATGATAAAACTCATATATTTCAAACCCCAAAAATCCTAAGCCAAGCAACACTGTTACAAGTAACCAAAGTTGCATTTTCTTAAAGTTAAAATTTTTCATATGATACATTGCGTATACACTCGTTAAACTACTTGTTAACAAAAGCATCGTCATAATGAAAACGAGTGGCATTTGAAACATCTCTTGAGATGTTGGTCCACCATTTGTAGAGTTCTTTAACGCTAAATATGTGCCAAATAAGGAAGCGAACAACACTGTTTCGCCTCCAAGAAATAACCAAAAACCAACAAACTTATTTTTCCCCTCAAGGGTTGCTTTTTCAGGCTCTGCTGGAAATGTTTCATTCGTTAATTTCTCATCTACATGCATTACGCCTTGCCCCCCTTATCATCTAAATCTTCCTTATGAATATGATATCCATGATCATCAATTACTGAACGAAGGAACATTGTACCAAACGTAATGATTAAACCGATAATCGCTACTAATAACCAAAATTTATCTTTGCCACCCTGCATATACATCGCACCGAATGCTGCTATGAATAAGCCTAGAGAAATGATAAATGGTGAAAATGAAGCATTTGGCATATGAATATCACCAACTGGTTCCGCTGCTGTCATCTCTTTATTACCTTCACGTTTTTCAATCCAAAACGGATCTAACCCGCGAACAAATGGCAATTGTTTAAAATTGTATTCCGGTGTTGGTGCTGGCATTGTCCATTCTAATGTACGTCCATCCCATGGATCACGGCCAGCCTTCTCTTTTGATACCGTTGTTTTTATTACATTGAATAAAAGAACAATCGTTCCAAGAGCCATAAACACAGCTCCGATAGAACTAATCATATTCCCCATTTCCAACCCTTGGCCCTCAAGATATGTGTAGTAACGACGTGGCATACCAATCAATCCAAGGAAATGCTGAATAAAGAATGTTAAATGGAAACCGATAAAGAATAACCAAAATGTTATCTTACCTAATGTTTCATTTAATACTTTATTAAACATAAGTGGCCAATAATAATGCGCACCTGCAAGTAAACCAAATACAACACCACCAACAATTACATAATGAAAGTGTGCTACTACGAAATAATTATCATGAAACTGATAATCAGCTGGTGCAGAAGCAAGCATAACACCTGTAACTCCACCCATAACGAAGGATGGAATAAAAGCTACCGCCCACATCATTGGTGTTGTAAACCTAATACTTCCACCCCACATTGTAAAGAGCCAGTTAAATATTTTAATACCCGTTGGAACTGCAATCGCCATTGTTGCAACCGAGAAGATAGCATTTGCAACAGGCCCAAGACCAACAGTAAACATATGATGCGCCCATACCATAAATCCTAAAAACCCTATTAATACTGTCGCGAACACCATAGAGGAATAACCGAATAATCGTTTTTTCGAAAATGTGGCGAAGATTTCTGAGAATATTCCGAAAGCTGGGAGTATAAGAATGTATACTTCCGGATGACCGAAGATCCAGAATAAATGCTCCCATATAATCGTGTTCCCACCTAGTGCCGGATTAAAGAAACTTGTGCCAAATAAACGATCTAACATTAAAAGTCCTAATCCTACAGTTAATGGTGGAAATGCAAATAAAATAAGTGAAGATGTTACAAATGTTGTCCATGTAAACATCGGCATGCGCATGTACGTCATCCCTGGCGCGCGCATATTAATAATTGTAACAAGGAAGTTAATACCTCCAATTAATGTACCAATACCTGATATTTGCAAGCCGAGTACATAAAAATCAACACCATGTCCTTTAGAGGCTAAAGCTAAAGATGCATACGATGTCCACCCTGCATCAGGCGCTCCTCCTAAAAACCAACTTAAATTTAAAAATAATCCACCAAAGAAAAATAACCAAAATCCGAGCGAATTCAAAAACGGGAACGCCACATCACGTGCTCCAATTTGAAGTGGTACAGCGGCGTTCATAAATGCAAACACGAGTGGCATAGCTGCGAGGAAAATCATTGTTGTACCGTGCATCGTTAATACTTGATTATAAGCATCCCCAACAAGAAAAGCATTGTTAGGAATCGCTAACTGCAGGCGAATAAATAGTGCTTCTATTCCACCTATTACAAAAAACAATCCACCTGCAATTAAATAGAGAATGGCAATCTTTTTATGGTCTACTGTCGTTAAATAATCCCATATGACAGCACCCATCCCCTGTTTTTTTGCTACAGAACTCACGTTTTCAACCTCCCCTTCGCAAATGATCCCTCTTTATTTTTCAATCTTTAACGTTTGTAAATATGCATTTAATGCATTAATTTGATCATCCGTTAAGTTGCCATATTTACCAGTCATTTTATTACCTGGTTTCATATTTTCAGGATCTTTGAGCCATTTTTTTAAGTTCTCTTCATTATTTTCGGCAATACCAGCAACCATATCGCGATCTGCGAAGTTTGCTAAGTTCGGTGCGATACGAGCAGAAGGTGGTCTACTATCATTTGATCCAACTGCATGACAACCAATACAGCTTTTATTAAATATTTCTTGACCCTCTTGCGCCTTTGTAGAAGCTACTTCTTTTTTTCCATCAATCTTCTTCATGTCAGCAAGCCACTTTTTGTACTCGCTTTCATCCAGAGCTTTCACTTTGAACTGCATTAAAGAATGTGATGGGCCACAAAATTCTGTACAAAAACCATTATAAGTGCCCGATTTATCTGCCTTTAACCACATTTTGTTTACATTATCTGTATTTGTATCCATTTTCCCAGCTAAAGATGGAACCCAAAACGAATGTTTAATATCGGCACCCTTCAAATTCAAATACACTTTCTTACCTGTGGGGATAACTAAATCTTGAGAAGTTACTATTTTTTCTGATTTATAAGAAAATTCCCACCAATAAAGATTCGCTGTTACATCAACAACGATAGTATCTTTATCAATATTCTTTTTCTCCATCGCACTTACATCAGCAAGCTTGAATGTATATGTAACAGTCGGAACAGCCAAGATTAACAAAAGAATAATCGGAATGACTGTCCATATAATTTCTAGTTTGTGATTTCCTTCAACTTGCTCTGGAATATAATCTTCCTCACCCTTTTTTTGTCGGAAACGCACAATTACATATAAGAAAATAATAGTAACTACAAGTACTACTCCTACCATGATTGCACTCGCTAGTAAGAGCAAATCATATTGCATTTTTGCTACTTCCCCTTGCGGAATTAAAGTAGACTGAAAAGCTTTACCGCATCCCCCTAACAGTAAAGCCAGCAGTGAAACGAACGAAAGCAGTCGCCACTGTTTCTTCATACAAACAACCCCCACTTTCTTTGTGAATTAGATTGTACTTTATAGTTAAGTAAAGTAAATCTCAACGTAAAGAAATCCAATCATGTCGTTGTCTTAGAAGAATGTAACTACAATCATTGACACAAATAAGATTGTTAAGTAATTCAGGGAATAAACAAACATTTTTACGGACCACTTGATGTCATCTTGCTGACGGAAGCCATAAAGCCCTAATGCGATCCATCCGATGTTAAGCAATGTTGCAATTACCATGAATGTTATTCCAAGTCCACTCATATAAAATGGTAGTGGTAATAAACATACTGTCCAAATCATAATCTGACGTTTCGTAATATCAAATCCCTGTACAACAGGAAGCATTGGGATTCCTGCATTTCGATATTCATCAACACGCTTCATCGCTAATGCGAGGAAATGTGGGATTTGCCAAATAAACATAATTAAAAATAACATCCAAGCAATTGGATGATTTAAAGACGGATCAATTGCCGCCCATCCAATTAAAGGTGGAACTGCTCCTGATATACTACCTACAACAGTATTTAACGTATATTTTCTCTTCGTCCATAACGTATATAAAACAACATATGTGAAGGCACCAATAAATGAGATTAACACTGCCATCGGTGTAGTAAGTAATAAAAATGCAAAGCCAAGAAGTAAAATTACAAGTCCAAATGCAAGTGCAAAGCCAGGTTTATATTTACCTGTTACCGTTGGACGGTTTTTTGTTCTTTCCATTAATGGATCGATATCTCGGTCAATGTAGTTATTTAAACAACATACCCCTGCCATAATTAATGCCGAACCAACGATTGTGAAAAATAACTTATCTAGATTGTCCATAACACTCAATCCATTAAAATGTAAAGCCAACCAAAATCCTGTAAATACAGTAAGTGTATTTGAGTTTACAATCCCCATTTTAACGAGCGCTGATAAATCTTGTAACCGAGTTGTTTCCGGTACAATTGAAACAGCTGACTCATCATGCAGCTCACTTGTTGCATGGTTCATCACTTTAACCCCCTCTTAAACCTATCATCTTTCTAAGCATATATTTCATGTGAAATATTTCGCTTCTATATAGCAATATTATTACAGTAGAAATATTGTTAACCCATTCTACTACTAATCTACGCCCATACTCCAATATATTAAATCACATTTCCCGAACATTTTGTGAAGAAAACATGAACTTTTTGTGTCGAACATTAAAAAACTTTATTCTAATTTATCCTTATCATAACATGATGTTATCTTCTATAATAAACTATTTTGTCATATTTAGCATGTATTCTCCCCATTTCTTTTCAAAATAGCCTAAATTCCTCCTAAAATATGTATTTTAAATCCCATTTTTTTCTTTATAATACGTACGTTGTCCTCGCCCTCCATTTCTTTGCTATTTTATTATTTTTTATATATCATAGGACTGTAGCACGTTTTATTCTATACATAATGGAATGAAAATATTTCGCAATAACTTCATAGCAGAAAGATGGTGAAAGAGATTGCAACGCTTTATTAAATGGTTAGCAGTCATTACAAGTCTCGATTTATTAGTAGTTTTACTAGGAGGCGCTTTAGTTACAAAAACGGGTTCAGGCCAAGGATGCGGCAAATCATGGCCTCTTTGTAACGGTGAATTTGTTCCATCTAATTTATCAATGGAGACTATTATTGAGCTAAGTCACCGCTTAACATCTGGATCAGCAGGAATCCTTGTTACTCTTCTTTGTATCTTGTCCTGGAAATATTATAAACATGTGCGCGAAACAAAGACGTTAGCAATTTTATCCTTCGTATTTTTAGTTGCACAAGCATTAATGGGGGCGGCGGCGGTTGTTTGGGGTCAAATGCCTGCTGTATTAGCTATTCATTTCGGTATTTCCTTAATTTCATTTGCTTCTGTCATCTTGTTAACGTGTCTTATTTTTGAAATTGATCAGAAATTTGATGCACGTTCACTCATTATGGACAAAAAAATGAAATTTCATATTTATGGTGTAACAATTTACAGTTATATCGTTGTCTACACAGGAGCTTTAGTACGTCACGAACGAGCTACCTTAGCCTGTCCAGACTTCCCTTTATGTAGCAAAAATAGACCTATGCCAACTCAACTACATGAGTGGGTTCAAATGGGACATAGAGTTGCAGCGATGTTAATTTTCGCTTGGATACTATATGCGATGATTATCGCTATTCGCCATTACAAGCAGCAGCGTGTAGTATACTGGGGATGGATTATTTCATTTATCCTTGTTACACTTCAAGCTATAGTAGGGATTTTAGTCGTATTTACAAATGCTAGTTTAGCAATGGCATTATTACATTCGCTCTTCATTTCTTGCCTGTTTGCTGTACTATGCTATTTAGTTATGATAGGTACAAGAAGTACAGTCAATGCAAAAGAAACTGAATCAACTTCTAAGCAAACAAAATAAAGTAAAACTTTAATACCTTGCCAATTCGGCAAGGTATTATTTACACACAAAAAAGAGCTGCTTTCGCACAGCTCTTTTTCTTTATTTTAATGATCTAATTCAATGAGTAAATCTCCCGTTTGAATTGCATCCCCATCATTTACATATACTTTTTTCACTTTACCACTAAATGGCGCTTGAACCGTCGTTTCCATTTTCATAGCTTCTGTAATTGCCATGGAATCACCTTTTTTCACTTCATCGCCTTCTTTTACAACTACTTTAATAACAGTTCCCGGCATCGTTGCGCTAATATGATTTGGATTTTCACGATTCCCCTTCACACGCTGTGCAACAGTTGATTTCACGCTTTCATCTTTCACTACGATTTCACGCGGTTGTCCATTAAACTCCAGGTAAAGCACACGATTTCCATCTGGCTGTGGCTCCCCAATGGAAACTAGTTTAACCATCAATGTTTTACCTTGCTCGATTTCCACATCAATTTCTTCACCAAGTCTCATACCATAGAAGAATGTCGGTGTATCAAGCACAGATACATTTCCATAAATCCCAGCAACTTTTTCGTAGTCCATAAATACTTTTGGATACAATGCATATGCGACTACATCAAAAATTGTTACTTCGCGTCCAAGTTTGTGGAATAACTCTTCTTTTAAAGCATCAAAATCTACTGGTTCTAATAATTCACCCGGTCTTACTGTTAATGGCTCTTTCCCTTTTAAAATAATTTTTTGTAATTCTTTCGGGAAACCACCATATGGTTGTCCTAAATCTCCAGAGAACATTTCAACAACAGATCCTGGGAAGTCCATAGCATGTCCACGTTCTAAAATATCTTGTTCTGTTAGGTGATTTTGAACCATAAATAATGCCATATCACCGACAACTTTAGATGATGGTGTTACTTTTACAATATCGCCAAACATATCATTAACACGGCGATACATCACTTTAACTTCATCAAAGCGATCTCCTAAACCAACCGCTTTTGCTTGTTGTTGAAGATTACTATACTGTCCACCCGGCATTTCATGCATATATACCTCTGTGTGAGGAGCATTCATACCACTTTCAAATGGAGCATAGTATTTTCGTACATCTTCCCAATAATGAGATAGTTTTTCTAATGAGTCTATATTAACATCTGGTTGTCTTTCGTTTCCACCTAACGCATAGTATAATGTATTCGCACTCGGCTGTGACGTTTGACCAGCCATAGAACTCACCGCTACATCAACAATATCAACACCTGCTTCAATCGCCTTCGTATACGTTAAAATACCATTTCCGCTCGTATCGTGTGTATGCAGGTGAATTGGAATCGACACCGTCTCTTTTAGTGCTGAAACTAAATCATATGCTGCGTTTGGCTTTAGTAAGCCCGCCATATCTTTAATTCCTAAAATGTGAGCTCCTGATGCTTCCAACTCTTTTGCTAAATTTTTATAATAATTTAAATCATATTTACTGCGTAACGGATCATGAATGTCTCCTGTGTAACACATTGTTGCTTCTGCAATCTTACCAGTATCTCGTACAGCATCAATTGCAACTCTCATGCCTTCTACCCAGTTTAAGCTATCAAAAATACGGAACACATCAATTCCGGCTTGCGCGGAACATTCTACAAATTTTTGAATTAAATTATCTGGATAGTTTTTGTATCCAACTGCGTTTGAAGAACGAAGTAACATTTGGAATAAAACGTTTGGCATTTTTTCACGAAGATCTAGTAATCGTTCCCATGGATCTTCTTTCAAGAAACGATATGCAACATCAAACGTTGCACCGCCCCACATTTCTGCTGAGAATAAGTTTGGTAACATTCTCGCTGTCGGCTCTGCAATGTGATGTAAATCTTTTGTACGAACACGAGTTGCAAGTAATGACTGATGTGCATCACGGAATGTTGTATCAGTTAAAAGTACACGCTTTTGATCTTGTACCCACTTTACTAATCCATCCGCTCCACGCTCATCCAAAATTTGTTTCGTTCCATTTTGCATTGGCTCTGAGTGTATCACATTTGGTATACGAGCATCTGGGAAAATTGGTTTCTCTTTTTTCCCTACTCCCGGGAAGCCATTTACTGTTACTGTACCAATATAATTTAACATTTTTGTTCCGCGGTCTTTACGTTTCGGGAACAAGAATAGTTCAGGTGACGCGTCAATAAATGAAGTGTCATATTCTCCTGATAAGAAGTTTTTATGTTTTACTACATTCTCTAGGAATGGAATATTTGTTTTAATACCACGAATACGGAATTCTTTTAAGTTACGTTCCATTTTTGCAGCGGCTTGTTCAAAAGTAAGTGCCCAAGTAGTAACTTTTACAAGTAAAGAATCGTAGTACGGTGTAATAACTGCACCTTGGAAACTATTACCTGTATCAAGACGAACACCAAAACCACCACCTGATCGGTACGCCATAATCTTTCCTGTATCAGGCATAAAGTTATTAAGTGGGTCTTCTGTTGTTACACGAGATTGGATTGCAAATCCATGCACAACCACTTCCTCTTGCTTAGGAACACCTACCATTTTGCTATGTAATGCATGTCCATCAGCTATTAAAATTTGCGATTGAACGATATCCACTCCTGTAATCATCTCTGTAATCGTATGTTCAACTTGAACACGTGGGTTTACTTCAATGAAGTAAAACTCATCACCTTTTACAAGGAATTCTACCGTTCCAGCATTTAAATAATTTACATTTTTCGTTAACTTTACTGCAGCATCACAAATACGCTGACGCAAATCATCTGAAAGCGACACGCTCGGTGCAATTTCAACTACTTTTTGATGGCGTCGTTGTACAGAGCAATCACGCTCATACAAATGAACAACATTACCTTCTTCATCTGCTAAAATTTGTACTTCTATATGTTTAGGTTTTTCAACGAATTTTTCAACGTACACTTCATCATTACCAAAGGCTGCTTTTGCTTCTGATTTCGCGCGATTATACGATTCTCTTAATTCTTCACTAGCACGTACAATACGCATACCGCGACCGCCGCCACCAAGGGATGCTTTAATAATAATCGGGTAATCATACTTTTCAGCAAATTCTTCAACTTCTTCTATTGAATTTACTGGACCATCACTACCAGGAATAATTGGAATTTGTGCTAGCTGCGCTTGTGTTCTTGCTTTAACTTTATCTCCAAACATGTCTAAATGCTTACTTTTTGGACCGATAAAGATAATCCCTTCTTCTTCACAACGTTTTGCAAATTGAATATTTTCTGACAAGAAACCATATCCAGGGTGGATTGCATCTACATGATTACTTTTCGCAATCTCAATAATGCCTTCAATATCTAGATAAGCATCAATTGGCTTTTTCCCTTCCCCAACTAAATAGGACTCATCGGCTTTATAGCGATGATAAGAACCGCTATCCTCTTTAGAATAGATCGCAACTGTGTTTAATCCAAGTTCTGAACATGCTCGGAACACACGAATTGCTATCTCTCCACGGTTAGCTACCAATACTTTTTGAATACGTTGCAGCTTTGTCATGATTTTCCCCCTCTATTTTCCTACCACTCTAGAGATAAAATACATACACACTCTAAAGAGCGTGAAGTTCTTCACTTTCTACATTATATTATACTTAGAAAGCTTCACTTTATTTTTATCCATCATACCTTATTTTTCAACAAATGATAAGTTTTCTGATCGATTTGTTTCACAAAAATAGTATAGCATACCTCTTCCTTTTCTAACAACAATATTGTATATCACATTCACTTAAATGTAATATACTTTTCGTTTTATAACAATCAATATTGTATCACATTTAAAATCTAACAAAATAAAAAACACATTGAACTCTAGAGCTCAATGTGTTTTTTATTTTACAACAACAAGATGCGGTCCACCTTGTTCTATTTCGTTAGTCAATTTGTTTTGTTGTTTCTCTTGTCGTTTTACATAACTAGCAATATTTAACAGTATACCCATTGCAAGTAAATTAGCCAATAAAGAACTACCACCATAACTTATAAACGGTAATGGTACCCCTGTAAGCGGTATTAACCCAGACATACCACCAACATTTATAAAAGTTTGAACTCCAAACAAACTTGCAATTCCAATTGCTATTAAACTTCCAAACGGATCTCTGCACTTTTGTGCAACCCTAAATGCCCGAATAATAATAAGTAGTAAACAGATTAAAATGACAGCTACGCCTATAAATCCAAGTTCTTCAGATATAATTGCCATAATAAAATCTGTTTGCGGTTCTGGTAAGTATCCATATTTTTGCACACTGTTCCCTAACCCTCGACCATTTAGCCCTCCTGAAGCAATTCCAATAAAAGAATTTATTAATTGGAACCCATCATTTTGAGGATCGTTAAATGGATCAAGAAAAACTGAAAACCGAGCTTTTTGGTACTGACTTAACTTATAGTTCCCAATAAAATATAACGCTGGAATCCATATTATAGACGTTAAGAGGAATCGCTTTATACTTAAATTAACATTAACTCCTGAACAAAAGAACATAATCAGTACAGTTCCACCTATTAGTATATCGGTCCCTAAGTCATTTTGAAGTAAAATTAATCCCATCGCTCCACCGACAACAGCTAGAGGAGGAATTATCCCTTGTACAAAAGCTGTTTGCGTTTCTTGTTTCTTAGCAAAAAAGTTTGCTAGCGTAATAATAACCGTTATTTTCACAAACTCAGCTGGTTGTATACCTAATATCCATCCTTTTGCACCATTTATGACCTGACCGAAAAGAAAGGCTGCTGCTAATAGACCAATACTCCCTATTCCCATTGCGATCAAAACTATTCGCTTTCTCCACAACTTATAAGGAATGGCAACGATAATCGCTAACATTATCGTTCCAACAGCTAGAGCAAATAATTGTTTTTTAAAAAAGTAATCTGCTGGCCAGTTATGTCTCGACGAAATCGCAACAATGGAACTAGAACTATATACCATTATAACTCCCAACACACATAAGATAACAAGAGGAAGTAATAAGGAATAATCCATCGATTTCCATACTTTTTTCATTTCATTTCCTCTTTCTGTTTCAATTTAATTATTGTTGTATTCCATATGTATATAGGTTCTTCCTTCTTTATTATACAAATAAAAAGCCCAAACTATTTCAGTTTGAGCCCCCTTATTTGAACCCGTTATTGTTGTTTGTTTGTAAATGCTTCATGAAGTGCAGACAACTCACGTTCGAGCTCTCCTAACATTGCTTTCCCTTGTTCTTCTGCAATAAGACCAAGGCGAACCGCAAAATCGACCTCGCGGGATAGTCCAAACATTTGTGTGTCTAAAACTTCTTCATATAATGGACATTGCGGCATTGTAAGATTGTCCATTTGTACCTTAATAAGTCTTAAAATCTTCTCTGCATCCGCTTGTAGAAGGGCTAGTGCCTTTTCCTGATGATTTGATACTGTCTCAGACGCCAAATTGATTCCCTCCGTTTCCGTCCTACTCTCTCATATCTATTAATATTAGCGATAGTTTTAATAAATTGCAATAGAAACATTTTTTGTGACAACAGTGTCTAATACTATTATACTGAAAAGTGGGAGTATAACACAAATGGGGGAACAACAATGAGCGAAATTTTATTTATTAATGGAAAAGTTCGTTTTCCAATCACTATCGATCCAACTGTATGGATTTTCGATGATCGAAAAATAGATTTGACAACCTACTTTGATGAAACTAGAGAAGAATCATCCGAATTAGAAACATACTTAAAACATACTTCAGAGCATTGGGATCGCGAAATCCGTGATGGTGCTGCCTTCCCGCCAATACAACAAAGTGTAAAGAAATATAAAAAAGAACAGCTTATTAACGGGACCTTTGGCATACCACTTCATCCATTTCTAAAAAATGCTGAAATTTTAGAAGATGCTACTCATGTCGAAATTGAAACCACAGACAATACAATTACACTTCCGTTAGAAACAGCCCATAAAGCTATTCTCGGTTTTTCAAAAGAAGGTAAACCATTACGAGAAGACGGGCCTGTTCATCTATATTTCCATGATGGATCTAATAGACAAAATCCGATTCGTAACATCCGTAAATTTACAATCATTTAAATTGTATAATTAAAAGGCAAAAAAGGAGTGAGCTTAAGCTCACTCCTTTTTATAATAAATCCGCTGCTAGTTGTGCTAAATTAGAACGCTCTCCTTTAACAAACTTTACATGACCACTAATACGTTGTTCTTTAAACTTCTCTACAACATATGTTAAACCGTTATTATATTCATCTAAATACGGGTGATCAATTTGCTGAGGATCCCCCATTAATACAATCTTACTTTTTTCGCCTACCCTTGTTAGTATCGTCTTTACTTCATGCTTCGTTAAATTTTGTGCCTCGTCAATTATAATGAACTGGTCTGGAATACTTCTCCCGCGTATATAGGTAAGCGCTTCTACTTCAATCGAACCCATTCCAGCTAAAATAGCATCTAGCTCCCCAGGCTTTTTCGTATTGAATAAATACTCTAGATTATCAAAAATCGGCTGCATCCACGGTCTTAATTTTTCCTCTTTCTCTCCTGGTAAATAGCCTATATCTTTCCCTACCGGTACAATTGGTCTCGCGACAAGTAGTTTTTTATATAACCCTAAATCTTCCGTTTGCATTAGTCCCGAAGCTAATGCAAGTAACGTTTTTCCTGTACCGGCTTTCCCTGTTAACGTTACAAGTGGAATATCTTCCCGAAGTAGCAATTCTAATCCCATAATTTGCTGCACGTTTCGTGGGCGTATCCCCCACACTTGTTCATTGTGAAAAATAAGTTTTTTTACCTTCTTACCTAAATGATCCACAATCCCAAGTGCAGAACTAGAACCCCCTAGTGCATCTTTCATTACAACAAACTGATTTGGATAAAAAGGATGATTTGCGATTTCAGATAAAGGTAGTTCACCTTTTTCATAAAAATAATCTAACTGTTCTTTTGATATATACCCTTCTAAAAATCCTGAATATATATTTTCCACTTCGATTACTCGGTCACTTAAATAATCTTCGGCCTGCAATCCGATTGCATCAGCTTTTACCCTTACGAGTACATCTTTACTTACTAAAATAACTGATTTCCCGTCCTCTTTTTCTTGTTCTTCTAAAGAGAGGTTTTTCGCTACCGCTAAAATTCGATTATCATTTGTTTTTTCTACAAAAATATCTTGCAGTTGAACAAATGAGCGATGATTTAATTCAATACGAAATGTACCGCCGTTTTCTAACGGAATACTTTCATGCAGCTTTCCTATTTCGCGAAATTTGTCGATTAACTTAGATACATAGCGAGCATTTCGTCCTACTTCATCCATATAACGTTTTTTCGAATCAACCTCTTCTAATACAACTGCTGGAATCACTACTTCATTTGTTGCAAATGAAAAAATAGATAAAGGATCCTGCAAAAGTACATTCGTATCTAACACATAAATTTTATCCAACCTGTTACCCCCTGACTCCACTTTTAAATTTGTAGAACAAGGGTTTCATCCATAAAATATGGACGAACCATTGTTATAATTATATGTACCGTAAAAACGAGGTAGAATCGAAATTCATAGAAATTAAACCTTTTCTTTATTTTTTATTCATTTCTATTCAATATATTACTTTTTATTATAATTTTTCACATTAAATCACAATACTCACTTGTAAAAGTTTATGAACGATGTTCCTATTCATCTTCTTTATAATTCTTTCATTCCTACTAATACTTGGTTATCAAGCTTTTTAGCTGCTCGAAGATCATATGTTTTTTCATATGTTGGTTCAGTAGCAAGTTTCGCACCATAAAACATAACATCACGAACTTCTTGTACATTCACTTCTACTACCGTTAATTTTAGAGGAATCCCTTCCATTCTATCTGTTAAAATTTCACTTTCACCACTTATGGAAAATACGGATTCATTCGCCATTATAGTCAATACAACCCCTGCACTATGCCGTATATTCCCCACAATACGTGAGCGTTGATCTACCGCAAATCGAATACTAGTTTCACTCACTGCATATACCCAAGAAATAGCACTTACGTTAGGAATTTGTTTTTCGAAATCTGTTGTTGCTATCATAACGATACACTCTTTACGCAAAGATTGTACTAAATCACCTGTCAATGTAGGCTCAACTACATTCGCCATATTTCCACCTCCAAATATTATTTATATATCCTTATCATAACCTATTTTTCGAATTGCGAAAATATTATTTTTTCCCGCTATTATTCAAAAACATTATGCTTCCATGATATACTTATACTGATAGAATTCGTATTGAGGTGACGAAATGAGAGTCAGATGTATGATTTGTGATAAAAAAGATATGTTAGATGACGAAAATCCTATGGCAAAAAAACTGCGTAATCGCCCTATTCATACATATATGTGCATGGAATGTACGGAACGAATTGCAGAGCGTACTATGGAACGCCATGCGAGTGGTAATTTCCGATTATATCGTGATAAAAAAGTAGAAGACGATTGGTAAACCGGAAATAAGTCCTTAATCATATAGATAAGGACTTATTTGTATTTTTCTGGTTCACGATTCATCTGATCCAAAAAACAATCAATGGCTTCTACCGGAAATCTTGCACACCTTATTTCTCCATCAATTTCATATGTAATCAAATACATTTCCTCGTTCTTTTCAACTTCTACATTTCGTAATTTATGCTCTTCATATATCATATTTTGAAATAATACATACGTTTCTTGTGCAGCTCTATCATCTGGACGTGCTTCCGCAACCGTTTTAATTGTTAACCAATTATATAATGCATCTTGTACTGAGCGCATGAAAGCCCCTCCTTTTTTCACCCTGTTTTTTGTTGTTTAGCTTGACGTAAACGCAGTCTATAAATTCCAAGTACAATTGCCGCTACAACGAGCCCCTCTCCAACGGGTAAAAAAACTGCAAAAAAAGTTAATACCGTGCATCCAATTGCTAAAGAAATATATATCACTATATTTTTTAGTACCGATAGCTTCCTTGCAAATCCTAAATTATATACAAGTGCACTTAATAAAATTATTGTTCCATAAAGTAACCACATCCCTAACTCTGGATTTTCATCAACTTTACAAAGTTTCGCGAAAAATGACATTCTTTCTAACACTATCTTTCACCCCTTCTCATGAAACAAATTCTCTTTATGTACTTAATACAAGAGTAACTCGCAAAAAAAATACTGTCTACAAAAAAGAGTAAATATTCTAAAAAAATAAACATAAAACAAAAAAACAGCTACCTTTATAAAAGGTAGCTGTTCTATTATTTTATGCTTCAACAGATTTCTTTTTCTTAGCAGCTCTTTCGCGCTCACTCTTATCAAGAATCTTTTTACGTAGACGAATTGATTCTGGAGTTACTTCACAGAACTCGTCATCGTTTAAGTACTCTAATGACTCTTCTAAAGTCATTAGGCGTGGTTTTTTCATTGTTGAAGTTTGATCTTTCGTCGCAGAACGAATGTTAGTTTGTTGTTTCATTTTTACAACGTTAACTGTTAAATCATTCTCACGTGTATGTTCTCCAACGATCATACCAGCATATACTTCTGTACCTGGTTCAACGAAGATTACACCACGGTCTTCAACTTGCATAATACCGTATTGTGATGCTTTTCCTGCTTCAAGTGAAACTAGAACACCTTGACGACGTCCACCCACTTGTCCAGCATGTACTGGTTGGTAGCAATCAAATGTGTGGTTTAAAATACCATAACCACGAGTTAATGTTAGGAATTCTGTTGTGTAACCAATTAACCCACGTGCTGGAACCATGAAAGTAAGGCGAACTTGACCGTTTCCGTTATTCACCATATCTAACATTTCACCTTTACGTGCGCCCATTGATTCCATAATAGAACCAGTGTATTCTTCAGGAACATCGATTTGTACGCGCTCTACAGGCTCACTTCTTACGCCATCGACATCTTTAATAATTACTTCAGGCTTAGATACTTGTAGTTCATAACCTTCACGACGCATGTTTTCAATTAAGATTGATAAATGTAACTCTCCGCGTCCAGATACGATCCATGCATCAGGAGAATCTGTATTATCTACACGTAAACTTACATCTGTCTCTAATTGTGAACGAAGACGCTCTTCAATTTTACGAGAAGTAATGAATTTACCTTCACGACCTGCAAATGGGCTGTTATTTACAAGGAATGTCATTTGTAATGTTGGCTCATCAATACGTAATAATGGTAAAGCCTCTTCATGCTCAACCGGACATACCGTTTCACCTACGTTAATGTCTTCCATACCTGAAACAGCTACTAAATCTCCAGCTTTTGCTTCTTCAATTTCTTGACGTTTTAATCCAATGTAACCAAATAATTTAGTTACACGGAATTGTTTTACACTTCCGTCAACTTTCATTAATGCAACTTGTTGTCCTACTTTCATTGTACCGCGGAATACGCGTCCAACCCCAATACGACCAACATAGTCATTGTAATCAAGAAGTGCTACTTGGAATTGAAGTGGCTCTTCGCTGTTATCAATTGGTGCTGGAATATGTTCAATGATTGTGTCAAACAATGATTTCATATTCTCTTCTTGATTTGCTGGATTTGAATCTAAGCTTGCTGTTCCGTTCATTGCTGATGCAAATACAACTGGGAACTCTAATTGATCTTCGTTTGCACCAAGTTCGATGAATAAGTCAACTACTTCATCAACTACTTCATCAGGGCGAGCGAAGTCACGGTCAATTTTGTTTACAACAACGATTGGAGTTAAGTTTTGCTCAAGAGCTTTCTTTAAAACAAATCGTGTTTGTGGCATACAACCTTCATATGCATCAACTACAAGTAGAACACCATCAACCATTTTCATGATACGTTCTACTTCTCCACCGAAGTCAGCGTGACCAGGTGTATCTAAAATGTTAATTCTTTTATCTTCATAGTGAATCGCAGTATTCTTCGCTAAAATTGTAATACCACGTTCTCTTTCTAGATCATTTGAGTCCATTGCGCGTTCTTCAATATGTTCATTCGCACGGAACGTCCCCGCTTGACGTAATAACTGGTCAACAAGTGTTGTTTTACCATGGTCAACGTGGGCAATAATTGCTATATTTCGTAAATCTTGTCGTTTTTTCAACATGTCCAACTCCTAATGTCTTTTTAATCCTTCTCTATTATAAGAGCGAAGGGGATACAATGGCAATCAAAATAAAATCAAGAATGAAAATATAGTTGTATTCTTACTTTTGTGAAAGTAAAATAAGATTGGAGGGTGAAGAAATGGAACACATTCAATATCGCTTTTTATTAACAGCAATTATCGGTGTTATCTTCTTAATTGGTATCGGAATTATGATTGCTGAAAATAGTCCCATCGGCATTATTATTTGCATTATCGGCACATTTGTTACAGTTGGATACGGTTTTGTAACAAAAAGAAAAATGCGTAAATCGCAATAACATTAAAAAGTAAGAAGCTTCTTTATGCCTCTTACTTTTTTCATTATTGCGATACAAATGGTAATAATTCTTCGTATACTCCTGGTTTTGCAACTAACACACTGCTTTTCTCTACAATAGAAAGAGGCGTTCCCAAGAACGTTGTCACTTTACCGCCAACTTCCTCTACAATAATCTGTCCCCCGCCAAAGTCCCATGGCGATAAGCGCGGTGTTACATATGCGTCTAATCTTCCCGTGGCAACATATACCATTTCTAACGCTGCACAACCATATGACCTCGTACCTCTCGCCTTCTTAACGAGCATCATCATTTTTTCCATATTAAGCAATGGATTATCAGTAAGCCATATCGCATTCAAAGCTATAACTCCATGCTCTACCGTTCCTTTTTCCAACATGGGAATAGCTAAATCATTGCAAAAAGCCCCTTCTCCCTTTACCGCATGATATAGTTCGTCATGAACTGGATCATAAATAAGACCAATCTTTCCGATACCGTTCTCATAAATCCCGATTGAGATTGCGAAATTTCTTTTTTGATGAACAAAGTTCATCGTGCCATCAATTGGATCAATTAACCAAACAACCCCATTAGAAGAGGTAATCTCATCTCCATAGCCTTCTTCTCCTAAAATGTTATGAGCCGGGAATGTTTCTTTAATTTTCCCAATTAAAAACTGCTCCGTTTCTCGGTCCATATTTGTTACTAGATCAGCTGCATTTGACTTTGTTTCTATAATAAGTGTTTTTTTCAGTGACGCCATTAATTGTTCTCCGGCTTCTCGAATCCACTGTTTCGCGTGTGTATCGATGTCTTTCCATACTTCTTGCATGTTTAAACACTCCGATCTATACTGTTCACAGAAAAAACGAACCCTTTATAAGGTTCGCACCAACTAATTATTTATACATATACTATTATTACGCTTCTAAACGGATCATTTCAAGTCTTAACACTTCTAATTTTTGTACGCACTCTTCTTTTTTCTGTTTGTCGTTATCCATCATCGCATCATATAAAGTTGCTAATTCATAATCTAGCTCCAAACGTAGCACCGGAATTCTCTTTTCAGCATCTGTTCTCTTTAACGCATTAATCACCTGTCTCATTTTTTTGCCTCCTCCCAATATTCGTCTGCCCTCGGACTAGAATTGATTCAATTTTCTGATTTTTTGTTTTATACTATACTATGTTGGATAAATCATCTATGCAACAAAATTATATTTTTTTATTTAAATTTTTTTGTGATGTTTTTTTTATGAATAGTACAAGCTATGCTAAAATTAAAACAAAATAGGAGTTGGAGGAACAATCATGACACTACAAACATTCACATCAACTGATTTTGAAGTCTTTACTGTTGATGGTCTTGAAGAACGAATGAGCGCAATTAAAACGAATATTCATCCTAAGCTAGAAGCTTTAGGGGAACAATTTGCAGAATATTTATCACAACAAACTGATGAAAACTTTTTCTACCATGTAGCAAAACATGCACGCCGCAAAGTCAATCCACCAAACGATACTTGGGTTGCTTTTTCAACAAATAAACGTGGATATAAAATGTTACCACACTTTCAAATTGGTTTATGGGGTACTCACGCCTTCATATACTTTGGTTTAATCTATGAGTGTCCACAAAAAGTGGAGACGGCTCACGCCTTCTTAGAACATTTAAATGATTTAAAAACAAATATTCCAAATGACTTCGTTTGGTCCATTGACCATACTAAACCAGGTGTAAAACTACATAAAACGCTTGAAACGGAAGACTTACAAAAGATGATTGAACGTTTAGCTACTGTGAAAAAAGCAGAGTTATTAGTCGGTATTCATATATCACCAGAGGAGTTTTCAGCAATGACCAACGAACAATTCCTTGCTAAGATTGAATCTACGATGCAACCACTCCTTCCTTTATATGCACTTTGTAATCGATAGTAGAAAACGGACAATTTATATTGTCCGTTTTTAGTTGTTATCACATTATAGCACTTTGCATTTTAATTTTCAAAATATTTTTACATTTTCACAATCTTTTTTTCCGCTACTTCTTTTGCTCTTTGAATCGTACGATATATAGAATATCCACTTACTTCTTGAAATTCTTTATCAATTTTTTTCTCCGCTGCCTTCGATGGCACAATCTCTTTAAAACGACGATATAATTCCATCAAATCTTCTCTCAAAACTCCTTTTTCATATACCTTTTCAATCGCTTCATAAAACTTTACAACTGCTACCATTTCTTCATTTGACCAATTGTAATCAAGTGGATATTGATATTCCATTTTTGCACCTCATTCAGTATTCTTTCTTTTTCCATTATGCTACCTTTAAGACAACCTTTTATTCTTCACTATAGCCACTCTGCATTATACACCATTTATCCATTTCAATGGAATTGTCTTCCTCTTTGCAGTATTTAAAATATAACTATTAAACATACTCACCTTGAAAATGCGATTTTTCTATACATCTATAATTATTGGTGATATAATGCTTTTGTTTTATAGAGAATAAAGTGAGACTACCATCCCCAAAAAGGCTTTTGCGAATGGCAGAAAAACAAGTCAAGTTCTAAAAGTTTGTCATCTTAATTTCCTTTTAGAATGAGATGAAATCATATAAAACAAACTCTAATAAATATTACGAAGAAGAAGGGGTGTATAGATTGTCCCAATACGAAACACCATTGTTTACCGCTTTAGTTGAGCACAGTAAGCGAAATCCAGTTCAATTCCATATTCCTGGTCATAAAAAAGGACAGGGCATGGATCCTACATTTCGCGAATTTATTGGGCATAATGCATTAGCAATTGATTTAATTAATATTGCGCCGCTCGATGATTTACATCATCCAAAAGGTATGATTAAAGAAGCACAGGATTTAGCAGCCGCTGCTTTCGGTGCAGATCATACGTTCTTTTCTATTCAAGGTACAAGTGGTGCAATTATGACAATGGTGATGAGCGTGTGCGGTCCTGGGGATAAAATCCTCGTGCCACGGAATGTGCATAAATCAGTAATGTCAGCTATTATTTTCTCAGGTGCAAAACCAATTTTCATGCATCCTGAGATTGATCCGAAGCTCGGTATTTCACATGGGATCACAATTCAATCTGTCAAAAAGGCTCTTGAAGAGCACTCAGATGCGAAAGGCTTACTTGTTATAAATCCAACATATTTTGGGTTTGCTGCAGATTTAGAGCAGATTGTAGAATTAGCTCATTCTTACGATATTCCTGTACTTGTTGATGAGGCTCACGGTGTTCATATCCATTTTCATGATGAACTACCAATATCAGCTATGCAAGCAGGTGCAGATATGGCAGCAACAAGTGTTCACAAATTAGGTGGGTCTTTAACCCAAAGCTCTATTCTTAATGTAAAAGAAGGTCTTGTGAACGTAAAGCATGTCCAATCCATTATTAGCATGCTTACGACTACATCAACTTCTTACATTTTGTTAGCATCCCTTGATGTTGCTAGAAAACGTCTTGCTACAGAAGGAACAGCTCTCATAGAACAAACAATACAATTAGCTGAGCATGTTCGTGATGCTATTAATGCTATTGAGCATCTTTATTGTCCCGGAAAAGAAATGCTAGGAACAGATGCTACTTTTAACTATGATCCTACAAAGATAATTGTATCTGTAAAAGATTTAGGTATTACAGGCCATCAGGCTGAAGTATGGCTTAGAGAACATTACAACATTGAAGTAGAACTCTCTGATTTATATAACATACTTTGTCTTATCACATTTGGAGATACAGAAAGTGAAACAGATACACTTATTACAGCATTACAAGATTTAGCAGCAACATATAGAAATAGAGCAGACAAAGGTGTTCAAGTACAAGTAGAAATACCAGAAATACCTGTGCTAGCACTTTCTCCTAGAGATGCTTTTTATTCAGAAACAGAAGTCATTCCATTTGAAAACGCAGCAGGTCGTATTATAGCTGATTTTGTTATGGTTTATCCGCCAGGGATTCCAATCTTTACTCCGGGGGAAATTATTACACAAGATAACTTAGAGTATATTCTTAAAAATTTAGAAGCTGGGTTACCTGTACAAGGTCCTGAAGATATGACATTACAAACATTACGTGTTATTAAAGAGTACAAGCCTATCAGTTGATAGGCTTTTCTTTCACCTTTTTTCTCTTTTTTTCATACGATACTAAAGAATTTGACATTCCCACCCTAATGGGGCAAGCTGACTAACATCAGTGGGATTCTTGCTACCTAAGGCGAAGTCCATTTCTGGTATCGCTGACGTGCAAGATTGCGGTGTGCCATCACCACTCTCACAACAGACCGTATAGGTTCGTGAGCTACGGTACTTATACCATACCGTACAGATTCGTGTTCAGGTGTTTTAGCGTCTTGTTCTTGACGACACATATCATTTTACCGATAGCTTGAATTCGGCTATCGAACTCCCTATGCTATCTTTTTTCAAAGAACACATTGGCGTTTTAAAGACTTGTACTTGTCTGTAGTTAAAGTCTACCAAAATATAAAGTGAAACTTTAATCAGTGGGGTTTTGTTCATCCCCACTGATTATTAGCCTTCACCAATCGGGCGTTTACGGGTAGCAGGGCTCCAGCCGAATTTTGAGGTGGAATTCTTACTGCCCGCAAATAGCGGGATAAATGTTTTTCTATGAAAAAGCGATACTTTCATCCTATGTCTAAAGTCCAATATAGGATTTCCCGTATCGCGAAATCTGTAACGTATAGGGGGGATACCATTATGATTGTGATAGGCCGTTCTATTGTACACCCTTATATCACAAATGAATATGAGCCATTTGCAGCTGAAAAACAACAGATTTTATCCATAATGGCGGGAAATCAAGAAGTTTATTCCTTCCGAACAGCCGATGAACTCAGCTTTGATCTTAATTTACGAGTTAATATTATTACTTCCGCGCTAGAACTTTTTCAAAGTGGATTTCAGTTTCGTACGTTTCAACAATCTTTTTGCAATCCTCAGTTTTGGGAAAGAACATCACTTGGCGGATTTCAACTACTTCCAAACATAGCCCCTTCCATTGCCATCCAAGATATTTTTAAAAACGGAAAACTATATGGAACTGAATGTGCCACCGCAATGATTATCATTTTTTACAAAGCATTACTATCATTATATGAGGAAAAAACTTTCAACCGTCTATTCGCAAACCTCTTACTTTATACATGGGACTACGATCGCGACTTAAAGCTCATAACAAAAACGAGTGGCGATATCGTTCCAGGTGACCTCGTTTACTTTAAAAACCCACAAGTTAATCCAGCTACGATTGAGTGGCAAGGAGAAAATACAATCTATCTAGGAAACTTCTTTTTTTACGGACATGGCGTAGGCGTAAAAACGAAAGAGGAAATTATTTATTCATTAAATGAACGAAGGATCCCTTATGCTTTTATTTCAGCTTATTTAACCGATTTTATTACTCGTATTGATAGCCGTATGATGAGTCAATATGCCCCTCCTAACACGCCACAAACATCAATTGGATTTATTCCTATTAGAGATGATGCAATTGTTGCAACAGTCGGACATACAACTACAATCTATTAAAAAAACGCCTACATGTGTAGGCGTTTTTTCTTAATTATTAAGCTTTTGTATGTTCTTTATGGTCACATTCGCAATGAGATCCACATTTCCCATAAAGTACTGTTGATTTTTCATCTTCAAAATGTGCGATTGTTCCTTCACAAACTTGGCATACGATTGTTCCCATCTTCATTTCCCCCTGATTTTTAAGAATAATCTACTTATATATGATTAAGCTTTCGCATTGTCTCTACTAGCACAGTCACAATTGGAACCACATTTCCCATAAAGTACTGTCGTTTTCTCATCCTCAAAATGTCCGATTGTTCCTTCGCAAACTTGACATACGATTGTTCCCATTTTTCATTTCCCCCTAAGTTTATGGTCCTAAAAACTTTTAGCTGTCAATTTCCTATCAATTATTGGGCTTTTGTATGTTCTGTGTGATCACATCCGCAAGATCCACATTTCCCGTAAAGTACCGTTACTTTCTCATCCTCGAAGTGTGCAATTGTACCTTCACAATCTTGACATACGATTGTTCCCATTTTTCATTTCCCCCTAAGTTTATAATCCCAAAAACTTTTGTAACCGCTTAACTTTCTGTCTTCATTTTAATATGTTATACTTTTTACGTCAATAGGTTTTTAGTATAACACATTAAATATTTTAAAATTAAATTAGTATGCGATATTAACACAAAAAAACAGCCATATCTCATACGTACGACTGTTTCTTGTTAATTATTCTTCATACTCCGCATGCAAAGAAGTAGACGGAACAAGAAATTTAAAAAATTGAGCTAACTCCTCCGCCTCCTCTTCCGATCCTAACTTAAAAGTTTCCTGTATATATGGAACATTTTCTACATCATCTCTCCCAAGCAAAGTAGATCTCCCTGTTTGCATACAAACAATAAGTGGCTTTCCAAAAAACATATTTGTATAAATAACTCCAAAATCATAACGTGTATCATGCGTCATAAATCCTAAAAATCGTACCTTCACACTTTCATGCTCATCATACAATTTTTCAAACATGAGTTTCCACCTTTCTAAATAACACTTCCTACTCATTAATATATTAAACAAAAAAAGTAATACTCCTTTTAATTGTCAAAAAATTCAGTAGGATGTAGAATGATATTATTCTACTAAGCTAAGGGGGAATTTGTATGCAACACGCCTTTATCACACTTGTACCAAAATCCAATCAACAATCTGTTTCAATAGAAGATGTTAAACACCTTTTTCATAACTATAAAACCGTTACTTCCAAGACTGGTAATCAAATTAATTATGCTTATACAAATACAGCTTTTCCTTATGAAATATTAGATACATCAGCAACAACATTAAAACTCCAATCGAGTCACGATCGATATGATTCTATTTATGTTGGGATTGGAATAGAAAAGGAACAATCTTTTATTCAGGTTTCTTTGCCTACTACAGCAACATTTGGTGATAAAGGAAAAGCAAATGAATTTAGCCGTTTTCTAGCGAAGAAATTAGAAGGAGAGTTACAACTATTTAATGGAAGAACAATGTATTTCTATAAACGTTAATTTAAAAAATAGAGAATATGATTAAAAAAAGTATGCAATTTGAACACGTAAGGAATAATGCCTGCTTTCTTACGTGTAATACAAAACATGCAATCACATATGCCAAATAAAGAAATACGAAAAAGAGAATTACTTTATAATGAAACTTATCACCATTCGATAATGTTAATACAATGGAAAAACCACTCCATAATAGAAAATGATAAAATATAACATGTAATATTCTCATGGAACCTTCTCCTTTGACATGCTCTATTTTATTAATATATGGGATTAAGTTTGAATCAATTACATATTATATAACGGCATATATGCTAACGGTTCATTTAAAGTATTATATATTCATTCGACAAGTACATATAAAGACCTTGCAAGTCATTTTATGAAAATAAAAATACCCCATCTCTTTAAATAAGAGATGGGGTATTTACATTACTTAAATTATTTTACAATGTGAATTGGCATTCCAAGAGCAACTTCAGCTGCTTCCATTGTGATTTCACCTAATGTTGGGTGAGCATGGATTGTTTGAGCGATATCTTCAGCTGTCATTCCAGCTTCGATAGCTAAACCAATCTCAGAGATAATATCAGAAGCACCTGCACCTGCAACTTGCGCGCCTACAAGAAGACCATCTTCTTTACGCGTTACAAGTTGTAAGAAACCGTCAGTGCTGTTTAATGATAACGCACGACCGTTTGCAGCGAATGGGAACTTAGATACAGCTACTGTCATTCCTGCTTCTTCAGCTTGTTTCTTAGTGTAACCAACAGATGCTAATTCTGGATCAGTGAAGCATACTGCAGGAATTCCGATGTAATCGATTGCTGATGCATGGCCACTAATTACTTCAACAGCTACTTTACCTTCGTAAGAAGCTTTGTGAGCTAATGGTGGTCCAGGAACGATATCACCGATTGCATAGATGTTTGAAATATTTGTACGGCATTGCTCATCAATTTCGATAATGCCACGGTCAGTCATTTTAATTCCAACTTGCTCAAGACCGATTTCTTGAGTGTTTGGACGACGACCTACAGTTACTAATACGTAATCTGCTTCTACAGTTTGGATTTCACCGTTAACTTCAAAGCTAACTTTTACGCCAGTTTCTGTTTCTTCAACGCCTTTAGCCATAGCTTTTGTATGGATATTTACGTTACCTTTTTTCTGTAGAGCACGTTTAACAACAGAGCTCATAGCTTTTTCGAAACCAGCTAAGATTTCGTCGCCAGCTTCTACTACAGTAACTTCTGTACCGAAGTTAGCATATGCAGTACCTAATTCCATACCGATGTAACCGCCGCCGATTACAACAAGTTTTTTAGGAATTTCAGGTAAGCTTAAAGCGCCTGTAGAGTTGATAACACGTTTAGAGTATTTGAATCCTGGAATTTCGATTGGTGTAGAACCAGTTGCAAGAACAGCATTTTTAAACGTATAAGTTTGTGCTGCATCTTCAGTCATTACGCGTAATGTGTTAGCATCTACGAAGTAAGCTTCACCGCGAATGATTTCAACTTTGTTACCTTTAAGAAGGCCTTCAACACCGCCAGTTAATTTCTTAACTACGCCGTTTTTCCATTCTTGAACTTTTGTAAAGTCAACTTTTACGTTCTCTGCAGTGATACCCATGTCATCAGAATGCATTGCATTCTCATAACGATGACCTGCATTGATTAACGCTTTTGAAGGAATACATCCAACGTTTAAGCATACGCCACCAAGGTTAGATTTTTCAATAATCGCTACCTTTTGACCTAATTGTGCTGCACGAATTGCCGCAACGTATCCACCAGGACCTGCACCAACAACGACTGTATCTAATTCAATTGGGAAATCTCCTACTACCATTGTTATTACGCCTCCATTACTAATAATTGTGGGTCATTCAATAGACGTTTAATTTGGTTTAATGCTTTTTGAGCAGTTGCGCCGTCAATTAAACGATGGTCAAAGCTTAGAGATAATGCTAATACTGGAGCTGCAACGATTTCACCGTTTTTCACAACTGGTTTCTCAGCGATACGGCCGATACCAAGGATTGCTACTTCTGGGTGATTGATAACTGGAGTGAACCATTGTCCACCTGCAGAACCAATGTTTGTAATTGTGCAAGAAGCACCTTTCATTTCAGTTGGAGCTAAACGACCATCACGTGCTTTACCAGCAAGTTCATTGATCTCGTTAGAAATAGTAAAGATAGATTTACGATCTGTATCTTTAACAACTGGTACTAATAGACCTTTGTCTGTATCAGCTGCGATACCGATGTTGAAGTAATGTTTATGAACGATTTCTTGAGAAGCATCGTCTAAAGCAGTATTCAACATTGGGAATTCACGTAATGCAGATGTTAAAGCTTTTACAACGTATGGAAGGTAAGTTAATTTAATACCTTTGTCAGCTGCAACAGCTTTGAACTTCTTACGGTGAGCAACAAGTTCTGTTACATCTACTTCATCCATTAATGTTACGTGAGGAGCTGTATGCTTAGAGTTAACCATTGCTTTCGCAATCGCTTTACGGATACCACTCATTTTCTCACGAGTTTCTGGATATTCACCAGCTGGGATTGGTTGTGCTTTTGGTGCTTCTTCTTTCGCTGCTGCTGCTGGAGTAGCTTCTACTGCTGCTGGAGCCTCAGTTGCTGCTACAGTTTGTCCACCATTTGCAAATGCATCGATGTCAGTTTTCACAACACGGCCGTTCTTACCAGAACCAGCTACTTTATGAATATCTACACCTTTTTCACGAGCATATTTACGAACAGATGGCATAGCGATTACACGCTCATTTACTACTTCTGCAGTTGCTGCTGGAGTAGTTTCCGCTGCTGGCGCTTCTACTGCTGCTTCTTCAGCTTTTGGAGCTTCATCATGATCGTCACCTTTAAATTTAAGGTTTTCGTATCCAGGAGCATCAAATTTAATTAATGTATCTCCTACAATTGCAACTGTTCCTTCTTCTACAAGTACTTCAAGTACTTTACCTTTAACAGGAGAAGGGATTTCTACTACTGCTTTATCATTTTGTACTTCAAGAAGTACATCATCTTCATTTACTTCATCGCCTGGTTTAATAAACCATTTTACGATTTCACCTTCGTGGATACCTTCACCGATATCTGGTAGTTTAAATTCAAATGCCACGGAATTCAGCCCCCTGATTCATTTCATTATTATGGAATATGTACAAAAGAAACCAGCATGTGCTGATTTCTTTTGCACATGAAAAACTAAAAATTAGAAGTTCATTACTTTGTTAACAGCTTCAACAATATCTTTATGGTTTGGTAACCATACGCTCTCAGCTTGAGAGAATGGGAATACTGTATCAGCAGCTGCAACACGTACAACTGGAGCTTCTAAGTTTAAGATTGCACGGTCGTTAATTTCCGCTACAACGTTAGCTGCAATACCAGCTTGTTTTTGAGCTTCTTGAACTACAACTACGCGGCCTGTTTTTTCAACAGAAGCGATGATTGTTTCGATATCTAATGGTTGAACTGTACGTAAGTCAACAACCTCTAAAGAGATACCTTCTTTTTCAAGTTCTTCAGCAGCTTTTAATGCAGCATGAACCATAGCACCATAAGCGATAACAGATACATCTGTACCTTCACGTTTGATGTCAGCTTTGCCTAAATCAATTGTGTAATCACCTTCTGGTACATCTTGACGGAATGAACGGTACAATTTCATATGCTCTAAGTAGATAACTGGATCGTTGTCACGAATCGCAGAGATTAAAAGACCTTTTGCATCGTATGGAGTAGATGGAATAACAACTTTTAGACCAGGTTGTTGTGCCACTAATCCTTCTAAGCTATCAGCATGTAGTTCAGGAGTATGAACACCACCACCGAATGGAGAACGAATTGTTACTGGAGCAGTCCAACGTCCACCAGAACGGTAACGCATACGAGCTAATTGACCAGAAACTGAATCCATTACTTCATAAATGAAACCGAAGAATTGGATTTCCGGAACTGGACGGAAGCCTTCAAGTGCAAGTCCAACTGCAAGTCCACCAATACCAGACTCTGCAAGTGGAGTATCCATTACACGATCTTCACCGAATTCAGCTTGTAAACCTTCAGTAGCACGGAATACTCCGCCGTTTACACCAACGTCTTCACCAAACACAAGTACGTTAGGATCATTTTTCATTTCAACGCGTAAAGCATCAGTGATTGCTTGAATCATTGTCATTTGAGCCATGGCTTACTTCGACTCCTTTTCTTTGTAAATTTCATATTGTTCAGCTAAGTTGTAAGGCATTTTTTCGTACATGATTTCCATTAAATCAGTAACTTTTTGTTTTGGAGCTTGGTCAGCCTTAGCAATTGCTTGTTTGATATCTTCTTTTGCTTCTTCGATAACTTTCTCTTCAACTTCTTGAGACCATAGGCCTTTGTTTTCTAAGAATGCACGGAAGCGTACGATTGGATCTTTTTGTTCCCATTCGTTTTCGATATCTTTTGTACGGTAACGAGTTGGGTCATCACCAGCCATTGTATGTGGACCATAACGGAATGTTAAAGTCTCGATTAAAGTAGGACCTTCGCCATTTACTGCGCGCTCACGAGCGAAAGCAGTTGCTGCGTATACAGCTAATGGATCCATACCGTCTACTTGAATTCCGTAAATACCTGCTGCTACTGCTTTTTGTGCTACAGTTTTAGCTGCAGATTGCTTTTCTACTGGAGTAGAGATTGCATAACGGTTGTTTTGTACAACGAAGATTGCTGGAGCTTTGAATGCACCCGCAAAGTTCATACCTTCGTAGAAGTCACCTTGTGAAGCACCACCGTCACCAGTGTAAGTAATTGCAACAGATTTTTTACCACGTAATTTCATACCTAACGCAACACCAGCAGTTTGGATGATTTGCGCACCGATAATGATTTGTGGAGCAAGTGCATTTACATTCTCAGGCATTTGGTTACCCATGAAATGTCCACGAGAGAATAAGAATGCTTGGTATAATGGTAGACCGTGCCACACTAATTGTGGAACGTCACGATATCCTGGTAAGATGAAATCTTCTGCTTCAAGTGCGAAATGACTTGCTAATTGAGAAGCCTCTTGTCCAGCAGTTGGTGCGTAGAAACCTAAACGTCCTTGACGGTTTAAAGAAATAGAACGTTGATCTAGTACGCGAGTATACACCATACGGCGCATTAATTCTTTTAATTGATCATCAGATAATTCAGGCATAGCTGCTTCATTCACAACTTCGCCTTTTTCATTTAAAATTTGTAATGTTTCAAATTGAGCTGCGATAGCTTTCATTTGCTCATCAACATTAAATAGGGTCTTTTTTGTTTTAGTACCCATTCCGTTCACCTCTTCCTCTCTTGAACCATATTCTGAAACGCTTTCACTATCTATTAGCTAGACTGAAAGCGCAACAATGTAAACCAACAAATTTGTTTGTCGGTTGAGAATAATTTTGTGTACCTAACAATCTGTACTAATGTTTTTTCAAAAACATATTAATACAATCTTGATCACGTTTTTTAGTTTACAACTATTCTAATTACGATGTCAATTACTTTGAATACGTTTTTTTATAAATAATATGCCGGTTTCCTCTACACAAACGTGTTTTTATTTTTCACATCTGTATTAGTAAGCAATAACCTGCTGTTATATTATTCCCTTTTTAACTTATTTTTTCTCTTAGAATAATATGTAAACGATTTAATTCTCCTTAGTTTTTCTCTCTTCTCAAGAAAATTATACAAACACTTCTTCCTTTTATAGGTAAATACCTATACATTTCTGATCATTCCTCCATACATTATAGTAACCGCAGTATTAGCGGGAAATGATAAAGGAGGTCATCTCATGTACGGATACTCATATTGCTATCCAACAACTTGTTCATATCCTTCCTACGGTTATGGCGGTTCTTGTGGCGGATCTGGAAGCGGTTTCGCCTTAATCGTTGTGTTGTTTATCCTTTTAATTATCGTTGGTGCTGCTTGCATTCGCTAATTAATGTAAAATGAAACAACTATGGAAAGAAACAGACGGCTTTGCCGTCTTTTCTTTTTATTACATAACTTATCTGTAGAAGATTTGTTTCCAAGTAGCTCTTCCTTACTTGCCGATGACTTTTTTTATCTCCTTTGGTAGACTAAAGGAGAAAGGAGAGATTACATATGCTTACAATGAATGAGGTAATTCGTGAAGGAAATCCTATTTTGCGCGACGTCGCAGAAGAGGTCTCCTTACCTGCTAGCGAGGAAGATACAAATACTCTTAAAGAAATGATTGAATTTGTAATAAATAGCCAGGACCCTGAAATGGCTGAAAAATATAATTTACGCCCCGGAATCGGATTAGCGGCTCCGCAAATCGGTATTTCAAAGAAAATGATTGCGGTTCATGTAACTGATACGAACGATACGTTATATAGCTACGCATTATTTAACCCAAAAATCATTAGTCATTCTGTTGAACGTACATATTTACAAAATGGTGAAGGCTGTCTATCTGTAGACCGTGAAGTACCTGGTTATGTCCCTCGTTACACGAGAATTACAGTAAAGGCAACAACGATTAACGGTGAAGACGTAAAACTGCGATTAAAAGGTTTACCAGCAATTGTATTCCAACATGAAATCGACCATTTAAACGGAGTTATGTTCTATGACCATATTAATAAAGACAATCCATTTGTGGCTCCCGATGATTCAAAACCTCTCGAGCGATAATAGTAAAAAGGCGGAAGTTAATCTTCCGCCTTTTTATTATATGAAATGGGTTCCACACTTACTTATAACAAGCCAGCCCACTTTAATCCGTGATAAATACCGTCTTCATTAACATCTTTTGTCACATAATTAGCAAGTTTTTTCAAATCCTCATGACCATTCCCCATCACAATGCCCGTTCCTACTGCTTCAATCATTTCTAAATCATTTAATCCGTCCCCAAATGCATATACTTGTTCACGATTAAATCCTATTTTCTCAATAAACTTCTCAATCCCTTTTGCCTTAGAACCACCATTAGGGATAATATCCATTGAATATGCATGCCAGCGTATAAAATGAAAATCTGGATAATGATGAATAAACTTTTCTTCTTCGTTTACTTCACAAAAAAGAAGCGTTTGATAAATATCGCGTTTCTCATAAAAATCAGGTTCATATGCCGGATGCTCGAATTGTAAGCTTCCAAAACCTTCTTTTACATAATCATGATATTCCACTGACGCTCTCATTTCTTGATGGTCAAGATATACAAGTGGATATCCTTCTTGTTTTGCAAACTGAGTAAACTTATGTAGAGCATCAGGATGTAATGGATTATTAAATAATACCTCATCCTCAAATACAACATACTGCCCGTTAAAACTAACATAATTATGTATATTGAGTTCCTCACGAATATCTTCAAACATAAATGGCGCACGCCCTGTTGCAATCGCTACATGCACACCTTTTTCTTGTAAATCTCTTACTGCATCTCTTGTAGATTGCGGAATTTTCTTATCATGATC
Source organism: Bacillus sp. FSL R5-0709 (assembly GCF_038004785.1). Taxonomy (NCBI): domain Bacteria; kingdom Bacillati; phylum Bacillota; class Bacilli; order Caryophanales; family Bacillaceae; genus Bacillus; species Bacillus sp. FSL R5-0709. The sequence goes on from NZ_JBBORT010000001.1 coordinate 3,823,970, forward strand.
TAATAATGTTCCATCAATATCAAAAAAGACAATTTTATCATTCATTTGTCAAAATCCTTTCTGGCACTCTATATTCCTATTTTGATTATCACTTTTCAAATTTCAAAAAAAAGTATAACATATTAAACATCTGTGAAGAAAGCGTTCACTTTCTGACCTTATTTATGAAATGTGCATATACTATTAGTGAAAAAATGTGGATACTTGTTCGGATGAATTTTCTTTTCTATTCTTCCTCATACTATATCTATAACTAACGGCTACTAATCGTTACTACAAGATAACTTACACTATACTAAAAAGAACAAGATTCACTATTCACTTCTAATCTTCTTTCTTGTATGGGAGACAGAGTTATCATTAGTAATATGCATGTTTTAAATAAGGAAAGGAAGGAGTAATCATGCTGAAGAAGCTGAAGAAAAAGCTCAAGCGTTATTTAAACGATTTAGTCCGTAAGAAGACAATCGCTTAAATTGTGCCCATTTCGGGCTTTTTCTTCATTCTCATTCGAAAAAACATGAAAATCGTGACTGTTTGCTTTATAATAAGTAACAGATAATGCAAAACATAGACAAGGAGAGGTTTTCCCAATGATTTTTAAAGTATTTTATCAAGAAAAATTAACTGAGGTCCCAGTACGTGAAAATACAAAAGTTTTATATTTAGAGGCTACGTCTCAAAAGGATGTTCGTAAAAAATTAAATAAGTTCGCATATAATATCGAGTTCGTTCAGTCTGTTACTGGTGCTCATCTTGAATATGAAAAACAAAACGCTGATTTAATATTAGCGGAGATCGTATAGTCATATGAAATTCCTAAAAAATGATCAAGCTGCCGTTTTTGCACTCGGTGGTCTTGGTGAAATCGGTAAAAATACATATGCTGTTCAATTTCAAGATGAAATTATTATAATTGATGCTGGAATTAAATTTCCAGAAGACGAACTCCTCGGGATCGATTATGTAATACCAGATTACACTTATTTTGTGCGAAACGAAGATAAAATTAAAGGGTTATTCATTACACATGGTCACGAAGATCATATCGGTGGAATTCCTTATCTATTACGTCAAGTAAACATTCCAATTTACGGTGGAAAATTAGCAATTGCCCTAATAAAAAACAAATTAGAAGAGCACGGATTACTTCGTAAAGCAAAACTTTATGAAATTCAAGAAGATGATGTTATTAAATTTAAAAAGACATCTGTTTCCTTCTTCCGTACAACTCACAGTATTCCGGATTCATACGGAGTTGTTGTGAAAACACCTCAAGGACAAGTCGTTCATACAGGTGATTTCAAATTTGATTTCACACCAGTAGGTGAGCCAGCAGATTTAACAAAAATGGCCGAAATCGGAAAAGACGGTGTACTTTGTCTCTTATCTGATAGTACAAACAGTGAAGTGCCAAACTTTACGATGTCTGAGCGCCGCGTTGGTGATAGTATTCAAGATATATTCCGCAAAGTAGACGGTCGTATTATATTCGCAACCTTTGCATCGAATATCCATCGCTTACAACAAGTTGTTGAGGCTGCTGTTGAAAACAATCGTAAAGTAGCTGTATTCGGTCGAAGTATGGAAGCGGCTATTGAAATCGGACAAAACCTTGGTTATATCCGGTGTCCAAAGGATACATTCATAGACACAGCTCAGCTAAACCGCCTACCAGCTAATAAAGTTGTTATGTTATGTACAGGTAGTCAAGGGGAACCGATGGCAGCACTTTCACGTATTGCCAATGGTACACATCGTCAAATTCAAATTATCCCTGGCGATACAGTTGTTTTCTCTTCTTCACCAATCCCAGGCAATACAATTAGTGTAAGTCGTACAATTAACATGTTGTACCGCGCTGGTGCTGATGTAATCCATGGTAAACTCTCAAATATTCATACGAGTGGACACGGTGGACAAGAAGAACAAAAGTTAATGCTACGTCTTATTAAGCCGAAATATTTCATGCCAATTCATGGTGAATATCGTATGCAACGTATGCATATGAAATTAGCGAATGATTGTGGTATTCCAGAAGAAAATTGTTTCATTATGGATAATGGAGATGTTCTTGCTTTACGTTCTGATGAAGCAAGCGTAGCTGGGAAAATCCCATCTGGCTCTGTCTATATCGATGGAAATGGTATTGGAGATATCGGTAATATCGTATTACGTGATCGTCGCATTCTTTCTGAAGAAGGACTTGTTATTGTAGTTGTAAGCATTGATATGAAAGAATTTAAAGTTGCAGCAGGACCTGATATCATCTCGCGTGGTTTCGTTTATATGCGTGAAAGCAGCGATTTAATCAACGATGCTCAAACATTAATTACAACACATTTAGAAAAAGTAATGGAGCGAAAAACAACACAATGGTCTGAAATTAAAAATGAGATTACAGACACATTAGCACCATTCCTATACGAAAAAACGAAACGTCGTCCAATGATTTTACCAATCATTATGGAAATATAAGAAAAAGGACAATGCCTCCTCGGCATTGTCCTTTTCTCTTATCTTAAAAAATGCTTAAAACGATCTACTTCATCGTCATGACCAATTACAATTAATATATCTCCCGCCTGAACATTTTCTGTAGCTCGAGGAGATACGATAACTTCTTTTCCACGTTTAATTGCTACAATGTTCAAACCAAACTTCGCACGAATATCTAATTCAATTAAAGAGTGCCCATCAATTTTTTTATTTGCGATAATCTCTACAATACTATGCTCATCTGAAAGCTCTAGATAATCTAACACATTACTTGATGCGATATTATTAGCAATCCTTTTTCCCATATCTCGTTCTGGATGCACAATATGATCTGCCCCTATTTTACTTAACACTTTTTCATGATAGTCATTTTGAGCTTTTACAGTAATATTTTTCACACCTAATTCTTTCAAAATTAACGTTGTTAAAATACTTGAATTCAAATTATCTCCAATAGCAACGACTACATGATCAAAATTACGAATACCAAGACTTTTTAATACCATCTCATCTGTTGAATCTGCAATTACAGCATGCGAAGCTATATTTGCAAACTCATTAATTTTATCCTCATCTGAGTCAATTGCCATTACTTCCATACCTAATTGAGCTAATTCACGGCAAATACTTCCACCAAAACGGCCAAGCCCAATAACAGCAAATTCTTTCTCTTTTTCGCCCACAGGAATTCCTCCAATAACATCAAATACTATGTACTTTTATTGTAACATACTTTAAATTCGCTACAAAAACCTGTATATACTTCTTATTTTTGTTTTTGCATATAAAAATACTGTTGTAAATAAAACGCGATACCGAAAATTAACATACCAAATACAAATATATTTCCAAATGAACTAAATGTTTCAAAAACGAACAATAGCGTTTCTTGTCCGAAAAAAGCAAATAACAGTTGTGTAAATGCGAATAACAGTGCCAATATGTAATGATGTTGATGGAATAAATAATGTGTTGCGCCTAAAAAAGCTACAAGCGAAACAATGAAGATCCACCAAGTTTCTAAAAACAATTGCCAATTAGTAAATTGATATCCATTTACTAATATCGCAATAATTCCTATAACTGCCATCGTCGGCACACTCCATAATAATGCACGCCCTCTAAAGAAGTGCGCACCTTTTGCATCTCCTTTTTCATTTGCGATGTATGTTAGCACGACAGTACTTATATACAAAACAGAGAGGATTGTTAAAACAATGATAAGCCAAAAATGTAATTGATAATATTCATGTTCTATATTCGTCACAATTGCAGCTAACATACATGGAATAAACATCCCTGTCCAACCATCTATTTTCCTTTCGTTCCAAAACACCGTATTACCAATCCGAATTCCTAATAGCATAAAAATAATGATACCTAGTACAAATAACGTAGTCTTATTCCCTACTAAACTCGTTGAGAAAGCAATTAATCCAATAAATAAAAAAAGAACAAATCCATTCATAATTTCTAGTACAGGTGACAAATATCTTTTCACCCATTTGTATGTTTCTTCATATTCACTATTATTTGCTAAACGATAGGCGTAAAAACTTATCCCAAAATAAACCGCCGCAATAATAACATATGCATATAAGACGAAACATAAAATCGCACTGCTAATTTGCACGTAATTCCCCACCCTTTTTTCTATGTATCACATTGATTTTACACACTTTTCATACTAAAAGTAAACATATATAGGGTAGTTAAATAATTATCTTCCCTATTAGCAATAATTAATAATGAGCAGTGGCTAAAAACCCCCTGCTCATTATTAAGACGTCAAATTTAACTTTACTCATTTGTATGAAGATGTCTAACACTAACGAATACGAAAGATGTTTTCGTCTCTGAACTAAGAAGTCCCCACTCTAAACTATTGCACAATTAGCGAGTAAGTTCACTTTCTATTTCCCTTCCACTTCACATATTGATTTAAAAATACAATTGCTTTCTCAATAACCTCTTCGTCTGGTTTTAATTTCGCATGATGTAAACCATATTCTGAATTTACTCCAAGCCAAAACATAAATCCAGGTATCTCTCGAAGCATATAACCAAAGTCTTCACCTGTCATTGCCTCCGTACACGTAATTACGTCCATAGTCGTTTGTTCACGTGTAAATTGCATAAACTCTCTCGTTAGCTCCTCATGGTTATACACTTGATGATACATCGCTCCGTAGTCAATAACAGCTTCACATTGAAAAGAAGCTTCTATTCCCGCAACAATTGCCTCAATTCGGCTTTTAACACGTTTCATTGATTCCACTGATAGCGTTCGAATTGTTCCTTCTAAACGAGACTTTTCTGCGATAATGTTTTGAACTGTACCACCTGTAATTTTCCCAATTGTAATTACCGCACTGTCAAGAGGGTTCACATTACGACTAATAACTGATTGAAGTTGTGTAACGAGATGACTCGCTGCAACAATCATATCATTTGCTGTATGCGGATATGCAGCATGTCCACCTTTTCCTTTTAAATCAACGTATAGCTCTGATGTATTCGCAAATAATAAACCTTCTTTTGTCGCGATTGTTCCCACAGAGTATTCAGGCGCAATATGAAGTCCAAGAATCATATTAGGCTTCCATTCTTTTAACTCATCGCTTTCTAACATAGGAAGTGCACCACCTGGACCTTCTTCAGCTGGTTGGAATATAAACACAAGATCATCATCTATTCTTTCGCTTACAGCCGCTGTTAGAAGTCCTAAACCGATTGTTGCATGCAAATCATGTCCACATGCATGCATCATTCCTTCATGGACAGAAGAGAATTCATATCCAGTTTCCTCTGTAATTGGTAGACCGTCTATATCTGCACGATAACCTATTATTTTTTCTGGATTTTTTCCATTTACTTTAACAATTACACCTGTTTTCCATGTTTTCACTTCCAAATATTCATTAGGAAGCGTTCCTATATAATCTAAAATATACTGTTGTGTTTTCCACTCTTTAAATCCAATCTCCGGAATTTTATGTAAATCTCTACGAACTTGGACAAATTTGCTTACTGTCATTTTTGCACCTCTATCTATAAAAAGCGTAAGAGCACATTCATGCTCTTACGCTTTTTATTTTTTATTTCTCTGGGTTTAATTGACGAAGCTCTTGTTTAATTTCAGTTTTTGCTTTTGTCTTCTCATCAATTTCTTTAATTACACGTGCCGGAGTTCCCGCAACAACTGTATATGGAGGCACATCTTCTGTTACAACAGCTCCTGCTGCTACAACTGCACCTTTACCTACTGTAACGCCTTCTAGAACAACTACATTTGCACCAATTACAACATCATCTTCAACGATAACTGGTTTTGCAGAAGGTGGCTCAATAACACCGGCAAGTACAGCACCTGCACCTACATGACAGTTCTTACCAACTGTTGCACGTCCACCAAGCACTGCGTTCATGTCGATCATAGTACCTTCACCAATTACAGCACCGATGTTAATTGTTGCATTCATCATGATAACAGCGTTGTCACCAATTTCTACATGGTCACGAATAATCGCGCCTGGCTCAATACGAGCTTTAATACCTTTTAAATCAAGCATTGGAATTGCAGAATTACGACGGTCATTCTCAACTACATAGTCAACAATGTGCTTGCTATTTTCATCAAGAATTGTCTTAATTTCAGACCATTCTCCGAATAATACACCAGATTTTTTATTTACAAATGCTTGTACTGTTTCAGGGAATGTTACCTCTTTTAAATCCCCTTTTATGTATACCTTTACAGGAGTTTTCTTTTCACTGTTTTGAATAAACGAAATAATTTCGTTAGCGTCCATCATTTTCATTCTTGTTGCCTCCTAAATCCATTTATAATGTTACTCTACCAAACGATAGAGCGAGTAGCAAGACAATAATCTTATTTTCCCATTTGAATTTCTTCTATAATTTCTAAAAATGCTTGTACTTGCTTCAACTGCCTTGCCGAGTCACTCGTCAATAACCATGTTTCTCTCGTTAATTGAACAGGTGTTTTATACATATTTTCCTGCACTTCTTTTAAAACAGTCGAAGGTAAAAGAGCATAACCTATTCCATTTAAAACAAGCTGTTTGCACGTTTCAATTTGGTCAACTACAATCGTTCGCTTAGGTGGATTTGAAAATAATCCATACCACCAATTTTGTATTTGTCCATAGTAGGTCGAATCACTTTTAAATTGAATAAATGGTCTATTTGTCTCTTTTAACATCGAAATATCTTTTATTTCTTTATCAACTAAATATAATTCATCTTCAAATAATTGTTGTTTCTGCCCTTTGTATTCTTGTGATCCTCTCAGTATAGCAACATGAACGTCTCCTTCATAAAATTGCTTTTGCACTTCACTACTCCAGCCAGTAAACAGAGATATCTTCACAGAAGGATACTTATGCACAAATTTTTTCAAAACAGGTGGAAGCCAATATTGCCCAATGACTGATGCAACAGCTATTTTTAACGTACCGTATGTTTCGGTTCTAAAAAGAGCCAGTTCACTTTTAATACCCTCTTCCCGTTGTAACATTTCTTTTGCATAATTTGCAACTTTTTCCCCTTCAGGTGTAATTGTTAATCCTTTTTGTGAACGAATAAAAAATTTCATTCCCCATTGTTTCTCCATAGATTGTAATCGTTGACTAAGCGCAGGTTGGGAAACAAATAAACGTTCCGCCGCTTTTCTCATATTTGATTCCTGAGCTAACACAACCATCATTTGAAAATCATCAATTTGCAACTTTCTCCCTCTTTCCTTAGCTTCCATACACCTAATTTTAATAAGTATTTCATCCTTAATTTAATTGCATACTTTTATACATTAGAACGGTTTGTTAGTTCAAACTTTTCTTATGCTTTATGTCTTTTTAAATATAATACATACACAACTGATATGCACGAAAAAAAGTGACTTCGCCTTTTCTGTGAAGTCACTTTCCCTACGTTATCGATTATGCTGTCTCACTTTTTTATTCAACAATTTTAAAATAGCCCGCCGTGTTAAAATACCCTCGAAGTAACCTTCTTCATTGACAGCGCAAATAAAAGGATGATCAATTGTCATTTCTAAAGCTTTTGCAAAAGAATCTTCTAACATAAGAACTGGAATCTCTTCCTTCATCACTTGTTCCACTTTCATATTCTCAAGTCTTTCAAACTCAATGCGCTCTAATCCTAAAATACCATCTAAAATCATAGCAGTACTAATTAACCCATGTAATTTATACATAGGGTCTAAAACAGGAATCGCCGAATATCCAGATTTCACAAGAACGAGTAAAGCATGTTCTAGACCATTCCCTATTTGTACATGTGCTACTTTATCTGATGAAATCATTAAATCCTTCACAAGAATTTGTTGAAACTCGTCTTTCGGAATACTAATCATGTTACATCCCCCATTTTCCCTTTTTCCTGCTAATATTCTCCGGTCCTATTCACATTTTATGATAGCGTTTTCATATTATTATTTTGTCCTGACATTCTTCTAATAAAAATACATAACTATTTTAGCATATAACATTAAAAAAAGACTACCATTCCGGTAGTGCTTAATACCCTTTATTTTTTAATCGGTAAAACAATCTTGTGATTTTTTTATATTGCGTCACATCTATCTGTTTTAAACCATTCTCAATGTCTGTAAGCTCCACCGCTAAAATTTCGCTCGCGTAATTTTGCTGAAACAGAATATCCAACAATAAATTTTCTTCTTCTCTTGTTAAAACAAATTCCTTTTCCATATGCTCCTCTCCTTGCACTCGCATCATCACTCTCATTATATAAATTTTTCAGTCTATTTAACAGATGTAATATTCAGTTTTTGTTAGAAATACTTAACGACTGCGAATATATAGACATCATTTCACATTATTTTGTATATCTGTTTGCGTAACTAAATGCCGCATAAGCATCTGGTTTAATTTTTGCTGTTAATCCCATTGCTTGAATTTTCATCGTCATATCTAAAATAAATTCTTTTGTTAAACCATCATTCCCGATATCTAAATGAATCTCCATTATGAATCCTGCTCCATCTTGAGCGTATGGGTGCAATAAATCCCATATCGCTTGTATATGATTGGGAGTAAATAGATAGGCGATTTCTTGACTAAACTGTGTTTCTAAATATATTTTCTCTCGCAACGTTGCTGGCTTATTTTTCACTGATTTATGATGCAAACATCCCCATGCTCCTTTTCCAACACGATGAATATGTATCGCTGTAATAAACCTCGTATCCTTTTGATGCGCTTGTGAGTCTGTCCCAATAGATAATCGATATAAATTTCGCGGATCCTTTTCAATGAAACTACAAATACGGTTAAATACCATATCAAAATTCAAATGTCTCTCTGAAACATTATAAAATGTATGCTCACCGTCCACATAGTCACGTCCTTTCAATTAGACAGACTTTTCGTATTCTCATTGTATGGGACAAAAACAAAAATTATAACTTACTACCCTTTATTCGTTTCAATATTTCGAATTACATAATTACAAAACCTACATGTATATATTACATTTTGATTAGATTGGGCGGTTAATACGTGATTAATTTCAGCATGACTGTGACAATTAGGACAAATAACAATCGGTAAGCGTTCCATCCTTTGCACCTCCTATTAATATTTACTATCATTGTAGGAAAAATGAAAAATTCCTATACATATACATTTATAAAAACTCTTTTATTTAATCGCGACTTAAATTGAAACTTCTACTACCTATATAGCCCATTAATTAATATAACTAAAAAAGGTACCGCCATTTGGCAGTACCTTTTTTATATGTATCAAGAAATGATATCGTAAATCTCAATTGCAACCATATCGATGTTATCGAATTGATACACTTGAGGTTTTTCACCTTGTTGATACACTTCTAACTCATACATTTCACTTTTATCGAAAAATTTCACGCTACATTTGCGCTCACCGTTCACTTCAAAATAGCGTTGTGCTACTTCACCGCTTTCAGCTTGTTCTTGTAGACTAACAAGTCGAGTTAAAATTCCTTGGAGTAGAGACATGAAATCTCTCCTTTCTCTGATCTTCCTACCAATAGGTTTTACAGCTATACTCATTCTATCCGTCATAACAGAAAAAACGTTCCACAATCTAGGATAAAGGTTCTTGGCAAGAAACTCAACTAAAATTTGTCGAAATAAGAAGTAAAAAGATGAAAGAGCATCTTTTTACTTCTTTATTGCGCTTTTTATACTGGCAGAATATAATAAACAACAGAAAAAGGGAGGAATTACAATGAAAAAAATTGAGGTTTATACACAACCTGATTGTCCGCCTTGTACCATTGTAAAAGAATTTTTAAAACATAATAACGTTGTATATGAAGAATTTGACATAAAAAAAGACGCTGCTGCACGCAATCGTCTTTTATATGACTATGAATCCTATTCAACTCCAACAGTTGTAATTGACGAAGAAGTTGTGGCAGGTTTTCAAATTGAAAAATTACAACAGCTACTCGGTATAGAATAGGAATAGGCGACACCTATTCCTATTCTCATAATTGTTGTAACCTTTTTATTTCAGTCAACAGTTCCTGACTTTCATGATACCCTGCTAATTTCCATTTTCCATTATCCTTTTGCAATGTCACAATTTGATATTGTCCACTCTTTGTCCGCTCATAGACATATAAATTTTTATGTTCTTCATCATAAGACATTTTTGTTTCTGAATTAAAAGAAAATGGAGCTTCTTTTGCTGGAAGTAAATATTCACCACTTTGTTTTTCATTTCTACTGTTTTCATCTGTAAAAACTTGAAGGAAATTATTTGTAAAATATGGTGATAACGTCTCTATCATCTTATTCGTAGGTATTTGCTTCCCGCGGATTGAAAATTGCGTCTCATAACCTTTTTGTATCGTTGTAAACACTTCTTTCCGATCCACTTTCACTTCTTCTTTTCCTAAAACAGTTGTGACACTATAGCCAACTAGAAAGGCAACACATATAAATAGAACAAACCATATTCCATATTTCTTCATTTTTTCACCTTCCTTTTAAAAGAGCTTGTCTTTGTAGTATTCATTGTAACAATGATTATGCAAAGAAAGGGATGATTTCGTTCGTAAAATCTTTACAACGATAGACAGCATTTTCATCACCATTTTCACTATTACCAATTTATGATAAAAACAAACAAAAAATGCACGAATCTCTTCGTGCATTAAAATAAAACATCTTCTTCATATAAATATTCATACGATAAATCTATAAATAAAAAGTTTTCATCATCAATTGGGAAGGAAAATGTCCGTACCATCTCACCGGTTTCAATATCAGCATATAAATCTGAAAGTCTTGCCTTATTCTCAAAACGCATTTTCATAATATTTTCTAGAAAATACGGACGCCAACTCCAGTTCTTCATATAATACTCAGGCATCACAATCCATTCCCCATCTTTTTTCATAACGTTTCCTGATTGTTGGAAACCATCTTCGTTACAAATAAATATGCGGAAACTACACTGTGATACACTTTGGCTAAATTGTAATAACCAATCATTTATATCTTCATTCTTTTTCTGTTTAGCTAGAACATCACCAATTCGATCACGTAACAGTTCTGTTAAATTATAAATTTTTTGTAATTTCTTCTTCTCATGTTGAATAAATTGATGACACTCATTACCAAGTCGTTCTTTCAAAACGTTCGTTTCAATAAAATCAGGTAAGCACTCTTTCAAATAATTCCCTTGATAATATCTACCACCGTTTTTCCAAGCATATTGTAGTTGATAAAAAGCATCTATTTCTTCATATAACAATGTTGCACCAATTCTTCTAGCAAGTAAAGATAAGGAATATAAAATATCTTGATAAGATTGTAAAAGTGCAGTTTGCCTTAAATTTGTTAAATCTACTTTTAAAATATCCGGTGCTAACACGCTAATACGCTCTAAATTACTTGTACCCGTTCCGACTTTATTAATCGAAATTTGAATACCATATGTACGATAATACATGAGTAAATGATTAAATTGTTCTATATCTTCTTTACATTCATGTTCTGTTATTTCCAGAACAATGCGTTGTAAGTTCAAACCTTGTTCTTCATACATCAGCAAAAGTTGAAGTAAACTTTCATCTTCATCATTCATTAATACATTAGCATTCCGATGTATAAATAATAATAATTTTTGATCCGTTTCTAAATACCTATTTAACGCTTTTTCTACGATGATGTTATCCGCTTCAAGTTGGAACTCACTCGGAATAGAATCATCATGGAAGAAAGATGCTAAACTTTGTATGCCCTCTTCTGTTTGAATACGTCCTACAACTTCATATCCAATTACTGTATGCTCATCAGCACTAAAAATAGCTTGATAATAAGGAAGGACTTTATCCAAGTTACTCATTACATCTAATGCATCTATCAACGTGCTTCCCTCCCTTTACTTTTCAAAAATTATAACACGATATTTACGGAAAAATAATAAAAAATCCCTTCAGTTTTCCTGAAGGGATTAGAGGGGTAAAATGCTAAGGGGAATTAGCAATTCTACTATGAAGAAAAAAGAGGTCTTAAATATAACCTATATATTCCCCTTTGTAAACACATTTCTCTCACGTGTCACAACTTCGTCACATTTCACCAAAGAAAAATTAATGAATCATTCATTTTTCTTTCCTTTTAAAATGGATATTGATGCAAATGCTGGCCACCATCCATTGTCATACAAGTTCCATTTATGTATGCAGCTTCATCTGAACATAAATAATAAGCTAGACCCGCAATTTCTTCTGGTGTACCCATTCTACCAAGTGGAACACTTTGCAATGTACGCTTAGCCATTTCTTCTGAAATCCATAATTTATCGGCACCACCTGTACGCTCAATTGGTCCTGGTGCGATAGCGTTAACTCGTATTCCATATTTACGTCCCCACTCAACAGCAAGAGTTTTTGTCATCGCTAGTACACCAGCTTTAGCTGCTGCCGAATGGATAACCCCTGGGCCTGCATCCCATGCATATGTTGCCACCATGTTAATAATATTTCCTTTTATACCTTTTTCAATCCAATATTTCCCAATAGCCTGACTGCAATAAAATGTACCATTTAATACAATATTAATTACCGAATTCCAGCCATTCACAGATAAGTCCTCTGCTGGACAAATAAAGTTTCCAGCTGCATTATTTATTAAAATATCAATTCGTCCAAACTTCTCATCAATATGTTCAATCATTTTTTGAATATCATCAGTATTTCGTACATCCATTTGTACAGATAATACTTGCCCTGGAAACTGTTCAATTTCTAACTTTGCTTCTTCTAGCTTTTCTTTTGTACGCCCTGTAATAACAACACGTGCCCCTTCTTTCGCAAAACGTATCGCCATCCCTTTTCCCATTCCACTTGATCCACCTGTTATAATAACTACCTTCTCTTTCACATACATCCCCTCCAAAAAATGAATACATATTCATTTTATCACTTTATTTGATAGAAATCTTTATATTTTTCAATTTTTCTGATATTTTAACGTAAAGAGGTTTCTTTTCGTTCATTTTTTTCGTAATCTATACTACTTTTTTAGTATTTAAAATATATTTTAAAAAAACTGAAGGGAGGTTCGAGTAACCTGTATATGAAGAAAATTACAAGAAGAAATTTTTTAAAATCTGGAATACGCACTTGTCTATATTCATTTATAACCGCAAGCATCGGCTATTATTATGCTAAATATATAGAGCCCTATTTGCTTTCTTTTACGCAACACACACTTAAATCACCGCTCATACCAAAAGGTTTTCATGGTATGAAGATCCTTCAATTTAGCGATTTACATCTAGGATACTATTTCTCTCTCCAACATTTATCTCAAATCGTTTCCAAGATTAATGCTGAAAAGCCAGATATTGTCCTTTTTACTGGTGACCTCATTGATGATTACCAAACATATACCGAGGCTTCTTTTGTTGCATCCATTTTAAAGAATATACAGGCACCCTTCGGTAAATTTTCTATTTATGGTAACCACGACCATGGCGGATATGGAACTGAATACTATGATCACATCATGCGCGAATCTGGATTTGAACTTTTGCAAAATAGCGAAAAGCGAATTCGTTTACTGGATAATAGTGAAATTTCTATTTTCGGACTCGATGATATGCTACTGGGTAAACCAAAAATAGCGGAAACTTTACAACATGCAAAACAAAATATTTATACAATTGTTCTCGTTCACGAACCAGATATCGCGCCACAAATCGCTACATATCCAATCAATCTTCAACTTTCTGGTCATAGCCATGGCGGACAAGTACAAATTCCTTTTTTAGGTGCTATTATTACCCCGTCGCTTGCAAAAGAATATATTGAAAGTTTCTATAACATTCAAGGTTTGACTCTCTATGTCAATCGAGGTATTGGAAGAACACGTGTCCCATTCCGCTTTATGTCAAAACCTGAAATTACACTCTTCATCCTACAACATTCGTAACAATTCGCCTATTTCCTTACATATCCTTCCTTGTACGCGCTCATCCACGCTTGGTCCACCATATGATAAAAATGAGTCCAGTAAAGGAGGTTTGTTCATGTATCCATATTATCAACCGATCCCAGTTCGTTCAGCACCTTTTGGCCCAGCAGGCGACTCACGCTTCTTTCCATTTTTCGGTGTTCCATTTCTAGCTGGAATTGCTGGAGGATTGCTCGGTGGAGCATTAGCTTTCGGGCCTAGACCGTTTTATCCGCCTTATCCACCGCCTTTCCCACCACCAGCACCTTTTCCTTGTTACGGAGGGCCTTGTCAACAACCATACTATTATTAATTTAAACCAACCATTCTTCTAATGTTTTTCTCTCAACGAACCAACTCATCACACGCCTATAATAAAAACTATTCTCTCTACTCATCCTTCCATTTTGAGAATATATGAGTAGAGAAAAAAAGTAAAAACCTCTTAAATTCAATAAGAGGTTTTTACTTTTTTCACACTATTCAGCGTCTGTATTTTGATACGCCATCTTAAATAAATTCACTTGGCTATCAATTTCTTCTATACTACTATTAATTATATAATAATAGTCACCATCTTTATTTTGTTCACGTGTTTTCACATTATCAGCTAAAACCAGCTGTAAAATTGCCTTTATTCTCGCTTTCATTTCAATATCTAAAATTGGGAAGGATATTTCTACTCGTTTTTCCATATTTCGCGTCATCAAATCAGCTGAAGATAAATATATTTTTTCATCTCCATTATGATGGAAATAATAAATACGACTATGTTCTAAATATCTTCCAACAACACTAACTACACGAATATTTTCACTTACATTCGGAATCCCAGGTCTTAAACAACATGTCCCTCTAACGATGAGCTCTACCCTTACCCCAGCTTGTGATGCTTCATACATTTTTTTTATTAATGGTTTATCTGTTAACGAATTCATTTTAGCGATAATATATCCATTTCCATATTGTCTATGATAACGGATTTCCTCATCTATTAACTCCATAAACTGCTCTCTTATATCAAACGGGGCAACAGATAAATGATGAAAATGCGGTTTTTTTGTATAACCACTCAAATAATTAAAGAAATTTGTTGCATCTACACCAAAGTCTTTTCGCGATGTAATATATCCAAAATCGGTATACAACTTCGCTGTTGCATCATTATAATTTCCGGTTCCAAGATGTACAAACCTTTCAATTTTTCCGTTTCTTCTTCTTACAACTAACGTAATTTTACTATGCGTTTTCAAGTGACTTACTCCGTAAATAACGTGACATCCGGCCTGTTCCAATTCTTTAGCCCAATGAACATTATTCTCTTCATCAAACCTTGCCTTTAACTCAACCAATACCGTCACTTGTTTTCCTTTTTCAGCTGCTACCTTCAGCGCCTGAATTATTGGCGAATCTCCACTTACACGATATAATGTTTGTTTGATCGCAAGTACATTCGAGTCATCTGCCGCATCACGGACAAAATCAACGACTGGCTGAAACGACTCAAAGGGATGGTGTAATAAAATATCATGTTCTATCGCTTTTTCAAATACATCTTCCTCATCACCTAAATCTTGAGGAGGTTGAGGAATAAGAGCCGGATATACTAGATGTTCATATAAAGGCGCTAATTTTTTATATAAGGAGAATAAACATGTTAAATCTAACGGTCCATCCATCATGTACACATCTTCATCTTTTACTTCTAACACATCATACAATAACGCTAACACTCTTTCATCAATGTGTTCTTTACCAACTTCTAAACGAACGGCAGCTCCCCACTTACGCTTTTTCAATTCTTTTTCAATTACTTTTAATAAATCGCGTGCACCTTCTTCATGGATCGTTAAATCCGCATTACGTGTAATACGGAAACGAGTAACAGGTGATACGTTATATCCTGTGAATAGTTTATGAGTAAAACCACTAATTACATCTTCTAATAAAATAAATTTATGTTTTTGCCCTTCACTCGGTAAAAATATGAAACGCTCCAGTAATGAAGGCACTTGTACAATTCCTAACTTCGTACGATTTTCTTCCTCAGCCTGTTGCTCATCATATAAAATAGTAGCTAAATTCAAACTTTTATTTAATAACATTGGAAATGGACGATACGCATCAATAGATACAGGGGTTAAAACCGGAAATATTTGTTCATCAAAATACTCCTCGATAAATTCCCTTTGCTCTTTCGTCAAATCATGGAATGTTAAACGCTCAATCCCCTCTAGTTCAAGCGCTGGCAATACATAATTTTTAAACGTTTCATACTGCACAGTCATTAACTCATGCGATTTTATCGCAATCTTATTTAACTGTTTCTTTGGTGTTAAACCTGCTTTATTTTCTGGCTGATTAAATCCCGCACTTACTTGATCTTTCAAACCTGCTACGCGCACCATAAAAAATTCATCTAAATTCGAACTAAAAATACTAATAAACTTTAGTCTTTCTAATAGTGGATTATTTTCATCTTGCGCTTCTTGTAATACACGTTCATTAAATGCTAGCCAGCTTAATTCACGATTATTATAATACGCTGTATCATTTAAATTTACTAAATTCCCCTTTAGCAATTCCATTCTCTTCACACTTCCCTTTGAAACTTTTTCACTATAATTTAGTTACTTTCATTTTATCAAATTACAATATTCCAAAGTGTTAATTTTCTGTAAAGACATCCGTACAACTTAACGTTTTGATTCGAATGATAAGTGAATATTTGTTTTCAATACTCTTTCTAGCTGCTTTTTTTGTTTTTCAGCTTGTACTTTTTCTGCTAATGCCGATTGCTCACATAAAATTCTAAACGTTAATCCTTCTTTATTTTCTGTTATGGATATCGTATCAACAAGCGATCTTTGTCTTACATTTAAAGCAGCTGAAAATTGTAAAACAGCGCCTAATAGGCGGATTTTTTTTTGTTCGCTTTTATCAAACCAACCTTCAAATGGAGATAAATGTTGTTTAAATAGCATTTTTGATTTATAAGATGCAATAAGCGCTAACCTCACTCGATCTTTATGCATCATGCCGTCAATTGTTTTATTTGCCAATAAATAAAACGTGTGTAAACGACTCGCTTCTTCGTCTATATATTTTCCAATATTAAATACTTTCGCTGCTTGATGGAATGCTTCCCAGTCTTTTATTGAAACAGAAATCAGTCCCATTTCTTCGAGTTGTTTACAAATCAATCTTCCATGTTTAATAAGTTGAATGACAAATTCCATATCCATTTCATATTCGTGTGATAACAAATGTAAGCTTTCTTCAACTACATTCGGATAATATGAAATCCCTAAATCTTTCGTCAACTCTTCATAGAAAACACCTTCTCTTAATCCTTTTTTGCTTAATACAAATGCCGTTGCTTCTGTAATATTTACAAGTTTATGAAATACTTCAACCGCTGGAATAATTGTATCAGCTCGATCTTTTGCCAATCCTTCCATTTTCTGAAGTTCGATAAACGATTGTTTTTCCAATGCACCTTTTACATTTTCAATATCTTCTTCTTTCATTTTGTATAAATGTACTCCCGCTATAGGATAGTTTGTTAAATTTTGGTGGATTTTCGCTAAGTTTCTCGCACTACCACCAATTGCAATAAGAGGCAATTTCTTATCAATTAACCATGGTAACGTTCGAAATTGACACTCTAAATACTCTCGAATTTCCTCTAATTCATCTTTAGTAGGAATATCACCTTTAATAAATAGATGTTTTAAAGAAAGCGCACCAAAAGGAAAACTATGGTACTCTAAAATCTCTCTATTTTTAATATATGTAACTTCCGTACTTCCGCCACCAATATCTACTGTTATTCCTTCCAAAAACGAAGTAGAATTCATAACTGCTAAATAGCCGTAACGTGCTTCCTCATATTCTGATAATACTCTAAGAGTAAAGTCTGTTTGTCCTTCAACAAGTTTTTTAATCTCCTCTTGATTCTCAGCCTGTCTAATTGTTGCCGTTGCAACACAAAGTACATGATGCAACTGATGGAATTTTGTACTTTCTTGAAATTGAAATAATGTTTGTAACAATACTTCTTTACCTTCTTCATTCAAAACACCATCGATTAAATAATTTCTTAACCGAGCAACCACTTTCGTATTTTCAATTTCTTTATAAAAACCTCCATTTTGCTTTTCATAAATAACTAAACGCATTGTATTAGATCCAATATCTATAATGGCATATTGTAATTTTAATATTTCTTTCAAACTTCTCACTCTTTCATTATCAAATTTCTGAAACATATTCTATCACTATTATACAAAATAGTTGTTTTTTGTAACAATATTGCTTTAATATTGAAAATATATACAATTACTTTTTGCATATAATAAAAACCCATTTTATTTATGCTATAATAAGGAAAAATTGAAAGGAGAGTCAATATGAAACCTTCACAACCACAATCTCCATTGCATAATCAACATTCTATTAATAGACTAGCTCAATCTATTTTCGTTGTGAATCGTCATGCTAAAGCTGCAACTAACCCTAAGTACTTATATTGGTTAAAAAAGACTGCTTTAGAACGCTTAATTACTGAAAAAAAGGCTATCAAAGAAGGATTACATTTTTCTAGAAATCCACGTTTTAGTCAACAACAATCCGATGTTCTTATACGTTTAGGTGATTATTTTTTCCATATCCCTCCTACGAAAGATGATTTTCGCACCCTACCGCATCTTGGTCACCTTGAATCCTCCTATCGAAATCCGAAAACAACCTTATCTTTAACAATAGCAAAAAAAACACTTCAAGATTATATTGGTCCTGAAGCATTAAAACAGGAAAAAAAATTAAGCGAACCAGTTCCATGGTATAGCCGTACCTATACAAAAAAATAAAACAGTTTGGCCTAATATTAGGCCAAACTGTTTTATTTTTTATCTTCCTTAATTTTAATATTAGCTTGTTTATAGAATGCAACTTTTTCTGTATTATATGATTTCGTATATTCATTAAACTTATCTTTTTCTGTCTCAATATCTTTATATGCTTGGTTTACTACCTTTACTTTCTCGCTAATATCTTTTAATTTTGTACCTTTATCTTGTAGCATTGTATATAATTCTTTTTCTTGCTTTAAAGATTTATTATAGCTATCGTACATCTTTTGGAATGAATCATGTCGTTTCTCATAAGTACTCTTTACTTTATCAGCCTGTTCTTTTAATTTATTATCTTCAATTTTCTTCACATGCTTATCAGCTGACTTCACTTCTTCTTGCGCTTTATTTAACGCCTCTTTTTCTTTAATAAGAACTTTTTCTCGTTCAGCTGTATTTTTCAGCGCTTGATCAAGCTTATCCTTAACAGCCTGATTATTATCTTTTCCTTCTTGGACAATTTGATTATATAATACTTGACCCTCTTTCTCTAATGACTCTAATTTTTTCGCATCTTCAAACATTGTTTTTTCTTGCTTGGCAGCATTTTCAAATGCAACATATAGCTCCTCTTCTGGTTTTGGGCCAAAACAACCAGCTAGTAAAGTCATTGATAATGCAGTTACAATTGCTAATTTATTATATTTCAACATCTTTTCCCCCTATTAATAAACGACCATCGTGCCAAAAATCCCATGAAAAACATGTAACTTCGTTAGCTATTTCACGCTCGCATCTTTTTACGAAGATCATCAATAATTATTTATACTGCTTGTACAATTTTCGTACTTAAAATTATGTAATGTCTTAAAACATAAAGGTATTTTCCTTAATCTTACCTACTGCAAGAAACACTATAATGTTTCACCTGATAAAAGATGATCGTTGACCTCTCACGTCTATCATTCCCTTTCTCACTTTCTATCAAATAACCTCTTTGTCCATTTTACATAGTGCAAAGGGGACCTCGCAACTCTTACAAAGATTCTTTTAATTTCTTAAAAAGGAAAAGTGTAGAGCATGTTTTCCTCTACACTTTTAAACTGAAAACATTGTGCAAAATGCATTGACACATCCACACACAATTATATGCTGATTTCATATATTTTTAAAGACTTTTGTTACAAAAAAAAGTTTTCTTGTAACAAAAGAAAAAAAAATGTTACAAAAAATCTTTATATCATACTTCTTTAAATCAAAGTTTCATTCATGACTTTGCAAGTTTCTATAATTATACAATTGATTTTGTGCCTTTCTAAACAAATCTTCAAAAGTTTTCCCTTCTATAGGATAACTTGCAGCCCCAAATAATAGTGTGACACTTAATAAATCATTCGCTATTTCATTTTGAATATTTTTGATTAATCTACTTGTTATTGTTGACTTTTCATAGCCATTATCAACAGCTACGATAACATATTTATTTTCATCCCACCTCGTAACTACATCGCCTTTTCGAACTGTCTTTAAAATTGTACGTTCTACTCTTTGGACTAGCTCATCTAACTTTTTTTCTTGCACTGTGTCTTTTAATACATCCCATTCTTTTACGGAAAGAATATACACTGTAATATTACGAGAATCTCTTTCTGATAAAGCAGCTACTTTTCCAAAAAAATCAACGACAAAATCGTTATTCGTCATTCCTCCTACTTCAATATTTACACGCGTATTCGTTCTTTTATCGTACCAATGTCCAAAATAATAGCTTAGTATCATTTGCAATATATAAATAATAAAGACGGTTAAAAATGATCTCGAATCTAGCTCAGCAATTACATCCTGAAGTGCAATCCATTCTGTAACCGCAACTGTGTTCCCAAGTAATAACCCACTAATTTTCCCTTTATGTTTCATACTCTCCCCCTTTTATACCAATATATGTTTCTATAACAATAATGTTTTTCTATAAAATAAAAAATGTACATATTTAATGTACATTTCTACTTAAGCTTGTATACCTTTTCTATTTTATTTCATATATATACTATATATCGTTTTTAGGAAGGAGTGACCTATATGCCTCAAAAAGAAAATCTATTAGATATTATGCGCTTACTAGCTGGCTTTTTGTTATCATTAAAATTACTATTTAACTCTTTCGGAATAAACTTCATTACAAACGATCAAATTGACGCTATAGTAAATGTTATTTCATTTCTATTCATTCTATATTTTGGATACAAAAATAACTATATTGGAAAAAAGGGAGTGGAACAAAAGAAATTACTCAAGAAGCACAATCTTCATTAAAGAAGGAACCTTTCGCACAGGTTCCTTCTTATCATTTTCTGACAACCACTTCATTTGTTTGTAGCGGTCCATATGATACACCTTTATATTGAAATGTATATGTAGCCTGAAATAATGAATTGGGAGGAGCTTTATCTTTATTTGCTTTTATTTGACAAATTAATTCTACCTTTTCATTCGGTGATAAATTATCGATTCGCCACCTTACAAGCTGAAATAAAAACTCACTTATTCCCTTATCTGCTTTTAAAGAGTTTGGGATATACGCGAAATAATCACGAATCATATGACTTACAACTACTCGCGAAATCATTTCAACGCCTTTATTTTCAACTTCAAGTCGAATAATTAGTATGTCATTAACATCATAGATCATCTCATACGAAAATTTTTCTTTATACATACTACGGATTTGCAATGTGACTGCTACATCGGATGCTTCCGTGTCCTTTTTAGAACCATCAATCCACAAAACCGGCTGTAACGGTATAGAATACCTTCCTTGATCCGAAATTCGTTTCCATATTTTCATAATATATTCACCTCATTCCAGATATATCATCTATACAACTGTATTCTGCCTCTCGATGCAATGAACTACACTTAGAAAAAATATTTAGCTTGTTACAAATCATATTAAATTTTTCTTTTCCTTTTATCCTATTCGACAATATAAAGAAAAAACCATTTTTAATAGGTTGACACAGGTTATACTTTATTAAATATTTTTTTACAATTTCCTTCCTTGACTACATAACAAAATAAATTCTTACTCTCTTTTGGTCAATATAATAAAGTGAAACTTTAATCAGTGGGGGTTTTGTCCATCCCCCACTGATTATTAGCTTTTACCAATCGGGCTTTAACGGGCAGTTAAAGCGGGATAAAATAATTTGGCGGTAGAAAACATTTGCCTTTTAGTCAAATTTGACTATAATATAATTTATGATTTCCATCCTTTATATCATGTCAGTGCAATTTTTTATAAAATGAAGAGGAACTATACAAACTGTACATAAAGTTTTTTTATGCATTGTACTAAAAAACTTAAGTTAGTTTAATTTTTATTAAAGGAGGGCTACTTTTGGAAGCACAACTATCAAAAAACGATTCAAGTAAAACAAAATTTGTTGTTGCTGGTTTACTACTTGGTATTCTAATGGCAGCAATGGATAACACAATCGTCGCAACTGCGATGGCAACGATTGTCGGAGACTTAGGAGGGTTCGACAAATTCGTTTGGGTCACATCCGCCTACATGGTAGCAACAATGGCCGGAATGCCTATTTTCGGTAAGCTGTCTGATATGTACGGACGGAAACGCTTTTTTATTGGCGGATTAATTCTCTTCTTATTTGGTTCTGCACTTTGCGGGACAGCATCAAGTATTGAACAACTAAGTATTTATAGAGCCATTCAAGGAATTGGTGGCGGCGCTCTTATGCCTATCGCATTTACAATTATGTATGATATATTCCCGCCTGAAAAACGAGGAAAAATGACCGGACTATTTGGTGCTGTTTTCGGAACATCTAGTGTTTTCGGACCTTTATTAGGTGCTTACATTACAGATTATATAAGTTGGCACTGGGTCTTCTATATTAATATTCCGTTAGGACTTATTTCCTTCTTCTTCATTACTAAATACTATAGCGAGTCTCTAGAATATCGAAAACAAAAAATTGACTGGGCTGGTGCTATTACGCTTGTCATTAGTATCGTTTGCTTAATGTTTGCTTTAGAACTTGGTGGTAAAGAATATGCATGGGACTCTAATGTGATTATTGGTTTATTTTCAACTGTTGTTATTCTGCTTATTATTTTCTTCTTCGTAGAAAGAAACGCAACCGAGCCTATTATTTCTTTCCATTTATTTAAAAAACCTTTATTTGCAGCTAGCCAAGGTGTTGCCTTTTTCTATGGCGCAGCTTTTATCATCTGTACAGTTTATATTCCAATCTTCGTTCAAGGTGTTCTCGGTGGTTCAGCCTCAAATGCTGGGTTAATTTTGACACCTATGATGGTAGGATCTGTAATCGGAAGTCAAACTGGTGGACAATTAGCTTCACGAACAAGTTATCGTAACATCATGACAGTATCTGGAGTTTTCTTCGTTCTTGGTATTTATTTACTAAGTACTTTAACTATGGAAACACCTCGTACACTCGTAACAATGTTTATGGTGCTTGCTGGACTTGGAGTTGGATTCTCCTTCTCAGTTTTAAGTATGGCATCTATCCACAAATTAGAAATGAGAGATCGCGGTTCTGCTACATCCACGAACTCATTCTTCCGTTCACTTGGAATGACCCTTGGCGTCACGATTTTCGGTACGATTCAAAATCATGTTTTCACTGATAAATTAAAAGCAGTCTTCCCTCCTGAACTAGAAAAAATGGCTCCTAAAGGTGGAGACACAAGCTTTTTATTATCACCAAATGCTACTGAAAAGCTACCTCCTGAAGTACTGAGCGGAATTAAAGAGGCTCTTGCAACATCTATTGCTAATACATTTTTCTGGGCACTTATCCCAGCTACGCTAAGTATAATTTGTATTTTACTTATGGGAAATGAACGTCTTTTAACAGGACCAAAAACAAAGCAAAAACAAAAACAAGTAAGCTAATATAGAAAAACGAAACGGTATATCCCTTTATGAAAGAGGATATACCGTTTATAATATATATAAAGTTTCTATATACAGGAGTTGAGACAGCATGAGCATGAAGTTAGTCATTCTCGGCTTGTTACTCGAAGGAGATAAACATCCCTATGAAGTGCAGCACATAATGAAAGAAAGACAAATGGATTGTTATATTAAATATGCCAAGGGATCGCTATACTACGCCTTCGAGCAATTAGAAAAACAAGGTGCGATTAGCATTACCAATATTGTTAGAGATACGAATAGACCAGATAAAACAATCTTCCATATAACAGAGGAAGGAAAAGCCCTTTTCCACACCTTATTATTAAAACAATTTGAAGCGAAAAACCAAATATATAAACCTATTTATTCAGCGCTCTCTTTCGCTCACTTTAGCGACGAACAAGCTCTAGTTCCTATTTTGAAAAAAAAGAGAGATGATACAATGCTCTATTTACATACAATGCAAACGATACACGATCATAATAAACAACTAGTTCCTCGTGCTCAACTATATATTCTACAAAGCGTCATTGAGCATATTAATGTTGAATTACGTTGGCTAAACACGCTCTTACAAGATGCAACTGCAGGTCGTCTTTCAGAAATAGGTGTAGATAATGATTAAGTTTTTCTAAAAGAGGTGCCTCCTCTTCTAGAAAAACTTAACACTATAATTATTCCTCGCAACTCAAAACACCCTCATTTTAATAATAAATAAACATTAAAAAACTTAATTTTCCGAATAAAAAGAAATGAAAAACTTTAGAATTTTCTTATTTTAAAACAGTGGACAAAATTCCGAAAATTGTGTTAGAATTTGTTTCAATATCATATCGCTTGTTAAATTCCTTTCAAAAGGAAAATAGGTACACGAATATTTCACTTCGTGTTTAAAAGGGAAGTTTGGTGAAACTCCAACACGGTCCCGCCACTGTAAATGCTGAGATTTCTTTTTTGTGCCACTGTGAAAACGGGAAGGTGAAAGAAATTATATGAAGCATAAGTCAGGATACCTGCCTATTTTAACAACACTGATAGACTCACGGATGATGATGAGGTGTTAAGAACAAAAAGGAAGGCTTATTTTTCTATGCCTTTGTGCTTTTTGTTATAGGTATTTCCGAGTAAACGGAAATGCTTACTTTCAATTAGGGAGGAATTTAAAATGGCAATTCAAACAAGTAACTTAGGTTATCCACGTATCGGACTACAACGAGAGTGGAAAAAAACATTGGAAGCTTTTTGGTCCAATAAAATTGATGAAGAACAATTTTTAACGACAATGAAAGAAATTCGCCTTCAACACGTCAAAGTACAGCAAGAAAAGGGAATTGAATTAATTCCAGTTGGCGATTTTACATATTATGACCACGTTCTGGATACGGCCTACATGTTAGGATTCATCCCGTCACGTTTTTCAGAGTTTACCTCTTACCTTGATGTATATTTTGCAATGGCACGCGGCTCTAAAGATCACGTTGCTTCTGAAATGACAAAATGGTTTAACACAAACTATCATTACATTGTTCCTGAATATGAAGAAGGATTACAAATCTCTTTAAAAGACAATCGTCCTCTTCGTTTATATGAAGAAGCGAAAAAAGAGTTAGGCGTTGATGGAAAACCAGTTATTTTAGGCCCTTATACATTCCTAAAACTAGCAAAAGGTTATAACGAAGAGCAATTTGCCACTATTTTAAAAGAGCTAGTTGCACCTTATGTACAATTATTCTCTGAATTACACGCAGCTGGAGCACAAATTATTCAAGTTGACGAACCAATCTTCGCCTCTTTAACAAAAGATGAAATTAATCAAGCGAAAGAACTTTACGAAGCTATTCATAAAGAAGTTCCAAATGCTAATCTTCTTCTACAAACATATTTTGACAGTGTAGAAGAGAACTATGAAGAAATTATTGCATTCCCTGTTTCTGGTATTGGATTAGACTTTGTTCATGGCAAAGAAGGTAATGTAAATGCTATTTCAAAATACGGATTCCCAGCTGATAAAATTTTAGCTATCGGTTGTATAGATGGCCGTAATATTTGGAGAGCTGATCTTGATGATGTACTTTCTTTATTTACAACATTACAAAATCAAATCACAGCAAAAGGTTTAATTGTTCAACCTTCTTGTAGCTTATTGCATACTCCAATTGATAAAACGGAAGAAACGCACTTAACAAGTGAATTATTTGATGCACTTGCATTTGCTAATCAAAAATTAGAAGAACTAGTCCTTATCCATTCTGCTCTTACTAAAGGTGTAGAAAGCATCAGTAGCGATTTAACAACATATCGTAATGCACATCATGCAATCCGCTCATCAGCTGCACGTAATCGTGAAGATGTAAAAGTGGCACGTACATCACTTAAAGAAGATGATTTCTCACGTCCTCTTCCATTTGAAAAACGATATGAACTACAGCAAGTAGCTTTACAATTACCGTTGTTACCAACAACAACTATTGGTAGCTTCCCGCAAACATCTGAAGTTCGTCAAACACGTAAACAGTGGCGTAACGGCGATATTACAAATGAACAATATAATCAATTCATTGAAAAAGAAACTGCAAAGTGGATTCGTTACCAAGAAGATATTGGTCTTGATGTACTAGTACATGGTGAATTCGAAAGAACTGACATGGTGGAATATTTTGGAGAAAGACTTGCTGGTTTCTCCTTTACTAAAAACGGATGGGTACAATCATACGGTTCTCGTTGCGTAAAACCACCTGTTATTTATGGTGATGTTGCCTTTATAAGTGGAATGACTATTAAAGAAACTGTATATGCACAAAGCTTAACAGAGAAAGTAGTAAAAGGTATGCTAACTGGACCTGTCACTATTTTAAATTGGTCATTCGTTCGAAATGATATTTCAAGAAAAGAAGTTTCATATCAAATTGCATTAGCACTTCGTCATGAAATTGAGTTACTTGAATCTTCCGGAATTAGAGTAATCCAAGTCGATGAACCTGCACTTCGTGAAGGTATGCCGTTAAAAGAAAAAGATTGGGATGCATACATTACATGGGCAGTTCAATCATTCCTTTTAGCAACATCTTCTGTAGAAAATGAAACACAAATTCATACTCATATGTGTTATAGTAACTTCGAAGATATTGTAGATGCAATTCGAGCGTTAGACGCAGATGTTATTTCTATCGAAACATCAAGAAGTCATGGAGAATTTATTAATACATTAAAGCATACAACATATGAAAAAGGAATTGGTCTAGGGGTATATGATATTCATAGCCCACGTGTCCCAAGTAAAGATGAAATGTTCACAATCGTAGAACAATCTTTACAAGTATGTGACCCTAAATATTTCTGGATTAATCCAGACTGTGGTTTAAAAACACGAAGAACTGAGGAAGTTATACCTGCTTTAGAGCACATGGTTCAGGCAGCAAAAGACGCTCGTTCTCTCCTAAAAACAAACGCATAATAAAAAAACGTGTTATCCTTCAAAAAGGATAACACGTTTTTTTATTCTACACTCTCAAAATAGAAGTCGTATTGTACTTTATACAATTCATCGTCTGATGGCTCTTCAAGAGGAGTTGCCTGCAAGACTATCATATATTCCCCGTTCGGAATAAGAATATGATATTTATTAGAAAGAATACTTGTTATATATACTTCTTCATTCTTCACTGTGAAAGGAACTGATATCGTTCTAACCACTTCTTCTTTCTCAATATGATTTCCACAAGTAACTTCCACTTCACAAGTATAGTCAGAGATTGCTTCAAAAATAATAGCTCCATCCACCTCAGCATAGCCTCTTTCAAAATCTTCAGGAGTCCAATCTACATAAGGCTGCTGACCATCATAGTTCATTATCATTAATTGCGAATATGAAATTGTTAATTCCATAACTATCCCTCTCTCCACTATGAAATGTATGCCAATTACTATTTCACTTCAAATTTCACACGCGTACCATCTGGATATTTGTCTAGCTTATTCCCTACCCAAGAACCTGCACCGCGGTTATCTGCTGGACTTATATATTCAATATGAGCTCCTTTTCCGCCTTCCTTACACATCGCCATCGGCCATTCATCACGATCATAACCTTTCTTCGTCGGATATGGCGCTAACGATAATTTCCTTCTATCCGCTGCACCATTACGATCAATTGTACACATTTCCGAATGTCCTTCTTTTATAGCATCCGTTATATGTTTCCCGGTCTCTGGATATCGTTCTTTCGGGAACTCTAGAATTTGATCATACGTAGTTGTTTTTTTAGTACTTGTCTCCTCTGGCACAAGTACTTCATATACCGCTACCAAAAGAGAAAGAATTGCAATAATTGAAATGATAATACCTTTAAATTGCTTCATGTGTACCTCCGTGTTCCTACCAATTTCTTTTCCTCAGTTATTATAACAAACTTCTTCTATGTATGTTTTCAGACATTATTTTAGCTCTTCCTCTCCATTCCGCCAAAAACATTCATTTTTCTTCATCTTTTCACTAATGCTGTAGAAAACTAATAACCTTCCGACATTCTTTTTCAAAGGAAGTCCACATAAAAGGTTGAAATGATATATACGATACTTTTTGGGGAGGAACTATCATGGAAGCTATTTATAAAACGAAAGATGTTACAAATAAAACAGGTATCCCAAAACATATAGTCCGAAAATATAGCCAACTCTTAGAGGAACACGGTTATATCATTTCAAAAACAGCTGATGCTCGTATTTATAAATTGGATGATTTAAAACTATTGAAATCTATACATGAAAGAGCTGCTACATTACAAGAGGACATTTCAGAAACAATACCTATTATTTTAAAAGAAAAAGAGGCCCCACCTGTACCTGTTATTCAAGATAAGCAAGAAGTGCAACCAAAAGAAGATGGGCGTAACTTTGAGGAGTTCATGCTAAAACTTGAAATGCTTGCTCAATTAAATGAAGCAATTATTCATCAAAACTCTACTCTCATTACACAAAATCGTTTAAAAGACGAGAAATTAGATGAACTAATGCAACAAGTTTATGTAAAAGAAGGCTCACAAGAAAAAATGTTACAAGATCTAGTTGTTCACGCCGCTCAAACAGATGCACTCCAAAAAGAAAAGATGGACTTATTAATGAATCATATGTATAAGCGAGAATCCAAACAAGAAGAAAAAATGAATAAACTTGTCAATCAAATTTACAATAAAGATAGCAACCGTGATACACAACTTATGCAAGTTATTCGCGAAATTCAAGAAACAAAAAGATTAGTCGCCGCCTCAAAAGAGCAAAGCTTCTTTCAATCATTTAAAAGTTTATTCGTTCGAACAAAACAAGAAAAAATAAATGAATGAAATTTTGTATCTTTTTCTAATGCACGATAAAATAAAAAGTTACCTTCTATCGGTAACTTTTATTCCTTATATCGTACAGCTGGCAATATAATAATAGCTTCAGTTCCTTTTCCGCTTTCACTTTTATATTCCAATGTGCCATTATGCGCTTGTAAAATACTAAATGTTACCATAAGGCCTAATCCTGTTCCTTTTTCTTTTAAAGAATAATACGGTTGTCCAAGCCTTACTAACTGTTCTTTTGTCATTCCAACACCACTATCTTTAACTCTTATTATTATCAATTCATCTTTTTGAATAGCTGTTACTTTTAAATACCCTTTGTTTCCTTGAATTGCTTCAATACCGTTTTTAACAACATTCATAATAGCTTGCTTCAATTTCGTCTTATCGCCGATAGTATAAAGGCTCTCAGAAATCTCAACTTGCAAATAAACGCCCTGCATCGCTGCAAATGATGACATAAGAGTTGTCATTTCAATTAATTGTGCTGATAAACAAATATGTTCTTTTTTTTCAATTTGAGGCCTTGCTAAATTTAAATAATCTGAAATAATCTGTTCAGCACGATCCAGTTCAGCTAATACGAGACGCATATAATCTTTGTTTTTTACGTCTTCCGTACTCTCTAGCAATTGAATAAACCCTCGTACAACAGTGAGAGGGTTTCGAACTTCATGTGCAACACTTGCAGCTAACTCACTTACAATATTAAGTTTTTCTGATTTTTGCATTTCTGTACGCAATAATGCATTTTCGTTTAAATACTCAGTCAAATACACTTGAAATACCATTGTCATAACCATAATAAGTGATGCAAATATATACCCACTATATAGATTAGATATGTACGGTGTAAAACCTGTTTCTAAAAGGACATTCAACATCCCGACTACTAATGAAACAAGAACATAAAATGATGCAATCATAAAAGCTAATATTAGCTTCTTATCTCTTGAAAAAAGAGACCATTTCTTTGACAAAAATAATGGAATTATCGAAAGAAATATAACTTCTACCATAGGCAACCAACTAAGCCCCTTAAAAATCCATTCATATGCAACATAAATAATGGCAGGGATGAGCCCAACAATCCCACCATATAAAAAACCACTAACAATTGGGACTGGATGAAAATTGTATCCGCAAACGGTACCAAAACAAATAGAGTATGTCATGGAGAGAACGAGTGTAACGCTAGATAAAAACATAATAAAGTAGCGATTAGGCTTCGGAAGCATTCCTTGATAACGATTTAAACGAATCGCTTCATATAAAAATAGTGGTAAAATAATGATGGCAATTTGGATCATTAAATCACGAATCAGCTCCATAGCCTCTCATCCCCTATATGTATTTTGATATGATTATATCATTTTATAAGTCTATTTGTTTCAAAATTTTGATTTTTCTTAACATCTTTGTTAATTATTTGTTAACAACTAATAATAAATGTTACAAATTTCCGAAATGATTGTAAACCCTGTACCAAATTTCCTTCGTGCAGTATACAATGAATACGGATTACAAAGAAAATAAAAAACACTTTACTAGACGGACAACTATCGCAAAATACAGCATATAATCCATACTATCTATGTTTACAAATAAGTGATCATTACTTTAGTAGGAGGAAGATAAATATGGCGGGTACTACGCTTGTTTTAAAAGAAGAAAATTTGGTTGTGCTAGAAAACGTTGAAAAATCAGTATACGAAGAATTGCAACATAAAGCAGGGGACGAAGACTGTACATGTGCTGTAAATGAATCCGTTGTCCATCTTGGCAAAGTATCTTCCGTACTTTGGAACGAAGATGAAATAGATTGGGAATACGGTTATTAAAAAGTCGCTTGCAGCGGCTTTTTTTGTGTTTATGCTTAAGTGAAACTTTAATTAACTCACACAGCTTATACTCTTATAGACATTTGAACCCTCACATAATTTCTTACTTCCACTGAATTTTAAGATACGATTCTTATCTTTCACAAATAGCGAGGGAAATTTTATAAACAAAGCGTAATAGTTGAAAATATGATAAAATGAACTTAATTTTCAAACGGAAGAAAGGGAGATACAATGGAACAATTCATTAATCCTAGAGTGAAGGACATCCAAATTTCTGGAATCCGTCAGTTCTCTAATATGATTCAAAACTATGATAATCTTATCTCTTTAACAATTGGGCAACCCGATTTCCCTACACCTTCTCTAGTAAAAGAAGCAGCTAAACGGGCCATTACAGAAAATTATACAAGCTATACACATAACGCTGGTTTACTAGAATTACGCAAGGCAGCTTGTAACTTTGTAAAGGACAACTACAATTTACATTATTCACCTGAAAACGAAACCATTGTTACAATCGGTGCTAGTGAAGCGATCGATGTTGCATTCCGAACTATTTTAGAACCAGGAACGGAAGTAATTTTACCTGCTCCTATTTACCCTGGTTACGAGCCGATTATTCGACTATGTGGTGCAACTCCTATTTTTATAGATGTTCGCGAAACTGGATTTCGTTTAACAGCTGAAGCATTGCAACATGCAATTACAGAACGAACAAGATGCGTCGTTTTACCGTATCCTTCTAATCCAACTGGTGTTACCTTATCAAAAGAAGAATTAGAAGATATTGTATCTGTCTTAAAAGATAAAAATATTTTCGTTCTTTCTGATGAAATTTATAGTGAACTTGTATATGAAGAAAAACACACATCTATCGCTCATTTCCCAGAAATGCGTGATAAGACGATTGTCATTAACGGCTTATCAAAATCACATTCTATGACCGGCTGGCGTATCGGACTTTTATTTGCTCCAGAATATTTAGCAAAACACATATTAAAAGTTCATCAATACAATGTTACATGCGCTACTTCAATCGCTCAGTATGCTGCAATCGAAGCTTTAACAGCTGCTAAAGATGCCCCGAAGATGATGCGCTATCAATACAAAAAACGCTGTGATTACGTATATAATAGACTCATTCAAATGGGTTTAACGGTTGAGAAGCCAACAGGTGCATTTTATTTATTCCCATATGTTGGACATTTAACATCTTCATCATTTGATTTTGCACTTGATCTTGTAAAAGAGGCTGGGCTAGCCGTTGTTCCTGGAACCGCATTTTCCGAATACGGTGAAGGCTACCTTCGCCTTTCCTATGCTTACAGTATTGAAACTTTAAAAGAAGGCTGTGACCGTTTAGAAGCCTTTCTAAAGAAAAAAGCTAAGAGTTAAACTCTTAGCTTTTTGTTGCATAATGATCACAAGTTTGACGCTTCAATAATTTATGCGGAATAATAATGCATTTTGAAGTAGATTCAGAATGCTCCACCTTATCAACTAAAGCTTTTGCCGCTTCATACCCTAATTGATAAATATTCACATCAACTGTCGAAAGTGGTGGACTAGCAATTTCTGATAATAAAGCATTGTTAAAGCTTACAATCGAAACATCTTTCGGTACAACAAATCCTTTTTTAGAAAGCGCACTTAACACGCCAAGTCCAATTAAATCATCCGTTGCCATAATTGCCGTCGGTGGTTGCTTTAGTCCCATTAATTCCTCAACAGCCTGTTGACCACTCTCTCTTGAAAAATCAAAGTGTAAAATATACTCTTTCGGCAATAGAATATCTGCTAGTTTCAAAGCATCACTCATCCCCGCCAAACGATCTCTCGTTACAAGTAAATCTGATCCACCGCCGATGAATGCGATTTGTTTATGGCCTAATGAAATCAAATATTCCGCTACTTCTCTTGCAGCTGTATAATTGTCATTATCTACATATGTAATTTCATCTTTTCGATCATATGGTTTTCCAATTAAAACAAACGGGAAGTTTTGGTCATGCAAGTATTGAATAATCCGATCGTTCTCTCTTGAATATAAAAGAATAATACCACCGATTTGACGCCCTTGTACCATT
This sequence comes from Bacillus sp. FSL R5-0709, assembly GCF_038004785.1. Taxonomy (NCBI): domain Bacteria; kingdom Bacillati; phylum Bacillota; class Bacilli; order Caryophanales; family Bacillaceae; genus Bacillus; species Bacillus sp. FSL R5-0709. The sequence goes on from NZ_JBBORT010000001.1 coordinate 3,857,078, forward strand.
TTTACAACACCATTAAAAATTTCATCTTCCGTTTCACCAGTCGACATATAAAGCGCATACCCTTCCACATGTGCAAATGAACTAATTCCTCTTATAACTTCTGGGAAAAATGGATTTTGAAAAGCTTTACTTGCAGAACTCGGCATAACAAGACCAAGTGTCTTCGTCGTTTGGTTCGCAAGGTTTCTTGCATTTAAATTTGGATGATACCCTAATTCACTCATTACTTTTCGAACACGGCGCTTTGTCTTTTCACTTATACTTGGATTATCAGCAATTACACGAGAAACAGTTGATGGTGCTACGTTCGCCTTCTTCGCCACATCTTTAATTGTAACTGTCATAAAAATCCCCTCCTTTCACTTCTCTGCCATTTTCATATATTTTATCTTGCACCCGTTGCAAGTCATAGGAGAAGTCATAAACTGTCATTTATTTATTCTATCTTGCAAAACTTATCATATTCTCCCTCTCCATGTATTGTAAGGGATATAGCTCTTTTTTCCTATACTATAATATACTATTTATTTCACTTCTTTTCATATGCGATGTCAAATCTCTTTTCATCTCTCTATAATTTTTTTATAGAGAGATGAAAAGAAAAATGGGACATAATGTCCCATTTCTCATCCTTTCGTACCTCCAGCTGTTAAACCAGAAATAAAGTATTTTTGTAGTGATAAGAATAAAATCGAAATCGGGATTGCAATTAATACGGAACCAGCCGCAAACGTCGTAAATTCATTACCAAATTTCTTCGCTACCATTTCATAGAGTCCAACTGCTAAAGTGTAATTTTCCGGCGTGCGTAAAATAATACTTGCTAAAATGAAATCTGTAAATGGACCGATGAAAGTGAATAATGCTACAACCGCTACGATTGGCTTTGCAAGCGGCATAATGATTTGCCAAAAAATACGGAAGTGTCCTGCTCCATCCATGCGGGCTGACTCATCCAACTCTTTCGGAATCGTATCAAAATACCCTTTCATAAGCCAAGTATTCATTGGAATTGCTCCACCTACATAAATTAAAATTAATGCAAGATGTGTATCAATTAATCCTGTTAACTGCGCTAATACATATAGTGCGATTAACGCTGCAAAGTTCGGAATCATTTGTAGAATTAAAAATGTTAATAAACCATTTTTTCTTCCGACAAAACGATATCTCGAAAATGCATAAGCAGTAAAGCTAATTGCTAACACCGAAAAAATCATCGTCATAACACTAACTTTTAACGTATTTTTATACCAAAGTAAGTAATTACTTGAATCAAGATCAAGTAGCTTACGATAATGATCTAACGTAGCATTTTTTGGAATAATGCTAGAACCAGACAAACTATCTCCTGGATTAAACGATGAACCAATAATCCATAGTAATGGATAGAAAATAATCGCACACATTATGAAGATAACCAAATAACTTAATGAAAGACGTAACATCTTTTGTCGTTTAATATTCATTTACATCATATCCTCTTCTTGGAATGATTTTGTTCTCTTAAATTGCCATAACGCAACTGTAATAACGATTAACGATAAAATCATTGTAAGAGCTGCTGCTTTTCCGTACTGCGCTGAAGTCATCGTTAACTTATAAATCCATGAAATTAAAATATCCGTTCCACCTGCATCTTGCCCCGCTACAGCAGGACCTCCGCCGTTAAATAGATAAATGATACTAAAGTTATTAAAGTTAAACGTATATTGTGTAATTAAAATTGGTGCTGTTGCGTATAAAACAAGTGGCAATGTAATTTTGCGGAACTGTTGCCAAGCAGTTGCTCCATCTACTGTAGCCGCTTCATATAATTCTCCTGGAATCGATTGCAATATACCTGTTGTCATTGCAAATACGAATGGGAAACCGAGCCACGTTTGGATCATAATTAAAGCAATCTTCGCCCAAAACGGATCTGTCATCCAAGCAATCTTTTCAATCCCGAATAAAGCTAATACTTGATTATTAATTGCTCCAAATGTTTCATTAAACATACCCGAGAAGACAAGAATAGATACGAATGCTGGAACAGCCCACGGTAAAATGAAGATTGTTCGAATAATTGCCTTACCTTTAATACCAGGCTGATTTACGATAATCGCTAAGAAAATACCAAGTGCAACTTGTAATGTTGTTGCAACAAATGTCCAAATGACAGTCCAAGAAAATACACTTAAAAATGTCTCTCTCCACATTGGTAATGTGAAAATATCAATAAAGTTTTTAAAGCCCACCCAATCTACTAATTTAGCTGGAGGAGAGTGATATAAGTCATAGTTCGTAAATCCAATTAAGATTACAAAAATGATTGGAAATACAACTACAAAGATTAGTAATAGAAATCCTGGTGAAACCATTAAATATGGAAAACCTTGATCTAATAAGTTACGGTATTGCTCTTTTACTGAGTTTAATGGTGTTCCTATATCACGTTTCTTCCCATTTTGGTATGCATCATATAAGTTAAATCCATATATTCCGAGTCCAAACACTATGACGATAAGTGCCAAAATCCCTTCTACTAATAGAAAGACAGAATGGTCACGTGGAACTTCTGTACCGAGCGTTACAATTCCCCATAATCCCATATTTAACAAATCAGCAAATGCTACAATAAATGAACCTGTTAATACTAGAAAAATAAGACCTTTTACAAATTGTTTATTATATATTTGGCCCATGCCTGGAATAATAGATAACATGGTCGCCATTTTCCTATGTTTCGAACCATTCATATCTTTCATTGGTTCCATAGATGTTTGCATGTTCCTTCCCCCTTTTTTCTTCCTACTTGGAAGGGAGAGAATTCGTGCCTCTCCTATTAGAGGCACGAATTTCACCTTATTTTTTCTTACTATGATTTGCCTCAATATTTCCTTTAATTTGTTTCACTGCACTATCAAGCGCGGATTTTGGTGCCTCTTTTTCTGTAACAACTAACTGAAGAGCGTCTCCAGCTGGTTTCCATACTTCTTGCATTTCTGGAATATTCGGCATTGGAATTCCATTTTCTGATTGAGTTGCAACTGCTTTTGCAGCTTCATTATCTTTAATAATTGGATCTTCCATTACTGATTTTACTGGAGGAATCTCTTTTGTCTTCTCAAATCGAATTTTTGCATTTTCTTCATTTGTTACCCACTCAGTGAACTTTGTAGCTAAATCATTTTGTTTAGAGAAGCTTGTTACATGCCATCCTTTTACCCCAACAAATGTTTTCATCGGTTGACCATTTGGTAATTTCGGCATTGGAGCAACACCATAATCAATTCCGTTCTTTTCCATCGCTTGGAACGCCCACGGTCCATTCATAATAGATGCTGCTTTTCCTTCATTGAATAATCCGTCAGCAGCAGGTCCACCAGATTCACCGATAATACCTTTCGGGAATAACTTTTCTTTGTACCATTTTTGAAGATATTCAGCACCTTGTACTGCTCCGCTATTATTTAATCCAACATCACTTGCATTTGGCTTTCCGTCTTTCTCACCAAATACATATCCGCCCATACCTGCCATAAACGCGTTAGCAAAGTAGAAGTTATCTCCTAATGTTAAAAATCCGTACTTGCCATCCTTCGTAAAGTCTTTTGAGAAGTTAAATAGCTCGTCCATCGTTTCTGGAGCTTTTTGCATTAATTTTTTATTGTAAATAAAAATTGGTGTTTCAATTGCTTTTGGTAAACCATATAATTTCCCGTTGTATGTTTGTGCCTTTATTGATAAGTCAGTAAATTTACTCTTCACAGCATCATCTGCTTTTACTTCAGAAATTAAGCCTTCTGTTACTGCATTTCCGATTTGATCGTGTGGCAATGTTACAACATCTGGTCCCGTCCCCGCTGGTCCATCAAGACGTAACTTTTTCACTTGATCTGTCATTTGCATTTCAACAACTTTTACTTTTACTTTATATTTTTCCTCAAAGCTTTTCACTGCTGGTTCTAAACCAACACCTTTTTTATCATCTTCCCAAACGAGAAGATCATAGTCTTTCTTCGCTTTACTTTCCTCTTTTTTTCCTGAATCTTTCGGTCCACATGCAGATAACATGCCAATTGACAATGCTGAAATCGTTAATAGTGATAATGCTTTCTTCATCCCAAAAACCTCCCTAAATTGTCTATGTACCTCTTTAATTGAAAACGTTTGCATTTGATTGTTTAATAGAAGCGCAAACAATATCTAAATCTATGAAAACGTTTGCGCTATTTGTCTATCATTATACATCCTTTTATTCATTTTGCAAATATTAATTTTCAAAATAATCTTATCATACTCTTTATTCATTGACTTTACATAAAATGAATACTACTCTTATAAGCAATATTAAAGTTATGTGGAAGGCAATCGTTTGCAACATAATCTTTATTATTTCGTTTAAGGGAACTATATGTATAGAGATATTAAAGGGGGATTTTCTATATGCTTAAAGAAGCGATCTATCATAGGCCAAAAGATAATTATGCATACGCTTACGACGAAAAAACAATTCACATCCGAATACACACAAAAAGAGATGATGTTCACAACGCCGCTCTCATCTACGGTGACCCGTACGAATGGCAGGACGGGAAATGGATTACAGCGAGTACACCGATGAAAAAAACTGGATCTACTGAGTTATTTGATTATTGGTCCGTTTCAATCAAACCAAAATTTAAACGCTTACGTTATGGATTCGAATTAAAAAACGACGTAGAAACTTTTATTTATACAGAACGAGGATTTTTTTCTAATATCCCAAATGACGATGTCGGTAACTTTTTCTGCTTTCCATTTGTTCATGCAAAAGACGTTTTCAGGGCACCATCCTGGATTAAAGACACAGTATGGTATCAAATTTTCCCGGAACGATTCGCTAACGGGGATAACACATTAAATCCAGCAAACACCCTCCCTTGGGGAAGTACCGAACCAACTCCAACTAATTTTTTCGGCGGAGATTTTGCTGGTATTATTCAAAACCTTGATTACCTTGTGAAGCTTGGAATTTCCGGAATATATTTCACTCCTATTTTCAAAGCTCATTCGAATCATAAATATGACACAATTGATTACATGGAAATCGATCCACAATTTGGGACGAAAGAAACTTTCAAAGAACTCGTTCAGGAGTGTCATAAACATGGTATAAAAGTAATGCTCGACGCTGTTTTTAATCATAGCGGGTACTTCTTTGATAAATTTCAAGACGTGCTGGAACAAGGTGAAAATTCCGCCTATAAAGATTGGTTCCATATTCATGAATTTCCAATTATAACCGAGCCACTTCCCAATTATGATACTTTCGCATTTACACCGTATATGCCTAAATTAAATACAGCACACCCAGATGTAAAAGAATATTTACTTGAAGTAGGGCGTTATTGGGTAAGAGAATTCAATATAGACGGTTGGCGCCTTGATGTAGCAAATGAAGTCGATCACAGTTTTTGGAGAGAATTCCGAAGTGAAATAAAAGCATTAAATCCTGAAGTATATATTTTAGGTGAAATTTGGCACGATGCACTCCCATGGCTACAAGGTGACCAATTTGATGCTGTAATGAGCTATCCTGTTACAAACGCTCTACTTTCTTACTTTGCTAACGAATCCATTCATGCAAGTGAATTTATGAAACAAATTACCGATTCTCTACATTCCTACTCTATGAATGTAAATGAAGCGGCATTTCATTTATTAGACAGTCATGACACACCTAGAATTTTAGCAACATGTAACGGGGATAAAAATAAGTTAAAGTTACTCTATGTATTTCACCTTTCTTTCATCGGTTCTCCTTGTATTTATTACGGCGATGAAATCGGTATGGATGGTGGAATGGATCCAGACTGCCGCAAATGTATGATATGGGATGAAAAAGAACAAGATACTCTTTTATTTACACATATACAAACATTAATTTCATTACGGAAACAACATAAAGCATTTGGAGGAAATGGTACTTTTCAATTCATTGAGGCAAATGATGAACATAATTATATTTCTTATACAAAAACATATGAAGATGAAACTATCTTTTTCGTTTTAAATCCTACTAACAGTGAAGTTACAACTTCACTCCCTCTTCATATTACCAGGAAGAAAATAATTAACATTTATACAAACGAAGAATTTTCAGCGGAAGCAAGTGTATTACAAGTTACACTTCCACCGTATGGATTCTCTATTTTAAAATGGTAATAGTAAAAGCCTTATGCCAGGGTGGCATAAGGCTTTTCTTATTTCAATTTAAATACCATTGCTTCATACGGTCGTAATGTAATGTTTTCTATCAATACATTTTCTACATCATAATTATGTATTAATAACTCTGCTTCACTATAAATAATGTCCTCAGGCAATTCAAATACACATTCATCTGCAGTAAAGTTTGCAATCACCAGAAGCTTTTCTTCTCCATATGTTCTTACATAAGCAAAAATAGAAGGGTTATTTTCTAATATTAAATCATATGTTCCATACACAACTATTTCATTGTTTTTACGTAATTCAATCAATTTTTTATAGTAATAAAAAATTGATTCTTCATCTTGGATTGCCTGTTTCACATTAATCTCTTTGTAGTTAGGATTTACCGCAATCCAAGGCTCACCCGTTGTGAATCCAGCATGTTCTCTATCATCCCACTGCATCGGAGTTCTAGCATTATCTCGGCCCTTTATATATATAGACTGCATCACTTTATCTATATCTTCGCCGCGCTCTATAACTTTTTCTTTATACATATTTAGTGTTTCAATATCTCGGTATTCATCAATTGATTCAAATCGAACATTGGTCATTCCGATTTCTTCTCCTTGATAAATATATGGTGTCCCTTTCATCATATGAAGTACTGTCGCTAACATTTTTGCTGATTCAGTATGATAAGCTCCATCATTACCAAAACGAGATACAACGCGAGGCTGGTCATGGTTATTCCAATAAAGGCTATTCCATCCTGTTTGTTCTAATGCTTTTTGCCACTTTGTTAAATTTTGTTTCAAAGTAAGAAGTGAGCATCGTTTTACATCCCATTTCCCGCCTTCTCCGGAATCTAAATCCATATGTTCAAATTGGAATACCATTTGCAGTTCTTTTCTAGCTTCCCCTGTATACAATTTAGCCTCTTCTGTCGTTACACCAGGCATTTCCCCAACCGTCATAATGTCATACTGAGACAATACGTCTTCATTCATTTCATGCAAATACTTATGAATATTCGGACCGTTCATAAAATGTTTATGCCCTGAAACATATCCTTCTTCATCCGTTTCAACAGATGGTAAGCCATCTTCTTTAGAAATAAAATTAATAACATCCATACGGAACCCATCAATTCCTTTTTCTAACCAAAACTTCATCATGTCATAAACATCTTGTCTTACCTTTTCATTATCCCAGTTTAAATCTGGCTGTTTTTTAGAAAACAGATGCAAATAATATTCATCTGTCATTTCATCATATTGCCATGCAGATCCACTAAATGCTGCTCCCCAGTTATTCGGCTCTTTCCCTTCTTTTCCAGGGCGCCATATATAATAGTCTCTATATTTATTATCTTTCGATTTACATGATTCAATAAACCAATTATGTTCATCTGAAGTATGATTAACAACTAAGTCCATCATAAGTTTCATATTACGTTTATGCATTTCATGTAATAGTTCATCCCAATCTTCCATTGTTCCGAACTCGTTCATAATTTTACAATAATCACTTATATCGTAACCATTATCATCGTTTGGAGATTCATAGACTGGTGATAACCAAATTACATCAATACCTAATTCTTTTAAGTAGTCTAGCTTCGCAAGAATACCACGAAGATCACCTATACCATCACCATTACTATCCATAAAACTACGAGGATAAATTTGATATACTACACTTTCTTTCCACCATTGTTTTCCCATTATGCTACCCCATTTCATCTATACTATTGATTCTTTTTTCTTTTTTTCAAGGCGCAAACGTTTTCATTACTGAATGATAACAGATTCTATCCAAATTTAAAATAGCGCTTACAATATTTATTTTCTTTTTCTAATAAAACATGTGGAACTTATTATATATTCATAGGGATAATGAAAACGTTTTATTTTTTTATAGTGTTTTTATTTCTTTTTTGAATCTATTCGTTTATAATAAATTCAAAGAAAACGTTTGCATAAACTTTCTAGGGGGAAATATCATGGCAGAACTTAAATTAGAAAATATTTATAAAATATATGATAATAACGTAACAGCCGTAACAGATTTTAACTTACACATTCAAGATAAAGAATTTATCGTATTCGTTGGTCCTTCTGGATGCGGAAAATCTACAACACTACGAATGGTAGCTGGACTTGAAGATATTTCAAAAGGAGAATTTTCAATTGATGGTAAGCTAATGAACGATGTTCCTCCAAAAGATCGAGATATCGCAATGGTCTTCCAAAACTACGCTCTTTATCCACATATGAGTGTGTATGATAATATGGCATTTGGATTAAAACTTCGAAAAATACCGAAAGATGAAATCGACCGTCGAGTGAAACATGCAGCTCAAATTTTAGGGCTTGAACAATATTTAGATAGAAAACCGAAAGCTTTATCAGGTGGACAACGTCAACGTGTTGCATTAGGTAGAGCAATTGTTCGAGACGCAAAAGTCTTCTTAATGGATGAACCATTATCAAACTTAGACGCTAAACTACGTGTTGCAATGCGATCAGAAATTTCTAAATTACACCACCGCCTTGGCACAACGACAATTTATGTAACACATGATCAAACTGAGGCAATGACAATGGCTTCACGCCTTGTTGTTATGAAAGACGGCAAAATCCAACAAATTGGAACTCCAAAAGAAGTATATGAAACACCTGAAAATATTTTCGTTGGTGGTTTTATCGGTTCACCCGCAATGAATTTCTTCCGTGGAAAATTAACTGAAACCGATTTCGTTATAGACAGTTCACTAAAGTTTAAAGTATCTGAAGGAAAAATGAAGTTATTACGCGAACAAGGCTATGTAAATAAAGAAATTGTTTTAGGTATTCGTCCAGAAGATATTCATGATGAACTATTATTTTTAGAAGCTTCACAATCTACTACTTTCACAACAAAAATTGAAGTTGCAGAGTTGTTAGGGGCTGAATCCATTTTATATATGAAACTTGGAAATCAAGATTTTGCAGCACGTGTTGATGCAAGACATACTTTTTCACCTGGTGACCAAATTAAACTTGCTTTTGATATGAATAAAGCACATTTCTTTGATAGCCAAACCGAACAACGTATTCGTTAAAAAATAAAGTTCTATAATAGAACTTACAAAAAAACCGTCCACATATATACTGGGGGCGGTTTTCCATTATTATACTAGGGCTTCTATTGTATGAAATGATTGTCCTCTCGTGCTAATAATACCAAAAACAGGTAAATCACTAAGCACCACTTCTTCTTGCTGTTTCATAAAAGATGACGTTAATTGTTTTATCTCTATCCAAACGTCATTAATACAAAGTACATTGGAATCGTTCTCTTGTTGGCGAGAAAAAATAGAATCTATTTTATATAGACCAGCATTTTGAAAAAGCATATCAATACGACTGTATGCCTCCATAGCAAAACTAATAACACGTTGCCAATCTCCTTGTTTCCCCATATCGTAGGATACAAAAAGTGCTTCTCCGCCTAAATCCGTAATTTCCTCAGCTGTTGCTTGTCCACTTTCTTGATCAATGTCCGTCACAATTACTTTTGCGCCTTGCTTAGCCAACAAAAGAGCTGTACTACGTCCAATACCGATGCCACCACCAGTTACAATGGCAACCTTTCCTGCAAGCTTCATTTTCATTACCCCTTCTATAAGTCTTACCGTCATTCAGTATACTCCTTTATTAGATTAGTCTGCAAGCAGGAAAAGTTCACTCTACAGCTTGTAAGCGATTACTTTTTTGTTTCTTTTTTTTTCTTACTATTATATTGATCGAAGGTTAAACCAATAAAAATAAGAATTCCCCAAAATATTAAGCTACCTCCAGTCATTCCAAATCCCCCTTTGTTATATAACGATATTATTTATACCCATTATAACATTCTCTTAATTTTCAATCTATTTAAAACGAAAATAGGATGTTTGAATTAGCTACCGCTTCTTTAAACATCCATCAATAATATGGAGGGTATTATATAGGAAATATCCGCCCTATATCAATTCCATTTATGGAATTTTTCATGAAATTAAAAATAAGACTTTTTATATACAAACAATAAAAAGTCTTATTTCATTAGTAGCACGTATACTCTAAATATTAATTATACAAGACTCATCACTTTTGTCTTTGCAATTAAATCATGGAAGCCACAATTATCTTTGCGGAATAACATCATATATACATTGCATATTAATGGAACTCCAAGTAATAATATGCTTGGTAATAATAATACCAAAAATCGTATTATTAATGTTTGTAACGTTAGTTTTTCACTTGTTAACGAGATTATTTTTGTTCTTGTTACCTTTTTACCAAGTGTAGAACCGTTCCAAAGAAAAGGTAACAGAATAAAATTTATAGCCATTAATACGAAAACAAGTGTAAGGTCATATCTATAGTCACCTAAACTTATATTAAAACGATTAAAAATAGCACTATAGTTTCCTGTAATAATAGCTACTACTGCACCGTACGTAACCGAGATTAAAAACATGTCAATAAGGGAAGCACCTATGCGATTCATTACAAGCGCTGGACGATGCATCTTTAACTTCATTTTGTGTCGACTCCTTCATATCCTTCTTTACCCGTTTCATCGTACCACTTCTAAAAAACATTGTAAACTGGCGTTTCGCTTACTTTTCTTGTACAATGTGTTACAACAGCATTATAAAGGAGGTTCCCATATTGAAAAGATGGATAATCCTATTTGCCGCACTCTTATTAACAGGTTGCACAGGCAATACAAACCATTTAACCTATACAATTAACGATGAATATGAACTCATACATACTTCTGGAGATGCATTTGAACTTTTCCCATCGCAGGATGCTGTATATGCTACACAATACATCCCTGCAAAAATTACAGAAATTGCTTGGGACGATAAATACATTATCACAAAGCAAATTGAGGAAAAATCAGATCCAAACAATCCTGACGCAGCAATTACAAATAAAAAAATTGAACATTATTGGATTATCGATGTAAAGCATAATAAACGATTTGGTCCTTATAATGAAAAACAATTTAACGAGCAAAAAGATGCTTTTAAAATTACAGTGCCTTTTCAAAGTGTAGATTCATATGTGAAAGAGCTAAAAAAACAGTCAGCATAACTTTTTATGCTGACTGTTTTTGCTTAAATTATTATAAAGACACTTTATTTAGAGAGTGAAATATTAAAAGTTTGCGGTTCTTTAACAGCTTCATTTGTGTCTCCTGCTGCTAAATCATCTGTCGTAAACTTAATATCCTTTACTTTTTCTTTTCCATCATCAAGTATTAAACCGATAATTCCTTCTCGTGTCTCACCAGGCCTATAATCTTCCCTTGAAACACTCTTTGTACCAACGAGCGTATCTTCATCATATAAAAAGTTTTGAGTCGCTACATTAAAATGTTGTTTGTCATTTATAGCAACATCATTCATAGAGAAAAATTGCATGTTCTTATCTCCACTATTCTCTACCTTATATGTAATTTCAACATACCGAATCGTATCGCTAATCTCTGTTCCACTTAACGATGCATATAATTCAGCATCTTCTTGACTCACTTTATCTCCCAATCTACGCTTTACTTCTTCAGGAGTTAATGCAGTATACACTTTCAATGTATTTTTTGCCTCTTTGCTCATTTGTGATAATGAGATAACTTTAACATCTTGTACGTGAATTTTCATTGGGGCTACTTCAAATGTCTGATTCACAGAATGAATCTGTTCTAATTCAAATGTCCCCCACCCTTTTTCTTTCACTTTTTGTCCTACTTTTTTAAGCTCACGCCCACCATACTCTTTTGTTTCTGGAATAGATTCTTTCTTTTTAGGTTCTGCCTTCTTTTCTTCTTGCTGGAAGCAACCACTTAACATAAGAAGAAAACTGCATAAAACAAAAATACTTTTCCATGCTTTCATCATTTAATTTCTCCTAACACTATCATTCATTAATATAAATTAGTCCCTTGATTTGTAAACTATAGAAACAATAAGAAGTCCACAAAACGAACTTATCAGTCCAGATACTATTATACCTCCTATTTGGAAAATATGAAAATAGGGGTCTAATAACGCGTGAACGATAAATATAATGGCCGCCACAACGATAGATGAAGCCCAATATTTCTTTTTTTCCGAAGTTAAACTAGTATCTTGATCAGTTTCCCTCCTATATTTCCATAGTACATATATTAGTAATAGTAGACCAAAACATGTACTCCCATGTTGTAAAAATTTATAAATTGGAATACTATATACTTCTTGCTGTAACAGCGGCATTTCCATAACAAAATAGCCTGTCTTATGAGTAAAAGCATCCCAAACGACATGCGTCACCATACCGAATAAAGCAGAATAGCAAAATACAAAAAAATTCTTCCAAGTATATAGCCCCCACTTCGCATCTACTACATATTTATAGTAACTAGCAAAAGGCTTAGGTAAATGTGTTATAAATGGTCCTTTTAAAATAAAATGATATGCATATGCTAATAAAAAAACGAGTGGTAAATTCAAATAGAAGAAACCAGCCCATGTATGGCCAATAATACCGTATGGCCTAAAATATAAAAAATATTCAAAATCAGGTGCCATACTACCCAATATAAGAGCCGTCACCGAAATATAACTAGAATGTTTCTTAGCAAAAGGGAGAACAGCTGCTGGATGTGCAAATGTAAACGGCATATTAATACTCCTCTTCATATTTCTAATATAATACCATCTATCATAACGAGAGAATTAATCTTGATGCAATGTTTATTTTCACATTGGAATATGATAGTTTACGTGTTATAATCCACATAAAATATTCAGAAAATAAGGAAGTGTTCACGTGTCATTAACACTTGTCTTTTTTCTTGTTTTGTTTATATTGTTTTTAAGTACATACATCGGATTCTTTATATGGAAGCACTACAAAATTATAAAATATATATGGATTTATGAACGTTCTTATCATTTTTATAGGAAAGAGAATGGCTTTCGGCTGGGAAGGTCTCGGTTTTGGCGCACTTCAATATACAATACTATTAGCAAGTTGTCTTACATTAGTATTTGCCGCTTTTTTAGAATCAAAATCCGTTATGAATTGAGGTTTATATATTGATTGACGTACCCTTTTTAAAAAATGTCACATTAAAAAAAGAAAATATCCCTAGCTTTTCCGCATACCCTTACTGTCTACCCGCTATTCGAACTTTACAATCACTAGCTTTCCACCCAAATGTAACATTCATTATTGGAGAGAATGGAACAGGTAAATCAACATTACTCGAAGGAATTGCAGTGGCTTTAGGTTTTAATGCAGAAGGTGGAACAAAAAATTTCCGATTTAGCACAAACGATTCCCATTCATCTTTACATGAATACCTTCGAATTTCAAAAAGTTTCAATACACCAAACGACGGTTTCTTTCTTCGCGCTGAATCATTTTATAACGTTGCTTCTTATATCGATGAAATAGATGCTATAAAATCTTACGGCGGCGTTTCACTTCACGAACAATCACACGGCGAATCATTCTTCTCATTATTTATGAATCGTTTTTCAGGACAAGGTTTATACATTTTAGATGAGCCTGAGGCAGCTTTATCCCCGATGAGACAACTTTCAATGCTCATTCGCATGCACGAACTAGCTGAACAAGGTTCACAATTTGTTATCGCGACGCATTCTCCCATTTTAATGGCTTATCCTGAATCTACTATATACTCTTTAACTCAAGAGGGGATTCACGAATCGACATTAGAAGAAACGGAGCATTACCAAACAACAAAACTTTTCTTTGAAAATCGCGATCGATTATTTCATCACTTATTTGAGTCATAAAAAAAGAGGCAGCAATCGCTGCCTCTTTTTTATAATGCTTCTATAAATAAAGCTACTCCAATACCGCCTCCAACGCATAGAGAGGCAATACCTTTCTCTAATCCACGTCTTTTTAATTCGTGAATTAAACTTACCGTAATACGAGCTCCTGTACAACCAATTGGATGTCCAAGTCCTACACCACTACCGTTTACATTCACTTTCTCACGGTCTAACCCTAACTCTTTCTCTACAGCTAAATATTGTGCAGCGAAAGCTTCATTAATTTCAAGTAAATCTGCATCTTCTAATGACCAATCTACTTTTTCTAATCCTTTACGAATTGCTGGTGCTGGTCCAATACCCATAATTTTCGGATCTACACCCGCTACTGAGTATCCAACAATTCGAGCTAACGGTTGTAAGCCTTTTTCTTTTGCTTTTTCTTCGCTCATTAATACTAGAACTGCACTTCCGTCATTAAGACCAGATGAATTCCCTGCAGTTACTGATCCGTCTTTACGGAAAGCTGGTTTTAATCCTGCTAATTTTTCAGCTGTAATATCTGCACGTGGATGTTCATCCTTCGCAAATACAACTTCTTTTCTACGTTCTTTTATTGTAATAGGAACAATTTGATCGTCAAAGTATCCAGACTCCATCGCTTGCAACGCTAATGTATGACTACGAAGCGCAACTTCATCTTGTTCCTCTCTTGTAATTTCATATTGTTCAACTAAATTTTCCGCTGTTTCACCCATCATAATATGGTGAATCGGATCTTCTAAAACTTCCCACACCGTATCACGAATTTCTCCGTGCTGTAGACGTTGTCCCCAGCGGTGTTGTTTTAATGCATAAGGGCTCGAGCTCATTGCTTCTACTCCACCTGCAACAACAATATCACTTACACCTAATTGGATTTGCATTGCAGCAGACATAATTGCTTGCATACCTGAAGAACATTGACGTTGAATTGTATAACCAGTAACTGTGTCAGGAAATCCTGCCGCTAATGCAGCTGTTCTTGCCGTATTTGCTTCATCAGTTCTTTGAATACAATGACCTAAAATTACTTCATCAACTTCATGTGGCTCTACTCCGCCTCTTTTTACAGCTTCCTGAAGTACAGGAACAGCTAATTCTACTGGTGTTATATTTTTTAGTGCTCCTCCGAAAGTTCCAATTGGTGAACGAACTGCAGCTGTAATGACAACATTATGCATTTTGTACTTGCCCCTCTCTTATGTACCCTAGTAAGTTTGTAGGTGAAATTCCATAAGTTGTATGTCTAAAATTATCATACTATAAACATACCAAAAAATCAAAATATTTAATATAATAAAAATAGAAGGAATTAACCTTCTATTCTGTCAATGCGTATAAGAATTTTTGTAATATCTTCTCTGTCGTTTCATTCAATTTTGGTAACTTATCTACTGGAAAATATTGAAGTTCTAACCCTTCATGATCGAGCTTTAATTCTCCGCTTACATGATGTGCCTGATACAGATGAATCACATTAAAAATTTCATCTCCATTTGGATAACGGAAATAAACTTCCTTTCCTGAAAGAACGCCAAGAAATTGCATAATTTTCGCGTTTAGTCCCGTCTCCTCGAATAATTCTCTACGAGCAGTTTCTTCTGTCGTTTCTCCCAGTTCCATTGCCCCACCAGGTACGCCCCAATCATATGTATCTGAACGATATTGAAGCAATACTTCTTGATTATCATTTAATATAATAATTGCTGATCCTACTAAAATAAGTGGTCTCGTACCAACTACTTTGCGTAACTCTTCAATATACCCCAATATGTAAACTCCCCTTTCCTCACCCTTCCTTATCATAACAAAATTCTCTTTCTTTTGTTGCTGTAATTTTCAATAAAAAAGGAAGCTTCCACTTCCTTTTTTTTACCGTTATCCTGCTATTTGCGGGCGGTAAGACCCCTACCTCAAAATTCAGCGAAAGTAAAGAAGTTAGGTGGGGATCGGGCTGCCCATAAAAGCCCTATTGGTGAGGGCTGATAATCAGTGGGCGATGAACAAAGCCCCCACTGATTAAAGTTTCACTTTATTTCTTAAAGCTTTCGTATTTTACAACTTCAAAAGCTTCTTCAATTTCCTCATTATGATAATGGACATATGTAAAACGCCCTAATTCTACTAACCTAGCTATTTCTTGCAATGCTTTATGCTGATCATATGTTTCTTCAATTGTAATATGTACATAAAACTTCATTAATGGATGTTCATATAAAGGTTCTCCCACCTCCACATATACATCTTCAACCCCTTGCACAACTCTTACATAGCTCGCAAATTGATACAGAGCTTCTCTGTCTGAAACGATTTTTAATGTATACATATATTCTCCCCCTTTTCTTTACTATATCAAAAAGCAGACCATACTACGTTATAGAACTATGAAATTTTTTCGACTTATAGTCTATATATTCGTGTAATAAACAAGGCGTTTATCCATACATAGGACCTTTCCCCCACATATATTATAGAAAGAATTTTTTCATTTGAGGTGTTCCTTATGAATTCATACGTTAATATATGTGTTTGCATTACTCCAGGCGCCGATATTTCTGACGACCGTATTGCAAAAGATTTAGCAGTTGCAGAATCAATTTGGCATCCCATTACATTTAAAATTAAAGAAGTAATTGTACTAAACGAGCTTTTCCGTTTTTGTAATCGGGAAATTAGTTATAAAAACTCCATTCAAAGTCAGGAAAAATTATCATCTTTTTTTCAAACTTGTGTTAACGAAGCTCCTGAATGCGACCTTTATATTTGTTATATTGGTAGTGATTATTTCAAAGAAACCGCAGTAATCGCTTGCGCTTACTCTCTAGCGAAACAACAACAACTTACTGGTTACATCGTTTTAACAAACTCAGCTGCTCCAATGAAAAATATATACACCCTCGCTCACGAAATTGGTCATATTTTATTTACAAGACGAATTCATGGAAAACTTACGCACGCAGATCCCCACTCTCCAACCGGTTCTGAACATCACCATTCACCATCGAACCTTATGTACCCTATAGTCCCTAGCCCTAATAACGTTCACATCAATTCATTATTAACAAATGAACAAAAAGCGCTCTCTTTACAAAGTCCTTTATTACAAAGAAAAAAACAGTAACGATATTGTTACTGTTTACAACAATATATTCCAATCAACAAACCAAATACCGGCTGCTAGAAATAAAAACATACAACTAAAGATAAACGTAATCCCTCTAAAAATCCCTATATAATATTTCTTTGGAAATACTTTTTTGCATATCCAGAGCAGCCCTTTTCCTATTAAACCGAAGAACAAAACATAACCCGATGTGTCATCTAATAAAGTATCGAAATAGTCATCATGTACCTTTTTCGAAAAGGTAGTATATAGCCCAAAAATCGTTAAACCTAAAAATATAATAGACAATATACCTAGAAATATACTTTGCATATTTGTTCCCCCCTTAATAAAAAATTCAGTTCGTGCACTATTAATATAAAGCTAGCTTACAGTTTTTTTCTCCTCATTTTTCAAAGACCATCGCATTAATACATACAAACTTCCGTACAGAAGTAAAGGCTCTAGTATTCCCCAATATGGGTTTTGCTTCCCTAATTCTTTAAATACAAACATAATTAATAGCGGTACGATAACAGCTAATATTCCAATCCATCCAAGTATAAAAGCTTCACCAATTAACAACACTAATAAGACAATTCCAGCTAGTATATAACTTTGCATAGTAGTTAATTGCAATACAGGTGTCCCATACCATTTATTCATAAACATTAATAATACTAGTAATAAAATTGGTAGCAAAGCTGCTACATAAATAATGCTAAATTCTTTTATTTTGCTTTTAAATGATGACATCTTAAAAGCAAAAATAATAGCCACAATAGTTATCATTAAAACAATTGGGTACCCAATCAATTGTACATTCGTTAATGTAAGTTCATGATTCGGACTTTCAAATAAAATATTTGTAAGTAACCAATATCCACCTATCCCAATTATCATTCCTAAAATAGTCTTTATACTCCCGCCTTTATCCTTCTCCATCTCATTCGCTAATTCTTCTGCATATTCTTTTGGCGAATCACCAAATATATCACTTACCGTCTTTCCTTTTTTCTCACCTTCTATTAAATGTAGCTCTGCATCCTCTAGAAAAGCATCTACATCTTCTTCTTTAATTCCCTTCGTAATTAAATACACTTTCGTATCGATTAAAAACTTTTCTCCTTCTTTAGAAACTTGCATTAGAATCCCTCCCTTAATTAACCGTTTCTTTTCTATTCGCCTTCATCATAATTTCAAGGAAGATTAAAATAAACAAACTTCCGTATAAACATATAATTTGAAATAACATTGGCACGAGATCTTCCGATGTGAACGTTTTAAAAACTAACATAATAGAAAGCGGAATAATTAAATATAAATTTTTAAACCATCCTTCAAAATATATATTTATAGCTACCGTGAGGATAAAGATCCCTCCAGCTAATATATAACTTTGGACTAGAGTCAACGTAAACATCGTTGTAGGATATATCATATCTAATATCGGAACTGCTCCTAATAAAAACATTGGCGCAATCATGACTAAAAACCACATGGAAAACCACGTTTTTGTAAAACTTGTTACAAATGTCATTTTACGAAGCAGAAAATTTGGACCCATTACAGCTACGATCAATGTAAAGCTATAGCCAATGCACTGAATAAGTGAAATCTGTAGAATTCCGTTATTCACTATTAAGATAGAAGTAATAAACCAAAACGATACGATATTCATTACCGTAAAACCAATTTGCTTCCAATTTTCCTTTCTATCCCTTTCCATCACTTTTACAAGTTCATTCGCATATTCTTTCGGTGAACCTCCGAAAATATCTTCTACACTTTTCCCTTCACCCTCACCTTCTATTAAATGCAACTCTGCATCTTCTAAAAAGCTTTCAATATCGCTTTCTTTCACACTCTTTGCAGTTAAAAATAATCTCATATCTAATAAAAAATTTCGCGCTTCATTTGATAACATTATTTTTTTCTCCCCTTCCCTTCAAGTAGACGCTCTACACTACTTTGCATCGCTTCCCAGCGATCCATAAATTCATCCAGTGCTTCCTCGCCTTTTTCTGTTAATGTATAATATTTTCGCTTTGGGCCAGATGGAGATTCCTTCATTACACTTGTTATTAACCCTTCCTTTTGCATTCGTATTAATAACGGATAAATACTTCCCTCACTCGCCATTGTAAAACCATACTTCGCTAATCTTTCACTCATTTCATAACCGTATATTTCACCTTCAGAAATAATAGCAAGTAAGCATCCTTCTAAAATCCCTTTCAGCATTTGACTTGTCGACATAATTGAAATCCTCCTGCTATCTTGTTTTACAAGATAGATAAGCGTAAGTACCTTGCTTTACAAAATAGTATAGCAGAGACTATTTTGCAAAACAAGATAGCTAAAGATATTTTTCCAAATGTTTGCAGGGATTTTATTATCACCTCTCTAAATAGAGCAATAAGAGAACTTTTATTATGAAGGAGTGTTTTTCATCATGGTTACAAATCGAGTTGTCTTTTTAACAGGTGCTGCGAGCGGTATTGGTTATGAAATGGGAAGTGCTTTCGCAAAAGAAGGTGCGAAAGTTGTCATTAGTGATCGCCTTGAAGATCGTGCAAAAGAAGCTGCTGAACAATTGCAAAAAGAAGGCTATCAAGCCATTGGTTTAAAATGTGACGTTACATCTGAAGAAGAAATTACAGCAGCACTTTCTCAAACAGTTCGTCATTTCGGTTCATTAGATGTATTAATTAACAACGCAGGAATGCAACATGTTTCACCGATTGAAGATTTTCCAACTGATAAATTCGAGCTTCTTATTAAAATTATGCAAATCGCTCCATTTATCGCCATCAAACATGCCTTTCCGATTATGAAAAAGCAAAAATATGGTCGTATTATTAATGTTGCTTCGATTAACGGACTTGTTGGATTCGCTGGAAAAGCTGCCTATAATAGTGCGAAACATGGTGTAATTGGATTAACAAAAGTTGCTGCTTTAGAGGGAGCAACTCATGGAATTACTGTAAATGCTCTTTGTCCCGGATATGTTGATACCCCTCTTGTACGAAATCAACTACAAGACTTAGCAACTACGCGAAATGTACCACTTGAAAATGTTTTAGAAGATGTCATTTATCCTCTTGTACCACAGAAGCGTTTGCTACAAGTACAAGAAATTGCTGATTATGCTATGTTTTTAGCGAGTGAAAAAGCAAAAGGTATAACTGGTCAAGCTGTCGTTATCGATGGTGGTTATACTGCTCAATAAAGTGAAACTTTAATCAGTGGGGGTTTTGTTCATCCCCACTAATTATTAGCCTTCACCAATCGGGCTTTTACTGCCCGTTAATGCAGGATAAAAAATAAAGTTTGCTCTTCGCGAGCAAACTTTATTTTACTTTCTATCGCGAGGATCTTCCTACTTTAGTAATTGTTTAGGGAGCTTCTCAATTGCTACAATCACTCCGTCTAATTTACTTTCAATGCGATGTAGTAAATATAGCGTTACAACAATTGGAAAGCCCACATTACCTATCATCCCGATCCACTCTTCCATCTTTCTCTCCTCCCTTCATTACATAAATAAGAGGAAACGAAGACTTAAGGCATAAAAAACAAGCTATTTTTTATTAGCTTGTTTTTTAACTACTCAGCCATACATTTCATTTTTCAGCATATAGATTGCTACCATGAAGATACAAATGGTCCTACACCTTGCTACCTTTCTTTGTTTTAAAACGTTGCGCGTGGTAGGAACAGGCACTTACCGCTCCTATACATAGCCAGTCCCTCTCGACCATTTAAAAACATGCTTTTCTACCGTTTTTTTATATAGCGACTGAGCAGTTAGCTTATTTTTTCAAATAATGATGTAATTTTTTGCTTATAATCTCCACGTAAAATACCTTTCTCAGTAATAATCCCCGTAATTAATTCATGCGGTGTTACATCAAATGCAGGGTTAAATACAGGCGTTCCAAGTGGCGCCACTTGTTTCCCAAAAATTTTCGTAACTTCTGTTTCATCTCTTTCTTCAATGACAATTTCAGCACCTGTTTGTTTCGTAGTATCAAATGTAGATAACGGTGCTGCAACGTAAAATGGGATACCGAAATACTTTGCTAATATAGCTAAATTTAATGTTCCTATTTTATTAGCAGTATCACCGTTTTCAACGATTCGATCTGCCCCTACGATAATCGCATTAATTTCTTTCGTTCGAATTGCATGTGCTGCAGTATTATCCGTAATAAGCGTTACATCAATGTCTGCTTGTTTCAATTCCCATGTCGTTAAACGGCCACCTTGTAAAACCGGCCTCGTTTCACACGTATACGCATGTAAACGCACACCCTTCTCTTTCCCAATATAAAATGGGGCTAATGCTGTTCCATATCTAGCAGTTGCAATACTTCCAGCGTTACAAATTGTTAAAATTTTATCACCGTCTTTAAAACATGTTAAAGCATGTTCTCCAATACTTCGGCACACCATTTCATCCTCTTGCTGAATATGAAGCGCTTCTTCTTTTAATATTTTTTGAGCTTCTTTTATTGTAGTAATCTCTCGAATAGATTCTCTCATACGATCGATTGCCCAAAATAAATTGACTGCTGTCGGGCGTGATGTTCCTAAATAGTTACAATCTCTATTAAACTTCTTCTGAAACTCATAGATATTTATAGCATCGTATTTCTTTGCCGCAAGCGCCAAACCAAACGCAGCTACAATTCCAATTGCAGGCGCTCCTCGTACTTCTAACATAATGATACTTTTCCATACATCTTCAATATTCGTTAATGTTTTGTATTCAGTGACATGCGGCAACTTTGTTTGATTTAATACTGCAATTGCATCGCCTTTCCAACTTACAGATCTCGGAATAGTAATAATTGTACTCATGCTTTTACGCCTCCAACTGTCTGTTGAAATAATGTTCGAAACAGTTGAATATCAGCACCCTTGGCTTCATATTTTATTAGTTCTCTACCTAAGGATAACGCTTGTTTTTTAGCTTGAATTCTATTTTCTTTATTTGCTATCCCATCTAAATCCGCTACATGAGCTAAGCCAATTGTTCTACGAATCAGTTCACATCCGGCAAATCCGACGGTATCAGTAAAGATATTTTGCAAAATAATTGGTAACCATTGTTTTTCTTTCGTATATGCTTCTACACCTTCTCCAATCCATAACTTCGTAAAGTTTTCTACAAAATAACTCCATGTCTTTTCTATATGGAAAAATAGTACACTTCTCTTTTCTTCTTCTCTAGATAAAGCATTTAATAATAGATTTGCAATAAATTGACCGATATCAAACCCAAATGGACCGTACGTTGCAAATTCTGGATCGATCACTTTCGTTTCAGAAGGTGATGAAAAAATACTACCAGTATGTAAATCACCATGAATAAGCGCTTCTTTTCTCGTTAAAAACTTATATTTATATTGTGCTACTTTTAGTTTTAAAGTTTTGTCACTCCAAAGTTCATCAATCACTGACTGTAAATCTGACTCATAATCATTCGTATCATAATGTCCAAATGGATCCGTAAAAACTAAATCTTCTGTAATTTTACTAAGGTCTGGATTTACAAATGTACCTTCTAGTACCCTTTTCTCTTCTGACTGTAAACCGAAATCTGAAGTATAAAACAAAACATGTGCTAGAAAACGACCGATATGCTGGGATAAAAGTGGATATCCTTCTCCATCTATTAATCCTTTTCTTGTAATTGTTAGTCTTGATAAGTCTTCTATTACTGTAACTGCTAACTCTTCATCATGACTGTACACTACCGGAACATAATCTGGCACATACTTCGCAAAAATTTGTAATGCTTTACTTTCAATCGTCGCTCTTTTTATAGACAGTGGCCAGCTCTCACCAACTACTTTCGCATATGGCAGTGCTTGTTTTATTATAATAGACTTCTCTCCATCATCTAATTTGAACACGTAATTTAAATTTCCATCTCCAATTTCATGACAAACTACATTTGCTTTCTTTTCAAAATAACCGTGTTCTTTCGCATATTGTATAGCTGTTGTTTCAGTTAATGAATAATATCCCATCGTCTTCTCCTCCTTTTCATTCAGAGGTTTTTCTAAAATAGAAAAACCCCTTTCCACAAAGAAAGAGGTTTGAAGTTTATCTTCTCCCCTCTTATCTGCCAGAAAGTTTACTTTCTGCTGGAATTAGCACCGTGCCTTTTGGCGTCATAAACGCCCCATTTCACAATGGTATTACGGTCGGTTGCTGGGCTTCATCGGGCCAAATCCCTCCACCTGCTCTTGATAAGAGTTTTATAATTTTTAGAATTTTTAACTTTATGATGAAGACTATACCAAGAATAAAAATCACTTGTCAACATTTTATTTGTATAATTCTGGACGACGATCTGCAAAAACTGGAATTCCTTTACGTACCTCTTTAATTTTCTCGAATTTAAGTTCTCCAAATAAAATTGATTCCTCTTCATTTGCCTCTACCACAACTTCACCCCAAGGATCCACAATTAGAGAATGACCTGCAAACTCATTATTCGGATCCTTTCCTGCTCTATTGCACGCAACAACATAACACTGATTTTCAACTGCTCTCGCCTGTAAAAGCAAACGCCAATGTGCTAAACGTACTAATGGCCATTCTGCTACAACAAATAAAACTTTTGCACCTTTAGCAGTATGAACGCGCATCCACTCTGGAAAACGAATATCATAACAAATTGTACCAGCACACTCTACATCATCTAACTTAAATTCACCTGTCTCATTACCAGCAACTAAATATTTATGTTCATCCATCAGCTGAAATAAATGTACTTTACTATATTCATTGACTAGATTCCCTTCATTGTTTACAACATACATTGTATTTGTAACCCCTTGCTCTGTTTGCTTTGCTATGGAACCACCAACAATATGTACACCATATTGCTTCGACCATTCTTTCAACTTTTCTTTCGTTTCTAATCCATCCGTATCTGCAATTTCAGAAAGTCTCGTTAAATCATATCCTGTTGTCCATAGTTCTGGTAAGACGATAACATCTGGTCTTTCTTTCATCGCTTCACTTATTTTTTTTTTAGCGTTCTCAATATTTTTTTCTACATCTCCAAAGACAATATCCATTTGAATACATGCGACTTTCATTTTTTCAGCCCCATTCTCATTTTTTTCTTTACAAAATACTGGAAAGATTATATCATTTGTCACTAGAATTGTAACAACTTTCAAAAGAGGTGGAAAGTATGAAATTATTTCAACCTTCTGAGATAGTAACATCATTGCCAACACAATTTTTCGCTTCACTTGTTGCAAAAGTTAACAAAGTCGTTGCAGCTGGTCACGATGTTATTAATCTAGGTCAAGGTAATCCAGATCAACCAACACCGCAGCATATCGTTAAAGCTTTACAAGATGCTGCTGAAAAGACCATTCATCATAAATATCCGCCATTTCGCGGACACGAAAGCTTAAAAGAAGCCGTGGCAACATTCTATCAACGTGAATATGATGTAGTAGTAAATCCAAAAACTGAAGTTGCTATTTTGTTTGGCGGAAAGGCTGGATTAGTAGAATTACCAGTTTGTTTTACAAACCCTGGTGATACTATTCTCGTTCCAGATCCAGGCTATCCAGATTATTTATCAGGAGTTGCTTTAGCAAAAGCACAATTTGAAACAATGCCGCTTATTGCAGAAAATAATTTTTTACCGGATTATACAAAAATTGATGACTCTGTTGCGGAGCGAGCAAAGTTAATGTTTTTAAACTATCCAAATAACCCTACCGGCGCTACTGCATCAAAAGATTTTTTTGATGCAACCATTCATTTTGCTAATAAACATAATATATTAGTTGTTCACGATTTTGCTTACGGTGCTATCGGATTCGATGGTCAAAAGCCTGTTAGTTTCTTGCAAGCAGACGGCGCTAAAGATACAGGTATTGAGATTTACACTTTATCGAAAACTTTCAATATGGCTGGATGGCGTATTGCTTTTGCAGTAGGAAATGAAAGTGTCATCGAAACTATTAACCTATTGCAAGATCATATGTATGTTAGTATTTTTGGTGCAGTTCAAGATGCTGCCCGCGAAGCACTATTAGGCTCGCAGTCTTGTGTGGTAGATCTTGTTAATAGTTATGAATCTCGGAGAAATGCTCTTATTTCAGCTTGTCACTCAATTGGTTGGAAAGTAAACATTCCAACAGGATCATTCTTTGCATGGCTTCCTGTTCCAAAAGGATATACATCTGAGCAATTTTCTGACATTTTACTAGAAAAAGCACACGTTGCAGTTGCTCCTGGTGTTGGATTTGGTGAGCACGGCGAAGGGTATGTCCGTGTTGGTCTCTTGCATACAGAAGATAGATTACGCGAAGCAATTAATCGAATTGATAAATTAAATTTTTTCAAAAAGTCATTGACAACATAAAAAATATCTGACAAAATTCAGTTATCTTAAAAATTTAAACATTTCTAAATACTTCTTATCAAGAGCAGGTGGAGGGACGAGCCCGACGAAACCCGGCAACCGATCTACAATTGTAGACACGGTGCTAATTCTCGCAGCGTTACGCTGACAGATAAGGAGCTGGTTGTAAAAAAACCTCTCCTTAGCTGAGAGGTTTTTTTATTTAACTAGGAGGGTATAACAATGAGCGGAATTATAGCGACATATTTAATCCACGATGATTCTCACAACTTAGAAAAGAAAGCAGAACAAATTGCAATCGGTTTAACAATTGGTTCATGGACTCATTTACCACACTTATTACAAGAACAATTAAAACAACATAAAGGCAATGTCATTCATATTGAAGCGTTAGACGAACAAGAACATATTAACTCTTACCTTGGCAAAAAAGTATCACGTGGACTCATTAAAATTCATTATCCATCGCTGAACTTTAGCCCTGACTTACCAGCCATTTTGACAACAACATTTGGAAAACTTTCGTTAGATGGAGAAATTAAACTAATTGATTTAACATTCTCAGACGAATTAAAGAAACAGTTCCCTGGACCAAAATTTGGAATTGAAGGCATCCGAAACCTTTTACAAGTTCAAGATCGACCTCTTCTAATGAGTATTTTCAAAGGGATGATAGGACGGAATATTGGATATTTAAAAACTCAACTACGCGATCAGGCAATTGGAGGCGTAGATATTGTAAAAGATGATGAAATTTTATTCGAAAACTCATTAACACCACTTATAAAAAGAATTGAATCTGGGAAAGAAGTTTTACAATCTGTATACGAAACTTACGGGCATAAAACTTTATACGCAGTAAATTTAACAGGTCGAACTTATGATTTAAAAGAAAACGCGAAACGTGCGGTGGTAGCTGGAGCAGACATTCTTTTATTTAATGTATTTTCTTATGGATTAGATGTACTGCAAGCACTTGTAGAAGACGATGAAATTCCAATTCCTATTATGGCACACCCTGCTGTAAGTGGCGCATATTCATCATCGAAACTATACGGTTTCTCTTCTCCATTACTACTTGGAAAATTACTACGTTACGCTGGTGCTGATTTCTCTTTATTCCCATCACCATACGGCAACGTTGCATTAGAAAAAGAGGAAGCTCTTCTCATTACAGAAGCATTAACTGAGGAAGACCACTATTTCAAGAAAAGTTTTTCTGTTCCATCTGCTGGAATTCATCCTGGTTTCGTTCCCTTTATTTTACGAGATTTTGGTAAGGATGTTGTTATTAATGCCGGCGGCGGGATTCATGGGCATCCAAATGGAGCTCAAGGTGGTGGCAAAGCTTTCCGTGCTGCAATTGAAGCTACTTTACAAGCTAAACCACTCCATGAAGTGGATGAAATAAATTTGCATAGCGCACTACAAATATGGGGAAATCCTTCTCATGAGGTGAAATTATGAGTATTCAAGTATTTTGTGATTTCGATGGTACGATTACAAATAACGATAATATCATGTCCATTATGGAAAAATTCGCACCACCAGAAGCAGAGGAAATAAAGCAAAAAATTTTATCACAAGAACTTTCTATTCAAGAAGGTGTTTCTCAATTATTTCGATTAATACCTATTAATCTACACGATGATATTATTCAGTTTTTACAAGAAACTGCTGAAATCCGTACAGGTTTTCATGAATTCATACAATTCATTAATGAAAATAACATTTCCTTTTACGTTATATCAGGTGGAATGGATTTCTTCGTCTATCCACTCTTACAAGAAATAATCCCTAAAGAACAAATTTATTGTAATGCAACTGACTTTTCAGGAGAATTTGTTGAAGTGAAATGGCCGCACCCTTGTGACGAGCAATGTCAGCATAGTTGTGGTCTCTGTAAATCATCATTAATTCGTAAACTAAGCTCTAAAGATGATTTTCATATTGTGATTGGAGATTCTATTACTGATTTACAAGCAACGAAACAAGCAGATAAAGTATTCGCCCGTGACTTCCTTATTACAAAGTGTGAAGAAAATCGTATTGCTTATACACCGTTTGAAACATTTCACGATGTTCTAGCTGAACTAAAACATTTGTTGGAGGTGAAATTATGAAACAACTTTTTCGTCAATGGTATGACTTAAGTGAAATTAAAAAAGAATTAACAACTCGGAATTGGTTTCCAGCAACGAGTGGAAATATTTCTATAAAAGTCAGTCATGATCCCCTTACTTTTCTTATTACAGCAAGTGGCAAAGATAAAACCAAAACCACTCCAGATGATTTTTTATTAGTAAATCATCAAGGAGTTCCCGTTTTAGAAACTGAGTTACGCCCTTCGGCAGAAACAATATTGCATACACATATTTATAACAATACGAACGCCGGGTGCGTACTTCATGTTCATACAACTGATAACAATGTCATCACAAATTTGTATAGTGATGCAGTCACCCTTCAAAATCAAGAGATTATTAAAGCTCTTGATATTTGGGAAGAAGGTGCAACGATTAACATTCCTATTATCGAAAATGATGCTCATATCCCGACGCTTGGAGAGAAATTCCGAAAGCATATACAAGGAGATTCAGGAGCAGTATTAATTCGAAACCATGGCATTACCGTATGGGGCCGTGATAGCTTTGATGCAAAAAAAAGATTAGAAGCTTATGAGTTTTTATTCCAATTTCATATAAAATTATTATCAATTCAAGGAGGCGTTTCTAATGGCGCAAATTCGTATTCATGAGGAAAATACTCGTATTGAAAATGAAGTAGCAGTATCAAACTTTCTACAAGGAGAAGATGTTTTATATGAGAAATGGAATATTTCTAAACTTCCTACTCATTTAAAAGAAAATTACTCCTTAACAGATGAAAACAAAGCTGAAATATTAACGTTGTTTTCAAAAGAAATTGCTGATGTTTCAGAGCGCAGAGGTTATAAAGCATATGATGTGATTTCACTTTCAAATAGCACACCTAACCTTGACGAGTTATTAATTAATTTCCAAAAAGAACACCATCATACTGACGATGAAGTTCGCTTTATTGTCAGCGGTCATGGCATCTTCGCTATTGAAGGAAAAGATGGTCGATTCTTTGACGTTGAACTCGAGCCTGGTGATCTTATATCTGTGCCTGAAAATGCAAGACACTATTTCACCTTACAAGATGATCGCCAAGTTGTAGCTATTCGTATTTTTGTTACAACAGAAGGTTGGGTTCCAATTTATTAAGGTAGCTAGTTGAATAAAAGAACTTGGAACCCCTTTTCCAACCTTTTATTCACTCTACATATATACATCCTCCTATGGACCAGGCTTATTTCATAACATTGAAGTAAGCCTGATTTTTTATTTACTAAAATGATTTTTCCCTTTCGTTTGTTTAAATCAAATATCTCGAATCACAATTCCACTTTATCAAGTATATTTCGGGATTTTTTTTGAACATTTATTGAACTTTTTTTGAGATTTTTCTGAAAATTCTGTTTTACGTATGATATACTACAACTAATAAGAAGGAAAAGAATATTGCAAACAGAGGGGGATAATCATGAGTTTACTTATCGCACTTATACTAGGAGTTACATGCGGAGCTATTCCTGTCATTTTAGGAGCTATTATGGAAGAATTAGAAGTTGGTGTTTTAGGTTTTGTTGCATCATGTGTAAGCGCTTTATTTTTCGGTTTATATGGTGCTATTCCTGTTTCTATTCTGTGCGCATTTTATATACTACGCCATGCTCGCGCGAAACAGCTCGGCCCTAATCACATTGCCCAAGTTATTCCATTCCCAATTGAACGATGCCGCCGCGCTTCCAGCCTATAAAGTGAAACTTTAATCAGTGGGAGTTTTACTGCCCACAAATAGCGGGATAAATTATCCAACTTAAATATTATGCCTGCCTAAATAAATAAAAAGTCCTCAAATGAGGACTTTTTATTTATTTTCTTCTAGAAATTGAAACAATTCTTGCAAATGAAGTGCATCTTCACTGTAGCTAACGGATACATGACATGTCCCTTCAATCTCAGCATGCATATAAAGGACAATTCCATCTCGATCATATTTCAATGCCAAATAAAACTCCATTTCCTCTAACATCTTTTTCGAGCTTCGGATAACATAATGCCCTTTCTCATCTCTTCCATATTCAAAATCTGGTCCAAAATCGTATTTTTGTTTAAAAGCTTCTTTTTGCTTATCATTAATCTGTACACAAGTTGCTCGCTGCACAGCATCAATCATCTCGTCAAACTTTTGGAGATCCATTCCATTTACCCCCTTATATACTTTTTGTATAATACTTGTGTTCCGCTATTCTCTTTTCCATCTGCGATTAGCTCTTCATACAATTCCTTCGCTAGGGTTAAACCCGGTACTGGTAATTGTAATTTTTCAGCTTCATCTAAAGCAATCTTCATATCTTTCATAAAATGCTTTACATAAAAGCCAGGTTCAAAATCTCCTTTTAACATTCGAGGAGCTAAATTACTTAATGACCAGCTACCTGCTGCTCCTGTCGAAATACTCTCTAATACTTTATCTGCATTAAGTCCAGCCTTTTTCGCATATGCTACCGCTTCACATACTCCTATCATGTTAGAAGCAATTGCTATTTGATTGCACATTTTTGTATGTTGTCCACTCCCAGCAGGGCCTTGCAACTGAATATTTGTTCCTAGTTTTTCAAATAGAGGTAAACAAATATCATATATTCTGTTCTCTCCACCGACCATAATTGCTAGTCTTGCTTCTTTAGCCCCAATGTCCCCGCCAGATACTGGTGCATCTAATGTATATATATTCTTGCTTTTCGCAACTTCATTAATACGTTTTGCCAATGTTGGTGTAGATGTTGTAAAGTCAATTGCTATCGTACCTTCATTTGCATGTTCTAAAATTCCATCAATCCCAAAGTACACTTCTTCTACATCATGAGGATAACCAACCATCGTCATAACAACATCAACTTGCTTTACTAACGCTTTCGGTGTATCACACCAAGTCGCACCCTCTTGCACTAAAGAAGCTGCCTTCGCTTTCGTTCTATTATATACATATACTTTATGACCGCCTTGCATTAAATGATGTACCATACTTTTTCCCATTACACCAATACCAATGAAACCTATTGATAAATTTTTATTTTCCATCTTCTCATCCCCTTTGTTCTAATAAATCATTTACCATCTTTCGGAACTCTTTATTAAAATCATCATCCATACTATTTTTCACATTTGAAAATAAAATAACAAAAGTTCCTTTTTCTTTATTAAAATTATTGAAAGTGTTCCAACCAGATAGTACACCATGGTTATGGAAATAATCTGGATATATGTAAAAGCTAAATGCATATTTTCTTTCTTGTGAAGGTGTAAACATCGCTTGTATACTTTGTTCAGAAAGAAGCTTTCCATTTATAATCGCTTCATCTAATTTTTTCATATCCCCTACTGTCGTATACATCTCACCCGATCCATATAACCAGTCCATCCCTAATTTTTGTGCTAGTACAAGCTCTTGATCTTTCTTCACATACCCCTTCGTGAAGTTTTTATCTCCAGGCACCATATTTCCCATACCTGATTCATGCATCTCGGCCTTTGTAAATATATTTTCTTTTACATAGTCTCCTAAAGGCTTTTTCGTTATATTTTCTATAATATAAGCGAGCACCATATAATTATAATCCGTATACTTCCAACCTGTTCCTGGTGGAAACTCTAATTTTTGACTTCCAATCCAAGTTACTAAATTTATACGTGAAGCTACATTAACCTTCCCTTCCCCATTTTCCGGTAAACCAGATGTATGCGTTAATAAGTGATATAACGTGATGTGTTTATCTGCTGGAAATGAAGGAATGTATTTATTTACATTATCTTGGATATTTAACTTCCCTTGTTCTTGTAACTGTAGAATGGATGTAGCAACAACTGTTTTCGTAATAGAACCGATACGATATTTTGTTTGAGGCGTATTTTCTATTTTATTTTGAACATCAGCATATCCATATCCTTTATTCAATATAACATGCTCTTTATCTGTCACCAAAACTGTCCCATTAAATTGCTTTCCTACTAAATACTGATCTAACTTTTGAGATATACTAGCATAATCAATTTTTTGTACTTCTTCTATATTATCCTGTACCTCTGACTCAATAGCAGGAGTTACCTTTGTTGTTAATACTGCTTGTTCCTTTGGATCGGGACTATAGAGAAAATAGTATACTCCGCCGCAAACTACAGCAGACAGTGAAGCCATAACCGTTATTTTTTTTATCATATTGTTCCTCCGTAATTACTTCATGTGAACTACCCACCACTTAGTCTCTCTTGCGAGCTTACTTGAAGTGGGAGCTTCTCGGTTAAAATGGTCCCCCATATTCTATTATCAAGTAATAAAAAAAAATCGCAACAATTTGTTGCGAAAAATCACATTTTTTCTTTTCTATATATACATACTTGATTTTTCCCATTTTTTTTCGCTTCATATAACGCAATATCCGCTCTTTGCATTAACTCTTCTCTTGTAATCCCTTGCTCATATAACGCAACTCCAAAACTCGCTGTTAATTTCGAAATTCCAGAGAAATGCTTTGTTTCAATGAAAAATCGCAATGATTCCGCAACTTGAAACGCTTCTTTTTCTACCGTATTTGTCACTAATATTATAAATTCCTCTCCTCCCCATCTTGCAAATACATGTTGATCTTCAACTTTAGATTTCATAAGATCTGCAAGTTGTACTAATGCTAAATCGCCAAAATCATGACCATATGTGTCATTTACTGATTTAAAATTATCTATATCAAACAAAATAAGTGCAACTTTTTCATCATTACGTAATACATTCTCCCACTCTGTCTCCAATATTTGTTGGAATTTCAAGCGATTATATATTTCTGTCAATGAATCTATCATAGCCAATCTTTCTTGCTCTTGATAGATTTCATCTAATTCTGTAATCTCTGTGCATTTTACTATAAATCGCGATAAGTCTTCTGGTAATGGTGTCGCACGTAATAGAAAAGTAAATGCTTCTCCTTCATAATTGTACATTTTAATTCTTCTTCCATTTGATAAAGTATCATCCAGCCATGTTATATCGTGAGTCGTCGAATAATATCCGTTCTCTCTAATAAGATGTTCTGCAAACACTAAATGTTGTTCACGATACGTAAATAAATTATCATGTCCGAAGAATTGTAAAAAATTCGTATTACAATCAACAATCTCATCATCTTCTACTATAAATAATAAATCATTTTGAAAATCAAACATCGTTTGAAGCAATTCTTGTTGTAAACCTACTTGCCGCAATAAAGAAAGTTGATATAAACTCTTATTCACTTCCTCTAGTACCACTTGTGGAGTTACTGGTGCTATAACAATATTACGTATTCCTAACAGTAGTAAATCTGCAAACTGATTATCTATCTGTTGATCCCAAATGATAATGAATGTGCTCTGTGAATTATATATATTCTTTATATATTTTATTTGAGCAAAATCTGTTACGTACATAATTACAATATGTGGTCTAGTTCTATGAAACAATATTTCTCCTTCTTCAAAACTATTTGCTATAAACATACATTTTGGATGGACGTTTTCTATCGTTTGTTGATGTGTACATCCATCTTCTATATAAAGGACATTCAACTGAAGATCTTGTAATACATTTTGGAAAACAGTATTCTCTAATAAAAAATGTAGTATGTTCATCACTAGTCTTCACTCACTTCATATATCTTGTTTTACTGAATTCCTCACAATCATTTTATAAAGAATTGTGAGGAACTCATATTAACAAGCTAATTGAGAATGTTATCTTCGCTTATCTGCTCTGGAAATTCCTTTTTTAGTGTATGATTATATGAATTGTATCGTTTGTATGAATGCCCTGCCTTACTATTTAAAACTTGACAATTAAAATAAAGGTATTATATTCTTAAATTCAATAACTTACAAAATGTAAGTAGAGTATATTACATTTATTTTATATTAAGTTGATATTTAATTTGGAGGATATATAATGACAAACAATGACTTTTTTAACGTTTTATATGAACGCACATCTACACGTGCATTCAACCCTGAAAAAGAAATTTCATCTACAGAGTTACATGAAATTTTAAAAGCAGCTGCGCAAGCACCTTCTGCTTGGAACTTGCAACACTGGAAATTCCTTGTTTTCCAAGGCGAAGATGTACAAAAACGATTACACCCAATTGCTTATAACCAACAACAAATTCTTGATGCTTCTGCCGTAGTCGCTATTTTAGGTGATTTAGAGGCATATAAAAATGTTGAACCTGTTTACGGTCCAATTGTAGAACAAGGATTTATGAAAGCAGACGCAAAAGAGCGCTTAGCTAAAAATATTGAATCTGCATATACTCGTGAGCAATACCCACGAGATGCTGCCTTTTCAAATGCTGCTTTAGCAGCAATGCAACTTATGCTTGCTGCTAAAGCAACTGGCTGGGATACTTGCGCAATTGGTGGTTTCAACCCACAAGCACTAATGGAAGAATTTAATGTTTCATCTCGTTACGTACCAATTATGCTTATTACAATTGGTGAATCCACTTTAAAAGGTCACCCTGCACCGCGCATGAGCGTAGAACAAGTAAGTGAATGGGCGAAATAATAAAAACGAAGGTAATTTCATTACCTTCGTTTTTTTATATTCTGTCACACATCCGTAATATTACAATGTATTATTCGACATCTACACATAGAGAAATTGTAATTTTTACGCTATCACTATAAACAAATATAGCGTTTTGTGTCGAAATTTGTTAAAGTATTGAAATATAACCGTGTATTTTTGTTACAATTGTGATACAATAATAACAAATAGATAACAAGAGAGGGATTTTCATTGAGTTCATACGGAAGCTTTATCGCACTTTTAAGTTACATAGTAACTGTACTACTGCTATATTTTATTGGCGATGCTGCAAACATATCAGTGTTACAATTCCCAAAAGAAGAAGCGTTACAATTAGAAGCAGAAAAACATACTGCACGATCCATTGCACCACTACTCCTAGCTCTTCCTGTATATATCATCGTTTTATATAAAAGCAAAAAAGTGTAAAGGCTACCTAATTTATTTCATTGAGGTGGTCTTTACATTTTTTTGTGATATTTCCCCTATTTTAAACATCATTCCATACTAAATACCCATCTAGTCATTTAAAATGAGAAAATCCCCTAGAAAAATTTTCATTATCTGTCCAGTCACCGACTACCGAACTTACATAGATTATAAGTGTGAAGGGGGTGATGAGGATTATGTTTGGATCATTTGGATGCTGTGATAACTTTAGAGACTGTCATCATCGTGAAAGAGAGTGTGACCATCGCGAACATCGCGAACATCGCGAGAAAGAGAGAGAAGAAGTTAGACCACAACGAACTGCTGTATGTAACGTACTTGCTAGCATTTCAGTGGGAACAGAAATT
Source organism: Bacillus sp. FSL R5-0709 (assembly GCF_038004785.1). Lineage (NCBI taxonomy): Bacteria > Bacillati > Bacillota > Bacilli > Caryophanales > Bacillaceae > Bacillus > Bacillus sp. FSL R5-0709. Next base: position 3,892,141 of record NZ_JBBORT010000001.1, read on the forward strand.
TCCCTTTTAAGCATTAGAGGCGACGGATCATTCCGTAATTTAATTTTTGAAGGTTTCGCTAACGGTGTTGCTCTTTTCTCTGCTTTAGCTCGTAATGACAAAGATAACAAAAATAACAATAACGACGATAAGAACAATCAGAATCAAAATCGTTTTACTGGTATTTTACGTGTATGCCCAACTGATATCGTTGCAATCGCTATCTAATTTTGTTCTTTATCCTCAATAGCCGCAAAATAAGATTTACTTTTCTCATAGAAAAAACCTGAGACCGATTTCAAATCGACTCAGGTTTTTTTACTATTATATGCTTTTAACTAATTCAACAACTTCTTCAGCAGTTGACATCATTAATGCTTTTTCTGCTAATGTTTCCATTTCTGCTTTTGACAACTTGCTTAGTTGTGTTCTTGCAGGAAGAATAGATGTTGCACTCATACTGAACTCATCTAAACCTAAGCCTAATAATAATGGGATAGCAAGTGAATCTCCCGCCATCTCACCACACATACCAGCCCATTTGCCCTCTTTATGAGCAGCATCGATAACCATTTTTACAAGACGTAAAATAGATGGGTTATATGGTTGGTATAAGTAAGCTACTTGTTCGTTCATACGGTCTGCAGCCATTGTGTATTGGATTAAGTCATTTGTTCCGATAGAGAAGAAATCAACTTCTTTTGCGAACTGATCTGCTAATACTGCTGAAGCTGGAATTTCAACCATCATACCAACTTCAATAGAATCAGAAACAGTTGTACCCGCTTGAACAAGTCTTTCTTTCTCTTCTAATAAGATTGCTTTCGCTTGACGGAACTCATCAAGAGTTGCAATCATTGGGAACATAATTTTTAAGTTACCGTATACGCTAGCACGAAGTAATGCACGAAGTTGTGTACGGAACACATCTTGCTCATCAAGACATAAGCGAATTGCACGGTATCCTAAGAATGGGTTCATTTCTTTTGGTAAATGTAAGTATGGAAGCTCTTTATCTCCACCGATGTCAAGTGTACGAACAACGACTGGTTGATCTTCTTTTACACCTTCAAGAACTGCTTTATACGCTTCGAACTGCTCTTCTTCTGTTGGAAGATTGTCACGGCCCATGTATAAGAATTCTGTGCGGTATAAACCAACGCCTTCTCCGCCATTATCGATAATACCTTGTACATCATTTGGTGTTCCGATATTAGCAACAAGCTCAACGTGATGTCCATCACTTGTTACAGTTGCTTGGTCTTTTAATTTTGCCCATACAACTTTTTGCTCTTCAAATTTCGCTTTCTTTTCTTCAAAAGAACGAAGAGTTTCTTCAGATGGGTTTACAATTACTTCTCCATCTAAACCGTCAATGATTACGATATCGCCGTTTTGGATTTTCTCCATAACAACTTTCGTACCAACAACAGCTGGAATTTCCATAGAACGAGCCATAATTGCAGAGTGAGATGTACGTCCACCGATATCAGTTGTGAAACCTTTTGCATACTTACGGTTTAACTGAGCTGTATCAGATGGTGTTAAATCTTCAGCAATGATGATTACTTCTTCAGAAATTGTACCAGGGTTTGAGAAGTTAATTCCTAGTAAATGTGCAAGAACACGTTTTGTTACGTCGCGAATATCCGCAGCACGTTCTTTCATGTATTCGTTATCCATGTTTTCAAACATAGAAATAAACATTGATGCAACTTCATCCATTGCAAATTCAGCATTTACTTTTTCGCCATTTACTTTATCTTTTACTGGATTTACTAATTCCGGATCATTTAATACTAATAAATGTGCTTCAAAGATAGCAGCTTTATCAGCACCTAGCTCAGCAAAAGCATGGTCCTTAATAGCTTCTAGTTCAGATTTTGCTTTCTCAAGCGCAGCGTCTAAGCGTGCAATTTCAGCAGCTTCGTCTGTAATTGATTTCTTTTCAATGTTAAATTCAGGATTCTCAAGTCTGAAAGCCTTTGCAATAGCAATCCCACTTGATGCAGCGATCCCTTGAATGTTAAGAGTCATTATTCTCCTAATCCTTCGTTTTTCATAGTTTCTTCGATAGCTGCTAGTGCTTGAGCTGCATCATCACCATTTGCAGTGACCTTAATTTCCGCGCCTTGTTGAATTCCTAAAGACATAACACCCATGATTGATTTTAAGTTAACGTTTTTTCCGTTATACTCTAAGTTGATGTCAGAACCAAATTTGCTTGCAGTGTTTACAAGTAGAGTTGCTGGACGAGCATGAATTCCTGAGTCGCTAGTTACTTTAAAGATTTTTTCCATGATAATTTATCTCCTTCAAATACAGTATTTTTTTAGTTGTATAGACGTGAGTACTACATCATCTATTGTATATAATAGGCGATGTTCGGTCAACCACATCGCCTATTATAATTATAAACATTTTGCGTCAAATTCCTACTGAATGTCAATAATAGCGTTTTCGCCCTTCTTAACATTTCCATCTTTTTTCAATTCGACTTGTTGCCCTTGTTGTAAATTCGTAAAGACGATTGGTGTAATAATAGATGGTGCATTTTCTTTTACAAATGCAAGATCTACTTTTAATAATGGTTGTCCTTGCTTCACTTTATCACCTTGTGCTACAAGCGCTTCAAAGCCTTCACCATTTAATTTTACAGTATCAATACCGAAGTGGATTAAAATTTCTTTTCCGCCTTCAGACTGAATACCAATCGCATGTTTTGTAGGGAATACATTTACAATCTCACCATTAACCGGAGAAACTACTGTTCCTTCTGTTGGCTCAATCGCAAATCCATCTCCCATCATTTTCCCTGAGAATACTTGGTCAGGTACTTCTGTAATCGGTAAGATTTTCCCTTCAATTGGTGAAACGATTGTTTCATTTTCATCAACCTGTTGAGGAGCTTCTTCCACTTTTACAGGCGCTTCTTTTTCAACATGAGGTGTACGGCCTGACATAATATCATGAATTTGTGATTTTAATGTGTCAGATTTCGGTCCGAAAATAGCTTGAATGTTATTTCCAACTTCAAGTACACCGGCTGCTCCAAGCTCTTTTAAGCGGTCTTTATTTACATTTTTTTGTTCGTTAACTTGAACGCGTAAACGAGTAATACAAGCATCTAACGAAGCAATGTTTTCTTTACCACCAAGTGCTACTAATACTTCACGTGGAAGTTCTCCTGCTTCTGTTTTCCCTGCGCCTTCATTAGCATTCGCTACTTCACGACCAGGTGTTTTTAAGTTCCATTTACGGATTGCGAAACGGAATCCGAAGTAGTAAATAACTGCTAGTACAAGACCAACAATAATTACCCACCACCATGCCGTACGACCTGGTAGTACACCGAATAATATGAAGTCAATTAAACCACCAGAGAATGTCATACCAATTTTAACACCTAAAATTTGCATTGTCATAAATGATAGACCAGCGAATACTGCATGAATTCCGAATAATACTGGTGCTACGAATAAGAATGAAAATTCAAGCGGTTCTGTAATACCTGTTAAGAAAGATGTTAATGCAGCAGATCCTAAAATACCAGCTGCTAATTTTTTATTTTCCGGACGTGCTTCATGGTACATTGCTAAAGCTGCTGCTGGAAGACCGAACATCATGAACGGATACTTACCAGTTGTAAATGTACCTGCTGTTAATTCTACGCCGTCTTTTAACTGTGCCATAAAGATTTTTTGGTCACCACGGATTAATTCGCCAGCTGCATTTGTATACTGACCGAATTCGAACCAGAACGGTGAATAGAAAATATGATGTAATCCAAATGGAATTAATGAACGTTCGATTAAACCGAATATAAATGCTGCTATCGTTCTATTTGCATCAATCATTTGATGTGAGAACGTATTTAAGCCACCCTGAATGTATGGCCAAATGAAGCACATGATAATACCTACCACTAAAGAGAATGTTGCAGTTGCGATTGGTACGAAACGCTTACCTGCAAAGAAACCTAAGTATGATGGTAATTCAATGTTGAAGTATTTATTATAACAATATGCCGCTACTATCCCGACGATAATACCACCAAACACTCCTGTTTGCAGCGTTGGAATTCCTAATACGTTTGCATATGCTGGATCTGAAAATCCAATTTTTACTGGATCTGTTCCAGTGCTTGTTACTTTCACTAGTTTATCTACTTCTAAGAATACACTCATCGTTTTGTTCATAATTAAGTATCCGACGAACGCTGCTAAACCAGCTACTCCGTCTCCACCAGCTAAACCAATCGCTACCCCAACTGCGAATAATAGCGCAAGGTTAGCGAAAATAATATCGCCAGATTGTTCCATAATTTTTGCAACCATTACGAACCAATCTGCTTTTAAAGCAGGGATAACATTTGTTAGTTGTGGATTTTGAAATGCATTACCAAATCCAAGTAAAATACCTGCTGCCGGTAAAATCGCTACTGGAAGCATAAGCGCTTTTCCGACTTTTTGAAGAACACCAAAGATCTTCTTAAACATGGAAACCCTTCCTCTCTTATCTATATTGATACTTTTCGACAAACGCCAAAAAGGCATGAGGAAAAAAAAGATAGAACGATAGCTATACAAAGGGTAGTATGTCCCTTTCTTTAGCTTACATTCCCAACTTTTCTCCACTCATGCCTGATCGAATCAGTAACACGTGTCAAAAATAGGATTACGTATAAGTTCACTATAATTAAAGCAAACGTTTTCGTTATTTACCTTAATGTGTTTGTCGAATTTTGTATAACTTTGCAATAGTTATTATACATAACTATTGTAAGCGATTCAATCATTTTTTTTAACGTTTTCATTTTAGACAAAAATATATGTCTTTTTACACATGTTCTGCTTTCACTAATCGTTGTAAATGCATCGTTAAATAAATACTCTCCGCTTCATAAACAGGAAGTTGTAATTCGTTCTGCATTACTTTGACTAGCTTCCACGCCAAATTGTAACAAACTGGATATTCTAATTTTAATAAATCAGCAAAACTTTGTGCTTCTTCTACTTTTTCTCCTTTTTTCACCCGTTCAATAGCATATTGTAAATGGCGAATAAGGCGTAAATAATGAATGCTTTCTTGGTCTAATGTAATTTGTAGGTTTGTCTCAATTAAAGACACAAGTTGTGCAATAAGACGAGAATTTTGATTAACAGAAGATAAATCAGAGTTTGTAAGCGAGCTATAAATATGGAGTGCGATAAAGCCAACTTCTCCTTCTGGCAATGTAATTTGCAAACGAGAATTTAAAAGTTTCACAACTCCTTCAGCAATTTCATATTCCTCTGGATATAGCATTTTCGTTTCAACTAAAAAAGGATTATCTATTGTAAGTCCTTGTTTCAGCCTTTTAATTGCAAAAGAAATATGATCTGTTAAAGCGATATGAATATGTTCATTTAATGGAGACTCCGCTTTTTCTTGAATGTATAACATAATATCATTCATCAATTCAATTAGCTTTTCACTCACATGCGGCACTAAAAGTTTGTATTGTTCTCGATCACGTTCATTTTTTAAAACAAACATTTTCTCAATTTGTTCTTGCTCCAACACATCTTCAGCCTTTTTTCCAAATCCAATTCCTTTACCGATCACTACTACTTCCTCGTGTTCAGGATGGCTAGCAATGATGACATTATTATTTAAAACTTTTTTAATTTCTAGATAATTACTCATATAACACCACCCTCGTACTTAAATAGCCTACTTTTATGTTACAGAACATTCTTCTTTGTCGTCAATGTAAAACATCTACCATTTGATAAAAATTCATTTTTTAGACATGTTTGTATATGATACGTATAATGTAAGAGCAACTGTACATAGAAAGGAGATAGCAACATGATTAAAATGTTTGTAAGTGATATTGACGGTACAATGATGCAGCATGGAGGTCTGATTGATGAACAGGATGTTGCGGCACTTCGCAGTCTTGCTGAGCAAAATGTTATTCTTTGCTTCGCTTCTGGACGACTTGATAATGAAATCGCAGACTTAATGAAAGCTGTAAATACAAATTTCCATCGTATTAGTGTAAATGGTGTGTTTGTATACACTAATGAAAATAAGCAACTATTATCCGCAAATTTTGATTCCAGCATTCTTCCTGATTTACTAGCTATGACAAATCAAGACCCTTATTTCCGTTATGTAAGTGATGAGCATAATTACTATATTGAAGAAAAGACACCTTTTATTCATGAACTCGAAAAACAAGTAGCAATGACTTCTGTTGAAGAACCAAATTTATTACAGAAAATCGATGATACAATTTTTCCAAATAAAATTTCTATCGGTGGAACAAAGGAAAACTTACAACTCCTTCAAAAAAAGATCGATGAAAAATTCTATGGAAAAGTTAGTACTTTCATTTCAGCTGAACAATGTTTAGATGTAATGCCACCAAATATTAGTAAAGGTTCTGCTATTTCTGTTTTATTACAAGAGTTTCAAATACAACCAGAGGAGGTTGCATGCATAGGGGATTCTTACAATGATATTCCAATGTTTTCCTTAACTCCTCATAGTTTTGCTATGTCTCAAGCTGATGATGCGGTAAAAGAGCACGCTCACTATGTAGTAGATGCTGTCAAAGATGCCGTTAACCAAGTACTTGTTTATAATGAAGAAGCAAATAAAAATACGACTCGATCCTTATAAGGATGAGTCGTATTTTTATTTCTTTACATGTTGAAAACATCAAAGTTCACTGTACTTCACAAACTGAAATATATTACTTGTTACGTGCGATGTTCGTAATAAACTTGTAACGATCCCCACGATAAATACATTTCACATACTCTAACGGTAACTCACCTTCTGAATATGACCATTGACGCATTACAAGTACAGGCGCCTTTTTAGGAATATGCAGATGTTCAGCTTCATTATCCGTTGCAATTGAAGCTTCAATTGATTGAGTAGCGCGAACAAGCTTAAAGCCCAGTTTTTTCTCTAAATGTTCATATAAAGATTGTTGTAATATTTCTTCGTTAATATCTTTCACAAGAGTTGGCGACAAATATGTCGTCTCAAATGCAATCGGTTCGTCATCAGCTAAGCGCGTACGCCTCACTTCATAAACCGATTCTCCCTCTTGTATTCTCAGCCGGTCTGCTATTTTAGCAGTAGCTGGAACTAGGCGGAAACTTAATAACTGGCTGCTCGGTTTCATACCACGAGATATCATATCTTCTGTGAATCCCGTCATTCCTTGCAACTTTTGCTCCACTTTCGGAAGTTGGACGAACGTTCCAATCCCACGTTTCCGGTATAAATAACCTTGTTCCACTAAGTTATTAATCGCCTGTCTGATTGTCATACGACTCACTTCGAACTTATCACAAAGTTCATTCTCAGACGGAATTTTATCTCCCGGCTTCCATTCGCCTTCCTCAATTAGCTGTTTCACCCACTCTTGAATCTGATAATAAATCGGAAATGGTGAATACTTGTCGATGTTCATCAGCAATCGCCTCACTGCATAAAGATAGAGCTTCTGGATCTGCGATTACGGTTACATTCGGATGACGTTGTAAAACTGTAGCAGGACACGCCTCACTATATTCACCTTGCAATAATTCTTTAATAGCTTCTGCCTTTTTAGATCCCATAGCAACAAGTAGAATTTGTTTCGCTTTCATAATACTTCCAATTCCCATTGTAATCGCATGAGTCGGCACATCTTCTTCATTTTCAAAGAAGCGAAGGTTTGCTTGGCGTGTAGATTCTGTTAATTCTACAATGTTAGTTGGAGAATTAAATGGTGTTCCTGGCTCATTAAATCCGATGTGACCGTTTTCACCGATTCCAAGAATCTGTAAGTCAACTGGGTTAGCTACTAGAATGCCTTCATAACGCTTGCACTCTTCCTCTAAATCACTTGCCATCCCATTCGGTACATAAGTTTGTTTAAATGGAAGATGATCAAACAACTGTTCTTGCATGAAATAGTGATAGCTGTTTTTATCTTCGTGTGGTAAATTTACGTACTCATCTAAGTTTACAGTGGTTGCATGACTTGTATCAAGTTTATTTTTTCGCATTTCTGCATAAATACCTAATGGAGAGCTTCCTGTAGCCATTCCTAAAGTTGGATTTTCTTTTGATTTTACAACCTCTTTAATTAACTTATAACCTGCTTCTGCTAATTCTTCTGGAGTTTTTACAACTAGAATATTCATCTAATTACTTCCCTTCCTTCATATGAATTCCTAAACGAACCGTATCATATACATGTAATTCTTCAGTCATAACAACAAAGTCTGCATCTTTACCTACCGCTAATGCGCCTTTATTATTTAATCCAAATTCTTCTGCTTGGTTAACTGATGTCATTAACACTGCCTCCTCGATTGAACATCCTGTAAATTCAATTACATTTCGGAAAGCTTGATCCATTTTTAAAATACTACCAGCTAACGTTCCATCTTCTAATCGGGCACTGCCATCTTTTACATGTACTGGCTGTCCGCCAAGCTCATATAATCCTTCTTCAAGACCTTTTGCACGCATTGCATCTGTAATGACACTTACTTTTTTCGGTCCTTTTAATTTATATGCTAATTTCACCATATCAGGGTGAATGTGAATACCATCTGTAATTACTTCAACCATTACATCTGGATTTAATAACACATGACCAACAACTCCTGGTTCACGATGATGTAATCCACGCATTTGATTGTATAAATGTGTTGCATGTGTAATTTTTCTATTTTTCAGTTGTGCATCAATTGCATCTGTATGCCCCATTGTGCCAACAACACCTGTTTCAGCAAGATACTGTTCAAACTCTAACGCACCTTCTTCTTCCGGTGCATATGTTACTAATTTAATTAAATTACCGCTTGCTTCCTGCCATTGTTTAAATTGCTCGATACTCGCAGGAACAATATGTTCAAGTGGTTGTGCACCCGCACGTTTTTTTGAAACATATGGTCCTTCTAAGTGAATATATTCGAAATGTGCTCCTTTGTCTTTCGCTTCCTTCGCAGCACTTAGCGCCGCTTCAATCGCTTCTGGAGCTTGTGTCATTGTTGTTGGGAAGTAAGTTGTAACTCCTTCTTTTAACATTTCTTTACCAAGAGTTACTAATCCATCGCTATTTGCATCCATCGCATCAATATCGTATCCACCATGAATATGAACATCAATCATACCTGGAATCACAATCTTTCCTGCCACATCTAACACAGTTTCATTTTCTTGTGATACATATTGAGCCATCAAACCAATTTCTTTAACTGTTTCTGTGTAACGAATAAATCCGTTTTCCACTACTTCTTTACCTGTATAAATTTCGGCATTGATGACAACTTGCGTTTTCATTTTCATCGACCCTTTCCCATGAAATACCTACTTATTATTATTACCTTATTCGCCTAATTCCATCTTAATATACACACAAGTAGTTGTCTATACATTCTAATGAAATTTCCTCTTCGTTCAGCGAAAAAAGGAAATTGATTTCTTTTTCATTCTAATATATATTATCCATTTTTACCAAAATGGATAATAACCTCTTATATAATTAGTTACTTAAGTAATGGCATAAGACCGCTTGCCCCCATAGTAATATGTTCACCATCTGTTTCTATTTCCACAGTTCGCTTGTTTGTTCCATATATCATTATACCACGCTGTTTTAATCGTCTTACTACACTCTGATGAGGATGCCCATATGGATTTCTACTCCCGTACGAAAGAATAGCGAATTGTGGATCTACTTTTTTTAAGAATGTTTCACTCGTTGAAGTATACGAGCCATGATGCCCAACTTTTAATACATCTGCATGTACATCAAATTGCTTTAATATTTCATTTTCCGTCCGTATATCAGCATCACCCATTAATAAAAAGTCCGCTTTACCATATCGAATCTTTAACACAATTGAGGACTCGTTATTCTCGTCTTTCGATTTACCATTGTTTAATACTTGTATAGAAACATGTGGATCTAGCGGTATGTATTGTCCTTCCTTCACTGAAATGAAAGGAATGCCCCTTTTTTTAATGTTATTTCGATACGTATGATAAGTAAATGAACTATATGTTTTCCCGCTATCTAATACGAGGGAAACTGGCATTTGCTCTACAATTGGAATAAGTCCTCCTATATGGTCCATATCAGGATGAGTACTTACAATCACATCTAAATGATTAATTCTTTTTTCAATTAGTTTTTGAATAATGACCTCTCCCGCTTCATAAGGACCCCCATCTATTAACATCGTTTGACCATTTGGCAATGTAATAAGTGTCGCATCACCTTGTCCAACTTTTAAAAAACTCACTTTCATTTTACCGAAATGTTGCCGCTGCATATGTATAGAAGACGCAGTATGAATAGACATCATATATCTTTTAGCCGATGCGCTGTTTAACGAAAAACATAATAAAACAGAAACCAACAATAGAATACTCCGTACACCTTTCATAACTCGTCTCCTTTTTTCATTTAGTATGGCACGCTCTGTAATTGATATACAAAAAAAGCTTAGCAAAATGCTAAGCTTTTATTTTGATAATTCCTGTAAAGAACCAAAGAATAAATCTGCTTCATTCATTTGTTCATTTTCTTCCGAAAGAGGTGGTAAATCATCTAATGTTTTCAATCCAAACGTATCTAGAAATTCTTTCGTCGTTCCGTATAAAATAGGGCGCCCTGGTCCTTCCGCTCTTCCCGTTTCTTTTATAAGTAAGTGTGAAACTAACGTTTGTAATGCCTTATCCGTTTTCACACCTCTAATCTCTTCCATTTCTGTCCTTGTAATCGGTTGACGGTACGCAACGATTGCCAACGTTTCAAGAGCTGCTTGAGAAAGTGAAGCCGCGGTTGGAGTATCTATTAATTTTTGATAGTACGAAGCATGTTCTTTCTTTGTTGCAAAACGATACACTTTTGCATATTGTACAATTTGCAAACCGCGATTCGATCCTTCGCATTCTTTTTGCATTTCCTCTATACTGTTTATTACTTCTTCCACTTCAACTTCCAGAACTTTAGCTATCTGTTCCGGATAAATCCCTTCGTCACCTGCAACAAATAAAAGCCCTTCAATAATCGATTTTTGTTCTTTTCTATCCATTTTACGAACTCCTTTCTCCTATTTCCCATAAAAAACACACATAAAAAAACCGAATCACAGTAAATGCGTTCGGTTCAATATTTCTTCTCTCGTTCCAAACGATACATTAAAACCTAACATGAGATAAAATATTTCTATCCCATCTTCACATCAACTCTATACGGATTTATTAGAGCTTGATACGAAAATTTCATCAAAATTATGTTCCTGCTCAATTATGATTTGTTGATTTTTCATTAGCTCAAGAACCGCTAAAAATGTTACAACCATTATTTCACGTTCTTCATCAGCAAACAAATCATAAAAGCTTTGACGACCGCCTCTTACTTCTAACTGTTGTAGAATATCAGTCATTCGCTGTGCAATTGGTATTTCTTGGCGAGTAATTCGCGTTGTTACGGGGGTTTTTGCTTTTTTACGACGCATTAGCTTTTGAAATGCCGCTAACATATCATATAACGTAACATCAAGAGGCAAGCTTGTCTCCTCTTCTTGTTGAAATGATGTAAAATCAATTGGCGGACGTGTATATAGCTGTGCTCTTTCTTGTTCTCTTTCTTTTAACTCAGTAGCAACTTGCTTATATTTCTTATATTCAATTAACCTCTCCATCAATTCTTGACGAGGATCATCTATAAAGTCTTCACCGTTATCAGGTACATCTTCTTCTTGTTTCGGTAACAACATTTTACTTTTAATTTGTAATAACGTTGCAGCCATTACTAAATACTCACTGGCAACATCTAATTGTAATTCTTTCATCGTATGGACATAAGATAGATATTGCTCTGTAATTTTCGCTACAGGAATATTATATATATCAATTTCGTAACGATTTATTAAGTGTAACAATAGATCTAAAGGCCCTTCAAAAGCCTCTACTTTAAAATTATACTGCACAAAGCATCCCACCACATTTTTTCTATAACACCATAAGTATAGAGCATACTCATGTTCTATCCAACCTTTTTAAGAAATTTAATTAAAAATAGACCTATGCCCATGTCATAATGCCCACCGCTTCATATGATAACAATGTAGTAAGAACAATGTAGGAGGTCAAAAAACTATGGGTCACGTTGATTGCGGTTTTAGCGGTGGGTTCGCATTACTTGTTGTACTGTTCATTTTACTAATCATTGTAGGAGCAGCTTGCTTCTGCTAATAGGACGCAATAAAGCGACTAGGGATATTTCCCTAGTCGCTTATTGTTAATATTTCTATGATAAACTGTACATATAACCGTTAGACAGGAGCGAATAAAATGTATCCTACCGAGTACATACAATTTTTAATTCATTTTCACGGAGACTATGATTATTTTGAATGTCATGAAATATTAGAAGAGTATTGGAAATTAAAACCTAGAGGAGAACGCGACAATTACTTAGTCGGTCTCATTCAAATTGCTGTTTCCTTATACCATCACAGACGATCCAACTGGAATGGTGCAGAGAAGATGATAAAAAGCGCAATAGCACTTTTAGAAAAGAACAGTACATCTTTACATCAATTAGGAATAGATCATAAACAACTTATGTTCTTATTAAATGAAAGATTACACTCTATCCACAAAAAGGAAATTTTTGCGCCGTTATTTTTACCATTGTTAGACGTATCGTTAGAAAAACAATGCATACAGTTATGTAAGAAACAAAACCTCTCTTGGAAAGATGTGAACGTCATTCCTGGTGAATACATCATAAGTAAGCACACATTGCGTGATCGAACAGAAGTCATTTCTGAGCGACACGAGCAACTACAAAAAAGAAAGCAGAGATAATAAACTACTTATCCCTGCTTTCATGAATGTATATTTTGTTCAAGCTCTTTACACTTTTTGCAAAAACTTGCTGTTTGCTCATTTCCGCAAATTGTAAACTCAAGAAATTTACTCTTAAGCTCTTGAACCATCTTCGTCCCAATCCCCATATGACGGTGAGACGGATTCACGCTCAAATGCTGAATTTCCAATACCTGATCTTCTTTTTTTATAATCCCCATTATCCCAACAAAATCTTCATTTTGTTTCCACAAATACAATTGCCAATCCTCTTTCGCTTCATATTCTTTCATTGTCAATTGTAATGTTTTTACATCTTTTTCAGTTGGCATAAATGAAAGAAGCCCCATTGCAATTTTTTCATAACTTTTTTTAAAACGAATTAACATAACCCTTATCCCTTCTTACAAAAGTTACAAACTATTTATCCCCTCAATCACTCTTTTCATATCACATTCATTCTACAATATTTTTACCAGAGTGAGAAGGGGCTGAAACAACTTGATAATCATACAAAGCGTTAAGAAGAAAGTCAAATATATGTTTCCACGCTATTTCTTTCTATTACACCGCTCAAAAAAGAGACAATACTATATAGGAACTAAAAGGAAAATCCCTTTCTCATCACATTTCACTTATTAACCACTTTTGAACAAAGTAGTTCTACTAAAAGCAATATGTTAAGAGAAATACATTTATTGAAGCATATAATTCGTACTCCATCCTATGTATTTTGTTAAAAGTGTGTTCTCATGAACAATATAATTTAACGTTAGTAGCCGTCCTATTTGTGTCATATACTTTAAAATATATACCAACCCTGTTTATAGGAAATAAAAAAAGAGAGCAAAATCGCTCTCCTTTTCTCGTAACTTATTCTTCCCAAACTTTAACTTCTTTCATTACATCGCCTTGACGCATGTTTAATACTGTTTCAATACCGCTTGTTGCTTTACCGAATACAGTATGTACGCCATCTAAATGCGGTTGTGGCTCATGAACAACAAAGAATTGGCTACCACCTGTATTACGGCCAGCATGTGCCATAGAAAGTGAGCCAACAAGATGTCTATGAGGATTTCCATCAGTTTCACATGGGATAGAGTAACCTGGGCCACCTGCTCCTGTGCCTGTTGGGTCTCCACCTTGGCTTACGAAGCCAGGAATAACGCGGTGGAATGTCACACCATCATAAAATCCTTGCTCTGCTAATTTTTTAAAGTTTTCTACTGTTTTTGGTGCCTCTTCTGGGAAAAATTCTAAATCGATTTTTTCGCCATTTTCCATTAATATGTATCCTAAAGTTTTCATATGTATATGTCTCCTTTCAACTATCTCAGCACTATATTACCATATTCATGACGAGAAACAAAAAGAATCCGACAATCTGCATACTTCTTTTTTGAAATGTGGAAGAAGCTAGGTGACAAATAAGAAAAATATACTATAATAACTGTGTTGCCCGAAAATTTAAGAAAGAGAAAGGGAGCGATTTTTCGTGAAAACGAAATTACTAGCTCTGCTATTAGCTGTAGCCGTATTTATTATGCCAACAGCTTCATTTGCAGACATCATTGAGGGAGAATCAATTGTTACACTAGGAGAAAACTTATCTGAACAACAGAAACAAGATCTTTTGAAAGAAATGAAAGCACCAAAAGATGCACAAATTATTACTGTATCTAATGCGGAAGAACATAAATTTCTAGAGGGCATCGTTCCAAAAGCGCAAATTGGTACGAGAGCTATTTCCTCTTCTATGATTACATACACAAAACCAGGGTCAGGTCTCATTGTACGCTCAAAAAACATTAATTCGATAACAGATGCAATGTACACAAATGCACTTATTACAGCAGGTGTGAAAGATGCAGAGATTCAAATTACTGCACCATTTAAAGTTTCAGGAACTGCTGCTTTAACAGGTTTAATGAAGGCCTATGAAACAACATCAAACAAAGCCATTCCTGAAGAAGTAAAAAAAGTAGCCAATGAAGAAATGGTACAAACAGCCCAGCTTGGTGATAAAATCGGCGAAGAAAAAGCAGTTCAACTTGTTGCAAAAATTAAAGAAGAAATTGCAAAAGAACAGCCAAAAACAACTGAAGATTTACGTACATTAATTAAAAAAATTGCTGATCAACTCGGTATTACATTAACAGATGAACAGTTGGATAGCCTAGTAGCGTTATTTGATAAAATGAAAAATCTTAATATCGATTGGAACCAAGTTGGTAGCCAATTAGAGAAAGCAAAAGACCATGTGTCTGCCTTCTTAGGATCTGAAGAAGGGCAAAGTTTCCTAGATAAAGTAAAAGATTTCTTCTCTAGTATCATTGATTTCGTTAAATCTTTATTCAAGTAAAAAAGAAGCTCGCCAGTGACGAGCTTCTTTTTTATACAAGTAACGGTAATTTCATAATAGCTTCTTCAACCGAACGGACAACATAATTTGCTTTCTCCTTCACATACGGATGAGCATGATGGAGGGTGAAGGAGTGCGGGGTTACTTCAAACATAGAAATATCATTGAAAGAATCTCCAATACATGCAACTTCATTTGCTTCAATTTGTAAATGTTCCATTAATCGCTTCAGAGCGCTTCCTTTACTTACACCTCTTGGCATAATGTCAACATATCGCTTACCCGATATAAAGACTTCCGCTTCGCTATGAAATGTATCTCTCAACTCTTGATCTAATGCTACAATTTTTTCTTCTTCGCCAAAAACAAATAATTTCGCAGGATGTACAGTCTTCCCAAATTCCTCTTCTAACTCTTCGATTTCAGCAATATGCACTCCCATATACTCTTCAAAAGTATGGTGATGTTCATTCTTCCTTTTTGTATATCGCTGCTCATTTGCACAAACAATATCTGCTAGTCCCTTTTTATGTATATATCGATATATTTCCTGGGCAACCCCATCTTCAAAACTCGATTCATGAAATACTTTTCCATCCGGTAGTATCATTGTCGCTCCATTTAAACTAGTTGTGTAATACGGGAACGAAAACCTTTTTACCGCCTCATCAATTCGGTGAGTAAAACGGCCAGAGGCAAAACAAATATTTGTCCCGTTTTCAGCTAGCCAACAAAGCGCTCGTTCATCTTCTTTTTGCATATCATTCATATTGTAAACGAGTGTATCATCTAAATCACTTACAAATAGTTTAATCATGTCCTCTTCCCCTTCCATACACAATATCTACTCTAATTGTACAAAAAAAATGTTTGATTTTTGTTAAAAAAACAATAAATTTTCAATAAAAAATAAGCGGAGCATAATCCCGCTTATTTTTGTCTTCGCACATTTTGAGGTCTTACAATACTTGGACGAACCTTTAAACTAGACATAGTTGGACGAAGTAAAATTTTCGTTAACGCGCCCCAATCAAACGGTAAAAACGGCCATAAATACGGTGTTTGCAAGCTTTTTATAGATGTTAAAAATAGAATCAATATCGTCATTCCAATGACAAATCCCATTTCATGAAATATGCCTGTTAAAATAATGACAAACAATTTTCCAATCTTATTCCCAAGCCCTAACTCATAACTTGGCGTAGCGTATGCTCCAATCATAGAAACTGCTACGTACAAAATAACTTCTGGTACAAACAAGCCTACATCAATTGCAATTTGACCAATTAATATGGCAGAAATTAATCCTGCTGCCGACGACAATGATGTCGGTGTATGAATGGCGGCCATTCTTAAAAATTCGAGTCCGACTTCCGCCATCAAAATTTGTAATAAAATCGGTAAATGCGTCATCTTATTTGGTCCAATGAAAGCAAGACTTTCCGGTAAAAGAGTCGGATCAAAAACAAAAACTAGCCAAAATGGCAGTAAGAATAGCGAAAATATAACACCTAAAAAACGTACCCAACGTAAAAATGTACCTACAGCTGGATTTTGTCTAAACTCTTCTGCATGCTGTAAATGGTGAAAATATGTTGTTGGAGTGATCATAGCACTTGGTGATGTATCAACGAGTACTAACACATGTCCTTCTAACAGATGATTTGCTGCTACATCTGGTCTCTCTGTGTATCGGATAAGCGGGAATGGATTATAACCTTGTTTCACTACAAATTCTTCTACCGTTTTATCCGCCATCGTAATCCCATCTACTTCAATATTATTTAATTCTTGTTTTATAATCTTCACTAAATCCGGATTTGCAACATCTTGAACGTATGTAATACAAATATCCGTTTGCGATCTATCCCCTACTCGAATCATTTCATTTCGAAGACGTGGATCGCGTATTCTTCTACGAATTAACGCTGTATTTACAACGATATTTTCAACAAAGCCATCCCTTGCACCACGCACTACCTTTTCTGTATCTGGTTCTGTCGGTGTCCGGCCCGGATAACTACGAACATCTATTGCGAACGCTTCAGTTTCACCTTCCACAAATATAACAATGAGTCCTGATAATACTTGGAGCATTACATCATCCATCGTTTTTACTTTACTTACTTGTTGATGAATTAAACGATTCTCTAAAAGCTTTACTGTATCTTCTTCTACATCCCTTATTTCATTTGTATCCACCGCTTCTTCTAAAATAGGGATAATATAATTCGTATCACAAAGTCCATTTACAAATAACACACCAATTTCTTTATTTAAAATTTGAAATTTACGAATACCAACATCGTATGTAACACCAAGTCCAACTGTTTGCTTTAAATAATTTTCATTATCACTTAAAAAAGATGAAATCGGGATATTCACTTTTTTAGGCTTCGTCATAAAACCCACTCCTTTCCAAAATTAATTGAATCGCTTTTCTAGTAATAGGTGATCCTCTCTCCCATTCATCATTTCCGCACATCTTGCCAATATCACCGACCCCCACTATGACAGGAACATTCAGACCATCTAAACAATAAATCGTATCCCCACTAATCCTGCCAATTTCACCATCTGGGAGTCCAAATTTATCAACGCCATATTCTGTCAAATTCCCATTCCGATCTACACTTACATCTACACGCGCCCATTCCCAATGATGTGTATTAGATGCTACTGCTAAAATACCGAGTACATCAACTTGTTTATGTGTTGCGACATACTTTAACGCCTTTTCACCAGATCCTTCTCCTATAAATCCGCTGTCATCAAACATGACAAATACAGGGTCATATGGCGTTTGCATAATAAGCTCAACAACTTTCTTCCCTGTCAATTTGGTCGGATTACTTTGCGATGCTGAAATACACCTCCCCCCAAATTCCTTTGTTAACAGCTCAATTGTCCGCTTTGCATATTCATCTCCATCTGTGACCAAAACAACCCTTCGTCTCATTTGATTTATCCTTTCGGTTTACATATAAGTGCAACAAAAAATGAAAATAATATCGCTGCTGAAATCCCCGCAGACGTTAAGCTAAACATACCGATTCCAATTCCTAAATATCCATGTTTTTCTGCCGCATGCATTGCCCCGTGCAATAGTGAGTGTCCAAAACTTGTAATAGGGACTGTTGCCCCAGCACCTGCAAATTTTATAAGCTTATCGTACAATCCGAATCCGTCTAAAATAGCTCCGGCGACTACAAAAGTTGCCATTAAATGTGCCGGTGTTAACTTTGCGAAATCTAGCAACACTTGTCCAATTACACAAATAGCTCCTCCTACAAGAAATGCATATATAAAATCCACAATTCACTCTCCTTTAACGCTTTCAAACACAACACCATGCGCAATCGTTGGAATCGTTTCCTTCTGTTGTATCATCATGGGGCTTAATAGAGCTCCAGTTGCAACAACAAAAATTCTTTGTAAATTCCCTTTTTGCATTTCACTCAATAAATGGCCGTATGTTACAACAGCTGAACAAGCACAACCACTGCCCCCTGCAAACACTTCTTCTTGATTTGAATTGTAAATCATTAATCCACAATCATTGTATACATTCCCCAAATCATACCCTTCCTCAAGTAAAAGTTGTTTCGCAATCGGTGTCCCAACAGCCGATAAATCACCAGTAACAATAAGATCATAATCAGCTGCACTTCTTCTCAAATCTTCAAAATGTTGTTGAATTGTATGAGCAGCAGCTGGTGCCATCGCTGATCCCATATCTAAAGGATTAGCAATTCCTAAATCTTGCACTTTACCAATTGTTGCTGCTGTTATTTTAATTGCACTCTCCTCATTGCTAATTAATATTGACCCTGCTCCGGTAACAGTTGAGTTTGCTGTCCCTGGCTTTTGTCCTCCGTATTCTGTTGGGGAACGAAATTGTCTTTCAGCCGTCGCATTATGACTACTTACTGTAGCTAAAATACGATTCGCAAATCCACCATCTATAAAAGCTGATCCAATCGCCAAAGTTTCCATTGACGTCGCACAAGCGCTGAACATCCCTAAAAAAGGAATACCATACTCACGAGCAACATAATTTGCTGTCACTGTTTGGTTTAATAAATCTCCCGCTAAAAAGAAATCAATTTGCGATTTTTTTATATTCCCTTTTTGCATCGCTTGTTGAATTGAGTCTGACATTAACCTTCGTTCAGCAAGTTCCCAGTTTTCCTCTCCGCAATGTAAGTCAGAATATGAAATATCAAAATCCTTTCCAAGAGGGCCTTCAGCTTCTTTCGGACCGACAGCAGTACCAGTTGCATTCACGAAGATATCATTTTGAAATACCCACGTTTGTTTTCCTGTCAATCTCATACCCACCCCTCCTTTAAGACATTAAAATTTGAAATGTATATCTTATTAACCCGATAATGTATGCACCGACGACTCCAAATACAATGACACTTCCTGCAAGCTTAAACATGTTAGTAGCGATTCCTAGAACAATCCCTTCACTCCTATGCTCTAGTGCGGCACTCGCCATAGAATTCGCAAATCCAGTAACTGGTACTGCTGATCCCGCTCCAGAAAACTGCCCGATTTTATCATATACACCACACCCTGTTAAAATCGCTGATAGTAAAACAAGAGTTGCAACTGTAGGGTTTCCTGCCTCTTTCTCACTAAAGTGAAAGTAATGTATATAAAATTTCATCAACACTTCTCCAACCGTACAAATGAGTCCACCAACAAGAAATGCCTTCACACAATTTATGAAATAGTTCGGTTTTGGATGGTACTCCTTCACTTTATTTATGTAATCGTCCTTCAATTTTCGCCCTGCCATATATATTGCCTCCTACTTTACGAAATAAATCCAGTGAAACAACGAGCCTATTACTTTCCCAAGTACAAGAGCAACGAGTAAAACAATAATTTTCTCCTCTACCCTTACTCGTTTCGCTAAAATAGGTAAAACGTTTAACACTTCCGTTAACGCCGCAGCGAGCATTCCAATGAATGTGCCACAAAATATTCCTAATATAACAAGCCAATATTGTGACGTTTGAAATGTAATATTTTTCAAACTACACCAAGCCCCTGTTAAAGTACCTGCAATGACCGCCCACTCAAAGTATTGAATATGCTTTCCACTTCTCGTTAATTGAGCTAAACGAGGGATTATACCAAGTACAGCTAAAAACGCGACATATCCGCTACCTACTGCAATCCCTCCAGCTAAGCCAATTAATACAACAAATGCACACTCAATCATCAGCAATCTGTTTCATATTATCCTTGTTTTCATGAACAATTACATATTGATCAAGCGACTGCTGATATTGAAACATCTCAACTTCTAACGGGCTCGGCTCTTCATTAATTCTCTTTTGAAATACATGATTAAAAAATAAGACCATACCTAATCCAAGACCTAATGAATAAGGAATTTGAAATAAGAGTGGTTGCGCCTTAAATTCTCCAGTAATCATGTAATATAACCGTTGGTGTACTTGTTGCATACTTACATCCTCATGGAAATAAATTATTGCAAGGGCCGCTCCAATGAAAAGTAACAACCATACAAGTCCGAAGAAAACCGGATGCACTTTCTTTTTTTCGTATATAATTTCAACAAGAGTTTGTCCAGAACCAAGTAAATTAATTTGTATGTGAGCCGCTTTTTGTTGAATAATCTCAATCACTTTCATAACATCAATTACAACATGTGTTTTATCATGCGCTGTTATTTTGTAGACTATTTCATTTTGTAACAACTCAACTACAAAAGAATCTCCGGCAAGTTGAGCAACATCGCTCAGCTTTACTTCATACGTAGGAGACACTTTTAAGCGATTGCGCATTTTAATATAAATCGTTTGTTCCAATTTTCATTCACCCCTTCACTCTTCCTCGTAGTTGTAGTATGGTTATTGGAATTTTTTCTAATACAATTTTTTCATAAAAAAACATCTGTACCATTTCGGGACAGATGTTTTTAGCTTATGCCTTTTTCTTAAATAAATTTGCAATACTTAATGCAAGTCCTCCCCAAATGACTACCATACCTATAACCATCATCATAATCGCTGATCCACTCATCATGAAACACCTCGGTCCTTCCATTCTTTTTCAAGCTGGACAGAGTCTGAATGTATTTGTGCATTCCATTTTTTCAGACCAATAACTAACGCGACTAGAAGGAATGCTGCCGCTATCGACCAACCATACGTTACAACAAAAAAAATCGAATAGATAGCTATTCATCTATTCGATCTTTCATCTGTTTTAATATTTTCTTTTCAAGTCTTGAAACTTGTACTTGCGAAATGCCTATTCGCTCCGCTACTTCTGATTGGGTTTGGTCTTTATAATAGCGCAAATACACAATTAGCCTTTCTCGTTCATCCAATTCTCTAATTGCTTCTTTTAAAGCAATTTTATCAAACCATTTCGTTTCCGATTGATCTGCAATTTGATCTAAAATAGTAATTGGATCTCCGTCGTTTTCATACACAGTTTCATGTATCGACGAAGGAGCACGACTCGCTTCTTGCGCCAGAACAACTTCTTCCGGCGTTAGTTCAAGAGCCTGTGCTACCTCATTAATCGTTGGAGCCCTTCCAAATTCTTTCGAAAGCTCGTCTCTCATCTTTCGGACTTTGTTTCCTGTTTCTTTTAAAGATCTACTTACTTTCACTGATCCATCGTCACGTAAAAATCGTTGTATTTCACCGATAATCATTGGAACTGCATATGTTGAAAATTTCACGTCGAAAGATAAATCAAATTTATCTACCGATTTTAAGAGTCCAATACATCCAATTTGAAATAAATCGTCTGGTTCGTATCCTCGATTAAGAAATCGCTGTACAACCGACCATACGAGACGCATATTACTTTGAACGATTGTATCTCTCGCTTGTTGATCTCCATCTTGACTTTTTTGAATTAACGCTTTTAGCTCGTGGTCCTTTAACTGAGGTTTCTTCTTCTCATTTCTGACCTCTATGTCCATTGGCTATTCTCCTTAATTGCATAGAGCGTTACTATTTGATAAGTATTTTGTCAAATGGATTGTTGTCCCGAAAGATTCGTTTGAAATAACTTCTACTTCATCCATAAAATTTTCCATGATAGTAAATCCCATTCCGGAACGCTCTAATTCAGGTTTAGTTGTAAAAAGGGGTTGTCTTGCTTCATCTAAGTTAAAGATACCAATCCCTTCATCTCGAATCGTGAGTTTCACCATCGCTTCTTCCAAAATCACTGAAATATAAACAACACCTTCTGCATTTCCTTCATACCCATGAATAATTGCATTTGTAACCGCTTCTGACACAACTGTTTTAATCTCTGTTAGTTCTTCCATCGTCGGGTCTAATTGCGCAATAAAAGCAGCTACCGTAACACGAGCGAATGATTCATTCTGACTTAACGCTGAAAATTGAAGGTTCATTTCATTTCTCATCTACGCCACCCCCAACGTCGCGAGCGCATGCGCTTCACTTTCTTCTAAACGAACAATTTTGAATAGACCTGACATTTCAAATAAACGTTTAACGGGCGGTGAAATTGCACAGACAACCATCTCTCCACCTAATCCCTTTACATGTTTATATCGGCCTAATATAACGCCTAAACCAGAACTATCCATAAATGTTAAGTTCTCTAGGCTCAAAATAATATGATGAACACCATGTGTCTCAATCATATCTGTGACTTTCGTTCGCAACTCTTCAGCAGTATGATGATCTAACTCGCCCTCTAGCCTCACACATAAGACGTCACGTTTTACTTCTAAATGCATGGAAAGACTCACACGATTTCCTCCTTATGCTCAAACTTTACTCATTAACATAAGATTTTCGTGATATAAAATCAGAATCCTTCCTACTGACAAAAGAAGAACTATTTCGTCATAAAGTGAAACCTTTCAGCAATTATTTCAGTAAATACGAACAGAAAAACATCAAAATTCCCGCCGCTATTTTGATGTTGAAAACATCCCAAAACTTCTTTTAAATAACTCCCACCAGCTCGCTGCCTCAACATCTTCTTTCGCTACAATTGTTTGTTTTAATAAAACATCTTTATCTCTTTTAATAACAAGTGTGCCAAGTGCATCACCTTTTTTAATCGGTGCCTTCACTTTCTTTTCAGCAATCACTTCTTGTTTAACTTTGTCCATATTTTCGCCCTTCTTCATAAGAAGAGACACATTGTCTGACGCAACTAAATCTACTTTTTCTTCCTTACCTTTTCCTACTTGTACAGTCTTAATTTTCTCACCACGTGTATATAATTTCTTTGTCATGTATTGTCCAAATGCATAATCAAGAAGCTTCGTTACTTGATTGTTCCGCTCTTTTGATGTAGGTGCTCCCATTACAACTGAAATAACACGCATACCATTTTTCTCAGCCGATGCCGTTAAACAATATTTCGCTTCTGTCGTAAAGCCTGTTTTCACTCCATCTACTCCAGGATAAAAACGTACTAGCTTATTCGTATTAACAAGCCAAAACTTCTTATCCGTATTTTTACGTAAATAGTCTTCATATTTACCTGTGTATTTTCGAATAAGTGGATACTTCATCAACTCTTTCGCCATAATAGCCATATCATTCGCTGTAGAATAATGATCTTTCGCTGGAAGACCTGTCGGATTTTGAAAATGTGTATTTTTCAATCCTAGATCTTTCGCTTTTTTGTTCATCATATTTACGAAACCTTCTTCTGAACCAGCGATATGCTCAGCTACTGCAACCGATGCATCATTTCCAGATGCAATTGCAATGCCCTTTAACATTTCATTTACAGTCATCTCTTCCCCAGGTTCTAGAAAAATTTGTGATCCGCCCATTGAAGCTGCGTGTTCACTCGCTCTAACTTTATCGTTTAGTTTTAGTTTTCCTTTTTCAACTTGTTCCATAATTAATAGCATTGTCATAATCTTTGTCATACTAGCAGGTGGTAACTTTTCATTCGGATTTTTATCAAACAAAACTTTACCTGTATCTTGCTCAATTACGATCGCTGACGACGCTTGTTCCGCTAACTTCGGCGTGGTTTCTTCTGTTTTTTCCTGCTTCGTTTTCTCAGATTGTGCGAAACTAACTGAAGTACCAGAAAGCAATAACATGAAACAAACAAGTATTCCAAAAACTCGCTTCATGACTAACCCTCCATTCTATATCAAACTTATTTTTTCCAATTTATACATTTTTAATACCATATTTTTCTATTATTTTCAGTTGACAAATAAATTCTTTGCCTATATTGTATTAAGTGTATTACACGTAGTAGTACACTTAATACTCATCAGGAAGGAGACATTGCTCTTGCATATTCAACTTGATCCAAGAAGCAACACTCCGATATGGGAACAAATTGTTCAAAATATAAAAGAGCTCGTACTAAAAAATATGTTAGCTCCAAGTGATAAACTTCCTTCTGTACGCGAGCTTGCTTCTTTGCTCGTTATAAATCCAAATACAGTAAGTAAAGCTTATCAAGAATTAGAGCGACAAGGGATTATTGAAACATTACGAGGAAAAGGAACATTTGTAGCCCAATCGATTACCCCAACATTAGACGAAAGGAAAATCGCTATGGTTGAAAAGCAATTTCATCAATTATTACTAGAAGCCTCTTATCTTGGGATTACGAAAGATAAAATTCACGATTGGATAGATTCATACTATAAAGAGATTGGAGGAAATACAGATGTTGAAAGTGACAAACTTGAAGAAAACAATTGATAACCAAACGATTTTAGACGATGTTTCTTTCACATTACAAAAAGGTAGTATCGTCGGATTGCTCGGAAGAAACGGTGCGGGGAAAACAACTTTATTACGAACGATGGTCGGCATTTTAGACCCCGATGAAGGAACTGTTACATATGAGAATACAGATGTTCATATGCATCCTGAAATTAAACAAAAAGTTGTATACGTTCCAGACTCTACTAACATACTGAACGGATATACAGTAAAAGAAATCGTAAAGTTTTATAAAGCGGTTTATACAGCATTTGATGAACAATATTTTTATGAAATATTAGAACGTTTTAATTTACCAAACAAACGTATTCGTAGTTACTCAAAAGGAATGAAAGCACTGCTTGCGATCATTTTAGCTTTCGCTGCAAAAGCAGAATATGTCATTTTAGATGAACCGACAAACGGACTTGATCCTATCGTCAAAAGACAGATTCTACAATTTCTCGTTGAAGAAGTGGCAGAAAAAGAAATTACAATTTTCATCTCCACTCACCATTTAGATGAAGTTGAAAAAATTGCCGATACAATCATTATTTTAAAAGGACATACAGTAGATTCTATTACATCACTAGATGATGCAAAATCACGATTTGCCAAAATACAAGTTGCTTATGAACGTTCATTACCTCAAAAACTAGAAAACTTAAGCAATATTAAAATATTAAACCAAACAGGAAAAGTATATACAATCTTAATTGAGGAAAATGTGGCTACAACACTGGAGAAGTTTTATAAAGAGCAACCAATACTCATTGAAGAATTATCAATGTCACTTGAAGATGTCTTCGTTACGACACTTGAGGAGGATGGGTATGTTTCATAAGGCGTTGTGGATGTGGAATTGGAAACGCGGGAAATATGCTGTACTACTGTTCTTCTTTTATACTCTTTATCTTCTATCTTTCGGATACTATAAAGCAGCTCAGCAACAACTTGCTAATTATTATAAATTACATGAAAAGGGAACGTTTTATTATGATTATGTTTTTTCGTCAAATACAGGTAATAGTTTTTCGATAACTATTCTTATTATTTCTATTGCTTGTCTATTAATAGGATGGGAACGTAGCAACCAGTCTAATGCACTACTTATGACAATGCCATTTAAAAGAAAAGATGTTTTCTTATCTAAATGGGCTTTCGGTTCATTCTGGATTGTGGGGTCTCTTCTTGTAAACTGGATTGTTATGTACTTTATTTATAGAACAACAATTCATTTGGATTATCAATCATTCGAACCATTTCATCGATACTTTCTTTATGCAATTGTTTCATATGTTGCAGTATATACAGCTACATTATGTATTGGTGCCTTTACTGGAAGCGTTGTTTCACAAATCGTTTTTTGTATTCCTTGGTTACTAATGGGTCTTACATTTATTTCATTACTATACAATTTTACAATAAATCATTTAGATGCTCAGAATAATAGAAATTCTTCCTTATATGAAAGTCTTTCTGAAATAAATAATAAAACAAATATAGTTGCACCAATATATAATTTTTCTATTTATTACGATTATGATCCAAAATCACGTGAAAAAGAAAACGATTCAACCACTTTAAGAGATCCAGCATCTTATAGGTACTATTCGGCTAAATCCATGTTAGTCCCTATTTTCTATACAATATTTTACTTAATACTTGGCACATATTTATACAAACGTTCTCCAAATGAAAATAGTCAAAAGATATTTATTTTCCAAAAACATTTACGAATATGGATATGGGGGACAACCATTTATTTTGCATTACTAGGTGGCTATAAAATAAATCAATTTAATTTCTTACTTAACTATTACATCAGTTTGCTTCTCGCTGGAATCATTACTTATGTTGTACTATCACGTCTAACAAATTATAAAGTTTTTTAAAGGAGGGGGCCTATGTTTCAAAAAGCACTATGGCTAAGAACATATCAACAAAGTAAATATGTTGTGTGGTTGTTTTGGTTCGTTAGCTTCTATACTTTATCATATAAATACTATATGGCTTCTATTCAACAGCTATACTTTCTAAAAGAAAATAAACAGTGGAACTATGTATATCATTACCACTTTGATTTAACACTTATAGACCCTGTCATATTATTAGGTAGTGTACTTATCGTTCTAGCCTGCACATTAATCGGATGGGAAAGACAAAATAACTCTAGTGACTTGTTGTGGTCTATGCCCTTTAAACGTTCACACCTCTATATAACAAAGTGGTTGTTTGGAATCTGCAACATTGCAGCAATCATCGTATTAAACTGGGGACTATTCGCCATTATGAAAAAAACAACTTTTCATAATAAGTATCAAGTATTTTCTCCATTTCATTCTTATTTTATATACATGTTAATTGTATTAATTGCTATTTATACACTTGCTTTATGTATAGGAACAATTACTGGGAATATTCTCTCGCAGGGACTTCTCACTGCAGCTATATTCATGTTTCCATTGTTATTTCCATCCCTTATCTCAGCAGTCATCGCTGTTCACTCGAATACTGACTTTCATGAGGACAATGGCAATATGCATCGTGTTATGGAAAACATACGCATTTCAGGTCCAGCAGAAGATTTTCATATTAGATTTGATTATAATCCGCAAAATGCCTATACCGATCCTGATGGAGTGCGTCATAATGAACCAAACTTTACAAAAATTCCTTCAGTAAAAACATTGATTGGACCTATTGTAAATATAATTATTTTATTACCACTCGGTATATATTTATATGTTCGTTCAGTCAATGAGCGGAATGGTAGTTTCTTACTATATCCAAAGCTTCAAAAAACATTTATGGTCTGCGCTATTTTCTGTATTGGAATTAGCGGTGGTTTAATAATTGGTGGGACCCATTCGTTGCTTAATTTTTACATTGGTTTGTTCGGAACAAGCATAATTAGCTATTTTCTTCTATCTAAAATATTGAGATTGAAGGTCTCTTGGAATTTCAAATAAAATAACCTCCTCACTAAGAGGAGGTTATTTTACATTCTCTCTCCTATCCCCATACACCATCTCTTCTTTCATCCCAAACCCATCACCGTTTTGCACAATTTGCTCTGTCGGCGCGACTACACTTTCAGCAATTTTCCATTCGCCGCGCTCTTTCACAAATACTTGCAGAAAATAGTTCATACCATTTAATTGATACGCATTTTCTTTTTTCACATTATAGTGCACCGCAATGTAGTGCACTTGAATATTTTCTTTCCCTGCTTTTGATACGTATTGCGATAATCTTGGAATGTACATTGATGCTTTCTTAAATGGTAATTGCTTCGCTTTAACGAGCGATGAACTTGTTACATTACGCAAAGTGTCCTGATTACGAACATTATCGCTATGATAAAATAATACTGCGTTTTGCATAGAACGAACCCATAATTTCGAATACAAGACGGTATTATCATTCTCAATGTACTTCACTTCTTTTTGCACCACTTGGATAGGGCTATCAGCGTACATGAATGTATGAAAGCAGAAAAAACTTCCAAGTAAAATGGTAAGTGCAGCAATATATTTCATAATCTTTCCTCCGATCTGTTTAATTAAAGTATCGGAGTTTCAAAATATTTTTATTCAAAAGAAAAAGGATAGGAAAGCTCTCGCTTCCTATCCTCATTTATTATAATACGCGGCCAAATAGTTCTAAAACCATTTCTATCTCTTGGTCGCTCCAACCTTTAAATTTCTCTTTATAATATTCTTTACGCACAGCTTCAAGCTTTTCAGTTACTTCTCGTCCCTTTTCAGTAATTTCTAAGTATACGATACGACGGTCCGAATTTGAACGTTTTCTTTCAACAAACCCTTTTCGCACGAGACGATCTGTTACAGCTGTAATATGACTGGAGGTTACGTTTACTTCACTCGCAATTTGCGAAGCCATCTGTGGACTTTTTAAAAATAACGCACGTAATACAGAGAATTCATTATATGGCATATGCTCTGAAAAACGTGTATTAATATCATTTTGTAATAAACGTATCATCTTTCGAAATGATGCAGATAGATCTAAAATCAGTGTTTCTCTATTTTCGTTCACTAGCCTCGTCCCTTTTTTATCATATTTACACATATTATAATCTATAAATACCTATATTGTATATGCTTTCTTCCCTCAACATTCTCATTTATGTAACTTTTTTCATAAGATTTTCTTTTTTGTTCACACATATACATATAAAAAAGGATGGTGAGCATAAATGCAAAGTGGAATGAATCCGTATTTACATAATATCCGTACGACGAATACTGGTAAAGAAGCTACTATTACTGTACAAGGAGAAGGCATTATAAAGGCAAAACCAAATGTTGTCATATTAACACTGGGCATTCGAACAGATAGTAAAAATGTAAAACAGGCGCAAGAAGAAAATGCAGTGCAATCGAAACAATTGCTTGATGCCCTCAAACAGCTAGGTATTGCCGATAAAGATATAGAAACCATTTCTTATACAATTACTCCTCAATACGAATATGTAAATGATAAAGCATTACTACAAGGCTACCGTGTGGAGCATTTGTATGAAATTACCGTTTTAAATGTGCAAAAAGCAGGGGAAGTATATGATATAGCCGTTACAAATGGTGCAAACGTAGCAAAAGGATTACGTTTTCGAATATCTCATCCAAATAAATATTATGAGCAAGCTCTCATTCAAGCTCTGCAACAAGCAGTAGACAAAGCTCGTACAATTGCGAGTACCTACAATTTAAATATTAATCCTGTTCCCCTCTCACTCGTTGAAGAATCTGCCCAATTACCACGGGAGATCTCATCATATGCTACTTTGCATGCGCAAGCAGCTCCGCCCATTCAATCAGGAGAACTAGAAATCATTTCATCTATAAGGGCAATCTTTACGTATTTATAAATAAACTCGTTTATAAGTAACCGTTATCATTTTCGTTGTTGTAAAAACATGATGTTCTGATATAATAAAGGACGGTGAGCTCTTACATAAGAGATATCACGGGTGGGA
Source organism: Bacillus sp. FSL R5-0709 (assembly GCF_038004785.1). Lineage (NCBI taxonomy): Bacteria > Bacillati > Bacillota > Bacilli > Caryophanales > Bacillaceae > Bacillus > Bacillus sp. FSL R5-0709. Next base: position 3,922,100 of record NZ_JBBORT010000001.1, read on the forward strand.
GAGGGATATGAAAAAGAAGGTTTAACATGAAAGGAATACTTGAAAGAACATTTAAATTAGACTTACACCAAACATCACCAAAACAAGAAGTTTTAGCTGGAGTCACGTCATTTTTCACAATTGTTTATATTATGATTGTAAATGCGTCAATCTTATCAGATGCCGGCATTCCTCTTGAGGCAGGAATTTTGGCAACTGTTTTTAGTTCATTTGTCGGATGTCTACTCATGGCATTTTGGGCAAATGCACCTGCTATTCTTGTCCCTGGTATGGGTGTAAATGCATTCTTCACGTACACTGCTGTGCATACGCTCGGTTTAACTTGGCAAGAAGCATTGGCAGCTGTTTTTATCGCCGGTATTATTTTTACAATTGCTGCTTTTACACCGATTGCTCGCGTGCTTTCGGTATCGATTCCAAAGTCATTAAAGGAAGCGATCACTGTCGGTATCGGGTTGTTTTTAGCTTTCATCGGCTTGCAAAAAGGTGGTTTAGTCGTTTCGCATCCTAATACTGCTGTTGCAATGGGAAAATTAAGTAGTCCTGTCGTTCTTGCCACACTACTTACTCTTATTGTCGCACTTGTACTATTTGCGCGTAACGTACGTGGAAGCTTTTTATGGACGATTGCAATTGGAACTGGTATTGCATGGCTGTTTGGTCTTGTTGATACGAGTCAAATGGGAAATAGTTCGTTTTCATTCGCTAATTATGGCGATGTGTTTGGAGCTATGTCATTTGGGAAACTTTCTTCCTTGCCATTTTGGATTGCAACATTCTCCTTAAGCATGGTGCTTATTTTTGAGAACATGGGACTTTTACATGGTTTATTAGAAGATGATCGTAAATTCCCACGTGCTTACCAAGCAAATGCAATTTCAGCAATGACATGTGGTCTATTTGGCACAAGCCCTACCGTTTCAACAGTAGAGAGTGCCGCAGGTATTACTGCAGGCGGAAAGACAGGTCTGACGTCTATCGTTACAGGGTTGTTATTCTTCGCATCACTGTTTGCGCTTCCGTTTGTCAAAATAATTCCTGACAGTGCCATTGCACCAATCTTAATTATTATTGGCGGGCTGATGATTACAAGCATTCAACAAATTCCTCTGAACGACTTTTCAGAAGGATTTCCAGCGTTTTTAATTATCGTTATGATCCCGCTCACATATAGTATCGCTGATGGCATTGCGTTCGGATTTATTGCTTATCCTATCTTGAAAGTTGCACTTGGAAAGCGTAAAGAAGTCGCACCGTCCATGTATATTATTACATGCTTATTCTTAGCCATGTTCGTATTACACGCTATTGGCTAAGAAAAAAACACCGAGGAAATCCTCGGTGTTTTTTTACTTAAACCAACCTTTTTTATAAAACCAAGCCATCATTCCGCCGCCAATTAATGCCATTAAAATTAAGCAAATAAAATAACTATACTTCCCGCCAAGCTCTGGCATATGTGCGAAGTTCATGCCGTATACCCCTGCAATAAATGTTAACGGCATGAAAATAGTTGAGAAAACAGTTAATGTTTTCATAATATTGTTCATATGGTGGGAATTCAACGAAAAGTAACTATCTCGAATATCTGCTGTTAATTCACGGCTCGCTTCAATCATCTCTGTCAGTTTAAGCAAATGATCATGTATATCTTTAAAATAAATTTCATGATCGCTTATACCGTAAAAACGTGTTGAATTTAATATACGATACAATAAATCACGCATCGGAATAATCGTACGCCTTAGCTTAGATAAATCTGCACGAATATCAAATACTTCTTCTAGCACACTTCCTGCTGTCTCACCCGTTAAATTATCATCAATTGCATTTAAATGGTCTTCAATGTAATAAACAGGTGCGAAATAATCATCTACAATTTGGTCAATAATTGTATGTGCTACATGCAAAGGGCTCTTCTTAATACGTTTCTTTTCACCGAGCGTTTTCCATACTCTTTCAATCGCATTGTTATGAGAGAAATGGAAAGAGACTATATATCGATCACTAATAAATAAATCGATTTCATGCGGTTCTAATCCGTCTTCTCCGAATGCATGAAGAACTAAAAAGTTATATCCATCATAAAAATCTACCTTTGGTCTCTGTACATACTCTACACAATCTTCAATTGCAAGGGGATGGAACTTGAAGTGATCTTGTAAAATATATGTATACTCCTCTTTCGTTGGCTTATATAAATCAAGCCAATACCATATGATGTTCTCTTTTTTCGTTTCTTCTAGCGAAACATCATATAAAACTTCATTTTTTTTCGTTATTGCACAAATTCTAATCATAATTTCACCCATTACTATTATAAACAAAAAATAGTAAAAAAAGCCAAGGAGAAATCTCCTCAGCTTTTTTTTATCCCGCTATTTGCGGGCAGTAAGACACCTACCTCAAAATTCAGCGAAAGCAAAGAAGTTAGGTCTGGGTCGGGCTGCCCGTAAATGCCCGATTGGTGAAGGCTAATAATCAGTGGGGATAAAGCCCCCACTGATTAAAGTTTCACTTTATTACTTCGTTACAATTCCGTGTACTAAAGTTGGTGCATCTACGTGATCTTTAGCGATTTTCATGTTCTCATAAATTTTCGCTTTTACGTCTTCAACATTTTCGCGGTTTGCGTAAATTGTAACAAGAGAGTCACCTTTTTTCACGCTATCGCCTACTTTTTTGCGAAGCATTAGACCAACTGCTAAATCAATTTCAGACTCTTTCGTTGCACGCCCTGCTCCTAAAAGCATTGCTGCTGTTCCGATTTCATCTGCAACGATTTCCGATACGTAACCGTCTTCTTTCGCTTCCACTTCAATTTTAAATTGTGCTTGTGGCAATTTAGAAGGATCATCAACAACAGATGCATCGCCGCCTTGCGCGGATAAGAACGTTTTAAATGATTCTAGCGCTTTACCATTGTTCATTACTTCAATTAACTTTTCACGTGCATCTTCTAAAGATGAAGCTTGTCCAGCAAGGTACACCATCTGACTTCCAAGTGTTAAACATAACTCTTCTAAATCTTTCGGTCCCTTACCTTGTAATGTATCAATTGCTTCTTGTACTTCTAATGCATTACCAATTGCTTCACCAAGCGGCTGACTCATATCAGAAATAACCGCCATCGTATTACGACCAACGTTATTACCGATGCGTACCATTGCTTCTGCTAAACGCTTTGCATCTTCATCCGTTTTCATAAACGCGCCTGCTCCAGTTTTTACATCAAGAACAATTGCATCTGCACCAGCAGCAATTTTCTTACTCATAATTGAGCTAGCGATAAGAGGAATTGAATTTACTGTTGCAGTTACATCACGAAGCGCATATAACTTTTTATCAGCAGGTGTTAAGTTTCCACTTTGACCAATAACAGCGATTTTATTTTCATTTACAAGACGCATGAATTCATCATTTTCAATTTCCACATGGAATCCTGGTACTGCTTCTAATTTATCAATTGTACCACCCGTATGTCCTAGACCTCGTCCAGACATTTTCGCAACTGGTACACCTAAAGCAGCTACTAATGGACCTAATACAAGTGTCGTTGTATCACCAACTCCACCCGTTGAATGCTTATCTACTTTTACCCCTTCAATGGCTGATAAGTCAATTGTATCACCGCTATTTACCATTGCCATCGTTAAATCTGCACGTTCTTGATCATTCATATCTTGGAAGAAAATTGCCATTGCAAGTGAACTCATTTGATAATCTGGAATACTACCATTTGTATATCCTTCAACGATAAAGTTAATTTCTTCTGTCGTTAATGCATGTCCATCACGTTTTTTTGCAATTAGGTCCACCATTCTCATTGTGAAGTCACCCCTTCATTTGTTTTACAATTGCTTTTACTAATGCTAAGAAATTAGCTTTAACACGTTCTGTCGTTTCAATTACTTCATCGTGGTGAAGTGGTTGATCTAAAATACCAGCTGCCATATTTGAAATACAAGAAATACCTAGTACTTTCATACCTGCATGACGAGCTACAATTACTTCTGGTACTGTTGACATACCAACTGCATCTCCGCCAAGTGTACGAAGCATACGAATTTCAGCAGGTGTTTCATATACAGGACCTGTCATTCCAACATATACACCTTCTTGTACTTTAATATTTAAATCTGCTGCAACTTGTTTCGCCATTTCGCGAAGTTCTGGCGTATATGATGTAGACATATCAGGGAAACGTACACCCATTTCAGAATCATTTGGTCCGATTAATGGGTTCGTACCCATGAAGTTAATATGGTCTGAAATTAACATAAGATCGCCTGGTTCAAATGATGTATTTACACCACCAGCTGCGTTCGTTACAACAACTGTTTCTACACCTAGTTCTTTCATAACACGAACTGGGAATGTTACTTTTTGCATATCGTATCCTTCGTAGAAATGGAAACGTCCTTGCATTGCTACTACTGTTACACCTTGAAGTGTACCGAATACAAGTTGACCTGCATGTCCTTCTACAGTTGAAACTGGGAATTCAGGGATTTCACTGTATGGTACTGTTACTGCGTTCTCGATTTCATCTGCTAATACACCTAGTCCAGATCCAAGGATTAGTCCTACTTGTGGTGTCTCTTGAAATTTCTCTTTTAAGTATGAAGCTGATTTTGTAATTAGTTCACGATTCATCTGTTTATCCCCCTATTTCTTTAGCTCGTTTAAGAAGCTTGTTCCATGTTCTGGCATTTTAACATTAAAGTTTTCTGCTACAGTTGCACCAATATCAGCAAATGTTTGACGAAGTGATAACTCTTGTCCGCCTTCTTTCATGCTTGGGCTATATGCTAATAACGGTACATATTCACGTGTATGATCAGTACCAGGATGTACTGGATCATTACCATGGTCTGCTGTAATTAATAATAGATCATCTTCTTTTAGTTTTTCGAATACTTCTGGAAGACGTGCGTCATATTCTTGCAATGCTTCTCCGTACCCTTGTGGGTCACGACGATGACCAAATAAGGCATCAAAGTCAACTAAGTTTAAGAAGCTAATACCTGTAAAGTCCATATTTAATGTATCTACAAGCTTGTCCATTCCATCCATATTTGATTTCGTACGAAGTGATTCAGTTACACCTTCTCCATCATAAATGTCAGCAATTTTACCAATAGCAATTACATCATAATCGCTATCTTTAAGTTCATTCATTACTGTGCGACCAAATGGTTTTAACGCATAGTCATGACGATTTGGTGTACGTGTGAAGTTTCCTGGCTCTCCAACAAACGGACGAGCAATAACACGCCCTACCATGTACTTCTCATCTAATGTTAATTCACGTGCGATTTTACAAATTTTATATAGCTCTTCAAGTGGTACTACTTCTTCATGAGCTGCGATCTGTAATACACTATCAGCAGAAGTGTAAACAATTAAAGAACCTGTTTCCATTTGTTCTTGACCAAGCTCAACAAGTACCTCTGTTCCAGAGGCTGGTTTATTACCGATAATTTTACGACCTGTCTTTTCTTCTAATTCATCAAGTAATTCTTTCGGGAATCCTTCAGGAAACACTTGGAATGGTGTATCAATGTAAAGGCCCATGATTTCCCAGTGACCTGTCATTGTATCTTTACCTGTAGATTTCTCTTGCATTTTTGTATAATATCCAAGCGGTTTCTCTACTTTAGAGATTCCTTTCATTTCACGAATATTACCAAGGCCTAATTTCACCATGTTTGGCATGTGTAATCCATTCATATGTTCAGCGATATGACCAATTGTATCAGAACCTAAATCACCAAACTGCTCAGCATCTGGTGCTTCACCGATTCCCACAGAGTCCATTACGACTAGGAAAATACGTTTATATTTATTCATAACTGCAACCTCCTATATGTTCAGTTCTACTTCTTGTAGTATGTTCAAAACGCTATAAAGTGAAACTGTTATCAATGGGAATTATCTTTCGTCCTCATTATCAAACAGTACTGCTTTAAACCAGTCTCTAACTTTTTCGTTTTACTTTCAAACGAATCAAAAAAATTTCTAGTTTTTTCTAAGTCAGATGTCAGACATCTGATATTGATATCATACCATGTTTACGCTTTCTTTTTAATACATTTTCGTAGAATTTCTCATTTTCTTTACCCTTCTATTGTAATCCATTCTGCAAAGAAGTGCTAATCATTTTATAACATATTTCCTAATATAAAAATAAAAAGCAGCTCTAAAGAGCTACTTTTTATTTTACTTCTACTGTTTCTTCTTTATGTTCATGTAGTTCACCTTTTCTTACATGAACTTTCACTTTATAAGCACCATTCTCTTTGAAAGTATGTTTACTTTCATACTCCCCTTTATTCCCTTCTTTCGCCGGAATAAATTCGTGTTTTTCAACGCCGTCTTTCCAAATCTCAAGTTGTACTTCAGCACCAGTTAACGCTTCTTCTTTTTGTTTTAAATGGACTTTCATTGTTGATTCAGCATTTGCTTTTATGTCACCGGCCATAAGATGAATCATTGTGTCACTTTTATGATCACCGTGTCCTGCATTATGATCACCACTTTCTTTTTTCGCATCTTCTACTTTCGCATTCCCTACAGCAACTTTGTGTTCTGGCATAACGTGTATATCACGTGCATTTGTATGAGGAATAATATGATATACTCCATCAGTTTCAAATGTTTTCTCTACTGCATAAACACCTTTTCCTTTATGCTTACCATCTAACATCTCGTGTTTCTCGTCGCCATCTTTCCAAATCTCAAACTTTACGTCATCAGCATCCGTTACTCTTTCTTTTCCTTGTGTAACAAGTGCTTGTACTTCTGTTTTTTCACCAGGTTTAATTTCTTTCGGATTCGTTTGAACCGCTACGTCTATACCTTCAAGTTTCTGTCCTTTTTTCGGTTCTTCTTTGTTTGTATTACAGCCAGCCAATGCTAGCATCGCGATAAATAATGTAATAATAAGTTTTTTCATCTTCATTTCCTCCTTCATACTTTCCTTAGTATAGAGGAAATACATTGTAATATTCTAGTCTTCTGCTGAAAACAATGTACGAAATGTTTGTGAAGTTTCTGTGAAATGGTTCACTCTTCTTAATCTATGAAAAAAGAGCATAGTGACTATGCTCTCGGGTGAAACTGTTTATATACATCTTTTAATCTAGTTTTTGAAACGTGCGTATAAATTTGTGTCGTCGAAATATCTGCATGTCCAAGCATTTCCTGTACAGCACGCAAATCTGCCCCATTTTCTAATAGATGCGTAGCAAAAGAGTGACGCAACGTATGCGGTGTAAGCTCTTTTGCAATATTCGCTTCTTTCGCTAGCCGTTTTAAAATTTTCCAAAATCCCTGTCTCGATAATCGATTACCATGATGGTTTAAAAAGAGCGCATCTACTGCTTTTTTACCCATCAATTCTCTTCTTCCTTTTTCAATATACTTTTGAATCGCTTCTGTCGCTAAGCTTCCTAGTGGAATAATTCTTTCTTTGTTCCCTTTCCCGATACAGCGAACAAATCCCATCGTTAAGTGCACATCTTCTAAATTTAATGCAATTAATTCTGAAACACGAAGTCCTGTTGCATACAACAACTCTAACATTGCCTTATCACGAATCCCAAAAGCACTTGCCGTTTTCGGTGTTTGAAGCAATGCTTCCACTTCGTCGATTGATAATACTTTTGGTAATTTCCGTTCCCCTTGTGGCGTTTCAATATGTACCGATGGGTCATGCTCCACTGCTCGTTCACGAAGTAAAAATTGATGAAACGAACGAATCGATGCAATATGACGCGCCAATGTTTTTGAAGATTTCCCGTTTTCTTTTAAATGCTGCAAAAAGTTAACAATATGCAAGCGTGTCACTTCATGAAACGTCTTCGTTTGTTCTACATTTTGCAAATACTTCACATAGCTTTTTAAATCGCGTTCATAAGATACAACTGTATTTTTTGCTAAACCTTTTTCAACAATCATATAATGAATAAAATCTTTTAATTGATCTTCCAATCTACACTACTCCCCATTTTCATAGAAAAACATCATTCTATTTACGAAAGTATCCTTTTCCGGCTCCTCATTCCCTGATACTTTTTCTACAGTCTCTTCTTTTGGCTTTTCATAACGATGGTAACTTTCATATTCTTCATTTATCCATAGTATAGCGAAATAAAACAAAATCGTACAACTTGTAAATAATAAAAATACTTTCATCCCATCAAAAGTTAATTTTAAAGCTCGGCGCATTGTAAATTCCTCCAAAATATAAGTTATTACAACATATGCCAAGCTTTCACCAATTTATACCTTATTCAAATAAAAAACCTCTTCCTAGTTAAATAGGAAAAGGTTATTTTTCATCCGTTTCATTTTCTTGACAATTTTTACAAATCCCATGGAATGTTAAACGATGATCTTTCACCTTAAAGCTCCAGTCTCGTTCCACTTTATTCTCCACTTCACCAAGTAAATCTTCTTGTATTTCTTGTACAGCACCGCATTGTGTACAGATTAAATGATGATGGAAACGCTGTGCACCTTCTTGGCGTAAGTCATAACGCGAAACACCGTCTCCAAAGTTAATTTTATCGACAACTTTCAACTCAGACAATAACTCTAAAGTTCGATAAACGGTTGCTAATCCGATCTCTGGCGACTTTTCTTTTACAAGGAGGTATACATCTTCTGCGCTTAAATGATCTTCTTCATTTTCTAGCAGCACACGAACTGTTGCTTCACGTTGTGGTGTCAATTTATAGCTCGCTGCATGTAATTGCTTCTTAATTCGTTCAATTCTTTCTTCCATTCGGTACTACTCCCTCCTCGCCACTCTTACACCATTATATCAGAAGAAGGGCTCCTGTCAAAAGAAAAACAATAAAAACAAATTGATAATTATTCTCAAAAAGTATTTATTGTTTGTTAATAGCCTCCACAACTTCTTTCATTAAAACTGGTGATGCATACACTTCGACACTGGAAGCAATAGCTAATACCGCTCCAATCACGAGAAAAAAGCATGTATAGCGAATTAATAACGGTAATAGTGGCTCAGTTATTTTCCGAATAAATTGATGCCTAATCATGCGTAAGGAAAAGCTTGCAGCAATTGTTGTCATTACGAGAAATACAGGAATTATAATTAAATTTTGTGGCAATACAGATACAAATGCTAATAATAGTCCATTCCATCCGTGCTGACTTACTAAAAAACCTACTGTAAATCCAACAACTACCCCTTTTAAAAATAGTAAGATAAAAATGAGCGGCAACCCAATAATTGAAATCCCCAAAATCCAAATAAAACCGATATATTTTAATTGCGAAAAGTAACTTTCTCGAAACATTTCGCCTGCGACAGCAAATTCTCCTTTAGAAACTTGTCCAAAAAAACGCTGTAAATAAAATGATAAATCTTGCTTTTGGTTTATTTGTAAACTATTCACAAGAATCGCTCCAAATATTACTCCCATCAGTAATAAAACCGCATTAAATATATATAGTGAAGAATTTTCCTGTATGTGAGACATTAAACGGTCTTGCCACGTTTTTCGCCACATTTTCCTTCCCTCCGTTCACACTCTTACTAAAAATGTATGAAAGAAAGAAAAAAAGTATGACGAATTAGCATTGAAATTCCGCTCTACTTTGCTAAACTAAAAAGTAGAGAATAGGAGGGATTTCTCTTGAAACCATTATTATTAGATTTTCCAACATTATTTCAAACTGAGCGCTTGCAAGTACGTAAGCCGTTTCCAGGTGATGGCACAGAAGTATATGAAGCAATCCAAGCTTCGCTAGAAGACTTATTACCATGGATGCCAATTACAGCTGAAACAGAAGAACGTGCTGAAGAAATTGTTCGCGAAGCTCACGGACAGTTTTTACTTCGTGAAACACTTGATTTCCACTTATACGATAAAGTATCTGGTACATTCATCGGAGCTATTACGCTCAAGCCTGAAAACTGGGATATTCCAAAGTTTTCACTTCACTTTTGGCTACATAGCGCTTATACAAAGCATGGCTATATGACAGAAGCCATTAAAGGTGCGATTCAATTTGCATTTGATAAACTAGGTGCTAGAAGAATTGAAATTCGTACTGATGCAACAAATATAAATGCATGTAACTTAGCAGAACGTCTAGAATTTATTTTAGAAGGTACAATGGAAAATGATTTCCTAGCACCCGATGGCAGCTTACGCGATGCACGTGTATATGCAAAAATCAACTAAAAACACTCGCCTTAGGCGAGTGTTTATTTTTGTAATTGTAAATATTGTACTGCAAACATCGTCTTAGCATCATGTATGCGAAGGTCTTTCATAAGATCAATCGCTTCTTCTAATGACACTTCCATTAATTCCACAAATTCATCTTCATCTAAAGCTGCTTTATTTTCTTTTTGTTTTAATCCTGTCGCTTTATATACATATAAAATCTCATCTGCAAAACCAGGTGATGTATAGAAAGATGTAATAAGCTCCATATTTTCACATACATATCCTGTTTCTTCTTCTAATTCACGAACTGCTGTTACCTCTGGCTTTTCCCCAGGTTCTAACTTCCCAGCAGGAATTTCCACAATTGCCTTTTCGAGAGCTTTACGATACTGCTCAACGAGTACAATTTTCCCCTCATCAGTAATAGCAATAATAGCAACTGCCCCAGGGTGATTTACGATTTCACGTTTACTCATTTCTCCATTTGGTAATACTACATCATCAACACGAACTTTTATAACTCTACCATCAAAAATCGGTTCAGTTTTTACTGTTCTTTCTGCAAGATTACTCATACTACTTCATCTCCCTGTTCTATTTCCTAATCGTTCTTCATACATTTTACCACATTGAAAGGAGCGTGATAGAAATGAAAGTTTACATTTTACCAAATCGCGTCACTTTAGTCGGCAAAGCATGGCAAATTCGTCATAAGCTAAAACAATACGGAAAAGAGTATACAACTGTACAAGAGTGGATTACAGCAAATAAAGTGAAACTTTAATCAGAGGGGGCATCCCCTCTGATTATTAGTTGAACCAATCGGGCTTTTACGGGCAGTTAATCTCCCACCTAACTTCCTCGCATATGCCGAAGTTTAAGGTGGGAGTCTTACTGCCCGTTAATGCGGGGCAAAAAGTAAACGTTTGTCAACCTCCTTCCCCTTTCGTACAATAAAGGTAAGGAGGTTGACCTATGAAAAAACGTCAATTAGGAAACTCAGATTTATATGTTACGGAAATTGGATTTGGCTGTATGTCTCTCGGTGCATCTGAGGCTGAAGCTATGCGTATTATCGATGAGGCAATCGATTTAGGAATTAATTTTTTTGATACAGCGGACTTATACGATTATGGATTAAATGAAGAATTTGTTGGAAAAGCTCTGAAAGGAAAACGTGACCAAATTGTTCTTACAACAAAGGTTGGAAATCGATGGACAGAAGAAAAAAACGGTTGGTCTTGGGATCCTTCTAAAGCTTATATAAAGGCCGAAGTAAAAGAGAGTTTACGTAGACTTCAAACAGATTATATTGATTTATATCAACTGCATGGCGGGACGATTGAAGATCCTATAGATGAAACAGTTGAAGCCTTTGAAGAATTAAAAAAAGAAGGGATTATTCGTCATTATGGTATCTCTTCTATACGTCCAAATGTCATTCGTGAGTATGCAAAACGATCAAATATCGTTAGCATATTAATGGAATACAGCCTTTTAAATCGTCGCCCTGAAGAATGGTTCCCGCTTCTTAATGAACAGCAAATTAGCGTTATTGCTCGCGGACCACTTGCAAAAGGGATTTTAACTAACAATAATGCAAGAAAGATAGAAAGAGTAAAAGAAAAAGATTACCTCTCTTATTCTTACGATGAGTTATATTCGACACTCGCGAGTGTAAAAGAAATAATCGGAGAAAGCTCTTTAACAGGAACGGCTATTCAATATTGCTTACATAACGAAACTGTTGCAGCTGTTATACCTGGTGCAAGCTCTATTCAACAATTGCAAGAAAATATACAAGCTAGCCAACAGTTATCTTTAACAAAAGAAGAATATGTACAACTTCAAAAGATTGTTAAGTATGATTCATATGCTTTGCATCGCTAAAATATTGATACCGATAAAAGCAAAAGACTGCCCCCAACACTAGGCGGCAGTCTTTTTTTATAACGTATCATATTTATCAGGATTCGTTCCTACATGTAAATTACGATTTAACGTATTAATTTGATCCATCTCTTCTTCAGTTAATGAGAAATCAAAAATAGTAAAGTTCTCTTTAATACGAGATGGCGTAACAGATTTAGGAATAGTCACAATCCCACTTTGAATATCCCACCTTAATATAACTTGTGCAGGTGACTTTTCATATTTTTTAGAAATAGCCTGAATAATTGGATGCTGGAATACTTCGCCGCCTCTCATTAAAGGACTCCACGCTTCCATTTGAATTTGCTCACCTTGACAGAAATCACGCAATTCAAATTGCGCTAACATCGGATGAAGTTCCACTTGGTTGACCATCGGCTTCACTTTACAATTTGGTAATAACAGTTCTAAATGATGTTTATGAAAATTAGAAACACCAATCGCGCGCACTTTACCTTCTTCATACAATTTTTCTAGCGCTCGGTACGTATCGACATACTTCCCTCTTATTGGCCAATGTATTAAATATAAATCTACATAGTCCATTTGTAATTTCTTTAAGCTTTTTTCAAACGCCTCAAGTGTTTCCTCGTATCCTTGATCGTCGTTCCAAACTTTTGTTGTAATAAATATGTCTTCTCTCGGAATCCTTGATTCACGAACCGCTTCTCCGACACCGCTTTCATTTTCATATACAGTTGCTGTATCAATCGAACGGTATCCAACTTCTAACGCTGTTTTTACTGCTTGTTTAACTTCGTCGCCTTCTTTCGCTTTATAAACGCCTAGACCAATCATCGGCATTTTCACGCCATTATGAAGTGTAGTTGTTGGAATATGCACACTCGCTCTCCCTTTCAATGTTACATTTTTTATAAACCACCACTTTATTTCAACAAGATTCATCCAAAAAGTCAAAACATACGTACAGTTTACATAATACTTTTATACACATTTAAAAAAATAACGTGAACTCAGTCATTCACTTTATTTCCTTTCCATTCTTTCGCTTTTTCATCAACATTACGTACAAACTCATTTTTTCCTTCCGTATACATCGTGCCATCATATGTATATTTTTCCGCTAGTTCTTTCTTTAAATTTGCATATGCCTCTGCTTCTTCGCAATGAGCCATCATGTAATCACGAAACGATAAATGCCTTGTAATCTCAATATTCCCTTTTTCAAATACGTGCAAATGATACGAGCGTTTCTCCTCAGTTCCATGAATAAAAAAACGACGACCTGAAATACCATTTTCCCCTTTCACGATGTAACCAAGCTCTTTAAAACGTTCATTCCAATGATCTACTCTGTCGATATTTTCTACTTCCATGATCATATCAATAATAGGTTTAGCTGCTAGTCCTGGCACTGACGTACTTCCAATATGATGGATTTTTACCGTTTCTGGCATCGCCGATTTTAATCTTTCGGCCTCCATTTGAAATTTCTCACTCCAATGATTTTCATACGGAACGACTACAATTTTCCTCATTCTAACTCCCCTTTTCTTACAAACTCGTCAAAAAGATGATCAGTGGCATTTCACTGATCATCTTTTTATTATTTAAAGTCTTTCCAAGTAAGGCTACTTTCACTTAACAGTTCTTCAAATGATTTATTCTTTTCACGTTCTTTTTGTTCTTTACGCTTTCTTTCTTGTTCTGCTGCCTCTTTTTTCTCTTCTCTCACTTGCAACTCTTTTTTCTTATTCTTTAATTGTTGCATTAACGAATCGTTCAATTGATCACCTAGTGTAAGTGATTCTTTCTCTGGTTGATTCATTTGAGAGTGTCTTTGTGTTTGTCTTTGCTTCTTTTTCTTCATACTATTCACCTTTTACTTTTTTCTCCATTATAGAGGATACACGGCGAAATCGACAATAAAAAAGGTTCCCTACTCTATTATTTATCTTTTGTAAATATGTTAATTTTTCGAAAAAACTAAATTTTTATATAGATATAATCCTAGTAATCTATTAAAATTATGTCGTATGATGTCAGATTATAAAAAAAGGAGAAATTAATTATGTGGAAAAAAATTATTCCTGCTGTTGCTGTTTTAAGTACTATTACTTTTTCAAGCGTATTCGCCGCTCCTCCATCTCAGACTCCTGCCGAACAAAACCGATACATAGACGTACAAATGCTTGGTATTAATGATTTACATGGTCAACTAGATACTGTAAAAAAAGTTAACAATAAAGAAGCTGGTGGCGCTGATTATTTAGCTACTTATTTAAAAGAACGCAAAAAACAAAACCCTAATACACTTCTCGTACATGCTGGAGATATCGTCGGAGCCAGCCCACCAGTTTCCGCATTATTACAAGACGAACCAACAATTGAATTTTTAAATGACTTAAAGTTTGATGTTGGTACAATCGGAAACCATGAATTTGATGAAGGTATCGATGAAATGAAACGCCTCATTTACGGTGGATATCACGAAAAAACAGGGAATTTCAAAGGAGCAAACTTCCCTTATGTCGCTGCAAACTTCTATAATAAATCAACTGGCCGCTTATTTTTACCACCATTCACTGTAAAAATGGTTGACGGAGTTCCTGTAGGGTTCATTGGAGTTGTTACAACGGATACACCGAATGTCGTTATGCCTACTATGCTTAAAAATGTAGAAATCACTGATGAAGTAGAGGCTATTAATAAATCCACACAACAATTAAAGCGTCTCGGCGTTAAATCTATCGTAGTCCTTGCACACGTTGGAGGTACAACTGATGACACTGGTGTAACAAACGGTGACCTTACTCGCATTGCAAATGAAACAGATCCCGAAGTTGATGTTATTTTCGGCGGACATAGTCATACGTACGTAAATGGTACTGTAAATAATAAACTTATCGTGCAAGCGAACTCTTACGGGATGGCTTTCTCTGATGTAGATGTAACGATTGATAGAAAAACAAAAGATATTATGAAGAAAAAAGCTGAAGTTATTACAACGTACCATGAAGGTGTAGAGCCTGATAAACAAGTAAAACAAAAGTTAGATCAATATAAAGAAAAAATCGCACCTCTTGTAAATGAAGTAGTCGGAAAATCTACAGCACCTATCGACCGTAAACAAAACGATGCTGGTGAATCTACACTTGGAAATTTAGTTGCGGATGCCCAGCGCCAAATAATGCAAACACAAATCGCTCTTATGAATCCTGGTGGAATTCGTAATGATCTAGACGCTGGAGATATTACATGGGGCGAATTATACGGCATTCAGCCTTTCGGAAACCAATTAATTAAAGTAGATCTAACAGGTCAAGATATTCGTGATATATTAAATCAACAATGGCAAAAAGGAGCAACGAGAATGCTTCAAATTTCAGGTATTCAATACACTTGGGATGCAAATAAACCAAATAACGAAAAGGTTACGAATATCCGTTTAACAAATGGTGAAGAATTAGTTCCCTCTAAAACGTATAGCGTAGTTGCAAATGCTTTCCTAGCTTCTGGCGGTGATGGATTCGTATCCTTTAAAAATGGAAAAAATGCTGAAACTGGTCCAAACGATTTTGAAGCATTAGTCGATTATGTAAAACAAGTGAAAGAACCAATTCAGCCGATTATTGATGGACGTATTCAAAAAAACAATTAAATACTATTCAAACTAGTGCGTGACACTCGAAAGAAGAAGCTCCTTTTATATGCAAGGAGCTTCTTCTTTTAGAGTCATACGTATTGTCATTCTTCTAGTGCAGTAAAGGATACGCACATAGCCCCTTGTTTCTTCGTAGTATATAGAAAACTATAATGGGGAAATTTGTATGTATTTCTATCAAACAATGACGATACATTGTATCGACAAACACATTCGTAGTATTGAGAAAGCAATTAATGGAGAATATAGCGCCATTCATTTTTATGCTAGATTAGCTACTTTAGCTCCAGACATAAATGAACGAACTCAAATCCTTGAAATTCGGCAAGATGAGCAACGAACAGTTGATTTTTACTTAGAAATTGCTGACGAAACGACAAATCAACAAGTGAAAGAAACATTTCGGCGCGCAGCAGCTGATGAACAAAATCATGTCGTTTGGTTCCTATATTACTTTTCGAAACAAAACAAAAAATGAAATAAAAGAAAGGATACACGCTCTTATATGGAACATAGTATCCTTTCTTTTATTTCTCTGGATACGTTTCATGATTAACATCATACCGTTGCAAAAATTCCTGTAGTGCTTCTTCTACAATTTTAGACTTTTGAATCCCTTTTGATTCCGATATAACATCTAGTCTTGCTAATACTTCTATATTAATCGAAAAGGTTCGTTTCTTTTTCTCTGTGCTCTTACTTATAATTTGAACACTTACTTCTTCTCTTTTTCTTAGCAATTCATAAATGCTTTGTAATTGTTCATAAATTAGTAATTGATAGTCTGTTTTTGCATATTGAAGGGCAGTAGCTTCTTGGATTTGCAAATGACGTGGCTCTTCGCCATCACCTATAAAGATACGTTTTTTCTGCTCTCCATCATATTCATATCCAATCACCCTTAATTTCTTTGATAATGTATATGGGCTCATTTCAAGCCGTTTCGCTATAATAGCGATTGATTCGCGTCTATTTAAAGAATCAATAATTTCTCCAATCGTCACATTCTCCCTCCTCTCTTAATCGCCTAAACTTGAAATCAAACCAGTATGTTATGATACAATGATTTTCTAGTAGTATATGCAAAAGAAAGAGCCTGTGCGATTCATACCATTTAAGAAAAGGAGGTTTACATATGCTTTTTCGTAGCCATACCCCTCAGTTTTACAACGAAAAGAAGCAACTAATCCCTAACAGTATCGCTACGATAGAAAGCGTTATGATTAATGACCGGAAACAATCTCTCCTTATACGCGGTCAAAACGTGGAACAGCCTATTTTATTATGCTGTCACGGCGGCCCTGGTATGGCACAAATCGGCTTTATTCGCCATTTTCAAAAAGAGTTAGAAAAGCACTTTATCGTTATTAATTGGGATCAGCGAGGGGCAGGTAAATCCTTTTTATGGCGGGACATCCAAACAAATCTTACGATTGATCAATTTTTTTCAGATGCAAAAAAGGTTATTCAATATCTTCTCAAACGCTTTAATAAGCAAAAACTATTTCTCGCAGGTCATTCTTGGGGAAGTATTATCGGACTACAAATCGCTAATCAATGTCCCGAATATATAGAAGCATACATCGGCATCGGTCAAATCGTACATATGAAGCAAAATGAAGAATTACTATATCAACATTTAATTAGCTCTGCCAAAAAACATGACCATAAAAAGGCATTAGCTTCTCTTTTAAAATTAGGGAAACCACCCTTTTTAGATACGAGACGCCTCATTATTCAAAGAAAGTGGCTTGGTACATTCGGAGGAGCAATCCAAAATGGATCTTCCTTTTCTTTCATACGAAAAGGCTTCTTTTCTCCTGAATATACGCTATTAGATTGGTTCAAATTTCTCGCAGGAAATTTAAAATCCGGAGTTTTATGGGAAGAGATGCTGACAATCGATTTCTTTTCATCTATTTCAAGTTTATCTATTCCTGTTTATTTTTGTTCTGGTCGCTATGATTATCAAACTCCTTATGCACTCGTTCAACAATATTGCGATATCATTCAAGCTCCTATTAAAAAGATGATTTGGTTTCCAAACTCGGCACATTCTCCAGATTTAGAAGAGCCTGAGTTATTCGCTAAATCTTTACAATCAATTAAACAAGAACTATCTTTTCAACATTAATAATAAAAGGCGCTTTTACATTTCATAGAAAACATTTTATAATGATATGTCGCAAGTATATGTCACTACAAACACTTGCTTGCCTTAACAGAATAAAAATTAGGGAGATTACATTTATTATGAACGCTGTACTCATCGCAGTAGCAGTCATGCTACTGCTTAGTTTGTTACGTGTCCAAGTCATTGTCGCCATTATCGTTGGAGCTTTAACAGGCGGACTTATCGGCGGACTCGGTATTTCAGAAACAATTAGTACTTTTACAGCCGGTCTTGGGAACAGTGCTCCTATCGCATTAAGCTACGCAATGCTCGGTGGATTTGCTATTTCCCTTTCAAAAACAGGACTTCCTGATGCAATGATCCAATCAGCTTTAAAATGGATCGGCAGCGAACAAGACACGAAAAAACAAGTCTATTCTAAAATACTTATATTATTTATCATTTTAACAATGGCTTGTTTCTCACAAAATATTATCCCTGTTCATATCGCCTTCATCCCAATCTTAATTCCAGCACTTTTAAAAGTATTAAATGAGCTGAGGGTGGATCGTAGGCTTGTAACATGTCTTATTACATTTGGGTTAATTACCCCTTACATGTGGGTTCCAGCAGGGTTCGGAAAAATTTATCATGACGTATTGCAAACAAATGCTGCGCAAAGCGGTCTTACATTTGATGTCGCACTTATTCCAAAAGCGATGACTATTCCAGCAATCGGTATGATTATCGGATTATGTGTAGCGGTTTTCATTACATACCGAAAACCACGTACATATGAAACAGAACAAATTCATTCTGCACAGAATGAAATCGTTCCCTATACGAAAAGAAGCATTACTTTGGGTTTATTATCAATACTCGCTACATTAACTGTGCAATTAGCAACAGAATCAATGATTTTTGGTGCTTTAGCAGGTATTATCGTCTTATCAGTTAGCGGTAGCCTCCCTCTTAAAGAAGCCGATGCTATTTTAACGAGTGGAATGCGTATGATGTCCTTTATCGGATTTGTTATGATTTCTGCCGCTGGATTTGGCGCTGTTCTTCGAAAAACTGGACATGTTGAATCTCTTGTGCAAACGAGTGCACATATAATCGGAAATAATAAACCGCTTGCTGCATTTCTTATGCTCATTATTGGACTTCTCGTTACGATGGGAATTGGCTCTTCCTTTTCAACCATCCCAATCTTAACAACAATTTTCGTACCATTATGCGTCCAGCTCGGATTTAGTCCCATGGCTACAATCGCAATTATCGGTACAGCTGGTGCACTTGGTGATGCAGGTTCTCCAGCATCTGATAGTACACTTGGACCAACGTCCGGTTTAAATGCTGATGGTCAGCACCATCATATATGGGATACATGTGTCCCAACATTTCTACACTATAATATACCGTTACTTATATTCGGCTTTATTGCCGCAATTACACTATAAAAGGTGCGTTTTAAAAACGCACCTTTTACTTTGTTGTTTCTCTCTCAATGCACCTAAATTCTGTTTCCACTTCTTCTTGTCGCACTTGTTTCTTCTTTATTTTTCCTATTAACTGTTGAAAAGCTATTTCCCCATTTTCTTCGATATAACTTCCAATCGTCGTTAATGATGGACTTATCCATTCACCCTCTACACTCCCGTTAAATCCAATGATTTGTAACTTACCTGGTATATGAATATTAAGAGTTTTCGCCGCCCTGATTAGCTCAATAGCGACCTTATCACTTGAAGCTACAACCCCATCTATGTATGGATGCTTTTGTAACAATTCAAGAAACTGTTGATTCGTATACCCTTGTACAATTTCCTCTCGATAAGAAAGTCCTTCTTTCCAAGCAGTATCTAGAAATCCTGCCACATGCTCTTCCATTTCTTCACTCTCTACTCCCTCACCGATATAAGCAAGAAACTGGCAGCCTTTCTCTTTTAATAAAGAAACAGCTTTCTGTCCACTTTCATAATAGCTCATAAGAGATTGTCGTTCTTCAAGCACAGCGAAAGGAAGTGAGATTTCTCCTATACTTCGAAAAACAGATTTCGTCATTATAACGCCTGCAATGTTATTTTGCTCCAACATATCTATGTATCTATTCTTATTTTCTATATTACAAACTATTACTTGATACCCTTCTTTGTATGCTATTTCCTCAACGAAACGGAGCAAAGTGATGTATGATGGATTATGCAAATTATCTACAAGTAATGCAATCACCGTTGAAGGTTGTTTAAATAAAGGCTTTGCTGTAGCATTCGGTCTATAATGTAATTCTTCAATTGCTTTTTTTACTTGTTTCACCGTATCTTCATGGACATATCCTTTTTCGTTAATGACTCTTGAAACGGTTGCAACTGAAACACCGGCCAATTTTGCAACATCACGTATAGTTGCCACATCGTCACCCCTTAATATGGTAATAGATTACAATTTTAAATTAAACCAAAATATAACATTCGTCAAGGTTATTGTTTTATATTTCTGAAAATTGTTACACAATTTCCACTCTACTCAGAAAATATACTCCAGCTGAATTTCATGTGAAATCGCGATATTATCATAACCAATAAACGGAATTTCTTTCTTTATTTTTCGTGCTTCCTTTACCGCATCAATATACAAGTTCGTCATCATGAAGTTACGTTTTTGATAAAAACGAAGTGCGTTCATATTATCATTCGTCGTAATAAGCCACACTTTTTTACATTCGTTCTCTTTTGCTACTCGCAATACACAATCCACCAGTTTTGTACCAATCCCCTTCCCTTCCTCAAAACTATTTAACGATACAATTTCACACATGTTTTCTATCACTTTACATGTTATAATTCCCACTATTCTGTTATTTCTAAGTGCAATAAAACCAGGTAATTCTTCTAATTGATGTACTCTGCCTCGCGAGACCATCATTGAGCTTCCCCAGTTTTCACACATAAAATCCTGAATTGCTTCTTTCATTTCTGGTGTGATTTTTTGTATATGAACCATACACGATTTCTCCCCTTTTCACATCATTGTGATACAATGTTAGTGTATCACATGTAGAGGTATTTGGAGGATGAGGTAAAGTATGAAACGTTTTTTTACAGCATTGTTTACTATACTAGGTGCACTAACTGCGATTGGGATTTTCTTTACAAATAAAGTTATGTACTTGAAGAAAAAAACAGAGGAAGAAGTTTTAGAACGCGAAACGAAAAAGCATTTTCATTTGGACGATTTTAAGGCTATTCAAAAAGAAGAGGTTCACATCCCTTCTCAATTCGGATACGAACTTCACGGATATTACATGCCAGCTGGTCATTCCAATAAATTTATGATTTTTTGCCACGGTGTGACTGTAAATAAAATGAATTCCGTTAAATATGCAAACTTATTTTTAAATAGAGGATATAACGTATTTATTTATGATCATCGCCGTCATGGTAAAACCGGTGGTAAAACAACAAGTTATGGCTATTATGAAAAACATGATTTAAAGTCAGTAGTTGACTGGCTAAAAGATCGTTTCGGAACGAATATTACACTCGGAATTCATGGTGAATCTATGGGTGCTGCAACTCTTCTTCAATATGCAGGACTTGTAGAAGATGGTGCTGATTTTTATATTGCTGATTGTCCTTTCTCTGATTTTTATGGACAGTTACAACATCGTTTGAAAGTTGAGTTTCATTTGCCAAAATGGCCTTTATTACCTTTAGCAAATGCCTTTTTAAAAGTTCGTGATGGCTATACAATTCGTGAAGTTTCACCAATTGATTGTATAAAAAATATTAACAATCCGGTTCTCTTTATTCATAGTAAAGATGATGACTATATTTTATCTGATATGACGAAATCACTTTATGAAGCGAAAGAAAATAATAAACAGCTTTATATTGCAGAACATGGTGCACACGCTTGCTCTTATAATGAAAATAAAGAAGAGTACGAAGATGCCATCGATCAATTTTTAAACACATATGTAAAAGAAACAAAAAACAGGCTTGCATAAGCCTGTTTTTTTACTGCGCTAAAACGTCTGTAACTTGTTCCATATTTTCAGAAATCCACTTTACTGCCTCGTCTAGCGTTGGGAATTCCGTCGTTTGAAAAGTTACCTCATCTTGAAGTAACCAAACATCTTTCGGTTCTTGTCCTACACCTGCGATTGACCAATGAAGTAAACTATATGGATGATTATCATTCAAAAATGATGCCCATGTGCGCTCATTTGCAATATTTTGTAGTGTGTGTAATTTTTTATCCATCTTTCGTCACCTTACTCTAGTCAGTTATAAAAACTATTATAACACTCTCTTCTCTCTCAAACAAAGTGCTCTTTTTATATTGTCAAGTACTCTCCCTAATTATATGATGAGAGTAAGCGTTTGGAAAGGAGGGATAACGTTGGCAAAATTACAAATTAAAGTGAATGATAATGGCTCTTTTCGCGTTACAGGGGACGTGGAATTAGTTGACTCACAAGGGAATGTATTCCCAGCAAAACCAGCATTTTCTTTATGTCGTTGTGGTTTATCAAAAAACATGCCTTATTGCGATGCTTCGCATAAAGGCAAATTCGAGTCTGTTGTTAGAGCACCAGAGGCAGAATAAATATTTAAAGAGCATGCACATTTATTTGTGTATGTTTTTTCTTTTGATCAAAGCCTATACAGCCCTTCCCCTTTCAACATTTCTATTACTTTCGTCCCCATTCAAATCGGCATATATTTTCAAACAATTCTTCACATTCGAACATTTTTTACTATGCTTTTTTCTTTTTTGTGCTATAATGTGAGCAAACAACATCCTTCGGGGTCGGGTGAAATTCCCAACCGGCGGTGATGAAGCGATAGCTTCTAAGTCCGTGACCCGTTTTCAACGCGAAAACGGTGGATCTAGTGAAACTCTAGGGCCGACAGTATAGTCTGGATGGGAGAAGGATATGTTTTCTAGTAATTTTATATAGCGAATACACTTTTATTTCAGTATGCATATTTTTAAAGTTTCATTTTGAATCTTTATATATGTTTTATTTTGTATAGTTATGTTTCTATACTGAAATAAAAAGATACGACTAGCGTTGAAAGAATTTGATATTTTGCTAGGTTTTTTCCTTATGCCAAAATATCAGTCATCGTTAGGTTTCTTTCCTATACTTTCGTATTCGAACTATATTTCTAGAAATCACGTCTCCCAAACCCCAAGGATATAAAATCCTTGGGGTTTTTTGATTTTTTCAGGAGAGGTGAAAAGAATGACAGATCAAGAATATATGAGGATTGCCTTGCAGTTAGCACAAGGAACATCGGGACAAACAAGCCCAAATCCTATGGTTGGTGCCGTTGTTGTTAAAGATGGGAAAATCGTTGGAATGGGTGCCCACATGCGTGCTGGTGAAGAACATGCTGAAGTTCATGCTCTTCACATGGCTGGTGAAAGAGCAAAAGACGCTACCGTTTATGTAACACTTGAACCGTGTAGCCATTTTGGAAAAACACCCCCTTGCTGTGAATTACTCATTGAAAAAGGAGTTCAGCGTGTTGTAATTGCTACTCTTGATTGCAATCCACTCGTTTCCGGCAATGGAAAAAGAATATTGGAAGAAGCTGGAATCAAGGTGACTACTGGTGTTCTTGGGGCGGAAGCCACTTTATTAAATCGATACTTTTTTCACTATATGAAAACGAAACGTCCCTTTGTAACAATAAAAACAGCAATGAGCTTAGATGGAAAAACAGCAACTGTAACCGGTGAAAGTAAGTGGATTACAGGCGAAGAAGCACGCGCTGACGTTCACCAATATCGTCATATACATGATGCTATCCTAGTCGGTGTGAATACAGTTCTAACTGATAATCCACACTTAACAACACGAATTCCAAACGGAGGTAAACATCCTATACGCGTTATTTTAGATACCCACTTACGAACGCCGCCATCTTCTCATGTCATAACAGATGGCTTAACTCCGACATGGATTATTGTCGGTAAGGATGTAAGCAAAGAGAAAATAGCGTCTTATGAATCTAACAATATAGCTGTATTCCAAATGAAAACACAGCAAATTGAAATACAAGATGTCCTATCCCTACTCGGTGAGAAACAAATTCTTTCTCTGTTCGTTGAAGGTGGTCAAACGGTGCATGCAAACTTCTTAAAAACAAATAGTTTTAATGAAATCGTGACCTATATAAGCCCGAAATTAATTGGTGGAAAAGATGCACCCACCTTATTTGGCGGAGCTGGTTTTTCGAAGTTACAAGATGCACTTTCCTTAACAATTCAAGAGATGAAACAAATCGGTAATGATATAAAAATTGTTGCAACCTTAAAAAGCGAGGTGACGGAATGTTTACAGGAATCGTAGAAGAGTTAGGAACGATATCAAGCATGACTCAAAGTGGTGAAGCAATGAAGCTAACTATTAGCGCAAAGCAAATTTTATCGGATGTCAAATTAGGTGATAGTATCGCAGTTAACGGCATTTGCTTAACAGTAACTACTTTTACGACTACTTCATTCACTGTCGACGCAATGCCTGAAACAATGAAAGCAACATCACTTCGTATGCTAAAGCCAAGTGCCAAAGTGAATTTAGAACGGGCGATGGCTGCAAACGGACGATTCGGTGGACATTTCGTCACCGGACATATCGATGGCATCGGTACGATTTTAACTAAAAAACAACATTACAATGCCATCTATTACAAAATAGCAATTTCTGATGAATTACTACGCTATTGTTTGCATAAAGGATCCGTTGCTGTTGATGGCACTAGCTTAACAATATTTGATATAGACGAATCTTCAATTACAATTTCACTCATCCCCCACACAGTAAGCGAGTCTATAATCGGAGAAAAAAAAGCCGGGGACATTGTAAACATTGAGTGTGACATGATTGGAAAATATATTGAACGCTTTATCTCAAAGCCCGCAAAAAGAACTAGTTCAATGACCGAAAGCTTTTTACAAGAAAACGGATTTCTATAAGGAGGAAGCACAATGTTTCATCGTATTGAAGAAGCTCTAGAAGATTTAAAACAAGGAAAAGTTGTTATCGTATGTGATGATGAAAACCGAGAAAATGAAGGCGATTTTATTGCTTTAGCAGAGTACATTACACCAGAAACGATTAATTTTATGATTACACACGGTCGTGGTCTCGTTTGTGTACCCATTACGGAGGAGTACGCAGAACGTCTACAGTTAGAACCAATGGTATCTCATAATACAGATTCACATCACACTGCGTTTACAGTGAGCATTGATCATGTTTCTACAACAACAGGGATTAGCGCTCATGAACGTGCAACTACGATACAAGAATTGTTAAACCCTGCATCAAAAGGCGCTGATTTCAATCGCCCTGGACATATCTTTCCATTAATTGCGAAAGAAGGCGGTGTACTGCGCCGTGCTGGTCATACAGAAGCCGCTGTCGATTTAGCCAAACTTTGCGGAGCAGAACCAGCTGGAGTCATTTGCGAAATTATAAATGAGGACGGTACGATGGCACGTGTACCTGATTTACTAGAGTGCGCAAAACAATTTGATATAAAAATGATTACAATAGAAGATTTAATTGCTTATCGCCGCCATCACGAAACACTTGTGACGAGAGAAGTGGAAATTACATTACCTACAGATTTCGGTACTTTCCATGCAATTGGCTATTCTAACTCATTAGATATGAAAGAACATATCGCGCTCGTAAAAGGTGATATTTCAACAGGCGAACCTGTACTTGTACGCGTTCATTCAGAATGCTTAACAGGAGATGTATTTGGTTCGTGCCGCTGTGATTGCGGACCACAGCTACATGCTGCACTTGCTCAAATTGAGCGTGAAGGAAAAGGTGTTCTTCTCTATATGAGACAAGAAGGACGAGGAATTGGCCTTCTGAATAAGCTTCGCGCTTATAAGTTACAAGAAGAAGGGTTAGATACTGTAGAAGCAAATGAAAAACTTGGGTTCCCAGCTGATCTTCGTGATTACGGTATTGGCGCTCAAATTTTAAAAGATTTAGGCTTACAAAATTTACGATTATTAACGAATAATCCACGAAAAATTGCTGGCTTACAAGGTTACGATTTAGAAGTAACCGAGCGTGTACCGTTGCAAATGCCAACAAAAGAAGAAAATAAAACGTATTTACAAACGAAAGCAAGCAAATTAGGACATTTACTAAACTTATAATTAAGGGAGAGATACATTATGGTATTCGAAGGTCATTTAGTTGGTACAGGATTAAAAGTTGGGGTTGTTGTTGGACGTTTTAATGAGTTTATTACAAGTAAGTTACTTGGTGGAGCTTTAGATGGATTAAAGCGTCACGGTGTAGAAGAGAATGATATTGATGTTGCATGGGTTCCTGGTGCATTTGAAATTCCTTTAATCGCTAAAAAGATGGCCAATAGCGGAAAATATGATGCTGTTATTACATTAGGTACAGTAATTCGCGGTGCTACAACACATTACGATTACGTTTGTAATGAAGTAGCAAAAGGTGTTGCGTCTTTATCACTACAAACGGACATTCCAGTTATTTTCGGTGTATTAACGACAGAAACAATTGAACAAGCGATTGAACGTGCAGGTACAAAAGCTGGTAATAAAGGATATGAATCGGCAGTTGCTGCGATCGAAATGGCTCATTTATCAAAACAATGGGCTTAAAAAAGAGGCTACGGCCTCTTTTTTTATTTTCTCACCTTTTTTCGTACATCTTCTATTAATTCATCCATCGTTTTTCCTTCTGTTTTTATACGAAGAGCTTGTGCTGTTCTCCACACATTTTCTCTCTTTTCCGCTTCTTCTATAATAGAAATTTCCTTCCTCACTTCTTTTAAATCTTTTCCTTCTGTTTCAAGCCCAAAATGTTCAGCTTTCGTTCGAAAATGCTGTTCAATTCTTTGTTGCATTTCTTTTTGTTCAGGATTTTCAGCCGCCTTAACTGGATCAGCACTTATCGCTTTTATTAAAATCAGACAGGTCATAATAGTTAATATGTATTTGTACATGTAAAATCCTCCAACCCGATATAAATTACATTTTTACTATGTACAATTAGGGCTTGGAAAATTCGTCCACAAAATTATTTTTCTCGTCCAAAAGTGACTACTATCAAGCGTTAATGGACTTTTATTACATTTTATTTACAAAAAAAGCAAACCCTTTAAAGAGTTTGCTTTTCATCTATCTTATAGCGCACATTCTTCAATCTCAAATCCTAAATCTTCAATCATACCCCAGTCCGCAGTCGGCTCTTGTCCAGCTGTTGTTAAATAGTCCCCGACAAAGATAGAGTTTGCTGCAAATAAACCAAGTGGCTGTACAGAACGTAAATTAAGTTCTCGACCACCTGAAATACGAATTTCTTTTGTTGGATTTACAAAACGCATCATCGCCAGCACTTTTAAACATTCTACAGGTGTTAATTCTTTTTGTCCTTCAAGCGGAGTACCCTTTACAGCAACAAGGAAATTACATGGAATAGAATCTGCATCTAAACGTTGTAATTCAAATGCAATTTCAGCGCGCTGTTCAATCGTTTCTCCCATTCCGAAAATTGCTCCAGAGCATGGAGAAATACCGGCTTGCTTCGCTTTTTGGACTGTATCAACACGATCGTCATACGTATGCGTTGAACAAATGCTATCATAATTGTTGGCATGCGTATTTAAATTGTGATTATAACGATGCACACCAGCTTCTGCTAACTGACCTGCTTGATCTTCATTTAAAAATCCTAAACAACAGCAAATTTTTAAATCTGTCGTTTCACGAATTTCCTTAACTGCTCCAATAACGTGATTTACTTCTTTATTCGTCGGACGACGACCAGATGCAACAATACAATATGTACCTGCTTTACGACGAATTGCTTCGTGCGCTCCTTCAACAATTTTCTCTTGTGTTAACCATGCATACTTATCAATCGGTGCTTCTGAAATAATAGACTGTGAACAATACCCGCAATCTTCAGGACATAATCCAGATTTCGTATTTATAATCATGTTCAACTTTACTTTCTTACCAAAATGATGATGGCGAATGATGTAAGCTGCATTCATAATTTCTAAAACCTCTGTATCATCAGCTTCTAATATTGCAATTGCATCTTCTTTCGTAATCATTTTCTCTTCTACTACGTCGTATGCAAGTTTTTTCCAATCCCTTTTTGTTTGTACTTGTTTCATTTCATCTCTTCCCCTCTTTTGTTATATACGTAAATAAAGCATGATATGTTGCCATTATCCCTTCTTTTCCCGTGAAGTCTCTTTCGTATATACGAAGCATCGTACGAAAGAGTGAAGGGCTTTGACAGTAAGACTCTTCATTACTATTGGTTGCCCCTACTTTTCGAATAGAATGTAGAAACTCCCTAACTTCTGTAAAGCTTTCTATGTAACACGTTTCAGAAACATGTACATTTCCTAATGGATTTTTGCATATATTCACTAACTGTTCTTTCGAAACGAATCGTTGTCCTATTGAAGTACAATTGTGTATCCCCTTTTCTTTCTTAGCACGCTGAAAAGACGTATGCAATTCTTGAAAAGTCGTATTACCAAACGTGGAAAATAATAATATTCCTTCTTCAGACAAATAGTTAAATAAATTTTTCACTGTCTCTTTTAAATCATTAAGCCATTGAAATGTAGCATTTGAAATGATGACATCATATGGATTTTCTAATTTTAATTGTTCAATATCTTCACATCGAAACATCACATTTTCCAAACTTTTTCTAGTTTTCGCGACTGCAATCATCTCATCAGCAAAATCCACAGCTGTAATATGAGCTTTCGGAAATAAATTTGATAATTGCTCTGTTACATATCCTGTCCCGCATCCAAGTTCTAAAATACGTATCGATGATGTTTCACTATATCGTTCCTTCAATGTAGAAAGTAACGAATGCGCCATCTTTTTTTGTACATTTGCATATTGATCGTAGGATATAGCCGCCCCGTTAAACCGTTTTTGCAGTAACGTTTTGTTGATCATGTCGTATCCCCTCTACAAATTGAATAATTTCATTTGCGCAATATTCAAAATTCGTTACACATAATGCATGCCCAGCACCGCTTACTACTTTTAGATTGGCATTCGTATTATTCGCCATACTATGGGCTGCAGACAATGGACATATTACATCCTGCTCTCCATGAAGGAGTAACAGCGGGGCTTTCATATCTATTACTTCATTTCTCATATCTGTTTCTATTAAATAATCTAAGCCTAATTGTAAAGACTGAATCGAGTCTCCTTTAAACTTCTGCGCAATCTCTTCAAAACTCGTATTCTCCCTCAGCTCACTTTTTGTAAACATATTTTCATAGAAACGCTTCAAAGTATCTTCTTTTTTTCTCGTTAAATTCTTTTTCATACGTTCTATATGCAAGGAATTCCATCCACTTGTATAGTCACTTGTATTGGTAAATTTAGCGGTACCACCAATTAGTACCATACCTTGGGCCTTAATCTTTTTATAAGCTTGTACTGCCGCTAACGCTCCTAGTGACCATCCAACTAAAATTACATTTTCATCCTGCGCTATATCTATTATTCGCCCCGCAAATTCACTTTGTTCTTTCACGTTACGCCAATCTATACATTGAACAGAATATCCTTTAAAATACGGCAGAACCAAAGTCCAAACATCTTCTTCCATTCCCCATCCTGGAATAAAAATAAGCTTTAGCTCTTTCATACTAAAAACCCCTCTTCTTTACCAATGCGTATAATATGCTGAATAGCCCATTTTAAATCGGCTATTGTATGTTGTGACGTAACTGCAAAACGGACTCGAGAACTACCAACCGGAACAGTCGGCGGACGAATTGCAATGGCTGCGATACCTACCTCTTGTAACCTTTCACTAAACCGTAAAGTATTTTCATTTGACCCAACTACAATCGGTACAATATGAGTTGAGCTATTCCCAATATCAAAACCAGCTTCTTGTAAATGCGTCCTGAAATATGCACCATTCTCTATAAGTCGCTCTCTTCTTTCGTTATCTTCTTTCACAATTTCAATTGCTTTTCGGATCGCCCCTAATGTTCCTGGTGGTAAAGCTGTAGTAAAAATCAAGCTTCTCATCATATTTTGTAAATACTCTATATAAATGGAATCACCCGTTAAATACGCACCATAACACCCTAAAGCCTTACTAAACGTCCCCATATGTATATCAATTTTTTGAGCGATATCTTTTTCTATATGAGATAGTCCAGCTCCACCGATTCCATATATTCCACTTGCATGTGCTTCATCAACTATAATGATTGCCCCGTATTTCTCTTTCAGCTGAACTAAGCCTCTCAAATATGCAATATCTCCATCCATACTAAAAACAGTATCTGTTACGATTAATTTTCTCTTTTCTGGTGACGCTATTTGCAACATCTTTTCTAAATGATCCAAATCATTATGACGATATCTTTTATGCTCTGCTCCGCTTAATATAATTCCATCAACAATACTTGCGTGATTTAATTTATCACTAAAAACCATATCGTGACGACAGGCTAAAGCAGATATAGCACCTACATTTGCTGTATACCCACTATTTACAATTAATGCTCTTTCAGTACCTTTCCAGTTGCATATAATTTTCTCAACCTCTTCATACAATGGATAATTTCCTACAACGAGACGAGATGCTGTCGCTCCAGTTCCATATTTTCTCGTGCAGGCAATAGCAGCTTCGTTCAACCTTTCATCTCCAGCTAATCCTAAATAATTATTCGATGCTAAATTTAGCATCTTTTTCTTATTTCGAATAAGCCATGTCTCTTCCGCTTTCTCTGTTACATGTAAATTACGATACTGCCCTTGCTCCTTTAATTGTTCTACTTTAGATTGAAGATGCGTGTGCCACATTTGATTCATTTTGGATGAGCTCCTCTAATTTTGAAATCATAATATGCTCTTTTGCCGCCCCTAATAATTCTTCCTTTGTAAACTCTCCTTCAAGGAATGGTAATAACCCTAAAACCGGCACGCCACTTAACTCCTCAATCATTATTTTATTTTCTTGCACTCTTTCTTTTTCATATCCTTTACATCCAGATAAAATTACACCTGCTACTTTTAATCCATGTGCTTTTGCATAAGAAATTGTTAAAATAGTATGATTAACTGTCCCAAGCGTAGGACGCGCTACTACAATAAGAGGAAGCTGTAATTCTTTTGCAAAATCAATCACTAAAGCATCTTCTGTATATGGAACTGCAAGCCCACCAGCCCCTTCTACAAATAGGCTATTAAACTTTTTTAGTAGTTCATTATAGTGATCAGTAATTTCTTTTAACGTTACTGTCCTTCCAGCTCTTTTCATGGCAAGTCTCGGAGCAAGTGGTTCTTCAATGGAATAAGGACAAATTTCATCTTCTTCTGTCGGTACACCCGATAATGCTTTTAATCTTGCTGCATCACCCTCAGGATTTGATGCAACATGTCCACTTTGCAACGGTTTATATACACCAACATTATGTCCACGCTCTCGAAATATACCTGCCAATGCTCCTGTCACTACCGTTTTGCCAACTTCTGTATCCGTTGCTGTTATAAAGAAACCACTCATTACTCTCCCTCCGTAACATCCGAGATTGCTTTATATAAAATGCGTAACATCTCGTCAATCTCAGCCACCGTAGATGCAAGAGGAGGCATAAATACAATCGTATTACCGAGTGGTCGCAAAATCATGCCCAGCTCTCTTGAGCGTTTACACACTTGAACACCGACTCTTTCTGTCCATTCAAACGATTCTTTCATTTCCTTATTCTTCACAAGTTCAATACCAACCATTAGCCCACACTGACGAATATCTCCTACGTGCTTATATTCATTAAGAGCTTCTAATTGTGCCGCTACATATTCTGCTTTATGCGCAACATCTTCTATTAAATTAGTTTTTTCATATAGTTCTAAATTTGCAATTGCTACGGCACACCCTAACGGATTCCCTGTATAACTATGACCATGGAAAAACGTTTTTTGTTCTTCATAGCCTCCTAAAAAGGCATTATAAATTTCATCTGTCGTTACCGTAATTGCCACCGGTAAATAACCACCTGTTAAACCTTTTCCGGCTGTTAAAATGTCTGGCGTTACATCCTCGTGTTCACATGCAAACATTTTCCCGGTACGCCCAAATCCAGTCGCTACCTCATCTGTAATAAATAATACATTGTATTTTGTACATAAATCGCGAAGCCCTTTTAAGTATCCTTTTGGCATTGTAATCATCCCACCAGCACCTTGCATTAATGGCTCCACAATAATAGCTGCTACTTCTTCATGTTTTTCTTGTAGCATTTCTTCCATTTCTTCTAAATGTTTCTTTACAATTTGTTCCTTATTATCTCCATAAGGAGAACGATATGTATATGGATACGGCATTTTAATTGCCTCAAATAATAGTGAACTATACACTTGGTGAAACAAGTCTATTGCTCCTACTGAAACAGCACCTATCGTATCACCGTGATATGCTTCTTTTAATGTAACAAATCTTTGTTTTTTCGGTTTTCCTTTATGCTGCCAATATTGAAAGGCCATCTTAATTGCAATTTCAACGGCGCTAGAACCAGAGTCTGAATAGAATACTTTCTTCAAACCTTCTGGTACAACTTCAATTATTTTTTCTGCTAATAAAATAGATGGAACGTTAGCAAGTCCTAGCATAGTAGAATGAGCAATTTTATTTAATTGCTCGCGAATTGCCTCATCAAGTTCTGGTACTTGATGCCCATGAACATTTAACCAAATAGATGAAACACCGTCCCAATATTCATTTCCATTTACATCGTATAGCTTTCTTCCCTCTCCACGTTCAATAATGACAGGATCTTCTTCTAAATAATCTTTCATTTGTGTAAATGGGTGCCATACGTAATCTTTATTCTTCTTCGATAATTCTTCATATGTATAAAACGATTTTTCACTCGTGTTACTATTAACAGCCACAATTGTCACCCCTAATGTTAACTTATTTATAAATATAGTTAACATTAAAAACAAATGACTGTCAATTATTTTTAAATCAAATAGTTCTCAAAAAAGAACAACCTATCATACGATAAGTTGTTCTACTTTCCATGTTGTATCTTTCCAATTTCTAAAATAATCTCTTCATCTTTTTTTCCTTCTGTATCAATTCCAAGTTGATTAGCATGCTCAATTAACAAATCATGGCGCTGCTCAAATCTAGCGGTATCTACTTCTTTTGTAACCTCTTCTTTTGTTTTCCCCTCAGTAGAAACTCCTAGTTTCGTAGCTGCTTTTTCCATCGATTTCTTCTCTTCAGTTTCTTTCACTTTCTTCACTTCTGACTGCTGTATTTGCTTTTGTTTCGACTGCTCTGATTCAGCTGCAAAAGCTGTGTAAATTCCAGCACTTCCGCCAACGACTAGTAAGGTGGTAAAAAGAATTATTTTTTTCTTCACTCTTTCCTCCCCTTTCAAATTCATTATAACGCACATTTTTACAGTATGAAAAACATTTCTCCTTTATTTCCCTAAAAAAATATCGAATGTTTTTATTGACATGTATGATGAATATATGATAAAAATTTAACTAACATCATATGAATCGGCGTTGATAGGATTTAGTAGTATTTCGTTTTCTGATTTCAGAGAGCTGGTGGTCGGTGCGAACCAGTACAGAGCGATTTATGAATTACCCCCTGGAGCTTCTTTTACGAAACGTGAGGAGTAGTGAAAGACGGTTTAGACCGTTATGTCTAAAGAGTGGTGAAATGAAACTGTTTCACAATTTAGGGTGGTACCGCGAATTTTTCGTCCCTGCATATATTGCAGGGGCGTTTTTATTTTATGAGCGCATATCATATGACCCTTTATTTTGTGATACATTCCTTTCACAAGCTAGGGTGGTACCGCGATTTCTTCGTCCCTGCATAATTATATGCAGGGGCGTTTTTTTATCCAATCATTTCCGTATCATATTGAGATGTTGACAATTACCGGTAATTTGTCACAAAATTCTAAATTTTAGAAGGAAATATACAATATTGGCGAATTTTATATAAAAAAGAGCTATTTTAGATTACTTAGGAGGGAAAAACAATGGTTTCAAAAATTGAATCTGTTCTTTTAACATTATTTATCTTTTTCTGTATTGGCTTTAGTGTTATCCAATTAGAAGTTTCACCACACATCCCAATTTTATTTGGTATCGTTCTTTTATTAGCATTTGGATTTATGAAAAAAATCTCTTGGTCTACTATGGAAAAAGGGATGATCAGTAGTATTTCAGCTGGTATTCCATCTATTTTTATTTTCTTACTTGTAGGCGTATTAATTAGTGTTTGGATCGCTGCTGGAACAATTCCAACTTTAATGGTATACGGCTTCCAGATTGTATCTCCTAAAATTTTCGTTCCAACTGTTTTTGTAGTTTGTGCAATTGTTGGAACAAGTATCGGTAGTGCCTTTACAACTGCCGCAACTGTAGGACTTGCCTTTATGGGTATGGGTAGTGCTCTCGGATACGATCCAGCTCTAATCGCTGGTGCAATTATTTCTGGCGCATTCTTTGGAGATAAAATGTCTCCTTTATCTGATACAACAAACTTAGCTCCTGCTGTAACGGGTGTAGATTTATTTGAGCATATTCGCAACATGCTTTGGACAACAGTTCCTGCTTTCATTATTGCTTTTATCGCATTTTTCATTTTAGGAAGCGGTATTAGTGGAGACGTTGACTTCACAAACTTTATTAGCACGTTAGAAAAAAACACAACGATTTCTATCGTTACACTTATTCCAATTTTATTACTGTTCCTATTCGCATTTAAAAAGGTTCCAGCAGTTCCAACATTGCTTGCAGGAATTGTTGTAGGAATTATTATTCTCTTTATTTTTAAACCTAGCACTTCTTTAGCTGATTTAATGAAAATTATGCAAGACGGCTACGTTTCTAAAACTGGTATTAAAGACATTGATAGCTTACTATCTCGCGGTGGTCTACAAAGTATGATGATGTCGATTGCTCTTATTTTCCTAGCTCTTTGTATGGGAGGATTATTACAAGGAATGGGTATTATAGCGCAGCTGATGAATATTATCTCTAGCTTTGTAAAAAATAGCACACGCTTAATTATTTCTACTGCTTCAACTGCAATTGGTGTAAACTTCCTACTTGGCGAACAATACTTATCAATCGTTTTAACAGGACAAGCATTCGCTAACAAATACGATGAAGTCGGTTTAGAACGTCGTAATTTATCACGCGTATTAGAAGATGCAGGTACAGTTATTAACCCGCTCGTACCATGGGGTGTAAGTGGCGTATTCTTAACAAACGTCCTTAGCGTTCCAACATTCGATTACCTTCCATACGCAATCTTCTGTTTAGCTTGCCCAGTCTTAACGATTATCGTCGGCTTTACTGGATTTGGCCTTTCATGGAAGAAAGAAAAAGCAGTACCAGTTTCATAATATAATAAAAAGGATTACCTTAATCGGTAATCCTTTTTATATTTCTCCGCTATCTATTCGCTTTCTTTCTTCTAAATAATATAAGTAATCCCGCTCCAACAAACGCCAGACCTGCTCCAATTGTAGAAGCAACACTTGTACCTGTTTTCGGTAAATCACGTTCTTCTTTATTTTCACTTACAGTTGTTGTTTCTTTTGAGTTTTGATTATCCGTTGTAGTTTGTCCAGATCCTGTATTATTTCCATCTTGTTTTGGTTCATTTCCATTATTGCCTTCACCTGTTGGTGGTGTCGTTGGATTTTCTCCGTTATTGCCTTCACCTGTTGGCGGTGTTGTTGGATTCTCTCCGTTATTGCCTTCACCTGTTGGTGG
Organism: Bacillus sp. FSL R5-0709; assembly: GCF_038004785.1. Lineage (NCBI taxonomy): Bacteria > Bacillati > Bacillota > Bacilli > Caryophanales > Bacillaceae > Bacillus > Bacillus sp. FSL R5-0709. Next base: position 3,957,831 of record NZ_JBBORT010000001.1, read on the forward strand.
TGTCGTTGGATTCTCTCCGTTATTGCCTTCACCTGTTGGCGGTATCGTTGGATTCTCTCCACCAGTTTCCTTATCATCATTCTTCTTCGTTATATCAATTGCATATTTAGCAAATTCATTTTCAGATGGTCCAACATATGATATCTTTCCATCTTTCTTTATATGGTTTTGTGCATTTGGTGAAGAATCAAATGTTGTATTTAATTTATCTGCAACAATCGGCTTAAATGTCCAGTTTTGATCTGCTGCTGGATCAATAATTGGTGTTTCTTGCATATATTTCACAATGATTTGACGTGTTTCATCTTGTGATTGGTATACAACTTCCCCTTTACTTACACCAGGGAACGTTTGGCTACTTCCACGATAGTTATTTGTAGCTACGATGAACTCTTGATTGTCAGCTACAGGCTTACCTTCATACGTCATATTTACAATACGATTCGTATTTCCATTTACAACTTTACCATCTTTATCGTATTTCGCTGGTTGCGTCACGTCAATTTCGTATTTTAGACCATCTAAAATATCAAAATTATATGTAGGATAACCTATATTTACTAGTGGCTGCTCTTCTGTTTTCGCTGGATCAATTTTATTAAACTGACCAGCAGACATTTCAAGCCATTCTTTTACTTGTGCCCCGTTTACTTTTACAGCATATAACGTATTTGGATATACATATAAATCCGCTACGTTTTTAATTGCTAACGTCCCTGCTGGAATATCCGTATAATATGTAGCACCGTTTCGGCCACCCGCTTTAAATGGTGCTCCTGCAGATAATACTGGAATTCCTTTATATTTACTATATTGTCCGTTTTCAGCGAATAGCTTTTCTACATACCATTTTTGTGCATTTGTCACAAGTTGTACAGAAGGATCATCTTGTACTAATGAGAAATAACTATTAATTGGCGCTGTCGTTTTTCCTACAGCTGTATTCACATAATCAATTGTCGCTTGATGATCATCCTTAATTTCATTAACTAATCTTTGATCAGATTGTACTAATGGGTTCCCTTTACTATCAGCAATCGGACGAAGTTGCGGCTTCGATTGCTCTTTTTGTACTTCCCATTTTCCGTTTACCTTTTTCAATTGCATATCAATAATACCTAAGTTACTTCCAAAAACACCAGGCATTACAACAGGAACACCATTAAATACATCCTTCACTTCAGTATGTGAATGTCCCATTAATACTGCATCTACACCAGGAACCTCTGTTAAATAATATGAAGCATTTTCCATTTTGGGGCTACGGCCGCTCTTATCGACACCTGAATGGGCTAATGCAACAATAACGTCCGCACCTTGCGCCTTCATTTCTGGAACTAACTTTTCCGCTGTATCAACAATATCTTTCGCTTTCACTTTTCCTTCTAAATTCGCTTTATCCCAGTTCATAACTTGAGGTGGAACAAATCCCATTACGCCAATTTTCACTTTTTGTTTTTGACCTGATTCATCTTCTACTTCTTTTTCAAAAACATGATATGGTTTAAAGTAGTTTTGGTCGTTCTCTTCATTATTATCTTTATCATCCTTATAGACGTTCGAGTTAATAACCGGGAATTCTGTTTTACTAATTACTTTGTTTAAATAGTCTAAACCGTAGTTAAATTCATGATTCCCAAGAGAGATGACGTCATACTTCATTAAATTCATTACACGATATAATGGATGTGTATAACTAGGATCCACAGGCTTCTTCGGATCATTTATTTTATTCGCTACATAATCTCCAAGCGGTGTCCCTTGTAATGCATCCCCATCATCAAATAAGACAGAGTTCTTCGCTTCTTCACGTGCTTTATTAACAAGTGTTGCAGTTTGCACGAGACCTACTTTATTATCTGTTTTCGTTTGATAATAATCGTAATTCATTAAGTTAACGTGAATATCTGATGTTTCTAAAATTCGTAAGTTAACTGTACTCTCCCCAGCTTTTTCCTCTGCATGAGCTGTTGTCGGCAACACTTGCGGTGCTATAACGCCAATAGCAAGTGTTGCTCCAGCTAGCATTTTTTTTGACTTTTTCACAAAAGATCCCCCTTATACAATTACCCCAAAATAATGAAATGAATCTCTATCAGTCCCTAATCACATACCTTTTTCTTCTATTAGAGCGATGATTTTCACCTTATCTGACATTATCATATCTAAAGTTCTTTCATACCGTCAATATTTTTTGACATACTTCTACAAATTTTCTGTAAAGTTATTGTGAATTTTTCATAAATATATAATATGCCCTTACATTGCTTATACTGCTGAATATGATACAATTACCAATTACAAGGAGGATGAATTTATGAAAAAAATCATCTTAACAATTGTTTGTCTCCTCCTTCTAATCATTTCTTGTTCTAATTTTGAAAAGAACGATGAGATAGAACAAAAAGAAACTGAAGGAAAAGCAGAAAAAACATCTGCTCCCAGTTGGATTTATAAGCAAACGAATGACTCTTTTTATCACCTCGTATTAGGTGATTCACTTGCAAAAGGATATGGATCTACACAAGGGGGATTTGCCGAATTAGCTTCTAGACAAATAGAAACACAAATTCACAAACCAATTACAGTAGAAAACCTTGGGATAAACGGTCTTACTACAGATCGTCTCGCAAAAAAAGTTCAATCAGAAGATGTTCAACAAAAAATTAGGGAAGCAAATATCATTACTATTAGTATTGGAGGAAATAATTTATTCCGCTTAAATCGTGATGTAGGTGTTATAGATGGTATTAAAATGTTAAATAAAGAAAAAGCCCGTTTTGAAACGGATGTAAAAAATATTGTAAAGACCGTTCGAGATCAAAATCCGAATGCTTTACTCATTCTCTCTGAACTCTATAACCCTTTACAACTAGAGGACTCCATCGCAAGTTATGCAGATATGTTTTTAGACGGTTGGAATGATTCTATTTATTCTATTTCAAAAGCACATCAACCGTCGATCGTTTTACCAATTCGCAAATTAATATCGAATGATAAAAAAGAGTTACTATTTGACCAAGTACACCCAAATGATAACGGTTATGCGATTATTGCCAATACATTTACAAAGCAAGTGTTATCCTACAAATATTAAGGCTACCATGAAACAATTCTATTTTTATACCTTGTCTTTTTTGTTACAATGATAGTGGAAGGGGGCCGTTATATGGAATCACGCGAGTGGGAACGTATTGTTGATCATCTTCTTTCGCTAGTGCCTCTTTTTTATCGCAAATTTATGCTTCCTGGAGAGTTTTCTTCTCAAAGACATATGCCGCCATCGCATACGCAAGTGTTACTGCTTTTGCATGAAAATGGTACATTAGCAGTTTCAGAAATTGGCAAGCGGCTAGCGATTTCACGGCCTAACATGACCCCTCTATTAAACAAACTTATTCAAGAAGAGCTAATAGAGCGTCATTATAGCGAAAAAGATCGAAGGGTCATTTTAATTTCCCTAACAACTGAAGGGAAAGTGTTAGTAAGTCAGTATCAGCAATTCATTTTAGGCAAACTAAAAGAAAATTTTCAAACATTATCTGAGGAAGAGCGTGAAAAGCTCATTTATTCTCTTAAAACCATTCAAAATTTAATTTTGAAAACAAACGCATAAAGCTGCTTCTAAATAGAAGCAGCTTTATGATTCGTAATAATTACCATAGTATACATTTGAATACGGCCATGTCGTTAAATATGGTTTTTGTTCTTGCGTAGGCTGTTGTTGTGGTATTTGTGGTATTTGTGGTATTTGCTGTAATTGTTGTTGTCGATATAACTCGTATTGTCTACTCATATCATAAACCGGATAATAATTTACATATGGGTATACTTGCGGTACGTAATAATAATACATTCATTCTCTCCCCCTTTTTCTTAAACATATTCAAAGGAGAAAATGAATGTGACATTCTTTATATTTGAACAAGTGGTTCTCTCACTTGTTTCTTTCTTTTCTTCAAACGTAACTTACGATTCTTTTCATATAAATAATGCACAACGAAATATGAAATTACCCCACACACAATTCCTATTATCGTCATACCAATTAATACATATACTTCACTCTGTAATAAGCTCTTTAACATCGTAAAAATATGGCTCGAAAACAAATCTGATATCGTAAATGGTTCATGATGTATTTTCTGTACATGAAATGGGTAAATCATTTTTCCTAGCGCATAAGCAAACGGAAATAAAAATACTGGGAGAAACGATATTTTCCCAATAATATTACCAATGACTGCGGCTGGAAAAGATCCCTTTGCTAACCTTACAATTGGATAAAATATTAAATATACGAGCGATGCCGTATAAATCACCAACATTTCTAAACCAAATCCAATAGCAAAACCTAGCGACACTTTCTTTGCTCCTTCTGGGGATCGAAGCAACTTAAAATATTGAAACTTTAATATTCTCCACATCCGCTGAAAAAACGAATATGTTTTCTTAGTTGTTTTCAAATTCATCATCTCTTTAACTATATTTTTTATCTAGTATGTCCTTACATGATATGAAAAACAAATTTAGTTTTCTCTTTTTATTATAAATGATATAGAGATAATTAACTAAATATACATCCGACATTTCCATATAAAAAAACCTCCCTTTTAGGAAGGCTCTTCTATATTTTTAAATAAACTCACTAATAAAGCTTTTTGCGCGTGCAACCTGTTACCAGCTTGCTCAAAAACGATAGACTGTGGCCCATCTATAACCTCTCCAGTTACTTCTTCTTCACGATGAGCAGGCAGGCAGTGCAGGAAACGATATGTTTGCTTTGCATGTATAACAAGCTCTTTATTTACTTGGAAAGGCTGGAATAAAGTATATTTTTCTGCTTCTCCTTCTTGGCCCATACTCATCCAAACGTCAGTATAAATAAAATCTGCTCCACTTACCGCTAATTCAGGATTATGCAAAATTTCAATTTCAGCCCCTGTTTCATCAGCAATCGCTAATGCTTTTTTAACAATTTCTTCATTCGGCTCATACCCTACGGGAGTTGCAACAGTCATATTCATTCCGACTTTTGCACTCGCTAGCAATAGTGAATGACATACATTATTCCCATCACCTACATAAGCTAATTTAACTCCTTTAAACGTATGAACTTCTTCATATATCGTCATTAAATCTGCCAATGCTTGGCAAGGATGATGATCATCAGTTAAACCGTTAATAACTGGGATACTGGACTCTTTTGCAAGCTCCTCTACATCCGCATGCGAAAATGTGCGTATCATAATTCCATCAATATAATGAGATAGTACTTTCGCAGTATCTGACACCGTTTCTCCTCTGCCAATTTGCATCTCTTTTCCACTTAAAAACATTCCATGTCCTCCGAGCTGTACCATTCCTGCTTCAAAAGAAACGCGAGTACGGGTTGAATGTTTATCAAAAATGAGACCTAATATTTTCCCTTGTAATAAAGGCTCTTGCTTGTTCTTTTTTAAATATATAGCGAACTCAATTAAAGAAATGATTTCTTCTTGCGTCAATTCTTCTAACGTTAAAAGATCTTTCGTATTTAATTTCGGTACTTGTACAGTTGACATGAAATTTCCCCCTTATATTATTGATGCATTTTTTGTACAAACCACTCTTTTTAGCATATATATTGCCTGTTCTAGCTCTTCATTCGTTACAATAAGTGGTGGTAGTAGTCTTATAACATTAGGCCCTGCTTGTAATACGAGAAGTCCTGCTTTTTCTAGTTGTTCTATGACATTTGCAACCTCATGCTTGCATTCGATTCCAATCATAAGTCCCTTACCACGAATATTTTGAACACATTCAACGTGTCTTAATTCTTCTTGCAATTTCTTTAATACGTACTCGCCCTTTTCCTGTACCTCTTTAAAAAACGATTGCTCCTTAATGAATTGCAATACTTCTTTCGCTGCAGTCATAGCAATATAATTCCCACCGAAAGTTGAACCGTGTGACCCGGCAGTAAAAGAAGAACCTAGTTCTTTTCGGCCAATCATCGCTCCAACTGGAATACCATTCCCAAGCGCCTTTGCGATGGTAACGATATCAGGAACTATTCCCATTTGCTCATAAGCGAATAGTGTTCCTGTTCTGCCTATTCCAGTTTGTACTTCATCTATAATAAAAAGAGCATTGTACTGATTACATAGTTTTTCAATTTCCTTCAAAAAGGATGGATCAGCTAATATTACTCCTCCTTCTCCTTGAATAACTTCTACCATTACCGCCGCAACTTCTTCATTCATTACTTCCTCTAATGCTCGTATGTCGTTAAATGGTATATGTAAAAAAGACGGAAGTAATGGGCCGAATCCTTCTTTCACTTTATCTTGCCCTGTTGCACTCATCGTTCCAAATGTTCTCCCGTGGAAAGATTGCTCACATGTTACTACGAGAGATTTTCCAGTATGCTTACGTGCTAGCTTTAAAGCCGCTTCATTTGCCTCCGCCCCGCTATTACAAAAAAACACATGATCTAATGCTGTATCTTCTGTTAATAATGATGCGACCTCTTCTTGTAAGGAGTTCGTAAATAAGTTAGATATATGCCATATATTTCTAAGTTGCTTTTCTACTGCCTTTACAACCGTAGGATGACAATGTCCTAAGTTACATACTCCAATACCAGAAGTGAAATCTAAATATTGCTCACCACTTTTATCAATAACTTTAGCCCCATTGCCCTTTAGAAATTCAATTTCTCTTCTTCCATATGTTTGAAAAAGATGGTTTGTCATACGATACTCACTCCTTTTGTTACCGTAGTTCCAACACACTCTCCTGTAACCTCAGTAAAATCCTTTGTACCATTTACGATACTAGCCTTTTCCACTCCCATTTTTAACGATGTAAGTGCCGCCTGTACTTTCGGAATCATTCCACCTGTAATGACGCCTTGTTCTATAAAAGTAAGAATTTCATATTCATCCGTTTTCTTTACCAATCTTCCTTCGTGTAATACTCCATCTACGTCCGTTATAAAAATGAGTTCTTTTGCGGATAGTGCGGCTGCAATTCCAGCTGCAGCGGTATCTGCATTTATGTTATAAACCTCATTACCATTTATCCCAATCGGGGCAATGACAGGAATATAATTCATATCTATCAACCCTTTCAATAGGGCTGTTTCTACATAACTTACTTCTCCTACATATCCTATCGCTTCGCCAACAGGTTGAACTTGAAGTAAATTACCGTCACATCCTGAAAGCCCCACCGCAAGTAAATCATGTTTTTGTAAATTCATTACGAATTTTTTATTCGTACTTCCGCATAGCACCATTTGAACAACATCCATAACCTCTTTTGGTGTTACTCTTAATCCATCTTTCTTTTCTATCTCGATATTAGAGTCTTCTAACTTGGCATCAATTTCTGGGCCACCGCCATGGACAATAACAACCTTATACTTATTTTGCAATTTCTTTATACAATCAAAAAAGACACTATTTAATCGATTCAACATGCTACCGCCACATTTAACTACAATATAATCACTCATCTTCTCTCTCCTTATGTACGATAACAAGCATTTATTTTCACATATTCATAACTTAAGTCGCAGCCCCAAGCTGATCCCGTTTCATCTCCTAAATGTAAACACACATCAATTTTTATTTCATGTTCTTGTAATTTCTTTGTCATTTCCTCTTCAGAAAACATTTGAGGCTCACTATTTTTTAATACGGCGATAGATTGAAGAGTGATATCAATTGTATTTGGGTTAATAATTACTTCACTCTGTCCAGTACTACTAATAATTCGTCCCCAATTTGGGTCCTCACCGTATATCGCTGTTTTCACAAGACTGGAACCGACTATTTGTTTTGCAATTTTCTTTGCTTCTTCATTTGTTCTAGCCCCTAACACGTTTACTTCTATTAACTTCGTAGCACCTTCACCATCTTGTGCAATTTTTTTCGCTAAATCTTCACATACCTTTTGTAAAGCAACTACGAAAGTTTCCCAGTCTTCATGTTCCATATTCATCGTTTTCGTTTCTGATAATCCACTTGCCATAGCGATGACCATATCATTTGTAGAAGTATCTCCGTCCACCGTAATTTGATTAAACGTATGATTCGTAATTTGTGATAATGCTGTTTGCAATACTTCATGCTCTATATTGGCGTCTGTTGTAATAAAACTAAGCATCGTTGCCATATTCGGTTTGATCATCCCTGATCCTTTTGCGACCCCAGCAATGATCACTGCTTTCCCATCAATTATCATCTCATAGCAAGTTTCTTTCGTTATAAGATCTGTCGTTAAAATTGCTTCACAAAAAGAATAAGCTTCACTTACTTCCTTTGTTGGCACAAGAGATTCAATTCCCTTTCGAATGATATCCATCGGTAAAGGTACTCCAATTACACCTGTTGAAGCGACTGCGACGTACTTTTCTTTTATTCCAAAGTGTTCCGCTCCTAATGTTCGCATCTCATAAGCATCTTTCAATCCTTTCATCCCCGTACAAGCATTTGCATTGCCGCTATTTACAACAATTGCTTGTAATTTCCCTTCTGCTGCTATGCTATCCTTCGTTACTTGCAACGGCGCTGCTTGTATTTGATTTGTTGTATACACAGCGGCACATGATGCTGGCACCTCACAAACGATTGCACCCATATCCTTTTTCACCTTTTTCAGACCATTTGCAGTACCGATTGCCAAAAAGCCTTTTGGTGTAACAATTGAACCATTTGCTAATTTTTTAATAGACGATGCTTTAATCATAATTTCCCCCTTATGGATAAAGCGGCATATGCTGTAAACCCGTTGTCTCTTCTAGCCCCGCTAATAAATTTGCATTTTGAACTGCTTGCCCTGCCGCACCTTTCATCATATTGTCTATAACAGAAACGACCGTAACTCTTTCTGTTCTTTCATCGTAAGCTATCCCAATATCACAATAATTTGAGCCCCTTACTTCTTTCGGACTTGGAAATTCTCCTTGCGAGCGAACTCGAACGAAAGCTGAGTATTCATACGTTTCTTCATACAATTTTTGAAGTTGCTCTATTTTCATTTCCTCTTTCACTTTCGCATAAAGTGTAATCATAATCCCTCGTGATATCGGTATTAAATGTGTACTAAACGTGATTGGCTTCGTTTCATGATTCCACTCTGCAAGCATTTGCTCAATCTCAGGAACGTGCTGATGTTGATTAACTTTATAAATGTGTAAGTTATCGTATAACTCAGGAAAGTGAGTCATTGTTGTTGGCGTTTTGCCCGCTCCAGATACTCCTGATTTCGCATCAATAATAATCGAAGCTTCTTCAATTATGCCGCTACGTACTAACGGCGCTACCGCTAATAATGCAGCTGTAGCAAAACATCCTGGGTTTGCAATTAAATTTGCATTTTGGATCTCAGGCCTTTTCCATTCACTTAATCCATATACTGCTTTCCTAAGAAATTCTTCCTGTGCAGCTGGCCTTTTATACCACAATTCATATGACGAGGGATCTATCATACGAAAGTCTCCAGATAGGTCAATTACTTTTAAACCTACTGCCAATAATTTTGGTGTTAACTCTGCCGATACTCCCGCTGGAGTTGCTAAAAATACAATTTCAGCTTCCTTCTCTATTTTCTCCGCATCAATTTCTTGTAACGTATGGACAAGAACATTTCGAAAATGCGGGTATACATTTGTTATAAATTCACCAACTTGTGAAAAAGAATGGAGAGATGCTATCGAAAAATATGGATGTTGCTCTAATAACCGAATTAACTCAATACCTCCATATCCAGTTGCTCCAATAATTGCGACTTTCATAAGCTCCTCCTCATATCTATTCTTTAAATTAAGTTTGATTATAATATTGCATAATTATAAAGTCAATTAAATATTTATAATTTTAAAAAACTTCAAAATATTATTCTCGCTATAAAAGCGATATACACAAGTGGATTTTTATGCAAAAATATTGCATAGTAGTATTTTCATTTCACTTCAAGTACAATAAAACAATACATGTATACATACAGGCGGGGAAAAACATGAATAAAAAATTAATTGAGAAAATGATTATAAAAAGTTTTCGGCAATATCAATGTAATCCTGTTTCAAAAGAGGATCAGGAAATGCTAATTAAACATATTCAAATGATAATTCATTCAAATACTGAAATTGATGTATACGAGGCTGTTGAGGATATCGTTTACGATTATGTGACTGGAAAATAAAAAATAGGAGATTTCCATATGGAAATCTCCTATTTTTTACTTAATGATTTGCCTGCAACGCGTTCAAATAAACCTGGGAATAATGCGTAGAGCTTTGGCCCCATTCCCATCCACTTCGGCAAGTTTACTTCACGTTTTTTCGTTTGCATCGCCTTTACGATTTGTTCTGCTACATATGTTGGTTTTAACATGTAACGTCCCATATTTTTCACATATGTACCTGATTGATCGGCTATTTCAAAAAAGTTCGTTTCTATCGGTCCTGGGTTAATTGCTGTGACATACACATTTGTGTTAGATAACTCCATACGTAAACTATTCGTAAATCCTAATACAGCGTGTTTTGTTGCTGCATAAGCACTCGACTTCGGAGTTGCAATTTTTCCAGCCAATGAAGCAATATTAATAATTTGTCCTTCGTTCCTTTTTACCATATTAGGTAATACCACTTTCGTACAAGCTACTAATCCAAATACATTTACTTGAAACATATCCTTTACTTCATCCATTGAAGCATCTTCAAACGTTTTAAAAATACCAAACCCAGCATTATTTACCAATATATCAATACGGCCTACTTCTTGTAATACCTTTGAAAAAACAGATTGTACTTTCGTTTCTTCCCTTACATCTAATACATAGTAATAGCAAGGCGTATTATAAGTTACTTTAATTTTGTCTGCTAATGCTTGTAGCTTCTCTTCTGTTCGAGCCATTAATACCGGCGTCGCCCCTTGCTCTGCAACCTGCATTGCAACTTGCTCTCCAATTCCACTAGAAGCACCTGTAATGACGATTACTTTTTCTTGTAAACGTCCCGTCATTGCTGTCACCTACTTTGCATAATAAATCAATTGTTGTGAAGATTCATCAATCATCACCTGTTGATTATATGCTAAAAAGTCTAATTGTCCAACAGTTTCTGAGATAGTAAGTGGTAATTGCTCTTTATATAATACCGGAAATAGTTTTACACACACCTCAAATGCTGTCATTGGCTTTTCCTTTAATAGTTCAAGCACTTTAAAAGCACGTGTCTCTTGCTTTTGTAATCTTGTTTCAATAAGTTGTTTCACATTCAGAACATCTTCCCCATGCCCTGATAAAATCCGTGAAATATTCATTTCACTTAAACGTTTTAACGTTTGATTGTACTGCAATAAGGGATGCGCTCTTTCTGTTTGCCCTTCATATGGTGGTTCTAATATTGGATTTGAAGAAATATGACTAATGAGAGCATCCCCACCAATTAATATTCCATCAGATTCTCTATATAATGAAATATGAGTGGAAGCATGACCCGGGGTTTCAATCACTGTAAATCCAGGTAATGAATCTATACGATCTCCCTCTCTCACGGTATGTGTTAACGATCTATTACAAGAATATTTAAGTGTCTTCGTCGTCAATAACGCCTCACCATTCAGAAATACTGCTGGAACGCCGAACTGCAAGGCTGTCTCTTTAAAAAATTCATGATACCTCTTTAAAAATTCAGCATTCTGTGTAATCCATGGTTCATTCCAAGGATGTCCGATAATCTTTACTTTTTCAGAAAATGTATTTAAAAGTCCGCAATGATCCGCATGGTGATGCGTAATCACTACCGTTTCAATATCTTCTATCTTATATCCTAATGCACCTAATTGACTTTCTAGTGCTTTCTTTGCTTCTTCTGTATTTGTCCCTGTATCAATTAACGTTAATGTTTCTCCCTCAACTAAAAACACATTCACTGTCTCAACTGCAAATGGAACAGGAATCTCCATTCGATGAATCGCCGTCATGCTTAGCCCCCCCTGTCTTTTTCCGGTTCAAAAATGAATACCTCTTCAGTTTACAACTTCCCTATAAATTTGTCATTATTTTCAGATAAAAAGAGGTCTTTTCCATAAAAAAACGAATGTATGTACATTTATAAGTATTTCTAACCAAATTTAAAGGAGGCACATCATGTCTATGCAAAACATTTCCTTTCTCGGTGCAGGCTCTATTGCCGAAGCGATTATTGGTGGCTTATTAAACGCAAATGTTGTTAAGGGAGAACACGTCACTGTAAGTAATCGTTCTAACGAGACAAGATTACAGGAGTTACATAAAAAATACGGTGTCAAAGGTACACATAATAAAAAGGAATTACTTGCTGATGCAAATATTCTTTTTCTAGCTATGAAGCCAAAAGATGTCGCAGAAGCGGTTATTCCTCTTAAAGAATACATAAATAATGACTTGCTTATTATTTCGTTATTAGCAGGTGTTTCTACTCATTCAATTAGAAACCTACTTCAAAAAGACGTTCCGATTATTCGTGCAATGCCAAATACATCTGCAGCCATTTTAAAATCCGCTACCGCTATCTCACCTTCAGAACACACAACGGAGGAACATATTCGCACTGCAACATCTTTATTTGAAACGATTGGTCTCGTCTCTGTTGTAGAAGAAGAAGATATGCATGCTATCACTGCATTATCTGGAAGTGGACCAGCTTATATTTATTACGTGGTAGAGGCACTGGAAGAGGCAGCAAAAAAAATTGGTTTAAAAGAAGATGTTGCAAAATCTCTTATTCTTCAGACGATGATTGGTTCTGCTGAAATGCTAAAAGCAAGCGAAAAACACCCTTCTATTTTGCGAAAAGAAATTACTTCTCCTGGCGGAACAACTGAAGCAGGTATTGAAGTATTAAAGGAGCATAATTTTCAACAAGCATTAATCTCATGTATTACACAAGCAACGAAACGATCACACGATCTTGGAAAAACATTAGAAGAAATAGCAAAAGAAAAATAAAAAACGGAGCTCAACTTTATTTGAGCTCCGTTTTTACTTTAATCATATGATATGCTTTTAGTTATTACTCTTACCAAAAATCTCTTCTTGCAAACGACGACCTGTCGGTGTTGCTGCAAGGCCACCTTCTGCTGTTTCACGAAGTGCTACTGGCATCGTTTGTCCAATTCTAAACATCGCCTCAATGACTTCATCACATGGAATTGTACTAGTTACACCAGCTAATGATAAATCAGCTGAAATCATGGCATTCGCAGCTCCTGCTGCATTACGTTTTACACAAGGTACTTCTACAAGCCCTGCAACAGGATCACATACTAAACCAAGCATATTCTTTAATGAAATCGCCATCGCTGTAGCTGCTTGATCTTGTGTTCCACCAGCCATCTCAACTGCTGCTGCAGCTGCCATTCCACTTGCTGAACCTACTTCAGCTTGGCAACCTCCTGCCGCGCCAGAAATACAAGCATTATTCGCAACAACCATACCGAAAGCTCCTGCTGTAAATAAAAATTCAATCATTTCTTCGCGTGTCGGCTGTAATTTTTCTTGCAGTGCAAACAGTACACCTGGCACTGTTCCAGCAGATCCTGCTGTTGGTGTTGCACAAATAATTCCCATCGCCGCATTTACTTCATTTGTCGCAACAGCTTTACTCACTGCGTCCAAAATCGTATCTCCAGATAAACCTTTTCCACTCTGCATATACGCTTGGACTTTCACAGCATCCCCGCCAGTTAAACCAGTCGGTGATTTTACACCACGAATACCGCGTTCTACTGCTTGTTCCATCACGACTAAGTTCTTTTCCATTCCAGCAATTACTTCTTCACGTGAGATATTTCTTGTTTGCATTTCACATTGAATCATAATTTCTGCGATTTTTACATTTTGCTCTTTAGCTTGCGCCACTAGTTCCGCTGCGTTCCGAAACATGGTGTGTCCCCCCTGCAATTAATCCATAATAGTTACTTGACAAATATTTTGTTGCCCATTTATTTCCGCAATTACTTCATCTGCTAATAATTCATCTGTTTCAATGACCATAAGCGCTCTTCTTCCTTTTTCTTTACGAGAAACACTCATTGTACTTATGTTAATCTCATGCTTAGCAAGGATTGAAGCTACAGCTGCGATAGCACCAAAGCGATCGTTATTTACAATAAGTAGTGCTGGACTCGTGCCTGTTAATTGAAGATCGAATCCGTTTAATTCTACAACTTCAATTTTACCGCCACCAATTGAGCAAGCAACAACTTCAATTTCCTCTTCACCTTTATACAGACGAATTTTCGCTGTATTTGGATGCGGAGCATTTGCATCTTCTTCAATGAATTCCACTTCAATCCCGCGTTCTTTTGCAATATCTAACGCACTTGGAATACGTAAATCATCTGTTTCAAATCCTAGTATTCCACCGATTAGCGCTACATCCGTACCGTGACCACGGTATGTTTTTGCAAATGAACCATATAATGAAATGCTAACTCTCTCTGGTTCATGACGAAACAGCTGACGAGCAACTTGCCCCATTCTTGCCGCGCCTGCTGTATGTGAACTTGATGGACCAATCATAACCGGACCAATAATATCAAACACTGAGCGATACTTCATCATAACTCCCCCTAAACCTCTATGAAAAAATTATTTACTATTCTATTAAGCTACCAAATCGGTTGCTGTTCCAGTCGTACCACGAATTTGTTCCGCTGTAAGAATTGGATAGTTTTTGAATAACAGTGAAGCAATATATCCTGAAATAATACCAGTTATAATAATAAATAAGAAACTTAGCATTACCTGCATTTAAAAATAATATAAGATAGTCCACAATAAAGTCTGGTAGCAATCCAAAGTTTAACACAGAACCCCTTACAAGCATAGCATAAACAAGTGAAACTCCCATTGCTTTCATACCTTTTGATATTTTAAAGCTAAAAAGGAAAAAAAGACTTAGTACAAATAATAGTAATATCCTTCCTATTATAATTTCCATGTTGCTCTCTCACGATTTAGTCAACTTCACTTGTTATGACAAATGGCTAAAACGCATGTAGCCTACAATAAATTATAATCTGCCCTCATTATAGCTTGTTTTTAATAAAACGCTTACTTTTAATGAATTTTAAAAGTTCTGAATAAAAATCCATTTTCGCTACTTGTACCACTCGTATGTCGTCTGACTTATATAACAGTTTTTCTAAATAATCGGCATTATGTATTTTTATCCTATATCTTCACATCATTAAAACTTTCTGTGTCATCCTATATAAAAATAAAATGATAACAGTTTTATTTTTAATTTTTTTTAGAAATAAAAAAAATGGCAACCTATCGTCACCATTTTTTCACAACATTATTATCTTTCTACTGGAAATGATTTTAGATCCGTAGCTATTTCTGTATTAGAAAATAGCTCTCTTGCCTCTTTCAATAATTCCTTATATGTATCTCCTTGATAACGAGAACTAATATGAGTCAATATTAAGCGTTTTGCATTTGCCTGAAGTGCAATACTCGCAGCTTGCTTAGATGTGGAATGAAAATAATCATACGCTTGTTGTTCATCTTCTGCCGCAAAAGTCGCTTCATGAACAAGTACGTCAGCATCTTGCGCAAGCTCTCTACTCGCTTCGCAATATCGTGTATCGCCTAAAATTGTAATAACTCTTCCTTTTTGAGGCGGGCCAATAAAATCTTTTCCATCTAACACTGTGCCATTCTCTAATTCAACTACTTCACCATCTTTTAAGCGTTTAAAAACTGGACCAGGTTTCACACCCATTCCCAGTAACTTATCCACTAAAAGAGCTCCCTGTATATCTTTCTCTACAATTCGATATCCGAAGCATTCAATTCCATGTGATAACCTTTTTGTTTCTACACAAAATTCATTATCCTCAAACACAATACCTTCTTCCGTAATCTCAACGATTTCAAGTGGATATTTAACATGTGTCGTACTTACTAATAATGCCACTTCAATAAATTGTTTAATTCCTTTTGGTCCGTACACTGTTAATTTTGTTGTTCCACCTTGAAACGAACGGCTACCCAATAAACCCGGCAATCCAAAAATATGATCGCCATGTAAATGCGTAATAAATATTTTTTCAATGCGGCGTGGACGTACAGACGTATGTAGTATTTGATGTTGCGTCGCCTCGCCACAGTCAAATAACCAAGTCTGTCCTCGTTCTTCTAACAACTGCAAAGCAATTGCTGAAACATTCCTTCCTTTTGAAGGAACACCTGCACCAGTCCCTAAAAATACAAATTCCACTTTCTTTCCTCCAGCTCTTTATATAATCTATCTTTCATCTTACGGAATGTTATTTCAAATGGCAAATTGAATTTGTATAACCAATCATCTAGACAACTATATAACACGAACATTATACTTAAAAAATTTAGCTATCGTTCGTATTTTGTGGTAAAATGATTGTACTACATTTTAAGGGAGCGTTTTATTATGAAAGAAGTATTTCGTTTACAAACTGATTTTTCATCTTCATTTGATCGCTGGGTAAGTTCTTTCGTTTCTGATCACCCAGCACAATTAGAATGGACGACTTTAAAAGAATTAATCCATGAATATACAACATCACATACAAATGAGACGTTACCAACATATATTTCTTCAGCTTTAACATATTACGCACAACGCGTTTCAACAACAAGTAACTCAGAAATTGTTATTTTTGAAAATCCTCCAATCTCATAATCTATAATAAAAAGCACTGTAATCAGTGCTTTTTATTTATGTTCATTAAAGTATTTATTTTCCCGCCTTATTTCCTACTATATAGCCACCATAAATCTATTTGATTTTTCAAAAAAATAGATCGAAAAGATATTGACACTACGATTTTACAGTGCTAATATTCAACGTGTAATTGAATATGGTCTCTGTTAGGTGAGGCTCCTGTATAGAGAAACGCTGCTGCCCAAAAATGTCGAGAGACGCCAATGGGTCAACAGGAAAGGTCGGAATGAAGGCCTTTCTTAACGTAGCTGGTTTCAGTACCTATGCTATACAGTGCTAAAACTCAACGAGGGAGAGGTGCGTATGTTTTGTCATACACAAAAACTGTTTTTATCTATGTTTACTAACAGTCTTTGTTGTTGACTCTTTTTAACTATGAATTCAGACCTTTACTCGTTTTGAGTAAAGGTCTTTTTTATATCTTTATGCACCCTACTATGAAACAAACATAGCATATTCAGAAACTATTAAATTGTACGGAGGTGAGGAACAGTGTCAAGTGATGATTCGGCCCAGATACCCATATGTTTTACATTTATATTTCATCATGTAGGTAGGAAAGAAGCTGTTCCTCCCTGTTTAAAATAGTCGAGTAACAGATTGTTTCCTCCTTCATGAAAAGGAGGAACTACCAATGTTAAATTTACAAAAACAAGAAACGAAGCATGCTTACGATCAAGATAGCATGAAAGCAAATAACGAATTATTAGTGGAAGTTGCAACACAGGATGTAAACTCTGCGTTAAAACTCTTAGAAACAACACAAGATGGACTCTCTAAACAAGAAGCGTCTCGTAGACTTTCTTTATATGGTCCGAACGAAATCGCTCATAATAAAACATTGCCGTGGTACATTCAATTTCTGCTGGCATTTAAAAATCCATTTATTTTTGTTTTGTTAGCTCTTGGAGCACTCTCTTTTTTCACAGATGATATACAAGGAACAATTGTCGTATCTGTAATGGTACTGCTAAGTGCAACGATTCGCTTTTTACAAGAATTCCGCTCTCAGAAAGCGGCGGATAAGTTAAAGGCTATGGTTCGAACAACTGCGAGTGTCTTTAGAATAGATGGATTTGTACACGAAACAAAAAACGTAACAAATTTAAATCGAAATTACACAACAGAAATTCCAATTGAAGAACTTGTACCTGGCGATATTATTTCACTTTCAGCTGGTGATATCGTGCCAGCTGATGTGCGTATTTTATCCGCAAAAGATTTATTTGTTAATCAGTCTTCTTTAACCGGGGAAGCACTTCCTGTAGAAAAATACGAAAACTGCTACCATACGGAAAATAAACATATATTACCGAAAAACATGAAAAAAAATTACAATCCGCTCGATATGGAAAACCTTTGCTTTATGGGTACAAATATTGTTAGCGGTAGCGCAAAAGCTGTTGTTGTTTCAACTAGTACGGATACGTATTTCGGCTCTTTAGCAAAAAAGGTTATCGGAAAACGTGCAGAAACAAACTTTGATAAAGGCGTAAACAAAGTAAGTTGGCTCTTAATCACATTCATGCTTATTATGGCACCCATTGTCCTTCTCATTAATGGATTCACAAAAGGAGATTGGCAAGAAGCTTTCTTCTTTGCTATTGCTGTTGCAGTTGGCCTTACACCTGAAATGCTGCCAATGATTGTAACTGCTAATTTAGCTAAAGGCGCCGTGAACATGTCTAAACAAAAAGTAATTGTAAAACAGCTCAACTCAATTCAAAACTTAGGTGCTATGAACATTCTTTGCACAGATAAAACTGGAACTTTAACAGAAGATAAAGTTGTCCTAGTTCGTCATTTAGATCCTAACGGAAATGAATGCGATCGTGTATTACACTTTGCCTATTTAAATAGCTTCTATCAAACTGGATTGAAAAATTTAATAGATAAAGCTGTTATTGAACATACAGAGGAGAACCATAAATTTGATCCATCAGCTTTTCAAAAGCTAGATGAAATTCCATTCGATTTTGCTCGGCGTCGCATGTCTGTCATCGTGAAAAATATTTTAGGTGAACATACAATGGTTTGTAAAGGTGCCGTAGAAGAAATTTTATCAATTTGTAACTACACTGAAGTTGATGGACAAATTGTCCCTCTCACTGAAGAAATGAGAGTAAATGTAAAACATCTCAGCGAAACTTTAAATAGTGAAGGAATGCGTGTCATCGCTGTAGCATACAAGAACGATAACAAACCTTATCATAAAGCTTATGCAGTACAAGATGAATCTACTATGATCCTTACTGGATATATCGACTTTTTAGATCCACCTAAACCATCTGCTGCTTCTGCAATTCAAGCATTGCAAAAACATGGCGTACAAGTGAAAATCTTAACAGGCGATAACGAAATTGTTACAAAAAAAGTTTGTAAAGAAGTGGGATTAAATATAGGTGAGCCTGTCCTCGGTTACGAAATTGATTCTTTACCAGATAAAACATTAGCAACACTGGCAGAAGAAACAACAGTGTTCGCAAAACTAAATCCAATGCAAAAGTCCCGCATCATTCGCGTATTGCAAGGTAATGGTCATACTGTAGGTTATATGGGGGATGGTATTAACGATGCCGTTGCACTACGTGATGCTGATGTTGGAATATCTGTTGATACTGCTACTGACATTGCAAAAGAATCTTCCGATATTATTTTACTTGAAAAAAGTTTAACTATATTAGAAGCAGGTATTTTAGAAGGACGCACTACTTTCGGCAATATTTTAAAATATATAAAAATGACAGCTAGCTCTAACTTTGGAAATGTATTTAGTGTATTAGTGGCAAGTGCTTTCATTCCATTTTTACCGATGCTTGCAATTCATCTCTTAATTCAAAACTTACTTTATGATATTTCACAGCTTTCAATTCCATGGGATAAAATGGATAAGGAATTTCTAGAGAAGCCTAGAAAATGGGATACTGCAAACTTGCGTAACTTCATTATTTGCATCGGTCCAATTAGCTCTATATTCGATATTATCACATTCGTTGTCATGTGGAATGTGTTCGGTGCAAATACACCTGGAGAACAATCGCTATTCCAATCTGGTTGGTTTGTCGTTGGGTTGCTAACTCAAACATTAATTGTCCATATGATTAGAACACAGAAAATTCCGTTCATTCAAAGTACAGCATCAATACCAGTTCTTATATTAACCGCTTGTATTATGGCAATCGGAATTTACATTCCATTCTCACCACTTGGTGCAGCAATTGGTTTACAAGCATTACCACTAAGCTACTTCCCGTGGCTCATAGGAATATTATTAGGCTATGCTTTCTTAACACAATTCCTGAAAAAGCTTTATATTAAAAAATTCCACAGCTGGTTGTAAAAATGAGAATGAGTGGGTATTTCTCACTCATTCTCAAAAAATATAACATGTACTTATATGTATGGAGGTAACCATGATGATATGGTATGACATCGTATTAAGGTTATTTATAGCAATTATTGTAGGAGCTTGCATCGGAATGGAAAGACAATGGAGACATCGAATGGCCGGACCCTCTCTTCCATCTAAAAAAGAAGGGTTTAAATCTCTAAAACCTTCTACATAAACTTATTTTCTAATTTTTGCTGAAACGACTTTTCTTGCTTACGCAATAATTGACTACCTCTCTGTAAAAGAGGTGTTCCATACTTTTCATTAATTTGATCAATAACAGCAAGTAACGGCTCTTCTTTCGCATCTTCTTCGAATGAAAACAAATCTAACTGTTTCACTGATTCTGTCTTCCACTCTAATTCAGTAGCTGTAACACCTAACAGGCGAACAGAATCACCATCCCAGTGTTGCTTCCATAAACGTGATGCTGCTTGGAAAATAACCCGTTCTTCCCATATTGCATTTTTCAATTGTTTACTCCGTGTTACCGTGCGACGATCATGGTATTTAATCATAATTTGAATGTTATAACTAACGAGAGTTCGTTTTTGTAGCCTTTTGCTTACTGATTTCGATAATCTTTCTAACATATCAAGTAATTCTTTTTCTTCGTCCATATCCTTTGAGAAAGTCATCGAATTTCCAACGCTTTTATGTTGTCCCATTTGATTCGGATCAACTTCCCTGTCATCCATACCTTTTGCACGTTTTTGTAAATCAACACCGTGCTTTCCAATTTTAGCGCGAATGATATGCTCGTCTCCTTTTGCTAACTGTTCAATTGTATGTATATGAATGTCTTTTAGTTTTTCAGCTGTTTTCTCTCCGATTCCATGCATCTCTGCAACTGATCGTGGCCAAATAATTTCTGGGATATCACGTTTTCGAAGTACTGTAATTCCAAGAGGTTTTTTCATATCTGAAGCAGTCTTTGCTAGGAAAAGGTTTGGGGCAATCCCAATGCTACATGGAAGCTGTAACTCTGTTAGTAACGCTTGTTGAATCATCTTCGCTATTTCAAGAGGCGAACCGAGCGCATAGCAATCTGTAATATCCAAATACCCTTCATCTATAGAAAACGGTTGTATTTTTTCTGTAAAACGGGAAAGAATTTGAAACATTTGAAATGAAGCTTCTCGATATAATGTAAAATTAGGGTGCCTCACAACTAATTGCGGGCATAATCGCTTCGCTTCCCATAGAGGCATCGTCGTACGTATTCCATATTCTCTCGCCTCATAACTACATGTTATGATAATCCCTTTTCTCTCTTTTTCATTCCCCGCAATCGCTAATGGCTTTCCTTGTAATGATGGGTCATGAGCAATTTCGACAGATGCGAAAAAACAATTCATATCTACATGTAAAATAACACGTCCATTTTTCGGATACATTTCTCGCATACTACTCACCCCTTAAAGAACATTTGTTCCTTCATTATATCAAATTTCTTTACACGTTATAATAATTATTGGCTTTTCTCTATCTATTTTTTGCTATACTGCACGTAACAAATGGATATTATTGTAAAGGAGGTGAATCGTTATGAAACAACATAATAAACTCAATTATGTATTTATTATTATTATAGTAATCCTTGCGATTAATTATTTGTTACTTCCCCTTTTTAACATTAACATTTACGCTTTAGGAATCTTCTCTCATTTCATACGTTTTGCAACAACTTATGTACTTCCGTGGGTCTTCTTATATTGGCTTATCCGCCTTGTGAAAGCAATTGAATCAAAATAAAAAAAGACGTGTAAACCATAATTGGTTCACACGTCTTTTTGACTTTATTACTTACTTCGCTACTTCTTCGATAATAGCTACAACTAATTCTGCTGTTTTCGCTAATTCTTCAACAGGAATTTTTTCATTTGTTGTATGAATTTCTTCATAACCAACTGCTAAGTTAACTGTTGGGATACCATGTCCTGCGATTACGTTCGCATCACTTCCGCCACCACTTTGGTGAAGAGAAGGCGTACGACCAATGTTTTCAGCTGCACGTTTCGCAACTTCTACAACGTGATCGCCAGCAGCAAACTTAAATCCTGGATACATAACGTTTACTTCAACGTCTGCATGACCACCCATTTCTTTTGCAGTTGTTTCAAATGCTTCTTTCATTTTTGCAACTTGTGCTTCCATTTTCTCATTTATTAAAGAACGAGCTTCTGCAAAGATTTGAACATGATCGCAAACGATATTTGTTTGTGTACCACCTTCAAAACGTCCAATATTTGCAGTTGTTTCAGAATCGATACGACCAAGTGGCATCTTTGCGATTGCTTTTGCTGCGATAGTAATTGCAGATACACCTTTTTCTGGTGCTACGCCAGCATGAGCTGTTTTCCCGCGAATAATCGCATTCACTTTCGCTTGTGTTGGCGCTGCAACTACAATTTCACCAACTTTTCCATCACTATCTAATGCATAACCATATTTTGCTGTAATGCGCTCGCGATCTAACGCTTTTGCGCCAATAAGACCAGATTCTTCTCCAACTGTAATAATAAATTCAATTTTACCATGAGGAATGTTTTTCTCTTTTAAGACACGAATTGCTTCAAACATAGATGCTAATCCAGCTTTGTCATCGGCTCCTAAAATTGTAGTACCATCTGATACGATATATCCATCTTTAATAGAAGGCTTAATTCCATTACCAGGAACTACTGTATCCATATGAGAAGTGAAATAAATTGTATCAACACCGTCTTTTGTTGCTGGTAAAGTACAAATTAAGTTACCTGCACCATGACCAGTCACACCCATCGTGTCATCCTCAAATACTTCTACACCTAAAGCAGTAAATTTCTCTGTTAACACTTTGCAAATTTCTGCTTCAAATTTTGTTTCAGAATCTACTTGTACTAACTCCATAAATTCATTTACTAAACGTTCTTGATTAATCATAAGACTGCGCCTCCTGCACTACCATTATGTATATAACAACATTAATTATAACAGAATTTCGCAAAAGTTTCGAAATACAAGACAAAAAACAGATGGTTAACACATCTAGATACCCATCTGCCTTCTATTACTCGTTTAACAATACCCAGCGCATATGATCTTCCCAGATGCCATTTACCATTAGCATTTTTCGAGATACACCTTCATATTGAAATCCTATCTTCGTCACTACTTGTATAGATGCTAAATTTCGTGGCATAATTGGTGCCTCTATACGATGTAAATGAAATTCTTCAAAGGTAACTTGAATTGCTTTTCTAAGCGCTTCTGTTGTGTAACCTTTATTCAATTCTTCCTTATCTAATTTATAACCGAGTACACAAGATTGATAAATTCCGCGAACAATTAGATTAAATGAAATACATCCAATAATTTTTGTATCATCACCCTTTTTAAAAATCCAAAGCCTGATAATCTTGCCTTCCGCGAACTCTTTTCTATCCTTTTGTAACTTTTTCTTTTGATAATCTAACGTGAAAAACCCCTCCGGTCTATACTCTTCCCACGCTTTTAAAAATTCACGATTTTTGTCGTAATATTGAAGAACTTTTTCCGCATACGACTCATCAATTTCTCTTAAATGTAAACGATCTGTCTCGTATATTTTCATCATTGTATCTCCATTCTTCAGCTTGCATAAAAAAAAATTAATAATCTATCTTTTAACATATTCTCTACGTATGCTCAAATTTCCTGTAATATTTTGCACCCCCTTCCCGAATTTTGTCCTTTCTCTCCCCTTGTCCACAATTTCATTTCTCGTTACAATGAAATTGTACTGATTTGCAAGGAGGTTTAACGATGCATAAAAAAGCTCAAAAAATTATGGTTTATATAATGCTAATTTCTATGCTTGTAACAACATTACTTACTGGCGCAAGTATGTTTTGGTAAAAAGGACGATTCACTCGTCCTTTTTTTACTGCTTACACATACAAAATAGACCATCTCGAAATCGAGATAGTCTATCTTGTAATGAACATTTTATTTTATATATATTACAATTGCTACAATGCTAAAGGAAAAGGCCATTACAAGTGCTATTACAAAACTTGTATATTGTTTCTGCTGAAATGCCCCAATAACAAAAGTAAGATTGAGTAATGCCATAAATACAATCGCTACAACGTAAGAACATATATTAAAAGTTGCCAATATGAATGTAATAACAAATAGAAAACCAACACAAAACTGCATGTAAGAAATTTTTGGATTTAAATACATATGAGCAACCCCTTTACTCAATTATCTTTATATATTCTCATTAACGCATGGTTATGTACACATGTCAAGACAACTTATAATAAAAGAAAAAGCCAACCGTTTCGTTGACTTTTCCAAATACTATGGCCCCTTTTTCCTTCGCCAATTGCTGAAATGTTTTTTTCGATTTCACAATCGATACTTTCGTTCCAATTGGAATACGATCAAACAAATATTCCACATCATGTTTCTTCATTCTTATACATCCTTGCGAAATATATTTTCCAATTGAACTAGGCTGGTTTGTCCCGTGTATCCCATACTTACTTCCATCCGTTCCTCTTGCATTAAATCCCATCCACCTCGATCCAAGTGGATTTTTTGGAGAGCCCCCAGGAATATCCTTCGCAATATAATAGGGATCCTTCGCCTTCAATACAATGTCAAAAGTTCCTTCTGGGGTTAATTCATTTGTTTTCCCTGTCGCTACTGAAAAAACCTTTTGGATCTTCCCATCATCGATGTAAGCTAGTTTATTCGTTGCTTTATTTACAATTATAAAAGGATCTCCAGCACGTGGGTTATCACCAAGAGGCCAGATCGGTGATAGAGAAAGACATAATAATAAAGAAAGAAGATACGGCATATATAGTTCCTACCTTCTAAATAAGTTCTTTTATATTATCCTTTCCCTTAAAACGACTTTTAATGAGTAAATATTGCTCCATCTCATAAACAAGTTGAACAAGTTTTGCACGTATTTCAAATTCTTCTCGCGAGACTGGTAAAGGCATTTCTCTAAATACTTCTCGCATTTCTTGAAGTTGTCTTAACGAAATGACCCCTGTACTTTCAGGTCGAATAGAATTCCCTATATTTTCAATTACGTCTGCAATCATATCAGCTTGTTCATACGTCCAAGATAGTGATGCAGCTAATGGTATCATGCGCTCCAAAATTTCAAATTGTTGCATACGCATATCAAAATACCGATAATAATAGTCATCTTCACGCATAAATTCATTCTCAAGTTTTTTAAATGATAAATCTTTCGCTTCTTTCAGCATCATTTCTGTTTCAATTAATTCGGCCCCACTCCAATTACTATCTCGATTCCGTAAATAAACGACCATTTCAAACAAAATCGTTCTGAAATGCTCTTCTATTTTTCCTTGATACTCTTTCAGTTTATTCTCACTGCTTGGCATGTACATGTTTACTAATAAAGCGACACTAATTCCAATCGTTAATATAGCAATTTCATTACCAACTATAGACCATGTAATTTGCTTTAATGAATACAGATGCATAACGATAACCGAACTCGTGACAATCCCTTCTTGAATTTTGCACATAACTGCAGTTGGAATAAAGGTAAGCAGTAATACGCTAATCGCTAGTGGTGTATAACCAATCGTTTCAAAAATACAAAACGCAAATACCATCGATAATACACAAGCTAAAAAACGGTGCAACGATACTTGAACGGATTTTCGTTTCGTATTTTGCACACATAAAATGACTAAAATACCAGCTGAACTATAAAATTCTAATCCTAATAACTGAGCAATAAAAACTGCCGCTCCCGTTCCAAGCGCTGTTTTCACTGTTCTATATCCAATTTTAAACATATCATTACTCCTATATGTATAAATGTATTTAAAAATAGTATAAAAAAAGGATGACGCAATGTCATCCTTTTCTACCTATTATTCACGTACCCTTCACATATTACAATATCTTTTGCAAAAATTCTTTTGCACGGTCACTTTTTGGTGCTGTAAAAAACTCTTCCGGATTACTATCTTCTACGAGCTTTCCACCATCTAAAAAGAGAACACGGTCTGCTACTTCTTTTGCAAATCCCATTTCATGTGTAACGATTGCCATCGTCATTCCTGTCGTAACTAATGATTTCATAACTTCTAACACTTCTTTCACCATTTCTGGATCTAGCGCAGAGGTAGGTTCATCAAATAACATAACTTCCGGTTCCATCGCTAACGCTCTTGCAATTGCTACACGTTGCTTTTGTCCTCCTGAAAGACGATTTGGATATGCATCTTTCTTATCTAATAACCCCACTTTTTCTAGAAGTTTCTCAGCTTTTTTTTCAGCTTCTTGCTTCGTTACTTCTTTTACATTGATAGGAGCATACGTAATATTTTCTAATACAGTCATATGAGGGAATAAGTGAAAATGTTGAAATACCATTCCGACATTTTCACGAACGTGCATAATATTTGTTTTCGGATTCGTTACTTCTTCCGTTCCAATCCAAATGTGACCATCTGTCGGCGCTTCTAATACATTCATACAGCGTAAAAACGTTGACTTTCCAGATCCAGACGGTCCAATAATTGCAACAACCTCTCCTTTCTCAATCGTTGTTGTAATTCCTTTTAATACTTCATTTTTCCCAAATGATTTATGAAGGTTGTCAATTTTAATCACTTTTCTTCATTCTCCCTTCAATGGCTTTCCCGACTAATGTAAGAATAATTACTAATATATAATAAATAAGTCCAACAAAAAGTAATGGCTCAAGATATTTAAATGTTTCACCACCTACAATATAAGCACGGCGCATTAAATCAGTCGCTCCTATTACGGTTACTACAGCCGACTCTTTCGTAAGTGTCGCAAACTCATTCACAAGTGCTGGTAATATATTTTTTAAAGCTTGAGGAAAAATAATATTTCTCATCATTTTACTGTACGGAATACCTAAAGCCATTGCTGCTTCTGTTTGTCCTTTATCGACTGCTTGAATGCCGGCACGAATTACTTCTGACATATATGCACCTGAATTTAAGCTAAATGCAAGTACAGCTGCTAAAAAGGCCGGTATCTCATAACCCATCATTTGCGGAACACCGAAATAAATAATCATTAATTGTAATACTAGCGGTGTGCCACGAAATATTGACGTATAAATATCTGCTGCAATATTTAATACTCGTATTCTAGCAATTTTGCAAAGTGCTAATAACGTTCCTAAAATAAATCCTACCACAGCTGATGCAGCTACAATTTTCAATGTAACTTCTAATCCCTTTAATATATATGGTATTGAAGGCGTAATTGCCGAAAAATCTAGATTCATCCTTTTCATTCCCCTCACAGAAAAGTGAAAGGCAGCTTATTTTCCGCTGCCAAACCATTTCTTCACTAATTTATCCATTTCTCCATTTTCTTGCATTTTCTTAATTACTTTATTAAATTCTTCTGTTTTATCACTATTTTTCGGAAGAGCAATTGCTGCACCTACTTCTTCTGGTGCTTCTTGAATTTCAATTCCTTGTAGCTCTTTCATTTTTTCTAAATAATTTTTTGCAACTGTGTCTTCTATAATTGCAGCGTCAAAACGACCAGCTTTAATTTCTTGTACGATTTCTGGTATACGGTCACGTCCCTCAGCTTTGAAATCGACTTGTTTCTGAAATTCTTTTGCCTTTTCTTCTTGAATTGATCCTGTTTGTACTCCTACTTTTTTCCCTTTTAAATCTTCTAACGATTTAATATTAGAGCCCTTTTTTGAAACGATCATATTTTTTGCAACAAAATATATATCTGTGAAATCAGCATTATTTTTACGCTCTGCAGTTGGCGTCATACCCGCCATAACGAAATCAACTTTTCCTGAATTAAGAGATGCTAATAATCCGCCGAAATCCATGTCTTTCACTTTCACTTCGTATCCAAGTTCTTTTCCGATATATTTGGCAATATCAACATCAAAGCCGATAATTTCATCACTTTTTGAAGCTTCTACGTATTCATACGGTTTATAGTCTGCTGACGTCCCCATAACGAGTACTTTTTTATTTTTTCCAGTAGCCTTTTCTTCCCCATTACTACAAGCACTGAATATACTTACAATTAAAATAAGTGCAAACGATATTGATAACAACTTCTTCATCTTTCTTCCCCCTAATAATGTATATTTAAAAGTTTAATAGAATATTTATTCGATGTTTGTATTGTATCAGCACTTTCATTTTTATGCAATATTTAAAATAAAAATAAATAAAAAAACAGCATTAAAGCTGTTGTTAATGCATGAAAATATGCATAAAACAACAACTTCCTGCATGTTTAATTATTTTAAAAACTAAATAAAAAAGGCGGTACATCCACTTCATTGTGGACGTACCGCCTTTTCGCTTGTATTTATAGTTCTTCACAATTCTCTTCGAAATAAGATTGTAGTTTTGCAATAACTTGCATTGGTTCATGACCTTCAATTTCATGACGTTCTACCATCGTTACAATTTTTCCATCTTTTAATAAAGCGAATGATGGAGAAGAAGGTGGATATCCTTCGAAATATTCACGAGCTGTTGCTGTTGCTTCTTTATCTTGACCTGCAAACACCGTTACAAGATGGTTAGGACGTTTATCATAATGTACGGAATGCGCAGCAGCAGGACGAGCAATACCACCTGCACAACCACATACAGAGTTTACCATTACAAGTGTTGTTCCATTTCTTTTAAACGCTTCTTCTACTGCTTCCGGCGTCGTCAATTCTGTATATCCAGCAGAGACAATCTCTTCACGCGCTTGGCGGACAACATCATTCATAAAAAAGTTAAAATTAATCAATCTTTTCCCTCCTCTAAAACTATCTATTTGTATCTTACCAGTTAATGTTTATGAAATACAAGTAAGTTTACTTGTATTTAGGCATAGAAAAGGTGTTAGAGCCCTTGCTCTAACACCTTTTTTTTAATGGCCACGATGCTTTTGCTTTGCTTTTTGTACTTTAATTAAACGTCTTCTTTGTTTTTCAGCTTCTCGCTTCTCTTTAGACTGCACTTTCTTTTCTTGTTTATACAATTCATAAGATAAACTAATCGCTTCTTGTGCCTTAGTAAAACGCTTTACATTTACTTCTTTTGCCGCTTGTCGTATGATACGTTTTATATTTTTGGGACGCTGTTTTTCTTCCACTTCCACACCACATTTTGCAACATGCTGGAAATATGCTAACATTGGACCATTCACAAATATAAGTACTTCTTCGTCTGAAGGTTCCGTTCCAAAAATATACCTTGCTCCATACAACTTCCCTTTTTCTTTACATGTAATAATTCCTACAAAAAATTGACCATCGTGATATACTGTCAAATCCATTGACAGCCCCTCCTTTAAAAAAATTAGAAATACTGGACATCCCGGAGGGGAAGGTTACTGACATAAAATCATGCGTCTGGACTACCAACCAGAGCTGTGTTTTTGTATTTCTTTCACTATTATTATATCTCTTTTTCCATAATCTTCATATATTCACCAATCATTTTTTTATGCGATCCTACAATATAATCAGGTAGCTCTGTTACCGGGAAGAATTTAAGCTGAACCGCTTCTTCTTTATTCATAACAAAATTCCCTTCGTATTCATCGGTATAATAGGCTGTCGTTACGGATTGAAACTCATCACCGTTTGTTAATTTTGAAAAATAGTTCGCTCCAGAAAATACATTGATTAATCGGAGGTTCTTTACTTCTATTCCTGTCTCTTCATATACTTCACGGTAAGCTGTTTCTTCTGGTGATTCACCAAGCTCCATTAGCCCGCCAGGCAACCCCCATTTTCCGTACGGCTCTGTTCTTTGCTGTAATAATACATATCCACTTTCATTTATAACGAGTACAACAGCACCAACTAAAATTAAAGGGCGATGACCAACTATTTTTCGTAATTCTTCTACATATCCCATCGTATCGCCTCCTTTTTCGTTGTCCACACTATTGTATCATATGTATGAAACGACAAAATGCGTATATTTTTCATTTTTTTAACAAAATATTTATTTTATGTGCTTCATCTACTGTAGCTAACATAATGGATTCAATTTCTGCATTCTTCTCTAGAAATTCTCTCGCCCACTCTTCTGTTTTTCCTACTAAAGCTAGAACATCTTGCTGAATCCTCCCGTCCTTTACTAATACAAAAGAAACTGGAGATCTTCTTCCCGCCACTTTCAGATCAAGCCGCGAAACTGCTTCATATTCTGGATACCGGAATATAGAAACAACACCATTCGCTTCCCACAATGCTAATTTAATCGTTTGAATATCGCTCACATTTCGCATACGAAGTTCCGAAAATAAATATTCCACCGTAATTCTCGCTTTTTTCAAATTGCTAAAATCAATGGAACCATTATGTATAAGAATAATAGGTGCTGGCTCTAAAAAGCGTCTCCATCTATCCCATTTCAACATTAAGACTGAGCTTATAATGTGAAGTACAACGAGTATGAACGTTGTAATCATCGAGCCGAGTAATCCCACTTTTTCATCAGATAATGCGTTAGAAATATTCCCGCCAAGCAATAACACTAATACAACATCTAAAAAACGAAGTTGCGCGATGGACCTTTGCCCCATCGCTTTCGCAACTAATATTAAAAATATGTATGCTATGATAGCCCGAATAACCCATTCACTATTAGAAAGATGCCGTGCCCCTTCAAAAATATGCATATGCATCACTTTGCACTCCTTACCCATCTCAAACTGCTACTTTGTTTTAGTTTGCAACGTTTAAGAGCATATATGTAAAAAAGCTGATTCGTTTTTAAACGAATCAGCTTTTTTACTTAACAGAAAACATATACTTTTTATACGTTTTTCGTACGGATAATATGAGACCCATCATAATCATATTCGAGAACAAGGAACTTCCCCCATATGATAAGAACGGTAATGCAATCCCTTTTACAGGCATTAATCCAACGATCATACCGATGTTTTGGAATATTTGAACCGTTAATATCCCAATTGATCCAGCACATAATAATGTACCGAATAAATTATCAGCAGAATAACCGATAATAATTGTTCGATATAGTAGTAATAAGAATAAGAATACAACTAACGCTGCTACGATAAATCCACCTTCTTCGGCAATTGTAGCAAAAATAAAGTCAGTATGCTTCTCAGGGATATAGACGTTCCCTTCGCCAAATCCTTTCCCTTCCATACCGCCACTACCTACAGCTAAAATCGATTGCTGTGTTTGATAACCTTGATCTGTATGTTCAAATGGATCTAACCAACCTAAAATACGTGATCGTTGGTGAGGTTTTAGTAACATAACTAAATTATTAAAGAAGAAATCCTCATACCTTACGTAAATAAATATTAACGCCGATACTATGGTCACCGGAATAGTTGTACATAACGCTATCAATTTCTTCTGAATACCTGACATAAATAAAATACATGCAATTGCAGCAGCATATAAGAACACCATACCTGTATCCGGTTGGCTATATACAACAGCCGTAGGAGGAATAGCTACTAACATTACCTTTCCTATTAATATTAGGTCTGTTTTAAATGTTCGAACCATATACTGTGCATTATGCTTTACTGCTAAATTTGCTACTAACATAACCAGTGCAATTTTGAAAAACTCCGACGGTTGAATAGATCCAATTACCGGAAACCTAAACCATCTTTTCGCCCCAAGTATTTCAGGTGTAAAGTTTGAAACTGGTAATATCTTCAACAAAATAATCGAAGCAAATGTAGCAATATACAATGGCCAAGATAGTTTTTGTAGCTGATCTGAATCAACACTTGCAACAAGAAGTAACATTACAATCCCAATTATGTAGTTAACACCTTGTTTCAGAGCAAAATTCTCAGCCCCATATTGTCCAGTTTGCTGACTGCTATATATAGCAGCTATACTCGTAACACATAATGCAAACAAAATTAATATTAATTTTACATCTAAACTTTTTAGAAACTCGGTACTTCTTTTCATGACATCCTCCTGAAACATTGTTACAGCAAAATAAAAAACCAGGAGTCAACATTCTTCATGTTTTGACGACTGATTACACATTATCTATAAAACACTTATATAGAATAACTCTCTTTTTCATACAATACAATATATTATACTACAGTTTCGTCAGTAAGATTTGCCAAAAAAATTATTCTTTTCTTATTTTATATCTATATACCATATATCAGCAATGTATTTTCGTAAATTTCTAATACATACTCGTTCATTGTAAGATTGCCGGGAAAAGTGTTGTACATATAGTAGGATGCAAATGAAGAAATAAGATGATAAAAAGCTCGCATAAGCGAGCTTTTTATTAATATACAGATGTATTATTTTCTGACGTATTTTCTAAAATTTCTTTTACACGTCCTAAGAACTTACCACAAATTAAGCCATCTAGTACACGGTGATCAAGTGATAAACATAAGTTAACCATGTCGCGAGCACCGAACATACCATTATCCATAATTACTGGGCGTTTTACAATTGATTCAACTTGTAAAATAGCCGCTTGTGGGTAATTAA
The DNA here is from genome assembly GCF_038004785.1 of Bacillus sp. FSL R5-0709. Classification (NCBI taxonomy): domain Bacteria; kingdom Bacillati; phylum Bacillota; class Bacilli; order Caryophanales; family Bacillaceae; genus Bacillus; species Bacillus sp. FSL R5-0709. Next base: position 3,990,501 of record NZ_JBBORT010000001.1, read on the forward strand.
TAATACCCATAGATTGAACAGAACCGAATGATCCTGTGTTATTAATTGTAAATGTTCCACCTTGCATTTCGTCCGCTTTTAACGATTTCGTACGTACTTTTCCTGCAAGCTCTGTAATTTCACGAGCGATACCTTTAATCGTCTTCTCATCCGCGTGTTTAATTACTGGTACAAATAGTTCGTCCTCTGATGCAACAGCGATAGAAAGGTTAATATCTTTCTTCTGAACGATCTTATCGCCAGCCCACATTGAATTGATTTGAGGATACTCTTTTAACGCTTGCGCTACTGCTTTTACGAAGAAAGCAAAGAACGTTAAATTAAAGCCTTCGCGCTTTTTGAAATCACCTTTAATTGAATTACGGTATGACACAAGGTTTGTCACATCTACTTCAATCATCATCCAAGCATGTGGCGCTTCGTGTTTACTACGTAACATGTTCGCTGCAATTGCTTTACGCACACCTGTTACTGGAATTTCGATATCGCCAGGCATTGTTGGTACAGAAACTGGTTTTACAGCTTCTACTTTTTGTGCTACTGGCGCTGCTTTTGGTGCTTCTGGACGCGCTTCTACTACTGCTACCGCTTCCTCTTTCTTCGCACCTGCTTGCGGAATATTTCCAGATTCCACCAGCTTTAAAATATCTTTACGAGTGATACGGCCATTTGCTCCCGTACCTTCTACTAAATCTAAATCAACATTATGCTCACCTGCAAGTTTTAAAACAGCTGGTGAAAAACGTGGTTTTCCATCAGTTGGTTGTTTTGCTTTCGGTGCTTTTTCAGGCGTAGCTACTTCTGCCTTTGGTTCTTCTTTTGTTTTTTCCTCAACAGCTGTCGCTGCTACTTCATCTGCGCCTTCTACTTGAATAACACAAACTACTTCACCTACAGCTAACGTCTCACCTTCACCAGCGATTAATTCTTTCACAATACCAGTGAAAGAAGATGGCACTTCAGCATTTACTTTATCAGTCATTACTTCTGCAAGCGGATCATACTTGTTTACGTGATCGCCAACATTAACGAGCCATTTACTAATTGTACCCTCTGTAACGCTCTCCCCGAGCTGAGGCATTGTGATATTTTCTACAGCCATGTATAGTCCCCCCGATTAAAATTCCGCAAGTTCACGCATTGCTTTTTCAACTTTATCTGGATTTACCATAAAGAATTTTTCCATTGTTGGTGCATATGGCATTGCTGGAACATCTGGACCTGCAAGACGTGCGATTGGCGCATCTAAATCAAACAGACAGTTTTCAGCGATAATAGCTGCCACTTCACTTATAATACTTCCTTCTTTATTGTCTTCTGTTACAAGAAGAACTTTACCTGTTTTAGAAGCCGCTTCAATAATTGCTTCTTTATCTAACGGATATACCGTTCTTAAATCAAGAATGTGTGCAGAGATTCCATCTTGTGCTAACTTTTCAGCTGCTTGAAGAGCAAAGTGAACACATAATCCGTAAGTGATAACAGTAATATCATCACCTTCGCGTTTTACATCTGCTTTTCCGATTGGTAATACATAGTCATCTTCTGGCACTTCACCTTTAATTAAGCGATATGCACGCTTATGCTCAAAGAATAATACTGGATCTTCATCACGAATTGCAGCTTTTAATAAGCCTTTTGCATCATATGGTGTAGAAGGGATAACAATTTTTAAACCTGGTTGGTTTGCAAACATCGCTTCTACAGATTGTGAATGATACAATGCACCGTGAACACCGCCGCCAAATGGCGCACGAATTGTAACTGGACAAGTCCAATCGTTATTAGAACGATAACGAATTTTTGCTGCCTCAGAAACAATTTGGTTTACTGCTGGCATGATGAAATCAGCAAACTGCATTTCAGCGATTGGACGCATACCATACATTGCCGCACCAATTGCTACCCCAGCAATTGCAGATTCTGCAAGCGGTGCATCAAGCGCACGATCTTCACCAAATTGATCATACAAACCGTGTGTCGCTTTAAACACGCCACCTTTTTTACCAACATCTTCTCCTAAAACGAATACTTTCTCATCGCGTTCCATTTCTTCGCGCATTGCTAATGTAATAGCATCAATATAAGACATTACAGCCATGAAACGTTCCCCCCTATTCTGCGTATACGTGCTTCAATGCATCTTCAGGTGCTGCATACGGAGCATTTTCTGCATATTCTGTTGCTTCATTTACGATATGCATAATTTCGTCTAACATTTGTTTTTCAAATTCCTCAGTTAACACGCCAGCTTCTTTTAAATAAGCTGCAAATGTTATAATTGAATCTTTTTTCTTTGCTTCTTCTACTTCTTCTTTATCACGATAAACACGATCATCGTCGTCACTAGAATGTGCTGTTAAACGATATGATACTGTTTCAATTAAAGTTGGGCCTTCACCACGACGGCCGCGGTTTGCTGCCTCTTTTACAGCTTTATATACTGCAAGCGGATCGTTTCCGTCTATTGTATATCCAGGCATACCGTAACCAATTGCACGGTCTGATACGTTTTTACATGCTAATTGTTTTTCAACTGGAATAGAGATTGCGTATTTATTATTTTCACACATGAAAATAACAGGCAGTTTGTGTACACCAGCAAAGTTTGCTCCTTCATGGAAGTCACCTTGGTTTGAAGAGCCTTCTCCGAATGTAACGAACGTTACTAAATCTTTCTTCTCCATTTTTCCAGCTAGTGCAATACCAACTGCATGTGGTACTTGCGTTGTTACTGGTGATGAGCCTGTAACAATACGATTTTTCTTTTGACCGAAGTGACCAGGCATTTGACGACCACCAGAGTTTGGATCTCCAGCTTTTGCGAAAGCAGACAACATAAGCTCTTTAGCTGTCATACCAAACGCTAGTACAACACCCATATCACGGTAGTATGGTAATGCATAATCTTTCTCTCTATCAAGAGCGAACGCCGCTCCAACTTGTGCAGCCTCTTGTCCTTGACAAGAAATTACGAATGGAATTTTACCTGCACGGTTTAATAACCACATACGTTCGTCAATTTTACGTGCAAGTAACATCGTACGGAACATTTCTAATACTTGCTCATCACTTAAGCCAAGCTCTTCATGGCGCTTTTCTTTTACTTCTGCCATTTTTCATAACCTCCTAAATCCACATTTTTATGCGTGTAACGCTCTTCCATCTACAGCAAGTGCAGCTTCACCAATCGCCTCAGATAATGATGGATGCGGATGAATTGTATGTGCTACTTCCCAAGGTGTTGCATCAAGTACTCTTGCAAGACCAGCTTCAGAAATCATATCTGTTACATGTGGTCCGATCATATGAACACCGAGAATGTCATTTGTTTCTTCATCAACTACAAGTTTTACAAAACCGTCTGATTCTCCGTATACAAGTGCCTTTCCGATTGCACGGAATGAGAACTTACCTACTTTTAACTTATAGCCTTTTTCTTTTGCTTCTTGTTCTGTTAAGCCGACAGAAGCAACTTCTGGACTACTATATACGCATTTTGATACCATAGAATAATCAATTGGTGCAACTTCTTTACCAGCGATATGTTCTACTGCAACAATTCCTTCATGAGAAGCAACGTGAGCAAGTTGCAAGCCACCGATTACATCTCCAATTGCGTAAATATGAGATTCCTTCGTTTGATAAAACTCATTTGTTTGAATGTATCCTTTTTCCACAACAATATCTGTGTTCTCTAAGCCCATATTTTGCGTATTCGCTTGTCTTCCTACAGATACAAGCATTTTTTCTGCTTTAAATGCTTTGTTCTCACCGTTATGTTCAGCTTGAATTGTTACTCCATTATCTTTTACCAATGTTTCTGGTAATACTTTTGCACCAGTTACCACTTTAATACCTTTTTTCTTGAATAGACGTTGCATTTCTTTTGAAACGTCATTATCTTCTAGTGGTAATATGTTTTTCGCATATTCTAATACAGTAACTTCTACACCGAAGTCAGCAAGCATAGATGCCCACTCAATACCAATTACACCGCCACCAACGATAATGATTGAGCTAGGAAGCGTTTCCATTTTTAGGGCATGATCCGAAGACATTACATACTCTCCGTCTAACTCTAATCCTGGTAATGAATTTGGACGAGAACCTGTTGCAACAAGTACATTTTTTGGAATTAACATTTCATTCTCTTCTCCACTTGCAAGTTCAACTGAAATTGTACCTGGCATTGGAGAGAAAATAGATGGGCCAAGAATACGGCCAATACCTTCAAACACATCAATTTTACCTTGTTTCATTAAATGCTGAACGCCTTTGTGAAGCTGCGTTACAATCTTCTCTTTACGCTCTTGTACTTTAGCAAAGTTTAGTTCTACATTACTTGCAATAACTCCGAACTCTTCTCCTTTTTTAGCAGTTGCGTATACTTCCGCACTACGTAAAAGAGCTTTACTAGGAATACATCCTTTGTGTAAACAAGTACCACCAAGATTTTCTTTTTCAACAAGTGCAGTTTTTAACCCTAGTTGTGATGCACGAATAGCAGCAACATATCCACCAGTACCGCCGCCAACGATGACTAAATCATATTCTCTTGCCATTATCTCAACCCCTAGCTACTGTTTGTTTTTCTCGTACAATATATTCTTTTGGAGCTTCTTCTTCACGTAATACACGAAGTGCTCCTTCTGCTAACGCTTGTAATTCATCTTCTCCTGGATGTACGATAACATCTGCAATCCAGTGAACACGTTCTTTTATTTCATCGACAAGAATTTTACTGTACGCAAGTCCACCAGTTAATACGATTGCATCGATTTTCCCGTGAAGTACAGCACTAGCTCCGCCAATCTCTTTTGCAACTTGATACGCCATTGCTTTATAAATAAGAGTTGCTTCAGGATCACCTTTTTCAACCATTTGTTCTACTTTAATTGCATCGTTTGTACCGATAAGACTTACAAGTCCACCTTGTCCGACAAGTTTTTTAACCATTTCGTCTCGGTAATACTCACCAGAAAAACACATTTCAACTAATTGTCCTACTGGTACTGTACCAGCACGCTCTGGACTAAATGGTCCTTCTCCGTTTAAGCCATTATTAACATCGATAACTTTTCCTTTTTTATGAGCACCAACTGTAATACCACCGCCCATATGTGTAACTAATAAATTTAAATCCTCATATTTGTGATTTAATTCATCTGCCACTTTACGAGCAACCGCTTTTTGGTTTAATGCATGGAAAATACTTTTACGTTCCATACCAGCAATACCGCTAATACGAGCAATCGGTTCCATTTCATCTACAACGACAGGATCCACAATGAATGCAGGAATGTTTAATCCAGAAGCGATTTCATATGCTAAAATGCCTCCAAGGTTTGAAGCGTGATGACCGCTAAACCCATTTTTTAAATCTTCTAACATCGCATCGTTTACTGTATACGTACCGCCTTCGATTGGACGAAGTAATCCACCACGCCCACAAACAGCGTTTAATTTTGAAATGTTAATACCATGAGAATGTAGAACTTCTAAAATCGTTTCTTTACGAAACTCATATTGGTCGATAATTCGCTTATATTTTCCAATCTGTTCTACGTCATGACGAATAGTTTCTTCTAGAACGGGTCTTTCATTATCAAAAACACCAATCTTTGTGGATGTACTACCTGGGTTAATAACAAGAATTCGATTTACAGACAATGTTGCTACCTCCACTAATAAATTTAAAAGGAAGTGGAAACCTCATAAGAGGTAACCACACCTTTTGTAAAAGTTATATATGAATGATTAGCGACGGCTAATAATGTCGTGACCGTTGCGTAAGTATGTGCTACGAGAGTTTTTCAAGCTTGCAATGCGCTCTTCAGCTAGACGATCTGCTGCAACATAAGTTGCTATGCCATCGCGTTTTGAAATTTCGATTACTTTTGCAATTGTGTCATAAATAGACTCAACACGTTTTAATGCACGTTCTCTATTGTATCCATATAATTCGTCTGCTACGTTAATTACGCCACCTGCATTAATAACATAGTCTGGTGCGTATACAATACCCATTTCATGAATAAGGTCGCCGTGACGATCTTCTTTTAATTGGTTATTTGCAGAACCAGCGATTACTTTTGCTTTAAGTTGTGGAATAGTTTCATCATTAACTGTTGCGCCTAATGCACATGGTGCGTAAATATCACATTCAACACCGTAAATTTCATTTGGCTCAACTGCTGTTGCACCGAATTCTTCTACTGCACGTTGTACAGCTTCTTTATTAATATCTGTAACGATTAATTTTGCTCCTTCAGCGTGTAAATGTTTGCATAGGTGATACGCTACGTTACCAACACCTTGAATAGAAATTACTCTTCCTTCTAGGTTATCTGTACCAAATGCTTCTTTTGCAGCTGCTTTCATACCACGGTAAACACCGTATGCAGTTACTGGAGATGGGTTACCAGAAGAACCGAATGATGGTGAAATCCCTGTTACAAAATCAGTTTCCTCATGGATAATATCCATATCATCTACTGTTGTACCAACATCTTCAGCTGTAATGTAACGTCCGTTTAGTCCTTGAATGTAGCGTCCTAATGCACGGAACATCGCTTCGCTTTTATCTTTACGTGGATCACCGATAATTACTGTTTTTGCACCACCTAAGTTTAAACCAGCTGCTGCATTTTTGTATGTCATCCCTTTTGCAAGACGCAATGCATCTTCAATCGCCGCTTCTTCAGAATCATATGTCCACATTCTTGTTCCACCAAGAGCTGGTCCAAGTGTTGTATCATGGATTGCAATGATTGCTTTTAAACCAGATTCTTTATCTTGACAAAATACCACTTGCTCATAATCATATTTTTCTAAGTATTCGAAGATTTCTAATGTCATTGTCGTTTCCCCCTAATTGTTTTACCCTATTTGGTTTATTTTGAAGCAGTCGCAACTGCCAATGCTAATGAATATACTTTTGTTTCTGCTGAATCAGCACGTGATGTTAAAACAATCGGTGCTTTAGCGCCAGCAATCATCGCTCCTACCTTTGCATTTGCAAAATAGACGAGTGATTTATATAGCACATTTCCAGCTTCAATCGTTGGGACGAGTAAAATGTCTGCCTTACCTGCTACATCACTTACTATGCCTTTATGTTCTGCTGCAATTTGTGATACTGCATTATCTAAAGCAAGTGGTCCATCAACGACACAATTTTTAATTTGTCCGCGGCGATTCATTTGAGTTAACATCGCTGCATCAATTGTCGCTTGCATCGCAGGATTAACAACCTCTACCGCTGCAATTGGCGCTACCTTTGGCAAATCAATTCCTATTGCCTGGGCAACTTCTACAGTATTTTGTATAATAGCAGCTTTTTGTGTTACATCAGGTGCAATGTTCATCGCTGCGTCTGTAACAAAAATAAGACGATCGTAATTTGGAACTTCAAACGCTGCAACATGTGAAAGCACGCTACCCTTACGAAGTCCCCACTCTTTATTTAATACAGCTTTCAAAATATTTGCTGTTGGGATGTTCCCCTTCATTAGCACATCTGCTTCGCCATTGCTTACAGATTTAACAGAAAGTTCTGCAGCCTCAGCACTTGACGCTGCTGCAATCACTTCAATATGTTCTGAAGTTTGTAACCCATGCTCTTGTAGCATCCCTATTATTTTCTCTTGATTTCCATATAGACGAAATTGAGCTAGCTGTAACTTGATTGCTTTCGCTACAGCTTCAATTACTTCATGATCTTCAGCTACTGCTACAGCCACAGTTTTTTTAGGCTGTCCTGCTGCTTGATCAATTAAGTGTTCTAACTTCATATTTTGTAATCAACCCTTTCCGTCGTCCCTCGTCTATTCATTAAGCAAATACCGTGCCAACTTTCAAAAGTGGTCTTACCAATAATGAAAACGCATTCAAAATGCAGTAAAATCAATACTTTGAAAAACAACGAAATATTCTGTCTCGTTTTGTCGCTTTTTGTATACCACGCAATAAATTGCACGGTATGCAATTTATTGCATGCTATTTTTTGCACAGTCATACTTTTCTAGCTTGTAATATAAGTTTCGAACTGAAATTCCTAACGCTTTTGCAGTCTTCGTTTTGTTCCCATCAAATTTCTCTAAATATTCACGGATAATATTCCCCTCAAATTCTGTCACTAGGTGTTCAAGGGCCTTCTCTTCTAATTCAGGTAATAAATTATTTTGTTTCGTCTCTACTTGTTCTTCTTTATGTAAAGGCGGTAAATGATGTACATCAATATATATTTCGTTATAATTCATAAAGATAATAGCTCGTCCTAAAATATTTTCAAGTTCTCTAACATTCCCTGGCCATTCATATGATTGCAAATACGAAACGGCTGAATCGGTGAGTCCTTCTACATTACGACCATAATCTTGATTAATTTTTTGAATTAACCTTTCTGCAATCGCTGGTATATCTCCTTTACGCTGACGAAGGGAAGGAATTTGAATCGGGATTTTATTTAAACGATAATATAAGTCCTCTCTGAACTCTCCTTCTAGAATGCCCTTTTCTAAATTCACATGTGTTGCTGCAATTACCCGGACATTAATAGGTATCGCTTTCGTTCCCCCTACTTTCACAATTTCTTTTTCTTGTAGCACACGAAGGAGCTTTGCTTGCGTATTTGCAGATAACTCTCCGATTTCATCTAAAAAAACACTTCCATTATTCGCTTCTTCAAAGAATCCTCGTTTCCCGCCTCTTTTCGCTCCAGAAAACGCGCCTTCCTCATAACCGAATAATTCACTTTCTAATAAGGTCTCAGAAATAGCAGCACAGTTTACTCGTACAAACTTATTGTATTTTCGATTACTACTGTTATGAATAGCGTGTGCAAATAACTCTTTCCCCGTACCAGATTCCCCTCTAAGCAATACTGTTGCCGGTGTATTCGCTCCAAGTTTTGCTTGTTCAATAGCTGCCGTCGTTTCATCTGAATCACCAACAATATCATCAAATGAATATTTTGCTTCTAACGTTCGAATAATTTGTCTTGCCCTATTCAATTCATTTGTTAACTTTTGAATTTCTGATACATCGCGAATTACCCCGACGCTCCCTTTCAATATTCCATCGACAATAACCGGTGCTACGTTTACAATTACATCTCGCTTTTTTTGCCCAATCTTCATATGTATTCCTCGTACCGCTCGGCGCGTCCGAAGTACTTTCATATGCATACTTTCACCTTCCACAATATCAGTTGTAGCCGGCTTCCCAATAATTTCTTCTTCAGTCAAACCCGTTAACTTCGTATAAGCAGGGTTTATAACTAGTCCTCTTCCTTTCTCATCAACAACCGAAATTGCTTCCTCAGATGAGTTAATAATCGCCTCAAGTAGCGTTTGAATTTCTTTTAAGTCTGTAACTTCTTCCGCTAAATCTACAACTTCTGTAATGTCTTTAAAAATCGCAAATGCCCCTTGAACCTCTCCACCTTCTTTTAATATCGGAATACGCGTTGTAATAATCTTTTTTTCATTCTCTAACGTCAGTTCATGATTCACTTCTATTTTTTTCGTGCGTATAATACGAAGCAACTTACTCGTTGGAATAACTTCTAAAATATATTTCCCTATTGCTTCCTCTTTTTTATATCCAGTAATACGCTCTGCGCTTTTATTAAACAGACGAACTTGTCCCTCTTGGTCTATAACAATCATACCGTCATGCGTTGAATTTAAAATTAAATTCCCTTGTTGCGTCTGTTCTTCTAGCTTTCCAATTAAGCTTTCCTTCTCATGCGCTAGTCTCGTAACAATTTTTGCAATATCCCCTGGTATAAGAAGGGTGTCTTTATGCTTGCTTCCCAATAAAACTTTATGTAAATCATAATCACCTGTCATATCAAACATTACATCAATATGCATAGAAAGAAACGGAGTTACACTATCACCAATCGGAACCCCATATTCCTTTGCGATTTGTAATCCTTTCGCAATTGGATTACTATCAATAACTCCTATAATTTGAAATATATTCGAATTTTGCAACAGACTCAGCAGTGTACTCCCACCTTCACCTGCTCCAACAATTAACACATTTTGTTTCATACATTACACTTCCTCTCGAAGTATCTCTGCAAAATTTTTCACATTCTTATCTTACTCGTTCAGCAACCTCTTGACAAACCCCCATTCCATATAACATCATTAAAATACACAAAATAATCTGAAAAGGAGCGTTATGTATGCAGCGTTACCTCGCTCTATTATTAGCACTCATCCCCATTTCATTAGCCGTGCTTGGTATTAAACTAATGAGAGATACTGTATTTGGGATTTTGTTCTCCCCAATCCCTATATTATGGTTACAATTTTTAATCGGCGCTCTTTGCTTCGCACTCGGGTTTTATATCTTCGGCGGCTTCGTCTTACACAGAGATCGTAAGAGAAATAAAGTACAAGCACGCTTCAGAAGATAAAACAAAGTTTTCACATATCATAAATAAAAAATGAGACCATTATATTAGGTCTCATTTTTTTATCGGTAATAAAGTTCTTGCTGTTTCAGGATAATCAGTAATAATCGCTGATATATTCATATCAAAATATTTACGCATAAGCGTTTCTTCATTTATCGTGTAAGGACGAACCTCCACACCACTTCCCATCGTTAATTCAGCGATAGCATCTTGAAGATAACGATAATTCGGATGTACTGCAGTAGCACCCATCTTTTTTGCATATGCCCACGGGCTATGCAAACCTTCACGATACAAAATAGCTGTTTGAATATCAGGAGCCATCATATGACATCGCTTCATACTGTAGTGATTAAAAGAAGAAAACACAATCCGATCCTCTAGACTAAACTTACGTACAAGTGTTATAACCTCTTCTTCTAAACCTCTGTATGGGATTTTATTATTTTTCAGTTCAATATTGAGTAGCAATTTCGTTTTTGCGAGCCATTCTAACACCTCTTCTAGAAGAGGTATTTTGCAAAAACCTACTTTGTCACCGAATTTATAACTCGCATCCAACTTACATAAATCCTCATATAAATAATTTCGAACCGCACCTTTTCCATTTGTTGTCCGATCCACCGTTTCATCATGAATAACGACAACTTTTCCATCTTTCGTGAATTGAACATCGAGTTCAATTCCATCTGCCCCGAAAGCCTCTGCTGCTTCAAATGAAATCATTGTATTTTCCGGATACGTTCCCGCCGCACCACGATGCGCAAATATAAGAGTCATCCTCACTCCCCCAATCTTATGCTATACTATACGAAAAAGGAGGTACTTCTATGAGACCATTACAAATTTCTCCAGACACTGCAGTCCGCCTATCAAAAGCGTTAGGTGTTCCACTTGAACAACTTATGCATATGCCACAGCATATTTTAATCCAAAAGTTAGTTGAATTAGAAAAACAAAATAAAGACGAAGAATAATATAGTCCTGTTTTGCAGGGCTTTTTATTATCATCTATTATATCATGGATGACTTCCCCGCTAAAATCCTTTAACAGATGTACTACGATGCGATTTAGCCTTTACTTCATCATTTAATAATGAATTATATATCTTCTTTTTTGTTACAAGTCATAAAGAAAGCAGAATATTTATTCACAAGTCACCATTGCCCCCTTAAAGCAAGGTAATAAAAAAACTAGAAGCCCTTCATATTATTTTTTATTGAATGTGCGGAGTATCCCCTGATTCGTATAGTTCTTTCGCTTTTTCCTCCCCGAATGTAGTTAAAATATAATGTTGCTCTTCTACCGCATCCATCGCTCTAGTGGCTTTACAAACATTACCCTCTTGAGCATCCGAGAAAAAATTGTGATCTTCTACAATTTTACTAAAATCTTTTTTCGCCCATCTATCAGCAATTGCTACAAGCTCATTTTTCTTCGCAAAACTACTCTTATTTATGATTTTTTTTAATTTTTCAGCGTTATTTTGAATCATTGGGATGGATCCCGATTTTCGTTCTGCCACTACTTTTTGATGAGTCATGTGATACATCGCTGTAATGACTTCGCTTTCAGTAGAATTTTCAGTAACATACACATCAACAAAGACTCCATCTACCTCTCTACCTACTATCGTTGGGTCTTCTTTTTTATCTATTTGAGCACTCACTTCTTTATCTACTGGATTATCGGCAAGCTCTAACATTCCAAATGTAACTGCAACAGCAAGAACTCCCATAGCTGCTACTATTCCTAGCCAAGTTAATATTTTGTTTTTCATTTTCCTTCTCCCTCTGTATACCTATTTAATTACCTTAAAAAACTCACTTATATGTAATATTACTAAAAACAGGTTTTATTTTCCATAATATCAAACAACCCTTTTTATCTACCCAAATAATTTTGATAAAATCGATATCACTTCTCCCTCTTTTTCTCAACAAAATAAAAAGACCAACGAATTCTAAAATTCATTGGTCATTAAATAAAAGTTTATTGGTTTTAAAATTGATATCGAGTATAAATTTCAAGAATTATTAAGCTCTACTAAAACTTAAATCCCTTACTACTTTTCCTCTCAGCTAGCCTTATGTTCAAGTCTTAGCTTATCCGCAACCATTGCGATGAACTCAGAATTCGTAGGTTTTGCTTTTGACATGGATACAGTATAACCAAATAAGGACGAAATAGAATCAATATTCCCACGGCTCCAAGCTACTTCAATTGCGTGACGGATTGCGCGCTCGACACGGCTTGCTGTTGTATTATATTTCTTTGCAATATCTGGATATAATACTTTCGTAATAGATCCTAGTAATTCGATATCATTGTACACCATAGAGATTGCTTCTCGTAAGTACATGTACCCTTTAATATGAGCGGGTACACCAATTTCATGAATGATACTTGTAATACTCGCATCTAAGTTTTTCGGTTTTCCATCGATCGTTGTTGCTGATCGGAAAGATGGTAATGGACGTTTAATAGTAGCACTTTCCTTACCACTAACTTGACGAATATGACTTGTTAAATTCTCCATATCAAATGGTTTTAATATGAAATATGATGCCCCTAAATCAACCGCTTTTTTCGTCACATCTTCTTGTCCGAATGCTGTCAACATAATAACGCTAGGTTGTCTTAACCTTTCAATATGTCGCATTTTCTCTAGCACAGCTAGACCATCTAAATGTGGCATAATAATGTCTAAAACGAGTATATCAGGCTGCTTTTCTTTCAATAAGTTTAAACATTCTTGACCATTGTAAGCAATTCCGATAACTTCCATATCATCTTGGGCAGCAACATAACTCTCTAGCATCGATACCAATTCTTTATTATCATCCACAAGACATACTTTAATTTTCTCCACAGTTTTTCCTCCCTTACCGAATCGATTCTTCCGACATGTGTAAGCTTCTAGGCTACATGAATTGTTCGACAATTGTGTGAAAATTCCCTTTAAAGTTTCTTACTTTCCGATAAAATCACAAAAAAATATGTTTATCGTTCATTTTTTTACTTTCGCAACACATTCCATCATAGAATTACAGCGAAACGTTCAACCCTTTGCTTATATCTTGCAACAAAAAACAGCTCTTGCGGAGCTTTTACAAAATTTCAACGAATTTTTCAAAAGAAAAGCGAGCTAATATGTATTAGCTCGCTTTTTTCTCTTGATCATAAATATTAATTCCAGCCTCATGTAACATCCATTCAATATGAACACCGTATCCTGACGTTGGATCATTTACAAATACATGTGTAACCGCACCAATTACTTTCCCATTTTGTACAATCGGACTTCCACTCATTCCTTGTACAATACCACCCGTTTTTGCTAGTAAACGTTTATCTGTCACTTTTATAACCATACCTTTTGTAGCCGGGAACTTTTGTGGTACCGTACTAACAACTTCAATATCAAACGCTTCCACCTTATCTTGATCAATAACTGTTAATATTTTCGCTGGCCCTTCTTTTACTTGATGGGATAATGCGATAGGCATTGCTTTATCCATTATGCCGTTTGTCATATCTGTGTTTAATTTCCCAAAAATACCATACGGGCTATTTATTGTAATATTACCAATCACTTCACGATCCGGTGAAAATCTTGCTAATTTTTCTCCCGGGTTCCCGTGACTTCCTCTTTCAATAGACGTTACTGTCGAACGCATAATTTGTCCATCTTCTACTTGAATTGGCTTTTTTGTATCATTATCGGAAATTACATGACCAAGCGCTCCATATTTCATGGAATCTGGATGTACGAATGTCATCGTTCCGATACCAGCTGCTGAATCACGAATATACAGTCCAATTCGGTAAGAGGATTCACCATTGTCTTTTTGTGGTGTTAGCTTAGCACGAATATATTTTCCATCTCTTAATAAAACAAGATTAAGCGGTTCACCTGTTTCTCCACTATTATGAATAAATGGTGCTACATCACTCATTCTTTCAATTGTTTTACCATTGATTTCAGTAATCATATCTCCAATCTGTACACCAGCTGTTTCACCAGGAGATACTTTACCCTTTTCAGTTTGAATTAAATGATGGCCTACAACAAGTACACCTTTTGTGTTCAATTTTACACCAATCGATTGTCCACCTGGAATAACTTTAAAATCTTTTAATACTTTCACATTTACTTTTTTCACTGGAAAACCAGCAAGTTGAAACACCATATCAGCTTCACCATTTTGGTGAGAATTTACCATAAGTTCTTGTTCATTTGAACTTACAGTAAATACATTACGATTTGTAGATGCAGCCTTAAAAACTGGTAATGATGCTATTTCTGATTGTTGTCCTTCAAAAACAACAAGTTGCTTCGGAGATGAAATAAACGTTCGAAGCGGTTTAAAACATCCAATAAAAACTAGAGAAACAAGGAGACAAAGACCTATTATTTTTCGAAATCTTTCTAATTTCAATTTGTTCACTCTCCTCGCTCCTACCCCACATTCAGCCTCTTGGCTTCACTTTTTAATCTCTCCTTGCAGCGCTTTATTTATAACCGGAAGAATTAAGAAATCGTCATTTGAGAAAAAAAAGCTATCCATTACTGGATAGCCTCTGCTGTCTGTTTGAAATGATGCGCTTGCGTAAGTAACTCTTTCGCATGCTCTGTCGTTAAATCTGTAATTTCAACACCAGAAATCATTCGAGCAATTTCTGTTACTTTTTCATCCGTACTTAACACAGTAACCGATGTAATCGTACGATCATTCGCCACTTGTTTTCTAATAAATAAATGAGAGTCCGCCATTGAAGCTACTTGAGGTAAGTGCGTAATACAAAGTACTTGCGAGTTTACTGATACACGATAAATTTTTTCCGCAATAGCCTGTGCAACCCGACCACTCACACCCGTATCCACTTCATCAAAAATAACAGATGCAACACCTTGATGCTTAGAAAAAATGCTTTTTAAAGCTAAAATAATACGAGATAACTCTCCGCCAGAAGCGACCTTTGAAAGTGGCTTTAACGGTTCACCCGGATTCGTTGAAATATAAAATTCCACATGATCGTAGCCATCCGCCGTAAGTTTTACCGGTGTTCCTTCCACGAGAGGTTCTTCTACATTTCCTACCCTCTTCATAATTCTCACTTCAAATTTCGTTTTTTCCATATATAGTTCTTTTAATTCTTGATGAATAGCGCTTGTAAGATGATCTGCAAGCTCATGACGCATAGTACTTAACAACGTTGCTTCTTTTACAATAACACCTTCTAATTTCGTTAACTGCTTTCTCGTCGTTTCAATATGTACGTCTTTATTTTCAATCGTAAAAATTTCTTGTTCAATTTTATCAGCATACGCTAAAATCTCTTCTACAGTATTTCCATACTTTCTCTTTAACATACGGATTTCATTCAAACGTGTTTCAATTTCATCTAGACGTTTCGGATCATATTCCATCATATCTAATTTTTCTCTAAGCTGGTATGCAACTTCTTCTAATAAGTAATAACTATTTGCAATAGAATCATGATTTTCTTGATACGCTTCATCTAAGTGCGTAATACTCTCCATTTGTCCCATTGCATTTCTTACGTGATCCAATCCCTGTCCGTCTCCACTTAACGAACGATACGCATCTCCTAATGCTTTATAAATCTTTTCAAAATTGGAGATTTTTAATCTTTCCTCAGTCAATTCATATTCTTCATCCATTTTTAAATCCGCCTTACGAATTTCTTCATGTTGGAATTGAATTAAATCTAGACGATGGGCCATTTGTTGTTCATTTTCACTTAAAGATTTCAGCTGTTTTTTTAACTTCTCGTAGTCTGTATATACATTTTGATATATGCCCAATTGTTTAACAATGCGATTTCCATCAAAATGATCAAGCATAAACATATGACGCTCTTCATTCATTAAATCTTGTGTTTCATGCTGTCCATGAATATCAACTAGCGTTTTTCCAATCTCTTTTAATATGCTGAGTGTAACAAGTTTCCCATTTACACGACAGACACTTTTTCCGTTCGCAGCGATGTCACGCTTCAAAATAATCATGCCATCTTCTATTTCTATATCTAACTCTTCTGCCTTTGCGATACATGGATGTTTGTCATCTTCCACATAGAATAAGCCTTCTATCTCAGCCTTTTCTGTTCCATATCGAACAAATTCTGCTGAACCACGGCCACCAACAAGCAAACTAATTGCATCAATAATAATGGATTTTCCAGCTCCTGTTTCACCACTTAAAACGGTTAAACCTTTTTGAAAAGAAATATTTAATGCCTCAATAATAGCAAAGTTTCTGATCGATAATTCCGATAACAATGCCCCATTCACCTCGTTATAAACTAATCCCCTATTAAGGGCTTTTCTCAGTATTCTTCATTCAAATAGTTATACTATATGTTTGTATGTATAAATTACTCTTCTAACCCGCTCCATTGTACCAAACATTCGTTTTACGGGTCAATCCACCTATTTTCTAACTTCATTCAAAAAAAATAATGTATTGTATTTGAAAATCCGTATTTTTCGCCAATAAAAATATCTTGTTTACTTTCCACTTTACAGAGGAAAGTAAACAAGATTTTTCTGTTAAAGCATATTTAAGAAACGATCAGAGACAACACCTGTATCTTCAGGTGTACGGCAAATAATTAAGCAAGTATCATCACCACAAATGGTTCCGACAATCTCATCCCACTCTAAATGATCAATGAGTGCCCCAAGTGAATGAGCGTTACCAGGCAATGTTTTTAGCACAAGCATATGTCCTGCCGTGTCTAATTTTACAAATGAATCCACTAGATTTCGTTTTAATTTTTGCAACGGATTAAATCGTTGATCTGCTGGCAAGCTATATTTATAGCGGCCATCATGTAATGGCACCTTCACTAAGTGCAGTTCTTTAATATCGCGCGATACTGTTGCTTGCGTTACATTAAACCCCACATTACGTAAAATATCAACTAGTTCATCTTGTGTTTCAATTTCTTTGTTAGCAATAATTTCCCTGATTTTAATATGGCGCTGACCTTTATTCATACATTTGCACCTCACACTATCTCTTACCATAGTTTAAACATTGGTATACTTCATTTATTTATGTTACCGTATAATCCATTACTTGTACACAATTGTTTTTACAATCATTATACGATTACAACAAAAAGAGGAACAACATATGTTATTCCCCTTTCCCTTTTTGTTTTAGAACATCATGTGCTTCTGTAACAACTTGCTCAATAGAAACCGGAGAATGATTTTCGCCATTCTCACGCTCACCGTGCCACTTTAGATGAATTAAAAATTCAATATTTCCATCCCCGCCTGTAATTGGTGAGAATGTTAAACCTTCGATATTATAGCCTTCCTTAAGAGCAAAATCGACAATCATTTCCACGACAGCTTCATGTACTTTTCTATCACGAACAATGCCTTTTTTCCCGACTTGTTCTCGTCCAGCTTCAAACTGAGGTTTAATCAATGCAGCTACATCACCATTTGGCATAAGCATTGTTTTTAAAACCGGCAATATAAGCCTTAATGATATAAATGAAACATCAATACTTGCAAACTGCGGTAAACCACGCTCTAAATCTGCCGGTGTCACGTAACGGAAGTTCGTTCGTTCCATCACAACAACACGCTCATCTTGACGCAATTTCCACGCAAGTTGATTATATCCTACATCTAATGCGTAGGATAACTTCGCCCCATTTTGAAGCGCACAGTCTGTAAAACCACCAGTTGATGAACCAATATCTATCATAACCTTATCTTGTAAATCAAGTTGAAATGTTTCTAATGCCTTTTCAAGCTTATAACCACCACGGCTTACATACGGCATGACTTGCCCTTTCACCGTAATCTCCGTATCTTGTGAGATTTTCTCCCCTGGCTTATCGAGTCTCATTTCATTCGCATATACAAGACCTGCCATAACAGCACGTTTAGCCTTCTCACGCGTTTCTATAAGCCCTCGCTCTACTAATAGTACATCTACTCTTTCTTTTTTTACGCTCATTTGTTACGCCCTTTTTTGTTTTGATGGAATCATTGTATGAATACGGTCTACAACAGCATCTGTTGTTAAACCAATTTCTTCTAACAGTTTTGTTACACTACCATGCTCTATGAAGCGATCAGGAATACCCATTCGTTCAATTAAAGCACTATGGTATCCGTTCTCAGAAGCAAATTCAACTACTCCCGTTCCAAAGCCACCGATTAAACAAGCCTCTTCAATCGTTAAAATCGGTATATTTTTCCCTAAAAGCTCATGTAAATATGCTTCGTCCATCGGCTTAATAAAGCGAGCATTCACTACTTTCACTGATATTCCAGCTTGTTCAAGACGCTCAGCTGCTTCCATTGCCATCGGGATTGTCGTACCAAACGTTAAAATTGCTGCTTGTGTGCCTTCTTTTAACGTTTCCCATGTACCGATTGGAATCGCCTTTAATTCTTCATCCATTTGAACGCCAAGTCCATTTCCGCGTGCATAACGTAAAGCAATCGGCCCATCTTCGTATTGCATCGCTGTATATACTAAATGTTGACCTTCATTTTCATCTTTCGGCATCATAAGCACCATATTCGGCAAGTGACGTAAAAACGCGATGTCAAATACACCTTGATGCGTTTCACCGTCTGCTCCTACTAATCCAGAGCGATCTATTCCAATAAAAACGTTTAAATTCTGGCGACAAATATCATGAACAACTTGGTCATATGCTCTTTGTAAAAATGTTGAATAAATTGCTAAGAACGGCTTCATCCCTTGTGTTGCCATACCAGCTGCCATTGTTGTAGCATGCTGCTCTGCAATACCTACATCAATCATGCGATCCGGAAATTCTTTTTGGAATTTCTCAAGTTTCGATCCAACAGGCATTGCAGGCGTAATTGCAACGATACGTTCATCCGTTCTCGCTAGCTTAAGCACTGTTTCACTAACAACAGCACTCCATGCTGGTGCAACTTCTTTCGGTTTAACGAAGTCACCTGACTCAATTTTATACGATCCTGTTCCATGCCAAGTTCCAATAACGTCACTTTCAGCTGGTTTATAACCTTTTCCTTTTTTCGTAATAACATGAACAAGTACTGGGCCTTTTGTTTTCTTTGCATATTGCAACGTTTCGAATAACTTTTCATAATCATGCCCATCGACCGGACCTAAATATGTAAAGCCTAATTCTTCAAAAAAGACGCCTGATACTAGTAAATATTTTAGACTATCTTTTATTTTCTCTGCTGTCGCAGCAACTTTCCCGCCGACTGCTGGGATTTTCTTCAATATATACTCTAGTTCATCTTTTACCCAATGGTACTTCCCTGCGGTACGTAAACGACCAAGTACATTATGAAGTGCACCGACGTTTGGTGCAATTGACATTTCATTGTCATTCAAAATAACAATCATGTCCGTTTTTTCATGCCCAATGTGGTTCAATGCCTCTAAAGCCATTCCGCCTGTTAATGCACCATCGCCAATGATTGGTATAACGTATTCTTCCGTTTTCTTTAAATCACGTGCTAGAGCCATTCCCATTGCAGCAGATAACGACGTTGAACTATGACCAGTTTCCCAAACATCATGCTCACTCTCACAGCGTTTTGGAAAACCACATAGACCTTGGTATTGCCTTAATGTGCCGAATTCTTTCGCACGCCCTGTTAAAATTTTATGTACATAGGATTGATGTCCTACGTCCCATAAAAACTTATCTTTCGGACTATCAAATAATTTATGCAGAGCAATTGTGAGTTCTACTACACCTAAATTAGGTGCAATATGTCCACCTGTTTGAGAGAGCTCTTCAATTAAAAACTTACGAATATCCTCACTCAACCCCTCTAGTTCACTGATAGACATATCTTTCAAAAAACTAGGGTTTTGAATTTGCGTTAGATCCACATGGATCACTCACTTTCATTTCATAATCTGTCAACATGTCAAATATTATAAGAAACATTTACACAACACAAGAAATTATCTTTTCTATTCTTTTTATCTTGTCCTGCTTTCAGAAAACACTTCCATTTTTTCACTTATCATATTATACATCATATTTCTTTACGTGATGAAAAAAATAGCCGCTAACACGAAGTGATAACGGCAATGTAATCTACATATATTTTTGCCAATAACAAGAAAAGAAAAACCTTTTCCTACATTTATATCATAAAATGATGAATGACTCAACAAATGGAAACGCTGTTATATTAGTTATTACGTTTTGCGATTAAATCACAAATAGATAGTAAATATTCATCTTGTAATTGTAAGGAGCTAATAGAAGCTTTTGCTTTTGCAATTTTCTCCTCTAAAATAGATTTTGCTCTATCTACAGTAAATAACGTCGTATATGTGCTCTTCTCGTTGGAAGCATCACTACCAATCGGTTTTCCAATCTCTTCTTCTGTTCCTTCTACATCCAAAATATCATCTCTAATTTGGAAAGCTAGACCGATATATTTCGCAAATGCAAGTAACTTCTCTTCTTGCTCTTCTGTAGCATCAGAAAGTATCGCGCCTGCAAGTACAGCAAACTCAAGCAGTTTACCTGTCTTATGATTATGAATGTACTCTAATTCATTAATTGTAAGTCGTTTTCCTTCAGCTTCCATATCTGCCACTTGTCCAGCAACCATTCCTTCAGGTCCTGCTGCTTTCGCAAGCTCAAGTACAAGTCTTACTTTTTTTTCAGCAGAGATTTCTTTTTGCTCATATGCCATAATAACTTGAAAAGCATATGTCAACAAACCATCTCCCGCTAAAACTGCCATTGCTTCACCAAATACTTTATGATTTGTAGGCTTTCCTCGTCTTAGATCATCATCATCCATACAAGGTAAATCATCATGAATTAACGAATATGTATGAATCATTTCAAGGGCACAAGCTGCACCCACTCCAAGATTTCTTTCTTTCCCAAACGCTTGTAACGTTGCAAATAAAAGTAACGGGCGGAGACGTTTCCCACCCGCTTCCAAAGAATATGCCATCGCTTCACGAAGCACATTTGGACATTGTAATTCATTTGCATAGCTTACAAGCTTTTCTTCTACGAAAGTTTTACTCTCTTTCAAAAAAGCATCAAAAGCTATATGTGTCACTATGCTTCATCTCCTAAAGCAGTAAACGGTTTAAGCTCTCCATCTTCCCCAAGGATAACTGCCATTTGTTCTTGTACATCTTTCAATTTCTCATCACAAAGCTTAGATAATTCCATGCCTTCCTTAAAATAAGAAATTGCTTCCTCTAAAGGTACATCACCTTGTTCAAGCTTAGAAACGAGATGCTCAAGCTGCGAAATTGCTTCTTCAAAGCTTAACTTATTTTCCATTATTCAATTCACGCTCCTCTATGCTTGATACACTACAATCTAGTATTCCATCTTGTAATTGAACCGAAACAGCATCTCCAAGGCTAACATCCTTCACGCTTTTTAATACTTGTTTCTCTTCATCGTATACAAGCCCATACCCTCTCATCATTACTTTAAGCGGGCTTAATACCTCAAGCTTTTGAGCCGCTCTCACAAATACGAACTCCTTCGTTTGAAGTAATGTTTGCATTTCACGTTGCAACTGCTTTTGCAACGTTTCAATTGCCGTTTTCGTTTGTATAATTTTTTGAGATGGGTGGTGCTTTTCTAAATAAAATGAAAGTTGCTTTAATTGATTTACTTTTTTATCTATATAACGCTCTTTCGCTAAAACAAGTTGTTCAAGAGCCCTGTCTAACTGCTCTTCTTTTTGCTCGTACACTTGCCTTGGATAACGGAACGCATAAGATTTTTGTAACACTTGCAGTTTTTCTTCTTTTTTATGTACTCTCTCTCTCATTGCTCTTTGCAATCTCAGAGTTCTTTGTAATACCTTTTCTTGTAACTCTATAGTATTAGGTACCGCCAACTCAGCTGCTGCAGTCGGTGTTGGTGCACGTAAATCCGCGACAAAATCTGCGATTGTAAAATCTGTTTCATGGCCTACAGCCGAAATAATCGGAATCTCACTTGTGAAAATTTCTCTTGCAACTACTTCCTCATTAAAGGCCCATAATTCTTCAATAGAGCCTCCACCACGCCCAACAATTAAAACATCAATATCTCCCATTTCATTCGCTGTACGAATTGCTTGTACAATCGAGGGAGCTGCTGACTCCCCTTGTACAAGTACAGGAAACACAATAACATTTCCAATTGGATAACGACGTTTAATTGTTGTTATAATATCGCGAATTGCTGCTCCTGTTGGCGACGTGATTACACCTATTGTTTTAGCATACGGAGGAATTATTTTTTTATAAACTTGAGAAAACAAGCCCTCTTCCTCTAAACGAACTTTTAATTGCTCATAAGCTAAATGCAAGTTTCCAATTCCGTCAGGCTGCATGTCTTGAATATAAATTTGATAAGAACCACTCGCCTCATAAACAGAAATCTTTCCTTTTACAAGTACTTTCATTCCATTTTCCGGTCTGAATTTAATGTTACGATTATGACCCGCAAACATAACCGCTGCAATTCTTGCATTTTCATCTTTCAATGTAAAATACATATGACCACGACTATGATATTTAAAGTTGGAAATTTCTCCTTTTAACCAAACAGACTGTAAATGCGGATCATACTCTATTTTTGTTTTAATATAGCGTGTTAATGCTGTAACGGTTAAATATTGTTTCTCCATTTCTCTCTCCTCATAGCCGATTCAAATTATTGACAAACAACACCTGCACGCTTTGCAGACTCCACAGTGTTGTGAAGAAGCATTGTAATAGTCATTGGGCCGACTCCTTTTGGCACAGGCGTAATGTAACCTGCAACGTCTAATACATTGTCAAAATCAACATCACCACAAAGTTTGCCTGTTTCTAAACGGTTAACACCAACATCAATTACAACCGCACCCTCTTTAATATAGTCAGCTGTTACCATTTTCGGTCGTCCAACGGCTACGATTAAAATATCAGCTAACTTCGATAATTCTTTTATATTTTGCGTCTTAGAATGACAATATGTGACAGTTGCATTTTCATTTAAAAACAGTTGCCCCACTGGTTTACCAACAATATTACTTCTTCCAATTACAACAACATGCTTTCCAGAAATATCAAGATTCGTTTCTTTTACTAATTCTAAAATGCCATGCGGTGTACATGGAAGGAATGTGTCTTGTCCCGTCATCATACGTCCTACGCTGATTGGGTGAAATCCATCTACATCCTTTTCCGGTGAAATTCTTTCAATGATAGCTTTTTCTTCAATATGTTTTGGTAAAGGTAATTGTACCAATATGCCATTAATGCGGTCGTCTCCATTTAAGCGATCGATTTCAGCAAGCAAACGCTCCTCAGTAATCGTTTCAGGAAGTTCTATTAGCTCTGAATAGATTCCTACTTGCTCACAGCCTTTTTCTTTTCCTTTTACATAAGAACGAGATGCTGGATCTTCTCCAACTAAAATAACTGCTAATCCTGGTACAATCCCTTGCTCTTTTAACTTCACAACTTTTTCTTTTAATTGTGCTCGTTTTTTCTCCGCAACTTCATTTCCTTTGATGATTACTGCTACCATTTTAAGTTTCCCCCTTAAAGAAATTACAGTGTATCTTTTATATTAGATAAAACGCCGTTAATAAAACGACGAGATTCCTCATCCCCAAATGTTTTTGCGATTTCAATTGCTTCGTTAATTGTTACATTGTGCGGAATTTCTTCCATGTATTTCATCTCACACACAGCTACACGTAAAATACTGCGATCAACAATACTAATACGCTCAAGCTTCCACTTTTTTAAATTTTGACGAATTGCTGCGTCAATCTCTTCTTTGTTGTCTACAAATCCTACAACAAGTGATTCTAGAAACTCATTTGTTTCTTCGCCTTCATCTAGCGTATTTTCCACCGCTACTTTCGGTTCTAATTCACCTGTAATATCCATTTGGTATAATGCTTGCATTGCTCTTTCTCTAGCCGTCCTACGTTTCATTGTAACTCTCCTTTATACTTCAAGTCTTTCCTTATGTTTTGTTATATTATTATAATTTATAAGCCGTCAATTCACTTACTCTTGCAGTTTTCATTGATTTTCCAACCTTATAATACAATGATAATAACACAATTTATCGTTTCACACACGGGGTACAAGGCTGAAAAATAATAAAAAGATTAACTTCAAGTTCCATATCTTATCACAATGTACGTTTTTTGGAAAAATGAAACATACCGTTTTATTTTTCTTTTTTTTTGAAATAGTATAATAATTAGAGGGTTTTAATTTGTGAAGAAATGAAACGATAAAAAAGATGCCTATTTTACTAGGCACCTTTTTCCACTCTTACACTGGTTCGATTTCTGTTTTTTGTGTTTCGAATGTTACGCCAACGATGTGAACGTTCACTTCTTTTGGCTCAAGTCCTGTCATTGTAAAGAGTGCTTGGCGAATATTGTCTTGAATTTTTTGTGCAACAACCGGAATCGCTACACCAAAATACATCACAACATAAAGGTCAACAATAA
Organism: Bacillus sp. FSL R5-0709; assembly: GCF_038004785.1. Classification (NCBI taxonomy): domain Bacteria; kingdom Bacillati; phylum Bacillota; class Bacilli; order Caryophanales; family Bacillaceae; genus Bacillus; species Bacillus sp. FSL R5-0709. Next base: position 4,015,458 of record NZ_JBBORT010000001.1, read on the forward strand.
TATCTTCGTTTGCTAATTCAACCTTTACACCTTTACCATGATTTTTCTTACCTAACTTCTCAACAACATCTGTAGCAAAATTACCACGCATTGCCGCTACACCTTCTACTTCAGCAGCTGCAATACCTGCAATTACTTCGATTACTTCTGGTGCAATTTCTACTTTTCCAAGAGTTGTATCTTGACCCATATCTAACATATGTTCAGCCATGAAAAAAACCTCCTTTAATGTATCACTGCGTCACAAGTTCATGCTCTTCCAAAAATTTCGTGTTAAACTCACCTTTTACAAAATCAGGATGCTCTAGCAATTGCAAATGGAACGGGATTGTTGTATGTACGCCTTCAATGACAAACTCACTGAGCGCTCGCTTCATTTTTGCAATTGCCTCTTCACGTGTTTTTCCGTGAACAATTAATTTAGCAACCATCGAATCATAGAAAGGTGGTATTGAATATCCCGGATATACAGCTGAATCGACGCGAATACCAAATCCGCCTGGTGGTAAGTACATTTCTACTTTACCTGGAGATGGCATAAATTTTTTGGCAGGGTTTTCCGCATTAATTCGACATTCCATTGCCCAACCATTAAATTGTACTTCTTCTTGCTGTAACGATAACTTTTCTCCAGAAGCAACAAGAATTTGTTCTTTAATTAAATCCATCCCTGTTACCATTTCAGTAACTGGATGTTCAACTTGGATTCTCGTATTCATCTCCATGAAATAAAAGCTTTTCGTTTTATATTCATAAATAAACTCAACCGTACCAGCACCTGTATAATCAACCGCTACCGCCGCTTTAACTGCTGCCTCACCCATTTGCTTGCGAATATTCTCATCAAGTGCAGGTGATGGACTTTCTTCTAATAGTTTTTGCAGACGGCGCTGAATTGTACAATCACGCTCTCCTAAATGAATGGCATTTCCATGTGTATCTGCCATTATTTGAATCTCAACATGGCGGAAATCTTCAACGTACTTCTCCAAGTATACACCAGGGTTCCCAAAAGCGGTACTGGCTTCTTGCTGTGTAATTTGAATTCCTTTTACAAGCTCTTCTTCATGGCGCGCAACACGAATACCTTTTCCGCCGCCACCTGCAGTCGCTTTAATGATAACTGGATATCCAAGTTGATTAGCAAGCTCGATCGCTTCTTCGGTATTTTTAATAATCCCTTGTGAACCTGGTACAATCGGAACCCCTGCTTCTTTCATTGTATCACGTGCAACGTCTTTTGTGCCCATCTTTGAAATGGCTTCTGGGCTTGGACCGATAAAAATCAAGTTACACTCACGGCATAATTCTGCAAAATCTGCATTCTCTGCTAAAAATCCATATCCCGGATGAATTGCATCACAACCTGTTAATTTCGCAACACTAATAATGTTCGTCAAATTTAAATAGCTTTCTTTTGAAATCGTTGGTCCAACACAATACGCTTCATCTGCAATTTGCACATGAAGTGACTCTTTGTCTGCTTCTGAATAAATTGCAACTGTTTCAATATCCATTTCTTTACAAGCACGAATAATTCGTACAGCAATTTCCCCACGATTGGCTATTAATACTTTTTTTATCATCACAAAGACTCCCTTATTACGCTTTTACAAGAAATAGCGGTTGTCCATACTCAACAAGCTGTCCATTATTAACAAGAATTTCAACAATTTCGCCCTCTACATCTGCGTCAATTTCGTTAAATAATTTCATAGCCTCAACAATACATACGATAGAATCTTTCGATACTCTGTCCCCAACACTTACATATTGAGGTGTATCAGGCGAAGAAGAGGAATAAAATGTCCCTACCATCGGTGATGTGATTTTATGTAGGTTTTCATTTTGAACAGCTGTCTTCTCTTCTTGTTTTGGCGCTTCTACTTGCGCTGCCGCTACTGCTGTTTCTACTTCGACAGATGCTGCTGGCTGTACTACCTGTTTCGTTACCGGTGCTTGCACAGTAACTACTTCATTACCACGTTTTTTCATTTTGATTGTTGTACCGTCTTTTTTGTATTCAAATTCATCAATATTAGAGCTATCAATTAATTTAATTAATTCACGAACTTCTTGAATTTTAAACATGTAAAATCCACTCCCATACTCTTGTTTGTCCCGTTTTTACAGATTGGCATCAAACTGATTTACTGTAAAAATACGATGCATTCTATTAGAAAATTTATTCCTATGACATTTACTAATAGAAATATTTACTATTCCCATCTTACGCTAAATTTTTTAAACATTCCAATTTATATTTCTTTATTATAAATCGAAATTCCTGTAAAAATATTATTCCACTAAAAAATTATTACCTAGTAATAATACCAAGTTTCACACGAAATTGGCAAGACCACTTCCTAAAAAACATTCTTTACTTTTTCAAAACTGCAAAGTGTAAAAACGTAATTCCCTCAGCATTCTTCATTTTATCTACGGTAAAAAAACATATTTTTACCAAATATTATTTTTTTGTTTACGCGCCGTTCATTCTTCCTTCATAAAAGAATAGTATGTTCAAAGTGTAGCAAATTTATTGTAGTGAGGTGCGGACATATGATATGGCTCATCCTGTTCTTGCCTGCCGTAGTGATTTGGACATTGGTCCTCTTCATTCACGTCAAATCTGGAAAAACTAATCACCATCATCACGAACCATTAATCTTTTACTCACAGCGTATTTCCCCGTTTCCAATTGAAAATACTAAATACAACTGCAAAGATGAAATAGAAAAAAGCTATCGAAAACGATAGCTTTTTTCTATTATTCTTTTATCTAATTTGAAGCAGCAACACCTATTATAATTTCAATTTATTTTACTGATGGATCAAATTTCACACCTACATCTTTTGAACCACCTTCACTTCTTACGAGCTGAATAATTTTATTCGCTTCTTTTTGTGAATGCTTTGCCGATTTAACTGTTACTTTAATGTCCGTTCCATCAGCTCTTACAAGAGCATCCTTATATCCGCCTTGAGATTTAATCACTGTCTCAAGTAATTGTTGCTTCGTTTCCATCGTAGTGATTGCATCAAGATTATCTTTCGCTTTACTCTTTTCTTCTGCTGAAGATTTTGATGACTTCATTACATTTTGTAACTTTTCTTTCTCTACACTACGCTGATCTTCCATTTGCATACGTAGCGCTGTAAAATTCTCATCGCTTGATTGAACTGTTACGCTAGCCTCTTTTTTACTTGTTTCTTTTTTGTCATTCTCTTTTTTGTCTGTTTCTTTATTTGTAGTTTCCTTGCTTGTATTTTCTTTTGTTGTCTCTTTATTTGTAGTTTCTTTCGTTGTTTCTTTTGTAACTGCTTTATCAACACCTTGCTTTTCTTGTCCCATCTTTTCACCCGTTGCCGGTGCTGCTGTATTCATTTTATCAGGAGTTGTTACGTAATAAACAGATAGTACAACCACTAAACTTAACATCGTTAATAGCCAAACCGTTTGTTTTTTTAACACTTTATTTCCTCCCTATCAATTTTTCGGTGATACTGAAACGCGATGAGCTGGTACATCTAATAATCGCGTCACAGCTTCTTTTACCATTGCTTTTATTTGTATATTATCCACTCCCTTTGCTACGACCAGAACACCTCGTACTTTCGGTTTCTCTGTTCGCAAAACAATTGGAGTTTCTTTATCACCTTCACGTATAATGACTGTCTTTTCATCAAGAGACTCGTCTTCTACTTCCCTTTTCCCGCCTGCTTTATCAGTTTCACCTGTCGTTTGTGAACGTTTTACTGTATTTTTCTCGAGTATTTTTTCTTCAGATGAATCTAAGTTCACTTTAATAGTTACATCTTTTACTCCGGCTATCTCTTCTAAAGAAGCTTTCAATTCTTGTTCATACGCTTTTTCGTATTTTTCTACATTTGACATATTATCATTGTTTTTTTGACCGAAAGTTGGTACATCTTTATCTTGGCTTTGACTTGTCTTTTCTTTAAACACAGGCACTTCTTCTTTTTTAGGTGATAAGAAATTACTAGAAAACATAAGCGCAATCCCAAGTATGAGTAGGACAAGCAAAAACTTAGGTGTTACCTTTTTCCCCTTCTCATTACTTTCTTTTCCATCCCCATTTAATAAGTTTCGAAAAAATGAGAACCTCGAATTTTTATCTTTATTGTCCATTTACGCTACCTGTCCTCCCTTCCATCTGAACTTGGATTTGTTTATCCTCTAGTTGCCACCTGCTTGAAAAGAAATCTTTCATTTCTACATTCGTTTCTTCTATTTTTTTTGGAGGTTCTTTCATATTAATTTCAATTGGCTTTACTGTTTCGATTGCATCATTTTTACTACGTTCTTTTTCTTTCAACGTCACAACAACAGATTGAATATCTTTCGCTGACTTTACTTCTTCTGCATGTTCCACTGCGACTATTTGTATTTCAGAGACTGTCATACCATACTTTTTCTCAAACTCTTTTCCTACGTCTTTTTTCATTTTGGTAGCCATCTCTTCTAAACTATATGCACGTGTTAGAGCTTGTATTTCTTTTTTCTTCGAATCTATCGAATTTTTTACAGATCCATCTGCTACGTACTTTTCCTCATTGAAATTTGCGATAACTTCATTTACATCTGTTTGTAACAACTTAAATAGAGGAGTTAAAATTAATACGACTAACAATAGACTTACAACGAATTTAACGTACTTTTGCAAATTTGAATTTGGAAGAATAAGATGAAGCATTGTCGCTAAGAGTAAAAAAACGATAATATTTCTAATCCACTCTGTAACAAATTGCATACTCTTCACCTCCTACCGCATCATGAGAGTAATGTTCCCGGCAGCAATAATAATTGTGATACTTAAAAAGAACATAAATGATACGATAGCTAAGCAAGCAAATACGTAAATGATACTTCGTCCAATGATATCTAAACATTGAATAATTGCTCCTCCGCCTACCGGTTGCAATACTGCTGCTGCGAATTTATAAATAAACGCGATACAAAAAATTTGAATCGCTGGGAAAGCGACAATTAAGCATAAAATAACGAGCCCGATAATTCCGACTGTATTTTTTAATAATCCAGATGCACTAATAACAGTATCCGCCGCCTCAGTAAACATCCTTCCTACTACAGGAATGAAGTTTCCTGTTACAAATTTAGCCGTTTTCACAGCTATACCATCAGCAACGGCTGACGCTGTTCCCTGTACAGATAATACGCCTAAAAAAACCGTCAAAAAGATACCAATAATCCCAACACTAACGTTTTGCAAAAGCTTGGACAATTTCGTAACTTTATATTGATCACTCATCGTGCTTACAATACTTAATATAGTTGCAAGTAATAAAAGTGGTAGAACGATATAGTTCATAAGAAGCCCACTCGTATTCATTAAGAAAATGATAATCGGATGAAAAAACGATACAGAAACAACACCGCCGCCTGTTGCTATGAGTGCGAGTAAAATTGGTAATAACGCTAGTATGAAATCTACCATTGTTTGTATCGTCTCTCTTGCATATGTCATGACGACATAAAAACTATTTAAAGCGAAAATAATAAGTACCATGTATACGACTGCATCAGCGATTTTACTCACGCTACTCTTTGAAAAAGCAGATTGCAACGATTGCAACAATGCACTGAAAATCGTGAGCATAATGAGCGTTCCAAGTAACTTTCCATTTGCAACAAGCTCATGAAATAAATATTTTAGTAGACCTATCATCCACTCTTTTATGGAGAACTCTTTTTCTCCCTTTACAAACTCCATAAAGCTTCCTTTTTGACTCTCTGGTAAATAGCCTCCATACTTTGTAACAAGCCCGTCCCAAAATTGCTTCACATCTTCAATTCCGAGCTTATCCAATTGTTGATCAACGACGTTTGTTTCTATAGGAGAAGCTTGTACAACAATCGGTAAAGAAAAGAAAAGGAAGCAAGCAAATAATAGCTTAGCTCCAAACTTCCTCAACATTCACTCCCCCTTATCCCGTAGGTAAAAAACCGAGAATTGTTTCAATTACAACCGTCAAAATAGGAATTGCCATGACGAGAATTAAGATTTTCCCAGCTAATTCAATTTTCGAAGCGATTGCACCTTGACCAGCATCCTTTGTAATTTGCGCACCAAACTCAGCGATATAAGCAATCCCTATAATTTTCAATAACGTTTCTACATATACGTTGCTAACCTTCGCTTCACTCGCCACTCTCTCAATCATTTGTAAAATAGAATGAATTTGATCGATTAAGAGAAGAAACATCATGCTACCAATGAACACAATAAATAACGATGTAATACTAGACTTATGCTGATTTAAAACAGCAGCTAAAAATGTAGCAACGAGGCCTAATCCGACAATTTGTATAATTTCGATTCGAACCGCCTCCTTTACTGGAAGAGAAAGACACTTTTAATCTTGTCGAATAGAGTATTAATTAAAAATGCAACATGAAACAAAATAACGACAAAACCGACAAGGATAACCCAATTTGCAATATCCTCTCGCTTTAATTCTTTTAGTACAGTATGAATGAAAGCTAAAACAATGCCGATTCCGGCGATTTGAAATATTAATCCAACATCAATGGACATCGCCTTTCTCCCCCCTATAGCAGTAAAATTACGATAAGTAGCCCTGCTAGTACCCCTAAACTCTTTATCATTTTTTCATATTGTAGTTGTAATGCTTTCGCTTCTCCTTCTTCTCTCTCCAAATGTGTAATACATAAGCGAATATGTTTTTGCTGTGATTCACGATCATGTTGTCCAAGTGTTTCACCAAATTGTTGTAAGATTTCATACTCGGTTTGTTTAAACGCCGTTAACGTCCAGTTCTCCTTCAAACTATCAATCCAAGCTTCTCTAACTGTTTGCTCCCCGTCCTCTAGCCGTTTCGAAAAGCTTTGAAATATCCAATTTAACGGCTTCGGCATTTGTTTGACTAAACGCTCTGCAGCCTCAGATAACGGCGTGTGTCCATACATAATTTCAGCTTCTAATGATTGCAATGCTGCCTTCAATAACCTAAGTTGCCGCGGTCTCTCACTGTACCTTTTAGCGTATGAAAATCCGAAAAAAGTGCTAACAGCAACTATTAATACCGCCCCAAATATTTTCACCATACGCCTTGAACCTTTCTATGGGATAATACTGGTTTTCCATCTCTATCTTTCACTTGCATAACTGTTCCTGGCCCTCTCGCTTTTGATAATTCCACAAACCTATCAAATACACCAAGTTCCAGCACCGCCTGTAACGATGGACGTTTCACAACGTCATCATAAGAAAATCCATGTGCACTTATAAAAAGCTGAACACCTGCATGTACCGCCTCCATAATCGCTTCACTATCTTCTTTACGTCCAATTTCATCTACGATTAATATGTCTGGGCTCATAGAACGAATCATCATCATCATTCCTTCAGCTTTTGGACAAGCGTCTAATACATCTACTCGCACGCCAAAGTCATATTGTGGGATTCCTTTCACACAACCCGCAATTTCTGATCGTTCATCAACAATCCCCACTTTACATGAAGGAATTTTCGAAGCACTTACACCTTGACTCATACAGCGTGCTACATCTCTTAAAAGTGTTGTTTTCCCCGTTTGCGGTGGGCCAATTACCATCGTGTTTAACCATCGCGATTCATAAAGATATGGCAGAAGCGGCTCAGCAATCCCTATTTTTTGACGGGCAATACGAATATTAAAAGAAGAGACATCCCGAATCATTTTCACTGCACTTTTTTCTGTAATGACTTTTCCAGCTAGGCCAATTCTATGTCCTCCTCGTAGTGTCACATATCCACGTTTCAATTCCTCTTCCATCGTATAAATTGAGAATTGGCTTAATTTATTCAATAAATGGATCGCATCTTCCGCTGTAGCGATATAGTCATAGAAAAACACTTCTCCATGTGCGATACACTCTAGTGGCCTTCCAATTCGAACGCGAATTTCCTCTAGAGTATCGTATTGTTTACAGCCTTCAACTAACTGTTTCATCGTTTTCGGTAAAACTTCTAATACTTCTTTCATAAGCTTCTCCCCACTATACTCGACTTACTATTTCAACAACGCGATAAAAATGCAGCCAATTCCAAGTGCTAGAAAAAAGAGTTTCAAGAAAGAAATCTCACTTGCTACACTCGCTATGCCAATTGTCATTGTTAAAATTAATACGGTCGGTCCAACAAACGCCAACATACCATTTATAAACAATGCTTTCTTCGCATCATTCACGTAAAGCATAAGCAGAGCGGCGAATATTTCCGCGCTTCCTGAAAACAACCGAAGTAACCCCATAACAAGCACGGATGTTTCCATTGCCGCTAGCCACTGTTTCATTCTCCCACCTTCTCCCATAACAGTTACTACTTCCTTATTCTGAAAAAGAATATATTTGTACAACCATATGCAGAGGTTGTCTATTTCAGAAGTAAAAACATAATTTTTCTCTATCGACTTTATATAAAACTGAATATTCTCATTAATATATGGTATATTTAATAGAAAAGGAGCATAGATGATGAAGCAAGTTACTTTACTACCACTCGATTTACGATATGCAAATGTGCTTTTTGAGCTATCCAGCAATCCACATGTAAAAAATGCATTAGGGATAAAAGTAGAATCAGTGGAAGATACAAAGGCGTTCATTCTTTTTGCAATTGGAGAGGAACGAAAAAAACACTCCTTATCAAGAGTGATTGTAAGTGAGGAAAATGAAATAATTGGCCTCACGACACTTAAACATATTAATTACGAACAAAAGCACTCACATATTGGAAGTTGGCTCGGCTATCAATATTGGGGAAGAGGATATAACGAATCTGCGAAAAAAGAGATCTTTAAAATCGCTTTTTTAGACTTGCAACTTACATACGTATTTGCCGGTGCTAAAACGAATAACATTCGCTCTTTAAAAGCACAAGAGAAACTATCTTACATTTCATTACATGTGGAAAAACAATTTCCAGACGTACACGCTGCTTTGGAGAAAGAAGTAAAATCACCTTGCGTACTGCATGTTGTATCATGCGAAAAATTTTCAAATTGGTTGGAAGTACAAAATGAGGGGGGAAAATATGAAAGGATTGAAAATTAGTTTAATAATTGTAGTAGAATTAGCTATTATTTATCTTTTTTCAAAAATGGTCGGCTGGTCATTTATGGAGAGCTTTTTCCTTGGCAGTCTAGCAATATTTGCAATTACGTGGTTAATTATTATGAGTACCTTTAGAAATAACAATATGGATCATGCAACGAATAAAACTTTTACCGGTATTGAAACTGGTGAAATACGCCCGTTTCAAATTGTTTTGACTCCATATATTATGGGTACCCTTTCACTCGTCACAGTTAGTTTTGCTATAACTGCAATTTACTATCTGCCCTATTTCCTATAAAAAAAGCACTCGTGATAATCACGAGTGCTTTTCTACTATGCACGAGAAACGTATTTACCTTCACCAGTGTTGATGATAAGCATTTCGCCTTCGTTAATGAAGATTGGTACTTGTACAACAAGACCAGTTTCTAATTTAGCCGGTTTTGTTACGTTAGAAGCTGTGTCACCTTTAATACCAGGCTCTGTTTCTGCAACTTTTAATTCAACTGTGTTCGGAAGTTCAACACCAAGTATTTCATCTTGGTATGTCATAATAGATACTCCCATGTTTTCTTTTAAGAATTTTAATTCGCGCTCGATTTGGTTTTCACCAAGTTCGATTTGCTCATAAGTTTCGTTATCCATAAATACGTGAGACTCACCGCTCGCGTATAAGTATTGCATACGACGGTTTTCGATGTGTGCTTTTTCTACTTTTTCACCTGCACGGAATGTTTTCTCTTGAACAGATCCTGTGCGAAGGTTACGTAGTTTAGAGCGAACGAATGCAGCACCTTTACCTGGCTTTACGTGTTGGAAATCCATTACTTGCCAAAGGGCATTGTCCACTGAAATTGTTAAACCTGTACGAAAATCGTTTACTGAAATCATGTAAAAAAATCCTCCTGTGTATTACAAAATAATAAGTTCTTTTGGTGATTTCGTTATTACTTCATTACCTTCACTTGTTACAATGATATCATCTTCAATACGTACCCCGCCAACACCTGGAATATAAATACCTGGTTCTACTGTTACAGCCATACCTGGTTCAAGTACTGTATCAGAACGGAACGCTAAACCTGGTGCTTCATGGATTTCAAGACCGATTCCATGACCAGTAGAGTGTCCGAAGTATTCACCATATCCTTTTTCCGTTATGTAATCACGCGTTAATGCATCAGCCTCACGACCCGTTAAACCAGCTTTAATACCGTTCACACCACGTAGTTGTGCTTCTAAAACAATATTATAAATTTCTTTTAATTTATCAGATGGTTCACCGACTGCAATCGTACGAGTAATATCAGAGCAATATCCTTTGTAATAAGCGCCGAAGTCTAATGTAACGAAATCTCCTTTTTCTATCACTTTTTCAGATGCCACGCCGTGCGGTAATGCCGAACGAAGACCTGAAGCAACGATAATATCAAACGAAGAAGATGTTGCTCCTTGTTTTCTCATGAAAAATTCAAGTTCATTTGACACTTCAATTTCAGATACTCCCGGGCGAATGAATGATAGAATATGCTCAAAGGCAGCATCTGCAATCTGTGCAGCTTCCTTTAATATCTTAATCTCTGAATCAGTCTTTATCAAGCGTAACTTTTCTACAAGCCCAGAAGTTGGGATGAATTCAGCTTCGATCGCTTCATTATGCGTTACGTAAGAGCTATATGTAAGAGTATCTTGCTCAAATCCTAGCTTTTGAATTCCAAGTTCTTTAACTTGTTTCGCAACTTCATCAAGAATTAATCCTGCATGCTGCACTATTTCGTATCCAACCGCTTGCTTACTAGCTTGCTCTACATAACGGAAATCTGTAATAAATAGAGCACGCTCTTTTGAAATTAGTACAACACCAGCTGTTCCTGTGAAATTCGCCATATATCTACGGCTATGTTCATTCGTTAATACGATACCGTCAATACCAGCCTCATCAAACGCACTTCTTAATCTCTCGATCTTTTCCATTACTTTATGCCTCCCTCAATTTCTCCATTAATGCAAATAACGCTAACTTATAGCCATAAAAACCAAATCCAACAATTTGTCCCGCACAAACAGCCGCCGTCACAGATTCGTGACGGAACGATTCACGCTGGTGAATGTTAGAAATATGTACTTCAATAACAGGAATCGAAATGCTCGCAATTGCATCTCGAATCGCATAGCTATAATGCGTAAATGCTCCAGGATTTAAAATGATCCCTTCATATATATCTTCAGCCTCATGAAGACGATCGATAATAGCACCTTCATGATTCGATTGGAAACATTCTAACTCCACTCCCATTTTCTCTGCTTCGTGTTTCATATCTGTTTCAAGCGTCGCTAACGTTCCTTTTCCGTATACATTTACTTCCCTAACGCCAAGGCGATTTAGGTTAGGACCATTTACGAGGAGTAACTTTTTCATTTTCTTAAAACTCCTTAATATTAAAAAATGTCTATACGACATTTTAACATAGGAATCACTTATTTGAATAGTTTGTCTTCTCGATCCCTTCTCCTCTATTTGTATTATTCGATTCGAATGCTACAGAATACGAAATAAAAACACCATATAATATAAAGATACATATTGTCGTTACAATTGTTTCTTTCGGTAAATGGAGTGCACTTTTAATAACAGGTGCCATTAGCCCCATCCCCAAAAATAATAATGCCCACCAAAACAAACCGTATAGTACGCCAGGGAATACTCCTTCAAACTTTTTAAAAAGGGCTTTATAGAGAAATGCCACTAAAATTGAAAGAAGTCCCATACAAACGATACCTAGTACATTTCCCCAAACCCCTTCTTTCCAATCTCCAAATGCAAACGGTAAAAGTAAATAGTTAGGTCCAGCTTCTGTAAATGAGAATATATGAAGGAAATACCATATACCTCCCCAAAATAAGCCACCAAATAAACCAATTTGTACAAAGTTTCTTATTGTTGATTGTTCTTGATTCACATTGACACCTCCGCTCACTAGTATGCCCGAAACTATTTTGAGGCATGTTTAAATCCTGCAAAATTTGTCTATAAAAAGAATAAGAAATGTCCGACTCTCGTAACATTTTCCCTTGTCATCTGCCTGTATTTGTCGATAAAATAAAGGAAACTCGGTGATTGTCTTATTTCAAGATGACAAAACCAAGTATGACAATTGCCTCTTTTTCTACATAAGAGAGAAACAAATACAGGTTGGTGTTAACATGGCAGAAGAGTCAAAACAAATATATGGCGGGCAGGCAGTCATAGAAGGAGTTATGTTTGGCGGTAGAGAATATACTGTTACAGCGGTTCGTCGTAAAGATAAATCGATTGAATTTTATCGTTTACCACGCGTTCGTAATAAAGCATTATCTCTACTAAAGAAAATTCCATTTTTACGAGGTATTGCCGCTATTGTGGATGCAAGTGCGAATGGAGCGAAACATTTAAACTTTGCTTCAGAACGATTTGATGTCCACCCAGAAGAAGATGAACAACTTGCAAATAAAAAAGAAGAACAATCAAAATTAACGATGGTATTAGGAGTTGCAGCAGTTGGCGTTTTATCGTTCATATTCGGTAAAGTAATTTTCACAGCAGTTCCTGCACTTTTAGCTGAATTAACGAGACCGATTTTCCCATCTCATACAGGGCAAATCATTGTCGAAAGTGTCATTAAGCTCATGCTATTATTGAGCTATATATACTTCATTTCTTTAACCCCACTTATTAAGCGGGTATTTCAGTACCACGGTGCGGAACATAAAGTAATCAATGCTTACGAGAATAACCTTCCACTGACTGTAGAAAATGTTCAAAAGCAAACTCGCCTCCATTATCGCTGTGGCAGTAGCTTTATAATATTTACAGTCATTATTGGAATGTTTGTTTATTTCCTAGTTCCTACAGATCCACTTTGGGCAAGGGTAGTAAACAGAATTTTATTAATTCCAGTTGTTCTCGGCATTTCTTTTGAAGTATTACAATTTACCAATCGATTACGAGATGTCCCTGTTTTGCGAGTACTTGGATATCCAGGATTATGGCTGCAACTATTAACAACGAAAGAACCAACAGATGATCAAGCGGAAGTTGCAATCGCATCGTTTGAAGAATTATTACGTTTAGAAAACAAACAATAATTATTTAAAAATGGTGTTCAACTCCTTTCCTCATCGTTAATATACTAATTTTAATATATGTTTTTAGGAGGTGTCCCTTATGAACGGTCGTTCGTTTACATTCGCTATATTTGTGCTTATTATCGGATTAGCAATATTCGGCCTTGTTTCATCTGTGATTACAGATCCAATGGGAGTATTGAAAAACATTGGTATCATGTTAGCTGTCGTCGGTATCTTTTACTTACTCTACAAAATGTTTACAAACTCTAGTGGTTCTGCAAATTCGCAAAGCTCATATAAGCGTGCAGCGAAACAATCGAACCGCAAACACGGGAAACAAAATGTAGCACCCCTAAGTAATTCTTTCTTGAAACGAAATGCTTCTGATGACAAGGGGAAAAAGGGTAATTCTCCATCGTTGAAAAGAAAAAGAAAACAATCTCATTTAACTGTCATTGAAGGTAAAAAAAACAAAAAGAAAGACCGTGCTTCCTTTTAGGAAATACGGTCTTTTTTATCTCAATTAGTATGGGCAAATAATCAGTGGGGATGAGAAAAGCCCCGACTGATTAAAGTTTCACTTTATATGTTGAAGTACTTCTTTCAAACTTTTATCTTTCATACTTTCGATACGAAGGTGATGGTTTTCAAATTGTAAATTTCTTGTCACATCATTAGGTACGACGACACATTTTAATCCTGCTGCCACCGCTGCTTTCAATCCATTTAATGAATCTTCAAATACAACAGCTTCTGATGGTTCAATTCCTAATTCTTCTATCGCAACTTTATAAAGAGCTGGATCTGGTTTTACCTTCTCTACATCTTCTCGCGTTTTAATCACTTCAAAATAATCTCTAATTTGTAGCTCTTCTAAAAAACGAACGACCCACTCCCTAGATGAACTAGAGGCTAATGCGATTTTCAATCCAAGTTCTTTCGCTTCTTCTAAATATTCTTTTACCCCGTCACGTGCTTTCGGTATTTTCATTTTTTCTTTATGTAAAGTTGTTACTTTTTCCTTTAATGTATGCTCATTAAACTTTTCTTTTAATTGCTCTTTTAAATATGCATAAAGCACTTCATCTGTCGTTCCAATACATTTCGCAAATTCCTCTAAAGGTAACTCGCTGCCGTATTCACGAACAGCATCTCTGAAAGAGTGAAACCATATTGTTTCTGTGTCCACAATTAATCCATCAAAATCAAAAATAATCGCTTTCATGATTCTCCCGTCCTTTTCGATTGAAATAAAAAAGGAAACGCCACACGTTCCCCTTAATTACTTTTCTCTTCATTTGCTTTTTGAACACCACGAAGTGTTTCTACTCGAACTTCATCTTGTTCAAAGTATTGTACTAAATCACCGATACGGTCAATTGATTCCCAACTTAAATGATGTTCAATTCCTTCTACATCATTATAAATTTTGCTTTCATCCACACCGATAATGCGCATAAACTGTTCTAACAATTCATGACGATATACGAGACGTTCTCCGATTTTTTTACCTTTTGATGTTAATACAAGCCCTCTATATTTTTCATAAATTAGATATTCGTCTTTGTCTAATTTTTGTACCATTTTTGTTACAGAGGATGGATGTACACTAAGCGCTTCAGCAATATCAGATACACGGGCATAACCCTTTTCATCAATCAACAAATAAATTTGTTCAATATAATCTTCCATACTAGGGGTAGGCATCGGTTTCCTCCATCCAATTTCATTTTGCTTATTCCGTACGAAGCAATCAATAAAATGATACACCAGAAAGAATAACGTGACAAGGTGGAAACGAGCCTAAATATATAAAACAAAAAAAGAATCCAGATTCCCCTTATGTAAAATATTGAATTTCTGCATCGGGAAAATACTCATATATATAACCTCGTATTGTTTCTTCCAATACTTCTGCATCATCCTTTTGATATACATATTTCCCAATACCGTATCGTCCCCATTTATATTTCCGCTTCTCTTCATCCATTTCAAGTTTCGTATTCGGATAACGTTCTTGAATGACTTTTTTGGCTGGTTTCGTAAAACGATGTTGAATTAATTCGAACGTTAAATTTGGTATCGTCATGTCTTTTAACTCATTGTACAATCGTTCAAACAATTCACGGTACCCTTCTTCCCACCCTTCATGCATATAAATTGGCGCAACAATAAAGCCAAGAGGATAATTAGCCCCCGCTACTTTACGAGCAGCCTCAATTCGCTCTTCAAATGGCGATGTCCCTGGTTCAAAATTTTTAATCACATAACGTGAATTAATACTAAATCGAAAACGCGTTTTCCCATTATGCTTTGCATCTAATAAATGATCAACATGCGAATATTTCGTAACGAAACGTAAACGTCCATGTTCACTTTCTCCGATAAACTCTATCGCCCGCTTTAATGCATGTGTCAAATGATCAATTCCAACGATGTCTGATGTACACGCAGCTTCAAATCTTGTTATTTCAGGGGCCCTTTCATCCATATATTGCTTTGCCTTCTCAAAGATTTCATCTAGATTCACATACACCCTTACGTAAGGTTTACTCCCAAGTGTCGTTTGCAAATAACAATAATGACAATGTCCCATACACCCTGTTGCAAGCGGAATTGCATATTCAGCTGAAGGTTTTGATGTATCGAACTTTAACGTCTTCCTCACCCCAACGACAAGTGTTGCTTTTGCATTACGATACTTTTGCAATTCATTTTCCCCTGGAAAATTTCTAATTTGATTGTGTGATGTCGTTTCACGAATTTCTAATCCCATCTTCGTAAACTTCTCATAAAGCTCTTTTCCAAGCGGATATTCGAGTGCCCTCGGTTCAAAGTAAACGAGTTTTGGCATAAATGGTTTCATGTGCTTCCCTCCTCTCGTTAGTATGGGAAGCACATGAAAATTAACACAGATTAAAGTTTTCCACTTCAGTAACTTGCGTTGCAAGTTACTGACTGTTATAATTTAGATAACAGCTACCTTGCAACGCAAGTTACCTGGATAAAAGGTGGTGAAATCATGCACAGCCAAATGTTAAAAGGTGTACTAGAAGGTTGCATTCTATATATCATTTCACAAGAAGAAGTGTACGGATATGAACTAAGTACAAAATTAAATAAATATGGCTTTACATTCGTAAGTGAAGGAAGCATCTATCCGTTATTGTTACGCATGCAAAAAGAAAAATTGATTGAAGGAACATTAAAAGCCTCCTCACTCGGTCCAAAGCGAAAATATTATCACGTAACCGATAAAGGATTAGAACAACTTGAAGAATTTAAACAAAGCTGGGGAATGGTTTCAACGACGGTAAACAACTTATTACAGGGAGAGTGATAGGGATGAAGGCGAAAGATTTAATCGAACTAAATAACCAAAAGCGTAAATTATTAACTACAGAAAATGAAACCGCCTATAGTGACATGTTAATATACATCCGCTTAGCTAAAGTGCCAGAGTACCACGCGGAAGAACTGCTAATTGAAATTCTAGATCACCTTATTGAAGCCCAGCAAGAAGAAAAAAGTGCTTATGATATTTTTGGCGACGACTTACAGGCGTACTGTGACGAACTAATTGCTGCTCTACCGAAGCCAAGTTTACGGGAACAATTATCGATTCCTTTATTTATAACTAGTTATCTGTTAGCAATATACTTTGCTATTTCTTCCGTAATTGCATTGGTATTTCCCTTATTTTCAAATGAAGCACGTTTTAAATTTGTACACATTGATTTCATTTATCTGCTCGCATTTATCTTATCCGTACATCTTATGATACGTTTTGTTTTCGATTTTATTAACACTGATTTATTTAAAAATCAAACAACTATTTGGAGGCATATAGGAAGTTTTTTAATACGCCATAGCCTATGGATACTATTAATCGGTATTTCCTTTTTATTTATTAAACAGCCCTATACTACATTACAAATCTCACCTTGGATTGGCACTTTACTGGCCATCTCTTGCTATGCACTATACAAAATCTTCTTCAAAAAAGAATATTTAGCCTTTAAAAAGGAGTGAAGATATTATGACCGAAAAAGAAATGGTTAAGTTAAACAATGAAAAAAGAAAGTTATTAACACCTGAAAACGAAGCTGCTTATGGTGATATGCTTATTTATTTACGTTTTACTAGCGTTCCGCAAAAGCAAATGGAAGAATTGCTTTTAGAAATATTGGATCATCTTTTAGAAGCCCAAGAAGATGGTAAAAATGCACATGATATTTTCGGAGAAGATTTAAAAGCTTACTGCGACGAATTGATTAACTCTTCAGAGCATCAAAATTCTTTCCAACAAGCTACCGTTATTGGATTTGCAGTTAGTTTATTATTAGCTATTCAAATTGGATACGATACATTTACTACTCTTATGCAAAAACTATTTACAGATACAAACACTTCAGGAATTCCACTTAGTATTCCTGGAACAATATTATCTGCTATCGTTTTAACAATTGGTGCTTTCATAACTTTTTCGTTATTTAGACGTTTTTCTTTTACAATACTGGTTTCCTGGAAACAAAAAGCACTCCTCTTATTATCAGTGTTTATACCTTTTATCTTATCAGTTTTTTCAAACGTATTTTTTAAAACACAACCATACTTATTTTATAATTTGTCTATTTGGCAAGGTGCTCTTGTTACACTTTCTTTTTATATTCTGTACAAATTTTTATATAAAACATCTAAATTTTAACAGCCTTTCAAAAGGCTGTTTTTCTTCTGTCTAATTTTACAAATTGAAAAATTTCATAAAGAAAATAAGAAAAATGCAAAATAATTAAAGTTAATTGTTGACGTGATGCTTTTATTATCGGTATCATAAATCTTCGTGAGCAATTATTTTTCGTTATACGATTTTTTTATTATTACTGAATTTTTGAGAGGAGAAATTAGATGTCAGTTAAGAAGAAAACGCAAGTACGCACCGGCAAAATGGTACGTGAACTAATGTTAGCAGACGAAGATGTAAATGCTTCGCTAATTATGGTATACAGTGAAAACGGTGTAAACGCAGAAATTAAAATCGAGGGCTTAACGCCGAAATGTAACGAAGAATTATTTTTGAGCGGAAACGTGGATTGGAACAAGAGTGTTATTTATAAAATTGTTGATTTCACTGGGAACGCGGAAGTTGGTAAAGTTACATTAACAGCGATGAATAAGAACAATGTTTCTCTAGAAATTGAACGCGTTATGTGGAGCAAAGAAAATAAAGAAGCTGCTGAGCAAGAAGAAACAGTTGTAGAAGCTACTCCGAACAAAGAAGTAGTTGTAGAGGCTCCTAAAACAGTTACACCCGCTATAACACCTAAGCCTACTCCGGTACCAACGCCGAAGTCAGTAAGTGTTGAAGCAGCTGTAGAACTATCTACTCCAGCACCTGTGAAAAAAGCAGTACCTACTCCAGTTACAAAGCAAGAGACAGCACCGGTTACTCCTGCAAAACCGAAGCAACCTGCTTTGACTGAAACAAATACAAAACTACAAGAAAATTATGTTAAACTTGTGAAAAAGACAATTGAAGTTTGTCAAGATTACGAGCTTGGCATCGACATAGATGATTCTATTGAAGGATTAAAAAAAGAGCTACAAAGCCAAGGTATTAGCGTTACATTCGACAAAGAAATTATGGACGTTGTAAATCGCCTTCGTTCTTTACAAGATAAAGGAATCAAAGTAGAAAAAGTACTTAATTTACTATAAAAATAAGGAGATGGCGGTCGCCATCTCCTTATTTTTTATAATTCCATTCATTACTTTCATACTTCTCTTTTGCTAAAGTTTGAACTTCATGAAGCTGTTCTTCTGTTAGTTCATACGGCACAAGCTCTATATCTAAACCTTTTTCAAATCCAGTTTCAAACGCTTTAATTAACTGTTCAATCGTAAATGTACGGTCTGTCAACTCATTAATCGCTACCGCTTTAGAAGAAAACATGTTTTTCATACGCTCTTTTACACGTTCATTCGGGAATAAAAATAGATCGTATAACTCATCTAAATCTATTTCTAACGGAATAGAACCGTGCTGTAAGATAACACCTTTTTGACGTGTTTGAGCACTACCTGCGATTTTTCTTCCTTCAACTACAATTTCATACCAAGATGGTGCATCAAAACATACTCCTGAACGCGGATTTTTTAAATTCTCACGATCCTCTTCTGTTTTCGGAACTGCATAATACGCTTCTAATCCTAATGCCTTAAAACCGTCTAATAAGCCTTGCGAAATAACGCGGTATGCTTCTGTAACTGTTTTTGGCATATCCGGATGATCTTCAGACACAATAACACTGTACGTTAATTCTTTATCATGTAGTACACCCCTGCCGCCTGTTTGACGACGAACGAATCCATATTTTTTTTCGTTAACTACATCCATATTTATATCTTTTTCAACACGCTGGAAATACCCGACTGTTAATGTTGGTACTTCCCATTCGTAAAAACGAATTGTTGGTGGCATTTTCTTTTCACTTTGCCAATTTAATAAACATTCATCTAACGCCATATTAAATGCTGGTGAACATTGACCAGAGTTAATATAACACCATTTTTCTTTTCCCATCCTGCACCTCATATAACCAATTATTTTTCACATTCTCTAGTCTACCAAATTCGACAAAATTTGTGAAAGAATACGAAATTTCTTCTTATATACAAATGAATCTGTTGCATAAATACATATGGGCATTATAATATTGAAAGTAGGATAAGAAAAAAGGGAGCGATAGAATCGTGTCAACAAACTTGATTATTATACTAGCCGCAATTGCAGCATTCATCGGCTACACTGTATGGATGTATTTCTATCAGAAAAAATTAATTAAAACACTTTCAGAAGAAGAATTTCGCGCTGGCTACCGTAAAGCACAGCTTATCGATATTCGCGAAGCAGATGAATTTAACGCGGGACATATTTTAGGTGCGCGTAACATTCCATTATCACAAATTCGCCTTCGCCACAAAGAACTTCGCCAAGATCAACCGGTTTATTTATATTGCCAAAGCGGATTCCGTACAGGTCGTGCAGCTCAATACTTAAAAAAACAAGGCTACACAGATTTCTACCAATTAAAAGGTGGATTTAAATCTTGGTCAGGCAAAATTAAAAAGAAATAACATACAAAAACTAGCTGCACGATACAGCTAGTTTTTTATTCCATATTGTTCGCAATGTACAGTAGATTTTGTTTAATCACATCTTCATCTTTCTCATCT
Organism: Bacillus sp. FSL R5-0709; assembly: GCF_038004785.1. Taxonomy (NCBI): domain Bacteria; kingdom Bacillati; phylum Bacillota; class Bacilli; order Caryophanales; family Bacillaceae; genus Bacillus; species Bacillus sp. FSL R5-0709. The sequence continues at coordinate 4,035,904 of NZ_JBBORT010000001.1, forward strand.
ACATTACGATATAATAGCTGATATTCAATCCCCTTCTCTTTCCATATAAGCGTAGCAAATTCGTCCCCTCGCTCGTAATCATCCTTATTTTTAAAATAAGCAGGTGCTCCATTATTCAATTTCATTTGTTCTTGAAATCGATTTTCTTCTACGAGGTATGGAAAACTGTAAGAAAAGTTGGCCACTGTTAATTCTATATAATCGTGCCTTCCTTTCTCTTGTTGCTTATATTTAATCGTTAAGACAGCATTCTTCTTTCCCATCGTTCTTACCTCTCCCTGCACATCACTCGTAATGTCATAAGGTAAAAACGTTGGAACTTTAAACTTCGCCGGAAAATATTTTGGAAGTTCCTTTAGCGGAATCGGATCAGTAACACGGTCCTTAGCCCCTCCTGTTGTTCCTACAAATGTTTTTTCTTCTTGCATCGTTTGCTGAAATGAACATGAGCTAAGTATTACACTAGAAAACACGAAACAAATGATTCCTTTTTTCAATTTGTTTCCGCCCTTTCATACCGCTCTCTTAACGAGTGAAGCGTTTATACTCTCTACTATTCGCTTCGTTATCAAACGCCTCCTCCGAAAACTTTCCACGTTATTCTCACACATTCTGACAAAAATTCTTTGCAGACATACAAAAAAGACCCCACTATTCTTACGCCCAAATAAAAAGGTTACGCGAACAACAGAAGTCATGCTTATAACATAGATTGTGAAAAGCTTTTCAGGTCAAGATTTTTTTCATTCTTATCATTTTCCACTTATAATTAAGGAAAGAGGTGATACATATGGCCAATATAAAACAAATTGCAAAAACTGCTGGTGTATCTATATCAACTGTTTCTCGTGTCCTTAATAATCATCCTTACGTAAAAGAGGAAAAACGTAAGCGTGTTTTAGATGCAGTTGAAGAATTGAACTATGCAAAAAATATAAATGCTATCCATTTAATAAAGGGTAAAACATATACAATTGGCGTTATGCTACCTTTTATTAATCTTCCGTACTTTAGCACGATCATTGAAGGAATCGGAAACGAAGCGTTAGCAGCTGGATATCATATTAATTTATGCCAAACGAATTACGATAGTATTGAAGAAATTCGCGTTCTTGAAATGATGAAAATGAAGCAATTTGACGGGATGATTATTTGCTCTCGCACGAGTTCATGGGAACAAATTGAACCGTTCGCAAAATTTGCCCCTATTATTTCATGTGAAAAAATGAAACATCCCCTCATTTCATCTGTCTATGTAGATCATTACGAAGGATTCCGCCTTGGTACTTCCTATTTACTCAGTAAAGGTCATGAAAAAATCGGCATTTGTTTAGCAAGAAAAACAAGTGCTAATTCAATCGATCGTGAAAAAGCTTTCGCCGATACTCTTCGTCAAGAAGGAAAAACAGTGCACCCTGATTGGGTTTTTCATCAATGTTATACGATGCAGGACGGGGCAAAAATACTTCATCGTATTTTAAACATGAAAAATCGTCCAACCGCTATTTTCACAGCGAACGATCAAGTAGCTGCTGGTTTATTAACAGAGGCAAAAAAACATGGCATTCGCATACCTGAAGACCTCGCTATCCTGGGATTTGATAACCATGAAATTTCAAAAGCATTAGAAATTACAACTATTGAGCATCCCGGGCTCACAATGGGATCACGTGCTTTTTCTTTATTTCATAAACAGATACAAAACGAACACATTATTGGAAACTCAGAAGAACTTTCATTCCATTTAATTGAGCGAAAAACAGTCTAGAAAAGAGTGCCAACCATAGCACTCTTTTTTCAGTTCTTCACCTATTGACTTTATATTTTTTATCTCATATAATGAACCTAACGAACGGTAGGTAGGGGATGAAAATGACAGCAAACCGCATTAAAGCTGTAGCACTTTCTCATTTCGCGCGCTACGGCTACGAAGGAACTTCATTAGCAAATATTGCTCAAGAAGTTGGGATTAAAAAACCATCGATTTACGCACACTTTAAAGGAAAAGAAGAGCTATATTTTACATGCTTGGAATCCGCTCTTCAAAAAGATTTGCAAAGCTTCACAGGCGATATCGAAAATTTTTCAAAATCGTCTACTGAAGAATTGCTCTTAAATTTGTTAAAAGGCTATGCAAAACGATTTGGTGAAAGTGAAGAATCAATGTTTTGGTTACGAACTTCTTATTTTCCGCCGGATGCATTTCGCGAACAAATTATTGATAAAGCGAATGTACACATTGAAAATGTCGGAAAACTTTTATTCCCTGTGTTTAAAAGAGCAAGCGAACAAGATGAACTGCATAACATTGAAGTAAAAGACGCTTTGGAGGCTTTTTTATGCTTACTTGACGGCCTTATGGTTGAACTACTATACGCAGGTTTAAATCGTTTTGAGACACGTTTAGAAGCTTCTTGGAAAGTATTTTGGCGCGGCCTTTCAAACTGACGGATTGCTCCTTTGCAATGCGTCGTTTTTAAGCCCTTTACCTAACGACTGGTAGGAAGGAGAAATGACATATGGCATGGATTTATGTAATCATAGCTGGTATTATTGAAATCTTTTGGGTTATTGGACTTAAAAAAGCGGAGGCACCACTTGAGTGGGCTGGTGTTGCTCTATTAATTACAATTAGTTTCGTCTTATTATTTAGAGCATATAAAGATTTACCTGTCGGCACTGTATACGCAGTCTTTACAGGAATTGGAGCTGGTGGAATCGTTCTTACAGAGATTTTCATCTTCGGAGAACCTTTCTCTATCGTAAAAGTATTATTAATCGGTTTAATCTTCTTCGGAGTAATTGGTTTAAAACGAGTAACAGAAGAAAAAGAAGCGAAGGAGGCCGCATAAAATGGCTTGGGTATTTTTAATTCTAGCTGGTATTTGTGAAATTGTTGGTGTACTCTTTATGAAAGTAGCCACTGAAAAGAAAGGCTGGGCACCAAAAGTTATTTTAATCGCTAACTTTGGCGTAAGCTTCTTCTTCTTATCTCTTGCAATGAACACATTACCGATGGGAACTGCTTACGCAATTTGGACTGGAATCGGAACTGCCGGAAGTGCACTTCTCGGGATTCTTATTTTCCGCGAGTCAGCGGATTGGCGTCGCCTTGCCTTCTTAAGCTGCATTCTATGCGGCGCTGTTGGCTTAAAATTATTAGGCTAACGTGAGGTGAATGTCATGTGGAAAGAAAAAGGAAAACAAATCTTAACATGGATCACACTCGGGATTATCATTCTATTACAAATAAGTTTTCATATAATAGAATGGCTGTTTCATAAAGTATTATCCATTCTTACATTCCTTCCTAACATGGCACTTGAAATTGCATCTATCACTTGGTCAATTATTGCCTCCATTACAATCGTGATTATATGGAGTATCGCCAAGCTATGGAACAAGTTATTTAAAAAGGACAGTTCTTCTGAAAAGAAGTAACTGTCCTTTTTTATGTCTATTTAGATTTTCTATAGAAATTTGATGCGATAAGACAAAGCAAACCAACTATGACAACACTCATACCAATCCCTTTATGCAAAATAGGAAATAGCGGTGGTATATCCGAATAAAAATTTGCTAATGTGAGACCTATTGAAAATAAAAGTACTCCTATTCTATATAACCATTTTCTTTTGTTCATCATTCTCCCTCCTAAAATTTTTCATATCCTTCTTTCTTTTGGACATACTACCTAAAAAAGGAGTGGGTTATATGCAAAATTCTATACATAAGCAGATCCTATTTTTATTTTTCCTCTTTCTCATTTTCGTTATCGTTTTCAGCTTTATATTACATACTCCGAAAGATGTGCCTAATAGCCTTTCTGTTTATAAACTTTTGCTCTCGTATTGCCGTTATTGAAGAAGGTGCCTTTTACGAGGCACCTTTTAAAATTCTCTCTTCTCATACAATTTCACTGAAACGAAGATAGATACTATGAACATGCAAATTGAACTAACGAATAACACGCTGTTATATAGTTGAATTTGTTCCAGGTTGATTTGAAACAAAGTTTCTAAAATAACAATCGGCGCCATGAATATTACTATCGTAATAAAAATAGTTTTTTTATACCCTAGCCAAAACGATATCGGTAAAACAAAGCTTAAATACACTAAAATAAAGCTAATACTAGCAACCATTGTCGTTTCAATAAATTCAAATAGGTTAACCCCATTCTTCATTCCCATCGTGAAACAACCGACCGTTACGCTTATAAAAAGAATAATAATTGCTACTATATATTTCGCATACACAATTTGTTTCCTGAATATTGGCAAACTACTTACTATAACTTCACTCTCATTTTTACTATCTGCTTCAAATGTTTTTACTGTTGCCCCAATTGTAATAATTACTGACATAATTATGAACAGATTTTCCGTATCTGTTAAAGCCATATAAAAGAAAACAGGATACAATATGTACCAAATTAAAAATTTCCATTGAATGATGAAATCTTTTAAAATTAGTTGTTTCAACACTATTCTCCTCTCTCTTACAAATCACGCTCACTATACAAATTAATTGAGAATAACATAGACATGATATATAAAAGAAGCAGCCCAGCTATAAAACAAACATTTACGACTAGACTCGTGCTCCAGGCATTCTCTATATCTAACCACACTTTACTTACAATCAGTCCACTTAAATACCCCAACGCAAGTCCGGCGAACGGAGCAATTTGTTTTGCACTGCTATATCCTACTGAAAATTCAATAGGAAGTACGATCATGCTATAAACAAAACCACCTGTTATTCCTCCGAGAATCGCTCCCCATAGCATAAATACAGTTATATGCTCATTTTGTAACTGGATTAAACCAACTACAAGTGAGAAAATGCCACCTAAAGCAACTAAAATACTTGAAAATATGTATTTTGCTATGACAATTTCTTTGCGCTCAAACGGTAAACTATTTACTATCATTTCACTTTTATTTTTCCCCTCATAACTCATCGACAGTACCATACCAAGAAAAGGTATAGCTATGCTAAGCGTCATAAGAAAGCTGTCACTACGAAAATCAACAATAGCAAGGAAAAACAAACATATAAGATAAACAAACCCTAACTTTCTTTGCAACACTATATCTTTTAAGACCAGTTGCTTGATCATGTTTTACCCCTCCTAATATGAAAATGTCCCTTCTATAACTCTGCCTCCTGAAACATTTTCATTGAGAGAAACATTGATATGACTATACTTACTAATACTCCGATACCAAGAACAATCATTGCTAGTGTAGCCTCTTGAGAGTGGAGTACTTTTAACATAATTGTTTTATCACCAAAAACATTGCACATAAGACCAATCATACCCATTAAAGGAAAAAGCATAATCACATTCAAGACAGTAATAGCTTTATATCCCCCAATGTAATTAGTAGGTATCGTTACTACACAATAAATTAAAGTTGCTACTATTGCTGAAAACACTGCATATCCAGGCATAACTATATCCCTGTCCAACAAAATATTTTTTAATATTACGACTATAAAAGTTGCACTCAAACCAGCCATAATAAATAATGTGCTTGAAATATATTTAGCTATAACTATCTCTTGTCGTGTTATAGGCAAACTCACTAATACTTTTTCTGCTTTACTTTTCTCGTCATAATAAAAAGAAATATATATAATCGTACTACATGTTATAAATAATCCTATTGCAATCCCCATTGGTTGGACGGGATTCCTAAAAACAGAGAAAATAGGTATTAAAAAATAGAAAGGAAACATCTTCTTATGTAAGAAAAACTCCTTTAAAATCAACTGTTGCATATGAATTCTCCTCTCTACAAATCACGTGCTCCATAAATTTTAATTGTAAGAAACATAGAAGCGATATACATACTAACTAATGTAATGAATGCAATTATAAATACACCAATATGCAGAGGATTCATAATCCACTCAATGAATGAAGGTGTTGTTTCATTCAGCCCATCACTAATAAATATCCAAAGGATTCCCCCCACTCCTATTGATGCTGCTGATACTATACTTCTTACTACCTTCGACTTTGTACCATAATAACTAGGGAAAAACGTGACAACCAAAAATACGGCGTAAACAACTCCATTTATTACTTCATACCATGGAATTTCAATGTATAGATTAGGATGATATGCACCGATGTCACCAATGACCACAATGCCTCTTATAAGAAAAACAACTAACATTGTAGAAAGCATGCTACCCACAATGGATATTGCACAGGAAATATATCTAGCAATTATGATATCCTTTCGACTTACCGGTAAACTATTTATTATAATGTCACTTTTATTCCTTTCATCCATAAGGACTAACGTCATAACGGATGAAAGTGTTATAAATAGACAACTCATCGAAAATAACAATTCACCACTTGGATCTACTATAAATAATACAAAGGGCACAACAAGATTCACTAACCACGTTACCCGAAAAAAGAACAAATCTTTATATATGAGCTGACGCATAGGCACCTCTCCCTTTCGCAGTGTAGACGATAATATCATCTAATGTAGGCTTTTCTATTACAACCTCATTTCCAAACCAGTCGATAATTGCTTGTTTATCCTTTGCTAAACCTTCGAAACCAAATTTATTTTTTCGTAATCCGACAAATAGTTCTTTTCCGTCTCGATCTAATAAATCATTACTTCCCTTTACAATTACGTAGTTCTCCATTAATTCATCTTTCTCACCAGTAAATATAATTTCTCCATCATTGATAAACGTAATATAATCTGCAATACGTTCTAAGTCTGTTGTAATGTGCGTTGAAAATAATACAGATACTTCATCTTCCATTACAATCTCTTGCAACATATCAAGTAATTCACTCCGTACAACTGGATCTAATCCTGCTGTCGGTTCATCCATAATGATAAACTCCGCGTGATGTGAAAGTGCGATGGCAATCGCAAATTTCATTTTCATCCCTTTTGATAGTTCTTTAATTTTTTTATACTTCGGAACTTGTAATCTATGCATATACGATTGATACTGATTTTCGTCCCACTTTTTATATAACGGTGCAATAATACGCTTCATTTGTTCACACGTTAAATCTTCGTAGTAATGATTTTCATCATATACAAAACCGATATTTTGTTTTATTTCCTTTTCGGCTTTCTTATTGTCTTTGCCAAAAATTTTTATACCACCACTATCTTTTCTAATTAGATTCATAATCATTTTGATCGTCGTACTTTTCCCCGCTCCATTCGGTCCAACAAATCCCATAATATATCCACGTGGCAATGTAAAACTTATATTTTTCACTGAGAAATCTTGATAAGTTTTACAAACATCTTTCAGCTCTAACATCTCTTATTCCCCCTCATATAAACACGCAATCATCTGTTGTAAATCTTCAAGTGAAAGCTGCAACGCTTTACTTTCATTCACAATCCCTTCCGCTTTACTTTCCAATAGACGTAGCCGCTGTTCTTTTAGTAGTTCATTATTTTTACGTGAAACATAAGTCCCCTTCCCAGCAACAGTTTCTATATATCCTTCTTTTTCAAGCTCCTCGTACGCACGCTTCGTTGTAATTACACTAACTTGTAATTCCTTCGCTAAGCTACGAATAGACGGTAATTGGTCTCCACCCTTTAAACCACCATTTAAAATAAGCTGGCTTAATTGTTTTCTTATTTGCACATAAATAGGGTCTTGGGAAGAATTCGAAATAATAATATTCATGTTTTCCTCCAGTGTGTGTATATACTGTGTATACCTTATATATACAGTATATACACACCATCCTATTTTTGGCAAGAAAAAAAGACCAACATTTTCCTGTTGGTCTTTCGTATATGTATCACTTTTCAAAGCGATCTAACATTTCGTCTCTCATTCCGAAACTAACAACCGCAATTCCTACATACATAAAAAGAAGGAATGCTGGATGAACTGTATTGTACCAGCTGCTATCAACAATTAAATAAATCGTTAACGCCACAACAAGAACAAACGCTAAAATAAACATATAAAAGTGTCGTGTATTACCCATGATAAACTCCTCTCTTCTCTCTTCACCATTCAACAGTATATTGTATCGAATAATTCGATATGACTCAAGGTTAACTTTCTGTTATGTAATCAAGTTCTACCTTTACAATGTCCTCACACGCTATTGAAATGATTGTTCCTTGTTTATCAATCGCTGTCACTTCTCTATTATCCATTACACGGTGTGCTACTCTTTCTAACACTTTCCCTTGGTCTCGGTAACAAAATTCTTTTACATCTTTAATTGTTTCTCCATTTTCTAAATGGTATACCATTCTATAACATCGATATCCCACGCTTCCACCCCCGTCTTGCTCGTTTTTTCACATATACATAAAAATGAGTAATTTCTACCTCATCACATCTTCTTAATTTCAATAAAATTCTAACAAAAATAAATACTTTTATCAAACCGACTTTTTCAACAAAATCACCTATAAAACCGCATCTTTACAGCAATATGAAACAAAAAATATAAATTTTTAACATTTTTTTCATTCTAGCTGCACCAATGTTGCAAAAAAAAGAACCCGCATGTAGCGAGTTCTTTTTTTTGCAATCACACTTGTACAGGTGCTAGCTTTTCATAACGTAAAACTGGTTTACGAGCAGCCAATGTTTCATCTAAACGTTTTATTACTGTTGTATGTGGTGCTTCTTGTACAACTTCTGGATTTTCTTCTACCTCTTTAGCAATTTGAATCATCTTATCAATGAAACCATCTAATGTTTCTTTTGATTCTGTTTCTGTTGGCTCAATCATAATACATTCTTCCACATTTAATGGGAAGTAAATTGTTGGTGGATGGTAACCGAAATCAAGCAGACGTTTTGCAATATCTAATGTACGTACACCAAGTTTCTTTTGACGACGACCTGATAATACAAATTCATGCTTGCAATGTCTATCGAACGGAAGATCATAGAATGGTGCTAATCTTCTCATCATATAGTTCGCATTTAATACAGCATACTCAGTTACTGCACGCAAGCCATCTGGGCCCATAGAACGAATATATGTGTATGCACGAACGTTAATTCCGAAGTTACCATAGAATGGTTTCACACGCCCAATTGCTTCTGGACGATCATAGTTGAAGTGATAGCCATTTTCTGTTTTCTCTAAAATCGGTTTTGGTAAGTACGGAATTAAATCAGCTTTCACACCTACTGGACCAGAACCTGGGCCACCGCCGCCATGCGGACCTGTAAATGTTTTATGAAGATTTAAATGCACAACGTCAAATCCCATATCTCCTGGGCGTGCTTGGCTTAATACCGCATTTAAGTTTGCACCATCATAGTATAATTTACCGCCTGCGTTATGGACGATTTCTGCCATTTCTAAAATATTTTCTTCGAATAGGCCTAATGTATTTGGATTTGTTAACATAAGTGCTGCTGTTTCTTCGTTTACAACACGTTTTAAATCATCTAAGTCAACAAGACCATGTTCATTTGATTTCACCGTAATTGTTTCAAAACCAGCTACTGTTGCAGACGCCGGGTTTGTTCCGTGAGCAGAGTCAGGAACAATTACTTTCGAACGGTTAAAGTCACCGTTCGCTTCATGATATGCACGAATCAACATTAATCCTGTCCATTCTCCGTGTGCACCAGCTGCTGGTTGTAACGTAACAGTATCCATACCTGTAATTTCAATTAAATGTTCTTGTAAGTCATACATTAATTCCATTGCACCTTGCACTGTTTTTTCATCTTGAAGTGGATGAATATTTGCAAAGCCTGCGAAACGAGCTACGTTTTCATTAATTTTCGGATTATATTTCATCGTACAAGACCCAAGTGGATAGAATCCAGAATCCACACCGTGGTTACGGTTTGAAAGCGCTGTGTAATGGCGCATAATATCAAGTTCAGATACTTCTGGAAGCTCTGCATCTTCTACTCGAATATAATCACTCTCAAACACATCTTCTAATTTTACTTCTTCTACATCTAATTTGGGTAAGCTATATCCTACGCGTCCTTCTTTAGTCACTTCAAAAATAAGTGCTTGGTCTTGGTTCTTCATTGGATAGCCCCCATTTCGTTTACAAGTGTGTCAATTTCCTCTTTTGTACGAAGCTCTGTTACCGCTACAAGCATATGGTTTTCATGCTCTTTATAATCACGGCCTAGGTCGTAACCACCGATAATATTCTTTTGTATTAATACATCATTTATTTCTTTAACTGGACGTTTACAATCTACAACAAATTCATTAAAGAATGGTCCAGCGAACGTTACTGTGAAACCTTTCGCTTCAAATTGACGTTTTGCATATTGTGCTTTAGAAATGTTTTGACGTGCCATTTCTTTTACACCTTGTTTGCCAAGTGCCGTCATTGCAACAGAAGCTGCTAATGCATTTAACGCTTGGTTTGAACAAATGTTAGACGTCGCTTTATCACGACGAATATGCTGTTCACGTGCTTGTAACGTTAATACAAATCCACGTTTACCATCTGAATCTACAGTTTGTCCGACAAGACGTCCTGGAATTTTACGCATAAATGCTTTCGTTGTTGCAAAGTAACCACAGTGCGGTCCACCAAACTGCGTTGGGATACCGAATGGTTGTGCATCACCGATTACAACATCAGCACCGAATTTTCCTGGCGGTGTTAATGCGCCTAATGATAATGGATTTGAAGAAACGATAAATAATGATTTTTGTTGATGAACGATTTTTTCGATATCAGCTAACTTTTCCACTTGTCCGAAGAAGTTTGGATATTGAACGATTACACAAGCAACTGTATCATCTACTTCACTTTGTAATACTTCTAAATCTGTTACACCGTTTTTATGATCAATTTCAACAACTTCAAGATTTTGACCTTTTGCATATGTTTCAAGTACCGCTCTTGATTCTGGATGAACTGCCGCTGAAACAAGAATTTTCTTTTTGCGAGTATGACCAGCTGCTAGCATTGCCGCTTCAGCTAAAGCTGTACCTCCGTCATACATAGAAGAGTTTGCTACATCCATTCCTGTTAATTCACAAATCATTGTTTGGAATTCAAAAATTGCTTGTAATTCCCCTTGTGAAATTTCTGGTTGGTATGGTGTGTAAGCTGTATAAAACTCTGAACGAGAAATAACATGATCAACAATTACTGGAGCGTAATGATCGTATACACCTGCTCCTAAGAAAGAAGCATATTCTTTTAAATTAGCATTTTTACTAGCCATTTGAGATAACTCTTTTAACAGCTCTGGCTCTGATTTTGCTTCTTTAATTTTTAAATCCCCTTTAAAACGAACACTCTCTGGAATATCAGAGAATAATTCGTCGATCGTTTGAACGCCGATCGTTTGTAACATTTCTTTTTTGTCTTCTTCTGTCATTGGAAGATAACGATGCAACATGAAATCTACCCCTCTCCCCGTTACTTTGAACGTTTATAAAATGGTGTTGGAACAACTACTGCTTTGACGCGTTTATTACGAATTTCAATTTCTACTTCTGTATCAACTGCTGCGTATTTTACATCAATTAGTGCTAAACCAATGCTTTTCTTTAACGTTGGAGATTGTGTACCACTCGTTACTTCCCCGATTTTTTCTTCTCCTATAAATACAGGGTAATGCGTACGAGGAATACCGCGTTCGATTACTTCGATGCCGACTAATTTACGAGATGCACCGTTTTCTTTTTGCTCTTTTAACGTTTCTTTTCCAAAGAAATCTGCTTCTTTATTTGGTTTTACCGCAAAGCCAATTCCCGCTTCAATCGGTGTAATATCTTTTGATAACTCTTGTCCGTATAACGGAAGTGTTGCTTCGAAGCGAAGTGTATCACGAGCACCTAAGCCACATGGTTTTAAGCCCTCTTCTGCTCCCACTTCAAGAAGTTTCTCCCAAAGTTTTGCTGCATCTTCACTCTTACAGTAAATTTCGAATCCATCTTCACCTGTGTAACCTGTACGAGATACAAGTGCAGGAATTCCATCTACAAGAATATTATTTTTAAATTTAAAGAACTTAATTTCTTTCAAATCTTCTGACACAACTTTTTGTAAAATGCCTTCTGCTTTTGGTCCTTGAATTGCAAGCTGCGCAACTTCACTAGAAACATTGACTACTTTCGCATCGCCAATTACATGGCTAGCTAACCATTCGTAATCTTTCTCGATATTTGATGCATTGATTACTAATAAATAGTCTTCTTCACCACGTTTGTAGATTAATAAGTCATCTACTGTGCCACCATTTTCATAGCACATAGCTGTATATTGTGCGCCCCCTACCTTTAAGGTAGATACGTCATTTGTAACAACACGTTGTAAAAATGCTAAACTATCTACACCTTTTACCTCTACTTCTCCCATATGAGATACATCGAACAAACCTGCTCCTGTACGTACAGCTTCATGTTCCTCTTTAATGCTTGAAAATTGAACTGGTAATTCCCAACCACCGAAGTCGACTGTTTTCCCACCATACTTCGCGTATACATCAAATAACGGTGTACGTTGTAATGTAATCATGCTCTTTCCCCCTTATGCTCTGACAAATCAATAAAAGTTGCTTCCCATATCTAAACATTTTCATTCTGAAAAGATAAGGTTATACGGAATCTCAGTATATTTTTTTATGAAAGCGTAAATAAAAAGTTACTTTCTTGGATAAAATACGAAAGATTCCACACATTTCACACCATTATCCTAACATTATTCGCTATATTTCATCAATATTCTAGCATAAAAAATAATTTAGAATTTTTCATTCTTAATCTTATTAAATACAAATTTTGAAATTTAGCCCTTTATCATTGCCTATTCTTTAACTTTTAGTAATTGTGATAGCGCCTTATTACGAGGCTTATAATAAAGATTTTTTAAATAATCACTTTAGTTTATAAAAGGTGGGAGAGTCTTAATGAATGTCGATATTTCCGTAGATCGAACGTGGCAAAACAATTTTTTAAAAAGAATTGATGAAGATGGTCCTTGGACAAATTGGGATTTATATCATTTAGCTTATAAAACAGAGAAATCGTTACTCGTCCCTACTTTTGATGGATTGCAAGCACCGAAACATTTATCACATTTCACGCCGCTTCCACATCAATTAGAGGTCGCTCAAAATGTCATTGAACAAATGAATGGTAAAGCGATTCTAGCAGACGAAGTCGGACTTGGAAAAACGATTGAAGCTGGACTTATTTTAAAAGAATATATGGTTCGAGGACTTGTAAAAAAGGTACTCATTCTCGTTCCAGCTTCTCTCGTATCTCAGTGGGCGTATGAACTAAACACAAAATTTTTTATTCCTGCGGTCGCTCAAAAGAAAAGTTATTCTTGGGAACAAGCTGATGTCATCGTTTCATCAATCGATACTGCGAAACGTTCACCGCATCGCGATATCGTTTTAAACCTAGAGTATGACCTTATTATTATCGATGAAGCACATAAACTAAAAAATAATAAAACAAAAAACTATGAATTTGCACAGCGATTAAAAAAGAAGTTTTGTTTATTACTAACTGCAACTCCTGTTCAAAATAAAATCGATGAAATCTTCAACCTCGTTTCTTTATTAAAACCAGGTCATTTAGGCAATCAATCTAATTTTGAAGAATATTACGCTTCCAAAAATCGTTCCACTGAATCCGATGAAGATTTAAAAGCTCTTATCAATAAAGTAATGGTTCGAAATAGACGCAATAACACTGGCATTGATTGGCCGAAGAGGCATGTACGAACAATCTTCGTTGAATTCAATGAAGAAGAACAAGCTTTGTATAATGAAATTGAAAATTGGCGTGGACAAGATGCCGTCACATCTGCTTTCTCATCCTTAACTTTAAAACGGGAAGCATGTAGTAGTCGTGAAGCTGTTTACTATTCACTAAAAAAACATGTAGAAAAAAGACAGAAAGAAAATGAGCACTACATAAAGGACCCACATATTGATGTGCTGATGGACAAAATTAATCATATTCCGTTCAACTCCAAAGCAAATAAAGCACTAGAGCTTATAAAAGAAGTTGACGATAAAGTCATTATCTTCACTGAATATAGAGCTTCACAAATGTATTTACAATGGTTCTTACAACAACATGGCATTTCCTCTGTTCCATTTCGCGGTGGATTTAAGCGCGGGAAGAAAGATTGGATGAAGGAGCTTTTCCAAAATCATGCCCAAGTATTAATTGCGACCGAAGCTGGTGGTGAAGGAATTAACTTACAATTTTGTAGCCATATGATTAATTACGACTTACCGTGGAATCCAATGCGACTCGAGCAAAGGATTGGACGTATTCACCGTCTTGGACAAAAAAATGATGTTCATATTTATAACTTAGCAACAAAGCACACTGTTGAAGAGCACATTTTAAAACTACTATATGAAAAAATTAATTTATTTGAACGTGTAATCGGTGAACTCGATGAAATTTTAACGAGAATCAACATGAAAAATATTGATGCGCATATTCAAGAAATTTTCGCGCATTCAAAAAGCGAAGGTGAAATTCGAATCAAGATGGAAAATTTAACATCTATTATCGATTTTGCGAAGCGCAATGAAGCAGAGGTGCAAGACTATGCAGCAAAATGAAATTCATAATTACTTATATAACTTTTTTGAGGCGAATAACTGCGAAATTTTAGAACGTTCCCCTCACCTATTAGACGTGCAGTTAACAATTGAAATGGATAAATTATTAATGAACCGCCCTTTCTATTGGCACTATCTTGAAAAAACAGGAGGCGTTCCGAACCCGATGCGCCTTACTCTTATTACAAATCCAGAAAACGAAGAAAACGACGGTGAACTTATTCATTACGGTTCACCCCGTTTGCATCAAATATTTGAAACAACAAAAGAACTAGGTTCATACATACGTTTATATGAGGAAGTGAAACATAGCGGGGCAACTCATACCCCCCTTCATCCTTGGCTTGGTGTAAATATAAAAGTATCTTATCAATGCGACCGAAAAAAAGACATACTTCATTCTATCGGTATTCATCTTATTTCCGGGACAATGATTGCAAACTTTCATGACACTTTAGCAGAGATCAAACTCACACCGAAAATACCTGACTTTTGTTTTACCCTCTCACCTATCATTAAGCCACAAAGTGGCTTACAACGTATAGAGGATGCTTTAAAAAGTATAATCGCTGAAGATGACCACACGTGGGCAAAAGAAGCGAGAGTGCGTTGGAATCACGATTTAGACCTTTTAAATCGATTTTACGAAGATAGCGATGAACTTCCAGAAAGCTATGAAATTGAAAAGCAAGCATTACAAGAACAATACGAACCACGCATTACAATACAAATTATAAACGGTGGTCTCTTTTATGTTACCGCAAATCATTTTCTATCTTAAAGAAAGCTCCTTCAGATTGAAGGAGCTTCTTTTAAGATATGTTCCCAGCCTATTCTCTATCTTCATTACGCCCTTGCTGTTTTTTCTCTGTCATACGTTTCTGATATGCACGATCCTTTGCACTTACATGGTTTGCATCAGTTGGAAGATTCTCTTTTGAACGACCAATTCCATTACTCATCTTTTTCGCCTCCTTTTTGCATGTTTCAAAATGCATCTTTATTTTCAGCTAGAGGCACAATCCTTATACAAAAAAATAAGAGCAGCCAGTAGCTGCTCTTACTCATTCACGTATTTTTGAAACATATCATGGATGCCTTGATTTACGAGGTTCGAGATCTGTTCGTCAGATTTATTCGGATAACGATCACGTAATCTGATAGATGCCTTCACCATTAAATTTTCTAATACAGAACGGCCACCTTCTCCATAAATAATTTCAGCATACTTAACCAGTCTTCCATCCTCTAATGTTGCTGGATTATGATTGAAGAAAAATTTACTCATTGTCTCCACCTCTCTTTTGATAACGTTTACATTTATATAGATTATTTATGTTATTTATTTCACAATATTGTATGCATGTATATTTAATTAGTTTCATTATAAAGTAACATATCAATAGTAAATATGTGATTTTCCATCCATTTTGTGAACAAATCAAAAAATGAAAGCGTTTCCTTTATTATATACTAAAAAAACTTACTACGCTAGGGACAATTTTTTTAATCTACTAATCATCTACTTTTCTTTTTTTCATTAAACCTTATACAATTTTCAGAAATTATATTATAAAATATATGTATGACTTAAGGAGGATTTGTATGAATCAAAATAAAAAAGCTATATTAGATCTTGTCTTTTATCTCGTATTCCCATTCCTCATTTGGAAATTTGCAAAACCTTATATCGATCCTTATTACGCAATGTTAATTTCCTCTGTTCCGGGGATTATTTATACACTGTATACCTTTAAAAAAGAAAAACAGTTTAACGTTACAGGGTTCTTTATTTTAATTACACTCATTTCTAATACAACGGTAGACTTAATATCTGGATCAGCGGAACGAATGCTATGGAATGATGCATATTATCATATCGTACTTGGCTGCATCGTTATATGTACAATCTTTATAAAAAAACCACTTATGTTATATTTCGCAGCGGATATTTCAGCACTGCAAGGTCATGATCGTGATAAAAGTCGTGAGCTTTATCGTGATAGTCGTATATATCCAGCACTGCAATATTTAACACTATTTTTCGGCCTTCAATTTATATTAAAAAGCTTCTTGAAAATCTATTTCATCTCTGTTTTCGGTGTAGATGGATATGGTGAAATGAGAGCTATTATGACCGCTGTTGGCTGGGGTATTTCTATTTGCATCGGAATAGGGTTTGTATGGGTAAATAATAAGATACATGCGGTTACTGAAGAAAAAGAATCTGTGCAACAATAAATAAAGATCCCCTAGCAGCTTGTTGCACTAGGGGATCTTTATTTTGCCAGACATATTACGAAAAAGTTAGCTTGATTTTTTTCTTTTATTTTTTACATTTCGATAAAACAAAGCAGCGCTCAGTGGCATAACACCAAACCATTTATTTAAGAATGGCTCTTTCTCCGCACGACGTTGTTGTTTCTGTTGTTTTCGATCCTCTTTTGGAGCATCCATATATGACACAAATTGCTGTGTCACAAATCGTACATAATCATTAGTAGACATATTATCATCACCTCTACTTGATTAGTATGTCCACTTTTTTATTCATTAATCTTTTGCTTTAATTCATTCATAATTTGCTTTACCGACTTATTTGTCGTATCGATATGAATATCAGCCTCTTCATAATAAGCTCGGCGCGATTCAAATTTCGTTATAAATGCCTCTATATCTTTCTTCTGAAATAGTGGACGTGTCGTATCTTCACGAAGCCTTTCTGCAATTACATGTGGATCGCAATATAAATACACAACAGTTCCATTTTCCTTCATCCACTTTCGATTTTCCTCTCGTTCAATAATCCCTCCACCAGTTGTCATAATTACATTCTGAACCGGTAATGAACGTAACATTTCACTTTCATATTCACGAAAAGCCATTTCGCCTTCTTCTGCAAAAATATACCGAATCTCTTTCTCTTTCTGCTCTTCGATTTTTTGATCTGTATCTACAACTTCCATATGGAGTTCTTTACTTAACGCTTTTCCAATTGTTGTTTTCCCGACTCCCATATAGCCGGTTATGTATATAGATTTCATTTTCGTTCCTCTCAATCATCCGTTATTATTTGTTATTATAACGAAAGATGTTACTTTATTTAATAAAAAAACGTTTTGTTCTTCTTATACTATGAAGAACAAAACGTAACATACTCACTATTTTCTCGTAATCAAACAAGCTGGCTCACTTTTACTTATAAGTACCTCTTCTCACCCACTGCGTTGCAATCCATTTCTCGCCCTTCGTAACAGGTGCCCCTCCATGTAACGTAAGCTCATTTAGTGATTGATCTTGATAAAAGTACTCAAAGTATACTGCCATTCCCTTTCTAGGGTGTACAGAAAGATTTAATTTCGGAAAGAATGTTTCTCCGCCTTCTTCTACATCATTTAAGTACATCACAAGAGTACTTATACGATTATTAGCAGCTGATCTACTATGTTCCGCAAAATAATCATAGTGCGCTTTATATTCTTGATCTACTTCATAATTTAAAATGTGCAATCCTTCTCCATGCGCTACAGGAACATTCGTGATAGATGAAATTCGTTTTTCAATCTTCGAAGTTAGTTCATTCTCTTCCAAAAATGCACCACTACTTGTTCGAATATCATTTACATCACGTGATGAACCAACTTTAGAACGTTCCATCTTACTTTTAGACAATTCAATTAATTCATCACACTCTTCATCACTTAATACATTTGCTAATACGACAATAAGAGGTTCTTCGAATTTTGAAATAATTTGTATTTCCCTATCCTCTGTCATAATCGTATTTCCTTTATGATCAAAAATAGTTTGTTCCTTATTTTCACCTATTTGATTGTTATTTGTCATTTCCTTATCTCCCTAGAAAAAAATGATTGGATAGCATGAATATATCATATTCTTTCTACCTTTCTCTTTTTTGAGAAAATTTAAACTTTTGACCATTATTCTTATCCCTTTCCTCAAAGAAATTGACTCCCTCCACAATAGAAACTCATGGTTCTTCTCCATATATTTTACATATTATCCTTCTACCCAATCAAATATTTTATTATCCTTTTCCCTATACCGAAAGCTCACTGTATAGAAAACTCTCTGTTTTGTAACACATTGCAACGAAATGATAATAACATCATTTTCAAAGACGTACTTTCCACTCACTTCTCCTCTTTCATACTGAAATAAAAAAACATCCTCTTTTTCTTTTTGCTGTAACTCTCTTTTTATATCTGACATAGCGCGATCAACAAGTTCCTCCATGAAAAAACTTTGTTCTATTTCAGAATAAAATTTTTTATCCGAAAGTAACATATTCGTTTCGTACATCAAAAAAGAAATGAATAAAATAAGAAAAATAATTGTTCCTGGCATTGCAAATCCATCTTGTTTTCTCATGTTTCTATCTCAATTTCACTATAGCGCACAGCCACGCCTTCATATATTTCACCACTTATATCTTTCACATATATATATAACAAATGAGGTGTTAATTTATACGAAATCGCTTCAATCCTTTGTAATATAAATTCCCTTCCGCGCATATTTACTTTTCTTATTAAATTACTATTCAACTTTTCATACGTCACCTGATCACCATTACGAAGTTGGAAGCGTAAAATATTCCCACCGTTTTCTAGCTCTATCTTCCTCCCACTTAATACTTCACGAAACTCTAATTGCATTTGTCCTAAAAACACATCCCACTCCCAGTCATTTAATCCTTTTGAATGTGTATTTTCTATCCCCATAATATGAAGACGCGGTAAAAGTAAAAAGAACATTGATAAAAGCAACAAACATGCAATCATTTCTATTAATGTAAATCCCGCTTCTTTTTTATTTTTTCTTTGCATAAAGGCATTGCTCCATCGCTTTTCCTCTCATATCTTTCCACATCGTACAAACTTCATCTCCTCTCCAATATGTGTAATATACAATTCCTTTTATGACTTGCTCTTTTACTCGCTTTTCCTCATTCTCATACTTAAATAAGGCCGCTTCTTTTTTTAATAATATTAATGCTTTATAGCTCATTTTTATATTTTTTCTTTCTTGCATAATTAATAATGTTTGCGGGAGCAATAACGATGCCGCCATCATTATTAAACTTAACGCTACAACCATTTCAACCATTACTGATCCTTTTTGACACTTCACGATACGTAAATCTCCCTCTTCCAAGCTGAAATACAATCTCATATTTATACCCTCGATAGGAAAGTAAAATCGTACCACCCCTATTAATATTCCCGCTCGGATTATATGTCATTGGATTTGGAAAGGTATGCAAATCCATTTGGACATCTTTATCATATTCTCTCTTAACAATTAAAAGGTCTGTCTCCGATTCCGAAATATAATACATCTGTTTCCCTTTAAACCAGCGTAACGTATAATGTTGTTGACGCTTAATCGCCAACTGCTGCATATACAAAATATCATTTGAAAACTGTTTCAAAAACTGCTCAACTTTTTGTTTTTCATGTAATGAAGTAACGTTAAAATGCGTAACAACACTCAGTACAGAAATAGCAAATAAGACAAGTAGCATTTCTAAAAGAGTAAAACCTTTTTGCTTCACGATTTCCCAGCTGATACCGTACCATCATCGGAAATATGGATTGGTTCACCTTTCGGGCAAGTTTTTGAAGTAATATACTTTCCTGTTTCAAGTTCCTCTATTGATGGAATCTTATTATGTTGCAAGTGATATGCTTGTATTTGTGCTTCTATAGATTTCACATAGGCTGCACATCCTTTTCCTTGGACGGATGAGCGCTGTGTAACTACATTTGGAATAATTAATAGTAATAATACAGTTATGACAACCATAACTAATAACATTTCTAAAAGAGTAAAACCCTCCTCATTCTGCATGTAAATGCCCCCTATATAGAATTCATCATTTGAAACATCGGCATAATCATCGCTAAGTACATCAAAATGACTATAACCCCAAGACATGTAAATAAAATGGGTTGAATCACAAATAACATACGTTTAATTTTTTGTTCTACCTTTTCAATAATGAGCTCACTGTAATCACCAAGCTCATTTGCTAAATTACCGTTTGCTTGTCCATGCGTAATGATATAAGAAAGTTCTTTCTCGTAATAACCGCTTTTATCAATAATAGATTGTAACGGTTCCCCTGCAATTAATTGCCGCTCAATTCGGTCTGCTTCATACTGAAAGAACGGATGATACTTTTGCTTCATCATTATTGTTAATGCTTCGTGTACCGACAATCCACCGTGTAATAAACCACTTAATTGAGTGGAAAAATAATGCGAATGATTTAAAATAAGAAATGTTTTCATAAGGGGAATACGGATCATAATCTTTACCTTTTGAGTAGGCGGAAGTTTTCGGAAATAAAATATATATATACTAAATCCCGTTATAACGATAAGAACAATCATATAAATGAAGTAGGGTAATAATTTAATTGCAACTAAAATTTGCTCCGTAAGTGGTGGTGCTGTAGAACGTAAAGAACTATACATCATTTCAAACTGAGGCAATAAAATGAGGTTAAAAACAGAAAGCATAATCATTAAAAAAAATGATAAAAACATAGGATATCGCATTACTTTCATCATATCTTTCCTATATTTATCTTTCTTGTAAAGAAGTACGCTCCCTTGTTGCAAAGCAAAAGAAATGTCACCATGTCGCTCTGCATAAAACAAATAACTTAACATCTCAGAGTGAAACATTAATTGGTGAAAAGAAGCGTGCAAACTTTGTCCATTTTTCAATCCCTCGATCATACGCTGTAACTGTAATTTCTTCCCTAATGGTAGTTGCAACTGCAAAAATTCCAACGCCTGCAAAAGTGAGTAACCTTTCTCTAATAAATCACTTAATCTTTTACATAATAATGCTTGATCACTTAAACTCCATTTTCTCTTAAACATATACATCTTCTTCTAAAAAGCCTAAAGCATACCCTTTTCGAACCGACGCTTCCAACGTTTTATAGTGATACGTAACATGTTCTCCACTTGCTTCTTTAATCGCTTGTTTTAATTCATATCCATATAACAGTTCATAAATGCTTGCCTGTCTCACTTTCCTCATTGATTTACATAAAGTTGCACACTTCCCTCTGCAAAATGGACATTTTAATTCGACGAGCCGCTGAGCAGCTACTGCTAATAATGATTGTTCAATTTCTTGCCTTGTAATACCATAATCCATAAATCGTAGTATCGCTCCTTTCGCATCATTTGTATGCAAGGTTGTCATTACTAAATGTCCCGTCAAACTGGCCCTTACAGCTACTTTTGCTGTTTCTTCATCACGAATTTCGCCAACTAAAATAATATCTGGATCATGACGCAAAATAGCCTTTAATCCTGTTTTATATGTGATACCAGCTTTTTCATTTATTTGAATTTGTAATAAACCGTCTTTTCTTTGCTCAACTGGATCTTCTAGTGTAATGATGCGACGTGTTTGCCATTTTCTAGCTACTTCTAATAACGCATACATTGTTGTTGTTTTTCCAGAACCAGTCGGCCCAGTAAATACGAGTAACCCATGCGAATGCTTTAAAAAAGAGAGTAATTTTTCCGTTGAACTTGGAAATAACGAAAGGTGAGACAACGGCTGAGCAGATGCTTGTAAATGGAGGCGAATAACGAGACTTTCTTGATATACTGTTGGAAGTGTTGAAAGGCGTAAATACACTTCTTGTCCATCAATTTGTAAGTACAACGAACCATTTTGAGGTTTTCTCCTCTCTCCTATATCCATTGATGCTAAAAATTTAAAGTGTGAAACAAGCTTTTCTCCAAATTCTTTCTCAATACACCGTTTCGTAATTAAATCTTTTCCAATACGTAATTGAATCGCCACATCCTTCTGCCTGGGCACAATATGTAAGTCCGATGCTCGCACCCTACAAGCTTCTTTCATAATCATATTTGCAAAAAGCTCGACACTATTCATCAAGTTTCCCTCCTCACTATGTATATATCATAAAAAAATGCACAAGAAAAATTAGAGATTTTGTATTTTCACTAAGAGAAAAAGGAAAAATATGTTTGTGAAATTATGAACAATTTCCGAATTATTGTCTGAAATTACCTATATAGAAGTTTATCTGTATTATAATGTTAATATCTTGGATAAAGTGATAAAGGTGGAGATCCTCATGGAACAAGCTTTAAAAATTACAGGTGTATTATCTGACCCTACTCGTTATTATATTTATAAATATATTTCGCAAAAACATAATTACGTAACTGTACAAGAAATTGCAGATGAGTTTAACATTCATCCAAACGTAGCGCGTTTACATTTATCTAAATTAGAAGATGTTAATATGCTCAAATCAGAAACAAAAAAAACTGGGAAAGGCGGCAGACCAAGCAGGCTATACGTCTTGTCTCAAGATGTCATCCAGTTACAATTCCCATTTCGCGATTATCAATTATTAGCGCAGATAGCATTTAATTCACTGCTAAGCTTAGGTAGTGCTGGTGAAAAAGCGCTATATGAAACAGGGAAACAATTCGGCAAAGAATTAATGCAACAACATATGCATCGCTTAAATGTAAGTGCAGAAGCATTGACGATAGAACAAAAAATGCTAATCGCAAAAGAAGCATTCTCAACAGCTGGCTTATCTCCTGCTTTTGAATTAAGTACAGATGGCACAAAAATTTTCTATGATGTACACAATTGTCCATTTAAAGAAGTTGCTGCGCATCATCCGACTGAAATTTGTAATATGCACGGAGATATGATGAAGGGGATTTTTGAAATCCTATTCCCGAACGTGGAATTAACACGAAACGATAGTCTACTAGATGGATGCAAATCTTGTAACTATAAAGTGAAACTTTAATCAGTGGGGGGTGTTCTTCCCCCACTGATTATTAGCCCGCACCAATCGGGCTTTTACGGGCAGTTATCTCCCACCTAACTTCCTCGCATTTTGCCGAATTTTGAGGTGGGAGTTTTACTGCCCACAAATAGCGGGATAAAGTTCAAATTTAGTTTTTCAACTAAGAAGAAGTCAATATTATAATTGGCTTCTTTTTTATATGAATGAATATTTACAATAGTTAGAAAAATAAACTATAATGAAAAGAGGTTTTACTTTTTTTAGAAAAGGAGGGAGATGGCATGGAGCGCATGTTTCGCGTTCTCGGCTTTTGGACTGGAATTTTCTCGGTTATGTTTTACGTAGGGGATATGCATTCGACCGCACTACTATTTTTAGGACAAACAGGATTCTTCGTACTTTTAAGTTATTTAAAATTAACAGAGCGTATGTATATATACGTATTCGGGGCATATTTAACCGTTTTCTTCATCGGATTTACATGGTACACAACATTTTTACTTGTCCCTGGAGCTGGGCATTAAGAGATGGCAAATTGCCATCTTTTTTTTAATTCCGCAATTCCCTAGTTGACTTATAGGTTTTATTACCTTATATTCTATATAACACATTGGAATTAGGGGGAATCAACATGAATACACTGCTTGTCGGGATTAACATCACAGTCATGCTCATTTTAGTTGGCGTATTGTATTATATGCAACGTAAGCATGTATCTTTTAATAAACGTGTATTTACTGCTTTAGGAGTCGGAATTATCTTTGGTCTTATATTACAATTTATTTATGAACCTACTTCTAAAGTAATTATCGAATCAAATACCTGGTTTAGTTTAATTGGTAACGGTTATGTGAAATTACTTCAAATGATCGTTATGCCACTTATTTTAGTATCTATTATTTCAGCATTTACAAAATTACAATTAACGAAAAACCTTGGTAAAATCAGTGGTCTTATTATCGGAATTTTAATTCTTACTACAGGAATTGCCGCAGCTGTCGGTATAGCTGCAAGCGCAGGATTTGATGTATCAGCAACAGGATTACAACAAGGTGATGCAGAATCTGCTCGTCTGAAATTAGTAGAAGAAAGATTTACTTCTATTGAAAAGACAACAATTCCAGACAAATTGTTAGAACTGTTGCCTACGAATCCTTTTCTTGATTTAACAGGTGCTCGTCCAACATCAACAATTTCTGTTGTAATATTTGCAGCCTTTATCGGGATTGCCTTTATAGGTGTAAAACGAAAATATCCAGAACAAGCAGAGCTATTTAAGAAAATGCTTGATGCTGTATATGCAATCGTAATGCGTATGGTAACATTAATTTTACGTCTTACTCCATACGGCGTATTAGCTCTTATGGCAAAGACAGTTGCTGGTAGCGATATTAACGCTATTTTAAAACTTGGTAACTTCGTGTTAGCATCTTACGTAGCTCTTATCGTAATGTTTATCATTCACTTATTATTAATCGCATTATCTGGTTTAAATCCAATTCAATATTTGAAAAAAGTGTTCCCTGTATTAACATTTGCATTTACATCTCGCTCTAGTGCTGGTGCAATGCCATTAAATATTGAAGCTCAAAAAGAAAAGCTTGGTATTTCTGAAGGAATCGCTAACTTCGCTGCATCCTTTGGGGTATCTATCGGTCAAAACGGTTGCGCAGGTATTTATCCAGCAATGCTTGCTATGATGGTCGCTCCAACTGTAGGAATTGATCCATTACAACCACAATTCATTTTAACTTTAATCGCTGTCGTTGCTATTAGCTCATTCGGTGTTGCCGGTGTTGGTGGCGGTGCAACATTCGCAGCGTTAATCGTACTATCTACAATGAACTTACCAATCGGCATTGTCGCTCTTGTTATCTCAGTTGAACCATTAATCGATATGGGTCGTACAGCTCTTAACGTAAGTGGTTCTATGACAGCTGGTCTTATTTCTAGTAAATGGCTTGGTGAATTAGATCAGGATACGTACAATCAAGATGATGTAAAAACTGGTGAGATTGCTTCATAATAAAAAAGGACGCTAACAATTTATACTGTTAGCGTCTTTTTTATTATGTTCCATCTCTATACATCTTCTCTTGAAAGTTATCACTCCAAGTATTCTTCTAGTTGCTCTTTTAACTCTTCCTCAATCTCATAACAAGATTCATCAACAAGTTCCCCTACTTTCTTACTCCCCCAAACTCTCGACTGAGTTGGCATCCCTAAAAAAGTATTTTCGCATCTCCAAATTGGAATAATGTAAAATTCAATCATCTCTCCTTCTTCATCTAATATCGCTATAGAAACTGATGAATAATATCCTATTTCAAAGGGATTCTCTTTTTCTCTTTCAAATCCCATATCTAATTTCATATTTTTCCCTATGTATAAATGCGAATACGCTTTAAAAAATCCAAGTGATATTCGCTCGATTTCCTTTTCCATACCTTTAATGTTCTCTTTCAACTCCAATGTAAACTCTTGTTCTTTATACTTCATTTCCGTATCCCCACACATAGAAAAAGAGAATATAATAACATATTCTCTTTTCTCAAATATATTTCATTATCTCACAGCCCGTCCCTTTCACAAATAACCATTTTGCTCGCACCATTTATGAAATTGTCCTACATCTACTCCAACTAACACGATATCCTTTAGCTCTACATCAATACTTTGTTCTCCAATTACAATAGCAAAATGGGATTCTAATTGTTTTTCATTTTTCTTTACAGTTCCAATTCGGTTCCGATGCGGCCCATCTTTTATATATGCTTTTTGTCCTACAATATCAAAGTTCAAGATTCTCACCTCTTTTACTGCGCTCAAATTGGAAATACAATCTCCACCTCGGAAAATTTCCTTTCATTGCACTATTTCTCTATATATATGACGAAACAATAAAAGAGTCCTTCCTTCTTTACAATTATTTTTTCTTTGTTTCATTTTTATGATTGAAACGTAAAGTTTATAATAAAATACACTTGGAAGCGCTTTCTACGTAATTTTTTATGTTATAATATAAAAGTAGAACTTCGTAAAGAGGGTTAAAAAATGAATACAAACATGATTAACAAAGTAATTGAAGCATTAAAAGTATATGGCTTTCAGGATGTATCATTCTGTGAAGAAACAAAGCAATTTTTATTTCATAACGAAACCGATATTATGAGCGGCTATGCAGAAATAACATATAGTAGTCAATTCGAAAAATTTAACGTACAAATTCATCCAATTGAAACGCATCACCAAGCAGAGTTACAAGAGGTTGAAAGACATATACAAGCTTGCATACGAAAAGTAGAGTATTTAAATGCACTTCTTACTGGACAAACAAAGCTAGATGATAAAATTATTATTATGTAAAAAAAAAAGAACGTGAAGCTATCACGTTCTTTTTCATTATACGTTCATTTTCCCCTTCAGCTGTAATCCTGTAACAGATTCTAATACATCCATCGCTTCTTCAAACGTCATATCAAAAATTGTCTTCTCTTCTATATAGGGAAACTGTCTAAAGCGCTTTTCTAACATTTTCACTGCATCCGATGTGAAGTTTGCGCTATCAATGCCAAATTCTGTTTCAAGAAGCACAATCCAATCTAACACATGAAAACCTAATCCATTTACGAATGAAATAAGTTTTTCTTCTGGCTGTGGAGATAAGAATACGTTTCGCTCCAGCTCACTGAAAAGTTCTTCTCCTAAAATTCCTGCTAACTCATCATCATGTTCGCGTTCAATAATCTCTTCATAACCGTAATCATCAACAAGCTCTTCTACTTCTTCACTATCCGCAAAAAGCAATTGACTAAGAATTGCATCTTTCTTAAATTCACTGTTTTGTACAACCTCTAAAAAACTTGTTTCCCATCCATTTTCTAATTTCATATTTATAACTCCTTTATATGCTTTACTTATAATAACTGTGCCCAAAATAGCCTAATGGTAACCTTCACTCTTTTTTTGCAAGAAATATTTCTCGCTGCATTCCCACGTCTAACATTCCACTTTATTTAATATATATGAGACAAGCCCCTCAATTTCTCCTTCGAAAATATCAACTTCTCGTAAATGGTAGAATGTCGTTTGCAACTCATTGCCCTTGTGATATATATAAATTTTCTTTTCTAAAGCAATTGCCATCCCTAATTCTGTATGACTTCCATTCCCACCCTCTAGTATGAGTAAGAAAACATCAGCTTCTCGTATCGCTTCTTGTTCTTCTTCACCAATCTTTTGCAATTGTTCTCTATTGGTTGCTCTTTCATTTTTCGTCCAATCATATGTATGCTGCCATCCCACTTCTTTCAACTGGCTTGATACGAAACGAACAAGATGTTTATTTTGAAATCCTGAAGCAATATAAAATTTCATTTATATTCACTCCTTAAATATGTATGGGGAAACTCCTTTTTTAGCGTTAATGGGATTTTTTCAAAAAAAATCCCCATCCTTAGAACTTATTTGCGTTTCAATGATGGGGTGCCTCATGATCTTCTTTTATTTTTTGTTTTTTATAACTTTCATCAGCTAACATTTCTAGTTCAGCTGTTATTTCTGATTTTTCAAGCTCTCGTTCTTGTGAAAATTTCCGTGAAATATAAACAATAACACTACCAACGTACAACACAAAGCATATAATAAGTGCAGTATTTTCATAGAGACTTAGCTCCAACACAGTCACTCCTAATCCATTCGTATTTTCACGCTTAATCAATTGGAATTTCCCTATTAACCATTTGTTACCCCGCATTAACGGGCAGTAAGACCCCCACCTCAAAATTCAACGAAAACAAAGAAGTTAGGTGTGGGATTAACTGCCCGTAAAAGCCCGATTGGTTCAACTAATAATCAGTGGGGATGAACCCCCCACTGATTAAAGTTTCACTTTATTGTAACATAAAAATATCAATTCTTGGAATCTTTCATCCTACTAAAAAAGACATGATTGTTTAATCATGCCTCTGAAATATGTTGAATGATAGTTTTAATCGCTTCTTTTCCATTATATTTTTTTAATGCTGTTTTATACGTCTCATTATTATGAGATAGCTCTTCTATATGCTTTATAAGTGAGTTCACCGTTACATCCTCTTCATATAATACCGATGCATACCCTTGTCTTTTAAAGGATTCAGCATTTAAAATTTGATCTCCACGGCTTGCAAATTTCGATAACGGAATTAAAACCATCGGCTTTTGCATTGTTAAAAATTCAAAAATCGCGTTGGATCCCGCACGTGAAATAACAAAATCTGTTGCTGCTAATATATCCGGCAACTCTTCATGTACATATTCAAATTGTCTATATCCTTCTTTATTTTGTAAGGATTCATCAAGATTTCCTTTTCCGCAAAGATGCACAATTTGATAATTTTTCAGAAGATCTGGAAGTGCCGATCGAACCGTTTCATTAATTTTCTTTGCGCCTAAACTTCCTCCCATAACAGTAATAACTGATTTCTTCCGGGAAAACCCTAGAAACTTTAAACCTTTTTCAAGATTTCCTCTTAGTACGTCTTCACGTACAGGCGATCCTGTATATATTACTTTTTCTTTCGGTAAATGTTTCGCTGCTTCTTCAAATGTAACAAATATTTTCGAGGCAAAACGGAGCGCAATTTTATTTGCTAGTCCAGGTGTCATATCAGATTCATGTAATAAAACTGGCACCCTATTTAGCCACCCTCCTATTACGACTGGTACGGATACGAAACCACCTTTTGAAAAAATAACATCCGGTTTTAGTTTACGAATTGTTACGTACGCATCCATAACACCCTTCATCACGAGAAAAGGATCTTTTATATTTTTCAAATCAAAATAACGACGTAGCTTCCCGCTTGCAATACTATGGTATGGGATTCCTTCTTTTTCTATAATCGTTTTCTCAATCCCTTGATGAGAACCAATATAAGAGATATCCCAGTTCTGCTTTTGTAAATGTGGAATAATTGCTAAATTAGGTGTTACATGCCCGGCCGAACCGCCACCTGTAAAGACTATTTTTTTCATACGTCTCCCCCTTCTACACTATAGTACACTAAAATACCTTGCCTCAGGGTGAGAAAATACCATAGCCGTTACAGACGCTTCTGGCTCCATCATAAATCCTTCTGTTAATGAAATACCTATTTCTTCTGGATGAATTAAGCGAAATAATTTTTCTTGATCAGCAAGTTCTGGGCATGCTGGATAACCAAATGATACGCGTATTCCTCTATATTTTGTACGGAATCTCTCTTCCATCGTCAGTTCAGGCGAATCTGGAATTCCCCAACGATCACGAATGAGCATATGTGTTTTTTCAGCAAGTCCTTCTGCTAATTCAAGTGCTAACGACTGAATCGCATGACTGCGTAAATAATCTCCCTTCGCCTTCCATTCCTCTGCAATATCTCGAACCCCTTCTCCAACGGTAACAGATAAGAAAGCGACATAATCCATCTCATCTCCAATCGGGCGTATATAATCTCCTAAAGTACGGTATGGTGCTTTCCCTTGTCTCGGAAATTCAAATCGCTCTATAATACGTGTGTGATCTTCCGGATCGTATATAATTATATTTTGTCCATCACTTTGCGCCGGGAAAAATTGATACACCGCTTTTGGGCGTAACCAAGATTGTCCTTCTTGTAATAATTCATCAATTAAATCATTTAGCTCATGTGCTCTTTTATCCCCTTCTTGCAAGAGTTTTTTTACGTTTCCTTTTAACCCAAGATGGTGTCCAATTAACATTTGTCTATTTAAAAACGGTGCAAGATGAAGGGCAGGAATATCCCGTAATACAACTCGTTTCGTCGAATCTGGCACTATAACAGTTGCTTTTGGCAACGGCTCAATAACTGCGGGAATTTCTATTTTTTTCTCCTCTTGTTTCACAATATGAAGATGGCGTTCCTTTTTATCTCGCTTCATCTTTTCACGTTCTTCTTCTTTTTGTAATTTGTTAATAATATCAAGACCTGTCATTGCATCACTTGCATAACATACGAGCCCTTTATAAGATGGAGAAATACGATTATCTGTAAATTTCCTCGTTAGTGCTGCACCACCTACAACAATTGGAATATCAATATTCGCTGCTTTTAAATCTTCAGCAGTCGTTACCATTTGTTGCGCTGATTTTACTAACAAACCAGAAAGGCCAATAATATCAGGTTTCTTTTCTTGTACTTCTTGAACAATTCGATCCGAACGAACATTAATTCCTAAATTAATAATTTCATATCCGTTATTTGATAAAATAATTTCAACAAGGTTTTTCCCAATATCATGTACGTCTCCTTTAACAGTCGCTAATAATACTTTCCCTTTTTTTGCACTCTCACTAGATTCCATATGTGGCTCTAAATAACTTACGGCAGCTTTCATACTTTCAGCACTTTGCAATACTTCAGCAACGATAAGCTCATTACCATTAAATAATCGCCCCACCTCATCCATTCCTGTCATAAGCGGCCCGTTAATAATATCCAGAGGTTTTCGTCCTTCTGTAAGCGCGAGACTTAGATCTTCTTGTAGTCCTTGCTTCGTACCTTCTACAATATAATTTGCCAGTCGTTCATCAAGTGTTAGCGTTTCTTGTATAACGACATCTTTCTTTTTGGCAACACGATAAAAGTTTGTAAATTTTTCTAACGTCTCTTTCGTCGTTTCAAATAATAATGCATCCGCAAGACGTTTTTCTTCCTCTGGAATTAACGCATAGCGTTCTAATTTTTCCGTATTAACAATCGCATAATCTAATCCTGCTTTCGTTGCATGATATAGAAAGACAGAGTTTAATACTTCTCGTCCCGCTGGTGGTAAACCAAAAGATATATTACTCACACCTAGAATCGTTAAACATTCTGGTAACGCTTCTTTAATAAGACGAATTCCTTCTATAGTCGCTGCCGCTGAACCTATATATTCTTCATCACCTGTTCCTACAGGAAACACAAGCGCATCAAAAATAATATCAGATGGGCGTATACCATACTTTTTCGTTAGTAATTCATAGCTTCTTTTAGCAATCTCTATCTTTCTTTCTGCACTAACTGCCATACCATCTTCATCAATTGTCCCTACAACTATCGCAGCACCGTATTTCCGAAGAAGGGGTGTCACTTTTTCAAAACGTTCTTCTCCATCCTCTAAATTAATAGAATTGATAACACCTTTTCCTTGAATATAAGTAAGAGCTTTCGCCATAACATTTTCATCTGTTGAATCAATCATAATCGGTACTTTTAACACTTTCGTAACTTCTGCCAAGAATCTTTCCATATCTTCTATTTCATCACGATCAGGGTCTGCCATACAAATATCAATAATATGAGCATTTTTCTTCACTTGCGCTCTTGCCACTTCAGCAGCCTCTTCAAATTTCCCTTCTGCTACTAATCTTTTAAACTTACGCGATCCAATTACATTCGTCCTTTCTCCAACAAATAAAGGCCTCATAGAATCATCGTATTGCAACGCTTCTAGTCCACTAATTCCATGTCCAACCCTTTCATGATGCTCACGAGGGTTAATCGAGGCAAGCGCCGATTTCATTACACGTATATGTTCTGGTGTTGTGCCACAACAACCACCAATAATATTAATCCATCCTTCTTCAGCAAAACGTTTTACTTTTTCAGCAAGTGACGCTGGAGATTCGTGATAATGCCCATCTTCATCAGGAAGACCAGCGTTTGGATAACACGAAATATAACACTCCGATAAATCAGATAGGGAACGTATATGTTCCCTCATAAATTCTGGACCAGTAGCACAGTTTAATCCAACCGATAATGGCTTCATATGCTCTACCGATAAATAAAAGGCTTCGATCGTTTGACCCGCTAAAGTCGTTCCCATCGGTTCAATTGTTCCAGAAATCATAATAGGTACTATTTTGTTTAGTTCTTCAAACGCCGATTGAATTCCAATGTACGCAGCTTTCACATTACGCATATCTTGACTCGTTTCAACGAGTAATACATCAACTTCTCCTCTTAATAGTCCTCTCGCTTGCCTTGTATAGGCTTCAATTAACTCTTCAAAAGTCACACCACCTGTAACACTAATCGCTTTCGTCGTTGGTCCCATCGCTCCCGCAACATACACTTCTTTCCCACTTTCTTTAACCGCTTGCTTCGCCACAAGCGCTGCCCTTTCATTTAACTCTTCATCTAAATGAGACAATGCATAATCACTTAATACAATATTTGTTGCACCAAACGTATTCGTTTCAATAATATCTGCTCCAGCTTCAATGTAGACTTTATGAATATTTAAAATAACATCCGGTCTTGTTTTTACTAAATATTCATTACAACCTTCGTATTCTTCTCCTCCAAAATCTTCCGCTGTTAAGTCTTCTTGCTGAATCATCGTTCCCATTGCACCATCTAATATTAAAATTTCATGTTGTAATCTCTCTTCTATTCGTTTCATCAATTAATACCTTCTTTCACTTCTTGCTTTTCTCTCACATATTTCACGAGATGTTCTGTAATTTCATATTTTAAAAACGGTGTAATAAGATAAATACCGTTAAAGTATTTCATCGCCGCATCGATCAACTCTTGTGAAATACGAATCCCTTCCTCTATGGCTGCCTCTTTCGTTTCATGTCCATCCATTCTTTGTCTTATCTCTTCAGGGAGAGTAATACCCGGCACTTCAAAATGAAGAAAATCTGCGTTCCGCTTACTTACTAACGGCATAAT
This sequence comes from Bacillus sp. FSL R5-0709, assembly GCF_038004785.1. NCBI lineage: Bacteria > Bacillati > Bacillota > Bacilli > Caryophanales > Bacillaceae > Bacillus > Bacillus sp. FSL R5-0709. Next base: position 4,069,051 of record NZ_JBBORT010000001.1, read on the forward strand.
TCCAATAAAGATAGGTTGTTCCAAATGCTTTGTCGCTTCATATACTTCTTCTATTAAAGCAACATCATATATCGGCTGCGTTAAGAAATATTCAGCACCAGCATCAATTTTTCGTTCCATTCGCTTGACCGCTGCTTTTAAATGCCTTACATGAGGATTAAATGCACCTCCAACAGAAAATCTTGTTGCCGGACCAATTGATTTCCCTAAAATAGAGCGTCCGTCGTTCATCTCTTTAATCATTTTAATGAGCTCTATCGATGACAAATCATATACAGAAGTTGCACCTGGGAAATCACCAACGCGCGCTGGATCACCAGTTAAAGCTAGCACTTCCTCCATACCTAATACTGATAATCCAAGTAAGTGAGACTGTAGTCCAATGACGTTATGGTCTCTACACGTTAAATGCGTCAATACTGGAATATCATGCTTCGTTAATAATGCACCCATAGCCATATTCGAAACACGAGGAGATGCTAATGAATTATCTGCTAGAGTAATAGCATCCGCTCCAGCCCTTTTCAGTGCTCTTGCCCCTTCAAAAAAACGCTGCGTGTCTAACGTTTTCGGTGGATCTAATTCCACTACAACTGTCGTTTGTTTCTTTGCCTTTTCTGCTAGAGTAACATGAGCTCTCGAACGCTTCTCATGTGTATGGACCACTTTAGGCCTTTGAATCGTCTCCTTTGCTATTACAGGTGCAACATTTGCAATAGCACGTTTCATTCCTTCAATATGTTCCGGGGTAGTACCACAACAACCACCTAATAAACGAATACCTTGTTCAATAAATTTCGGTGTCATCTCTTCAAAATACGCTGGACTTCCCTCATATACGTAACGCCCTTCCACATAATTCGGGAGACCTGCATTCGGATATGCTGATAAATAGCCATTTTGAGGAATCGATATCATTTTGAAAGCTTCCGTCATATGAAGTGGCCCTAATTGACAGTTCAATCCAACAACATTGGCACCGTAATCCAAAAGCTGTTTTAATATTTCATTGACATCATTCCCATTTTGAGTCGTACCTGCCTCATGTAACGCTAACTGAGCAACAATCGGAATACTCGTTTGTTTACGCAATACTTTAACGGCATGCAATAATTCAAATTCATCATAAAAAGTTTCTAATAGTAATCCATCAACCTGTTCTTCTAGTAAAGCACCTGCCTGCTCAAGTAACATAAATTCTCGCTCTATATCAGTCGTTGTAACAGCACCAATATGTTTCATACCTCCAATTGTCCCTAAAATTGCATTCCGATCTGTTACTGATGCTTTCGCAATATTCACTGCCGCTTTATTAATTTGGACAACTTGATTCTCTAGACCATACATGCGGAGTTTCGCTTCATTCGCACCATACGTATTCGTTTGAATAACATCCGCTCCAGCAGCTACATATTGTTTATGGATCGATATAATTAAGTCCGGATCAGACAAATTCAATTCTTCAAAACTACTTTGTAAACCATGCGAATGTAATAACGTTCCAACCGCACCATCACCTATTACAATTCCTTTTGATAATAAATCTAGTAATTTCACGAATCTCCCTCATTTCTATCAATATAAAAACCCCCTCTTCACTTTGAAGAGGGGGACATAATTGTTCCTCCTCTTATTATGCAAAACACACGTTTTGCAGGTTTTAGCACCGTTTCAAACATTTAGTTTGAAGGTTGCCGGGTTTCACAGGGCCTTTCCCTCCACCGCTCTCAATAAGAGTTTGTCTTTATTATTTTATTTATGTAGCTAAAAGGAAATACGTTCCCCTTTTAACAATGTTTGTTAATTTTTTATAAATTTAGCACGCACTAAAATAAAAGTCAATGACACTTGCGGAAAAATAAAAATTATTTGAAATAAAGTTGCAATTCAATTATCTTTTGTTGTAAAGTTAAAACCATAATAAAATTTCATACGAACATTCTTATCTAGAGAGGTAGAGGGACTGGCCCTTTGACGCCTCAGCAACCATTAACATTCATTCGTTAATAAGGTGCTAATTCCAGCAAATTGTGAAAGATTTGACAGATGAGAAGAAGACTCTATTCAATCCGAAAGCCTTCTTCTTAGAAGGCTTTTTTTATTTTCACTTAGTCGTTCACTTTAAAAAGGGGGAATTTTCACATGTCAACAATCGAAACAAAACTAGCACAAATCGGGAACCGTAGCGAAACTACAACAGGAACTGTTAATCCACCTGTTTATTTCTCAACTGCTTATCGTCACGAAGGAATTGGTAAATCTACTGGCTTTGACTATTCAAGAACTGGAAATCCGACTCGCGGTCTTTTAGAACAGGCAATTGCAGACTTAGAAAGCGGTGAGCAAGGGTATGCCTGTAGTTCAGGAATGGCGGCTGTTCTCCTTGTCCTTTCACTATTCCGTTCCGGAGATGAGCTTATCGTATCTGAAGACTTATACGGGGGAACATATCGTCTATTTTCCGAACATGAAGACAAGTGGAATATTCGATGTAGATACGTAGATACACAATCTATTAAACAAATTGAGCAAGCAATCACATCTCAAACGAAGGCTATTTTCATAGAAACACCGACTAATCCATTAATGCAAGTAACTGATATCGTAAGTGTAGCAAGTGTAGCGAAAAGGCACGGACTACTTCTTATTGTAGATAACACGTTCTATACACCTTATATACAGCAACCATTAACAGAAGGTGCAAACATCGTCCTTCACAGCGCAACTAAATATTTAGGCGGTCATAACGATGTACTAAGCGGACTTGTCGTTGCGAAAGGGAAATCTCTTTGCGAGGAGCTTGCTCATTATCATAATGCCTCTGGTGCTGTCTTAAGCCCGTTTGATTCATGGCTATTAATTCGAGGCATGAAGACTTTAGCACTTCGCATGAAACAGCATGAAGAAAACGCTCATGCAATTGTTGCTTATTTAAATGATGAAGATGGTGTGACAGATGTATTTTATCCAGGAAGAGGTGGTATGATTTCATTTCGCCTTCAAGATGAAACTTGGATTAATCCTTTCTTACAATCTTTATCCTTAATTACATTTGCTGAAAGTCTTGGCGGTGTCGAAAGTTTAATGACTTATCCAGCAACGCAAACTCATGCCGACATTCCAGAAGATGTTCGAACAGCACGTGGTGTTTGTAATCGTCTTCTCCGTTTTTCAGTCGGCATCGAAAATAGCAACGACTTAATTCAAGACTTAAAGCAAGCAATTAAAATTGTAAAAGAAGGTGTAAGAATATGAGTTATTCCATAGATACGCTTTTACTGCATAATCAATACAAGCATGACTCACACACAGGAGCTGTTAACGTTCCCATCTATAACACATCAACATTCCATCAGTTTGATGTAGATGCTTTTGGAAAGTATGACTATAGTAGATCTGGAAATCCAACACGTGAAGCTCTTGAAGATATCATTGCTTTATTAGAAGGCGGGACAAAAGGATTTGCCTTTGCATCAGGCATTGCAGCCATTTCTACTGCATTTCTCCTTCTTTCACAAGGTGACCATGTTCTTATTTCAGAAGATGTATATGGAGGCACTTACCGAATTATAACTGAAGTTCTCTCTCGTTACGGTGTTTCACATACATTTGTTGATATGACCAATTTAGAGGCAATAAAACAAAATATCAAACCGAATACGAAGCTCTTTTATGTAGAAACACCATCTAACCCACTTTTAAAAGTGACAGATATTCGCGAGGTTTCTAAACTCGCAAAATCTATTGGTGCTCTTACATTTGTTGATAATACATTTTTGACACCACTATTCCAGAAGCCACTTGACCTTGGCGCCGATGTCGTTCTTCATAGTGCCACAAAATTCATTGCCGGTCATAGTGATGTTACTGCCGGATTAGCAGTTGTAAAAGATGCCGAACTCGCTCAAAAACTTGGATTTTTACAAAATGCATTCGGCGCTATTTTAGGACCGCAAGATTGTTCTCTCGTGCTTCGCGGCATTAAAACATTGCATGTACGTCTCGAACATTCAGCTGCAGGTGCCAACAAAATCGCACATTTTTTACAAGAGCACTCTAAAGTTCAAAATGTCTATTACCCTGGATTACAATCACATCTTGGCTATAGTATTCAACAAACTCAAGCAACATCAGCTGGGGCTGTTTTATCTTTCACCTTACAATCCGAAGATGCACTGCGCCAATTTTTATCAAAAGTTAAACTACCCGTTTTTGCGGTTAGTCTAGGAGCTGTTGAATCTATTCTTTCATATCCAGCAAAAATGTCACATGCAGCTTTATCACAGGAAGCACGTGATGAAAGAGGGATTTCCAATTCATTACTTCGTTTATCGGTTGGTCTTGAAAATGTTAACGATTTAATATCCGATTTCGAAAATGCTCTTTCTTATGTCGAAGAACCTATTAATGCATAGAGAGAAAAGAAGATATGAAATTAAGTTTTTATATCTTCTTTTTATGCTGTCTAGCATATTCATTTTAATGCTTCTCTTTCTGTTATAGTCCATAAAAAAATAAAAATGCATTATCTATTTCCAAGTAATGGATTAATTGATATATTAAGAAATAAAAAAAGGGGTAAAAATAATGGATACTTGTGCAGATATTTTAATCGTTATCGATTTACAAAATGGGGTATGCTATAGCAAAGAGCATTTATTCGATTTACAAAATTTACTTACAAAAGTAAATAAAAGAATTTCTTCATACAGAAAATCAAATAAACCAATCATTTTTGTTCAACATTGTGATGATGATTTGGTACCCGAAAACGAACTTTGGGCTATTCATACCAATCTAGATGTTCAAGAACAAGATTTTTTTGTAAGAAAAACACATGCAAATTCATTTTATAAAACGAACTTAAAAGAGATTTTAGACCAATTATCTGTACATCATATTGAATTTTGTGGTGCCCAAACAGAGTACTGTATGGATGCTACGATTAAATTTGCCCATGGACTAGGATACAAAAACTTCATGGTACAGAAAACAACCTCTACATTAAATAATCCATTTATGTCCGCAAAAGAGACAATTAATTTTTATGAGAATATATGGAATCACAGATTTTTAAAATTGATACAAGATTAACTCTAGAATAAATGACTAATGGTTTGATCATTCTAAGATTTATCAGCTACACTCAAATATTTCATTATCACCATTATAAAGAAGCTGATTATAATCAACTTCTTTTAACCTGTTTTATATTCTATATATAACATTATAATTCCTTTGTCATATTATTTTAAAAATTTTGTATATTCATTTGAAAGAATAAGAAAATCATGATAAAATTGTGTTACGAATATATCTATATCTTTCAATTTTTGAAACGCATCAAAATTTTCACCCAAAAATGTCATTTTACAAAACTGTGCTAATTTATCTATTTTATTTACATCAGGGTCTCTTTTCTTACAATTTCTTTACTTTAGGACTCTTTTTCTGCAACAACTATTTTCTTTTCTTTAAATTTTTGGTATGTATAGTATGGTATAACAGCTCACACGGAGGTGGAAAAGAACATGTTAGAAACCTTTCAAAAAGAAATAGAACTATATGAAAGCAATGCAGAATTATTGAAAGTGCTTGCTCATCCTGTTCGCTTATGTATTGTAAAAGGATTAATTGAACGTGGCCCAAGCAATGTTTCTACAATGTACACAGGCTTAAACATGCCACAATCTACAATTTCACAGCATTTAGCAAAGTTAAAAAGTGCTAAAATCGTTTCTAGTGAAAGAAAAGGATTAGAAATTTACTACAAAGTAGAAAATGAAACAATTATTCAACTCGTTCGCGTATTATTAGGTTAGGGACTAATAGACGGAGAAAAAGAACGTATTCTATATTTTTCATCTCATATCTTTAATATAAATATATATCATGAGAGGAAATATATAATACTACATAAGTCGTATTAAAAAACAAGACACAGAATTATACTGTGTCTTGTTTTTTTTCATATTGTTAAATATTGATTCAAATGTAAATTCTTCATATCTTTCGTATGTATAACAACATCAAAAGCACTTCCTAAGCCTCCGTTCAAAATCATAGAACGAACTGCTCGATTTCGTTTTTGAGTTTCAGAAAATGGATTCGTATCTTGATGACTCGTAAGCTGTTCTAATATTCCTGCCGCTAACAAAAATTCAGATTGCTTCTTATGCCATACTGCACCCATTCCTTGGAGGCTAAAAATCTCCTTCAGCTCATCCCAATGAATATGAGTCGTAAGATCCATTTCACCTGGATGCTCTAGAGGATTCCGTATTAGCTCATGCTGATAGTATCCTCGTAAACTTCCTTCTTGATGTGCAGGATGCATCCATTCTTCTTTTGTATATCCATAATCAACTGTAATACATATACCTTTCTGAAACCATTTCGTAATCTCTTCTATATACTCTTCCATTGCAATAGGCACTTCAAAGCGCTGTCCCTCCGCAATATGAATGTTATATTTCAATAAGTAACGACCGATTCTTTTCTCAATCGGTCTAAATATTTCTGTAAGGTTCCCCTCATCTGTATACGTGATACGTACTTCATACAAAATTCCATTTCTTTTCTCAACTATTTCAACAGGAAACGAATCAAATAATTCATTCGAAAAAATAATTCCTTCGAAAGACTCTCCCATTTCAATATAAGATGTATAATAGGATACATTATCAACTGAGCAAAGCCTCTCCTGCTGCAATCTTCTATGAAAAGGGCTCACTTCAATAATTGAATAGTTTAAATTGATAAAGGTTTCCGGAGATAATTGTTTCCATTCTTGTAAAACATCATAGGCAAACTTTCCTGTTCCCCCACCAATCTCACAAATATTTGGAGAAACTTCTCCCTTTTCAACAAGCCGAATAAAAAACTTAGCAAAAGTCTTCGCAAATACAGAGGATACATTGCTACTCGTAAAAAAATCTCCCCGTCTGCCAATTTTTTCACGTTCTCTCATATAATACCCATGTCCCTCTGCATATAATGCGAGGTTCATATACGTACTATATGAAATCGAATGATCCTTTTCTTTTTCCATCCATTCTCTTAAAATGAGCTCCATCCCCATAATGACTCCTTATTGTAAAAATGGATTATTTTCTTTTTCAAATCCAATACTTGTTTCTGGACCGTGTCCACATAGCACTGCTGTTTCATCTGGTAATACAAATAGCTTCTCTTCAATACTTCCAATTAATTCAGCAAAGCTTCCGCCAGGCAAATCTGTTCTTCCGATGCTCATTTGGAATAATACATCACCAGAAAATACAGCATTCGCTGCTTTACTGTAATAAGAAATACTTCCTGGAGAATGTCCTGGTGTCTCAAAAATTTCAAAACTAAAAGAACCAATCGTTAATGTGCCCTCTGCATCGATAATATGATCTGCTGGTTTCGCTGTAATACTGCGGTTCATCATAAAAATTTGCGAGCCATTCACAGTTGCATCTCCTAACCAATCCGCTTCTTCTTTGTGTACGTATACCGGAATATGAAAAGCGTCTCTCACGGCATCAACAGCACCAATATGATCAAAGTGAGCATGTGTTAATAAAACCGCAAGTGGCTTTAACTGCGCTTCCTGTAAATATGTAACAAGTTTCTCTCCTTCATGACCAGGATCAAAAATAATACACTCATTTTGATCATTCGTTAAAATATAAGCATTTGTTTGTAATGGGCCTAAAGGCATTTGTATCCATTTCATATAAAAATCTCCTCCAGTTATTTAATTTACTTTTAATGATACAACATTTCTTTCTCTTAGGAAAAGAAGGCGTGTTATCTCGACAATCATTTTTAAAACATGTACAATATAAAAGAGTAAATATTCTAAAAACTCATTCTAATGAATGAGTAGACAGAGGAGGATATTGTATGGGCCTTGTTATTATTTTTACGCTAGTCACTCTGTTAGCTGTATTTGCTACGCTTAGAACACTTCGCGAAAAAAACTTATTCGCGGGCGGCTTCGCTATTGCAACCGTACTTGTTTTCGGATGGTTTACAATCATGACTGTTCTATATAATGGGTACCCACCAACAGCTTAATCCATTTACATTTTTATTCTCCAACAAGATCTTGCATAAAAAGAGGAAGGGGGCCCCTTCCTCTTTTCATTATTCACAACTTATATCATCTTCGCCTCGTATTTGTGCTTTTTTACAAGCCACGCTCCTCCAATTACACCTGCATCATTACCAAGTATTGCAATTGCTAACTTTGTGCTCTTTACAGCACGAGAGAAAGCATATTGCTCGAAATAACGTTGAATTGGCTCTAATAGTGCGTCTCCAGCTTTAGATACGCCACCACCAATTACGATTTTCTCTGGGTTCAACGTACTAGCAAGGTTCGCTACAGCTAATCCTAAATAAGAAGCTACTTTTTCCACTACTTCACCTGCTAGTTCGTCACCTTGTCCAAGCGCTTCAAACACATCTTTTGATGTAATAAGCCCTTCTTCTGCTAACATAGAACGTAAAACACTTTCTTTAGCTGTCTCTTGTATTTGTTGCATAGCAACACGCACAATACCTGTTGCAGAGGCTACCGTTTCTAAACAACCCGACTTCCCGCAATTACATGGAAAAGCGTTCTCTGTAACAACTGTAATATGTCCAATCTCACCAGCAGCACCGCTTATACCATGTACAATCTCACCATTGGCGATAACACCACCACCAACACCAGTGCCAAGTGTCATACAAATTAAATCTTTTGCTCCTTCACCGGCACCTTTCCACATTTCACCAAGCGCCGCTAAGTTTGCATCATTATCAATAACAACAGGTAATCCCGTTTCTACTTCTAGTAAATCTTTTAACGGATAGTTTTTCCATCCTAAATTAACCGCTTCATAAATCATTCCAGATGCCACATGTACAGGACCAGGAGCTCCCATACCAATACCAATTAGCTTACTTTTTAATTCACCTAATTCTTCTAACTTTTTATCAATAGCTTTCGCTACATCAAGTGTAATATGTTTTCCTTGTTCATTTGTATTCGTAGGGATTTCCCACTTATGTAAAATTTCACCGTACACATTAATAAATGCTAATTTAATCGTTGTACCACCAAGGTCAACACCAACTAACCATTTCTCTTCCATGTTACGTACCTACCTTTATCTATTTCTTATTTATCTCTTTTTGAATTTCTTGCTTCAACAAAAATAAAGCTGTTTGATAGTCTTGTGGATCGATTAGCTGTGATTGATTTAATTCACGCAATTCATCTTGCATTAATTGTAAATCAGCGATTCGATCACCCGTATAAATAATCGTGCCAAATTTCTTTAGCAATTGCTGAATATCATAAATGGATATCATTTCATCACCCTTTATGCTCACTTACTATAAAAAATTATAATAAGAAAACGTTCACATATTTTATTATAATCAAGAAGAAAAAGTCTCGTCAATTTTTATTTGTCTATACAAGCCCATTTATAACCATTGTTCCTTTTTCTGTAATAATTTTTTCTACATTTTTATCAAATGGCTCTACCGGAATATGTTTTACAATTTGAAAATCATAAGCTAATGATAGCGTTTTCCCTTTATAGTGCACGAGATAACGATCATAGTAGCCACCGCCATATCCAATCCGTTCTCCTCGGCGTGTATAAGCTACTCCTGGCACGATAAGAAGATCAATTTCACACGCATTCACTTCTTCCGTAAGTGCTGGAATCGGTTCACGTAAATTCATATATACTGTTTCTAATTGATTTAAATTACTAATTTGTCGAAAAGACATCGTTCTTGTCCCTTTATTACACTTCGGAACAACAATTTTCTTTCCTTCTTCCCAAGCTTTTTCGATAATCGGATATGTATTCACTTCATGCTCCATCGAGAGAGTGATTCCAATTGTTTTAGCTTCGACCCACTCTTTTTGTCCATACACCGAAACTGCAATTTGTTCCGATAAAGTTGTATACTGTTCTTCAGATAAAGAATTCATGTGTTCTATTATTTGTTTGCGTAAACGTATTTTCTCTTCTTTCACACACTTTTCCCCCTTACAGTGACACTTTACTCTACGAAGATAGTGTATCACTTTTACGTAGGAATCGCATAAAAAAAAGAAACAGTAGGAAAATATTCCTACTGCTTACTTTGTTTCACGGTGTAACGTAGACTTCTTGTCACGCTTGCAATACTTTTTAAGCTCGATACGCTCAGCGTTGTTACGTTTATTTTTCTTTGAGATATAGTTACGATCTCCGCATTCTGTACATGCTAGAGTAATATTCACACGCATTCTTATTTCCCTCCAGTCACTAATAACTTAAATCAGACTATACTATAATACCACTTTTGAAATAAAAATTCTACACCTTTTGATATTGTCTAATTTTTTCTATAAGATTTTTCATGTTTTCCCTTGCTATTACTGGGTTTCTAGCATGTGAATACACCAAAATTTTTGGTTGTTTTGTATCAGAAACGATATAAGACCACTCTTTTTCGGTATATTTGAACTGTATCCCTTCAAATATACCTTCTTCTTTTCTTTCCATATCGGCCAATAATTTCCTCATTACTTTCCCTTTTTCCTTCCATGAACATACAACTTCATCATAAAGTAGATACAGTGGCGGTGATTGCTCTGCTATGCTAAGTAATGTTTTTCCTTGCAACGCTATTAATTCGAATAATTTTCCAATTCGATATAAAATATCTCGTTTCCATCTTAATTGAAAAGAGTTTTTTTCGTTATGCATATAAAAGAGGAGATAACATTCCCCTAATTTCAAAGACATTGGATAAACATTATCTGCTGATTCGAGTAATAAATCTGGAATATCTACTTCTTCAAAATCAGTTCCTTGGTAAATATTACTGTGAGTGTCATATAATTCGAAGCGATTTCCGTGTTCAGAAAACATAAGCGCCATATTTGCTTTACTCGATTTCATCAGAGCTTTCACATGATCTTTTTGTTCACTCGCGTAAATCCATGTAACTGTGCATCCAAGCCTTTGTAGAAAGATCATAAGTAAATGTTGTAACATATCATTTCTCTTATTAATAAGAAGATGAAACTTCTGTTTTTGTATCGTTTTAATATCAATACGCTCTAACACAGCTTCTACATAATTATTTACAGAAACGTGAACTAGCTTATTTCGCCCCATTTCTTTCTCAGAAGCGTAATAAAACGACTCAGACATATATACTTGTTCTATCGCTTTTTGCTGCTTATACGTTAAAAACGAGCCCTCCTTGCCATACAGTTGTATAACAATTCCTCTTTCGCTTTCCACTTGAACGAAAACTCCACCTGCACATTGCAAATTATGAATGGCATACTGAAAAAGCGATTCATTCATTTCTTTACATTCCATCGTATGAATCCCGCTGCCATGAATGGCATGGAGGAATAAATTTTTAAAGGAAGTTGTTTCTATATTTTCCTGACTTCCAATCAATATACTCTCTCCTTTAGCAAAAAGAGATCCATAAGCCATTGCAACTTTCACAATAAATTGAGGAGTAATTTCAACATTACCCCTTCCTACAATCCGGCTTTTTTGTAACCATCCTGCACTCTTTTCACTCTCTTTAACACCGGCAGAACCTACTATCGAATGACTATCTATCTCCTTATATGGCCATATTTTTCCTTTTTGCTTAATTACTGTACTTTTCCCTATATGACAATGATCCGCTACAATACTTTTTTGAAAAAGTGTAACATCATCTTCGACCATTGTATGATCTCCTATTGTTGTTTCTAACAACTCACAATTTTTCCCTATATGAGAGTTTGCAAAAATGATGCTTTTTTGAAGATGAGAATAACTTGAAACGATACTATTTTTCCCGATAATAGAGTACGGTTCAATTACAACCCCTGCACCAATCATTGCTCCTTCCCCAATAAAAGAAGGACCATGAATTTTCGTCCCTTTTCCTATCGTTACACCTTCTCCCATCCACACCATTGGTAATACTTCTGTATATGGAATAGGCACCTTCAATTTTTTCGTCAACAAATCGAATTGAGCTTGCCGATATTGATCAAATGTACCAATATCTAGCCAATAGTCTTCTGATAAATATGCAAATAAAGCATTTTTATTTGCCAATAACGGAAACACATCATGACTGAAATCCGAAAATTCCATGGATGGTATGTAAGAAAAGATTTCTGGCTCCATTATATAAATACCTGTATTCACAATATTAGAAACTACCTCATTCCAGCTCGGCTTTTCTATATATCGTATAATTTCTTGTTCTTTATTCATTACAACTAACCCAAATGAAAGTGGGTTTTCTACTTCTTTCACAAACATCGTTACCATTCTCTTCTTCTGTTCATGAAATGCAATTCCTTCTGATAATTGAAAGTCAGTTAGTGCATCCCCACTAATAACAACAAATGTTTCATCTAAAAAACTTTCCGCTTGCTTAATACTCCCTGCTGTTCCAAGCGGAGGAGAATCTTCAAAATAATACAAGTTAACTCCCCACTTACTACCATCACCAAAGTATTGCTTAATGGCAGTACTCATATATTGAACTGTAATTGCAATTTCACGAATACCATGCTGACGTAATAATTCAATATTATATTCAAGAACTGGTTTTTCTAACAATGGTAACATCGGTTTTGGAGTATTACATGTTAATGGTCTAAGGCGTCTCCCTTTTCCTCCAGCTAAAATAACCCCCTTCATATACTTCAGCCTCCACTTATATAATGTTCAAGAACTCCGTATATCATTTACCCCACATTAACTGCAGTAAAAGTCCGGTTTGATATGATCTAACAATCAGCGAGAGACAGCCTCACTTTATAAATAAATGTACCTTTTAACTCCCGTCAAAAAGAAAGCGCTTACCATTAACTTGGTAAAATAATTAATAAGACGTAACTAACATATATGTACTTATTTTCCCATTAATTATGATACATCTTATCATCATAGACTAAAGGAAACAACGAGCTTTTTTTGTCATGTTTTGACTAAAAAAAGCAGGTGATTTCTCATCACCTACTTTTCCCCCTACTCATTCAATAAATAATGCTTTCCTTTTACTACATAAAATACATTCTCGGCAATATTTGTAACATGGTCTGCTACACGCTCAATATATCTTGCAACAAAGGATAGTTGTGTAATTTGTGTAATCGCTTCTGGTTGTCCAGGGATAGATGAAATAAATTCACGAATCGCCTTCCCATAAATTTCATCAACTGAATCATCCATTTCAGCAATTTGTTTAGCAAAAGTTAAATTTTCTTGCTCATATGCTTCTAATGCTAAATTTAACATCTTATGAGCAATCTCAAACATTTCCTCAAGATTATGCAAACTAACAACCACTTCTTTTTCACCAAGACGAATTGTTGATTTCGCAATATTAACAGCATGGTCTGCAATACGTTCTAAATCTGTCGCTGTTTTAATTGAAATGAAAATTCTTCTTAAATCACTTGCTACAGGCTGCTGCTTTGTAATAAGCATAAGCGCAAGGTCATTTATTTCCTCTTCTAAATTATCCATGCGATAATCCCCATCAATGACTTCTAACGCTTTCTCTACATCCCTGTTGTGAAGACCTTCCATAGCAATCAATAAAGCTCCACTTGCTAACTCACCAAGCTCGATCACCTTTTGCTGTAACGTTTTTAAATCACATTGAAACTGTTCTCTTACCATCATTTCTTCCCCCTCAATATTATGTGCCCTTTTATATAAATCCCCTACCCAGCCTCTTGTACGTTTATTAAGCCTTGAGAAAAGAGAAATATTACTCCCCTATTTAAAATGAGGTGAAAGTGAGAAATGCCCTCTGTTAAGAGGGCATTTACTCTTAGCCTTGCTAGCGATATCAACCAAATCGTCCTGTAATGTAGTCTTCTGTACGCTTATCTGCAGGTGTTGTAAATAATTTGTTGGTATCTGTATATTCCACAACTTCTCCACTTAAGAAGAAAGCAGTTTTATCTGAAATTCGTGCTGCTTGTTGCATGTTGTGCGTTACGATAACAATACTAAAATCTTTCTTTAACTCCTGAATTAATTCTTCTACTTTTGATGTTGAAATTGGATCTAGCGCCGATGTTGGCTCATCCATTAAAATTACGTCTGGCTCAATCGCTAAGCAGCGTGCAATGCATAGACGTTGTTGCTGACCACCAGATAAACCGTATGCATTATCATGCAAACGATCTTTTAACTCATCCCAAATAGCTGCGCCGCGCAAGCTATTTTCAACAATTTCATCAAGTGTTTTTTTGTCACGAACACCATGGATTTTCGGACCATATGCTACATTTTCATAAATAGATTTTGGGAATGGATTTGGCTTTTGGAACACCATACCCACATGCGTACGTAATTCTTCAACCGGATATGATTTATCAAATATGTTTCGTTCTCTATATTCGATAACGCCCGTAGTTCGAACGATAGGCACTAACTCTACCATACGATTTAGCGTTTTTAAGTATGTTGATTTCCCACAACCACTTGGACCGATAATCGCTGTTACTTCATTCTCATGAATACTTAAGTTGATATCTTTTAAAGCATGGTCTTCTCCGTACCATAAATTTAAATTTTTCGTATCAAATACTATTTTTTTGGGTGCTGTCTCAATCTTTTTCTCATTTTTCACCTGTACATTTACTACTGTTGCTACCATTTGAATTCCCCTTTCATCCACTTCCAACTTATTTTCGATTTCGTAACCATAAGACAAATATATTTATAAAGAGCAACAATCCTAGCAAAACAATCATCCCAGCTGCTGCTACATACTGAAATTCTTCTTGTGGTCTACTCATCCAATTAAAAATTTGAATTGGTAAAACCGTAAATCTATCAAACATACTGAACGGAACATAATTTGCAAAGGCAAGGGCCCCAATAACTAATAATGGTGCTGCCTCACCAATTGCTCTCGATACCGCTAACGTACATCCCGTTACAATCCCTGGCAAAGCGACTGGCAATACAATTCGATACATCGTTTGCCATTTCGTAGCACCTAATCCGTAAGAAGCCTCTAGTAATGAGCTCGGCACAGTTCTAATCGCTTCTTGACTAGCTACAACAACAGTTGGTAAGACGAGTAAACTCATCGTCAGTGCCGCTGCCATTATGCTCTCTCCCAAATGGAGAGCGTATACGAAAATAGTTAACCCGAGTAAACCAAACACAACGGAAGGTACCCCTGCTAATGTTTGATTATTTAATTCAATTAACTTTTTAAAAACGGACTCCTTCGCATAATGCTCTAAATAAAGAGCTGTTCCGACTCCAAATATAAAAGAGACTGGTATAACAATGCTCATAAATAGTATTGTCCCTGACAAAGCAGCGACAATCCCAGCTTCTCTCGGATTACGTGAGGCGAAGTTTGTAAAGAAATCTATTGAAAGATAACTTATACCTTTTTCAAAAATTTGAAAAAGCAATATAAAAAGTATTACTACTGAAAACAAAATTGCTATATAAAACAAACACTTGTAAATCCGATCCTTTAAAAAACGAGATGCCATATTTTCTTGTATGTTCTTATGGTTTAACATTCGCATATTATGTCACCCTCCTAAAATGGCGCATAATATATTGCGAAATGATATTCATAATAAAAGTAAACATAAATAACGTTGCACCTACAGCATACATGCTGTAATAAGTAATCGTTCCGTGCGGAGCATCACCTAAACTCACTTGTACAATATAGGCTGTTAATGTTTGAATAGAATGAGTCGGATCTATCGATACATTGGGTGTTGATCCAGCTGCAATAACAACAATCATCGTTTCACCAATTGCCCTGGAAGCTGCTAATATAATCGCTGCCATTATGCCCGTAAAAGCCGATGGAAACACCACTTGTTTTACCATCTCAAAACGAGTTGCTCCTAGCGCTAATGAGGCTTCTTTAATTCCTTTCGCTACAGCTCTCATCGCATCTTCAGAGAGAGACGCAATCGTCGGGATCATCATAAACCCTATAACAATACCTGGACTAATAGCATTAAAAAACTGCAAATCTGGTATAACCCGTTGTAAAAGTGGTGTGACAACTGTTAACGCGAAAAAACCATATACAATTGTCGGGATGCCTGCTAGTAGCTCTAACAACGGTTTTAATATTTTCCGAGCGCCATTCGAAGCGTATTCGCTTAAAAACACGGCACAACCTAAACCAATAGGAATTGCTACGAACATGGCAATTGCTGTTACAAGGATTGTTCCACATATAAGTGGTAATATACCGAATTTTGGATCTTCAAAAAAAGGTAACCATTCCTTCTCTGTCAAAAAAGAATACAATGATATCTTTTGAAAAAACATGATTGTTTCATTTGCCAACGTAATAATAATTCCAAGTGTCGTTACAATGGACACGCTAGCAATGGCTTTTAGTATTAACGGAACAATTCGATTGATTCGCTGCGTTTTTTTTCTTCTATTTGTATTTCTCTCAATCAAATGTTGTACAGAAAATGCAATTTGACTTTTGTCATTATGAGCCAAAGATGAAAACCCCTTTCCACCCTGACATTACCTTTTTATTTCTGTTAACATTCGCAGCTGTTCATTATATTTTTCTTTTGGTAATTTTACATATCCGACCTCTTCAGCAAGGCTTCCAACATGCTTAATCATAAACTCAACATAATTTGCTACATTAATTTTATTTCTGATAGATGCATGATTCACATACGTAAATAGCGGCCTAGATAATGGCTTATACGTACCCGACTGAATGGTCTCTTTCGTTGGAAATACACCATCCACCTGTATTGCTTTTACCTTATCTCGATTGGCCATATAATAAGCATATCCTACAAAAGCAATGGCATTTTTATCATTCATTACCCCTTGCATAATAACTTGATCGTCTTCAGACAAAGAAACCGTTTTTACAAGGCGATTATTTTGTAAGACAACATTTTGGAAATAATCATAAGTACCAGAGTCTACGCCTGGCGCATAAAATTTAACTTGTTCACGAGGCCATGATGAATGAATTTGTGACCATCGTTTCAATCTTCCATTTTCACTCCATAATAGACGTAACTCGTCTATCGTCATATTGTTTACCCACGTATTTTGACGATTCACAACAATCGTTAGACCGTCATAAGCAACCTCAAATGGTGTAAATTGAATGAATTTTTTCTGCATTGCATTTTCTTCTACCGGTTTCATCAATCTCGAAGCATTGTTTATATCTACTTCTCCTTTACTGAAACGATTAAATCCTCCCCCTGTCCCAGAAATACTAATAGAAATTTTCACGTTTGGATGGGCCTTTGTATATTCCTCTGCTACTGCCTCTATAATGGGGAAAACCGTTGAGGATCCATCAACTCTCACTTCTCCCATTTCATTTGTAGCGAATGCAGTAGACATATTAAAACAAAGGAAACATGTCGATAATGTCAAAACTTTAATCGATGCGCTCATCCATTTCACGTGTTCTTCCTCCTAGAAGTAACCGGAAATAACAGGATTACAGATATAAGAATACTGCTAAACTATTAATTCGGTTTTAATTATTTGTAAAAGTTTTGTAAAGTCCCACAAAAACAACTGTATACACAAACTTTATTTTCACTTTTGTACTTTAGATGCAGGAAATTTTCTAATCATCCATAAAGCGAAACTTTAATCAGTGGGGGTTTTGTTCATCCCCCCACTGATTATTAGCCCTCACCAATCGGGCGTTTACGGGCAGCAGGGCTCCCACCTAACTTCTTTGCTCCAGCTGAATTTTGAGGTGGGAGTTTTACCGCCCTCAAACGCGGGATAAAACTGCTATCGCCTATCACACACAACAAACTTAGAGCGTATGCACTAATCTTGTTGTGTTCATCGTTTTTGAAACTACATGTTTTTTCAATATTTTATGCTTGTCCACATTTACTAAACCATATGCGTAAGGCATAAAAAAAAGCACACTATCTTTTCAGATAGTGTGCTTTTTTTACAACTTTTTTATTCATCATCTTGATTTTTATTTTTTTTCGCTTTTTCATCTTGCGGAGCTTCACCAGTTAATGCTTGTTTTTTCAAATCAAAGTAAGCGTCCATTATTTCACGACTGATATATCCATTAATCCCTGTTTTATCATCATGTACCCATGGCACAACAACAGAAAATGCTACTTCTGGATCTTCAAGTGGCGCATAACCTACTAATGTTAAGTTATATGTTTCAACACGCTCACCCTTTGCATTTCTACCAATCTCTTTATCTCCGCCATATACAGTTTGAGCTGTACCTGTTTTCCCAGCGGCTTTATACGGTGCACCTGCAAAGTATTTTGTAGCTGTACCACCTGTATCGTTAAACACTTGTCTAAATCCTTCTTGAACACGTTTAATTTGCGATTCAGGCATATCAATGCGATTTAATACTTTCGGTTCCATGGATTGAACAACTTTTCCAACTTCCTCTGGCTTCGCCGATGGCTGACGTATTTCCTTTACAACTTGCGGTTGCATACGATATCCACCATTCGCAATCGTCGAAATATATTGTGCTAATTGAAGTGGTGTATACGTATCATACTGCCCGATTGATAAATCTAATAAGAAACCTGGTTGATTTCCTTTACCTATTTGACCAGCAGTTTCATTTGGCAAATCAATTCCTGTTTTCACACCAAGTCCAAACTGACCAAAATAGTAACGCATAGTATCGAACGCACTTTTCGGAATATCTAACGTACCGCCTCGTACATATGGAACCCCAGCGATATTCATCGCTGTTTTAAACATATAAACGTTTGAAGACTGTTTTAACGCTGTAAGGTCATTAATATACCCCATCTGTTTCCAAGATGACTTCGTAGGTGTCCCTTTTAATTTAATTGGTTCATCTAACTGTACAGATCCAGGCTGAATCGCACCAGTTTGATACCCCGTAAGTACTGTCGCACCTTTTACAGTTGAACCCATCGGATAAGAACTTGTCATCGTTCCTAATGCAAAATCTTCTACTTTCGTTTCGCCGTCTTTATCCACTAATTGTTTCCCCGCCATAGATAAAACTTCACCATTTTTCGGGTTCATCATTACAACGAATGCACGGTCTAAAAGAGGCTCGCTCCCTTTAAATCTCATTAAGTTTTTTGTAAGAATTTCTTCTACGCGCTTTTGTAATTTCATATCGATCGTTAAATTTAGATCGTTACCTCGTTGTCCTTGTGACACATTAATAGTTTCTAAAATATTACCCTCTTTATCTGTAACATTTCTTACTTCAGCTTTTGTGCCGTGTAAACTATCTTCGTATTGTTGCTCAAGGTAACTTTTTCCTACGCGATCATTACGATTATAATCACGAACAAGATAGTAATCTAGCCTTTCTCTCGGTAACCCTTCATCAGAAGAAGTTACACCACCAAGTACACTTCGGAACATATCGTCATACTTATATTTTCGCTCCCAGTCAACATTTGTATCTACGCCTGGTAATTTCGCTAAATTTTCACTAATAATCGCGTATTCTTCTTCTGTTGCACCTTTTTTAACGATTTGCGGCGTCATTGCATATCCGCTTTCCATCTTGCTTTTGATCGCCAATATTTCTAAATCTTTTGCTGACAATTGATTAATCTCTTCTTCTGTTACACGATTTCGTTGACGTTCATCTAGTTCTTTATCTTCAATTTTATTCGCTTTAAAATCTTCACGATCTTTTTTTGTGATTTTTGCTTCTGCTTCTTCTTTATGTAAAGCAAGCCAATAATCTTTCTTATCGCGATCTGTTAACTTATCTGTTGGGACTTCAATTAAATCTGCTAACTTTTTCGCCGTTTCTAAGCGATCTGCTGCAGTTGATCCCTTCATTTTTGTAAATGTAATTGTACGAATAGGCTCATTATCTACGACCGCTTCTCCATTACGA
The DNA here is from genome assembly GCF_038004785.1 of Bacillus sp. FSL R5-0709. Lineage (NCBI taxonomy): Bacteria > Bacillati > Bacillota > Bacilli > Caryophanales > Bacillaceae > Bacillus > Bacillus sp. FSL R5-0709. The sequence goes on from NZ_JBBORT010000001.1 coordinate 4,088,968, forward strand.
TCAAATATTTTCCCGCGTGGTACAGGATTGCTTATCGTTGAATTTTCTTTTTTCTCAACTTCATTTTTATATTCCTCACCACGAACAATTTGTACGTATCCAAGCCTTACAATAACCGCGGAGAACATTAAAAACACGCAAAAAAACAACACGTTTAACCGAAAGGGAACGTGGGTTTTTTTCTTTGTCTGGTTCTTTTTCTGCTTCTTGCTCATACAAACCCCCTCTACCAACAGCTATGTAATGTGAAAGGGACACCTTCATACAGGTGCCCTCACTGCTGTCTTACATCTTTTTCTATTCTAGCATAAAACACGCGATAAGTTAACCTTCTGGTTCAGTTTGATTCTGTGTGCTCCCTTGCGCTACAACACTGGTTTTGTTCACATTCCCCTCATCATATTTGACATTTTTAACTGCAAAATAAATAAGGAAATGTCCAGCTCCTAAAATACATAGTAAGAAAGGTAAACTTTTTTCAGGCGGAAAAAATATGACAGCACATAAAAAACTTAAAATGGAACAAATTCTTCCAGCATTTAACCATAATTCCCTGACCACTATATATTCTACACGCCATTCTCTCGCCTGTTTTGCTCTACCAATTACATCGTATGTCATGGAGCCGTACGGAACGAGTAAAATAGGATATGCAACCGCAATACATGCTGCATAAATAAGTAATTTCGTATATGTAACATTAAAAATAACTAAAAATACAACCGCGTATAAAATAATACCGCCAAGTAAAATTGCTTTTTTTCGCCATTCTTTCTTTAACATACGAGCAACTAAATAATAGCATACAAATGATACTGCAGAATTCACTAAACTATATTTCCCTAGTGCTAACTCGCTACCAGATGCTAAATAGACATATACCGAAATAACGAAAATAAACGTTCCCTCTCTCAAACCTTGGAAGAAATGAGCGCGCGTAATTCTTCCCCAGTTTTCATCAACTTGCCGCTCTTTCAATACTTGCACAATTTCATAGCGTCCTTCACATTCCCTCTTCGATAAAAAAAAGCTTAGAACGACTGCAACCGCAAATAGCATTAACGAGAGGAAGAAAACGACAGTATAACCACTCCATTTTTCCATACGTGAAATTGTATATCCTGCTGCTATCGGTCCAATCATTCCAGAGAACGATGTAAGAAGTCCTAGAAAACCGTTAAAAAAATCTCTTGTTTCTGGTTCTGTAATCTCAAATGTTAACAAGTTAAAAGCGAGCCAATAAAAACCATAACCAACTCCTAAAAGGGCTCCCATTAATAAAATATAGTGAGATGCACTTTTTCCCGCTACTAAAACGACGATAAAAAAAACAGCTAACGTGCCTACACCGATTCTCAATAAAATCGAGCGATCAATACGTTTCGCTAATTTCCCGCCCACAAGAAATGTTAGAGGCTGCAATACAACGCTGGCCAAATTATACAAGCCCAGATTCACATAATTTTGTGTTTGCTTCCATAAATAAATGTTTACAAACGTATTCGATAAAGAAATTGCGAGCGTGTATAAACCTCCTATAACGAGCAATAATACTAAATCCCGATTCACTTCAACATCACCGATTACATGTTTCCACTTCATACACAACTCTCCTTTACTTCATGTTCTAGTCTTCCAAAAACAAGCTCAATTATGTAAAAGGAGAACATAGAAAAAAGCTAGGAGAAAACCCCCTAGCTTTTTTCTAGCTGTATTAACTTTAATTATTTTGCTTCTTGGTAAAGTTTTTCAGCAACGTTCCAATCTACAACGTTCCAGAATGCACCGATGTAGTCAGGACGACGGTTTTGGTAATTTAAGTAGTAAGCATGCTCCCAAACATCTAAACCGATAACTGGAGTTTTACCTTCAGTTAGAGGAGAATCTTGGTTTGGAGTGCTTGTTACTTCTAACTCACCATTGTTTACTACTAACCAAGCCCAACCAGAACCGAAGCGAGTTGCGCCAGCTTTTGCGAATTCTGCTTTGAATGCATCGAAGCTACCGAATTTCGCTTCAATCGCAGTTGCAAGTTCGCCTACTGGTTGTCCCCCGCCGTTTGGAGATAGGATTGTCCAGAAGAATGTATGGTTAGCATGTCCGCCACCATTGTTACGTACTGCTGTACGGATTGCTTCAGGTACTTCGTTTAAGTTTGCAACTAATTCTTCAACGCTTTTGTCAGCTAATTCTGCATGACCTTCTAAAGCAGCGTTTAAGTTTGTAATATACGTGTTGTGATGTTTTGTATGATGGATGTTCATTGTTTCTTTATCAAAGTGAGGTTCTAAAGCATCATACGCATAAGGTAAATTTGGTAATTCGTGTTTTGCCATTGTTATATTCCTCCCGGTTTATGTATTGTCACTTAAGTGACATACAACTTCATTCTACCCTAATTGCCATAGGGTGCAAACAAATAAATCGCTTTGTCTTGCTATCATTAAAGTAGCAAAATTCCCACTTCTTTTCAATTAAAATGCTCATATATTCCGAAAAAAAGCTTCCTTCTACAAGGAAGCTTCCTGCTGACATAATAAACATATGAAATGGATATGGACCCTGTAGGACTCGAACCTACGACCGGACGGTTATGAGCCGTCTGCTCTAACCAACTGAGCTAAGGGTCCACGATTATGTATGTACCATTAAAAATAACTAAATTCCAATCGGATATATCGTTTGAAAAATGTAAGATAAATTTACCATATACGAAAGAAAAGTGTCAATTGTATTTTTCTCTACTAAAAGAAGTAAATTAATAAGAAGGAATTTAGTCCTCTCTACTATATGTAAATATAATATATCTTGAGCTTCTCTAGATTCGTACGTTACAATGATTTTATACATACATAAAGGAAGTGAATCTATGTCCATTTTTAAACAGCTAGCAAAAAGCGTATATTCGCCTAAAGATATGGCGCTTTTCCGTTTTCAAAAAATCGGTAAAACCATTTTGTATATTATGCTTCTTTGCCTAATCACTACTATTCCAAGAACTTTCTTGTACGGTAGCGTTATTCAAGATGGTGTTAACATGGTAAATAAAGTAATCGAAAAAGATTTACCTGATTTTAAAATTGAAAATGGCGAGCTAACAGCTGATATTGATCAACCTATCGAAAAAGAAGATGGAAATGCCCTTTTCGTATTTGATCCAAATTCAACAGACTTAGAAAAATATCAAAATAAAACAGGTTTATTTGTTTTAAAAGATAAAGTAGTCTCCATGGGGAATGGTCAAACACAAACATACTCCTATAATGACTTATTAGGCGCATCTCTTGAGAAAAAAGATTTACAAGATTTCATTTCGTTATTTGACAGTATTTATCCAATCTTATTATTCGTTATTGGGTTCTTACTGTACTTGTTCCAATTATTTATTACCTTTGTAGGAGTTACATTGCTTGCCTTCATCGGTTCTGCGATGAGCGGCCAACGCAAATTATCTTATAAACAAGTTTGGACATTAACTGCTTACAGCTACACAATTCCAACAATCTTCTTTATGATTATGGATTTATTCAAAATAAACGTACCTGGCGCAACATTCATTTACATTGCAGTTGTTTTAATCGTTCTATACTTAACAATTAAAGAAGTTCCAAAGCCGAAAGAAAAACAAGAACTATAAAAAAATGCCTAAATAGGCATTTTTTTTTTGGACAAGCATATATTCCTAGCAAAGGAGTGAAGGATATGAAGAGATTAGGTGTACTCTTATTCGTGCTTGTCCTCGGTTATATATTTTATTACGACATAAAAATCGGTACTTTACCGATGTTAAGTTCATACAAAAAAACATCTGCTGCCCAAACGATAAAAAAAGAAAATACAGATACAAAACAAAATAAAGAGAAAGAAACAGAAAAAGAAACGGATACAGCTTATAAAGCAATCGAAGTAAAAACTGGCGATACAGTTCTTTCTATTACAGAAGCGATTAATAAGAAAAAAATTCCTTCTATTGAAAAAGTAATTGATGATTTTAAGCAATTAAATAAAAATACATCTGCTACAAAAATCCAAGTTGGAAAGTCTTATAAATTCCCCTTATATCAATAAGCAATCACTTAATCCTTGTCAATTACATAAAGGCGCTGATACAATAGTAAAAGTGAAACCGAGTACTTTGGTTTCTATAGCCCTTTCTCACACATACTATCATTGATGTAAGGGACTAAAATAAGAAACTTCTTTTATAAGGAGAGCGATCAATTCGTGAATGAAATGACTCAACGCACAAAAACACGTCCAGTTAAAGTCGGTAATTTAACAATTGGCGGTAACAATGAATTAATTATACAAAGTATGACGACAACAAAAACGCATGATGTTGAGGCTACAGTTGCTGAAATTAAACGTTTAGAAGAAGCTGGCTGTCAAGTTGTTCGTGTTGCTGTTCCAGACGAACGCGCAGCAAATGCTATTGCTGATATTAAAAAACAAATCAACATTCCACTTGTTGCTGATATTCATTTTGATTACCGCCTTGCTTTAAAAGCAATCGAAGGCGGCATTGATAAAGTACGTATCAATCCAGGTAACATTGGACGTCGCCATAAAGTAGAAGCTGTTGTAAATGCAGCGAAAGAGCGTGGCATTCCAATCCGTATCGGTGTAAATGCCGGCTCATTAGAACGTCATATTTTAGAAAAGTATGGATATCCAACTGCTGATGGTATGGTCGAGAGCGCACTGCACCATATTAAAATTTTAGAGGACTTAGATTTCCACGATATTATCGTATCAATGAAAGCCTCTGATGTTAACTTAGCAATTGAAGCATACGAAAAAGCTGCTCGCGCCTTTGATTATCCATTACATTTAGGTATTACAGAATCAGGAACATTGTTTGCTGGGACTGTAAAAAGCGCCGCCGGTCTTGGAGCAATTTTAAGTAAAGGCATCGGAAATACACTTCGTATCTCTTTAAGCGCTGATCCAGTTGAAGAAGTAAAAGTTGCACGTGAACTATTAAAATCATTCGGTCTTGCATCTAATGCCGCAACACTTATTTCTTGTCCAACTTGTGGTCGTATTGAAATCGACCTAATTAGCATTGCTAATGAAGTCGAAGAATACATCTCCACACTTAAAGTTCCAATTAAGGTTGCAGTACTCGGCTGTGCCGTAAACGGTCCTGGTGAAGCTCGTGAAGCTGACATCGGTATTGCCGGTGCACGCGGAGAAGGTTTATTATTCCGTAAAGGGCAAGTCGTTCGTAAAGTACCAGAAGAAACAATGGTAGAAGAACTGAAAAAAGAAATTGATGTAATCGCTGCTGAAATGGCTGCCGAACGAGAAAAAGAAAAACAAAAAGAAAAACAAGAACAATAAAAAGAAGGTTGCCACAATTTTTGTGAGCAACCTTTTTTTACATTCAAATTAAAAACTCGTCAGTTATATAACTGACGAGCCCTCTCATTTTGCACATTTTGGGCAACGACCATATATTTCAAACTTATGCCCCGTTACCTCATAACCTTTAAAATCTTTATTCATAAAATCCATCGGGCAGGAATTAATCTCTTTTGTACCACCACAATCTAAACAAATGAAATGATGATGATGTTCCATAATGGAGCATGTAAAACGGAAATGCTTTTCACCATTTAATTCCGTTTGCTCTAAAACACCGACTTCAGCAAAAACCGTTAAGTTACGATAAATCGTATCAAAACTAAGTCCTGGATAATCACCCTTCATATGCTCTAAAACATCTTTCGCAGTTAAATAACGATTATGAGCTGCGAATAATCTCAGCATTTCTTCTCTTTTCCCTGTATGTTTGTATCCCTTTTCCTTCATTAGGCGTAAAGCTTCTGTTAGATTCATACCTATCCCTACTTTATGCAGTTTTTTTCTTTTTCCATAAAATTGCACCAATTAAAATAAGAACCGCTATCATAACAATTGTACCACCTGGAGCTAAATCAAGTTGATACGAAGCAAACATTCCACCAATTACTGCAATTTCACCAAATAAAATGGAAAAGAAAATTGTTTGTTTAAATCCTTTTGCAATACGAATACTTGCTGCAACTGGTAACGTCATTAAAGATGATACGAGAAGAACACCTACAACACGCATTGATACCGCAATTACAAGAGCAACTAATATAATGAAGATAAAGTGAATCCACTTTGCACTTAAACCGGTTGATACAGCGTATTCCTCATCAAATGATAGTAAAAACAACTCTTTGTATAATAAAACAATCGTCGCAATAACAACAATTGCTACTATACCAATAATAATTAAATCCGCACTTGTTACAGCACTTACACTACCAAATAAATAACTAAATAAATCCGTATTGAATCCATTAGCAAGTGAGATGAAGATAACTCCAATCCCCATCCCTGCTGAAAGTATAATCGGGATTGCTAACTCTTGATAATGTTTATATACAGTACGTAATTTTTCAATTAGCAATGCTCCACCGATTGAAAAAAACATCCCCATATATAAAGGGTTTAAAAACCCACCGGTAAAGATTGTCTTTTCAAGTAATAAACTCGCTGCAATTCCTGATAACGTCACATGACTTAATGCATCCGCAATAAGCGACATGCGGCGAATTACAACGAACACGCCGATAAGTGGTGCGACAAGCCCTATTAAAATACCAGCGTATAAGGAATTACGTAAAAAATCATATTGTAAAAAATCCTGTATCATTATATCCTCCCGTGATGCCCATGTTCATGTTCTAAGCGATGAACATGATGTCCATATAAAATCGACATTTCTGCATCTTCTAACTCTCGGAATTTCTCTACATTCCCATGGAAATGTAAATGCTGATTCAAACATGCAACATGCGTCACCTTCTCTGTTACAGCACCCATATCGTGCGTAACAAGAATTAACGTAATTCCCAATCTTTTGTTTAAATCCTCTAGTATCTCATAAAAACTTGCCACATTTTTCACATCAATCCCAACAGTAGGCTCGTCCAAAATAAGCAATTCCGGATCACTTACAAGTGCACGAGCAATAAATACACGCTGTTGTTGTCCACCAGAAAGTTCTCCAATGTTGCGACCTCGAAACTCGCTCATACCTACATCAGCAATCGCTTTTTCTACTTTCGCATTATCGTCTTTCGTAAAAAAGCGAAAAAGCCCTTTTTTCGAAACGAGCCCCATTGAAACAACCTCGAAAACAGTTGCCGGGAAACCTGAGTTAAAGCTACTTGCCTTTTGGGATACATAACCAACTTTATTCCACTCTTTAAATTTCTTACTATCAATGCCAAACAATCTAATACTTCCTTGCTTTGGTTTTAAAACACCCAATAAGCATTTAAGTAAAGTCGATTTCCCTGAACCATTCGGTCCAACTAAACCTAAAAAAGCTCCCTTCGGAACTTGCAAATTAATATCTTCTAACACGTTGCGATCTTCATACCGAAACGTTAATCCTTCTATTTCCAATATATTATTCATAGCATCTCACCTATTTTAATTCAGAATGATTCCGATTTATCTCTATTTGAATTATAGTACAGCTTATTATAGTTGTAAACCAATCTGCCTAAAATATATTCTTTATTTCAAGAAACCTTATTATTATAACAAAAAGCAGAGAATAATTCTCTGCTTTCAAAAGATATTACAATTAACTTTTTAGTGAATTGCTGATTTAAACTTACCACCATTTGTCTCTTGTGTATTCATAATCGTAACAAATGCGTTTTCATCAATTTCATGCACAATTGATTTTAACTTCGTCACTTCCAGACGTGTTACAACTGCATAAATAACTTCTTTTTCTTTATCTGTATAGCCACCTTTAGCAACAAGTTTTGTTGTTCCACGACCAAGGCGGTGTAAAATCGCATTTGATACTTCCTCATATTGATCCGATACTATTAAAACTGCTTTCGTTTCGTCTAATCCTTGAATTACCGTATCAATTGTTTTGAATGCGATATAGTACGTCATAACAGAATACATCGCTTGTTCAACACCAAAAACAAATGCTGCCCATGCAAAAATGAATAAGTTCACAAACATTACGAATTCACCAACAGAAAACGGTAATTTCTTCGTTAATAGAATTCCCATAATCTCGGTCCCGTCTAACGATCCACCATGACGAATAACAAGTCCTACACCAATCCCTAAAATAAGACCGCCGAAAACTGTTGCTAAAATCGGCTCTGTTGTAAATGGCGGGATAGCATGCAACGTTGATTCAATAAATGCTAAAGCTACAATTCCAAATGCTGAAGATAACATGAATGTTTTTCCAATTTGCTTATACCCGGAGTACATAAAAGGAATGTTGAGGATAACAACTAAAGTAGAAAAGCTTAACCACCAAATATTAGGAGTAAGATAATCTAATATAAGAGAAATACCAATAATTCCACCATCAATAATTTTATTTGGCATTAAAAACAGTTCAATCGCTACCGCCGCACACGCTGCCCCAAAGACAATCATAACTAAACGATATACAAGATGAATAACACTTTCTTTTCGATGTTGCTTTTTTTCCATAAGTCCTCCTTATACTCTTTATCTATAGTTTTGTTCTTATATTATAACATAAGCTTCTTTTCCCCATTGAAAAAATGCACCTTGATACGAATATGTACAAGCTATACTTACATATATTTCGATAGAAGAACGTGTGAAGGAGGACAACACGATGAACCTCATTAAACAAATTGTGAACAAAAAATTAAATCATATTTCTACAAAAGAACTATTGAAATATAGTAAAGAATACGAAGTTCCAATCACAACTGCACAAGCTGATAAAATCGTTTTACTTATGAAAGGGAAAAACATTAACATTTACGATAATACCGAGCGACTAGATTTGTTAAAACAAATCGCTAAAGTAACTACTCCTGCCACTGCCCAACAAGTAAATATTTTATTTCAGCAGCTATTAAAATAAGGAGGGGAAAATCCCCTCCTTATTGCTCTTTAATTTTTTCAAGAATTCCTTCATCAAAAGTACCATTTTTCAGCATTTCGATTTCTAATTTATATGGTGGCTTCTTATCTTTTTTATCTTCACCTACATACGGCGTTTCAAGAATTTTTGGTACGTGCGTAAGTTGTGGGTGATGCACAATTTGATGCAATGCCTTATAGCCAATATGACCAAAACCAATATTTTCATGACGGTCTTTTCCAGCTCCGCGTACATTTTTGCTATCGTTAATATGAAGTACTTGTAAACGATTTATCCCAACAATTTTATCAAATTCGTTTAACACACCGTCAAAATCATTTACAAGGTCATAACCTGCATCATGCGTATGACACGTATCAAAACATACAGATAGTTTTTCATTATATTTCACACCATCAATAATTTTCGCAATTTCTTCAAAGCTACGACCGCATTCCGTTCCCTTTCCTGCCATCGTTTCTAACGCAATGTTAACCGTCTGCTCTGGCGTTAATACTTCATTAAGCCCTTTAATAATTTGTTGAATACCAGCATCTGCTCCTGCACCAACGTGCGCACCTGGGTGAAGAACGATTTGTTTCGCTACACCTAATGCCGATGTTCTTTCAATTTCCATGCGAAGGAAGTCTACACCTAATTGGAATGTTTCTGGCTTCGTCGTATTCCCAAGATTAATAATGTATGGCGCATGTACGATAATTTCTTCAATACCGTTTAGTTCCATATGTTTTCTTCCTGCTTCTATGTTCAATTCTTCAATTGGTTTTCTTCGTGTATTTTGCGGTGCACCTGTATAAATCATAAACGTCGTTGCACCGTATGAAACAGCCTCTTCACTTGCTGCTAATAACATTTTCTTACCACTCATAGAAACATGAGATCCAATCTTTAACATACAATCACCTCTTCAATATACAATAGATATAATGATAGCATAATTTGTAGAAATATGTAGCGAATTGTTTGTTCACACAAAAGACACTACATAAATTAAACGGACTATTCAAATAATCTGAACTCTATACTTAAATTAACCCAATAAAGCGAAACTTTAGTCAACGTTTTTTCTACCCCTCACTAATTATTAGTCTACATTAATCGACTTTCTCTCAAGCAGTGAGATAAAAAAAAATAAGGGAAATCCCTTATCTTTTTTTATTGCTATATTTTTTCTTCACTTTGTCACGTTCTGTTGCAAGTTTTCGTTTATAGTTTGGTTTTACTTTTTTCGGCTTCTTAACAACTTTTGTTGCCATAACATCTAGTCCATCACTTGGTTTTTTACGGCTCTTACGACGACGACGGTCACCTAAATCCGCCCATTCATCTCCGCGTAAATCTACATGTTTAAACTCGATATGACGTTGTTTTTCCAAACTATCTAACGCTTCTTCATTTGCTGGATCATAAATCGTCACTGCAATACCTGAATGACCCGCACGTGCAGTTCTTCCAACACGGTGAACGAAGAAATCTAAATCTGGTGGAAGTTCATAGTTAATAACATGGCTAATTCCTTCAATATCAATACCGCGTGCCGCCAAATCTGTTGCGACAATGTATTGGAACTCTAAATCACGAACTTGTTTCATCATTTTTCTACGATCACGTGGTGATAAATCACCGTGTATACGCCCTACTTTTAATCCACGTTCTGCTAATCCATCGGCTACTTCGTCAGCCTTCTTCTTTGTGTTTGTAAAGACAATTGCTAAATATGGTTTAAATTGAAGTAGCATATTTTTCACTAATTCAGTTTTATTACGGTGTCTTGAAGGCACAAGGTAATGATCAATATTTCCTGCTGCAACTTGCTTCGGATTAATATGAATATGTTCTGGATTCTCCATATATTTCTTCAAAAATGGTTTTAATTTTTGAGGAATTGTTGCAGAGAAAACTAACATTTGCAGATTTTTAGGCATACGTGCCGCAATTTTATCTACATCTTGAATGAATCCCATATCAAGCATTAAGTCCGCTTCATCGACAATAATAGTATCCGCTTTATAAACAAATAGCGCCTTTTCTTCTACTAAATCTTTAATACGTCCTGGCGTTCCAACTACAATATGAGGTTGTTTTTTCAACTTTTCAATTGATCGTTGTTTATCAGTTCCACCAATTAAACAGCGTGCTGTAATCATTTGATCTTCTGCACAGAACTTTGTTAGTTTCACAATTTCTTCGTAAATTTGTTGTGCTAACTCACGAGTAGGCGCTGTAATAACAAGTTGTACCTCTTCACGACTTGCATCAATTCTGTTTAATGTAGGAAGTAAGTATGCATGTGTTTTCCCAGAACCAGTTTGGGATTGTCCAATTATACTCACACCTTTTTTCACGACCGGGAAAATTTTCTTTTGAATTCCTGTTGGCTCTGTAAAGCGTAGTTCACGAACTGCATCTATTAAAAATGGTTTAAAATCATACTGTGTAAAAGTTTGTAGTGTCATAAGTTACACCTTCTTTCTAAAATTTCTACTGCGCACAAATCAGTCAAGTCTACATTATATCGAAATCTACAAGTAAAATCCATCTTTAGTTTAGGTTTTTATCTCAAAAACTAACCTTCTTTCCTTCCATTGCATATTGTATGTGTATATACCTAACTGAAGAAAGGAGGATTTCCCACATGTTTCCGAAATCCCCTATAAGACAAATGTATCCGAATCGAGGACAACAATCTTACACACCATATCCGATTCCACAACTACCACCGATGGCTCAAAAAAAGAAAGGTTTCCTTGCTAAACTCTTTAAAAAACACGATCCAACCGAACCTTTCATGCAAATGGTCCCTCCTTATCGACAAATGGAAGGGCCACCGATGATGCACCAACAACCGCCGCCCCAATATCAACAGCAACAGCCATACCAACAACAATATACACAACAATATACACAACAATATCAGCCATACATGCAGCAATATCCAGAGCAGATGATACCACCTCAAATGTATGAATCAAATGATACACGTGGTGCTGCGTCAGCTACAACTGCAGCGGCATCTAGCAGCGGCATCGGTAGTTTTTTTTCAAATTTAATTTCGAACCCAACTAATATGATAAATAATATCGAAAAAGTATCTCAAGTCGTGCAATCTGTCGGTCCTGTTGTCGAACAGTACGGTCCCATTATGCGTAGTCTACCAAGCATTGTTAAAATCCTCACCTCTGGAAAAAGTACGGAAGAAAATCAAACTGAAGATGCAACAGAACAGGTTGAGGTAGCAACTCCACCTCCTCCACCTCCAAAAAGGAAACGAAAAAAAATAGTGCTTGAACCGGTAATAGAAAAAGAGGTTCCGAAAGAACCCGTTCAACAATCAGCAACAAAACCAAAACTATATGTGTAACAATCCTTTGTTTTCTATCCACTCCTCCTTTATAATGTAATGGACTATGCACAAAAGTATCCCTTGTTTAGAAGGAGAGGATTACTCACATGAAGATTGTTAAAATTTCCCCTCGTGGTTATTGCTACGGTGTTGTTGACGCAATGGTTATTGCACGTAACGCCGCATTAGATAAATCATTACCGAGACCCATTTATATTTTAGGTATGATTGTTCACAATAAGCATGTCACAGATGCTTTCGAAGAGGATGGCATCATTACATTAGACGGTCCAAGTCGATTAGAAATTTTAGATAAAATCGATTCTGGTACTGTTATTTTCACTGCACACGGTGTTTCTCCAGAAGTTAAACAACGTGCAAAAGAAAAAGGTTTAACGACAATTGATGCAACTTGTCCAGATGTTACAAAAACACATGACCTTATCGAAGCAAAGAAAGCTGAAGGATACCATGTCATTTATATCGGCAAAAAAAATCATCCAGAACCAGAAGGCGCAGTTGGTATCGCACCTGATATCGTTCATCTTATCGAAAAAGCTGATGATTTAAAAACACTAGAAATTCCAACGGATAAAATTTTAGTTACGAATCAAACAACAATGAGTCAATGGGATGTTCAACATTTAATGGAGGACATTCAGAAAAAATTCCCAACAGCAGAATTCCACAAGGAAATTTGTTTAGCAACTCAAGTTCGCCAAGAAGCTGTCGCTAAACAAGCTGATGTTGCAGATTTAACAATTGTTGTCGGTGATCCGAAAAGTAACAACTCAAACCGTTTAGCACAAGTATCACAAGAAATCGCTGGTACGACAGCATACCGCGTTGCAGACGTAAGTGAAATCCAATTAGAATGGCTACAAGGTGTAGAAAACGTAGCTGTTACAGCAGGTGCTTCTACTCCAACGCCAATTACAAAAGAAGTTATTGCTTTCTTAGATCAATATGACCCAATGAATCCAGCTACATGGGAAAGAATTCGAAAAGTACCACTTCAAAAGATACTACCTCGTGTAAAAGTGAAAAAAGAACAATAATAAAAACCGTTGCCTACATGAGCAACGGTTTTTATTTTTCTTATACAAATGTGAATGGATCTGTATGTAACTGCGAAGCGTGAATGTGTACATTGAATTTCTTCACATCTACTTTTTCTTGCAATTGTTTTTGTACACCTTGCTTCATTACTTTTTCAACGTTATGTCCTGGATCGACTATATTTAAACCAATCATCATCGCATCGTGAGCAACATGATAATACATATCACCTGTTACATATACATCTGCTCCTTTAAATTTCGCTTGGTTTATATATTTATTACCGTCACCACCAAGTACAGCTACTTTACGCACCTTATCATCTAACTTTCCAACAACTCTTGCACCCTTTACATGTAATGATTGTTTCACATGTAAAGCAAACTGCTCAAGCGTCATTTCTTCTTGTAAATACCCTATTTTACCAAGACCTAATGTTTCACCTTTATTATCAAGCGGATATACATCATATGCCACTTCTTCATATGGATGGGCTGCCAACATCGCTTTAATAACCTTTCTTTGTAATGAAGCTGGAATAATCGTTTCGACACGTATCTCTTCCACACGTTCTAACTGCCCAGTTTCTCCGATATAAGGATTTGTACCTTCTTGAGGGATAAACGTACCTACCCCTTCGCTACCGAACGTACAGTGGCTATAATTACCGATATGACCTGCATCCGCATCTCCAAGAGCTTTGCGCACTTCTTCTGCATGGGTTACTGGAACAAATACAACAATTTTTTTCATTTCTTCTGCATATGTAGGAGCTAATACTTCTGTATTTTGTAACCCTAACGCATCAGCAAGTAAATCATTTACCCCGCCCTTAGCAATATCTACATTTGTATGTGCGGCATAAACCGCAATATCATTTTTAATACACGTTTCAATAATTCTTCCGTACGCCTTATCTGTATGAATCGCTTTTAATGGATTAAAGATTAAAGGATGGTGCGCTATAATGATATTCGCTCCTAATTGGATCGCCTCGTCCACAACTTCCTCAGTTACATCTAACGCGATTAATACGTGCTGGACAGGTTTATTAAGCGCTCCAATCTGTAAGCCAATCTTATCCCCTTCCATCGCTAAATGCTTCGGATACATACCTTCAAACAAAGAAATAATTTCATGACCATTCGGAATTTTACTCATGATAAAACCTCTCCTATCATTTTCATTTTCGCTTCTACTTCTGCACGCTTCGCTTTTGTCTCTTCAGACTCTGCTGCACGTTCTAACTGTTTTAAAATATTTTGGAAGTTTTTCAATTCCCCTTCCCACTTTTCAACAAAAGCTTCACTTTTTTCTTTTATTAAAAATGGACCCATAAACAATTCAGCTTGTTTATTTTCAGAGTAAGGTACTGCTGTATCTCCTCGCTCTCCGACTAAAATCTCGTAAATCTTTCCGTCTTCTATTACAATTTTCTCACGGATAAGCTCCCATCCATTTTCAATAAACCATTCACGGATATGGTGTGCTGCAATATTCGGCTGTAAGATTAAACGTGTTACACCTTCTAATTTTTCTTTACCACTTTCTAAAATGTCACGAATTAACGCTCCACCCATACCAGCAATCGTAATAACATCTACTTCTCCTGGCACTATAACAGCTAATCCATTCCCTTTACGAACGTCTACTTTATCTTGTAAGCCACTTTCAGCTACAGTTGCTTGTGCAGAGCGAAATGGTCCATCTACAACCTCTCCTGCAACTGCTTTTGTAGCAATATTATTTATAATTGTATAACACGGTAAATACGCATGATCCGATCCAATATCAGCTACTGTAGAGCCTACCGGAATCTCCCTCACAACTTCTTCTAATCGTTTCGAAAGCTTTACTTCATTCATGTATTTCCATTACTCCTTCTCTTCTCAGTCTGTCTCCATGATAATGAATTTATAGTAGTTGTTGCAAGTCCATAACAATACTTCAATTCTCTATTACTAATCGTATTTTAGATAGTATAGAAAAACAAGCCTTTTGCAAAAAGCAAAAGGCTTGTTTTTCTATACTTTATTTTTTCTTCGATAACCAATCAGCTACTTTTGCCGCTTGATCAGCTGGAACTATATTTGGCGGCATATTTCCTTTTCCTTTTGAAATAACTTCTTTAATTTCATCTTTTGAAAGTTTCCCACCAATTTTTTGTAAATTAGGGCCTACCGCTCCTTGTAACTGATCACCATGACAGCTCGTACAGCTTTGCTTTACAATATCCTCTGGCTTTGATGCTGTTTGTGCTGGTTTCCCACCATTTTTTGCATCAGCTAACTCTTTAGATTTATTTAGCCCCTGAAATGAAAATACAAACATAACGATAATACCTAATGCTGCAATAAGAGCGAACGGAATCAACGGATTACGTTTCATATCTCTTCTCCCCCCTCTATACCGCTAAATAGTTAGATGATTCAGTCATTTATATTGTACTTGAAAACGCCCTATCAGAAAAGAGCAAACTACTACTTGTTAAAAATATTCCGTAAATTCATTTTATTGATTTTCACTATTATATCGCATATTATTTCGATAATTACTAACGTTTCTCATCATATTTTTTACTTTTCTACATATTATTTTGTATATAATAAACAAAATAAATCGAAAAATCGAAAAATGAGCATTTGCAAATCAAAAGACAATTCTGTAAAATAAATTACAAGAAATTGTAATCGTTGCCGATAGCTAAATTTTAACAAAAATTAACAAAACAAAAAAGTTTACTTCACAAAAGTGAAGTAAACTTAAAGGTAGCCTATTCTAAGAAATCCTTAAGACGCTTACTACGGCTTGGATGTCTTAATTTGCGAAGTGCTTTCGCTTCAATTTGACGAATACGTTCTCTCGTTACGCCGAATACTTTCCCAACTTCTTCAAGCGTACGAGTTCGTCCATCATCTAAACCAAAACGAAGACGCAGAACATTTTCTTCACGATCTGTTAGTGTATCTAACACATCTTCTAATTGTTCTTTTAGCAATTCATACGCTGCATGGTCCGCAGGCGATGTTGCTTCTTGGTCTTCGATAAAGTCACCTAAATGGGAGTCGTCTTCTTCACCAATTGGTGTTTCAAGAGAAACTGGCTCCTGTGCAATCTTTAAGATTTCGCGTACTTTTTCTGGAGCAAGATCCATTTCTTCACCAATCTCTTCAGGAGATGGTTCGCGTCCTAGATCTTGTAATAATTGACGTTGTACACGGATTAACTTATTAATTGTTTCAACCATATGAACTGGAATACGAATTGTTCGCGCTTGGTCTGCAATCGCACGTGTAATAGCTTGGCGAATCCACCAAGTTGCATACGTACTAAATTTAAAACCTTTACGGTAGTCGAACTTTTCAACTGCCTTAATTAGACCCATATTTCCTTCTTGGATTAAGTCTAAGAAAAGCATACCACGGCCCACGTAGCGCTTTGCAATACTTACTACAAGACGTAAGTTTGCTTCTGCAAGACGGCGTTTTGCTTCTTCATCGCCTTCTTCAATACGTGTCGCAAGTCGAATTTCTTCTTCAGCAGATAGTAAGTCTACACGACCAATTTCTTTTAAGTACATACGAACAGGGTCATTGATTTTCACACCTGGCGGCACACTTAAATCATTAAGGTCAAATTCTTCTTCCGTTTTTGTAATTTGACGATTATTAGGACCTTCGTCGTTGTCATTGTCACCAACTAAGTCAATCCCTTGTTCACCTAAATATTCATAGTATTCATCCATTTGATCGGATTCAATTTCAAATCCATTCATGCGTTCTGCAATCTCTTCATATGTAAGAACGCCACGTTTTTTTCCGAGCTCAGTGAGTTGTTCTTTCACTTGCTCAAGGGTCATTTCAGTTTCAATTTGTTTAGAACGAGCTGGTTTATCAGCCATCTGTTCCCCTCCTTACGCGAGATACAAACATTCATTATACTAAAACTTTATCGAAAAAGCTATTTTCTTGCTTTTTGACTTTGTAAATATGCCACATAATATTTAGCAGCCTCTACAGGATTTGTTTTTTCCATTTGTTTTACTTTAAAGATAATTTCCATCTTTTCAAGTTTTTCTTTATGGCGTCTTAGCGCCTCCAAATGACCTTGTAACGCTTCTTCTGTGTACTCTGGATTAATAAATTCATCCGTCGAAATATCAGTAATAATATTTTTCAACTTTTCATCAGAGAGCCAACTTAAAAATGTTCCGACTGAAGGTTCATTTCCCTTTTCATAATATGCGTATAGTTCATATAAAATCCCTTTATGTTCTTCTGTATAAAAATCTTCTATATGAGGTTCCATACGCACTGTCACTTCTGCACTTTGCAACATATGGTAAATAATTTCTCTTTCTGCCCTTTCAAAACCTGTTAATTTCGGTTTCGTTTGAACAATTTGAGATGGCTTAGAAACCTGCTTTATTTGTTTTTGCTGTACCTTTTGTTCTTTGCGATATTGGTGCAATTGATTCAAAAGTGTTTCCATTGAATACGAAAATTCTTGCGATAATGATTTTAAATATGATTCCGCCTGCATCGCATCCTGTAGCAATGATAACTCTTTTAAAACACTTTTTACATATTCTTCTTTGCCAGACTCATCTTGCAAATTTTTCCCTAAACGCAAATAATTTATTTTGAAACCAACAAAACTTATACTTGATTTCACAAGATTTTCAAAAGCGGTTGTCCCATATTGTTGCACATATTCATCAGGGTCAAGCTTATCTGGCAAGGATGTAACTTTCACTTGGCAACCAACTTGCAATAGTAATTGCCCTGCTTTCATCGTCGCTTCTCGCCCTGCTTTATCACCATCATAGCAAAGAACAACAGTTTCAACGTTACGTCGCAGAAGTTTCGCTTGTTCTTCAGTTAAAGCTGTTCCCATTGTCGCAACAGCTTCTTCCACACCACTTTTCACCGCGGCTAGTACATCGGCATAACCTTCAAAAAGGACAACCTGCCCACGTTTTCTAATAAACGGCCTTGCTTGGTGGAAATTATACAACAGCTTACTTTTGTAAAAAATCGGTGTTTCAGGACTATTCAAATATTTCGGAGTGTCATCGCCTAATGCCCTTCCACTAAACGCTATCACCTTACCTTGTAAAGTATAAATCGGAAACATAACTCTTCCGCGGAAGCGGTCATAATGACTGCCATCCTTCTCACTTCTTACAAGAAGGCCAGCCTGTTCCATACTAGATAGCGACAAACCTCTTTTTTGTAAAATTTTCGTTGCTGCATCCCAAGCTTGTGATGCATAACCAATTTCAAATTTCTCAATCATCTCTTTTGTAATACCACGTTTTAATAAATATGAAAGTGCTTCATTTCCTTCTTCTGTATTTACTAATAAATGATGATAATACTTTTTCAAAAGTTCATGAGCCTGTTGCATGATGACAGTGTCATCAGATATGTCTTCTTGTTGTTGTTGTCCTTGCCCTGATTTATATTCTGCAACTGCAATTCCATTTCTTTCGCCAAGCTTTTGAACAGCCTCTGTGAAAGCAAGTCCTTCCATTTTCATAAGAAAAGAAAATACATTTCCACCTTCTCCACATCCGAAACAATGAAAAATTTGCTTATCAGATGAAACAGAGAATGAAGGAGAATTCTCACCATGAAATGGACAAAGGCCGAAATAGTTACGCCCCTGCTTTCTAAGTTGAACATACTCACCAATCACTTCTACAATATCGGATGATGTCCGAATCTGTTCAACAACTTCTTCAGGAATTCTGTTCCCCATAACTCCATCTCCGTGTCGTATTTTGTATTCGATATAAATTAAAAGATTCCTTTATAATTCGACAATATTTTTCTAAATTTGTTAGAAAGTACTGTCGATCACATTGTGTAAACGATTTTGGACCTTTCGTATAAGTCCCCAGTCTGCGTAAATTCGCAGATACATACTACTATATAAAATTGTATACATTTGCTCATCTGTTACAAATGTATCTCCTGGAGACAATACATATACTCCTTTTTCACAAGAAGACTAGCAAGAAGCACTATAGCCTGTATGATCATGAGATCTGTAGCTTTTGCATGTTAATAAATATAACAGTCAACTTCATCTTGCTCAGAATCTACATAGACCCAATTACCTTGCTGTTTTCTTGAACGATGAGCATAGGATACGACAAACAAAATTTCGACATAAAATTTTGTTCCAACTTGCACAATTGCATTCTTCACGGGATACGCATCTGCATCAAATAATATCTTATCTGATGTTTTGCATATTTCTGTATTCTACATCCCTTCTGTGAATCCTTCCATAATGTGCGTTTTCTTGTCTAGATTTTGTCGATTTAACGTAAATACATGTCTTTTTCGAAAATCCTATCCCTAGTTTATTCTGAAAAATTAAAGTCTAAACGTAAAATATAGGTTTTTATCACAATTTTTTATTATAATATATTTTCTTCAACTACGCTACATATCCCTTTAATTTTCATCTTACACTTAAAGATAACGAAATCGTTCCTTTAGCATAATTAAAAAACAGAAGAATATAAGTATAACCATTCCGCTATATTCTATTACTAAGCCAAAAGTTCATGCTCTACTTCGCATCTTCCTCTAACGCCTTCTCACGAGCGAAAAAAGCACATTCACCTTTGGTAAATGTGCTAAAACATTTTTTGGTTTTGCACTGCATTCACAATAATATTTGCTGTTTCTTCAATTGCCTTATTTGATACATCAATCACTTGACAATTTATTTTACTAATTACTTCCTCAAAATGATCAATTTCTTCTTGAATACGATTAATATTTGCATATGTTGCTCCATCACTTAATCCAAGTGATTTCAATCGTTCTTTTCGAATATGATTTAACTTATCTGGTATAATTTTCAAACCGAAACATTTCTCTTTTGCCACTTGATATAATTCCTCAGGCGGATCCACTTCCGGTACAAGTGGTACATTAGCAACTTTCAAACGTTTGTTATGCGCTAAATATTGTGAAAGTGGTGTTTTTGATGTACGTGAAATTCCAATCAACACGATATCAGCTTTTAAAATACCACGTGCATCCCTACCATCATCATACTTAACTGCAAATTCAATCGCTTCAATTTTTTTAAAGTACTCTTCATCTAATCTTCGAACGACACCTGGCTCATACCTTGGTACTTGCCCTGTAATTTCTTCAATTTGATCGATAAGAGGTCCGATAATATCGTATGCCTCTACTCCTTCTTTTGCCGCTTCTGTCAATAAATATTGACGCATATCAGGCTTTACTAACGTAAAACAAATAAGCGCTTGATTGCTCTTGGCAATCGAGATTACTTCTTTTAATGTCCCTGTATCTTCTACATACGGTACACGCCTAATATCAGGAGCGAATGGGAACTGTCCCATTGCCGCTCTAACAACCAAATCAGCCGTTTCTCCTACAGAGTCAGATACGACATATACGATTTTATTATCCATTACATTACCTCACTTTAAACAAATTACACTTATTCGTTATTTACTAAATTTACAAACGCACGTGTAATATTTGTTTTTGTAATTCGTCCAATCACTTCTAAACCTTGTTTCGTATCCTTCACAACCGGCATCGCATCAATCTGTCTTTCTATTAATTCCATCGCAATATCATATAAAGAATCCTCCCTGCGACACATCGCAATGTTTGGCATCCTTGTCATGATAATATTAACCGGAAGAGAGGTTAAATCCTGCTTTCCTAAGCTAGCTCGTAATAAATCTTTACGAGATACAACGCCAACTAATAAAGTAGCTTGATCTACAACAAATAATGTACCAACGTCCTCTAGAAACATAGTACAGATTGCATCGTATACTGATACATTTTTATCAATTACAGCCGGTCTAGATTGATAATCTTGCACTTTAATTTTCTTAACAGCTTCAGATAATAGCTGTCCCCCGGTTTTACCCGTATAAAAATAACCTACACGTGGACGCGCTTCTAAATAACCAGCCATCGTTAAAATTGCTAAGTCTGGTCTTAGCGTTGCACGTGTTAAACCCAATTGCCCAGCAATTGACTCCCCTGTAATAGGACCGTGATCTTTTACAATCTGAATGATATGCTCTTGCCGTTTATTCAGCTCTATGATAATCACCACCTTTAATGCACAACGAAAAAAGTTATACTATCTCTTAAATATTATATACTAAATATGCTATTCGAAAAAGAAAGTATGTAAAAAGGACCGTATACGGCCCTTTTTATATTTGAAACTTATCAAGTTGTTCCAAGAAACGCCTTGTTTTCAAATAAATCCCACAATATTCGTCATAATATGTATTCAATACTGTGCGCATTTGTTTTTTTGTACTATCCTTCACCGATACATTACCGAGCCGGTGTAAATCAAAGTGAAAAAAGAGACGTAATAATTTATGAACAGCCTCTCCCACCGGAATACGATACGGATCTTGCTCCGCATGACGCGAGCACAGAAAACCGCCTTCCCGGACAGAGAAGGCGACAAAATCTGTTTCTTGATGACAAATAGCACATGTATCAAAGTACGGGCGCATCCCTAATACCGGAAGCATTTTCGTTTGATAAATTAATGATAATACTTCTGGATCAACACCCTCACACATATAATGCAACGTTTGATATAACATTTCAAATAAATACGGATTATGCTTCTTATCTTCTGTTGCTTTATCGGTTAATTCAATAATAAATGATGCATAAGCAGTTAAAAATATATCCTCGCGAATTTCTTTCATAGATGAAATAATCTCGCCTTGTTGCAAAGTTCCAAGTCCAGATCCCATTTGAATAAGAAAATGACCATGTGTCATAAGTTGCGAAATAGCTGCTAACCGACTCTTCGGCTTTTTCGCCCCTCTTGCCATTGCACTTACCTTACCAAATTCCCGCGAGTATATTGTAACAATCTTATTTGTTTCTCCGTAATCTGTCGTACGGATAACAATGCCCTCAACTTTTTGAAACATGTTCGTCACCATCCAAGGTTTGAACAAAACGGGTCAAGAAATTGGAGAGTCTAGATGCGCTAACTCCTCTTCATGTTGATCCATCTCATCGTTTACGTCTTTTTCCATTTCTTTCAAAAGCAAATACGTTTCAATGCTTCCTGTTTTGGAGAAAAACTTCCAGGTAAAATCTAGCATAAGAATCCACCTTTCTCAATAAGCGTAGCCTATAAACCAATTTCTTTTGTTGTTATTAAGTTGACCCATTTTGTTCATTTTCATGTGAGAAAAATTTTTCCTAATTTATCAAGGTTCATAAAAACCAATAATCAGCGGATGAACAAAACATCCACTGATCACAACTTTACTTCATATTAATACTCGTCTTCACGGAAACCAAGGTCACGAAGCTGTGACATCTTATTACGCCAATCTTTTTGCACTTTCACCCATACTTCTAAAAATACTTTAGAACCAAGAAGTGCTTCAATGTCAAAACGAGCTCTCTTACCGACTTCTTTTAACATCTTCCCTTGCTTACCTATAATAATTCCTTTTTGTGATGCACGTTCAACAACAATCGTTGCGTTTATATAAACCGCTCCGCCCTCACGCTTTTGAATTGCATCAATAACAACCGCTACAGAATGCGGTACTTCTTCACGTGTTAAATGTAATACTTTTTCACGAATAAGCTCTGAAATAATAAATCGCTCTGGATGATCCGTTACTTGATTATCCGGGTAATATTGCGGTCCTTCTGGTAAATACTTTTTAATTGCTCCGATTAACGCTTCAACGTTATTACCGTCCAATGCAGAAATTGGCACAATCTCCGCGAACTCATATAATTTACGATATTGATCAATCAACTCCAGCAATTGCTCTGGATGAAGTTGGTCAATTTTATTAATTACCAAAAATACCGGTTGTTTCGTTTCTTGTAATTTCTCAATAATAAATTCCTCACCACGACCATATCCTTCAGTTGCATTGACCATAAACAAAACAATATCAACTTCTTTTAATGTCGTTTGAGCCATCTTCACCATGAAATCGCCTAGTTTATGTTTAGGTTTATGTATTCCTGGTGTATCAATGAAAACTACTTGTGAATCATTTTCTGTATATACACCTTGAATTTTATTACGAGTTGTTTGTGGCTTATCGCTCATAATGGCAATTTTTTGGCCAATAATACGATTTAAAAATGTAGATTTCCCAACATTCGGTCTGCCAATAATAGAGACAAAACCTGATTTATAACCTTTTCTATTCATGTAAATCCTCCGCTAAAAATGCTCCTGGTAACAATTCTCCGACTGTTGTCTCTTGAACATCACCATGTAAGTTTGATAGGTATACTTTCGTATCCTGTTTACATAATTCTATCATAACTTGTCGACATGCTCCACAAGGAGGTACTGGACGCTTTGTATCCGCTACGACTGCAATAGCTACAAACTCGTTATCCCCTTCAGAAATTGCCTTAAATAAAGCTGTTCGTTCTGCACAGTTACATAAACCATATGATGCATTTTCAACATTACATCCACGATATATTTTTCCATCCTGAGTTAGTAAAGCTGCACCTACTTGAAATTTAGAATATGGTACGTACGCTCGTTTACGCGCTTCGGTTGCTTCTTGAATTAATTGTTTGCTATTCATATTCCCGCATCCTTTCCGTTCATAGATGTGAATAGATACACTCTTTCATTAAAGGCCTTCACGGCGCTCCCAAAGCTTAATAAAAGCTTCGGAATGCAACTATACCATATACGGTAAAAAGATAATAGCACCAATTACAGCAGCTATAATTGCAAATAATAAAACTGCCCCTGCTGCAACATCCTTTGCAATTTTTGCAACCGGATGAATATCGGTGGTTGCTAAGTCTACTGTTTTTTCAATAGCCGTATTCACCATCTCTAAACTCATTACAATCCCTATCACAATAAGTACGACAATCCATTCCATTGTTGTAATATGGAAATAAAAGCCGCAGCATATAACGATGACTGCGGCTAAATAATGAATTTTCATATTTCGTTCATGACGAAGACAAAAGTATATACCAGCTATAGCATATCCAAAACTATCTAAAAGTTTTCCTGTTTTCATCGTCCTAATCCAAAGGCCTCTAAAATTTCTTTTTGTCTTCCAAACATTTCTTTCTCATCTTCTTCTGTCATATGATCATAACCAAGCAAATGCAAAAAGCCATGTAGTGCTAAAAACCCAAGTTCTCGATCAAAAGAATGTCCATATTCTTCAGCTTGTTCTTTTGCTCTTGGAATAGAAATAATAAGATCTCCTAACATACGCGGCATCTCTGCACCGACAATTTCCATTTCGCCTTCTCCCATTTCTTCCATAGCAAAAGAAATAACGTCCGTAGGCTGATCCTTATCTCGGTAATCACGGTTTATTTCACGAATACGTTCATTATCTACAAATGTAACCGATAATTCTGCACCTTCTTCTATGTTCTCCATTTGGGCTGCTTTCTCTACTAAACCTCGAATCAAACTTATATATTCGTCTTTCACTTCTTCTGTTTCATCAATAAAATCAATTAATAAACTCATTCTTTCTCCTTTTCTTCCGGCGGTTCCGGATATGTAATACGGGAATGGAAAATACCATTTAACGTTTCACATAACGTTTTTCCAACGATTTGTAGTTCCTTAAATGTCAAATCACATTCACTAAATTGACCATCTTGCAGGCGATCTTTAATAATACTTTGCACTAAATTATTAATCTGATCTGGTGTTGGATGGTTCATCGAACGTACCGCCGCTTCCACACTATCAGCAATACCAACGATCGCCGACTCTTTAGAAGTTGCTTTTGATCCTGGATAGCGGAACATTTCCTCCGTATATTTCTCTTTATCTTCTTTAATCGCATTATAATAAAAATATTTAAGTAACGTTGTACCATGATGCTGACCAGCAATATCGATAATTTCTTGAGGTATATGGTGTTCTTCTAACATTCTCACCCCATCGGTTACATGAGCAATTATAATATCTTTGCTCGTTACAGGGTCTAATCTATCATGCGGGTTTTCAATACCCATTTGGTTTTCAATAAAAAACTGTGGTTGTACCGTTTTCCCTACATCATGATAATACGCCCCTACACGCGCTAATACTCCATTTGCTCCAACTGCTTCACAAGCAGCTTCTGAGAGATTAGCTACCATTACACTATGGTGATATGTACCTGGTGCTTCTAATAAAATTTTACGCAAAAGCGGGTGATTCGGACTTGAAAGTTCCATCAATTTCATACTCGATACAATCCCAAGACCACTTTCTAAATACGGTAAAATCCCCATAGCTAGAACAGAAGAGATAATACCCGAAACAGCAGCCATTAATAATTGCACCCCAATTTCAAGAGGCGAAAAATTCCCGTTACGTAATAATAGCAAAGCCGCTAATACGACTACATTTAATACAGAAACGAGTATACCAGCTTGTAAAATCATCGTACGACGATTTTTTTCTCTCAAGAAAATACTAACTGATAATGAACTTAATAAAACATAAATCCCCACACTATAATTCAGTGTACTCGTTACACCTTCATTAAACATAATACTTCCGCATACAGAAAAGATCATACTCGTTAAAAATACAAATCGATCACCAATCATTAATTTTACAAGTATTGTTCCCATTGCAACTGGAACAACATACGCGATTCCTGCATACTCAAGCTTTTGAAACAAACTAATGATTTTCATTAAAACAATCGTGATAGACAAAATTGTAATATACGCTAAGACATACGGCCTATCTTCTCTTTTCCGCTGTAAAAACACTTCAAACTGCTTATGCATAAAGTACAATAGCACACCAATGAGTACCGCTAACCCAACATAGGGTTGAAAACTGTTCCCTTTTTCTAACAGGCCAACTAATTTCAACTGATTGTACATATCACTTGAAATCGTTTCACCTTCTCTAACAAGGACTTGCCCTTGAAGAATATAAACAGGTGGAACTAAATCTTCTTCCGCTTTTCTCTTCTCTTTTGTTAAGGTCGGATCATAAAAATAGTTTGCAGAAATCGCATATTTCCCTAACGCCTTAATAGATTCCTTTAAACCATTATCAACATTAACACTATTCATCTCACTTACATATCGTTCCTTCGCATCCTTCAATTCATCCATTTTAACATGCTCAGTCATGATACTATTAATAGCTGTAACTGTTGCATCTTTCGCTAATACTAATTGGTTCGAATCCGCATTAATTAAGTTTAGTAAGTTTGAATCAGATAATTCTTTCGTTAAATCAGTAGGCAATTTTTTTTTCAACTTGTCCACTTTTTCAGCATCAGTAATCTTTTTTTGCTCATCCGGTCCAACCGCTTTAATCTCTTGTATCACTTCATCTACTTTAGCAAAGACGTCATTCACAATATCCACTTTATTTTGTTTATACTCACTTTTATATGTATATTGATCTTCAACTTTTGTAGCGGCTTCTTTTTTCTTTTTGTCCGTTGTAACTTTATCTTCAATTTTAATAGGAGAATGGATTGTTTTTTTCGCAATAGAATATGTTGTAACATCTAATTGCTCTGGTTTTACATTATTCATAAGTGCAAAAAACAGCACTGCCCCTAATAAAACGTAAGAAATCCAACTTAGTTTTTTCGAATGTTGTAAATTACGAAACCACTTAGAAATTTCTTGAGATCTTGACATGATTTCAATACCTTCTCCTCTCCAGAAATAAAGTGAAACTATTTATAGCTTTCATTTCTTCTAGGTAACGATACTTTTTGGACAACATTTTTATCCACTATCACCTATAGTTTATTTCCCTCGTCTTTAATGATAGTAAAAAATATGTCATTCGCCAACCTTATCATACAAAAAGAAATGATCCTGACAAATAGGATCATTCCATTTTATCATATGCCTCAATAATACGTTGCACTAATGGGTGTCTCACAACGTCTGTTTGTTCCAGTGTTATGAACGAAAGACCTGATACACCAGATAAAATATTAGCAGCAATAGAAAGACCTGACTTTACCCCTTTTGGCAAGTCTACCTGTGAGGGATCCCCCGTAATAACCATTTTAGAACTAAAACCTAATCGTGTTAAAAACATTTTTATTTGAACACCAGTTGTATTTTGCGCCTCATCTAATATAACAAATGAATCATCAAGAGTACGCCCTCTCATATAAGCAAGAGGTGCAATTTCAATTACACCACGTTCCATCATACGTTGTGTATATTCTTGTCCAAGAATATCATGTAACGCATCATATAGTGGACGTAAATACGGATCTACTTTTTCTTTCAAATCACCTGGTAAAAACCCTAAGCTCTCTCCAGCTTCTACAGCAGGTCTTGTTAAAATAATTTTCTTTACATACCCTTGCTTTAAAGCTCTCACAGCCATTACTACGGCTAAGTATGTTTTTCCTGTCCCAGCAGGTCCTATCCCAAATACAATATCATTCTTTTTCATTGCATGAATATATCGTCTTTGCCCCATCGTTTTCACACGAATGGATTTACCTTTTGCCGTTTTAAAAATTTCCTCTTCATATAATTCTTCGAATTGAGCAATTTTCCCTTGTTGCCCAAGCTGAATCGCATACGCAACATCTCTTTCCGAAATTGATACACCTTTACGGATAACAACAAGTAACTGTTGTAAGATTTTTTCTACGAGCACCACAGTTTCATCTGCCCCAGATACACGAACAGATTCTCCTCTAGTCACAATCGATACACTAAGTTCTCGTTCAATTACTTTTAAATGAGCATCATTTACCCCAAAAAGAGCGATTGCTTCGTTGGGATTTTCCAATTGTTGGTTCATTTCTACTAATTGTTCTGCCATTACTCAGTCTCCTTGAATATCGGATTCAGATATTGGTTGTGGCTCTGCAATATTTTCAATCACTGTATAATGTAATGTGACCTTTAGGTGATCCGCCTCAACCTCTTTACTCAAAATGTTATCACTTACAATCATAGCATGTTCATCCAATTTTTTCTTCAGTTCTTTTTCTGCCATCTCTTTCGCTACTTTCATTGCTTGTTTTTCGGTATATTCTCGGTTCGCTTCTTCCTCTTCTCGTACAATATCTTTCTCGTATGCAATTGGTAATGTAAATCCAAATAATTTCACATCATGTTTTACACTTTCAGTACGAGAGCGCTTATACTTATCCTTTAGAAATCCCCATATTTTTATTTTAGTACTCCCAAATTTAAGGAAATGTTCATTGTATGAATTACCAGTATACACTTGAAATTGTGTCTTTAACGGAACATCCACCTCAGATTTATACCACGTTTCTCCATATACAATCCCTTTAGCCGAAACAACTGTCGGATTCTCCTCATTACCATACATCCCGGATACGAGAAGTTGCCCCTTTTCTACATGGTCATTTTTCATGACAACCGGCTTCCCAACTTCCACAAATGTTTTTGTAATAATCCCTTCTTTTTTTGCTACTAAGTTTTGTGGCTGTTGTTCACTTTCTTTTTTCGGTTCATTTTTTTCAACAATCTTAAAATGATATGTTGTCCCTCTTATTTCTAATCCCGCCCAAGTAATCGCATTAATATTGTCTGTCAAATGACGTTGAACATCTTCTACACTCGGCATTTGGAATTGTAATTTACCTTTTTTTATACCCATTTTGTCCAATTCTTTCATCAATATATATTCTGTTTCAGGTTTTGCTCCTGTAATTTCAATTTTCCACACCATATTTGACAATGCGATCATTCCGAAAAAAAATATTAAAAACCCAATTAAAAATCCACTATTTTTAATTACACGCTTATTCCAAAAAGGAAAACCGTAACGTCCAATAAAATATAATTTACATTCATTTTTTCTATAAATTGGTTTTATCTTTTTCACATCTCGTAATAACATACAAAAAACTAACGTTTCATCAGCTATCTTCTTTACATCCCAAACGAGTAATTTCTTCCGCACACACTCGTTAACAAAGCGTTCCGCTCCTCTACCTTCAATTCGCACCTTTACATACCCAAGCCATTTTATAAACCATTTATTTTTCATCGACTATCTCCACTACCTTTCTAAAAGTAGATACACTACTTTTCAATTCGATTATCAAACTAGCTCGTACTAAAATTTTAATTAGCAGATTCCTTGATCCTCACTAATTATTAACCTTCACGAGCCAATTTTTTACGTGGAACTCAATTCCCACCTATCCTCTTTGTACGAACCGAATATTGAGGCCAGAACGTTACCGCCTGTTAATACAAGGTAACGAAGAAAAACTCCACAAACGGAAGTTTCTCCTCACTCCTCTTTCTTTTCATTTTCTAAAAACGTCACTTGTTCAATAATCCCTTCAAGCAACAGTTCTTCTGGAAGGATTGTTTTAATAACAAAGGATTGACCTTTAATTAATAATTGACCATGTTTCAATAGCAATCTTACCTCTTTATCTGAAAACACTAATAATCCTCGATGATTTTCTATATAGATATGTACTTGCCCAACAAGCGTGATCCGAGGTAGATCCATTAACACATCCACTGGCAGGTCTATTTGCTTCGTTAACCAATTCTTCATTTGTTCTATTTTTTTCATCTCAAAAGACCCCCTCTCATCCCATATGTATGAAAAAAGAGCTTGTAATATCACGTCCAAACTGAAAAAAGCATAAAAAAACGTCTCATACGAAATGAGACGCTTTTTTATGCTAATAGCTGGATAACCAGCTTATTCACAAGTGATCCGTCTGTTTTACCTTTTACTTTCGGCATAACAGCAGTCATCACTTTACCCATATCTGCTTTAGATGTAGCACCAACTTCAGAAATAACTTGCTTAATTATATCCGCTAGTTCTTCTTCCGTTAATTGCTCCGGCAAATATGCGCTTAAAATCTGAATTTCACTTTGCAGTTTATCAACAAGGTCTTCACGACCAGCTTTTTTAAATTCAAGGAGGGAGTCCTTATACTGTTTTACTTCACGAGCTAAAACTGTTAATTCCTCTTCTTCAGTAAGAGTATGTTGCAGTTTAATACCTTCATTTTGTAAAGCAGCCTTAACCATACGAATAACGGTTAATTTTTCTTTTTGTTTATTCTTCATCGCTTGTTTCATATCATCGTTTAAACGACCGAGAAGACTCATAACTTACACCCTCTCTTAGAACTTACGCTTTCTTGCCGCTTCAGATTTCTTCTTACGTTTTACACTTGGCTTTTCATAAAACTCGCGCTTTCTTGCTTCAGCAAGTGTACCAGTTTTAGAAACCGATCTTTTAAAACGGCGAAGTGCATCCTCCAAAGACTCGTTTTTACGAACGACTGTTTTTGACATTCTCTTTCCCTCCCTCCGAAACATCACACTTACATACTAATTTCAGCATGCAAAAAGAAACCCTTCTTCAGCATGTCTTTTACGATTATAATACATTTTATCACTTCAGGTCAACTATTTGGCAGAATAAAAGAAGAATAGATGCCCTTACCTGTTCAAAAGCTATGTAGATAGCTATTATCCTTTTCCCCTGAAGACAACTATATTTTTTATCATTACACCTTTTTTAATACAAGAAAGCATTAAATAACTACTCATTCAACGTACCTGCCTTTTCAGTACTTAACTTCTCCCCAAAAAAAAAGAAAGCATGCAAATTATTTCCGTTTGCATGCTTTTTATCCCGCTATTTGCCAGGACAGTAAGACCCCCACCTCAAAATTCAGCGAAAGCAAAGAACTTAGGTGGGGTCAGGCTGATAATCAGCGTGAATGAACAAAATCCCCCACTGATTAAAGTTTCATTTTATGCGCTTGCTGATTCTTTTTTTACATCATCTTCAAGAACACGAACAAACTGCGCTTCGTTATATGGATAACCAGCTTTTGTAATTTTCACTTTTACTAGCTTACCAATCAATTCTTCAGATCCTTCAAACACAATTTTTAAGTAGTTATCTGTATAACCTACATATAAACCTTCACGGTCACCATCTTTAAATGTCTCTTCCGGAATGATTTCAAGTACTTCACCTTCAAATCTAGAAGCATACTCTTTCGCTAATTGATTTGATAGCTCAATTAGACGGTGAACACGATCGTTCTTCACGTCTTCAGGAACTTGATCTTCCATACGTGCTGCTGGAGTACCTGTACGTTTCGAATAAGGGAAAACGTGTAATTCAGAGAAACGATTCTCTTTAATGAAATTGTACGTTTCCATGAATTCCTCTTCTGTTTCGCCTGGGAATCCAACAATTACGTCTGATGTAATCGCAAGACCTGGTAACGCTTCTTTCAAACGATCTAAACGCTCTTGGAAAAATTCCATCGTATACTTACGGCGCATACGTTTCAATACAGTATTAGATCCTGACTGTAATGGAATATGCAAATGACGTACAACTACTTCTGATTTATCTAACACTTCAATTACTTCATCAGAAATTTGACTCGCCTCAATAGAAGAAATACGAAGGCGTTTCAATCCGCCTACTTCCGCTTCCATATCGCGCAGTAATCCAGCTAAGTTATACTCTTTTATATCTTCACCGTACCCACCTGTATGAATACCTGTTAATACGATTTCTTTATAGCCCGCATCTACTAATTGCTGCGCTTGTTTAATAACTTCTTTTCCATCACGAGAACGCATTAAACCACGCGCCCAAGGAATGATGCAAAATGTACAGAAGTTATTACAACCTTCTTGTATTTTTAAAGATGCACGTGTACGGTCCGTGAAATATGGTACATCGAGCTCTTCATATACACGTGTTTTCATAATATTGCGGACAGCATTAATTGGTTGACGCTCTTTACGGAATTCTTCAATGTATCCTAACATCTTCTCACGATCTTGCGTACCAACAACAATATCTACACCTGGAATCGCCATAATTTCCGCTGGAGATGTTTGTGCATAACATCCCGTTACACAAATTACCGCATCTGGATTTTGACGTACAGCACGTCTAATTACTTGACGGCTTTTTTTATCTCCAGTATTCGTTACTGTACATGTGTTAATAACGTATACATCAGATTTTTTTTCATATTCAGTTCTTTCATAACCACCTTGTTTAAACAATTGCCAAATCGCTTCTGTTTCATAGTGGTTTACTTTACAACCTAACGTGTGGAACGCAACAGTTGCCATTGATTATCACCCCATCAATTCAAAATGATAAGAAGCGGCACTTAACGCATAAAGCGGAGCCGTTTCTGTTCTTAAAATTCTTGGTCCTAAACTACATGGTACAAATTTATGTTCACGAAGTGCGGTTATCTCTTCCTCCGCTAAACCGCCTTCTGGTCCAAATACAATCAGCAGCTTTTGGCCTGGTTTAATCGTCGCTAAAGCTTTCGCAAAATTAGATTTCTCACCTTGTTTCGCTTCTTCTTCATACGCAACAAGACAAACATCATACTCGCTACTCATCGACAGCAGTTGTTTAAATGATGAGGGAACGTGTACTTCTGGAATTTCACTTCTATGCGATTGTTCCGCAGCTTCTTTTACAATTTTTTTCAAACGCTCAACTTTTTTATCTGCTTTTTTCGCATCCCACTTTACAATAGATCGAGATGCTTGAAATGGTAAAAATGCAGCTGCCCCAAGCTCAGTTCCTTTTTGAAAAATTAACTCTAGCTTGTCTCCTTTCGGCAGTCCACTTGCAATCGTCACGAACACAGGAAGTTCGCTTGACGCCTCTACCCATTCTACAATAGTGGTATCCACAAATTCACTGGTAATTTCAGCAATTGAACACTCTGCTGTTTTACCATTTACACAGCAATAAATGTGGTCACCAGCTGACATACGCATCACTCTTGCGATATGATGGACATCATCACCCATTATGCGAATACTTGTCTCATTTACATATTTCTCTTCTACAAAATAACGTTGCATATAATCACCTTAGTAGAGTTTCGTTCCTTTCGTAAGTCAACACTTACGAAAAGAACGAAACGTTATCATTTTCATATAACAAACGGTAAGTCCCTCACCTTATACGGTGAGAGACTCCCCTGTTCTTTATAGACTAAAATCTATATTACGCATTTCGTGCAATAATTGCTACCCAATCTTCCATTCGAAGTACTTCTTCAATTGAAAATCCAGCTGTTTCTAACGCTTCAGAAATTACTTTTTCTTTCGCCCCAATAATACCAGATGTAATAAATAATCCACCTGGCTTCACAACTCTCGCTGCATCTTCAGGGAATAGAAGAATGATTTCCGCTAGTAAATTTGCTACGATTAAATCAACCGGACCTTCAATACCTTCTAATAGACTATTCTGTCCAACATTGACAATGTCATCTGTTTTATTTAAGCGCACATTCATTTCTGCACTTTCAACTGCAACTGGGTCTAAATCATACGCTTGAACAGAAGCCGCACCTAATTTTGCCGCAGCAATACTAAGTACCCCCGAACCTGTCCCCACATCAATCACAGTATCACCTGGCTGAACCGTTTTTTCTAACGCACGAATACACATCGTCGTTGTTGGATGTGTCCCTGTACCAAACGCCATACCTGGATCTAATTCAATAATTTTTTCATCTGGAGAAGACGGTGTATACTCTTCCCACGTCGGCACAATTGTGAATGTATCAGAAATTTGAACTGGATGATAATACTTCTTCCAAGCAGTAGCCCAATCTTCCTCATCGACTTCATTAATTGTAATAGTTCCTTTACCAATTTCGATGTCGAAAGATGGTAGTGCATCAATAGATGATTTTACACCTGCAACCGTTTCGTTTAAAGAATCCGTTTGTGGGAAATATGCTTTTACCAAAACACCCTCACTTGGATATTCATCTGGGTTAAGTGCATAAATCTCACCGTATTGTTGCTTGCGCTCTTTCGTCAACTCCGCTGGGTCCTCAATCGCAACCCCGCTAGCGCCTGCTTCATGCAAAATATGAGAGACAGCTTCTACTGCTTCTTCTGTTGTATGAATACTAATTTCTGACCATTTCACAATTTACCAACTCCATTTTTTATTTCCATTATTCCCCTTTGAAAGCACGTTTAAGCTTTCTGAATAAGCTATCATCCTGCTCTTCTTGCCCTGCAAATTCACGCAATAAATCTTTTTGATGTGAAGTTAATTTCGTCGGCACAACAACACGAACGACTACATATTGATCTCCTTGACCATATCCACGTACGTTCGGAGCACCTTTTCCTTTTAAGCGGAATTCTGTTCCTGTTTGTGTTCCAGCTGGAATTTTCAGCTTCACTTTGCCATGAACGGTAGGAACTTCTACTTCCGCACCAAGTGCCATTTGCGCAAATGTTATTGGCATTTCGCAAATAATGTGATCCCCTTCGCGTTCAAAGAATTCATGATTTCTCACATGAACAACAACATATAAGTCACCTGCCGGTCCGCCATTTACGCCTGCTTCACCTTTTCCAGATACACGAATTTGTTGACCATTATCGATACCCGCTGGAATTTTAACATTGATTTTTTTACGTTTACGAACTTTACCAGAACCATGGCATGTCGTACATTTCTCTTTAATCATTTGACCTGTTCCTGAACAATGTCCACAAGCTTGACGGTTTACAATACGCCCAAATGGTGTATTTTGTTCTACACTTACTTGCCCTGATCCTGAACAATGTTTACATGTTTCTTTTGAAGTCCCTGGTTTTGCTCCACTACCCTTACAAGTATCACATGGATCCTCCACTGGAATCTCAACGTTTAATTCTTTACCAAAAATAGCTTCTTCAAACTCTAAAGTAACTTGATATTGTAAATCAGCACCTTGACGTGGAGCATTTGGATCACGGCGTCTGCCGCCACCGCCAAAGAATGAACTAAAGATATCTTCGAAACCGAAGCCACCGCCGAAGTCTCCTCCGCCACCGAAACCTTGATTCGGACCAGCGTGACCAAATTGATCATACTGCGCACGCTTTTGATCATCGCTCAATACTTCGTATGCCTCTTGTACTTCTTTAAACTTTTCAATTGCATTTTCTTCTTTACTTACGTCTGGATGATATTTTTTAGCCAAACGACGATACGCTTTTTTAATTTCATCTTTTGAAGCGCCCTGGCTAAGTCCAAGGACCTCATAATAGTCTCGTTTATTCATAAATTTGCAACCCCCGAATCTTTCACATAAACGTAATTTTAACACCGAAAGAAAGTGCTTTGCAACAAAGTTTCCTCACATACAGTATGCAAAATAAAAAACTTAAGATCCTCACACATTTCTTCTTATTCGTGAAAAAAGCCAAAGCCAAGGCACGCTTGACTTTGACTTTTTGTCATCTTACTTATTTTATTTCACTGTATTACTTGTCTTCTTTTACTTCTTCAAACTCAGCGTCTACTACATTATCTTTTTTCGCGCCAGCGTCTTGTGCTCCTTGTGCACCTTCTGCTTGCCCTGCAGCCGCTTGAGCTTGCTCGTATAATTTAACAGTTAATTGTTGTACGATTTCTTGAAGAGCATCTTTTTTCACACGGATTTCTTCAAGTTCGTTTTTCTCGATTGCCGCTTGTAATGCTTCTTTCGCTTCCGTTGCTTTCGCTACTTCAGCTGCATCTACTTTACCTTCTAAATCTTTTACAACTTTGTCTGTTTGGAATACAAGTTGGTCAGCTTCGTTACGAAGTTCAACTTCTTCCTTACGTTTTTGGTCAGCATCAGCATTTGATTCAGCTTCTTGTACCATACGATCTACTTCTTCATCAGAAAGACCTGAAGAAGATTGGATTGTAATAGTTTGCTCTTTGCTTGTTCCTAAGTCTTTTGCACGTACGTTAACGATACCGTTCGCATCAATATCGAATGTTACTTCGATTTGTGGAATTCCACGTGGTGCTGGCGGAAGGTCTGTTAATTGGAAACGACCTAACGTTTTGTTGTCAGCTGACATTGGACGCTCACCTTGTAGTACGTGAATGTCTACCGCTGGTTGGTTATCAGCAGCTGTTGAGAATACTTGTGACTTACTTGTCGGAATTGTAGTGTTACGCTCGATTAGTTTCGTGAACACACCGCCCATAGTTTCGATACCTAAAGAAAGTGGAGTTACGTCTAATAATAGAACGCCCTCTACATCACCAGTAAGTACGCCACCTTGAACTGCAGCACCTAATGCTACAACTTCATCTGGGTTTACACCTTTGTATGGCTCTTTACCAGTTTCACGTTTAATTGCTTCTTGTACAGCTGGGATACGAGTAGATCCACCAACAAGGATAACTTTATCT
Source organism: Bacillus sp. FSL R5-0709 (assembly GCF_038004785.1). NCBI lineage: Bacteria > Bacillati > Bacillota > Bacilli > Caryophanales > Bacillaceae > Bacillus > Bacillus sp. FSL R5-0709. The sequence goes on from NZ_JBBORT010000001.1 coordinate 4,125,564, forward strand.
AATTCGCTTGGAGCAAAACCAGCGTCTTTTAATGCACGACGAGTTGGCTCTAATGTTCTTTCAACAAGACCAGCTGAAATTTCTTCGAATTTAGCTCTTGTTAACGTTAATTCTAAGTGTAATGGGCCAGCAGCTCCAGCACTAATGAATGGTAATGAAATTTGTGTTTGTGTTACACCAGAAAGATCTTTCTTCGCTTTTTCAGCTGCATCTTTCAGACGTTGAAGTGCCATTTTATCTTGGCTTAAATCAATGCTATTTTCTTTTTTGAATTCAGCTACTAAATGATCGATGATAACTTGGTCAAAGTCATCTCCACCAAGACGGTTGTCACCAGCAGTTGAAATAACTTCGAATGTGCCGTCTGCTAACTCAAGGATAGATACATCAAATGTACCGCCACCTAAGTCATATACTAAGATTTTTTGCTCTTCATCTTGTTTTTCTAAACCGTAAGCAAGTGCTGCGGCTGTTGGTTCGTTAATGATACGCTCAACTTCTAAACCAGCGATACGACCAGCATCTTTCGTTGCTTGACGCTCTGCATCGTTGAAGTATGCAGGTACTGTAATAACAGCTTTCGTTACTGTTTCACCTAAGTATGCTTCAGCAGAAGCTTTTAAGTTTTGTAAAATGATTGCAGAAATTTCTTGAGGTGTAAAATCTTTACCTTCAACTTCTACTTTGTAGTCTGTACCCATATGACGTTTAACAGACATGATTGTATTTGGGTTTGTAATTGCTTGACGCTTCGCAACTTCCCCAACTTGACGCTCTTCATTTTTGAAAGCTACAACAGAAGGTGTTGTACGGTTTCCTTCTGGATTTGGGATAACCTTTGGTTCTCCACCTTCCATAACAGCTACACAAGAGTTTGTTGTACCTAAGTCAATACCGATAATTTTACTCATGGCGAATCCTCCTACTTTTATGTAAATTATTGATTTACTTTTACCATTGATGGGCGAATCACACGGTCTTTTAGTTTATAACCTTTTTGGAATTCTTCAACTACCGCGTTTGATTCAAATTCACTGTCTTCCACTTGCATAATAGCTTGGTGTTCATTCGGATCAAACTGTTTACCAACAGCTTCAATCGCTTCAACACCTTCTTTAGTCAACGCTTCTAGCAATTGACGATGCACCATTTCCATACCTTGTAACAAGGATTTCGTTTGCTCGTCAGTCGCTTCCACTTGCATCGCTCTTTCAAAATTATCAAGAGCTGGCAAAATATCTGAAACTAGACTTTGTGCTCTATATTTATCAGCAGCCTGTTTATCCATTTGGACACGGCGCTTATAATTTTCAAAATCAGCTTGTAGACGTAATGTGCGACCTTCCGTTTCCGTTAGTTTCGCTTGTAACTCATCTACTTTTTCTTGTAAAAGAGCAGCCTCACTTTTTTCTTCTACAGTTTTTTCACTGTTTTCTGGCGTGACAGCTTCTTCAACTTGCGCTTCTTTCACTTCTTCTACCACTTGTTCGTTACGCTCTTCCACAATTTTCACCTCCTTAAAAGGTATTAGGTATCATGCTTAGCATGATTACCTAAGCATTATATATTACACACAGCAATGAAAATTTCATCACTTGAGCGAATGTATTACTCTCATTTACTTTTTAAGTCCGTCTGTAAATTGTCTTGTAAATAACTGCAGTAAACTAATTACACGAGAGTATTGCATTCTCGTCGGACCTAAAATTGCAATTGTTCCAAGTTGCTCTTCTCCAATCGAATACGTTGCAGAAATCAAACTGCAATCCTCCATTGCCGTAGAAGAATTTTCTCTACCAATTTTCACTTGAATTCCGACTTGTTTATGACGCAAAATGTCATAAAACGCAGCCTCATTATCAATCATCGTCAGCAAAGATCTTACTTTGTGAATGTCATGGAACTCTGGTTGCGAAAGCATATTTGCTTTTCCTCCAAAGTATATCTTTTCCGATAAAGGGACTTGAAATGTACCATCTAACATTTTTATTGCACTATCGTAATTATGAACATACCCACGCAAGACTGTAACAATCTCTTTAAAGATTTTATTATGAAGTTCTGCCATAGGTATACCAGATAGCTTTTCATTTAAAATATTAACCATTTTTTCTAAATCTGATAAATCAACAGATTCCGGAACGGTAATCGTTTTACTTTGCACATGCCCTGTATCTGTTACAATAATAGCGACTGCTGTTTGACGATCAAGCGGTACAATTTGTACATTTTTAAGTTTATTTGTGCTCAATTTGGGACCAAGAACAATGGCCGTATAATTCGTAAGCTCTGATAAAATTTGAGCTGATTGTTGCGCAATTTTTTCTGCTTCAAAAATTCTTTCAGCAAATAAATCTTTAATTTGTACAATTTCATCGGTCGGTAAGTTTTGCGGCGCTAAAAGATGGTCTACATAAAATCGGTATCCTTTTTCAGAAGGAACACGCCCAGAAGAACTATGCGTTTTTTCAATAAATCCTAATTCTTCTAAATCAGCCATTTCATTTCGAATAGTAGCTGAACTAAACGTAATTTCATCTTTCTTAGCCAACGTCCTCGAACCAACTGGTTGCGCTGATCCAATAAAGTCATCAACAATTGTTTGTAAAATTAAGAGCTGACGTTCCGTAAGCATCTCATCATCACCTCTGTTAGCACTCTTTGTCTTCGAGTGCTAAATCTATTAATAACTTACCAAAATTGACATTCAATTGTCAACGGAAACGTCACGAAATAACAAAAATTTTTCACGCTTATGGCACATTTAATTAATCAATCAAAAATGACTGGAATACTTCATTCCCTAATAGTTTCCCTTTCCTCGTTAAACAAACATGCCCATCTCTGTTTTCAAGTAATCCTTGTTCTTGATTACTTTGTAACTGCTTTGCAAAAACATGGTCCATCTCCACATTAAATTTCTTTTGGAATTCTAACTTAGAAACACCTTTTGTTTTTCGAAGTCCTAAGAACAACTCTTCTTCCATTTTTTCTTTCTCTGTCACTGGATGAACATCTAAATATGGAAATCCTGTCTCATCAATTTTAGTGAAATATTGCTTGAGCGGACCTACATTTTGAATTCGTTCCCCGTTCACATAGCTATGCGCTCCAGCTCCAAATCCATAATACTCTTCATTATTCCAGTATGTGAGATTATGTCTACTTTCATTATTACCTTTTGAGAAGTTACTAATCTCATACTGGTTATAACCATGTTTCTCCATTTCATCCATTACCATTTCGTACATTTTCGCTTCATGGTCTTCACCTGGAAGTCTTAATTTCCCTTTATTCATTAAGTTATAAAATACGGTTTTCGGTTCCACAATTAAGGAATATGCCGAGAAATGTTGTACACCAAGCGTAAAGGCAATGTCTAATGTTTCCTTTACATCTTCTATCGTCTGTCCTGGCAGAGCATAAATTAAATCTACATTAATATTTGTAAAACCAACTTCCTGCGCTTCTCGAATTGCTACGAATGCATCTTCTCTCGTATGCCTGCGTCCAATCTTCTCAAGTAGCTCATCACGAAACGTTTGCACACCAAAACTAATTCGGTTTACTCCACCTTCTAGCAATACGTTCAACTTCTCTTTCGGTAAATCACCTGGATTCGCTTCAAATGTTAATTCACAATTCGGCGCAAATGGACGCAAACGACGGTTAATGATGTCGAGTAGTTTTTTTGTTTGCTCCATATTTAAAGCTGTCGGAGTTCCTCCGCCAACAAAAATCGTTTTCATACTTTCAAACGGTACTTTTTGAACCGTATTTATTATTTCTTTCTCTAAATATTGTAAGTATTGATCAACCGGTTGGCGTTCAATAAATACTTTATTAAAATCACAATAGTGACAAATATGCTGACAAAATGGAATATGAATATATGCAGCTTGTACCAAATATAACTCCTACCTTTCTAAAAAGAAAACCTCCGCACTCCGGAGGATTCTTTACTTCTCTACTGTATTACGGATTTGTTCCATTCGCATTTTTCCCCAATCATACATCATTTCAACGATCGGTAAAAGCGACATACCTAATTCCGTCATATAGTACTCAACACGCGGAGGAATTTCCGGGTATACCGTTCGATCAACAATCCCGTCCTCCATTAACTCTTTCAATTGATTTGACAACACTTTATGAGAAATGCTCGGGAACAGACGTTGCAATTCACTAAAACGATGCGGACCTTCCACACCTAAGTGCCACAATATCACAACTTTCCACTTCCCACTAATTATAGAAAGCGTCAGTTCCTTTTCGCAATTAAAATTACCTTTTTGTATTTTCTCTCGAATATCTTTTCGAATATTTTCGGACATTAATAGTCTCCTAACTCTATATCAATCACTAAAAAGCTCTCTCACTATTGTAAATGAGAGATGCTAAGATGTCTAAAAAGTAGCATATAAAAAAGAAGCCGAACGAACGGCTTCTACTTTTATCACGATTGGTGCGGGCTAATAATTAGCGAAGAATAGAAAAATCCCCACTAATTATAGTTCACTCCATTAGTTATCATCCATTTTCAGTACAGCCATGAATGCTTCTTGCGGCACTTCTACAGAACCAACAGACTTCATACGTTTTTTACCTTCTTTTTGCTTATCAAGAAGTTTACGCTTACGAGAAATGTCACCACCGTAACATTTTGCAAGTACGTTTTTACGCATCGCCTTAATTGTAGAACGAGATACAACTTTATTTCCGATAGTCGCCTGAATTGGCACTTCAAACTGTTGTCTTGGAATTAATTTCTTTAATTTCTCTACAATTACTTTACCACGGTCATACGCTGAATCACGATGTACAATAAATGATAAAGCATCCACTTGTTCATTATTTAAAAGAATATCCATTTTCACAAGTTTAGATGGTTTATAACCAATTAACTCGTAGTCAAATGATGCATATCCTTTCGTATTTGATTTCAATTGATCGAAGAAATCATATACGATTTCTGATAACGGGATTTCATATGTCAATGTAACACGTGTTTCATCTAAATATTGCATATCAATAAACGTTCCACGTTTCCCTTGGCAAATTTCCATTACAGCTCCAACATAGTCATTCGGAACCATAATTGCAGCCTTCACAAACGGCTCTTCTACACGATCGATAGTCTGTGGATCTGGCATATTAGATGGATTATCAACAATAAAATCTTCACCGTTTGTTAAATACACTTTATAAATAACACTTGGCGCTGTTGTAATTAAGTCAATCTTGAATTCACGTTCAATACGTTCTTGAATAATCTCCATGTGAAGAAGCCCTAAGAAACCACAACGGAAACCAAAACCTAAAGCTTGAGATGTTTCAGGCTCAAATTCAAGAGCAGAATCATTCAATTCTAGTTTTTCTAACGCATCACGTAAGTCGTTATAACGTGCAGAATCGATTGGATATAAACCACAGAATACCATTGGGTTTAATTTTCGATACCCTTTTAACGGCTCTGCAGCCGGACGTTTCGCATGTGTGATCGTATCACCTACGCGTGTATCACCTACATTTTTAATAGATGCTGCCAAGAAACCTACATCACCTACTGTTAACTCGTCACGTTGCGTCGTTTTCGGTGTAAACACACCTACTTCTGTTACTTCAAATTCTTTTCCAGTTGCCATCATACGTACTTTATCGCCAACTTTTACCGTTCCATTTACAACACGGATATATGCAATTACACCACGGTACGGATCATATAAAGAATCGAAAATCATACATTGTAACGGCTCTTCTGAATCACCTGTTGGAGCTGGTACCTTTTCAACGATTTGTTCTAAAATTTCTTCAATACCAATGCCAGCTTTCGCTGAAGCAAGTACAGCTTCCGATGCATCTAAACCAATTACATCTTCTACCTCTTGACGTACGCGTTCTGGGTCTGCACTTGGTAAGTCGATTTTATTAATAACTGGTAAAATTTCTAAATTATTATCAAGCGCTAAATATACGTTCGCTAATGTTTGCGCCTCAATTCCTTGCGCTGCATCCACTACAAGAATTGCACCTTCACAAGCCGCTAAACTACGAGATACTTCGTACGTAAAGTCGACGTGTCCTGGAGTATCGATTAAGTGAAGAATATACTCTTCACCGTCTTTCGCTTTATACGTTAGTTGTACTGCATTTAATTTAATTGTAATACCACGCTCACGCTCCAACTCCATAGAGTCAAGCAATTGCGCCTTCATTTCGCGCTGTGCCAACGCGTTTGTTTTCTCCAAAATACGGTCTGCCAACGTTGATTTCCCGTGGTCAATGTGAGCAATGATGGAGAAGTTACGAATTTTGGACTGTCTTTTTGCTCTTTCTTCTTTATTCATCTATGTTCTCAACTCCTAATAGTCTCGCCAATATACACTAGCACTGATTATATCAATAGAGCAGCAAAGATTCAATGAAAACTCGTGCTGCTTACAATACAAATCACTCTATCTATATCTTATGCGAACAAACCATAAGAGACAAACCTTTTTCAAATTAAAAGACAGCTCTCTTACAAACATAAGACAACCATCCTTCCCGCTACCCTTAACTAAAAATTCCTTTTATTGCCCCAACAACTATATCCGTTCCAAACTTTGTCATATCACGAGCAACACTTGCTATCGCCATACCGATACCTTCTACAACATTAAAACTTCTTAAGCTTTCTAACTGTTTTTGTTTTTCAATAGCCGAAAACGTCTCTCCCGAAATTTCCGATTCAGCCCCAGTGCCTTCTGTTCCTGTCATATGAGCAATTTGTTCATATGACAGCTGACGATATCCCTTCATACTTTTTAGACCATGATTAGCGAGTCCCACTCCAGCTATCATCATAAGCAAACATAAGACTGTACCGCATATACATAACAGCGTAAATTGACTCAAGCTATTTCTGCCTCTTTCCATCAATGTGTATATGCCCCTGTATTATCCTGATCAATCTGATGATGCAGCGCTGCATTTAAACCACTGGCTATTACATTTGCCATATCCTCAATAAACGCATCTACTTCTTTTGGAGTTACCATTAAATTATGACCAAGAGGAGATAACACTTCATAAATTAACTTTCTCTTTTCTTCTTCTTCTAACGTACCAATAGCTCCTAAAAACATATTTCGACTCTTTTCATCTGGCATATCTTCTTCTGTTAATTTTTTCTTTTCTCCAAATGTAAAACCTGCTGGCAATAAAGAGCGTGACGGTTTGTTTCCTTCTTTCAGTTCCCGGCCAAAATGTTTCAAAATAAAATCAATTGTATCACTCGTAATCGAAACAGCATCTACCACAGTTGGCACACCAATTGCGATAACAGGAATACCTAATGTTTCTTTACTTAGTTCCTTACGCTTATTCCCAACACCAGATCCTGGATGAATTCCTGTATCAGAAATTTGTATCGTACTATTTACTCGTTCAATAGAACGCGCAGCTAATGCATCAATTGCGATAACAAAGTCTGGTTTTGTCTTCTCAATAATTCCGTAAATGACATCGCTCGTTTCAATCCCTGTAATTCCCATTACCCCTGGACGAATGGCACTAACAGGTCTAAACCCCTCTTCCACACTTTCAGGCTGCAATTTAAACAAATGTCTCGTCACCAATACGTTCTCTACAACTATCGGTCCGAGTGCATCCGGCGTTACATTCCAATTCCCAAGACCTACGATTAAACAACTCGCTTCTTTTGAAACTCCAACCTCTTCTAAGAAATAAGAAAATTCTTTTGCAAAAATACGCTCTACCTTTTGCTGAAGTTCCGTATCTTGTTGTCGTATACCTTGCACCTCAAGAGTTAAATAACTTCCAGGTTTTTTCCCCATCGACTCAGATGCAATTTCATCAATAGTTACTTTTGTAATTGTAACTCCCTCTTCTTCCCTCTCTTTTACAATAACTCCCTGTATCCCTTTTTGTTCTTCTTGGCGCTCTTGTAGCATTTGGTGCGCCTCTACAGCAAGGTCAGTTCTAACACTATATTTACTTAAATCTAATGGTTCTTTCATCGTATCTCCTCCGTAATTCATAGTAAATATCGTTAGATTTCCCCAAGTTATATTAGGTCATTCTTTCCTTTACGTGAAATTTCATTGATATACTATTGCAATTCTCTTCACCGTTTGATAAAATATCACTTGTTCTATGTAAGAATCGAGTCATTCGATTGCACCAGGGAGGTGAAAAGTATGGCAAACATCAAATCTGCTATCAAACGCGCTAAACTTAGCGAAGAGCGTCGTTCACATAACGCTTCTATCAAGTCTGACATGCGTACTGCTGTTAAAACTGTAGAAACTTTAGTTACTAATAACGATCTTGAAAATGCTAAAGAAGCTTTCAAAACTGCTTCTAAAAAACTTGACAAAGCAGCTCGTAAAGGTCTTATCCACCAAAACGCTGCAGCTCGTCAAAAATCTCGCTTAGCGAAACAAGTAAACGCGTAAGGCGTTTAAAAAACGATCCATTCGGATCGTTTTTTATATACACAAAAAAGTTCACGTACTAAGTACGTGAACTTTTTTGTGTCACTACATATGATTTAACCGCATTAAGAAAAACTCAAGCACAAGTTTCTTATCCATCTTTCCAGTCTTCATACTATAATCAGCTTCCGCCAATTCTATAATAACTTTTTTTAATTCTTCAAAAGAGAAAAACTTCGTTTGATTCATCGCCAACTTTACCCGGTACGGATGTACACCAATATGGGACGCGATTTGATTTTGTCCGTAACCACGCTGTTGCAACTCTTTCACTTGATGCAGCAAGCGGAACTGACTTACTAATAAAGCGAGCAGTTTAATCGGTTCTTCCTGCTGTGTAAATAATCCGTCTAAAATTTGCATCGCACCAGCGATATCTTTTTTCACCACTTTTTCTGTTAAAGCAAACACGTTTTGCTCAACAGATTTCGGCACAAGTTCCGTGACAAGTTTTGGCGTAATTTCTCCGCCCATACCGACGTATAACGTTAACTTGTCCATTTCCTTCGCCAACATTGTTACATTACTTCCCACAAGCTCTAACAATAAACTAACAGCTGCATTATCAATATGCACATGCACCTCATCCGCACGAGAAACAATCCACTTCTGAACATCCTGCACTTGCATCGCATTTGCTTCTATTACATCCGCTGTTTTCTTTAATAGTTTTGTAATTTTTTTTCGTTCGTCTAATTTTTCATAAGGCGCAACAAAAACAAGAATAGAAAAAGGAGATGGCTCCCCAATATATTCTTCTAAAATTTTTATATTTTGTTCTAATTTTTCTTTTTGTGCCGTTAAAAATAGTGGTGATTTTATTAATATAACTTTACGCTCTCCAAAAAAAGGAAGCGTATGCGCATCCTCAACTACATCTTCTAAATACGCTTCTTCCAAATCGTATGTCACAACATTAAACTCTCGATCTTCCTCTTCAAGCGCTTCCGTTGTAATAAGCTTTATCGTTTCATTTATAAAATAAGCTTCCGTTCCATACAGTACATACAACGGAGCGAACTGTTTCTTTTTAATCTTCTTATGTATATCACTCATATTTTTTCCTACTCCCTAACTTAGCAATATATATTTATACTAATGCCCTAGCTTTTGTTTTACAAGTACAAAGGGACGGTCTTTATAACCCGCCCCTTTATTTATATAAAACGCCACGCAATAAGCCCCGGATTTCTTATTGGTGTGCGGTAATCACCTTCCCTTTATTATTTACAATAATAATCTTAGTATAAGTGCCAACTGTTAACATGATTGGAAATGAAAAATTCACGCTACTTAACTAACTAGAAAAAGTATACAAATACTCTATTTCACTTCATATGGAAATTGTAGATTTTTTTCTGACAATATTTTATACTAAAATGGAATGTTGGGGAGGGATTCTAAATGAATGATTTTGAACAAAACGTTCAAAGTAAACGCAATGACGCTATTGATTCAGGGGTAGGATTTATCGTCTCATTTGGTTTTTTCGCAACACTTTTCATTATTGCAACTGTTATTAAATTCATCGGTTCTTAAAGGCTGCTGCTTAACGGCAGTCTTCTTTTTTTCATCTTCTATGTGTTTCATCATATGTGATTTTACTTTGAAAGGTTCCTTTTTCTCCATTAAAAACATAGGAAATAGCACCTTGCTTATCCGTACGCCATATATCAATACCCATCTTCTTAAAACGCTCTATAACTTCCTTATGCGGGTGCCCATACCTATTACGCTCCCCCACAGAAATAATCGCTACAGCAGGCTGTACAAGGCTTAAAAATGGATCTGTAGACGATGTTTTACTCCCATGGTGGGCAACTTTTAAAATATTAGCCCGCAAATCAGGATATGTTGATACTATAAACTTTTCTCCTTCTTCTTCTAGATCACCCGTAAATAGCCATGTTAGTCCCCCTAGTCTGGCCCATAGTACAATCGAAGAGTCATTTTCTCCCTTTTCTTTCCCCTTTGGAGCTAATACGAAAAATTCCGCTTCATTTACCCTCCAACCTTCCCCTTCTCCTACTACACTTATCTTCATGCTCTTTTCTAACGCCTTTTTCTTCACCACTTTTTCCAATACAGCATCTTGTTCCTTTCTCCCAAATACAACTTCTTTTACAATAATAGATGACAGCAAATCCAGCGCAGCACCTATATGATCCGCATCTCCGTGCGTTACAATTAATTTATCAATCGTTTTTATACCTTCTTTTTGTAAAAAAGGAACAAGAATATCATGCCCAACAGAAAATTCATGCTTTTTCTGTTGCCACGCTTCCTTCTTGACAGGAAGGGCTCCTCCTGTATCAATAAGATAAACCTCTTTATCGTATGGAAGACGAATTAATATCGCATCTCCCTGTCCAACATCAAGAAATGTAACACTCCCACTTTCGCGAAAATATGGATATACATAATGACAAGTACTAATAAAAAGAAACACACCCACAACTATGCACAAATTTTTTTTCGTTATTACCCTTTCCCAAATCACAAATATACTAACGATACTAAAACAATATATAGCCACAAGAAATAAAGGAGTTTGACCAAAAGTAAGTCGGATGAAAGGGAAACTTTCACAGTAACTTAGAAAATCATTAGAAATGGTTAAACATAGTGAAAGTACATATGCAATTCCTTTTGCGAAAAATGGAATAACCGGCATACATATAAGAATAATGATGCTACACGGCAATACAATAATGGATAGAAAAGGAACATATATAAGATTGAGGAAAATGCTATAAGGAGAAAAATAACCAAAATGATATAACAAGATGGGGGTACTAGCGAGCTGTGAAATTATAGAAATGTAAATAGAATTTCGAACTATCCCATTACTACGCCCTAATAATATCGGCGCAGATAGTAGTAAAGAAAAACTACCTACAAATGAGAATTGAAATCCAATGTTGAAAATAAGATACGGATCGTATATAAGCATACATATAGCTGTTATACTTAAGGCGTCTAGACTAGATAAGCGAACAGAGCACATGAAAGCTACCAATAATAAAACTCCTGTTATAGAAGCCCTCACAACAGATGGCGACTCCCCAGCTATGATCATATACAGAGGAATGCAAACTATAAGGCATACTGTTGCTGTCTCTTTCGTCACACCACTTCTTAGCAAAACAAAATACATTATAACCATTAATAGTACGATATGCGATCCTGAAATTGCTAACAAATGTATAAGACCAAATTGTTGATATTGCTCTTCTACTTCAAACGTCATTTGTTGTCGATCTCCAAATAATAATGCGTTCATAAATGCACCTGATTGTTCCGGGAACATTTCTGTAACTTTCGAGATTGTTTGTTGCCTGAGAAGGAAAATCCATTGCACGAGTGACAACGATGTTTTGTGACATTCAGAAATGTATGTCACATCAAATATAAAATGTATTTTTTGCTGATATAAATAATTACGATAATCAAAAACATGAAAATTCCGGGCAGTTTGTGGTTCTTTCACCTCCCCTTTAAATGTACACGATATACCTACATGTAATTGTTGCAACTGCTTCTTTTCCGAAGCAGATTGTATTTTATAATTTAACTGCACTAAGTTTTTATTCTGATCTTCAATTTGAAAAGAGAGACGATCCCCATTAATTAGAGGTGTATTTTGCACGACCCCTCGTGTAACTTCATAGGACTCCCCTAGCGGCTTATTTAGACTCTGAACATACGTGGTGTACATAACGCCACTAAAACACGCTATTATACAAAATATGAAGGTTTTACGCGAAGTACGATATAAACAAAATAAAACATAACAAACGAAACAACAAGCAGCCAACAAATGCGATGCGGAAAAGGTAATTGCAATCCCAATTATAAACGAGATTGCAACATAGCCCCATTGCCCATTCAACTCATACTCACTCCTTATAGCATCATTTTCGCTTTAGTGAATACACGCTGTAATTCTTCCATTGATAAATTATCTTTTTCTAAAGCTGCGAATAATTCCTTTAGCTGTAAATGACGCTCTTGTTCCTCTAGCGATGTAATATCGTATTCTAGCGGAACGTGCTTTACTGTTACACTCGCTTGTTCAAATAACTCTACGGCATACGGATGATTTTTATAGTCCTGTGCATAATAAACCGCTGTAACACCACTTTGAATAATCGCCTTACAGCACTGTAAACAAGGAAAATGTGTGACATAAATTTCCGCTTCCTCTGTTTTTGCACCAAATTTCGCACATTGCAATAAAGCATTCATTTCAGCATGAATTGTACGAACGCAATGATTATCAATGACATAGCAACCATCGTCTATACAATGCACACCACCTTTAATTGAACCGTTATATCCACCAGCAATAATTCGTTTATCACGAACGATTGTCGCTCCTACCGCAAGCCTTGTACATGTACTACGTAAAGATAGTAGATGGCTTTGCGTCATAAAATATTGATCCCATGAAATTCGTTCCATATTTTTCACCTTCTTTTTTGTCTACTTGTAGTGTAGCGAAAAAAGAAAAACTTCGTCAATCTTTTATGGAATAATAATTTGATCTTTTATTTTCTCTAAAGACTTCGCACCAATCCCATCAATTTCTAATAAATCTTCTATTTTCTGAAACAGACCATGTTCTTCTCGATATTTCAAAATACTTTCCGCTTTCCGAGAACCAATGCCTGTTATTTTTTCAAGTTGCTCTTTAGAAGCTGTATTTATTTGCACTTTACCCTCGCTTTTTGAAAAAGTAGCCCCTTCTTGCACTGGCTCATTCTTGTTAGGAACATAAAGAAGCATTTGGTCTTGGACCATTTGCGCCAAATTCACTTTCTTCACATCTGCATCCGGCAACAAACCACCAGCTTTTTCAACGGCCTCCTTCACCCGGTCCCCTTCCTTCATTTCATACACACCCTCTTTAAAAACCGCCCCTTTCACATCAATTATAATTATTTTTTTCTGCTCCTTTGCATCCAATACTTTCGGTTTACTTTTTTTCTCCACATCTTTCACTTGAACTTCCGTTGTAACGAGCGATCGCTCTGTTTGCTGATTCGTTTTCCAGAAAAAAAGAAAAATCAAAGTGCCAATAATAACCACTAATCCCAACCATTTTTTCGGAAAATCCCACATCATTTTACACCTCTAATCATAAATTTATAACATCATTCATATTGTTTAGGAGAAAGCTGTTACGAAGGAGGGATGAAACATTGAACATAGGAATTATAGGGACAGGGAACATGGGGAGTATACTAATCGATGCATTTTTAGAAACCCGTGCTGTCAAACCTTCGTGCCTTACTATTATTAATCGGACGCCTGCCAAAGCATATCATATAAAAGAAAAATACCCTTCTGTTCATATAGCCAAAACAATCCAAGAGGTAATCGAACAATCCCAGCTTATTTTCATTTGCGTAAAACCGATAGATATATACCCTATTCTACAAAAATACGCTGACCATTTTTCAGACGAAGATTGCTTAGTTTCTATCACAAGCCCCATATCTCCATCACAATTAGAAACACTTATACCTTGCCACGTCGCTCGTATCATTCCAAGCATCACAAACCGCGCCTTATCCGGCGCATCACTATTTACATTTGGAAATAACTGCTCTGAAGAATGGCAACAAAAACTACTTCGTCTATTCAAAAACATTTCTACTCCCCTTGTTATAGAAGAAGATATAACGCGCGTTTCATCTGATATAGCAAGCTGCGGCCCTGCTTTTTTTAGTTATTTATTACAATGTTTCATTAACGCTGCTGTAGATAAAACAAATATTACACATGAAGAAGCCACTACTTTAGTAAGTGAAATGGTCATTGGAATGGGGAAATTACTTGAAAAAGAAATTTTCACATTACCTACTTTACAAGAAAAGGTATGCGTTAAAGGCGGTGTTACAGGAGAAGGTATTCGTATTTTAGAAGAGCACGTTGGGGATATGTTTCATAAATTAATCGAACAGACACATGAGAAATTTGATGAAGATTTAAAATGCGTTGAGCAGCAATTCAATAAACACACATAATAAATACGCCATCGTAATCCCAAACCCTTTTTATTAATACTTATCTTTTTCATACTACATTTTCACTAAAACTAGCATTTTTACACTTTACACATATCATCTTTTTATTTTTCTAGAACTAAAACTACATCTTTTCTATAAAACAAAAGCAACCTTATCGGTTGCTTTTCTTTTATCCATTCTTCTTCGCCATAAAAAAGATGCGCTCTGTTTGTTCTGTCACTTCAATTCGTTCAAAGTCACCTGTGACGCGAAGCACTGTAAACCCAGCTTCTTCAAGCCATTTTGTTAACACTTCAACTGAATACGCACGTTGCACGTGACATTCGTCAAAACGATGATACACATCTTCTTCTGAATCTTGTACAAAGAATGTCAAATCATGTTCCACACTATCTGATTCTTCTCCAGGGAAGCAGTTCCAAATAAGTGATATTTCTTCGCCGTTCACTGTATATGTTTCATTTTGAAATACGTGATGTATTTTATATAAAGAGTGTACATCGAATAAAAACAAGCCATCCTGACGTAAATGGTGGAAAACTCTTCTAAATGTTTCTTGCACTCCATCTTCTTGCAATACATAATTTAATGAGTCACAAAAGATTGTCACACAATCAAATTCACCAGGAACATCGAGTTCTCTCATGTCTTGTTGGTAAAAAGGAATAAAATAGCCTTCTCCCCCCAATTTTTGCTGCGCGACAGTTAACATTTCTTCCGAAAGATCTACACCAATTAAGTCATAACCTTTTCGCACAAGCGGAAGTGTTACGTTACCAGTTCCACATGCTACGTCAAGGATTCTTGCCTCTTTCATAGATGCCTGTTGTAAACTTTCCTCTGTGAATTCCACCCATTTATCATAAGGGACATCATTCATCAGTTCGTCATACAGCAAAGCAAATTGTTCGTATTTCATTGATCTAGCTCATCTGCAATATCTTCACGCGGCACATCGCCCCATAGACGCTCTAAATTATAGTGATTACGCTCATCTTTATGGAATACATGAGCAACCACATCACCAAGGTCTACTAAAACCCAACGCGCTTCATCAAAGCCTTCCATACGTTGTACGTTAATTTCGAACTCATGTGCCTTCGCTTTAATTTCACGTGCAATTGCTTGTACTTGCTTGTCTGAATTTCCGTGACAAATAATAAAATAGTCTGCAATCGGTGAAATACCTTGCATATTTAGTACAACCATATCTTCTGCTCTCTTATCATCAGCTGCTTTTGCCGCTAATACTAATAACTCTTTATCTTTCATTTATTAATTTCCTCCTTGATAACTTCATTGTATGTTTGGAATGTTAATGGATAAATCGTTTGATCTTTTTCCATTAAAAATTGAATTGTTCGCTTTAAAGCAAACAGTAAAGCTTGATTTATATCTTTATATGCGAGTTTCCTCGCTTCTTCCACACCAGGAAACTTACGTCCTGGTTCAATGTAATCTGCTACATAAATAACTTTATCTAACATTGTCATTTTTTCATGACCACTTGTATGATATGTAATAGCTTGTAGAATTTCAGGATCAGTAATGCCTACTTCTTTTTCTACTAAGTATGCCCCAACAGGTGCATGCCATAACTCTTTGTTATAGTGCAGTAGATCCTTTGGCAAAGCTTCTCCCTTAATAATCTCTTCCATTTCTGGAATCGCTCTACATTTTGCATAATCGTGAAATATAGCAGCCGTCTCTGCCTTTTTCTCATCTACACCATATAATCGGGCAAGTTCAATCGCTGTTTCCATTACACCAACCGTGTGTATATAACGTTTTTCATGCATTTGTTGTTTGACAATACTAAGTGCTTCCTCACGATTCATACAACCCATTCCTCTCGATATATACCTGTACTTTTTCGGGGAGTAAATATTTGCACGTTTTCTTCGTCATATATCTCTCACGTAACAGAGAAGAAGAAACTGCAAACTCCGGAATTTCCACTTTTACGATATCATAAGGCGTATGTAATGTATAACCTGGTCTTGCAACTCCAACGAAAGTCACAAGCTTAAGTAACTTTTCAATGTTATACCACTTCGGCAAATACTCAACCATGTCTCCGCCAATAATAAAGTGAAACTGCACATCCGGATACTTCTCCGTTAATTGTACCATAGTATCGTACGTATAAGATGGGCCTTCTCTGTCTAGCTCTTCTAAACAAATTGAAAAGTATGCTTCTTCCTCAATCGCTATTTGCAGCATATTTAATCGACTTTTCACACTCGTAATGTTACGTCCTTGCTTGTGCGGTGGAACTTGATTCGGCAAAAACCATACCTCTTCCAACCCTAAAGCATGATACACTTCATTTGCAATTAACAAATGCCCATTATGAGGTGGATCAAACGTGCCACCAATAATGCCAATTTTTCTCAAAAGAAACGCTCCTTCCTTTTACATACAGCAACTCTCCCCATACAAATTCGAAGAGAGCCCACTGTTAATAAAAGTTCAATTGGTTTCGCTTTCTACATATCAAGCGTCCATTACGAAATAACTCACGTATATCTTTTATCGAGGAAGCTTAATCTGCTTATTTTCTCTTGATTCTTTGTATAAAACAATTGTGCTTCCGATTACTTGAACGATTTCAGCTCGTGCACCTTGTGCAAGCTCTTCTGCAACTTCACTACGATCAAATTCACAGTTTTGTAATACGCTCACTTTAAATAGTTCACGAACTTCTAATGCTTCTCCAATTTGTTTCACCATATTTTCATTCACGCCACCTTTTCCAACTTGAAAAATCGGTGTTAAATGATGTGCCTTTGCACGTAAAAATCTTTTTTGTTTTCCTGTTAACATATAATTAGCCTCCAAGCTCTCTCATTACTAATTGTTTCATTCTATCAATATTCGGCACACACCCTGTCCACATTTCAAACGCAAGTGCACCTTGATAAACGAACATATCGATTCCATTTTGAATTATTGCACCTTGTTCTTTCGCATCGCCTAAAATTTTCGTCTCAAATGGATTATAAATAATATCAGAAACAATCGTTCCTTGTTTCAATGAACGAATTTCCAGCGGCGTATACTCAACATGTGGATGCATACCTATCGTTGTTGTTTGGATGATAATATCATATTCCCCTTGATTTTCTGCTGCACATTCTAACGATAGAGCATGCGAATTGACATTTGCCATGCACCCAGAGATAAGGTTTTTCGCCTTATCTCTCGTACGATTAGCAATATCAATTTCTTTCACACCTACATCGGCAAGCGAGAAGTAAATAGCTCGGCTAGCACCACCTGCACCGATTAATAAAATACGTTTCTCTTGAAGTGGATCTTCACTAATTGACTGCAGGGCACGAACAAAACCAATTCCATCTGTATTATACCCAATCAATTTTCCATCTCGATGAACTACTGTATTTACCGCACCGATTTGCCTTGCTAACGGGGCAATCTCATCCAAGTACTCCATAATTGCAACTTTGTGCGGAGTCGTTACATTAAATCCTGAAATACCTAATGCTTTCAAACCTTTTACTGCTTCCCCTAGCGCTTCTTCTTCTACAAGAAACGCATGGTAATGGGCATCCATATTCAAGTGTTCAAATGCATCGTTATGCATAACGGGTGATAATGAATGTCCAATTGGATTTCCGATTACACCATATAATTGTTTCATAAATCCCTCTCCATATTAAATTAAAGATTTACGTAATGAAACACTTACTCCTTTTGGTACATGAGCAACAATTTTCGCTCCTGATTCATTTACAGTAACCCAGCCCAATCCAGAGAATACAACATCCGTTTTCGGCTCACGAATATTAAATTCATATTTCACAAACTTAGGCATATTTTCTAATTCTTCTGGTGTCGGTGGATTCAATAATTCTCCAGCGTGTTTTTCGTGCAATTCATCAGCCTTTTCAAGCTTTGTACGATGGATTGTTAAACGGTTTGAGAAATGACAAGTGAATGCACGACGGCCCCCACTTACATAATCAAATCGTGCTAATCCACCAAAGAATAATGTTTGTTCTTCATTTAATTGGAATACCATTGGCTTAACTTCTGTAGTCGGTGTAATAAGCTTTAAGCTTTGTTTCCCAACATAATGCGCCATTTGATGATGATTAATAATACCTGGTGTATCGTATAAAGATGACGTTTCGTCTAATGGGATATCAATTAAATCAAGCGTTGTTCCTGGGAAATGTGATGTTGTAATTACATTCTCAGTCTCATCACTAAACTCTTTAATCATACGATTAATAAATGTTGATTTACCAACATTCGTACATCCAACAACATAAACATCTTTACCCTCGCGGTAATGCTCAATTGCATCAGCAAGTTCAGCGATTCCTTGTCCTTTAGCTGCACTAATTAAAAAGACATCTTCTGGTTTTAAACCAAGTTGCTTTGCACTATAGCGCATCCAATGTTTTACTTTATCATGCTTAACTGACTTTGGAATTAAGTCAGCCTTATTCCCTACAAGTAATACTTTATTGTTCCCTACAAAACGATGTAAGCCCGGTAACCAGCTACCATTGAAATCGAAAATATCTACGATTTTAACCACTAGTGCGTCTGATTGTCCAATTCCGTTCAAAATACGAAGGAAATCATCATCTGTTAAAGATACATCTTGAATTTCGTTATAATGTTTCAAACGAAAACAACGTTGGCAAATTACTTGTTCTTTTTCTAAAGATGATACAGGAGCGTATCCTACTTCATTTTTATTTTCTGTTTGAATTTCTACACCGCAACCAATACATTTAATTGTTTCAGTCAAACTTTATTCCTCCCAGTTAATTAAGCCTTTTTTCTTCATGTTTCTCATAATTCTTCGTTCAATTTTCCGATTAAATCGTGTCACCAATCCGTCCGTTTGCGCTACCGGTACAACTAAAATTGTATGAAGTCCCACACGATTTCCGCCGAGCACATCCGTTAGTAACTGATCTCCAATTACTACAACTTCATCTGGCTGCAGGTGCATCTCATGTATCGCACGCTTAAATGCGCGAACAAACGGTTTGCGCGCACTATGAATAAACGGAATACCTAATGGGTCAGCGAAGTCTTTAACGCGTTGCTCGTTGTTATTTGAAACGACCGTTACTTGAATATCATTTTCTTTCATTTTCAAAAACCACTCTTCAAGCTGTGGCGTTGCGTTTGGACGATCCCATTCAATTAAAGTGTTATCTAAATCAGTAATAACTCCTTTAATTCCACGTTTTTTCAAATCTTCTGGTTGAATATGATATATATTTTTCACATATTCATTTGGTAAAAATAACTTCAATTTCTTTCACCTCTTTGAGGATTTTTCATAAAATTTTTCGACAACATTTTTCGATAGATAACCTGTGGATAAACTTGTACACACTTTCCACGTTAATTTTTCAGTCAATTTGGAATTTACTAACAATCTATCCACATTTTATCCACTGAGTTATGTGGATAACCTCTTGTTTGTGACTGTCATATTTTTTTGGTACATTAAATGCAACAACGAATCAATCCTTATATTATTAGGAGGTGACTCACCTTGAAAACAAAACATATGGAACAGTTATCTACTGATTTACTCACTGAGTCTTATTATAAAGCAAAAGAACTAAAATTAAATCCCGACTTCATTTTACTTATAAAACAAGAAATTATTAGACGCTCGTTAGAGGACAAGCTCGTCAAATCTTCTTGAGTACATATAGATTGCTGATTGACCTGTAAAAAGAGCCATCCTGCGATGGCTCTCGAATAAACAAGTACTCCCATCTAGGGGATTTCTTCATTAAGCATCTTTGTCCACATTTCTTAATTAGAGCTTCATAAGTATATTATAAAACCTTTTCTTTACTTATGAGATACTCGGGTTGCAATTTTTTCACCAAGACGCAGCTCTTGCCCACTTGTCAATTCCTGCACTGCTTTAATCATATCTTTTTCAAATAATAAAACAACTGTTGAGCCAAATGTAAAGTATGCCATCTCTTCACCTTTTTGAACAGTACTTCTTTCATGAAGGAGCTCGATACTATTAACAAACATAGCACCTACTTTTACAAGTGCCATATGTTCGCCGTCACTATTTACTTCTGTAACAGAGCGATAATTTTTTGACAATGGTTCTTTCCCATACTCCATACCCGCTGCATTTACCGGATATGATTTTCTACCGAGTACAAATCTTTCAGTCACAGAGCCAGAAAGCGGGCTATGAATGCGATGATAATGACTTGGACTCAAATAAATCACCATATATGTACCGCCTGCATATCGCTTTGCACGCTCTTCATTACCTAGCATATCCACAATTGAATAACGCTTTCCTTTTATATCGAATGTTTTTGTATCCTCAATAGGACCTTGATCAGCAAAAACACCATCAACAGGACTAACGATACTCGATGCATCAGTATCAATACTACGCTTTCCTTCTTTTAGCCTACGTGTAAATAAATCATGCAATGTTCCATATTCCTTCAAACCCTTTTCCATCTCATCTTGATTAATTTGAAAAACTTTCACATACGATGGAATAATGATAGAGCTCAAACGAGATTGTGCAAATTTACGTAATATATAAGAAGTAAAACGACCATTTGTAAGTTCGATCATAAGTCGATATAATGTCCGTCGCAAATTACGAAACCTCCTAATCAGCCTATAACTTTAGTTTCCCCTTCTTTTCTCTCTATATCATATGTAAAATTGGTTCTTATTCCCACATATAGAATGGAGCCGTCTCGTTATACACGAAGAAAAACTAAGTATAATTTTTATTCTTAAATTGTTTAGCACCTTCTAATATTACAGATAGAACCCGCCATTTTCAACAGTGAACATGTATTTCTTCTTAGAACAGCTCGTTTTCTTTCCGTTTTCCCGAAAGAAAAGCAGCCACTTTTAAATTGTAGCTGCTTACAATACACATTATTCTTTTGCTTTTTTCTCTTTCTCAGCCCGCACAAATTCATGGAACATTTTCATTAAAGCACGCTTTTCAATTCGCGATACGTAGCTTCTTGAAATACCGAGTGCCTTCGCAATCTCCCTCTGTGTTTTCTCTTTATCAAGCCCAAGTCCAAAACGCTTCACAATTACTTCTTTCTCTCGTTCGTCCAAAATATCGATATACTCTTTAATTTTTTCTAACTCCATACTAAGCTGAATCATATCAATTACATCTTCAGATTCTGATTTTAATATATCAATAAGTGATATTTCATTACCCTCTTTATCTTGCCCAATCGGATCATGAAGTGAAACGTCTTTTTTCGTTTTCTTTAGCACACGTAAATGCATCAAAATTTCATTTTCGATACAGCGTGCTGCATATGTTGCAAGCTTAGTTCCTTTCCCTGCTGAATAGCTTTCAATCGCTTTAATAAGCCCAATGGTACCAATTGAAATTAAATCTTCTGCATCTTCACCAGTGTTTTCGAATTTCTTAACAATATGAGCTACAAGCCGTAAATTATGTTCAATTAAAAGATTTCTCGCTTGAGCATCACCTTGCTCCATTAACTCTAAGTACTTTCTCTCATCATCTGATGATAACGGCTGCGGGAACGCATTGTTCTTCACATAAGAAACAAATACAAACACTTCTCGAACCATATATCCAATTGCGGCGAATAGACTCAAACCTTTCACCTCCGCCAAAATAGTGTTCTTTACTATGTGTATGTGGGCATGAGGTTGTTTGTGTCTGTACGATGTAAATATGGAACTCTTAACTTAATGGCATTCTTAAATCACTCAACGCTAATCATTAAATTTTTCTATAAACATAGTAAAAGCCAATCGAAACGTATCGATTGGCTTTTACTAATATTCACTCCAAATTTTCTCTCCAGTATGCGCATCTATGTAACGAATTTTCCGACTACAATCGACGGATTCTTTATGATTTTCACTCCTCGTTTGTTTATACAGCAGTTTATATTTCATTTCCTCTGCATCATGATCTATACACCATTCTAATTTTACTCGAATGACCTCTTTATATATTTCTAACGCTTTTTCTTTTGTTACTTTTGGTGCTGTTTCATGTGCAAGTAACTCTTCTATTATATTGCTAGGTTTTCCCGAGTAGTGCATCACAGCACCATTTTCTGTATTAATGTTGACCATGAATTCCCTATACTCTACCGGAATTTCATTCACATATACTGAAAAGACAAATCTTTCAATCCCTTCATCTTCGTCACGTTCATCCCAAAGGCGAAGATATTGTGTAACATCTGGAATAACATGTTCTAAAAATTGAAGTGCTTTTTGTAAACATTCCTCTCTAGACAGTATTTGTTTTACTTCTTTATCGTCTGCCAGTTTTATAAAACCAATTAATTCATTGGTTGATTTATCAATCGTAATGCCAACTAAATTATTATATTTTAACATCGGTAAATGCTTTTTAAAGAATTCATTCATTAAATATGGATTCTTTTCTTCTTTCTGTTTTTGTAATTCCTCTTTCGAAACAAATTTCATCCTTATTCCATCTTCATTTTCTGTCTCAGCCACTTTTGTAAAACTTTCTTTATCCCAGTCAAATAAATCGAATATATCATCTTGTTGACTACCTTTTTTCGGTTTTTCAACAGCTACAGTTGGAGGCAATTTATAATGATCTGGGTCAAACAAATCTTTACCTGTACTTGCATCAATAAACGCATGACTAGGTTCTGGTTCATATACAAGATGATAGCCTTTTACTTCCTCACCATTTTCATATTTACATGAAGAATGTGTTAAATCCACAAATACAAGTCTCATATCTTGTCTAGCTTTCAAAGTTTCTAAAACGACGTTCTCCTCAACAATTTCAATTGGCCATAACGGTTTTTTCTCTATAGCTTTTTGTCCATTGTAATGAAAATGCACAACATTACCTGAAGGATGAATTCGCACAACACATCCTGTATTCGGCAATGGATATCCATTCACTTCCTGCATATAATTTATTTCTTTCCAACCACGCCAGTCATCCTTAACTGACACATATGTATAAAATTCTAATCCTTCTTCCACATGTTTTTTTATAAATACATTTGCAATCTCTCTTGCCTTATTCTCCTCTATCGCTTCTTTATCACTCGAAAAATAATTTTCATCATCTATCCTGAATTCAAATAAATTACCAGTATGCCTATTTAATGAAATTTGTATCTGTTTCTCCTCATCCTCTTTATGCCCCCACCATAATAAATGATGAGGATCATCCACTCCTTCTTGATCATCTACAACAAGCCTATATTCATCTGGAATTTCAAAAATATGAGCCACTTTCTCTTTTCTTGCTTTATCTTTTGGATTCATCATACCCTCTCCTTCATTACAATTTAAGGTAATTATAACAAACAAAACCAAAAACCATTAGCAAAAAGACAAAAAGCTGAAACAATTAGTTCATACGAATTTCACATGAATCTATTACTATAGGAATTGTACATAGTGAAATTACTAACAATGACGTTTATTCATATATAATTTCATTTGAAAGGGGTTGAAAAGATGAAAACTAAATATCGCTTTATGATCTCATCATTTGCTGCTTGCGCCTACATGATTTGGTGTTTAGTATAATAACAACTTCACTTGTAAATAAGAAAAGGTGTGTATATAAATGGAATATAACCAATCAACAGTTAACTACTGGAAAGCTTTTGTATTACCTTATACATTCGCTTTAGAAGAGTTAAAAACTAAATTTGAAATTATGAACCGGGAAGCTCAATTTTTAGAAGACTACAACCCGTTTGAACATATAAAAACAAGACTTAAACAACCCGAAAGTATCATTAGGAAGCTTGAGCGTAAAAACTTATCACCAACAGTTGAAAATGCTCAAACACAATTACAAGATATTATTGGCATCCGTATTACATGTTGCTTTGTAGAAGATATTTATCATTTAAAAGAAGTTATTGAAAATCGTGGAGATATGGAAATTGTAGAAGTAAAAGATTATATTGCTAATCCAAAAGGAAATGGCTATAAAAGTTTGCATATGATTATTAAATATCCATTGTCACTAAATTCTGGTACGAAAGATGTCTTTGCAGAAATTCAATTACGTACACTTGCCATGGACTTTTGGGCAAGTTTAGAACATAAGCTTTACTACAAATATGAAGGAAATATACCTGACTATTTGAAAGATGAACTACATGACGCTGCTATGAAAGCTGAAGACCTCGATAATAAGATGGCAACAATCCGTCAAGATATTGATGACATTGAAGCATGTTCAAATCAAATTTTATTACCACTTTAAAAGGTTCTCTCCTATGAGAACCTTTTTATCCCGCTATTTGCGGGCAGTAAGACTCCCACTGATTAAAGTTTCACTTTATTTCTTCTCTATCGTACGAACCTCTTCAATCTTCCACCCTTCTTCTTCTTTTCCAAGTGCGTACTGCATTTTCTTCTGAAGAGTAACCCCTCCATCTACTTCTTTTTCCTCCGTTTCAACAATAACAAGCCCACCTTTAAGAGCTTTCATATTCATATGTTCTAACTCTATTTTCTTATTTCCCTTTTGAAATGCCGCTTCCTTTTGTGTTTTTAAGTCTTCAGCACTAGGCATCTTCTTTGAAAATAACTCCATATGTTCAGCAAGATTTTTTTCATTCGTTGTCCGTACAAATGCCTCAATAACATCTTGAATGGATTTCTCTTCTTCTTTCGTTATATGTACCTTTTCCTCAGTTTTCCCAGCAGATTTTTGTTCTATATTATTCTCTTGAGATTGACATCCAACTAGCAATAATACGAATACTAGAAGGAATCTTAATTTCCCTAAAAAAACGCTCATCTTTCCATCTCCTAAAAAGAAAAGTGAGGCATTTCGCCTCACTTTCATTTATAATTAGCGTCTTCCTTTATTCGGATCGCCGCCGCCAACGATGTCAAAGACACGTTTAGCTATATTTGTATTCTCTTGAACGCCAGAGAATAAGTATTTACCTGGTCCGAATGCATATACGTTCACATCTTCACCTGTATGTCCACCCGTTGTCCAACCTGTAACCGAACGCTTATTGAAGATATCTTCAATTGCATTATCAATCTTTGTTACATCTTTTGATGGAGCTATATCATTTACAGCTTTAATTTCTTCTGGTGTTAATTGTAGATCAATATACTTTTTCAATGTTTCTTCTACATTTGCACCTTTTACAATCTCATTTGCCATAAAGTCTGGCGTACGTTTCGCAGCTTTAATCGGATCTACTTTAAAGTTATACTCACCATTCGCACCTAAAGATAATCCGCCAGTAGCATGGTCTGCAGTTGCAACAACTAATGTGTTCTTATCTTTTTTCGCAAACTCAATTGCTGCTTTAAACGCTTTTTCGAAGTCTTCCATTTCACTCATTGCACCGACAATATCATTATCATGTCCAGCCCAATCAATTTGACTACCTTCGACCATTAAGAAGAAACCGTCTTTATTTTTGTTCAAGCGCTCAATCGCTGCATTTGTCATCTCTTCTAATGAAGGTGTTTTGTCAGTACGGTCAATCATTTTGTCTAAACCACCTGGTGCAAATAAGCCAAGAACTTGATCGCTTTTATCATTTAATAATTGATTACGATCTGTTACATAACTATAACCAGACTTCTTAAATTCTTCTGTAAGATTGCGGTCTTTTCTAACAAAGTTCTTTACGCCCCCGCCAAGCATAACATCTATTTTATGCTTACCTTTAATTTTTTCATCAAAGTAATCATTTGCAATTGCGTCCATATTTTTACGACTAATATCATGTGCACCGAATGCAGCTGGTGTTGCATGCGTAATTTCAGAAGTTGCAACGAGTCCCGTTGACTTCCCTTTTTCTTTCGCTTGCTCCAATACTGTTTTCACTTCAACTTTATCATTATCTACTGCAATAGCTGCGTTATATGTTTTTATACCTGCTGACATCGCAGTAGCTGCCGATGCAGAGTCTGTAATATTTTCATGTTCATCTTCTGGATATGTTTTTTGTGTTCCTACAAGATGCTTATCAAATTCTGTAGATTCCATCTCAAATGTTTTTGGATTATCTTTCATATAACGATGAGCTGTCATATATGAAGGCCCCATACCGTCCCCAATTAATACAATGACATTTTTAATTTTTGCATTATTTCCGTTCTCATCTGCATTAACCTCACTAGAACGCGTAAAATTCCATGTTGCTACCGAAGTAACTGCTAACGACGCCACAACTGCAAATGGCCATGCTTTTTTTACAAACTTTTTCACTGTCTTGTCCCCCTAATTAGGTTATTCATTTCCCACTATCAAATTTAATAGAAGACTGTTAAGAGAAAATGAGTTATATGTAAATTTTTTGTTAACTTATGTAAATTTAAGTTATAATTTGTATAAGTTTGTCTTTTCATATCAAGCATACTCCCCTTTACAAAGATAAATATAAACATGTTGGATTTCTTTTAATACGAACCTATTATTTTACATTTCTTAATATTATTCTTATTTTTTCTAATTTAAATAGAAATATGGTGAACTTTATGAAAACAGTAAAACTAGACGAATCTTCCATTCCAGCCTTACTCTCTCTTTGCGAATCAGTTGGGTGGTTACAGCATGCGAGTTTTATGAAAGAGCAATTCCATATGTACCTTTCCATTGGCACAATTTTTGGCTATGTACATGAGAATAAACTTATTGCAGCGGGCGGGGTCTTTTCGTTTGCCCCTGGATTTTCTTCTATCGGTATGTTAATCGTGCATCCTGATTTTCAAAGAAAAGGAATTGGCCGTATTTTGTTAAACAATAGCTTAAAAGTAACTTATCCATCGCTCCCTATTACACTCATTGCAACAAAAGCTGGTGAATCCTTATATGTATCTTATGGATTTCAATCAATAACAACAATTCATCGTTTCGAAAAACAAGCGGCTCATATAAGTACAAATTCTTTTCCCATAAAACAAATTCAGCAAGCCGATCTTCAATCTCTCATTTTTCTTGATCAAACTGCGACTGGTGCAGATCGTTCTAAGCTTTATTTATCACTACTATCGAGAGCAACTTACTCCTTTAAAATAGAGCGGGATAATCAAATAGATGCTTTTGCTTTATGCATACAAAAAGGAGATGTACTATGTATCACTCCACTTATTTCAAAAAAAGAAAAAGACGCTATTCAGTTATTAGAAATAATTTGCAACTCGTGGAATGGGACAATACGCATTGATGTTCCGCACTCACAATTCATTTTCCGTCAATTTCTTCAAACAGAAAATTTCCAGGAAACGCTCCTTTCACCTCTTATGATAAAGAATGGTAATCAACTTCCTGGAAATCGTAATATACTATTTGCTATGATAGATGCAGCGTTATGTTAGAAAGGGGACACCTAATTGAAGCGATTTAGCTATTTTATGGTAGGTTGTCTTACTCTTACACTATTAGTAGGATGTAGTGCAGCAGAAAAGCCAGTAGAACAAGTAAAACAAGTTAAAAATACAATTACAGCGAAACTAGCTACCGAGGAAAAAATGGTAGAGATAGATGGTCAAACGATTTACTTTAAAAAGATTGGTGATGAAAAACCACCTTTACTTATGATCCATGGATTTGGAGGATCATCCAATGGTTTTCAAAAGGTTTACTCAGATTTAGCAAAAGATCATACGATTATTTCTGTTGATGCTTTAGGATTCGGACGTTCCTCTAAACCGATGGATTTTTATTATTCTTTCCCAACTCATGCAAATTTGTATTATAAGTTAATGAAAAAATTAGGGTATAACTCATTCGCAATACTGGGACATTCTATGGGCGGAGAAATTTCTCTTAATTTAACATATTTATACCCCGAAGCGGTTACCCACCTTATTTTAACTGATGCTACAGGCGGCCCTCATACGTTCGTTAATAAACAAGGTTCACCAAAACCAAAGTTGTCGACTGATTTAAGTGCCGTTTCTTCTATTGCAGATTATGATGAGAGCAAAGTTAAATTCAAGCGTAATGATGAAGAGCATTATAATAAAATGAAATTATGGCCTAGGCGTCTTCAAATCAATGCAACTGAAATCAAGCAACCAACTTTAATTATATGGGGAAGAAATGATAGTAGCGTTTCTTGGAAAGAAGGAGAAACTTATCATCAATTCTTAAAAAATAGCACTTTCCATATTATTGAAAAAGGTTATCATGCTCCATTTCGTCAAGAGCCACAAGAGTTTGTAGGGTATGTAAAAGATTTCTTCGAGAAAAATCCTATAAGTGCTGAAAAATAAACGGGTATCTCCTTTTGAGATACCCGTTTTCATATATTAAGCAGCTTGCTTTTGGCGTTTTTGAATTTTTGATCCTAGTACTTTTGGAATAACTAAGCCATCAATTCCAAGTTTTCCAGCATTCATACCAGAAACAAGAACGAACATGGATAAAATAACCATTTCAGGGTTCACACCAATTGACCCACTAAACATATAGGAAAAGTTCATTACAAGACCGAAAAAGACCGCTGTTTTTGTTAAACAGCCTACAATTAAACCAATTCCGACTAAAATTTCTCCCCACGTCACAAGTGTATTAAATAAATCAACGTTTGGAATTGCAAAATCTTGTAAAAATGATGCCCACCAAGATTGAACAGCTGGTTGTGCTCCTTTAGATTTTTCAATTGCACCTTGTAAATAACCAGTTGCATCGAAGCCTTTCCCTTGTAGTTTACCGATTCCAGCCATTACCCATGTGTAACCAAGATACACTCGAATTATCGCTAATACAAAAGAAACTGCTTTGTTTTCTCTTAAAAATTGAATAATCATATCTTCCTCCTAAAGTTGTAATTAATTCAGTTACAGATAATATAATAACATTAGTTACTTACTTTTAAAACGTTAATCGTGAATAATTTGTGACATACATAAAAAACATTACATACTAACGTTTATATAGTAACTTTTATTACCTGTAAAAACTTGAACATATCATACCACATGTGATAATCATTTTCATTGAAGAAAATGTAAAAAAACTGTGAGTTAAATGTGAAACGCATTCATTCGAATATAGAATAAATCCGTTTCATATTGTTTATATACTCCAAATGTACATGTCTCCTCATCGGTTAATCTCGCTTCTCGAACAACTTATTCTAACGTTTTGTCATGGTTAATAAACCCGTAAAATAGGCGTATTGTAAACATAAGTGCTACATTTCCATCTACATAATCTATCAATCCAACATATGATTTTACACCACTATATAAAAAGGATTCTACTAGTTTCACCCCCCAAAACTTATACCAATCATTTACAATATGTGTAATATGCAATTTTGCATATCACTTAATTTCCGCTACGCTAAAGTATACTCTCGGCTCATTTAAGTCGTACACATCTTCTCCTAACTCTTCCATTACAAATTTCCTCTCCTATAAGTCCATTTCATATATACCCGTTTCTTTCAAAAAATCAGCTCTAGTTAAAGCGACTTTCTGTAAATATTGCCTATACGCTGTAATTGTTCCATCGTGTGCAACGATACAAATTTTTTCTGCTTTTAACTGATAGCACCAGTGCAGAAATTCATCTACTATTTGCTGAAATTCCATCTCCAAGATGATATTGACTCCCTCATTCCATAACAATTCATTTCTACTTTCTTCTAATGAAAAATGTGGAAATAAGTTTTGTATTATCTTTCGATCTAACAATTGATCGCACGGTAATGTTTTGGCGGATTCCCGATAAGGAAAAATTCGCGGGGATATATATGGGTGAACAATTTTTTGACAAGCAACTTCCGCACTCCATATTGTCGCAGTTTGTAAAGTTCGAAGTGTAGGACTAGCGATTAATATATCCTTTTCTTGTAATGGTACATCGCACTGAAGCAATTCAGCCTGCTTCTTTCCCACGCCCGTCAATGGCGGATTCACTGCTTGTAAACTTAATGGTAAATCTTTCGTATGTTCACCTTCGCCATGCCGAACAAAAATAAGTTTCATTCTCCTCTTCCTCTCACTAGAAAATGTTCTCACATATTTCTTCCCTATTTTTTTCTTTACTCCTGCTATTTTAAAAAGTAGAATGTAAAAAGTGTTTGACATCAACATTTGGAAAATATTACAATTATATATGTAAAATATTTTTTACAAGAAGAGGAGGATTACAAATATGAAATGGATTATCGTCTTTATGGGAATGATCATATGGGGATACATAAATGGCTTTTTTAATAGTGATAAAACTGCTAATCCTTGGATTACAGATGATGAGCGTGAAACAAAAATTAAACAAAAAGCAATTATCGCAAGCTGGTCCGGTGTTTTCATATTTTGTATCATTAACCTCTTAAACAAATGGTTAGGTTTAGGAACGAGCGATACATCACCTTACTTACCATCTTCTGTCGCAACTATTTTAAAAGAAAATGTAGAGTTACAAGTTTTACTTATGTTATTCATTACGTATGGACTATTTTACTTATACTACCGAAGAAAACTAAGCGCTTAACTTTTATCTCATGATTATCCTCCTAAATGGTTATAGTAACTAGGACGCAATGAAAAAAGGAGAGATATAAAAATGAGTAACTCAAATGACTTTTTAGATACATTACATGAAAAACAAGCAAAAGATGAACAAAATAGAAAGCGCCAAGGGAACGGAAACCCTGCGAAAAAAAAGCCAAATAAAACACATAAATAACATTGAAAAACCTACCTGGAAATTATATTTCAGGCAGGTTTTTTTACTCGTCTTTAACCGAAACGACATCTTCCCAATTCCATTTCTCATAATACCACTCTGGTACATCTATATTTTCAATCCATTTCTTTTCATGTTTTCCATCGTTATGAGCAAGCCATACATCAGCTTTCTTACGATTTGAACGGAGCCACATTAATTGGTTGCTTTTCTTACTAAAAATAGGGTTATAATCGCCTTGGCTATTGGATGGCTTTGTAATTTGATGTTGTTCATCTGTTGTACTATTTATTTCATATAAAGATGGTAGTGGCCTTTTTTCTAGAGGGACCGATAGCTCTGCTTCCTTTGCCCTTGAAACGATAATTACATTCTCGTTCTTCCATGTGAAATCCCAATCAACATAGCCTTTTGGAGTAAATGTATTTTGCTGGAGAGCCGGCAATTCTTTTATTTTTAAATGCTTATTCTCTAAAGCAACTCTCCCGCTTCCTTCAATATAGGCTAATATATTTTTTGATGGCGCCCATTTGAACCATTGTGTGTTTAATAACATTTGATCTACTGTTTCAAAACGACTGCCGTCTGATCGAATTAAGCAAAGGGTATTACTATCAGCTGACAAAGAAGCTGTTGGTACTGCCAAAAACGAAATCCATTTTTGATCTGGCGACCAATTAAATCCACTTCCAACTAATGCCAAAAAGTCATCATGCTCATTCGGTAGTGCATATAAATGCTTCATCTTATGAGGATTCATATTTGCATCCTTTTGTATTTCATATAACTGAGCACCTGTCCATCCTGTTGGAAGCAAGTACGCTTCTGATGATACAAGAAACTTCTTACCATCAGGATACCATGCATAGTCACCTACACCATTAGCTACGTTTTCAAAATCTGCTTTCTTTTTTTCAGCATCAAATGTATTTAATGTGCGTGCAAATACAAATGCAATTATATTCTCTGTTGGTGACCATTGATAATTCGATGCTTCTGATTGAGATGGTCTAACTTTCTTTCCATCTTTTAGCCGATACAGTTCAAAGTGATTTCGCTTCTTTCCTTTTGCATATGCAAGCCATTCTCCATTATGTGACCATTTCGGCCCTGTTATGTACTCTCCTTTTGTAATTTGTTTTTCTTTTTCACCGACTTTAATCCATAGATTATGATTACGAATAAAGGCAACTTTCACTCCATTGTTTTCTGCGCTAGTAATAGAACTTGAACAGAAAAAAAGGAACAAAATCACGATTCCACTTACTATAAACCTTTTCATGTAGCACCCCCATTTTCCCCTTTAGCATTCCTCATATTCCGCTTACTATATGCAAATTTTAGCTATTCGACATAATCCCAAAAAATTTCCCAAGAAATTTTTTGGGATTATGTCGAATGGATAGTTTAGCCAACATCCGTACCTATAATTAACGATAAAAATGCAATATTTATTTTCGGAAAATTAGCACTTTTATTAGGGGGAGTTTCAATGAAGAAAACTACATCAACACTATTAAGTATGGCGCTCGTCTTTTCGAGCTTTGGAGCATTAAGCGCCCATGCTGAATCACTGCAAAAAGAGAAGCAATTTAGTCCACATTTAAAAGCAAATATTGAACAATGGGGAGAAAACAAAATCGCGCAAAATGTTGAAACAAAAACATCAAAAGAAATTTCAGTTATTGTAGAATTGCAACATGCTCCACTCGCTTCACAAAGTAACATTCAACATGCTCCGGACCTACAAAATAGCAATGTGCAATCATACCATGCACAACTAAAAAAAGCACAAGAGGATACAACAAAGAAAATAAAAGAAAAAGCACCGAAAGCAACCATAAAAGAAACGTATAGTACGTTATTTTCTGGATTTTCTATTTCTATCCCAGGGGATCAAATTGCCGCTCTAGCTTCTTTACCTGAAGTAAAAGCAATTTATCCGAACTTAACATATAAATTACATGAAACGTCAAAAAGCCTAGCAGATCAAGAAACACCAAACGTAGGAGGCCCTACAGTTGGTGCACCTGAAGCTTGGAATTTAAAAGATCCAACTGGTATACCCCTTGATGGGAAAGGGATGAAAGTCGCTATTATCGATTCAGGTGTCGACTATACCCATCCTGATTTACAAGCAAATTATATCGGTGGCTATGATACAGTCGATGAAGATAATGATCCGATGGATGGAAATGTCCACGGTACCCATGTTGCTGGAATTATTGCGGGTAACGGAAAAATAAAGGGGATTGCTCCGAATGCTTCTATACTCGCTTACCGTGTCATGAATGATGGTGGTACCGGTACGACCGATGATATTATTCAAGGTATTGAGCGAGCTATTCAAGATGGTGCCGATGTTTTAAATCTATCTCTTGGTCAAGATTTGAATGTACCTGATCAACCTGTAACAATGACGTTAGAACGCGCAGCAAAACTTGGTGTTACTGCAGTCGTCTCAAATGGAAATGATGGACCAAAACCTTGGTCTGTTGACGCTCCTGGTAACGCAAGTAGTGTCATCTCTGTTGGTGCATCTACTGTTTCTATTCCATTTCCAACATTCCAAGTAGCTGGTTCCAATAAATCTTACCAAGGATTACCGTTATCAAAATCAGATTTCCAAGTAGGCAACGATGCTCAGCTTGTATATGTTGGCTACGGTAATTCAAGTGATTACGCTAAACAAGATGTGAAAGGTAAGTTCGCCCTTGTTTTACAAGGAACTTCAAGCACGTTAGTAAAAGCAGAACAAGCGAAACAAGCTGGCGCTCTTGGCGTGCTACTAATTTCTAACGAAAAAGAAATTAATCTTATGCCCGAATATTTTGCACGTGAAGATGTAGCTCTTCCAGTTATGCAACTATCAAATACAAATGGCGAAGAGTTAAAAACTTTAATTACAAAACGAAAGAAAAATATAAAAATTGGACAACCAAAGCAAACAGAACTTATTGGTAACTTTAGTTCAAGAGGACCATCACAAGGTAGTTGGCTAATAAAGCCTGATATTGTTGCACCTGGAGTACAAATTACTAGTACAGTGCCGAGAGGTGGCTATGAATCTCACAACGGAACAAGTATGGCTGCGCCACAAGTGGCGGGAGCCGTTGCCCTGCTGCGTCAAATGCATCCTGATTGGACGACAGAACAATTGAAAGCAGCTCTTGCCAACACTGCAAAAACATTAAAGGATGTCAATGAAAATACATATCCTGTCATGGCACAAGGATCTGGTTTAATTAACATTCCAAAAGCAGCCCAAACAGATGCATTAGTGAAACCTAACAATGTAAGTTTCGGTCTTATTAAACCTAATAGCGGCAAAGTGAAGTTAACACAAAATATTACATTACAAAATCTTTCTAACAAAAAGAAAAACTTTTCAACTCGCATTGAATTACTAGATACAAAAACAAAAGTCCAGACTTCTTTCTCTTCTTCTATTAGTGTGAAACCTAATAGTAACATCGAAAAGCCTTTTACTATTAATGTAGATAGCTCCTTACCACAAGGTGTATATACGGGAAATCTATATGTGAAAGAGCAAGGTAAGACTGAAGAAATGCGTATTCCATTTACGTTTAGCATTGATCCGAAAGAATACAAACGTATTGATGGTCTTGAAATCGTTAATTCTACTTTTAGTCCAAATAATGATGGAATACTAGATGACAACCTGATCAATTACTATTTAGTTACACCAGTGGAGGATGTAACATTTCACGCTAATTTAATTACGAAAGACCGTGTAACATATCAAGGCATGATACATCAAGGTAAAAACGAAACACCTGGTTATAAATCTTTCAAATGGAATGGTACGAAAACCGACGGATCTCCTCTACCTGACGGCTTATACCAAATCGAAGCTGTTGCTTCTAACTCTGGTGGAGAAACGAAACAGACAGGAGCTGTGTTTGTCGATCGTACTGCACCGAAATTATCGTCTGAAGTAGATCAAGAAAACCTCGTAATTAGAGGTAAAGTAAATGATATACTTTTGGATTGGATGGCAGAATCCGGATGGGTTGCTCCAGGACATCCCGTAACGATACAGTATGAAATTAACGGAAATGGAGCATGGGAAAGTGCATACCTAAATCCTTGGGAGAAAAACTATGAAATTTATTTCGATCGTAGTCAATTACAACAAGGAAAGAATACAATTCATATTGTAGCAACCGATGCAGCTGGAAATAAGTCTAATTTAAACGTCGATTTAGAAGTGAGATAATAAAATTATTGTTGACAAGCTTTTAAATATAGTTTTATAATACAAAACATAGTTTAGTTGAACGAATTATATATCGGCTTTGAAGGAATACTAGTAGCGACTTATATCCCTGTCTCAGAGAACTGATGGTTGGTGCGAATCAGTACATATACAAGCGTGAATTACAATTCTGGAGCTTCTTTCCCGTAATGCTTTTTATGCATGAAGAGAAAGACGGATCTTTCCGTTATCTTAAAGTAAGTGGTAAACAATTAATTGTTTACAAATAGGGTGGTACCGCGATTTTTATCGTCCCTATCGGATTTTCCGATAGGGGCTTTTTTGCGTCCTTCCCTTTTAAATAACTTCATATATACGCGTTGAAAGAATCGCAGTAGTATCTTGTATCCCTGTTTCAGAGAGCTAATGGTCGGTGGGAATTAGCACATATATAAGTACGAATTACAATTCTGGAGCTTCTTTTTCGTAGTGCTTTTATGCATGAAGGAAAAGACGGGATTTTTCCGTTATCATTAGTTGAGATGTAAGTATATTTTCACTTACAAATAGGGTGGTACCGCGATTTTTTCGCCCCTATCGGATTTTCCGATAGGGGATTTTTCTATTTCTCACGCAAACAGTTGTTAAAGAATTTCGAATGTTATGATAAAATTTTATAAGCGCTTACAATTCTGAAAGGAGGTGGTACAAGCTATACAAAACTGATATTCATTTTTATAGAGAAAAAGGAGGACGTCTAAATGACAAAGAAAAAAGAAATTCCATCACATTTAAAACCATTCGTATCCACACAGCATTATGATCAATACACACCGGTGAATCACGCTGTTTGGCGTTACATTATGAGACAAAACCATAGCTTCTTAAAAGATGTTGCTCATCCATCCTATGTTAACGGACTACAATCATCTGGTATTAATATAGATGCAATTCCAAAAGTAGAAGAAATGAACGACTGTTTAGCACCAAGCGGCTGGGGTGCCGTAACGATTGACGGACTTATTCCCGGCGTCGCATTCTTCGATTTTCAGGGGCATGGATTACTACCAATCGCAACAGATATTCGTAAAGTAGAAAATATCGAGTATACACCCGCTCCTGATATCGTTCATGAAGCTGCAGGCCACGCACCGATTTTGCTTGATTCTACATATGCAAAATATGTGAAACGCTTTGGACAAATTGGAGCGAAAGCTTTCTCCACAAAAGAAGAACATGATGCTTTTGAAGCCGTTCGTACATTAACGATCGTAAAAGAAAGCCCTACTTCTACACCTGAAGAAGTTGCAGTTGCTGAAAATGCTGTAATCGAAAAACAAAACTTAGTTTCTGGTTTATCAGAAGCAGAACAAATTTCACGTTTATTCTGGTGGACAGTGGAATACGGCTTAATCGGCAATATAAATGATCCGAAAATTTACGGTGCTGGTCTCCTTTCCTCTGTCGGTGAAAGTAAGCATTGCTTAACAAACGCTGTAAAGAAAGTCCCATTCTCAATTGAAGCTTGCACCGGGACAACTTATGATGTAACAAAAATGCAACCACAGCTATTTGTTTGTGAATCATTTGAAGAATTGACTGAGGCCCTTGAGCAGTTCTCTACAACGATGGCATTTAAAACAGGTGGAACAGAAGGATTAGAAAAAGCAATCCGCTCCGAAAATCATGCTACAACTGAGCTAAGTAGTGGATTACAAATTACAGGTACATTTACAGAGACAATTAAAAATGATACTGGTGAAGTTATTTACACACGAACAAGCTCACCAACTGCATTAGCAATTCATAATAAACAACTAGCAAATCATTCTACATCTGTGCACAGCGATGGATTCGGGACACCAATCGGATTACTAGATGGAGATATTGCATTAGAAAATTGTACAGAAGAACAATTACAATCATTAGGCATTACAATTGGAAGCAGTGCAGAGTTTACTTTTGCAAGTGGCATTCATGTAAAAGGAACAGTAACAGACATTGTAAAGAATGATAAAAAAATTGCTCTTATCTCCTTTATAAATTGTGCAGTTACTCATAAAGATCGCTTATTATTTGATCCTTCATGGGGAGCATTTGATATGGCTGTCGGCTCACAAATCACTTCTGTATTCCCAGGAGCGGCAGATGCGGCTGCATTTTTCCCGATGAATGAAGAAGTACAAGAAACGCCTGATCCACTTGTACTGAATAAGCTTGAACGTATGTATCAAACAGTTCGAGATATACGTAACGATAGTATTTTACACGATACTCATACTGATCAATTAATAGCTATTCAAGAAGTATTAAATAAATTTCATCCGAAAGAATGGTTGCTTCGTCTTGAAATTTTAGAATTGCTTTTAGAACATAACAAAGGACACGAAGCATCAGCAGCATTATTACAACAACTTTCTACTTTCACAACTGAAGAATCTGTAACACGTCTTATTAACAATGGTCTTGCGTTACTGCAGGTAAAGGATGTGAAAAATGATGCTACGATTAACTAATGAAGAAGTACAAGAGGAATTAACAAAGCTGGATAAATGGACAGTGAAAGATGAAAAATGGATTGAAAGAAAATATATGTTTTCCGACTACTTAAAAGGAGTCGAATTTGTCTCTGAAGCCGCCAAACTATCAGAAGAACATAATCACCACCCATTTATCCTTATCCAGTATAAAGCAGTCATTATTACTTTGTCATCATGGAATGCAAAAGGTTTAACGAAACTAGATTTTGACCTTGCAAAGCAATTTGATGAACTATTTTTACAAAATGAAAAAGCTATTATAAGAAAGTGAAAAAAGAGAAGCCTTTTTAGGCTTCTCCTTTCACTTTAAAATGTATACAATGTCCAAACGGATCCTTGGCCTGTAATATTCCATCTTTATACGTAGCAACTACGCCAATATATTTTAAACTTTCACACACTTGCTCTTTTTGTTTTTCATCTGCTAGTACAATTGTGAAATATTTCAAACCAACGGAATTTGGCATTTGTGGTGGTATACCTTCACCCTGCCATGTATTTAAACCGATATGGTGATGATAACCACCTGCTGATACGAACAACGCTCCATTACGAGCTGGAATCGTTACATCAAAACCAAGGCCATCAACATAGAAATGTTTCGCTTCTTCTAAGTCAGCTACATGTAAATGAATGTGCCCCATCACAGTACCAGCCGGGAACCCATTCCATGTACTTCCTTGCTGTAATAATCCTTCGCCGTCTAACGGGTTACTAACAAATGGTAGCTCTCCATTTTCATCATGCCAAACTTCTTTTTGGCGATCATGATAAATTTCAATCCCGTTTCCATCTGGATCAGCTAAATAAAGAGCTTCACTAAAGTAATGGTCAGCCCCACCATGTAATGGGTGTACTCTCTCAACAAAATGACGAAGAATATTTGCTAAGTCTTGTCTGTTTGGTAATAAAATTGCATAGTGATATAAACCAGTTCGACCTCTTTGCTTCGGAAGAGCGTCTTCCTTTTCTTCTATTATGAGAAGTGGCTCATTGTCCTCATTACCAAACGTAACGATTGTACTTTTTTCTTCCAGTACCTTCATACGCAATACTTCTGTATAAAACTCTAGCGATTTCTTTAAATTTGATACATATAAATGAACAACCCCAAGTGTTGTTTCGGGATGAAGTGGAAAGCCCATTTTGTTATACCCCCATTTTAATTAATTCTTCTTTAACATTTTCTCTTTTAAGAAATTATCTACAAAACCATTAGCTTTCGCAACAAATAAGTAAGCACCCATCGCTAATAATGCAAGTTCTAACTCAAATCCAGGATTTTTCCCGTCTCCTAACAAACCAGCTGACCATTTTACTTTCACAATCGCTCCAACCATAACAAGTGCAAATAATAAGCCAATATACCTTACGCCTAAACCTAGAATTAACAATAGGCCTCCAACTAATTCAACTGTTGCTACACCGTATGCAAGTCCTCCTGGTAAACCAATGCTTGTAAACCACCCTGCAATATTGTCAATTCCTGATTGGAATTTTGTTAAACCGTGCATAAAGAACGTTACCCCTAACACGATACGAATAATTAAGTTACCAATATGTTGATTCATTTCTTTCTCTCCTTTATAGTTTTGTTATACAAAACTTTTATTTACATAACAAAACATACACTAATTATTTTTATTCGTCAATTCATTTTTCATGAGAAAAAATATTTTTTTTTTGCTATGATACAAATAGTTGTTTACAAAAAGGAGCATGATTTTATGAATATCGGTTCTGCGATTCGTGAAATTCGTCAACGTAGAGGAATTACGATTGCCCAAATTTGTGAAGGAACAGGTCTTTCTAAAGGCTTTATGAGTCAGGTTGAAAACAATAAAACATCACCATCTATCTCAACTTTAGAAATGATCGCTAATTTTTTAAATGTCCCCCTTCCATATTTATTGTTAGAACAAAAAGATCGTTTGAAAATTGTAAAAAAAGAAGAGCGTAAATACAGTGTGTATGGAAAAGATGAACAAAGAATTGAACATGTTGCGGAGCAAGGTGGTCTCCGCCTATCTCTAGTAGAAATTTCTGCCGGATTCCCGAAAGAAAACTCACCAAATGCTCATGAAGGTGAAGAGTGTCATCTTGTATTACGCGGAAAACTAGAAGTTCAACATGGAGAAGATATTGCGATTGTAGAAGAAGGTGATTCTTTCTCTTGGAATGCATGCGTTCCTCATATTGTTCGCAATATAGGTGAAGAATCTGCATTATTACTTATCTCTAGTCATGCGGAAAATCGAAAACGTGTTTACTAAACGATAAAAAGAAGCCTGTTTCGTAACAGGCTTCTTTTTTATCCCCTTATAATTCCATAACTCGTCCCAACTAGTACGGTCTTTTCATGTTGATTGCGATAAACTGACTCAATTGAAACTTTTTTATATCCTTCCATTTGCTCAATATTTGTTAAAGTTAATTCACAAGTAACCGTATCCCCTGTAAAAACTGGTCTAATAAACTCACT
The DNA here is from genome assembly GCF_038004785.1 of Bacillus sp. FSL R5-0709. Classification (NCBI taxonomy): domain Bacteria; kingdom Bacillati; phylum Bacillota; class Bacilli; order Caryophanales; family Bacillaceae; genus Bacillus; species Bacillus sp. FSL R5-0709. Next base: position 4,166,037 of record NZ_JBBORT010000001.1, read on the forward strand.
TACTAATTCCCTCGCTATGTAATGTAACTCTTCGCCTACTTTCGTCCCAATGCTAGCAGTCAATAAACCATGAACCATTAATCGTCCATTCTCATCATATTCCATATGATGTCTACCTTTATCGCCTGTAATATTTGCAAATTCAAAAACTTCTTCCTCGGTAAATCTTCTTTCGTATTTAAATATATCCCCAACTTTTACATTCATTTTTATCCCCCATTTAATAAACTGAATTTTCTTTTATTTTATCACAAAATGAGTCTCAGTTCAGTTTATATTATTAAAATAGCAATCCTTTTTCTTTATTACCTTATAAGTTATCGATGCCCTTCCTCTTTGGCCACTTGATACCCATAGTACGCACATGTTCCATTTCTTGATAACTCTCTTACTTCAAAATCACAACTTCTATAAAAATCAAAATTGTTAGCGGACGTATGCGCAAACCAATCGCCATGCGGAAGCTTTTGTAAACAAAGAGCTACAAGTTTCTTACCTAACCCTTTCCCCCTATACTCACACTTCACAACTAAATTTACTATGTTAGCAACCATGATTTGATCAGAAATCACTCTAACCATCGCGACCATTTCTTCTTCATCCCAAATTGTGAAAGCCCATGTTGAATTTTCAAATGCAATCGTAAACTTTTCAATTTGCCAAGAAGGGATATTATCATTACTCCAGCCAGCATCTTCAAATAATGTCTTAATCGCATATGCTGGCACTCCATTCGTTCCTTCACGAATAATTAATCCATTATGATAAATATACATGTAATCCCTCCCTTTATTTTTTATATACCATTCTCCAAAAAATGCAATTCACCTTTTTTCATCCAACCCGCTTAATGGAATAAACGAGAACTTCCATCTCATGAAATGAAGTTGTTTTCTCATAACTAAGCCCTGTTTTTCTAGCAACAAATATTGAAGCTGGGTGGTTCGGATTAATAAGTGAAATTAATTTATTCATTTGTAATGCTTGAAAACCATAGTCTCGAAAAGCCGCCGCAGCCTCTTTCGCATACCCTTTCCCCCAATATTTAGGAAGTAGCCAATAGCCAATCTCAATTTCCTCTTTTCCATCTACCTTCTGCTTGACAAGTCCTGCATGACCAATTCTTATCCCTGTTTCCTTTTCAATCATTACAAATAAACCGAGACCATTTTTATAATTTGGAAGTACCCTCTCCTCCAAACTTTTTTTACATTGCATAAATGTTTTTAACGTTCCATTTCCAATATAGCGCATTACCTTCTCATCCCCCCATAAAGAAGCATAAAATGGTAAATCATCCATTGTATATTTGCGAAATTGTAAGCGATCTGTATGGAACACTCTTTTATTCACTCCCATCATTTTGAACCTCATTACATAACAACATATTTCAAACTACGTAAGTGTTGAATAATTCATATCAAGAAAGTTACCAAAAAGAAAGAAAATTCAATCTTATAAAAGTGTATTATATCAAAAAAAAGCAGTAGACAAAAGAGTGTCTACTGCATCCATATCATAACTAGTATAAAGAAAACTACAATTGAGGGGGTGTAGGATTTTCAAATATACTAGATACTTATCCCGTTCTAACGGGCGGTAAACCTTCCAATCCTTTGAGTGGAAAGTTTACCGCACATAAGAACTTTGCGGTCATTAAGAAAGCACTGTTAAGTACTCAAATACACGCTGAGCTTTTTCTCCACCCATTCGTGCATGTTGAAGAAGAGAGATGCCATGTGGGCCAGATGCACGTAATGCTTCTGGTTGTGCTACTAAAATGGCTTGTACGACTTCAAGTTCACCCAGCATAGCTGCTGCAAAAATATCCATCCGAGCTCCCTTTTCCAGTAAATAAAGAGCAATATCTTTACGGCCTACATGGGCCGCTGCTCCTAAGGCACTTTCCCAATCTGAGCCACCCCAATTATAAGAAGCATGAAGTAAGCTCGGTGATTCGGCCAAAAGCTCCTGTACTCTTTCTAGATCTCCGTGAGCTGCCATAACAAATTCCCTTACTAACTCAGTGGTAATACGCTCGTCTGTTTGCATCTCTCTTCTCCCTTTTCACAAATTCGTTTCGGTGTAAAAAATGGCTTGTCACTCCCTTGGAATATATCAACTTCAATTCCAAATACACGCTGAAACATTTGATGACATAGTACTTCTTCTGGTACGCCATCATACTGAATCTTCCCTTGTTTTAATACGAGTAAACGATCGCTATATTGAGCCGCTTGATTAATATCATGTAAAACCATTACAATCGTCATACCAAACTCTTCGTTTAATCGTTTAACAAGTTCCATTACTTCTAACTGATGGACGATATCTAAAAAGGTTGTTGGTTCATCTAATAGTAAGACATTTGTGCGTTGTGCAAGCGTCATTGCAATCCAAGCACGTTGCCTTTCTCCTCCTGATAAGGATTGTAAAAGACGATATTCATACCCTTCAAGCTTTGTAACAGACAATGCCCAATCAACAATTTCTTCATCTTCTTTATTTAAGCGACTACTCCATGATTTATGAGGACCTCTTCCGAACTCTATTAGTTCTTTCACTGTTAAATCTAATTGATGATCGTGCATTTGTGGTAACATCGCTAATTGCTTCGCAACATCTGCACTCTTCATCGTATAAATATTTTCCCCATCTAAAATGATGTCTCCTTCGCTTTGTTTAAGTAGCCGTGCTATTAAACGAAGCAAAGTAGATTTCCCCGATCCATTCGGGCCGATTAAACTAACGATTTCTCCAGCTTTAATATGTACATTCATATTTTGCATTTGAAATCTTTCAGAATGTGCGTAAAACACTTTGTTAACGGAAATCACGTTGTTTTCCTCCTCTATGGATTAAATATAAGAAGAACGGACCACCTAAGAAGGACAATAAAATACCAACAGGCAATTCGATTGGATCGAACCAACTTCGAGCTATCGCATCCGCAAAAACAAGTAATATCCCACCGCCAAGGCATGATAATGGCAGTAAATATTTATAGTCATTTCCAACTAATAAACGTAACATATGCGGTACAACAAGACCGACAAATCCAATAAGACCAGAAACACTAACTGCTATTCCAGCTAACATTGTACTTACTACTATTAAATAAAACCGACTTCTTTCCACGTTATACCCTAATAATTTTGCCATTTCATCCCCAAGCATTAATACTCGAATATGTTTAATACCGAAGAAAGCTAATATAATAGCGAATATCGCATAGTAAATAATCATATTTAAATGTGCCCAACTAACACCACCAATACCACCAGCTAACCACGGTAAAACTGATTGTACTTTGTCGCTATGTAATAACATTAGCGCTGAAGTCGCTGCACCAATTAATGCGTTTATTGAAACACCTACTAATACAATTCGTGAAGGTGGCGCCCCCTTTTGCCATGATAGTGCGTAAATGACCATTGCTGTAATAAAAGCTCCTAAAAACGCTCCTAGTGGTAAGAATGCCATATGTTGAGGAAATAAAATCATGATTATAATTGCTACAAGACCTGCTCCTGATGAAACTCCGATAATTCCAGGATCTGCAAGAGGATTTCTCATAACCCCTTGCAATAATGCTCCTGATGCAGCTAAACACGTTCCTACTATAAAACCAACGAGCACTCTCGGTATACGAAGATCCCATACAATTCGATGAACTGTCGAACCTTCATCTTGTATACCTTCTATAATGTCTCGTAAAGAAAAAGATAAGCTCCCTGCAAAAAGGCCATAAAAAAGACCTAGAACAGTTAATACGACTAAAGTAACTGTTATTATCCACCTTTTTCTCGCAAAAGGATGTTCCTTTTCTCTTACTATTTCACTACTCTCCATACTTATCATTTCCTTACATCTTGTATACTTTTATACATAAAGTCCATCGCTTCTGTAACTTTTGTCCCAGGATTTGATCCAAATAAATCTGGTGGTAAAATAACTACACGATTTTGTTTTACTGCATCTAAATTTTTCCATGCTTCATTTTTCATCATTTCGCCTTCAAATGCTTTTTTCACACTATTGGGATCTCCATGTGTAATTAAATAAATCACATCTGGATTTGCTTCAATAATACGTTCTACACTTAGCTGTGCATATTGCGGATACTCTTTCATTTCTGGAAAACTAGCTGCGATATTTTTCCCGCCTGTTTTTTCTAAAATATCCCCTGATAGAGATGTTGGTAATGCTGCTAAATAAGTGCCTGGTGCTCCATAAACTAGCAACGCTTTAACGTCACTCTTTTTCTCATATTTCTTCATTTGATCATTAATTTTTTGGTTAAGCTCTTTTGCTTTATCTTCTTTCTTCATTACTGTTCCATACATTTCAATACCCTTTTGAATATCTTTTACAGAGTTGGCTGAAGAAATGATTACTTTTGTTCCTTGTCCTTCGACCGTTGGAATGTTCTTTTGGAATCCATTGTTAGCAACAAGTACATCCGGTTTTAAACTAGCAATTTGCTCAAAATTCGGTTGATGTGCATTCCCGATTACTTGTGCTTTCTTTAATTCCTCTGGGAGAGTTAATTTTGTATCCGGACGACCTACTATTTTTCCACCTAAAGCATGAATAATATCCATGTCTCCCATACTCAACGTAGCAAAACTTTCAGGAACTTTATTGAATGTTATCTTTCTGTCTGAGAGATCGGTAATTTCGATTTTGTCTGTTCCTTTGTCTGTTTTTGTTGCGGATGCTTTTTCGTTTTCTTTTGCACTGCAACCTATTAATAAGAAAAAAATAGATAAGATCGCTGTGAACAGCGTAATAGATTTGTTCATTCTTTCACCTCTAATTGATAATAATAATCATTAACTACTATTCTACTTTAATTGATAAGGATTATCATTGTCAATATGAAACGCATACATTTTCTACAAAAATGAAAAAACGCTACAAAAAGATTTCTTCTTTTCGTAGCGCCCTATTTAACAATTTTCTTCATATTCGCTCTCCTCTAATTGATCACGCATCGTTCTAACACGCTTAAAGAAGAAAAAAGCAAGAACTAAAAATACAATAATACTCCCCATCATAACAAAAGACTGTACCATACTTTTTATTCCACTTGGAATTAATAAACCGATCATTAAAAATGTACTTATAGCTAAAAGTACTTGTGCAAACCGGGTATAATCTGCTATTTTTTCTTGTAATTCTTTCATCTGCTTATCACTCCCATCCTCACTTTATCACATTCTATCAAGCTTAAAGACAAGTAAATAGAACCAATCTGGGAGATGTTTTCCAAAGTAAAAAAGAGCCGCTTACTCGCGGCTCTTTTTTATCTATTATACGCCTTTATATGCTTCTATATAGATTTCTTTCAGCTCTGAAATGAGCGGTAATTTTGGATTAGCTGTTGTACATTGATCTTCAAAAGCTCTTTCTGCTAATAATCCAACAACCCCTTCAAATTGATCTTTAGCAACTCCTTGTCCTGCAATACTCATATTTATATTTAAGCTTTTTCCAAGCTCAATAATTGCTTGGACGAGTGATTCCACACCTTCCGCTGTTGAGCTTGCTGGAAGCCCGAGCATTCTCGCAATATGTGCATAGCGTTCATCAGCCACAAAGTGCTCATATTTTGGGAACAATGCGTGTTTTCTTGGCTTAATAGCATTATAGCGAACTACGTGCGGCATAAGAATTGCATTCGCACGTCCATGCGGAATATGGAATTCCGGTCCAATTTTATGCGCTAAACTATGATTAATACCTAGGAAAGCATTTGCAAATGCCATCCCTGCGATTGCGGAAGCATTATGCATTTTTTCTCGTGCTTCTTCATCATTTCCATCTTTATATGCTCTCGGCAAATATTTAAATACGAGATCAATTGCTTTTAATGCTAAACCATCAGTATAGTCATTTGCCAGAACAGACACATACGCTTCAATTGCATGTGTTAATACGTCCATACCAGTATCTGCCGTCACATGAGGTGGTACTGTCATTACAAATTGCGGATCAACAATCGCTACATCTGGTGTTAATTCATAATCCGCAAGCGGGTATTTAATATTATTTTTCTTATCTGTAATAACCGCAAATGGCGTCACCTCTGATCCCGTCCCTGATGTTGTTGGAATGGCAACAAATTGTGCTTTATTTCCCAAGTTCGGATACTTACATGTACGTTTTCTTATATCTAAAAACTTCTGTTTTATTCCATAGAATGTCGTTTCTGGGTGCTCATAGAATAGCCACATCCCTTTTGCTGCATCCATAGCTGAACCGCCACCAAGCGCGATAATTACATCTGGTTTAAAGCTTTTCATCATGTCCGCACCTTTAAATACAGTTTCATCTGATGGATCTGGCTCAACTTCAAAGAAAACTTCAACTTTCACATCATTTGTATGCTTACGTAAATAGTGCGTAACTGTATCTACATAACCGTGCTCAACCATCCCTGGATCCGTTACAATAAATGCGCGGGAAATGTTAGGCATGTTTGCTAAATATGCTGTCGCATGTTTTTCAAAATAAATTTTGGGTGGTAATTTGAACCACTGCATATTCTTTTTTCTATTTGCCAACCTTTTTATATTTAATAAATGAGTCGCCGTTACGTTTTGGGAAACTGAGTTTTTCCCGTAGGAGCCACAACCAAGCGTAAGTGATGGAATAAATCCATTATATATATCACCAATTCCACCTTGTGATGAAGGTGCATTTACAATGAGACGGCAGGCTTTCATACGTAACCCAAATTGTTTTTGTACTTCTTTATTTGTAGAATGGATAACCGCTGAATGCCCTAGGCCACCAAGCTCTAACATTTCTTCGCAATATGTAAATCCTTCTTCTAATGAATTTGCTTTTACACAAGCTAACACTGGGCTCAGTTTCTCACGAGATAGTGGATACGCTGCTCCGATGCCTTTAATTTCAGCTACAAGCATTTTTGTATGTTCAGGTACAGTAATTCCTACTAATTCAGCAATATACTGTGCTGATTTCCCAACAATATCACTATTTACTGCACATGTATTTTCATTAATAACAAGCTTTTCTAATTTCTTTCTCTCTTCCTCTGTTACAAAATAACAATTATTTGCAATCATTTCTGCTTTAACATCATTATAGATTTCCTTATCTACAATGATGGCTTGTTCTGACGCACAAATCATACCGTTATCAAATGTTTTCGATAAAATCAAATCATTAACAGCACGTTTTACATGTGCCGATTTCTCTATATAACATGGTACATTACCTGGCCCTACACCTAGCGCCGGTTTACCAGTAGAATAAGCCGATTTCACCATACCAGCCCCTCCAGTTGCTAGAACGAGTGCGACACCATCATGGTTCATTAATTGTTTCGTTGCTTCCACAGAAGGTCTTTCAATCCATTGAATACAATGCTTTGGTGCACCAGCTTTCACTGCTGCATCATATACTGTTTTTGCCGCTGCAACGGAACAGTTTTGTGCAGAAGGATGAAATGCGAAAATAATTGGATTTCTCGTTTTTATCGCGATTAATGCTTTAAACATTGTTGTCGATGTTGGGTTCGTTACTGGCGTTACCCCAGCTACTACACCGACAGGTTCTGCGATTTCTATTATTTCTTCATGAGGATCTTCATGAATAATTCCTACCGTTTTATCTTTCTTTATACTATGCCAAATATATTCAGTGGCAAAAATATTTTTAATGCATTTATCTTCATATACGCCACGGCCCGTTTCTTCAACAGCCAACTTCGCAAGCGGCATATGTTGATCGACACCCGCAAGCGCCATTTCATGAACAATGTTGTCAATTTGCTCTTGTGTAAAACTTTCTAATGCTTGTAAAGCTTTTTGACCGTTATCTACTAACGTATCAATCATCTCTTTTACCTCTTGCATTTCATTTACAACTTTCTCTTTGACTACCATGTAAATTTCCTCCTATTCTGCTATTCTGGACTTTATAAGTCCCTATAGGTCATAAAAAGTCCCGATTAGCGTAAAAAAATAGAGTTACCTTCCTACATGAATCCCATTGATTGTGAAACATTTCACAAGTTTGTTCGTGAATAACATTTCATGAATTCAATATACATGAAATCATTTCATTTGTGTATGTCTAATTTGTGAAATATTTCACAAATTAATATAATAAAAATGCACTGCTCTATATTAGCAGTGCATTTTTATTATGCTAGCGCTTGTGCCAAATCTTCAATTAAATCTTCTCCATCTTCAATACCAACAGAGATTCGAATTAATGTATCTGTAATTCCTAATTCTTTACGGCGATTTGCTGGGATTGATGCATGTGTCATTTGAGATGGGATAGAAATTAAACTTTCTACTGCTCCTAAGCTTTCAGCAAGTGTAAAGTATTGCAGTTTCTCAAGTACTTTATTCAACGTTTCCGCACTATCTACATCAAATGAGATGATAGCACCAAATCCATTTGCTTGTTCTGTTGCTAGTTCATGGTTTTGATGGGATTCAAGACCTGGATAATATACTTTATTTACTTTTGGATGGTTATTTAAAAACTCGGCAATCGCACGTGAATTCGTTTCATGTTCTTCCATACGAATTCCTAATGTTTTTAAACCACGAAGTAGTAAGAAGCTATCTTGTGGGCCAAGAATACCTCCTGTTGAGTTTTGTACAAAGTGAAGGTCTTCTGCTAATTGCGGGCTATTTACAACTACTAGGCCTGCAACTACGTCACTATGTCCTCCTAAATATTTCGTTGCACTATGAAGCACAATGTCTGCTCCTAAAGAAATTGGCGACTGCCAATATGGCGTCATGAATGTGTTATCAATAATTGTTAATAAATCTTTCTCTTTAGCAAGAGCAGATATTTTCTTAATATCAGTAATTTTTAGTAATGGGTTCGTTGGTGTTTCTACATAAATCGCTTTCGTATTTGGACGAATCGCTTCTACAACTTCCTCTAGGTTTGTTGTATCTACAAATGTATGCTCAATACCGAAGCGGTTTAATACTTTCGTAATAACACGGTACGTTCCGCCATAAACATCATCTGTTAAAATGACGTGATCTCCTTTTGAGAACAACATAATTGTTGCTGTAATAGCAGCCATTCCTGAACCAAATGCAAATCCAGCATGACCGTTTTCTAATACAGCAATCATTTCTTCTAAAGCTGCACGTGTTGGGTTGCCTGTACGTGAATATTCATATCCTTGATGCTTACCAACTGCTTCTTGTTTATACGTACTTGTTTGATAAATCGGTACATTTACAGATCCAGTTGAAGGTTCTCCTATGCGAATACCATGAATTAATTTTGTCTTTGCTCTCATTTTTTATTCCCATCCTTTGTATATGTCTTTACTTAAATAGCGCTCACTACTATCAGGAAAAATCGTTACAATATTCGTACCTGGTGCTGCTTTCTCTGCCTCAAGTAAGCTTGCATGAAACGCTGCTCCTGAAGAGCTCCCAACGAGAAGGCCTTCTTTTTGCGCTAACTCTTTTACTCGTAAAAATGCATGTCGATCAGAAATTGTATGAATTTCATCAAAATAAGATGTTTTTAAAAATGGCGGGATGAATTCAAGACCAATCCCTTCTGTTTCATGTGAACCAGCTTTACCACCATTTAAAATAGATCCTTCTGGTTCTACAATAACCGTCTTAATATCAATGTTTTTCTCTTTTAAATAAGACGCAGTTCCCATAAACGTACCGCCAGTTCCTGCCCCTGCAACAAATATGTTAATTTCTCCATTCAATGCATCCCAAAGTTCAGGACCTAATGTTTTGAAATAAGCACGAGGGTTTGCTTCATTCGCAAACTGACTTGGAGAGTATGAATTCGGTATTTCATTTACTAATTCTTTTGCCTTTGCAATTGCGCCGGTCATTCCTTGCTCAGTCGGTGTATGCACGACCGTTGCACCTAGCGCTTTCATTAATTCTTGTTTTTCAATACTAAATTTCTCTGGTACACAAACAATGACGCGTAAATCATGTTCTAACGCTGCAAGTGCCAGTCCAATGCCAGTATTCCCAGCCGTCGGTTCAATAATTGTTCCGCCCTCTGCAACAAGCCCTTTTTCTAGTGCATCTTCGATTAATTCTCTTCCTAAACGATCCTTAACGCTTCCGCCTGGGTTGTAAAATTCAAGCTTCGCAAATAAACGGACTCCTTTCGGAAGTGAAAAACGAGTAATTTCCACGATTGGTGTATGACCAATCAACTCATGAACTCCACGATATACATTCATCGTGTTCTCCCCCTTATTTGCCAATAAAGAAAAGGCAACTGTATGTATTTTCTTTATATGAGACAGTTGCCTTTTTGTTACATTACTTTAACTCTTCTAGTACTTTTACGATAAAGTTTGTAGAATGAAGAGCTGCTTGATCTAAAAATTGATCAAATGAAACATTTGATTCTTTACCAGCAATATCAGAAAGTGCACGAATAATAACAAACGGAACTTCATATTGGTGGCATACTTGCGCAACAGCTGCTGCTTCCATTTCTACTGCATAAAGATCTTCAAATTTATCACGAATTGCTGCAACGCGGTTCGGATCACTCATAAATGAATCACCTGTTGCAATCATACCTTTTACGACTTGAATATTTTCTTCTGCCTGCATACATTTCTCAGCTAATGCAACTAATGCCTCATCAGCTTTAAATCCAGGTGGCATTCCTGGCACTTGACCATATTCGTAGTTAAATGCTGTTACATCTACGTCATGGTGACGAACTTCTGTTGAAATAACTACATCACCAACATTTAGAGAGTGATGGAATCCACCAGCTGAACCAGTATTAATTACTTTTTCAGGCTTATATTTTTCTAATAAAATTGTCGTTGACATCGCTGCATTTACTTTACCAATACCAGACTTTAGCAAGATTACTTCATGTCCTGCCAATAGCCCTTTCGTAAATTCACAACCTGCAACAGTTTCTGTTTCTGCTTGTTCTAGTTTGTCACGTAAAATACGTACTTCTTCTTCCATTGCTCCAATTACAGCAATTCTCAATCTAATCCCTCTTTCTATTGCTTAGTTGCCTCCATTACCCAAACGAAATGATTTAATCTCGTAAACGTTACGTGGAAGCCATTGTTTTCAAAAATAGATTGCATGATCGGAATACGTGTATAGTATTCTGTTTGCAAATCGTTTGCTAACTGATGAAAACCTCTTTGTTTTGCTACTTCGACAGTTTTATCATATGCATCTTGATCTGCAAATATCGTATCAGCAAACACTATTTTACCACCTTTGTTTAGCAATTGACTATACTTCGCAATTGCTACGTCTTTTTCTTCATCTATTAAATGATGAAATGCGTAAGTGCTCACAATAGTATCGATTGAATTTGGGACTTCAAATGAAAGAAAATCACCCTCTGTAATTGAAAACTCTTTTGGTAATTTCTCTTTTGCAATAGTACGCATTTCGCGTGACGGTTCTATACCGTAAACTGTGCGACCAGCAAGTAATAATTTATTTGTTAAATTGCCAGTACCAACACCGAATTCTAATACGTTGCCAAATGACTTGTTAACTACATCCTCTAAAATGTCCTCATAATGGGCGAAAACTTCTTTATATTGTATATCTTCGCCTTGTACAAATGAGTCGTACGTATGAGCCCATTCATCAAATAAACCATTAAATTCTGTTCCCATAAAAATTCCCCTTTTTCTTATCGGTTTTATCAGTATGATATTCTCTCTTTCTAAAAATGTCAATTGAAATGTACGTAGTATTTCCTTCTTTTCTTTGTTACACTATAGGTGATTATCATAGGAGAGGGGGCATCTTCGTGTCATTTACCTTTGAAATGTTAGAAGATAAAGTAGAATTTTTCGAGGCTGCAAACTTAGTTTCTCTAGAAAAAAAAATTAACGAACAAATTGATAATAATAAAGCACTTATGCTCGAAGTTCATCATATTTCTCACCAAATGATTATGGATCCTGAAAGCAAAAGACCTTATTATAGTGCGGTTGTTCATTTTAAATTAAAGAAATTACGCTAACTAAAAAAAGAGAAGCTCTTAAGAGCCTCTCTTTTTTTAGTTTAGAGTTTGAACGAGTACTGGTTTCCAGCCCTCATTGTCTACCCAATCAATATTTACATAATATTTTTTACCTGATTGTTTATCTTGTACGTTACCGTAAGCTTTATTCTTACCGTTATTTCCAATTCTATGGATAACTAATTGATTTACTGGAACGTCAATTGCAGCTGAAATCGCTTGATTCATCTCATTCCAATCTGCTGTACCTTTTTTAAACGTCATCGCAGGTGTTGCACCTTGCTCTGTACCTACTGGCTTCCAAGAAGATTTCGTATAAGCATCTGTTGCCTGTGACTGTGTTTTTTCAGCTGGTGCTTTCTCGTTAGCTTTCGCTTCTTCTTCAGCTTTTTTCTTTTCTTCCTCAGCCTTTAGCTTCTCTTCTTCTTCCTTCTTCTTAGCCTCTGTTTTCTCTTTCTCTTGCTCGTTCTTCTTCGTCTCTTCTTTACCTTTTGCTTTCTCAGCTTTATTCTCTTTTGTTGTTTGCTGAGCTACCTTTTTATCATTAGAAGACGCTTGCTCTTTTGTGTCAGGAACAAACAATTGATATGCTACAATAGCTACTGCTACTAATACAATAGCGATTGCAATATTTAAAACACCGTTTTGACGACGTTTTTGTTGTTTCTGTTGGAATCTAGATCCTCCTGCCATTCTTCAAACCTCCATGCAGTTTTTCATACTTGCTATTGTAACATTAAATCTAGAAAGGTTGAACATTTACAATAATATTTTCACGAAATGAAAACATTTCATAAATAATTGCAAGATTACTTTTCAATTTCTAATTGATGAATTGCCTCTACCATTTCTGCAAAAACTGGTGTGACTACATTTTCATTACTATCTGTTTCTATATCAACTACAACTAAAGCATATCTTGGGTTTTCATATGGAAAATAACCTGCAAACCAGCGATTCACCCTCTCTCCTTTTCCTGTTTGTGCCGTCCCAGATTTTCCAGCGACAGTTAGTGGCAACGAACGGAATGCGGTTCCCGTTCCTTTCTCCATCGTTACAACGGCTCTTAACAACTGTTGTAATTTTTTCATCGTTTCATAAGAAAGCTGTTTCCCATTTAATTTATGATTTTCAAATGTAAAAAAGTCGGTTCCATTTTTATACACTATTTTTTTCACAGCTTTCACTTCCATCTTCTCTCCACCTCTAGCAATTGTCGCCATCATATTCGCTATAGCTAGAGGTGACACACGTACATCTTTTTGTCCGACCATCGTTTGAGCAATCGCTTTTCTACTATCTTTATTTTCTTCGCTTCCCCAAATAATAGCACTCTTTTCTTCTGGCAATTGCTCAAATTCTGGTGTATGAAATACCGAACCTTTCCAACCTACCTTCTCACGTGCTCCTAAGGCCTCTAAATACGTTTCTAACACTTCCCTATCCTTTTGCATTAGTTCACCACCTAATACGGCAAACGTTCGATTACAGCTTCTAGCAAAGCTTTCCTTAAAGTTTAATGACCCCATCATAACTTGTGGAAGATTTTCACCGTATAAATCCGTATTACAGTTAAATGTACGATTAAACCGCACCAAATTCTCATCAATTCCTGCTGCTGCAACTACTGTTTTAAAAACAGACCCCGGAAAATGAGGAATTAACATTTGATTTTCAAGTGTAGCTTTATATATCCTCCTATCATTCATCTGTAAAGAAGGCCTACTTACCATTGCTACAACTTCACTATTCTTTATGTCTAGTAATACTAACCCACCTTTTTTTATTCCGTTTTCATCTATAATCTTCTCTGCTCGTCGTTGCAACGTTTTATGTATTGTTGTTTGAATAGTAACTGGATAAAATGGATTTCCTGGTGAAGTGTATTTCGCCTGCTTCCCAAAAATCGGTTCTCCTTGTCGATCCACTTGATATAGTACTTTCGCTTCTCCATCAGTCAGTAAAAATTCATCAAATGATTGTTGTAATCCAGAAATACCAATTGGCGTTTGTTTCGAAGTTTTTTTCATTTCTCCATAACGCTTTTGAAATTCCTGTTCATTCTCTCCCACATCACCAATTAAATGATCTGCCTCTCCCATTTGCTTCAGTCGAACTTCTGCTGCTACAATACCTAAAATATCTAATTCATTTACCTTCTTCATCTGCTCGAGCGTTAATTGAAATGGGGTATTCTCCCTTCGTAATATAAATGCTTGATTCTTATTTTTCATTTGCAGTCTTATCTCTTGTCTCGACACACCAATGATATGCGCAATTTTCTCTAACATGTCATTTTTTATTTGTAAAAATGGAAAAACAATTAAGACTGGATATTTCTCTTCACCAATTTCCTTACCATTTCGATCTGTAAAATGCCCTCTTCCATTATCTACTGTAAGTGATTGTGTTCGTTGCGTAACACTTTTTTCAATCAGATTGATATTTCGGTCAGTAAATGATTCCGTATCTATAATCTGTATTTGGATTAAACGACAAAGTAATAAAAAAATCACACCCATAAAACAAATTAAAACAATTATAATTCTCCGTTTCATTTTCATAAAAAACACCTCGTCTATTGTAGTTTAGACGAGGTGTTTCACCTTTTATACAAATAAAAAATCACTCGTTTTTACACGAGTGATTTTTTACGTTATTTTACAGAGATAATCTCTACTTGCATTTCTCCACCTGGTGTTTGGATTGCTACCTTCTCACCAATTTGCTTACCTAATAAGCTTTTTGCGATTGGAGAATCGTTAGAAATTCTCCCTTCAAATGGATCGGCTTCTGCGCTACCTACGATTATGTACGCTTCTTCGTCTCCACCTGGTAACTCTTTAAATATTACTGTTTTACCTAATGTTACAACTGTAGACTCTTCACCATTGTCTTCAATGATAACCGCATTACGAATCATGTTTTCAAGTTGTGTAATACGTCCTTCTACGAATGCTTGCTCATCTTTCGCTGCATCGTACTCAGAGTTCTCAGAAAGATCTCCGAAGCTACGTGCGATCTTAATACGCTCTACAACTTCTTTACGTCTTACTGTTTTTAATTGTTCAACTTCGTTCTCTAGTTTTTGCTTACCCTCTTGCGTCATAGGGTATGTTTTTTCTGTTGCCATGTTTTCCACTCCTTTTATATACCAATCCCCCGAAAAAAAGAGGAGTTCCATATGAAAACTCCTCCGCTTATATAGCGGAGGTTTCTAGCACACGTAGCACTAGTGGAGTTGTCACATACAACCCCTTATTCTCCAATTCTTCCTTATATAAAGAAGGTATGTATGGAAAGTTGATATAAATATGCCCTCACCTATTGGTAGGTGAGGTTTCATGTTTCATTGTATTCGATAAGAAGGGAAAAAATCCCTTCCTATCGTATATCTTTTACTATGCTATTACAAATTTACTTTTTGTTCAAGAATTGTTGCAATTTTTGTAACCATAATATCAATTGCAACATGGTTTTGTCCACCTTCAGGGATAATAATATCCGCGAATTTCTTAGAAGGCTCAATAAATTGATTATGCATTGGACGTACAACGTTTACGTATTGGTCGATAACTGAATCCATTGTACGACCGCGCTCTTCAATATCGCGCTGCATGCGGCGTAAAATACGAAGGTCTGCATCTGTATCAACGAACACCTTAATATCCATTAACTCACAAAGACGTGGGTCTTCTAAAATAAGAATTCCTTCTAAAATGATTACATCTTTCGGCTCAACTGGAATAATTTTTTCTGAACGCGTATGCAATGTATAGTCATATATAGGCTTTTCCACTTGCTCATATGCAAGCAACTGCTGCAAATGGTCAATTAACAAATCATTATCAAACGCTAACGGATGATCGTAATTTGTTTTTAAACGTTCTTCCATTGGTAAATGGCTTTGATCTTTGTAATAATAATCTTGCTCCAAGATTAAAATGGAATGACCTTTAAAATGGTCAAAAATCGCTTTCGTTACACTTGTTTTTCCTGATCCTGAACCACCAGCGATTCCAATTACAACAGGCTTATTCGTCCCCATTCGACTACCACTCTTTCTTATTGAAGTATGTTTTTGCGCATCATATTATTCACATACACTGGTTGATCCACTTTGAATTTCACGATTTGCAACGGATGTCTCGCTGCATCTAATTCGTTTCCATCCTCATCCCAAATTTTCTCCACCGTCTGCGTAAAGTTTTCTATTTCTGGCCCAAAGAACTCCACTTCATGTCCTGGTTTGAAGTGATTACGTTGCTCAAGCGTTACGATGCCCGTTTCTTCATTATAATCTAACACTAAACCAGCAAAATCATACGTTGTTTTCTTACTATGATTTCCAAACATTTGCTCTTGATGTCCTGGAACCCCTTCAAAGAATGCAGGAGCTGTATCACGATTTGCACATTTATCAAGTTCATCTAACCATTCTTGTTTAAACTCAAAGTTATCCGGATCCGCACAATACGCATCAATTACTTTACGATATACAGTTGCTACAGTCGCTACGTAATGGATAGATTTCATACGTCCTTCAACTTTTAAGCTATCAATTCCAATTTCAATCATTTTCGGAATTGATAAGATTAAATTTAAATCTTTTGGGCTCATCGCAAAGTGAGCATCTTCTTCTTGGAATAGAGGAAGCTCTTTTGCATCTTTATGTTGTGATACCGTTTGAACTAAATCATAATCCCAGCGGCAAGATTGACAACAACCACCACGGTTAGAGTCACGCGCTGTCATATGGTTACTTAATGTACATCTCCCTGAATACGCGATACACATTGCACCATGGACGAATGCTTCAATTTCAACATCAACTTTTTCTTTAATTTCTTTCATTTCTTCATAGCTTGCTTCACGAGCTAATACAAGACGATGTAAACCTTCTTCTTTCCAATACTGTGCTGCTTTCCAGTTGGATAGTGATTGTTGTGTACTTAAATGCACCTCAACAGAAGGCGCCACACGTTTACATGTCTCAATAATAAGCGGATCGGCAACGATAATTCCCGTTACGCCAGCTTTTTCAATCCCTTTTAAATATTCCTCTAGCCCATCCATATTTTCATTATGTGCAAAAATATTTGTTGTTACGTATATTTTTGCTCCATATTTCTTTGCAAATTCAACGCCTTCTGCCATGTCTTCCAGCGTAAAGTTACCTGCATTAGAACGAAGACCAAATTCTTGTCCACCTAAATATACAGCATCTGCCCCATAATGGATAGCTACTTTTAATTTTTCTAAGTTACCCGCAGGGATTAACAGTTCAGGTTTTTTCACAATAACGCGTTTGCCATCGATCACTCGTGAAATTTCTTGTACAGTCATTTCCTACACCCTCCTCGTTTAGTAAACCGTTTCTTTAAAGAAGAATCCTGTATCTAACGGACGATTTACCGGTTGTATTTCTTCTATCTCTTTAAATAAATCATCTTTCACGTCATAATACGCATCACGATCTTCTACACATAAATCAATCGCCTTACGATATTTCTTCGTTACCTCAATAATGTACTCAGAACTTTTTAGGACACCATCAATTTTTAAGCTATCGACTTCAGCATCGATTAGTTCCTCTAACTCATCGATGAAACAAATATCATTCGGACTCATAATGTGAGTACCATTTTCATCTTCATAAATTGGATATTTGTTATTACGTTCCGGGTCGTATAAGAACATATTCTCTTCATACTTTTTCTTTTCGATGTCGAGATTACGCCCTTGATACTCAAAGTAGTTTCCTACTAGTGAACGCTTCGATTGGAACATGCAAGTCATACCGTGAATTTGTACTTCAAGTTCCACTTCAGCATTTTCTTTTAATTCAGCAATTTCATCTAAGCTAAGCTCACGAGCTAATACAGCGCGTTTCGCTCCTCTTTGCCCCCAATAGTTACAAGTAAACCAGTTTGTTGCTGTCGTTTCTGTATTCCAGTGAAGTTGCATATTTGGTGCAACTTCACGAACAGCCATTAATACCGCTGGATCTCCGAAAACAATCGCATCTACATTTACCTCATTTAAAAAGGCAACATAGTCCGTTAATTCTTCTACTTTATCATTGTGGAACATCGCATTCATTGCAACGTATACTTTCACACCATTTTCATGCGCAATGTTTACAGCTTGTTTCACATCTTCACGTGAAAACTCTCCTGCCAAACGTAAACCAAACTTTTGTTCACCAACCATTACTGCATCTGCCCCTGCTTTCGCAAGAGGTTCAATATCCGCCACTGCTCTAGGCGTTACTAACAATTCAGGTTTCTTCATACTTTTGTCACCCTCTCTTTTTACTTACAGCCACTCCATCGCCAATTGGGAAAATCGTTGTATCATATCCTTCATGATTCATAAGCCATTCATTGTACGTCTTAATACGACGAATCAAACCACGGGTACGTCTATTTTCAATTTTCTCTTTTGTCGTCACAAGACCATGGTACATAACGTTATCTGAAATAATAACGCCACCAGGATTTAATAACGGTTCGTATAAGTCAAAAAAGCGACGATACTGCCCTTTCGCTGCATCAATAAAAATAACATCAAATGTTCCATGTTCTTTCACTTGTTCGCCCGTTTCTAAAGCATCACCGTAAATAACAGAAATACGGTCTGTTACCGAGGAACATTCTATATATTCAAGTGCCTTTTCATATCGTTCACGATTGCGCTCTACTGTCACAATGCGAGAGTTCGGAATAGCTTGCATCATACGAATACTAGAATAACCGATTGCTGTTCCAAGTTCTAAAATACTTTCCGGTCCAATTAAACGTAAAAATTGCAGCATAAATTCCATTCCAAGTCGATCCATAATCGGCACATGGTTTTCAGTTGCATACTCTTCCATTTCAAGAATTAATTTATCTTTTGGATCAATAAATGATAATAGGTACTCGTTAACTGTATCCTCCATAATTGGTCCTCCTTATTTACATGGAGAAGTGCCTCTATGACGCGTCAACCTTTGTCTTTTCACACATAGAATGCAATAAAAATACAAGCCAGTTTCACCCTTAGCTTGTACGTCCCGTTTTGATATTAAAAACGATTCTTCTGCCAGTTTTTAACCCGATATATTTTACCACAAAAAAGAGGGATATGCGACCCTTTTCGCTATCCCTCCCCATTTCACTGTTTTTTCGTAATGTATTTTTGCTTTAATGCATTATGTTCTTCTAATGTTTTCGCATAATACACTTCACCACTTGGTGCAGCTAAGAAATAATAATAATCTGTTTGCGCAGGATCTAACGCTGCTTCCACTGAATGTTTACCAGAGTTTGCAATCGGTCCAACCGGCAACCCTTTCACAACATACGTATTGTACGGTGAGTTTACTTTCAAGTCTTCGTATAATACACGTTGTTTATGCTTTCCAAGCGCGTATAATACCGTCGGATCCGTTTGAAGCGGCATACCTTTCGCTAAACGATTATAGAAAACACTAGAGATTTTTTGGCGATCAGTAAAGCCAGTAGCCTCTTCTTCAATAAGTGAAGACAACGTGAGAAGTTGATGAACATCCCAGTTCTTCGCTTTCATTTTCGCCTCATTTTGAACAATAATTGCATTTGTTTTCTCAAGCATCGGGATTACAATTTCTTCTAATTTTGTATCCTTTTTATAGAAAGAATACGTTGCTGGATATAAGTATCCTTCTAGTGGATATTTAATGTTACTATCAAAAATTTTATCCGTTAATAGCTTCGGATACTTTTGCTGCATTTTTTGGATAAATGCTTTATCGTTTAATTGACGCACAACCTCATCTTTATTCCACTTTAATTCTGCCGCAATCACTTCAGCAATTTCAGTTACTTGCGCCCCTTCTTTAATCGTCACTTTATAAAGAGCCGGACGATGTACGTTGCCAGATGACATTTGTTCAATGACATCGTTGGCGCTCATCGAAGGATTTAATAAATATGTACCTGCTTGTAAGCTTTTCGACTTAAATTTCGTATAAAAACTAAAAACTGTACTGCTTTTCACAGCACCTTTTTCTTCTAAAATCTCACCGATTTTACTTGTAGATGACCCCTTTGGAATCTCTACCTCAATCTCTTTTTTATTTCCACTATCAACTGGCCCTAATGCAGATGAAATATACGCATAGACTGATCCACAAACTAAAAGCAGTGCGATAATCGAAATTAAAAAAATGCGTCTACGCTTCTTCTTCACTTGATTTTCTACCAAAATTCTTCCTCCTTATTCAATTGTAGACCGTATACACTTCCTCTATACAATGCCCTACAAACATAAAGCAAAACCAATCATTTCTAAATAATCGGTGACAGCTACTTATTTAAAGCCTTTTTTCATACAACCCGTCTTATTATACTATAAACAATTAAGTAGTTTCGACAAAAAATCTGTCATTTTGCATATGAATACAAAAAAGGCGAACTGTGTACACAGTTCGCCTTTTTATCCATTACTATTCTTCTTCTTGCTCATCAGCAAGAGTGTTAAACATTTCTTGTACCATTTCCCACTCTTCTTCAGATTCAATTGAAAGTAATGTTCCACCCTCTTCTTCACTTTGCTCATATGCCATTGCATCGAAGATTTGGTCTCCATCTTCGTCTACTTCACCGATTGGAGAGAAGACTACGTAAGATTTTTTGCCGAATTTTTCAGCATCAAAAGTGAAAATAATTTCACATAAATGTTCGTTTCCTTTTTCGTCTACAATTGTAATTTGATTTTCTTCCATTTTGGTCACCTCTTATTTACTATCTAAAAATCCTTGTAAGATCACGACTGCAGCCATCTTATCGATTACCTGTTTTCGCTTCTTACGGCTCACATCAGCTGAAATGAGCAGACGTTCCGCTGCCATCGTCGACAAACGCTCGTCCCACATTACAACTTCTAATTGTAACAGATTTCGCAGGTTTTCTGCAAATTGTTGGCACGCTTCACCACGAGGGCCGATTGTACCATTCATATTTTTAGGTAAACCTACTACTATTTTGTCCACATTGTACTGTTTTACCAACTCAGAAATACGGTCAAAACCAAAGTGGCCTCGTTCTTCGTTAATCCTGATTGTTTCCAGCCCTTGTGCTGTCCAGCCCATTTCATCGCTCATTGCAACACCGACTGTTTTAGTACCAACATCTAAACCTAATATCCGCATAAACTACTCCTCACGATGATGTTTCAAGTAAGACTTCACAAGCTCTTCAATTATCTCATCACGTTCAAGCTTGCGAACGATGCTTCGTGCATCTTTATGGCGAGGTATGTATGCTGGATCTCCACTTAATAAATAACCGACGATTTGGTTAATCGGATTATAACCTTTTTCTTGAAGTGCATCATACACAGTTAAAAGTACATCATTTACATGGACACTCTGTTTTTCATCTTGAATGCTAAACTTCATTGTCTTATCAAAACCGTCCATTTCAAGCACCTCACTTGTAAGTAGTAAGTATAGGGAGAAGAACTTCTCCTCTCCCTACCATTGTACACTACTATCTCTTTATTTTGAAACAGATTTAACGTACTCTTGTACAAACGCTAAAGCTTCCTCTACTTGCGCTGGGTTTTTACCGCCTGCTTGTGCCATATCAGGACGGCCACCACCGCCGCCTCCACAACGAGAAGCTACTTCTTTCACAAGTTTACCCGCATGGTAACCTTGACTAATTAAATCTTTCGTTACGCCAGCTAAAATGTTTACCTTATCGTCATTTACAGACGCTAATACAACAACTGCAGACTCTAATTTATTTTTAAGGTCATCCATCATTGTACGTAAGTTGTTCATATCTGCAACATTTACTTTCGCCGCTAATACGTTCACGCCATCAACTGTCATTACTGAATCAGTTAAGTTTCCAGCTTCGATATTGCTTAATTTCGCAGCAAGAGATTCGTTTTCTTTTTGAAGTTGTTTTACTTCAGTAAATAAACCATCAACTCTTGTTAAAATATCTTTTGGATTTGTTTTCATTTTTCCTGCTGCTTCTTTTAATAAACCTACTTGATCGTTCATTAATTCGTATGCAGACTTACCAGTTACCGCCTCAATACGACGAGTTCCTGCACCGATACCAGACTCAGCAACGATTTTGAAAATACCGATAGAAGCTGTGTTATCAACGTGACAACCACCGCAAAGCTCTAAGCTGTAATCGCCTACTTGCACAACGCGTACAACATCACCGTATTTTTCACCGAATAATGCCATTGCGCCCATTTCTTTCGCTTCTTCGATTGCTTTTTGAGAAATCGCAACATCAATACTTTCCCAAATTTTTTCGTTTACGATACGCTCAATTTTTTCTAATTCATCAGCTTGTACTTGACCGAAGTGAGAGAAGTCAAAACGTAAACGTTCAGATGTTACAAGAGAACCAGCTTGGTTAACATGCGTTCCAAGTATATCTTTTAATGCTTGGTGCAGTAAGTGAGTTGCTGTATGGTTTTTCACAACGCTACTACGGTTTTTCGTATCGATAAGAGCTTTTACAGCCGCTTCTTTCGTTAATGTACCTTCTTCCACAACTACTTTGTGTAAGTTTTGACCATTTGGTGCTTTTTGTACGTCTTTTACAACAACTTTCACGCCGTCAGCAAGAAGGTAACCACGGTCTGCAATTTGCCCACCGCTCTCAGCGTAGAATGGCGTTACATCAAGCATTAATTGTCCTTCTTCACCTGCTTGTAAGCTATCTGTATACTCACCATTTTTCACAAGGGCAACAACGTTACTTTCTGTTGCAACTGTACCGTAACCAACGAATTCGCTCGCTACTTTAACTTCACCAAGTACACCGCCTTGAACTTGCATAGAATCAACGTCTTGACGAGCAGCACGCGCACGCTCACGTTGTTTCTCCATTTCATTTTCAAAGCCCGCTTGATCAACTGTCATACCAGCTTCTTCTGCATATTCTTCTGTTAATTCAATTGGGAAACCGTACGTGTCGTATAGGCGGAACGCATCTACGCCAGAAATAACAGTTGTTTTTTCTTCTTTCGCTTTTGCAATTACTTCAGCTAAAATTGATTCACCATCATGAAGTGTTTCATGGAAACGCTCTTCTTCATTCTTCACAACTTTTGCGATGAAATCTTTCTTTTCAAGTACTTCTGGATAGAAGTCTTTCATTACTTCTCCAACAACCGGTACTAATTCAAACATGAACGGACGGTTGATGTTTAATTTCTTAGAATAACGAACAGCACGGCGTAATAAACGACGTAATACATAACCACGGCCTTCGTTAGATGGAAGAGCACCGTCACCAACAGCGAATGTTACTGTACGGATATGGTCAGCAATTACTTTAAATGCCATATCTTTTTCTAAATCGCCATTACGATATTTCTCACCAGAAATTGATTCTGTTGCACCAATCATCGGCATGAATAGGTCTGTATCAAAGTTCGTAGGTACATCTTGAACGATAGATGTCATACGCTCTAGCCCCATTCCTGTATCGATGTTTTTCTTAGGAAGTGGCGTATATGAACCGTCTGGATTATGGTTAAATTGAGAGAATACAAGGTTCCATACTTCTAAGTAACGCTCGTTTTCTCCGCCCGGATATAATTCTGGGTCACTAAAGTCATTACCGTAAGATTCACCGCGGTCATAGAAAATTTCTGTATTCGGTCCACTTGGTCCTTCACCGATATCCCAGAAGTTTTCTTCTAAACGGATGATGCGTTCTTTTGGAACACCCATTTTCTCATTCCAAATTGTGAATGCTTCTTCATCTTCCGGATGAATTGTAACAGATAGTAATTCTTTATCGAATCCGATCCATTTGTCGCTCGTTAGAAATTCCCAAGCCCAAGTAATTGCTTCTTCTTTGAAGTAATCACCGATTGAGAAGTTCCCTAACATTTCAAAGAATGTATGGTGACGAGCCGTTTTCCCAACGTTTTCAATATCGTTTGTACGAATTGATTTTTGTGCATTTGTAATACGTGGATTTTGTGGGATTACACGACCATCAAAATATTTCTTTAATGTCGCTACACCACTATTAATCCATAACAGAGATGGATCTTCATGAGGAACTAGTGATGCACTTGGTTCTACTGCATGTCCTTTTTCTTGGAAAAAGTCTAAAAACATTTGACGAATTTGTGCGCCTGTTAGTTGTTTCATTGTATTTTCCTCCTTAAATATAAAAAACTCCCGCCCCTAATAAAAGGGACGAGAGTTAACTCGCGATACCACCCTAATTATGAATTGATTATTATAACAATCAATTCATCACCTCATGGTGCCGTAACGTGGCAAGACGGCAGTGATTAGCTGCTCTCAGGATTAGCTTTCTGTTACCCTTCATTTAAAGCTCCTTTCAGCCAGTGGAAGCTTCTCTCTACAAATGGACTGTAACGTACTTGTTCCGTCATTGATTTAATGTATTATATGACTAAATATAATAGAATTCTCTTAAGTTTGTCAATGTAGATAATCATTTATATTGTATCAATTGCTTATTAATCATAGTTATTCTACTATTCATTCTTAACAGCCTTTAAATATATTATGCATTTATTACTAAATAGGAATCTCCTCTCAAAAAATACTTTATGCAAATTTCTAAATATTACATTATTTGTTATAATTAAATTATTAACAATAAAGGAGCGATTACAATGACAACCTTATTGAATCAAGCTAAAGAAATGTTAACAACTGATGAAAAAATCCTTTTTTATGCAGCATGCTCATTAAATATATTTATATATCGTTCCGTCGCAAGACCAGGACTGTTAATTTTAACGAACAAACGGCTCTTCTTTTATGGACCAGATGTAAGTAAGAGCCCAATATTTGAAGAGTACTCTTTTGCAAACATTTCTAATCTAAAAGAGCAAAAGCGTCTTTTCAGCAATCAAATTATATTTATGTACGATAATGAATGGAAAAAAATAAAACATATTCAAACAAATGATATAAGCTCTCTCGTTCAACAAATACACGAGCAACTCTCTAAATAATGATAGCCCTCTACTTTTATAAGTAGAGGGCTATCATATTACACATCTTCTTTTTTCCAAAGAGGCCTCACATGAACGACCACTGTCCGAATGACCGCTAAAATAGGAACCGATATTAGTAATCCTACAATCCCCGCAACTTCTCCCCCTACTAGTAATGCAAACATAATGATCACAGGATGCATACGAAGCGACTTACCAACGATGTAAGGCGATAAAATGTTACTTTCCAAAAATTGCAAAATAGCAATCGTAATTCCCGCCTTAATGAGTAAACTCGTTGATACCGTTGCTGCAATCATCAACGTCGGAATCGCCCCTAAAATAGGACCAAAGTACGGGATTATATCCGTTACCCCAATAATAATACCGAGTAATAACGGATATTTCATACCGATAAACCAAAAAGAAAGAACAGATACTCCTCCTAATACTAAGCAAACAAATAACTGTCCTCGAATATAACTTCCGAGTGACTTATCAATTTCTTTCGCAAGCATTTGACCCGTACTACGCCACTTACTCGGAACTAGTTTCCAAAAAATATGATAAAACTCACCGTAATCTTTTAATATGTAAAATACAATGAACGGAATTAAGAAAATAATGAGCAATGAATCCAGTACACCACGAGCTGTGCTCATGACTTTATTTAAAAGCGCTTGAATCTTCGTTTCTACACCACCAAAAATTTGTTTCACCTTTTCATGAATAAATGATGGGAAATTCGCTGTTTGTTCTGTAACTCCATCCATCCAAGAATCGTACATTTTTGTAAACTGCGGAAATTGTTCATTAATTTCTTGTAACTGTTTAATAACAACTGGCGTTCCTTTATAAATTCCATAGCCAATTCCGCCAAAGAAAAGAATATAAATGAGCAAAATAGCAAGTGTGCGTGGCATTCCTTCCTTATGGATTTTTTCAATTAAAGGGTGTAATAAATAAGCAATAAAACAAGCAATAAAGAACGGTGTGATCGCCACTTTAAATACAAAAATAATCGGCGCCCATAGTGGCTTGATTTTTAAAAAGACGAGCAAACAAAGAAAAACGAGTAACAATAATCCTAAACGATATATCCAAATGATTTTAAGATTCTTCACACGAAAAACCTCCTCCACCTTTATTTTGAAAATAAATAGGTTAGGTTATGTGCAAAAGTTTTAAAATCTTTTTATACAGACCATACTGTTTTTTAAAGACGTACATATATTTAACATAATAAGGACAACCACCCCTGAAAATACAAAATGTCAAAATATAATCAGGAGGGCTCATAATGATCTTATTTATGCTTGCATTATCCGCACTTTTTATGCTTCTTGAATGGATTTGTATCGGGTTTGGTATTTGGAAAGGCTTCTTTATTCGTTCCTCGCGAAAGGAAAGAGCTAAGCACTTATGGCATTATGGAATGCTTGGCGTTGGATGCTACGGTTTATCTTATCTCTTCTCTGAAATCGGACTTTTATATTTGCATACAAGCGCATAAAAAAACTCCCTTATCATGAAGGGAGTTTTTTACGCCTTATAAATAAGACTTAATCATCTTACGTGCTTTTTTCACATTGCGTTTTGAGAATACATCTTGTTTGCGAGCATATTGATATGCTGCAGCTCCAACACCTAATGCGATTAATGAATTGCGTAGATTCAAAGTAAATCCCCCTTTTCGTTATCCGATCGTTCTTTCATTATCATCAAATAAATCATCAAGAGAGCTTAATGAACCATCTTCCTCTACTTGATGTGTATGGATTTTCCCCTTTGAAACCGATAATTCGATATAACAATTCCAGCAATAAAATTGGTTGACACCTATTTTTCCGATGTCTTTCCCTTTGCAATTTGGACAACTGAACATATGGCTTTCATCTCCTTACAGTCTCCCAGATTCTATTCGCCATTATGTCCAAACTGCATTCATTTATACATTGCTAAAGCCTTTCAACGTTATACGTTTGAAAGTTTCACTATATAATTTCACCTTGTTACATGAAATCATACGGTGAAATGTTTTCCACGTCCATTTCTTCACCATTAACCGTCACCATCTGCACTTCTCCTTGTGATTCTTGCAATCGGCCAGCTAAAGTCGTTTGACGCATTGCATCATCAAGGCGATTTACACCGGATTGAAACGCTGCTTCCTCCCCGCAAATAATAAGGAATTTCTTACTCCTTGTAATACCCGTGTAAATTAAATTACGACGTAACATACGGTAGTAGCTCTTTACAATCGGCATAATAACTATTGGGAATTCACTACCTTGCGATTTATGAATCGAGCAGCAATAGGCATGCGTAATTTGATTTAAATCCGGCTTTGTATATGTTACTTCAATTCCATCAAATGAAACGATAATCATATCTTGTTGCTCGACATTTTCTTTCGCATAAAATACTGAAACAATTTCTCCAATATCACCATTAAACACTTGGCTTTCCGGCTGATTGACTAATTGAAGTACTTTATCACCTCTGCGGTATACAACGTCACCGTAGGCAATTTCTTTACTCTTTTCTTTTTTCGGATTAAACACTTCTTGAAGAGCTTCATTTAACACATTAATACCTGCTGGTCCGCGATACATTGGTGCCAATACTTGTACATCTCTTGCACTAAAGCCTTTTGTCTTAGCATTTTCACAAACCTTTTTAACAACCTCAACAATTTGAGCACCTGCACAGCTGATAAATGAACGATCTTTTTTATTTTGTGCTAAATCTGGCGGGAGCGTCCCGTCTTTTATCGCATGGGCAAGCTGAATAACAGACGAACCTTCTGCCTGACGATAAATTTCTGTGAGTTTTACCGTTGGAATGGCACCTGCATTTAATAAATCTTTCAACACTTGTCCAGGTCCTACCGATGGTAATTGGTCTTCATCACCTACAACGATTACTTGGATGTTCGTCGGCAAGGATTTAAACAATTGATTTGCCAGCCAAATATCTACCATCGAAAACTCATCAATAATAAGGAGCTTCCCTTGAACAGGGTCTGTTTCATTGCGCTGGAAAGACCCTTCTGGCGTCCATCCAAGCAGGCGATGAATTGTGCACGCCGGAAGCCCCGTCGATTCACTCATTCGCTTCGCTGCTCTTCCTGTTGGAGCCGTTAATAGTATTGGAAATGGATTGTCATCACTATATTCATTTAGATTTAGTGATAGCCCGTGAAGCGACGCATACATTTCAACAATTCCTTTAATAACTGTAGTTTTCCCCGTTCCTGGTCCACCTGTTAATAACATCATCGGCTTATGAAGTGCAGTTTGAACTGCTTCTTGCTGAAGCGGTGCATACTGTACCTTTAGCTGTTCTTCAATTTCACCTAATGTCTTTAACACTTCTGCTTCAGGAAATGCAGGGGTTTCCTCTTGATTCATAAGCCTGCGAATGGACTTTACAACGCCTTTTTCAGAGTAAAATAACGAAGCTAAATACACACGCTCTTCTTCTATGATGACTTTCCCTTCACCTTGCATCATTTCAACGCAGCCTACAATATCTTCCTCAGTCACTCCGCCTTCTTGATTATTTAAAAGTGACATCGTTTCTCTTACAAGCTGACCTTTTTCCATATACACGTGACCGAGTTGTAATGAAATATTCTCTAACGTATAAAAACACCCTGCACGTACACGGTCGTCGTGATTGCCCGTTATTCCGATTGCACGCCCTATATCATCTGCTCTTCCAAATCCAATTCCGTCCACTTCTTCAATAAGTTTATACGGATTATTACGAATCACTTCTAATGTCATCTCTTTATATTGCTGATAAATTTTAATAGAAAGTTTTGTTCCAAAACCGTAACCATTTAAAAAACTCATCACTTTCTCGAGCCCTTGATGCTCAATAATCGTCTCATATATTTCCTGCGCTTTTTGCTTGTTTACAACACCACTTAACGCATCCGGATCATCCATAATTTTAGAAATCGCATGCTCACCAAGATGGTCCACGATTTTTTCGGCTGTACGCTTTCCAATCCCTTTAAATAAATCGCTCGCTAAATATTGCACCATACCTGCTTTTGTTTGTGGCAATTCTTTTTTAAACGTTTCAACTAAATATTGTTTTCCATACTTTGGGTGGTCTTTAAAATGACCTGTTAATGTAAACACTTCATCTTCATGCATACGAGGAAAATGACCGTTTATCATTACTTTTTTTTCGTCGTATGTTTCATTCGTTTCAATGACTTTCATACTGACAACGGAATAGAGGTTTTCTTCGTTGTGGAAAATGGTATGAAGAACTTGCGCTTTTATAAATTTTTTTTCTTCCTCAAACAAATCCATTGCATGTTGATTTCCCATATTTCCTCTCCTTTCCGAGTTCTTTTCACTTTAATGAGCAGTACATCCCCCACCTCTTTCACAATCTTTAGATGAGGGGTAACTGCGCATTAAACTATAATTTCACTTTATTCAGCTTCTTGCTCTAATAAACGAATACCATTACCAGCTAAAAAGTGGTCTGCTTGAATTTCAGTCGCTTTCTTAAATAAAGTAAGAGCTTTCTCGTTATTCTCCTCGAATACGTACGCAACACCTAAATTATAATACGCATCTGCATGCTCTTCATCCATTTCTAACACCTTTTCAAAATAAGGTTTTGCCTCTTGAATATGTTCTAGTCGTGCGAAGCAAAGTCCGCATTGGAAAACAGCTTCTACATCGCCTTCATCTAATTCCGTCGCTCTTTGTAAAAATGGAAGTGCAAGACGATCATTTCCAAGTTGCACATGTGTGATACCTAACATAAATGTTACGTCAGCTGATTGTAATCCCACTTGCATCGCTTGTTCAAATACAGCCTTCGCCTCTGCAAATTGCTCTTGACCGTAATATACGTTTCCTAAGCCATAATAAGCAGCCGCAGATTTACCATCTAATTCTAATGCACGTTTATAAAATAAAATTGCTCGCTCACTATCACCTAATACATCTAATAAATTCGCAAAGTTAATGTATCCAAGCGCATCTTTCGGGTTTTCTTCGATTGCTTCTGTGAAATTTTCAGCTGCTTCTTCCCAGTTTCCTTCTTGCATATATTTAATACCTGTTTCAAGTTTGTTTGACATATCCTTCACCTCTACAACAAATTATAACAAAGAATGTATTTTCCAAGCGAACAAAAATTCGCTTTATGTAAAAGAAACCTCTAACCGCTAATCGGCAGAGGCTTCTCGTGTTATCCTAAATAATCTAATTTCTTACCACTATGATATACTTCATCAATTGTAGCGCCGCCTAAGCACTCATCTCCATCATAGAAAACAACTGCTTGGCCTGGCGTAATTGCACGAATTGGCTCATCACAAAGAATACGAACTGTATTTTCATCAACGATTTGAACCGTTACTTTATTGTCTGCTTGACGATAACGGAATTTCGCTGTACACGTAAATTCTTTTTCCTTCGCTTTATTACTTACCCAGCCTACATTCGTAGCAATAACTTCATCACCATATAGAAGTTCGTTATGGAATCCTTGATCAACATATAAAATGTTTTCTTTCAAGTTTTTCCCCACAGCAAACCACGGATCACCATTACCACCAATACCAAGGCCATGACGTTGTCCAATTGTATAATACATTAAACCATCATGTTTCCCTTTCACTTCACCAGATAATGTTTGCATCACACCTGGTTGCGCCGGTAAATAGTTACTTAAGAAATCTTTAAAGTTACGCTCACCGATGAAGCAAATACCAGTACTATCTTTCTTCGCCGCTGTCGCTAAACCAGCTTCTGTCGCCATTTCGCGAATTTGTGGTTTCTTTAATTCACCTAATGGGAACATTGTTTTTGATAGTTGCTCTTGGCTTAATTGATTTAAGAAATATGTTTGATCTTTATTGTCATCAACGCCGCGAAGCATTTTATATTCGCCGTCCATATAAGCAACGCGTGCATAATGACCTGTTGCTACATAATCAGCACCAAGTGCAATTGCATGCTCTAAAAATGCTTTAAATTTAATTTCTTTGTTACACATTACATCTGGGTTTGGTGTACGACCAGCTCGGTACTCATCTAAAAAGTACGTGAATACTTTATCCCAGTATTGTTTTTCAAAGTTTACTGCATAATACGGAATGCCGATTTGGTTACACACTTCAATTACATCATTGTAATCTTCTGTTGCTGTGCAGACACCATTTGCATCTGTATCATCCCAGTTTTTCATAAAAATTCCGATTACATCATAACCCTGCTCTTTTAATAAAAGAGCTGCTACAGATGAATCGACGCCACCGGACATCCCGATGACAACGCGTGTTTCTTGAGGTAGTTTGTTCATCATGTCACCTCCCATGCTAATTTTGTGTTAATCGCTTCACGATTTTCACTGTTTCGTACGCCGCTTTTTCAATTTGCTCTTTCGTATTTCCAAGTCCGAAACTAAAGCGTACGGATGAACGTATTTGATCGGAGTCTTTTCCGAACATCGCCACTAATACATGTGATGGATCAATCGAACCAGCTGTACAAGCAGAACCACTTGATACTGCAATACCAGCTAAGTCTAGGTTTACAAGAAACGGTTCAATATTCATTCCTGTAAAACTTATATTAAACACATGTGGTAAGCGATATTCCAAGTCTCCGTTTACCTCGAAATGAATGTCCTCATTTTTGAAGACAGATACCATTATATCTTTAAACTCTTCATATTGGGCATTTTTTTGCTCACGAGTTTTTTCTGCTAGCGAAACTGCATGTTGAAGTCCAACAATACTAGGTACATTTTCAGTACCAGCACGACGTTTTCTTTCTTGCTCTCCGCCTATTAATAACGGTTCAAATTTCACATTTGCACCAGCATATAGGAACCCTACACCTTTTGGGCCGTTAATTTTGTGAGCGGAAATCGATAATAAATCAATACCAAACTCTTTCACATCTATTTCTATTAAACCGTAAGCTTGTACAGCATCTGTGTGGAAATAAGCTTGATGCTCTTTTAACAGCTTACCTATTTCCACAATTGGTTGTATTGTCCCTACTTCATTATTCCCGAACATAATAGATACAAGAATCGTCTCTTCCGTTAGTGCCTTTTGTATGTCCGAAACTTGAACACGCCCTGTTTCATCAACAGGTAAATACGTCACTTCAAATCCTTCACGCTCTAACAATTCACACGTATGCAAAATCGCATGATGTTCAATTTGCGTTGTAATAACGTGGTTACCTTTATGACGATTCGCACGCGCTACACCTATAAGTGCTAAATTATCAGCTTCTGTACCACCGCTCGTGAATATAATTTCATTTGGACTCGCGTGAATGCTACGTGCACACACACGTCTCGCCTCATCTACCGCATGGCGCGTTTGACGCCCATAAAAGTGAATACTAGACGGGTTTCCAAATGTTTCTGTCATATATGGAATCATCTTTTCGACCACTTCTGGGTGAGTCGGAGATGTCGCAGCATGATCTAAGTAAATGCGTTCCATTAAATCTCCTTCTTTCCAAATCGTTTCACAAGGAATTAAATGTAAAACATATAGCCCCCGTGATTTTCTTCCTCATAACGTACTAAATCTTCTAAAGTTGTACTATCTAATACTTCTTGCACTGCATCACGAACACGCATCCATAATTGGCGTTGTGCTGGTTCTTCTTCTTCTATCATTTCTACAACACTAATTGGACCCTCTAGTACACGGATTACATCTCCAGCTGTAATGTTGACTGGCTGATCAGATAATACATATCCGCCATATGCACCACGCGTACTCTTTACAAGACGAGCGTTACGAAGTGGTGAAATTAATTGCTCTAAGTAATGCTCAGATAGGTCATGTGCCTGTGCAATTGATTTTAATGAAATTGGGCCTTCACCAAACTTTTTTGCAAGGTCGATCATAATTGTTAAGCCGTAGCGGCCTTTCGTTGAAATCTTCATCTATTTGCACCTCATTTCAAATTTTCACTTCTATTGGTTATATCTTATTTATCCCGCTATTTGCGGGCAGTAAAACTCCCACCTCAAAATTCGGCTGGAGCAAAGAAGTTAGGTGGGGGATGAACAAAACCCCCTCTAATTAAAGTTTCACTTTATAAAAGAACACAATTTAAAATCCTATGAAATTATAGCATAATATAGTATTATAAGAAATTTCAACTTGTGTATCAAAATGATAACATAAAATCACATTGAAAAACTCGGAAATTATTACAATTGAAAGAAAAATAGGAATATTCATATTCATCCCCCCCCACAAAACAGCATCCTATTTCAAATTTCATCAAAAAAAATGGTACGATAGAATGAGATTATACATTAAGGGAGAGGGTCAAATGAAACAACCACTCGCACATCGAATGCGCCCTACAAATATTCAAGAAATTATCGGACAACAGCATTTAGTTGGTGAAGGCAAGATTTTATGGCGTATGGTCCAAGCAAATCATTTTCAATCAATGATTTTATACGGTCCTCCAGGCACAGGAAAAACATCAATCGCTAGCGCAATTGCAGGAAGTACTGGAACCCTGTTTCGCCTCTTAAACGCTGTTACTCATAATAAAAAAGATATGGAAGTTGTCGTACAGGAAGCGAAGATGCATCGGCACCTCGTTTTAATTTTGGATGAAGTTCATAGGCTAGATAAAGCGAAGCAAGACTTTCTATTACCCCATTTAGAAAGCGGACTTCTTACTTTAATTGGTGCAACGACAAGCAATCCGTTCCATGCTATTAATTCTGCTATTCGAAGTCGTTGTCAAATCTTCGAATTACACGCATTAACAGAAGATGATATTTTAATTGGCTTAAAACGAGCGCTTGAAGATAAAGAAAAAGGGCTTGGGGAATATGATGTAACTGTTACGGATGAAGCATTACATCACTTTGCAAATGCGTCAGGCGGAGATATGCGCTCAGCTTATAATGCACTTGAACTAGCTGTTTTATCTAGCTTTACAACTGACGACAAAGCCGCGGAAATTACACTTGAAATCGCAGAAGAATGCTTACAGAAAAAGAGTTTCGTTCACGACAAAGGTGGCGATGCTCACTATGACGTTTTATCTGCTTTTCAAAAATCAGTACGCGGAAGTGATGTGAACGCCGCACTTCATTATTTAGCACGTCTTATTGAAGCTGGTGACTTACAAAGCATCGGTAGACGTCTGCTTATTATGGCATATGAAGATATCGGACTTGCTAGCCCACAAGCTGGACAACGTACACTTGCAGCGATTGAATCAGCTGAACGGGTCGGCTTCCCAGAGGCACGCATACCACTTGCAAATGCTGTTATTGAACTTTGTCTATCACCGAAATCAAACTCGGCCTATAAAGCACTCGATGCCGCACTACACGATTTACGTAATGGCCAAACAGGCGATATTCCAAGTCATTTAAAAGATAGTCATTATAAAGGAGCCGAATCGTTAGGAAGAGGCATCGGATACTTATATCCACACGATCACCCAAACGGTTGGGTACAACAACAATACTTACCTGATAAAATTAAAAACAAGCAATATTATAAACCGAAAACGACAGGAAAATTTGAACAAGTACTTTCTACTGTTTATGAAAGATTACAAAGTTCGCATAAAACGAAGAATAAAGGGTAATATAAGCGAAAACGTCACCATTACGGAGGGTTCGCTTATGAAAACACGTCAAGATGCATGGACAAAAGAAGACGATCTCCTTTTAGCAGAAACTGTTTTACGACATATTCGCAGCGGAAGTACACAAATAAAAGCATTCGATGAAGTTGGTGATACATTAAACCGAACTTCAGCAGCTTGTGGCTTTAGATGGAATGCTGAAGTAAGACCATATTATGAAGATGCGGTGCAAATCGCAAAAAAACAACGTAAAGAATTAAAGCGTTCGGAAGCTAAAATAGAAAAAGAGCAGTTCACACAAACTCGGCAGCTCGTAATCGATGCCGAGTTTTCAGAAGATATTGTCCCAAATAAACAAGATCTTACAATGCAAAATGTCATCTCATTTTTGCAAAACTTGGAGCACAATAACCCTTCACTCGCAAAGTTACAAACTGAAAATGACGTATTACAAGATCAGCTCACTTCCCTGCAAAAAATGAATAATGAACTTGAAGCAAAATTAGCTGTTCTCACAAAAAAACAACAAGCAATCGAAGAAGATTATGCAATGCTTGTTAGAATTATGGATCGTGCTCGAAAACTTGTTTCGGTCGAAGAACAAGAAGAGCAAATTGCTCCGATTTTCAAAACCGATCAAAATGGAAATTTAGATATTATATATTCTGCAGAAAACTAAAAACAGGGATGCCACTTTTTCAACTAAGTGACATCCCTGTTTATTTTCCCTTAGTGAAAAAGCACCACAGTAAATGAAATTATATTAACGATTCGACATCGACATTTCTTTAAAACATACAAAAAGCATATATCCTAAACGATATATGCTTCCTTTTTATTCTTGCCCTACACGCTTCACTTCTACGTTTTTAATACGCTCACGTACAACGTGACTTGCCATAATTAAACCAGCCACAGATGGTACGAACGCATTTGAAGAAGGTGGTAATTTCGCTTTACGAATTTTTGCATTTTCGTCTGGTACGATTTCTTTACGTACTTCTTCACGAATTACGATTGGGTTTTCGTCAGAGAAGACAACTTTTACACCTTTTTTAATACCATCTTTACGAAGCTTCGTACGAATTACTTTCGCAATTGGATCTGTATGTGTTTTAGAAATGTCCGCAATACGGAAACGAGTTGGGTCCATTTTATTTGCCGCACCCATACATGAGATAATTTTGATTTTACGACGTAAACATTGTTTAATTAAATGAATTTTGAACGTAATCGTATCAGATGCATCTACTACGAAATCTAAACCGTGTTTAAAGAACTCTTCATATGTTTCATCTGTATAAAACATCTCTAGTCCAATTACTTCACACTCTGGATTAATATCTGCAATACGCTCTTTCATTAATTCTACTTTTGAACGTCCTACAGTAGATACTAACGCGTGAATTTGACGGTTTACGTTTGTAATATCTACAACATCTTTGTCAACTAATACAAGACGTCCTACGCCAGAACGTGCTAACGCTTCTGCCGAAAATGATCCTACGCCGCCAATACCTAAAATACCGACTGTACTATTTTTTAATATTTCAAGGCCTTCTTTTCCAAAGGCTAATTCATTACGTGAAAATTGATGTAACATTCAGCTCTACACTCCTATTACAAAAATGGTCTACCATGTATTCTAGCCTTTTTCCGACTATTTGTATAGAAAAAGTTATAGAATTCCTAAAAATACATATTTCAAACAAGGAAAACATAATGTAAACCGGACTTTTTAAACAACCTCTATAAAAAAAGCCTAGATGGGGTTAGTATAACCATCTAGACTCTATTCTTACTTCTCTTCTTTCAAGCTCAATTTTAAGCTTAGCTCTTCAAGCTGAGCTTCTGCAACTGGGCTTGGCGCTTCTGTTAATAAGCAGCTTGCGCTTGCTGTTTTCGGGAATGCAATTGTATCACGAAGGTTCGTACGACCTGCAAGTAACATAACAAGACGGTCTAAACCTAATGCGATTCCGCCGTGTGGTGGTGTACCGTATTCGAATGCTTCTAATAAGAATCCGAATTGTTCTTGTGCTTCTTCTTGTGAGAATCCAAGTGCTTTGAACATTTTTTCTTGTACGTCACGCTCGTAAATACGAAGTGATCCACCACCAAGCTCATAACCGTTTAATACAAGGTCATATGCTTGTGCACGTGCTTTTTCTGGTGCTGTTTCTAATAACTCAACGTCTTCACGGAATGGCATTGTGAATGGGTGGTGAGCTGCGAAGTAACGATCTGCATCTTCATCGTACTCAAGAAGTGGCCAATCAGTTACCCATAGGAAGTTAAATTTACTTTCGTCAATTAACTCAAGTTCTTTACCTAGACGTAAACGAAGTGCACCTAAGCTATCTGCAACAACACTTTTCTTATCTGCTACGAATAGTAATAAATCACCAGCATCCGCTTCTAATGTACTCATTAACACGTTTGCCTCTTCTTCACCGAAGAATTTCGCAATCGGTCCTTTTAAGCCGTCTTCTTCAACTTTAAGCCAAGCTAGACCTTTTGCACCGTATACTTTGGCGAATTCAGTTAATGCATCGATGTCTTTACGAGAGTATTTGCTCGCTGCACCTTTTGCGTTAATCGCTTTTACTTGTCCGCCGTTTTCTACAGCACTTGTAAATACTTTAAATCCACAACCTACTGCAAATTCAGATAGGTCTTTTAGTTCCATTTCAAAGCGTGTATCCGGCTTATCAGAACCAAAGCGAGCCATTGCATCAGCATATTTCATACGAGGGAATGGTGCACTAACTTCTACACCTTTTGCATCCTTCATGACTTTCGTCATCATACGCTCCATCATTTCTAAAATTTCATCTTGTGTTAAGAATGATGCCTCGATATCAATTTGCGTGAATTCCGGTTGACGGTCCGCGCGTAAATCTTCGTCACGGAAACAACGTGCTACTTGATAGTAACGCTCAAATCCACCGACCATAAGAAGCTGTTTAAATAGCTGCGGAGATTGAGGTAATGCATAAAATTCACCATCATGCACACGGCTTGGTACTAAATAGTCGCGAGCTCCTTCTGGCGTGCTCTTCGTTAAAATTGGTGTTTCAACTTCTAAGAACTCTTCTGTATCTAAGAAGTTACGAATTGTTTTCGTTACGTCATGACGCATTTTGAATGTGTTGAACATTGCAGGACGACGTAAGTCTAAGTAACGATATTTTAAACGCACATCTTCTGATGCATCTGTATCATCAGCAATAATGATTGGCGTTGTTTTCGCTGCGTTTAATACATTTACTTTCGATGCTTGTACTTCAATACGACCAGTTGCCATATTATCATTAATTGCGCCTTCACCACGTTCAACAACTGTACCTTCTACGTGCAATACGTATTCGCTACGAATCGTTTCTGCTACTTCTAACGCTTCTTTTGATGTTTCTGGATTAAATACAACTTGTACGATACCTGTACGGTCACGTAAGTCGATAAAGATTAATCCACCTAAATCACGGCGTTTTTGTACCCAACCTTTTAATTGAACTGTTTGTCCAACCGCTTCTACTGTTACTTTTCCGCATGCATGTGTTCTTTCAGCCACTTTAAGTTCCCCCTATATTAATTTCTCTGCTACATATGAAGCAAATACATCTAACGCTACTTCTTCTTGTCCGCCTGTTGCCATATCTTTTAAGTTAATGATGCCTTTATCTAGCTCATCTTCCCCTAATACAGCTACGTATTTCGCATTTAAACGATCTGCAGATTTAAATTGTGCTTTCATTTTGCGATCTAAATAATCTTTTTCAACTGATAATCCAGCTTTACGAAGATCGAACGCAACTTTTGCAGCACGGTCTTTCGCTTTTTCACCAAGTGCTACAACGTAACAATCAATACTATGTTCAATTGGTAACTCAATATTTTCAGCCTTCAGCGCCATAATTAAACGCTCAATACTCATTGCAAAACCGATACCTGGCATTTCCGGTCCACCGATTTCTTGTACAAGTCCGTTATAACGGCCACCGCCACTTAATGTTGTGATAGCACCGAAACCTTCTGCCTCACTCATAATTTCAAAAACAGTGTGTTGGTAGTAGTCTAAACCACGTACTAAATTCGGATCTTTCTCAAATGGAACATCCATCATCGTTAGTAGTTCTTGTACTTTGTCGTAGTATACTGCTGAATCTTCGTTTAAGTATTCTGTAATAGATGGTGCCGTGCTCATTAATTCATGATTACGGTCCTTCTTACAGTCTAAAATACGAAGAGGGTTTTTTTCTAAGCGAGATTGGCAGTCAGAACAGAACTCACCGATACGTGGCTCAAAGTGAGCAATTAACGCATCACGGTGCGCTTGACGACTCGCTGCATCACCTAAGCTATTTAATACAACTTTAATATTTTTCAAGCCCATACCGCGGTAAAACTCTACAGCAAGTGCAATTACTTCTGCATCAATTGCTGGATCGTTACTACCAATTGCTTCAATACCGAATTGTACGAATTGACGATAGCGACCTGCTTGTGGTCTTTCATAACGGAACATTTGGCCGATATAGTATAATTTTGTTGGTTGTGTTGCATCACCGAACATTTTGTTTTCAACGTAAGAACGTACAACAGGTGCAGTACCTTCTGGACGTAATGTTAAACTACGCTCTCCACGGTCTTGGAATGAATACATTTCTTTTTGTACGATATCTGTCGTATCACCAACACCACGTAAAAATAGCTCTGTGTGCTCAAAAATTGGTGTACGAATTTCTTTATAATTGTAACGACGGCAAATGTCGCGCGCTTGCCCTTCGATATACTGCCATAACTCAACACTACCTGGAAGAATATCTTGCGTTCCGCGTGGGATTTGAATAGACATATTCAGTTCCTCCTCAAATTGTTTTAATCTTAATAAAAATAAAAAAACTCCCGCCTCTACTGTTTGAACAGTAGGGACGAGAGTATTATACCCGTGGTGCCACCCTAATTGAAGCACGTATGCTTCCACTTTTTTAATAACGCTTAAATTTGCGTTCATCTCTACTAAGCATATATGCCGTTCAAGTTGAAACCTCTAGAGTGTCATTCAATCAGTCATCATGCAGAAATGTTTTCAGCCTAAGACATTTCTTCTCTTTCCATGTGTGTCTCATTTACTCTTCTCTATCAACGGTTATATTCATATGTAAATATAAAATTACTATACGTTTGTTGAGTAGGATTGTCAAGTACTCTAAGAGCGCTCAATCTGCTTCTTTAGACGCTTTACATCTTGAAGAGAAATCCCAAACTCAGAAGCGAGCTCCATTGAAGTATTGTTTTGCTCTTTTGAAATAAAATCATGAAAATTTACGTTAAACAGTTGATTTGCACCATTTGTAACAGAATGCCCTTTTTCATTCATACGCATACGTATATCCCTCACATTCAATATAGATGTTTTACTTTTTATTGTTCCATATTGATGAAAGAGTTATACATAACCGAAACAGCTATTGATTCCAAATAAAGTGAAACTTTAATGAATAGGGGTTTTGTCCATCGCCACTCATTATTAGCCCTCACTAAT
Organism: Bacillus sp. FSL R5-0709; assembly: GCF_038004785.1. Lineage (NCBI taxonomy): Bacteria > Bacillati > Bacillota > Bacilli > Caryophanales > Bacillaceae > Bacillus > Bacillus sp. FSL R5-0709. Next base: position 4,206,237 of record NZ_JBBORT010000001.1, read on the forward strand.
CAGGCTTTTACGAGCAGTGGATCTCCCACAAATAGCGGGATAAATGAACAAAACATACAACAATGTATGAAAAAAGAGAGGACCTATAATCCTCTCTTCCCCGGCAACACTATTTACTTTCTACAATTAAGGTCACCGGACCATCATTGATTAAAGAAACGTCCATCATTGCTCCGAACTGTCCTGTCTCCACATGCAGTCCTTGTTTACGAACTTCTTCATTAAAGAAATCATATAAATGTTCTGCATAATCAGGTTTCGCAGCATCCATAAAGTTTGGACGTCTTCCTTTACGGCAATCTCCGTATAATGTAAATTGCGAAATAGATAGAACTTGTCCCTTCATATCAAGTACAGAGTGGTTCATCTTTCCGCTCTCATCTTCAAAAATACGTAGGTTTGCAATTTTTTCTGCGATATAAGTTGCATCTTTTTCTGTATCTTCATGCGTAATGCCAACTAGTAATGTTAAACCGAATGGAATTTGTCCTACAATCTCGCCATCTACTGTGACAGACGCTTCCTTTGATCGTTGTAAAACAACTCTCATCTTTTCTACACTCCCTATTAATGCATCATGCGTCGTACGGCATAAATTTCTGGAACGCGTTTAATGCGCTCTACTACTTTTTTCAAGTGTTGTAAGTTTCGAATAGAAATCGACATGTTAATCGTTGCCATCTTATTACGATCACTTCTACCAGAAACAGCTGAGATATACGTCTTCGTTTCTGTAACAGCTTGTAATACTTCATTCAATAAACCACGACGATCATAGCCTGAAATTTCAATATCAACATTGTACTCAATTTCTTTTTCAGGACTACCTTCCCAATCTACTTCTAATAAACGCTCCACCGCTTCTTCTGTATGCACATTGACGCAATCGCAACGGTGAATTGATACGCCTCGACCTTTCGTAATATACCCAACGATATCATCGCCTGGAACTGGGTTACAGCATTTTGATAAACGAATTAACAAATTATCTGCACCACTTACCTTTACACCAGAATCCCATTTTCGAATTTTCATCGGTTTACGAACTTCTTTAACTTCAACGATGTCTTCTTCTTCACGTTGTTTACGGAACTTGTCCGTTAGTCGCGTAACAATTTGCGCTGCTGTAATTCCGTTATATCCAACTGCTGCAAACATATCTTCTTCATTTGCAAAGTTAAACTTCTCAGCGACACGTTTTAAATTATCAAGCGCTAATACTTCTTTCATCTCATACTCTAAGCCACGCACTTCTTTTTCAACAAGTTCACGGCCTTTTTCAATATTTTCATCTCTACGTTGTTTCTTAAAGAATTGACGTATTTTATTTTTCGCATGAGATGTTTGAGCAAGCTTTACCCAATCTTGACTTGGACCATACGAATGTTTCGATGTTAAAATTTCAATGATGTCACCAGTTTTCAACTTATAATCAAGCGTCACCATTTTCCCATTTACTTTTGCACCAATTGTCTTGTTTCCAATTTCCGAATGGACACGATACGAAAAATCAATTGGAACAGAGCCAAGTGGTAATTCCATTACATCGCCTTTTGGTGTAAAGACGAATACCATGTCAGAGAATAAATCAATTTTTAATGACTCCATAAATTCTTCTGCATTAGAAGCTTCATTTTGCCATTCTAATATTTGACGGAACCAAGTTAGTTTCTTCTCTAATGTACCCGTTGTTTCTGCTGCTTTACCTTCTTTATACGCCCAATGTGCCGCGATTCCGAATTCTGCAATCTCATGCATTTCTTTCGTACGAATTTGCACTTCTAGCGGATCACCTTTTGGTCCAATTACAGTCGTATGAAGAGATTGATATAAATTTGCTTTCGGCATTGCAATATAATCTTTAAAACGACCTGGCATTGGTTTCCAGCACGTATGAATAATTCCAAGCACCGCATAGCAATCTTTAATACTATTCACAACGACACGTACAGCTAGTAAATCGTAAATTTCATTGAATTGTTTATTTTGCAATGCCATTTTACGATAAATACTGTAAATATGTTTTGGTCTTCCAGAAATCTCAGGTTGAATTGAAACCTCTTTTAATTTCTCGCGAATGCCAGTCATTACTTCATCTAAATATTCTTCACGCTCTGCACGTTTACGCTTCATTAAATTCACAATACGATAATATTGCTGCGGGTTTAAATAGCGAAGTGACGTATCCTCTAACTCCCATTTAATAGTACTAATTCCGAGTCTATGTGCTAAAGGTGCAAAGATTTCTAACGTTTCATTTGCAATGCGACGCTGCTTCTCTTGAGGCAAATGTTTCAATGTACGCATGTTATGAAGACGATCAGCTAGTTTAATTAAAATAACTCGAATATCTTGAGCCATTGCAATAAACATTTTGCGATGGTTTTCTGCTTGTTGCTGCTCATGGGATTTGTATTTAATCTTTCCAAGCTTTGTAACACCATCGACAAGCATAGCGATTTCTTTATTAAATTCCCGTTCAATGTCTTCTAATGTAATTTCTGTATCTTCCACTACATCATGTAAGAAACCTGCCGATACTGTAGCCGGATCCATGTGTAAATCAACTAAAATACCTGCAACTTGAATTGGGTGAATAATATATGGTTCACCCGATTTTCTATATTGTTCGCTATGTGCATCACGCGCATATTCATAGGCACGTGCCACTAGCTCAATATCTTCATCCGCTAAATATTGACTTGCTTTCTCGAGTACCTGTTCAGCTGTTAGTACTTGCTCATTTGCCATCGAATCACCTTTTATTGAAAATTGACTTTATCTTTATTGAATAGAATAAATTATATTCTATCATTATAACCCAATGATTGTGAATTGTGAAAAGGAAAAGATTTTACTGACATTTCACCATGTTTTTTTGTGCAATTATACAAAAGTACCCGCTCCTCTCCAAGAGATTCACGGGTACTTTTTTATCACCGTAGTTTCACCTATATAATGATTAGTATTTTTCTAATACTAATACATCGTAACCATCTAACATTTTACGACCATCTAAGTAAGTAAGCTCTACTAAAAATGCAATTCCTGCTACAACTCCACCAAGTTCTTCAACTAGTTTAATTGTCGCTTCGATTGTTCCACCTGTAGCTAATAAGTCATCTGTAATTAATACACGTTGGCCGGGCTTAATTGCATCTTTATGGATTGTTAAAACATCCGTTCCATATTCTTTACCGTAGTCAACTGTAATTACTTCACGTGGTAATTTTCCTAATTTACGAACTGGTGCGAAACCTACTTCTAATGCATAAGAAACTGGGCAACCAATAATAAAACCACGCGCTTCTGGTCCTACTACAACATCAATGTCTCTTTTATTTGCATACTCAACGATTGCATCTGTTGCTGCTTTATATGCTTTTCCGTCGTTCATTAAAGGTGTAATGTCTTTAAACACAATACCTTCTTTCGGATAATCTGGTACAATTGCGATATGTTGCTTGAAATCCATATTTCTGAATCCTCCTCAGATATAAAAGGTTTGTAAATACAAATCCTTTACCCTAACTGTTCTACTTATTTATGATCACGAATCGTTTCAAACCATGTATATAGTTGCTGATATGTGCTATAAACCAATTCTTTCTCTAATTGTAAGTGGTTCATTTTCTCACGATATGTGTTCGATTCAATTAAATCACGCTTTTGTTTTTTGTCTGCCATAAAAATGACACCGTCTTTTATTGTAACAAATTCTAACTCAAAAAACACCTGTGTCATGAAATTTACTGTATCTTTTGACCAACCTTTATGACGACACAGTTGTTCCCCATATTGCCTTAAAGAAAATGGTGTTTTTTGGCTTAAGAAAGAATAGTACCATTTAAAATGTTCCCTCGTTGGGACCGTACTAAATAAATGATTATTCTCTTGATAAAATAGCGTGTAAATTCGAGCTGGGAATCCAGCCTTAAATACATCACCTAATTCATCTGTTCCTTTCGGCAAATCAAGTAGCACAATGTATTGATCATCAAAATGAGCTACCTCTGATGCATGCACGAGCTGTTCTTTATAGCCTTCTAAAGAAAATTTATTCAATACCTCTTCAGAAAAATACACCAATGTTATTTTTTCTTTCGGAAGTTCTGCTAAATTTGCTTCTACATTACGCATACTACGCCAGTCAAATAATTGCCATGCCTCTACAGCAATATCTTGCACCATTAATTGCGGCTTTTTAAAGTTATTCCATTCATTAATGGACACTTCTCCTACTACAGAAACCTTCGCAACTGGAGAGATTTCTTTCGCATAAGTACCAAATCCAAATCCAATCGTGTCCAGTGTTGCTTGTCCATCACGAAGAGCCATTTTTAAATGCGAACCATCAGATCCAATTGCACGGATACTTTCTAATTCGGCATCTTTCACCGCAATACGCGGTTTCGGATTTCCTACGCCAAATGGCGCTAACTTTTGCATATCCTCAATCGCGGCAAGCGTTACATCCTCTACTTTACAAAATGCATCCACTGCTGTAATCGGAATAAAATCTTCTGCTGTTAAAATTACATCTGCTTGCTCATTTAACCTGCGTCTTAATTCATCCACATCATTCATATTAAGCGTCATTCCCGCTGCCATCGGATGACCTCCGAAATGCGGTAACAATTCACGGCAATCTGAAAGGTTTGCAAACAAATCAAATCCTGCAATACTACGAGCCGATCCCTTTGCTGTTTCTTTATGAGGATCAATGCTTAATACAATCGTTGGACGATAAAAACGTTCAACTAACTTAGAAGCGACAATTCCAATTACCCCTGGATTCCAACCTTCTTTTGCAAGGACTAATACTTTATTTTCTTCTGGCGGGAAATTATTTTCGACTTCAGCGATAGCTTCTTCAGTAATTTGCTTTACAATATCTTTTCGAAGTTTGTTCAGCTCATCAATTTCTTCAGCTAGCTCTTTCGCTTCCTCTGGATCTTCTGATAATAAAAGGTGTACAGCAGGTGTTGCATCTTCCAAACGACCAACTGCATTAATACGAGGTGCGAGTGCGAACCCGATGCTTTCTTCTGTAATTTCGCTTTGCGAAACGTTAGCAACTTTAAATAACGCCTTTAAACCGATATTCCGAGTCATTCGCATATGCTTCAGTCCACGCTGTACTAACAATCTATTTTCACCATGAAGCGATACTAAATCGGCTACCGTACCGATTACTGCAATTTCCAACAAATGCTCTGGCACACGGCCCAAAAGTGCATGTGCAACTTTAAATGCAACACCAACACCCGCTAAATAATGAAACGGATAAACACCGCCTTCTAATTTCGGGTGAATAATCGCAAGTGCCTCTGGTAATTCTGGTGGTGGCTCATGATGATCTGTAATAATAAGATCTATTCCAAGTTCCTTCGCTACCTTCGCTTCATGTACCGCTGCGATACCAGTATCGACAGTAATAATTAGTGAGAACCCTGCACTGTGCGCCCAACGAAACGCTTCTTCATTTGGCCCATAGCCTTCAGTAAAACGATTTGGAATATAAAACTCTACTTCTGCACCTAATTCTTTGAGAGCAAGATATAACACAGTCGTACTACTTACTCCGTCCGCATCGTAATCGCCAAATATTAATATTTGTTCTCCATTTTCAATAGCTTTTTTCACACGTTCTACAGTCCGATCCATTCCTTCAAGTAAAAATGGATCATGAAATTCTTGATCTGCTGTATTTAAAAAGTCTACAATCTTATCTTCTGTATTTAAGCCTCTGCCAAGAAATAATGAAGTCACAAGAGGTGATAGTTGCAATTTATTTGCTAATTCACTCACTAGTTCCTCATTATATTCTTTTTCTTTCCAACGCGTCTTCGGTTGTAACACGAAATCACCCCTTAACCTATCCATTATACAAGACAGATTAAGGGGTGACAATATAATGCAAACTACGATTCGATATCTATATAATTAAATATCTGTTATGTTTAATTTGGAGAATACGGATTAATATGTACAAAAACGTTTTGTACGTTATCTTGTTTCATAAGTTTTTCTTTTACATGTTTTCCGATGCGGTGCCCTTCTTCTACAGTGATATATGGATCTACAGATACTTTAATATCGACAATAACATAGTGGCCATGTTCTCTTGCATATAAAGAGCCGATTTTTTTCACACCTTCCACTTGAAAAACTGCATCCCTAAGCGGAACAACATCTTCTTCATGCAGAACATGATCGAGCGTTGCATGAATAGCTTCTGCTCCAATACTCCATGCCATCTTAGCAACGAGAATTGAAACAAATAATCCCGCAATTGGATCGGCATATACAAGCCAATCTATACCTAACTTACCGCCGATAATAGCTGCACAAATGCCGATTAAAGCTGCAATTGAAGAAAACACATCCGAACGATGTTCATATGCATTTGCAATAATTGCAGCACTATTTATCCTCTTCCCTAATCGATATTTATACTGAAACATCCCTTCTTTCACTACAATCGAAAGAATAACTGCAAAAATCGTAATTCCTTTTGGTGGTTCCAAATCTTGTGAAAAAGCTTTTATAGACGAAATCGCTATCTCTATTCCAACAATAAATAATAATACCGCAACAATAATCGCTGAAATCGATTCCGCTTTACCATGACCATACGGATGATCTTCATCAGGCGGTTGCTTTGCCGCTCGTAATCCAAAAAGTACAGCTAACGAGCCAATTACATCTGATCCAGAATGCACTGCATCCGCTAAAAGTGCCTTACTGTTTCCAATATAACCAATTACCGCTTTTACAATCGCTAATATAATATTACCAACGATTCCGACAATAGCACCAAACTCGGCCTGTTTAAAACGTTCATCTTTTTCCATAATTGAAATCCCTTCTTTTCTTAACCTATCTTTTTATCCCGCTATTTGCGGGCAGTAAGCCCCCCACCTCAAAATCCGGCAAATACAAGGAAGTTAGGTGGGAGATCAACTGCCCGTAAAAGCCCGATTGGTGAGGGCTAATAATAAGTGGGGATGAACAAAACCCCCACTTATTAAAGTTTCACTTTATTTTAACAAAATCAGCGATAACATCACCACTTTATTCCATTTCATTCTTTCAAAAGTTGCTATCTTATTGTATCCACAAACGAAAAAAGAGATGCCTCATAATGAGACATCATCTTTTTTATACTTGCGGTTCAGGTTCTTCTTTCTCAACCTTCTTCTTGTTTTTGCCCTTTTTCAAACGACGGTTTTCAAGCATTAACCAAATTTGAGAAGCAACGAAAATAGAAGAGTACGTACCTACAACTAATCCAATTAATAATGCAAGTGAGAAGTTACGCAGTGATTCACTACCGAAAATAAGTAGTGTGATTACTGGGAATAACACTGTTAACACTGTATTAATTGAACGACCAATTGTTTGACGAATACTTGAGTTTACGATTTCTTCTAAATCTTTTATGTCGCGAACTCGTTTTTTCTGTTTGTATAACTCACGGTTTCTATCAAACGTAACAATCGAGTCATTGATAGAGTAACCAATAATCGTTAATACCGCAGCGATAAACGTTAAGTCTACCTCTATCTGGAAAAGACTAAATACAACAATCATAACGAATGCATCATGTAATAATGCGATTACTGCAGATACTGCGTACGTAAGACGGAAACGAATACTTACGTATAAAACGATTACTGCAGAAGCAATTAGTACTGCGATAAATGCATTTCGTGCAATCTCTTTACCGATTGTCGGCGAAACTGTACTTACATTCGGATCTGTACCGTATTTATCGTGGAAGAATGTTTTTGTTTTCGCAATTTCATCTTTCGATAGAACACCTACTGTACGAACTGCGAAACCTTTATTGTCATCTCCGGTCGGTACAATATCTTCTTCCTTCACATCGATGTTCAATTCTTTCAAATCTTTATGAACATTAGAAACAGTAGTTGCTTGTTTTGATTGCAAGTCGATACGTGTACCACTTGCAAAGTCAATACCAAGATTCATTTTGAAAATCGGTAATATAATTGCCCCAGCAATTACAACTACAATTGAGAATAAGAAAAATTTATGACCGATATTTACGAAGTTAATACGATCAAATCTCGTCGGTGGATGTACTACACCTTTTGTTAATGGAATAATATCCTTTTCCTTAACACCAAAGTAAGATAGTTTCTTATCAAAGTAACGGCTCTTTACAAGTAAACCTAGTAAGAAACGAGTACCGAATACGTTCGTAATGAAACCAACTAAAATACTTACGATTAAACTTGTTGCGAATCCTTTTACAGAGCTATTACCGTAAGCGAATAATACACCAGCTGCTGCAATTGTTGTAATGTTCGCATCTAAAATTGTCGCTAATGAACGATGGTTACCAGCACGGAATGCTGACATCATCGACTTACCAATTTTAAGCTCTTCCTTCAATCTCTCGTACGTAATGATATTCGCATCAACTGCGATACCAACCCCGAGCACTAATGCCGCAATACCCGGTAACGTAAGAACTGCATGCATCCAGTTAAAGACAAGTAATGTAACGAAAATGTATAAACCTAACATAATAACCGCTACAAGTCCTGGTAAACGGTAGAATACAAGCATGAATAAGAAGATAATAGCAATACCGATCGCACTAGCGAAAATCGTTTGCTCTAATGCTTGTTGACCAAATTTCGCTCCAACAGATGTTGAATACATTTCTTTTAAATCAACAGGAAGTGCACCTGCATTTAATAAAGATGAAAGTTCTTTCGCACTTTCAACTGTAAAGTTTCCACCTACGATAGATACTTCAGCTTGGTTAAATACTTGGCTTACTGTTGCTGCTGATAAAAACTTCGGATTCGGTTTTGCAGATTCTGCTTTATATGAATCTTTTCCTTCTTCAAAATCAAGCCAAATTACCATTAAATTCGTTGGTGGTGGCATTTTTGAAATCTTTTCAGTTACTTCACGGAATTTTTCAGCGCTTTTTAGTGTAAGACCTACGCTCGCACGGCCTTGCTCATCAAATGTTTGCTTCGCTCCGCCGCCTTTTAAATCCGTTCCGTCCATAAGAAGGTTATCATCCACATCACGGAATGTTAGTTTCGCTTGTGTTGATAACATTTCACGTGCTTTTTGCTGATCTTGTACACCAGCAAGCTGTACACGAATTCGATCTTCCCCTTCGATTTGAATGTTCGGCTCACTTACACCAAGAACATTGACACGATTTTCAAGAGCACCTACTGTACTTACAAGTGCATCACGATCGATTTTATCACCTTTTTTGGCTGGTTTTACTTCATACAGAATTTCAAAACCACCGCGAAGGTCTAGTCCTAGACTAATTCCTTTTGCTATGTCTTTTCCTGCCGCACCAATTACTCCACCAATTAATAAAACGATGAGGAAAAAGGCGGCAATTCTTGTACCACGCTTTGCCATATGTACCCTCTTTCTGCTACTAACACTTTCAATAAATCTCTTACGATTCATTTTCGCACGTGTGCATACGCCTAGTTAGTAGACTTACTTTCTATAAAATACATGTATTTCCGCTAGTTCATCACTAGCTGTGTCGGTAAGCTTTTCACAATACCTACACTATTCATTATTTATTTTTCCTCTTCACTACCTCCTTTATATATAATCTTAGACATAATTAATTCCTCTTTATCAATACCTATCATTATACTGCAAAAGGAAGAACAAACCAATTACAGTCGGTTATTTATTTTCATATTCATCAAACGACCAAAGTGGTGCTTGATATGCTTCAACAGTTAAATAATTCATATATTCATTAGTACTTACTCTTAATACATCATTTACTAATTCATATAACCTAACATCACTATCTATCTTTTTCCACTTTTTCGCCTTGAGAAACTTCCAAATATCATTATCTGTCACTCGGTCGTAACCGAACATTTGAAACTCTTCTACTTTACTTTCTAAAACGACTTGTAACTGTCCGCGGTATGATTCTACCAAAGCCTCTTTATCCAACATATATAACATCTCCTTCTTATTTCAGCACGAAAAGTCGCTTTTAATCCCGCTCTAATGGACAGTAATAACTTCTTTCAAGAGTACCATTCATACTTCACTCTCTTAAATGCTTGTCATTCTTGTCTCATACGTGCATATAAATTATTGTAAATCATTCCATTGATTTTGAGAAGGTAGGAGAAGAGTATGACGAGACAAAGCTTTTTAAAAGGCGCATTTATTTTAATGATAGCCGGTTTTATTACAAAAATCCTTGGATTTATTAACCGCATTGTAATGGCACGTATTTTAGGCGAAGAAGGCGTCGGCCTTTATATGATGGCTGTCCCCACCTTCATTTTAGCAATTACATTAACACAAATTGGCCTTCCTGTTGCAATCGCAAAATTTGTAGCAGAAGCAGAAGCAGTGAACGATAAGCAAAGAGTTAAAAAAATATTAACTGTCTCACTAGCCGTTACATCCATTATTAGTATCATTTTAACAATTGGGATTATGCTACTCACACCTATTTTAGCAAAAACATTATTAACAGATGAAAGAACTTACTATCCATTAATGGCTATTTTACCTGTCGTCCCCGTTATTGCAGTTTCTTCCGTTTTACGTGGTTATTTCCAAGGGAAACAAAACATGAAGCCGAGCGCTTACGCTCAAGTCATAGAACAAGTTGTCCGCATTACAATTATCGCTGTATGCATTCGGTTATTTTTACCTTACGGCGTAGAATATGCTGCAGCCGGTGCCATGCTATCAGCTGTTCTAGGTGAAGTTGCATCTTTATTATTTTTACTTACTTTATTCCAACGCGAAAAACATTTATCTATACGCTCTGGATTTTTCACTACTGTAAAGGAGAGCAAAAATACATTTTATTCCCTTATGGACATTGCTTTACCAACTACAGGAAGCCGTTTAATTGGTTCCGTTTCTTATTTCTTTGAACCTATCGTCGTTATGCAAAGCTTAGCGATCGCCGGCGTTGCTGCTTCTGTCGCAACTCAGCAATACGGTATATTAAACGGATATGCGTTCCCACTTCTATCACTGCCAGCCTTTATTACATATGCTCTTTCTACAGCACTCGTCCCATCAATTAGCGAGGCAATGGCAAAGAGACAACACAAATTAGTAGAACACCGATTACAACAAGCACTTCGAATTTCCTTAATAACCGGCGGATGGTCAGTCGTTATATTATATGTATTTGCTTCTCCAGTTTTAACTCTCATGTACGGATCAGACAACGCGGCCGCTTTCATCCAGCTTCTTGCACCTTGCTTTTTATTTCATTATTTTCAAAGCCCCCTTACATCTGTGTTGCAAGCTTTAAACTTAGCACGCGCTGCTATGATGAACACATTTATTGGCGCTATCGTAAAATTAATCGTTATCTTTGTACTCGCTTCACGCCCAGAGTTCCAAATGATGGGGGTTGCCCTCGCCATCGCAGCAAATATAGTAACCGTAACATTCCTTCACTACGCCACTGTTTTAAAGAAAATTGCATTTACCATTTATGCAAAAGACTATATTTTCGGCGGAATTGCTATCGGGATTGCTGGTACCTTCGGTTTTTATCTTCATAAGTATATCGTTTTTTCTCATTCACTTGGCATACAAACATTATGGGAAATCACTTTAACAACAATCGTTTATATCGTTCTCCTCTTCGTTTTCAAACTCATTCGAAAAGAAGAATTAAGTCGTCTCCCTATCATTCGGAAACTTTCATTTTTGAAGTAAGCAGGCTTGCCATTCAAAATGGTAAGCCTCTAATTTTCTTTCAAATCAACGAAAAACTGTCCATTTTGAAAACTACAATATAAAATCCGTTTCACATCTTTATAACCTAAGTTATTCAGTTTCTCAACGAGCCACCCATCTGTATGTTCGATCATTTGCAAATGATTGTATTGAATTTCTCCATCAATAATTAGTGGGAGTGTAAAAATTGGTGTATCATTTTTGCTCTTTTTACTTTTTTGTTTTTGAAAGACAGATAACTTTCCAGATGGTTCTAAAATAGCGTATTCTACATCACGCACATCTCCGATTCCTTGCTCACGTAGTTGCATCAATAAATCATCTATGTTATATCGCTGCTTCCGCATCTTTTTTTCATCAATTTTACCTGCATTCACAAGAATCGCAGGCTCCCCTTCTATTAAATGCCGAAAACGCTGAAACTTTAAAGAAATGACCGACAAAATGATTTGTATACACATAAGAAAAGTCATTGGAACTAATTGATGCCAAAGTGATTTATCTGTATTTTCGATTGCCACTACAGCCATTTCACCGAGCATAATGAATACAACTAAATCTAATACACTTAATTCTCCAATTTCACGTTTACCCATAAGACGAAAAATAATTAAAATGATTATATACAAAAGCATTGTTCGTCCGATTATTGATACCCATTCCATTTCTACATCCCCTTTTTTTACTTATAGGCTCCCCTACAAAAAAAGAAACTAGTCTAACTTAAACAAAATGAAAATATGCTTGTATTAAAAAGGGGGAATGCATAATGGATGGAACGAAAAAATTATCGAGCGCAATCGGCTTCGGTATTATTACCCTATTAATCCTCGCATCTATTACAAGTATGATCATGGCTCTTTTATTAAAATTTACGAATATTAATGAAGGGACATTAGTAATTATTATTTTTATAATAGCCCTTCTATCTATGCTTATGTCCGGATTTATTGCTGGTAAAAAGGCACAAGGAAAAGGATGGCTAGTAGGTTTCACAACAGGCCTTACATTCGCTATTCTCGTCTTTCTCGTTAACTATTTAGGCTTCTCTCAAACTTTATCGAACTCACAGTTACTCTACCAATTAGCATTGATGGGTGCGAGTACACTCGGAGGTATTTTCGGTGTAAATATGTCAAAACAAAATAGTTAAAAAAAGGCCCTGCACATTTCATGCAGGGCCTTCATCATTAGTTTTTCACAACTTCACGAATCGCATTGCGATCGAAAGTTAAGTGTGCACCACCAGATTTAACAACAATTTTTGTTTCATCCACTGATTCGATTGTAGCGTGTAAACCACCGATTGTTACGATAGCATCACCTTTTTTGATTTCATTTTGCATTTGTGCAACTGCTTTTTGACGCTTTTGTTGCGGGCGAATTAATAAGAAATAGAAAATCGCAAACATCGCAACAATCATAACGATATTCATCATACCTGCATTCATCTTGTGTTCCTCCTTTTAAATTATGTATTAGAAGTTTTTAGCATTCGGTTTATTAAAGCCATACTGTTCAAAGAACTCTTCGCGGAAATCGCCAAGACGGTCTTCACGAATAGCTTGTCTCACCTGCTCCATTAAGTTTAACAGAAAATGAAGGTTGTGATAAGACGTTAAACGAATTCCGAACGTTTCATCACATTTCATTAAGTGACGAATGTACGCACGAGAATAGTTTTTACATGTGTAGCAATCACAGTTCGGATCAAGCGGCCCGAAGTCTCTAGCGAATTTCGCATTTTTCACAACTAAGCGGCCTTCACTTGTCATACATGTACCATTTCGAGCGATACGAGTTGGAAGTACACAGTCAAACATATCAACACCGCGAATCGCACCATCAATTAACGAGTCAGGAGAACCTACACCCATTAAGTAACGTGGTTTATCATCAGGAAGAAGTGGTGTTGTAAACTCAAGAACACGATTCATAATATCCTTCGGTTCACCAACAGATAGACCGCCGATAGCATAGCCAGGGAAGTCCATTGAAACAAGATCTTTCGCACTTTGACGACGAAGTTCTTCAAACTCCCCGCCCTGTACAATACCGAATAAACCTTGATCTTGTGGACGTTCATGCGCCTTTAGGCAACGCTCTGCCCAGCGGCTTGTACGCTCTACCGACTTTTTCATGTATTCAAAAGTAGCTGGGAACGGTGGACACTCATCAAATGCCATCATGATATCTGAACCTAATGCATTTTGGATTTCCATCGCTTTTTCTGGAGATAAGAATAATTTATCGCCATTTAAGTGATTGCGGAAATGAACACCTTCCTCTTCAATACGTCGGAAATCACTTAAGCTAAATACTTGGAATCCACCTGAATCCGTTAAGATTGCACGATCCCAGTTCATAAACTTATGCAAGCCACCTGCTTCACGAATAATTTCGTGGCCTGGACGTAGCCATAAATGATACGTATTGCTTAAAATAATGCCAGAATCCATTGCTTTTAATTCTTCTGGTGACATTGTTTTAACTGTTGCAAGTGTACCAACTGGCATAAATGTCGGTGTATCAAATGAGCCGTGTGGCGTGTGCACTCGACCTAAACGCGCACCCGTTTGTTTACAAGTTTTAATAAATTCATAACGAATTGCTGTCATAATTTACTCCTTTTATTTGTTTCTCATTTTAGCGTGAGATGCAACGAACATCGCATCACCGAAACTAAAGAAACGATATTTTTCTTTTACTGCTTCATTATAAGCATGAAGTACATTATCTCTATTTGAAAATGCACTTACAAGCATAATTAATGTTGATTTCGGCAAATGGAAGTTTGTAATTAAACCATCAATTGCTTTAAATTCATATCCTGGGTACATAAAAATATCTGTCCAGCCAGAAGCTGCGCAAAGCTTACCACTATTATCTGTCGCAATCGTTTCTAACGTACGAGTTGATGTCGTACCTACAGTAATAATACGGCCGCCATTCTCTTTCACGCGGTTTAATAACGCCGCAGTCTCTTCAGACATATGGTAATACTCTGCGTGCATATGATGCTCTTCAATAGTATCTGCAGAAACTGGTCTAAAAGTTCCAAGTCCTACATGGAGTGTAATGAATGCTAACCCGACGCCTTTTTGCTTCAATTTCTCAAGTAACTCTTCTGTAAAGTGAAGGCCAGCCGTCGGTGCTGCTGCTGAACCGATTTCCTTCGCATATACCGTTTGATAACGATCGCGATCTTCTAGCGTCTCTTTAATATATGGAGGAAGTGGCATTTCTCCAAGCTCGTCTAAAATTTCATAAAAGATGCCGTCATATGAAAACTCAAGTTGACGCCCACCTTGATCTGCTGTTCCAATGCAAGTTGCTTTTAACTTTCCTTCACCAAAAGAGATGACAGTTCCTTCTTTTACACGCTTCGCTGGCTTTATAAGCGTTTCCCACTTATCGCCTTCCTCTTGTTTCAAAAGAAGCACTTCAATGTGTGCACCTGTATCTTCTTTCACACCGTGCAAGCGAGCTGGCATCACTTTCGTTTCATTTAAAACTAAGCAATCCCCCTCTTGTAAGTAAGAAAGAATGTCTGTAAAATGTTTATGCTCAATATCTCCTGTTTCACGGTCTAACACCATCAATCTTGATGTTTCACGCTCTTCAAGCGGAATTTGTGCAATGAGTTCTTCTGGTAAATGAAAATCAAACAGATTAATATCCATAACTGTATCCACCTATTTCTTATTTGAATCGATTTATTATATACATAATGAAAGATAATGCAATACTTAACACAATACATGTAATGATAGGAAAATAAAAGGTAACGTTACCTTTTTTCACAAAAATATCGCCTGGAAGCCTTCCTATGAACTTCCAAGCTAATCCAACAACAATGAGCAAAATACCAGCTGTAATAAGCAGCTTTGGCATCTCCGTCATACTTTGGGCATCTCCATTCCGAAATGCTCATATGCGAGCGGTGTTACGATCCGGCCTCTTGGCGTTCTTTGTAAAAAGCCAATTTGTAATAAATACGGCTCATACACATCTTCAATCGTATGAGATTCTTCCCCAATCGTTGCTGAAACAGTTTCTAATCCAACTGGACCACCGCGGAACTTTTCAATAATACCAAGCAGTAATTTATGGTCGATATGATCAAGTCCTAATTTATCTACTTGTAATAGTTCTAACGCCATTTGTGTAATTTCCATCGCAATCGTTCCGTCACTGCGAACTTGTGCGAAGTCACGTACACGTCGTAATAGACGATTCGCAATACGAGGTGTACCACGGGCACGTCTTGCAATTTCTAATGCAGCTAACGAATCTATTTCAACTTCAAACACTTCTGCTGTGCGTTCTACAATCGCAGAAAGCTGATCTACTGTATAGTACTCTAATCGTGAAAGTACACCGAAACGGTCACGAAGTGGTGCTGATAATGCACCTGCACGCGTCGTTGCCCCAACTAGCGTAAATGGAGGTAAATCTAGGCGTACAGAGCGAGCTGATGGTCCTTTCCCAATAACAATATCAAGGCAAAAGTCTTCCATCGCTGGGTATAGCACTTCTTCAATAGATCTATGCAAACGATGAATTTCATCAATAAATAATACATCTCCTGGCTGAAGCGCTGTTAATACAGCTGCTAAATCTCCTGGTCTTTCAATTGCGGGACCTGACGTCGTTCGAATGTTAACACCCATTTCATTGGCAATAATATTCGCAAGCGTCGTTTTACCAAGTCCAGGTGGGCCATATAAAAGTACGTGATCTAACGTTTCTTCACGCATTTTCGCCGCTTCAATAAACACTTCTAAATTATGTTTCGCTTTATCTTGGCCAATGTACTGACGGAGCGTCTGTGGCCGTAATGAATACTCTAAATCCGCATCTTCGTATCCAGATTCCCCTGAAAGGAGACGTTCGTCCATTATACTCACCTCTTACCATTTAGTAAAAGACTAAGTGCCTTTTTAATATATTGATCCGTCGTTAGTGATTCTTTTAATAACTCTGGTACAACGCGAGAGACTTCTCGTTCTGCATAGCCAAGTGCACGCAGTGCTTCCAGTGCTTCATCAAGTTCAACTGATGAACCTTTCTTCGTATCAAAACTTTCAGTATCTGAGAACAAATCAACAAACGCATCTGGTACAACATCTGCTAGTTTTCCTTTTAAATCTAAAATCATTTGGCGCGCTGTTTTCTTTCCGACGCCTGGGAACTTCACTAAGAACTTCTCATCTTCATGTTCAATCGCTTGAACGACCTGTCCGGTTTGACCAGAAGCTAAAATTGCAAGAGCACCTTTTGGTCCAATCCCCGATACACCTAACAATTTTGTAAATAATAAACGCTCTTCACGTGTTTTAAAACCGTAAAGTGCCATAATATCTTCTCTCACATAATGATATGTATAGACACGGATTTCTTGCTTACTTCTTTGAAATACATACGGATTTGGTGTGAAAATTTGATAACCAATTCCATTATGGTCAATTACGACATATTCCGGTCCTACATACTCCACGTAACCTGTAACATATTCAAACAAAATACGATCTCTCCCTCTCAAATCATGTATTCCATTTTAACATATTTAACAATAGAAAAGCGAGACTGCCCCAACAAATGTTCCCCGTTTACAATTTCCGTTTTTTTCTATTGACATAAATACAAAAAGAACATTACTATACAGGAGTCAATAATGATTATCAATATTAATTAAAGGGGTTACATCAGGATGAAACAAAAGCTATTTATTTTATTTACTATCATGCTAGTTGTTCTTTCTATCGTTGGCTGTTCTTCTCAAAAAGAAGAAGAAAAAACAAAAGAACAACCGAAAACAAAAGTTGTAAAACATGCTAAAGGGGAAGCAACAATTCCAGCTAATCCAAAGAGAATTGTTGATTTATCTGGATCAACAGAGGAATTATTAATCCTTGGACATAAACCTGTTGGCACAGCAAACACATATAAAGATAAAATCCAAAATCATTTAACTGAAAAGTTAGACGGAGTAAAAGCAGTTGGCTGGTATTGGGCACCTAAAGTTGATTTAGAGGCTGTTACTGCTTTAAAACCAGACTTAATTATTTTAAACAATCGTCAATTGAAAATTTATGATCAACTAGAAAAAGTGGCACCGACAGTTGTTCTGGAAACAAATCTAGAAGACTGGCGCGGTAAGTTTAAAGAAGTAGGTAAACTATTTGACGAAGAAAAGAAAGCAGACAAATGGATTGCAGATTACGATAAAAAAGCAGACTCTTTATCTAAAAAAATTAAAGAGAAAACAAAAGATGAGAACTTTATGTTCGTTGCAGTTACACCACAAAACTTCCGTGTATACGGTAGCTTCGGATACGGTGACATCATCTTTAACGACTTAAAGCTTCCAGCAACAAAAGGTACAGATTTAAAACAAACGATGGCACAAGTATCACTAGAAGGTCTTGTTGCATTCCAGCCTGATCAAATGTTTATTGTAAACTTCGGCGGAGAAGCTGATAAAGTGTACGAAGACTATAAAAACAGTGCGGTTTGGAAAGATAATAAAGCAGTAAAAAACAATCACGTATATGAAGTATCGAATGAAGCCTTCAATACGAAAGCATTCAATCCAATCGGAAAAGATATGCTAATTGATGAAATCGCAAAAGAGATTTTAGCTAAGAATAAATAAAAAAAACAGCTCACCCTGAGCTGCTTTTTTTATTATTTTGCACTGCGTATTGCTTCATTTTTTCGATTGTCTTCACGAATCCTTCTTTTGACTTAATACGAATACCACGCTTTAGTTTTGCTCGCTCATAACTCTCAAGCTTTTTCATATCAATTTGAAAGAAGGAATGGATCGCGTTATCACTTTTCGGTACCCCTTTAAAAATTTGCAATATCCCTTCCTCTGAAACACCAAAATAACCGCTCGTTTTCAGTAAAGGAGAAATATCATCAACTTTCCTTTGTAATACGATTTGCACATCATCACGATCAACAAGTTGCCATTCTTTATATTGCTGCAAAAACTTTTCTAAATCCGCTACTTTTTCTGTCAGTATTTCCTCGCTTACTTCTCCATCAACATACATACGCTCTAATAAAATTGTAACTTCAGGTACTTTTTCTGTTATTTCTGCCCTCACATCGGATCCATAAGCTAAGCAAAACATCACAACGAAAGCTTGCACTGCAATTAGCATCCATTTCATTTCCGTTCACCTCTTCTAGGCAAAATCATACTTTCATTTGTAGCTTTTCCGGAAATGGGGGTTTTATCCATATAAACAATAGCATTAAATTTCTAAGGAAAATAAAAAATGCAGATAAGGGTTAATCCTCATCTGCATGTATCATTTACTTTTATATAAAATGAAAGACGCCTGCAAAGCAGGCGTCTGATGCGTTTACGGCGAAAGACCAGGCGACCACATTCGCGTGTTTAGCACTTAAGCATATCTCTCGACTTACGTAAATTAGCTCATCGCTTTGCTAATATAACATTAACAAGGTAGAAGCGCAATATATTTCTAAATATATTTTTCTTCCTCTTTCAACCAATTGAAATTTATGTAAATTATAAATTGATTAATGTAATATATATGTTACAATTAATACTATAAATATAAACAGGGGATGAATGCCTTGAAAAAAATTAAAGATGAACGCCTCATACTTCAAATGTTAAAAAACATACGTATTGCCTTTCTTTTTCAATCAATTGGTATAATCGGAATTTTAGGCTATATCGGATTCACAGAAGGAATGGATCAAATTACGAAATCTCCATTGTGGTTATTATTTATTCTTACAAGTATTGTACTTAGTTATTTACAGTTAAGCGTTTCTATCGATGTAGAAGAAAGCGAAAAGGAAATAAAGTTAACTCCTTATTACAAAATTATTTTACGCTCTCTTATTGTAGGAATTATCATGGCTATTATTTATATCATTTTCAGTCCAGAAAGACCTCTATTTGAAGCTATTTTAACAGGTGGTATTCTCTTCATATGCTTTTTAGCGTCTTACTCCGTTAGTTATTTTATAAAAAAACGCCGTTTACAAGACGACGATGAATAAAGAGGAAGGGCTAGCCCTTCCTCTTTAATTTGTTATCGCATAGTACCAGTCAGACCGTAACGAATGTCTCGGAACATATTTGTTATGTCACGATTAAAATCGTTTGTAGCTGTGCCGTTACGTAAACGCGTACTCATTGCATCGACACGAGTAAACATGTCATTTCTTACAGAAACATATACGTTTCTATTTCCAACTTCATTCGCAACAGCTTGACGAATTTCGTTCGCCATCGCTGTTTCATTCGTCGCTGTATTACGTGGTTTTACCGCAATCGCTACATCGTTTCCATATACAACTGTAGAAACTCGGTCTACGTTATTCATACGTTTCACACGATTCGTAATTTTCTCCGCAGTTTTACCATCATTGTTAATGTATGAATTGTTCATTGTAATATTACGAGTTGGATGTGGATTAGCAATTTGCCCATTATAATTTACATCACGGTAATAATTATTATATCCTGTATCGTTACGACCGTTTCTATATGTTACATAATCTGTAGAACGATCGTTACGCGCTACATTATCACGATACTGGTGTGTATCATTATAAGATGTACGCTCGTAATTATAGTTACGTCCATCCATCGCATTATTATCTTTTGGTGTACCACATGCAGCTAATGCACTGGTAACTAACAAAGAAGCAGCAATAACTTTTACTTTCGTATTCAATACAAAAACCCCCTCTGTTAGAATGAACTTCTCTTTCGAAAGGCTCCCCCTTATGATGAGTAACAGAGAGGGTTTTTACACTGTTAATATTTCACTAGGAATTTTCTAGCACTTAATGTAAATTCACCATATTCCTGACTATCACGAATACAAAAAAGGTGGGAATAACCCCACCTTTTTTTAAACTTCCTCTTCGTCCTCTTCTTCTGAAACTGGTTCTCCAAATACGTTTGGTGGGTCCGGCTGATAATACATCGTTCCTGGCTGTGGTGCATATGCTGGCTGAGTTGGTTGATAATATAAAGGATTGGCGTATTGTGGTCCACCCGGTTGCGGACTATATAACCTACTCTCTCCTCCGCATCCACAATCTTCTTCCCCTTGTACGAGTGGTGGCATATTATTATCCATTGGCATTATATTTGGATTTGGCATAGAAGTATATTGCGGTGCCATTTGTTGATACGGCATTTGATTGTATGGATTTTGTTGCTGATACTGCGGATATGGCGGCATCATTGGCTGTTGATATGGCATCATGTTCGGCATTTGATTGTTATCCATTATCGGCATCATGTTTGGCATTTGATTGTTATCCATTATTGGCATCATGTTCGGCATTTGATTGTTATCCATTATCGGCATCATGTTCGGCATTTGATTGTTATCCATTATTGGCATCATGTTTGGCATTTGGTTGTTATCCATTATCGGCATCATATTTGGCATTTGGTTGTTATCCATTATCGGCATCATATTTGGCATTTGGTTGTTATCCATTATCGGCATCATATTTGGCATTTGGTTGTTATCCATTATCGGCATCATATTTGGCATTTGGTTGTTATCCATTATCGGCATCATATTTGGCATTTGGTTGTTATCCATTATCGGCATCATATTTGGCATTTGGTTGTTATCCATTATCGGCATCATATTTGGTGGTTGATTGTTATCCATTATTGGCATTATATTCGGTGGTTGATTGTTATCCATTATTGGCATTATATTTGGTGGTTGATTGTTATCCATTATTGGCATATATTTGGTGGTTGATTGTTATCCATTATTGGCATCATATTTGGTGGTTGATTGTTATCCATTATTGGCATTATATTCGGTGGTTGATTGTTATCCATTATTGGCATTATATTTGGTGGTTGATTGTTATCCATTATTGGCATTATATTTGGTGGTTGATTGTTATCCATTATTGGCATTATATTTGGTGGTTGATTGTTATCCATTATTGGCATTATATTCGGCACTTGAATATTAGGCGGTATTACTTGCGGGATAGTAACACTTTCTTTTGATACGTTTGGTGAGACTATGCTTCCTACATTTTCTTTTTTCACTTGCGGCGACACTATATTCCCTACATTCTCTTTCTTCACTTGCGGCGACACTATATTCCCTACATTCTCTTTCTTCACTTGCGGCGACACTATATTCCCTATATTGTCTTTTTTCACTTGCGGTGACACTATGTTTCCTATATTGTCTTTTTTCGTTTGCGGAGAAATGACATTGTTAGGTTTCATTTTATTAATTTGAGGAGCAATTAACTCGCTTCCCTTTTTTATTACGTCTGAAATTTTATATTCTTTTTTCGCTTTAATTGGTGGTTGCGGCGGCTGCGGTAATACATTGATAGAAAATTTAGTATTTTCTTTCGTAGTAGGTTTTAGTTTTTCTACTTTCTCTACAACAGGTGGTTTTTGAATGACAGGCGGCTTTTCAACTGGCTTCTCTTTTTGAATCGGAATTTCTTTTTGCACTTCTTTTTGCGGCTTCACTTGCACTTCCTTTTGCGGCTTCACCTGTATTTCTTTTTGCGGTTTTATCTGCATTTCTTTTTGCGTTTGTTGCATAGCTGGTTGTTGTGTAATAGGTGTTGATTGATACGTGATCTCATCTTCATCTTCTATTGCAAGTGGCGTTGGTGTTGATGCAAACTCTTTTTGCTGCACCTCTTTTACATATTGTTTCGGGGGCGCTGAACCCGATCCAGTTTGTTGTTTCACATGAACGCTATGCGATGGCACTTTAATTTTCATCCCTGGCATAATTAGGTCTGGATTGCTAAGCTGTGTATTTGTTTTTTTTAGCGTTTCAAAATCCACTCCGTACTTTTTTGCAATTTTCCAAAGGGTCTCCCCTTTTTGCACGATATGAATTTTCAAATTTTCCCCCTCCTGTATAACTTATCTATAAGTAAAAACACTTTGAAGTAACACTTTCTAAACAACATTAACTTCTTTTACTTTTATCACTTCTTCTATTTTCAATATGATTCGAAGTGGAATAAGCATAGAAAAACCGCAATGATTTCCTCAACACAATGTATGCCTATTTCATCCTTGTTATGATTATATGTACGAAAAAAAGCAACGGAAATCCCGCTGCTTTAAACGCGCTCTAACATACGATTTAATGCAAGAACTGCCTCTTCTGTTACTTGTTTCTCTACACGAATAACGTTAATTTGTTCTCCTCTTTCTATGTTCTCAAGTACCCATAACAGGTGAGGTAAGTCAATTCGGTTCATCGTTAAGCAAGGACACATAAACGGATTTAGCGAAATAATTTCTTTATCTGGATGTTGCTGAATAATTCGGTTCACTAAATTCATCTCTGTACCAATCGCCCACTTACTTCCCGCCGGAGCTGCTTCAATCATATCAATAATATATTTCGTTGATCCTGCATAATCAGAAGCAGCAACCACTTCATAACAACATTCAGGGTGAACAATAATATTCATATCCGGATGATTTTTTCGCACATTTTCAATATTTTTCACAGTGAAGTTTTGATGAACAGAACAATGGCCTTTCCATAAAATCACTTGAATTTCTTCTATATCTCCATCGTACTCTAATGAATCTGTATGCGGGTTCCACACTGCCATTTTTTCTAACGGAATACCTAAATCATACGCTGTATTTCTTCCTAAATGTTGGTCTGGTAAAAAGACGAGACGCTCTTTTTGTGTAAACGCCCAAGACACCATTTGTTTTGCATTGGAAGAGGTTACTGTTGCCCCTCCATTACGACCACAAAACGCTTTGATCGCAGCTGTTGAATTTACATACGTTAATGGAATCATCGTATCCCCAAATAATTTCGCGAGCTCTTTCCACGCTCTTTCTGTTTGTTCAATATCTGCCATATCTGCCATAGAACAGCCGGCACGCATATCTGGTAAGATGACAATTTGATCATCTGTCGTTAACATATCTGCCGTTTCTGCCATAAAGTGCACACCACAAAACACAATATATTTTGCCTCTTTATTATTCGCTGCAACTTGCGCGAGTTGAAGTGAGTCCCCTGCTGCATCTGAAAATTGCACCACTTCATCTTTTTGATAATGATGTCCTGGAATAAATAGTAATGCCCCCATTTTTTCTTTAATTTCACGGACACGCTCTTCCATCTCTAATATAGACATCGTTTGATAACGCTCTGGTAACATTACTTCGATTGGCTGAACTTTCTCTAAAATACCCATTTATGATTCTCCCCCTCTAAACCACTCTCATTAGGCCTCAATATTAAAACTAATATCAAGTGCTTTCACTGAATGTGTTAACGCTCCAAGTGAAATATAATCTACCCCTGTTTTTCCGTATTTTGATAAATCTTCAATTGTAATACCACCTGAAGCCTCCGTGACGATGGCACTTGGTACAATTTTTGAAAACTCACGAATCTCTTCTGGCGTACGATTATCGAACATAATAACATCTGCGCCGGCCTCTACTGCTTCTCTTACTTGCGCCTCTGTCTCTGTTTCGACTTCTACTTTCACCATATGTCCCAATCTTTCTTTCACCGATGTAACAGCTTTTGTAATCGAGCCAGCAAAAGCAATATGATTATCTTTAATCATGACACCATCATATAAACCGAATCTGTGGTTAAATCCGCCCCCGCATACTACAGCATATTTATCAAACATACGTAGTCCTGGCATCGTTTTTCTCGTATCACAAATGCGTGTATGACTGCTATCTAAAGCAAAAACCGCCTTACGTGTCATCGTCGCTATCCCGCTCATACGCTGAATAACGTTTAATATAACGCGCTCTGCCGTTAATAATGATGCGATTGGGCCTTGCACGGTTGCAATTATTTCTCCTTTTTCTACAAGATCCCCATCTTTTTTATGAAGTTCAACTCCAATTCTCTGATCAATTAATTTAAATCCTTCTTCAATTACTAAGCACCCTGCAAATACCCCTGTATCCTTTACAAGAAACGTTCCTTTCGCAAGTGCATTATCGGGAAAGATAAGCTGAGATGTTACATCTCTTTCTCCTATATCTTCTAGAAAAAATCGATTTAATGCTTCCTTAACTTTTAACGTATTCATAAAACCCCTCTTCCCCTTATTAAACAAGTTGTAGTTTTCTTCTCACTCGGATAATCTCTTTTTTCACGCTATTTCTTTCTGGATAATCAATGCGATAATGACCACCAATACTGTCTTCTCTTTGCAAAGCTGATACTGTTATAAGCTCACAAACTGTTAACATATTAATAAGCGTTATCTCTTCATTTGTAAGTGCATCATATTGTAAGATCATATTTCGCACACCGTACCTACTAAACCATCTCTGAGCATATGATAAATTTTTCTCAGTTCGCACAATCCCAACATATTTCATCATGCATTCTTGTATTTCTTCTTTCAACGGTAAATCATTAAGAGCTATAAAACTTTTCCCTCTCTCTTCCGGCACATTTTTTCTTTCCTCTGCTGGCTTAGCTAAAATGTGTTTTCCTATTCGTCTTCCAAACACAAGACCTTCTAATAATGAATTACTCGCCAATCTATTCGCACCATGAACTCCATTACAAGCCACTTCACCGACCGCATATAAGTTTGAAATGGACGTCTCTCCGTCACAATTCGTCTTCACGCCGCCCATATGAAAATGAGCGCCCGGTACGACCGGAATAGAATTTTCTTTTAAATCAATACCATTCTTTTTACATAATGATGAGACGGTCGGAAAACGTTGTTCAAAGTTTTGAATGGTTTCGATGTTTAAGTACACTTTTTCACCTGCAAGAAGTTGTTCATGAATAGCCCTTGCCACTACATCACGCGGTGCGAGATCTTTCCCGGGATGTATATCCATCATAAAACGCTGTCCTTTTCCATTTATAAGGACAGCTCCTTCACCACGGACTGCTTCAGAAACGAGACCACAACATCGCCCGTCCACGTATAACATCGTCGGATGAAATTGTACAAATTCTAAATCAACAAGTTCTCCCCCAGCTCGATATATCATCGCAAGTCCATCGCCTGTAATTGTCTCATCATTCGATGTAAAGGCGTACAAACCACCTATTCCTCCTGATGCTAACACCGTATTATCAGCATAGTAACGCTTCAGCTTCCCTTCACTATTTCGCGTTAAAGCTCCTATGCATTTATTATTTTCTATAATAAAATCGAGCACCATTTCATGCTCAACGACAGTAACGTTCGGAACTACTTCTTGTATTAAATGCTCTAATAGATTTTTACCAGTTGCATCTCCTCCGGCATGTAAAATGCGCCGTTTTCGATGCGCCCCTTCTTTACCAAGGTGGATCCCTTTTTCATCCCCATCAAATTTCATTCCATTCGTAATAAGCTTACTTATTTCTTTCGGTCCCTCTTCAACTAAATAACGAACTGCTTCTTCGTTGTTATAATGGCAACCTGCCACTAATGTATCTTCAAAATGCCCACTCGGATCGTCATATGTAGCAACAGCTGCTGCAATTCCTCCTTGAGCTAAATGTGTATTATTATTACGTCCTGTTTTTTTTGTGATAATTATCACATTCTTTTCGTGACAAAGCTCTTTCGCAACACGAAGCGCCGCAACGCCACTTCCAATAATCAAGACATCTGCACTTGGCATAATTGTTGCCTCCCACTTTACACTTTCCAACTGTCTTGACACCTATATTTACATAGTTTTAAAATAATGACAAGAGTTTTTTTACAATTCTTATTTTCACTACCATTCTAAAAACGAAAACAAATGTCACTCTTACTGAAGAGAGGAAATTACATGATGATATATCTAGATTATGCAGCGACAACACCTATGAGCGAAGAAGCTTTAGAAACATATATAGCAGCGGCAAAAACATATTTCGGAAATGAACAAAGTTTACACGATATCGGCGGAAGTGCATCATCTTTATTGCAAGTTTGTAGAGAAACATTTGCAGAAATGATTGGGGGTAAGGAACAAGGTGTATTCTTTACAAGCGGCGGTTCAGAATCTAACTACCTTGCGATTCAATCCCTTCTAAATGCTAGAAATGGAAAGCACATTATTACGACACCTATGGAACACGCATCGATTCGAAGTTATTTTCAATCCTTACAATCGCAAGGTTATACTATTACTGAGATTCCTGTTGATAAAAGTGGGATAATTCATTTAGTAGATTTAGAAGCAGCTATTACAGAAGATACTGCTCTAGCAAGTATACAGCACGGAAACTCTGAAATCGGGACCGTTCAAAACATTGCAGAGATCGGAGCACTTTTAAAAAAATATAATGTTTTATTTCATTCGGATTGTGTTCAAACGTTTGGTAAACTTCCAATAGACGTTAAAGCGATGGAGATTGATAGTCTTTCTGTTTCAGCCCATAAAATATACGGACCAAAAGGAGTTGGAGCTTGCTATATAAATCCGCAAGTTCGCTGGGAACAAGTATTTCCGGGAACTTCTCATGAAAAAGGCTTTCGCCCTGGTACAGTGAACGTTCCTGGAATCGCTGCTTTTTTAACAGCCGCAGAGCATATATTAAAGAATCAAAAGGAAGAGAGCTTTCGTTTTAAACAATTACGATCTTATTTTTTAGAGCAATTACAAACACTTCCTCTAGAAATTGAAGTGAAAGGACATTCTACTTCTTGTTTACCACATATTATTGGGGTTACAATAAAAGGAATAGAAGGTCAGTATACAATGTTAGAATGTAACCGTCATGGTATAGCCATTTCAACTGGAAGTGCTTGCCAAGTAGGTAAACAAGACCCTTCAAAAACAATGCTTGCAATTGGAAAAACGTATGAAGAGGCAAAACAATATGTCCGCTTTTCTTTCGGACATCACACAACGAAAGAACAAATTGATACAACTATTCATGCACTACACACAATTGGAAATCAATTTTATAGAGGTGTTAAATCATAATGAAACAAAATGATCAAAAAAAGATTTTAGGCGAAGAAAGACGACAACTCATCCTTGAGTGGCTTCTTGCTGCAAATGAACCGTTATCAGGGAATGAACTATCTAAAAAGACAAACGTAAGTAGGCAAGTTATCGTTCAAGACATTTCCTTACTAAAAGCACGAAATGAACCAATTATTGCGACTGCACAAGGGTATTTATATTTAAAGCCACAAACAAGACAACAAGCTTTTGAACGCGTAATCGTATGCCAACATAAACCGGCAGAAGTACGTCAAGAACTTACTATGTTAGTTGACCACGGCGTTACAATTAAAGACGTAAAAGTTGAGCATCCTGTATACGGCGACTTAACAGCATCGATTATGGTAAGTAATCGCTTCGATGTAGAGCAATATTTACAAAAAATCGAAAACACAAACGCTTCCTATCTTTCGCAACTGACAGATGGTATTCACTTACATACAATCGAAGCAGATTCTAAAGAGAAATTAGATGCTGCCTGTGAGGCACTAGACCGCGCTGGATTTCTCGTTTATTAATGTAAAGCACAGAGTTTTTTATCATTCTCTGTGCTTTTATTTTGTAAATGATATAATATTGTAATCAATTGTAAAGGAGGTCAAATATGGGAATTGAACTCGTTCACTTTAGCACCGGTAAACCGAAACAAATGAAATATGGCGAAGATAAAGAAATGATAACAGGTATATGTAAAGATCCTACAGAAGAGGCCTTCCTCTTAAAAGACGGATTCCGTGGTGATGATGTAGCGGATTTAAAACACCACGGGGGACCTGATCGCGCAGTTTGTGTGTACCCACACGAGCATTACGCACTATGGGAAGAGGAATTTCAAACTACACTTCCAGCTTCCACATTTGGCGAAAACATTACCGTAACAAATATGTTAGAGCGTGATGTTTGCATCGGAGATACATATCAACTAGGCGAAGCAATCATTCAAGTAACACAAGCTCGCGTACCTTGTAGCACAATTTCAAAACGTGTCGGTATTCCTGGCATTTTACCACGCATTGTAGCAACTGGATATACTGGCTACTTATGCCGCGTTCTTCAAGAAGGTACTGTGCGTAAAGATTCTAAAATTACATTACTAGAGCGTCCATCAAACAATGTATCTGTTTTGTTCTCTAACGAAATTTATTTTCATAATAGGAAAGATAAAGATGGCATTGAGAAGGTTCTTGCTGTACAAGAACTAGCCGAGATTTGGCGTGGTCAGTTAGAGGATCGTCTTTCGAAGTTAAAATAATAAATCCCACCTTTTATAGGTGGGACTCTATTTATCTATCATACGGTATACTAGCGACCGAAATTATATCGACTTAACTACAAAATACGACAAACACTCCCCTTACAACCAATAAGAAGAATAACTCCCCAGCACAGTAACAGAAAACCCGAGTGCTTCAAGTTCCATTGTTACGCCTGGCAATAATACATCATCGTATGCTTTGTCGACGTCGATTAAGAAAAAGTAATTTCCAAGGCCTGTTTTCATCGGGCGCGATTCAATTTTGGATAAGTTTAATTTTCTCCATGCGAAAGCTGATAACACTTGATATAGTGCCCCTGCGTAATCAGCAGGTAACGTTATCATAAGCGTCGTTTTCTCTCCTCGGTTTTCTCCGTTATTTGGGAGTACTGCTTTCTTTTTCTTATGGAGAACAAGGAAACGTGTATGATTGTTTTTATGCGTATGAATATCACGCCTTACAATTGTTAATCCGTATTTTTCTGCCGCTGCTTCATTTGCAATAGCTGCAATTTTTTCTTCAGGATGTTCTTTCACATATTGTGCAGCAGCGCTTGTTGATGTCATATCGCGAACGGTTACCCCTTTTAATTCCTCATTTAAAAATTTATGGCACTGTGCAATGGCATGCGGATGAGAATGTACAGCGTATACTTCTTTCCACACTCCTTCGTACTGCGGGTGTACGAGTAAATGTTGCTGAATTGGCACTGTAATTTCTCCTACAATGGAAAGTGGCTGCTCATGTACGAGATAATCAACCGTTATATTAACTGAACCTTCTATGGCGTTCTCTAACGGTACAACCGCATAATCTACATTTTCATTTGCAGCTGCATCAATACAATCTGGAATCGTTCGATACGGTACATGCTCTGCTTCCGGAAAAAAACGACTCACCGCCATATTTGTAAATGTTGCCTCTGGTCCTAAATATCCTACTCGAATCATCGTCTTTTCCCTCTCTTTTTCGTTTTCTTACTGTTATACCACAATTTTAAATATTCTTCTATGTAAATTTCGAATATTTAAAAAAGACTAGCATTCGCTAGTCTAAATGTTTCCTATATTCTCTTTGAGCGAAGAAGAAATACATAATGCATGCAGCAATGTAAAATAAAATAAACAAGCCTACTTTTCTTAATGAACCGTCCATAAAGATCGTATTATGAAACGTATATAACGCAACTGCACTATGCATACTCCCTACTATAATAGGCGCAAAAAATAGCATACATAATTGCCAACGAGAAATCTTCCACACCTCTTCCTTTGTCATCCCAAGTTTAGAGAGTGCACCATACTGTTTACGATCCGATGCAATATTATGAAACCATTTAAAATATACGATACTGCATGAAGTAAGGAAGAATAATATACTAATGAATGAGCCTACAAATAGAGTAATATTACCGAACTCTTTCATATTCACATATAACTCCATATTACTTCGAAATGCATCATTTGTATCTTGTTTCATATGTTTCCGTAAATCTGCATTCAAATCTTTCGTATTTTCGATATTTGGTAATGTGTAACCTCTATATATCATTTTTTCAGAATCCGTAATTGTATTTGATATAATCTCAAAATCTTCATCATTCATGACGAAAAACAGACCATTAATGTGCGAAGGGTGATAGTTAAATTGTACCCCTTCTTTCTGACCGTTAAATGCAAATTGATATGTTTGATTTATTACTTGTAATTGAATCTCTTTTTGATTATATACATTCGGATGATTGCGTTTATTATAATAAACAAGTGTAACTGTTCCTTTTTTAGGATGATACGTTTTCTGTTTTTGTTTTCTCGCCTCTTGATTGTATTCACTTTCCTTTATAAGCGGCGCTACCTCTGTTTCTCCCTTATTGGACTGAAAAGATGCATACACTCCAACAAAACTCATATATTGAAAATCATCATATCCATATTGATGTAATAAGTTTTCAACCTTGTCTTTCTCGAAAACTTCATGAGCAGAAGTGCCTTTTTCTATGTATGAAAATGAGTGTACTCCTCCGCCACGCCACATATCTTGCATGCTAGAAAAATATAAGAACACCGTACCTGTCGCCGTAACGACAAATGTTGTTGCCATAGACAACAGAAAGAAAAAGCGACTATTTTCCTTCATTCGATGTGACAATTGATTCACTATAAATAAATACGGATATGTATACATAATCCTTTTATTTCTTTTTATCACTTCTAATATTTGTGTAGCGCCATGTGTAAATGAAAAATACGTCCCAAAAGAAATGAGTATAACAACCGGAAAAAAGTATAATGCTATCGTTGTCATCGTCACTTGTAGCGCTAACGCATATCCCGTCCCTAAACAAGCAAAACCGAATAAACAAAGCCACTTTGATGTTTTCCTCTCTCGTTTATCTGTTCGAAATTCTTTTAATAACCGTATGATTTTTATATTCCATATACGTAAAGCACTTATAAAAGATAACAGAACAAAGACAAGCATATATGTAACAAACGTTACACCAATCGCTCTCATGTCAAATATGACAGGGAGTTCTTTCGGAAGATGAAGTAACATACTAAATACCATAAAAAAGAGTTTTAAAGAAATCATGCCAAGCCCAATACCGAAAATATTAGCGAAAATTCCGATCAATATTTGCTCGGTCATAATCACTCCTATTACTTTAGATTTCGTTGCTCCCATTAACATATATAACCCTAATTCTTTCTTACGTGCTTCTATGAAAATAGAAGTAGAATACAAAATAAATATGACGAAAAAAGAAATAATTATAACGTTACATATGATAAGCCCCCAGCGTACATTTTGATACCACATCGTCTCTTGCATATACGGATGTACAATGACAGACATGTATGCATAAGAAGCTAATATGGCAAAACAACTACTTAAGAAAAACACTTTATAATTACGCCAATTTCCCTTTATATTTTGCAGCGCTAGTTGCCGAATGTTCATCTATCGTCCTCCTGTAACTTACTACACACGTAAAAAGCTAGAGGTTCCCCTAGCTTTTTACGTGTTTTAAATATCCTCTTTGCGCAATCATAAAGTAAATTGTAGAAGCTAAAATATATGCTCCAATTACTATCGCACCTGATTTCCACAAATCAATATAAAGCATTTTTCCTAACGTATGAAGAGCAAATCCACTATGAATTGTACCGATTAAAATTGGGATAAAGAAGATAACACCCATTTGTCGAATTGCAATTTTACGAATTTCTTTATCTGTCATACCAATTCTTTTTAATGACTTAAATTGAATACGATCTTGTTCTTTATCATTAAACCATTTAAAGTATGTCATGCTACAAGCAAAGAAGAAGAACAGTACTGCTACGAAGAAGCCGATGAACATTGTAATTGCTCCACCTTCTCTTATATCTTTATAAGCGAACACTGCGTTTCTCAATTCCCCTTGCTTTTCTGGTGCAATTTCCTTTTTCAAATCTAGCACAAGGTCTTCCGTACTTTTCCAGTCTTCAATATAATAACCATAATATTTCGTCTTTTCTTCATCTGGTACGAGCTTTTCGTATTTCTCAAAATCTTGATCATTCACAATGAGATATTCGCTATCATTAAAAACAGAATATGACGTTGGCTCATTTAATTGAGCAGACTGCTTTTGTCCGTTGATTGTAAATTCATACGGTTTCGTACGATCTATCTTCATAAGTTCATTTGCTGCATCAACCATAACCATCGTCGCACTACCTGGTGCATTATGAACCTCTGTAATTTGCTCTTTCTTTTGTTCACGTACTTCCGCGTTATATTCTTTTTCTGAAATAATCGTCATTGGTACTTCACGTTCACTGTTAAACAACATTATTTTCTGTGTTGCAGGTAGTTTTACGTAAGTTACTTTTCGTGCATCTTCAAACCCATGTTTTTTTACAATCTCTTGTTCTTTTTCTTCATTAATCAGGCTATGCGTATTTAGTCCCTTTTCCTCATATGAAATAGCATGCGGTGTAAGCTCTATCGTTTTCGCACTCATATTTTCAAAATATACATAAAGCGTACCAACCGCTGAAGAAACAACCGCCGTAATAATAGAAATAACAAATAGAAAACGAGCATTATCTTTCATTTTATAAATAAGATTGCTAAGTACAAACATATTGGGATACGTATAAAAAGATTGTTTTCGTTTTTGCAATGCCTTTAATACGACTGTACTTCCTTGCGTAAATAGTAAATACGTTCCGCCAATCGTCAGTCCGACAATTGGTAAGAAATACATAATGAAATTCATAATTGTTACTTGGAAACAAAGTATATACGCAGCAATAATACAGCCTATACCAACTACCCCTAACCATGTAAATGCAAAAGGTTCTACTTTTTGTTTTCTTGCCTCTCTTAATAAATCAATAATTTGCAAGCGGCCTACTGTCCAAACACTAAACAATGATAGTATTAAAAAGAGGACAAAGTATATGCCAACTGTAATAAGAACTGCTTTTCCATTCCACACAAGCGGCAGTGTTTTATCAATTTTTAGTAAGACACTGAGTGCTTGGAAGAAAAGTTTTGAACAAAGCATTCCAATCCCAATACCTACTACAATGGCAATACTCCCTAACATCAGTTGCTCTAATATAATCATTCGGCCGAGCTGAGACTTTGTTCCACCTATTAACGTTAATAAGCCAAATTCTTTTTTTCTTGCTCGTAAAAACGTTGAATTCGCATATAAAATAAAGAGTGCTGAGAAGATGACTACAATATAATTCATCGATTCTAACCCTTTTGTAATCATCGTCTTCATACTAATATTACCGCTTACGACATCTGGATGATAAATGAAGGAAGCATACATGAAAAATACGACAATCGATAAACAACTACTAATAAGAAACGCTTTATAATTACGCCAATTTCCTTTTACGTTATTAAGCGCGAGCTGGCGAAAGTTCATGATATTCTCCTCCTAGCATCGCAAGTACGTCTAAAATTTCTTGGAAAAAGGCTTGCTTCGTTCTTCCTTTATGTATTTCTGAAAAAATCTCTCCATCACGTATGAAAAGGATACGTTCGCAATAACTAGCGGCTACTGGATCATGTGTTACCATTGCAATCGTTACTTTCTTTTGCTCATGCAAATCTTGAAGTGCTCCCATTAATGATTTCGCTGACTTAGAATCTAGGTTTCCTGTTGGCTCATCCGCTAAAATTAATGTTGGTTCATGAATAATCGCCCTTGCAGCTGCTGCACGTTGTTGTTGTCCACCTGATACTTCGTATACTTTTTTATTTAAAATTTCTTCAATGTTTAAAAACCTCGCAATTTCAAGTACTTTCGCATCAATTTCTTTTACAGATTTCTTCGCCATTACAAGCGGCAAAATAATATTTTCTTTAATCGATAATGTATCAAGTAAGTTGAAATCTTGGAAAATGAATCCTAGATGTGTACGGCGAAATTCCGCCAATTTTGCAGCACGCATTTGATTAATTTCTTCACCATTTACAAGCACATGACCTGAAGTTTGCTTATCAATTGTTGCTAATAAATTTAAAAGCGTTGTTTTTCCGCTTCCTGAAGGCCCCATAATCCCTACAAACTCGCCTTCTTCAATTTTAAAATTTATATCATTTAAAGCAGTCGTCGCTACTGAACCTTTTGATTGGTACACCTTTGTTAATCCTTTTACTTCAAGAACACTCATTTCTAATCCCCCTACGTGTTTTCTTCTTACATTTACTATAAGAAAAATAAGAAAAAGAAACGAGTGATTTCCCTTACAAAACGTTTTGTTATCTTACAGTTTTGTCATTTTTCTCATTAATGTATGATATTCTTCATCTTTTGCAAATTGGAACGTAACTGTTGTTCCTTCCCCTTCAGTTGATTGTACATACACTCCATGATGTAAATTACCGCAGATTTCCTTCGTAATATATAAACCCATACCTGTCGCTTCCCTTGTTTTACGGCCGTTTATTCCCGTAAAGAACGGATCAAATATACGCTTTACATCTTGCTCAGGAATACCAATTCCATTGTCCTTAATATGTAATAACACCTTTTGATCTTTCTCTTCAATTTGAAATTGAATTTCTTTTTTCTCTGCTTCTGAAATTTTTGTATACTTAATTGCATTCACAACAATTTGGCTCATCGCGATACTAAGCCACTTTCTATCAGACGCAATCATACAAGTCTCTTCTTCAAACATCATTTTCGGAAATACAGAAGATTGAATGAACGACTTCCGATTTTCATTAATAATATCTCGAATGACCTCTATAACATTTACTACTTCTACTTTATAGTCTTTCGAAAATTGATCTAACCTTGCCATATGTAACGCTAAATCTAACCCATTTAAAATACGGTTATTTTCTTCACGAATACTTTCAATCGTTCCCCTTGCTTCACGGTGCTCCTTACCATATTTCTGTAACAATAATTCAATAACGGATACTGGTGTTTTCATTTGATGGATCCACTGGTTCATAAAAATCATTTGCTGTTGCTCTTTTGCATGCTGCTTATGAACTTCATTCATATATTGCTGCCTTAATAGCGTAAACGCTTCAACAACCATTTCTTGCTCTGACGTATAAGAAGTATCGATAAGTAAAGAGTCATGTAATGTATGTCCACCGGCAATATACTGTTCTATCCTCTTTAAAAACACACTTCGTTTTCGGTAATCGTAAATAAGGTATACACTAAACACAACTGTCCCTAATAAAAGTCCGTATAACCATGTACTCCAGTCCAGCGCACGCTTTTCTAAAAGGCTTTGCAACTGCAATACGAGTCCAAATAAACAAAGGCTTATAATGTAAGAAAGGATTAAGGAACAACGTTCTATGAGGTAATTTTTAACCTTCATGCCCTTCGCCCCACTCAGTAAGAAGAGCATAACCGTACCCACGCTTTGTGACAATTGCATTTTTAATGCCTAACTCCTCAAGTTTCTTCCTTACACGCTTTACATTCACGGTTAATGTATTATCATCAACAAAAGCTACTTCATCCCATAAAGCCTCTAACAGCTCTTCACGTGTCACGTATTGATTTGCTTGTTTCATTAAACATTCTAATAAATAAAACTCATTTTTTGTAAGTTCCGTTTGTTGACCTTTCCACTCTACTGTGTGCTGTGATGGGAATAATAACAATCCATTAACACCTAAGCAGTCACTTTCCGCGGCCAAAGCATACTCACCATACCCGCGGCGGAGTGCACTTTTCACCTTTGCCATTACGATATCTAAATGGAATGGCTTTGTAATGTAATCATCTCCGCCATTTTCAATCGCCATTACTTGATCCATTTCCCCTGTTCTTGCAGAAACAAAAATAATCGGCGCATTCGATACAGTGCGGATTTGGCGGCACCAGTAGAAGCCATCAAAGTATGGTAAATTAATATCAAGTAACACAAGATGAGGACTTACTTTTACAAACTCATCTTTTATATGCCGTAAATCGCTCACTCTGAAAGATTGATATCCATACCTTTCTAAATGCTCCTCTAATATCTCTGCAATTTTTTCATCATCTTCTACAATTAATATTTTATACATATTCCTTTTCTCCCCATAAAATATTCTTCTAAAATCACTCCTTTTTCTATTATAAATTGAAACTTTAATCAATGGGGATTTTTTCCTATATCGACTTATGGTTCACCTATATGAATTGGGTTTTTACTGGACTCAAATAACGAAAAAAAAAGACCGCCATATTTCGGCAGTCTTAATCGATAAATTCAAATTGATATTCAAGAATTTTCACAATATCTCCGTCTGTTGCACCACGTGCACGAAGGGCTTCATCAATACCCATTCCACGCATTTGACGAGCAAATCGGCGTACAGATTCATCACGTGAGAAGTCTGTCATCTTGAATGTTTTCTCAATGTCATAACCAGAAATAACAAATGTGCCATCACTTTCGCGTGTAATTTCAAAATTAGATTCAGATTCAAATTTGTACATTACACTTGCTTCAGATTCTTCTACATCATCGTACATTGGGAATTCTGGTGTTGTTTCTAATAAGTTCGCTACTTCAAATAGTAAGTCACGAACACCTTGTTTCGTTACAGCTGAGATTGGGAAAATTTTCACTTCGTCTCCCAATTTCTCTTTAAATGCTTGTAAGTTTTCTTCTGCATCTGGCATATCCATTTTGTTTGCAACAACAACTTGTGGACGCTCAGTTAAACGCATATTGTATTCTTTTAGTTCATTATTGATTGTGACATAATCTTCATATGGCTCACGTCCTTCTAAACCAGACATATCGATAACGTGTACAATTACACGTGTACGTTCGATATGACGTAAGAATTGGTGTCCAAGTCCAACGCCGGAGTGTGCGCCTTCAATTAGTCCAGGAAGGTCAGCCATAACGAAGCTGCGGTTATCACCAGTTTCAACAACACCAAGATTCGGAACGATTGTTGTAAAGTGATATTCTGCAATTTTCGGACGTGCTGATGATACAACAGATAATAATGTAGATTTACCTACACTTGGGAATCCAACAAGTCCAACATCTGCTAGCACTTTAAGTTCTAGCGTGACATCACGTTCTTGACCTGGTTCCCCGTTCTCAGCGATTTCTGGCGCTGGGTTCGTCGCTGTTGCGAAACGTGAATTACCACGGCCACCACGGCCACCTCTTGCGATTACAGCTGTTTGTTCATGCGTTACTAAATCGGCAAGAATTTCACCTGTTTTTTCATCTTTCACTATTGTTCCTGGTGGAACCTTTACGATTAAATCTTCAGATTTACGACCGTGCTGACCTTTACTCATTCCGTGCTGACCGCGATCAGCTTTGAAATGACGTTGGTAGCGGAAGTCCATTAATGTACGTAAGCCTTCCTCAACAACAAAAACAACATCTGCACCTTTACCACCGTCGCCACCTGCTGGGCCACCTTTAGGTACATACTTCTCACGACGATACGCAACCATTCCGTTACCACCGTCGCCGCCTTTTACATATATCTTGACCTGATCTACAAACATTATTTCACCACACTTTTTTCGATTAGTTGTAATATAACTGAGACTTCTTCGTCTCGTACTGTATAAGAAATGGAATACCATTTATTGTTTTCGTTCGCAAGCCACGTTTGTAGTTCTTCTACATTCGTTAGCTTTCCACGAAAATCAAAAAAGAAACGAGCATTCTCCGCGTCACTTTCAATTGTGATACAAACATAATTTTCAACATATACGTCTAAACTATGCTGAAGCATTAAGAAAAACTGATTCGTCCATGTACATACAGTCTCATCTAGATGAGATAAGTTATGTAATTTCCCTAATACTTCGTACTCCAATAAGCACGGTTGCTGTTTCCAATTATATGTTAAAATCCACTCTGAAAATAAAGGCATTGATAGCCCCATCAGATTGGATTCTTGTCTCGCTTCTTGGACAAAACGATCGATGAGCCTATGAATCTCTTCCACTTTTCCAAGGGAAAGATTTCCTTTAACCATCTGCAAACGATTGAGCCAATCATGTCTCGAGTGGCTCAACGCATCTATAATTGTCCATTTTTCATTCATTTAGATACCCCTTAATATAGAAAAACTCTAACCTGCACTCAGGTTAGAGTTTTCCGTGAGTTCTTATGCTTCTTGAGCAACAGGATATACGCTCACTTGTTTGCGGTCACGACCAAGACGCTCAAAGCGTACTACGCCGTCAACTTTCGCGTATAAAGTGTCATCGCCACCACGACCAACGTTAACACCTGGATAAATTTTTGTACCGCGTTGACGGTAAAGAATTGAACCACCTGAAACCGTTTGACCATCTGCGCGTTTAGCACCAAGACGTTTTGACTGAGAGTCACGACCGTTCTTTGTACTACCTACACCTTTCTTAGATGCGAAAAACTGAAGATCTAATCTTAACATACGTTACACCTCCTGCACTTTTTCTATTAAACGGATATACTTTCCGTAATCAAGTTCAATCGTCTTAAGTGAAACAACCAATCCTTCTAAAAGTATTTGTGCTTTTTCTGCTGTATGAACGTCTAAATCATTAGGCAATTCATACGTCAAGAATCCGCCACCACTTCCGAGTTCAATAGTTGCCTGCACATTACAAAGTTCTTCCACTGCATTTATAGAACCAAACACAACCGCTGTAGTTCCAGCACAGACAAGATCTTGTCCATGTGGCGCATAATTGGCATGTCCAGTCATTTTAAATGATCGGATACTTCCTAGTTTCGTGCGACTTATCGTAATCTTAATCATCTTAACCAGAATTAAGCGTTGATAGCTTCAACTACTAGCTTAGTGTAAGGTTGACGATGACCTTGTTTCTTACGATTGTTCTTTTTCGCTTTGTATTTGAAAACGATGATTTTCTTAGCGCGACCTTGTTTTTCAACTTTCGCAGTAACTGTTGCACCCTCTACAACTGGGCTACCAACTTTCACGTTTTCGCCACCAACGAAAAGAACTTTGTCAAAAGTAACAGTTTCACCAGCTTCAACATCTAATTTTTCAATGTAGATTGCTTGACCAGCTTCAACTTTAATTTGTTTTCCACCTGTTTCGATAATTGCGTACATACTTGCACCTCCTCTTAATTACTAAGACTCGCCAAAAACGAGGTAGACATAAAATGTCTTTAGGGAACCTGTCTTGTGCGGTTGTAGCATATAGCAGTTTAGGTGCTATAAACTATAACATAAAAATATTACCATGACTCATTGACTATTGTCAATGAATGTTCTGCTAACTATTTTTTCCGTTCTACAATTTCTTTCTTACTTCCAAAACGGATAATAGCGTACTTTTCGATAATATCATCTTTGAAATAAATTTCAAATGGAATATTTTTTTGTAATTCTTTTTGTGAAAAATGTTTTTGTACTTTTTTTGAAGCACCAATCAATACAGCTTCATCCTCTATATTACCATAAGTAATAAGCTCTCTCTCTAGCTCATACGCAATTGTTTCATTAGATATAACGTAACCTGTCGCTTTACAAGGCGCACACTCTTCTAATAATACGTCACGTAACGAATGTTTCTTGCGCTTACGCGTCATCTCTAAAATACCTAACTCTGTAAACCCAAGCACTCTTGTATATGTGCGATCATCTTGTAAAGCTATCATTAAACGCTCTCTTACCTTCTCTTTATCTTCCCGTCTTTTCATATTAATAAAATCAATTAATATCATCCCGCCAATATCACGAAGTCTTAATTGACGAGCAATCTCTTCAGCAGCCATTTCATTTGTGCGAAATACGGTATCTTGTAAATTTTGTTTTCCAGTAAATTTACCTGTATTCACATCAATTACAGTCATCGTCTCCATTTGTTCTACAATTAGATAGGCACCATTTGGTAGCCACACAATTTTTTGAAGTGCTTTCTCGATTTCACGATCTATTCCAAAGTGGTTAAACATCGAAGATTTTTCATTATAAAAGGATACTCTTTCTTTCCCTACTTTTTCTTCTAATTCTTTTACTATACTTCTCGTATCTACAACTATTTTTTCAATTGTTTCAATTGGGTTCTCCTGAAATACACGATCTAAAAACGTCGCTGGTTGATGAAGTAGTAAGGGCGCCTTCCCTTGATCTTCTTTTCTTTTTAACTCTTCATATAACTGCTGCAACCCTTGCATTTCAGCTTGTATTTCATCGATCGTTCCTTTTTCAGAAGCAGAACGGAAAATGTATCCACCTGTTCCTTCTACTTCAATTCCCAGTAACTGTTGTCTTCTTTTATTATTTTTTATTTTCC
The DNA here is from genome assembly GCF_038004785.1 of Bacillus sp. FSL R5-0709. Lineage (NCBI taxonomy): Bacteria > Bacillati > Bacillota > Bacilli > Caryophanales > Bacillaceae > Bacillus > Bacillus sp. FSL R5-0709. The sequence goes on from NZ_JBBORT010000001.1 coordinate 4,247,010, forward strand.
GAGAAACAGCGCGCATGTCATCATAGGGCATGTAAACGACATATTTTCCGGTAACTTCTATCTTCGCCGTTAATTTTGGCCCCTTCGTATCAATTGCCTCTTTCACAACTTGTACAAGTATCGCCTGTCCTTCATGTATGCGATATGAAGATGGTACATCATCAAATGAAAGATATGCATGTTTTTCTAATCCGATATTTACAAAGGCTGCGTTCATTCCAGCAATTGTTCTTACGATACGCCCAACATAAATATGTCCGACAATCTCCTGCTCTTCATTCCGTTTCCATAAAAGCTCTACAATTTTTTGTTTCTCTTCTATCGCAACACGCTTTTCCGAACCAGTGTAGTTAATATATAACGTCTTCAAAATTCTTTCCTCACTTTTCATTTCTTTTCCTTACAATATAAAAGGTTAGTGTCGTCGTCAACACTAACCAATTAATTCTTCAACAGATGAGGTTGTTCGTTTTTCAGCAAAATACGCATACAACAATTCATTTTCGTCCAATGTGTAATGCTCTTTATATTTTCCATGGACGATAATAGAGTGTTTATATCCTCTGCGAAATTTTGTGAAAATCGTATATAAATGATCTTCCGTTTTCACCTCAATAGGTGCTATTTTTTCAATATCTCTTTTATTCCCATAATAACGCTCTAATAAAAAACGCATAAATGCGTACCGTCTTTGTTTCCATTCTTGATATAAAGAAATCGCTAGAAAAACGAGTAATACCCACATCATAATGTTATTACTATTCCAAAGTAACTGCCATCCTAATATTACACTAAAAAAAACACATGACAATTTCATCATCTTTTCATGTGCTTGTAAATAGGGAAAACGATATGATAATACATTAAATAATACTTTTCCACCATCAAGTGGCCAAATAGGCAATAAATTAAACCCTAAAATAATGACATTATTCCATACAAAGAAATGGTACAAATCGTCAGTTACCCAGCCCGCTTTATACAAAATGTAAGCGACCGCAATCATCCATATATGCTGAATTGGCCCCGCCATAACGACAATTAATTCTTCTTTTAAAGATTTATTCCCATGTTCTTCCATCTCAACTACGCCACCAAACGGCAAAAGCTGAATTTGTTTAATACGCCAATTATAATACGCTGCGGCAAAAGCATGCCCAAGTTCATGAACTAAAACGATACAAAATAGTAATAGTAACTCTTTAAAACGTGCTGTAAAAATACCAATGACAATAATAACCCAAAACAACGGATGCACAGAAATTTTCGTGAAAACATCCCTATATTTAATCAAATGAAATCACCTGAATTGGATCAATAAATTTTTCATTCTTTTTTATTGCAAAATAAAATTTGCCATTTTTATTATTTTCATCATTACTCACTATTCCAATTTTTTGTTTCTTTGAAACGTAATCATATAATTTTACTGACATATCATTTAAATTTGCATACCATGACTCCGTACCATCAGCGTGCTGAATTTGAACTGTATTTCCAAGTTCCTCTTTCTTGCCCGCAAAAACAACTATACCTTCATTTACTGACTCCACCGTTGCATTTGTAGCCGTTTGAACAAATACACCCTGGCCGTTTTTTTGAAATCCTTGCATCACCTTTCCAGAGGCAGGAATCGCATAATCCTTTTGCTGAATAGCCTCTTCTTTTTTCTCATTTGGAGAAAAGAACACGAGAGGTTTTCCAAACTGATTTTCATACCATTTCGATATAGTAGCAAATTGAAATTCTTCTTGCATAACTTTTTCTGTAACAGCTCTAGTACCATCAAAAGAAGAAGGTGCGTTCTTAAATAAAATAGCAACCGAAAGAACTAATATTGCTGATAGCAAAACTTTGAAGAGAAAAACTTCTTTTCGAAATAGAGGATGAATTTCCTTCTCCCCCTCTTCAATAAAGACCGTTTCGCTATCAAAATCTCCTCCCGCAAAATACTGCTCTTCTTCTAGCAATTCTTGCTCTGCTTTCCTTTTCGCAATCCGCTTTTTAATTTCTTCCACACGTCTATTCTTCATACTGTCTCCTTTCTTTCGTTAGCCTTATTCAAATAGAAACAGTTATATACAGTTTGTACATATGTATGAGTTATAGAAGGAAGATATTCATGCGAAGAAAAAAGAAAGCACTCCGCATTTATGCGAAGTGCTTTTAACGGATTCCAAAGAAATTTTTCATCTTTGTAAATACCGATACTTTTTCTTGTTCAAATGCTTGTAATGGTACATTCTCACCTAACAAGCGTCTTGCAATATTACGATAAGCTATTGCTGCTTTCCCGCTAGGTTGCAGCGCTACAGGTTCACCTGTATTCGTAGCACGAATAACTTCATCATCATCCTCGACAACGCCAAGAAGCTCGATTGACAGTGTACGTACAATTTCATCAACGTCTAACATATCCTGTTCATGAAGCATATGACTACGCACACGGTTAATTACAAGTTTCGGTGGTTCAATATCCTCTTTCTCTAAAAGCCCGATAATACGATCCGCATCACGCATTGAGGATACTTCTGGTGTTGTTACAACGATTGCTTTATCCGCACCTGCTACTGCATTTTTAAACCCCTGCTCAATCCCCGCAGGACAATCAATTAATATGTAATCATAATCTTGACGTAATACTTGTATTAATTCATCCATTTGTTCAGGTGTTACCGCCGATTTATCGCTCGTTTGTGCTGCAGGTAATAAATAAAGATCATCAAAACGCTTATCTTTAATAAGAGCCTGAGGTAAACGACAACGCCCTTCAACGACATCAACAAGATCAAATACAATACGATTTTCTAGCCCCATTACTACGTCTAAATTGCGTAAACCGATATCTGTATCAATTAAACACACTTTTTTTCCAGATAACGCAAGGGCTGTACCAATGTTCGCAGACGTTGTAGTTTTACCTACTCCGCCTTTTCCAGATGTAATTACTATTGCCTCTCCCACAGCTATACAATTCCCCTTTCTAACTTTGTTAAATTAGGTCTAAGATGAGTGAGAAGTTGCAGGCGATCGACAACAATGTGATTATTCTCATTAATGTACGCACATTCTGCCGCCTCTGCTCCGTCTTCTTTCTCTTCCGGAGCCCGCATTGTCACATCACTAATTCGGAGTTGCATAGGGTTCATAATAGATGCAGCAATAACAGCTTCTGAATCTCCATCATACCCCGCATGTGCAATTCCTCTTAATGATCCCAAGACAAAAATATTCCCCCCAGCGATAACCGTTCCGCCTGGATTAACATCTCCAATTAATAATAAATTGCCTTTTACATGTAACACTTGTCCAGAGCGAACAATTTTGGAAATAGGGACAATTTCTGTTTCTTCTTTCCAAGCTATTGCTTCTGCTTTTGTTATAACATCACTTTCGATTGATTCTACAACAAGGTTCTTCTTATTGCGAATTAACGTACGAATCTCTTCTTGTTGTACTTCTGTTAAATAGCGATTTCCTACTTTAACACGCACTTCAATTAAAGAACGTCCGTCACTCTCATAGTAATGTGTAGAAAGCTTTTCATCCAATTCTTTTAGTAGCTCAGAGAATGAACAGCAATCATCTAAATGAAGTGTTATTCCATCTTTTGTCCCTTTTATCGTTACATTTTGTTGCTTTTTTTCTTCCACTAAAGTTCACCCCACCGATTCAATTCGACATAAAATTAGAAAATCCTTTTTTCTTTTTCTTCTATCGCTTTTGAAAGACGCACTAAATATCGTCTCAGTGGGAAACAAACTATTAATAAGAAAATTCCATTTAGCAATAAAGTAGCAAGGAGACGATCTGTGAAAAAGACAGATGCTGACATGTGAGTACGTCCTAACAAAGTTAAAAACCCATACACATAATACTCTAATGCTGCAATGCCAGCCAGTACGATAGAAGCGACAATAAATAAATTCAATTGTAATACTTTCATCACACTATAAACTAAATAAGCTAAAATCGGATAAGCAAATATATATATACCGACAAGTTCCGTGTATACGGTATCAAATAAGAAACCAAATAATAGTCCGTAGTAAATCCCTTGAACCGGACTATAGTACACTGTAATAAAACATAACACAATTATAAAGAAATGCGGTGCTGCTATACTGCCTTTCCAAAAGACGTCTGTTGGAACAACAGTAGAGAACATATTTTCAAATAAAAAAACAAAAAGGAGCAAAAGAGGAAGAGCTGCTCTTTTTAAAATCGTCATCATCTCTTCTCTCCCTCCTATTCTAACGGCGCTGTAGGCATATCACGTTTTGCAACTATAATATGCTCTACATCATTCAAATCAGCGGATGGTTTTACATAAGCCGTTTTTGTTAAACCGTATGGATCTGGCTGAACATCAACAATTTTCCCAATCGCAAGACCTTTAGGGAAGATATCACCAAGTCCAGATGTTACAACTAGTTGATCTTTTTGTACCTCTGCATCAGAGCTAATCTTTGTGAAAAGAAGTAGTTGTTTTTCTTTATCGTAACCTTCAATTAATCCAAAGATATTTTCTTGTCCTTGTACAATAGCAGAAACACGGTTTGTTCGGCTCATCGAACTTAACAACTCTACTGACGATGTAAACTGAGATACACTTTTTACGCGTCCAACTAAACCTTTCGGAGTTACAACAGCCATATCTTTTTTGATCCCTTGCTGTGCTCCTTTATCAATTCCAACTAAATCGTACCATTTATCGGGATTACGAGAAACCACACTAGCTTGTACTTCCGTATAATCACCACGGGACTTTTCTTTACCAGTTAATTCTCGTAGTTTTTTATTCTCATCGTCTAAATTTTTCACTACGGCAGATAAATCTGCGGTAGAATCTAATTTTGCTTTCAGCTTTTTATTCTCTTCATACGTGCGCTTTACATCTTCTACATTCTCGAAGAATCCGGCAACATAATTCGCTGGCTTTTGGAATACACGTTCTACAACACCGACAGTATCTTTTATAAACTGCTCTGGCCATGATAAACTGTTCCGTTCTTTCAATGAGATTCCAATCAATGCCACGAGAAGAATAATACTAACTAACAAAACAATTAATCTTTTGTTTAAGAAAAACTGTGGCACGTTCACACCCTCTTAATTTCATTGATTTTTATTTTGCAATATTATCGAGCAGCAGTTTTGAAAAGGTCGATATTGTCTAATGCTTTACCCGTTCCAATTGCTACGCAATCTAATGGATCCTCTGCAACAAGAACTGGCATATTTGTTTCTTCACTAATAACTTTATCTAAGTTACGTAGTAATGCCCCGCCACCCGTTAATACGATACCGCGGTCCATAATATCCGCTGCTAATTCAGGTGGAGTTTTTTCTAACGTATTTTTAACTGATTCTACAATTGCATCTACTGTATCTTTTAATGCATCTGCAATTTCTTCTGGTTGAATTAGTACTGTTTTCGGTAAACCACTTACTAAATCACGACCGCGAATTTCCATAGGCTCAATACCTTCTGGCTCGCCTGCAGAACCGATTTCTAATTTTAGTGCTTCTGCTGTTCTTTCACCAATCATTAAGTTGTAGCTTTTCTTAATGTACTGAATGATTGAATCGTCCATATCATCACCAGCAACACGAACTGATTGACTTGTTACAATACCACCTAAAGAAATAATTGCAACTTCTGTTGTACCACCACCGATATCAACAACCATACTACCAGTCGGCTCCCAAACAGGTAAGTTTGCACCAATTGCTGCTGCAAATGGCTCTTCGATTGGATAAGCATCACGAGCACCAGCTTGACGAGTCGCATCGATTACTGCACGTCTTTCTACAGCTGTAATACCAGATGGTACACATACCATTACGTATGGTTTACGTGAGAAGAATCCATTTGATTTTTGAGCTTGTTGAATGTAGTATTTCATCATTATTGCTGTTGTTTCGTAATCAGCAATTACACCATCTTTCATAGGGCGAAGTGCCACTACGTTTCCTGGTGTACGACCAATCATTTGTTTTGCATCGCTACCTACCGCAACGATTTGTTTCGTATCAGTTTGTAATGCTACTACTGAAGGTTCACGTAAAACTACACCTTTCCCTTTCACATATACAAGCGTATTCGCTGTTCCTAAGTCTATTCCAAGATCGCGAGTAAATCCACCAAATCCAAACATATCATTTATCTTCCCTTCTTATTTTCACGGACTCATTTTTCTTACTTTATATTTATAAAAACAGTACGTTTTTTTATATCTGCATCCTTTTTGTAGATAATTTTCTACAAAAAACTCATAAATCACATTATAAAACAAAATAAGTAAAAAGAATAGTCTTAAATATGACCTTTTTCCTTTAAACTCACGAATTTATGGTCACCTATTATGATATGATCAAGTACTTCAATTCCGATAATTCGACCACATTCTACTAATCGTTTTGTAACTTCAATATCTTCACGGCTCGGCGCCGGATCTCCTGAGGGATGGTTATGAAGACATATAATAGAGGCTGCTGCCCGACGGAACGCTTCTTTAAAAACTTCCCTTGGGTGCACAATCGACGTATTTAAACTTCCAATAAAAATAGTTTGCCTATGTATAACTTGATTTTTCGTATTCAAATATAAACAAACAAAATGCTCCTGTTGCAAAAAACGCATCTCTTCCATCATATAACTCGCACAATCTTCTGGACTTCGAATACTATATCTATTTTGATATTCTAAACGTACCATTCTTCTACCTAATTCAAAAGCAGCCATAAGCTGCGACGCCTTTGCAATCCCAACACCATGAATGCTCATCATCTCTTCTAACGTTGCATCCTTTAACATTCGTAAGCCGTCAAAATGATGGAGAATATTATCTGATAACGTTAACACCGTTTCTTCTTTAGAACCCGTTCTGAGTAAAACTGCAAGAAGTTCTCGATTCGATAAACTTCCTGCTCCTTCTAACAATAAACGCTCCCGTGGCTGTTCTTCTCTCACAACATCACGAATACCGTTCATCTCTCCACCCCTTTTTTTTACGATTTCTCCTAAAGAAAACCCCATGCAATTTTACGCATGGGTTACATCGCTATCAAACTGTTTTAATTCACGGACAAGACGCGCAATTGGCAAGCCAACTACACTGTAGTAGTCCCCTTGAATATGTTGAACAAAAATAGACCCTTTACCTTGAATTCCATAGCTCCCTGCTTTATCAAGTGGTTCCTTCGATGCAACGTATACGTCTATTTCCTCTTCTGTTAATCCCCAAAATGTTACTTCTGTACGTTCATAAAAAGTTACCGTTTTTTCTTTCGATATAATTGCAACACCTGTGTATACTTCGTGTGTTTTCCCCGATAATAATCGTAACATTTCTTTCGCCTCAGCCTCATTAGACGGCTTTCCAAGAATACGCGAATCATATGTAACAATTGTATCTGCACCTAGTACAACGTGATTACTATGGTTTTCTGCCACAGCAGATGCTTTTTGCAAAGCAAGCGACATAACAATATCAGAAGGTGATGAATATGCACCAATCGTCTCTTCTACTTCACTAACAACGATTTCAAATGGCACATCTGCTAATTCAAGCAGTTCCTTCCTCCTAGGTGACCCTGAAGCTAAAATAATTTTCCTCATATTTTCTCCTTCCCTTCTCACATGAAGCAGAATAATTCAAATCAATCGTATCAAAGGAATAGTTTCCCCACAAATTCTAGAAATATCATTTTCTCTAAACAAAATAATAGTTCTTTTTAAATACGATTATATGCTGCCCATACAGAAAGCACTTTGTTCTAAATTCAAAAGAAAAGAAAGAAGTATATGTACTTCTTTCTTCGTCATTTCATTATCCTATTATTTCACTTTTTGTGAAACCATTTTTTCATACGAAAGTATACCATCAATAATAACTTGATTTAATTTAGCTACAGATTCCTTATCGCTCTTCCCTTCCTTAATCGTTTGCACCGCTATTGACGTATACGTATAAAGCTTCTTTGCATCTTCACGCTTCATACTCTTCCCTTCCTTTTCCATAGCTTTCCACTCTTTTTGAATCGCTTCTATATCTTTTGGATTACTTTTTCCACTAGTTTGTACGCTGGACACATATTTTGCTAAATGAGTATATAATGGCTGCACTTTCGCTAAAAACATTCCTACTTCTTTATCATTTTTGAGCAATGCTTTATCTGTAATATCCCAATTTTTTTTCAAAACTGAAACACCATCTTGCTTATACTGATCTATTAATTGATTAACAGCCTGTTCATCGCTCGTAATAGCAACAACTAACGCATACTTATCACCACTCGGTTTCAAAGTAGCCACGCCCCCATTACTTTTCCACTCTTCAATAGCAGCCTGTCCTTTTTCTTCAGAGGAATAAAGCCCTCCTTGAACGAAAAATAGTTTCATTGGTTCTAATGACGTTCCTACCTGTGCCTTTGGTTTTTCCTCTTTCGGTGTTGGTGTTTGTTCTGCCGTTCCACCCACCTTTTGTTCCTCATTACCTGTCTGCTTCGAAGCCGTTACCTTACCTTCTCCTGTCGTCCCTTGTCCAGTTAATAAATGAATCATACCCATCCCAAATGCAGTACCGATAATTATTGCAGTTGCAACGATTGCGATTATTGTATTGCTCCACTTCTTTCGATATTTTTCCATAGATACTGATTTCGCTTTTTGAAACGGAACTACATTTTTCGGTCTCTCACTTTCTGCTATCATCCAGTCAAACTCATCCTTCTTTTTTTCCTCATACTTCGCTTCTGTTCCATTTACTTTCACCGAGATCGTTCGTGATTGCTTGTCCATACACTCACACCTCACCTCTTGTCATTGTCCGCATCATATCATATTCATTCCACAAAAAAACGAGATATTTGTCAGAGGAATTCGTCAAATAACCCTATATTATTATCTTATATGTATGCATTTGACTTCATTTGTAGAACAAAAAACTAGATAGCAAAGACTATCTAGTTTTTCTCGCGAATATATTTTCTAACTTCGGAAATGAAATACAAAGAACCTGTTATGATAAAAACATCATGTTCTCCTATCCTGTCAACCTTTGTATCAATTGCCTCTTTCCAATCTTCAAAAACTAATTTTGACTCTTGTTGTGAATACGATGCAAGCTTGTCAGCAGAAATGGCACGATCAAAGGCAAACGTCGTAAATATTATTTCATCAGCAACTTTTTCTAATTGCCCTACCATGTTATGTAACTGTTTGTCACCAAGAGCAGTAAATAAAACTATTACATTCTTCTTTTTATAATGTGCCTCTACTGTTTTTACAAGACTTTCAATACCTTCTGGATTATGAGCACCATCTATTATAATATCTGGATTACTTTGTAACTTTTCAAATCGACCAATCCAGTATGCTTCTTGTAAGCCAACTTTCATCTCCTCTTCATTAATTAAAAATGATAAATATGTTTTTAAATACATTACTGCCATAAGCGCTAGTGCTGCATTGCCTACTTGGTGAATGCCTTTCATTGAAATCCGAACATTTTCAAACGAGGCAAATGGACAATCAAAATCAAAGTGTTCCCCATCTTTATTAGAATGTTTATGTAGTGTTGTAAACTGTTTTCCAAGTTCATATAAGCTTGCATGATTTTCCTTAGCAACCTTTTGAATTACTTGCAATGCTTCTTCATTTTTCACACCAGTAATAACTGGAACACCAGACTTAATAATCCCTGCCTTTTCATATGCAATTTCTCCTAGTGTATTGCCTAAAATATGCATATGATCGTGGCCGATATTCGTAATAATCGTGAGAACCGGATGAATAACATTTGTAGAATCAAATCTTCCCCCAAGCCCCGTTTCAAATAAAACAACATCACAGAAATTAACTTTACCGAAATAATAAATTGCCATTACTGTAATGATTTCAAACTCAGTCGCTTCTCCTAAGTCCGTCTCATCTAATTTTTCAACGACTGGCTTTACCATATTTACAAGTTCCGCAATCTCTTCATCTGCAATCGGTATTCCGTTTACACTAATACGTTCATTGAATGTTTCTATGTAAGGCGATGTAAACGTTCCTACTTTATATTTCGCGCCTTCTAACATGTAGCGCATATATGTTAAAGTTGAACCTTTTCCATTTGTGCCGGCAAGATGAACACATTTTATATGACGCTCTGGATTTCCGAGTTCTTCTAACATCCATTGCATTCTTTCTAGCCCTGGTTTTATCCCAAATTTCAATCGGCTATGAATCCAGTTTATCGCTTCTTCGTATGTATGTATCACGTTTGCTATTCCCCTTTCAAAAGACAAACTTCTTAATTCTATTATACGCAAAGAAAAGAGACTCACCAATATAGTGAGTCTCTGAAAAACATTTTTATTTCTCAAGATCCGCTAGACGTTGACGAACCGCTTCGCGTTTTTCTAGGTAATCTTGCTCTTTCGCACGCTCTCCGTCAATAACTTCTGCAGGAGCTTTCGCTACGAATCCTTGGTTTGAAAGTTTCTTCTGTACACGTTCTACTTCTTTATCGAACTTCTCAAGTTCTTTTTCAAGACGCGCTTTCTCTTCATCAAGATTGATAAGATCAGCTAACGGTAAGAATAACTCTGCACCTGATACGATTGCAGTCATCGCTTTTTCTGGCGCTTGTAAATCAATCTTAATTGTTAGTTCACTTGGGTTACAGAAACGCTCGATGTAAGAACTGTTTTTCGTAAGCTGAGCTAGTACTACCTCGTCTTTTGCTTTAATTTGCATTTGAACTTTTTTGCTCATTGGTGTATTTACTTCCGCACGGATGTTACGAACAGAGCGAATGATATCAACTAGAAGGTGCATTTCTGCTGCCGCTTCTTTATCTTGTAAATCTTCGCGAACTGTTGGCCATGCTGCTACTGTAATAGACTCGCCTTCATGCGGTAAATGCTGCCAAATTTTCTCTGTTACAAATGGCATGAATGGATGTAATAGACGCATTGTTTGGTCTAATACGTAAGCTAAAATCGAACGAGTTGTTTTCTTAGCTGCTTCATCTTCACCGTATAGTGGAAGTTTCGCCATCTCAATGTACCAGTCACAGAAATCATCCCAAATGAAGTTGTATAATGAACGACCAGCTTCACCGAACTCATATTTATCCATGTTACGTGTTACACTTTCGATTGTTTCGTTTAAGCGAGTTAAAATCCACTTATCTGCAACTGATTTTTCACCAGTTAAATCGATTTCTTCATACTTCATGTCATCCATGTTCATTAATACGAAACGTGATGCGTTCCAAATTTTATTAATGAAGTTCCAAGTAGATTCTACTTTTTCCATGCTGAAACGTAAATCTTGACCTGGTGCACTTCCTGTTGATAAGAAGTAACGCATCGCATCTGCACCGTACTTCTCGATAACATCCATCGGATCAATACCGTTACCAAGAGATTTACTCATTTTACGTCCTTGCTCATCACGAACTAAACCGTGAATTAATACATCTTTAAATGGACGCTCTCCTGTAAACTCTAAACCTTGGAAAATCATACGAGATACCCAGAAGAAGATGATATCATAACCAGTTACTAAAGCATCTGTTGAATAGAACTTTTTAAAGTCTGCTGCATCTTCATTCGGCCAGCCAAGTGTTGAGAATGGCCATAATGCTGAACTGAACCATGTATCAAGCACGTCATTATCTTGATTCCAGTTTTCAAGATCTGCTGGCGCTTCTGTACCTACGTATACTTCACCAGTTTCTTTATGATACCAAGCTGGAATGCGGTGTCCCCACCATAATTGACGAGAAATACACCAGTCATGAATGTTTTCCATCCAGCGTAAGTATGTGTTTTCAAAACGCTCTGGTACGAACGTTACTTTTTCTTCTTCTTTTTGTTGAAGTTCTACCGCTTTTTCTGCAAGTGGAGCCATTTTTACGAACCATTGTGTTGATAAATAAGGCTCAACAACTGCACCGCTACGCTCACTATGACCTACTGAGTGCATATGAGGCTCGATTTCTACTAATACGCCAGCTTCTTGTAAGTCTTTCACTAACTCTTTACGGCATTCGAAACGATCCATACCGTTATACTTACCAGCTTTTTCGTTCATCGTTCCATCTTCGTTCATTACTAAAATACGTGGTAAGTCATGACGGTTACCTACTTCAAAGTCATTCGGGTCATGAGCTGGTGTAATTTTCACAACGCCTGTTCCGAAGTCTTTTTCTACGTATTCATCAGCAATAATCGGAATCTCTCGGCCTACGATTGGAAGTGTAACTGTTTTTCCGATTAAATGTTTGTAGCGATCATCTTCTGGATGAACTGCTACCGCTGTATCACCAAGCATTGTTTCTGGACGAGTAGTTGCAAGGCGAATGTGACCAGAACCGTCTGTTAACGGATAGTTCATATGGTAGAATGCACCTTGAACTTCTTTATGAATTACTTCAATATCAGAAAGAGCTGTGCGTGTTGCTGGATCCCAGTTGATGATATACTCACCGCGATAAATTAAGTCTTTTTCATATAATTGAACGAATACTTTATTAACAGCGTTAGATAAACCTTCGTCTAATGTGAAGCGTTCACGAGAATAGTCTAGTCCTAAACCAACTTTTCCCCATTGTTGACGAATGTGAGAAGCGTATTCTTCTTTCCATTCCCAAGCTTTTTCAAGGAATTTCTCACGACCAAGATCGTAACGTGAAATACCTTCTTCACGAAGTTTTCCTTCTACCTTCGCTTGCGTTGCGATACCAGCATGGTCCATTCCTGGAAGCCATAATACATCGTAACCTTGCATACGCTTTGTACGAGTTAAAATATCTTGAAGCGTCGTATCCCAAGCGTGACCTAAGTGTAACTTACCAGTTACGTTCGGAGGTGGAATTACAATTGTATATGGTTGTTTCTTCTCATCTCCTGTTGCTTCGAAATATTTGCCTTCAAGCCACCACTTGTAAAGGCCTTCTTCAACGGACATATGATCATATTTAGTTGGTAAATTATTTTCCGTGTTTGACATTATTTTCCCTCCTTAAAATAAAAAATGCCCCTCATCCAAAAAAGGACGAGGGACATCGCGGTACCACCTTTATTTACAAACAAATTCAGAATTTGCTTATACTCTTAATTTGATAACGGACAAATCCGTCTTTTCCTAATAAGAATCATTCCGTTCAGAAAAGATGCTCCAGGGCTACCTTCTAACATAACTATCTAGAGAACCTCCCAGCCAATGGTTCCCCTCTCTGAAGACGTTTCATGTTATACTCTTCCCCTTCAATGCATTTATGTGATTGTTAATTATTATATACAATAGTGTAAAAAACGAAACCTTATTCGTCAAGATAAATTTGAAACTACGGCTTTTATCTCTTTATGGAACTAATAAAAAAAGATAAGCAGGGTTCTCCCTACTTATCTTCTTTATCCGTTCCCTTGCTGGGCAGCTTGTAATTGCGAAAGGAAATATTCTGTATTACTAATGAGCCAATGCGATTGCTGCAGAATTTTTACCCCGCGAAGCTCATTTTCTTCATTACGACTCTTTCTTCTTTTCGTATACGACTGAATTTGCCGAATAAAATGCGACGGGTACGTCATATACGCAAACATAAGAAGCTGCTCCTCTTTCGTAAATGGAAAATTTTTTTGATACATTTGATACCATTCAAAGCGGTCGCTCCGCGCAATTGGATATGTGTTCAAAGACCTTGAATAAAAGCTGACGATATCCTGTACCGGTGTAGCAAACTGAGACTTTTCTAAACTAATAAAATAACCGTTTCGTTCATAATCAAATAAAAAGTGATTAAGCGATACATTTCCATGAACGAAAGTAGTACGTGTTTTTTCCTTTTCTTTCATTGCATCATGCCATTCACTTAATTGTTTCGTTGCGAACTCACGTGCTCTCATAGCGTGGTGATAATACGTACAATATTGTAATTCAAATGGAGACATATACCACTTCGCTTCTGATTCTACAAGAAACTCTTCTAATATCTCACCATCATTTTCCCAACGGTCGGATATATTTGTATAATGTTTTTCTAAATCTTCTTCTGTATAAGTCTCCTCTTTCACCGTTTTTTGATGCAACGTCCCGAGCGTTTGAAACATCTTATGGTATTGATCATTATCTTCGCCATTTCCTTCCGCACGTTCTAACCAAGGCATTAAATAATAGCTATACGCCCCATCACTTAAAACATAATTCCCGTCCGTCGTGTGATAGATAGGTACATAATTCGAAAAACCTTTCTCCTTCAAATATTGAATATGGTGTAAAAAATTATTCCGCTCTAATTTTCTATCTTGTATTTTCTTTAACGCATACGGACCTTGATTCGTATAAATTTTCATTACACTTCCGTGCTCTTCCATATGCTGAGTGTCCAATCTATATTGCCTCACAATGGGTTCATAGCGATTTCGTAATTCAATATCCATACGAATAACCCTTTCTTATTCAAAACATAGCTTCTAGGAAAAGAAAAGAGGTGAGTGAAAAAACTCACTCACTTATTTCACTGTTGCTTTTGAAACAGGAATATATATAATTTGCCCTGTAGTTAAATATATATCTTCTGATTGATTTACACGATATAAGCTTTGTACAGTCGTTTCATAACGTTCTGCAACCGATTCAATTGTATCTCCTTCTTGTACGAAGTACATTCTTAACTTCGTAAATTCTTCTTCTGGTTCTTTCGTAAATAATTTCGTTAAATAAAGTGCATTTTCATCTCGCTGTGAATATGCTTCTTCCTCTGGCTCTTCCTGCTTTTTCGCTTTTTCTTTCTTGAAATTTTTCCGCCCGAACAATTCAAATTGTGGCGTCTTTTCTTGCTCCTCTTCACGCTCCACAAGTTCATGTTCTTCTAATTCCTCTTCTTCTATTTCTTGCTCTTTTCTTTCTTCTAACTGAAACGGCTCAAATGCATAATCTTCCCATCCATCTGATTCTTTATAGGCTGGTACCTCTTCGTGCGGCGCAGGTCTACTTTCATCTTCTTCAGCTGAATCAGCTTCCAACTCGGCATACACAGTCTCTTCCTCTTCATCCTCGGTTCTTTCTTCGTCACATAAACCTGTAATAGATATATCCGCTAATAGTTGTAAGCAACCATTTTCCTTTAATTCATAATCAAATTCCTCGATTGATACATATAATTCTTCAATTACTTTCACTCGATTTCTTGGAATTGATATTTCGAGCGGAAAGGAATGGACAAGCTCATTAACCCCGTCTGCCCTTGTTTCTACATAATCAATTGCCTTTGCTGGTGATAGCTCTCTTAATGAATAAGCTGAATCATCTTGCCTTGCAACATACTCTCCCGTTAAATCTAATTGCCCCCTCACGATAACTTCATGATCGAGCTCCTCTATCTCAACGTCTGGATCTAACGAAATTGACAAAAGTTCTTCGACTTCCTGTCCCTTCTGGAACCAAACAGATTCTTTTAATGAAAATCGTAATGAATGATCTGTTGCCACTTCTTTTCCCCCTCCCAAACTATATGTCATTACAGATTTATGTTCCCTAAGGCTACTTTATGAATAAAAAAAATCGCTCCCCTAATGGAAAGCGATTTTCTCTAAGAAATTATGCTTTTAATTTTGACATTGCAATTTCGGCCGCCGCAATTGTCGCCTCAATATCTGCATCACTATGTGCTGTCGATAAGAATAAACCTTCAAATTGAGAAGGTGGTAAAAATACACCTTGTTCTACCATTTCACGATAGTAAGCTGCAAAGAATTCTAAGTTTGAAGATTTTGCTGCATCATAATTAATAACTTGCTCATCTGTAAAGAAAATACCAATCATAGAACCTGCACGATTAATGTGATGCGGGATATTATGCTTTTCAGCTGCCTTACGTAGTCCAGCCTCTAACATTTCTGCTTTACGCTCAAATTCCACATATGATTCTGGCGTTAACTGCACTAACGTTTCATAACCTGCTGTCATTGCAAGTGGATTACCCGATAATGTTCCAGCTTGGTAAATCGGTCCGCTTGGTGCAACTTGACGCATAATCTCTGCCTTCCCACCGTATGCTCCTACCGGCAAGCCACCACCGATTACTTTACCTAAACAAGTTAAGTCAGGAGTTACACCGTAGTAACCTTGTCCACAATTATAAGCAACACGGAATCCTGTCATTACTTCATCAAAAATAAGTAGTGCACCGTTTTGCTCTGTCACTTCACGAAGTCCTTCTAAAAACCCTGGTTGAGGGGGAACAACACCCATATTCCCTGCCACTGGTTCTACAATTATACAAGCGATGTCATCACCGAATTGTTCGAAAGCATATTTTACACTTTCTAAATCGTTATACGCTACTGTAATCGTATTTTTCGCTACACCTTCTGGTACACCAGGGCTATCTGGTAAACCTAGCGTTGCTACACCCGAACCTGCTTTAATCAATAAAGAATCACCATGACCGTGATAACAACCAATGAATTTCAAAATTTTGTTACGTCCAGTGTAACCACGAGCTAAACGTAGCGCGCTCATTGTCGCCTCTGTTCCAGAGTTAACCATACGCACAATCTCAATTGATGGTACACGCTCGATAACAAGCTGCGCTAATTTATTTTCAATTTCTGTTGGTGCACCAAAGCTTGTTCCTTTTTCAGCAACAGCTTTTAAAGCCTCAACAACACGATCATTCGCATGACCATGAATTAAAGGTCCCCACGATAATACGTAATCGATGTATTCATTCCCATCGATATCATATACTTTAGAGCCTTTTCCGCGCTCCATAAACAGCGGATTCATACCAACAGACTTAAAAGCACGGACAGGGCTGTTTACGCCTCCAGGCATTAAATTTTGAGCCTCTTCAAACGCCGCAATCGATTTATCAAATTTTTTCATTATTTAGCGCCTCCTTCTTGTAACCATCTTGCTGCATCTTTTGCATGATACGTAATAATTAAGTCTGCTCCTGCGCGTTTCATGCTAATTAATTTCTCAAGTACAACTTCTTTTTCATTAATCCAACCATTTTGTGCTGCTGCTTTAATCATCGAATATTCACCACTTACGTTATAAGCAACGACTGGTAAGTTAAAGTTATTTTTCACATCACGAACGATATCTAGATAAGAAAGAGCTGGCTTTACAATTAAGAAGTCGGCCCCTTCCATTACATCTGATTCTGCTTCACGGAATGCTTCCATACGGTTCGCTGGGTCCATTTGATATGTTTTACGGTCACCAAACTGCGGTGCACCATGTGCTGCATCACGGAACGGTCCGTAAAATGCTGATGAATATTTCACAGCGTACGACATAACTGGTACGTGCGCGAAACCATTTTCATCTAATGCATGGCGAATTGCTGTTACGAATCCGTCCATCATGTTAGATGGTGCAATAATGTCTGCCCCTGCTTTCGCTTGACTTACAGCTGTTTTTGCAAGAGCTGCAAGAGACTCATCATTTAAAATAACGCCATCTTCAATAACACCGCAATGACCATGGCTTGTAAATTGACATAAACATGTATCTGCAACTACTACTAGCTCTGGGAACTCATCTTTAATTTGCTTAATTGCACGCTGTACAATTCCATGCTCACAATATGCCGATGATCCAACTTCGTCCTTTTCAGCAGGTAAACCAAATACAATAACAGAACGAATACCTAAATCAACGACCTCTTGCATTTCAGCTTGCAATAAATCTAAAGACATTTGATATACGCCTGGCATAGAAGGAACTTCATTACGAGTATTTTCTCCTTCTAATACAAAAATAGGGTAAATAAAATCTTCTGTATGTAAAAATGTTTCACGTACAAGCGCACGCATGCCCCCGCTTTGTCTTAAACGACGATGACGATTAAATTGTAAAGAATTCATAGATTTCTATCCCCATTCTTTTATTTTATAGATTCACAAATGCATTGCAGTAATGCTTCTACAGTGTACTCTTTTGGCACAATAACATGTGGAAAATAGAGGTTCGCCTCTTTTTCCGTAATAGGCCCTATACAAGCAATTGTACATTTTTTCGTCCATTCTCTCCAGTTTGTACCCTCAAGTAAACGAACAAAACTATCAACAGTTGAAGGGCTCGTAAATGTAATAATATTTACTTCCCCTAATTTCAATGCTGTTATAAGTTCTTGTTTTTTCTCTACATTCACCTTCGTACCATATACAATTAACTCATCTAGAAAAACACCAAACTCCCTAAGTTTAACCGGGATTACATCTCTTGCTAAATTCCCTTTCGGAAATAAAATACGCTCGTTTCCACTTAATTCTTTTAGAAACTCTTCGGCAAATGTTTCTGCAACAAATGCAGTGGGAACAAACTCTACTTGATAGCCTCGCTTTTCTAACTCTAACTTTGTTTTCACGCCTACTGCAGCAATTTTAATCAGTCCGGGGAGCTTCTTTCTCAAACTATCTAGAAAAAAAGCTACACCATTTTTACTCGTGAAAATAACCCAGTCATACGAATGTAGCTGCCCTGCTATGTGTTGAATTTGCCTATGAGACGTACCTTCCATACGCAAAAGCGGAATTTCCAATGGAATTCCGCTCCTTTCTTTCACTGCTACACTCATTTGTTTCGCTTGGTGCTGGGCACGTGTAATCAATACTGTTTTGCCAGCGAGAGCGTTCATATTTATTGTTGCTCCTTATTTGCAGCAAGGATGAGCTCTTTTGCTCCTTGTTTAATTAAACGGTCCGCAGCCTCTAATCCAACTTGCTTCGGATCATTACCTACTACTATCTCTTTCAATAAAACAGAACCGTCCATAGAACCGACAAGCGCTGTTAATTCGATTGCATCATTTTCTTTAAGAGTTGCATATCCAGCGATTGGAACTTGGCATCCACCTTCAAGTTTATGAAGAAATACTCGTTCAGCAGCCACTGTTCTTTCTGTTACTGCATCATTAATATGCGCTAACAACTGAAGTAAATCCGTATCATCCTCACGACATTCAATCGCTAATGCACCTTGTCCTACGGCTGGTACACATAACGTTTCATCTAAATGTTCTGTAATAACTTCTCCGTCCCAGCCCATTCTCTGTAATCCAGCTGTCGCTAAAATAATTGCATCGTAATCTTCATCTTTTAACTTACGTAAGCGTGTATCGATATTCCCGCGAATCCATTTCACTTGTAAATCTGGTCTCGCAGCTAGTAGTTGTGCACTACGTCTCAAACTACTCGTTCCTAAGATCGCGCCTTCTGCTAAGTCTTTAAACGATTCTCCGTTTTTAGAAATAAAAGCATCACGAGGGTCAACGCGCTTTGGCGTACAACCAATCGTTAATCCATCTGGAAGTACAGCTGGCATATCTTTCATACTATGTACAGCCATATCAATTTCTTTCGTAAGTAACGCATGTTCAATTTCCTTTACAAATAAACCTTTTCCGCCTACTTTTGAAAGAGTAACATCTAAAATAACATCACCTTTTGTGACGATTTCTTTCACTTCAAATTCATATGGTAAACCAAGCGCTTTTAATTGATCAATAAACCAATTAGTTTGTGTTAATGCTAGTTTACTCTTTCGTGAACCTACAATAATTTTGCGCATAATTCTCTCTCCTCATTATAAATACCAAAAGTGGAAATTAGATAAACTGCTTAATAGAAAAATGTTAACTAGCATTACGAGAAATGCCCCGATATTCCACTGCACAATTTTCTTACCTTGCAACACATCTGCTGCTCGTAAATATAAGCCCACGCAATATACAAATAGAACGACAAAAGACCCAATTACTTTCGTATCATACCAATGGAAATTATCCAATTTTGTATATCCCCATATGCATCCTAATATAATTGCTAATAAGAAAAACGGAACAGAAAATAAATTTAATCCGTAAGACATAGATTCAAGCTTCGGCAAATTTCCTAATCTTCTTAATCTCGCATTCCACTTTTTCTTTTTTAATAGTCGGTATTGCAATAAATACATAATAGAAAAAATAAACGATACAGTAAACGTTGCATAAGAAATAATCGCCATACCGACATGCACGTATACAAGTTCTGAAACTAATTGCTCTGCAAGTACTGGCGACATCTTCCCGAGCGGTGTAAAAATAGAAAAAGCGCTTACGCCAAATGCTACAACATTTGTAAAAAAGACTAAAAAGTCAATACGCATAAATCGATTAATGACTAATGACATCGTAATCAATAACCAAACATAAAAATAAATCCCTGATAATAAAGTTAAAATAGGATTCGTTTCTGAATCTGTAGCCCTAAGCAACATAAAGATAGACTGCAGAACCCATACAATCGAAAGTAACCAAAAAGCAAAGCGGTTCGCCTTTCGGTTACTTTGGAAATAATCTATAAAATATAAACTAATGCTACAAGCATATAAAATAATTGCAATATGATAAATAATACTGTTATTTAAAAAACTCATCCGATCATCCTTCCAAGTTATAAAGATGGAACGGATGGTGTCCACGCTCTTTTATGTTCTACTTCTTCCGTATTTCCCGCTTCTTCCACTTCTAAATCAAAAATCTTCGCAAATAAAGCTAATTTTTCGCCAGCTCCCTCTTCAACAGCTAATTCTTTAGCTACTAAAATTGGGTCTTTTAACAATTGGTTAATAATACTTTTCGTATGTTTACTAATTACTTTTTTCTCACGATCACTAAGGTTTGGTATTTTTCGCTCAAGACTTTCCATCGTATCACTTTGAATTGCTAGCGCTTTATCACGAAGAGCTGATATTAACGGTACAACACCTAGCGTACTTAACCACGTTTTAAATAAAACCATTTCTTCTTCAATCATAAATTGAATTTTCTCTGCTTCTTTTAAACGTTCAGCACGGTTTGCTTCAACTACACCTTGCAGATCGTCGATATCATATAAGAAAGAGCCTTCTAATTCATCAATCGCTGGATCAATATCACGTGGTACTGCAATATCAACCATAAATAACGGACGACCAGAGCGCATTCTCTCTACTTTTGTCATCATTTCTTTCGTAATGACATATTCTGATGCACCCGTTGAACTAATTAAAATATCCGCTTCTAATAATGCACATTGCAATTCACTTAAAGGCTTTGCATGTCCCATATATTTCTCAGCCATCACTTCCGCTTTCGTAAGCGTCCTATTCATAACCGTTACTTTACGAGCTCCACTTCCGTATAAGTTTTGCAGTGCAAGTTCACCCATCTTACCCGCACCAAGAATAAGTACATGACAATCTGTTAAATCGCCAAATATTTTCTTTCCGAGCTCAACAGCAGCATAACTAACAGACATCGCACTTTCACCAATCGTTGTTTCTGAGTGCGCACGTTTTGCTAACGTAACCACTTGCTTAAACAACTCATTAAAAATTGTACCTGTCGCTTTTACTTGTTGTGCTTCTAAAAAGCTATCTTTTATTTGACCTAAAATTTGCGTCTCTCCAACAACCATAGAATCCAAACCGCACGTTACGCGGAATAAATGATCTATTGCGCCATCTTGTTCAAAAATAGACAAGTATGGTGCGATTTCTTCTATTTCAAGCTGAAACCAATCAGCTAAAAACTTCTTAATGTAATACCGTCCCGTGTGTAATTGATCGACAACAGCGTAAATCTCAGTGCGATTACAAGTTGATACAATGACATTTTCTAGCACGCTCTTTTGGTTTTGTAATGTAGTCATTGCTTGCTCTAGCTCTGCTGCCTGAAATGTGAGTTTCTCACGAAATTCTACAGGGGCTGTTCGATAATTTACACTAACAACAAGAATATGCACGCAGCATGTCCCCCTTCACCCGTTTTATCACTTTATCTACTATCATAATACAACTTTCCTCTTATGAATCTGACAATCGTGTGAACAACTGATTATTTTTTATTTATTCTCCATATGTAATAAAGGAGCTTCAGTAAGATTAATAAAGAACTTTCTACTTTATAATAATTATAAAATAACAACTCTATTTGTACGTTACCAAAAAAAGTCCTCATAATCAAGTGATGGAAACTATTCCATATTAATTATAACATCATCTTTTCTATCTTCTTTCATCATGAAGGAAAATATGTATGATTGTTCCAAAATATAGTACTCACTTTCTCGATGCAATGCATTTGACATTGTATTTCTTTTTCGTTATATTGATTTTACAAAATTAAATTGTGCACAATTTAAAAATACAAGGAGTTGCCTATGAAAGAAAATCCTTTGCATCTAGATAACCAACTTTGTTTTTCTATTTACGCTTGTTCTAGAGAGGTTACCCGTTTTTACCGCCCCTATTTAGAAGAAATGGGCATTACGTATCCCCAGTACATTACTTTACTCGTACTCTGGGAACAAGACGGACTAACAGTAAAAGAAATTGGAGAACGTCTATTTTTAGATTCTGGTACTTTAACACCTATGTTAAAACGTATGGAATCATTAAAACTTGTACAACGTGTTCGTTCAAAAGAAGACGAGCGAAAAGTTTGTATTGAATTAACAAAACAAGGTAAAGATTTAAAAGAAATAGCTTGTTCATTACCAACAACGATGGCTACAAATTTAGGCATTACAGAGCAAGAATATCATTCTTTATTAATCCAATTAAACACGTTAATTGAAACAATGAAAAAAATTAATGACAGAAAAGGGGAATAAACATGGATAAATTATATACTGCTTCAGTAACAGCAACAGGTGGAAGAAACGGTAAGGTAGTTTCAGATGATGGCATATTAAATCTTGATGTAAAAATGCCAAAAGCACTAGGTGGCGCAGGCGGAGAAGCAACAAATCCAGAACAATTATTTGCAGCTGGTTATGCAGCTTGCTTTGATAGTGCATTACAACTTGTAATTCGTACAAAACGTATGAAGGTGGAAAGTACAGAAGTGACTGCACACGTTTCTATCGGTAAAGATACAGATGGTGGTTTCGGACTATCTGCTGTACTTGACGTACATGTTGCTGGTGTTTCTCATGCCGAAGCACAAGAACTTGTAGAAGCCGCTCACGGTGTATGTCCTTACTCTAAAGCAACAAGAGGAAATATTGAAGTTACATTAAACGTACGCTAAAAGTTTAGTAAATAAAAAAAAACGCGCGACATTCGTCACGCGTTTTTTGTTTTTGTCATTTTATGAATTGCTTTCCATGCTTCTTCTTTTCCAAGTCCTGTTTCAGAAGAGAATAGAACGATTTCATCGCCAATTTCAACAGCAAGCGTTTCTTTTACAACTTTTAAATGCTTTTGCCATTTCCCTTTCGGAATTTTATCGGCTTTCGTTGCAATAATAATTGTTGGGATTTCATAATGCTTTAAGAAATCATACATCATAATGTCATCTTTTGTTGGTTGGTGACGTAAATCAACTACTAATACAGCTGCGTCTAATTGCGTACGTGTTGTAAAGTAAGTTTCAATCATTCTGCCCCATGCCGCGCGCTCTGTTTTAGATACTTTCGCATATCCATAACCTGGAACGTCAACAAAATGCATCATTTCATTGATTAAGAAAAAGTTCAGCGTTTGCGTTTTTCCTGGTTTAGAAGAAATACGTACTAACTTTTTACGATTTAAAATTTTATTAATAAAGGAAGACTTCCCGACATTAGAACGACCTGCTAAGGCAATTTCTGGTAAATCACTGTCTGGATATTGTTCCGGTTTAACGGCACTAATTACAATATCTGCTTTTGTTACTTTCATTGTTTCACTCCTACTAATGCGTGCTCCAATACTTCGTCTAAATGAGATGCAAGCACAAACGTAAGGTTTTCTTTTACGCTCTCTGGAATATCATCTAAATCTTTCTCATTTTCCGCCGGTAAAATAATTTTTGTTAATCCCGCGCGGTGAGCACTTAATGTTTTTTCTTTCAAACCACCAATCGGTAATACACGACCACGAAGTGTAATTTCACCTGTCATACCAACTTCTTTACTTACAGGAATACCTGTTAGTGCAGAAATAAGTGCCGTTGCCATCGTAATACCTGCTGATGGTCCATCTTTTGGAACTGCTCCTTCTGGAACATGAATATGAATATCGTTTTTCTCATGGAAATCCGGATCAATATGAAGTTCTTCTGCACGAGAACGAATATAGCTAAACGCGGCTTGTGCGGATTCTTTCATAACATCCCCAAGTTTCCCTGTTAAAATTAATTTCCCTTTTCCTGGCGCTACAGACACTTCAATTGCAAGTGTATCGCCGCCCGCTGCTGTGTAAGCTAAACCTGTTGCCATACCAACTTGGTCTGTTTTTTCAGCTTGACCATAACGGAATATATGCTTACCAAGTAAATCAACAATATTTTTCTCTGTTACAACAATGCGCTTGCGTTCTGCTGTAACGATAATTTTTGCTGCTTTACGGCAAACTTTTGCAATTTGACGCTCTAACGTACGAACACCAGCCTCGCGTGTATAATAACGAATAATTTCAAGAAGCGCTTCATCACGTACTTGCAAATTACCTTTTCGCAAACCGTGCTCTTTTAATTGTTTCGGCAATAAATGCTCACGAGCAATGTGCACCTTTTCAAGTTCTGTATAACCAGCAATTGAAATGATTTCCATACGGTCAAGCAATGGGCCCGGAACACTTGCAAGTGTATTAGCAGTTGCAACGAACATAACTTTCGATAAATCATATGGCTCTTCAATGTAATGATCACTGAAGTTATGGTTTTGTTCTGGATCTAACACTTCAAGTAACGCCGCTGATGGGTCTCCCCTGAAATCGTTAGACATTTTATCAATCTCATCTAATAAGAAGACTGGATTAACTGTTTTCGCCTTCTTCATACCTTGAATAATACGTCCTGGCATCGCTCCTACATATGTACGACGGTGACCACGAATTTCAGATTCATCACGCACACCACCAAGAGAAACACGTACAAAATTACGGTTTAACGATGTTGCGATAGAACGAGCTAACGAAGTTTTCCCAACCCCAGGAGGTCCTACTAGACAAAGAATTGGCCCTTTTAATGAATTCGTTAACTTCTGTACAGCTAAATATTCAAGTACTCGCTCTTTCACTTTTTCAAGACCGTAATGATCTTTATTTAAAATTTCTTCCGAATGAGTGAGGTCAATCATATCCTCTGTTGCTGTTGTCCATGGGAGAGCTAATAACCAATCAATATAATTATGAATGACACCACTCTCAGCAGAACTTACAGGTAATTTTTCATAACGATCTAATTCTTTCAGTGCAGCCTTCATTGTTTCTTCAGGCATTCCCGACTGTTCAATTTTCTCACGAAGTTCTTCAACTTCCCCGCCCTTGCCTTCTTTATCACCAAGTTCAGTTTGAATTGCCTTCATTTGCTCACGTAAGAAATATTCTTTTTGCGTGCGCTCCATTGAACGTTTCACTTTTTGTCCAATTTTCTTTTCTAGGCTAAGTAACTCTTGTTCATCTTGAATAATTGAAATAAGTGTATGTAGTCGTTCTTTCACAGATACAATCTCTAAAATCTCTTGTTTCTGCTTCGTTTTAATCGGTAAGTGAGAAGCAATTAAATCAGCTAGTCTTCCCGGTTCTTCTACATCAGCTACCGTTGCAAATGTTTCATTTGAAACTTTTTTCGAAACTTTAATATATTGTTCGAAATGCTCCAGTAACGTACGCATAAGAGCCTTCTCTTCTAAATCATCTTCTACTTCTTCCGTTACCGTTTTAATAGAAACTTGCACTATATTTTCTTCTTCGATAAACTCTACTACTTCTGCTCTATGTAAACCTTCTACAAGGACACGAAGCGTACCGTTCGGCAATTTTAACATTTGCTTCACTTTCGCCACTGTACCTACACTATATATGTCATCTTCTTTCGGATCGTCGATATTCATTTCTTTTTGCATTGCTAAAAAGATGATATTTTCATCCATTGCCGCCTGCTCTAGTGCTTGTATCGATTTATCACGTCCTACATCAAGATGCAGAACCATCGTTGGATATACGAGAATGCCTCTTAATGGTAGGAGGGGCACAATTCTTTCATTCGTATTCATACTAGACATAGCACCTCCATAATAAATTAAACTCCTGTTCAACTATTTTATATTACAATACATCTAGATGCAATTGCAGAGATTCTTCGCAATTGTTAATCCCCTGTTTTTTTGTGCCTCACGAAAAGAAAAAAGACTCCGCTTAAGCATACAAACTTAAACGAAGTCTGGCAAATTTTTATTATTGTATATTCTCACATTGATTGTGCATCTGTTTCGTCCAAATCATTATGTGCATCAAGCTCACGATGCATATTTTCCTGCATAAATGTTAATTCAAATACTTCTTTTAATTTGCGAACAGGAATGATCTCAATTCCCTTTATTGTATACAAAAATGGTTGCATGTTTTCAGCCGGAATGATGACTTTCTTAGCTCCCGCTTTTTTCGCAGCTTTTATTTTTGCGTACACACCACCAATAGGCTTCACTTCTCCGTGGATACTTATCTCACCTGTCATCGCTACTTCATTATTCACATACGTACGATGCACTGCTGAATAGACACCTGTTGCCATAGCAATACCTGCTGAAGGACCATCAATCGGGATACCACCAGGAAAATTAATATGTATATCATACCCTTCTGGCAACACATCTAGAGAACGAAGTACTGTTAACACATTATCAACAGAACCTTTCGCCATACTTTTACGGCGGATTGATTTCGTTTGATTTCCAATACTTTCCTCTTCTACAATTCCAGTGACATTTACTGATCCTTTATCTTTCGCAGGAATAGCTGTTACCTCAATTTCTAATAACGCACCTGTATTCGGCCCATATACAGCAAGCCCGTTCACAAGACCGATTCTCGGAATTGGATAAATACGTTTTTCGTACTTTGGTGTAAGCTGACTAGAATGAACAACCCATTCAATATCTTCATCTTTAATGAAAGGTCGTTCTTCATTTATCGCCATACCAGCAGAAATTTGCACGAGATTAATTGCTTCTCGCCCATTTCTTGCATACATTCCAATCATTTCGATACCGTTCTCACCTACTTGCATCTCCACTTTGTCAGCTGCATTTTTCGCTACTTTTTGAATTTCTTCTGTATCTAACTCACGGAAGAACACTTCTAAACAACGCGACCTAATTGCAGGAGGAATTTCCTCTGGTGAACGTGTCGTTGCACCAACTAAGCGAAAATCTGCAGGTAAACCTTTTTGAAAAATATCATGTATATACGTTGGAATCATCGAATTTTCTTCACTATAATACGCACTTTCCAAAAACACTTTCCGATCTTCTAACACTTTTAGCATTTTATTCATTTGAATTGGATGTAATTCACCAATCTCATCAATGAACAAAATACCACCATGCGCATCTGTTACAGCCCCTTTTTTCGGTTGCGGGATACCCGCTTGTCCCATTGCACCTGCTCCTTGATAAATAGGATCATGCACTGAACCAATTAATGGATCCGCAATACCACGCTCATCAAACCTAGCTGTCGTCGCATCAAGTTCGATAAATGTTGCATTTGTACGAAATGGAGATTTCGGATTTCGTTTCGCTTCTTCTAATACAAGGCGTGCTGCCGCTGTCTTTCCGACACCTGGCGGACCGTATATGATCACATGTTGCGGATTAGGACCACAAAGAGCCGCTTTTAACGACTTAATCCCGTCTTCTTGCCCTACAATGTCTATAAAGGATGTAGGACGTACCTTTTCCGCAAGCGGCTCTGTTAAAGAAACCTCACGCATTTTACGAAGCTGCTCTAATTCTTTTTTCGATTCTCGATCAATTGAAACTTTTTGTGTTCGCTGATTTCGAAGTAAATGCCAAAAATACAATCCGACAATTACGCCAAAAACAAGTTGAACAAGTAAAAATATATTTGTCCAGCTCATAATTCATTTCCTCCCGCTATGTTTTACCTTTTAGTATTTCCTGGGAGGAATAGTGCTAAACATAAAGAAAAACAGCAATTATAAAAATTGCTGTTTCTTCTTCGCATTATGCAGATGTTTTTGTATCAAGTACAGTACCGTCTTGTAACACCAATTTCGGCGGTTCATTATCAGCTACTGTTTCTTTCGTAAGAATACACTTCTCGATATCTTTGCGAGATGGAAGTTCGAACATTACATCAAGCATCAAGCCTTCAATAATAGAACGAAGTCCACGAGCACCTGTTTTACGTTCAATTGCTTTTTTCGCAATCTCAACTAGTGCACCTTCTTCAAACTCTAACTCAACATCGTCAAGCTCCAATAATTTTTGGAATTGCTTAACAAGTGCATTTTTCGGTTTAGTTAAAATATCTACAAGAGCATCTTCATCAAGCGGCTCTAGGTTCGCAATAACTGGAAGACGACCGATAAACTCCGGAATTAAACCGAATCTTAAAAGATCCTCTGGTAAAACGTGAGATAAAACATGCTTCTCATTTACATCAGCATTTTTCTTCTCAGCACCAAATCCAATTACTTTCTCACCAAGGCGACGTTTAATAATAGGCTCGATGCCATCAAACGCTCCACCACAAATGAATAGGATGTTCGTTGTATCAATTTGAATAAACTCTTGATGCGGGTGCTTACGACCACCTTGAGGTGGAACGCTCGCTACAGTACCTTCTAAAATTTTCAGAAGTGCCTGCTGTACACCTTCACCAGATACATCACGTGTAATTGATGGATTTTCGGACTTACGTGCCACTTTATCAATCTCATCAATATAAATAATTCCTTTTTCCGCTTTTTCTACATCGTAATCAGCCGCTTGAATTAGTTTTAGTAAGATGTTTTCTACATCTTCCCCAACGTATCCAGCTTCTGTTAAAGATGTTGCGTCCGCGATTGCAAATGGAACATTTAAAATACGCGCTAATGTTTGTGCCAATAATGTTTTACCACTACCAGTTGGCCCAATAAGTGAAATATTACTCTTCGCTAATTCTACATCATCAATTTTGCTGTTAGAATTAATGCGTTTGTAATGGTTATATACCGCTACCGCTAGTGCTTTTTTCGCGTTATCTTGTCCGATGACATACTCATCTAAGATTTCACGAATTTCTACCGGTTTCGGTACATCTTTGAATTCTACTTCTTCGTCCTTCGCAAGCTCCTCTTGTACAATTTCAGTACAAAGCTCGATACACTCGTCACAAATGTAAACACCTGGACCTGCAACTAACTTTCGAACTTGCGTTTGTGTTTTACCACAGAAAGAACATTTTAATTGACCTTTTTCATCATTAAATTTAAACATATTTTCACACCCCTTACAAAGTGCTAACCTCTTGCCTTCGTATGTACACGATAAATGTATCGTATGTAAATACATATTATGTCACTACGTAGCGAGAAATACAAATAATATGACTAGTTATGTACAAATAAAAAAATTTTAAAACTTTTGAAATATGTATATTCGACTTACAAAGGCACTTTTCCTTCTTCATCGAAAAGTTTTATAAATATATTTCTATATTTATAAAACAAGGCACGATTAAAATCGCGCCTTGTTATTTTATTATGCAGCGTTGTCTACTAAGAAGTCTACAGCTTTACGCACTTTAAGATCTTCAGATAAAGCGTCTACGCTTCCAAGAGCTTGCTTGATAGCGTCTACTGGCATACCGTACATTTCAGCCATTTTTTCAACTTCTGCAGTTACTTCTTCTTCAGTAACTTCGATGTTTTCAGCTTCAATGATAGCTTCAAGAACAAGATTGATTCTTACACGTTTTTGTGCATCCTCTTTCATTTGCTCTTTTAATTTGTCAGCGTCAGTACCTGTGAATTGGTAGTAAAGCTCAAGGTTCATACCTTGTTGGCTTAAACGTTGCTCGAATTCACGAACCATACGATCTAACTCAGTGTCGATCATAGCTTCTGGAATGTCGATTTCAGCGTTAGCAGCAGCTAATTCTACTACTTCGTCACGTACTTTGTGCTCAGCTTCGTGCTTTTTGCCTTCTTCTAAGTTTGTACGAAGTTTTGTTTTTAATTCATCAAGAGTTGCAACTTCTTCGTCAGCATCTTTAGCGAACTCGTCGTTTAACTCAGGAAGTTCTTTTGTTTTGATTTCGTGAATTGTTACTTTGAATGTTGCTGGTTTACCAGCTAATTCAGCAGCATGGTACTCTTCTGGGAATGATACTTCAACTTCTTTAGAATCACCAGATTTAAGACCAATTACTTGCTCTTCGAAACCTGGGATGAAAGTACCAGAACCGATTGCAAGAGAATAGTTTTCGCCTTTTCCGCCTTCAAATGCTTCGCCATCAACGAAACCTTCGAAGTCGATTACAGCTGTATCACCATCTGCAGCAGTTCCGTCTTCTTTAACAACTAGTTCAGCTTGACGCTCTTGTAAAGCTTTTACTTCGTTCTCTACATCCTCGTCAGTTACAGTTGTTTCAACTTTTTCTACTGCTAAACCTTTGTAATCACCTAATTTAACTTCAGGTTTTACAGTAACTTTTGCAGTGAAAATTAAGTTTTGGCCTTTTTCGAATTTCTCGATGTCAATCTCAGGATGAGCAACTGGGAAGATACCAGCTTCA
The DNA here is from genome assembly GCF_038004785.1 of Bacillus sp. FSL R5-0709. Lineage (NCBI taxonomy): Bacteria > Bacillati > Bacillota > Bacilli > Caryophanales > Bacillaceae > Bacillus > Bacillus sp. FSL R5-0709. Next base: position 4,277,563 of record NZ_JBBORT010000001.1, read on the forward strand.
TCGATTGCTTCACCGTATGCTTTTGGTAAGATGATATCTAAAGCATCTTGGTATAAAGATTCAATACCAAAGCGTTGTTCGAATAATGGACGAGGCATTTTCCCTTTACGGAAACCTGGTACATTAATTGTTTTTACTACTTTTTTGAATGCAGCGTCGATAGAGTTATTTACTTCTTTAGCATCAACTTCGATTGTTAAAACGCCAACGTTACCTTCTAATTTTTCCCATTTTGTAGACATTTATTCTTTCCCTCCAACTATAATAATGTATGCACATACCTCTATAGATCAAAATTTTTATTATCTCTTTCTTGAAATAACAAATGTACAAATAACCCTCTAGCAAAAAGCTTTCAGATACAATGTTCCAATCTACTAATTGTCTAAAAGACAACTACGGTATATTTTGTTCGAGACTAATATGAAACATATTAAGTAAGAGAATTATACTCCTCTTCTCTTACAAACAGGCAGATTTCTGCCTTTTGCAACCCTTACATTATAACATAGAATGTGCTCGTTTCAATAACTGAACGATTCTTTTTCATAATTATACGGGCAAATACCCTTCTCTTTCAATGCGCAGTAACCATTGATAGGCAATATGAAATTCCTCAAACTCAATATTGTACGCTGTCATAAGTTCTTCTTCATCAATAGCCAATCCGAAACGCTTTCTTCCAATTCTCTCTAAGACAGCAGCCCAAATTTCTACTTTATCCATTAATAGAGGGAACGGAAAAATGCTAATTTGTAATTCTTTCCAGTATGTAACCATCGTACTAAATATATCTGGATAATTTTGCTCTAATCGGTTTGAGAATTTATGTATAATTTTATCGGATTGCTCCTCATTATGACCTGTAAATGCTGGAATCACCTTTATCGTATTTCCAAACTTCTCTACTTCTATCTCTTCTTCTATTTGATTTTCTACCATTTTATACAAAATAGAAGTTTTTAAATAAGGGTGCTGATCTTCGTCTATTAAAAATTTCTTTAAAGTAGGAAGTGCGAGATCCAGGTCTTTTAACGAAAGTTTCTGGATCACTCTTAGCTTTTGACCAAAGTTTTCTCCAAAAAGCCCATCGGTAAATTCTTCTAATTCAAAATTCGAATCCACTAGCGGTGTATCTTCTTCATTCAGCATCCCTTGCGCAAACAAAGCAAGCTGCGCCAATTTTTCCTTTTGCTCAGGAATTATATCTTTCGTTTGCAAAACTTCCTCAACAGTTTCAATGACACCTTCATAATCATTTGTTTGAACTAAAATAGTTACATACGTTTCAAGAATATCACCAAATAATACAGCTCCTGTTTCAAGCAACTGCTCACATTTTTCTTTCGCTTCTTCCATACGTTTTAATTCTAGCAAACAAATAACGGAAGCTAATTCTGTTTGTTCCGTTTCTGCATTATACTGACGTAATATTTCAAAGCAGCGCAATGCATCTTCGAATTCCCGCTCTTTCAACGCTAAAAAACCTTTATCAATATAGCGTTCTGATAGTTGCGGAAACAATACGACCGTATTTTCTTTTTTATCCATACGTCCGCCTCTTTTTCTAGATTTTAATGATCTTCAAAGTAAATATATCAAATGCGTAATGAGAACACAACATTCCAAAATTATTTATTTGAAATATAGGAATATTCTATTTTCATAACGAAAAAACAACAAACTTCTAAATGAAATTCATTTTTCACAAACAAAAACCCTCAGCAACAGACGGCAGAGGGTTCATCATTAATGGAAAGCTTTTATAATTGTGGGGTATATAACAAGGGTAATAATTTGGAGAACAATAATTGCCATAACAATCATGCTAAAATAGAAGATTGGTTTACTTCGCTTCATTAAAAACATAATAATAAGCATCGTACAAGCAAACAAACTTAGAAAGAACAAACTCGTTGTCGAACTAAGTATACCACTTGGGACAAAGAACAATAAAACTACACTACAAGTACCTATAATTCCAAATAACCATTCCATTCATTCACTCATTCCCTTTCCCTCTCATGGCAGTTTTTTCTACGCTACTAAATGTTTTACAACATCAATTACATATGTTAACTTTTCATACGCCACAAACCCAAAAGCTACTGTTAAACCCGTTACGATTAATCCTTTCATCATCTCTTCCTCCTCATTTATCGTTGTTATCTTCATTATATAAGATTAGTAATTTGTTACCATCGAACTTCCTTACACTTACCTTACAGAGTTGTAAGATTTCAAAAATAAGTTTAAAATCATGTTAATATATTTTTGTAAAATTAAGAATTTAATTTACAAGGGGGATTATATATGTTCAAAAAAATGGCAGCTGACGTTTTAGGATTAAGCGATGTAGGTTCCGTTATCACACCAAAAGATTACGATAAGGTCGATGCTGATGATTACGTAATGCATGAAGATGGGGAGAAAATTTACTTTCTTATTAAATCAAAATCGGATGAATATTGCTTTACAAACAAAGGATTAATTCACCTAGATGGTACAAGTGCCACAAGCAAAAAACGTACATTACGCCGCTTTAGCTATAGTAAATATCAAATTAAAAACGTAGCACTTGAAACTGCAGGAACGATTGATTTAGATGTAGAAATTAAATTTCAAATGGGAGATGAGCATTACTCAATTGATGTTCATAAAAAACATATTGAAGAATTAAAAGATTTATATAAGGCTCTTCTTAAAATCGAAGAAATTTCATACGACAACGACATTACATTGCAGTATGCACATAAAAGTTTAGATATGGCATCTAACGCTTTCAGCCGTATTTCAAATGCACAAGTAAATTTAGCAGAACAGTTTAAAGAGATGAACGAGATCGCCTTTAACTGGCTCGTTGATACGAAAAAGCAATATAACGTGAAAGATTACGGTTTTGTCTTTGAAAAATTTATTAATAACTAATTTAAAACAAACAAAAAACCTTGTTATCAAAGGATAACAAGGTTTTTTTAGCGTCCCAGGAGAGATTCGAACTCCCGACCGTACGCTTAGAAGGCGTATGCTCTATCCGGCTGAGCTACTGGGACATGGAGCGGGTGAAGAGAATCGAACTCTCGACCAGAGCTTGGAAGGCTCTTGTTTTACCACTAAACTACACCCGCATATGTTATTTTATTTTTCTTCGTTAGCGCCGTTGCCCTATCGACAATATTTATTATATTCATAACTACTTATAAAGTCAACACTTTTTTAAAAGAGGATAATTTTTCTTATCCTCTTTTAAAAATTGCTTGTTCCACCAGCTGTCCATCTAATGTTTCAAAACGAACTTCTATATGATTTTCATCCATTTCTAATAAAGCGAATGTCTTTTCCACACGAGAGCGCGGGAGCAAAATACTTCCTGGATTAATAAATAAAATCCCATCAAGTAATTCTGCCCCTAATACATGAGAATGTCCAAAGCACGCTACTTGTGCTCCTACTTCTTCTGCATGATACGCTAACGTTTGTAACGTCATTTTCACATCATGACGATGACCGTGTACAACTAAGAAACGAATTCCATCTACATCAGTTACAATTTCATCTTGAAAGTTAGCATAATCACAATTCCCTTTTACAACTTGGAAACCTTGTAGCTCTTCGTGAGCAGGCGTTAGCTCTGAATCACCACAATGAATCATGACATCTACTTTCCCTTCATATTTCTCTTTTAACTGCTGTAATTCCTTCACAGAGCTATGACTATCGCTTACGATTAAAGCTTTCATCAATCTCTCTCCCTTATTCTTCTAAAAACCATTCCGGGATTTTCTCTTCTAATTTACGAAGAGCGCGTCCGCGGTGGCTAATGGCATTTTTCTCATCTGAGCTTAGTTCCGCCATTGCCTTTTTATATTCTTCTACATAAAAAATCGGATCGTATCCAAAACCATTTTCCCCGCGGCGCTGTTCTAAGATTTTCCCTTCACACGTTCCGTTTACAATAACCGGCTCTTTATCTGCCTCAGGGAAAGCAACCGCTAGTGCACAGTAAAAACGAGCTGTACGTTTTTCTAAATCGATGTCAGTTAACTCTTGCAACACTTTATCGATATTCGCTTGGTCATCTTTCGGCTCTCCAGCAAAACGAGCTGAATATACACCTGGTTTCCCGTTTAAGGCATCTACAATAAGACCTGAGTCATCCGCAATTACGATGGAATTCAACTGTCTACTAAGACTGTCCGCTTTCAAAATTGCGTTTTCTTCAAATGTTTCACCAGTTTCTTCGACTTCTTCAATATGAGGAAAATCGTGTAAAGATTTCACTTCTAAGTCAAATCTCTCAAATAACTCAGCAAACTCACGTACTTTCCCAAGATTTTTCGTCGCTACAACAACTTGCTTCATATTTTCCACCTCTACTCTATATGAGATACGATGTCACCTAACGCTTCTTTTTGCTTTTCAACAAGTTGGAAAATCCCTTGTTCAGCAGCATCAAGTAATTCATTTAATTCAGCTCTGCTAAACGTCGCTTCTTCTCCAGTTCCTTGCACTTCAACAAACTGACCTTTTCCAGTCATAATAACGTTCATATCAACGTCTGCTTTAGAATCTTCAGCATAATTTAAATCTAAAACAACACCTTGTTCTTCAACAACACCTACTGACGTTGCCGCTAAATAATCTTTCACCGGAATTTTAGATACTTTTTCTGCTTGCAATAATTTTTCAAAAGCTAATACCATCGCTACATAAGCACCTGTAATAGAAGCTGTTCTCGTTCCGCCATCCGCTTGAATTACATCACAGTCAATCCAAACCGTTCTTTCGCCAAGCGCTTCTAAATCAACAACCGCACGTAATGCTCGTCCAATTAAACGCTGGATTTCCATTGTACGCCCTGTTACTTTCCCTTTACTTGACTCCCTGATTGTACGTTGCTCTGTCGCACGTGGAATCATTGAGTATTCTGCTGTTACCCAGCCTTTTCCTTCTCCGCGCATAAACGGCGGTACACGCTCTTCAATTGTCGCTGAACAAATTACCTTTGTATCCCCAACTTCAATTAGTACTGATCCCTCTGGATGTTTCAAATAATTTGTATGAATATGTATATGGCGTAGCTCTGCTTTTCCTCTACCATCTACTCGCATAAAAATAACCCCCTCATAAATACTCTCATTAGTATAGCCAAATTTAAATGCACGATATGTATAACAATAAAAGAAGGGGAACTCAAAAAGCAATTCCCCTTTCTTACATAAGTATATCAAATTATTCGCGATTAAAAACTACCTGTATTCACGTTTTGTGGACGATCAACAGGTTTTATTAACTTTTCACCTTTCTCATCCATAAGATTTGCTTTCCCATTCACTTCAATAGAAACATTTTTCACACCTTGTTTTTCCGTTAAAGATAAGACTAACGATTTCAACACATAATTTGAAATCATGTTTTTGTCTGGGTTCACAAATATATTTTCATTAAAGTTTAATGTAATATTTCCGTTCTCCACTTTTGGATTCGTAATAAGCTTAGCTCCTGGATTAAAATCATTTAGTAGCGACCCTTGAATCGGACCTTTTACAAGCTCATCCACAATTGCCGAGTAATCATTTTCTTTCCCTTCTGCAACGCGCCTTGTTACCGGTACGTAATATTGCTGCTTATTATTATTTTGCGCCATAAAGTAAAGTGTAACCGGTTTTGTATGCGTCACATCTGCTACTTGTTCATCATCAAAGTTAATTCCATTCGCACGACTTACACCTTCACCAAGCGGTGTACCCGCAACAGGCATCTTCACTAACTTTTCACCATTTATTTGGAACTGCACTTGTTTTATTTCTGTAAATTGAGTCAAAGTCCACGCTACTGATTCAACAATTTGACGTTCTTCTTCTTTTGAATAATTTTTCATTTCTTTAGAGAAATCAATTACTGCTGTCCCGCCTTTTTTCAAATTCAAGGTCATCGTCGTATTCGCTGGAAGGACTGCTCGAAATCCATTTGGCAATAAATTTGTAACTGGTCCATCTTTCACAAGATACTCTAACGTTTGCTGTACAACTTCATTCGCTTTCGGAGTAGGCATTGCAATAGTTTGCGGTACGACATATCCATTTTTATCAACGAGGTATAACTCTCTATTTACTGTTTGCCCTTGTTTATCTTTTTTAGCAGTTTCTTTCTTTTCACCTTCTGTATACGTAACTTTTTTTGGCGGATCAATTTGTTCTGTCGCTTTCTCTTGATTTAACAAGCCACACCCTGATAATAAAATCGCACTCACAGTAGCACCAACAACCCATTTAAAAGTGGATTTAGGCATGCCATTCCCCCCTAAAATCTAAGTTTGTACTATTATGTATACGAGCTGTTTCATGTTTTAGAACAAGCTATGGCTACTTATACAGAAAAAACCCCTGATTTCTCAGGAGTTCTCTTATATGAATCTACTATTATTCTATTTCTAAATTGATATGCTTCACATTTTCAATCGGCTGACCGAACCACTTTGATGCAATTTCTTTAAACAGGCCTATTTTACCAGTCGTTAAGAAGAGATGATCACTTTGTTCTTCTCCCTCATTTAGCATCTTACTATGGTATAAAATCGTGCTTACCTCACGCGCTGTTTCATCACCCGAACTAATTAATTGTACTTGATCCCCCATTACCTTTTTAATAACAGGACCTAAAATCGGATAATGTGTACATCCTAGAATAAGCGTATCAATGTCAGTACTTTTCAACGGTTGCAATGTTTCTCTTACAACTTCATACGCCATTTCACTTTCGAAATTCCCACTCTCTACAAGCTCAACGAAAGGTGGGCACGCTAAACTTTCTACCATAACACGGTTATTAATAGACTTTAGCGCCTCTTCATAGGCGCCACTTTTTACTGTTCCAATCGTTCCAATAATCCCAACATGATACGTATTTGTCACTTTTAAAGCTGTACGTGATCCTGGATGAATAACTCCAACTACTGGAATTGGTAATTGTTTCTGCATTTCTTCTAATACAACCGCAGTTGCTGTATTACACGCAATAACTAACATTTTGATATTTAAATCTAATAAATGCTCCGTCATTTCCCACGTAAATTGACGCACTTCTTCACGAGAACGCGGACCATAAGGGCAACGTGCTGTATCCCCTAAATATATAATACGCTCTTTCGGCAACTGACGAATTAATTCCTTCGCTACTGTTAAACCGCCCACTCCTGAATCAATAACACCGATCGCTCTATTCAACTTAATCACCCGTTTTCTCATTCATCATCTTTTATGTTTATCAGTATATTTTACACACTTTAAGTTCGCTAACTTAAAGTGCCCCTGTATAAAAATTTTCATTTGTACCTATATAGATCAGGACCTTTTTTATTTTGCTCCTTTTTTTCATAATTTGCAAGACAGAAAAATAACCGACCTTCTATATGAAAGTCGGTTTCTTCTATATAAATTGCGTATTTACCCCGCTATTTGCCGGACAGTAAGACCCCCACCTCAAAATTCAGCGAAAGCAAAGAAGTTATATGGGGGATCGGGCTGCCCGTAAAAGTCCGATTGGTGTAGGCTAATAATTAGTGGGGGATGCCCCCCACTAATTAAAGTTTCACTTTATTGCTCCATCTTTTTTTGGAAAGAAGACATTCCTATTAATAAGAAGAAATGAGCAGAAATTAAAATGATGATTAAAATAAAATTCAAACGATAACTATTTGTAGCTTCCATAACTTTGCTCGCTACAGCTGGTCCAAATGCCATACCGAAAAAGTTAATTAAATTATATAAACCAAGACCGACTCCAACTTTAGCTGGATGTAATGTTTTCGGTATAAATGTGTTTAATGATACTTGAATAGCTGAATAACTCATAAATGTTAAAATAACCGCCACTAAAATAATGATTAAGTTCCCGTTCGGAATAAGCCCTAAAATTAAAAAGCCAACGATCATAATGACAGACGCTACATAAATCATATTCACATTTCCAAACGAAGGGACAATCTTCCCCGTAATAAAACTAGATACAATACCAAAGAGTGATGCAACAAACAATGCAATTCCGATAACGAATGGCGACAATCCGTGCACTCTTCCTAACAGTGATGGCAATAATAATAGACTAGCACATAACGCCACATTAATTATAAACCCGACCGCTATTAAACGAAGAAATGGTTTGTTCGAAAATAACTCAATATCAATAAATGGATGCTCCGCGTTCTTCATACGAACCGTGAATAAAAATAAGAAAGCTACCGATAACACAAATAGCCAACTATTAATATTGACACCTAATAAAACATTCGTAATGAATGCAAATAATAACGCCGCTCCAATGTAATCAAAATGAAACGCTTCATCCGTATGCTGCGCTTCTTCTGGCATAAATTTTATAAGCAAGAAAATCCCAACTACTGAAATAGCCATAAATAAAAATAAATATGGCCACCCTAATGTATTTGTAATAGCCCCGCCAACTAAAGGACCAATGCCTATTGCTAATGCAATAGAAGAACTAATCATCGCTAATGCACCAGGCTTCTTAGCAGGAGCAACTAATTTTGCCACTGCAATCATACTAAGCGCAATAAACGCCGCGCCCCCACTCGCCTGCACTAATCTTGCAAGAATGGTAATCGCATAAGATTGATTCATAAATCCAATAATAGAACCCGCTACAAATATGATAATTGAAATAATCAATAGTTTTTTTACGCTATAACGATCAGCCAACTTCCCATATATCATCGAACCAATACCGACAACTAAGGAATAACCTACTACAACATGCGGCGTGAAATTAGGTGCTACATAAAATAAAGCCCCTTCTTCTTTCAACTTACTTTCTAGCAAAAACGGAACTCGATTTTCTAAATGTACAGCTTTTTCTTCATCGTTTGTATAACCTGTTATACGCTTACCGGCAACAAAAAACGAGCCATCTTTATTTTTCACACCAACTAAAGAACTTACCCCGTGACAAACAGCCGCTACGATCCGGTTATTATTGTACATATTCTCAATTAAATTTGCTACATATGGATTACCTGGAAAATCTACAATCGCCCCGTGCCCACCACAAAATAATACCGCATCATACTCTGAAGAGTGAACAGTTGAAATCGCCCTCGTATTTTGCAATAAAGAAGCGACATGCTTAAATTCACGAGGTATGCCATTCGGAATAGACACTCTATCAATTGGTACTCTCCCGCCTTTTATCGACACAATATCAACATCGAACTTAGCTTTTTTAAATAAATGATAAGGAGCTGCGAGCTCTTCCAGCCACAAACCAGTCGGGTGTCCATTCAAATCATGAGCGCTTGTTGAAACTAATAATACCCTTTTCAACATATCCCCTCCTTACTACCTATTTATGTATGAAACATTCTTATCATTCATATGGAGCATGAAACAAACAGAAAAATAGCCGACCTTTTGTATAAAAGTCGGCTGCTTTCTTATAGTTCGAGCTCTCCCATACGAAGAAGCTCAACAACTGCTTGTGAACGTCCTTTAACCCCTAGCTTTTGCATTGCGTTTGAGATGTGATTACGTACTGTTTTTTCACTTATAAACAGTTCACCTGCAATTTCCTTCGTCGTTTTATCTTGAACCAGTAATTCAAATACTTCTCTTTCTCTCTTTGTGAGTAACGGTTTAGATTGATACGCTTTTTCCTTCAACTGGTATAACCCTCCTTGCTTAAGCCAGAGCTGTATATGTGTAAGTTGGGTGTTTATTTAGTCAAGATATTGTATGAACGAAATGTGCAGGTGGTGAATGAAAATGGGCTTTATTTCTTATGTTATTTTAGACTTTTATACAGTGCGTACACTCTTTTTATCCACTTACTTTTCAGTACACCATATTTGTTCTAGTAATATGCTGACAACTGTACCTACGAACAAACCATTTCCGAATATATATTGCATCACAGACGGCAAGGATTGGAGTGCTCCAGACGGTAAAAACATAACACCACTTCCAAATAATATAGCAACTCCTAAAATCGTTACATTCCTTTCGCTGATTGGCACTTGTTTTATATTATTAAATCCAATTCCAATTAACTGTACGAACGAAGCCATTAAAACGGCTGATGCGACAGCGGATGGTAAAGACGCTAAGTAACGAATGATACTTGGAAAAAGAGACATTACGACTAGTAACGCACATGCCATTAAGAACGATCGTATATATTTTTGTTTTGTTAAGCGTATAAACCCTGCCGTTGCTGGTAACGGAACGACACCTACAGTTGAAAATACAGAGGAAATGATATGTGAAATCCCTCCAACCCACGTTCCATCCTTCAACTGTTTTTGTTCAATAGTCGCTTTATGAATGGTAGCTTGATTAATTGCTATAATAGCTGCCACTGTATTTGAAACTAAAATACATACCATAACGAAACTTGATACAGCCATACCTGTATTCCATTTTGGAATTCCCCACGCGAATATATGTGGAAGTTGCACAAAATGAGTTACTTGAGATGGGATCGTCACTTTTCCTGCAATGAGAAAAATAATCCAGCCACTAATTAACCCTATTAAAACCGCATAACTTTTAACAAACCCTTTTCCGAAGTTGGAGAGTATGACTACGAATAAAAATATGCCAAAAGCAATTAATGCTGTAAATCCATCAATTTGAGAAACAGTAGCTGTAATTCCTAGCATTCCTTTTAAAAATACACCACTTAATTGTAAACATAATAAAAGTAAGAACGTCCCTGTCACGAGCGGCGTAAATAAAAATAAAATACGCCCGATAACTCCCGTTACTCCTAGCCCTATTAAAACAACTCCCGCAACCATCATTCCTAATTCTAAAATTTGCAATGTACTATGTAATTGATCCTGCCCTACAGTTGCATAAGCAAGCACGGTAAATACACCAACCCAAGATCCAGCTGGTCCATCCGCAATCGGAAGCTTATGTCCAAGCCATCCTTGTAAAAAAGAAGATATACCAACTACGAAAAACGTACGTTGCATTAAATAAAATACTTCTTCCGTCGTAAGATGAAATAATCCGCCAACGACAATTGGTAGCGCGATTGAGTTTGCTAATAAAAAAATAAACCATTGCAAAGTTCCCATAATATGATTTTGATTATGTTGATTGTCCAAACTTTTCATCCCTTCTTGCTTCCTTATAAGGAAGTATAGTACTTCCCTGTTTCTACTAAATAAAAAAGAAGGGTTCTATTTTCACAATTAGAACCCTTCTAAAAACATCTAAACGATTCCTCTATACAAGATTATCAGATTTCACTTGATCTAAATCCCCTATAACAACATTCCCTTTATACATAACTACACGCTTCTCTGTTTGACGAGCCACTGCTTCCGCGGCGCATGTTGCATTCGTTAAAACAAAACTTGCCTCATCCCCTACATTCGGCCACACTCGTTTTCCTTCATTATTTAACGTTTCTTTCCCTCCAGTAATAAAACAAAGAGCTTTCCCTAAAGACCTTTCATCACTCCAACCAAATCGTTCTGCCAATCGATTTGCCTTTTGAAGCATATCACCTGTGCCGAACGGAGACCAATGATCTGTAATACTATCATTTCCTAATGAAACTTTAACTCCTTTTCGATCTAATAATGGAATTGGGATTACTTGTTTACCGATTGGAACGGTTGAAGTGATATCAATCTTTAATGCTGCTAGTCTTTCTGCCACTTCTTCAGCTTCTTTATCAGTAACACCACCAAGTCCAAGCGCATGACTAATTGTTACACGACCTTGCCATCCTGCTTCTTCCGTTAGACTTGCTAATCTCTTCATTGTAAACGTTCCAAGATTATTCGCATCGTGCAAATGAATATCAACATCCGCATTAAATTCTACCGCAATGTCCATAATCGTATGTAATGATTTTTCAATATCATTATCTACTGTAGCTGGGTCCACTCCGCCAACTAATTGTGCGCCCATACGCATCGCATCTTTCACAAGTTGCATAGAATTACTTCGCAATAATCCATGTTGCGGAAATGCAACTATTCTACCAGACAACCGATCTTTATATGTTCCTAAAGCCGCTAACGTTGCCTCTAAATTACGAAGTCCAATAACCGGATCCACATTACAATGCGTTCTAATATTTGTTGCGCCATTTCGAAGCAATAACTCTAGCATATTTTCCGCCCTGTCTTGAGCAGTTGCTAATTGCTTTGGTAAAATCGTTTTTTCTTCATTAAAACGTGTAAAAATATTTTCTGCTGGCATACAAGCTTTCCAAGGCCCACTATAATATGTTTTATCAATATGAATATGCATCTCTTCAAAAGCTGGTAAAACTAATAAACGATTAGCATCAAAAGTTAACGTTCCTTCCTCTTGGGCGATTCCCGATATAATTCTTTTAATTCGCCCATCTTCAATAAGAAGACTGCATATCTCAGTTTCCGTTTGTGAAATTTTCGCTTCTTCATATGTATAACCTGTTTCAAGCTTTACATTAGTCAACCAATATAATGTCATTACCATTTCCCCACCTTATATTAGAAAATACGTCACACCCTCATTTTCATTTTAATACCAACTGAAAATTAAGACAATTAATCCATTGTATTGTCCTTTCACAAAAAAATGTAATATAACCTAATGGTCTTCTCATAAATTTCCATATAGAATAAAAGTACACTGTATCACTCATACATAACAGCGGTGATATAAAAAGGAGAGGATCATAATATGTCGAAGAGGTTATATAAATCCGAAACTGATAAAATGTTATTTGGTATATGCGGTGGTTTAGGAGAATATTTTGATATTAGCTCTACTCTCATTCGCATACTTTGGGTCATTGCTATTTTATGTTTTGGGACGGGGTTTTTAGTTTATTTTATTTGTTTATTACTTATGCCACGCTCTTACTAATAACATTCTTTCATATATTTGAGCATAGCGTATAAAAAATCCCCTATAGATTTTTCTATAGGGGATTTTTTCATGAAGAATATTTCATCGTTAAATGTAATACCGCTACTTCATCCTCTTCATTTTTATAACTATGTTTCTTATTAGCTTCAAACTGAATGGAGTCAAACTCATTTAGCACATATACGTCATTCTCAACTTGAATAGAAACTTTCCCTTTCATTACTGTTACAAGCTCAATTGCTCCTTCATGATGAGCTTCCGGTTCATATATACTATTCGCTCTTAAACAAGCACGGTGCATTTCCATCCCTGTTTCTTTCGTGTAACGGAACATCGTTTCTAAATGCCATGCTTGTCCTACATCTACTGCAAATCCTTCTCCGCAGCGCGCAACAGCTACAGGTTCTCCAACAACCATTAATCTCGATAAAGGAATCGATAACCCTTTCGTTATTTTCCAAATAACAGCTAACGTTGGATTCGTTTCACCTCTCTCAATTTTCCCTAATGTTAATTTACTAACCCCTGTTTTTTGGGCTAATTCTTCTAAACTTAATTTTTGTTCATTTCGAATTTGTCTTAATAGCTGACCTACTTGCTGAATTACTTCTTTCGTTTGCATATCTTCATTTTCTTTCATATATAAAAACCACCTTAAAATATAAAATAGTTTACTTTTATTAACTTTAAGTATATTATACTATACATAAATACTCAATTCCGAAAGGAGTGCCATACTTCATGCGCGCAATATTACTAGGTCTTTTATCATCGGCCTTTTTTTCTGCAACCTTTATTATTAACAGAGCAATGAATGTATCTGGAACAAGCTGGGCTTGGACTGCTTCCTTCCGTTTTCTATTTGCTCTTCCTATTTTATTCCTTATCGTTTTATTTCGCAAAAACTTAGGAGCTTTATGGGCAGAATTAAAAAAACATCCATTTGTATGGATCGGGTGGGGCTCGGTCGCTGGCATCGGCTTCTATTCTTTATTAAGTTTCGCAGCTGTTTTTTCTCCAGCTTGGCTCGTTGCTGGAACTTGGCAAGTTACGATATTAGCAGGTTTACTACTATCACCATTATTTTTCGTTAAAATAGAAACGAAATCAGGTACAAAACTTGTACGTGGAAAAATTCCACTTCGCAGTTTATATGTAGCATTATTTATTTTACTTGGTGTAATTTGTATGCAAGCGACTGCAGCAGGCCACATTACAATGACTCAGTTCATTTCAGGGTTTTTACCTGTCGTGTTAGCTGCTTTCTTATATCCGTTTGGCAACCGAAAAATGATGGAACTTGTTGGTGGACGTCTTGATACATTCCAACGTGTGTTAGGAATGGCAATTGGAAGTCTCCCTATTACAATTTTACTTGGTATATACGGATTTTCTACTACCGGTATTCCAACATCCAGCCAAATGCTTCAAGGGTTTTTGTTAGCATTATGTTCCGGCGTTATTGCGACGATGACATTTTTCTTTGCTACTGACTTAGCAAAAGACAATCTTGCTTTACTTGGAGCTGTTGAAGCAACACAAGCTGGAACGATGGTCTTCACTGTGCTTGGTGAGATTATTTTCTTAAATGGTTCATTCCCTAGCGGGCTGTCACTGATTGGGATGATTATTATCATGCTAGGAATGATCGTAAATAGTGTTTTAAACCGTTCTGTTCCAGTCATTAAACAAAAAAAATCAGCATAAAAATAGATATGGTTCTTCTTCATAGAACCATATCTATTTTTATTATCTCCCTATTTCGCCTTATCAGAATAGTATTTCATTAGCTGTTTATACTAAAACCTATGTTATAATACCTTTCATGTGCATTAATAGGAGGTAAATTATGTTAAAAAAAGCAATTGCTGAATTTATTGGTACATTTGTACTTGTATTATTCGGAACTGGAGTAGCTGTCATTGGTGGCGGAATTGAAGGAATTGGAACATTAGGTATCGCTATGGCTTTCGGATTATCTATCGTGGCTATGGCATATAGCATTGGAACAATTTCTGGATGTCATATTAACCCAGCAGTATCAATCGCTATGTTCATCAACAAAAGAATGAACGCTATGGAACTTAGCTATTATTTATTAGCTCAAATTTTAGGTGGTTTATTAGGAACTGCAACGTTAGTAACAATTTTACGATCTGCTAAATTACCTTTAGATAATTTAGGACAAAATAGTTTTGGAACTCTTGGTTTATCTGGAGCATTTTTAGTTGAATTCATTTTAACTTTCGTATTTGTTTTAGTTATCGTTGCTGTAACAGGTAAAAAGGGAAGTTCTTCTTTAGCTGGACTAGTAATTGGTTTCACATTAGTATTAATTCACTTATTAGGTATTCCGTTAACTGGAACATCTGTTAACCCAGCTCGTAGTATCGCACCAGCTCTATTCGCTGGCGGAGAAGCAATTTCTCAACTATGGGTGTTCATCGTTGCCCCAATTTTTGGTGGTATCGTAGCAGCTGTTGTAGGAAAGTTTATTTTAAATACGGAAAAATAGAACTTTCAATATTTCCGAATAAAAAAAAGCGAGCCCTCATCATGAGGAAGCTCGCTTTTTTTTATTCTTTAATTTTCGACTTTAAATTTGTAACTAATTGCTGCACCGCTACATTTGCAAGTACGTTTTCCATCGCTTCTTGCGATTGTATTAAAATAATCTCTAATACCGATTGAATATTAGCTCCTACTGGACATTCAATGTTGGGATTTTCATGGAAAGAAAATAGATGTCCTTCTTCTACAACTTCCACAGCTTTATATACATCAAGTAATGTAATTTCATCTAAATCACGAGCAAGTGTCGTACCACCTTTACCAGCTTGTACATCAACAAGTCCTGCTCTCTTCAACATTCCTGTAATGCGACGAATCACAACTGGATTTGTATTCACACTACCAGCAATCCATTCAGAGGTACAGCGAGAGTTTCGATCTATTGCAAGTAACGTTAACATATGAACACCTACTGTAAAACGACTACTAATTCCCATCTGCACACCCTCCTTTTTATTCATTCTATTAAAAGACAACTCTTATTATTATATACTATTTTTAATTTATACATAAAGAAAAAGCATGATTCCATTAGAAAATCATGCTTTCCCTCTATTATTGACGCTTTATAAATTTCGCTAAATCTTTAAACTTCACTTTATCAGAGTAATTCATTACACCATTTACATAGATACGACTTGTAACAGCATTTAATATACCAATTGTCGCCAATAAAACTACTAATGTTATCGTAATCTCTAGCATACCTGCTTCACCGGCTACAATCCGCGAGAAGGTGACCATCGGTGTGAAAAACGGAACATACGAACTTACAACAACAATAGTACTATTTGGATCACTTAATGATTTAATACTAATGAAGAATGCAGCCATGATCAAAATCATTATCGGGAAAGATACAGCTTGTAAATCCTCTGTCTTAGACACAACAGCTCCAGCCGCAGCGTACATCATCGCATAAAGTAAATACCCCGTAATGAAATAAACAAGAAACATACTTATAACCTTTGCATCTAATTTTGTAAAGTCAATTGGAACGCCAAGTAATGAAGCACTTTCTAAATCGACCCAACCTAACAAATAAGGAATAAGATAACCACACGCCAATATTACAAGTTGTAATAACGCCGTTGAAACAACCGCCAAAATTTTCGCATACATCATCGTAAGAGGCTTTACTTTCGGAAGCATTACTTCCATTACACGTGACGCCTTTTCAGATGCAATATTCATTGCGATTGTATTTCCGAAAGCTACAATAAACATATACAAAGCAAATGTAAAGAAATATGCAATTCCGAAAGAAGATGTACGATCTTTTATCGCTTCTTGCTTCACTTGAATTTCTGCTTGTAATTGCTGCGCAATTTCTGGTGAAACATTATTTTTTGCAATCGTCACCTTCGTATATTGTTGTTTTAAATAACCCGCCATAATCGCAGAAGTCGCTTGGCTTGGAAATCCATTATACATATATGTAACTGCTGGAGTCCCATCCTTTTCCGTCACATGGAATAGACCATCTAAATCTCCCTCTTCTACTTGCTTATGTAGTTTATCAAAATCATCTTTTGAACCGACCGTTATTTTTGCTGATGGCAATAGCTTATTTAGCTCTTCTTTTTGTACTTTGTATGTGGAACTCTCTACTACAACTGCAATTTTATCTTTATCCTTATTTTTATCATCGCCTGAAGTAAAATGATTAAATGCAAAAATCCCAAACACAACCAAAAATAAAATCGCACTCGTAATTAATGATTTTTTAGATAAAAATGCTTCTTTAAAATAAAATGAAAATACATGAGAAAATTTACGCATCTTTATTTCGCCCTCTCTACAAAGATTTCGTTTAACGTCGGCTCTAACATTTTAAATTGTCGTAAACCAACACCTTGTTCTTGCAATTGTTGCAAAATCTTTAGAGCTTCTGCATCATCTTGTACTTTCACATAAAGAAGGCCTTGTTGTTTTTCATATGAAACATGTATAGCTTCTAATCCTTTTTCATTCTCTTTTGTATCTTCGATTGTTAAATTACGAAAACCGTATTCTTTCTTAATATCACTTAATTGTCCTTCTACGACCGCTTCACCTTTTTTCAAAATACATACATGTTGGCAAAAAGCCTCTACTTGCTCCATACGGTGACTAGATAAAATAATTGTCTTTCCGCTCTGTACTTGTTCTCCAATAATACTAGCCAACATTCCAGCATTAACTGGATCAAGTCCGCTAAATGGTTCATCCAAAATAAGAAGTTCTGGATCATGAAGAAGAGCAGCAATCAATTGAATTTTTTGCTGGTTCCCTTTCGAAAGTTCTCCTGCTGTTTTGAATTTATATTCTGGGATTGCTAAGCGCTCTAACCAGTAATCAATTGCAAGATCCACTTCTTTTTTCGTCATTCCTTCTAATCTGCCAAAATATCGCAACTGATCTATTACTCTACTTTTTGTATATAATCCTCTTTCTTCTGGTAAATATCCAATTGTTACCCCGCTATCACCAAATGATTTTCCATCCCACGTAATAGAACCTTCATTTGGCGTTAATAAACCTAGTAACATTTTAATTGTCGTTGTTTTCCCTGCACCATTTCGGCCAAGTAACCCTAACACTTCACCTTTCGGTAACGAGATTTGCAAACCATTAACCGCTTTAGATTCTCCGAATATTTTTGTTAAGTTTTGAATTTGTAAACTCAATGTATAAAGCCTCCCCTTTAGTATCATTCGTACCCTCTGTTAAAGCCTATGATTGTTCAGAATGAAATATAGTACTATATTTCATTCTCTTATATGTATCACTACATCTAACCCATCATTTGTTTCATTTAGTTAAAATTGTAAATAAAAATCCTGTTTTTGTCAATTTTAATTGTCATTACGACAATAAAACTTGTCAAAATAATTATTATTATTATTTAACTGACCTTTCTAATATAGGACAAACTACTACATATACAAAAGACAATATGCAAATGTTCATAAAAAAATATCATATTTTAATATATAATATAAAATGATTTTCTAACATCGAGGAGGATACATATGAAGATGAAGAGGGGTATTACCAGTTTATTATCTATAGCCGTTCTTTCCACATCGCTTGTAGCATGTTCAGGAACAGCTGAGAAAACAGTGGCAAAAGAAGAGAAAGTACAATTAACAGACCAGCAATTAATGGCTGATTTATGGTATCAAACAGCTGGCGAAACGAAAGCACTATACTACCAAGGATACAATATTGGTCAATTTAAGCTTGATGCAGCTCTTGCAAAAGGGACAGGCAAAAAACCTGCTATCGTACTTGATTTAGATGAAACTGTTTTAGATAACAGTCCTCATCAAGCAATGAGCGTAAAAACAGGAAAAGGCTATCCTTATAAATGGGACGATTGGATTAATAAGGCTGAAGCTGACGCTCTTCCAGGCGCTATTGATTTCTTAAAATATACAGAGTCTAAAGGTGTAGATATTTACTACATCTCAAATCGTAAAACGAATCAACTAGATGCAACAATTAAAAACCTTGAGCGTGTAGGGGCTCCTCAAGCAACGAAAGAACATATATTACTACAGGACCCGAAAGAAAAAGGGAAAGAAAAGCGTCGTGAACTTGTTTCTCAAACACATGACATCGTCCTATTCTTCGGTGACAACTTATCTGATTTCACTGGTTTTGATGGAAAATCTGTAAAAGATCGCAATGAAACAGTAGCAGAATCAAAAGCACAATTTGGTGAGAAATTCATCATTTTCCCTAATCCAATGTACGGTGATTGGGAAGGTGCTCTATATGACTATAATTTCAAAAAATCAGATGCAGAAAAAGACAAAATCCGTCGTGACAATTTAAAATCATTTGATGCAAAATAACAAAGAGGATGGCCTTCGCCATCCTCTTTTATTGCATATTTCTTGTTAAAGGTAAAATAAATACTTCTACACGTCTATTTTTCGCTTTTCCTTCTGGCGTATCATTTGGTGCAATTGAACGGTATTCTCCATAACCAACTGCACTAAATTTTTCTGGTTGCAATTCTTTATTTTGGAGTAACACCTGCATAAAATTAACTGCACGCTGTGTACTTAACTCCCAGTTTGATGCAAACTGAGCATTTGCGATAGGAACCGTATCTGTATGACCCGATACTGTAATTTCACGAGGTGATGCTGAAACAAGTAGGTTAGACATCTCTTTTGCAATCCCTAACGATTCCAACTTCACATCTGCTTTCCCTGAATCAAATAGTACATTTTCTAATATCGTTAACATTAATCCTTTTTCAGTTAACTTAGTTTGAAAAGAAGAGGATAGTTGTTTCTCATTAATATATTGATCAATCTTTTTTTGTAATGCTTTCAACTCATCCATTTCTTTTTTTTCTTTAGCTCTATCTTCCGCTTGTTTTTTTGCTTGTTCTGCCTCAAGGCTATTTGCTGATAATTCTTTTTCCTCATTTGGTTTTTGATCGCTTAAAAATTCTTTATTTCCTGTTCCACCGGCTAACTCACTTCGAAAAGCAACTGCCATTTGTTTAAACTTCGCAGCATCTATACTACTCATTGCGAATAATACGATGAACAATGCAAATAACAACGTTAACATATCAGAATATGGAATTAACCAAGTTTCATCGATATGCTCATCATGTTTTTTCTTTTTACCTCTTCTATTTTTCTTACTCCGCATTTTTTTCTGCTCCTTTTTCTAGCTTTTTACGCTCAGTTGCAGAAAGTGCACCTAAAATGCGGTTCTTCATAATAAACGGATATGTACCTTCTTGTAACATTAATAAACAATCAATAATTAAACGTTTCTTCTCTAATTCAGCAGCAGACTTTTGCTTTAATTTATTTGCAAACGGATGCCATAATACGTAACCTGAAAAAATACCGAAAATCGTTGCAATAAACGCACCTGAAATAGCATGCCCTAGCTTTTCAATATCAGTTAAATTTCCAAGTGCAGCTACAAGACCAATAACAGCACCTAAAACCCCTAGTGTAGGTGCATATGTACCAGCTTGCGAGAAAATAGCAGCCCCTTTTGCATGTCTCTCTTCAATCGCTTCTAATTCGGCTTCTAAAATTTGTTCTAAATCCTCTGCAGATACACCATCAATAACAAATTTCATACCACGCAAAAGAAATTCATCTTCAATTTCATCTAATTGTTGCTCTAAAGACAAAATACCGTATTTTCTACTCTCAGATGTCCAATGAACAAATAATTCTAGCAATTGTTCATAACTTAAATCTTTTTTATTTGAACCAAAAAGAACTTTAAATAATTTTGGAACTCTTTTTAGTTGATTCATCGGAAATGCAATACACACTGCAGCAAATGTACCGACGAAAATAATTAGTGCTGCGGCAGGATTTAGTAAGGCTGTTATGTCAGCGCCCTTGACGACCATCCCTACGACTACCGCTAATACTCCTAAAATGATTCCAATAATTGTTGCAAAATCCATTCCCATCCACTCCTAGTCTATACCAGAGGTCTTTTATTCTCAATAATCGCTACATCTTCTTATATACATATATTACATAAAAAATGAACTTCATGAAAGATAAGAAATGAATTATATGAAAAAATACTACATTTTCACACATTTTCTGACATTTTCTTTGCATTTCTATTACGTTACGACTCTTATATTTCTTTTTCAACAAACTAGACTTATAATAAAAACGATACATATTTTATTAAGAAAGGACTGTGATTACAGGGCATCATGAAAAAAATAATAATTATTTCTGCCGCTACTATTGTAATCGGTATCACATCTTTCGTTTACTTTGGTTCTAAATCACCACTACAAAACGAAGCGAAAGCTGTCGAAAATCAAAAACATAATAACCACCAAAAAGAAGAGATTCCTGCTTTTCAAAAAGCTGATCATAATGCAAAGAAACTAGATGATAATTTTTCCGTTGTAACAAATCCAGATTCTGCTCTTGTATTAGTCAATAAACATCGTAAATTACCAGATGGGTACATTCCAGAAGATTTGACGAAACCGAACGTACCATTTACTAGTCCAAAAGATAAAGAGAAAACATTACTTCGCAAAGATGCTGCAGACGCTCTTGAAAAAATGTTCCAAGCAGCGAAAGAAGAAGGTTTAGAACTTACAGCAGTTTCAGGTTACCGTTCTTACAAACGCCAACAGTCATTACATAATACATATATTAAACGCCAAGGAAAAGCTGAGGCTGATTCGGTAAGTGCAATTCCTGGAACAAGTGAGCATCAAACCGGTCTAGCAATGGATATTAGCTCAAAATCTGCTAAATTCCAATTAGAACCAATCTTCGGAGAGACAGCAGAAGGAAAATGGGTTGCAGAACATGCCCATGAGTTCGGATTTGTCATTCGTTATTTAGAGGATAAAACAAAAACAACAGAGTATGCATATGAACCGTGGCACTTACGCTACGTCGGTAATCCATACGCCACATACATATATAAGCACCACCTAACATTAGAAGAGGCGATGGAGGACAAAAAATAAGAGAGCGAATCGCTCTCTTATTTTTCTTTTATTCTATTATAATAGCAATTCCTTCCATTCCTCAGGCCACGGTTCGCCTCTTCCAGTTTTTTTCGATGCTTGGACCATCATACCGCGTCCAACTAAACAAACTTCTCCTTCTGCATTTTTGACCATATAGTGTAAATCTAAAGAGGAATTCCCAACCGCTCCCGCCTTTACATATACTTTCAACTGCTCATCAAAATAAATTTGTTTAATAAAATTGCATTGTAGATCTGCGACGACTATCATCGTTTCTGATGATTCATGTGTCCATTCTTGCATAAATCCGAGTTCTTTAAACAATGCGATACGCGCTTCTTCAAAATATGTAAAAGCAACGACATTATTTACATGTCCAAACATATCTACTTCACCAAAACGAACTTTGACAGGATTATAAAATGAAAAACCACTTTCCCATTGCTCAAAGTCTTCAATATAAGAAATTCTCTTCATCGTTCCCTCTCCTTTTCGCCCTTAAAATAAACTGAATAAACAGAAATATAAAGTTATAAATATTGCCTCTTCAACATGAAGAGGCAATATTTATTAATAGTTATTGTCGCTACCAAAGAAATCTTTGAACGATTGAATTGTTGTATCACGGTTTAATGCTGCAATTGAAGTTGTTAATGGAATACCTTTCGGACATGATTGCACACAGTTTTGAGAGTTACCACAGTTTGCAAGTCCTCCATCACCCATAATTGCACGTAAGCGATCTGCTTTATGCATTTCACCAGTTGGATGCGAGTTAAATAAACGTGCTTGTGAAAGCGGTGCTGGACCAATAAAGTCAGACTTACTGTTTACGTTCGGACATGACTCTAAGCAAACACCACATGTCATACATTTCGAAAGTTCATATGCCCATTGACGCTTTTTCTCTGGCATTCTTGGACCTGGTCCTAGGTCGTACGTACCGTCGATTGGAATCCAAGCTTTAACACGTTTTAACGCGTTAAACATACGGCTACGGTCAACTTGTAAATCACGTACAATCGGGAATGTCTTCATCGGCTTTAAGCGAATTGGTTGCTCTAACTGGTCAATAAGGGCTGTACATGATTGACGTGGTTTTCCGTTAATCACCATCGAACATGCTCCACATACTTCCTCTAAGCAGTTCATATCCCATGCAATCGGAGTTGTTTGGTTCCCTTTTGAGTCGACAGGATTACGGCGAATTTCCATAAGCGCCGAAATAATATTCATATTAGGACGATATGGAATTTCAAACTCTTGGTCAAACTCTTGTGCATCTGGGCCATCTTGTCTCGTAATGATGAGGCGGATTGTTTTCTCAGACATGTTGTTTATCCCCCTTCTCTTCACCCTTAGCAGCTACATCATGTTTTGAGGAATAGTCACGTTTACGTGGTTTAATTAATGAAACATCCACTTCTTCGTAATGGAATGCTGGTGCCTTTCCTTCTCCCTCAAATTTCGCCATCGTAGTTTTTAAGAAGTTTGCATCATCACGATTTGGGAATTCTGGTTTGTAATGCGCTCCGCGGCTTTCATTACGGTTATATGCGCCAATTGTAATAACACGTGCTAACTCGAACATATTTGCAAGTTGGCGTGTAAATGAAGCACCCTGGTTACTCCATCTTGCTGTATCGTTAATGTTAATGCGTTTGTAACGCGCCATTAACTCTTCAATTTTCGCATCAGTTTCTAGTAACTTTTTATTTTCACGAACTACTGTAACGTTATCTGTCATCCATTCTCCAAGCTCTTTATGAAGAACATATGCATTTTCGTTACCATCAAGCATTAAAATATTGTTAAATTTCTCTGTTTCAATTAATTCATTTTGCTCATATACAGTAGATGAAACAGCATCAGATGATTTAGAAAGACCTTTCATATACTCAATTGCGTTCGGTCCTGCTACCATACCACCGTAAATTGCTGATAATAATGAGTTCGCACCAAGGCGGTTACCACCGTGCATAGAATAATCACACTCACCTGCTGCAAATAAACCTGGAATACTTGTCATTTGCTTATAATCAACCCATAATCCGCCCATTGAATAGTGAACTGCTGGGAAGATTTTCATTGGTAGTTTACGAGGATCATCACCTGTAAATTTCTCATAGATTTCAATAATTCCACCAAGTTTAATATCTAGTTCTTTCGGATCTTTATGAGAAAGATCTAAGTACACCATGTTTTCACCGTTAATACCTAGCTTTTGCTCTACGCAAACATCAAAGATTTCACGCGTTGCAATATCACGAGGTACAAGGTTTCCGTAAGCTGGATATTTTTCTTCTAAGAAGTACCATGGCTTACCATCTTTATACGTCCAAACACGTCCACCTTCACCACGTGCAGATTCACTCATAAGACGTAACTTATCGTCTCCAGGAATTGCCGTTGGATGAATTTGAATGAACTCACCGTTCGCATAATATGCACCTTGTTGATATACAGCAGACGCTGCTGTACCTGTATTAATAATAGAGTTTGTTGATTTTCCAAAGATGATACCAGGGCCCCCTGTTGCCATAATCACGGCATCAGCTTGGAAACTTTTTACCTCCATAGTTTGTAAGTCTTGCGCGACGATTCCTCGGCACACACCTTCATCATCTACAACAGCTCGTAAGAAATCCCAACCTTCATATTTCGTTACAAGTCCTGCTACTTCATGACGACGTACTTGCTCATCTAATGCATATAGTAATTGTTGACCAGTTGTTGCGCCAGCAAATGCTGTACGGTGATGTTGTGTTCCACCGAAACGACGGAAATCCAGAAGTCCTTCTTCCGTACGGTTGAACATAACACCCATGCGGTCCATTAAATGAATAATACCAGGTGCTGCATCACACATCGCTTTAACTGGTGGTTGGTTCGCTAAGAAGTCCCCACCATAAATTGTATCGTCAAAGTGGATCCATGGAGAATCCCCTTCACCTTTTGTATTTACGGCACCGTTAATTCCACCTTGGGCACATACAGAATGTGAACGTTTTACTGGTACTAAAGAAAATAGTTCAACATTTACTCCTGCTTCTGCCGCTTTAATCGTTGCCATTAAGCCGGCCAAGCCACCGCCGACTACTATAAGTTTCCCTTTCATGCTCTCCCACTCCTTACTGGTTTGCTAGCTGTGGATCGATGAACGCTAATAATGCACTCACACCTACATAAGATAGACCTAAGAAAATAGCTAATGTTACATAAGTAGAGATTCTTTGTGAACGTGGAGATACTGTAATTCCCCAGCTTATACAGAATGTCCATAGTCCATTTGCAAAGTGGAAAATTGTTGAAACAACACCAACTAAATAGAAACCAAACATAAATGGGTTGTTTAAAATATCTGCCATCATATCATAGTTTACCTCTTTACCTAACAATGCTTGAATACGAGTTTCCCAGACGTGCCAAGAAATGAAGATCAGCGTAACGATACCTGAAATTCGTTGGAAGACGAACATCCAGTTACGGAAATAGCCGTAAGATACCGCATTGTTCTTAGCTGTAAATGCAATATATAAGCCATATATAGCATGGTACAGTATAGGTAAAAAGATGATGAAAATTTCTAGCGCATACCGGAATGGAAGGAGCTCCATAAAGCCTGCAGCTTTGTTAAAAGCCTCTGCTCCTCTTGTTGCAAAGTTGTTTACAATTAAATGTTGCGTCAAAAAGACACCAACCGGAATGACCCCCATTAATGAGTGCCACTTACGAAACGTATACTCGCGGCCTTTCATGTCCCCATTACCCCCTTGAATGTTTGACTGCTGTTTTCAGATTAATTTACAACAATAATGTTTTTTCACTATTGGCATAAGAAAAACTGAAAAAATTATTCGAAATATTTCAGCATAATTTGATAACAAGTTCATTTTACCCCTATTTTTGTCGAAGCGTCAAGAAAACGTATACATAATTTGCACATAATTTGCATATAATTTGCCAATTCTTTTTTTTTCTTATATATTCAGATTTCCCCAAAGAAAAATCTATTTTTATAAATGAAAAATGTTATATAATAATCCCTATAGAAAGAGGGGAATATTGTGAGCAAAAATACAATCGATATAACATCTTTAGAAGATGTTTCATTGAACGCCTTCGCTTATGAATTGCTACGTGAAGAATTACTACCTGATTTAATTGGTAACGATTTAGATGGTATTTTATACTGGGCCGGTAGAAACCTTGCGAGAAAATATCCGCTAGAAACAATTGAAGAAGTCATTCAGTTTTTTGAAAAAGCTGGTTGGGGCACTTTAAGCATCATTGAACATAAACGTCGTGAAATGCAGTTTCAACTTAAAGGTACACTTATTACTGAGCGTCAAAAACAAAAAAGACATTCATCTTATCAATTAGAAGCTGGATTTATCGCCGAGCAAATTCAAAGACAAAGAAACGTCGTTGCAGAGTCCTATGAGGAACAGAAAAAGCGTTCAGACTCTATTACATTTCTTGTTAAATGGGATATAAAAGATCTCATTGAAGTGTAGCATCTACCTACAGTCAACTAGACATATAAGTTTAGTTGACTTTTTTGTATATTCATTCAGATGATTTTATTTTAAATCTTCAGAAATTATACCAAAAAACAGAAGACGTTGTAAACTACAACGTCTTCTTATCTGTTAAATAAGTATATATCATCTCTGCAACATTTTTCGGCATACCTGCTTCGACAAATTCAGCTATGGAAGCTTCTTTCATCTTTTTTAACGAGCCAAAATGTTTTAACAATACCTTTTTTCGTTTATCGCCGATTCCTGGAATATCATCCAATGCTGATTGAATGACCGATTTCCCGTGCAACTGGCGATGGAATGTAATTGCAAATCTATGCACTTCATCTTGAATGCGTTGCAATAAATAAAATTCTTGGCTATTCCTCTCAAGCATCACAGGTTCAGGTGGATCTCCAATAATTAAATGGGAGGTTTTATGTTTGTCATCTTTTACAAGCCCTGCCATCGGAATATATAAACCGAGTTCGTTCTCCAGAACATCACTTGTAGCGGCCAGATGGCCTTTTCCACCATCAATAATGATTAAATCTGGTAAAGGTAAATTCTCTTTAAGCGCCCTCGTATAACGGCGTCTTACAACTTCCCTCATAGATTCGTAATCATCAGGACCTTGAACCGTTTTAATTTTATATTTCCGATATTCTTTCTTCGCTGGTTTCCCATCGATAAAAGCAATCATTGCGGAAACGGGATTTGTCCCTTGAATATTCGAGTTATCAAACGCTTCAATACGATATGGGGTTTCAATGCCCAGCTGCTTCCCTAAATTATCAATGGCTTTAACCGTCCGCTCTTCATCACGTTCAATTAAGTGAAATTTCTCTTCTAGTGCAATTTTTGCGTTTTTATTTGCTAATTCTACAAGGTCTTTTTTCTTCCCACGCTTCGGCTGTGTCGCTTCAACTTCTAAAAAGCGCTCTACTAATTCTGAATCTATACTTCCTGGAACAACAATTTCCTTCGGCTTGAAATGACTACTGTTTTCATAAAATTGACCGATAAAAGTTAAAAATCCCTCTTCTGGTTCATCATAAATCGGGAACATAGAAACATCACGTTCAATTAGCTTTCCTTTTCGAACGAAGAAAACTTGAACACACATCCACCCTTTATCAACTGCATATCCAAACACATCACGATCCACTAAATCACTCATAATCATCTTTTGCTTTTCCATAATTGCATCAATATGAGCAATTTGATCTCGCAACTCTTTCGCCCGTTCAAATTCTAGCTTTTCTGAAGCCTCATACATCTTCGTTTCTAATTCTGAACGAATTTCTTTATGCCCACCGTTTAAGAATTTAATAATTTCATCAACAATTTCTTTGTTTTGCTCATCCGTTACTTCTTTCACACAAGGTGCTAAACATTGACCCATATGATAATACAAGCAAACTTTATCTGGCATATTTGAACATTTACGAAGTGGATACATACGATCTAATAATTTCTTTGTTTCATGTGCCGATTGCGCATTTGGATAAGGTCCAAAGTACTTTCCTTTATCCTTTTTTACATTTCGCGTAATGAGTAAGCGCGGCTGTTTTTCAGCTGTAATTTTAATGAAAGGATATGTTTTATCATCTTTTAATTGAATATTATATTTTGGATCATATTTTTTTATTAAATTTAACTCTAAAATAAGAGCCTCCAAATTTGAGGAAGTCACAATATATTCAAAATCAACAATTTCTCCAACAAGCCGAAGTGTTTTCCCATCATGCGAACCAGTAAAGTACGAGCGCACACGATTTTTGAGTACCTTTGCTTTTCCGACATATATAACCGTTCCCTGCTTATCCTTCATTAAATAACAACCAGGTTGATCGGGCAAAATTGCTAACTTCTCTTTTAAATGCTCGTGCACTCGTCTCCCTCCATTTCTACATGCTTATGCTTATCATTTTTATTTTCACATAAAAACATACTATGCCAAAACACCCAACATACGTTCTTTTATTGTAACGGAAAGGTTGTAAAAAAGAAAATAAAAAAAGCTACCAAATGGTAGCTTCTTTATTTTAGAAGTGTTTAGAAACTAATTCTACTAACGCTTCTTTCGGTTTATATCCTAACGCTTGATCAACCACTTTACCGTCTTTTAATACGAAAAGAGCTGGAATGCTCATTACTTCGAATTGACGAGCAGTTTCTTGGTTTTCATCAACGTCCACTTTTACTACTTTTACTTTCTCGCCTAACTCTGAATCGATTTCCTCTAATACAGGAGCGATCATTTTACAAGGTCCGCACCAAGGCGCCCAGAAATCTAATAGTACAACACCTTCGCTAGTTTCAGCTGCGAAGCTTTGGTCATTTGCATTTATAATTGCCATTTTATTTCCTCCTTCAAGTATATTCTACCAAGAGTATATCATTAACTTTTATACGTGGCGAATATTATGTATCGTTATGTATTGTAACAAAAAAATGTTCCTTTATACTATATAAAAATATGGATGAAATACTAAAAAGATGAGAGACAGGGGATCTCTCATCTTTTTCTATATATAGGGGTACTTCACTTGGAACTCAAGGGTACTCAAATCATGAATGTACTTTTAACTTTTTAAACTCTTCTGTTAAAAGAGGTAATACTTCAAACAGATCACCGACAATACCATAGTCAGCTACTTTGAAGATACTAGCTTCTGGATCTTTATTAATCGCAACAATTATTTTTGAATTAGACATACCAGCTAAATGCTGAATCGCACCAGAAATCCCGCATGCAATGTATAGGTCTGGTGTAACAACTTTACCTGTTTGACCAATTTGTAATGAATAATCACAGTACTCAGCATCACAAGCACCACGAGATGCTCCAACAGCGCCGCCTAGTACGTCAGCTAATTCTTTTAACGGTTTAAATCCTTCTTCACTCTTCACACCACGTCCACCAGCTATAATAACTTTCGCTTCAGAAAGATCAACACCTTCTGCAGTTTTACGGACAACATCTTGAATGATTGTACGTAAATCTTTCACATCAACTGTAATAGAAGACACGTCAGCTGTGCGAGACTCGTCTTTTTCAAGAGTTGCAATGTTATTTGGACGCACTGTCGCAAATAATATACCATCTGTTACGATCTTCTTCTCAAATGCTTTACCAGAGTAAATCGGACGAGTGAAGATAACATTTCCACCTTCAACTTCTAAAGCCGTTACGTCAGAAATTAAACCAGCTTCTAATTTCGCTGCTAATTTTGGTGATAAATCTTTACCAAGTGCCGTATGTCCAAATACAATGCCTTCTGGCTTTTCTTCAGCATATACAGCTAAAAACGCTTGTGCATATCCATCAGATGTATATGATTTTAATTTATCATTTTCAACTGTCACAACGCGATCTGCACCGTAATGAATCAATTCATTTGCAAAAGAGGCAACGCTGTCTCCAACTAGAAGACCTACCACTTCACCGCCTTCTGCAATTGTTTTTGCTGCTGCTACCGCTTCAAACGAAACGTTACGTAGCGATCCATCACGAACTTCACCCATTACTAATACTTTACGAGCCATAGATTTTCCCTCCTGCATATATAATTTCGTATTTTATTAGATTACTTTCGCTTCTGTATGGAGCAACGATACAAGTTCTTTTACTTGATCTTGCAGCTCGCCTTGTAACACTTTTCCTGCATCTTTCTTAGGAGGCAAATAGATTTCAATTGTTTTTGTTTTTGCTTCCACATCATCTTCTTCTAGATCTAAATCATCTAATTCTACTTCTTCTAGTGGCTTTTTCTTCGCTTTCATAATACCTGGAAGCGATGGATAACGCGGTTCGTTTAAACCTTGTTGTGCCGTTACTAAAACTGGTAATGACGTTTCAATAACTTCTGTATCACCTTCAACGTCACGCTCAATCTTCACGTTTGTACCGTCAATCTCAAGTTTTGTAATTGTCGTTACGTACGGAATATTTAACGCTTCAGCTACGCGTGGACCAACTTGTCCAGATGCACCGTCAATCGCAACGTTTCCGCCTAAAATTAAATCTGCATCTTTATCTTTTAAATATTCAGCAAGCACTTTTGCTGTTGTAAATTGGTCACCATTCTCAACATCATCTTCAATGTTAATTAGTACCGCTTTATCGCAGCCCATCGCTAATGCTGTGCGAAGTTCTTTTTCACTATCCTCGCCACCAACTGTTATAACAGTAACTTCTCCACCTTGTGCATCTCTTACTTGAATCGCTTCTTCAATCGCATATTCATCGTAAGGGTTGATGATGAATTCCGCTTCGCCATCGTAAATTGCACCGTTTTTAATTACGATTTTTTCTTCTGTATCAAATGTTCGTTTCATGAGTACGTAGATGTTCATTCCATTTACCCCCTTATTTTTCAGAAAGATTCTATCAATTTTAAAATTCTGTTAATTTTTATTAAAAAAATAATTGGACTACCTACCACTAAATGAAGGCTTACGTTTTTCTAAAAACGCTGCTACGCCTTCTCTTCCATCTTCACTCGTAAATACTTCACCAAAAATCTGTGATTCACGCTGTACACCTTCATAATAATGAGACGATTTTGTCGTTTGTAATAACTCTAGCACAGCACGAGTTGTTGCTGGGCTTTTTCCAGCAATCTGTTTTGCAATTTTAAGCGTATCTTCTAAAATGGATTCTTCAGAAAACACTCCGTTAACAAGTCCCCATTGTAATGCTTCTGCACCAGTAATTGGTGTACTTGTTAACATCATTTCACAAGCTTTCGCTTTACCAACATAACGTGGTAAGCGCTGTGTACCTGCAAAACCAGGAATTAATCCAAGTGTTAATTCAGGTAAACCAAGCTTTGTACTTTCAGTTACAAAGCGCATGTGGCAAGACATAGCAAACTCAAGGCCGCCGCCAAGTGCCGCTCCATGAATTGCCGCAATAACTGGTTTTGAGCATTTTTCAACACGCTCAAACGTAACTTGTCCAAGCTGTGCTAACTCTGTTGCTTGCTTCGCTTCAGTAACAGATGTAAATTCTTTAATATCTGCCCCTGCTGAGAAGAAGCGTCCTTCACCATGTAAAACAACAACACGAATGTTATCATCCTTTTCCACTTGATCGATTAATTCAGTAACATCATGCATAACTTGTGAAGACATCGCATTAGCTGGCGCATGATTTAACGTCGCCACCGCGATATGATCTTCAACTTTTACAGATAGGAATTTCAACATGATCCCTCCCATTATTGACGATAACCACAAGCTGCAATAAGTAGCCCATGTACCGTTTTTGAAAGTGCGACCAGATCATACTTATGATCGCTCATTACCCAATTGGTCACAACTTCATCTACTGTTCCAAAGATCATTTGTCTTGCCACGCGAACGTTTAAATCCGCCTGAAATTCACCTTGCTTTATACCTGTCTCTAAAATCTCATCCATAACTTGTAAGTAGCCTTTTAATACTTCATTTATTTTAAGGCGCAAGTCTTGATTGGACTGCCTTAGCTCTAATTGCGTAACGATAGCAAGAGGATCATTTTGTGACAACAGCAAGAAGTGCGTTTCTACCAACATGAATAACTTCGCTACAGCGCTTTCAATTCCTGCTATTTTTTGACGAATTGTTTCAACAAATTCTCCCATCTTCTCTTGGAATAAGGATATTAATATATCTTCTTTATTTTTAAAATATAAATAAATCGTGCCATCAGCTACCCCAGCTTGCTTTGCAATTTTAGAAACTTGCGCTTGATGGTATCCATTCTCCGCAATCACAATGACTGCAGCATCAATAATCTGATTGTATTTCGGTCTATTTTTCTTCACTTTACTGTCCCCTTCAAGAAGATGACTGAATGAATAGTCATTCATATTCTTATAATACTGACTATTTAGAAAAGTGTCAATCCTATTTTTTCAAAAAGAAAGGGCCTTAGCCCGTTTGCTCATCCTCATTCTTTCTCTTCTCTTCATCTATTAGGACACGACGTAAAATTTTTCCGACTGTCGTCTTCGGCAACTCACTTCTAAACTCATATACCTTCGGAACTTTGTAAGCTGCTAAATATTTACGTGCAAACTGATCTAATTCTTCTTCAGAACACTCAGCGCCTTCTTTCAAAACAACAAACGCTTTTACAGTTTCCCCTCGATACGGATCAGGAACACCGATTGTTACCACTTCTTGCACCTTTTCGTGTTCATATAACACTTCTTCTACTTCACGAGGATATACGTTAAAGCCACTAGCAACGATCATATCTTTCTTACGATCTTTCACATAGAAAAAGCCATCCTCATCCATGTATCCTACATCACCTGTATGGAGCCAGCCATCTTGCAGTACAGCTGCCGTTTCTTCTGGCTTATTCCAATACCCTTTCATAATTTGTGGGCCCTTTACAACAATTTCACCAATTTCACCTGGAGGTAATGAATCTCCTGTTTCAAGTGACATGATGATTGCCTCTGTATCCGGCCACGGTACCCCAATACTTCCCGGCACACGCTTTTCCCACAAAAAATTCCCATGTGTAACTGGTGATGACTCCGTTAATCCATAACCCTCTACTAATTTACCACCTGTAACTCTCTCAAACTCCTCCTGCACTTCTACAGGAAGCGGTGCAGAACCACTAATACAAGCCTGAATTGAAGAAATATCATATTCTTTTAAAAGAGGACTATTTAATAGAGCAATATAAATGGTTGGTGCTCCTGGAAATAGTGTAACTTTATGTTTCTTAATTGCTTCAAAAACCATTTTCATATCAAACTTCGGAATAAGCACCATTTTATATCCTTGCATAATACTTAAATTCATTACAGCTGTCATCCCGTACACATGAAAAAACGGAAGAACACCAAGAATTACCTCTTCTCCTTCTTTACAATTATATAACCAATGCGCTCCCATTAAAGTGTTCGAAACGAGGTTTTTATGCGTTAACATAACCCCTTTTGGAAACCCTGTCGTTCCCCCTGTATACTGCAAAAGGGCTAGATCATTTTCAGGATCACATGAAACTTCAACATCAGCATTACTTTCTCTTTCTACCGATTTCCAAAGATGAATCGTTTCGCTTTCCGACACATTCACAACAAGATTTGCCTGCTTTTTTTGTACAAATGGATAAAGTAAATTTTTAGGGAATGGTAAAAAATCTGCAATACGGGTTACGATAATATGCTCAAGCTTTGTTGCCGTTTGAACATTAGTAACTCTCGGAAACACTAAATCCAGGCAAAGAATAACTTTTGCCCCTGAGTCATGAAGTTGGTACTCAAGCTCTCTTTCTGTATAAAGAGGATTCGTTTGTACAACAATCCCCCCCGCAAGCAAAGTACCATAATAACCAATTACAGATTGCGGACAATTCGGTAACATAATCGCAACTCTATCGCCTTTTTCAATACCAAGCCTTTGAAGGTAATTCGCAAATTTCTTTACCTTGTCATGGAAATCTGAAAATGTAACATCTTTACCTAAAAAGTGAAGCGCTTTCTTTTCTGGATAACGAGCAGCCATTTTCTCTAAATATCCATGAAGTGGCTGAATATCATATGAAATCGTACCTGGGATTTCCTCTGGATAACTCTGCAACCAAGGTTTTTCCACTCTCATTCCCCCTTCCAATACTTGTGAAAATAAATGAATGTTCATTCATGATGGTTGTTTTCATTATATTATAGTCGTAACATCGTTACAATCATAATATTCTGACTTTTTTATAACTATGCTTTACTTCCTTAACTTCTTATTATATGTAGAAACTCTCCTAATTTTAAAAGAATAAGAGAGTTCACGTTACTTAGCTTAATCTTATAATCGTTAAAACTGCACCAGGTGTAGTCGTTGATAACGTGGCAACAGCTAACAATCCAAACAACTGCAAACTAATTGCACTCCCCGCTGCAAGAGTCGTAATAATTGTTGCACTAAATGAAGTCGTTGCTAATGCAGGAGAGTTGATAGTCCCAGCAAGCGGTGCCCCATTAATTGTAATTCGCGAACTGACTAATAATGAGGCCGTTATATTAATTGTATATGAAATATAATAATTCCCTGCATTTGCGGCCGTAAATACTGTGTTCCCCCCCGACACTGTAATTCCTGGACCGATATTCTGATTATTTGGAAGTGGGACATTTGTCCCACCAAGTAATACTGATATTGCCGTACCCGATGTATTATTCGCAAATGCATACGTTGCCGTGATACTTGTACCTGTTACTCCCGTCGCTCCTGTTTCACCTGTTGCTCCCGTTGCTCCTGTTGCTCCCGTTACTCCTGTTGCTCCCGTTACTCCCGTCGCTCCTGTTTCACCTGTTGCTCCTGTTGCTCCTGTTGCTCCTGTTGCTCCTGTTGCTCCTGTTGCTCCTGTTGCTCCTGTTGCTCCTGTTGCTCCTGTTGCTCCTGTTGCTCCTGTTGCTCCTGTTGCTCCTGTTGCTCCTGTTGCTCCTGTTGCTCCTGTTGCTCCTGTTGCTCCTGTTGCTCCTGTTGCTCCTGTTGCTCCTGTTGCTCCTGTTGCTCCTGTTGCTCCCGTTGAACCTGTTGCTCCCGTTATTCCCGTTGCTCCTGTTGCTCCTGTTGCTCCTGTTGGACCTGTCGCTCCTGTTGGGCCTGTTGCTCCTGTTGGGCCTGTTGCTCCTGTTGCTCCTGTTGCTCCTGTTGCTCCTGTTGCTCCTGTTGCTCCTGTTGCTCCTGTTGCTCCTGTTGCTCCTGTTGCTCCTGTTGCTCCTGTTGCTCCTGTTGCTCCTGTTGCTCCTGTTGCTCCTGTTGCTCCTGTTGCTCCTGTTGCTCCTGTTGCTCCTGTTGCTCCTGTTGCTCCTGTTGCTCCTGTTGCTCCTGTTGCTCCTGTTGCTCCTGTTGCTCCTGTTGCTCCTGTTGCTCCTGTTGCTCCCGTTTCGCCTGTTGGACCGAACTTAGGAACTGTCCCATCGCAACTAAAACAGCATGAATCAACATGCACACCATTTTGATTATTACATCCACAATATCCATTTGCA
Source organism: Bacillus sp. FSL R5-0709 (assembly GCF_038004785.1). Lineage (NCBI taxonomy): Bacteria > Bacillati > Bacillota > Bacilli > Caryophanales > Bacillaceae > Bacillus > Bacillus sp. FSL R5-0709. The sequence goes on from NZ_JBBORT010000001.1 coordinate 4,313,036, forward strand.
TTATTACTCCATAAAGACATGTTGACCCTCCTTCGTGTTCGATTTTTTAAGTAAGCCCACTAATTAAAAATATCTTTCTAATAAAAATCAGTTTTTATTTTCCTTATCAACTACCCGCTCTGGAACAAACCTTTTATAAACAAAGTTTTTTTCCTTACATTCTAATAAATATTACATGCAATACGCTCTCCCTTCGCTTGTACTTTCGCCTTCCTCATTAAAGGAATTTCAGCTCCTTCAACCTTGATACACGTATGCACTTCAATACGATATATTAAAATTCGTATAAATCGTATATCAGATACAAACAACAAAAAAAGGAGAAAAAAGAAACAAAAGCGGACAATACAAATCAAGCTATAACAATTAAACACGCTGAAGGGGAAACGAAGTTAGATAAATCAGCGAAAAAAGTTGTTGTACTTGAGTGGGGATATTCAGAAGACTTATTAGCACTTGGTGTTCAGCCAGTATGGATGGCAGACATTAAGAATTATAATACATGGGTAAATACAGAAACAAAACCGAGTAAGGATGTTGTAGATGTTGGGACACTTCAACAACCAAACTTAGAGGAAATCAGCCGTCTAAAACCAGATTTAATTATCATAACTTCATTCCGTGGTAAAGCAATTAAAAACGAATTAGAGCAAATCGCTCCTACAGTTATGTTCGATCCATCAACAAGCAATAACGATCACTTTGCAGATGCAAAAGCGAAGCTTTAATCAGTGGGGGTTTTACTGTCCGTTAATGCGGGATAAAATTAATATAAGCTTTGTAAATAAAGTATATAACAATTGAATACATGATTATATTAAACACACTTCGTTTTAAAGTTAACTGTCTCTTTAATTTCTTATCCTGTAACCTTAGTTCTATTCCGCTTGCCATTTTCAATCCACCTACTATTTGAAATAGCTCTCTGTAATCATCAGCGTTTCCTAACAATACGTATTCTCTATTATTTTTATACTTTATATACAGAAATTCACTACCACCTTTACGGTCTAATATTGTTTTCATAGAAGCTATTTCATTTAATAAACATACCTTTAGATCAACGTCATTATAATAACGATCGACAAAAAACACGTACAATCGTTCATTTGTAACGATTAGCATATTATTAATACCGAAGTTCATTGCAAGAACGCCTACCCCTAAGCTCATCGCTGTTCCTGTCTGCCAATTTTTCACGCGAGGATTTTCAGCAAACATACTATATAAAATCTCTTCACTTCCCTGTAATCCTTCTTTTACAACCTCATGACATCGTTTCATTAAAATTTTTTTTGTTACAACTTCTTTTGTACGATTTATTTTCTTTTCATCTATTTTTTCATCATTTATATCGTCATCTACAAAATCATCACTATACTGCAAATTATTTAATTCCTGAAGGAACTTTTCTTTATTCATCCCTATTCCCTCCCAACATCTTCTTCAATTTTTTTCTCCCTCTTGAAAGCCTGCTATACACCGTATCTCGTGTCATACCGAACTCAAGCGCTATTTCTTGTACACTATATTCATCTAAATACCTTTTTATAAAAATTTTCTTATCTTCTTCGTTCAATTCTTTAATCAAAACGAAAAAATTACAATCTAGCTCTTCTTTTTTTAAATTAACATTTTTTCCTTCTACATATATGTCTTGCTGAAACTCTTGTAATTGATAGACCTTATTACTTTTTCGTTTATAATCAATGGCTTTAAATTTCGCAACAGATATAAGCCAATTTCTAAACTTCCCACGATTTTCATCATAACTATTAATGTTGTACCAAACGATTAATAAAATATCGTCAACACATTCATCCACTAGCACCTTACTCTGTGCCGTATCTAAAACACTATGAACCACCTTATAAATTAAATCTCCATATTGATCAATGACTGTATGTAACGCTAACATGTCTTGTTTTCGAAGACCTTCTACTATTTCTATATCCTTCACCCTTATCACCACTCTTTACTCCATTCTCTATTCATTATATATACGAATGAATAGAGCGGTTTTCTGACACTTTTACAAATATTCTCTAATTATTTTTATATTGTAGCAATGCTTAATTAAGTATCGCTTATGAAACAGGGATTATATTATCTCTCACGAATTTAATATACGAGCGAAAAACAGGAGGGATAACTATGTACCAAACTATTGAAGATTTTTTAACATCATGGACATACGAGGCTGAGTCTACTCAGAAGATGCTCGATGCATTAACCGATGAATCTTTATCACAAGAAATTGCACCTGGGCACTGGACTTTAGGGAGAGTCGCTTGGCATATCGTTACAGCACTTCCTATTATGCTATCAGGGACAGGACTTAAGTTTGAAGGAGAAACGAAAGATTATCCTGTACCAACTTCAGCAAAAACAATTGCAGATGGGTATCGCAAAGTGAATACGGCTTTTATTGAAGCACTTCAAAGTGAGTGGACCGATAAAGACTTAGCTACTATTAATAACTTCTTTGGTCGTCCTATGCCGAATTCTATATTTTTAATGACACTCATCAATCATCAAAATCACCACCGCGGACAGATGACTGTTTTAATGCGTCAAGCTGGCTTAACAGTCCCTGGCGTTTATGGTCCTGCAAAAGAAGAATGGGCTGCTACTGGAATGGAAGCTCCCCAAATGTAACGACAGAAAAAGACAAGGTGTTTATGCACCTTGTCTTTTTCTGTAACTTGTTTCATGTGAAACTATTTTCTACTAAATGGTATTTTATGAGAAAATACGTTAAGATAAATTCATATTAATTGGAGGGAACTAAATTGAATACAAAAAACAAAAAAATAACAATAAGAACTCTCTTACTAACTTCTATCATTGGAGTTATCGGTGTATCTCTTTATTTCACAAGTTATGGTACCCCTTGGGGAAAACAAACAGCAGTTACGGAATCAAAAGAATATATTACAAAATACTTTGATCTAGATGCAGAAGTCAAAAATACTTCTTACGATTCTAAAATGGATAGCTATGCAATCGCCTTTGAAACAATTGAAGATGGAGAGTTTACTATCGAATATAAAGGTTCTAATAACTTTAACATTTCTCCAGGAGTGCAAGAGTATTTAAGCAAACACTATAAATTTACAGAGTAGTAACGAAGCATACATATACAAAAAAGAGTTGGTATAACGCCAACTCTTTTTTACGTATTCTTGTCATACTGTTATATCTTCCTTCTCTATATTTTTAATTCCGTAATATGCAATCGCAACTCCAATCGCTGCAAATGTGAATTGAAGAGGAAGAAACGTCGCTATAGGAAATATGGGCGGGTTATTAATTGCGATTAATACAACGATAATAGAAGAAACGATTGTAGCTGGCACAGAACGTTTACGCATCCCGAAATATAGAGGAATTAAGCTTATTCCTGCCGTGGCAATGGCTAAAGGAATAAGATTTATCCCTTCTTGAATCAATTGATCTACTGTGAATGAATTAGGAAGAATTGAAAAATAACTATCTATCCCAAAGAAAATTCCTACTACTAAAATGTTCGATAAAATAACTGTTATAAATGTTAATGTCGCTGTAATAGCCAACTTACTAGCCATCATTTTCTTTCGGTTAATTGGATAAGAAAACATGAGTAGTATTGTTTTACTTTTATATTCATCAATTATTAACTTGGCTATTAGTACGCCACCAAAAATAATAAATGTTGCTCTTACTAACGCACTAGCCATCGACAAAATTATCTGCGGATCCCTTATTTTTGGATCCCCTTCTATTTGAGCAACGATACTAACGAAGATTAGTAGTGCCAGTATAACGATATTTGCAATAACCGCTCTCTTCACATACCATCCAAGCTTAAACTTCCTCAATTCTAGCTTCATAAGACGTAGCATGATAGTCCTCCTTTCATGTAAGCCACTGAAATTAACTTAAAATTGCAATTACTATTATTTTTTTCACTATTCATACCCCAGTTCGTTGTTGTTTTAAGCTTGCTTCACGCCACATCAATCTTGTCGATTTTACGATATGAAAGATAACTAATAAAAATCCCTAATAAACAGAGCACTATTGGGATAGCGATAAAATTAAACATACTTACTTGACCGTTTCCAGAACCAAAGTTACTACTAATTAGCATCCCAATTATTACTGCAGAAGTAATTGTTGTCGGTGTCGATTTCTTTCTCATCCCAAAAAATAAAGGAATTAAACTTATACCAGATATCATAAATGCATTTATAAAAGTAGCTGGAACGATAGCTATTATTTCACCTATCGTAGCTGGCGTTTCAATCAGCCCCATCATTGGACTCACAAAATATACGAGTAAACTAATACTGAAAGTAGCGATAATCGTGCTCACAAAACAAAAACAAAAAACAATTGTTAATTTCGCCCTCATTAGCATTTTTCTTTGCAGTGGGTACATAAACAATAGTTGTATTGTTTTGTTCTTATACTCATCAATTATTAAACGTGATAAAATGACCGAACTAAAAATAATGAATGTTATCCTAATAACAGTGTTTATTAAAACCATTTGTTGCGTGAAGTCAGAGAATAGCCCATCTACCTCGTCTTTCGCTCCCAACGCCATGAGGTTTACTACGGTGAAAATTGCTATAATACAAATTGCTACACTTTTAAAATAACTAGATAATTGATGTTTCTTCCATTCAAGCTTCATTAATTTAAACATGTAAACCATGCCTCCATTCCTTATATAACTGCCTCTACGCTACTAACATTCTAATTCCAGCAGTAACTACGCTTAACATTCCTATCACTAATAAAATTAAAATCCATTTCCGCTCAGGTTTTCTATAATATAAAATCCCACTTATGAACATTACAATCAATCCACTTACTAGATTCACTAACAATCCATTAAGCATGAATGCCCTCTCCATCCATTACATTTAAGAAATATTCTTCTAAGGAACTATGTTTCTTATTAATACTTTCAATTTCTACATCGTTCATAATAAGTGCTTTTGAAATAGCTTGCTGAGACGCTGCCGTATCATACACACGAATCATATTTCCACTCATTATTTTGTAATTTTTTATACCGAGTTTATCTTCTAAAATATAAGCTGCACGCTTCACATCAGGAACAGTAATTTCAATGTACTCTGTTTGTTTTCCGTTAATACTCTTCATTGAAACTTCTTTTATTAGCTTTCCATTTTGAATCATACCGATTGTATCTGCCATTAGTTCCATCTCGCCTAAAATATGACTAGAGACTAATAACGTAATACCATATTCTTTGCAAAGCATTTTAAATAAATCTCGTAACTCTTTAATACCAATTGGATCTAAACCATTAATCGGTTCATCTAAAATGAGTAGTTCTGGCTTTGTCATGATCGCCCTTGCAATACCAAGTCGTTGCTTCATCCCTAATGAAAAATCTTTTACTTTTTTATCATCTATACCGTGCAGTTTTACTAAATTTAAAGCATGATCAATTGCGTTTTTATCGTAATACCCCATATATTCACAATGTAATTCTAAGTTTTCCTTCGCCGTTAATTTATCATAAAAGATTGGATATTCGATAATTGTCCCCATTCTTTTTAATACTTCATAAGATGTGTCTGTTAACTTCTCACCGAAAATTTCAATATCACCGCTCGTCGGTTTTATTAAATTTGTAATCATTTTCATAATCGTTGTTTTACCTGCACCATTCGGCCCTAAGAAACCGTATATCTCTCCTTTTTTCACATGCATGTTAACGCTAGAAATTACTTCTTTCCCTTTAAACACTTTCGTTAACTGATTCGTTTTTAATATATATGTCATGTCACTATCTCCTTTCGCACTACCTTATACTTCTATAATAGACAACGGAATTCTCTTTTTTCTTACCCGTTCCTTACAAATTCCTTACGCTGAAAAAAAGCTTGTAGAATCTACTTCTCTACAAGCTAAAACAGCATCTTTTTTAATACAACAGTAAAAATTGTTTTTTCATACGGCTTACTAGAAAGATGTATTTTTCCATCCATCGCTTCCACAAGTCTTTTCGTAATCGTTAACCCTAAACCGCTCCCTTGGTACAATCTATTTCTGGAATCTTCAAGTGTGTACATACGCTCAAACACTTTATCAATATGAGATTCATCAATTCCTTTTCCTGTATCCCATACATCTATATACACACTCGTTTCATCATCTCTTAACGTCACACCAAGTGTCTTTCCATCGTCTCCATATGTAATTGCATTGGATATTAAATTATTCAATACTCTACCTAATACTTCTACATTTCCAAGTGCAAATATATTTCTTTCTGGTATATCAATATGAACTTGAAATCCTTTCGTCGTCACTAAATCATAAAAAGATAAAATCTTCTCGCGGCAAACTTCATTCATATTTACTTTTGTCATCTCGATTGCTTTGTCACCGGATTCTAATTTTGCTAAATCAAAAAACTTATGAATCAGTTCCATCACTTCTAGTGTTTTTACATGCACCTTTTCGAGTAATATTTGCTGCTCTTCCTCATTTATCGTTTTATCCTTATTTAACATTTCGGTATATCCCAGAATAACTGTTAGTGGTGTTTTCAAATCATGTGAAATATTTGAAAGCATTTTTCTCATCGAAATTTCCACTTTCGCATGATCTGCATTCGTTTTCTGTTTTGCATCTAATAAATGATTAATCGCCACTAATAACTTTTGCAATTCTAGATCATCTGTCATAATTAATAGCTTCTCACCAGTTTGTTCTTTTACAATTCGATTTAACTTCTCATACGTGTAGCGTAAATTCCTACTACTATTTTTTCTAATTTTATATTGCACGTAAATAACGATAAGCAATATAATAATCACCACTGTTAAAAATACAACCATACTACATCACTTCCAACTTATAGCCGATGCCCCATAATGTTTTAATATATTCTGGATTAGATGGATCACTTTCAATTTTCTCACGTAATCTTCTCATATGAACATTAATAACGTTATCGTCACCGTAATACTCTTCATTCCAAACTAACGTATATATTTGTGCTTTTGTAAATACACGATTTTGATTCTTTAAGAACAGTTTTAAAATCTCAAATTCTTTTAACGTAAGTTTGAGATGCTTCCCATTTTTTTCAACCGTAAAATTAATTGGATCGATTGTTAAATCACCAATCTGAATCCTCTTTTCTGTTGTTTCTGTAGCCGAATATTTCGTAGACCTCCGAATCCCCGCTTTTACACGTGCAGCCAATTCAATCATAGAAAATGGCTTACAAATGTAATCATCTGCTCCAAGTCCTAATCCAACAGCTTTATCAACATCTGTATCTTTTGCCGACATCATTAAAATTGGGACGGCACTTTTTTCTCGAATGATTCGCACAACCTCTAAGCCATCTAACTTTGGCATCATAATATCGAGAATGATCAAATCAAATGAACCTTTAAAAAATGCGGTAACTCCTTCTTCTCCGTCAGATGCGATTGTAACTTGAAAGCCTTCTTTTATTAAATATGTTTCAACCATCTCCTGAATTGAGATATCATCTTCAACTAATAAAATATGATGTGACATATTTCTATCCCCTTTTTTTTACAAACATTAACATTTTAATTGTATCGTAACGAATGAATACTGGAAAGAATTATATGAATTTTCAAACCAACTTCCCTTCCTTCCCTAACAATGATATGATGAAATTCACTACTATTGTTCATAATTAACTTTATATAAAGGAGACTTATCATGTCAGAAAACAAAAAAGTAAGCTTAGCTGATTTAATGCGCGAACAACTTGCAAAGAAAAAGCAAGGAAATGGAAACGGCTCAAATAATGGAAGTCAAAGTCAAGAAACGAAAAAATTACAAAACCAACAAACGAAGAAAACAAACAACCAACGTAGACGTACAGGTGTATAAATGAACGGGCAAAAACGATCTAACATTTCATCAGGCCTTGAAGTTGATATTGTATTAAAACAAGATCAACGTACAGGCAAGCTAACAAGAGGAATTGTAAAAGATATTTTAACTAACTCACCCTCTCATCCGCACGGCATTAAAGTACGATTGCAGGACGGGCAAGTTGGCAGAGTCCAAAATATCATTCAATAAGAAAAGGAGCTCATTTAAACTTGAGCTCCTTTTCTTATTTTCATTAACCTTTAATTTTTTCGATGAAAACTACTTTTAAATAGTCTCCCTCTTTAAATTGATCAATTGTACGGAAATCTTCTGGTAAAGAATGTTCTTCTAATATTTTATATTTACCGTTCATTTCTTTAAATGCTGTATCGATAAAGCCATTAAACTTTTTCATATCGAATGCGCTACAATTTGTAGAAGCAACGATAATACCGTTATTTTCTGTAATGGCAATTGTTTCTTTTAATAAGTTTTTATAATCTTTCGCCGCACTGAACGTATATTTTTTCGAGCGTGCAAAGCTTGGGGGATCAAGTACAACCATATCAAATTTCATCTTTTTCTTAGCTGCATATTTGAAATACAGAAATACATCTTCTACAATAATATCTTGTGCTTCATAATCAATTTCATTTACACTAAACTGCTCAATCGTTTTACTTAAACTACGATTTGCAAGGTCCACACTTGTTGTTTTACTTGCACCGCCAAGCGCTGCAAATACAGAGAAAGCCCCAGTATAAGAGAACATATTTAAAACCGTTCTTCCTTTTGCATATTTATCACGAATTTGTTTTCGAACGTTACGCTGATCTAAAAACACACCAACCATCGCCCCGTCATTTAAATATACAGCAAAGTTTACACCGTTCTCTTTTACGATAAGTGGGAACTCACCGCGCTCTCCTGCGACAAAATCATCACCTTCAATGTATTTCCCTTTCGTATCAAAACGCTTTTTCTCATAAATCCCTTTGAAATTTGCTACTTTTTGAAGTGCTGCTATAATCTCATCGCGGAAAGTATAAACCCCTTCACTATACCAACTTATTACGTAATAGCCGTCATAATAATCGATGATTAAACCACCAAGGCCATCGCCCTCACCATTCAGGGCACGAAATGCTGTTGTATCATTTGATTTATAAAAATCTTTTCGTTTATGTAAAGCAGATTTGATTTTACTTTCAAAGAAAGGTTGATTAATTTGCTCTTTCTCTTTTCTCGTTAAAATCCATCCATATCCTTTATTTTGTTTTCCATAATAGCCTTTTCCGATGAATTGGTTCTTCTCATCTACTACGTTGATGATTGTTCCTTCTTCACGTACATCATTTAAATTTTGAATAGCATCTTTTAAAATAAGTGGATATCCACTTTTAATTTCTTTTATAAACTTCGGTTTTATTTTTATAGTTACTTCAGATCGCATGTAATGTCTTCCTTTCCATTTGAATGCTTTCTAATTAGTAGGAAGCAATGTAAAAAACGAGGCTGAAAAAAGCCTCGTTTCACTATACCATATTATTGCTTTGCTAGTACAACTAGCTCATCCTCTCACATAACCGAAAAAAAATTATATATTTCATTATTACTATTGACAATGATAATGATTTTCATTATCATTTAATGTATATGAGTTCTTGAAAATAAAGGCTACATTTATAGGAGGAATAAACATGATTATTGTTACAAATACAACTAAAATTACAAAGGGAAATGGCCATAAATTAATTGAGCGTTTTAATAAAGTGGGTAAAGTCGAAACAATGTCAGGATTTTTAGGATTAGAAGTTCTTTTAACGCAAAATACAGTTGATTATGATGAAGTAACAATTAGCACTCGCTGGAATGCAAAAGAAGATTTCCAAGGTTGGACAAAGAGCTCAGCATTTAAAGATGCTCACTCACATCAAGGCGGGATGCCAGACTATATTCTTGATAATAAAATTGCTTACTATGATGTAAAAGTTGTACGTATGCCAATGGCTGCAGCACAGTAAGCATATTTCTTTTTTAAAGTATAGAATATGAAGAGTGTTACCACTTCTCATATTCTATACTTTTTTTATTTAATGTCTTTTTACTAGTTTCGCATGTACTACTAATCTTCCCGCTTCTGGATCAAGTGCATAGTCACACGTCGAGAGTGTTACGATTTGATCACTTTCTGTCACTTTTGTATCCGTTTTGTACAGCGATTTTTCTTGAATTTTCTCCAAAAATGATGTGTATTCCGTATCACTACTAAAATCCGTTTCAATGTAATAAAAATCAGTTGTTGTTGTATACACCGAAAACACTTCAAGATCATATCCTTCAAATAATGTATCGTAATATAATTTACGATGCGACATGAAGAAATCTTCATCCAACATTTTCTTTAAACTTCCAAACATAGAACCATCTTTCATACGGTGACCATATAAAATAGTATTTCGATTTTGAGATTTCACATCATTACGATAGTCCATAAAAATGCTTCCTGCTCTCATATCTTCACCTTTATAATTTCGAAATAAATAGTAATCATTGTCTTTTGCTTGAACGATTGGATAATTAATTTGTGTATCATCCATCGTAATCCATCCAACTATTTCTTGGTTAATTTGCTGCAGAACTTTGAACTGTTTACGTACTTCCCCGTCTTGTGATTGCTCTTCCATCGGACTTTTTTCATAAATGTTTTGTGCTTCGGCCATTACTTTACGATTTTCATAGTAATCCATGAAAATATCACCTAATTCATATACTGAATAGAAAAAGGTACCTAAAAAAACAACTGTAAGTATTCGTTGAAAAAAAGAATTCTTCTTCCTTTCTTTTTTGCTACTCAAATTATCACCTCAAAACGGATTGTTCGCATGTTTAAATACCCATTGGGACCATATACAATCCTGTATCTTCATCTTGCTTTACAACGACATCTACACCGTATATCGTCTTTATCATACTTTCTGTCACAACATCATTCGGCTTGCCTTTTGTAACAATTTCGCCGTCTTTCATAACAATGATATGATCACTATAGCGAATCGCCTGATTAATATCGTGTAATACCATAACGATTGTCAATCCTTGTGCTTCATTTAATTCTTTTACTAACTCTAATATTTCAAGTTGATAATAAATATCTAAATATGTTGTCGGTTCATCTAAAAAGAGCATTGGCGTCTTCTGAGCTAACGTCATGGCAATCCAAACACGCTGTCTTTCTCCACCAGATAAAGCATGAATTTCCTTATCACGTTTACTTAGCAAATTCGTACATGCTAAAGCCCTTTCGATTGCTTCGCTATCCTCATCCGTTTGTGTAGAAAAAATATTTTTATATGGCATACGCCCAAAACTCGTCAATTTTTCAACTGTAATATCTGCTGGCGCCTCATTTTGCTGATGAACGACCGCTAGCTTTCTAGCAAACTCTTTCGGCTTATACTGGCTAATAGCTTTACCATCTAGCATTACTTCTCCACTACGGGGATCATGATTTCGCGACATAACACCTAGTAATGTTGATTTCCCACAACCGTTTGGACCAATAATTGTTGTAATTTTACCAATTTCTATTTCACTACTAACCGACTTTAATCGATCCGTTACATTATCATACGAAAAGGTTACATTTTTAATTTCCATGAACTTTATCACTCTTTCTAAGCAAGAATATTAAGAATGGGCCACCAATCACTGCCATAATCGTCGCTGCTGGAATTTCGTTAGGTGGCACAATTAACCTTCCGATCGTATCCGCCGTCAAAATTAATAACGCTCCTGCAAGAGCAGAAAATGGAATTAATACTTTATGATCCGAACCGACTAGTTGTCTTGAAATGTGCGGAACGAGTAATCCTACGAAAGCAATAACACCTGCAATCGCTGTTGATACTGCTGCTAAAAGTACTGCAATAGCAGAAATAATAAGACGAACTCTCGTCACGTGCAAACCTAAGTTTTTCGCAGTCTTATCTTGTAGCGATAATAAGTTACACCAAGCTCCTACAAACAGAGCAAGAATAAGACCAATTGTTCCATATGTAACCATTATTTCTACATCGCCCCACGTCTTCATCGTTATGTTAGAAGTCGTCGTTTGCTTAATACTCTTAATGAAGTATCCGCAAATCGTAATGAACGATTCATTTAATCCAGTGAACATTGCATTAATAGCTATACCAACTAAAATAATGCGAAGCGGACTTAACCCTGACTTCCATGAAAATGCATAAACGAGATAACATGCAAACGCACCACCTAAAAAGGCGAATACTGGTGTCCAGAAAAAGAATTGCGGGAATAACGTAATAATAACAAGTGTCATAAAACTTGCTCCTGAAGATATCCCGATTACCCCAGCATCAGCGAGTGGGTTTTTCATAACAGCTTGAAAAAGCACACCCGAAACAGCAAGAGCTGCTCCAGTAAATAGTGCAATAATAATACGTGGGAAACGTAAATCTTTAATCACTTCAACATCTTCATTTCCCCCTGTAAATATCCCTTGTACAAGCTCAACAATACCTACTTCTAAACTCCCTTTCGTTGCTGACAATGATGTCATAACAATAAGCAATACAGTAACAATGAAGAAACTCCAAAATTTTTTATTCATGCTAATCTTCCTTTATATTAAAATGCATCACGGATACATCATTTTTTTCAATTCATCTAGCGCTTCAGTCGCTGCTAAATTTCCTGTCGTTCCAAATAAACGCTCTTCTAAATCGTAAACACGATTATTTTTAACTGCAGCGAAGTGTTTCCAAATATCATTTGTTTTAAATTCTTTATCAAACATTTTTACAACTTCATCAGGCATACCATGTGCCGCTCGTAAAATAATGTCTGGATCAGCTTTTTTTAAATACTCTGTATTAGAAGCTAAATACTCTACTTGTTCACCTTGTACAATGTTTTTACCACCTAATTGTTTCACTAAATCTCCAATATAAGAATGCTCTGTTGCTACTAAATAACTCCCCGGTACACCTAATAAAATAAGCACTGTCGGTTCTTTCTTTCCCTTTACTGCTTTTTGAATCTCTGCAACCTTGTTATCTAACTTAGTTACAACTGCTTCAGCCTGCTTTTCACGTCCATATTGCTTACCTAAATTACTAATGGAATTTTGCATATTTTTTAAACTTGTTAGATCTAAAAAGTTTGCTTTCATACCTACACCATCAAAAACTGGCTTTAATTCGTATTCAAGTGTTGTCACGGATAATACTTCTGACGGCTTTAATGATTTTACCTTTTCCATATCAGGACTCATTGGATTCCCAACTTCAGGTAAACCTTTATATCTCTTTGGTAAATCTTTAGTACTTGTTGGTACACCAATTAAATCTACTTCTAACGCATCCATAATTTCAGTAACAGCAACTGTCGTTGCGACAATCCTCTCTTTACCCTCACTCTTTACCTGCTTCGCTGTTTCTTTTTTGGGCGCCTGGCATCCAGCTATACTCACTAATAAAATGATAGCCATTAGTACACTTGCAATTTTCTTCACTCTTAATCACCACTCCTTTCCAAACAATATGAAACAAGTCTTGATGCATGCAAACATGCATCAAGACTCCAAAAATTACAATCTACCTGCTCTATATTTGCGAACTAGTAAAGCAAGTGAACCGAGCAGTAGCACCATGTATAAACCTAGTTGTGCTGTATCTGCCGTTTTTGAGTTTTTCTCTTTTTTTGGATCATTTTTTTGATCTTCTTTTTTCTTCTTATCATCTGCATTTCGGTTAAAATCAGGATTATCTACTTTTTTTACATTATCTACTTTCGGTGTAATCACTGGATTGTTCGGATCATTTTTCGGATCTTTTTTTGGATCCTCTTTAATTGTTCCTAACGCACCAATATTATTTGTATCAAATTGAATTTGGACATCGTAGAAATGATGGTAGTTCATCTCATCAATGTCTACTTTCACTTTTGCATTTAATTTTTTAAATAAATCTTCTACTTCAAATTGTACTACTCGCGTATTTGCATTTTTATCTTCACTTACTACTTTTGCATCAGCAAAAAGACTATTGCTTTCAGTTTGGAATTTCGTAATCCACGCACTATTTTTCAACGTCATTTCAATGTACTTTTTACCATCTTTTATGATCAATTTCGCTGGATTTACAGTATAGTCATGCATCTTCGAAAACTCATCTGTCTTGTCTTTTAACACTTTAAATGTAATGTCATATTGACCATCTATTAAATTTTTTGGATCAATTATTACTCTCGGTTTGTTAGTTCCCTCTTTGTTATCATTTCCGCCTTGGTTATTATTTCCACCTTGGTTATCGTTTCCACCTTGGTTGTCGTTTCCGCCTTGGTTATCGTTTCCACCTTGGTTATCGTTTCCACCTTGGTTCCCTAAAGCTTTGATACTATCTTGATCAAATACAAATTGAACATCGTAGAAATGGTGATAATTCATTGAATCAATATCTACTTTTACTTTTGCATTTAATTTTTTAGACAAATCATTTACTTCTACTTCTACTACTCTTGTATTTTGCTCTTTATTTTCACTTAATACTTTTGCATTAACGAACGAGCCATTCTTCTCAAAATCAAACTTTGTAATCCATGTACTATTTGTTAATGTAAACGATACATATTTCTTACCATCTTTTACTTTCAATACACCTGGGCTTTTTGTGTATGTATTCATCATTGATATTTCATCTGTTTGATCTTTTAATACTTTAAAGCCAATGCTGTATTCACCGTCTTTAAGAGCGTTTGGATCAATTGTTGTATTATTGCCTTGGTTGTTGTTTCCACCTTGGTTGTCGTTTCCGCCTTGGTTGTTGTTTCCACCTTGGTTATCATTTCCGCCTTGGTTGTCGTTTCCGCCTTGGTTGTCGTTTCCGCCTTGGTTGTCGTTTCCACCTTGGTTGTCGTTTCCGCCTTGGTTGTTGTTTCCGCCTTGGTTGTTGTTTCCGCCTTGGTTATCATTTCCGCCTTGGTTATCTAACGGTTTAATGCTATCTTTATCAAATGCAAATTGAATATCATAGAAATGATGATAATTCATTGAATCGATGTCGACTTTTACTTTTGCGTTTAATTTTTTCGATAAATCTGCTACTTCCACTTCTACTACACGTGTATCAGCTTTCGTATCTTCACTTAATACATTCGCATCAACAAACGAACCATTTTTATCAAATTCAAACTTTGTAATCCAAGCGCTATTCGTTAACGTAAATGATACATACTTCTTACCATCTTTTACTTTTAACACACCTGGACTTTTTGTATATGTGTTCATCATTGATATTTCATCTGTTTGATCTTTTAATGTTTTAAAATTGATGCTGTATTCGCCATCTTTAATTGTTTCAGCATCTGGTTTTTCTACTTCTGGCTTCTCTACTTCTGGTTTCTCTACTTCTGGTTTTTCTACTTCTGGTTTCTCTTCATTTTTAATTTGTTCAAGCTTATCTTGTTCAAATAAAAGTTGCACATCATGTGTTTGCTTATAGTTTCTTGATGCCATTTCGATAAATACTTTTGTATTTAGTTTTTTAGATAAGTCGTTTACTTCAAACTCTACTACTCTTGTATCTTTTTCTTTATCTTCACTCACTACTTTTGCATCAACAAACGCACCATCTTTTTCCGTTTGGAAATTTTTAATTAATGAGCTACTTTTTAGTGTTACAATTGCTTTTTTCTTACCATTTTCTACTTTTAATACCCCTGGATTTACCATGTAAGTATTCATCTTAGATTCTTCATCTGTTTGATCTTTTAACACTTTAAACGGAACGCTGTACTCTCCATCTTTAATTGTTTCAGTATCTGGTTTTTCTACTTCCGGTTGTTTCTCTTCATTTTTAATTTGTTCAAGTTTATCCTGTTCAAATAAAAGTTGTACATTATGTGTTTGCTTGTAACCTTGTGATGCCACTTCAATAAATACTTTTGTATTTAGTTTTTTAGATAAATCGTCTACTTCAAACTCTACTACTCTTGTATCTTTTTCTTTATCTTCACTCACTACTTTTGCATCAGCAAATGCGCCATCTTTTTCCGTTTGGAAATTTTTAATTAATGAGCTATTTTTTAACGTTACAATTGCTTTTTTCTTACCGTTTTCTACTTTTAATACCCCTGGATTTACCATGTAAGTATTCATCTTAGATTCTTCATCTGTTTGATCTTTTAACACTTTAAATGGAATGCTGTACTCTCCATCTTTAATTGTGTTAGAATTTGGTTGTTGATCTGGGTCAGGCTTTTGGTCGGGCTTCTGACTCGGATCCGGATTTTCATTTGGATCTGGCTTATTAGCTGGGTCCTCTTTTTCATTTGGTTGTTCTACATGAATCGGTGTAATACTATTTTGATCAAATGCAATACGTACATCATAGTCATGATGATAATTTAAAAAATCAATGTCTACTTTTACTTTCGCATTTAATACCTTCTCTACATCGTCCACATCAAATTCTACGACTCTTGTATCTTTTTCTTGATCTTCACTAATTACATTTGTCGCAACAAACTGACCACTTTTTTCGGTTTCAAACTTTGTAATCCATGAACTATGTTCTAACGTAAAGGATACTTTCTTTTTCCCATTCTTCACTTTTAAAGTTCCTGGACTTACAGAGTATTGATTCATCATAGATTCTTCATCTGATGTGTCTTTAAGAACTTTGAAACCGATTGAGTATTCACCGTCAGCTAGTTGACTAGCAGCTTGAACTGCAAGTGGTTGTAGCGTTGATACGAATGTGAAAATCGTTAGAAACATTGCAACAACAATTTTAAAATACCTGTTCAATAGAATGACTCTCCTTTTTTAAAAATTTCCAATTATTTAATGCTGTTCCCATCAAATACAAAACGAATATCATATGAAGCGTTATAATTAATAATTGGGATATTAATTTTCACCTTGCCATTTAGTTTTTTTGACAAGTCAGCAACTTCAAATTCTACAACTCTAGTATTCTCTTTTGTATTTTCACTTAACACAGTAGCTTCTACGAATTGACCATTTTTTTCTACTTGTAAACTTTTAATAGAAGTACTATCTTTCACTTTGAATGAAACATATTGTTTTCCATCTTTAACTGTTAATGTTGCCGGACTTTCAAAATAACTATTCATTCTAGATGATTCATCTTTATCGCCTTTCCATACAGTAAAAGCAATATTATATTTTCCATCAGCTAGTTGTGTAGCAGCTTTTGCATCTTGTAACCCTAGTGTTGCTATAAACGTAAATAAGACAGCAAATACGGCAATAATCATTTTAAATTGTTTAAACATATATTCATCGCCCTTCCAAAGATTTATTTACCTAACTTCACTTTACGAACTAAGAAAACACCTGAAATAAGAAGTAATGCTGCAAATAATCCGATACGTGCTTCATCACTTGTTTTTGGGTTATCTGTTTTTTCAGCTTTCCCACTTTCATTTGTTCCTTTATTTACATCTTTGTTTGTTTCTTTGCTTGTTTCTTTGTTTGTTTCTTTGCTCTCTTCTTTCTTCACTTCTTCTTTTACTTGTGTATTTTTTTGAGTTTGATCTTCATTTTTTGTTGCAGCAGTTTCCTTATTCTCTCCACCTACTGCTTTTACATTTGCATCAAACGCAAAGCGAATTGTGTAGTTATGGTCATAATTTACGTTCGGTACAACAACATGAATTTTTACAGCTGCTGGTTTAGATAAGTCGTCTATTTTAAACTCTACAGTTCTTTTATCTGCAGATTCATCTTTACTAACAACTTTTGCATCAACAAAGTTCCCGTTCTCTGGTGCTTTAAATTCTGTAATCCAAGCACTATGATTCATAGGAATTTGTACTCTCATCTCACCATTTTTTACAATTAACTTAGCTGGTTTTTCAAAATAATCATTTGCCATTGAAGCTGAATCATTTTCTGCTTTTTGTATGACATAGTTAATATCGTAAGTACCGTCAGCTACATTTGCCGAAGCTTGTCCGAATGGCACTACGAGAAAAGCTAGCATACATACGAATGTCATAATAAAAGCGGGTAATACCGAAAACTTTCTCATTTACCTTACTGCCTCCTTGTTTTTCTTTTTTGAAAATGATAATTATTCTCAATATATAAGAAAAAAAATAATCTTTCTATCTCTATTTTATAACGAGTAACACTATGTAGTTAGAAATATATTGATTATCATTCTCATTGATAGATAAAAAAATAATCCCACCAATTTTTCCTATAAGAATAAACATAAAACTCTTTCATCATTTTATTGATTATCATTCTCAACGAATTTCAAAAAAAATAAACCGCCTAATTCTATCGTTCTATCACCTCTTCTTACAAAAATGATATAGTCATAGAAAACCTCTTCCCTTCCAATATTTCCACAACTAAGTCAATCTTAGCCTACTGGTAATTTTTTTGTCAACTATATTACGTATAAAATTTTTAATATCTGAATTCTTCTATATATAATTTTTCTACAAAAAAAGAGGCTTTCTTTTAAAGAAAGCCTCTTTCCCTTATTTTTCTACAGCAATTTCTTGCTTTTGAAATAAAGAAACTACATATCCAATTGCAATTCCAATGATACCCGGAACTAGCCAACCAATCCCTACACTATATAATGGAATTTTATCTAAGATAGGAGCAAGGGCCGCTACTTGAAGATTTGCATTATGCAATCCATCAAAGAAGCTAATTGCAAATGCGCCTACAATACCGCCTACATACATAGCTAATGGAAGACGAATATAGTTTTCAACAAGTGATAATACGATCAGTACGATACCAATTGGGTAAATTGCAATTAAGATTGGTAATGCTAATGCGTTTAACTGAGTTAAACCAAGATTTGCTACCATAAATGCTAATACAGAGAAAATGAAAATGACTTTTTGATAAGAAAGCTTTGGTAATAACGAAGAAAAATATTCTCCACAAGCTGCTACAATACCGACAGAAGTTGTTAAGCATGCTGCAGTAATTGCGATACCTAGTAATAATGTTCCGTAGCTACCAAATAAATGATTCACGACGTTTGTTAAAATAATTCCGCCGTTTGCTCCCATTCCAAGTGAAACACTTGAAGCTCCAAGGTAAGCAAGTGCTAAATAAACAAGAAGTAAGCCAAGTGCTGCAATAAATCCTGCAAAGATTGTTACTTTCGCAATACTGTTCTTATTTGTAATGCCTTTTGCTTTTAAAGCATTGATCACAACATTTCCGAAAACAAGTGCTGCAAGTCCATCTAAAGTTAAATATCCATCAATAAAACCTTTAAAGAGTGGGGCACTATACGCTTCTGTAGGGGCACCAAACTCTCCCATTGGAGTCATAATTGCTTTCGCTACAATAATTGCAATAACAGCTAATAAAATTGGAGTTAACACTTTACCAATGCGCCCCACTAATTTCGATGGGTTTAATGCTAAATAGAAAGTTACTGCAAAGAAAATAAATGTAAAGATAACAAGTGGATAGGATTGACCAGCTATCTCACTTGGTAAAAACGGTGCAACACTCATTTCATAAGCAACAGTCCCTGTACGTGGCACACTAACAAATACGCCTAAACATAAATAAATTGCAGTAATGAAAATTAGCGCGAATACAGGATGTACACGTCTTGCTAATTCATTAATATCTCCCTTTAGAGCTATAACAATAACTCCTAATAAAGGCAGTCCTACACCTGTTACGATAAAGCCAAATAACGCGATCCATACATCTGTTCCAGCACCTTGCCCTAACGCTGGTGGGAAAATCATATTACCGGCACCGAAAAACAGTGCAAATAACATTAAGCTTATTGCAAACATCTCAGAAAACTTTAAAGATGACTTCATTTCTACTACCTCCTAATTATTTTATTGACAAAATATTCTGAATTAAAATCCGTCACATATCCTCTTTCAAGCATACTTCCCCGTAAAAGAACGCAAAAAACACCCGTCCCTAACAAAGGGACGAGTGTTGAAATCGTGGTTCCACCCTTATTCTAATAAAATGAATTTATAACGAAATAAGCTCATTTTATAGCTCGTGTAAATTGATAACGGTTTTATCCGCCAAGAATTACAATGCATCTGCAGTTCACTCTTGAAGTTTAGAGGTGGTAAGTTTGTCTTTCCGTATTAGGAAGCTCACAGCCTAAGGCTTCCCTCTCTGAGAATCGTCAAAAACAACTCATGTCCTCATCATTACTTTTATAAAATATGTTGTCGAAACTTGTTGTTTTTTATTATATGGGCTATTTTTTAAAAAATCAATAGTTTTATTTTTTCTGACAAAAAAATATAGGGAGAAAACTTTCCTCCCTATAACTGCCCTATTAATATTTCTAATTCCTTAGGTGTAATGTCTCGCCATTTTCCAGCTTCAAGCTCATTTAGCTCTATATTCATAATGCGTACTCGCTTTAGCTTTGTTACAGTAAATCCGAAAGCACGACTCATTCTACGAATTTGCCTATTCATTCCTTGCGTTAAAACGATGCGGAATGTAGACTGATTAACTCTCGTCACTTTACATGGCTTCGTCATTCCATCTTTAATCTTTACACCGCTGGACATCTCATCAATAAACCAATCTGTAAACGGCTTATCAACAGTGACAACATATTCTTTCTCATGCTCATGATCACCGTGCAAAATTTGATTCGCAATCGCACCGTCATTCGTTAATAAGATGAGTCCTTCCGATGCTTTATCTAATCGTCCAACAGGAAAGATTCGTTCTGGATAATCGATATAATCAATAATATTATCTTCAATATGTTCAGCTGCTGTACAAGTAATTCCGACTGGTTTATGGAAGGCAATATACACCTTTTCTTTCTCTTCTTTTACAATAACTTGCCCATCAATCGTTACAATATCACCTTCATTAACGAGTGCACCGTGCGTACATACTTCACCGTTAATACAGGCACGTCCTGCTTTAATGAGACGGTCTGTTTCACGTCTTGAGCAGGATTTTACTTCGCTTATGTATTGGTTGATTTTCATGTTTTGTTCCTTTTCTTATAGATTAAAAGCGTCAATCCATGGCGATATCATTATGCCAAGATTGACGCTCCTTTACTTCGCAAAAACAACTAAATAAATAACCCCAATTACCAAAAATATTCCGCAACAAGCTAACAATACTTTTGCAAGTTTGTCCATAAACATATAATGGTTTCCCCTTTTGTTTGGTTGTTTGCTATTTTAATTCGACAACTGTTACGCCTAGGCCTCCCTCGCCCATGTCACCGTAGCGGTAGGTTTTCACACCGCGATGTTTCTTCAAGTAATCTTGTACACCTTGGCGAAGCGCTCCTGTTCCTTTGCCGTGAATAATTGATACACGAGGATAGCTTGCAAGCTGTGCATCGTCTAAATATTTTTCAACGCGCATCATTGCATCTTCATAACGTTCGCCGCGAAGGTCTAGCTCTAACGACACGTGATAATCTCTACCCTTCACACTTGCGACTGCTTTTTTCTCAGTTTGCTTCGGTGTATTAATGTATTCCATATTGGATTCTTTCACTTTCATCTTCAGAATACCAATTTGTACGCTCCACTCTGTATCACTTACTTTTTTAAGCAATTGACCTTTTTGACCGAACGTTAACACTTTTACTTCATCACCTGCGCGTAATTGTTGTTTTGGCGCTGTGTTTTTCACGTTTACTTTTTGTTTCTTCACAAGCTCTGGCGCCGCACCTTCTAGACGGCTCTTCGCTTCAATAAGCTCATGGTCTTTCACGTTTATAAGCTGTGCTTTACGCAATTGACGAAGTTCTTGAATAATGCCTTCTGCTTCTTGCTTTGCAGCTTCGACTTTTTCTTCCCCTTCTTTTTGCGCTTTTAATAATTTTTCATCGCGCTCATCATTAAATTCAATAATTTGACGCTGTAATTCACGATGAAGTTTTTCAGATTGCTTACGATGCTCTTCCGCTTCTTTTCGTTCGCGCTCTGCATTTTTTTGGCTTTCTTCTAACTTTGCAATCATATTTTCGATTTTGTTCGTATCTGTACTAATATGGTTACGAGCGCGATCAATAACGCGATCAGACAAACCAAGACGCTTCGAAATTTCAAAGGCGTTACTACGTCCTGGTACACCGATTAATAATTTGTACGTTGGGCTTAATGTATTCACATCGAACTCAACGCTCGCATTAATAACTTGCTCACGATTGTATCCATATGCTTTTAATTCTGGGTAATGCGTCGTTGCAACAACGCGAGCACCACGGTTACATACTTCATCTAAAATAGAAATCGCTAGTGCAGCCCCTTCTTGCGGATCTGTCCCAGCACCTAATTCATCAAATAGGACTAAACTTTCAAAATCAGCTTTTTCTAAAATATCTACAATGTTTACCATATGAGAAGAGAATGTACTTAAATTTTGTTCAATCGATTGCTCATCACCGATATCAGCAAAGATGTTTTTAAATACACATATCTCTGATTCATCCATTACTGGAATATGAAGACCAGATTGCGCCATTAAGACACAAATACCGACTGTTTTCAGTGTAACTGTTTTACCACCTGTATTCGGTCCTGTAATAACGATTGTTGTAAAGTCTTTACCAAGCATAATGTTATTTGGCACGATAATTTCCGGATCAATAAGCGGATGGCGTGCTTGTTTTAAATCCATGTAGCGTTCATTATTTACGATTGGCTTCGTCGCTTTAATTCGCTTCGCATAAAGAGCTTTCGCAAAAATAAAATCAAGATTTGCAACTACTTCTACGTTTGATAAAACAATATCAGCTTCCACTGCCACTTCTTCCGTTAACATCATTAAAATGCGTTCTACTTCTTGTTTTTCTTTCACACGTGCTTCTTGAAGTGCGTTATTTAATTCCACGATTACTTGCGGTTCGATAAATAATGTTTGTCCAGAAGCAGATTGGTCGTGAACAATACCACCATATACGCCGCGGTATTCTTGTTTTACCGGGATTACGTAGCGTTCGTTACGAATCGTTACAATTGCATCTGATAACATTTTTTGCGCGTTTGAAGAACGCGTCATGTTTTCTAATTTCTCACGAATACGGCTTTCCGCAGTACGAATTTGATTACGAATACCACGCAATTTGTCACTTGCGCTATCGACTACTTCACCGCCGTCACCAATACAATTTGTAATCTTCTTTTCTAAATCATATAAAGACACAATTTGCGCGACATGTGTTTCTAAAATTGGAAGCTCAACACCGTTGTCAATCATATCGTCAATGAAACGTTTCATTTGGCGACTACCGTACATCGTACTTGCGATTTCAATTAATTCATAAGGACTTAACATACTTCCAATTTTCGCACGCTTAATATTTGAACGAATATCAGAAATCCCTCCAAGTGGTACATGTCCTTTTAAACGGATGACTTTCGCTGCCTCATCCGTTGTTTCTTGCAATTCCACAATTTCTTCAAAATCTGTGCTTGGCACTAAATTCTTCACTTTATCACGACCAAGTGAAGATGCTGTATGTTCAAGTAATTGTTCTTTTACTTTATTGTATTCTAATACACGCAACGTTCGTTCTAACATGTTGCAGGTCCCCCCTGTATTACTTATTACGTTTAATATAGTCTAATAAACGTTCAATATCCCATGTGTTAATCACGTTATCTTTTTGAATCCAACCTTTACGCGCTGCTGCTACACCTGTTTCCATATCTTCTAACATTTCAAGTGTATGGGCATCCGTATTAATCGCTACTTTTACACCAGCATCTTGTGCTTGTTTTAATAATTTCGCGCTTAAATCTAGACGGTTTGGATTTGCATTTAATTCTAAAACTGTATTTGTTTCTTTTGCGAGCTGGATTAATAAATCTGTATCTACATCGTAACCCTCACGGCGCCCAAGAAGACGTCCTGTCGGATGGGCAATCATTGTGACATGCTTATTCTCAAGTGCAGTGCGAAGACGCTTCATAATCGTTTCACGGTCTTGTGAGAAGCTTGAGTGAATAGCTCCAATGACATAATCTAGTTCTGCTAATACTTCATCGTCAAAATCAAGTGTCGCATCTGGTAAAATGTCCATTTCAATCCCGCGCAAAATTGTAATGTCTGGATACTTTTCATTCATACGTTCAATTTCTTTCGCTTGTTCACGAAGACGCTCTTTCGTTAAACCGTTCGCTACTTTCAAGTATTGCGAGTGATCAGTAATTGCCATAAATTTATATCCATGAGCGCGGCACGCTTGTACCATTTCTTCAATTGAAAAAGCACCGTCACTCCACGTTGTATGCATATGTAAATCACCCTGTATATCAGAGAACTGAATTAAGTTCGGATACTCTTTAATTAATTCAATTTCTTTTCCATCTTCACGCACTTCTGGTGGGATGAATGGAAGGCCAAAGTGGGCGAAGAATGCTTCTTCTGTTTCGAATGTTTTCACTTCACCTGTGTCTAAGATTTCCACACCGTATTCACTAATTTTCTCGCCTCTATCTTTCGCAATTTGGCGCATTTTTACGTTATGGTCTTTTGATCCGGTGAAATGGTGAAGAGTTGTAATAAATTCTTCTGGTTTTACTAAGCGGAAGTCAATTGAAATATCATATTCATATTGAAGACGAACAGATACTTTCGTATCTCCACTTGCAATCACTTCAATCATATTATCAAATTGTAGTAAATGTTCACGCACTACTGCTGGCTCTGTCGTTGCAATGATGAAATCTAAGTCCTTCACTGTCTCACGAACACGGCGTAAACTACCAGCGCGTGAGAAACGAATTATTTCAGCAACATTCGACAATTTCTCCTCTATTTCCCCGGCAATAGGCAATACCATCGCAATTGGTAAACGCTCTGGACGAGAGCCTACTTGATCAATTGCTTCTAATATTTTCTCTTCTGTTTTCTTACCGAATCCAGCTAAAGCTTGTACTTTATTTTCTTCACAAACAGCTTTTAACGTTTCCATATCAACAACACCAAGTTCTTTGTATAACTTGGCCACCTTCTTACCACCAAGGCCTGGTAGTTTTAATAGTGGTAATAAACTGCTTGGTACTTCTTTTTCAAGTTCTTGTAGTACTTCAGATGTTCCCGATTCTATATATTCTTGAATAACTGCTGCCGTTCCTTTTCCGATACCTGGAATCTTTGTGAAATCTTCAATTTCAGAAAGACTACGGTCATCACTTTCTAGTGCTGCCGCCGCTTTACGGAATGCAGATATTTTAAATGGATTCGCGCCCTTTAGTTCCATAAATAGGCCGATTGTCTCTAGTAATTTGATAACTTGTTTTTTATTCACTTTCATCATTGCCCCGCCTTTCTTTCATAGAAAAAAACTTCTCTTTCCGAAAAAAGAGAAGTTACACTCTGCTACCTGTCTGCCATAGTTCCTTCACCTTTTCAGAAAGAATCGGTGTATCGTCTACAATTATTTTGCTAATTGATGATTTTTGTAATGGTGTTTGTATTTGTTCAATTGGAAGAATTGTTCCAACAATAATTAAGACAAACAGAATGATATACACTTCTAAAAAGCCAAGAAGTGCCCCAGCAACCGCATTGACTTGCTTTAAAACTGGGATTTCTGCAAACATATTCAGTAAATTACCAAGTAGTGAAAGTGCGATTTTTGTAATAATAAATAATACGATAAACGCAATTGCTTGATAGAAGACACCCTCAATATTATTCGCATCTATCCATTCTGGAACAGAAACATTCTTATCAAATGGATACGGAATAATTTTCGCAAGTGCTGGCGCTAAATCTTTACAATACCAGTATGCAACGAGGTATGCGATAATAAAGCTTGTTAACTTTACAAGTTGCAAAATAAATCCTCTGCGTAAACCGAGGAAGAATCCCATAACAAGCAATAAAATGATAATAATATCAATCATGTTTATTCAATTCCTTTTTGTGTCATACTTTCTTTCAACTTCTCATGTTCTTCTTTTAATTTTATGTAATCGTGTATGACGTTTACCGCCGTCAATACCGCTAGTCTACTCGTATCAAGCGAAGGATTCTTGGCATTGAGTTCGCGCATTTTATCATCCACAATCGCTGCTACCATGCGGATATGACTTGTACTTTCATCGCCAACAACTGAATACTGTTGGCCATATATTTCTACATTAATTCGACTTTTATTTCCCTTTTGTTGTGACAACTCACCGGCCTCCAATCACGTACAGAATCCTAAAGTTTATCATACCATGAACCATCATAATATGGAAACAGAAAGAACAATCCGATATGATAAAAATAACAACATAAAAAAGGAGCGACCATTTTGTCAAATTCTATCGTAATACAAACAAGTTCTACAGTAATTGAAGACATGAAACAACAATACAAACAAGCACTTAGCCCCAAAATTCCGCAAGGCGGTATCTTTATGGCAAAAGTTCAATCTTGCACAATTACAGCTTATAAATCAGGAAAAGTGATGTTTCAGGGTGGACGTGCTGAAGCAGAAGCTTCTCGTTGGCAAACTGTCTCTCAAACACCAAAATCAGCTGTAAAAAAATCGGTCAATTCACATCGTTATGCGCCGCCCGTTTCCATCGGCACAATGTCTATTCTAGGATCAGACGAAGTAGGTACTGGTGATTACTTCGGACCGATGACAGTAGTTGCTGTATATGTGGATGCAAAGCAAATTCCACTTTTAAAAGAACTTGGTGTAAAAGACTCCAAAAACTTAAATGATGCTCAAATTGCTGAGATTGCAAAACAACTCCTTCACGTTGTTCCTTACGGCTCCCTCGTTCTTCATAATGAAAAATATAACGAGCTATTTGATAAAGGAAACAACCAAGGTAAACTAAAAGCTTTACTGCATAACAAAGCCATCACAAACTTATTGGCTAAAATTGCACCTACAACACCTGAGGGTATCTTAATCGACCAATTTACACAGCCTGATACATACTATAAATATTTAGCGAAACAAAAACAGGTACAGCGTGAAAATGTTTACTTCGCTACAAAAGGTGAAAGTGTCCATTTAGCAGTAGCCGCCGCTTCCATTTTAGCTCGTTACTCATTCGTAAAACAATTTGACGAACTAAGCAAAAAAGCTGGTATGCAACTTCCGAAAGGTGCTGGTAAACAAGTTGATATTGCCGCTGCTAAATTAATTCAAAAAGTCGGTAAAGAAAGACTACCTGAATTTGTGAAAGTGCATTTTGCTAATACAGAGAAGGCGTTTCGGTTACTGAAAAAATAACTACTTTTTAGTATCGACAGGATATGGATGAACTAAACAAGGCGAAAAGAATTGAATTCTTTTCGCCTTTTATGAATGAAAAATGGATAAATAGGATCTCACACGTTCCTATTTTCGCCGCACTCATTCTGTATATCTATATATTTAAATTTAGACTGATATATATTCATTTACTATTCACCTAAAAAAGAGAGTCTCCATGACTCCCTTTTTATGTTTAACTTCGTTTCTGCTTCTTATTTGATGAAGGTACTTTATAAGAACCCGTTTCATGCGTAGTCGTTCCTTGTCCTTCCACTTCCGGAGAACCTAAGCTTGATCTAGAATGGTCTGTTTTCACTTTCTTACTCATTACAATCACCCCCAAGATTACTTTTCACTTAAGAGTAAAAAACTATTCAGCATAACCATCTGAACATATACTGGCTACTCTTTTATCCTCCTGTCTGTTTTTCACTAATGTCCCATAGACGTTTTGCGGCATCCTTATCCAAGGCAGCTTCAGACATTTTTCCTATTTGCTTATCGGCATAGTAATAACCACTATGATCAGTAAATTCAGTTGATTCTGCTAGCCATATTAGAGTTTCAGCACCTTTCTCGG
Organism: Bacillus sp. FSL R5-0709; assembly: GCF_038004785.1. Classification (NCBI taxonomy): domain Bacteria; kingdom Bacillati; phylum Bacillota; class Bacilli; order Caryophanales; family Bacillaceae; genus Bacillus; species Bacillus sp. FSL R5-0709. Next base: position 4,340,780 of record NZ_JBBORT010000001.1, read on the forward strand.
GTGTACGAGAGAAAGGTTTCATTGCTGCCATAGTTAAGCGAGCAACTAGACCATTGTCCTGGTTGAAATTCGTAGCCACTAGCCCTGGATCGAAGCTGTATGCACTAACACCCGTCCCCTCCAACCTCTTTGCCAATTCAGCGGTAAATAAAATATTTGCTAGTTTTGATTGAGCATAACGCATTGTAGGACCACCCATAAATTTCTTAACACCACGATAAAGTTGTTCTGCATCTAAATCACCGAAATCAATTCCCTTTTTAGCCATTTTGTGACCGTGAGATGCGGTGGTGATAACACGAGCAGGAGCACTTTCTTTTAAACGCTCCAACAGCAAATTAGTGATTAGGAATGGACCTAAATGGTTAACCGCCCAAGTCATCTCCAAATCGTCCTCTGTAAGCTGCCTTGTTTGAAATAAAGCACCAGCATTATTCACTAATATATCTATTCTCGGACACCTTTCCAAAATATCAGTAGCTACCCGGCGTATAGATTGTTGGGAAGCCATATCAGCTAAAAATAGATCTATCATCACATCCCCATTCGTTACATCCTTAATTTGAGCAATAGCAGCATTCGCTTTTTCCTCGTTACGTGCAATGATTCCTAGTTTGGCACCGCGCTCTGCAAATGTCTTAGCTGCCGCTAATCCAATACCACTTGTTGCACCAGTAATCACCACATACTTGTCATGCAGTGTCCACTTTGTATGACTTGGAATCTCCCCCATTGTACAAAAACCCCTTCCCTTGCCCATAAATATTTCATTCGTTTTACTATATGTGAGATATGAACGAACCTATGAACAACATTTTTCCAAACAAAAAAAGCGAGAGCAGTTGCTCTCGCTTTTTTGATATCTTAAAACTCAGAAGAACCTGGAGTTCTTGGGAATGGAATTACGTCACGGATGTTAGCCATACCAGTGATGTACATTAGGAAGCGCTCGAAACCTAGACCGAATCCAGCGTGTTTTGTACCGCCGTATTTTCTAAGTTCTAAGTACCACCAGTAGTCCTCTTCGTTCATACCTAGTTCTTTAATTCTGTCTACTAAAACGTCCATTCTTTCTTCACGTTGACTTCCGCCGATTAATTCGCCGATGCCAGGAACTAGAAGGTCAGTAGCTGCTACTGTTTTACCATCTTCGTTCATACGCATGTAGAATGCTTTAATGTCTTTCGGATAGTCCGTTACGAATACAGGGCGTTTAAAGATTTCTTCTGATAAGTATCTTTCGTGCTCTGTTTGTAAGTCAATACCCCATTCTACTGGGTATTTAAAGTCAGCACCTGATTCTTGAAGTACTTTAATTGCTTCTGTATAAGTGATACGACCGAAGTCAGAGTTAATCACATTGTTCATGCGCTCTAGAACTGTTTTATCAACGAAGCTGTTGAAGAAGTCCATTTCTTCTGGTGCATGCTCTAGTACGTATTTCATTGCATATTTCAGCATATCTTCTGTAAGATCCATTACATCGCCTAACTCAGCGAATGCAATCTCAGGCTCAACCATCCAGAACTCCGCTGCGTGACGAGTTGTGTTTGAGTTTTCCGCACGGAATGTAGGTCCGAATGTGTACACATCACGGAATGCTAATGCATAAGCTTCAGCGTTCAGCTGTCCACTTACTGTTAAGTTTGTTTCTTTAGCGAAGAAGTCTTTTGATTCGTCAACTTGTCCGTCTTCACCTTTTGCTACGTTGTTTAAATCTTGCGTTGTTACGCGGAACATTTCGCCTGCACCTTCTGTATCACTACCAGTAATAATTGGTGTGTGAACATGTACAAATCCACGCTCTTGGAAGAATTGGTGAATTGCAAATGCTGCGATAGAACGCACGCGGAATGTTGCTGAGAATGCATTTGTTCTTGGACGTAAGTGAGCGATTGTACGTAAGTATTCAAACGTATGACGCTTCTTTTGAAGTGGGTAATCAGAATCTGATAAGCCCTCGATATCAATTTTTTCTGCTTTAATTTCAAATGGTTGCTTCGCTCCAGGTGTTGCAATTACTTTACCTTCTACTTTAACTGAAGAGCTTAGTGGAAGCTTTGCAATTTCTTTGAAGTTCTCTAATTCTGTATCGAAAACGATTTGAACACCTTTGAAGAAGCTACCGTCGTTTAATTCGATGAAACCAAATGCTTTTGAATCACGTAAGTTACGAATCCAACCCGATACTTGTACTGTTTGATCTGCGTATTTATCTGTATCTCTATACAGACTTTTTACTAATGTGTTTTCCATAGTAAAATTCTCCTTTACTCATATATTTAAATACAAAAAAACCTTTCATCCATAAAGGGACGAAAGGTTAAACTTCGCGGTACCACCCAATTTGTCATAAAGACCAACTTTAACTCGTATGTAATACATACTTCCCGGTTTGTAACAGGCCGGATTCCCGTCTAAGTCTACTCTTGAATACAAGCTTCAATTTCGGTTAGCAACTCCAAGGTGTTCTTCACATATACCGCCTCATCAGGCTCTCACCGTCCCTGACTCGCTTTGGATTATAGTATATACTACTTTTCCTTATCATCGTCTTTCGTTTTGTTAAACTAAAATTAATGTACTACATTCGAGAGAAAGATGCAAGATGCCAGAAAATATATCAGCGATTTTTATAATATATCGACTTACCGACATTTTCCGACAATCGTGCCATAAAAAAATTGCCGGAATTAATCCGGCAATTTTTTTTACTTACGTAACTCCGCACCAAATTTCTCTTCTACCGCTGTTAATACACGGTTATGCGCTTCTGTTACTTCTTCGTCTGTTAATGTACGTTCTGCATCGAAGTAGTTCATAGAGAATGCAAGTGATTTCTTGCCTTCTTCCATTTTTTCACCTTCGTATAAGTCGAATAGTGCTACGTCTTTCAGAAGTTCTCCGCCAGCTTCAGCAATGACTTGCTTCATTTCACCAGCTTTTGTTTCTGTTGTTACTACAACAGCCATATCACGTGTCATAGATGGGAAACGTGGAATTGCTAAGTAGTAAGTTTCCTCAGCGTCTGCACCGAATACTTTTGCAAGAGATAATTCGAATACGAATGTATTTTTCACATCTAATTGTTTTTCTGTTTCCGGGTGCAATTGACCGATGAATCCGATTGCTTCACCATCTAATACGATGTCAGCTGTACGGCCTGGGTGCATACCTTCACGTTTTGCTGGTGCATAAGTGATTTGATTTGCCACGCCAAGTACGTCGAATAATCCTTCTAATACACCTTTAACAACGAAGAAGTCTACAACTTTCTTCTCACCTTGCCATGCATGGTGAAGAGCAAGACCTGTCATAACACCTGCAAGATGTTGTTCTTCTTTCGGAAGTTCTCCTGCTTCTGTTGGTAAGAAGATAGAACCTACTTCATATAATGCAACGCTGTCGTTTTTACGTGCAACATTGTATGAAACTGCTTCTAACAATTGTGGCACTAAGCTTAAACGAAGTTGGCTACGCTCTTCGCTCATTGGAAGCGCAAGATTTACAGGAGCTTTTTCGTTCGGCTCAACCATATATTGTTTCGCTTTGTCAGCGCTTGTTAATGAATATGTGATTGCTTCATATAAACCAGCACCTTCTAGGAAGCGGCGTACTTTACGACGTTTCGTTTGTGCTGATGTTAATTTACCACGTGTCATTGTTCCAGATGGTAATGTAACTGGAATGTGATCATAACCATACAGACGACCTACTTCTTCTACTAAGTCTTCTGAAATTGTAATGTCAGGGCGACGTGCTGGTACATTTACATGGAATGTTCCTTCTACTTCTGTGAATGGGAATTTCAGGTTTGTGAACATTGTACCCATTTCACTCGCAGAAATATCTGTACCTAATACACGGTTTACTTTTTCAGCTGTAACAGATACTGTACGTTCTTGTACTTGTAAGTTATCAGCTTCTACTACACCTTCAAGTGCTTCTCCACCAGCGTATTTTGCCATTAAAGCAGCTGCATGTTGAATTGCTTCAAATGTACGTGTTGGGTCGATTCCCTTTTCAAAACGTGCACTTGATTCGCTACGAAGACCTAAGTCTTTTGATGTACGGCGCACTGTTTGACCTGCAAAGTATGCAGACTCAATTAGAACGTTTACTGTCTCGCTATCAACTTCAGAATCCGCTCCGCCCATTACACCAGCAACAGCTAACGCTTTTGTGCCATTTGTAATTACAAGATGGTGGCTTTGTAACGTACGTTCTTGAGCATCTAATGTTTGAATCTTTTCGCCTTCTTTTGCAAGACGAACAACGATTTCTTTTGAACCTAATTTATCGTAATCGAATGCATGTAACGGTTGACCGTATTCCATTAAAATGTAGTTTGTAATATCAACTACATTACTAATTGGACGAATGCCAGCTGCCATAAGACGAGTTTGCATCCACATTGGTGATGGACCAATCTTTACGTTTTTAACCATTTTTGCAATATATAATGGGTTTTCTTCTTTCGCTTCTACACTTACAGAAATGTAATCAGAAGTTTTTTCTGCTGTTTCTTGTAAGTCGATAGCTGGAAGTTTTACTTCACGGCCGTAAATAGCAGCTACTTCATATGCAACACCTAACATGTTTAAGCAATCTGCACGGTTTGGTGTTAAACCAAGCTCAAGTACTTCATCATTTAAATTTAAAATTTCAAGTGCATCTGCACCAACTTCAGCATCACTTGGGAAGATGAAGATACCGTCTGCATATTCTTTCGCAACGAATTTCCCATCAATACCAAGCTCTTGAAGAGCACAAACCATACCGTGAGAAGCTTCCCCGCGTAGTTTTGCTTTTTTAATTTTGAAGTTACCAGGAAGTACAGCGCCAACTTTTGCAACTGGTACTTTTAAACCTTTTGCAATGTTAGCAGCTCCACAAATAATTTGAACCGGCTCTTCTTCACCGATATCGATTAAGCATTTGCTTAATTTATCAGCTTCTGGGTGTTTTTCACATTCTAATACGTGACCAACTACAACACCTTTTACACCTTTATTTAATACTTCAACACCTTCTACTTCAATACCACTTTTCGTGATTTTGTCTGCTAGTTCTTGTGCTGTTACATCTTTAATATCTACATACTCTTGTAACCAACGATATGATACGAACATATTTATCCTCTCCTTCCCTTACGCTCGTTTGAATTGTTGTAAGAAACGTACATCATTTGTATAGAAATGACGAATGTCATCTACGCCGTATTTCAACATTGCGATACGCTCTGCGCCCATACCGAATGCGAAACCTTGATATTCTTTTGAATCATAACCAGCCATTTCAAGTACGTTCGGGTGAACCATACCTGCTCCTAAAATTTCGATCCAGCCAGTCCCTTTACAAGTGCCACAACCTTTACCGTGACACATCATACAAGAAATATCCATCTCTACAGACGGCTCTGTGAATGGGAAGAAACTTGGACGAAGACGGATTTCACGATCTTCACCGAACATCTTTTTCACGAATACTTGCAGTGTACCTTTTAAGTCACTCATGCGAATGTTTTTATCAATTACAAGACCTTCAATTTGCATGAATTGGTGTGAATGCGTCGCATCATCGTCATCGCGGCGATACACTTTACCAGGACAAATAATTTTAATCGGTCCTTTTTCTTTATTCTTTTCCATCGTACGTGCTTGCACAGAAGATGTATGTGTACGTAGTAACGTTTCTTCTGTAATGTAGAATGTATCTTGCATATCACGCGCTGGGTGATCTTTCGGTAAGTTTAATGCTTCGAAGTTGTAGTAGTCTTTTTCTACTTCCGTCCCTTCAGCTACTTCATAACCCATACCGATGAATACATCTTCAATTTGTTCAACAACTGCTGTTAACGGATGGTGACAACCTGTTTCAACAGGACGACCTGGCAGTGTAACATCAATTGTTTCAGTAGCTAATTTCGCCTCAATTACTGCTTTTTCTAAGTTGCCAATTTTGTCTTCTAGACGCGTTTGAATCGCTTCACGTACTTCATTTACTAATGCTCCCATACGTGGACGCTCTTCTGCTGATAATTTTCCCATGCCGCGTAATACTTCTGTAATTGGACCTTTTTTCCCTAAATACGCTACGCGTACGTCGTTTAAGCCCTTTAGCTCTTTCGCTTCTTCAATAAGCTCTAACGCTTTTTGCTTTAGCTCTTTTAAACGTGCTTCCATTTGGAACCCTCCTAATTTTAAAAATAAAAAAACCCCGCTCCCAAAAAGGGACGAGGTAAATTCGCGGTACCACCCTAAATTGACAGAACAAGTCTGCCCACTCATTAGTTATAACGATCAATTCTGACCGGAACGCCTTTACATATAAATGGTCCTGGCGCCAACTCCAGAGGTGAATTCACTTCCATCTACCATAAGAATGCTTTCAGTCTACGGCACTCTCTCCCTATATGGCGATTTTGTAAGCTACTCTTCTCTATCAACGTTTTTCATTAATATACTTTTATTATATGTTCAAAAAAGTTCGATACTCATTTCACCACTTTTTTATGAACATGTACTTCAACTTATTATAAGAAGTTTTTTATCGATTCGCAACTGGGCTTTGTAAATAATACGTTAAAATCCCTGCTGCAACCGCAACATTTAATGATTCTGCCCCGCCGTAAATCGGAATATACAAGTTTTGATCACTTTTCGCCAGAATTTCTTGGCGTACGCCGCTTCCTTCATTCCCTACAATTAATGCAAAACTTCCAGCCGGGGTTACTTCACCAAATGGAACTCCATTTTCAAGAGCTGTTCCATATACAGGGACGTTATTTTCTTTTAACTTGTCTACCCATTCTTCTAAGTTCCCTTTTACAACCGGTAAGTGGAAAATAGAACCTTGTGTAGATCGTAGTACTTTACTATTATAAACATCAACGCACCCTTCTCCAAGCACAACGGCATGAATACCAGCTGCATCCGCTGTACGAATAATCGTTCCCAAATTACCTGGGTCTTGAAGGCCGTCTAATAAAAGAAATTTCCCATCAGTAAGAGCTACTTCTTTCTCATGTTTCTCACAAACAGCAAATACACCTTGCGTTGTTTCTGTTTCGCGGAGTACTTTTACAATTGCTTCAGGCACAATATACATTTCAACATCATTAACTGTCCAATCTTTCGGAAGATCTGTCTGATCTGAAACGATAAGTTCTGTTACAACTCCTGCCTTTAACGCTTCCTCTACTAAATGGAATCCTTCTACAAAAAATAAAGCTTTGTTATCGCGCTCTTTTTTCGTCTGCAGCTTTTTCCACTGCTTCACACGCGGGTTTTGTACTGAATCAATGTTTTTCATAATATGTATTTCCCTCTCTTCTTGTCTTATCATTATAGCCTATTTTTCATACATATTTACATAAAAAAGAACAAAAACTAACGTCAGTTTCAATTCTGAAGAAGAGGTGAAGATAATGAGTTTTAATTTACGCGGCGCGGTATTAGCGAATGTATCTGGAAATTCACAAGACCAATTACAAGAAACGATTGTCGATGCAATTCAAAGCGGTGAAGAAAAAATGCTTCCAGGTCTTGGCGTTTTATTCGAAGTCATTTGGAAAAATGCTGATGAAAATGAAAAACACGAAATGTTAGGAACACTGGAGCAAGGATTAAAAAAATAAGCAATAAAAGGTCACCTTAGAAAAAAAACTAAGGTGACCTTTTATGTCTATAAAATTTTTCTTCTCCTAAACATTTCTACTTTACTAACGCTACCCCGATGGAGTACAATGTTCAAAATACATTTAAACCGATCGATTTTTCTTCATATACATCATTGGATAAAAGGAGTGAATGTTTTATGCACCGTATTACGCTTGAACAAATTTTTAAACATCACATTACGCAAAAATATGTAAACCGTTCTGGAATGGTCCACGCGATTGCTGTCGCTTACCATGCGTTTCACTTAGCCAAAAAGCATCACGCCTCAGTCGATGCTGCGACAAAGGCTGGCTTCCTTCATGATATCGGGCATCATACGTGGTACACAGGCGGCGAATGGGACTATGACTTGTATAAAAAGAATGATATACATGCGATTAAAGGGGCAGAAAGATCTCATAAATTGCTTATTAGATTAGGAGAACATCCTAAACTAGCAAAAGAAATTTCTATTGCGATTCTTCTTCATACAGATTCTTTCTTAGTACAGCAAGAAATTGAAAGAACATCTCTTCAAAACATTATTAAATGGGCAGACGAAGCAGATGAAGAACCGGGCGGAGCGCACCATTATAGAACGATTTCTTATGAAAAAGCATTGAAAGCAATTCAGCAATTAGACCGATTGGTAGAGCGTGAATTACAAATAGAGCAAAAGAAATTGAATGACAAGGCAGAACATAGTTATCAATGAGAAAGAGGCATCACTATAGGGTGATACCTCTTTTATTATTTTGCGAAAAATACACCTTTGTATGTAATATTTAAATGTTACACTCAAAAGTAAAATACTTTATAATTAAATATACAAATATAAAGAGGTGGTTTTACAAATGCAACCCGCTACACAACTCTCTAATGAACAGAAATACTCTATGTCATGGGGACAATTTATTAGCTCCGTTTTATTCGCTTTTTTCGGAACCGGACTTATTACTGTGTTCCTCGCAATGCCCTTAACAATTTATACAGCCGGTCTTACAGATAAAAAACAAATTGCCCTGTATGAATCTATTGCAAATACTGCAAGTATCGTATTACAACTAGCCGTGTTGTTATTCTTTATTTTCAAATTCGAACCCGCAAAAAAATTACTACTAAAATCTTTTAACTTTAAAGTACTTAAAGAATGGCGTACATACGTATACTTACTTCTTTTCTTCGCTATAAACATTATACTCAATTACATCTTGTTAAATTATGTGTTCCAAGACGCAACAAAGCAGCAATCTTCCGCACTAAACTTAGACGTTTTTAAGCAGTATCAAATATTATTACTTCTCGGCTTCGCCATACTCACACCAATTTTTGAAGAACTTATTTTCCGTGGCTTTATACTTCGCTTCTTCTCAGAGCGCTTTCCATTTTGGATTGCAGCCATCATAACAAGCTTCTTCTTCGGTATCGCTCATACATACTCACTTGGAGTAATGGTAATTACTTTCTTCATGGGATTATTAATGGCTATTTTATGTAAAAAAACAAAATCCATTATTCCAGCTATGTTATTTCATATTATGAATAATATGTTGGCATTCTTGAGTTAAAAAGAGGTATCATCGCGATACCTCTTTCACTCTTTTATCACAACTTCAAACTCTTCTTCCGTTAACACTTTTCGGTAATTCGTTTTCTTTTCTCCCTCTTCACCAGAAGTTAGAACAGGCGTCAGAATAATTTTCGTTACACTATCTTCTAGTTTTTCAAATCGCCAATAACTATTTTTCGATAATGTAAGACCTGAGTCGGGTATTAACTCGTTTCCATCTTGATCTTTCGCGATAAATTTCACCTCTAATTTCGTTCCATTCAACATTTTATAATTCAACTTCGTAGATATAGGAGAAACTTTTAAATCTTCCACTTCTATTTTTTGACCATTTTCTAATTTAAAATGTTTATGGATTGGGATTGTTTTCGTTTCAGCTTTTAATTTGTCTCCAGATGCTTTGAAGGAAAAGCCCCATTCTCCTTTTATTGAGGTTTTATCTTTTAACGGCATAAGTCTTCTATATATAATTTGTATATCTAGTTCCCCATCCAATTCCATTGGCTTCATTTGTGAATCTTTCAAATTTGTAGTAGTAAAAAATGTGTATGTATAATCATTTACTCTTTGTTTACCTCCACCACCACTACCATTTAACTCTTTTCCATTTATATAAACATCTGGGTACGGTAAAAAAATATCTCCCAGATTAACACTGTTAGACTTAAACGTACTATTAACAATAATCTGCCCTTCATCTATCATCACTTCATCTAACCTTACTTCTACACCGTTATCATAAACTGTTTGTCCTATTGTCGTTTTATATTCTTTTAAAGGTTCCCCTCTACTGTTTACGTAGTCTTCCATTTTACTTCCGATTAACGGTATATCCGCAATCATCCTTCTCATATCTACAGTCATCATCATAATAAATAATGCCGCAGCCGATGTTACAATAGCTATATTACGTTTCGTATGACCTTTGTTCTTTCTTATCTTTTTGCTAATTCGCTTTTGTATTTTCTTTTTCTCTATATGAGTTAAGTTAACTTCTTTATATTCATTTTCATCAATTTTTAGATCATTTAACATTTCATACGGATCTTTCATTTCCTTCACCCCTTTTCTTATTTACTTCATTCGATTATGTAAAAATAATGCCCTTAGCTTCTTCCGGCCTCTCGACAGACGATTGTATATAAAAGAAGTTTTCATCCCCATTTTCTCTGCAATCTCTTCTACACTGTCTTCTTCAACGTAATGCTTCATAAAGATTTCTTTATCGTTCTTCTTTAAATGATCTAATATATGTTCCATATCATTACTAATTTCATTTTTAGTAGTATCGGTATGTACCGCTATTTCACCTATTTGATCTAATCCTTTTTCATTTACTGTCTTCGCATATTTCCTCGCATAATCGATAGATTTATATTTTGTAATAGCTGCAATCCAATTTTTTAAAGTATTTTTCTCCTCATCATACTTTTCAATATGATTCCAAATTGCCAATAACACATCATCCATGCATTCCTCTTGTACATCTTGAAAAGAGGCTAAATGCTTCTGAATAATACTTTTTATAAGTCCGCCGTACCGGTCGATAATAAAATATAATGCTTTTTCGTTCCTTTTCCGTAGTTGCATTGCAACGTTCTCTTCTTTAATTTTCATATGTCCCCTCCTCTCTAACGTTCTCTACATCTATTAATTCGTATCGTTGCTTCTCATTTCTATCAATTTATACATATTTATTAATAATATCCAAAATAAACCTCATGTAGTAAAATATAACTTAATTCACTTAAAGGAGTTTACATATGTTCAGTATTATTTGGATACTTTTTACGCCACTTCTCTTACTATGCGGGATTGCTGGTGGTATTTTTTTAATGGTAACAGGAATTAAATATCGGAAATTACTTGTTATCTTAATGGGGATTATTTGCTTTTCATTCGTTATAATGCCTTTTATTTTTTTGAACAAAGGGATCAATGGAGAGACCGTTCTCCACATTCCACCTGTCCTATATTGGATACTTTTCTCTCTAGCTGGTTTATTAGCAGGATTGAATGGGGTACGTTCAAAAATTAAGAGTATACGCAGCATGGGATTCATTATTTTCTCAATAGGACTGTTTGCAGCTATTTGCTATCAACTCATGTCCATGCCTGATTCATCTTTTATTCGTTAAGGGGTTATTACATATGGAATCTACCAACTTATTTATTTGGCTTATCTTAGCCCCTATTTTGTTATTATGTGAAGGCATCGTTGGCATTTTTTTAATTGCTGCCGGAATGAAATATCGAAAATCATTTATCGTTATAGCTGGTTTGATTAGCATATCGCTTATCGTTGTTCCTATCATTTGTATAGGTTTTGGAATAGATTTAGAGGGGATGGTTCCAATTTCAGGAACTTTATATTGGTGTTTCTTCTCTTTAGCTGGACTATTAGCTATTATAAGTGGAAGACAAATATCCAGCATTCGTGCTATGGGAACAATTTTGTTTATAACAGGGCTGTGCTCCGTAGCTGGTTATCATTTTTTATATCTCACTCTTTAAAAAGACAAAAAAGCAGGGAAATTAATTCCCTGCTTTTCTATTTGGTTTATTGCCTGATGGTAAGAAGAACGATAACACCCAAGCAATACCGGCTAATATTGTTGCAATTAAGAAGGCATCGTTAATACCGTTAATTGCAGATAGCTTTGAAATTTGTCCGAATAATAGTTGTGTACTCATCGCATCTCCTGCTTGAGCTGATCCGGCTAATGCCGCTAAGCTTTGGCCCATACCGTGTACTTTATCAACTAAAATCGGGTTTGACGTTGTTAACATATTGCCGTAATCCGCTACGTGAGCAGTAGTTTGTTGCGTCATAAGCGTGATTAATATCGCTGTTCCAATTGAACCAGCTACTTGTCTTGACGTATTTTGCGTTGCTGTACCGTGAGAAATTAATTTCATCGGCAGTGCATTCATACCAGCTGTCATAATTGGCATCATAATGAATGACATACCAATTGAGCGTATAATATAATCCGTCATAATAACGCTATACGGTGTATCCATCGATAACGTTGTAAATTTATATGTCGCAAATGTTGTAATGGCTAATCCGACAATTGCTAACGGACGAATACCATACTTATCAAATAGTTTACCTGCAACTGGTCCCATGATCCCCATAATTAATGATCCTGGAAGTAATAATAAACCAGATTCCATCGGTGTAAAACCGCGAATGTTTTGCAAGTATACTGGAAGTAATAACATACCTCCGAATAAGGCCATCGTTACAATCGCGTTAATTACTAATGTGAAAGTGAACGTCGGATATTTAAACACTTGTAAATCAAGCATTTTATTGTCTGTTGTTAACTCTCTCCAAATAAATACAGCTAAACCAATGACACCGATGATAAGTGTTATAACAACTTCTGCACTAGTCCAGCCATTATTTCCAGCTTCACTAAATCCGTACAGTAAGCTACCTAGTCCAATACTTGAACTAATAACACCGAATACATCTAACTTTGTTTTAGACACTGGCTGAGCTAGTGTAAAGAATTTAAAAGATAAGAACGTAATAATTAAACCGATAACAAACATCCCATAGAACATTAAGTTCCAGCTATAGTTTTCAATTACCCAACCTGTTACAGTTGGTCCGATAGCTGGTGCTAAAATCATCGCTACCCCAAGTAACCCCATAGCTGCTCCGCGTTTATTAGGCGGGAATAATGTCATGAAGATATTCATACCAACTGGCATTAAAATACCCGCACCAACCGCTTGAATAACGCGGCCCGTCATCATCATTGTAAAGTTTCCTGATGTAGCACAAATGATAGATCCTACAGTGAAGAATAACATTGCTGCTATGAATAATTTACGATACGTAAATCGTGAAACTAAAAATGCACTGATTGGTACTAAAATTCCATTTACAAGCATGAAGCCTGTAATTAACCATTGTGCTGTTGAAGTTGATACGTTAAATTCGTTCATTAATGGAGGCAATGCAACATTAATGATCGTTTGGTTTAAAATAGAAACGAACATACCGAGAATTAGTACAGCTACAACTGCCTTTACATTCACATTCTCTACCGGCAATTGTCTCTTCAGCATTTCTTTTTCCTGTTTTACTTGCTCTTGCTTCCCTGTTTCTAATTCCACTACGTTAGAAGCTTCTGTTTCTTGTTTTTGTTCAAGTTCTTTCTCTACTGTTTCTGCTTGACTTACTTCTATCTTACTTACGGCTGGGACTTGTTCTTCTCCCACATTCGTTTTTTTCTTTCGTAAAAGACGATTTATAAGGAAGAAGACGATTATACAAAATAGTGCATATCCTACAATTGCAATTGAGGACATCTCATCTCCCCCTTACTTATGAATACGAACTGACACATTCATTCCAGGAACAATATTTACTGATTTACTATGATCTAAAGAAATTTTAACTGGTACAACTTGCTTTACTTTCGTATAGTTCGCTGTTGAGTTACTTGATGGTAACATCGAGAATGTATTCGCCGTTGTTAATCCAACTTGTTCTACTTTTCCTGTTAACGTTGTATCTGGGTATGCATCTACATACACATCTACTGTTTGGCCTTTTTGAACATCATCAATATTTGTTTCTTCAATATTTGCTGTTACCCATAAATTGTTCATATCAAATGCATAAGCAATTGGGCTACCTGCCCCAACGAACGCATTAGTTGTTGCGTTTGATTGTACAACTGTTGCATTTTGTGGAATTGTTACATCTACTGTTTGCTCACCATTTGCTCCTGCTACAGTAACCGCACCTAATTTATCGTTCTCATTGTAGTTTTTTCCTACTTCAGCTTTCCAGTCTGTTAATTTACCTGCTGCTGGTGATGCAATTGGGATTACTTTCCCGTCAATCTTTGCATTTTCTGTTTTTAAATAGTTTTCTGTTTGATTGTAATAGTAATAACCGCCAATACCGCCGCCAACTAATACAATTAATGTGATAATGTTGATAATTACCATTCTTCGAAACTGATTCATTGCATTCCTCTCCTTATATCGCATATAATTTTTTCTAAACTATTTATATCCTTAGTGTTTATATTGTTTAATTGTTAATTATATTAACCTTTAAACAAAAAAAGCACACCTTTTACGACGCAAACTATGTTTTGTCTGCATCCTAGCGGTGCTGATTTCTAAAGGACTATCGTTTATAATTATAAATAATTATCCCGAATCTACAACCAACAATTTAAACCTATATGTTGTTTAAACAACATTACACTATACATGTGTTGTTTAAGGTTAAAAAATTAAACGAGGTGAAGTAAAAATGTCTATTAAAAATACAAATGATCCACGTGTAAAACGAACGAGACAACTCATACAGGATGCTTTTGTCGCTTTAGTAGGCGAAAAGGGCTTCGAAAATGTAACTGTGCAACATATCGCGGAACGCGCTCCTGTAAATCGTGCTACATTTTATAGCCATTACCATGATAAATATGATTTATTAGAAAAAAGCATAGAAGAAATGTTAGAAAAACTAGCTGCAGTAATTAAACCACAAAATCGAAATAAAGAAGATTTTCAGCTCACTTTTGATTCACCGCATCCAACTTTTTTAGCTTTGTTTGAGCATATCGCAGACAATACTAATTTCTATAACGTTATGCTCGGCGATAAGGCAGCTGGAAACTATTCTTATAAAATGATGAAAACAATTCAAACACATTTAACATTAAGCCTATCTATTTCCCAGCCAGATGATGAAGACCTTATGGTCCCTCGTGATATTCTTATTAGTTATGTTACAGGCGCTCATATCGGAATGATTATGTCATGGTTAAAAAGAGGCATGATTTATACCCCACATTTCATGGCAATGCAATTAACTCGCTTAATTATTTTAGGAGCTCATACTGCAGCAGGATTAGAAAGACCGTTTTAAAAATGAAAAAAGCGAAGGAGGTTATCCTTCGCTTTTTTCTATTAATTAAATGTAATGTTATGTACAGCCTCTTTATCAAGACGTTTAATAACTTCTACAATTAACTTCACTGCGTTTTCATAATCATCACGATGTAACATCGCTGCATGAGAATGAATGTAGCGTGTCGCAATCGTAATTGCCATAGACGGAATACCGTTTACAGAAATGTGAATTGCTCCTGCATCCGTTCCCCCGCCCGCTACAGAATCATATTGGTATGGAATTTGTAATTCATCAGCAACATCAACTACGAAATCACGTAAACCTGTATGACCAATAACAGAAGCATCATATAAAATGATCTGCGGTCCATCGCCCATTTTACTTTGCGCTTCTTTTGCCGTTACACCTGGTGTATCCCCAGCAATACCTACATCTACTGCGAATGCGATATCGGGCTTAATATAGTTTGCAGATGTTTTCGCACCACGAAGACCAACTTCTTCTTGTACAGTACCAACGCCGTATACAACGTTTGGATGCTTTTCATCTTTTAATTGTTTTAATACGTCAATTGCAATTGCACAACCAATTCGGTTATCCCATGCTTTTGCAAGTAACATCTTTTCATTCTTCATCACTTGGAATTCGAAGTACGGTACAACTTGATCTCCTGGTCGTATGCCCCACTCCATCGCTTCTTCTTGGCTAGAAGCACCAATATCGATGAACATGTCTTTAATTTCAACTGGCTTTTTACGAGCTTCTGGAGGTAAAATGTGCGGTGGTTTTGAACCAATTACACCTGTTACATCTCCTTTACGCGTTACAATCGTTACGCGCTGTGCAAGCATAACTTGCGACCACCAGCCACCCACCGTTTGGAAACGAAGGAAGCCTTTGTCATCAATTTGCGTAATCATAAAGCCGACTTCATCTAAATGACCTGCAACCATAATTTTCGGGCCGTTTTCTTCCCCAACTTTTTTCGCAACTAAACTTCCTAAATTGTCAGTAGAAAGTTCATCTGCAAACGGCTCAATATATTTCTTCATTACTTCACGTGGTTCGCGCTCGTTACCCGCAATACCGCGTGCGTCTGTTAATTCTTTTAGCATTGTCAATGTATCGTCTAATTTTATCATTGCCAACACCCTCCTTTTTCTTCAGTCACTTTATTATACAAAAGGAAATTGAAATATTCAAAAATTAAATTAGTATCCTTGTGTTTGACGCTGATGATTTACTTCATTTTTATCTAAATATGCTTTTTCAA
Source organism: Bacillus sp. FSL R5-0709 (assembly GCF_038004785.1). Lineage (NCBI taxonomy): Bacteria > Bacillati > Bacillota > Bacilli > Caryophanales > Bacillaceae > Bacillus > Bacillus sp. FSL R5-0709. Next base: position 4,357,177 of record NZ_JBBORT010000001.1, read on the forward strand.
TTTCATCTTGTTCAAATTCAAGCGCTTGTCCAAGGCGAAGATAGCTTGTAAATAGTTCAATATAGTTCGTAATAGAAGGTTGATCTGTAAAACGAATTACTTTCGCATATGTGTCTAAGAAAATTTCCACTTGTGTTTTATTCGTTTGCGCACATTTATAGAATAAGAAGTTTTTATCAATTCCTAAATCGATTCCGATTGATAAAATAAAATGTAAACCATCTACGTATTCTTCTAATATTACTTCACGTTCTGAAGCTGGTTTATTGCTCCAATATTTAAAACAACGTGTTTCATTTGCAAGTTCTCCAATTTCTACAAGAAGAGCTAACATTTTTTCTTTTAACAATTTTTTCGGTTGTAAGTCATGTTCTTTCACAATACGGTCATCTAATTCTTTTTGTAATTTAAATAGTTGTAGTAAGTCCATTCTATTGTCCTCCTCCAACATCGCATTTTCCGCAACAATGTTGTTTCATCTCAAAGTTCATTATTATTTTTCGTTTCTTATTAACAAGTCAGCTACCTACATCTTTATAAAGATAGCTTGTCCTTAATTTGCAAATACGTTTCAATCATCACTCATATATTGTTCACTTGATGAAAGTTCCATATCATCTTTCCATTATAGCAGTGTCGTTTCTGCTAGGAAAGATGCACTTCTCACGAATGAGTTCAAATAAAAAAAGTCAGGAGGATTCTCCTGACTTTATATATATATTCTTTTATATCGCTATAGCTTTTATATTGATTTTGTCATATCGATAACGACACATCCGTTAATCTTTCCTACTTTCATGTAAAAGTCTCCTCGTTATCGTTACAAAAATTCTTACAAGCACATCTTAATATACTTGAGCAAGAAATAACGATAATAAGTGGAGGATTTTACAATAAATGCAAACAAAAAAACCTTAGAAGAAAATCTTCTAAGGTTTTAAACAATTAGTTAATGTTGTTTTTTGCAACTGTTGCTAATTCAGCGAAAGCTTTTTCGTCATGAACAGCTAAGTCAGCAAGCATCTTGCGGTTAACTTCGATGCCAGCATTTTTTAAACCGTGCATTAAGCGGCTGTAAGAAAGACCATTCATACGAGCTGCTGCGTTGATACGTGTAATCCATAATTTACGGAAGTCACGTTTCTTTTGACGACGGTCACGGAATGCATACATTAGAGATTTCATAACCTGCTGGTTAGCAACCTTAAATAATGTACTCTTAGAACCGTAGTAACCTTTTGCTAATTTTATAACTTTTTTACGACGTTGACGAGTAACTGTACCACCTTTTACTCTTGGCATAATATTACCTCCTAGTTTGTTCTATATATCAGCCGAACTTATTTTAAGTTGTCAAGCATTTGACGAATGCGTTTGAAGTCACCAGCGCTAACTACACCAGCTTTACGTAGTTTACGTTTAGCTTTTGTAGATTTGTTAGCGAATAAATGGCTTGTGTAAGCGTGAGAACGCTTCAGTTTACCAGATCCAGTCTTTTTGAAACGCTTTGCAGCGCCGCGATGAGTTTTTTGTTTAGGCATAGGTATTTCCTCCTCTATCTATTACTTATCGTTTTTCGGTGCTAAAACTAAGAACATACTACGTCCTTCCATTTTAGGCTTAGATTCAATTGTACTAACTTCAGCACAAGCTTCTGAGAAGCGATCTAAAACACGTTGACCGATTTCTTTATGAGTAATGGCACGTCCTTTAAAGCGAATTGACGCTTTAACCTTGTCGCCTTTCTCTAAAAACTTGACAGCATTACGAAGTTTTGTGTTAAAGTCATGTTCATCAATTGTTGGACTTAAACGAACTTCTTTCATGCTAATTACTTTTTGATTTTTGCGCTGTTCTTTTTCTTTCTTCTGTTGCTCAAAGCGGAATTTACCGTAGTCCATAATGCGGCATACTGGTGGTTTCGCATTTGGAGCAACCAATACTAAATCAAGATTAAGACCTGCAGCTAAGTCTAAAGCGTCATTACGAGACTTGATTCCAAGTTGATCGCCGTTTGCGCCAACTAAGCGTACTTCACGTGCACGAATTTGCTCGTTAATCATCATATCCTTGCTAATAGTAAGCCACCTCCAAGGTTTTCTTAGAATACGTTTTGCAATTGTAGAACCCGAACAAAAAAAGTGCGGGCACACGGCACCCACACTTGTAATATCTTTAGTAAGAAATACATTTACCTGCTAACTGCGAATGCGTCCATCAGGTGAGAAGCGGGTGCTTCTACTTGTCAAAACCATATTCTATTATCCTTGATGAGTTTATCATAGGACATGACGTCTGTCAAGAAGACGCGATGTGTTTTACTAACAACAAGAAATATTGTAACAAACAACCAGCATACTTGCAATACTTTTTTATGATAAGTATTGTTTGGTTATTTTTTCTAGATTTTCTTTTTTATAATACATAAAAAAGCCGCGGTATACCGCGGCTCTTTCTTATCGTTTTCCTTCTACCTTAATCATGTCAACAAACGCATCTAATGCGATTGTTTCTGATTTTTGTTCACCATATTTACGTACGTTAACGCCATTTTCAGTAACTTCATTGTCACCTACTACAAGCATGTACGGAATCTTTTGCATTTGTGCTTCACGGATTTTGTAACCAATTTTCTCTTCACGAGTGTCTAATTCAACACGGATACCAGCACGTCGTAATTCATCTTGTACTTTCTTCGCATAGTCTAAATGTACTTGCGGAGAAACTGGAATTACTTGCGCCTGAACTGGAGCTAACCAAGTTGGGAATGCACCTTTGTATTCTTCAATTAAGAAGGCTACGAAACGTTCCATAGTTGATACAACACCACGGTGAATTACAACTGGACGATGTTGTTTACCGTCTTCACCAACGTAAGTTAATTCAAAGCGTTCTGGAAGTAAGAAGTCTAATTGTACAGTTGAAAGTGTTTCGTCTTTTCCAAGAGCAGTACGAACTTGAACGTCAAGTTTCGGACCATAGAATGCCGCTTCACCTTCAGCTTCATAGTAATCAAGACCCATTTCATCCATAGCTTCTTTTAACATACCTTGTGCTTTTTCCCACATCTCATCATCAGCATAATACTTTTTAGTATCTGCTGGGTCACGATAAGATAGACGGAATGAATAGTTTTCTAAACCGAAATCTTTGTACACTTCTAACGTTAAGTTTACAACACGTTTTAATTCTTCTTTAATTTGATCTGGACGAACGAAAATGTGCGCATCATTTAAAGTCATTCCGCGTACACGTTGTAATCCAGATAATGCTCCAGACATTTCATAGCGGTGCATTGTTCCAAGTTCCGCAATACGGATTGGTAATTCACGGTAGCTGTGAATATCATTTTTATAAACCATCATATGGTGAGGGCAGTTCATTGGACGAAGAACTAACTCTTCATTATCCATTTCCATTGATGGGAACATGCCATCACGGTAATGGTTCCAGTGACCAGAAGTTTCATAAAGCTCTCTACTTCCTAATACTGGAGTGTATACGTGATCATAGCCTAAGCTTGCTTCTTTATCAACGATGTAACGCTCGATAATACGGCGAATTGTTGCACCTTTTGGTAACCAAAGTGGTAAACCTTGTCCTACTTTTTGGCTATTAGTAAATAGTTTTAACTCTTTACCTAATTTACGGTGATCGCGCTCTTTCGCTTCTTCAAGCATACGTAAGTGCTCATCTAATTCTGCTTTCTTAACGAATCCAGTACCGTAAATACGTTGTAACATTTTATTATTGCTATCGCCGCGCCAGTAAGCACCAGCAACACTTAATAATTTAAACACTTTAATCTTCCCTGTAGATGGAAGGTGAACACCACGGCAAAGGTCGAAGAATTCGCCTTGCTCATAGATTGAAATAACTGCATCTTCTGGAAGATCGTTAATTAAATCTAATTTTAACTCATCGCCGATTTCTTCAAAGCGACGAAGTGCTTCTGCACGTGGCACTTCATGACGAACGATTTCTAAGTTTTCGTTCACGATTTTTTGCATTTCTTTTTCGATTTTTTTGAAGTCTTCAACTGTAATTGCTTCTTCCATATCAATATCGTAGTAGAAGCCATTTTCGATTACTGGACCAATGCCAAGCTCAAGCTTAACATCTTTATATAAACGTTTTAACGCTTGTGCTAAAAGGTGAGCTGTTGAGTGGCGTAAAATATATAAGCCATCTTCAGAATCTAATGTAATAATAGAAACTGCACCATCTTCTTCGATTGGTGTAACAAGATCGATCATCTCATCGTTTAATTTTCCAGCCACAGCTTTTTTCTTTAAGCCTGGGCTAATAGAAGCTGCGATTTCTTCAGTTGTTACTCCTTTTGGAAACTCCTTCACAGCTCCATCAGGGAAAGTAATTTTAACTACATCTGCCATCACTGGTCACTCCTCTTTTTTTTCAAAATAAAAAACACTCATCCCATAAAAAGGGACGAGTGTTGAATTCGTGGTTCCACCCTTGTTCCAATTAACCTTATTGTTAATTGCTCAAGTTCAACATAACGGTGTTGTCCGTTAGCAATTACTAGAAAAACGTTCACTGCTAAAGTTTAGAGGTGGTAAGTAATTATCCCGTACTAGGAAGCTCACACCCTAAGGCTTCCCTCTCTGAAAATCGTAGAAAACTACCCATGTCCTCATCATGACATTTCAATATATTTCATTTATGTAGGTAATTATATGCTCAAAAACTTAGAAAATCAAGGGCGTTACCTTTATTTTTTAAATTTTTCACATTGCGCTCAAATTCATGTAATCCATGTAGTTGCACTCGTTCCTGAAATACATTTCGCAAAGTAATAATCATATTATGATCTTGTTCTTTCGTATATAAATAAATCTTTTTCGGCGAAATAGAAAGAAGTGGTGCAATTACTTTCGTATCGATATATACATCCTGTTTCTTTAATAATTCTTCATCTATATATTGAACCAATTTCTCCTGTTTTAAACGCCTACCTTTATCATCATAGAAAATAAAACTTTCATCAAAAATAAGATGTACACAGGACAAACGTGACTTCCGGCTACTTACTTGTTGGCGAAGTGTCTCAATGAATATTTGGTATTCCTGCTCCATCTTATACTCATCAATTGCAACTTCAGCAAGCTTAGTTACCATTTCCCTATATGTACGAAGACGAAAACGAACGTATGATGAAAACGAGAATGAGAGCGGATCACAAAGCCAATCATTCAAAGACGACGCAATATAAGATTCAAATTTTTGACGTGTTAAATCACTAGCTACTCCTTTTCTTCTTTCCTTTAAAATCTCATGTGCCATATGCAATATTTGATGACACTCTTCTTGTTCTTCATAAAAAAACTTTTCCTTTAAAATGGTATGAATCCATTCATTTTGTTTCACATTCATAATGAAATATAGTAATACTGGCAATAAAATCTTTTCAATATAATTTGATTCACATAATGGTATATGAATAACAACCTTTTGTTCATTTAAATATACACTTGTTTCCTTATATAAGGATTCTGTTCTTTTCGTTAGTTGTCTGTATACGTACACAGCATCATTTTTTTCTTCGAAGCAAATTTCAATCACTTTTGTCCCCCCTTTTATCCCCGCTCTAAAGGATTGCATCTATACGTTACAAATCCTATAAGAGTCCGATCTATGGAAGTTCACTCTTAGTAGAAACCTATCTCCCATCGTTAGAACATCCACTCGATATGGCTTGCTAATTTTATATATATTAAGGGAGGGAGAAAAAAATGATACAAGCTACTCTGAAAAAATGATTAAAATAAAGTGAAACTTTAATCAGTGGAGGTTTTGTCCATCCTCCACTGATTATTAGCCCGCACCAATCGGGCTTTTACGGGCAGCAGGGCTCCCACCTAACTTCTTTGCTTTACAGCCGAATTTTGAGGTGGGAGTCTTACTGCCCGCCAATAGCAGGATAAAAAAGAGCAAGCTTCTCAGCTCGCTCTTTACTTATTACGACGATTTTTCCCGCCAATTGGGATTGGCTTCGCTAAATATTTAATTCGTTCCATAATACGGGCCGCTTTCATCTCTTCTGCTTCACCGCGCTGTGTATACGTTAAATGATGTTCCAACTGTTTGAAATCAAAGTTAGATGTAAAGAACGTCGGTAAGTTTTCCAACATACGGAATTGCAAGATTGCACCGAGTACATCATCACGTACAAAACTTGACATCGCTTCTGCCCCGATATCATCTAACATTAATACTTGTACACGTTTGACAGCATCAATCTTTCCGCTAATCGAATTATCTTGAATCGAACTTTTGATTTCACGTAAAAATTCAGGGAAGTATACGAGCATCGAACTAATTTTCTTTCGCGCAAGCTCATTTGCAATTGCCCCTAAAAGATACGTTTTCCCTACACCAAATTTACCGTACAAATATAAACCTTGTGCTTTTTTACCTGGTTCGTATGTGTTTAAAAATTCATTCGTTGCACCTATTGCATCAATACGTGCATCTAAATCTGAAGGGTCTAAATTTTCCATAGTTGCCTGCAAAATGTCAACCGGCATATATACACTTTGAACGAGTTTTTCATATTTTTTTCTCTCATCATATGCTACTTTTCTAATACAACGATCGTATTGAATATCAATCATCTTACCTTGAATGACGAGCTTCGGCTCATATCCTTGTAGCATATTTTTACATGACCCTAAATCTGGACAATCCGCACACCCTACACTTTGTCCAATATATTCATATAACTTCACAAGACTTCGTTCAATCATAGAAGTCGTTACTTCACCTTTATGTTCGTCTATAAATTCTTTCACACGAGGGTGCGCCATCACTTCTGCCTTTAAGACTTCATATCTATTTTTAAAGTTTTTATTTTCCATTAATTTCGTAAATGAATTTTGAATATGCTCCATTTTCTCACCTCAAAGAGCGTTCATTTTCTTTTATTAATCACGCTTATATTTTTTCAATACTTCTTCTAATCGTTTCCGTTCATCTTCTAACGTACTTGCATCTTTTTTCGCACTTACGTCATTTTTTACAGGTTCTTTCTCTTCTTCTTTCGACTCTTCTTTAAGCCAATCTGGTACCATTTCTTTTCGCACTGTTTTCTTCGCTGTACGACCTTTTTTCTTCGTCTCAGCCCACTCTTGATATTGACGATTCTCTTCTTTCGCTAGCGCCATCGCCTCGCCTACTGTACCGACCTTTTTTCGCGCCCAATGTCCAGCAATCTTCTCGACATATGTTTTAGCAAGCTTCATATCTGAGCGTAGCATAACGTAATAAATAAGTACATTCACAACCCCTGGCGTTAACTTTTGATTTGTCATTACATCCTCAACGATTTGCAAGTCCGCTTTCGTCGCCTCTGCACCGCCTGAAATCTCTTTCAATAGTTGTTTTGGCGAGATTTCCTCTAACTGTTTCATTAGCATCTCTTCTTGCGTAGATGGCTCTTTCTCTTTCATTGTACGAGCAGCATGAGGTTGCACTCTTTCACTTAATACAGGTAACGCTTGACCATTTTCGAATTGATACCAATCGCGTGCTCCCTTCCGAAGCCTTTCGATATCAATTGTTTGCACTTCTGTCACTGCGCCAAGAACGATATTTTGCATCGATAACACATCCACACCGTACACATAAGCGAGTGTAATAACACATTCTCTCACTTGATCTGTAATCGCCTTTTTAGGAACAAGGGCTGATAGTCCGTCTACAAATAACGAGAAATCAAAGAAATCGTTCCAAACTTTCGGAGCATCCCCATTCTCGTTACTTGGCATAATTGTCGTTTTCGGGATACGCAGTTCTTCTTGCGCATATTCAAACTGACCTGGGTTAAACGAATCAAATATATCGTTGAAGGAGCGCGTAACATTTTCATAAGAAGCAAAATCGAATTCTTCTTCTAAGAAATATTGCTTTACTTGGTTGTATTTTGTCCGACTCAAGCGATTATATAAAAAGATACTTAAAACAATATCATCAAAAAACTGCTTCGGAGATAAAGGTGGTTGCAATTCATATATAAACATCCGAATATCTTTTTCTTTCTTAATATATACATTTAAAAGACCAATCGCTTCTAACTTTACTCGTTCCCCATATATTTCAGGAAGTTGCATTTGCATAGTCACCATAAGGGAGTGATGTGTATTCTCTTTTCCAAACACACGATCTTGCTCTAACTCTCCCCATAGTGTCATGTATAAGCTAAAAGCTCTACTACCTATTAACGGCTGATACAACATCGTTAATACTTTCCGGTCGTAATTATGTAACAACCCTTTCGCACTTACTTTATAACGATCAATCGGCAATAGCTCCATCCATGACTGTTTTTCCATTCTTGCTTTTCCTTTCTCTCATCCAATCTAGCCTACATTTCACTCGTTCTATCTTTATTATATAATTTATTAGCGAAAAAGAGCTATTAGCTTCCGCTTCTAGCTCTCTTATCTCGTTTACTTACAGTATATAAAGAGATTCCTTCTACTCTCTCTCTTTTTGCAGTATATCTTTTAATTCTTCAATAAATACATTTAAATCTTTAAATTGACGATACACAGAAGCAAAACGTACGTACGCAACATCATCAATATCACGAAGTTCTTCCATAACAATTTCACCAATCATATCACTTTTCACTTCTGATATACCTAAGTTACGAAGTTCACGCTCCACACTTTGTGTTACTTCCTCTAACTGCCTTAAAGATACAGGTCTTTTTTCACACGCTTTAATTAAACCGCGTAAAATTTTCTCTTTATTAAACTCTTCTCGTGTTCCTTCTTTTTTAACAACGATAAGAGGTGATTCTTCTACTCTTTCAAATGTCGTAAAGCGACTTAAACAACTTTCACACTCTCTTCTTCTTCGAATAGAGCGCCCCTCGTCTACCGGACGCGAATCTAACACTCTTGTTCCATTATGAAAACAGGATGGACAACGCAATTCATTCACTCCTTTACACTATAATCTTTATTCTTTCGCTACTCACCTACATGTGAAAATATATATACAATATTATATAACTCATTCTTCTATAATGACCACTCTAAGTTATTACATATCGTGATCCTATTTTATATAAACTAAAAAAGAGGTGCATTATACACCTCTTTACATTTTAAATCAATTATGTTCTTTTTTAAAGAGCTTTTGTTTCTCTCTGCTTAATTTCGAAGCTACCAGTGCCTCGAGGAAGCTCGATGCTCTCACGCGTTTTCGCGTTTAAACCTTCTGCAATATATTCTGCAGCAACATTTGGATCAATACGATCCCCACAAGTATAAACATCAATACTTGCGTAACCGTGCTCCGGAAAGCTATGAATTGTTAAATGTGATTCCGAGATAATTACTACTCCACTTACACCTTGTGGTGCAAATTTATGAAAAGCAACCTCACGTACTTCAGCACCAGCTCTTAGTGCTGCATCCACAAATAATTGTTCAATATACGGCATGTCATTAAGCTTGTCGAAATCGCAATCCCAAAGTTCAGCAATCACGTGACGACCCATCGTATCCATAGTATCCATTCTACAGTTCCCCCTTGTAAATTTATTCTAACTGTTCGAATTGAAAACTAATTTGCAATTTGGCTTGCTCCACTACCACGGGGGAAAGTTAGTCCAGAGAGGTCCTAACCCTTTAAGTAGTGACTACGTACCTCAGCTCTTAAGTTTACGAGTGTTAGTATACTTTGTTTATTTTCATTTTGCAACAACAGTTTTTTCGATTTTCTGTCATATTTTCCTCTTTACTTTTCCCTAAAAAAAATTAATGATTCACGAATACAGTAATCCCAACGTTTCGTGGTATGTCCACTATTTAAAAATATACTTATATAATTTTTTTCCTTTTCAGAAAAAAATAAAAAAGAGGGCAAATTTTCACTTGCCCTCTCTCGTTCACTTAAATATGTTGCACATTTTTTTGTTTCGCTAATTCATCAACAACTAACGTTACAAGATCTACAACACGACGAGAGTAGCCCCACTCGTTATCATACCAAGCAAGTACTTTCACTTTACGATCACCCATTACCATTGTAGACAAACCATCAATAATAGCTGAGTGTGTATTTGTATTAAAATCGATAGACACTAAAGGCTCTTCGCTGAATGCTACAATTCCTTTTAATGCACCGTTTGCAACAGTTTTGAATGCTTCATTAATATCTTCAACTGTTACATCACGTTTTACGTCTACTACTAAATCAACAAGAGACACGTTTGGTGTTGGTACACGAAGTGCCATACCATGAAGTTTTCCGTTTAAGTGTGGAAGAACTTTTGCTAGCGCTTTTGCAGCACCCGTCGTTGTTGGAATGATGGACTGTCCGCAAGCACGCGCTCTTCTTAAATCTTTATGTGGGTTATCAATATTTTTTTGGTCATTTGTATAAGCGTGAACAGTTGTCATTAAACCGTTTTCAATTCCGAACTGCTCATCTAACACCTTTACAACAGGCGCTAAACAGTTTGTTGTACAAGATGCATTTGAAATAACAGTATGCTTTGTGATATCTAATTGGTCTTCGTTCACACCAACTACGATTGTTACATCTTCATTTTTACCAGGTGCTGTTAAAATAACTTTTTTCGCTCCAGCTTCAACATGAAGAATTGCTTTTTCTTTAGAGTTAAATTTACCAGTTGCTTCAATTACAACTTCAACCCCTAGATCTTTCCAAGGCAACTCCTTTGGATCGCGGTTGTTTAAAAGGCGAATCATTTTCCCATCAACTAGTAAGTGATCTTCAAATGCTTCCACTGTTCCGTCAAACTTTCCATGAACTGTATCATATTTAATTAAATGCGCTAACGTTTCTGATGGATAGCTTGCATTTATTGCTACAATTTTGAATGCGCTTTCTTTTATTGCTTGACGAAATACCATTCTCCCGATACGTCCAAATCCATTAATTGCCACACGAGTCATAATATGTTATCCCCCTTGAATGCGTTATACTATTTATCTCCAATCCCAATAATAGTATAACACAAAAAGGAGATATGTCACTAAGCATTTTCATTAATTTCACAATTTTTTAATCAATAATGTTCCATTCTTTCAAAATAGAAGCTAATTGTGTTTTCGTTCCAGTAATTGTGCCATCATTATAAATTACCTCATCTGCCTTCTTTACTTTTTCTTCTAATGGCATTTGAGATTGAATACGAGCCGTTGCTTCTTCTTCTGAAAAGTTATTTCGTTTCATTAAACGTTCCAATTGCGTATTCGGTGTGACTGCTACAACTAAAACACGATCAACGAGATTTGTTAATTTACTTTCAAACAAAAGAGGGATATCTAACACAACCGCTTGCATACTTTCTTTTATGTACATCTCCTTTTGTGCATTCATTTCTTCACGCACCGCAGGATGAACAATTTCGTTTAACTGCAATCGTTTTTCTTCATTATAAAAAACGACACTCCCAAGCTTTGGTCGATCAAGCTCTCCATCTTTTTGTAACACTTCCGTTCCGAACACCTCTACAATTTTGTTATATGCCGGTTTTCCTCGTTCTACAACTTCTCGCGCAATAATATCTGCATCAATAACCGGTATACTCATTTCACGAAACATTTCTGATACCGTACTTTTTCCGCTTGCAATGCCTCCTGTTAATCCAATTACTACTGTCATAATAATCCTCCTCACAATATTAAAGGCGCGAAACTAATGTTCCACGCCCATACTTACATTTTCCAAATTCCAATAATAATGAGTAATACCCCAGGCAGGAATGTAAATTTTTGTAACCATTTCATATTTGATAAAATCGTACCGAGCTTCATTCCAATAAATAAAAATAAAGAACTCATAACCGCGACTAATACCGCCATCATCGCGGGTGCATAACCTAATAAAGATGCACCAATTCCAGCACCAAACGAATCTATAGAAAGAGCGATACCGAGAAGTAGCGCTTCTCCTGCAGAGATAGTTCCTGATTTATCAAAATCTGCAACAGTCGGCTTCCGCAAAATTTGAATCACTAACCCTAGCGAAGCAATTTCTAGTTTCCAAACCTTTTCCTCTTGCTTCGGTTCTTCTTTTTTATCACTTCGAAAAAATTGATATAATACCCAAATACCTATTCCAATAAGAACAAATCCGCCGATACGCGTTGCGATAACAGGTGAAAATATTTTCGCGATCATATGTCCAATTCCCATGGAAACGAGCATTACAGCTGCTGAACAGATCCCGATAATTATAATTGATCTTAGTGGAATTCTTACGTTCCTTAACCCGTATGTTAGCCCTACACTACAGCTATCTAAGCTTAATGTAAAAGCTAATAAAATAAGAGATAAATAAAGGTACATCGGTAAGCTCCTCCCTTATACATAGCTCTGCTCTATGTATATGACAAATGCCTATCCGATGTTATCCCTTTTCTATATTCTAGGTTGGCAAATTGGGCAGTAATGTGTTCCCCTTCCGCCAACAACTGTTTTTTCTAATAGCGTACCGCAAGTCACACACGGTTCTCCTTTTTTCCCATATACATTTAGAAGTTCCTGGAACGAACCAATTTGTCCTTGTGAATTAATATACGTTCTAATTGTACTTCCGCCTCGCTTAACAGCTTCGCCCAGCGTTGTAACAATCGCCTCGTAAATTCTTTCTATTTCTTCTTCTGTTAAAGATGCAGCTTCTCGTTCTGGGTGAATTTGAGAACGGAATAACACTTCATCTACATATATATTTCCAAGCCCTACTAAAAGACGCTGATCTAATAATACGACTTTTATTTTACGATTTGTTTTTTGCAATCTTTCTTGTAAATACTGCGGTGTCAATTCAGCATCAAATGGCTCCGGGCCTAAGTCAGCAAGAGGCATTTGATTCAACTCTTCACCTTTCTTAAAGAGATGCATCGTACCAAACTTTCTCACATCTTTATAATGTAATTCAGTTCCATCTGTAAATAAGAAACGGACGTGCGTATGTTTATCAATCGGCTCATCCTCTTGATGAAGTAAAAACTTACCTTCCATGCGCAAATGTGAAACAATTACATAGTTCGTTACATACAAAAGCAAAAACTTACCTCTTCGCTTTATATTTTCAATTGTCTCGCCTCTTAGCATTTCTTTAAAAATTTCTGCATCATCCGGTCGTTTTACTATTTTGGGATAAGTAATAACGACATCTTCAATCGTTTTTCCTGTTACAAGATTTTCAAGCGTCCGTCTAACGTTTTCAACCTCTGGTAATTCCGGCATTTCATCACGTCCTTATTTCGCATCGTACCAAGTTGGACCGTAAGAATAATCAACTTTCAATGGAACGGCTAGTTCAATTGCATGCTCCATTACTTCAGGTACAAGCTTCTCTAATTTTTCAATTTCTTCTTTTGGTGCTTCAAATATCAATTCATCGTGTACTTGCAGAAGAAGACGCGCTTGTAATCCTTCTTCTTCTAGACGATCTGCCATAATAATCATCGCTTTTTTAATAATATCAGCCGCACTACCTTGAATTGGTGTATTCATAGCTGTACGCTCAGCAAAGCTACGTAAATTGAAATTACGACTCGTAATTTCCGGAATATAACGGCGACGATTTAATAATGTAACCACATATCCTTTTTGTTTCGCATCTTTTACGATTTCATCCATGTATTCTTGTACACCAGGGAAACTTTCTAAATACTTTTCAATAAATTCCGCTGCTGCTTTTCTTGTAATTCCTAAGTTTTGCGAAAGACCATAATCACTAATACCATACACAATTCCGAAGTTAACAGCTTTTGCTTGTCGTCTCATGTTAGATGTTACTTCGTCTTTCCCAACACCAAATACATCCATAGCTGTTTTCGTATGAATATCCATGTCATGTTGGAACGCTTCAACTAACCCTGGATCATTTGCAATGTGAGCAAGCACACGAAGTTCGATTTGTGAATAATCAGCCGCGTACATGATCCATCCTTCTTTTGATGGAACGAATGCCTGACGAATCTTTCTTCCTTCTTCTAAGCGAATCGGGATATTTTGTAAGTTCGGATCTGTTGAACTTAATCGACCTGTTTGCGTTAACACTTGATTAAAACGAGTATGGATTTTAGATGAATCTTCATGTACGACTTTCAATAAACCTTCAATGTAAGTTGAATTTAGCTTTCCTAATTGACGGTAATGTAAAATATTCGGAATAATTTCATGACGATCCATAAGTTTATCTAATACATCCGCCGACGTAGAATAACCTGTTTTCGTCTTTTTAATAACTGGTAAGTTTAAATTCTCAAACAGAATAACCCCAAGTTGCTTCGGTGAATTAATATTAAATTCTGTTCCCGCAAGCTTATAAATTTCCTGTTCCATTTCCTTTAATCTACCTGCAAGTTCTTCTCCCATATTACGAAGACGCTCCGTATCAACTTTTACACCTTTCACTTCCATATCAGCTAATACACGTGCAAGTGGTAATTCTAATTCCGTAAATAATTCATATTGCTCGTTCTTTTTTAATTCTTCTAAGAACGTTTGCTTTACATCATATAATACATGCACTTTACGAGCTACATGCTCCGCTACTACCTCTAGCTCCGGAACAGCACGCTTCGCACCTTTCCCGTAAACTTCTTCGTCAGATTTTACGGCATGCGTTTCTTTCATTTTCGCTACAGTACGGAAATCTTTATCTGTATCGGCTGGATCAAGTAAATAAGCGGCAATTAATAAATCAAAGTCAATCCCTTGAATATCTACACCTTTCCACTTGAGAGCAACGATAGCACGCTTCGCATCAAATGTATGTTTTCTCATTTCTCCATTTGCAAGCCACTCTTTAAAAGCATCCGATTTAAGAGCAACATCGGCTGGAATGAAGTAACAACCATTTTCATTTTGAATACCAAAACCTTGAATATCGGCTTTATGATAATTATCTTCTTGCACTTCAACAATAAGCGCACTATCTTGCTGAAGCATTTCTTCTGTAACTTCTTCTACAATATCAAATGTAATATCATCTAATTCAGCTGGAGCCGTTTCCTCCGGCGTAACACCTAACTTATTTAAAAGGGATGTAAATCCTAAATTCTCGAACATTGGAATCAAATCGCTTGGTTCATACCCTTTATATTCCATATCATCTACATGCACAGTAATCGGTGCGTCTGTAATAATAGTCGCAAGTTCTTTACTCATAAGAGCTTGTTCTTTATTCGCTTCTAACTTTTCTTTTAATTTCTTTCCACTCACTTGATCTAAGTTTTCATATACTGCTTCTACTGTTTCAAATTGCGTTAATAATTTAATGGCTGTCTTCTCACCAACACCTGGTACACCTGGAATGTTATCCGATTGGTCTCCCATTAAACCTTTCATATCGATAATTTGCTTTGGTGATAAGCTATATTTCTCAAATAAAGCTTCTTTCGTATATTCATCTACTTCCGTAATCCCTTTGCGAGGAATACATACGAGTGTATTATCTGAAACAAGTTGCAGTAAATCTTTATCTCCTGAAATAACTTTAACATGAAACCCTTGCTCACTCGCTTCTTTCGCTAACGTTCCCATAATGTCATCCGCTTCATAATTTTCCAGCTCATAACGCGGTACATTGAATGCATCAAGCACCTCACGAATAAACGGGAATTGCTCTGATAACTCAGGTGGAGTCTTTTGACGCCCTCCCTTGTAATCACTATACGTTTTATGACGGAATGTTGTTTTCCCCGCATCAAACGCCACAAGCATATGCGTCGGTTTTTCTTCCTCTAGTATCCTCATTAACATCATTGTAAAACCATAAATTGCGTTCGTATGTATACCTTTGTCGTTATTTAAAAGCGGTAGTGCAAAGAAAGCACGATACGCGATATTATTACCATCTACTAATACGACTTTTTTTTCCAAACTACAAACCTCCCCATACATATTTGAAACGATTTTTCCCACAGAAAAAAACCGTTCCTGTCCTCTCTCTATATTAACATGACTAATAGAGAGAAGAAAAATAACGGTTTTTTTCTATCATATATAAACAGACTTACATTGGCATAAAGGGAAGTGACGAGAATAGCATAACTACTCTCGTCCAAAATTACTCCTTGGATGAAGGGGTTTTCATATATTATATTAACAGAGCTTTATTAATATTTAATTAAGCCATTGTTAATATATTGTAAATATCCTTCATCCTATTTTTCAGTAGCTGATTTTGGTAAAACAACTGTAAATGTTGTTCCTTCCCCAACCTCACTATCCACTGTAATCGTACCTTGATGCGCTTCAACTAAATGTTTTACAATTGATAAACCAAGACCCGTTCCACCCGTATTTCTACTTCTTGCTTTATCCACTCGGTAAAAGCGTTCAAAAATACGTGGGATTTCCTCTTTACTAATACCAATTCCAGTATCAGATACTTTTATATAAGCATTATATTTATCTTCTGCCAATTCAACAGAAACAACGCCTCCAGCCGGTGTGTATACAATCGCGTTATTAATTAAATTAATAAAGATTTGTTTCAAGCGACCTGGATCCCCAATGACAGAGACACGTTTTAATGCATTCACTTGTAAAGAGATTTCTTTTTCTCCCGCTTTATTATCAAGCACCATATGAATATCTTCAAGAAGTTCCTTCATATCAACGGTCCCCATATTTAGTTTAAACCCTTGTTGTTCGATCTTTGACAAGTCTAATAAATCTTCAATTAATCCTTGCATGCGTTCACTTTCTTTTAAAATAATATGTAAGAAATGTTCGCAGAATTTTTTATTATCCATAGCCCCATCCAAGAGCGTTTCTGAAAAACCTTTAATAGAAGTAATTGGCGTCTTTAGTTCATGAGAAACATTCGCTAAAAAGTCTTTTCTCATTTGTTCTAATTTCTTTAACTCTGTTATGTCATGGAACACAAGAACAATACCTTTCCATTCATGGTTCGTCCCAATAATTGGCGCTCCATATACTTCGAAATGCTTTCGCTCAATTCCAAGCGGCAATAACATTTGTTTACGCACTTTCACTTCTGTCATAAAGATTTCTTCCACAAGCTCAATAATTTCTGTATGATGAAACGATTCATAATATAAGCGATCTAAATATTCTTCATCTGTTACGTGGAAAGTTTCCTTATAAGAACGGTTTACAAGGTTTATATAACCGCGGCTATCAATTAAAATCATTCCACTTCCCATATTTTCAATTAACGTATGCAGACGATCCTGTTGCATTTCCTGCTCAAGAGTCATCTCTTGTAAATTACGAGCTAAAATATTAATCGCTTTACTCAGCATCCCTGTTTCATCCGAATGACTTTCATAAGCGCGTGCTTTATAATTTCCCTTCGCTAATTCAATGGCAACTTTCGTAACCGATTCAATCGGCCTAATATATTGCCCAGTAATTTTCATACCTAAAAATACGACTACGAGACAAGCGATAACAAATCCTATAATTAATAATCCCCACGTTTTTTGATGTACGTCTTTCAATGGCTCAATTGTACTTTTCACCAAAATATATCCTTGTTTTCCTGCTAGATCTTGAACGAACACCGCATGATAAAATTCATTCTTTTGATCTGTTTCTTGCGTAATCACTTTACTTCGTTGTTTTGCTGCTTCAGAAGAAAGTTCTTTAATCATCTCTTGATTAAATGCAGATGGTTGCCCTCCGCTATATTGAACTTTCTTTTTTTCATCAACAAATATAATAGAAGCTGGTATTTTTTCTTCTAACTTTTCAAATACATAAGGCTTTTTTAAAACAGCATCAAACCCTTGCTCTTCTGCTAATACCGCAACATACTGTGTCTCTTTTATCATTCTCTCTTTAGCATGATCTATATAGTAGTTTTCAAATACAGTTTCTAATAATACACCTAGTCCAACTAAAATAAAAACGATAAGAGAAACAAATGTAAAAAGAAGCCTGGAACGAAACTTATTCATCCACTTTTGGCTCCTCTAATTTATAACCTAAACCACGTATCGTTTTAATGTACGTCGGTTTTTTCGTATTTTGTTCAATTTTATCGCGCAAATGACTAATATGGACATCAACAATTCTTGTATCACCGGCAAAATCATAATTCCATACAGCACTTAATAATTGGTCACGAGTTAATACACGACTTTTATTTTTCGCAAGATAAACAAGTAACTCAAATTCTTTCGGTGTTAATTCCAGTTTCCTTCCTTGGAAGTACGCTTCATAAAACTCCGGTAAAATTTTAAGCTCTCCAATTTTGATGCTCTCTTCATCTGGCGATTCTGAAACTTGTTCTTCCTGCTGTAATTTCGTACGGCGCAAAATCGCCTTCACACGAGCAACAACTTCCCTTGGACTAAATGGCTTCGTCATATAATCATCAGCCCCAAGCTCAAGACCTAGCACCTTATCAAATTCATCATCTTTTGCTGTTAACATTAAAATCGGCGTCATAATACGCTGCAATCGTAATTCTTTACAAACTTCCATACCATCCATTTTTGGAAGCATTAAATCTAATATAATTAAATCTGGGCGTTCTGTAGTCGCTTTTTGAAGCGCCATTTCTCCATCCATTGCTGTAATAACTTCAAACCCAGCTTGTTGTAAATTAAATTCAATTAAAGTTAAGATAAATTCCTCATCATCAACTACTAAAATACGATTGTTCATTCTTTTCCTCCAAGTTATAGACTTGAAACCTTCTTCATCCTAGTATTTTCCCCGTTATTCTCATCATACTAGAAAACAAGGTCTCCCTCAATATAATTGTCTATTCATGGAGCTCGTTCGTACTAGAGTTTCGGAAAATAAAAGCAATCGTAACTTCATTCCCTCTATCCGGTCGCTATCCAAACTTTATAGATGAATCTATCTTTTTTAAACTCTTCTTCCGTATGAACTATAAACTCTCGATTTTGCGCTAGGAAAAACGAAAGAGCATACGCTATTTTATAATCTGGTGTTTCATATCCATCAAATACTTTCCCGTACATTTCATTTGCGATTGAATCGGCCCATACTTCAGCTTCTCTTATCGTTTCAAAGATAACGTCTTCTCTTTTCCACTTCATCTAAAAAAACCTCCCCCTTAATTGACTTCAATTACCAATAACCATATTATTAATTTAAATATATAAATAAATTCGATAAAAGGGGGCTATTATGCGAATATTACTACCTATTTTAACTTTAGTAGTAACATGTTTCCTTACTTTTAACGTACCTAGCAGGGATACGATTAAAACAGGTTGTTCAGAATTTGCTGAAGGGTTCAAAGAAGGATTTTTCAACTAAAATAGCGCTAGCCCCTTATAAAAGGTATGCTAGCGCTATTCATATTTTCATATTTTAAAAATTATCTAATGCTTTTTCCATAATGGAAACAGATTTAAAAGGTGGTGTTACTGTTAATGAACCTTTTACAACAGTTTCTCCTTTTTCATCATGAGCAAATACAAGCATATCAATTGTATGTTCCTCCTCTGAAACAGCCACAACTTCAAAGTGGATTTGTAACGTTTCATAATGGTGAACATGTTTCACGAACGTAAGGTCCTTCCTAGTAATATGACTACCTGGACCTGGTAAATATTTCGTAACCGCCGTTGTAATCAGTCCCGTTAGCATAATGCTTGGGACAATCGGCTTTTCATACGGAGTTTGGGATGCGTAATCATGCTGAATATATAATGGATTGGCATCATTCGTTAACCCTAAGTACAATAACAAATCTTTATCCTCAATTTTTTCAGTGATAGATAATTTCTCTCCTACTGTAATTTCATCCATTCTACGACCAATTTGAACTTTTTTCTTTAACATGTTACAACCCCCTCCGATTTTTTCACCTTATTATCCTACTAAAAGCGATACCTTATCCGAAATTTACTGTGATGAGGGCAATGTATAGTATAAGTCTATAGTTTCATTATAGGATACACCAAATGATAGCGTTTTCATATTATTTCAAAAAAACATTTCAATATATAGTAGAAAAAGATTCGGGGCCCCGAATCTTTTTCCACTTATATTTAATTATTAAACAAGAACTTTCATAACGTTACGTACAGATTCTACAGAGCGATCTAACGCTTCTTTCTCATCTGCAAGAAGTTCTAATTCAATAATTTTTTCAATTCCGTTACCACCTAGAATTACTGGTACCCCTAAGTAAAGGTCACTATAACCATATTCACCTTCAAGGTACGCAATAGCTGGTAATACACGGCGTTGATCTTTCAAGATCGCTTCTGTCATTTCAACTAAAGAAGCTGCTGGTGCGTAATATGCACTACCGTTTCCTAATAAGCCTACAATCTCACCGCCACCTTTACGTGTACGTTCTACGATTGCTTCTAAACGCTCTTTTGGAATTAATGTTTCTAACGGAATGCCACCTGCATAGGAATAGCGTACAAGAGGTACCATATCGTCACCATGTCCACCAAGAACAAATCCTGTAATGTCTTTCACAGAAAGGTTTAACTCTTGTGAAATAAATGTACGGAAACGAGCTGTATCTAATACACCCGATTGACCGATAACACGCTCTTTCGGGAATCCTGCTTCTTTAAATACAGAATATGTCATTGCATCAACTGGATTTGTTAATACAAGAATAATCGCATTTGGTGAATGTTTCGCAATGTCGCGCGTAATACTTTTCATAATTTTAGAGTTTGTTGCTACTAAGTCATCACGGCTCATACCAGGCTTACGCGCAATACCTGCTGTAATAACGACAACGTCAGAATCAGCAGTATCTGCGTAATCAGATGTACCAATAATGTTAGCATCAAAACCTTGTACTGGGCTCGCTTCTAACATATCTAACGCTTTCCCTTTTGTTGGATTTTCCAGCTGTGGAATGTCCACTAATACAACATCTGCAAGTTCTTTTTGTCCTAATAAGAATGCTGTTGTTGCTCCTGTAAATCCTGCACCGATGACTGAAACTTTCTTGCGTTTGATTGTCATAATTTACCCCCCGCTTTAATTATGCGTTTTTGATTATCGCTACATCCATGTTTTTAATAAGTTCATTAGCGAACTCAGAACATTTCACTTCTGTTGCACCTTCCATTAAGCGTGCGAAATCATAAGTTACTACTTTTGATTCAATTGTTTTCTCAACTGAATCAGTTACTAAATTTGCAGCTTCGTTCCATCCTAAGTGCTCTAATAATAATACACCAGAAAGAAGAACTGAAGATGGGTTTACTTTATCTAAACCTGCATATTTTGGAGCTGTACCATGTGTAGCTTCAAAGATAGCATGTCCAGTCACATAGTTAATGTTTGCACCAGGTGCAATACCAATTCCACCTACTTGTGCAGCAAGTGCATCAGAGATGTAGTCTCCGTTTAAGTTCATTGTTGCAACAACATCAAACTCACGTGGACGAGTTAAAATTTGTTGTAAGAAGATGTCTGCAATAGAATCTTTTACGATGATTTTCCCAGCCACTTCTGCGTCTGCCATCGCTTTATTCGCTGCATCTTTTCCATCTTTTTCAACAATGCGATCATATTCAGCCCAAGTAAATACTTTGTCGCCGAATTCTTGTTCAGCTACTTCGTAACCCCAGTTTTTGAAAGCACCTTCTGTAAATTTCATAATGTTTCCTTTATGAACTAATGTAACAGAAGAGCGTTTTTCGTTAATTGCATATTGAATTGCAGCGCGAACAAGACGCTTTGTCCCTTCCTCTGAAATTGGTTTAATACCAATCCCTGATGTTTCTGGGAAGCGGATTTTATTAACACCCATTGCTTCTTTTAAGAAAGCAAGAACTTTTTCTGCTTCTGGAGAACCTTGTGCATATTCAATTCCAGCGTAAATGTCTTCTGTATTTTCACGGAAAATAACCATATCAGTATCTTCCGGACGTTTTACAGGTGAAGGAACACCTTCAAAGTAACGAACTGGACGTAGACATACATATAAATCTAACTCTTGACGAAGCGCAACGTTTAGAGAACGAATACCACCACCAACTGGAGTTGTAAGTGGACCTTTAATTGCGATTAAATATTCACGAATTAAATTTAAAGTCTCTTCTGGTAACCACTCGCCTGTTTGGTTGAATGCTTTTTCCCCTGCAAGCACTTCTTTCCAAACGATTTTCTTCTCACCATCATAAGCTTTTTCAACTGCTGCTTCTATTACGCGAGATGCTGCAGCCCAGATATCAGGACCAATTCCATCTCCTTCGATAAATGGAATAATCGGATTGTTTGGTACATTCATAACACCATTAGTTACAGTAATTTTTTCACCTGTCGTCAATGTGATAACCCCCATGTTTGAAATTTCATATGTATGAAACTGAGGGAATAACCCCTCAGTTCAAACCGTTAGTCAAATTTAAATATTCTAATCATTACATCTTCCCAAAAAAATCAGACTTTTGAAAGCGTATTTTCACTATCAAAATAGTGTTTTTCGCTTATCGTTGCGCTAGCGGAACGTACACTTGATGTGTCGGTCCATCATAATCAGCACGCGGACGGATTAAACGGTTGTTTTCATATTGTTCTAGAATATGAGCTAACCAGCCTGACATACGGCTAATTGCAAAGATAGGTGTAAATAAGTCATGGTCAATTCCTAAACAATGGTATACAGAAGCTGAATAGAAATCAACATTTGGTGGAAGACCTTTTTCTTTTGTTACAATGTCTTCAATTTTGATAGACATATTATACCATTTGTCTTCTCCTAAAAGCACGCATAATCTCTTAGACATTTCGCGTAAGTGTTTCGCGCGTGGATCACCATGCTCATATACGCGATGACCAAATCCCATAATTTTCACTTTATTTTGAAGAGCATTATGAATATATGATTCTACATTTTCTTCTTCGCCAATTTCAGTTAACATCTTCATTACATTTTCATTTGCCCCGCCGTGAAGAGGACCTTTTAATGCACCGATTGCTGCTGTAATACCAGAATACACATCTGAAAGTGTAGCTACGCAAACACGTGCAGTAAATGTAGAAGCGTTTAACTCATGATCGGCATGAAGTACAAGTGCCTTATCAAAAGCCTCAATTTCAACTTCATTTGGCTCACGATCATTTAACATGTACAAGAAGTTTGCAGCTAATGATAGATCTTTTCTTGGCTCAACAACATCTAAACCTTTGCGAATTCTTGCATAAGCCGCAATTAAAGTTCCGACTTGAGCCTGTAATTTAACCGCTTTCAAATAATTAGACTTTCCATCCATTATTTCAGCGCTCTCATCATATAATGATAGCATGGAAATCGCAGTTCGTAAAACCGACATCGGGTGCGCGATTTTTAAATCTACTTGTTTCAAATATGTTAAAACCTCACCTGGTACCTTATAGTATTCAGATACTGTTCCACTAAATTCCGCTAGTTCTTTTTCGTTAGGAAGCTTGCGGTGCCATAATAAGTACACTACTTCTTCGAACGTAGCATTCTCAGCTAAATCATCAATATTATACCCAACATAAGTTAATGTATCATCAATAATAGAGCTCACAGATGATGTTGTTGCTACTACCCCTTCTAAACCTCGAATAACAGTCATGACATTCTCTCCTTTTCCTGAAAATTCTCCCAACCTTGCTCCTTATATCTATTTGCTCCCCTTATAAATTATGAACGCTCGTTCACTCTTTAGGCAAGCAAAATGCACGTTCATGCAAATTTATTGCGATGTTCCCCTCTTTTTGTCCATTGCTTACATGGAAAGCATGAGCGTGAATGTCTCCCCGAATCCTCACGCTCAGAACAACAAGTTAGTGAGGAAAATGAATTCCGAAGAGTTTATGATAAAAACAACATAAAACAATATCATTATAAAATTGTTTTATGTTGTTTTTATTTTATCTGGTGTAAAGTCTCTGCTGTTATGTAACTTTTCAAAGTTTCTAATCCTATTATAAACAATTATCTGACTTTTGTGAACAGAAAGAATTCAAAAATTTTATATTACTATAAAATTCCTTATTTAAACATCTGTATAATACTCATAACTGCATAGGCAATTCCAGCCCCAATTAATGGACCTACAGCGACTCCATTAAATAAAGCTACAGCTATAATTGTCCCAAAAACAAGTGCGGTTGTAATATGTGGGTCCGTCGTCAATAATTGTACGCCGCCTTTCGCTAACAAAGCGACCGCCACACCTGAGGCTAAAGCAATCCATGCATAATACGATTTCGCTGCTTCTCCGAGTTGTTTAAAGCCTATTTCCCCTGTCGCAATCGGTACGAGCACTGCTATTGTAATGACTGTTACACCAAGGTTAATCCCTTTCGTTTGTAGATAAGGAAAGACTTTATCTCCTAAAAACGTAAATTTCAATAAGAATAACACTCCAATAGCTACAGTAAGCGATTGGTTTTTAGCAATAAGTCCTATAATAAGTAGTATGAATAAAAATAACGTTGACTGACTAATCATGTTTGCACTTCCTTTCTGAAAATAATGAACTCGCTTCCAAACAAAAATACCTTTAAACCTATCGTTATACATGCTATATCGATGCGTATTTACCAATTATAATAAAGAAACAAATTGATTTTCATGCGCATTTCAAAATTACAAACAAGACTTTAACCAGAAAAAAATAAAGCATGCATATACATTTAAAAGCGGATGTCTCTCCTTTCTTTTATAATAAGAAACAGGTAAAATAAAAAGGAGAGAAAATGAAGTTTTTACCATATAGTAGAAGCATCACCAACAAGCTTCTGTAGTCATTAATCCGCTGCAGAAGCAGGCTAAATCCATCATTCCACTATAACATAAAGTGAAACTTTGATCAGTGAATCTCACTAGTTATAAGTTGAACGAATTAGGATAATCCAAATTGGAATGGGAGGTATACATCTTTGAACCGAAACTTACTATATATGATATTACGACTCATATTTGTCATTGTAGCAACGGTAGTTGGGTTCTATGCATTGCTGTACATGTCAGGTCTTATCTACCCTTTTATTATCGCTTTTGCATTCGCTTATTTGATTAATCCTGTCGTCAATTTCCTTAATCAAAAACTACAATTCCCTCGCGCATTAGCGGTACTCGTTAGCTTAATTCTCGTATTCGGAGCTATCGTTGGACTTGTTACATACCTTGTAACTGAAGCAATATCTGCCACAACGTACTTACTACAAATTGTTACAGTTAAGTTTCCAGATATCGTTGCATTCGCCCAACAATTTGCACTTAATCATATTATGCCTCTCTATGATGATTTAATCTCTAAATTTAATCATCTCGGAGAACCACAGCGATACACTATTACACAAAACATTCAAAACTTAGGCACCGAAGCAACGACACAAATGAAAGAACTTTTAACCGCCATTATAAGTGGGTTAACAAATTTCATTAGTGCATTACCAACAACTTTAACTGTCCTTGTCTTCGTCTTATTAGCCACCTTCTTCATTAGTTACGATTGGCACCGTCTTGCTCATAAAGTAAGAAAACTTCTACCTAATCGTTTGCATGGATACGGAAAAACTATTTTTGTCGATTTAAGAAAAGCTTTGTTTGGTTTTGTTAAAGCGCAACTTACACTCGTATCTATGACAACTATCATTGTACTAATCGGCCTTTTAATATTACGCGTGCCATACGCAATTACTATCGCGATTATTACAGGGGTTGTAGATTTACTCCCGTATTTAGGAACTGGAGCCGTATTCGTTCCTTGGGTTATATACGTATTTTTCACAGGCGATACTGCATTCGCCATCGGTCTTCTCATCCTATACATCGTCGTGATTGTCCAAAGACAAATCATGGAGCCAAAAGTACTTTCATCTAATATTGGACTAGATCCATTAGCGACACTCATCGCTCTATTTGTCGGCTTTAAGCTCTTTGGTTTTTTAGGATTAATCATCGGTCCAGTCATATTAGTACTACTTAATACATTACACAAAGCTCATGTATTCCACGACTTATGGAAATTCATTAAGGGTTCACCATCAAAATAATATTTCCTAATTCATACACAATAAAAAATCAACTGTAATCAGTGGGAAATTCCCACTGATTACTCACTGTACTTTTTTGTACTACCTACATCTATAAGAGAATTTCCCAAAAAAGGATAATCCTCTTATTTTTTTGCATAAAAACGCATATTTTAGGACGAAAATACATTTTTATTCTATATATTTTATAATTATTACTTACATTTATTACTTTTTATGTAAACGAATAAATATACAAAACGAGGCAGATGAACCCTTTAATCAGTAATTTTTCTTCTCCTGTCTAACTTCTGCTCACTAGTCGAATCTTACTACAAGCAAAAAACAGCATCCTAATGTAACACTTTTCATTCACAAGAACCCTCTGCATCCTATCGTTTAATAACTAACAAAAATCCAACCCGAGCAGGAAGCTAACGATTGACTATAAATAGCAAATAAAAAAATAACGCGTAGATCGCTATAATCTACGCGTTATTTCTGAACAATAATAGTAGTTCTCTTTCTAAATTTCCAATCAATCCACTTCATAACAGCCGGCTTCAATAAAGCCCTCGTTATAGGAACAACAAAGATAAAACCTATTATATCCGTCACATATCCAGGCAGTACTAAAAGAATACCTCCTACGAATATAAAAATACCATTTAGAACCGCATCACCCGGCATTTCTCCTCTATTTAGCCTAAATTGAATCTCTCTAAGTACTTTAAACCCTTGTCGTTTCGCCAAATATACACCCACAATACCCGTAAATACAATCATAGCGAACGTAGACCATAAACCTATTACATGACTCGATCCTATTAACACCGTAATCTCAATCGCCGGCACTAAAATAAGTAAGAACAGTAACCACTTCATAGCTCGCACTCCTTCATATTTCATTTAAAAGGTTTGAAAGTATCACCCTTGCAAAACCCCTTATAAGCCCCTTAAAACGCTCATACAAGCTTCATAAAGGACAAATAACCCTCTTCCACTAAACATTATAATAAACGTTTTTCAAAGCGATTTCAGGTATTTAAAGCTATCTCTATCCATTTTTGTGTAAAAAAAAGAGAAGGACTCCGATCCTTCTCTCCGTATTACTTCTTATAGCACTTCCGCATGTCCATTATAAACAATTCCGCGTGCTGCATCAACTGTTACTTCTTGGCCATTTTTTAAAGTTGTTGTTACGCCGTTTACACCAACGATAACAGGAATACCGATTGATACACCTACAACAGCTGCATGGCTTGTTAGACCGCCTTCTTCTACAACTAGAGCAGCAGCTTTTTCAATTGCAGGAATCATATCTTTATCTGTGCTTGTTGTAACAAGGATATCACCTTTGTTTACGTTCGCTACAGCTTCAGCAGCTGTTTTCGCTACAACTACTTTACCTTTTGCAGATTTACGACCGATTCCTTGCCCTTTAGCAACTTTTTCACCAACAACGTGGATTTTCATTAAGTTTGTTGTACCAGTTTCAGCAACCGGAACACCAGCAGTGATTACTACAGTATCTCCAAGTCCGATTAGACCCGCATCCATACCTGTTTGAATTGCTGTATCTAACATTTCGTCAGTAGAAGCTGCACGTTTCTCAGACATAAATGCTTGAACACCCCAAACAAGTGCAAGACGACGTCCTACTTGCTCGTCAGATGTTACAGCTACGATTGGAGATTTCGGACGGTATTTAGAGATCATTTTCGCAGTATGTCCACTTTCTGTTGGAGCTACGATTGCAGCTACATCAAGAGCAAGTGCTGTGTGCGCAACAGATTGGCTAATTGCATCTGTAATTGTTGGTGTGAACTCTTTAATACGTTTTTTGAACATATCTTCATATTGTAATGATTTTTCAACACGTACCGCAATGTTAGCCATCATTGTTACAGCTTCTACAGGGTATTGACCCGCAGCAGTTTCACCTGAAAGCATGATTGCATCTGTTCCATCGAAGATTGCGTTTGCTACGTCACTTGCTTCCGCACGAGTTGGACGTGGGTTACGTTGCATAGAATCTAACATTTGTGTTGCAGTAATAACTGGTTTGCCTAATACGTTACATTTTTTGATTAGACGTTTTTGTACTAATGGTACTTCTTCTGGTGGAATTTCTACACCCATATCACCACGAGCAACCATTAAACCGTCAGAAACTTCTAAGATTGAATCGATGTTGTCGATACCTTCTTGATTTTCGATTTTTGGTACGATTTGGATGTATTGAGCGTTATGCCCTTCTAATAATTCACGAATTTCTAATACATCAGATGCTTTACGTACGAAAGATGCTGCGATGAAATCAACTTTTTGCTCGATACCGAAAACGATATCTTGCACGTCTTTTTCAGTGATACCAGGAAGCTTAATGCTTACGTTTGGTACGTTAACACCTTTTTTATTTTTTACAGTTCCGCTGTTTAATACTTTTGTACGGATGTTTCCGTCAGCTTTTTCGATTACTTCTAGTTCGATAAGACCGTCATCGATTAGAATACGAGAACCTGGATCAACATCATCATAAAGACCAGCATAAGATACAGAGAACTTCTCTGCAGTTCCTAATACTTGTTCAGTAGAAAGAATTACTTCTGCACCTGTTACAAGCTCAGCTTGTCCGTCTACGAAGTCATGTGTACGGATTTCTGGACCTTTTGTATCAAGTAAGATACCAACTGTTTTACCAGTTTTCTTTGAAGCTTCACGAATATTTTTAATACGAGCTCCATGCTCTTCATGGCTACCATGAGAGAAGTTTAAACGAGCAACGTTCATACCCGCTTCCATTAATTGCTCTAATTTCTCAATACTTTCACTAGCAGGACCTATAGTACATACAATTTTAGTTTTACGCATATTGCACCTCCGAAAATTATGAAACCGTTCCCAAATACAAGGCATTAAGCCGATTAGATAGATAATTCTTTAGATAATTGATACATATCTTTATCGATTGTATGCTTTTGAGCTAACGCTTCGATAATGTCATGATCAACAAGTTTATTATTTTGAATACCAACACAACGTCCGCCATTACCAGCAATTAATAATTCAACTGCTCTTGCGCCAAGACGACTAGCTAATACACGGTCTTGTGCACTTGGTGATCCACCACGTTGTACGTGACCTAATACAGTTACACGAGTATCAAAGCTTGTTGCTTCTTCAATGTGCTTACCGATGTCAATTGCACTTCCAACACCTTCAGCTACAACGATAATACTGTGCTTTTTACCACGTTCACTACCGCGTTTCAGACGAGAGATAACATCTTCCATGTCATACTTTTCTTCTGGAATTAAGATAGTTTCTGCACCATCAGCTAAACCAGCCCATAATGCGATATCTCCAGCGTGACGTCCCATTACTTCGATAACATATGTACGTTCATGAGATGTAGCTGTATCACGGATTTTATCAATTGCATCAATAACAGTATTTAAAGCTGTATCAAAACCAATTGTGAAGTCTGTTCCAGGGATATCATTGTCGATTGTACCTGGTACACCTACACATGGGAATCCTTGCTCAGTTAATTTTTTTGCGCCTTGGTACGAACCATCTCCACCAATAACGACAAGTCCTTCAATACCATGTTTCTTTAATTGCTCGATTCCTTTTAGTCGTACTTCTGGGTCTTTAAACTCAGGACATCTTGCTGTATATAATTTTGTACCACCACGGTGGATAATATCGCCAACAGAACCAAGTTCTAATTTTTCAATATGACCAGAAATTAAACCAGCGTATCCATGGTAAATACCATATACTTCAATATCATGGAAAATCGCTTTACGAACAACTGCACGAATGGCAGCATTCATACCAGGTGAATCTCCACCACTTGTTAATACACCAATACGTTTCATTTGTACTCACCTCATAAAGATTATTTGCCTTATAATAAAATAACACGAAAAAATACAAAAACACAATGGAGAAGATGTGTCTTTTCATAATAAAAACGTGCATTCGCGAAGAGGAACGCACGCTTTTCTTATTTTATCCCAATGGAAGCGTTTGAAAACGAAACTTGCCCAATTTTCATATATTTTTCATAACGTTTTTCGATTAATTCATCTTTCGAAATTCCGCTTAATTGTTCAAAAGTTTTCTTAAGCATTAAATCTATATTTTCTGATTGTTTCAAAACATTACGATGTGCTCCGCCTTTTGCCTCTGGAATAATTTCGTCAATTACACCTAATTCTTTCAAATCTAATGCTGTAATTTTCATCGCTTCTGCAGCTTCTTTTGCTTTACCAGCATCTTTCCAAAGAATCGCCGCCGCACCCTCTGGTGTAATAACAGAATAAGTGGAATTTTCCAGCATATGAATGTAATCTCCTACTCCAAGACCTAACGCACCACCGCTACCACCTTCACCGATAACGATACAAATAACAGGTACAGTTAAACCCGCCATTTCAAATAAATTACGGGCAATTGCCTCACTTTGTCCACGTTCTTCAGCTGCTTTACCAGGATAAGCTCCCTTCGTATCGATGAAACAAATAATGGGACGATTAAACTTTTCCGCTTGTTTCATTAGACGCAGTGCTTTTCGATATCCTTCTGGATGAGGCATCCCAAAATTACGACGAATATTTTCTTTCGTATCTTTTCCGCGTTGGTGCCCAATTACAGTTACGGGCATCCCCTTATATTTCGCAATGCCGCCGACAATCGCTGCATCGTCGCCAAATAGGCGATCTCCATGACATTCAAAAAAATTAGTAAATAAGTGCTCAATATAATCGAGCGTTGTCGGTCGTTCTGCATGACGAGCAATTTGAACACGGTCCCATACTTTCATATTGCCGTATATATCTTCCTCTAGTTTTTCTAGCTTGTCTTCCAAAATACGAATCTCCTCACTGAAGTCCATCTGGCTGTTTTTCGTATAGTCTTTCAGTTCACGAATCTTATTTCTTAGCTCAACAACTGGTTTCTCAAATTCTAGCTCTGCCATACAGCCATTTCCCCTCCTTGATGAACTTCTAAAATCTTACGGAGTGATTCTCTCATATCATCACGATGCACCACCGCATCTAATTGACCGTGCTCTAGTAAAAATTCTGCCGTTTGGAAATCTTCCGGCAGTTTCTCACGCACTGTTTGTTCAATTACGCGTCTACCAGCAAATCCGATAAGTGCACCTGGCTCTGCAAGATTGTAATCACCAAGTGAAGCGAAACTCGCTGAAACCCCGCCCGTCGTTGGGTGAGTCATAACAGAAATAAATAACCCTCCTGCATTACTATGCTTTTTCAAAGCTACGCTTGTTTTTGCCATTTGCATTAAACTTAATATCCCTTCTTGCATACGAGCACCACCCGACGCAGTAAAGATAATAAATGGAACTTGTAAGTCGTATGCCTTTTCAACCGCACGGGCAATTTTCTCTCCTACAACAGAGCCCATGCTGCCCATTCGAAAACGAGAATCCATTACTGCAACAACAACAAGCATGTCATCAATTGTTCCTTCACCAGTTACAACCGCTTCATTCAATTTAGTCTTCTTACGATCGTTTTCTAGTTTCTCTTCATATCCCGGAAACTCAAGTGGATTTAGTGAAACCATCTCTTTGTCATACTCACGAAATGAACCTTCGTCCAATATACTATCAAGGCGTTCCCATGCATTCATCGGATGATGATATCCACAATTCACGCATACTTTTAAATTTTTAAGAAGCTCTTTCGTATACATGATTTTTTTACATTTCGGACATTTTGTCATAACGCCATCTGGTACATCTTTTCGTACTTGTTCTGAAGGTATTGCAGCGTACTTTTTCTTTTTCACGAATAAATCTCTTAGCACAATTTGACCCCCTTCATTGAGAGCTAAGGTTAGCGTAAGAAGAAAATGGGGCTAACACCAATGTTTGATGTTAGCCTTATCTTCTCAATCTGTCTAATAACCTCTCTCTTTACGTTTAACTTTAACCGCTATGCGGTAGAATGTTTGTCATAACGTGTCATGGTCATTTCGACAAATTTTATACATTACGAGTGAAACTGTATATTCTCTACTAATTCATCGTAAATTTTTAACGCATCATTTTCTTGTTTCACTTCCAAAGTAGCATAAAGCTTTCTATACATTTCGATAGAATCTCCTGAAACTTCACAAGAAAGAGTTGCAACGTAATCATTTACGATCATCCAAATGCGATAGAGTAAATAATTATTGAATTGTTCAATAAGTGTTTTAAAGAACGTTTGATGAAGCACCGGAATTGAGCTTTCATTTTCTTCAAGCACTTGGTGTAATTTACTTAGTACTTCAGAAAACGTTTCTTTCGGTAAATTACATACAAGTCGAATCATATCTTTCTCAAGCAATCGTTTTGTTTGTAATAAATCACGAATTGTTTTCTCATCTTGCAGCAAGAACGGAGCAATTAATTGTACAAGACCGTTATCGTAAAAGTTTCGAATAAACGTTCCCTCACCACGTCTCGTTTCAATTAATCCTACCAGTTCTAACGCACGTAATGCTTCTCTTACAGAGGAACGTCCAACATTTAAGCGTGAACTTAACTCACGCTCAGATGGCAACCGATCCCCTGCTACTAAACAATCCTCTTCCATAATGGAACGGATTTTTTTTACAATTTCGAGATATACTTTTGTATTTGATGATGTCAATGGAAATTCCTCGCTTATTCTTTACCAATCAGCGCTAATTGTTTTGTTTTCTCAGCGACTTCATTTGGATCTACTTGACGGCGAGCTACTCCTGTCTCCATTGCTGCTTTCGCAACGTAAGCCGCTACTTGAGGCGCTACACGCGCGTCAAATGGTGCTGGAATGATATGATCTGCATTCAACTCATCCTCTGATACAAGCTCTGCAATGGCCTGT
This sequence comes from Bacillus sp. FSL R5-0709, assembly GCF_038004785.1. Classification (NCBI taxonomy): domain Bacteria; kingdom Bacillati; phylum Bacillota; class Bacilli; order Caryophanales; family Bacillaceae; genus Bacillus; species Bacillus sp. FSL R5-0709. The sequence goes on from NZ_JBBORT010000001.1 coordinate 4,390,034, forward strand.
ACAGCTGCCATCTTCATTTCTTCATTAATTTGTGTCGCATGTACATCAAGTGCACCGCGGAAAATACCTGGGAACGCTAGTACATTATTTACTTGGTTCGGGAAGTCAGAACGACCTGTTCCAACAACAGCTGCGCCCGCTGCTTTTGCCAATTCTGGCATAATTTCTGGAACCGGATTCGCCATTGCAAAAATAATTGCATCGTCATTCATTGTACGAACCATCTCTTCAGTTAATGCACCTGCTGCAGATACACCAATGAATACGTCCGCACCTTGTAAAACATCAGCTAAAGAACCTTCTATACGACTCTTATTTGTATATTTTGCAACTTCATCTTTCACCGGATTCATACCGACAGGACGACCTTCATAGATTGCACCTTTACGGTCACACATAATAACGTCACGTACACCATAGCGATATAAAAGTTTAATGATTGCAATACCTGCTGCACCTGCACCATTTGCGACAACTTTAATGTCAGACATTTTCTTTCCAACTAACTTCAGCGCGTTCACAAGGCCTGCTACTGTTACGATAGCTGTTCCGTGTTGATCATCATGGAATATTGGAATGTTTGTCTCTTTTTTCAAACGTTCTTCAATAACGAAGCAGTTTGGCGCTGCGATATCTTCTAAGTTTACACCGCCAAAAGTTGGCTCCATTAATTTTACAGTTTCAACAATTTTATCTACATCGTTTGTATTTAAGGCAATCGGGAATGCATCTACACCAGCAAAGCTCTTGAATAATACAGCTTTACCTTCCATTACTGGAAGAGATGCTTCAGGTCCAATGTTACCAAGACCAAGTACAGCCGTTCCATCTGTCACAACTGCTACCATATTTCCCTTCATTGTATATTCATATACCTTACTTTTATCGTCATAAATTTCTTTACAAGGCTCTGCAACCCCTGGAGAATATGCAAGACTTAAATCTTTTGCATTTTCTACTTTTACTTTTGATACAGTTTCTAATTTTCCTTGATGCACTTTATGCATGTGAAGTGCTTCTTCACGAAGTGTTGACAAACTATCCACTCTCCTCAAATTATGCTTGCTGATATCAATTTCTCCAAGTGGTCTGACCACGAACACTACTACTATAATAATCGAAGTGTAGGGAAATTGTCCATTATATTTTCACAACGACATTTTCGTCACCGACAATTTCACGAAGTGCTCCTAGACATTCTTCACTTGGATGAATCGATAAACTTCGAGATAATTGTACCATTTTATGTTCCTTTTCATAATAAATTAGTACTTTCGTAAAACCTGAATAATCAAACAATATTTTGGTAACTTGATTTACAAGCTTTTTTTCATATTGAGACGGCAATTTCACGTAAACAGACGCTTCTTTCATTCCTTCATAAACATCCATTTCTTCTAGCGGATATAGTCCATTCACGATCCATTGCAACTTATGATTTCTTTGCTCGATCGTACCATCAACTAAAACGATTGCACCTTCTTGTAACCTGTCTGAAAAATGTATATACGTTTCTGGAAAAATAACGGCTTCCATTTCATCATTTTGATCACAGAATGTAATAAACGCCATCTTTTGCAACTTTTTCGTACGAATAACTTTCACACTTGTTATATATACGATCGCTCTTTGTACTTTTTTCTTATGTCGCATCGCCTGAGCAAGAGATGGAATTTCTAATTCTTTTCCTAGTTCCGCATACTGCGCTGTCGGATAGCTAGATAAATAAAAACCGAGTGCTTCCTTCTCTTTATTTAACTGTTCAATAAAGGATAGCTCTTCTCCTTGTACGTATTTTGATTTCGGAACAGCATCCCCTAAATCAAAATCACGTGCAAGATTTGCATACTCCAACGCTCCTTTAAGACTTCTCCATAACGTCGTCCTCGAAACACCAAAACCGTCAAAACAACCAGACCAGACAAACGCTTCTAAATTTCGCTCTGTTACAAATTTTGATGGCATACGAAGACAAAACTCAAATAAATCTTCGAACATTTTTTCCTCTCGTTCTTCGAGTAATGCCGTCACGGTAGCCATTCCGATATTCCGAATCGAAAGTAAACTATATCGAATCGCATTCCCTTCTATTTGGAAGTTGTAACCACTTCTCTGAAGAGACGGCGGTAAAACGTGAAAACCTTTCCGCTTCGTTTCTCGTACATACTGCACAATCTTATCTTCATTTCCAATTGCACTTGATAATAACGCAGTCATAAATTCCAGCGTATAATTTGCTTTTAAATATGCAAGCTGATATCCGATCATACTGTAAGCTACAGCGTGACTTCGGTTAAAACCGTAATTCGCAAATCTTACAATTAAATCATAAATTTGTTCTGAAGATGTCTCATCGTATCCGTTTTCCAAACAACCTTGAACAAAATGCTTACGTTCTTGATCTAAAATATCACGATTCTTTTTACTCACTGCACGGCGCAGCAAATCCGCTTCTCCAAGCGAAAATCCAGCTAACTTCGATGCGATTTGCATAATTTGTTCTTGGTATACAATTACGCCGTATGTTCTTTCTAAAATCGGCTTTAAATCCGGATGTAAATATTCAATTCGTCTTTTCCCATGCTTCGATTCAATAAAGGTTGGAATTTGTTCCATCGGTCCTGGTCTGTATAACGAGTTAACAGCGACTATGTCTTCAAATTCATTCGGTTTTAACCCACGAAGTACATTTCGCATACCACCTGATTCAAGCTGGAATACACCTGTTGTATCCCCTCTTCCTAACAATTGAAACGTCTTTTCATCTTGCAGAGGTAAATTTCTTATATCAATTTGTTTCCCAGTTTTTTCAACAATAAATTTTATAATATTTTCAAGTAACGTTAAATTACGTAAGCCTAAAAAGTCCATCTTGAGCAATCCAAGTTCTTCTAATGCATCAGCTGGATATTGCGTAACATAAACATCGTTATGCCCTTCTTGAATCGCTACACTTCCCGTTAACGGTTCTTGGCTCATAATAACGCCAGCTGCATGAATAGACGTATGACGCGGTAATCCCTCTACACGTTTTGCAATTTCAAACACACGCTCATGTAACAGATTCCCTTGTATAAACTCACGGAGCGATTGCGATTCCTCATATGCATCTCTTAACGTTATACCAAGCTTTGATGGGATAAGTTTTGAAAATATGTCAATATCTCTTGGCAGGAGCCCCATTACACGAGCAATGTCTCTAATTGCGGCTTTCGCTGCAAGAGTTCCGAACGTTACAATTTGAGCAACACGAAGCTGACCATATTTATCTTTCACATATCGAATCATCTCATCACGTCTTATATCTGGAAAATCAATATCAATATCTGGAAGTGTCACACGTTCAGGGTTTAAAAACCTTTCAAATAATAATTCATATTCAATCGGATCAATATCTGTAATTTCCAATACGTAAGAAACGAGTGAACCAGCTGCCGATCCACGGCCTGGCCCAGTTAAAATATGATTTTCATGTGCATATTTCATAAAGTCCCATACGATGAGGAAATAATCGCTAAATCCCATACGAGAAATAACATTTAATTCATGATCCAAACGTCCTATATGCGCTTCTTTCGGCGTACCATAGCGTTTCTGCAAGCCTTCTTCACAAACACGGCGCAAATACGTATCATTCGTCTCGTTAGATGGAACAGGAAATTTCGGTAATTGATTTACATGGAAAGGAATTTCTACTTGGCAACGTTCCGCGATTGTTATTGTATTTTGAACCGCTTCCTCAGCATGAGAAAATAGTGCTCCCATTTCATCCGATGACTTTAAATAATACTGATCCGTTTTCATTCTCGGTCTATCTGGATCAGTCATTTTCGTTCCGCCTTCAACAGATAATAAACATTCATGAACAAGTGCGTCACTTTGATTAATATAGCGAACATCATTTGTTGCAACGACTGGAACGTTTACCTTATTAATAAATTCAGGCAGTTTTTCTTGTAAAAGCAGTTCATCTTGAATTGCATGATGCTGCAAACTTATATAAAAATTGCTGAACATATTTTGATACGTATGAGCTACTTCTTCAGCCTGACTCTCTTTGTCTTCTAATAATAGCTGTTCAATCTCTCCGTCTTTCCCTGGTGAAATTGCAATTAACCCTTTCGCATAATGAGCAAGCCACTTCTTCGGGATACCTTCTTTTGACTTCGTCATAATGCTGCTAGAGATCTTTAATAAATTTTGATAGCCTATTTCATTCTCAGCAAGTAAGACAAGTGGATAAGACCTTTCTTCTTCTTCACTAAAAATAGAAGCTGTTAAGCCGATAATAGGCTGTATACCATTTTTCTTGCATGCTTTATAAAACGGAATAACTCCATACATAACATTTTCATCTGTAATGGCCAGCGATGAAAATCCAAGCTCTTTCGCCCGAATGACAAGCTCATCAATTTTACAAGCACTTTTTAATAAACTAAAAACGGTTTGACATTGTAAATGCACAAACTTCACTGTTGTACCCTCTCTTTACCTATGTGACTACTTTTATTATAGGTGATGAGGAAAGCGGAAATCAAAACATACTTCTCATACTTTGTCCATATATATGAAGAAGAAAGGGGAATGACGATGGATGTAAGAGAACATACTTTTTTCTCTCTGCTTATTATTAGTTATTTTATTGCCTTTGGAGTTATACTTGGTGGTTCATTAATAGGCGGATTTGGTGCATTTCTCATCGGAAAACCAACTCTAACTTATATTAATCAATTCGCCCAAAATTTAAGAATTTGGGCACTCGTTGCAGCAATTGGCGGAACGTTCGATACCTTTTATAGCTTTGAAAGAAGCTTCTTTGGCGGAGATATGAAAGATATCGTAAAACAAATTCTCCTTATTTTTTTTGCAACTGGCGGTATGCAAACTGGTCTTATTATTATTAAATGGCTTACACAGGAACATGTATGAGAGTACCCAGTGCCAATACAGCCAAAAGGTGGTATTTAGTTTTAGCTGGCGCTGCTGTTGGAGGAGTATTGAGCTGGTTTGTTTTTTTGTACATATACGGTGTATTTCAAGAAGAACAAACTAGTAAAATAGCAGAACAAAAAGAAATTATCGAAAAACAAGAAGCAAAACTCCACGTCCTTCTCGAAGACCAAGAGAAATTGAACACAGAAAATAAACGGCTCTTAACAATTCAAGAAATCAAAATAAAAATTATAAATCGAAAAAAATATGATTTAGACAATCTTACACTTGAAAACATGACCACTTCTATCCATAATGATCTCCAGCATCTTTTAACGAAAAACATTCAAAGCATCGCAAAAAATAAAGACCTGCTCAAAAAAGTCATCGAAAATAAAACGTACAAACATTACGATCGTATATACCGCTTTAAAGTAGACACAGTCTCTTTTGATACCGTACTTGAAATTAGTATTGATATAGAGAAAGAAAAATAAAAAAAGGAGGGCTTCTGTGCCTCTCCTTCTCTTTCGTTCAACATACAATTTTTATCTACACAGCTCACGTAAATCAGCAAACAGGCGATCTGCTTCTTCCCAAGAAGATGCTTTTGCACCAGAAGCCATCGGATGTCCTCCGCCATTATATTGCATTGCTAACTTATTAATAACTGGTCCTTTTGAACGAAGACGAACACGAATAACATCATCTTCCTCTAAAAATAGAACCCATGCCTTTAATCCATCAATATTACCAAGTGCTCCGACAACACCAGATGCTTCAGTAGAAAGTACATCAAACTCTTCTAATACCTCTTTCGTTAATTTAATGTACGCTGCACCTTCTTCTACCATCGTAAAGTTTTGTAAAATATAACCGTTTAAACGAGCAATTTTTTCTTTCGTCTTATACATTTCATTGTATAAATCTGTGAATTTCACATCCATGTCAACGAGCTCACTTACGTAACGAAGTGTTTTCGCTGTTGTATTTGGGAATAAGAAACGACCTGTATCTCCAACAATACCCGCTAAAATAAGGCGAGCTGCTTCCTTTGAAATCGTTAATCCTTTATCTTTTCCATAACTGTAAAATTCATAAATCATTTCACTTGTAGAACTTGCTGTCGTATCCACCCATGTAATATCTCCGTACGGGTCTTCATTTGGATGATGATCAATTTTAATTAACATCTTTCCTTTTGCATAACGCTGATCACAAACACGCTCTTGGTTCGCTGTATCACAAACGATAACAAGTGCATCTTCATATACACTATCTTCAATATCATCCATTACTCGTAAAAACGATAAAGAAGGCTCGTTGTACCCAACCATATAAATATTTTTCTCTGGAAACGATTCTTGCAGAATTGTACCAAGTCCGCACTGAGAACCTAACGCATCCGGATCCGGACGTACATGACGATGAATAATAATTGTATCAAACTCTTTAATTGCTCCTAAAATTTGCTCATGCATATGTATAATCTCCTTTTTATTCAACTTCTTCATTTTATCCCGCATTAACGTGTAGTAAGACTCCCACCTCAAAAGTATTAAAAACAATGGGGCAAAATTAATTTGGAGCCTGGATGCACGTAAAAGCCCGATTGGTGAGGGCTAATAATTAGCACGTGGGATCTCCCCACACTAATTAAAGTTTCACTTTATCCCCCATTATAACGGAAAACATTTCATACATGCGAACAATTGCTTTATAATAAAAGTTAGAAAGTTTAGATTTTTCTTTTTTCTAAATTGTTATTTTTATACCAATCGATGGGAGCGTGTATTATGCCAGTATTCGTCTTTTGTATTATCATCTCATTTGTGTTGTACCTCTTCTATAAAACAAAATTCTTTCGTACAGACCGTCCAATGGAGAAAGGTTGGCTCTCTGGAAAATCCGCAATGGCACTCGGCTTATTCGTCCTATTCTTTGGGATAAACCAATTCTTTTTAGAACTTTCAACTGCACGCATTATCGTTGGTGTTTTGTTTATGTTACTTGGCAGCGCGAGTACATTTAATGGATTCCGCCAATATAAACATTTTCTACCATTAGCAGTCAAAGAAGCCGAATCTTATAAAACAACGTAAAAAAAGCATCAACATTGTGATGCTTTTTTACGTCCCTTCACTTTCAAAATCATATATGCAACAAACGCAGATGGTATATTAAAGGGATTACCTTGCACGTGAAAATGTAATTGTTCTTCTCCAAAAGACATCTGTTTGTATAGTTCTTGCTGAGATAATCCTGTTCGTTTCTTTTTTTCATTTAATCCTTGTAAGTATAAGTATTGAATTGGTATCATCACAAGGAAATAAAAGAGTGCGATACCACCAAAAAAGAGTAATTCTGATGACATATTGCATCCCCCTTCCGACATCCATTATCTTACAATCTAATTATATCATAGTATACACTCTAAACGGATTAATATTCTGTTTTTTCTAATTATACAATCATCTCTCCTTATATATATATTTCCAGCTAAAACTCCTCCACATCTTTAGCAACAGCTTCAAAACCCAATAAAACAAAAAAGATGGAACAAACCAAAGCGATTTGTTCCACCTTTTTATTTATCGATTAACTGCACCATAAGTAATGCTTTCCCGACAACATTACCTTCATGATGTACTTCTACATCAACCTTACCAAATTTACGGCCAATTTCTAATACTTTCGGATGAACCGATACAACATTATCAATTTGAACCGGTTTTACGAAATAAATTGTTAAGTTCTCAACAATTGAATCGCTCTTCTTCTGCGCACGAATGACGCGGTTTGTTGCTTCTGTCACAATTGTTGTGAATACACCGTAAGATAACGTCCCGATTGAATTCGTCATTTGTGGTGTCACTGAAAATTGATATAAATGCTCATTTTTTGCTTCTTTCGGCGTCATAAATTGATTCGTTACAATGTCATCAATCGTTTCACCAACTTGTGGTTGACGCTGAATCATCTGCAAGGCCTGAAGTACATCTTGACGACTAATGATACCTTGCAATTTATTTCCATCCTCCACAACAGGAAGTAATTCAATACCTTCCCACACCATCATACGTGCTGCAGCTGCGACAGACATTTTTCCGTTTACCGTAATAGGGTGTTTCGTCATAACTTTATCAATCGGTGTTTCTTTCGCAACACCAATCATATCTTTCGAAGTTACGATACCTAACACCTTTTTATTTTCATCCACAATTGGATAACGTCCATGCATCGTCTCTTCATTGTACTCATGCCATTTCTGCACTATGTCACTAGGCTTTAAATATAGTGTTTCTTCAATTGGTGTTAAAATATCTTCAACTAGTACAATTTCTTTCTTAATAAGTTGATCATAAATTGCACGGTTAATTAACGTTGCGACCGTAAATGTATCATAACTACTCGAAATAATTGGCAATTTCAATTCATCTGCTAACTTTTTCACATGCTCTTCTGTATCAAATCCACCTGTAATTAATACAGCAGCCCCTGTTTCTAATGCTAATTGATGTGCGTTCGTACGGTTACCGATGATAAGTAAATTCCCTGCTTCTGTATAGCGCATCATCGCTTCTAATTTCATAGCCCCAATTACGAATTTATTTAATGTTTTATGTAGTCCTTCTCTGCCTCCAAGTACTTGACCATCGACAATGTTAACGACTTCTGCATATGTCAGTTTTTCGATATTCTCTTTCTTCTTTTGTTCAATTCGAATTGTTCCGACACGTTCAATTGTACTAACATATCCTTTATTTTCTGCGTCTTTAATTGCACGGTAAGCGGTCCCTTCACTTACACTTAAATCTTTCGCAATTTGCCGCACAGAAATTTTATGCCCTACTGGCAGGCTATTAATATGTTCTAAAATTTGATTATGTTTGGTAGCCAAATGGTTTCACCATACTTTCTTTTCCCTAAATTCTTCATGTGTTGTATTTTCAGTATACTATATTTCCAAAACTGTTACACTCTCTCTTTGTATGTCTGTACTATTTTTTTTATAACAAAATGCTCCTTACATTACACCAGTCATTCTATTACAACAATGTAATGGTATTGTCATCTCGTTCGATGTTTTGTCCACACGCTTCAATATACAATTAAGACAAGAAATGAAACAAAGGAGCGAATACATTATGAAAAAGTTTTTAGAGGTTATAGGTGCTGTGTTTTTAGCTTTCGTAGATGGGAAAAAAGTTGCGATGGAATTGAATGAAACACCTGAACAGCCACGTACAAAACGAGAAGAATCAGCTAAACAAATACAGGCTTTAAAAACTGTACTACACACATAAAAAACCCTTCACTTGTCATTTCAAATGAAGGGTTTCTTTTTTATAGTGTAATACTTTCTCCAGCTTCTAATACTTTCCCTGTACAATTTTGTAGCTTTCCTACAAATTGATATGGATCTTGTTCAATAACTGGGAACGTATTGTAATGCATCGGTACAACTGTTTTCGCCTCTATCCATTTTGCTGCTAACACAGCATCTTCTGGCCCCATTGTGAAATTATCGCCAATTGGTAAAAATGCTAAATCAATATTATTCAGTTCTCCAATTAACTTCATATCAGAGAATAAAGCAGTATCTCCTGCATGATATACCGTTTTCTCCTCTGCTGTAAACAAAATACCAGCTGGCATACCTGTATATGTAATCGTCTTATTTTCTTCATCAATATAACTAGAGCCGTGGAATGCTTGAGTAAATTTCACTTTTCCAAAGTCAAATTCATGTGAACCTCCAATATGCATTGGATGTGTATTTACACCTTGCCATCCTAAAAATGTTGCTAGTTCAAACGGTGCTACTACAACTGCATTATTTTTCTTCGCAAGCTCTACTGTATCCCCAACATGATCACCATGTCCGTGCGATAAAATAATCGCATCAACTTTTACATCTTCAGCCTTTAAATCTGTTTTCGGATTTCCCGTTAAAAATGGGTCAATTAAAATAACTTTTCCATTCGTTTCAATCTTTACAACTGAATGCCCGTGATACGATACTTTCATCATTACATTCCTCCCCTATTCACATTCACACTTTTTATTCTACATGATTTCTCAATTCCCTGTCTTTTCTAACATCGATTTACTTGTCATAACGCTTTCGTCCGATGTAAAGTTATATTTGTAATTAAATATCTCGGGGGTGCCAATCGATGAATGCTAGATTAGAAAATTTAATGCAATGGCTAAAAGAAAAAAACGTAGAAGCTGCGTTCTTAACTTCTACACCGAACGTCTTCTACATGACAAACTTCCACTGTGAACCACATGAAAGACTACTTGGTATGTTTGTATTCCAAGAAAAAGAGCCTATTTTAATTTGTCCTAAAATGGAAGAAGGCCAAGCACGTAACGCTGGCTGGGCACATGAGATTATCGGATTTACTGATACGGACAGACCATGGGATATGATTGCAAAAGCAATTAAAGATCGTGGTATTGATGCAAATGCAGTTGCAATTGAAAAAGAACATTTAAACGTAGAACGTTACGAAGAATTAACAAAGTTATTCCCAAATGCAGCTTTCAAATCAGCTGAAGAGAAAGTTCGCGAACTTCGCTTAATTAAAGACGAAAAAGAACTTTCTATTTTGCGTGAAGCGGCTAAAATGGCAGATTATGCTGTTGAAGTTGGTGTAAATGCAATTAAAGAAAATCGTAGTGAGCTAGAAGTATTAGCAATCATTGAACACGAATTAAAAACAAAAGGCATACATAAAATGTCATTTGACACGATGGTATTAGCAGGTGCGAACTCTGCTCTTCCACACGGTATTCCAGGTGCAAACAAAATGAAACGCGGTGATTTCGTACTATTTGATTTAGGTGTAATCATTGAAGGTTATTGCTCTGACATTACGCGTACAGTAGCATTTGGTGAACTTTCTGAAGAACAAACTCGCATTTACAACACTGTACTTGCTGGACAACTACAAGCAGTTGAAGCATGTAAACCAGGCGTTACATTTGGTGCAATTGACAACGCCGCTCGCTCTGTTATCGCAGATGCAGGTTATGGAGACTTCTTCCCACACCGACTTGGTCACGGACTTGGAATTAGCGTACACGAATATCCAGATGTAAAAGAAGGCAATGAGTCTCTATTAAAAGAAGGTATGGTCTTCACAATCGAGCCAGGTATTTACGTACCAAACGTAGGCGGCGTTCGTATTGAAGATGATATTTACATCACAAAAGACGGATCAGAAATCTTAACGAAGTTCCCGAAAGAATTACAATTTGTGAAATAAGAAAAAAGGTAGCGTGATCGCTACCTTTTTATTAAAGAAGGCCCTTTAAAAAGTGCCTTCTTCTATCTCACTAATATTTATTTGAAATTTCACGATCCATACTGAGAAAAGGTGCACAAGAAACGCAAACACCATACATGCTCCGCTTAAAAAAGTTAATATAGGATGCGAATACACATGCCCTAATCCATAAGATGCTCCTACGAAAAACATTGTTATGTAAATATAAATTGCTCCATGTATTTGCCTCATATAAGCCTCCTTTTCCCATATTATAACATAAATTTTCTGATTATTCACATTAATTAACTGTAATTAATATTTCTCCACTGTTACACCTCTAACAGCCGCTTTAATATATGGGGCTCCTTGTAAACCTTGTAAATCCTCTGTTTTCCCTGTTACAACTACACCGTATATTGGTAGGTCTTTTGGTTTGATGTTTTTTATTTCTTTATAATATTGTTCAAAATAATCACTTGGTATACCTTCACTATTTTTTGCTAAAGACTTCATTTGGTACAGAAACTCTTTTGAGTTTATTGTTAAATCATTTTTCACACCTTCTGTTACTTTTGCATAACTCCCTTCAAATCCAAAAAAATTTTCATAATAAAAAGCACATATATTTTAATTTTTTAACATACAAATCAATTTTTTCGAAATAAAAACTTCCACTCATTTAAAAGATATATTCTCATAATATCTTTATGATTTAGTTGTCATAATAATTGAACGTGGATAAAATCCCAGCTTTTGATAAAACGATACAGCTTCATTTCCGTACACTACTATTAATTCAATGTCATCTACTTGCTTTTCTTTAAACCATTCCACTGCACTATTCATTAATTTCAAACCGAATCCGTTTCTTCGATATTTTTCATCAACAAATAAAACTTCAATCTTCCCACTTACGCTTTTACTATACGCTATACAAAAGCCTAATATATTATCTGTTTCTAACTCAATCAATAGTTCAATTCTATATTCTCCGTACTTTGAATTTTTTTTATAATCTTCAATACGTTCCTCAAATGTCATTCTTGGATAATCACCAGAAAAATATTTTGATTTACTGTTATGATATTCATGCAATTTATCTAATGAGTCTCTGATTATTTCTATTTCATTGAGAGTGATATATTTATGACTAATTCGCATCTTACAGCATCCCCAATAATATATATTTCACAAAAAAAGAGGATGGTTTATCTTTACAAAATACTACTCTATTATTTCATCGCTTCTTTCACAACATCTTGAATCATAACGACTTCCGTCTTCAGATCGACAGCCAGTGCTTCTTCATCAATACATTCATACCAAAACGCTAAGTGCTTTTTATCAATTGCATGATGAGAATTTTCGACATGAGCCCCGCCTTCTCCTTGCACAGAATACCAATATAAGTACTCTTCTCCATCTCTTATTTCCCGGAAAATTGTCTCTACATACATCTTTTCGTCGTTTAATGTCAAAAGCACTTCTTTCATATTATCATTAAGAAGCTGCATCCATTCATCTACGCGATGACTTTTACCTGGCTTGACTTTGAATCTTGTTAATTCTACGTTCATCTTTTATTCCCCCATTTTCTTGCGGACAAACAAAACATATTCTACTGGATTATGGAAGCTTAATTTACTAGCTAATTTTTGCGAGGGAATATTATCTACATTACAATCCCAGCATGGTGTAATATGATTTTGTATACACTGTTCAATGAAACGTGTTGCGACAGCTTGAGCTAACCCTTTCCCTTGATGTGCTTCATGTGTTGCAATATCAATTTCAGCAAAACCATTCCCTCTAAATATTGAGACGCATTCGGCTACAATCATCCCATCTTGTTCTATACAAAAACCAAAGCCGTTATTTAAAAACACTTCTTTTGATCCCCAATATTCTTTATAATAATCCTCTGTAAATTCATTACTTCGTTCTATATCACTTTTATCAATACGTTTAATTTCATATGTATTTTTATTTAATTCTATTTTTCTATCTTCAAAAACTTCTCTTTGAAATTGAAATGTCATTCGTGGGATGTTCCGAAATGCATTACTAAAACGCTCTTCTAACATCATTTCCCACTCGTCACTCGAAGTGAACAATGTAAATCTCTTCTCTGTTTTTTCAATAGCCATTTTTAAATATGCAAATAAATATTCGTTATAATTTTGATCATCCGTATCACCAAATAAATAATAGATACCATTAGCTGTACGAATTAGTCCTGCTGTTAACTTCTCGTTTGCAAAAACTTCACCATCTATCATTTGATCACATACCGCATGAGCAAAGGTTGTTGTCCTTGTATGACCTTCTAAAATCGGAAGGATTTTTCTATACTGGGCTACAGATAATTTTTTCATAATTGCTCCACTTTAATCGTATCCGCCTCTATATTTTCAAAACAAAGATTTACCGTTCTCTTGAATGCTCTCGTTCTATGAATTGTTCCTGCTGGAATTAAGATGGAATCGTTCGGTTTTAAAATTGCTGTCTCCCCATCTTGAAAATCAATAAGTAATTCTCCCTCTAATACAATGAATAATTCGTCCGAATTAGAATGATAGTGCCAATCATATTCACCAGTAAATACGGCGATTCGTAAGCAATGATTATTTACATTTGAAACGACGAAGTTTTTATGTTGTTCTTGAATGTCCTTTGTTAATTCTAATAAATTTGCAGTTTCCACCTTTTGTCTCATCCTTTCATTAGTCGTTCTTCTGAAAAACTAACTTAGTCTCCACCACCTCCGCAATCTCCTCCACCATCACTTGAGCTGCTACAATCGTTGCTACTGTAGTCACCGAATCCACTTGATGAGCTTGAATCGGATGAAGATTTTTTTCTCTTTTTTCTTTTCCTATCTCTCTTACTTTCATAACTAGGCCATACTTTATGAAAGAATATAACGAATAAAACCAATTCTATTACAACAAGGATAAAAACTAGACTACTCTCAATAATATTAGGAGTTATCTCAAAACTGTAAAACAGTCCAAATGAATACATACACAAAATCACATACAGAGCCATACAAATATACCGAAATGTTTTTTCTATCATAATGACTACTTTTTTTGAAAGAGGTATGTTCTGTTCCTGTTTTTTCTTTATATACTTTTGTCTTTTAGCTTGCTTTTTCTTACTCTTTTTGCTCCCCATTGAATCTCCTCTATCGACTTTCATTTTTCATTTAATTCCAAATTATCACAAAAAACAACATCATAACAAGCAATATTTCTCGTAAAGTTTTATTTACTTTTTGTAAAGTTTTATTTACTTTTTTACCTAAAAATGGATATTATAAATGTAACAAATTTACAAAAAGGAGACTTTGTATATTTGATTAAAAATAAAGTAAAACAATTCCGCGTCGTTAGAGACATCACCCAAGAGCAATTAGCTTCCTCTGTTCAAATCACTAGACAATCCCTCATCGCTATCGAGAAGAATAAATACAACCCGAGTTTAGAATTAGCATTGAAATTATGTGAGTTTTTCGGCTGTAAAGTGGAGGATTTATTTCAATTAGATAAGACTGGGGAGGAAAAAAATGAAAAATAATTTTATCCAAGGGTTTGCTTCGCATCTTACTATTTTAGTGTTAGGATCGGCCTTTCTTTATTTCAATAGTAGTGATGAAGAAAAGATTCGTTCTGTCCTTCTATTCGCTAGCGTATACATACTCTTAGCCTTGGTACTATTAGTAGTGAAACGAATATTCTTTAAGAAAAAAAAGAAAGAGTCCGAGCAATACCCATTACCTAAGACAGATGAAAGAATTGAAAAAATGGGCTTAAAGCTTATGGCGCAAATTTTCGGTCTCTCTCATTTAATCGGCTCTGCGATACTATTTATTTTATATATTACTGACAAAAATTCGACGATACGAGTAGAGTATGCCCTGTATTACTTGTTTGGAATTCTTTTCTTCACAATGATGTTCGGCTTGAAAATTGTGAAGAAATTAGATAATTAGTTTAAACAAAAAGACCCTTCCTACAAAGGAAAGGTCTTTATTTTATTTCTATTATGATAAAGCAGGAGCTTTTTCAAGAAGCTCTTTTGCATCTGCATATTGTAAGCTGTGCGCTTCTGCAACTGCTTCGAATGTTACGTAGCCATCTAATGTGTTAATACCTTTTAATAATGCAGTGTTGCCTAGGCAAGCTTCTTTGTAGCCTTTGTTAGCAATTTGTACTGCATATGGTACTGTTACGTTTGTTAATGCAAGAGTTGATGTACGTGGAACCGCACCTGGCATATTTGCAACTGCATAATGAACAACACCATGTTTCTCATAAGTTGGGTTGTCGTGAGTTGTAATACGGTCAGTTGTTTCGAAAATACCACCTTGGTCAATCGCGATATCTACAACGACAGAACCTGGTTCCATTGATTGAATCATTTCTTCTGTTACAAGTTTTGGCGCTTTTGCACCTGGGATTAATACTGCACCGATTACAAGGTCAGATTCTCTTACAGCTTCTGCAATGTTATACGGGTTAGACATTAACGTTTTCACTTGGTTTCCGAAAATGTCATCTAATTGACGAAGACGTTCTGCACTTAAGTCGATGATTGTTACATCTGCACCTAAACCTACTGCAATTTTCGCTGCGTTTGTACCAGCTTGACCACCGCCGATAATTGTTACTTTACCGCGTTTCACCCCTGGAACACCTGCAAGTAAAATACCTTTACCACCTTTGTTTTTCTCAAGGAACTGTGCACCGATTTGCGCAGACATACGACCAGCTACTTCACTCATAGGTGCAAGTAATGGTAAAGAACGATTGTCTAATTGTACTGTTTCGTATGCAATTGATACCACTTTGTTATCAATTAATGCTTTCGTTAATTCTGGCTCTGGAGCTAAGTGTAAGTATGTGAATAAAATTAAACCTTCGCGGAAATAACCGTATTCACTTTCAACTGGCTCTTTTACCTTCATAACCATATCTTGATTCCATGCTTCTTCAGCAGTTTCAACAAGTTTCGCACCAGCTTGTACGTATTCTTCATCTGTAAAGCCTGATCCTACACCTGATCCTTTTTGAACAAAAACTTCATGACCATTTTGTACTAAATGTACAGCTCCCGCTGGCGTCATTGCCACGCGGTTTTCATTGTTTTTAATTTCTGTTGGAATTCCGATACGCATTATTAGTTCCCCCTTGAGTTATGAAATGACCCCTGAATCATTTTTTAAAGCGCTTTCTATACTCTTATATTCTAACATAATATCTCAATATTTGACAAAAAAATAATACAAGTTTTCCGATAGATTTAATCTTACATGAAAGGACAGTATTATCCGTACCTCTCAGTATAAAGGATAAACTGTCCAATTATTCGAAACTTCACTTTATTTAATTCTATCGATGTCTATGAATAACATCAACAGCGCCTGTTACTTCAATAATCGTGCCAGTAATCATATCAGAATCGTCCTCACATAAAAACGAAATGGTTCTTGCGATATCTTCCCCTGTTCCAGATCTACCAATTGGTGTGTTACTACCTTTCAGATTTCGTGCTTCTTCAATCGTTGCCTCTTTCATTTCACCAATTATATCACCAGGACATACCATATTCGCAGTAATACCGTATTCAGCTTCTTCGTATGCGACTGTTTTCGTTAAAGAAACAAGTCCGACTTTCGCAGCTGCAAAGGCTGAACGATAAATCCATCCAGGCGCGCTATCTGCCCCTTGAAATCCATAGTTAATAATACGGCCAAATTGCTGGTTTCTCATAATCGGTACGACAAGTTTTAATAAATGAAACACCGCTGTTAAATTACCCTGGATCATTTCATTCCATTCGTCTTCTTCGTAATCGACTAATTTTTTCCTTTCAAATACGTAAGGACCAGCATTATTAATTAAGAAGTCAATTTTGCCAAAACGGCTCATCGCTTCTTCTACTATTTTATGTAAATCTTCCTTTTTCGTGACATCAGCTTGCACGAACTGTAGACGTTCTTCCATATTTTTATATGTTTCTTTCATTGTTTCCATAGCACTTGTATCGCTATGATATGTTACTGTTACTGAATATCCTTTAGCCAATAACTTTTCTGTTACTTGCTTTCCTAAACCTTTCGTACCGGCTGTAATGAGCGCGTGTCTCACAAACATGCCTCCTTTTAAATTGCTATACTCCATATGTAACAAGTTCTCGCTTCAATTACAACTAAAATGAATTAAGGCAAAGTTTTCAAAATTCTGTAACGTTTCCAACAAGCACATTACCAAAATTTGTTTTATAATAAAGTTGTAAACGGTAATAAAAATGATTGGGAGGAATTTACTATGAATAATACATATACAAATATTTTAATTGCGGTGGACGGTTCTAAAGAAGCAGAAAAAGCCTTTAAAAAAGCAATTCAAGTTGCAAAACGAAACAACGCAACATTAACAATTGCTCATATCGTTGATGTAAAAGCATACTCAGCAGTAGAGGCTTATAGCCGCGCAATTGCTGAACGTGCAAATCTATTTGCAGAAGACTTATTAGAAGACTACAAAAAAACTGCGCTTGAAGCTGGTCTTGAAAAAGTGGAAACTGTATTAGAATTTGGTAATCCTAAATCTAAAATTTCAAAAGAAATCGCTCCAAACCATAAAGTGGATTTAATTATGTGTGGTGCAACTGGTTTAAATGCTGTAGAACGTTTCCTAATTGGTAGCGTCTCTGAACATATTATTCGCTATGCGAAATGCGATGTCCTTGTTGTTCGTGGTGACGAGGAGCAAGGTGATCTTTAATTTATAATAAAAAAACACCAAGTCCACATGGGCTTGGTGTTTTTCATTTCACATATTTCACTACAAATACGAGACAAGCTAGAACAACAATGACAACTGCAAACACATAAGGCGGAAGGAACTTCAAAGACCATAACGCCATCATTAACGTCGCAACCGTTAAGTACGTTTGTTTTGCATCTTCTGTCATTTTTTTGCGAAGTAAAAAAACATACAAATAACCAATTGGCGGCGTAATAAAACAAAGAACATATATGATTTTAGATTTTAAATACCACTTGTGTTCTCCAAGTTTCTTTATGTCTTCTTCTATTCTCTTACTCTCTTGTTCTCTCGCTTTTCTTTCATATAAGGAAGAAAGTGCATGAAAAAATAACATGTAAATATAATTGCCCAAAATTCAATATCCAATCTTTCTAGTGGAATATGCTCACTAAAAAATGCAGCAGCAATCACTAAAGAAAAACAATACGTCATCATCCAAAATGAACGTTTTCTCTTTTTCCGTTCTATTTCTTTTTTATCTTTTACTTCTTGTACTTTCTTTTTTCTAGAAAGCCATACAGAAATACAGCAATCTACTACAAATAGAATAAAGATAAATATCGCAACGTGTACTGTTTCTAAATTCTCAAATGAAAATACGATCGGGAATGCAACGTGTAATACAATTAGCGTGTACAAAATTAACCCTACAAAATAAAGTGAAACTTTAATCAGTGGGGGTTTTGTTCATCCCCCACTGATTATTAGTTGAACCAATCGGGCTTTTACGGGCAGTTGATCCCCCACCTAACTTCTTTGCTTTCGCTGAATTTTGAGGTGGGGGTCTTACTGCCCGTTAATGCGGGATAAATACGTCTCATCTTCCATTCCTTTCTCATTTCCTAACATTAGGTTAACATACATTTTTTAGAAATAGACGGACAAAATATATGTGTTTAGAAAAGGAGGATGCTACATGGATGATTATGAACGCATTATTTTAGATGTGAATGGGAAAGAAATCGAAATGTTAGATATGATTCGCGAGCATTTTAAAGAAAAACATGGTGTTGAACTAAGTCACGGTGCATTACTTAGAGATTTAATGGATATTGAATACATTCGAATTACAGAAGATCGCCACAAGTATGATTAATCAATGAAGCTTTAAGCCTAGAACATATTGTTCTAGGCTTAATTACATCTATACGAAAAATGTTATAATTAGGAAAAAAACGCAGAGGATACCAGAATATGAAATCTGAAAATATCTCAAAACATTTTCACACATTACATGTGCAAAGAAACCAGTTCCTTCCTGAGCTTCATTCACTTTCACAAGAACAACTATGGCATAGAAAAGAGGACGGAAAATGGTCTATTGGTGAACACTTTTATCACTTATATTTAATTGCAAGGATGCTAAAAGTAGCGATTAAATTCTCTTTCACTCTTATCCCTTATGCCAAACTAAGAAAAAACGCCCCATTTGCAACTGACATGCATGACATTTATGCCGAATATAAAGAAAAACACGGTAAAGGAATGAAAGCTCCTTGGATTTTAATCCCTTCAAAAAAGGTCTATTACTCTATGAATGTAAACGAATTAGAAGAATTACTTTCACGTGAAACAGATGAAATAAAAAAACTAGTTCAAAATATAGAAGAAGATATTGCAGGACATATCGTATTTTTAGATCCAATTGCTCACTATCCTAACCTTATTCAATCTATCCAACTATTAGCGATTCATGAGAAGCATCATTTTAGCATTATGAAGAACAACTATAAAATGCTCGACTCCCTTCTAAAAATATAAAAGACTGCTCATATTACTTATCAGCAGTCTCCTATATCTATTTAAGCTCTTGATGCTTCCCACCCATACCACCTGGCTCATTGCTATCTTGGTGTACAGTTATTTTATTTGTTTTAGCATCTTTCGAAACTCTATATGTATACGATTCATTTGGTTCATCTTTAAACTGTACATTCATACCGTAAGAACCGATTTTACTATAAAAGGCCGGTTTTATGTGTGAAATATCACTTTCTTTATATCCTTTCTCTTGCAAGTGCCACATCGTTGCGATAATCGCTTCTTCTCGCTTTTCTTGTTCACCAACAAACATATATTTGTCCAAAAGAAATACTTTCACGTTTGCAATTAAGCTAATTAACAGTAAAATGATAAATACTATTTTTTTCATAAATTTCCCCTAAATTGTGTTTTTTCACTATACTATAACTTACACACTAGTAAAAAAGAAAGTACGCCAGACTTTCACAGACTGGCTTACTTTCCAACTCAATTCCTAATAACTTCTTTAGTTAACCCCTTCGCCTTCTCCAAAGCCTTTTCAATCTGCTCAAATCCTGTCCCGCCAGCACTGTTACGGCGCTTTACAGCTGCATAAGGTGAAAGAACTTCATATAAATCTTCTTCAAATAACGGACTCATTTCTTTATACGTTTCAAGTGGTACATCTAATAAATAGATTCCTTTTTGCGTACAATGAAGAACTAGTTTCCCGACAATTTCATGAGCTTGACGGAACGGCAGTCCCTTGCTTGCTAAATAGTCGGCAATTTCTGTTGCGTTAGAGAAGTCTTGCGTCACAGCTTGCCCCATTTTTTCTTTGTTTACAGTCATCGTTTCAAGCATGCCTGCCATAATATGAAGGCATCCTTCTACTGTTTTCACTGTATCAAACATTCCTTCTTTATCTTCTTGTAAGTCTTTATTGTAAGCGAGCGGCAATCCTTTCATTACTGTAAGTAAACTGAATAAATTACCGTATACTCTGCCCGTTTTACCACGAATAAGTTCCGCCATATCCGGATTTTTCTTCTGCGGCATAATACTGCTTCCTGTTGCGTATTGATCGCTCATTTCAATAAATTGAAATTCTTGGCTACTCCATAAAATAAGTTCTTCGCAAAAGCGTGATAAGTGCATCATAAGCATAGATGAGTTACTTAAAAACTCTAATATGAAATCACGATCGCTTACCGCATCTAAACTATTTTCATAGATTCCATTAAATCCGAGAAGCTCCGCACTATATTCTCGGTCAATCGGGAATGTTGTACCAGCTAGTGCTCCTGCTCCTAATGGTGAAATGTTAATACGCTTTAACGAATCTTCATAACGATTCACATCGCGCTCTAACATCCAAAAGTAAGCAAGAATATGATGCGCAAATGAAATCGGCTGTGCACGTTGCAAGTGCGTATAGCCGGGCATAATTGTTTCAATGTTATTTTCCGCTTGATGAACAAGAACAGTTTGCAATTGTTTTGTAGCTTTTATAATATCTTCTACTTTTTCTTTTAAATACAAATGCATATCTGTCGCTACTTGATCGTTACGGCTTCGGCCTGTATGAAGTTTCCCTCCTACTTCACCGATTCTTTCAATTAACATCTTTTCAATGTTTAAATGAATGTCCTCAGCCTCGACTGAGAAATTCAATTTATTTTGTTTCGCTTCCTCTAGTAAATATTGAAGCCCTATCTTTATTTTCTCTGCTTCTTCTTTCGTAACAATGCCTTGCTTTGCTAACATCGTTACGTGTGCGATACTCCCTTTTATATCTTGATTTACTAATTGTTGATCAAAGGAGATGGATGCTCCAAACTCTTCAACCCACGCTTCCGCTTCTTCTGTAAAACGTCCGCCCCAAAGTTTGCTCACGCTTCCACCTTCTTTTGATTCACTTGACTGTATACTTTCGTAGGTAAACCGAATAATGAAATGAATCCAACTGCTGCATCATGATTAAATTCATCCTGGGCAGTATACGTTGCTAATTTTTCATCGTATAAAGAGTACTCAGATTTACGCCCTTCTACAATCGCATGACCTTTAAATAATTTCACACGTACTGTACCTGTTACATTTTTTTGCGTTTCTTGTAAGAAAGCATTGAGCGCTTGTTTTAAAGGTGAGAACCATAAACCGTTATAAATTAATTCTGTTAGTTTTTGCTCAATCATCGGTTTGAAATGAGCGACCTCTTTCACAAGTGTTAAATCTTCAAGTTCTTTATGCGCTGTTATTAATGTCATTGCTGCTGGGCATTCATATACTTCACGAGATTTAATACCGACAAGGCGATTTTCTACATGGTCGATACGTCCAACGCCATGTTTTCCAGCTAAGGCATTTAACGTTTTAATTAGTTCTGAAAGTGAATATGCAGTGCCGTTTAAAGTCGTCGGTACCCCTGCTTCAAATCCGATTTCTACAAACTCTGGTTTATTCGGTGTATCTTCTAATGCCAACGTCATCTCGTATGCGTCTTCTGGCGGCGCTGCCCATGGATCTTCTAAAATTCCACATTCGTTGCTGCGTCCCCATAAGTTTTGATCGATTGAAAACGGGCTATCTAAATTAATTGGAATCGGTATATCATTTTCTTTTGCATATGCAATTTCTTCTTCACGTGACCATTTCCATTCACGTACAGGCGCAATAACTTCTAAATATGGATTCAACGCTTGAATAGAAACTTCAAAACGAACTTGGTCATTCCCTTTCCCTGTACATCCATGTGCAACTGCACTTGCGCCTTCCTGCTCTGCAATTTCTACTAATTTTTTTGCAATAAGCGGACGAGATAATGCAGAGACAAGAGGATATTTCCCTTCGTATAACGTGTGAGCTTGCATCGCTATCAATGCATATTCATTCGCATATTCTTCTTGAACATCAATCATATATGATTTAATTGCACCTACTGAAAGTGCTTTTTCTTTTACAAACGCTAAGTCTTTACCTTCTCCTAGATCTAAGCAAAGCGCGATAATATCATAATTCTTCTCTTGTAACCATTTAATTGCAACGGAAGTATCAAGACCTCCGGAATATGCTAATACAACTTTTTTCTTCTCCATTTTGCATCCCCCTAAAGAATAAATATTCATTTTTTCTTATAATAATCCAAACTTTATCACCTTTCATAAAATGAATCAAGGGGAATTTATAAAATTTTTTCAAACAATTCCGTCGAACTTCTTTCTTTTTTTATGTAAAATAGAGGAAGGAAAATGGAGGGGTGTCTATGAAAAAGTATTTTATATACAATGAACATCTAGGAATTGAAGTACCGAACATACAAGAAAAATGGGAAGACATCTCTGAACAAGCGCAGCATTCTATTTTATTAAAATGGGAGCAAGTTCGCGGAAAAATACCTGATCGCATAAAGGAACTTGAGCACCATATTAACGCTAAACAACACCACTTAAATAACGAAGAAGACTTTGGAATTTCTTGCAAGCTAAATTCAGAAATTGCCGATCTTGCTTCAATTATTAACGATCTTTGGCTTTGGTATCGTCTAACCCAAAACGTATCTGAGGGAAAAGCACACCAATGAAAAAAGCATGCCCCTCAATTAATTTGGGTCATGCTTTTTTGTCGTAACAAGCTTTGCAATATATTTCTTGCGCCGTTTTTGCTAAACATACATCAAACGGGCCTACTAATATACTTCTTTCTTTCGGCAACTTTACAAAAGCAACTAGCTCTTCTTCATATTGAATCTTTTTCTGACATGAAACACATTTTAATTCTTTTCTTTTAAACATGTCTTTTAGCATATCTCCATTCTCCCCCTCATCTATCTATATTAATATACTCTCATAATAGTTAGAGCTTGTAAAAAAATGACACATTCCGAAACAAATTATTCATATACTATGTACAAAAGGAGGTCTCAAACTTATGCGAGCTTTCATTATTATCGCTTTAACTTTTTTAAGTATCATTAGCTGGGATGCATTTTTTAAAGATAAAAGTGATGAGAACAATACAATTGAATAAAAACCCTTCTTTTCTTACTTATTGGACAAACTTCTAAAAGTTGTCCAGTTCTACGAAATAACTTAGGCTTTTCTACAAAAATATTTAAACATAACATTTTTTGTAGATTCCCTCCGGTTATTGTCGGTTTCCATCCGCATGTATTTTTTGAAAGTATGATATAATAATATAAATCTTGAAGGAAGGGATTTTGATATCATGATCGCTCGAAGGAGCATGTGGCATCGTATTGACGAATCATACACGTAGCGTATTTTTCAGCTCAGATACTTTAGTCTAGCGAAAAAAATACGAGAGTGGGGAAATTATGATTGCCCGAAGGATAATTTGGCAAAAAAAAGACTCTTCTTACACATAGCGTTTTGTTTAGGACTTAATTGTTACTAGCTAAACAAAACAAAGAAGAGCAGGATTGCTAAATGAAGAATCCTACTCCCCGTTTTGTTTAGTCGCTTTAAGACTTAAACTAAAACGAAGGTAGGGAGAATTGATGGACGAGAGGATTATTCGTTATTTCTTCAGCGACATATAGCGTAGTTAGTTTTTTTCGTAAACTAACTGAAAGCTACATGTGAGCTCGTAGTTAGTTTACAACACCAAAAGGACTACTAACTACGGAAAGAAGGAATAACGATGAGGAACATCCAAAGTCGACAAATTATTAAAGAAGTTTTTATGGTTTTAATCGGTTCATTTATATTAGCAGCAGCGCTATATCACATTCACTTCCAAAACCACTTAACAGAAGGTGGCTTTGTAGGTATTGCACTATTTATCCAAAATTTTTATGATATTTCACCATCTATTTCAACTGTAGTAATGGATATCCCTATTATTTTACTATGTGCTTCATTTTTAGGTAGAAAAATGGTTGGCTATTCATTCTTAGGTTCACTTTCATTTGGAGTATTTTATTCCCTTATGGAAAATTATTCTCCTTTTACGGTAGATTTATCAAATAATTTATTTGTAGCTGCAGTAGTTGGCGGTGCGTTAGCTGGTATTGGACTCGGTTTTATATTGCGATTTGGCGGTGCAACCGGTGGAGACGATATTTTAACAATTATATTAAGTAAACGAACTCGGTTTACAATTGGGCAAATTTTCTTCGTCTTTGACGCGATTGTTCTTGCGCTTTCATTATATTATTTAAATTGGACAGAAATTGCTTTTACTATTCTTTCGATTGCCGTACAGGCAAAAACATTGGATTTAATTTACTATCCAAAAACAGAAAAGAAAGCAGCAAAGCAACCCGTTTCTATTCCAATATCCAAAAAACATGCGACAAACTAAAAAGCGAAAGGCTTCGGCCTCTCGCTTTTTTCATGCTCTCTTTTCTTTTTCTAATATGTAGCGTACTTGATAAAACTTATTTGCAAATTCAGTAACATTCCTCGTTAAGCGATAGTTCACTGTAGAGCCAATCGCCATTCCGAGTACAGGAATGCCTTGGAATACTTTACGACGAAGAGCATAAATCGAAAACGTCTTCAAAATTTGTTTTAACACAACCTCAGTAGAAGCTGGCTTTAATACTGCTTCGTCTCCTTCATAGAAGAATGAATCCTCTTGTTCGAGTTCTCTCAGTAAATTGTACCATGCATATTGCTGAAGTCTCGCCGGCAATAATGCTGCATGGAATACCTTTAACGCAAGCATCATTTCATACGGCTTGTTCACATCATGCCCAAATGATGTCGCAACAAGTTGGACAGCCTTCACATTTAACGCAATCATAACCGGAAAATCAGCCGTTAATAATAATAAACCACCAGCACCTGTTGCTCCGCCTTGTACGAATGAATATAGACGATGACGTGCTGTTTGCTGCTCTGCTATGTATGTTAATTGATCAATAGATAACGCCTTCAAATCTTCAAGTTGCTCAATCGATTCATCAAATAATCTCGACGTTCCTAAAATACGATTACGTGCATCTAGCTGTGATTGTGAACTTTGAATAAGCGCATGCAAATGAAAGAGCCATCCATCTGCTTTCGTAAAAAAGTCTTTTCGTTTTTTCTCAGGCAGTTTCGCAATTGTCGTATGCAACCACTTATCAAACATCTTTTGAAAATCGGTCGCTTCTTGCTCTACTAATTGCCCTTCCCACTCTTTTATATTGTCTAAAATGGCTTGTTCTCGCTTCGATCGCATCGTAACAACCACCTCGTTCGATTTTTTTCTATTGTAACATATTTCTGCTTCTTCTTTGCAAATATGCTTGTCTATCTTTATTCACATACCATTTTTTAGTGACATAAAATATTAGCAAAAAGGATGAGATGAATCACATGAATCTATCCAATATAAAAAAAGAATATAATGCAGTATTCAGCTTAGGACAAAACTGCTGGCCTGCTTGGGCTTTATATCAATTCGAATTATCACCATTTTTTGGTGTTATCGATTTTATGCTAAGCCCTTCATTAGAAAAAGTGAATTTATTATTACAAAATCGATTTGACCGTTTTTTACAGTTCGAAAACTTATCCTTCATCTCATTTTGGGATGATGATGCGAAATTAAGACTCCGTGACAACCTATATGAAATCGACTCCTGTCACGACTTTAAAACAGATGTAAACACACCAACATCCTGGCCTTCTTATACAGAAATTAAGTTAAACTATGAGCATCGAATTAATCGTTTTCTAACTACAATCGAAACGGCAGAATCCACATTGTTTATTCGAACGGGAGGAACATACGAAGAAGCACGTTCCTTGGAACAAATTTTATCTCAAATAGTTAAACATACATTCTCTGTCCTATTACTCATTCCTGAAGATGTACCAACTATCGCCCAAGAAGATTGGGGATTACAAAATATTTGTGTTATAAAATGCCCAGTGATGGATATATACCAGTACAATGAAGCATTTTGGAATGACTTATTTAATGGCATCACAATTCGGCCAAACGCTTAAATACACGTCACCTTTTATCACACCCTGCCTTATAATCATCCTTATACAAAATAAATAAGGAGTGATTATATATGTATCCACGTGCAAAAGCTTTTGGCATCGCTATACATCACGGTCGCCTTCTCGTACAAGAATATCATACAGGCGATGAAACATATTACCGACCTCTTGGCGGATCAATTGAACTTGGTGAAAAATCAGCACATACTGTTATTCGCGAATTTCAAGAAGAGCTTCACACAGAAGTGGAAATCACCAATTATTTAGGCTGCTTAGAAAACATCTTTCATCTAGATGGAGAAATTGGTCATGAAATCATTCAGCTATATTCTTTACGCTTATTAGACATGTCACTATATGAAATGGAAATACTGAATATATCAGATGAACAAACACTGTCATATGCAAAATGGATTTCCCTCACTGCATTCATTCAAAAAGAAAAATTACTATATCCGGATGGAATTTTGAAATATATCCAAAAGAAAAAAGACGAGATCCTATAGGATCTCGTCTTTTTTTTCATATAGTATATTAACCAATATCTCCAAGACGTAATACGTCACGAGCAATCATAACTTCTTCGTCAGTTGGAATTACGATAATTTTTACTGGAGAGTGTGGGAAGCTGATGAATGCTTCTTCACCGAATACGTTATTGCGTTTTACGTCGAAGTATACGCCCATGTACTCAAGGCCTTCTAATACGCGCTCACGAATAATTGCACTGTTTTCACCTACACCAGCTGTAAAGATGATAGCGTCAACGCCTTTCATACGAGCTGTGTAAGAACCGATGTATTTATGGATACGGCTCACGAACACGTCAAGTGCTACTTTCGCACGGTGGTCGCCTTCTTCTTCTTTCGCAATGATGTCACGTAGGTCACTAGAGTAACCAGTAAGACCTAACATACCACTCTTCTTGTTTAATACGCTAACTACTTCTTCTACAGTTTGGCCTGTTTTTTCCATGATGTATGGAATTAACGCAGGGTCAATGTTACCAGAACGTGTACCCATTGTTACACCAGCAAGTGGAGTGAAGCCCATAGAAGTATCGATAGACTTACCACCTTCTACTGCTGCGATACTTGCACCGTTACCTAAGTGACAAGAAAGTAGGCTTAAGCTTTCAAGTGGACGACCTAATAATTCAGCCGCACGCTCTGTTACGTATTTATGAGAAGTTCCGTGGAAACCGTATTTACGGATGCCAAATTTCTCATAGTATTCATATGGTAAGCTGTATAGGAATGCAGATTCCGGCATTGTTTGGTGGAATGCTGTATCAAATACTGCTACTGCTGGTACGTTTGGTAGTACTTCTTGGAATGCTTTAATACCAACAAGGTTTGCTGGGTTGTGAAGTGGTGCTAAATCGCTTAATTCTTCGATATCAGCTAATACTTCAGCATCAATTAAAACAGAATCAGCAAATTTTTCGCCGCCGTGTACAACACGGTGACCGATACCGCCAATCTCATCAAGAGATTTTACGATTCCGTTTTCAGTTAATTTCTTAAGAAGCATGTTAACTGCTACTGCATGATCTGGGATGTTTGTAATTTCTTTTTGTTTTTCGCCATCTACAGTAATAGTGAAGATACTATCTTCTAAACCGATACGTTCTACTAAACCTTTTGTTAATACTGTTTCACTTGGCATTTCAAATAATTGGAACTTTAAGGAAGAGCTTCCTGCGTTAATCGCGATGATTTTTGACATCTAGTCTTTCGCCCCTTTTTCTCTTGGTAGTTGTGTGGATCATTCCACAAACCGCTCGATTTTATCTAATTAAATTCACTCATTATGAAAACGTTTCATCATTAGTAAATTTTATACTCACGATTTTAATTTAAACATCGTCCGACATATATTTCAAGTGAAAAAATTATAACACCAAGAAAAAAAATATATTACAGATTTCAAAAAAATTCAGTTAAATCTTGTATATATTAAAAAACATTACATATCCTATAAAACTGTACTACATTAATTACTAACCCTGTTACATATATATCGTATTATTTATGTGTTGCAAACCAAGTATTCAATTGATCCATAATGTTCTCCATAGCCTTCATGTTAGAGAATTTAGGTAATTCCACTAGTAGTGCCTGTTTCGGCATTGTTACACCTTGGCCTTTCTTTTGGAGAACAAATATACTTTTTGCATTTTTCTCGTTTTTAAACATGGAAACAGGAAGCTGTAATAATCCTTGAATAAAGCATGTCTCTTTAATGAATGCATGTAGCTTTGGCGCTTGATCACTTTCAAAAATGAAGTTTGGTACTAAGAAGAATAAATACCCGCCTTCTTTCGTATGTTTCACACTTTGTTCAATAAATAAGTGATGTGCATATGACATTCCTTCATCTGCTTTTAATGTATATTCACTTGCAACAATTTCATTTGGATAATAACCAATTGGTAAATCTGAAACGACTGCATCAACTGGATCAATATAAAGTGGTGCTAGTCCATCTTGGTGGAAGAATTCGATTGCATGCTTTTGTAAATTTGCATTTACTAAAGCAAGTTTAATTAACACCTCATCCACTTCTACACCAAATCCACTCATTGTTAGTTCTTCTTTGGCGCTATTAAACAATGTAGTCATTAAGTTACCAGTTCCAATTGCAGGGTCTAAAACAGTAATTTCTTTTTGACCTTGCATAAATTTATGGAATAAGTAGCTCATGAACATTCCAACTGCATCTGGCGTCATTTCGTGATTCGCTTGTACGCCCTCTTTCATTCCTTTTAAAATGGCTAGCTGAAATGCTTTACGAATTTCTTCCCCTTTATATGTTTCTTCATTAAACGTACTATATTCACGATTCAACCTTTCAATTGTTGATTCGGATAATTCCTCTTGTAAAATCGCTCCTTCAAACAAGTTATCACCTGTTTCTACAAGCGCCTCTAAATATGTTACATCTAATTCTTTACGTAAAACTACCGTAGAAGAATCAAAAATAGAAAATAATGTTTCTACTGCCTGACTCACGTACATTCCTCCTTCTCTCTTTTACACATAACTTATATCATACCATAATCTAAATTTTTCCCAAAAGAAAAAGCGACCTCTTGCAAAGAGCTCCCCTTCAAGTTGTTTATGATGTAACGTCTTTTCTCATATATTGGTTCAGTTAACAATACATGAGAAAAGACGACCTCTTCTAAAGTAAAACTTTAATGAGAGGTCGTCTTCATTTGCATTACTTCGCAGATTTAGCTGCTTCTAATGCTGCTTCATAGTTTGGATGGCTTGTACCTTCGCCTACGTATTCTGCGTAAACTACTTTGTCATTGCTATCTACTACGAATACTGCACGAGCAAGTAAACGAAGTTCTTTCATTACTAAGCCGTAAGCTTCACCGAATGAAAGGTCACGGTGATCAGAAAGTGTTACAACATTTTCTAAACCGTTTGCTGCACACCAGCGTTTTTGAGCGAATGGTAAATCAGCGCTAATTGTTAATACTTTCGCGTTTTCAATACCTGCTGCATCTTCGTTAAAACGACGAGTTTGTGCATCACATACACCTGTGTCGATTGAAGGTACAACACTAATTAATTTCACTTCACCTTTGTATGTTTCTAAACTTACTGGAGATAAGTCATTTGCTAATACTTGGAAGTTAGGCGCTTGATCGCCAACTTTAACTTCTGTTCCAACTAAAGTCATTGGGTTACCTTTAAAAGTTACATTTGCCACTTAAAAATCCTCCCTTATTTTAAACAAAATATGTACAATGTAAATGATAGTTTGTCCCTATCGATAATGCAAATAAAATCGCTTTATTTACAAAAAAATTAAAGAAGCTAATCCACTGATCAGCTTCTTTATTCGTTAAATTTGAAATTCAGGATCATCTTCTTTTCGTTTATCCATCATTTCTTTCACTTTATCAACAGCTTGTGGCGCTAATTCAATTATTTTATCGATGACGTGTGTTTGCTTATCTAAGTGTAATACTTTCACACCTTCTCCATTTATAACAAGAAAGGCAACAGGATTAATAGAAACTCCTCCACCACTTCCCCCGCCAAATGGATGACGGCCTGAATGTTCTACTTTACCAAATTCACTTCCACCAGCAGCAAATCCAAAACTGACTTTCGAAACTGTAAGAATTACACTTCCATCTGCCGCTTTAATTGGGTCACCAACAATTGTATTTACATCAGTCATTTGTTTTAAATGCTGCATTGCGGTTGTCATTAAACCTTGAATTGGATGGTCCATTCTATATCCCCCCTATGCTTGAACAGATTTTTCTGTCATACCAGATTTTTGCTTTCTCATAAACATGAGTAATTTTATCGCTGTTTTTACAGTACGGAATATACGAAAAGATGCTGTTAACTCGCATCTTGATGCAAATCCCTTTCCTTGAAAAACAGGAGTAATTTCAAATTCTGGTACGTCGACAATATGCATATATTGTCCTACAACTCCAGCAGCCATTCCTTTTGTCCCCCATGCATATCCAGTGACAATTCCAGTACTAGCCGCGTCGCCTGCTCCAATTTGCGTATGCCATTTCCAACCATTGATTTTCACTCTTTTGAGAAAATCTTTAACAATAGTATGAACGTCTTGAAGCTTTTTTATCAGTTCCCCTATACTATCGAGTTGTGCCATAATTTTATTATCTATTCCGCCGTCCTCTTCAGCTTTTTTAATTTTTTGTCCTGTCTTCTTCTGCTGTTTTTCAATTCTTTCCAATACATCAAACGTATATCGAATCATCCATATTTTCACTTGAAACAAACATTGTTTTTCCATTTCTGAATATAAAAACGTCACCTTAAGCGATATTTTCGATAATAGTATAAGCAAAATAAAAAGTAGAAGAATTATCATTCCAATTACGAGCCACTTCATTCGTACCATCCTTTCACTCCATACCCATTATCGACAAGTTTATTCATCATTAAACAGACTTTGATAAAATTGAATATAAAAATTTTTCTAAAAATAAAAAGGAATTTTGACAATTTATATCGAAATATACTATTTGAACATATCATCCAGAAACATACTCTGACGATATGTAGCACTAAGACTAGAAAATTTAACTGCAGTGGAGGGATACATAATGGCAAATCGTCGCAATTTATTTTTCTTTTATGGTGATGACAAAGTAACGCTCGTTGAAAAAATGAAACCAGTATATCGTATTTTAGAGGAGAATGGATTTACCATATTAGATCATCCAAAAAATGCAAACGCTATCGTCAGCGTTGGAGATGATGGGACTTTCTTACAAGCCGTTCGTAAAACCGGCTTTAGAGAAGATTGCTTATACGCAGGTATTTCTACGAAAGATGAAATTTCTTTCTACTGCGATTTCCACATCGATCACGTTGATACAGCCCTTCAAGAAATTACAAAAAACGAAATTGAAGTGCGAAAATATCCAACAATTAAAGTAGATGTAGATCACGGTACATCTTTCCATTGTTTAAATGAATTCACATTACGCTCTAGTATCATTAAAACATTTGTCGTAGATGTACACGTCGACAATTTACATTTCGAAACCTTTAGAGGTGATGGATTAGTTATCTCCACACCAACAGGAAGTACCGCTTACAATAAATCATTACATGGTGCAGTTGTCGATCCACTTATCCCATGTTTCCAAGTAAGCGAACTAGCATCTTTAAATAACAACACATACCGTACACTCGGGTCACCGTTCCTTTTAAATCACGAGCGTACGTTAACTTTAACACTTAAACCAGATGGAAATGATTATCCTGTTATCGGAATGGATAACGAAGCACTTAGCATTAAACAAGTGGAAAAAGCCGTTGTTCGTTTAAGCGATAAACAAATTAAAACTGTTAAATTAAAAAACAACTCTTTCTGGGAAAAAGTACAGAGAACGTTTTTATAGTAATCAAAAAACCCTCGAATTATGGAATTTCCATAATTCGAGGGTTTTTTATTTATCAAATGCAACTTGACGCTGTTTCACAAAACATTTTGGAACAGGACAACAGTATATGAAATTATATCAACGATTTTACCCAAAATATCAATTTACCGACATCATCAACCTATCTAAAAAGAGGAAGCAGCACCAAAATGTATTTTCGGAGCCGCTCCCTCAAATTTTCACACGTCTTTTCTATAAACAATCTTCCCATCAATGACGGTCATTTCTGCCTGTACTTCTTTTATTTCTTCCGCCTCAATTTCAAAAATATTGCGGTCTAATATCGTAAAGTCTGCTTCATATCCTTTTGTAATTTGTCCTCGCTTTCCTTCTTTTCCAATTGCATACGCACTTCCTGTTGTAAATAAAGAAACAGCCTCATATACCGTTAATCTTTCTTCTGGCATATAGCATACACCATCAATAAAACTTCTACGTGTAACAGCACTATATATACCTAAAAACGGATTCACTTGTTCAATTGGAGCATCAGAGCCTCCATTACAGTGTAATCCTGCATCCAGTAACGTCTTCCAAGCATACGCATAACGAAGACGGCGTTCTCCTAGTTTTTCAATCACTGATGGAAAATCCGATGAAACAAAGACTGGTTGAATATCAATAATAGCTGGCAATTGTTTCATTCTTTCAATCAACTCTTCACGAGCTAGCTGACAATGAATAATACGGTCACGTAATCCTTCTGCTGGTGGATGTAATTCAAGCGCATCAATGACATATTCAAGCGATAAATCACCAATTGTATGAATCGCAACTGGCATATGTAAATCTCGTGCTTTTTTCACTAAACCTGCAAGCTCTTCACGTGAGAAAATGGCAACTCCATTTGTTTCCTTCGCATCTTCATACGGTTCACTTAATAAAGCTGTTCTTCCGCCAAAAGAGCCGTCAGAAAAAATTTTCATCGCACCAAATTCAATATAGTGCTCATTTTCATATTCTTTTCGTTCATTCGCTACTTCATGGTGAACGAGTAAATGCGCTTTAAACCGCATTTCTTTTATAACGTGTGAAAACGCATTGTACGTTTTTTGAAAGCCGCCATAATAATTTAAGTCTTCCGTATGTCCGCCAACGAGTCCGTATTGCCAGCAGTCTGAAATCGCTGTTTGCAGAGCACTTTGCAAATACACTCCATCTATTTCGGGCTGAACATGTTTAATTAACTCTTGTCCTTGCTCATATAAAAGTCCTGTTAAATTATTTGACGCATCACGGCCAATTTTCCCGCCCTTTGGATCTTGCGTCGCTTCTGTTATGTTCGCTTCTTGCAATATGTATGAATTCACCCATGTCACGTGACGACAAACACGCTTTAATAAAATCGGATGTTCTTTAGAGATTTCATCTAAATCACGTACATGAACTTGTTTTGTATCTGTAAAATTATTTTCATTCCATCCTTCTCCGATAATCCAAGATCCTTTTGGTGCTTCTTCTACGCGCTTCTGAACAAGAGTAAGTACTTCGCTATAAGATTTGCAATTTGATAGATCTAGACGAAGCAACCTCTCCCCATGCCCAATAAGATGCATATGGCTATCAACCAGCCCTGGAATCATCGTTTTCCCTTTTAAGTCATATAACTTCACTTCTGAATATCGGTTTTCTAACTCTTCTTTATTCCCTATATCAACAATGACGCCATTTTCAACGTAAATAGCTTCTACTTTTTCATTCTCTTCTCGCATAGTGTAAATGGTACCGCCATACCAAATTTCTCCCATATACTCATCCCCCTTTTCCCTTTAGTCTACGAAATTCATTCGTATAAAAAAAGCACCATTTCGATTAAAAATGGTACTTTTCCAAAAATTAATTTTGTTCAGTAGGATTCGTTGTAATTTGCCATTCAATGCTAAATTTATCTTTTACTTGTCCGTAAGCTGGGCTCCAGAAAGTTTCTTGAAGTGGCATAATAACTTCTCCACCTTCTTGTAACTTATCGAATACTTCTTTCGCTTTTTCTGCATTACTAATTCGAACTGCAATTGTCACTTGAGATCCAATCGTATGCCCCTGACCTGGGAATGTATCAGAAATCATAAGTTCCGTATTACCAATTTTCAAATGAGCATGTGCAACGCGCTCTTTCGCTTCAGCTGGAATTGGGTATTCTGGATTTTCAGGCATCTCACCAAAAGTTTGCATTACTTCTACTTTTGCGTCTAACGCCTCTTTATAAAGCTGTACAGCCTCTTGCCCACCACCATCTAAAACTAAGTACGGATTAATACCTAAAATCATACGGACACCTCTTTTTTTAATTTATAAAATCGAACTTATGTTCGTTTTTATAATATCATACATTTAACATTTCATTCAACTATTTACTTCACTATTTTCAAAATTATTTTGAAGGCAGCTCCATCTCTTGTTTTCTAAGTTCAATACGGCGAATTTTTCCGGAAATCGTTTTTGGTAGTTCATCTACAAATTCAATTTTGCGAGGGTATTTATATGGTGCAGTCAATTCTTTGACGTGTTGTTGGAGCACTGGAATTAATGTTTCTTCGTTCTTGTCTATATTCTCTCTTAATACGATAAATGCCTTCACGACACTTCCGCGAATTTCATCAGGGCTTGCGACAACCGCACATTCTCTTACATATGGATGTTTTACAAGTGCATCTTCGACTTCAAACGGTCCGATTGTATAACCAGAGCTAATAATAATATCATCACCGCGACCTTCAAACCAAAAATAGCCTTCTTCATCTTTTTTCGCTTTATCACCGGTAATATAATAATCACCGCGGAATTGCATCGCTGTGCGCTCATCGTCTTTATAATATTGTTTAAAGAGTGCTGGTGTTTCAATGTGAACTGCAATATCACCAACTTCTCCTACCTGTACAGGAGTTCCTTCTTCATTTACGATATCAACATGGTTTCCTGGCGTCGGTTTCCCCATTGATCCTGGTCTAATGTCCATCCCTTTCATTATCCCAACGAGTAATGTGTTTTCCGTTTGCCCATAACCGTCTCTTACCGTAATATCAAAATGCCTTTGGAACGTTTCAATAACTTCCCTGTTTAACGGCTCACCAGCTGATACAGCGCTATGTAACGCTTCTAAATTGTACTCACTTAAATTTTCTACCTTTGCCATTAATCTATACTCAGTCGGCGTACAACAAAGCACATTCACCTTATTATCGCCTAATAAATTTAAATACGTTTTTGGTTCAAACTTACCATTGTATACAAATCCTGTTGCACCTGAACCGAGAGTCGCTACAAACGGGCTCCAAATCCATTTTTGCCAACCTGGACTAGCCGTTGCCCATACAACATCTTCTTCTTCGATTCCGAGCCAGTTCGGGGCGCTTGTACGTAAATGAGCGTATGCCCATGCATGCGTATGAACAACTCCTTTTGGATTTCCTGTCGTCCCTGACGTATAAGATAAAAAGACCATATCTTCTTTATCCGTCTTCGCCATTTCTAACGTATCACTTTCCGTTTCTAATGCTGTTTTTAAATTCGTCCATCCATCTACTGAACGCTCGCTCAAAACGAATTTTTGAAGAGATTCCACCGCTTCTACGCCGTCGAATTGTCCAATATACGGTTCGTAACTTACAATTGCTTTCACTTCTCCGTGCCCAATACGGTACTCAATATCTTTTTTACGCAACATTTCTGAGCTTGGAATAACGACAAATCCTGCTTTAATCGCAGCAATATACGTCATGTAAGCTTCAATTAAGCGCGGCATCATAATAAGGAGCTTGTCCCCTTTTTGTAAGCCACTTTTTATAAAAGCGTTTCCAATTTTATTCGCACCTTGCATTAATTCAAAATATGTAATCTCTCGTCTATTCCCTTTATCATCTTGCCAAATTAAAGCAAGCTTCTCTTTATCACTCGTATATTTCTCTATTTCCGAAACTAAATTATAAGACGGCGGCGCTAACAATTCCTCTCTCTTCATATAACATCCTCCTTTATTTCTATGCCTCCCTTATATAATAAAGAATTTTCAGTAAATTTTGAACCCTCTTCTTTTGACAATTTTTTTATATTTATGTCGAAATGATGTATGAATGTATAGCGACGATGTTTTTAATATAACGATTCACCGGCAAATAACGACGAAAACGACAAAAAGAAAGAGCGGGAGAACCCGCTCTTTCTAAGCCATCGTATATGGGATTATTTTTGGTAACCGCCTAATTGTTGCTCAGCTAGTGAAACTAGACGTTTAGTAATTTCGCCACCAACAGATCCGTTAGCGCGAGATGTTGCATCAGCTCCAAGTTGAACACCAAACTCTTGAGCGATTTCGTATTTCATTTGATCTAATGCTGCTTGAGCACCAGATACTGCTAATTTATTTGTGCTTGCCATGTTGTATCACCTCCTTGTGAGTATAGAGTGTGATAAACAACATGACTTCATGCACATTTGAATGTGGTAATTTATGGGTTTAGAAAAGTTCTTCGAATTTTTCTTCTTCAGCCACTACTTCTACTGTTTGTAATACCATTGTTTCTTTGTTCTCTACAGCCTCTTCAATTAACGGCGCGAAATCGTACTTCGCTTCAAAACGATTTGCTTTCTCACGCTTCGGTTTCGTCGATGGACTTGCTGGTGTAAATACTGTACAGCAGTCTTCATATGGACGAATTGAAATATCATACGTTCCAATTTCTTTTGCAATTTTAATAATTTCTAATTTATCCATCGTAATAAGCGGACGAATAACAGGATAGTTTGTCACTTCGTTAATCGTATGCATACTATCTAACGTTTGGCTCGCTACTTGTCCAAGACTTTCACCAGTCGTAATTGCAAGTGCATTACGCTCCTCTGCAATACGCTCTGTAATACGCATCATCATACGACGCATAACTGTCATAGAATAGCTAGATGGAATTTCTTTATTAATCGTTTTTTGCACTTCAGTAAATGGAACAAGGTGAAGTGTTACACGTTTACAGTATTTCGTTAACTCTTGTGCTAAATCGATTACTTTTTGTTTCGCGCGCTCGCTTGTGAAAGGTGGACTATGGAAGTGAACTGCTTCCACAGATACGCCGCGTTTCATCGTTAAGTAAGTTGCTACCGGGCTATCGATACCACCAGAAAGAAGTACCATTACTTTTCCGCCAACACCAACTGGTAAACCGCCAGCTCCCATGTGCTCACCACACATAATATAGCTGTAACCACTGCGAATTTCTATACGTACATTCACATCTGGATTATGAACATCTACTGTGATATCCTCTGTATTTTCTAAAATGTGCCCACCGATTTCTGGAAGTAACTCCATCGTCTTCATTGGGAAGCGCTTATCAGAGCGGTGCACTGTAATTTTAAATGTTTTCACATCACCTTTTACTTGTAAGAAAGCTGCTAATGCACCTTTTTTAATATCTTCTAATTCTGATGGTACTTTCATTGCTAAGTTAAACTTATGAATACCAAATACATCTTTCAATCTTTCAGAAATTGCTTCATGGTCTTCACCATTTAACTGAATGTACATACGATCATGTGTTGCATCAATTTTAATGTTTGGGAATTTTTTTAATTTGAATTTCACATTATCTTTTAACGTACTTACAAACTTAGAACGGTTCTTTCCTTTTGTCGTCATTTCTCCATAACGAACTAAAATATATTCATATGTCATCATATTTCTTTACCTCATCACTTCATATAATTTTGGCATCGTCTCTTTAACAATACCTTCAAATTGTTTTACTTCTTCCATCGTGTTGTCTGGTGCTAGACTAATGCGAATCGCACTTGTAGCTGCGGCGTGCGGTACTCCCATTGCCACTAGTACTCTGCTCACTTCATTTGCTTTTGAAGAACAAGCAGACTTCGTCGATACATATACACCATGCTCTTCTAAAGCATGAACGACTACTTCTGGTTTTAAACCGACAAATGATACATTTAAAATGTGCGGTGCCGCATATTCAAGTGATGTATTAATCGTTACAGTTTCCATCTCTTTAAAGAAACGGACCAGCTCTGTTTGTAAATTTTGCAAATGAACTATCTTTTCTTTCACTTGTTCCATCGTCATACGAAGTGCTTTCACCATCGCTACAATACCAGGTAAATTTTCTGTACCTGAACGATACTTGAGCTCTTGTTGACCACCTGATAAGATTGGATCTAATCTTACACCATCACGTACGTAAAGAAGACCTGTCCCCTTTACGCTATGAAATTTATGTCCAGATATTGAACAAAGGTCAATATGAGAAGCGTATAAATCAAGTGGTACTTTTCCTATCCCTTGTACATGGTCCACGTGGAATCTTATTTTCGGATAGTTCGTTAATAATGTTCCAATTTCAGCAACGGGCTGAATCGCTCCAGTCTCGTTGTTCACGTGAATAATTGACACAAGAATCGTATCTTCACGAAGTGCTCGTTTTAGATCTTCTACCGATACAACACCGTGCTCGTTAACCGGTAAATACGTTACATCAAAACCGAGATCTTCTAATTGTTTATATGCTTCAAACACAGACGCGTGTTCAATATTTGTTGTAATGATATGTTTGCCGCGCGAACGATTCCTCATCGCTATCCCTTTAATCGCAAGGTTATTCCCTTCCGTTCCACCTGATGTGAAAATAATTTCAGAAGGTTTAACGTGAAGGAGCTGTGCCGCAATCGTTCTCGATTGTGTTAATAGACGCTCTGCCTCTCCTCCAAGCGAGTGGATAGAAGAAGGATTACCAAAATATTTCCCTGCAACCGTTACGTACGATTGAAGCGCTTCTGGATATGGCTTCGTCGTCGCACTATTATCAAAATAGATCATCGTTCTTCCCCTTTCAGCGCTATCACATCATATAATCATATCACAAATACGTGTAATTACGCTAAGACTACTCAAAGGTTCCGTTTTTATATAAAAGTGTACATTTCCCCCGGCCATTTGCAGGCATACTGAGTGGTGAAGATTAATAATCAGTGGTGGATGAAACCCCATCACTTATGGTTTCACTTTATCCCGCATTAACGGGCAGTAAGACTCCCACCTCAAAATTCAGCTGGAGCAAAGAAGTTAGGTGGGAAATCCACTGCCCGTAAATGCCCGATTGGTTCAACTAATAATCAGTGGGGGGGATGCCCCCCACTGATTAAAGTTTCACTTTATTTTGAAACGAACAACCTTACTGTATTCCGCTATTCATTATAGCAACATCGACTTCAAAATTACACAAAAAAACAAACCCTTTATTAAAGGGTTTGCTCATTGTCTACATATTCAGCTATTTTTTGAACAACACCAGGTTCAAGTTGCTCTAATATAGAAGCCGCTTGTTCTAAAGCTGCATCGTATTGATATTCACGGAATAATTTCTCCGCATAATTTAAGCTTTCTGCAAGATTCTCATCATGACTGCGGTATCGGTTACCGTATTGAATTAGTTTTTCAACTAAATAAGCTTGTCCAATTAATTCTTCTGTCATTTCAGATACACCATTCACAACTGTGTATGCTTCTTCTAAACTGCTATTTACAGTATTCATATTTAACGGCTTTACTTCTAATTGCTCATATACAGCCTGCATCGCCATTTGCCCTTTTTGTAAATCTTCCATAATACTCTCTGGAAGACCTGGTAAATTCGACTTTTGCATAAAACGTTTCGTCTCAAAAATTGTATTTCGCATTTCTTGTAACTTCTCACGTGCTTCAAATTCTTCTTTGCGCATCGTTTGCAGCATTTCTTTATATTCTGCATGAAGTACTTTTAAAGTTTCACATTGCTCATAAACCTCTTCTAGTTCCTCACGAATAATAGAGAATGCAATATCTTGTTCAGCAACGCGTATTTGTAACACTTCAAAACGTTTCATTAAAATATGCATTTGCTTTTCAATTACTTTTTGTGACTCAATATCTTTGTCTTGTAATTGATAACTTTGTTTCACAAGTTGTGTTTCTATTTTCGTTTCAATTGTTTCTGTACGAATTTCTTCTAAATCTTCATAAACAGACAGTGTTTTTTGCTCCACATAATGTTTCGCATGCACTTCTTGTTCAAGTTGATCATAAAAACTGTCTAAACGAGTTTTTAAGTTCTCTACTTTTTCTGCTGCTTCTGTTATATGAAGTTCCTGTATATCCATTAAACATGTGTGTAGTTGTGTCGTCATATCGCGGACTTCTTTAGGGATTTCCAAATACTCTAATACATAGCCTTGTCTTATCATATCATCATGACCTTGTAATAAATCTTCCAGCTGAACTGGTAATGTCGCTTGACACTCTACCAATAAATCCGGAATTTGATGAATAACGATTTCTAAACTTGCTAAACCTTCTTCTAAACTAATAACAATTTCTCTCGCTTTTAAATAATCACCATTATCTGTTGCCTCTTCAAAAGTTTTGAACTTCTCGGATTCAACATCTAACATCTCTTCAATTTTTTGCTCAGCTGCTCCATACATGTGTCGATGAGCAAGAACGCTCTTTTTCATACTACGATATGTATCACGTAACCCTTCAATTTCCGCGCTATTTTTCTCATGGCTTTCTAACAGTTGCTGTAATTCATTTAAAATGTCTGTAATACGATTATCAGCGTCATCTAAACCACTTATGGATTCTTTCATCGCATGCTTTGCTTTGCGGAAGGAGAATTGCGAGGCGAATTTTCGCGCTTGCCCTAAATCTTTTTCAGCTTTCGGAAGAGTTGTTGATACAATTTCATCCCACTCTTCACGCCATTTACCAAACAGCTCTTCCGTTTGACCTGTCATATTTAAATCTTTTACCCGCTTTAGTTCATCTGCCACAGGTTTATCTTTTATCTCTTGTTTCCACTGCTCCAGTGCTTCAATATCTTTATATGAACGATTTCTTATCACAAGCTCTATCATGAGCAGCACTAGAATAGAGCTTACTACAATGATAACGATCGTCAGGATAGAATCCATGCAAAAAAGCCTCCTAGTTATATCTCTTTTTTTGTCCGTTCCGTTTATGAAATGGAAGGCATTATGTATAAAAAGGGAATTCCCCTATATTTAACAACTAACAATGTTCTAATCATACCATGTAATGACGTGTTTTTGACCTAGTTTTTTTTAAAATTTCATGTTTCTTTACATGTGATTGTAATATTTCTTAATATTCCACTTATTCCATTATCCGTCCTCAAATGAATGCAATAAAGGTAAGACTTTTACGGGCAGTTAATGCAGGATAACGAGCTCTCTTTCATATGAGAGACGAAATAAATCTTTCGCATTAGTGGTGGTTCTACAGAAATCGCACGTACGTTACCTTGCATTACGGCTTACTGTAAAGCGGTTTCCGGAAGCAATGTTATACCAAGTCCAGCTCCTACCATCGCAATTATTGGTTTCGCGCCCATACATTGAAACACATTCATAATCATTTTCCTTACATCACATATTTCTGGGTATACAATTAGCTGTTCATTTTGCAACTCTTTCATTCGGATTACCTTTTTCACTCTATACGGATGATCATTTGAAACAGCACAAACGATTTTTTCTTCCCGCATTTCTTTTATATATGTAGCGCCTTCTACTACTGAATCGATGAACATCGCTTCAACTTTTCACTCTTTAAATAACTCTATTAATACTTTCATATGCTCAATTTTCCATTCTATTTCATATGTATCCTCTAATAAGTCTTTACACTTTGATATGTAATGAGCCGCTAAACTCGGTACAAATATAATTTCTGTACCGTCACTACATACCGTTATGAGCGTTCGTTTTGAACTCCTTTATATGTCGATTGTTGCGGGGGGTATCACTGTATTTTGCTGGAACACGGGAAATCGATATATTTCATCTATTAACGGCATATTATTTATGAATTTAGTTCCTGTATTTGCACTTATCGGTTCTATGTTTCAAAGTTATACTGTCGATAACATAGAAATTGCCGTTGCCTCATTAACAATTATTGCGCTAGTATGCAACAATTTATGGCAAAGAAAACAACATATAAAAATCCCCACCTCAGTTCGTTAGGTGGGGATTTTTCACATATGAACAGCTCTTGGTAGTTCATAATACATACTCGCTTTATATAATGTTCGTTCCATCCATTGCTCAATTTCCTTCGTATACATTTCTAAGAAAAACGTCTCAGACGGAAATGAGTGTAGCACCTCTGATATATATTGTGGATATAAAAACGGCATATTCATCATGCCTTTTAATTGCGTCATAAACATTGTAAAAGATACCTTTTTAAATTCTTGCTTCATTTGTCCTTGTTTAATGATTTGCTCTATATAATATCTTTCTCTAGAAAAATAGACGGTCATCACTTCACGAATTAATGTCGTATCAAGCGAAAGCTCTCTATAAAAAAAACGTGTCAGTTCTCTATTATCAAATTGATATCGTAAAATCCCGCGCACCATTTGCACCATCACATCTTTAGCCGATAAATATTCTCTCTGTTCAAATGACGTTTCAATTACGTGAATATATCCTTCTAAAAAATCAGTAATAAGCTGTTCTAATAACCCTTGCTTTCCAGCAAAATAATATGAAATATTCGCTACATTCACATCCGCTCGCTTTGCAATTTCTCGCACCGACGTTCCATCATAACCTTTCGTGTTAAACAACGATATTGCCGCATCAATTACTTTTTGTTTCGTCTGTTTCATGCGCTCACTTCCTCTCAATGAACAGCTATAGTTTAAATTTCTTGACTTTTAAGACAAATTCCTTTAATTTTCTATCGACAAAGTCATGTGAAATACATCGTATTTTGCTATCGTTTTACATATCTCGCTAAAAAGGGAGTTGTTTCCATGTTTACAAAAGAAAGTTATGCAGGATCTCGTGAAGAGCAATATGAGACAGTAATTAAACAACTGGATGCATTATTAACTGGCGAACCGAACGTAGTCGCAAACTTATCAAATGCGTCCGCACTATTAAATCAATTTTTAGATCGCGTTAATTGGGTTGGCTTTTATGTAACAGAAGGAAATCAGCTTGTTCTTGGACCATTCCAAGGGATGCCAGCTTGCGTGCGTATTCCGTTCGGACGTGGTGTTTGCG
Organism: Bacillus sp. FSL R5-0709; assembly: GCF_038004785.1. Taxonomy (NCBI): domain Bacteria; kingdom Bacillati; phylum Bacillota; class Bacilli; order Caryophanales; family Bacillaceae; genus Bacillus; species Bacillus sp. FSL R5-0709. The sequence goes on from NZ_JBBORT010000001.1 coordinate 4,433,820, forward strand.
GCGTTGCAGCTGAAACAAAAACAACGCAACTTGTAGCAGATGTTCACCAATTCCCAGGACATATCGCTTGCGATAGTGCCTCTAATTCTGAAATCGTTGTACCGATTATAAAAGAAGGAAATATCATTGGTGTGCTTGATATTGATAGTCCTGAAAAAAATCGTTTCGATGAAGTAGATCAGCACTATTTAGAAAAGTTTGTGGAAACACTCCTAAAACATATTTAATAAAGAAAAGAGTGAGCTATCGATTACGTACGTAACGTACGAAACCGATAGCTCACTCTTTTTTATCCCGCATTAACGAGCAGTAAATTCGGTGAATACAAGGAAGTTAGGTGGGAGATAACTGCCCGTAAAAGCCCGATTGGTGAGGGCTAATAATCAGCGGGGGATGGACAAAACCCCCACTGATTAAAGTTTCACTTTATTGATTACTAACAGTAGATATCTTCTTTAGTGCCTGTTCTAAATCAGAAACGATATCTTCCCATGATTCTAAGCCGACAGATAGGCGTATTAAATTATCAAAAATACCCATTTCTTTTCTTAGTTCAGCCGGAATAGCTGCATGTGTCATCGTCGCTGGATGCTGAATTAACGTTTCTGTATCACCTAAACTTACGGCAATTGTAATAAAATGGAGGTCATTGATAAACGACTGTGTTTCCTCTTTTCCACCTTTAATTGAAAAAGAAATAACGCCCCCACCTCGTTTCATTTGCCGAGATGCTAATTCTCCCTCCGGATACCAAACACCTTCTACTGCTTCATGATTTTTCAAAAACGATACAATTTTTTCCGCATTATCACAATGACGATCCATTCTTACTGCTAATGTTTTTAATCCGCGTAACAATAACCACGCGTCAAACGGCGCCATAATACCGCCGATATCTTTTCGCATCGGACGGATTTTGTCAGCTAACGTTTTCGTTCTACAAATTGTTACACCCGCTACAACATCCCCGTGACCACCAATATATTTTGTCGCACTATGGACGACGGCGTCACAACCAAGTTCAAGAGGTCTTTGTAAATAAGGTGAACAAAACGTATTATCAACAATAACAAGCAAATCATTGCGCTTCGCTACCCCGATCACCTTTTCTAAATCAATTAATTTCATCGTTGGATTAATCGGTGTTTCAACGAAAATGAGCTTTGTATTTGGACGAATTTTATTTTCAATATCAGTCTCTGTCTCCATATCACAAAACGAATGAGTAATCATAAATTTCTCTTCTAATACTTCTAAAAAACCGTAAGTACATCCATATAATCCATTTGAACAAATAATATGATCTCCAGCCTTTAGAAAACCGATTAAAGTTGCTGAAATGGCTGCCATACCTGAACCGAACGCCAGCGCTTCCTCTCCACCTTCTAAAACAGCCATACGTTCTTCAAATAATTTCACAGTTGGATTCCCAAGCCTTGAATAAATATAAGATGGATCTTCTCCCGCAAAACTCGCTTCCCCTTGCTGTGCTGTCTCAAACGTAAATGTAGAAGTTTGAAATAAAGGTGGTGTTAAACTCCCTTTATTTTCATTTGATTCATATCCATGATGAATTAATGCTGTCTCTATATGTTTCTTTTTCATAAAAACATCCCCCTTATGTCTTTATTGCCACATATCCACCAGGAAAAATCTGATGAACGTTTTTACTACATTTTATGTAAGCGTTTTATTTGTGTTTCTATCTTTTCTTTTATATTGTTTTAAATTCCTTCTTGTTAATTTCCAAAATTTATCTGCATAAAACAAAAAGGGAGTCTCTTGACGAAACTGTAAGTAAAAGATATAATAGCGTTTGTGTAAAATAAAAAGGCAGCCTTGTAATGTGAGTTTATCGTTTGTATTTTGTTCCTCTGCGGAGGTGTATCTCGTAACTCCCTGCTGCTGGAGCGAAGGTACATGAAAACAAAATACCCGTAAATATCGATTACGTCTGTTTTTATTTTACGAAAATAAAAACATTTTTAAAGGAGGAGTCAACTATGGCTCGTTATACAGGTCCAGCATGGAAACTGTCTCGTCGTCTTGGAATCTCTCTAAGCGGCACAGGAAAAGAATTAGAAAAACGCCCTTACGCACCAGGTCCTCACGGTCCTAACCAACGTAAGAAACTTTCAGAATACGGTTTACAATTACAAGAGAAACAAAAACTTCGTCACATGTACGGCATGACTGAGCGTCAATTCCGTCGCACATTTGACCAAGCAGGTAAAATGCCTGGTAAGCACGGCGAAAACTTCATGATCCTTCTTGAAGCTCGTCTTGACAACCTAGTTTACCGCATGGGCTTAGCTCGCACTCGTCGTGCAGCTCGCCAATTAGTAAACCACGGTCACATCACGGTTGATGGCGCTCGCGTAGATATCCCATCTTACCGCGTTAAACCTAACCAAACTATCAGCGTTCGCGAAAAATCTAACAGCCTTGTTGTTGTTAAAGAAGCGATCGAAGTTAACAACTTCGTACCAGAATACTTAACTTTCGATGCTGATAAGTTAGAAGCTACTTACACTCGTCACGCTGAGCGTTCTGAGTTAGCAGCTGAAATCAACGAAGCATTAATCGTAGAGTTCTACTCTCGTTAATCTCGGTACTCTGCAAAGAGTATTATTAAAAGCCTTAGGAACCTTGTTTATCAAGGGTCCTGGGCTTTTTTTATTTATATAAATATCGTATGTATAGTAAGATACTTCAAGGAAGTTTTTTCATGAGTTATGGATAATCGTCCTTACTTCTCTTTTATTCATTCCAACGATTGGATTCTCTTTAATACTAGCTCCGTTTATTGTGCAAAATTTTATAATCCATCTTCATTACATGCTGTTATACTTATTTCCTTAAACATATAATCATTTCATTTTCAGACTACTCCTTTTTTCATTACTTCCAAATTATATCTCAATAGAAAAAGCTACCAAAGAAACTAAAACGTTCTCTCTGGTAGCTTTTATTTATATATTAAAATTATTTATTTTCCTCTTTTTGAACATATACATAAGCATCTTTCTGCTCTTTATGTACATCCACCTTCGAATGCTCTGCAAGCTGACCAGCGTTTAGCAAAGAAAAAATAATGAGCGCTTCTAGTGACATTTTGTTTTACCACTCCTTTCTATTTGTTATACGTTTATCATATCGCTTACATGTGATTTCCGTATGAACTCGAAAAGGAGATTACAACAAAAAGGTTACAGGATTGCTAACTATATTTTATCTACAGAATAGTTTATTAAGGCAAATTATCACGTTATAATAACCATAAAATGGGGGTGTTTTTTTTGACAATAAACCAAATGGTTCAGTTAGGCAGTGCATTTATGCTGTTTATTACTTCAGCACTTATGAGTTGGTATCAAGGGAGTAATTTAATAGATAATCCTGATGAATGGAAATATAGCGCTAAGTTTACGAATTATTTTAAAGGGTACGTTTCACATTATGACGATATTTATCAAATCGATTTCTTTATATATGCGGCAAAATTTTATCCCGGGGCATTTGTCGTTATGCTAATTAGCTTACTTTACATGCTCGTATTAATTCTTCATATTCTATTTAAAAGAAATCATGAGGCAATTTAAATGCATACATAAAAACCCCGAACGATAGACTTTTCAGCCTACCATTCGGGGTACTATTTGTTTTAAATTCGTTTCTGATTAGTAACGAATTAAGAAATATTTCTTCTTACCGCGGCGAATGATTGTAAATTTACCTTCGATGCGGTCGTTTTCTGTTACAACGTAGTCTAACGCTTGTGTACGCTCACCGTTTACGTAGATTGCACCGTTCGTTACATCTTCACGTGCTTGACGTTTAGATGGTGAAATTTTGCTTTCTACAAGTAAGTCGATTAATACTGTATCTTCTGCAGTACGTTCTACAGATGGTACGTCTTTGAATCCTTGCTCGATTTCGCTTGCAGTAAGTTCTGCTACAGAGCCACTGAATAATGCAGCTGAAATTTTAATTGCTTGCTCTAACGCTTCTTCGCCATGAACAAGTTTTGTCATTTCAGATCCTAATGATTTTTGTGCTGCACGTTTTTCTGGTGCTTCAGTTACTTGCTTTTCAAGCTCAAGAATTTCTTCATGAGATAAGAATGTGAAGTATTTTAAGTATTTAACAACGTCGCGGTCATCTGTGTTAATCCAGAATTGGTAGAACTCGTAAGGAGTTGTTTTCTCTGGGTCTAACCAAATTGCGCCGCCTTCTGTTTTACCAAACTTCGTACCGTCAGATTTTGTAACTAGTGGAATTGTTAAACCGAACGCTTTCGCATCTTCTTCTGATTTACGGATTAATTCAAGACCAGCTGTAATGTTACCCCATTGGTCACTACCACCGATTTGTAGACGGCAATTATGGTTTTGGTATAAGTTTAAGAAGTCGTATGATTGTAAAATCATATAACTAAACTCAGTGAATGAAATACCAGTATCTAAACGAGATGCTACTGTATCTTTTGCTAACATATAGTTTAAACCGAAGTTTTTACCGATATCGCGTAAGAATGAAATTACATCTAAGTTACCAAGCCAATCATAGTTGTTAGCCATTGTTGCTGGGTTGTCCACGTTTTCAAACTCTAAGAAGTTTGAAAGTTGGTTTTTAATGCTTTCTGTGTAGTAAGCAACTGTATCTTTCGTATTTAATGTACGCTCTGCTTTTTTACCACTTGGGTCACCGATCATGCCAGTACCACCGCCAACAAGTGCAATTGGTTGGTGACCAGCTAATTGGAAACGACGTAACATTAATACTGGTAACATATGACCGATGTGTAAGCTATCCGCTGTCGGGTCGAAACCACAGTATAATTTAACGCTTTCTTTTTCTAATAATTGCTCAAGTCCCTCAGCATCTGTTTGCTGATTAATTAAACCGCGAAATTCAAGATCTTGTAAAATACCCATATCCTACATACTCTCCTTTAAGTTCATTACTGGCGTGAAGGTTGAAAACATAAAAAAATCGCCCCTTAAATAAGGGACGATTTTGATTATCGCGTTACCACCCTAGTTGCAGGCAAAAAAAGCCTACCACCTTATTTACATAACGGCTTAGCACCGTCTTTTCCCTTTTGAATACACTTCAATCGAAAAAAGATGCTCTAGGGGCGTAATTCGCGATCATCTATGTGCTGATTTCCACCGACCATCAGCTCTCTAAAACAGGGAAATGATCACTACTTCTCCCTTTCCACGCTCAATTATTCATATACTTTTCTTTATACCATCATTTATATAGGCGTGTCAAATAGAGGTATGAGTTCTTTCCCTACCAATCCTTTATAAAGTCGCAAGGAATATCGTAATAAGAGAAATAACTGGAACACCAACTAATAACGACACATGAAACACAACCGATAAATCATTCCCAATCGTCGCTTCCACAGGATCTTTCGCTGGAGAAGCAAGAAATCCAAGAAATCGCTCGAAGCGGCTTACCGTTTTTGGAAAATCCGGTATTTCTACATGATCGCTATCTAAATGCTGCTTTAATTTATATTCATTCTTAAAGGGATTTTCGTTCAATTTCATCCACCTCCAGCAATTGTTTTAATTTCTTTATCCCATTATGAAGTCTCGACTTCACTGTTCCAACAGGAATATCCAGTACCTCTGCAATTTCTTTTTGCTGCATATCATGATAATAAGAAAGAATCAGGACCGCTCGCTGTTCTTCAGGAACTTTCAAAATTGCTTCTCTTACCGTAAGCCAGTCTTCGTGGGAAAACTCTACCTCTTGCATTGGTACTAAAAACGGTAAGAGCGAACGCCACTTTTTTCTTCTATTTAATTTATTAATCATAAGACGGTAACCGATTTGAAATAAATACGTTTTAATTTTTCCTTTTCGGGTTTCATACATATGTTTCTTACGCTCTAGAGTCAAAAACGTATCTTGAACGAGATCTATACTCAGTTGTTCATCACGATTAAATCGATACAAAAATGTATATAGCGCTGGTTTGATTAAAACATATAGTTTTTCTCCAGCTTGCTTATCTCCATTTTGGTATGCAAGCATGAGCTCCTCCTCAATCCCAATCTGCGCCATTTTTTTTGATCTCCTTTATTCCTTTTAACGTTAATGAAATACGGGAAATTAAATATGCACTTGCGACAATGACCCATGCTTGTGACTGATTCGTAAAAAATTGAATATATGGGTTTTGAATCGTATGGCCGGTTGAAACTAAAATATTTAACGCTAGCACACATATACATGCATACACTGCAAGACAGACCGAAATTGTATCAAATACATTCCAACGAAAATATATTTTTGTTTTTGTAAAATCAATTTTATTTCCATTTTTTCGTACAATATACTTCTTATCAAACGGAATAAGGATTGAAAAAATAACAATCATAATAATCCCAAATGTAATCATTGAAATTTTAAATCCAATTGGTATAGGTAATAACATACCACAAGAAAACACAACTATAATTCCAATTAAAGCAAAAGTAAGCATCAATTTATTGGACATATAAAAATCCTCCCTCATCTATTCTTTCATAAATGTATACAGACGAGGAAGGCGCTTCGTTCAAATATTATTTTATTTTTTTTATGATTCTCGCAGGATTCCCGCCAACTACTACATTATCTGGCACGTCTTTCGTTACAACAGCGCCAGATGCGATGACAGCATTATCTCCAATTGTTACGCCCGGATTAATAATCGCTCTTCCGCCAATCCATACGTTATCGCCAATTGTAACTGGTTTTCCGTACTCTGATCCGCTTATGCGCTCTACTGGATCAAGCGGATGCGTTGCTGTATAAATGTGAACACCTGGAGCTAACATACAGTTCACTCCGATTGTAACTGGGCATACGTCTAAAATCGTACAGTCAAAGTTTGCGTAAAAGTTTTCACCAACGTGAATGTTATAACCGTAATCACATCTAAAAGAAGATTCAAGATGAATGTTATCTCCAGTCGTTCCGAATAATTCTTTTACGATTGCACTACGTTCTTCTAGCTTTACTTCTGGTGTTTCATTTAATTTTCTCGTTAATATACGAGCTTGCTCCCTGTCCTTTACTAAAACTGGATCAGCCGGTATGTACATTTCCCCTTGTATCATCTTTTCTTTTTCTGTTTTCATTTTACTGCCCCCTTTAACTTATATATATAAGTTATCCATTCTTATAATAGCATACAAAAAGAAAGAGTGTGGTTCAAACACACTCTTTCTTCCATAAAAAATCCGGTTCTTTTCGGCGTCAAATTACGTAACGAAAGTCAACTGTTTTATAGGAAGTCCCCTTTTAATACTTATAAATAGCTTTCTTAAATAGATTTAATCATATTTATATTTGAAATTTCATAGCCTAACTTTTCATATAATCCACGAGCAACTTTGTTATGACCAAAAACATGAAGTCCAATTTTTTTCATTCCTAATTCTTTAGCAATCACTTCAAGTTCTTTCATTGCCTTTTTACCATACCCTAACCCTTGATATTGCTCAAAAATAATAAAGTCATAAATAAAACCTGCCTCATTACTTGTAGGCGCTTTTTGCGCAATCCAAATCATTCCAACTAGATTTTGATCATGAAAGATAGAGTATAAGTAATTGTACTCGGTTTTTTCACCTTTTGGTAACAGCCGGTCAAATTCTATTTTGGACAAGTTAACAGCTTCATCTTCACTCCAATTTCCAGCAGCAACCTTCTCTTTCGCATAATCTTCAATCGCATACTCACAATAACGCTGAAACTCCTCTTCGGCCATAGGCTTTAGTGTAATCACGTATTTCTCCTCCCGCTATGTTAATTATTCTTTATTTTAAATCTTTAATCCCATTGAAAAAGGTAAGCAAACATAACTAATATGTTTGCTTACCTTCTATTTTCAAAATTTCAAATCACGATAATACTTACATTTAAATATTCTCTAATCTTCCATCGTCGATAAGTCACCTGTTGGTAAGTTTAATTCCCACGCTTTTAATACGCGGCGCATAATTTTACCACTTCTCGTTTTCGGTAATTTATCTCTAAATTCAATTTGTCTTGGAGCTGCATGAGCTGCTAGACCTTTTTTCACAAATTGACGAATCTCTTCTTTTAATTCATCAGATGGTTCGTATCCCACGCGAAGCGCGATAAATGCTTTAATGATTTCCCCGCGTACTGGATCAGGAATACCAATTACACCGGCTTCTGCAACAGCAGCGTGCTCGATTAATTTACTTTCTACTTCAAACGGACCAACACGCTCACCTGACGTCATAATTACATCGTCAATACGTCCTTGGAACCAGAAGTATCCATCTTCGTCCATATAAGCTGAGTCACCTGATACGTACCAATCTCCCGGCATGAAGTAAGAATCATATTTTTGTGGGTTATTCCAGATTCCACGCATCATAGCTGGCCAACCTTTACCAATCGCTAAGTTCCCCATTGTGTATGGAGGCACTTCATTTCCTTCATTATCAACAATCGCTGCTTTCACACCCGGAATTGGTTTCCCCATTGAACCTGGACGGATTTCCATACAAGGATAGTTACAAATAACTTGTCCACCTGTTTCTGTCATCCACCACGTATCATGAATACGAAGTCCAAATGCGCTCATACCCCAGCGAATTACTTCTGGATTTAATGGCTCACCAACACTTAATACGTGACGCACTTGTGATAAATCATATTTTTTAATTGCGTCTTGTCCAGCTCCCATTAACATACGGAACGCTGTCGGTGCACTATACCAAACTGTTACACCGTAATCTTGCAGTGCTTCATACCATACCTCTGGACTAAATCTCCCGCCTAAAATAACATTTGATGCTCCCACTAACCACGGTGCAAAAATACCGTAAGCTGTTCCAGTTACCCAGCCTGGGTCAGCTGTACACCAATATACATCATCTTCTTTTAAATCTAATACCCATTTCGCTGTTTGATAGTGCTGAACCATTGCGTTTTGCGCATGGAGGACGCCTTTTGGCTTACCAGTAGAACCAGATGTGTAATGTAGAATTAAACCGTCTTCACGGCCTAACCATTCGATATGTAATTCTTTTGAAGCTTGTTCAAATAAAGGATTGAACGCTACAGTTTTACCGCCTTCTTCTGCATTGTCTCCAACAAGGAAGACTGTTTTTAAAGCAGGTAAATCATTTAATGGTATGCGCTCTAACAATTCAGGAGTTGTAATTAACACCTTCGCTTCGCTATCTTCTAAACGATCGCGAACTGCGCCTTCCATAAATGCTTCAAATAATGGTCCAACAATTGCCCCTAATTTCACTGCACCTAAAAGCGCGAAATATAATTCTGGGGAACGCGGCATAAAAATAAAAACGCGATCGCCTTTCTCAACATCGCCATAGTTTTTCAGGACATTTCCTGCTTTATTAGAAAAATCCTTCATTTCCTTAAACGTATATTTCTCTTTTCGCGATCCATCTTGATAATAAAGTGCTACTTTATTCTTTCGATCTGATTTCGCATGCTTATCAATTGCCTCATACGCCATATTTACTCGTCCTGTTTCATTCCAAGTAAAATTTTTATTAACCTCTTCCCAGTTAAAATTCGCGTATGCCTCTTCATAATTCGGCAAATTATTTTCTCCTTTAATGACAGGAAGCGTTTCCACTTTCATACTTTACATCCCCCTCCTATGTATTCTATTATCTATTATAATGACATTATTTAAAATTTTCAGTATTTTTGTTGATTTTTAGACAAATTTTTAATGACAAAATTCGATTCACATCGCATATATTATAAAGTACGATATTAATAGATTCACAAACCCTCAAGGTGGTGAGCAATAAATTGATTCATAAAAAAATATATAATGCCAGAAACTTAAAAACAGCGAAAGGCACTTTAATTATTGAAGGTCCTGTCTCTACACATAATCTTGAAATGTATGAATTTCATCCAGACTTAATTGCGTTTCGTCCTGCCGAGCAGCAATATAAAGCAATTGTCGAAATTTCTAAATTACCAGAAGCTCGTCTCATTATTGCTAGACATGACCAAACGATCGTTGGATATGTTACATACTTATATCCTGATCCGCTCGAGCGATGGTCAGAAGGAAAGATTGAAAACTTAATTGAACTCGGGGCGATTGAAGTTGTCCCAGCCTTTCGTGGTTGCTCTGTCGGAAAAAATTTATTAGAAGTTTCAATGATGGACGATCATATGGAAGATTACATTATACTAACGACTGAATATTATTGGCACTGGGATTTAAAACAAACAGGCTTAAATGTTTGGGAATACCGAAAAGTAATGGAAAAAATGATGAATGCTGGTGGTTTACAATGGATGGCTACAGACGATCCTGAAATTTGTTCACACCCGGCTAACTGTTTAATGGTTCGCATCGGTAAACGCGTCGATACGGATTCCATTCAAGCATTTGATCGTCTACGTTTTCACAATCGTTTTATGTATTAATAAAGGGGGCAACTGGAATGATTGTAGAAGAAATTATGAATCAAAATGTAGTAACACTACATCCAAACGATACAATTGAAACAGCAATCCGAACGATACGTACGAAAGGTATTCGGCACATTCCAATTGTCGATCAAAATAATCACGTAGTAGGCATTATTTCTGATCGAGATGTAAGAGATGCAAGTCCGTCTATTTTAGATGAACAAGTTTCACTCGATATGCTGAAGCAACCGCTTGAACTCATAATGAAACACCCTGTTATGACTTGTCACCCTCTCGATTTCGTTGAGGAAATTGCGACTTTATTTTTTGAAAATAAAATAGGCTGTCTTCCTGTTACGAAAGCTGGAAAACTCGTAGGTATCATTTCTGAATCTACAGTGCTGCACACGTTAGTAAAATTAACAGGAGCTCATCAACCAAGTTCACAAATTGAAATTCAAGTGAAAAATGAACCTGGTATTCTTGGAAAAGTCGTTGCTATTTTTAGTGATTTACAAATAAATATTGTGAGCGTTCTCGTCTATCCAGCAAAAGATGAGAATGATAAAGTACTCGTTTTCCGCATTCAAACGATGAATCCTCTAAAAGTGATCGATGCACTCGAAGCAGAGGGCTACCGCGTATTATGGCCAAACATAATGGGGATGCAAGCATGAGCAGCGCCTTCATTTATTCGGATGACTTTCGGGGCTATTCTTTTAGCCCTGATCATCCTTTTAACCAACTACGCGTCACACTTACGTATGACTTATTACAAAAGAGTGGTTTTATCTCCCCTTCTCAAGTCATCTCGCCAAGAATGGCTACAGATGAGGAAATTGCATTCATTCATACAGAGGAGTACATAAATGCGGTAAAACTTGCTGGAGAAGGAAAGCTAGAAAAATCAATTGCGATGACATATGGGCTTGGAACAGAAGATACACCAATGTTTCCAAATATGCATGAAGCAAGTGCATTACTCGTTGGCGGAACATTAACAGCTGTCGATGCTGTTCTTTCCGGAAAAGTAAAGCATGCGCTTAATTTAGGCGGCGGCTTACATCATGGCTTTCGCGGGAAAGCATCTGGCTTTTGTATTTATAACGATAGCTCTATCGCAATGAAATATATTCAGAAGAAATACGGTTTACGCGTTTTATATATTGATACAGATGCTCATCACGGTGACGGGGTACAATGGTCTTTTTACGACGATCCTAACGTATGCACCATTTCATTACACGAAACTGGGCGTTATTTATTTCCTGGAACTGGCGCAGTAAATGAACGTGGACAAGGAAATGGATATAATTATTCTTTTAACGTTCCACTCGACGCTTTTACAGAAGACGAATCGTTTTTAGATTCATATCGAACAGTTGTAAAAGAAGTGGCAGCATACTTTAAACCGGATATTATTTTAACGCAAAATGGTGCTGATGCACATTATTACGATCCACTTACACACCTTTGCGCAACGATGAACATTTACCGTGAAATACCGAAGCTCGCTCGTGAAATCGCTAATGAATATTGCGACGGGCGCTGGATTGCTGTCGGCGGTGGTGGCTATGATCACTGGCGCGTCGTACCAAGAGCTTGGGCACTCATTTGGCTCGAAATGAACAACATCCAAAACATCTCAGGTTATCTCCCTCCAGAATGGATTGACGCTTGGAAAGGACAAGCAGAAACCGACCTTCCCCTTACATGGGAAGATCCAGACAACATGTATCAACCTATCCCTAGAAAACCAGAAATCGAAGAAAAAAATGCATTAACTGTAGCGAAATCTCTTGAAATTATTCGGAATAATATGACAAAATCTTTATATTAAACAGAGAGGAGGCTCGCTTTTGAACAGCCTCCTTTTATTTATAGCTAGCTATTATTGTCGTTTTCTGTCGGTAAGTCGATATATTTTGAGATTCGCTGATATATTTTATTTAAGAATTAGCCGGTCCAACTTTTATGAGAAAAGGTCGTGATATTATGTGGACACAACAAATAATCAACACGAAACGTGGCACATTTGAAATCTTTACAAAAGGAAATGGCGAACCGCTTTGCATTACACATCACTATTCACAATTTAATGAAACTGGCGATTACTTTGCGGATGTTTTCACTGCTACGCATCGTGTATTGCTCATTAATTTACGAAACGCTGGTAACTCAGCAAAAGCCAATTCAGAAAAAGAATTAAGTATGATTGAAACCGTTCACGACTTAGAAGCAATACGAGAAGCTTTACAACTCCCAACATGGCATTTCGCTGGCCACTCAACAGGCGGTATGCTTGGACTTTTATATACGATTACATATCCAAATTCCTTACAATCATTAGTCATCGTTGGAGCCGCAGCAAGTAACTATACCGAAACACTATTTTGCATTTATCACCCAGCACATCCTCAGTTTCATTATATGCAACAACTCATCGAAACTTTAAAAAGCCCTCACCTTACAAGTGAAGAACGGAAAGAACTATCTACTAAGAGAACAAAATTATCATTGTATAAACCCGAAAACTACAAATTTTATTTTTGTAAACCAATCAAAAAAACTATGTCCGCTAGCCGGATGAATACTTTCGCCAATGAATATCCGTCATTTGATTTAAGAGAGAATTTACCTTCCATCCAAACAAAGACCCTTATTATATGCGGAAGACATGATGTACAGTGCCCGATCCAATATTCTATCGAGATGCATGAGGGTATACGTAATTCTATCTTTGTGATATTTGAGGAGAGTAACCATTATCCTTTTTTAGAAGAAGCTGCTCAGTTTACTTCTACTACTCAAACATTTTATAAATCGTTACACTAGTACCGTTATTACTAAGGAAAGCTCACAGCCTCTATAAGAATATGAACTTTTTTCAAAAGAAATATTTCACACTAGAAACAACAAGAAGAACAAAAAAATCATTAAGCCTACATCAATGAATATCGACTTTTTATCTCCTGCTTTTATACTCATCATAAAATTAGAAATTATTTTAATTCCAAAAAAGACCATCATAAATAACCCACCGAAATGATCATTCGTAGAATCTTCATCATAAAACATTTGTATTGCACCGATAATTAATAAGATAAGTATGATATTGGTTCCAATCTTTAAAGCCTTGTTTGATTTATTATCTTTTAATGTATCTCCCAAAATGTAGCACGCCCTCTCATGCTCTCCTATGTTTTATCTCTCTTTATATCTTAACATAAATCACCTATTATTCCCTTTTTGTTCGAATAACATAAAAAACCTACCAATTACTTGGCAGGTACATTACACGTTAAAGCGATAACCAGCTCCCCACACTGTTTCAATATATTGCGGGTGAGCAGGATCTCTTTCAATTTTTTCACGTAGCTTTCTAATGTGAACAACGACAGTGGCTAAATCGCCAGCTGATTCTAGTCCCCAAATACGTTCAAATAACTGTTCTTTATTTAATACTTGGTTTGGATGCGTTACAAAGAATGTTAATAAATCAAATTCTTTCATTGTAAACGCAATTTCTTCATTGTTTATAAAAACTTTTCTCGCTCGCTGATCGATAGAAATTCCATGAATATATAACGTATCGCGTTGCTTACTCACATTTCCTGATAATCTTTCATAACGAGAAATATGTGCTTTTACTCTTGCGACTAATTCACTTGGACTAAACGGCTTCGTTATATAATCATCCGCGCCTAAACCGAGTCCGCGAATTTTATCTATATCCTCCTTCTTTGCTGAAACAAGTAAAATCGGAATGTCTTTTATAGCACGTATTTGTTTACAAATTTCAAAACCATTCATTTTCGGAAGCATAATATCTAAAATAATTAAATCATAGTCTTCCTGAAGAGCCATTTGTAGACCTATTTCACCTGAATACTCTACATCAACTTGAAAATCACTAATTTCTAAATAATCTCGCTGTAATTCTGCAATACTTATTTCATCTTCTACTAGTAAAATTCTCTTCATTCTACTCACCACATTCCTGTACTTTTTTCAATGAGAAGAAAATACTTGTACCTTCCCCAAGCTTACTTTCCGCCCAAATTTCCCCGCCATGTTCTTCAACAATTTGCTTCGCTATCGCTAAGCCAAGTCCACTTCCACCTGTGCTAGAATTTCGCGATTGCTCTGCACGATAAAACCGCTCAAATATATACGGCAGCGTATCAGCTTCTATACCTGACCCATTGTCCATCACTTTCACAATAACTTTATTGTTATCACTCAATACTGTTACAGTAATTTTCTTCTCTTCTTTATCCATGTATTTCACACTATTATGAATCAAATTTGATATAACTCTATTTATCTTTTCGCAATCAGCCGTTACATATAGTGGTGATGATTGTAATTGTAAGTAAACTTCTATACCTTCCTCACTTAAATCCATCTGCATCTCTTCTAATAATTCCTGCATAAACACGTTTAACTCTATCGTTTCAAACTGAAAGGGAACTCGATTCAAATCAAGCTTTGAAAACAAAAAGAGCTCATCAATGAGTGTATCCATATGTTTTGCCTTCGTATGAATGGTCGTTAAATACTTATCCATTTTTTCTGGCGTATTTGCGACTCCATCTTTTATGCCTTCTACATATCCAATAATAGATGTAATCGGTGTTTTTAAATCATGAGATATGTTTGAAATGAGTTCTTTTCGATTTTCTTCATACTGTGTTTGCATCTCTATCGACTCTTTTAATCTCTTCCTCATTTCCTCAAACCCTTGATTTAATCGCCCAATCTCATCATAGGATGTAACTGGAATTTGAAAATCTAAATCCCCTTCTTTAATTCTCCCAGTCGCATCTTTCAATACAAAAATTGGTTTTATCACACTTCTTGAGACGAAATAACTTAATAACCCTATGAGTAAAATGGCTAACAGTAAAAGCGATCCGAACAAAATTGGAAATAATTTTTGTGTAAGATCGACAAATGAACTCTGCCTTTTTAGTACAAATATACTCCCTTCTTCATCTCCGGGAAAATAAAAATCAAATTTTACATATCGATAAAATGTATCGCCTAGTTCCGTTGTACCACGACTATTAATATTTGCTGATTCAAATTTCGGAATGGCTTCTTTTAAAGATACACCTTCAAATATTTTTGTAGCATAAGAAATGGTTTCTCCCTTTCTTACAACTATTTTCACACCTTCTTTTTCAAGTGATGAAACGAACGATTCATCTAATAGTTGTGATTGATTTTTCTTTGCCGCTAATTTCAATTCAATATACGTATTCTCTTCTTCTGGCGTAAGCGGCTTTTGAATATAGGAACTTTTATAGAAATTTTTCACTGATTCCAAGTCTCCTGTTATGGAAAAAACAATTAAAAATCCCGCGACTAATATGAGCGTGATGGAAACGAGAATAACAGCGATATAAGAAAATAAAAATCTTGTTTTAATAGACATATCTTACATCCTCACTTTAACAAACCTTGTTATTCATAAGCATAAAAATATATGTTCAAATACTCAAGCGATTTTATAGTAATTTTAGCACCAGTTTATAAAAATTTAATGTTCCTATTTTACAGTTTAAATTAGGATACCGAATTGCTTGCAAAAGGAGGTTGAAATTCCATGTTCAAAAAAACATTAAGCATGATATGTTGCGTAATTTTTTTACAAGGATGCTCACAAGAACAAGAAGTTAAAAAGGAGATGACAAACATGGAGACAGCACTACTAACAGCTACTGAGAAACAAGAAACGAATACTGTTATATCATTACTCAAAAAAGGGGCTGACATAAATATAACGGACAATAAAGGACGTACTTCTCTTATGATTGCTACATACAAAAATGATGTAAAAACTGCAAAAGTGCTTATTGAAGCAGGGGCTGACGTAAATATCCAAGACGATATGAAAAACAATCCCTTTCTATACGCCGGTGCAGAAGGTTACTTTGATATTTTAAAACTAACGATTGATGCCGGTGCAGATCCATCGCTTACAAATCGTTACGGCGGAACAGCTCTTATCCCCGCCTCAGAACATGGCTATATTGATGTTATTAAAGAACTCCTTACGCGAACAACTATTGATGTTAACCATGTAAATAATCTCGGGTGGACCGCTTTAATGGAAGCCATCGTACTAAGTAATGGAAACGAAACACAGCAACAAGTCATTCAGCTTCTTATTGAGCACGGTGCAGATGTAAATATTCCCGACAACGATGGTGTTACCCCGCTAGAGCATGCCCGTGTTCATAACTTTGAAGAGATAGAGAAGATTTTGTTAGCGACAAATAAATAAAAGCTCATTTCCTATAAAAAACGTATCATTTTTAAATCTATTTTTTGCCATTCTCCCCAGTCTATGCTACAGTTATTTCGTCACATAGCTATACAGCTAGACAACTTATATATTTATAATAGGGTGGGAAAAAAACATGAGCAAACCTCGTATTGGAATGATTGGATTAGGTAGTATTGCACAAAAGGCTTACCTTCCAACACTGACAAAGGAAACTGATTGGACTTTTGTGGGAGCGTTTACACCTAATGTTAATAAAAGAAAACAAATTTGCGAGCAATATCGTATTCAAGATTTCGCTAACCTTCAGGCACTCGCTTCAGAATGTGATGCGGCTTTCGTTCATAGTTCAACTGCTACACATTATGAAATCGTTTCTGAACTTCTGAAAAAAGGAATCGATGTTTATGTTGATAAGCCGCTAGCTGCTACTACTGAGCAAGCAGAGAAGCTAGTTGAAATGAGTGAAAAGTATAATCGAAAGTTAATGGTGGGATTTAATCGCCGTTTCGTTCCTATGTACGTTACTGCCAAAGAGCAAGCTAATGATACTTCATGGATTCGAATTGAAAAGCACCGCACAAATAAGGTGGGGCCATATACGTATGACTTTACTATGTTAGATGATTACTTACATATTGTAGATACTGCTCGCTGGTTAGCTAACGATGACCTTAACATCGTTCATAATATGATGCAAATCAATGAAAAGAACGAACTTCTTTACGGACATCATACATATACAACTGCAAATGGACTTTTACTTTCTACGGCGATGCACCGCCATGCAGGTACAAATTTAGAACAAATTGAACTTGTAACGGCAGGTAAAATCATTCGCGTAAAAAATATGAACACATTTGAAATTGAGCAAGAAAACTCCGTTTCACAAAGTGGTTCACCATCATGGGAGACAACGTTAAAGCAGCGCGGATTTGAAGATGCTGTTCATCATTTTATCCAATGTGTACAAGGTGATACACAGCCTATTGTAGATGGATTAGAAGGATTAAAATCTCAACAAATGCTCCAATCTCTACTGCAAGCTGTAAGCAAAAATTAAAACGGATACATTTTTCAGAATTTACTTTCATTCCCATTTCCTCTTTATTTCTATCACAAATTTCTATAGAATATGTTGATAGGAATTATAAATTTCATATTGAATCGTGGAAAGGATGGGATTAACACATGTGGAACGAGTTTAAAAAATTCGCATTCAAAGGGAATGTAATCGATTTAGCTGTCGGGGTTGTAATCGGTGCTGCATTCGGTAAAATCGTTAGTTCTTTAGTTAAAGATATCATCACACCATTACTTGGTATGGTACTGGGCGGCGTTAACTTTACAGATTTAAAACTTACATTCGGTAAATCATCTATTATGTATGGTAACTTCATCCAAACTATTTTTGATTTCTTAATTATTGCAGCTGCTATCTTTATGTTTGTTAAAGTTTTCAACAAACTAACATCTAAAAGAGAAGAAGAAGAAAAGAAAGAAGAACTTCCAGAACCAACAAAAGAAGAAGAAATTCTTGGCGAAATTCGCGACTTACTAAAACAACAAAACTCTTCTAAAGATAGAGCATAATTGAACGGATAAAAAGGCATGCCCCCTCGGGACATGCCTTTTTTTATATGCTATAACGTTTCCGAATTCATATGAATAAATGCAATAATACCTGCAACCATAAGTACCATAATGCTACCTGCAAATAGTGTAATACCCATGAACATTAAACTTGTGCTCATGTCCACTGATACACTTTCAATAAAAATAGAAATTACATACGTGATAAGGGCGATTCCTGCAAGAATACTTCCTGGAACAAATCGCTTTAAGCCATTTTGTTTTAACGTCATATATGCAAAAATAGCAGTCATGCAAAGCGTAATTATCCAAAGAACGATCATCTCTTCTCCCCCCTCACAAGCCTTTTCTTTCTATTATACATGACATTGCCCTATAATAGTTAAATTTGCACTTGTGTGACATATAACAAGGAATAACCCCAACTGTAGCGAATGTCTTATAAAGAATCCCAAATATATTACCATTATCAAAGCAACGTATTTACAATACCCGCTTCACTTATCGCGAGTATTGTTTATAAAGTAAAACATTCAGCATAAGGAGACTGATCTCATGTGTATGCTGTAAAATTATTATTTGAATCTGTCCATTCAGGTGAGCCTAATCCTAGTAAAATTGATGAACATTATGAAGAGAATCACGATACACTTTTTGAAGAAAGTATCATTCTCGTTAAGGCGAACAGTTTAGAGGAAGCTCATGAGCTAGGTGAAAAGATAGCTCTACAGTCTGAAGATACGTACGATAATATGTACGGTGAGCAAGTAACATGGACGTTTAGAAAAGTGTTGCATGTTTTCGAATTAGATGACACACCATTTGAGACAGGAAAAGAATTATATGCACGCTTTTTACATGTTAAGAAAACTGAAAGTGTAGATACAGTAATTAAACACCATTATCCTGAATATGAATAAAAGCTCACAGCTATCGCTGTGAGCTCTCTTATTCTTACTTCGTTGAATCTCTAAATTGGATACGGTGAGGTAAGATAACTGAGTGATCTTCTACTTTTTCTTTGTTCATATATTTCGTTAGTAGACGCATTGCTACTGCACCGATATCATACATTGGTTGTACAACTGTCGAAAGTTGCGGACGAACCATTAATGCAAGACGTGTGTTGTCAAAACCAAGCACTTCGATATCCGTTGGTACGTTTAATCCCGCGTCTTGTGCTGCGTGGATTACACCTAGTGCCATTTCATCAGAAGATACGAAGATTGCTGTTGGTTTTTCATCCATGCCCCAAAGTCTTTCAAACGCTTCTATACCTGAATCATATGTGTAATCTCCATCAATTATAAGATTTTCATCATATGAAATACCTGCTTCTTCTAAAGCTTTTTTATAACCTTGTAACTTCTTCGCGCTTCCTGCTTTATTAATGAAAGGACCAGAGACGAAACCGATACGTTTATGTCCTTGCTCAATAAAATGCTTCATTGCATCGTAAGCTGCTTGTGTATAATCAATATTTACTGATGACGTTTCATTTTGTTCATCAAATGACGCTGCTAATACAATTGGTACTGGAGATTTTTTGAACTCTTCAACGTGAATATCTGTAATATCTTCACCCATGAAAACAATCCCGTCCACTTGTTTCCCAAGCATCGTATTTAATAAGTGGAACTCTTTCTCTTTGTTCTGGTCAGAGTTACTTAAAATGATGTTATATTTGTACATTGTTGCGATATCTTCAATTCCACGAGCAAGTTCTGCATAAAACGTATTTGAGATATCAGGAATAATAACACCCACTGTAGTTGTCTTCTTACTTGCTAGTCCACGTGCTACCGCATTCGGGCGGTATCCTAAACGATCAATTGCTTCTAATACTTTCTTTCTTGTTGTAGGCTTTACATTTGGGTTACCATTCACAACGCGTGATACGGTAGCCATTGAAACATTTGCTTCACGCGCTACATCATAGATTGTTACGTTCATCTCTTCGCACACTCCTTCTATTTATGTTATCTATTTTTATGTATCGGTTCACTTGAATGAAAAAAAGACATCAACTCTATTTGCAGATGCCAACAATCGTCCCGAGTTCTTCCTTTTACTAATGATACGCTAAAAACACAGGGTCATACAATATTTTCCCGCAAAAGTTTCGAAAAAATTCGCTTCTTTTCTCGTATTTTCGTATTTTTTATGCAAAAAAGGTCAATTTTTGTAAAAAAGCTATGTAACAAGCCTACATAGACTAAGAAATCTTTTTATAATTTACTTCCGAATGCTTTTAATTCTTTCATAAACTCATTGAATTCTGGAATGTCCATTTGCTACGCTTCATCTGATAATGCAACTACTGGGTCTGGATGTACTTCAGCCATAATAGCAAAAGCACCAATTGCCATAGCCGCTTTTGCAAACGGTAATAGAAGGCCACGTCGCCCTGTAGAATGCGTTACATCGACAACAACAGGTAAATGTGTTTCTTTCTTTTAAATTGGCACAGCGGAAATATCAAGCGTATTACGCGTTGCTGTTTCATATGTGCGAATACCACGCTCACATAAAATGATAGTACCATTCCCCTCTGCCATACTATATTCTGCTGCATTAATAAATTCTTCAATTGTTGCTGATAAACCACGCTTTAATAATATTGGTTTATTTACAGCACCAGCTGCCTTTAACAGTTCAAAGTTTTGTATATTGCGAGCGCCAATTTGAATAACATCAACATAATCTGACACTTTAAAGAAGGCACTGAAAGAGTCTATTTCATAAGAAAAAAGAGGTCATTCTCTACTATGTACAGGTAATGACCTCCTTTCTTCTTTCAACATCTTTAGGAAATTCGAAAGGTTTTTCTCGAAGTATTCACTTTTTCAGTAGCCTCAGCTTAAAAACTGTCTTTTCATTATAAGAAAGAAACAAACGGTTTATCGCTGTTCTTCTCTTTTATAATAACAGCCTCGATTTTATTCTCGGACTTTATTTGTAATTGAACTTTAGCATCTTTAGGAAATTGTTCTAACATACTTTGAGCAGCCGTTTGAGAGAGTGCCATTAATTCTGACTTACCGTTATATTTAACGACAATATCCATCTTTAATTTATCCATCTTATTTTGCTTATAAGAAATCTTAGCATTAACAGGGATATAATCTCCTGGAGAAAATGCCTTCATTGCTTTAGAAAAATCCTTTAGCTTATCATTATCTTCTCCATGTGCCCCCTCAAATTCTTGAGAAGGATACGAATACGACTTTTCATCAATAGTATCCCAATTTCCAAGATTAGTCTCGTTCTTTTGAACAGTAGCGCTTGAAATATAAGTACCATTCTTTAAAGAACTTGTACTTTCTTGCTTAAATATAGCAAACGTAATTGGAGATTTGTTATATTTATCATTTTTATTAATAGCTTCTATAAGCCCCTTAGCGACTTCAGTACCTTTAGAAATAGCTTCCTCATTAGATACACTTGAAGACATAGATAAACCAATAACAACGCCAGATAAGCTTAGTTCATTTGAATTTTGTTTGCCGAAGTAGTCCTGTTCTATAATATTAGTCAAAACTGGTACTTCTTGTTTCGTAACTAATTCATCAATTGTTTTCTCTGGAATATATTGATTTAATTGTAATACGTAATTTTCTGTATCGAATTGTTTTGAAGCAATATCCATTAAACCATTTTCATATTCTGCTAAATCTAGTTTAGAATTAGTTTTAACATTAACTGTATTAATTACCTTTTGTTCTTTTAAAGGAATAACAGTTCTATAGTAATCCTTAGAAACAGCAGTTCTTGGAATCATACTTTTTTCTTTCGTATCTTTCTGTACAACTTCATCCTTCTTCTCAATAGTATTATTGCTGCAAGCCCCCAGTAATAAACTTAAGCTTGCGATGCATAATGCCATTTTCTTCATTGCTTAAAACCCACTTTCAAAAGTCAATTTACTTAGTTTTAAAGTATCTCTAGTGTACCACTAAATATATTGCAACAAAATAAAAAAGAAGCAAGCCCTTCGCTTGCCTCTCCCTATTTTACATTCTCTTCTAAAGCTTCTTTTTTAATATTCCAGTGCGATGTATGCCATACTACCATTCCATCTTTTATGTATAACACTTGCGGAGATTCATGCTTAATGCTGTACTGCTCTGCAACATGGTTCGAAACATCTCTCGCATCTTGTACGTATAAGTAATATGCTGGCACTTCTCTTTCTTCACCGCAATACGCTTGAAACTCAGTATATGCACCGTGACTAATTGGGCATGTCGTACTATGCTTAAAAAGAACGTAAGGCTCGTTCTTTTCTACTAACGCTTCAAGTTCTTCAATCGTTTCAATCTTCATCATACTCATCGTTACTCACCTCTCATGCGAAGTCTAGAGCGCTTCTCTCTCTTTTCAGCCTTCTGCTCAGCTCTCTCAAGTTTACGCTCTTCTTTTTCAACCTTTTTCTCTTGTCTCGTAGTACGGTAATGGTTGTATACTTCAATTGCTGCACTGCTCCACTGTACAACTTGTGCCACTTTATCTGCATTATTTTCAATTTCGTCCGTAACAGACTCTGAAACGTTGCGAAGCTTCGTATTTAAAGAGTGGATCGTCGTTCCGATTCCATCCACACCTTCTACTACTTTATTTAGCGACTGTGACTTCTGTTGAATATCATCAGCTAACGCATTTGTCTTATGTAATAATTGCTCCGTCTCTACGCTTATTCCTTGCATTTGCTTTTCTAAACCTTCTAACGTGCTCGCAACGTTTTCTAACGTCTTCTGAACCGATAACAACGTTCTGCATACATACACTACTAATACTGCGAAAGCAACCGCGATAATAGCCGCACTTACATATAGAAGAACTTGCATTTCATCACTTCCTTTATCTTTTTCATACTTTCTCCCATTATACAATCATTTTCCGTTTCATTCTAATCCCTATCTTTTCATTAGAATTTTCATACTTATTCGTTAACTTTAACATAAATGATTCAACAAATTCCACTAAGTAGGTTACAATAGGAGAGGATACATAATTAGTAGGGAGGCTTTACATATGAAAGATCCACGCATTGAAAAGTTAGCATACAATTTAATTAACTACTCTATTCGTTTACAAAAAGGCGAAAAAGTATTAATTGAAAACTTTGGCTTACAAAAAGAACTTGTAACTGCACTTGTAAAAGAAGCATATGCAGCTGGTGGTTTCCCATTCGTTTCTTTAAAAGATCATCAAGTAGATCGCTCTTTATTAATGGGTGCTACTGAAGAACATTTCGAACAAATCGCTGCATATGAAGCGAGCGTAATGAAAGATATGGACGCTTATATCGGCCTTCGCTCTGGTGATAACATTAACGAACAAGCTGACGTTCCAAGTGAACGTATGAAAGTTCACGGCCAAACAATTGGCAAAAAAGTTCATAGAGACATCCGTGTTCCGAAAACACGCTGGGTTGTTCTTCGCTACCCAAATGCTTCTATGGCGCAGCTTGCTAAAATGAGCACAGAAGCTTTCGAAGACTTCTACTTCGAAGTTTGTAACTTAGACTACGGTAAAATGGATAAGGCGATGGATAGCCTTGTTACA
The DNA here is from genome assembly GCF_038004785.1 of Bacillus sp. FSL R5-0709. Lineage (NCBI taxonomy): Bacteria > Bacillati > Bacillota > Bacilli > Caryophanales > Bacillaceae > Bacillus > Bacillus sp. FSL R5-0709. The sequence goes on from NZ_JBBORT010000001.1 coordinate 4,457,725, forward strand.
TTAATGAATAAAACAGATAAGGTTCGCTTAACTGGCCCTGGAACTGACTTAACATTCTCTATTAAAGACATTCCAGCTATTAAATGCTCGGGTCATTTAAACATTCCAGATGGTGAAGTATACTCTGCACCAGTTCGCGATTCTGTTAACGGTACAGTTTCATACAATACACCATCTCCTTACAACGGTTATACATTTGAAAATGTACAACTTAAATTTGAGAACGGTCAAATCGTTGAAGCAACTGCAAATGATACAGAGCGCATTAACAAAATCTTCGATACAGACGAAGGCGCGCGTTTCGTTGGTGAGTTCGCAATCGGCGTAAACCCATACATCTTACATCCAATGGGAGACATCCTATTCGATGAAAAAATCGATGGCAGCTTCCACTTCACACCTGGACAAGCTTATGATGATGCATGGAACGGCAACAACTCTAACATTCACTGGGATTTAGTATGCATTCAGCGCCCTGAATACGGCGGCGGTGAAATTTACTTCGACGACGTATTAATCCGTAAAGACGGACGCTTCGTTGTAACTGAACTAGAAGCTTTAAACCCAGAGAACTTAAAATAATGAAAAACGCTCGGAATTTTCTCCGAGCGTCTTTTTATTAATATTGTAATAAATCTTTCGCCACATCTTCTGGCACTTTAAAACTCATTTTCTTATTTTTCATTTCAACTTCGACATAAGGGACATCTTTATATACTGTCATAGTACCAATTTCATGTAACTCTTTTTTATCTTTACCCGAATCCAATAATTTCGGTGTATCCTCTTGATACATTTTAAACGTTTTCCCTTGCGGAGTATCTAAAGGAGCCGATTCCATTTCCCACTCATCCATTTTGATTGATTCAAACAACTTTGTGATTTCTTTCTTATCGGTAATTGTTTTTTTATCACTCGAATCAATAAGCGATTCAATTTCAATTTTTTGTGCCTTTTCTAAACTAACATCAGACTTCTCTTTCTTCGCACTACATCCTATTAAAAGAATGGATGCAGTTAGCAGAAATAAAAACAACATATAGATCTTTTTCATTTCTAATCCCCCTACTTTATATGGAGCTATTTTTCTCGCTTTTTGTTTGCTGAAAATGAAAATAAAATAAAAGCGTCACTGCGATAGTACCTATTAATATTGGGACATATAAGGGCAAATCCCATTTCATATATACTCTAGTGCAACCAACAAGCACAAACAAAATTTCCAAACAAAACAAAAGTTTTACATATTTCATTTCTTACCTATCATTTCTATTTTCACATATGGATTTTCTTTCGCGATAAGCGCCAAAAATTCATCCGGATCTTGCGGCATCGCAATCATATGTACTTTATATGCATTCGTTGTAATCTCAAATGATTTTCCAACTTGACGAATAACTCTTATATCTTTTAATACAACGTCGTCATTTAAAATTCCGTATTTTAAAATACCATTTTCTACTTTATGTTTTTTAATGAACATTTCCCAAACGAGAGGGACATTTACAATAAAACATAATCCCATCCCAATTAGAGCTGAAGCCCAATCCCCTTTTCTTGTAAAGAACATAACTATTGGATATATCACCATAAAAGCTAACGTTATACTAACGAAAATTATTCCTAACTTACTTCTCTGAATTGGAAAGTTCATACCCACACCCCCTAATCCAAATTATACCATCATTTCCATTTTAGTTCATAAAAAAAGGCCATTTATGAATGACCTTTTTAAACAGTATACCTATAAAATTTCTTATCTACCTCTAGCACTGGAAAACTTTTTGGCAACTCTTCTATACTCACACTTTGGAAATTATTCTTTTCATAAAAGCGATGCGCTGCTAAAAATTTCACTGTTGTTCCTAAATAAATGTCTTTCAAGTTCTTTTCTTTCGCCCAAGAAATTGCCGTTTGAAGTAGCGTATATGATGCGCCCCATTCTTTTCCGCGGAACTCTTTCTTCACGAACATTTTTCTTAGCGCTACTTGATGCTTCCCAATATCTAATAAAGCTATCGTTCCAACTACTTTCCCATCATAAGTTGCTACCCAAAAATTTCCGTTGTCCCTTTGATAGAACGTTTCTATTTCAAGTAAGTCCGGCTGCTCTTCTTTCGTAATAGGGACATTGTACTCTTTTCGCTGAATATGAACGATAAGATCTACTACTTCATCTTGAAACGTACTTTCATACGGAATAATGCGTAACTTCTCGTTCATCGAATCTCCTTCCACTCTGAAGCTAGTAAACTATATACAGCGATATCGTGAAAATGATCATATAACCATTCTTCATCTCTTAAAATACCATCTAACTTAAAACCTAAACGCTCTGGAATAGCTCGGCTTTTCACGTTTTCAACACCGCATCTAATTTCTATTTTATTTAATTTTAAATTCTCAAATGCATAGTGAAGTACAGCTTTCACGCTACGCGTCATAATACCTGTCCCACCAGCATCTTCTGCAAGGTAATATCCGAGACTTGCCGCTTTCTTCCCCCAACTTACCGGATGAATGCCTACCATCCCAACGAGCTTTCCTTTATAACGTATGCCACTTTCAAAACCGTCTCCCTCTGCAAACTTCTTTAACCACATCGGACAAATCTCATTATACGCATCAGCTGATTTCGTCCCATCTACCCATGGAAGCCATCTTCTTAAATGATTACGATTTTGATCTATTAATTCATATAGTCCCTCTTTATGATGTTTTTCTAATAGTTGTAGTTCGATTTCGTCATCTACTCGAAGTGTGAACATATTTTTTAGCTCCTTTTAGTTTTCTTATTATTCTAACATTTAAAACTAAAGAAATGCACCATAATATATCAACGTTTTTTGAAATATATCGGCTTACCAACTAGATTCGACAACGCTGTACACCCACAACAGCACAAAAAAGACGCACAGCCATAGCTATGCGTCTTTTTTCTTACTTCTCTGCAACTTGAACTTCTTTTACGTAAGCTGCTTCGAATTTTTGGATGTCACCTGCGCCCATGAAAATAAGAACGCCGTTTTTATGTTTCTTTAACACATCCGTTGTTGTATCTGTAATTAGTTCTGCGCCATCGATACGTTTTTGCAGATCTTCAATTGTTAATTCACCTTTGTTTTCACGTGCTGATCCGAAAATATCACATAAGTATACTTGGTCAGCTTTACTTAAGCTTTCCGCGAACTCATCTAAAAATTTCTCTGTACGTGAGAATGTATGTGGTTGGAATACAGCGACAACTTCACGCTCTGGATGTTTTTGACGTGCTGCTTCAATCGTTGCATTAATTTCTGTCGGATGGTGTGCATAGTCATCAATGATAACTTGTTCTCCCATTGGCTTTTCATTAAAGCGACGTTTTACGCCTTCAAAAGTTGTTAGCTGATGCTTAACTGCTTCTACATCAACGTTTTCATAATGGCAAAGCGCGATTACTGCTAATGCATTTAATACGCTGTGATCGCCGTATCCTGTAATTTTGAACGTGTCATAATACGTATTACGAACGAATACATCGAATATAGTACCATCAGTTCTCTTTTGAATGTTACGTGCTTGGAAATCATTATCTTCTCCAAATCCATAGAAAATAACAGGTACTTTCGCTTGAACTTTTTGAAGTTCTTCATCATCACCACATGCAATAATACCTTTTTTCACTTGCAATGCCATCTCTTGGAATGCATTAAATACATCATTGATGTCTGCAAAGTAATCTGGGTGATCGAAATCGATATTTGTCATGATTGCATAGTCTGGATAGTAAGACAAGAAATGACGACGATACTCACAAGCTTCAAATACAAAATACTTACTATTTTCTACCCCATGCCCCGTTCCATCTCCAATAAGGTATGATGTTGGGTGTGCACCTTGCATTACATGGGCTAACAAACCAGTTGTTGATGTTTTTCCATGTGCACCAGTTACAGCAACACTTGTGTACTGATTCATAAGATCACCTAAGAAGTGATGGTAACGATGTACTGGGATATTTAATTCTTTTGCTGCTACGATTTCTTCATGCGTATCAGGAAATGCATTTCCTGCGATAATCACTTGTCCTTCTTTAATATTATTCTTATCAAAAGGAAGGATGGAAATACCACGCTTTTCCAATGCTGTTTGTGTAAAGAAACGCTTTTCATAATCAGACCCTTGAACAGTATGCTTCATGTCATGAAGAATTTGTGCTAATGAACTCATTCCTGTTCCTTTAATTCCTACAAAATGGTAAACTGTCATCTTAAAGAACCTCCAACATTTCGAACTAATACAACGGCCTATCTATAAGACAGTATATGAATCTTTTCTTATTTTGGTAATCATCATACATTTCTGATGCAGTGAATTTCTTTTTATATTCACTTATCAGTGATAAACTCGTACGTACTTCTTTTATGTCCATAACACATTTATTATAGCAAAAAACAAGCCGCTATACTATGATAACAGAAAAACTGATAGGGTCAATCACCTATCAGTTTTTCTCGCTTTTACATATCTTCTTTTGTTTCTAATTGAACACGCTCTAGACGTGAATTTGGACGGTATTTACGACCAGCTTTTGCTTCTGGTTTTCCATTTAATTCTACGTTATCACCAGTAAAACCAATATTCATTTTTAATAAGCTACTTCCTACTCCGTATATATCGACAGGAACATTTTGAGCTTCAAATTCACGAATACGCTTCTCATCAAACCCACCAGTTACAACGATATCTACATGTTGGAACCCTTCCTCATCAAGAGCCTTACGAAGTGCAAATACAAGTGATGGATTTACACCACGTGGATCGAATGTTCCAAGTACTTCTGGGTGACGAATGAAGTATTGATCAATCATTGTGCGAGACGTATCGACACGTACACCTTTTAATGTTGATCCAAATTCACGCGCTACGCGAAGTGCATCTGTGATGACATCATTGTTATAATCAATTAGTACGACTAATTCATCTTCTGGGAATTTTTTATGATATGCCTTTGCAGCTTCAACAACATCACCATTAAACATTTGAATTAAAGCGTGAGGCATCGTCCCCATACCACTTCTGCCCCACCATTCATTCATTGCATGCGTCGCTTGCGCGCTCATACCTCCGATGTATGCCGCATAGCCGTCACCAGCTTGTTGCGTATAATGATCGTCACGATCTCCCATGAAAATAACCGGTTTTTCTTTATCTACACTACGTGCAGCTTGGACAACGTTATATACGTTTGTCGCAACTGATGTACGACGAGCTAAAATCCCATCAATTACACCTTCTAAAAAGCCGAAGTATTCATAAGGACCATGAATTGTTAAAACTGTTTCAAACGGACTAATATTATCGCCATCCTTTAAAGAATGAATTTCTAATTCCTCAGGATTTTTGGCAAATGTTTGTAGCAATGCGATTACCTCATCTGCTCCGCAAAGAACTGCATGTTCTTTTTGAAAAAACTGCATTGTTACAACGCTTTTCGGGCGAAATTCTTCAATGATTTCTCTAGTTTTTAAAAAGTAAACGGCAGAGAACCAGCCTTCTCCAACACGTTCATCAAATTTAAATGTTTTATTTGTTAGTCGATTTATTTCACCTTTTAATTTTAATTCAATTTCTTTCATGTCGCTTTACTCCCTACTTTACTATCCAACATTTTCTATTAGTATACAGCAAAACCGTTTCCTATACATTTGTTTCCTGCATAGCAGCGAATTCATCCTCAGAAATAAGGACATCTCTCGGTTTCGTTCCTCTTCCTTCAGAAATAATCCCTTGCGACTCCATCTCTTCAATTAGACGTGCCGCGCGATTATAACCTATGCGGAATTTTCTCTGTACAGAAGATGTGGACGCTCCCCCTTGCTCTACAACAAATTGACATGCATCAAAAAATAGTTCATCTTCAGACTCACTCTGCTCTGATTTTGCTAATAAATCCTCTTGCTTAAATAAGTAGTTTGGCTTCATTTGCTTTTTCACATGATCAACTGTTCTTTCAATCTCATCATCTGATACGTATACACCTTGTACACGAACTGGTTTAGATGTGCCGTTTCCTAAAAATAGCATATCACCACGACCAAGTAACTTCTCCGCGCCCCCAATATCGATGATCGTACGCGAATCAACTTGAGATGATACTGTAAACGCAATACGCGTTGGAATGTTTGATTTAATTAAACCTGTAATAACGTCTACAGATGGACGCTGCGTCGCAACTAATAAGTGAATACCACAAGCACGCGCTTTTTGTGCAATACGACAAATCGCTTCCTCCACATCACCAGGAGCAACCATCATTAAGTCCGCTAACTCGTCAATGACAATTACAATATAAGGTAATGTCTCACCTGGGATTTCTCTACCACTTACAATCGTATTGTAACGAGTTAAATCACGAGCACCAGCATGAGCAAACAATTCATAACGACGTTCCATCTCTTCAACCGCCCACTTTAACGCAGCTGTAGCTGCTTTTACGTCAGTAATAACAGGTGCTACAAGATGTGGAACAGAATTGTATGGTGCAAGCTCAACCATCTTCGGATCAATTAGTATCAACTTCACTTCATGCGGCTTCGCTTTATATAAAATGCTCGTTAAAATCGCGTTAATGCACACACTTTTCCCTGAACCAGTTGCACCCGCAATAAGTCCATGTGGCATTTTTCGAATATCCGTTACAATTGGATCACCGGAAATATCAAGCCCCAGCGCAACTGTAAGCGGTGATTCACTCTTTGTAAATACAGGACTTCTTAAAATTTCACGCAGGAATACTGGCTTACTTTCCTTGTTTGGAACTTCAATTCCAATTGCACTCTTCCCTGGAATTGGCGCTTCAATTCGAATATCTTTCGCAGCTAAACTTAACTTAATATCATCACTTAAATTTGTAATTTTATTTACTTTCACACCTGGGTCTGGTTGTACTTCAAAACGAGTTACCGCCGGCCCTTGTGACACATTAATAACATGTGCTCCAACATGGAAATTATTAAATGTCGTATTTAATAATTCTTCCTGTTCTTCTAGCCACTCCGTATTATCTAATGCTGCCTGCTGTGGAATTGACAACAACGTTAATGGCGGAAGTTCATACTTCGGTGGCGCTTGTAGTACGTTGCGCATATCATTCTCTTTTTGATTTACAACATATGCTTTCTCTTGTACTTCCGTACTTGAAATTGACTCTTGTACTTGTCCAGCCACCACTACTTGTTGCATCGGTTTTTCTTCCACATGCGGTTCCACTACCACTTGCTGCATCGGTTTTTCTTCCACTTGAGCTTCTACTACCACTTGCTGCATTGGTTTTTCTTCCACTTGGGCTTCTAATACCACTTGCTGCATCGGTTTTTCTTCCACTTGCGGGTCTACTACCACTTGCTGCACTGGTTTTTCTTCCACTTGCGGGTCTACTACCACTTGCTGCACTGGTTTTTCTTCCACTTGCAGGTCTACTACCACTTGCTGCATTGGCTTTTCTTCTGCTTGTGGTTCTACTACCACTTGCTGCACTGGCTTTTCTTCCACTCGCTCACTGACAGTTGATTGCATTACGTTCGTTCTTGCCGCATGTCTTTCCATTAATTTCTTTCTATCCTGCTTTAACATGACAACATTAAATGGGACATGACGTTTTTTCTCACGTTTCGGTTCTTCTATTTGTAAAGCAGGCTGTTCTTCAGCAACTTGCTTCTTTTCTTCCGCTTCTTCAATTAAAACGTTCGCAAAGTTTTGAACATCTTTCTTTGTTTGCTCATCCGTTTCTGAAACTGGTACGAATACTTCACTTTCTTCCTTGAACGTAATTGTTTCTTGTTGAGAAATCACTGGTTGCTCTGCAACTGGTGTATTTTCCACTAAATCTGTATTCATCGTTTCTTCAATTACTGTTTCTTGAGAAATTGGTTCTTCTTCCTTAGTACCCTCTAACTCCGCAACTTCTTCTGTCGCTTCCTCAGATTTCTCTAATTCCACAACTTCTTCTGCTTCTTTAGATTCCTCTAATTCCACAACTTCTTCTGTCGCTTCCTTAGTTTCTTCTAATTCCACTACTTCTTCTGTCGCTTCCTTAGCTTCTTCTAATTCCACAACTTCTTCTGTCGCTTCCTCAGATTTCTCTAATTCTGCAACTTCTTCTGTCGCTTCCTTAGTTTCTTCTAATTCCACTACTTCTTCTGTCGCTTCCTTAGCTTCTTCTAATTCCACAACTTCTTCTGTCGCTTCCTGAGATTTCTCTAATTCTGCAACTTCTTCTGTCGCTTCCTTAGTTTCTTCTAATTCCACTACTTCTTCTGTCGCTTCCTCAGATTTCTCTAATTCTACAACTTCTTCTGCTGCTTCCTCAGCTTCCTCTAATTCCACAACTTCTTCTGTCGCTTCCTCAGCTTCCTCTAATTCTGCAACTTCTTCTATTGCTTCCTCAGTTTCTTCTAATTCCACTACTTCTTCTGTCGCTTCCTCAGGTTTCTCTAATTCCACAACTTCTTCTGCTGCTTCCTCAGATTTCTCTAATTCTACAACTTCTTCTGTCGCTTCCTCAGATTTCTCTAATTCCACAACTTCTTCTGTCGCTTCCTTAGCTTCTTCTAATTCCACAACTTCTTCTGTCGCTTCCTCAGATTTCTCTAATTCCACAACTTCTTCTGCTGCTTCCTCAGGTTTCTCTAATTCCACAACTTCTTCTGCTTCCTTAGCTTCTTCTTCAAAAGCATCTGGTATTTCTATAGTAATTGTTTCTTCAAGCTTTTCATCTGCTTTTACAATCACTACATCTTCTAAGGTTTCTTCTTCGACTTGATTTGCTGCAACTTCAGCAACAGTTTCTTCTATTTCTGTATTACATTCATTTTCTTCTGTTAATATCGAATACACATGCTCTACTTTAGAATCTATTGACTCTTCTTGTAAAGTTTCTTCGTTATCTTCTGTAGATGATAACGCCACTACATCTTGCTCCTGCTTCAAGGCTTGTACAATTGTAGCCTCTTTTTCCACATGCTGTCCTACTGTTTTATGAAGCAAATCATCACTTAGGCTTTCTTCTAATGAAGGGGCTTGACGTTCAACTTCGTAACCGTTTTTCTCTAACCATGTATCCACAACCGATTTTTCTTCTACTTTATTACTTCGTTCGCTCACTCCGTTCTTAACAGATGAACTTCCTTGTAGAACTCCCGAAAAGTCAGATAATGTATATCCCTTTTTCTCTAACCATGCGTCAACAACAGCTTTTCCTTCAACAGATATTTCAAGATCTTCTCTTACCTTTTCTTCCTCCTGCACAACCTTCGTTTCTACTGAAGGACGGTTATATCCATAAATCGGAGAAATCATTTCTGTTGGACGAAATGGTCTACGGTTACTTTCTTGCGACGGTACGAATGCTTTTTTTACGACAGGCTCTGGTTCCGGTTCATATTGCAATTCCGGTTCCTCATATGTAGGTGCTTCTGTTTCCACATACGGTCGTCTGCTTCTTTCCACTTTTATTCCTCTTTGAGTAGGCTGTTCTTCATATGCTCCTCTTTGAATAGGTTGTTCTTCAAAGTTAGGCAGTTCTCTTACATCCTCCTCATCGAAGCCATTATCTGGTATTAATGGAAAACGACATTTCCCTGCATTCCGACTTGCCATTTGTGCTTCTCTTGCTTCAGTGTAGTGGTTTACACGAGGAATTTTCGGCTGACTTTCAATTTGTGCCGGTACTTCTTTATTCATCACTGTTTTTTCTTCCTCTTTGTTAAACAGCTTTTTCATCCAATCTAACATGTTTACCACTCTTTCTACTAAATAGTAACATCCTTTATTGTATCAGCATTCGGCAAAAAGTGCAGGTAAAATTAAGCATATTAGTTTTATCCATAATATTCTAATTCACGATTGTTTTTCATATAGAAAAACGAGGTCTTACATGTAAGACCTCGTTTAATCTTTACCCTTCCGATATTCATCCACACTATCCGTTACACTTTGCAATAAAGAATTTACATACTGTGGGTCAGATAATTTTTTGTCTTCTTCAGGGTTTGACATAAATCCAAGTTCTAATAGTACTCCTGGAACTTTTGACCAATTAAATCCAGAAAGATCATCCCGAAATTTAATTCCATTTACTTTCACTTGATGATTCTCTCTCATTTTATTTACTATCGTTTGAGAGATTTGAAGACTTTCAGCATAAATCTCTTTCGTATACGGACTTCCTTCTGCCGGTGTCAATACAGCAAATCCACTTTGATTTGGATTTTCAGAACCATCTGCATGAAGGCGCAAAAATAAATTCGCTTTATGATCATTCGCGAATGTTGCTCGTTCCTTATTACTTATATCAACCTCATGTGACGTTCTCGTCATCAATACTTGTATACCTTTTGCTTCCAGTTTTTCTTTCAATATAAAAGCCATCTCTAATACAAGAACTGATTCCCTCTTTTTCGTTACAACCCCCGCTGTTCCGTCTGTTACTTTATATTTTTGCGTAGTTGCTCCTGGACCAATTGCCTCTAAATTTAAATTCGCTTTTTGTTGATGCCCTGGATCAATAACGACGAGAAACTTTTCTTGTTTTTCATTACTCTCTACTTTTTGTTCATTATTTTGTACTGGTTGCTCAGTTGGCTGCAGCGGCGTAGTTTCCTCTTTCTTTTCCTCGGCCGGCACTTCCTCCTGCTTATGTTCCACTTGCTCATTCGTTTGAATTGCTTGCGGTTGTTCTTTCTTTTCTTGTTCTTCTTGCTGCTTTTCTACCGGTGCGTCTTCCTTATTATCTTTGTTTTTTTCTTGTATAGAAGATGTTGTTTCTTTTTTCGGCTCTTCTTGCGAACAACCTCCCATATATATTCCAATGACTGCAATAGCGCTCATTATTTTTATATACTTCATTTTTCTCTCCTATCACTTTGCACCGGTCTCAAAGTTTTTCTTATAATTGTTTTATAATTTCATCCATATTTCCAATATGAACGGGTTGCCACGTTTCTGTACCACGCTCTGCGGTATAGACTAGATAAGCATCATCAGCTACATTTACGAAAACAGGATCCCCCATATCCGTTTCATATCCGATAACAATCCATTCCTCTTTCCATTTTCCACTTTCTTCACTTATTAATGAATTTTTATGTTTATCATATCGATAACCGATTTGTCCTTTTTCTAATTCATTTTCGCTAAACACATATATTTCATAGGAACCTAGTTCGATATCTTGCTGTTTTGAAGTTTCAATTCGTTTCAGAAGTTCTGCAATTTTTGGTTGTTGTTTCATACGTCTACCCCCTTCTTTTTTCTAAATTTTACCTAATCCATTTTTGAAATACAATATAGATTTTGAGAGGAAACGTTACAATCCTAGAAATTTCGTACAAAAAAAATAGCCTCACATATGCGAGACTACTTTTTCTAACATCAATTAAAATTTAAATTCTTGTCCAACTTCAAAGCTATCTTCTAATACAAGAATACCTTTTTCTTCTGGAGCATCTGGAAGCTCTAATTCACGTGCAGAGCAAATCATTCCAGAAGAAGGAACACCGCGAAGTTCAGCTGGTTTAATTAACATACCACTTGGCATTACAGCACCGATTTTTGCAACAACAACTTTTTGTCCTGCATCAACGTTTGGTGCACCACATACGATTTGTAATGTTTCTGTACCGATTTCTACTGTACAAATGTTTAATTTATCAGCATTTGGATGCTTCTCTTTTTCAGCTACATAGCCTACAACAAATTTCGGCGTGAAATCAGCTTCTACTTTTTCTTCAAAGCCATTCTTCGCTAAAATTCCGTTAATTTTTTCAACAAACTCTTTCGTTAATGTAACGTTTCCGTTGTCTGTTACTTCTACATAAGAAGACGCATTAAAGATGTTGAATCCTGCTGTTACGTTGCTTTCACGATCGTATACGCGAGCAACATCTCCTTTGCGGTCAAATGTACGGTTTTCTAAAGTAATATCTTGTAAGGTAACAATTAAAGTGTCACCAATTCCTTCAAGGTTGTAAAAAACGTTCACTTCGTTCATCCTTTCTCTTTTCCATCTGTCTTCTTCCGATTCTTCGCTAAAATAAAGATTGGTTCAAAGTCCCCATCTTCATATACGAATGAAAGTGATGTAATCGGAACATGCCCTTCGGCAAAAAATTTCATTGTCATTTGTGCAATAATATCATAACCGATTTCGTTGACGATATCAGCAATAATTAATACATCTTGGTGAGGAACTGCAACAACCATATCACCAGAGATCTTTTCACGCATCGAGTGTAGTAACGATTCGTTTAAAATACGACTCGCGTCGTATCCATCATTTGTGTTTAAAAAGTAGAATGTATTACCTGCTACTGTCTCCTGCTTAAATTCATAGCCTAATGAGCGAGCATTAAATAATGCCATTTCACGTACTTGTTCCTCTGTAAGCTCTAATTTTTGCAATAAGCGCTCATCAATTAATCGATATGTTTTATTAGAATCTAGCGCATAGTAAATACGTGTTTCCGCCGTATGGTCCGTCATAATAAACGGATTTCCTTCTTCTGATTGTTTCGGGAAAGAAGTAGAGCGAATAACAGGTAAAATTTTCGCCGTGCTATTTTCTTCTTTATGCATTGCAATTAGCGCTTCTTGTACGTAATAAGCGACCTCTTCAATTGCTTTTTCTTTGTTCACTTCCCATTTTGCAACTACTCCTGGAAGTGATACATTAATACCTTTTTTCGAGTCTGTTTGTTCAATACGAAGAACTTCTTTCTCGCTATCATAATGAAAGTCCCATTCTGGTCGAGATAATTTCTTCATTAACTCGTCTTTCATCTTTTTACTTGTCATTTTCATCTCTTTTTCCTCCCTTCCAAAAAAATAACCTCCCCCGCGAAGGTAGAGGTTGTTTTTACAATTCAATTGGCTAATTGTCTTATTTTAAACCTTCAATAAACTCTTCGATTTGCTCTTGTGTTTTACGATCTTTATTTACATAGCGTCCAGTTTCTTCACCTTTATTGTACGCTACAAAGCTTGGAATGCCAAATACGTCTACTTTCACGCATAAATCAATAAATTCATCACGATCTACATAGTAAAATGAGAAGTCACTATACTTCTCTTCCACTTCTGGCATAAATGGATCAACGAAACGGCAATCTGGGCACCATTCTGCTGAGAACATGAAGACTACATTCTCTTCATTTTTTAATTCTTGGAATTGTTCCATGCTTTCTAATGATTTCATCTATATTTCCTCCTCTAACGAGTGCACTTTTTCACACTATAATCTTTTCTTTATACTACCATACATCGCGCATGGTGCAAGGTTTATGCTTGCTTTTCATCATACTTATATTGCCCAACAAGTAACTTAACAACGTGTACAAATAATTCCGTTCGGTCGACATAATCATCTGTAAAAATACCGATAGCACCTTCGTGACTACGAATATCTTTTCGCTCTACAAACTCTTCCATCACTTCACTTAGCTCTTTTCCTTCTTCAAGCGGTGCTAAAAAATCGTCTGGTAACTTAATACGCGCCCCGCCCGCAACAAATGTTTTACCTTCAATCGTCGCTAAAGCACCCCAGTTACACATAAATAACCCATGCTCCGTTTTCATAACGCCGCCTTCTAGCCCAATGCCGATATGAGCTGCACCTTCCTGCAATGCTCTCTTCGCTCTATTTACTGCTCCTTGCATCGTCTCTTCATCTGAAAAAGGCTGATTTGCTACTCCTGATGGAACAGAAAGAGATGTAATTTCAGCATCTTCCCAAACCTTCTCTACAGCCCCAACCTTCGTCTTATTCTTCGATCCAACTACTACCTTCATTTCATTCACCTCTATATAAATTCATCATTCTATCCTAATACTAGCCTCGAACACCAAATCAGTCTTCATGACTGAGATTTATACCGTAGTGCGCCTGACCGCACACACGCATCTCTGTGTCATCTCTCCCACCTAAAAAAAGAAAAGGTTTTCCAAAAACAGCCTTCCTCTCTCTTCCTATCCAAGGTCTTAATACACCATTCGAGCACCAACTAGGCACTGACCGCTCCCATTCATCGCTGGGTCATCTATTCAACCTAAAAAAAGAAGGGTTTTTCACCCTTCCTCTTTACGCGTTATTCTTAATTGTCTCTAACGTCGTTTTGTCCGTTGCTCTCACAAGCTTCGTAATTAATTCCTTCGCTGCCGCATAATCATCAACATGTAAAATAGAAGCATGTGTATGAATGTAGCGTGCACAAACACCAATTACTGCTGATGGGATACCAGAGTTACTTGTATGCACACGGCCCGCATCTGTACCACCTTGTGAAATAAAGTATTGGTACGGAATGTTATGTGTTTCTGCTGTATCTAAAATGAATTCACGCATTCCTCTATGTGTTACCATTGTACGGTCATAAATACGAAGAAGAGCGCCTTTTCCTAATTGACCGAACTGCGTCTTATCACCAGATGCATCATTTGCTGGACTTGCATCAAGCGCATAGAAAATATCTGGTTGAATCATATTTGCAGCAGTTTGTGCTCCGCGAAGACCTACTTCTTCTTGTACAGTCGCACCAGAGTATAATGTGTTTGGTAATGTTTCATCTTTTAATTCCTTTAGCAATTCGATAGCAAGGCCACATCCATAGCGGTTGTCCCAAGCTTTCGCCATAATTTTCTTTTCATTTGCCATTGGCGTGAATGGGCAGATTGGAACGATTTGTTGCCCTGGCTTTATGCCAATTTCAATCGCATCTTCATAACTATCTGCACCTATATCAATTAACATATTTTTTATATCCATCGGTTTTGCACGTTGCGCATCACTTAATAAATGAGGAGGAATGGAACCAACAACCCCAATAACAGGACCATTCTTCGTCATAACTTGTACACGCTGAGCTAATAGTACTTGGCTCCACCAGCCACCTAACGTTTGAAAACGAAGCATCCCATTTTTCGTAATTTGCGTAACCATGAAACCTACTTCATCCATATGACCTGCTACAAGAACGCGCGGGCCAGTTTCGTCCCCTTTTTTCAGACCAAATACGCTACCTAAACCGTCTTGCACAATCTCATCAGCATATTTGCTTAATTCTTGCTTCATAAAACTGCGCACATCATGTTCAAAACCTGATGCACCTTGTAATTCTGTTAACGTACGAAATAATTGTAATGTCTCTTTATTCACGAAGTCCCCTTCTTTCAAACCTTAGTAGAATACCTCTTTTATTGTAACGAAATTTTCGAAATGTTTCTAGTTTCTTCTTTTTTAGTTGCATTTGCATTATAATTATTATTGGTACACTATTTTTATTTTACAGAATTGAGGTGAATATATGAGCTGGAAAGGTTTAGTCACAGGTCTTGGCGTTGGATTCGCAGCTGGTTATTTCGTTGCAAACAAAGTACAAGAACAATCCCATATTTCTTCAGAAAAAGCATTGAAAATGGTGAAACAAGCATTAAGTCATAAAGGTGAAATTACTGGCTCTTGGGTACATATGGTTCCAGAGGCATTTGAAAAATATGATGTCGCGTACGAAGTTTATCGCGGCGGTCTTACAACGATGTTAGATGAAATACAAGAACGATTTGAATTTTTAGTTGATGCTAAAACAGGTACTGTTTTAGAGGTTATAGCAGCATAAAAAGAGGTTTCCCATTAGGTGAACCTCTTTTTTTTTAGAATTACCAACAAAAGCTGATAATAACAGCAATACATAATAAGTGGAGATTGTTCCAATAAATATTTTTGGACACCTTCCTCTTATTAATATTAAGCTTCTATATTTGTTTGTCTCTCTATTTTCTCCACTATATGCCCTTCCTCATTCCACTTTACTGCACGGTAATATGCATCATGATAAAAAGTAAACCACGCCTCTTTTTCAGCACCATACTTCATCCACTTTTGTTTATGTTCAATCGATGTCATTGGATAGTCATCGTATGCCATTACCCATAATACATTTTGATGTGCATGCGTCGGTAAAATGTCCGCTAAATGAAGCATCGTTTCACCCTGACTTTCAAGGATGACAACGGCATGTCCATCGCTATGACCACCCGTATGCACCATCTTTATTTCATCCGTAATTTCTATTTCTTTCCTGAACGTAACAATCTTATCAACGATTGGCTCCCAATTTTCCTTCCAATATGTATTACGCGATCTAACATTCGGATTTTTCATTTCATTCCATTCAGTCTCACTTACATAAATCGTTGCGTTCGGAAACGCCGGAACAAGGTGATTTCCCTCCCATTTTGTTAAACCAGATGCATGGTCAAAATGAAGATGCGTCATTAAGACGTAATGAATATCTTCAGTATACAGTCCCAATTTTTCCAAAGATTCCTTAACTGATGATTCTTCTGTTACACCTTGATTTCGCTTCATTTTCTCATTCAATTTACCATTCCCTATCCCTGAATCAATAAGTATGTTTCCTTCTTTCGTTTGTAAGAGTAACGGATCTGTTCGTAAATAAATATGATTTGTATCATTATGTTTATATTTTCGTGACCAAAGTATTTTTGGCACAACTCCAAACATCGCGCCTCCATCTAAATGTGTATTCCCACCTTTTAGCCACGTCACTTTTATATTTCCAATTTGTAACTGTTCCATATCCCATCCCCCTTTTTCATTTAATTTTAACATAATATTCCGATTATTTTTCATATAAAAAACCTATGCATTACTGCATAGGCTCCGTACGATATTTTGCTTCAACTCGATAAATACGATGACCTTTACTAGAAAATTTCTCTTCGTATTCTGTCATAATGTTTCCTTCATAATCACTATTATGAAGATCTAGGCTAAGGTAAGTTAATAACATACCATACTCAGCCATACTCATAATAGAATATTCAAATAAACCTTGGTTATCAGTTTTGAAATGAATTTCTCCGCCATCTACTAACACTTCTTCATAATTGCGTAAAAATGTTTTATACGTTAAACGACGCTTCGTATGACGATTCTTCGGCCATGGATCTGAGAAGTTTAAATAAACGCGGTCAATTTCACCTTTCGCAAAGAAAACTGTTAAATCTTCAGCATCTTTATTAATTAACTTTAAGTTCGGTACTTCTTCTTCAATTAATTTATCAAGTGCATCTACAACAACACTTGTGAATTTTTCAATTCCAATATAGTTAATATGCGGATTTGCTTTTGCCATATCATACATGAAGCGGCCACGTCCTGTACCTACTTCAATATGAATTGGCTGTTCATTTCCAAATATTTCTTTCCAGTTACCAGCGCTCTCCTCTGGGTTTCCAATTACGATATGTGAATACTCATTAATTCGATCCATTGCATAAGGCTTATGTCTTAAACGCATAGATGTCTCCCTCTCTTTACAAAACTATTTTAAAGGAAAAATTCCTTCTTTCTGTTTTAATCAATCTATCAAACAAAAAACCAAGTACGTACGAGCACTCGGTCCGTTTCTCTCAAGTATAAGATGTACCATTTTGATAAAAACTACATAAAGCATTAAACATTCCATGACGAAACAGCTTTTTCTCTTACATTTCTAGGGAGAGAAAAACACTCGAAAGGATGATCCGTTCATGCCAATTAATCAACAGCATCAATTAGAAGTGTTAAAAGATATTTTAATCAACCATCAAAGTGATTGCTGCGGGACAGTTTCTGAATGCGAGCAATTAGAGCGACTCATTCAATCGTTACTCGCAAACGATAGTATAAGTAGTGACACTAAAGTAATGCTAAACGATGTATATTCTTATAGTCAATCGGGTAAATCTTCCTCTAATTTGGACAACCATATTTCCAATAATCAAGAACAACTTACTCAGTGGATTGCTGGAATGGACAATTTTTCTTAAGTATTATTCTGAAGCAAGTAGTTGCTGTAAATATTGATGCCAATATTTAGCTTCTGCTTGCTGCTTTTTTGTTGTGTGCCATTGCATAGATAAAATCGTTTGTGCTATCACATACCATCTCATACGCCTAAGCAATGATTCATCTAGTTCAATCTCATAATATCCGAGCCACTCACTCCATTCATGGCGCGGAACATACCAATATAATAACATACCAAGATCTAAAGCTGGGTCAGCAATAACAGCCCCATCCCAATCAATTAAAAACAATTCATCTTCGTCCGACAATATCCAATTGTTATGGTTTACATCACAATGGCATACAACGAATTCATTGTACTCAATATCTTTTAATGACTCCGTTAAATATTGCAGGCCTTGCTGAATTGTTTCATCAACTCTTATATCTCCTCTTAAAACGAGCTGTAATTGTTGTAATAACTCTTGCGCATGAAGCGGCTGCTTTCCTAGCCTTTGAATCATCTGCACAAGCGCTTTAGAGGAGTGTATTTTCTTCAAAAGTTTCGCAACACGTTCTAGTTTCATATCCTCTGGCTCTAACTTCTGTCCCGGAAGCCATTTTTGAGCAGAAATTACATCACCGTTCGTTACCCTTCTTGTCCAAAGTAATTTTGGAACAATTCCTTCTGCTGACAATACCGCTAAAAAGGGCGATGTATTCCGCTTTAAAAATAACTTTTGTTGTCCGTTTTGCGCAATATATGCATCGCCCGTTACTCCACCAGCCGGTATAAGACTCCACTCTTTTCCTAATAATTGTTCCAACCATTCCATATTCATTACCCGTTAACAAATCCTTATCTTTTATAGTTATGAAAAGAAAAACCGCAACATTTCTACGCATGTTGTGGATTCATATATTTTACTGTATTTGAATGAAAAAACTTGGCATAAGCCGAAAACAGGATAAATCACCTGTTCTTCTAGTTTATTTTACAAAATCAATCATAGAATGACAACTTATGAAAATCGTCACCTTTGTCAATTCTACATTTATTACATTCTCATCGTCAAGTAGCGATTTGTCACATTATCGTCAATATATACGTGCTAATTGGAGCCAATTGAAGTTCCTTTCCTCTAAATGAAGAAATTGGCTCTATTTTCGCTTGCTTTTCGTTTACTAACACATGCCACGTTTCTTCTTTTGGAAGCTGCACCGTTTTAGCTTCTAAACCGCTATTAAATAAAACTACAATCTCTTTCCACGGTCCAAATAATTCTACATGCTCTAGGTGGTATGCCAGTACTTCTGTAGATGTTTGCAAAAAAGTCATATGCTTTTTTATAAGGTCCGCATTTTGTAATCGGAATGCCCCGTGCCCTTTGCGAATCGCAATTAACCCTTTTATATAGTTAACGGTCTCCATCTCTTTCTCTTTTTGATCCCAATCTAATTGATTAATTTCATCATTTGCATTATAGCTATTTTCGTTCCCTTGCTTCGTACGATAAAACTCTTGCCCCGCATGTAAGAAAGGAATCCCTTGTGAAAGAATAACCATTGCGGTTGCTAAACGATGACGCCTTTTCAAAATTTCTTCTGATTCTGGATTACTTTGCACTAGTTTATCCCACATCGTCATATTGTCATGACATTCTACATAGTTGATGCTTTGTACTGGCTCTAGGAACAATCCTGTTTCTTTCATACTTAAAAGGCTACCAGCTACTATATACTGCAAATGATTACAGTCTACATGCCCACCAAATGCAAAGCCACGTTTATTTATATTAAAAGTACTTCCTTTTATTCCATCACGAAATTGATCATTAAACTGTGCGATACATAGCATTTTATTCGCATTATTTAACGTCGCTTTCTCTTCAAGAGGAAGCGGTGTTTGCAAATCCCATCCTTCACCTAATAACAGCGCATCCTGCTTTATTTTTCGTACTTCTTTTTCTAATTCATTCATCGTTTCAACATCTAAAATTCCCATTAAATCAAATCGGAATCCATCAACATTGTATTCAGTAAGCCAATATAAAACAGATTCTATAATAAATTTCCTCATCATTTTCCGTTCAGATGCTATATCATTTCCAACTCCCGTCCCATTAGAAGGCATACCGTCTTCCCCATGACGAAAATAATATCCCGGGACAAGCTTCTCAAATGATGATAATTCTCTTTCATAAACATGATTATATACAACATCTATAATCACTCGAATGCCGTGATCATGAAATGTTTCAATTAGTTGTTTACACTCTACTATCCTGTTATATGGATCAGAAAGGTTTGTAACATAAAATCCTGTTGGTATATTGTAATATAACGGATTGTAGCCCCAATTATATGCGGAAGCAGGATTCACTTCATCTATACCACCAAAACAATGTAAAGGTAATAGTTCAACATGTGTAACGCCTAAATCTTTTATATAAGACAATCCTGTTAATGTCCCATTTCGCCCTACTGTCTCCTCTTCCATTAGCCCTTTATATGTCCCTTTCTTATTCACCCCACTGTTTGGGTGAATAGTAGCGTCACGAATATGCAGTTCATACAATATGGCATCTGTCATTGACTGTAATGGTGATAATTCTACTCGTTTTGTCACATTCGTTTTTTCCAAATCGATAACGACGCCGTATTTTCCATTTATCGTCGCAGACTTTGCATAAGGGTCAACCGCTTCGTTCCATATTAAATTAATACAAACAAGGAATGTATATCGTGCTCCATCATGATCACCTTGTAATGTATGAATCCACACTCCGTTTTCTTCTCTGTACATTTCATAATCAATATATTCTTTATCACTTTTATAAATCCGTACTTTCGCAAGCCTTGCAGTCGGAGCCCATACTTTAAATATTGTTTCTTCTTTTTTATACACAGCACCTAAGTCGGTACCTTCGTAATAATATTTTTCATCGAAAACTACTGTTCGAATCACAGCGCCTATTTGTAAATCTGTTTCTTCATTCCGTTCATCCCGTACTGTATAATACTTCCCCACATCTATCGGCTCTTCTATAAAGCATTCATACTTCGTTGCATCTGGAAGAGCAATAGTATGAACAATCGGTAACTCTTTCACATTGCTTCCTTCTTGTAAACGAAATGTCCGGCTTGTTCCATACGCATGCGGGAGCAAAATTGTAATTTTATTCATTTCATCTAAATAGGCATCAAATGGACGTTTTACTTTCAACATAAAAAATCACCATCATTCTCAAAATTAAAATAAAGTGAAACTTTAATCAATGGGAACGCTTTACTCCCACTGATTATTAGCCTTCACCAATTGGGCCTTTACGGGCAGTAGATCTCCCACCTAACTTCTTTGCTTCATCCTAATTTGGAGATGGGAGTCTTACTGCCCGCAAATAGGGGGTGAAACGAGCTGCAAGTGATAAGGGTTTTCTTATCAGCGAAGCTCTATACAGTAACACATTATTCCCTATAGTATATTCACCTGTATAAAAAACGTTTTCATACATTCTATTTTTGTAGTTTTATTTCAGTAATCGATTTATACTTCGGCGTTTCCTTAACGTGAGATTCATACAAAGTAATTGTATCTGCTTGAAATGATGTTACAGGTAACTCTTTTACATTTGTCAGATCAAACACTTTTTCTCCTACCCATTTACGCGCAACAGTAATATGTGGATGATAAGGACGTGTATCTAGAGAGAAGCCATTTTCTTCACAAATTGTATGCACTTGCTTTTGTAAACTAAACAAATCTTGATTATCACTTATCCCCGCCCAAAATATACGCGGCTGGTCCACCTGTCCGAATGTAGAAAGTCCTTGTAACGTGAACGATAATTCCGTTTTTTCTGTAAGTGTTTGTAATCCATTCTTTATTCCTTCTAACTGTTCCTCTGTCGCACTTCCTAAAAATGAAAGGGTAATATGATAGTCTTCTTCATGTACCCACGAGCGAAATGTTAATTCATCCTTCATTTCCTCTTTATAATTAGAAAGAATTTCTTTTATATGACGTGGTAAAGTTACTGCGACAAAATAATGCGGCACCATCTACATCGTCTCCTTTATGTTATTGTTGCTTTTCTTCCTTATCTCATTCAGCTAAAAAGAATCCGCCCTCTAAAGTAGAGAGCGGTCATTATTTAAATATCTTTTATTTCGCTAATTCATGAATTGCCTGAGCATAAATCGCTGTCGCTTTTAATAAATCTTCAATTTCAATGTACTCATCTTTTTGATGCGCAAGTTCTTCTTTTCCTGGGAATAACGGGCCAAATGCAACACCAGCTTTCAATGAACGAGCATAAGTACCACCGCCAATTGCTAACAATTCAGCTTTTTCACCAGTTTGTTCTTCATATACACGTTGCAAAGTACGAATTAACGTATGATCTTTGTCAACGTGATGCGGGCGAGAGTTAGAATAATCCGCTACTTCAAATCCATGAGTACCAACATATTCTTTTAACTTTGCAATTGTTTCTTCAAAGTTAGTTGTAACTGGATAGCGTACATTTAATCCTAAATTACCACCGTTTTCTTGCGAGTAAGACAGGCGACCAACATTCACTGTTAACGGCCCGCTAATATCGTCTTTATAAGAAATACCAGCTTTTTCTCCAATAATATCACCTGTAAATGTTTCTGCTACAAACGAGGCAAATGAAGCCCCTTTTCCATCAAGAGAAACTTTCGTTAAGAAGTTTACCAATAATAAACCTGCATTTTCTCCCTTTTCCGGAGTAGATCCGTGAGCTGAAATCCCTTTGATTTGCAACGTCACCGTCTTTCCTTCTACAATTGCTTTACCTATTTTTTTAGCAGTTTGTAAATACTCTTCATATGCTACTGTAAGTGTATTTACATCTTCTCCTGTAATAACTGCTTCTGCAAAATCAGGAACCATATTTAAACGACGACCTGACTCAAATGAAATAAGCTTAAATGTGCCTTCTTTCTCTTCGCCACCACTTTGCACAACTTGTATGTCAGAAATTCCTTTTTCCGCATTAATAATCGGAAAATCTGCATCCGGCGCAAAACCGATTGTTGGCATTTCTTCATTTTTAAAATAATGATCTACACACTTCCAATTACTTTCCTCATCTGTTCCTAAAATCATACGAACACGTTTTGAAAGAGGTAAGCCTAATTCTTTAACGATTTTCATCGCATAATAAGCTGCCATCGTCGGCCCTTTATCATCAATTGCACCGCGTGCAAAAATCTTCCCGTCGCGAATATCCGCACTATACGCAGGCGTTGTCCAGCCATCTCCTTCTGGTACAACATCAACGTGACAAAGAATACCTACTAATTCTTCTCCTTGTCCCATTTCAAGATGACCTGCATATCCTTCTAAATTTTTAGAACAGAAACCTTCTGCTTCTCCTTTATGTAACATGAAAGATAAGGCTTTTTCTACACCTTCACCAAATGGTGCGCCCTCTTTCGCAGATTCTTCTTCCCATACACTTTTAATTTGTAAAAATTTTTGTGTATCACGAATTAAATCATCTTTTCGTTTTGTAACTTCTTCTGTCCAATTAATCGTCGACATTACGCATCCATCCTTCACTATATTGTCTCTTTCATCATAGCAAACGAAAATCTCTTATGCCATACATGAAAACCTAATAACGGACAATTGTAATATTTCAGATATTTCTTATTAGTTTTTCTTTTATTTTTTTAAAAAAATTTGCAGGAATTTGGCGTTTTACGTAGAAATTTATGAGTTAGTTGACTGACCAGACATACAATGTCAACTACCAATATTTTTCTATATGAATATTTGTTAAACTTTTGTAAAATTTAAGTAAGTTAAAGCATGAATTTTATCATGTAGAGTACAATGGTAGTAACGACCTTCTTTCCTGAATGGGGTCAAAAAAACTAGTAGAGGAGCGGTTTTCTCTTGAAACCTACAACTACTCGTATGCTAACACGCATTAAATCGATTTATATGTACATCAATGAAAACGGTACGGTAACAACGAAAGACCTTGTAGATGAGTTCGGGATCACACCGCGAACAATACAACGTGATCTAAATGTGTTGCAGTTTAATGAACTCGTGTATAGCCCTTGCCGCGGCAAGTGGACAACGACAGGAAAGAAAGTGAGAATGACCTCATAATAAAAAATAATTGTATGTAAATAAATACATACCCCTTTCTAACTCATTAGAAAGGGGTCTTTTCTATGCTCTGAAATTGGCATTACTTTTCGTTATCTACTTGATACGTCTTTAACATTTCTACTTCTTCATCTGTTAATTCACGATATTGCCCAAGTTCTAACTCTTCATCTAACATTAAAGGTCCCATCTCTGTTCTCTTTAAATAAACTACTTTTTTCCCTACCGCTTCAAACATACGCTTCACTTGATGGAATTTTCCTTCTGTAATAACGAGTTCAATCTCAGAAATATCATCACTTTTTAAAATTGTAAGTTCGCCTGGCTTCGTTTCATAGCCATCTTCTAAAATAACACCTTTAGCGAATTCTATTACATCCTCTTCCGTTACAACACCTGAAATGTGTGCATAATATTTTTTCGGCACATGCTTTTTCGGAGATAATAGTTGATGCGTTAACTTCCCATCATTTGTGATTAATAAGAAACCTTCTGTATCAATATCGAGCCTTCCAACAGGGAATGGATCGAAAATCGCATCTTCTAATTCTAATAAATCTATTACTGTTTCGTGGTTATCATCTTCTGTCGCTGAAATAACACCTTGTGGTTTATGCATCATTAAATAAACAAACTCTTTATATTCCACAACTTCACCGTGAATCATAACCTCTTGCTCTTCTACATTCACATGAAACTTCGCATCTTTCACTGGCGTTCCATCAATCTTCACAACGCCGTCTTTCAGTAATTTCTTTACTTCTTTTCTACTTCCGTGTCCCATATTCGCTAATAATTTATCTAATCTCATGTTCTTCACCTTCTTTATTTATCATAGAAAAGGGGACGTATTTACGCCCCTTTTGATTTCAACTTTATTTTGAATCTACTACCAAGTTTACGCTGGATTTTCTCTAAAGCTTCTCCGCCAAATACTCTTTCTAGTACTCCTGTGCGAATCGCTAACAATCCGTAAACAAGACCACCAATACCTGCACAAATCGCAACTGTAATAAGAGCACCAATACGGCCATCAGGCGAAATCATGAAGGATAGAAGCCATTGTGATAGTTTTACAGCAATAACCATTACAAGTGTTAAGACTGCAATTTGGAATGTTCTCTTATATACAACACCAAATGAATAGTGTGCGTGTTTTTTAATTTGTCTATTCGTATACCATACGGAAGCTAAGAAGCCGACTGCAGTAGCCAAAATCGCCCCAACTGTACCGAAATAACGAATAAAGATTACGTTACATGCAAATTTCAAAATAACACCCATCACAAGCGCAACAATCGCATGTTTCTGCTGGTTAATCCCTTGCAGAATTGCTGCTGTTACTGTGAATAAAGCGAATAACAATGCAACTGGCGCATACCACATTAATACTTGTCCACCTAGTGGGTCTGAATCGTAGAAAGCAGTGTAAATCGGATATGCAAGTGTAGAAATACCGACAACTGCTGGCAATGTTAAAAACATATTCGCCTGGAATGTTTGTGTAATTTGTAATTTCAAATAACGGTATTGCTTTTCAGTAAACGACTTTGTAATCGCTGGCACGAGCGTTAAACTAAACGCTGTTGCAAGTGATACTGGAATCATAATTAATTTATGCGTCCACATCGTGAAAATACCGAGTGCTCGCTCTGCGATATCTCCTTGACCAATCGCCTGCATAATAGAGTTAAATGTCAATGTATCAATTTGTTGATATAAAGGAATTGTTAATCCAATTACAACGTAAGGGATTGCATATGCAAACAACTCTTTAAACAATTGAGCGGTACTTACCGTCGATTCTGGTACAGTTTGCTCAATTAAATATTGATCCAAATATTTTTTACGTTTTAACCAGTACCAAATTAATACGCCAAGTGCTCCAACTGCTGAAACGAACGCAGCGAATGTCGCAACCCCAACTGCCGTTGCTACTGTACCGCCAAGTACTTTAATAACGATGAAACTACCCGCTAATAAAAAGACGATACGAATAATTTGCTCAATAATTTGTGAAACCGTAGTCGGTCCCATCGATTGGTGGCCTTGGAAATAACCACGAATCAAACTTGCTGCCGGCACAACAATAAGCGCAAAACTTACGAGGCGAATAATCGTCGTAACTTCTTCTATCTTATTTTGTAAACTTTGTTTACCAAGCATTGCTTCTGCAAATAATGGTGCGGTCATGTACAGTACTAAGAAGGAAAGAACTCCTGTTACTATCATCATAACCATTCCCGAGCGGAACATTCTCCGGCTCGTTTTATAATCTCCAAGTGCATTATATTTGGAAACAAACTTAGAAACAGCAAGCGGCACTCCTGCCGTTGCGATACTTAAAAATATCGTATATGGAATGTATCCATATGTATAGAGCGTTCCGCCTTCTGTGCCTACTAATGCATGAAACGGAAAAACGTAAATCATGCCTAAGAACTTTACTAAAAATGTCCCTAACGTCACAATAAGCGTTCCGCGCAGAAATTTTGAATCGGACATACGAAAATCCTCCTACATCTACATAAAGTGAAACTATAATTAGTGGGAGACTCTCCTCCTACTAACCATTCAAGCATTTACAGGCTGCTTTAACTCCCTCTTTACTTCTCCAAAATCTTAAGGTAGTAGTCTTATTGCCCATAAATAGCAGGATAATGCTGAACTCTAACTTTTGTATTGTACCACAATTCTCCTCTTAAGCAGTACTTCACTCTATTTTTCTTTTAAGGGAAAACATGCTATTCTTTTAGGCAGGAAATGTAGAAAATGAGGTCGATATATTATGCATTATGATGTTATTGTCATCGGCGGCGGTCCTTCAGGGCTAATGGCTGCAATCGGTGCTGCTGAAGAAGGCGCAAGCGTCTTACTTCTTGATAAAGGAAATAAACTAGGACGTAAACTTGCGATTTCTGGTGGTGGTCGTTGTAACGTAACGAACCGTCTACCACTTGATGAAATCGTTAAACATATACCTGGAAATGGTCGCTTCTTATACAGTGCTTTTTCTATTTTCAGTAATGAAGATATTATTACATTCTTCGAAAATCTCGGTGTACAACTGAAAGAAGAGGATCATGGCCGCATGTTCCCAGTATCAAATAAAGCGCAATCTGTTGTAGATGCACTGTTAACACGATTAAAAGACTTAGGTGTGAAAATACGTACGAATACGCCTGTCGAAACGATCGAGTATGAAAACGGTCAAACGAAGGCTGTTATTCTGCAAACAGGTGAAGTGTTAGAAACGAATCACGTCGTTATCGCTGTTGGCGGAAAATCTGTTCCTCAAACTGGTTCTACTGGAGACGGATACGCTTGGGCTGAAAAAGCTGGGCATACAATTACAGAACTTTTCCCAACAGAAGTACCAATTCTTTCAAACGAACCGTTTATTCGTGACCGCACATTACAAGGTCTTGCTTTACGAGATGTAAACTTAAGTGTATTAAACCCGAAAGGAAAAGTTATCATTTCTCATAAAATGGACATGCTTTTCACTCACTTCGGCCTATCTGGTCCTGCTGCTCTTCGCTGTAGCCAATTCGTTGTGAAAGCGATGAAAAAGTTTAAAACGAACACAGTGCACATGAGTATCGATGCATTGCCAGAAGAAAATAGTGAGCAACTGTTCCAGCGCATGCTGAAACAAATGAAAGAAGATCCGAAAAAAGGAATTAAAAACGTTTTAAAAGGCTATGTTCCTGAACGTTACTTCCTATTCTTATTAGAAAAAAATGAAATTGACGGTAGCGAACAAGCTGGACAAGTTTCTCATGAGAAGATTCGCGCACTTGTGAAAGATTTTAAAGAATTTACCGTCCATGTAAATGGTACGCAGTCAATTGAAAAAGCATTCGTTACTGGCGGAGGGGTATCCGTTAAAGAAATTAACCCGAAAGAAATGGCTTCGAAATTCACGAATGGTTTATACTTCTGTGGAGAAGTTCTTGATATTCACGGTTATACTGGCGGCTATAACATTACATCTGCCCTTGTTACTGGCCGAATTGCCGGAACAACAGCAGGACAAAATTCAAAAATGCAATATTAAAGAAGAAACAGGGACTCCTGTTTCTTTTTTTAGTATGTTGAAATAGCAAAGTAATACACGAAATTATATCGGCGATACTTTAAATATGTCGACCGTTTCTTCAAAAATATCCCTTCCTCCTAACTTCCCATTGCTTTTTTGTTGCTTTATATACCTTAGTACCTTTATATTTTATATTGTTGAATATTCGAAAAAGGGTAAGGGGAAAACAAATGAGAAAAAAAGTCATGATGTCTTTAATGCTAATGACGTTTCTTTCTGCGGTAGAAGGAACGATTGTTAGTACAGCGATCCCTCGTATAACGAGTGATTTGTCAGGTGTCGAACTTGTTAGTTGGGTATATGCAATCTATATGCTTGCAACAGCTGTTTCGACTCCAATATACGGAAAGCTAGCTGATTTATTCGGCCGTAAAAAAGTTCTGCTCATCGGAGCAACAATCTTCTTAATCGGTTCTGCACTTTGCGGAGTCGTTACATCAATGGAACAATTAATCTTCTTCCGTGCTCTTCAAGGTATAGGGGCTGGTGCTGTTATGCCGATCACAATGACGATTATTGGAGATCTATATAGCGAAGCGAAAGACCGCGCGAAAGCACAAGGCTGGATGAGTGCCGTTTGGGGTGTATCTGGTGTTATTGGGCCGTTAGTAGGTGGATTTTTAGTCGATTCTCTTTCTTGGCGCTATATTTTCTTCTTAAACGTTCCTTTTGGAATTATCGCTTGCTTAATGTTTGCCACTTCTTATAAGGAATCTGTTAAGTCCGCCGCTAAGCAACATATCGACTATCTTGGTGCGACAGTTTTCTCATTAAGTACAATTGCTTTACTATACGCATTATTAACAGGTAGCAGTAAGCAAAACTGGGGAGACATTTCAATTATCGGCCTATTAATCTTTGCCGCTGTTTCATTCATTATTTTCTTATACATCGAGAAAAAGTCTCCGGAGCCATTAATTCCGCTAGCACTTTTCTCTAACCGTACATTATCTACAATAAACATACTAACACTTATTGCTGGCGCAATGATTATTAGTATTACAGTGTATCTTCCAATTTGGAGCCAAGGTGTTTTAGGAAAAAATGCGACAGAGGCTGGACTCATTTTAATGCCGATTCCTGTTATGTGGACATTCGGTGCTATGTTCTCCGGTAACTTAGTTGGCAAGTTACAAACGAAACAAATTATTTTACTTGGAGCTAGCATTTTATCAGTTGCTACTTTCTTATTATTTACATTATCAACAGATTCACCATCATTCCTTATTTATGTTGCAGTCGGATTATTCGGCTTAGGAATGGGGCTTGTTACACCAATTTACATGGTAACAATTCAAGCAGCTGTACCGGCCCATACGCGCGGAACGGCAGTTGGTTTAAATACATTTATTAATACATTTAGTCAAACACTAGGAGCTGCAATCTTCGGAACGATCTTCAATACGATGATTCATGCACGTGGCATTAAAAACCTTGATCTTGTTTCTTCTGGCGGACATGGAGGGGCTACAGCAAACGTAGCAACCGAGTCACAATCCGCATTAGCATCAAGTGTACACGTCATTTATATGAGCACTTTCGTATTAGCGGTATTCACATTAATTATCGCTTGGATCCTATTAAAGCCAGCTAAACAAACAAGTGAACAATAAAAAAAGGATGACCATTTTGGTCATCCTTTTTGCATAAAATCTACTCTTCATTCTCCACAATATGTTTAAGCACGGACAATTTATTATCCCAAAATCGTTCATAGTACGAGAGCCACTGCTGTAATTCCTCTAA
Source organism: Bacillus sp. FSL R5-0709 (assembly GCF_038004785.1). NCBI lineage: Bacteria > Bacillati > Bacillota > Bacilli > Caryophanales > Bacillaceae > Bacillus > Bacillus sp. FSL R5-0709. The sequence goes on from NZ_JBBORT010000001.1 coordinate 4,487,554, forward strand.
TGGTTCTGGGTGCAAACGATATATCTTCTCTCTTCCACTCTTTCTTCCACTCACTAAATTCGCTTCTGAAAGAATATGAAGGTGCTTTACAACTGCAGTACGGCTCATCGGAAAATGATCCGTTATTTTTGAAATTGGTAACTCTTTATCACTTAATAACCGTAACACTTCTCGGCGGGTTGGATCAGCAATTGCTTGAAATACATCATATTTCGCTGCTGACGAGGACACTTAACCTTCGACAACCTTTTTCAGTTTTTCATTTACAATCGCTACCCAGCCACCATTCATTCTATCGCGAATAATAGAGCTCTTCGCATTCGCTTTCGGAAGGATTTCATCAGGATGTTTCCAGCCGCCGTGAATTAACGTAAATTCTGTTTTATTATCTCCTAGGTCTTTCAAATTAAATGAAACAACCCAGCCATCTGTGTCCCATGAGAAAGATAAATAATTCGGCTCATCAATCTCTAACACTTTACATGGTGATGGTCCGAAAGGTGATTGCACATGAAACTCATATCCTACCGCCAATTCGAAATCATTTGGCATAAACCATGACGCAATTCCTTCTGCAGTCGATACTACATTCCATACTTTTTGAATAGGCGCGTTAAAAACGATTGTTTGTTTAATATCATTTAATGTATTTTGTTGTTCCATTTTATATCTCCTTTATTCGGCATTAAAATATAACACCTTTTAGTTTCACATCAACAATATAACACCTTTTGGTTTCATGTCAAGAAAGACTCTTTTTCACTGTTGAGAAATTCTCAACATTTTTTCAACAGGACAAACACCCTCTCACCATTCCTTCATAATATACTCACAAAGGCAATGAAAAATAGAAAATTCCCTCAATATGAAACTCTATCACTCCTATTGAGAGAAGCGCCTAACTTATCTCATCTGTACTTCGTCTCTCCTCCTTCCCTCGGGGACAATACGCGAGATATGTAAAAATCAGAAGGAGTATGCCCGCCATTTGGGTAGGTAGTTATTTCTCTTCTCCTCAACATTTCCTTAGGAGCGAAATGACTACCGACCCACTTTTTCAAACAAAAATAAAAAGGAGATGAAAGCTATGTTCTATTGCATTAACTGTTCTGAAATTCACCATGAAAAACACCCGAATGATAAAGTTTTTAAAAACGGTTTTTATATTGATCCATTTTTAGGTGATCGTTATCACCTTGGTATGTGTACAGATGCCCAAAACCATGAAACAAGGGCGCCTCTTTTAGCGACAAAGAAATTAGGCACAACTCAATCTATTATGAACGTATTACCGACACATGTTGTCCCAACGTAAAGCATAAAAAAGAGCTGGCTCCCCAGCTCTTTTTTATGCTTTATAAACGATCATTGCTGAAAAACAATAAATTTGGTTTTCGTCATCGTTAATAGAAACACCGACTTGGTACTTAATATCTACAAAGTTACTATCATCAATTTTTTTCAAAAATACATTTACAGCGTCTTCTAAGTCTTTTTCATGACTTTCATCAAACACTTTCACACGAATCATGTTAACACCATCCTAGATCGCAGCCCTCCGCCGCTTGTTTATTGCCACGGTGCGTATCTATGATGCGATAAAACTTTCCATCTTCATATATATATCCGTCTTCTAACACATATTGTTTATCTTCAGTATAGACATAAAACTTACCTATCATAAACTTACTCGTATATAATTCCAAATAATCTTGCCTAAATTTAGCTACAACTTTATTTGTAATATCAATTCTAATTGTGCGCCCCACCTTCTCTCCCTCCCTTGCAAAGAACGGATTTAGGTATATTGTATTAGCGATTTTATATTTTATGCTTAAAAATAAGTGGATATGCCCTCTTTCTGCGCCTGTACTATTTTTCTAAAAAAATTCCCCCTATTTATTCAACTTATAAGAGCAAAAAAACAAACAAAAAAACGACTTTTATATATTGACTACAGTATATCAGATGTGATATTATATAAAATTTGACATTTTTATCCTAGTATGTTATCATTAAAAGTAGTTACCACATACGGAGGTGGATGATTTGTTTCAAATTGGTGATAAAATCGTTTATCCAATGCACGGTGCAGGAATCATCGAAGCAATTGAAGAGAAAGAAATATTAGGCACTACGCGTCAATATTGTGTTATACGCATCATTAGTAAAGATATGCAAGTAATGCTTCCGATAAATCAATTACAAAAATCAGGTATACGTTATATCGTCGATAAAGGTACGTTAGATGGTATACTTCTTGAATTTCATCATGGGGAATCAGACCCCTCACTCTCTTGGAAACAAAGATATACAATGAATATGGAAAAAATGAAGAACGGCAATCTTCAAGATAGTGCAGAAGTTGTTCGTGATTTACTTCGTCGCAATAAAGAAAGAGCATTAAATGCGAGCGAAAAACAAATGCTAGATAATGCGCGTAAAATGGTTATTAGTGAAGTTGCGCTCGTACAGAATGTTTCAGAACATCAAGCAACAGAATTTCTTCAAGATACAATCAATCATTAATTTTAAAAATAGCCGACCGCTATTTTTTTTTGCGTAAAAAAGGCCAAAGAGTTAAATCTCTTTGGCCTTTCATATTACCCACGCCCCGCTTGAAACGATGGATATAAAGTCATTCCACCATCTGCAAATAACGTAATTCCAGTTACGTAACTTGCCTCTGCTGAAGCGAGCCACGTTGCTACTGCTGCGATTTCTTCAGGTTTTCCAATGTACCCCATTGGAATCATACTTTCTACGTCTTCACGTTTTTTCGGGTCAGCAAATTTTTCAGCATTAATTGGCGTATTAATTGCACCAGGACCAATATTATTTACCCGAATACCTTTTGGTGCATATTCTAACGCTAACGTTTCTGTCATAAGCTTAATACCTCCCTTACTAGCCGCATAATGCACAAATAATGGCCACGGGATTTTCTCATGAACACTAGACATATTAATAACCGAACCTTTAATATCGTGTTCCACAAAATATTTAATCGCTTCACGACTTCCTAAAAAAGCACCTGTTAAATTTGTATGAATTACTTTATTCCAATCCTCTAACGGCATTTCATGCGAGGGTACCGCGTTTTCTATCCCTGCATTATTAATCATAACGTCGAGCGTACCAAACTCTTTCACAGCAGATTGAATGAGATTCACAACATCTGCCTCGACCGTCACATCACCTTTTACAGCAATCGCTTCTCCACCTACCTTTTTTATTTCTTCTAATACATCGTTCGCTTCTGACTCTCTTGAGCGATAGTTAATAACAACTTTCGCCTTCTCTTTAGCAAATCTTACTCCCATGGCTCTTCCAAGACCAGTTGCTGATCCTGTAATAACGACGACTTTCCCTTCTAAATCGCTATACATTTTAATACCTCCTTAACCTTTCGCAATCCCCAGCATAATTCCAGCTGCAATGATAAAAACGATACCAATAACAATCCCAATTAATTGACGCTTCGTTTTCCTTTCACCTAATATAAAAATCCCGCCAAGCGTCGAAATAATAATTCCCATTTGTGAAAGGGAAAAGCTTGTTGCGACCCCAACTCTTGGCTGCGAAATGAATAAAAACATATTTCCAGCTGCCCAAATCAATCCTGGAAGAATATTTCGAATCGCATATTTATTGAATGGATGATGTTTAAATGTGAGTAAAATCCCGCCTAATACCATACCGACCGCTTGTGGTAATAAAGCCGACCAACCGTTCACGTTAAATAACCGGATAACTACTACGTAAACTAAATAACCGACTGTTGAAATTAATAAAATAATAATTCCTTTTTTAAAATTTCCTGCTTGCTCTGCATTCTTCTCTTCTTTACTTTGAAGCGATGTTAAAATAACCCCGATAATAATACAAACGAGCGCCAAAACTCCAAGAACGACCGATATCGTCGTTGACCATTCATGAAACACGATAACCCCAAATAATGTTGTTGCGACTAATTGAAGCCCTGTTGAAATCGGCATCGTTCTAGAAACACCCATTAAATCAATACTTTTTAATTGATTCGCTTGACCAAGTGCCCAAAATAAGCCAGATACAATTCCAACTCCAATAACGGTCGGAGTTAATACCGGCTTCATAAAAATATAAACAACAATTGAGAAGATAAGTGCACCGAACGTTGTACCGAGCGTTTGACTATACGGTCCCCCACCCAGTTTCACGTTAAATAGCACAATACTCCCCCAAAATATAGCTGGTAAAATCGCTAAAAGTATATCCATCGCTCATTACCTTTCTCTACAAAATGTCATAGGTTATCGCTCTAAATCATTAGAGTGAGCTTTTATTTTTTCGTTTTTTCGTGCACAAATCTTTTCTACAATAGCACCAGAAACATTCTTTTCTCGCTCCACTTTCTTTATCTTTATGTGATCTAAATTGTCTTCCAAAGTAAGTGTAACTTTATCATTCGGCGGATTATGTGCCCCTTGAAATGTAAGAAATTGTATCGTAACTTCAAACCTAGGAACAAACTCATCTTTCTTGCCTAGACGCTTTATATTTGTAACTGAGTCACATTCATATTGATCTTCTGTCACTTGCCTTATAACCGAGTAATATCGATTCAGTAACGCACTTTCTAAAAGCTGTTCCGTCGATTCCTTTGCCAAAGAATTGCTTGGAGAAAAGAAAAAAACAGAACATATCATTGCAATCATTACACATATCTTTTTCATAACTTCCTCCTTTTCCTATAAGATAGTGTTCTCCAAAATGCCATAAAAAAACGACTTTCCCTATTTAGGAAAGTCGTTTTTTATAGCATAAATCCAATATTAACCACCACTCACTGGTGGTATTAGTGCAACTACATCACCAGTGTGTATCGTGTCATCTTCATTTGCGTACTCTTCATTAATCGCAACCATAATTGGCGCTGACACTGGTACATTATATTCTTTCGCAACAATATCTTTTAACTCTGCAACAGTAATATTTTCTTTCTCTATTTGTAATTCACTCGTTCCTGCTTCTTCTTGCAAGTTCGCAAATAACAATACTCGAATCATATTTATAACTCCTTCCCAGGCTCTCCTGCTGGATATGGTGTTTTTTCTAATTGGTCACCAATCCATGAGTCACCATCTTCCCAAAACTCCTTTTTCCAAATTGGAACAATTTGCTTAATACGCTCCATAATATATTCATTCGCTTCATAAGCCTCTTTGCGATGAGGCGTTGATACAGCAACAACAACCGCTATATCAGAAATTTGCAGCGTGCCGATGCGATGCGTAATCGCAACATGTGTACCGGGCCACTTCTCCTTCACTTCTGACCCAATTTTCTGTAGCATCTTTTCTGCCATCGTCTTATAAGCTACATACTCTAAGTATAGTGTACGACGCCCTTTCGTAAACTCCCTAACTGTCCCGATAAATGTTGTAACAGCACCACATTCACGGCGAACTACTTTCTTTGTCACCTCTTCAATCGAGATTTCTGTATCAATTACTTCATAATACGTATTTATCATTTTGCACCCCTAGCCGTTTGTAAAAACCAGTCTATATACAATTTTTCTTCTGTTATATGAAATACTTTATATTCTTCTCGTACATTTGACGAAGCATCATACCACGTAATAACTGCCGCTATATTTTCTACTTTATGTAAAAGTTCAGCGTCTTCCGCAGAACGAAGTAACACTACTTTCGGATAGTTCTCAGCTTTATAGCCCTCTATTAAAATCGTATCTACTTCAAAAAATTCGTACAAGCGGATAATTTCTTGCAAGGACCATTCATCTCGCAAAGAGGACAAAGATAGTAATCCGGCACCTTCTACACTACTTACTACAGCACCAGCTTTTCTGTGTCTTTCACTATCTTTTTGCGCTACTTCAGGAAAGCCCCCGTGACCATGATGTTTAATTGTAGCAACCTTCATTTCTCTTTCAGTTAATGCATGCACCATCTTCTCTACAAGTGTTGTTTTCCCGCTATTTTGATACCCTACTATTTGTAAGATTGAAGAGGCTTTGTCCACGGCCAATCACTTCCCTCAGAGCATTCTAACAATAATACAGACACTTTCATTCCTGCTTCAAATCCTCTCGTTCCTCCAGGCAGCACGATAAAAGCATTTGCATCCGCAAGTGAAGAGACTGCACTCGATTTATCTAAACCGACTGGCATCGCTTGTAGTGCCCCATTAACAATACTCGCTTTTGCTCTTACAAAACGAGTAAACGGATTTGGTTTCGGGAAATCTTTTTGTAAAATAGCATCAGTTCTATATACGTGAGGCTCCTTCACATGCAAATACGTTTTCATAATTGGATGCACAAATAATTCGAAACCTACATAACAAGCTGACGGATTACCTGATAAACCAAAGAGTAGCTTTCCATCAACTTCAGCTACTGTCGTTACACTCCCCGGTCTCATCGCTATTTTATTAAAGAGTACATTCGCCTGTAACCTTTCATAAATAGCTGGCAAATAGTCGTAATCCCCTACTGAAACACCGCCCGTTGTAATTAAAATATCAACCTCATCCATCGCTGATTTAACAGCTGTAAAACATGCATCTAACTCATCGGCAAGTTGTCCATAGTAACGCACTTTCCCGCCAGCTTTCATAATTTGAGCGGCAATCATGTAAGAGTTACTATTTCTAATTTTCCCTGGCTCTAACGCCTCATGCACTTCTAGTAATTCACTTCCTGTCGTTACAATACCGACAACAGGCTGTTTTACAACTTTCACAGTGCTATATCCAAACGTCGCTAATAATGCGGCAACACCTGGATTGATTACAACACCTTTCTTAACGAGGACTTGATTTTGTTTTATATCTTCTCCTTTAAATGACACATTGTCACCGTTTTGGAAAGGACGTTTTAGCTTCATATATGTACTTTCGTTCCTCTCGAATCCTTCCGTCAGTTCTAGCATTACGACTGCATTGCAATCTTCTGGAATAGCTGCTCCTGTCATAATACGAACCGCCTGAAAAGCCCCTACTTCTTCTGTAAAAACAGATCCTGCTCCGATCTCTCCTATTACTTCAAATTCAATCGGCTGCTCTTGACTCGCTTCCTTCGTGTCTTCTGCTCGAATTGCGAAACCATCGTAAGGAGAACGATCAAAGTGAGGAACGTCGTGATCTGAGACAACATCCTCTCCAAGAATCCTCCCATAACTTTCTGTAATAGAAACTTCTTCTACTTCACCATGCTTAGCATATTTCATAACCCGCTCTACAGCCTCAGCAACTTGAATCGGGATTCGTTTTTCTACCATTGTTTCTCACCTCATATTTGCAAAATATCTAATCTCGATTACACTTTATATATTAAATCGCAATTACTTCAAGGAGGAATTCCATGTCTTCATTCACACATTTCAACGACCAAGGGCGCGCTAAAATGGTTGATATAAGTGACAAAAAAATAACCGTTCGAACAGCAATAGCATGCTCTAGCATTCTCGTTACAAAAGAAATTTTTGATAAAATCTCACGCAACGAAATTGGTAAAGGTGACGTATTAGCCGTCGCACAAATCGCAGGTATTATGGCTGCAAAACGTACTTCTGATATTATCCCAATGTGCCATCCTTTATTATTAAAAGGTGTTGACGTCTCTTTCGATTGGAAACAGTCAGAAGAACAGTATCGGCTACTTATTGAAGTAAAAGTTAAAACAGAAGGTAGTACCGGCGTTGAGATGGAAGCTTTAACAGCCGCTTCCGCTACCGCTCTTACTGTATATGACATGTGTAAAGCCGTTGATAAAGGTATGATTATTGGCGAAACGTACTTACTTGAAAAAACGGGCGGAAAAAATGGAGATTATATTAGAAATTCTTAATCCTACCTTTTCCATTTGAACCTAAAGGATTCCCCTTTAGGTTCAACCTATATATCTTGCATATAGTCGTTTCGCAACATTCATATCATTCGTACCATGAATAAACGCCCTGCCATCTGTAAATAAAACAAAACGATATTCTTCCACTGGAAATGATAATAAATACGGCGTTGCTTTTACATCCACACTTTTTTGTAAGCGCTTTTTAATTTCTTCTAAATTAAAACCCTGACGCACACCTGGACGGATTTGAACTGTATTTCGCCCACATAATACTTCTGTTTTCGTTTGTGCTTCAAATGTTAAACTCGGATATGTACGTAACTTTCCACAGGATAAACATGTATCCTTTTTCTGCCTATTCACTTTAAATGCCATCTGTTGATTATTCCAAAGATCAAATGATAGCATCGTTTCACGAAGTGCCTCAAAATCTTCTACTAATATTTTCAAGGCTTCCGTTATTTGATGTGCAACTACTAATTGCACTGCTGGCTGTATAATACCGGCCGTATCACATGTCGCTCCGCTCGCCGGATGTTCCATTAAACATCGAAAACACGGCGTTTTTCCTGGCAAGATTGTATAAGTTACTCCGTAACTTCCAACACATCCTCCGTATATCCATGGAACGTTATACATCTGGGATATATCATTAATAAGAAGGCGCGTTTCAAAATTGTCTGTCGCATCTAATATTAAATCTACACCTTTAATTAACTCTTCCATTTCTTGCACCGTTACATCAGTCACAACCGGTACAATTTCTACTTCGGAATTAATTGCCTTTAAATGTTCTGCTGCCGCTATTGCTTTCGGCTTATAATGCTTCGCATCTTCTTCTGTATATAATTGTTGCCTTTGTAAATTACTCCATTCTACATAATCACGATCCGCAATTGTAATTTTTCCAACACCTGCTCTAACAATTGCTTCTGCATTCGCTGCTCCGAGCGCACCAGCACCGATGACGAGCACGTGCTTCCCTCTTATTTTCCGTTGCCCTTCTTCCCCAACACCAGAAAATAACATTTGTCTTGAATATCGCTCTTGCATACGACATCCCCCTTTCTTATCCTCCTATATAAGACATTTCAATTTTCGGACGATTTTTCGCACTTTCTTCTGTCCGTTCATCTGAATATCGATCTTTTCTATTCTCCCATACATATTGTATAGCTTTTAATAACTCATTATCCGAAAGGTTTTCCCTGAGAAGTTTCCTTAAATCCATTCCTTCTGTCGCAAACAAGCAAGTATAAAACTTTCCATCTGCCGAAATTCTTGCTCTCGTACAAGAAGAACAAAATGACTCAGAAACGGAGGTAATAAAACCAACCTCTACATTCGTTCCAACGTATCGATACCGCTTCGCAACCTCACCAAAATAATGAGCTTCAGCTGGCTCAATTGGATACACCCCATGAATCATATCAATTAATTCTCGTTTCGTAATAACTTGATCAAAATTCCATCCATTCGTACTGCCAACATCCATAAACTCAATAAATCTAAGCGTGATTCCTTGTTCTTTAAAATACGTAGCAACCGGAAGTACTTGATGATCATTCATTCCTTTTTTTACAACCATATTTACTTTCACTTCAAGGCCTGCTTCTTTCGCTGCCATAATTCCTTTTAACACTGGCTTCGTATTCATATTCCGGCCATTAATTGCGCGGAACACATTATCATCTATCGCATCCAAACTAACATTTACTCGGTGTAACCCAGCTTCTTTTAACGCCTTCGCTTGCTTCGTTAAATGAATCGCATTTGTCGTTAATCCTATATCTACTAAACCGTCAATTTTCACGAGACGTTCGATAAGTTTTGCTAAGTCCTTACGGAGCAAGGGTTCGCCACCAGTAAGTCTAATTTTCCGTACACCGATGCTAACAAATACTTTTGCTAATCGCTCTATTTCATCAAATGTCAGTAAAAACTCATCTTTCAAAAAAGCATAATCAGGACCAAACACTTCGGCTGGCATACAATACGTACACCGTAAATTACAACGATCAATGACAGAGATGCGTAAATCTTGAAGTGGGCGTCCGAAAAAATCTTTAACCTTCTCCTGCATCGCCACTCTCCCTTTCTGCCAAATTTATACCTCTCTTCATTCTATTATAATATATTTTTGAACCGCGATGTTTTTGCTCAAGTGAATAAAGTGAAACTTTAATCAGTGGGGGTTTTGTCCATCCCCACTGATTATTAGCCCACAAATAGAGGGATAAAAAACCTTGAAACATAAAAGTTCCAAGGTTTTTTTGCTTATTAACTTAATCTAATAATAGTTAGAGTAGCTCCTGGCGTTGTCGTAGATAATGTAGCCACTGCAAGTAATCCAAATAACTGTAAACTAATAGCAGAGCCCGCAGCTAAATTACTAATAATTGTCGCATTAAATGAACCTGTAGCCACTGCCGGTGAATTTATTGTTCCTGCTAGCGGACTTCCATTTACAGTTATACGCGAACTTACAAGTAAAGCTGCCGTTATATTAATTGTGTAGGCTATATAATAATTACCTGCATTTGTAACGGTAAACACAGTATTTCCACCACTAACTGTTATTCCCGGTCCAATATTTTGATTGTTCGGTAATGGTATATTCGTACCGCCTAACAACACGGAAATAGCACTTCCTGAAGTATTATTTGCAAAGGAATACGTTGCAGTTGTACTAACTCCAGTCACCCCTGTTGCTCCTGTTGCTCCCGTTGCTCCCGTTGCTCCCGTTGCTCCCGTTGGACCTTGGATTCCTTGTGAACCTGTCGCTCCTGTTGCCCCCGTTGGACCTTGAATTCCTTGTGAACCTGTCGCTCCTGTTACTCCCGTTGGACCTTGAATTCCTTGTGGGCCTTGTGGGCCTGTTGGACCTGTGTCCCCGGTTGGGCCTTGTGGACCTTGTAAACCTTGCACACCTTGCGGACCTGTTGGACCTATTTCTCCTTGCACACCTTGTATTCCGGTTGGGCCTTGTGGACCAGTCGGACCTTGCACTCCTTGTATCCCTTGAATTCCCTGTGGGCCTTGTGCTCCGGTTGCACCTGTTGCCCCTTGTATCCCTTGTGGGCCTTGACCTCCTTGGATTCCTTGAGGACCTGTTGGACCTTGGATTCCTTGCGGGCCTTGAATTCCTTGCGGCCCTTGATCTCCCGTTGCTCCCGTTATACCTTGGATCCCTTGTGGACCTTGAACACCTTGCGGACCAGTTGGGCCTATGTCTCCTTGTACTCCTTGTATTCCTTGTGGACCCTGCAGCCCCGTTGCTCCGGTTGCACCAGTTACTCCAGTTGCTCCGGTCACACCCGTCGCCCCTGTTGCTCCCGTATCTCCTACTCCTCCCGTTACACCTGTCGCTCCTGTCGGACCAGGTGGTCCACCTGATGGACCTGTCACTCCCGTCGGACCTGATGGACCTGTTGGGCCAGTCGGTCCGGCTGGGCCTCCTGATGGACCAGTTACACCTGTTGGACCAGTTACTCCAGTTGCTCCTGTAGTCCCTTCCCCTGTCACCCCTGTTGTACCCGTATCTCCAGTTACTCCTGTCGGCCCTTGGATTCCTTGAATTCCTTGTGGGCCTTGCACTCCTTGCGCACCCGTCGGTCCTTGAATTCCTTGGATACCTTGAACTCCCTGTGGACCCATTGGACCTGTTGGACCTATATCCCCTTGAGTACCTTGCACTCCTTGCGGGCCCTCTGGACCTGTTGCTCCTATATTCCCTTGAACACCTTGAACTCCAGTTGCTCCTTGTGCTCCGGTTGCTCCTGTTATACCTTGAATCCCTTGTATTCCCTGAATTCCTTGTGGGCCTTCTGGACCTGTTACTCCTATTGGTCCTTGAATTCCTTGGATTCCTTGTGGGCCCTCTGGACCTGTTGCTCCAGCTGATCCTGGCACTCCTTGGATTCCTTGCGGACCCTGAAGTCCTTCTGGGCCTTCTGGGCCTGTTGGTCCTATATCACCCATTGGCCCTTGAATTCCTTGGACTCCTTGTGAGCCTGTGTCCCCGGTTGGACCAGGTACCCCTTGTATTCCTTGTGGGCCTTGATCTCCTGTTGCTCCTGTTATACCTTGATGTCCTATGGCCCCTTGTATACCTTGCGGACCTTGATCTCCAGTTGCCCCCGTTATCCCTTGAATTCCCTGAACCCCTTGGATTCCTTGTTCACCAGTTACTCCTGTCGGACCAGGAATACCTTGAATACCTTGCGGACCTTCTGGACCCGTTGGTCCAATTGGCCCTTGAACCCCTTGTATTCCTTGCAGGCCCTGTGCTCCTGTTTCTCCTGTACTTCCAGTCGGACCTGTATTTCCAGTCACTCCCGCACTTCCAGTTACTCCAGTATTTCCAGTCGCTCCCGTCGCACCTGTACTTCCACTCGGTCCACCTCCTGGCCCTGTCGCACCAGTTGCTCCAGTCGGACCTGGAGGTCCTCCAGATGGGCCAGTTATCCCTGTTGGACCTGTTATTCCAGTCGGACCACTAATCCCCTGACCAGTCGCTCCTGTTGCTCCCGTATTTCCACTCGTTCCTTGTGGGCCTTGTATCCCTTGAGCTCCTTGTATTCCTTGTGAACCTGTTGCACCCGGTACCCCTTGCACTCCTTGAATTCCTTGAGGTCCCTCTGGCCCGGTAGCTCCAATCGGCCCCTGTAATCCCTGTATCCCCTGTATACCTTGTGCCCCAGTCGCTCCGGTCGGACCAATTGGACCTTGTAACCCTTGCACTCCTTGAGGTCCTGTCGCTCCAGTTTCTCCCTGTGGTCCCCTTAATCCTTGTGGGCCCTGCTGTCCTTCTGGTCCTGTTGCACCCATTTGTCCAGCTGGTCCTTGAATCCCTTGCACTCCTTGAGGTCCTGTCGGGCCCTTCTCCCCCATCGGACCTTGAAATCCCCTTGGTCCTTGTGGGCCAGTCGGGCCTTGTGGACCGGTTGGACCAGTAATCCCAATGCCAGTAAATCCCGTTGGAACGGGAGGAAAAGTAGGTCCAATAAGATTCGGTGAAATTCTGAAATTAGAGTTTAATGAATTTTGTCTATCGCGCTCTTTCACACTTTCACCACCTACACACCATCTTTTTTACTTTAAACAAACCTCTTCTTCTTAATATGTATTTACAAAAACAATCTCAAAGACTATTTTTATTCTAAATAATAAAAACTCCCTTAATTCCTTAAGGGAGTCCAGCAGCTGAATCCATATTATCTGTATTAGGGACAGCTTGCGATATACTCGATACATTTGCACCTTGCCCCATATTTGTTCCCGTTACAGTACCAGCAGGGGTACCTCGTGTATAGGTTGTCGTCACCGAATCTCCCGGTTGTAAACAAAGCTTCGTCTCCGTCCCTATTACTGTAACAACGTCAATCCAAGTGCACCCCATTGAACCACTATACGATTTCGAAGCAGTAAATGAAGTATCACTCAAATTATCCCCTGTAAATATATTCCCAGTATTATTAACGATAATAAATTCTTTAATACGTGCAGGCATACTTACACTCTACCTTTCCTTTATGCACCTAATGTACGTGTACTCGTCGCTAATGGCGGAAGAAACACTGATGTTCTAATCACAGCTTCTGGCTGTCGTTTCCCATTTAAAAAAACAGCCGCACTCGATCCTCCAGCACCAGCATATATTTTTGCCACAGCTAAAGGTGAGATATCATAACAGTCGCCAACATTAACAGCTCCTGTATTATTTATAATTTTTACTTTACGCATGTTAATTCCCATTTCGCCTCCCCCTTTTGTATACTGTATGCAAAAGAAAAAAACTTGAAACAAACACGTTTCAAGTTTTTGCAGCTACTTATTTAGTTTCGCCTTCATATTGAAGCATACCGCCAACCATATTCACCGTTTTAAACCCTTGCTCATTTAAATAATGGCATACATTTTCACTACGCATTCCCGAACGGCAAATAAAGATATATTCATTCTCTTTCTCAAAGAAATCCACTTTATTTGGAATATCGCCCATTTTAATATGTACAGCTTCTGGAATTTTCCCTGCCGCTACTTCTTCATCTTCCCTTACATCTACTAAAAATAATGTTTCTCCATTTTCTAAACGCTCTTGCACTTCTTCTGTAGTAATTGTTTTTACTTCTGTCATATGTAGTTCCTCCTTATATACAATAAAACCTTCAGTTTCTTCTTTAAACAATCATTTCTCATCAATTTTAGCACGCGAAGGAAGGAACGCAAAGAATGGAACATTTATTTCTCAATTTTCCAGCAAAACTTATTCTTTACAAACATAACTGACGCATTGTATCCTCAATATACTTGTTTGATGAAAGGAGCCAGTTAAAATGACACTTTTTCTTTTCATTATGGGCATCATTTTCTTAGTTTTTGCAGTTATTGCTCTTAGTATGAAAAATAATAAAAAGATAAAATCCCCTCAAGAAATGTCATTCTTATTTCTATTACTTAGTATAGCTTTCTTCGGTTTATCAATCGCTTCATATATTTTCCGTCTGCAAATCATGTAAAAAAAGGTGCCTACTATAAATCATGCACCTTTCCACATTAATTATTTCCTACACAAAACTAGATACTTTCCGGTTTAAAAACTCATAAATTTTCTTTTCAAATAAATGAACATCTAACGCTCCTGCCATATGCCCATTTATACTTTCTATCTCATATACTTCTGCGTACTTCCCTTGCTTTTGCAAAATGTCTACCATTTTATAATTATAACGAGGTGGCTGAAGTAAATCTTGTTTGCACGGAATCATGAGTACATTCGCTTCTATATTAGAAAGAGCCTCTTCTAAAGAAGAAAATCCATGCGCAATATCATGTAATAAGACTGCTTTCGCAGTGTACATCCACGAATTTGCATCTACTAAATCTATACTTTTGCATGTCACTTTATTAATCTCTTTCTCAAATGATGTTAATGCAGAAAATTCCTGATAAGGTGCCATTTCTATACTGTTCCGCGGGAATGCCGTTTCATAAAAATGTTCATCAAACGCATTCATAAACATCATTCGATTTGCTAAATGAAGACCCTTCGTTGGCTGCTCTTCTCCATACTTTCCACCTTTCCAGTTTGGATCAAGCTGAATTGCTTCAATCGCATTTTGCGCTACATTTCCCGACGTTATAATTGGATTTTGTGGATTCGTAATAACTCCAATCACTCGCTCTACCATATGAGGATAGTGAACAGCCCATTGCTGCGCAATCATCCCACCTGCCGACGGTCCCATTACAGCATGTAGCCTAGCAATCCCCATATCTTTTATTAACTCATATTGCATACGTGCTACATCTAAAAATGTGAAAACTGGAAAATCCATCGCATACTCAAAACCAGTCATCGGATTTATCGATTTTGGTCCCGTTGTAATTACGTAGGGATTCTTCACCTGTACATTACAAAGGTTATCAGTGCATATAACGAAATATTTATTTGTATCAATTGCTTTTCCAGGTCCAATTAATCCATCCCACCAACCAGCTTCCTCATCATGCTCTGTATATTTTCCTGCCGCATGACTTGTTGCACTAAAATAGTGACAAACCAAAATCGCATTTGATCTTTCTCTATTTAAAGTGCCATACGTCTCATACCCCATTTGAACAGGAATTTCCCTACCATTTTCAAACACAAATTCTTTTAAAACAAACTTCTCCTTTTTTACAATTTGCACAGACTCGCCTTCTTCCCGTCATATTATGAACTGCTTACTAAAGGATTTTTTCTATACAAACCAATCTCCTCCTTCTTTTCATAAATAAATGAATAATATACAAAATTAGCCACAAAATAGCACTATATTACAAGATCAAAGAGGGCATACATATGATTTGGAATTGGTTACGTAAGAAAAAAAACTCAAATACAAAAGAGACAGATGATTCGAAACAACAGCCAGATGATCAAAAGGAACATAACAAAGATAAGAATGGCGAGCCAAAAAGTACGGAACAAACTGAGGATAATTCTCAAAATAAGCAGCAAAATTCTAAACAAGAGGATTCTTCTCAAAACAAACAGCAAGGTTCTAAACAAGAGGACTCTTCTCAAGACAAACAGCAAAGTTCTAAACAAGAGGATTCTTCTCAAGACAAACAGCAAAACTCTAAACAAGAGGATAATTCTCAAAACAAACAACAAAGTTCTAAGCAAGAGGATTCTTCTCAAAACAAACAGCAAGGTTCTAAACAAGATGATTCTTCTCAAGACAAACAGCAAAGTTCTAAACAAGGTGATTCTTCTCAAGACAAACAGCAAAACTCTAAACAAGAGGATAATTCTCAAAACAAACAACAAAGTTCTAAGCAAGAGGATTCTTCTCAAAACAAACAGCAAGGTTCTAAACAAGAGGACTCTTCTCAAGACAAACAGCAAAGTTCTAAACAAGAGGATTCTTCTCAAGACAAACAGCAAAGTTCTAAACAAGGTGATTCTTCTCAAAACAAACAGCAAAATTCTAAGCAAGATGATACTTCTCAAAACAAACAGCAAAATTCTAAGCAAGATGATAATTCTCAAAACAAACAGCAAAGCTCAGGAAGTAACAGCATTTATGACTTTAGCAAACCAGAAAGTGACCATATTCATTCTCTACAAGATTTAATAGAGAAGATGAAACAGTCTAGTGACTTTGTTAATTACCATACATCTGACGATGACACGATGCCTTATTGGATTTCTTACTATCGTCCTTCACTTGATGGTGAGAAATTGCAAAAGTATTTAATGCCTACTCTTTTGGAACGTCCTTGCGCTCCATTAGAAGAATTAAAAGAACATATTCCAATGAGTGGTATAACGATTACGAACGACTTACAAAAAATTGAGGACATGGTTTTAAAGGGGCATGCAATTATTCAATTAAATCAGCAAGATCAAAAATGTATGCTTGCAAACATTGCAATTGATAATTATCGTGCACCAACTCCTCCATTAAATGAATCCACCGTTATCGGGCCACAAGAAGGATTCGTAGAAGATATTGATACGAATATTAATTTAGTACGAAAACGTCTTCCTGTTTTAGATTTACACACAAAAGAGATGATTATTGGAGAGTTTTCAAAAACAAAGGTTGTCATGATGTATTTAGACAACCTTGCCGAAAAAGATAATGTAGACTTTCTAGAAGAATCACTTCGAGCTCTTGAATATGATCAAATTAACGATAGTGCTTATATACAGGAATTAATGGGTGAAAAGTCAATTTTTCCTCTCTATATAAATACAGAACGCACTGATAGAGTCACAAAAGCACTTATTGATGGAAAAATCGCTATTTTTGTTGATGGTTCTCCAAGTGTCCTATTAACGCCTGTATCATATTTCGATTTTTTCATTTCACCAGAAGACTATAACGTTTCTTGGCTGTACGCTACATTCTCAAGAATTTTAAGATTGATCGCTGTTCTATTCTCAATTTGTGCAACTCCATTATACGTTGCAGTTTTGAATTATCATTATGAATTGGTTCCGAGTGACTTACTTGAAACATTGATTTTATCAAGGGCTCAAGTACCATTTCCCCCTTTAATAGAAGCACTTTTCTTGGAACTTGCGATTGATTTATTAAGAGAAGCTGGCGCGCGATTACCAATGAAAGTTGGACAAACACTAGGTATTGTAGGCGGTATTGTAATTGGGCAAGCATCTGTACAAGCTGGTTTAACGAGTAATATTTTATTAATTATCGTTGCTTTATCAGCGTTAGCTTCCTTTATTACGCCCATTTATAAAATGGGTAACGCTGTTCGTTTACTACGTTTCCCATTTCTCGCATTTGCAGAAATAGGTGGGCTCTTCGGTATATCTCTTGGATTTATCTTTTTATTTACCCATTTGTTTAGGCTTACTTCTTTACGTAAGCCGTACGCTCTCTTTTATCCAACGAGACAACAATCCTTTAAAGATTCTTGGATTCGTTTTCCATTAACAATGATTGATACTCGAGATGTTCAAGCAAGACCGCAACACGTAAAGAAAGCAACTAATGGAATTTCTACAAAACATACGTCAGATTTTGATGATTAAGAAATGAGGTGCATCGATGAGTACAATTAAAGCAGAACACCAAATATCACCCGTCTTCGTTTTCTTTTTAATTCACGGTGCACAATTTGGTGCTGGTGTTCTCGGATTCGCTCGAATCATTGCAAAGGCAGCTGGATACGACGGCTGGATGGGAGTTTTAATTACAGGAATCGGTATCCATATTCTTATATGGATGATGTATTTCTTATTAAAAGAAACAAACGGAAATTTAATTGATTTACATCGGCAAACATTTGGGAAATGGCTAGGAAACGGCATTAGTATCATCTTTATGGCTTATTTTTTTATTGTAAGTATTTCTGTAGTTAGAACATATGTCGAAATTATTCAAGTATGGATGTTTCCTAGTGCATCCACCTGGATGCTCACATTCTTTTTATGCTTAATAAGTTATTACATTATTTCATCAGGCTTCCGCGTCATTACAGGCATTTGTGTCATTTCTGTTGGCGGGACCTTAGGATATCTTTTTCTAAGTCTTTTTATTTTGAAATTCGCACATTGGGATAATTTACTTCCGATGTTTTCACATTCTTTTACCGATATTTTGAAAGCGGCCAAACTATCTATTTATAGTATGACAGGGTTTGAAATTTTTCTTATGGTTTATCCGTTTGTTAAAGAGCCAGAGAAGTCCCATAAATTCGCACAATATGGGGCATTATTCTCTAACTGCTTATATTTGTTTAGTACTATTCTCGCTTTTACTTTCTTTAGTGAAAAACAACTACTCAAAACAATTTGGTCTCAACTTTCAATGACACAAGTTATTAAGCTTCCTTTTATAGAGCGACTTGAGTATATTGCTATTTCCGCTTATGCTCTCGTTATTGTTACGAGCTTTATTCTACCTTTATGGGCTGCTACTAGAGGAACTCATGAAATCTTTCGTGTTAAGCAACGTAGCATTTTAATCGCCTTTATGCTTATCACCTTAGTTGTTTCACAACTTTTAACGAACAGGCATGATATTAATGATTTTATTAGCAATACATCTAAAGTTAGTTTTTGGCTTATATATGTATACATCCCAATTCTATTTATTATTGTGTGGGTGAAAAGAAAATGGAAAAAACCAAAAGAAAATTAATACTTCTTATTTGCATCAGTATCTTCAGTCTAACTGGTTGCTTACAAAAAAATATTATTGATGATGTTCAACTCATTCAAGGAACTGTCTTCGATACAGCAAAAGATAATAAAGTAAAAGTTACATTTGTTTGTCCTATACAAAAAAAGGGCAATAAAGTTCAAGTTTATGAGGGAACAGGAAACGCAGTAAAACAAGTAAAGGCAGATACATCTTTAGAATCTTCGCAACCGTTCGCAAGCGGTCAAATGCGTGTTGCCTTATTCACAACAAAGGTTGCTAAAAAAGGATTATCCACCTCCTTTGACACATTAATTCGTGATGTGAATATTGGTAATTCACTGTATGTGGGACTATTAGAAGGAAGTGGTACTGAACTATTTAAAGGAAAATACAGTACATCTTATAATGTTGCAATTTATATAAAAAAAATGTTAGAACATAATATGGAAACCGGCCCTTTACCAACTGACAATTTATATTTAGGTGCTTTTCGGTACTACCGTGAAGGACAAGATTCTTATATGCCTATCCTGAAAAAACATGGAGATAAAATAAAAATTACTGGTATCGGTCTCTTAAAAAAGGATAAGTTAGTTGGAACAATCAAGTACCAAGATATGTTTGTTTTCAAAGGACTACTAGAAAAGCACCGCTTAGACTCACATGAATTTAAAACCAATCCTGGCTATGCAATGATTAATAATATCCGTTCCGTCCCTACCTACGAAGTAAACATAAAAAACGGAAAACCTTCTTTCTATATTCATGTGAAAATGGAAGCTCGTATTCAGGAGCTCTCTAGAAAATTTAATTTAGAAAACAAAAAAAATACAACAAAAATAGCTAAGTCAGTCGAAAAGCAATTAGACGTGAAAGCTACAAAACTTATTAAACAATTTAAATCTCTAAATGTTGATCCTCTTGGACTGGGGGCAAAATATAGACAACATTATCGCTCATTCAAATTAGAAGAGTGGCGAAGAATGTATAAAGATGTTCCAATTCAAGTGAAATATACTGTCAACATTACAAATTCTGGTGTAATTGAATGATAATGATTGAACTCCTCTCTCCAGCATGATACAACGGAAAGAGGAGTTTTTATTTTTAAATAGAGAAAAGGGATATTTACGGGGGAGCTTATGTCTAAAAAATTAGTAAAACCTATTTTAAATGGTATTTTATTTCTCGGCGTCTTTTTATTTGCTCATACATACTTAAAAAATGTTTCTTTCACACGTTATTTACTTGTAGTTATACCAATGCTACTCATCGGAATGTTTGGCATCGATCTTATTTTATCCGTTTTAATTAAGAAAGAAGAATAACGAGCGAACATCTTATTTCTCATAAGATGTTCTTTTTATTTAATAACTACCTTATGTTACAATAAAATTCGGCATAACGTAAGAAAGGATGAAACAACATGACAAACGAAAAAGGTTTAGATAAAGGATACGAACTTGTTGCAAAAATGCATGAAGAATTCGGACATCCTGTGACAAGTACTCCAACAAAACTAACAGAAGAGCGTGCAAAAATTCGTGCTAGCTTTATGCAAGAAGAGCTAGAAGAATTTCTAGAAGCAACAACTGTTGAAGATCAATATGATGCACTTATTGACCTTATTTACTTTGCATTCGGAACGTTTGCAGAAATGGGCGTACGTCCAGATAAAGGATTCGAAATTGTAAACAATGCTAACATGGCAAAACTATTCCCTGATGGAAAGCCTCGATTCCGCGAGGGCGACGGCAAAATTATGAAACCAGAAGGATGGCAAGCACCGGAACCACAACTTCGTGCGGAAATCGAACGCCAACGTCAAGAGGCAGAAAAAAACTGCTAGGATCTCCTAGCAGTTTTTTATTATGTCTTTTTTTCTTTGGTCTATTAATGACCCACGTGTCCCGCGTGTCCTGCTGCTCCTGCAGTACCAGCTGCTGCTCCTGCTGCCGTTCCTGCTCCAATTCCACCTGCCCAAGGCTGTTGTTGCTGCTGATACTGTTGGTATTGTTGTTGACCTTGATGTTGTTGTTGACCTTGATGTTGGTGTTGACCTTGGTGATGATGTTGACCTTGGTGATGGTGTTGACCTTGGTGATGATGTTGACCTTGGTGATGGTGTTGACCTTGGTGATGATGTTGACCTTGGTGATGATGTTGGCCTTGGTGATGGTGTTGACCTTGATGAGTTTGATAAAGGACAGCCTGCGGGTGAATTTGATGATGACCTTGGTGATGTACTTGTTGCTGATGGTGGCCGTGGTGATCTTGATGACCGTGGTGCTGATGGTGGCCTTGGTGCTGATGGTGGCCTTGGTGATGGTGTTGGTGTGTTTGGAAAAGAACAGCCTGCGGATGAATTTGATGATGACCATGATGATGTACTTGTTGTTGATGATGACCGTGGTGCTGATGATGGCCTTGGTGACCATGATGGCCGTGTTGTTGATGATGGCCATGATGCTGATGATGACCGTGGTGCTGATGATGACCGTGTTGTTGATGATGGCCGTGATGCTCATGATGACCGTGAACACCTTGAGGGAATCCGCCGATTCCACCAGCTACAACACCAACGCCAGGTACAGGAAATCCTGTTTGTACACCGCCAACGAAAGATGGAAATGTAGTTGGCATACCTACAGGCACTCCTCCTTGTGTACCTCCTACTACTGCTGGAAATCCTGTTTGCACTCCAGCTACTGACGTTGGGAATCCTGTTTGTACACCCGCCACTGACGTCGGAAATCCTCCAGCTGCTCCTCCCATCCAACTTGGGATTCCGCCATATCCGTGTTGACCATCTCCTCCCATAAACATCATTTGTCCATAACTATCCGATCCACCTCCGAAGAAGCCATGTGGTGCATTATTGTCCATCCCTTTCATTCCTTTCACCTCTTCTGCTCAATTTAACCTACCTTTTTTATCATATTTCCTATAGAAGAATAGGTGTTTGTCTATATAGGAATTCCGCACCTTTTTCTTCGTTCTCCATTCATGATAGGATTAATTGACTGATTATTTTTCTTTCACTTGAAAGGGGGCATTTCCATTGGAGAACATAGCAAAAGCTTCCATCGACGATTTAGATTCAATCGTACATATAGATGTTAATGTAATCGGAGACGATAGTAGACGAGATTATATTAAACACGCTATTGATGAAGGAACCTGCATCATTGCAAAAGAGGACAATTCCATTTCTGGTTTTCTAACATACGATACAAATTTCTTTGGTTATACTTTCCTCTCATTAATCATTGTTTCGCCAACGAAAAGAAGACAAGGTCATGCAAGCTCATTAATCTCATATATGTTAAGACATTCTCCTACTCAAAAAATATTTTCTTCAACGAACAAATCGAATACAAATATGCAAAAAGTTTTTAAAGCAAATGGATTTATGCGTAGTGGAATGATCGAAAACTTAGATGAAGGTGATCCTGAGCTTATTTTTCACGCAAAAAAGCTCAGAGCATAAACGCTCTGAGCTTTTATTAATAATTAATTAGTTTGCAACAACGTTAACAAGTTTTCCAGGAACAACAATTACTTTACGAACTGTTTTTCCTTCAATTTGTTCTTTGATTGCCTCAAGTGCAAGTTGTTCCATTTCTTCTTTTGATGCGTCTTTACTCATTGTTAGTTTTGTGCGAACTTTGCCCATAATTTGAACAACGATTTCAACTTCATCTTCTACAAGTTTAGACTCATCAAATGTTGGCCAGCTTGCATATGTGATTGTTTCACTGTATCCAAGTTTGCTCCATAGTTCTTCCCCGATGTGAGGTGCAACTGGTGCAATCATTTTTACGAAACCTTCTACATATTCTTTCGGAAGTGTTTCAGCTTTGTATGCATCGTTGATGAATACCATCATTTGAGAAATCGCTGTGTTGAAGCGAAGCTCTGCATAGTCTTCTGTTACTTTCTTCACTGTTTGGTGGTAAGCTTTTTCAAGATCTTTGTTTGGTGCATCAGTAATTTTCTCACTCAATTCACCGTTCTCTTGAATGAATAGGCGCCATACGCGGTCTAGGAAGCGACGAGCTCCTTCAAGACCATTTTCAGACCAAGCGATTGAAGCATCTAATGGTCCCATGAACATTTCGTATAGACGAAGTGTATCTGCACCGTGGCTTGCTACGATATCATCAGGATTTACAACGTTACCTTTTGATTTACTCATTTTCTCGTTGTTTTCACCTAAGATCATACCTTGGTTGAATAATTGTTGGAACGGTTCTTTCGTTGGAACTACACCGATATCATATAATACTTTATGCCAGAAACGAGCATATAGTAAGTGAAGTACAGCGTGCTCTGCTCCACCGATATAAATATCAACTGGAAGCCATTGTTTTACTTTTTCAGGGTCTACAAGTGCTTCGCTGTTGTTTGGATCGATGTAGCGTAGGTAGTACCAGCAGCTACCAGCCCATTGTGGCATTGTATTTGTTTCACGACGACCTTTTTTACCAGTTTCAGGATCAACAACATTTACCCACTCTTCAATGTTTGCAAGTGGTGATTCACCTGTACCTGAAGGACGAATATTCTCTGTTTTCGGAAGAACTAATGGTAATTCTTCTTCTTTCACAGCTGTCATTGTACCATCTTCCCAATGGATTACTGGAATTGGCTCACCCCAGTAACGTTGGCGACTAAATAACCAGTCACGTAGACGGTACGTTACTTTTTGATTTCCTGCGCTTGTTACTTCAAGCCACTCAATCATTTTTACAATTGCTTCTTCTTTATTTAAACCATCAAGGAATGCTGAGTTTACGTGCGCACCATCACCTGTATATGCTTCTTTCGAAATGTCTCCGCCTTTTACAACTTCCTTCATTGGAAGATTGAACGTTGATGCGAATTCATAGTCACGCTCATCGTGAGCTGGAACTGCCATTACAGCACCTGTTCCGTAAGTTGCAAGAACATAATCAGCGATCCAGATTGGTAATTTCTCACCGTTTACTGGGTTAACTGCGTAAGCACCAGTAAATACACCAGTTTTTTCTTTCGCAAGTTCTGTACGCTCTAAATCGCTCTTCATTTTAACAGAGTTAATGTAAGCTTCTACAGCTTCTTTTTGTTCTGGTGTTGTAATGTTAGCAACAAGTGCATGCTCTGGAGCCAGTACACAGTAGCTTGCTCCAAATAGTGTATCAGGACGCGTTGTGAAAACTGTGAACTTCTCATCTGTACCGTCGATGTTGAAGTGTACTTCTGCACCTTCAGAACGACCAATCCAGTTACGTTGCATGTCTTTTAAGCTTTCTGGCCAATTAAGCTCATCTAGATCTTCTAATAGACGATCTCCGTAAGCTGTAATTTTTAACATCCACTGTCTCATCGGACGACGCTCAACTGGATGTCCACCACGCTCACTCTTACCGTCAATGATTTCTTCGTTTGCAAGTACTGTACCAAGTGCTGGGCACCAGTTTACAGGTACTTCATCAACGTAAGCTAAACCTTTTTCAAATAGTTTTAGGAAGATCCATTGTGTCCACTTGTAGTAGGTTGGATCTGTTGTATTTACTTCACGATCCCAATCGTAAGAGAAGCCTAATGCTTTAATTTGATTACGGAACGTATTAATATTAAGCTCTGTAAATTCAGCCGGGCTGTTCCCAGTATCAAGTGCATATTGCTCTGCTGGAAGACCGAATGCATCCCATCCCATTGGATGAAGAACGTTATATCCTTGCATACGCTTCATACGAGATAAAATATCTGTCGCTGTATAACCTTCTGGATGACCTACGTGTAAGCCTGCACCTGATGGATATGGGAACATATCTAGTGCATAAAATTTTGGTTTTTCTGTTTCATCTGGCGTACGGAATGTTTTATTCTCTTCCCAATGCCCTTGCCACTTCTTCTCAATTTCTTGATGATTAAAGCTCATGAGATACCCTCCTTGAAATTCTATTTATTTTCACCGCCCAAAATACAAAAAACCTCTCATCCCTAGAAAGGGACGAGAGGTTATAGATTCCCGCGGTACCACCCTAAATTAATGTAATAAATACATTCGCTTAGATCCGTAACGTGGATTAACGGCAATTGCTACTAATGATTTCACAACTGCAACTCAAAGGCGAGTTCATAACGAAACGTGGATTGACTTGCACCGACCGTCAACTCTCTAAACCAGCTTCTATTACTACTACTCCTTCTCACTGTTATTACAAATATGAGTTAATGTGAACTACCCACCACTTAGTATCTCTTAAGAGCTTACTTGAAGCGAGGGCTTCTCGGTTAATCGTTACTCTTGCTAACTAACGAATTCGTCTTAGGACAGCCGAGCTAACTCCCTTGTTCCAAAGGATATTTTATTACTATTTATTTAAATATATTCTAAAACATGTTGCATGTTCCGTCAAACTAAACTGCAATTTTTTCTTCAACTGTTTCTTCTACTTTTACTCGTCTATCATAAATACTCGTTGCTATAAGCGCTACTACAAGCATTACCATGATCGCAATAAACAATACTTCCATATTGTATAAGTCAACAATCGCTCCGCCAACGACCGGTCCGAACATTTTCCCTACAGTCGCTGCGCTATTTACAACACCTTGATAAAATCCTAGCTTATCTTTCGGTGCAAGTATATTTGCGATGGTCGGAACTGCCGGCCATACGAATAATTCACCAATTGTTAATGTCACCATCGCAATGAGAAACATCGTAAATTGCTGCGCTTGGCTTAAAACAATAAACGACGCCGCAAAAATGACGATTCCAATCATAATTTGTTGTTTTAAAGAACGCTTCATCCAGCGAATTAACATACTAACAAGTGGCTGCGCACAAACAATCATCGCTCCGTTTATCGTCCATAATAAACTATAATGGCGGAGGCTAATATCTAATTCTCGCATATGAGTCGCAATTGCCCCTTGCCACTGTACGTATGTAACCCAGCATAAAGCATATGCTACACATACGATTAGAAGCGCTTTGAAGCCAGGTGTAAGTGACCAACCTTTTTTCGTTTCGGATTCTTTTTGTACCTCTTGCTCTTTTTTTGCTTCCATACCACGAAATCCAATAAACGCAATTAAGAAGAAAATAAAATATAAAATAAAGTTCGCTAAGAAAATATAATCAAAACGATAAGACGCAACTAATCCACCGCACGCTGTTCCAATCGCAATCCCAACGTTTTGTCCAACATACATTGCATTGAACGCTCGTCTCCCGCCTTCTGGCCAAACCGTACCGACCATCGCATACATCGATGGAAACACCATTCCAGAACCGAATCCGATTAATGCTAGCCACACAACATATAATGGCCAACCATGGAAAAATACAAGACCTAAAATCGATACAAGTGTAATGACAATCCCTACTAAAATTGATTTATAACCGCCCCATTTATCAAATAAAACACCGCCGAGCAAGTTTCCGATTACACCAGTAAGCGAGTTGATCATTAATACCATTCCGGCTACTGATAAAGATTTCCCTAAACTATCATGTAAGTAAATTGTATTAAAAGGCCATAAAAAAGAAGCACCCGTGACATTAATAATCATCCCAGCTACTAATAGCCATACTTTCCTTGGCATAGTCTCCCCTCCTATTCTCTTTTTTTCGTTCATATATATAACAGTAAAATTGTAGTCGTTTTTAAATAGGAAGGCAACTGATTAATAGTTGATGAAATTCAGATAATAGCACAAAGACGATTAGAATGTATTCTAATCGTCTTTGTAAAATATTAATCTATAAATAATGGAATCGTTCCCTCGCGAGAGGTTATCCAACTTCCTTTTTACGTTTTGCACTTTCTTTCGCACTCCATTTAAATATTTTGTCTAGTAGAGAGTATATTCTCCCAGACTCCTTCGTTAATAATGGCCCTAGCGACGCCAATATTAAAACATATAAAGCTGAGAATGGTTTAATCGTTGCCATTAAGCCACCCGCTATTCCGAGATTCGCGACAATAATGGAGAATTCCCCACGTGATATAAGTGTTAAACCGATATTCGTAGAAGTCTTATGCGATAACCCGGCTTTACGCCCTGCAATCATTCCAGCTGTAAAATTACCGATGAGAGTAATGAAAACTGCTCCTAATGCCAACCATACTGCTCCTCCAAGCGAAAACGGATCTATACTTAAACCGAAGCTGAAGAAAAATATAGCTCCAAAGAAATCACGAAACGGGACGACGAGATGCTCGATCCGGTCACTATGCTCTGTTTCTGAAAAGACGAGTCCTAACAATAAAGCCCCAATCGCTTCCGCAACATGAATTGTTTCTGAAAATCCTGCTACAAAGAATAAAATAGCGAATATTACGATAATAAAAATTTCGTTTGACGAAATATCTAATACTTTATTTAGGAACGGCGTAGCTTTTCTAGCGATTACAAAGAATAGTAACATATATCCTACTGCGATTAGTACGGATGTAAGAGCACCTACAAATGATGTTGCACCTCCGAGTACTAATCCTGAAACAACTGATAAATATACAGCTAAAAAGATATCATCAAACATAATGATTCCTAAAATTAGCTCTGTCTCTTTATTACCAGATCTTCTTAAATCAACGATTACTTTCGCTACAATTGCACTCGATGAGATTGTAATAATTCCAGCAATAATTAATGTTTCTAGTAAGGGGAAGCCCATAACATATCCATAAAGTAAACCTAATATGAAATTAAGCGATATATGAACACTACCCCCAAAAGCAATCGACTTTCCTGATTTAATTAATTTTTTTATTGAGAATTCTAAGCCTAAATAGAATAGGAGGAATATGACGCCTACACGGCCGAGGAAGGAAATAACTTCTCCGCTTTCAATAAACCTTAAATCGATAAGTCCTAAATCTGGGGCATGAGGCCCCACTAACATACCGAGTATAATGAGAAACGGAATAATCGAGAACTTTAACTTCGCAGCGAGGATAGCTGCAAAAGCTACTAATACTAACGCAGTTCCAACTTCAAAAATTAAAGTATCCATCGATTAGGAATCACCTCCTGCTGAAAGCAATTCATTAATAATTCTTTTCACTTCATGTCTTTCACCCGACAATACGAGCATATCGCCAGCTTCAATAATAGAGTCTGGACCTGGATTAAAGAATTTCTTCATATTCTTTTTCAAAATAGCAATAATCGTTACGTTATACGTTTTTCTGACATGTAAGCTACCAATTGTTTGTTGTACTACTGGTGCATTATTCTCCACCTTAAACCATTCAATTGATAATCCTTCAAAAGCCATCTCAATTGTGTCTAGCGCTTGCGGCCTATATACCATTCCGCCTAATATAGCCGCAATTTGTCTCGCTTCAGAATCACGAAGAGAAATGCTTGAAATACTCTCATCGTGATCCGCATCAAAATGATACATTTCTCTTCGGCCATCATCATGAATAACGATAACCATTTTTTCATTACCTTTTGTTATCACTTCGAATTTACATCCAATGCCCGGTAGTTCACTCTCTCTAATATTCATATTTTCCGCCTCCTAAAGTTTTTAGTTACGGCTTTTACAAATCTACATCAATCTCTGTTTTAAACTTCTCATCTTTTGAGATTCCTAAATACTTGAGCGTTTCTGATGGAGTTGCGTGATGAAAATGCTTTTGCAATAGCGCAATCGCTATTCCTCTTTTGTACGCATGAAATCCAAATGTTTTTCGCATTGAATTCGTTCCAATCTTTCCAACAATCCCAACCGCTTCAGCTGCGCTATGGATAACACGATATGCTTGTTGGCGTGAGATTGAATTTGTCGTTTTATTAGATTGAAATACGTAGTTTTCTCTTTGAGCATCAATAGATTTTACATACTCTAAAAGGGCTTCTTTTACTTTTGTATTTAAATAAATATCTTGTTTAAATTTTTCATCTTTCACAGGAAGAGAATAAAACTCTTTAACAGTCTTATCTTCATTTAATACCTCTTCAAATTTCATACTAAGTAGCTCAGTAATCTTTAATCCAGTGTTAATTCCAATAACAAATAAAAGATAATCTCGCTGCGAGTGCTCTTTTAAGTACTTTTTCATAGCCTCAATTTGGCTTATATCTTTTAATGCCTCTACAACTTCCATACATGTATCTCCTCATCTTATGAACGGTAATTTTCTCATTATCCTGTCCATTTTACCTTATCATGCTATGAGATTTCCATGTATTATCCATTATTTTCACAATATACTCTTACGACAATTTTTCATTTTGAAATTTATGATTGTACAAATACGGTGTGGGTAGAAAAAATAGGGGGAGTACAAGTTCAGCTTCTTTCTACAGATCGGATTCCTCCTTTCATTTTTCGGTTGCTGATACTTTCATATTATGTTACTTATTTACATTATATTATATATTTCAGTAACATTAAAGTGTTTTTTCTGAAAATACAAAAAGCCGAGCACTTTCACTCGGCTTTTTACCTATTAATCTTCTTTTGGAAGAACAATTCCTTTATACAATTGAACTGTAATGAAGTAATAAATCGCATAAATAACTACGAAAATTACGATTGGTACCCAAATACGGAAGTAAGGATCCATTAAAATAAATCCGAAAATATTCATACCAACTAATACGTGAGCGATCCCCACAATTGCTGGGAATAAGAATACTAAGAATAATTCTTTATAAATCGATTTCGTTAATAACTCACGACGCACACCGATTTTGCGAAGCATTTGATAACGCGTAATATCTTTTGATGCACCAGAAAGAATTTTAAACATTAAACAACTTGCCATCATTGCTAAGAACGCAATTCCAAGGAAGAATCCCATAAATACTGTTCCACTCGCAATGCCGTAGAATCCATTGTAAGATTGATATTTACTATCTAATCTTTCAGCTTTTACATTTTTATATTTAACTAGCTGCAACTCGTCAAGTTTTTTCCATTCTTTTGTGTATGCTACAAAATCGTCTGTTTTTCCAGTAACTACGATTCCTTCTTTACCATTTACAGTATCGTACATTTTCTGATCTACAATTTTAATTGCATGATCTTCATATAGATAAAATGGCTGAATTGTTCTGAAAGCCTCGTTCCATTCTTCTGGAAGTTCTTTAGCACTCGCATCTTTTTCATTCATTTCTCTAGAAACTGCACCTACTGGTAGTTCCTCTGAAACTTTCTTTATTTTTCCTAAATCCTTCATACTTTCCATCTGTTTTGTATCTTGTACGAAAGGAGGTTTTTTCTCTAAATCTTCTTTTACATAATAAACGTATTTATTATCAACTTTGTAACGATATTCATTTTTCTCTTTAAATGTAATACCATCTAAAATTTTCTTTTCTTCAGCTGTTGGGTTATGAATAACTGAATCATATATTACTAAACCATCAACCATTTTTATAACGTTATTTTTAAACGCCATACCACCTGAAATTGCACCCGCTCCAAGAGCAACTAACATCGCTACCGTTGCAAGTACTTTCGTTAAGCTATTAATACGGAAATTTAATTGTGCAAACGTAAAAGCATTAAGTCCTTTTTCACTACGCTTTTTATTACTCTTTAACTTTCTAATGATAACTGGGAGAAGTGATCCAAATAGCATGTAAGTACCAGTTGTTGTTGTAATTAATGCAATAAGGATTCCCATTTCTCTTAGTTTTTCCATGTAAATCATTGATGCATAGCCAATTCCTAATAAAATAACAGCAAGGATTGCAACGACACCTGTCATTTTTCCTTTTACCGCAACACGTTCTGTTTGTGCATCTGCATGTACAAGTTGCAGTACTGAAATACGTGATAACTTAATACTGTTCATAATTGCTGATAATACAAATAATGCAAAGAAGAAAATGCAAGTAACGGTCATAGATGGTAGATAAAATGCCTTATAGCCTTCACCAGCAAATTCTAATTGTTTCATTAATAACTGTCCGATACCTTCTGCAAGTCCTACACCAACTGTAAGTCCAATCGCAAGAGACGCAGCACCTAATACAATCGTTTCAATAAACATAAGTAATGTAACTTTATGCTTTTTTGCACCTAACATCATGTACATACCAAACTCTTTTTGACGAAGAGATAATAAGAAAGAGTTTGCATATAAAATGTAGAAGAACGTTATAATTGCTAATAAAAATGAACCTGCTTGGAATACGAAACCAATAGACTTAATAACAGAATTGGATTCGATAAACGCTTTATTCAGCGCTAACGTTTGGAACATATAAAAAATTGAAATCGACATGACAAGACCAACAAGTAAGACAATATAATCTTTCAGCTTACTCTTTAGCCCTGACATGGAAAGTTTAAATAACATACTGGAACCTCCTTTCTTACGCTTTTTGTGTACCTAAATCTGCAAGTACATCTAAAATTTCTTTGTAGAACTCTTCACGCGTACCACCGCGATGAATTTCTTTATATAGCTCACCATCTTGAATGAATAAAATACGCTGACAGTAACTTGCACTATATGGATCATGCGTAACCATCATAATAGATACGCCTTGTTCTTCATTTAAGTTTGTCATCGCATCAAGTAAACTTGCTGCATTTTTCGAATCAAGAGCTCCTGTTGGCTCGTCTCCTAAAATAATTGCCGGCTCATGCACTAGTGCGCGTGCTGCTGCTGAACGCTGTTTCTGTCCACCGGATACTTCAGTTGGATACTTTTGAAGAATTTCTGTAATCCCTAACATATCCGCTACTTTCTCTACTTTCGGTCCAATATTACGTGATGAAACACCTTGAAGTGAAAGTGGAAGTGCAATGTTTTCATAAATAGATAAGTTCTCTAATAAGTTAAAATCTTGGAAGATGAACCCCAATTTTTGTGAACGGAAATCAGAAAGCTCACCTTGTTTCATTTTCGTAATGTCCGTACCTGCTATTTCCACAACGCCGCCTGTTGCTTTATCTAGTGTTGAAATTACATTTAATAATGTCGTTTTACCAGAACCAGAAGGTCCCATAATCCCAACAAATTCACCCTCTTGAATTGAGAATGATACGCCTTTTAATGCGTGTGATTGGTTCTCACCTTTTTTACCGTACACTTTTTGAACGTTTTTCACGTCTACAACTGGTTTCGTCATATATATCCTCCTACGTTTGTTTTTCCATTACCTATTTTGCTCCTTTTGGAGGTGAACTGCTATTTGTTAACATTACAATTACCTTACACTTTTGTAATAAAATAAAACCAGGTCGTATTTCGACCTGGTTTACTCTGATTGCTTCGATCTTTGAGGTTGTCCTTTTTTACTGTTACGCTGTTTCACTTGAACAACTGGATCAAGTTCATTTGAAAATTCAGCGTTATGTCCATTTTGCGTTTTTTGCTCTGGATTATTTTGATCTGAACGTTTCGCCATTACATTCACTCCTTATTAGTGCGGTGTAATAATCATTTGATGTTGCAATTGGCGAATTGCCATACGTGCTCTATTTAATTGCTCACGTTGCTCATCATTCGCATGTTGCTGCATAGTTTGTAAGTCGTTATATGCTTGTTCTAATTGTAACTGAGCATCCGAATACTCCATCGTATTGTAATGCTCTTGTCTCATGCCTTGGTCTAATTGTTCTTTCGCATATTCCACCGCTTGTTCTGCCTGTGTAATATACTCTTCAAGTGATTGACGCTCTGCCATAATTGTCCCTCCTTGCTTCAATTCCCCTTTAGTGTGTCCCTTCCATATGAACCTTATGAGTATGTTATAATGGATTTTGTTTCATTTTGACTCGTCTTAGGAGGGAAAGTAATGAAGGTTCAAAACCCTTTTCCATATACAAACGACAATAAACGTTATCATACATGGAATTACCACTTACGAAATGAATTTGGTGAAAAAATCTTTAAAGTTTCATTAGATGCTGGCTTCGATTGCCCGAACCGTGACGGTACAGTTGCTTACGGTGGTTGCACGTTTTGTAGTGCTGCTGGATCTGGTGACTTCGCTGGCGATCGCCGCGATGATGTTATAACGCAATATCATGAAATGAAAGAAAAAATGCACTCAAAGTGGAAAGACGGAAAATGTATCGCTTATTTTCAGGCTTACACAAATACACATGCACCACTTGAAGTGTTAAAAGAAAAATTCGAACCGCTTCTAGCAGAAAAAGACGTTGTCGGTCTTTCTATCGCAACTCGTCCAGATTGTTTACCAGACGATGTCGTTGAATATTTAGCGGACTTAAATAAACGTACGTACCTTTGGGTTGAACTCGGACTACAAACTGTTCATGAACGTACTGCAAATCTTATTAACCGTGCTCACGATTATCCATCTTATGTGGAAGGCGTAAATAAATTACGCAAACATGGCATTAGAGTTTGCTCTCATATTATTAACGGTCTTCCACTTGAAGATTACGACATGATGATGGAAACAACTCGTGAAGTAGCGAAGCTTGACGTACAAGGAATTAAAATTCATTTACTTCATTTATTAAAAGGAACGCCAATGGTGAAGCAATATGAAAAAGGACAACTCGAGTTCCTTTCTCTTGAAGATTACGTAAGTCTCGTTGTTGACCAACTTGAAATTATTCCAGAAGATGTAATTGTGCACCGCATCACAGGTGACGGTCCGCCTGATTTAATGATTGGCCCAATGTGGAGCTTAAATAAATGGGAAGTATTAAATTCCATCGATGCAGAATTTGTACGCCGCGGAAGCTGGCAAGGAAAATATGCAAATGAGGAGAAACAAAAATGAAATTAGAACGTGTATTACCGTTTGCTCGCTCGCTGCTGCAAACGGCTGTTAAAGAAGGCGATTACGCTGTAGATGCAACTTTAGGAAATGGACATGACACTTGCTTCCTAGCTGAAATCGTTGGAGATAACGGCAAAGTATTTGGATTTGATATTCAAAAAGAAGCAATTGAAAGCTCTACTATCCGCCTAAAAGAAAAAGAGCTTTTTGAACGTACTGTTTTAGTTCACGATAGTCACGATACGCTTCTATCCGTACTACCAGAAGATGCAAAAGGAAAAGTAACAGGCGCTATCTTCAACTTAGGTTACCTTCCTGGTGGTGACAAGCATATCGTTACAAAACCGAACTCAACACTCTCGGCAATTGAACAATTACTAGGAGTAATGGCACCTGAAGGAATCATCGTCCTTGTCATTTACCACGGACATCCAGAAGGACAAGTAGAACGCGACGCTGTACTTAAATTTGCAGAAGAACTAGATCAAAAAGAAGCTCACGTTTTGCGATACGGCTTCATTAACCAGCAAAATAACCCGCCATTTATTGTGGCGATTGAGAAGCGATAAAGTGAAACTTTAATCAGTGAGGTTTACTGTCCGGCAAATAGCAGGATAATTATATCAACGATTTTTCAGATATATCGATCATTCGACAAAACATAACAAAAAAAGACGTGCATTCATTGCACGTCTTTTTCTTATTCTCCTATATAATGGATGTATACAATATTTGAAGAAAGAAGGATAGAACTTTGCTAGTAGAACTAAGGGGAATTCAAAAGAAGTATGGCAAATCACTTATACTAGACAACATCGATTTATCCATTCCAGAAGGAGAAGCACTCGCTATTATTGGTGGGAACGGGACTGGAAAAAGTACTTTACTCAAAATAATTGCAGGCTTTATTCCACCTACGGCAGGGACACTTCAAAGAAAAGAACATATACAAATCAGTTATGTCCCTGAACATTTTCCTGAAGGAATTCGTTTTACATTAGAGGATTATTTATATCATCTCGGCCACATTCACGGTTTATCAACAAAATATTTAAGAAATAAAATTCCGATGCTCCTTGAATCTTTTCATCTACATCATGCAAAGCATTACGTTGTACGAAACTTTTCAAAAGGTATGAAACAAAAAACAGGCATTATGCAAGCATTACTTACGGACGTCCATTTATTAATTCTAGATGAACCTCTTTCTGGACTCGACCCTAACTCTCAGCAAGAATTAGAGCATATTTTACTCTCATTAAAACAACAAGGCATATCTATACTCTTCACATGTCACGAAAAACAACTACTAGAAAACTTCGCCGATAGAATTGTGACATTAGCAAATCATACAATTGCGGAAGATACCTCTGTGCAAAAATCAACAGAACAGGTCTATATTGAGGCAATTGTTCACGAAACATTTTCAGCTATAGAACTACAAAAGCAATCAGGATTTATACAAGTTACACACAATTCAAATCAAAACCTCATTCAATTACAAATCGAAAAGGAATATGCAAACGAAATACTTCAGTTTTTATTACATAAAAAAGCATCTATCACACTGCTACAGCCTAATTTTTAAATCGAAAGAAGGTTTATTATGTTTGCGCTTATTCGTTACCATTTTCTCGACTACACGAAATCGTATAAGTACATTCCTCCTATTGCGATGTACTGCATAAGCTTACTTTTTGTATATACATATAAACCAACTCCCATTGTACCAACATACTTAGAAACAGCACTCGCACTTTATTTATTATCCGCCTGGATTACAGTCACAATTTTTCATACTGAAGATCCTGTACAAGAACAAATCACTATTTCACATACAAATAATATTTCGGCATTATACGTTGGTAAATATATTACGGCTCTTCTTATTTGTACTGTTTTATCTTTTATATCCGTAATCTATCCAATTATTTTGCAAATGTTTAATGAAAAAATGACAGCTTCTTTATTTCTAGTCGGATTTCTCGCTCACATGTCTTTATCTATACTAGGAATTTCAATCGCAACATTATTTACTAGGAATATTATTCAAAAAGCAAGCACCGCTTGGCTTAGTCTTACATTTATATTACTTATGACGATTGCCTCAATCCGGTTAAAAAAAGAGTTACTATGGTTTTTACCACCTGTCGAAAGCTTTATAATGCTTGGACAATACAAATATAATATACTTACTCACACTCTATGGCTTACAGCTTGGGCTATCGTATATTCATTTTTATTACTTACTTTATTTCTTTTTCTCGTTCGCAGAAAACGTTTTTGATTACATATTAAAGGGGACTAAACAATGATTGGAATACTAGCAGGAATGGGTCCAAAATCAACCGGACCATTCGTCGATACAGTTGTAGCAGAGTGCCAAACAATTTATGGAGCAAAGCATGATATGGACTTTCCTCATATGATGATTTATTCGTGCCCAACACCGTTTTATATGGATCGCCCTATTGATCATGCGGCGATGAAAAAAGCGATTATTGAAGGAGCGCAAAAACTTGAAAGTACTGGTGTAGATTTCATCGCAATGCCATGTAATACAGCGCATCTTTATTTCGAGGAATTACAGCGTTCTATTACCATTCCTATTTTGAATATAGTCGATGAGACGTTAAAAGCAATTCCTGAAAATACAAAAAGAGTCGCTCTTCTTGCAACAGAAGCGACTGTTCAAGCAAGTATTTACCAAGATGGAATTACAAAACGTGATATAGAGTACATTCATAATGAACAATGGCAAGAAATGATTAATCAAATTATTACTTGTATTAAAGGCGGAGAAATTGAGGAAGCTCGTAAATTATGGAGTCTGCTCGTTTTACAGTTAAAAGACGAAGTAGATACCGCTATTATCGCATGTACCGATTTGAATGTGGTGGTGAGTGAGGACTTTGTTGATTCCGCTCAATGTCTTGCGAAAGCAGTTGTTAGGATCTATGCATCAAATATAAAAAAGTCTTCATAAACATAGAACACATCCTTTTTAAAATGTGTTTTATGTTTGATAAAAACAACCAAAACTTTTAACTTTTTTCACAATTATTTCAAAGTAATCACACTTAATCTCGCTATATTAAATAAGTAGTTTATTCATATAGGGAAGGTTAGGGGAACTGAAGTATGAAGGTAAATCGTTCGCTTCATTATATTTTTTGGAGGTGGCATTTTTACGCCGGGCTTTTTATTACGCCGCTTCTTATTACATTGTCACTGAGCGGAATTGGGTATTTATTTCGGGAGGAAGTTGAAGATTTCATCTATAAAGATTTATATTTTGGGAAGAGCGCCCAAACAGAGTCTATTTCGATGGCTGATTCGCTTTTCTTAACAGAGAAAAAATATCCACATTATAGTGTGGCGAAAATTAGTGAGTTTAATGGGGATTATAATACGAGACTTACTATTGCAAATGAATATACAGGAAAGCAAAAATATGTGTATTTAGATAGCAATAATCAAATTGTTGGAGATCAAAATGCAAGTGAAACTTTTGCCAATATAATGCGGGAATTACATAGTTCTCTTTTAGTTGGTGGTACTGTCGTCAACTATACTGTAGAGCTTGCGGCATGCTGGACAATCTTTTTAATTGTGACTGGATTGTATATGAGTATACGCCAATTCAAAAACACACCCGCATCCACTAAGCGAGAAAAAGCAAAACGACGTCATTCTATTATCGGTATTATATTTACAATTCCACTCGTTTTGTTAGTCGCATCTGGATTACCATGGTCAGGATTTATGGGGAACCAAATTTATAAAATCGCATCGTCGAATGAATCGATTGGATATCCGACATTGTATATGGCACCGCCTGAATCGAAGGTAAAAGAATTACCGTGGGCAACTAGAAAAGAAGCTCCTCCTGAATCGAATTCAAATGAGCCAAAAGCAATTTCTGTCGATGAATTACAAAAAGGAATTGAAATAAAGAAGCCATATGTTATCTCACTACCGGCTGATCCGAAAGGTGTATTCACCGTTTCGAAATCAAGCGGTTCCGGTATTACGGGTATGCATGTCGCACCAAATGAAGAAATAACAGCTTATTTTGATCAATATAGCGGAGAACTTATTTCCAAAACGGACTATCGTGATTATGGATTATTTGCACAATGGTTTACTTACGGTATCCCGCTTCACGAAGGACATTTATTCGGATGGCCAAATAAAATATTATGCTTACTAACGACATTATCTTTATTACTTCTCATTTATTACGGAATAAAAATGTGGTTAGCAAGAAAGCCAAAAGGAAAATTAGCAGCACCGCCAAAGCAAAGAGATAAGAAAAGCATAATCGTTTTCTTTATCATGATGGTTATACTAGGCGCTGTCATGCCTTTATTCGGACTATCTGTTTTAGTTATTTTCGCAATTGAACTTCTCATATATGTATTTTCAAAAATACAATCATAATAAGAAAACCACTCTACAAGAGTGGTTTTCTTCATCACTGCGCCATTTTCTTTCGGTACATCTTCCCGTTCCAGTAGAAGAATCGTGAAGTGAGCCCTCCGTATTTTACAATGCGCCGTGCCATTTTGTGCATATTCTTTTGCGCTGATACTTTTTGATCTGATAAATAAATACCAAGTAATCCTCGGCTTATGAGACGATGAAACTTCGCATGAGGCAAATCACCAATGCTCTTCTCTGCTTCTTCTACAAAATGTTTCATACGATCTAATATAGCTTGCTCGTTTTCATAATAACTACAGAAATTCAAATCTCCGCCGATACGGTCTTCTTCTTGATCGATGAAATAATCAAGTAAAATGTGAAGTCCTTGTACGTATGGAAAATACCCTTGTCTAATTTTCACAATATCTTCTTCATGTAACTCATCATGAAATGCATATGCTACAAGACAGAAAATTCCAAGCGTAGAACCTGCACATGCTGAAAACTCAAACCAACTCATCGGTGGTAAATTTTCTTTATGCGCTTCAAACCATGTTTTTAAGCGTGGTTCTCTTTCTTCTAACTTCACGTGTTTATGAATTTGCAAATCACAATAATAACAAGCAAGTTCATGAAGAATTGGAGCAATTTTATCATAATGCTTCGTTTTCTTTAAAACATCCTGACATGTTTCAACAAGCTCATCTAAATAACCACCATCATCTTGATCATCACGATAACGATAATAGTTACCGCCCCCTTCAACTTCAGGGCTTAATGCCATTACCATCGACTCATGAAGAGCCGCAAAGTCTTTCGGGTCAAGTGATGTACTACGATCACATAAATTATCTAAATAGTCGCTAATCGTTTGATAAGCTACGATAAAACGAATACATTCCTCACGATGTTCATTTGCTAGTAGCGCTAAAATGCCACCGCCCTCGCAATGAAACGTTTTATTCTCAATACTTGCGATTGCCTGACTATGAAGCTCGTCATTCGGAATATGGTAGGCACGCTCTTTCCACATCGCTAGCTCATGGTGTACTACCGGAAACACATCACGGTATACTTTCGCCATGAGCGTTATGGGATTACTCGGTACGTTCACTTCTTCCTTCATCTCCTCTATTCAATGTACAAATAATTTACTTATTTGTTTCTATTATGTTATTGATGCGTATTTCAGTAAATGACTGAATATAATTCAAAATTTCATCACGCTCATACTCATTTAATAACTCATGATAACAATTCGGCCATTCTTTAAAAGCCTTATCACTTATTTTAACATTATCAAACCAAGTACGGACACGTGTTTTATCTACAAGTTTATCCTCACAAGCCTGCATTAGCAAGAGTGGAACGTCTGGAAAATCGCCTATTTTTTTATGCGCAATTTCGATAGACTTAATCAATTCACTATACCAACGTACTGATACTTTGCGCAAGAACAATGAATCATTCTCCATCGCATCTCTCACTTCATGATTACGAGTTGACATTTCCACTGTAAGATTCGTTGCAAATTGCAATTTTGGAGCAACAACATTTAATATTTTTGAGGCAGCTCGAAGCGGAGCAGAAGGTCCAGTTAATACACCTAAACATGGTGAACTTAAAATAATACCATCTACATCTTCTCTCTTCGTTTCTTGCATCATACGAATGACAATAAGACCACCCATACTATGACCAAATATAAAAATAGGTAATCGATACTTCCTTGCCTCTTTCACCCATAATTTAACTTCCTCTATGTATTCATCAAATGAATCAATATGTCCTCTATTTCTCGAAGTCGTTCCATGTGATGGAAGGTCTCCCATCACAACGTGGTAGCCGATATGATTCCACATTTCTGCTATAGCTTCGTAACGTCCGTGATATTCCATTGCGCCGTGCACGATAACGACTACAGCTTTCGCTTCCTCTGCTTCATAATTCCACATACGGACCTCCTCCATTTCACTCTTTCTCATAATTTGATACACTAAAACTAGTCTCTAGGAAAGGAAGGCTTTACATGATATATCCTTACAAAGAAAAAAATCCAAAAATTGCGAGTAGTGCTTTTATCGCTGACTATGTTACCATTACAGGCGATGTGACAATTGGCGATGAATCTAGCATTTGGTTTAATACAGTCATCCGCGGTGATGTATCACCAACGATAATTGGAAATAGAGTAAATGTACAAGATCAATGTACACTTCACCAAAGCCCCCAGTATCCTCTTATTTTAGAAGATGACGTTACCGTTGGGCATCAAGTTATTTTACATAGCTGCAAAATTGAAAAAGATGCTTTAATCGGAATGGGATCTATCATATTAGATGGCGCTGAAATTGGTGAAGGAGCTTTCATCGGTGCTGGTAGTCTCGTTTCACAAGGAAAGAAAATCCCTCCTAATACGTTAGCTTTCGGTCGCCCTGCGAAGGTCATTCGCGAATTAACAGAAGAAGACCGTAAAGATATGGAACGTATCCGCACACAATACGTTGAAAAAGGACAATATTATAAATCGTTACAAAAGTGATTTTATCGCTGCCATAAGACTGGCAGCTTTTTTTATGAAAAAATCTAACTTTTTCTTTACAAAACCTTATTATCCCCTCAATAAAATCTTATTAAAATAGAAGTTAATAACTCCATATATATGTAAATGAGGGAGGAAAAATCTCATGAAGGTCAGTGGACTATATAAAATAGAATGTTACATCTTCAAAGGAATTAATCGCTACTTTGATCAAAAAACATTAAACATCTTTTTCAGCAATATTACCCATATCGGTGGTGCAAGTTTTTCCATTGCACTTACCCTATTCTTTTTAATTTTCGCAACAGGGAATTTGCATCAAGCTGCAATTGCAACTGCTATTTCTTTAACAATTAGCCATATTCCTGTGCAAATATTAAAAAGATGGTATCCACGAAAACGTCCTTATTTAACAATTCAAGATGCGAAATATCCAGTACAGCCTTTAAAAGATCATTCTTTTCCATCCGGACATACAACGGCTGTTTTCTCTGTCCTCATTCCATTTATTTGCTATAATCCAAACTTGCTTGCTTTTCTATTACCGTTAGCATTATGCGTCGGTATTTCCCGTATTTATTTAGGGCTTCATTATCCGTCAGATGTATTTGTAGGCATGTGCCTTGGCACTTGCTCTGGCATCATCTCTTTTTATCAACTCATTCCACTCATGTAAAGGAGCGATATGATGAGAGTCGCCATATTTACCGATACATTTACACCACAAGTCAACGGTGTGGCGAAAACTTTGGAACGTTTAACTAAATATTTTCAAAAAGAAAATATCGCCTATTCTGTTTTCGCCCCCCAGCATACGGCAGAAGATAATTTCGTAGCGAATGTGAACAAAATGAGAAGTATCCCGTTAACAATATTATATCCAGAATGTCGCTTTGCCTTTCCTACTCCGCGCATTAAGCGGGAACTTCTTGCCTTTAAACCTGATATCATTCACATCGCTACGCCTTTCAATATGGGACTTTGTGGGTTATATTATGCCAAAAAGTTAAATATCCCAGTTGTCGGTTCTTATCATACTGATTTTGACGCCTATTTACGCTATTACAAAATCGAATTTCTCTCCAATATGCTATGGAACTATTTAAGCTGGTTTCATAGTCATATGCAAAAAAACTTTGTTCCTTCTCCTGAAACATTACATCAATTAAAGAAAAAAGGATTTCAACAGCTCTATATTTGGGGACGTGGTGTAGATTGTACTCTCTTTCATCCAACTTACAATAAAGACCTATTCCGAAAAAAATATAATATTACAGCGAAATATATTCTTTCCTACGTCGGGCGCCTTGCTCCTGAAAAAGATATCGATACTCTTCAAACACTTATTCAAACGACAAACAAAGAACGTGACGATATTCATTGGCTCATCGCT
Organism: Bacillus sp. FSL R5-0709; assembly: GCF_038004785.1. Taxonomy (NCBI): domain Bacteria; kingdom Bacillati; phylum Bacillota; class Bacilli; order Caryophanales; family Bacillaceae; genus Bacillus; species Bacillus sp. FSL R5-0709. Next base: position 4,529,670 of record NZ_JBBORT010000001.1, read on the forward strand.
GGAGACGGGCCTCTAGCAACAAATTTGCGTGAAGCTGTTCCGAAAACAAATGTCACTTTTACTGGATATTTACAAGGCACGGATTTAGCTGAAGCATATGCTTGTTCTCATATGATGGTATTTCCATCAGCTACTGAAACGTTCGGAAATGTCGTACTTGAATCATTTGCATGCGGTACACCTGTCATTGGTGCAAATAGTGGCGGGGTTAAAAATATTATTACAGATGGAAAAACGGGAATTCTTTGTCCGCCAAAAGATACAGATTCCTTTCTATCCTCCATCCATTCTTTATTGCAAAATGAAGAGCTGCTTATGCAAATGGGCATAGCAGCTTCGTCTTATGCTAAATCAAAAAGCTGGGATGAGATCTTTCGTGGCTTACTTGACCAATATGAAGAAGTCCTTCAGCACACTGCATCAGAATTACTCGCTTAAACAGAAAAACTCCCTTCCAAAAAACGAAGGGAGTTTATTACACAGTTATAAATTTTAGTTTAATAAATGATACATAAGGTGAAATATCATTTTATTCCTATATTCATTATAACAAAAAGATACATAACTAAACAGACTTGTAATAAAAACCCATAAAAATTAATATATGGTTATATAGTATTTTTACTGTATAGAGATTTTAAGAGATTCCCCTTAAAATCTACTTACTCACATACCTATATACAGCAATTGTTCCCCAATTTCTGTATATCAAAAAACCTTTCATTCATTTGAAAGGTCTTTTTGAGCCTGTACGTATTCTGCTTTCGTATTCACATTTATAAACCAATCTGCATTCGCCTGTACATCCTCACCAACAATATATTTCACATTACATTGTGATAAAAGTTGGCCCATACTTCTTTTTTCTTCCTGAAGCAAAGCATAAATCTTGTCTTTCACACGGTTATGGTACGCTGCAAGTAACGGTTGTTTTCTTCCATTAATAATAGGAACAACCGCATCATATTCATTACTCGTTTGCTCTAGTAAAATGGTAAACCATTCATGCGAAACATTTGGCGCATCGCAAGGCATAATAGCGTACCAATCTGCTTCTATATATTCCATTCCTGATACAATTCCAGCAAGTGGTCCATTTCCTTTATAATGCGGAATATCTTCTATAACAGGAACTTGTACAAGTTGCTCTACTCGCTCTTTTATATCAGAATGACTAATGACTACAACTTCTTGTAACGCAGTTGTCATCACTTTCAAAATATGCTCTATAAAAGTACTCCCTTGCCAGCTCGCTAACGCTTTCGGCTCACCAAATCGACTCGACATACCGCCTGCCAATACAATTCCAGCATACTTACTCATTGGCGATGCAGCTCAAATGTAATATGACCTAATTCCGGTAAAATTAATTTATTCATCGCAAGGCGAACTGCTCCGCTAGACCCTGGCATGGAAAAGACAACTTTGCGCCCAATTGTACCGCCGATCGCTCTACTTAACATTGCGCTGCTTCCGATATCTTCTAAATAGCTAATCATACGGAACAACTCACCAAACCCAACAATTTCTTTATCTAATAACGCTGATACTGCTTCAATCGTCACATCACGTTTCGTAATACCAGTACCGCCATTTGTTAACACGACATCAACATCTTCCCGATGATAACCAGCTAACACCGCTTGCTGAATACTCTCTTTATCATCTTTTACAATTTCATAAGAGGTCACTGTATGCCCTGCTTCTTTTAATAATGCATGTAATAGTTGTCCGCTCTTGTCCGTCTCTTCTGTACGTGTATCAGAAATCGTCACGATCTTGCAGCGCACTTCTTTTGGAGCTTGTTTTTTATGTTCGGTTACGCTCACGTCTTATCTACCCCTCCTAAAAATTTTTCTTTACTTTATTATACGTATATTTATACTGTTGCAAGTAAAAAACTTGTGCTTCTACCTTAAGACTAAAAACTATTAATCAGGTTAAAAAAACTCCCCACAAAAAATAAGTAAACTGTTTTTTCTGAATTTTACTCGCAAGAACAAAAAGTAATCTGTTACAATAAAGGTAAATAATTACTTTAATTGATAAAAATAACTATTCATCTAAGTTCCTTAATCATATTCCCTATTTATACCAAACCTTTAAATAGAAATATTAGATGGTTCCTAACAAGAAAGATAATAGAAAAAGATATCCTTAACCCTCTTTCTTGTTAAATAATATAAAAAGGGTGATAAAAATGAAAAGTAATACTATCCAAAAAGCCTCTCTCTCTCTCTTCTACTTGCATCAAGTTCCTTATTTGCATTCGCCTCTGCTGGTAGCGCTGAGGAAAAACAGCCAGAGATTGCCCAAGTAAAACTTTCCAACTGGAATGAATCAAAAGATACTCCAGTAAAAAACGTCCGGTCTGTAATGCCGACAAATTCCGCTGAAATACAACTATATCATAATAATGGAAATCCAATTGAGACTAATATTTTAGAGCGTTCGGAGAATCCCGAAATGAATTTATTCGCAGTTGCCGATTATTATATAAACAATATAAACTATAAAAGCTATTATCTATCTGATACCAAAGCAGAAAACATTCAAAGCATCCAAAAAGAAGCATTAAATGAAATAAATAAAAAAAGTACGAATCTAAATTCTACATTGCAAACACCTTCTAATATTTCATATGCTGCTGGCTCTGGAAGTGCATTTAGAGATTATAACTGGTCGTTCTCAACTGGTGCAAAATTAACATCACAAGTTCAATTTACGAGAGTCTCTTCTAATGTAGACATCAACGGAACTACAGGATCTGTTTGGGATGTAAGTTCCACTAACCAACTCCAAAATACTATAACTAATCCTCCCTTTGTAGAATGGACGACAAGATTAGCCGTTCCGTTTTCTGCCCAAAAATTAATAGATTATGGTCCTGATAGTACATCAGGGCCTACTGCATCAGTCGGCTTATCTGGCTTTGTTCCTAGTTTTAGTTGGAGTTTTAATATAAGTGGGTTCAGTATAACAAGTACTTCTTTATTAAGTGAAAAATATGGTAGATGGACATTAAATAAAAACTTATTTAACCCTACGCCAACATCCGCTACAATGAGACCGGGTATCAGAACTTCAAATACATCCGGTGATCTAGGTGTCAAATTAAGTCATGCTTACTTCAGATCAGGTGGCACTGTTCATGCAACTGATATAATTTCAATGTATGTAGCGGACAGATAAACATATTAACAAACTTTTATTAATGGAAATATACAAAAAAAAGAATATAAGTAGTGATGCATGAAAAATCACCTCCTAAATTTCCATAATAAATATGGCAATTTAGGAGGCTATTGCCGTTTAAAAAGAAACTGCTATTAAGAAGATAATTAAGGACTTCTCTACATACCCAAAGAAACAAACTTATACCTCTCCCTAGCGCACTGATTTAAACTACACACTTAGAGAATCATTTTTTATCTTACATAAAAATGGTTTTGATAACAAATATCAGTAGCATTTTATTAATCAACAGTAAAAAGATGGTCGAGTCAATACCCAAACCATCTCTAAGTGTCTTTCTCAAATTTTTATTATTAACCTTCTCTAATAATTTCTAATTTTTCACCTAACAATATCTCCTAAGCGAGAATTCAACTTCGGTTCACGAACCACCTAACGCATTAAGTAAAGCCCCTAAAACTTCCATCATATTAGTTAGTGTTTTATTTAGATTAATAAAAACTATAGTTATAATCCCTAATAATACAAGTGCTATTACTCTTGTTACAATATTAAATATATTCATTTCAAAATACCCCCTTCAAAAATTGATTTTACACACTTTAAATTAACATACCGTTTTTTAGACTTCACATTCCTAATTATTACTAAAAACACGTCCATATTCCTGGTATAAACTAAAATGAGTAAAAATATATAGTTGAAAATATTTTGAATGTTATAATTAATTGTAACGTATTTTCTCATCATAGAAAATCTTGTTTTCAAACATATTAATTCTTAATAAGGAGCTTAAATTATTATGGAACTTTACAAAAAACTAACAACAACATTCATCCTCTTATTCGTCGCTTCCATTACTGTTGGCTTTTCCTTAAAAGGTGTAATTCCGTATGCTACATTGGTGAGCATTATATTCGCAACACTATTTTTACTCTGCAGTGCTTTTTGCGCAGGAAAAGCACGCCAACTGAAAGGGTGACCACCTATGTTCCGTAAAAAACCTATCCTTTGCAAATCCTGTGAAAAGGAAATACAAACGTATGAAAAAGCATGGATTCATATGCCATTTCCGGCAAGTGGTATGACGAATATGAAAAAGTATATTGAGCTAGACGGCGAAGTGTATTGTAGCTCATGCATTCAAATTGTAAGTAAAACCAAATAAAAAAAGCTTTGCGCACACAGCGCAAAGCTTTTTTTCATATATTATAGACCAGCTTGCTCTTTTAAAGTAGCTGCTTTGTCTGTACGTTCCCATGTAAGATCTACATCAGTACGTCCGAAGTGGCCGTAAGCTGCTGTTTGTTTGTAAATTGGGCGACGTAAGTCTAGCATTTTAATAATACCAGCTGGGCGAAGATCGAAGTTGTTACGAACTAGTTCTACTAATACGTCTTCAGATACTTTACCAGTGCCTAATGTATCAACTGAAATTGATACTGGTTGTGCTACGCCAATTGCGTATGCAAGTTGTACTTCTGCTTTGTCAGCAAGACCAGCTGCTACGATGTTTTTCGCAACATAACGAGCTGCATATGCTGCAGAACGGTCAACTTTCGTTGCATCTTTACCAGAGAATGCACCACCGCCATGGCGAGCGTATCCACCGTAAGTATCAACGATGATTTTACGTCCTGTTAAACCAGCATCACCTTGTGGTCCACCAATTACGAAGCGGCCAGTTGGGTTAATGAAGAATTTCGTTTCTCCATCCATTAATTCTGCTGGAACTACAGCTTTAATTACGTGCTCTTTTAAATCGCGATCGATTTCTTCCCACGTAACATCTGGATGATGTTGTGTAGAAATTACAATTGTATCCACACGTACAGGTTTACCATTTTCATCATACTCAACTGTAACTTGCGTTTTTCCATCCGGACGTAAGTATGTTAATGTGTCATCTTTACGTACTTCAGTTAAACGACGAGCTAATTTGTGAGCAAGCGAGATTGGAAGTGGCATTAATTCTTGTGTTTCATTACATGCGAAGCCAAACATTAAACCTTGGTCTCCCGCACCAATTGCCTCAATCTCAGCGTCAGTCATTTGACCTTCGCGTGCTTCTAGTGCTTGGTCAACACCCATAGCGATGTCAGCAGATTGCTCATCGATAGATGTTAAAACTGCACAAGTTTCTGCATCGAATCCGTATTTTGCGCGTGTGTAACCAATGCCTTGAATTGTTTCACGAACGATTTTTGGAATATCTACGTAAGTAGAAGTCGTAATTTCCCCCGCTACCAATACTAAACCAGTTGTTACAGTTGTTTCACAAGCTACACGTGCATTTGCGTCCTTTGCTAAGATCGCATCTAAAATTGAATCAGAAATTTGGTCACAAATTTTATCTGGATGTCCTTCAGTTACAGACTCAGATGTGAACAGATGACGTTTTTTTGTCATGTGGTAAACCTCCCTACAGTAATTGTATATATTGTACGGAACTCATCCTTAATTTGCCACAAACTGCGACATACATTTATTCTCCCACACAAGCATACAGAAAAACCTTTCCTACTTAACATAGAGGAAAGGTTTAATTTGCTACTTGCATACTGCTTTTTGCCCTTTGCTCTTATCGTTCGAGACCGTTAGCCTCGCACAGGTTTTAGCACCTATTCACCTGTATTTACCACTACAAATGAGGTTGCTGGGCTTCATCGGGCCTGTCCCTCCGCCAGCTCGGGATAAGAGAGTATCCGTCCCAACCTATACTAAAGAAATGATATTCATTTGTCAATTAATATTCACATTTTCCTGAAAGTTTTTCTCAATACCCATAGAATGAAATATTAATAGGGAAATGATACATTCACACAAACAAAAATAAATAAATAGTATACATTATTTATATAATTGTGTTATACTATTGATGGGGATTACGAGAAATATTTCATTAAATGAAAAGGATGGTATATAAATATGAGTACTGTGAATGTCCAAATTGGTTTACATGAATTATTGAACGGAAGCAATGCACAGATTCAATTAAGTGTTCCGCAATTAGTGGAAAAAGTATTAATGCGAAACGAAGGGAAATTAACTTCTACTGGTGCCGTTTCTGCTTCAACAGGAAAATACACAGGACGTTCTCCTAAGGATAAATTTATTGTGAAGGAAGCATCGGTTGCTGACAAAATTGCTTGGGGAGCCGTGAACCAACCGATCTCTGAAGAACATTTTAATAAATTATATATAAAAGTTTTAGAATACTTAAAAGAAAAAGAAGAGTTATTCATCTTCAAAGGATTTGCTGGCGCTGATCGCAACTATCGCCTACCAATTCAAGTTGTTAACGAATATGCATGGCATAATTTGTTCGTACATCAATTATTTATTCGTCCAAATGAAGAAGAATTAGCAACTCACGAATCAGAGTTCACAATTGTTTCTGCACCAAACTTCAAAGCAGATCCAGCAATTGACGGTACAAATTCTGAAGCATTCATTATGGTTTCATTCGAAAAACGTATCGTACTAATCGGTGGTACAGAATATGCTGGAGAAATGAAAAAATCAATCTTCTCTATTATGAACTTCTTACTACCTGAACAAGACATTCTTTCTATGCACTGCTCTTCAAACGTAGGCGAAGAAGGCGACGTAGCACTATTCTTCGGTTTATCTGGAACAGGCAAAACAACATTATCTGCTGATCCAAACCGTAAATTAATCGGTGACGATGAGCACGGTTGGTCTGATAACGGTGTATTCAATATTGAAGGCGGTTGCTATGCAAAATGTGTAAACCTTTCTCATGAGAAAGAACCACAAATCTTCGATGCAATCAAATTTGGTTCAGTTTTAGAAAACGTTGTCATTGATGGTCAAACACGCATCGCTGACTATAACGATACTACTTTAACAGAAAATACACGTGCTGCATACCCTATGCATGCGATTGACAATATCGTACTGCCAAGTGTTGCAGGACATCCAAATACAATTATTTTCTTAACTGCTGATGCATCTGGCGTATTGCCTCCAATCAGTAAGTTATCAAAAGAGCAAGCTATGTACCATTTCTTAAGCGGTTACACTAGTAAGCTAGCAGGAACAGAGCGCGGTGTTACATCTCCGCAAGCTACATTCTCTACTTGCTTCGGTTCACCGTTCTTACCGCTTGATGCATCTCGTTATGCTGAAATGCTTGGTGAAAAAATCGAGAAACATGATGCGAAAGTATTCTTAGTAAACACTGGCTGGACTGGTGGCGAATACGGCGTTGGTAAACGTATGAACTTAGGTTACACTCGTGCAATGATTCAAGCAGCACTAAGCGGTGAACTTGCTAAAGCTGAAACTGCAAAACACGACATCTTTGGCCTTGAAGTACCTCGTCATGTTCCAGGTGTACCTGATGAAGTATTAATGCCTGAACAAACTTGGGCTGATAAAGATGCTTACAAGGCGAAAGCAATTGAGCTTGCAAACGAATTTAAAGAAAACTTCAAAAAATTCGACAGCGTTTCTGAAGCTATTATTAACTTAGGCGGTCCAATCGCTTAATTACAAATTTTCTGTTGGAATAACCCTTTTACTCATATGAATAAGTGTCGTGTAACCGTAAAGTTCCGCGTACTCACCGACAAAACCCAATGCGGCTTAACGGTTACACACACTTACATAAAAAAGAAGCTTACGTTAAAAACGTAAGCTTCTTTCTATATCTTATATAAAGTGAAACTTTAATCTCTTCATCTATTGCATACCAATACCCATAAACTTACAGAAAATTCATTTTATAATCATTCATTTGTAGTTTCCTATGATATATTTTACATATAAAGGAAAGGGTGAGACCCATGAAAAATTTTTCTCGTACAGGAAAAATTTTATTCAGTTATGGAGCGATTCAAATGTTTTGGGGACTTGTAATGCTTAACGTTAATTTATTCGAGCATACAAGTGAAACGATAAAATACATTATTCTAATTACCGGAATAGTTTGTTGTATTGTATCCAACTTTTTTAAAGAACCTAAGAGTCATACTACTAAGTGATTTCATATTAACTTATTGGAAGCGGAAACCTATATTTTATACAAAGTTACGCTTCCTGTTGTACTATCCATCGCCGGATCCCTTATTCCAGAGTAAGCCAATTTTCAATTTAAATAACCAGATTTTCATATATATAAATCACGGCTTCGAACATATAAACTATTTTCCCACTCACTACATCCTTCTGGTTTCACACCGCATGGGGCTAAAAAAGGCTCTGACCGCTTCTATCCCCCGCCGAATCCTCTATTCCATCTAAAAAAGTTCCAAACCTAATTTTCAATTGATATACTCGGATTTTCACACATACAAATCAAGGCTTTGAAAATATAAAGAGATCTCTCGCTCACTTGCTCCTTCTGGTTTCGCACCGCATGTGGCTAAAAAAGGCCCTAACCGCTTCTATCCACCGCTGGATCCTCTATTCCATCTAAAAAGAGGCTTTTCATCTTTTTATCTTTTTCAGCCCTTCGTTAATTCTTCCTCATCCTTCATACTATAATACCCTAAATTAATAACGATTAAGAAATAACCACCCAGAATACCTACTGCAAATGCCCACATTACCATATGATGCTCAATTTCGTACATGATAATAGCACCCAAAATTGCAGCTGCAAAGCGATTAAACATACCAAGCGTCGGCGCTTTCGTCTTCTTTACTATACTATCTCCAAGCTTTTCGATACGCCTTCCTAAAATCCAAACACAATACATGCTTACAATAAGTCCAATTCCTGCACCTAGAAAATGTGCTGAAAACGGTGTTAACATCCAGCCTAATAACAGAATACCTAGTAGATAATATGATTGAACTTTAAACGATTTTAATGACAAACTAATCATGCTGTACTCCCCTTCAATGTTTTTTATATTTATCCAACAAAAGCTGTATAACTCATTTCTTTCGAGTCCATACTACTTAAAATCTATTTCATTCAAATTAAAAACAACATAAACGGTATGTTTATGTTGTTAAAATGCTTTTAGGAAATAATATTATACAAGATTTCTAATATAGAATCCCTCATAAATGTGACGTTTTTCAAAACATTTTCGTCCAATTATGAAAAAATTGATATCAATCTATGAACATACGGATATGATGTAATAAGCACATAAATAAAGGGGGCGTCTAATGATTTATTTTTTAATGGCTCTCATTCATCTCATTGTTCCTGCACTTATTGGACTTTCCTTGTATTGGTACACGAAAAAACATAGTATTTTCTATGCTGTCCTCGGTGTTCTTCTTCCAGGTATTATTCTTATTACACTCTTCCGCATTCCTTTTCTTAATTTAATCCCACTTATTACTGCCATTTTATTCCTCATATTTTTACCAAAAATAAAAAAATAGGAAAGCAGATCATAGGTGATCTGTTTTCCTATTTTGATATAGGTTCTTGCACGATAGAATTAGCTTCTACTTTCTCTGATTTCACAAACCATAGACCGAAGAAAATGATGATTCCACCAATTATTTGTTGAAACGATACATATTCATTTGCCCATACAGCTGCAAATAAAACAGCTACAAGCGGCGTAATATACATATATACCATCGTATGTGACGCACCAATTTTTTGAACACCAACATACCACATGACTAAACCGAATACTGTTACAAAGAAAATAGAATATAGTAAAGCAAATAGTGTCATTCCGTGTGTAATGTGAAATGGCATGACAAATACATGTGGACCACTTAACAATAAGAGCGGAATCGCTCCAACTAATGTCGACCATGCAGTAACACGTAATGCTGAGTATTTTTTAATAAGCGGCCCTGCTAAAACGGGATAAAGTCCCCAACATATTGATGTAATAAGTCCAATCCCATTTCCGTATAAAGAACTAGCGAGTGAATGCCCCGCTACTAAAACTAATGTAGCACCAATAAAGGCAATCATGGAACCAACTAACTTTCGAGAAGAAAATTTTTCTTGTTTCAAGAAAATCGCAAATAAAGTTGTAAAAATAGGTGAAATAGATATGAGTAAAGAAGCATTTGTAGCGGATGTGTATTTTACAGTTTCCATAAATAACGTTTGATACAGTACAATACCTACAACGCTAACGATGATTAATCTTGGTATATCTTTTCGCTCCATATAAAGTGACTTTTCGATAAAGAACGTAAGTAATAACAGTAGTGGTGCTGCTGTCATCATTCGAACTGCAGTAAACTCAATTGCTGTAAATTCTAAAAGTCCATATTTCGCAATCGTATAGTTAATCCCCCAAATAATAACGACACTTAAAATTGATAACTCAATTCCCCATCTTTTCATGCGCAACCCCCTCCGCAAAGAGAATTATACAGAAAATTCAACTATATGTACATTTCATTATGTGAAAAAATCCATAAGAAAAAGGAGCATATTATATACTCCTTCTCTCTTCATTATACTCGAACATGTAACTTCATATTCGGATTATAAAACTGGCTTGGGCTCTTCAGCTGGAAAGTTCCTCCAACTTCATGCCAATCAACTGTTAATTTATCATCCATAAATACAAGCTTTGTGCGATCTGCAATAAAGTTTAGTACGCTTGATTCGATATCTACATCGCGCTCATCTTTCTCTGAAACGGCTACTAAATCAATAATCCCGCTCATAACACAACCGCAACCTTCATTATCATAAAATAACTTTATATATTTCGTTTCACTTGGAATCGTATCCATAATCTTTTTATATGCTGCCTCTGTTACAGTAACGTACATGTGTTAACCTACATCCTCTCTTCTCGTATCATTTATATATTGTACCACCATTTTTCTTGAATTTTATATGCGGAAAATTAAGACTACTATAAAATATATGTGATAAAGTGAAACTTTAATCAGGGAGGTATCCATCCCCTTCTGATTATTAGCCCTCGCCAATCAGGCTTTTACGGGCAGTTAATACGTGATAAAGGAGGTTGTATCACTGATGTTCAAACTACAACGATATCTCATTTTCTTAGGTCTATTAGGTAGCTTTTTTATTTCTAGCGGAATGGTATTACAACATATACTTCCCTATTCTCCTTCTATTGGCTGGATTCTAGGTTTTATTTGTTTCCTATCCGCTTCTTATTTTTCCATAAAAAACAAAAACAAATAACAAAGTAAGAACTATCTTAAGGAGGATTATCAAACATGCCAGCCTTAAAAGAAATAGAACAATAACTTAATCATTTATTACAGGAGAAATCCATTGCCATATCGACAATGATTATGGTAGGCATAAATACTCACTCATTATGGATTATGCGAAAGAAACAAATATGTCACTCATCGGTTTGTCACACTCTGCCTCTGAATATTTAGTGAAAGAGACATTGATGTATGATTGGTTTAAAGAGAATTTTGATGTAGATGTTACTTTGATTCCGCAGGAGACCTGGTGGTTATAAAACTAATAACACCTCCCCTATTTTTAAAATCTATATACACAATACGATCCACCACACAAAATATAGAATCTACAATATATATATAGTAGTTCTACTTTTAAAACTAGATTTTCAAAAATATAGAAAGGAGATAATATATGTACCAACGCAATTGCTTTAGTTGTGACGGTAGACGCAACAGCGGTTCTATCGGCGCTACTGGACCTACTGGATCTACTGGTGCTACTGGACCTACTGGCAATGCCGGGCCTACCGGGGCCGGTTTGCAAAGTACTACCGCTTTTAGTCTAGCAGCCGCTCCTAACTATAAAAAGGGACAAGTTGTCACTTTTTATAGTTAGGAGCGGCTATGTTGTAAAAAAAGATGCACCTCAAGGATTTCCGAATGTGTCTCAAGATTATATCGTATTGGTAGAAGGTGGTCCTACTGGTTCTACTGGAACTACCGGTTCTACTGGTGCCACTGGTTCTACCGGAGTCACTGGTTCTACCGGAGCTACCGGAGCTACTGGTTCTACTGGAGTCACTGGTTCTACCGGAACTATTGGTGCCACTGGTTCTACCGGAACTACTGGACCTGCTGGTAGTTCAACAGCGAAAAGTATTGTTTTTCAAGGGACGAATGCTGGGTTTCAACGTATAGCAGGTTCTCCAGGAATTGATTCTAACGTTATTCCGTATGTAACTGCTGGAGCTGGAAATATAGTTGGTTTTGCTACATCTATAAATATTAATAACTTACCCGCTGCTGTTTATACGATTGATATTTGCAGGAATGTCCCAACAAACCTCTCTGCCCCTACCTCTAGTTACATCCTATCTACTATTACTTTAACTACTACAGATAAAATTACGGGAACTATGACATTTTCAATTAAACCTACGGATATTGGCTCTAGACAACCTCAAGTGTATAACCCTACTCCAGCACCTGGACCTGCCACTGTAACTTGGACTAGTATTACAACCGGAAACCTGTTTTCGAGGGGGGATGCGATATCTCTTTATATTACCCCCGGGATTACGGCAAGTTCTGTATATTCTATTTTTCTAATCACTGATATATAATCCACACTTACAAATCATTCATTTACAAAAAGGACCTCGATGCCGAGGCCAAAAAAATTGCAAATAAATTAAAACAAATAACAGACAAATTTATTATATACTCTCGCTTTAAAACACCCATATTTTGGATTATGAATTTGTACAGTTTGTCAATGTTGTAAACATCCCGTTTATTAAAATTCCGTACTTCCTTCCACACTGAAAAGGGAAATCACTCTAAAGAAAGTGATTTCCCCTTTTTAAAATATCCCACTATAATTAAATCGGCAACATAATCTCAACAGTCGTTCCAACTCCAACTTCACTTTCAAAGTTCAATTTACCGTGGTGATCTTTAATAATTTTTTCCGTAACTACTAATCCTAAGCCTGTTCCAGTTTCTTTCGTTGTGTAAAAAGCTTCATTTAGCTTCGGAATTTTATCTTTCGGAATGCCGCATCCCTCATCTATAATTTGAACAATGATCACATCTTCCACTATAACTTTTACAGTAATAGTTCCGCCAACTGACATTGCTTCAATCGCATTTTTTATTAAATTAAAAAATACTTGTTTCAATCGTTTTTCCTCACATGTAATTGATGGTATATCTTTACTATAAATAGCATGCATTTTTATTCCTTGTTCTAAAGCTGGCTTTTCCATAACCCTGATAACATAAGAGATGATTTCTTTAATATTATACGTTTCGGATTCTACCGATTTAGATTTCTCAAACCCATTTAGTTCTGTAGCAATTGTATGAATTCGCTCTACTTCCTGTCTCATAATTTCACTATAAATTTTATCTTCTGGATATTTTTTCGCTTGCTTATTCACAAGTTTTTTCAATTTTTCTAACGGTCTTCTAATCTTATCGCCAATTACTGTCGCCATTTTTCCAACCATTGCTAATTTCTCTACATTTCGTATTTCTTTATCCATCATTTCAAGTGTACGAACGTAAGATTGGAATCTTAAAAATATAATCCAACATATAATAACAAACACGCTATATAATGCTATTGGGATAAGAACAATAAAGGATTGAACAACGAATCCCATAAGTGCATATTTTCCAACAATAGTTCCCGCAACTAACCAAAAGTACCTCTTATTCACAAATATTGGTGCAAATAAAATAAAGAATCCTTCTACTATATTCCCGCCATCAAATTCCGCATCACTTCCGTAATAAATAATGAAGTTATTAATAAAATCCAATATATTATAGCCAATTAAAATAATATACTTCACAATATACGGCTTTTTCCATTTCATAAAATAAAGTCCTATAAAGAATAATCCAACCATAAAACTATATAGCCATAAACCTAATCCTTCTCCAAAAGCATCTGCTAGTTTTTGATTTTTATCTGATAAAAGGACAATAGCTTTTTCAGCAAAATCATACGCAAAAAATATAACGAAGAATAAGCTTAAAAATATTATTAATGCCTTTATCTCTTCTTTTTCAAATATATTTCCTTTTTCCATATGATAACTCCTTTAACAACACCTCTTAATCTTGTGTCACATTGCGCTCACATTTTTTCGGGAGCAGTATTTCTACTCTCGTTCCTTTCTTTACTTCACTAGAAATGTGTAATTCTCCAAGGTGCTCTGTCACAATTCGCTCTGCTACCGTAAGACCTAATCCAATTCTATCTTGCTTCGTTGTATAAAAAGCATCCTTAACTCGTCCTAAATTATCCTTTTTTATCCCAAAACCACTATCTACTATACTTACTATTACATAATCTCTTTTTTTATTTTCAACTTGTATTTTTAATGTTCCGCCATGTTCCATTGCCTCTAAAGCATTTTTAATAATATACAAAAATACTCCTTTTAATTTGCGTTTATCACATTCAATTTCGCTTCTATTTTGCTCTTCATTAAAGGTACAATTTATATTTAACTCGTTCATTTTTCCGCGCATGTTTTCTACCGCTTGTACTAAAACATCACTTACAATGTGTTTTTCATAAACAGAAGGTTTACATGCAGCAACCTCCATTAATTCACTAATCATATTATTCATATTTTCGATTTCGAGAATCATTTGTTCATATGTTGCATCTTTTTCGTGTTTCTCTTTTTGTAATTGCGTAAACCCTTTTAATGAAGCAAGTGGGTTTTTAATTTCATGTCCGACTGTCGCTGCCATTTTTCCGATAACCGCCAATTTTTGTGACTGACTTGCCTCTGCAATACGTCCCTTTACTGCTGAAAGATATTGTAAAAATCGATTTAAAATAATAAATGACACGAAAAGTAACACCATATTTATAACAAGAGACATAAACAGGTTAAGTTCTCCAAATACAAATAGGTATATCATATATTTCCCTATAAGGAATGGCGCTAAGACAAATAAATATCTTTTACTCAAAAAGATCGGTACGAAGAAAATGAAAATATATTCAATTACATTCCCTTCATCAAATGCTATTGTATTATGAAAAGCATACCATCCAATATTAAAAGTCTCTGCGATCATGTATGCAAATAAATATGTATATTTAACTAAATATGCTTTTTCTCTCTCAAATAAGTAAACACTAATACCTAATATAGCCATAATATATGCAAGCTTCCATATCCCTTTATGCCAATTTGCTAAAGGCATTGTATCTTCTAATATAATCGCGTATGCAACCTCGTATACAATTAAAATAACATGTATTACCCATAAGAAAATCTTAGCGTTTTTCTTTTCTTCTTTAGCTGATAGAAAACTCTCTTCCACTTCAACACCCCTTCAAAAGAATACCATTTATTATAATAAATGATTTTCATAGACAAACAAAGATAAATTGAACAAATGAGGAAAATCAATCCATAGATAACATACTTCCCCATACCATATGTAAGCATAAAAACCATGAACAATAATACGTATAATATGGGAGGTGCTTTATATGGACGGTCGTGAAAATAAGAAGATAGAACAGTTACAATCCTTTACGAAAAACAATGAAGGAAAAGAGATGACAACGAATACGGGTGTCAAAATTTCAAATGATGAAAACTCTTTAACCGCCGGCGATCGTGGTCCTACACTTTTAGAAGATTTCCTGATGCGAGAAAAACTCGCTCATTTTGACCGTGAACGAATTCCTGAAAGAGTCGTTCATGCCCGCGGTTACGGAGCACATGGTGTTTTTGAGCTATATGATTCTTTAGAAGACTTAACAATGGCTCATTTTTTACAAGACCCATCTAAAAAGACACCTATTTTTATTCGTTTTTCTGAAGTTGCTGGATCAAAAGGTGCAAATGAAACGAACCGAGATGTACGAGGATTCGCTGTTAAGTTTTATACAGAGGAAGGAAATTTCGATTTAGTGGGTAATAACATTCCGATTTTCTTCATTCAAGATGGTATTAAATTTCCGGATCTTATTCATGCTCTTAAACCAGAGCCACATAATGAGATTCCCCAAGGACAAACAGCACACGATACTTTTTGGGACTTTATCGCCAATAATCAAGAATCAGCTGCGATGATGATGTGGATTATGTCGGATCGCACAATTCCGAGAAGTTTTCGAATGATGCAAGGGTTCGGCGTTCATACATTTCGTTTAGTTAATAAACATGGGAAGTCACGATTCGTAAAATTCCACTGGAAGCCAAAGCTTGGCGTTCACTCGTTAATTTGGGATGAAGCTCAAAAACTAGGCGGCGCTGATCCAGATTATCATCGCCGTGATTTATGGGAAAATATTAATGCCGGAAACTACCCTGAGTACGAACTTGGCGTTCAAATTTTAGAAGAAGAGGATGAATTTAAATACGATTTCGATATATTAGATGCAACAAAAATTTGGCCGGAAGAAGACTTCCCTGTTAAGATCATCGGAAAAATGACGTTAAACCGAAACGTTGATAACGTATTTGCGGAAACAGAACAAGTCGCACTGCACCCTGGAAGCATCGTCCGCGGTATCGATTTTACAAATGATCCTCTCTTACAAGGTAGACTCTTTTCTTATACAGATACACAATTAGCACGCGTCGGTACAAACTATCAAGAGTTACCGATTAATCGTCCGGTATGTCCTTTTCATAACAATCAAAGAGATGGTGCGTCTAAATATATAATTGATAAAGGAAAAGTCGCTTACCATAATAACTCTTTAGCTAATAACTCTCCCTTTACTGTACCTGGTACGAAAGGCGGTTTCGTTACATATCCTTCTACTGTTTCTGGACATAAAACAAGAGAAACAGCCGCTAGTTTTAAAGACCATTTCTCACAAGCCCGTTTATTTTGGAATAGTATGAGCCACGTCGAAAAAATCCATATTATGCAGGCCTTTTCCTTTGAATTAGGAAAAGTAAAAAGTAAATCAGTTCGCCAACAAGTCGTAGGTATGATTGGTCATATAAGTACAGAATTAGCTACTTTAGTAGCTGAAGCAGTCGGGGCAACAGTGCCAAATGTTCAAGAATCAAATGTTACAAAATCCTCACCAGCACTAAGTATGGAACATACAACATTCAGCCCAAATACATTACGAGTAGGCGTCATTGTCGCAAACGGATATGACGGTCAAAACGCACAATATATTATAAATCAATTCAAACAAGCCGGTCTTCAGCCCGTTATTATTTCCGAACGATTAGGTTTTGTTCAAGGCTCTCAAAATGGACAGTGGGAAGTGAATGATACTTTCTTAACAGGATCACCACTTCTTTATGATGGGCTACTTCTTATTGGCGGAAATATTAATGATCATTTTCTTAACAAGGCAAGTTCATTCGTCGTAGAATCGTATAATCACTTTAAGCCAATTGGCGCTTTCCAAAATGGAACTACTATTGTTCAATCTTTAAACATCGAAGGAAAACCTGGCGTTATAACAGAACAAAATCCTATCTTACTTGCGAATGAATTTATTCAGGCAATGACAAAACAGCGATTTTGGGAGAGAGCCTACTAAAATGCATGAGGAGGATACATCATGTTCGTTACAGTGGAAAAAGATGTACACATTTTTGTTGAGGATATTAACCCAGGCCCTGGAAGTAAACCTGTCTTCTTCGTTCATGGCTGGCCTTTAAATCATCAAATGTACCAATATCAATTTAATATCTTACCACAACATGGTTTCCGCTGCATCGCCATGGATATACGAGGAAACGGACAGTCTGATAAACCATGGACTGGTTACACTTATGATCGTTTAGCTGATGATATCGCAATTGTATTAGATGCACTTCAAATAGAAAATGCTACGTTAGTCGGCTTCTCAGTCGGTGGCGCTCTCTCTATTCGGTATATGTCACGATATAATGGGCGTCGTATTTCCAAACTTGCATTAGTGGATGCTGTCTCTCCTTCTTTCGTGAAAAACCAAGAATCCCCTTACGGCGTACCGAAAGAACAAGCAGATGCTCTGATTGCTCAAATGTATGTAAATTTACCTAAGTTTCTAAGTGATGTATCTTTATCATTTTTTAATAGAAACTTAGGCGCTGCCACGTTAGAATGGTTTTCTTATCTCGGTATGCAGTCCGCTTCTTATGCTCTCATCAAAATTTTGCAAGCTGCTGCAAACGAAGACGTAACGAAAGACTTAAGTAAAATTAACGTCCCAACAAAAATATTCCACGGTGTTCACGACCAACTCATCCCTTATAAAAGTGCTGAGCTAACAAAAGAGCGAATTAAAAACTCTGAACTATATCCTCTTACAAATAGTGGCCACGGCTCTCCAATCGATCAAGCGGATGAATTAAATAAGGAACTGATAAAATTTTTAAATTCATAGTTCCTTTACAGTAAAAAAAGAATTTGCCCTTACGGCAAATTCTTTTTTCTTAACTACCTTTTGCACGAGCAAATTCCACATATGACTTATTCTTCTCTTCCATTAAAAATAAAACGATAATGCGGAAAAAATGAAGAGTTGGAACAATAGTCATACAAAGAATAGATAAAAAATAAACACGCTTATCGTTAAACGCATAAATACTAACAACTCGAAATCCTGTTTGTTTATAAATCCATACAACAAATAATTGCAAACTAAAAATTAATCACAAATCTGGAACTGATTCTATTAAAATTAAACAAATTGTCCAATTATATACTAGATGAAAAATTCACATACTTCTCACAAATCAATTATTAAAACGACTCTATTTTAATTTATACTAAATGTACAAGTAATACTCCCTAAACCTAGCTTGTCTGGTTATCCCGTTAAATACTATGAAAAAAGAACTTGTATCGTATACAAGTTCTTTTTTGTCGCCTATTTAAATAATATATCCTTACTATATTGCTTTCCGATGAGTAAGTCATATTGAATAAACTCATATTGCTTTAACATTTCTTTTTGTTTTTCTGTTAAACTTTTTATTGCTTCTCCGTCTTTTCCTATCTTCAATTCATCACGAAGTACGGGAATTTCTCCATATAACTTCGATAAAAATTGATAGAACGGTACCTTATTTAATCCAGCATAATCAAAGACAAGATTTGAAAAATAGATTGGACTTACTAAACCTAAATTGTCATTTGGCATATCAAAATTTGCATACATTAATAACGGCGTTTGCGCCATCGCTAATCGTTCACTTGGCGTTTTTTCATTTGTTATATAACCAGTCTCTTTATAAAGAGATTTATTTGTTCCTAGTGATGGGAGATGGTCCCCAAAGAATACTAATAATGTAGGTCTATCTAAATTATCTAGCTCCTCTATTAAATATTGAAGAGCTTCATCTGAACGTCTTAACCCTTCTGTATAAGTCTCTAATTCAGCCTTCGACTCTTCATTTTCTAATCCACTAATCTCTATTTGATTTTCACCAAATCTTCCTTCTGTAAATGGAAAATGATTTTGCATCGTAACTGCATGAACAAACGTAGGTTTCTTTTGCTTCTCTAATTCAGCTATTATCTCTTTACTCATAGATAGATCGCTAATATAATCTCCATCAACTTCTACATTTTCCATCGTATCTTGTGCATTAAACTTATCAAATCCTAACACTTTATATACATCATCCCGTTTAAAGAATGAGCGACCGAACGAATGAATTGCACTTGTATAATACCCTTCTTTTTTCAATGCTCGAGGAATTGATGGAATTTCTTTCTTATTTGTAACGACTTGCTGATATGGTATAGAGCCTGGTTTTAACAAACTCATTGAATAACTCGTTAATGCCTCAAATTCAACGTTTGCAGTATTTCCTCCAAATGCAGGAGAAATAGTTTGTCCACCAGGAAAACTTTCTATATAATGATGCAAATTAGGTAAAGGATCTTCACTAAAGGACAGGTTCGTTAACTTCGTTGGATCCCAAAACGATTCACTCATTACAAAAATAATATTCGGTTTCTCTTTTTGCTTCTGCGCCCCTATATTGCTACTATATTGTTTCTTTATATCGTTTGCTATTTGAAGCATATTTTCTTTTGAATAATCTTTCGGCTTTTCAATGACTGTCGTATCTAAATTACTTATAAATCCTAGCACAAAACCATTTGAAGCATAATTTTCATTTTGATTCCACAAAACGAACTCTATACCTGACTTTTGAAACCATTTATTCATAAACGTATTCGTAAAATTACCATACACATATAATATAAAAACGGATCCTACTACTAATAAGGCTCTTACTCCTGGATGAATCTTTACACTTTGAATATATTTTCTAATATATATCCCCGCTATAATACAAGCTACAATACTTACGATAACGACAAAAATATAACTCCAACTAAAATATTCCATCACCATCGGTATAACAGATTGCATATGTCCAATCTGTGTAAAATCAGAAGGATATAGTGGGTCTCCCCTAAAAACAATTTTGAAGTGATTTACAATAGCCAAAATGATTAGCAAAATGCTTGTCAAAATAGTACTCAAAAAAACTTTTCCAAGTACGTTGTACACCAAAACATATATTGCATAAATTACAATTAAACTAAATATAAACTGTGCGTTATAATTGTAAATCCAATTCAGTGTATTTACGAGATTCATATTATTTTGCATAAAAATAAAAAGAAAAGTAACCGCATGAGCTACTAAAAACATTCTAATATAAATCCGAATAATCGGTTTAAATTTATTAACTATACCTTTATTTAAATACGCAACATATAGTAGTGCAACCCACATCAAAATTGTCATTATACTTAAAACAATTTTTTGATTTAACATATCTTTCATCGCATCTAAACTAAAATATTTTAAAATCAAGAAAAGTGTGGGTACAACATATAAGGTTACTAAACCACTTAAAACCGCTGAAATTAATATACTTCTTCTTGGCTGATGAAATGAATAATTATCCCTCAATTCACTCCCTCTTTTCTGTTTATTAATTTCACCCCGCACCGTAAAAACAGTTGCTATTAAGATAACATACTTCATGCATTTCGTCTTCACACTGGATTCTACTATAACTGTAGTTTCTTAATTCTCCCTTAATCAACAGTTAATTTTTGGAATACCAACTATTCATTCTTAAAAAACTAAATTCCTTCATTCCACTTTATGATATAATAACTATGTTTTGGAAAACCTTAATACTAATATGGTTTTATCATGAAAATACGAAGGAAATAATAAAAAGGGAGATGCTCATTTTTGTTAAATAAGTTTAAAAATTTGCCTAAAGCGGTATATGTAATTTTGGCACTTTCTTTCCTGTTGCATGTTTTTTGTCTAGTAAAACAGCCAGGATTAAATGGAGAAGTAGTCAAAG
Organism: Bacillus sp. FSL R5-0709; assembly: GCF_038004785.1. Lineage (NCBI taxonomy): Bacteria > Bacillati > Bacillota > Bacilli > Caryophanales > Bacillaceae > Bacillus > Bacillus sp. FSL R5-0709. The sequence continues at coordinate 4,551,074 of NZ_JBBORT010000001.1, forward strand.
TAACATATGGTGCATATGATGCGTTCAACTATTCGTTAACAGCTGAACAGCTATTAAAACACGGTGTCTTTGGATATGTTTATTTGGAGCCTAGTGAAGTTCCTGGAAAAAATGCATACATCACACCAGGTCAGCCACTATTATTAGCTGGCGCTATGATTATTTCTGATGTTACATCACTTCCTTACTATTACGTGGCAACCGTCATTAATATGATACTGAACCTCGGCACAGTGTTATTAGTATTCTTAATAGGAAAAGAGTTATTTGAAAAGAATATTTATGGAATTGTCGCAAGTATTTTATATGCTATTTATCCAAGTAACTATACATACTTCCGTACGTTATTAACCGAAGTTCCTTCAATATTCTTATTAACGTTAAGTATATATGTATTTGTTCTCGCATGGAAATATAATAAAGTGAAATTCCATATATGGTTCGGAATTGTCGTTTCCATTTTACTTATGTTCCGTCCAAATCCAGCTCCAATGATGCTCATTCCTGTTCTTGTCGTCTTGTTCACATATGGATTTAAAGACTCAATTCGAATTGGATTATTATGGCTCATTGGCCCGTTCTTTATTATCGGTGCCTGGGTTGTTCGTAACTATTTAGCGTTCAATCAATTTATCTTATTCTCAACGCAAGGTGCGGACCCATTAATTGCCGGTGCGGATCCATTTAACAAAATCGGCTATGAAAATGTAGTTAACCAAATGAAGGCCCAGGGTTTAGAAGATAAAAATGCATACGCAAAAGATTTAATCAAAAATGGATTTAAAACGGACTTCACATATTGGTTCTCGTGGTTCACTGTTGGTAAAACAATTGAATTATTCAAAACAGCTCCTGCTGTAGACCAATACCATATTCATAAATTTATGCAAATGTGTCATAAAGTCTTCATCATAGGCACATTCTTGAGCAGTTTCTGCTGCATGCTAAATTCATTTAAACATAAACGCGTTATGATGCTAGTAGCAAGTTCTGTTATTTACATCATCTTCTCAAACTTATTCTTAGCGATTAATCGCTACGGATTTTTCATTAACCCTCTTATGTGCTTAATTCTTGCATACGGGTTAGTTTACGCTGTGCAGAAGCTTCCATTTTTCCGCACTAGTCAAGCATAATAAAAAAAGAGGTCGTCCAAAAATGGACGACCTCTTTTTTTATTTATCCAACACTTTGAACACGGCCAATTTGTCCATCTTGTAATCGGACTTTAATTCCGTACGTATGTGTTTCCGTGTTTGTTAAAATATCTTTCACAACACCGCTCACTGTTTTACTATAATCTTTATCTAATTGAATAACTACATGTGAACCAACCGAAATTTGTGATCTTGTCGGTTTCCCACCTCTTGCTTCTGTTGTTTTTTCTTGTTTCTGTGTTCTCTCTTGTTGTGCCGACTGCTGTTGCTGAGCCTTCTGCTCTTCTTGCTTACGTTTCTCTTCCTCTACTCTTTGCTGCTCTTCTTGCTTACGTTTTTCTTCCTCTACTCTTTGTTGCTCTTCTTGCTTACGCTTTTCGTCTTCTATTTTTTGTTGCTCTTCTTGCTTACGTTTCTCTTCCTCTACTCTTTGCTGCTCTTCCTGCTTACGTTTTTCTTCCTCTTCCTTTTGCTGCTCTTCTTGTTTGCTTTCCTCTTCTACCTTCTTATCTTCTTCAACTTTCTTCTCATCTATTTTCTGTTCTTCCGCTACCTTCAGCTTTTCCTCTTCATCTTTACAAGCTGTTAAAACAACTACACATAAGCCCGTAAGTAAAAATAATAATAATTTTTTTAACATTAAAAAATCCTCCTATATATACATTACAAATAATGACCTTTAATAGAATAACAAATATGTATGAATCCCTTTGTCGTAATTTGTCGTATATATTGGATTTTCCATGTAACACTACATGCTCCAAATAGAGAAGAACCTGTCGTGTGACAGGTTCTTCTCGGTATTTATTAGGATACGATGATTAGCATGTTTACTATACAAGAGGAAGCATCCATATTTTCCATATGATACTTACGATTACTATAAGTACAAAATCAAACAAATCTAATCTCGGACCCTTTTTCATAGTCATGTCTAGCCACATATAAATCCATTTCATTTCCTTATATTTATGAATATTTTTCTTTGCGAATCGGTAAGTAAGCACTTGCATGATGTAAATTCCAATTACGCAAATAAGCAATAAGATGAGAAATTCAAATACAAAATTCCTCCCTATTTTTGAAGCGTTCTTTCTACTATACGGTTCTTCAAAACCCATTCCTCAAACTGAGCACTTCCAAATTCCCAGCTCAAATCACGAGCATGTACAGAAAAAACGTAATAACCAGCATATTCGTCCATAAACCGACCTGTCTCTATCTCCTCTTTCTGAAGACCGTATACTCCAAAATTAAAATACACATCCCACACGTCTTCATGCTTCCTCTTATAAGCAATCGATTCCATATCACATTCAGTTCCGAAATAATCAAGATGTAAATGTACGCTATCATCGTATTCGTAATCCATTTTATCACCCCTTATATTTGTACTTCTTTACTACCCAAAAAATTCCTGCTATATATACTCACATATGGGCACTTACCTACATATTATGCTTGTAGATTGACTTCTAGGAGGTGTCATATAGTGAAAAAATTAATAACCGTTTTTTGCATCATGTTACTAGCTGTTTTCACATTCGCTGCTTGTAGTAGTACAAAGGAAAGTACGAAAGAACAAGCTCAAAAAATTCGCGTTGGCGAAGTTACACACTCTCTTTTCTACGCACCATTATATGTTGGAATTGAAAAAGGATTTTTTAAAGATGAAGGCTTAAATATTGACTTACAAACAACAGCTGGCGGAGATAAAACGATGACCACCCTTTTATCTGGCGGAATTGATATTGCTCTCGTTGGTTCAGAAACGTCTATTTATGTTCATCAACAAGGAGCAAAAGATCCTGTCATTAATTTTGCACAGCTTACACAAACAGATGGCACATTTTTAGTTTCCCGTAAAAAATTAGACTCTTTTAATTGGAACGACGTAAAAGGCGTTACGTTTTTAGGACAGCGTAAAGGCGGCATGCCGCAAATGGTTGGTGAATACGTTTTAAAGAAAAATGGCATTGACCCTCGCAAAGATACGAACTTAATTCAAAATATCGAGTTTGCTAATATTGCAAATGCCTTTGCATCTGGTACGGGAGAATTTGTACAGCTCTTTGAACCGACTGCAAGTATACTTGAAAAAGAAGGAAAAGGTTATATCGTCGCGTCTTTCGGAGCTGAATCTGGTACTGTCCCTTATACAACGTTTATGGCAAAAGAAAGTTTCTTAAAGAAAGATAAAGCTGCTGCAGAAAAATTCACGCGCGCACTATATAAAGCACAGCAATGGGTTGATACACATAGTCCAGAAGAGATTGCCGATGCCGTTTCACCACTATTTAAAGACACTTCAAAAGACATTTCAGTAAAAGTAATTGAGCGCTACAAAAAACAACATTCTTATGCGACAAATCCATTATTAGATGATGCAGAATGGAAACAACTCCAAACGATTATGAAAGAATCTGGTGAATTACAAAAAGAAGTTCCACATGAAGCGCTCGTCAATACAAAAATTGCCGAAAGCGTTATTAAGAAATAGAGGCGAAGTGTATGAGCTTTTTACAAATACGTAACGTTTCTCACTGCTTTTTTGCAAAAGAAAATGCCAAACTTATTCTTGAAGATATGAGTTTGCAAGTAGACGAAGGCGAATTTATTTCAATCCTTGGTCCAAGTGGTTGCGGAAAAACAACGCTCCTCTCCATCATCGCAGGTCTACTCGATCCAATTGAAGGTATCGTATTTTTAGATGGTGAACCGATTACAAGTAAGACCCCCTCTATGGGCTATATGCTCCAGCAAGATTACTTGTTTCCGTGGAAAACAATTGAAGAAAATATTATGCTCGGACTTCATATTCGGAAGGTTTATGATGAAAATACGAAAGAACATACATTAAAGCTTTTAAAACAAGTCGGCCTATATGATATAGAACAGCAATACCCTCGTGAACTATCCGGTGGTATGCGCCAACGTGCTGCACTCGTTCGAACATTAGCGACCGACCCAAAAATTTTATTGTTAGATGAACCATTTTCCGCTCTTGATTATCAAACAAAATTAAAACTAGAAGATCTCGTCTTCACATTACTACGTAACTATAAGAAAACATCCCTACTTGTGACACATGATATTGAAGAAGCAATTGCGATGAGTGATCGTATTTATTTACTGCAGGCGAACCCTGGAAAAATCGCAAAAACATTCATCGTCCCAGAAAGTATCCGTTCCTTATCGCCGTTAGAAGCACGCCACCACCATGACTTCCCATCCCTCTTCCAAGAAATATGGAAGGAGCTGGAACGACTTGGATAATATAAAACAACTACATGAACAGTTTCGAAAAAAAGAAAGACAACATGCATGGTTAGCTCGCTCTTTACAACTTGTACTTCTTGTTCTTTTCTTTGCACTATGGGAAATAGCTAGTAAAAAAGAATGGATTGATCCTTTACTCTTTAGTTCTCCTTCAAGTATTTGGGATCTCTTTTTAACGAAATGGATTGACGGTTCACTTTTGGTCCACATATGGACGACATTACTTGAAACAGGAGTAGGTTTTATTCTCGGAACTGTACTTGGAGCTATTATTGCTACTCTCCTTTGGTGGATGCCACTTTTGGCCCGCGTACTTGATCCTTATCTCGTCGTCCTAAATGCAATGCCAAAAGTTGCACTCGGTCCAATCATCATTGTTATTTTCGGTCCAAATATTTCATCCTCTATCGCAATGGGGGTAATCATCTCTATCATCATTACCATTCTCGTTATTTACAGCGCATTTCAAGAAGTCGATTCCAACTATATTAAGGTCATGGACACATTTGGCGCAAATAAATGGCAATGCTATAAGCACGTTATTCTCCCTTCATCTTTCCCTGCAATTATTTCAACGTTAAAAGTGAATGTTGGCTTATCATGGGTCGGTGTTATTTTCGGGGAACTCCTCGTTTCTAAACAAGGACTTGGCTATTTAATTAGCTACGGATTCCAAGTCTTTAACTTCACACTCGTCTTGCTCAGTGTATTGCTCACTTGCGTCCTCGCAACTCTTATGTATGTATTTGTCGAGGCATTTGAAAAACTCCTTATTGGAAAACGAAAAAAAAGCTGACTTAGAGCGATATGCTAGAGTCAGCTTCTTTCTCTTACCTTTTATCACACATTTTCGAATCGTCTGCAATATTCCCATTAGCAACCGTAACTGTATGGAAACAATCTTTCACACGCACCGTAACGACATTATCTTTTCGATCAATAATATGATAATCATTAAACTCTTTATTTAATGCACTACGAATTTGCTCCCCTTCAAAAATCGGAAAACCGTGAGACATTACCCAAATGAGACCAGCAACAGCAAGAATCGTTTTCATACGTTTCATTACCTCCTCGAGAGTAAACTTATAGCCCCTATACTATGCGCATTATAATTGTGTCTAATTTGTGACGTTTTTATACTAATTCTATTTTAATGATTCAGTTCCTTCTTCTTTTTTTAAAAAAGACAGAATTTTCAATTTTATCAACATGAAGAAACGCAAAGAACTACAATTCTTCACGTTTTCCCTTGGCTAAAATATATCGAACACATAATTCGCATTAGTGTCCACTTGGTTGTTCCATCGTTTTCGACACATTATATAACCCAGCTAACACTTCCGCTCTCATTTTTACAAGCTCGGAGAATTGATAGAAGAAGGCAATTTTTTTATATTTTAATTCTGTTCCTTCTTTCACCTTTTTTGAATCTTGTAAAATAAACGCTGTAAATGTATCCGCAATATCCTCTGCTACATTTGTCGTCCCATACAGTGAAACAAACTCACCATGCTTTTCCTTAAAAAATTCAATTTGAGCTTCTTCGCTTTCTTCCACTTTCTTTTCTGTCCACTCCTGGTCAATTGGTTTCCAGAAAGAATTATAAAATTGATTTATATAAGAGCTCTCCTTCGCACATCCTTCTTGTAAGAAAAGAGATTTACATTTATTTTGGTATGATGAAATATCTTTATCTTCTTCAAAAGCCTTTAAGTACTTTTCATTTACTGGTATTTGTTTATGTCCCAGTGTCAATACGTGAGCCGTCTCATGTATTAATGTTTTCATCACTTGATCGATATTTACTGCAGAATCAAGCGTATCTAAGCTAATGGTCCACTCTTTCGGATACTCCATACTCGGCATAACATGAGCGACAATTCCATCGTATCCATCTGTTACCATATCAAACTCTTTTATGTCAGTGCGATACTTAGCAGGAATAAGCGTGCTATACATCTCCCATAACGATTCATGATAATCCCTATCTTGACGTTGCTTTAATACTTCTTCTTTCGCGTCCTTATCCTCCGCAAAAGCCTTATTCAATCGTTTGCGATCTAGTTTATCGAAATAAGGATCTACAATTTCATCACCATCAATATAATAAGAAGCTAAAAAGAAATAATTTTCATCATCCTTTTTTTTCATTTCTGCTTCTTTCATATCGTTACTTGAATGTCCTTCTAAATCATAATCCTCTAGTACTTCAAGTTCTGAAAGTCCATCTATCTTTTTATATACTTTTTGAAGTGTTTTATCACCTATTTGTGTGCATTCTTCTGTCGTTTCGCACACATCTTTTTTCTCTCTTTTCGAAGTTTGCTCCGACATATCACATCCAGCTACTAAGCCCATTGAAATCATAAAACACATTAACTTGCCATACAGTTTCTTCATACGTCCCTCCATTATTCCATTCTACAAAAATATCATAATCATTTTTTAACGAATATGCGATAATTAATTATAAAAACTGTATGGAGGTTTCCCATGATTCGAGCAGTCTTATTTGACTTAGATGGAACACTATTAGATCGTCGTCAATCTTTAGAGCAATTTATTCGTGATCAATATAATCGCTTCGCCTTTCATTTGATAAACATAGAAAAATTCGAGTATTGCTCTCGTTTTCTCGAACTCGACAATAATGGTTACACGTGGAAAGATAAGGTATATTCCACTCTCCTTTGCGAATACAACATTACCACTTTAACGCAAGAGCAACTGCTGCACGACTACATTACAAACTTCCAACATCATTGTATTCCTTTCCAAAACATGCATGAACTACTTCAACAATTAAAACAGCGAAACATTAAAATTGGTATTATTACAAACGGCTTTACTAAATTTCAGATGAGCAACCTTCGAGCACTAAACATACATACGTATACAAGCACGATTCTTGTTTCAGAAGCAGAAGGAATTAAAAAGCCTCACCCTGAGATTTTCGAACGGGCTTTACAAAAGCTAAACGTAAAAGCAGAAGAATGCCTTTACGTTGGGGACCATCCAGAAAATGATGTGCTTGGTTCTGAACAAGTAGGGATTCTTGGCGTTTGGAAGAGAGATTCATTTTGGGGTGACTTTGAACATTCACGTGTGGTGGATGATTTGTTAGAGGTGCTTTCGTTTTTAGAGGTGGAGAGAAAAACAAGACGATAGTAAATGAAATTTCACTTTATCAGCGATTCAACAAGAAACATCGGCTTACCGACAAAAGCTGACAAACAAAAAAGAGGCCATTTTTCAAAAATGCCTCCTCTTCCTTTATTATTCATATACTGTAAACTGCGGTTTGCTCGGATGATCTTTAACTAGCGCATCATCTGGAAACTTTGAAACTTTTTTATATAAAGCAATGTCACCGATACAACCTGCTGTTAGTAGAATCCCTAAAAATGAGAGTGGCTCCAGATTCATAGCTAATCCCAATACAATTGGTAAAATTCCAGTTGGTAAAAACGGAAGCATTAACACTGTCTTCATTTGCTTTACTGTAATCACCTGTTTAGAATGAGCATATGCAGCACCTAATTTCCAATTGACGCCCCATTTTAGTTCACTCCACGGAACACCTCCGATATAACGAAATCCAATTAAATGTATTGCCTCATGAATACAAACGAGAATAATCATTCCAATAATCAAAAGAAACATAATCGGCAATGTAATTTCAATTTGAAACTCACCTGAAAAAAGCGCATGTAAATAACCAATTCCAATCGCCAGAGCAAATATTATAAAAAATGAATAAATATTTAATTTAACCATTGAAACAGAGACAGTTGTTTCTTTTCTGTTATCCACCTTTTCACCTCCTAAAATGTAAATATATCTTTACAAAATTGTATAATATACCCAAAATAATATAAAGATATATTTACATTTTGAACATAAAAAAAGAAACCGGCCATTTTACTTCGTAAAACAGCCGATTTCTTCTATATGTTTCATCGTACGCGCTAATACATCATCGCGCATAATAAAGCTAAATTTTCTATCAGTTTTAATATTATCAGGAATGTCTTTTAATAACACAGACCCTTTCGTTTCTTCGTAATGCGTATGTTGCTCTACCGCACTAATTGTTGCAAAATAAATGTTTTTAATGATTATTTTGTCTTTTCCGGATACTTTGTATTGCCCTAAGTAAGTTAAATCAGAAACTATGCCGCCGGTTTCCTCATGAACTTCTCGAACTGCCGCTTCTTCCGGTGTTTCCCCGAGTTCTACTTTACCACCTGGAAATTCAAGACCACGGCGTAAATGATGCGTTAATAACCATTGATCCCCGTACCGGCATACAACCCAAACATGCTTTGGCTCAGGAGAAAATGGGTAACGTTCAAACGATAATTGTACAGTGTTGTGGTAATAATCTTTAAATTTGTACATGCCATTACTCCCCTATTGATGATTACAAGTTTTTCCTACCACAAATTGTAGCATATTCTCGCTTTTCTGCATAATATTATCCAATTACAATCCATTGATTATTCCCATTTGTGCGACTAATTCTTTCGTTTCATGATTCCCTAGATCATAAATCATTTTATATGCTTTTTGTAGTTGTTCATCATATCGATCATTATTCGAATCGTGATGATACTCAACGAATGGAACGTGAGAGCGTACATACGAACCTAAGTCCTCTTCATACGCTTGATCAAAATACTCTCTTAACTCCGTAATCTCTTCGTCATTTGCATAAATTTCAAAATTATACGTATCCGCCGTCTTCACTTGCGAAATTTGACCATTTCCAACTGATATATAATATGTTTTTTTATTCTCCATGTAACACCCTTCTTTCATCCTTTTAATTTCTATTGTTTTCATCAATTACAAAATTATGTAAAATAAAGAAAAGGAGGGATTTCATGCTCAAAATATTAATTATCGGCATTATAATCGTACTGATCGTATTAGTACTCTCCGTTATGACGATTAATAAAGGCTATTCTTACAAACATTCGATTGATAAACCAGAAGATAACCCTTATACAAAAAACAGTAAAGAGCATTCATAATATACTACGCATTTTAATCGCACTCAGTGTCATCATCATATCCGCTATTAGTTTACTGACAGGTCAAAATAACTTTCTACCACTTTCACAATTTCTATTAGGAGCTTTAATGTTTCTCATCGCAATTGAGCAAATAAAAAAGAAGGATTCAGGAACCGGATTTATTTGCATTGTTGCTGGTGCTTTCATTTGGCTTGTTTTTATCATTACCTACATAAAATAGAGGAGGGTCTTTTATGCTGAAAGGATTACGGATTACTTTATCACTTATTGCTTTATCTATAGCAATCTATAGCTTTTTTACTGGTAATAGGGAAATCATGCCTTATATGTTCATCTTTTTAGGGGGGATGGCTTTCATTATTAGTATAGAGGAAATCTTAAAACAGCAAAAAGGTGGTAGCATACTTGCTCTGTTAGCAGGAGCTGTTGCTTTATTTCTTGGCTTCTCAGAAATATTTCGATAAATAGTCTCTTTAAAGGAGGAATTCGATGCTAACTGGAATACGCTATTTTTTCATGCTTCTCACAATCTCTCTTTGCACTTATTCTCTTGCTACCGATAATTTCACACTTCTCCCATACATGCAATTTGCTCTCAGTTGTTTCTTTATTCTTCTAGGAATTAATGAACTGAAATCCGGAAGAAAATCAATGGGTATCTCGCATTTTTTCGTTTCTATTCTTATGCTCTTCATTGTAATATCGAACTACCTTCGTTACATGTAGAATGAAACTTTAAATACCAACTACGAACTGTTATTACATTGAAGGCTAATTTAAAACTACAAGAAGATAGGTGGTAGTATGCTAAAAACATTTCGCATCATATCCGCTCTTATTGTCATCTCTCTCGCTCTATATGGAATATCTACAAACCCGCTTGTTACGATGCCCTATATGCTTATTGCCTTATCTATTATGACTTTCATCATGAGCGCAGAAGAAAAACAGAAAGGAAAGAAAGTACATAGTACACTCTCCTTCTTTTCTGGCGTATTTACTTTAATCGTCGCTATTATAATTATTATCTCCAGGTAACTAACTCTTTCTACTTAAAAGGGGCTAAAATGCACATAAAACAAATACAACTAATCATCGTTTTTATTACTTTGATTCTATGTTTATACAGTACATTTACAATGCCATACAAATCTTTTCACCTACCATTTGTATGGCATTTTAGTAGGAATTGAGATGATTCAAAAGCAGTAAAAGCAAATTGGAGCTATTAGTATCGGTTTAAGTATGTTTACCATTATTTTTGTCATTCCATTTATACTGTTCTTCTAAAGGAGGATTTCATGTTAAAAAACATTCGAATTATAATAGCGACTATCGCTCTTATTCTCGCCCTATTTAGCCTCTTTTCAAACTTCTCTATGCTTTTACCATTCGTATTTATCCTTTTAAGTATTATGTTTATCCTTTTTGGAATTGATGAAATAAAAGAGCGGCAAAAAGCAAAAGCATTTGTTTATTTTCTCGGTTCTGCCTTTATTTTATATGTTGGGGTGTCTAGTCTACTTTCATAAAAAAAGAAGAGCAGATTTTGCTCTTCTTTAACTCACTACTTTCAATCCAATAATCGTCCCCATAATCCCAACGATACAAATAATCCGAAAAGCGTTTTTAGGTTCTTGAAAGAATAAAATACCGACAACTGCTGCCCCGAGCGTTCCGATTCCAGTCCAAACTGCATATGCGATGGATAACTGAATTTCTTGAAGCGCCATCGTTAAAAATTGAAAACTAATAATAAAACCACCTATTAAAATAATATTATTCGTCCAACTATTATTTTTTGCTACTTTCTTTATCCCAATTACACCGACAATTTCAAAGAGCCCAGCTATAATTAAATACATCCATGCCATTTTATTTCACCTCTTCCTTGTCGCCACTAAATTTCAATCCGATAATAAATAATGCTAATAAACAAACAAGGAAAATTTTAATAAACGAAAATGGCTCTTTAAAATATAAAATATCTACTACTATCGTTCCCACTGTCCCAATTCCAGTAAATACTGCATATGCCGTTCCAATTGGGATTCTTTTAGTTGCTTCAATTAATAGATGAAAGCTAGATAAAATTGCAATAAGTGTCAAAATACTCATCGAATTTGTTTTTAATCCTGTTGCCCAATATATTTCGATTAAGCCTCCAAATACTAAATACAGCCACGCCCTATTTGTACTAATCTCCTTTTTCTTTTTCACTTCTTCTTTTACCTCTTGTCGCATTTCTTGTTTTGAAGAGCTACGTTTCTTTTTCGGAAAAAGAATGTAAGACATCGCCCATATAAAATGAATCATAAGTACCGATGTCCAAACACTGACAATGGTATTAATAGTTTCATTTTTATAAAAGCCTATTTGTTTATTCAAAATCCATTCTTTCATATGAAGAATATAAGATCCACTTGGTAACTCTTGAGCTGGTACAAGCCCTATTACAAAAATAAATAAAAGCTGTGCAAGAATGAAAATGCTCACATGTTTATAAAAGTATTGCCGCTCTAATCGTGCGTGCTCCTTTCCATATAGCTTCTCTTTTTGCATAGCTGTCATTTATCTTCCTCCTTTTTCAAATAATACTCTACCATTTCATCTATATACTCCATTGTTTCCGAATCAAGTCCATATACTTTTGCAATCTCCCCCTCTTCAGGTCTAATTAATTCCCAATACTTATTTATTAATTGTTCATCCTCTTGAAATACGTGCATGGAAAAATCCACTACTTTTTCCGCCAATTGTTGAACTTCTGGTGAATCTACTGGTTCATTTATACGCTCACGAATTTCTCTTAATACTTGCAACCACTCTTTCGTTCTTTTATCGTTTTCTTCAAATGTTGGTAAGCCCTGAATAATCTGCTGCTCTTCCTCATTAAAATACCTTTTCCAAAATTTCTCCCTCTGATCAATTCCCTGTACGGATTTTATAAATAACATTAAATCCTCTGTTTTAAGCTCCCCTGTTAATTCAATGGAATGAAATGTTGTATATAATAGTTTTTCTAAGTCCTGTAATCTTTTTACTTCTGCTTGTATTGTTCGAATCTCATTTTGAATTGCACTTTTCCATCTTTCTTCTGAATTTCCCTTTTCCTCTTTTAACACTTTTTTTATTTCCGAAAGCTTAAAACCAAGCTTTTTAAACGTTGTTATTTGTTGCAATGTAATTACATCATCTTTTGAATAGTAACGATATCCTGACTCGGCAACGTACGACGGTTTTAATAATCCAATTTCCTCATAATATCTAAGTGTTCTCGTCGTTACATTCGTTTCTTTTGAAATTTCACCAATGCTATACTTATCCATCGTTTCCTCCTCACGCCTTATTTATCTTCACTATAAACTTTGACGTATACGTTAAAGTCAATACTCCATTCACACAAAAAACTCCTGTTTTTTAAACAGGAGCTCTCATTAATATATTCACCTACTGCCTTTCATTTCTTAAAAATGCTCATAAGTGAAACTCATTGTTTTTATATAAAATCTGTACCTTTCTCTTTTACAAATAAAAAAACTGCCCTTTCACAGGCAGTTTTTCTTTATCCAAATACTTTTTCAAGTTCATCTTTATCTTGGCTTAGCCAGAAGTTCATTAAGCGTTGTGCTCCTTCTAAGTCGTGAAGCTTCGCTTGGCCACATTGTGTTTCATTTGCAGCTGGAATTTCTGTAATTTGAACCGCATCTTTTAATGTTAGTTCTAATAAATCAATGATTTCTCGAACCGTCGGTGTTCCGCTTACTACAAGATAATATCCTGTTTGGCAACCCATTGGTGAAATATCGATAATATCAAAATGCGGATAACGATCAATATATTTACGTAAATTAAATGCTAATAAATGTTCTAACGTATGAATAACATCTGGTTTCATTGCTTGTTTATTCGGTTGGCAAAAACGAATATCGAATTTATTTACAATACCGTCGCTACCTACGTTGTGAACTCCGCAATGTCTTACATAAGGTGCCTTTACAATCGTATGATCTAATTCAAAGCTTTCTACTGATGGCATACAACATCTCTCCCGCTTTTAATTTAATTCCGTTATATCCAATATGATATAACGGAAATGCACATTAGTAAAGTATTATGTACTGTCGTGCTATAATACTTTAAGACTATGCTGAAAAGGAGACCATTATGAAACAGATTTTTATCGGTATTATACGCTTTTATCAAAAGTTCATTTCTCCGATGACACCGCCAACGTGCCGCTTTCATCCGACTTGCTCTCATTATGGATTAGAAGCGTTTCAAAAACACGGTGCCTTCAAAGGATTTTGGCTTACATGTAAGCGTATATTAAAATGTCACCCTTTCCATCCAGGAGGATTTGATCCTGTCCCAGATAAAAAGGATGACAAAGTAAATTCTTAATTGTCGTAACCATTTACAACTAAATCTAATTTTCCTGTGTCAGGATCTATAACAAGACCGTGAACAGGTACTTCTTCCGGAAGTAACGGATGGTTGCGGAGTATTGACACACTATGTTCTACACTTTCTTCTACACTAGAGAACCCTTGTAAGAATCTTTCTAAATCGATTCCAGAATAACGAAGTGTATCTAATTTCTCTTCTGTTACGCCGCGCTCTTTCATTTTTTCAATTGTGCTGCTTGCTTGAATTTTTGCCATACCACAATCATGATGACCGACAACACATACTTCATCAGCTCCAAGCTCATATACAGCGACTAAAATACTACGCATAATACTTCCGAATGGATGTGAAATAACAGCGCCTGCTACTTTAATAATTTTCACATCACCGTTACGCATATTCATTGCTTTCGGTAATAATTCAACAAGACGAGTATCCATACAAGAGATAATTACCATTTTTTTATTTGGAAATTTTCCTGTTTCATACTCTTCGTATTTTTTCTCTTCAACGAATTTTTCATTGTATTGTAAAATCTCTTCTAATGACTTCATAGTAAAGAACCCTCTTTTCTCTCATTTACATTACATATGTAGTGTACCAAAATTTGAAAAACTCAAAAAGGATATTGCTTTATAGTAAAAATAGGATATTTTCAGATAATCGACATAATTCTTTCAAAATATACACACACCTTTGTAACAAGTCTCACATACTTTAAACATTTTTTCACTATAAACTGATTGTAGATAATGTAAAAAAGGAGTGAATATTTATTATGTCCGACGTTCTGTTACTAAGTCGTTTTCAATTTGCAATTACTATTTTTTATCACTTTTTATTTGTACCTTTGACAATCGGACTTGTTATTTTAGTAGCATGTATGGAAACTCAATACGCCCGCACATTGAATCCAACATACCGCAAAATGGCAAATTTCTGGGGAAAACTTTTTACAATTAACTTCGTAATGGGGATTATAACTGGGATTACGATGGAATTCCAATTTGGAACAAACTGGTCTGAGTACTCCAAATATATGGGGGATATTTTCGGATCACCTCTCGCAATCGAAGCACTCGTTGCCTTCTTCTTAGAATCTACTTTCATGGGAATATGGTTATTCGGTAAAGACAAAATCTCACCAAAATTCCGTGCTTTCTGTATGTGGATGGTTGCACTTGGAACAAATATTTCTGCCCTTTGGATTATTACTGCAAACGGATTCATGCAAAATCCTGTTGGGTACGTAGTACGTAACGGCCGCGCTGAATTAAATGACTTCTGGGCACTTGTTACAAATCCATATGCATGGAATATGTTCTTCCACACTGTAATTGGTTGTTATATTGTCGGTGCTTTCTTCGTTATGGCAATTAGTGCATATCACTTACTACGTAAAAACGAAGTGGAATTCTTCAAAAAATCATTTAAATTTGGTTTAATGTTAGGTTTATTCGCCGCAACAATTACACCATTTATGGGCCATCAATCCGGTGTATCAGCTGCTAAATATCAACCAGCAAAAGGAGCTGCGATGGAAGCTGTTTGGGAAACCGGAAAAGGACAAGGCTTCTCAATCATTCAAATTCCGGATGTGAAAAATGAAAAAAACTTTGAACTACTTACTATTCCAAAGCTCGGAAGTTTCTTCTATACAAACTCATTTGATGGAGAAATTGTTGGTTTAAAAGATATTCCAAAAGAAGATCGTCCAAATGTTAACCTCGTGTACTATAGCTTCCGCTTAATGGTTGCACTTGGCATGTTCTTTATGGCATTAACTTGGTACGGTTTCTATTTAAACCGAAAAGGAAAACTAGAAAACTCAAAACGTTATTTAAAAATTACAATGTGGTCTGTTTTACTTCCATATATTGCAATTAATGCTGGCTGGATTGTCGCTGAAGTAGGTCGTCAACCGTGGACAGTTTATAAACTAATGCGTACAGCAGAATCCGTGTCACCTATATCAGTTCCACAAATTTGGTTCTCATTAATTAGTTTAATATTGTTCTACACTTTACTCTTAATTGCAGACGTATACTTAATGCTGAAGTTCGCGAAAAAAGGACCCGCTGCATTAGAAGAACCTGCTACTGAAGGAGGTGCGGCTCATGTCTCATGATATGCTTGCAATTATCTGGTTCGGTTTATGGGGCGTAATTTGGACAGTGTACTTCATTCTTGATGGCTACGCACTCGGTAACGGAATGATTTTCCCATTCGTTACGAAAGACCGACAAGAACGAAATCAATTACAAGAAGCTATCGGCCCGTTCTGGGGTGGTAATGAAGTATGGTTAATTACAGCTGGTGGTGCAACATTTGCTGCCTTTCCAGTCACATATGCAAATATGTTTAGCTACCTATATACACCACTATTTTTAGTATTACTTGCACTATTTGCTCGTGCCGCTGGACTTGAATTTATGCATAAAGACGATTCACCAATTTGGCAAAAAACTTGTAAATGGGCATTTACAATTGGTAGTTTCCTAATCGCCTTCTTATTCGGTGTTACATTCGCTAACCTGTATTACGGGCTGCAAATCGGAAAAGATGGTTATGAAGGAACTTTACTTAGCTTACTAAACCATTATGGTATTTTAGGCGGTCTTTTCTTCACTGCTATATTCGTCGTATCTGGTGCCCTTTGGATTATGATTAAAACAACTGGCGAAGTATCTGATCGTGCTTATAAAATCGCAAGACCATTTTCAATGGCAGCTGCTATCATTTTAGCTATCTTCTATGTCGCAACTGCAAATCGTACAAATTTATTCCAAAACTTCACGGAATATCCTGTACTATTCATTCTTCCAGTACTTGCAATGTTAATGAGTGTACTCACACTTATTATGGTGTACAAACATAAAATCGGCCTTGCATTCACATTCGTTTGCTTAACAATCGCAATGTTTATGACAACTGGTTTTGCAGGTATGTTCCCAAGAATGTTACCATCTCGTATTAACGACGCTTATAGTACAACGTTATACAACGCAGCTGGTAGTCAATTAAATTTAAAAATTATGTTCTTCGTTGCAATCGTCATGGTACCAATCGTTATTGGATATCAGCTTTGGAGCTACAGCATATTTAAAAATAAAATTCATAAAGACTCTGCTAAAGGATATCACTAAAATAAAAAAGACACTTCGAGCGAAGTGTCTTTTTTATTTTACGTATGATTTTCGATAAGATGTTACATTTCTAATCTAACAACTATGATAAAGAAGAATCACTAACAGCTCACAACTAAATTGTATCACAGGGCAAGCACATCATTTTATGCAATTTTACATATAAAAATTATAACGTAGATTGAATTACTTGGTCATACACATCGTCATCCGTTACATCTGCCGTACTAATACCACTGAATGTCCTCACATTTAATCCGGTATTTGAAGATCCCGATCCATTATAAGCTTTCGTTTTTTCAATTGGATGTACGTTATATTTATCACCTAAGTTAATTGTCCCATTACAGTTCTCAATAATAACCCCTTCCACAATAGCTGGCATTTTATCACCTACTTTCATTTCGTTACTCCCATTCTATGAGAATCGCCTAAAAAAATAGCATGTGTGAATAAGAAAAAAGCACTCAGGCTGAGTGCTTTTTTCTTATTTACCGCTCTTCTTTCTCTCACAAGCAATTCCATCGCCATCACGATCTAAATGCTTACCGTAATACGGACTATCTCTTGTAATATCGTAAACTCCAGCATCATTTGCTTCTTTACAGTTAGCAAAGCGTTTTGGTTCTGGCTTTTGTTCCGGCTTCACCTCTGGTTGTGGTTGTTCTTGTCTTGCTCCTGGTCTTTCTTCAAGTGGTAATGTCGCGTTATATAAGAACTGAACATATTGCTCACGACTTACATGCATTCTAGGTGCGAATTTACCATCACCAGTTCCAGCTGTAATATAATTTGATTTAACTGCAGTAATCGCAGGATTCGCCCATCCATTTCTATCTACATCCGGGAAATTATGATCCCCTCTAATTTGCAATTGAAACCCTTTTGTTAAAATTTGTGCCATTTCATCGCGAGTTAACGAATCTTTCGGCCTAAAGTTCCCTGTGTCATCTCCAGCGAATACACCGATCTCTGTTAAAGCAAGAATCTCTTTTTTAAACTGAGTCGAACGATCAGTAACATCTTTATACGGATTATTATACTGTTCTTTTACTGCTGGCTTTAATTGACGGAACATAAGGGCTGCAACTTGCTCACGAGTTACATCATCACCAAATCCAAAAATCCCATTTCCATATCCAGCAACAATGTTTTTATTTGCTAAATCCATAATTGCCTTATAAGCCCAATGATTGTTTGGAACATCTTTAAACTGAGTACTTGCCTGCGCTGTCCCGATTGAAGTAAATGCTGTAGTTGCAACAATTGCACCTGTTAAAAGTAATTTTTTAAATCCCATACTTAAGTCTCCTTCTCTTTTCCATAATAACCATTTAACAATATAACAAATTATATAAATCCATTTTGTCATATTCTGTCGAATACAAAAAAAGAACCCCGAAGGATTCTTTTTTTGCTAAGCACAAATGGCAATTTTGGAGACAGTTGACTCTTTCAAAATTTATTAGGGGTAATATTTTGAAAAAGAAAGCCTTTCATATGTAGCTTAACACCACTGGAATATATAGTAAATTGATAATCTTTATACGGAAGATTGCTAATGTTTAGTATAGATAGTTTGCACTACGTTAATAGTGGAAATTATCTATACTAAGAAACAAAAAGACGCCTTTCAAGAAGACGTCCTTTCCCCTGTTTATATATACCCCATCCCGCTTTTTGTAAACACACACTAGAAAACAGAATCATGAATTGTTACAAGATTGTTAGGTACAAAAAGAGTAGAGGTAAATATTAATATAAAATTCTGCTTTATAGCGTGTATCCACAACTTATATTTTAATCCTCTTCCCTTGAAAATAAACATAATATGCATAATTACATACCAAAAAGAAAAAGACACTCCACAGAGTGCCTCTTCAACCATTTTACTTTTAATATATCACTTTGAATACATTTTACCATATTTAACCATATCAATTGTTGAGAAAATTCTAAATCGTTATTTTTTTATCAACATCTTCAAAATCATGTAATATTAAGGATGCAATAAAACATTATACAAATTGAGGTGTACTATATTTATGTTTTTCGGAATCATTCCTCTTATATTGTTTATTATTTTTCTTATCTCTTACTTAAAAGATCCACGAAAAATAATAAATGGCTTTTTATTTAATGCCTTTTTCTGTTCATTTCTATTATTTTGTGCAATCGCCTCGTTTGCATCTGGTAGTAACACTTTACATTTCATCGTTATTCTACCCATGTTAGCTCTACTTTTCATGATACCTTTTGGCATCGTTGCTCTAATGTTTGGACTATTTCTTAATGCGAGAATCTTGATGAGGCGTGAAGGAAGACGCTTTACAAACTCTTTAACTTTAATTGCTGCTTTAGGGATTTTATTCTGTATACTAATCCCTATCATAAATCCAGCAAGTTTATTCTCAGAGCATTTTCAATTTATTTTTGCTGCTATTTCTCTTGTAACTATGTATTTCTTTATACATTTATCTAACTTCTTAAGCGCTTATTTTCTATACCAATTCAATAGACCGAGACGTAATCAAGATTTCATCATCGTTCTTGGTAGCGGCTTAATTAATGACAAAGTGCCACCCTTACTTGCAAGTCGCATTAATAAAGCAATCGACTTTTATTGGAAGCAAGCCGCTGTGAATACACCACCAACAATCATTTTCTCTGGTGGGCAAGGGCCTGATGAAGGTCTTCCGGAAGCAGAAGCGATGCAAAATTATGCTGTTGAAAAAGGCATTCCGCTTGAACATACGGTACAAGAAAATCGTTCTGTAAACACATATCAAAACATGTCGTTCTCTAAAGAAATTATGGATTCTTTAAAACCAGAAGGTAAGTATAAAAGTATTTTTACAACGAATAATTTCCATCTTTTCCGTGCTGGCATATATGCAAGACAAGCTGGCCTTAATAGCCAAGGAATCGGATCAAAAACAGCCTTTTATTACTGGCCTAATGCAATGATTCGCGAATATGTCGCAATTGTCGTTATGGGGCGTAAGCGCCATATGAAAATATGTGGAACTATTTTAGGTTTCGCTTTATTCCTAACAGTCGTTAGTTTTATACTTTCTTAACAACATCCCATCCTTTAAAAGGATGGGATTTCTTATACGAATTTCAAAAATATTTTAATGGTACTATGGTGATAATATTCCCTGCATACATCCATTAAAGGAGAATTTTTTCAAATATAATGTTAAAATGGTTGTTAGGCATGAATCGAACTGATTAGCAAACATGTAAGAAAAAGAAACTAGTTTGAAACGAGGAAATTATATGAAAAAAATGATCAAGAGTAAGCCCAATAAGCTGAAAATTGCTTCAAAAGCTTTGATGATTATTATTGGGGCATTTATCACAGCGTACGGATTAGAAGCTGTCTTAATTCCAAATAACGTATCCGACGGTGGTGTGACTGGTTTAAGTATCGTTAGTTCAAGATTATTTGGATTGCCATTAGGAGCTCTAATCGCAGTTATTAACATTCCTTTCGTTTGGTTAGGATATAAACAAATCGGTAAAAGCTTTGCAATTTATTCCATCATCGGGATTGCTTCATTAGCAATAGGTACCGTTGTCATGCACGGAATACCAACTATTATTGAAGGCGATACACTACTCGTTACAGTTGTTGGTGGTATTATTATCGGTTTCGGTATGGGACTAGCCTTACGTAACGGCGGCGCATTAGATGGAATCGATATGCTAGCTGTATTACTTTCTCGTAAGTTACCTTTTGGAACAAGTGACCTTATTTTATTCTTAAATATGTTTGTCTTTATTTTTGTTTCAACAGTATTTGGTCTTCAAGGGGCTATCCTTTCGGCAATTGCTTACTTTATCGCTTCGAAAGTGATTCATATCGTTGAAGTTGGTTTAAGTGGTTCGAAAACATTTAAAATCATCACGAAAGAGCCTGAATTAATGGTAGAAACAATTCGCGATCGTTTAGGCCGAAGCGCAACGTATAACGAAGTATATGGTGGTTATTCAAGAGAGAAATTCAAAGAAATTTCTTGTGTAATTAACCGTTTAGAAGAAAGTAAAATGAAGGACCTGATTAATGAAATCGATCCTAATGCCTTTATTACAGTTTATGACGTAGCTGAAGTAAAAGGCGGTAACTTTAAGAAACGTGATATTCATTAATCATTATGAAAAAAGAGGGTGTGCCAAAATATTGGTGCAGCCTCTTTTTATTATGAAGTTGGTAAATCGATATTCCTTTTCGAATCGTTGATATATTTTGAGCTACGATAGATATAATCGAAAAACCGTTGATATATTTTACTCCCCCCATCTTCCCCCGCTTTTAATCCAATCGACGTACTTTTGAAAGGCGGGCACTTCATGCTGAAAGCGAAGCGGAACATATAGAAAGAGAGTACATGTACACAGTATCCATAGAATACCTACTATAAAGTGAAATTTCATCGTTGTGCTAATAAACAAACTGAGGAATAAGACGAGGAACATAATCAAACTAAACCTTTTATATATACTCATAATAATCTCCTCCTTATAACTTAATTGTACCAGCTATAAGGAATTAATCCCCATAATAAAAAGACCGAAAAGCAAATTCCACTTTTCGGTCTCTATACTATCTTCTCTTCATAATTTTCCCTGAACCGCCAACCCTTGTTTTCGGGGGCGACGTATTCTTTGGTGGGGTTTTAATGGATGATTTCGGCTTCACATCAGATCCACTCGAGCCACCCGGGTTTTTCGTAATTTTCCCTTTGCTTCCGGTAGAAGGCGGTGGCGTCGTTTTACTTCCTTTTTCCGTAATACTTCCTTTATCACCTACAGATGATTTCGGATCTACATTATCGCCTCGCTTAATAATAGATCCTTTCCCTTCCTTCGTAATTGGAGGCGGGGTTTTCTTTTCCTCTTTCGTAGGTGGTCTTTCCGGGATCAACGGTTTATGATTTTGTCTGTCATTATATCCGCGATAATCACCGTATGATGATTTGCGTGAACCGAATATATCGTTTAATATACTCCCCATGATATATCCTTGTAAGAAGGATGGTTGGTAATTTTGACGGACAAATTCTTCATTGCTTATTTCAATTAACGTATCAGATGGTTTCTCTTTATCCTTTTGTAAATTATACATTTTATCAGAATAAACGAGGAACATTTGATTTTCGTCTTCTTTAGATGCTTGCTTCGGTTTCCTTTCGGCTATAAGTTCCTTTGCAACTTCAGGAACTGACCGATTGGCGGCCCTATACACGTAAGATTCTTGTTTACCATCCTTTGCGACAGACTCTAGTGGGTAACGGTCCTGAATTGACTTCGCCTGACCACTTTGACAGCCCGATAAAGCATAACCGGCAATAACAAGTAATGTAACGATAGCAAGTATAGGGATCACGAACGATTTAATCATGGTAAACAATCGGTTTGACATGATTACGCCCCCCTTATGTTGCTCTTATGATTTGTACATCAGCAGGAATAATTACTTCTCCCTCATACATCATTGTGCGACCATTTTGCCATTCAACACGTAATAATTTGCGGTTATCAGATTGGAATTCCCATACGTACTGTTCTTCTGAAGCAGCGAATGGTGTTTTCCCCATAACAACAACACGTCCATTATATTGTTCTTCCATATGATACTCTATATCATCCATTTCAATCGTCGTCGGAATTTCATCGATTGAATCTAAACGACCATCAATCGGTGTATACAATTTGTAATACGTATTTTCACGGTCTTCAATTTTCAAATAACGAATATCTTTCCCATCCTGCAAAGTTAAAATAATCTCCTTGCGAGAATGCATGCTCATTTTCCCAGTTAATTCGTACATGACTAACGAGACTTCAATCATATCGCCAGGAGCCAACGTTAAAAGACTCTTTTCTGGCTTCGGCGGCTCCGGACTCTTCATTATATTTTTAATACGTTTAAATAAACTCACAATCTACCCCTCCTTTTCTCTTTATAAACAAGCACCTAAAATAAGTGCACCAACGATATGTAATGAACCAGCTAACAACGCATGTGCTAAGCTGCCTTCTTTCGTTCCTTCTTCTAAATCTAAACCAGACATTTTCTTTAACACAAACTCAATGAACATTTCTACAATTAATAAAATAACGAATGAAACTGCTGAGGCAAGAAGCGCTTGCCATAAGTCATTCGCTTTCGTTATAGATTGAGATAAAATGTACCCTTGCGCAAATAATTTCATAACGAAACGCGTTGTCACTGCTGTATTTCCATTTTTCATTTCTTTTAAATCATTGTATTTTGTAAAAATCGAATCAACCCACATAATTGCAAATAAAAGTACCGCACTCGCTCCAGTCCATACAAGCATAGCTAAAACATTCATCCACGTCATTACAAAACCTCCTCTAAAAAAGTAATAGAAAACCGACATGAATTCTCTTCAGACATGTCGGTTTCTTTGTCTATTCTATATTATTTCTCGTACTGCTTCATAATACGAGCTAATTCATCGTCAACAACAGAATTTTTGTTTAAGCTTGCGAATTCATCATCTAACGACTTTTCTTTCTTGTAAATTTCACCGCTTGCTTCTGCTTCAGCCTCTAATTGAAGTGCTTTCTCTTCCATACGGCTTAAACCAGCTTTTGCTGAATTTGAATCAAATCCAGACATCGCCTGATTAATATTCTTTTGTGCTTTCGCTGCATTTACACGTGCAACAAGTGTTTCACGTTTATTTTTCAGCTCTGTTAATTGCTTACGCATTTCTTCTAGCTTAAGACGAAGGTTATCAGCAGCTGCTTTGTTTTGCTCATAGCTCGCTTTATACTCATTCATCTTTTGCTCTGCATTTTGTTTTTCTTCAAGAGCACGACGCGCAAGGTCAAGATTGCTTGCTTGAACAGCCATATGAGCTTGCTCTTCACGTTTTTTCACAAGTGCTTCTTGCTCTTCAAATAATATTTTGAATTTCTTCTCAAGTGCAATTTGAGCTGCTACACTTTTCTCAGCTTCTTGTACATCCGCTTGCATATCGCGTAAATATTGATCCGTCATCTTAACTGGATCTTCCGCTTTTTCAATTAATGAATATACATTCGACATTGTTAAATCTCGTAATCGTTTAAATACAGACATTCTAATTCCTCCTATGACTTACCTCATATTTCAAATTCACTACTTGGAAAACTGAAAAATCTCCCTTAACAGTAAAGAATATTCATTTTTACAGCCTATGTGTTTATTATAACAAAACTAATATGTCCTTACATGTTATTTCCAAAATACAGCCAATATAATATGACATTCTAGATAAAACATTGTATTCCTAATATATTCTCATTAATCCTCTTCAGAATTGACATATTTTTATGCACTTTCACTAAATTACATTATTGTAATGTTACTGTAAGCTAACTCGATAGTTACGTTTCAATATTTCTTATACACTAATACCAGAAGCAACAAACAAGCTTCTCATAATTTCAGGACTAATACAAAAAATGTATTTACTATAAAACATATAAAAGGAGCAATCATCATGAAAAAATTAGTAGGAATCGGATTAGCAGCAGCAATTTCATTCGGAGCATTATCAGGTTGTTCTTTATTAGGAGAAAAAGCGAACGGCTTTGTACTATACGGAACAGATGAGCAAATTCAACAAGTTACAGATAAAAATAAAAAAGAAGTGAAAGAAAAAGACTTCTATAAAATGAAAATGACAACATTAGAGGGTAAAAAAGTTCTTGTAATGGATAAGAAAACTGGTGAAGAACTGGTGAAAAAAGAATTACTTAGCAAAGTTGATAAAAACGATGATACAAAACCACTTGATAAATTACCAGCTGTAACAACAGAAGAAGGCGTGTTATTTGCAAAAGAGAAAGTAGAAAATGCTACACTTGATGGGACAAAATTAAAATACGAAGGCAACACAATTATCGGAAGTGGCCGTGCATATGCAGACATGTTCGCAATTGTTGACGATGCAACTTATGGAAATGTAAAAGGTGATGAAAAATCTGTTGGTGTATTAAAATTCGATAAAGACCCTAGTAAAGAATTCCCTGGTTACAACGGAGTAGAAGCTTCTCAGCTTGTAAAAATTAAAAAGTAAACAAAAAAGCTTTGCGAAATTCGCAAAGCTTTTTTCTATTTATGAGCAATTTGCTCCATATCTGGACTACAAGTTTGCGACTGACATGACTTACTTAAAGAGCATGCTGCGCATTTTCCCTTTTTACTTCTCTTTACAAAATTAACTAACGTATATGCTGCATAACCAAAAATGATAGCTCCAATTATAATATTGACCATCACCGCGATACATCTCCTTCTAGAATCCGAGTAAGGACCCAACTTGGTATATAATGAGCGTTAATACATAAGCAACAACGAGCGGATAAACGACAGAGAAAACTGTCCATTTCATCGATCCTGTTTCACGTTTAATAACAGCTACTGTCGCTAAGCACGGAACATATAATAAAATAAAGAACATAAATGCATAGGCTGATAGCGCAGTATAATGTGCTCCCATTACATTTCCTAGCACATCTTCTTTAACCGCATAAATAATTGCCATCGTAGAAACGACAACTTCTTTCGCTAAAAATCCTGTTAAAAGGGATGCTGCAGCTTGCCACGTTCCAAAGCCGAGCGGTGCAAAAAGTGGTGCAATAAATCCACCAATCATCGCTAAGAAACTGTCTCCCATATCAACACCAAATCCTGATGGACCTGCATAGTTTAATAACCAAATGACAACAGAACCACCGAAGATGAATGTACCCGCTTTACGAACAAATCCTTTACCTTTCTCCCACGTGCTCAGCCATAACGTTTTCGCTTGCGGCACACGGTAAGGTGGTAGTTCAATTACAAAAATAGATTTTTCTGCTTTTAAAATAGTAAGAGACATAATTTTTGTAACGAGTAATGCAAGAACAATACCTGCAATGTATAAAGAGAACACAACAGTCGCTTGACTATTAGGGAAGAATACTCCCGCAAATAATGCATATACAGGTAAACGTGCTGAACAAGACATAAATGGTGTTACAAGAACGGTAAGTAATCTTTCTTTTTCTTGTTCAATCGTTCTCGCTGCCATAATACCTGGAACGTTACATCCAAAGCCGATAATCATCGGAATAAATGCTTTTCCGTTTAAACCGAAAAACTCCATAATTCTATCCATAACAACTGCAATTCGTGCCATATATCCTGAGTCTTCTAATAATGAAATGAAGAAGAATAGTGCAAAGATTTGTGGAACGAATACTAATACCGCACCAACACCAGCAATAATACCTTCTGTAACGAGTGCTTGAATAAAGTCAGAAGCCCCAACACTTGTGAGCCCAGCTGTAACCCAATCAGTAAGTTGTCCGCCAAAAAATCCATCAAGCATATCAGATAAAGGTGTACCAATCCACGTAAACGTAACCTGAAAAATAAAAAACATAACTGCTAAAAAGATTGGAAGTCCTAAAATTTTATGTGTAATTAACCTATCAATTTTTTCTGAAAAAGGAATTTTTCCTTCTTTCTCATGTTGCATAACATTTGTTTTTAACTTTTCAATATACGCTTCACGAGTCTTGTAAATGTGCTCTTCCAACGTACAATCAAGTTTTCCATCTAAACGAGATCGAATGGCTATAAGTTCCTTATAAATTGGTAATGCTTTCATTTCTTTTTCTACTACTTCGTTATTGCTTAAAAATTGAAGGGCTAACCATCTCGGATGCTCATAATTCGCTGTCTCTAAAAGAGCGATTACCTCTCCAATTCCTTCATCCATTTGTACACCATATGAAATAATGAATGGCTTTTTCTCTTTTTGTTTCTCTTCATGAAGAGTAGTAAGTAATTCTTCACAGCCTTTTCCGGTTCTTGCGATGACAGGAACGACTGTTACACCTAATATTTCTGATAGCCGTTTTACATTAATCACAATTCCTCTTTGCTTTGCCACATCAATCATATTTAAACCAATTGAAACGGGCTTACCAAATTCAAGTAATTGCAATGTTAAATGCATATTTCGCTCAAATTGAGAAGAATCCACTATATTTAACATATGATGAAATTCATCTGTTAGTAGAAAATTCGTAACGACACCTTCATCACGTGAAACTGGATTCAAATCATAAACGCCTGGTAAATCAATTAATGTTCCTTGCTTATCTTTTAATTTACCAACCTTCTTTTCTACTGTTACACCGCTCCAGTTTCCTACATATTCATAAGAACCAGTAAGTGCATTAAATAATGATGTTTTCCCTGTATTCGGATTCCCTAGCAAAGCAACCTTATTCACGCTAATTCCACCTTTATCATTTTCGCGTCACAATGACGAATACTAATTAACTGTCCACGACACTCCAATGTACAAGGACCTTTAAACATCGCTTTCTGTTTCAAGCGAAGTTCGCTTCCTTCCGCGAGACCGAAAGCAGCTAGTCTACGCTTTAATAACTGATCTAAAGACTGAATACTTTTTACTAACACTTTCTCGCCAATTTTAATATCTACTAAGCTCATAACCTTCCCCCTCAGAAGAGAATGATAATTATTTTCAGGAAAATTATATCATACTCTATTTCAATTGGACTATACCCTTTTGCTTCATATTTATTAACATTTCGCTACAATTCTATTTCAATAATTGTCATACGGTATTCATTTGCCATTCTCATCCATTTCGCTTACAATGAACAATAGCAAATAAAGAATCTCGTTATCACAGGGGGAGCCTTACCGCTGAGAGGGAACAATTCGTTCCGACCCTTTGAACCTGTTAGTTAATGCTAACGCAGGAATTGTGCAAACGTCCGAAATACACACCTCTTTTTTTATTTACGTATTTCGTATCCTCCTATGATATCTATTCTTTTTTTGCAACTTGGATTTAGGGGGAGACAACATGCGTAACACCAATTTACAAGCGATGATCGAATCTGCTATTCTTGCAGCCTTCGCCTTGGTCATCGATATTTTACCACTTTCAATCAAAATATCAGCAACAGGCGGTTCCATCTCATTCGCTATGATTCCTATCTTTATTATCGCATACCGCTGGGGCTTCAAAATGGCTTTCTTAGGAGGCTTAATTTGGGGATTATTACAAATTGTCGTAGGCGATGCCATTATCGTCACACCAATTCAAGTAATCATTGAATACTTCGTTGCTTTCGCATTCATTGGATTTGCTGGTTTATTCTATCGTCCAATTCAAAAAGCACTTCTAGCATCTAATAAGAATGGAAACGAACAATCAAACTTAAGTAGCCGTAAAGATAAGCCTTCATCAAAACAAAACCAAGGAAAGAAAGTAATTGGATACATTATCATTGCTACTTTTATCGGTAGTCTAGCTCGTTACTTCTGTCACTTTATTGCCGGTATTATTTTCTGGGGACAATATGCACCGAAAGGTCAATCAGCTATTCTATATTCTTTAATATTTAACGGTAGCACAATGATTGGTTCCTATATTCTATGTACCGTTTTACTTATATTTTTATTTATCACTTCACCAAGATTATTCAAAAGCATAAGTGCTTATCAAATAAATTCACAAAAAAAGGGCGCTTAACTTAGCGCTCTTTTTTCACATCGTAATATCAATTAAAAATACAATAAATGCACAAAAGAAAATAAATACCATTATACTTAGCCAATTGCTATGCACGGTTCATCGACTCCTTACATAACCTCATTTTCTATTCAAAGTATACTGTTTAGAAGTAAAGATTAGGTAAAGATAATATGAAAATAAATTAAAAAAGCGTAGATAGTATTGTCTACGCTTTTTTCGGTAAATAGAAGTAAAATAACACACCATCTTTTGTATTCTTGACCCCATATTCAGCATTGTGCAGCTCTAAAATGTTTTTTGAAATCGCAAGGCCAAGCCCGGTTCCACCTTGTGAACGTTTCCGTGCCGCATCTACTCGATAAAAACGATCCCAAATTTTATCTAATTGTTCTTCTTCAATGTGGGCACCCTTATTTTCAATACACACTTTTATATAATTCTTCTCGTCTATTGTGGAAATAATAATATCCTCTTTATCTGGTGTATAACGTATTGCATTCGTAATGAAGTTCACAATTACTTGTTCAATTCTATTTTGATTCCCAACCACTTCAGCTGGACATATATGTTTGTGCACACTCAGTTCTTTTTTCTCTATCTCCGATGAAAGCTGTTCACATATTTCTTCAATCACTCCATCGATATAGAAAGAATCCATCTTCATGTTATATGTGCCAGACTCAAATTTAGCTAATTCAAGCATATCCAAAATTAGTATATCCATCTTGTCTACTTCTTTTTCCATCGCCTGAAAATAGTAGTCTTTCTTATGTTCAGCTACCCCATCTTTTAAAATGAAAATACAGCTTTTCATAATACTCAGCGGCGTTTTTAGTTCATGCGATACACCCGCAATAAATTCTTTCCTTGTGTTTTCTAACTTTCTTTCTTTTTCAATATCTTGTTCTAACTGTCCAATATGTGAATGTAGTTTATTAGATAATGTATTAATATTTTGCGATAAATCACCAATTTCATCTTTTGAAGTAATCGGAATTTTTTCTGTGAAATCCAAATGAGCTATTTTCTTCGTTGTATCATTTATTTTTAGTAGCGGTTTTGCAATTTGTTTTGAGTAATAAAACGAAGCTAGAAAAATTAGAACGACTACAAATGCAACAATATAGATGTAATAATCTTGCACCATTTGTACAGCCTCATCTACAG
This sequence comes from Bacillus sp. FSL R5-0709, assembly GCF_038004785.1. NCBI lineage: Bacteria > Bacillati > Bacillota > Bacilli > Caryophanales > Bacillaceae > Bacillus > Bacillus sp. FSL R5-0709. The sequence goes on from NZ_JBBORT010000001.1 coordinate 4,580,866, forward strand.
GCTGTAAAGAAGCCATCGCATATATATATGTTACCGATCCGTCTTTTTCTTTTTTTGGTTTAATTAATAATTTATATTTTATATCATTTTTTTCATAGTCCATTATTTGTGTTGAATACTGTATATGATTATTCTCTTTTAATAATAAATCAGTTTGAAATTCCTTTATGCTATCTAAGAATAAACTATTTTTATAAATTGGATTCACAGGACCTTTTACATCGGGGAACTGTACTTTCGTAACACGTCCTACTATGGGAGCATCTAATTCCTGAGCAGCTTGCTCCTGAACGGCCGGCTTCTTTTCCTTAACAACTTGTTCCTCAGCTGCTTTCTTTTTCTCCTGATCTAATTTAATCTTTTTCTCCTGATCTAATTTAATCATTTTCTCATTAAATGCTTTTTCTAACGGTTTATTAGATCCACTTAAATTTTGCTTACCTAACGAGAAAGAGAATGGAATAAAACTTTCTTCTTTTCTCACTCCAGAAAAATAAATTTCTTGTCCTGAAAAATTCTCTGATAATTTATTATCAATCTCCTCTATATTGACGAGATTACCTAAGGGAATCTTGAATATTTGTTGTCCAAAGCTCTTTTGTTGCCTACGGTCTATCGTTACTTCAAAATAAAAATCATCCACATGTTTTAAATTCCCATTCTGATCTAATATCGTAATCCACGTATTATTTTCTCTTAAAAAATCTTGCTCCAGCTTCTGAATTCCTTCTGCATTTCCTACATAATTCAAATAATTCTTCTCAAAGGAATTTAAATTCACTTTAATATCTTCTACTTTTCGGTTCGCATAATATTGTTTAAAAAATATCGTTTGACCAATAAATATCGTCGCTAAAATCAACATACATAGAGCTGTTGTAAGGGTAAATAATTTAAGTACAATCCCTTTTCTCATATGTTCCCCTCGAATTTATAACCGGTTCGCACTACAGTTGTAATGTGCTTTGATTTTTCTCCTAATTTATTTCGCAAATTACGAATATGGCTATTAACCGTTCGATCATCACCAGCAAATTCGTACCCCCAAATTCTTGAAATTAACTGTTCTCTTGTTAGTACAATCCCTTGATTTTTCATGAAATAAGCTAATATTTCAAATTCTGTATGTGTTAAAGTAATGTCTGCCTCATCAACAGTAACAGTACGTGACGGAAAATGGACGTGAATGCCATGAATTGATAACGTATCATCTTCATTTTCCAAAGGTTTCTTTGATGCTTGTCTGCTTTCTAATAATCGTTTCGCTCTCGCTAATAAAATAGGCGGACTATATGGTTTCGCAACATAATCATCTGCCCCAAGCTCAAACCCAAGTAATGTATCATCTTCATCTACACGTGCCGTCAGCATAATAATTGGAACCCCCGACGTCTTACGAATCCTTCGGCAAACAGACCATCCATCAAGTTCCGGCAACATAATATCAAGTATAACTAAATCGACCTCTTCTTCTTCAAATAAGACTAAAGCTTCTTTTCCATCTCTCGCTTCAAGCACTTTATATTGTTCACTCAAAAAGTAATCCTTTAATATTTCGCGTAAAATATCTTCATCTTCAACAATTAAAATGTTTTTTGACATAATCTATGTCTCCCCCTCTCATTTTAAGTAGCTAGCATTTTGCACTTTATAATTTTATTTTGAATTGTTCGTAATTAGCTTTGCCTCGATAATATATCGATCCGGTGCATCCCCTATATAATCAAATGGATAGCAAGTCGTCAATGTTAATGTAGGTTCTTCTTTTTTAACAATAACGGTACGATCATCCGCATGTGTAATCCATGTCTTTTGAATTTCGTATGTGTAAGTTTTATTATCATACTCCAAAATAAGGTTATCCTTTTCTTTTAACTCTCCTAAATCTGTAAATACAGTATCTCGATGCCCACTGAGTACAGTATGTCCTCCTCCAGATGGAGTTGTCGTTAAATCACTAACAAACATACCAACTCCTTTTTTCAAAGTTGCATCATTCGCTCCCCAATAAACAGAAAATTTCTTCTTTATTTTCGGGATATTTAACATAGCCACTTTTTGGCCTTCTTTATGTTGTATTTGAGAAGAAGGTACTTGTGCATTTACTGGTACTTCGCTAGAATGCTGCTTGGATGTTTGTTGTTCAAAATTTTTAATTTCTTCTGTCGTTAAATCTTGTGCAGAACTTTTTCCTTTATACCATTCAAAAGCGTAATAGGCTCCCATTAATAAGCCTACTATCATTAACGTAAATCCAATACGATTTAGAACTGTCACTGTGAATCCCTCCATGCAAAAAATGGTAGGAGTAACCTACCATTTTTAATATATGAAATTATCCCATTCTTTATAGAACAATATTTTATTTATGCCTTAATCTTATTACGACGGTTCAAACCAAATAATGTCCCTATCGCTACAAGACATGCGCTTAATGCCATCATTGCTACATTATTTGATGCTGTGTTTGGTAATTTTTCACCTTGTACAGCTTGTTTCGCTGCATCATTCTTTTGCCCTGCCTTAATTGCTGCTTCTTTTTTTGCAAGAGCTTCCTTTTCTTGCACTTGTGGTGTTACTTCTTGTTTCGCTGTATCATTCTTTTGCCCTGCTTTTATTGCTTCCTCTTTTTTAGCCATATCACTTTTTTCTTGTACTTGTGCTGCTTCTTTTTTCTCTACTTCGCTCTTTTGCTGTTCCTTAATTGCTTCTTCTTTTTTAGCTTTATCTTGCTGCATTTGCGCTGATTCTTCTTTTGTTAATGTTCCAGTAGAAGCGCTCGCTACTGAAGAATATCCTACTGTTAAAAGTGCCATTGCACAAATTGGTAATAGTTTTTTTTTCATTTTATTTCTCTCCTTTTATACTTTATTCTAGTAACACATCACGTCGCACCGGATGTATTACTAGAATAAACAAGAGATGTAAATATAAGATGCAGATGAAATGGAATTCTGTTAAAGATTTCATTTTAGAAAAATAAAAAAACACCGTAATATATACGATGTTTTTTCGGGTGTGTGTCTCGATATTTATTTGTTACTTTCGCGTGATTGAGAAGTAGAAAGGGCCGGAGTGATAACTAATTGTCTCGGCTCAGTTTTCTTGAAGTGATTTTTGACGTTACACTTACGACATTGAACGACCCATGCTTTAATAGGATTTGTTAAAATAATTTTTTGCCTTTCGTTAGGGGCCTCTTCTTCCAATTTACAACTATCGCTCCACTTACTCCATTTCATTGTAAATTTAGAAGAAGAATGATCGTCTTCTCGATCAAACGTATGCAAAAAATCCATTTCTCCAGCTAGCATTACGGTGTTACTAGTTGCTAAAAAAGAAAAGGTCGTCCAATGTTTCTCCATGCCCTCCTACTCCTTTTTCACATATAGAGTGCCTAAAACTTAATTTACCTAAAATATGCTTGCCTTTTACCTTACACTTATAGTTTATCCAAAACACTACTATGCAACTATCGATTTGTCTTACAAATCACCTTACATTTTTGTAAGAAACGAAAAAACCTTCACTCTATATACGTGAAGGTTTCTCATTTCTTATCTATATGATCTTTCATATCATCAAGTCCAACTTCTTGCAGCTGTGACATCATACCGTGGGAAATTGCGCCTAATACTAAAGTCATTCCAATTAATGAAATCCGAATTGCAGGTACATCAATTATGTAAGCCAACATACCAAGAACGATTGTTAAAAGCAATGCTTTTATAAATGTTACACTTGTATACTGTTTCTTTTTCATCATAATCACCCTTCACGGAAGCGTTTTCTTAATATGATCAGTATATCATATCATCTGACTATTTTGTGGGCATTTCTGTAAAAACCTTATATCTTCTTTGACTTTTTTCTTTCTATCCTTTACAGTCGAAATGTTCACAAGTTTTACACTGTAGGAGGATTCAAATGAAAATTGAAATAAAAGACACTTTAATTTCTGAAGAACAATTACAAGAAAAAGTAAAAGAACTAGCACTTCAAATCGAACGTGATTTTGAAGGAGAAGAAATCGTTGTAATCGCTGTATTAAAAGGATCTTTCGTATTCGCTGCTGATTTAATTCGTCATATTAAAAACGAAGTAACTATCGATTTTATCTCTGCATCTAGCTACGGAAATCAAACAGAAACAACTGGAAAAGTAAAACTATTAAAAGATATCGATGTAAACATTACTGGAAAAAACGTAATTGTCGTAGAAGACATTATCGATTCTGGTTTAACACTTCACTTCTTAAAAGATCACTTCTTCATGCATAAACCAAAAGCATTGAAATTCTGTACGTTACTTGATAAACCTGAACGCCGTAAAGTGGACTTAAAAGCTGAATATGTTGGTTTCCAAATTCCAGACGAATTTATCGTTGGCTACGGTATCGACTGCGCAGAAAAATATCGTAACTTACCATTTATCGCTTCAGTTGTAACGGAGTAATATAAATAGAGTAAACTTCCATCAATTATTGATGGAAGTTTATTTTCTATCACGATTCGTAAAAGACAAAGGGAGAGAATAAAAATGACAAAGACAAAATTTGAAAAAGTACTCCTCATCGTAAATCCGAAAGCAGGACAAGGCGATTTACATACGAACTTAACAAAAATCGTACCACCTCTTGCTACGGCTTTTCCTGATTTACGCATCCTACATACGAAAAGGCAAGGTGATGCAACAAAATATTGCCAAGAGTTTGCTAGTAAAGTAGATTTAATTATCGTCTTCGGTGGTGACGGAACTGTATTTGAATGCACAAATGGCTTAGCCCCTCTTGAAACTAGACCTACACTTGCAATCATTCCAGGCGGAACTTGCAACGACTTCTCTCGCACACTCGGCGTTCCGCAAAATATTGCAGAAGCAGCGAAACTCATTACAAAAGGACATGTAAAACCAATTGATGTCGCAAAAGCAAACGGACAACACTTCTTAAACTTCTGGGGCATTGGACTCGTATCTGAAGTATCAAACAATATTGATGCAGAAGAGAAAGCAAAGCTTGGTAAAATTGGTTACTATTTAAGCACCATTCGAACTGTAAAAAATGCTGAACCATTCCCAGTAAAAATTACTTACGACGGACAAGTGTATGAAGATGAAGCTGTCCTTGTGATGGTTGGAAACGGTGAATATCTCGGGGGTATCCCATCCTTTATTCCGAACGTAAAATGTGATGACGGAACACTTGATATTTTCGTAGTCAAATCAACAGGCATTCAAGCGTTTAAAGATTATATCGGAAAGAAACTATTTGAAGACTCAAATGAAAATGACATCTTCCACGTCAAAGCTAAATCCATTCATATTGAAACAGAAGAAGAAAAAGAAGTAGATACAGATGGTGAAAGCTCTCTTCATACACCGTGTCATATTGAGTTGTTACAAGCGCACTTTACGATGATTTATAATCCTAATATTGTGTAATGAAAAAAACGAGTGATATCACTCGTTTTTTCTCTTCTAATCTAATTATATCGTTGTATAATTTCTTGTATTTCTTTCACTCTCTCCAAAGTAATTCCATTTCTTTGTTCTATCGCTAAAGGGTGATTGGTTGGCTCTAATTCAACATACGGCGCCATTCCAACTTCTCTTATATGTATATTTGTCTTTAAATTTAGTGTTTCTGGATAAACTGGTATTTCTACAGATAACCAGCCAAAATGAGGATCGCTATTTTCTCGCCCTCTTTCATCCCACTTTTCTAGTACTTTATCATAACTTTCTTTACTAAGTGAGACCCACACAGCCCAGATGAAATTTTCGTGGTAATCAATTATAGGAAGTTCTAAACACCCTCTAATGAAGTAATGTTCATCGTCCATTATGCAAAGATCTGATGTTAAATGGAAGCGTCCCTCTCTTTCATGAGGTGCTACCTCGTAGTAATAATATGGTGCTTCACTTCCATAACATAAAGGGAGTGTAAAGCGAGTCATTTGTATCTTTTCTCCGGACTTTCTTCTTCTTTTCATCTTTTGTTATTCTCCTATTTTTTATATAAATTTAACTCTCAATATTATCTAAATGAGTCTTATAATATTCATCACACTCTACTATAGTAGGAAGAATCCCTCTTTCTAATCTATCTTCTCAATTTTCCAAACTAAATTAGCCGGATCGTTTTTCTCCAAAAAGGTTAACATCCACATAGTTTTCCCTTTATCGTTCATCAACATCACTTTATAGTTTAATTTCCAAGCCACGTCACTAACATGATTAAACATTTTATACATGTCTTCTTCTCTAATAAGTTTGTCTTTTCTAATTAACCTTCTAGTTCTATACTCCCTTATTTCTAAGTAAATATCAGCATAAGCCACTTCATGCTGACAAATTATACTACATACATATTTTTTATTTGGACTACTCTTCTATATATATGCCAGTTCATTTTTATAATCCAAATCCAGTATCTTATTGTATGCTTTTTCTAACGCCTCTATATCCCAATCATATTTCACAGCTAAATTCTTCATTTCAGAGTGTACAATACGAAGAGCTAATTCTTTTTTCTCTCGATTTGATAAATACGAAAAATCCTTTTCACTCCCATAATCTACAAAAACATTAATATATTCAGGGGAAATCTGATATTCCTTCTCCCACTGATTTAATAATGAAATATCATCCACACAGTGAATCAAGATACCTTTTTCATAGTCTGTTCTTAACTTTGGCATATGTCGCCAATATAAAGAAGTAATACAGCTCGTTTCTTTAAAAAAAGATATTTCTTCATCGTAGTTGCTTGAGGATGTTAATTTTAATATCTCTAGGCTACTTATATTCTCTTTTCTTTTTAGAAACATTAATTGGATATCTCTTATAATTGGCATTTACTCTCTCCTTCTTAATACCACTACGATTATATAATTAATTCTCTAGCACCAACTAATCAATTTCAACCCAGCCCATTCCCATAGAGAGAAATAAAAGCCCCACTACAAAAAAGAGCGCACCAATTAAAAAGTAGAATGGTGCTCCGTGCAGCGGATCACTAAATAACCCTAGAATATTTTGTGCCACTACTGTCCATTTATCTTTCTTTGAATCTTTTTCTTTTATTTCTTTTACAAACCTATAAATACTTAGGCCAATCAAAAGGATGCCTATTAATAGGCATCCTACTATAATTAAAATCCCCAATTATAACACTCCATTTAAATACCATTGTCATACACACTTCATTTTAACTAATAAAAAAGCGAAAGAGAACATAATTCCCACTATGTTTCCTTTCGTTTCACGAGAAATTTCATCACTATTTTTATTCCTTAACAATCCGAAAATAAGAACGAACCGTTAAGAAATAATAGCCAATATACATGGTGCTATACAGACCAATACTAATTAATAACGGGACTGCAATTTCATACGGAAGTACTGCCGATAAGCCTTTTAGCACAAATAAACTATGTGAAACTCTAACTACTAATGGATATATTCCTCAATTACTCATATTAAATCTATTTTAATTCAGTTCTCTTAAAATTTTTTTTGATAGTATACTCATTTTCCTTTATAGTTCTTTAGGCTTATCTGAATTGAAATAAGAGAAGAAAAAGAGGTAGAAACATGCGGAGAAGGTTGACGGCATACACCGTGTCAAATTGAATTATTACTAAGGCGTTCAACGATGATTTATAATCCTGAGCTTGTATAATCGCTATTTCGCTATACTTTAACAATTACTAACCTTCGCATTTTTTAAAAAATACAGTATAATGAATAAATAAAAGAAGCGATCACATGTATTGGAGAAAAAATGATAAACCTGTAGAAGAACCAGAAGCAATTGCTGTGTGGGAATGCGAAGCAGACGACTGCCTTGGATGGATGCGTAAAAACTTTTCTTTAGAAGATAAGCCACAATGCCCGTTGTGTAAAGGCGACATGAAAAGCGGCGAACGATTACTACAGAAGTTATAATACCTTTCCCTCTTTATCTTTTATATACTGAAAAAATAGAGGATTTTGTTTCTCCTTATCTACAGTACAAGTTGCTTCCTAATTACAAATAATGAAAAAAGCAGCTATTACGTAGAATAGCTGCTTTTTTGAATTTATAACTTCTTCATCACTATAAATTCCATATAATATTCCCCTAAATTTAGCTCGATTCATCATCCCCCTTATTCACTACACACTACACTTCTTTCGGAAGAACAATTTTTTTATACAATTGAACTGTAATGAAATAATAAAACACATAAATGACTAAGAAAATAATAATCGGCAGCCAAATACGGAAATATGGATTATCTATTAAGAACGAGAACATGTTCATTCCGACTAATACGTGCGTTATACCTACGATCGCTGGGAATAAGAAAATGAAAAATAACTCTTTATAAATTGATTTCGTTAATAGCTCATAACGTACACCAATTTTACGAAGCATTTGATAGCGAATAATATCTTTTGAAGCACCAGAAAGAATTTTAAACATTAAACAACTTGCCAACATCGCTAAGAAAGCTATGCCTAAGAAAAAACCCATAAATACTGTTCCACTGTAAGTACTGTAATATCCTTCATACAGCATATATTTACTCAAAAGATGTACTTCTTTCATATCTTTATATTTAGCTAGCTCTAATTCATCAATTTTTTTCCATTCTTCTTTATACGTTATAAAATTGTCCGTTTTCCCCAGTATTATAATTTCTTCTTTACCTTGTATCCCATCATACATCTTTTGATCTACAATTTTTATCTTTTGACTAGGATTCATATATGTCTTTTGAAGAGACCGTAAAACATTTCCCCATTCTTCTGGAATTACATTGGTATTATTCTCATTTTTTTCTTGGCTATGACTTAAAACGGATCCCGCAATTAGTTCCCTCGAAACAGGAACGAATCGGCTACTATTCTCGTCATTTCCAGTACGTGTTAGCGGACGATTTCTTTCCAAATCTTCTTTCAACTGATAAATAAACTGCTCATCTACTTTGTATCGATATTCATTCTTTTCTTTAAATGTAATACTACCTAGTATTTTCTTTTCTGCTGCTGTGGGATTTTTAATTTCGACATCATAGTATTCTGCACTCTCCACTATATTTGTGACATTATTTTTAAACGCCATACCACTGGAGATTGCACCTGCACCAAGAGCCACTAACATAGCAACTGTCGCTAATACTTTCGTTAAGCTATTAATAGAAAAACTTAACTGAGCAAACGTAAACACATTGATTCCTTTTTCACTACGATTTTTATTCGCTTTCAGTCTGTTAATAATAATCGGAAGAAATGATGCAAATAGCATGTAAGTTCCTAATGTTACTGTAATTGTAGCAATGATAAATCCTGATTCCTTTAGCTCCTTCATATATATCATCGAAACATAACCAACTACTAATAAAATAATTGATAAAAGTGCTACTATATTCGTTAGTTTCCCTTTAGTAAACGTACGCTCTGTTTGACTATTGGAGTGAACGAGTTGTAATGGCGAATTACGCACTAGTTTCATACCATTCATAATTGCGGACAACATAAATAATGCAATGAAAAAGATGAAAGTAACAACGATTGATGGTACATAAAATGCATGATAACCACCGCCAGTAAATTCCAGCTCCTTCATCAGTAAATGTCCAACACCTTGTGCCAAGATTATACCGACTATCACACCTACTATAAGAGATACTATTCCTAATACAATTGTTTCAATAAACATGAGCAATGTAATTTTATGCTTTTTTGCCCCTAATACCATATACATACCAAATTCTTTTTGCCGAAGTGATAATAAAAATGAATTGGCGTATAAAATATAAAATAATGTAATAAATCCTAATAAAAATGAGCCCGTTTGAAAGACGGAAAAAATCCCATCCATAGAATTCCCTTCAATAAACGTTTTATTTAACGCTAACGTTTGAAACATATAAAAAATTGAAATAGACATAATAAGCCCAACTAATAAGACCATATAGTCTTTTCGTTTACTTTTTAGTCCCGACATGGAAAGTTTGAATAACATGTTGAACCTTCTTTCTTATGCTTTTTGTGTGCCTAAATCCGCAAGCACATCTAAAATTTCTTTATAGAACTCATCACGCGTACCTCTGCGATGAATTTCTTTATACAGTTCTCCGTCTTGGATGAATAAAATACGTCGGCAGTAACTCGCACTAAATGGATCATGTGTAACCATCATAATCGAAACATCCTGTTCTTCATTTAAGTTGGTCATCGACTCTAATAAACTTTTCGCATTTTTAGAATCAAGCGCTCCTGTTGGCTCATCTCCTAAAATAATGGCTGGCTCATGTACAAGTGCACGGGCCGCTGCCGAGCGTTGTTTTTGTCCACCAGATACTTCGGACGGATATTTTTGAAGAATCTCTGAAATTCCTAACATTTCTGCTACCTTTTTCACCTTTGATTCAATTCTTTTCGAATGAACGCCTTGCAGAGAAAGCGGTAATGCAATGTTTTCATAGATTGATAAATTTTCAAGTAAGTTAAAATCTTGAAAGATAAACCCTAGTGTCTCTGAGCGAAAATCAGATAATTCTCCCTGCTTCATTTTCGTAATATCTATTCCAGCAATTTCAACAATTCCACCTGTTGCCTTATCTAATGTAGAAATTACATTCAATAATGTTGTTTTTCCTGAACCAGATGGTCCCATAATTCCAACGAATTCACCCTCTTGAATTGAGAACGATACATTCTTTAGTGCATGTGATTGACTCTCATCTTTTTTACCGTATACCTTTTGTACATTCTTTACCTCTACAACTGATGCTTTCATATATATCCTCCTACACTTCTTTTTCCTATCTTTTATTTTCCCTACATATTTTCCGAGCACTTCTTAACCCATTTCTAAGTATAGATAGCATTTCTTAATAAATAGCAGCGGATATTCTTAACATTTCTTTAAGAATATGAAAAAGCCCCAAGGCTAGTAGCTTGGGACTTTTGATTTCTCTATTCTATTTTGGAGTAAGAAATAAAGGGTTTATTTCTCATCCTTTATTTTAATTTTTGCTTGCTTATAGAAAGCTAATTTTTCTTTATTATATTCCTTTGTATATTCATTAAAGCTTTCTTTTTCTCGTTGAATCTCTTCATTCATTTGATTTATATCTTTAATCTTTTCACTAACCTTTTTTAAGTTCGTTTCTTTTTCACCTAAGCTTTTATATAATTCTCTTTCAGATTTCATTAATTTTTGATACGAATCATTTATCTTACTAAAAGATGCATAACGCTTTTTATAAATATCCTGTATGTTTTTCGCTTGTTTCTGAAGAGCTGCATCTTCCATTTTATCTATATTTTTATGAACTAATTTTACTTCTTCTTGTGCTTTTCCAAAAGCTTCTTTTTCTTTGTTCCATACTTTTTCACGTTCATCAATACTTTTTGTAGCTTGCTCTAACTTCGGCATAATTGCTTGGCTACTATCTTTACCCTCATTTATAATTTGATTGTATAACTCTTGACCTTCTTTTTCTAAGACCTCTAGTTTTTTCACATCTTCAGAAACCATCTTTTCTTGCTTCATCGCGTTTTCAAATGCGACGTACAATTCTGCTTCTGGCTTTGCGCCAAAACACCCTGTCAATAAGCTTATAGATATAATTCCCGTAATCGTTAACGCTTTATAAATCAATATCAGTTCCTCCTATGTTACATACGTTTATCATGCATAAAGTTCAATGGGAAATGATCATCTTCATGATACGCTTCAAATTCATACCCTTTTTCTTTTAAACCTTTAATAATAGCAGGTACTGCTGCAACGGACTGCGGATGAATGTCATGCATCAAAATCACTTCTTTTTGATCTGTCGCACCAGCCAGTACATTTTGAACAATTTTTGCTGTTGCCGTATTTATCGGCATTCCACTGTATTCCCAATCTAATGAATCAATTGTCCAATCCCATACTTTAAGACCATTTTCTACAACTTTATTACGAAGTTCTTCGTGTAACCCAGGCTTCGAACCATATGGCGGACGTGTTAGTTTTGGAGCATGTCCAAGAATACTAGCAATTAAACTTTGATCCTCTTTCATTTCATCTACATAGCCACCCTGGGCATATAATTTCTTGTTATTATGCGTCATACTATGCATTCCCACATAGTGTCCTTCTACTTCTTCTCGTTTTACTAAATCAGGATATGATTTTACATTTTGACCGATTAGAAAAAATGTTGCTTTCGCATCATTTTCCTTTAATATATCTAGTAACTGTGCCGTATACTTTCCTGGACCATCATCAAAAGTAAGATAGGCAATTTTCCTAGTTTGACCATTAAATTGCGTTGGTGCTACCTTATTCATTTCCACTTTTATTTGTTCATTTGCATACTGAACTGAATTTTCTTGATTTGCTATCGCTTTTGCAGGTGAGGTTATCGATTGAAATACGAAAAAAGCTCCTCCCACTACAACTGTAGCTACTGTCATTACAACTATGTTTTTTACCTTTAACAATTTCCCCATTCTATTAATTCCTTTCTACATCCCTTACTTATTAATGAAATATTAATCTAGCTTTTCAAGTCTTCCTCGTTATATATTTATCTTTCCTTCGGAAGAACAATCCTCTTATATAATTGTACAGTGATTAAATAGTAGACTATATAAATTCCTAGGAATATACAAATCGGCATCCATATGTTCACATATGGATTCACAAAAAATTTAACAAATGTAAATATGTTCATTCCTACCAAAACATGAATGAGACCCAATATTGCTGGAAATAGAAATACGATACCTAATTCTTTATACATAGATTTTATAAGTAATTCTTTACGCACCCCAATTTTTCGAAGCATCTCATACCGCCCTATATCTTTCGTAGCCCCAGAAAGGATTTTAAACATTAAACAACTTGCCATCATAGCTAAAAAAGCAAGACCTAAAAAGAATCCCATAAAGGAAGTTCCTTTTGAAAAGGCGAGCATAGATTCATAATCACCATAGTTCGTTGGTAAATATACATCTGCTTTAGGCCTATTAGTGGCAGCAGCTATTTTTTCAATTTGACGATTATCCATCTCTTTTAACTCTGTTTTATACTGTAAAATATTATCTACTTTAGCAATAAAAAACGTATGCTCATTCCCTTGAATTGTTTCATAACGGTTTTTATCGACAATATAGACAGGCTTACGATCATATACAGTAATATTCGACCTAAAATCACTATCCACAATCTTGTCCCAGTTCATCGGTAACGTAGAACTAGATGGATCAACTTCCTCTCCCTTAAACATCCTATAGCTCGAAGATGGAAGTTGTTCAGAAATATGTGTTGTCTCTTTCTTTCTGAATAGAAGTGGAGGATTCTCTAATAATTCCTCTTTTAAATAGTAAACAGCCTCATTATCAACTTTATATTTATACTGTTTTTTATCTATAATTTTCATTTTTTCCATAGCTTTATAATCCGTTGCTTCTGGATCATGAATTGTAATATCATACCCTGGCATTTTTTCTGCTGTAAGGATTACATTTTTCTGTAAAGACATGCCACCGGCCATTGCCCCCACGCCTAGTCCAATTAGCATCGTTACCGTTCCTAATATTTTCGCCAAACTACTTACACGGAACTGCAATTGTGCAAATGTAAATGCACTTAATTTCTTTTCGTTTAAATAGCGCGTTTTTTTTAATCTATTAACAAACGTGGGTAAAAGAGAAATAAATATAAGATATGTTCCCAATGTAATTGTGAATAATGGGAGTAAAATGGCACCAGCACCTTTTATTCCTACAAAGATTACGAAATAATATCCTACACTTAGTCCTAATAAACTACATAAAGTTAACGCCCTTGTGACAGGACCCTTTTTTCGTATCTGCTCCGCCTTTTGCTCTGTACGAATTAAATCTAATTCTGTTTTAAGTGTTATTCGAATTGCATTCACAACAGATGTAAGCAGAAACAATGCACTGAAGAATATAAATGTTATTTTGAATGCAGGACCATAAAAAGCTTGATAACCTTCAGCTGATATTTCCAATTATTTTGTTAAAAACCCACTTATGAAATTAGAAAGAATAGCTCCGAATACACTACCTAATACTAGTGAAATCATTCCCATGGCTAACGTCTCAAAAAATAAGAGTTGGCTGATTTTACTCTTTTTTGCTCCTAATACAAGATACATGCCAAGTTCTTTCCGCCGGAGTGAGAGGAGAAATGAGTTTGCATAAAAAATATAAAAGAAGGTAATAAACGCCACCAAAATAGATCCTATTTGAAATACAAATACAATTGAACCAATAATGCTGTTATTCATTGTAAATTCTTTATTTAACGCAAGCGTTTGAAACATATAAAATATAGAAATTGAGATTACAAGACCTATTAGTAAAACGATGTAATCCTTTATCATTTTTTTCATACTGGAAATAGAAAGTTTTAATAACATACTCTATGCCCACGCTTCTCTACAGTATGGTGTACTACATTCACCTTTTTACTATGTACTTTTTGCACAACGTTCTCATCAAATATTAAATTTTTCATATTGCCTCCTGTCATATGGCCAGTGTTGCGATTATGCTATTTTTATAGACACTAACTATCATTTTATCTTTTCTTTACAAACAGCAATATTGATTCCCCTTACATTATCCTTACATTTTTGTAATGTATATTTCTAATGAAATTATAATATACGAATTAAATGTTTTATAACCCAATTCATATACCATTACTTTGTTCTCACGAAGATGGCGTCAATAACGTTTTCGAAGAGCCATTATTCTCGCGCTCAAATAATGCATTTACAAATATAAATTCGAAGGATATTGTATAGGTTTTCTAGCCTACTGGAGAGGTTATATAAATAATTAATATTAAAAATGGACAAAAAAAGACCCACTGTAATACTTAATAACTTTGCACTTATCATCAGTTTACCTCTTCATTATAATTGTCCGAGATAAAGATAAGATAAAGATAAAATAAAAACGATATAAAGATATAACTACATATTATTAAATTTAGTACCATTTTATTTTCCCTTATCCCTCTTACTCTTTACTTTACATTAATTCTCTTCGTTTCTAATTCACCTCTCATAGACACTATATAAAACTATTATTTAGGTTCTATTAAAATTACATCTTCTAAATCATATAAATTTGCCTTTGGTTTTGCATAAATAATATAAGCAAGACCATATTGATCTGGTTCTTGCTCTATCACCTCTGCTACTTCAAGACCGGGTGGTATTTTCTGACTTAATTCAGAGGTAATAACGCTATCACCTATTTTTATTTCTTTCGCTTTATCTGATGGAATATTATCAATTCGAAGGGCTTGTTTTTTCTTATCGTACCCTGTAACAAATCCTAAAATAGATGAATCATTTTGGAAGGTGATTGCTAAACGATTTGTTCGTTCATCTTTCGTAATTAATTTCACAACAGATGTATATTGATCTACACTCTCTACCTTTCCGATAAAACCGTTCACTGTAATAACAGCCATATCAGCCTTTACACCATGTTGTGAACCTCTATCGAGAGTAATTTCTCTATACCACTCTTCTGCTACACGGGTTACTACTGTAGCTTGAATGAAATTATATTTTCCCTGTTCCTTTAATTCTTTCGTTTTGTTGATAATTTTAGTAAGGCTTTCTTTCTCCTCACTTAACATTTGCACTTTACTCTTTAACGATTCTTGATGTTCAATTTTCCCTTTCAATACCTGATTCTCTTTATATACTTTATAGATGTCTTCTATATTATGAACAATATTTTGGACATGCTTATTATTTGTACATACATACACCATCAATAAAGCCAAAAGAATAATTGAAAGAAATAATAATATTTTCTTCTTAGAAACCTGCATAATTATCCTGCTACTCCTTACTATTTTTTATCTACATACTATAGAATACTAGTCATTGTACACAGAAGAAATGCAGTTTGGATAAAGTTCAGATAAACTTTATCTTCTTTATAAAAAATTTAGAAATTATCATATACTGCCACTATATTCGAAGCTTGATCGTTACTTTATCCATGGAATGCAACTTATAATTTCTATAACTAATTATGTTTTATTTGTACTTTCTCTTTTACTTTATTAGGTATTTCATCTACTTGTACTTCCTCCCATTTCATACCATAACTTCCTTTAGATCTAATCTTTAAATATGACCCTATTCTTAAATGTTTTGAAGCAGTCATCGCGATCTTTTGCTCTTGACCAGATTCATTATATCCTTTGAATTTATATTCCCATCTAGCAAAACCTTTGTTTTCAGCTCCATATTTACCATCATTATCAACAACAGCATAATAAACATCTTCTTTAATAAATGGATTGAGTTGATCTACAATCGGTCCACCTTTCCCGATAAGTAATGTAACTCCAACTATAATCAATACGATAAACGCACTTATATTTTTCATGAAACTTTCTATTCTCCTCTTCTCAGATACTTCCCCTTAAAGGACTTCCTCTAAATCAATAGCGGCGGCGCTATTACTTATTAAAATGTAACCAAATTTCCTAATGCTCTTCTAATTAAATTGGCAATAAGATAATAAATTGAATAACCCCATTTTCATATTCTGCTCGAATTTCTCCTTTGTGCAATTCAACAATGCTTTTTGCAATTGCAAGCCCCAAACCTGAACCTTCTACAGCTCTACTTCTTGATTGATCTTTTTTATAAAAACGCTCAAACAAATTCTCTAATTCTTTTTTTGTAAATTCTTCACTATGATTCGCTATAGAAATTTTGATATGCTGTTCTTCTCTTTGAAGTAAAACTCGAATTTCTGCTTTATCTATACTGTATTTAATTGCATTTATTAAAAGATTTTCAAACACACGTACCATTTTTTCTGAGTCCACAACAGCATATATACGATCTTCCTGAAATTCTTTCACAAAAGAAAGATTATGCTCCTCCGCTTGTGGTACTAGCTCTTCTATTAACTGATCAAGTAGTTCATTCATACACACTTCTTGCGAATCTAACGCCATATTTTCATCTGTTAGTTTTGTATACTCAAACAAATCCTCTATTAACATCTTCAACTGCTCTGATTTTGAGAAAGCAATTTTTATATACTCATCATGCTGTTCTTTATTTTCATATTTCGCATCACCTAGTAAACGTAAATACCCCATAATAGAAGTAAGTGGTGTTCTTAAATCATGTGATACATTTGTAATCAATTCACTTTTTTGCTTCTCTATTTGTTTTTCCTTTTCTATATTAGCCAAAAGCTTTTCTGCCATTTGATTAATATTAGAAGTTAATAAACCTATTTCATCTTGACCTGCCTGTTTGATTTTATATTGTAAATTACCTTTCGAAAATTCCCTTACTCCTTCTGCCATCGCTTCAATCTGATTCATCTTCCTTTTCGTTATATAAAAGAAAGACAGTATAAAAGTGATAAAACCTAGTAAAGATGGAAATGGGCTACTCTCATTCACTATATACTTCACATTTCCTTGTGGTATACCACTTGCAATGATATACATATTTTTCGTATTAACAGTAACCGGGTAAAAGGTTGTAAACTCCTTACGCTTTTGTTCAGTTCCATCTTGAATTAAATTTTGCGCCTCTACATATCGTACTTGATCCATTTTAAAATCCATCACATTACGCATCGTCTCATGAAGATTGATTTGTTCTTCTGGCGCTCCCTTTGTTTTATAAACGACTTTCCCATTCTCATCTATTATTAAAATTTTCAGTTGATTTTGATGATTCGATTGATCAAGCAGTTCTTGTATATTAATTTCCTTACCTTCCTCTGTTATACTTCCAACAAGCCATTGTGTCTGTCCATCAATGGCTTCCATACCTGATGCATAATCAATGATAGAAATTTTATTCGCATCCTCGAAAAAGGAAGATGAAGACCATCCTACTAATACACCGAGTAACGTACAGAAAGTAAATGTAGCAATTAGCTGTATCCGTATACTTTTTTCCAAATAACTCACTGTTTTACCTATCATTTTTTTAAAAATTTGATTCATCCATATTATCAGTTCAAATATCTTTCTCAATCTTGTAGCCAACTCCCCATACTGTTTTAATATAACGAGGCTTTCTTGGAATCGCCTCTATCTTTTCGCGTATTTTCCGAATATGTACCATCACGGTATTATCGGATTGGAAAGCTTGTTCTTTCCATACTCTTTCATAAATCTGCGCTGCATTTAATACCATTCCTTGATTTCGTGCGAGCAATTCTAATACCTCAAACTCTCTCGGTGTCAATTTCACTTCTTCATTTGCAATAATGACCTGACGCGTTACTATATTTATCTTTATATCTCCAACTTCAAATACACTTTCATCTTTTACGCTTGTCCCGCTCATTTTCATATATCTCCGAAGTTGTGATTTAATCCGAGCAATGAGTTCCAGCGGATTAAATGGTTTTGCTACGTAATCATCTGCCCCAGTTGTTAACCCTAAAATCTTGTCCATATCTTGCGTTTTTGCCGACAGCATAATAATAGGCATTTCCGCTATTTCTCTCACTTTCATACACATATGAATGCCATCTATTTTCGGCATCATAATATCAAGTACAATTAGATGCACGTCTCTTTTCTTTACTATTTCTAACCCCTCTTCACCATCTACAGCTTGTAATACTTCGTATCCTTCATTCTTTAAATAGATAGCGATAAGTTTTCTAATTTCCTTCTCATCGTCCACGATTAGTATCGTTCCTTTACTCACAAAATCTCCTCCAGCATCATTTACCAAACTAAGAATGTTGCTTTATTTCACTCACTACTGCATTCTTCTTATGCATATACACATAAGAAATACTACAAACTACAATAACGATGCCACCAAAATATATACCGTACTCGGTCGCAAGGGTTACTATCACTTCTATATGCTTTCCAAATATAGAACCTAGTACAAAATAAACTAACGTCCAGACAAATCCTGTTACATATGAATAAATCGCATATGTCTTAAAAGACATGTTATTCATTCCTACTAAATACGGTACGATATGCCTCACAACAGGTATAAAATAACTTATAACTAATGCATAATGACCATATTTCCCTATCATCTCTTGCGATTTTAGAAGATACTTCATCTTTTTCTTTTTCATCAATTTATTAAGCACTTTTATGCCAAAGATTTTCCCGAGTATATACCCTAAAGAAAGGCCGGATACAACGCCTAAATACGTTAATAAAAAGGCGGGAATCAAATTCAATATACCCATCGATGATACAAATCCACCACTCATTACAATCATTTCATCTGGAATCGGCATACCGATAATACCAAGCCATAAACAAAAAAATAGTGCCCAATAACCATACTGCTCAATGTATGACATTAATTCATGTAGCTCCATTATGCATATGCTCCCCTTAGCTCTTTTTTACAGCTAAAGACGTAAGCTGGTGGGAAATTGAACCACACTTTTTCTAGTGTAATTTCAGGGAAGAAATGCTGTATAAATCCTTTTTTCACAAGTGAATATTGGAATGTAATAAATTCTCCATTCTCATGTATCGTTTCCATTACACTGTTTAAAATGCGCTTTGAAACCTCTTCTGGTAAAGAAGTGAAAGGCAATCCCGATAAGACGTAATCAATACATTCTATATTCAATTGTTCCATATACTTCTTTATATTTTCCGCTGAGCCGTGTATAACAATCACGTTCTGCTCATCTTTAAATTTTCTCTTTAACTCTTTGAAAAATACTTCATTAATTTCAATAAGAAGAAATATTGTCTCCTTCTTCTTTCTCTTTATAATTTCTTTCGTAAAGGCTCCTGTACCAGGCCCTAGCTCTACAATGCATTTCGCTCTATTAAAATCAATTACATCTACCATTTTCTTTGCTAATATCTTTGAACTTGGCGCAATCGCACCAGTATGTTTCGGATGTTTAATAAATTCATTTAAGAATGTTATGAGCTGCATATACTCTCTCTCCATTCGTTCAATAGTTTTCAACTTGTGTTTAAGTATAACTATCGTTTCTTAACAAATATTGAGGAGATTTCTTAAGATTTTATGAAGATGAAGGAAATCTTCATCTTTACTATAAACAAACATAAAAAATTGAATTCCAAAGATAAGCGAATCAAACATATACAAATAAGTCAGCTTGTTTATTTACCATGAATGATCATGTTCCTACTCCGATTTTGTATAGCGAAGTTACTATTTTTATGTTAGAATCCTCTAAGATATTTGAAATTAGTATAGAAATCATTTTTGGAGGCTTTATGAATAATCAAAACGATAATAAATCAAATGCATTATTTGCAGCTATACAAATAGTGCTACCACTTTTATTACCTATTCTTGTCCCTACATTTTTAATAGTGGGAATGAAAAAGTGGATGCCCGATGAAGTTAAGTATCCAAGCATAATATCATTGTTCGCATTATGTATGGGATTTTTCATAGTAGGAATTCTCTTCTCTATTGTTTTACGTTTATGTAAATTATCTGAGGAAAAATTAAAGGAATTAGGATTTTTAGGATTTACACTTTCGGCTGTTAGCACATTTCTAAGTTTTTATGTAGGTTACTTTTGGTTGGCAGACCTTAACTTCACATCAGTTGAATTATCACCTCATGCCGTATTAATTTTCGCTATTCTATGTACCTTGCTATTGGAAGGTATTTTTAAAGTAATGGACATGTTTGATAGTTCGGACGAAAATAAAGCTCACGTATAGACAAAAAAGCATTCGACTAACATGTTAGTCGGATGCTTTTTTACTAAGATAAAACAACTCTTTCATTACTTCGCGCTCACAATCTTATAATAAGAGCGAACTGTTAAGAAGTAATATCCGATATAAATAACGCTGTATACTCCGATACTAATTAGAAGCGGAATCATAATTTCAAATGGTAGTATGTTCCCTAAACCTTTTAATGCAAACAAACTGTGTAGAATTCCGATTACTAGTGGAATTGCAAAGATAAAGCTCACTTGTTTTGCAATAGCTTTTTTCATTTCTTGTTTCGTTACACCGACTTTATGAAGGACAACGTAACGCTCACGATCTGCACTTGCTTCTGTTAGCTGTTTGAAGTAAATAATAGAACCTGTTGCTAGTAAGAATACAAGTCCTAAGAACATTCCGATGAACATCATTAGTCCAGTTGCTTCAAGTCCCATATGGAAACCAGTATAGAAGTCTCTAAATGGTGGTGCCATTTCTGATTCACTAGCTGGCATCACTTTTGTTAATTTTTCTGTTAATACTTTACTGTTTCTTTCATCTTTTACATCAATATTTTTTACAACACGTGTTCCAAATGCTTGCTTCGCCTGTTCATACATTTCATCTGAAACGACAACAACTAATTCACCTAAGTTCGTAATTGCATTATTATTTGCACCTTGGATCGTCAATGTCTTCGTTTCATTTCCAATTTGGAATACCGCTTTATTTCCTTTATATTCAGGGCTAAACTCATACCCTTCAATATAAGAACTATCATATATAAATGCTTCGCCAGTAGCTATATTCACTGTTTCCGCATCGATTTTTTTCGCAAGTTTGTTGAATTCAGATTGAGATATAAATTGATATTTCTCTGAGATACTGTAGTTCATATTAAAGATGAAATCGACTTTAGCTCCTTCAAACTTTCCTTTTACAGGAACCATCTCAACTTCAAATTGATCTTTTACAGGGTGATTCTCTTTCTCTTCAGCAAAAATCGCATTTACTTTCTTATCTAGTTCTACATCTTTCTTCTCATAAGAGTAGCTGTATGGTGCAACTGCTTTTGATTGTGTAAATGTGTTGTAATACATCGTAACTGACGTACCAACCGCCGTTAATGTTACTGCACTTAAAATAGAAATTGTCGCAAGTGACTTTGCATTTCCTTTAATACGATATAGTAACTGTGACGTCGTTATCATATTCATACCGTTATAAAACGATGATTTATTATTTCTTGCACGTTTCAATACGAATACTGTAAAGAACATAAATAGTAAATACGTACCTAATACTGTCGCAAGTAATATATAAAGTGCGACTGCCATAAAGTTTGCATACATAACTGCCTTCATAAACATTAACGCTAAGAAATAACCTGAGCCGATTAAGAAAACTGAAATTAACGCCATAATTACGGATCCTTTTGGCATTGCTTCTCCTTCACGCTCTGCGCGGAAAAGTTCAATTAACTTAAAGCGATAAATTAAACGATACCCTTGAAGTGATGTATATAAAATAATCACAAAGAAAATAATTGCTGTATCAATAATCGCAGCCATCGGTACTTCAAAATGAACATTTAAGTTTAATCCCATCATACTTACTAGTAGTTCAAGGAATAGTTTCGAAAGGACGCTACCGATCGCAATCCCGATAATTAAAGACATTAATCCCATTAACATATTTTCATAAAAGAGCATTTTACCGATCTGTCTTTTTCGGATACCAAGTAACGAATATAGCCCAACTTCTTTTTTACGTTTTCTTGTAAAGAAACCGTTCGAATATATAATAAACACTGCTACGAAAATGATTAGCATTACACTGGAAACTTGGAATGCACCGCTAATCTTTTTTGATGCTTCCGCTGCTTTTTCCATTTGTGAATTATATTGCAGTGCTTTAAATGTAAAGTAAATTACGATACTAAATATCATAGATGCAAAATATACAAAGTAGTCTTTAAAGTTCCGCTGTATGTTGCGGAGGGCAATGCTAGATAAGGTCATCAGCCATACCTCCAGAAATGGAAGACATTACGTCAACGACTTTTTGGAAGAACTGTTTACGTGTTAATTCACCACGGTGTAATTCTTTATATAACTCACCATCTTTAATGAAAATAACTCGTTTACAATAACTAGCCGCAAACGCATCATGCGTTACCATTAAAATTGTAGAATTATCATATTCATTTAACGACTTCATACTTTCTAATAAATCTGTCGCTGATTTAGAATCAAGTGCTCCAGTCGGCTCGTCCCCAAATATCATACTAGGACTTGTAACGATCGCACGCGATGCTGCGCAGCGCTGCTTCTGTCCACCGGATACTTGATATGGGAACTGACTTAAAATATGATCAATACCGAATTTCTTTGAGATTTCAAGAACGCGGCGATCAATCTCACTCGCTTTCACCTTTGATAACGCAAGAGGTAACGCAATATTCTCTTTCACCGTTAACGTATCTAATAAGTTATAATCTTGGAAAATGAACCCTAAATGATCACGGCGGAATAACGCTAGCTTATCATCGTTCATCTTCACGATGTCTTTTCCATCAATTAAAATCTCACCGTTCGTCGCATTATCAATTGTAGAAAGAACATTTAAAAGAGTCGTCTTACCTGAACCAGAAGGTCCCATAATTCCAACGAACTCACCTTCTTTTACTTGTAAGTTAATACCTTTTAAAGCTGCAAATTTATTCCCACCTGTGTCATATACTTTTTCAATATTTTTTGCTTCTAACACTGTTTTCATCTCGACATCCCTCATTTCTTCTATTCTCTATTTTCAACTATATACACTCTCTACTCTTGCCACTATCGATGTTTCTTACACAAACATGACAGTTATGTAAGGCACATAAGTAAAGACATCAGAATTTAACCTAATGTACTAAAGTACTTTGTTACTATAACATTGGGATATCATGCCATCCATTCATTCTCCTTACAGGAACATTACAATTTTGTAAGGTTAAAAATGCCCCCACAAAGTTGTGCATGAAATGTCGGATGGAGCTATTTCGTTCCTGATATTCTATATACAAAGGAGGTCATATAATGGATTCACTTAAAAATATGAATGCGGCAATGCAGTATATTGAAGACAACCTTACACACGAAATTGATTTTAAAGAAGTCGCAAAAATAGCTTTCTGCTCCGAATATCATTTCAAAAGAATGTTTTCTTTTCTAGCTGGCATATCACTATCAGAATATATTCGCTGTAGACGTCTTACCCTTGCTGCCTTTGAACTAAAAGATAGCAATGCAAAAGTCATTGATGTCGCTATAAAATATGGATACAACTCACCAGATTCATTTACACGTGCATTTCAAAATTTGCACGGAATAACGCCTTCAGAAGCTCGAAGTACTAGTCGTTCTTTGAAAGCTTATTCACCAATGACCTTCCAACTATCCATTCAAGGAGGAAATGAAATGAACTATCGAATTGAAGAAAAAGGGCCATTTCAAATCATTGGTATACAAAAACGAGTACCGATTGTTTTTAATGGGGTAAACGAAGAAATTGCTTCTATGTGGAAAAGTTTAGACAGCCAATCAATCGACATATTAAAGTCCCTTTCAAATATTGAACCTACAGGCATTATTAGTGCTTCTACGAATTTTTCTGAAGGAAGAATGGAAGAAAAAGGCGAACTCGATCACTACATTGGAGTTGCCACAACGAAAACTTGTCCAGAGCAATTCACACAACTTGAAGTATTAGCTTCAACATGGGCTATATTTGAAGCTGTCGGTCCATTTCCTGATGCATTACAAAATGTGTGGGGACGTATTTATTCCGAATGGTTCCCTTCTTCGAATTATGAACTAGCGGAAGGACCCGAAATATTATGGAATGAAAGTAAAGACGTATCCTCACCGAATTTCAGAAGCGAGATATGGATACCTGTTTTAAAAAAGTAATATAAAGGTCTAAAATTTTTCAAAATAAAGAAGCTGCTCTTCCTCTTTAAAGGAAAAGCAGCTTTTTATTTTATACTTCTTCTCGACTCGTTCTTATACAAGAAAATAGTAATAATCGCAAGCACTATAATAACTACCAAAGTAAATACTCTATAGTTCGAGATCGTAGCAGTACCAATTAACAAGGCAGGTATAACAGCCGTAATTAAGCCACCAAACATACCGACAAACGATCCTACACTTTGTTTTACTATTTGAGTTTCTGATACCCAATCATAATAACCAAATCGATTATTAATAAAAATCCCCCATACTGCCGAAAAGAATGAATATGTTATCGGTGTTATTACGATTAAAAGAGAACTCCAAATATCTAGTTTTAACCCTATTATCAGTAATACGGAACTGATAAGTGATGCAGGTATACTTAATGAAAGATTCATAAGTATTTTACTGTCATAAATCATCTTTGGCGTAATAGGTAACGACTTAATAATCCATACATTTTTTCCTTCTAATGACAATGACACACATGTTGTACACGTCATCGAAATCGCTGCTGCAATAGCAAATGGCGCAACCTTTTGCAACAGGGTCTCAATTCCAGGGTACGCTATTAATTGACTTGGTCCTACTACAACTATAGCTAGCGAGAAAGCTATCGCCATCACGACTCCCATTCCACTATTTATGACATACACTGTAGAAGAGAAGAAACGTTTCAGCTCTTTTTTATACAATGCGACCAATACACTTTCTTTTCTCATGCCATGAATCTCATAATTTGAAAGCATATGATAAGTGGTAATCTCTGTATTTATTTGCTTATATTTTAACGAAAGTATTTTTACAAAAAGATAATACCAAATAACTGATATCCCAACGAATAGGATGAAAGCTACAATATCAGCATGAACAATTGCTTGTTGAAACATGTTAGCTAGTGGATACACTTTAGTTAATTGCTCCGAAACAATTGCACCTATTCCGTTCATATCATTAAGGCTATATTGAGCATTTCCGTTTTTTAGCATAAAGAAACCGAATGTAATAATTACTATGAAACTTAAAATCGTAGTTATTTTATTCGTATTTTTAAATTTAGAAGCGATTGCCGTAATCGCAGCTCCAAAGACCGCTGCGATTGTTGTTGGAATTAAAGATGCTATAAACATACTGACGAACCACATAAAGTAAAAAGAAACTGATGGCTTCTCATGTATGCCATAAACAACCCCCATCGGTAGCATAATTATGATTGAAAAGATCGTATTCAGCAAATATAAATACAAAAATCTACTTGTAATAATAGTACTTACACGAATCGGTAATGACATTAAAAGATCGTAATCCTTAAAAGCAAAAATTTCTCCATTTGCCTTAAATATAGTGAAAAACAACGTCAATACACTGCTAATAACTAGTGCATAAACTGGGATAATTTCACTTATTCCTAGTCTCACCAACCCATATGCCGAGGCCCCACAATATAGCATTAACATGACACCAACTAAGGCAATAGATGCTGTCAGTAAAATCTTATTCTGCTTCTTTTTCTTATCTTTTTCGTATTTAAAAGTATTTAAACCAAGCTGCGTTATCAAGCGGATTTTTAAAAGATCTAGACTACTAATATTCATTAGCAAGCTCCTTCATAAAGAGCTCTTCCAATGATCCTTCCTTTATTAAAGAATTCACTTCCCCTGAAAGTGCTAATTTCCCTCTATTAATCATCGCTATTTTATTACATAACTTCTCCGCCACATCTAAAACATGCGTAGAAAAGAAAATCGCACTTCCCTTTTCACAAAGCTCCTTCATAATACCTTTCAACACTACAGCAGCCTTTGGATCAAGACCGACGAAGGGTTCATCTAAAACTAATAATTTCGGTTTATGCAAAACCGCTGATATAATCGCCACTTTTTGTTTCATACCATGTGAATAAGAAGATATTAAATCACCTAGGTACGGTGTAATCTCAAAAGCATCTCCATACTTTTGTATCTCCTTTTCCCGATCTTTTGCAGACACTTTAAACACATCCGCAACAAAGTTTAAATATTGAATTCCTGTTAATTGCTCATATAAATCTGGATTATCGGGAATATACGCCACTACTCTCTTACATGCAATCGGATCCTTTTTTACTGAATATCCATCAACAAAAATTTCACCCTCTTCAAAATCTATAACTCCAACTAACGACTTAATTGTTGTACTTTTCCCCGCACCGTTATGCCCAATAAATCCAAAGATATCTCCTGCTTGAACAGTAATATTTAACTGATCTACTGCTTTTTTGCCACCTTTGTATGTCTTGCTAAAATTTATAATTTCTAACATGTGATTTCCCCCAAACTATCTTTTTAACTGAATTTTCAGACCTAAAAGTGAAAAATTTACTCAGCGAGCTTTTTCGTTATCCCCACTGAGTATTAAAATTTCTTAACACATAGAAACTATAAATATAAAATTTGACTAGTACAGTTCAATCCCTTATTGCTCACAATTGCATTTCTTTTTTATAAATAGCATATGACTTTATCGTTGATATGAAGATGCATATTAATATTATTCCAATCCCCATAAAAATATTGAATGGATCTGGAAGTACCGCCCCAGCATATATACAAAGTGCACCTATTACAAATACCTTCGAAGCAAATCTGTGTGTTTTTCTCCAAACTACAGGATTTTCTAATGTCCAGTCCATCCGGATTCCTACTAAGCCATTTGGCTTCGTTTGTTGCATATAATTGCCGAGTACTAAAAACAATGTTCCAAGTCCGAAATTAAATGCAATGGAGCCCGATGCGATATAATTAGACACTGCTAATAGCGCAAATATATTACAGCCGAACCCTATCAAAAGAATTGCATAATGGATTGCAGAAAGGACTTTAGCATGCTGTTTATACTTATCTTTCGTTACATCAATATACCCCATAGCTAGCCATATCAAATACAGCAACACCATACTACCTATTGAAACTGAACTCGCTTCTACTTTAGAAAAATATCCATCTACCATTCCTGCAGCATTATAATGACGTGGAATTTGTTTCGGTAAATAAGGCCATACAATGTACCAGCCAATTGCAATTGCAATAATTAAACTCCATGGTAATACGTGTCTTTTCATCCTCTCTCCCCCATAAAATTTCTATTAAGCTCCTATCTCTTTCTTATAAGCAACATAGGAATACACCATCGTACCAACAACCAGTACAACAACAACACTTAACAAACAAATCATCTTCCACATTCCCGGTAGAAACGAGGAAAATATGATTACAATACCGCCAATCATCATGATCTTTGATCCTATCCTATGCGTTTTTCTCCATACATTTTCACTACTTAACGTCCATGGCGTCTTAATACCTATGAAGAAATTTGGTTTACATTGCTGCATATAATTGCCGAGTACGATGAAAAGGATACCGACCATTATGTTCACAACGATTCCAATTGGAATGTTATACCCTAAAGCATTTGCTAGTGTCATCATATTAATAGTAAATAAGAAAAATAAAATTGCTCCATTTATCATTCCAAGTGCTTTAGGAAATCTTTTGTAGTTGTCGTACTTCGGATCTATCTTAGGCAATACAGTAACTAGTGCATATATGAAAACCATAATTGCTACATCAAAAATCAGCATTCCCATTTTTGACATATGTCCATCTACCTCACCATTAATATTCCAATGACTTGGAACTTCTCCCGGTAAATAAGGCCACGCGATGCACCATGCAATAATCGTTAAAGCAATTAATAATAACGGAAATATATGCTTCTTCATTTCCCCTCTTCCCCCTTATCCGTAAACTTAAACACCCAAGTCAATAAATCTTGAAAGACAGTTGTGTTCAAAGAGTACACAACGAATTGCCCTCTTTTTTCATCTTGAATAAGTTCAGCATTTTTAAGTGCATTTAAGTGGTGTGAAATACTTGGCTTTGTCATGTTGAACTGTTCAGCAATTTCCCCAGCTGTTAAATCGCCTTCTTTTAATAAATCTAAAATTTTTCGCCTTGTTGGGTCTGCTAATGCTTTGAATGCTTGATTCAATGTCTTTCTTCCTTTCACTAATTAGACATTTAGATATTTATCTAAATGTTAAAATGATTTCAGTCAATTGTCAATTATATATAAGGTCCTTTTTACTTTTTCCACTTTTGACCCATACTGTTTACTATATAAATCCTGTTTAATCTTTCATCATATAAATACGCCACAACTATGCTATGTATAACAAAAAAGGAAAGCCTATTCATTTGATTTCTTTGTTTTTACTTCGTACGGGGCAAAAAAGGCTCTGACCGCTTCTATGCATGGCTGGATCCTCTCTCTCCCCTAAAAAGACAAGTTCTATGTCGTCTTTTAAACTTTTATATTTATATAGCTCTCATTTCAACATAATGAAAAGACTTGAAACACATGATACACTATAGCTACAATTGTTTTTTTAGGAGGAATATACATATGTATAAAATTTTAATCGTTGAAGACGATCCAAATATTTCATCATTATTACAATCTCACATTCAAAAATATGGCTATGATGCTGTTGTTGCGGAGAACTTCGATGATATTATGGAATCGTTTAACGCCGTGAAACCACATCTTGTTTTACTTGATGTAAACTTACCGAAATTCGATGGTTTCTACTGGTGCCGTCAAATTCGTCATGAATCTACTTGTCCAATTATTTTCATTTCAGCTCGTGCTGGTGAAATGGAACAAATTATGGCGATTGAAAGCGGTGCGGATGATTATATTACGAAGCCGTTCCACTACGACGTTGTAATGGCGAAAATCAAAGGTCAATTACGCCGTATTTACGGTGATTATGCACCAAATATTTCTGAACGTATCGTTGAGGTTGAAGGACTAAAACTATTCCCTGAGCGTCCAGAAATTCATTTTGGAGCTGAGCAAGTTCTTTTAACGAAGAAAGAAGCAATTTTAGCAGAAATGCTATTATCTAAATTCCCGCGTACAGCGAGTCGTGAAGATTTACTAGCCGCTCTTTGGGACGACGAAAGCTTCGTTGAGGAAAATACATTAAACGTAAACATCACGCGTCTTCGTAAAAAGTTCAATGAGCTTGGTATTGAAAATGCTATTGAAACAGTACGTGGACTTGGGTATCGTTTTAACGCAACTTGGAGTGAATAAACATGAAGCTATTTTTACGTGATCATTTTGCATTTTTCCTACTATATGTATTAAACTTCGGAATCATTTTCGTTCTTTATGATGCAGTAGACGGATTTCAAAATAATAAGTTTTACTTCATCGTTTTAAGCTTATACTTATTCATCTGTTTCCTCGCTTATCGTTACGTTCGTAACCGTAGAATGTACCACAGATTAAGTGAACCACCAGAGAAAATGGAAGATGCGTTTATTGAAAGAGCGACTGCTCCTATGCCCCACAGTGTAAACGAGCTCGTTCGTACGCAATATCGCCTATTCCAAAAAGACCTACAAACATTCGAAGTAAAACAGCAAGAACACCAATTATTTATTAACCATTGGGTACATCAAATGAAAACGCCTGTTTCTGTTATGCAGCTTATGGTGCTTGAAATGGAAGATGAGCATTTAATCCCTAAATTCAAAAAAGAGCTAGAGCGATTAAATCAAGGGCTCGATATGGCTTTATACATGGCAAGATTAAATAACTTCCATGAGGACTTCCATGTTGAGACGATTTCATTAAAAGATGCTGTAACAAAAAATATTAACGGATTAAAAGAACTATTCATTCGAAACGGAGTCTTCCCCGTTTTAGAAGTTCATTCAGATTTAAAAGTTGCTTCTGATGCGAAATGGCTAAAGTTCATTATTTATCAGTTAATGACAAATGCAGTTCGCTACTCTGGTGAGCGCGGAAAGAAAGTTTTCTTATCAGCTTATCGCAATGGTAAAGATATTATTTTGGAAGTTCGTGACGAAGGCGTTGGTATTCCGCAAGAAGATATTCGAAGAGTATTTGAACCTTTTTACACTGGAAAAAACGGTCGTGCATTTGGAGAATCTACTGGTATGGGGCTTTATATTGTAAGTAAAATTTGTGATTATTTAGGTCACTCTGTGAAACTAGACTCTGAAGTTGGTAAAGGAACGACGATTAAAATCATCTTCCACAACGCTGCAAATAATCAAGCAGAAAATACGGAGAAGGTGACCGAAGCATGATCGTAACATATGCTAGCAAAATGTATGAGAATTTACTCTCATACATTTTTTGCAATAAAACTACATATCAGCCTTCTATCGTGAGGTACTTATTATGACATTTTGGCAATTCGCATTCAAAAATGTAACGCGCAACTCAAGAGCTTATTTTGCTTACTTTATAAGCAGTTCCTTTTCCATTGCTGTTTTCTTTTCTTTTGCTGTTTATTTATTTCATCCGAAATTACAAAACTTCAATATGATCTCTGAAATTTCAGGGTTAATGATATTTTCAGAAGTAGTAATTGTTTTCTTCTCTTTCTTCTTTTTACTATATTCGATTGGATCATTTTTAAAAGTTCGTAAAAAACAATTTGGGATTTTAACCATTTTAGGTATATCGAAAAAG
This sequence comes from Bacillus sp. FSL R5-0709, assembly GCF_038004785.1. Taxonomy (NCBI): domain Bacteria; kingdom Bacillati; phylum Bacillota; class Bacilli; order Caryophanales; family Bacillaceae; genus Bacillus; species Bacillus sp. FSL R5-0709. The sequence goes on from NZ_JBBORT010000001.1 coordinate 4,612,153, forward strand.
CAATTACATCGTCTCGTTTTTACGGAAAATATGTTAATTGGTATTTTATCTATCTTTTTCGGCATACAGTTTGGGTTTGTTTTTTCGCAATTTTTCTTATTAGTGACAGCGAAAATTACGCACGTACCAGGTATATATTTATACGGGCCTACTAACGCAATCATTTTAACGACCATCGTTTTTCTTAGTCTTTTTATCATTGTATCTGCATTCACACCAATGCTTATTCGTACAAAAAAAGCGGTACACCTTTTAAAAACAAATGGTGGAAAACAAAAAGAAAGAAAACCATCCATATTTATTTCTTTATTTGGTGCTATCTGTTTATTAGGCGGCTATGCTTTAGCTGGAAATCCTAAATATTTTGTCTCAGTAAGCCCGCAAATAGGTGTTATATACATGGTTTCAAGTATCTTCGTAATCCCAACGTTTGTTACAATGGGAACGTATTTTTTCTTTTCGCAAATTAGTTTTTCACTTATTTATATTTTGAAAAAAAGAAGAAAATTTTATATGAAACGGATAAATATGCTTTGGATATCTGATTTAGCAAACCGTATTCGAACAAATATTAATATGCTTTTTATTGTGGCCATGCTATCTACCGTCGCTTTTACAATGATTACGTTTTTATATGGATTCGGGAAATTTATTAAACTAGAGGTTACTAAAACTTCACCTTTTCCAATTTCTTATTTTTCTTATGATGCGAATCCTTTTGTTGCAGAACACTTGAATTGGCTTGAGCAGCAATTACAAAGGGAAAATTTCTCTTATGAGAAAATAAACGCTGATTTATATGAAGCACCATTAAAAGAAGATCAAGGTATAGCCATTTATAATGACGTATATGCAATTAAGCAAAGTGACTATAACAAACTTGCGGATTCTTTACAATTAAAACAACTATTCATGGATGATAACGAAGCATATGTTTTAACAGGGACATCTTATATCACCATATTTAATGAGTTTGAGCAAAGCTACAACAGAGACTACATTACACTCTCTAGCACAAATACGAAATTACGAGTAAAAGGCTATGAATATGTGAATGCAATTCCATCTACCTTTTCATATCAAACGTTAGTTTTACCTGATGCTGTTGTAGAAAATTTCCCCAATACAACTAAACATGTATCAGCGTACAATTATAAAGTACAAAACTGGGAAAAAACGTATAAAATTGCAGATGATTTTATAGAAAAGGTGCAAAAAGATCGAGATAAATCCCAGTACAAAGGACCTCTTATTCGCTCCTTTGAATCGGCAGGGTCACTATATAGAATAACATCAGGAAGTGCCGCATACTTCCTAATCGGGACATTCTTAGGTGTCATTTTCTTTATTGGAGCAGGTAGCGTTCTTTACTTCAGAATGTATACAGATTTAACGAACGAACAAGAAAAATATGTAGCAATTTCAAAAATTGGTGTAACAGATGCAGAGATGAAAAAATCTGCAACCATTCAACTTAGCATTTTATTTTTCGTTCCGTACGTTATGGCGTCCATTCATACAATGTTCGCAACAAAAATGCTTCAAGATGTAATTGGTTTATCTTTGTTCAAAGAAATTTCAGCTGTTCTTATTATTTTTGGAGTCGTTGAAATCCTATTTTTCTTATTCATTCGTTCGCTTTATATGCAAAAATTATCACAGTATACGAATGGGCAAAATATTTAAAACAAACTTTATGAAAAGAGTATCTCTCATACTCTTTTCATCTTCGCTCTATTAGGAGGTTTAGGTGAATGACATTTTGGCAGTTTGCATTTAAAAACGTGACGCGGAACGCTAGAGCTTATTTCGCCTATTTTATAAGCAGTGCGTTTTCCATTGCAATTTTCTTCTCGTTTGCAGTTTATTTATTTCATCCTAAATTGCATATGACAGGCGTGAATGCTGCTCTGAACATATTAATGACAATCTCAGAAGTTGTCATTGTATTCTTTTCATTTTTCTTTTTACTATATTCAATCGGTACTTTCTTAAAAGTACGAAAAAAACAGTTCGGGATTTTAACAGTACTTGGCATATCTCCAAAGCAATTAAAGAGGCTCGTATTTCTAGAAAACATGCTAATTGGTGGCCTATCCATATTTTTCGGCATTCAATTTGGCCTTGTCTTTTCACAGTTCTTTTTATTAGTTACCGCCAAAATTACGCATGTGCCTGGTTTATATTTATATTGGTGGCCTACAGCTGCTATCGTTTTAACTATAATTATCTTTCTTGGACTCTTCATTCTCGTATCATCTTTTACACCGATGCTAATCCGTACGAGAAAAGCTGTACGTCTTTTAAAAGAAGGAACAAAACAAAAAGAAAGAAAAGCATCTGTACTCATCTCTCTCTTTGGTGCGATATGTTTAATATCTGGATATGTTTTAGCAGCAAACCCACTATATTTTATGTCACTAGGAGATATCGCTGGGCTTTTGTACGCTGCCTCCTGTATATTTGTCATCCCATCACTTGCTGCAGCCGGGACATATTTTTTCTTCTCACAAATTAGCTTCTTACTCATTCGCATATTAAAGACGAGAAGAAAATTTTATATGAAACGTATTAATATGCTTTGGGTTTCTGATTTAGCAACTCGGATTCGGACAAATATTAACATGCTCTTTATCGTGACGATGTTATCGACACTCGCTTTCACAATGATTACATTCTTATATGGGTTTGGGAAATTCACAAAGTTTGATGAAATAAGGCAAAATCCTTTCCCGTTTACTTATTTATCACATACTGAAAATACGCTTGCCGATGAACATTTAAATTGGTTAGAACAAAAATTTAACGAAGAGCAGTTTGCTTATAAGAAATTTAAAACGGATATATATGAAGTGTCTTCGGCAGAAGATAACGCGCAGCTCTATTATGCAATTAAACAAAGTGACTATAATATACTTGCTAAAGCATTAAATTTAGAAACGCTCACCGTAAGTAATAATGAGTCTTATATCCTTATTAAAGACATAGATGATCAATTCATTGGAACAGTTTTTGATCAAGAAAAGAGAAATACTCTGACACTTACTCAAAACTCTTTACATCTACAAGTGAAAGAATATAACAGTTATAACCCTTTCCCGAATAGCTTAATATCACAACTTCTCGTATTATCTGATGAAAATGTAGAAGCCTTATCAACTACTTCAAAACAGATGAGTGTATATAGCTTCAAAGTTCCAGATTGGGAAAAGGCACATAATATCGGTTCAGCATTTATAACAAAAATTGATAATGACAATGCAGCTATTCAGGCAGAACATCCACCGTTTCATGCAAGTGAAGCAAGCGATTCTCTATACAAAACAAAATTAAATGTTGCTTCGTTTTTCTTAATTGGTACTTTCCTAGGTGTTATTTTCTTTATCGGAGCTGGCAGTGTTCTTTACTTCCGTATGTATACAGATTTAACAAATGAGCAAGAAAAGTATATAACGATTACAAAAATCGGTTTAACAGAAGTCGAAATGAAGCAATCCGCTACAATTCAACTTGCGATTCTTTTCTTTGTTCCTTACATTATGGCATCGATCCATACGATGTTTGCGACAAAGATGTTACAAGAGATATTACATCTATCATTATTCGCTGAGATTACAGTTGTACTTGTAATCTTTGGAACGGTTGAAATTATCTTTTTCCTTTTAATTCGTTCCTTTTATATGCAAAAATTATCACAACATATTAAGTTTTAAAAATAGAAAGGTGATTATTATGGAAGAAGTATTACACATAAAAAACGTCTCAAAAGTGTATGAAGGAAAGGTCCCTCATACCGCTTTAAAAAATATAAATTTACATGTAGATAAAGGTGAATTTGTTGCTATCATGGGACCATCTGGTAGCGGTAAATCTACATTTTTAAACGTTATCTCTACAATTGACTCCCCTACTTCTGGTGATGTCGTGATTAATGGAAAAAAACCGCACACATTTCGTAGAGAGAAACTAGCTATTTTCCGCCGCCAAGAGTTAGGGTTTGTTTTCCAAAACTTTAACCTATTAGATACACTAACAATCGGTGAAAATATCGTACTGCCTTTAACTTTAGATAATGTTCCTTTAAAAGAGATGGACGAAAAACTCGATAACATTTCAAAGAAACTTGGAATTGATCATATTTTGGACAAGCGTATTTTTGAAGTTTCTGGAGGACAAGCACAGCGTACCGCGGTAGCACGCGCTGTTATTCATCATCCGTCACTTCTACTTGCGGATGAACCGACAGGAAACTTAGATTCTAAAGCAGCAATCGATGTAATGGAGTTATTTACGAAGTTAAATAAAGAAGAGGATGCCACAATTTTAATGGTTACTCATGATCCGTTTGCAGCAAGTTATTGTAACCGCGTTATTTTCATTAAAGATGGTGGGCTTTACAATGAATTACACCGCGGACTATATCGCGAGAAATTTTATCAAGAAATATTAGATGTTTTAGCATTATTAGGAGGAAGGCGTGGATGACGTTTTGGCAATTTGCATTTAAAAATGTCTCGCGTAATTCTAAAGCATATTTTGCTTATTTTGTAAGTAGTGCTTTTTCTATTATGGTTTTCTTTTCATTTACTGTATACGCGTATCATCCACGCTTACAAAATGTACAAAGCTTTCAAGAACGGGATCCTCTAATGAACTTAGCGAGTACAGCACAGCTTGTGATTGTTATGTTCTCGTTCTTCTTTCTCTTATATTCAATTGGAACATTTTTAAATGTACGGAAGCAGCAATTCGGGATACTCACGATTCTCGGTATCTCACAGAAACAATTAAAAAGACTGTTATTTACTGAAAACATGATAATCGGGATATTGTCCATCTTTATCGGTATACAAGGTGGCCTAGTGTTCTCTAATTTTTTCTTATTAGTCACTTCAAAATTAACAAGTGCGAAAGGTCTCTATTTATATTGGCCAACAGAAGCGATTATCGTGACAACCGTAACGTTTATCATTTTATTTTTAATCGTTTCTACATTTACACCTATGTTTATTCGGACTCGTAAAACAGTCCATCTTATTAAAGGTAACAAGAAAGTGACAGCCGAAAAAAGGCCGTCTATACTCATTTCGATATTTGCTTTAACTTGTTTAGGGTTATGTTATTATATTGCTGGTTATCCACAAGGCTACGTAACCGAAAAAAATGTGCAAAACGGATCTGTCTTCTTTATTATATTATCTATTTTGCCACTCGTAGTAGTCGGAACATATTTTTTCTTTTCACAAACATTTCTTCTTCTTATCTATATTTTAAAGAAACGTAGAAAGTTTTATTTGAAACAAATAAACATGTTATGGATTTCAGACTTAGTTGCTCGTACCCGTAGTAATATTAATGTACTCTTTATCGTTTCTATGCTATCTGCGCTTGCATTTACGATTATTATCGGACTATTTGCTGCGAATAATAATACAAAAGCGTCGATACTAGAGCGATATCCTATTCCCTTCACATACAAATTAGAAGGGGATCATTCCCTTGAACGAAAGCACGTTAATACTATTGAATCCGAACTTTCCAATGCTCATTTTCAATATAAAAAATATAAATTTACGCTTTTAAAAGATAATGCTTCAAAAGAAGAGATTGCAATTATGAAAATGAGTGATTATAACGAAATTGCTAAGCAGTTAAAGAGACCTACAATCACCCTTGATTCAAAAGAAGTTTACATTATTTCTGGCTATTCACCAGAGCTATTAAACCTTGTATCAAATCCATTTGTAAAACAAAATACAATTACGCTTGAATCCAATAAAAAGGAGTTTTATATAAAGGGATTTATTAACAAAGGAATAGCACCACCATTTGCATTAGCAAATTTAGTTATTATGCAAGATTATGCAATCGATACTATGATTCCTCATATTGAAACCATTACAGTTTATAACTACTTCGTGGATAATTGGGAAAATGCAATTATTCCAACGAAAAATATATTAAAAAGTATTAGTAATGACACCGAAAAATATTATGAGGCACATAAAGATGATAAGCATGCATCTCCCGTCCCTTTTAATATTTATACAGCTACTGATGAGTTACTCCATAATAAAGAAAATGCAGTTGCTCAATTCTTTATTTGGGCATTTCTTGGCTTTATCTTCTTTATCGGAGCGGCTAGCGTTTTATACTTCCGTATGTATAACGACTTAACGAATGAAAAACAAAAGTACATTACGATTACAAAACTGGGCTTAACTGAATCAGAAATGTTTCACTCCGCAACGATTCAATTAGGAATTTTATTTTTCGTTCCTTACATCGTTGCTGGTGTTCACACGTTATTTGCGGTTAAGTTTTTACAAAGCATGTTTTCTTTCTCGTTACTAAAAGAGTTACTGATTGTACTCACCTTTTTCGGGATTATCGAGATTATTTTCTTTTTCTTAATCCGCTCTCTGTACATTAATAAATTATCACAGCATATAAAAATATGAATAAAATAGCCTTGTGCATATTGCACAAGGCTATTTCCAATAGTTTTTAATAATTAGCAGTATCCACCATAGCCGCCGCCATATCCACCATAACCGCCGTAACCACAACCACCGCCGCCTCCGCCGAAGCAGCTAGCACCGATGATAATTAATAAAATAAACAATACGATTAGAAGCGCAAAACCGCCGCCGCAGCCACGTCTACGGTCGCAATCATCATGTCTGCGGTTACAATCATCATGTCTGTGTTCACACTTTTCGCTCATTACTCTATTCCTCCTTTAGTATCATTCATAACAAGTTCAACTTGCTCTAAATGAGGGGATTCCATTTATATTATGTTTTCAGGGCAAATCGGAAGCTTGGCACTCCTAAAAACGGGCTTGTTTCATGAAAAGAGCCCCAACACAAAAAGAGGATACCTTTAAATAGGCACCCCCTTCTTCTAAACAAACATATTAAGTAAAAGCGCAAAGCCGAATGCAATAAATGATAACAATGTCTCCAGCACCGTCCACGTTTTAAACGTTTCTTTTACTGTCAAACCTAAATACTCTTTTACAAGCCAGAATCCTGCATCATTTACGTGAGAAAACATTAATGAACCTGCACCGGTTGCAATAACGAGTAATTCTAAATTTACACCCGACATGTGCTGAATAACCGGTGAAACAATTCCAGCTGCTGTCGTTAATGCTACAGTAGCTGAACCTGTTGCAATTCGGATTAATCCCGCTACCATGAACGCTAAGACGATTGGTGATAATGAAATATGTTCTGCCATTTGAGCGATGGCTGTTCCAACGCCGCTTTCAATTAATATTTGTTTAAATCCACCGCCTGCACCAATTATTAAAATAATGGAACCGACAGGTAGTAAACTTTCATCTGTTAATTTTTTAATCATCTTTTTATTAATTCCTTGTTTTATGCCAAGCAAATAAAACGCTGCGAAACATGAAATAAGTAAAGCGATTACCGGACTTCCCACAAACACTAAAAATTCAGTTATTTTTTTCGGTAATGAAATATATGGTGCGACTACTGATAAAATCATTAAAACTACTGGCAGTAAAATAATAAAAAATGAAACTTTACGACTCGGTAAATCAGTTGATACTGTCGTAACTCGAACAAGCTCCGGTTCATTTTCAGGTATAACCCTCTTATGTACCCACTTTGCAAATACCGGTCCTGCGATAATTGCTGTTGGTAACGCGATAATTAATGAATACAATAGTACCTTTCCTAAATTCGCATTATAAATACCGATTGCTGTCATCGCACCTGGATGCGGCGGCACTAGCCCATGTACAATCGATAATCCAGCAATAACAGGTAACGCAATTAACAATATATTTTGTTTCGTTGTTTTTCGAATTGAAATAACAAGTGGTAATAAAATGACGATTCCCACTTCAAAAAACACTGGAATACCTATAACAAATCCGGCGAATAACATTGCCCAAGGTAATTTTTTCACCCCGAAGAATCGAATGAAGAAATCTGCTACTTGCATGCCAGCCCCTGAATCGGACATCATTTTCCCTAAAATTGTTCCGAGAGCCAAAATACCAACTAAATGCCCTAGTACACTACCAACACCAGTTTCATAGGCAGTAACAATTTTGGTCAAGTTCAACCCAGACATAATAGCTAAAAATAGACTAGCAACTGTTAGACTAATAAACGCATGCCATTTCCACCATGATACCCCTAAAATAACAATTGCGATCGCAATTAACGTGACGATTAATAAGTATATATCCATATCCCATTCCCCTTCGATATGAAATTTTTTTACAAAAAAAGAGGGAATTGGTCCCTCTTCACTTTTTACACATCATAATTTACAACGTAATGCTGCATTTCCGTATTGTAGTAGCCTTCACTATATTCAATTACTTCTCCAACTTCATCGTAAGAATAGCGCATACGTTTTAATAACGCTGTTCCCTCTTTTTCTCCTAACGCTTCTGCAACGAAATTAGGCGCAAATCCAACAGCGAATTCATCTCTGAAGTTTTCTAAATGTATACCACGGTCCTCGACTAGATCATAAAGCGATTGTAAGTCAAAGTCCGCTAAGTCTGTACTTGCCATTTGTGCTGAGAAATAGTGCGTATAATGAATGTACGGAGTATCATTTAAAGCATATAGGCGCTCAATACGAAAACTCTCTTTACCAAATAAACGAAATGGTACTGTTCCTTCTTCATTATGAACCACTTCTGCCTTTAGCAATTTCTTTTGTACTTTATAGCCTTCTTCCACTAACACTTCTGTAAATTTCTTTCCCTTTGAAAGCTTTGTCGCAGAAGTATTTCGAATGACTTTCGTTCCTTTACCACTTTTCTTTTCTAAATATCCTTCTTGAACGAGTTCTTTAATTGCGTTTCGCACTGTAATTTTACTCACTTTGAACTCTTCTTCTAATTGTGGTTCAGAAGGAATATTTGTATGAATGGCATAAACACCATGTAATATTCGATCACGAATAATATTTTTAATTTGTAAATATAATGGACCTCTTTTTCTCGTTACGTTCACCGTTACACCCACTACCTTTCTACATCACCTACTGATGCCGTCATTGCCCGAAGTATATCTTTCTCTGATGACATTGGCGTATCACCGACGATTGTATGTGCAAGCATTCCAGCTGCTGACGCAAATGAAACAGCTTTCTCTGGTGCAAACTCTTCTATCTCGCCATGAATAATTCCGCTCGTATAAGCATCTCCAGCACCTATTCTATCATATACAGAAAACGTAAGTGTTTTGGCAAAAGTGAACGTCCCATCTTTACATATGAATCCGCGAAGTGAGTGTGTATTATCGCTATTAATAGAACGATGTGTCCCAGCAATTGTAGCGATATTATATATTTCAGCGACTTTTGGAATAAGATCAACAAGCTGTGCTTCTCGCTCCGTCTCTTCCGTTTTCATTCCGAGAACAAACATCGCATCTTTTTCATTCATCATTACAATATCGGCAAGGCCTAGCATTTCTTCATAATGAGGCTTCGCCTGTTCATACCCATCTTCTCCCCAAAGCGATGGACGATAGTTGCAATCGAAAACGACAGTGCCTCCATTTTCTTTAACTGCCTTCGCCAAAGATTTCATATGATGGCGCACAGTATCATTCATCGCAAGGGTAATCCCGCAAAAATGAACGATATCAATTTCTTTTGCGATTTCTTCAAATTGGTACATCTCTTCACATGCCGTATTGAAACTACTTTCTAATCGGTTCGAATATGTAACGCGGCTTGCGCGTGCTCCAAATCCATTTTCTAAAAAGTACATACCAACATATTTACCGCCTCTTGAAACAAACGGTGCCTGAATGCCTAACTTTTGAATATGTGATACCGCAGCATCCCCAACAGAGTTTTCCGGTAAAGTTGAAATAAGAAAACCTTCATGCCCTAGATGAGAAAGTGCTGCTGCAACGTTCACACCTGTACCAGAAAATGAGTAATTTAAGGTGTTTGCTTGCGATAGCAATTCATACCCTGGCACTTGCAGGCGCATCATAACTTCACCGAATGCTGCAATTTTCTTACGCATATTGATCAACTAACTTCTTCACGACCGCTAGTAATTCACGAACATCTTCTGTTTTCGTATTGCCAGTTTCTTTATCAATAATAGAAGAGTACACGTGCGGGATAACTTGCTCTACGTTTGCTTCTAATGCAATACGTACAATTGTTTCAAAGTTTTCTTTATCAATTCCGCCTGTTGGCTCTAATGCAAATCCTTCTTCCGCACATGCTTTCGCAACAGCGCGATATTCTTCTTCATGCGCTAAACCTTTCATTGGGAAGTATTTCAATGAATTCCCGCCCATATCACGTACAAGTGCGATTGCTGTTTTAATTGGAACGATTGCTTTTTCTTCCCCAGCCGCACTAACTGGGCCAGTAGAAATATTTACGTAACCTACTTTTCCTGTTGGTGATACTAAACTATTAATCCAGCTATCTTTGCCGCCAAGATTTGCGCGCGTCGCTCCTACTGAAGGGAACACTTGGTTAATATGACTACCAGGATAATGCTTCGCAATTTCAGCTACAACTGCCGCTTGGCGATTATCTCCTGCTCCTAGTCCGATTGATACAGCGTCATCAATTTCTTTTCCGTATGCTTTCATCGCTGTAACTGCTTCTTCTACTGTTGGATAATCTTTTGATAACACTCCGACTACTACATAACCTTCTGCGGCTTCAAAAATATCTTTCGCATTTCGGATATTGTTCGCTAATACATTTAATGCTACGCGGCCTTTATAAAAACGTTTTTGAATGTTTGTCATTTTAGTTTCCCCCTACAATTTCTCTCATTTTTTCTTCAATTACATGTATGTCATCACCTTGAAGTGGACGTGGATCGATATCAAAGAATCCTTGTCTTACTCCGTAATCACGTGTGTAAATTGCGATTTCCCCTTCGCGTAACGCGGTCACAACATCTTTTGCAGTTTTATTTAATTCGTTCTCGTTAATATGAATACGCGCTCTAAAAATTGCTCTTCCAGCTTCATCTTGAACGATTGTTACATTTACACCGTTTAACTCTTTCAGCGGCATAAGTACTTGTAACAACTCTTTTTCTTGTTCACTCTTATCTTCTTTTACTCCGTACTCATCAAGCGCTTGAAGTAAACCGAAAGTTGTTTCTTTCCCAACTTTCATACTTCTACCGCTGCAATGTAATTGCACTTTTAGCCATTCAATATATTTTCGTTTACCGCCGACAATACCAGAAGTAGGTCCTTCAATCGCCTTTGAACCGCTATAAATGGCTAGGTCTGAATACTTCACGTATTTTTGAATGTCTTCTTCAGCTGCCGCATCAACGATAAGTGGTACATTATTTCGCTGCGCTACTTCCCACGCTTCTTCAACAGAAATCATATTTTTTTGCACTGCATGATGCGATTTCACATAAAGAATAGCTGCTGTATTTTCGCCAATTGCATCTTCAATATGCTCCGCTTTCCCTTCATTTGCGTAACCTACTTCAACGAGCTTACCGCCGCCTAAATAAATCATCGTTTCAACAGGAGCACCGTATTGAACGTTATGACCTTTTAACATAATCACTTCGTTTTTCGCGATTACTTCTTGATGAAGTCTTTCACTTTTACGGCGATTTCCTTCTGTAACGATACCAGCGATAGAAAGCGCAATTCCACTCGATGCTGAGTTCACAACGACCGCTGCCTCTGAATCTAAAATTCTTGCAATATGGTCTCCTGCTTTATCTACTAAATCGGCAATTTCCACATAATTTTGTCCACCATGCTTCATCGCATCCATCACTGTATTTGTCGGAGCGGATACACCTAAAATACTCATTCTACCGCTCGCATTAATAACTCTTTTTAATCCGTACTTAGCATTCAATGAATAACCCATTGATTACAACCCCTTTCGTATCAATTCTTCTTTCAGCAACGCGCTGATCCCCTTCTGAATCAATTAACGTAATCGATTCATCTTTCACCGTAAATAAAGTTAAGTTTGCAATATCCCCTACTTGAATACGGCCAAGCTCTGGTTTTTTCAGCCACTCTGCCGCATTTTTCGTAACTGCATCAATTACTTCTTCTAGCGGATACCCTAAGTAAAGGAATTTCGAAAGAACGTTGGCCATACTGTAAACTGGACCGTGTATACGATTCTTCCGGTAAATATCTGTACTAATTGTATTAAAGGCAATACCGTAACGCTTCGCTGCCTCTGCTACTTTAAAAGAAAAACTAGCATTACCATGCCCAACATCTAAATGAACACCGCGTTTCACTGCATCTAACAACACAGGTAGCGGTTTGCCTTCTTCATCAAATAAATTATTTTCTTTCCCGTTTAAGTAATGTGTAATGACATCATCTTTTTCTAAAAGAGGTACAACTTCCTCAATACGCGGAGGAGCTGAACCGATATGTACCATAATCGGTAATGATGTTTCACGAGATAAAGAACTCGCTACGTGCAGCGGTTCAATTCCGCTATCACAAACGACACTTTTACTCATTCTCGCTTTTAATCCAACGATTACATCTTTATACTTTTCTACTGCATCTATTACTTTCTCTTTATCTATCCATTCCATATTGGATAATTCATCAATTCGTTTCAAACCGATGCGAGAAATATTTAAAAAGGCAAATAAATTCGTTTTTGCCTGTTCTCTACTTTGTACTAAATCTGCGATACGATCAGCCCCGCAGCTTCCCGCATCAACAATTGTCGTTACCCCTTGCTTAACGCCAATTTCATCTACCTCATCGCCATACGGATCAAACTCTGGAAAAGCATGAACGTGCAAATCAATCCATCCACTCGATACGTAAGTACCTGAGTAATCAAGAACCTTTCCACCCTCGCCAGCACCAGCTTTCGTCACCTGTGCGATTTTATTATTTTCAACTACAATGTCAATCTCTTCCCCGTTCACACGCTTCACATTACGTAGCACGAATCGTTCTGTCATTGTATTTCCACCCTTTTCTATAAGAAGCCATAAGAATACGCTTACATTAAAATTTCATTTTATATCTCTTTCACATATTTAGAGTATCACGAAAAAAAAGAAAAGTAAATATAACGTTATAATGTTTAATGGTAAATAAAAAAACAATCCACAAAATGTTGATAGTACAGGAAATTATATCAATGATTCGACAAGGAATATCGATTTACCGACAAAAAACGGCAATCTATTTCTTATATGCCAAAAGACTGCCCCAAAACGGACCAGCCTTTTTCTCTATTCTTGAACCGTCACAATAACCCCGTCCATATTGTTCCCCGAAATTTCATATTGCTTATTTACTGGAACATTCACGTTCATACGATCTGAAACTTTATAATAAGAAACCGTATATTTCTTACCTTCAACCTCAGTTGAAACTTCTTTTTCCTCTTTTAAAAAGTCCAAATATTCCTCTAACGTAATCTTCTTTTTTTGCATAATTGCGCTATGTGGTAAGCCGACATAACGTATGTGCCACGGCTCATATTGAATGCCCGTAATGTTACTTTTATTTTTCGGATAACGTAAAACAAATCCGTGCTTCCATACGTTCTCTTCAATCCATTTTCCTTCAGGAGCTTTCTCCATTTTCTTTTGAGTAGACCCAACGTCGAGTGATAAACCTAAATTATGTTCACTATATCCTGCTGGAAGTGCATAATCAGATCCCATTTCTTTATATAATTTACTTTGTTCTTGAAAATCTCGGTAACCGCTACTCATTAAGAAATGCTGTACTCCATCTTTCCCAGCTGCATCGACAACGTTCAAAAACTTTTTTACAACACCCTTTGATAAGCGAAGATTTCTATCAAATATTACATAGCCTCTTACTAATTCACTATTGTGATTTACATTTATAATATCGGACCTAACACTATCTTTTTTAACCGGGTAATCTTTATTAACTAATAATAGATCACCTTTATAAATTTGTTCCTCTGTAACCTCTATCTTTTCAGTGTTCGCGGCTTTTACTTTGTTATCTTTTTCTGCAATTTTAACATCGATCTCCTTTTGAAATACTGGTAATATATAAAAGCCTACACATGCTGTACATACTATAAAAAGAGAAATAAATACCCACTTTTTCATTTCTAGTTCCTCCTTAACGTAACTTACGTATAGAATAGAAAAAACTATTAAAATAAAAAGTGGGGTAAAGTTTAAATTTTTATTAAATTGCTTTGCTCTCTTCTTTTGGTAATCTCACTTCAAATATCGTTCTAATTACGTTACTTTCAGCAGAGATTGTCCCATCATGCTGTTCGATAATATTTTTTGCGATAAATAGCCCAAGGCCTGTTCCGCCCTGTTGCTCTGACCTGGCCTTATCACCTGTATAAAACATATCAAATAAATATGGTAAATCCTCTTCTGGAATGCTATCTCCGTAATTAATAATTTGTACAACTACCTCTTCATGATCAATATATCCGTTCACATCAACAAACTTTCCATCGTATCCATAGCGAATCGCATTCGTTAAAAGATTTTCAAATACTCGAGCTAACAATTTCCCGTCACCGTTAATAGGTAAATGCGAATCCATATTCAATCTCGCTTCTAAACCTTTTTTTTCTAATAACGGATATAATTCTTCATCTAACTGTATAAGTAATTCACTTATATCAATTGGTCTTTTTTCAATTTGCAACATGCCATAATTCATTCTCGTTATTTCAAATAATTCATCAATTAAGATTTCAAGCCTTTCGGATTTCGTAAAAGCAATTGTGGAAAAATGTTTAATTTGTTCCTTCGTCAAATTCTCATCTTTAAGAATTAAATCTAAATACCCTAAAACAGATGTTAGCGGCGTTCTTAAATCATGAGCTAAGTTGACAATTAGCTGATCTTTACTACTTTCCGCAAAGTCTCCTCGTTCAACCGCTTCTTTTAATTTTTCACTCGCTACATTAATTTCGCGTGCGATATATCCAAACTCATCATTTGATGAAACACGAACTTGATTTGAAAAATCTCCGTTCGCAAGATGATGAATCCCGTTCGAAATCTCATCAAAATATTTTAAATACGGTCTAGTAAGAAAGAAGAAAAACATAATGGACAGAGGAATAAATACAATTAAAAAGAAATTAATGTCCCCAATTTGTCTTACCATTGAACGAAATTGGGCTAAAGGATCCTCATAACGAACTGCTAATTTATAATAGAGACGTAGCCCCTCATAAATCAAATACGTTACGCCACCAGCTAATATCATACTTAACGCAAATAGCATAATCATCTTCGAGCGAAAGCTTCTCATCGTTTTAGCCATTGAAAGTATAACCTACCCCCCACACTGTTTTTATTAACTTATCCTTTCTTTTATCTTCCCCAAGCTTTTTTCGCAAAGTACGGATATGTACCATAACTGTATTTCCACTTTCGTAATACCCTTCAGCCCATACTTGCTGAAAAATATTTTCCACACTGTACACTTTCTTCGGATGACTTGCTAATACATATAAAATATCAAATTCTTTTGGTGTTAATTCAATTGGCTCTCCGTACACATTTACTGTTCTTCGCTCAGGATCAATAGCGACTCCGCCTATTTCTAAAGCAGATTTATTCTCCGCTACTTTCGGCTGATTTAACGTAAGAAATCTACGCAGTTGTGCATTTACACGTGCAACTAATTCAATCGGTGTAAAAGGTTTCGTCATATAATCATCTGCGCCTAATACAAGACCTGTCACTTTATCAAAATCAGATGTTTTCGCACTTAAGAAAATGATTGGCATGTGGTGCTTGCCGCGAATCTGCCTCGTCACTTCATATCCATCCATTTTCGGCATCATAATATCTAAAACCACTAAGTCAATTGGCTGCGTTTGAATAATATGCATGGCTTCTTCTCCATCAGCTGCTTTAACGACGTGGTAACCCTCTTTTTCTAAATGTATCTCAATTAAATCAGCAATTTCCGCTTCATCATCAGCTATTAAAATTGAAATGCGCTTCATTTTAGTCCCCCTACTTTATTCTGTTTTCATACGCTCGATTTTAAACTAGTCTATCCAATTTGTACAATAAGAAAAGGCTACCCGTAAGAGTAACCTTGATAAATGAAATTATATCGGCGATTTTCAAAATATATCAACTGTAATTTAAATTATATCAGCGATTTTTTAAATATATCGACTTACCGACAATTAACGACAAAATCATCCCGCTATTTGCAGGTAGTCAGTACTAATAAAAGCTCCCATTCATCGCTCAAAAATAATCCGCTGCTTTGTTATTTCTTCCAACCTGCCTCGATCTACTTCATACTCACGTTCAATACTTTGCGGTACCCTTACTTTTCCGCCTTCAAGCATCACTTCCGGTGAAATAATATCCCTCTCCCAATGTCTACTAGAAGCAGATATATCTCCAGGAATCGTAAAGTTTGGCAAAGAGGCAAGTGCAACATTTTGAGCTCGTGAAATCCCCATTTCTACCATACCACCGCACCAAACTGGTATGTTATGCTCCATACAATAATTATGGATTTGAACGGACTCTGTTAATCCGCCCACTCGCCCTGGTTTAATATTAACGACGCGGCAACTGCCAAGCGTAATCGCAACACGTGCGTCTTCTAAACTATGGATGCTTTCATCTAAACAAATCGGTGTTTCAATTTTCTTTTGCAACTGTGCATGATCAAGAAAATCGTAATCCGCTAACGGTTGTTCAATCATCATAAGTTGGAATTCATCTAGTCGTTTCAACTTCTCCGTATCCGCTAATGTATAAGCTGAATTTGCATCAGCCATTAACGGGATATTCGGAAACTCTTTACGAATTTCTTTCAGCAATTCGTAATCATGTTCTGGCTTTATTTTCACTTTAAAGCGCTCGTATCCTTCTTCCGCGTACTTCTCGATTTGTTTTAGCATAACTGGAATCGTATTGATCCCAATCACAACGCCGACTTCAATTTCAGACCTATTTCCGCCAAGCAATATCGCTAACGACTGCTTTTGACGATTCGCATATAAATCCCAAACAGCACCTTCAATTCCGGCCTTTGCCATTCGGTTTCTCTTTATATGTTGGAACAAAGACGGTACTTCATTCGGATGAGAAATTTCAGCTTTCAATAAATCTGGTAATAAAAAATCCTGAAGTACATGCAGCGCTGTCTTCACCGTTTCTTCCGTATACCACGGTTCAGAAAATGCAACGACTTCACCAAAACCAATGTATCCATCTGTATCTTCTAATTCAATGACGATACTTTCACGCTTTTCATAAGTCCCGTAACTTGCCGCAAACGGGATAATGAGCGGCATTTCCGTTATATAAAGTGTCGCTTTTTTTATTTCCACCTACATCTCCTCCACTAATTGTCTTAACTCTCGTCTTAACAATTTCTTCGAAGCATTTCGTGGTAATTCCTCTAAGAAACATGCTTTCTTCGGCACTTTATATTTCGCTAATTTCTCTTCGCAAAAACGAAGAATTTCTTCTTCTGTTACCTCTCCACTTTTTACAACAAAAGCAGCTGGTACTTGTCCCCAACTTTCGTCAGCCATACCGACAACACCCGCTTCTACTACCGCCGGATGAGAGAGCAATACTTCTTCAATTTGAGCTGGATATATATTTTCTCCGCCAGAAATAATTAAATCACTGCGTCGATCTAATACGTATAAAAATCCTTCCTCATCTAAATAACCGAGGTCACCAGTATGAAGCCATCCATTTCTGATCGCCTCATGCGTCGCATCTTCACGGTTAAAGTAGCCACCTGTTACGTTCGGTCCTTTTACTACAATTTCTCCTTCAGCACGGGGCGGCACAACTACGCCGTCTTTTTCAATACGAAGCTGACACTGAAATAGTGGTTTTCCGGCTGATCCTACTTTCGTTAACATGTAATCTGCTGTTAACGTACAAATTTGCGATGATGTTTCTGTCATACCGTACGTTTGATACACAGGAATTCCTTTTTCCACACATGTTTCTAATAACGGCTTCGGTGCTGGTCCTCCCCCAAGTAACATGCATCGTAAAGAAGATGGATATGTACCTTCGCCAAGTCGTTCTAATAAATCTGTTAGCATTTTAGAAACGACAGAAATAATCGTAACGCCTCTCGTTTGAAGTGCTTTATGAATAAAATTAGCATCATATTTTGGAACGAGTAAAATGCGCATACCGTACATAATATTTTTCATTAAAAGAGATAACCCGCCAACGTGGAACATTGGCATACAAGCTAACCAACAATCATCATCACGAAGCCCTAAATTAAGCGAAGAACCGACTGCACTTGCCCAGTGGTTACCGTACGTTAAAACAACGCCTTTCGGTTTCCCTGTCGTCCCTGACGTATAAATAATTGTCATCGCTTCTTCTAAAGAGAATTCTTCTTGTATAAATGCTTCCGCCTTCGGTCCTTGCATCACTTCAGCAAATGAACATACTGGAACATTTTCCGTCTCAAACTCTTGATCCGTCACTAAACAAACAACTTCCGCATCATCCATTTGCCAAAGTAGCTCTTCTCTTGAAAGACGCGTATTTAAAAGCACAGCTACTGCACCTATGTAAGATAGGGCGTGAATAACTGTAATCATCTCCATACCATTTTTCATCAGAACAGCCACCTTTTGCGCCCGCTTCACTCCTACATGCGTGAGGTGTTCACAAACAGATACTACTTTTTCATGCAGCTGCACGAAAGTAACCTTCTCCTCTTCAATTTCAATTGCAGTGCGATCAGGTGTTAAAAATGCACGTTGCATTAACCAATTCGGCATCGTCTCCATCACTCATTCTCCTTTCATGAAAGAAAGAGACCTGATATGACATCAAGTCTCTTAGTTGTTTTGTTTCCGGTGTGATCTTTTGGTTGCGTCTCACATTGTGTGCGAGCTGCTTCCGCTTTTCATCACATCCAGCTGCGCCTCCTAGCCCCTTCCGTCTAAGAACCTTCCGCACGAGAAAGTAAAAAACACTTTCTGTGCGAAAGAACCTTAGCCTACGGGGCTAAACAGTCGGCTCCGCTTTTAAAACATCCAGCTACAGCAGCTAGAACAGTCGGTCGTTTCACGCCTTCCTGTGAGGCAAAAAGCGCCTCTTTTTCAGGAGTTCCAACTCCCTCTTGTTCTGAACGAGCTGCTTCCGCTTTTGGTTTCATCCAGCTACAGCGGCTAGAATGTTCGGTGGCTTCACTTCTTCCTACGAGGCAAAAAGCGCCTCTCTGTCAGAAGCTCCATCCCCCTCACATTCTAAGCGAGCCGCTTCCGCTTTTGGTTTGATCACGGGAAACGAGGGAATTGACCGAAGTCCGGAGTGCGTTTTTCTTTGAACGCGTCGCGGCCTTCTTTTGCTTCGTCAGTTGTGTAGTACAATAACGTTGCGTCTCCAGCTAGTTGTTGAATACCAGCTAAACCGTCTGTGTCTGCGTTGAATGCAGCTTTTAGGAAACGAAGTGCCATTGGGCTGTTTGCTAAAATTTCTTGTGACCATTGTACTGTTTCTGCTTCAAGTTCTTCTAATGGTACTACTGTGTTTACTAAGCCCATATCAAGTGCTTCTTGTGCACTATATTGACGGCATAGGTACCAAATTTCACGAGCTTTCTTATGGCCTACCATACGAGCTAAATAACCAGCTCCGTATCCACCGTCAAAGCTTCCTACTTTAGGACCTGTTTGTCCGAATACAGCGTTGTCTGCAGCGATTGTTAAGTCACATACGATATGAAGTACGTGTCCACCACCGATTGCATAACCTGCTACCATTGCGATAACCGGTTTAGGGATTGCGCGAATTAGACGTTGTAAGTCTAATACGTTTAAGCGTGGGATTTGGTCGTCACCTACATAGCCACCATGACCGCGAACTTTTTGGTCGCCGCCAGAACAGAATGCACGTCCACCTTCACCTGTTAAAATGATAACGCCAACATTTGCATCATCACGAGCGTGTGCAAAAGCATTGATTAACTCCATTACCGTTTTAGGACGGAATGCATTATGTACTTCAGGGCGGTTAATCGAAATCTTTGCGATGCCATTGTATGTTGAATAAATAATATCTTCGTAATTGCCTTCTTTTACCCATTCAATAGTCATTACTATTACCTCCTTTTATATTTCTGATCTCCGCTATAAGTGCAACTTCCTTCTTGCTGAAAAAAGTATCACTGCATAGTTTTTAGAAATCCCTTTACTATTGTATCAAACTTTTCCGGTTGTTCCACATGAATTGCATGGCCAGCCCCATCAATTTTGACAAATTTCGCATGAGGGATGCATTTTTCGATGTTTTTTAATAGGCGAAAGAACTTTTCATCGCTTTCTCCATTCAGTAAAAGGACAGGCATTTTTAGGTTTTGCAATTCGTTCCACCATGAAGGTTGAGCCCCTGTTCCCATGCCGCGAAGACTATTTGCAAGTCCTTTTGGATTATTAGCAAGTCGTTCTTTTCGCACCGCTTCTTTTACGTTTTGCACTAAACGTTTTTGCGTTTCAAATAGCGGAATATTTTCCCACATCGATACAAAACTTCGGATGCCTTCTTGCTCAATTTTATCGGCAAGTCGTTCATCTTTTTCCTTGCGTTCTTTTCGCTCCTTTGCACTCTCAAGTCCAGCTGTACAGTTTTCTAAAAGAAGCGAACGCACATATTCTGGATATAAGCATGCCATCGTAATCGCAAGTCTACCACCCATTGAATAGCCAAGTATGTGCGCATTTTCAATATGAAGATGATCCAGTAGTTCTTTCATTTGCAGTGCCACATTTTGAATATCATAATGCATCACATCTTCAGGACTTTCCGTTTTCCCGTGTCCAACAATGTCTACTAGAATGACTTGAAACTGCTCGCTCCAAGAAGGAATAAAGGAACCCCACGTTTCCATGCTTCCCGTAAAACCATGAAGAAGTAGAAGTGGTTCCCCGCTTCCGGCTACTTCATATTCATACGATACACCTTGCAATGTTACTTTCATTTTGATTCACCTTGCAAAGATGTAGTAATAACGTCCATTGTTTTTGCCCATAGTTCACGATGTAATTTCAAGTTTTCTTCGCGATTCGTACAAATTTCCACGACGTGTAATCCATTCGTTTTCGTTCCAGTTTGTACTTCTTCTCGGAAGTTTTCCCAACCATTTACACGGCTAAATGAACCACCATACATTTTGACAACATGTTCATAATCAAGCCCAATTGGTGTTCCAAATAATGATTCGAAATGTTCCTTTTTCTCGTATTGTGGTAAGAATGAGAAAATACCTCCACCATCATTATTTACAACAACAATCGTTATATTTAACTCATGTAGTTTCGCGGCTAATAGTCCGTTTAAATCGTGATAAAATGATAAATCACCGATTACTAATACGAGCGGATCACAAATAATACTCGCTCCTAAAGCTGTTGAAATGATTCCATCAATACCATTTACACCGCGGTTCGCCATTACTTGAATGTTTTTATCCGATGTGAAGAAAAATGAATCGGTATCGCGAATTGGCATACTATTACTCGCAAATAACGTTGCCCCTTCTGGTAATACACTTACAATGTCCGTAATTACTTTTCCTTCAAATGCCGTTTCATATGTTTCCATCTCACGAAGCGTTTCTCTCGTTTTCTCGTTTATTTGTTTCCACATTCCGAACCAATCATTCTTTTTCATAACTGGTATTTTCTCTAGTAATGCTCTGCAAAATTCACTGTCACTAGCTTGTACAACTTCTGTCGCAACTAGAGCTGGATCTCTCCATTGTCCAGATTCATCGACAACGATATGAACAGCTTTCGTTTGTTTTTTGATGAACTGCGTTAATGCTTTAGAGACAGGCATTCCTCCGAAACGAATTAAAACATTCGGCTTCCACGTTTCTTTTAACAATTCATTTCGTAAAAATGTATCGTAACAATCTATAACCATCGTTTTATCATGATTACCACTACGGAGGTTAGAAAGTGGATCTGCTAAAATTGGATACCCTGTTTTCTCAGCTACTTTCATAACAACTTCTGTTATTTCTGGATGACTGCCGTCTCCACAAATAATAAGCCCCTTTTCCATATGTGAAAGGCGCCCTACAAGAGAATCTACATATTCACTCGGCATCGTCACGTTCCCTTGCTGAACTACTCCTGTATATTCACCACGCCCTTTATCCCATAAACTTTCTAATGAGAAATCCGGTATAAGCGGCTCGCGAACTGGAAAATTAAGATGAACAGGTCCTTGCGGGGCTAGAAGTGCACTTGCTATCGTACGCTGCGTTGTCATTCGAGCGTAATGATACATTGCTTCACTCGCTTCAGGAAGTGCCATCTCTGTAAATTGCTTCACAAAAGTACCGTATAAATTAAATTGATTCATCGCCTGTGGTGCACCCACATCTCTTAATTCATGCGGTCTATCCGCTGTTAATACGATAAGCGGCACTCGTGAATGAAACGCTTCACATACAGCTGGATAATAGTTCGCTGCTGCCGTCCCTGACGTACATAATAGCGCAACAGGACGTTTTTTTGCTTTCGCAATACCGAGCGCAAAAAATCCTGCTGATCTTTCGTCTACATGTAAATATGTTTTCATTCCTTCATGTTGTTCCATTAGTAAGGCAATCGGCGTTGACCGTGAGCCAGGACTAATGACAACATCACATACATTTAGACGCGTCAGTTCGTCCACGAACGCGCCTAAATAATATGATAATGCTTCTATATGATTGTTCATTTCATTAATTCCTCCAAAGCACCAAGCATCGGTCTAAACTTCAAACTTGTTTCTTCATATTCAAGCTGCGCTACTGAATCAATTACGATACCACAGCCGGCAAATAAGGATGCCTTCTCGCCATTTAATAATCCGCAGCGAAGTGCAACCGCAAATTCACCATTTCCTTCATCATCTATAAAGCCAATTGGTGCACCATATAATCCTCTATCTAAAAGCTCTACATCACGAATTAATTTCAACGCCTCATGACGAGGTGTACCACCAAGAGCTGGTGTTGGATGTAATTCTTCTACCATCGTTAAAAGACTTGCATCACCTTTTGCTTCTACTGGCGTATATAAATGGATTAAATTTTTCGTCGTTAATAAGCCTGGGCTCTCCGGAATATTAACAGATTCGCAATGCTCACTTAGCACACCTCGAATCATGTTAACTACATAACCGTGTTCAGCCAAATTCTTTTCATCATGAAGAAGCGTCTCACCATTTTGTTTACTTTCTTCTATAGAATTGCCATGACCAATTGAACCAGCAAGGCACATCGATGTGAACTTCTCGCCTTCTTTTCGAATCAATCGCTCAGGTGTCGCCCCTAAGAAGCATGCTCCTTTATAATCAAAAGAAAATACGTAACAATCCGGTTGCCCAATGCGAAGCGCTTCTAAAACAAGAACGGAATCAATATGCTGATCCATCGTTAATTTTAGCTCCCTTGCTAATACAACCTTCTGCACGTTCCCTTGCTTCATTTCATCTTGCACTTTTCCAATCGCGTTCATCCAGCCACTCGGATCAACTTCTACTTTAGAAGTAACTGTTAATTTTGATCCTACTAGTGCACATTTACTCTCTTGTAAAATTCTCTCTTCTACAGAAATAATTTCGTTATAAAGAGTTTCTGCACAATCTTCAGCTGAAACGAACTGATTAATCGTTAACCACGCCTTTTCATTTTTTACAGTTAATAAAAATGCTGGTAGTGAAAATGTGGTATCATCAAATTCTTTCCAAAGATTCGTTTTTTCTTTTTCTTGGTCAAATGAAAATCCACCAAATAAAAGAGGACCTGTTCCAAATTCGTATCCTTCTCTTTGTACGAATGCTTTCTCTTTTACTTTATCCCACTCGTCACGAGCAGTTTGAAAGCGTTTGTGAGAAGAATTTGCTATAGTGAAAACAGAGCCAATTCCAGCAAATATTACATGCTGAGCTGGGTCTGCAAAATAACATCTATTTTCGAATGCGATCCTTTTTCCTGCTGCATAAAACAGAAGTGGATCCACCCAATCTATTTGTTTTACAAAACTAACTAATGTTTTTTCATCAGTCGCACGCTTAATAGCTGTAACAAGAACTTCTTGTAAGCCTTTTCGTTTCGTTTGAATCACAATTGTCTCCCCCCTATGGGCGAAAAATAGTCATAATTACGCTTGATTTTAAGATACACCTCAAAGGAAAGGCCTGTCAACGTTTAGCATTTCTGAGAAATTCACCTTCTCTTCCTAGAAAATAAACGTTGACACTAAATGATGCTTTTTCTACACTTAATTGTGTACAATATGTGACCAAGGAGGATTCAACATGGAAATGAACGTCGAAACGAATTCCTCTCCTACGTCGCCAAAGCCAAGTAAACAAACAGGCTGGCGAATTTGGTGGAGTTTATTACGTCCCCATACATTAACAGCAGCTTTCGTTCCTGTTTTCATCGGAACAGCTTTTGCAATGCAGGTCGGAGGTATAAATCAAATACATCTTCCTCTTTTCTTTATGATGCTTCTTGCTTGCCTTCTCATTCAAGCAGCAACGAACATGTTTAATGAATACTTTGATTATAAAAGAGGACTCGATCATGAAGGTTCAGTTGGAATAGGCGGTGCTATCGTCCGCGATGGCATTAAACCAAAAACCGTTCTTAACTTAGCATTCGGATTTTTAGGCATCGCAACGCTATTAGGTGTTTATATTTGTATGAACTCTAGCTGGTGGCTTGCTGCAATCGGTCTTGTTTGTATGGCCGTTGCTTACCTTTACACTGGTGGCCCTATTCCAATTGCGTACACACCATTTGGAGAGCTAACAGCAGGATTATTTATGGGTGTCATTATTATTGGTATTTCATTCTTTATCCAAACAGGCGCAGTAACATCAGAAGTGATTTTATTATCTATTCCAAGCTCCATTTTAATTGGTGCAATTTTACTATCTAACAATATTCGTGATTTAGATGGTGATAAAGAAAATGGTCGTAAAACGTTAGCAATTCTCGTTGGACGCGAAAGAGCCGTTGGTGTACTTGCTTCTATGTTTATCGTTGCCTACATTTGGACAATCGCTTTAATCATCGTTAACATCGTATCACCATGGATGCTTATCGTATTCTTAAGTGTACCGAAAGCATTTAAAGCGACGAAAGGCTTTATCGGCAAAAGCATTCCAATGGAAATGGTACCTGCGATGATTTCAACAGCAAAAACAAATACAATTTTCGGTCTCCTAATGGGAATCGGATTATTGCTTGGATACTTCCTATAGAAAGGAGCTGCTTATGCGGCTCCTTTTTTCATATACCGACTTCCCGGCTGAAATTCATCTCATAATTCCTACTCTCAACGCTCATACTATGTAAAGAAACTGAATTGTAGGAAGGTGGACGACTATGTTAACTCCACAACAAATAAATCAATTTAAATCTATTCTAGAAAAACAACAGCAAGAAGTTGAACAAACGATACAAACTCATGAAGATGAAAACCGTGCATCTGAACGTGATTCAGTAGGAGAATTGTCTAGCTATGACAACCATCCAGGTGATATGGCTACAGAATTGTACGAACGTGAGAAAGATTTCGGACTCATCGAATTTTGGCATAAACAGTTAGAAGATACGAAACATGCTCTGCAAAAAATTGAAGCTGGTACGTACGGAATTTGCGAAGTGTCTGGTGAGGAAATTCCATTTGAAAGATTAGAAGCAATGCCAACTGCTACAACGTGTATTCAGCACACTACAAATAAATTAGATATGCAGACGCGCCCAGTTGAAGAAGAGGTGCTAGATCCTTCGTTTCATAAGCACGACGAAGATCATTCTGTAGAGTACGATGCTGAAGATGCTTGGCAAGACGTCGCAAATTACGGAACATCAGAAACACCATCCGATTTAGAAAGACAGGATTCAAAAAACTATAATGGCATGTACGTAAATAGTGAAGAAAATGTTGGGTATGTAGAGGATTTCGAAAACTTTATTGGAACAGATATGTATGGAAAAAACCCACAAGTTTTCGCAACAGAAGAACATGAAGAATATGAACAATTGCTTGATGACTTTGAAGAACGCACCTTTAAAGGTGAATTATCTTCAGATGAGTCTGGTTCTAAAGCATAAAAAAAGCATTCCGAAATTCGGAATGCTTTTTTTCGCTAGCTAATTAGTTTTTTGTAACGTTAGCTGCTTGTGGTCCGCGGTTTCCATCAACGATTTCGAAAGAAACTTCTTGACCTTCTTCTAAAGTTTTGAAGCCGTCGCCTTGAATAGCTGAGAAATGTACGAATACGTCTTCTCCGCCTTCAACTTCGATGAAGCCAAAACCTTTTTCGCCGTTAAACCATTTAACTTTACCTGTTTGCATGTCATGTACCTCCTAAATAAAAATGAAACTATGAATCCACATGAAAAGGTGGATATAAAGGACATGAATGTATAACAAGCTTACAGCCTTTAATACAACGTGCTTTATTTCCGTACCACATTATGTAGCTCAATAGTGTTTTCACTATATCATGCTATATCAAAAACGTCAAATGAGAACACTTTCGTCCCATCGTTTTTTATAATTCTAGTATAACCTTAAATTTTTATTCTATTTTTATTCAAAAATTAATAAAACTACAGTATTCTAATTCCTTTGATTTCTGTACAATATAATTACTACATATGATGAGGTGAAAAAATGCAAGCACATGAAATCGAGTATAAATTATATGGCGATGATATGCAGTTTGTTGAAATTGAATTGGATCCAGAAGAAAGCGTTGTCGCAGAGGCTGGCGCAATGATGATGATGGAAGATCATATCGAAATGGAAACGATTTTCGGTGATGGTTCTGGACCATCTAATGGTCTATTCGGTAAATTAATGGGCGCAGGTAAACGTCTCGTTACAGGTGAAAGTATGTTTATGACTGTATTTACAAATACAGGTCATGGCAAACGACACGTATCATTCGCCGCTCCTTATCCTGGAAAAATTATTCCTGTTGATTTAACAGAATATCAAGGAAAAGTAGTCTGCCAAAAAGATGCATTTCTTTGTGCCGCAAAAGGTGTTTCTATCGGAATTGAGTTTACTAAAAAAATAGGAACTGGCTTCTTCGGTGGTGAAGGTTTTATCATGCAGAAACTTGAAGGTGATGGTCTAGCTTTCATGCATGCAGGCGGAACTGTATATAAGCGTGAATTAAAACCTGGTGAGAAACTTCGCATTGATACAGGTTGTCTCGTTGCAATGACAAAAGACGTTAACTACGATGTTCAATTCGTTGGAAAAGTAAAAACAGCTCTATTTGGCGGTGAAGGTTTATTCTTCGCAACGCTAGAAGGTCCTGGAACGGTTTGGATTCAGTCCTTAACACTTAGCCGCTTAGCAGCACGCCTTACAAGCCCAGCAGCTCAAAACAGCGGTGAAGGTAGCGTTTTAGGCGGACTTGGTCGTTTATTAGATGGAAAAGAGTAAGAAGTGCCCTTATAGGGCACTTTTTATTTAGGTGGACTATACAAACCATTTTGGATCATAAAGTATTTCATCGCTTCATTAAGCCACGCCCCTTCTTCTTCCGTATAAGGAAAAGGCATCATATTATTATATTGTTCTTCTACATTCTCTAATTTACCTAGAGAATACATTGTCTCTTCACCGACATACTTAAGAGTCGCTTTCATATGTTCATCAACCAATTTTTGCACTTCTGAATCCTCAATTTGTCTTCCAAATAACCTTTTCACTTCTTTTGCTAAACGCATAAACTCTTTATCAAGTGCTATGTCCTCTTCTTCCGGCTTATTATATAATCCATCAGCCACTTCTTTTGATACATATTCTTCAAGCCATAAACGTTGTTCGTTTTCTTTTTGGATACTATTAATTAAGCTCATTAATATGTTACTATCTACCTCTTCATCTTCCTCAAGGTATACCATTGTTCGTTCAATCGCCTTTATCGAAACTTCAAGTTGTTTTTTCTTTTCTTCAAAGGCTACTCTTTGATTTTGTAATGTTTCTTTTAAGCTTATATTCAAACTTTTCACATTGAGCATGACACGAATTTCTTCTAAACTATATCCTAATACTTTAAGACTCACTATTTTTTGGAGCGCTAATATATCTCTATCTTTATATACACGGTGTCCTGAACTTATATTTTTTTCAGGTTTAAGCAGGCCAAGTTCATCGTAATACTGTAGTGTTCGTATTGATATACCTGTTCTCTTTGAAAACTCACCAATTGAATAGCCTTCCTTTTTGCTCATCCTACACTCCTCCTAACAATATGTTTACAAAAATCATACTCCCTCACGTAACTGTAGGTTCAAGCCTTTTTTCAAAAAGAATGAATCAAGTCCCTCACTGCATATATTGAACTATACCTTTTCTTAAGGAGGGCTTTCTTGATGCGTACTCCTTTATCCTTTGATAAAGACACTGCCATATTGTTAGCATCTTGCTGCGATCTAACGTATGAACAATATAAACAAAATGGCATTTTCGAAATACCCGATGGGTTCCAATATGTACAAGGGTTTCAAGGAAAGGCCATTCAAAAGACAGAATGGTTCGGATTCATATTAGAATCTGAGGATACAATTATTGTAGCTTTTAGGGGCACACAAACAGATACAGATTGGATTATCGATTCACTCGTTAACCAAAAGCCATACCCATATGCTTTAAATAGTGGAAATGTCCATAATGGCTTTCTTTCAATTTATGAATCTTGCCGGGATTCCATTATGGATATGCTCGTGTCATTACCAGCCCATAAGAAACTTCTTGCAACAGGCCATAGCTTAGGCGGTGCACTCGCTACACTACACATACTAGATGCACGTATAAATACTGCCTTCGCACAGTACGGTCTTTATACCTTTGCCTCTCCAAAAGTTGGAGATATCGCCTTTCGAAATTATTATAAACTGCAAGTAGCTAGTAGCTTTCGTTTTGTCAATTTATTCGATGTCGTTCCTCTTCTCCCTCCAAGAAATGTCCATTTTAATGATAAAGACTGGGAATATGCACACGTCCATCACAACATGACATTTACGAAAAATACAAAATCCATTACGAATAACCATTCCATTACAACATACAAAACATGTCTGACCTCTCATTTTTAACCAGTAAACAATTGGAAATTTAATATTTGTATACTATAATAATCTATGAAATTACTTTCGGATGAGGGGACCTTACATGCTAAAATTTTTCTTTGCACTTTTTCTTATAATAATTTTTTCGTTTACAGGTTTCTTTACATTTTCATACTTTGCGACAGGCGAATATGGCGGAACAGGTATAATATATACGTTCATGCCTTACCTTTCTTAAGCAAAATAAATAAAAGCCCCTTCAAAAGGGGCCTTCATCTAAAAAAGTTTAACAGTATTACCAATACCCCAAATTTCATTACTGTACTGCAAAATTGTTCGATCACTCGCAAAATGCCCCGATTGTGCAATGTTCAAAATCGACATTTCCAGCCATTTCTCCCTATTTTCGTAGGCCCTTCCGACAGCTTCTTGTCTTTCAGCATATGGGCTAAAATCTCGAAGAACGAAGTATTCATCATTTTGAATAACGAGAGAATCATAAATCGCTTCAAATTCAGCTCCCGACTGTGCAAAGAAACCATTCGTTAACTGATCTACTACTTTTTTAATGTGCATATTGTGGTGATAATAGTCACTTGCACGATATCCACCGTTTTGGTAGTAATGAAGAACCTCATCCGCTGTTAAGCCGAAAATGAAGCAGGCATCATCACCGACCCGGTCTTTTATTTCAATATTAGCTCCATCTAACGTTCCGAGTGTAATTGCACCATTCATCATGAATTTCATGTTACCTGTTCCCGATGCTTCTTTACTTGCAGTTGA
Organism: Bacillus sp. FSL R5-0709; assembly: GCF_038004785.1. Classification (NCBI taxonomy): domain Bacteria; kingdom Bacillati; phylum Bacillota; class Bacilli; order Caryophanales; family Bacillaceae; genus Bacillus; species Bacillus sp. FSL R5-0709. Next base: position 4,642,041 of record NZ_JBBORT010000001.1, read on the forward strand.
AATTTGTTCACTTACATCTGCCGCCGGGAATATATCTTCCGCTAAAGAAACTCGGTAGTTTTCTAGAAAGATAACTTTCATAAATTGACTTACGTACGGATCGGTATTCACTTTTCTTGCAAGCTCATTTATTAATTTAATAATTTTCTTCGCATAATAATAGCCAGGTGATGCTTTCGCTCCAAAAATAAAAGTACGCGGGTAAAATGAAAAACTAGTATCCTCTTTTAAACGGTTATACAAGTACAAAATATGAAGAACATTTAATAACTGTCGTTTATAAGCATGTAGCCTTTTCACTTGCACATCAAAAATAGAATTTGGATCAATAGTGATCCCCATTTTATTATGAATGCTCTCCGCTAAAATAATCTTACGCTCTTGTTTTACCCCTGCAAGCTTTTCTTGAAAACTAGTATCATGTATGAAGTTTTGCAGTGCTTGCAGCTTAATTGGCTCTTTCTTCCATTCTTCTCCAATCGCTTCCGAAATAAGATTCGTCAGCTGTGGATTCGCCTTCATTAGCCAGCGCCTATGAGCAATTCCATTCGTTTTATTATTAAACTTATCTGGATAAAATTCATAGAACAATCGCATTTCACGCTGCTTTAAAATTTCTGTATGAATTTTCGCCACACCGTTAACGCTATGGCTACCAACAATCGCTAAATGAGCCATTTTCACAAGGTCATGCGCAATAATGGCCATGTCCTCAATACGCTTCCAATCGTACGAATAACGGTCCCAAAGCTCATGACAGAAACGTTCATTAATTTCTTCAATAATCATATAAATTCTCGGTAATAACGGTTTAAAAATGCGAATTGGCCATTTCTCAAGCGCTTCTGATAACGTCGTATGATTCGTATAGGAAATCGTCTGCGTTGTTATGTGCCAAGCTTCTTCCCATGTCAATTTTTCTTCGTCTAATAAAATACGCATAAGTTCTGGAATTGCTAGAACCGGATGTGTATCATTTATATGAATCGCGATTTTTTCATGTAACTGACGAAGACTACCGTGTCTCTCCCTATGCATACGAACGATATTTTGCAAACTTGCTGATACGAGGAAATACTGTTGTTTTAAACGAAGTATTTTCCCCTCATCATGCGTATCATCTGGATATAAAAACTCCGATACGGCCTCTGTTTCACGCTTATATTTCAAAATATCTTTACAATTTTGCGGGAAAGGAACTGGCTCGGCATTCCAAAGCCGAAGCGTATTTACAGTACTCGTTTCATACCCTACAACTGGAACGTCATATGGTACTGCCATAATAACTTCTGCATTTGTATGCCTGAACTCTAAACGTCCATCAATTTCTAGTGGTTCAACGTTTCCAAAATAACTTACTTCTACTGCTTGGTCATACCTTCTTACTTCCCAAACGTTTTCATGAAGAAGCCACTGTTCTGGAAATTCTACTTGATAGCCATCAACAATTTTTTGATCAAACAGACCATGCTTATAACGAATACCACAGCCATGTCCTGGTAAGTTTAAAGAAGCGAGTGAATCGAGAAAACAGGCTGCTAAACGTCCAAGTCCACCGTTACCAAGGCCAGCATCTGCTTCAATTTCTTCTAACTCGTGCAAAGAAATTCCAAGTTCAAAAAGTCCTTTTTCACATACATCTCGAATGCCTAAATTTAATATATTACTGCCTAGTAAACGCCCAAGTAAAAATTCAATGGATAAATAATACATTTGTTTTTGATCTCCAGAACGATACCTTTCATTCGTTGCAATCCATTGACTATTCATATACTCACGTACCATATGACCGAGCGTATTATACTGATCACGAGTTGTAGAATCTTTGAAACTTTTCCCATACATCGTTTCTAATTTTTCTAGAAAAGCGGATTTGAAGCTTTCAACATGAGTAAACATTTTTTCACCACCTCAATGTTATTCCATGAGACTTTTATACAATTTCTTGTATGCAAGAGCAGATTTCCCCCAGCTATAATCTTCAGTCATCGCTTGCTTTACAAGCTTATCCCATACCGGTTTATCTTGATAAAACTCAATTGCACGAAGAATCGTATGTAACATGTCATGCGCATTAAAATTCGTAAAGCTAAAGCCATTCCCAATTCCAGTGTCCTCATCGTAAGAATGTACAGTATCATTTAATCCGCCTGTTTCTCTTACAATTGGAATCGTGCCATATGCTAGCGCAATAAGTTGTCCAAGTCCACACGGTTCAAACAGCGATGGCATTAAAAACAAATCGCTTCCCGCGTACACTTGGTGCGCTAACGCTTCATTAAACCCAATATATACTTTTACCTTTTCTGGATACTCGTATGCCATCCATTCAAAGAACTGCTCGTATTCAGAATCGCCTGATCCTAAAATAATACATTGTACATCTTCTTCCATTATTTCACGGAATACAGTACGTACTAGATCAAGCCCCTTTTGTTTCGTTAATCGTGTTACCATCGAAATAACTGGTGTATCTTCTTTTTCTGGTAAACCAAAATAACGCTGCAATGCGCGTTTATTTTCATTCTTTTCATCTAGCGATTCTGCACTATACTGAGCCATAATATATGGATCTGTTTCTGGATTATATACGCTCGTATCAATTCCATTTACAATGCCACTAAGCTTATCATTATATTTTCGTAGCAATCCATCTAACTTCTCACCGAAAAACTCATATTGAATCTCTTCTTTATATGTCGGGCTAACCGCTGTAATTTGGTCAGATGCGATAATACCGCCTTTCATAAAGTTCACGTTTCCATAAAACTCAAGCTGTTCACTATGAAAATATTCATGACCAAGCTCCAGTAAGTCGTACATCACTTCAGGAGGAAATACACCTTGGAACTGCAAGTTATGAATCGTATATACCGTTTTAATATGCTCATATAACGGGTTATCTTGATACTTTTCACGAAGTAAGAAATTAACCATAGCTGTATGCCAATCATGGCTATGAAGAACATCTACTTCGAAATCAAGATGCGGAATACACTCTAAAACTGCTTTTGAAAAATAAGAAAAACGCTCCCCATCATCATAATGGCCATATAGAGAATCTCTCTTAAAATAATATTCATTGTCTATTAAGTAATACGTAATCCCGTCCTGCTCACCTTTTAAAATCCCGCAATATTGATTTCTCCATCCAAGGGGAACGCTAATTACTTTATGAAGCGTACATCCTTCTCTTAACTCTTTCGGGATAAGACTGTAGTTTGGAAGTATAATGCGAACATTCACTCCTAATTTTTTTAATTCTTTTGGAAGCGCTCCTGCTACATCAGCTAGACCTCCGGATTTAATAAACGGTACACATTCTGATACTGCAAATAAAATATTCACCTGTTGTTCCACTGCACGAAAAGCGTATACATCATAAACCGCTCTTCTTACAGCTTCCTCCCTTCAAGTTTTCATATAGAGTAAAACCTTAATTAGTGGGGGTTTTCTAAATCCCCCACTAATTATGCACCTGCTATTTACGAATAACTGTTGATTGTACTATTTTGTACACTACCTTTTTCTACAACATATGGCTCATCGGCATTTCCTTTTAACACTACGCCGTCGCCAATTTTCACATCTTTATCGATAATAACACCGTCTATTATGCAATTATCTCCAATTTGGCTCTTTTGCATAATAATACTATTACGAACAATTGAACCTTTTCCAATTTTAACAGAACGGGAGACAACACTATTTTCTACTTCACCCTCAATAATACTGCCGTTTGCAATCATCGTATTTTTCACGACTGCACCCTTCATATAACGAGTTGGTGGCTCATCTTTTACTTTCGTAAAGATTGGTGCTTCTTTCTTAAATAATTGCTTCCAAATAGAAGGCTGCAAAATTTCTAGGCTATGTTTATAGTAACTTTCAATAGAATCAATAATAGCTACATATCCTGTATGTTCGTACGTAGTAATATGCAGTGATTTCCCGCTCTTTTCTCTCACTACATCAAATAAACTGTATTGCTCCACATCTTTATATGCCTCAAATAAGTCTAGCAATAATTGTTTCTTTAACACATATGTTTGAAGCGAAACCCCTTCATGACAAACTTCAGTAATATCTGCAGACGTATGTATATGTCGCTCTAACACCGCTTGAAAGTTTAACGCTGTTACAAGATGGCTATTCGTAATAACAACATATTCTTCTCTGCTTCTTAGAAAATAATCAATATGTCTTCTAAAATGTGCAAAAGATCCAAATTCGTCATGATCACATTGGCAGTTCGGTGGGAATAAAAACAGTCCATCACGCTTTCTATCTAAATCCCACTGTTTTCCTGAACCGACATGATCCATTAAAGAACGATTTTTATGACTTGTAAAAACCGCCACGCTATGAATATTAGAATTCACCATATTTGAAAGCATGAAATCAATGAGGCGGTAACGGCCTCCAAACGGTAACGCCGCTAATGAACGATGCCCTGTTACTTTCTTTAAGGAAGGAAAACTTCCCGTTGCATTAATAATTCCTAACATTTTTTCTCCCATTCATTTCATCCCCCTTTTCTATTTTCCTTCAGCAATTAGTACTACATCATCAACATTTTTTTCTGGACGAATTATTGTCCCATCTTCAATAACCATTTCCGATCCAACGATCGCTCTTTCAATCACAACGTTTTTACCAATCTTTGCCCCCGGCATAACGACAGAATCGATTACCATACTACCTTCTTCCACCGTCACTCCTTGGAATAAAACAGAATGCTTCACGTCCCCTTCAATGACGCACCCTTCATTAATAAGTGACTCTTCTACTTTTGCCTTTTCTGCAATATATTGAGGTGGCTCGTTTGGATTTACAGAATAAATGCGCCAATTACGATCGTTCAAGTTCAACGATGTTTCATCGCGAAGTAAATCCATATTCGCTTCCCATAAGCTTTTCACCGTTCCAACATCTTTCCAATATCCTTCAAACGGATACGCCATCAACTTCTTCCCTTCATCTAATAAAAGCGGAAGTACATCTTTTCCGAAGTCATTACTAGATTCAGGGTTTCTTGCATCCATCTCTAAATATTCTTTTAAAATAGCCCAGTTAAAAATATAAATTCCCATTGATGCAAGATTACTTCTTGGAAATTGCGGTTTCTCCTCAAATTCAACAACTTCCATCTCTTCATTTGTATTCATGATGCCAAAGCGACTTGCTTCATCCCACGGCACTTCAATAACAGAAATCGAAACGTCCGCTTCTTTCTCAATATGGTAATCTAGCATTTTGCTGTAATCCATTTTATAAATATGATCGCCTGATAAAATAAGGACATATTCTGGTTCATACTGACTTAAATAGTTTAAGTTTTGATAAATAGCACTTGCCGTACCTGTATACCACTTCACACCTGAAGACTCCGCATAAGGAGGTAACACAGTGACTCCACCGTTTACACGATCAAGATCCCAAGCATTTCCGATTCCAATATAATTATGAAGTTCTAACGGTTGATATTGTGTTAAAATCCCCACCGTTTCAATACCGGAGTTTGCACAGTTACTTAACGTAAAATCAATAATGCGATATTTACCACCAAATGGAACAGCTGGCTTGGCTAAATTTTTTGTTAATGCACTTAAACGACTACCTTTTCCCCCTGCTAGTAACATTGCTACGCACTTTTGTTTTTGAGCCATCTTGTTTTTTGCTCCCCTTTCTCGTCTTCACTGGTCGTAATATGGATACGCCAAATGGTGGAATTGTAATTTCTACATGTGCCGCTTGATTATGATATGGCTCTAGAATCGTCTTGAGACGTTTCTTATTAACTTGCCCCGATCCGCCATATTGCGCCGAGTCACTGTTTAAAATTTCGTTATAGTACTCGAAATCTGGTACACCTACTTTATAGTTTTCATATGTAGCTTTCGTAAAATTACATACGACAACTAACGCATCTTCCTGCTTATCCCCTTGGCGGATAAACGAGAAAATACTTTGCTCATTATTATTAGCATCAATCCACTGAAATCCTTCAGGCGAGTGATCTAACTGCCAAAGTGGTTTTGAGCGCTTATACAATGCTATGAGCTCTTTAAAGTAATCATGCATATTACGATGCATTTCAAAATCATGTAAATTCCAATCTAAATCTTCAAGGTCTTTCCACTCATCAAATTGCCCGAATTCTCCACCCATAAAGAGTAATTTCTTACCTGGATGAGTAAAGAAATATCCATATAATAAACGAAGCTGAGCAAACTTATCCCAGTAATCTCCCGGCATTTTATTTAATAACGACTTTTTCCCATGAACGACTTCATCATGAGAAAGCGGCAATATGAAGTTTTCAGAGTGAGCATATATTAAAGAGAATGTCATTTTCTCATGAATGTATTTCCGGTACTCTGGCGCACATTCCATATATTTCAGCACGTCATTCATCCAACCCATATTCCATTTATAATTGAATCCAAGTCCACCCTCGTATGTTGGAGCTGTTACAAGTGGCCAAGCTGTTGAATCTTCCGCTGTCATAAGAAACTCTTCATCTTCTGCAAACACGGCTTCATTTAACTCTCGTAAGAAAGAAACGGCGTGTTCATTGCTTTGCTCTTTTCCTTCTTTATTCCAGTACAGCATATTCGCAACTGCATCTACCCTGAAACCATCAATATGGAAATACTTCATCCAAAATAACGCATTTGAAATTAAGAAATTACGTACTTCTCTCTTCCCTAAATCAAAATTAACAGTTCCCCATACAAGGTTTTCTTGTACGTCTCTATCTTTATATTCATAAGTCGGTGTCCCATCAAACAAATATAAACCGTGAGCATCTTTACAAAAATGCCCCGGTACCCAATCTAAAATGACACCGATTCCATATTTATGACATTCATCGACAAAATACATCAAATCATGTGGCGTGCCGAATCTACTTGTCGCTGCATAATATCCTGTTCCTTGATATCCCCAAGAACGATCATATGGATGCTCAACAAGCGGCATAATTTCAATATGTGTAAATTGATGTTCCACCACATACGGAATGAGCTCCTCGGCCATTTCTCTGTAAGAATACAGAGCGCCATCTTCTTTCTTTTTCCAAGAACCGAAATGTAATTCATAAACTGTCATCGCTTCTTTATAAATCGATTTTTTCTTTCTCTTACGAATCCAGTTTTTATCATTCCATTCATATCCCTCTATATCAAAAACTACAGATGCCGTATTTGGTCTTACTTCTGCATATACTGCATAAGGATCCGCTTTTAAAATAACGTCACCATCCATCGTTTCAATCGCATACTTATATATATCATTCTCTTCAATATGCGGTACAAACAAGGACCAAATCCCCTCTTCTGTCACTTGTAGCATCTTATGTTGCTCATAATCCCATTCATTAAAATCCCCAACAACACTCATTGCTTTCGCATGAGGAGCCCATACTGTGAATCGTACACCTCGCATCCCATCTTCCGTCACAATATGTGCGCCAAAGATGTTATAACTGTCATAGTACTTTTCTGTATGAAACTCATCTCGTTTCACTTCTTCACAATTTATTACATCCAATATGTTCACCTCACTAAGATGACAGAAATTTTTTACTCTTTATCATTTCTGCGAAAAACTGAAATATCCTTGTTATTTTTTAAAAAATATTCGTTTTTTTCTTAAATTTCACTTAAAATTTTCACATTTTCCGTGTAAATTATCGAATTTTGACGAATATTCATTGCAAACGCTTCATTTCCTACTAGCCTTTCATCCTATTATTTATTTCTCAACCTTTATTTCATAAGATTTATCCTATTTTACTCGCTATTTATCACTTAAAATCGTAACAAAATAATCTGTCATAAAAAAATGTTTCTCAATATTTTTTGTCACAATTTTATTGAAATGGAAAATTCATAAGCATATACTCATTCTCAATAAAGAACATTGAACCTTCGCAAATATAATTCATACTGAAACACTATGTTTACTCTATCGATGCTCCAGGCGAAAGTCTGATAAAAATTAAATTAGGGGGCTTTCTTATGTCATTAAAACAAAAGGTTGGAATGGGAGTTGTCACAGCTTCACTTGGCTTATCCCTTACATTCGGCGGTGTATTCGCCTATTTCAGTGATTCTGAAACATCGGGTAATTCATTTCAAACCGTCTAACAACGAAATTAGGTACTGAAAAAGATGGTAAGCTACTCGGTCAATATTAATATGCTCGTCCAGATGAAAACCTTGCAGGCGACGTAAATGGCGATAAAATAATTGATATTAAAGATGCTGAAATTATCGCTAATAACTATGGTAAAAAAGGAGTATCTGTAAAAGATGGCGATCTTAATAATGACGGCATCGTCGACGAAAAAGACATTCGCTTCGTAGAAAAGAAATTCTTGAAAAAAGGACCAGATGCAGCAAAATCACAAACACCTGTAGAAAAATCAAAAAGCGGTACACTGGCAGATATTTTAAAGAAATTAGGATTAACACCTAAAAAATAATAATAAAGAGCACTCTATATAAAGTAGAGTGCTCTTTTCTATAAACGACCCTTATCCAGCAAAAGGGGTATATTGGGGATATACAAGGGAAACCGGAAAAGGAATTTATATTAAATTATATAAAAACTCAGAGGTAGGAAGCAGTTTCCCGCCTCTGAATTATTTAGCAATTATTATAGTACTGGTGCCATTGTTTCTTTTAATACTTTTACAGAATGAGCGAATTTCGCTTTTTCTTCTTCATTTAGCTCAAGTTCTACGATTTCACGTACACCTTCGCGGTTAATAACAGCTGGAACACCTACGAAAGCATCTTTCTCACCATATTGACCTTCAAGGTATGCCGATACAGTTAATACGCTGTTCTCGTTGCTTAAGATTGCTTTAGTTACACGAAGTAGTGACATACCGATTCCGTAGTAAGTTGCGCCTTTACGCTCAATAATGTGGTAAGCTGCATCGCGTACATTTTCAAAGATTTTATCTAAATCTTCTTGGTTATACTGTTCGTTGTTCGCTAAGATTGTTTCTAGTTTTTGTACACCTACAGTAGCGTGGCTCCATACTGGAAGTTCAGTGTCACCGTGCTCACCAACGATGTAAGCATGAACGTTACGTGGATCTACATCTAAGTAGTCACCTAACATGTAACGGAAACGAGCAGAGTCTAAAGTAGTACCAGAACCGATTACGCGCTCTTTCGGTAAACCAGATTCTTTCCAAGTTACGTAAGTTAAAATATCAACTGGGTTAGTTGCGATTAAGAAGATTCCATCGAATCCGCTATCCATAATACCGCGAACGATTTGTTTAAAGATCTTTGTATTTTTCTCAACTAAGTCTAAACGAGTTTCGCCTGGCTTTTGTGGTAATCCAGCAGTGATAACTACTAAATCTGCATCTTTACAATCTGCATAGCTACCGCTCCAAACTTTTGTTGGTGCTGGAGAGAATGGTACCGCATGGCTTAAGTCCATTGCTTCTCCTTCTGCTTTTGCTTCATTAACATCTACTAGTACGAATTCTTCAGCTACACCTTGGTTGATCATTGAGTAAGCGTAACTACAACCTACAGCTCCTGTTCCTACTAATACTACGCGATTGATACCTTTTTTCATGTTAATTTCCCCTTTCAATTGTTTATATCTATTTTTTATTATTGTTTAAGTAATTAATTAAAATACTAATTTAATGTTGTTTAACTTCTTTACATACATATTGTAGCACGGATTATTGTGAATTCCTTCACAAATTATGACCTATTTGTGAACTTTTTCACATAGGGTGTAAAGTTATTAGAGTGCGGGTGAAATCCATCTCAATGGAGGCGTTTTCTTTAGATTGTGAAAGGGTTTTTCTTAGGTTTTTTATCGGTAAGTGAAATTATATCGACGATTATTTAAATATATCAACGATTTTTAGAATATATCTACCGTAACTCAAAATATATCAACGATTCGACAAGGAATATCGACTTACCGACAAAACCCTATAATAATAACAGCATAAAGAAGCTGCCTTCAGTAGATCACCTATTGAAAGACAGCTTCTGGATTAAAGCGTTGATTCAGTCCTTCTGAGCTCATAAGTACACCTGTAGAAACTTCTAACTGACTGCACAATTGTATAAATGATGTGCTAGCAATTTCTTGACTGAGCCATACGCAAAGGGCAATGAGTTCGTTTGCTTGATACTTGCTAGATCGCTGTATAAAACCAACTTGTTTGGCGATCTCTTGTAGGACTACTGGAGCTCTTGTGCGAAAAGGTCCAGTTCATTTGAAATGATAGACTTCATCAAAAACGCCATCCTTTCTGTATAATTCTACAAAAAGAATAGCGTTTTTTTGATTACATGGATACAAATTTATCTTAGCTTGATAGTGATGTTTTTTCCATACACATCAAGTTAACACAACGTCACTTATTAACCGTCAATAGACATGGAAACCTAGCAAAGCCCTTCAATTATTGTAGTAAAACAGTCATTTTTAAATCTTCAGAACCTCCATTTTTTAAAGTATCATTTTGACCACTAAGATACGTAGGTTTAATTGTTAAGGATTTTGGAGGATTATCCATTGGTGGAAGAGCTAAAACAATATGGTGTCCGTATAGTCCCGTGCTACCAACTTGCAAGCTGACTCCTTCGTAGATTTTTCCTTTATCATCAGTGACAGTATAATCAAGTGCTGGCCAACTATCATTAGCTTCCATTTCTTTTGGATAATCAAAGGTCAAATCAATCCTCGTTGAAAGTGAAGAAAAAGTTACTTGATCTACTGTTAATGCATACAGATTATCTTTCGTTAATGTTTTTATATTAGGAGTAAATTTACGAATCTCACCTTCAACTTTTGTAAGAGGAAATGCTACATTCCATGTTCCTGCTTTTCCAAATAAATCTTCTCCATGGACGGAAACATCAATTTTATCACCAAATTCACCGTAATTAGCCAGAGTGAATTCATGCTGCTCAATAATGGTGTTTCGTCCTTTTGACTTCTGTGAAGTAGAACTAATTGCAGCTCTGACCTCTTTCCCATTAATGGTTACATAACTAAATCCAGCTTTCTCTTCATTGCTATTGGAAATAGTATTTTCTCCTTTGTATTCCACCGTGATCACTAAACGTCCGCCATCGTAAACAGCTTCTTTCACATTCATCGTTAAACCACTATGGTTATCTTGTCTTTCAATTGATGTAGCAAGCTCATCCTTTTCAATTTTATCAGAAGCAATATCATTAAATTGTGCATAAATGGGGCCTATAACTGGAACACTCGATAAAGTCTTTGCCATAGCAGGAGAAATGAATCCAAAACCTAAGAGAGAAACACATATTCCACAAGCAACAAGACTAGAATACTTGATTGTTTTTTTTCTACGGTATTGATTTTTCTTAGCTTGAAGCATGGCTGTTTTTTCTCTTTGAATTAACCGGTCTTCTGGTATAGGAATATCATTGATATGGTGATTAAATTCTTCTTTATTCATAACTATATCCCTCCTTTAAAATGGGGCGTAAGGCTTGCTTTGCTCGATGTAATTGAGATTTTACCGTTCCTTCTGGAGAGTTAAGAACCTCAGCAATTTCCTTAATAGATAAATCGTGATAATACCTTAATAAAATAATAGTTTTGTAAGTAGGATCTAAGAAATTAAATGCCTCGGTTAAATCCAATGATTGTTCTAATTTATTCATGCTTTCTTCTGTACATAAATTAGCAAATATTTCATCATTCGCAACAAATTGTCTAGAGGATTTTCTTACAAAATCAATGGATTTAAAAACAAGAATTTTGGTAATCCAACTTTGAAATTTCTCCGGCTTTTTTAATTTTCTCAGTGAAAGATATGCTTCATAAATTGTTTCTTGGTATATATCCAGTGCATCTTGTTCATTTCTTACATAAGAATAGGCTGTTCGATATAATTTCGGGCGAACAAAAGTAATAAGTTGTTCAAATGCTTGATCATTTCCTCTTGTTGCTTGTTTTACTAGATAGGCTATGTCCATTTTTATTTCTTCCTCTCTTTACTAATATAGTCGAATGAGAGAATAAAAAGGTTGCAAAAATAAGTGCATATACATAAATCTCCTACAACTTATTGCAATGATTAATATCCAGCATTAAAGAAAAGACACCAGAAATCCAGATAGAAATAAGAGCCAAATATATAGCTTGTTCATACCAAATTTAAAGTAAAAAAGATCTCCCAAAACGGAAAAACGAGCTGAATTCTCATAAATAACTGTAAAAAAGGTAAAATTCTCGTTATGGGGGTGTCTTAAAATCTTAGCTTGATGGGCATGTGATGTTAGCTCTATTTTAAGCAAATATCTATAAATACTTTTTGATGTTTCTATAATAAGCTTTTCATACTCCATCGCTCTCTCTTTTCTATTAGTTAGACGATTCAAATAGAAAAAAGTATACAAGAAATCCATAAAAAAAAAGCAGACTATTCAAAGTCCACTTTTATACAACAAAAAAGAGATAGCAGATTATGCTATCTCTTTTAGTATGACCCGTACGGGATTCGAACCCGTGTTACCGCCGTGAAAGGGCGGTGTCTTAACCACTTGACCAACGGGCCAAAATCTGGCAGAGAAGAAGGGATTCGAACCCTCGCACCGCGTTCGCGATCTACTCCCTTAGCAGGGGAGCCCCTTGAGCCACTTGGGTACTTCTCTATAATATGGCTCCGCAGGTAGGACTCGAACCTACGACCGATCGGTTAACAGCCGATAGCTCTACCACTGAGCTACTGCGGAATAATTATGGTGGGCCTAAATGGACTCGAACCATCGACCTCACGCTTATCAGGCGTGCGCTCTAACCAGCTGAGCTATAGGCCCATAAAAAGCGGGTGAAGAGAATCGAACTCTCGACCAGAGCTTGGAAGGCTCTTGTTTTACCACTAAACTACACCCGCATTAAATTAAAAATGGTGAGCCATGAAGGATTCGAACCTTCGACCCTCTGATTAAAAGTCAGATGCTCTACCAACTGAGCTAATGGCTCATTTTGAAAGTGGTGCCGGCTAGAGGACTTGAACCCCCAACCTACTGATTACAAGTCAGTTGCTCTACCAATTGAGCTAAGCCGGCTTGCGATTTCAAAATGGTGGCTCGGGACGGAATCGAACCGCCGACACGAGGATTTTCAGTCCTCTGCTCTACCGACTGAGCTACCGAGCCTTTATGTAAAAAAAATGGCGGTCCCGACCGGGGTCGAACCGGCGATCTCCTGCGTGACAGGCAGGCATGTTAACCACTACACCACGGGACCATTTGGTTGCGGGGACAGGATTTGAACCTGCGACCTTCGGGTTATGAGCCCGACGAGCTACCGTACTGCTCCACCCCGCGATGATATAATATTTAATTTAGAAAAAATGGAGGAGGTAGAGGGATTCGAACCCCCGCGCGACTCTCGCCGCCTGTCGGTTTTCAAGACCGATCCCTTCAGCCGAACTTGGGTATACCTCCGAGATATGAACTTTGAGTGGTGGACCTTGTAGGACTCGAACCTACGACCGGACGGTTATGAGCCGTCTGCTCTAACCAGCTGAGCTAAAGGTCCTTTATGGTAGCGGCGGAGGGGATCGAACCCCCGACCTCACGGGTATGAACCGTACGCTCTAGCCAGCTGAGCTACACCGCCATAAGTTATATTCAAATAAGTGGAGCCTAGCGGGATCGAACCGCTGACCTCCTGCGTGCAAGGCAGGCGCTCTCCCAGCTGAGCTAAGGCCCCATATTTTGAAAATATCGGGAAGACAGGATTTGAACCTGCGACCCCCTGGTCCCAAACCAGGTGCTCTACCAAGCTGAGCCACTTCCCGTTAATAAAAAACGCGCCCGAGAGGAGTCGAACCCCTAACCTCTTGATCCGTAGTCAAACGCTCTATCCAATTGAGCTACGGGCGCATATGGTGCCGAGGGCGGGGGTCGAACCCGCACGGTGGTCACCCACCGCAGGATTTTAAGTCCTGTGCGTCTGCCTGTTCCGCCACCCCGGCATGTCATACTGAAAATTGGAGCGGAAGACGGGATTCGAACCCGCGACCCCAACCTTGGCAAGGTTGTATTCTACCACTGAACTACTTCCGCAAGACATGTTTGAGTTATTTTATTAAAAGTGCGGGTGAAGGGAGTCGAACCCCCACGCCAAAGGCGCTAGATCCTAAGTCTAGTGCGTCTGCCAATTCCGCCACACCCGCATATTATAATTTAAAAAGAAAAAATGGGGCGACTGATGGGAATTGAACCCACGAGTGCCGGAGCCACAATCCGGTGCGTTAACCACTTCGCCACAACCGCCATGATTTTCTGGTGCCGACTAGAGGACTTGAACCCCCAACCTACTGATTACAAGTCAGTTGCTCTACCAATTGAGCTAAGTCGGCTAAATGGTGGAGGATGACGGGATCGAACCGCCGACCCCCTGCTTGTAAGGCAGGTGCTCTCCCAGCTGAGCTAATCCTCCGAATTGCCTGGCAACGTCCTACTCTCACAGGGACAAGGTCCCAACTACCATCGGCGCTAGAGAGCTTAACTTCCGTGTTCGGTATGGGAACGGGTGTGACCTCTCTGCCATCATTACCAGACTGTATTCATTTAAGACAAGAATTATCATAACTTATTCGACATTTAAAGTCAACAAGTTTTTTATATTCTTTCAAAACTAGATAACATTGCTTCATATTATATGGTTAAGTCCTCGATCTATTAGTATTCGTCAGCTCCACATGTCACCATGCTTCCACCTCGAACCTATCAACCTGATCATCTTTCAGGGATCTTACTAGCTTACGCTATGGGAAATCTCATCTTGAGGGGGGCTTCATGCTTAGATGCTTTCAGCACTTATCCCTTCCGCACATAGCTACCCAGCTATGCCCTTGGCAGAACAACTGGTACACCAGCGGTGCGTCCATCCCGGTCCTCTCGTACTAAGGACAGCTCCTCTCAAATTTCCTGCGCCCACGACGGATAGGGACCGAACTGTCTCACGACGTTCTGAACCCAGCTCGCGTACCGCTTTAATGGGCGAACAGCCCAACCCTTGGGACCGACTACAGCCCCAGGATGCGATGAGCCGACATCGAGGTGCCAAACCTCCCCGTCGATGTGGACTCTTGGGGGAGATAAGCCTGTTATCCCCGGGGTAGCTTTTATCCGTTGAGCGATGGCCCTTCCATGCGGAACCACCGGATCACTAAGCCCGACTTTCGTCCCTGCTCGACTTGTAGGTCTCGCAGTCAAGCTCCCTTATGCCTTTGCACTCTACGAATGATTTCCAACCATTCTGAGGGAACCTTTGGGCGCCTCCGTTACACTTTAGGAGGCGACCGCCCCAGTCAAACTGCCCACCTGACACTGTCTCCCGGGTCGATAAGACCCGTAGGTTAGAATTTCAATACAGTCAGGGCGGTATCCCACCAGCGCCTCCACCGAAGCTAGCGCTCCGGTTTCAATGGCTCCCGCCTATCCTGTACAAACTGTACCAAAATTCAATATCAGGCTACAGTAAAGCTCCACGGGGTCTTTCCGTCCTGTCGCGGGTAACCTGCATCTTCACAGGTACTATAATTTCACCGAGTCTCTGGTTGAGACAGTGCCCAAATCGTTACACCTTTCGTGCGGGTCGGAACTTACCCGACAAGGAATTTCGCTACCTTAGGACCGTTATAGTTACGGCCGCCGTTTACTGGGGCTTCAGTTCAGAGCTTCGCTTACGCTAACCCCTCTCCTTAACCTTCCAGCACCGGGCAGGTGTCAGCCCCTATACTTCGCCTTACGGCTTCGCAGAGACCTGTGTTTTTGCTAAACAGTCGCTTGGGCCTATTCACTGCGGCTTTCCGTTAAGAAAGCACCCCTTCTCCCGAAGTTACGGGGTCATTTTGCCGAGTTCCTTAACCAGAGTTCTCTCGCACACCTTAGGATTCTCTCCTCGCCTACCTGTGTCGGTTTGCGGTACAGGCACCTTTTATCTCGCTAGAAGCTTTTCTTGGCAGCGGGGAATCAAAGACTTCGCTCCATAAGGAGCTTCCCCATCACAGCTCAGCCTTCACGATAAGCGGATTTGCCTACTTATCAGCCTAACTGCTTGGACGTGCACAACCAATCGCACGCTTCTTCTATCCTTCTGCGTCCCTCCATTGCTCAAACGATAAAGAGGTGGTACAGGAATATCAACCTGTTGTCCATCGCCTACGCCTGTCGGCCTCGGCTTAGGTCCTGACTAACCCTGAGCGGACGAGCCTTCCTCAGGAAACCTTAGGCATTCGGTGGACGGGATTCTCACCCGTCTTTCGCTACTCATACCGGCATTCTCACTTCTAAGCGCTCCACCAGTCCTTCCGGTCTGACTTCACTGCACTTAGAACGCTCCCCTACCACTGATACCATTGGTATCAATTCGCAGCTTCGGTGGTGTATTTAGCCCCGGTACATTTTCGGCGCAGAGTCACTCGACTAGTGAGCTATTACGCACTCTTTAAATGGTGGCTGCTTCTGAGCCAACATCCTAGTTGTCTAAGCAACTCCACATCCTTTTCCACTTAATACACACTTTGGGACCTTAGCTGGCGATCTGGGCTGTTTCCCTCTTGACTACGGATCTTATCACTCGCAGTCTGACTCCTAAGGATAAGTCATTGGCATTCGGAGTTTGACTGAATTCGGTAATCCGATGAGGACCCCTAGTTCAATCAGTGCTCTACCTCCAAGACTCTTACACTTAAGGCTAGCCCTAAAGCTATTTCGGGGAGAACCAGCTATCTCCAGGTTCGATTGGAATTTCTCCGCTACCCACACCTCATCCCCGCACTTTTCAACGTGCGTGGGTTCGGGCCTCCATTCAGTGTTACCTGAACTTCACCCTGGACATGGGTAGATCACCTGGTTTCGGGTCTACGACCACGTACTAAACGCCCTATTCAGACTCGCTTTCGCTGCGGCTCCGCCTCTTCAGCTTAACCTTGCACGGGATCGTAACTCGCCGGTTCATTCTACAAAAGGCACGCCATCACCCATTAACGGGCTCTGACTATTTGTAGGCACACGGTTTCAGGATCTCTTTCACTCCCCTTCCGGGGTGCTTTTCACCTTTCCCTCACGGTACTGGTTCACTATCGATCACTAGGGAGTATTTAGCCTTGGGAGATGGTCCTCCCAGATTCCGACGGAATTTCACGTGTTCCGCCGTACTCAGGATACATTCAAGAGAGAACGAAGTTTCGACTACGGGGTTATTACCCTCTGTGACGGACCTTTCCAGGTCGCTTCGTCTACCTCGTTCCTTTGTAACTCCGTATAGAATGTCCTACAACCCCAAGAGGCAAGCCTCTTGGTTTGGGCTAGATTCCGTTTCGCTCGCCGCTACTCAGGAAATCGCATTTGCTTTCTCTTCCTCCAGGTACTTAGATGTTTCAGTTCCCTGGGTCTGTCTTCCATACCCTATGTATTCAGGTAAGGATACCATACCATTACGTATAGTGGGTTTCCCCATTCGGAAATCTTCGGATCAAAGCTTACTTACAGCTCCCCGAAGCATATCGGCGTTAGTCCCGTCCTTCATCGACTCCTAGTGTCAAGGCATCCACCGTGCGCCCTTTCTAACTTAACCAAACTAAAATTAAAAAAATATGAGCTACACTGTTATCTAGTTTTCAAAGAACATACATTTAAACTTGAGAGATAGTTCTCTCAAAACTGAACGAAACAAAACAAGTCAACGTTTATTGATGAACTGCGTTCATCAATTCTCCATAGAAAGGAGGTGATCCAGCCGCACCTTCCGATACGGCTACCTTGTTACGACTTCACCCCAATCATCTGTCCCACCTTAGGCGGCTGGCTCCATAAAGGTTACCCCACCGACTTCGGGTGTTACAAACTCTCGTGGTGTGACGGGCGGTGTGTACAAGGCCCGGGAACGTATTCACCGCGGCATGCTGATCCGCGATTACTAGCGATTCCAGCTTCATGTAGGCGAGTTGCAGCCTACAATCCGAACTGAGAACGGTTTTATGAGATTAGCTCCACCTCGCGGTCTTGCAGCTCTTTGTACCGTCCATTGTAGCACGTGTGTAGCCCAGGTCATAAGGGGCATGATGATTTGACGTCATCCCCACCTTCCTCCGGTTTGTCACCGGCAGTCACCTTAGAGTGCCCAACTTAATGATGGCAACTAAGATCAAGGGTTGCGCTCGTTGCGGGACTTAACCCAACATCTCACGACACGAGCTGACGACAACCATGCACCACCTGTCACTCTGCTCCCGAAGGAGAAGCTCTATCTCTAGAGTTTTCAGAGGATGTCAAGACCTGGTAAGGTTCTTCGCGTTGCTTCGAATTAAACCACATGCTCCACCGCTTGTGCGGGCCCCCGTCAATTCCTTTGAGTTTCAGCCTTGCGGCCGTACTCCCCAGGCGGAGTGCTTAATGCGTTAACTTCAGCACTAAAGGGCGGAAACCCTCTAACACTTAGCACTCATCGTTTACGGCGTGGACTACCAGGGTATCTAATCCTGTTTGCTCCCCACGCTTTCGCGCCTCAGTGTCAGTTACAGACCAGAAAGTCGCCTTCGCCACTGGTGTTCCTCCATATCTCTACGCATTTCACCGCTACACATGGAATTCCACTTTCCTCTTCTGCACTCAAGTCTCCCAGTTTCCAATGACCCTCCACGGTTGAGCCGTGGGCTTTCACATCAGACTTAAGAAACCACCTGCGCGCGCTTTACGCCCAATAATTCCGGATAACGCTTGCCACCTACGTATTACCGCGGCTGCTGGCACGTAGTTAGCCGTGGCTTTCTGGTTAGGTACCGTCAAGGTGCCAGCTTATTCAACTAGCACTTGTTCTTCCCTAACAACAGAGTTTTACGACCCGAAAGCCTTCATCACTCACGCGGCGTTGCTCCGTCAGACTTTCGTCCATTGCGGAAGATTCCCTACTGCTGCCTCCCGTAGGAGTCTGGGCCGTGTCTCAGTCCCAGTGTGGCCGATCACCCTCTCAGGTCGGCTACGCATCGTCGCCTTGGTGAGCCGTTACCTCACCAACTAGCTAATGCGACGCGGGTCCATCCATAAGTGACAGCCGAAGCCGCCTTTCAATTTCGAACTATGCAGTTCAAAATATTATCCGGTATTAGCCCCGGTTTCCCGGAGTTATCCCAGTCTTATGGGTAGGTTACCCACGTGTTACTCACCCGTCCGCCGCTAACTTCATAAGAGCAAGCTCTTAATCCATTCGCTCGACTTGCATGTATTAGGCACGCCGCCAGCGTTCATCCTGAGCCAGGATCAAACTCTCCAATAAAGTTAGTTTGTCTAGCATCTAAAAATAAAAATTGACGTTCACGTTGTTTGTTTCGTTCAGTTTTCAAAGAACTTATCTGCCGCTTCAGAAGCGACTTCATCATATTAACATCTTCATTTTTCGATGTCAACTATGTTTTTCAATTTCTTTTTTGTCGTTTTCTGCGTTTCTGCATCAGCGACGTTTATTAATATATCATGTGAAAAAATGAAATGCAACACCTTTTGAAAACTTTTTTGAAACCAACTACATTTCTTTTTTAATATCATATACTTAAACGAAACATCTCTTTCATTTCTAAGTAATTCCTACATATATTCTATAGAAAGTCACTCTGTCAAAAAACGTTTCTTTCTATATAAAGTGAAACTTTAATCAGTGGGGGGTATTCATCCCCCACTGATTATTAGCCTTCACCAATCGGGCATTTACGGGCAGTCGTCCCCCACCTAACTTTCTCGCATTCGGCGAATTTTGAGGCGGGGCTTACTGCCCGCAAATAGTGGGATAAACGTTTTATTCATATACCATATCATACAAGGAGGAATATACATGGACTACACCGACTTATTAATAAAACTAGGTCTCTCGGCTATTTTAGGATTCGCTATCGGTTTAGAGCGCGAATTAAAACGTAAACCACTCGGCTTAAAAACGTGTTTAGTTATTTCTATTATTAGTTGCCTCCTAACCATTGTTTCTATTAAAGCAGCTTACAACTTACCACATACCGATCATATGAATATGGATCCACTTCGACTTGCCGCTCAAATTGTATCAGGAATTGGTTTTTTAGGTGCCGGTGTAATTTTACGCAGAGGAAACGATAGTATTGCGGGGTTAACGACCGCCGCTATGATTTGGGGTGCTTCTGGCATCGGCATTGCCGTTGGAGCTGGTTTCTATATCGAGGCTATTTTCGGAATGTGTTTCCTTATGATTAGTGTAGAACTTATACCATTAGCGATGAAATACGTCGGTCCTAGATCATTTCGCCAACGTGATATCGCAGTGAAACTCGTTGTACGAAATATGGACAATATCCCGACCGTAATTGAAGAAATAAAAGAAATGGATATAAAAGTTAAGAACATGAAGCTCAAAACATTGGAAAATGGTTCGCACTATTTACATTTAAAATTGTCTATCGATCAAAAAAGACATACTGCTGATGTTTATTATGCTCTTCAGCATCTTGAAAGTGTTCAACAAACTGAAGTTGAAAGTATGTATTAATTATGAAATGAACTCTCTTTTTAATTAGAGAGTTTTTCTTTTTTCTATAATGGTAACAATGAATGTAGTCCTGAAAAGTAAGGAGGAATAGGAACTTGAAATCCCGTCCGAATTTAGTAGATACATTTCGTGATTCCATTATATTTCGTTTAATTTGTTTTATTATTGTACTTACTACCTTCTCCGGCTTTCTTATACATATATTAGAGCCATCTCACTTCACCACATGGTTCGACGGGGTTTGGTGGTCAATCGTTACCATTTTCACCGTTGGATACGGCGATTTCGCCCCCCATACAACGATAGGAAAACTTATTGGTATATGTATTATTTTATTAGGAACGGGATTTTGTTCTTATTATATGGTTCTATTCGCTACCGACATGATTAATAAACAATATATGAGAATTAAGGGTGAAGCAGCTGCTACCTCTAATGGTCATATGATTATCGTTGGCTGGAATGAGCGTGCAAAACATGTTGTAAAACAAATGCACATATTACAACCGAACCTTGATATCGTTTTAATTGATGAAACACTTTCTTTACTTCCAAAGCCATTTCATCATTTAGAATTTATAAAAGGTTGTCCGCATCACGATCAAACTTTATTAAAAGCTAACATTACAACAGCTCACACTATATTAATAACAGCGGATAAAGAGAAGAACGAAAGCTTAGCAGATACACAGTCCATTTTAAATATTTTAACTGCAAAAGGACTTAATCCAAACATTCACTGCATCGCTGAACTTCTTACTTCTGAACAAATCCAAAATGCAACGAGAGCTGGCGTATCAGAAATTATAGAAGGAAATAAATTAACGAGCTATGTATTTACCGCTTCTCTTTTATTCCCTTCCATTTCAGGTGTACTATTCTCACTTTACGATGAAATCTCTGATAACAAATTACAACTGATGGAGATTCCCCCGTCCTGCACCGGACAATCCTTTGCAAATTGTAGCTATACTCTTTTAAAGCAAAACATTCTCTTACTAGGTGTAAAGCGCGACGAACAATATATGATCAATCCAGTTCATTCTTTCATTCTCATCGAAAGCGACATACTCATCGTTATTCACCATTAAAAAAATGATTTTCTAGTTCTTGTACCAATACTTTACCAATATTGACATACTTTCTTTTCACATCTCCATCTGGATCTTGCGGCTCCGCAAATTGATCCAATCCACTCGTTCCAGCTGTTAAAGCATTAACATTATCATCTAGTTCGTCTTGATATACGTGCGAAAGAATATACGGTGTTTCAAGACGGACTATTACACCAGGCACATCTAGTTCCCCATCCACCGCTGTAAATGGTACGCGTAAAAATTGATACCCTTCTTCTTCGTCGATTTTATAATCAAAGCATCCTTTATCATAATCCCAATTACCGCCAATACTATATCCAAGTGGTTTCATAACCTCTTCTAACTTATATAACGCATATGTACATCCTTCTAATTTTGATTGAATCGGAATCAAGCCCATCCCTCCTAGACTTTTCCTTTAGCATACCCATTCTAGTTTGAATATACCGATGTACCTTTCAATAAAATAATAAAAAGCGACCGGAGACCCGATCGCTTTTCATTATTTTAAACGCTCTTCTAATTCTGCTTTTAATTCTTCAAATCCTGGTTTACCAAGTAAAGCAAACATGTTTTTCTTGTATGCTTCTACTCCTGGTTGGTCAAATGGATTTACGCCTAATAGGTAGCCGCTCATCGCACATGCTTTTTCGAAGAAGTATACAAGGTAACCGAATGTGTACTCATTTAATTCAGGGATGTTTACGATTAAGTTTGGTACTCCGCCATCGCTATGTGCAAGTAATGTACCTTCGTATGCTTTTGTGTTTACGAAGTCTATCGTTTCACCAGCAAGGTAGTTTAATCCATCTAAATCGTTGTCGTCTAATTCGATTTTTAGTTCGTGTGTAGATTTACCTACTTTAAGAACTGTTTCGAATAGGTCACGACGACCTTCTTGAATGTATTGACCTAATGAGTGTAAGTCAGTTGAGAAGTTTGCTGAAGATGGGAAAATACCTTTTTGATCTTTTCCTTCACTTTCACCAAATAACTGTTTCCACCACTCAGAGAAGTAGTGAAGTGCTGGCTCATAGTTAACAAGCATTTCAATTGTTTTCCCTTTATTATATAGAGCATTACGAACTACTGCGTATTGGTAAGCTGGGTTTTCTTCAAGTTCTGATTTCGCGAAATCATTATGGCCAGCAGCTGCACCTTTCATCATCTCTTCAATGTTTAGGCCACTTACAGCGATTGGCAATAAACCTACTGGTGTTAATACAGAGAAACGACCGCCAACATCATCTGGAATAACGAACGTTTCGTAGCCTTCATTATCAGATAATGTTTTTAAAGCACCGCGCGCTTTATCTGTAGTCGCATAAATACGTTTGCGTGCTTCTTCTTTTCCATACTTTTCTTCTAATAATTTACGGAAAATACGGAATGCGATTGCAGGCTCTGTTGTTGTACCTGATTTGGAAATAACGTTAATAGAAAAGTCTTTACCTTCTAGTACGTCCATTAAATCTTTCATGTAAGTGGAGCTAATGTTTTGTCCAACAAATAGCACTTGTGGAGTTTTACGTTGTTCTTTAGAAAGCGTGTTATAGAAAGAATGGTTTAACATTTCAATTGCTGCGCGTGCTCCTAGGTAAGAACCACCAATACCTACAACAAGTAAAATGTCAGAGTCATTTTTAATTTTTTCTGCGCATTTTTGAATGCGAGCGAATTCTTCTTTGTCATATTGAAGCGGAAGCTCTACCCACCCAAGGAAATCGTTCCCAGCTCCAGTTTTTTCGTGGATTGCATGATGTGTTACTTTTACTGCATCACGTAAATAAGTTAGTTCATTTTCACCGATGAAGGATAACGCTTTAGAATAGTCGAACGTTACATGTGTACTCATCTTTTTCCCTCCAATTATGTATATGTATTTCTGTATTCACTTTAGCGAAACTAAAGTTGTAAATCAAGCGATTCAACAATTGTAAACGTAACCATTATTTATTTTTTAGAAAAAGTTCATTTTTTGCATAAAAATTCGAATTTTTCGGTATAGATGTATATACATCGTTTTTCGTACATTTTTCATGTATAAAAACAACAAAACTATACCATTCTATAAAGGAGTTAAATTTCCTTATTAACTCCTTGCTTGCTCACGCTTCACATTAAGGGGGGCTTTTCATGAGTACCTTGCAACGTATCGCATTAGTCTTCACTGTAATCGGCGCTGTTAACTGGGGACTAATCGGGTTCTTCCAGTTTGACTTAGTAGCAGCTATTTTCGGGGGACAGAACTCAGCTCTTGCACGTATTATTTACGGCATCGTTGGTATTTCTGGGCTTATCAATCTCGGCTTACTATTTAAACCATCCGAGAATCTTGGTACTCACCCAGAAACACATGAAATTCAATAGTCAGTATGTCTTTTTCGCCTCCGACATACGAATATGATTGCATGCAATCATATTTGCAAATATATATATCATAAGTCACAGTAAAAGAGGAACGCTCATATGCGTTCCTCTTTTACTTTATTACCTCCGACTCTTCAATCCATTCTGCTAGCTTTTCTCGCAGTGTATTAAATCCGTTCTCTGATGGATTCGGTATAAGAATTCGTCCTTGCTTTCTTTTCGCCGCTTTTAACGATAAACTCATTTTTCTGTGTTCTTCATCAATTGAAAGTACTTTTACTTCTACTGTATCTCCGACCTTTAAAAAGTCATGAATGTCTTTTACATACCCATTTGTGATTTCAGATATATGCACAAGTCCTTGTGTTTCTGCATCCAAAGCTACAAATGCACCGTAATCTTGAATTCCAGTTACTTTCCCTGTTACAACCACTCCCGTTGTATATTGTTCTGACATGTGAAACACTCCCATACGTTTACCATTTTCTCTACAATTGTAAATAGCAAAGCAGATGTATTTATTGTTAAATATCCGATTAGTGGTAAGTATCCTAAGTAAAACACCGAGGATACTCCCACCTTATATTAGTAAATTATACCACTTTGATAGAACTCATTCAAAATTCACGAAAAAATTTCCTGTAATACGTATAATTCTCCAATATTAGGATAGAATACTAACACATGGCTTTCTAGTATTCCCCCCCTTTTATGGACAAAACGTATTGTGTTTTGTCCTTTTTTTATTCTCTATGAACCGTTCCATTCTCTTCATTGCTTCCATAAGTTGCTCAAGCGATGTTGCATATGAACAACGAATAAATCCTTCACCACTCCCGCCAAACACATTTCCAGGAACAACAGCCACTTTTTCTTCTAATAATAATTGTTCTGCAAATTCTGCTGAAGATAGTCCGGTTGAAGCTATAGAAGGGAAGACATAAAATGCCCCGCCTGGCACATGACATGTTAAGCCCATTTCATTGAAAGATGTCGTCATAAAGTTACGACGTTTTTTATAGCTATCTCTCATTCGAATTACTTCATCATTTCCCCCACGTAATGCTTCAAGTGCTGCAAATTGAGACATCGTCGGTGCACACATCATTGAATACTGGTGGATTTTGAGCATTAATTCTGAAAATTGAACAGGGGCTGCAATCATCCCAAGACGCCATCCCGTCATGGCAAACCCTTTTGAAAATCCTGAAATTAAAATCGTATGGTCACGCATATTTTTAATACTCGCGAAACTCGTATATGCTTCGTCGTATACGAGCTCTGCATAAATTTCATCCGATAACACGATTAAATTATACTTCTCAACAATAACAGCTAGCTTTTCTAATTCGGATTTATTTAACATTGCGCCTGTTGGGTTATTGGGAGAACAAAGTAATATTGCCTTTGTTTTCGTTGTAATAGCTGCTTCAATTTGATCTGGCTGTACTTTAAATTCATCTTCTAATGAAGTCGCCACTGGAACAGGGACCCCGCCCGCTAACGTAACAAGCGGTGCATACGAAACGAAACTTGGTTCAATAATAAGTATTTCATCATCAGGGTTTACAATAGCACGCATCGCTACATCTAGCGCTTGACTCGCTCCAACTGTAACAATGATTTCATCATTCGGATCATAAGATACTGCAAATTGTTTTTTTAGATACTTTGCTATTTCTTGACGGAGCTCCAATAATCCTGCATTTGCTGTATATGACGTATATCCTTGTTCTAAAGAACGAATACATGCTTGCCTTACATTCCAAGGTGTAACAAAGTCCGGCTCTCCCACTCCAAGTGAAATAACACCTTTCATACTTGCCGCTAAATCAAAAAACTTTCGTATACCGGACGGTTGTAAAGATTCTGCTACTCTAGATAGGTCAAATTGCTTCACGGTGTCACCACAATTCTCTTATCATCATCTGTCTTTTCATAAATAATCCCCTCATGTTTATACTTCTTCAAAATAAAATGAGTTGTCGTTGAAACGACAGATTCAATTGTTGCTAATTTCTCAGAAACAAACATCGCTACTTCTCCCATCGTCTTTCCTTCTAATGTAATAGAAAGGTCATATGTCCCAGACATTAAATAAACGGATTTCACTTCTGAATAGCGATAAATTTGTTCAGCTACTGCATCAAAACCGACACCACGCTTCGGTGTAACTTTCACATCAATCATCGCCGTTAAACCAGTATGTTCTTTCACTTTTGTCCAATCGATATGTGTTACATAGTCCACGATAATCTTTTCACTTTCTAATTTCGCAACCATTTTTTTCACTTCTTCTACTTCTATATTTAACAACTTCGCTAATGTATCTACAGATAAACGACTATTCTTTTCAAGACAAGCTAATAATTCCAATTCTTTCTCTGTCACCATATAAATCATCCTTCCTTTTAGTTTCTGTCTAAATTATACAAATACTCTTTCCAGTTTGAAAAGAAGATTTTTTTTGAGAATTATGTCAAAATAAAGTGAAACTTTAATCAGCGGAATGCTCTATCCCGCTGATTATTAACCCGCACCAATCGGGCATTTACGGATAGTTGCTTTCCAACTTATATTCTTTGCCTTAGCTGTTCTTCAAGGCGGAAAGCTTACTGTCCATTAATGCGGGATAAAGTGAAACTTTAATCAGCGGAATGCTTTATCCCGCTGATTATTAGCACACACCAATCCAGGTAAAGAGGAAAGGGGATGGAACCGTGAAACCAAAAGTATATATTGCCGAACCAGTTCCAACATTTGTAGAAAACTATTTATCAGAACACTGTGATTTTGAAAAATGGGATCAAAATGAGAAAGTACCTCGTGATGTTCTATTAGAAAAAATAAAAGATAAAGATGGGTTATTAAATTTCGGATCTACTATAAATGAAGAGTTATTGCAGGTTGCTCCTAATTTAAAAGTAGTAAGTAACATTTCTGTTGGCCATGATAACTTTGATTTAAAAGCGATGGAAAAACAAAATGTTATCGGAACGAATACTCCATATGTGTTAGATGATACAGTAGCCGATCTCGTTTTCGCTCTTATGTTATCTGCTGGTCGCCGTGTTTGCGAACTCAATTCCTATGTAAAAAATGGTGAATGGAACGCTGAAATTGGAAAAGAACACTTCGGACTAGATGTACATCATAGTACGATTGGTATTATCGGAATGGGACGAATTGGAGAAGCTGTCGCAAAACGAGCGAAATTCGGCTTTGATATGAATGTCCTTTACTATAATCGTCGCCGTAAAGAAGAAGCTGAGCAAAAATTTGATGCTACATATTGTGATTTACAAACTTTAATCAAACAATCTGATTTTATTATTCTTCTTACTCCATTAACAGATGAAACGTATCATCTTATCGGTGAAAAGGAATTTTCATTAATGAAAGAAACA
The DNA here is from genome assembly GCF_038004785.1 of Bacillus sp. FSL R5-0709. Taxonomy (NCBI): domain Bacteria; kingdom Bacillati; phylum Bacillota; class Bacilli; order Caryophanales; family Bacillaceae; genus Bacillus; species Bacillus sp. FSL R5-0709. Next base: position 4,669,480 of record NZ_JBBORT010000001.1, read on the forward strand.
GCAATTTTCATTAATGCTTCTCGCGGGAAAACAGTAGATGAAACTGCATTAATTCATGCGTTAACAGAAAAGAAAATATTTGCAGCCGGCATCGACACATTTACACAAGAGCCGATTCAAAAAGAGAATCCGCTCTTATCATTACAAAACGTTGTAACTTTACCGCACATCGGATCTGCAACATTAAAAACTCGGCAGCAAATGGCAATGACAGCTGCTGAAAATTTAGTAGCAGGATTACAAGGAAAAACACCACCTAATATTGTGCGTGGGTAATTATAAAGTGAAACTTTAATCAGTGGGGGTTTTGCCCATCCCCCACTGATTATCAGCCTTCACCAATCGGGCTTTTACGGGCAGTTATCTCCCACCTAACTTCCTCGCATTCGCCGAATTTTGAGGTGGGAGTCAACTGCCCGGCGAATAGCGGGATAAATAAGCGAAAGGCAAGATGACGATGTCATCTTGCCTTTTTTTGTTAACATATTTTGTTTCTTACCGGGAGATGATATGAACAAAAATCAATGGAGTGACAAAAAATGAACCATGAATGCAAATGCCCTTACTTCACTTTTTCCACTCGCGGGACTACTATTCATTACGAATTGTATGAACATAATACTAAAAAAGAACGACCTACTTTCGTACTCGTTCACGGCTTCCTCTCTTCCTCATTTAGCTATCGACGACTCATTCCTTTACTAACAAAGGAAGGTACAGTAATTGCCCTTGATTTACCACCATTCGGAAAAAGTGATAAATCTCATCTCTTTAAATATTCTTATCACAATTTAGCAGCTATTATTATCGATTTAATCGAACATTTATCTCTCTCGAATATTGTACTAGTTGGCCATTCTATGGGCGGACAAATTTCACTCTTTGTAAACCGACTACGCCCTGAATTAATTTCAAAGACGATTTTACTATGTAGCTCTAGTTATTTAGCACGCGCAAACTTACCTTTACTGTACTCCTCTTATTTACCGTTCTTCCACTTATACGTGAAGAACTGGATTATTCGAAGGGGCATCGTCCATAACTTAATGAATGTCGTTCATGACCATTCATTAATTGACAATGAAATGATGGAAGGCTATGCTGCTCCTTTTTATGATGATCGTATATTCCCTGCTTTAACTCGAATGATAAGAGACCGTGAAGGTGACTTATCTTCAACTGAATTACAAAAAATCGAAACCCCAGTATTACTCATTTGGGGTGAAAAAGATCGCGTCGTCCCTGTACATGTAGGACACCGTCTCCATAAGGACCTACCTAATTCAACTTTCATTTCTTACGAAAATACAGGGCACCTACTACCTGAAGAAAAGCCCGATCATGTTTATGAAGAAATTATTACGTTTGCGACGCAATAAAGTGAAGCTTTAATCCGTGGGAGGCTCTATCCCCACGGATTATTAGCCTTCACCAATCGGGTTTTTACGGGCAGTTTGATTTCTCGCCTAACCTCTTTGCTTCAACCTAATTTTGAGGCGGGAGTCTTACTGCCCGTTAAAACGGGATAAAGTGAAGCTTTAATCAATCAGCACAAATGAAAATAAACAAAAAGGCTGTCGTAAATTCCGACAGCCTATAACGAACAACTTCCGCCTTCTTTTAGTACGAGTAACTCTACTGCTAATTTTTCGCATTTTTCAAGTGCAGGTACTTCTTCAAAAGACATAAAGTATATATGTTGAATCTTCTTTGCGATGTATTTCGGATCATCAAACACACTTACGACGTTTACAACATCGCTCGCTTCTGTTTCATAAAACTCCGGTCCCATTTGAAACGGATCCCAATTTTTCACAACCTCAATCATTTTGTCATATGCACCCATCTGCTTCCCGCCTTTTCACTTTTTAATGCTTTTCTTTATCGTATCACATCAGCTATTCTATAAGAAGAGTGAGAATTTTCATAACTTAACAGTTTGACAGAAGAAAGGAGCAAACATATGCAACTATTTCATAAAACGGTAAATCGTCGCGGAACGCATAGTACAAAATGGGATACATATAAAAATGAAGAGCTCATCCACGCTTGGATTGCCGATATGGATTTTGAAGTACCAAAACCAATTCAAACTGCATTACAAAAACGCACAGAACATCCTATTTTCGGCTATACACTTCCTCCTGAAAATATTGGGGATATCATTTGTAATTGGACGAAAAGCCAATACAATTGGGAAATACAAAAAGAATGGATTGTATTTAGCGCAGGTATCGTTCCAGCTCTTAGTACGAGCATACAAGCTATAACGAAAGAAGGAGAAGCCGTACTAGTACAACCTCCTATTTATCCACCATTTTTTGAAATGGTCAAAACAAATAATAGACAATTATGTGAGAGTCCCTTATTTAAACAAAATGGCATATATAAGATAGACTTCGAGCATCTAGAAACTCAATTTAAACAAGGTGTAAAACTAATGCTTCTTTGCAGCCCTCACAATCCTATCGGGCGCGTTTGGACGAAAGAGGAGCTAACAAAGCTCGGTACGTTATGTACGCAATATAATGTAACCGTTGTCGCGGATGAAATTCACGCCGATATTATTTATAGAGGCCATACTCATACACCGTTTGCTTCTTTATCTGAAGAATTAGCAGCACGCACTATTACTTGTATGGCTCCGAGCAAAACATTTAATATCGCTGGATTACAAGCATCGATCATTATTATTCCGAATGAAAATCTCCGTAATGCCTTTATGTCTATCCAATATAGACAAGGATTCCACGGATTAAATACATTTGCTTATACAGCAATGCAAAGTGCCTATACAGAATGTAATGATTGGCTAAATGAAATTCGATTGTATGTTGAAGATAACGCTCAATTTGCTTGTGAGTATATTCAAAATCACATACCAGCTCTTTCTGTAATTAAACCAGAAGGTAGTTTTTTACTGTGGATTGATTGTTCCCACTTGGATCTTTCTCAAGATGAACGAACAGCATTGCTTGAAGAGAAAGGTAAAATCATCATTGAGCCCGGTGAGAAATACGGAATGGGCGGGGAAGCCCATATCCGAATTAACATTGGCTGTCCTAGATCTGTTTTAGAAGAAATTTTAAACAGACTACACCATACATTCTCATAACAAAAAAGGAGGCTATCCCAAAATGATATTGAGATAGCCTCCTTTTTTCGGTAAATCGATATAATTCCACTTACTATCATGCGGTTTTACAACAAAAGCTATCATTCACGGTAGCTTCTATTTTTTCTTCAGATCCGACGCTTTTTTTACGATAACACCGCAAGCAATTCGGCCACCAGATTTACCAGTTGGTTGCGTCATACCATCATCAGCGTTTTCTGTAATAATAATAGACGCTCCATCTTTTCTATGAATCGTCGTTTTTCCTTCTTCAAGCGTTATATGCGGAGCATCGATTTCTGCTTTAATCTTTCCAGAACCATCCGCCACTACATTCGGTAAATCACCATTTTCCGCACCTTTCGGATTCAAGAGCCCATGTTTTTTATTATCTGGATTAAAATGATTCCCAGATGATTCGAAACTAGGCGCTTTACATTCTCCGATTTCGTGTACATGTATACCGTGTGGTCCTGGTGTAAAACCTTCCGCTTTAATCGTAATTTTCACTCCACTTGTTTGCTGAGCTACTTTTGCAGTCCCAACTTCATCACCTGAAGCATTATGTAATTTCACATCAATTTCTTTCGGCTTCCCTTGGTCACAACCCGCCATTAGAAATAATAAACAACAACTGAAAAAAAGCCGTCTTTTCATTCAATTCCCTCCAAAATGCTTTCTGCCCTTAGATTGTCCGAGCATAGAGGGAAACATACAAAAATGAATTACCGTTTCTTTTCAGCTAAAAGCTTTTCTTCTACTTTCTGTAATCGCTCTGCTTCTCGTTTTGATACACGAATAAACATACGCCACGTAGCAACCGCACCGATGATAAATAGAACGCAAACAATACCTGGAATAATATACTCCGTTTTATCTTCAGGGAAATATAAAGGCATCATAACGAACACTCCTTATTATAGGATTCAAAAAACATCAGAATTTTCTGTTATATATCTTTAAATTATAGTTGAACCAGTTCATATTCTCAAGGGGGCGTTCCGAAAGCGAATGATTTCTTTGACTCCTTCGCGCACTTTCCTTACTATAAACTTGAGGTGAAAAATATGAGAGAAACATTTGAAATTGGTGAAATCGTTACTGGTATTTATAAAACTGGAAAATACATCGGCGAAATTACAAATAGCCGTCCTGGCAGTTACGTCGTAAAAGTACTAGCTGTTTTAAAACATCCAGTGCAAGGTGATTTACATAATGTAAAACAAGCTGACGTACCATTCTTCCATGAAAGACGTGCTTTAGCTTTTCGTGAACAGACGAACATTCCAGAGCAAATGGTGAAGAAATATGAAGGAGAAATTCCGGATTATACAGAGTCACTAAAATTAGCATTAGAAACTCAAATGAATTCATTTTCTGAAGATGATTCACCTTTTGCGGGGCGTAGTCTAGAAACACTTCAGCAATTGAAGCAAGATTACAAACTTTAAAAAACAAAACGACCAAATTACATATTTTGCAATTTGGTCGTTACTGTGTACTCACTTTCTTTAACACTTTCGAAAAATCAACAAGTTCCCCTAATGTCGGAGGTGCTGGTTTGACTAAATACTCTTTATCTTTTTCTACTAACTTAAAAATATTATATGTCGTCATCGCATCATCAAGCGCACAATGATGCTTTCCTGTTCCTGCTTTTCCATACGCCTCAATTGCTTTCCACAGCCCTGTTTGATTTCTCTCTCCAAAAAACTTCTTATACTCAAGCGATAAATCACGACACTGTCCAAAGAATGGAAATTCTACTCCCGCCATTTCACAGTTATGCTTTAAGACTTTCATATCCATATTTCCCCACGTTACAATTGTCGGTTTACCACTCTTTTCATATTCTGCAAGTTTCTCAACAAGTTCATGAAAAGAAATTCCTTTGTCCACTACTTCCTGTTTAATTCCTAAAAATTTTTTACATCGATCCGTTAAAGACGGAAATGTTTTCGGTCTAATATGCGATGAATACGTATCTTCCACCTTACAACCAACAACTGAAACGAGTCCGACCTCAATAATTTCTGGGAAAAAACCTTTTGGCTTTTTTCTATGCTGGGGCATCGTAAACTCAAAGTCTAAAAACAAAAATCGTTGTTCATCCATACGATCCCTTCCTTATCATATTTGTCATTCCTTTCTATTTGACACTCCTACACGAACAAGCTCGAATGCTGATTCGATTTTAAATATTCAGATTGGATGTATCTTATATATATGTCAGATGCCCACAAATATTTTTAAAAATAAGAAAAAATGACCTATGCAGAAAATATGACAAAATAAACCCTTTCATTTACATCCGCCATTTTTCTACTTTATAATGACGTTATGTGTGTTTCATCTAGTTAATTTTTTGACACACTAAGAAAAGTGAATGAAAGGAGATGAGAGTTTTGCACGAAACAACGCAAGAACTCGCAAACTGGCAGTATTATTTCGCTATCGCAGTCTTTTTAATTACATATGCCATTATTATTTCTGAAAAAATTAACCGTGCTGTCATCGCACTTCTTGGTGCAGCATTCATGGTAATTGCAGGGGTCGTTGACTTACACAATGCCTTTACGAAACATATTGAATGGGGAACAATTACATTACTCATCGGTATGATGATACTGGTAAACATTACAAGTAAGTCAGGTGTCTTCCAATACGTTGCCATTAAAGCCGCAAAAGGAGCACAAGGAAATCCAATTAAAATTTTAATTTCACTTTCCTTACTTACCGCGCTTGGCTCAGCATTTTTAGATAACGTTACAACAGTACTTCTTGTTGTTCCAGTTACTTTATCTATTACGCGCATCTTGCAAGTAAATCCTGTTCCATATTTACTTTCTGAAATTATTTTTTCAAATATCGGAGGAACAGCAACATTAATTGGTGATCCGCCAAATATTATGATTGGTTCTGCAAATAAGCATTTAGATTTCAATGCTTTCTTATTCAACTTAGCACCTATCGTGATCATCATTATTGCTGTTACGGCAACAATGCTTTACTTCATGTACCGTAAGCAATTAATTGCTGATCCTGTACAAATTAAAAAGTTAATGAGCTTAGATGAAAAACAATACATTAAAGACCCAGTATTAATGAAGAAATCTTTAACAGTACTTGGCCTTACTATTGTAGGCTTCATGACTCATTCTATTTTCCATATTGATGCAGCTATCATCGCCTTAACTGGCGCTACTGTACTTATGTTAATCGGTGTGAAAGAACATGAAATTGAAGAGGTATTCGCAAGTGTAGAGTGGGTAACAATCTTCTTCTTCGCGGGACTATTCGTACTCGTTGGAGGACTTATCGATATCGGGCTTATCAAAATGTTAGCTCAAAAAGTAATTGGAATAACAGGCGGAGATATTTCTCACGCATCTATCCTTATTCTATGGGTATCTGGTATCGCCTCTGCAACAATCGATAACATTCCATTCGTTGCAACAATGATTCCACTTATTAACGATATGGCAGTTGGGCTAGGTTTATCACCTTCTGACGCACAAATTGACGTACTATGGTGGGCATTAGCATTAGGTGCTTGCTTAGGTGGAAACGGAACATTAATCGGAGCTTCTGCTAACGTAATCGTAGCCGGAATCGCAAGTCGTGAAGGACATAAATTCAGCTACATGGAATTCCTTAAAGTCGGCTTCCCAATTATGATCGTTTCATTAATCATTTCTCACATTTACATTTACTTACGCTATCTTATGTAGTAGAAAAAAGCGCCCTGCTCAGCAGGGCGCTTTCGTTCTTTTTTCAGCATATCCGAATTATTATAGAACCAAATATATCGACCGCAGGGCAACTTTGATACGCCTACTCGTTATACCTCACCGGCTCATTCCGAATAATGAACAAATGAATCGGCAAGAAAACCGAAAACGTGATTGTATGAATGATCGTAAACAGTATGGAATTCGTTCCGTATCTATCCAAAATAGCATAGATAAGATAAATAGACAGTACAAGTGATACAGCTGTTGCTAATATATATAGAATTGGTACGAAATTAAAGATGAAGCATCCAACATATATGCCAAATACTTTCCACCCTGCTTCTTCTTTCAAGAAATCTGGTAATTTATCTTTCGCTAAATCACCCCATATCTTACTATTTATAAACGGAATAAAAGCAAGAACACCATCAGTTGCACCATCATTTTTCGCCATCGTATAAAGTGCAAAAGCCGTTAACAAATACGAAATAATTGCCCAAATTATTATAACAAGAATAAACGCAAAACTAAGAGCAAAGAAACCTGCTAGTACGCCTTGATCTTCCATCTTATCCTCTCCTCTCTCTTCTCAACATATTTCATTACAGTGCAAGTTATGTTTTAAAATTTAACCAAACTCTTTGTATAATAAGAAGAGAAAGATAATGAGAGAGGAGTACATACCTATGCATCCATTTGTAAAGGCATTACAAGAGCATTTTACAGCTCATCAAAATCCCGAAAAAGCAGAACCGATGGCACGTTATATGAAAAATCACTTCCCGTTTCTCGGTATTCAAACTCCTGAGAGAAGACAGTTATTGAAAGACGTAATTCAAATACATACCCTCCCAGATAAAAAGGACTTCCAAATTATCGTGCGTGAACTTTGGGACCTACCAGAACGTGAATTTCAAGCTGCCGCACTCGATATCATGCAAAAATATAAAAAACACATAAATGAAACTCACATCCCATTTTTAGAAGAACTTATTGTCACAAAATCTTGGTGGGATTCTGTTGATAGCATCGTCCCTACATTTTTAGGTGCTATCTTTTTAAAACATCCAGAATTAATTTCTGCATACATTCCAAAATGGATTGCATCAGAAAACATATGGTTACAACGTGCCGCTATTTTATTCCAGCTAAAATACAAACAAAAAATGGATGAAGAACTCCTTTTCTGGATTATCGGACAACTACATTCCTCAAAAGAATTTTTCATTCAAAAAGCAATCGGCTGGGTCCTTCGCGAATATGCAAAAACAAAGCCAGATGTAGTTTGGGAATACGTTCAAACTAACGAGCTCGCTCCACTTAGTAAACGTGAAGCAATTAAGCATATTAAGCAAAATTACGGAATAAATAACGAAAAAATAGGCGAGACTCTATCCTAGATGGGCACGTTCCTCTATTGAGATTTAAAAAAGAACGTGTTAAAATATGTTCATTATTATTAATATAAGTAGCGATGACGGACTTATAAGTACTTGCATAAAAAGCGATTCAGGGATAGTGAAAGCCTGAAGCTGCGAGGAAACGGCAGTCTCGAGCAATACGTGATAAAGTGGATGCACATTTTGTGTATCAACTAGGGTGGAACCGCGGGCAAACGCTCGTCCCTAGGCGATTAAGCCTTGGGATGAGCGTTTTTTTATGTTTTTTAAAGCATATATTGCTCGTTTCCAAAGTACCTATCACGTCATCGCAAATACGTTAACTTTCAAAAGGAGGATTTTATTATGTATTCAATGGAACAAGTTGTAAACTTAGCGAAACATCGCGGTTTCGTTTTCCCTGGTTCTGAAATTTACGGTGGTCTTGCAAACACATGGGATTACGGTCCACTTGGAATCGAATTAAAAAATAACGTCAAAAAAGCTTGGTGGAAAAAATTCATTCAAGAATCTCCACACAACGTTGGTTTAGATGCTGCTATTTTAATGAACCCAAAAACTTGGATCGCTTCTGGTCACGTTGGTAACTTTAATGATCCAATGATCGACTGTAAAAAATGTAAAGCTCGTCACCGTGCTGACAAATTAATTGAAGATGCATTAGACGCAAAAGGTATCGAAATGGTCGTTGACGGTCTTACTTTCGACCAAATGGCTGACTTAATGAAAGAACATGAAGTAAAATGCCCAGATTGCGGTAGCCAAGAATTCACGGAAATCCGTCAGTTCAACTTAATGTTCAAAACATTCCAAGGTGTTACAGAGTCTAGCACAAACGAAATCTTCCTTCGTCCTGAAACAGCACAAGGTATTTTCGTAAACTTTAAAAACGTACAACGCTCTATGCGTAAGAAACTTCCATTTGGTATCGGCCAAATCGGTAAAAGTTTCCGTAACGAAATCACACCTGGTAACTTCACATTCCGTACACGTGAATTCGAACAAATGGAACTTGAATTCTTCTGTAAGCCTGGTGAAGATTTAGAGTGGTTCGCATTCTGGCGTGAAACTTGTAAAAACTGGTTACTTTCACTTGGTATGACTGAAGAAAGCATGCGTCTTCGTGACCACGGTGAAGACGAGTTATCTCATTACAGTAACGCAACAACTGATATTGAATTCAGATTCCCATTCGGTTGGGGCGAACTATGGGGCGTTGCATCTCGTACAGACTTCGATTTAAAACGTCATATGGAACACTCTAACGAAGACTTTAACTATATCGATCCACAAACGAATGAGCGTTACGTGCCTTACTGCATCGAGCCATCTCTAGGTGCAGACCGTGTAACATTAGCATTCTTATGTGATGCATATGAAGAAGAGCAATTAGAAAACGATTCTCGTACAGTTCTTCGTTTCCACCCTGCTTTAGCACCATATAAAGCAGCTATCTTACCATTATCTAAAAAGCTATCTGAAGGTGCTACTGAAGTATTCGCAGAACTAGCTAAAGACTTCATGGTAGACTTTGATGAAACTGGTTCTATCGGTAAACGTTACCGTCGTCAAGACGAAATCGGTACTCCATTCTGTATCACATACGACTTCGACTCTGTTGAAGACAAAGCTGTTACAGTACGTGACCGTGACACAATGGAACAAGTTCGTATGCCAATTAGCGAACTAAAAGGTTTCTTAGAGAAAAAAATCCAGTTCTAATTATAAAAAAGAGGCGCTCTATTGAGCCGCCTCTTTTTACTTTTCACGTTTTTCTTTAATTGCTACTGTACATCTTGATATACATAGTAACTCATCATTTTCATCAATGATGCGAATATCCCAAACCATTGTCGATTGTCCTCTATGTATCGGTGTTCCAATTGCTGTTACAATTCCATCTTGCTTTGAGCGAATATGATTTGCATTAATTTCTAATCCGAAACAAATACATTTTTCTTGATCAATTAAATTGTATGAACCAACACTTGCCACAGTTTCTGCTAATGCAACAGATGCACCACCGTGTAAAAATCCAAACGGCTGATGCGTGCGTTCATCAACAGGCATTGTAGCAACTACTTTATCCTCTGTCATTTCTAACAACTCAATTCCAAGCGAATCCATTAAAGTTTTTGACATATCGTTTTCAACCTCTCTCACCTTAGATCAAATGTATAATTTTACCTGTTTAATTTCAAACTACCTATAACACTTATATAAGGAGGTTTCACCTAAATGAAACAGAAATTTTGTATACTATTGCTTATGTTCTCCTTGCTGACTATTGTACCAAATTGTGCAATAGCAGCCAAAGCATCCAACCTGACAATCAATGTTAAGACTGTAACGCAAAAAGGTAAGAAACCTTATATAGAATATCAAATTAATAGGCCTTCCTTTCACAACTTTTCTGATTCAAAATTTCAAAATAAGCTGAATTCCTATTACAAAAACTCTACTACTAAATTTAAAAGTAAATTAGAAAAAGAAGCGAAGAAATATTATGAGGAAACAGAAGGATCTAGCACACCTTTTCATCCATACGTTGCAAATGTTGACTATAAAGTAGCTTTAAACAAACCACCTTTCCTCAGCCTATATGTGAATTACTATCAATATACAGGCGGAGCGCACGGACTGTATACGTGGAAGGCAAATACATTTGATTTAAACGAAAAAAAATTATTACACTTAGACGATTTATTTCAACAAGAGGATAAATATAAAGAAATAATTCGCACAGAGATTGTAAGACAAATTAAACAAAATGAAAGCATTTATTTTCCTGATGCAGTCGAAAAAGTAACGAGCACTAAAAAGTTTCACTACTTTTTAGAACCGGATAACCTTGTAATTTATTTCTCTTTATATGAAATTGCTCCTTATTCAAGCGGAATTCCGCAGTTTCGTATTCCATACACATTGCTTAGAGACTATTTAAAGCCTTCTTATCAAAATATTTTGATTGACAACAAGTAAATATTTTCGCTACGATAATGTTAACCTAAACACAACTGGAGGTTAACATTATGAAGAAGCTTCATGTTTTAGATTTAGCATTAGCTGCCATGTTCGTCGCTCTTATGGCTATTGGTGCAAATATTGTATCGTGGGCACCATTCTTACAAATAGCGGGCATTCCATTATCTATGCAACCATTTTTCGCAATTTTAGCAGGTCTTCTTCTTGGGAGTAGACTTGGGGCATTATCAATGACTGTTTACATGCTTGTTGGAGTAGCAGGTGCGCCAATCTTCGCTAACTTCAAAGCTGGATTTGGAGCACTTTTAGATCCTACTGGTGGTTTTATTATCGCATTTATTATCGTTGCTTACGTATCAGGAAAACTAGTAGAACAAAAAGAACGACCAACATTCAGCACCTTTGCAATTTCTTCTTTCGTCGGAATCATTTTAACGTATATTATCGGTACTACTTATATGTACGGGGCAGTCAATATTTTCATGGGTGGTAATATGAGTTATAAAGCTGCCTGGATGATTATGATGTGGTTCGCAGTAAAGGATATTGCGTTTACAATTATCGGCGCTATTATCGCACCTCGCATATACTATGCTGTACGTCGTTCCGCTTATCAGCATTCTCATTCGACGATTTCATAATAAAAAATGAGTTATTTCAGTATACTGAAATAACTCATTTTTTATTTTCGACAATATACGACACATATTAGAAATAAATTTTGTTATGATAGTTCAGCAAATCTTACATTTTGCACATCTAATTAAAACAATATTTTGGAGGAAAATCAGTGAAGCTATCAAAAAATACACTTATTAAAATAAGTGTCGGAGTACTATCTTTATTTTTCATACTAGGTATGAGCATCAGTTACAAATTATATGGAAATAGCGAGTTAGGAATGCAATATACCTTTGGAAACGGTCTAGCATTTTTCTTTTTAATACTTACTATAATTAGTTTATGCGCAGCTTTAATCTTTATTGTTATTGGGTTAATTAAGAAAGTACGAAAATTACCAGCAAAAAAATCTTTATTAACATCTATAATACTCTTTCTTACATCAGTTATATCAATTATCATCCTTCTCTTTACGATAACAAAAGTAACGAATATGGAGGAAGAATATCAAGCTATTCAAGCCCAAAAGAAAAAAGAAGCTGATTACTTAATTGCTGCAGCATCTTTTTATAATGATATAGAAACCTTTAGATATTCAGCTTCTTATGTATTATCCGAGTATTCAACTACATGGTCAAAAGCGATTGATCAAAGAAATGACTTCAATAATGCGCTTAGATCTAAGAGAACAGAAATTGATGGGACGGTTGCAACTGTAGATACGTTTTACAGCAATATGGGAACGGATTTAAAGTTAGTCTCTGAAGCTGCAAAAGAACAGCCAAATAAGTATAAAGAAACCTATGAAGAATATAAAAAAATATATGGTATTATTACAGCTCTCAATGAACAAGCTCAATCTCCAAGTGGCAGTTTAATCACATTCAACCAAAACGTTAATACATTAATTCAGGAATACAAAAAAGCAGCTGGAAATATTAATATCGCTATTACTGATGAAATTAAATCAAAGGCTAATGAATTGAATCCTACCGATAAAAATTTAAGTTCTAATTAAAGACACTCTTTCCAGAGTGTCTTTTTTTTCTCAAAAAAATCCCCTTTAGATTAAGCAGTAAATACGTTCCTTTACCACTCATCCAACAGGGGATTATATCACTATATTAAGACTCTTGCTTCATTTGCTCGTCTAAAACTTTCTTCATCATTACTAGCATATCATCACGTAATTCTGGGTGTTGCAATGCCATTTCAATTGTCGTTTGAACAAATCCTAATTTTTCACCAACGTCATAACGCTTTCCTTCAAAATCATATGCAAATACACGTTGAATTTCATTTAAGCTTTGAATTGCATCCGTTAACTGAATTTCGCCACCCGCTCCAACTTGTTGCTGTTCCAAGAACATAAAGATTTCAGGAGTTAAAATGTAACGTCCCATAATCGCTAAGTTTGAAGGCGCAGTACCTTGCGCTGGTTTCTCAACGAATTTACGAACTTGATAACGACGTCCCTCTTGCTCTAACGGATCAATAATTCCATAGCGATGTGTTTCTGCTTCAGGAACAGTTTGTACACCAATAACAGAAGAAAGTGTTTTGTCATACTCGTCCATTAATTGACGTAAACATGGTTTTTCAGCTTGAACGATATCATCGCCTAATAATACTGCAAACGGCTCATCACCAATGAATTTACGTGCGCACCAAACAGCATGTCCTAATCCTTTTGGTTCTTTTTGTCGAATGTAATGGATATCTACCATTTTAGAAGAAGCTTGTACTTTTTCAAGTAACTCATACTTTTTCTTCTCTAATAAGTTTTGCTCTAATTCAAATGCGTTATCAAAATGATCTTCGATAGAGCGCTTTCCTTTACCAGTAACGATAATAATATCTTCGATGCCTGATTTTACTGCTTCTTCTACGATGTATTGAATTGTTGGTTTATCTACAATTGGAAGCATTTCTTTTGGCATTGCTTTCGTTGCTGGTAAAAAGCGTGTTCCTAATCCCGCTGCCGGGATAATTGCTTTTCTCACTTTTTTCATGACAAATACCCTCGCTTTTCATTCTAATTCTCTTAGTAAAGTGTAAATTTATAACACTCGCTCGTAATAATCCTCTACATCAAACAAAACTACAAGAAAAGAGGAGGCCGTTCTCCGTTCTCCTCTTTTCCTATCAGTAGCACTCTATTCTATTATAAACGATTCATAATATCTTCTTTAATAGTAAGTAACTTTTGTTCACTATTTTGTAAGGAATCATCTTGTACACCAAAGTAGAATTTAATTTTCGGCTCTGTTCCAGATGGACGTAAGCAGAACCAAGAACCATCTTCTAATTGATATTTTAACACATTTGATTTCGGTAAGTGAATCTCTTCCTTATTTCCATCTTGTAACGTTGTAATGATGCTTTCTTTATAATCCTCAACTGCAACAACTGTTAAACCAGCTACTTCTTTCGGAGGATTCTCACGGAATGTTGCCATCATCTTTTGAATCTGTTCGGCACCATCTTTTCCTTTTAACGTTAACGATACAAGGTCCTCACGGAAGAACCCATACTTCTTAAATACTTCTAGCAGACCATCGTATAACGTTTTACCTTGTGATTTGTAGTATGCAGCTACTTCACATGCAAATAGGACGGATTGCACCGCATCTTTATCACGGCAGAATGGACGGATTAAATAACCGTAGCTTTCCTCATAACCGAATTGGAATTCATATTGTCCGCTTTCTTCATACTGCTTAATTTTTTCACCGATAAATTTAAATCCAGTTAACGTATCAACTGTATCTAAACCGTATGCTTTTGCGATTGTACGGCCAATTTCAGACGTTACGATTGTTTTTAAAACAACACCGTTTTCTGGAAGCGTTCCGTTTTCCTTCTTTTGTGATAATAAGTAATCAAGCATTAACGCACCTGTTTGGTTACCAGTTAATACTTGGAACTCACCATCGTGATTGCGAACTGCTACACCTAGACGGTCTGCATCAGGATCTGTTGCGATTAACACATCTGCGCCTACTTTTTCACCGTCGCGAATTGCATACTCAAACGCTGCATGCTCTTCTGGGTTTGGTGATTTTACTGTAGAGAAATTTGGATCTGGTAACTCTTGCTCTTTTACAACTGTTACATCTGTAAATCCAACTTCTTCTAAACCACGGCGTACCGAAATATTTGATGTTCCATGCAATGGTGTAAAGACGATTTTTAAATCTTTTCCTACTTCTTTCACCATCTCTTTATTAATAATGACATTGTTCAATTCTGCTGCATAAGCATCATCTACTTCTTGTCCAATTATATGTAATAAACCGTCAGCTTTTAATTGCTCAACATCAGCAACTTCAACTGTTAATTCATTCTCTACTGCATTTACGTAGCTAATTAACTCATCAGCTTCCTTTGGAGGCAACTGGCCACCATCTTCACCATATACTTTATAACCGTTATATTCGGGCGGATTATGGCTTGCCGTAAGAACGATTCCACTTGCTGTATGTAAATGACGAACTGCGAAAGAAAGCACTGGTGTTGGACGTAAGCTTTCAAATACATATGTTGTAATACCGTGTGCACCAAGAGTAGCAGCTACTTCCATTGCGAATTCAGGTGATTTATGACGAGAATCATACGCGACAACAACACCGCGTTTTTTCGCTTCTTCACCTAGTTTTTCAATAAACATAGCTAATCCTTTTGTTGCTTTACGAACTGTATATACATTTAAACGGTTCGTACCAGCACCAAGTTCACCACGCATACCACCTGTTCCGAACTCTAGATTTTTATAAAAGCTATCCTCGATTTTCTTCTCATCTTGCTTCATGTTTTCTAGCTGTTCTTTTAATTCTGCGTCTAATTCTGCATATGAAAGCCAGCGACTAAATTCTTGTTTCCAATTCATACTTCCATCTCCTCTCGCCTGTCGTACCTTCATTATATGAAAAAAACAACCTGAATCTCAATATTTTTTAAAATCTAGCAGGATTTTACTATAAATATTTGTATACACTATGGTTAAATACTCCACCAAAGGGAATGAGGATTATGCAAGAATGGGGCTTGTCAGAAGAGCTCAAAATAAAAACAAAGCAGATGATTGAAATTGCTGAAAAAGAATTATCAAACATGAAGCATGCAATCGATAAAGAAGATGAATGTATTTTATGTAAAATGGAAGATATTCATCATATGTTAACAAATGTACAGACGTTAGCAGCTACATATTATATTCAAGCATATTTATCACCTTATACGGAAAGTTCACATTTCATCACTACAGCTGTCCAACATTTAAGCGCTCGAAAACACGGTGCTCTTATTATTGTGGAACGAAGTGACGCTATTGATTCTTTCATTCAAACTGGAACGACATTAAACGCACACTTAACCGCGCCACTACTTGAATCGATTTTTTATCCAGGGAACCCTCTTCATGACGGAGCCGTTCTCATTAAAAATAATCATATTGTCTCAGCAGCTAATATTCTCCCATTAACAAAAAGCATGGAAATCAATCCTGAGCTAGGAACACGTCATAGGGCTGCAATTGGCTTATCCGAGAAAATTGATGCACTTATATTAGTTGTCTCTGAGGAAACAGGGCGTACTTCATTCGCTTTAGGCGGGACGTTATATACGATTTCTTTATAGGACGAATCTTTCACTATGTAGCACTTTTTGAAACGGTAAAATAGTAAATGAAATTATATCAACCGTAACTCCAAATATATCGACTTACCGACAAAAACTGACAATAGTCATACCATATCAATAAGAAAAGGCTATCCCAAAAATTTGAGACAGCCCTTTCTTCAAAAATTATTCTTCTCCGAAACGCTCAACAAGTGTTGCAAGTGTACGCACCATTGCACCTGTTGCTCCAGATGGTCCTAAATCATGTGCTCCTGATGTTTCAGATGTTCCAGCGATGTCTAAGTGTACCCATGGTGTTTCTTCTGCAAATTCACCAAGGAATGTCCCAGCCATAACCGCATGTCCTTCACGGCCTGGTGAGTTATTTAAATCAGCAAATTTACTGTTTTTGACACGTTCTTTATCACGTTCAAAAATCGGCAATTGCCAAATTGGCTCATCCGTTTCCATAGAAGCCTCTAACACTTGTTCAAACAATTCTTCATTATTTGTCATCGCGCCTGTTGTATGATTTCCAAGTGCAACAATTACACCGCCTGTTAATGTTGCAACATCAACTAAGTAATTTGCGCCAAGTTTCTTCGCATACGTAATACCGTCAGCTAACGCTAGGCGACCTTCTGCATCTGTATTTAATACTTCAATTGTTTTTCCGCTCATAGATGTAATAACATCATCTGGCTTAAATGCTGTACCACTTACAACGTTGTCAGTTGATGGAATAACAGCAATTACATTTTGCTCTGGACGAAGTTCACCGATGATCTCCATCGCGCCAAGAACAGCTGCAGCTCCGCCCATATCACCTTTCATACCAACCATGCCTTCACGTGGTTTTAAAGAATAACCGCCTGTATCATATGTAATCCCTTTTCCAACAAATCCAATTACATCTTTCCACTCTTCTTTTCCTTTATAAATAAGAGCAATCATTTTTGGCGGTTCAGTAGATCCTTGGTTTACTGCAAGTAATGCACCCATACCAAGCTCTTCCATCTCTTCTTTCTCAAGAACCTTATAATCCATATCGTATTTTTCTGCTAATTCAACTGCATACTCAGCAAGCTTTGTCGCTGTTAATACGTTTGGCGGCATATTTACAAGCGTACGAGCTGAATTCGTTGCACGTCCATGTACGTATCCTACAGTTAATGCTGCTTCAATTTCTTGTGCATCTTCTGCTGTAATAGCCGTAAACTTCTCTAATTCTACACGATCCTTTTTATCTGTTTTATACGTTTGTAATTCATATGTACCAAGACCTTGTACTTCTGCCGCAATATGAGCTACATCAATCGCATCTAATTTATCTGTCACGAAAGAATCAAGTAAGATTGCTGCATCTTGTACTTTTGCTGCTTGTAATGCTTTAAACGCCTTACCAAGAGCAGCACGTAACGTTTCCGTTGTATATGACTCTTTCTTACCTAAACCAACAAAATAATAACGTTTAACATTTGTTTTTCCTAAGCTATGTACTTTTGAAATGGCTTTCTTCTTAGTTGAAAGTTCTTTTTCTTCTAATAAAACTTGTAATTGTCCTTCAAACGCTTTATCCAGTTCTTGTACAAAGCTACTCTTTTTATCTTCTTCAAATAAGGCAACAATTACCGCTTCATGACTTACTAATTCTTTTTGTACTTGAAACATGTTCAGACCCCCTAAATTTCTCTACGTCCATTATAACTTTATTTTCGATAAAATGCGACAATTCTAAATTCTGTTATTTCATATAAAGTGAAACTTTAATCAGTGGGGGTTTTACCGGCCGCAAATAGCAGGATAAAGATGCTATCTCCAATATCTTCTATGGTGAAATAAGACAAGAAAAAAGTCTAGCGTTATTGCCACTAGACTATCTTTGTTTTAAATATTGTCCACGAAACACTTGCATCGTTTCGTCTTGATTTAACATCGTTAACTCTTCTTCCGAAAACTTGCCATTTCCTATTTTCACTATATACACATTTACTTTTTTCTTACCCCATTGGCTATAAACATCTTTCACCGTATCATAATATAAATCGAGACGATTTCCTTTTATAGCACCGCCCTTATCAGCTACAACACCATATCCGTAACCTGGCACGAATAGAATTGTCCCAAGCGGGAATACGCGTAAATCGGCAGCGATTGTGGAATATAAATCCCTTTTTGCTTTAACACCTGAATATGTAATGCCATACTCTGGATGCCCCGGCCTCTTTCCAGTCGACTCTATACCTGATGTATAACCAGTTGCAGTCATTTCTATAACACGATATTTAGACCAGTCATTTGCCTGCTCTAAAGCATTTATCACTTCTTTACTCGGAGCAACTTTTTTCTCAATTTCTGCTGCATGTACTTCTTTTACACTTGTTCCTTCATATAATTTTATAATCTCTAATAAAGAAACTCCTGTGAAAGCCTGCCATGTTACGCATAATGCGAATGCAAGTAAACAAGTCATCATAATGCGAATACAATATCGTTTTAACATTTTTATATTCCACACTCCTTCATCGTTAATCATTCCCTATACGATGAAGGAATATGCAAAAAAATAATCTCCAAATTGATTGGAGATTAAAACATTTGATATCCACTTTTTCGAAGTTTTTTAATTATGATTCCTGCTAAAGCAGCACCTACTAATCCAGTAGATAGAATAAACACATCTGCGTGTCCTAAATGCGATACACTTGTCCCAAATGAAGAAAATGTTTCTTTTGGCTTTGAAAAATAGTCCCATACACTCGCTTTATTAATAATAAGCATACAAATAATCGGATATACAATAACCATTACCCACGTAGCTCGCAAAATCATGTTGAGTAAAAATCCAATTCCAAAAAATAAAATAAAGAACAACATCATTGAAATAAGTAGTACCGGTATACTCACTTCTTCTCCCTCTCCTTCGCATACGCCGTAAACACATGATAAGCCGTATAACCAAATTGCTCTCCTGGATTTAATGTTTTGTCCATTTCAAAATGCGACTCTGCTCTTCCTTCTAATAAATATTTGATGAGTACAGAAGTATTTTGATCATCTGCAATATTTTCTGGATGTAAAAAAGCTACTTCCGACAATTCTTTCTCCTGTACGATAACGTCTTCTCCCTCTGGCTCTAGAAGAAAAATAATCATATTATCACTAATTTCATTATGAATAACACCTGAGCGAATACCAATAATCCCCTTTACATGAGCAACAATGCCTGTCTCTTCCAAAATTTCACGTTTCACAGCTTCATCAACAGTCTCGCCTTCATTAACAAAACCAGCAGGTAAAGACCATTGCCCTTTCAATCCACCGTATTTTTTCTTAACGAATAGCCATCTCCCATCTTCTGTAGCTACTAAGCCACTGACAGCTAACCACACTTTCCCTCGCTTCCCCATGATATAACCTCCTCCATCAAAACGAACAGAATATTCTTTCTTTTTTATATATTATACTATATTTTCAATACGAAAAAAGCAGAAACAGCTCATAGCCGTTTCTGCTTTTTCTACTATATATTAAAAGAACTTCAATTTACCTTTTTTAAGAACTAATAAAGGTCCGCCTAGTAAGAATAAGTAACGGTTGTCGATTACTTTCTTCATGAATGAAGCTTTCCAACCTGTTAACTTTTTACCCATAACAACGCCCATTGCATCGTCATGACCTAATGAACATACAGATCCTTTATTATCAAATGCGAACTTTTTCATTTCACCTTTGCCACGAACTAACACAGTTAAATTGTGTGCAATATTATAACCTTCTTGAATTGCAATCTGTGCTGTTGGTGGATATGGACGGTTAATCTCTTCGTTGATGATTAACGCTGCATCACCAACCATGAATACATCTTCATGACCTGGAGCGTGCATGTACTCATCCACTTTAATACGTCCGCGCATTGCTTCAAATCCAGACTCTTCCACAATACCATTACCACGAACACCTGCAGCCCAAACTACAGTTTCAGATTTAAGAAGTTCAGCATCATCACCGTTGGCAACGATAATACCTTCTTCAGTTGCTTCCTTAATTGCTGTACCGATGCGGAATTCTACACCTTTTTTCTCAAGTTGTTTTACAGCGTACTCTACTAATGCTGGATCGAAACCAGGAAGTGCTGTTGGAGCAGCTTCTACACAGATGATACGTGCTTTTTCACGTGGAACATCGTACTCTTTGCAAAGTTCAGGAATACGATTTGCAAGCTCACCTACGTACTCGATACCAGTAAATCCAGCGCCACCAACAACGATTGTTACTAACTCATCACGTTTTTCAGTCGCATATTGAGCGAATTTTTCTTCCATATGCTCACGAATTTGACGAGTTGCATTAATGTTAGTGATTGAGAATGCATGCTCTTTTAATCCTTTAATTCCGAACGTTTCTGATTCGAAACCAAGACCGATTACTAAGTAATCATACTCTAATTCACCATCTTTTAAGATAATACGTTTTTCAGCAGCTTTAATCTCTACTACTGTATCTTGTACAAAGTTCACTTTATTTGTATCGATAACGTCTTGAATATCTAGACAGATTTTATCATCTTGTAATGTACCAGCTGCACTCTCATGTAACCAAGTTGCTTGGTAGTGATAGCTGTTGTTGTTTACTAACGTAATTTCAGCTTCACTTACAGATAATGTTTTTTGCAGACGAACAGTCGTAATCATCCCGCCATAACCTGCACCTAAAACTACGATTTTTGGAGTCTTCACTAAATCACAACCCTTTTCTTTATATAATAGTAATAAAAAATAATACCAAGTACTAAAAACTCTATTTGTCAAGAATGTGGATTTTATCACATTCTATATCATAACAAAACGCAGTCAAAAAATCGTACGAAATTTGTCATAGAAATTTAACATAATACTTCCCTATATTAGTCGGTTTCATTCCATAATTCAAGCACCTAGAGAATTATCGATATTTTAAAATAACATAGCGTTTTCAAGGGTTTTTTAGCCTTTTTTTCATGTATTTTCCTTCCGTTGTATTTTATACGATTCTAAAACATCTATACGCAAACTTACTTATTATTCAGTCGTTTTCAGAAGTATTATTAACTGAAATATGCTATCATTTATTTGAAAGTGTCATCATTTGCAGGATTTTCGTGTACATATGAACAATATATGAAATCAATATTAAAATTCCATCTATAGGGGGAATGAAAGTGACAGAAAATCAAAAAGTTTACGACATAACGATTATTGGTGGTGGCCCAACAGGACTATTCACTGCATTTTATGGCGGAATGAGACAAGCAAGTGTAAAAATCATTGAAAGCTTACCTCAACTTGGAGGGCAATTATCCGCACTATATCCCGAAAAATATATTTATGATGTAGCTGGATTCCCAAAAGTGCGTGCACAAGAGTTAGTTGATAACTTAAAAGAGCAAATGAAAAAGTTCGATCCAACTATTTGCTTAGAAGAAGCTGTTGATACGCTTGAAAAACAAGCTGACGGTATATTTAAACTTGTTACAAATAAACAAACTCACTACTCTAAATCTGTCATCATTACTGCTGGCAATGGTGCTTTCCAACCACGCCGCTTAGAATTAGAAGGCACAGCAAAATACGAAAAGAAAAACTTACATTATTTCGTTGATGATATGAATAAATTTGCTGGAAAACGCGTCGTTGTATTCGGCGGCGGTGACTCAGCAGTAGATTGGACAATGATGTTAGAAACGATCGCGGACAAAGTTACAATTGTTCATCGCCGTGATAAATTCCGTGCACATGAACATAGCGTAGAAAGCTTAATGAATTCCCGTGCAGAAGTAAGCACACCTTACGTTCCAGTTGAACTCATCGGTGATGACACGATTGAACAAGTTGTCCTTCAGCACGTAAAAACAGAAGAAAAAGTTATCATCGATGTTGATGACGTAATCGTAAACTATGGCTTCGTTTCTTCGCTTGGTCCAATTAAAAATTGGGGCTTAGATATTCAAAAGAACAGCATCCTCGTGAACTCAAAAATGGAAACAAATATTCCTGGCATTTACGCTGCTGGTGACATTTGTACATATGAAGGAAAAGTAAAACTCATTGCTTGCGGCTTTGGTGAAGCACCGACAGCAGTAAACAATGCAAAAGCTTACTTCGATCCAAACGCAAAACTTCAACCAATGCATAGCTCAAGTATGTTTTAATATAGAAATGAAAAGAGCTCCTTTTACGTGAAAGGAGTTCTTTTGTTATAAAGATCCCTAATCCAAATTACCTCTCTTTCTTCACAGCTATGTACTTTAGAAAAAAATACCACATACTCCTAGAATATGTTACAATAAAACAGAACGTACGTTTCATTCAATGGAGGGGAATTTTATAATGAAAGAACCTATTATCATTAAGAAAGAAGCTTTCCAAGCAATCGGCGTTTCTATTACGACGACAAATGAAAAAGAGGCATCTACTGAAGGAAAAATCCCACAACTTTGGAACCAATACTTCCAAGAAAAAATCATGCATCAAATTCCAAATCAACAAACAAAAGAAACATTCGCTTTCTACTCAAACTACGAATCGGATGAAACTGGTACATATCAATTTACTATCGGCATGCCTGTTTCTTCATTAGAAGAAGTTCCTGAAAATATGACAACCTTAACAATACCTGCTGCTACGTATGCGGTATTTACAACGAGAAAAGGTCCTGTGTCTGAAGTCATTTGTGAAACTTGGGAATATATTTGGCAATGGTCGAAAGAAAACAAACGTGCTTTTACAACAGACTTTGAGCTTTATGACGAAAATGCAGTAGATCCAAATAACGTACAATTGGATATTTATATTGCTTTAGCCTGAATGACAAAAAAGAAGATACCCTTTGGTATCTTCTTTTTTGTCGTTAAATAGCCACTGTGCAAATTCATTATTATTGTCTACAATGAGAAAGTGCAGTATAGAAATATTAGAAACTGTATAAAGTGAAACTATACTCAGTGGGGGTTTTGTTCATCCCCCACTGAGTATTAGCCTTCACCAATCGGGCGTTTACGGGCAGCCCGACTCCCGCCTAACTTCTTTGCTCTAGCCAAATTTTGAGGTGGGAGTTTTACTGCCCGTTAACGCGGGATAAAACGATTGTTAATAGGTTTTTCAGTCTAAAATCGGTACATAGAAAGGAAGCAATATGGAGGAACTACAACAAAATAAATCTGCTTTAGAAGGAAGCGGAAAACCGTTATTAAAAAATACGAATTTCCTTTTTCTTTGGGCAGCTACTCTCTTTTCAAGCTTTGCTTTAGCCTTTTTTACTTTTTCACAAACATGGTACATAGCAAAAACATTAAACCTTGAGGCTTCACTCGGTATTGTTTTCGTGGCTCTTAGTGTTCCAAGGCTCATCTTTATGATTATCGGCGGAGCATTAGCTGATAAATTCCCGAAAAAAAATATCATGTTTTACTCTAATATTATTCGCGCTATTCTTGTCGCAACTATTCTCACCTGGTTCATCGTCGGTGATGTAACACTATATACATTTGCTTTATTCGCATTGTTCTTCGGACTTGCTGACGCTTTCTTCTGGTCAGCAGATGGATCTATTCTGCCTGAACTTGTAGAAAAGAGCCGTTTAACACAAGCAAATTCACTTACTCAAATGACAAACCAAGCATCTGTCATTTTAGGACCTGTACTTGGCGGTATTCTCATTAAATTTACGAACTATGAAACAATTTTTTCAATTACAATCCTGCTACTCATTATCGCTGCAATACTCGTTCAAAAAATACAATTTACCGTACCCGAAAAAAATGAAACAGATAAAGGCATGTTTACTTCTATTAAAGAGGGAATTTTATATGTAAAAGAATCACCATTTCTTTCAACTTTCCTTATATGTAGCGCCTTTTTAAACTTATTTTTAATCGGCCCAATGCAAGTAGGATTTCCGCTCTTCGTAAAAAACGTTCTGCACGGTGATTCACTTCAGTTTAGTTACTTAGAAGCGTCTGTTGGCGGCGGGATGGCGATAGGAGCTGTCATTGTCGGATTAAAAAATATTAATCGTAGACGTGGACTATTTTGCATTATCATGATGCTACTGTCTGGTGTATTCTTCCTAGCCATCAATTTTAGCACCGTACTTTGGCAAGCGTTATTAGCTGGAATGTTTTACGGTATTACAATCGCAATGGCAATTGTTCCACTTATGGCGATGATTCAGTCGACAGTAAAAGAAGAAATGATGGGACGCGTAATGAGCCTACTCATGCTTTCATCGATGGGATTCATTCCGCTCTCTTACGCATTTACATCGCTTGCACTTGGAATCGGCATTCCAATTGTAACGGTTATGAAAAGCGGTGCAATCGCTGTTATCGTCTTTGTACTATTTGTAGCAATTCGTGTTCCAGTTGTAAGAAAGTTCGATTAGCTCTTAGAGTCATGTATTATATGCATGACTCTTTTTTAAATGGATCGAATAACGGTATTCCCTTACTTCTCCTTAATGCCGCTCCCCACTCTAATCCAATTTCTAAAAATAAATCTCGCATCGTACTATACAATAGTGCTCCAACATCTTTACGAATTTCTCCGTACTTATACGCTCTCACAACACTTTTCACCCGCCAAATTAAATTT
Source organism: Bacillus sp. FSL R5-0709 (assembly GCF_038004785.1). Taxonomy (NCBI): domain Bacteria; kingdom Bacillati; phylum Bacillota; class Bacilli; order Caryophanales; family Bacillaceae; genus Bacillus; species Bacillus sp. FSL R5-0709. Next base: position 4,694,585 of record NZ_JBBORT010000001.1, read on the forward strand.
CCATACGCTTCTTCATCAGCTAATATCCCCTCTAATAAAGCACCTTGCTCTAGTAATCCGCTCTTTTTATAAGCAAGTTCCACCTTACTCCAAAATATATTAATCTTCTTCGGATTACTCGTCATCGGCACCAGTGCGTATATAAAAGGCTTCGGTATATCGTGACGACAATACGTTTCATCAAGCTCGTACGTTACTTTTCTTTTCTCTTTTATTTGTGGAATGTTTTTAGAAAGAATTGTTTCCCCCTCATTTTTTTGCTCGTTTCCACTACAGCCATCTGTACGATCATCACTTTCACATGCGGACATTTTCATACGGTCATCCATGCGGTCAATTGCAGATTTAAGAAATACATATAAGTTTGCACTATATCCCCCGCGCTTATATCTTTCTTTTGTTGCAATACGTTTTATAATCCCTAGTTCTTCTAACTTTGCAATCGAGCGGCGTACCGTACGAATACTCTTTCCAACATTTGTAGCAATCGTCTCCATTAATGGACAAGCAACACCAACTGTTTTTTGTTTCTCATTCACCGCATACTTTCCTAAAAAATGAATAATGATAGAATCCGTTTTATTCAATTGAAATCGATAGCACTTCAAAACTTGTTTTTGATATGTATTAAACTCTTCTTTACTTCGAAATTGACTATATGGTTTCATTAAATTATATAAGCTTCCCATTTTTATCACCTCACTTATAGGTAAGAAATAGGAAGAGAAATTGGCGTGATATTTAATATTTTTTATCCCGCATTAACGGGCAGTAAGACTCCCACCTCCAGATTCGGCGAATGCGAGGAGGTTAGGTGGGAGATCAACTGCCCGTAAAAGCCCGATTGGTTCAACTAATAATCAGTGGGGGATGGACAAAACCCCCACTGATTAAATTTTCACTTTATTGGAGATGAAAATATGATTGTAATTAGTGCTTGTTTAGGTGGTATTGCTTGTCGTTATGACGGTAACGATAATCTCGTTTCACAAATAGAAGAGTTATTACAAAGGGAAGACACCATCCTCGTTTGTCCCGAAGTATTAGGCGGTTTACCAACACCACGCCCTTCTGCTGAAATTATCGGCGGTAATGGCGATGATGTTTTAGATGGAAAAGCAAAAGTAATGACGAAAGAAGGACAAGATGTCACGGAAGCTTTCGTGCGTGGTGCTTATAAAGCATTAGAACAAATAAAAGATTTAAACCCAGAATATATAATTTTAAAAGAACGCAGTCCATCTTGTGGTAGTTCTACTATTTACACAGGGGAATTTAACGGCAATAAACAAACTGGTTACGGAGTGACAACTGCTTTATTTAAAAGACACGGATTTAAAGTCATTTCAGAAGAGGATTTTGAAAGTAAAAAAAGGAATTGACCCTGTTCGTCAATTCCTTTTCCATCCGTCTTATTTCACACCTAATTTTTCTTTCACTTTCGCAGGAAGCTCGTCTTTCTTCACTTCTTCCCAAGCAGATACACCCTTTTTATCTGAATGATATACACGTAGGAATGCTTCTTTACGAAGATTTTTTTGCGCTATGAATTCTAATTCTTTCTCTTTACCGTCTTTATCAAAACCAGTTAGCTTATATTGATAATCTTTAAACGTCTCACCATTATCAGCTTTACTATGATATTCTTTTCCATCTACTGTAATTTGAACGTAATACTCATCTTTACCCATACGGTTTAAATCACAGCCAACTAATAGGCTTGCAAATACGACTAAAATACTAAAAAGTGCAATATATCTTTTCAATTCCTTCACCTCATATGTTTTTCTTATATTGTTATCTTAAGGCCTTCGCTTTAAAGAAGAAATTCAAAAACATGACATAAACATTACACTTTTGTAAGATAGTAAATTAAAACTTTAATCAGTGTTTTTTCATTGAAAACGTTATTGACACTCATCTAGCCTAGTCATGACAATCTATTAACGCCAATAACGTCTTCCACGCCAATTTTTCCACTTGTCACGAATCTTATCACGTAATTTCCTTATACCGCTTATTACACCCTCTATTACGCACTCTATTATGATATCTATTACAATGTAACTTACAAATTTAGTTATAGGTTTAATCACATATCTCCCTACGAATTCAAAAACATCGTCAATCTTGCGTCCCCTCCCGCTCGTACAAAAAACTGCTACTTCCCATTCTTTTTGCGCAATCTACGTTCTGTTACAACCGCTGCGCCTACTGCAGTAGCTATCAACAAAAATAGTACGGCGATAGCGTCCACAATGAGGCTATTGAATTTGGATGAAACCCCAACAAATACTAACGCTATCGTTAATACTGCTAGCATAATTATCGTTATCTTATCTTCGTTCATCATTGTCCTCTCCGATTACTCACGGTTCTCTCTCCAAGACTTTATAAAGCCACCGACAACTTTACTGCAATTGTTCCCGTAATTAATTTATTATCGTTGTAATCCATCTTCTACTACCTGCGTAACAGTTCCATTTGGTTCGAAGATTACACGTAATGTTCCTTCGCCGCCATAACCGGTATAGCCGTATACTGAATACGATTTATATTTCTCAATCATACGTGGCTGTCCAATCGCAGCTTTTACTTGATTCGCAGGCATACCTTTTTTGATTTTCAAATAGTGATTATAGTCTACTTCCGCCGAATCGTTATTTACATCTTTATACCACGGTACGCGGTCGTTTTTTTCTTCATATTCCTTTACAGGCTCTTCACTGCTTTTCGTAGATACCGGACTCTCTTTATCCGCATCCCTTATAGCAGTGCGTTCAATATTCACAACGTAACCATATGTATTTAATTCAACCATAATTTCATATGTACCATCCGTATCCTTTTCAGTATAAAACACGCGTTTTTCCTTGTTATTATAATGTTTTATGTTCTCACCACCGTAGTTAATCTTGTTAAGGATATCCGTATATGTCATGCCTTCCTCAATCTTTTCGGCTTCGTCACGAGAAATATAACGCTTCTGTGACGATGTAGCGTCCTCATATTTAATGCTGTCACGTTCACTCGTAGTCATAGGGGTTTCCTTCTGTTCTTTTAGTACTTCCGCTTCCGATTTCACTTGTTGCTTTGCCCCCGCTTTTGTTAACACGTCTGTATCGTTAGAACAAGCTCCAAATATTGATGCTGTAACCAACGTCATCCCTAATACCAGTACTTTCTTAAATGACTTCATTGTAATTCCTCCGGTAGTTTTTAATTTCTAGTAATCAGCGTATTTTAATTAATATGGAACGAGTCAGTTCTATACAATTCGATATAGCCTGCACCTTCATGCATCCTCTTTAGCCTTCTTCTTGCATGTATTCGTTATCTTTGTCATGCTCTTTTTCTTTTTAGCGCAAAAGAAAAGACCTTCCTAACGATTTGGTTTCATCGCTAAGAAGGTCTTTATATGCAACCTACCCATTCAATTTCCACTTAGAATAAAGGGATGAAAAAACTTAGCAATCTTCTGGCTTACCAGCATTCGACGCTGTACGGAAAGATGATCCGCATCCACATGATGCGATCGCGTTTGGATTGTCGATTGTGAATCCGCCGCCAAGCATAGATTGCTTATAGTCAACTTTCACTCCCTTTACAATCGGAGCACTTTCTTTATCGATAACAAATTCAACACCGAAAAACTCAAGAACTGTGTCGTCTTCTTTTGGTTCTACTTCAAATCCTAAGCCGTAAGAAAGACCACTACATCCGCCGCCATGTACAGCAAGGCGCACGTACTTCTCTCCATCTTCAGCATCTTTTAACATATCTTTAATTTGAAAAGCTGCTTGTTCTGTTACTTCAATCATGAAATACACCATCCTTTCTGTTCTCATTCTATTATACATCTTTACGCTTCTATCTTGTACTCATACACTCCGCGGCAAATTATTTCCGCAGGTCCTTTCATTAATACATTTCCTTCTTCTGTCCATGCGATCATTAAGTCGCCGCCTGCTAAGTGAACCGTAATTTCTTTACCGTGTTCCATTTTCCCATTTAAAATTGCCGCAACGACAGCTGCGCATGCTCCTGTCCCGCAAGCTTGTGTTACACCAGATCCTCGTTCCCAAACGCGGAAATTCATCTCTTCATCATTCAAAATCTCGATGAATTCAACATTCACTCGCTCTGGGAACATTTCATGCGTCTCAAGAACCGGTCCTAACGTTGTAAGAGGCGCTTTTTCTACATCATCAACAAAAATAACCGCATGTGGATTCCCCATTGAAACAGCTGTAAATGCATAACGGTGATTATTGTATAAGAAGTTCTCACGAATAAATGGTGTCTCTCCTTCACCAAGCATCGGTATCTCTTCACGTGTTAAACGAGGTGCTCCCATGTCGATTTTCGCTAATGTAACTTTGTCATCTTCTACCGTTACTTCTGCCGTAACAATACCCGCTAACGTTTCAATTGTGAAAACTTTACCTTCTACTAGTTTATGCTCATACGCATATTTCGCTACGCAGCGTAAACCATTTCCACAGCTCTTTCCTTCTGAGCCATCGTTATTAAACATGCGCATTTTTACTGGTGCCACGTCAGAAGGACAAATTAAAATCATTCCATCTGCACCAATACCAGTATTAATATTTGAAACCTTTTCCGCTACAATTGCTAAATCTTCTTCTCTAATTTGTTCCTCAAACATATTTACATATATATAACTATTTCCAAGACCATGCATTTTTGTAAAAGAAAATTGGCTCATTTTTATTCACTCCAAAAATAATTTATTATTTCAAGTATAAAATGCATGCTTTTAGAACACAATATGAATGTCCCCCGTTTCTCATATTTGACAGTGTTTTGGCAATAGGCCGTTCTTACACAAATCGTGTAAGAAAAAAGCCCTTCTAAAAGGGCTTTTTTTTTTTCGAAATAAACACTCCTAATAAAGTGAAACTTTAATCAGTGGGGGACGGGCAACAGGGCTTCAACCTAACTTCTTTGCTTCAGCTGAATTTTGAGGTGGGAGTCTTACTGCCCGCAAATAGCGGGATAAATGAAAAAAGAAAAACGTTGCCTGTTTGCAACGCTTTAAAACATTGGATTTTCATCCATATAATCATATACATTATTTACAAGTTCTTCTACTGTTGCACCTTGTACCACTTCACCATTTACAAGTGCAAATGGACCTTCAAAACAGATGCCACAATATCCTAAACAACCATATTCCATTACGTCTAAATTAGGATCTTTTTCTAATTTTTCTAAAGCTGCTTGCGAACCGCTTGCAAGGTTACCTACACAAAATTCGATTAATGGTTTAATCAAAACTCTCTCCCCCCTGTATCTCTAAACAAATTACCATTTACTTTATATGGTATGTGCATACCTAATTTGCGAAACGGATAAGTAACCCTCTCTACTTGTTACCATTCCACTTTATTTATAAGAAGAAAACTAAGCTGTTTCTTGTTGTTTTCGTTATATATTCTAAACTATTTAGTTACTTCACTATTTCACTTCATAATAGATGGTCTTCTTTATATAACATACTACTCATAATGAAATAGTAAATAGTAACTAGAAAATGAAAACCACTTACTTTACTTTTCTTCTTATTGTACAACAGAGTATTCATTCATGCATTGTTATTTGTTCACAAATTCGATATAATTTGATTGTGTAAAGTCAAAATATTTTATTAATATAAAATTGTATGATTAGGGGATATTTCAACAGAAAAGGGGTAATCCATCATGAAACACCTCGTACTACTAGGTGGTGGCTACGGTGGAATGAGAATTCTGCAGCGGCTACTTCCAAGCAACCAACTTCCAGATGATGTACAAGTGACATTAATCGACAAAGTACCATATCATTGCTTTAAAACTGAATATTATGCATTAGTTGCGGGTACAATTTCAGAAACGCATATTCGCATACCGTTTCCTGAGCACCCACGTCTCAATATTCAATACGGAACAGTAACAAATATTGACCTCGAAACGAAAGCCGTTCATCTCGATGGCGGTGAAACGATTCAATATGATGATTTAATTATCGGGCTTGGCTGTGAAGATAAATATCATAACGTTCCTGGGGCAAAGGAATATACACATAGCCTACAATCAATTGAACAAACACGTAAGACATATGAACAATTAAATAGCTTAGAACCAAATGCAACAGTAGCTGTCGTTGGGGCTGGTTTAAGCGGCGTTGAAGTGGCAAGTGAACTTCGCGAAAGCCGTTCGGATTTAAAAATCTATTTATTTGATCGAAAAGATAGAATTTTATTCCCATATCCAGAGAAATTAAGTAGATACGTAGAAGAATGGTTTGTAAAACATAAAGTTACCATTATACGAAACTCTAACATTACAAAAGTGGAACCAAACATTGTATACAACCATGATGAACCACTTGAATGTGATGCAATCGTCTGGACAGCTGGTATTCAAGCAAATGAAGTTGTTCGAAACCTTCCAGTAGAACAAGATGGTAGCGGACGGGTTGTTTTAACGAAATATCACAATATTCCAAATAACGAGCACGTTTATGTCGTAGGAGATTGTGCCGCACTTCCACACGCACCATCTGCTCAACTTGCTGAAGGTCAAGGAGAACAAATTGTCCAAATATTATTAAAACGTTGGAATAATGAACCCCTTCCTGATGAACTGCCTGTTATTAAATTAAAAGGTGTTCTCGGTTCTCTCGGCAAAAAACATGGATTTGGTTTACTAGCAAACCAACCATTAATGGGACGTGTACCGAGATTATTAAAATCCGGTCTTCTTTGGATGTACAAATATCATAACGGTTAATACTTTAAAGGCTGCCTACATAGTAGACAGCCTTTTTCTATTCATTTTTTGTAACTACTCAGTCATTCTATGAAAAACCGACAAAAAAGCATTTTTTTAAATGGTCGAAAGGGACTGGCTATGTATAGGATCCGTCAGTGCCTTTTCCTGCCACGCGCAAAGTTTTAAAACAAAGAAAAAAGATGTTCCTTCTAAAGAGACTTTATTTTTCTATTTTTCTCTCTTTTTGATACGATATAACTAGAATCAGAAAGGAGCAATTTATGTTTATATTAAAAGACATCACATATAAAGATATTCTACACATTCCTTATTTACAGATTCAAAAAGAAAAAACAACTTGTATTATCGGTGAAAGTGGTAGTGGTAAAAGCACATTACTTCGCATGTTAAACGATTTACAATCACCAACATCTGGCACAATTGAATATAACGGAAAATCTATTTTAGATTATCCTCCCATTCAATTACGCCGTGAAGTTGTCATGCTCGGACAAACTCCGCCTATTTTTGATGGAACAATTAAAGATAATTTATTAATGGGGCTTCGATTTTCTGAAAAGCCATTTCCAAATGACGACGCCCTGCAAGGCGCATTAACGACTGTTAGCCTAGATAAAAAATTAGAAGATAACGCCTCTTCTTTATCAGGTGGCGAAAAACAAAGACTTGCTTTCGCTCGTATTATACTAATGGATCCGCCCGTCTATTTATTAGATGAACCAACTTCGGCGCTAGATGGTGACACAGAACGCCGCGTTATGAAACAATTTACTATGCTAGCAAGAGAAAAGAAAAAAACAGTTATCTTCATCACGCACTCGCAACAACTTCCAGAAGAAATCGCAGACGATATTATTGAAATTAGTAAAACAAACGGTGCAACTAGAAAGGAAGTGCTATCAATTGAAGGGCGTTATTGAACTACAAATTTGGCAACTTGCAGCTGCATATATTTTCATCCTTATTTTAATCGGGCTTGTGAAATTAAAAGGAATACCGCGTGAGAAACAAATTACAATTGCTACATTACGTATGACAATTCAGCTCGTACTAGTCGCATATGTTCTTACATACATATTTGAAAATAGTAATCCGTTTTATACAATAGCTCTCATTACTTCTATTACTACCTTTGCGATTTTCAATATTTATAAACGAGTTAATATTCCAATGTCAAAAGAATTAAAACGAGTAGCTGCCCTCTCCATGATTGCTGGATCAATTGGCCCTCTTCTACTATTTATCTTTGTCATTATCGGACACGATCCTTGGTATGCTCCGCAGTATATCGTTCCTATTGCCGGCATGCTAATCGGTAATGCTATGACAGGTATTTGCCTCGGGGCAAACACCTTTTTAAACAGTATGAAATCACAAAGAGACCATATTGAAGGTGCACTTATGCTTGGCGCAACTCCAAAACAAGCAGCTGCTCCGCTCATACGGGACGCTTTCGATTCTGCTATTTTACCAACAATTAATTCCATGGTCGGAATGGGAATTATAAGTCTTCCCGGCATGATGACAGGACAAATTTTATCCGGTGTATCACCATTTACAGCTATCCAATATCAAATTGCGATTATACTTGGCATTTCTGGAAGTACAGCTTTCTCTGTTATTATCTTCTTACAGCTTGGGTATAAAACGTTCTTTAATAAGCGGTGCCAGTTGAAAGAAGTTGAAGTACAATCATAAAAAAGACGCTCTGCAAGTTACTTACAGAGCGTCTTTTTTCTTTGCTAATCTTACGCTTTCTTAACGAACTGTGATTTTAACTTCATAGCTCCGAAACCGTCGATTTTGCAATCAATATCGTGATCTCCCTCAACTAGACGGATACTCTTTACTTTCGTACCAATCTTTACAACTGAAGAAGTTCCTTTTACTTTTAAATCTTTAATTACAGTAACAGCATCGCCATCTTGAAGAACGTTTCCATTCGCATCTTTTACAACTTTTGCACCATCATTACTTTCAGCTTCCGCTTCTTGACCCCACTCATGGGCACATTCTGGACATACGAAAAGAGCGCCATCCTCATACGTATATTCTGAATTACATTTTGGACAATTTGGTAAAGTAGCCATAAATTCATTTCCTCCGTTCATTATTTATACGTAAAAATCAAATCGGATTTTTACATGTCGATAAATAAAATTTGTATAGCATTTCTTTATACTGCCATAGTCTCACGTTATTGACAAGCCTACCTCAAATTCTCATTTTTTATTGTATTTTACAAAATTTCAATTAGTATGGCGTTTGTTTACTAATGTTTTTCTCTTCTTGTTACATATCCTTTCTCATAAATAAAAAGAAGAATCTTCATTAGACTCTTCTTTTTGCGATACATCATTATCTATTTATATTAATACCAGGCATTTTCTTCAATATAAAATTGATACTCTTCTGCTTCTTCTTCATTTAACTTTTTATCGTTTAAATAAATTTCTTTCCATTCAAATCTCTGTTTATCTAAATACACAGCGAACTTAACCTTTACATCCTTTTTTTCCTCATAATCATAACCAGTAAATTCTACTATATCAAAACGTCCTTCTTTTTTTACATACGTCCATTTTGGATCATCAGTAAAAACTTCCAATGTAATCCCTTCATCACTTAAACGAACTACATCTTTTATATTTGGTTCCGTCGATAAATACGATAACCCATAACCAGCTGCACCAAATACTACAAATAATAACGCATTTAATCCAAGCATAATCCCAACATGAGTGCCACCCTTTGTTTGGAAGTAATAATTGTGTTGTGCATCAGATAACTCTTTTGCCTTATGTAAAACACGAACTGTATGCTTGTAATATAAACGATTCCCTTGCCATCCAGTAAATAGCATAGTTCCGAAATAAACAATAAAATCGATCCACATCGGGATATCTATAAAAACAGAGGTAATTAAAGTAGGAACTCCTACTAATGCAATAATAATAAATAATTTATACATCTTGCGATAAGCTAACCACAATAATGGGAAGAAAAAGGCTATCCAGTTCCAACTATTTCCCTTCTCGGGATCTTTTGCTTTCCCCCACTTAAAGTCGTAATATGCAGTATTATTTCTCACAACTTTATGTAACTCTTTAGGAGCTATCGCTTCCTGTAAAACAGTGTCCTTCACGTACATCATCCTTCTCTTATTTCTATATAACTTTATTGTATATCTATAAAAAGAAGGAATCTAACAAAAAATAGTTATATTTCATAAAAATGAACAAAAATCGAATACATTCCGACAATTATCCATTCTATATTCCATTTTACTATTAAATATATTAGAATACTCATATATAAGATATTTAATACACTACGTTAAACATCTTGTATATTCGCAAAAAAGGATGTATCAAAATCATTTTGAAACACCCTTCTCCTATTAAACTACTATTGTAATATGACCTAGCCTAAAATCTCGACTTAAGAGACTTCACAAATTAGCTCTCTACTATTTCAAACATATTTCCACTTACACAACTATCCCACATTACCCTTCACTTTCTCAATAACATCTTCTATACGTTTAGCTATACATTCTGGCTCCCAATCTCCCTCACCATGCATAGCTGTATAAACCGGACAATTCTCATCATTACTATCTACAAAGATCGGGTCTCCGAGATAAGAATCTATCCCAATTACAATCCACCCGTCTTTCCAATCTCCCTCTTCATTTCCGACTAAGTTTTGCCCTCCCTCATCAAAGCTATAACCAAGTTGTCCTTCTTCTATTTCTTCACTATTAAATAATTCGATTGTCATAGGTTCAAATTCACACTCTAACTCAATTTCATTATCCTCAGCGCGATCTACATGTGCTAAAAGTTGTTTAATTTTATTGTGGTTAATCATAATATCTTCTCCATTAGATCTTTTTAAAATTTAATTTTATTCATAATAAGCTGCTGCAAGCAACATCTGGGCAATAAACTTCCATGGAATATTTTCTGAAAGCTTCTCCCCTTGATTTATATAAACACCTTCATAAGCACCTAACCAACCATGTAATGCCTCTAAATAAGTCTCTACCTCTATATTCTCCCATTCATCTTGATTCACTTTGAAATCCTTTTGAAGATATACAAGAAACTTCAACAAGTCTTCCTTAGAATTTACATGATCAAGGTATTCAAATACATCCATATTTATTCCCCCTTTCTATTGCTCGTCATTTAAACTAACTATAATATATGAAATAAGATTCTTAAAACTATTATTTGAGGTGACCAAATATGAAGACTACACTTTGGGCAGAAGATGACTATTTAAAATTAGCACCTATTAACGACGAACTAATAAAAAAAGCAGAAGAAGTACTAAACGTAAAGCTCCCAGAATCGTACATAAATCTTCTAAAAGAACAAAACGGAGGAACTCTTCGATTAGATGCTCATCCTACTTCAGAGCCAAATTCTTGGGCAGACGATCACGTTAATGTTTCTGGATTATATGGCATTTCTTTTGATGAAAATGAGTCTAGTATTTTAGAGAGCCATTATTTAATTCAGGAATGGGACATGCCTGAGAATATCGTGCTTTTATCTGGTGACGGACATACGTGGATTGCACTAGACTATCGAAACGTAGCTGAAAATCCTCCAGTTATATTTATCGATAATGAGTTTGAGGAAATTATTGAATTAGCACCTAATTTTGAAAGCTTCTTACAAAATTTAACTACATACAATTATGATGAAGATGAAGAGTAAACCTATCTCTAAAGGAGTGCGCAATAGTGCAAGATTTCATTATAAAGTGAAACTTTAATCAGTGGGGGTTTTGTTCATCCACCACTGATTATTAGCCTTCACCAATCGGGCTTTTACGGGCAGTTGATCTCCCATCTAACTTCTTTGCTCCAGCCGAATTTTGAAGTGAGAGTCTTACTGCCCGTTAATGCGGGATAAACATCAAAAAGAACAGTCTATTGCATAATGTTTCACATGAAACTATCCATATTTTAGATTATCTTTCGACTTCTCATTCCTTGCAAAGTACTTTTTCATTATGTAAAAATAGTAAAAGCATCCTTTATATGAAGGATGCTTTTACTATTCACCTACCACTTCCCCCTACACTCTTCAATCAAACACAGCAAATACCTCTTCGTCATATCAGCCCTCCTCCAAATAGAGAGCTTGCGCTTTCCCTTTGGATTATTTCGCATTCGCTCTACCTCTTTTAATAAAGGCTCCCATTCTTTCGCTGAACGTTCTAATAAGTATTGTAATCCTCTATCTTTTGAAACGATTGTTTCATGATCTAACGTATATAAAATACGTCCCATCGTAACGACAGCTGATTCTACCCATTCTTCTATGAAAAATAAATAAGGACGCTTCGCTTTTTCAAGCCAGTAATGTTCTACGTTGTATTTCATCGTATTTACTACATCGTCCCACTTTATTTGAAAGGAAAGGTCTTCTACTTCTTTCCCGCTAACTGTAATACCTTGATTTTTCAATGTCCACCATGTGACCGCGTTAATATCCCAATGACCAATATCAGCCTTACCATCTGCACAATACACGTACTCATTCATTTCATCATTGTATTTCCCTAAATCAGCAAGCGGAATATACATACCATCCATTCTTTTACCTAACGTACTTTTACTATTTTTTTTATGCAGTTCTATAATTTGTTGTTTTTCAGCTTCATTCACGGAATCACTTATTACCGTAACAAAGTCAACATCGCTCGTTTCTATATGAAATGCTCCTAGCGCGATTGATCCGTAAATATATACCCCGACTATTTTTTCATCCGAAAAAATTTCTTTTAATTCTACTATGTACTGCTCCATTAATTGCTTTACTTCTTCTGGTAAAGCATGTTTTATTCCATTCTCCACATCTATCCCTCCAATAAAAAAAGCCTTCGCAAATTCGCAAAGGCTTCCTGCTTTATAAATATTTCTCGATTTCTTCGTAAACATCCTTCAAACGAGGATTTCCTTCTCCAACAATTTCTCCATTTACAAGAACGACCGGATAAAATAGATCTTCTTCCACTACGCGCTCTGCGAATGCTTTTTTATCTTCATCTTCTTGTTCTTCTTGAAAATCAATATACTCGAAATTAAATTTATTTTCTTGTCCTTCATATTTACGACCAATCGCCGCTTGTAACCACTCAAACGTTTCTGTTGAAGATGGCATTCCAACGCAGCTCGCACAAATTACTTTCGTCCCATACACTTGCACATTAACCATTTCTTCTCCCCCACTTCTTGTTTCAACAGTATATTCAGATGTCTTAGTACATAAGCACATCATTTTACAAATTTATTCTATACCCCTATACTGAAAAAACACGTTGTAAACATGATAAAAAATTTCGACAATAAAACAAGAACAGAAAAAATAGATTTTCCCCTCTATCTTGATTATAATAAAACTGATGAAAGGAGTCGATAAAAATGGAAAACCCACATATGCAAGAACAAGTATTAGAAGTATTAGATAAATTACGTCCATTCTTACTTCGCGATGGCGGAGACGTTGAATTAGTAGACATTGAAGAAGGTATCGTAAAATTACGCCTTATGGGTGCTTGCGGAAGCTGCCCAAGTTCTACAATCACACTAAAAGCTGGTATCGAACGCGCACTACTTGAAGAAGTACCAGGCGTTATTGAAGTAGAACAAGTATTTTAATCTAAAAGCAGAAGCGGCTCGTTCAGAATCGCTTCCTAGAAAGAGACCCAAATGGGTCTCTTTTTTTATTCAAATAACACTTCCCCTTTAACATCATAAAACAAAATTGGAAATCCTTCTCAAAAAATGCGATAATTAATACTATAGAATCGTTCACACATATACAGAAAAAAACATAGGGGGACGACACATGCCAAGAATGGGGAACACTTTCTTAACAATTCAAGAACTAGAAAAGAAAAAAGAGTATTTATTAGACCTTTCATCCGTTATACCAACATGGAATGCAAGTTATCAATTTTTATTTAAAGAAATCCAGCAAGAATTATTGAGTAAAGTAAATGAAAAAATCGAAAGACATCAATTCATTTTAAATATATGTGCAGATCAACAGGTAGGGGCATAATGTATTACATACAATTGTGATATATAAAAAAGAGACCTCACCCGGTCTCTTTTTTCATTTTAAGACAGCCAATCTAATTTCCTAATGCCTAACTTATCAACAGGTAAACGAAATGACTCGTAAAAATGATTCATAAATTGCTCAGTGCGCTTCACATCATGTAAAATGATTTCTAAACGGGCTCTATATATGCCTTTTTGTTCTTCGTTTCCTGTTTGATAATATCGTTCAATCGTTTCAAAGTAGTGAAGCGGGAACAGAAGCCTTGCGAATAATAAGCGCCAACCAAATGAAGAGAGCGAATAATTACGTTCATAATCTGTAATGAATTGAACTACCGTTTGCTCCCAATCTTTCTTTTTTTCTATCATCATATAGCGAATACATTCTGCTATATCTCTACTTGGGTGATCATATACCCAATCAAAAGGAAGTTTTAAACGCTTCGTTTGCTGCCATAATAAAGGTGTAAATCGTTCTTGGCAAATTGTTGCTGCGTCAGTTATTTGTGGTGTATCGTCCATTTCTGTATCGACAACATATTGAATTGCATTTTCTGCAACTCCTAAGTAATACGGGAAGGATTCAATAAACAATTGATCGAATACGTCTGAAGGATGGTTCATCACTTGCGATTGCCAAAACCTTTCTAATTGGTCGAGCCTTTTTTCCCATAATGCTTTCCATTCACCAATGCGGCTTAATTGCTCAACTTCTTCTGGAAAGAATGCGCCACGTTTATGGAATATAGAAAGCTCACTTCCTAATGATGTAGCATGTCGCTCTAACATACGCATACCTTTTAATAAGCAGTAATTTTTTTCTTCTATCTCACTTACATAGTAGCCGTGTATAGTCGGAACGAAAGTCGAAACAGTTATATCCCCTTGCTGGTTCATATAATCACTGAGCTTTTTCATCTCTACAAGTACTTCTTCCTCCATTTCTCCAATTGGAACAAGTACATAAATTTTGTTGCGAATCCAAAAGCTTTTATAGGGGCCAAGGGGGATTAATTCTTTAACATGCATGTGATAATGCTCATAAATATGCTGAATCATCGCAGTCGCCACCTATGGTTTTTCTTTATATATATGAGCTTGTGCTCGCCTTTCATTCCTATGCACATGATAAAGCAACGAAACGTATACAAATACTAAAAAGAAAAAAAGGTGATAAACATGAAAGACTCAAATCAACTACAAGAAAGAGCATTACAACTATTACAAGAGCGCGGTGTAACAATTGACGATATTGCTGATCTTGTTCATTTTCTTCAAAAGAAATACCATGCAAATTTAGAGATGTCAGAATGTCGCTATAACGTTGAGCGTGTACTATCAAAACGAGAAGTACAAAACGCTCTTATTACAGGCATTGAACTTGATGTCCTTGCTGAAAAAGGAATGTTAAGTCAGCCGTTACAAGATATCGTAAAACGCGATGAAGGACTATATGGAATTGATGAAGTCATCGCACTTTCAATCGTTAACGTGTACGGGTCAATTGGCTTCACGAACTTTGGATATATCGATAAATTAAAACCAGGTATTTTAGAATACTTAAATGATAAATCAACTGGAAAGGTGCATACATTCCTTGATGATATCGTTGGCGGAATCGCTGCCGCTGCTTCAAGTCGTTTAGCGCACCGTGCTGAGCATTCGGAATAAGGGGTCTAGGCCGTCAGTTTCATACTGACGGCCTTTCATATTCCATAAGCATGAACTCTCTTCCACGGCTCAAAAAAAGAGGTCCTACTTGAAATCCAATGTTTTTATATAGCCTAATCGCTCTCTTATTGAATGTCGCTACACTCAGTCGAAACATTTTCGAATTCAATTCCTCAGTAGCAAATGCTATTCCCGCTTGAAAAAATATTTCTCCCATCCCTTTCCCTGTTAACTCTGGCTTCATTCCAAGCCCAATATCTACTACATCTTCTCCCCTATATAAATTAGCATCTCTTCCCCCTGGCACTTGTGCATTTTCTCCAAAACAAAAATAGCCGATGAATTCTCCATTCTCTCCGCAACAACCGTAATACGTTCCATCTAGCAACTCTTCTATTACTTCAGCATCTCCCGAAAAGCTATATAACGTATAGGGATTTTCATACTTCCACGTATTTATTTCTTTCGCTTCTTCTTCTGTTAACTTATGTATATCCATTCATCTCGCCCCTTATCAAATACTCTACTAATCTATATGTATTTACTCATTCATTTTCCAAACTTGATTCTCCTCTAATCGTAATATGCATAGTTACATACGCACACCCCTTTAAAAAATGCTAAAATTTATTTGAATCGCTGTTGTTACACTTCTTGATTAAGAAAGACTGTTAACCGGAAAATTAACGTCTTATCAAACTCAAGCAATTGGCACGTTTTGTCATCATGAAAGACACTCGAAAGAGTGTCTTTTTTCTATACCTGAGCAGGACCTGCTCATTTACAAAATTAATGCATAAATTAATATAACTCTTTAAACGCATTATTCCCTTTCTATATGTTGCGGCGTTCGTTGCGACATATTCGGATAATAAAAAGCACTCCAGCCAGAGTGCTTTTTACTTTCAAACAAGGAGGTTACATATATGGATAGTACTCTTGTATTTAACTTTGGTATCGGTATTGTTATCATTTTATTCGTCTTCTTTGTACTTTGTATGAGCGGGATATAATAATCTTTTATGCTGATAACTCCTTTAAAGTATCACTCAATTTAAACTTTCTTAATTGTAATGAAGCAATCATTGCTGCTCCTGCTCCGAGTATAATGCTAGCTAGTGCCAATATTAAAACTTGATTATACGGAATGATAATAACCGTTAACTCTAAGCTTGATAACACAATATAACTAAATACAATTCCACCTAAAACCCCAATACAACCAGCTATCGCTCCAAGTAAAGTGCCCTCTAATAAAACAATCCGTCTCATTTGCTTCGGAATAGCTCCTACCGCACGAATCATACTAATTTCAGCACGTCTTTCATGTAAACTTGAGACAATCGCATTCATTAACCCTATACCAGAAATAATGAAAACAATTACAACTAACAAGCGAATTAACATCATCATTTGCGATAATAACTGCTCCTGTTCTTTTAATAAATCATGGCTATTAATAACTTCTACGTTCTCTTTATTATTTGTAATTTGTTTTACTTGCTTCTTAATCTCTTCAAATGATTGATTAGAATTTGTCATAACTTGAATTGCTTCATATCCTTGCACGTGAAACTTATCACGAACCCATTGTTCATTTACGAAAATGTCTAATCCTCTTCCCCTTAATCCTTGCTCAATAATCGAAACGACTTTAATCGTTTGTTTTTCTTTCCCTTTTCCTTGTACTTCAATCGTATCATGCAACTGAATCCCTAATGTTTTAGCAGTTCTCTTCGTAACGACTCCCTCACCATCTTGTAATGGCTTATTTAAATCTTGTCCTGTAATCACTTTCGCTTTTGTTACTTTTTGATAAGCAACAATATCATTCCCCACAACTTCTATCACATCATATTCAAAATCATCTTTCCTCACATTTTCATACCACTCTTGATCCGCTTTTTTAAAATCATAATTTATAAGCTTCGCTGTAAAGTCAGTAACATTTGCTACGCTCTCTTCTACACCATCAATTTTTTTAACCTTCTCCATCCAACTAAATGGTAATACTTCAGTACTTTGCGACTCTATTGGAATTCTTATTACTAAATCAGCTGGTAAATGTTTTTGTAACCCATCTTTCATGCCTTCGTAAATAGAGTTTATATACATCGTTCCAACAAGTGCTAACATAAAACCAAATGCTAGTATAGCAACCGATACAGCTGCCTTATTTCGATAACGAATTACATTTCGGCTACTAATCGTCGTTTCAATTCGTAATATCATTTGAAGTGGTTTTGCAATCACTGGTGCTATCATCCGAATAAATAACGGAATCGCAAATAACAAACCGACCGCAAATAACAGCGCACCTATCGCACTTGGATTAAAACCGATATATCGCTCTAATACGTTACCCGCTAGTCCAATAACAGTACCAATGATTAAAATGCTACCACTAAAAGCACTCCACCTTTTTTCTTTTTTCTCATTACTAGGAAGACCTGGCCTAAGCGCTTGAACTGGTGGAATCTTTCTAACCATAAAGGCTGGTATAATAGCCCCTATGATAGACATAACAATCCCTAGTAAAAACGTAATGAGTAAAATCTCGCCTGAAATCGAGAATGATTCTTTCACTGCCCCCTCAATATTCACCCATTTATTAATAAATGATGCGGCGATTGTTTGCGTACCTGCTCCAAGAATAACTCCTGCTAGTGATCCGATTGCCCCAATACATAAAGCCTCTAATAAAACGACTAATATAATTTGATTTGGATTACTACCAAGTGCACGTAATAATGCCCATTGCTTAAATCGACTTCTGACAGATAAGAAGAAACTTCCCATTATTAAAAGGGCTACAACAAATAAGGCAATACCACCTAAACTAAAAATTAATGGCTTCATTACATTTAGTCGTTCAAATGCCTTATCTACATAAGTACGTTGGTCCACCTTTATATTTTCAATCTTTTTATGTACATCAAAAGCAATTGCTTTTTTCACATTTACATCTTGTACTTTCACTTGAACAAGATTGAATTGATTTGGTAAATTTAATTCTTTTTGAAGCCAATGGATTGGAAAATAAGCACTATGCCCCATTGACGCCATTAACGGTGGATTTAAAATACCGACAACTTTCACAGCCTTTTCACCATGCTGCGGGAATGGCAGTTTAATCGTATCTCCTACCCGTATATTTTCACGATCTGTATACCCTTTTGTCAGTGCTACTTCAGCACCTTCTTTCGGATATCGTCCTTCTAATATTTTATAAGAATGCATTTCTGGAGAATCTTGCTCAACACCCCAATAAGATGGCTTTCCCGATAGTTCTTTATAATGTGGAAAAGGATACGGTATAAGTGCTTTTGATATTTTTTCAGCATTTTCTAAGCCATCTATTCCTTTTAAACTTTCATTATTTAAATACATGTCATTTTTTATATAGCCAAATTGTAAATTATAATCTCCATACCGACTTACTACTTGTTCCTTCACACTTTGCTCTACTGATTGATTACCTAGTAATAACATCGTCGCTAACATAACACCTAAAGCTGCACCGAGGGCAATCAACATATTTCGCAACCAATTTTGTTTCATCGATTTTACCGCATACTTAATTACCCATCGCATCACCTTTACCTCCTACTTTAAAGTGACGATTCATAATCTCTTGAATTTGAGTAACTTGTTGCGGGATATTTCGAAATTTCCACCCTTTACTTTCAGTATGCTCATGAATCACCTCACCATCTAATAAGAAAACGACTTTATCAGCATGGGCCGCTACGAACGGATCGTGCGTTACAATGACAGCTGTTTGCCCTAATTCATCACATGCATTGCGAAGTGCCGCGATAATATTTTTGCTGTTTTCTGAATCTAACGCCCCTGTTGGCTCATCTGCTAATATAATAGCCGGCTCATTTGCAAAAGCTCTTGCTATCGCAACCCTTTGCTGTTGCCCACCTGATAACTGTGCTGGTAAATGCTTTTCTTTTCCTTTCAATCCAACGAGCTCTAATAAACGATTTGCTGTCACCGTTGCCTTCTTTTGCGAAACATTATCTAATAGTAAAGGCAACCCTACATTTTCCTCCGCATTAAACACTGGAATTAAATTAAACTGCTGAAAAATAAAACCGATTTTATGCCTTCTAAATAAAGCGAGCTCTTTTTCTTTTAATGTTGAAATCTCCGTACCATCAACTCGAATACTACCTACCGATGGAATATCTAATCCACCTAACAGCTGAAGTAAAGTCGTTTTACCCGATCCACTTGCCCCCATAATACAAACAAAGTCACCTTTTTGAATTTGAACATTAATATCTTTTAAGATCTTTACTTTACTATCCCCAATATCAAACGATTTTTCTAACCCTTCAATTTCAATAATATTCATCCCGATATCCCCTTTTCTCTCTATTTACCAATCTATATATTCTATTCGAAAATGCAAAATACCTACTATTTTGTATTTTTTTGTCACATACTAACATTTATATTAACCGGCAGTAAGTGCCCGATTAGTGTGAGCAAATAATCAGTGCGGGATGGACACCCCCCACCTATTAAAATTTCACTTTATTTCTCACGTCAGAAAAGTTGACTCTCGCAACGGAAGTAACCATAATAATTACACGAATATATAAAAACTATTCACATATCCACAATTAGGAGGAAGAACAATGAAACATGTGATCGTTTATGCACACCCGAATACAGAAAGCTTCAACCATGCAATTTTAGAAACTGTAAAAAGTGAATTAGAAGGAAAAGGTCATGAAGTACGCGTTCGTGATTTATACGAATTAAACTTCAATCCAGTATTAGGTGCTTCCGATTTCATCTCATTTTCCCAAGGAAACACACCAGAAGATATTAAAGAAGAACAAAAGCATATCTCTTGGGCTGATAGTATTACATTCATTTACCCAGTTTGGTGGGCGGGTCTTCCTGCTATTTTAAAAGGATACGTTGACCGTGTATTTAGCCACGGCTTCGCTTATGCTTACGGTGAGAATGGTATTGAAAAGTTATTAAGCAGTAAAAAAGGATTGTTATTATCTACGATGGGAAATTCGAAAGAAGTATACACAGCAGGCGGTATGTTTGATGCAATGAAAAAAACAACTGATGCTGGTATTTTTGAATTTACAGGCATTGAAACACTGGAACATACATTCTACACAAGTGTTCCTTCTGTGGATGACAGTGTGCGTAAACAATATCTTGAAGAAGTTAAAGACGTAGTGAATCGTGCGTTTTAATAAAAAAACTCCGGTTATAACAACCGGAGTTTTTATTTCATCATCAATTTCGGAATATATCTTTGAAGAATGCTTTCTAATTCATTCATATCTTCCTGTCTAATAAGTAAATTCACATTATCATTCATTTTTTCTCGCCCGCGATATAAAAATATATTTTCTTTTGGATTTTCCCATGTTGATGTTTTATAGCCTTTTAATTCTTCGTATGAATAATAGTTCAATCCGTCTATTACACCTTTTTCATATATTTGTACACTTTTAATAAGATTGATCGCTATTAAAATCATAAAACAACTTGCTACAGCATAACTACCTGACTGAATGAGAAACTGTTCAAATGTACCAATATCACCACTTACGTATTGAGCATATATATACATACATTGTCCGATAAAGTACGCTGGTCCAAGTAAGGCAATCCAACGTCGTTTCACCCGAGGATATGCTGCAATAAGCTTTCCCGCGCTTTTTTTCATTTCATTTATTTTATATATCTTCCATAGAACAAAGAATAAAACACATAATGTAAAAATAAACATAATACATGACATCCAGTACACTCTTATTCCCCCTTATCATCATTATATATAAAATTTACATTTTAAATCCCTATAGTACATATGCAATTGTGCATAAAAAAACAGGCAACCTCTTCCGGTTACCTGCATTTCATTACATCTTCTCAATCCACTCCGTCAAGTTGTGCACAACTTGCGTCGGTTGTACTTCATATTCTGTTAACTTGTCCACAGTTGTTACTCCAGTGTGGACAAGAAGGGTATGCATACTAGCATTTATCCCCGCTAAAATATCTGTATCGTAGTTATCCCCAACCATTAAAGCTTCTTCTTTTCCTATGCCAAGCACTTTTAACGCTTGTTCCATAATGATTGATTCTGGTTTACCAATAAAGATTGGGTCCACACCTGTTGATACTGCAACAACTGATGTTAATGAACCGTTACCTGGTAATAATCCGCGCTCAGTCGGAATTGCGATATCCCCATTTGTTGAAATAAACGTTGCACCGTTACGCACAGCAAGGCACGCTTTTGCTAATTTTTCATATGTGATATCGCGATCTAAACCAACAATGACGAAATCAGGATTTTCATCCACAAGTTCAAAGCCTTTTTCCACAAGTGCAGCGTGTAAGCCCTCTTCACCAATCATATATACAGTTGCATCTTGTTTGCGCTCATAAATAAAGTTCGCTGTAGCCATACTCGTTGTGAATACTTGCTCCGCTTTCGCTGGAATATCGAAACGAACAAGTTTTTCTGCAACTTGTTCTGGTTTACGAGTTGAGTTATTTGTAACGAATAAATATGGAATACCGCGCTCCCCTAATGCTTTTACGAAGTCACTTGCTTCTTCAATTTGCTCTTCACCGCGATACATTGTACCGTCTAAGTCAATTAAATAGCCTTTATACATCTGTTTGTCTCTCCTTCTATGCTAACGTTCTCATCTATCATACCACTCTTATATTAACCCCTTTTTCAAAAGAAAAAAACGCTTTACCCTAAAGCGTCCCATAACGTTCATTTTTTCTCTTTTATTTGGTACGAACAATTACAATCGCCCACGCACATGTTTGCTAACGTCTTCACATTTGCATCTGCAAATAACCGCTTATACATATCTTTTTCATCTTCACACACTTGCGGGAATCTCTCTGCAATTTCCTTTAACGGACAGTTTTGCTTTTCAAATATGAAAGAATGCTCCCCATCTCGCTTTATTTGAACCATATAACCGTTTCTCTCTTGCATAGCAGCTACTTCTTGAACTTTATACGCTAAATTGCTTTGATTACTTATCCTCTTTTGCAACTGTTCTTCCATTCGTTTCGTTCTCGCTTGCAAGACGTGACGCAGCATTTTTTCATCGCCCATTCGAGCTAAATCTTCTAGCATATCAATAGCAAACTGCTTATATTCTTTCGGGAATGTATCTTCTCCCTTTTGACTTAATCCATACAAATATGTTGGGCGTCCAACATGCTGCCTTACCATCTTTGAATAAATTAGCTCATCATTTTCTAGTTTACTTAAATGTCGACGAATCGCCATCTCTGTAATTTCTAAAGCTTCGGCTAATTCTGCTACAGTATGCTCTCCTTTTATCTTCAGTAATTGTACAATCTCTTCTCTCGTAGTACGTGCTTCCCCCATAGCTCACCCTTCTCCCTTTTCTTTCTCCTATACAATATAAGATCCCCAAAGGAATTCCCGGGGATCTTATAAGCACAATTATTCTGGTACAAATGCAGATACAGGTCCTAATTCCTTTTCTAAATAACTGTGAATATTCGCTGGGTATTTCTCTACCACGGCGATATGTTTTTGAATCGTCTTATATAATTCATCATGATTCATTTGAATATAATCTTGCGTAAGCATTTTTCGAAGAAGAATAATTTCTTTAATATGCGCTCCCTCTTCTCCACTTATAACTCTCTCGTCCATTAAAATATCAATAATATCTTCGTAACTTCCTGGATCGCGCATAATAAATCCATCAATCATCGCATTCCCTACATCTAATATACAATCGATAATAAGATGGGCTATGCGCTCTAATGCATAAAATTCAAACTCTGTTTCATATGTCTTTTTCTCTTGAAATGTATTTGTTGCTCGTTCTAAACATACTAGCATTTGTTCTATTTTCTTTCTGTCTACGAAGTACATGAATGTCACCTACCTGGAAATTAAAGCATTTACATTTTAATTGTAACGCTTTCTTCTGAAAAAATCGACAATTTTTCGAATTCACCTTTTCCTCGTTATTTGTTATAGTTATATTTGTATGATTTTTGAAATTGGAGGAATGCAACCTTGGAACGTGAACTCGCACTAGAAATTGTCCGTGTAACAGAAGCAGCAGCCTTAGCATCCGCACAGTGGATGGGCCGCGGAAAGAAAAACGAAGCAGATGATGCAGCAACTACAGCTATGCGTGATATGTTCGATTCAGTAAACATGGCAGGTACAGTTGTAATCGGTGAAGGAGAACTTGATGAAGCACCGATGTTGTATATTGGTGAAGAACTAGGAACAGGTAACGGTCCAGAAGTAGATATCGCCGTTGATCCATTAGAAGGTACAAACATCGTTGCAAAAGGCCTTGCAAATGCAATGGCAGTTATCGCAATCGCAGATAAAGGAAACCTTCTTCATGCTCCGGATATGTACATGGAAAAAATCGCGGTTGGTCCAAAAGCAGCTGGTAAAATTAGCTTAGATGATCCAATTGAAAAAACAATTGATATTGTAGCAGAAGCAAACAATAAAAAAATTCGTGACCTAACGGTTATCATCCAAGAACGTGAACGTCATCAAGATATTATTGACCGTGTTCGTGCAAAAGGTGCACGCGTAAAATTATTTGGTGATGGAGATGTTGGTGCATCAATCGCAACAGCTTTACCTGGAACAGGTATCGACTTATTCGTAGGTGTTGGCGGAGCTCCAGAAGGCGTTATTTCTGCAGCAGCATTAAAATGCCTTGAAGGTGAAATGCAAGCTCGCTTAGTTCCAATGAACGAAGAAGAAGAAGCTCGTTGTCGTGAAATGGGATTAGAAGATCCTCGTCAACTTCTTATGTTAGATGACTTAGTATCTGGTGATGATGCAATCTTCTCAGCAACAGGTGTATCTGCTGGTGAATTATTAGACGGCGTGAAATTCCTTGGCGGAGATTTAGCTGAAACATATTCTATCGTAATGCGTTACAAAACAAGAACAGTACGTTTCATTAAAACGCATCACCATTTAGATCATAAACCACACTTAAACTTAGATATTTAATAAAGGAGCCATGTGTATGGAAGAACGTTTCTTTCTGTACGACGATACAGTCGCTACAAAAACGCGTTTCGTTAGCTTTTTGGGGGAAAATGAGCGTCATGATTTAGCGCTTCTATACTCCGATCGTCATTACGGTAAAACGATAGTCCTTGATATGCAAAGCAACAAATTTGCTATCATCGGTCCTGACGATTTAAATGAACAAGGCTACTTAGAGCATGCATTTTCGATGTCTGAAGAAAATGCAGAAGAATTACGCTCATTTTTATTTGAACTTATATAATTTATCTGGAGCACCAGCTATGTTAGCTGGTGTTTTTTTACAATTTATATTTTGAATTTTCAATCTTATATGTTATACTTATGAACAAATCTATTTGGATAGAAAGGACGTTATCTGCGTATGCCAACATTTACTTTGTAATGGATCAGCAATTGGATAGCATTACTCTCAAAAAAGCACCGTGCTTTTTCAAGGGAGTAGTCTGCCCATTCCCATTACGAAGGAACGTAACGCATCTGTAGTATGATGTTTACGGAGGTTCCTCTTGGGGGAACCTCTTTTTATTTTTTTCTACTTCTTATGTCTTCATACTACAAGACATCCAAATAGCTGTATTACGTTCCTTTGCCACTAATATAAGAGGTGAAGGAAAATGCAGAAAGTACAACTTTCTTGGAGTTTATATGAAAACGAACTAGCAACAATCGAAAAATATTGTAAAAATTGCAGGCGTACTACCCTTTTTACCGACACGAACATTCGCAGGCATAACGCAAACGGAAAGAACATATACCGATTTGCAATTTATAAATGTCCGAAAGATCATACGTGGAATCAAAAACTTCATATTTATAAATCATTTACTGATCACGTCGAAACTGTCGAGATGACTCAGCAAGAACAAACGGAAACAAGTACTACCATTTCCATTACACAATACAAAGAAAGTGGTATAGCCGAAATAACGATCGTATTAGACATAGTTTTCGGTTCCCACCGGATTGATAAAGTGTTATCCACATATATTTCAGATTGGAGCCGTGCACTCATTGTGGATAAAATTAAAAATGGGCATATCCAATTGAACGGACAACAAATGAAACCAAACAAAACTCTTTCTGAAGGTGATTACATTTCAATTTGTTTGTAAGGTGGACTCTCATGTTAAAGGTGAGAAAAGGTACGATTGATTTATTGAATGACTTAGATGTAATGTAAACAGTCTCCTCATAATTACTATGAAAAAATCCTCTTACAATCGTAAGAGGATTTTTTCATTTCTTCACTTTTCGCAATACAAAGTGTGCACAACCGAAGTTACAGTACTCGTATAAATACTCTGATAAAGTACTAATTTTCGTATCATATGTCGAACGTTGATTACTATCATCAAAGAATCCGCGCAATCTAAGTTGCTCATAACCCCAGTCTCCAACGATATAATCATATTTATTTAAAATTTCTGCATAGCGCTCTTTAAGTGCTTCTTCACTAAAACCGTCACGAAAGTTTTTAATCACTTCGTACTGAACATTATTAACGCTCACCGTAGTATGAATCTCTTGCTTTTGCTCCATTATGAACTTCCTCTCTAAGCATTCTTCTTTTTATCGTATCACAAAGCATAACAACCAACAATTTCAAATACAAAAAATTGAAAATTAGTGCATGCTATGGAGAAGGAGGTGCTACATCGTGAAAAAACAAATTATACTCTCTCTTCTCACTCTTTCCTTATTTGTGGGTTGCCAATCAACTAATAAAGCCGAAATGGAGCGTGAAGAAGGAAGTCGTGTTCTTGTTTCCAACAAAAACGACATGTATCATACGGAAAATACAAATACACGGCTCACAAGGGTGGGCTATTCATCTAAACAAAAACATGAAGTATCTAACAAACAAGTAGGCGCCATTAACCGTGAGAAAGTCGCTGAAATGATTACAAGCATGACAGTCAAACTTCCTGACGTCACCAATGCCGCTACACTCGTTACCGACGACGAAGTGTTCGTTGTATACCGTGCAAACACAACGGATCCAAAACTCGTAACAGATCAAGTATATAAAACTGCTTTGTCCATCGTTCCTCGCTATTATAAAGCATATGTATCAACAAACCAAAAGTTGATTTCTCAAATTCAAGGTCTTCAATCTGGTAGCTTAAACGATAAAGAATATGAACAAAGTCTTGATATGTTAAAACGGGAAATGAGCGATAATCCTCATTTGAACAATACGGGGGATCAAACTTTAAATGATATGATTAAAAAATAAAAAGGTGGAGAAAACCTCCACCTTTTTACTATTTCTTACGATCCGCATAAACCTCCATCGCATCACACATAAACTGCGCTAAACCTTCACCAAACTTATCAATATTTTTCGTAAAACGCTCATCAGCAACATACATTTGACCGAGTCCCTTAAAGGCCTCTAATGAATATTCACCGAAGTTTTGCAAGTAATCGTACCATACCCCGATTGCGGATTGCGCCTCTTTAGAATCAGGTGCTCCATTTCGAAGTGTTGCTAGATTTCTGTAAATATTATTAAACTCCTCCTGTTTCTCTTTAGACATCCCCTTCGCTGTTTTATTCGCTTTATCTACAGCCTCATCTCCCCATCGTTCCCGTGCTTCTTCTTCGTACGGGTTATGACTAAAATCAAATCCTTCAAATTTCTCTTTATTCGTCATATCAATCTCTCCTTTTGTATGCTGAATTGTTTTATTAATCGTCGCTATCACCTTATCTAACCTGGCACGCTTTTCAAGAAGCATTTTCTTATGAAGTTGTAGTGCTTCTTCATGATCAAATGATGGACTCATGATAATTTCTTTAATCTTCTTCAAAGGGAAGCCTAGCTCTTTAAAAAACAAAATTTGCTGCAACGTTTCTAAATTTTCATTGGAATACAGACGATATCCAGACTCTGTCGTCTCATCTGGGGTTAACAACCCAATTTCATCGTAATGATGCAGTGTGCGCACACTAATCCCAACTAAATTAGCTACTTCTTTTACCCTCATTGTCATGCGTATCTCCCCCTTAATACATACGATAAAGTATGACGCAACGTTAGAGTCAATAAAAATTTCATTTTGTTTTTGAAAGATTCATCTCTCCACATTCTCCTACATTTCATGCATAATATATATGTACGTACATTAGAAAGCGGTGAAAGTATGGTTTCAAATACTGTAATTGCCAGCATCATATTTCAACTTGTTGTTTCGGTTCTGGTCCCAATTATTGTACTCGTTTATTTCCGTAAAAAATATAATATTAATTGGAAAGTGGTCGGCGTTGGTGTTCTTATCTTTATTGGATTTACCCAAATTCTCGAAACACCGTTCCACCTATTTATGCGTGGTAATCCAGCAATCGCTCCATTTTTAGAAAATCCGTATGTCTTTGCAATTTATGGCGGACTAACTGCTGGTATTTTTGAAGAATTAGGACGCTTCGTTGCCTTCTTCTTCCTACTAAAAAAATATCTAGAATATAAAGATGGCTTCGCTTATGGAATTGGTCATGGCGGGATTGAATCCATTTTAGTTGGCGGATTCTCTGCATTGCAGACACTTATATTCGCTAATGCTATTAACAATGGTAGCTTCGCTCAAATGGCAGAAAAACTACCACAATTAAATCTTGTAAAGGATATGTTAATAGAACAACCTGCCTATTTATACTTACTCGGTAGCCTAGAAAGAATTATGGCACTCGTGCTGCAAATTGCCTTCACAATGCTTGTCGTATACGCAGTAAAACAAAAGAAATACATTTTCCTTGTTTACGCTATATTATTCCACGCACTTGTAGACTTTTTCGCGGCACTTTACCAAACAAAAATGATTAACATCTTTGTAGCAGAAGGAATTACTCTTCTCTTCGCGATTGGTGGTTTCATTCTTATTCGTAAAATGAAAGCGAAATTAGTAAGTGTGCCAGAGTAAAAAATAACCCACCAGTTGGTGGGTTATTTTTTATATGGATTTTCGTAGTGATGATAACTTTTCCCCCCTTGCAGCTCCCTCTTTGTTTCCGCATCTATAACGATGTACTTATGGAACTCATCTACTTCATCTTGAGAAAAGGAAGCGAAAAAATAAAGTGAAACTTTAATCAGTGGGGGTTTATCCACTGATTATTAGTTGAACCAATCGGGCTTTTACGGGCAGTTGATCTCCCATTTAACTACTTTTCTTTAAAACTGAATTTTGCGGTGGGAGTCTTGCTGCCCGTTAATGCGGGGTAAACTTGGCGATCAGGGTGAATAAAAAAATCTTGAAACACCACGCTACTCCGACAACCCACGGCTGTTTTTTGTCTGAAAGAAAATTCTTCATCGGGCACTTCTTTAAATAAAATCTTTTTCCGAACACTATATGCTGCATTTTTATATTCTTTATACACCTTTTTATCTAACTGTTCGTAAAACACATCCTCACTCACAAATGGCTTATTTTGATTGCTTGGATAGTCTAATTTTTGATTTGATTGTGCATATGTTGTGGACAATTGCGCGAGAAAACAAATACTGAATACAATGCATATCATTTTTTTCATAATTGCACCTCAAATTTTCATTATCCACATTACTTTTCCACATACTTAGATCACTATTCCGTTTCCAATAAAAAGGAATTTTTTCCGCATTTGTCGAAGTATATAGCGTCAACTTGAAAGATGGGGATGAATTATGAAGAAAATTATTGTAATACGACATTGTTCCGCAACTGGACAAAAACGTGATGCCGAATTAACGTTTGCCGGAAAAGATCAAGCTAACACCCTTGCTGCATTCCTCTTAGAAAATCAGCTACAAATAGATCATATTATTTCGAGCCCATTTGTCCGAGCTATCGATTCCATTCGGCCCTATGCGATTCAAGCTAACCTATCTATCGAAGAGGATGAACGATTAGCTGAACGTATATTAAGCAACGTTCCGATGGATGATTGGATGCAAAAACTAGAATCTACTTTTACAAACATAGATATTGCCTTTTCAGGCGGAGAGTCAACAAAACAAGCAACGGACCGTGCTATATCGCTTATCCAAGACGTTTTAAAGTTAAACCATACTACAACACTACTCGTTACACATGGAAACTTACTTACGCTCATTTTAAAGCACTTTGATCGTACGATCGGCTTTAGTGAATGGAGAACTTTAACGAATCCTGATGTTTACGAAATTACAATCGATGAACAAAGTTTCATAAAACGATTATGGGAAGCATCGTCCAAGTAGTATCCCTTTCCAAAACACTCAGTTGACGCCATGAGAAGAGACTGTATTAACAATAGAGAGGGGTATCATTCCATATGTATGAAGATGTACTTTCTTTACTACATAAAACAAATGCTTCTTATGAAAAATTTGAACACGAACCAGTACTTGACTATGAAACAGATCGTATCGTTCGTGAAAGACTTGGTTTGCAAGGCACTCCAAGTAAAAGCTTATTTTTAAAATCAAAATCCGGGGAGCATTACGTATTCTTTACGTTAGAAGGCACTCGCCTCAACCGAGGAGAGATGAAGGAAATAACAGGAGAGAGCTTATCTCTCTGTTCTCCTAATGAGCTAAGAGAAGAGACTGGTTGCACTCCTGGATGTGTAGCTCCTTTCGGTTATTCACAAAATGTAACGATTATTGTGGACAGTTCAATTTATACTTACGATAAAATTTTAATTACACCTGGTGTACCTGAATTTACAATTGAATTATCCACAGAGGAATTAAAAAAGATTTTATCCACATGTCAAAATAAAGTTTTAGAGTATAAGAAAAAAGAGAGCTAATGATTAGCTCTCTTTTTTCATTATTTCGCTTCTGCTGTTTTTTCTTTTGCAGAACGTACTTGCTCGTCCGCATGATAAGAAGAGCGTACAAGTGGACCAGCTTCACAGTGGCTAAATCCTTTGCTAAGTGCAATTTCTTTTAGCTCTGCAAATTCTGCTGGTGGATAATATTTAATAACTGGTAAATGCTTCTTAGATGGTTGTAGGTATTGTCCAAGAGTTAAAATATCCACATTGTTTGCACGTAAGTCATCCATTGCTTCAATTAAATCTTCTCTCGTTTCACCTAAGCCCAGCATAATGCTCGATTTAGTTGGAATATCAGGCTGCATTTCTTTTGCTCGACGTAAAAACTCTAATGAACGGTCATATTTTGCTCTAGCGCGAACTCGGTTAGATAATCGACGTACTGTTTCAATGTTATGGTTCAAAATATCTGGTTTTGCATCCATTAACATTTTTAAGTTTTCTTCTACCCCACCCATATCAGATGGTAATACTTCGATAGACGTGAATGGATTTTCACGACGTACAGCGCGTACTGTTTCAGCAAAAACAGCTGCTCCGCCGTCCTTTAAATCATCACGTGCAACCGCTGTTATAACAACGTGCTTTAAGCCCATTTGTACTACAGAATCTGCTACGCGTTCTGGCTCTTGTAAATCAAGCTCAGTTGGTAAGCCTGTTTTAACCGCACAAAAACGACAAGCACGTGTACAAACCGCACCTAAGATCATAAATGTTGCTGTTTTCCTTACAGCCCAGCATTCATGAATATTCGGACATTTCGCCTCTTCACAAACTGTATGAAGATTCTTAGAACGCATCATTTTCTTTAAGCCTGTATAGTTTTCATTCGTGTTTAACTTAATTTTCAACCATTCGGGCTTGCGCTTATACTCTGTTTGTTTTGTCATGGTTATCAACTCCGCACAATATGAAATAGTTTACCGTGTTCGCTTCTTTCAATGTAACATATCTATTCTAACGTATGAAAGCGATTTGCTCAAATGAAGATTCTAAGATTTTTTCCAATCGTTCCCTATAATGAAATACTCCGTATATCCCACACTAAAAAGAGTGATGTTGTGAAAGGAGTCTATTTCATGCTTCGAAAAATTTCTCTTTTGCTTTCGATTTGCTTTCTTCTCCACCAAAACATCGCTTACGGTGAAGATAATCAGCAAAGCATATATGAAAAGCGCATGGCACTATATAAAGAAACTGAGCAATCTTCCGGTATTCCGTGGTATTACTTAGCCGCAATGGATCAATACGAAAGAAACATACGGAGCGTAAGAAAAAATATTCCGAAAAAACCAGATGCCATCATTTCCCTTTATTTCAAACCTGAAATATGGGCTGGACCTGTTAATAGTAATGATACTCTCCCCCATACAATTTCTCTATTTGGCGGAATGGGTTTAGATGGTGACAAAGATGGATTTGCAAATGCAAATAACGACCGTGATCTTCTGCATACAGCAGCAACTATTTTAAAGAAACAAGGAACGTCGGAAGACCGTATTAACATTATGCTTTGGGAATATTATAGACGTGCAAAAACAGTTGAATTAATTACAGAATACGCCCGAATTTATAAACATTATGGACGCATTAATTTAGAAGGTAATGCTTTCCCTCTCCCGATTCGCAGTGACCATAGCTATCGTAGTACTTTCGGTGCTGGTAGAAGCTTTGGCGGCAGGAGGATTCATGAAGGAACCGATATTTTTGCTGGATATGGCGTACCAGTACGATCAACTTGCTATGGCGTTATTGAAACAAAAGGATGGAATCGCCTTGGTGGATGGCGCATTGGTATTCGTGACCTTCATAATAATTACCACTATTACGCTCATTTAGGCGGGTTCTCTAAAGAAATACACCTCGGACAAATTGTCGAACCAGGAAAAGTAATCGGATTTGTCGGTAGTACCGGCTACGGTCCTCCTGGTACAGCTGGAAAGTTCCCGCCTCACTTACATTTCGGCATGTATAAAGACAATGGCTATACAGAATGGGCTTTCGATCCATACATGCATTTAAGCCTTTGGGAACGAAAAGAACGAGCAAATACAAAAAGATAACCGTAGCAAATTGCTACGGTTATTTTTTATAAATATAAATCAATAGAACACTACTGACTAATTATCCGTTTTCTTTTTATCTGGTACAACAACTCCCCCGCTTCCGTAATAAGTAGGCACTTCACCTTGAACGATGCGCGTTGCAATCGGAATGTTTTGCTTCACTTTAATTTCTTTCGTGCGTAACGGAATCATAACTTGTAACGTCACTTCCACTTCCATAATAATTTTGATCGCTGTATTATTAATTCCTTGCGGCTCAACTAATTGTTTAATATCCGTATTCACATGACCAATTGGCGTAAAATTAATCGGAATATCCGGTCCTATATTACCAAGAAGCGCATTATCAGTTATGCGCCCAAAAGGAACTGACATAGATACCCCATTCTCTTCAAAAATACCAAGTGCTTTCGTATCCCCTTTTTCTACTTGTTGTAAATATTTTTCTATGTATGCAGTAGTCGATGTTAATATTTCATTTACTTGTTTTGTATTTAAATCAATTGTAGATACTTTCCCGTTCCTATCCGTTTGTACTTTCATTAATGAATCTACATCAAACCCTTCATTAATTCGGTCTTTTACCGCTTTCGTCATAACTGCTGTTGCCATTTTATGAGTCTCTGTTTCCCCATACTTAATTAACGTTGGCTGAATACTTTTATTTACAATCCATAAACCTTGAACTACCATTACGATAAAAATAATAAATGAAATAAGCAGTATATACCGAAAGGAAATCGGTCCCCTTCGAAACCGCGAATTTTTCGAACGAAATATGCCCATCAGAAAACCCTCCTTCTTATATTATTTCTATGCAAGAAAGAGGGATGATATATGCTTATCTCATTTTTAATAGTGCATCTTTTCCGATTGTGCCTACCGGAATACCTAAAGCTTCGGCTCCAGTCGTTACTGATTCCAGCGGTGCTTCAAGAAGTTGTTCAATCGTTCTTACACCAACCGCACGGCCAGCAATAATTCCTCGATCACCTAACTTCTCATTTAGAAGACCTACATCTAAAGCACCGCACATAATATATCCTTTATCGCTCATTACAGCTAGCAAATTTGTCTTTGGAAGTTTTACGCTAACAGCAATGAACGTATAGTTATCAATTATAATTGGCTCTACATTAACCATAGTTCACACTCCTCTCTTTCTTATCTTTATGACAAGAGAAAAATGAGTGTTACAAGTTAACTAGCCTATAGTTTGACTGAAGATGTATAAGTTATCAACATGTCTGTTAGTACATCTCTAAGCAATTCCGGCATATAATATTGTTTGTCCGAAAGTGTGGATAGCTCTGGGTATAAGTATCCGAATGTAAACATATCAATCGTTCCTACCGTATATATCCGGTCTAATTCCAGCGATTCGCCGTTAATCAATACATCTTCTAGTAAAATTTTATTCCCTGGAATCGTATCTGGAATCACTTCCAAACCATCGTAAATCATTTTCCCCATTACTTTTCCACGAAATCCGAATCCTTTCACCTCAAGGTTCTCCATATTCGGACGACGCGCTTTCAAAATAACTTCTCGTAACGTTTTTCCTGGCACTTTTAATAAACATGGATTAATTGGATGTGGACAAATTCTGTGAATATCTCCGCGCGTCACAACACCTTCATTTAATCCCTCAAGAAGTACACCAGCATTCACCATCCCAACATCCGCATTACACCACTCTTTAAGTGCACTTGCCAACATATGAGAAAACGTCGTCTCCTTAAACCAATCAACCGGCAATGATTCTTTTAAATGAACGACAGGCTCAGCCATTATCTGTTTACTTTCTTCCTTTAGCATTTCAATTGTGGATAACGGCTCGCTATAAGCACCTAACCGTTCTGTCTTAATCGCTCTACCGTCTTTTTTCAACAGTCTCTTCGTCTCTTTATCCACAGTAAGCTGAACGTGACCAACGTAATGTCCCCACTTTTCACAACAGCAAAGCAAAGTATTATCCACAAGAACACCGCGCTCAAATAAATGATGCGTATGTGCCCCTAAAATAACATCTATATCATAATGCTCCGCCATATACTCATCCATACTTTTTCCAAGATGAGAAAGCACAACAGTAATATGAGCTGTATCCTTAACTTCTTCTAAAATAGACTCTAAATGGATGATTGGATCTTCAATATGCCAATCTAACATATGATAAAACTCTGGATAAGCTACCGTTAATCCAATAAAGGCAATCGTAATCCCATCTGTCGTTGTATGTAATTTATAAGGCTGCGCCCACGCTGGACGTACACCTTCTTTTTCAAATAAATTCGCTACGAGCACCTCAAACCCAGCATCATCATATAGACGATTCAAATGCTCTTTCGCCAATGTAATTCCTTCATTATTTCCGATCGTTACATAATCATATAACGCCTCATTTAATAATTTTGTATTCCCAAGTCCATTTGTCGCTTCCGAAATACTATGAAAACGATCCACATGATCGCCAATATCCACAGTTAAAACAGTCTCTCCCGCTTCCTGTCTTCTCCTTTTCTCCCCTTGTACAAACCGAGAAATTTGTGGCCAATTTTCAAAATGACTATGTATATCGTTTGTATGATAAAGGTGGATGATTGTTTCTTTATTTATATTCAGAGAAAAAACCTCCTCTCAGTTCCTTACTGCCATTTACGCTATACGTACGCAATAATCCTGTAAATACTTTTCGTCTTTTCTTGCTATTCTACATTGTACTCGCATTATAAGAAAAAGCCAAAGATTGCCCTTTTAATATGGAAAACTTTATATTACTTTTTCTAGTCTGTTGATTAGTTTGAGGGGGATTCTTTTTGTAGTCGGTGTTGGGGACCTATTTGTCAGGAAGTTTGTTGGACGGATTGGCGAAGAGCTTTTTGCTGCCTACTAGATGGAGTATTACCCTACACATATACCTTGTAATACGACATATGTCGTGTTACAATCTCATCATAAGGTGGTGAACCATAAAATGGATAAAGAGATATTAAAAGGAAGTATTGATATTTTACTTCTCTCCATCATTAAACAGCACGATACGTACGGATATGAAATTATTCAAAAGCTAAAAGAAAACAGCAATGATTTATACACGATGAGCCAAGGTACACTCTACCCAGCACTCAAACGCTTGGAACAAAAGGATTTCATCAATTCATACTGGGGTGAATCTGAAACTGGTATGAAACGAAAATTTTATCGCATTACTACGAGCGGGAAGAAAATTTTAGAAGAAAAACTAACAGCATGGGATTCAGTTACAACTCTTATTAAAACTTGTCAGAAAGGAGCTTTAAATTAATGACGATTGAAGAATACATAAAGAGTATCGTTCAAAAAACAAGCCTATCGCAATCTGATAGAGACGAACTATACTTTGAAATTTATGATCATCTTACAAGCTTAAAGCAAGAATTTCTCAATCAAGGAAAATCAGAAGAAGAAGCTACTACATTAGCCATCCAAAATTTTGGAGAAGCCTCTACTTTAGGAACTGAAATTGAAAAAGCGATGCAATCTTCCACGCAAAAATATGTACAGTGGATTGGCTGGGGATTATTTTTACCGTATTCTTTTGTTTTATTATTTAAACTGTTGCTCGGAAGGCCAGCCGTTTACTTTGATAGTCTGAAGTACTTCTTTGAAACAGGCGACTGGCACTTTATACACGGCGGATTAATAAACTTAGTTCCGCTCAAAAGTACAATCCGCTATTTAAATGGATTCGATCTAACACATCTACTAGATCCTTATAATATAGACATCGTACTTATGAATACATTAGGAAACGTCATCATATTCATCCCATTCGGATTCCTTCTACCTTTATTATTTAAACAAATAAACAATGTAAAAATGGCATCCAAAATTTTTATTAAGTTTATTTTATTAATCGAATCGTTACAACTCCTTACTTTTAGTGGTATTTTCGATATCGATGACATCATACTGAATATGCTAGGTGCTTTAATTGGATATGGTTCTTTCGTTGGGATGAAACATATTTGGGAGCGTATTAAATCTGTGGATAAGGTGGATACGATTTAGGTTCGGGGTATATACCCATCTCAGCTTATAGAACATAAAAAAGCGCCCTGCACAGCAGGGCGCTTTCACTTTTAAATATTAACCAATAGAACCTTCCATCTCAAACTTGATTAGACGGTTCATTTCAACTGCGTATTCCATTGGAAGTTCGCGAGTGAATGGCTCGATGAAGCCCATTACGATCATTTCTGTAGCTTCTTGCTCAGAAATACCGCGGCTCATTAGGTAGAATAATTGTTCTTCTGATACTTTAGATACTTTCGCTTCGTGCTCAAGTGAAACGTAATCGTTTTTGATTTCGTTGTAAGGAATTGTATCAGATGTAGATTGGTTATCCATGATTAACGTGTCACACTCGATGTTAGAGCGAGAGTTTTTCGCTTTTGGTCCGAATTGTACGATACCACGGTAAGTTACTTTACCACCATGCTTCGCAATCGATTTAGAAACGATTGTTGAAGACGTGTTTGGTGCTAAGTGAATCATTTTCGCACCAGCATCTTGGTGTTGGCCTTTACCAGCAATCGCGATAGATAATGTTAAACCACGAGCGCCTTCGCCTTTTAAGATAACTGCTGGGTATTTCATCGTTAATTTAGATCCGATGTTACCGTCAATCCATTCCATCGTTGCGTTTTCTTCACAAACCGCACGTTTTGTAACTAGGTTGTATACGTTGTTCGCCCAGTTTTGGATTGTTGTATAACGGCAATATGCATCTTTCTTAATGATGATTTCTACTACCGCACTATGAAGTGAGTTAGTCGTGTAAACAGGTGCTGTACAACCTTCTACGTAGTGTACGTGTGCGCCTTCGTCTACGATGATAAGCGTACGCTCGAATTGTCCCATATTTTCAGAGTTAATACGGAAATACGCTTGAAGTGGTGTATCAACTTTAATACCTTTTGGAACGTAGATGAATGATCCACCAGACCAAACTGCAGAGTTTAATGCAGAGAATTTGTTGTCTGTTGGTGGGATTACTTTTCCGAAATGCTCACGGAAAATATCTTCGTTCTCTTTTAATGCGCTATCTGTATCTTTGAAGACGACTCCTAGATCTTCTAGGTCTTCTTTCATGTTGTGGTATACAACTTCAGATTCGTACTGTGCAGATACACCAGCTAAATATTTTTGCTCAGCTTCAGGAATACCTAATTTATCAAATGTCGCTTTAATTTCCTCAGGTACTTCATCCCAAGACTTCTCAGATTTCTCAGATGGTTTTACGTAGTACGTAATTTCATCGAAATCTAAGTCGTTTAAGTCGCCGCCCCATTGTGGCATTGGCATTTCATAGAACTTATCCAGTGATTTTAAACGGAAGTCTAACATCCACTGTGGTTCTTCTTTCATACGTGAAATCTCTTCAACGATTTCTTTTGTTAAACCGCGTCCAGCACGGAAAATCGAAACGTCTTTATCCTTGAAACCATATTTATAATCGCCGATATCTGGCAGTTGCTTCGCCATGTTGGTGTGTCCCTCCTTATATAACCTCGTTTTTAGGAACCTTTAACATTACTTATCTTCGTTTAAGCCCTTTTCTAACGCTTTCCACGCTAATGTTGCACATTTAATACGTGCCGGGAACTTGCATACGCCTTGTAATGCTTCAATATCTCCTAAATCAATGCTGTCATCATACTCTTTTCCTAGCATCATGTCAGAGAAAATTTTAGAAAGCTTAAGGGCCTCTTCAATTTTCTTTCCTTTTACTGCTTGTGTCATCATTGAAGCTGAAGACATTGAAATTGAACATCCTTCGCCTTCAAACTTCGCTTCTTGTACAATACCCTCTTCTACTTTCATCGTAAGTTGAATACGATCGCCGCAAGTTGGATTGTTCAAGTTAACGGTAACACTATCTTCTAACACGCCATGGTTACGAGGATTTTTATAATGATCCATAATAACTTGACGATATAACGTATCTAAATTATTAAATGACATTTGTGAAATACTCCTTTGTCTTGATTAGTGATTCAACAAATGTATCAATTTCTTCTTTTGTATTATATAAATAGAAGCTCGCACGTGCTGTAGAAGAAGCTTTTAGCCACTTCATAAGCGGTTGTGCACAGTGATGTCCTGCGCGAACCGCAATGCCTTCTACATCTAATACAGTTGCTACATCGTGAGGATGTACGTCTTCAATATTAAATGTAACTAGACCAGCGCGATGCTTTGGACCATAAATTGTAACGCCATCTACTTCTGATAGTCTCTCTAAAGCGTATTGCGCTAATTCATGTTCATGCTTTTCAATATTATGAAGACCGATTTCTTCTAGGAAATCAATTGCCGCACCAAGTCCGATTGCATTACCGATAATCGGTGTACCTGCTTCGAACTTCCACGGAAGCTCTTTCCAAGTAGACTCTTGTAAGTCTACGAAATCAATCATTTCACCACCAAATTCAATTGGTTCCATATTGTTTAGCAATTCTTTCTTACCATATAATACGCCGACACCTGTTGGTCCGCACATCTTATGAGCAGATAATGCGTAGAAATCACAGTTTAAATCTTGTACATCCACTTTCATATGAGGTGCACTTTGTGCTCCATCAACGATCATGATTGCACCGTTTTCATGTGCGATTGCTCCGATTTCTTTTACAGGGTTAATCGTTCCAAGTACGTTAGAAACGTGCATGATAGAAACGATTTTTGTATTCGGTGTAACTGTTTGACGAACATCTTCTAAAGAAATTGTACCGTCTAGTTGAAGCGGAAGGTATTTTAAAGTTGCACCAGTTTTCTTCGCAACTTGTTGCCACGGAATGATGTTACTATGGTGCTCCATGTAAGAGATGACGATTTCATCGCCTTCTTTTACATTATCAAGACCATAGCTAGCTGCTACTGTATTTAATGCAGTTGTCGTTCCGCGCGTGAAAATAATCTCTTCCATTGATTTCGCATTAATAAACTTGCGAACTTTCTCACGTGCACCTTCATACGCATCCGTAGCTTTCGTACCGAGCGTATGAACACCGCGATGCACGTTAGAATTATATTCTTTATAATAACGTTCTAACGTTTCAATGACTTGAATTGGTTTTTGAGAAGTTGCTGCACTATCGAAATAAACAAGTTGTTTGCCGTTCACTTTTTGATCAAGAATTGGAAACTGTTTGCGTATTTCATGAATATTCATTAGCGAACTTTCCTTTCAATTACCTCAACAAGCTGTGCCTTTACTCCTTCAATTGGAAGCTCATTTACTACAGGTGCTAAGAATCCATGGATGACTAAACGTTCTGCTTCGCGTTTTGGAATCCCACGGCTCATCAAGTAGTATAATTGGTATGGATCTACGCGGCCTACTGAAGCTGCGTGACCTGCCATTACATCATCTTCGTCGATTAAAAGAATTGGGTTTGCATCACCGCGAGCTTTCTCATCTAACATAAGAACGCGAGAAGATTGTTGTGCATTTGATTTAGATGCACCGTGTTCAATCTTACCAATTCCGTTAAAGATAGATGTTGCACTATCTTTTTGTACACCGTGTTTTAAAATCCAACCTTCAGAGTGTTTACCGAAGTGAACAACTTTAGTTGTAAAGTTTTGTGTTTGGTTACCACGACCAATTGTTACTGTTTTTGTATCAGCATATGATCCGTCGCCCATTAAGTTCGTAACGTTCTCTGAGATTGTATTTCCGTCATTCATAAGGCCTAAAGCCCAATCAATGCGGCCGTCGCGTCCAACAATTCCACGGCGGTTAACGTAAGTTGTTACGTCTTTTGCTAATAGATCAACCGCACCGAATTTCACTTGTGCGCCTTGTTCCACGATTACTTCTGCTACGATATTTGCAATACCTTTAGCATTTTCATTTGCAACGTAGTTTTCTACATATGTTACAGTACTGTTCGCATCAGCTACGAATAATACGTGGTTATATACGTTAGCTTCTTCGCCGTCTACTAAGAATACAGCTTGAAGTGGGGTTTCAAGAACAACGTTTTTCGGAACATATACGAATGCACCGCCGTTGATTAATGCAGCATGAAGTGCAGTTAGACGATGCTCGTCTACTTTCACGCCGTCTTTCATTAAGTACTTTTGTACTAATTCAGCATGCTCTGTTGCAGCTGTTACGATGTCTGTAAAAATAACACCTTTTTCTTTTGCTTCGTCTGCTAAAGAAACGAAAGCAGTTGTACCAGTACGTTGTACTAATACGCTGTTATTTTCATCGATTAAGTTTTTCACTGCTTCTGGAAGCTCTGTTAAAGAACTTACAGGCTCTTGCTTAGCAGCGTCGCCTTTTCCGATAAAGTCCCATTTTTCAATTTTCGTTTTATCAGGCGTTGGCATTGGAAGTTCAGTTGCTTGTGCAAGAGCTTGTAAGCGGAACTCAGTCAACCAAGCAGCTTCGTTTACTTCGCTTGCGCGCTGACGGATTGTTTCTTGATCGAAAGGTAATGTACCGATTGTCATGTTTATGCTCCTCTCTTACGCTTCTTGCTCTGCTGTTTCGTCTTCAATACCTAATTCTTTTTTAATCCAGTCGTAACCTTCAGCTTCTAGACGTTGTGCAAGCTCAGGGCCACCAGATTTAACGATACGACCGTTCATCATAACGTGAACGAAGTCTGGAGTGATGTAGTTTAATAAACGTTGGTAATGCGTAATCATTAGGCAGCCGAACTCTTCGCCGCGCATTTGGTTAATACCTTTAGATACAACTTTTAATGCATCGATATCAAGACCTGAGTCGATTTCATCTAAGATTGCGATTTTTGGCTCAATCAT
This sequence comes from Bacillus sp. FSL R5-0709, assembly GCF_038004785.1. Taxonomy (NCBI): domain Bacteria; kingdom Bacillati; phylum Bacillota; class Bacilli; order Caryophanales; family Bacillaceae; genus Bacillus; species Bacillus sp. FSL R5-0709. The sequence goes on from NZ_JBBORT010000001.1 coordinate 4,735,931, forward strand.
CATTAATTGAAGAATTTCGTTACGTTTTTTCTCTCCACCAGAGAAACCTTCGTTTAAGTAACGTTGTGCCATTTCTGGATCCATTTCTAGGAATTCCATGTTTTTATCTAAAGTACGGATAAATTTCATAAGAGAAATTTCATCGCCTTCTTCACGACGTGCATTAATTGCAGAACGTAAGAAGTCCGCGTTTGTTACTCCGCTAATTTCACTTGGATATTGCATTGCTAAGAATAGACCTGCTAGCGCACGCTCATCTACTTCCATTTCTAATACATCTTCACCGTCGATGATGATGCTACCTTCTGTTACTTCATACTTTGGGTGACCCATAATCGCAGAAGATAAAGTTGATTTACCTGTTCCGTTAGGTCCCATAATTGCGTGGATTTCTCCACCTTTTACTTCAAGGTTTACACCTTTTAAAATTTCTTTGCCATCGATTGATACGTGTAAGTCTTTAACCGTTAATGTAGAACCAGCCATCTCAATACCTCCATTAATCCTCTATATACATTTTAAAAATTACTAAAACGTTCATATTCTCATTTTATTCTCATTCTAATCTTATATCAAATAAAATGATATCGCAAACACTAAGAAAATGTAACAATTTTTTCACAAATGTATATAAGTATTTCCTTTACATCCTCTTATGATACACCTTTCTTCTTATATATATAAAGAAAAAAGGACTGGGTTATTCCCAGTCCTTCCCAGCACCTATTCATTTACTGGAAGTACAGCACCTTTATATTCTTTATTGATAAAGTCTTGAATTTCTTTTGAATGCAATACGTCTACTAACTCTTTAATTTCTTTTTTCTTCTCGTCACCTTTACGAACTGCGATAATATTTGCATAAGGAGAGTCTGACCCTTCAATTGCAATTGCATCCTTTGTTGGATTTAATTTCGCATCAATTGCGTAGTTTGAATTAATAAATAAAGCATCACCTTCATTGTTTTCGTACAGCTTCGGTGAAAGTCCAGGTTCTACATCTGTTTTAAACTTTAAATTTTTCGGATTTTCTACAACATCTTTTACTGTTGCTTTAACAACATCTACACCGTCTTTTAATTTAATAGCGCCGCCTTTTTGTAACAATGCGAGCATACGGCCACGCTCCGCTACGTTATTACTCATAATAACTGTTCCGCCATCTGGAAGTTCTTTTAAGCTTTTATATTTCTTAGAATAAATGCCCATTGGCTCTAAATGAATTTTTCCTGCATTTACAATTTTGTATCCTTTTTCTTGAATCTCTTTATCTAAATAAGGGATATGTTGAAAATAATTTGCATCGATTTCTTTATCAGCTAATGCCTTATTTGGTAAAACATAATCCTGGAATTTTTTTATCTCTAACTTAATGCCCTTTTTCTCTAATATTGGCTGTGCCTTTTCTAAAATAACAGCGTGCGGTATATTAGAAGCGCCAACGACAAGCTTATTCTCATCTTTCCCCCCGCAAGCAGCTAATGTAAATACAGACAGTGCTGTAACAACTGACAATAGAATCTTTTTCATATGATGTCCCCTTTTCTCCCCTATATTTATGTAGTAAAAAAAGGACCGGCATACACCAGCCCTTTTTCCGCAATTATTCTTTTACAGGAACAACTGCCCCTTTATATTCTTTAGTAATAAAGTCTTCAATTTCTTTAGAATGCAGTACTTCTATAAGAGCTTTAATCTCTTTTTTATCTTTATCGCCTTTACGAACAGCTACTACGTTTGCGTATGGAGAATCATTTCCTTCAATTGCAATCGCGTCTTTTTCTGGGTTTAATTTCGCATCAATTGCATAGTTAGAATTAATTAGAACCGCATCGCCTTCTTTATTGTTATACACTTGTGGCAATAAACCAGGCTCGATATCTGTTTTGAACTTTAAGTTTTTCGGATTATCCGCAATATCTTTTGGAGTTGCTTTAACTGGCTCTACTCCGTCTTTAATTTTTAAAATGCCTTCTTTTTGTAAAATTGCTAAACCACGACCATGATCAGTAACAGAATTACTCATAATAATTGTCGCCCCGTTTGGAAGTTCTTTTAAGCTCTTATATTTTTGAGAATACACACCAATCGGTTCTAAATGAATTTTTCCTGCTATTTCAAAATCATATTTCTTATCTTTAATCTCTTTTTCTAAATACGGAATGTGCTGGAAGTAGTTTGCATCTAATTCCTTATCCGCTAACGATTTATTTGGTAATACGTAGTCTTGGAATTTTTTAATTTCTAGCTCAATTCCTTTTTTCTCAAGTAACGGTTTTGCCTTTTCTAAAATTTCAGCGTGCGGTACGTTAGAAGCACCAACAACAAGTTTCTTTTCATCTTTATCTTTCCCACCACAAGCAGCTAACCCAAAAATTGAAGTTGAAATAAGTGCTGTAAGTAATAATTTTTTCATTTGAAATATCCCCCTGTTTTCATTATCTTTTATCTATTCGAGTCGTTAAACTATCACCAATCCACTGAATTAAAAATACAACGAGTAATACACAAATTGTCGCAACGATTGTTACATCGTTATTTCCACGCTGGAATCCCTCTAAGTAAGCAAGTGTTCCAAGACCACCAGCACCAACAACACCTGCCATTGCTGTATAGCCTACTAAAGCAATAGTCGTAACCGTAATACCAGATACTAACGCTGGTAACGATTCTGGAATTAACACCTTCAAAATAATTGTGCTTGTTTTTGCTCCCATCGCTTTTGAAGCTTCAATTACACCTTTATCAATCTCACGAAGCGCGATTTCAACCATTCTCGCGTAAAATGGTGCCGCTCCAATAATTAAAGCTGGCAGCGCTGCACTCGCTCCGAGTATTGTTCCAAGAAGAATCTTTGTGAACGGGATTAATAAAATAATTAAAATGATGAACGGTATAGAACGGAAAATGTTTACGAACGCTCCAATCACCGTATTAATCGCTTTATTTTCCCATAAATTATCTTTCGCTGTCATAAAGAGTAATAGTCCTAAAATAAGTCCTAAAACAAATGTGGCAAGTGCTGCGATTGCCGTCATATATAACGTTTCACCAGTTGCTTCTAACATTTGATTCCAATCAATATTTGCGATTAACTTATCCATGTGCAATCACCTCCAGCTCTACTTGATCTTGATGAATCCCTTCTATTGCTTGCTGGATCGCTGTTTCTTCACCATTTAAATGAACGACTAAACTTCCGTAAGATCCGTTATTCGTTTGCGCGATATTTCCTTGCAAAATGCTAACTTCTATATCACCGCGCTGCATTAACCTTTGAAGTACCGGTCTTTCTACCGCTTCACCGACAAACTGCAAACGAATTACTTTTCCATCTGGATACTTTTCTATTAAACTTTCAATCGTTTCATTTGTATCTTCAGAATCAGTTAACTGCTGTACAAATCGTTTTGTAATGTCTTGCTGTGGATTACGGAATACGTCAAGTACTGGACCCGTTTCTACGATCTTCCCTTTTTCCATTACAGCAACTCGATTACAAATTTTGCGAATAACGTGCATCTCATGCGTAATCAATACAATTGTTAAGCCGAGACGCTTATTAATATCTAACAATAAATCTAAAATTTGATCTGTCGTTTCCGGATCAAGAGCTGACGTTGCTTCATCACATAAAAGTACTTGTGGATTATTTGCTAACGCTCTTGCAATCCCGACGCGCTGCTTTTGTCCACCACTTAGCTGAGATGGGTACGCGTCTCCTCTTCCTTCTAATCCAACAAGATGAATTAACTCATCGACACGTTTTCTTCTCTCCGCCTTATCGACACCTGCAATTTCAAGTGGGAATGCGATATTTTCACGCACAGTTCGTGACCAAAGTAAGTTGAAATGCTGAAAAATCATTCCGATTTCTTGTCTTGCCTTACGAAGTTCATTTCCAGTAATCGCTGAAATCACACGATTCGCAATTGTAATTTGGCCAGAAGTTGGTTTCTCTAACTGATTAAACAATCTGATTAACGAACTTTTCCCAGCGCCACTATATCCAATAACACCAAATATTTCACCCTTATCTACTTTTAAGTTGGCGTTATCTACAGCAGTGACATCACCGCTTTTTGCCTTATATATTTTCTTTACATTTTCTAATAAGATCATGATGTTCACCCCTTTTTTGTTTGGATAGACTCCGCATTTTTTTATTTTTCATGCGTGTAGTCCATCGTTATAGCTCCTCTTATTATTTGAATGTCCTCCGCATTCAAACAACAAAAAACCTTTCCGCTTCTAGAGAAGCAGAAAGGTTTATATGCGTATATAACAACATTATCCCTCTCTCTCATCTCTCAAAGCATTTGCTTTGCAGGAATTGGCACCATTTCAACATAAGTTGACGGTTGCCGGGCTTCACAGGGCACAGTCCCTCCACCTCTCTTAATAAGAGAAATCAGATTAAATTTTCGTCTGATTTAAAATTTATGAAATTGTCTATATTTTATGAATTGAATTGTATCAATATCCACACGCTCTGTCAACAGAAATTTTCGTAAAAAAAGAAACTTCAGAATTTTAAGCTCCGACTGACATCGGTTTACATATATGAAACATCGATTCAACTAATAACATCGTTCGATACGTTCCAGAATATTGTACCCGTCCATCACTCATTAACTTTTGCAACCTCATATTTCCAGTCACTAACTTTTGTACATCCTCTTCCTCTAAACAAACGATTTGTTCCGTTCCTCTCGCCTCTTTCAAAAGTTCTATATAATCTCTTGAAATTTGTAACGAACAGCATTCATCTCCAAAACGAAAATTAACAGTTCTTTCTCCTTGCCTTAAAAGCGGTTCTAAATGATATTGACCATTAGCGTAATTTACAAATGATTGAAGCAAAGAATATAATTTCATCCTAAACCACATCCCTCATATCACTTTCTATTACATACCATTCCCTCTTATTAAAGGGCAATCCTGTTATTTTCGCTCGACAAATACTGTATCTATCACGCATGTCGACATATTTCCCAAGAAATATGTCGAGGCGGCAAAAACTTTGCCGCCTACTTTAATTCCGTATATAAATATTCAACCGAATGAAATGCATATATTTTCTTCATCAGTGTCCCATTTTCAAAAATAAGTAAACACGGTACACTTTCTATCCCATACTCTTTCGCTAAATGCGGGGCATAATTTAAATCTAACATTCCAATTTTCAAATCTTCAATCGTCATCTCAACGACCGTTAACATCTTCTTTGCCAATTGGCATGTTCCACACATTGGTGTATACACATATAACACTGTTTTTTCTTCATTTCCTATTAGGGCTGTAGCTTCGGCACCTGTCCAATCAATCACTTCTATCATTCCTTACCGTAAATATTCTGTATAAACGTCAATGTCTGCTCCCCATAATACATTTGCTAAATGTGAAGAAGGTGCAGTCGCCACCTCGCGATACGAGCGATCAATATAAATATGCTCTGCTTGCGGAAATTCTTTTCGGAATTGTTTCCTTAACTTTTCTCCTGCATCATCAGCATCCACTAGCACATATACGTCCTTATCAAAAAATTGATCAATGAGCTCATCCATTTTCGACAAACCAATTGTACCATTTGTACAAACAATTTCCACTGGTTCACGAATAATAGATTCAATCTTTCTTCTATCCGATTTACCTTCTACAATAATGACTTTTTCCACATAAATCATATGTCATCACCCGATCACCATATACTATACAACCTTTAACTTAGTATATAGTATATTCGTTATTTTCATGTTGTTTCCTGTTTATTTTTGCAAAAGAAAAGCGCAAGCGGCTCGCTCAGATTGTGAGGGGGATGGAGCTTCTGACGTAAAGGCGCTTTTTGCCTTGTAGGAAGAAGCGAAGCCACCGAACAATCTAGCCGCTGGAGCTGGACAATAACGAAAAGCGGAACCGACTGTTTAGCCCTGTTGGCTAAGGTTCTTTCGTACAGAAGACGCTTTTTGTCTTCTCGTACGGAAGGTTCTTAGACATGAAGGGCTAGGAGGTGGAGCTAGACAATGAAAAGCGCAAGCGGCTCGTTCAGAACAGGAGGGCATTGGAACTCCTGAACTAGAGGCGCTCTTTGCCTCAAGTGAAGGAGTGAAATGACCGACTGTTCTAGTCGCTGAAGCTGGATCATAACGAAAAGCGCAAGCGGCTTGCTCAGCATGAAGCCTCCATGAAAAAAGTTTTTCAAAAACGTTCTCCTACATAATAATTAATATATATGTTTTTAAATTCATTATGTACACAACATAAAAAAGGACAGCACAAAGGCTGTCCTTTTTCTTCGACTATAATTAGTCTTGGTTTGTCATTTCTGCATATTTTTCTGCAGTTAATAACTTCTCAACTTGGCTTGCATCAGAAAGTTCAACTTTAACCATCCATGCACCCTCGTATGGAGATTCGTTAACTAGTTCTGGTTGGTCACTTAATTCTTCGTTTACTGCTACAACTTTACCACTTACAGGTGCGTATAATTCAGAAACTGTTTTAACAGATTCTACGCTTCCGAATGGCTCGTCAGCTTGGATTGTTGCACCTACTTCAGGAAGTTCAACGAATACGATATCGCCTAACTCACCTTGCGCAAAATGAGTAATACCGATAACAACCGCATTACCTTCTGTTTTTACCCATTCGTGTTCTTCAGAGTAACGTAAATTATTTGGAATGCTCATGACTGTACCTCCAGTGAATGTATTAATTATGTAAAAATACCTTATTGGTACTTTTTCCACACACTTTCAAACTGCTCTTCGTTAAAACCAAGTGTTACACTCGTTCCATCTGTTACAATTGGACGTTTAATCAACATGCCATCAGATGCTAAAAGCTCATACATTTCGTCTTCGCTTGCATCCTTTAACTTATCTTTTAAACCAAGTTCGCGGTAACGCATTCCACTTGTATTAAAGAATTTTTTTAATGGTAATTCACTTTTCTCATGTAAATTACGTACATCTTCTTTTGACGGTGGATTTTCAACAATATGAATCATCTCATATGCTACATCGTTTGCCTCAAACCATTTCTTTGCTTTTTGACATGTGCCACATTTTGGATATGAATAAAATGTTACTGTCATAAATTCACCTACTTTTTTACTAACCTTTACCTTTATCATATAGAAAACATTTTATTATTTCAAACGATTATTCGCTAAACTTTTACTTATTTCGTGATAATTTTTAATAATCCTGCTAATTTTTCTTATTTTTCCGCCATTTATTAAGAAAAAATAAATATATAATTTTTTTAAATTTTTTCTCATCCCACGCCGAACATATATCTTAAACAAACGTTTGATTAATTTCATATTTTTCTACCTCAACCTTTGGAATACGTAGATTCTTTTATACCGAACATATACCTTAAACAAACGTTTGATTAATTTCATGTTTTTCTACCCCAACCTTTGGAATACATGAATTCTTCCATACCGAACATACCTCTTAAACAAACGTTTGATTAATTTCATGTTTTTCTATATCACCTTTGGAATACATGATTTTCTATACCGAACATATATCTTAAACAAACGTTTATCCCGCTATTTGCGGGCAGTAAGACTCCCACCTCGAAATTCGGCAAATGCGAGGAAGTTAGGTGGGAGATAACTGCCCGTAAAAGCCTGATTGGTGCGGGCTAATAATCAGTGGGGGGATGGACACCCCCCACTGATTAAAGTTTCACTTTATTTAAAAAATAAGAAGTCCTTTTACAGGCTCCTTCATCATCGACTTAAATAGTCCGAAATGGTTTGAAATACTACTATATACATATTATGAATACTTTCTTCTGTATTTCCACCATTCGATAAACCTACTCCCCATTGTTGTCCTTCGCTACTTCCAATATTTGCAAAACCTTGCGCATACATAGCATTTACATCTTTTCGTGCACTGTTATACTCTATCCCTTTTGTAATAAAAGTTGAATATGATTTATCTTGTAAACCAATAAAAAATACTGGTTTCTTTAGCGATGAAAATACATCTTTATACTGCTCTGTTGAAGCTTCTTGAAAGTGATCTTTCATTATTAGAAAACCATCCACTTCCTTAGCTTTCTTTTCCAATTCCTCTAACTTCACTTTTTCAAACTTTATATTTCTAAATGTATCTTTCGGCTTTTCACCAACAACTCCAATGACGAGTGCTCTCCCGTTATATTCTAAATTCTCTCCTTCTTTATCCTTTGCACACCCAGTACTCACTAGGCATAACAATATAAAAACTAAGAAATACAGTGAACGCTTCATATAGCACCCTCCCCCTCTTTTAAGTCAAGTGACAAAAATGTAAGGTGAATTCAAGAAAATGTAAGTAAAATCGATAGCCCAATTGGATTTTCTATATTATAATCAATTGAATTTATTTACATTACTAAAACATAGGAGATTATCATGAAGAAATTTAAACTTTCATCTCTTCTTCCGTTAAGTTATATACTTCTACTCGTACTCGTAAGTCCCCTTTACGATGTATTAAATAAATCTACTGTTCACGCAGTAGATGTCACAACTGTAGTAGATGATTGGATTCCATTTGTGAAAGCATTTATTATTCCTTACTTACTTTGGTTTCCATACTTATACGGTGCACTTATTTATTACTGTTTTGCTGATCGAAAGCAATATTATGTCACTTTAAGTAGTGTAATTCTTGGAAAACTTGCTTGTTTTTCGATTTATTTTTTTTGGCAGACAACTGTACCACGCCCAACCGTCGTTGGAACAGATGTATTTTCCGAACTAGTCCGCTATATTTATAGTATTGATCATCCAGTAAACTGCTTCCCAAGCATTCATGTCCTTACGACATTTGTAATTATGTTAGCTGCCTTTAAGCGTAGAGAACAGCATACTTTGGAATATTACATCCTTACTTTCTTCGGTACGCTTATTATTTTATCAACATTATTTACGAAGCAGCATGCATTTGTAGACGCCATTTCTGGAATGACGCTTGCAAGCGTACTTTACTTTGGCGTTCAGTTGTTATTAGCAAAAGAAACCGTACGTGTTCCAGTAAAACAAAATCAAAAAATGTAAAAAGCAGACTGTGGCTTCAGTCTGCTTTTCTCTATATTAAGGAGATTTTCAAATTAAGATTGTGGTACAGTCATGTCACCAGAATGAATACGACCTGCCTTTTTAAGAGCAATGTACAGTATATAAGAAACAGCTACTGGAATGATGATATAAGTGATTACCATCGCTGGGACAACTTCCCACCCTTGGCTGGAAATTAAATTAATTGGTGCGATAAGAGAGCTTAATCCAAGACCTGCAATTTCTTTTCCTGCTTCCAGTTGGAAAATTAGTGCCGATACTGGGCCAACTATTGCACTGGCGACGACAGTTGGGACGAGAATCATTGGATTTTTAGTAATGTTCGGCAACTGCACTTTTGGAGTACAAAGTGCCTGAGCTAATATGCCGCCTAAGTTATTTTCTTTCGCTGAAATAACAGAGAATCCGATAAATTGAGCAACACATCCTGCAAGTGCTGCACCGCCTGCAACGCCGTCTAAACTAAGTGCTATCGCTAAAGCAGCTGATGAAGCCGGAGAGATAAGTAACAATCCCCAAACTACAGCAATCACGATAGAAGCGATAAACGGGCTACCAGCTGAACTATCTTTAATGAATGCTCCAACTGTATTTAAAACTGGGCTAATATTTTGAGCTAACCAAATACCGACTAAACCAGAACCTAATATTGCTGCAAATGGAACGAGCATCATATCTAAAGCAGTTTTTCCACTTAATCGTTTACCAATATAAACTGCTAAAGTCGCTGTTAATAATGCACCGATTGGTTCACCTGTTTTAATGATGAGACCAGCTTCAGTAATTGAAATGGAACCTGCTCCAATTGCTCCAGCTACCATTGCTGAGAAAATTACGAGTCCGTTTGCACCGAGCATAAAGGCAATCCCTGCTCCAATTGCTGGTGCCATAAGTGATTTTGCAACAACTCCGATTGTAATAAGTAATGGGATATCAACAATTCTTCCTATATTTTCGATCAGTAAACCAATTCCAAGGGATACGAAAATACCCTGTGCGATTCCGGCTGAAGCTTTAAACACACGAGACATTATATATTCCTTCATTTGTTTCACCTTCTCCTATAATTTAGTAACCAATTGTTTTCACATAATCGCGTAAAACATCGTTTGATTTTGCAAAGCGACTTTCTTCATCTTCTGATAAGTTTAGTTCTACCACTTCTCTTATACCATCTCTAGTAATAATTGCTGGTACTCCTGTACAAATATCGTATTCGCCATATTCACCATCTAAAATGGCTGAAACAGCGATAACACGGTGATCATCATTGAAAATTGAGCGAGCAATATAAGCTAAAGAATTTCCGATTCCGTAATAAGTAGTTCCTTTGCGCTTATAAATTTCCCATCCAGCTTTTGCAGTCTTCTCAACGATTTCATCTAAATCTATTTCACCTAAGCGTTCTTTTTGTTCCTCTAAAATTTGCAGAATTGATTTTCCACCAACAGTTACGTGAGACCAAGCAACCATTTGAGAATCACCATGTTCTCCTAATGAATACCCATGAATACTACGAGGATCTACATGTAACATTTCAGATAAAATTGTTCTTAAGCGAGAAGAATCTAGTGATGTACCTGTACCAATCACACGATTTCTAGGTAATCCAGATAGCTTCCACACTTGATATGTAATAATGTCAACTGGGTTCGATGCGAGTAAGAAAATGCCATCAAATCCACTTTCCATTACGCCGCCAACAACACCCTCCATAATCTTAGCGCTGGCTCCTAAAGTGTCTAAACGACTTTGTCCAGGCTTCGGCGCTGGTCCTGCTGTAATAATAACAATGTCCATATCTTTGCAGTCTTCATAGCTTCCGGCATATACTTTTGTTCTTGTATTTGTAAAGTTAATGCAGTGCGATAAATCCATCGCTTCTCCAACTGCACGTTCATGATTTATATCAATTAACAATAGCTCTTCGCAAATCCCTTGGTTTACAATGGAATACGCACAGCTTGATCCAACTAATCCAGTACCGATAATTGCAATTTTTCTTGTGTTTCTATTCATAGCAATCTCTCCTAATTGATCATGTAGTCTATTTCTTTCGTTCTTTACACCCCTAATTATAGAGGTTCTCACGATAAAAACCATGGATACTTTGTGAAATATTGAGCAAAGTTTTTGTCCTTTTTGTGAATTGTTATATTACATTTTCATCATATTTGTTACAACCGGAAAAATATTTTTTATGTATTTATTGACATATACCAAACAAAAAAACGAGCGAATCCATTCGCTCGTTTCATTCATCACACTATTCCGCACTTAATTGACTTTTCAATTGCTGCACAATCATTGGATTAGCAGGTGCTGCCGGCTTGTAATAACTTTTTTGCTTTGCATATTCATACATATTACGTTGACGCATCTCATCTTGATTACGAATTTGAATTAACGTTTGATGTAACTGTTCGTTATCAGACTGAGAAATATAATTTGCATAACTTGTTAAACTTGAGTTTAACCCTGCTAAATAATCATTTACCATATCTTTTTCATTCATTTCTCTCTTCCTCCTATCCTAGAAAAGTCATTAATTGTTGTTTCGTATTTCGTGCATCTTGTGCATCCTTTTGTAGCATTTGCTTTAGCTGTGGGTCTGTACAAGCCTGTGCATACTGTTCCAATTTGTTAATAATCGTCGCATGACCACCAATTAAATGACGTAAATTTTCCACTTCAAGCTCTGTTAAATTTTGCATATAACATACCCGCCTTTCTTTGTTCATTCATCATTAGTATTTGGTTCTTTTTGGATTGTATTCATTAACTTTTCCCACATATAAACAAAATAAAAGATGAATAGCTAGGCCATTCATCTTTTCTGCTAAATATTCATTCAATTTTATAAAGAAACAATCATACTTATACTCACAAGTAGGTTCCATACAATATGTAAAATGATGCTAGGTACAATAGATTGTGTTTTCTTATATAACATAGCAAATACAATCCCCATAATCATTGCCGTAATCGGAAAACCACCATGAAGAATCCCAAAGATGAAGGAAGAAATAATGGTACCAACTAGAAAACTATATTTCTTTTCAAAAAATCGATACAAAATACCTCTATATAAAATTTCTTCTTTAATTGGTGTAATTATAGCAACACTTAACACATATATAATACTTTGTAGACTATTTTGAAGTCCTAAGCTCCCTAATTGATCTCGTTGCTGCTCTGCACTTTCAAAGTTAAACAACTCTAACATTACATACTGAGTTAATGCAATGATGATAAAACCTATTAATAAATACAAGTAGGTTTTCCCATTTTTTAAAACAGATACATCCCAAATGTTCTTAATAAAATGAAGCACTGGTTTATAAGCAAATAAAACAATAGTAACAACAGCTGCATCAAATAGAAGTAAATAATATCCCTCTAAATTAGCACGTAATACCTCTTCTCCAAAAATTCCAAGGGCTAAAGCAAGGAATAATCCCCCTAAGAGTGAGAACCCTAGAATGCTTGCAATCGTTACAAATAGATTTTTATATGTTATGTTATCTACTTCTCTTTCTGCATTATACGCGTCTAACACTGTTTTTCTCATACTATTCCTCCATTTGTTTTCATTCCCTTAACAAAAAACTATTAATATAAATATATAGATAATATAACAAGATTTTCAAAAAGAATAATATGCAATTTTACATATTATGAAAGCTTTGTATTATATAGTTTTTGGAACTAGATTACTATAGAATAATTATTAGATGGAATTCCAAAAATTTCTTATCTATCCACCATAACCCTCGCATCATATAAAACTTATTAATTAAAGGAGAAATGAACATGAAAACACATGACTTCCTTACAGAAATCCAGAAGGGCTCTGAACCTAATCCCTATCAAGACCCTATCGCATTTATTTTCGTTTGCTTTTCCTTAGCCATATACACATTTTTCAAACCTGCAAGATAATATCATTTAATGAGAAAAAGCCTACCGTTCTTTTGGAATCATATGCACTAAAAAACCTTAGAATCGCTTCTAAGGTTTCTGGCTATTCATACTCAAAACGCCATACTTATAAGTAACGAAAGAATTAATAATATAACTACCAATCCGCCGGTTACTCTTGCTATAAATTTCTTTTGTTCGCCCGCACTGGAAACGGTAAATCTGAAGTATAATATGCCACCCACCGCAATAAGAATACATTCCAATATGATACTAATAGCCGGAAATCGCCACAACCCAAAACCTAGCATAGGTAAGTCTCCGAAATTCCCTGGAAGTAGCGGCAAATCAGCACGGTGCACAAGTAAATCAAGAATCCAATGACTAAAAACTACAGCCCCAACAACAAAGCCACTCCGCTTGCCCCAAAACATCATACCCACCATTCCTGCAACAAAAGCAATAAACAGTGCTCCTATTAAAGAGTGTGAATAATCCGCGTGAATGATCGCTTCACCATAACCATTACTATTAATAGGTTCAATTGTCTCTACTCCTAAAACATAAAGCGGCAAAAAAATGACATCCAATAATTGTGTGCTTAACATGAGAGCCCAAAGTGGTAGTTTAGGTGACTTTGTTTTCACTACTGCCGCTAAGCCAAAATGTCCTGCAAACATTTCACTTCACATCCTTTTGTAATCTTGTCTCCAGCAAACCGCAGCCTACTATACAAAAAGCATGATCAGTAACAAATTCACGTTTTTTTGCTTCCTATTCAATCTCTCATTACATGTAATCCTTTAATAAACGTTTCCAATAATACATGTAAACTTGTATCTAAATCTAGCGGCAAACCAAATCCACCTTGCTGTTCAATCGACGCAAATCCATGACAAATACTTCTGAATCCACGTGTCGCATGAAGTGCATTCTCTCCTTCTAAGCCGTATTGTTGTAAAACATGAAGACAAAGCTTTACAATTCCGTCACCTGCTTTTCTTACTTCTTCATCTCGTAAAAAAGTTGCTTCATACAATCCAGAATGTTTACGTACGAATGCTACATACGCTTCTCCTAAAGCATGAATTGCTTCATCCATACGTTTACCCTCGGCCGCTTCTTCCAGTCTGTTATGCAGCTGTTTTATTCCGTACATACCAAGATTTTTCCGTACATCTTGTAAACCTTTCACATGATTGTATAGCGAGGGCGAACGTACCCCTAATCTTTTCGCTAATGAAGCTAACGTTACTTCTTGTATTCCATTTGTATCTGCAATCTCTGCCGCTGTTTCTACAATTTTCTGTAATGTAAGTCCGATTCTCGGTGACATAAATTAACCTTCTTTCCTACTTTCTATATTCCGCTTAGCTTCCTTAATAGCAAGTTTTATGACAGTGCCTGGATTCTTTATCATTTTCCCATGTCCTGCCGCAAGCAAGGAAGGCTCATATTCGCTTAACTTCTCTGCACTTTGTAATGATATTTCTTTGCTCCACGTTGCCATCGCAGGAAACGGAAACCAAAATTTCATTTGACCCGAAACAGCCATACCTCCTCTTGTTTGGAATGCATCCCCGACAATAAGAGCTTTATTTCGTACATCAAGAAACGACATGGATCCTGGCGTATGTCCCGGCGTCATAATCGCAAGAAGCGATCCAACTCGGTCGCCATCTTCTAATAAAACATCAGGTACCGTTTTTACCTTTTTAGGTACACCGCCTTTTATTGGTATATTCGGTTCATCCTCTTGTAACGTCGTATCTCCTTCTAACAGCTTTGCGTCCCGCTTAGAAATATAGACTGGAACATTAGGAAGTACTTCCTTTAATGCGTCTAGTGCACCGATATGATCATCATGCGCATGTGTTAATACAATCTTAGTAATGGGTTTCCCTATGTTCTCAGCCGCCTGTAAAATACCTTTTGCGCTATATGGCAAAGCCGCATCAATTAAAGTTAAACCATCTTCTTCCTCCACAAAGTAACAATTCACAGGAAACACTCTTGGTAAAAATGACAATTGATATACCGTTTTTTCATGTATCACTCTCATATTTCCAGCTCCCTTTCCGAAAAAACTAATGCTATTAGTTTTATTATACTAATGGCATTAGTTTTATGTCACTAAAAATTTCATTTTTGCAAAAAAAAAGAACAGTAGCCGTTTATACGACTACTGTTCTTTACAGCTATTAAACTGTGTAACGCTCATCTTCTAAAATTTTTGCAGCAATTTCACGCTTCTTCGGAATTACGTTAAGTGGTGTGTGGCGAGTTAATTTACGTAATGATGATAACATCATGCGCAGCATGTCGCCATTTTCAACTGCGATAAGTGTTTCTTTCGCATCTGCTTCGATTTCGTTGAATGCTTCTTGGCAGAATACTTCAGTGTATAACACTTTTTGTTTATTCTTTTCAAGACCAGTTGTTTTAATTGCTTTTTCTGTACGAAGAAGAGCTGATTCCATTGCGTAAAGATTGCTTACGATGTCAGCGATATTCACAAGAATTTCTTGCTCTTTATCTAATGCTTTACCGTATTTTTGAGCTGCTAATCCAGCTACCATTAAACCGATTTTCTTCGCGTTCTTTACTAAATATTTTTGAAGTGCTAATGGCTCATCGCCTACTTCTTCTGGCATCATCATCATTAACTCTTCTTGTAATTTTTGTGCTTTTTGTAGTAATGGTAATTCACCTTTCATCGCTTTACGTAAGAACGTACCTGGTACGATTAGGCGGTTAATTTCGTTCGTTCCTTCGAAAATACGGTTAATACGAGAATCGCGGTACATTCTTTCAATCTCGTACTCTGCCATAAATCCGTAACCACCGTGAATTTGAACACCTTCATCTACTGTATAATCTAACACTTCAGAACCGAATACTTTATTTAAAGAGCACTCGATTGCATATTCAGCAATAGAAGCTGCTACTGCTTTACCGTCTTTTACTTCTTCTTCAGATAATGTGCTCATGCGACTTTCGAATAAACCTACTGTACGATATACAGAGCTTTCAGCTGCATATGTTTTCGCTGCCATATTCGCAAGTTTCTCTTGAATTAATGGGAAGCGAGCGATTGGTTGTTTGAATTGTTGACGTTGATTTGCATATTGTGCTGAAATTTCTACTGCACGTTTCGCAGATCCAACTGTACCAACACCTAATTTATAACGACCGATATTTAAAATGTTGAACGCGATAATATGGCCTTTACCGATTTCACCAAGTAGGTTTTCTTTCGGTACTAACGCATCTTCTAAAATTAACGTACGAGTTGAAGAACATTTAATACCCATTTTCTTCTCTTCAGGGCTTGTAGATACACCAGCATAGTCTTTCTCTACGATAAATGCTGAGAAGTGCTCACCGTCTATTTTTGCGTATACGATAAATACGTCAGCAAATGCAGAGTTTGTAATCCATTGTTTTTCACCATTTAATACGTAATGCGTACCTTCTGCATTTAAACGTGCAGTTGTTTTTGCACCTAATGCGTCAGATCCTGAACCTGGCTCAGTTAATGCGTATGCCGCTAATTTTTCACCAGTTGCAAGTAGTGGTAAATATTTTTTCTTTTGCTCTTCGTTACCGAATAATACGATTGGTAAAGATCCGATACCAACGTGAGCACCGTGAGTGATTGCAAAACCACCAGCGCGCGAGAATTTCTCTGCGATTAACGCTGAGCTTACTTTATCAAGACCAATTCCGCCGTACTCTTCTGGTACGTCAGCGCCTAGTAAACCAAGTTCACCAGCTTCTTTTAAAAGACGCACAGAACGATCAAACTCGTGTTGTTCTAAATATTCAAGCTCCGGAAGAACTTCATTTACGATAAAGTCCTCTGTCGTTTTTGCAATCATTTTATGCTCAGATGAAAAATCTTCTGGCGTAAACACTTGATCAATTGTAATTTCCTCTACTAAAAAGCTACCGCCTTTAACCGCATTTCCTACTGTTTTTTCCATGAAAATTTCCTCCTTCATATTTTCATAAGCCGCTTTTCTCATTTTGAAAGAAGCTGGCTCTCATTTTTTTATAAACCTTTGTTGCTTCCATTCTTTGCTTTAGCGCCCTCACATTCTGAGCGAGCCGCTTACACTTTTTTTATAGTAATTCAAATACTCCCGCTGCTCCCATTCCGCCACCGATACACATTGTTACGATACCGAATTGTTGGTTGCGACGTTTCATTTCGTGAATAAGAGATAGTGTTAGTTTTGCTCCTGTACAGCCAAGTGGATGTCCAAGTGCGATTGCACCGCCGTTTACGTTTACTTTTTCTTCATCTAGACCAAGTTCACGAATAACTTGGATAGATTGAGAAGCGAATGCTTCATTTAGTTCAAATAGACCGATATCAGATAGCTCTAAACCAGCTAATTTTAACGCTTTCGGAATTGCAGCAATTGGGCCGATTCCCATTACTTCTGGTGGTACTCCAGCTACTGCGAATGAACGGAATTTTGCAAGTGGCTTCATGCCATCGCTCACTGCTTTTTCACGATCCATTAATAGTACAGATGCTGCACCGTCACTCATTTGTGAAGAGTTACCAGCCGTTACAGAACCGCGAACGTTAAATGCTGGACGTAATTTACCTAAAATGTCTAGCGTCGTCTCTGCTCTTACACCTTCGTCTTGTGCGAAAATGATTGTTTCTTCTTGCAGTTTGTTGTTTGATCCAACCGAGCGTAACGTCACATCTACAGATACTGTTTCATCCGCAAAGTTCCCTGCAGCTAATGCTTTCGCAGCACGTTGATGACTTCTTACTGCAAATGCATCTTGTTCTTCACGAGAAATTCCATATTTCACAGCAACTTGCTCTGCTGTATGTCCCATACCCATATAATATTCTGGAGCAGCTTCTACAAGGCGACTGTTCGGACGAACAACGTGCCCCATCATTGGAACTAAACTCATTGATTCCGCTCCGCCTGATAATACAGCTTCAGAGTGACCAAGCATAATGCGCTCTGCTCCGTAAGCGATACTTTGTAAACCTGAAGAACAGTAACGGTTAATTGTAATAGCTGGAACATCGTAAGAAAGTCCTGCTAGCCCGCCGATATTACGAGCCATATTTAAACCTTGCTCTGCTTCTGGCATCGCACAACCGAAAATTAAATCATCGATTGGTCCTTCATAATTCGCACGCTTTAACGTTTCTTTTACTACTAACGCCCCTAGATCGTCAGGACGAACTGTTTTTAATGAACCCCTCTTTGCTTTTCCAATTGGTGTTCTTGCTCCCGCAACAATGACAGCTTCTCTCATGAACGATATCTCCCCTCGTTATTAGTTACGTAATGGTTTTCCTTTTACAAGCATGTGCTGCATTCTTGCTTGTGATTTCATCTCACTTACTAAGCTAATAAATGCTTCACGTTCTACATCTAATAAATACTGCTCATCAACTTCTGTTCCGTACGGCACTTTTCCACCCGCAATGACATATGCCAGTTTCTTCGCAATGTGCAGATCATGTTCAGAAATGTAACCTGATAAATGCATTGCCTCTGCACCAAGTACAAGCGCTGCATATCCTGTCTCACCAACAACTGGTATCTTTTTGCGGATAGGTGCTTTATAACCTGCTTCATATAAAGAAAGTACTTTTTGTTTCGCATCATATAGTAAGTGATCACCATTCACACTAATACCGTCTTTATCGCCTAAGAAGTTGTTCGATACAGCTTCTTGTGCTGATGTAGAAACTTTCGCCATCGCTACAGATTCGAATACTTTATTCGCAACTTTTTGTAAGTCAAATTCTACACCGTTTGCCATTTTGTTTAAGTGTTTAATGTATAACTCTTTGTTACCGCCTCCGCCAGGGATTAAGCCAACACCTACTTCTACTAAGCCCATATAAGTCTCACTAGAAGCTTGAATGCTCGCTGCTGGTAAACAAACTTCTGTACCTCCGCCAAGCGTCATACCATATGGTGCCGCTACAACTGGCTTAGAAGAGTATTTAATTTTCGTCATTGCATCTTGGAAGTTTTTCACAACCAACTCAATTTCAAAGTAGTTGTCATCTTGTGCTTCCATTAAGATCATTGCTAGGTTCGCACCAACGCAGAAGTTCTTCGATTGGTTACCGATAACAAGACCTTTATAATTCTTTTCTACTTCATCAACAGCGTAGTTAATCATTTGCGTAATATCCATACCGATTGCATTGCTCTTCGAATGGAATTCTAAGCAAAGGATACCATCGCCTAAATCGATTAAGCTCGCTCCGCTATTTTTCTTTAATACGCCATTTTTCGCTTTTAATTGTTTAAGAGAAATTGCCTTTTTATTACGTTCGATTAGCTTATATTCGCCATTATCGTAATAGTAGCTATCTCCGTTATCGTGTTTGTAGAAAGTAGTGAAACCTTTCTCTAACATTTCTTTCACCCAAGTCGGAACAACTACGCCGTTTTCTTCCATCTTTTGAACGGACTTTTCAACGCCGATTGCATCCCAAACTTCAAATGGTCCTTGCTCCCAGCCGAAGCCCCACTTCATCGCTTGGTCAATTGCAACGATATCGTCAGCAATTTCTTTATGAAGTTTTGCAGAGTATAAAAGAGTTGGTGTGATGATGTTCCATAACAACTCTCCTGCGCGGTCTTTCGCGTATACAAGCGCTTTCAATTTATTCGATAAACCTTTTTCTTGTTTACTTAACTCGATAGATGCAGCTTTTAATTTTTTGCGAGCTTCGTATTCCATCGTTTCAGGATTTAGTTCTAAAATTTCTTTTCCTTGTTTTAAGAAGAAGCCTTGACCTGTTTTGCTTCCAAGCCATTTTTTATCAAGCATGTCATGCATGAAAGCTGGTACTTTAAATACATCACGCTCTTCTTCTTGTACGTTTTCATATACGTTATTTGCAACGTGTACGAATGTATCTAAACCAACAACATCTAATGTACGGAACGTTGCGCTCTTCGGGCGACCAATAAGTGGGCCTGTTACAGAATCAACTTCCCCAATGCTATAGCCGCGTTTTATCATCTCTTGAAGAGTTACTAATAAACCGTACGTACCGATGCGGTTTCCAATAAAGTTTGGTGTGTCTTTTGCGATAACAACGCCTTTTCCAAGAACGTCTTCGCCAAATAGTTTCATGAAGCTTAATACTTGTGGATCAGTTTCTTTCGTCGGTATTACCTCTAGAAGTTTTAAATATCGTGGTGGGTTAAAAAAGTGTGTTCCTAAGAAGTGTTTCTGGAAGTCGTCTGAACGACCCTCTGCCATTTTTTCAACGGAAATGCCTGATGTATTTGAGCTCACAATTGAGCCTGGTTTACGAACAGCATCTACTTTTTCAAATAGTTTCTTCTTTATATCTAAGTTTTCAACTACTACTTCAATAATCCAATCTACATCAGCTAGACGCTCAAGATCATCTTCTAAGTTACCTGCTTCAATCAGTGCTAAATTTCCTTTCACTGTCAGAGGAGCTGGTTTTTGCTTTAATAGTTTTTGCACAGCCGTATTACTAAAACGATTTCTCACACTTTTATGTTCTAATGTAAGTCCCTTCGCCTCTTCTTCTTTCGTAAGCGCAGGTGGTACAATATCAAGCAATAATGTCGGAATACCAATATTAGCTAAGTGTGCCGCAATTCCTGAACCCATTACGCCTGAACCTAGAACAGCAGCCTTTTTAATTTGGAACATCCATTTCTCCCCCTATTCTTGAATGAATGCTCATTCAATTTTTCGACATGAGTCGCAATCAATGAGTGAGCCTCTACTAATAAATATATGATACAGTTTGAATTTTCGCAATATATTTATTGATAAAATTTTCTGAAATAAATATATTTCTTTCATTTGGCTATGCTATACATGTGTATTTTCTTCATTAAAATGCACTTTTCCTTTTTATAATCTGACGAAACTGGAGGAATATATATGGCAAAACTTAAGAAGAACCCTTCAAAAGCTGGAATTAGCGCAGCAAGTGTAACTGGAAATGCAGGTCCGCATAATCACAGTGTTGAAAAAGGGCGTCAAAGTAATAACCAACAATATAAGAAGCATAATATGGGCGAAAAATAACGCTATATTTTTGGGCAGAGGACGTGGCATAATGATTAATGGCTGCTTTTTCTGCCCAATTTATTTGTACATATGGAAAACAAAAGAGGGAACGACGATGAAACGAACAATAATTATGATTGTAATGATTGCCACACTATTTACAGGGATGATTTTCTTCTCTTATGCACAAAGGCAACAAGTTGTAAGAGCAGATCAGCCTAACATTACTGGGCAATACGGGATTACAATCGATGCAGACACAGGTGAAATTTTGTATGGAAAACGGGAAGATGAACGCTCTTATCCGGCTAGTATAGGGAAAATGATGACTACCTTACTCTTACTAGAAAATGTGAAAGAAGATGAAGAAATTACGGTTACAGAGAATGCGATTAAAACGGAAAGTCAAAGTAAGAAGATTAAGCTTCGCGCTGGTGAAAAATTAAAACGTGATGAGGCATTAAAACTTATGCTTATTATTAGTGCAGACCCAATCGCTGAGTCAATTGCAGAACATATCGCAGGATCAAAAAATGAGTTTGTGAAAATGATGAACGCTAGGGCGAAGGAACTTGGGACAAAACATGCGACTTTCAAAAACGCAAGCGGTGCTGATGCACTTGGAAATAAAGTATCACCTTATGATATTGCTATTATTACGAAAGAATCCTTGAAGTATCCGATCGTTTTAGAATATATGAATTCAATACATACAACACTACATACTTCAGAGCGTTCTCCGAAAATCGCAAACTATGGACGGGAAGAACTATATGATGATCCATATGCGATTGGAAGTAAAAGCGGTTTATCAGCACTCGGAAAATACACAGTCGTAACAGTTGATGAAAAAGACGGTAAACGCGTCATTAACGTCGTGTTATCTTCTACTCGTACGCAGCTATATCCTGATACGAAGAAAATGTCACACTACGCATTTCAGCAATTAAAATAACCAAGGAGTATTTTCTCCTTGGTTATTTTTTGATCATACCTTTTAATACGAACGCAACGTTTGCTGGACGTTCTGCTAGACGGCGCATGAAATAGCCATACCAGTCGTTTCCATAAGGCACGTAAACGCGCATTTTGTAACCTTCTTTTACTAGCTCAAGTTGACGCTCTGTACGAATACCAAATAACATTTGGAATTCAAATTGATCCCTTGGAATGTTGTGTTCTTCCGCAAGTTTTTTCGTATATTCAATAATCGCTTCGTCATGTGAAGCAATTGCAGTGTAATTTCCATTTAATAAGTGCATTTTAATAATTTTTTTATAATTGTCATCTACATCTTTCTTTTCTGGGAACGCTACTTCTTCAGGTTCTTTATAAGCTCCTTTTACAAGACGTAAATTAGGACTATAAGCATTTAATTCTTCCATATCTTTTTCTGTACGATATAAGTAAGCTTGAATAACTGTACCAATATTATCGTACTCAGATTTTAACTGTTTAAAGATATCAATTGTTTTTCCGCAGCGCGTATAGTCTTCCATATCAATTGTAATAAACACATCATTTTCTTTTGCAGCTTCTAAAATACGGCGCATATTGTTCATTACGATTTCGTCAGAAATATCTAATCCCATAGAAGTCATCTTTAAAGAAAGCTGCGAATTAAGACCTTCTCTTCCAATTGCACGAATCGCTTCAATCGATTCGCTAGCCATTTCATTTGCTTCCGCTTCGTTATCAACGAATTCACCTAAATAATCGATTGTTACACAAAGACCTTGCTTATTTAATGCTTTAATTGCAGCTGTCGCTAATTCAATCGTTTCCCCTGCGACGAAGCGACCTGCACCAAAGCGTAAACCGTACTTTTTAGCCAGTTTTGTTAGCGCTTTATTTTTAGATAAGAAAAGAAACGAATTTCGCATTAATTGTTCCATGTAATTCACCCCTACGACTATAATTTATCTGTTTTTTACCCCTCTTCAAAATTATATCATTGTTTAAAATTATTTGATACAAATAATTATTTAGATAATTTATAAAATACTATCAAAACATTTAAAACTCTATATTCTCGTTTGTAAATATGAAGAAAACATTTTTCGACATTCAGAAAAAACGGGTTTACTAGGGAAAAAATGAGCATGCCGAAAATATTCGACATGCTCACAAAACCATTTATATTTCATGTAAATTATATAAGGATATTAATAACAAAAACTTGAGGTAACATTATCTCAAGCCTTCTTACTTCTCATTTCGCTTCTCATCATTCAGCTTTTTAATATTCGTAATTAACTGTACCATCTCTTCTTTTGCATCTGGATACGTCTCATTCCAATGTTTCACTAAAGCTGGCATCGTCTTAGCCATATAAGAATAAAGTGCCCATTTCTGTACCTGCTCTTTTCGCTCTTCGTTGCTCTCTCCAAGTAATAGTTCCGTGTATTTCTCTAGCAAGCCATCAAACTGCTCATTAAACTTTTCACTCATCTTATTTTCCTCCTATATGAAAAAAGCAGCGAAGATCGCTGCTTTTTCTTATAATTTTGATTGAACAGAGTTTAATTTCTTCTCCATCGTACTTACTTTATCACGGCGATCATCGATACGAATTGTTGTCGCAACGCGCTGTGCACCTTTCGTGTATGGAACTTCATGCATTTGTTGAATGACTTCTAAAATGACAGGAAGATCTCCTTCAATTACTGTATTCATCGGTGTTAATTGATACTTCACGCGATCAGCATTTTTCTCTAGTACCTTTTGTACTTCTGCTACATATTCACTAACACTTGGATTACCTGTTCCTACTGGAATAATCG
Source organism: Bacillus sp. FSL R5-0709 (assembly GCF_038004785.1). Lineage (NCBI taxonomy): Bacteria > Bacillati > Bacillota > Bacilli > Caryophanales > Bacillaceae > Bacillus > Bacillus sp. FSL R5-0709. Next base: position 4,759,787 of record NZ_JBBORT010000001.1, read on the forward strand.
ATACATCAACAATTGCCATAATAATCTTCCTCCTATTACTGCTTCTTATATATCCATTGTCTATTTTACCGAAATTCTCATCATTTTACTAATACGTTACTCTTCTACTTTAAACTGCTCAATCAATTTTTCTAAGTCCTGCATATTCTCTGTCAAACTTTCCATCGTATGAGCTACTTTTTCTAAATGATTCACTTGTGACTCAGTTGCTGCATTTACCTCTTCAGAAACAGCCGCACTCTCTTGACTCGTGCTAGCAATTGTTTGCATAACTTCTGTAATTTCTTCTTGCTCGTGACCTATGTTATTTACCTCTTCTACAATTTTTTCAACTGAGGTACTAATAGTATTTACAACTGACATAATTGTGCGGAATTCTGTCTCCGCCTCTGTCGTAACTTTATTTTGTATATCCGCAATGTCTTTCAATTTACTTACAACTTCTACAACTCGTTTTACTTCTAACTGCACATCGCTAATCATTATTGTAATCTCACCCGTTGCCTCTTTTGATTGTTCAGCTAATTTCCGAACCTCTTCCGCAACAACAGCAAAGCCCTTACCTTGCTCACCTGCACGTGCTGCTTCAATTGAAGCGTTTAAAGCCAGTAAATTCGTTTGATCCGAAAGACCTTTTATAAGTTCTACCACATTTTGAATCGATCCAACCCTTTGCTCTAACTTACCGGACGCTTCTTCCGTATGAACAACGATAGAAGATGATTGTTCTCTTGTACGAACTAAATTTCGCATCGTATTGAGTCCCTGCTTAGACGCTTCTTCCGCCTTACCAGTCACTCCCTTTATTTCACCAACGGAACTATTCATTTCTCCCATCGACTGCGCCATATTTTCAAGTTGCGCTGAAACCTCCTCTACACTATTAGCAAGAGTAGACGCGCCTCCGCTCACATCATCCATTGCACCTGAAACTTCTCTACTAGCTGCTACAGTTTCATTCGTTAAATAATGCAGATTGTGAGTCGATTTCTGTACTGTCGATACACTATTTTTAATTTTACTTACCATTTCATTCATTTGCTCAACCATATGATTAAAATGATTTGTCAGTTCTCCAACTTCATCCTTACTTGTCACTTTCATTTGCAACGTTAAGTCACCTTCTGCTACTTTTTGAACGTGATTTGTTAATAGTTGCAATGGTCTTGCTAATCTTCTTGAGAATACATATGAAGCTAATATTCCAATCAATAAACTTATACATGCCATTATAATAACTGTATTTCTTGTTTCTATTAGTAAGTTATCAATGGACTCTTTCGGATATACAATCCCGATTTTCCATTTCATCTTATCAAACAATTGACTATAGGCTACTACATCTTTGCCACCTAATGTCGCCGCCGCAAATTTCGTTTCATCTTTATTTAAACTTTTAACAAGTGGTTCTTTCGAAACATCTTTTCCTACTTTCTCCGGGTACACAATGGCGATATTTTTATCATTTATAACAAACATTTCTCCGCCATTATTATATTGAATATTATGGAGTAGCTTTTGAATCGTTCCTAGTGATACATCCATTGCTACAACGCCTAACACAGAACCATCTTGTCCGACAATGGCTTTTGAAACTCCAATACTTAACTTCCCCGTCGCGATTTCATATTGTGGTTCTCCCCAAATAGTCGATTCTGTAGCTGCTTCTGACGCTTTATACCAAGGGCGACTCGTCGGATCATATCCTTCTGGAACTGTCCCACCATCTGCAAGATTTGCACTCAACGTTTTTTTATCTTTCGTCCCAATGTAGACATCTAAAATATCAGGATGATTCTTTTTAAACCTTGAAAATTCCTTTAAAATAAAACTCTCTTCTTCTGGAGTAACCCCATCTTGTAGCATGTTTTGAATATCATCATGAGATCCATAATGACCCATATCTTCTTCAATTCGCTGCATAAATGCAGTTAACTGCTCTGTCACAAGATCCATCGTATTTTCAGAATACTGGTCTAAGGAGTGCGTTTCTTTCTCTTTTTGCAATTGATACACAGCTGTACCTAATATTACAAACATCATAGAAATAAGTACCGAAAATACTACTGCAATTTTTAAACGTAAACTTCCCAACATATTCCCTCAAGCATCCCCTTCTCGGTAAAATTCAATCGTATTAATCACTATATTAAGTATAATAGATAAATCAGAAAGCTCAATCCATATAGTTTAAAAAATTGAAATTTATTCTCATTTCAATCAACCTACTTGTTATCTCAACACTTGTGTAAAAACAAATAGTTCATTATCCTTAACATATAATCTCATTCGTTCGGAGGGAACTATGCTACAAAAATTCGGTTTCTCACAATATGAAAGCCAAGCTTATGAAGTTGTCGTATCAAGCAATGACCCATTAGATGCAACAACTATCGTTAAACATTCAGGTGTTCCAAAAGCAAAAATATACGAAGTGTTAGCACGACTCATTGATAAAGGGATGGTAATGGATTCTGTTTCTGAAAAGAAAAAATTGTATACAGCATTACCACTCAAGCTAGCAATTGAAAAGTTAACGACAGAATTCCAATCTAATATTAAAGAACTTGAAAATAATATTTCTAAAAAATCATTTACAGATGACCGCGTTTGGAGTTTAAAAATGCAGTCTTCTATTAAAGTACAAAGTAGGCAACTTATAGAAGATGCGAAAGAATCCATACGCATCTCCGCATGGAACGATACCCTTTTAGAATATCTTCCTTTACTAGAACAAAAAGAAAAACAAGGCGTCCAAGTCGAGTCCCTCATAGTTGGAAAAGTGGAAACTGACTTAGAAAACATGCATTTTTTAATCCCAGCTCAAGAACCTAACGCATTAGAGCGTTATTTACTACTCATCGTTGACGATAGTGAAATTTTATTTGCTGGTGTAGAGCAAGAATCATGGCAAGCGATGAAAACAATGTCACAACCTTTCGTGAAGTTCTTTACGGAGTTCTTCTATCATGACGTTGCACTTGCGAAGATTACAGAGAAGCACCATGATCTCTTTATGCAGGATGAGGAAATTAAGGAATTGTTGATGAAGTTGAGATATTAACAAATCCAAAAATCGATTCTACCATTTGAATAGATAATATAATTTTCCATACAAAAAAAGCTGTATCAAACGGAGTTTTACATACTCATTTGGTACAGCTCTTTTTTACGCTTTCACTAATTCAATTTTATGTAGTTGGTTTTTCGGATGGTTTTGATTTGTAAATACAGAACGTTCATTTCACGACTTCTTTTTGCTCCTTTATCTCCATCAAAAGCTCAATAATCTTCTCATTTTGCTCTACTTGTTTCTCAGAATTTTGATAGATGAAACGAATCCATCTAAATACAAAAATAATAAGAAATAATGGGACTAAAGAAATTAGAAAACCAATAATTGAAAAATTAGACTCCATATACTATCACCTCGCTATATACTCCCTTCTCCATTTCTCTACTAACCCCTGCAATTTTTCACACAAAAAAGAACCTATCAAATGATAGATTCTTCTTTCGTAAGCTGATTCGAACGTCCTCTCGTAATAGAGAAAATCGCACAAAGTAGTGCCAATATAATGAAAACGCCGCCTACCCAAGCGTTATATATAACAGATGATTTCTCAATAACAACTCCGCCCACTGTTGAGCCAAGTGCAATTCCTAAATGAAGTGCAGAGTTATTTAAACCTTGCTGAATACCAGCTGATTCTGGCGCAATTTCAATTAAATAGTTTTGCTGTGCTGGCGAAATTGCCCAGCTCAGCATACTCCAAAGCCCCATCATAATAATGAAAAGCGGGAATGAGAATGTCATCATCGGCAACATAAAGATTGCACATGCAAATACGATAATGATGGAAATAATACTTTTCTTCGATCCCCATTTATCAGCAAGCAAGCCGCCAAGGCCGCCTCCAAGTACCGCCGCAATTCCGAAAATGAAGTAAAACACACTAATCCAATTTGCTTCAACATGCATGACATCTTTTAAAAACGGTGTTAAATATGCGTATAGCGTTAAATGACCTGTTAAAAATAAAAATGATGTTAACTGTGCGCTTACAATTTTTTTATCCTTTAACGTAGCAATTTGTTCTCTTATCGATAGTACTGATGTCGGTGGTACTTTCGTTAAAAATAATGAAATACAAGCGATTGCTATAACTGTTAATACCGAAATTAATACAAATGGTGCACGCCATCCATATGCATTTCCGAGCACAAGACCTAGTGGTACTCCAAGTACGAGTGATCCACTAATACCCATGAAAATGATTCCAATTGCACGCGCACGAAAATGCGGTTCTACAACGCTAGAAGCAAGTGTTACTGATAGTGCAATAATAAGCGAACCACTCGCTGCACAAACAACCCTTGAAAACATTAACATCCCGTAATTCACACTAAATGCTGAAATAATATTTCCGATTAAGAAAATTGATAATGCCCCAATGTATAATCTTTTTCTTTCAAATTTTCCAGTTACCGCTAATAAAACCGGACCTGATAAAGCAAATACTACTGAAAATATTGTTATAAGCTGACCAGCTGCACTAATAGATACTCCTAAATCATTGGCAACTAGATCGAGCGTTCCTCCTATAATTAGCTCAACCGTTCCGACTACGAAAGCCGCGATAGCTAAAATATATACACGAAAATTCAAGTCTCTCCCCACGCTTTCTTTTTTGGTTACTACGACTATAGTAACCAAAAAAGAAATTGAAAACAAGTACAATTTTTTTACAATAAAAAAACAGGCGTATCATACGCCTGCCTTCTAATTATTAAACACTAGTTTTGTTCTTCTTATTTAAATACCAATATACCGGTAGTCCAGTAAAGACAATTCCAATTGATAAGAAACAACTTACCGGATCATTAATAATCGCACTTCCAAGTACAAACAATGATCCTAAAATCGCAATGATTGGTACAATCGGGAATAACGGTACACTGTATGCACGCTCTTTATTCTTGTTACGTTTTCTTAAAATGAAGACACCAATAAACGTCATTACATAGAAAATATAAATAATGAATACGGAAATCTCAGATAGCTTATTCGGATCACTAATAATCATTAAAATAATTCCTAAAATGATTTCAACAGTAATCGCATTTGCTGGTGTTTTAAATCTTGGACTTTCCTTTGCGATAAACTTAGAAAACGGAAGGTGTCCACGCTCTGCCATCGACATCGGAATACGTGGGAACGTTAAAATCTTTCCATTTAAACAACCGAAAATAGAAACGATAATACCGATACTAATGATTTTCCCGCCATATTCTCCAAGTAGCATGCCCGCAGCTGTCGCTGTTGCATTCTCTCCAAGGTCTACGATTTTAGCTGCTGGTAATACATTTAATAACGCTAAGTTAATTAACACGTAAGCAGCCGTTACAATTAAAATCCCAACTGTCATCGCCTTCGGTAATAACTTTGTTGGGTTCTTCATTTCTCCGCCAATAGAAGCGAGTAAAATCCAGCCGTCATAAGCAAATAACGTTGCTAAAATTGCCATACCGATACTTTGATTTTCTGATATCGGCACAACTACATTAAAGATATCGCTATTCCCTTTCCAAAAACCTAGCACAACAATTAATACAATCGGAATCATCTTCCCAATTGTCGTAACCGTTTGGACGATACCTCCATATTTTGTTCCCATACTATTTACAACGCCAAGGAACACAACTGTTCCAATAGCAATTGGTAAATTCCATACTTTATCTAAATAGAAAAAATTAATCATTAAAGAACTAAAATACAAGCCTAATGTTCCAATAATAGCTGGTCCATAAACAATTGTTTGCATCCAGCCTGATAAATATCCCCAAAAACTTCCGTAAATCTCCTCTAAATACGTATACAACCCACCATTTTTCGGGATTTGCGCTCCAATTTCGGCTACTGTTAAACCACTGGCTAGCGTCAATAGTCCACCAATTACCCAAGCAAGAATCGCCATATTAGAACTCCCTGAGTAATCTAATACGCTCCCTGGTTTCATAAACACACCAGATCCAATAATCGTTCCTACTACGATAGAAAGTGCTACTGTTAAACCAATTTTGTTCTTCTCATCATGATGCATGCTGCGTATCCTCCTTCCAATTCTAGTGTGATGCAAAAATGAAATAAAAAAACACTCCTCCCTAAAAAAGGGACGAGTGTTGTATTCGTGGTTCCACCCTTGTTTCAATTCGCAAAGTAACACACTTCACCAATTTCTCAAGTCAAAATAACGGTTTTTGCCGGCAAGCAATTACTAGGTATCCGTTCACTGCTGCAGTTCAGAGGTGGTAATCCAGTTTTCCGTATTAGGAAGCTCACAGCCAAAGGCTTCCCTCTCTGAGAATCGTAAAAAATTGATCATGTCCTCATCATCACTTCTTGATGTCGAATTTTGTAGTTATTGTTCATTATATTGAATTGTTAGAAAAAATCAATATATTTTTTTATATAACATATGAAATATTTCTCTTCTTATATTATAACAGAAGTTACCATTTTTCTCTATTTCCCTAAAAATGGTATAATTCATGTAGGAGGTGTACTAATAATGATTGCTATTTTTTGTATCATCGCTACTGTTCTTTCTTTTATATTCGCTATCATGTATCGATATAAGTATCCTGGTTATAGCATTTTAGCGGTAGCTATTATACCAGCTGCTTCCTTCTACGTATTAGGTAAATACCAATATACTGAAGTGTTTATCGGTTTTGCAATCTTCTACTGCATCTTTGGATACATACTAACAATGAAAAGAATTTCAATGAATCATTAAAAGGGACCGATTTCTGCTTACAGAAATCGGTCCTCGCATTTGTCGTATGTACCTTTCGGTTGCCCACATGAAAGATACTACATAGTTCAATTATTTTTCATCTTTTTTCATAAAAAATTTATGATTTGGAAGATCCACATTTAAATCTGCTAATTGTTTCTTTTCCTTTTCTAGAATCGCTTTCGCTTTTTCTTTTGTCACCTCATCTAAGTTTGCAAAGATGTCTTCATGCTTCCCTTTCTCTGGAAGATTCACACCTAGTTTTGCCAATTCTTCTTTCGCTTGCTCGCGAGTTAATTTCCCGGACTTTTCTTGCTCAAAAATAGACTTCGCTTTTTCTTTTGTCGCCTCATCTAGATTCGCGAACATATCACCGTGCTTCCCTTTCTCTGGGAATTTCACACCTAGTTCTTTCAACTTCGCTTTTGCTTGCTCACGAGTTAGTGTTCCAGACTTTTCTTGCTTCAAAATTGCTTCCGCTTTTTCTTTTGTCGCCTCATCTAAATCCGCGAACATGTCACCGTGCTTCCCTTTCTCTGGAAGCGTTACGCCTAATTCTTTCAATTTCTCTTTCACTTGCTCATGCGTTAATGCTCCGGACTTTTCTTGCTCAAAAATGGACTTCGCTTTTTCTTTTGTCGCCTCATCTAAATTCGCGAATATATCTTTGTGCTTACCTTTCTCTGGGAATTTCACGCCTAGCTTTGTTAATTCCTCATTTGCTTGTTCGCGAGTTAATTTTCCGGATTTTTCTTGCTCTAGAATCGACTTCGCTTTTTCTTTTGTCGCCTCATCTAAGTCCGCAAGCATGTCTTTGCGTTTCTCCTTCTCTGGAAGTTTCACACCTAGTTCCTCTAACTGTTTCTTTGTATCGTCCATAATCGTTTTTACTTTTTGTTTTGTAGCCTCATCTAAATTCTTCTTCGCAGTTCCTTTTGTAACTTGCTCGGCCGCTGGAGTATTCGTTGCCGCAAACGCTGGTATGCAAGCTCCTCCTATAATTCCAAATGATAAAGCACCTGCAATTGCTACATACCCAACTGTTTTCTTCTTCATAGGAAATTTCCTCCTTCATAGTTCTAAAGCATGTACACTTTCGTATACAATGCCAATAGTAATGTTGGTTTCTTAAAATTTCCTTAACGATTTAAATAAAAAACACCGCTCATCACGAGCGGCGTTTTTCTAAGCTTTTTGTAATTGTAATTCTTCACGTTCCATTACTTTTCTTAATACAATTGTTTGTGTCATTGTAAATAAGTTACCTGTAATCCAATACAGCACCAGTCCTGATGGCGCCGCAAATCCCATAAATAGAATCATTGCAGGCATCATAATTTGCTGTATTTTCAGCATTTGAACTTGTTCTCCAGGCGTTACATTTGATTGGAACACCTTCATTTGAATAAATGTTGTTAACGCTGCGATAATCGGTAATATATGATATGGATCTGCATGTCCTAGGTTCACCCATAAAAATGAAGATGTACGAATCTCTTCAGTTCGGCTAATCGCATAATACAAAGCAGAGAAAATCGGCATTTGTATAAAGATTGGCCAGCACCCAGCTAACGGATTCCAACCGCCTGATTTCATTAGTTCTGACATTTCTTTTTGATACTGCTTTTGTTTTTCAAGATCTTTACCCACATCACCGTATTTCTGTTTCAGCTTCTGTAATTCAGGTTGCATTTTTTTCATTTTCGCTTGGCTACGATATTGCGAAACAGCTAATGGAATCATTGCTGAACGAATAACGAGCGTCATGATAATAATGGCAATCCCGAAGCTAGCTCCAGGTATATGATGAGCAACAAATTGAATCATAAATGAGATTGGATATACGAAATAATGGTTCCAAATTCCCGTACTATGTGAATCAATTGTGCCTGCATTACTGCAGCCAGATAAAACAAAAACAAGTAATAATGATAAACTAATGAGCCTAGCTCGGTATGATTTTAACATGTTCATTCCTCCAATGTTTCGTAATTAATTAGCGAAACATTGGTGTATACGGACCTACCTCGTCACTCTCTCCACTCGATTCTTGTCTGCGGACAGAACGAATCATTCCATATTTATAAAAAATAGAAAATAGCGGTACATTTCTTGTACCCTCTTCACACGTATCTACTAGTTTAAAAGCTCTCTGTCTACCGCTCGATGCTTGCTGACGCACAAAGCGAGAAACGTTAGCAAGAAAAAAGACTTCTAATACACAAAGCGCTGTCGTTACAAACGATATATATAGAATTGCATCCTGCAATAAAAATTCCATCGCTTCACATCCTTAATAAAGTCATTTTAGCATATTCAGCAAACATTCTCTATTTCCTTTTGTTCTCAAAAATTTTTTTTGCATATTTTCTCAAAAAATTATGCTAGAAAACTAATGTATCCGCTTTCTTTAGTATATTCACACGTATCTTTGAATAGGTTTAATTTGTTAGAAATTTATAAAATTTTTGCATTATAATAAAACTATTGCCAGTTTTTGAAAAAAGCTTTATTCTCTTCTTGTAATCAAAAATGAATATGGAGATGAAACATACTATGGGTCAACTAGGAGACGCCGATTACGTTCCCGACACCGCCTTTTTATCCTTCCCAGCAGCTAAAACATTTCATTTAGAATTCATCATACAGTTAGTTGTTATTTTTATAGCTTCTATTTTGTATGCAATTTCTATGAATATGTTTTTTATCCCGCATAATATGATTAGCGGTGGATTCGCTGGTGTAGGGATGATTATCGGTTATTTAATGCACTACAATATCGGAGCACTTATCTTTTTACTAAACATTCCGCTTCTTATTTTAAGTCACTTTTACTTAGGAAAGAAGACAACCTTTTTAACGGCATACTTTGTGGCTGTATCATCTTTAGCGATGAACATTATCCCAGTACACCAAGTTTCAGATGATATTTTGCTGTCTTCTGTATTCGGTGGTGTCATCTGCGGTGCTGCCTCAGGAATCATATTCCGATTTGCTTCTTCAACAGGTGGTTTTGATGTTGTTGGATTGATTGTAGCGAAACATCGCGATGTTTCAATTGGAGCAATCATCTTTGGATTCAACTTAATCTTACTTGTTGCAGCAGGATTTATTTTCGGATGGGATATTACGCTTTATACGTTAATTAGTCGGTTTGTAGTCAGCAAAGTAATTGATGCCGTGCATACAAAACATATTAAATTAACGATAATGACAATTACAGAAAAAGGTGAGGAAATAAAAAGCTCACTATTACATCACGGCATACGTGGCGTAACAATGGTAGATGCTGTCGGCGGCTATACAAACCATAAGAAAAAAATGATTTACACTGTCGTAACTCGCTACGAGTTGGGCGAAATGAAACGTATTATCCGCCAAGTGGATAATAAAGCATTTATGAACATTACTGAAACAGTTGAAATTGTCGGCCGTTTCAAACGTATATAAAAAGGCGCAAGGAACTACAATTCCTTGCGTTTTTTATTTTTTACACTTATTACAAAATCAGATAATTCTATTATTGTATCACTAAATATGTTATAATAAAACTAGACTTACAAAAAAGAGTATATAGACTTGGAAGTTTCTCTTATTTTTATAAGCAAAAAGAAACGAGCAGTCGGGTATATTTCAGACACCATACACGTAACGGTTTAAAAAAACCGATCATCTTAGTTATTCTTCACTGATCTTTTTATAAAAGATACGTACAACTAAAATTCACTTCAATATACTATACCTACCTTTTTGACTTCCAAATCATCTTATTACATAAGGAGATGAACATATGAATCAATATATACGATACACACTAGCTGTCCTATTTGCGATCGTCGGCGGCGTGATCTGTTTCTGGACAAACACAGAGCTTGGAGAGAATATCATTTTTAATGGAATCGAAACCCTTGTAAGCGCTTCAATTTTAGGCGGATACATTTTCTTCCTCTTCAATCCAGAAGAAAATGCTCAAAAAACAATGTTATTAACAATGATCGGAATCGTTGGTGGATGTATTTCCTACTCAATGACAAACTATACATTACCACTTCAATTAAGCTCAGCTTTCTTCCACGGTCTATGGACTTGGTTTATCGCATTCTGCCTAGCAGACGTATTCAACCTACTACAAGACCACGAAGAAGAAAATGGTCGTCAAATTGAAAGTAACTCGTAAGCTGGAAGATATTCTTCCAGCTTTTTTGTTTCCTGTTCTTTCCTGTTCATACCCCATTGCTATCAAGCTAATATTTTATAGTACCCCCAGAACGAAATTTTGTATTAACTTGTAACAAAAAAGCTTATTTTTTTGTTTTGAGGTATTTGCTTTTCTTAGCTTGATGGTGATGTGGTGATCCCTAAAAACAAGGGCAATAAAAAAGACCGTCTAACGACGGTCTCATGAAGTAAAGCCCCCCTTTAGTTGAACAAAAGCAGGTAAGTTTCTCATGATTTCTCACTTTTTAAAATTTTTTTGTTTGACAAAGATAAAGTGGTCTTCAGGCTTCCAAACGTGCAGATGGTCAGCGATGTATCCGCGTAGCCAAAACACGCCATTAATTTGTCTAAGATAAAAGCCTTTCGGAAAATCATCGTCTTTAGTTAATATTTCCGATGCTATTGTGATGGAGCCAGATGGAGCTTGATGTTGTTGTGAGGCATTCCCCAAATAACCTTCAGGCTGTTCCAGATACTCCAATCTTAGTTGAGGTCCCAGCTCAAGCGGACACAATTCCAAACCAAGTTCGCTCGCTCTTTTAAAGAGCTGAGCCGTAGTAGCTCCATCAGGAAAGCCAAGGTCTATAACGGTTAGTTCAACGGTCTGCAGGCTGTACTTTGTATTAGAAGTCGTAAATTTATCATCAGCTAGCAGTCTTTCTCCATACTCATTCATCAAAATGGAGTATTGTTGCAATTTCTGAATAAGCTGTGATTTCGTAAGTCCGCCAACCTCTACTGTTCTAGTAATAATTGGACAATCAGGGTATATTCGCATTTGTAGTCACTCCTAAAAAATTGGGTATAAGAATTTAAAATTAATACATTCTACAATTTTCCATAAATCCCCTTGTTGGAGTAAAGACCCATCGCTATTAAGCTAACAAAACTAAACTTTCTTAAAATGAAAAAATACGCTATTCTTTCTGTAGAATCATAGGAAAGGATGGTGTTTTTATATGTCGATATCTGACGAGTTACAACTATTTGCACAGGAGATTCAGAATTTTTCATCCCCAAATATCTTACAGAATCTAGCTAGGGATGTTGGGTTTGTACAGCGAACAAGTAAGTATCAAGCACAAGATTTAGTAGCTTTATGCGTATGGATAAGCCAGAGTGTAGCAAAAACTTCCTTAATCCAGTTATGTAGTTGTTTAGAAGCATCAACAGAAGTACTCATCAGTCCTGAAGGACTAAATCAACGATTTAATGCCGCAGCCGTGCAGTTTCTACAACCAGTATTAGCTAAACTTCTGAACCAAAAATTATCTTCATCTAGGTTGTTTTCTTCTTCATTTACTTCTATTTTTAAGCGTATTCGTATCTTAGATTCCACTGCATTTCAACTTCCAGATGTATTTTCATCGGTTTATCCTGGTGCAGGAGGTTGTAGCCATAAGGCTGGTGTAAAAATTCAACTTGAATATGACCTTTTAAGTGGACAATTCCTCCATATTCATACAGGACCAGGTAAACAACATAATCGCACTTACGGCTCTCTGTGTGCCCCAACTGTGACAGCGAATGATTTATGTATCCGAGATTTAGGTTATTTTCATTTAAAAGACCTTCAATATATATAAGATAAAGAGGCCTACTATATCTCTCGTATCAAGTCGAATACGCGTATTTATCAAAAAAATCCTAACCCTGATTATTTTCAAGATGGAAGAATTAAGAAAGGTACAGAGTATATACAGATAGATATGGAGACGTTAATGAACTCCCTTCAACCAGGAAAAACATGTGAAATAGCTGATACTTATGTAGGAATGATTGATAAAGTGCCAGCTCGTGTAATTGTTCATCGATTAACAAAACAACAGCAACAAAAACGATTACAAGATCAAGCTGTAAGAGAAAAAAAGAAAGGAATGAAGTATTCTCCTCGTAGTAAACGACTCAGTGGTATCAATGTATATATGACAGACACCCCTACAGATATTGTCCCGATGGGACATGTACATGACTGGTATTCTTTGCGTTGGCAAATCGAAATTTTATTTAAAACGTGGAAGTCATTCTTTCAAATCCATCATTGTAAAAAGATAAAACAAGAACGATTGGAGTGCCATTTATATGGTCAATTGATTGCCATTCTACTCTGTTCTTCTATCATGTTTCAAATGCGCCAATTGCTCCTCATGAAGAAAAAACGAGAGCTTAGTGAGTATAAAGCCATATATATGATTAAAGACTATTTCCTTCTTCTATTCCAAACTATACAAAAAAAACACCCAAGAGCTATCAAAGGTGTTACTTCGCCTGTTCAATCTCCTACAGCAAAACGGGAGAAAATCTCATCGATATGAGAAGAAAACAGTCTTTGATATATTAGGTGTCGTTTACAATTGTACCATGTCTGATAATCAAGCGGCTTAATTCAAAAAAATGAAACCCGCTAGGGTTTATTTCGTATGCAAATCTTTAAATTCCTTACACATAACCTTTAGAAAAAAGAAACACTCTCTACTATAATTGACGTTGTATGAGCTTAGCTTGATAGCGATAGGGTACCGCCACATGCCCATCAACCTATATTTGTACCATCTGAGGAACAAGGCACCATACAGGGTAATCCGAAAATCTTGAGAGGTATTGTGTATAGTATGTTTACCTCAGGTACAACAAAAGAGCCTTACCTCTGTAGGCAAGACCCCACTAGTGTAGTTGTATAGTATTTATATAACAACTAAGAAACTGAAAACATATAACACCAAATAGCAGAACCCTAACATTCCGCCTACAGCTAATACCTGTTTACCCCAGCTCTTGAGTTTCATATTACTGTCAATCGATTGCACTCTTTCCATATATCGTTTCCTCCCATTAAGGAGAACCCTTGAAGACTCTCACCTCGCTATGATACCATTAAGAGATGACTAATAGAGGTCTAAATGTATAAAAATGCAATATTTCATATTAAAATGCATTATTATTATATATATATAAACGTTTACTATAATAAGGGTGTAAAGATTCACCACATCATGTATGTCTCCTTATTTACAGTATAAACTCCTCCTTTTATGTTCTATATCAAGTTATAAATCCCTGTATATTCCATACATGATCGGTTAACATAACGTATCATTATCGGTAGCAAGGATAAGGGGGAATCCCATTTTCACAGGGGAACCTCCTTTTTTGTTCTATCGATCTATGTATTTTATATATATTCCTATTCTGTCGCGGTTTTAGAGTTCTCGTTTGTTACTGGATTAGCCGAAAAACTGTATAAAATCTTGCATGCTCTTAGCGTGGTATTTTTCTGAAACGCTGTCGATACCTTTTTAAAAATAAAAAAAAGACACCCTAAGGTGCCTTCCTGCGATTTGAACCATCGTAATATGGTATTGGATGCCAATCCAATTATTATTTTACCACGTTAAGTAATTTCGAGTATTGAGAAATAGTAAAAGCACTCTTTCGAGTGCCTAATTTCGACTTACTCCTAATTTTATTTGCAATTTGCCCGTTTAAAAAAGCTATTTGGCTATCTTTCGTTGCGATTATTTTATCTTGAATCTCTTTTATAGATTCCAAAGATTCAACCTTCGTTTGTAATTTGCTCAATTGTTCTTTAATTTGTTCGTTAGATATTGTAAATAAAGTCAGTTTCACTGTTTAATCTCCTTTTGTGTATTAATTCATAAATAAAAGCACTCTTTCGAGTGCCTGTTTTATGCAGATACAGCAGCTTTATCTTTACGGAAGATGCCCATTAATCCACCGATTAATAATAATACTCCTGGTAATAAGTAAACGATAGAGATACAGATGAATCCGCCAATAGAAGCAATTGTCATCATGATACCGCCAACTTTAGCATTCTTTTTAACTACTACGCAGCCAACAATCCCTAAGATTGATAGAGCGACAGCTCCCCATCCTAAACCGATAATGCTATCTGCACCTTCAGCTTCAAACGCAGCTCCCATACCGCCGATCATTAAAGCGATAAATGCACAAATAATACCGAAAATACCACCAATAAGTCCTAATACAAATTCAGTTGTTCTTTTCATATTTATAATTTCTCCTTTTATTTACCAGGTGTGAATTCGAACTTCACAGATTTATCGTCCAACGTAAAGTTTGGTTTATATGTACCTGTATATTTATCTGATTCAGATACATCAAAGTACATTTTCCCTGTAATTTGATTACCTGGACCAACATTTTCATTCATAAATGCATTATCTGCGCCGAAATATTCTTTGAATTGGTTACCACTAGCATCAGCGATCTTCAATTCTTCTGTTCCAATATAAGCATCTTTCTTACCGTTGTTTTTTGCAGAGAAAGCAATTTCTAGTACTTTTCCTTTTTCGGCTTTTGAATACTCATTAGGTTCGACGAATTGAGCTGAATTGAAAGTGATTTGTAATCCATTAACTTCTACTGTTTCGCCAGTTTTATAAACTTTGTTTTCAGTAGATGCTTTTTTGTCCTTTTTTTCCTCTTGTTTAGGAGCGTCAGTTTTACTTACTTCCTTTACTTCTGTTTCACCACATGCAGCCAAACTAAAAGCAAGTGCTCCAGTTAATGCAATTGTACCCATTTTTTTATACATTATGTTTCCTCCAGTTATGTAGAATGTAAGATTTCTGAAACTATCATAACAGAAACGGTTACAACTATTTTGTCGTATTTTGTCGAATAAAAATAAAAAAAAGAGAGCCGTAGCTCTCACTGGTAGGAATGGTAAAATAGTGTGAAATTTTACCGTTTTTCATTGGGGAAAATTTCTTCTAAAGTCAAATCACAGTATGTCTTTGTTATCACGTAACATTTTGACATATAAAGCTAATTGTTTAGCGAATCGCCCTTGTTGACGTCCATCAAGCTTCTTATAAACTCTTTGAATGCATTACAAATGACAAAGAAAACATTAATATAATTACAGTAAAAAAGACACCTAAGGTGCCTTCCTCCGACTTGAACCACTTTACTTTTAATAATATGTATTGGACTCCCATCCAAATATTATTTTATCATGTTAAGTTATTTTATTCATTGAGGAGTATCGCCAGCATTTCGGAAAAAACCCACGCTAAGTAAAAAATAAAATAAGCTGCCCATATGGACAGCTCATTTACATAATTATCGTTATTGGAAGTTATTGCAAACCCCTCCTGTTTGGAGGGAGGGTCAATCTTTGTTTTGTTTTTCTAATAGTTGAATAACCCTATCTAACTTTTGCTCAATTGGATTTTGCTTTTTGCGATTGCTGGTATGCCGAATTATACGTATAATCCCGCCAAACAGTGCACCGATGATTACTAAAATAATAGCAACTTCTATGTAATAAATACTGGTTTCTAAAGGCATTATTTAGAACCTCCTTTTTCCCTATTTTACCATTTGAAGGAAGTGATATGTTGTTTGATTTTGGTTGTATATAGTATACATGCTCGGTTAACATAACGTCTCATTATCAATAGTCAACGATGCATAAAATTTTCGTTATGGGGGTAATTAAAAATATTAGCTTGATAGCGATGTGTTCATACCCCATCACCAAAATAAAAAGAAGTTACCTCCACGGCAACTTCTTTCCCATATACCCCACTTAGTATTCAATTAAATATATCAACGATTTTTAAAATATATCGATCGTTTCTCCACTTATATCAGCGATTTTTTCATTATATCGACGGTTCGACACTCAAAACGCACAACATGCCTATCCCCCAAGTAACTTACTGCCGAACTCAACGATTAAAAAGATAATTAATAGGATCGCGAGTATCTTTAATGCTACATACGCCACTTTAAAAACAGCATAAATGAGCAAGACTATCAAAATAATCGATAAAATTTCCATATGTATCTCCTCCTATCTCTTTTATTCTACCTGTACTTCGTTTTTTATGAAATCGAATAAGATGACATATAAAAAAGAGGATACCTCACCCATCGTAAGATACCCTCGCCTGTAGCTGCTCAAACCATTCTCTCTCTACTTGTAAATATCCCATTCCACTCTTCTCAGCACTCTCCAATTCTTTATCAGCTTTCTTCATATAAATGCGGGAAGCTTCCATATCGTCCTCTAAATATTTAATAATTCCTTGTGTACGGTAATATCCGTTTAAATCCATTTTGGTAATGGCCTTTGCATGTTCCTTTGCTTCTTGCAGAGAAAGGCTATCCGTCTGATAAAGAGCTTTATATAAAAGATACCAACTATGAAAACTACCAACGAAAAATTTATTTTCCTTCGTTACAGATAGCTGAACAATTTGTTCTATATACGGTATCGCTCTTTCCATTCCCTTTTGATCAGCTCGGGCATAAAAGACGAGCATAAGTCCGCTCATTATCTCTCTTATACTTTTATCCTCTTTTAATTTTTCCTCACTAAGTTCTACTAATCTCTCATCCCAATCTTTCGGTCTTTTATAACTAAATAACTCACTCGATATTTGAATCGTATATAAATGCTGCTTAGCTTTTTCATCATCTTTAATTAAAATGAGAAATTGCATGCCATCGCTTAGTAGCGTTCCCTTTATCGGCACGATTGTAACTGCAAAAATCACAAAGTGGAAAACGGAAAAATATAAAAGATATTGATAATAGCTCACCATGTATATGTAACCTGAAGTAATACCGAATAATAAACTCATAATTGGTCCGCCTAAAGTCATCCACGCCCATTTCTTTGAAAGGTTCGGTGTCTCTATAGAAGACGGTGCTAACATCACCACACCACCAAAGTACGCCCATAATTTATTTTCTCGAATGCGTAATTTCCCCTTTTCTTTTTGAACAGTGATAGGTCCTACTGTCATAAATTTAAAATTCAAACCACCTATCAAACCAAATACTACGTGCCCTAGCTCATGAATGGCTAACACTAATAATACAATTCCAAATACTGCCCATATATTCAACATTACTTCTAATTTCCCAGTTCGAATTACTCCGTATAAAATGGACAGAACTAGCGCCGCCGTCATGGAACCAGCTGGCCTTCTTAAAATATCCACCTTTTTCTCCCCTTAATAAATCATTTTTCTCTGCATTTCGTACATGAATTTTCCGAGATGCAATATCCAAATAAATGAGATTAAGCCAATTAATACAAAATCGATATCACTAGCCGCTGTATATATAACGGCAGCCCACCATACATATGCCAATATTGTATTCGTAAATTCATATGCTTTATATCCAGCCTCATGCACAATGTGCTTTAATCCTTCATCTGCGTTTTTCGTCCACATTTTCATAGATTCCATATATGTTACACCTTGTTCAGGATATAGCTTATTATAACGATTTTTTGTTATGAGCCCGATAACCACTACAATAGTTAAACAGACAATAGAAGCTACTAAATTCCACACTGCAAATGACACATTTGTATCCTGTAACAGTGCACGTCTACATGTAATAACTGCATATACAAACCATGCCTGCGTAACTATATCACCTACACGTAAATATATACTTATAATGCCTAATTTTCTGCCTTGTACGCTCTCTTCTTCATCGCGTGCCTCCGCTAACATACGTGTATTCTTCCAAGTGTAGTACATCATTAAGATTCCAAAAATAGTACATACACCTATAAATGTATTAGATGATAATTTTCTCGGTTCATTCGAGAGTAAATTTAAAGCTATATAAGATGTTAAAAAGCCACCCATCATACTTAATGCTATTTTCCCCACAAAATCAAATTGTTTTTTTCGTTTACTCTTCATCTTCATCGTCCTCTTCCCCCTCCACCAACATAAATATCTCCTCCACCGGCGCTCCAAAAATTTGTGCGATTTTTAGCGATAACACAATAGATGGTGCATAATCTCCACGCTCAATTAAACTAATGGTTTGCCGTGATGAGCCAATCGCTTTCCCTAAATCCCCTTGTGATAAACGATGCTTTGCTCGAAATTCCCTCACTCGATTTTGAAGCTTCATGTCTTCCCTCTTTTTCATTTATTTAATTAAAATTGTAAATAATATCCTTATCTTTGTCAATTATAATTGTCATTTTGACGTAGATACATGTCAAAAACGAATATATATTATACTAAACATAACGTATATAATAATCTTCAAGAACTACATAATTGAGGTCAACGTAAACTTCCTTATTACTGAAAATAGCACCTACCAAGGTTATAGCACTGGCTTTTCTAGTGAATTTAATAAATATGAACCCCTTTCCGAACTAAGTGACGATACGTATGAACTTTCACCTAATAGAACGGGAACGTATTATATACCAGCCACCGGTTACGGTATCGATGGAAAAATAAAAGCAAACTGGAAAATACAATAAAAAAGGCAGTGCTTTTGCACTGCCTCCCTAAAATCTGACATAGAATGGATTCCATATTAACTTGCGTTTTGTAAAAATACTCGTTTTAGTTGCTTGCGGAAACGAACGCTTAACGTAATTGCTACAATGACAATCGCTCCGAAAATGATTTTGCCGATATGATCTCCCAGTAATCCGAAAATATCATGTAAGTTACCACCTAACCAGTAGCCGCCAATTAAGAAGAACGATACCCAGAATAAAGCACCTGAATAAATTGTAATTGCAAAGCGGCGAAACGGTAAGTTAATGATACCTGCAAAGTATCCTGTAAAATGACGTACACCAGGAATGAAGAAGCCAATAAAGATAAGGAAATATCCATATTTATCGAACCACATTCTCGTTAAATCAATTTTTCTTTGTGTTAAAAATACGTACTTCCCGTATTTTTGAACAAAAGGCATACCAAGCTTATTACCTAAAAAGTATTGAATCGTCATTCCTACACTTGTCCCAATAAAGGATAGGATAATTAAAATAGGTAAACTTAGATCACCCTTCTGTGCTAAAAACCCCGCATATGCTAATGTTGGCTCTCCCGGAAACGGAAGTGCAATATATTCTAACAGCAGGCCTACAAGTACTACATAATACCCATATTGCTGAAATAATTCATGAACCCATTCCATGTCATCTCCCCTTTCATTCACGTACAACTTGTTACTATTATTGTATAAAAAAATTGTCGAAATAACTATCACAATAGCTTACATTTTTATTACATTTTTGTAAGGCTCATTCTAAAGTTTTTTGTTCTCTATTTACTTATATCTATTAGCATTTAAAAACAAGCTAACAACTATATATCACGCGAAGGAAATCCATTAATATACATTTTTCATCCAGTTTTTAACTCTCGAAAACCACCTTATTTTGTTCTCTATAAAAAACCACCACAAACTCATATGAACTTCATATTAGCTTCATATACGTATTGTAAGATTATATCGGAATTTGTTGAAAAATTTAGCTAATATATGACTAAACATTAAACTGAATAAATATAAGTCGCTTTTCGAAATTGAAAAAAGGGTGAATAAGAAATGGAAGCTTATAAAATGCACGATTTTATTAATACGAATGTTGAATCTCATCAAAATGAAACCGTTTTTAATTTACAAATATGTGAAACAAATGAATTTGACGTAAGTTTAACAAAATCTACAACGCTGTCTTTTATCGTTTCAAAAAAGAACATTAAGATCGTCACGAGAAAATGGGTTAATTCAAATCAAGAAAGCATGATTGGCAAAAGCTACATCATTCCAACGAAAGCTTTTCACTATTTCTTACCGATTATTTCTGAAACTGAAGATGAACTAAATATTCGAGTTCAAAGTTTTGGACTACATGGTGAGCTTTTATTAAATGAAAGATTACTTATCGATAAAAACAACAAATGTAATACAAAGATTACTACCTTCTTTGAAACATTAGATGAAAATGTCAATCAAGCATTACGAGGATTACAAATTCATTGTATGTAAGACTACTACAATAAGTAAAAGGAGAATATAATGAAAAAACTATTATTAAGTGCGCTATTATCATTAGGATTTTTAACTCTTCCATTCACTACTGCAGAAGCAGCTACGACGAAAGATCAGCTTATCGTAAACACAAAAATAAATAAAATGGATTATTATCAAGATGGAAAATTCATAAAAAGTTTCACTGTCGCTACTGGAAAAGCAGCAACACCAACACCTAAGGGTACTTTTCAAATCGTAAATAAAATTAAAAACCGTCCTTACTATACAGGAAAAATTAAAGGCGGCGATCCACGTAATCCACTTGGGGACCGCTGGCTCGGATTAAATATGGCAGGAACTTACGGAACAACGTATGCGATTCATGGAACTAACAATAATCAAGCAATCGGGAAAGCAACAACACTTGGTTGTATTCGTATGTTTAACAATGATATTCACTGGTTATTTGAGCGCGTTCAGCAGCAAGCTACTGTCACTGTAAATTAGCCTAAGAACAAGATTTATGTGTAGCCAAGAATTTTATGTCTTGGCTTATTTTATTTATTCATTTACAGTAGCAAAGTAACTGTATTTACATATATAATAAAAATAGATTGCATTCAACATCATCGTAACATTGATAAACATGGATATTAAAATTATACAGTTATAATGTTTTATAAATTTTACAATACATACTATAATAGAACTACTGTAATTCTGAACTATTCAGTGACACTAAACAATCCCCCTTGCTACTTTCATTACTATTTTATAGCGGGGGCTTATTATATGTATAAACAATCTGAGTCATCCGAAAAATGACGAATTCGAATATTGCAGTAAAAAGCGTTATTTAGGAGGTGTTACTATGACGCATATACTGGTGATTGAAGACAACCCAGATATACAAGAACTTATTCGTGAATTTCTAATGGCACAAAACTTTACTGTTGATGTAGTTGGTGCTGGAACAGAAGGCATTCTTCTTTTCCAAAAAAATTCATACGATCTTGTCCTCCTCGATGTAATGTTACCAGATATAGATGGCTATAGTATTTGTAAAATTATGCGAGGACAATCTGATGTACCAATCATTATGTTAACAGGCTTACATAATGAAGAAAGTGAAATTAAAGGATTTGAGTTAGGTATTGATGACTATATTACAAAACCGTTCCATTACACCGTATTTATAAAACGTGTAGAAGCTGTATTAAGAAGGGCAGCAACAAAGGAAGCAGAAGCTGCAACTATACTACAATTCCATGAATTGATGTTAAATTCTACAGCATATGCCGCTTATGTTCATGGTAATCAAATTGAATTGACTACAAAAGAATTTGAAATTATATATACTTTACTGCAAAATCGGGGAAAAGTACTATCAAGAAGTGATTTGTTGAATAAGGTATGGGGCTATGAACATTATGGTGATGTGAGGGTTATAGATACACATATTAAAAACTTACGAAAAAAATTAGAAATTCCTTATATTAAAACGGTGAAAGGCATTGGCTACAAAATCGAATCGTAGCAAAGACAACATCACCAAAAATATATTCATCAAAACCTTATTATTTTGTATTCTATTATCACTTTGTCTTTATCAAATTATTTATTTTCTAGCCTCAAATTACGATAAAGATCGTTTGAAAGCTTCTGGAACGCAAACTGCGGAACAAGCGGAATCAGACAAACAAAACGACCAAAGTAAAACAAAGCAAAATAAAGCTGTGTCAGAGAGTAGCATCTCTAATTTTCAATCTTCTCAAATAGACATGAAAACACTCTCTACAGCCATCAATCATCTTTTGCAGCCTAGCCAAACTGCAAAAGCAAAAGAACATGCACAAAATATTCCGGGGAAAAGTAACACAACGTCTTCACTTACAGAAGCGGAAAAGCAAGTTACTAACAATGATGCCTTACATACACAAAATGCAGCAAGTAAAGCAAATGATACACATGATAATCCAAAGTTAACAGATGTGTTGCAGCAGTTAGCTCCACATATTGGGGCGACAATGCTTGCATTATCTCTGCTTGGATCTTTAATCTACGCAAAAATAATCGCCAAACCTTTCCGATATATGAGCGATGCTTTAAAAGATATTATGAATCTTGATTTCTCAGATAAAAAGCTACTTAACAAAAATATAGATCAAACAGATTTTAATTTGCAAGTAGCTGCCTCACAAGTACCTACTATTGTGAAAAATTTACATGAAAGCAATCAAGATTTAAGAAATGAACTCAAGAAGGAACAACAGTTAGAACAATCTCGTAAAGAATTTATGTCTATGATATCCCATGAATTAAAAACGCCAATCGCAGCCGTTATGGGACAACTCGATGGCATGATTCACGGAATTGGCGCTTATAAAGATAGAGATAAATATTTAAAACGTTCATATGAGATGATGCAAGATATTAACATATTAACGGAAAAAGTGTCAGAATTATCCAAAATACAAAACCCTCAATTTAAACCAAATTTAAAAGTTATCTCATTAACTAATATTATTGAGGACGTTATAAAGAAAGTAGATTATTTTGTATCTGTAAAACAATTAAATGTTCAATCTAACATTAAACAAGATGTACAAATTTTAGCTGATCCTAAATTTATGCAAACTGCTATTTTTAACATTATTTCAAATGCAATTCATTATACAATTGACCATCAGCATGTATATATAAAACTTTATGAAAAGCCAAACGGTTACGCATTAGAAGTATTAAATACAGGTTCTCAAATTGATGAAGATAAACTTGCCCATTTATTTGAACCATTCTATCGCGCAAATCCTGACAAACATGGCTTAGTACAAGGTAGTGGTCTTGGGTTATATATTGTAAAACAAATATTAGATAAACATCAGTTTCCTTATGGAATACAAAACACACCTCAAGGTGTAAAATGCTCCATTGTATTCCCAAAAGCAATGTAAAACCTACTCTAATTTCATACCCCAAATTCATACTTCGTATGAATGGCGGAATTTTGTAGAGTATCTTACTCTGTTTCGTTCGCCCGTTATCCTTATTTGGATAGCGGGCGTTTTTTATTATTTAAAAGGAGGATTTTTATGGAGAAGTTTAAGTATTCATTACTAGTTTTATTCGGCGCTTGTAGCTACGGCGTACTTTCAACTATTTTTAAACTCGGATTCATCGACGGATTTTCCGCACACCAACTACTAGGAGGGCAATATGTCTTCGGATGGATTGGACTACTTTTACTCGTTCTGTTCTTTTCACGTCATAAAGTATCAAAAAAACAATTCTTTTCGTTACTAACAGTCGGCACAACAATGAGTATGACAGGTATTTTCTATGCTATTTCCGTAGAAGAATTGCCAGCCTCTATCGCTGTCGTTTTACTCTTTCAGTTCACTTGGATTGGTGTAGTCATCGAAGCGATTGCCAACCGGACATTCCCAAGCCGTGAGAAAGTTATATCTATTATTATTTTATTTACTGGTACATTGTTTGCTGGTGGAGTATTTGAAGGTCTTGGACAAAACTTTTCCACGAAAGGTATTATTTTCGGACTATTAGCTGCCGTCTCTTTCTCATTCTATGTATTTGTAAGCGGGCGCGTTGCTACAGATGTTCCGCCTTATACGAAAAGCTTTCTTATGACAACAAGTGCTACTCTTATTGTATGCTTATTTTTCCCGCCTACCTTTTTAACGGACGGCGCTTTACAAGCAGGCCTATGGAAATATGCTTTCTTCCTTGGACTGTTCGGGGTTATTATACCTGTCATTTGTTTTTCAATTGGGGTACCAAAAGTCGGAACGGGACTTGGTACAATATTAGGTGCAGCTGAATTACCAACAGCAATTATCGCTTCTATTACACTTGTTCATGAAGTTGTATCGCCAATGCAGTGGATTGGTATTGTGGTTATATTACTCGGTATTTTCACACCACAACTACTTACTGCTAGGAAAGAAAAAAAACATAATCGTGTGCATAGTGCGTGACAACATCAACTTGTATATAAATGTGAATAAAGTTACGATATGTTAAACTTTATTACTACCTTCAAAATAACATATGATATTGCGGCTATTATTCTCGTAATCCTTGCTGTGCTTTTCTTTTTGAAAGATAAGAAAGAGGGTTATACAGCATAACAAAAGACCTTTCATTTATTTGAAAGGTCTTTTCCTTATATTTCACTTTACCGCTCCATATAACTTCTCTACCTCATGTTCAATTTGTTTTACATCGATTCGCTCAAATAATGGCTGCACATTATCAATTCGGTTTGGCAACGTATTTTGAGGTTCCCAATTTACTTTAACACTCGATAATGTATTTCTAACTCTTTCACTTGAAAACGGTAAAAATGGTTCAAGCAGTTGTGCAAAGTTTGCTATTAGGTAAACACAATTATAAATTGTTTCCTCACATGAAACTGGGTCGTCTTCTCTTTGTTTCCAAGGCTGCTTTTCATCAAAGTATTTATTTGCAAAGCGTACTGCATCAAATATTGTTTCTAGTGCCACCTTAAATTTAGTTTGTTCAATCGCCTCTCCTACACTTTTATATAATCCTTCTACTTTATCTTTCAGCTCTACATCAATACTTCCCTTCGGTACAGTACCACCATAATATTTTTCAATAAACTTTAATGTCCGGTTCACAAAGTTCCCGTATGCACCTAACAATTCACTATTATGACTGTAAATAAATTCACGCCATGAAAAATCAGTATCACGATTTTCTGGTGCGTTAACTGTTAAAAAGTAACGAATAGAATCGGGATTGTAGCGTTCTAATATGTCAGGCACCCATACTGCCCAGTTTTTACTTGTCGATAATTTTCTTTTTTCTACTGTTAAATACTCATTCGAAACGATATGACGCGGGATCGCTTCTTCTCCTATTCCAAGTAATACCGCTGGCCAAATGATTGAATGAAACGGAATATTATCCTTACCATGTACATAATATGTTTTCGCTTCTTTATCCCAAAACTCTTGATCATCTTTCCCTGTTTCTTCAGCCCAGTGTTTACTCGCCGAATAATATCCTGTCACTGCTTCAATCCATACGTAAATTTTCTTATCTTCATATCCTGCCACTGGAATTGGTACCCCAATTGGTAAATCACGTGACACTGCCCTATCTTGTAATCCTTCCTTTAAATATCTCTCTGTTAATTGAATTGCATTGTCGCGCCATGTTCCTTTCTGCTTTGCAATTTCTACGGCCTCTTTAATTTGCTGCTGAAATTTATGCAATGCAAAATAGAAATGCTCTGTTTCCTGTACTGATGGCGTACTACCACATAACTTACATTTCTTTTCTAACAAATCGAGTGGATCTAAAATAGCGGAACAAGCATCGCATTGATCGCCCCTTGCTGCTTCATGACAATGCGGACAAATACCTTCTACATATCGATCCGGTAAAAATTGCGTACACGTTTCGCAATAAGCTTGTTCAACTACTTTTTTATAAATATAACCTTCTTCTAATAGTCGCAAAAAGACTTTTTGAACAGTTTCATGATGATGCTCGCTATCTGTACGTGTATAGCAATCATAAGTAAAACCAAGGCTACGAAAACATCGCTCAAACTCTTCGTGATACTTATCAGCAATTTCTTTCACCGTCACACCGTCTTGCTTTGCTCTAATTGTAATCGGTGTTCCATTACAATCACTTCCTGAAACATACAACACATGCTCACCTTTTGCCCTGTAATAACGTGCTAAAATATCTCCTGGTAACAAACTAGCAATGTGTCCAAGGTGTAACGAACCATTTGCATACGGCCAAGCGCCTCCAATAAAAATACTCATCTTATATTCCTCCTTTAAAATATAAAAAGCCCCGCCCTTATCTTAAAAAAGATAAGGGCGGGGCTGTATAAACAGTCGCGGTACCACCTTATTTCGTCAGTCATTCGCATAACTAACCTTAACAAGTACGGAGCTATATGCTCTTATACTGTGGTTTTGATAACGAGTACCAACTCTCGTCGCCGCCTACTATTATCATTTGATAAGTTCAGGACGAAGCTCAAAGGCCATTGTTCAAATGAATATTCTTGCTTCTTCTCAGCTACCGAAGCTCTCTGGAAAGAATGGTTCCATTCTACTTTTCCTTTTCAACGCTTTTATGTATAAAACGTATTTTACGACTTAACAACAGAAAAATCAAACTTTTATTCAAAAAACAGGAAATCCTACTCATTCACCGAATAACTATACGTTCACAAAAGGAGTGATAAAATTGAATCAAAAACAACTAAGTACTATTAATGAAAAAAGCTGGAACGCAGCTGCTTATGAAGCTTGGACAAATCGCCACGGGGCGCCAGAGGATTATGCGAAAAAGCTCATGGAAGATCCCGTGCGCGAGGTAAATCATTATTTACCTTACATACAATCTCCAAAAGGAAAGCGTATTATTAATTTACTCGGATCAAAAGGAAATAAAGCAGTTGCTCTTGCTCTTTTAGGAGCCGATGTAACAGTTGTAGACATTTCAGCAAGTAATGAAAAATACGCAACCGAACTAGCCGAAGCTGCTGGTGTCTCTATCCAATACATCGTCTCTGATGTACTGGATGTAAATCTTTCCGAATCATTTGATGTCGTATTGCTGGAACTTGGTGTACTTCATTACTTTTTAGATTTAAAACCACTCTTTCAAAAGATTGCTAACTTACTTAAACAAGATGGAATGCTTATCCTTCGTGACTATCATCCTATTTACACTAAATTATTAGGTGTAGATCATCCATCATTTCGGGCCAATGGAAATTATTTCGATGAAGAATTGATTGAAGATGATGTTGCTTATAGCATTCTTCTTACAGAATCGCAGAAAGAATCATTACCGAAGACAAGCATACGCCGCTGGACGTTAGGAGAAATTGTTACAACACTTGCGGAAGAACGTTTTAAAATTGAAAAGCTAGTTGAAGAACACGGGTCTCATCAAAGGTGGGTTTTCCCTTCTACTTCACCCGAAGGAATTGAAGAACGTATACCAGGTCTATACACATTAATTGCGACAACATGCAAAAAAGGATCCCTTCACGGATAGGATCCTTTTTTTGCATGCTTACGCATATAAGTTGAGGTTGGAGATTACCATAATTCTGTAGAATAGGACACAAGATATTTCAACATTCGTCTCTGACTTACGTCGTCAAAAAGGGGTATGACCAACATAACGAAGAGTAATGTTCAGTTGATAGTGATAATCGTTATCAACTAATTAGAAGTATACAGGATGTTATTTCAAATTACAATACCATTTCTGATTTTTATTTATGAATTTTTTGATATACAAATGTATACATTTTAAGAACATTTAATCACATTAATATGCCATATTCCATTATCTGCTATAATTTTCATTGAACAGATTAGTAACTTCTTAATTATGTTTTTATTAGTTTCGTTCTCAATATTTATAAATTACAATAAATAGTTTTTAAAAAGGTAGGGGTAACAATGAAATATGTTAGCATTCGAAAAAAACTACTGTTCACACTCTTAAGCATTTCTTCCTTATTTAGCATTGCTCTTATTGTTATTCTTTCATTCGCGATGAATCAAGCAAGTGAAATCGAAACATTAAAGAATGATGTATCGAAAAGAGCAACGATTTTAAAAGAACGTGGCGATTGGTTCCAAGCGCAAGTCGCTGGTTTACAAGAATATTTACTATCACATGACCAAAAAGGATTGGATAAATTCAACCGGGAAGGAAAAAAACTAGCTGATACTAGGGAGAAAGTAACAAGTGATAAAAAACTCCCAGAAGGAATGAAAGAGGCCATTTTAATGGGAGCAAAATGGCGCAGCGTCGTAGATAATGAAGTCCTCCCTCTTGCACGGGAAGGAAAATGGGATGAAGCATCCAAAATTGCTCTTGCTCAAACAGATTATGTAAATGATCTTTTAAGTCGTTTTACTAAATATGCAAATGAAGAAAATGACAAACGGGACGTATTAATTGCCGACGTAGAGTCTTCTTCATCCCTTATTCAATATATTATTTTCTTCTCACTCATTACATGTACATTAACGTCTATTCTATTGGCATGGTGGTTCTCTGGTAAACTCGTTAAACCGATTCGACAAATTGATGCGAAGTTAAAAGAATTAGCTTCTCAAGATGGCGATTTAACCGCTAGATTACACGTAACGAGTAAAGATGAAATTGGTGACATCGCAAATTCCTTTAATCAAATGCTTGCTAACTTACAGCGTATAATAAAGCAAGTTCAACAAACATCAACAAGTGTAAAAGAAGCTTCTGAAAATGTGTTTATCGAAACAACTGCTTCTATGGAAAATACCGCAAAAACTAAAGAGACTATGAATGCTCTTGAGCACAATATTCGTTCACAAGTTTCTAGCATTGAAGAAAGTTCAACCGCAATGGATGATATGGCAACGAGTGTTCAGCGCATTGCACAAGCTGCCTCTTCTGCCGCTAGCCTAGCTGTTACAACTTCTGAAAAAGCAGATGATGGAAATAAAGTCATTGAAAAATCTATTACACAAATGCATACAATTAACGAAGCTGTTAACGCTACATCACAAGTGGTAGAGCGACTCATTACACATACGAATCATATTGATACTGCACTTCAATCTATTTCTAATATTGCCGAGCAGACGAATTTGCTCGCTTTAAATGCTTCTATTGAAGCGGCCCGTGCTGGTGAACACGGAAAAGGATTCGCTGTTGTTGCCGATGAAGTACGAAAACTTGCTGAACAATCTCAGCTAGCAGCAAATGACATTAACCATTTACTTCATCAAATTCAAGCGGACACAAAAATAGCAAATGACATGATGACACAAGGTCAGTCAGAAGCTTCTGAAGGAATTACAGTCATTCGTACCGCTGGATCTTCATTCTCAGAAATTGTTAATCACATTAACAATTTCTCTACACAAATACAAGAAATATCTGCAACTGCTGAAGAAATGGCCGCAAGTTCTGAAGAAATGAATGCAGCTTTAAATAATATCGCTTCTATTTCAAATGAAGTTGCTGCCGAAACATCGAAAACAGCAACTTCAGCTGGTGACCAAGTAAACAAAATGAGTGTCGTTGCTAAAAAATCATCAGAAATGAAAACAATTGTGCAAGAACTTGAAGTGCTCGTTTCTCATTTCAAAACAAATAGTTAAAATGAAAATTTCATTTATACTTCTACGAACTCTAAATTGTTAGAAAGAGCGATTTAGAGTCTCTCTTTTTTCACGCTAAAATATCTCTTTCTATCTCCCATTCTGTCTGCTATAATTCCTAAAGGAAAGAAGAAAGCTTTATTCCAGATGGAGTAAAGCTTTCTTTCAATTTTTTACATTAATTAATTAATTCTAATACTAAGATTTTACAAGGAGGATTTTTATCATATGAATTTTATTAGCATTCGAAAAAAACTAATGTTCATGATGGGAATGATTTGCGCTTTATTCGGCATCGCCTTAGCTTTTATTTTATTCTTTACCATGGATCAGTCTCATAAAGCTGAAACATTACAAAAAGAAATTTCTCCTCTTGCAACAGAATTGAAAGAGCGCGGAGACGCTTATCAAGTACAACTTTCTGCTTTAAGAGGTTATTTACTACAACATGATCAAGTCGAATTAGACAAGTTTAATGAGATGAGTAAACGTCTTGAAGATACAAAAGGGCAACTTCTTTCTAACCCTAACACTTCTCAGTCCGTGAAAAGCACAATGGAATTAGGATCCACTTGGAGAAAGTTCATTGAAGAGAAAGTATTCACTCTTGCAAAAGAACAAAAATGGGAAGAAGCTTTACAAGTAGCTTCTACAGAGAATGGCACTGTTTATAAAGTAATCGGTGATTTCACAAATTACACTAATGAACAAGCTAAATTACGTGAACAATCTATTGAAAAAATCGATCAATCTTCACTACGAATTGAATATGTTGTCTTCTTATCACTTGTTATTTGTATTGTAACTGCAATTATTCTTGCATGGTGGTTCTCTGGTAAGCTTGTAAAACCAATTCAACAAATTGATACTAAACTAAAAGAATTAGCCTCTCAAGAAGGCGACTTAACAGCCCGTCTACAAGTAAATAGCAATGATGAAATCGGTGCTATTGCCACATCATTTAATAAAATGTTAGAAAACTTGCAGCATATCATTAATCGTGTTCAAAAAACATCTGTAGAAGTACAAACAGCTTCTGAAAATATGCTAGAAAAGACTAATACATCACGCGAGGCAACAATAAGAGTTCAAAGCTCGATGTCCAACTTAAATTCAAGTATTCAATCGCAAACTTCTAGTATGGAAGAAAGCTCGACTGCGATGGATGATATGGCAATAAGTGTTCAGCGTATCGCTGAATCTGCTTCATCTGTAGCCGAACTTGCTGTAGCTACATATGAACACGCTAACGACGGAAGTACTGTTATCCAAAAATCTGTTTCACAAATGACAACGATACATGAAGCTGTAAATGCTACATCAGAAGTAGTCGAACGTCTAATCACCCATACGAAATATATTGATACGGCTGTACAATCTATTTCTAATATCGCTGAGCAAACGAATCTACTTGCTTTAAATGCTTCTATTGAAGCGGCTCGTGCTGGTGAACAAGGAAAAGGATTTGCTGTCGTAGCTGATGAAGTTCGTAAACTTGCGGAACAATCAAAAACAGCGGCAAAAGATATTAACCAATTGCTTCATCAAATTCAAAATGATACGGAAACTGCTAGCTCTATGATGTCTCAAGGCCGCTCTGAAGCATTTGAAGGCATTACTGTCGTTCGTGAGGCTGGTACTTCTTTCACAACAATTGTTGAACAAGTAAATAAAGTATCAACTCAAATGCAAGACATATCAGCAACTGCTGAAGAAATGGCTGCAAGCGCTGAAGAAATGAACGCTTCACTTAATAACATCGCTTCTATTTCAAATGAAGTATCTAGTGAAACAGCCGCAACGGCACAATCTGCTGAACAGAAAGTCATCGTGATGAATGAAATGACTCTCACTGCAAAACAAATGAAACAAACAGTTGAAGAATTAGATCAGCTTGTATCTCATTTTAAAACTGAATAGCTTTTCAAAAAAATATTCCTCTCTCAGGGAGGAATATTTTTTTGAGCTCATTTCCTGCACTTATCCCGCATATCCGTTATAATGAGAACCGATATCATTAATATTTAGGGGGTGCTACACATGTCACAACAAGCATTTGAAGAAAAGTTATATGCAAACTTAGAAGCTGTTATTGACCCTGAGCTAGGTGTTGATATTATCAATCTCGGATTAGTTTATGACGTTACAGCGGATGAAAATAATAATGCTGTCATTACAATGACGATGACTTCTATCGGTTGTCCAATGGCTGGCCAAATCGTATC
The DNA here is from genome assembly GCF_038004785.1 of Bacillus sp. FSL R5-0709. Taxonomy (NCBI): domain Bacteria; kingdom Bacillati; phylum Bacillota; class Bacilli; order Caryophanales; family Bacillaceae; genus Bacillus; species Bacillus sp. FSL R5-0709. The sequence goes on from NZ_JBBORT010000001.1 coordinate 4,792,031, forward strand.
AGACGTTAAAAAAGTATTATCAACGAACGTACCTGAAGTAAATGAAATAGAAGTAAACGTTGTATGGAATCCGCCATGGACAAAAGAACGTATGTCGCGTATGGCGAAAATCGCATTAGGTATTCGTGACTAAATAAGGAAAAGACCTGACAATCCAGTCAGGTCTTTTTTCTCTTATTATTTTACTCCTACAGCGTCATAAGCTTTCGTTACAGCTTGTACCTCTTTAGAGTTTTTACCGAATAAATCTTCTGCTGATTGAAGTGCAGCTTGACGCATCATTTTGAAATCAGAGTTTGCAGTTAAATATTTTGTAAGAGCACGATAGTAAATTTTTTCTGTCGCTTCACGGCCCACTCCAGTTACTTTCACATTGTAATGCGTGCCGCCCTCAGACACTAAATACGCCGCCTTATTATTAATACTACTGTTAATATGAACGCCGCCATTATCAGCTGTTCCAGTATAACGTTTATTATAGTGATCTGGGTAACCTTCACCTGGTTTTAATGGGTTTGGAATAGATGCTGGATCCTTTAGAGAACGAAGTGCATCTCCAGGTTTACCAGGTGTATAAATATCAGCACCTAAATCCCAGCTCTTCTTCTCAACCATGACGCCCATAATATCAGATAACGATTCATTTAACGCTCCTGATTCATTTTTATATACAAGGTTTGCTGTATGTTCAGTTACAGCATGCGTTAATTCGTGGCCAATAACGTCTAGGCCAGCTGATAATGGAATAAATGTCTTACCATCTCCATCACCATACATCATTTGTACACCGTTCCACGCTGCGTTATTCCAAGATTCACCTACGTGAACAGCAGAAATAAGTTTTGCACCTTTATCATCGAAAGAGTTACGGTTAAATGTCTTTTTATAATAATCATATACTTTTCCTGCATTCACATGCGCATCAACTGCCGCTTTATCTTCGAAGAACTTAGATTTACTTCCAATTTCTTCTCCTGTATATCCAAGAATTTGTGAGAATAAATTAAACCAGTCTTCGTTCATATTCTCTGCATCAAATGTATGGACACCTTGTCCTCGTGTACCATCAAATAAGTTGAACGCTCCTGTTTTCGTATCTTGAGCAATTTCAAATGATTGTCTAGCACCTAATACTCCGTAACCAAATCCAGTAATGTTATCTACAGCATTATATTTCTCAATAACATTTCCATTTGTTGCATCAACAAAGTAATGCCAATATCCTGGAGCTGGTTTCGAAACCGACGCTTTTACAAGATATGCAAGATAGTATTGACCATCTTTTTCATACACATATAAATCTTTTTTCACACCATCATAATTCTTTACTTTACCAATTTCTTTCTCAATATTAGCTTTTGCAATCGTTTCTGCTTGTTCCGCACTAATACTTGCAGATGTAGGAATATTTTTATCATCTAAACTCGGAATAACTTGTCCGAAAAATGCTTTTACATTGTTCTCTTTATCAAGCGTAACTGTTTGATCTGAACCATACACAGGAATGTTATTATGCTTCTCAACTAACTTCACATGTGTTGTACCAGACTCAGCATCTTTTTCTTCACCAACGATATTGAAATGTTTGTCAATATTTCCTGCTAGTTTAAACATATCTTTTTTACTCTCTAAATATTGAAAGACCGTCTCTTTTTTATCTAGTCCTTCCGGCGCTTTCCATTCTTCACCTATGTAAGCTGGTGTTTTAAACTCTTGGTGATACTGGATTTTTTGCTCTTCTGCTTTCGTCGTAGTTGCTCCAAATGCCCCAAACCCACTTGCGATAACAGTTAATGCTAATGCTGATGAAATTACTTGCTTTTTCAATCTAACACTCCCCATTTCCCTAAAAGTTTTTAACACCTTTATAAATATTCTGAATAATCTCTCTAATACCTGCTCTCAAAAATTGAGAAAGTTTTTTCTGATAATTAAACTCACCAAAAAGAGGCCATCGAAAAACGATGTCCTCTTTCCTATAACTTTTCATTCCGCTATTTATATGCTGGAAAGCCACCACTGATTAAAGCCTCACTTTATTGCATTTTCATTTCAATTGCTAAATAGTGAGACTTCTCTTTCGCTTGAATGCGAATATATTCTTCTACAGCCTCCGCTGCATCACGCATTACGAGTGTTTCACCGTTTACAACGCTGCTACCTTCAATTTGTACAATGTACAATTGACGTCCTTCTTTAACAGGGAAATGAATTTCTTTACCAGCTTCTAATGATAAAGAATATAAATTTGCATCTTGGTGAATATGAATTGGTGCATCTCCATCAGAAGGAGATACCATATGGAACCACTCATTTTCACGTTTACTCCAATCAAATTTAAACTCACCATAGTTTGGTTTATGACCGTCGCGGTCTGGTAAAATCCAAATTTGCAATAAACGTAATGTTTCACTTCCTAAGTTATGCTCACTGTGAAATACACCAGTACCTGCACTCATATATTGAACATGCCCACGCTCAATTGTCCCGCGGTTCCCCATACTATCTTCATGTGTTAATTCACCATCTATAACGTAAGAGATAATCTCCATATCACGGTGCGGATGCATATCAAAACCAGTTTGTGGCGCTATTAAATCATCATTCATAACACGTACTGCTCCAAAATTCATGTTGTTTGGATTATAATAATTTGCAAAGGAAAAATGAAAATGTGTATTTAACCAACTGTGATTTGCTCTTCCCATATTTTTATGATCAACTTTTCTAAACATATCCTTCACCTCATATTATCTCGAAATCGAGATATTTATTTTTAATTTTATCACTGCAACTTCTTCAGTAATTCTAATAATTGTTTTTGTTCTTCTCTATTTAACTTATCAAATTGCTCTGCTTGAAATGTTTCTTGCGGCGGGACTATTTCTTCATATAGAACCTTTCCCTTTTCTGTTAATGAAATATATTTCGTAGTACCTTCTTGTTCACGCTGAATCCAATCTAGTTGCTCCATCTTATTTAAAAGTTGAGTAACATTTCCTTTCGTAACAAACAACTTATTTCCAAGTTCTTGCTGCGTTAAACGATCGTTTCCTCCAATTTGAACTAATACATCAAACTGAGCGGCAGATACATTCCACTTTTTCAAATGCTGATTCGTCTCACGAATACTTCTATTATAAAAGCGTGATAAACGAAACCATAATAGTACTCCAAGTCTTTCCCCTGCTTTCATTCCATCACCTCGCTCATTTGATACTATTAGTTTAGAACTAAACTTATTAAAGGTCAACTACTTATTTTTAATTAGCAATAAATAAAAGCACAGTGATTTTTATCCACTATGCTTCAGATTAAATTTCTATTTTTATATTCATCTAGCTTCCTCTCCGCGAAACGCCTCGCATCTTTCTCAATCCATCTTTCTTCGTATAGTTCATTTCCAACATATAGTACATCGTCCTTATGCTGCATCGCATGCCTGAATTCATGCAATAGCGTTTTGAGCACTTGCTCATATTCTTCCCACATACAAACGAAAATTAATTGTTTTTCTTTATGATAAAAACCACCTACTGGGAATAAAAACTCCTCTTCTTCTTCTCCTAATGATAAAAGTACATGATTCGCATCACACGTATCACAAAAAATAACTGGCGTTGCACTTACTTCAATAAGAGAAAACAAATCATTTCTCAACTTTTTGACATCCCAAGGAAGCTCCGAATCCAACACATACCAATTCTCGACTTGTTGATATACATTTTGAAACTGGAGTTCCATTTCTCAATAATCCCCTTCCTAAACTCCCTTTTCCTATATATATGCCACAATATGGTAAATATTAAACATACACTTTCATCCTTTAAAAAATGACAATAAAAAAGAATCTATGTCAGCATAGATTCTTTTTCCGTAATCACTTTTTTTTCATCATTTTTTTTAATATAAAATAACCAATTGCACAAACAATAGCAGCAAGTGCAAAGTATTTCACATATGGCCCAGCTACTTTATTAATACTTTCCCACTCTGTTCCTAATTTAAAACCTAAATATACAAATACAATTGACCATGGAATAATAGCTAGTGTAGTTAGCGTAATAAACTTAGCATGTGACATTTTCGCAATACCCGCTGGTATCGAAATAGCATGACGCACAACAGGAATAAAACGCGCTGTAAAAATAACACCAGTTCCGTAACGATTAAACCACGCTTCAGCATAATCAATATGTTTCTTCTGAATCAAAATATATTTTCCATATCGCTCAAGAACAGGTCTTCCTCCGTATCGACCGATCCAATAAATGAATAGTTGTGCGATTACACCACCAATTGTACCGAACGCGACAGCCCCCCAAAATGTAATGCTTCCTGTTGATACTAAATAACCTGCATAAGATAATACGATTTCACTTGGGATAACCTCTATCATTAATCCCAGCATAATTCCCCAATAACCAAGTCCTTCTAGAAAAACTAAAACTGAATGAATCAACTCTCCTAACATCATTTACCTCTCTTTACTGTTTTCATTGCAAAAAATAAAAGTACAAGCAGTAAATATCTTGTACTTTTATTTTTTCAAAATTTATCTAGTCTTCGTATCCCACTTAAAGATTTTATTTAAAAATTTATATACATTCTTTGACTCTTTCGTCAGAAGTGGACCTAAGATCGATAGTATAAGCACGTATAGTGCTGAGAATGGTTTCAATACCGACATTAACCCACCCGCGATACCGATATTAGCCATAATGATTGAGAATTCTCCCCTTGAAACGATTGTTAATCCAATATTTGTTGATGCTTTATGAGATAATCCAGCTTGTCTTCCTGCAATCATCCCTGCTACAAAGTTTCCGATTATCGTCAGAAGTACAGCACCTAACGTTAACCATATTGCTCCGCCCAATGAAAACGGATCGATACTTAATCCGAAACTGAAGAAGAAGATAGCTCCGAAGAAGTCTCTAAATGGAACAACAAGATGTTCAATTCGATCACTATGCTCTGTCTCAGAGAAAACTAACCCTAAAAGAAGTGCCCCGATTGCTTCTGCAACGTGAATTGTTTCTGAAAAACCTGCAATAAAGAACAACGAAGCAAATACTACAATAATAAAAATTTCATCTGAACTAATATTGAGCAATCTATTTAATAACGGCGTTGCTTTTCTAGCCACAATAAAGAATAGAAGCATATATCCTAAAGCAATTCCAATTGACGTAAGGGCACCTAAGAAGGAAGCGTGATCCCCAAGAACTAAGCCAGAAACTACTGATAAATATACAGCAAGGAATATATCTTCAAACATAATAATTCCTAAAATTAATTCGGTTTCATTATTACCAGTTCTTCTTAAATCAACTAATACCTTTGCAACGATAGCACTAGAAGAAATCGTAATAATACCCGCAATAATTAAGATTTCGAGTAACGGGAATCCCATTATAAATCCGTATAATAATCCTAGTGAAAAGTTAATCAAAATATAGATTGTTCCGCCAATCGCGATAGAACGTCCAGATTTAATTAGTTTTTTCATCGAAAACTCTAATCCCAGATAGAAAAGAAGGAACAGAACACCAATCCTTCCAAGGAAGGATATCACACTTGCACTTTCAATAAATTTGAGATCGATAACACCTATTGTCGGCGCGTGCGGCCCTACTAACATGCCAAGAACAATTAGAAAAGGAATTACTGAGAATTTAAACTTTCCAGCGATTACCGCCGCAATTGCTACTAAAACTAAAGCTGTACCAACTTCAAAAATTAAAGTATCCATCTAGTCAGTCCCCCTATTCGAAAGTAATTCATTAATAATCTTTTTAATTTCTTCTCTCTCACCAGAAACTACAAGCATATCTCCTTCTTCAATCACCGTGTCTGGACCTGGATTAAATAGCTTTTTCATATTCTTTTTCATAACTGCAATTATCGTTACGCTATATGTTTTTCTTATTTCAAGGTCGCCAATTGTTTTTCCGATTGCCGGAGCTGCATTCTCCACTTTAAACCACTCAATTGCTAAACCTTCAAAGACCATCTCAACATTTTCTAATGCTCTAGGTTTGTATACCATTCCACCTAATATTGCTGCAATTTGTCTCGCCTCTGAGTCACGTAATGAAATACTTGAGATGCTTTCTTCATGATCTGAATCAAAATGATACATTTCTCTACGCCCATCATCATGAATGACGATCACCATCTTTTCGTTACCTTTCGTAACGATTTGAAATTTATAACCAATACCCGGAAGTTCACTTTCTCTAATATTCATATTTAGCTCCTCCATAACTTCTTTATTTTAATTTTCTGTTTTTCTGTCTTTTGTTCATCCAATCAATTTTAGAAATTCTAACCATTCAGGATACCTATGACTTGGAAATCTTTTATTGTAATAATAAGTGGCTCCTAAAAAGATACTTAAAGATGTAATGATAAAAAATAAATTACTTCTTATTTTCAAACTCTTAAGACTTACTTTCAATAAAGATTCTTCTTTCAAATTATCCCCTCTTTTTCGCTTTAAATTTAGTTTTTTAAAATGTAAATAATTCTAAAAATATTACGATGTAACATAATCATAACACAAAGCACGTTTAAGTAACATGATTTTTTAGAAAAATTGATTCTGGTATATTTTTTGCATATAATTTTCTTATTATGAAAAAAAGGAAGTGTATTATATGGTTGATATCTTTAGCAGATTCCTTGAGGTAACGAATAATATTTTATGGTCATATATTCTTATTGCAATGTTAATCGGCTTCGGTCTTTATTTCTCTTTCAAATTAAAATTTGTCCAAATTACTCATTTCCGTGAGATGGTCAGTTTAATTAGTAAAGGATTTAATCGAAAAGAAAAAAAGAAAGATAGCATCTCTCCATTCCAAGCATTTTGCTTAAGTGCAGCGGCACGTATCGGTATCGGAAACTTAGCTGGTGTAGCATTAGCCATTTCAATGGGTGGACCTGGCGCAATATTTTGGATGTGGTTTATCGCTATCCTTGGAGCAGCTACTAGTTTCGTAGAATGTACGCTCGCGCAAATTTATAAAGTAAAAGATGGAAGCAGATTCCGTGGTGGACCAGCGTATTACATGGAAAAAGGGTTAAACAAACGCTGGATGGGTGTTTGGTTTTCACTTCTTATTACAGTTGCGTACGGATTAATTTTCAATTCTGTACAAGCAAACACGGTAACAATAGCATTTGAAAATGCTTTTGGACTAGAGCGAACGATCGTAGGAGCTCTATTAGCTTTATTAGTTGCAGTTATTATTTTTGGTGGTATCAAGAGCATTTCACGTATTACAGAAATGATTGTTCCTCCAATGGCAATCATTTATATCGGCGTAGCTGTTTTTGTCGTAATTAACAACTTCACTATGTTACCAAGCATTTTTACAGAAATATTTAACAGCGCATTTGGTTTAGACCAAGCTATCGCTGGTGGTATTGGAGCAGCAATCAAATTCGGAATTCAGCGCGGTTTATTCGCGACAGAAGCAGGTATGGGTAGCTCTCCTAATGCAGCAGCAACATCAGATGTATCTCACCCTGTAAAACAAGGACTTGTTCAAGCATTAGGTGTTTTCGTAGATACATTCTTAGTATGTACATCAACAGCGTTTATCGTATTATGTTCTGGACTTTACAAAGGATCGAATTTAGAAGGTATTGAATTAACACAACAAGCATTAAGTTCACAAATTGGACCGTGGGCAAGCACTTTCTTAGCGATTATTATTTTCCTATTCGCTTTCAGTTCTTTACTAGGAAACTACTATTATGGTGAAACAAATATCGCATTCATTAAAGAAAGCAAAACATGGTTACTGATTTATCGTGTTGCAGTTGTCGGAATGGTGTTCTTCGGATCTATCGCTGCCCTTCAAACGGTTTGGAGTTTAGCTGATTTCTTTATGGGACTAATGGTATTTACAAACTTAATTGCCATCTCATTCCTTAGCAAGTTCGCCTACGCAGCATTAGTAGACTATATTAAACAAAAGAAACAAGGAAAAGATCCTGTTTTCATTGCAAGTTCTATCCCTGGCTTAAAGAATACAGAGTGTTGGGATGGGGAAGATTTAGAAGAGAAGAAACAAGTTGGATAACAACTAAAAGCGGAAGAGGCTCGCAGGAAAAAGCGAAGCCACCGAATATTCTAGCCGCTGGAGCTATATAATAAAAAATCCCTATTACTTCATAGTAATAGGGATTTTTTATTTACAACCGTTCATAATTTGTTCAAATTAATTCCAGCAAAAGGGTTGATTTATACAAATTACTAGATTATAATAATTATAAATTAGTAATTCATATAAAATAATAACTCAAGAGGAGATTGATCATAATGAATACACAAGTAATCGAAGCATTAAACAAACAAGTAGCAAACTGGAGCGTTTTATTTACAAAACTACACAACTTCCATTGGTACGTAAAAGGACCTCAATTCTTCACACTACATGAAAAATTTGAAGAGCTTTACACAGAATCAGCTACTCACATCGATGAAATCGCAGAACGCATTTTAGCAATTGGCGGCAAACCAGTAGCAACAATGAAAGAATACTTAGAACTATCTTCTATTCAAGAAGCAGCTTACGGAGAAACTGCAGAAGGGATGGTCGAAGCAATCATGAAAGACTACGAAATGATGCTAACTGAACTGAAAAAAGGCATGGTAATCGCTCAAGAATCTGACGACGAAATGACATCTGACCTATTGCTAGGCATCTACACAGAACTAGAAAAACACGCTTGGATGCTACGTGCATTCTTGAATCAATAATATATTTAAAAGCTCCGGTGGCTCGTTCAGCTCTGACTGGCTAAGGTTCTTTCACATAGAAGGCGCTTTTTGCCTTCTTATGTGGAAGGTTCTTAGACACGAAGAGCTAGCCACCGGAGCTGGATACCACTTAAAGCGGAGGTGGCTCGTTCAGAATCGCAGGACATTGGAGCTCTCGACCTTGAAGCGCTTTTTGCTTCGAGCGAGAGAGCGAAATGACCGGAGATTCTAGCCGCTGGAGCTGGATATCATTAAAAGCGGAAGCGGCTCGCTCAGAATGTGAGGGGGATGGAGCTTTTGACGTAGAGGCGCTCTTTGCCTCGCAGAAAAAAGCGAAGCCACCGAACATTCTAGCCGCTGGAGCTGGATATCAACTAAAAGCGGAAGCGGCTCGCTCAGAATCGCAGGACATTGGAGCTCTCGACCTTGAAGCGCTTTTTGCTTCGAGCGAGAGAGCGAAATGACCGGAGATTCTAGCCGCTGGAGCTGGATACCACTTAAAGCGGAAGCGGCTCGTTCAGAGTCGCTTTTTTCTATTGATTGGTCGCACTTGATAATACATAAAATTATATCGATCGCAACTCACGATATATCAACGTTTCGACAAAGAATATCGCTTTACCAACAAATCACGACAATAATAGCACTCCCCTCCACTACTTTTATCAATATATTACAATCTCTTTTATGTTAAAATATAGGAAACACCCTTTAGTAATTAGATCCAAAAAGCTTGTCCAAGTTCATCATTTACTACTTAAATGACGGGAGTGGTTCAGTTGAAAGACTACTTAATTAGAGCATTTTTTGCGTTAATAACAGTTGGGATTCTCTTACTTATAGCTAATATTTTCAATATACGTGTCGAGGTTAAAGACTATGCTTTCCTCGTTGTTGTAGCTATTGGTGGCGGTTGGGGTGGCTGGTACCTGTATAAAAAACAAAGTAATCAAAATGATAAAGGCATTCCGAAATAATATGGAATGCCTTTTTTCTCTAATACATAATTAAGCTTAAACCACTAATAAAAGCAGTCCTCAAAAACATCATACAATCCATATTCTATGGTAAATAAAAAGAATTCATTTTGAATATAGAAATAGTCCAAAATCTTGCATAACAGAGGTATGCCCCATTTGCCGCAACATTGTGGCTATATTCCCACGGTGATATGCTCCGTGGGTGACGACGTGTAGTATTGTTTCAGAAACCGTCGTATCCAGGAGCCCAGCATACGGATTATCAACCTCAAACACTTTTTCATAATCTTGTTGACTACTTAAAAGTTCTTTATATCGTTTAGATAATTCATAAAAACTAGTTTCCATTTCCTCAATATTTTTTGTTTCTAGCTGTTCTTTCAATTGGTCTGTGTGTACCATTGCATCACTCATACTTTTACCAGAAATAATCTCAAGCCAGGCTAAATCTGTGAGGTATATGTGAGACATTACTTTTGCCACCGAAGAAAAACCACTCTTAACTTCCTTATGGAAAATGTCTTGCGGTAGTTCTTTTAAGCGATTTAAAATAACTTCATTTGCCCATAAGTGGTAGTTATACATTTTTAATACCGAACGCCCCATGCTCATTTCTCCTCCAATTTTCATTTTACTGATTAGATTATGATACATAGCTGCTTAAAAATTCCCAAAGGATTAGATTTATAAAATTTATTCTGATTCCGATTAGAAAAACCTCTATTAACTTCATAAAAAACATTCGCCATCTTCCACAATCTGACCCTTTAACGGAACAATTCTATATCACTCAATAATTTCTTACTCACCTTTTATTCAGATGTTCTTTTTTAAATCAGCAAAACATACCTCCATCTACTTCCCCTCTTGGAACGATTTCACATCTCACTATCAATATATTTAACCAAATTAAAAACACATGTCTTTTTGCGATAAAAAGACATGTGTTTCCAAAATCCACTATAAAAATGTACTATGATAACTGCTTCCACTTAGTTCCCAAAACAGGACGCTCGTAATTTTGTATTTCATGAATTAATTTAGCTGCCGTCTCAGCTGAAACAATCAACTCTTTATTCGACGGGTTCATAAAGCCTTCTTCAGCTGCGCGATCAACCATTTGCAGAATTGGTCCGTAGAAGTCTTTAATGTTTAATAAACCAACTGGCTTATCATGTATACCAATTTGTGACCAACATACAACTTCAAATAGCTCTTCAAATGTTCCGTATCCGCCTGGTAATGCAATGAAAGCATCCGCAAGCTCTGCCATTTTTGCTTTACGTTCGTGCATCGTTTCTACTTCAATTAATTCTGTTAATCCTGTATGAACGATTTCACCACGGAATAAACCACGCGGCATAACACCTGTTACACGTCCACCTAAACGAAGAACTTCGTTTGCTACTTCTCCCATTAATCCAACGCATGAACCGCCGTATACAAGCTCATAATCGTTCTCAACAAACATTTTCCCTAACTCTATTGCCTGCTCTTTAAATTCTGGTCTTCCCCCTAAATTTGAACCTGCAAACACACAAATCTTTCTCATTCCTACACCCCGAAACTATATATTGTTATGATACAATGAGTATTGTACAACATATTGAAGGGATGAGGAAGAAATGGATATCGTCGCATTTCAAAGATGGGTGGAGGAATTTTACGAAAAACGAAGCTGGTCACAGTACAACTCCTTTATTCGCTTAAATTTCTTAACTGAGGAAGTTGGGGAAGTTTCACGCGTTGTTCGCGCAATTGAAATCGGTCGTGATCGCCCTGATGAACAAACGAAAACACAAGAAGAGCTAAAACAAGAACTAAAAGAAGAACTTGGTGATGTACTATCTAATCTTATTGTTCTTTCACAAAAATATGATTTGGATTTACAAGACATTATGGAAACACACGTTACAAAGCTTTCAAAAAGATTCGAAACATCTAAATGAGAACATTATCAATTGTGATATAATGTTCTTGTCAAAATAATAAGGGGGATTTTATGTTATCTAAAAAATTGCACGACGCACTAAATGAACAAATGAATTTTGAATTTTACTCTGCCCACGCTTATATGGCAATGGCTGCTTACTGTACAGCGGAAAGCTACGATGGATTCGCTAACTTTTTCCTTGTACAAGCTGAAGAAGAGCGTTTCCACGCAATGAAACTTTACAACTACATTAATGACCGCGGCGAGCGCGCTATTATTACTGGATTTGATCATCCTAATAACGAATATGAGTCTGTATTGAATGCTTTTGAAGTAGCACTTGAGCACGAGCGTGAAGTAACGAAGCGCATTTATCACTTATCTGATATCGCTTGGGATGAGCGTGAACACGCAACAATTACCTTCTTAAAATGGTTCGTTGACGAGCAAGTAGAAGAAGAAGCTTCATTTGATAGCATCATCCAAAAATTAAAACGTATTACAAGCGATTCAAACGCATTATTTATGCTAGATGCTGAATTAGAGAAACGTACATTTACGCCACCAGCTGAATAATATTTCAATCACCTTAATGAATGTATTAAGGTGATTTTTTTATTTTCTCTCTAGCTTAAAATCACCTTAAATTTCCTTGTATTTGACATAGTACCAGTAAATAAATGGTATTATTTTCAATATAAAACAATATATGAGGAGAGAAAAAATGAACCAACGTGTAGAATTTGTTGACGCCATTCGTGGTTTCGCTTTATTTGGCATTTTACTTGTTAATATAACATTAATTCAATTCGGGTTATTCGCTAATGAAAAACCCACTTATATTTTCGGAAAACTCGATGAAAGTGCTAATTGGTTTATTCAATTTTTCGGCACACAGAATTTTATTTCCCTATTCTCTTTTTTATTTGGGCTTAGCATTATTTTGTTACAAAAAAGTATTATCGCAAAAGGAAAAAAGTTTTTCCCTACATATATAAGGCGTATTAGCATTCTTTTACTACTAGGCTACATTCACGGCACTTTTGTTTGGGAGGGAGATATTTTATTTGCCTACGGGATTGTCGGGATTTTCTTAATGATGTTCATCAATCGAAAACCAAAAACGTTACTCATTTGGGCATCCATTTTATTAGCACTCATTATGTTCGCATCTTATCAATCTGAACCAACATCAAACACATTCAATGATGTCGCACCTTATATTGAAAAAGAGCATAAAGTTCATGAAACTGGAAGCTATATGGATCATATCAACTTTAGATTAACTGAAAATCCTTTTGATTACATGGGAATTAACGGTATCTTCGGATTAGTTATCCTGTCAATTTTCGCATTAATTTTTATGTCTCCACTCTTCTTACTCGGCATGTACGTAGGAAAAAAGGGATGGCTATTTGAGATTGATAAACATATACCTGCTGTCAAAAAAATCTGGCTTATTACTGGTATTTTTTCTTTTACAATCAAAATTTTAACCATGTTCGTAAAGCATCCGATTTTAATTATGTTACAAGATAGTCTTACCAGTAACCATGACCTTCTTTTACGGAAGCACGATTATTTTATTATTCCATTACAAAAAGGTAGCGCGTTTACTAACATACATGGCGAACATGGGAAAAATGTCGGTTAGTAATTACTTAGCGCAATCTATTATCGCAACAACTATTTTTTACGCATATGGATTTGGCTTATACGGTAAAATTGGCTATTTCTTCGGTATTCTTTTAACCATTGGAATTTATACGATTCAATTATTCGTTAGTACCTATTGGCTACAGAAATACCGAATGGGGCCTGTGGAATATGTGTGGAGATTGGGAACTTATTTAGAGAAACCACGGTTTAAGAAGGACTTGGATAAAGCAAGTTAAACAAAAAGTCGTTTATCCCCCGAAGTGAGAGATAAACGACTTCGTTTGTTTTTATTAAAGCATAACCCCAACGATAATCGCTGATAATATACTTACTAACGTTGCACCGTATACAAGTTTTAATCCGAATGAAGATACAACGTTTGCTTGTTTGCCATCGATACTCTTCGTTGCACCTGCGATAATTCCGATTGATGAGAAGTTCGCAAATGATACAAGGAAGATTGATAAAATACCTACTGTACGAGCTGATAAATCACCAGCTACTTTTCCAAGGTCAAGCATTGCAACGAATTCGTTCGTTACTAATTTCGTTGCCATAATTTGTCCTGCTGTTAGCATCTCTGATGTTGGAATACCCATTACAAATGCTAACGGTGAGAAAACGTATCCTAAAATGCTTTGGAATGTGATTCCGAAAATTGAATCGAATACACCGTTAATTGCTGTAATTAATGCTACGAAACCGATTAACATCGCCGCTACTGTTACAGCGATAGAGAAACCAAGCATAATATATTCGCCTAACATTTCAAAGAATGTTTGTTTCTTATCTTCTTGTAATTCTAAAATATCGTCTTCTTCTTTTACGTCATATGGATTAATGATATGAACGATAATGAATCCACTAAATAAGTTTAGTACAAGTGCTGTTACTACATATTTCGGATCAATCATTTTCATATAAGAACCGACGATTGACATTGATACTGTTGACATTGATGATGCACAAAGTGTGTATAAACGATTTTTCGGTAATTTGCTTAGTTGATCTTTTACTGTAATAAATACTTCACCTTGACCAACAATTGCAGCTGCTACTGCGTTATATGATTCAAGTTTTCCTAAACCGTTAATTTTACTTAATACGAAACCGACTGCACGAATGATAATCGGTAAAACTTTAATATGTTGTAAGATCCCGATTAGTACTGCTAAGAAAATAATTGGTAATAATACTGTTAAGAAGAATGGTGCTTGTCCATCGTTCGCTAAACCACCAAATACGAAATTAACCCCAGCTTCCGCAAATTTTAAAATAGCGCCAAACCCATCTGCAATTCCTTTTACTAACACAAATCCGACCTTTGTATTTAGTAAGAAATACGCAAGTACCAATTGAATTACAAGCATAAGTGCAATTGGCTTATATTTAATTTTCTTACGATCTGAACTTATAAGGAAACCTAGTACAAACACTACAAGTAAACCGACTAGAAACATTACTATTTTCATATGTGAATCCTCCACTTCTCTCACGAGTTATTGGTCGTATAACGTATAACGAATGACGTCTGACCATTGATGTTAAAAAAATTTAAAACCCCTAAATATTATTCAACTGTTATCTAAAATCAGTAAGCGTTTACATAAATTGCAATTTATAAAAGGTAGCCTCTTCTCTCCTACCATACTTGAAAGTCTGAAATTGATACCACCTACAAATCAAATTGTAAGCGTTAACTAATTGAAATGCAATATAAATTTTAAAATATTTTTATATGTTAATATATTCCTAAATAATTGGTTTTTTCATGTAAATTTACCATAAAAAAATAGCCCTAGCTATGAGCTAGGACCTCCCTTTTTACCCCGCTTTAACGGGCAGTAAGACCCCCACCTCAAAATTCAGCGAAAACAAAGAAGTTAGGTGGGTGATTAACTGCCCGTAAAAGCCCGATTGGTGAAGGCTAATAATCAGCGGGGGATAAAGCCCCCCACTGATTAAAGTTTCACTTTATAACATAACACCAACGATAATCGCGGATAAAAGACTTACTAATGTCGCACCGTATACAAGTCGTAATCCGAATGATGAAACAACGTTTGATTGGTTTTCATCGATCCCTTTCGTTGCGCCTGCGATAATTCCGATAGATGAGAAGTTCGCGAATGATACAAGGAATACAGAAAGAATACCGACTGTACGAGCTGATAAATCACCAGCTACTTTTCCTAGATCAAGCATCGCAACAAACTCGTTTGATACTAATTTTGTTGCCATAATTTGTCCCGCTGTTACCATTTCTGCTTGCGGGATACCCATTACGAATGCTAATGGAGAGAAAATATATCCTAAAATAGCTTGGAATGTAATACCGAACACTGAATCAAACAAGCTATTGATTGCTGTAATTAATGCTACGAAACCAAGTAACATTGCTGCTACCGTAATCGCAATCGTGAAACCAAGCATTATATATTCGCTTAACATTTCAAAGAATGACTGTTTTTTCTTATTTTCTAACTTCAGTGTATCTTCTTCTTCCGTAATATCGTACGGATTAATAATATGAATAATAATGAAACCACTAAATAAATTTAATACAAGTGCTGTTACTACATATTTTGGTTCAATCATTTTCATATAAGAACCAACGATCGACATCGATACTGTCGACATGGAAGATGCACATAGTGTATATAAACGATGTTTTGGGATTTTACTTAATTGATCTTTTACTGTAATAAATACTTCTGCTTGCCCAACAATTGCGGCCGCTACTGCATTATATGATTCTAATTTTCCTAAACCATTTACTTTACTTAGCATAGTACCAATAGCACGAATAAATATCGGTAAAATTTTAAAGTGTTGCAGAATTCCGATTAACACTGCAAAGAATACGATTGGTAATAAAGCTGTTAAGAAGAATGAAACCTCTCCTTTATTAACAAGACCACCAAATACGAAAACGATTCCAGATTCCGCATATCCAAGAAGTGCTCCAAATCCATCTGAAATTCCTTTTACTAAAATATAACCAATTGGCGTATTTAATAAGAAATACGTTAACGCTAGCTGAATAACAAGCATAATTGCGATTGGTTTATACTTGATTTTCTTACGATCAGAACTTATAAGAAAGCCGAGTACGAATACAACTAGTAGTCCTACAAGAAACATAACAAACTTCATTAATAAAATCCTCCATTTAACTCTTCATTAACGTTGAACGTCTGACTACTCGAAACAAGGAATAATCCGAACTTTCCATTTCTCCTCCAAAACCTTCAATCGGATATGAAAAACCATAAAATCTCTTGTCTCAAAGCCATTTTCCATTCTAACACAAATTATAACTCACATCCGCACTTTTCTTAAAAAAATACATTTTATTATAAAACACTCATTAATGTTCGTATTTTCCCTCTTCCTTTAGTTTATCACCATAAAAAAAACGAGCATCAAATTTCTCTGATGCTCGTTCCTTTTTATTATACAGCTTTTTCTTTATCTGCTACTGCTGGCTTATCCCAGCACTCTGTATTGTTTAAACCTGGAATAGACTCCGCATAAAAGACTGGATCTTTTCCTTGTTTCTTTTGTTTTACGTAATCTGATAATGCCGCGAAAGCATACTTAGAAAGGAATACAATCGCCACTAAGTTAATAATAGCCATGATACCCATGAATAAATCTGCTAAGTCCCAAACAATTTGAATTGTTGCTACAGAACCTAACATAACCATACCAAGTACCGCGATTCGATAAACATTTAGTAAAACTTTACTTCCATTTAAAAACTCAATATTTGTTTCACCATAGTAGTAGTTACCTACTAATGAACTAAATGCAAACAAGAAGATTGCAACTGCTACAAATATAGAAGCCCACGGTCCGATATGTTGACTTAATGCTTGTTGCGTTAATTGAATTCCGTTTAAATCAGCCGCTCCAGGCACATCTGATAATAAAATGATAAATGCTGTACAACTACAAATTAATAATGTATCTGTAAATACCCCTAAAGTTTGAATGAAACCTTGTTTAACTGGGTGCGTTACGTTTGCAGTCGCAGCTGCGTTTGGCGCACTACCCATACCTGCTTCATTTGAGAATAATCCACGTTTTACCCCTAGTAAAATCGCAGCTCCTAATCCCCCGCCCACTACTTCTTTAATTCCGAAAGCATGTAAGAAAATTTCTTTAAATACATATGGAATTGCCGTAATGTTTGTTACAACAACGAATAATGCCACTGCTACATATATAATTGCCATTACTGGAACAATCATTTCAACCGCACGTGCAATACGCTTAACCCCGCCAAAAATAATGATTGCAAGTAAACCAGCCATAAACAGACCTACAAACTTACCATCTGTGTTAAATGCTCCATCAAAAGCCGCGGCTACTGTGTTTGACTGCACGGCGTTGAAAATTAATCCGAAACTAACTGTTATTAGAACAGAGAAGACAACTCCTAGCCAGCGTTTCTTTAAACCCTTTTCCATATAATACGCTGGACCACCGCGGAATGCGTTCCCATCTTTCACTTTATAAATTTGCGCTAATGTGCTCTCTACAAATGCAGAAGCTCCTCCAATTACCGCGATTAACCACATCCAAAATACAGCTCCTGGTCCTCCTGCTGAAATCGCAATTGCCACACCAGCTAAGTTACCAGTTCCTACACGAGATGCTGTACTCATACAAAATGCTTGGAATGACGATACACCACTTTTTTCTTTTTGCGCTTTTCTTGTTTTTGAACTCGCTCCATCCCCAAGTAAGCGAATCATTTCTCCAAAGTAACGTATTTGAACAAACTTTACTCGGAAAGAAAAATAAAGTCCAAGTCCAATTAGCATTGCAATAATAATATATGACCATAGAACATTATTTATATCCCCAATAACCTGAGTTAAAAAATCCATCATTGCGTTCCCCCTCTTCATGACAATAAGAAAATTATATTCTAAAAACTTTTAGTAATCAAGAACTTTATGTTAGGTTTCATTACATGGATGCGTGAAGGTTCTTAACATACATGTTTTTTTACGTGAAAATATAACTAGTACGTGCATTTATCCAATACTCAATCACTCATCCTATTCGACCAGTCATACTTTTAAGACAGTACGTTCCCTACAAATAACGAGAGGAATGAACAAACAAAAATTATATTAATAATTACCTCTCACCCTTTTTATCATTTACTACAACAAAAAAGGCGAGCATCGAATTCATCTCGATGCTCGCCTTTTTATTATACTGCTTTTTCTTTATCTGTTACCGCCGGCTTATCCCAACACTCTGTGTTCGTTAAACCAGGAATAGAATCTGCACTGAATACCGGATCTTTTCCTTGTTTCTTTTGTTTCACATAGTCCGCCAACGCAGCATACGCAAATCGGCCAAGAAGTGTAATCGCAATTAAGTTTGTGATTACCATTAGACCCATAAATAAGTCTGCCATATTCCATACAACTTGAAGCGTCGCAACAGAGCCGAATAGTACCATTCCTACAACCGCAATACGATAAATCGTTAACCAAGTTTTACTTCGTTTAATAAATTCAATATTCGTTTCACCATAATAATAGTTTCCTAGTAATGAGCTGAAAGCAAATAAGAAAATGATAATCGCTAAGAAGCTACTTGCCCACGAACCGATTTGTGAACTTAGCGCGACTTGCGTTAATTCAATACCTTCTAAATTTGTTGCCTTATACGCACCAGAACATAGTACGATAAACGCTGTTGATGTACACACTAAGAATGTATCCACTAATACTCCAATTGTTTGAATAAATCCTTGTTTAGCTGGATGCGTTACATCAGCTGTTGCAGCCGCGTTTGGCGCACTACCCATACCTGCTTCATTCGCAAATAATCCGCGCTGAATACCAAACTTCATTGCAGCACCAATACCGCCACCTACAGCTGAATCTAAACCGAATGCACCTTTAAAGATTTCTGTAAACATATCCGGTATTAAATAATAATTTTTAATAACAACGAACACAGCTACTGCAATATAAATAATTGCCATCGGCGGAACAATCATTTCTGACATACGCGCAATACTTTTCACACCACCAAAAATAATAACCGCAACCAATACCGCAAGCACAATCCCTACAACATAACGCTCAATACCAAATGCATTTTTAAATGCTAATGTCACTGTATTTGCTTGTACTGAGTTGAAAATTAAACCGTAACTAATTGTAATAAGGATAGAGAACCAAATTCCCATCCAACGTTTATTTAAACCTTTTTCCATATAATAAGCAGGACCACCACGGAAGCCACTGCCATCTTTTATTTTATAAATTTGCGCAAGCGTACTTTCTACGAAACTTGAAGACGCCCCAATAATCGCAATAACCCACATCCAAAATACAGCTCCAGGTCCTCCCATAGAAATAGCTAGCGCTACACCAGCTAAGTTCCCGATACCAATACGAGCTGCTGAACTCATACAAAATGCTTGGAATGACGATACACTTCCCTTTTTACGTGTCTTTCCAGTTAATCCATCACTCATTAATCGAACCATTTCCCCTAAATGAGTAATTTGTACGAATTTCAATTTAATAGAAAAATAAAGACCTAAACCAATTAACATTGCAATAAGAATATATGACCAAAGAATTGTATTCGTTGATGAAACAAATTGCTCTAAAATATCCATACAATTAACCCCTCCTTTTCTCCATAAAACGAATTATATTTAAAAAACATTTAAAAATCAACATTTTTCGACAATTTGCATTTTCCAAATATTAGCCAGACACGAAGTAACAATATCTTTATGACTCTCCTCCCTCTAACTGTGCATACTAAAACAAAAAGTAAATCTACAAACTACCCCATTGACAAAAATACCAACCTGTAACTATAATGATTACATCAAGTTGTAACAAACCTTATTACAACAAATTCATTTACTTTCAGATATACACTTTAACAAAACACTTTGGAGGGATTTATTATGAAAATCGGAATCATCGGAGCAACTGGTAAAGCAGGAAGTCGTATTTTAAAAGAAGCATTAGATCGCGGACATGAAGTAACTGCAATCGTAAGAAGCGCTGCAAAAATTACAGAAGAAAATGTAAAGATTTTAGAGAAAGATGTATTCACTCTTACATCTAACGACCTACAAGCATTCGATGTAGTTGTAAATGCATTCGGTGCTCCAGCCGGACAAGAACACCTTCACGTAGATGCAGGAAACGTACTTATCGAAGCTATGAAAGGTGCACCTAATACAAAATTACTTGTTGTTGGCGGCGCTGGTAGCTTATTTGTAGACGAAGAGAAAACAACACGTGTATTTGATACACCAGGATTCCCAAATGAATATCTTGCAACAGCTCAAAACCAAGGTAAAAACTTAGAAATCCTAAATCAAACAAATGATATTACTTGGACATTCATTAGCCCTTCTGCACTATTCGCATTAGGAAAACGCACTGGCTCTTATACAGCTGGCAAAGACAACCTTCTTGTTAATGCGAAAGGTGATAGCTACGTAAGTTACGAAGACTTTGCGGTAGCAGCACTTGATGAAATCGAAAATCCAAAACATGTAAACGAACGCTTCACAGTTGTTTCTGAAGCTGAGTAATAGAAAAAAATGCGCGTAGATCCAATATCTACGCGCATTTTTTATTACAAAGTCCCTTTACTAGTTCTAATCCACTTTGAGTGATTTTAAATACAACTTCTGCTGAAGCTACTTGTTCTGCTAACTCATTCTTTTTATACCATTTCAGACGACTTGGTTCTGCATGATACACTTTTACAACATCCCCATACTCAAATGGAGTACCATTTACTTGTTCCGCAAAATTCTTTGAGGTTTCTTGACCGTCTGCTGATATATGCTTTTTCTCATTTCCATTTTGATCATAAATCGTAAAACCTAAATACTGTTCGTTCACAAAACGATAATGAATCACATCATTCGTAAATGTTGCATGTAATTTCTTTTCGTCATGATTTAACGTAACAATAGAACGTGTAACATTGGACACACCTTGATACACCAGGCTATCTCCATACGTCACTTCAATCGGTACTTCTGTTATTGTCTTATTCCCAAAACGATCTTTCGTCTCTACTTTTACTTTTTGCTCACCGATTTTTGTTGTACTAGGTTTTTCCACAAAACCAACTACTTCTCCACCTTTTACTTGAACAAAGTTTTTTGCATCTAATTTTTCAGCTTCTGTTCCAATTGTCACTTTTTGTGGTACTGCTGTTACTTCTTGTAAGCTTTCCAGTTTTTCAAAACCTTTTTCCGTTATTTTAAAGTACAACTCTTGTTCCACGTTCCCTTTACCGTTACCTACAAACTCATTCTTTTGATACCACTTTAATCGATTTGATTCTGCATGATATACCTTAATAACATCACCATATGCGAAGTCTACACCATTCAACTGTTCTGCAAAACTTTCAGAAGTCTCTTGCCCTTCTACCGAAATAACTTTCTTTTCATTTCCATTTTGATCATATATCGTGATTCCCATATATTTTTCATTCTCAAAACGATAATGAACTTTAGAATCCGTAAATGTTGCCTGTAGCTTTTTCGTATTATGATCCGCAGTTACGACAGAACGCGTTTTATTACCATCACCTTGGAAGACTAAACTATCGCCATACATTACTTCCAATGGCACTTCTGTCACTTTCTTATTTCCAAAACGATCTTTCGTTTCTACTTTTACTTTTTGTTCACCGATTTTTGTTGTATTCGGTTTTTCTACAAATCCGATTACTTCTCCATCTTTCACTTGAACAAAATCTTTTGCTTCTAATCTTTCAGCATCTGTTCCGATTACTACTTTTTGCGGTACTACTGTTACTTCTTGTTGAGCTTCCATTCTCTCAAAGCCCTTTTCTGTTACTTTAAATAATAATTCTTCCTCTACCTTCGCCCTACCTTGGCCGATAAAGTTATTATTTTGATACCAATTAAAGCGATCTGATTCTGCGTGATACACTTTTACAACGTCACCATACTCGAACTCTAACCCATTAATCGATTTTGCGAATTCTTCCGCATTTTCAACACCTTTTACAGTTGCTTTCTTTTTCTCATTTCCATTTGGATCTAGTAATGTGAATTCAAAATACGCATCTTCTTTAAAATAATAATGCACTTGATTAGAATCAGCTGTCGCACTAAACTTTTTCTGATCGTGTTGCAGTGTTACAATCGATTTAATATCAGTACTATAATTGAGCCCTTTGAATACTAAGCTATCACCATAACCAACATTTACTACAACAGGAATTAAATTTTTATTCCCTTTTTCATCTATAATTTCTACTTTTACAGTTTTTTCTCCAACTTCAGGCTTATCTTGCATAATCACACCTGTTGTTTTTACACCTTCTCCTAAATTCTGTACAAGTTCTTTTGCTTTTTTCTCATCATATGTAGTACCAATTACTACATTTTGTATTTTTTCATTATTTGGCTCGCCATATGGAATTTCATATAACTCAGTTTGTTTTTCACGAATTGGATTGCTATCTGTAGATAACCAAACTTCCTTTTCTAATTTTGGTAAATTTAATTTTTCAATCTTCTCTCTAGTATCATCATTTGGAATTATTCCCCATTTATCAAAGAAAGGAATTAAATTTTGCCCAGCTACTTTTGACGTCATGTAAATAAACATCTGCTTTTTCTCTTCATCAGATTTAGGCATTTCTGTATCATGTAACACACGATACATTTGATGTAATTTCGGATAGAACTGGTCTCCATAAGCTAAATGCAACTGCCAAAACATAACTAATTTTTCGAATTCATTCATCTTCTCTTGCGCATTCGGTTTACCTAGATAAGCAAATGCGGCTTCATAACGATTTTCTTGCTCTAACCTTGTTTTATGTCCAAATGCAGTTTGAACTGCTAAAGAATAAATGTTAACGGTTACTTCTCCAAGCCCCTCCCATAACCAAGTGTCCTGTTGATGTTGATGCCCCACTTCATGCCAAGGTCCCCATCCATCCGCAGTTAACTCTTCTAGATTTAGTACTGACTCTAAATTCCCTTTACTATAAGCTGTTCGATAATAAGTCGCATACATATAATTGTCCGTATACCAGTCTTCAACATAATGAATGGAATGTTTGCCTTGATTCGCAACACCCACACCATCTTTTGATAAACCAGATATCTTATGTTCTATATTAATTATTTCATCATGTTTCTTTAATAACGCAGCTGGATCTTCTTGCTTCAAATGTTCCGCCACAGTCTCAGGATGCATAGTTAGTAAACTATTTTCCCCTTTCATCTCGATTGCATATGAATTCGGTGATTCCTTCAACATACGTTTCCAATCTTCTGTCGTATGTTTACCTAAAATAAATAAAGGATTTGGTATACCACCTTTTTTTACTTTAGCAACTACTTCTCCTGTGTTGTGATAATTATAAAAGTATAATAGCCCTCCATTCGGAGAAGAAATTTTATTTTCACCAGGATTTAAATTGAATTGTTTAGGTTCTTCTTTTTCATAAGAATATGTGCCAATATAAGCTTTAATCTTTTGATTCCCATCTACTTGAATAACTACTTCTTCACCTGGCTTTACATAAATACCAGTTGGTTCATAGGGAGAAAAACTCATTCGACGCTGATGCAACTCACGTATCTCTTCTACATCACCTTTTGGCAGCAATTGATACACTCGTTCTTCTTGCTGTTTCTCCTTATCTTCAATCGTCATCTCTGCATATACCTTAGGCACTTCAAGACCATACGGAGTTAATAACGTAGCTAAAAAAACTCCAGCTACTAATACCCTACTCTTTTTCTTCTTTGACATAATCTGTGTCCCCTATTCCTTTTTTTAGACAAACTACCCTATACATTCATTTAATTGAAAATCCTATTATTTTTATAAAACCATTTAATGAATAGACTAACACCTCGCGCACCTGTATCCATTACTACCGCATCCCTCTCAATGTATTCAATTTCCTATATTATAAAATTTTTATGTATTGTATCCTCCTCACTTCTTTCTACTTGTGATGAGTTCTCTTCCTACATAAAAAGAGAATAGTAAAAAATGTACTTCAGTCTTGTCATCTATACATCTAAAAATGTGAAAAACAATAGAAACTTACATTTTATTCATATATGACCATCTATAGGTAGTTTTTCCAACTGAATTTTACACGCTTTCTATTTTGTTTGATAGCATTTTCAATCAGAATAATGTTACAATTTTGTGAATATAATCCATTAATCGTAACGTTTGGATTTCAACATATTTTATATTATTCTAAAATATAGTTTAAACTGTCCCAATATTGTTTTCATGTTATCTATACCCGTTTATTATTTTTAACATATAATTTAACTTCTACTCAGATAAGAAAAAAGCACTGGCAAACGCCAATGCTTTTTCCACTATCTTTTAATTTGATTCGGTTTATGTGGTTCATTTGGTGTATAGGGTTTATTTGGTTTATTATCATGACCATTTGCTTTTTTCCAACTTACCGCCAACTCTGGACTTGTTTTCTCTTCACTACGCTCAAGTAACACAACTGCATTTTGAATTGTCGGTGTTCCTTTATGTGCAATTCCTTGTAGTTTCGTTAAATTCCCTGATACTTTAAAGCTAAATCCACCCGATGGTGTTTGTTTCGGAATTAAAATGCGGAACTTTTCTCCTACATTAAATTCTGTTTTTCCCTCGCCTTTTTCATTTACGAACTTCGCGCCTTCTGGTGCACCTGTTGCTTGCACTTTATACGTTCCACTTTTTGCATTTGTTTGCACTGTGTATAAACCTGTTTCAAAAAACTCATTTTTTAATACTGCCTCTTGTTCTTCTGATGGTACTACACTCATCGTAATTTCTTGTAGTTCCTCACTAGCGCTTGCTTTTGCAACTATATCTTTCGTTACTTTTTCTACATTTTTATTACGGAAATCTAAATCGTTAATATCAATTTGTTTTAACGCATCCCACACCGCAAGCTGCGTTGCGTAATGTGCCTCTCTCCAATCGGAAACACCTAATTCTTGTGGGCTCTTCTGCGGATACCCGTTTAATAGTACACGGTATACGTTAATATCTACTTTACCCATTTCAGGTAAATCTTGGCCGCTCGGAGATTTCAAATCCACATTTAAGCAAAAAGCAATTTTGCCATCTGCTGTTTTAATAAGCTCTGTTCGAATTGGTTTTTTCTTTGACTTACTATAACTCCAATCCATTTGATACTTCGTGTGATCCATAACCTCTGCGGATGCCTTTTGAAGTGGGAATAATAAGTTCGCAAATACAAATAAAACACTCAAAAAAGCGGCCATTAGCTTGAACGATCGTTTTATATTCATGTCTACAACCCCTTATAAAATAACAAATTTACTACTATGTATTATTTAGTTAGAAAAGTTTTTTATGCATAGACAAAACAAAAAAGAGTGCAAACTTTTTTGCACCCTTTGAACTTACCTCTATTAGAAATCAAAGTTATCAGGATCTGGACCAACGCGGTGGTTCTGATTTAAAGCATCAATCTTTTCCATATCTTCTTTTGTTAATTCGAAGTCGAATATATTAGCATTCGCAATAATACGCTGTTCTTTCGTTGATTTCGGAATCGTTACAACTTCATTTTGAAGATCCCAACGTAAAATGATTTGCGCTGTTGTTTTACCGTACTTATCAGCAACTTCTTGTAAAGTTTCATTATCTAATAATTGCCCTTGCATAAGTGGTGACCATGCTTCCATTTGGATTCCTTGTTCTTTACAGAAAGCCTGTAGTTCTTTCTGCGTCAAACGCGGGTGATACTCTACTTGGTTAATCATCGGCTTAATTTCCGCACCTTCCAGTACGTCTTTCAGATGATGGATTTGGAAGTTACTTACGCCAATTGCACGCACGCGTTCTTCTTTATAAAGTGTTTCTAACGCTCTCCACGAATCTTTATATTTCCCTTCAACAGGCCAATGGACAAGATATAAATCTAAATAATCTAGTTCTAATTTTTTTAAGCTCTCTTCGTATGCAGCAAGTGTCGTTTCATATCCTTGATCTGCGTTCCACACTTTTGAAGTAATGAATAAATCTTCTCGAGAAATTCCTGCTTCTTTTATACCAGCGCGAATGCCTTCTCCAACTGCTTTTTCATTTCCATAAATCGCAGCTGTATCAATGCTACGGTATCCTTCTTTAATGGCTACTTTCACAGCCTCTACAAGTTCCGGTCCATCTTCTACTTTAAATACACCTAAACCGAACCAAGGCATTTCCACACCGTTATGCAATGTTGTTTTACTTTGTAAATTTTTCATTATATTTTTCTCTCCTTTATTTTGCTTGATCTCTTTTTTCTAAGTTCATACTCCAAGCTGTTAAAATAACAGCGCCTACTACCATAATGCCGCCTACCCAAGCTGTATGAATTAATCCTAACGAGTTCGTTACAATACCGCCCAAATAAGCCCCAAGAGCAATTCCTGCGTTAAATGCTGCAATATTCATTGCTGATGCGATATC
The DNA here is from genome assembly GCF_038004785.1 of Bacillus sp. FSL R5-0709. Taxonomy (NCBI): domain Bacteria; kingdom Bacillati; phylum Bacillota; class Bacilli; order Caryophanales; family Bacillaceae; genus Bacillus; species Bacillus sp. FSL R5-0709. The sequence goes on from NZ_JBBORT010000001.1 coordinate 4,818,902, forward strand.
AACGGCACTCGGCACGAAACGCTCAGCCAATATAACGACATACACTTGTAGTCCTGGAACATTCATAAACGCGAATAGCCCCATAAAAATAATTGTGATAAGCCCCGCCACTTGAAACGGCGCTGTAAATGTTAGTACGAATAATACAATTGCTTGAATAAAGAACATGTAAAATAGTGCACGAATTGGATTATGATTCGATAATTTTCCGCCGACCATATTCCCAATCGCAATTGCAATCCCGTACACTAACAAAATGATTGTAACGGTACTCGATTTAAATCCTGTTACTTCTTGTAATAGCGGAGATAAATACGTAAATGTTACGAATGTTCCTCCATATCCTAATGCAGTAATGACGAAAACAAGTAAGAGTCTTCCGTTCGTGATAAGTTTGAATTGATCACGAAATGATACTCGTGTACCCTTTTTTAAGTTAGACGGAATTAACATGCTGTTTGCGACTAAGGCAACAATTCCAATGACCACAATCACCATAAAAGATGCTCTCCAGCCAAATTGTTGACCAATAAACGTTCCAATTGGTACACCTGTAATCGTCGCAACAGTTAAACCAGTAAACATAAATGCAATTGCACTTGCACGTTTATTCTCTGGTACAAGCGCAGCCGCAATTGTGGATCCTATCGACATAAAAACGCCGTGTGCAAACGCAGATACAACCCTCGCCATAAGCAACACAGTAAAACTTGTTGCCACTGCCGCAATTCCATTACCAATAATGAAAATAATCATAATCCACATTAATAATGTCTTTCGCGACATACTAGCTGTTAATGACGTTAATACTGGGGCACCAAACGCTACCCCTAATGCATATAAAGAAACGGTTAAACCCGCTGTTGTAACAGAAACATGTAAATCCTCTGAAATAGATGGTAATAAACCGACACTAATAAATTCGGTTGTACCAATTCCAAATGCACTAATTGCTAGCGCTAATAAAGCAAACATACTTCTTCGATTCGTCTGTACCGCTGAAGAAGATACTGTATATGAATTCAATTGAACTCCTCCTTAATGCGAGAAATCCAATCATAATAGTGTGATAAAAAGGCCTTTTTATCTTCTACAAAAATAATGTTACTGCTGATATATGCTATTATGAATGGCTTCACTCTTTTTTTGAAGAACGCACTTTAAAGTACGATAGGTACCAAAAAGTAACATAGGCACTTTTTAGTACCGTACTACTCATTTCCCTCTTACGTATGCTATTATGGAACATATTCAACATAATAAAAAGTACGTACTTTAAAGTGCTATAGGTACTTTTTAGTAACATTTAAATTATTTGGCTTCTTTTGTTGGAGAACTGAAATCTACATTCATCAAAGGAGATTTTTATATGAAGAAATATAATATTCCCGTTGAAGCGACTTTAGAGGTTATCGGCGGAAAATGGAAAGTCGTTATTCTTTGCCACTTAACGAAAGGTACAAAGAGAACGAGTGAATTAAAACGTCTCATGCCTGGTATTACACAAAAGATGTTAACACAGCAATTACGCGAATTAGAAGAAGACGGAGTTATTCAAAGAAAGGTATACAATCAAGTACCACCGAAAGTAGAATATTCTCTTACAGACTACGGTTGGTCTTTAGAATCCATTCTTGATTCTCTTTGTACTTGGGGCGAATGCCACCTTGAAAAAAGCGGTAACACATCAATGCTAATTACAGAAGGTGAACAATAAAAAAAGGAAAAAATGAACATAAATTTGTCCATTTCCTCCTTTTTTTCTTTATATATATGTACATTTTTAAGATAGATAAAATAATTTATGCGCTTTCATGCCTTGTCAGTACTAGGTTACAGAATCAATATCAAATAATTAGGAATCATTTTTATGTTAACATACGTGTATATAGTATATAATATAGGATATATATTATATACACTTTCCGATAAGGGAACTTTCCATTATGCGGACAAGCCATGTATCGGACAGTTCATAAATAATAGGTAGGACATTATGGTTTTGGATTTATGATTTCAGCTTACTTGCTGTCATAAATTTAAAGGCATTTTATTGTGCTTTGTGAAACTTTGTATAAAGTTTCGCAAGTGTTTACTATCTTATCTATCAAAAATAAGAGTATTGCTATCGTAAAGGAGAATTGGAGATGCCAGAAACTATGACTCAAACAAAGCCAGAACAAGAAACTGTACAAATTTCTGCTAGCCAAGGACAACTTGATGTACTTGATCAGTTGTTAAAACCTGAGGTACAAGAATCATTAACAACACTAGTAGAACAGCTTCCAAAATTAACTGAGCTTGTTAACATTTTAACTAAGTCTTATGACTTCGCTCAAACTGTTGCTACTGATGAAGTATTAAAAAGCGACACTGTTAGTGCAATCACAGAGCTTGTAGAACCTGTAAAGGATACAGTGAAAAGCATGGCTGCAACTGCTATCGAAGCAAAAGATCGTGCTGATGAAAGCAACGAAGTTATCGGCCTGTTCGGTCTATTAAAATTACTAAAAGACCCACAAGCACAAAAAATGTTCCGCTTTGTGAACGCATACCTTCAAATTAGTGCAGAACGTAACAATAAATAATTTAACTTATAACAACAATTAGTAAAGACGGGGGATATCATACTATGTCAAAACAAATTGTCATCTTAGGCGCTGGTTATGGCGGTCTTCTTGCCGCTTTAAACGTACGTAAATATTACAGCAAATCAGAAGCACAAGTTACAGTGATTAACCAATACCCAACGCACCAAATCATCACTGAACTACACCGCCTTGCAGCTGGTAACGTTGCTGAGCAAGCAATTGCAATGCCACTTACAAAGCTTTTCAAAGGTAAAGACATCGATCTTAAAATTGCAACAGTTGAGTCATTCTCAGTTGATAGCAAAGAAATCAAACTAGCTGGTGGCACTACGCTATCTTACGATGCACTTGTAGTTGCTTTAGGAAGTAAAACTGCTTACTTCGGTATTCCAGGACTAGAAGAAAACAGCATGGTATTAAAATCTGCTGCTGATGCAAACAAAATCTACAAACACGTTGAAGACCGTATTCGTGAATACGCTAAAACGAAAAACGAAGCTGATGCTACAATCGTAATCGGTGGTGGCGGATTAACTGGCGTTGAGCTAGTTGGTGAGCTTGCTGACATTATGCCTAAACTTGCAAAAAGCCACGGCGTAAATCCAAAAGAAGTTAAACTTCTTCTTGTTGAAGCAGGTCCAAAAATCCTTCCAGTATTACCAGACCACTTAATCGAACGTGCAACTGCTAGCTTAGAAGCACGCGGTGTTACATTCTTAACAGGTCTTCCTGTAACAAACGTTGCTGGTAATGAAATCGACTTAAAAGACGGTCAAAAAATCGTTGCTAACACATTCGTTTGGACAGGCGGCGTACAAGGTAATCCATTAATTGGTGAATCAGGTCTTGAAGTAAACCGCGGTCGTGCAACTGTTGATGCACATCTACAATCTACTTCTCACAAAGACGTATTCGTTGCTGGAGACAGCGCTGTTGTCTTCTCTCCAGACGGTCGTCCATACCCACCAACTGCACAAATCGCTTGGCAAATGGGTGAGTTAATTGGATACAACTTATACGCAGCACTAGAAGGCAAAGCATTCGAAGAGTTCGCACCTATCAACTCTGGAACACTTGCTAGTCTAGGACGTAAAGATGCTGTTGCTACAATCGGAGCAAGCAATACTCCGCTTAAAGGTTTACCAGCATCATTAATGAAAGAAGCAAGTAACGTTCGTTACTTATCACACATTAAAGGTCTATTCAGCTTAGCATACTAATCTGAATATAAGCCCGAATCATGCCCTGCATGGTTCGGGCTATTTTTATCCCGCTATTTGCGGGCTGATAATCAGTGGGGATGTACAAAACCCCCCACTGATTAAAGTTTCACTTTATCCGTAATTTTCTCTAACTTATTTATTCGACAAAAGAATAATATAACCTCTTTAATTATCAAAATATACTGACTTTTTTATGTCGAAATTGTGTATATGAAAAGAGCGGAAGTAGATATCTTCCCTACTTCCGCTCTTTCACAAGAACTATTCTCCTAATTCCACTAAGCTGTAGTTCTTCTTCCCTTTACGAATAATGATGAATCGTCCATCAAATGAATTTTCTACAGTAACATCTGTACCCACATCCGTTACTTTTTCACCATTCATAGATATAGCCCCATTATTAATATCTTCACGCGCTTGACGTCTAGAAGGTTCAATTCCTAAATCAACTAGCCACTCTACGATATTTTTCGTCTCTTTTGAAGATTGGAATGTCGGCATCTCTTTAAAGCCTTGTTCAATTTCATCAGCTGTTAACGACTTAATATCTCCGCTAAATAACGCTGCTGTAATTTTCACTGCCTGTAAAAATGCTTCTTCTCCATGAACGAATTTCGTCATTTCTTCCGCTAATACTTTTTGTGCTTCACGTTTATGAGGCTCTGTTTCTACCTTCGCTGCTAATTCATCAATTCGCTCTTTCGTTAAGAACGTAAAGTATTTCAAGTATTTAATTACATCACGGTCATCTGTATTCACCCAGAACTGGTAAAATTCAAACGGTGTTGTCTTTTCCGGATCAAGCCAAATAGCACCACCTGCTGATTTACCAAACTTCGTACCATCTGATTTTAATAATAATGGAATCGTTAATCCGAATACTTTCGCTTCATGACCTTCTAACTTACGAATTAAATCTAAACCACTCGTAATATTTCCCCATTGATCACTACCACCAATTTGCAATTGAACATCTTCTTTTGTGTATAAATGATGAAAATCCATCGCTTGCAAGATTTGGTACGTGAATTCTGTGAAAGAAATCCCTGTATCTAAACGACTTGCGACAATATCTTTCGCTAACATGCTATTTATGCTAAAGTTTTTTCCGTAATCACGTAAAAACTCGATAACGTTTATTTTATGTGTCCAGTCATAGTTATTTACCATCTTCACTTCGCTATTCCCGCCAAAGTCAAATAACTTTTTCATTTGCGCTGTTAACGCATCTACATTATGCTGCACCACTTCTAAAGTTTGCAGTTGACGCTCTGATTGACGTCCACTTGGATCACCAATTGTTCCTGTTGCCCCGCCAATTAAAATAACCGGATGATGACCAGCTAATTGGAATCTCTTCATCATCATAAACGGAATCAAATGTCCGATATGCATACTATCACCAGTCGGATCAACTCCGCAGTATAGTGAAATCTTTTTCTCTTCTACTAACTTACGTAAACCTTCTTCATCTGTCTGCTGATTCACAGCACCGCGCCATTCTAATTCATCAATAATATTCATCTTTTGTCATCCCCTTTATTTTTTTGAAAACAAAAAAGCCCCTATGTCTACAATAGACATAGGGACGATTATTCACCGTGTTACCACCCAGTTTGCATAAATAGCATAGCTATTCATACCACTCTTAGCAATAATATCGATTGCTAGTCCGCTTAGCGTTACCTAAGATACTCCAGAGTGTAATTCACAAGTTTGTTTGTGCTAGGTTCCAGCAATCCCTAGCTCTCTTTGATAACAGTGACAAACTGCTACTGGGCTCTTTCAACGTATATTTTATTTGTTAAATTATTAGCCATTATATTGAATCCAAATCAAATTGTCAACAATAACCAAATGTTATTTCGAAATAATTCATACTTTTATACGTTTTTTATTCAAAGATTACTGTAGATCTTCTCCAATAATCCTTACTTCTCTCTCTAATTTCACACCGAATTTTTCTTCAACAGTTGTTTGTACGAAATGAATTAAATCGATATAATCTTGTGCAGTTCCGTTATCAACATTCACCATAAATCCAGCGTGTTTTAAAGAAACTTCAACTCCGCCAATTCGCTTACCTTGCAGTCCTGATTCTTGAATAAGCTTACCCGCAAAATTATTTGGTGGACGCTTAAATACACTGCCACATGAAGGATACTCTAAAGGTTGTTTTGATTCACGCTTATACGTTAAATCATCCATCTTTTCCTTAATCTCTTCACGCACACCTTCTTCAAGTTCAAACCTCGCTTCAAGAATAATGTAATGATTGTTCGCAAATACACTCTTACGATATCCAAATTCAAATGCATCTTTCGTTAAAGTACGTAGCTCTCCATCACCTGTCATTACGACAGCTTCTGTTAGCACATATGCAACCTCACCGCCATATGCACCAGCATTCATATATAACGCTCCGCCAACTGAACCTGGTATACCACAAGCAAACTCAAGTCCTGTTAAACAGTGATCTAATGCAATTCGTGACACATCAATAATTGCTGCACCACACCCCGCAACAATCGCTGTCCCTGTTACAGTAACATTTGTAATATGAATTAAACTTACTGTAATCCCGCGCAGACCACCGTCTTTAATAATAACATTAGAGCCGTTTCCTAAAAACGTAACTGGAATATTGTATTGATTCGCATACTTTATAACTTCTTGAATTTCATCATAATTCGTAGGAGAAACGAACACATCCGCTTTCCCGCCCACTTTAATATGCGTATGATTCTTTAACATTTCATCTTGCTTCACATGACCTTCAGGCAATACTGTACTTAAATATTTATAAACCTCGTGCATATTCATTTTACGATTCCTCTATTTCTATAATCTTTTTATCCCGCTATATACGGGTCCATAATATCCCCACATAAAAATGCATTACAAAACAACAGCTAACGTGGTGAATACAGTGTACATAAAGCACACCTATAAACCTCTTAAATTATAAGAGGTTCCACTCATATTAAAATATATATCGCATAATAAAGCAACCCAAATGGGCTACTAAACTTGACATGTAACCATATAGACAACAATTTGTAAAATATATAGGTTTTTCAAAGTAATACCCTTCAATATCTTACTATACCACACGAAAGAAAAGTGGTATTTTTTTGTAATCTTTACTTTATTTTCATCAATAAAAAAAGAGCACATCCCACAGAATGTGCCCTTTCTATACTTTTTAACTTATTTTTCGTTCTCTTCTTTTTCCTTATCAAACCATAATAGCTCATCGTCATCAACTTCACCATTATAATTGATTAGAATCTCTTCTCCCGCTTTTATATCTTTGTAAGCAAAGAAGTTAAACGTATGATTCTCGAAGACAATATCATACGTTGCATTCGGATTATATGCATGATTAAATAACATGCCGTATCCTAACAGGAATGCCGTATGATTTACCCCATACTCAAATGCGTAGTCAGCAAGTAACGTTTTCTCAATGTGTTCATGCTGTTCATTCGGATAAGAGATAACTGGTGCTGAGTGAATCAACTCACCCTTTTTAATATCACGAGTTGCAAATACCCCTCTATTAAATTCTCCATCACTAAGTTCAGAAGTCTTAACTTCGATCATATGCGTCACCTATATAATTCTTTCTTTGAAGTATTTTATTCCGCTATTTGCGGGGTTCAACTAATAATCAGTAGCGTATAGCCCCACTAATTAAAGTCTCAGTTTATCTCCTTAAGCTTGGCAGAAAACGCGCAGAAAAGCAATTAAATTACTATCAAGTATTCATTTAAATGAAAAAAGAGCACACATGGTGTACCCTTTTTAAGAGATATTACTTTTCTAAAATATCTTCTAGCAACTTCACTTGCTCGCTAACAGTATGTAACGTCTTCACCGATGTATCATTTCGATGCTTTTCTTCTTCAACACTCGCTAACACTTCTTCCGTAGCTGCAGAAGTTTGTTGAATTACGTTAGAAGCATGTGTAACGTCCTTTACGATATTCGTCGTTTTAGCTTGGAAACTTTCTTGATGACCAACAATCTCCCTCATTACATCATTAATCGCATCAATAAACTTCCCTAAATCCGTTACATTCGTCAAAACACTTGCTAACATTTCGTTACATTCTTCTTGTACTCTTTCTGACTTCTCTACCTGCACTTCTACTTTACTTGCTTGATTACTAAACTCCTTCAAAATCCCTTGAATTCTCCCCGCAGAACGATTCGATTCTTCAGCAAGCTTTAATACTTCATTCGCTACAATAGCAAAACCTTTTCCATGCTCGCCTGCCCTTGCAGCCTCAATATTTGCATTTAAAGCTAACAAACTCGTCTGACTTGAAATATTCGTGATTACATCTACAATTTCATTAATTTGTTTCGATTGTGTCATCAATTCTCTAAATATAGTTCCTGATTGTGAAACAACATCATTTAAACTTCTCATGTTAGCTTCAAAATTTCTTAAAGTACTTACACTACCCTTTGAAATTTCTAAACTTTCATCAACACGAATCGAAGCATTTCTTACTTGAGAGATGATTTGTTCAATATTTCCCTCCATATCATTCAATACTTCTACTGAACGAGACATCATCTCTGATTGCGATTGGGTTCCCACTGCTACTTCTTCAAAAGCAAAGTTAATTTCACTCATTGACTCCATCGATGTATTCATATTTTGTCTTAAATGATTGAAATTACTATCTAGTTTCACAACTGTTCTCTCAATAAGCCTTTGCGTTTCTTCTAACTCCTGAGCTTTCTTCATCACCGCTTGCTTCTCATCACTTAAACGAGCCAACAGATTAGAACCAATCTTCGTTACACCCCACATTGCAATCGTTACAATCGCTAACAAGCTTGCGAAATTTGCAGCTTCAGATGACGCTGTATACGCAAAAAATTGATTTGGCCAATAACTACAAAGTATAAATGTAACAACAACTGCTACCCCGCCAAGAATTAAAATAAGACGTTCACTCAAATAAATAAGTGAAACCGCTAATGTAAAATAGACCATTTGAAATACAGCTGGGCTTTCATTAAATGCTTGTACCATAATGAAAGACATAATAAGTAGCATACATGTCATGATGTATTTATACATTGCTTCCATACTTTCTATAAAAGTAAGCAGCGTTCCAAATACTACGATAGAAATACCACACATCCAAAATGCTATTGCTCTCTCTGTAAAAATATATCCGTAATACCCAATCGCGATTATCCCAAGGAAGAAACTACACATCGTGATAAATAGCAATAAATGATTTTTCTGTGATTCTTTCTCAAGGTTAGAAAAACAAGTTCTCTTTAACCACTCCATATATGAAGCCCCACCTTCTACTCATACGTATCGATTACTTCAGCTTGAATACCGCACTCACTGGGTTATGATCGCTATTTTCAAACTTCAAATCTTTCCCTTGTACATTTACAATTTCAACATTCGGTGAAACGATAAAGCCATCAATAATCGTGACGAAATTTTCACCTTCCACATATTTCTTCACATCATCTCTCACAGTCATAACAGACGGATCTACAGCCCACTTAAAGCCACCATCAGTAAAGTCCTTTGGTAACTCTACTAACCACTCAGGACGCTCTTTCACGAACTTTGGATCACTTAACTGAGCGTTAGAAATTAATTGATTCCAGTCTCCGCCCATTATTACATAATCACCATTTTTATAATGCTTGTTCATATATTCTTTTAAATACTCCACTTGCTGCTTTCTAATTTTTCCGCCTTCATCATAAGCAGACAAATGTAAATTTACGAGTCTAACAAATTTCCCATTATTAACAGGAATTTTATGTTCAACAATCGCTCGGTCTAAATCAAATAAACGCTTTGGCCACGGCTCCATTCCAGGAAGCTGAAATCTCTTCGCTGTTTGAACCGTATATTTAGAAAATGTACTTAATCCAGCTTCAGCATATCCCATTGGACTTGTGATTGGTACAGGAACCCATTTTGTATCATAGTTCTTTCCGAACGAAGAAGTATAATCAGGCAGTCCTTTTTTCAAAAATTCATGCCCATTTACATCAAATGATCGCATTGATTTTATATCTACTTCTTGTAATAGCGCAAAATCACTATTCTCATTTTGTAAAAACGAAAGCATATTCTTTAAGTTAGTTTCCGTTTGTTCTTTACTACTTGAACCAGACCCTTTTCCCCCATCCATAAAGAAGTCTTGATCCTTATCTAGTCCAGCATATCCAATATTAAATGTTGTAACTTTAAATTCATTTTCATGCGCAATTACGCGCTCCTTATTGTTTTCCACCTTCAAGCTTATAACATCAGCCGGCTGTTCTTTTGTAAGTGTCATATAAGCTAAAAAACCACCTACAACTCCCACACCTACTAAAATACATATAAGTACTATTTTTAATAACTTTTTCAAACAAACGACTCCTTTTCTAAAACATACGATTTTACTTTTCTTTATTTTCAGTTAAATAAAGAAAATGACAGACATACGAAATATTTTATCACACTGAAAACCTTATATCACTATATTTAGTTTATAAGTAAGGATTCCTTATCTTAAACTATTATATAAATACAAAATGCACAAACTTCTCCACTGGAAATTAAACACAATGTTTAGTACACTATATGTAATAATCATAGGCGATGGAGTTCGCCATAACCGCTGCTTAGCTAATGACTCCTACCAGTATAACTACTGGTAGGAGTCTATTTTTTTGAGCAAGCTATTTAAAGAGGTGAGGAATTTGATTTATATTATCGTCGGTATAGCCGGTATATTAGGAGCCCTTTCTCGTTATTATTTAGGTCTTACTATTCATACATTTTGGCATCATTCTTTTCCATTAGCTACATTACTCATTAACTTAGCCGGCTGCTTCTTATTAGCATGGCTAACTACGTATATCGCCCGGCTAAACATCTTACCTTCAGAGGTTATCACAGGCATCGGGACTGGATTCATCGGTTCCTTTACGACGTTTTCAACATTTAGTGTAGAAACTGTGCAATTAATCAATCATTCTGAATGGAGCACGGCTTTCTTATATGTATCATGTAGCATACTTGGCGGTCTCATTATGTCTGGACTTGGCTATACACTAGGTGATTTCTTAATTAAGAAATCACTTACGGAAGGTGATCACTTATGATGGAAGCTTTATTAGTGGCAACTGGAGGGTTTTTCGGTGCGATTACACGATTTGCAATTAGCAATTGGTTTAAAAAAAGAAATAAAACACCCTTTCCAATTGCTACATTCCTTATTAATATAACAGGAGCATTTTTACTCGGGTATATAATTGGCAACGGAGTCTCTACAGGATGGCAATTATTATTAGGAACTGGATTTATGGGCGCATTCACCACATTTTCGACACTTAAATTAGAGTCCATTCAGCTTCTCAATCGCAAAAAAATTTACACATTCCTTTTATATTTAAGTACTACTTACATAATTGGTATCCTATTCGCATTCCTTGGAATGAAGCTCGGTGGAATATAAAAAAGCGACTCTATTGAGTCGCTTTCTTTCATAAGAAGTATGTCCCGCCATATGGAATGGAAAATAAAGTGAAACTTTAATCAGTGGGGGTTTTGTTCTTACCCACTGATTATTAGCCTTCACCAATCGGGCGTTTACGGGCAGTTGATCTCCCACCTAACTTCTTTGCTCCTGCCGAATTTTGAGGTGGGAGTTTTACTGCTCGTTAATGCGGGATAAACCAGCTGGATACACATCATAATGTATACTTTGCACAGGAAGCTGTGCATACGACATATACTGGCTCTGCATCATTTGTGCTACTTGTGCTTGTTGTTGCATTTGAATGGCCTGATGCACTGCCTGAATTGTCATCTGTGCCCCGGCCACTGTAATCGCTGCTCCTACTTGTCTTCCAGTGCAAAAATAAAGCGCTAAAAAATGGAATTCCTGTGATCCAAATGAACAGTACTAAAGGCTTATATAGTCCCTTCAAATTTTCTGAAACTAACAATACCGCTCTTCCCGTTTCTGGCCCAATATATATGCAGAACAATAAACCAAAACATCCGCAAAGAATGATAATTAACTTTAACCATAATGACAATTCGTTTTGTTTCACAAAAATCCACTCCTAAACTAACAGCATTTATCTATTGCTGTTTTTTCAACTTTGAAGTGATAAATCCAACTAGCAACACACCAATACCACTAAAGAACAATAGGTAGCTTACTGGTACTAGGAAAAAGAAAGGTTCTACAAGAAGCCCATTATCCGCCACTTTACTAGTTGTACCGTGCATTAATAAACAGGTAACTCCTAACGATATTAGTACGATAGCTAATAAAAATTTATTTTTCATAATATATTCTCCTTTAATTTCACAATTACTTTTGCTAACCTCATAATAAGTCCCGACGAATTTCAAGTCAACAATTTTTTATCGTTTTACGATAAATAATTGTTGACTTGAATAATAAAAAGACTATAGACAATCATTGTCTATAGCCTCTTCACTCTAAAATATTCTTTTTGGAACATACACATTCTTATCGCATTATGGTAGTTGCCATCAACGAAAAACTCATCTTGCAACTCACCTTCTACTATAAATCCGACCTTTTTATAAACGTGTACAGCTTTTTCATTCTCTTTATCGACAACTAAATATATTTTATGCATATTTAATACGGAAAAAGCGTAATCCATCGCTAAACGCGTTGCATCAGCTGCATAACCGTAACCTTGGTAACTCGGATCAATAATAATTTGGAATTCAGTTCTACGGTGAATATAATCGATTTCTACTAATTCGACTAATCCCACCATCTCATTATCTTTCTCAACGATAAATCGGCGCTCACTTTGATCATGTATATGTTTATCGTATAAATCCTGCAGCTCCACAAATGCTTCATAAGGCTCTTCAAACCAATACGACATAATATGCGCGTTATTATTAAGTTCGTGTACAAACTTTAAGTCTTCCCGTTCTAAAGGACGTAATTTCAATTCCTGACTCATTTCTATAACCTCCAAGTAAAATTACCTCTTCACTTAATTTCTCAATTTTTTTCGATTTCAAACGCCCTAATTACATTGTAAACCTTCAAGTAACTTGAAGGTCAAGGTACAAAAAGTAGTGCAAACTTATGTCTGCACTACTCTTTTCTCAAATCTCTCATATTCGATATGTATAAAGCAATAACTAAAACAAGAATGGATCCCGCATATAATAACGTCTCCATTGGTTCCTCATGAGACACAATAATTAAACGAATTAACGCCGTAATTCCGATATAAATAAAATAACGTAACGGAAAATGATAATTCGACTTAAAATACTTAATAATTAATGCGATGAACTCGAAGTATAGGAAATAGACGATGATACTCTCAACTAATTTATAAGATGTATACTTCTTCGCTGAAAATATGTATTGAATAAAAGTAATTGTTTCGTTAATTAAAAAAATCGATAAAACAATGGATAATATGATTAATGCTATATTTAATATCCACTGTAAAACGCTAGCTATATAATGATCGATATTAAATGACTTCATTTTCTCTTTTAGCTCCCCTTCGTGTAAGTACTTATTCATTATAGCAAAATTATACTTACAGAAATGTTAAATCATATATGATCATCCTCTTTCACGATTACTTCACCATTCGGATATTTATGCTTGCTGCAAAAGCGAGAGGATACGATACAGTCCCAATGCTTGGCTATAACGTTGAAGAATTCCGCAAAGCATTTAATAACTGACGTCTTAATGATTGCATTAGGCAAAGCAAAAGAGCCAGGATTCCCATCAGTTCGATTAACTGTAGATGAAGTAACGTCTTGGAATGGCGAGTTTTAATCACCGTGTTTATCGTACTTTTGGAATGAAAGTACGATAAACACTATTAACGAAACTATGATGGTAGCAACCATAATCATAATGCAAAACTACAATCTAATCGAATAATACAAAAAAGAAAGGCGGAGAAAACAATCCTTGAAGTTTTAAATCGAATTAATGAATTAGCTAAAAAGCAAAAAGAAGAAGGTTTAACAAAAACAGAATTAAATGAGCGCACAGAATTACGCGAGGAGTATCTTCAAATTATTCGCGGGCAAATCAACACCACTGTTACAGGATTAAAAATATTAGATCCTTTAGGAAATGACGTGACTCCTGAAAAATTAAAAGAGCAACAAAAGCTATCACTAAACACAGATAACAACGCATGAAAATACCCAGCTCCTTTGTTACTTAATGATTCATCTAATAGTACGTTTGCTTAGATGCATCATTAAGTTAATATCTACTTCCCCATCCACTTTCTGTTTCTAAATCAAAAAACCACAAACAAATTGTCCCCATCTTTTCTTTGCATCCTTTAGCTTTTTCACAATGAAACCATATACGTCAAAATCTTTTCATGACGTTATTACTTCCACATAGTTGCAATTTATATAATAACGGTACAGTACAAATAACTTGCTGTATAAAGTGAAACTTTAATCAGTAGGGGTTTTCTTCATCACCCACTGATTATTAGTTGAACCAATCGGGCTTTTACGGGCAGTTGATCCCCCATCTAACTTCTTTGCTTTCGCTGAATTTTGAAGTGGTGGTCTTACTGCCCGTTAATGCGGGATAAATAATTGTGGGGGGATTAATGATGAACGAAGCGTTACTATTAGTCGACATACAAAATGATTACTTTGAAGGCGGCAATATGGAATTACATCAACCTGAAAAAGCCGCACAAAAAGCGAAAGAAGTCTTGAAAGTATTTCGTGAAAAACATAAAACAGTTATTCACGTACAACATATTGCGAACAATGAAGGAGCTACTTTCTTCTTACCTGAAACAGTAGGTGCTCAAATTCATGATGATGTACAGCCAATTGCTAACGAAAGAGTCATACAAAAACATCACCCTAACAGTTTTTTAAGAACCAATTTATTTGAAACATTAAAGAAAGAAAAAATAGATCAACTAGTCATTTGCGGTATGATGACTCATGTATGTATTGATGCAACAGTACGTGCTGCCAGTGATTTAGGATTTCAATGTGTTGTAATTGAAGATGCTTGTACAACAAGAGATTTAGAATTTCAAGGAAATCTGATCCCCGCAGTACACGCTCATCAATCGTTCATGAGTTCGTTAGAGTTTGGTGATATTTATGCGAAAATCATGTCGGCAAACTGTTTTATAAACAAGAGCAAATAAAGAATTACAGTTCCATATAAAAAAAGAAAGAATACATCTCTTATTCTTTCTTTTTTTCGATTGTCTTAATGACAGTATTTATACGATAATCACCATAATGTAAAACATCTGCAAGAGTCTCTTCTAATTGCTGGTGCGAAGATGTGTGAAGAATCATGATATAACATCCATCGCCACTTATACGATACATTTCAGTAATTAAGTCCGTTTTTTCAAAAAAAGTTTGAATTTGATTATGATAATGTGGTGCATGCAGAAATAGTGTAACAAACGTCATAATAGACCCTTCTAACTTAGCCCTGTCGATATCTATCGTATATTTTTGAATGACACCCGCCTCTTCTAATTTATTAATTCGTTTCCCAACAGCCTGGCCAGTCAAATGTACTATCTCTCCAATTTCCTTCCAGTTCATTCTAGCGTTTTCTTGTAGTAACTTTATAATTTTAAAATCTGTTGAATCAAACATGGACATCCCCTTCCTATAGGAATCACCTTCTATAAGATCATCATTTCCCCTACAATTCATCTTAAAAACTTTTACAATACACTCGATTAACTCTATTAAGAATTACATTACTGTTAACAGCTTTCCTTCTTCCTTTACTATGTATTTTTCGATTACTCGTAGGTATCAGAAAAAAATTGATAAGCGTTCGAAAGGGCCATCCAGTAAGCCAGCGATTGTTTTTTATAAATATGAAAATTTTTTAGGAATTAGTTTATCTTTTTTTAATGATTTATTTAGAGGGAGTTTATACTCGGGGATTAACATGATAAACGTAGTAACTAAGTTCGTTGCTCCCACCTGAATCTTTTCATATAACAAAAATTTAAAAGGACGAACTGCTACTATAATCGCAAACCGTACTAACTAAAATCATACAATAAGGAGACGATAAAAATGAATAAAAAAACAAAAGTACTATCATCCATACTGCTAGGATTCACATTAGCATTAACAGGTTGCGCTGGCACGAAAGCTGAAGAAAATCATAGTAAACAAAAACAAGAACAAGCTGCGAAAGATACTAAAAAGGAAAATAAGTTAACTAAAGGGCAAAAAATGGCTAATATTCTTAGCGAGACAAATTGGCAAGGTACAAGAGTGTATGACAAAGATAAAAATGACTTAACGAAAGAAAATGCAAACTTCATTGGTCTTGCAAAATATGATGCGAAGTCAGGAAGATATGAATTTTTTGATGCTAAGACTGGTGCAAGCCGTGGCGATAAAGGAACTTTCTTTGTCACAAATGATGGGAAGAAAAGAATATTAATTTCAGAATCAATGAAGTATCAAGCTGTTGTTGACATGACAAAGCTAAATAAAAATGTATTTACCTATAAAAGAATAGGGAAAGATGCTAACGGTAAAGATGTAGAAGCTTTCGTTGAACATGTTCCATATAAAGAAAAAGAGCTTTCTTTCACGGATCCGAATAAGCAGCTAAACTCTACTACAGGTGATATCGTTAAAAACGTGGATGGAGATAAAATTTTAGGCGGAACCCTTTGGCATGGAACAAAGGTATTAGATGAAGCCGGTAATGATGTAACGCAGTTTAATTCGAATTTTATAAGTCTAGCAAAATTTGATGACAAGTCTAATAAATACGAGTTCTTCAATAGCGAAACAGGTCAAAGCCGCAGTGATTATGGCTACTTCGATGTTGTACATGAAAATAAAATAAGAGCTCATGTTTCAATTGGAAATAATAAATATGGTGCGGCTCTTGAACTTACTGAACTGAATAATAAGAAATTTACGTATAAAAGAACTGGTAAAGACCAAGCGGGTAAAGACATAACTATATTCGTTGAACATGAGCCTTATAAAGGTGATATAAAACCACAATTTAGCTTTTAAAAACGTTTGATTACAAATCCTGTACTGAGCTGCAGGATTTTTTTAAAGAAAAATCATTTATGATTCCCTTGAAAAAAATTGTCTTATATCCCCCTCAACAATTCAGCACGATTGTTGAATATAATATCTCTCATTTTTTTAACAGCTTTAAAAAGCCTTACTACACATAAATTGTAGTAAGGCTCCGACTATTTAAGATAAAAATTTTATTATCTCTATACAAATAAGGTTTAGCAAATAATGTTACTATAACCTCAAAAAAAGAAATCTTATTTTAACTTTCCTATTGATAAGTTAACACGATAATTCCCATACTTTAATAGTCGCCCCAGAAAGTTATCCAATTCTTCATTAGAAGCAAAATGTGTTTTTAATAAATAACATCCCTCACCACTTATACGGTCTACTTCAGAAATCCCTTCTTCTTTTTGAAAGAAATTCATAAACTCTTGATGATTAGCTGTTGTTACGAATAAAGTAACAAATGCAGTCACTACTTGTCCTAATTTGATTCGGTTTATTGCGATTGTATATTGTTCAATAATCCCTAAATCCTCTAATCTTCGAATTCGATTTCCTACAGCCTGCCCCGTCATATGTATTTTTTGACCAAGTTCTTTCCATTGTATTCTTGAGTTTTCTCCTAATAATTTCAGTATCTCAAAATCTGTTTGATCAATGATATAAACCAATCCTTTCATCGTGAAAGTAGAAAGCCAGAAAGTGTTTCGCCAACTTATTCTGCTTGTCGATACAATTCACTATACTTAGTTTATCCTCTTACATCACATTGTTTATCAGTTATATTTACTTATAACACAGAGGACGCAACAAAAAAATACATCTAGATTTAAAGGAGGTTACAAATATGTTATTACAAGAGATTTTATCGTTCAATGAACAATTTGTAGAAAATAAAGAATACGCTCCTCGTGAAGCGACAAAACTGCCTAAAAAACGTATGGTTGTTGTTTCTTGCATGGACGCTCGTTTAATTGAGCTACTTCCAAAAGCTTTAGATATACACGATGGTGATGCAAAAGTTATCAGAAATGCAGGTGGTAAAATTGCTTCTGCTTTCGATAGTGTTATGCAAAGTGTTGTCGCATCAGTATATGATCTAAATGCAGATGAAATCTTCCTTATCGGACACCAAAGATGTGGTGCGAGCCAAACTAATCCAAAAGGAACACTTCAAAAAATATTAGATCGTGGAGTAGCTTCACCAGAAATTTTATCAGCGATTGAATATGCTGGTGTTGACCTTGAAAAATGGTTATTTGGATTCGATGATGTCAACGGTTCAACTCAGGCTAATGTTGATTTAGTAAGAAATCATCCACTTATTCCAAAAGATGTTCCTGTACATGGTTTAGTTATTGATCCTCACACAGGTAAATTAGACTTAATAGTTGATGGATATAAAGCATTAAATGGTATGAAAAATTAATTATTACTTAAATGAAGGGAAGTTATTAGATATGAATAGACAAGAAGCTACACAAAAAATTATGGAAGCAAAAATTGCAAAAGGTTTAACATGGGAAGAAATTTCAAAAGTAAGTGAAAACTCTGAGACTTGGGTTGTAACAGCGTTATTAGGACAAGCTACAATGACACGTCCAGAAGCAGAAAAAATCGGTAAACTATTAGAATTAGATGAAGAAGTAGTTCAAGCATTAACAGTAGTTCCACTTAGAGGTCAAGTAATGCAAATGCCTCCTACTGACCCAATCTTATATCGATTATATGAAATGATGTTACAATACGCACCGACTCTTAGAGAATTAATTCTAGAAAAAGCTGGCGAAGGTGTAATGAGTGCAATTAACTTCAATCTAGGTGTGGACACACAAGAAGATCCAAAAGGTGGCGACCCTCGTATCGTGATTACACTTAACGGGAAATTCTTACCGTTCCGTACATGGTAATTAATTAAAAATCTATCTATATAATTAAAGTGATTTTATAGATTTATAAAATCCATCCTTTTTAATCTAGCTGTATAGAAAGGATGGATTTTTACTATGAGATTCTTTTTATACAAGGGAGAATAATATGAATAAAAAATACGTCGATACGAGCTTTAGTATTCTACAGTGGTTTGTGTTTTTATTAGCAAATGCAATTGCATTGCCTATCATTATTGGTGGCATATTCCATTTATCAATAGAAGATATCTCAACATTAATGCAACGAACTTTTTTAGTTGTAGGAGTAAGTTCATTTATACAAGCATGGTTTGGGCATCACTATCCCATAGCGGATGGGCCAGCCGGTTCATGGGTAAGTATATTTGTCATATTGGGACAAGTCGCTATGCATCAGGGACAAAGTGCAAAGGATGTATTACAACTTTTAGAAGGCGGATTAATTATTGCAGGTATATTACTCTTCACGCTTGGTATAACAGGGCTTGTACATCGAACCTTGCGTTTATTTACCCCTTTAGTTACAGGAACTTTTCTTTTAATATTATCTCTTCAGCTTAGTGGTGTGTTACTAAAAGGAATGATGGGATTACAAGGAGCTGTAACTCATCCTGATTATACAACGGCTACTATTGCGCTCTTTGTTTTTGCGCTTATTACTTTCTTATCAATTAAAGGGAAAGGATGGATGAAAAGTTACGCTGTGTTACTTGGAATTTCATGTGGTTGGCTTTTGTATGCTGTATTAGGAAAATCATCTCATCTGCCTTCACACACACCGTTAGTTAAGTTACCAGAGATATTCGCTTGGGGCATGCCTAGGTTCGATATTGGAATGGCTCTAACTGCAACTTTATTTACATTTCTTTTAGTTGCAAATACAATCGCTGCTATTTCGGCTGTAAAACAAGTGGCTCCGTTATCTAAAGAAAATGAAAAGCAAATACTGAACCGCGGCGTGTGGGCCGGAGGTATATCGCATATTATCTCGTCGTTGTTTTCTACAATTGGAATTGTACCATTACCTGCATCAGCAGGATTTATTCAACTAACAGGACAAAGAAAAGTGAAGTCGTTCCTTATAGCAAGTCTTATATTAGCAGGAATTTCTTTTATTCCTTCAATTGTAAACTTTATATCCTTACTACCAGGTCCTATTGCTAATGCCGCACTTTTAGCAACATTTGTCCAAGTAATAGGCATTTCATTTCAATCCATTTTACGTGAAGAATTAAATCAACGCCGATTAACAATATTAGGAATTTCATTATTAATCAGTTTGGGAATAATGTTTCTTACAGAAAGTGCATTTAGCGGAATTCCTTCTTCCTTACAATATGTTTTAAGTAATGGATTACTTGTGGGTACCATGCTTGTCATTCTATTGGAACAGTTTTGGAAAGAGTAAAATTTGTGACTAAGTAAAAAAGCGCCCTGCTTACAGGGCGCCTTTTTATACCTAATGACTAATACTAGCAGTTGGGTATAATGTTGTTCCTCCAATTGAAACTTTTATTTCATTTGTTAATGGAACATTTTGTTCATTAATAATTGTTCTCCACCATTCCCATGCAAGACCAGTACATTCTCTTGCTACGATTTTTATATTTTTTGAATTTGGTGGAAGAGGGATAACTGTAGAGTAATGAGCCGTTTTGTCTTTGCCGCTACCATCCCATGTTTTATGTGTTAGTACTTCTTTACCATTTTGATCAAATGTGAATTCATCCCAAGATACATCAAATTGCGCAACGTAAGCACCGTAATGATCCAGTGTCATTTTAGCACTTGAATATTCTGTAGTTGTCGTCTCGATATAATCTGTATTGTTATGAACAGCAGCAGTTGCATTATCTTTTAAAAAAGTACTTGTATATGAAATTGGGTATGCTGGATTTTTAAGACTTAATTCAGCATTATCTTTAATGATATTTCGGATTTCATTGAAATCTTTAGTAACAACCTTGTTATGCTCTTTCGCATCTCCGCCTAATACTACAGCAGTAAAGGTACTTTCTTCAAAAATATCTTTGTACTGTCCATTCGTTTCGACGCTGTTATTCTTAAGTAAGGCTTTAAAAGCAGCTTGTACATCTTTGCTCTTAGATGTTGTTTCTAATTTTACATAAACAGTTCTACCATAAGCTACATTTGAGACCATAACAGGTGGAGCCGAATTACTTACACCTTTACGAGTTAACTCACCAAAAGTAACACTATTATCAAAAAGATCGGATGGATTGTTAGGTAGTTCAGCACTTACGGTATAAAATATTTGCTTATATGCCGCTACCATCACTTTTTTCTCTCCATTTGCAACCGCATTAAAATCAATGTTTAGACTGTTATCAAGATATTTAGCGTTAACGTTAAGGGCACTTGCGATTTGTGATTTACTATAAACCATAGATTCTGTATACTGCATTCTTGCAGGTAACGTATGTGTTTTAGAATACTTTTCATTCCAAGTAGATACTAAATCATCTACTGCTCCAGCCACATTACCATATGTCGGATTTTGGACAGTAATTGTATTTTCTTTTCTCATGCCAGGCAAGTCTATACTAATATTCAAAGGCTTTCTCTTAGCCACTAATAAACTCGGTTGATTGTCTGCAAAAGCTTTATTTGCAAGTTGTACCGCTCCTGGATACGTACGATTCACCACAGAATCAATAATCGAAATATCGACTGGTGAAGTTGTAAGTGATTTTTTCTCGCGTTCCACTACTACAAATTTACCATTTGAATTGATACTTTCTTTCGGAACAAAACTCTCTACCTTATCACCATTTACAGCTAAAACCTCTTGATTATTATATTTAAGATTTGCTATACCAGTATCAATGCCACTAGCATTTTTGGTTACATCAGTTGTATTACCTGCTTGTGTTTCTGCGAAGGAAATAGATGAATAATTAATAGTGCATAGACTAACTAATAAACACGCAAGGAACTTTCTTCTTTTAGTGTTTTTCTTAATATTCAGAAAAATCACCCCGTTCTTTTTTTAGTAAGATATGATAATGATTGATAAATGATAGCTAACTAATAAACCTACATAAATGCTTTCAAAAGTTCTTGAATTAACGGGATTACGCCACCTACAAATTTCAAAACTGCCATTGCGATTTCCATATTATTTCCTCCTTTTTTATTGCTACGAAAATGTGATTTATCTTTATGCCCTCATTATAGTGACCCCTTACACTTTTATCAATACACTCTTATATGCAATATTACATACAAAAAAAACAAGCTGAATTCTTATAAAAAGTTATACAGAGATAAATTTTACGTTTGGTAAATACTTGAAAATACGAAGCGTTCTTTGCATTTCATGAGTAATTTACAAGTTTATTGTTGGAAGCATCGCAGGACCGGAAGTAATGAAATACATACAGGACTGTTACGAGCAGCCAGAAATATTAAGAGTTATCATGGGCAACCGCATTAAAAAAAACTGCTGCCTATAAAATACAGACAGCAACTTCAACTAGAGTAGCTGGCATGATTTACACAAGCTACAGTATTTTTTTGACATACTCATTTTTTACATTTTGTAACTAATAAACAGCTATTGGCCCATAAGGACCATTGATAATTTCTATTTTTGTTTCAAAAATATCTGTCAAAATTTTTGGGTCCATAACCTCTTCTACTGTTCCAAAAGCAGCTATTTGTCCATCTTTCATAGCACAAATTTTATCAGAATATTTAGCCGCAAAATTTATGTCATGCATAACAGTCAAAATTGTTCTTCCAAATTCATTAGCCGCACGTCTCAAATGCTCCATCATTTGAACAGAACGAGCAACATCAAGGTTATTCAGAGGCTCGTCCAAAAGTACATATTCAGTCTCTTGGCACAATACCATCGCTACATATGCCCTTTGTCTTTGACCACCAGAAAGCTCATCTAAATATCTATTCTCTAAATTAGTTAAATCTAAAAAATCGATATATTTAGAAATAATAGCTTCATCCTCTTTAGTTAATCTTCCCTTTGAATAAGGAAAGCGCCCAAATCCAACTAATTGTCTAACAGTAAGCCTAGTTACAAAATGATTTTCTTGTCGCAATATAGTCAAAACTTTTGCTAGGTCTTTTGATTTGGATTCAGAAACATCCATATTTGCTACCTGAATTTGGCCTTCATCCATATCTAAAAGTCTGCCAATCATCAAAAGTGTCGTTGACTTTCCAGCTCCATTTGGTCCAATTAAAGAAGTAAAGCCCGCTTTTGGTATTTCAATATCCAAAGGTCCTATTTTTACCTTATCAGTATAGAACTTTTTAACATTATCAATTTTTATCATAAAGCCCTCTTCCTTAAAACTATAGTTAAGAATGTTATTCCACCAAATAATTCGATAATAACTGAAACTACACCTTGAGCATGGAATACATGATACATTAAAAAGTATGCACTCGTCATTATTAAAAATCCTATTGCAAAAGCCATTGGAAAAATATATCTATGATCATACGTTGACGCCGCCTGATAACTCAAAGTTGCTACTAAAAAGCCGTAGAAAGTAAGTGGCCCAATTAGAGCTGTTGAAATGGACATCAAAATAGCAACTAATACAAGCGTATAAATTACACTAGGTTGATATTTAACTCCAAAAGAAGTAGCAACATCCTTTCCTAGTGACAAAACATTCAAATTCTTAGAATGTGCAAAAATTAATACTGCTACAATTATGATCATAGGAATTACAATAGGAAAATATGCAGGATCTGCATGATTAACAGAACCAAATAATCTCGCTTGTAAAATATCAAATTCTGAAGGCGCAAGTAGTTTCCTCATGAAAGTTGACACAGAATTTAGCCCGGTACCAATAATAATTCCAACTAAAAGCATAAGTTGTAAATTCCCGTATTTACCGGAAAGTAACCATCCATAAAGTATCAAACTCATAAAGACCATAACAACGACTTGAAATAAAAATGATCCAATTCCATTAAAATTTATCAATGCACTAGCACCAAAGAAGAATATTGTACTCGTTTGAATTGCTGAATAAAGTGATTCGAAACCTAAAAGCGAAGGAGTAATAATCTTATTATTCGTAATAGATTGGAAAGCAACTGTCGACAAGCTATGGCAAACTGCAGCAATAATCATTGCAACAATAGCTACTATCCTTCTCTTAACAACTGGGATAAAAGAAGGTGAATCTATCGGAACTGGATTGTTATAAACTAAAAGTCCATATGAAGAAAGAAGACCTAAAGCAATCAATGTTATCAGCAAAATCCAATAACGTCTTGCTTCCTTCTTAGAACGAAAAGCACTAGCTGATCTATTTTCATTATGAAGGCTAGAATCGATTTCGACATTTTCTTTATTTTTATATTCTAATGTGATCATCGTAGCCTCCTTGGTTTTCTTTGCCTCAATAAAATAGTAATAAACACGACTGCTCCCACTGTTGCAAGTATTAAAGAAACAGGTACTTCAAAAGGCTTTATAATTGTTCGAGAAATGATGTCACAGGCAGTTATTGTCCCCATTCCGATCACGCACACCCAAGGTAAATTACTCCTAAGATCATCACCTCTAAACATTGAAACAATATTTGGAACAATTAATCCCAAGAAAGGTAAGTGTCCAATAACAGCTGCAACAATTCCAACTGCAACAGAGATAAGGCCAGTCCCAAAAAGAACAATTCTATTGTAATTAACTCCAAGGCTTGTTGCGACATCTTCTCCTAGTCCAGCTAAAGTCAATCTATTAGCATACATAAAAATAAGCAAAGTAATGATAACAATCAGCCATAAATATTCATATCTTCCAACCTGAACGTTAGCAAATGAACCTACAAACCAAGTTTCAATACTTTGCGTCATTTGAAAAAGGAGTCCCAAAAAAGTAGACACTGCAGAAATAACTGCTCCAAGCATCAATCCAATAATCGGGACAATTAAAGACGAACGAAGTTTAACTCTTCTTAAAAATAAAAAGAAAATCATAGTTCCTATAAAAGAAAAAATGATTGCACCAGTCATTCTTTGAACTAAAGTCGGGGCAGGAAATAATAAATATACAAAAAGCAGGCCTAAGCCTGACCATTCAATAGTCCCCGTTGTAGTAGGTTCAACAAAACGATTCTGTGTAATGAGTTGCATTACGAGTCCTGCCATCGCCATTGCAGCACCAGTAAGCATTAATGCAACTGTTCTCGGAACACGAGTTATGAAAAACATCTCCATTCCGTCCTCTTGTCCGCGTATATCATAAACTCCAGTAAACAGTGATATAATCCCTAAAATTATAACAACTATAATCGCTATTATAAAAGGTTTTGTCCATAATTTATTGTGATTATAAAACTGGGGTTGAGAAGTATTCTCAACCCTAGAAATTATATTTTTTGACACTGTTTCGTACTCCTTTACACTACTTAGCTAAAGTTTTTGCAATATTACCAAATAACTCTATGTAAGTCTGAATTGATTCATTTGTGTAAGTATCTTCTGGTGCATAAACAACCTGTTTTTTAGAAACAGCAGTTGTGTTTTGAAGAGCAGGTGATTTAGAAATAACATCTTTAGCAGGAGCTGAAGTAGCAGCATCAGATGTTGCAGCATCACGATCTAATACGAAAAGCCAATCAGGATTTGTTTGTGCAATAGCTTCAACAGAAACGTCATCACCTTTATGACCTGCAGTAGAATTTGAAACTTCTAGTGCTGGAACCCAACCGAAAATTTCATACATTGGTCCCCAAACACGACCAGAGTGAGGAGCAGCAAAACCAATATTCCCACCAGTAACGATAACACTCATAACTTTATCTTTTCCATTATAAGCAGATTTTGCAGTTTCAATAGATTTATCAAAATCAGCTACTAATTGTTTAGCTTCTTTATCTTTATCAAAGATTTTTCCTAAAGTAATTGTAGAACTTTTAAGTCCATCTACTAAATTTTTCCCAGGCGTAGTAGATTTCTCAGAAACATCAACATTAAGATCAATAACAGCTGCATTTGGTACTAATTTTTTGATTTCTTCGTAATGGCCAGCAAATCTTTGACCAACGATTACAAGTTCAGGGTTTGCCGCTGCAATAATTTCAAGATTTGGTTCGCGGTGATTTCCAATATTTTGAACTTTACTATCCTTTACATATGCTGAATCTGCAGGCATTACATCCTTTGGAGCAGCCGCTAATTTAATTCCCCAATCAGCTAAAGTTTCAAAAGTTCTATTATCTAAAGCAACTACATTTTTTGGATTTACAGGGACTTTAACAGTTCCATGTGCATCAGTGATTTCAACCGTTTTTGGCTTATCACTACTATCACCTTTATTAGCTTTCGAAGTTTCCTTACTTGAATCTGAGCAAGCTACTAACATTAAAGTGAAAATTGCTAGAATACTTACTAATTTTAAAAGCATAGTTTTTTTCATACGTATACTCCTTATTATGTAATTTAGTTCGAAAATGATAAAGTCCATAGATTAAATTAGATAGTAACTTTTATGCATCTAAATTGCTATTGATAATCATTTTCATTTGAACATCCTGTAAATAAGTATAGTCATTAATTCTGTGAAAATCTTGTGAATGGTGTGAGTTAACAAAATTAAAAACAAATTAGATACAGTCTCCACCAGATCCATCCCCCACACGTACTAACTGATAGATTAGCACCTTATAAACCATGATTTCTACTGCAAAAAAGGGCCCATTAATAGCTAATTTTTTCATATTCCACTATCTGATAGCAATCTTCTTTTTATAGTTTCCGTCTTTTAATATTTCACAGAAACTATTTTATTATCTTATTTTTATCATTCAACCATTGAATAGCCCCTGCCATGTATCGTTTGAATATATCTATCTCTCTTCTCGCACTTTAATTTTTTTCTTACATACCCAATATATAAATCCACTACATTGGGATTGACTACTACGTTATATCCCCAAACCTGGTTCAAAAGCATTTCACGGCTCAATATTGTGTTTTTATTCTTGATTAAAAATACAAGTAAATCGTACTCGCGCTTAGTAAGCGTGAGATTTTTACCACCTTTTTTCACAATATTGCTAGATGCATCAACAAAGAGATCTTTAAACTGAAAAAAGTTTGTCTCATTTTGCTGGATACAGTCACTTCTCCTTAAAATAGCTTGAACCCTCGCTACTAATTCTTCTTTCACAAATGGTTTTCTAATATAATCATCTGCTCCTGCTTGTAGCCCTGCTATACAATCCTTGCTAGAAATATTGTCGGTCACAATAATTATCGGTGTCGTTTTAACAAGTCGTATTTGTCTGCAAATTTCTGGTCCCGATATACTTAATGAATCCCAATCCAATATGATAATATCCCAATCTTGTTCATATACTATATTTAAACCTTGGTTTTCATTGTGAAGTTTTAAAATGAAATAGCCCTCTTGCGTTAGACCGCTTACTATTTTCTTTGCAAAAGACCGTTCATTCTTAATTACTAACACCTGCTTCACCGATGGTTCACCTCTACTTCAATATAACTTAGTTGGATAAAAAGTTATCTCCAAAAAATAATTTAAGATTTATAAATATTAAATCCCTAAAAAAAGCCATTATAACAGCTTATTAGGAGAACTCTATATAATCTTACAATAGATATGGATAAAAACACAAAATATATGAAGATTTAAATACATATTATTTAATCATTAAGAGCAACTATATTATCTAGCTGCTTATTATCAATAACTATTCCCTCAGTTTCTGTTTCAAGGGTACCGTCCTCAACTTAAGCATTTTATAAAACCACAAAATGAAAAAACGGTATTCTTTCTATTTTTCTACTTATAAATACTTGTGTAGAAGTGATTTTGTTATTGTTTATTTTAGATAAAATTGTGATCGTTAGGGGATAACACACACAAGATGCATGGAGAATGGAATTGAAAGAACCGAAGAATTAAATACATTCTAATTTTAGAACCATAACCTCGCCAACCTGGCAAAGTTATGGTTCTTTTTGTGACTTTACCCATAAAGTTGCCGCTAAAGGAAGCATATCTTTGCCGTGGATTAATTATTAACCCATAAGCTTGCCGTGAATACTGTTGGTTTGTAATAAAGTTTGATTAAAAGCATGCTACAAAAATTGATTTTTCAACAGAAGAAACCCAAACATTTTGAAAAAAGTTTGATCAAAATGCTTGGGTTATTTGTTGCTAGTGAATAATTTTTTATAAAAAGTTTAATCATTTTTCTATCTGTGTTTGCTCAACAATCGCGTCCGATTACTAAAGATCATTATTCAAACCTTATTGAAGAAAAGCACCCGTTGGTTAAACAACAGAAGGTTTCTTAGTCAAGAACCGCTCCAATAGTATTACGGTATTAAATTACCTATCATAAGATTCGAGCTTCAAAATAAATTCTTCAACATCCTTGCCTCTTGCGTTGGAAAAACCCTTATCTTCAGAGATGATTTTAAACCTGCATTTTTCCAATACCCTAATGGAGGCGAGATTATCTTTAGCGGCACGAGCATAGAGCGGGCGTACCTTAATATACTCCAGAAACTCTGACAACGCTTTAGTTGCAATACCATGACCCCAGTATTCCTTCCCAATCCAGTAGCTTACTTCGGGTTCGCAGAACTGTTCAAAGTTCGAGACGTGTCCAGTGACAATGCCATTGAATAATATAGTCTTAATTGTGATAGTCTCGTCAGCGATAATTTTTTTCCAATGGTCAAAAAATGCGTCCTTATCAGTGGGATCTTTAGCTGTAAAGGCAGCCATATAGTTCGCCGTTGAATCTAGTTGTTGTTCGAAAAAGATAGGAAGATCTTCCTCTGTGATATCTCGTAGCTTCACTTCGCTTTTGCTAATGGATTCCATATAATTCACAAGCTCCTTAACATATTTTTGAATATAAATTCTTCCAAGTTTAGAGAAATTCCTTCTTCAACTAACCTGCCACTTAGCTTAAGTACGTTTCTTCATAATATTCTCTATATTCTTTAACAGAAATATCTAATTTTCTTATTAAGTGTTATTCCACAAAATGGCCCTTTAGTTGAGTAACTTTATTGCTACTCAACAGTTCCTTAATCCGTCTTTCAGTTCAAATCTTCTTTTCACTATAAAAACACCCCTTTAGATAAACAGATCCAAAGGGAGAAAACATCGCGTCTTTTTTATAAACATCGTGACTTTATTTAAAAGCGACATTAAAAATATTCTTCAAATCCTGGAAGCATAAGTTTGCCGCAAACAAAAAGAACCATAAGCTTGCCGGAACGGCAAACTTATGGTTCATATCACATACAAAATAAAAAAACCACCAAATATGTATTGGTGGAGACGGTGGGAGTCGAACCCACGTCCAAAAATATCGGCACTTAAGCTTCTACGAGTGTAGTCGATATATTAGCATTTCGCGAACTCTTCGGCCTATCGACAGGCTTCCAAGTTGCTAGTCTGATTGTTCTCTTCCTTCGCCCTCAGACGGCGAACTCCGGCGTAGTCCACTTAGTTTGAGTCCCTTACCCTACCACATGGACGATGGAGGGAGGAACCTTTAGTGCAATTAAGCAGCTAAAGAAAGATTGTTTTGTTTGCCAATTATAGGCTTTGACGTTTTAACGAGGCCGATCCCCTCGACTCGCAACCTAAGCTCGAACTATCCCTGTCGAATCCGTAACGTCCCCATGATAAAAATGGAGCATACGAAGAAATATCGTGATAGCTACTAAGAGCTGTTTTTCAATGTGCAACAATCTTACATAAGTTATTATATCATACGCGCGCCGTTTTACAAATGTAAATATCTGTATTACATCTTTTGACGATCACGGAACACGCGTGCAATTTCACGTTTAGCTTCTTTCTCTTTTAAATCGTGACGCTTATCATATTGCTTCTTACCTTTTGCTAAACCAAGTGCCATTTTCGCAAATCCATTTTTCAAATAGATTCTAACTGGAACTAATGCATATCCTGTTTCTTTTGCGTAACCTGCTAGCTTATCAATTTCTTTTTTATGAAGAAGTAACTTCCTTGTACGTAGCGGATCGTGATTGAAACGATTCCCTTGTTCATATGTATTAATATGCATATTATGAACCCATACTTCACCGTTATGTATACGTGCAAACGCATCTTTCAAGTTCACGCGTCCAGCGCGAATCGACTTAATTTCCGTTCCTTGAAGGACAAGCCCTACTTCGTATGTTTCTTCGATGAAATAATCATGAAATGCCTTTTTATTTTGCGCAATAACCTTACCTGTACCTTTTGGCATATAACGTCCCTCCTCTATTTTTACTATTGTAACAAATGTAAACCAAAAGCGAAAGTGGCTCGCTCAGAATGTGAGGTGGATGGAGCTTCTGACCTTGAGGCGCTCTTTGCCTCCTGGGAAGAAGCGAAGCCACCAAACATTCTAGCCACTGTAGCTGGATTCAACAAAAAGCGAAAGTGGCTCGCTCAGAATGTGAGGTGGATGGAGCTTCTGACCTTGAGGCGCTCTTTGCCTCCTGGGAAGAAGCGAAGCCACCGAACATTCTAGCCACTGTAGCTGGATTCAACAAAAAGCGAAAGTGGCTCGCTCAGAATGTAAGGCGAAGCCACTCTTTTCTTACTTGCGCTTTTTCTTTTTCTTCTTGAATCCTGGTACATTTTCAAAGAATCCTTTTTTCTTCTTACCATTACTATTACCATCTTTTTTCCCTGGCTGACTAGCGGATGTGGATGCAGATGCAGATGCTTTTCCTTTTCCTTGTCCACCACGATCAAACTTTCTTCCTGTGCCGCGTTCACCACCGCGCTCATTACTACGTTCGCTACGTCCACCGCGTTTCTTTCTGCCTGTTCTTGGCTGTTCAATCACAACTGGACGATCTTTGAACTTACGACGAGGTGTGCCTTTCATGCCAACGATTTCAAAGTCGATTGCACGCTCGTCTTTATTTACGTTAATAACACGAATTGTAATTTCGTCACCGATGCGGAATACGTTACCTGTACGTTCTCCAATCATCGCAAAATGTTTTTCGTCATAACGGTAGTAATCATCTGTTAAATAGCTA
This sequence comes from Bacillus sp. FSL R5-0709, assembly GCF_038004785.1. Lineage (NCBI taxonomy): Bacteria > Bacillati > Bacillota > Bacilli > Caryophanales > Bacillaceae > Bacillus > Bacillus sp. FSL R5-0709. The sequence goes on from NZ_JBBORT010000001.1 coordinate 4,849,797, forward strand.
ACGTGTACAAGACCTTCAATTGTATTTGGAAGCTCTACGAATAAACCGAAGTTTGTTACAGAGCTAATCATACCGTCATACTCTTCACCGATCTTATCGACCATATACTCTGCTTTTTTCATTTCGTCTGTTTCACGCTCTGCTTCAACAGCGCGGCGTTCCATATTAGAAGAGTGCTCTGCAATCTCAGGTAAGTTTTCACGCCATTTCGCTTGCGTTTCGTTGTCTACTTTACCATTAATGATGTATTCACGAATCAATCTATGAACAATCGTATCTGGGTAACGACGAATTGGCGATGTGAAATGCGTGTAGAACTCAGTTGATAAACCAAAATGTCCTAAGCTGTTCGAATCGTAACGTGCTTGCTTCATAGAACGAAGCATAACTGTTGAAATGACTATTTCTTCCGGCTGACCTTGAACCATTTCAAGAATTTGCTGCAATGCACGAGGGTGTATTTCATTCGCACGTCCCTTTACTGCATATCCGAAGTTTGTTACAAACTCGAAGAAACGCTCAAGCTTATCTTCTTTCGGATCTTCATGGACACGGTACATAAACGGTACGTTCATCCAGTGGAAATGCTCCGCTACTGTTTCGTTCGCAACAAGCATAAACTCTTCAATTAACTTCTCTGATACAGAACGATCACGCATTACAACATCAGTCGGTTTTCCTTCTTCATCTACTAGTACTTTCGCTTCTTTAAAGTCAAAGTCAATCGCACCACGGCGCATACGTTTTTCACGTAAAATTTGTGCTAACTGCCCCATTTCTTTAAACATTGGTACTAGCGGCTCGTAACGTTCAATTAGTGCTTCGTCTTCATCTTCTAAAATGCTTCTTACGTCAGCATACGTCATACGCTCTGTCGTTTTAATTACACTTTGGAAAATCTCGTGTTTTACAACATCACCTAGATTGTTGATTTCCATTTCACAAGATAGTGTCAGACGGTCTACTTTCGGATTTAATGAACAAATACCGTTTGATAAACGATGCGGAATCATCGGAATTACACGGTCTACAAGATATACACTCGTTGCTCTCTCTGCTGCTTCAACATCAATTGGAGAACCTTCTTGAACGTAATGACTTACATCCGCAATATGAACGCCAAGCTTATAGTTACCGTTCTCAAGCTTCGTTACTGTAACAGCGTCATCTAAGTCTTTCGCATCCGCACCATCAATTGTAACAATCATTTGATCACGTAAATCACGACGATCTTTTATATCTTCTTCTGAAATCGTTTCTGGTACACTGTTTGCATGCTCCATCACTTCTTCAGGGAATGCTAAAGGTAAATGATGTTTATGAATGACAGATAAAATATCTACTCCTGGGTCATTTTTATGACCTAGAATTTGAATAACTTCACCTTCTGCGCTTAAACGGTTCTCTGGGTAGCCCGTAATTTTCACAACTACTTTATGGCCTTCTACAGCGCCCATAGATGCACTTTTCAAGATAAAAATGTCACTTGTCCAGCGTTTATTATCAGGTATAACAAATCCAAAGTTCTTTGACTCTGTATATGTACCAACTAGTTCCTTCGTTCCACGCTCTAAAATACGAACAATCGCGCCTTCTTGGCGTGATCCACTTGATTGTGCGCTAACACGTGCTAATACTGTATCACCATGAAGTGCACCATTTAATTCTGTCGGCGGGATGAAAAGATCATCATCTCCTGTTTTCTTCTCTTCTGGAACGACGAACGCAAAACCACGTGCGTGCCCAATTAATTTACCGCGTACTAAATTCATTTTTTCTGGAAGACCGTAGCGGTTACTACGTGTGCGGATAACAAGCCCCTTCTCTTCCATCATTACAAGTGCCTTTACGAAATCTTTAAAGCCCTCAGAGCCTTCGATTCCAAATGCCGATTCTAATTCTTGTATCGTTAACGGTTTATACGCTTCTTCCCTCATAAATAATAACAACTTATCAATATGTTCTTGCATGATTTCTTCCAAGCAGAAATACCTCCTTTAAACCCTTATATTATTTAGTGTATCCGAAAGATGGGGGATGTATAAAGTGAAACTTTAATCATCTCCCAATGATTTTTTACAGCTTTCATAAAGTGTAACTTTAACCAGTGGTTTTTTGTCCGTCCCCACTGATTATTAGCCCACAAATAGCGGGATAAAAATTCCCTTATGAAAAAAAGAGGCAACTAGACCTTACCAATCTAGTTGCTCCAAGAAGTTATATACATCCTCATGTAGCACATCACGTTCTTTATCAAGTGTAATGACATGCGTAGAGTCTTCATACCATTTAATGTCTTTTAACGTAGATTCTACACCGTTATAAATAATGTTAGCACTATCTGTATTAATCATCTCATCATGACGTGCTTGTACAACGAATGTTGGAGCATAAATCATATCAACATTATTGCGTACGTCACGAATCAACTCCTGTAATGCTTTTAATGTATTCATTGGTGTCTGTTTAAATTCAAACATTTCCTGCTCAATTCGTTCTGGTGATTTTTGCTCACGCTTTTTATATTCGCGGGCATATGCCAATATACCTTGGTACATAATTTCTTCACTTTTAATGTACATCGGTGCACACATTGGTACAACACCTAAAATCGGTAATGTATAAGCAAGTTTTAATGAGAATACTCCGCCTAATGATAATCCAACCGCAGCTATTTTCTCGTAACCTTGATCTTTTAAATGCTGGTAGGCATTCATTACATCTTTCCACCAGTCTTCAGGGCCTGTATGAACAAGCTCTTCTGGTGGTACACCGTGTCCTTTGTAAATTGGCGCATGACAAGTATAGCCTTTCTTCTCTAAGAAACGCCCTAGCATGCGTACGTCAGCTGAGTTCCCTGTGAATCCATGTAATAATAAAACAGCGCGGTCTCCACCTTCAAATGTAAATGGTTTCGGAGATGCTAATTTCATCATGTACTTCTCCTCTTTCTCTTCTGTAATCTAGTCGTATTCTTTCTATTCTTAGTGTACCATATTTATAATTCTATAATCTAATTAGAAACTTTTTTTGAATAACAAATCAAAAAAAGAAGAACCATTAGCATAATCCGCTAACGCTTCTTCTTTTAATTTTATAAATTTAAGTACGTAACACCAATTGTTAGTACGAAGAATAGTACAGCTAAGACAACTGTAACACGGTTTAATACCGCTTCAATTCCACGTGCTTTTTGCTTACCAAACAATTGCTCTGCACCACCTGAAATAGCGCCTGAAAGGCCTGAGCTATTACTAGACTGCATAAGTACCATAACAATCATTAAAATCGATACAATAATAAGTAAAACTGATAATAACGTATGCACTTGGCGTACCTCCTACAAAGATTCAGTTATTTTAAATGTAGCATAAATCCTATAGAAAAGCGAGAGCTATAGAATCGCTCTCGCTTTTCTTCTATTACATGAACATCATTGCGAATAACGGTCCAAGCAAACATGTCAAAATTGCTGTTAATGTCATTGTTACCGATCCAATAACACCTTCATGCTCATTATTTTTCATCGCTCTCATAACACCCATAATATGAGACGCACATCCAAAGCCAATCCCTTTACCAACTGAGTTTGTAACACGGCTCCATTTTAATAAAATTGGTCCTGAAATCGTTCCAGTAATCCCTGCGATAACGACGAATGCTGCTGTTAAGGACGGGACACCACCAACTTGTTCAGATACACTCATCGCAACTGGCATTGTCACTGATTTTGGTAAAGAAGATAAAATTAAGCTTTTATCTGTTCCCATAAGTGTGGCGATAGCAAAATCACTTGCAATAGCAACTGTTGTACCTACTAATACACCACCAGCAATTGGTACAACATATTTTTGCAGAACATGACGTTGTTTATAAAGCGGGATTGCAAATGCTACAACACCTGGTCCTAATAGCTTCGCAATCCAGCCACCACCACTTTCCATATAATTTTGATATGGTATATCAAGCATTATAAATAAGAAAGCCATTAATCCTGTTGCAACAAGCATTGGAATGGTAAATGGTGTTGGAAATAATTTGTAGATTTTTTTAGATAATTGATATAATAGCACCGTAAAAAGAACCCAACCGATTCCGATTAATATTTGGCTCATTGTGTCTCTTTTTCCTTTCTATTCGCAAGATATTGTCCTGTATGTCCTGCGACAATAATAATTAAAAACGTACTCGCTACAACTGTAATGAAAAGGGAAATTCCTTTACTCATAAAAAAAGCACCGTAATTCATTAAGCCAAGCGTTGGCGGAATTAATAAAAACGGCATAATAGCAACGAGTGTTTCTGCTCCTAAATCAAACCATTTCACTGGAAGTACTTTTAGGCTAAGCAAAACAAGTAGGAGGAACATCCCAATCAAACTTCCTGGAATCGGAAGATTCAACATTTCTTGCACCCAATTTCCAACGATATAAAATACATAAAGAGCAGCAATTTGGACAAGAATCTTTGTAAGTTTCATGTTCATCATCCCTCATGTTTATACGATCTTCTGTTAATATCCTTATCATAGTATAAATTGTAAAAACCTGCAATTTATCAAATCGACAACGAAAACCCACTATATTATACGCTTACACCCTTGATATGACTGCGTTTCCTAATGTAATTTACGTCAAAAACCTTGACCTAATATATAAAGTTTATATTTTCTGAATTTTGATGGTTATTATTTTAATAAAACAAAATCCTTCACTCCATTTTTATTCTGCCTTCTCTCTAGCACACATATATATATAAAGATAGGTGGTGAACGTATGTCTAAAAAAATTCTCATTTTTTGTGATCCTGGAATCGACGATGCGATAGCCCTCCTCCTCGCATTCTTTATCGATGAAATTGAAATTGTTGGGATTGTCGCTGATTACGGCAATGTTCCAAAAGAAATGGCCGTACAAAATGCTCATTTTCTTAAACAAAAATCAAGAAATAGAGATATGAAAATATTTGGTGGTTCAGACCGTCCTCTCAATGGAGGTCCACCCGCTTTTTTTACTAATATTCACGGTGAAGAAGGGTTAGGGCCAATCATCCCAAATGAAAAGTTACAAAACGGAGAAATGGAGAATTTTTTTGAAGTTATCCCTCTTATCGAGCAGTATAAAGACGAACTAATCATTGTAAGTTTAGGGCGACTCACTTCCCTAGCTGCTTTATTTATTTTATGTAAAAACTTAATGCAGCAAATTAAATCTTATTATGTAATGGGTGGTTCCTTTCTGCACCCAGGTAATGTAACTCCCGTATCAGAAGCGAATTTTTATGGCGATCCAATCGCGGCTAACATTGTATTACAATCTGCATCCAACATGTACATATACCCGTTAAATGTAACTCAGTATTCCATCGTTACACCTGATATGGCTGAATATATTGAGGCGAAAGGAAAGGCTTCTCTCGTCAAACCTCTATTCGATCATTACTACTATGGATATTACGAAAAAATTTTACCACGATTAAAAGGCTGCCCTTTTCATGACACGATACCGATATTAGCTTTACTTGATAATTCTATGTTTACCTACTACAAATCACCAATTACCGTCATGACCGAATCTTACGCTCAAGGAGCAAGCATCGGTGATTTCCGCTCTTTAGTAGGATCAAACCCATTCACCAATCGGCCCTCGCAGCAAATTGCTATCGATTTTGATTATAATCTCTTCTTTAAATACTTCATGTCACTTATGACAGACGAACAATTTTAGCAAAAAAAAAAACAGACCGTGATTTCTCACGGTCTGTCGTTATTTTCTACAATTATCGTTTGATATTGTAGAAAGATTGTAAACCAGCGTAAACAGCGATTTCGCCTAGCTCGTCTTCGATACGTAATAATTGGTTGTACTTAGCAATACGGTCAGTACGGCTCATAGAACCAGTTTTGATTTGGCCAGCGTTAGTTGCAACTGCGATGTCAGCGATTGTAGCATCTTCAGTTTCACCAGAACGGTGAGATACAACTGCTGTGTAACCAGCACGTTTAGCCATTTCGATTGCTTCGAAAGTCTCAGTTAAAGTACCGATTTGGTTAACTTTAATTAAGATTGAGTTAGAGATACCTTTTTCGATACCTTCAGCAAGTTTTTGAGTGTTAGTTACGAATAAATCGTCACCAACTAATTGTACTTTATCACCGATACGCTCAGTTAATAATTTGTGACCATCCCAGTCGTTTTCGTCTAAACCATCTTCAATAGAGATGATTGGGAAGTCTTTGCAAAGCTCTTCGTAGAAATCAACCATTTCTGCAGAAGTTAAGCCAGTACGGCCTTCGCCTGCAAGGTCATATTTACCAGTTTCTTTGTTGTAGAACTCAGAAGAAGCAACGTCCATTCCTAAGAATACGTTCTCGCCAGCTTTGTAACCAGCTTTTTCGATAGCTTCGATGATTACTTCTAATGCTTCACGGTTAGAACCAAGGTTTGGAGCGAATCCACCTTCGTCACCTACTGCAGTGTTAAGACCTTTGTCATGTAATACAGCTTTAAGTGCATGGAATACTTCAGCACCCATACGGATTGATTCTTTGAATGTTGGAGCACCAACTGGTAAGATCATGAACTCTTGGAAGTCAACGTTGTTATCAGCGTGAGAACCACCGTTGATGATGTTCATCATTGGAGTTGGTAATTGTTTTGCATTGAATCCACCAAGGTAACGGTATAATGGAAGACCTACGAAGTCAGCTGCTGCGTGAGCTACTGCCATAGATACACCAAGGATAGCGTTAGCACCTAGTTTACCTTTGTTTGGAGTGCCATCTAATTCGATCATAGCACGGTCGATACCAGCTTGGTCAGTTACGTCGAAACCAACGATTTCTGGAGCGATTGCTTCGTTAACGTTGTTTACTGCGTTAAGAACACCTTTACCAAGGTAACGAGATTTGTCACCGTCACGTAATTCTACTGCTTCGTGCTCACCAGTAGATGCACCACTTGGTACGATAGCGCGTCCGAATGCGCCGCTTTCTGTGTAAACTTCTACTTCTACAGTTGGGTTACCACGAGAGTCAAGGACTTCGCGAGCATAAACATCAATAATTGTTGACATAATAAATTCTCTCCTTTTTATATAAGCAAATTATTTAATAATTGTTTTACCTGTCATTTCTTTCGGTTGTTCCACATTTAAAAGTGTAAGCATTGTTGGGGCGATATCTCCTAAAATACCACCTTCACGAAGCTCTACATCATTTTTTGTAACGATGAAAGGAACCGGGTTAGTTGTATGAGCTGTCATTGGTCCACCTTCAGCAGTTAACTCCTGATCGGCATTACCATGGTCAGCAGTAATAAGTGCTACACCATCTTTTGCAAGAATCGCTTCTACAACTTTTCCTAAACATTCGTCAGTTGCTTCTACTGCTTTAATTGTTGGTTCCATCATCCCAGAATGGCCAACCATATCACAGTTTGCAAAGTTAAGAATGATAACATCATGTTTATCATTTTCAATGTCATTTACTAAAGCGTCCGTTACTTCATAAATGCTCATTTCAGGTTTCAAGTCATACGTTGCAACCTTCGGTGAGTTAATTAAAATACGCTCTTCTCCTGGGAATTCAGCCTCACGACCACCGCTAAAGAAGAATGTAACGTGCGGATACTTTTCAGTTTCCGCGATGCGAAGTTGCTTTAATCCCGCTTGCGCAACAACTTCACCTAATGTGTTATCAAGGTTCATTGGCTTGAATGCCACGTAACCATCTACAGTTTCACTGAAATGTGTCATACAAACGAATTCAGGAATGTGAGGTACTTTTTCACCACGATCGAACTCACGGAAGTCTTCGTTTGTAAATACACGAGCAATTTGAATTGCACGGTCTGGACGGAAGTTATAGAAGATAACTGCATCATCATTATTGATTGTTGCAACTGGCGTGTCATCTTCGTTAACAATTACAGACGGCAATACGAATTCATCATGAATACCATTTGCATAAGAGTCTTCTACACACTCTTCTGCTGATTTATAAGTAGGGCCTTCACCATTCACCATAGCACGGTAACATTTTTCTACGCGATCCCAGCGCTTGTCACGGTCCATGGAGTAATAACGACCAGAGATAGTCGCGAATTGTCCTACTCCTGTTTCTTTAATTACTTCATTTGTTGCATCGATATAACCTTTTGCTGTTTGTGGTCCAACATCGCGGCCATCTAAGAATGCATGGATATATACTTTCTCCACGCCTTCTTTTGCTGCTAAGCGAAGAAGAGCAAACATATGGTTCATGTGACTGTGCACACCACCATCAGAAAGTAAACCGAATAAATGAAGAGCAGTACCTTTTTCTTTCACGCTTTTAATTGCATTTTGGAAAGTTTCATTCTGATCGAACTCACCTTCACGAATTGCAACGTTTACGCGTGTTAAGCTTTGATATACGATGCGGCCAGCACCGATATTTAAGTGACCAACCTCTGAGTTACCCATTTGACCTGCTGGAAGACCTACTTCCTCACCAGAAGCTGTAAGCGTTGTGTGAGGGAATTTGTTCCAGTAACCATCAAAATTAGGTTTCTTAGCTTGTGCTACAGCATTCCCGTAAGTTTCTTCACGTAGTCCGAAACCATCAAGAATGATTAAAGCTGTTGGCTTTCTCATTTTACCGCCCCCAGAAGACCTAAGAACGAAGCAGGCTCTAAGCTAGCACCGCCAACTAAAGCGCCGTCGATGTCAGATTGTGCCATATACTCTTTAATGTTTTCTGGTTTTACGCTACCGCCGTATTGAATACGAACAGCTTCTGCAGCTTCTGGAGAAACAGCTTCTGCAACAACTTTACGGATGTGCGCACATACTTCATTTGCATCTGCAGAAGAAGAAGATTTACCTGTACCGATAGCCCAGATTGGCTCATAAGCGATAACAGTTACTTTAACTTGCTCTTCTGTTAAACCTGCAAGTGCTTTTGTTACTTGACCTGCTACTAGATCAAATGTTTTTCCGCTTTCGCGCTCTTCTAAAGTCTCACCACAACAAACGATTGGTGTTAAACCATGTTCAAATGCTGCAAGAGTCTTTTTATTTACTGACTCGTCTGTTTCAGCAAACATTTCACGACGCTCAGAGTGGCCAAGTACTACGTAGCCTACTTTTAAGTCGCTAAGTGCTACTGGGCTAATTTCGCCAGTGAATGCACCATTTTTTTCGAAGTGCATGTTTTGTGCACCTACTTGTAAGTCAGTTCCTTCAGCCTTTGCTACTAAGCGCTCTAAGAATAGAGCTGGCGAACAAACTACTGCATCAACAGCTGAAGCTGCTGGGATTTGACCTTTAACTTCCTCTACGAAGCTAACTGCTTCAGATAGAGTTTTATTCATTTTCCAGTTACCTGCGATAATTGGTTTACGCATGCTTTGCACCGTCCTTTTTCTTTGGCTGCTACTTATTTGTCGTTAAGACACACTACACCTGGAAGTTCTTTACCTTCCATGAATTCTAATGACGCACCGCCGCCAGTAGAAATGTGGCTCATTTTATCAGCCATACCGAATTTTTCAACAGCTGCTGCAGAGTCACCACCGCCGATAACAGAGTATGTATCTTCTGCATCTGCTAATGCTTGCCCTACTGCTTTTGTACCTTCTGCGAATGGAGTCATTTCGAATACACCCATTGGTCCATTCCATACAACAAGCTTAGAGTTTTTAATTACATCTGCATAAATTTCACGTGTTTTAGGACCGATGTCCACGCCTTCCCATGTAGAAGGGATAGAGTCGATACCAACGATTTGAGTTGTTGCAGTTTCAGAGAATTCCTCTGTGATTACAACATCAACTGGCATATAGAAGTTTACGCCTTTTTCTTTTGCAAGTTGCATAAATTCTTTAGCTAGTTCAATTTTGTCGTTTTCACATAGAGATAGACCAATTTCATGACCTAATGCTTTAACGAATGTGTAAGCAAGTCCGCCACCGATGATTAAGTTATCTACTTTGTCTAATAGATGACGAATTACACCGATTTTATCTTTTACTTTCGCACCACCGATGATAGCTGTGAATGGACGTTCTGGGTTAGAAAGTGCTTTACCTAATACATCTAACTCTTTTTCCATTAATAAACCAGATACTGCTGGTAGGTAGTCTGCGATTCCTGCTGTAGAAGCGTGAGCACGGTGAGCTGCACCGAATGCATCGTTTACGAAGATATCAGCAAGAGCTGCAAATTCTTTCGCAAGTTCTGCATCGTTCTTTTCTTCGCCCGCATAGAAACGTACGTTTTCAAGAACTAATACGTCGCCTTCGTTCATTGCTGCAACCATTTCTTGTGCAACTGGTCCGAATGCTTCGTCCGCTTTTTTAACATCTTTACCAAGAAGCTCGCCTAAACGTGCTGCTACTGGAGTAAGACGTAATTCTTCTACTGCTTCACCTTTTGGACGGCCTAAATGACTTGCTAAAATTACTTTCGCACCTTGCTCTATTAAATATTGAATTGTAGGAAGAGCTGCACGGATACGAGTTTCATCTGTAATTTTGCCTTCTTTCATAGGTACGTTGAAATCAACGCGGCAAAATACACGCTTACCTTTTAAATCTACGTCACGAATTGATTTTTTGTTCATTGGATTTCCCTCCGACTACTAGTTAGGATTGACAAAACCCATTCAAAAGCTTAACACATTTGCTTCTAAAACGAAAGAAGAGAGAGAGGGAACAAACCCTCTCCCTCGTTTTGTCATTGATTGCTTATATACTTAAGAATTAAAGACCTTTAGAAGTCATGTATGCAGCTAGGTCTACTACGCGGTTAGAGTAACCAGTTTCGTTATCGTACCAAGAAAGTACTTTAACCATGTTACCTTCCATTACCATTGTAGATAATGCATCGATTGTAGAAGAAGCTGTACATCCGTTATAGTCGATAGATACTAATGGCTCTTCGCTGTATCCAAGGATACCTTTTAATTCGCCTTCAGAAGCTGCTTTGAATGCTGCGTTTACATCTTCAACTGTTACTTCTTTGTCAAGTTCAACAACTAAGTCAACAAGAGAAACGTTAGCAGTTGGAACACGTACAGCGCCGCCGTTTAATTTACCTTTAAGTTCTGGTAATACTAATGCTACAGCTTTAGCAGCACCAGTAGATGTTGGGATCATGTTTTCAGCTGCTGCACGAGCACGACGTAAATCTTTGTGTGGTAAGTCTAAGATTTGTTGGTCGTTAGTGTAAGAGTGAATTGTTGTCATCATTCCGCGTTTTACGCCGAATTTTTCGTTTAATACTTTAGCGAATGGAGCTAGACAGTTTGTAGTACAAGAAGCATTAGATACTACGTTGTGGTTAGCTGCATCGTATTGTTCATGGTTAACACCCATAACTACAGTGATATCTTCGTCAGAAGCTGGAGCTGAGATGATAACTTTCTTAACTGATCCACCTAAGTGTTTCTCAGCGTCTGATTTTTTAGTGAAACGGCCAGTAGATTCTACTACTACTTCTACTCCGTAGTCGCTCCATGGTAATTGAGCTGGGTCACGCTCAGCGATAACTTTAATTTCTTTACCGTTAACAACGATGCTGTTTTCGTTAGCAGATACTTCTGCATTTAAAGTTCCGTGAACTGTATCATATTTTAAAAGGTGAGCTAATGTTTTAGCATCTGTTAAGTCGTTGATCGCTACTACTTCTACCTCAGAGTTGTTAAGAGCTGCGCGGAATACGTTACGTCCGATACGTCCAAATCCATTAATACCAATTTTAGTCATTTAAATTTCCTCCTTGGGGGATTATATTAAAGGGTAATACCCTTTGTTAATTGTTTTGCTGCACCTTCATCTGTAATTAGAATTGAAGTGTGCCCTTGCTTTATTACAGCCTGTATTGCTTTTGCTTTTGAAGAACCTCCAGCGACTGCGACAACGTGAGATACATGTTGTAAATCTTCAAGTTGCATACCAACTGTTCTTACTTTATGAACAACATTTCCTTGTTCATTAAAGTAGTAACCGAAAGCTTCGCCAACTGCTTCGCTTGCCTGAATCTTTAACCAATCTGCTTCTGAAGTATTTCTGCGACGTGCCATTGTTAACGCATCACCAATTCCATGAATGACGATATTGGAAGATCGAATCAACTCAAGAACTTCTTTCACGGAGGGCTCGGTTACAATAGACGCATATGCTTCGCTACTAACGTGATCTGGAACATACAATAAGCGATAATTACTCATCGTATTTTGTGCCATTTTGGCGCAAATGGTATTGGCTTCTAACTCGACACCTTCTCCAATTCCACCACGTGCTGGGACAAATAGCATATGTAAATCTTTGCAATCAAGTTGCATCATGTCCGCAGCAGCAGCTAGCGTAGTTCCTCCAGCCACAGCAACGATATTATTCACTGTCAGACGGTCTTTTATACAAGTCACACAAGCACGGCCCATCTCCAGTTTGACCCAAGGTGATTCATCACTATCACCAGGGACAACGAAAACTTCATCCAAGTCTAATGTTTCCTTAAGTTGTTTTTCTAAAACCTTTAACCCGGAAATTTCTTTCATAAAGTCTTCCAAAGCAAGAACTAAAGCTGTTCCTTCTTCTGTCAAAGTCATTCCAGAAGAAGCGACGTGAACTAAGTTTTGTTCTTTCAAAACTTGAACTTCACTTCGCAATACTCGTTCTGTCATACCGAGACTTGCAGATAAGTTTCTTCTTCCAATCGGCTGCATAAGCCTAATGTACTGAAGCACTTGCATTCTCGTTTGCATAACAGGTAGCAGATCAGGTAATAATTTTTTTGTGTTCTGAATCCATGAGCGCATATCTTTTCTCCTCACTACATCGGTTCATTTCCCTTCGTGGTCATTTTATGTCCCATAGTGACATTTTGTGTCCCACTTAGGTTAAAAAAATAATCCCTGCTACGTGTATTATTGTAACAGGAGACAGAAACTTATTCAACTCTTAACTGCATTGTTTATATAGTTTATTATGACACCTTTGTGAATGTTACCATATTCTACTTGTCTTCCGCCTATTTCTACAACAGGAATCATTAGATGGTATTTCTCTAAAAGGTCATTATCTTCATATATATCTATTTCCTCAATTTGAAAAGAATATTCATATTGTACTTCTTTTAAAACTTGTTTCGCCTTCACGCAAAGACCACAATCTTTTTTTGTATATAGTACAACCTTCATCTTCTTCACCTATCCAATTGTTTTTCTTAGAGACGAAGCAGGAATATGCATTTGTTCTCTATACTTCGCAACCGTTCTTCGAGAAATAACGATTTCATGCTCTTCTTCTAATAATTTTGAAATCTTTTGATCCGAAAGTGGCTTTTTCTTATTTTCTGCTCCAACAAGCGTTTGAATGAATTGTTTCACACGCTTTGTAGAAACCGCCTCATCTTCCGTCGTAGAAATAGAATTACTAAAGAATGATTTCATCTCAAATAAACCGTACGGCGTTTGCACATATTTATTACGCGTTGCACGACTAATTGTAGACTCATGCACACCTAACTCTTCCGCCACCTCTTTTAATGCAAGTGGTTTTAAATACTCTGGACCTCCCCAGAAGAAATCATGCTGTTTTTCCATAATAATATTCATCACTTGTAAGAGTGTTTGTTTTCTCTGTTTCAAACTGCGCATAATCCATTGCACATGCTGATACTTCTCCGATACGTAAGAAGCCACTTCACTTTCACTATTATTTAGTAACGCACTATACTCAGAGTGAATTTCAATTCTTGGCATATTTCTCTCATTCATCTGTAAAACGAGATGATCGCCATCTTTTTTTACCGCCATATCAGGCACAATATAAAGTGGTTTATCAGAAGAAAATGCAAGACCTGGTTTCGGCTGCAATGATGTAATACAGTTCACCGCATCCTGTAATTCCTCGTTGGTACACTTCAACACTTGAACGAGCTTTCGCCAATCTTTCTTAACGAAATAATTAAAATGATCATCTATAATTTCTTCCGCTAACCCATTTCTTCTTTGTAAGCGCTTCAATTGGATTGATAGACATTCCTGAATATTACGCGCACCTACCCCTGCTGGCTCTAACGATTGAACAAGCTCCACGGAACAGTCCACTACATCAATTGGCGCAGAAAGAAGCTCTGATAACTCTTCATTTGTTTCTTGTAAATAACCATTTCCATCCATGTTCATAATAATGAAAGAAGCTGCTTTTCGCTCTTCTTCATCTATTTTATAATACTGTAGTTGATTTAATAAATGTTGCTGAATCGTTGTAGAATCCACACTGTAGATTTCCATTTGATTCTCGACTTGTTTGCGGGTACTTTTACTTGTGTTAGAGCTCTTTTTCTTCTCCCTCTCAAAACCACCTAACTCAATAAGGGGATTCTCTAACGATTGCTCATACAAAAACTCCGATAATTCTTGTACATTATACTGGAGCATTGTAATCGCTTGCCTTAACTCTTGTGTCATTGCCAAACGTAAGCTTTGTTCTTGTAAAAGACTTGCCTTCAAACTAATCTCCCCCTTGTTTCTATTGTACAATAAGTTTGGTAAAAGGAGAATCCTATCGCAGACACCCATTCCAAAATATTATTAATTTATATGTATTAATGAGATTTACATCTTACAACCTAAATTTGAATAATATTGAAAGAAAATAATAACGCATAAAAGTTATTACCACATACTAATAGTAAATCTTATTATCAGATATAACAAGTGATAATAAAAAAAGGTCTGAACTTATACTTGTAAGTTCAGACCTTTTTTTACAATGGCGAGTACATATCGAATATTACACGTTTCTTCACCATTGTCGCATTTTCATTTGATAGATTAATTCCGTTCGTATCCTCTACGAGTACCACACGCACCAAATTCACAGCGTTGCGATTTGCTATAAAGATACTTTCTTGTTTATCTGCTTTGTGTAATTTTCGAATTGTGACTTGGATTACCTCTGAGTTATTTTTCCAGGGTCTATTCTTACAAGTGAACAACATTTATGACATGTACTTTTTACTTAACTGCAATAAATACCTAGCGATGCCGTTATCTTATAAACTTCATTGAAATTTTCATCTTCCATGAAGCCCTCCATGATTTCAGGTATTCCTTTTGCATACGCAACTAACATTTCGAATGCATCATCTTTCGTTATCTTGTGACGAGTCACACTACTGTTATGATGTTCCATCGTTACATAATAGACCTTTTCTCCGCACTCCTCTTCTTCAATACATGTAAGAAACGATTTTATTTCAAATAGCTTGCGAGAACCTTTTTTCATTCTTCTTCTCCTTCATAACGGTCAAGAAAGTCCGATAATGCCAACGAAAGATGATCACTTTTATTAAACTTCAGCTTACTGGCAAAGACGGCTAGCCTGTCCCTATTGCTTTGTGAATCACTACTATCTTACGTTTCATATCTTCGTTCAGCAACTTAACAATACGCTTGTGCAATATATCTCGTTACAATTTCTTTTAGTGCTAAAATCTGTTCTGATTTGAATTGCATTTCACTCTTTAATTCTTTTCATAACGAAAAACCCCCTATACACGATTATTTCTAATCACATACAAGGGGTTTCTTTAGATTTACTATTAATTTTCAACACGTTCTTCACGCTATTATGTGCTATTTACTCAATACTTTTAAATAGAACACATCACAACAACAATACATAACGCGCCCAGAGGGATTCGAACCCCCGGCAGACGTGGTACCGGAAACCACCGCTCTATCCGACTGAGCTATGGGCGCATGATTATTACGATAATATCAACGGTTTGCCTCCGTCTTCTTCCGACTTGTTCTTACCGAAAGTTAAACGTAGGATACGAACACCAACACGTAGACGTTCGCTTCTTTACATATGGATATTATATCCTGACGCTAACCTAATACGCAAGCATAAAAACTTCTTCTACACTAGCTTTAGTGCGCAGTTTTCCTTCTTTCGTTCCCCCTTAATCTACTTAAATCGAAATAGAACGCATATAGGCTCATACTTCATCATATTAAATCTAATCGTCTAGAATTGCATCTCTCGGCATCGTACTTTTCGCATATAGTCTATAAAAAAAAGACAGGCGAAGTGATGCCCGCCCATCTCCGCACTATTTTATATATTTTGATCGCAGGCTAAATATATCTTCCCCTTCACGAATGCCTGCCGATCCCTTCCTCACATTTTTTACGACAGTCCAATTCGGGTTAGTTTCATCACCGATGTTCTGTACTGTAAAGTTGCCGTCACCATATTCTCGGTGACCTTCTGCCAATTTCTCCGTTAAATCATTCTCTTTTGATCTCACCATCTTTGCGCCATCTCCCTTTTTATACAACCCTCTTAAACTGTCCAACCGATCACACGTTCAGTCAATTGGAGATCCTCGTTTTCCGCTTCGATTAATTTTAACACACTGTCGGGGGTAAGTTCCGATAACGGCTGCCCAATCGCATTAGAAACGTTATTTTCTTTGATAGTAGAAACTCGGCGAGGATTGGGTAAAAGACAATTCGCTGGGCTGCGTCAGGACTTCGCGAGAGATCAACCCCCTGATTCAAAAATCACAAATACTATCTCTAAGGGACTCCTGCGACGGCTCAGCGGGGTGGCTTGGAGGGTTCGGAAAATTTTCGTTTGGGTTGGCTTGTGGTGAATAGCGTATTCATTTTGATGAATGACGAATACAACATAAATGACTTTTGTTACTTTCGACTTTCTCTTCTAAACGTTGATTTAAAAGAATTCGCAAGACTTTCGATGAACAAAACAATTCGTAAATGTTTTATGCATTAAAAGAAACGTTGATTTAATAACGTTCTTCTTTCGTGAATGACTTCGATTGAACGAATAAGATAATGAAGATATTATTTTTTTAAAACTGAACACATCCTTTTTTTTACTATACAAGAAAATTTTATTTTAAATTAAAAATAACTACAAGAATAGAAATATATATTTTATTGATATGTTTTTTGTGAATAATTAGAAATTTAACCTCGTGTAATTTTCAGTTACTTTTTAATCTTCAACAGGTAACATACCTACATCATGAATTACATATTATCCTCTTCCATCTTATAAAGCGCCACTATAACACAGAATTCATTGACGCTTGAATCAAAGCTTTAACTTCAAAAACCTAAATTTTCCAATCATAAATTCACCCCAACTCACAAATTATAATCTTTGAATTGATATTCCAAAGGGGGCTTCATTCAATGACTGTAATTACAAAACTAAAGCAAACTGTTTCTGGATTAAAAAGTGCACAAGCTAGCTTAGAGGGATTCGCTCTTGATACGGATAACCAACAAGCAAAGCAACTTTTCCAAACAGCTGCGCAGCAAACACAAACAATTATCGATTCTTTAAACCCGCGTGTTGAAGAAGTCCAGCAAGAAGAACCACAATACACACAGCAATAACCAAAAGTGCCATTTCATCTAATGGTACACAATTTGAGAAAAAGGATGATATGCAATCATCCTTTTTTCTCAAATTACATAATGCAATAGAAATGGAATGATTATAATGCGAAAACTTGGAATCATAACCGCGTTATTTATGCTCCTATTCGGTTCACTTACCGGATGTGATAATAGCCCGTTAGATAAAAAAGTAAAGAAAGAAGAAGCTAAGCGGGCAGATGAGAAAAAGGGCCCTAAATTAACAAAAATGAGTACAGAATCCTTTAATCAATCTATATCGCAAGACGCTAAGAAAAAAGCTCTTGCTATGGAGGGAATTATAGAAGCTACCGCAGTTAATACAAATTTAGATCTTTACATAGCCGTTAAACCTGAACACCACGAAAGATTTGGTTTAAAACCTTTACGAAGTAAATTAAAAAAGAAGCTAAGTGATGAAAACCCTACTTTCGATATTCGTGTAAGTACAGACAAAAAGATTTTTATGCTCATAGAAGAACTTGAAAACAAAATTAAGAAAAAGAAAGTGAGTAAGGATGACATTAAAGAACAGTTAAAACTCATTCAATCAGAAATGGGATCTAATATTTAAGCTTTCTAAAAGAGAAGGAAGGATTCAAATGTCTAGTAAAGATAAAAATTTAACACCTGTGCAACAAGAATATAAAAAATTCGAACAACAGCGCGAACCGAAGCGCCCCGTTTTAAAAAATTGTATGAAAGCTTTTTTCGTCGGGGGATTAATTTGTCTAATAGGCCAACTGATTTCCACCTTTTATATTACGTACTTTGATTTCACTGAAAGATCTGCCGGGAACCCTACCGTTGCAACTCTTATTTTTATCTCCATGCTACTGACGGGATTTGGCGTCTACGATCGCCTCGGACAATTTGCTGGTGCTGGTACCGCAGTTCCCGTTACTGGATTTGGTAACTCTGTTATTGCCGCATGTATTGAACACCGTACAGAAGGGTTCGTTCTCGGCGTTGGTGGTAACATGTTTAAACTAGCAGGATCGGTCATCTTATTTGGCGTATTTTCAGCTTTTGTCATCGCTCTTATTAAAACGATTCTCTTTCAATGGGGAGGGCTGTAAATGTTACAAGGACACCGAACATGGGTATTCGAAAACAAACCAGTTATCATCTCAACAGGTGTAGTCGGTGGCCCATTTGAGGCAAATGGAAAAATTCCTGAAGACTTCGATACCCTGCATGAAGATTTATGGCTCGGACAAGATTCTTACGAAAAGGCGCATAAAATTTTATTTGAAGAAGCTTGTAGCCGCGCTACCGAAAAGGCAAAGCTCCGTAAAGACGATATTCAATTCGTACTCGCAGGGGATTTAATTAACCAAATAACTCCAACGAGCTTTGCATGCCGCACACTCGGAACACCTTATCTCGGTTTATTCGGCGCCTGTTCTACCTCTATGGAAGGCTTAGCACTCGGTGCAAGTATCGTAAATGCAAAAGGTGCAAAGTATTTATTAACTGGGGCATCAAGTCATAACGCTGCGGTAGAAAAACAATTCCGCTATCCAACTGAATATGGTGGTCAAAAACCTCCTACGGCTCAGTGGACAGTGACCGGTGCAGGCGCGGCTATTTTAAGCGACACTGGATATGGTCCACAAGTAACATCGGCCACCATTGGACGAGTTATTGATATGGGACTAACAGATCCTTTTAATATGGGTGGTGCGATGGCCCCAGCTGCTGTCGATACGATTGAAGCTCATTTACGCGAACGACAAATTGACGCCTCTTATTACGACTTAATCGTAACAGGTGACCTTGGACATGTCGGTCGCGAAATCGCTTACGACCTACTACATAAACATGGAACAAAGGTAAAGAGCGAGCAATTTCAAGATTGCGGAATCATCATTTATAGAGAAGGTCAACCTGTCATAGCTGGTGGAAGTGGTCCAGGCTGTTCAGCAACAGTCGTATACGGACATTTATTAAACCGAATGAAAAGAGGAGAATTCAAAAAAATACTTGTCGTTGCGACAGGCGCTTTACTATCTCCACTTACATTCCAACAAGAAGAAACGATTCCGTGTATCGCTCACGCTGTTTCGATTGAATTTGGAGGTGCAACGCAATGATTTTTTTCTGGGCTTTCGTCATTGGTGGACTCATATGCGTAATCGGACAGCTTATGTTTGATGTCGGCAAACTAACCCCCGCTCATACGATGGCAACACTCGTTGTTGCTGGAGCTATATTAGATGGATTCAATCTGTATGAACCATTAATCGACTTTGCAGGCGCTGGGGCAACTGTACCTATTACAAGTTTCGGTAATGCCCTCGTTCATGGCGCGATGGAGGAAGCAGCCAAACATGGCATCGTCGGCGTTATTACCGGCATGTTTAAAGTAACGAGTGCTGGTGTATCAGCTGCCATTATTTTCGGCTTCATTGGAGCATTGCTATTCAAACCGAAAGGATAAGGTGTTCGTATGACAGTTATCGCTAGCGTTAAAACCTGCCTTGCCAGTGTAAGGGGCGCTCAAGCAAGTTTAAGCTCCCTTTCACTAAATTCACAGGACGCGGAATCAAAACGTGTATTTCATGAATGTATGTTAGAAATGGACAGCATCATCACCGATTTACAGAATAGAGTTTCAGTATTAGAACGTGAAGAACCTCAATATAAAGGGTTTTAAGTAGACTGGAGGAAATGACTATGTCTCACCTGCCGGAATGGACACTTGTCATTCTTCGCTCTGTATTCATATTAATTATTTTATTCGCTATTACGAAATGGTTAGGAAAAAGACAAATCTCTCAGCTCTCCTTTTTTGAATACATAGCCGGAATGACAATCGGTGACATCGCTGCCCAAGTATCTACAGGGCTTGATTCAAAATTTTTCCACGGCGTCTTTGCGATACTCATTTTCGCTGTGGTACCTTTTTTCACTGGAATCCTCTCTTTAAAGAACAAAACAGCTCGAGATTTTTTTGAAGGAAAATCTACCGTATTAATAAAAGACGGCAAAATACTTGAAGATAATTTAAAGAAAGAAAAGTATACAAGTGATGAATTACTTGAGCTTCTCAGAGGAAAAAATGCGTTCAGCGTAGCTGATGTTGAATTTGCTGTACTAGAACCGAGCGGTGAATTAAATGTATTATTAAAGAAAGATCGCCAACCACTTACAGCAAAAGATATCAGCTTAAAAGTGCCAAACGAAAAAGAACCGCAAACTGTTATTATGGATGGAAATGTACTAGATGAACCTCTTTCTGCTAGCGGACATAATCGCGCTTGGTTACATTCTGAGCTAGAAAAACTCGGTGTTGTCATTGAAAATGTCTTTCTTGGTCAAGTTGATTCATACGGACAACTTACTATCGACATCTATAATGATAAACTCCAAATGCCTTCTCCTCAAAACAAGCCTTTATTATTAGCATCCTTAAAGAAATGCAATGCTGATCTTGAATTATTCTCTTTAGAAACGAAATCAAAATCAGCGAGTGATATGTATAGTAAAAACGCAAAACAAATCGAGAAAATCTTAAATAAAGTAACCTATCTGTTAAAAGAATAAAAAATGAAAGAACGCTTCTATACAAAAGGCGTTCTTTTGCCTTTTCCACACCATTAATCACGTTTAAATTTATGTAATTCGGTTATGATGTTGAAGATACATAAGCAGGGAATTTTAAAAACATAGCGAATAAATCATGATACAACTACATATTTTTTGATTTAAAGTGGTTTCGTTTGACCTTCATTGACCATAATTGTATTATAAGACTAAGAAAGCTTTTAAAGGAGGAAATAACAGATGAATTTAATTCCTACAGTAATTGAACAAACAAATCGTGGAGAACGCGCTTACGATATTTACTCTCGACTATTAAAGGATCGCATCATTATGCTTGGTAGCGCAATTGATGACAATGTAGCAAACTCAATCGTTTCCCAGCTTTTATTCTTGGAATCTCAAGATCCAGAAAAAGATATTCACATTTACATCAACAGCCCTGGTGGTTCTATCACAGCTGGTATGGCAATTTACGATACAATGCAGTTTATTAAACCACAAGTATCAACAATCTGTATCGGTATGGCTGCATCTATGGGTGCATTCTTACTTGCAGCAGGTGAAAAAGGAAAACGTTTCGCTCTTCCTAACAGTGAAGTAATGATTCACCAACCACTTGGCGGTGCACAAGGTCAAGCGACTGAAATCGAAATCGCTGCAAAACGTATCCTATTCTTACGTGAAAAATTAAACCAAATTCTTGCTGACCGCACAGGTCAACCACTTGAAGTTCTACAACGCGACACAGACCGCGACAACTTCATGACAGCAGAAAGAGCTCTAGAATACGGCTTAATCGATAAGATCTTTACAAATCGTTAATAACTAAAAGCGGAAGCGCCCTACTACAGGGCGCTTTTTTATTATGTACAAGAGTATCACATACCCCACCTAGTATCTAATCCAATATATCGGTGATTTTTCAATTTTATCGACCACAACTTATCGACTTACCGACAATTTCCGACAAGCGCGAACCAGCTATATACCCACCGATCATTCGTTACCACACCAACCACGCACCCCACAAACAGAAAAATAAAAAAAGCTATCGCACATTCGCGATAACCCTTTATTGTACATATGCAGTTAATGCTTCCAAAGCCTCTTCTGCATCTGAACCTTCTGTTGTGATTGTAATCATGCTACCAGTTCCGATTGCTAAGCTCATAATCCCCATTATGCTCTTTGCATTCACTGTCTTTCCATCTTTCTCGATGAAGATATCCGCATGAAAGCGATTTGCCTCTTGTACAAACAACGCAGCCGGACGTGCTTGTAAGCCGTTTTTTAATGCCACTTTAACCAGTTTTTGAACCACAGCTCCATTTCCCCTTTAACCTTTTATTTTTTTGCTACTGTTTCCCCCGCGCGTAATTTCTCTGCAATTTCATCGATTTTACGCAAACGATGATTAATACCCGATTTACTAATTTTCCCCCCGGATACCATCTCACCTAACTCTTTCAATGTTACATCTTGATAATCTCTTCGTAACTGTGCAATTTCTCTTAATTTATCTGGCAAAATATCAAGCCCAACCGTCTCATCAATATAGCGGATGTTCTCAATTTGCCTTAGCGCTGCACCAATTGTTTTATTTAAATTAGCTGTTTCGCAGTTAACTAAACGATTTACTGAATTACGCATATCGCGAACAATTCGAATATCTTCAAATCTTAAAAGTGCATTATGGGCACCTATAATATTTAAAAACTCTGTAATTTTTTCAGCTTCTTTCAAATACGTAATGTACCCTTTTCTTCTTTCCAACGTCTTACTATTTAAATCAAATCCGTTCATCAGTTCACATATAGAATCATTATGTTCCTTATATAACGAAAAGATCTCTAAATGATAAGATGATGTTTCTGGGTTATTTACTGAACCACCTGCTAAAAATGCACCGCGTAAATACGATCGTTTACAACATTTCTTCTCGATTAATTCCTGCGATATATTTCGAATAAACGAAAAGTCATCTCGAACAATGTGAAGATCTGCTAATATTTCGCGAGACTTCTCAACAAGCCGCACGATATATACATTATTTTTCTTCAATCGCATTTTTTTACGAACAAGTAATTCTACCGTCACATCATATCCTTTTTTCAAAAGCGTATAAATCCTTCTTGCAATTGCTGCATTTTCCGTTTGAATATCGATAGATAGGCGACGGTTTGAAAAAGAAAGCGATCCGTTCATTCGAAGCAACGCCGATAATTCTGATTTCTCGCAGCATTCCTTCATTTCAAGGTTGGTCAACTCTTTCTTTGTTTCTGATGCAAATGACACAGTCAACACCTCCTTATACTATTACTTTGGAACAAAAATCTTGTCCTATATGAATGAGGAGCGTTACCTCAAATGAGGCAACGCACATTTATAACAATGAATATAAAATAGAAGCTAACTTTAATGTATCATGTCTTACAACACGATCATCATATTTCGCTAATCTATCTTGAATGATTTCGATATTATGTTCAGCAAAACGATTTGTATCCAGTGCAACTGGTTCCGACATCTCTTCCTCATATAACTTACGTAATTCACGAGGAATATCACGATTATTTACAATCGCAGTGTCGATAAATGGTTTACCTAAATGATCATGTAACGCCTGCACATGATCAAATGCAGTATAACCCTTCGTTTCGCCCGCTTGCGTCATAACATTACATACATATACCTTCTTCGCTTTTGCAGCAAGAACAGCGTCTCCAATTTTGTTAACAACTAAATTCGGTAATATACTTGTGTACAGACTTCCTGGACCGAAAACAAGCAAATCAGCTCGTTTAATTTCCGTCAACGTTTCACATAACGGTTCTACATCTTCTGGAGTTAAAAAGACACGATTAATCTTCTTCCCGAAATGAGGAATCTTTGATTCACCTGTTACAATTTCTCCATCTTCTAATTCTGCATGAAGTACCGCACTTTGATTCGCTGCTGGTAATACACGTCCTCTGACATTTAATACTTTACTCGTTTCCGTAATCGCGTGGTAAAAGTCTCCTGTAATCGAAGTCATACCTGCCAATAGTAAATTTCCTAACGCATGCCCTTTCAGTCCGTCTCCAGTTGTAAAACGGTGCTGAAATAAAGCCTCCACTAATGGTTCTACATCCGATAACGCAACAAGTACGTTACGAATATCACCTGGAGGTGGAATTTCTAGCTCATCACGTAGTCTACCTGAACTGCCTCCATCGTCGGCTACTGTTACAACTGCTGTAATATCAACAGGATATTGTTTTAATCCCCTTAATAAAACAGAAAGTCCAGTTCCACCTCCCATGATAACAATTTTAGGTTTTCTCTCTTTTTTCATCCCTTAATGGCCCTTTCTCTTCTCCACATCACGATGAGATACATGAACGCTATACTCTGGTTTCAAATGTTTCCCAAGGTACTCTGTAAGCGTAACAGAACGATGTTGCCCACCTGTACATCCAATCGCAATTACAAGTTGACTCTTACCTTCTCTTTTATAATGAGGCAGCATGAAAGTGATAAGATCCGTCAATTTCTCTAAAAACTTATGTGTTTCATTAAATTTCAACACATACGACGAAACTTCTTCATCCAGTCCTGTTAATGGCTTCATATGTGGAATATAATATGGATTTGGTAAAAAACGAACATCAAATACTAAATCAGCATCAATTGGAATTCCGTACTTAAATCCAAATGACATAACATTTACACGAAATGCTTGCTCAGTTTCTGTTGAGAATAAGTGAACAATTTTTTCTCGTAATTCTTTCGGTTTCAAATCAGATGTATCAAGCACAATATTCGCTCTTGCCTTCATATCAGTTAATAAACCACGCTCAGCTTCAATTCCCTTTAACGGCAAGCCAGTTGGCGCAAGTGGATGCGAACGTCTCGTTTCTTTATAACGAGTTACAAGTGTGCTATCTTTCGCATCTAAAAATAAAATATGAGGAATAATCCATGTACGTTCTGATAAATCATCAAGCGCTCCCCATAAATATTCAAAAAACTCTCGGCCACGTAAATCAATACCGAGTGCCACTTTATTCATTTTACCTTTTGAATCTGCCATAAGTTCAATAAACTTCGGCAATAACATCGGTGGTAAATTATCTACACAAAAATATCCTAAATCTTCGAAACTTTGTAACGCTACCGTCTTTCCAGCTCCAGACATCCCTGTAATAATTACCATTTTTATATCATTATTCTCTGTCATCGTATCCTCTCCTTGCAGGTTTAACTCGGATCTAATCGATATGAAAGCAACTCAAAATCTGGGGTATATACAAATGTACCGTAGATTATACCATTCCCTTTAATTAAATAATCAATAATGTGATAATCTCCTGGTGCCATTGCTAAATCATCAATTTTATCAAATGTATGCCAACCAATGATGCCTTCTTCGCTCTCTAATTTGTTTTCTCCTGCAAAATCTGTTGCTAAAAAGGAGAACATCATCCATTCAGAAACAACTTTATCACCTTCTTGGATGACAAAAGTGAAGACCCCTTTTAATGCTGGATTCTTTAAATAAATACCTGTTTCTTCACGATACTCGCGAACAACGGTATCTCTTACTGTCTCACCACGCTCCATTTTCCCGCCCGGTGCAACCCACCAATTTCGGCGAGGTTTTTGGAGTAAGAGTACTTCATTATCTCTAATTAACACACAGTTTGTCACTCTTTGCATGTTTCTTCACCTCAGCTACTTGCAGCAAAATTTCTCACTGCATACTCATTTCATTATACTATCAAAAACAGTTTGCTACAACGAAGGTGCCAGTCCCCTTTCGCTAAGCAATTGTAAAAATTCTTTCTATAACAAGCAATCAAAATACCTTACTTCCTATGAATAGCACATAAAAATCCCCTTAACGATTTTTATCGTTAAGGGGATTAAAACACTTATTTCTTACCGAAATAAGTAACAACCGCAAATCCTAAAATAAAAGTAATAATTGAACTTACAATTGAAATGCCACCAGTCGGAATGCCAGGGAACACAATGACAATCGACCCGATAACGAGCCCAATAATTGCCGCAAATGTCATACTTTTATAACGATTTAACAAATAACTAATTCCTTTACTACTTACAACAAATCCGGCCATCACGCCGGCACCGATAACCACGATTAACGGTAAATTGAGTGTAGTTAAAGCGTTAATTGCTGTTGGATACACACCAATAATTAATAAAATAAACGATCCACTAATTCCAGGAAGAAGCATAGCCATACTAGCCATCCATCCTGCGAAAAATAAACCAATTGCATTTAAAATTGTTAACGTCGTAATTGGATCCGCTGCCTTATCTGGTTTAAAGAATGCTGTTATTGCAACAAGAATTGCTGCAATTATTAATAAGGCAATATGACTACCTTTAAACGTTGCCTTTGCATCAGCTTCTCTCATTAACATCGGTAATATACTAATAATTAAACCGAGGAAGAAAAATTGAGTCGGTTCATAATGATTTGCTAATAAATATTTAATAACGTGACTTAACGTTAGAAAAGCCGCAGCTACACCAGCTGCAAGTGGGATTAAAAACGCTAAATGTTTTTTCCATTCACGACTAAAGAATCCGCTAATTGCTGCGAGCAATTGTTCATAAATCCCTAACACAACAGCGATTGTTCCGCCGCTCACACCAGGAATTAAATCACTAACGCCCATACAAAATCCACGATATATATTACGCCATTCCATACTGAATAAATTCCTCATTTCTTATAGTGATTTTTTCCGTAAAGTCCAGTATATCAATAAGAAATCTTATAATCCTAATTGTTTTTGACAAAACTTTGACATTTTCACAAAAAAAAGAAAGCTCCTATCGGTAGCTTTCTTCTCAAAAGGTATATTACCCCTTATTTTTCTGTTACAGTTTTTAATTCTTCTACTAACTCTTCTATATAATGCTGTGCACTCTGCGCTGCAATACTACCATCACCTGTTGCAGTTACAATTTGACGAAGCATTTTTTCACGAACATCACCAGCTGCGAAAATACCAGGAACTTTCGTTTCCATACGCTCGTTCGTTTCAACATAACCATTTTCATTTGTAATACCTAGCTCAACAAACGGTTTTGATAGTGGTAACATACCGATGTATATGAAAACGCCGTCAGTTTTAACTTCTTGTTCTTCTCCGCTGTTTACATCTACAAGTGTTACGCTTCCTACTTTACCATTTGCGTCGTTAATTTCTTTTATAGTGTGATTCCAAATGAAATCTACTTTCTCATTTTGGAAAGCACGATCTTGTAAAATTTTCTGTGCACGAAGAGTGTCACGACGGTGAACGATCGTTACTTTTGATGCGAAGCGTGTTAAGAACACACCCTCTTCAACAGCAGAATCTCCGCCGCCAATAACAACAAGTTCTTTCCCTTTAAAGAATGCACCATCACATACTGCACAATACGATACACCGCGGCCACCAAGTTCTGTTTCACCTGGCACGCCAATTTTTTTATACTCTGCACCGCTTGCAACGATAATTGCACGTGCTTTATATTCTTTTTTACCAGCAATAATTGTTTTGTACTCTTTACCATCGATGATTGCTTTTACATCACCGTATGCATATTCAGCACCAAATTTCTTCGCATGCTCAAACATTTTATTTGATAAGTCTGGTCCTAAAATAGACTCATAACCTGGATAGTTCTCTACATCTTCTGTATTTGCCATTTGTCCACCTGGAATACCACGCTCAAGCATCAGTGTGCTTAAATTCGCACGAGATGTATATACCGCAGCTGTCATACCAGCTGGTCCTGCACCAATAATAATGACATCATAAATTTTTTCTTCTGACACACTATTCACTCCCATTCATTCATACACATTAAGTTACCCTCATTATACTGTTAGCATCATTTTTTTCCCAATGATTTGCCTACCCTACGTGTGCGTGCGCTTAACAGCCTGCACATACTTTCGTACAGTCGCTACAGATACATTATATACATCACCAAGCTCTGCCTGTGTCATCTTATTTCTTTGTTCGCCGCGCACAATGTATTCAATTGCCGCTGACCAACCGTACACATTTGTAAAAGTCGCTCCAGATGTATATAAACGTATGAACGTGCAAAACCAAAAATTTAAACACTCTTCGATTAATTCATCATCTTTTTTCGTATAATTGTATAATGCATCCGCGATTCGTACGCACTGTTCAAATTGCTGTAAATCAGCTGGGATGCTTTTATGACTATTAAGTAAAAAGAAATATTTTGCAAGTTGCGATACGATTGGAACACCATTTTTCGCTTGCGTTACATCAAAGAAGAATCCAACCTTCTCTGGTGTTGACAATTCATTCATTAAATATAAAGCTAGCATTTTCTCTTCTAGCGTCGTACTTTGCTGAAATGATTTTCGTAACTCTTCAAATAAAAGATTTTGTCCTTCATCTGCTAAATTCAGTGCATTCCACGGTTCTTTTCCTTTTTTATCAGGATGCAATTCTACAACATGTTGCCACATTTTTTCAGCTACTTGCTGTTCCTTCACCATATACGCAGAGTATGCAAACCAGTAATAAAAACTGACGTCTCCTTCGTACCCTTGACGCTTTAATACTTTGAACCATTTATATGCAGGTTCAAAATGACCAATTGTTGCAAGCGTTGTTCCAAGTTTCAAACGATGCTCAAATGAAATTGGATATACCGAAACTAACTGCCCCGCTAATGACTCTACTTGCTTATGCTCTCCAATTGAATATAGAAAAATAAGCGTATTACAAAGCGCATGCATATTACCAGGATTTTTCTCTAAAATCATTTCTGTTAACTTAAGCGCTTGATCTACATTACCTGATTGAAAATGTGCAATCGCTAAATTATTATGTCCTGACCAAAATTCTGGATATTCTTTCGTAACAACTTCTAGTGTAGCAATCGCCTCTTCTAATTGTCCGTTACGAATGTAGCGGTTCGCTTCTTCTTGCATAACAATTAGCTCATCTTCATCCTCAATCTCTTCCGCACCCATTGCATCTTCTTCCATAATCTCAAGCAATTCTAATGTATCTTCTACAAATTCCTTCTCTTCCGCAACTTCTAAATATCGCTCTGCATACTTCTTCGCCTGTTGAAACAAGCCCATATATGCATAATTATTTGAAATAAAATAATAGCATTGCTCAAGTTCAGGATTGGATCTAACAAGCTTTAGAAATATCTGATTCGACTCTTGATATTCACCAGATTCAGATAATGCTATTGCTAGTTGGCATAAAATAAACGGCTCCTTCTCGCTTTGTGCTGCTCTTCGAAAATATTTAATTGCATCTTGCAATTTTTGCCCTTTATAAGCCCTCATCCCTTTTTTATAAAAGAAGTCCGCTAACTGATTAAAAGAGATAACTTGTCCGTTCTCCTTATATATTCTTTGATTTTTCCCCATATATCCTCCAGTTTTTTGTTTTCTTCGTTCACACATTCTTCTATCTATAAGTATAAACGATTCCGTAAAAAACAAAACAGTATATTATAATCAATTATTTCCTTTTTATTCATAAAAAGAGAAGGGAAATGTTACATTTTTAACATCAACCTTCTCTAGTGGCCATTTCCTCTTTCGTATAAATAATACGCATCGGATTTCCGCCTACGAAAGCGCCGCCTGGTACATCTTTATGGACAAGTGTGCCTGCAGAAACGATAGCTCCATCTCCAATTGTCACACCTGGTAAAATTGTCGTATTCGCTCCAATCATAACTTCATTCCCTATGACGATTTCTCCAAGTCGATACTCACGAATTAAATATTCATGCGCTAAAAGCGTTGTATTATAGCCGATAATTGAATTTTCTCCCACAGTAATCTTTTCTGGAAACATAATATCTGGCATTACCATAAGTGCAAACGACGTTTTCTTTCCTACTTCCATCCGTAAAAACGTGCGATATAACCAATTCTTTACGGATAAAAATGGCGTGTAACGTGCGATTTGGATGATAATAAAATTTTTCATTACCTTCCAAAAAGAAACTGTTTTATACACATTCCACAATGAATTTTCTCCTGAAACAGGATAGCGCGTTGTCCGTCGCACTGAACTCTCTCCTCTACTTATATAAAAGTGACACTTTAACCGGCAGGAATCTTACTACCCGTTAATGCGGGACAAAATCGGTAGTAAATCACTCATTTTATCTAGCACATAATCTGGTTTATACGCTTCTAAATACGCTCTACCTTTCAATGTCCATGAAACCGCTACTGTTTTCGTACCTGCATTTTGTCCACCGACGATATCATGATGATTATCACCAACCATCAATGTTTCTTCTGGCTTTGCATCTAATAATTTCAATGCTTTTTGAAGTGGTTCTGGATGTGGTTTCACATGTTCCACATCATCAATCGTCACGACAACATCAAAAAACTGATCAAGTTTCGAAAGCTTTAATCCCATTTCAACCGTCTGTCTCGCTTTCGTTGTAACGATGCCGATCTTATAACCTTGCTTCTTCAATTCTTGAACC
The DNA here is from genome assembly GCF_038004785.1 of Bacillus sp. FSL R5-0709. Taxonomy (NCBI): domain Bacteria; kingdom Bacillati; phylum Bacillota; class Bacilli; order Caryophanales; family Bacillaceae; genus Bacillus; species Bacillus sp. FSL R5-0709. The sequence continues at coordinate 4,880,317 of NZ_JBBORT010000001.1, forward strand.
GTTTCATATACAGTTTCATACTCTTCCACTAATTCATCATGATGCTCATGATTAAATTGACGATAACATGTAATCATCTCTTCAACCTTACTTGCATCAATTTTACTAAAAGTATCATGCAAAGATGGACCGATAAATGGCAATACATCTTCACGCTTATACTGATTAGAATAATAGTGATTTAACGTATGTAAAAAAGAAGAGATAATAAGTTCATTTGTATTAATTAACGTTCCATCTAAATCAAATAACACTGTATTTATTTTCATCGTCCTTAATCCTTTCATTACCTGAATATGAAAGAAGCAGCATCTTCTATAAGATGCTACTTTTCTCTAATTTTCTAAATATCTTTTATCAGCTTGCCCCATTTTTCGTCTCACAATAATGAAAATGATAGAAATAACAACAATTCCAATAGACATTACTTGTGCAATACGAAGTGGTCCTAACATTAAACTATCTGTACGCAAACCTTCTACGAAGAAGCGTCCCACTGAATACCAAATTAAATATGTGAAGAATAATTCACCACGGCGTAAATTCACTTTTCGTAACGCGAGTAGTAAAATAACACCTGCAAAGTTCCATAATGATTCATATAAAAACGTTGGGTGATAATACACACCATCAATGTACATTTGATTAATAATGAAATCTGGTAAATGAAGACCTTCTAAAAACTGTCTCGTTACTTCATCACCATGCGCCTCTTGGTTCATAAAGTTTCCCCATCGGCCAATTGCTTGTCCTAGTAAAATACTCGGCGCAGCAATATCCGCTAACTTCCAGAATGAAAGCCCGCGTCGTTTCGCAAAAAGGATTCCTGTAATAACAGCCCCGATTAAACCACCATGAATCGCCAAACCACCTTGACGAATATTAATAATTTGACTCGGATTTTGCGAATAATATTCCCATTCAAAAATGACATAATACATTCTCGCAAAAAGAATGGCAATTGGTACTGCGATTAATACAAGGTCGATAAATGTATCTTTGTGAATACCAAGCCTTTCTCCCTCGCGAGTTGCTAGCCAAAGACCTAATAGCACACCTGTACCGATAATAACCCCATACCAATAAACAGGGAACGGCCCAAGTTGGACTGCAATACGGTCAAGCTGTGGTACAGAACCTAACAGCATATATATGACCTCCCTCTCCAGAGTCTACTCTTGATTTCCTAACTCAATCGCACTCATTAATCGTTCAGAGAACTGTTGTGCCGCATTGACTCCCATACGTTTTAATCTGAAGTTCATCGCTGCTACTTCAATAATAACAGCCAAGTTTCGACCAGGACGAACTGGAAGTGTAATCTTCGTAAGTTCTGTATCAATAATCTTCATCTTCTCTTCATCAAGACCTAAGCGATCATAATTTTTCTTTTGATCCCAAATTTCAAGATTAATAACAAGTGTAATACGTTTATAATTTCGTACTGCCCCTGCACCGAATAACGTCATTACGTTAATGATACCTAGACCACGAATTTCTAATAAGTGCTCAATTAAATCAGGTGAGCTCCCTACTAATGTATCTTCATCTTCTTGACGAATTTCTACGCTATCATCCGCAACAAGGCGGTGACCACGCTTTACAAGTTCAAGCGCTGTCTCACTTTTCCCGACACCACTTTGACCTGTAATTAAAACACCAACACCATAAATATCTACTAGCACACCATGAACAGCTGTTGTTGGCGCTAACTTACCTTCTAAATAGTTTGTTAAACGACTTGATAATCTCGTCGTCGTTTGAGCAGAACGTAATAAAGGCACGCCTGATTCACGTGATGCTTGTAATAACTCATCCGGTACATCTTGATTACGAGTTACAATAATACAAGGCGTCTCCTCAGTACAAAGCGCTTTCATTCTCTCTTGCTTTTGCTCTGTCGTTAACGTATCAAAGAACGTAAGCTCCGTTTTCCCAAGAAGCTGCACGCGATCAGCTGGATAATATGTGAAAAATCCTGCCATTTCAATTCCAGGTCGCGATAAATCACTCGTATCAATCGGACGATGAATCCCTTCTTCACCACTTACTAACTCCAATTGAAATTGTTCAATTAAATCTTTTGTCCTTACTTTCGGCATATGTATAAACCTCCACTCCGCTGCGGGTTCAGTCTCATTTGATGTAAAATTCCATTCTATCGGATATTGTACCATTTTTTTCTGGAAACAAGAAACTCGGTTTCTAATAAATAGAAAAAAACATTTCATATGAATCATGAAATGTTTTTCTTTTTGTCATTTTCTCTTTTTTTCATGTAACGGTTCAACAATTACTTTTTCAATTATCATATTAAAAATAGAAATACAAATTGCCGCAACAATCGCTACACCAAATCCAGATATATTAAAGGCGTCCCCTAATAACGAATCCGTCATCTTTAACGTAATCGCATTAATAACAATTAAGAAGAAACCGAAAGTTACAAGAGTAATCGGTAGCGTAATTAAAATTAAAAGCGGCTTTACAAATACGTTTAAAATCGCCAATATAATACTCGCAATAATTGCAGTTTGTATATTTGCTATGTAAAATGCGTCTGGTGCAACCCCTTTTAAAAGTCCGGATACAGCGATTAACACAACGCTATTTACAAGAAGTGATACAATCCATCTCATTTCCTTACACATCCTTTTAACATATATATTTCATCATACGCTAATAGATAATAAACGCAAGTAACATGCAAACACTTATACCAATTTATTCTATTCTTTATACTTGTATACCTACTAACATTCTTACCAGTTTCCCTTAGTGAAATAAAAACCGAGTGCAATTCCCACTCGGTTTTTATTAACAACTTATTGTGATAACTCTACTTCTTTTATTTTCTCTTTCATTCTTGCTTTATCACGATCTAAAATCTCTTTTAAATACTTACCTGTATAAGAGCGCTCTTCTTTCACCACTTGCTCTGGCGTTCCCGAAGCAACAATTTGTCCGCCTTTGTCTCCGCCTTCTGGTCCAAGGTCAATAATATAATCAGCTGTTTTAATAACATCTAAATTATGCTCAATTACAAGTACCGTCTCACCACTCTCAACAAGACGTTGCAACACTTCTAGAAGGCGTGCAATATCATGTGCATGTAAGCCAGTCGTTGGCTCATCTAAAATGTATAACGTACGCCCTGTAGAACGACGATGTAATTCAGAAGCTAATTTCACACGCTGCGCCTCACCACCTGATAACGTCGTAGCTGGTTGTCCTAATTTCATATAACCAAGCCCTACATCTACAAGCGTTTGAAGTTTACGCTTAATTTTCGGGATATTAGCAAAGAACTCTACCCCATCTTCAATTGTCATCCCTAACACTTCAGAAATATTCTTATCTTTATATTTCACTTCTAACGTTTCACGGTTGTAACGTTTACCGTGACAAACTTCACATGGAACATACACGTCTGGTAAGAAATGCATTTCAATTTTAATAATTCCATCACCGCGGCACGCTTCACAACGGCCGCCTTTTACGTTAAAGCTGAAACGTCCTTTTTGATACCCACGTACTTTCGCTTCATTCGTATGCGCAAATACATCACGAATATCATCAAATACGCCAGTGTATGTCGCCGGATTTGAACGTGGTGTACGCCCGATTGGTGATTGATCAATATCAATAACTTTATCTAACTGCTCAAGACCTTTAATTTCTTTATGAGCCCCTGGCTTTGCTTTCGCTTTATATAGCTTTTGAGCTAATGATTTGTATAGTACTTCATTAATTATCGTACTTTTTCCAGAGCCAGATACGCCTGTTACTGCTACAAATGTTCCTAGGGGGAATGACATTTTCGCATTCTTTAAGTTATTTTCTTTCGCACCGACAATCTCCACTTTACGTCCGTCACCTTTACGTCTTTCAAGTGGTACCGGAATAAACTCTTTACCGCTTAAATATTTCCCAGTTAATGAATTCTCGTCTTGCATAACTTCAGCTGGTGTACCTGCTGATACAACTTGACCACCATGAATACCTGCACCAGGTCCGATATCAAGTAAATAATCAGCAGCCATCATTGTATCTTCATCATGCTCAACAACAATTAACGTATTTCCTAAATCACGCATTTCCTGCAATGTACGAATAAGACGATCATTATCACGCTGATGCAAACCGATAGAAGGCTCATCAAGAATGTAAAGTACGCCAGTAAGGCGAGAACCAATTTGTGTCGCTAAACGAATACGCTGCGCCTCACCACCTGATAAAGTTCCTGCGGCACGACTTAACGTTAAATAATCTAAACCGACGTTCACTAAGAACCCGACACGTTCCTGAATTTCTCTTAAAATTAAATGAGCAATTTTTTGTTGTTTCTCCGTTAACTCAACAGTTGAGAAGAACTCCTGTACTTCTTGAACAGAATATTTCGTTACATCGGCAATCGTTTTATCACCAACGAAAACAGCTAAACTCTCAGGCTTTAAGCGTCCACCTTTACACTTCGGACAAGCTTGCTCTGCCATATATTTCTCCATTTGCTCACGAATATAATCAGAACTCGTCTCACGATAACGACGCTCAATATTCGGAATAACACCTTCAAATAAAATCTCATTTTCCTTTACTTGACCAAATTCATTCACATAGCGGAAATAAAGCTTCTCTTCCCCGCTTCCGTACAGCACTTTATCAAATAAATCCTTCGGTATATCTTTCACCGGCATATCCATATCGATGCCGTAATGATTACACACGGATTTTAATAATTGCGGGTAATATTGTGAACTTGTCGGTTCCCAGGGAGCAATCGCATGTTCATTTAATGATACATCCCAGTTCGGAATAACAAGTTCTAAATCTACCTCTAACTTCGATCCAAGTCCATCACAAGAAGGACACGCGCCGAACGGACTATTAAACGAGAACATACGCGGCTCTAATTCTCCGATTGAAAAACCACAATGTGGACAAGCATGATGTTCACTAAATAGAAGTTCTTCCTCTCCCATTACATCGATTAAAACTCGGCCCCCGCCAAGCTTTAAAGCACTTTCTAGTGAATCTGCAAGTCGGCTTGCAATTCCTTCTTTCACAACAATACGGTCAATAACAACTTCAATTGAATGCTTCTTATTTTTTTCTAAAGTAATCTCTTCCGATACATCCAGCATCTCTCCATCAACGCGCACACGAACATAACCTTGCTTCTTAATATCTTCTAATACTTTCGCATGCGCACCTTTACGCCCTGACACGATAGGCGCTAGCACTTGCAACTTCGTACGTTCAGGATATTCAAGAACACGGTCTACCATCTGTTCCACTGTTTGTGATGTAATTTCAATTCCATGATTCGGACAAATCGGCGTACCAATTCGTGCAAATAATAAACGTAAATAATCATAAATCTCCGTTACCGTTCCAACTGTTGAACGAGGATTACGACTCGTCGTTTTTTGATCAATTGAAATCGCTGGAGATAAACCTTCAATCATATCAACATCCGGCTTATCCATTTGCCCTAAAAACTGGCGCGCATACGCAGATAAAGATTCCACGTATCTACGCTGCCCTTCTGCATAAATCGTATCGAATGCTAACGATGATTTCCCCGAACCAGACAATCCCGTCACAACAACAAGCTGATTTCTCGGAATGGTTACGTCAATATTTTTTAAATTATGCGCTCTAGCACCTTTTACAACAATAAAATCTTTACTCACTCTTTTCACCCTTCCGCTTTTAATTCTAATAGTAAATCTCTTAATTCAGCTGCACGCTCGAAATCTAATGCCTTTGCTGCTTCTTTCATCTCTGCTTCCATCTTCGCAATTGTATTTTCACGTTCTTTTTTCGTCATCTTCTTAGCTGGTGTTGCTTCATATATTTCCGTATCCTCAGCTGCTGTTGTCGCACGAATAACGTCACGTACTCCTTTTTGAATCGTTTTCGGCGTAATACCATGCTTTTCATTGTAAGCTTCTTGTATACTACGACGACGCTGTGTTTCTTCAATTGCAATTCCCATCGATCTCGTTATGCGATCTGCGTACATAATAACGCGGCCGTTTGCATTACGCGCCGCACGACCAATTGTTTGAATTAATGAACGCTCTGAACGTAGGAACCCTTCCTTATCAGCATCTAAAATAGCTACAAGTGATACTTCTGGAATATCTAATCCTTCTCGTAATAAGTTAATACCGACAAGTACATCAAACTTACCAAGGCGAAGATCACGGATAATTTCAATACGCTCTAATGTTTTAATTTCAGAGTGAAGATAATTCACTTTAATTCCTACATCTTTTAAATAGTCCGTTAAATCCTCTGACATTTTCTTCGTTAAAGTCGTAATTAATACACGTTCATTTTTCGCAATCCGGTCATGGATTTCTCCTAATAAATCATCTATTTGTCCTTCAATTGGTCGTATATCAATTGGTGGATCTAAAAGCCCTGTTGGACGAATAATTTGTTCTATTGCTTTCGGTGACTGCTCTAACTCGTACGGTCCTGGCGTTGCCGAAACGTAAATAACTTGATTCGTTTTCTCTTCAAACTCATCAAACGTGAGCGGTCTATTATCTAAAGCTGATGGCAGACGGAATCCATGATCAACAAGCACTTGCTTACGTGCTTGGTCCCCGTTATACATCGCTCTTACTTGCGGAACCGATACGTGCGACTCATCCATAACGATTAAGAAATCCTCTGGAAAATAATCTAAAAGCGTATACGGCGTTGAGCCTGCCGGACGAAGTGTTAAATGACGGGAATAGTTTTCAATCCCTGAACAAAAGCCCATCTCGCGCATCATTTCTAAATCATAACGCGTTCGCTGTTCTATGCGCTGCGCCTCTAACAACTTACCGTTATCATTTAATTCTTTTAAACGCTCTTCTAATTCTTTTTCAATATTTTCAATAGCGACCTTCAGCTTTTCTTCACGTGTAACGAAGTGAGATGCCGGGAAGATTGCTACATGATCACGTTCTGCTAATACTTCACCCGTTAATGCATTTACTTCTCGAATACGATCTATTTCATCCCCAAAAAATTCAATTCGAATACAATGCTCATCAAGTGATGCGGGGAAGATTTCAACTACATCTCCGCGCACACGGAATGTACCACGCTTAAAATCAATATCATTACGTCCATACTGTACATCAACAAGTTCACGAAGCAATTGATTGCGGTCCTTTTCCATACCAACTCGAAGCGAAACAACTAACTCGCGGTATTCTTCCGGAGAACCTAAACCGTATATGCACGAAACACTCGCAACGATAATAACATCATCTCTTTCAAATAAAGAAGACGTTGCCGAGTGGCGTAATTTATCAATTTCATCGTTAATTTGCGCATCTTTTTCAATAAACGTATCCGTATGTGGTACGTACGCTTCCGGCTGATAATAATCGTAATAACTAACAAAATACTCCACAGAATTGTTAGGAAAGAAATCTTTCAGCTCACTATATAACTGTCCTGCTAACGTTTTATTATGAGCCATTACAAGTGTTGGCTTCTGCACTTCTTTAATGACATTTGAAATCGTAAATGTCTTACCCGTTCCTGTCGCTCCAAGCAACACTTGCTTTTTCTTTCCACTATTAATTCCCTCTACAAGCTTCTCTATCGCTCCCGGCTGATCACCTTGCGGGGAATACTCTGAGATAATTTCAAATGGATGTTCCAACTAAAAACCGACCTCCTCATAAAAATCTGTATTATTATTTTACCACGAATGCCCATAAAAAACCTAAAAAAACGAACAGATATTCGGTAAAATTTTCGACAAGATATACATAAAAAAAGAAGGAATAAATACTTCCTTCCTCTACTAACTCTATTTTTCAAGTACATATAATAAGTCATATCCATTGCGCCCATTTTCATTCGTACAATCTATTAACCTATATACCGTTTCTGATTCACGTTGCTCTTTAACAATCCTTTTACAACTATCTTTATGTAACCCTTTATGGTCACCAGCAAATTGATCTTGTCTATTATCTAACACATAAAGTATATCTTTCTTACTATGCTCTAACGTTTGAAAAACAGGATCACCTTCATGTGTATACTGTACAATTCTTATTTTATCAACTTTCCCTTGTTCCACATTCCAAATGAACTTCTCGAATTTATCTAGATTAGAAATTTCTCCCCCCCTTTGCAACCACATCATTCTTCTTATCAATTGCACTGTTAGGTTGTGAACATGCTACTAAACTAAAGAGAAATAAGCATATAAAACCTGTTCTTTTCCCTATTGTTATCCTCTCCTATACAAACTATTGGTATACTAGAAAAAAGCTACTTTCCTCTATGAAAGTAGCTTCTTGTTTCCTTTCTCCTTCTTCGGAAAAATAACATATGAAAATGAAATCGCAGTATCCACTAAAAGAATAATAGCCCATACTTGGCTTACACGGCTTGCTGTTTTATTTAAAACGATTCCTGACTCTAACCAATTCCCCCACTGTTCTACTGGAATAAGCCCATACATGAAGAAAAAGAATATATGAACCGCAATAAACAAAATAAGATGTAAAACCCAATTTTTTATTTCCTGCTTCGCATGCGCCATCCCTGTTACTTCAAGTGGTTCTTCGATAATAGGCGCCGGTTCATTCCGCCACTTCGCAACTAATTTTTGTACATATATATCTAATTTCTTCAAATCCTTTTTCCCATAAAAAACTGCATATAATAAAATGATTACCGTAATGATTTGAAAATTAGAGAACTTCCCTGTTTGATAGTAGTCCACTACTCCTAAAGTTAAAATAAACACTTCATTTACAAGTAGCACAATCCCCATAATAAAACTTGCCTTTTTCAAGCGAAATCCATACCTTAGTAAAAAGAATCCGATAGCTGATAACCAAAATACAATCTCTGCCCCAATTAAAAAATACCAACGATATTCTGCAAGTATACTCATTTATCCCTCTCCCTTTCGTCATATATACGAAAAGCCTCATCCATATATAATAGAAGCTCTTCTTCAATTGGATACATACTCATTTTCTGTGAATCTTCTTTTGACTTTCTTACTTCCCACAGTTTATCTAAAAATGCTTCATCACCATTTGCCATCTCTAAACACTTCTGCATTAATTTCTTTGTTGCGCCTTGTACTTCATCACATGATGCCTCCTTACCGTCTTTCATAAAGTTACGTAGTTGCTTTAATAAATTTACCCATTCTAAAACATTCGGATCTTCTTCACTCATGTTCGGCAAATTATGAAGCAACTTTTGTTCTCCCTTAGAAAAAACTTCATTTTGAAACATCTCACGTATTCGCGGAGACTGTTTCGAAAGCTGAATGAGTTCAAACATAACTTTCCAATCCAGTTCTCCCTCCACATCTACTGAATAAACAACTGCCTGTAAAATACGTTCCATTCGATTAAATTTTTTCTGTTCTTCCTGTACAAATCTAAGTTGCTTTTCAAGCGATACTTTTAAATTGAGCTCATCCGTTATTAACATATTCGTAATCTCTTTTAATGAAAAACCCATTTCTTTTAAAAATAAAATTTGCTGCAAACGAACAACATCTCTCTCGCTATATAACCGATGTCCTCCATCAGTTTTCCCACTCGGCTTTAATAAATCAATTTGATCATAATAACGTAACGTCCTTACTGTAACCCCTGTTTCCCTCGTTAGTTCTTGAATTGAAATCAACTCCATCACCTCTTCTCCTTCATTATAAAAGATGACGTAACGTAACTTTCAAGTAGTTTGTAAAAAAAATACAAAAAGCTGTTTATACCTTTTGTATAAACAGCTTTTATGGAAATAACCCCTTTTGTATAGCACGACCACAAAATAAAATAATTGCCCCTACAACAACACTTGTTGCTGTTTTATGATAATGCGCTAAAATTAATAAATAGTATGATAAACCTACAGCACCAATCATAATACATACACTTGGCACTGGATTACGAGAGAAGTTTTGTATTCCCCAAAACAAAGCAAAAATAGCCGTAGCGACACATAATACCGGTAATCCCATCCCAGTTCCCCTTTTTCTATCTATTCCTTGTTGCTAACACACTCGTCGATGCCATACTTATTAATAAACCAAAAATAGCAATATATAATAACTCATTTACATGTACTACTTGCCTATCTAAATACTTATTTACACAAAGATACATAATGAACAAAAAAAACGCAGCTTGTAATACAAATCGTAAAATATGACTTCATATTGTTCACAACTCGCTCATCAATTGACGGTACTCTCTCTTCTTTCAAACGCTTCTGTTCTCTATATTCCGAAATGCCATATAAAATGACTAGTGCTACATTCGATATGAAGATCGTTCCCCACGAAATACTTAAAATCATTAAACTCACATTTAAAACAAGACCCGCTAAAAACAAACTTCCTATGAACCGTATAATATCTTGCTTACTCATACATGATCAGCCTCTTTTTGATTTCTATATTTCCATTTCGGCCAATAGTTCACAAAGAAATAAACAAACTGTCCTAATACAAATAAAACAAACGGCATGCCCGCATTTCCATAAACAATTAAATTATACAAACTCCATACCGCTAAACTCATTGTTAAAAACAACCCTAAATATTTAAACGCTTTATCCGACTGAAATCTCTCAAACTCATCTTGCATTTTCATTCCTCCTATCGTTATGCTCGTTTTCCCGCCATTACTCCTATGATGAGACTACCAGCAAATAAGAAACTACATACAATGAATATTTCTGGAATCGGTATAGTAATTCGCCCTATCGCTTTGCTTGCAACAATATAAACAATAAGCAAAAGAAATGCGAATATAAATGAGACATTTACATACTTTTTTATATTTTCATTTACCCGCTCATCTATATCTGGAAGTCCTTCTTTTTTGTACTTCCGCTTTTTGTAATTCGTATACAATATCAGAAATACAATTGCTAAAATGTTACTAACTATAAGCGATAACATCGGTATGGATGGGTCCATAATCCGAACTAAAACGTCCCCCTCCACATAATCCTAAGACCGTAGCGATATACAACTTTTTAGTATCGTTCATTTTCTCTCCCCTTACTCCAGCGTAAATATTTCCTCTACCTTCATTCCAAAATATTTGGCGATTTTTAGGGATAACTCTAGACTTGGGTTATAGTGGTGGTTCTCAATCGCCACTATTGTCTGCCGCGTCACTTGCATCGCCTTTGCCATTTCAATTTGCGTTATATGATGTTGTTTTCGCAATTCTTTAATTTTATTTTTCACACCCATAGGCTCCACCTTCGAAAGTAAAGATATCTTTACTTTAATTATAAATATTTTCCAAATCCAAGTAAAGATATCTTTACAAAAAAAGGTAAAAAAAAGAGACATCTATAAGATGCCTCTTTTTTTGCTACATAAATCCTAATGCATATACAAGAACGTACCCAAGAACAGATAAGCAAACCGAGCCAATCAACCCTGCCACAAATGCCCTACTTCCTAATTTGCGGAACGTTTTAAACTCTACATTTAAACCTAGCCCTGCCATTGCCATTGCAATAAGCATGTACGCAATTACTACAATATATCCGGCAACAACTTCTGGGATAATCCCAAGCGAATGCACCGCACTCATTGCTAAAAATCCGAAGATGAACCAAGGAATCGGAAGGTCGCGCCACGATCTTTTTTCCTTGCTTTCCTCGCTCTTACCAAACCATAATCCAATTAAAATCGCTACTGGCACAAGCATCGCTACGCGCGTTAACTTCACAATAACCGCGATGTCTACAGCCGTGCTACCTCCTGGCGCTGCAGCCGCGATAACGTGAGCGATTTCGTGCAGCGTCGCCCCTGAGAACACCCCGTAACCGTAGGGTGAGAAGCCAAGCACTGGGTATAATAGCGTATAAATAAGTGTAAATATTGTACCTAAAATTGCAATAATTGCTGCCCCGACTGCTGTTTCTTCATCTTTCGCTTTCACTTGCGGTGCAATTGCCACGACCGCTGCAGCTCCGCAAATTGCCGTCCCACATGCTGTTAAAATTCCAAGTTTCTGTTCTACTTTAAATACTTTCGTTAGTCCATATACAACGAAAATTGTAAATGTAATAACAACCGCTGCGATGACCAATACTTTCGGCCCCGCCTTCGCAATATCTACAAGATTTAACCTCATTCCGAGTAAGATGATCCCAAAGCGTAGCAACTTCTTACTCGCAAAGTTCGTTCCCACTATCGCTTCTTGAGGAATCCCGATTGCGGCGCGCCAAACCATCCCGATTAGAATAGCGATTACTAATTGTCCCATAATATTTAAAAATGGAAGCTCTGCTAAATATTTCGCGGCAATGGCGATTAATAACGTAATCCCAATACCTTGCGAAAATCCAAAGCCCTTCTTCTTTTGTATAACAAGTGTTTGTTCCACTTTGTACCACCCCAATAATCGTATTGGAACATGCATGTTCTTTCTAGTTACATTATAAGAGAGTTTTAATAATAAGTTTAATATCAATATTGAATCCCTATCATCAGAAATACTTATGATAAAATAAAAGCAAAAATAAAGGGGCCTAACAAATGAACGTCGACATTTTAAAGATCTTTGTTACTGTCGTTGAACAAAAACATTTTTCGCGTGCTGCGGAACTATTAAACCTTTCACAACCTGGCGTTAGTATGCACATTCGCAACCTGGAAAATGAATTTGGGACTACACTTATTCAGCGCTCCCCAAAGCACGTCCAAGTTACGGAAGCTGGAAACATATTATACATACACGCAAAGCAGATGCTCTCACTTTATGAAGATGCAAAACAGGAAATTAATGCGCTGCATAACGTCGTAACAGGGACACTTCGCATCGGCGCTAGCTTTACAATTGGCGAATACTTACTTCCAAAAATACTTGCGCGCTTTGCCAATGAAAATGCACACGTCGAAGTTCATACATTTATCTCCAATACGGAAGAAGTTTTGCAAAGCCTCCGCTCTAATCAAATTGATATCGGCTTAGTGGAAGGCCAAGTCGTATACGCTGACGTAGATGTTGAAACTTTTATGCAAGATGAAATGAAACTCGTCGTCCCGCCAAACCACCCATTGCTCCATATCAAGGGGATTAACGAAAATACATTGCAAGATCAAGTCTGGGTATTAAGGGAGAGCGGCTCTGGCACACGTGCCTATAGCGATCGCTTTATACACCAACATCATTTAAAAATGAAGCGCTTCTTTACATTTAGCAGTATTCAAAGCGTGAAGGAAGCCGTTGCAGCCGGTCTTGGCATCGCCATCCTTTCAGATTGGACTGTTCGAAAAGAACTATTAGCAAAAGAACTATTCCACATCCCTGTTCCGAACGAAGAGCTAATCCGTCCATTCTCCATCGTGCGCGGCAAATATTTTATCCCGTCTAAAGCTATTCAAGTCTTTTTAAAACACGTAGATTCTTTTGCGAAAAAACAGAGTTGACCTTCACATTAGTGTGAAGGTTTACAATACATGTAAAAGGAGTGAAACGCATTGCGAATTGGAGAGTTATCAAAAGAAACTGGGGTTAGCGAAAGGGCACTAAGACATTATGAAGAAAAGGGATTACTCCCTTCGAAACGCCTAGCAAATGGCTACCGTGATTTTGATGAAAGTGCAATCGAAAAAGTAGAGCTGATTCAAATGTACTTGCAAATCGGCTTAAATTTAGAAGAAACAGAACGAATGCTACGTTGCCTTGAAATCGAGCCACATCTCTACGAAAATCCGTGTAGTAGTATCCTTGCACTTTACGAAGACAAACTTGATGAGGTAACGAAGCAAATTACATTACTTTCCAACATTCGAACGAATTTACAAAAACACGTTTCACTCCTAAAACAAGCAAAAGAAAAGGGATGATTACATGTTTGTTATACATGGCAGTTCAAGACAAAACGGAAATACGGAAGCTTTAACACATATGGTGATTGATGGGATTGAAACAGAACAAATTTACTTGCGTGATCATATCGTCCACCCAATCATAGATCAGCGCCATGATGTAGAAGGATTTCAACCTGTAAATGATGACTACGAGCAGTTAACCAAACGCATGCTAGAGCACGACACGATTATCTTCGCTACACCGCTATACTGGTACGGAATGAGCGGCCACATGAAGAACTTCGTTGATCGCTGGTCACAAAGCTTGCGTAATAAATCTCTTCATTTTAAAGAAAAAATGAAAGGCAAAAAAATGTACGTTGTCATCGTTGGCGGAGACAGTCCAAAACTGAAAGCATTGCCGCTTATCGCCCAGTTTCAATATATCTTTGATTTTGTTGGTTCATCATTTGAAGGGTATATTATTGGGGATGCGAATGGACTAGATGAAATCAAGAACGATGCTGAGGCACTGGCAAAAGCACAATTGTATAATAATAAATTCAAAAATAGCACACAGAAATAAGTTTGACAAATCCATTTGTATGCGCATACAATAAAAGTAATATTATGAAAGGAAGGTACTTTGACCAATGAAGTTCTAATTCTCTTATTTATTTCATCCATCACAAATAGTGAACAAAAATGATGAAAACTAGCAGAGGATTAGTCTGTCCATTTGTCGATACTTTCTTTCGATACGATCATGTAAAAAATCGTTTATTTATGTACGATTTTTACATTGAAGGGCGACATTTATCCTCTCTAGTGAAACTAGGGAGGTTTTTTTATGACTATTTTAATCGCACGTAATATCGAAAAGAGCTTTGGTGATCGCACCATATTTACGTTACCATCACTAGAAATCCAAGCAAACGATCGTATAGGAATTGTCGGAGTCAACGGAGCTGGAAAATCTACGTTATTACAAATATTAAGTAAAGAAATAGAAGCTGACAAAGGCACAGTAACTCATCATAGTTCTATCGCCATCATTCCACAGCTTAGCGAGGGGATACCGGAAACCGCTTCTTCCCTCGCTAAGGGCAAATGGAATATTTCAAACGTCGCAAATTCAATGAGCGGCGGTGAACGAATGCGCCTAAAGATCGCCCATGCCCTCGAACAAAATGCAGGTATTCTATTTGCTGATGAGCCAACAAGTCACTTAGATATGTTCGGTACAGAGCAATTAGAAAAGGCACTTTTATCTTATAAAGGTGCACTTGTTTTAATATCGCATGATCGTGATCTTTTAGATGCCATATGTACAAAAATCATCGAAGTTGAAGACGGTACTATTCAAGAATATAAAGGTAATTATTCAAACTATCGAAAGCAAAAAGAACGTGAGCGAATACAAAAACAAGCAGAATATGATCAATATATACAAGAAAAAAATCGGTTAGAACAGTCAATTTCACAAAGAAAGCAACGTGCTTCTAGCATGACAAAAATCCCAACACGGTTCAGTTCATCTGAATCTAAACTTTATAAGTTAAGCGGGGCTCATGGGCAAGAAAATGTTAGCAAAGTAGCGAAAGCACTAGAAACACGCCTTGAAAAGTTGGAACAGAAAGAAACACCGAAGGACTTTTCTCAAGCTCAGTTTGACGTACAATACCACACACCAATTCATAGTAAAGCAGTTGTTCAGTTTAATAAAACAACGAAGAAAATAGGGGATCACACATTATTTAAAAATATGAATGGAACAATTGTCCCTGGGGCAAAGCTTGCTATTTTAGGGGCAAACGGAAGCGGAAAAACAACTTTGTTCAAAATGCTTCTCGCGAACGAGCGTGGCATTCAGCTTTCGAAAAGTTGTAAAATTGGATACTTTGAACAAACATTATCTATTTTAAAAACAGATAAAACAATTTTAGAAAACGTTCTAGAAGAAACAAACTATACAGAATCGTTCGTTCGAACAATACTTGCACGGCTCCTATTCCGCCGTGAAGATGTTCATAAACCTGTGCACATCTTAAGTGGTGGAGAACGCATGAAGGTTGCACTCGCAAAAGTATTTTTAGGAAACTATAATATGCTTCTGCTCGACGAACCGACAAACTATTTAGACTTGGCAACGCAAGAAGAATTAGAAAGCATGTTACAGGAGTATCCTGGTACAATACTTTTCATTAGCCATGACCGTGCCTTTATTCGTTCTGTTGCAAACCATATTCTACAAGTAGATGAGAGCGAACCAAGAATATTCCACGGCAATTACGAGCAATACACAAAAAGAACCACCCAAGCTTCTGTAAACGTTACTGAACAAGAATTATTACGATTACAAACAAAATTAACAGAAATCATCAGCCGGATTTCTATCCCAAATCAGCATGATGACATCACATTTCTCGAACAAGAATACGAAAAATTATTAGTTCGAATTCGGCAGTGTAAAGAAGCGCTCTAATGTCTTCCCCATATATCGACGGGACCTTCCACATTTCCCAAGAAATATCGAGGCTTCGACATAGAATATCACCCTACCTATCATGTTAGACACAATAACAACAAAAAGCCGTGCACCAGCACGGCTTTTCACTTTATCCCGCTATTTGTGGGCAGTAAGACTCCCACCTCAAAATTCGGCTTGAGCAAAGAAATTAGGTGGGAGATCAACTGCCCGTAAACGCCCGATTGGTTCAACTAATAATCAGTGGGGGATGAACCCCCCACTGATTAAAGTTTCACTTTATATACGGACAGCAGTCCCGCTCACCGCAACCATTAGCATTCCTTCGCGAACTACTTCGTAGTCCACGTCGATACCAACAATGGCGTTCGCATTTTTTTGTCTTGCGAGAGTTTTCATCTCTTCCATTGCAATGTCGCGCGCTTCTTTTAATTTACTTTCGTAGGCGCCTGCGCGACCACCGACAACGTCACGGACAGAAGCGAAAAGGTCACGCACGATATTCGCACCCATGATTGCTTCGCCATTAACGATATCGATATACTCAATAATTTCTTTCCCTTGAATTGTAGAAGTTGTTGTTACAATCATGCTTTATAGCCTCCCATATAAGATTTCCACTTACTTATGGTGCACTAATTCAGCAGAAATTATATTTACGAACTAAACTGCGCCTCATACAATCGGCTGTAACCCTCGCCTCGTTTGATTAGTTCCTCATGTGAACCTTGTTCTGCAATACCGTCTTTATTTACAACGACGATGCGATCTGCATTTTTAATAGTTGCAAGCCTGTGAGCGATAACTAATGTTGTACGGCCAACAGATAGTTCTGCAAGTGATTTTTGGATAGCAAGTTCTGTCTCTGTATCTAGCGCAGAAGTTGCTTCATCTAAAATTAAAATTGGCGGGTTCTTCAAGAACATACGTGCAATTGCTAAGCGCTGCTTTTGTCCTCCTGAAAGTTTCACACCACGCTCACCAATAACTGTATCTAAACCGTCTGGTTGCGAGTAAATTAAGTCCTCTAGCTGAGCACGTTTTACCGCCTGCCAAATTTCAGATTCTGAAGCTTTTAAGTTTCCGTAAGCGATATTTTCGCGAATTGTTCCTGAGAATAAGAAAACATCTTGCTGTACAATTCCGATTTGCTTACGAAGTGACGATAACGTCATCTCTTTGGTGTCAATGCCATCAATTTGAATTGATCCAGATGATTGTTCATAAAAACGAGGTAATAAACTACATAGTGTTGTTTTCCCTGCCCCTGATGGTCCAACGAAAGCAACTGTTTCACCTGCATGTATTTTCAAACTAATATCGTTTAAAATCGGCTCTTTATTTTCATATCCAAACGTGATGTTATTGTATTGAATATCGCCGTGTACATGTTTAACTTCTATTGCATCTTTAGAATCTACAATATCCGGCTCTGTTTCCAGAAGTTCTACATATCTTTTAAAACCAGCGATTCCTTTCGGATAACTTTCAATAACCGCATTAATTTTTTCAATTGGGCGGAAGAAAATATTCGTTAATAAAACGAATCCAATAAACCCACCGTACGTTAATTCACCTTGCAGAACAAACCATGTACCACATATTAATACAAAGAGTGTTACAAGACGCATCAGCATATAACTAATCGATGAATTTAACGCCATAATTTTATAAGCCATTAATTTTGTTGTACGGAAACGAGCATTATTTACAGCAAATTGCTCTTTCTCAAACTTTTCATTTCCGAATGCTTGTACAACGCGGATACCGCCTACATTGTTCTCGATACATGCATTGAAATCAGCAACGTCTGAGAATAAACGTCTAAACGTACCTGTCATTTTTTTATTGAAGTAAAGTGCCAACCATAATAAGAACGGAATTACGAAGAATGTTAGAAGTGCTAACTTCCAGTTAATCATCATCATAAATGAAAATGCTCCAACTAAAGTCATAATGGCAATGAATAAATCTTCTGGTCCATGGTGAGCAATTTCCCCAATTTCCATTAAATCGTTTGTAAGACGTGAAATTAAATGACCTGTTTTATTATTATCAAAAAATCTGAATGATAGCTTTTGAATGTGATCAAACAATTTCTGCCTCATATCTGTTTCAATGTTAACCCCAAGCATATGTCCCCAATATGTAACGACATATTGCAAACCTGCATTTAACACATAAACTACGAACAAACCGAAACAAGCCCATAAAATAAGCGTCCAGTTTTGTCCTGGTAATAACTTATCAATAAATTGATTTACGATAAGCGGGAAACCAAGTTCGAGTAAACCTGCGATAACTGCACAGGAAAAATCGAGTACGAATAAACCTTTGTACGGTTTATAGTAAGAAAAAAATTTACGTAGCATATCTTTCCTCCCTTTTCCAAATTAAAAGACTCTCTAAATGATAACCATTATCAAGTAATTATTCAAGTTATCTGTCTATGAAACTAAAAAAACCTTCATCTATATTTGATGAAGGTTTCCATTTTATTTTATATAGCTTCCGAATCCCACTCGTGCTCTTGCTGAACAAATACAACACCTAATTCATGATGTCCCCCGGCGTATAATGCCGTTTGAGCAAGACGAAGCTCACCATTTGTATCTACTACTTCTAATTTACAAAACGCTCCTGTCGTCTTCGTTTGAAGCGCGTCATAAAACTCTTCGGTACTTCTTGGAATGATTCCATTTACTTTCGTAATAACTTCTCCAGGTTTTAAATTCATCTCTGCCCCAATTGTATTAGGAATTGTATCTAACACAACAAGTCCATCATTACGTGCGGCAAAGTATGCTGGTCTTTTCTCGTCTGCAATTTTCTCTTGCATCGAGATTGTAAAGCGCCCAAGCATTGCGACTCCCATCGCGATAATTGCGAATACGTGCCACCAGTAACTTGCGATACCTAAAACGAGTACGAGCCCCGCTAAACCATAGACACGTCTTCCTGTAAATAATAAAGCTTCCGTCGGCTCATAACTTCTAACCTTTCTCATAAATCCAATTAAAAATGGAACGAGGAATAAAGAGTATGTAGTCGAACCTATTGAAACGACAGGCCACCAAGAAATAAATCCTGTCACCGCGTCTCCTGGTATAAGAATAAATACTGGTACAAGCCATAAACGATTGGATTCATGTAGTCCAATTCGTAGCCCACGCTTACCTTTGTTAATTTTCGGCGTAGAATAACGAACTGCATTTTTAGAGATTAATAAACCCTCTACAACGAGCATAACGCCTAGTAAAATAGCAAGGGATACAATCGTACCCTCTTCACCTTCTCCAAGCTGTAAGAAGGAAACTGGCATCTTAGACGATAACAACACGAGTGCAATCGCGATTCCGAAAGTATAAGCTACAGATAAATATCGATACATAGCAGTTAATCCGAATAATAACGTCCAAAGTAAAATTGCCCATAAACTCGCTTTTGAAACAACAAGCCCAAGCCCAATCGTAATAATAGATACGATTAATCCGTACCCAATACCTGCAAATAGAGTTGTTCGTAGTTCAAACCAAATATCATATACTTTAAAAGAAAAATCTTTTCGTTCTCGTAATATACGTAAGTATCCAACGAAGATACTACTAATTAAAAATACATAGACAGCAGGGTGTAAGAAAAAACGTCCAACTGCTCGTAGTATTTCAAAAAGCCATGCCTCCACGAATTCATTCACCACCATTTATATCATTCTTTCTTTTTATCTTATCATATTTAACACATAAAAAAATACAGGCATCAAAGTGCCTGTATTCTTTCTTATTTCGCTATTAATTTCAATGCCGTCTGTAATTGTAAATCATTTTCTCCAGAACGGATTTTTTCAATGATTTTAGTTTGAATCGCTTCAGCTGTCTTTTTATCAAGTTGTCCTGTTGCTTCCATCTCATTCGCATTTTGGAATGCTTTTAGTGCTGATTCTGTCTCTTTGCTAAAGTATCCATCTTCACGTCCTGGTACATATCCTAAGCTCTTAAGCATTTCTTGCGCGTGTTTTACTTGTACATCATTTGAATTGTATGAAAGTGTCTTTTCAATTTGAATTGGTGTCGCATGATAATAATCTGGTTGCTTCACTTCTACAGTTGGCGCGATTCCTTTTTTATGAATCCAATTGCCATCTGGTGTTAACCATTTAAACATTGTTAATTTAATGTTGCTGCCATCTTTAAATGGAACAGCCTGTTGAACAGTACCTTTACCAAACGTTTTTTCACCAATTAAATCGTATCCTTCTCCTTCTTTTAGCGCACCAGCTAAAATCTCTGAAGCAGAAGCACTTCCGTTATCAATTAATACTGAAATTGGATATGACTTTCTCTCTTTCAGTTCCGTAGAGAATTTCTTCTTCTCACCATTTCGCTGTTCTACTTGTAGCATTGGCTTTTTATCTGTCATGATGTCTCCTAGTATATCTTCTACACTATTTAAATAACCGCCAGGATTACCACGCACGTCAATAACTAAGCCCTTTATGTTTTTCTTCTCTAGCTCTTTTAACTGATCCTTAAATTCTTTCGCAGTATTTTCAGCGAAAGAAGTAATTTGCATATAACCGATATCTTTTCCGCTATCTTGCTTTACGGAACTAAATACAGTGAAAATCGGAATCTTTTCACGCTTAATTTTAAATTCTATCGGATCAGCCACTCCTGCGCGCTTAATTTCAATTGCAACAGTCGTTCCTTTTTTACCACGAATTTTTAATACTGCTTCTTCACGTGATAAATCTTTCACACTATTTCCATCTACAGATAAAATTTGGTCATTCGGTTTAATTCCTATCTTTTCTGCTGGTGAACCTTTAATTGGCGATACGATAATAAGCTTACCGTCCGTCTTGTTCACTTCAGCTCCAATCCCTTCAAGTTCAGGATCCAATGACTGACTAAACTGTTTTGCCGTTTCTTTATCCATATACGTGGAATAAGGGTCCTTCAGCGTAGACAACATTCCCTGTATCGCACCTTCGACTAATTTGTCGTCTTTCACGTCTTCCACATAACGTGAATCAATTAGTGCATACGCCTCATTAATCTTTACCAAATTCCCTTGCGCTGTGCCAGCATTACCATTCGATACTGTTTGCGTTACATACGCTGGGTTTATCCCAAACCAGTACATACCACCAAACATCCCGCCAGCACCAATTAAAAATGCAACAACCATTCCAATAATTGCAACTCTACGTTTCAATGCGGAATTCCCCTTTCCAGAACACACAGGTGGTGTAGCAAAAGGCATCACACGATGTGTGATGCCTTTACCTATTTCTACTATATGATAAGCTTGTACGAATTATGTTTGCAACTTTTTATACTTTTAAGAAGCGACGAATTGACATTACACTTCCCCACATACCGATTAATGCACCGATTAACATTAATAAACCAGCTAATTGGAATACGAATGGGTTGTATGGTAGAAGCTCGAAAATTGTTCCGCCAAGTTTTTCATTAAACACACCTTGCAACGAATTATACATAACTAAAATTAGGCCAATTGGAATAATTGATCCTAATACTCCTAGGAATAATCCCTCTAACAAGAACGGCCAACGAATAAACCAGTTTGTTGCACCAACAAGTTTCATAATTTCAATCTCAGTACTACGAGCATAAATTGTAATTTTAATTGTGTTAGAGATTAAGAACATCGCTGTGAATAGAAGACCCGCAATTAACGCAATCCCGATGTTACGACCAGTTTTTACAGTATCAAATAATTTTTCAACTTGACCTTTACCGTATTGAACATTACTTACAAACTGCATTTTCTCAATCTTTTTCGCAATTGTTGCCGTATCTGTTGGTTCTTTCGCCTTTACAACAAATACGTTTTTCAGTGGGTTATCTTGCTCAAATAACTCGAACGTTTTTCCACTATCGCCTAAGCTTTTAATTAAACGTTTCAACTCTTCTTCTTTAGAAGAATATTTAATAGAATCTACTTTCGCAATTTTACTCATATCTTCTTCTAATTTCTTTTGATCAGCTTCTTTTGCTGCTGGATCAACATGCACACGAATTTCTACATCTTGCTCTACTTTCGTCGCAAAATGGTTCATATTCATAATCGCTGTCAAAAAGACACCTACAAGTAATAATGTAACTGTTACTGCACTTACAGAAGCAAATGTCATCCATCCGTTACGGGATAGATTTTTCACACCTTCTCGCAAATGTCGACTAAGGGTTTTAGCCTTCATATCCGTATCCTCCCTCAATCTCGTCTCGAACAATTTTTCCGCCTTCAATTGCAATTACACGATGACGAATTGTATTTACGATATCTGCGTTATGTGTCGCCATAACAATCGTTGTACCACGCTCATTAATACGTTTAAAAATCTTCATAATATCAAGAGCTGTTTCAATATCTAAGTTACCTGTTGGCTCATCGGCAATTACAACCTTTGGCTTATTTACAATCGCTCTTGCAATCGCCACACGTTGTTGCTCTCCGCCCGAAAGCTCATTTGGAAGTGCATCGGCACGCTCTTCAAGACCAACAAGACCTAACACTTCTGTAACGCGCTCACGAATCGCTTCCTTCTCTTCTTCAATTACTTCTAAAGCAAACGCAACATTCTCATATACCGTTAATTTAGGTAGCAATTTAAAATCTTGGAAAATCACGCCTAATTGACGACGGAAATATGGAACATCTCTTTCTGCTAATGTTTCAATTACAAGTCCATTTACATTAATTGATCCTGTAGATGGCTTCTCTTCACGATACATCATTTTAATAAATGTAGATTTTCCGGCTCCACTCGGTCCAACTACGTATACGAATTCACCTTGTTTAATGTTAACTGTGAGACCAGCAATGGCTTTCATACCATTTGGGTACTCCTTATAAACATTCGTCATTTTTATCATTATTTATCACCCAATACTTAATGATTTTTTTAGAAATACTTTTCTGTACATTTGAAAATAAAAGAAAAACCTTTATTTTCATTCGACCATTCTTGTTGAAGGTAGCTTCCATACATACTTTTTATTAGCAATGCTACTCTATGTAATATATTTCATCAAAATTCTACAAACCCCATTGTAACATCAATCGGTTTCCAATTCGGATACAATTTTGTTACAGTTATGTTACATCCTAATAAAAGGTAAACGAGCTCATGTAATTACTTAACTCGAAGCACTTTTCGGTCAAGTTATACAATCAGCTCGTTTATTAATTACGTTTCTTATTTATGCTCCGCTAACCATTCAGCTACTTTTTTCGCATCTTCACCTTGAATAATTCCTGGTGACATTGAACCGCGGCCTTTTTCAATAATCTTTTCAATCTCTGCTGCGTCATATTTCTGTCCTACTTTTCGTAAATCTGGTCCAGTTGCTCCTGATAAATCTTTAGCGTGACAACCTATACAACTTTTTTGGAAAATTTGCTCTGCGCTATCTGTGCTTGCAGATTGTTTTGATGGTTTACTCTCTTCTTTATTTCCACATGCTCCTAAAGCAAAAACGACTGACGTCCCCAGCGTAATAGCCAACAATTTCTTTTTCACTTCTATCGCTCCCCATTGTTGATATTCTTTTCATTCATAACTAGGCAATAGTTTTCATAACACATTCAATATTCATTATAAGCATTATCTTTATATAGAAAAACTAAGGTGTATTTCATATTTTTCACAAATATAGTGAGAAGCCTAATAAAATAAGCTTTCATAAATTGTTTCAATTCTGTGAACACCTTAGAAAGTTCTATAAAGAGCCTTTTTCTCCAATCAAAACTGAGAAATTCTATATAAAGTCCTACTCTATTACCACTTTGTTTTACTATTCTCTACCTTTTACAAAACAATATACGGCATTGTATTCTACATATAATCTCATCAAAAAGAGAAGTTGTCGTTTCCAACTTCTCTTCCTCTTTATTTCATCAATATAAATAAGATAAGCCTCTTTATATCCTCTTGGACCTCAGCATGTGCCAACAATTCTGTTGGCTTTTTCTCTTATTAAATACGAGAACGTAAATACGCATCAATAAACGGATTAATTTCTCCATCCATAACTGCTTGTACGTTACCAACTTCTGTATTTGTACGATGGTCTTTCACAAGAGAATACGGGTGGAATACGTAAGAACGGATTTGGCTGCCCCATCCAATTTCTTTTTGCTCTCCGCGAATCTCATCTAATTGTGCTTGTTGTTCTTCTAATTTCTTTTGATATAATTTCGCTTTTAGCATTTTCATCGCATGCTCACGGTTTTTAATTTGAGAACGCTCTGACTGACATGTTACAACCGTGTTTGTCGGTAGATGAGTTATACGAACTGCTGAATCTGTCGTATTAACGTGCTGTCCACCTGCACCACTTGCACGATACGTATCTATTTTCAAATCTTCTGTACGCACTTCAATTTCAACTTCATCATTGAATTCAGGTACAACTTCACAAGATACGAACGATGTATGACGACGACCTGAAGAATCGAACGGTGAAATACGTACAAGACGATGTACACCTTTCTCCGCTTTCAAGTAACCGTAAGCGTTATGACCTTTAATTAATAATGTAACACTCTTAATACCAGCTTCATCGCCCGGTAAGTAGTCAACCGTTTCTACTTTAAACCTACGTTTTTCAGCCCAGCGCGTGTACATACGTAATAACATAGAACCCCAGTCTTGTGACTCTGTTCCACCTGCACCTGGGTGTAATTCTAAAATAGCGTTATTTTTATCATAAGGATCGCTTAATAGTAACTGCAGCTCGTACTCATTCATTTCTTGAATTAAAGTTTTCACTTCAGATTCTAGTTCCTCATGTAAATCTTCATCATACTCTTCTTTAAGTAAGTCATGCGTCATTTCTAAGTTTTCGAACGTCTCATCTAACTGACGGAATCTTCCAACCATATCTTTCAGCGCATTCGCTTCATTAATTACAGCTTGTGCGCCTTGTTGGTCATCCCAAAATCCTGCGCCCATCATCGTTTCTTCTAATTCTGCAATTTGTTTTTCCTTAGCAGGAAGGTCAAAGAGACCCCCTAAAAGCCGCTAATCTCTTAGCCATTTTTTCTAATTCTTGCCTAATTTCTACTAATTCCATTTCCTTCACCTCTATGTAATTGCTGTTACTTTCATATGAAAACAAGGGAAACTCTCTCCGCTTATTACGGAGAGAGTTTAATCCTTTTCATTATACATTTTTGATGTAAAAATTTGCAAAGCAGTCTAAACTACAGTTTCTTATTACTGCCCAATGCCACAACAGTTTTTATATTTCTTGCCACTACCACATTTACATAAATCGTTGCGTCCCATTTGGTCACCTTTTACAACCGGTTTTTTCTTCGCGTCTTCGCCATCGCTTGATGGATGAACAGCTTCACCTTGAACAACTTCTTGACGCTCTAAGTTTTGCTCAATTTCAGCTTTCATAATGTAACGAGAGATTTCCTCTTCAATAGAAGCGATCATCGACTCGAACATTGCGAACCCTTCCATTTGGTATTCACGAAGTGGATCGATTTGTCCGTAAGCACGTAAATGAATACCTTCACGAAGGTGATCCATTGCATCGATATGATCTGTCCATTTCGTATCTACAACACGGAATACAACAACCTTTTCGAATTCACGCGTCTGCTCTTCAGGTAGAAGCTTCTCTCTTTCGTTATAACGCTCTAATAATTTCGCGATAATTGATTCGCTCATTTCTTCTGGAGCAAGGCGACGTAACTCTTCTTCTTTTACATCTCCTTCTTCAAGAAGGTTTGTATTTAAGTAATCGACAAGACCTTTAATGCTCCAATCTTCTTCGATTTCTTCTTGCGTATGAAGTGCAACAGCACGTTCTATCGTAGATTTCATCATACCTTCAATAATACTGCGTAAGTTCTCTGAATCCATTACTTCTTGACGCTGTTTATAAATTACTTCACGTTGTTGACGAAGTACATCGTCGTATTGCAATAGCTGCTTACGTGCATCATAGTTATTTCCTTCCACACGTTTTTGTGCAGATTCTACAGCACGAGAAACCATTTTACTTTCGATTGGCTGTGAATCATCCATACCAAGACGATCCATCATCGCTTTCATATTGTCAGAACCGAAGCGGCGCATTAGTTCATCTTCCATTGATAAGTAGAACTGTGTTACACCAGGGTCCCCTTGACGACCAGAACGACCACGTAACTGATTATCAATACGACGGCTTTCGTGACGCTCTGTACCGATAACTGCTAGACCGACGTTTCTAATATCCTCGCCTAACTTAATATCCGTACCACGACCAGCCATATTCGTCGCAATTGTTACAGCGCCTTTCATACCAGCTTCTGCAATGATATCTGCTTCACGCGCATGGTTTTTTGCATTTAAGATATTATGACGTACACCTTTACGTGTTAACATTTTTGAAATAAGTTCTGACGTTTCAATTGCAACTGTACCAACAAGAATAGGTTGCCCTTGCTTATGACGATTTACAATATCCTCAACAACTGCATTGAATTTACCTTCCATTGATTTGAAGATTAAATCAGCACGATCATCACGAATAATATCTTTATTCGTTGGAATTACGATAACATTCATATTGTAAATACTACGGAATTCTTCTTCTTCCGTTTTCGCTGTACCAGTCATACCAGATAATTTTTCGTACATACGGAAGTAGTTTTGGAACGTAATTGTTGCAAGCGTCATACTTTCATTTTGAATTTCTACGCCTTCTTTTGCTTCAATAGCTTGATGTAAACCTTCGCTATAACGACGACCTTTCATAAGACGACCAGTGAATTGGTCTACGATTACGATTTCGCCTTCTTGTACAACATAATCTGTATCAAGGTGCATAACAACGTGTGCACGAAGCGCCTGATTAATATGGTGAAGAAGTGCTACATGTTTTAAATCGAATAAGTTATCGATATGGAAAGCTTTCTCAGCTTTCGTAATACCATCTTCTGTTAACATTACATTTTTCGTTTTCACATCAAATGAATATTCTTTTTCATTTTCTAATGTACGAACGAATGCATTTGCAAACATGTATAGCTCTGCTGATTTTTGAGCTTGTCCCGAAATAATAAGCGGCGTACGTGCTTCATCAACTAAAATAGAATCGACTTCATCGATGATAGCAAAATTAAGTGGACGCTGAACGCACTGCTCTCTATATAACACCATGTTGTCACGTAAGTAATCGAACCCAAGCTCGTTATTTGTGCTATACGTAATATCAGCAGCATAAGCAGCTTGTTTCTCTTCACGTGACATACTATTTAAGTTAATCCCTACAGTTAGGCCAAGGAACTCATGAAGTTGTCCCATTTCGCTCGCATCACGTTGCGCTAAGTATTCATTGACTGTAACAACGTGAACACCTTTTCCTGTTAATGCGTTTAAATATACAGGTAAAGTAGATGTTAACGTTTTACCTTCACCTGTTTTCATCTCAGAGATATTTCCTTCATGTAAGGCGATACCACCCATTAGCTGTACGCCATATGGACGCATTCCAAGAACACGATTCGCTGCTTCACGAACAACCGCAAAAGCTTCAGGAAGTAGATCATCTACTGTCTCACCTTTTGTTAGACGTTCTTTAAATTCAATCGTCTTTCCTTTTAATTGTTCATCAGTTAGCGGCTTAATAGATGATTCTAATGCATCAATTTGCTCCACTGTCTTCTGCATACGTTTAATTTGGCGTTGGTTGACATCAAATACCTTTTTTAAAATACCGATCATAGGAAATACGCTCCTCTTTTATTAAAATAAAACTTCCGATTGCTTTCTTTTTTTCTTTACAATCAGTCGTTATAAAAATCAAATTTATGTTATGCCAATTTTTCTCCTAATTAAAAAACTAAAATGTATAAACCTAATGATAATTGTAACACTTGTCTTATAACTATGACAACAATCGTCCAAATGTCGAGCCGTAGATTCAGAAAAAGTTTTTATTTTATTCGTTTCAACAAATTAATAATTCTTTTCCCTACCTCTCTATTTCAAATTCATATTCCAAATTTCATATTAATTCTAAATAATATTCTTTCCCGTTCCCTTTAAAGAGAGTAGCTGGAATGAACATATTAGTAAGATTCAAATCGACAATTACAAAAGCCAAAGATTTTGCCGGTGCAGCACCCATAGATACTCACACAATGCGCAAAACCTTCAGCTTTTGATTTCTATAAACAATATCTATCATTATATTGCAAGATATACTCAACCACAGCAACTCAAAAATAAACTTAAAATATATAGATATCAATAAAGAAGAAAAAGACACTCTACTTAATACATTTTATATAGAACTTTTTCTTTTTTTACAATTACACTTCAAATTAATACTACTAATAAATGTTATTAATTTATTGGTATTTCTAATTCATGATATTTCCCTTTCTTATCCTTCATAAAAGAAATGAATTTCACCTTAGTTGATTCATTTGAAAAGTTTTTATAATTTTTATAAGGGTCATCTCCTATAAAATAATTTGTCCCTATATATCCTCGTACTGTTTTACCAGCAGGTATTACAGGATCAAACTGATATTTTTCAGGTAATTCCATTGAATAAGGAACTAAATTATAAAACTCCCCTATTTTAGAATAAAACATTGTATTAGAAATAGACTTATTACTAAATAAGTTAATATCCCGATTTGTTGTATTTGTAATATTTAAAGGTAACACATACGTCACTACTTCACGGTCTTCATAAGGATCATAAACTTTTGTAGGATCAAGAGGCTCAAGTGCATGAAACTTCACTCCTTGTCCATCATCAAAAGTTCTATTAGATAAAAACTCATCTTTTACCACTCTATAAGATTCATTATTTTGATTTAATGTTTTAAATCTAAACAAACTAGCAAATGTACATAGCAACACACACAATCCAATGATTATTAAGACATGTTTTCTTGTCACTATTAATCTACCAACTTTCCATTATTAACATGTACAATACGATCTACTATTCCATTATTTAGAACATGCACATCATGACTAGCTACAATAATAGTCGTTCCCTTAGATTTTTCTACTTCCAAAATATCTAAAACATCTTTTATCCCATCACTATCTAAAGCATTAGTTGGCTCGTCTAATAACAATAATTTTGGTCGTTCCATTAAAGCTTGCGCTATCCCTAAACGTTGTTTCATACCTAAAGAGTATCTTTTATACTTTCTCTTATCTGCTTTATCAAGTCCAACCCTTTGAATAATATTATAAATTTCCTCATCAGAAATTTTATTGTTAATCGATGCTAAAAATTTCAAGTTCTGAAAACCAGTATACCCTGGAATAAAACTTGGATATTCAATCAATATTCCCATAGAATCAGGAAATTGCTTTTGTTTCCCGATCATTTTATTATCTATATAAACAAATCCAGAATTCAAACGCATTAACCCTGATATAGCTCGTAAAATCATCGTTTTACCAGAGCCATTATGCCCCTTCAAAACTAAAAACTCGCCTTTTTTTATCGATAAACTAATATTATCTAACACAATATTTCCTTTTAATTTTTTCATCATACATTCACATTTAATATAATTGTCCATAAATTATTCACCTATCACATCTAGTTTTTTAAAACAAAAACTACCTAATAAAATCATTACAACAACAATTACTACTCCTATTAAAAGTAAATCATTACATTGAATAGATTGATTATTACCTAAAGTCAATTGAATTGAACTGTGATCAACAAAATACCAGCGATTTGGCATAACAAAAGAGCCTAAAAAATAAATATTATGAAAGAAAATAGACATAAATAGGTACATCAACATCAGTACAAAAACAATAGTTATTGGTATATAAAACGTTAAAAACTCAAAAATTAAAGCTAATAAAAAGCTTATGATTATTTGAATTAGCATAGTACCTAATATTTTATAAGAAAATTGACTATATAAATTTAAAAAAGAATACTCGCCAAAAGAAAGCAAATAGTAAACAGTAAACCAAAGAAAATACATAACAATCCAAATACTAATTATATAAAAGACCAAAGATAGTATTTTCGTTAACCAAAGAAAATGCTTCTTTTTAACACGAGGAAATAAATAAACACCATTCTGTTGAATATCTGAAAAAGCAAAATTCCCTACAAGCAACAAAGGAGTGATTTGAAAAAAAATCCAATAAAAAGGGATAGAAAATCGCCCCTCCTTATAAAAGTGAGATAAATCAACAAAGTCTACTCCATGAAAAAATCGATAAAAGGTAACATCTACTAATCCAGGTTCTTTACCATTAATAAGAGACTGATTGTATAAAAAAGTAAATACAATCATAGCGTAAATTAAGAATAAAAAAGCCATTATCTTGATGGAATCTCTAAACCTTACATGTAAATCTCTTTTTAACAAATGATATAAAATCATAATGTAAACTAGATCACCTCTGTTTCATCATTCATAGAAATATAACTTTTTTTAGATAAAATCCATACACTTATAAAAAAGATAGAAAAACATCCAAATAAACGTATAAATAAACCCGTAGCATCTTCAAACACATTTATATAAAAAACATTTGTAAATAAAAATCCATGTAATATAAATCTATCTAGTAAAACAGCAGTGATCATACATATTATTGCAAGTAAACTAGGTAAAAATAATTGCAACAAAGCACTTATCATACATATGAAAATATTCGCAAATAATTGAATGCAAAATAATAATGGATAATTCACAGAAATACTGTTTACAGCCATCATATTTGACATCAAAAATAACTGTAAAATCATACTCCCCGCAAAAAAATAAACGAAAACTAATAATTTTAAATAATATATAGAAACTAATTTCAATGCATTATTCACTCTATAAACAACATAAATACTAAAAAAATTCGACATAGAATATACAGAAAAAACGATTGTTAAAGGAATAAATATAGTTGATAAATTATAAAACGACATAACCTTATACAAAGTTTCCAATTCATTCATTTTCTCTTTTACAATTCCAGGTTCAAAATAATTGAACAAACAACCAATGATACTGACATTAAGTAAAAAGAGAATACTTAACCAAACATATTTCATCCTTATAGTTTCTTTCATTACATTATAAAAGAACATGCTTCCTACTCCCCCGTAAATAAAGAACTACAGAGCAAAACCAAATACATAACAGTACACTAAGAAAAATTTGTAATTCAAAAAAGCCGAAATCTTTAATTAAATAATCCTTAGGATTGAGAATCCCTTTTCCAATACCAAGCCAAAAAATATGTAAAATAAATGGAACTAAATAAATAAAATAAACTCGTTTTATAAAAAACGAAATTGATAAAGCCAAACTTGAAAAAACCGCACCGTATAAACCATTTAAGAATACATACATTAGAAAATATAAAGTAGGGTACTCATAATAAACCGTATTAAATTGAGCTGTTGGCGAAACAGTAGCAGCCATATAATTTAATATTGGATGCGGAGCAACTGTTGGATAAGTCATTGCATATAAATAAAAATTAAATAGTAAAGGGAAACTTATAATAAAAAAAGATACAATAAAATTAATAAAATAAAGTAGCTTAAAATAATAACCTGTTCCCATTTTAGAAATAACAGGATAAATAAACCCATAATTTTTATCAGTTCTGTAAATTCCGGCTACAGCCATCGCGGAAAGCATAGGAAATATAAGTAGATAAAACTCACAATAAAACGATAATCTATTAAAATGTAAAATATTAGACAAATATGGGGATACCTTTATAATCCCATCATCGTTAAATCCTTTAGTTGTTACACACATAGCAATATATTGAGCAATAACAATTATTAACATAATAAATAAAGACAACCAAAACATCCTACCTTTTAAAATCCTTCCTAAAAAGTAACTCATCTATAGCTCCTCCATAAACCATTAATTAAATTTAAATCTTTTTTAATATGAATAATTGATCCGCAACACCATAACATTTATTTTCTTTATTTAACCAAATGTAACGAAAAGAAACATTTGCTCTCTCTCCTTCAAATTTAGGAAACTCAACTTCATACTGATAAACATCATACTGATAAACACCATTCGCATCTTTTCTTTGTACACTCTTAACTTCTTGTTTCCACTGAATTACTTTTCCATCAATTTGTTCAATCCGTCCCAAAAGATACGTTGGTTTTTTCTTATTCGTAACACCCGTTAAAAAAACATAATAATTTTCTGGTATAACTCCTGACTTTAAATTTTTATCTAAAAGCTTATCTTCTATTGCAATATCATTTCTATCTATTTGACCTTGAAAGAAATCATTACCATTTTCATTCCCAAAAAATACTTGTTCATAAATAGTATTTTTCTTAATTTCTTGCAACTGAATACTTTTTAAATTTCCTTTTTCCGTTAAAGTATCTTCAATATTTACAATAGGTTCATCTACTTTCTTTTGACAAGAAACTAAGAAACTAATACTCAATATAAAAAAACAAACTAAAATATATTTTGAAATAAGTTTCATTACAGCTCCTCCTATTTTTAAAAATTAAATAGCAGAAAAAGTCGTATAATCTAGATTAGAAACTATACGACTTTTTCTAGCGCTACAAAATAAATAATTTCAATTTATAATTTCTAAATCAATATTCGATGTAAGGTCCATTAGGTCTTACACTATCAGGGCTCCAAGCAGTAGGATAAGCATTATTTTCTCTAGAATAACCACCAAATCTAACAGGAACATTTTTCCCATAGTTTTCATATGCATAATTTTTGAAAAGATATGTTTTACCTGGTTGCACTTCTCCTTCATGCTTACCTGAATCACCTGAAACATTTACCCATTTTCTATTTTCTGCATTTTTATTTTTATCCGCTTCTGTCCAAACGTTGAAAGAACCACCGCCCTTCTCACTGCTCTTCACACGCATATACATAGAAGTATCATTCTCTTTAGGACGTGCATTAGTATAATCATATGCATTCCAAAGTCTAAAGGTAAATTCCACATGATCATCCCTTGTATTAGCCTTAGTATCAGCCTTGGCCGGTTCGGTTAAAGCAAAAGTACTAGCTAAAATACCTAAAGATAAAACAGACCCAAACATAAAACGACTTTTTTTCTTAATACTCACTAAAAACACCTCCGATAATTTGTAGCATTATATTGATTTTATTTTTTCACTGAAGGAATAAAGTGAATCCTTATAATGCAATATTAGGATATCAAAACCGAAATGCACTATCAATTAATTTCAGAAGACTTAACATTTTATTTACAATTATAAAATTTTGTTAAATTAAACAAAATTAGTATGCTCATGGCAAGGAAATACTTGTAGAGATAATCACACTCAAAATCTCAATACAACCACTAAAACATATAAAAAAAGCGCAGCCATTTCGGCTGCGCTTTTGAATGATTATTTAGTTTCGATTAAACCATATTTCCCATCTTTACGGCCATATACAACATTAGTTTCATTTGTATCAGCATTTGTGAAGACGAAGAAACTATGTCCTAGCATATCCATTTGCAAGATCGCTTCTTCAACGTCCATCGGTTTTAAATCGAATCGTTTTGTACGTACAAGTTCTAATTCATCCTCTTCTACCGCATCCAGAACAGCTACTGCTTCCGGAAGGATAAAGTTAGTTTTCATAGAACCTTTCTCACGTAATTTACGGTTTACCTTTGTTTTATGTTTACGAATTTGTCGCTCAATTTTATCAACTACTAAATCAATCGCAGCGTACATATCGCTATTTGTTTCTTCTGCACGAAGTAATAAATCTGTAAATGGAATTGTTACCTCGATACGTTGCTTGTCAGAGTATACTTTTAAATTAACCTTAATCTCTGGGAATGTATCAAAATAACGCTCTAATTTACTTAGCTTTTTCTCTACATATTCCTTTAATGCTGGAGTTACTTCAATATTTTCACCACGAATGTTGAATTTCATAGATGAATTCCTCCTTTCAAGCCTATGTACTATAATTTCGACATTGGCTTAAAAACTCCTTCTAATTTTTTTAAAAAATTAGTGGAATTGCGATTTTTTTATCGTTTTTTGTTGAAATGAAAAGATGCATCGTTTCTATCTTTATTTTATCCTATTAACATCGTGAATAACGAATGTAACTGTGGACAATTAGTTACAGAAAAGAAACAACTTTTTGACAACTCCTCTAAAACAAAAAAGCCCTTGTTACGAGCAAGAGCTTTCGCCATCTATATAATGCTGCTAAAAATACAGCTCTATCTTTTCCAAAAACTTAATTTTTACAGTTTCACAACATTAGCCGCTTGTGGCCCACGTGCTCCATCAACAATATCAAACTCCACTTGTTGACCTTCTTCTAACGACTTATACCCATCTTGTTGAATAGCAGAAAAATGAACAAACACATCGTCACCATCTTCACGCTCAATAAACCCAAATCCCTTTTCTGCATTGAACCATTTTACTCGTCCTTGCATGTTCATTCCATTCCCTTCACTCTTAAAATCAGGGCATTCGCCCCATATTCTGACTATAGCGAATGACAAGACTGTAAGTCAAAGAAGACCTGTCGTCTTTTTATTACTCCTTTCGACATTCACATATTAACCTCTACAAAGCGTCAAACAAGAAACCTCTCTCGCTCCTCGATCATACAAAAGGCTTCCAATTTGCCTAACAGTAATTCCTGTCGTATACACATCATCCACGATTAAAACGTGTTGCTCATGAAACATCTCTTCTCCCTGAAAATAAAAAGGATTAACTCCCGATATCCTTTCTTTACGCTTCTTCTTACTTTGTTTTTCCGTTTCTATTCTTCTTAATGATGTACAAAACATTTTGATAGGCAAACAAGAAGCTAGTAACTCCGCTTGATTAAAACCACGCTCGTATTCTCGCTCTTCACTAAGAGGAACCGGAATGGCAACTGAAACATTCGCAAAATATTTTTGAAAAAGACTTCGAAAAGGCTGATGAAAAATATGCACTAATTCAGCATCTCCTCGAAATTTAAACTGTGCTAATATTTCTTTCATCCCTTCATCATACACATGCAACGAACGATTTATGAGAGACGGAAACCCCTGCTCGTTCGTCCACCTTATGCAGTCCATACAAATATCCCCGTTTTTATATTCAGCTGGTACAAGTTCTAAAGGCCGACCACACTCCTTGCAAATATCTCCTATAATATAGGGAAGTTTTTGTTCACATCTATCACATATATACTTTTTATGAAGCTTAACAAAAAAAGTGTACCAACTAATCGCATATGAAATATACTCATCACAAAGTAGACAATGCATCAATCTATCAATCCTTGTTCTTTAGCATTCTTATTCATACTTTGAATATGTTTTTTCGCACGCACCATCGCCTCTGTCTTTCCATAATGAAAATAGATAACATCTCCATGCGGTTCATCAGAGCTTCTGCCAGCACGCCCTGCAATTTGAACGAGAGCACTTTCTGAAAATATTTCTTCCTCAGCTCCTAAAACTGCAACTTGTAAATTTTTAACAGTTACTCCTCGCTCCAAAATCGTCGTTGTAACTAATAAATGGATTTCTCCTTTTCTGAAAGCTGCTACCTTCTCTTTTCTCGCCGGATCTTCTGCATGCACACCGTCAACTTGATTGTTTAATGATTTTAATAACTGGCTAATTTCTTCTACATATCGCACATGAGGAACAAATAGAAAAATGGGGTATCGTTTCGATAAGTACAGATTTAACCATTGTAATAAAGCACGAGGAATTTTTTTACGTATAAGACCCTTTTTCCAATTTCCGCACCACCGAAATATCGGAACTGGCAATGGATGACGATGGTATCGCCCTGAAATAATAACCCCTTTTTGCTTACCACTTCGCAACTTACGCTTCCACTTTTCATCTGGAGTTGCAGTTAAATAAATACGTGCTGCCTTCTCTTTCATCGCTTCGTTTACTGCATACTGCAACATCTTATCTGCATGATACGGAAAAGCATCTATCTCATCTACAATCATGACATGGAACGCCCTATAATAACGTAACAATTGATGTGTAGTTGCAACGATTAACGCCGCATCTTTTTCTCGGTCTAAACTCCCTCCGTATAAAGCAGCTACATTTATATTTGGAAACACTTCTTGTAATCTTGGTGCTAATTCAAGTACAACGTCCGTTCTCGGCGTTGCAATACAAACTCTTTCTCCCTTTTGTAGTGCCTCTGCAATTCCGCGAAACAACATTTCTGTTTTTCCAGCCCCGCACACCGCCCAAATAAAAAATGATTCTTTCTGCCTAACAGCGTCAACGACACTTTGCGCAGCTAACTCCTGCCCGTCAGACAAAACGCCTTCCCACTGTAACGGATTCAAATAACTTTCTCCGCTTATTTCAGCAATCCCGCGAACAAGTACAGTACATTCACTTACCCTGCCCATCGTTATACATTTCCGGCAATACGTACATACTTCATTGCACCTCTTACATAAAAATGACGCAAATAGTCGCTGCTCTATATTTCCGCAGCGCTGACACATATATTTTGAAGACTTCTTAATTACCCCTTGCACACAAACGACTTCTCGGTGCTTTTTCAGATGATCCAATTTATTCTGCAAATCTGAAGAGAGTTCTTCTAACAGTAACTGTCTACCAGCTAACATCATCAATAGCCACCTCCAGCACTACTATAAATCCTTCTCTTTATCTCGTAAAAACTCAAAAAAGCCGATAACCTACTTATAAAATAGTAAACTATCGACTTTATACACGTTTTTTATTCAGTTATAAATCCTAGAATCTACCGTATCCTAAGAAATGTTTCTGGTTGTAGCTACTGCTTAAGCTAGCGTAAGCAATCCCTTTATCACCAGCATGAATCATTTGGTCGTTACCAACGTAAATACCGATGTGAGATGGACCTGCTTTATAAGTACCTTGGAAGAATACTAAATCTCCAGGTTGTGGGCTACTTACTTTAGAAACTGAGTTCCAGTAACCTGCAACGTCTTGACGACCTACACCAAATACGTAAGAAATGAATCCACTACAGTCAAAACCACCGTTTGATGGAGATGCACTCCCCCAAACATATGGTAAACCTAAGTATTGTTGTGCTTTACCAATCACACCATCAGTTGGTGGAGTTGGTGGTGCTGGCTTTTTCTCTTCTTTTTTAGGCTCTTCTTTTTTAGGCTCTTCTTTTTTAGGCTCTTCTTTTTGAGCTTGTCCAGCATTGTTTGCAGGTGCAGCTTCTTGTACTGGCGCTGGCGCAGCTTGTTGTGCTTGTGCTTCTTTAGCAGCTTGTTCTGCTTGTTTTTGAGCAGCAGCTTCTTGTGCAGCTTTTTCTTGCGCTTCTTTTTCAGCGATTTGTTGTAATTTTAATGCCTGTTGTTCAAGCTCTTTCAATTGACCTTCCGTACTTGTCATTGTAGTTACAACTGTATCCATTTTACCGCTTAAATCGTTTACTGCTGTTGCTTTTTTCTCTTTTTCAACGTCAAGTTCTTTCTTAGCAGTTTCAATTTGAGCTTGTGCTTCTTTTAATTCTTTTTGTTTTTCTTTTACTGTCTCAACATCTTTTTTCACGTTCGTTTGATCTTCTTGTTGTGTTTTCATGATATCTTCGTCAGATTCCATAATTTTAGACACAGAAGCTAAACGATCAACTAAATCTGCAACGTTTTTAGAGTTTACAAGAACTTCTGTTACAATGTTCGTATTTGGCTGTTCTTGTAGTGCAACTAAGCGTTTTCTTAATAACTCTTCACGTTTTGCAATCTTTGTTTGTAGTTCTGCAATATCTTTATTTTTATTTTCGATTAATTGCTCAGTATCAGAAACTTTTTTTGTTGTTTCATCAAGTTTTGAAGCGTTCTCTTGAACAGACTTATCCAAACCTTGGATTGTTTTGTTTAAGTCATTCATTTGTTTTTGTAATTCATCACGTTCTTGTTGTTGTTTATGTAAAGTATCATTTTGTGTGTTAATTTGTGATTTCACGTCAGAAATTTTATCTTCTGCAAATACATTTGGTGTTAGCCCTGAAAACATTAACCCTGCAACTAATGCGCAAGATGCCATTTTTAGCTTTTTCATTTTATTTTTTACACCGCTTTCTTTTTTCATTTTCCGTATATA
This sequence comes from Bacillus sp. FSL R5-0709, assembly GCF_038004785.1. NCBI lineage: Bacteria > Bacillati > Bacillota > Bacilli > Caryophanales > Bacillaceae > Bacillus > Bacillus sp. FSL R5-0709. The sequence goes on from NZ_JBBORT010000001.1 coordinate 4,918,777, forward strand.
ACCTATTAAAATTTATACCATAATTCGGGAGTTTTTTTGCTAATGTTACGGTTTTGTAAAATAAATGTAATATTACATTTATCTCTATAGCAAAGTATATCTAAATTTGTATATATATGTAGAATTTTAAGAGCCTTACACCGTTTTTTATAGGATTGAAAAAAAACGTAAGGGAACCCCTTACGTTTTGAAAATACTCCAATATGAATGAAATAGAAACGTTACTTCATCCATTTCTCAGCCCAATTTTGGACCTCATCCATAACACTTTCCAACGCTTTCCCTTTATCAGTTACACCGTACTCTATTCTAACTGGTACTTCTGGATAAACATTACGAACTACAATACCTTCGCCTTCTAATTCCTTTAAACGTTCTGACAACATACGATCGCTCATATTCGGTATAATATCTGCGATTTCTCTGAAACGTTTCGGCTCTTCGAGCAAAGATTTAATAATTAAGCCAGTCCATTTCTTACTAAGCATTGTAAAAGCTGACTCAAACTTTGGACATAAACAAGAATTATGCTCCATATGTTTCACCTCTCTTCTATTATAATATAGTTTCTTGTAAAAAGTAAGTAATAAAACTTTCCTCATTATTTAATTTTACATACATTTTACCATTTCCAAATATTAACTTGTCAAATCCCCGTAAAAAAACCCTCTTCAAGTAAGAGAGCTTTTATATCTTTATCACTTCGTATACCAACCTAAACCAAGCGCACCTTCACCTAAATGCGTCCCAATTACAGCTCCGAAATAACTCGTACGAATTGTAACATGAGGGTATATCTCTTCTAATTCTTGTTTCCATTCATTAGCTTCCTCTTCACGATTCGCATGAATAATAACAGCTTCCATAGGCACACCTTTATTTGCCTGCTCATCAAAGATTTCAACGATACGCTTTAACGCTTTTTTACGCGTACGAATTTTTTCGAATGGAATAATTACTTTATCTCTAAAGTATAATACTGGTTTTACTTGTAACAAACTACCAATGAAAGCTTGTGCACTATTTAATCTTCCACCACGTTGTAAATGATGTAAATCATCCACTACAAAATAAGCATCCATCGTTTGCTTCATTTCATCAAAGCGAGCGATAATCTCTTCTGGGGCTTTCCCTTCACTTACTAATTTCGCCCCTTCACGCACGTAAAACCCTTGTACTTCACAACTAATTTCAGAGTCGTACGTATATACATCAATACCATCTACCATCTGTCCAGCTGCCGTTGCTGTTTGATATGTACCACTAATTCCACTGGAAAGGTGAATGCTAATAACTGCATCATATTCTTTAGATAACTCTTCATATAACTCTAAAAACTTTCCAATTGCTGGTTGCGAAGTTTTCGGAAGTTCTTCTTGTTCACGTACTTTTATATAAAAATCATTTGCTGAAACTTCAGCCTCTTCTTGATAAGATTCCGTTCCAAACACAACGTTTAATGGAATCATATATATATTGAGTTCGTCACGAATATGCTTCGGTATATATGCTGTACTATCGGTAACAATAGCTGTTTTCATTTTGGTACCTGCCTTATAAAAAATTTTTATCCCCTAATTTTACACGAAAACTAGAAAAGGTGCATCCATACATAAAAATGCCGGCTAGAAACTACAATCACTCGCTCGACAAATTACAACAAAAAAATAAAATACTCACCAAAAATTTCAACATATTTGTAAAAAATGTTTGAATATAAAAACGCTCGCTTTTAAAATGTAAAGTACTAGTTATTTTGAAAGATAGGGGCGTATACCATTGTTATTACAATATTTAACAATAAAAGGCTATGGAGAGCACGAAATTGTGATTCAAAAATCAAGATTCATTTGCTATGTGAATCGCGCCACAACGGAAGAGGAAGCTCAAGCATTTATACAAAAAATAAAAAAACAGCATTGGAATGCAACACATAATTGTTCCGCATATTTAATCGGTGAACAAGATCAAATTCAAAAGGCAAACGATGACGGCGAACCGAGCGGCACAGCTGGTGTACCTATGTTAGAAGTATTAAAAAAACGAGGTCTAAAAGATACTGTCGTCGTCGTTACGCGCTATTTTGGCGGTATTAAACTTGGTGCTGGCGGATTAATTCGTGCATATGGAAAGTGTACAAGTGAAGGTCTTAATCACGTAGGCGTTGTTGAGCGAAAACTAATGCGCGTTATGGAAACAGAAATTGATTACACATTGCTTGGCAAAGTTGAAAATGAATTACGTAATTCAGAATATAACATTAAAGATATACATTATCTAGAAAACGTCACATTCGATACGTATGTAGAAGAAAATCGAAAACAAACATTTACAGATTGGATGATTGAATTAACAAACGGGAAGTGTACAATTAAAGAAGGAGATATGTTGTACTTAGAACAAGGTGTTATCTAAGAATAGCTAACTTATCGCCTTTAAAGATTAATGTAGTGAATTAATTCCCTACAAATGAATAAGGAGATTATATATGGAAGAACGTTATTATCATCTCCAAAATAGCAGAATAAAAAAGAAACGTAGAAGAAAGTTTTTCTTCTTTCTTATTTTCGCATTTTTATTTGGTAGCGTAGGACTTTATATGTTAAATTCCTACACTTCTCTCATGGGGATGTACAGTGGATTTAGCCGTGAAAAATCTAAATTACGAGCAGAAGATGTGGAAATCACAAAAAAACCTTTCACAATACTAATTATGGGTATTGAGGATTACGCAACAGATGGTCAAAACGGCCGAACAGATTCACTCATGTTCGCGACAGTTAATCCAAACTCAAAAAAGGTTTCACTTATGAGTATCCCACGCGATTCTCGTGTTAAGATTGTTGGCAAAAATAAAGAAGACAAAATTAACGCTGCCCATGCTTACGGTGGAGAAAAAATGGCAATCGACACCGTCGAAGAGTTTTTAAAAGTTCCTGTTGATCATTATATTAAAATTGATTTCCAAGGATTTAAAGGTATCGTTGATGCTGTTGACGGTATTACCGTTGATGTCCCCTTCGATTTCTGGGAACGCTCTGACGTGGATTACTATAAAAAAATCCAATTTAAACAAGGTCAACAGAGCTTAAATGGTGAAGAAGCACTCGCATACGTCCGTATGCGAAAGCAAGATCCTAACGGTGATTATGGTCGAGCTGCTAGACAAAGACAAGTACTGGCTGCTGTTGCCCAAAAGCTAAACTCTGCTTCTACCGTATTTAAAATTAAAGATTTAACAAAGGTAGTTGGAAAATATATAAAAACCGATATTCCTATTTCAGACGGACTTGCTCTTTACAATAAAATCTCTGGATTCGACCCTTCTACAATACAAACGTTAAAACTTGAAGGAGAAGACAGAAAAATTGGCGGTATTTATTACTTCCTTCCAGATCCAATCAGTGTAGAGACTGTACGTAACGAAATTGAAAAGGAAATAGGAGAAAAAGCAAAAGTTCCAAAAGAGACTACGAAAAATGAGAATACAAATTCCGATTCAAATTCTAACTCCAGCGCAAAAGCAAAGAAGGAGCCGAGTGAGAACAAAACACCACCGCCTCCTCCCCCTTCTACAAATGCTCATGCAGAGTGGATTATGAGGAATCATGAATAAAAAAAGAGCCAAATCGTATACGATTTGGCTCTTTTTATTTCACGCAATTGTTGTTACTTCTTAAAGTGTTGTAAAATCGCTTCTACAATACGCTCAGATGCACGACCATCGCCGTAAGGGTTAGATGCTTTCGTCATCTTATCATGAGCTTCTTTATCAGATAACAACTCATCAGCAAGACCAAAGATTGTCTCTTCATCCGTTCCTGCTAATTTCAGCGTACCTGCTTCGATACCTTCTGGGCGTTCCGTCGTATCACGAAGGACAAGGACTGGCACACCTAGTGATGGTGCTTCCTCTTGTACACCACCAGAATCAGTTAACATTAAGTATGAACGAGCTGCAACGTTATGGAAATCAATTACATCTAACGGCTCAATTAAATGAATACGGCTATGCTCGCCTAAAATATCATTCGCTATTTCGCGAACAACAGGATTCATATGAACAGGGTATACAACTTGTACATCTTCGTGCTTATCAACAAGACGCTTAATTGCACGGAACATATTGCGCATTGGTTCTCCTAAATTTTCACGACGGTGTGCTGTCATAAGTACAAGACGATCATTTCCAAGTTTCTCTAACACCGAATGGCTATAAGTTTCTTTTACAGTTGTCTTCAGTGCATCGATCGCTGTATTTCCTGTTACGAAAATGCGTGACTCATCTTTATTTTCTTTTTGTAAGTTCGTTGCTGATTTTGTAGTAGGTGAGAAATGAAGATCCGCCATTACACCTGTTAGTTGGCGATTCATCTCTTCTGGATATGGAGAATACTTATCCCATGTACGAAGTCCTGCTTCAACATGTCCTACTGGAATTTGATTATAAAAAGCAGCTAAGCTTGCAATAAATGTCGTCGTTGTATCACCATGCACAAGTACGATATCAGGCTTCGCTTCTTTCATTACTTTATCTAAACCTTCTAAACCACGTGTTGTAATATCGATTAACGTTTGACGATCTTTCATGATATTCAAATCGAAATCTGGCGTAATTCCAAAGATATTTAATACTTGATCTAACATTTGACGGTGTTGTGCTGTTACAGTCACAATTGATTCAATCTTTTCTGGGTGCTTTTGCAACTCTAATACAAGAGGTGCCATTTTAATTGCTTCTGGTCGTGTCCCGAAAATTGTCATTACTTTTAAACGTTCAGTCATTTCATTGCCTCTTTTCTTTCACTAGTTAAAACTTCTATTATCGCATATAAAAATATGCATGTGAAAATACACTTTTTAACGCACCTGAGAAACATTACTATTACAGGCGCCTTTTCGCCCAACTGAGTAATAATCTAATCCATGCTTCTCGGCATCCCCATTAGTATAACAATTTCTCCCATCAAATAGAATAGGTTCCCTCATAAGCTGTGCATACTTTTCTAGCGGATAATTTCGAATTGATTCCCATTCTGTTACGATAAAAACTGCATGCGCCTCTCTAATCGATTCATCTATACACTCAGTGTATCGTATCGTATTTCCAAATAAACTTCTTACATTTTGAATAGCTTGCGGGTCATATAAAACCACATCCGCACCTATATTAATTAATTCCTCTATTATAATAAGAGATGGCGCTTCCCTAATATCGTCAGTATTCGGTTTGAATGCTGCACCAAGAACCGCAATTCGCTTCTTCTTCATATCTATAATTTTCTTCGCTTTTTCAACTAACAACAACTGTTGTTTATTATTCACTTCAATGACTGCTTTCAACAAGCGAAAATCATGAGAAACATTCCCTGCAATTTGCACAAGTGCTTTCGTATCTTTTGGAAAACAAGATCCTCCATATCCGATGCCTGCATTTAAAAAAGATGCACCAATTCTCTTATCCATCCCCATCCCTGTAGCTACATCTACTATATCTGCACCCACTTGCTCACATATATTAGAAATTTCATTAATAAAACTAATCTTCGTAGCTAAAAAAGCATTAGATGCATATTTAATCATCTCAGCACTTCGAATATCTGTAATATACGTTTGTAAGCTTAATTTACTGTACAAATTCTCTACTTTCCTTGCAGCTTCTTCACTACATGCTCCAATTACGATACGATCACCATGAAAAAAATCATAAATACCAGAACCTTCTCTTAAAAACTCTGGATTCGATACAATATATAATTCATGTCTACCTTGTAGTTTATCCTCAATCCATTCTCTCATTACATCATTTGTCCCTACAGGAACCGTACTTTTCGTAACAACAATAATATCGTTATTCACATATATTCCAATATCATCACAAGCGCTACGAATATACGTTAAATCTGCTGTTCCATCTAATAAAGATGGCGTTCCAACTGCAATAAATATAAACTCTACATCATTAAATGCCGTTGATTTACTTGCTGTAAAAGTTAAATGATTATTCTCGTATGCTTCATTTATTAATTCACTTAATCCACATTCATAAATAGGTAACTCGCCTTGTTTAATCCGTTCAATTTTTTCACTATTTATATCGAAACATGTGACTGAATGTCCCAATCTCGCCAATCCTACTCCCGTAATCAATCCAACATATCCGGTACCTATTATCGTAATTTTCATTTTCCTTTCGCACAGGAATATACATAAGAAAATATACGAATACACAGAATTCTCCCTGTGCTTCCCCCTCTCACACTAAAAATGAGAAAACTCTTTCACTTCTTTATTATATGAATTGTTTTTTTATTATTTTTTAAGATTTTGTAAAGTTAAATGATGCAATATATACAAAATGTAAATTCCCACATTTTAACACGGAACTTACTCAATTTTACGTGCAACACTTATAATACTGAAACAAAAGTCATCGCTATATGAGAGGGAAGTACAATGTCACATTACAAGCCACAATATGAGATCAACCTTCTCTAAGGACACAACATTCCATATCCAATTGTCATATATTCTATTCACTCCCCTTTACAGCCGAAAGAAAAAAAGATTGAATTCTAATCTTTTTGTGATACCATATGTTATGAGCCTGTAAATAAACATCATAATTTTCAGATAAATACAATTAGAAAAATTACGTTAAACTATAAAGGGTGGGGTATTAATGGACTCACAAGTGATTTATGCCATTTTGGCATCTTTCATCACTGTACTCGTCGTTACTCCTTTAGTTATTAAATTAGCTTTCAAAATAGGAGCAACAGACAAGCCAAATGCGCGTAAAGTACACCAAAAAATTATGCCTCGTCTTGGCGGGTTAGCAATTTTCATCGGTGTAGCCGTAGGATTTGTTGTCGGTGGATTGTACGAACAAAGAATGTTATCGATAACTTTAGGTGCTATCATCATTGTTATCATCGGGATTTTAGATGATATGTACGAACTATCTGCGAAGGTAAAATTCGGTGGACAACTATTAGTTGCCATCATGATTGTAAAAAGTGGATTATTAGTGCAAGTATTATATATTCCAATTCTTGGAGATACTGAACTCGGATGGCTTGCTTATCCAATTACTGTATTTTGGATTGTAGGTATTACAAATGCCATCAACTTAATTGATGGATTAGATGGATTATCCGCAGGGATTTCATCTATCGTACTTGCAACGCTAGCATATATGGCCTTCACTAGCCCATGGGGTACTGGAGCAGCTATTATATTACCTCTAGCACTGATTACATTAGCAAGTACAATTGGATTTTTATTCTACAACTTCCATCCAGCAAAAATTTTCATGGGAGATACAGGAGCACTATTTTTAGGATACTGTATTTCTGTTATATCGTTACTTGGATTATACAAAAGCGTAACGTTATTCAGTTTTATCGTTCCAATCATCATTTTAGGTGTACCTATATTCGATACGACATTTGCAATTATCCGCCGTATCGTAAATAAAAAGCCTATTTCAGCACCTGATAAATCGCATTTACATCACCGTTTGCTTGCAATGGGATTCTCTCATCGTAAAACGGTACTAATTATTTACGCATTGGGTATTTTCTTTAGTGTAAATGCAATTATTTTCAGTAGTGCAACATTATGGTTATCCATTATTCTTCTTTTCATTTTAATCTTCTTTACAGAAATAATTGCTGAAGTAATCGGTCTTGTACACGAACGTTACAAACCAATTATTTCCTTCTATAAAAAAGTGAAAAAACGCGAAGACTAATTGTAGTATAGCCTTTACTATTATGAAATATTCAAATAGCATCCTCTTTTCATAAGAGGATGCTATTTTTTATTTTTTAATCCTTATTCCCCATTTCCAAAATATAGATTGTTTGAGAGTGCCTCTATTGGAGAAAGATATACGTATAACGAAAAAAGTATCAAATTTTCATTTTTACATCTTGATTGTCAAACTGAGGGTGAATGTTATGATCAAGCGATTACTTCAATGTATAATTTTATTTTTAACTATTACTATGTACGCATCATCGAATACAAAAGCAACTACAGACATTCAAGTAAAAGATTACCAAAGTATTCAAACTACCTCTCCTACAACAAAAATTGCGTACTTAACATTTGATGACGGACCAAATAAATACACACCACAAATTTTAAATATTTTAAAAGAGAAGAACGGAAAAGCAACTTTCTTCGTTATTGGCGGAAAGGTGCCACATTATAAAAAAACGATGGAGCGATTGATTAAAGATGGACATTATATCGGTCTCCATAGTATGTCGCATGATGTAAAACGTCTTTATACTGGCGATCCATCTGTTTTAATTGCAGAAATGGAGCAAACCCAAAACATTGTCCAGCAAGTTACACATTTAAATACACATCTCGTTCGGGTCCCATACGGTAGCATGCCTTACTTAAAAAAGAATTACCGTGATGCACTCGTATCTGCCCAGTATAAAATGTGGGATTGGACAATTGATACATATGACTGGAAAAGCTATGATAATCCTTCCGCAATACTAGAAAGGGTACGAAATCAAAGCGATGAACAAGTAGAGGTTATTTTAATGCATGATTCTAGTGTCACAGTGCAAATACTCCCAAAAGTAATTGATTATTTACACTCACAAGGATATAAACTACTTCCCTACAATCCATCTTCCCATCTCGAAGTGAATTTTTGGAAAGACACAAGATTGTAACAGCTTTAGTGCCTATGTACTAAAGCTGTTTTATTTTTCTCTTCCCACACTTCTCATTTTTGTGTAGAATTTTAAATAGTGATGAAGTTTCGAGGTGAATAGAAATGAAACGAATAGATCTCATTTTTAACGCAATACAAAAAGGGAATTATACAGAAGGTATAACAGCATCAGAACTCGCTACACTTCTACAGCTAGACCGTGCAAATGTTAGTAGCGATTTAAACAAGCTTGTGAAAGATAATCGTTTATTAAAAACGAGTACACGCCCTGTCCGTTTTTATATAGAAACGAACACTTCATTGGAAACGCATTCAACAAAGGGCACTTCATTAGATACATTTGCTATTGAAAATACAAGCCTAAAAATTGCAATTGAAAAAGCAAAAGCTTCTATTCTCTATCCTCCAAACGGTATGCATACTTTACTACTTGGAGAAACAGGTGTCGGAAAATCGATGTTCGCTTCTTTAATGCACGAATACGCAATTGAAGTGGAACAACTTCCAAAAGATGCACCTTTTATCGTCTTTAACTGTGCTGATTATGCAAACAATCCACAACTACTACTTGGACAGTTATTTGGGATAAAAAAAGGAGCTTACACAGGTGCCAGTGATCAAAAAGGGTTAATTGAAAAAGCACATGAAGGAATCCTCTTCTTAGATGAAGTACATCGCCTTCCTCCAGAAGGACAAGAGATGCTCTTCACATTTATTGATCGCGGAGTATACCGCCGCCTTGGAGAAACGGAAAATGAACGTAAGGCACGAGTGTTGATTATTACTGCAACAACCGAAGAACCAAATTCATTTTTATTAAAAACATTTACAAGACGTATTCCGATGACCGTTACGCTTCCACCACTTCGTGAGCGAACACATAAAGAACGGTTTGCTTTACTACAGCTATTTTTCACAAATGAAGCAATTCGTCTAAGGAAAGAGATTCATGTTAGTCCAAATACAATGCGTGCTTTCGTCTTTTACAATTGTCCAAATAACATCGGCCAATTGAAAACGGACGTACAAATTGCCTGTGCGAAAGCTTATTCTGATTTCGTAACAAAAAAACGTGATTCTGTCTGTGTTTCAAGTACAGATTTACCTTGGTATATGAAAGAAGGATTATTTATTGAAAGAAAGAGCCGTCATCTATATCAAATACCAAATGAAACATTTGTATTTACAGGTGATGAAGGTTGGAGTAAACATACAATAAAACCCGAAGGAAGTCGCTCTTCTATTTACGATTATATTGATTATAAATATGAAGAACTTCAAGCACGCGGCATTGAAGAGGAAGAATTAGAATTACTAATAGAAAATGATATTCAAAGCTTTTTCGTCCAATACTTTAACCAAATATCTAAAAAAACAAGTCATGAAAATGTTTTTAAAATTGTGGATCGTAATATCGTTTCCGTATGTGAAAAAATTGCGGAACTAGCTGAAAAATATTTATCTAAAACTTTCGATGAAAAAGTATTTCTCGCTTTAAGTTTACATGTACAGACAACTCTACAACGTTTACAGGGCGGGAAACAAATTCACCACCCACAATTAAATCAAATTCGTACGAAATATAAAGAAGCTTTTTCCGTAGCTATGCAATGTATTCAGCTATTAGAAGAAGAATTACAAATAACAATACCTATTGATGAAGCTGGCTTTTTAACAATGTTCTTCGTTGTTGATCCAATTCCTGCCTCACAAACAGAAGTAAAAGTATTAATATTAGCACACGGTAATGGCATCGCAACAGAAATGGCAAACGTTGCAAACGAACTTCTCGGTATTGATGAAGTAACTGGTATCGATATGCCCTTGCATGAATCACCAAAAGACTTCTTAGAGCGTGTTAAAGTGTATATGAAAACACTTCAAAATGTAAACGGGCTTCTTTTACTTGTTGATATGGGATCTCTCGCTTATATTGGTGATATATTAGAAACTGAATTCAAAATCCCTGTACGTGTTCTTTCCATGACGAGTACACCACACGCACTAGAAGCAGCTCGAAAAGCTCAGCTTGGCTATTCATTAGATGCACTATACGAAACAGTTAAGAACTTAACGCCGTTCTATTTAAACGTACAGGAAGAAAAGAAAAAGCCACTATCGCCAATGAAATCCGTGATTTTAACAGCTTGTTTAACCGGCGAAGGAAGTGCTTTAGCAATTCAAAAAATGTTAGAGAACTATTTACGCTTTGATAAAGACTTAATTGAAATTATTCCGATTAGCATCGTTCATGAAAAAGATTTAACGAAAATGATCGAGAACATAAAAAAAGAGCGTAATATCATTTGTATCGTCACGAATTTCGATATGCAAATACCTTGCTTAACATATCATTTCCAAGACATTGTGAACTACACAGCTATTCAACCAATTCAAGAATTGATTACGTATGAAGAAACATATGCAAAAATGGCTGATATTCTTGAACAACAAATGCAGCGTAACGATGGAGCATTACTTATTAAAACAATTCGTTATGCATTAAATACAATTCAAGAATTGATTTCTTTACAGCTAACTCCCGACAGTTTAATGGGTGTGATTTTGCATATGAGCTGCATGGTTGACCGTCTTCAAAAAGGTGAAAGTCTCCTCCCTCATCCTGATAAAGAGAAACGAAGACAAGATGAGTACTGGATGTATATGAAAGTGAAAAAAGCATTGCAACCTATTGAAAATACATTTGAAATACAAATCCCAGATGACGAAGTATTTTATATAATGGACTTCTTCATTAAAAATCAGCCTGTAAAAAATTAAACTAGGCGATATTGTAGCACTCTATATAATTAGAAAAGGCTGTTCCAAAATGTTTTTTGGACAGCCTTTTCGCTTACTTCTTTACTTCCCTTATTCTCCCCCTTATTTCTCCCTTTTTATTAGATTTCGTATTAACATTTACATATACATTTGCCTGCATTATTTCTTGAAACAAGCTGTCAAATGCTCTCCCCTGTAAAGGCCCTTCAAAATCCTCTACTCTAGCTACACCAGTAACGACTCCTTCATTCACACTAATTCCTTGCTCTAACGGACCAAACAAACTTAAAATAACTGGACCAATTTGATTCGCTTTTCCTAAATGAATTTGGCATGACGTGATTTTTTTTATATTTTTTAATATGACCCGATATTGCAACTTCTTTAAATCTTCACTAAAAATGAGCTCTGTTACACCGTAAGCTTCTGTATTTACAGGAGGTACTTCCCTCTTCCCTGTTAACCTAGCAAAGAAATGTGTTGTCATACGGGCATTCTCCTCATATAAATTTCCCAGCACTACTTCTACTACTTTATGGTTTAGACATAATCATTTATGACTTTTTCAAATTTTAATTACGAAGAAAAGATTCACACAATCTTTACATTAAAATCGTTTCTTTTGCTTTACTCCCTCTTGTATAATGCACTTAGAAAAACAGTCTAGGAGGAAATTTTGAAAAATAATAACTACTCTTTCCAATCATTAATAGAGATTTTTCTCGTATCATTTAAATTAGGACTTACTTCATTTGGTGGTCCCGTCGCCCATCTTGGTTATTTTCATCATGAATACGTGCAAAAAAGAAAATGGATGGATGAACGAAGTTACGGAGACTTAGTAGCGCTATGTCAATTCCTTCCTGGCCCTGCTAGCAGCCAAGTCGGTATGGGAGTTGGCTTATTGCGCGGCGGATTATTAGGAGCCATTATTTCATGGATCGGATTCACTCTCCCATCTGTGCTCGTTTTAGTTTTCTTCGCTTCATTTCTTAACCAATTCGAGCTTGGAAGTACTGGCTGGATTCACGGACTGAAACTTGTAGCGGTCGCAATTGTCGCTCATGCAATATGGGGAATGGCTCAAAAGTTAACACCAGACCGAAACCGTGCAACAATCGCAATTGCAACTGCCGCAATCGCCCTATTATGGCCAAGTAGCTGGACACAAGTAATTCTCATTATAGTATCTGGTTTCATCGGTTGGTTTTTATATCGTGACCGGCCAGTTAGCCAAGCTCATAAAATAAACGTACCTATTTCAAAAATGGTAGCCATATCTTGTCTCGTCTTATTCTTCGGACTATTAATACTGTTACCGATGTTACGACCATACTCTTATTTCATCTCTTTATTTGACAGCTTCTATCGCTCTGGTGCACTTGTATTTGGCGGAGGGCATGTCGTACTTCCTCTTCTTGAAAGTGAGTTTGTACAAAACGGGATGATGACAAAAGAACAATTTCTTGCTGGATACGGATTAACACAAGCAGTGCCAGGGCCACTATTTACATTCGCTTCTTATATAGGAGCAGCGCTAAATGGAACCGCCGGAGCAGTTGTTGCAACGATCGCTATCTTTCTTCCTGCCTTCCTGCTCGTTGTTGGCGTTTTACCATTTTGGGACAGTGTAAGGAGAGTATCTTACATACAAGGTGCACTATTTGGAGTAAACGCAGCCGTTGTCGGCGTTTTACTTGCAGCTTTTTATGATCCAATTTGGACGAGTACAATTATGAATTCTGTAGATTTCGTTTTTGCTTCTCTTCTATTTTGCTTACTCGCTTTTTGGAAAACACCACCTTGGATTATCGTTATAATCGGGGCCTTCGGTGGATATGTTCTATCCATTTTGTAAGCACAAAAAACGACGGCCCCATTTAGCCGTCGTTTTCCTATTAAAACTTCACAAGCTCCATTCCCTCAGGCAGCTCACTCTCCGTTAAAATACGCAACTCTTTCACGCGATCCATTACGTAAGAAGAACGTTTCACAAGCTCTGGGTCAATATAAGCTGGATGCACCATAATTTCTACCGTTTGCTCGTCCTTCACTCTTTCCTTTAACTTCACAAAGTAATCTTCCGTAACACCGTCAGCGTAAAAGTCACTGTAAAACACATCTGAAAATGGGCGCACCGCTCGCTCTTCTTCACAACGACGAATTGGAACATTATATTTACTTGCTAATCTCTCAAGAACGTCGTGTAAAAGCGGTAATCCATGCACGTGATGATGACTATCTAAATGAGTTGGTGTTAATCCGTAAGATAAAAACTTCTCAATTTGAGCAGTCCATTCTTTTTCTACCTCTTCTGGATTTATATTTCCTTCCCATACAACACTTTGTTTGTGAAACAATCCATCGCTACTTACAAGTGATGGAACGTCTTTAAGAAGCGGTTCTCCTGCCGTTAATACGAGATGAACTCCTATCCCTAACGTTTTATACTCTTTCGCTAAGCGTACGGCATGCTCTGTCCCTGGCATATTCATCATCATCGTCGTTGAATTTACAATCCCGTTTTTATGTCCATCAATAATTCCGTAATTTGTACCTTCCGTAAGACCGAAATCATCTGCATTTACAATTAGTTTAATCATCGCAATACCTCCTACTAGAATTAAAAAAAGCGGGCTAAACAGCGCCGCTTCTTATTTCTCTATCTTCTTAAAGAATTGTGGAAGATGTTCTTTATGTGCTTCCAACATTTCATCTAAAATTTGTTTTGCAACTTTATCTGATGGTACAAGTGGGTTAATTGTCATAGCAAGCAGCGCCTTATGATAATCCCCTGTAACAGCAGCTTCAATTGTTGTGCGCTCAAATGATTTAATTTGCTGTACTAAACCACGAACTGGTACTGGAAGATCTCCGACCGCAATTGGTTTTGGACCTTCTTTCGTAATAATACAGTTCACTTCAACAGCCGAATCATGTGGCAAGCTTGCAATTGTTCCGTTGTTTCGTGTATTAACAGGCTGGATATCACCTTTATTATTGTAAATAGACGTAATTAAGCTACATGCTGCGTCACTATAATAAGCTCCGCCGCGCTTTTCTAATTGTGGTGGCTTAATATCTAAATTCGGGTCTTTATATAGCTCGAATAAATCATCTTCTAATTGTTTTACTACTTCTGCACGTGTACCTTTTTCAATCGAAGCTGTTTTCTCTTCTTCCAACATTTCACGTGTTTTATAGTAGTAACGATGATATGGACACGGAATTGCACGAAGACCGCGAATAAAGTCTGGCTCCCAGTTAAGCGCAGCAATGTTTTCCATCGTAATTTGCTTTTCTGGATCTGTTACAAGTTCTAATACACGATCCATTACGCTTACGCCATCCAAGTATACATCTAATCCGTATACCATATGATTTAAACCAGCGAAATCAACGTGTACCCGGCTTGCATCTACTTCAAGTAATCTTGCAAGACCCATACGAATTCCGATTGGAACGTTACATAGACCAACTACTCGTTGAATGTTCGTGTAGCGAAGTACAGCTTCTGTTACCATACCAGCCGGATTCGCAAAGTTAATTAACCATGCATTCGGACAAAGTTCCTCCATGTCCTTACAAATATCTAAAATAACAGGAATCGTTCTCAGCGCTTTGAACAAACCACCAGGACCATTCGTTTCCTGACCAATTACATCATATTTTAATGGAATTGCTTCATCTTTTGCACGTGCTTCTAACAAACCAACGCGAAGCTGCGTTGTTACGAAGTCAGCACCTTTTAATGCCTCACGGCGATCAAGTGTTAAATGAATATCAATTGGTAAACCTGATTTTTTCACCATACGTTTCGCTAAGTCACCAACGATTTCTAACTTCTCTTTTCCTGCCTCAATATCTACTAACCAAATTTCACGAACAGGAAGCTCGTCATAACGTTTAATAAATCCTTCAATTAACTCTGGTGTATAACTAGAGCCACCGCCGATTGTAGCAATTTTAATTCCAGTCATGCTTTATTCCCCTTTCGCTTCTAGCTTTTTATAAAGGTCAATAAATTCTGTCGCTAATTCTTTTACCGTAATAGAATTCATTAAATGATCTTGCGCATGAATTAAAAGAACACTAATCTCTGTTTTTTCCCCTCTTGCTTCTGATTGTATGAGCTCTGTTTGGAAATGATGCGCTTCATTAATCGCTTCTTTCGCCTTTACCATCGCTTCATCAGCTTCTGCCATTTTCCCCTGTTTGGCAAATTGAAGTGCCTCCATTGCAAAGCTTCGTGCATTACCACTATTTAAAATCAATTGGAATGGAATTTGTTCTGCTGTAGTCATCATAATTACCGCCCTCTCTATTATGGTTCAACCGATTTAAATACCCCTTCAGTTTGAACATTTCTATTAAATTATTATTTTATTAATGATAGTTTGGTGTTCTTGTAGATGGGTCTCATCTTTCTGAACATGATATAAAAGTTAGTTGTTCTGACGAGCTATAAAAACTCGTCAGAACAACACTTTTTAAAGTGATACTGAATTGTCGTTTCCTTTTGTTTCAGCTTTCGCAGCTTGTACATACGTACGGTCACACATTAATACGAATGGATAGTAAATAACTACCGCGATTGCAAAGTTTACTAGCTGCAATGCAGCACCAGCAATACTTCCACCTGCTACAAGATAACCACTAAAGATTGGTGGCATTGTCCATGGAACTAAAGCAACTGTTTTTGGCACCCATCCTAAGGAAATTGCTGTATAAGAAGTAATAACTAATACAACTGGTGTAAGTACGAATGGAATGATTAACGCTGGGTTTAATACAATTGGTGTACCGAAAATAACTGGTTCGTTAATATTGAAGAAACCAGGACCGATAGATACGCGACCTACACCACGAAGTTGCGCACTCTTTGCAACAAGCATTACTGCTACTAAAAATGCTAATGTTGCACCTGATCCACCGATGTATACGTATACATCAAAGAATGGCTTTGTGAAAATGTGCGGTACATCATATGCAGACATACCATCGTTAAATAATTTAATGTTCTTTTCTAGTGCTGGTAAATAGATTGGGTCGATAATACCACCAATAATATTAGGGCCATGTAATCCGAAGAACCATAATACGTGAATAAGTAGAGCAACAATAATTGCACTTGGTAATGTACCTGCTAAACCTTGTAATGGTAATTGAATTGTTTCAAATACGATTTTATGAATACTTGTTCCCGCTAATTTCACAGCTAATTGAATACTTGCTGTTGCGATTAAAATAACAAATGCTGGTACTAATGCTGCAAAGGATTTCATTACTGCTGGTGGAACACCATCTGGCATCTTAATTGTAATATCCCTTTGAACAAAGAACCTGAATACCTCGGTTACAAGAAGAGCTACAATGATAGAAACGAATAAACCTTGTGATCCTGTCCAAGCTAAATCAATACCGCCTTCTTTTGGCGTTGTCGGAGATATAATAATTAATGCACCGAATGTAATAATTGCTGCTGACAACGCGTCTACACCGTAAGATTTCGCTAAATTATAACTTATCCCAACTGCGGCTATGAGGGCTAATATTGCAAAGGACCCTGTCCACATACCACCGCCGATATCTTTCCAAACATCCCCAAATGCACCCTTCATAAGTTTTTGGAATGCATCAACCGGTAGATTATTTATAAGTACTGCAAACGATCCAACTAAAATAAGAGGCATAACTGCGATAAAACCATCACGGATTGCAACTAAATGACGCTGCGATCCGATTCTTCCTGCGACTGGAACTAAATATTTCTCCATAAATGCAATAAACTTTTGCATTTCGCTTCCCCCCTAATTATTTTTTTAGTGTTAATGCGTGATCTAAAACTGCTTCTCCATTCATCATGCCGTAATGCATTGGGTTAATAACATCGACTCCAACGTTTTTCTCATCGGCAAGCGTTTTCATTGTAGAAAGCATGTAACGAACTTGCGGTCCTAATAATAGTACGTCTGCTTGATCGATATTGTTTTTTACTGCATCCCCAGATACAGCCCAAATCTTACCTTCTAGACCACGAGCTTTTGCAGCCGCTTCCATTTTTGTAACTAGTAAACTTGTAGACATCCCTGCTGAACAACATAATAAAATATTCATTTATAAATCCCCCTTGTGTGGTATAAAAAATTTATGTTTTTTATTTTTCTTTACGCTATTTATCAATGCAATTACCGTGCCAACTTTCAAAAACCACTAAAATCAGCACTTTTCCGACTATTTTCTTTGTGTGTTAACGCTTTCAATTAGTGTGTCACTCAAAAAACACACAGTGTGTTATAAAACACCTCACTTTTAACACATAACTGTATGAAAATAGATTAGTGTTTAGTTGTCTAGTTGTGTTTAAAACAAAAAAACACTAATTTTTTTAAAAGTGTGAAAATATAGCACCAAAAAATATAATATTTCAAATCAAATCAAAACAAATACCTATTCAAGACACTCGTCTAGTTATTGTCCAGTCAAACTCTATTAAATTACATAGAATAGAATAAAATAAAGTATTTTGAAAGGGGATTCCAATGCCAAAGCATAGAAAAAAGAATAGAATGAAGATTTATAGAATACAGGTTCAAAATAAATGGTATAAACATGAAGAAGGTTCTGAATTAGATTCAAACACGTATAAACTAGACAAACAGGACACTGAAGATACGCCAGACGAGCAAGATAAACAAGACAAGCAAGATAAACAAGACAAACAAGATAAGCAAGACAAGCAAGACAAGCAAGATAAGCAAAACAAGCAAGATAAACAAGATAAACAAGATAAGCAAGATAAGCAAGATAAGCAAGATAAGCAAGATAAGCAAGATAAGCAAGATAAGCAAGATAAACAAGACAAATCAGGTAAACCAGGTAAACCAGGTAAACCAGACAAGCAAGACAAGCAAGATAAACAAGATAAACAAGATAAACAAGATAAACAAGATAAACAAGATAAACAAGATAAACAAGATAAACAAGATAAACAAGATAAACAAGATAAACAAGATAAACAAGACAAACCAGGTAAACCAGATAAACAAGACAAGCAAGATAAACAAGACAAGCAAGATAAACACGACAAGCAAGATAAACACGATAAGCAAGACAAACCAGATAAACAGGACAAACACGATAAGCAAGACAAACCAGATAAACAGGACAAACCAGATAAACAGGACGAAGACGATAAACAAGTACAATCGGAAAATGTAATAATAGTACCCACAGATTCGCACAGCTTAGATGTATGGGATGAAATTTCGCTAAAAGAAATACAAGCTGGCGAACATACAAGTTTATTTGAAAAAAAAAGTAATTATCAAAACATTAACTTACTCCAAGTAAGCGATATTCGTTTATATTTGGATAAACAACTACAATTTAGTTCCGTTGATGAGCAAATCTATCATGAAGCACTAGTTCATCCGATTATGTCAAAGGTAATAGATCCAAAGCGTGTTCTCATATTAGGCGGTGGCGATGGTCTTGCTTTAAGAGAGGTTTTAAAATATGAAACGGTTCTTCATGTAGACCTCGTCGACTTAGATGAAGAAATGATTAAGATGGCTCGCAATGTTCCAGAATTAGTTGCTTTAAACAAACGCGCATTTTTTGATGATCGTGCAAATGTACATGTATGTGACGCAAAAGAATTCCTAAAATCTCCTTCCTCTTTATATGATGTAATTATTATTGATTTTCCGGATCCAGCGACAGAAGTATTAAGCACTTTATATACAAGTGAACTCTTTGCCCTTATAGCTACGTTCCTAACAGAGGATGGCGCATTTGTTTGCCAATCTAATTCACCTGCTGATGCACCTCTTGTATATTGGAGTATCGGTAATACAATTGAAAATGCCGGATTAACTGTAAAAAACTATCATATAATTGTTCCTTCTTTCGGAACTGACTGGGGATTTCATATTGCTGCTAACTCTTCACATGTACTCAATCAAATTGAACAACTATACGTAGTACCAACTCCTCGCACATTACCGTCTCTTCTTGCTCCTTTATTTCAATTTAAAGAAGAACATTTAGATCACCGTAACAATGCCGTTTTAAATTTAGAATCTGACCTTACCCTACATCATTGCTATCAACAAGAAATGCAATTTTGATGATATTTTAACAAAGGGGGTACAAGTAGATGGACTATTCTACATTTGGTCGGCATATAATAGTAGATTTATGGGGCGTGGACTTTTCTCTATTAAATGATATTCATTTTTTAGAACATCATTTAGTTTCCGCTGCGAATCGCTCTGGTGCCCACGTTTTAAATGTAAGTAAAAAGGAATTCCACCCATATGGAGTTACGGTATTAATTTTATTATCAGAAAGCCATCTCTCTATTCACACTTATCCTGAAAAGAAATTTGCAGCAATTGATTGTTATACTTGCGGCACATCTGTCGATCCTCAAAAAGCCATTGATTCTATACTAAGCGTATTAAAACCAGAACGTATGCATATAAAAAAATTAATTCGTGGTGTAGGAGAATTTATTACTATCGATTAATTCTCATCCATATTTATCCACAAATAAGGAGGTTTGTTAATATAAAAATACCATCAGTGGAACTTATAACACTCCACTGATGGTAAGCACACATACATAGTCTATTCACCCCGCTATTCGCCGGGCAGTAAAACTCCCACTGATTAAAGTTTCACTTTATCTTAATTGACGATTTAATTTTGCTATTTTTCGTTTCCGATATAAAGTCATCATAAACCATATAATGAAGCTCCCTTTACACTTTCATTTTTACATAAACTTGGAAATAATAAATAAAATCATGCGTAAGTGGTCTTCTTTTCGTCATAACAGTATCTTTGCAAAACATAAAAAAACCTCGCATAAGCAAGGTTCATTCATCCACCGACATCTTCCTATATAATTCTACAAACTCACTCGCCAATTCCTTCACTGTAATTGCGTTCATTAAATGATCTTGTGCATGCACCATCAAAAGGGTAACTTCGGTTTTTTCCCCGGCAGCCTCTTTCTGTATGAGCTCTGTTTGTAAACGATGCGCCTCTTGCAATTCATTTAAAGCTTCTTGTAGTTTCGCTTCTGCTTCCTGAAATTCACCGCGCTTTGCGCAATCAATTGCTTCCATTGAGCAGCTTCTCGCATTACCACCATGCAAAATTAAGTGAAAAGCTTTCGTCTCTATCGTATCCATTTTAGTTCTTTACTCCCCCTTTTCTTCCGCTACTTTTTGTTTATCCCATATTTTTAAGAACGGTAAGTAAATAAAGAATGCAAGTGCAAAGTTAACAAGTTGTAAAACAACACCTGAAATTTTCCCGCCTGATCCTAAATATCCACTAAAAAGAATAGGTGTCGTCCAAGGTACAGCCGCTCCGCTCGGACGTGCGACCCATCCCCATTCCATTGCAAAGTAAGAAACAACCGTTAACACAACTGGTACAAGTATAAATGGAATAAGTAAAAGCGGGTTCATTACTATCGGCATACCGAAAGTCACCATTTCATTAATATTAAAAATACCTGGTGCAATCGATAATCGCCCTAAACTTTTTAATTGCTGACTTCGCGCAAATAGTAACATTCCTACAACTAAAGCGAGTGTTGCACCAGAACCGCCCATATAAATCCATAAATCAAAGAACTGTGCAGTAATCGTATTCGGTACATCTTGCCCTGCTTGGAAAGCAACTCGGTTTTGATCCATTAACGACAACCAAACGGGGCTCATTACACCACCAACAATAGTAGCACCATGAATTCCACACGACCAAAGAACATGAACGAGAATAACTGCTATTATTGCGCCCCAAAGACTAGCACCAAGTACACTAAGTGGTTCCTGTAAAATTTGCCCCACAATATTATGGATACTGCCAAAAGAAGTATTTTCTATAATTAAGCGCAAAATCCAAATAACCGTTACAACAATAAAACCTGGAACAAGTGCCGCAAATGAACGTGTCACAGCTGGTGGAACTGTCTCCGGCATCTTTATAATCATCTTTTTTTGTACAATAAACCGATAAAGTTCAGTAGATATAATTGCAATAATCATCGCTACAAATAAACCTTGGCTTCCCATTAGCGCCGCTGGGATTGCTCCATCTACAATCACACTTTCCTTCGTGCTTGGTATAATATATGCAACTTGAAATGGAGTTGCAAGTAAAAACGTCACAAGCGACAATGCTCCGGATGCTAAAGCGTCCACTTTATAATATTCTCCAAGTCTGTAAGCGATTCCAAAAACAGCTATTAAAGCCATTATATTAAAAGTTGCACTAACTGGATACCCTAAAGCCCTCTGCCAATTCTCACCAAATAAACCTGCCATAAAATCATTATATCCTGGTATTGGTAATGCACTAATAATGAGGAAAAATGATCCAATAATCAAGAAAGGCATCGTTAAAACAATTCCATCACGAATCGCTTGCAAATGTCTCTGTTCTGCAACCTTCCCTGCCACTGGCATCACATATTTCTCTAAAAACCCTATCATCTATCCCACACTCCTCATGGTTTCATTAACAAAGCTGCTTGCAAGATAGCTTCTCCATTACAAAGCCCGTAATGGACAGATTGAATGACATCAACAGGTATTCCCTTGTCCTTACATAATTCTTTCATTTTCGGTAATAAATAACGTACTTGCGGTCCAAGTAAAAGTACATCTGCAGTATCAATATGATTTCGCACTTCTGAACCTGATACTGCCCAAATCTTTACCTGTATCCCTCTTGCCTCTGCTGCTTTCTCCATTTTTGTAACAATCAAACTGGAAGACATTCCCGCTGCACAGCAAAGTAAAATATTCATCTCGCTCCCCTCCCCCTTTTTCCAAACCTAAGTTATGGTGTAGCCCTTGCCACCACTAGGTTACAAATATATATGTCTAGATTTCTAACTGTATGCCGAGCTTAAAAACAAAAATTTCTCGGTTTTCACGCTATTCCATCTATCCGTATTTTCCTAGTAAAGAAGTCTCTAACTCGCTATAATGATTCAGTATGATTTTTTATAATCGATAGGAGGATATATTTATGAAGGCATATCGCTTTCCGCTTATTTTATTATCTTCTATCCTAATTGGTGGTTTCATTGGTTATTTCATGGGTGCCGATGCAGTTGCTTTAAAGCCGCTTGGTGACATTTTCTTAAACTTAATGTTTACGATTGTTGTACCGTTAGTGTTCTTTAGCATCGCGTCATCTATTGCTAATATGGATGGATTAAAACGTTTCGGTAAAATTATGTCTAGTATGGCTGGAACTTTCTTATTTACAAGTATTTTAGCTGCTATTTTTATGATTATTATCGTGAAAGTATTCCCGCCAGCACAAGGTGTTGTATTAGAACTAACGCAGCCTGATAAAGCTGAAAAAGCAGTTAGTGTTGCTGATCAAATTGTTGGTATCATAACAGTATCAGACTTTTCAAAGTTACTATCTCGCGAGAACATGCTAGCTCTTATTTTCTTCTCTATCTTAATGGGGGTTGCAACTTCAGCAGTTGGTGAAAAAGGGAAACCATTCGCTACATTCCTACAAGCTGGTGCAGAAATTTCAATGAAAGTCGTATCTTTCATTATGTACTACGCTCCAATCGGACTAGCTGCCTACTTCGCAGCATTAGTTGGTGAATTCGGACCACAACTTCTTGGAACTTACTTCCGAGCAGCAATGGTATACTATCCAGCTTCTCTTATTTACTTCTTTGTATTCTTTACATTCTATGCGTACCTTGCAGGTCGCAAACAAGGTGTACAAGTATTTTGGAAGAACATGGTCTCTCCTACAGTTACATCACTTGCAACTTGTAGTAGTGCCGCAAGTATTCCAGCGAACTTAGAAGCAACGAAGAAAATGGGTATTTCTTCTGACGTTCGTGAAACAGTTGTCCTTCTTGGATCTACACTTCATAAAGACGGATCTGTTTTAGGCGGGGTATTAAAAATTGCTTTCTTATTCGGTATTTTCAACATGGAATTCGAAGGACCGAAAACATTAGCAATTGCACTTGTTGTTTCTCTATTAGTAGGAACAGTAATGGGTGCTATTCCGGGCGGAGGTATGATTGGTGAAATGTTAATCGTTTCTCTATACGGATTCCCACCAGAAGCATTGCCAATTATCGCAGCAATTAGTACAATCATCGATCCTCCTGCAACAGTGTTAAACGTAACAGGAGATAACGCTTGTGCCGTAATGACAGCTCGCCTTGTAGAAGGTAAAAACTGGATCAAAAATAAATTTGCTTAATATATAGAAAGAGGATGCTCGGTGGAGCATCCTCTTTTTTGTTGTTATTTGTCGAAACATCGATATAATCCCATCCCGCCACAATTTTGTTATAATCTTCACAAATATTCCACATCCATTATCCATTCTCCGTACTATAATCATGTATGGAAAAGGAGATGGATACAATGACTCAAAGCGCACCAGAATTCAAAGTTTTGCAAAGCATTGCATTTCTTGCTGTCGTTTTGCAAAGTTCCTTATTATATACAATGAATCAAGGAAATGTCTTACTCGAGCAATCCCTCATTATGGGCATGCTATTTAATCTTGCAAAATTTTCAGCACCTGCATTCATATTTATCGTCGGCTTCCATTTAATTCGGCTATATACGAAGCAACTCGTTTACAGAGAATATATTTATGAAAAAGCCGCACATTTACTCATTCCTTATTTCTTCTGGTCTATTCTTTACCTATTAACAACAAACGATGTCATTACACTACAAGGCGGAATAAAAAGTTTATTACTCGGAACAGCTGCACCTCATCTTTGGTACGTTATTATGATGTTCCAAATTCACTTATTATTCCCGTTACTATGCACACTATTTTATTGGTTTCAAAAACGAACAGAAAATAAAAAAGACATATATAAATATATGACCATTTTCGCTTGTCTATATTTCTTCTTAATGTGGTACTCTTCTCACTACATTTTTAATGGAGAGAAACTGACTAGTTCAACCATTTTACATTATACAGATCGTTCCTTCTTCTTCTACTCATTCTATTTCGTCATGGGAGGAATAGCTGCTGTATCATTAAAAACTTGGCGTATATTTGTCATGAAACATATTCCGCTTATCACAATACTATTTTTCATCTTATTTTTATTCATCAATTATGAGTTATTTAGTTTTTACGGCGCCAATTCTATTCATTTAACGGTTTCTACTTATTTAAAACCGTCCATGTTTTTATATATTGTTTGTGAAATTATGATACTGTACGTGTTATCTATTACAATTGTACAGCGACGTGGTTTCTTATATAAAGCTTTACGTTTTATCGGGAATTACACGTATGGCGCTTATTTAGCTCATTTTTTCTTCTTGCAACTATGTACAAAATTTCTTTCCTTATTCGCATTGCAAGAAAACACAATATTATATAGCCTATTACTATTTATATTAACGACCACAATCTCTATTTCAGCAATGGTCATTGGTAGCATACTACCATTTCACACGTGGGTTACAGGGCCTTCCCCTACGACAAATATGAGATGGGCGAAGATTGCCATTCGGAAAAATCACGAAAAGGTATTCAAACCATATCTTTGATATAATAAAGTGAAACTTTAATTAGTGGAGGGGTTCTTCATCCCCCACTGATCATCAGCCCTCACCAATCGGGCATTTACGGGCAGCCCGATCCCCACCTAACTTCATTTCTTTTGCTGAATTTTGAGGTAGGGGTCTTACTGCCCGTTAATGCGGGATAGAATTCCATACAAGAAAAGAAAGTAGGACACACCTATGATTAATCAAATTGGACAAATTATGTTATATGTAAATAACCAAGATGAATCAGTACAATTTTGGACAGAAACAGTAGGATTCCAAATTGTTGCAGAAGAAAATAACGGTCAAGGATTTCGCTGGATTGAAATTGCGCCGGCAAAAGAAGCTGGAACAAGCATCGTCCTTCACGATAAGGCGTTAATTGCGAAGATGCAACCTGAATTAAACTTAAATACCCCTTCACTTATGTTCTTCTCTAATAACTTAGATCAACTGTATAAAGATCTTTCTGAGAAAAGTGTTACAGTTGGACAAGTTGTAGATTTACCTACTGGTAGAGCATTCAACTTTGCTGATAATGAAAATAACTACTTTGCAGTTATGGAAAAGAAATAAGAAAAAGCTATCCGAAAAGGTCATAATAAAACCTTTTATTCGGATAGCTTCTTTTATTAAGAAACTTGCTCTGCATTCGTTTCCTTATGCTGTATATGACTCGTAACCCATGTGATTCCGCCAGCAACAACGAGATAGCATAACAATATTAAAATTTGCATTTGTAATTGCGACCAATCGCCCAAAGAAATCACATCTTGTAACCCTCTAAGAGAATGAGACATTGGGAGAAATTGTCCAATTTTGCTAAGAACAGCTATATTTAATTCTCCTGGGAAAGTACCTCCGCTCGTCGCTAATTGAAGAACGAGAAGCGTTACCGCTGCGAACTTCCCAACAATGCCGAATACCGTTACTAACATAAGAATAAATGTCATGAAC
Source organism: Bacillus sp. FSL R5-0709 (assembly GCF_038004785.1). NCBI lineage: Bacteria > Bacillati > Bacillota > Bacilli > Caryophanales > Bacillaceae > Bacillus > Bacillus sp. FSL R5-0709. The sequence continues at coordinate 4,944,817 of NZ_JBBORT010000001.1, forward strand.
GTAAAGGAAATAACAATACTTGATAAAACAAAGAGTGATACACTTGCAACTTCTAATTTCATAACTCCTAACACTACCACATCTACAAGTAGTGCTTGAATGAGTCCAATTAAATATACTAATCCTAGTTTATTAATAAAATGTACTGTTCCGCTTACCTTCATATTTTGTCTACGGCCAAGAGGTAAAATATTCGATGCCATAATTCCGCCAACATAAAATGCCAGTGATAAAAAGTATGGTGCAATACCTGAACCGTAGTTAGGCACATCAGAAACTGTCGACTTCACTAATTGAACCGGCTCTGAGAACATCGTATTGCGTGCATCATCATTGCGAACATCCGCTATCTTCTCTGCGCCCTCTTCCAATTTCGTAGAAAGTTCTTTCGCACCATCGTCAAGTTTAACAAGTCCGTTCGTTAACTTATCAGCACCATGATTCAGCTCTGTTCCGCCACTCGCAAGGTGATTTACACCTTCTTGTAATGATGTAAATCCATTTCCCCACTTCGTAAATCCATCAGCTAAATTCGAAGTACCATCTGCTATCTTTTTCGTTCCAGCGGTAGCTTCGTTTAACTTAACTCCGAATGTATTCATGCCTTCCTCAATCTTATGCTGACCATCAGTAAGCTTCCGCGCACCTTGTGTCAATTGTTGTTGGCTATTGTTTAAAGTGTTTGTTGCTTTAGCTAATCCGTTAGAAGTAGCAATGATCTTTTGAAAAGCAGGATCTTGCTGCACTTCTGGATGACTTTTCACGTACTCTTCTAATTGTTGTTTTACACTATTTGCTGCATTGTCCGCTTTCACTTGCCCTTCAGCAAGTTTCTCACTTCCGTTCACCCATTCATTTGTACCAGCACTTAATTCACTAACTCCTGATTGTAAAGACTTCTCACCCTGTGCTAGCAGCTCCATACCATTATGAAGTGATGTCGCTCCCTGACTAAGCTCATTTGCTCCCCCAGTTAAGGCCGATTGACTAGAGGCAAGCTTATCACTTCCTTCTTTTAACTTCACTGTTCCATCATTTAAACGATGAATACCATCTGTAAGCTGATTCGCCCCATTTTTTGCATCCGTCGTTCCTTCATGTAACTTCTCAGCGCCATTACTTGCATCACTCAACCCTTGTGCCAAATCTTGAAACTTTGAAAAGACACCTTCTGTATAAGATTTCGTAATACTATTTGAGATTTTTGTTTTCATATTTTCAACAGCTGTCGTTCCAATTTGAGCTGCTACAAAGTTTTTACCTGGATTTACTTTATACTGCAATTGTGCCGGCTCTGGTTTCTCATCCATTAGTGTACTTACCTTTTTAGAGAACTCCTCCGGAATCGTAACCACCATATAATACTTATCTTCTTTTAGCCCTTCATCAGCATCTTTTTCTGATACGAAATGAAACGCCAATTCCTTATTCTCTTTTAAATTTTTAACAAAATCGTCTCCAGCCTGGATTGTTTTTTCATCCATCACAGCACCCTTATCTAAATTAACAACTGCAACAGGTAATTTATCTAATTTTCCGTACGGATCCCAATATCCAGCTAAGAAGAATCCTGAATAAATTAAAGGAACGATTAATAAAAAAATTAAAGCGATACGTCCATGTTTATGGTTCCACATCGCCTTCCAATCTTTAAATATAAGTTGAATTCCCTTCATGAAACATACTCCTTCTCCTAATTTAACACCCTTCGAATGGTTTAACAGATTTACTATACACGTCACTTTCCATACTGTATAATACATCTTTAATTATCAATTCATTCCTTTTGGTCTATAGAAAGGAGATTCGAAGTGGAACTTCTTCAATTAAAATACTTTCAGACAGTCGCACGACTAGAACATATGACAAAAGCAGCTGAAGAATTGCATATCGCGCAGCCTTCACTCAGTAAAACAATCGCTAGACTAGAAAAGGACTTAGGCGTCCCCTTATTTGATCGCCAAGGTCGACAGATTACATTAAACTCTTTCGGCAAAGTATTTTTAAAACGAGTAGAACGCATTTTTCATGAATTAAGTGAAGGGGAACGCGAAATTAAAGATTTAGCTGAATTACAACAAGGCTCTATTACACTTGCAGTTTCTATTCCAAGAATATTACCCGAGCTACTCGGTTCTTTTTTACTAGAACATCCTAACGTTCGATTCCAACAATTTCTCGCATCTACTCCTTCTATGAAGCGGCAACTAGATAATATGGAAATTGATTTTTGTATCTCCTCTGTACCAATTGAAGGCGAGGAAATGGTTTGGGAACCACTTATCACAGAAGAAATTTTCTTAGCTGTTCCTTCAGGACATCGGTTATCAAACCGCGAAAGTATCTATTTGCATGAAGTAAAAGACGAATCGTTTATTAGTATGAACACTGGTTACGGATTTCGGCACTTAACAGATGAATTTTGTAAAAAAGCTGGTTTCACTCCACATATCGCTTTTGAAGTAGATGAACCAACCGTGATTAGCGATCTCATTAAGCAAGGTCTTGGCATCGCCTTTGTCCCAAGTTTAACTTTATTAAAAAACTCTACTTTAGCATCAAATAAGTTACGTATTATTGAACCTAATTGCGAACGAACTATCGGCTTAAGTTGGTCGAAGAAGCGCTATTTATCAAACACCGCCCAGCAATTTCGTGAATTCGTGATTGATTACTTCTCCAATATTAGGGCGTAAAATTATATCGCTTTACAAACAAATAAAGACACAAATAAAAGGTACCATCCCCATAGGGTGGCACCTTCTATTTTTTACTCTTATCCAATTCCATTTCCGCTAAAAGCGGCAATACGTTATCGAAAATATGTGTATTATTATTCTCACCTGTTACATATCCACCATAATATCTACTAAATACATTATCATTTCGGAATGTAGTCATCCGCTCATACAATTCCTTCGCAAACTTTGTATCACCTGTTTGTAGTACGTACAAAATTGTTAATCCGTAAGATGCTGGTGATTCATAGTTCACAGCTTGTTTTCCAGTTTCTAAGTTATAACGACCATATAACTTTTCGTCTTCGCGAAATTTCTTCTTTATAAATTCCAAATAAGCATCTGATGAAAGACCGCCTAAACTACGATGATAAGCGACGTATGATTGATCAATAAGATTCACTTCTTTATCGTACGTAAATGTCCCATCATCTTTATACTCTTTCGGGAATGCCCAGCCCTGCCTTGGATAATCCGCTAAAAACTGAACAACTTCCTGATACTGCTGTGCAGAAATTTTTCCATACTTTTTCATATAAGAGAATGCATGCGGATTTATGTAAGATGTTGTTGCAAAGTTATTTTGTTTCCCTGTATCTGCATCGTAATAATCAACGTAATAATTACCTTTTTTATTATAACGAAGTACAGAATCACTCAATTGATCTGCAAGGTTTTTATAGCGATCTTCCTTGTACATTTCATAAGCACGATATAATTGTTCTATAATACGAAGATCATCGATAAGTGCATTAGTAGCTGACTGCATTTCTCCCTTTTCAGAGATTTTCCATATAACGATGCGATCCTTGTGTACAAAGTTATTTTGAATAACCTTCACTTGTTCATCAAATAAAGCTTGATCATCTTTATCAAGTGTATATTGTAGCCATAACCCTGCAGATTCTGATAAAGCTTCACGGCCCTTCGCTTCACCCTTACCTGCCTTTGTATCCTCTAAGCGATACGTTGCAAGTGTTCCATTTTCATTCACCATATGTCGTAAAATAAAATGCTCGGTACGATTTCCTTGTAAAGCTGACCAAAATACAACTCCACCTAAAGCGATTAAGAGAATAACCCCAATCCCTATATATAAACGTTTTCGCAAGCTTTTCACCTCCTTTTAAGGCTAACCCTAATTTTACCAGAACATACGCAAATATAAAAAAGACAATCCTTTAGATTGTCTCTCCCACCTTATCCTTCGCAAGCCTCTTTAGCAGGCCTATATAGCGATTCCACAAGTCGATCATATTCACGACGCGTAATTTCTTTATTATACAACTTTAATAATAAATCTCTATGCTCTCTTGAAAATGCCATCTTTTTAATGACTTCAGGATACATAAAACACCCTCTCCATTTCACATAAACTTCTTCATCCCGGAAATAGAACTTACGTTCGCATAAAAGATTATAAAAGATTCAGCCCTAAAAAACAAATAAAATATTACCAAATATCAATGTCTTTCTCTTTAGAATATTTAAATATTATATTACCGTACTCATTTTTTAAATACATATATATTTTTGGTAGTTTTTTGAATAAATTTTCCAATTCAATCAGAAAATAATGGCAAAAAGAAGGGGAGTATACATATGGATACCGTAACATTAGCAAGGGCATTTTTTGGTTCTTCATTAGCATTCCACATTATCTTTGCAACGCTTGGAGTCGGGCTTTCTTTAATGATTTTTATAAGTGAAATACTCTATCACTGGAAGAAAGATTCCGACTATGCCATTATGGCAAAAAGATGGACAAAGGCTTTTGCTATCCTTCTCGGTGTAGCAATTCCAACTGGAACAATTGTTGGTGTACAAATTTCACTTCTTTGGCCTGGCTTCGCCAAAATTGTTGGGCAAGTTATTTCCGTTCCGTTTCAAATTGAGATTTTCGCCTTCTTTTTAGAGGCTTTATTCATGTCTATTTACGTATATGCGGCTGATAAACTACCTCCAGTTATGAGATTAATCTCGCTATTTTTCGTTATGATTGGCGCCACTGCATCTGCCGTGCTTATTACATCGGCAAACACATGGATGAATACACCTGCGGGCTTTTCAATGAATCCAGATGGCTCAGTTTTTAACGTTGATCCGTGGAAAGCTTTCTTTAATCCAAGCTTTGGCACAAGTGCATTCCACGTCGTTATTACGGCCTATACAACTGGAGCAGCTGTTATCGCTTCTATCGCTGGATTTAAATTATTAAAGAAAAATTTAAGCGCTCGTGAAATTGCTTACCATAAAAAAGGATTACTGTTAGGGCTTGTCGTTACATTTATCACAGGTGCTACGATGTGGCTTTCAGGACACGAATCTGCTATTGCCTTACATAAACATTCACCTGAAAAACTAGCATCTGCTGAAGCTTTGTTTGAAACGACATCACACGCGCCTTTATCGATTGGCGGGGTTGTGGACCCTAACACACTTGAACTAAACTATGCCCTTGAAATTCCGAACATGCTTAGCTTATTAGTGGGACTAGACCCTAACACCGTTGTAAAAGGTCTAAAGGAATTCCCGCAAGAAACATGGCCACCATTTTACACACATACACTGTTCAATTTAATGGTCGGCACCGCTGCCTTTACCTTTGCAGTTGCAGCTATTGCCCTCTTATATTGGTACTTTGTTTACCGAAAAAAAGGAGTAGAGTTACCGAAGTGGCTTCTTTGGGGAGCTGCCGCCTGTGGACCCGTTATGTTGCTCGGTATTGAATTCGGATGGATTTTTAGTTGTAGTGGTCGTCAGCCATGGACAATTTATGGCATGCAACGCACGGTAGATGCTTCTACGCGCGCTGATTTCGTCGGTCCTTTATTTGTTTTATTCATCATTTTATATATCGGACTCGGTATTTTAACAGTCTTTGTACTACGGACATTCTTTAAGAAACATCCGTTAAAGAATGATTTACATCACGAAGGAGGCGATTCTCGTGCATGAGGAAAGCATTGCAATCATCATCTTATGGGCTCTTATTTTCGTATATAGCATACTAGGGTCTATTGATTTTGGAGCTGGTTTTTGGGGCATGGTATACGCTAAACACCCGACGCTTGCTGCCAAGCTTGCTAATCGGTACTTATCACCTACTTGGGAAGTAACAAATACGTTTCTTGTCTTTGTCGTCGTTGCTTTTCTCGGTTTCTTCCCAAAAGCGGCCTTTACCCTTGCAACCGTTATGTTTGTACCAGTTATGTTAATTTTAGTACTCGTTGCGATTCGTAGTACATTTATGGTATTTGCTTACTCCCTGCCAAAATACCAACACCTTCTTCGGATTATTTCAGGTATTACCGGGCTCTTAATCCCAGCTCTATTAATTACCGTTCTGCCAGTTACAGAAGGTGCCTATATTACGATGTCTGAAGGAAAAGAAGTGCTCCTTTACGGAAAACTTCTTTCTAGTCCCGTTATTTATTGTTATATGCTCTTCGGACTAACTTCGGAACTATTTCTATCATCTCTCTTTCTTGCTGATTTTGCTAGGGAACAAGGTTCTGAAGATACGTACCGAATTTATAGAAGAAATGCCATCATACTTGGTCCTGCAACGCTCGTGACTGCTATTATCGCTCTCGTTGTAATGGACCCTGAAACACACTGGCTTATGCAAGGACTAATAAAGCAATTCCCATGGTTTACAGTCTCTATCATTTTATTTGTTATCGGATACTCTTCACTTTGGTGGACAAATAAGAAATATGGCACACTAGGCTTTCCTCGCATTGCAGTTTTAGCTGTCGTCGCTCAATATGCATTTGCAAGCTACGCTTACGGCGTCGCCCATTTACCTTATATCATTTACCCGGACGTAACTGTATTTACAAGCTTTACGACGGTCGAAACATTCTATGCACTTCTTATTCTTTACGCAATCGGGATTGCAATTTTACTACCAGGATTTATTTTCTTCTGGAATTTATTCTTAAAAGATCGAACATTTTTAAAGGAAAAATAGTAAATTAGGGGCATTCACACATAGAATGCCCCTAATTTATTAGACTCCTCTCCTAATAGTTATTACACTACCCCTTATACTTGCCTTATTGCTCTAAATACACATATTCACTAGATTAAGGTAGATGCCTAGTTCTTCTTATTTTCTTTTGAATATAATGCTATATAAACTTGAGACAAGCTACATTTGTTCAAGGGAAAATAGAAAGGTAGGTTAAATATGAGCATTGAAATATGGATTACTATTATTGTATTCTTCTTAACGATGATTGTTATCTTTTGGCGACCTCGCGGTTTAAATGAGGCGTGGCCGGCAGCAGTCGGCGCTAGCATTATCCTCATTACTGGACTTGTATCAAAACCAGACGTCATGGACATTATAAGTAAAATCGGCGGTGCCTCTATAACGATACTAGCGACCATCGTTATGGCGGTTATATTAGAAAGCTTCGGCTTCTTCCACTGGTCCGCAGCGAAGCTCGCAAATTTAGCGAAAGGTTCCGGACGACGCCTATACTGGTACATTCAATTACTATGTTTTCTTATGACTCTTTTATTTAATAATGACGGTAGTATTTTAATTACAACACCGATTTTAATTTTACTTCTGAAAAACCTTCAATTAAAACCTCATCAACAAATCCCTTATTTATTAAGCGGTGCTTTAATCGCCACTGCATCTAGTGCACCAATTGGTGTAAGTAATATTGTAAACTTAATTGCCTTAAATATCGTCCACATGACTCTTTATATGCATACTGCTATGATGTTTGTACCTGCAACACTAGGACTACTGTTTATGTCATGGCTCATGTATACAGTTTTAAAGAAAAAAATTCCAGAAAGATTGCCTGTTTCTTCATATGATATTGAAGAAATTTTCTTCACGAAAAACTTCCATCCGTTAAAAGGACAAAATTCTGTTAATACGAAACAAAAACGTACGAAATTCATGTTAAAAGTATTAGGCTTCGTCTTCCTTATGCGCTGTCTTCTATTCGTTGCATCCTTCTTATCGATTCCAATCGAAATTGTTGCCGTACTCGGTTCACTCGTTCTTCTCATCTGGAGATGGTACTACTTACGAACAAACCCAGTCGATATTTTGAAAAAGACACCGTGGCACATTTTAATTTTCGCCTTCTCTATGTACGTAATTATTTACGGGCTTCATAACGCAGGGTTAACAGCGGCACTTGTAAGTTGGCTCGAACCAGTTGTAAGTCAGCATCTACTCTATGCCAGCTTTGCAATGGGCGGACTCGTTTCCCTCCTCTCTAACGTCTTCAATAACCACCCTGCACTTATGATTGGTACAATCACATTAACAGAAATGGGACTAGATCCAGTCACATTAAAAACTATCTATCTCGCAAATATCATCGGTAGTGACATCGGTTCACTATTATTACCAATCGGTACACTAGCTTCCCTCATTTGGATGTATATCTTAAGACAAAACAAAATTAAAGTGAAATGGAAAGATTATTTAAGCGTATCTCTCATCGTAATCCCACTCACAACAGTCGTCACATTATTCCTCTTATACTACTGGGTACAATTATTCTTCACCTTATAAAGTGAAACTTTAATCAGTGGGTAGGTGTTCATCCCCCACTGATTATTAGCCCGCACCAATCGGGCGTTTACGGGCAGTTTATCTCCCACCTAACTTCCTTGCTCCAGCCGAATTTTGAGGTGGGAGTTTTACTGCCCACAAATAGCGGGATAGACGACAGAAGCCCCCTTTGCTACCGTCTTAGCAAAGGGGGCTTCTTCTATATTTAAGTTAGGTACAGTGTGATCAATCAAGTAAAGAGGTGTAACGTGTTATTGATATAAGTGACTACCAGTTTCTTTGAATTCTACCGCTTTCTCTTTCATTCCTTTTTCAATTGCTTCTGTCGTTTCTAAGTCATTTTCTTTCGCATATTCACGAATATCATGTGAAATTCTCATACTACAAAACTTTGGGCCACACATTGAACAGAAATGCGCTGTTTTCGCCCCTTCTGCTGGCAACGTTTCATCATGGTACTCCATCGCGCGTTCAGGATCTAAAGATAAATTAAATTGGTCGCGCCAACGGAATTCAAATCGTGCTTTTGAAAGTGCATCATCACGCTGATGAGCCGTTTTATGCCCTTTCGCAAGATCGGCTGCATGCGCAGCGATTTTGTACGTAATAACCCCTTCGCGAACATCATCTTTGTTCGGTAAACCTAAATGTTCTTTCGGGGTTACATAACAAAGCATCGCCGTTCCAAACCAGCCGATCATCGCAGCACCAATCGCTGAAGTAATATGATCATAACCTGGTGCAATATCTGTCGTTAACGGCCCAAGTGTATAGAACGGCGCACCCTGACAAATATCAAGTTCTTTCTCCATATTTTCTTTAATTAAATGCATCGGTACATGCCCAGGTCCTTCAATCATAACTTGCACATCATGTTTCCAAGCGATTTTTGTTAATTCACCAAGTGTTTCAAGCTCAGAAAACTGCGCTTCGTCATTTGCATCTGCAATAGAACCTGGACGTAATCCATCTCCAAGAGAGAATGAAACATCGTACTGCTTCATAATTTCACAAATCTCTTCAAAGTGAGTATATAGGAAGTTTTCTTTATGATGGAATAAACACCACTGCGCCATAATTGAACCACCGCGCGAAACAATACCTGTCATACGCTTTGCAGTAATTGGAATGTAACGAAGTAATACACCAGCGTGAATCGTGAAGTAATCAACGCCTTGCTCCGCCTGCTCAATTAACGTATCACGATACACCTCCCACGTTAAATCCTCTGCAATTCCGTTTACTTTTTCAAGCGCTTGATAAATTGGCACAGTTCCAACTGGTACCGGAGCATTACGAATAATCCACTCACGTGTTGTATGAATGTTTTTACCTGTAGATAAATCCATAATCGTATCTGCACCCCAGCGAGTCGCCCACGTCATCTTCTCTACTTCTTCTGCAATAGAAGACGATACAGCAGAGTTTCCGATATTTGCATTTACCTTCACGTGAAAATTACGTCCAATTATCATCGGTTCCGCTTCAGGATGGTTAATGTTCGCCGGCAAAATCGCACGACCTTCTGCAATCTCCTTACGAACAAATTCAGGCTCTACCCCTTCACGAATCGCAACATATTCCATCTCAGACGTAATAATGCCATTACGCGCATAATGCATTTGCGAAACATTTGCACCTTGCTTCGCTCTAAGCGGCTTACGATCCATTTGCGGGAAAACAGGTGTATGTTTTGAAGCTACTTTCACACCGTCATCCTCAGGTTTAATTTCGCGTCCTTCATAAGCTTCCACATCACCACGCCCCAAGGTCCAAGAGTGGCGCGGCGTTGGAATCCCTTTTTCCAGCTCCACTTTATACTCTGGATCTGTATAAGGTCCACTCGTATCATACACACGGATTGGCGGATTTTGAACACCGTTCGTATCGCTTTGTTCAATCTCGCGCATTGGTACTTTCATACCTTCACGTGTTCCATCCACATACACTTTCTTACTTCCTGGTAAACTCGATTTCAATTCAATTTGCTCAGCTGAAACAGACTGTTTCATAACTTTTGTTGCCCCCCTGTTCGTGACAAGGACGAGATATGGCCAGCGCATGCCAAAATAAAAAGAGCCAGGTCCATAAAAGAATAAGGACCTGGCTCATAAAGACATAATTATGTAAAGCCGTTAACTTCCCTACGCTGGTACGAGCCAGATCAGGTCCAAAGGGTTAAGAAGTTCACACGCTTCTCTCTCAGCCTACGCATACGTTAGGCACCCCTAGTTTATCACTGATTTAATTTTCAATACTTTCCCATCATACACTATAATCTGAAAAATGAAAAGTTTATTTCTTTTGTTGCTTACGGAATCATCCAAGTTAAATAATAAGCCTGCACATACGTCATAATCCCAACAATAGTAACGAAGAATAAACTATGCTTCAATGTAAAGCGGAACAAATCTGACTCTTTCCCAGCAAGTCCAACTGCCGCACAAGCAATCGCAATTGATTGCGGAGAAATCATTTTACCTGTTACACCGCCCGTTGTATTTGCTGCAACAAGAAGCACTTCAGATACACCGACTTGCTGCGCTGTAATTGCTTGTAAATTCGAGAACAGTGCGTTCGCTGACGTATCTGATCCTGTTAAGAATACGCCAATCCATCCTAAGAATGGTGAGAAGAACGGGAATAATCCGCCAGTTCCTGCAAGTGCTAACGCTAATGTAGAAGATAGACCAGAATAGTTTGCAATAAATGCGAATCCTAATACGAATCCAATAGATAGAATTGGCATTTTTAGTTCATTTAACGTTTCTTTAAATGTTGCTACTGCATCTTTTGCACTCATTTTCAAAATAAAGATAGAAATGATACAAGCAATTAAAATTGCTGTTCCAGTCGCTGATAAAATATCTAATTTCAAGATTGCTTCATAAGGTGTTGGTTTATTTACAATAGGCTCTGCTTTCATTACTAAATTGTGCAAGCTTGGAACTTCAAATTTAAATACGAGACTTTCTAAAGCGCCGCCCGGAGCGAATAACGCTTTAAAGAAACTTTGGCTCCAGATGACTACCATCACAGTCAAAATAATGAACGGAGACCACGCTTTTACTACTTTTCCTACCGTTAGTTTCGGCATAGATGTCGCCGTCGTCGTTGCTGCTACTTCACTATTCGCTTGCTTAGTTTGATAAATTTCTTTCGGCTGCCAAACTTTTAAGAATAGCGATAAACTTACTAAACTTACAAGCGCTGACGTAATATCCGGAAGTTCTGGTCCTAAAAACGTCGCTGTAATAAACTGTGTAATTGCAAATGAACTACCCGCTACAAATAAAGCAGGCCACGTTTGTTTTACTCCTTTAAAGCCATCCATTAAAAATACGATAAAGAACGGAACAAATAAAGATAAGAACGGTAATTGATGCCCAGCCATTTGTCCAATTTTATGCGGATCAATGCCTGTCACTTGTCCAGCAACTGTAATCGGAATCCCCATCGCTCCGAACGCTACTGGTGCAGTATTTGCGATTAAACAAAGACCTGCTGCATATAAAGGATTTAGCCCAAGGCCTGCCAGAAGCGCTGCCGTAATCGCTACTGGTGCACCAAATCCTGCTGCCCCTTCCAAAAATGCTCCAAATGAAAATCCAATTAAAATAACGAGTAAACGATGGTCATTCGTAATGGATAATACAGATGCACGAATGACATCAAATTGACCTGTTTTCACAGAAATTTTATATAAAAATACTGACATAATGATAATCCACGCAATCGGCCATAACCCGTATAAGAAACCGTATCCGGTCGCTGCCATTGCCATTGTGAATGGCATTTTATACGCAAATAGCGCCACCAAAATCGTTAATACAACTGTAATAAATCCTGCCACATACCCCTTCATGCGGAAAACTGCTAATGCTAAGAAAAAAAAGATGATTGGAATAAGTGCAACTGCTGCCGAAATCCAAATGTTACCGAACGGATCGTAAACTTGTGTCCATGTGTTCATTGTTCTCTCCCCCTAAAGAATCCCCTTTTAAATAAAAATAACCTTATCAATAGACTATCAGGTCATCATACCTTTAAGTCTAAAAAATATAAAACGTTCAAGAAAACGTTTTCAATAATTTTATCACAACAATTTTCATTTAAAAAGATTTTTTTGAAAATTTCATCATTTAAAACGGAAAATCTTACAAAAACGTCACGTTCTTGTAATGTTAATCGATAGGAAGCTCGCCAAATCTACTGCATACTAAAGGTATAACAACGAACATTACTTATGAGGTGATATATATGAACGGAAACAAAATATTAGCAGCTTTATCATACTTTAGTGTATTATTTGCGCCTATCTTATTCCCTATTATCGTGTGGATTGTGGGCGATTCTGAAACGAAACCACATGCAAAACGTGCTCTATGGACACACATTATTCCAAGTATCGCAACATTTATTGGATTAGTTATTTTAGGAATTATGGGCATCGGATCTGATCAACCAGACGTAACACTTGGAATTGGAGCAATCATCGTCTTATGTATTTGCGGGATCATTAGCTTATACTACTTTATTTGGAATATCGTGAAAGGTATTAAGGTACTGAAAGCTTAGTTTTAAACAAACGTTTGATTAAAAAGGAACTGTCCAAAAATTGATGTCGCATGATCGTAAATGAAATTTTATCGGCGATTCGACAAGGAATATCGACTTAACTACAAAATACGACAAGAATAACCTACCTATTAATAACAAAAAAACCGTCCCAAAATACCTTTTGGGACGGTTTTTTTATCTTTTGCGTTTCTTCTTTTTTCTCATCATTTTCTTTCGGCGCGTATTCGCTTTATCCGCTATAATGTGGAGCGTACTCGCCACAACAATCCCCATTACAAACGTTACAATTTCAACCTCGTGTTCCTTCGCAATTTCTATTAAATTTCCACTGAATGCGATTATATTTAATAGGAATAAAAACGGAGAAAACACGATTAACATGTATGCAATACGAATAATATCACCAATTATAATCGTATGTGTGAAGAAGGAACGATGGGGCATTACGCTCCTATATGGATACCAAAAAATGCGGAGGAATCCCCATTTATTATACGCATTACTGTACGTATCTAAATCCGGTGTTAGAAATGAAGTACCTACTAAAAAGCCAATTGCAAAAGTTAATAAAAAATCAAAACTTGTTAATCCATACGAAAAGAGCATAAACAAAACAACCGGAAGGGATATTAAGTTTATTTTCGTATGCGTTCTTCCTGATGGCATAATGCACTTCCTCGCTTACGTTCGCCCTGTCATCCTATGACAGTTCTCACCTATTGATCTAATTTTTGATCGATAAATGATGTGTCTATATCCGAACCAAACCATTCTGCCAACTTCACTCGTGCCTTATCTTTCACATCTTCATTTACGTATATCGATGCTTGTAATAGTGCGGCCATTAACGCACCTAAATCATCCGTATAACCGACTCCAGCAATGAAATCTGGAATGGCATCAATCGGTGCAATGAAATAAGCAAGTGCTCCGATTACAATAATTTTCACTCGTTTTGGAACATCCGGTCTTTGCAACACGTAAAACAACAATAAACTCGCATAGATTACCGACTGCCCTGCCTGCTTCGCAACATGTTTTATTTTCTTCCAAAACGCTTCAACTGAAAATTTTTGTTTCATTCAAAAGCCTCCCTATTTTCAAAAGAAATAAGCTACAATATGTTATGTTATCAGTAAAAGTTCATCAAAATTACACATAATCTATCAATGAAATTTCATTGTAACAAACAAAACCGAAAAGAACAAGTGTTCGTTAATTTTTTCATATTTTCCTTCATATAATAGTTTTCTAGACAACCACTTAAAGATTTCTATTCCATATTTCTCAACCAAAAAACTTTCAATTCCGCTTAACATTCTTTTCTATTTTTGTTATATTTTCTAGTTGACGGGCATATAAACGAATGTTAAAGTTTTCTCTGGTAGTGACAAATCACATACAAAAAATGTAAAATGTTATAGTGTTTCTCAGAAATGAATTTTGTTGTATAATACAGAAATGACGTTATGCTTATGAGCAGCACAAGAAACCAAAAAGGGTATGCATAGTTAAAGTCGTATATGGGTGAATATAGAAACTCTAATTATGGCCAAGAAAACTATGTATTTTTTATTTTAACATTTTTCGCTCCAAAATCGACCAAGCCTGATAGAGAAAGGGTGGAAATGAATGAAAGAAACCATGAAATCACAATTTCAAAATGTGCGTTTTACTTTATTCGTAGCTTTGGCCGTATGGCTAAAATCCTACATCATTACACGCACTAGCTTCGATTTAAAACTTGAATCTTTCATGCAAGAATTCATTTTATTCATTAGTCCATTAGCAGCATCATTACTGTTTGTGGGTCTTGCATTATTTGCAAAAGGGAAAAAACGTAACTATATAGCACTAGGAATTAACTTTATCTTAACGTTCATTCTTGTTGGTAACGTAATGTTCTACGGATTCTACAATGACTTCGTTACTTTACCAGTACTAGGACAAACGTCTAATTTCGGAAGTTTAGGTTCTAGTGTGAAAGAATTATTTAACTACAAAATCATCCTTGCATTTGCGGATATCATCGTATTCTTCGTTCTATTGAAGAAGAAGAAAGATTTTGCACCGACAGAACGTGTAGCGCGTCCGATGCGTTCTCTATACTTCGTGTCAACGGTTGCTATTTTCTGCGTAAACCTAGGATTTGCAGAAGCTGAGCGTCCAGAACTATTAACACGTTCATTCGACCGCGTTATGCTTGTTAAAAACTTAGGATTATATGTACACCAAGCATACGATCTTGGCTTACAAGCAAAATCAAGTTCACAAAAAGCGTTTGCTGATGGTAGTAAATTACAAGAAACAGAAAACTACGTGAAAACAACACAAAGTAAACCAGATCCGAATATGTTTGGTACTGCAAAAGGGAAAAACGTAATTGTTGTCTCTCTTGAATCATTACAAACATTCTTAATTGGTGCGCAAGTTAACGGACAAGAAGTTACACCATTCCTAAACCAATTTGCGAAAGAAAGTTATTACTTCGATAACTTCTTCCATCAAACTGGGCAAGGTAAAACGTCTGATGCTGAATTCTTAGTAGATACTTCAATGTATCCACTAGACCGTGGTGCTGTATTCTTCACACACGGTAATAACGAATATACAGCAACTCCAGAAATTTTGCGTCAGCAAGGATATCACACATCAGTATTCCACGCGAATAACGCAACGTTCTGGAACCGTAACATTATGTATCCGGCACTTGGTTATGATCGTTACTACAACGAGCTTGACTACAAAATTACGCCAGAAACAAAATTAAATTGGGGATTAAAAGATATCGAATACTTCGATCAATCTATCGATATGTTAAAACAAGTGAAGCAACCGTTCTATACTCGCTTCCTTACTTTAACAAACCATTACCCATTCACTTATGATGACAGTACGAAATTAATCGATGAATACAATTCTGGTGATGGCGTATTTGACCGTTACATGGTAACTGCTCGCTATTTAGACGAAGCAATGAAACACTTTATTGAGCGTCTAAAAGCAGAGGGTATTTACGACAACTCAGTTATCGTATTCTACGGTGATCACTATGGTATTTCTGAAAACCATAACCGTGCAATGGCACAGTTCTTAGGAAAAGAAGAAATCACTACATTTGACCATATGAACTTACAAAAAACACCGATGTTTATTCACGTTCCAGGTCAAAAAGAAGGTAAAACAATTTCAAAACCAACTGGTGAAATTGACATTAAGCCAACAATTCTAAACTTACTTGGTGTAGATTCTACGAATCAAATTCAATTCGGTCAT
This sequence comes from Bacillus sp. FSL R5-0709, assembly GCF_038004785.1. Lineage (NCBI taxonomy): Bacteria > Bacillati > Bacillota > Bacilli > Caryophanales > Bacillaceae > Bacillus > Bacillus sp. FSL R5-0709. The sequence continues at coordinate 4,960,966 of NZ_JBBORT010000001.1, forward strand.
GATGTATTCTCACCAGAAAATAAAGGATTCGTTGTTCTTCGTGACGGTAGCTTCGTTACAGATAAGTACATGTACACGAACAGTACATTCTACGATCGCCACACTGGTGAAGTTCTGCAGTTACCGAAAGAAGAAGCTCAACCACTTATTGATCGTGCACAAAACGAGCTAAACATGTCTGACAAAATCATTGAAGGTGACTTACTTCGCTTCTCTGAAAGTAACAAGATCAAAACTGGTGAAGTAAAGACAGCTATTAAAGAAGAAAAGAAGAGCGCTGAGTAATCTCAGCCTCTTTTTTTATTTTCTGCTATCCTTCCTCTCCTATTCATTAACTTTAAAATTACATAACCTTCACCTAATATTTACACCACATTAACGAAACATCTTTATAATAAAATATGTAAACAAGGTTCCACATATTTCTTATCTCTCATCTTCAATAAGATCCCTTAGAGAAATGTGTGCATCATTTGTTTTCAATTTTCTTATAATTGTCTTTCCAAGTGTTTTGTTTGCATAAATGAAACCTTTAAAGACGATGTCCCTATGAATGATAGCTACCCTCCTTGTGCAGCATTCCATACGAATGTTGCTTTTTTTTTTCAAAAAGCAGGATTCTTATTTCTCATTTCCGAATTTGTATATACAAAATGCTATAAAGTGAAACTTTAATCAGTGGGTGTTTTGTTCATCCCCCACTGATTATTAGCCCTCACCAATCGGGCGTTTACGGGCAGTTAATGCAGGATAAATCACCACTACTTCTCTGTGATTTACAAAATACATATACGTCATATGTATAGAATTGCTTACATAAAAATTACTATAGTGATTTTTATTCATGTACTAACGAAAGGATGGGACGAAAATTGGCATACGAAAGATTTGTACTATGGAATGATGCAGTTATTGATACAACAAAACATCGCGCGTACATAGAACTTGAAGAAAGAGGTTTACAATTTGGTGATGGCGTCTATGAAGTTATTCGCCTTTATAACGGAAACTTTCACTTATTAGACCCACATTTAACAAGATTATATCGATCCCTTGAAGAAATAGAATTATCACTTCCTTTCTCAAAAGCCGAACTCATCATCTTACTCTACAAATTAATTGAAAACAATAATTTCCACGAAGACGGAACAATTTACTTACAAGTATCTCGTGGTGTACAAGCTCGAGCACATGCATTTTCATATGACATATCTCCGACAATCTATGCTTATATTTCAAAAAAAGAAAGACCATCTTTATGGATTGAATACGGTGTACGTGCTATATCAGAACCTGATACACGCTGGCTCCGCTGTGATATTAAATCGTTAAATTTATTACCAAATGTATTAGCTTATACGAAAGCTGAACGCAAAGGTTGTAAAGAAGCACTTCTCGTACGAAATGGTATTGTAACTGAAGGTAGCCACTCTAACTTCTTTCTTATAAAAAACGGAACACTGTATACGCATCCAGCCAATCACCTTATTTTAAACGGCATTATTCGTCAGTACGTCCTTTCTTTAGCTAACACTCTTCAACTTCCTGTAAAGGAAGAGCTTTTCAGCGTTCGCGATGTTTATCAAGCAGATGAATGCTTCTTTACGGGAACGACTATTGAAATTTTACCGATGACCCATCTCGATGGAACTGCGATTCAAGATGGTCAAGTTGGCCCTATCACCAAATTACTACAAAGGTCATTTTCTCAAAGCCTTTTAAAATCCAACAGCACATCTTCCTAAATACGAATAATCTTCTCATTTTCCACATCAAATATATGTATTTAAATGGAAATCAAGGTGCAGATTTATACCTTGATTTTTTTTTTGTAACCTTTTTGTCATATTCAGATTACCACATAAGTCTTGACAGTAATCGACATGCTCTTTAGAATTTTTAACAGTTGGTAAATATTTCTTCACTACATTACAGACAGAAAGGAATCGACAAATTATGAAAAAATACCTTGCCGGTCTTGCGGCAGTGTCTGTAGCAGGAGGAGCAGCCCCTACACTTGATAGCGTTCAAGCTGCCCCTGAACAAAATACACAAAAAGCTGCTACACAAACTGTCCAAGCTTCCGCATCAAACAATTCATCATATACGGTGAATGCTAGCGTACTACACGTTCGTGCAGGATCAAGTACTTCTCACGACGTCATCTCTCGCGTTTATAATGGTCAATCATTAAACGTAATTGGAGAAGAAAATGGTTGGTTCAAAATTAACGTTAATGGACAAACTGGTTTTGTTAGTGGCGAGTTTGTATCAAAAAACGGAGCAACGAATAACAATGTAAGCACAGGTGGAAACAATAAAGTTACTGCTGATGTATTACGTGTACGTACAGCTCCTAACACTTCTAGTTCTGTTTCAGGACGTGTATATGAAGGACAAACTTTAAACGTAATTGGAGAAGAAAATGGTTGGGTGAAAATCAACCATAACGGACAAACTGGTTATGTTAGTAGCCAATTTGTATCAGGCGCTTCTTCAAATACTGGCTCTACAAGCAATAACAACAATAGTAACAATGAAGCAACTGTTCAACCAGCAAGTGGAAACTATACAGTAAATGTATCTTCCCTTCGCGTTCGTACAGGTCCTAGCACTTCTCATCCAACTGTAGGTTCTGTTAAACAAGGACAAGTAGTACAAGTTGTAGGCGAAGTTCAAGATTGGTTCAAAATCAATTACGCGGGACAAACTGCTTACTTAAGCAAGGACTACGTAACAAAAGGCGGTTCTAACGAAAACGTCACTCAAGGTAACAACCAAGAGCAAAATAATAATGGAACTGTTCAAACTGGTGGTACTTACGTTGTTAACGCAACATCTCTACGTGTTCGTACAGGCCCTGCAGCTTACCATAGTGTAATTGGCGGCGTGTTAAATGGTACAACATTAAACGTAGTTGGATCTGAAAACGGCTGGTTTAAAGTAAACTACCAAGGAAAAACAGGCTATGTTAGTAGCGAATTTGTAAAATTCGTTAAAGGTGGCACAGCTACTCCTGAACAACCGAAACAGCCTGAACAGCCAAAACAACCTGATCAAGGTGCAATTGGCGACTACTACATTAATGCTTCTGCACTAAATGTACGTAGCGGCGAAGGTACAAATTATAGAATCATAGGCGCACTCCCACAAGGACAGAAGGTTCAAGTAATCTCTGAAAACTCTGGATGGAGCAAAATTAACTACAACGGTCAAACTGGTTACATCGGAACACGTTTCCTATCTAAAACACCAGTTGGTGGCGCAGTAGATAATAAGCCTAACGACAACCAAAATAACAATCAAAATAATAACAACAATAATAATACTAATAATAGCGGTGACAGTTCTTCTCTACTTGCATACGCGAAATCTATGCAAGGCGTACCATACGTTTGGGGCGGTACTTCTGCTAATGGTGTTGACTGCAGTGGTTACATCTACCACGTATTTAAGAAATTTGGTCATAACATTAGCCGCCAAAGTGTTGCTGGATATTGGAGCAGCTTACCACAAACTTCAAGTCCACAACCTGGAGACTTAATTTATTTCAAAGATACTTATAAAGCAGGTCCTTCTCACATGGGTATCTACCTTGGCGGGGGATCATTCATCCAATCCGGAGATAAAGGTGTAGCAATCGCTTCATTAAACAACTCTTATTGGAAAAGCCATTTCTTAGGGTATACGAAAGCACCTTAAGTTATAGTTTCAGAGCCTTCTAGTTTACTAGAAGGCTCTTTTTAAAAGACTCAACATAGTAATCCCCTTTCATTCTCTCTACGAAAAAATTATGCGTTCATTCTCCTATTTCATACACTATATTCTATTGAAATTGCCCAAAACGTTATCATAATGAATATATTTCAACAAAAAACATAACCTATTTCATGTCTATTCATTTTATATGTGTTTTTTCAAAGAATTTTCTTTTTATTTAAACTTTTCGTTAGACGTTTGACCTCCGATGTCCATTATGATAAGTTACTTAAGATGTTATATTCGCAAAAGTATAGACAACTGGTTTATACACTTTTTTACTATGAGGAAGGAGCATACACTGCATGAATGTTTTATGGGGAATTGGCGGCGTGATTGGAGTATTAGCAATTGCTTTCTTACTATCTTCTAACCGCAAAGCTATTAATTGGCGCACAATTTTAATCGCGCTAGCATTACAAATGACATTTTCATTTATCGTATTGCGATGGGATGCTGGAAAAGCAGGCTTAAAAGTTGCTGCTGACGGCGTTCAAGGATTAATTAATTTTTCTTACGAGGGAATTAGGTTCGTTGCTGGGGATTTAGTCAACGCAAAAGGCCCTTGGGGATTTGTTTTCGTTATTCAAGCACTACTTCCAATTGTATTTATTAGTTCATTAGTTGCAATCTTATATTACTTAGGTATTATGCAGAAATTTGTTAGTATCGTTGGTGGTGCATTAAGTAAACTTCTTGGAACTTCTAAGGCAGAAAGCTTAAATGCAGTAACAACTGTATTTTTAGGACAAACAGAAGCACCAATTTTAATTAAACCATACTTAGCACGTTTAACTAACAGTGAATTCTTCACTATTATGGTAAGTGGTATGACAGCTGTTGCCGGATCAGTTCTTGTCGGATATGCAGCAATGGGAATTCCATTAGAACATTTATTAGCAGCAGCAATTATGGCAGCTCCATCAAGTTTATTAATTGCAAAACTAATTATGCCAGAAACAGAAAAAGTAGATAATAATGTTCAACTTTCAACAGAGCGTGAAGACGCAAACGTTATCGATGCAGCTGCACGCGGTGCATCTGAAGGTATACAACTTGTTATCAACGTAGCTGCAATGCTAATGGCCTTCATTGCATTAATCGCTTTATTAAATGGCTTATTAGGATGGGTTGGTTCTTGGTTCGATATTAAACTTAGCCTTGATTTAATCTTCGGTTACTTATTATCACCATTTGCAATCTTAATCGGGGTTTCTCCAGGTGAAGCTATCCAAGCAGCAAGCTTTATCGGTCAAAAACTTGCAATCAACGAATTCGTTGCATACGCAAACTTAGGACCACACATGGCAGAGTTCTCTGCAAAAACAAATATGATTTTAACATTTGCAATCTGTGGTTTTGCAAACTTCTCTTCTATCGCAATTCAATTAGGTGTAACAGGAACGTTAGCTCCTACTCGCCGTAAACAAATTGCACAATTAGGGATTAAAGCAGTTATCGCTGGTACACTAGCGAACTTCTTAAACGCAGCAGTTGCAGGTATGATGTTCCTATAATTTTATATAAAACCTCCTCTTTTTAAAGAGGAGGTTTTTTTATATACTTTAAATATAATTTTCATATATATTAAATCCTTCATGTCTAGATGTATAGATGATATGTTACAATAATTAGTATGTCTGTTTATTTTTTCTTATAAAAGAGGGATACTACTTGATGTATCTCGCCCCAAAAAACTTCCAGCTACATGGTCATTTCTTAATAATTGTGCATACTACAAATATCCAGCACGAATTAGCTTTAAGGAGGAACGTTTCGTGAAAGATAAGTCCTATAAAGTCCTCTCTATGTGGATTTTACAAATTTTATTTTATTTTACTACTGTACATGTGACGAAATATGAGCACGCGCTCATTTTTACAATTATATATGTCATCATAAATGTACTATTCCTATTTTTACCTGATAAAACAGCATTTATTTTCTTCATACTGGGAACAATCATTTCAGTATTCTATTTATTTTATCAAGCGTGGCTTCACTTATGGAGTACATCAGATCAATGGGAATATATTATTACCCACTTCCTGATGGCAGCTAACTTCTTCATTGTTTATATTTCAACCCATCTATTAAAAAAGGTTATCCTTAAAAATAAAGAGTTAACTGAACGGGTAAGAGTGCTTGAGCAATACATTGGAGAATCAAAATTATTAACAAGACAAGAATTCGAAAGACGACAAGCTTTATTAACAACTGCGATGAATCGTCGTAATGAAACAGGCATTATCATTTTCTTTGATTTCACTTCCTTTAGTAAATATACGAAGGAAAGTGTCATGGATCGTGTAGCTTCATTATTAGTTGATACAGTCAGAGCTGACTTTGACCTTGCTGCTGAATATGACAGCAACACATTAGTTATTTTATTACAAAATACAAATGAAGCCGGTGCTGACATTGTAATGAACCGTCTACATCCAAAAATGGCACAATGGCTTGCTGCTGAAGCAATTCAAGATATTAAAATAAAACGAGAACAAATCAATGCAAAGGGACATATCACATTATGATGACACTCGTTATGCTTCTTTTATTTATTTTGTTTTGTGTACTTGTTTTCTGGATCAGCATCACATTTTCAATTAAATATGTATTGATTTTTACCGCCTTTCTATTCTCTGCTTTACTCGTTTATTACTCTTTCTTAACAATTGCGGGCTTAATTCATCGAAATAGTAAACGAAAAGATCGTACGCTAGAACATTATCCAAGTGTAGATATTTTAATACCTGCCCATAATGAAGGCGTCGTTATTAAAGATACATTAGAAGCAATGGCAAAGATTGAATACCCAGGCAAACTAAACGTTTATTTATTAAACGATAACTCTCAAGATGAAACACCTGAAATTGGCGATGATTTCGACAAAGCTTATGCTCATATTCATCACATTCGTGTACCACCTGGCGAACCCAAAGGAAAATCGCGTGTATTAAACTACGGCCTTAGCATTTCGGATGGTGAATATTTCTGTGTTTACGATGCAGATAATCAACCTGAACCACATGCACTGCGAATGCTCGTAGAACATGCTGAAACAACAAAGGATGCCGTTGGAGCAGTTGGACACGTTCGTACAGTAAATGAGAAAAGAAACTGGCTTACACGAATGATTTCATTAGAATTTCAGATTTTCCAGCTCCTTATGCAATCTGGACGCTGGCTATTATTCCAAACAGGTTCACTAACCGGAACAAACATGCTTCTTCGTCGTTCCGCATTAGAAGAACTTGGCGGCTATGATCCTTATGCAATTGCAGAGGATGCTGAATTAACATTAAGAATTACCCAAAAGGGCTATCTCTTACCAATCGTCCCGGAATCGATTACATGGGAACAAGAACCTGAACATTTAAAAATTCTTATAAAACAGCGGACACGTTGGCTTCAAGGAAACTTATACATTTTAGAAAAAATGTTTTCTTCATTAAGCTTTTTTAAAGGGAAACTTCTCGTCCATTCCTTACAACAAGTTTTAGTGTATGTCGTATTTTGGCTATTCCTAATCATTTCAAACGTTTGGTTTATAATTGGACTGCTCGGCATATTCCAAATTCAATATAGCATTCCATTACTATTTATGTGGTATGTCGCATATATTACATATGTTTCTCAATTATTTAGTGCTCAGAGCGTCGAACGAACCTTTACACCGACCAATATTTTCATAAGCGTCATTATGTACTTTACGTACGCACAGCTCTTTACGTATTTGTTTATTCGCAGTCTCATTCTTTACTTACGTGCAAAGAGCAAGAAACAAGTAATTGGTTGGGATAAAACAGTAAGATTTAAAAAAGAAAAATAGATTTCATTAAAAAATAAGCACAGAGCGCCGTATGCTCTGTGCTTATTTTTTACCGTAATACTATATATCAGACAATACCCCTTAGCTGAAAGTTATTTCACGTCCATCCCCCAACGAACGATCGACCTTCATTTATATACGAAAAAGTGATTGCTATTTTTGTAGAACCAATTGCTTCTCTTTATGCTCTTTACGAGTTTCAGTCTTTGGTTCCGTGCTTTCTTGGACATTTCGATGTGCCACACGTTTCAAACAAATATGCTTCCACTTTCTTTCGTAACGTTTCATTATTCTAGTTGTCCCCCTTGAATGCGCTTTAAAACTATTTGAAATCGCTTACAGGAAATAATATAGCACATATACATAAAAGTGACAACACATTTCCGACATATTTTTGTCAAAAATATGAATATAACGTGTAAAATATCAGATATTGTCGAACTATATCGATTTTTCTTTTTAAATTACCGATATCTATAGTATTCCGTAACAAAGTAATGCTTTTCCTACAATAGTATAGAACAGTGAAAAAGGACTGCCGACATTCGACAGTCCTAATACTATTTATATATACAGAATTTTTTTCTTCTATTATTAATGTTGTTTCATACGTCCTTCTTTTTGCAACTCTTTAAATAGTGCTGCAATCATAAAGAAAATAACAAATACGAACGGGAAGGCCGCAATAATCGACGCAGTTTGCAGCGCCTCTAATCCTCCGACATACAATAAGATCGAAGCTAACGCCGCTAGAACAATACCCCAAACCATTTTAATACGATTTGGTGGGTTTAAGCTACCATGTGTCGTTAACATCGCTAGAACAAACGTAGCAGAGTCTGCCGATGTAATAAAGAATGTTGAAATAAGTAAAATAGCTAACACACATAAAGCCGGTCCTATACTACCCATTTGGTCTAACATAGCAAACAATCCTACTTCTGTGCCCATTTCTTTAATTTGTCCATATATATTTGCACCATCAAATAGCTCCATGTGAATACCTGTTCCTCCGAAAACAGAGAACCAAAGCGCACCAATTACTGTTGGTACGAGTAACACACCAACAACAAATTCACGAATTGTACGCCCGCGTGACACACGAGCAATAAACGTACCTACGAATGGTGACCATGCAATCCACCATGCCCAGTAGAAAATTGTCCATGACTGAATCCATTGATTTCCGCCTTCATTTAATGGACTTAAACGGAAACTCATACTTGGCAATTCTTGAATGTATGAACCGATTGTTGAAGTGAAATAATTCATAATAAAGTTTGTTGGACCTGCAAATAATACAATTATCATAAGTGCAAACGCTAAAATAATATTCGCATTACTTAAATATTTAATTCCTTTATCGAGTCCCGTTTGCGCAGATAGCATATAAAGAACAGTTACAATTCCGATGATTACTAGCTGTGTCGGTAATGAGTTTGGAATAGATGTTAAATAACTAACACCACCCGCAATTTGCTTTGCCCCAAGTCCTAATGATGTCGCCACACCAAATACTGTCGCAAATACAGCTAGAACATCAAACATATGGGCAATACGGCCATGTTCACCGCCTTTAAATAGCGGACCGACCGCCGCACTAATTGTACTTGCTCTTCCTTTTCTAAATGTAAAATACGCAATACATAATGCTACAAGTGCATATAATCCCCACGGATGTAATCCCCAATGGAAAAATGAGAAACGAAGTGCAAGGCGTGCACTCTCTTCAGTCGCACTCTCTCCAAACGGAGGTGTGTATAAATGGTTCATCGGTTCTGCGACACCCCAGAAAACCAAACCGATTCCCATACCGGCACTAAATAACATAGCAAACCATGTCATATAACTATAATCAGGTTCATCATCATCTTTACCTAAACGAATCGAACCGTACTTAGAAACAATTAAGAAAATAGCAATTCCTAAGAAAATAGAAACGGAAATAATATAGAACCATCCAAACTTACTAACTAACGCAGCTTGAATTACAGTCGTTACATTTCCTAAGCTACCTTTTCCAATAATAGATTCGGGAATAATCCCCCAAAGTGTAAATGCAATACATAATGTTAATGAGACAATAAATGTTTTCGTCAGTTTCCTCATCAAATCCCCCTTCGTATGTTTCATTTCTTGTGAAAATCATAAATTCCGATATGTTAAATCGGATAGAAAACCATAGTTTTTTGTGGTGATTTTCTTTCGGCTCTCTCAAGTTTGCCTTCACCAATTAGAGTTCTTATGGACAGCCTTACCTTCCGTACAACCTTTCCACTCTGCAAGAGCTACAAGATTGGAATACTACTGTCAAATTGTGTGAGAAAAATGCGGATGGGAAGAGATTTTCCCAAAAAAGGATGTGTTACAGTTTTAAAAAAGGGCAGATTTATTCTTTACAACCCTTTCTTCTTGTAACAATTATGCGGTTTTTTGCTAGTATATAGCGCGTGTTTATAACTTCACAAACGAGATGTTTATGTTTATATAACTATATTACCCATAAAACGGTAAAATACTCAAGGAATGTAACTGTATAGTAATCATTATGTAATACCCCTGTAATATTTTTATTTACACCGAAAAAAATATGTTGTATTAAATATTTTGAATATAACTAGAAACCTACTAATTATATGGAATGAAAAACGCTTTCCTCTCATTCTAGCTATATTACAAAGTGTTAACGACTTATTACGAATGGTTTGTAATTGTGTGTTTTCCCAAAATCCGAAAAAATCTGTTGCTATAATGAGGACACGAAAACAAACGCAATGGAGGCTATCATGAAAAAATTAATTGGAATAGCAACAGCAGCAGTTTTTGGTCTTGGGATTTTCACCGCATCTGCTAATGCAGAAACTGTTGTAAAAACAGACGTACTAAACGTACGAGAAAACCCTACTACTGAATCAAAAGTTGTCGGTAAATTACAGAATGGTCATAAATTAGATGTTCTAAATACAGAAAACGGATGGTCACAAATCAAATTAGATGGTAAAGACGCATTCGTAAGTGCAGAGTTTACAAAGAACTCTTACTATGTAACAGCTAACGTATTAAATGTACGTGCTGAAGCGAACACAAACTCAGAAATTCTTGGAACGCTTAAGAAAGACGATATGATCGAAACAACGAACCAAGTACAAAATGAGTGGTTACAATTTGAATATAACGGGAAAACAGCTTATGTTCACGTTCCTTTCTTAACAGGTACAGCACCTGTTATCGAGAAACAAGAACAACCTGCTCCTGCTAAAACTGTAGCACCAGCTAAAGCTCAAGCACCTGCAGCACAAGCAAAACCAGCTGCTAAGCCTGCTGTGAAAGCTGCTGAGACTAGCACACCTTCTGGTGGTCGTGAGTTAACAGTTGTAGCTACGGCATATACAGCTCACCCAAGTGAAAACGGTGGCACATACGGCGGCCGTGTATTAACTGCAATGGGTCATGACTTAACAGCGAACCCAAACATGAAAATGATCGCTGTTGACCCGAAAGTAATCCCATTAGGATCTAAAGTATGGGTAGAAGGTTACGGAGAAGCTATCGCTGGAGATACTGGCGGTGCAATTAAAGGTAACCGTATCGACATCCTACTTGGATCAGATAGCGCTGCTCAAAAATGGGGACGCAAAACTGTTAAAGTGAAAATTTTAAAATAACCAATGACTGCTAAATTACAGCCGGTTCTCTTTATTGAGAGCTGGCTTTTATTTTTTATATAATACATATAAGGAGGTGACGTCCATGAATTTACAAGCTAAGGTAGACTGGGTCGGTACACCAAAGCCGTACATATATAAAGATGATGTAACATATGATGCAATCGCAATTGACTTCTCACTAACAAACGATGACAATCGCTATAAATTAATTGTGCTCAAGTCTGAAGAAAATACACATTACAAACTCGTACAATACGGAATAAAACCAGGCTCTCAAAAACCATTCCCTATTGATATTCCATTCGAGCAAGAAATGCTACCGCTCATAAAGCAAATATTAAATGATCCATATGTACAAGCGATATTAAAGGAAGCCCGCTTCTAATTGCAAAAAAGGATATCACCTAGTAGAATTTCCCAACTAGGTGATATCCTTTTTACTTTCCCTTCATGAACACGAGTAGAGAAAATTATATCAACGGTTCAACATGGAATATCGATTTACCGTCAAAGATTGACAATAACGGCAAGCTCCCTAAAGAAAGAGGCTGTTCAAAATTGAACAGCCTCTTTCTTATATTAATGAGTCGGACCAGATACTTCCTCTGATTTCAGCGTATTATTCGCTCCAAGAGAATGGTACAATATCTTTCCATTTCCGTTAACAGTAACGATATGGTCATTATTAAAGCTCTTGAATTTTACAGAGCCGTCACCGTAACGAATATGATATTCTTCATATGTCGTTACTTTATATTTCGTCGCACTTTGACGTTCTACATTGCGAATATTCATTGTCAATAAATCTTCTGTAATTCCTTTTTTGTGTAGATATTGTAAGTAATCACGGTCTTCCTTATACGATTTCCCGCTCTTATCATAATCATTTTCAATTAAACTAAAATCGTTTAATGCAATTGCACGTACGTTATTATAAATATGATTTTGTACAAAATCTCCAACCGCTGAACTAGAAGCTTCTTTTGGGAACTTTAAGTAATATGTACTTTGATCTCCAACTTTAATACTTTCAGATTTCATCACACCAAATTCAGCGTTTTTCTCCAAATGTACTTCTACCGTTTCATCCGTCGGTACAGGACCAAGTTTATAACTTCCGTAATTTAACTTTCCGCGTTTCTTGCCATTAACAAATACCGTTGCATCGTTTTCATCAGACGAAATGGTTACATAATTTCCTTCAAGTGATAAATTCACTTCTACTGTCCCATTCTTTTCATCTGCTAAATCCACTTCTTTTTCTGTCTCTAATTCAGCAAGTTCCGTCTTCGCCTTTGCCTTTACAACATAAGCACCCGGGAAGTATGGACCTAATTCTTTCGAAGTTTTGTCACTAGAAAGCTCTGTTTCTTTTTTATCATTCACATATATTTCAGCATTCTTTGCAGTTGTGCTAACATTCATGTAATACGACTTCATGCTGAACTTATACTTCGGATACAAGAACCATTCTTTCCCGTCTTCTATAATTTTCCCATCTTTAAAAGATGCTTTATCACTTGCTAACTTTTGATCTACTGTCTCTCTTTGCAAATATGATAACAGTTCTTTATTATAAGAAGGATTCTCTTTTAAATAACGGATATACGCCTTAATATCTTCTGTCTTAACCTTTAAGGTTGGATCGTCTACTTTCAAAATCTCATCGATTGCATTCACATCTTTATTTTGGAATGCTTCAATCATTGCATTTACTTGCTTTTCCTTCGAAAACTTGCTAGCACCGAATTTATATGCGCCAAACAAAATAGCAAAAACAATGACAAAACCTATAAGTAAAAACATGTTCTTCTTACTTTTCACTGACTTTGTTTCTCTCCGCATTTCTGAGTGAGAAGAAGCTGTTTGATCAGCAATTTCTTCTACTTTACTTCCGCAATCAGGACAAAAGTTCAAATGATCCGCAACTTGTTTATTGCATGTTCCACAAAACTTCAAGTATTTCTCCCCCTTATTTTTTTACTAATTTCATACCCGCGAATGTTAATACGTAAGAAATAAGAAAACTACCTACTATTAAATATAGCGTGTTACTTTGAATAGATAATATCGGTCCAGAAATTCCAGCGAACTCCTTCATAATTACCTTACTTCCCGAGGCTGTAATATGAATTTTTGCTAATCCATTTACACAAAGCATCATCACTGTATAAACAGCGCTAAACACTGCTATAGTTACGTACATATTTCGCATACGATATTGAGCCAATTTCATTCCAGCCCTAACTAGTAGAATACATGGTAGAAGAATTAATAATCCCCACCAATGTAAATATGAATTAAAATCATCAATATCTTTTATACGATCAGCACTAGCACCATTAGCGATTTCCAGGTCTTTTAAAGACGTACCCTGTATTGATATGCCTGACATATACGATACATGCAGCGGCCCTTTTTCGACTGAATATCTATGCATTTCTCTCTCCATATTCCCCCACTCAATTTCAGTTGAAGAAAGGTGGGCCATATTCCACATGAAAGGTGTTGCTTCTAAAGAAAGTAATACTTTATACGCCTTCTCTGGAAAATCAATTGGACCCATTGATTTTGAACTACTAAATAAAATCGTAATAAGTATAATACCAAATGTAATAAGTAGTCCTTTCAAAACAGTCACTATACTATAATAAATAGACGTTACATACGGGACAAACTGACTAGTAGAAGAAAGCATACGATGTGGTCCTGCTTCAATACTCATACCAATAAAGCTGAATAATAGGCCAAATATAATACCAAACAATAAACTAACAACATGAGAATATACAACATCAATAGTCATCGTTTGATAGAAATAAGAAATAGATGTAGAAGAACTTGCCATAAAGCTTACAATACATAAGAAAATACCGTATATCATGCCAATTACACATGATGTCATGAACTTCTCTCGCCAACTAATTGAAGGTTTTTTTCTTTCAACAAAAAATCCACTTCCACCTAATATAAGTGCCGGAATAGTTACCAAGATGAATAATGGGATATGAAGAAGGAATGACATCGTGTATGCCCCGCTCCCGCTAATTTCAATACCTATTAAATGACACATTAAAATTAATGGTGCTATACCAATAAATGATTGATTAATGGTATTCATATTCAACATACCATCCGTATTTCTAACCGCTGTCTCCACTACATCATTTATAGCAGAATCTATTATTAAACTGCCAATGAAGCCTGCAATGAACATACATACAATTGCAAAAGCACCACCGAATAATCCTTTTTTTAGCATACTTCCTGATGCATTTACATGTAATTGCGCTCCTGCATTTGGTAATTTCATGTTCGATTCTTTTTGGGCGAATCCTAATAAAGAATCACCGCATTTCTCACAATATGTAGCATATTCTTTACTTTCCTGTCCACATGTTCGGCAATACTTCGAAGATTGCGGGACTAACATAACATGGCTATCTATACTATCCGTACTTGAGCCGTCATGTGTACAATAGTTTACTGCCTCAGGCTGTTCTAAACCGCAAATTTTACAATACATGTTCCTCACTCCTTATTTTGCTTCATACCACATGCTGGACAGAATGTAGCTTCCGTTGCAATTTGTTCACCACATGAAGAACATGCTTCTTTTTCAATATTTTTTGATTGAAGGAGTAACTCATTTTCTTTACCGCACTGCCCGCAAAATTTATCATTTAATGATAATGGACCACCGCAACTACACTGTCCTTTTTGTTCTTGTCTCTGTAAATTAGAAATTTGTCTGCGCGTGTTATAAATAGCAACATCAAGCTCTTGCACTGGTGCTACAATAGCTTTCAACAAATCTACTCGAACTTCATCATCACGAAGTTGCATATATACCGTTTGACCAAGTTCAAGTAAAATTTCAGTTTTTTCTTGTAACTTCTCTTGTGTAATCTTCTTTAATTGCGCCATTTCCTGTGCTACTTGCAACTTCATCTTGCCTTGCTCAATTCCCTCTTGCAACTTATTCATGCCATTACCAAACTTCGATTGTAAATCTGACAAACAAATTCTCTCCTTTTAATTACATAGTAATATACAAAATTAACATTATATATATTACCATGATTTTCTAATTGTGTAATTAGAATTTCATTTTTTCTGTTTTGAGCATTTTTTGTTTATAATGGTAAAGGAAAGAAATCTGTGTACGGAGGAATATTATGCTGCAAGACTCAATTACGAAAGATGAAATTATGATGATTGCGAATGAGTTCGTTCAAGGGCTTGATCCACAGCAAGTTGCTGATCAAGAGCATGTCGCTACAGCTCGGCAACTATATCGTAGTGGTGTTGTCTATAACGTTGACTTTGATGGCTATACGCTATCCGGAACTGTAAATGCTGAAGGCAGTGTATATAGTGTTCACATTCCGATTCGTAATGTCACTGAAAGCTATTGCGATTGCTTCGCGCCAACGCAATGTCAGCATATGCTTGCTGTGTTACTATCTGCAGCTTCTAGTTTTGGGCAAGTAGGAGATGTATTAACTTTATTCAAAAATAATACAAAACCTTCTCTTCCTCCTATTCGAACTGCACGACAAGTATTGCAATCATCAGCTTTTGAAGAAATGGATTATAAAAGTTGGCAAACATACTTTGAAAATGAATATGAATCATTTAAAAAAGAACAAGCGCGGCTCACTTATAAACAAATGTATTTTCTTATGAGTCTTTTTACAGACTTCTATACAAAATTAGAACGGAAAGCTCCGCGCATCGTTGCTATTCATGAATTATTTAAGTTGCACGCGGCACTTTATTGCTTTCAAAAATTATTAGAAGAAATTCAAGAATTTGAAGCAAACAAACTATATTCTTATCACCAACCAGTTAACGTCGTTCGCCTATTCGTTGATAAAGTTGAATCTACCGTTAGGGACCTAAAAACAGAGGCGATTCCAGAAGAATCCAAACCGATTTTAGAAGAAACAGCGCGGCTCATACATGAATCATTCTTCTCTACCGATGCCTATACACAAGAGCGATTCTTCATTTATCGTCACGTATGGGGTGAACTGTTAAGAACAGAGGAGCAGCTACAAGAAGAAAAAAAACGAATCGATACTAAAATCAATCCACTTTCCAAAGCATTAGCATCTTCTCACCTGCTCTTTTTAAACGGTGAAGATGTATCGGCAATGGAATTACTGGAAAAACAGCCTTCTTCTGTTGTGAGCCTTTACTTCTATTGGTTAGAAGAGTTATTAAGTGCGATGGAGTGGGACCGCGGGAAAGATTGGCTTTCCTTTACTTATAAACAAGTAAAAGAAACGATAACGGAACAAGAAAATACCGTCTTCATACAAGATATCGTTCGATTATTTGTGATGATGTATGAGACATATGCAACACATACGAATGAACAAGCGGGATTAGAAATGATTTTACAAGAACTATTACCGTATAGTTTCACAAATTATGAACAATATGTACTTGCGAAGAAACAATACCATGCATGGACGGAACTTCAGCTCTTATATGGATTCGAAGTAATCGAACTTTTGAAAGAACCATTGAAAGATATTGAAAAAGAAGCGCCCGAAGCAGCACTTCCTCTTTATCACCATGCCGCAATGGAAGCAATTGAAGAGCGAAATCGCAAATCATATAAACGTGCCGTTCGTTACTTAAAGAAATTACGTATGCTTTATAAACGACTGAAACGAACTGATGAATGGGATGCTTTCATTATTCATATCGCTAACTTACATTCACGTCTGCGTGCACTACAAGAGGAATTACGGAGAGGAAAATTAATCGATGATCATACAAACTGAAGTAACAATTAGGCTCCAGCACGTTAGTCAAGGTTGGTTCCTTTGGGGAGAAGATGATAGCGGTACGCTCTTATCCGTAGCAACTTGGAAAAAAAATGCATTCGCATGGCACTCTACTTCTTTCTACGGAACGTTTTTAAAAGAAGCAACGTATGAGGGAAAACAAGGCGTTATGTTAACGAATGCACAGGCATTTGAATACATCGCAAATAAACCGATGAATTCATTTGCAAATATGCAAATGAACGGTCCTATTACGGCACTTACAAAGGACGCAAGTGAATTATGGGACGCTTTCGTCAGCGGCAGCTTCGCACCTGACATGAAGCATTGGTCTCAGCAGCCATCTTGGAAAGTTCAGAATACCTCAATTGAAGATGACATGTTAGCATCTCTTTTCTCTGCCGCTGTGAACGAAAGTATTTTGCAAGATGCTCGCTCAAATGACGGATGGGAAGATGCAAAGAGACTATACGAACATTACGACTTTACGAAAAGGCAATTGGAAGCAGCACTACATGAAGAGGATTGGCTTCGAAAAATTGGTTACATTGAAGATGATCTTCCATTTACAGTCGGCTTAAGACTACAAGAACCGCAAGAAGAACTTGAAATGTGGAAGCTTGAAACAATCGTTACACCAAAACGTGGTGCACATCGCATATATGTATATGAAAGTATCGATTCCTTACCAAAACGATGGCACGATTACGAAGAACGTATCCTTGAAACACAAGAAGGATTCAGTAAGCTCGTACCGTGGCTAAAAGAGGACGACAAGTTCCGAGAAGAACTCTTTGAAACGGAAGCTTGGAACTTCTTAACCGAAGCAAGTAATGAATTACTGGCAGCAGGTATTACAATTTTACTACCATCATGGTGGCAAAATTTAAAAGCAACAAAACCGAGGTTGCGTGTACAGCTGAAGCAAAGTACAGCACAAACACAGTCTTTCTTCGGCATGAATACGCTCGTTAATTTCGACTGGCGCATTTCAACGGACGGAATTGATTTATCAGAAAGCGAATTTTTCGAACTCGTTGAACAAAACAAACGTCTTTTCAATTTAAATGGTCAATGGATGAGACTTGATCCTGCCTTTATTGAAGAAGTAAAAAAACTAATGCACCGTGCCGATAAATATGGACTTGAAATGAAAGATGTGTTGCAGCAACATTTATCTAATACGGCAGAAACAGAAATTGTAGAAGACGATAGTCCGTTTACCGATATTGAAATCGAACTAGATGGATATTACGAAGAGCTTTTCCAAAAACTTCTGCACATTGGAGATATTCCAAACGTAGATGTACCATCTTCGCTACAAGCAACACTCCGCCCGTATCAACAACACGGTGTTGAGTGGTTGCTATACTTACGAAAGCTTGGATTTGGAGCATTATTAGCCGATGATATGGGACTCGGAAAAAGTATTCAAACGATAACTTACTTACTATACGCTAAAGAAAACAATCTCCAAACAGGTCCTGCATTAATTGTGGCACCAACATCAGTCCTTGGAAATTGGCAAAAAGAATTTGAGCGTTTCGCACCAAGCTTACGTGTTCAGTTACACTATGGAAGTAACCGATCTAAGGATGAGTCATTTAAAGATTTTCTTCAATCAGCAGATGTTATATTAACTTCTTATGCATTAGCTCAGCTTGATGAAGAAGAACTTAGTACGTTATGCTGGGACGCTGTTATTTTAGACGAAGCACAAAATATAAAAAACCCACATACGAAACAGTCGAAAGCAGTAAGAAACCTACAAGCAAATCACAAAATTGCTTTAACCGGTACACCGATGGAAAACCGACTTGCTGAGCTTTGGTCTATTTTCGACTTTATCAATCACGGGTATCTCGGAAGCTTAGGACAATTCCAGCGCCGCTTCGTCACACCGATTGAAAAGGACCGCGATGAAGGAAAAATCCAGCAAGTTCAGCGGTTTATCTCGCCGTTTTTACTGCGTCGTACGAAGAAAGATCAAACGGTCGCATTAAACTTACCAGATAAACAAGAACAGAAAGCTTATTGTCCACTAACTGGCGAACAAGCTTCCTTATATGAACAACTTGTTCAAGACACATTACAAAATGTAGAAGGATTAAGCGGAATTGAAAGACGCGGATTTATATTACTTATGCTGAACAAGCTAAAACAAATTTGTAATCACCCAGCCCTTTATTTGAAAGAAGAAGAACCACAAAATATCGTCGAGCGCTCTATGAAAACAAAAACGGTAATGGAGCTCATCGAAAATATAAAAGACCAAAATGAAAGTTGCTTAATCTTCACTCAGTACATTGGCATGGGGAACATGCTAAAAAGTATGTTAGAAGAAACATTCGGTCAGCGCGTCCTCTTCTTAAACGGGAGCGTACCGAAGAAAGAGCGTGACAAGATGATTGAGCAGTTCCAAAACGGAACGTATGACATCTTCATCTTATCGTTAAAGGCCGGCGGAACAGGATTAAACTTAACCGCTGCCAACCATGTCATTCACTATGACCGTTGGTGGAACCCAGCTGTAGAAAACCAAGCAACAGACCGTGCTTATCGCATCGGTCAAAAACGCTTCGTTCACGTTCATAAGCTTATTACAACGGGAACACTTGAAGAGAAGATTGATGAAATGTTAGAACGAAAACAATCATTAAACAACGCTGTCATTACAAGCGATAGTTGGATGACCGAACTATCAACCGACGAACTAAAAGAATTACTTGGCGTATAAAGTGAAGGCTTTTACGGGCAGTTAATGCGGGATAAGATGGATGTTTCTATTCCCACAAATAGCGGGATAAATGAAAAAGGAGCAAATCTCTAACTGAGATTAGCTCCTTTTTCTATGCCAAAACCAATTGCTTATTATAATTCCTGTTAACCCGCCGCACGTATCAAGCAATGAATCTTGCCACATCGGTGTACGGTCTCCTGTAAACCATTGATGAATTTCATCAAATGTTGCATACCCCGCAACGAAAAGGAAGGCGTATGCAAAGCACCTTTTTCTCGAATAACCCGATCGATAAAAAGCATAATACGTCAATGAACCGAGCATAAAGAACACCATAAAATGAGCACCTTTACGAAGGAAAAACTCAACAAATCCACCTACACCTTTATTTGCGATACTAACAGGTGTACCTCCCCCATAATCGATAGATACCCATGAAAAATGCTCTTTCACAAACTCAACATTTATATATTGCTCAATATCCGAGCGCATATCCTGTTTTTTATATGGCTGTGCTGAAGAATAGAAAATAATCCCCATCCATAGTAATACAGGAATCCAAAATAACCATTTACGATTCATTCTCCCGAAAACCCCTCTCTTAGTCTTTTAAGAGTACCAAAAAAAAGAAAAAATTTCACGCCAAAACATGACATTTACACCCTATTTATAAAGTGAAAGGGGGTGATAAACATGGCAGTTGAAACAATCGTAATGGATTTAACTTTACGCCTTGTATTAAACGGAGGATTAGACAAAAACGGTAAAACAGTTTTTAAGAACAAACAATTCAAACGTGTGAAAACAAATGCAGATTTAGGAAAAGTACATGAAGTAGCACGTGCTCTTGCTTCACTACAACAATCATCACTTCACGCTGTACAACTTGTAAGCACGTCAGATCTTTCTAATCTATAATTAAAAAGGAGGGAATAAAACATGCAAGTACTAGAGTTAATTTTCGTGAAAGAAGATGGAAAAACAGTTGCCTTTTCTATCGAAAATCCCATCACACCAGTAAATGAACTAGTCGTAAATCAAGTAATGGATACCATTCTTTCTTCATCTGTATTTTCGTCCATTAGTGAAAATACTCGTAAAAAAGGGGCTCGCCTCATAGAAAAAAACGTATCTGAAGTTCAAATCACTCCGTAAATCAAAAAGACGAATCTGCATTATTTTGCAGATTCGTCTTTTTTCTTCGGCATTTCAATTGGAATAAAGATGTTTGAAAAACCAACACAAACATACTTATAATTCTCTCCGCCTAAATCAAACTCTGTCGTATATGTTGAGAAGAAAATATAATCATTTCGCTTTGTATAATGCTCAATTAATAATCCAACTTGTGGTTCAACATACTTATTTGCTAATTTCTTTCCCGCCGATGCTAAGTCGCCAAGTATACCCTCTTTGTTTTCTTTCTCAACCTCTTCTAGCTTCTTACTCACATCATTACGCTTCATAAATTGTTTTGCTGCCCAATCCGTATATTCTCCCTTACCCGGATTACTGTTTGCTAAATAAACTAAGAGAACAACAGCTAGAGCCATAATAATATACTTTTTCTTCATGCTATATCACCGCCTACTCTTTTCTATTTTCATATATATGTACAAGCGATGCAAATTAGAAAGACTATCATCTATTGATTGTAAACGAACCGTAAAAATTTACAATACGAAACAAAAGATTAATAATAATTTTACATAATTCGTATATAATTATATTCGGAATAATAATTTTTATAAGGGAGGATTTTAGAATCATGGATAATGAGAATGATATTTTTATTTCTAGTTCTACAATGATGCTCGAACCTTGCAAACACCCTTATTACCGGACAAAAATTATCGACAGTAGCGGAAACCCTCTGTACTCTTGCCAAACAGCTATCCAACTCATAAAGAAATCTTGTCTAACACATGTTCATTCTACTTATCAAGGTAGACGTCATGCAGTCCAAATAAACTTTAAGCTCAAACAAAATGTTCCAATTCCAATTAATCACAAAGAATATATTTGCGTTTTCCCAACAGAATCTCCTTCTTCTCCAAGCTGCATTTGGTTGTTCTATAACCATATAGATGAGATAGAGTTTTCCAAAAAAACTAACAAAGCTAACATTCATTTTTTTAACGGAACTACCATAACAATACAAATAGGTTCTCATAAGTTACAGCAACAATTTTTGAAAGCTGGACATGTATTATCCCGAATGAACATGAAAGATTCACTACACTCAAAAAAACTCTTGCCACATTTACTGCCTTAAAATAAATAGAATGGAACGCAATATTTCCTTGCCTTCCATTCTACTTATTATTCTTATCCCCTTACACTATCTCGCATTTTCTCAAGCGCTTGTCGATACACCCATCTCACTTGATAGTACGTCATCCCCATTTCATCGGCTATCTCCCCCATATTTTTCCCTACAAAGAACCGCTCTGAAATGATGTGCTTCTCTCTATCATCTAACACACTCATAAAGTCCTTCGCTCTCATTCCTGCATCTTCATACTCAAATCGTTCCTCATACTCATCGGTGCATACATACCTCTCTTGCACTACGCATTCTTTCTTCAACCTCTCCAATATATAACCACGTACCGTTACAACCGCATAAGCAGGAAAACTCCCTTTCTCCTCCTCATACCTTTCATAGGCATGCCAAAGACCAATTAAACCACATTGATAATACTCTTCATAATCTTGGTAAATATTTAACCTCTTTATTTGATTTACAATCATACCTTCATACAAAACAACCGTATCTGCAAAAGTCGCTGGCTTCACACAGTGCCCGTTTCTAAAAGGTATACCTCTTTAGTATTCCGCGGTACCTCTACAATATAAAATGAGAACGGAAATTTCATTGTGGGTAATTTCAAATACTACTGCCGGAATTTGAAATTACACTAGGCAGTATTTGAAATTCTACTTGGGGTATTTGCAATAGGGGTAAAAATAAAAAAGGTGACTCTAGAAAGAGTCACCTTTTTTATTTTATTATTGGAACATACCTTTTACCGCACCAAATCCAATAGTTAAGATAAAGAAGACAACCATAAGAATTGTTGCTTTCTTTTTACTTAAACCAGCCGTAATTTGAAGACCTAACCATGTAATAACAAATCCCCAAATTGTGAACACTTCAATATTATTTGCAATACCTTTTGCAACACCACCACTTGAAGCGAAAATCGGTCCTAAACCAGTATACATTTCTTGTCCTGATCCGCCTAAAACAAGTGCTAAAACTGTGTTTATTAATAAACCAAGTAATGAAATAATGCTTGAGTACACACTGATTGTTAATAATTTCTTATAAGAAGTATCATTGCTCATTAACATCATAAATATTTTATACACTACTGCACTAATAAAGAAACTAATCGCCATACCAATAGCACCAAATACTGCACCCGTACCAAACGAAATTATAGGTGTAACGCTAACACCCAAATCCTTATTCATCTTAATCGCCTCAGGGGTTAGGGAGTACACATAAGCAGCAAGGCCTGCAACAAGTCCACCTAATAAAACAAGTATCCAAAATGCACCCCATACCGCATTACTCGTCTTCATTCTCTCAAACTGTAAACCAGGAGAAGTAATCATTCCAAATAATGATGGCTTCTCTCCTTCAACCTTTTGCGTATTCAAATTCGCTTCCATTATAACGCCTCCTTCTATTTATATAACCCGTTCTAACGGGCGGTTCACATCCTCATTTTGAGGCTACGAACCGCCCACTAGAACGGCAATGTGTAGTAGAGAACCCCTTCTCTACTACACTAATAATTTACTCATAACGAAGTGCTTCAATTGGATCTAATTTCGCAGCTTTGTTTGCTGGAATTAATCCGAAAATAATACCAAGTGTCATAGAGAATAGTACGCCGCCAACGACAACTTCCCAAGAAACGAGTGGTGGCCATTTCGCAAATGTGGAAACAATATATGCCCCGCCATATCCAAGACCAATTCCGATTAAACCACCTAGAAGTGTTAACATAACTGCTTCAATTAAAAACTGTAATAAAATTTTACTACGTGTTGCTCCAAGTGCCTTACGCACCCCAATTTCACGTGTACGCTCTGTTACAGATACGAGCATGATGTTCATTACACCGATACCACCAACGACTAATGAAATACCAGCGATACCGCCGATGATCATCGTCATAATATTAGTCATTTTTGAAATACCTTCTTGAAGTTCTTTTAAATTCATAACCTCGTATTTACCAGTTGCATCACTCGGTTTACGACTATTTAAGACATCTGCAGCTTTTTTACCTGCTTTTTCTAAATTATCTACATTTTTTGCTTGAACAGAAATATTTTGAATTTCATCTTTTCCATACAGTGTCGGCCATAATGAAATTGGAACTAGTGCTTCTGATGGTCCCATTCCCATAAATTCGTTATCTGATTTGTAGACACCGATAATTTGCATCGGTTGCCCCTTCATTTCAATAATTTTACCGACTGGATTAGCATCCTTAAACACCTTATCTTCCATTTGTTTACTAATCATGACAACATTATTACCTTGATCCACATCTGATTCTTGTAAAGAACGTCCCTTTAACAACTTTACTTTATTTACTGAAAAATACTCACTGTCTAATCCAGTAATACTCACCATTTCTATTTTATCTTCAATATCAATTGGTTCCATACTTGAATTTGTTGTTACAACATGTGCGATATCTGGAATTTTTTTAATTTCAAAAATATCTTCTTCAGTTATCTTCGGTGCTTCTACCATCGCCATACCAAAAGGATCATTCATATCGGCACTATAATGAATCGGTACCGTTTGATTACCTGATCCAACAAATTGGGATTTCAGTGCAGCTTCCCCGCCTTGCCCAATCGCAACGACGGTAATAATAGAGCCTACACCGATAATAATCCCTAGCATCGTCAAAGCTGAGCGTAGTTTATGAGCTAAAATAGACGATAAGGCAATTTTCATACTATCTAGTAAACTCATACTGCACACCTTCTATCTTCTGTAACTTTCCCATCTCGCAGTACAATGCGACGGGAAGAATACGCTGCTACCTCTTCTTCATGCGTAACCATAACAATCGTCGTACCTTCTGCATTTAGCTTCGTGAAAATATCCATAACTTGTGCACCAGACTTCGTATCAAGTGCACCTGTCGGCTCATCGGCCATAATAAACGTTGGATTATTTGCAATCGATCTCGCAATAGCGACACGCTGCTTCTGTCCACCCGATAATTCACTAGGCAAATGGTGTACTCTATCTGATAATCCAACTTTCCCCAGCGCTTCAAGAGCTCTTTGACGACGCTCTGCTTTCTTCACCCCACCATAGATGAGCGGAAGTTCAACGTTTTCCACTGCGGAAAGACGCGGCAGTAAATTAAAATGCTGGAACACAAAACCGATATATTCATTACGAATTAAAGCTAGTTTTGACTCGTCTGCTGTTAAGATATTCACATCATTCAACATATATTCACCTTCTGTTGGACGATCTAAACAACCGATAATATTCATAAGCGTTGATTTACCAGAACCAGACGGTCCCATAATAGAAACGAACTCACCGCTTTGAATTGTTAAACTAATACCATGTAAAATCGGCACTGCCAATTTTCCTTGATAATATGTTTTAGCAATATTATTTAACGTAATCATTTCTCTTTCACTTCCATTCCGTCATACACGTCGTCGGAAGGATTTTTAACCACCTTTTGCCCCACTGTTGCGCCTTCAACAATCTCTGTCCAGTCTCCATCAGTAGAACCTTTTTTCACATTTTGTTTACGAAGCTTTCCTTTCTCTTCAATATAAACAAATGCATCTTCGCCTTTTTCTACAATGCTCTTACTTGGAACAGCAATCATCGTCTTATTCTCTAAATTTACTTGCAGAGAAACGTGATAACCTGGAGATAAACCATCTTGGCTATCAAGACTTGCTTTATATGTATATTGAGACATATTTTGAGTTCCCTCACCAGCAGCTTGAGCCATCTCTGCACTCGTTGGGAATTCACTTACTTCCGTAATCTTACCTGTCCACTTCTTCTTATTATTTGCTTTCGCAGTTACAGTGAACGTTTGATCTTTTTGAATTTGTGACTTTTGAAGCTCTGTTAAAGTCCCTTGAACCTGGAACGGGTCTTTAGAAGCAACTTGTAAAAATGCTTTCCCTTGACCACCTAATGCCTGAGATGAACTTTGCGCTGCATCTTTATCTAACTTTTGTACAACACCAGTAAAATTACTATAAATCGTAAGTTCATTCTGTTTTTTACTTAACTCTTCTTTTTGTAACTTTCCTTTTTCTTTCTCAAGGTCAGTTGTTTTTTGTGCCATTTCTAATTCGCTTACTTGCTCTTCCATCGGGTCTGTTACTTCTTTCCCAGCCCCACTATCTTTTACCTTCTTAATTTCTTTCTTCAATGAATCAATCTTCTTTTTCCCTTGATCGTAACGCATATCAGCCATCTTCTGATCAAGATCAGCTTGCTTCATTTGAAGATTAATTTCTTCATTATCATAAGAGAATAATTTCGTTCCCTTTTCTACCTCTTGTCCTTCTTTCACCGCAATATCTTTCACTTTTCCTTTAGTCGGATCCGCATAAAAACTTTCAATATTCCCTGGCTTCACCTGACCAGAAATTAACTTCGTATTATTAAGCTTACGCTCTGTCACTTTCTCAAAACTTACAGCATCTGTATTAGCCGTACCTTTCTTCTTACCTTGCATAACAAAAATATTAACTGCTGCAACAATAACAATTAGTGCAATAACTCCGATAATAATCCATTTCTTCTTCTTGTTTGGAGTACGAACCGTATTAGGTAACATATTCTCTCTCCTTTTATACCTTAATAGTTTAATAGATATTTAATTGTATAAAACTTTCGGAAAATTGAATCCCCACTTACATTGTTACACTCATTTTACAAAGTTTTACACAATCATTTATATTGTAACAAAAATACCAATGATTAGAAATATGACATTCTATCTTTTAAGATAGTTTTAAGGAAAGGTTTCCTTATATAAAAAAAAGCGATCCAAAATAATGATTGGATCGCTTTTCTGAATAAACTATTACGCCACTTTAGAACCTTTTCTCTCATGTCCACGTTGAACGATAAATAAGAATACTGTTGATAAAATACCGCCTGCTAATAGTAAGATGAAGCAGCCATCCCAGCCAGAACGATCAACAATAACACCAATTGCTGCGTTTGCTACAAGACTTCCGCCTACATAACCGAACAGACCACACATACCAACTGTTGTACCTACTGCAAATTTCGGTACTAATTCCATCGCACTTAAACCGATTAAAAACTGTGGTACGTAAATTAAACAACCGATAATAGAAACTGCAATACTTACAACAAGTACGCTAGATGCTTGCCAATATACAACCGTACCAACAACAACACCAGCCATACTCATAATACATAATGGCATACGTTTTCCTTTAAATAATTTATCACTTAAAAGACCAACGATTAATGAACTTGGAATTGCCATACCTTCAAAAATCGCGTATGCAGCATGTGCTTCATTTTTTGAAAAACCTTTAACTGTTGTTAAATAAAGCGGAACCCAGTTAATAACACCGAAACGAATTAAGTAAACAAATGCATTTGCAATACATAAATACCAAACGAACTTATTTGTCACTACATATTTCATTAAAATTTCTTTTGGTGACATCTTATTAGCATTATCTGCTTTTTCAAGATTTTCATAGTCATTACGATACTCATCAATTGGAGGAAGACCTTCAGATTCTGGTGTATCCTTCGCATTAATCCAAACAAGAACTGAAATTACCATTGCGATAATCGCTGGGAAAATAAACACGCCGCCTTGCCAATGATTTTCACCAAAAATACCTACACCAATTCCAACAAGTGGTGGCACTAGCATTCCACCAACGTTATGTGAAATATTCCAAATACCTGTTTTCGTACCACGTTCTTTCTTCGAGAACCATTTCGTCATAACGATACTACAAGGTGGTGCTCCCATTCCTTGTACAATACCATTTAGGACAAGTAATGTAACGATCATCCCAAATGAAGATGCAAAGCCGAAGCAAATATTTACAAGCCCTGATAAGAACAATCCGACTGCGATAAAACGCTGGGCGAAAGCTTTATCTGATAAATTCCCCATAAAGAACTTACTAAATCCATAAACAATCGCCATTACTGAACCTAGTAGTCCAATTTGAGCTGTACTAAAACCATATTCTTGCACTAAATACGTGCTTGATAACGTAAAGTTACTACGAACTAAATAATAAGCAGCATACCCAACTGAAATTCCCATTAGCACACGAATACGCAGTAATGTATATACTTTAGCGATCATATCCGCTGGTAACCTCTCAATTGCAGGTGCTGGCTTAAGCCATTTAAACATATTCTTTCGTCTCCTTTTCTCACTGCTGAGAGAGACGCTGTCTATTCCATATCTCGATTATTCCGCTATTTGATATTTTTTGGTTTGCCCTTCTAACCGGCTGTCCTTCTATTTCTTTCTCATTCTTCGCAAACATCGTTGGTACGCCAAACGAAACTTTTTCTAAAATATGCCCCGCTTCTTCCGATAAACAATAATCAATAAATAAATCCGCAATAATACCACTCGGCGCACGCTTTAGTTTCGAAATCGCATTAACGGACAACCCTGTTTGCTCAGGTTCGTTACTTAAAATAGGAAAGCCTTGTTTTTGAAGCATTCTCTGATCTCCCGCAAAATTGATGCCTATCATATATTCACCGCTCGCAACCAGTTCTGCAGGCATATAACCATTCACCGTTACTTCACCAACTTGCCTTGCAAGATTCTTAACATACTCTTTCGCTTCTCTTTCACCTAAAGTATCAATAAGTGATTGAAACAAAGTATATGCTGTGCCGGAAACGTTTGGATCAGGCATTGCAATCTTACCCGTATATACCGGATCTAATAAATCTTGCCACCTTGATGGATATGGAAGACCGAGCGGCGCTATTTCTTCATTCCACCGCTCTTTATTAATCGCGATTGCCAGTTTCTCCACTTCATAACCGTACCAATAACCATCTTTATCTTTAACAGTCTTTGAAATACGATTCGCATGCTGGGTCGTAACAGGAATAGAAAGGTTCTTTTGCTTCATCATTTGATGCGCATCTACTGTACCGCCAATAATAATATCCGCCTTCGGATTTCCGGCTTCCTCTTCTACTCTCCGAAGAAGTTCTTCTGTCGATAGACGAATAAATTCATATGTACACCCGCGTTGTTTACAAAATGACGAAAGCAAAGCTTCACCAACTTCCTCGCGGGCTGCTACATACGCAACGAGATGACGATCATCCAAAATAGGGAGACCACTTTTATTATATTTAATAGAGGTTGTATCTCGAGAGCAACTAGACATCGCTCCTCCGATTACTAGCAAAAAGAAGAAAAAGGCTATCTTTCTCATGACACACTCTCCTTTACAAGGAATTCTGCTAGGGAGCCCTTCATATACATGACATTCCCGTTATTATCACCGAGATATTGCACAACAAAGTACGATGGATACACAGAAATAGTTAGAATATCCTCCCGCTCATTCTTTACACGTTTGCCTGTTTTATAGGCAGTAATATAAGCAATCGGCTCATTCTGTGATTGTAATAATTTCTGAATTTCTCCGTAATCTGTAATTTGCTTTGCGTATCGAATAGAATCAAATATTTGCGTAAGATCTATAGTACGTATTACATCCCCTTGCCTCACTACAACTTCCTTTGCCTCCGCAAAGAAATTACTAATGCGCTCTGGTGTATAATACAGACTTAACAAATACGTTTGAAATGCTGAGATCATCGGATCCGTACCATTCTTTCCGTATATATTAGCCTCGTACTGGAACAAGTCACCTACTGCAAAAGTACGTTTATGTCCATTCAAGTACGTTACTTCTCCAGTAAATACTTGTTCTTGATTCCTCGCTTCTCTCGGTTCTATTCGAATTCGGTCAAAGAATGAAACAATCGTATGCAAACGAACTTCATCCGTTACAACAATTTCTCCCCACTTCTCATGCCTTACTTTCACTTCAGTAGGAAGGGATTCATTCACTCTTTGTAAAACGGCTTGTTTGTCATCCACAATTGTGATTCGATTATATATTTGCTTCTCAATAACATAAAACAAAATAAGAGAAACGATCATACAAAAGACAAACATAAGAATTTGAAATGATAGCCTTTTCATTTCTGCCTACCTCCAAGATAAAAAAACGTTGTTTCGAAAATACCGCATAATTGTTTCATAAATGTATCATTTAACCGCTTTCAAGTTTTTTATGTCTTCCATCCGTCTCGGGAGTAAAAATGTAATGCATATTGTAGTTCCCATTTCTTCACTACTCTCAATTCGCATACTTCCGCCTTGCCTCTTCATAATCTCCTGACAAATGTATAAGCCATAGCCATTCCCGTAACTTGAAGGAAGCACCTTACCTTCCGGAGACTCATTCCATTCTGCAAGCACACCTTCATCCATACCAATACCATCATCATGAACAAAAACTTTCGCTTCCTGCTCATTTATAATTACATTCATACGAACTTGCGTAGCATCACTATATTTAATCGCATTATCAAGCACATTCAAGAAAATTTGCTTCGTCTTATCAAAATCCGCAACGACGTGTACTTCTGTTAACTCATTCATAACTTCAATTTCAAACTGCTGCAACCTAAGTTTCACAATCGAAACCGCTTCTTCTGCCAATTCTTTAATATTCACGACTGTAGGTGACACTTCAAACGTACTCTTCCCGTACTTTGAAGACTTAAGTAATTCCTCTACAAGTGATAATAGACGCTCACTTTCTACAGACACATAACGGAGGCTCTCCTGCACATCCTCCTTCGACTGCAACTTCGGAATTAAATCCACATAACCGATAATCGCTGTTAGCGGTGTTTTCAGCTCATGCGTAATGCGGTCCAAGAAATCTTTCTGTTTCTCTTTCTCTTCCTTCAGCTGCTTAATATGCAGCTCAATCCCATCAGCCATCGCATTAAAGGACGCTGAAAGCTGCGCAATTTCCACATACTCATTCAGCTCAATCTTACTTTCATAATCTCCATTCGCAAGCCGATATGCCATTTGCCTTAACTGATCAATTGGTTTATGAAGAGACTTCGCCAAACGAATCGCAAAGAAAATACCAGCAGCTACTAAACAAAGAGAAGTCATTAAAAACGTCCAACTCACATTTGTTAAAACTTCCTTCTCATCCGTTAACTCATTTATAAAACGAATACTTCCAATGACATCGTTTCCATAATAAACCGGACTTGAAAACAAAAGAATTGGAGCTGGGTCTCCCTCCTCGAAAACATACGATTTCTTTCCCTTCAAAGAACTCTCGATGTCAATATTCCGATGAAGTAACGCTCCTTTTTGTGTATCTGCAACAACATCTCCATTCTTCCCAATCATCTGCACCCGGACATCCATTCGCTTCGCTAAATACGAAGCAATTAAAAGCGAATTAGGCCCTAGCGTCTCTACTTCTGCTTCTTTCTCTAAATAATTCATCGTATAAATTTGCGCTTCCACACTTAACTTTTCTAAGGAATCTGCCGCATTATGATACACATTCTTCTCCAGTGCAATATAAACAACCGCATACAAAAGAACAAGAATTGGAATCAACAACCCAACTATTCCAAACACCATATTTCGTTTTAAAGACATATCATCACCTTTTAGCAATCAAGCTTATACCCCACACCATAAATTGTCTTAATATACTCCCCGCTCGCGCCGAGTTTCTTTCGAAGCCTTTGCACCATAATATCAACCGCTCTCGTATTTCCGATATACTCAAACCCCCATACCTTCTCTAATAGCTCATCTCTCATGAATACACGCTGCGGATTCGAAACAAACAACTGACATAAATTAAACTCTCGGTACGTTAACTGAATCTCCTGCCCACTCACATGAAGCTTTCGTTCCTTTGGACAAATAAGTAAATCACCAGCCCCAATCACCTCATGATTTAAAGGAATCTCCTTCTTCTTCACGCGCCGCGCCATATTCTTCACCCGAAGAATAAGTTCCGCATAATTAAAAGGCTTCGTCACATAATCATCAGCTCCAAGCTGAAGACCAAGTAACTTATCATTCATCTGACTCTTCGCTGTCAGCATAAGCACCGGAATATCACGCTCCTTCTCTCTGAATAAGCGTAACAACTCATACCCATCCGTATCAGGAAGCATCACATCTAAAATAAGTACATCCGGCTGCTCATTCCATCTCTCTAAAGCTTCTCTCCCATCAGCCGCCGTCAATACTTCATACCCTTCCATCTCTAACTGCATCCGAATCAAATTACGAATACTCGATTCATCATCTACTACAAGTATTTTCATCATTCTCCTCCTTCCACCCTGTATTATAGTACAGTTTAGTATAGCAAAAATAAGACAAAAAAAGAGAGGGTATTGTCGAACATATTTTGTCGACGATACCCTCTCTTTTTTTATATTTATTTAACATATCCATTCGGTTGTTTTTGATGCCAATTCCATGCGTGCTCGATATAGAAATATGCTATTACTAAATATCCCTCACTACCTTTACAAATAGTAAGGGATATTTAAAATTACCGATTTAATTCAAGATGTGCTTTTAACTTATTCGTTAAATCTTGTTTTGCTGCATCTGGAACATAGTAGTACCAAATGCCATCAGCGGCTTTGTGACCGTCACCTGGGATTTGAATGTCCTCACTATTATTCAAGCAGTTTTTATAATTCTTTTGCATATCAAACATTTGATCTTGCGTTAAGTTTGTTTTCACATTCTTTTGAATTGCTGTTAACACATCTCCATAGCTTGTTAAAGAAGAGAAACTAGCTCCTTTCTTAATAACACCCTGCATTACTTGACGCTGGCGCATCTGACGACCAAAATCACCACGCGGGTCTTGTTTACGCATACGTGTATATGCTAAAGCCTCATTACCAGTTAAATGAATATTCCCTTTCGCAAAATGATGTCCATCCTGCGTAAATTCTAAATCATTATTTACATCTACCCCACCAACTGCATCAACGATATCTTTAAATCCTTCCATGTTCACTTCAATATAATAATTAATAGGAACATTCAAGAATTTTTCTACTGTCGCTACAGACATATCTACGCCGCCAAATGCATACGCATGGTTAATTTTATCACTTTTCCCTTTTCCAACAATTTCTGTGTATGTATCACGAGGGATACTTACTGTTTTCATTGAATTATTTTTAGGATTTAACGTGATAACCATTAAAGAATCCGAACGCCCCTTATCCTCACCGCGCTCATCTGCTCCTAATAATAAAATTGAAACCGGTTCAGCGTTACTAATTTTTTCGCCAACTTTATTGTTGTTTTGATCACGCTTTAGAGGTTTATGAACTTCCTCTAATGTCTTAGATACAGAAGAATATACATTATAAGCATAAACTCCTCCGCCTATAATTAGTACTCCAATAATACCGAGTACCCAAAATAAAATTTTCTTTTTCATTATTTAAACCTTCCTTCTTAAACCTATCGTCAACCTAACTTACAATACATATAAACCCTATTATACAGAGCACAAAACAATTTAATAAAACTAAATTATATAT
The DNA here is from genome assembly GCF_038004785.1 of Bacillus sp. FSL R5-0709. Lineage (NCBI taxonomy): Bacteria > Bacillati > Bacillota > Bacilli > Caryophanales > Bacillaceae > Bacillus > Bacillus sp. FSL R5-0709. The sequence continues at coordinate 4,994,477 of NZ_JBBORT010000001.1, forward strand.
CAATCCACAAAAAATAGACAAATAACAATTGTATATCGTTATTTGTCTACCATATATCTTAATATATTTATTCTTTCTTGTCACCAAGCGCAAACGTAATTTCCGTCTCACACGCGATTTCACCGTCTACAGTGGCAATTGCTTTCCCTTTTCCAATTGCTCCTCGTACACGTGTCATTTCGACTTCTAAACGAAGCTGATCCCCTGGCCGAACCTGTCGTTTGAAACGGCAGTTATCAATACCAGCAAAAAATGCCAAACGTCCACGATTTTCTTCTTTTTTTAACATCGCCACAGCACCAACTTGCGCTAAAGCTTCTACAATTAAAACGCCTGGCATTACAGGATAGTCAGGAAAATGTCCGTTGAAAAATTCTTCATTAGCTGTCACATTTTTTATTCCAATAGCACGCTTTCCTTCTTCTACTTCTAAAACTTTATCCACAAGTAGAAATGGATAGCGGTGAGGAATAATTTCTTTAATTTGTTGAATATCTAGCATACACTTCTCTCCTTAAACAAAATTGGTCATACCACCAGAAGTTATACTATCATTATCCCATTTTAGCCCTTATTTGTCATTAGAAAAAACATCTTCAAAATTCTTCCTCCAAATAAAAAAATGTATACACTCTTTTCAATATATATTATTACTGACACGGAGGTTGAAAAGAGTGTATACCCAAGTTAGGGAAAGGCAAATTATATCAAATATATTAAGCCTTAATGTCGTATTCATGATTTATTATATATGACAAAAATCAGAAATAAAAACCTAATTTTCGACCTTTTTCGTATTAATTCCCTAATTTTACTTAGGATTTCTCTATTTTCCTTACATTCTCTTAAATGTGATATTTAGAAATATGAATTTTAATAAAAAATTTCAAAATGAAAATAAAAATATCTTGTAATAGAAATATCATCTTTATATTATGATAAAATGAATACAATGTTTTGACCTAATTATTCAACTTCAAATACCTTTATTTTTAGAAAGGAACTGACAAATGGCAAAAGGTATACATACTATAGAATTAAAGGCTTCCCCAGATCAAATTTGGAGCTTTGTTAGTAATATAAACAATTGGGCTCCACTAGTTACAGGCTATGTTAAACATAAGATTATTGATGATAAACATTCAACTTGGCGTTTGCACGGCGATTTGGGATTTATTAAACGAGACGTTAGTCTAAACGTCGAAATTAGTGAATGGCAAATGCCAGATAAAATTAGCTTTACAATGACTTCGCCAACCAAGAAATTGATTGGCAGCGGCTTTTTTCATGCTGAATCAACCTCTCCCTCTACTACAAAGGTAACAAGTCAGTTGGAAATACAAACAACTGGTAAAGGGGCCTTTATTTTTAACGGAGCCATAAAACCATTTGTTCCTAAAATGACAAAGCAACTTTCTAAAAAAATGGCGGATGAATTAATGAAACAATTATAAAAAACATCCCGGGAATTTATTTGCAAATAAATCCCCGGGATGTTTCATATGAAAGTTAATTATGAACCATTTCTTTTTTTAATAAATTTTCCATATAACCTAATAATTCATTCTTTAACTCATCATGTTGTAAAGCCATTTCAATCGTTGTCTGAATAAATCCAAGCTTCTCTCCAACGTCATAGCGCTTTCCTTCGAAGTCATAAGCAAACACTCTTTGTATCTCATTTAAACGCTGAATAGCATCCGTCAACTGAATTTCGCCACCTGCTCCTGTTTGTTGGTCTTCTAGGAACGTGAAGATCTCAGGTGTTAATACATAGCGTCCCATAATTGCTAAATTGGATGGTGCTGTTCCTTTAGCTGGCTTTTCTACAAATTTACTTACTTGATAACTACGGTCTTTTTGTACTAGCGGGTCAATAATACCATAACGATGAGTTTCAGTTTCCGGAACCGTTTGAACACCAATTACTGATGATTGTGATACCTCATATTGATCCATTAATTGACGTAAACATGGTGTTTCAGCTTGTACAATATCATCCCCAAGCAATACAGCAAATGGCTCATTACCAATAAATTTACGAGCACACCATACAGCATGACCTAAGCCTTTCGGTTCTTTTTGACGAATATAGTGAATGTTAATTTTTGAAGACTCTTGTACCTTCTCGAGAATTTCATGCTTTCCTTTTTCTAGTAAGTTCTGTTCCAACTCAAAAGAATGATCAAAGTGATCTTCGATAGCGCGCTTTCCTTTTCCAGTTACAATAATAATGTCTTCAATTCCTGATTCAATTGCTTCTTCCACAATGTATTGTATTGTTGGTTTATCAACAATTGGTAACATTTCCTTTGGCATTGCTTTAGTTGCTGGTAGAAAACGAGTTCCTAATCCTGCTGCTGGGATAATAGCTTTTTTTACTCTCTTCAAAAATAATCACCCTACCTCATAATATTTCTCTCTAATTATACAACTTTCAACAAATTTATCTTCTTAACGAATTATTAATAAACTTCTGACTAATTTGTAAATAAAATGGATATATCCTTCTTTTTCTAACGATTACTCAGAAAAAATCTCTTACTTTATTAACAAGCGGCTTCTTTATAATTCTTTTGCATATCAAACACTTAATCTTGTGTTAAATTTTTTTAAAATTTTTCTCAATCACTTTTAAAATATCACCGTAGTTCGTAAGAGAAGAGAAATTTGTACCTTACTAATAATAATTAGCGATATAGATAATTGGGCACCACTAATTACAGGTTACGTTACACATAAAATTATTGATGACCACCACTCGACCTGGCGTTTACACGGTGATTTAGGAGTAGTAAAAAGATATATTAACTTAAATGTTAAAATTACAGAATGGCAAGAGCATGATAAAATAATTTTTACAATTGCTTCTCCAACAAAAAATTGGTGGGCAACGGATTCTTTCGTGCTGAAGCCGTTGATTCATCCAAAACAAGAATAACAAGCGAATTGGAATTAAAAGCACATGGTAAAGGAGCTTTTGCTTTCAATGGGGCAATGGAAGCTTTTGTTCCAAAAATGACGAAACGATTAACAGAAGCAATTGCTAACAATTTAGCAGGAAACTATCATTGATTCATCTCACTTCTCATATATTTTAATACACAAAAGCCGTTGGAATAATCTTTTCAACGGCTTTTAATTACAAATTTTTCAAATAGAGTGATCGAATGATAACCTAGCACTGAACTTGACTAATACTATTTATTTAATTGTTCCGGAATAACCAAGTTGTTTAGGCGATTCAAAAATTCCTTGTAATATCCCGATTCATAATGAGAGAAGGATGTACCAAACGGATATGTCGCATCCCCGATATAACTTGTATCAGTTAGATCTATAACTTTTGCACCTGGCATACGATACATAAAATAATTATCAAGTTTATCCCAAAAATAATTATTTCTACGGATCAATTGCGGATCTGAAAATGACTTAATCTCTCTATTTCTATCAAAATATGTAGGAGTAAATCTTCCTTTATTTAAGATAATCCTGTCCTCTGGTAATATCTCTGTTAATTTTTTAATAAACCTTTCAACTGCATCTTTCCAAATATCGAAATATCTTTCCTGATTTGAATGACCTATAACTTCTACATTTTCTACTTGATTGATATAACTACTGTCTTCCAGTATATAACTACAACTAACATACCTGTCATCATGGAATTTCAATATAGCCTTAGATGCATCCGAATAAAGATCCAAGAGCAAATAATCAGCCTGTGATTCTTTTAATTTATCAAAAAAACTTTTATCAAAATCAACTGCAACAAAGTTTTTATCGTTCTCTCTAACACCTGTTAATTCTTCAACATTTAATGGAACTGGATTTGAAACAAGACTAATTATAGAAGAATGAAATTGTGTATAAACACAATTATATATTTTTTTGTAATTAGGATTAAAATATGAACTTGAATTGAATGCATTTCTACTAAAGCATGTTCCCAATACAGCCATCTTAACAGCATCTTTATTTGTATTCTTATCCTCCGCAATGTATAAAGAAAGCTTAGATAAACCATTTATAAACAACTTGGCCTTCATATCTTTATCTATAGACTTTATATCAAAATATGAAAACTCATTTTTAAGTTCTTTTGAAACATCAAGCTGCAAATCACTTTCATTATTCTTATCTGTTTTAAACCTTACAAAGCAATCCCAGACTTCTTTATCCCTTAGAATATGTTTATTTAATATGTCCTTTTTGTTAATTTGAACAGTAAAATTTCCGTTCTTATTTTCTAATTTATACAGCGTTTCTGCATAATATTCAAAACCACTGCCAACTTGTTCTCTTCTCTTGATGACTAGGTTAGCTTCTGATAATTCCCTTTTACTAACAAATTCCAATCCTAAGACAAAGTTTATGAATTCATTATTATCCACTACTTCTTCTAGTTGAACTCTATTAACCATATCTGATTGGTAAATTGCTAATCGATTATCACCGGTAATATAAGGTCTAGTGTAGAAGAAATTATTCTCTTTAAGTTGCGTATATCTAAAGACTTGCTTTTTTAATGAACTTTCGACTTGTAAAGGGAAAGTATAGCCTTCAGTTTCTTCTTCATTATATACACCTAACAAAACATCCCAACATATTTCCTTATCTTTATTAATGAGCGGAACTCTTTCTGAAATATTCACTTCCACATATATGGTATTCTCTATTATCGGTAAGACATTCATATTTATACTGACATCATGGAAAGGCATACCCACTTGATTTCTTCTTTTAAAGGCAATCTTTATTTTCTCTTTATTTAAATACTTACTATCCTTCCCAGATAAAAAGATGTTTGCTGAAAGATTTCCATTTAAGTAATCCATATTTTTTAAAACTGGATTAAGTTGCAATCCTCTCACATAAAACGCTAAAATTTTATCTTTTGGTATGTATGGAACTAGTTTAAAAACACCTTTTTTACTATAATAATATTCAAATTTATTTTCAATATTATTATTCACCTTAACTAAACATTCATTTTCTCCAGAAACCATCCATATTAGCCATGTTGCCTCATCATTTAGCCCTTGTTTATCTATAATAAGTTGTAAATCAATATCAATTTGAAAATTTTCTTCTTTAAAATCTGCTTCCAATTCAAATTCTAAAGGAAATTCAAAATCACGATGATTTCTTTTTTTTCGTAGAATAAATTTCCCCTGCTCTATAGTAGAGGTCCCGATAATTGTTATTTTCCCTTGTTTAGGCCTATATACTATTTCATCTACTTTAACATCCATGTACAAACCCTCTCTTCATCATTTGCTATTAATATGCCCTGTAACTATAGTTAACCAGATTTTTTTAGTGAACACTATTATTTACTAATCGTTCTCTTTATTGTTTATATAAATAACTTGTTATTTCTTCATTTACTAAGAGATTCATATCTAAAACTGGTTATACTGATATCTTAAATAAAAGAGATTTACCCGACTAAAAAGGTAAATCTCTAAACTATCTGCACTATTTTTTTACCATAATTGATAATAATTGAATTTCTTTATGTGTTTGATCAGAGCGTGCTGCAATGTAATAACTTTTTGTCTCAAAGAAGTAATTTTTTTCGGAATCGTTATTTATAATTTCCTTACCAAGTAATTCACGTAACTTAGCAAAAGACATTGAAATATCTTCGTATACAACTTCTACTACTTTATCTTGAGCGATAACAAACTTCACATTTCCGTCTTTATAGTTTGTTTTACCTAGCTTAGTTGATGATGAGATTAACGTACGAGGATATACAGCTTTGAGCTCATTTACTGTCTTTCCAAAGTATGTTGGGACGGTTTTTAAAGCCATTCCATATACACGGTTTAACAATGATGTCACCTCATCTAATTTTGTATCATCCATTGCGACATAACTTGAAGTAAATGGCGTAGCATATTCTGCACTCACCCAACCTGTTTCACCATTAGGAAGTAATATTTGTATCCAATTATCGTTAGTCCCGCTATCCTTTGTAAGATTAGGAACAGTAAATATCTCTCCAAAATTAGCTAGTACTAATCGTTCACTACTTTCGCTTGGTTCTTTTCGAATACTAATATTATTACTATTTACTATATACTTTTTATCCTTAGCAGATTGTTCCTTAACTTTTTCATCTTCACCAGTACTTTTGCTTTGAACCATTTTTTCTTTATTCTCACTCACCTTTATCTGTGAAAATAGATCTTTACAATATACCCCAGTAGCGATTATACCTATACTGATAGTAAAACATACTCCAACTAATATACCACTTTTCTTTTTGAATTTACGACGTTTCTTTCTTGCTTGATAGCAATCTCCTTGCGTTGTTTCTTTTGATTTCCCTTGCAATAGACCATGTTGAAATTGTAAGGTTTGCTCTTGACGTAACTGTTTTTTTTCTTCTGTATTCATTTGATTATATCGCTTTAAAAAATCACTATAATTACCTACTACTTCATTTACATCTCCATACTCTTTCATTTGTCCATAATGTAACCACAGTGCCTTTGTGCAGAAACTTTGCACCTGAGACAAGGAGTGACTAATAAAGAATATCGTTTTTCCTTGTTCTTTAAATTCATTCATTTTATCTAAACATTTTTTTGTAAAAGTTTGATCCCCAACAGAGAGAGCTTCGTCAATTACCAAAATGTCCGGGTCAATATGAACTGAAATTGCAAATCCAATCCTGGACTTCATTCCACTTGAATATGTTTTTACAGGTTGACCCATAAATTTTCCAATATCAGCAAATTCAATGACCTTTGGTGTAATTTCTCGAATTTTCTCTTTCGTAAGTCCCATCATTAAACCTTTTAATTCAATATTTTCAATTCCTGTTAACTGGTTATTTAATCCTGATGCAATTGCAATGAGCGCAGCAGAACCTTCAACTTCTATTTTACCTTCATTTGGAATTGTAACACCGGCAATTAAATTAGATAGCGTGCTCTTCCCCGAACCATTTAAGCCCACTATTCCAACAATTTCTCCTTCTGGAACTTCAAAGGAAACTTTATTTAAAGCATAGTGATAATCACCATCTTCTCTCTTAATAAATAAATCCTTTAACTTATCAGAAGATTTATTGTACATCTTAAACCTTTTTGTAACTCTTTTGAACTTCACTTTATAATTCATTGAATCATTCACCTTTTATAAGTAGTCAACAAATTGTTTACGGAACCTTATATGTAAAACAGATCCGATTACAAACAATATAATAGCCATTATCCAAAAATATAACGTATACATCGACCATATGAAACTAATATCACCATGCAATAGTGAAGAGCGGTAACCTTCAACTATATAATAGAATGGATTTGTTTTCATTAAAAACATAAATATCCATGCCATATTTTCACTTGGTTTCCACAAAACAGGTGTTAAGTAAAATAACATACGCGTAGCCGACTGTATAAATAAATGAATATCTCTCAAAATAGTTGATAAAGTTGATGTAATAAATGCTAAAGACACTAAAAAGAAGAATGCCGAAAACATACAGTATAAAACTCCTACTATTCCAAGAAAACTTAATCCTTTTGTCACTGCAACAATCAATAATAAAACCACAAGTAAAATAGCATGTGTGTACAATTGAGATAGTATTATATAAGTTGGAATAACACTAAGCGGGAAATTCATTTTCGAAACTGTGTTCAGCTTTGCATAAATAGAATTAGATCCTTGTAAAATAGAACCATTAATAAAGAACCAAGGAATAATTCCACATATCATCCAAACAAAGAAGGGAACACCTTCTACGGGCCTCCCTCCACGAATTCCTAAACCAAATACTAACCAATAAACAAAAATTTGTGTTAAAGGATTTAGAAAAACCCAAAAAACTCCTAATGCACTACCTGCATATGCTTGTTTTAACTCATACACAGAAAGTCTTGCCATTAAATATACATTATCCAGTTGTTCTTGAACAATATTCCTTATCACTTTCATATAGCACTCACATTTCTCCGTACTGCTCTATATAAATTACCAAAATTGATAATCTTCATATTACTACATTCACCTTCTCGTATACAATTACGTGTATCAAACAAAACTGGATTTTTCATCATATTTGCTAAATAATCATAATCTAACTCTGTAAATTCTCTATGATCCGTTAAAATGAGGAGAAGGTCTGCATCTATTACAGCTTCTTCTATAGTGAAAACATCAAAAAATTCATTATTAATGTATGGATCATAAATCGCAACATCAAAACCTGTATCCCTTAATAAATCAATAACCTCAAGTGCTGGACTTTCTCTCATGTCATCAACATTACCCTTATATGCTACCCCAAAGACAGCAATTTTTGAATGTATATTGTCTTTTAATATCTTTTTAATACTATCCACTACATAAGATGGCATTGAGTTATTCGTATTACGTGATGTTTGAATTATATTCGTTAACTCTGGCTCTTGAGCTACGATAAAATATGGATCCACTGCTAAACAATGACCACCTACACCTGGACCTGTCTGATGTAAATTTACACGTGGATGTTTGTTAGCCATCTTAATTACATCTAGTACATTAATTTCCAATGAGTTACAAACTTTTGCTAACTCATTGGAAAGTGCAATATTTACATCCCGGAATGTATTCTCCATTAATTTAGACATTTCAGCTGTCCGTGCGTCTGTTGTAATTATCTCCCCTTGCACAAATATCTTATATACATTTGCACCTTCTTTAGCACAATTGGGTGTCACTCCTCCTATAATGCGATTATTATAGATTAGTTCTTTTAAAATGCTTCCTGGAAGTACTCTTTCTGGACAATGGACTAAATAGATATCTTCTCCAGCTGAGAAACCGGCTTCTTCCACCAATGGTTTCACATAATTGTCCATACTCCTTGGGGCAATTGTAGACTCAATAATAATTACATTACCCGGTTTCATATATGGAAGTACTTGTTTTATAGCATTTAAAACATAAGTTAAATCACAAGATTTATATTGATCTTCATTATTAGGTGTTGGTACAGCAATAATAAAAACATCTGCCATTTCTGGAGTTAAAGAGGCACGAAGTGATCCTTTATCCACCATTTCTTTTACAATTTCATCTAAACCTGGCTCTTGAATGTGGGCTTTCCCACTATTTAACTTACTTATTACTTCTGGTCTTAGGTCTACTCCAACTACCTCCGCACCATGCTTTGCAAACATAGCAGAGGTAGGAAGCCCTATATACCCTAAGCCCATTACACAAATTTTCATAGATTATATCATCTCCATGTACTTCATTGAACAATATATTTATTGCTTTAAAGCTTCAAAAATATTCTTATACACTGGTTTGATTTTCTCCAGACAATTTATTAATACAATTTCATGTAAGTGATTTAAAAAATCATTATAGTATTTAGGATCATAATGAACACCGAACAGCCCCCACGGATGCCCTTCATACGCAGTATATTTCTTATGATTTAAATCAATATATTGAACATCAAATTGCTCTAATACATACTGATCTAGAATACTCCAGTATTTATTTATCAACTCCACATCTATACTTGGATTCATTCTTTTTAATTGATTATTTTCGTCATAATAAGAATCTACAAATCTCGCCTTGTGGACAACAATTTTACAATTAGGTACTTTCTCTTTTAATATTTCAAACAGCTTCTGAACTGCTTTTTTCCATAGTACAAGATATTCTTCAGTATTTCGTATAATATTCAAATACTGTGGATCTTTTATTTCTTTAAAAAATTGCGTTTTTCCTAATTTCCAATAATTATTTGTAACATAAGTATCAGCAAACTTCATGCACCCAAAGAATGCATCACCAAAAAAGTCGACAATAAGATAATCTGGTTTTTGCTCTTCTAATTTATTTAAAAAGCTTTTTTCAAAGTCAGTCCTCATATCATTAGAATCCCACTGATTTAGCTCAGTAACTTTATTTACTGGAAATGTTGTTGGTTTTTCTAGCAAGCTAATAATTGAAGTTTGATTTTGCAATAAAATACATTCATAATAACGTTTATAATCATAATTAAATTTACTATTAAAATTATCTCTCGTTACACAAGATCCTAAAACCGCTACAGTAACCGCTTTTGAATCTTTATTTGTTACAAACTCTTTCTTAGTATCTAATTCTTCACCATTTTTTTGTGTATAAATACTCAAGTACCCTTTATTATTTAAGTACGGTTTAACAGAACTATTGAATTTAACCTTAGTATAACTATAATTTTGATTAGGTACCTCCAAGTAAAACTCTTCATATACATTATTATCTTCTATCCCTATAACAACATCTATAATTGTTTCATTATCTAAACTAAAATTATGAAATACTTCTTTAACTGTACTCTGAAAATTCAATGTGTCCCCTTTGATCTGAACTTCACACTTTAATTGCTCATCATACTCATCTTCATTTCTTCTTTTAAACACAACCCGATATTTACCAGGTTCTTTTAGTTCCTTCTTGAATATAGGAATTGAGATATTTAACTTATCCTCATTCATTTCAAAACCTGATAATTTAATGCCTTTTTGTATTTGATAGGTCATAAACGAAAATGTCTTATTACTTTTTGGTTTTAGATACAAAGTATCTGTAACAGGTATTTTATATTTAGGTTGTCCAAATTCTAAGATATCCATTTGAATAGGATAATACTTTTCGTCTACTTTTATAAACAGATTTATTACATAACTCTGCTGCAGTAATAAATTTAAATGTAAAATAGTATTAAATTCTATATTACTCTCAAACATCTCTTCTCTTACAGCCATTTTCTCTATATGTTCATGTATAAGCGATTGTTTTTCATTAAGAATAAAACAACTCAATCGAACGTCATCATTTTTATCCACATTTCCTTGAGATACAACTTTAATAGCCACGCTTTTATTGTCAAAATTCAAGCTGCTTACTTTATACATATATACCTCTTTCTAAAAAAATTTTATTTATTTGCTTATCTTAAAATCAATTCCTGACTTCCCTCTAGAAATGTATATGGAATCAATGATTCCCACACACGTTCCTCCATATTATTTAAGAAGTTTTTTCTTTTATTATATTGTAAATCCTTTGAGCATTATGGGTATCTTTATGTTTGAAAATCCTTTTTGAGTTTGCTAGATATCTCTTATTGATTTTCAAATTATTATCTATAATTTTTTTCATGTGATCAATTAATTCATTTTCAGAAGAAACAACAAAGCCTAATTCATTATATTTTATTTCTTCACAAGGAGCATGGTGATTATTATGCGGATCAAACTGATACATTATAACCGGCTTCTCCATATATAAGAAATCTGATGATACAGACGAATAATCAGTAATTAGCAATGCACTTTCTTTTAATAACTCTGATACAATCGCATTACTTTTCACTAGAAATTCTATTTGTGGATGCTCTATAACAAATTCATCCATAAACTTTTGCATTTGACTATGAACATAAAACTTTACTGGTATATTTTTCTTTTCTATTAGATCTAAAAATTCTTGATTCGTAATTAAATCTTTATATGCTTTATAATAATCTGATTGTAGAAATTGAACTTTATTCACATTTGATAAATGTCTACGCCATGTTGGCATAATTAAAATTTGTTTCTTTGTCTTCCTTTTGTAAAGGTTATCAAATCTAGCGAGTCCAGTTACCGCCACATCCTCTTCAGGATATCCTAATGTTTTCATAATAATTTTCTTTTCATATTCTGAGCTCGAAATAATTAAATCTTGCTTATATCTTTCTTTACTTAAATACGGAGCAATATTGTGAATAATCACACCATGCTGCAAACAAATATTACTTTTTTTAGAAACACTTTTACCAAACCATCTAATAAACTCTTGTTTTTGTCTGGGATATGAGCACTCTTCAAACACCCATGCACTAATATAAGTACTCGCGGCTAGCATATAAACTTTATGCTTAAGAGATGAATGATATATGACATTACCGTATTTCTCCACTTTATTTAAGTGGGGTGAATCCTGATTAATCACATAATATACTTTTTGCGATGGATAGTTTTCTCGACAATACTTGAAGAAGAAATATCCATTATCTTCAGCTTGATCTTCACGTTCTCCAACTAACCAAATTTGTTTCCCACCAACTTTTAAGCGTACAAATAAGCTTAATAAGAGAATAAAGAATTTATATAAAGATCCCTTAATATAGTCAAACTTATCTTTGATTCCTCTAATCGGCTTCGTAATTCTCCATGATAAGGACTCTTCTAAATCATGCGGATTTTTTTCAAAGTAATTCTCAAATTTTTGAGATTGATTATACCAATATCGTCGACTTCTAAAAATTTGCATATACTGAATTGCTTCTTCATATAAATTTAAGTTTACAAGATCTAAAAAGGTGCTATATCCTTCATTACCTTCATAAATAGCTTCGTCTGAAATATACAGAATTTTCTTCAATGTATCCAATAATTTATTTTGATATCTTTTTTCTATTTGATTTAAAAAGGTATTTTTATCTATTAAACTCAAAATTTTCTTAAAGAGTATAACCTTTATATCCTTATTAAAATCTTGTCCATAGTTACTTATTAAAACATCTACAATATAGTCTACATCGTGTATAGAATTTATTACATACTCTTCATTAAATGGTGTTTTATTTTTATATTTTATTTCATTCGCAAACTCATAACGAAGATTTGATAAATATAAATTAAAATCTAAATATCTAATATTAGCTGAACTTATCTTTGAAATAAAACTTATTCCATGCTTTAATAAAACTTCCTTTTTTATTAACTTTAATGTAGTAATCGTATTAAAATTACTATGCAGTATATTTTCTTTATTGATCAAATTATCTTGGGATTTTTTTTCTAAACAAGCTGCTATAAAATCTAAATCCTTCTTTTTGGCAGCATCATATAGCAATCCATATACATTAGGCCTAAACTTATCATAAAAATCAAAGAAAGTAACGTATTCCCCTTTTAACTCATTAATCTCAATATCTTCTTTGAGCAGGATATTCATTTTATAATTTCCCTTTAGGGTTTCTATATATTCAACCATTTCTTGGGTAGTGCTTTCATTATTACAAAAAATAACCAATTCGAAATTCTTAACATTAATGGTCTGTTTCTGCAATAAGTCGAATGCTTGTTTAATTACCGTTTCATCATGAGTTTGTAATTGTGTCACTACGCTTAGCTTCATTCATAAATCTCCTTTTTATAACATCTTTCACTTTGAAATTCTTATTTCTAAGATATTTAGTAATCTTCCAAGAAAAACTATTGCGAATAAAACTCTGCTTTCTATATCTTTGCTGTAACTCATTCCCTTGTTTCAACCACCATCTTCTTGAAATTAACATGCTATTATATTCTAACGCTGTCTCTATATGACCTTTAGTAATTAAACTCAACAAAGATTCTTCCCATACTAAGTATTTTCTTGTTATTTCTACATCGTAGTCATCCACTACGCCTTTAATTAAATTTATAAGTTCTTTTTTTTGTTGAATCGGTAATTTATTGAAGTCCGGATCGCAAACTTTCCACAAAATAGATCTCAAAGCATTTACTTGAAAATAGCTGTATTCTTTTTTATTTAACTTAGTTTTAATTACTTCTGCAGAATGTACATCATTAGTAACTGATGTCATGATGTCTTGTTGTGTTAAAGATAAATTATTATCGTCATCACGTGCTCTATATCGATAAACATTTTTAGGAATATAACTAAATTTCTTTGCTTTTGCAAATAACTGTATATCATAAAACTTGTCTTCTCCATTTCGCATTCCTTCAATGAAAGAAATCTTATTCTGTCTAACGAATGAAGTTCTCACTAACTTTAAAGTAATAGCTGTTTTCACCTGTAAAAAGAACGGGGAAATTTCTGTATTAGTATTAAAATATGGTTTTTGTAAAAGGTAATGTTTAAATGTTGAATGTTGAAATGTTGAACCATCACTATCATTAAAACTTTCCATTTTTCCCATAACAAAATCTGATTTATATTCTTCCGCTATATTAAATAAGGTTTCATATGCGTCTGATGGTACATAATCATCTGGATCCATAAATATTAAATATTTACCTCTCGCAAGATCAATACCAATATTTCTTGGTTTTCCAGGTGCACCACAGTTTTTTTCTAGATGTATAACTTTGAAATTATCATACTTCAAAGCATATTGATCTAAAATCTTTCCAGTACCATCCGTGGAACAATCATTCACCATAATAACTTCTAAATTCTCTACACCAATTGCTTGATCAACTAAAGAATCTAAACACTCTGCAATATACATTTCTACGTTATATATCGGCAATATTACCGAAATTAATGGTTTTTTCAAGTCCTTACACCCCTTTTATCCTTGTAAATAACGCTTGACAATGCGATGCCTTCAACTTAACAATATACTTATCTGCCCTATCCAAATTGGGGTTTTTCGACAAATCCACAAACTTAATTAATAAAGGATGAAGCTCCTCTGCCCTTTCTACCCTTTCTCCAAATAGCCCAATCTTATGATCAATCGGACCTTCGTTATAATGTTTAGAATAAAATTCATCATAATCAAACTGAAAAAAAACAACAGGTTTATTCATATAAGCAAAATCAAATGAAACTGTAGAATAATCTGTAATTAGTAAAGAATGTCGCTTTAATAGGCTTTGCACTGTTTCTTCATCTTGTTTCATGACCTTGATTCGTTCATGAAATACAGGCGTTTCTGCACCAAATTTTTGAGTCTGGTAATGCGGAAAGAAAGTTAATGTCATATCTTGTTCTTCTAATATCTGATGAAGTTCTTTACTTTGTAAAAATGACATATATGTCTGCCAGTACTTAGATTGCATTAGCTGGTCTTTCGTTTTAATCCAACTTCTCCAAGTTGGCATGAGTAAAATTTCATTCCCTTTACTCTCATCTTTCAAGGCATCCCAACGTGCAAGCCCCGTTACAATTACTTCGTCTTCCTCATATCCAAATTCTTTGACGATATGATCCTTTTCAAACTGTGAGGACACAGCAAATAGAGAATAGCCCATTCGATTTTTATTTAACACATGATTTACACGACTAACCCCTATAACACCATGTTGAATAAAAATCTTCTTGTTTTGCTGCCATTCTGGATAGTACTTTAAAATATGCTTATAATCATCCGTATACATATTTGCTGTTTCTGAATAACTATTAATCGTTTTATTACAGATTAACAAATAGAATGTATGTTTAAAACTTCCGAATTGGATTATATTACCTAATCCTTTGATGTTTTTATAGTCATTACTTTCCTTATTAATAATATAAAAAACTGGAACATCAGGATGTTTCTTTCGAATATACGTAAATAAGTGATAAGAATTATCTTGCGCTGTATCTTGTCTTTCACCAATTAACCATATCCTCTTTCTACGAAAATATGCTCCAAATAATTTATAGGATATAATTGCAAGTAACGTTTCATAATTTTTCCGTTTAAATAAACCTACATCATAACGGATTGCTCTCTTAATTTCACTATATGTACTCATCATTCTCTTCATATAGTTAGACTTACGAATCTGAATTGTAGCTTCACTATTTTTATATAGCACTTTAATATCCAATGAATTTACATTTTGATACTTTGTATTATTGCGTAACTGTGCTAACAGAACCCTTAGCGGTTCTTCAACAACAGTATTCCCTATGCTGAGGCGTATTGATATTCTCCATTCTCCCTCTTCTAACAAATCTCTTACATTGACTTCTATTGTTCCAAATCCCGCATCATTATAGTCAATTGTGTTGTTAGAAAATAAGTATGATATATCGGTACGTAAGGAGTTTTTTAGTTGGATTGTTTTAGTAGTTCCTTCTTTATAAAATACCAATTCTTTTTTTATTTTTTTGGTCGATATATTTTCAACAAATGCATATCCACTAATTGTAAGAACCTCTTTACGAAGTTTTATTCCTTCAATTTTATGAACTACGGTTAAATTATTAACTTGCAATAATTCTTTATATCGAGGGAAAAATTGATAATAAAAATAATAATATTTTTCATTATCGTATATATGTTCTTTTGAAATCAATTCATCCTGAATAATACTTAATAATTTTTCTAAACTTATACAATCATTTTCTTTTATCATTTCAGTTATTAATTTATCACGCACATTAAAATTCTCTACATGCTTTAAACTAACTAGGTTTGATAGAAACTTATTTCCTAATTGAATGACTTCTAAAAGCTTTTCACTTGAAAAATTTTTTCCCTTTAAAACAATGGAATCCACAAAGAACTTCCATTGTCTTGCCTCGATAGTATGAATTAACGGAACTCTTTCTTTCTCTCTATACAGGACCGTTAATTTCATTTGTAATATAACTAACTGATTAAAGAACGTAATCGTTGTTTTTTTAGATAGGTTATTACCACCATTATCTACTATTCTATAATAAAGCAGCGGTATATCGCGTACGATTACTGTTTCTGCAACCAGCAAACATTTTTGTGTAAATAACAAGTCCTCTCCTACCCAAAGATCTTCATCAAAATGAATACCATTGATGATACACATTTCTCTTTTAAATATCTTATTGCTTGTGGATGGAGTGAAATGTAATTCTAAGTTTGTCGCAACATTCCTAATTAACGGCAGTTTCTTATCAAATAATTTTTTCATGTATGAAAGTGGCCAATTTTTATATTCATTAAAACAAATAATATTGGCAATAACCATATCTGCATTATTTTCGCTGGCAACCTCATACATTTCCTCGTATCCAGCTAAATGTACATAATCATCTGCATCTAAAAATGTAACATATTCCCCATTTGCTTTTTGCAATCCTGTATTACGTGCAGCACTCACACCAGCATTCTGTTGCTTATAAACTTTCAAATTATTATATTGCTTTTCACACTGCCTCAATACTGTCATACTATTATCTGTTGAACCATCATCAACAACAATAATTTCGATCCCCTTTAATGTCTGCTCGATAACAGATTGTAAACACTGGGCTAAATATTTTTCCTTATTATAATTCGTAATTACTACACTTAGCTTCGCTTTCTTCAAGAAACTCTCATTCCCATCTTTTAGTTCATATGGTAACGTAAAAACAGAACGCCTTTTCCCTTATGCTATTCCAAGCTCTTATATATGTTTATAAAGATTTCTTTTTCATTTTCCCAATTATAATTATTACGGGCGATGAAACAATTTTCTTTCATTTTTTCTCTTTCTTCTGGATGTTCTAATATGTAATTTACTCCTTCAGCAATGGAAGCAGGATTGTGAGAATCTATACAAACCCCAACATGTTCATTTTCTACCACGCGTTGTATCTCAGGAAAACTACAAGCAACAACGGGCACCCCGCTCATCATATATTCAAATAGTTTGTTAGATGAAGCTGAATAATGATTAAAACAAACGTTATTTAAAACCTGAAAACCTAAATAAGCATTTTTCGTATAATGCAATAATTCATTTACAGGCACCTTCGGAATAAACTTCACCTTATTTTCCAAACCTGACTCCAGCACCATCTTTTGTAACTCAGGTTTAATACGCCCATCACCAATAAACACAAGCGTACCTTTTTTAAACATCGGAACTGCTTGTACTAGCTTTTCTAATCCTCTTCCTATTTGAATTCCGCCTTGATATAACAAGATGGGTTCTTCCTTTGGAATCTCTAACACCTCATGCAGATTAATTGAATTACTGTCCTCTGGTTGCGTTACAAAAGGATAGTTATGAATGACCTTAGGATAAAAGCCATATAAATCTTCCGCATATTTTGCACGTGTATGATTTTCCATAATCATCACATCTGTATATTTAAGAAAAAATTTCTCCATAATCCCATAAATTTTACTATTGTATCCTGTACGACTAGTCTGTACCTCATGTGAATCATAAACCAATTTCCTTTTTCTAAATATTTTCGCACAAAGCCATCCTTGTGGTAGTGTATTTAAATCATTAGAATGATAGAAATCATATTCTTTTTTCATACCTACCTTGACCATTTGAGCCAATATGTAAGATCGTACAATTAATGTCCGTAGCTTCCCCACGGAAAATACTGCACCAAATAATAATATCAAACATGTTATAATTGGAAATTTCCAGAAACACAGTGACGCAATTACTCCAAATAAAAACATTGTAACTATATTTTTCGTAATTAACTGTTTTACTCGTTTTGCTGCACCCAAACCTTTTTGTAAAAGAGATAGGCGATTATTTACACGTGTTACTGTAAACCCTTCTTTTCGCGTCTCCCACTTAGGTAAATCCGGTTGTTTCCAATCGTGAATACATATCAAGTCCACTTCATAACCCTCTTCAGCTAAAGCCGTACATTCCCTTAACACACGGGCATCATTTGTGAAGTGGTTCCATACGAACATACACACTTTCTTCTGTTGCATCTTTTTCCTCCATTAAACTCGTTAATACTTTGATGTTATTTTTCCATCTCAAATATTGGAAGGCGAACTTATGTCCGTTATCCCCTATTTTTTTTCGTAATATCTCATTCTCAGCTAATCTTAAAATATGCTCTCCTAATTCTTTAACTGTTCGATCATGTGAAATCAAACCACATTGAGCTTCATTAATAACCTTTTCCGCATATCCAGACACATCACCAACAATAGGCTTTTTCATACACATGTAGTCAATAATCTTTCCTGGCAAAACCGTTTGAAACACTTTTTCATCTACTAAACTAACATATGCAATATGTGCTTTCGCCACTTCCTGTAGAGTCTTCTTACGACTTTTTGCTTTAATAATTTCTATATTAGAAAGTTTTTTTTCTTTAATAACTTCAGCTACTCGATAACTTTTAAATCCATAGCCAATTATTTTAAATTTTATATTTTCTTTTCCTTTTAGAAATTCTGCTACATCAATCAACTTCAGAACGTCTTGAGCTAACCCGATATTCCCTGTATAAATCACTTCCACTGTTTCAATAGTCGAGGAAGTTATAATCCGCTTATTTTCTACCATATGTAATTCTTCCTCAGTTAAAGAATTTGGCATAAATGAAATTCTTTCGCGTTTAACACCTTTCAACTCAAGATACGGAATAAAGCCTGCGCTATTTACAATGATCTGATCGGCTGCACGATATAACAGCTTTTCTAAAGCATATGCTATCGATAAAACAAATCGATTCGCAAAAACTCCAACACCCAATAATGATTCCGGCCATAAATCTCGAACATCTAACAATAGTTCAGCCTTTAGTTTTTTCTTTGCAAAAATCCCTGCTATACCGATAAAAATAGGCGGAGTTGAAACAAATACATAATCATACTTTTTATCCATACGTAATATAGTCATAATAAAGAGTACTGTGATTTCTAAATACAAAAATAACCTTCTTAACATATTATTTGTATATTTTTTCACCCTTGGTTTCACTCTTATAATGTCGTCACTATTTACCGATTCTTCGTCCCAAAATTCTTTTTTCTTATATAAATTTTCATTTGGATATCTTGGATCAGTAGTCAAAATTGTAACATCATATCCTTTTTCATTTAATTCCGAGTAAATATTCTTAATTCGATTCGCCGCGCTTCCGATTTCCGGATAAAAATTTTGTGCTATCACTAACACCTTTTTCATTTTTCTATGTCCCTTCTTCCTCCCATATCAGATACTATCCCATTCTATTTACCCTAATTATTCTCTATTTTTTAACAAAATTCACTTTAAATTTACAAAGTTCACTTTAAATTTACAAATATAAGGATATCACTAAATCTGACAAAATTGAACCTTTCTGACTAACAATTTAGCTTTTCATATCTGTAATAATTACATCGGAATATATTAATTTAAAAATAAAGAGGCGTTTTCATCTAAATAATTAATATTAATTGACCAAATATAAATAAACCCTGAACAGTAAATAACAAAACCAACTGTTCAAGGTTTACAGTATTTCAAATAATATTAATTCTATATCTATCTCAAAGCACGACGTGGTAATTTATCGATATTCTCTAACATAATACCTGTGCCAATAGCAACACATTGCATTGGGTTTTCAGCGATTAATACTGGTACCTTTAATTCTTCTGCTAGAAGCATGTCGATACCGTGTAATAAAGCTCCACCGCCTGTTAGAATAACACCGCGGTCGATAATGTCCGCAGATAGTTCTGGTGGTGTGCGCTCTAGTACGCCTTTTGCAGCTTGTACAATGATAGCTGCGTCTTCTTTTAGTGCTTCTGTAATCTCTTCAGAGCATACTGTAATTGTACGTGGTAAACCTGTTACCATGTCACGTCCGCGAATTTCAAGCTCTTCACTACGTGCACCTGGGAATACTGTACCAACTTTAATTTTAATATTTTCTGAAGTACGTTCTCCAATTAATAGCTTATACTTACGTTTAACGTAGTTTAAGATTTCCATATCAAACTTATCGCCAGCCATTTTGATAGAGGAAGAGGTAACAATATCACCCATAGAAAGTACGGCAATATCTGTTGTACCTCCACCAATATCAACAACCATGTTTCCGCTTGGCTGGAAGATTTCCATACCAGCACCAACTGCGGCTACTTTTGGTTCTTCTTCTAAAAATACTGTTTTACCACCTGAACGTTCAGCAGCCTCACGAATTGCTTTTTGTTCTACAGATGTGATATTTGTTGGACAGCAAATTAAAATACGAGGTTTTGAAAAGAAGCTCTTCACGTCCAATTTGTTAATGAAATACTTTAACATTGCTTCTGTAATTTCGAAATCTGCGATTACACCATCTTTAAGTGGACGAATTGCTACAATATTACCAGGTGTACGTCCCACCATACTTCTTGCTTCTTCACCTACTGCTAATACTTTTCCACTATTACGATCAATTGCCACAACAGATGGCTCATTTAATACAATACCCTTACCTTTAACATGAATTAATACGTTAGCCGTACCTAGGTCAATTCCGATATCTCGCGCAAACATTCCCGTCATTTCCTCCTCGATATTCAAAATCAGGTTACACCCGAATTCTTTTACACCTAATTTCTGATTTTATCATAAATTTAACAGAAACGTAATATTCGCAAAAAGAATTCTTCTGAAAAATATTACCGAATTCACAAGGAATGTTTGCTATTTTAGATTTATTGGCGCACAGGGTTTTCTGTATCTTCTTTTCGGTACTTTTGCTTTGTTGCTTCTCCACCTCTTAAATGACGAATAGACTTATGATAATCAAGAATTTCTTTCACTTCATTTGCCAGCTCTGGATTAATTTCTGGCAAACGTTCTGTTAAATCTTTATGGACTGTACTCTTTGATACCCCAAACTCCTTTGCGATTACACGCACTGTCTTTCTTGTCTCCACGATATACTTGCCAATCTTGATAGTTCTCTCTTTGATGTAATCGTGCACACCACTCGCCTCCCTAAATTGGATGTGAGAAGTGTGAAATGAGACTCGCTGCATACGACTATGAAGTAAATGTGAGTGCTGTTTGTAAGCGTTAAACATTCTTGGATTTATAATGAAATGATTCACGATTTCTCACCTCAAACACTCTCTTTGCATTGGTTTATACCATTGTATTGCCCACACTACTGATATATGCTACATGTTCAATATTTTTAAAGAGAAGAGGCTCCAAATTTAGTATTTTATTCATGCACATTCCAATAATCAATCCCAACCTCAGCATAAAACAACTCGAGATTCAAAAAAATAAGAGTATGTGGTACTTAATTTCAATTAAATACCACATACTCTTATTTCGGTTATTTATCTTGTTTATCATAATTTCCTTTTACTATTTCAGAGAATGCTTTTATATCTAAATCTGACTTAATAGCAAAACGATTAACCTTTAATATATTACTTTCTTTAGTAGCATAACCAGGAGAGTTTACAAATGCCACCTGGAATTTAGAATCTTTCAACACTTTAACAATCGTATCATTGTATTTCCCAAATGGATAAGAAAAATAATCAGTCTTCAAAACACTCTTACTCTTTAAAATATCATTTTTAATCTCCACATCATTTTTATTAAATACCGCAGCTTCTCCTTTTTCTAATTTATGTAGAGAATCAGTATGACTACCAAATTCAAAAACATCTCCCATTTTAGCCATTTCTGCTTTACTTAAAGCTTGAATTTTATTAGGATCAAATTTCTCTTCTTGATCGCTAATTTTGGATGTAACAACAAAGGAGATTGCATGCATTTTATATTTTTTTAAGATAGGATATGCATAAGTGTAATTTGATTTTGACGCATCATCAAAAGTAATTAACACACTCTTTTCCGGAAGATTTTTTTTGTTTTTTATAAATCCCTCTAATTCTTTCGCAGTAATTGCTCTATAATTATTATCCGCTAAATATTTTATTTGTTTTTCAAATTGCTCCACTGCTAAAGTCGTTCCTTTATTTTTAAAAACTTCACTATTTTCTTTTTCATTACCCTTCAGTAGATGATGATATAATAACACAGGCACTTTCTCTTGCTTACTTGCAGCATTCATTTTATTAAAAACGAAAAATCCAATCCCAGCGACTAGCGCCACTGCTACCGCTATTAAAATAAACAATTTTTTAGAATTCTTGCTTTCTCTGGCTTTCATTAAACTTCCCCCTCAACCACAACAAAAAATACAGTATTTTAGATTCATACTGTATTCTAATATTGTTTTCTTATGTAAAAAAATCACAACTAGTATTATACGTCCTAGCTCTAAAAATTCCAATAGGTATACAAAAAGAAAAGACACTCTTTCTTAGAGTGTCACTCTTCTCTTTCATATTCTTCTTCTAACAACTGATGGTGGGGGACTTCTTTCTTACCGGCAATATAATAATATAAAGCGAATAAAACAAACAATAAAATGATAGCAATCGACAGAACAGATAAAAATGACACAGTATCCCCTCCCTTTTGTAATATATATTCGAGAATCTCGTCATTTTTCCTTGTTATTGCAACTTTTTTCTCGAAATTGATTATTTTTATATAAAAATAAAAAAATCAGCTCTCCTAATGAGAACTGATTTTTTCACTTTATTATTCTTGTGAAGAAGAACCGTTAGATGATTCTGTAGAACCATTCGTTGATTTTTCTTCTTTTTGAGATTTGTCATCTTGTTTGCCGTTCGTCTCTTTATCACTAGTCGAACCGCTTGTTGATTTCTCTTCTTTTTGAGATTTCTCATCTTGTTTACCGTTCGTCTCTTTATCACTAGTCGAACCGCTTGTCGATTTCTCTTCTTTTTGAGACTTATCTTCTGTTTTACTTTCTGGTTTCGTGCTTGTTGACTTTTCTTCTTTTTGAGATTTGTCATCAGCTTTTTTACCAGAAGCATTCGTCGCCTTTGCAGCACCTGCATCAGCTTTAATTTCTGCTACTGATTTATTTAAATAACGCTCAGGGTTCACAGCCACATTGTCTTTACGTACTTCAAAGTGAACGTAAGAACCTGCATCTTTATTCATTGCATTTAGACCTGATTTTCCTAACACTTCACCTTGCGCGACTCTTGCACCTTTTTCTACTTTCACACTGCCTAAGCTTTGATAAGATGCTGCTACACCATTTCCACTATCTACTGTTACAACATAACCAAGAAGTGAATCTTTTTCAGCTTTCGTTACTGTACCACTTAAAGCAGCTGTAACATCAAATTCTTTTCCGTTTTTCGCAGCAATGTCAATTCCTTTATTCGGGGAATATGTGTTGTTATAAAAGACAAGTGCTTTTTCTTGTTCCGCCTCTGATGCTGCATCTTCATAGAATTTCTTCTGTACTACTACTTCTGCATTTGCTGCAGTTGGCATTTTCACTACTTCTGAAGATTTTGTTACTGGTACTGCCGGATCTTCCGTTTGTGTATACGGTGTTGCTTGATCTTGGTTCGGAGCTTTCTTTGGATTAGCTCCCTGGAACCATAGCGCAACCATTAAGATTACCGCTGCACAAGCAATGTATAGTGCCGGAAACACCCATCTTTTTTGAAATAAATGTACTACTTTTTGCGACTTTTTACTATTTCTTCCTCGCATTCCATCATCACCTCAGCAATCATTTTGAACAATATTCACTCATCCTATACAACCTATAACTAATTACTTTTCGACAAAATCTGTAAAAATATGTATAGGAATTGCAAAATTTCCGAGGAAATGATAGAAAAAGGAAAAAACTGAGCGTTTCAGCTCAGTTTTTAGTCCATTTGTTTCTTTTTATATACGATCAAACATGCAAGAAGCGAAATGATAAGCCAAACTGCAATATTTAATACATGCCCACCAATACTACTAAATCCTGCCCCACCTACTAAGCTGTTAATTGCTTTTACAATATGAGATGTTGGAAGATATTCAATCATCGTCTTAATTATTTTATTTTCAACTAGTGACTCAAATTGTACAGCTAAATACATCGTCATTAAAATAGGCATTCCAATTAATGATGTTTGTGGTACAGAAGATGCAAGTAATCCGATCATTGTTCCAAGCACGATAAATAAAATAGTTCCACATAGGAATATCAATCCTACCAATGGAAGATTGATATTTAACTGATCTAAAATGAATAAATTTGCAATACAAATGACCATCGTCAGACCAGCTGTTAATAAACTCTTTCCAAGAAGAACTTCAACAGATGATGCTGGGGATAACATTAACACACGTAGTGTATGTTTTTCTTTTTCTTCTGCGATTACCATAGATTGAACAAAGCCTGCGACAAATAGGAAGGCCGTTATAGTAGTAGTGCCTAACATTTCCTTTCCCGCTCCAAATCTGCTAAATAAAAATGAAAATATAATTGGTAAAAATGCCATTAACAACACTTGTGAATTCGTCTTAAAATCTTGTACTTCTTTTCTAAAAATAGCTGATACACGTCTCATTGAAAATGTCATTATAATCCCCTCCCAGTAACTTCAATAAAGATATCACCTAAAGTTGGTTCGTGTGAATGAATGGATAGTAATTCTCCTTTGTGCATCCATTCTGAAATACGTTTTGCACCTAATTCGTCTTTTTTCACTGTTTCTTTTTGTTTATCTTTTAACACAACTTGTATTTGATCTTTCGCGTATTTTAATCGCAAGTTTTCTGGTGTATCAAGCGCTACAATTTCTCCGCCGCATAGAAAGGCAATACGGTTACAAAGCGTCTCTGCTTCATCCATGTTGTGCGTTGTTAAGAAAATCGTTGTTCCTTCTTTATTTAAGTCTTTTAAGATTTTATGAATGTTTTGTACGTTTACTGGATCAAGTGCAGATGTTGGTTCATCTAAGAAGAGGATATCTGGTTTGTGAAGGATCGCTCTCGCTAGTGTGACACGCTGCTTCATTCCTTTTGACAATTTTTTTACTTGTGTTTTTTTATCATCCAATAAGTTCACTTGTGCTAGTACTTCATCGATTCGTTCTTTTTTACAATCGTATAAGTCACAAAATAATAGTAAGTTATCATAAATGCTAAGTCTTTCGTATAAGCCGCTATTGTCTGTTAAAATACCGATTCGTTTGTAATCGATGCTGCTTGGTCCTGTAATGTCTTTCCCCAACACTCGTACCGTTCCAATGCTATGAAGCAATTGAGATGTTAATATTTTTACGGTTGTCGTTTTTCCAGATCCACTCGGTCCGAGGAATCCAAAGATTTCTCCTTGCTTCACCTCAATATTTACATTTCGAAGGGCCGTTTTTCCATCGAAACTTTTCATTACATCTTTCATTTCAATTGCCAATGTCATTTCGTCATCCCCTTTGTTTTTCTTTTTATAGATGAAAGTCGCTTTAGCGCTTTTCGTTTGTTTCGCTTTTCTTGACTCAATCATATGAAAAACAAAGGGTAGGCGCAGTAAAATACCAGTAAAAGGAGTATTTTTATCGGTGAATGAATCCTATTTTGAGCTTATTGGAGCATTTTTATAGTCCAATTACACCTTTTAATTCATCCATTCGTCCTTTTGAAAGCGGGATTGAACTTTTTCTTTCGTCATCCAAAATTAAACTAAAACTATTACGTGTCCACGTAATGACTTCTCGTACTCTTTGTAAATTAACGAGGTACGAGCGATGACATCTGAAGAACCCGAATCCTGCTAATCTCATTTCTAGCTCACTTAATGTTAATGCGCATACGAAATCGCCTTCCCTAACATGAATATGTGTCACTCCATTTTGCGTTTCAATGAAATGAATCTCCATCGGATCAAGTAAAATGATTTTATCATTCACTTTCGCTGGTATTCTTTCTAACTTCATTTGCGGAATTATTTGAACTACTTTTTCTCGATCGATCTCTTCAGCTTCTTCTTGCTCAATTTCCACCTTTTTCACACCGTCTTGGTTTAATATATATACATCTTCTGTTAGCGAGAGCGCATCTGATAAGAAGGAGGACGTAATAAAGATCGCCTTTCCTTGTTCTCTCATTTTCATAATTGCTTTTCGAATTATAATCGTACTCTCTGTATCTATATTTTGCTCTGGCTCTTCCAAAATAACTAAATCTGGATTATGAATCATAACACGCCCCATATGAAGACGGCGTTTCTCTGAAAATGACAATTTTTCTATTTTAACGTTTAACTTATCTAGAAGTCCGACGTATTGGACCACTTCTTCTACACTCATATTTGATTCATACAGCCCTAATAAGAACTTGAAGTACTCCTTCACCTTCAAACGGTCATATGCTTCATCTTTCAAAAAACAAAAACCGATGCGTGAATACACTTTCTTCCCAATCGGCTCCTCTTCAAATAGCACACTGCCCGAAGAAGCCTCTTCTTCTCCGATAATAATACGGTGCAACACTTTAGCTGTATGATTATTACATTGCAAAACAACACATTGTCCTTTCTCAACTTCCAGTTCAATTGCTGGCAACTGGTTCGTCTTCCCTAGCTGTTTCAACTCCAATAACGCCATTCTGTCTCCCCCAAATATTTTTTATTTTAATTATAACAAACAATTAATGGAAAATTATGATATTTAATACACTATTATAAGTATAGTCAACAAAGAAGGCCATCCGCGTTAGAGGATATGATCCCCTCATAGTAGACAGGAAAAAGAAAGCACATTAACCTGTTTACTATGGAGGGGATTTTTCTATGGGCAAAATTAGGGTCACTTACGATGTAGAATTTAAGAAAAAGCTATAGATTTATGCTTAAAAGAAGGCATGAGCTATAAAACTGTTGCGAATACGCCTGTTAAATAGTCAATTGCTGCCATGATTACTAAAACTTTCAATGTTGTATCCCATCCCTCCAAAAAGTATCCGCAGAAGCCACTGAAGGTAGCTATAAATGTTTTTGTTAATATATCAACACGATCCATCTTTTCACTCCTTTATGCAAAATAAAAAGAGAGACATTTGTTCGTCCCTCTTTAGAATAAAAGCCGTATTTTTTTCAAAAATCACTTATCGGTAAACATGATTTTTAATTTCATTTTCCCATACTTTATATCCTTCGCCATTTATATGCACCCCATCAACTGTCCACTCTTTCTTTAACTGGCCATCTTTATCCGTAAATAGAGGGTGTAAGTTAATAAATGTATATTCATTCTCTTTAGCTATTTTTTCAAGTTCTCTGTTTATCCAATTGACATCCTCGTTGTTTAAATTAGAAGGCTTAGATACATGTATAGGAAGTATACTCTCAATAAATATTTTTGTTTCTGGTAACTTTGTCTTTAATTGTTTAACAATATTATTGTAGTTTTTTACGACTTCTTCTTTTGGTGTTTTAGCTCTCAAATCATTTATGCCAACCATAAGAAACACTTTAGATGGTTTTAAAGCAATCACTTGATTTAAACGATCTATCACATCAATCGTGGTATCTCCACTAATCCCACGATTATACGTCTTAACATGTGGGAAAGCTTCTCCCCACTCGTTATAATCTGTTAGACTATCCCCTAAAAATACTACTCCCGTTTCTACAGAGACAGCACTATTAAATACCGATTCTCGTACTTTATGTAATGGAGTAAACGATCTTTTTTTATCATTATTACCATCTGTAGATGATGATACTTCGGTACCCTTTACTTTTGGCTCTGATGGTGTCTCTACTTCTCTATCATCACTTGTAAAGAATGACATTTTATCTTTAATAAAAGAACTACCTCCATTTAAATAGACAAAATAACCACCTAAAAGAAACAATGTGGCATTTAGTGCAATGGATATAGTTGCCACTTTTTTAAAATTCATCTTGATATATCCCTCCTAGAAGTAATTGTGATACGTTAAATTTATCATATAAAAGGATTTACTTGTTAAAACCTTTTATTATTCAGACTGATTAATAATACAAGTGTGGCTGAAAGCCACCTATAACCTTCATTTAAATCATAAGGATATCCAAAGATTGATGAGTGAATTAGGTATCAAATCCATAATTAGGAAAAAGAGGCCTTATGTGATTTCAGATAATCATCTAAATAGAGACTTTCATGCTTCAAGACCGAATGAGAAATGGGTAACGGATATTACCTACCTGATTTTCAATGGGCAGCGCTTGTACTTATCGCTATTAAGGATTTATATAATAATGAGATTGTTGCCTATGAAACCAGTCGTAGAAACGACTTAAAGCTTGTGTTAGATACACTTAAAAAGGCAAAGAAAAAACGAAATGTGAAGGGAATCCTCTTACATAGTGATCAAGGGTCCCAGTATACATCTCGTCAATATAATCAATTACTTAAAAAATATCGGATGAAGGCAAGTATGTCTCGAAGAGGCAACTGTTGGGATAATGCTTGTAGGGAAAACTTCTTCAGTCACTTTAAGGCAGAGTGTTTCCATTTATACTCCTTCCGTAAAGCGAATGCGATCAAACTTGCCATGCACAAATATATAAATTTTTATAATCATCAAAGATTTCAAAAGAAATTAAATAACCTGAGTCCATATAAATATAGAACTCAGGTTGCTTAATTGCATTTTTAAATACTGTCTACTTGGTAGAGTCACTGCAATCAGGATAGCCTTCTTCTCTATTTCTGCTCTACCATATACGTCTTAAGCTGATCACGCAGTGCTCTCTTTAAAAATTTCCCTACAGATGTTTTCGGAATTTCGTTTACAAATAAAATATCGTCTGGCATCCACCATTTCGGAAATTCTGCTTCTAATAAAGCATACAGCTCTTCTCTTTCTACTGCTTGTCCTTCTTTTAATACGACACAAGCAACAGGACGTTCTTGCCATTTTTCATGCGGAACTGCCACGACAGATGCTTCTAATACGTTATCGTGTGACATTAAAGCATTTTCTAAATCTACTGAAGAGATCCACTCGCCGCCGCTTTTAATTAAGTCTTTCGTGCGATCAGCAATTTTAATAAACCCTTCCGAATCAACTGTAACGATATCTCCTGTATGGAGCCAACCATCTTTCATCGATTCCTCTGTACGCTCATCTTTATAATAGCTACCAGCGATCCATGGGCCTCTTAGGCAAAGTTCTCCCATTTAATTTCACCGTCTTGTCCAATCACTTTCATTTCTAGCCCAGGGAATAAATATCCTTGGTGAGAGCGCAAATTGAGTTATATCGCACACAACTCTCATTATATCGACGTTTCGACAAGGAACATCGACTTAACTACAAAATACGACAAAAATAACCTACCTACCAACAAAAGAAAACCGTCCCAACTACCATTTGGGACGGCCTCTTTTTCACCCTACTTCTTCACCATCAATTTCCCTTCATACTCATTCATCGTCTTTATTTCAATGCCTTTATAGTAATGAGCGACTATCTCTGTATATTTCTTACCTTCCGCTGCCATACCATTCGCACCGTACTGGCTCATACCGACGCCGTGACCGAATCCTTTCGTCGTAACGGTGATGTTATCCCCTTCTTGTTTCCACGTAAAGTCTGAGGAGCGTAAATCTAACTTTTCACGAACTTGTTTTCCTGTTAATGTTTTCCCTTGGAACTCTACATCCTTTACTCGCTTTCCTTCCGTAAGGTCTTTAATATTACCAACCTTTCCGTTTGCTAGTACTTTCACACCGAGACGTTTTTGAAAATCAGCTACTGTGAATTTTTGCTCACTCGTAAATTTTGGAGAGGCTTGATCCCACGGACTATCTACGCTTTTCAAGTACGGATATTCATTTCCCCAATAATCAGCTGCATTTTCTGTTCGTCCGTTACTCGTTGAGAAGAAGGATGCTGAAATTGGTTTTCCATCATACGTTAAAACTTGTCCTGCGGTTTTCGAAACGGCTTCCTCAATTTTCTTTAAATTATTTTCGTAGTTATTACCCCATTGTTTCTTCAATTCCTCTTTGCTTTTGTATACTTGATCTTTCACTGTATCTGTCACGTCCGCATTGTTTTTCTTACCACCGCTTAGCATACGCTGCACTACAAATGTTCTTGCTGCTAATGCCTGCGCCTTTAGCGCCTCTATTTCAAAGCTGGCATTCATCTCAGAAGCTACTACACCGGCCACATACTCCTCCATAGGTAATGTTTCTACCTTCTTCTGCTGATCACGATATACAGCAACTTGAACCGCTGTATCCACTTTCCCTGGAGCTGGTATACTTTCTATCGCTGGAGGAGTTTTAGAAGCTGCTTCTTCCCCTACTTTTGCTTTCGCAAACGGAATAACAAGAGCAGCAGGTACAATGATAACGAGCGCTATTAAGAGCGCTACTGTAATGAAAAGTGGCTTTGAAAATTTCATCCTATTCCCCCAATATAAAGTTGGATTCCTTTCATTCTTATGGAAATACGGGATCTTTTAGAACATACTTGGGGGTATCGATATAAAGTGAAACTATAATCAGTGGGGTTTTACTGACCGCAAATAGTGGAATAAAACAAAAATTTTCTAAATATTTTCACTGAGACGTGCATAAGTATGGAATTTATTGACTATAACAGTAATAACCCAAAAAAAAATAGCCCCTATGTCAAAAGACATAGAGACTACTTCAATTAAGCGTGAAGATCAGAAACTTCTTGTTCTTTCACTTCTTCTACTTTTTCGTTTACACGTTCAATAGTTGCACCTAATGCAGCTAATTTCTTATGGAAGTCTACATAACCGCGGTCAAGATGTTTTAACTCTGTTACACGAGTATAACCTTCTGATACTAAACCAGCTAAGATTAATGCTGCTGCAGCACGTAAATCAGTTGCGCCAACTTCAGCTCCTTGCAAGCTACTTGGACCGTTCATAATTACAGAACGACCTTCGATTTTAATATCAGCATTCATACGACGGAATTCTTCAACGTGCATAAAGCGGTTTTCGAATACCGTTTCTGTAATCATACTTGTTCCATCAGCATGTAGTAATAATGCCATCATTTGTGATTGCATGTCTGTTGGGAAACCTGGATGAGGCATAGTTTTAATATCAACCGCTTTTAACTTATCTGGGCCGATAACACGTACACCTTCATTTTCCTCAATAATTTTAACACCCATTTCTTCCATTTTCGCTGTAATTGAGCGTAAATGTTCAGGCACAGCATTTTCAATTAAGATGTCTCCACCTGTAATTGCCGCTGCAACCATGAATGTTCCTGCTTCAATACGGTCAGGAATAATAGGGTGGTTTGCACCATATAATTTTTCAACGCCTTCAATACGAATCGTTCCAGTTCCAGCTCCGCGTACTTTCGCTCCCATTGCATTTAAGAAGTTAGCTAAGTCAACGATTTCTGGCTCTTTCGCTGCGTTTTCAAGGACTGTTGTCCCTTTTGCTAATGTAGCTGCAGACATAATATTTTCTGTCGCGCCTACGCTTGGGAAGTCTAAATAAATTTTAGCTCCTTTTAGTTCGCCCTCTACGTGTGCCTCAACAAATCCGTTACCAACTTTTACTTTCGCTCCCATTGCTTCGAAGCCTTTTAAATGTTGGTCAATTGGACGTGAACCAATTGCACATCCACCAGGAAGTGCAATACGAGCACGACCGTTACGTGCTAATAATGGTCCCATTACTTGAACAGATGCACGCATCTTACGTACATACTCAAATGGTGCTTCAATGTTTAATTCTTTAGAAGAATCGATTGTTACTTGGTTATTTTCAAATACGACTTCAGCATTTAAATGACGTAATACCTCGTTAATTGTGTATACATCAGATAATACTGGTACTTCAGATAGTACATTCTTTCCGTCACTCGCTAATAGGGCTGCAGCGATTATAGGTAATACAGCATTTTTTGCGCCCTCAACACGCACTGTGCCGCTTAACCGCTTTCCGCCACGGACGATGATCTTTTCCAAATTATTCCCCTCCGTGTCCTTTTTTCAGTATCTATTCACTCAATACTCAGAAGTTATGATCGGTGTGCCAACCACAATTGTATCTTTGTTGTTTGTAGAACGTATTGCTATTTGCACATTTATTTTCTCTCTATTTGTTGAAAGAGCGTCATTCCACTTTTTATTATATGCGGAGACTGATACAAATGCTCTTTCTTCTATCTGTTCGATCGCTCTTGCTGAAAGATCTTTCAAAACCTGATTGGTTTTATTTTGCAAAACACCTTCAATCTTATCATTCAGTACACCTTGAACACAAGTGTAAATTATAGGTTTTTCACTAAAAATTTTATCCATGTTCTGAACGTACTTCGGGTCCCATTTCGCCCCGCTCACTTCAAAAATAATAAAAGTGTTTTCTTTAGTATTTTCCTTACTCCAAGTTACTACTATTCGTTCTTCATGTGAAGAAGATTTTTTATAGGATGTAGCTTTATATCCATCTGGAGATTGTTCTAATTCCCAACTTTCGATGTTTGCCTCTTCCTTCACATCGTTTAACAGTTTTTGAAACGTATGTATATTAGAAATTGTTTTCGTTTCTCGCGCTAACCATGACCACCGCTCTACTTTTGCATCGTTCTTCTCTAAAGCTGCAATCATGCTCTCCATTTTCTGTTCATCGCTTATAGGTTTCATCTCTTTATATCCAACCAAAAATAAAACAACACTTACGATAACGATAAGAATGGCTTTAAACTTCAATTTCATCCCCTCCTATCCCCATTGTTAACGGAGATATGAGGTTCTATACACTTACTTTACTAAATACGTTAAACTCTTTGAATAGCCTAAATAATCAAGGAAAAAGTTACTTACAGATGTCCCAATTGCAATTGTAATTAGGATAAGTAATACTCTCGTCTGCATCACTTTTCCAGACTTCATTAAGCGCTCAATGTGAATACCTTGTAAGGCCCACCACGTAATGGTAATAAACAATAAATGCGAAACAATGGCAATCAGTGCTTGTTGCCCTAAAAGATGTGCCAAAAAATCGACCCCTTTTTTTACTTGGCTACTACTTACGCAAAATGTAAAAAACGATACCATAAATAAGTAGGAGCCACACTTTTTCAAACGCAAATAAGCATCTTACATTTTATATCGTAATTTTCTGTTAAAAAACATATACCTATAGGTGTTTTCATTTGCTGTTACTCCAAAATAAAAAGCGTAGAGTACGGACTCTACACCTTTTATTTTTACTATTGTACCACGTTCCCTAAGAAGAAGAAATCTTTCATTAATGGAAAATATTCATAGAAGAAATTGTAACCAATCATCGGCATAATCCCTAGTATTACAATTGAAATTGCGCAAAGACTCATGACAATCTTTATATTTAACGGTAACCGAAGCTTTTCTTCTGCCCCTTCTGTGCGGAAAAACATTTGCTGTAATATCCGGAAGTAATATACGAATGAAATAACTGTTGTCCCCATCATAATAGAAGCTAATACGTAATGAGCAGGCTCAACATGAAGTGCCCCTAAAAAGATGTTAATTTTTCCGATGAAACCTGCTGTCCCCGGTATTCCAGCTAATGATAAAATAAAGATCGTCATCACTATAGCTGTAAATGGGGATCGCTTGTATAACCCTGTAAAAATAGTCATATTTTCCTTATCGTTTTGTAAGATTAATCCGTGGATGATTGCAAATGCCCCTATATTCATAAGCATATATGCAAGCATATAAAACCACATACTATCCATCGTAAACTGTGATAGCGCTACAAGAGGGACTAGCAAATACCCAGCATGCGCGATACCTGAATAGGCAAATAGACGTTTTACGTTGTATTGCTTTAATGCTACTACGTTCCCAACAATCATCGTAATACTAGCTAGTACCGCAATGTATATACTCATACGCCCGTACAAAGATTGTGCGTCTCCTTGGATTGCCACACCTGCAAACACCATAAGAAACAAACGCGTAATGAGTAGAAAACCAGCAATTTTAGAAATCGTTCCGAGAAAAGCAGTGACAGGTGTAGCCGCTCCCTCATACACATCTGGTGCCCACATATGAAATGGCACTGTTGCAATTTTAAATGAGAGTCCAACGAGCAGTAGTAGAAATGCGAGAGCTAACAATAACTGAATGCCCCCAGCCAATCCTTGCGTAAATACCTTTTGCATTTCCACTATGTTGGTCGACCCTGTAATACCGTATAAATAACTCATTCCAAAGAGTGTAATTGCTGTTCCAATTCCTCCGTTAATGACATATTTCATTGCAGCCTCATTCGATACGCGGTTTCTTTTTCGGATTCCTACTAAAATATAGGAAGAAAGCGAAAGCAACTCTAAACCAACGAACAATGTGATGAAATCAACGCTAGAAGCCATGAACATCGCTCCAAGAAGCGCCATTAAAAACAAATAATAGTATTCTCCTTTATCTTGAATAGGCTCCTTCTTGTCATCGCTTATTGCCATACATAAAACGAGAGCTGCTCCGCCTAATAACAACGTTTTAAATCCTTTTGAAAATCCATCTAGTACAAACGATCCATTTAAAATATCTCCTGCCGGTTCGCTATATAGCGTCATTAATGACACTATCGCTAACAAGGCAGCGGCAATTGCACCAATCGCTACGTACCTATGGTTCAGCTTAAAAAACAAATCACATATGGAAAGAAGGATGGCTGCCCCGAGAATAATGAATTCTGGTACCATAAGATGCCATGATAAACTAAGTAACGTGTTCATATCCATCCTACTTCACCCCCAATGTTTTCAATGTAGTTTGAAGTGGATCCCCTAGTAGTTCCGGCATTACCCCAATTGCAATAATACAAACGATAAGCACTATAACAGGAACGTACTCCCATCCGTGTATATCAAATTTCGCTTCCCATTCTTTCTTACCAAATATCACTTGAAGTGTCGCTCTTAATACGTATACAGCGGTTAAAATAATTCCAATTACACCGACGGCGGCGATAACAGGTTTCCCTTGGAATAAACCGAGAAAGGCAAGGAATTCGCTAATAAATCCGGACATCCCTGGCATTCCAAGCGATGCCATACCGCCCGCTAGGAAGAAACCGCTAAGCACCGGAACACTTTTTGCAAGTCCACCAAGTGCTGTAATATCCGAAGTCCCGAAACGCTCTTCAATAATGCCAAGCAAGAAAAAGAGTAAGGCCGCAATTAAACCGTGAGACACAACTTGGAACAATGCCCCTTGTGTACCTGGTGCATTTAACGCCGCAAGCCCCATTAATACAATGCCCATATGCGAAATACTAGAGTAAGCAAGTACCTTTCTAAAGTCCGTTTGGATGAGTGCTAGAAAGGCCCCATACAATAAATTAATTACCCCTAAAATCGCAATTAGCGTTGCAAAATCACGAAAATATTCTGGGAATAATCCTTTCCCGAAGCGAACAATACCGTACGCGCCAATCTTCAGCAAAACCCCCGCGTGAAGCATAACTACAGCAGGATGCGCTTCTATGTGTACATTGACCATCCAGCGATGCAAAGGGAAAACAGGGAGTTTAATCGCAAAAGCAATCATTATGGCAAGAAACAAGCCGAACTGTACGCTACTTGAGACGGCCATTCCTCTCCCAGCACCTACACTCGTTAATATTTCTTTAATCTCCGCAATATTTGTTGTACCTGTTTTCGCAAATAAAACCGAGAAAACGATAAGTAAAATAGCTGATCCAATACCGTTATATATTAAATAACTATATGCAGCCTTTTCACTCGACAATTTCCCCCACTTGCCAATTAATAAAAACATTGGTGGCAACGTAATCTCAAAGAACATGAAGAACAACATTAAATTTTGAGCAGCGAAGACACCGAGCATACCTATTTCTAACATGAGTAACAGCATGTAGAATGCTTTCAAATTTCTTTTAATAGAAAATGCCGCAATTGCTGCAAGCATCGCTAGAAGGGCTGTGAGCACCATCATTACAAGCGATAAACCATCAATACCGAGCTCGTAATAAATTGAAAACCACCTTTTGTCCACTGCTGTGAAATCCCCAAATTGAATCCATTTCACCTTTTCATCAAATATCGATAGGCTCTTTCCTGAAGCGTATGTACAAGCAAGGACGATAGCAATTCCAAATGGAAGCGCCGTTCCGAATAAACCAAGCGCCTGCACTGTACGCGATTCTCGTTTCGGCGTTAATAAAAGCAAGAGAATTCCTAAAAGCGGGGAAAAAATGAAGAACGTTAATAGCAATCCATTCACCGTAAATCCCCTCCCGTATATAACAAAATAATTAGGAGCACTGCGAGCGAAACTGCTGTTACAGTTCCATACACTTGTACATTCCCGTTTTGAAGCCGCGATCCTAGTCCACTCATACCTTTAACGAGTCCAGCAATTAAAACTGCGATTCCTTCTACAACGTATACCTCAAATAAGCGAAGCACATGAGCGATTCCTTTCGTAATAGGAAGTACTGCCGCATTGTATAGTTCATCCACATAATATTTTTCTTTCAAAAGGTTATAAAAAGACGTCCCTTCTCCGCCGGCCCAATCTCTAGAGATAGATTTCTTGCCATATATGAAATATGCGAGGGCAATTCCCGCAAATGAAACGAGCGTCGCAACAACCATAATCCAAACAGGTCCATGCACTTCCTTCACCTGGAATCCTATATCTTTCGTAAGCCAATCCCCAAGAAACGTCCCGAACCACGGTGTATTTATATAACCTGCCACTACCGCAAGAACACCAAGGACAATCATCGGATACGTCATGGTGCGAGGTGATTCATGCACCTCTTCCTTCGTCTTCGTTTCCCCCGTAAAGACAAGAAAATATAGACGGAACATATAAAATGCTGTTAGAAATGCCGCAATTACTGCTAAAACGAATAGAAAGTAATTGCCATTCATCCAAGCCGCCGCTAAAATTTCATCTTTACTAAAAAATCCGGAAAGAAGAGGAACACCACTAATTGCAAGTGTGCCTATTAAAAATAGTGCACCGGTTACTTTCATCTTTTTCTGTAAACCGCCCATTTTATTAATGTTTTGCGTATGGACTGCATGAATTACACTTCCTGCTGCCAGGAACAATAATGCTTTAAAAAAGGCGTGTGTCGTTAAGTGAAAGATACCAGCTACATAACCAGCCGAGCCTAGCGCAAGCATCATATACCCGAGCTGACTAACTGTAGAATAAGCAAGAACCCTCTTAATATCTGTTTGCACTAGACCGATAGAGGCCGCAAAGATTGCGGTGAAAGCCCCAACGATTGCCACAGTTTGCATCGCTACCGCACTTGCTGAAAATAGCGGGAACATCGTCGCTACTAAATATACGCCGGCTGCAACCATCGTTGCCGCGTGAATAAGCGCCGAAACAGGCGTCGGTCCTTCCATTGCATCTGGCAACCATGTATGAAGCGGGAACTGACCCGATTTCCCCATCGCACCGATAAAAATTAATATCGCCGTTATTGTAATCATAGAAGGAGAGAGGTCGCCCGTATGAATCGCTTTAAAAATCGCGTCATATTCAAAACTACCTGCGTGCCAAAAAATTAATATCATCCCAATAAATAGCCCAACATCCCCAATGCGTGTCATAATAAAAGCCTTTTTCGCAGCAGCCTTCGCTTCTTCTTTAAAGAAATAAAAACCGATAAGTAAAAACGAACCAAGGCCGACTAACTCCCAAAATATATAAAGCTGTAATAAATTCGTCGATATAACTAGCCCAAGCATCGCAAAGGTAAAGAGCCCTAAATATGCATAAAAGGTTGGTAATCTGGTGTCACCTTTCATATAACCTTTTGAGTACACATGTACAAGAAAACTCACAAGTGTAACGATAAACAACATTAAAGCCCCTAATGCGGTAACTTCAAAACCAAATGATATGTCTATATCTCCTACCCTAAGCCATACCCACTTATGCTTCACTGCCTCGGATGAAAATCGTTCTATTAGTACCACTACCGCGGATATAAAGGAGAGAAAGGTAAAGAAAATACCTAGTACACTACTTCCCTCTCTAATTTTCTTCCCGAACACAATAAGTAACAAAAACGAAACAAGCGGGAAAAGCGGTATGAGCCATGCATAATCGATCATTGTTTCCTTCCCCCTTTTCGGTCACAATGCTATCCTTTGAGCGTATCCATCTCATCTACATGAACTGTCGGGCGATTACGGTACAAAGCAATCAAAATTGCAAGACCTACCGCTGCCTCCGCTGCCGCTACAGACATCGTAAACAGCGAAAAAATTTGTCCTGTTAAATTCGGAAACAAGCCTAATTTACTAAACGCTACTAGATTTAAATTGGCGGCGTTTAACATCAATTCGATACAAACTAGTACAATTACTGTATTTCGCTTTGTTAAAGCTCCAAATAAGCCGATGCAAAACAAAATAATCGCAAGTGTTAAATACGCAGAAGCCGGAACGCTACTCATGGGAATCCTCCTCTCCCTCATCCTTCTTCGCAAGGATAATCGCTCCTACAAGTGCTACAAGTAAAATAACTGAGGTTAATTCGAATGGAATAATATATTTTGAATAGAGAAGTGTACCGATTTGAAGTGTGTTATTTTCATGGAGAGGTAAACTTCCTTGTGTGCTTTGATTTGAAAAATCGATACTATTAACAGCGAAATACATAACTGCTCCAAATGCTACAACCGCAAAGAAGATAATCCATTTTCGAAGAGTAAGGCGCGATTCATTTTCCGCGTTATGTTTCGTTAACATAATGCCAAAAATCATAATAATAGTGATTGCACCAGAGTAAAGTAAAATTTGTGCCACTCCGATAAATTCGGCTGATAAGAGAAAGTACAAACCCGCAATGCTAAGGAACGTAAGTACAAGGGCCAGCATCATATGCATTACTTTCGTTAAATTCAGCATAAGAACGCCGCCGATAATCGCAGACAAGGATAATATAAAGAAAGCTACAAACTCGCCGTTCATGCTTTATTCTCCTTCCTGATGTTCTCGTCGTTCTCGTCAAGCCACTGCAGATTTTTAAATAAATCATCACGTGAATACTCTGCAAGTTCAAAGTTATTTGTCATTACAATCGCCTCTGTCGGACAAACTTCTGTACATAAATCGCAAAGAATACAAATTTCAAAATTAATATCATACGTGTCGATAATTTTCCCTTTTTTCGTAGGATCAGGATGTTTTTTTCCTGTTAATTGAATGCAATCTGTCGGACAAATGTTGGAACACTGATTACAAACAATACATTTCTCTGGATAAAACTTTTGAATACCTCGAAATCGGTCTGGTAATGGCAACGGTTGATTTGGATAATCATACGTCACCTTTTTCTTACTCAAATTACTAAGCGTATATTTTAACCCTTTAAATAGTCCTTTCATCTCTTACTGGCACCCCCTTTATAGATTAGAAGAATAGCTCCTTAATCAATGCCGTTAAGAAAATATTTGCAAGTGCGATTGGTAATAATACTTTCCAACCAAACTCCATTAACTGGTCACCTCTTATGCGCGGGAACGTAACGCGGAACCAAATCAATAGAAAGACCACACTGCTGAATTTCAAAGCAAACCATACGGCTCCTGGAATAAACCCAAGGAACATAACTGGATTCCAGCCTCCTAAAAAGAGTACTGTAATTAAAGATGACATCCCGAAGAAATACACATACTCTGAAAGCATGAAAAACGCCCATCGAAAACCTGAGTATTCCGTATGGTATCCTGAAACAAGCTCTGACTCCGCTTCGGGTAAATCAAACGGTGTCCTATTTAACTCTGCAACTGCCGCGATTAAGAAAATGACGAAACCGATTGGCTGTGCGAAAATGTACCATACCTTTTCCTGCGCCGCTACAATTTCATTCAAGTTAAGACTACCAGCTAACAAAACGACGCCAATTACACTCATCACAAGTGGAATCTCATAAGAAATCATTTGCGCTGCCGCACGCATCCCTCCTAAAAGGGAATATTTATTATTTGATGCCCATCCCCCAGTTACGACGCCGATCGTCGTAATCCCAGAAACAGCAATGTAATACAGCAATCCTACACCAATATCCGCGAACTGAAATTTATCAGTAAACGGGATAACCGCAAGCACCATAAATGCTGGTGCGAATGCAATAACAGGTGCTAATATAAACAACGGTTTATCTGCAGCTTTCGGAATACTATCTTCTTTTAATAATAATTTCAAAACATCAGCTACCGTTTGAAGTAAACCGAACCGGCCCCCAACTTGGTTTGGTCCAATCCGCCCTTGCATAAATCCCATCACTTTCCGTTCTGCCAAAATACCGTATGTAACGAAGCCAAGGACTGCAAATAATAGAAGCACCGCTAATCCGAAAAAAATGAAGAAATTCGTCCAGCTTGAAGGTGATTGTAAGAGCGTCTCAATCATTAGCCGTCAACCTCCCCAAGTACAATATCAACCCCACCTAAAATCGTAATTAAATTGGCGATGTTTTCACCTTTCAATAACTTCGGTAAGATTTGCAAATTATAAAAAGACGGTCTACGAAATTTCAAGCGGTACGGCTCTTTCTTTCCATCACTAGCAATATAACAGCCAATCTCTCCCCGCGGTGACTCTATACGGACGAACGCTTCTCCCTTAGGTGCTTTAATAATTTTCGGCACTTTCGCCAGCACAGCGCCGTCTTTCGGGAACTGCTCGGCTGCTTGCTCAATAATTTTCAATGACTCCTCAATTTCCTCCATCCGGCAAACGTAGCGATCCCAAGCATCTCCCGAGATCCCAACAGGAATATCAAAGTCAAAACGATCATAAATAGAATACGGCTCATCTTTGCGAAGATCCCAGTGGACTCCCGTGCACCGCAAATTTGCGCCACTTAAAGAATACGAGATCGCCTCTTCCGCGCTATATACGCCAACGCCTTTCACACGATTTAAGAAAATTTCATTTCCGCTAACAAGGTCGTGATACCCTTCCAACTGCTCTCTCATATACGGAACAAACTCTTTCACCTTTTCAATCCAGCCGTCTGGTGCATCCCACTTCACGCCGCCGACTCTCATATAGTTGAAAGTAAGCCTTGCACCGCACAATTCACTTAATAAATTTATAATCATCTCTCGTTCACGAAAGGCATATAAAAATGGACTAACCGCTCCTATATCAAGCAGGTTCGTTCCCCACCAGACGAGATGGCTCGCAACTCTCCCAAGCTCCATCGCAAGCACCCGTAAATATTCAGCACGCTCTGGAATCTCAAGATCCATCATCGTCTCTACAGCGTGGCAAAGGACGTAATTATTCGTCATTGCTGATAAATAGTCCATTCGATCTGTATACGGGATAATTTGTGTATATTGCAAGCTCTCAGCTATCTTTTCTGTTCCGCGATGCAAATATCCGATAACCGGTGTAGCCTCTTTAATAATTTCTCCGTCAATCTTAATCACAAGCCGAAACACACCATGTGTACTCGGATGCTGCGGCCCTACATTTAAGAGCATCTCTTCCGTACGGATCACAAGCTACACCTCCACATCATACGGTTCATAATCCTTCCTAAGCGGATACCCCACCCAATCATCCGGCATTAAAATGCGGGATAAATTAGGATGACCTTCAAATACAATACCGAGCAAATCATACGTTTCACGCTCCGGCCAATCTGCCCCTTTCCAAAGCGGCGTCACCGATTGTACTTGCGGCGCTTCCCTATCCAGCTTTACCTTCACTGCTACTGACTGTTTCTTTCCATATGAAAATAAATGAACGTATACTTCCATATGTGTCACAAAATCTGTCGCATGTAGCTCTGACATATAATCAAAAGCAAGCCCCTCATGGAATCGCATTAATTCCATCACTTCATAATATTTCGAAGGCTCAGCCACAAGCGTTGGAACATCTTTTGAAAGCTTATTAATATAGGAATCTACTAATGCATGTTCTCCTATCCTCTCCTTAACAATCTCCACATAGCGATTTAAATATGGTTGGTTAACTGATGGTTCTTCCTGCTGCAGTCCGTCTTCTA
Organism: Bacillus sp. FSL R5-0709; assembly: GCF_038004785.1. Classification (NCBI taxonomy): domain Bacteria; kingdom Bacillati; phylum Bacillota; class Bacilli; order Caryophanales; family Bacillaceae; genus Bacillus; species Bacillus sp. FSL R5-0709. Next base: position 5,036,848 of record NZ_JBBORT010000001.1, read on the forward strand.
TCTTATTTACAGATCCCTTTGCCCTTGCCGCAGCAGCGGCTTTCGCTTTCGCGGCTGCAATTGCCTTTGCTTTCTCATCTCCAGAATCCCCCTCACCTTGTGAGGCTTTCTGCTTCGCTAACGCTGCTACTTTTGCTTTTGCAGCTGCTACAGCCTTTGCCTTCGCTTTGGCTTTTTCTTCGTCCGTTACTTCTTCTGATCCTTCTCGCTTTTGCTTCGCTAATGCCGCTGCTTTTGCTTTGGCAGCTGCTGCGGCTTTCACCTTCGCTTTGGCTTTTTCTTCGTCCGTTACTTCTTCTGATCCTTCTCGCTTTTGCTTCGCTAATACCGCTGCTTTTGCTTTTGCGGCTACTGCGGCTTTCGCCTTCGCTTTAGCTTTTTCTTCGTCCGTTACTTCTTCTGATCCTTCCCGCTTTTGCTTCGCTAATACCGCTGCTTTTGCTTTTGCGGCTGCTGCGGCCATTGCCTTCGCTTTGGCTTTTTCTTCGTCCGTTACTTCTTCTGATCCTTCTCGCTTTTGCTTCGCTAATGCCGCTGCTTTTGCTTTTGCAGCTGCTGCAGCTTTCGCCTTTTCTTTAACTTTTTCCTCGTCCGTTACTTCTTCTGATCCTTCTCGCTTCTGCTTCGCTAATGCCGCTGCTTTTGCTTTTGCAGCTGCTGCGGCTTTCGCCTTCGCTTTGGCTTTTTCTTCATCCGTTACTTCTTCTGATCCTTCTCGCTTTTGCTTCGCTAATGCCGCTGCTTTTGCTTTTGCAGCTGCTGCGGCCTCCACCTTCGCTTCTTCTACATTAATCTCCTTATCTTTTGGTAGCGCTTTCTCTTTTTCTCGATGTTCTCCTTCAAGTTTAGACATTTCCGCCCCATGTTTCGCAGCAAGACGTTTTCGCGCTTCCTCTTTCGCATGACGGGCTGCTTCTCTTTTCATACTTTCTAAGTCTTTATTTGGATCACTCATTTATTCGTCACCTGCTTCCCGGTCCTCGCCTCGTAACGAATTTTTTCTTTTAATTTATTAATTCCATAAATTAAAGCAGCAGGATTTGGAGGGCATCCAGGAATATACACATCAACTGGTACAATTTGATCTACACCTTTCACAACAGCATACGAATTCACATACGGACCACCGGCCGTTGCACAAGATCCCATCGCAATTACCCACTTCGGTTCAGGCATTTGATCATATAGGCGCCGAACAATAGGTGCCATTTTCTTCGTTACCGTTCCTGACACAATCATGACGTCCGATTGTCTTGGTGAAGTCCGAAAAAATGACCCAAATCGATCTAAATCGTAATGTGATGAGCCTACTCCCATCATTTCAATCGCACAGCATGCCAGTCCAAATGTCATCGGCCATAAAGAGTTGCTCCGCGCCCATCCCTTCAACTGTTCCAATGTAGAAAAAAAGATATTCCTTTCTAATTCCGCTCGCTCCTGTGGGTGTAATTCCTCAAAATTTATAACCATTGTAACACCTTCTTTTTCCAAGCATACGCTAATCCAACTAGCAACATCACAACAAAAATGAGCATTTCAATCAGTGCAAATAAACCAAGCTTGTCATATGCAACAGCCCATGGGTATAAAAATAAAGTTTCTACATCAAAGATGACGAACAATAAAGCGAAAATGTAATAACGAGCATGAAACCGAATATTTGCATCATGAAAAGGCTCAATTCCACTCTCATACGTCGTCGCTTTCGCTGCACTCGGTTTGTTTGGACGCAGCATTTTCCCTAATGTAAGAGCCACTACCGGCAGCAATATACCTAATAGCAAGAAAATCAAAACGATCATATAACTATTTTCATATACACTTGCCATTGTGAAATCCTCCCCCCTGAATTAAGAACAAGTTCACATAGTAAACAATATGTCTTACTTGCATTATTTATTATTTTTAAATTTTTCTAAATAATGCAACTATTTAATTCATTATAGCAAACTTCAAATTCCTATGTCGATATATTGGGAACAGAAACAACAATTAATACTTGCTGAGCAAATCTATTTTTACAACTCATTATAAATGTGTAAAATAAATATAGAAATTCTATATGTTTTCAAGCAATCATAAAAAACATAAACTACAAAAAGGTGGTTCTTATGTATATACAGTGGGTGATATAAATGAAAAAACAAACACATGTAAGTATTCTTATAAGCATTTCATTATTGTATATAGCTATTCATTACGTATCAATGTCCGTTTTATATGAGTACGCACTCCCATTTCAAATATTAACTGGAATAAGTACCATATTAATTGATATTACAATTTGCAGTTATATATTTTATTTTTCAAATATAAAACAAGGGTTATCTCGTTTGTTTTGGATAACATTAACTATCGGATCCTTCTCTTATTTCATCGGCGATATAATAGTTGCTTATCAACGCTTAATTCTGCATGACTACTATACATTCGTTGATCCATCAGACTTTTTTTACTTATTATTTTTAGTTAGCTTTGCATTTGCCTTTCTATATGAAATTATTTATGGCCGAGATTTATTGGAACAACTTTTTACGATATGTGATATTTGTATTATTGTTACTGCTCAATTTACTTTAAGCTACTATTTACTTATTGAAAGAACCATTCATATTTTTACAACATCATATATCGACATGTTTGTTCAACTCACGTATCCAATGGCTGATCTACTCTTTCTTTTAATAGGAATCAACCTTTTATTCAGACCATTATCCTTACTACCAAAGCAAGTTGGTGCTCTTCTTGGCAGTGCTTTAATTTTGTATGCTACTACGGATTCTATTTATGCTTATATAAAATACTTCCAGCCTGAGCACTCTATGTTCACAGTTGCTCCATTATATCAAGTAACCTTATTATTGGTAGCAATCGCTTGTATACTTCACACAAAAGAGCCCGAAAAACAAGAACAAATATTACTAACGCCTCAATTTGGTGAATCAATCCGATTATCATTACCGTATATTTCTGTCGTGATGCTTATTGTTTTTATATTGGTCGAAAATGTTTTTGCACCTATCGTAGTAATTGGACTTATGGTAACTTTCGCCTTCGTTCTCATACGCCATACGTTAGTTCGAAGACAAAATAAAATATTATTGCTAGCACAAATGCAATTCAGTTTAGAACTCGAGAAACAAATCGAACTACGTACAGAAGATTTAGTAGAACAAAAAAATGAGTTATATCATAACCAACAAATGTTTAAATCTTTATATGAGCATCATCCAGATCCAATTTTCACATTAGATTTGTACGGTAATTTTCTCAATGTGAACAACGCTGGAACTACTTTACTCGGTTATCAAACGAATGAATTATTAAACCAACCATACTATTCACTTATGTATGAACAAGATTTGGAAGAAATCATTAATGCCTTTCATCACGTGAAAAAAGGGAAATCTATTTCTTTAGAAATACGGGCATATCATAAAAATAGAGATATTTACTACTTACATGTTACAGCTGTTCCCATCTTTTTAAAGGAACATATTTCTGGGGCCTATTTAATGATTAAAGATATTACAGAAAGCAAGCAGCAACAAGAGCAAATTAATTTCCTAGCATATCACGATACTTTAACGGAACTTGCGAATCGCCGTTCATTTCATCAACACTTAGAAAAGGCAATTGCACGAGCAAAAATATCAAAAAGACCTTTTGCTGTTATGTTTCTCGATTTAGACCGTTTTAAAGTTATTAACGATACTCTCGGTCACCGGGTAGGAGATCTTCTTTTAATTGCTGTAGCAAAAAGACTAGAACGAATATCGACGTCAAATATGAAACTTGCTCGGTTAGCTGGGGATGAATTCACAATTCTTATAGAAGATTATAAAGAAGATAGAGATGTACAAAAAATAGCTGATATGATTGTACTATCTATGAATGAGCCATTCGAAATTGAAAATCAACATTTACAAATCTCGCCAAGTATCGGGATTGCAATATACCCAGAAGCAGGCGAAGATCCGTTATCTATTTTACAACATGCTGATATGGCCATGTACGAAACCAAAAATAAAGGAAAGAATGGTAGCTCACTTTATACGAAAGAGTTATATAAAAAAATGGAGCGAAAAGCTCGAATTGAAAAAGATTTACCACTTGCTTTAGTAAATAAAGAATTCTTTCTCGTCTATCAACCACAAGTTGACATTACAACGAATAAAATCATCGGTGCCGAAGCTTTAATCCGTTGGAAACATCCACTATTAGGTGACATTTCACCATGTGAGTTCATTCCAATTGTGGAAGAGACTCCGCAGGTCATCCCACTTGGGCATTGGGTGCTACGAGAGTCTTGTCGTCAACTAAAAATATGGCAAAGTTTTGGATACACAAACTTAAAAATGAGTGTCAATTTATCAGCGAAAGAATTTCAACAAAATCAATTAATCGAAAATATTTCACAAATACTAAAGGACGTTAAAATTGACCCGAAAGATGTAACACTTGAACTAACAGAACGAATTGCGATGATTGATGAAAAAGAAACATTATCGAGACTAAAGCAATTAAAAGAATATGGTATTCAAACGTCCATTGATGACTTCGGTACCGGCTACTCTTCTCTTGCTTATTTATCAATTTTCCCTATCGATACATTAAAAGTACCAAAAGAATTTACACAACTAGCCGATCATCGGCCTGAAGAAAGAGCCATCGTTTCCACTATCCTTTCCCTTGCAAATACTTTAAATCTCTCTGTCGTTGCTGAAGGAATTGAAACAGAAAAACAGCTTAAGTTTCTGCAAAAAAACAACTGTAAATACATGCAAGGTTACTATTTCAGTAAACCTCTAACAAGTAAACAGTTTATAAAATTCCTACAAAAAACACCCAGTATGAACCAATAGTTCACACTGGGTGTTTTTTAAAGTGTCGGAATTCTTTTTTCGTAATATTCTTCTGCAATCTCTTCGTAAAAAGCTGCTGTCGTTGTATAAAAATATGGAATCAACCATAAAAATCCAATCCCTAATGTAATACAACTTAATATAAACCAACCAATAAAACTTAAACATAAAATGAAATACTCCATCTTATGTCCAGCCATCATACGACGACTTTCTGTAATAGCTTGATTTATTGAATACTCAGGATGATCATTTATAATAAAATACGTCATCGCATAAGAAAATGATTTAATAATGCCCGGAATAATAAATAGTAAGCACCATAAGAAAATATAAATGTTTACTACTATATATAATAAAAATGACTTTATAAACTTATTTCCTTCCGTAAACCATCTGAATATATGCCCAATACGCGCTTCTTTTTCACGAATTATATATAGTGCTAAACAATAACCACCTAGCGTTAATGGACCTACCATCAATATTGTAATAACATCTACTGAAAGTGAGTTATCTACTTCTTTCCAATCCCAAACCTGAGAGAAAATGAAATCAACACTAAAACTAAAAGCTGAAATAAGAATCGAAATAAGTAATGTTGCCCCAACAGCTAAGCCCCATTTTCCTTCTAGTGAATCTAGTGCTTCTCCTTTTAAATCACTAATCATAATTAGCCTCCAATACGTAATAATTCTATTAGTATAGCATGTTCCTACTGCAATTCACCTTTTGCAATATAGCGATAAAAATGTGCTGTCGTTGTACCTACATATGGACTAAGCCAAAGAAATCCTATTCCAAGAGTAAGAATTGCTAAAATAGCCCATCCTATGAAGCTAAGCCATAAAAGAAATAAATCTAGTTTATGCCCCTTCATAAAGTTCTTACTTTCTTTCATCGCCTGTGAAACGCTATAATCTGGATTTTCAACCATAACATAATACGTCATCGCATAAGAAAAATACATCACAATCATTACAACAATCGAAATAGCTAATAGTACAAAGAAAGCAATTGTTAACGATACATTCCCTTCCTCACCAAAAAACGCGAATACACCTAGTAACAACATCGGAATCCACGTACCTGTATATAACAAAATCGCAAGCATAGCCCACATTGTTTTCATCATTCTTTTAAAGCCACGAAATCCTTCAAATAAATAATCTACTCTAGCATCTTCTCGTTTACTAATTTGTAGCAATACATTCGTATAACCGTATGATGTAATACCATAAGATGCATTACTCAAAATGATTATTATGCAATAAAAAATTCCAAATGTAATACCTGCCCCGACTGATATCGCTTCCTCTTCAATTGAACCCGCTAAACCAACAACTAAGAAAAATATAATAATTCCTGGAATTAAAAGTATAAGCATTGCAGCCATTGAAACAACATAACTTAAAATAATATGTAAAATCGTTGATCCAACACCTAGTCCCCATTTTCCCTTTAAAGAGTACAATGCTTCTCGTTTCATTTCACCGATCATTTGTTCATCTCCTTTATGAAATATAAATTGTTATATATTTTCTACTTATACAAATAACAATATAATTATACCAATTTTGTAAGTTTATTCTATCTATTAAATTGAGTTTCAGTTTCGACATTTAAATAAAACACATCTATGCATAACAAAAAACGAACCTGCAGTTCTTTTTATTTCTTGATTTTCACTTGGCATCGGGCAAAAAAAGGCTCTGACGGCTAAATGCTCTCTCCTACCTAAAGAGAGGCATTTTTTTCCCCTTTTTATTTATATCCATAACAAAAAATCCGTAAAGGCAAGAGCCCTTACGGATTTTTTTACTTCATATCTGAAACGTTTAAACGGTTCACAGCACGCTGCAAAGCCATTTCTGCACGTCTAAAGTCAACATGCGCTTGTTTATCTTGCATACGTTGCTCAGCGCGACGTTTCGATTCATTTGCACGATGGATATCGATATGGTTTGCTTCTTCAGCAGATGATGATAACACAGTTACTTTATCTGGACGAACTTCGATAAAGCCACCGCTTACTGCTACATAATCAGTGTGCCCACCATTTTTCAGACGGACCGCACTAATTTTTAAAGGTGCAACAGTTGGAATGTGACCTGGTAAGATCCCCATTTCCCCACTCTCTGCTTTTACGCTTACCATTTCTACTTCTTTTTCGTAAACCGGTCCATCAGGAGTTACAATACTGACTGGAAATGTCTTCATAATTCGTCCCTCCTAAGGCCTTACGCCATCATTTTCTTCGCGTTTTCAATAACTTCTTCAATGCTACCAACAAGACGGAACGCATCTTCTGGAAGGTCATCATATTTTCCTTCTAGAATTTCTTTGAAACCACTAACTGTATTTTTTACAGGTACGTAAGAACCTTTTTGACCTGTAAACTGTTCAGCTACGTGGAAGTTTTGTGATAAGAAGAATTGAATACGACGAGCACGATGTACAACTAACTTATCTTCTTCAGATAACTCATCCATACCTAAGATAGCGATGATATCTTGAAGCTCTTTATAACGCTGTAAAGTTTGCTGTACTTGACGAGCTACTCCATAATGCTCTTCTCCTACGATTTCTGGAGAAAGCGCACGAGATGTAGATGCTAATGGATCTACGGCTGGGTAAATACCCATTTGTGTTAAACGACGCTCTAAGTTTGTTGTTGCATCTAAGTGAGCGAACGTTGTAGCTGGTGCTGGATCCGTATAGTCATCGGCTGGTACGTATACCGCTTGGATAGACGTGATAGATCCTTTATTTGTAGATGTAATACGCTCTTGTAATTGACCCATTTCTGTTGCAAGTGTTGGCTGGTAACCTACCGCAGATGGCATACGACCAAGAAGGGCAGATACTTCAGAACCCGCTTGCGTGAAACGGAAGATGTTATCGATGAACAATAGTACGTCTTGTCCTTGCTCATCACGGAAATGTTCAGCCATTGTTAAACCTGTTAATGCAACACGTTGACGTGCTCCAGGTGGCTCGTTCATTTGTCCGAATACCATCGCAGTTTTCTTAATTACGCCAGAATCGCTCATTTCGTGGTATAAGTCGTTACCTTCACGAGTACGCTCACCTACACCAGCGAATACAGAGATACCACCGTGCTCTTGTGCGATGTTGTTAATTAATTCCTGAATTAATACTGTTTTACCTACACCGGCACCACCGAATAGACCGATCTTACCACCCTTAATGTAAGGAGCAAGTAAGTCTACTACTTTAATACCAGTTTCAAGAATTTCTACTTTAGTAGATAACTCTTCGAACGCAGGCGCTTGACGGTGAATTGGATCACGACGTACATCCGCAGGAACATCACCATCTAAGTCAATTGCATCACCTAATACGTTAAATACACGACCAAGTGTTACATCACCAACTGGTACAGAGATTGCTTTACCAGTATCTTCTACTTCTGTGCCACGAACAAGTCCATCTGTGGAAGACATTGCAACTGTACGAACTGTGTCATCACCTAAATGAAGTGCAACTTCAAATGTTAAGTTAATGCTTGCTCCGTTTTCGTTGCTTTGTTTTACCGTAAGGGCGTTGTAGATTTCTGGTAGCTTTCCGCCATCAAACTTAACGTCTACAACCGGACCCATGATTTGCGTAACGCGCCCTTTATTCATCGGGTTCCCTCCTAGCTTTCTTTTAATTAGCCAGCTTTCTAAGAGAAGTCGGCTTTTAATTTTTATTAGTTTATAGCTTACGCGACTCTCCTGTTCTGGACGAACCGCTTCCGCTTTTTATTGAATCTAGTTCCGGTGGCTAGAAGGGTCGGTCATTTCGCCCCTTCCTACGAGGCAAAGAACGCCTCTTTGTCAGGAGTTTCAATGCCCTCCCCTTCTGAGCAAGCCACCTACGCTTTTTAATACTATTCTAACGCTGCTACTCCACCAACGATTTCCGTAATTTCTTGCGTAATCGCTGCTTGACGCGCACGGTTGAATGAAAGTGTAAGTGAATCGATAACTTCCATTGCGTTGTCTGTAGCACTCTTCATTGCTGTCATACGCGCCGCGTGCTCACTTGCTTTACCGTCTAGTAATGCACCGTACACTAAGCTTTCTGCGTATTGTGGCAATAATACTTTTAAAATTTCTTCTTCAGAAGGTTCGAATTCATAAGCTGTCGTCGGTTTATCAGACGCCACATCCGTAAGCGGTAAAATTTTATTTTCCGTTACTTCTTGTGAAATTTTACTTACATAATGATTGTAGTAAATATACAGCTCATCATAAGCACCATCTGCGAACATCGCAATTGCTCGAGAAGCAATATCTTTAATATCAGTAAATGATGGGTGGTCAGATAATCCAACTACTTCATCAATAATGTTAAAGCCGCGACGTTTTAAATAATCACGTCCTAGTCGTCCAAGCACAATAATTGAATATTGGTTTGAATCCATATTATGACGTTCACGAATTACGTTACTTACTGTACGTAATACGTTACTGTTATAACCACCTGCTAGTCCGCGATCAGATGTAATAACGATGTACCCTGTACGCTTTACAGGACGCGCATTTAGCATTGGATGATTAATCCCTTTACTTCCTTGCGCAATGCTCGCTACTACTTCTTGAATCTTTTCCATATACGGAACGAAAGATTTAGCATTTTGTTCTGCACGGTTTAACTTAGATGCAGATACCATCTCCATCGCTTTCGTAATTTGACTCGTTTTCTTTGTCGAGTTAATCTTCGCTTTTATATCGCGTAAAGATGCCACAGGTTTTCACCACCTTTTTTCCGGAAGTTGGCACGATTAGTAAGAATCCTCTTCCTAATCTACGTTGCAAGATATTCTTGCTCATGATTGAAGGAAAAGAATAGGTGCACCTACTCTTTTCCTTTACATAACCGTCAGCAATCTCAAAGTTTGAGATGCCTTTATATTATCTAGCTCCAGCGGCTTGAATGCTCGGTGACTTCACTTCTTCCTACGAGGCAAAGACCGCCTCTTCGTCAGAAGCTCCATCCCCCTCACATTCAGAACGAGCCGCTTCCGCTTTTATTTATTATTCAGAAGCTACGAATACTTTTTTAAATCCGTTAATTGCTGCTGCAAATTTGTCGTCATCCGCAAGTTTCTTAGTTGTGCGAATTTCGCTTAATAAGTCAGTTGCATTTGAATCTAACCAAGCATGGAATTCTTCTTCGAAACGAGTGATATCTACTACTGGGATATCATCTAGGAATCCACGTGTTAAAGCGTAAAGAATGATAACTTGTTTCTCTACACGTAACGGTTTGTGTAATCCTTGTTTTAATACCTCAACTGTACGAGCACCACGGTTTAATTTCGCTTGTGTTGCTTTATCAAGGTCAGAACCGAACTGAGCGAACGCTTCTAACTCACGATAAGATGCAAGGTCAAGACGAAGTGTACCTGATACTTTACTCATCGCTTTAATCTGAGCTGATCCACCTACACGAGATACAGAAGTACCCGCATCGATTGCTGGACGTACGCCAGAGAAGAATAGGTCAGATTGTAAGAAGATTTGTCCATCCGTAATAGAAATTACGTTTGTTGGGATGTAAGCTGATACGTCCCCTGCTTGTGTTTCGATGAAAGGTAGTGCAGTTAAAGAACCGCCGCCTCTTGCATCACTTAATTTTGCTGCACGCTCTAATAAGCGAGAATGTAAGTAGAATACATCCCCTGGATATGCTTCACGACCTGGAGGACGACGTAATAGTAATGAAAGCTCACGGTAAGCCGCTGCTTGTTTTGATAAGTCATCATATACTACTAATACGTGTTTACCATTGTACATGAACTCTTCACCCATTGTTACACCAGCGTAAGGAGCTAGGTATAATAATGGAGCTGGTTGAGAAGCTGATGCAGTTACAACGATTGTGTAATCTAATGCACCGTGCTTACGTAGTGTTTCTACTACGTTACGTACTGTTGATTCTTTTTGTCCGATAGCTACATAGATACAAATCATATCTTCATCTTTTTGGTTAATGATCGTATCAAGTGCAACTGCTGTTTTACCTGTTTGGCGGTCACCGATGATTAACTCACGTTGACCACGGCCAATTGGTACAAGAGCATCGATCGCTTTAATACCTGTTTGAAGTGGCTCATGAACAGATTTACGATCCATTACACCTGGTGCTGGACTTTCGATTGGACGAGTGTTTGTTGTATTGATTGGGCCTAAACCATCAACTGGTTGACCTAATGGGTTTACAACACGACCGATTAGTTCTTTTCCTACTGGTACTTGCATGATGCGACCAGTACGACGAACTTCGTCACCTTCACGGATTTCTGTGTAAGGTCCTAAAATAATGATACCTACGTTGTTTTCCTCTAAGTTTTGTGCTAGTCCCATAACGCCATTAGAGAACTCTACAAGTTCACCAGCCATAACGTTATCAAGACCATGAGCACGCGCAATACCGTCACCAACTTGGATAACTGTACCAACATCACTAACTTCGATTTCAGACTGATAGTTCTCGATTTGTTGCTTTATCAGTGCGCTAATTTCTTCAGCTCTGATGCTCATGTGCTTCACCCCTATCTATTCTTCATTAATTCACGCTGAATACGTGCTAATTTTCCTTGTAAGCTTCCGTCGTAAATGCGATTTCCAATACGTACTTTAATGCCGCCTAGTAAATCTTCATCCACAACATTTTTCACGCGAATTGCATCTTTTCCTGTTTTTTTTGCAAATGCTTCTGCAATGTTAAGTTTTTCTTCTTCCGATAGAAGACGAATAGAATATACAGTTGCATCCGCTACGTTACGTTCTTCATTAGCAAGAACAACATATTCATTTGCAATTTCAGGTAGGATATCAATACGCTTGTTATCAATTAAAATATATAACGTATTTAAAATAGATTCAGAAACAGATGCGAATACGTTTGCAAGAAACGTTTTCTTCTGCTCTTTTGAAATGTTCGGTTGCGTTAAAAAGCTATGTAGTTCTCCGTTCTTTGTAAAAACGTTTTGTACAAGGCGTAATTCCTCTTCAAACATTTCTAATACGTGTTTTTCTTTTGCAATTTTGAAAAGAGCGACAGCATAACGTTTTGCTACAATCCCATTGCTCATCGCGCTTCTCCTACTTCTTTAATATAATCGCGAATTAACTTCACTTGATCTTCTTCTTTTAATTCTTTTTCAATTACTTTAGAAGCAATATGAACAGATAAAGAAGCAACTTGTTCTTGTAAAGCAGCAATCGCTTGCTCTTTTTCGCGTTGAATTTCTTGTACAGCAGATGTTTTAATTGATTCTGCTTCTTCTTTCGCAGCAGCAACAATAACATCCTTTTGATCTACAGCTTGTTTCTTCGCTCTTTCGATTAACTCTTGTGCTTCAACACGCGATTGTTTTAACATTTCACGTTGTTCTTCTACTAATTTCTTCGCTTCAGCATTACTTCTTTCTGCAGCGTCGATTTCATTAGTAACATGCTCTTCACGTTCTTTCATAATTCCCATTAAAGGACCCCACGCGAATTTGCGTAGCATTACTAATAGAAGTAAGAAAATGAACAATGTATAAGCAATCGTTCCAAATGGAATGGAAGCCCCTAATAATAAAGTTGGCACAAGGATTCACTCCCTTCAAAATATCTAAATTGATCATATGAAAAAAAAAGACATACGTTTCGTTCATAAAGCAATGGCGAAGAAAGTTCGGAAAAACACTCTTCGCCATCTATGTAAGGGGAGTCTCCCTTATTTGTTCATTACGATGAAAGCAATAACTACACCGATAATTGGAAGTGCCTCAACTAATGCAACCCCGATGAACATAATTGTTTGAAGTGCGCCTTTTAATTCTGGTTGACGAGCAACACCTTCGATTGTACGTGATACGATAAGACCGTTACCAATACCTGCACCTAATGCTGATAAACCAATTGCAATTGCAGCTGCGATTACACCTAAACTCATTTAATTTGTCCTCCTTTGTATTATAAAAAAATAAATTTTTTCTTACTTAAATTATATTAATGGTCATGGCTTACTTTATGAGCCATATAAACCATCGTTAACATTACGAAAATAAATGACTGGATTGAACCAACGAATACGCTGAATCCCATCCATGCTAACATCGGTACAAGTGCACCTAATGCTCCTAAGAATGATGCCCCGCCTAACTTAGCAAGTAATCCTAATAAGATTTCACCTGCGTAAATGTTACCAAATAAACGAAGACCTAACGTTAATGTGTTAGCAAACTCCTCAATAACCTTTAATGGGAATAAGAATTTCATAGGTTGGAAATAACCTTTAACATATTCTTTCGTACCCTTCATCTTAATTCCATAATAATGGGTGAGGGTAACTACCATCACGGCTAATGTTAATGCAACTGCTGGATCAGACGTTGGTGATCTCCACCATGCAATATGTTCGCCAGCCTCAACTGTTGAATACATGAATGGTAAACCAAGGAAGTTCGATACGATGATAAACATGATAAGCGTAACGCCAAGCGTTAAGAAACGTCCACCTGTTTTCCAATCCATCGTACTATTGATAATCCCTTTCACGAAGTCAAACACCCATTCCATGAAATTTTGCATCCCGGTTGGGCGAAGCGCTAAGCTGCGAGTTCCGATAACAGCGATTAAGAAAACAATAACTGCTGCTACAGTAACCATCATAACTGATGACAAATCGAACGTTAAACCTAGAAATTCAACTAATTTACCGTGTTCCACTAGTAATTCACCTCTCTTCCCTGCTCGTATACTCTAAATAAAGAAAATCTATGATCATGACAAGGTATCCTGTCAGCAATCCTACACCTAAGCCCCACATCGCAATTAACTCTTGATATTTGGCTGCAAATAAAATTAATAACCCAATCGTGGCGAATCTTGAATATGTACTTACCGCTGTCGCCTTAAACTTCACGTTTTCTCCATTTGTTACGCGATCTAATAGCTTGTCTGTTCTACGTGCAATGATGCGCAAACTAAGAAAACTGAAAATCGTTCCGATAATCAGCCCAAGAAATACATCCTTGTAAGAGGTAATTCCCCATCCTAGCACTAGAAGCGCAAGCAAGTAGTACATATATTTCTTTTGTCGTTGGACAAGTCCATGTACGTCTATCATCATTGCTCTCCCGAATAGTAATGTTGAATGAGTCGAATCATTGCGTATACCCCTGTTCCTAACCCGAGTAATAACCCTATAATAAGAAACAACGGAAACGTTCCAACCTTATTATCAATCCATTGCCCACCAAAGATTCCGATAAGAATAGAACCAACTAACTGAGCAAGTATTCCTGACATTAAAGCATACGCTTTTATATGGCTGCGATCGTTTTTTTGCAAGGATTCATCCCTCCAATATGTAACCCTCATTCACGATGTGTTAATAATAACTCATTTTTCTGCATAAATTCTATACAAAATAAAAAGTTTACATTTTCGTCACGGAATAGATGCATTTTTGTCACTGAAAGCCCTACCATCTATCCCCGTTGTTAGCATACAATAGGGTATTAACAGTGTCAACGAGAAATCGTAAAAAATCAAAAAATTTGAGTATTAGGCATTTCCTCCCAAAAATGAAAACGTTCCCCTTCTAAATACTGGTTAGAGATATGCAATTTCTAACAGTTTTCTCTTTATAATAGAAGAAAATGTTCACAAGTTTGTCACTATTATATTTTTAAGATATAGCGCTTTTCTTCCATAATATAGTGTCCCCGAGACGTAAGACTTCTATATTATATGTGATGTGTATATAACTTATGTTGTATATACCCTGTATATTTATCTCCCCCTCCCCCGTGCGCTGAGGGCGAAAAAAAAAACGAGCGGGGAATCCCCCTCTCGTCTGTTGTCTTACTTTGTTCCGAATAAACGGTCACCAGCATCACCAAGACCTGGAACTACATAACCATGGTCATTTAACTTCTCATCTAATGCCGCTACATAAATATCAACATCAGGATGCTCTTCCTGCACTACTTTTACTCCTTCTGGAGCAGCTACGATACACATTAATTTAATTTGCTTTGCACCGCGCTTTTTCAGAGAATTAATTGCTTCAGCCGCAGAACCACCTGTTGCTAGCATCGGATCTAGTACGATAAAGTCACGCTCTTCTACATCCGTTGGAAGTTTCACATAGTATTCTACCGGTTGCAATGTTTCAGGGTCACGGTATAAACCAACGTGTCCTACTTTTGCTGCTGGAATTAATTTCAGAATTCCATCAACCATTCCTAAACCTGCACGTAAAATCGGAATTAAACCAAGTTTTTTACCAGCGATCACTTTTGTTGTCGCTTTGCTTACAGGCGTTTCAATTTCAATGTCTTCAAGTGGAAGGTCACGAGTAATCTCGAAAGCCATTAAGCTTGCTACTTCGTCCACTAATTCACGAAAATCTTTCGTACCTGTATTCTTATCGCGAATATATGTAATCTTATGTTGAATTAACGGGTGATCAAATACATACAGTTTTCCCATGTGAATCTCTCCTTTAGATGATATTCATGCGTTTACACGCTTCTTTACACTATTTACGATTGTAAAGAAAACGCTACTAATATTCAAGGGCAAATTTGGCAAAATCATGATTTTGCGATGAATCTATCTAGTATCTTTACCAATTATGGGAGCTGTATCCTTCATTATATCGCCAAAATTTATTCATCATTTGTATACATACTTTAAAAATAATATATGTCCACAAAAAAGACTGCCAAAACAATTACGTTTCAGCAGTCTTTTTCAATCTATTATAGATCTGTATACATTGGGAATTTGCTCGTTAACGCTTCTACACGCTTACTTGCTTCTTCTAATGCAACTTCATTCTCATGATTTTTTAATGTATAAGCAATAAGTGCCGCAATTTCATCCATTTCTTCTAAACCGAAACCACGAGATGTTACAGCTGCTGTACCGATACGTACGCCGCTTGTTACAAATGGGCTTGCTGTTTCAAATGGAATTGTATTTTTGTTCACTGTAATACCAACTTCATCTAATACGTGCTCTGCTACTTTACCTGTAATTTCTAAGTTACGAACATCAATCAAGATTAAATGATTGTCTGTTCCACCAGAAACAAGTGTAAGTCCTTCTTTTTGAAGACCTTCAGCTAAGCGGTTCGCATTATTAATGATATGTTGTGCATATGTTTTAAACTCATCTTGTAGTGTCTCACCAAATGCAACAGCTTTTGCAGCAATTACGTGCATAAGTGGGCCACCTTGAATACCAGGGAAGATTGATTTATCAATTTGTTTTGCAAATTGCTCTTCACATAAAATCATACCGCCACGTGGACCACGTAATGTTTTATGTGTTGTCGTTGTAACGAAATGTGCATGTGGTACTGGGTTTGGATGTAAACCAGCAGCTACTAAACCAGCGATATGTGCCATATCAACCATAAAGTATGCACCCACTTCATCTGCAATCTCACGGAATCGTTTGAAATCGATAACACGAGGATATGCACTTGCACCTGCAACGATTAATTTTGGTTTATGTTCTTTCGCTTTTGCTAATACATCATCATAATTAATACGGTGAGATTCAGCATCCACGCCATATTCTACGAAATTATATTGTACTCCACTGAAGTTAACAGGGCTTCCGTGTGTTAAGTGACCACCATGAGATAAATTCATACCAAGTACTGTATCGCCTTGCTCTAAAATCGTAAAGTATACTGCCATGTTCGCTTGTGCACCAGAATGTGGTTGAACATTTACATGCTCTGCGCCAAAAATTTCTTTCGCGCGATCACGTGCGATATCTTCTACTACGTCTACGTGTTCACAACCACCATAGTAACGTTTTCCAGGATATCCTTCAGCATACTTATTCGTTAAAACAGAACCTTGCGCCTCCATTACTGCTTCACTTACGAAGTTTTCCGAAGCAATTAACTCGATCTTTGAACGCTGTCTTCCTAGTTCTGCCTCAATTGCAGCAAATACCTTTTCATCTTGACGTTTTAAATGATTCACCAAAATCCCCCTTTTCTGAACGAATTACATCAATTCCCAATAGTTTTTTCTCATTTATTCAGAAAAAACGAAAATTCAGGTTGTAATTCTTTCGAACCTTCATGTTTTCAACTACATTCTAACATGACTTTCTATATCATAAAAGAAAAAAAAAGACCAAAATTGGTCTTTTCTTTCTTCTATTATAAAGTCAGACCACATACCTTTTACCTTTCGATATACAGCTGTTATAAGACTTTATAATTTTTCATGTTTAACGGCAAGGAATAGCTTCTTCATTTGCCGCATAAACGGCACGTGCTCCACCTATTAGTTTCCCACGTGTTTTCGCCATCGTTACATGCGCACTTCCTATTTCCTTCACACTTGTACGAACCGGTACAGCTACATGCTTTAAATGCATACCGATAAATGTATCGCCGATATCCATTCCTGCATCTGCTTTAATAAACTCAATTACTACCGGATCTTTAAAATTGTGATACGCATACGTCGCTAATGCACCACCTGCTGATCTAACAGGCGTAACTGTTACAATTTCAAATTGATATTTCATCGCTACATCTCTCTCAACTACTAAAGCACGATTTAAATGCTCACAACATTGAAACGCCAATTCAATACCTGTTCTCTCTTGAAATTGTTTTAACTCAGAAAAAATCGCCTCTGCCACTTCCATCGTTCCTGATGTTCCAATTCTTTCACCTAGCACTTCGCTCGTGCTACACCCCACTACAAAAATTTGACCACTTTGCAGCGTGGCTTGTTCTTGGAAATCAGAAAGCGACATTTGTAGCTGTTCTCTTACCTTTACGATTTCTGTCATTACGCCTCTTCCTTTCACAGGTTGGTTCACCAAATTATATTTCATACTACTTATAGTTAGAATCTATTACTTTGTTTCGTACGTTTTAATTTTTCCTACTCGGTTTTCGTGACGGCCACCTTCATAGTCAGTTGTTAGCCAAATTTTCGCGATATCACGCGCTAGACCAGCTCCAATTACACGCTCGCCCATCGCTAACATGTTAGTGTCATTATGCTCTCTCGTCGCTTTCGCACTGAAAGTATCATGAACTAATGCACAACGAATACCATTTACTTTGTTTGCTGCGATTGACATACCAATGCCTGTCCCGCAAACTAAAATACCACGATCCACTTCACCATTCGCGACCATTTCTGCTGCTGGAAACGCAAAATCAGGGTAATCAACAGAACCAGCTTCACATTCACAACCTAAATCAATATATTCAATATTTAACTCTTCTAATAAACTTACAAGTTCTTTACGGATATTCATACCGCCGTGATCAGATGCTACTACTACTTTCATTTTTACCCCTCCGAAGTTTCAATCAATTATCTTCATTTCACACTCGCTACCTTAATGGAACAAAGTGATCTCCAATATCGTATTATACACGAAACATCAACCTTCTGAATGTTTTTTCAGTAAAGTTTGTACAAGTTTTTCCATCTCTTCTAACGTTTCTTTATAAATAGAAAGCGATCCGCCAAATGGATCTGAAATATCCTTACTTACACCCTCAGTTAATCCATATAATGTATCCAATTTCTTTTCCACGCTCGGATAATACCCAAGTACAATTTGCTTATGGTTTTCCGTCATTGTTACTACAATATCCGCCCAATCAACCAAAGTATCATTTACCTGCTGCGCGGCATGATCGATTACAATTCCTTTTTCAGCTAAAGCTTCCTTTGCATGTATCGACACATCGCTTCCAGGATAGGCGAAAACACCAGCAGATTGCACTTCAAATTTACCTTCTCCATAATGACGAAGCAAAGCCTCAGCCATCGGACTACGGCATGTATTTCCAGTGCAAACAAATAACACCCGTTTCATCTAAACCCACCCCTTTTTTTCTGTTTCCTACATTTATCCCGATTGGTGAAGGCTAATAATCAGCGGGGGATGAACACCCTCCACTCATTAAAGTTTCACTTTATCATAGCGTACATTAGAATAGAACAAAAGGAATGTGAATATACGAAAGGCGCATTTCTCTTATATTTTTTCTAAGAAAAATGCGCCTTATCCACATATATGAAACCCTATTTCCAAGTGCCCAAAGTATTTTACCATACATAATGAACACACTACGAAACAAAAGAAGGAATCCATTTCATATGAAACGGATTCCTTCTATCAAATAATTATTTCATTGTAACTTTCATTACTTCTGTTGAACCTTTTGTAGCTGTTACACCTACAGTTGTCTTAATAGACTCAGCTGCATCTGTGTTTGTAATAACGATTGGAGTAATTGTGCTTTTCGCTTTTTCACGAATTAATTCTAAGTCGAATGAGATTAATTTATCTCCAGCTTTTACAGCTTGTCCTTCAGAAACGTGAGCTTCGAAACCTTCACCTTCCATTTTTACAGTTTCTAATCCAACGTGGATTAAAATTTCTGTACCGTTTTTCGCTTTAATTCCAATAGCATGTTTCGTGTGGAATAATTGTACGATTTCACCATCAACTGGAGATACAACTACACCTTCAGTAGGATCGATCGCAACACCGTCACCCATCATACGACCAGCGAATACTGGATCTGGTACTTCTTCAATATTTTTCACTGCTCCAGTTAATGGAGCTACGATTGTTTCTTCATTTGTTTTTGAACCAAAACCGAATAATTTTTTAAACATAGGATAGTCCTCCTTATAATTTACCTAAAAGTTTATAGGGCAATCTCTATTCAAGATCGAAATACACGTAAGACTTCATACTTCGAATGTTATACTGTAAAAACTCTTTCGAAATAAATCATGTCATTACTACTAGACTCTTATTGTAGCGCTTCACAAAATTCCAGTCAATTCTGATTGTCTGAATAACAATGAGAAGTTAACTTCTACTTATATTTTCTCTTTTTTTCACTTACTTGTCTAGAGGTCTTTACTACATTTTATTTTTTGTTGTTAATTTGTAAAATTCCTTTCAAATTTTTGTTGAAATCTACTTGACTAAAGTAAGTAACTATTTTATTATTACTTACATAAGATAAGTTAATAACTTTTAGGAGGTTTTTTAAAATGATGGATATCGGTCTTCTTATTATTCGTCTTATTATAGGAATTACATTCATGGGTCATGGTGCTCAAAAATTATTTGGTTGGTTCGGCGGTTACGGCTTAAAGGGAACTGGCGGCTGGATGGAGTCAATCGGCTTACGTCCTGGTGTATTTATGGCATTTATGGCTGGCGCAACTGAACTATTAGGTGGTTTCTTATTCGCAGCAGGTATTTTCACTGTAGTTGGTTCTTTATTTATCGTAGGAACAATGTTAGTAGCACTTTTCACAGTTCACGGAAAAAATGGTTACTGGGTAACACAAAACGGATTCGAATATAATTTAATGTTAATCGCTGTCGCTATCGGTGTAGCTTTAATTGGACCTGGCGCTTACGTTTTACTTTAATATTTATCTCTATTTCAAGATATTTACCAAAAAAGAGATTACTTCAGTACAATCGAGGTAATCTCTTTTTTTTACATCATCAAAAAAATATTATTTTCAGCAGGAGATTCCCATTGATATCTTGTAAAGGAACAATAAGTATTCATATTTAGAAAGGGGATTACAACATGTTATCCATTAATCCAAACGAACAAACCGAAAAAGATAATTACAAATTACTAACAGGAAGTATCATTCCACGTCCTGTTGCATTCGTTACTTCTGTAACTAAAGATGGCGTATTGAACGGTGCGCCATATAGTTATTTCAATATCGTCGCTGCCAATCCACCACTTATCTCAGTTTCAGTACAACGCAAAGAAGGAAAACCGAAAGACACTTCCAGAAACGCAATAGAAAAAGGGGAATTTGTCGTACATATTTCTGATGAATCTTACGTAGAAGCGATCAACGAAACAGCAGCGAACCTACCTCCTAATGAAAGTGAAATCGAATTAGCAAAACTAACACCGATTGACAGTGATGTCATTTCAGTACCAGGGGTTAAAGAAGCAAACATTCGAATGGAGTGCATATTAGAACGCGCTATCCCACTCGGCGGAACCGAAGACTCGCCAGCTTGTGACCTACTAATCGGCCGCGTCGTTCGCTTTCACGTCGCTGAACACTTATACGAAAACGGTCGAATTCACGCCGAAGAACTAAAACCAATAAGCCGCCTAGCAGGACACAACTACGCAAAACTAGGAGAACAATTTGAATTAGTGAGGCCTATCTAAAAGTGGAGGCGACTCGTTCAGCTCTGACCAGCTAAGGTTCTTTCGTCCTAAAGGCGCTTTTTGCCTTTCGGGCGGAAGGTTCTTAGATGCGAAGAGCTAGTCGCCGGAACTGGATATCACACCCTAAAGGCGGAAGCGGCTCGCTCAGAATGAGAGGGGGATGGAGCTTCTGACGTAGAGGCGCTTTTTGCCTCGCAGGAAGACGCGAAGCCACCGACCATTCTAGCCGCTGGAGCTGGATATATTTAAAGGCGGAAGCGGCTCGTTCAGAATGAGAGGGGGATGGAGCTCCTGACGTAGAGGCGCTTTTTGCCTCGCAGGAAGGCGCGAAGCCACCGACCATTCTAGCCGCTGGAGCTGGATACATTTAAAAGCGGAACCGACTGCCCAGGCCCGGTGGCTAAGGTTCTTCCTCACAGAAGATGCTTTTTATCTTCTCGTGGGGAAGGTTCTTAGACTCAAGGGCCTAGGAGGTGAAGCTGGCCACTGGAACTGGATATATCCCCTAAAAGCGCAGGGGCCCGTTCACTTCCATCACCTAAACATAACCCCCGCTGAAAGCGGGGAATTTTTTATCGTAATTCTTCGTTCTTCTCCTCTAATGCCGGGAATTTCTCTTTTTTAGATCTACTAAGCTTTATTACAAAGAAATATAAGGAAAGTAACGTAATAAGGAAAACAATTAAAAACGGATACGGAGAATAAAAAGTACGCGCCGCCTCCGATTTTCCTGCAACAAACTTCAATGACTCAATATCTAAAAACTCAGCAAACATTTGTACACCGAGCATACTGAACCAAAAAACAAAAAAACTAATAATAATACCAAAAACTTGCTTTAATCTCGTCATTCATCTCATCCTTTCTATATTTGTAATTTTTTAGTGTGATCAATATAGTACAAACGAAACTATGCACAGAAAGGAACTATCTCACCATTCACGAATTAACTTAATCCAACCTAACATCGAAATTTGCAAAATAACACCCAATATTATAAGTCTTCTTAGCCATCGAGGAAAGAAGGTTAAAAGCTTAACATACCATTCCAATAGCTTGTTCATAATTCCCTCCTACATAAAATTATATAGGAAAAAGGAGATACAATCCAAACCCAACAAGAATAATACCACCTACTATTTCACCGTATGTGCCAAGTATATTTTTGGCATGGCTACCAAGCAATAAACCCATCCAAGCCAGTAGCATACTTATTAGTCCGAACAATAATATCGTAATAATTGTCTCTGCTCCGTAAATTCCAAGACTAAGACCTACTGAAAAACTATCTATACTGACACCAAATGCAAATACAAATAAACTAATTCCAATTGGAGCAGTTTTAGTCTCTTCCCCTTCTAAAATAGACGAATATACGATATAGAACCCTAGCCCAATTAATAAAATAGCTCCTGCAAAATTTGCGACATCCCCATACCTCTCTGATAGAAAACGTCCTAGTACCATTCCGATAAATGGCATAATAATATGAAATATCCCAATCGTCATACCTATATAAAGGATTTGTCTTAACTTTAATGTTACCATCCCCATACCGAGGCTCACTGAAAATGCATCCATCCCCAGGGCAAATGCCATAATTATTAAAGGTATTAATTGTTCAAGTGTCATTCATATCCCCCCTCGGACGTGCTACTTCACAATATGCTTATCCGAGGAGAAATATTCTGTTTGCTAAAGGTACATTATCATTCAATAATAATCTGATGTCCCGCAGCTTTTGTTAAACGATTCATAATTGCATTTCCTATGCCTTCATTCGGGAATGATTCACTAAAAATAACATCTACTTCACTTGCATCAAACGTTCTAAGCACATCATATAACTTAGTCGCAACGCTGGCTAAATCGCTTCGTACACCACAAGACAATACAACATCTGCACTATACACATGCTGATACTCTTCTGTCGTTAATACACCTACTTTAAATCCTTCTTTCTGTTTCTCATCCACAATACGTTGAATAAACTCACGGGACCCTTCAACAATACTAAGTGGCGCTTTCGGTGCATAATGTGTATATTTCATTCCAGGTGATTTTGGTTTTTCTTTCTCATCCTTTAAAGCTGGATCTAAAGAAACATTTCCTATCACGGCCTCTAATTGCTCCTTCGTAATCCCACCTGGACGTAAAATCGTCGGAACCTCGCTCGTACAATCAATTACAGTTGATTCAACGCCTACTCCTGTTGCCCCGCCATCAACAATACCAGCAATTTTCCCATTTAAATCTTCATACACATGAGAAGCTAACGTTGGACTTGGGCGTCCTGAACGATTCGCACTCGGTGCCGCAACAGGCACGTTTGCCTCTTCAATAAGGGCGAGCGCTACTGGATGATCCGGCATCCTCACTCCGACTGTATTAAGTCCTGCTGTAACCCTCTCTGAAATCCCTTTTTTTCTCGGTAAAATGATTGTTAATGGTCCTGGCCAAAAATGCTCCATTAACTTTTCTGCAACCGGCGGAATTTCTCTTACGATACCATCTAACTGAGATTTTGTTCCTATGTGGACAATCAGTGGATTATCGCTCGGTCTCCCTTTCGCTTCAAAAATTTTCGCTATCGCTTCATCATCCATTGCGTTTGCTCCTAACCCATATACCGTTTCCGTTGGGAAGGCCACCGCTTCATTTTCTCTTAATAATCTCGCTGCTTCTTTTAATTGTGGATAATATTTTTTTCTTTCCACAACATTATCCACAACCCACATATTTGTATGCATTTTTTCCCACGTCCTTTTCTACCATGAAATACTTGTCTATTTTTAGTTTACTATGAGATTTATCCAAAAGACAAACAAGGTTTATCCACAAAATGTGGATAAACCTTGTTAATCCGTGGATAACTTTGTGAATAGCTGACAATTTAGTATTATTGCATTTAGCTCTTTTATATTTTTACAAAAGTGTTCTAACTGTCGAATTTCCTCTGGCACTTCCTCTTTCTCTATAATGACAAAGTTAAAAAACTGAAAGATGGTCACAGATTGTGGATGATTTGTGAGTAAGTACAATTGTCGAATATCTTTTTCTTTCATATACTGCAAAAACATCTCGAAAAAATATAAGAAAGTCTGTTTATCCACATTGGGTGTGAATAAACAAGAACGGATAAGTGCATTTTCTCCACTTTGTTCATATCCAATTACCGCTCGTATTTCTCCCGCCTCTTCCAAGATCATAAATTGTGCGTACAACTCATTTATTTTATCATCTTTTTTATTAGCTTGTCCGAAAAAAGAATGTAATCTTTCTACATCTGCTTTCGTAGCAAAATACACGTTCTTCATAATAAATCCCTCCTCATTGATATATATGAGGAAGGATTTATTAATAGCACTATTTAGAGAATAAAGATGTAAAAGCTTCGACGATAAATAATTTAACCTCTGGTTTCTCTTCCTCTTCTACTGTTACATACTCATTTTGCTTTTCTTGTTTTTGCTCCACAGGTTTCTCCACTTTTTCCACAGTTTTTGTTTCTACTTTTTTTACAGGCTGTTCTTCTACTTGTGTTTCGTGTTTTACTACTTTCTTTTCCTGTGCTGTTACTTTTTCAGCTTTTTCCGGCTTTACTACTTTCTTTTCTTTCACCTTATCCTCTTTCTTCTCCGGTACATCCACTACTTCCTCATCTAATTGTCTCACTTGCTCCTCTTCAGGAGATTCAGCTTTCACAACATGTTCTTCTTTCCTTACAGCTGTACCACTTGAAAAATCTAAGAAACACATCGGTGGAAATAATACACACCACCAGTTTGCACCTTCACCTTTTCCAATTGTAATAAGTACCGCTTCATATTCTCCTGCCGGATAAATAAAATTCCCATATACCTTTGTAGGAAACTTCACATTCTTACCGAATTTCACTTGAAACGCCTCTTTACTTCCTTCTCTTTTCAGTGTATTTGCCACTGTCTTTTCAATTTCAGGAATATGATTTTGAATTACTTTTCGAGCTTCTTCAAATGACGTTAAATCCGCTACCCATCCATCAATTTGCGCTTTTACTTCATCGCGTACTTTACGCTTTAACGCCTGATCTTTATCGGAATCACTATTAGCTAAAATACGTAATCGAACGGCCTCTTTCGGAATAACAGTAGGCCCTTTTGCATCAGCTTTCATATATCCAAACTGCACAAGTAACTGTGCACCAATTAATAATAAAAGAAAGTAAGCAATAACTTGTTTTTTCATTTCCTCCACCGTCCCCTCTAGAAACAGTGTGGACAGACTTTCATCTTTCTAAACTATTAAATTCAAAATCTATATAAAAAACCGATAGAAAAGCATTTTTTTAATTGGCGAGAGGAACTGGCTATGTATAGGTAATAAGGTGCGTATTTTCGCTGAAATAATTCCCCTTACCAAAATTCTAAATAAAATGTATGGCTGAGTAGTTGCGAATTTTTCATACAAAAAATAGAGTAAGGCTTATGCCTTACTCCATCTCTGCAAATACCATGCGATCTTTTCCATTAATATCAAATACAACTTCAACTTGAGCGCGCGGGAAAGTTTGCTGTAATAATGCTTTCACATCTTCACCTTGCCCTACACCAATTTCAAACGCCACAATCGCCTTGTTCTGTAATACATTCGGCAATTCCTCCATAAAACGACGATAGAAATCTAGTCCATCTTCCCCACCAACAAGCGCACGCTTCGGCTCATGCTCCTTCACAACAGTAGAAAGACCACGCCAATCTTCCTCTGGTATGTACGGAGGATTGGAAACAACAACATCTAACTTCTGACCTGTTTCATAAAACGGAGACAGTAAATCGCCGTGATAGAATGTTACATCCGCCCCTAAAGTTTTTGCATTTTCTTTTGCAACTTCAATCGACTCCTGTGCGATATCTACTGTATACACATGAAGATTTTTATTTTCTAAAGCGAGCGTAATAGAAATCGCTCCACTACCTGTTCCAATATCCGCTATGTGAAGCTCCTCATTACCGAAATGGCGCTCAATTCTCTCTAGTACTCCAACTATAAGTTCCTCTGTTTCCGGTCTTGGTATCAATACCTCTTCATTTACAAAGAATGATCGGCCATAAAACATTTCATAACCGAGCATATATTGGATCGGAATACCTTCTACATGCTTGTGGATAAATTCTGCAAAACTTTCCTCTTGTTCCACAGTTATTTCTTCACGCATATTCATGAGCATTCCGGTTCTGTTCGTCTTTAATACATGACAAAGGACAATTTCTCCCGCATTTTCATCTCGTCCATTTTCCTGTAAAAAAGAAGAAGCCCATTTCAGGGCTTCATAGACACGCATTACTCAGCTGCCTCCATCTTTTGCGCCTGATCTTCCATCACTAAGGCATTGATGAAATCATCTAACTTACCTTGTAGGATTTGATCTAGCTTTTGAATCGTTAAACCGATTCGATGGTCTGTAACACGGTTTTGCGGGAAGTTATACGTACGAATACGCTCTGAACGATCTCCCGTACCAACAGCTTGTTTACGGTTTTGATCATACTCAGCTTGCGCTTCTTGTCTAAATTTATCATAAACACGTGCGCGTAATACTTTCATCGCTTTTTCTTTATTCTTAATTTGTGATTTCTCATCCTGACAAGATACAACTACACCAGTCGGTAAATGCGTTAAACGTACCGCTGACATCGTTGTATTAACGCTTTGTCCACCAGGACCACTAGAAGCAAACGTATCAACACGAACATCTTTTTCATGAATATTAATTTCTACTTCTTCTGCCTCTGGTAGTACAGCTACAGTTGCTGTAGATGTATGAATACGTCCGCCAGATTCCGTTTCAGGAACACGTTGTACACGGTGAGCACCATTCTCGAATTTCAGCTTCGCGAAAGCACCTTTACCGTTAATCATAAAGATAATCTCTTTATATCCGCCTAACTCTGTATAGCTCGCTTCGATAATTTCAGTTTTCCAACCTTGCACCTCAGCATAACGGCTATACATACGATATAAATCACCAGCAAATAAAGCTGCCTCGTCACCACCAGCAGCGCCACGAACCTCAACGATAACGTTTTTATCATCATTAGGGTCTTTTGGAACAAGTAAAATTTTCAGACGTTCTGATAATGTTTTCTCTTGTCCTTCTAATTCAGAAACCTCTTCTTTTACCATATCACGCATATCAGCGTCTAACTTATCTTCTAACATTGCTTTTGCATCTCGTAATTGCTCACGAACATCTTTATACTCACGGTACACCTCTACCGTGTCCTGAATATCAGATTGCTCTTTTGAATACTCACGAAGCTTATTTGTATCGCTAATAACCTCTGGGTCACTTAACAACTCATTCAACTTCTCATAACGATCTTCTACAGCTTGCAAACGATCTAACACACCATTCACCTCTACATCCTAGTATCTAATACAAATAGTATATGGTACTTAATCAAAAAAACGCAAATTATATTTAAAAGCGTAAGCGGCTTGCTCAGGATCGCAGGACATTGGAACTCTCGACCTTGAAGCGCTTTTTGCTTCGAGCGAGAGAGTGAAATGGCCGGAGATTCTAGCCGCTGAAGCTAGATAATATTTAAAGCGCAAGCGGCTCGCTCAGAATGGGAGGAGGTTGGAGCTTCTGACAGAGAGGCGCTCTTTGCCTCGCAGGAAGAAGCGAAACCACCGACCATTCTAGCCGCTGGAGCTAGATAATATTTAAAAGCGCAAGCGGCTCGCTCAGCTCTGACTGGCTAAGGTTCTCTCGCACAAAAGGTGCTTTTCACCTTGAGTAGCGGCGGTTCTTAGACACGAAGAGCTTGCCACCAATCTTCATCTATTTTCGAAAAAAACCCGCTCTACATAGCGAGTTTCACTTATCTTTGTTTTGTAGGTACTGCATGACAATGACGACAACGTGGTTCATACGATTCTGAAGCCCCAACTAAAATAATTGGATCATCAAATGCCGCTGGTTCTCCATCGATTAAACGTTGCGTACGACTTGCAGGAGATCCACATTCAGAACAAACTGCCTGCAATTTAGTTACATGTTCAGCAATCGCCATCAGCTGAGGAACTTGTCCAAATGGTAGACCACGGAAATCTTGGTCTAATCCAGCTACAATGACACGATAGCCACGATTTGCCAATACTTGCACCACTTCCACAATGTCCCCATCAAAAAATTGTACCTCATCGATTGCAATAACATCCATTTCTTCTGTTACATGGTTAAATATATCTTTTGAAGCTGAAACAGGAACTGCTTTAACCTTTAATCCATTATGTGATACAACATCTTCTTCACTATAACGATTATCAATACATGGTTTAAATACAATCGCATGTTGTTTCGCAAATTGTGTACGGCGTATACGGCGGATGAGCTCTTCTGATTTCCCAGAAAACATACTCCCGCAAATCACTTCAATCCAACCATTTTGATTCATTAAGTACATTGAGCTCTCCTTTCATCTACTTTCCTAATCCAAAGTAGGGTAAAGGTTTAATATTTTCGCAAAAAAAACAGACAAGCGAATACATACACTTGCCTGTTTTATGTTCTTTATTACTTGATGCCGTATTTCTTATTGAAGCGGTCAACACGTCCGTCTGCAGTAGCAAACTTCTGACGTCCAGTGTAGAATGGGTGAGAATCAGAACTGATCTCAATTTTTAGTAATGGATAAGTGTTACCATCTTCCCACTCAACAGTTTCGCTAGAGCCTTTTGTAGACCCGCTTAAGAATTTGAAGCCAGTGTTCGTGTCCATAAATACAACTTTATTGTAATTTGGATGGATTCCTGCTTTCATTCTTTTCATCTCCTTCCGCCCTGAATCATTTTCGAAACAGAGTTTTTCATCTTCAGCTGCTTACACAACTATATTGATGAAACACATATGATGAAATTATAACAAGGCTAACTCCATTTTGCAACTACCTGTTTTTGTCTTTTTAAAATTAAAAGTGGAGGCGGCTCGCTCAGCTCTGACTGGCTAAGGTTCTCTCGCACAAAAGGTGCTTTTTACCTTGAGTGCGTGAGGTTCTTAGACACGAAGAGCTAGCCGCCGGAACTGGATATCAATTAAAAGCACAAGCGGCTCGTTCAGAATCCAGGTCACTTCAAGCTCTCGACCAAGAAGCGCTTTTTGCTTCGACCGAGAGAGCGAAATGGCCGGAGATTCTAGCCGCTGGAGCTGGATAGCACCTAAAAGTGGAGGCGGCTCGCTCAGCTCTGACTGGCTAAGGTTCTCTCGCACAAAAGGTGCTTTTTACCTTGAGTAGCGGAGGTTCTTAGACACGAAGAGCTAGCCGCCGGAACTGGATATCAATTAAAAGCGCAAGCGGCTCGTTTAGAATCGCAGGACACTTCAAGCTCTCAATCCAAATATGATTCCCATCTCAAAAAACAAATTTTTCCATATATTACTCTCTCTAATATTCCCTTAAAAACATAAAAAACTCGCTTACTACGAAATAAGCGAGTCCCCATCTTTTCCCTTTACTTAGTGGTTACATACCTTTTTGAGTCTGCAACAATGTTTTGTAAAAATTCTTCATTTGTCTTTGTTTGACGAAGTTTACGTAAGAAGCCTTCAACAAAGTCTGGTGTATCACGCATTGTTTTACGAATACCCCACAGCTTGTCTAAATGTTCTTTCGGAATTAATAGGTCTTCTTTACGCGTACCAGAGCGACGAATATCAATCGCTGGGAAGATACGGCGCTCAGCTAATGAGCGATCTAAGTGAAGTTCCATATTTCCAGTTCCTTTAAACTCCTCGTAAATTACATCATCCATACGAGACCCTGTATCAACAAGCGCTGTTGCTAAAATCGTTAGGCTACCGCCCTCTTCGATATTACGCGCAGCCCCAAAGAAACGCTTCGGTCTATGAAAAGCAGCAGGATCAATACCACCCGATAAGGTTCTACCACTTGGCGGAATAACAAGGTTGTAAGCACGCGCTAAACGGGTAATACTATCCATTAAAATGACAACGTCCCTTTTATGTTCTACAAGACGCATTGCACGCTCTAATACAAGCTCCGCTACTTTAATATGATTCTCTGGCACTTCATCAAAAGTAGAACTTACAACATCACCTTTAACAGAACGTTCAATATCTGTTACTTCCTCTGGACGCTCATCAATTAAAAGTACAATTAATTCTGCTTCCGGATGATTTGTTGTGACACTGTGTGCAATTTCTTTTAACAGACTTGTTTTACCAGCCTTTGGAGGCGCAACAATTAAACCACGTTGTCCAAATCCAACTGGTGCGATTAAATCCATGATGCGTGTCGGTAACTTTTTCGTTTCCGTCTCCAATTTCATTTGGCGATCTGGGTATAACGGTGTTAATGCAGGGAAATGTACACGCTCTTTTGCTGAGTCTGGATCATCTCCATTTACAGCTTCAACTTGTAGCAATCCAAAATAGCGCTCATTTTCTTTCGGAGGTCGTACTTTACCAGAAACCTTATCTCCATTACGTAAATCGAAACGACGAATTTGCGAAGCCGAGATATAAATATCTTCTGAGCTTGGAGAATAATTGATAGGACGTAAGAATCCAAATCCTTCTGATTGAATAATTTCTAATACGCCTTCCATGAAAAAGAAACCTTCTTTTTCTGCTCGAGCTTTTAAGATAGAGAAGATTAGCTCTTTTTTCGTTAACTTGCTGTAATACGAAATCTTAAATTCCTTCGCAAGCTCGTATAACTCTTTTAATTTCATGTTTTCTAATGCTGCAATTGACAAATTCATTCAGACACCACACTTTAACTTTATTCTCTTTTCACATGGGTAAAGGGAAAAATACGGAAGGCAAATAAATAATAATGAAAGGCAATAAGTTCAAGTAGGATAATATTCACTATTGTAACCCTTTTATCTAGTTTTAATCAATACGTTGAAACACAAATACAAGAAGCGAAGACAAGAAAATTTGTCTTCGCCTTTTCATATTTCTTTCTTTTTTCTACTCACCTGATTTTAAGGCAGAATAGATAAGGCATTTCTGCTTTTATTTAATCCAGTTCCAGCGGCTAGAATGGTCGGTGGTTTCGCTTCTTCCTGCGAGGCAAAAAGCGCCTCTTCGTCAGGAGTTTGAAGTGTCCTGCGATTCTAAACGAGCCGCTTACGCTTTTTATTTAATAACCAAATTCGGTTTTTTATTTAAGCTATGGCGGCCGTCTACGAAGCGTACTGTGCCTGATTTTGCACGCATAACAAGGGATTGTGTTGTTCCGACGCTACCTTTAAATTGAACGCCTCGTAATAGTTCTCCGTCTGTTACACCTGTTGCTGCAAAGATTGCATCGTCACCTTTTACTAAGTCTTCCATACGAAGGATACGATTGATATCTTCAATACCCATTCTTTTACAACGAGCTAGTTCAGCTTCGTTTTGAGGTAAGAGCTTCCCGTGAATTTCTCCACCTAAGCATTTTAATGCGACCGCAGCTAATACACCTTCAGGTGCTCCACCAGAACCGAATAGAATATCTACACCAGTACGGTCAAATGCTGTATTGATTGCTCCAGCTACATCTCCATCGTTAATTAATTTAATACGAGCACCAGCTTTACGAATTTCTTCGATAATTGCTTGATGACGTGGACGGTTTAAAACTGTCGCTACAACATCTTCGATATCTTTATTTTTCGCTTTCGCAACTGCACGTAAGTTGTCGATAATAGGTGCGTCAATATCAACTGCACCAACTGCTTCTGGACCAACCGCTATTTTATCCATGTACATGTCAGGAGCATGTAACAAATTGCCGTGATCTGCAATTGCAATAACAGCAAGCGCATTCCAGCCGCCAGCCGCTACGATATTTGTCCCTTCTAAAGGATCAACTGCAACGTCTACGCGTGGTCCATATCCTGTACCCAATTTTTCTCCGATATATAGCATTGGCGCTTCATCCATTTCACCTTCGCCAATTACAACTGTACCTTTCATCGGAATTGTATCAAATACATCACGCATAGCTGATGTTGCTGCACCATCTGCCTCATCTTTTTTTCCGCGCCCCATCCAACGCGCTGATGATAATGCTGCAGCCTCTGTTACACGTACTAACTCCATAGATAAACTTCTTTCCACTATAATCCCTCTCCTTTAAGTCTTTATATTTCTGCCGTATTTTGTGAACCTTGTTTTTCTATAAAGTGTACTTCCGTTAGTAGTGATTCTTCGCTCCCCATTAACGGAAGTATCACCACCTTATCCCGATTGGTGAGGGTTAATAATCGGCTTGGGATACCCCATACTGATTAAAGTTTCACTTTATGCATTCTTCATTTCTTCAATTTCTTGCTTTGTCATTTGTTCTCGCCAAATGTTTGCACCAAGCCCTTTAAGCTTGTCTACTATATTTTCGTAACCTCGATCAATATGATCAAGTCCCGTTACTTCTGTAATGCCATCTGCCATTAAACCCGCAATAACAAGGGACGCACCAGCTCGTAGGTCACTCGCTTTCACCTTCGCACCTTGCAATAAAACCGGTCCAGTCACAATTGCTGAACGGCCTTCTACTTTAATTTGCGCGTTCATACGGCGCAATTCATCAATATGCTTGAAACGTGCACTGTAAATTGTATCAGTTACAACTCCTGTTCCATGCGCTTTTGTTAAAAGCGTTGTAAACGGCTGTTGTAAATCCGTTGGAAACCCTGGATATACAAGCGTTTTTACATCAACTACTTTTAACCTTCTATTGCCGTTCACTGTAATTTGGTCATCGTTCGTTTCAATTTGAACACCAGCTTCTCTTAGCTTCGCAGTAACGGATTCTAAATGCTGAGGAATAACATTATCAACTGTTACTTCTCCTCCTGACGCAGCCCCTAAAATCATATACGTACCAGCTTCAATACGGTCTGGAATAATAGTGTGGTGACAACCGTGCAGTGAATCCACACCATCAATTCGGATTACGTCTGTACCAGCACCTTTAATACGTGCTCCCATACTCGTTAACAATGTAGCTACATCAATAATCTCTGGTTCTTTCGCTGCATTTTCAATAACAGTTCTACCTTTCGCTCGTACAGCCGCTAGCATAATATTAATCGTAGCTCCTACACTAACAACATCTAAATAAATACGTGCCCCACGTAGTTCGTCTGCTCTTAAATAAATGGCACCTTGTTCATTTGTAACATATGCCCCTAACGCTTCAAACCCTTTAATATGCTGATCAATCGGTCGTGGCCCTAAATGACATCCACCTGGAAGCCCAATAACAGCTTTTTTAAAACGGCCAAGCATTGCACCCATTAAATAATAAGAGGCGCGCAATTTTTTCACTTTTCCATTTGGTAAAGGCATCGCAACCATGTTAGAAGGATCGACTACCATCTCTTCTTCCTGCCCATAAGTTACTTTCCCTCCAATTTCCTCTAGTAAGTCTCCTAACATTTTCACGTCCGAAATATTAGGAACACCGCCAATAGTTACTGGAGTATCTGCTAAAATTGTCGCTGGAATTAGTGCAACAGCACTGTTCTTTGCACCACTCACACGAATCGTTCCATTTAAAGCTCTTCCGCCTTCAATTAGCAACTTTTCCATATTGAGCTCCCTTCTTGTGAATGTATTTATCTTCTACTTCTTTATAAGAAGTAGAAGATTCCCCCTTAAGAATCTCAATCACTCTTTCCATCCTGAAACTCAATAAGTAGAAAACCATCACCTGTAGCTCCCCTGCTGTACAAATAGATGAAGATTAACTATTCATCGAATCAAATTACTCAATTCAGATACTTACCACATTTATTAATAGGACTATGCACATTATTTTCTATATTTGCAAACCAAAAATTCACTTTATAAAATCTTTAGACTTGTTCGCGCTTTCATTATACAACGAAAGGAAACCGTCTAAAAGACTAGACGGTTTCCAAAACGGAATTTTATTCTTACGCTTTACCGTTAGAACCGAACTCACGCATTTTACCAGCAACAGTTGCTTTGATAGCGTCGCGGCCAGGTCCAATATATTTACGAGGATCGTAAACTTCTTGGTCTTTGTTTAATGCTTCACGAACAGCTTTTGTAAACTCAATTTGGTTCTCAGTGTTTACGTTAATTTTTGAAGTACCTAGAGAAATAGCTTTTACGATATCAGCAGTTGGGATACCAGTACCACCGTGTAATACTAAAGGTACGCCAGTGAAGTCACGAACTTGTTCCATTTCAGCGAATCCTAAGTTAGGCTCACCTTTGTAAGGACCGTGTACAGAACCTAAAGCTGGAGCTAGGCAATCGATACCTGTTGCTTCAACAAGGTGCTTACACTCTGCTGGATCAGCGTAAATTACGCCTTCAGCGATGATGTCGTCTTCTTGTCCGCCAACTGTTCCAAGCTCAGCTTCAACAGATACGTTACGAGCGTGTGCGTATTCTACCACTTTTTTAGTAGTTTCAACGTTTTCATCGAATGGGTGGTGAGAAGCGTCGATCATTACAGATGTGAAACCTGCATCAATTGCTTCTTTACATTTTTCGAAGCTTGAACCATGGTCAAGGTGAATCGCTACAGGAACAGAAATGTTCATTTCTTCGATTAAAGCTTTAACCATAGCTACAACTGTTTTGAAACCAGTCATATGACGAGCTGCACCCTCAGATACACCTAAGATTACAGGAGATTTTTCTTCTTCCGCAGCAGCTAAGATAGCTTGAGTCCACTCTAAGTTGTTCATGTTGAATTGACCAACTGCGTATTTTCCTTCTAGTGCTGTGTTTAGCATTTCTTTCATAGAAACTAAAGGCATGGTGAATCCTCCTAAAAAACGTTTTTTGTATCCGATAAATTCTTATCGCTGGTAGTATGACCAGAATAAGGTAAAATATGTATATTTACATACCGGACTTCTTTCTACACTCAATAGGATAACAACTTGTACTCAAAAACTCAACTGTATTCACCTGCTCAATAGTCCATGTAAACGCTTTTTTCCATATTTTTTATAAAAAATTCATTTTTTACGCCTCTACAGCAAGCTGATCTCTCACTGCTTGACGAATCTCATCAATATCAAACGGTTTAGCAAAGTGCATTAAAGCTCCTAAATCTTTCGCTTCTTGAATCATATCCAATTCTCCATAAGCAGTCATTAAAATCACTTTAATACTCTCATCAATTTCTTTTACATGTTTTAAAATCTCTATACCATCCATACCTGGGATTTTCATATCTAACACTACTAAATCCGGATTATCTTTTTTCACGATATCTAAAGCTTGAAATCCATTCGCTGCTTGGAACGTCTGATAACCTTCTTTTTGGAACACTTCATGCAATAAAACACGAATGCCATATTGATCATCAACGATTAAAATTTTCCCTTCCATAACTCCCAACCTTTCTGTGTAAGTACAAGATTTAAAGCTTCTTATATCTTATCGGTTTATTTTCGCTACTCTTTGCCAAATCCCTTCCTATTCTTTCTTATTTTACCGTTTCCTATTTTGTTATGCCACCCTACTATTTCCCCTTTCCAAAAAAAATAAGCTATAATGAGAACCAGCTAACACGAAAGAAAGGAGCAACAACATGTTAAAAATTTTCTCGACTCAATTAAGTGGATATTTCTCCCGAATTTCTCAAAAAGAGGAAATGAATATAGAAGATAGCGCTCGTCTACTTGCCCAGGCGTTAGTTGGCGACGGCTTCATTTACTTGCATGGTACAAACGAAATGGAAGGTATTGTTTCAGAAGCATTATTTGGCGCCGAACCAATGAAACAAGCAAAACGTTTAATAGAAAACGGTGAACCGGCGGCAGTGACTTCTGCGGACCGCGTACTTCTTATTAGTCGTTTTTCGACAGATGAAGAAATTATAAAAACCGCGAAAAAACTTCATGAAGAAGGCCAATCTATCGTTGGAATCTCGGCTATTCAAGAAGGTGTTGAATCACTGGAACAATATACAGATGTACATATTGATACAAAGCTGTTAAAAGGTCTTATTCCAGATGATGAAGGTAACCGCTATGGGTTCCCAAGTTTAATTATAGCTTTATTTGCTTATCACGGATTGAAATTTACAATTGATGAAATGTTAAACGAATATTAAAAAAAGCGCCCTATTTCAGGCGCTTTTTTTTATTACTTGCTCTCTTTATTCGTAATAGAAGCACTTACGAAGTCATGGAACAATGGTTGTGGACGGTTTGGACGAGATACAAGTTCTGGATGGAACTGTGCTGCCACGAACCAAGGGTGATCTTGTAATTCAATAATTTCCACTAGACGACCGTCTGGGCTTGTACCAGAGAATACAAATCCTGCTTTTTCCATATCTGGACGGAATTGATTGTTGAACTCATAACGATGACGATGACGCTCATATACAACCGGCTCATTGTAAGCATTGTAAGCATTTGTTTCTTCAGCAAGCTTACATGGGTATAGACCAAGACGAAGTGTACCACCTAAATCTTCTACATCTTTTTGTTCTGGTAATAAATCGATAATTGCATAAGGTGTGTCAGGATTAATTTCAGAAGAGTTAGCTCCTTCTAATCCTAATACGTTACGTGCAAATTCGATTGATGCAAGTTGCATACCTAGGCAAATTCCTAAGAATGGAACTTTGTTTTCACGAGCATATTGAATTGCAACGATTTTACCTTCTACACCACGATCGCCGAAGCCACCTGGTACAAGGATACCATCTGTGTCGCCAACTAATTCTTTTACGTTCTCTGCTGTTACGTGCTCAGCATTTACCCATTTCACTTCTACATCTGTGTCGAATGAATAACCTGCATGACGAAGCGCTTCTACAACAGAAATGTATGCATCTTGAAGCTCTACGTATTTACCAACAAGAGCGATTTTTGTTTTCTTAGAAAGGTTACGTACTTTATTAACTAGCGCAGTCCAATCTGTCATATCTGCAGCTGGATTGTCTAACTTCAAGTGATCACAAACGATTTGGTCCATGTTTTGTTCTTGAAGAGATAATGGAACCGCATATAAAGTATCTGCATCGCGTGCTTCGATAACTGCTTTTGTATCGATGTCACAGAATAATGCAAGCTTGTCTTTCATGTCCTGAGAAACAGGTAGTTCTGTACGAACAACGATAATATTTGGTTGAATACCTAAGCTGCGAAGCTCTTTAACGCTATGTTGCGTTGGTTTTGTTTTCATTTCACCCGCTGCTTTTAAGTACGGGATTAACGTACAGTGAATGTACATTACATTGTCACGACCGATGTCGCTCTTAATTTGACGAATTGCTTCTAAGAATGGTAAAGACTCGATATCACCAACAGTTCCACCGATTTCTGTAATAACAACGTCGGCATTTGTTTCGCGACCAGAACGATATACACGTTCTTTAATTTCGTTAGTAATGTGAGGAATAACTTGAACTGTTCCTCCTAAATATTCACCACGACGCTCTTTTTGAAGAACTGAAGAGTAAATTTTACCTGTTGTTACGTTGCTGTATTTGTTTAAGTTGATGTCGATAAAACGCTCATAGTGACCTAGGTCTAAGTCCGTTTCTGCACCATCATCTGTTACGAATACCTCACCGTGTTGGTAGGGGCTCATAGTCCCTGGGTCTACGTTAATGTATGGATCAAACTTTTGAATAGTTACGTTTAAACCACGATTCTTTAAAAGTCTTCCAAGAGATGCTGCTGTAATACCTTTACCTAAAGACGATACTACACCGCCTGTTACAAAAATATACTTAGTCATGAAAATACTCCCTTCTACTTCGTTGTTATATAATCACCGTTGCAAAGCGCAACGTATGTAGATAACACTGTATCTATCTTATTGTTAGGCTCTTTTTATTTTCTAAACAAAAAACAAAAAAGAAAATTGCTCCCCTCATCACATAAAGTAATAAGTAGGGAGCAATTTTCTTTTATATTTACACTTTAAAAGTATTATCGTCTTTTTTTAAAGAGCCCAAAAATGATTCTACATGGACGATAATGAAAAGTCAAGAACTACCGCTCTTCCTCTTCTTCTTCTTCAGTTTCATCATACTCAAGTTCTTCTTCTGCGAAGTCTTCATTATCTTCTTCTAAATCATCAAGATCATCATCTTCATCGTCTGCGTCTTCGTCTTCAAGAACTTTGTCCAAATCTACTACATCTTCTTCTACTTCTTCTGCTTCTTCTTCTTCTACATCATCTTCTTCAATGTAGTCGTCAAAACCGTCTTCTTCAACTTTGCGTTTCTTCTTCGGTTTTGGCTGAGGCAGAATTTCTTCATCAATTTGCTCATATGGGTACCAGCTACGTAGCCCCCAACGATTTTCTCCTAAATTAATGAAACGTCCATCGATGTTTAAATCTGTATAAAATTGTGCGAGTTTCGTATTAACTTGCCCTTGAGATAGTCCCAGCACTTGAGCGATTTCTTGAACCAACTCGTTGAATGTCGTTGCTTGTCTTTTATTCCCTAAAACACTATGTACAACTTCAATCATTGAACATTCTTTTAGCTCTTCTGGTGAATATTGCTTAAAACCCACTTATGCGGCACTTCCTTTCTTCAAATATAAGCTTATATATAACGGTCTGCTTAAAAAAATCCATACTATTCATTATAAACAAAAGTCGCACAAATATGCTACAAAAAAAACGGGAAACTTTTATCCCGCTATTTACGGGCAATAAAATTATAATTTGTCCATTCTTTATTTCGGAGACATATGTGCTCCTTGCAGTACATACCTAATTTGCATTTCTGTATATTCTTCGAGAGTATACAGTTTTTGCAGGGCCCAACGTCTAAATCCCCACATTTGTCCTTGTATGAAAATATTATGTGCAAGAAGCTGTATTTCCTTTTTATTTAGTGTAAATGTCCCATTTTCCGTACACTGCTCTAAAATATCCTCAAACATCCCGACCATTTGAAACTCTTTTTCTAATACATATGGGAGTGATTCTTTCGGTAAAAAACGTACCTCTTGATACATAATTAATACTTCTTCTTGCAATTCATCCATCACTTTAAAATAATTCATTATCGCTATCTTTAAGCTTTCTATACTTCCCTTCTCTGTACACACTACTTCCTCTAACCGCTCTTTTACATGCTCATAAATACTATCACAAACTAAATATAATACATCATCTTTTGTGCGAATATACTCATAAAGTGTTCCGATACTAAATCCAGCCGCTTTCGCAATTTCTCTCGTTGTTGTACGCGGGAATCCTTTTTGCTTAAACAGCTGCACCGCACCTTTAATCATTTGTTCACGTCTTAACGCAACTAATTTTTCATCTTTCACTGACGCATGTACATTATGTTTAACCATCCCTTCACCTCTCTCTATTATTTTTGGAAGTAAAAAGCGTAGGAAAATACCTACGCTTTTGTTCCTACTTCGTTAACATACGAGAAATTACAAGCCTTTGAATCTCTTGTGTTCCCTCATATATTTGTGTAATCTTTGCATCGCGCATATAACGCTCTACTGGATAATCTTTCGTATAACCATAACCACCAAATACTTGTACCGCTTCAGTCGTTACCTTCATCGCTGTATCACCTGCAAATACTTTTGACATCGCTGACTCTTTCCCATACGGAAGCCCTTCAGATTCAAGCCAAGCCGCTTGATATGTTAAAAGACGCGCTGCCTCTACATCCGTTGCCATATCTGCAAGTTTAAAGCCAATTCCTTGTTGCGCCGCAATTGGCTTCCCAAACTGATGACGTTCTCTTGCATATTCTACAGAAGCATCTAAAGCGGATTGTGCAATACCGACTGCTTGTGCCGCAATACCATTACGGCCACCATCTAATGTCTGCATCGCAACTTTAAATCCTTGGCCCTCTTCCCCTAGTAAATTCTCTACAGGAATACGGCAGTCTTCAAATATAATTTCAGTTGTTGGCGAAGAACGAATTCCTAGCTTGCTTTCCTTCTTCCCAACCGAAAATCCTAGCGTATCACTCTCCACAATAAATGCACTCGTGCCGCGCTGCTTCGAATCAGGATCTGTTAATGCAAAAACAACATAAATATCAGCAATACCGCCATTTGTAATAAAAATTTTCGAACCATTTAAAATGTAATGGTCTCCATCTCGTTTTGCAGTCGTCCTCATTCCACCAGCATCTGATCCAGAGCTTGGTTCTGTTAAGCCATATGCACCAATTTTCTTCCCTTCAGCCATTGGGCGCAAAAACTTTTGTTTTTGCTCTTCCGTTCCAAATTTAAAAATTGGCCATCCAGCAAGTGAAGTATGTGCAGACAACGTTACACCTGTAGAAGCACAAACGCGGGATAATTCTTCAACGGCAATTACATACGCCAAGTAATCGCTTCCAATTCCGCCGTATTCTTCAGGCCACGGAATACCGGTTAAACCAAGCTCTGCCATTTGATCGAATAAAGCGCGATCAAATCGCTCTTCCTCATCACGCTCTGCTGCTGTCGGTGCTACTTCATTCCTTGCAAAATCCCGAACCATTTTTCTTATCATTTCATGTTCTTCTGATAATTTAAAATGCATTCCCGTCTCCCCCTCTGCCTTTTTATAAAGCTCGACTAATTACAAGCTTTTGTATTTCGCTCGTTCCTTCATATATTTGCGTGATCTTCGCATCACGGAAAAATCTTTCTACTGGATAATCTTTCGTATAACCGTAACCGCCAAATACTTGCACCGCTTCAATCGCAACTTCAACAGCCGTCTTAGAAGCAAATAATTTCGCAATAGAAGCTTCTTTACCGCATGGTAACCCTTGTGCTCTTAGCGATGCCGCTCTGTATACAAGTAATCGCGCTGCTTCTACGCTAGTCGCCATATCTGCAAGTTTGAATCCGATTCCTTGCTGCACCGCAATTGGCTTGCCGAATTGCTCGCGCTCTTTCGCATAATCAATCGCACATGCAAGCGCCGCTTCCGCGATTCCTAATGCCTGCGCTCCGATCCCAATTCGCCCAACATCTAAATTCGCCATTGCCACCTTAAATCCTTGTCCTTCTTCACCAAGTAAATTCTCGGCCGGCACTTTCATATCTTCAAACGTAAGTTGCACTGTACGAGAACCAAGAAGACCCATCTTATGCTCATCTTTTCCAATGATTAAGCCTGGTGTATCTTTCTCTACTATAAATGCTGAAATCCCGCTTTTCCCCGCATCTGGATTTGTAGACGCGAAGACGATATATGTACTTGCTTCACCACCATTTGTAATAAAGACTTTCGATCCATTAATGATGTAGTGATCGTCTTTCTTTACAGCTCTTGATTTCAAACTACCTGCATCTGATCCTGCATTCGGTTCTGTTAGAGCAAATGCGCCTAAATATTCACCAGTCGCCAATTTAGAAACATATTTCTGCTTCTGTTCTTCTGTTCCGAAGTATAAAATCGGATTCATTCCAACTGACGTATGTACAGCTAAAATTACACCAACCGTTGCACTTACCTTTGAAATTTCCTCAATTGCTAGAATGTAAGAAATAAAATCCATTTCTGCCCCGCCATATTTTGCAGGCGCTGGAATCCCCATTAGTCCAAGCTCACCCATCTTTTGCAAAATCTCTTTCGGGAACACCCCTTGTTCCATACTAGGAACAAAGGGAGCTATTTCCTTCTGTGCAAAATCTCGAACCATTTTCCTCATCATTTGTTGCTCTTCAGTAAAGTGAAAATTCATGTACTTCGCCTCCGTTTGCTATATATCTTTTTAACAATCTGGTAAGACCACTACTTCAATAAAGGGAGGCCTTTATTCGTAAACGTAGAAACCACGACCCGTTTTACGTCCTAACCATCCTGCATTCACATACTTACGTAATAATGGACATGGGCGATATTTACTATCTCCTAATCCTTCATGCAACACTTCCATAATGTATAAACATGTATCTAAACCGATAAAGTCAGCTAACGTAAGAGGTCCCATCGGATGATTCATACCGAGTTTCATTACTTCATCAATCGCTTCTTTCGTCGCTACTCCTTCGTATAACGTATAAATCGCTTCGTTAATCATCGGTAATAAAATACGGTTCGATACAAACCCTGGGAAATCATTTACTTCAACTGGCACTTTCCCGATTTTTTTCGTAATATCCTCAATCGTTTCGTACACTGCATCATCTGTAGCTAAACCACGAATAATTTCAACGAGTTTCATAACTGGAACTGGATTCATAAAGTGCATGCCGATTACTTTCTCAGGACGTTTCGTTACCGCTGCAATTTCCGTAATTGGTAACGATGACGTATTCGTCGCTAAAATTGCGTGTTCTGGAGCGATTTCATCTAAATTCGCAAAAATTTTCTTTTTAATATCCATTTTTTCAACAGCTGCTTCAATAATAAGATCAGCTTCTTTGACACTATTTAAATCGAGAGTCCATGTAAGACGATTTAAAGTCGCATCTTTCTCTTCTTCCTTCATACGGCCTTTTTCTACTTGGCGGGCTAAATTTTTTGAAATAACAGCTAGCCCTCTATCTAATTGCTCTTGCTTTAAATCTTGCACTTTCACATCATAGCCTGCCATTGCACATACTTGTGCGATACCTGAACCCATTTGCCCTGCACCAATTACAACAATCTTTTGTACACTCATTTTTTCTTCCCCCTTAATTGTTAATAAACTATATATCTTCTAATCTTAATTAGTGAACTTCAATCATCACTGCATCACCTTGACCGCCACCGCTACAAATAGAAGCAATTCCAATTCCGCCGCCGCGCTGCTTCAGTGCATGGATAAGTGTAACGATAATACGTGCTCCGCTCGCTCCAATTGGATGCCCCATTGCTACAGCACCGCCATTTACATTCAATTTTTCCGGATCGATCCCTGCGATTTCTGTACTTGCAATTGCTACAGCCGCAAATGCCTCATTGATTTCAAATAGATCTATGTCTTCAATTGTCTTACCTGTCTTTTTCAGCAATTCATTAATTGCATAACCTGGCGTTCTTGGGAAATCCTTCGATTCTACCGCAATCGCCGTATGCGCCAAAATTGTCGCTAATGGTTTTCTTCCTTCTTGCTTCGCTCTGTCCTCGCTCATTAATACAAGTGCAGCACCGCCATCATTTAGTCCCGGAGCATTACCTGCTGTCACCGCTGACGTCTTATCAAATACAGGCTTTAATTTCGCTAATTTTTCAATCGTTGTATCCGCGCGTGGTGCCTCATCCTTAGCCACGACGATAGGATCGCCTTTTCTTTGCTGAATTGTTACTGGTACAATCTCCTCTTCAAAACGCCCTTCTTTATGTGCCGAAACCGCACGTTGATGGCTACGATATGCCCATTCATCTTGTGCTTCGCGAGAGATTCCATCTTCCTTCGCAACTTCTCCGCCATAAACACCCATGTGTATACCTGAAAATGCGCATGTTAAACCGTCTGCAACGTTTAAATCAATAACTTCGTTGTTACCCATTCTGTATCCCCATCTTGCCCCTCGTAAAATGTAAGGGCTGTTACTCATCGATTCCATTCCACCAGCTACAATCAGTGATTGATCACCAGTACGAATAATTTGATCTGCTAACGTAACTGCGCGAAGCCCTGATGCACAAACTTTATTTATTGTTTCTG
This sequence comes from Bacillus sp. FSL R5-0709, assembly GCF_038004785.1. Classification (NCBI taxonomy): domain Bacteria; kingdom Bacillati; phylum Bacillota; class Bacilli; order Caryophanales; family Bacillaceae; genus Bacillus; species Bacillus sp. FSL R5-0709. Next base: position 5,080,562 of record NZ_JBBORT010000001.1, read on the forward strand.
TCTGCACTTCCCAAGGAATGCCGGCCGCTCTTGCTGCTTGGCGTGATGGAATTTGTCCTTGCCCTCCTTGGATAACCGTTCCAAATATAACTTCTTCAACATCACTAGCGGAAACATTCGCCCTTTCAAGCGCTGCCTTAATTGCGATTCCTCCAAGCTCTGTTGCTTTCACGTCTTTTAAAGTTCCTCCAAATTTTCCAACCGGTGTTCTTGCAGCACTTAAAATAACTGTTTTACTCATGTTTCTTTCCCCCATTTCTTTTTTTAGCACCGAGCGCTCGCTCGGTATCCTTGCGCCTAGAAGAGGTGCAATTATTGCACCTCTTTCTAAATTTAAATGCATTCCTACAAACTACATTGCTTCTTTCTTCTGTCCGATAACTGAGCGTTCTAAAATCTCTGTTACGTCCAAAGTTTGAACTGTTTCTTCAACTTCTTTCGCTTTCGTGCCGTCACTAATCATCGTTAAGCAATACGGGCATCCTGTACCGATAATTGACGGCTGTACAGCTAGCGCTTGTTCTGTACGAGCAACGTTAATACGAGAACCTGTCGTTTCTTCCATCCACATTAGGCCGCCACCCGCACCACAGCACATTCCCGTTTCACGGTTACGCGCCATTTCTACAAGGTTTACACCTGGAATTGCTTTTAGAATATCGCGCGGCGCTTCGTATACTTCGTTGTATCTTCCTAAGTAACAGGAATCATGGTACGTAACTGTCTCTTCAATAGAATGGACAGGTTTTAAACGACCTTCCTTCACCCACTGGGCTAGTAATTCTGTATGATGATAGACTTCTGCTTGTAAGCCAAAGTCCGGGTACTCATTTTTAAAAGTGTTATAAGCATGAGGGTCAATCGTAACGATTTTCTTCACTCCTGCTTTTTCAAATTCTTCAATATTTTTAGTCGCCATTTCCTGGAATACAAATTCATTTCCAAGGCGGCGCGGTGTATCACCAGAGTTCTTTTCCTTATTACCAAGAATTGCGAATGAAATGCCTGCTTCATTCATTAGCTTCGCAAATGATATCGCAATCTTCTGACTGCGATTGTCATACGAACCCATTGATCCAACCCAGAATAAGTATTCAAACTCTTCGCCAGCTTTTGATTTCTCCTTTACAGTTGGAACTGTTACTTCATCGTCACCTTGGCGCCATGTTTCACGCTCTTTACGGTTCAGTCCCCACGGATTACCTTGACGCTCAATGTTTGTCATTGCACGCTGCGCTTCCGCGTCCATTTTTCCTTCTGTTAAAACGAGATAGCGGCGTAAATCAATAATTTTGTCAACATGCTCATTCATAACTGGGCACTGGTCCTCACAGTTACGACACGTTGTACATGCCCAAATCTCTTCTTCTGTAATAACGTCTCCGATTAAACTTGGGTCGTACGCTAGCGCTGTAGCCGCTGATTCTTGTTGTCCTTTTCCAGCTGCCATCATCGCTAACTGATTTCCTTGTGTATTATTAAAAGCAACAACTGGAACCCACGGTGCTTTTGATGTTACCGCTGCTCCTTTATCAGTTAAATGATCACGAAGTTTTAAAATTAAATCCATCGGTGATAACATTTTCCCTGTTCCTGTTGCCGGACACATATTTGTACAACGACCACATTCGACGCAGGAATATAAGTCGATAAGTTGATTTTGTCTAAAGTCTTCAATTTTACCAACACCGAATGTTTCTTGTGTTTCATCTTCAAAATCAATTTTTTCAAGTTTTCCCGGATTTGAAAGACGACCAAAAAACACGTTAACTGGTCCAGCAATTAAATGCGCATGTTTTGATTGTGGAACATAAACTAAAAACGTTAACAAAATTAGTAAATGCACCCACCAAGAGAAATAGAACACTGAAATGGCTACGGTTTCATTTAATCCCGAGAAAACGTAAGCGATTGCAGAAGCGATAGGTTCACTCCATGAAAGCTCCTCGCCGTGCCATATAATTCCCATCCCATTACCAAGTAGCACAGAAATCATTAAGCCACCAATAAAGATAAGAACAAGGCCTGATTTAAAATTACGTTTCAAACGAACAAGCTTTTCAATATAGCGTCTATGAAAAGCCCAAAAGACTGCAATTAAAATAACGAGTGTGACAATTTCCTGGAAGAATGTAAATGCAGGGTATAGTGGTCCAAGTGGAAGATGCGATCCTGGTGCAAGTCCTTTCCAAACGAAGTCAATTGCTCCAAATTGGACAAGAATAAATCCGTAAAAGAACATAACGTGAATGATGCCGCTCTTTTTATCTTTCAGCAGCTTTTTCTGACCGAAAACATTGACCTTAAGAAGATCCCAACGCTCTTTAAAACGACGGTCAAATTCAATCTTTTTTCCTAATTGTATGTAGGCCATCCTTGTTCGTATAAGATATACAAACAAATACCCCGCATAAGCAATAACAGCAATGGCAGCCAGCCAATTAATGATTAGTAAGCTATTCATTTTATGCTACCCCTCTCTTTGTAAGCTCTCTTTCTTTTTTTAGAATCTTCGAAAATATATAATTTTCTGAATTATATCCCCTATTCCCATTATATAATGAGTGAGCATTCAGTCAACAGTTTTTTGTTATACAACAACACATTTTTTAATAAAGCTGTTTATTTCGGTGAAACTATAAAGTGAAACTTTAATCAGTAGGGAGCTGTTTATTCCCTACTGATTATTAGTCCTCACCAATCGGGATTTTACGGGCGGTCCGAATCCAAACCAACTTCTTTGCTTTAACCCAATTTCGAGGTGGGAGTCTTACTGCCCGCAAATAGCGGGATACAGTGAAATTTTGATTTGTAAAAAATTGATGGTGAAAAGACCGTGAAGGAGGGAATTTACTTATGTGTTTCTTATCTCTCTTGTTATTAGGCAGCGCTCTCTGGATTACAATCGACCTTTCATATGGGAGAATTGTTCATTTAAAGCGTGTACGTTCTCGTTCTTTCCCTTTACGTCAAAGTGATTTTCGCCTTTATACATACGGAAATGATCTATACGATGCTCTCTTTACTGATATAAAACAAGCTAAACACCATGTGCACGTTTTATTTTTTATTGTAAAAAACGATGATATAAGTCGTACGTTTTTAAAGTTACTTATCGATAAAGCACAAGAAGGAATTGAAGTAAGACTTTTACTCGACCGATTTGGAAGTCATTATTTATCAAAAGAAGCGATTTACTCGCTACAAAAGCATGGTGTCTCTTTTTCATTTTGTCATAAAGTGAAATTTCCTTTTCCTTTCTTTTCTGCAAATCAAAGAAACCATAGAAAAATTACAGTTATTGACGGGAAAATTGGTTATATTGGTGGATTTAACATTGGCGAAGAATATTTAGGGCATAATCAAAGGTTAGGGTTATGGCGAGATTATCATTTACGTCTTACAGGAGAAGGGATACAAGATTTACAAAAACAATTTTTACATGATTGGCTCGACGATACAGACCAAAATTTATTAGATTCATCTCTTTATTTTCCTATGCAACAACCAGGGACCATTCTACATCGTTTCATCCCTACTGATGGTGCCTATTTACAAAATACATTTTTACATTTAATCGAAAGCGCGAAAAAAGAACTCTTTATCGGTACACCATATTTTATTCCTGGAAAAAAAATTATGAATGCATTATTAAAAGCGCGAAAACGTGGGGTTCAAATAACTATTCTCGTTCCACAAAAAGCTGATCACGCCCTCGTTCGAGAAGCAAAATTCCCATATTGCCGAAAGTTAATACAAGCTGGTTGTGATATTTACGCTTTTCAGCAAGGATTTTTCCACGCAAAAATTATTATAGTAGACGATCATACTTGTGATATCGGAACTGCTAATTTCGATATGAGAAGTATATATATTAACCATGAAATCAATTGCCTTTTATACGATAAACATTTCATACAAGAAGTAAAACGTAAATTCGAGGAAGATTTGGAACGCTCCTTATTACTTTCCTTTGAAGATGTCAATCCCCTCTCCATTATCGATAGAGGAAAGGAATGGATAGGAACGATACTCGCGTTCTTTTTATAGAGAAATTTCAAGGGCCAAGGAGGTGCATCACATATGATAATTCGATTTGGATATGTCTCACATGCTACGGTATTATGGGACTGTTCGCCTGCCAAAACAATGACATTTACAAGCTGGAAAAAGCTAAAAAAACAAGAGCGTGAAGATAAATTATATAATGTTACACTGCAAAATCTAGAACACACAATACGCATCCTTCATTACAATATTGCACACGAAATTCCATTATATCGTTTATCATCTTCTATCGTCCCGCTTGCAACACATCCTGAAGTTGAATTTGATTACATTCAAATATTTGCTCCACTATGGCGTAAAATAGGAGCATTAATTCAAGAACACAATTTACGCGTAAGTTTTCACCCAAACCAATTCACACTATTTACAAGCGACAAACCACATATTACAACTAATGCAATTACAGATATGACCTATCATTATAACGTGTTAAATGCTATGGGAATTGCAGATTCTTCCTACATTAATATCCATGTAGGTGGCGCGTATGGAAATAAGGAAAAGGCAATCGAACGTTTTCATGAAAACATACAAAAACTTCCATACCATGTAAAAAGACAAATGACTCTTGAAAATGACGATAAAACATATACAACTTCTGAAACTTTGGCTATTTGTCAAAAAGAGCAAATCCCTTTCGTGTTCGATTATCATCACCACATAGCGAACCTTTGTAATGAACCGCTAGAAGAATTACTTCCTATGATATTTAAAACTTGGTCACATACAAATGTCCTTCCTAAAGTTCATATTTCTTCTCCTAAATCCGTAAAAGAATTTAGGGCTCACGCAAATTATATTGATTTAGAGTTTATTAAACCCTTTTTACACATTACAAAAAAAATTGACCATGATTTCGATATTATGATTGAAAGTAAACAAAAGGATTTAGCACTTCTTCAGTTAATAGATGAAATCTCTTCTATAAGGGGAGTGAAAAGAATAAAAGGCGCAACAATACAATGGTAAATTGTAACGTTGCGCTATTTTTTTCAAAAAGTATTTCTTATAGTAAAAAAGCTCCTGTTTTATATGCTATTATTTAAATTAGCATTTTCCCCCTGTGATTCAACTTTATTGAAACGGAGCCATTATATGATCAATCAAAAAAAATATGTACAATTTGTCATGATGTATATTATTATATTTTCTCTTTGGATATTCCTTATCCCTAAGGACTTGAATATAAAAGAAATTGGAATTCTCTTCTTATTTTGTTTTGCTGCACTCTTTTCTTGCTATTGCTTATATAAAGCAATTAAGAAGATGAAGCACGGTGACAAACTATTTTGGGTTCTAGTACTATGCACTTGTATATGTGGATTAGCTATGGAGATAACTTTATTTCTTCATTCACTTTCTATATATGATCAAGTCATATTCTCATATAAGGCATTGCCTTTCTTCATCATACAATATATTTTGCTCTTTTCTGGCTTTGCTATAAAGTTTATAAAACATTACTCTATTAGAGGCCTTGCTCAATTTTCATTCGATAGCATCTTTATTGTCATTATGAATATTTACTTTACCTTAACCTTTATTTTAGACATTTCAAGCTTTCGTATGTTAACAACAGATACATGGGTTTTAATTGGATATTTCATTGCACAATCATTAGTAATTTACGCCGTTATTAGCTTATATAGAAGAGAACAGTATTCTTCTAGTAGAATCTCATTAATTGTCGGCTTCACTATCATACTTGTTTACGGATATATACACCTGTTCCAGTTAAGATCAGGAATGGAAACTTCTTCTGAAGTCTCTTATTTAATACATACTGCTTCAATTTTATTAATCGGTTTATCGTCCATACTATACATTTTAGATAAACCAATGCAACATGAAACTAAGACTAAATATTATCGATTCGATTATGTACGCTTTATATTACCTTATTTTAGTATAATCATTACTTTTTCCTTTATTGTCATTCAACCTTGGGATGATAAGTTCATGTTAATCGGTCTCGTATTATCACTTATCTTATTATTCCTACGACAACTTTACATGTGGAAAGATAATCAAGTATTAATCGATACGTACGAACAGTTGACTACACAACTAGAAGGTAAAGTTGAAGAAGGCGCATCTGCACTATCAAAAAGTGAACAACGTTATAAATCTTTATTCGAAGATCATCCTGATGCTGTTTTTTCTTTAAATATGAACGGGATTTTTCAACAATCTAATAAGGCTTGTGAAAGTTTATTTACAGCCTATTATTGTGAAGTAACAAGCTATTCTCTTCAACACTTCATTGATCCACAAGATCATGAATTATTGAAGAAATCTTTACAAATTACAAAAGAAGGTAGACCACAAACTCTAGAAATTCGTACAAAAGAAAAAGAAGGCTATTATTATCACCTTCACATTACATTCATCCCTATTTTTATAAATAAAGAAGTTGTTGGGATGTTTGGTATAGCACGTGATATTACAACTTTATATGAAAAACAAAAGCAAGTAGAGCATATGGCTTTCCATGATGCACTTACAGGACTACCGAATCGACGGAAATTCGAAAAAGATTTAAAAACGATTTTAAATCTAGCTCAAAACAACACTAATGACGTTGCGGTTATGTTCCTCGACCTAGATCGATTTAAAAAAATTAACGATCGACTCGGCCATGATGTCGGGGATTTATTATTAATTGAAGTAGCAAAAAGATTACGTGGATGTTTACGTTCAAAAGATATCGTTGCCCGCCAAGGCGGAGATGAATTTACGATTCTATTACCAGATATGTACTCTGAAAAAAGTGCTTCTTTTATAGCTGAACAAATTTTAACTATCTTAAATAAGCCTTACTTTATTAAAGATGAAGAACTTTCTGTTACACCGAGTATCGGAATTGCAATGTACCCTGACTATGGAACCGATGTAACCGAATTAATGAAAAATGCAGATATGGCTATGTATCGAGCAAAAGCAAATGGAAAAAACAGATTCGTTTTCTTCTCAAAAGAAATGAGTATTGCGCAAAATGAAATACACTTCCTAGAAGGTGAGCTTTCAAAAGCACTACAACAAAATGAATTTTTCCTTGAATACCAGCCACAAGTAAACACAAAAACAAAACAAATTATCGGTTTCGAGGCGTTAATTCGTTGGAAACACCCAAAACTCGGAATTGTATCACCTGCCCAATTCATCCCTCTAGCAGAGGAGACAGGATTTATTATTGAACTTGGTAATTGGATCTTACGTACAGCCTGCTTAGAAGCAAAGAAGTGGCATAACCAAGGGTTTTCTCACTTAAAGGTTGGTGTGAATTTATCTGTTGTTCAATTTAACCGTTCAGATTTAATCCCAACTATTTCAAAAGTCTTGGAAGAAACCGAACTAAAACCGGAAGCACTAGATATTGAGATTACGGAAAGTATCGCGATTAATCAAAATCATTCTGTAATTGCTAAACTAGAAGAACTTCAAAATCTCGGTATTCAAATTTCAATTGATGATTTTGGAACTGGTTATAGTTCTTTAGCTTATTTAACGAAATATCCAATCAATACATTAAAAATTGCTCGAGAATTTATTTGTGGAATTACAAATAGCCCTTTAGAAGAAGCCATTATCGCTTCCATTATTACGCTATCAAAAGAATTAAATTTAGAGGTTATTGCGGAAGGTGTAGAAACAGAAGAACAATGGAAGTTTTTACACGAGCAAAACTGTGACCACATTCAAGGATTCCTCTTTAGCAAACCTGTTTCTAGTAAAGACGTTTGGAGGTTACTCCACAAAAAAACAACCGTCTAAGTAAGACGGTTGTTTTTTTAATGTTCAAATGGTAAATCTGAAGCTAATTGTACCTCTTGATCATTATGAGAAATTACTTGGCTTTTCTCTAAAGCTGTATCTGTTAATGAAATACCCCATGCCATTGCTAACGTTAATAGACTACCAATAAGTAGTTTTTTCATATTCCATCACCCACATCGTTTTCTTTTAATATATCATGAAAATTTATCCACAACTTATGCAATTATGCATACCCATTTTTTGGATATTTAATTACTTTTTGTGGATGTAACTTACGAAATATACCACTATACATATTCCAAATCATTTTAATTTAAATACTTCTTTTTTTTTAATAACGTCTCTTTGTAAGAATGTAAATCTAATAAATCAAAGAAGAAAGACGCTTTTTTATACACTTCTTTAATATCATCTGATGAATACTCTAATTTCTCAAGACACTCGCCCTTTTGATAATACAATTGACCGATTAATTCCATACTTCCCATATACCGAGAAGCTTCAATCGCTTCATTTACTTGATACAATGCCTCTTCAAACTGATCACTCAAATATAAAGCTTTTGCATAATTGTATCGAACCTTAACTGTGAATGCCTCATTATTATGTAGCGATTCTAACCGTTCTAAAATAGCTCGAAATGAAGTTATTGCCCTATCTAATTGATTATTTTCTGCACAAATACTTGCAATAGAATTTTCAATATATAAATTTTGAAATACATCTATCCCTCCGTATGATTGATGTACAATTTTTTTTAACTCTAAAATGCAATATTCAAAATTAATTTTCTGTAAAACATATGCAGATAAGTAATAGTACCAAAGAAGAAACTGATTAAATTCTGGATGAAACTTTTCTTTTTTTAATTCATTTGAAACAATGCTATAAATTTCAGCATATTGTTTCTTCTTACTCAACATTTGAATTCTATCTTTAAATAGCTTTTTCCTCTCAATATCGGAATAAATGAGTACCTCATAAAAATGAATAATGGGAACTTGTAATTTTGCTGCTATACCTTGCAGTATATCCATACTTGGGTATACCGCGCCCGATTCAATTCGGCTCACTTCCGATTGATGACATACATTATCGGAGAGTTGTTTCTGTGTTAATCCTCTCATTACCCTAATTTTCTTTATTTCACTTCCTAATTTTTCTGCGTGCATACTTACTCACCATCCCATTATAACAATCTAATTTTTTTAAGTTGTCATACCACTACAATAATGTGAATTCGACAATTTTTGATATGAAATAATGCATAATATATATAAAATTCGGCAAATTCCTCATACAATTCATCTCACATACACAATACAAGATTAGGAGTGTTATAGATGAATTATAGAAAACTTGCTAGTGCTTTCGTTACATTCGGTCTTCTTTGTCCTTTATCAACAGAAGCTATTCACGCTCAAGAATTAGATAAAAATGAAGTGAAAGTTGAAATTGCTCAGCCTGGTTTAACAATCGGAAAATTAACACAACCTCAAAACGATACAAAAGAGAATATTGCTAAAAAGTATTTAAAAGGTGAGGTAAATGGGGCTAAAGCTCAACAAGAGCAAGTTACTACTGAAAAGAATGTCGATTTTCAACCTACAAATAAAGAAACAAAAGAAAATCAAACCGAATTACGCCTTGCACAAACATACAAAAATTATAAAGTATATGGTCAAGATCTCATTGTAAAAGTAGATAAAAATGGAGTAATTACAACTGTTAGTGGTAAAGTTGCCCAAAATTTAGACCAACAACTTAATCTTACTATAACAAATTTTTTGTCGAAAAATGAAGTAAAATCTAAATTACGCAATATACTTCAAATTCCAAGTGATGCGACAGAAACAGAATTTTCTAGCGAAACGGTAGTTTATAAGAAAAAAGATGGCTACTATACATACGCAACGGTCCTTACATTTACTTATGAAAACAATGAACAAGTTATAAACGGAAATGCAATCATGGACTTACAAACTGGTGAAGTACTTTTCCAAGAAAAGTTTATTAAAAATAAAGAGAATAAAACTATTAATCAAGTAACAGCACCTAAACTATCACCAGCGAAAGAACAAGGAACTGGGAAAAATGCGCTACAAGAAAATGTATTATTTAATATTGCGAAAGGCTCTGATGGAAAATTTTATTTAGCTGATTTATCCCGCGGAAATGGTATTTATATTTACAACGCAAACTACGCTGATTCCCTTGGTGGCGATAGCCAAGCTGGTTATCCAGGGACACTTATTTCAAGCGATAACTCTAACTTCTTAGATAAAGAAGCAGCTGGTGTTATGAAAAATATGAGTGATATTTACGACTATTTTAAGAAAGAACATAATCTGAAAAGTTACGATAATAAAGACTCAAAAGTTGTTGCTAGCGTCCACGGATTTGATTCTACTGAAGTTAGTGATGGTGTAAAAGAAAACTATGTAAATGCATTTTGGCATCCAGGTTGGAATCAAATGGTCTTTGGTGACGGGCTAAATGGAAAATTAACCTCTGCTCTTGACGTAACAGCTCATGAATTTGGACATGCTGTATTTAGTGGTACGACGAAAAATAAAATTGTGCGATATCCAAGTGCTGAAACATCTGCGCTAAATGAAGGTCTAGCAGATTTTTGGGGTACACAAATAGAATATTACGTAAAGAAAGATAAAGGAAATTGGATTATGGGTGATACGTTAGGTGGTCTAACAATTCGTGACATCCCAGGGGAAATTGGTGACGGCGGCAACAAACTATACACAAACTTAAAAGATTTCTATAATGATGGAAATGATCAAGAATCTCACGTGAATTCTGGAATTATCAGCCATGTATTATATCAATTAGCTGAAGGTAAAACGTATAACGGTATATCTGTTCAAAGACAAGGAAATGAAAAAGTAAGTAAAGTTGTTATGCGTGCATTGCAAAACTACGCAACTTCAGCAGAAGATTTTGAATCACTTCAATCTCACATTGTACAAGCTGCAAAAGACTTATATGGTAATATGACAGCAACAGAATTCGAAAAGGCTTTCCAAGCACATGGATATAGGGCTCTAGCAAAAATTAGTAAAGTAGTAGAAGTACAACAAGGAAAATAAGCAAAAAAGAAGTTTACCGATTATAGGTAAACTTCTTTTTCACATCCATCCCTTTTCTTCCGCAATTGTAATTGCCTCAATTCTATTTTTTGCATCGAGCTTCGTTAATACTTCAGAAATGTAATTACGAACTGTGCCAGGTGAAAGATAAAGTGCCTTCGCAATTTCATTTGCAGTCTTTCCTTCTTTCGCAAGTAACAGCACTTCTTTTTCGCGATCCGATAATGGATTTTGCTCTTGCCATAAGCCAAACATTAACTCTTGAGAAATCTCTCGTTTCCCTTTCATTACGTTACGAATTGCCGAAGCTAAATCCTCACTTGGACTATCTTTTAATAAATATCCGTGCACACCAGCTTTCATTGCCCTTTCAAAATAACCAGGACGCGCAAATGTTGTTAAAATCATTACTTTACAAGATGATTTTTCTTTCTTTAAAATTTCAGCAACATCTAAACCACTTTGGATTGGCATTTCAATATCCATAATACTTATATCGGGCTTTAGCGATTCAATTAATTTTAACGCCTCTTCACCATTCGCCGCTTGCCCAACCACTTCAATATCATCTTCTAGATCAAGCAGGGCTCCTAATGCACCACGAAGCATTCGTTGATCTTCTGCAATAATAATTCGAATCATGCCCTCACCTCATCTTTTCCTGTTCTAATTACAATTGGAACTTTCACTGTTAACAGTGTCCCTGGATTAACCGTATCTAGTTCCACTAGACCGTCAATTAAGGCAATTCGTTCCTTCATACCACGAATGCCGTTTCCATCATGATTTCGCTCCTCTAAACCGACGCCATTATCTTCTACTTTTAAAATCAATTCACCTTGTGATTCTAATATAGAAACTGTACATGCCTTTGCCTTACTATGTTTCACGACATTCGTAACAGCTTCACGTAAACACATACCTAAAATATTTTGCTCAATTGGCGATAGCGAACTAGAATTAGCCTCTTGCTTTACTTCCAATTCAATATTGGCTGCTTGCAAAATCGCTTTTATTTGCTCAAGTTCTTCTTCCACTGTAATCATACGCATATCCGAAATTAACTCGCGCAGTTGTTTTAAAGCTGTACGAGATGTTTGTGTAATCTCCTTCGCCTCTATACTTGCGCGTTCTGGATTCTTCACAATCAGTTTCTCCACAAGCTGACTTTTTAAAGTAATAAGGGATAACGTATGCCCTAACGTATCATGAAGATCTCTTGCGATTCGCTGCCGTTCCTCACGTTTTACTAAGTCTTTAATTTGTTCGTTTGCTTCGTTTAGTTGATTCCTTAACATCTTTTTCTGATTAAAATTACGCATTCCAAATGGCGTAAGAAGCATTAAAATAAACATCGGAACGATATTCACTAAACTCGGGATTGTTAGTTGATTAACATTTACAAATATAAAAGCTCCAAGCATTACAACTAATAAACATAACAACACACGAAATGCCTTCTTACTTGGCGCAAATCCCATCGCACTCGCCGTAAAATATCCGAACAATATCATGAAGGGATTATAAAATAAAGCAAATGAGAATGTGAGCACCATTTGAATACACGCCCACAAAATGAACGTTTTGTTAACAAAATAAAGTTGACGGTATGTGACGGTGAAGACTATCAACATACCGATCCCTATTACAAGCTTCCATCCTGATACTTGCGTTAAATTATAGATTGGAAATAATAAATACACGAGCCACATATATGGGAAGAAACCCATCTGTTTCGGAAAAACTTCAAACCTCTTCTTCTCTATCATTTATACCGCTTCCTGTCTTTTTCTTATATATATTGATACTACAACAAATATAAGGAAATAACCTCCTAGTACCGCGATATTTTCCCACCCAATCGATTTTCCAGCTACAATGTCCCATGCACCGCTTCCAAAGTGGTATGTTGGTGTCCATTCACCGATAGATCTTAATATTTTCGGGAACACTTCAATTGGCATCCATAACCCGCCAATTACAGCTAGACTCATATTTAAAATATTGGCTAAACCAGCTGCTGCATCCGCCTTCTTAATTGAACCTATTACTGTTCCAAGGGCTAAAAATGGTGTCACGCCTAGTAATAGCCATAATCCTGCACCAATCCATTGGCCTATCGTCAACTCAACATTATTAATTAATATTCCTGCCATAAAAATAACTAAGATTGAAAAAGCATTCACTACTGTTTGAGCAATAATTTTAGCTGCTAAATATGCGCCCTCTGGAAGCGGTGTAATTTTTAACAAATGTGTCCATCCTTGCCCTTTTTCCTGAGAAAGTCTCACACCGAAACTAAAAAGGGCAGTCCCTACAATACTGAAAGTCGCCATTGAAATTAAATAATGTGCTTTCCATGCATCTCCGTTTTGCGGGACTTGAATAACATTTGTAAAGATGTAATAAAACATAACTGGCATTAATAATGAGAAAAAGATGAATAATTTATTGCGGAACGTACGTAAAACCTCTATTTTACATTGCATCCATAATGCTCTCATGCGATTCCCTCCTTCTGATTTGCAACAAACTGTTCAAATGCTTCATCGAGGCTTCCACGTTCAACTGAAACGTCTGTTACAGGTAGATTCCTCTGATAAATTGCTTGTAAAGTGGCATCTGTATCTTCCGTCGTTAAAGTGAAGCGCCCTTCATTTGACTGTACTTCTGTTACATGCGGTAATTCCTTTAGTAAACTCTTAGGAATTTTCTCTTTCGAATAAAACGAGATTGTTTTTCGAGAAATCGTCGCTTTCATTTCATCCGGCGTACCATCTGCGATAATTTTTCCGTTTGCGAATAATAAAATACGGTCCGCTAACGCATCTGCTTCTTCTAAATAGTGCGTCGTTAAAATAATCGTTTTCCCTTCACTTGCTAACTTTCGAATCGTTTCCCAAAACACTTTTCGAGACGTAATGTCCATCCCTACAGTTGGTTCATCTAAAAATAATAAATCTGGATTTCCCGCAAGTGCGAGTGCAAAATTCAACCTTCTCTTTTGACCACCTGATAACTTTTCACATCTTTGCTTTCGCTCTGATTCTAAATTCGATAGCTGAAGTAATGTTTCTTTCGCTACTGGATTCGTATAATAACTACGGAATAACTCAATTGCCTCTTCTACTGTGATGCTGTCAATAACGCTTACTTCTTGCAACATCGCACCGAGGCTATTACGAACATCTCTATGCTTCGGGCTCTTTCCAAATATCGAAACATTCCCTTCTGTCGGATCTTTTAATCCGAGCATCATTGAAATTGTCGTTGTTTTCCCCGCACCATTTGGGCCGAGTAATGCTACTATTTGCCCTTTATTTACATGAAATGAAACGTTATTTACTGCTTTTTTATGTTTAAATGTTTTAGAAACACCATTTACTTCAATAATCTTTTCCATCTCTCCACCCCCGCCGTTTCTTATATTTACATTGTATGCGTTGGAAAAGTTAGGAAACAGTATGATGCGTCATGACATCCATATGACAATTGTCATGTATTCTTTATGAGAGGAATCAGCCTGCATACCGCATGCGAGTAGCAGTACAAAAACAAACATGATACAATCGGATAAGACATATATTCGAGGAAGGACAGTGGTTTTCATGATTATTCGTAATGAACAAGATTTAGAAGGTTTACGAAAAATCGGCCGCATCGTTGCACTTGCACGCGAAGAAATGAAAAAACAAGCGAAGCCAGGTATGACAACGAAAGAGCTTGATTTAATTGGTAAAAAAGTATTAGACGAGAACGGTGCTATTTCAGCGCCTGAAAAAGAATATAAATTCCCAGGTGTAACTTGCATTAGTGTAAACGAAGAAGTTGCTCACGGTATTCCAAGCGATCGCGTATTAAAAGAAGGCGATTTAGTAAACGTAGACGTATCGGCAGCACTTGACGGATATTATGCAGATACAGGTATCTCATTTGTTCTTGGTGACGATGAAGAAAAAGAAAAACTTTGCCAAGCAGCAGTAGACTCATTTTGGGAAGCAATGAAAAAAGTAAAAGCTGGCTCAAAACAAAATCAAATTGGTCGTGCTGTTTCTAACTTTGCACATAAAAGTGGATATAACGTTATTCAAAACTTAACTGGTCACGGTATTGGTCTTAGCTTACACGAAGCTCCAAACCACATCTTAAGCTACTATGATCCAATGGATAATGCGCTTCTAAAAGACGGTCTTGTTATCGCTGTAGAACCATTCATCTCTATGAAAGCTGATCATATCATTGAGCGCGGTGATGATGGTTGGACATTCGTTACACCAGATAAAAGCCTTGTTGCACAATGTGAACATACAGTTGTCGTCACTCGTGGCGAGCCAATTATTTTAACTCAACTATAATCAAAAATAGCCGTTTTGTAGATTCCTTCTACTAAAGCGGCTGTTTTTGATTATGTAACATCCCCATAAACAGAAAGCTTATAAAAATAAAAAGGTGATACATCAAAGTATCACCTTTTTAACGGGGTGAGGCTGTCCAAAAGTACGGAAAACTCTTGAACAGCCTCGTATTTTCATATGGATGCCTTACATATATCACTGATGATAATTATGAAATGCGGAAACATAGTTATCATCACATGATTCAAACAAAAGAAAAGAAATCCTATAACGGATCTCTTTTCCCTACATAATCTAAAGTTTGGGTACACTAGATTCATGCAATGTAGGAGCCTTCCAAACAGAAAGCGATCCTTCATTTAAAATGATAGCATACATATCTCCGCTAAAAATATGCAAATATGCATATAGCGTTTTTTATTTCTCAACATACATTTATTGAAAATTCATACATATAAAGGTAAAATAAAGTCGTTAACCGTCTTCTTTTGTCAGTCAGAGAGAATAGAAGAATGGGAGAGGAAAAAATGAGAAAATCACTGAAACAAAAAATAGTAAGCTCCTTGCTTGCTGTATCACTCGCCGTTAGCTTAGCTCCAATCGGACAAGCAAAAGCTGATTCCACGTCAGGAATTACACAGACTCCACCTATTACAAAACAAGTTGATGCAAACCGCGCCATCGAGCATATCCGTTTCTTATCCGAAACAATCGGTCCCCGTCCAGGTGGTACAAAATCAGAAGAATGGGCTTCTCGCTATGTTGGTATGAAGCTTAAATCAATGGGATATGAAGTAGAGTATCAGCCCTTTCAAGTGCCGGATCAATACGTTGGATTTATCGAATCACCATTAGGGACAAAGCGTAATTGGCAAGCTGGTGCTGCTCCAAATGCACTAATTTCTACAGAAGCTGTTACAGCTCCACTTATCTTTGTTCAAGGTGGTACAAAATTAGACGATATTCCAAATGAGGTAAACGGAAAAATTGTTTTATTCGAAAGAGGTGCAACAGTAGCAGATTATAATAAACAGGTTGAAAATGCTGTTAGTAAAGGGGCAAAAGGTGTTCTTTTATACAGCTTAATTGGCGGACGCGGAAACTATGGACAAACTTTCAATCCTCGCTTAACTAAAAAACAGGCTATCCCTGTCTTCGGTCTTGCTTATGCTCAAGGAAATGCATTTAAAGAAGAAATCGCTAAAAAAGAGACAACAATTCTTTCCCTAAAAGCGAGACATGAATCTAATTTAACATCCTTAAATGTCATCGCTAAAAAGAAACCAAAAAATAGTACAGGTAATGAAAAGGCCGTCGTTGTAAGTTCACACTACGATAGTGTCGTTGGAGCACCTGGGGCAAATGATAATGCTTCTGGTACAGGATTAGTATTAGAACTGGCTCGTGCTTTTCAAAATGTAGAAACTGATAAAGAAATTCGTTTTATTGCTTTTGGTTCTGAGGAAACTGGCTTACTTGGCTCTGATTATTATGTTAATAGTCTGTCCCAAAAGGAACGTGATCGAATTTTAGGTGTCTTTAACGCAGACATGGTTGCAACAAATTATGATAAAGCAAAAAATTTATATGCTATGACTCCTGATGGTTCTACAAACCTTGTAACAGATGCTGCCTTACAAGCAGGTAAACAATTAAATAATAACCTCGTTCTTCAAGGAAAATTTGGCTCTAGTGATCACGTACCATTTGCTGAAGTGGGTATCCCTTCTGCACTATTTATTTGGATGGGCGTCGATAGTTGGAATCCATTAATCTATCATATCGAAAAGGTATATCACACGCCTCAAGATAACGTATTTGAGAACATTTCACCAGAACGTATGAAAATGGCATTAGAGGTCATTGGTACAGGTGTCTATAATAGCCTTCAACCTACCGTGAAAACAGGACAAAAAGCCGCTTAACACTATTTCAAACTACCGATTAATCGGTAGCTTTTTATTAAGGAAAAATAAATATGTAAAAAGGCATATTTATTACATGGCATTACCATATAGAATAAAAAATTCAAATATATGCATAATAACATATTTATTACACAACTTATCATGTATAATAAAAATTGCAATATAATCATAATAAAATATCCATTACATGGTACTACCATGTAGAATAAAAATTGTAATAATAGTGAGTACATCTAATAAAGAGGCTCTTCCATTATGAAAAAATTATTCTTGCAGTTTTATTATCGCTTTAGAGCCGCTTATCTCTATGAAAGCTGACCATATTATTGGGCCGCTGATTGAGTCCAACTTGAAACTGTTCTCTTTTTTCTATAAAAAAAACCCTTCAGGTTGCATTCTTCCCTTCACTTTATCGTGAAGTGTTTTTGAATACTTACCTAAAGGGAGCAATATCAATAGTAATTTTTTAATTTATCTGCTACTCAGATTACGATGTAATCAATAATCTAAAGCTTTTTTATTATTCTATTCGCTGACGAGCGAATAGAATTCCACCTAAAAGGAACAATACCATACCTCCAAGAATTGAAATCATTTCTGCTGATGTTCCTCCTGTGTTAGGAAGTA
Source organism: Bacillus sp. FSL R5-0709 (assembly GCF_038004785.1). Taxonomy (NCBI): domain Bacteria; kingdom Bacillati; phylum Bacillota; class Bacilli; order Caryophanales; family Bacillaceae; genus Bacillus; species Bacillus sp. FSL R5-0709. Next base: position 5,098,421 of record NZ_JBBORT010000001.1, read on the forward strand.
ATGTTGGCTTATCATTTTCTTTATTAGGTGGAACTTTTGAATCGCTATTTTTGTCTGTATTTGTGTTTGGATCTGTGCTTGGATCTTTTGGATCTGTGCTTGGATCTTTTGGATCTGTGCTTGGATCTTTTGGATCTGTGCTTGGATCTTTTGGATCTGTGCTTGGATCTTTTGGATCTACACCTGGTTCGTCCTTGATTTTTGTATTCGTGATGTCATAACCATTTACTTCGGATTTGTATCCCGCTACTGGTTGTTCTTTCACTTCATACTTGTACGCCTTACCTTCAGCATCATATGCTGCTAAATCTTTAAATTCATATTTCCAATCACTTTCTGTACTCACTTCTTGTGTTGCGATTACTTGGCCACTTTGTAGTAAGTCTACTTTAATCATTGAAGGACGTTCTTTCGCATTATCGTCTTTCCACGTTTTCGTTCCTTCTACTTTTGTTTGACCAACCTTTGTATTCGTGATGTCATAACCATGTACTTCTGTTTGATATCCGTCTACTGCTTGTTCTTTCACTTCATACTTGTATGCTTTTCCGTCTGCATCATATGCTGCTAAATCTTTAAATTCATATTTCCAGCCTGTTGCTTTGCTTACTTCTTGCGTCGCAATCACTTTACCGCTTTGTAGTAAGTCTACTTTAATTGCTTTCGGACGATCTTTCGCATTATCGTCTTTCCACATTTTTGTTCCTTCTACTTTTGTTTGGCTTACTTTTGTATTCGTGATGTCATATCCTTTGACTTCGGATTGATATCCATCTACTGGTTGCTCTTTCACTTCATACTTATATGCTTTTCCTTCAGCATCATATGCCGCTAAATCTGTAAACACATATTTCCATTCGCTTGCTGCGCTCACTTCTTGTGTTGCGATTACTTGGCCATTTTGTAGTAAGTCTACTTTAATCATTGAAGGACGATCTTTCGCATTATCGTCTTTCCATGTCTTCGTTCCTTCTACTTTTGTTTGGCCTACTTTTGTATTTGTGATGTCATTACCTTTGACTTTTGATTGATATCCGTCTACTGCTTGTTCTTTCACTTCATACTTGTAAGCTACACCATTCTCATCATATGCTGCTAAATCTTTAAACGCATATTTCCATTCGCTTGCTGCGCTCACTTCTTGTGTTGCGATTACTTGGCCATTTTGTAGTAAGTCTACTTTGATCATTGAAGGACGATCTTTCGCATTATCGTCTTTCCATGTCTTCGTTCCTTCTACTTCTGTTTGGCCTACTTTTGTATTTGTGATGTCATTACCGTTTACCTTAGATTTGTATCCGTCTACCGGTTGTTCTTTCACTTTATACTCGTAAGCTACACCGTTTGTATCGTATGCTTGTAGGTTTTCAAATGTGTACTTCCAATTTGTTGCTGCTGTTACTTCTTTTGTGTTTACTACTTTACCATTTTGTAGTAAGTCTACTTTAATTGCTTTCGGACGATCTATTGCGTTGTTATCGTTCCAAGTCTTTGTTCCTTCTACTTTCGTTTCGCCTACTTTTGTATTCGTGATGTCATAACCATGTACTTCTGTTTGATATCCATCTACTGCTTGTTCTTTCACTTCATACTTATATGCCTTACCTTCAGCATCGTATGCCGCTAAATCTTTGAATTCATATTTCCAGCCTGTCACTTCTGTTACTTCTTGTGTTGCGATTACTTGGCCATTTTGTAGTAAGTCTACTTTAATCATCGTCGGACGATCTTTCGCATTATCGTCTTTCCACGTTTTCGTTCCTTCTACTTTTGTTTGACCAACTTTAGTATTCGTGATGTCATAACCATGTACTCCTGTTTGATATCCGTCTACTGCTTGTTCTTTTACTTCATACTTGTATGCTACTCCGTTTGCATCGTATGCTTGTAGGTTTTCAAATGTGTACTTCCAATTTGTTGCTTTGCTTACTTCTTTTGTGTCTACTACTTTACCATTTTGTAGTAAATCTACTTTAATCATTGTTGGACGATCTTTCGCATTATCGTCTTTCCATGTTTTCGTTCCTTCTACTTTCGTCTTGCTTACTTTTGTATTCGTAATGTCATATCCTTTGACTGCGGATTGATATCCGTCTACTGGTTGTTCTTTTACTTCATACTTATATGCCTTACCTTCGGCATCGTATGCCACTAAATCTGTAAACGCATATTTCCATTCGCTTGCTGCGCTTACTTCTTTTGTATCGATTACCTTGCCATTTTGTAGTAGGTCGACTTTGATTGTTTCTGGACGCCCTTCACCGTTTCCGTCCTTCCATACCTTCGTTCCTTCTACTTTTGTTTGACCAATCTTTGTATTCGTGATGTCATAACCTTTTACTTCGGATTTGTATCCGTCGATTGGTTGTTCTTTCACTTCATACTTGTATGCCTTACCTTCGGCATCATATGCCGCTAAATCTTTGTATTCGTATTTCCAGCCTGTTGCTTTACTTACTTCTTGCGTCGCAATCACTGTACCATTTTGTAGTAGGTCTACTTTAATCATTTCCGGACGATCTTTCGCATTATCGTCTTTCCATGTTTTCGTTCCTTCTACTTTTGTTTTGCCAACCTTTGTATTCGTGATGTCATAACCTTTTACTTCTGTTTGATATCCGTCTACTGCTTGTTCTTTCACTTCATACTTATATGCCTTGCCTTCGGCATCGTATGCCGCTAAATCTGTAAACGCATATTTCCATTCGCTTGCTGCGCTTACTTCTTTTGTATCGATTACCTTGCCATTCTGTAGTAGGTCGACTTTGATTGTTTCTGGACGCCCTTCACCGTTTCCATCCTTCCACACCTTCGTTCCTTCTACTTTTGTTTGACCAACCTTTGTATTCGTGATGTCATAACCTTTTACTTCTGTTTGATATCCGTCTACTGCTTGTTCTTTCACTTCATACTTGTATGCCTTACCTTCGGCATCATATGCCGCTAAATCTTTGAATTCATATTTCCAACCGCTTGCTTCTGTTACTTCTTGTGTTGCGATTACTTGGCCATTTTGTAGTAAGTCTACTTTAATCATATTTGGACGATCTTTCGCATTATCGTCTTTCCACGTTTTCGTTCCTTCTACTTTTGTTTGACCAACTTTAGTATTCGTGATGTCATAACCATGTACTTCTGTTTGATATCCGTCTACTGCTTGTTCTTTCACTTCATACTTATATGCCTTGCCTTCGGCATCGTATGCCGCTAAATCTTTGAATTCATACTTCCAATCTTTTTCCGCTGTTACTTCTTGCGTTGCGATTACTTGGCCATTTTGTAGTAAGTCTACTTTAATCATATTCGGACGATTTTTCGCATTATCGTCTTTCCATGTTTTCGTTCCTTCTACTTTTGTTTGCGCCACTTTTGTATTTGTAATGTCATAACCTTTTACTTCGGATTGATATCCGTCTACTGGTTGCTCTTTTACTTCATACTTATATGCCTTACCTTCGGCATCATATGCCGCTAAATCTGTAAACGCATATTTCCATTCGCTTGCTGCGCTTACTTCTTTTGTATCGATTACCTTGCCATTTTGTAGTAAGTCTACTTTAATCATATTCGGACGATCTTTCGCATTATCGTCTTTCCATGTTTTCGTTCCTTCTACTTTTGTTTGACCTACTTTTGTATTTGTAATGTCATAACCTTTTACTTTGGATTGATATCCATCTACCGCTTGTTCTTTTACTTCATACTTATATGCCTTGCCTTCGGCATCGTATGCCGCTAAATCTTTGAATTCATACTTCCAACCGCTTGCTTCTGTTACTTCTTGTGTTGCGATTACTTGGCCATGTTGTAGTAAGTCTACTTTAATCATCGTCGGACGATCTTTCGCATTATCGTCTTTCCACGTTTTCGTTCCTTCTACTTTTGTTTGACCAACTTTAGTATTCGTGATGTCATAACCTTTTACTTCTGTTTGATATCCGTCTACTGCTTGTTCTTTCACTTCATACTTATATGCCTTACCTTCGGCATCGTATGCCGCTAAATCTTTGAATTCATACTTCCAACCTTTTTCCGCTGTTACTTCTTGCGTTGCGATTACTTGGCCATTTTGTAGTAAGTCTACTTTAATCATATTCGGACGATTTTTCGCATTATCGTCTTTCCATGTTTTCGTTCCTTCTACTTTTGTTTGCGCCACTTTTGTATTTGTAATGTCATAACCTTTTACTTCGGATTGATATCCGTCTACTGGTTGCTCTTTTACTTCATACTTATATGCCTTACCTTCGGCATCATATGCCGCTAAATCTGTAAACGCATATTTCCATTCGCTTGCTGCGCTCACTTCTTTTGTATCGATTAACTTGCCATTTTGTAGTAGGTCTACTTTGATTGTTTCTGGACGCCCTTCACCGTTTCCGTCCTTCCATACCTTCGTTCCTTCTACTTTTGTTTGACCAACCTTTGTATTCGTGATGTCATAACCTTTGACTTCTGTTCGATATCCGTCTACTGCTTGTTCTTTCACTTCATACTTGTATGCCTTACCTTCGGCATCATATGCCGCTAAATCTTTGAATTCATATTTCCAACCTTTTTCCGCTGTTACTTCTTGCGTTGCGATTACTTGGCCATTTTGTAGTAAGTCTACTTTAATCATCGTCGGACGATCTTTCGCATTATCATCCTTCCACGTTTTCGTTCCTTCTACTTTTGTTTTGCCTACTTTTGTATTCGTGATGTCATTACCGTTTACTTCCGATTGATATCCGTCTACTGCTTGTTCTTTCACTTTATACTCGTAAGCTACTCCGTTTGCATCGTATGCTTGTAGGTTTTCAAATGTGTACTTCCAATTTGTTACTTCTGTTACTTCTTTTGTGTCTACTACTTTACCATTTTGTAGTAAGTCTACTTTAATCATCGTCGGACGATCTTTCGCATTATCATCCTTCCACGTTTTCGTTCCTTCTACTTTCGTTTCGCCTACTTTTGTATTTGTGATGTCATTACCTTTGACTTCCGATTTATATCCATCTACTGTTTGTTCTTTCACTTTATACTCGTAAGCTACTCCGTTTGCATCGTATGCTTGTAAGTTTTCAAATGTGTACTTCCAATTTGTTGCTTCTGTTACTTCTTTTGTGTCTACTACTTTACCGTTTTGTAGTAAATCTACTTTAATCATCGTCGGACGATCTGTTGCGTTGTTATCGTTCCAAGTCTTTGTTCCTTCTACTTTCGTTTCGCCTACTTTTGTATTCGTGATGTCATAACTGCTTACGCTAGATTTATATCCCGCAATCGGTTGTTCTTTCACTTCATACTGATAAGCTACTCCATTCGCATCGTATGCTTCTAAATCTGCAAATATATATTTCCAACCCATTACTGCTAGTACATCTTGTGTTTTGATTACGTTACCGTTTTGTAGTAAGTCTACTTTGATCATTGCCGGACGGTCTATTGCATTTCCGTCTTTCCACGTCTTTGTTCCTTCTACTGTCAATTTTGCTACTTTTGTGTTTGTAATGTTGTAGCCATTTACTTCCGATTTGTATCCCGCTACTGGATGCTCTTTTACTGTGTACGTATAAGGAACACCATTTGCATCATATCGTGCTAAGTCTGCAAATGTATAATTCCAACTGGTTGCTTCTGTTACATCTTGTGTTTGAATTACATTGCCATTTTGCAATAAGTCTACTTTGATTGTTGTTGGTCGATCTGATGCATTGTTGTCATTCCAAGTTTTCGTTCCTGCTACTGTTGTTTTTGCATCTTTTGTATTCGTAATGTCATATCCTTTTACTTCGGATTGATATCCATCTACTGCTTGTTCTTTCACTTCATACTTGTACGCTTTTCCTTCGGCATCATATGCCGCTAAATCTTTGAATTCATACTTCCAACCGCTTGCTTCTGTTACTTCTTGCGTTGCGATTACTTTATCGTTTTGTAGTAAGTCTACTTTGATTGTTTTCGGACGATCCGGTGAATTGTTATCCTTCCACGTTTTCGTTCCTTCTACTTTTGTTTGACCTACTTTTGTATTTGTAATGTCATAACCTTTTACTTCGTATTGATATCCGTCTACTGCTTGTTCTTTCACTTCATACTTGTATGCCTTACCTTCGGCATCGTATGCCGCTAAATCTTTGAATTCATATTTCCAACCTGTTGCTTCTGTTACTTCTTGTGTTGCGATTACTTGGCCATTTTGTAGTAAGTCTACTTTAATCATATTCGGACGATTTTCCGCATTTCCGTCCTTCCATGTTTTCGTTCCTTCTACTTTGGTTGTTTGTACCACTTTTGTATTTGTAATGTCATAACCATTTACTTCTGTTGTGTATCCATCTATCGGTTGTTCTTTTACTTCATACTTGTACGCCACTCCATTTGCATCATAGACTGCTAGGTTGTCAAATTTGTATTTCCAACCATCTGCCGCTGTTACTTCTTTTGTGTCTACTATTTTCTCATTTTGTAGTAATTCTACTTTGATTGAACTTGGACGATCTTTCTCGTTATCGCCTTTCCACATCTTCGTTCCTGAAACAGATGTAGTTTTCACTTTATTTGGAATATCCAGTTCGACTCCATTTTCATCATCTGATTTTATTTCAAACTCTACTTTTTTCTGAGGATCGAAATCAATATAGTCTGGAGCTGAAACCTCTTGTACATAATATTTACCTGGTGATAATTGAGGAGTTTCAACTATCCCTTTTTCATTTGTTTTATATTCGCCCCCAACTTGTTCACCAGACTCTTTATACAACTTAAACGAAACATTCGGAATTACTTTTTCTTTATTTCCTTCAATATGTTTAACAATTTTCAGCTTTCCTTTTGGAACCTTGTTACCAGTAGCACCACCACCAGCTGTCATATTTTCGACTGGATGAGTACCCGATTCAGTAACTGGTTCTTTGTTTAGGACTTGGTAATCAATCGTATAATCATTCTTAAAAAACTCTTGCTTCTTCCCAGCTTCCGTTATAGTAGATGTATAACCAATCGTAAAGGCAGCAAGACGTGCTTTATCCTTATTAAGCATAACTTTAAATGATCTGTCTCCAGTAAAGGTAATCGTTCCGTAACCTTGCTTTTCAAACTCTTGTAGCGTTAAAGATCGACGACCTAGATAATCATCTACACTTATATAGAAACTATCCTTATTAAGTGTTTGACCTTCCTGTAAATTATCAGTCACAACAATATCACGACTTAACTCTTCTTTATTTAAATTTATATTCAAGAACCAACGTACTTCATTGTCCTTACCTGAGTTCATATCACCAGTTTTATAAAAAAACGGTGGCTTTCCAGGATCTGTGCCACCACCACTACTTGGACCGGTAATTGTTACAGACTGCTTATCTACAGTTGTACCAAAATTGGTTTCAATCTCTTTCTTTTGATCCGTTCCTACATTAGTAGCTTCCACGAAAAAGTTTAAATACCCTTGAATATTTTCATATGTATCCACTTTATCATTAAATGTACATACCACAGTACCTGCTGTAACTTTACAAGTACCATAGTCATTTAATAGAAACTCGCTATTTAATCCTTTTAACTCTGGAGGCAGTGTTAATGTTAGTGTGTCTCCAGGCTTCAGCCTAAGTCCATCTTTTTCACTGAAGTTTACAGTTACTTTAGTCCTTTCTGTGGTACTTAGATTTGTTTTACCAATCTGAAAACTATCCACAAGTCCTGCTGTGTTTAGCTCTTGTGCATTTGCTACTATAGGTAAAAGACTTTGACCTATAGTAAACATAAAAATCATTATAATCGAAAAAATCGAAGTAACTCTTTTTAAATACATATTTTATGTTATCCTCCTATAAAATTAAAAATAGATAGATCCTGGTACAAGCATACTATGACAAAGATTCTACTATTCAATGTCATTAAGCCACTTTACTAAAACTTGTTTGACAGCTATTATCATCTTTTTCTCTTTTTCAATCCTTCTACTACTTAAAAAATTGCAGTTTGACTTTTATATAGATTCATCTAATTTCTCCGACATTTTATTTATCGTATATACTGTTTAACAAAAACAGATACAGGACAAATTTTGATAAAGGAATTCAAATTACAAATACCCATGAACGAACAAACAACTTCAAAGTCAGAAGAAGACCACTCAACAAGCACTCACGATAAAACTCATGACGGTCATTGTCTTATTATGCTGTAGAGTTTCCGAAATTTCTCCATACCAACGCAAACGTTTGCTCTATAAATGCGAAAATTTCATTGTCGACAAGTATGGAAGAGCTACTTCACAGTAAATATGCATTTGGTCAACTTCCTTACTTATCCTCATAAAGAATAACAAGAAGTACAATCTATAATCGAATTTAGCATATCAGCCGAAGAAGGTTACGACTGTGAAACATGCTAGGATACTCGTATTCTAAAAGATGTTATTGAAGATGCATTTTCTGCCATTATGAGTTGAGGTGAAATTGGCCATATGTTAAAACATTTTGTGTTTAGTTACACAGCCGACCTACACACCGAAACAAGTAGAACAAGAAGCGTTCCACCGCCAGCATTATATAATTAAAAACGCTCTGGATGAAGTATTGTTTGCCTATGCAAGATGATAGTCATATTCTCCAAATTTGAATACAGTGGACCGAATTTGGGGGTAACTAAAAAAGAGTATGATTGTCAACTGATTTCATGTAAATCGTATAGAAATACGAAATTCAGCCTTTTCATTTTTGGAGTATATAAATGAGTGTCGAGAAAAAACCCTTTTCCTAATGGGTTCCATGGCTATGTCGAAGAATTAAAATGAGCTTATATATGATGATAATATCAAAACCGAGAAATTTATATCCTTTCATTATTTTTTATCAAATCATGAAACCTTTAATTGTACTATATGTACTATTTTAAACATACCACCCCTAGTTTCTTGACTAAGTTGGAAGTTTTCAAGATTAATTACTAATTGTTTAAATACTTGGTTAGATGAATTGTTCTTTTAGTATTTGGCATAGCTGTAACAATGTTTTTTACAACAATCACACCATTTTCTAGTAACATTCCACCAACTAATAATACATATATGGATTTTTGATAATCTTACCCCCAACAGTCTATTATTCTAGAATCGTTCCTAAAAATCAATAGTTAATTGGTATTTTACTATTTTCACTCCATTACCATAACATATATTTGTCACATGTATTTAGATTAGAAAATTGGCACAGAAAAAGAGATAGCTTTGCCATCTCTTTTTCTGTTTCAACTTTCCCTTATCAAGCCACACGACTTTTCGGTGCTCTTCTTTCTTTGACTTCTGATCAGTCTATAGACTGATCAGAAGTTTATATATCAACTTGTATATCAATTCTAAACAAAAATAGACATCTTTTCTTTATTACATTTTTTCTGGTGCAGATACTCCTACGATTGCTAATGCATTTTGAAGTGTCGTGCGTACTGCTTTCATTAATTCGTAACGAGCTTTACTTAATTCTAAGTTATCTTGGTTTAATACTTTTTCTGCATTGTAGAAGCTGTGTAATGCCGCAGCTAATTCAAATGCATAGCTTGTAATGCGGTGTGGCAGACGTTTTTGCGCTGCATCCGCAACTACAGCTGGGAATTCACCAAGTTTTTTCAGTAACTCTACTTCTTTCTCAGAAGTAACAAGTTTGTAATTTACGTCTCCGCCTGTAGCTAATCCTAACTCTTCACCTTGACGAAGGATACTGCATACACGAGCATGTGCATATTGTGCATAGTATACTGGGTTTTCATTAGATTTTGATACAGCTAAGTCCATATCGAAGTCTAAATGAGAATCACCGCTACGCATTGCGAAGAAGTATCGCATTGCGTCCACGCCTACTTCTTCCATAAGCTCACGAAGTGTAACTGCTTTACCTGTACGCTTACTCATTTTCATTTTTTCACCATTTTGGTACAGTTGTACCATTTGGATGATTTCTACTTCAAGTGTTTCTTTATCGTAACCTAGTGCTTGAATAGCAGCTTTCATACGAGGAATGTAACCGTGGTGGTCAGCACCCCAAATGTTGATTAGCTTATCGAAACCACGCTCTAATTTATCACGGTGATAAGCGATATCTGGCGTTAAGTATGTGTAAGAACCGTCATTTTTAATTAATACACGGTTTTTGTCGTCACCGTAAGTCATTGAACGGAACCAAGTTGCTCCGCCTTCTTCAAAGATTTCGTCACGCTCTTTTAATACAGCAAGAGCCTGATCAATTTTTCCGTTTTTGTATAATGATGTTTCTGAGAACCACACATCGAAGTTAACACGGAAGCTTGCTAAATCTTTTTGAAGTTTTGCTAACTCATATTTTAAACCGTATGAACGATAGAATTCATAGCTTTCTTCTGCATCAGCTTTTGCATAACGATCGCCAAACTCTTCAGCTAAGCGTTTACCAATTCCAATGATGTCCGCACCATGGTAACCGTCTTCTGGCATTTCTTTCTCTAAACCTAAAGCTTGCATGTAACGAGCTTCAACAGAAAGAGCTAAGTTATGAATTTGGTTACCAGCATCATTAATGTAGTACTCACGAGATACATCATATCCTGCTTTTGCTAATACGTTACATAAAGTGTCACCTACTGCCGCACCACGTGCATGTCCTAAGTGAAGATCGCCTGTTGGATTCGCAGATACGAACTCAATTTGTACTTTTTCACCTTTACCAGTATTCGTTTCACCGTATGCTTCACCAGCGTTGACGATTGTTGGGATTAAGTCTGTTAAGTAGCTATTATCCATGTAGAAGTTAATGAAACCAGGACCAGCGATTTCAATTTTTTCAATAGAAGCTTTTGCTTTATCGAAGTTTGCAACTAATTCTTCTGCAATCATACGAGGTGCTTTTTTCGCAACGCGTGCAAGTTGCATTGCCATATTTGTAGAGAAGTCACCATTTGTTTTATCTTTTGGAGATTCTAATACAACGTTTGGAATTTGTTCTTCTGTCGCTAGTTCTGCCTTTAATACAGCAGCTTGAATTTCTTCTTTAATCAATCCTTTTACTTGTTCTAAAGAATTCATTATTTTGCCTCCTTCAAATTAAGTGTAATTGTATATCTGCCAGCTTCTTGTTCACTTAGAAGCAATGCGTACGTTAAGAAGAGTTGTCCTTTTTTCTTTTCATCCGACCATTTAAAAAGAACGTTATCAGTTTTCGTTTGCAATGCAAACGTACCAAGTTCACTCGTATACGTACCAGTTGTCCATTCACCTTTCACATGCGTCTGACGCATAGAAATAGCACCTGAACGCATAATGAGAACTTGTTCATCTTGAATTTTAATAATTGTTTTCACTTCGCCTTGTTCGTTCGGCTCTTGGAATGTTATATATGTACCTTGACCTTTTACATAGTATTGACCATTTGCTTCAAAAGCAACGGTTTCCTTCCTCGCCCCTTCACGGATTTCTGTTACGAAATGAACGTGTACCGGCAAGCCTGCAAGTTGTTTCTTCACGTCTTGCACACCCTTCAAATGTTATAGATATTAAATACTACTTATAATAAATCACTTTTCCTATCATATCAAAAAAAGACTCTGTCTGTCTGCTGAAAAATCAGGAAAACTCCTTTTCAAAAAATAATTCACCTTCACTTTATTTCATATGTTAAAATATTTTTTAAATCTAAATATTCTTTCATTTCAAGGGGTGAATTTGGTGCTACTAACAAAATTAAAAAAAGATGATGAAATAAGGGTTATTTCACCATCTTGTAGTTTAAGTATTGTCTCAAATGAAAACAGAGACCTTGCTATAAAAAGATTAACCGACATAGGCTTTCAAGTTACATTCTCAAAATATGCTGATGAGATAGATCGATTCGCTTCCTCTTCTATTTCTTCACGAGTTCAAGACCTCCACGAAGCATTTAGAGATCCTAATGTAAAAGCCATTTTGACGACACTTGGCGGATACAACTCTAATGGTTTATTGAAACATCTCAATTATGATTTAATTCGAGAAAATCCGAAAATTTTCTGCGGTTATTCTGATATTACCGCTTTAAGTAACGCGATTTATGCTAAAACAGGCTTAGTTACATATTCAGGTCCTCACTTCTCTTCATTTGGAATGGAGAAAGGACTCGATTATACGACCGATTACTTTTTAAAGTGCTTAACTTCTCATGAACCTATTGAAATCCTACCATCTGAAACATGGAGCGATGATTCTTGGTATATGGATCAAGAAAATCGAGAATTTATTAAAAATGAAGGATATGTTTCGATTCAAGAAGGAGAAGCTACAGGGGATATTATCGGCGGAAATATGAGCACTTTGAATTTACTACAAGGTACACCATATATGCCAAGCTTAAGAAATAAAGTTTTATTTCTTGAAGAAGATAGTTTAACGGGAAAAGCTACACTTAAAACTTTCGATCGATATTTACATTCTCTTATGCAGCAAACTGATTTTGAATACGTAAAAGGCATCGTTATAGGAAGAATGCAAAAAGGAACAGAATGTATGATAGAGGACATTCAAGAAATGATTGCTTCAAAGCCTGAACTTGCTCATATCCCTATTATTGCGAATGCCAGTTTCGGACATACAACTCCAATCTTTACTTTCCCAATTGGCGGAAGGGCAAAAATCATTTCTAATAAAGAAAGTTCAGCTATCACCATTTTAACGCACTAAAAAAGGAGCGAACGATTCGCTCCTTTTATGGTTTTTCTATTTTTTGCAACGCTTTTTGCGGGATTGATTCTTTCGAGATTTCAGCCCATCCTTTTCCCTGCATACCTTTTGCATAAATTTTTATAAAAGCACCCGTATGCAATTCACGGTTCACCATTCTTTTAATAACTTGTAGCTTTCCATCTTCTGTATACCCTTTAAATGTATACAAATATTCATCGTCTTTTTTCTCACTTTTATCTATAACAGCATAATAATCTTGTATTTCTTTATTTGAAAAGAAGTTGTCTACAAAAGCATGCACACCTTCTGTTTTCGTGTTTAAATAATATGCTGTTCCACCTAAAATAATGGCGAACACAGCTAAAACTTTAATTACCAATTTCATAAATGCGCCTCCTGTTTGCACTGCTTTCTCACTAGCCGTATGTCTATACCTGTATTATACGAAAAAAGGCATACTATACTCTATCGAAATGCCTTACACTTTCCTTACATTATTGTAAGAGTTTTTCACCTTACAGCGATTTCCCAATAAAAAATTTTTCCGTTTAACAAACTTTTATATTATTATTGAATGATACAAATTTTTATTACAAAAATCAAAGGAGACAATTTTCAAATGGCTATCTTGCAAGGTTTAGCACTATTACTTGTTGTACTTTGTCTATTTACACTTTTCAGTTACCGTGCGCCTTACGGAATGAAAGCAATGGGCGCTTTAGCTAATGCAGCAATCGCAAGTTTTCTTATTGAAGCATTTCACCGTTATATTGGTGGAGAAATGTTTCATAATGACTTTTTACAATCAGTAGGAGTAGCTTCTGGTAGCATGAGCGGTGTCGCAGCGGCAATTTTAGTCGCATTAGCAATCGGTGTCTCACCCGTATACGCTGTTTTAATCGGTATCGCTACTAGCGGATTCGGTATTTTACCAGGATTTTTCGCTGGATACGTTTGTGCCTTCGTCGTGAAGTTTCTCGAAAAGAAATTACCAGCTGGTGTAGAGTTTTTAGCAATCCTATTTATCGCTGCACCAATTTCACGCGGAATGGCCATGCTTATGGATCCACTCGTTAACGCAACACTTGGTAAAATCGGTTCTATGATTTCAGTTGCAACTACAGAAAGTCCTATCATTATGGGTATTATGCTTGGTGGATTAATAACAGTTATTTCTACATCTCCATTAAGTTCTATGGCACTAACTGCAATGCTTGGATTAACTGGTTTACCAATGGCAATTGGTAGTCTTGCCGTAGCAGCTTCTGCCCCAATGAACTTCATTTTCTTTAAACGACTAAAAATCTGTTCAAAGAAAGATACAATCGCCGTGGCAATCGAGCCGTTAACACAGGCCGATGTTGTCTCAGCAAATCCAATTCCTATCTATATGACAAACTTTGTTGGCGGTGCGCTTGCCGGTATTATTACGTCGCTATTCCAGCTCGTTAATAATGCACCAGGGACAGCATCACCAATTCCAGGACTTCTCGTACTGTTCGGATTTAATGATGTAATAAAAGTAACGATTGCTGCCGTATTATGTGGAATCGTTACCACTATTGTTGGATACGTCGGTTCTATTGTGTTCCGCAAATATCCAATCCGTTCTGCTGATGAAATTCGCGGAATTACTTCGGAAGAGAAAGTTGCGTAAAGAAAGGGAGCTATTCTCATCGTTTGAGAATAGCTCTTTTTTATGTCGCGTGACGGTAAGTGAAATTATATTGAACACAACTCCGCATATATCGACGTTTCGACAAAGGATATCGACTTAACTACTAAATAAGACAATAATAACCTACCTATTAATAAAAGAAGCCGGCTCAAAATACTTTTTGAGTCGGCTTCACTTTTACTTTATCCAGCTACAGCGGCTAGAATGATTGGTGGCTTCGCTTCTTCCTTCGAGGCAAAAAACGCCTCTACGTCTGAAGCTCCATCCCCCTCACATTCTGAGCGAGCCGCTTGCGCTTTTATTTTATCCAGCTACAGCAGCTAGAATCTCCGGCCATTTCACACTCTCGTTCGAAGCCAAAAGCGCTTCTCGGTCGAGCGTTCCAATGACCTGCGATTCTGAGCGAGCTGCCTACGCTTTTATTTAACCCAACCGAGCAGCATTTCCCGCACGAATTTGCTTGCTGCGATTGGTGTTTGATCACTATGATCGTAGACTGGAGCTACTTCTACTAAGTCTGCTCCGACTACTTTTATATTTGAATTTGCAATTGCTACGATGGACTCTAATAGTTCTTTAGATGTGATACCTCCAGCTTCTAATGTTCCTGTTCCAGGAGCGTGAGCTGGGTCTAATACGTCGATGTCGATTGTGACATAGACTGGGCGTCCTGCAAGTTTCGGTAATACTTCCTTTAACGGTTCTAATACGTCAAATTTATATAAGTTCATACCTACTTCTTTTGCCCATTCGAATTCTTCCTTCATTCCAGAACGAATACCGAAAGAATATACGTTTTCCGGACCAATTAAATCGCACACTTTACGAATTGGTGTAGAGTGGGATAAAGGCTCTCCCTCATATGACTCACGTAAGTCAGTATGAGCATCCATATGGATGATTGCTAAATCTGGATATTTTTTTGCCATTGCCTTAAAAATTGGCCAAGACACTAAGTGCTCTCCGCCGAGACCTAGTGGAAACTTACCGGCATCTAATAGTTTTGTTACATATTCTTCAATCATGTCTATGCTGCGCTGTGGATTCCCAAATGGTAATGGGATATCACCCGCATCAAAATATTTTACCTCTTCTAGTTCACGATCTAAATACGGACTATATTCTTCAAGACCGATTGATACTTCACGAATACGTGCAGGGCCAAAGCGAGATCCTGGACGGAAACTTACTGTCCAATCCATAGGCATCCCGTAAATAACTGCCTCTGACTCTTCAAAACTTGGATGACTTTTAATAAATACTTTACCTGAATAAGCTTCATCAAAACGCATATTCTTTTCCTCCTTATGTGGAACTTAAGGTATCCCAACCTTTCACTATTTCTCAAATTTGGAGCGCATTGCTCCTCTTTCTCGATTTACCTGGGCCTTCTTGTTATCACAAGAAGACTACTTCATTTGTAGCAGTGTAAGTAACTAGCATGTTCAAGCCTTCTAGACAAACACCTTAAATGAGTTACTTACACTTTATTTATTTCAATTTAACGCTCTTACTTAATTAAATCGCCAACAAATTTCGGTAATGCGAATGCTGCATTGTGTAATTCTTTTGTGTAGTATTTCGTTTCGATTTCGTGGAAACGCTCTTCACTTACTTCTAATGGATCATGTTTTTTAGATCCGATTGTGAACGTCCAAAGTCCACTTGGATACGTCGGAATGTTTGCTGTGTATAGACGAGTAATTGGGAAAATCTCTTTTACGTCTTTAAACACAGTTGTAATTAGTTCTGGTGTAAACCAAGGGTTGTCCGTTTGGGCAACGAAAATACCATCTTCTTTTAACGCTTTTGAAATTCCAGCGTAGAAGCCTTTTGTAAATAGGTTTACTGCTGGACCTACTGGCTCAGTAGAATCTACCATAATTACGTCATATTCGTTTTCGCTTTCTGCGATGTGTAGGAAACCGTCTCCTACTTTTACTTCTACACGCTCATCATCTAATGCGCCTGCAATTGATGGTAAGTATTGTTTAGAGTACTCAATTACTTTTCCATCAATTTCAACAAGAGTTGCTTTCTTTACGCTTGGGTGTTTTAATACTTCACGAATAACACCACCATCGCCACCGCCTACTACTAATACGTTTTCAGGGTTTGGATGTGTAAATAAAGGTACGTGCGCTACCATTTCATGATAAACGAACTCGTCCTTTTCTGTTGTCATAACCATGCCATCTAAAATAAGCATGTTTCCGAACTCTTCCGTTTCAACCATATCAAGTTTTTGGAATTCTGTTTGCTCCGTATGTAATGTGCGGTTAATACGCGCCGTAATTCCAAAATGCTTTGTTTGTTTTTCAGTGAACCATAGTTCCATCGTACAATCACGCCTTTCAATGCAAATTTATAATAGGGACATCATTAATGTCCCCTAACAAAAATAAAACAAAACATCCAAAAAGTATAGTTAAAAGTAAAAAAATACCGAAAATATATTTTAGTCAGAGGGTTCTAACATATATGTGAAAAGGGATTGCTCTGTAATAGGAAAGAAAACCCTTTCTTAAGAAAGGGTTTTTGTCTCTATTTCTACCGGTTTACGAATCGGAATTAAGATCATTACGCAACCAACTAACACGACAATTCCACCGACTAAAAACGGACTTTGTGGTGAAACTGTATGACCGATGACTCCTGATAAAATTGGAGCAATCGCACCCCCTAACCAACGAACGAAGTTATAAACACCTGATGTAACAGATCTTTCATAAGGTGAAATATCCATTACATAACTTGTAAATAACGCGTTATTTAAGCCTGATGCTAATCCTGATAGAACGATTAACACGATTTGTAACCACATGATTTTAACGAAGAATAGTGCAATTAAGAAAATCGCAAATACAAGTAAACTACCTTTTAACAATGTTTTTGGTTCATATTTACCTTCTAGCTTATGCGCTAAAATTGCTGATCCGTAAGCTAATGCTAATCCCCATCCGCAAAATACAAATCCTAATTGAATAGCAGATAAATGCATAATAAGTGGTGAATATGCTAACACGACGAAAAATCCGTAGTAATATAACATCCCGGAAATGGCACCTTGCATAAACGGTTTATACTTCACCAGGTTAAGTAATTCTCCTACGCCTGCTGCTTTACGCTTCACTTTTCGCTCCGGTTCTTTTACAAAAAAGAAAACTAAAATAAATGCTAAAGAAATTAAAATACTCGTCGCAAAAAATGGGTAACGCCAAGAATGTCCACCTAATATACCACCTAACAATGGGCCACCTGCCATCCCTAAACCGATAGCTGCTTCATATAATCCTACTGCTTCATGAACTTCTTTACTTAATGCAATTAATAATGTCATCGCCGTTGCAAAGAACATCGCATTTCCTAATCCCCACCCCGCGCGGAAAAGAGATAATTGAGCAATCGTTTGCGATATACCACATATAAATGCAAATACAGTTACAATCGCAAGACCGATCGTCATCATTCGTTTATCACCAAATCTTGATGCAAATATTCCAGCTGGTAACATCATAATTGCCATCGTTAAAATATATGCTGTAAATAACATCTCGACTTGCCAATGCGAAGCACCAATTTGTTCAGCAATACTTGGTAAAATTGGGTCGACTACTCCTATACCTGAAAAGGCAAGGAAGGTAGCCACCACTGTAATCAATCTCCCTAATTTTTGTTTGCTCTCCATTTTGATTACTCTCCTTTTGTATTCTCTAAAAATGTAACTGCACGGCTTAAACTATCCTCTAGCTCTGCCTTAACACGCTGCATTTGCTCCATTTTTTCGTCTAACGTTTGCACTTGTTTTTCAAGCATCTCTTTAATTTCTTGAATCACTTCACGGTCACGCGGATTCTCACTATTTCTTCTTTGTTCCATTCTTTCTTTTAACGATAAGAAATGTTGCATTTGTTGAAGCGTAATTCCTAGTACTTCTTTCGCTTCCACAATCCTTTTAATTCTCGCAATGTCCTCGTCTGTATACAGGCGAATATTCCCTTCACTGCGTTCTGGGGGATGAATTAAACCAATTTCCTCATAATAACGAAGTGTACGCTTTGTTAAACCAACTTGCTTTGTTACTTCATCGATTTTATACATGTGTATTCCTCCCTTCACCGATTATTACATTTTACGTTAACGTTAACTTTTGTGCAACTGTTATACTTTTGTAAATGTTTGTCATATGAATTGTATTTTTCTCAAAGCAGTTTCATAATAAAAGAAAAGAGATGATAAGGAGATTTCCACATGAATAAACCACTTATTTTCGCTCATCGCGGGGTAAAAGGAACACACCCAGAAAATACGATGATTGCCTTCCAAGAGGCTGAACGCATTGGGGCTCACGGAATTGAACTTGATGTTCATCTATCAAAAGATGGTGAACTAGTTGTTATTCATGATGAAACGGTGGACCGCACAACAAATGGCGTGGGACTTGTTTCTGAGAAAACTGTAGAGGAATTACAAGCTTTAGATGCTGGTAGCCATAAAGATCCTTCTTTCCATGAGGCGAAAATCCCAACATTACGAGAAGTATTTATTTGGCTCTCTACAACAAATTTACAACTTAACATTGAATTAAAAACAGATGTTCTTCATTATCCAAATATTGAAGAAAAAGTTGTTGCTCTTGTTCGTGAATATCATCTATCCAATCAAATTGTATTTTCATCATTTAACCACGATTCCGTTTCATTATTAGCAGAAATTGCTCCAGAAATTCCAAGAGCGATTTTGTACGATACACCACTTGCAGATCCTATTGCTGAAGCAAAAAGGCGCGAGGCGACTGGATTACATCCAAACTTTCAATTATTAACGAAAGAGTTTGTCCAATTAGCACAGGGGCAAGGATACGTTTTTCGTCCTTACACTATTAATGAATATAAAGATTTACAAACTATGATTGACTATGGTGTAGATGTCATCATTACCGATTGGCCAGCACGTGCCTTTGAGCTCCTTTCTTAATTGAAGGGGCTTTTTGTTTTCAAAATTTCATTGTTTAAAATAAACGAAAACCCTCAATACTAATACAATAATGCTTGTATTAATGAGGGGCTGAAAAAGATGGATCAAACCATGAATCCAAAACTTAAAAAATATAAACGTCTTTTCTTCACCGTAATGTTTTCTTGTGTTCTTTTTTTCGTTTTTTCCTTTTTTATTATCATTATAGCTGCAAAAATTATGGGGCCTCCCCCTGTTGCAGTGCCGCAAACGAGTGTCTTTTACGCTAATGATGACACTGTTATAGGACAAAGTAATGAAACACAAAAGCGCTATAATGTATCTCTTGATGAAATTTCTCCTTATGTAAAAGAGGCAACACTATCTATTGAAGATCAACGATTCTACAAACATCATGGATTTGATATAAAGCGCATTGTTGGTGCCATTGTTGCCGATTTAAAAGCAATGGCAAAAGTACAAGGTGCTAGTACTATTACACAACAGTATGCTCGTAACCTATACTTAGATCATGATAAAACGTGGAAGCGTAAACTATTAGAGGCAATGTATACCGTTCGCCTTGAAGTGAACTATAATAAAAATCATATTTTAGAAGGATATTTAAATACAATTTATTACGGGCATGGTGCTTACGGAATCGAAGCTGCTTCTCGCCTGTATTTCGATAAAACTGCAAAAGAATTAACATTAGCAGAAGCTAGTATGCTCGCAGGTATTCCGAAAGGACCTAGCTTCTACTCTCCCTTTTTAAAAGAGGAGCGTGCTAAAGGGCGTCAATCTCTCATACTAGATGAAATGGTAGAACAAGGTTATATTACAAAACAGCAAGCTACCTCAGCAAAAAAGGAAACACTTACTTTTGCTTCATTGGATACGAAAAAAGTTGCAGAGGTCGCACCTTATTTCCAAGATGCTGTACAAGCTTCTCTTCTTCGGGATATCGGATTAGATGAGCAAGCCTTACAGCGAGGTGGCTTACGTATTTATACAACGCTAGACCCTAAATTACAATCTGTAGCAGAGCAAGCTGTAAAAAATCATATACCTGAAACAACAAACATCCAAACTGCCCTCGTCTCTATGAATCCAAAAACGGGTGAAGTGGCTGCCCTTGTTGGTGGAACTGATTATAATACGAGTCAATTTAACAGAGCTACACAAGCCGCTCGTCAGCCCGGCTCTACATTTAAGCCATTCCTATATTACGCAGCCTTAGAACGAGGATTCACCCCTGCTACGCGCTTAAAAAGCGAATATACTGTATTCACTTTAGGTGACGGTGTTTCCAAATATAAACCGAAAAATTATAAAAACTATTATGCAGACGACTTTGTGACAATGGCACAAGCACTCGCTGTTTCTGATAACGTATATGCTGTGAAGACAAATCTATTTTTAGGCGAAGACATTCTTACAAAAACAGCGAAGCAATTCGGTATTACTAGCGCATTAAAAGATGTTCCGTCTCTTGCTCTCGGCACATCTCCTGTAAAACCAATTGAAATGGTCAATGCTTATAGCATGTTTGCAAACGGCGGGAAAGAAGTAAAACCAATCTTTATAAGGCGCATCGTTGATCATGAAGGAAATATGCTATACGACGCTCATTTAGAAAGTAAACAAGTTCTAGATAAAAGCAAAGCCTTTGTGATGGAAGAAATGATGGCAGGTATGTTTAATAAAAAACTAAGCAGTTATGCCGCTGTGACCGGTCAATCGATGTTATCAAAACTATCAAGAACATATGCTGGAAAGTCTGGTTCTACAGAAACTGATAGTTGGATGATTGGATTTACCCCACAACTTGTAACAGGGGTTTGGATTGGATACGATCAACCTAAATCCATTTCAAACGTAGCAGAACAAGGATACGCAAAAAAAATATGGACCGATACAATGGAAAAAGGATTAGATGGACAGCCTAAACAAGAGTTTAAACAACCAGCAGATGTTGTTGCAGTCGATGTTAATCCTGAAAACGGTAAGATTGCTACAAAAAATTGTCCCATTTCTGTGAAAATGTATTTCGCAAAAGGTACAGAGCCAACAGAGTATTGTATGGATCACGTTGATGATAAGGAAGAGTTCGAAAAGGTTAGTGAAGAGAAGAAAAAGACGGGTTGGTGGAAAAAATATCTCCCGTGGTAAAAAAATAGCTGACGGAAATCCGTCAGCTATTTTTATTCGCCTAATAATGCGTGGCGCAATTCTTCACTAGATTCGTTCCAAATTGCTTCATTATGCTCTTTTAAGAATGTACCAAGTACTTTTTTAGATGATTCATCCATATGATCAATCATGATGTGACGCTTTAGGGATTTATCCATTTTATTTACATGCTCTGGAAGTGATTTATATCCGCGGCGAATTTCACGATCAACTGTCATTTCACAGGCTGTTGCACCTGCGTAATAAGCACCGTTTGGTGTTCTTTCAATTGTTACCCAAACAAGCCAAAACGGTTTTCCGTTTGGAACTTCATCTTTATTTGTTAAAAACTTAATTCCTTTTTCTACTGTACTACGCGCATGCATCGCACCGATATCAACGAACGCAGTTTTCTCTAATACATCAACAAATACAGGAGAAATATTTTCTAAACTTAATGCCCCAACGCCAAAACCACCATGTCCATCTGTTGAATCATTTTTCACGATATTAAAACCGATTTTTTTCTTTTTCTCTGTCATATGTAAACTCCTCCTCGCTTAATGATTAAAAAAGCCTGAAAATAGGCGCAATGATATTTTGTAAAAATACTAATACATATGGAATAACAACATTGAAAATAGGTTGAATTGTGTAATTGCTAAGCGGTGTAATAACAAGAATTAATAACGCAATTGATCCATACTTTTCATACTGTGTCATTTTCGCACGAATATTTGCTGGTGCTAAATCTTCCACAACGCGATACCCATCAAGTGGCGGGATTGGTAATAAATTAAATACAAGTAAAACAATATTAAGCATAATAAAAATTTGGAAAAATTGATCCAGCGTATCTGCTACTGCAAGTGGCATCGCATCTAACACACCAAACGTTATTAAGCTATACCAAATAATTAAACCTATTGCACTTAAGATAAGATTACTTATCGGTCCCGCAATAGAAACTAATATTCCCGCAAGACGCGGTCTTTTAAAGTTATACGGATTAACAGGTACTGGTCTTGCCCAACCGAATCCAAGAATTAGTACAGCAATCATACCGATAGGATCTAAATGAGCCATCGGTGATAATGTTAAACGTCCTTGCTTTTTCGCTGTATCGTCTCCAAATTTATATGCAACATACGCATGTGCAAATTCATGCACAGATAGCGCAATAATAATCGCCATTGCTACCAATGGAATTTGTTGCAATGGGTATCTAAATAACTGATCCATAACTCATCTCCTCTTCCATATGTCAAAAAAAGAAATTATTTGTTTTTCCGATTGTTCTTCCTCATAATCCGCTATAATAAGAGTGTAACTTACATAAAAGGAGCGATTATACATGCCATACGTAACAGTGAAAATGCTAGAAGGACGCACAGAAGAACAAAAGAAAGCTCTTGCTGAGAAAGTAACAGCAGCAGTAAGCGAAACAACTGGTGCTCCTGAAGAAAACATCGTTGTTTTCATCGAAGAAATGTCTAAAAACCATTATGCAGTTGGCGGAAAACGCTTAAGCGACAAATAATTTCAAGTTTTTTCATAAGAAGCAGCTCTTTGCTGCTTCTTATTTCTTTCCTTCTAACAACTCGATAATTCTCTCTTTATATTTTCCTTTTCTTCCATCTTCATAGATTAAATCATGCGGATAGAATAGCTTTTGATCCGTTCGCTTCTTACCTGTAATCGCCTCAACAATATCCGATTCACGCGAAAGCTCTCTAAGTTCCCCGTTCGGCATAAGAAGTAAGATTGGCAGACGCTCTTCTTCTTCTCCTGCGCGGTAAAAGTCATACGGTAAATCCGATGTTGAATCCACAACTAAGTAATACTCTGGATCGAGTCCAATCTTTTTAAATAAGCTACTTAGCTCCATCCAATTATCTAAACCGTGCTTATCTGTAAACTCCACATATTTAAATAGATTTCGATTCATAAAACGACGGCATAAGTCACTTAAAATCGGATCTTCTTCCTCTTGCCATACTTGGAAGTAATAATACATTACGTTCTCGTCTAACTTTAAATAATCCTCTACTGTCACTTCTTCTTCAAATAAAGAATAGAAATGAACAGGATGATTTTTAAACGCATAATACTTCTCATGCAGTGATTTAGCTCGGTGTAAAATCTTCGTTAAAATTACTTCTGCACTACGTGTTACCGGATGAAAATATACTTGCCAATACATTTGATAACGGCTCATAATATAATGCTCTACAGCATGCATACCACTATTTTTAATGACAACTTGATTACCGTACGGGCGCATGACACGCAGTATACGTTCCATATCAAAGTTCCCATACTTTACACCAGTAAAATATGCATCTCTTAATAAATAATCCATACGATCGGCATCAATTTGGCTCGAAATCATACTAATCGCTAATTTATTAGTAGATGTTTTCGCAATTACATCTGCTACCTTTTGCGGGAAATCCTTATCCACACGGCTTAACACACGATTAATTTCCGTATCACCAACGATAATCTTTTGCGTAAATTTCTCATGATCTAACGAAAATACTTTTTCAAACGAGTGAGAAAATGGGCCGTGACCGACATCATGAAGTAATGACGCACATAAACATAACAATCTATCTTCAGCATTCCAGTTCGGTCTGCCATCAAACACATCATCAATCATACGACGAATAATTTCATATACACCTAACGAATGAGTAAAGCGACTATGCTCTGCACCGTGAAATGTAAAAAATGTCGTACCAAGCTGCTTAATACGGCGCAAGCGTTGAAATTCTTTCGTTCCGATTAAATCCCAAATAACGCGATCACGCACGTGTACATATTTATGTACTGGGTCTTTAAACACTTTTGTTTCGCTGAGTTTGTCGTTTAAATATACCACTTTCCGACATCCCCCTTTCTTTACTGCATTCTTACTATATATTATAAACGATATAGGAAACAGAAAGAAATGAAAGACTATATTAATTCCTGTTATATAAAGAAAAATCACCTTTACCAAAACAAAGGTGATTTTTCTTTATATATTATTTTCCTAAAATGAACTCAGTAACTTCGTCTAGGATCATTTCTTTACCTAGTGGGAAGTATCCTTTGTTTACATCTTCATTACTGATTGTAAATACATGGTTGTTTTTAACAGCGTTCATATTTTTCCAAATTGATTCTTCTTGGAATTCTTTTAGACGCTGAGAACCGTCACCAGTTGTAAATACGAATAAGTAATCTGGGTTGTAATCAATTAAAGCTTCTTTTTGTATTTGTACTAACGGTTTATCAGTTGGTGTACCTTTAACTGCTGGTAATTTTAAATCACCAAAGATTACGCTACCGTAACCGTAGTCACCGTATACACGGAATGCATTTGGATATGCAGCCATTTTCATGAATGTTGCATCGCCAGTTTTAGCAACGATTTTGTCATGTAATTTGCTTGCTTTTTCATCATACTTTTTGAACCATTCTTTTGTTTCTTTCTCTTTACCGAAGATTTGACCTACTTCTTCGAATTTTGGACGCCATTGGTCTAATGGAGTTTTTAACATAACTGTTGGTGCAATTTTAGATAATTGATCATAAATCTTTTCTTGACGATTGTTTACAATAATTAAATCTGGTTTTGCAGCAGCCACTGCTTCGATGTTAATTTTATCGCCCCACGCAGAACCAACCGGTTTTACATCTTTCAATTTCTTCTCAATATGTGAATCAATTTTTTCTTGTGTTGTATTTGCAGTAATAATCGGTTTCATACCGAAAATTAATAATTCTTCTGTTGAACCACTAAGGTCAGCAATTTTCTTTGGATTTGCAGGGATTTTAATTTCCCCTTTTGCGTGTTGTACAGTGCGCTCTTCAGTTTTCGCATCTGCTTTCTTTTCTTCTTCTTTGTTAGAACAAGCTGCAAATAGTACAGAAGTAACAACTAGTACCATTGCTAATAGTGCCATTTTAAAATTCTTCATATTCCGACTCCTTCTAGCTGTATTTCTCTTATAATTTGCATGTAACTATAAGAAACAAAACAACATTTAATTAATATATATTTATTAATTGTTGTTTATAACCCGTTCTAACGGGCGTTCAACTTCCCATCCGTGGGTAAGAAGCTCGACGTCCATTAGAACTCCCCCTCTCACCTCTTTAAGAGGGGGAAATTCTATTAATTATGCTTTTTTACGCAATTGATTATTAATCATCGCTAAATCGTATGTTAAACAAATTGGTTTACAGTTTACTGGACATGGAACGATTTGCGCTTCAATCTCAAATACGTTACGAAGTGTTTCACTCGTCATAACTTCATCTGGCGTTCCTTGTTTCATTAACTTACCTGCTTTTAATGCAATCATATGATCAGAGAAACGAGAAGCATGATTTAAATCGTGAATAACCATAACAATCGTTCTGCCTTCTTCTTTGTTTAATTTCTTCAGTAAGTTTAATACTTCAAGTTGATGAGCCATATCTAAGTATGTTGTTGGTTCATCTAACACAAGTAAATCTGTTCCTTGTGCAAGAGCCATCGCAATCCATACACGTTGACGTTGACCACCTGATAAAGCTTCTGCTGGACGATTTGCGAATTCTGTCATCCCCGTCACTTCAAGTGCCCAATGAATGTAGCGATAATCCTCTTCTTTCAATGTTCCAAATCCTTTTTGATGAGGAAAACGTCCATATGAAACAAGTTCAAACACAGTAAGGCCTGTTGGCACTTCTGCAGTTTGTGGTAAAATCGCCATTTTCTTTGCGATTTCTTTCGTTGGCTGTTTCTCAATTGCTTTTCCATCAAGATAAACAGTACCTCGTTTTGCTTTCAAAATACGAGAAGCCGTTTTTAATAATGTGGATTTCCCACAACCATTTGGTCCAATAATCGTTGTAATTTGTCCTTCCGGAATTTCAACTGTTAATCCATCTATAATTAACCCTTCATTATACCCAACAGATACCGCATCAACTGCTAAAGTTGCCATACAAAAAGCCTCCCTTTATTTTGTCCTCATAAGTAAATATATGAAATATGGTGCACCAATTACAGAAATAACAAGACCGACCGGTATTTCTGAAGTTGGTAACACACTTCTTGAAATTACATCTGCAAATAAAAGCAAGAACGTTCCTATTAATGCAGCCGTTGGTAACATAATTTGATGTTTACCACCAACGAGGCGTCTCGCTAAATGCGGAGCCATTAAACCGATAAAACCAATGCCTCCCGCCACCGCAACAGATGCACCAGCTAAACAAACTGCAATAAATAATAATTTACGTCTTTCCTTTTCTACGTTTACACCAAGGCCAACTGCTGTAGAGTCGCCTAAATTCATTACATTTAATATGTGCGCTTTACTAATGGCAAGTGGTAAGAAAATAATCATCCATGGGAGTACACTTAGTACGAACTTCCAATCTGTTCCCCATAAACTTCCTGCCAACCAAATCGTTGCAAAACGGAAGTCGTTAGATGTCATCTTCATAGAGAAAATTAAACTAACCGCACCAAATCCGGCTGCAACAGCGATACCAACAAGAATTAATCGAGTTGATGAAACACCGTCTTTCCATGCTAGTAAATAAATAATAACCGCTGCTAATATCGCACCAACTAACGCGAAGAATGGAAGGATAAATACAGATAAAAATGTACCAGTTCCAACTTTTCCAAAGAAAAAGTAGACGAATACAACAACTGTTAATCCCGCTCCGGCGTTAATACCTATAATACCTGGATCAGCAAGTGGGTTTCGTGATAGCCCTTGCAAAATTGCACCTGACATAGCTAATGCAGAACCAACTAATATAGCAATAACCATACGCGGCATACGAAATTCAAATAAAATAACAGATTGATCTTCTGCACCCAATCCAACTAGTGACTTTAATACATCTATTGGAGGAATTTTAAATGTTCCTGTATTTAAACTTATTAAAAATACAGCAACAATTAATCCTACTAAAATCGTTAAAATAGTAACGTTCTTTTTTGTTAAGACGCTCGTCCTCACATCTTTCCTCTCCCTTCATTACGTGCTAAGTAGAGGAAGAATGGCACCCCAATTAGCGCTGTAATTGCTCCAATTGGCGTTTCAAATGGTGGATTAATAACGCGAGATAACATATCTGCACATTCAATTAGCAATCCACCTAAGACCGCAGAACATGGAATAACCCATCTATAATCTGAGCCTACAAGGAAACGAGTCATATGCGGAATTACAAGTCCAACAAATCCAACTGATCCTGCCATAGAAACCGCAGAACCTGTTAATACAAGAACAAGTACTGTTCCGATAAATTTAATTAATG
Source organism: Bacillus sp. FSL R5-0709 (assembly GCF_038004785.1). Classification (NCBI taxonomy): domain Bacteria; kingdom Bacillati; phylum Bacillota; class Bacilli; order Caryophanales; family Bacillaceae; genus Bacillus; species Bacillus sp. FSL R5-0709. Next base: position 5,126,212 of record NZ_JBBORT010000001.1, read on the forward strand.
TCGTATTTTGACCAAGTCCAATCGCAATTTCTTCACCAAAGCTTAAAATTGTGATATATCTCGACATCATAATTGCTATAATGAGACAAACAAGACCAATCGGTACTAACATATTAATACTTTGCCATTTCACTCCGGCAACACCGCCTGCATTCCACATACTTACCTCTTGGGCAAGGTTGAAATACAATGCAATTCCAGATGAAATTGCCCCTAATAAAGCACTAATTGCTGCACCTGCTAAAGCTAATTTTACAGGCGTTAATCCACCTGGTGAAGAAGACCCAATACCATATACAATGCTCGCTCCAAACGCAGCTCCAATAAAAGATGCGATAACAAACATTAAATAAGGTGAATTAGGGAAGAATGCATACATAATTGCAATTCCGAATACAGCACCATCTGTAATCCCCATTAACGATGGAGATGCAAGTGGATTTCGTGTCATACCTTGCATAATTGCACCTGATACCGCTAAAAAAGCACCTGCAACTACACCCCCTATTGCTCTAGGCATGCGAAGTTCTTGAATTACGTTATGGTGCGTTATGGAACCATCAAACTGAAATACAGCTTGCCAAACGGTCTTTAAACTAATATCTGCTGCACCAAACGAAATAGAAACTGCCATACTTAAAGCTAACAAAATTGTGCCTGCTATTAAAATAATAGAAGCAACGAGCGGTCTGCTCTTAATCTCTTTAACATTCACATCTTGCTGTTCTATACTCCTTGCGCTCGCTTCCATCCCTCAACCATCCTAACCAACAACATATATTTAATAAAATGAAATTTATTCTCAAATAATAATAAAAAAATTAGGTGAATTGACCTTTTTCGTGATAATGATTATCAGAATCAGACACTTTCTATTCTACCTACCACGTCAAAAGACTGTCAACCATTATTTTGAAATACGAATTCATACAAAACGCTATCTTATGGACATAAAAAAAGAAGAGTAATCTGTTCACTCTTCTTTTTCTTACTTATTTAATTTTGCTTCAATTTTTACAATTAATTCGTCTTCTGTTGGAGCCGCAACTGGACGATTATTTACAAACGCGAATGATTTTTTACGACCAGGGCCACAGTAAGACTGACATGCAACCTCAATCGTTGCACATGAATCTACTTTTTTTAACTTCGGAATCAACGTTTTAACGTTCGTTGCCTGACAATCATCACACACACGAAATTCGTTTCCCATTATATATAACACTTCCTCTATTTTAAACTTTTCACAAGTACATTTAAAAATAAACACTAAATGGTATTTTACCGCTCTTTGAAGCTTGTTGCAAGTCTCCGGGCGTAGCTCTATTCCTATATAAAGCCACCTATTTTTTATATTTTCTCCTTCAAAAGCTTTCATCATTCATAGCCACATTTCTTCTCTTCATTGAAATCTACCATATTTTTAAAAGCTTTGTATAAAAGCTCATTTTTTTGCCCATTATAAAAATAGGAAGTTCATAAAAAGAAAGGGAGTTGAATCTATGAAAGTAAGACAAGATGCTTGGACAGACGAGGACGATTTATTACTTGCTGAAACGGTGCTTCGCCATGTTCGAGAAGGAAGTACTCAATTAAATGCTTTTGAAGAAGTAGGAGATCAGTTAAATCGCACATCTGCTGCTTGTGGTTTCCGCTGGAATGCTGTTGTTCGCTATAGCTATGAACAAGCTCTTCAACTAGCAAAAAAACATCGTAAAGATAAAATGCGTGCTGCGGGCGGTGAACAGACAAAAAAACGTTTGCTTTACACACCACCAGCTTCAGCGGCGGCGATAACTGATTATGAAGAACACGTACCGTATGAAACAGCTGTTCAATATACAGAAGCTACTCCATATCAAAAGCCGACTGTCCCTGCTCCAAAAAGCTCAATAACAATGCAAGATGTTATTTACTTTTTACAAACAGTTGGATCTTCAAATATAAAAGTAACAGCTCTTGAAAACGAGAATACGAGATTGAAACAAGAAATTAAAACGCAAATCCTGCGAAATGAAGAACTAGAAAAGAAACTAGAAAAATTAGAACAACAATCTCATACTGTACAAGAGGATTACGAAACACTTATGAATATTATGAACCGTGCTCGTAAATTAGCAGTAATGGATGATGAGGAACGCTCACAAACATCTTTCCGCATGGATCGAAACGGTAACTTAGAAAAAATTGCAGAATAAAAAGGATGCATGCAATGCATCCTTTTTATTCTTTCACCTCTAAACTCCCATTTATATATGAGAAAACCCCTTTCTACATTTTTTGCTATAATAGAGATTGTCATTTTAAAAATAAGGGGTTAGTTATATGAGCAATTCCCGTTCGATTTTATCTCAGCCAGAGTGGCGTATTGTAGATCAGTCTAGTTTAGGACCAACTTTCCATGCACTTCAGTCATTCGCAATGGATGACACGTTATGCACAAGTATTGGAAATGGTCTATCCGCTGCAACAATGCGCTCTTGGGTTCATCACAATACAATTGTTCTTGGCATTCAAGATTCACGCCTACCACATTTAGAAGAAGGTATTTCCTTTTTAAAAGAAAACGACTTCAATGTTATCGTTCGTAATTCTGGTGGACTTGCTGTCGTACTTGATGAAGGTGTTTTAAACGTATCACTTTTATTCCAAGAAACAGAAAAGGGTATCGATATCGACCTTGGATACGATACGATGTGGCATTTAATTAAGGAAATGTTAAAAGATTACGATGTTACTATCGAAGCAAAAGAAATTGTTGGTTCTTATTGTCCTGGTAGCTACGATTTGAGCATTCGCGATCAAAAATTTGCTGGTATTTCTCAGCGTCGTATTCGCGGAGGCGTTGCTGTACAAATTTACTTATGTGCGACAGGAAGCGGATCTGAGCGTGCCGCACTCGTTCGTGATTTTTACAACGTAGCAATTCAAGGCGAAGAAACAAGATTTACGTATCCTGAAATTGTACCGAGTACGATGGCTTCACTATCTGAATTACTTGGCGAAACAATTACAGTGCAAGATTTAATGATGCGCCTTTTAAAAACGTTGCAACAATTCGCGCCAAAGTTAACACCATCTCAGCTAACAGTAGATGAAGTTCCTTTATATGAGACGAATTTACAACGTATTATTGACCGTAATAATAAGGCACTTGGTTTAGAATAATAGAAACCAAAAAGACCACCCTCATTTCAAAAGAAATAGGATGGTCTTTTTTCATATTAATTCGTTATAGAATTAAAGTGCTTGAGCTGCTGTAATTAAAGCTAACTTGTACACTTCTTCTTCGTTACATCCACGAGACAGATCATTTACAGGCATATTTAAACCTTGTAAGATTGGTCCTACTGCTTCGAAGTTACCTAAGCGTTGAGCGATTTTGTAGCCGATATTACCAGCTTCTAAGCTTGGGAATACGAATACGTTAGCATCACCTTTAATTGTAGAACCTGGAGCTTTCTTCTCAGCTACAGATGGTACGAATGCAGCATCGAATTGGAATTCTCCATCTAAAGTTAATTCAGGAGCCATTTCTTTTGCAATGCGAGTTGCTTCTACAACTTTTTCTGTTTCTGGAGATTTCGCAGAACCTTTTGTAGAGAAGCTTAACATAGCAACGCGTGGGTCAATACCGAATAGTTCAGCAGTTTTCGCACTTTCGATACCAATTTCAGCTAAATCTTGGCTGTTTGGTGCAATGTTAATTGCGCAATCAGCGAATACATACTTCTCTTCTTCACGTACCATGATGAATACGCCTGAAGTTTTTGTAACGCCTGGTTTTGTTTTAATAATTTGAAGTGCTGGACGAACTGTATCAGCTGTAGAGTGAGCTGCACCACTTACTAAACCTTGTGCTTTGCCCATGTATACAAGCATCGTACCGAAGTAGTTTTCGTCTTTAAGAATTTTACGAGCATCTTCTTCTGTTGCTTTACCTTTACGGCGTTCAACGAAAGATGCTACCATTGCATCCATCTCTTCGTATGTAGCTGGATCGTAAATATCAACGCCTGCTAATGTTAAGTTCATGCTAGCTGCTTTTGCGCTAATTTCTTCTTTATTACCAACTAAGATTGGTTTTACTAACTCTTCTTTTGCTAAACGCTCTGCAGCGCCTAAAATTCTTTCATCAGTTCCTTCAGGAAGTACGATAGAAATGCCTTTTCCTTGAACTTTTTCTTTTACTGTTGTAAATAAGTTGCTCACGAATAAACCCTCCTACATATGTTAAAAAACTCTATCTTTAAGAATACTGCTTTTCCTCTATATTTTAAACTTATAGCTCCCAAAAAATAGATAAAATGAAAATGATTATATTTTCATAAAATTCAGCATAGAAATAAAGCCCCTTTAAACCTTATCTCCTCCTATTTTCAAGTAAATTTAAATGTGACAATTTTATGCGCTGAAACTTTATGTAGATGTTTTTAATCCTATATATGCTATAGTTAACGTGTAAAATATCATTAACTGAGGTGAATAGAATGAGTGAAGCAACAACAACGTTAGATGGCTGGTATTGTTTACATGATTTACGTTCTATTGATTGGGCAGCATGGAAAACATTATCTAGTGACGAACGCGGACAAGCAGTGTCTGAATTTTTAAATGTCGTTGAAAAATGGAACGAAGTAGCTACTGCAAAAAAAGGCAGTCATGCAATGTATACAGTTGTTGGTCAAAAAGCAGATATTATGCTTATGATCTTACGTCCAACAATGGAAGAGTTAAATGAAATCGAAACAGAATTAAATAAAACAACATTAGCTGAATATTTAGTTCCTGCATATTCTTACGTATCTGTTGTTGAACTAAGCAACTACCTTCCAGCTGATGAAGATCCATACCAAAACCCACAAATCTTAGCTCGCTTATATCCTGAGTTACCAAAAGCAAATCATATTTGCTTCTATCCAATGGACAAGCGTCGCCAAGGTGATGACAACTGGTACATGCTTCCTATGGAAGAACGTAAAAAAATGATGTACAGTCACAGTAAAATCGGTCGCCAATACGCAGGGAAAGTACGCCAAGTAATTTCAGGATCAGTCGGATTCGACGATTTCGAGTGGGGCGTAACATTATTCGCTGACGATGTTCTTCAATTTAAGAAGCTTATATATGAAATGCGCTTCGATGAAGTAAGTGCCCGTTACGGTGAATTCGGTACATTCTTCGTTGGGAACATTTTACCAGACGAAAAAGTAGAGAAATTTTTACACATATAATAATGAAAAAGGAACGAATTTCGTTCCTTTTTTTATTATCCTCTATATTTACCCACAAAAAACTTCTTTTCTCTGCAAATTTGAACAAAAATCGACAAATTCTTTTCAATTTCCTTACAAAATTGTAACCTTTCTATATCCAAATTTATGCTAAAATGGTACGAGCTATATGCTAATAACGATGCGAAGGTGATAATGTATATGAAGAAAATCTTGTCTATTTTACTAGCGTCTCTATTGTCAATTTCTTCCTTAGGAGTAACAACATCCCATGCAGAAGAAAAAATACATATAGAGGCAGCTGCTGCACTGCTATTTGATGCGGATACAGGAAAAATACTGCATGAACAAAATCCAGATGAATTACTAGCTATCGCTAGTATGTCAAAATTAATTGTTATTTATGCCGTATTAGAAGCAATTAAAGAAGGAAAAATCACTTGGGATACGAAAGTAACTATTTCTGATTACGCTTATGAAGTTTCACGTAATAATGAATTCTCTAACGTGCCGTTCGAAAAAGGACGTCAATATACTGTAAGAGAATTATACCATTCTATCGTTATCTTCTCTGCGAATGGATCTAGTATTGCTTTAGCAGAATTACTTGCAGGAAGTGAAAAGAACTTCTTAAATCTCGCAAATGAACATGCGAAAAAACTAGGGTTAAAGAAATATAAATTTGTAAACGCTACTGGGTTAAATAACGCTGATTTAAAAGGAAAACATCCTGAAGGAACTGATCCGAATGGAGAAAACTCCATGTCAGCTCGCGATATGGGTATTCTCTCAAAAACAATTATTACAAAGTATCCAGAAATGCTAGAGGATACAAAACAAAGATTTAGAAACTTCCCAGATAATCATCCAAAACCAATTCGTATGGAAAATTGGAACTGGATGTTACCAGGTGCTGCTTTCTCTTATGAAGGAGCAGATGGTTTAAAAACAGGAAGTTCCGATACAGCTGGGTATGGTTTTACCATTACAGCAAAACGCGGTGATTTACGTCTTATATCTGTTATTATTAAAACGAAATCAATGGACGAACGTTTCACAGAATCTCGCGCATTAATTGAATATGGATTTAATAACTTCGAAAAACAGAAATTAAAAATAGATAAAAACAACAAAATTTCTGTAATAAAAGGAAAAGAAGACTACGTAACAGTTGCACCAGAAAAAGAAGTGACAGTAGTTACTGCAAAAGGTAGCAAATCCCCTTACAAAATTTCTACTGAAGCAGATAAATCACTTGCTGAAGATGAGCATTTAGTTGCTCCTATTAAGAAAGATGCAAAGGTAGGTTCAATCGTCTTAGAACCATCTGATAAATATGGTTTCTTAGACGGAAATAAAAGTATAAAAGTTATTGCAAAAACGACTGAAGAAGTAGAAAAAGCAAATTGGTTCGTATTAACAATGCGTTCAATTGGCGATTTCTTCTCAAATTTATGGTCTAAAGTATTTTAATGATGAAAAGCTAGCTCACGCTAGCTTTTTTTATTTTCCCCTCTAGATGTAAAACTTCGTTTGGTTGTCATATCTGCGTCCTTTTTCTCATACGTATGAACTAGTAATTGTTCCACACTTCATCTAGAAAAAACCTCTTTCCGAAGGGTATTCCAAAAAGAGAGGTGACACATAATGGGTGTTATCGCGCATACAGAAGAAGATGTAAAGTTATTAGCTAGACTCATGCGTGCCGAAGCTGAAGGAGAAGGACAACAAGGCATGTTAATGGTTGGAAATGTCGGCGTAAATCGTGTCCGCGGAGATTGCTTAGACTTTAAAAAAGTCCGAAATTTACGTCAGATGGTTTATCAAAATCCTGGTGGTTTTGAAGCAACTCAAAAAGGGTATTTTTATCAACGAGCGAGAGAACAAGATATCGCCTTAGCCCGCCGGACAATTCAGGGACAACGTTTTTGGCCCGCCAACTTTTCCTTATGGTTCTTTAGGCCTGAAGGTCCTTGCCCGCCAACTTGGTATAACCAACAAAATTCAGGACGTTTTAAAAAGCACTGCTTCTTCCAACCATCTGGTGAAGATTGTCCTGGCGTATATTAAGGAATGAAAATGAGGAGGGATTTTTGAATGGCACAGCAACAAAACCCATACTATGGAACAGGTTTTTATCAACCATCCGGAACTTATGTGCAACCACAACAAATGACCCCACAGCAACAGCAGCAACAGCAACAACAGCAAGCGATGCAACAACAAGCTGCTCAGGCTCAACTTGCAGTTTCTCAAGGTATGTTACCACTAGAGCAATCGTATATTGAAAACATCCTTCGTTTAAATAAGGGTAAGCCAGCTACAGTTGTAATGACTTATGAACGCGGTAGTTCGCTTGGTACACAATCTTATACAGGGATCATCGAGGCAGCTGGCCGTGATCATATCGTAATTAGTGAGCCGAAATCTGGAAAACGCTTTTTACTACTAATGATTTATTTAGATTATGTAGAATTCCCAGGAGAAATTACGTATTTACCTGGTCAACAAGCAACTTATGCTCCAAGACCATAAAAAAAAGCTGGCGAATGCCAGCTTTTGTTTTTTATAACCCTTTTACAACTGCAGTTCCGACTAAAATCCACGCCACAATAAACGCTACACCACCAAGGGGTGTAATTGGGCCAAAGAATTTAATACCTGTTGTACTTAATGCATAAAGACTGCCTGAGAACATAATAATCCCAGCTACCATAAGCCAACCTGCAGTGTTTAAAAGTGATGATTGCATTTTGTCCATTAATAGAGCAATTACGAATAAGCCACCTGCATGAAACATTTGATATGTAACGCCCGTCTTCCACACTTCTAACATTTTTGCAGAAATTTTATTTTCTAAACCATGTGCTCCAAAAGCCCCTAATGCAACAGATAGCCCCGCTGCAATACAACCTAGTAAAAAGAAAATTTTCATCTTAATTCCCCTTTTTATTTTTATCATAAGCAATTTTCACATATAATCCAAACGATTTAATCCCTAAAAATCAAATAAAGAATTACCATTTGCACCTTCTTCTTTTATATACACAGGTTCTCCAGAAACTGGCATAACCGGTTGAACTGTTGTTATAGGCTGAGATCCGATTATTTGTGATTGAACTTGTGGTTCTCTATACGTAGAAGGCTCAACTTGTTCATCTAATAATAAATCACATAGTGCACGCACAACTAATAAATGCTCTTTTGATTTTTGTCCTTCACTACTTTTTGCCTTTGCAATTTCACTCGCCATTTTATTTAAAACCTTATCGCTAGATACTTGCATTCCTTGTCACCTCTTACTTTGTAGTTCTTTCTCAAATTGCCTCAGTTTCTCCACTGAACCAAATACTATTATCATATCATGTTCTTGCAGCTTTTCCTGCCCCGTTGGATTATGGATAATATACCCATCTCTTAAAATCGCTAAAATTGTTACACCAAATTGATTTCTCACATTACTCTCTAATAACGATTTACTAGCTAAGTTAGAACCTTTACCAACTTGAATTTCTTCAATTACAAATGATTGCTCTATTCCATACAATACTGTATCAATATAATGCACTGTTAACGGATTCGCAATATCCAACCGTTAATACAGTAATCATCGTCATCCAAAATGCTTGAAACAGGCTAATCTCTTCAATTGTCATAAATCATAGCATTCCTAGAATTACAACAAAAGTCATACATATAATCGCTATCCATAATTGCTTCCGTACATTCATATTATGTTTCAACTCTTTTCTCTATCTACAATCTTTGCCAGAGGAAATGAAATACGTATATACTAGAAAACGGAATCTATGAAAGAGGTTGATATAATGAAGCTATTTCTTTCTGCCTTACAATGGGCACTATTTATTTTAGCTGGAAGTCTTATTGTACCAATTAGTGTCGCAACTAGTTACGGCCTTGATGGCGCTGAAGCTATCGCGTTTGTACAAAGAACATTATTTGTTCTCGGTTTTGCCGGTCTCTTGCAAGCTATATTTGGTCATAAACTTCCTATCCAAGAAGGTCCTGCAGGCCTTTGGTGGGGAATTTTCTCCTTGTATGCAAGTTTAGGCGTCGTATTATTTGGATCAAGCAATGAAACACTTAAGGTCCTTCAGTACGCTTTCCTATTAAGTGGCATCATTTGTATTATTCTTAGTGTTTTTGGACTTATTGATAAACTAGTTCGTTACTTTACACCGACAGTAATTGGAACGTATTTATTCCTTTTGGTCGCACAACTTAGTGGCTCCTTCTTAAAAGGCATGTTTGGCCTTGATGGACAACATACAGAAGTACAGCCAAAGGTATTTATTCTTTCACTCATTGTTATTTTACTATCTTTTTTCATTATGAAGCTACCTATTATTGGACAATATTCCGTTCTTTTCAGTATCGTCTGCGGCTGGATATTATTTGCGTGCTTCGGATTATCTAATCCAGTAACACCTGTGACAGATATAATTCGTCTTCCATCTCTGTTTGTTTTCGGAATGCCTCGCATTGAATGGAACATGGCAATTACGGTAGTTTTCGTCACACTACTACTTCTAACAAATATGTTAGCAAGTATTCGCGTTGTACAAAAGGTTGTTTCTAAGTATGAAGAAGATGCTGCGGAGAATCGCTTCAAACAAGCTGGCATTATAACAGGAATAAATCAATTGCTAGGCGGTCTATTTTCAGCCATTGGTCCTGTTGCCATTTCTGGATCCGCAGGATTTATTGCAACGACAAATATTTATAAGCGCCTTCCATTTATGTTAGGATCAAGCTTTATCATTCTTGTTAGTATATTCCCAAAGATTACTTCATTCTTTGCAGCCATCCCCGTTGCAGTTGGGTATGCTGCGATTTATCCTGTATTTGCAAGCATGATTGGTCTCGCTTTCCGCGAATATGACACTGTACAAAATAAAGAACAATTATTTAAAGTAGCAGGTCTTTCAATCTTTACAGGAGTCGGCGTTATGTTCGTTCCAGCTGGAGCGTTTTCTACGCTACCACCATTTTTAGCATCATTTTTAAGTAACGGTCTTGTTCTTGGATCTGTAATGGCTATCTTGCTGGAAATATTATTTTCTCGTTCGCACGAAAAACAACCATCGTAAATTGGAAAACTTCCATTATTGCACTCTATCTTTAGAGTTGTTACGATAATGATAAATTATCATGGGCAACACGCTCATGATAATTTATACTAACAATGCAGAACTTCTCCTAGTTTCATGCAAAGAAGTTCGATGTCTTACTATATATTCCCCACTATCTTCATAAAAATTTATTTCTATTTCAACAAAGAAAGGAATTTTCTATATGACTTATAAAATGATTGTTTTAGATTTAGATGATACTTTATTACGCGACGACCATACAATTTCACCTCGTACGAAAGAGGCTTTAATGACAGCACAAGAGCAAGGAGTTAAAGTTGTACTTGCTTCTGGGCGCCCAACGTTTGGTATGCGCAATGTTGCAAAAGAACTTCGTTTAGAGGAATACGGTAGCTTCATTCTATCTTTTAACGGCGCAAAAATTATTAATTGTAAAACAAATGAAGAAATCTTCAGTAGTACGCTATCTCCTGAAATCGTTCACAACCTATTTGAAATTAGTAAAACTGAAGACGTATGGATTCATACTTATATTGGCGATGATATCGTAACGGAAGAAAATAATCCGTATACTGAAATTGAGGGCGACATTACTGGTATGCCAATCGTTGTAGTAGATGATTTTAAAGCCGCTGTAACAGAGCCTGTAGTAAAAGTATTAATGAACAAAGAAGCTAAACGTCTTGTTGAAGTAGAAAAGAAACTACAAAAACAACTAGAAGGCCAATTAAGCGTTATGCGTTCTAAACCATTCTTCTTAGAATTTACTGAACATGGTGTTACAAAAGGAACAAGCCTAAACCAACTAATCCAAAAACTTGGTATTAAACGCGAAGAAGTTATCGCAATGGGCGATAGCTATAACGATCAAGCGATGATTGAATTTGCTGGTCTTGGCGTTGCGATGGGCAATGCACCCGATGATATTAAAGAAATCGCAAACTATGTGACAGATACAAATATGAACGATGGTGTTGCTAAAGTTGTAGAGAAATTTGTACTAAAAAGCGAAGCGCTTGTTTAATATTTTCATTCATAAAACCTATTTGAAGTCAAATACTTCAAATAGGTTTTTATTTAAATTGCAATGCTTTTGTGACTATATTTTGAACTTTGCACTATTCTCGTAGTGTAAACTTTCTTTTTGTATATAATTAAACAAAATAGACTATTTCATTTTGAAAAAGAATACAAATTTACTATATACAAGCATACATTAAAGGAGGCTACTTCATGTTATCTACACCAATCGGAAGATTAAGAGCAATCGGCTTAATTGAGGGGATTTCTTTCCTATTACTATTATTTGTAGCAATGCCATTAAAATATTTTGCAGGTTTTGCAACAGCTGTTAAAATTACAGGCATGGCTCATGGCGTTTTATTTATTCTATTCATCTTTGCGGTAATTCAAGTAACAATCGTACACCGTAAATCAATTTTATGGGCACTTGGGGCATTCGTTTCATCAGTTATCCCATTTGGTACTTTTGTACTAGATGCAAAACTAAAGAACGAACAACAATAATAAAAAGGTAGTTAACAACTGTTAACTACCTTTTCTATTTATAAATTTGGAATTTCCCAATCAATTTCTCTTTCGCCCATATTAACTAAAATCGTATTTACTTTAGAGTACGGCTTACTTCCAAAGAAACCTCGTCTTGCTGATAATGGACTTGGATGTACGGACTCGATAATATAATGATTCGTATTCGTAATTAACTTTTTCTTCGCCTGTGCATGACGTCCCCATAATATGAAAATAACTGGTTTTTTACGATCATTTAATAACTCGATTACGCGATCTGTGAAATGTTCCCATCCTTTTCCTTTATGAGAATTTGCTTCACCTTGACGAACCGTTAACACAGTATTTAATAATAAAACTCCTTGCTCCGCCCACTTTACTAAATAACCGTTATTCGGAATTTCATAACCATATTCATCTCGAAGTTCTTTATACATATTTAGCAATGATGGCGGCGTTTTAATATCAGGTTGTACCGAAAAGCTTAAACCATGCGCTTGATTCGGTCCATGATATGGGTCTTGTCCTAAAATAACGACCTTTGTATTTTCATAACTTGTATACTCTAGAGCGTTAAAAATATCTTCTACCTTTGGATAAATCACATGCTCCTCATACTCTTCTTTTAAAAAGTTAGCTAAATTTTGATAGTATTCTTTCTCAAATTCTGGCCCCAGTAATGGTCCCCAATCATTCTGCAAAATGTTTTCCATGCCTTCACTTCCTATCCAATTAATTCACCATATCCTGCCTTGTAAATACTACAAACGAAATGATAAGAGATACTACTGCCCAAACCGTTAAATTTATTAAAGAAAATCCCATTGATAATCCTTGTAATGCAGGCAGTTTTCCTGATAAATAATCCGTTAGCGATAAGTTGACACTAAAAATGTATTTCGCACCTTCCCAAGACGTTGCGAATGAACTTAAAATGCCGCCTGCAATTAACGCAGCTAACATAACGCCCATACCAGCTGGTGTATTACGAATTAAAACAGAGACCATAAATGATATAGTTCCAACAACGATAGCAACAAACCAAGCTAGTCCGTACGCCATTAAAATGTATTGCCACTGCGGAATAAGGTGGACAAAGTTCGTATTTAACGTTTCCTTATCAATGACGAATCCTGTTAACACAGGTAAATTCCATCCAGAGTATCCAAATACAAGCCCTGATAATGCGTAAGCAAACAAACCGACAAGAAGCAATATGAGCGAAATGAAAAATAACATCGTCACATATTTACTAAGGAGTATTTTCCAGCGCCGAATTGGCCTCGTCAGAAGCATTTTCATCGTACCATCGCTTCGTTCTCCTGAAACAATATCAATGGCGACAATCATAACGAGCAATGGAATAAATAACGTTATTCCTTGTTCAATAAACGCCCTCACAAATGTCGGTGCTCCTGGCGCAGTCGGATTAATATTATGATCTAAATAATATTGTTGTTGTTCCACTCTTACTTTTAACCAATCCCGCCATTCTTCTGGCAATCTAGAATTGTTCAAGCGGTTTTGTGAATCAACAATTTGTTGCTGTAATGATACTTTCCAATCGGTCGTACCAAGCCTTTTTTGCGTCGTTTCTATTTCACGATACTGAGCATACACAAAAAGTGGAATCAAGATTGCTAAAATAAGCATGACAACAACAATTCGTTTCTTACGATAAATCTTTTCTGATTCATTTAAAACTAGATTCGCAAATTCACGCATGTTGCTCACCCCTTGTGAGTTCAATAAATAAATCTTCTAGCGTAAATACAAGCTCTTTGACGCTATGTACATCTATCCCGTTTTCTACAAAATGCTTATTCCAAACATTAATAGACGCAACATCCATACGACATAATAAACGCTCATCTTCTACACTAACTTCCTCTATCTCTTCAGCAGCGTCTAACATGTCTTTCGCTTTGGAAATCGGTGTAACGACCCATTCCACACGATCACTCGCTGTTTTGATCAACTCTTCAATAGGTGCAACTGTTATCATTTTTCCTTTATGAATAATAGCAACACGGTCGCATATCAGTTGCACTTCACTTAGCAAGTGACTCGAAATAAATACACTCATATTTTCTTCTTTTACAAGCTTATGTATAAATTCCCTAAGTTCTCTAATCCCAGCTGGATCTAAACCATTCGTCGGTTCATCTAATATGAGCAATTTCGGGTTTCCAAGCAGCGCCTGTGCAATTCCAAGACGCTGCTTCATACCAAGGGAATATGTTTTTACCTTATCGTGAATACGCTCATCTAAATGAACCATTTTTGCAATTTCAATAATACGTTCATCTGATATATCACCAAGCATGCGCGCAAATTGCTTTAAGTTTTCCCATCCCGTTAAATATGTATAAAGCTCTGGGTTTTCAACTATACTTCCAATTTGACGCATCGCTTCTCTGAAATTTTCCTTAATAGAATAACCACCGATAGAAATAGTACCTTCTGTCGCTTTAATCAGTCCGACTAACATTCGAATTGTTGTCGTTTTCCCGGCTCCGTTCGGTCCTAAAAAGCCAAACACTTCTCCTTGTTTTACATCAAATGAAATGTTCTCTACAAGCGTCTTCTTTCCAATTACCTTCTTCAAGTCTCGTACAGAAAGTATCGTCGTCATTTTATCCCTCCTTGCTCTAGTTTTAATTTACTTACGACGTTTTGGACTAATCGCTCTGCCATATATGTGTAGCCTACTTCATTCGGATGAAAATGATCGGAGTATAATAAATCTTTCCCACGATTTTGGAATAAATCAAATGTCGGTGTAATATATACATTTTTATCATTTAATGCTAACTTCTCTAAAGAAGCATTCCAATCAACAACAATATTTGATGAACCTCTTAAATCTTCTACATCCTCAAAAGGATTGTATAAACCTAGCCAAAAAATAGGACTATCTGTGTTTAATTTACGAATTTCTTCTATAATTTTCTTCGCTTCATTTTGAAACGTTTCCGTATCAGGACGATACGTCTCTAAATCTATCTTTCCGAGCGATTCCCATCCTGGGAACAAATCATTTCCTCCAATTGTTAAAACAATTACATCTGCTTGCTTAATTGAATATTGAGCTCCGCTGCTTTCGATTTGTTTTAATAAATCGGGCATTTTCGCACCACTAACTGCCAAATTGCTTAGTGCAACTTTTTGTTTATAATCTTTTTGTAAATTCTCTTTCATTCGTCCAATATAGCCAATTCCTTCTTTATCACCAACGCCGCGCGTTAACGAATCACCTAAACTAACTACTTGTAACGTTCCTGTTTTCTTTTTCTCTTTTTCCAATACGTCAGTCTTCGTAATTAATTTTGAAGCTTTCGGATTTAATACATCATTTACACCCGAAACAAAACCGTATGCAAATAAACAGAAAGACGCAATTGTAATGAGTAGAATTACTTTTACTAATTTTGATCTCATATCAAAACCCCTTTTAGCCCCTATAGATTGTCCATAATTATACCAAACGAATTTTCGAAAAGCGATTTTCACACCTTCTCTATTATGTCGTTTCCCTATCTACCAAACCTGGTAATAACTCTACATGTTTCACATCTATTTCCTCATCATTAATCTTTTCATATAATAATTCAAATGCCTTTACACCAACATTTTTACTAGAATGCGAAATCGTCGTAATACCTAATATATTTGCCACCTCTTGATCATCACATCCGATAATCGTAATATCCTCTGGGATACGAATTCCTTGTTTTTTCGCCTCCGTTACCATTCCTGCAGCAATATGATTGCAAGATACAAGAAAAGCCGTCGGTTTTACAGACATACGAGCCCATTCCCTGACTACATTGCGCCCATCTTCCACCGTAAAACAGCCCTTAAACTTCCAGGCATCTAACGGTGTTACAACAATCTGTTGAAGTGAATCTTCATACGCCTTTTTTCGCCTCTGGCTATTAATACTATTACTTCTTCCAATGCAATATCCGATACGTGTATGACCAGCATCTATTAAGCTTTTCATCCCGCGCAAAAATACTTTGTAGTAATCAATATGTACACTCGAAATGAATTTTGAATCTATTTCTTCACACATCACAATTGGACCAAACTTCGTATACTCTTCAAGTTTTTCCTTACTATTTGTCCGTGAACATATAATTACTCCATCAAGCTTTTTCATTTTTAACATATGTAAAATTTCAAGCTCTTTTTCCTCGCTATAATTTGTCTGGCAAAGCATCATATTATAATTGTTCTTTGCGGTTTCCTTTGATATCCCCCCAATAATGGCACTGTAATATTGATCATTTACGTGCGGCAATAACACGCCAATTACATTCGTTTTTCCTTTCACTAAATGAATCGCATTCACATTTTGCGTATAATTTAATTCTTCAATAATCGCTAAAATCTCTTTTCGTTTCTGTTCATTCACATACGGATGATTATTGAGTACACGTGAAACAGTTGAAACAGATACACCAGCAAGTTCAGCAATCTTTCTTATATTAGTCATCTCATTCTCCCCTTCCCCTCAAAAATTCTCGCTTGACCTGGTAAGCTTTCCACAGTATATCCTTTCTTAGCAAATACATTTTGAAAGGATATACAACTATGCTTCGATTCAAACTAGAATATATATTTTTCATTGGCGGTTTACTCATTCTCGCCATCGGTATTAATATGATGACGACAATTACTTCCTTTGGACTTAGCCCTTATGATTCCTTCTTTATTGCACTATATCAAAATTTTGGGATAAGTATTGGTTTTTGGATTTTCATGATTAACTTTGTTTTTACCCTGATCGTACTCTTTTGGGACAAAAAACAAATTACAATCGGCACAATTGTCACAATGATTCTTATTTCTCTTTTTGTTGATTGGGTTGGTTCTATTACGACTATTATGGACATTATCCGCTCTCTTCCAAAATATATAACACTTGTTTGCGGAAATCTATTTGTCGGAGCCGGAATTGGTCTTTACGTCTCTACTAACCTTTGCGCAGCACCTCAAGAGGCTTTCGTTTTAACTGTTGCTGAGAAAAAGAAATGGACATTTAGAAGAACAGAAATTTCATTAGCTTTTTTATTTTTAACATTAAGCTTCTTATTAGATGGGCCAATCTATTTTGGAACAATTATCTTATCCTTTACAACAGGTTGGATTATTCAAGCTTTTATTCAAGTTGGTACGCAAATTTTAAATAGAAAAAAACCTATTAAGCAAGCCGCTTAATAGGTTTTTTCGTTTTATTAGAAGAGATACTACTTAGCATCTCCTTCAATTCGATAATTTGCTTTCACACAATCTATTTCTTCATACGATTGCAATGTATGTAGAATGTACTCATAATCCGCAAGAGAAGCACGATGCGTTACGATTACGATTTCTGCTTTCCCTTTCTCTTCAAGTGGCATTTGAATAATCTTTTCAAAACTAACACCGCGCTCAGAGAACAATGATGTGATTTTTGCAAACACACCAATTTCGTCTTTCACATGAAGTCTTAAAAACTTTTTCACAACAATTTCATCTGGCTCTTTTAGTACCTTTTGATATTGCGGGACTACCGCACTATTTCCGTTTACACCAAGCCTAATATTTTGCATTACAGCAACTAGGTCAGAAACAACAGCTGTCGCTGTCGGTAAACTTCCTGCTCCCGGTCCATAAAACATCGTTTCTCCTACCGCTTCACCATACACATAGACAGCATTATATTCATTTTGCACTGCCGCAAGAGGGTGTGCATTTGGAAGTAAAGTTGGCTCAACTGTAACCTCTAATTTCTCGCCATCTCGCTTTGCAAGACCAATTAATTTAATTGTATAGCCTAAGCTCTTACTATATTCAATATCTTCTGCTGTAATAGAAGTAATTCCTTTTACCTTCACATCTCCAAGCTCTACATTTGTAGAGAAACCGAGGGTAGCCAAAATCGTCATTTTTCTTGCTGCATCTAAACCTTCTACGTCTGATGTTGGATCTGCTTCTGCAAATCCAAGCTGCTGAGCTTCTTTTAACACGTCGTTATATGCTCTCCCTTCGTCTGACATTTTCGTCAAAATAAAATTTGTCGTTCCATTTACAATTCCCATTACTTTCGTAATAAGATCTGAGGAAAGTCCTTCTACGATGCTTCGTAAAATTGGAATCCCTCCAGCTACACTTGCTTCGTAAAATAAATCAGCCTTATTATCTTTTGCTACCGCTAAGAGTTCCGCTCCGTGTAACGCCATTAAATCTTTATTTGCAGTCACAACGTGCTTCCCGCTTTTTAAAGCTTGTAAAATATATGCTTTTGCATCATCAATGCCGCCCATTACTTCAATGACAACATCAATATTAGGATTATCTAAAATTTCATTCACATCTTGTGTTAATAGAGTAGAAGGCACGTCTACTTCTCTCTCTTTCTCAATGTTTTGCACCAATACTTTCGTTACTTTCACTGGACAACCTACTTGGTGTATAAGTCGTTCTTG
The DNA here is from genome assembly GCF_038004785.1 of Bacillus sp. FSL R5-0709. NCBI lineage: Bacteria > Bacillati > Bacillota > Bacilli > Caryophanales > Bacillaceae > Bacillus > Bacillus sp. FSL R5-0709. Next base: position 5,144,566 of record NZ_JBBORT010000001.1, read on the forward strand.
ATGATCTGTAATAATACGAACTACACCACTACCAACTGTCCCAAGACCTAATAACCCCACTTGAATGTCTTTCATAATACTGTCCACCCCTCAAAAATTGTGTTTAGATGCCATTATATAGACAAAAAATCTGAAAAACAATGTATTTTGAATATTAAGAAAAATAAAGGTTAATCTTTACAAATAAAACGCTACCACGTGTTATACAATCATTATTTACAATATATAAGGGGTTTCTTGATACACATAATAATTCAGCCAATTAGAGAATAATAAATTCCCATGACTCCTCCACCTAACAAGTGGCTTCTCATCTGGATTATTATGTTTAAAATAATTTTTTGGCACATCAATATTTAACCCTCTTTGGCAGTCCCGTTCGTATTCTTGCTTTAACGTATCACAACTGTATTCACTATGTCCGAGTGCGAAAACTTGCCTTCCCTCTTGCCCAATAGCAAGATGAACACCTGCTTCTTCAGAATTGGCTAATAACGTTAATTCTTTCACCTTTTCAATATCACTCTCTCTTACTTCTGTATGACGAGAATGCGGAGCAAAAAACACTTCATCAAACCCTTGTAACAATTTCACATGTTGCTCGCAAACCTCATGTTCAAATACACCAAACATTTTTTCCGCAAGAGGATACTTCGGCACACCATAGTGATAATACAAACCTGCTTGTGCCCCCCAGCAAATATGAAGCGTAGATGTTACATTCGTTTTTGAATACTCCATAATACGTCCAAGCTCTTCCCAATAATCTACCTCTTCAAAAGAAAGAGTTTCAACTGGTGCTCCTGTAATAATGAGTCCATCAAATTTTTCATCCTCAATATCACGAAATGTTTTATAGAAGCTCGTTAAATGGTCCTGCGCTACATTGCGAGACAGATGCGATTCCATATGAAGTAAATGCACATCTAATTGCAACGGCGTATTTCCAATTAAACGAAGTAATTGCGCCTCTGTTTCTTGCTTTGTGGGCATTAAATTTAATATAGCAATTTTCAAAGCACGTATATCTTGTGTTACTGCTCGCTCCTTCGTCATTACAAAAATATTTTCCTTCTGCAATACTTTGCGAGCTGGTAAATCTTTATCAATTATGATCGGCATGTTGTTTGCCTCCGACTAGCGCCGCTTCTAAATCTGCAATAATATCAGAAACATCTTCTATACCGACCGATAAACGGATTAAATCAGATGTAACGCCAGCTAAACGCTGATTTTCTGCGCTTAATTGTCTGTGCGTCGTACTAGCAGGATGTATTACACAAGTTCTTGCATCAGCTACATGCGTTACAAGAGTTGCAAGCTTTACATTTGCGATAAATTCTTTTGCTGCTTCTAATCCGCCCTTAATACCAAATGTTAAAACTCCACTAGCACCTTTTTTCAAATACTTTTGTGCTAACGAGTAATTTTCATTACTATCTAATCCTGGATAATTCACCCATTCAATGCGATCATGATTAGCAAGCCACTTAGCAACTTCGAGAGCATTTTCACTATGACGCTCCATTCGTAAATGCAATGTTTCCAGGCCAATGTTGCTAATATATGCATTGAATGGGCTCATACAGTTTCCGTAGTCTCTTAATAACTGAACGCGTGCTTTCACAATATACGCTGCTGCTCCAAAATTTTGAACATAGCTTACGCCATGATAACTCGGGTCAGGTTCGACAAGCTCAGGGTATTTTCCATTTGTCCAATCGAAGTTCCCTCCATCTATTACAATCCCGCCTAGAGAACTTGCATGGCCATCAATATATTTCGTTGTAGAATGGACAATGATATTTGCCCCATGTTCAAACGCCTGGCATAAATAAGGCGTCGCTAATGTATTATCAACGATAAAAGGTACTTCTAATTCTTTTGCTGCTGCTGAAAGTTCTTTGAAATTCAAAACGTTCATTGCTGGATTTCCTAACGACTCTGCATAAACGAGTTTTGTCTTATCATTAGCAAGTGCCGCAATTTCATCTGCCGTTAAATTAGGATTAAAGAACGTAACATCTATGCCCAGCTTTCGCAAACTCACTCCAAATAAATTAAACGTTCCTCCGTAAACAGTTGAAGAACAAAGCAAATGGTCTCCACTACTGCAAATATTTAAAACCGCAAGCATAATGGCTGCCTGCCCAGAAGCTGTTGCAACAGCCCCTACACCGCCTTCTAAATCTGATAACTTCTGCTCAAATGCAGCTAGAGTAGGATTTCCAATACGCGTATATATATATCCTTCTGCCTCTAAATTAAATAGTGCCGCTAAATCATCTGACGTATCGTATTTATACGTTGTACTTTGATAAAGTGGCAAAACACGCGGTTCACCATTTTTTGGCGTATAGCCACCTTGCACACAAATCGTTCCTTTCCCCCATGACTCTCCCATCTCTCATTCTCCTTTCTTTTATCCCGCTATTTGCGGGTAGTAAGACTCCCACCTCCAAATTCGGCAAATGCGAGGAAGTTAGGCGGGAGATAACTGCCCGATTGATGAAGGCTAATAATTAGCGGGGGAGGGGCAAAACCCCCACTGATTAAAGTTTCACTTTATCCAAAATAAAAAACTGCCCCTTCCCTGAAAACAAGAAAGGAGCAGTTTGAAAACACGCTCTAAGGCTCTTTCTTATCTCTCAGGATTATTACCTGCAGGATTTGGCACAATTCCGTTATACGGCTGTTGCCAAGGTTTCATCGGGCCTGTCCCTCCACCTTTTCTTGATAAGACTATGCAATTACCGTTGATTTTATAGCAATAATTTCCTGATGTCAAATAGTTTTTCTGAATGTTCTAAATTAAATGCAAGGAATTTAATACAAACAATAAAAGAAATATATTCCATATTCATTTGAAAAAGACCTTTTAAAAACCCCAATCCATATATAGAATTAAATAGGTGGTTTAACCGCGTTGGTTTCAAATTTTCATGAGATCCCAATATATTGAATAAGCCACCCTCTCAAAAAGATACTATATATATTCAATTCATTTCACACTAGCATATTTAATCTTTTCTACATGAAAACTTACATAACGGAGGTAGAACATGAAAAATAAAAAAGACATGCACCATATACTCGTCCTATATGGCATTCTTTTAGGCTCTATAGTAGGAGTCACGGTCTGGTCATTTTTAGTCACAATAAATATCGGAATTCACTTTATTTGGGGATACTTACCTACTCTTTTCTCTTCTCCCCCTTATTACACCATTTGTGTAACAATCATCGGTGGTATCCTCGTTGGTTTAACACAAAAATACTTCGGTACATATCCACGTCTTATGCCGGAAGTGATGGCTGAATATAAAAAAACAGGTAGAATTGAATACCGTTTTGTACATAAAGCTACTTTAACTGCGATTATCGTTTTAATATTTGGAGCTAGTTTAGGACCAGAAGCTGCACTTGTTGGAATTATCGGTGGACTTTGTACATGGGTAGGAGATCGCTTTAAATTTGCTTTAAAGGGAATGAATGAACTAACAGAGGTTGGAATTGGTGCCACTTTAAGTGTTATTTTTAATGCACCATTATTCGGTTATTTAGCTCCCAATGAAAATGAGGATAAGCAAATTAATGAATTTTCGAAAGGAAAAAAAGCAATCGTATATTTAGCTACCACTTTTGCTGGTTTTTCCGTTTATTTATTGCTTAGTAAACTCGATAATCGTGGATCCTTTATTGTTGATTTTGGGGAAGGGTCTCTTGCTCTTAATGAATGGATCGCCTTTCTACCACTTGCTAGCATTGGTGCTATAGTTGGTTTCTTTTACTTCAAATTAGAATTCACATTAGAGAAATTAATCCACCCCTTCAGGGAATACAAGGTATCACTTGGAATTATAGGCGGTATTTTATTAGGGGTTACAGGAACTTTTCTCCCGTACACGTTATTTTCAGGGGAACATCAATTAAAAGATTTAGTCGTTGAATGGAGCCATTTATCCTTTTGGGTACTACTTCTTTCAGGAGTTTTAAAATTATGTATTACTGCCGTTTGTTTAAATACGGGTTGGCGCGGCGGACATATTTTCCCAATTATATTTGCTGGATCAAGTATCGGATATGCTATAACTTCTATTATCCCAATAGATCCAATAGCTTCTGTAGCCATCGTCACGACAGCTATTTCAAGCTATGCATTAAGAAAACCAATAGCTATAACATTACTATTACTCATGTTTTTCCCGCTCAATTTATTATTACCGATGCTCGGGGCAGCAGCGATTGGGAATGCATTTCCGCTTCCTAAACATAACGAAACTACAAATTAATATAAAAAAACAGCATTAACATGTAAATGTTAATGCTGTTTTTTCGAGTGACGATTATATTTTTAATTAAAATTTACTTGCTACTTTAGCCGCTTCTTCAAGACCTGCTGCAATGATCTCTTCTGCTTTATCTGGGAATTGGTTATGTCCTTCAATAACTACCGTTTCCATATTTGTTGCGCCGAAGAAGCCCATCATGCTCGCTACATATTTTACAGCCATTTCCATTTCAGCTGCTGGTCCTTCAGAATATACGCCGCCGCGTGCATTTAATAACGCAATCTTCTTATCTCCAATAAGCCCAACTGGACCTTCTGGTGTATATTTAAACGTTTTACCAGCACGGTTTAAATAATCAATATACGTGTGTAATACGGCTGGAATCGTTAAGTTCCATAATGGGAAACCGAAAACTACTTTATCAGCTTCTAGAAATTGATTTAAATACTTATCAGCAACTGCTACCACTTTTGCTTCTTCTTCTGTTAAATCAAATCCTCTACCTGCTTTGAATGTACCATTAATCATATCTACGCCTACATATGGTAATTCTTCTTTATATAAATCAAGTTCTACCACTGTATCATTTGGATGCGCTTCTTTATAGCTTGCTAAAAATGCCTCGTATAATTTCACACTAACTGCTTGTTCCGCTGGGCGGTTGTTTGCTTTTACAAATAAAACTGTTGCCATTGTTTTTCCTCCTACTACTCACTCTTATGTTGTTATATATCACTTACGAAAAAGGGTACTCCCTTATAATTATTGTTGCTTACAAATACATTTTATCTTTATATCAAGACAATTACGTCCTCACATAGACGTATTTTTCCATAAAAAAAGTCCACCTTCTAAAGGCGAACTAGGTCTTACGACTTTTGTCTTATACAATTCCATTTTTCACTGCATATAATGCTGCTTGTGTGCGATCGGATAAATGTAACTTACTCAAAATACTACTCATATGAGCTTTTACCGTTTTTTCTGTAATAACTAAAACAGAAGCAATTTCTTTATTACTCATCCCTTTCGCCAATAACTGCAATACTTCATTTTCTCTCGCTGTTAATACATCCACTTGAACGGAAGGTTCTTCTTCTTTCTCTTCCTGTGGTAATGTTTGAGAAAGAAGGGCATTTGCTATATCTGGATGTAATTGAATATTACCTTTATACGCGCTTCGAATAGCTTCAACAAGCTGATCTGGTTCGATATCTTTTAAAATATAACCGCTCGCCCCAGCTTTTAGTGCCGGCAATACATGAGCTTGATCAGAAAAACTAGTCAATACAATTACTTTCACGTTTGGATATTCTTTTTTAATACAAGCTGTTGCCTCAATTCCATCCATCTCAGGCATATATAAATCCATTAATACGACATCTGGACTCGTTTCGCCTACTTTCACTAGCGCCTCTTTCCCATTATTTGCTTCACCAACTAATTCAAAATCTTCCTGTGTGCTTAGAAAAAATGCTAATCCTTTTAAAACAACTGTATGATCATCAACTAACAATACTTTTATTTTCACAAACTTCCCTCATTTTCACATCATAATGGTACGTTTACTTTTATACTCGTTCGTTTCTTACTACTTACAATTTTAATTGTTCCACCAACTAATTCTACTCTTTCACGCATCGTAGTCATACCGAGTGATTTCTTCTCTTTTATATCCTTTTCTACAAACCCATTTCCTTGATCGACTATTTCTAATGATACATTTTTCTCCGTCACTTTGAAATAAATCGTCGCTTCTCTTACATTCGCATGCTTACTTACGTTATTTAAAGCTTCTTGTCCAATTCGCCATAGCGCTTCTTCTACTACACGCGGCAAATCACGTACACCTGTAACTTGTTCCCGAATTTTCAATCCTAAACTTTCACCATATTGCTTTAAAGCTGGTAATAACCCTTTCTCTAATCCAGCCGGACGGAGCTGCCAAATTAATGTCCTCATTTCTTTTAAGGCACCTTGTGCTAATTCACGCATCTCATACAAAGACTGATCTACCTTTTCATTTTGACCCTTTAAGACAGCTTCAGCGCCTTTCGTCATAAACGTTAATGAAAACAACTTTTGTGAAACAGAATCATGTAAATCTCTAGCTAAACGATTACGCTCTTCCATTCGTACAAGTTCGCGGCGTTTTTCATTTAATCTTAAGTTCTCTATCATTAATGAAATATGATTTGCTAACGCTTGTACTACATCTATCGTATTTATATCAAATTCTCCATTATTAGAACTTACACTTAATACTCCAAATATATGATCTTGAATATGTATCGGAATAGCGATAACTGTCCTATTGGGATGCTCTATATTACCAACCTGACGCTTCGACAAGACAGATTCTTCTTTTTCCAACGCTTCCTGTGCTACTGCCCTCAAATCATCTTGTAGTTCACCTTTCTTATAAGAAGCTCTCACAGCTAGTTCATTTTCTTCTCTAATAAAGAATACAACTTGCTCCCATAGAAATAAGCTCCCTATTTGCATTACAATCTCTTCTGGTAATGCATTAAATTTATGAATTGTCCTTAAAGCTTGAATAAAGCGTTCTAACTTTACATAATAATGAGCTCTTCTCTTTTCATTTTCATACAGTTTTGTACGCTTTAATGCCGTTCCAATTTGAAAGGCAACTGATTGTAATAGTACTAATTCTTCTTCCGAAAAATGCGTTTTACCTGGGCTAGCTACATTTAACACGCCAAATTCATCTTCTCCCGCTTTTAGCGGTACTGTCGCATGATGTACAATCCCTTCTGTATCTCCCCAGTTGTATTCAATCGCATTATTAATTCTCTTACATTCAATAATATTAACTGCTCGCTCTAGTTTTCCTTCCACAAAGCGGTGTAAGCACCAGCAATTCCCCTCACACATCGGTCGTTTATTTTCGAATTTCAATCCCTCTGGTAATTGGTAATCAATTAATTTTGTATATCTACCATTTTCATCCGCAAGGAAAATCCACCCTGTCGTTAAACCAGTTACATTCAACAGCTTTTCCAGCACAGCTTGAAGTACGTGATATGTATCATTTGAGGTATTCAACGTTTCTGCAATCTCTTTTAATATAACTAATTCATTTGTACGATTCTCTTGAAACATAATTCGTCTCCTACATACAAGATTTTAAATAGTACTTAACATAAATCATCTACTTTTCACTTTGTACTTATTCGTAACATTGATATAATGGTGAAAACATAGTTTTCATTATATCACTTGAGGGGGCTTTCATAATGACATTGAATAAGGCACTTACTATCGCTGGTTCTGACACAAGTGGCGGTGCTGGTATACAAGCAGATTTAAAAACATTCCAAGAACTTGGTGTATACGGAATGACATCTCTTACGACAATCGTAACGATGGATCCACATAACGGTTGGGCACATAACGTATTCCCAATCCCAGCTTCTACATTAAAACCACAATTAGAAACGACAATTGAAGGCGTTGGCGTAGATGCTTTAAAAACGGGTATGCTTGGATCAGTAGAAATTATCGAAATGGTTGCGGAAACAATTGAAAAGCACAATTTCGAAAATGTAGTAGTTGATCCTGTTATGGTATGTAAAGGAGCGGATGAAGCGTTACATCCTGAAACAAATGACTGCTTACGTGACGTTCTTGTTCCAAAGGCATTAGTCGTAACGCCAAACTTATTTGAAGCATATCAATTAAGTGGTGTGAAAATTAATTCTCTTGAGGACATGAAAGAAGCTGCAAAAAAAATCCATGCTTTAGGCGCTAAATACGTACTGATTAAAGGTGGTAGCAAACTAGGCACAGAAACTGCTATTGATGTGTTATATGACGGCGAAACATTCGATCTTCTAGAATCAGAAAAGATTGATACGACAAATACACACGGTGCAGGTTGTACATATTCTGCTGCAATTACAGCAGAACTTGCAAAAGGAAAAACGGTGAAAGAAGCAGTAAAAACTGCGAAAGAATTCATCACAGCTGCAATTCGTCATTCATTTAAGATTAACGAATATGTAGGACCAACACATCACGGTGCATACCGCAAATTCGTTGCACCGAAAGAACTTGTCTAACATAACGCTTTTTATTAATAAATTTAAAAATAGATTAAAACCCACAGAACCTTTATTGTTCTGTGGGCTTTAATTACTTTACAGAAATCTTTTAAAGTACTCCCCGAATTCCTATGATGCTGAACTAACCTTGTTTCTACCATTTCTTTTTGAATAATATAACGCATCATCCGCTGATTGAATAAATTGCTCAGGTGATTTTTTATATTCTGAAAGCCCAACAGAAACTGTAATTTTAATTTTTTCCCCATTTTGCAGTTGAAATGAATGCTTTTCAACTGCTAGTCGAATTTGTTCCCCTATACGAGTTCCAAATGCTACTCTCTTTTTTGGTAACAACAGAGCAAACTCTTCGCCACCCTTTCGAAAGACTAAATTTGGGAATGGTGCATTTTCTAACAAAATACGCCCTAGTTGTTTTAACACTTCATCTCCAGCAGGATGACCGTACGTATCATTTACATACTTAAAGTGATCAATATCGATAAGTAATAAACAAAGTGAATCATTTTTCATATGCTTGCTACCAATATGACGATTCATCTCGAAATCAAACTGTCTTACATTTCCTAGATTCGTTAATGCATCTATCGTTGCATAATGCTTCATCGTTTGAAATAATTCATTGGATTGCAATACATAACTTGCACTTACAAATGTGACGTATGCCGCTACAATACAACAAACTAAATATAATGCCACTACATATATATCCTTAAATAAAATATAAAGTGGTAGTATTAAAATAGATAAACTATATACATTAAACCATATCCATTTTGTAAATATAGAAATCTTCATCCGCCAAATGAGAGTAACACCAATCCCTATTGCCACGATAGTATAGCAAGCCAATTCAGAGGCTAAAGAATACTCAGTAAAAAATACCCGTGTTATTAAAGTGATCATAACTGTTATACTACTAGCTATCGGGCCACCGATTATAATCGCCAAAACAACAGCTAAATAACGTAAATCCAACATAATATCTTCAATATGTACACCAAAATGCATCAATAATATACTTAATATCCCAGTTAAAATACCGACCAAACATTTCTGCCAAAAAGAGAATCCTTCTTTTAATGGCTTATCTCTTAAAAGCTGAGCACCTACAAAGATAAAGGACAGAATGATTGTCATATTTACAAATAGATCTCTAAACATAAAATAATCTCCCTACTTTTTCTTTTCCTTCTATCCCTTTCTATATGTTATTGTATTACGAAATCCCTATAATTCCCAAACTTTTTATTTTATTGTTCCACGTGGAACAGCAAAATAAAAAAGGAGACGAAATTTCGTCTCCTCCATTAACAACATCGTGATATCTTTCCGCCTTTTGCATTAAATCTAGCTTCTTGTGCCTCAGCAAAAAATTGCTTTTGACATAGAATTTTCTCTTCTGGATGATTTATTTTCATGTGATTTACATACGTTTCATAACTTGGAACTCCGACAAGTAAACTAATAAATTGCTTTCTCTTTCCCCATACGTTCCGTAAATTTTTAAGCATAGTTCCTCGACTCACTTTCATCTTTTGGAATATATGGTGCCTCTTTTAACGGCATTGGCTTATTTCGTAATACTTGAATCCAAATTCGAAGTGCAGAAATTAATACAGCAATTACAACTATCATAAAAATTCCACAAAGTGCCGCATCAATATAGTCATTAAAAATAATTTGTTTCATTTGTGCAACATTTTTAGCTGGAGCTAATACCTTACCATCATCTAATGCTCCCTGAAATACTTTCGCATGTGATAGAAATCCTATTTTAGGATTTTCATGAAATAACTTTTGATAACCAGCTGTCATCGTTACAATAAGTAATCCTATAGTCGGAATAAGCGTTACCCAAACGTATGCCTTTTTCCCCATTTTGAATAAAATTGTCGTTCCAAGTAATAGTGCAATCCCCGCTAACATTTGATTTGCAATACCGAAAAGTGGCCATAGCGTATTAATTCCACCGAGAGGGTCAACCACCCCTTGATATAAGAAGTACCCCCAGCCTAATACGCATAACGTTGTAGCAACCACATTCGCTATTGTGGAATCTGTTTTCGCAAACGGCTTGTACACATGCCCTAAAATATCTTGAATCATAAATCGTCCTACACGTGTTCCAGCATCAATCGTTGTTAAAATAAATAGTGCTTCAAAAAGAATGGCAAAATGGTACCAAAATGCCATCATCGCCGTTCCACCTATTACTTGTGAAAATATATGTGCCATACCAATTGCTAATGTTGGTGCGCCACCTGTACGTGATAAAATGGTCTGTTCTCCGACGTTAACAGCAAGTTCTTTTAATTCATTCGGTGTAATAGCAAATCCCCACGAAGAAATAACTTGAGCCGCTTGTGATACATCTGTTCCGATCAGCGCTGCTGGACTATTAATTGCAAAATAAGTTCCTGGTGTTAATACACAAGCTGCAATCATAGCCATCGCTGCTACAAATGATTCCATTAACATTGCCCCATAACCAATTGGCTGTGCATGACCTTCTTGCTCAATCATTTTCGGCGTCGTACCTGATGAAACGAGAGCGTGGAATCCAGAGACAGCACCGCAAGCTATTGTAATAAATAAGAACGGAAATAAATTCCCGGAGAAGACAGGGCCTGTTCCATCAATAAACTTAGATACTGCCGGCATCTTCAAATCTGGAGCTACAATTAAAATACCAATTGCTAATCCAAGTATCGTTCCTATTTTTAAAAATGTACTTAAATAATCACGTGGTGCAAGGAGCATCCAAACTGGTAATGCCGATGCAATGAATCCATATACGATAAGCATAATAGCAATTGTTTCACCACTAAAAGTAAACATACTTGCAAGTGTTGGATTTTCTGCTACATACTGTCCACCAATAAGCGATAGGACTAGTAGAACAATACCGATTACTGATCCTTCCCCTACTCGCCCTGGTCTAATGTAACGCATGTAAACTCCCATTAAAATGGCAATTGGAATTGTTGCTGCGATTGTAAACATTCCCCATGGGCTTCCAACAAGTGCCTTCACAACTACTAAAGCTAATACTGCTAATAAAATTATCATAATACCTAAAATACCAATCATCGCAATTAATCCTGTAACAGGACCAATTTCATCTTTAATCATTTCTCCTAATGATTTACCATTACGTCTCATTGAAGCAAATAAAATCACAAAATCTTGTACAGCTCCGGCAATAACTACCCCAACAATAATCCAAATAGTCCCAGGTAAATATCCCATCTGCGCCGCCAAAATTGGTCCTACTAAAGGACCTGCCCCTGCAATCGCAGCGAAGTGATGTCCGAATAAAACCCATTTATTTGTTGGAACATAATCCTTCCCATCATTTAACGTATGAGCAGGCGTTTGCCTATTATTATCTAGGCCAAAAACTTTCCTTGCTATAAATCTACTATAAAAGCGATAAGCAATCGCATACACTGATACAGCCGCAACTAATAGCCATACAGCATTAATTGTCTCACCTTGTGATAAAGCTATTACACCAAAAGCAGATGCTCCTACTGCTGCAATAACTCCCCAAAGTAAAATTGATTTCAATGTTTTCACGTACAATCCCCCCATTACTACTTCTTAGAGGAGATTGTACTAAATTTTCTGAATATTTAATTTGAATCCTCCTTATCATGAAGGATTTCTAGGCTATTATGTTAAAATTCTCTCATTACTTGTCATAGCTCAATTTTATTTCGAAGCCGTTTTACATAATTACGGCTTACTGGAATCGGTTGCTCATCGTACCTGTCTAAATGCAAATTATACGTGCCATTATAATAAGGTTTAAGTTCTTGTACATATGACATATTAATTAAATAGCTTTTATGTACACGTAAAAAATCATATGCATTTAGTTTATTTTCTAATTCCTGGAGTGTGTATGTTGAAATATACTGATTATTCGTTGTATAAATTGAAACGGTTTTATTTTCCTTATTTTTACTAATATATACAATATCCTCCGGGAGAATATATCTAATCCCCTCATGGCCTTCTATCGGCAGTTTACGCAGATGACTCTTTGCTTTCTCACCTTGTTCTTTTCCCATTTTATATAAAATGAATTGTAAATCTTCTTCACGAAATGGTCGTAATAAATAATAAAACGCTTGGAAACGAAAAGCTGTAATTGCCTCTTCTATATCCTCACCAATAAAAATAAATTTCGTATAACAATTCACTTCTCGTAACAAACTCGAATATTCAAAACCAGTACCATCCATTAATTGCGAATTTAAAAAAACAAAATCAGGTGTATGTTTTTTCATTATTAGCAAAGATTCTGTTCCAGTTTTCGCTTCAAAACATTCTACATTTCGAATGTTTTCAGTAAAGTTCTCAACTAATTTTCTTCGCTCTTCTGTTTCTTCCATGATAAGTAAGATTTTCATTTATCCAGCCACCTAATTCCTTTGTCCATATGTCTTGTTGTATACATTCGCTTTAGTAAGAAACATTCCCTTTTTCTTACTATACCATTATTTATCTAAAAAAACAGAAAAAAGGAAACCACTTTGGTTCCCCTTTTCTTTTATCCCGATTGGTGCGGGCTAATAATCAGTGGTTGATGGACAAAACACCACTGATTAAGGTTTCTCTTTATACTAATTCCCTCTGTTTCGTTTCTTGACCAAGTATAACTACAGCAAGTGCCCCAATTAAAATTGATCCACAGAAAATCGTAAATATTAGCGATAGTGAAGCTTGTGAAGCAACTAAATACCCTACTAATAGTGGTCCAAGAATACCACCAATACGCCCAAATGCAGCTGCCATTCCTGCACCTGTACCGCGAATAGTTGTTGGATACTGTTCCGGTGTATAAGCGTATAATGCACCCCAAGCACCTAAATTAAAGAAGGATAGTAACATACCCGCCACTATTAATGCTGTTAATGAATCCGCAATTCCGAACACATAAGCACTACATGCTGTACCAATTAAATACGTAACCAATACAAATTTACGACCAAGACGTTCAATAAACCATGCAGCTGTGAAATATCCTGGAAGTTGAGCTAAAGTCATAATGAGCACGTACTGAAAACTTTTTATTAAACTAAAGCCTTTCAGTACCATTACACTAGGTAACCAAAGGAACATTCCATAATAGGAAAAGACCACACAAAACCATAGAATCCATAACATAATTGTTGCTTTACGATATTCTCCAGACCAAACCGATTTTATATTTTCAATAACAGATGGCCTTTTTGCAACCTTTTGGAATCTTGGAGAATCGGGTAAATTCCATCTTAAATATAAAGCATATAACGCTGGAACTGCACTTAATACCATAGCAACTTCCCAACCGTATTTAGGAATAACAAAATATGAGATAAGAGCTGCGATTAACCAACCACCAGCCCAAAAGCTTTCTAATAGTACAACTATTTTTCCACGTTCGTGCGCTTCAACACTTTCTGATACAAGAGTAGATGCAACTGGAAGTTCCCCGCCAAGTCCCATACCAATTAAAAAGCGTAAAACGAGGAACATCGCGAATGTCGTCGTTAAAGCAGTTAAACCACTACCGATAGAAAATAGTAATAATGTAATAATAAAGACCGATTTCCGTCCTATTTTATCTGATAGTATCCCAAAAAGGAGCGCTCCTACTGCCATACCAATTGAATTAACGCTACCTATCCAACCCATTTCTTGAGTACTTAATCCCCAATCTTTTTGGAGTGCTACGATTACAAATGAAAGCATTCCAACATCCATTGCATCAAATAGCCAGCCAAGCCCTGCTATACCAAGTAGCTTTCGCTTCGAAATTTCTTTTACCTTGCTCACAAGAAGTCCTCCTTACACAGGTGTCTTTACACATCATTTTACATGTGTGTATTGCATAAGTAAAATACTTTCTTATAAAAATTCTCCTTCATCATTCCCAAAAAGTAAAATGTTTATCAAAAATAAACAAATAAAAAAAAGTAGCGATGTTCCGCTACTTTTTTGAACGCATTACTTCTTTTAAAAATTCAGCTAATACTAACTGACGACGCCAACGTGTTGGATTACTACATAATCTGTAAAACCACTCTAAATGAATAGATTGAATCCATTTTGGCGCACGCTTTACCTCTCCAGCCCACACATCTAAACTACCGCCTACTCCAACAGCCATTTTCGTTTCTAAACGATGCTTATTGTTTTGGATAAAGTTTTCTTGTCTTGGAAAGCCAAGTGCAACAAGTAATAGATCTGGTTTTGCCTCTTGAATACGTGAAACAATATTCTCTTCTTCTTCTTGTTTAAAATATCCATCTTGTATCCCCACGATAGATGCAGCCGAATATGTCTTCGTTAAATGATCAGCCGCGGCTTGTACAACATGTGGTTTTGCACCTAATAAGAAAACAGATACTGGTTTATTCTCTTCTGATAACTTCGCAAATAAATTACACATTAAATCAAAACCTGCTACACGTTCTTTTACAGGTGTACCAAGCATACCACTTGCTTTTACAACCCCAATACCATCAGGTGTAATTAAATCGGTATTTAGTAATGTTTTATGGAACTCTTCATCCTTTTTTGCACACATAACAATTTCAGGATTTGCTGTTACTACCTGAAAAGTATGAGTTTGCTCCAATTCTAGTTGTTCCTTTAAATATTGGACCGTTTCATCCATTGTCATTGTAGAGAAAGGAACACCTAGAATATCAACCGTTTGTACTGCCATAATTAACTATCCTCTCTATCATTAAAGGTTTTTTGCTATTAATTGCTTATATGTTTCTTTCGTATCTTCATATAATTTTTGAAGTGAGAAGTTCATAGTAGCATGCTCATAAATATGCTTGCCCATTACTGATAACTCTCCAGTTTTCCACTTATCATACGCCTCTTCTAATGCCGATGCCAATGCTTTTCCATCACCAGTTGGTACAATCCACCCATAAGTTTCATCTGCAATTAACGGTTCGATTTCTCCAGCTCTAGTCACAATTGATGGTACACGTTGATTTGCCGCTTCTAATAAAACTAATGGAAATCCTTCACTATGGGAAGTTAACAAATTGACATGTGATGAAGCAAATAATTGTTTCACATCTTGACGATGCCCTAAAAATTCAACTTTATCATTAATCCCTTTTTCAGTAGCTAACGCCTTTAGTTCTCTTTCTAACGGCCCGTCACCAACTAATAACACTTTAATTTTCTCCAATTTTGTTTGTTGTAACGCATCGAATAAAACTTCATGTCCTTTAACAGGATGCAAACGCGCTACTTGGATTGCCGTAAACACATCTTCATCAATATTAAACATTTCCTTTTTATTATAGCCATCTGCTTTTTCCTGATCATATTCAATCCCGTTATAGATAACATGCATCTTTTCATTTGAAATACCTAATGCGGCTAAGCTTTTTTTCAACCTATTCGTTACAACAAAAAATAAATCTATATTTTTTAAAGCTTTCAAATTTAATTTAGTAAAAATCCAGCCTTTTAAGCCTTGTTTAGTAAAGTCTTGAAATGGATCACTATGAATTGTCGTAACCCATTTTGCCGCGAATTTCTTCTTCATTAGAGAAACAAAGAAATTCGCCCTAGGACCGTGTGTATGAACTACATCAAATTTTTCTTTATTAATGAATTCACTTATGTTCTTTAAAATGGATAAATCATAGCGAGATTTTTGTGAAAACACATGAACTTTTATTCCTAGCTCTCTTGCTTCTTTCGCAACAATTCCATCTTCAAATACTGCTAATTCTACTTCACCATCCGGAAACTGATCGAGCAGTGAAATAATATGTGTTTTTCCTCCACCATCTTCTGCCCCTGCATTCATATGCAATATCCTCATATTTTTTCCTCCTTTAAATCCTCGCTACATTTCCATCTATCTTTATTTTACTGTACTAAAAAATAAAAGCTAACAAAAGTTAGCTTTTATTTTTATCATTCAATTTCTAAATCTACAATTAGACAAGCTAACACCACTACAAAGTAAATCCCTACTCCTGGTGCTGTCAAAATATGTCCTGCAATATATGCAATACCTAATGCTAATACTAAGCTTGCTGTAATCATTCCATATTTCACATTAAATATTTCCTTAAATCTTGTAACAAATGCTAGTAGGATTCTTACGCCGTAATAAATAAATGGAATCATCATTAACGCAAAACCAATAATTCCGAAATCATAAAACCAATCATGGAAGTCCATTTCGATTAGCTTCGGATCTGGCTCTTTTTGTTCATTATACTTAAAGTTACCTGCGTAACCCATTCCAAATAATTTTTGTGACATTGGCGCTTCTTTAAAGAACTGCTTATGTCTCTCTTCATATACTTGACGTCCACTGAAAATAAGATTTTCTTGATTTTCTTTCTTTTGCTCTTTCTCAAGCTCTTTCTTAACTTCAGCTTCTACCTTCGCCTTTTCTTCTGGTTTCTCAACTTTATGTTGTTTTTCTTCTTTTTTAATTTTCTCTTTAATTTCTTTTTCTTTTTGACCTTGCTGCGCTACATTTTGTTCTGATAAATAGTTGTTATGAATACCCATATTTTGTGCTAATGGCGTCATTTTAAACGTTCCAACAACACCAGCCAATAGGACAATAGCAATTAATCCATTAAGTACAAGAGACATTTTGTTTGGATTTCTTCTATCAAATAATAATTGTAGTACGATAATCCCGATTGCTGCTGCTAACGTAGCACCAATTGAGCCCATCCCTACTTTCGTACCGACTTGAATTAACGAGTAAATCATTAGAAGCGATGGAATCCAATATAAAACGTGTTTCACGCTCTTTGTTTTTTGAATAGAATATAGTACCACAATAGGGAAAATAATAGCTAAGATTGACCCTAGTTCATTACCTGCATAGAACCACCCTCGGGAACCAACTTTCATCCATTGATAACTACCAAAGTCTGTAGATGTCGAAATAGAAATAACCATAATAGCGTTAATGATTAATGTTGAATACACAATACTATTTCTGACTTTGTCACTAATATTTACTTTCTTTTTCAATGATTTTAAAGCTAAAATGTATGATCCTAGCATGATATATATATATAATGCCTTCGCAACAAACTTAACTTCTTCACCAAGTACAATAGGATTCTTAACTAGTTTATTATTAATAAACCCTATCCCTAAAACTACTGCTAATAGTATTAAGTAAATTAAAAACTTCCTATTTTCCTTCTCTTTTGCCTGAATTAAAATGTAAATACCACCAACAGCCATAATAAGAAATCTTACCAAAATTCCAACAGTGGCATTTGACTTTAATAAAACGATGCTAAGAGACGTTAATAAATCTAAAACAGGCTGTAAAATAATAAAAAAGAGCAAAAAATGCTCAAATCTAACCCTAGCTTGATTTGCTAACATTCCAAGACCTCCATACAAAATCTTCACATTATCTTTTAATCATAGTTTTCTACTGTTTAAACACACCTAGCAATTATAACATAACTCATATTTAAATTGAGAACTATTTTTCATGCCGAAACTAGTCAAATCCAGCATTATTAGTAACCGAAAACATTGTCCTTTAGCTATCCTTCCCTATCCCTATAAAAACTATCTAACACATATGCACTTATTTTCGACCGTACAGAAATATTTTTTTATCATTTTATACAAATGTACAAAGCGGACTTATCTTATTGTACCATCCCTCCAACTAAGCTACATCAAAAAACTATACTATTAATCTTTCCACACTTTTTCGCTTTACTTTATTGCTACTTATCAAGCATTTTCAAACGCTTTCTTTAGCTATTTCATCCATTTTTCTACATGTAGCGAAAAGTAATTGTTATTTCCAAAACTTTAGTGTATATTTTTTCTCTGGAACATCTTTAAGAGGAAGGAATTAAAGCCATGTTATTAATCGATATATTTACGTTTCTTGGCATTATCGCCGCTGCCATTTCTGGTACATTAGTTGGTTTAAAAAAAGATCTAGATTTATTTGGTGTCCTTTGTTTAGCTGTAGCTACTGCGCTCGGCGGCGGTATTATTCGTGATATTATGATTGGTAACCTGCCTCCTGTCGCATTTGTAAAACCCATTTACTTTTTCGTAAGTGTACTATCAGCATTATTCACATGTATGTTTTTCGAGCGCATTAATAAACTTCAAGTCGTTATTATGCTTTCTGATGCTGTTGGTTTAGGGGTATTTACAGCCATTGGTGCAAATGCAGCAATGTCACATCACGTTGACGCCTCGTTTTTAGTCGTTTCAATGGGAGTTATTACAGGTATTGGGGGCGGTATTTTACGTGACATTTGCGCTCAAGATATCCCGTATGTATTCCGAAAAGAGATATATGCAATTGCTTCTATTCTAGGAGCAGTTAGTTTCTTAATTACACATGCAATGGGGGCACACATATTAGCTTTCTATGTCTGTTTATTAATAACATTCGTTATTCGTGTAGTCACCGTAATATATAATGTACATTTCCCAGTTTTCTTTAAAACACATGCAAAAATTAATAAAGGCCATTAAGAGAATTCTACATAGAATTCTCTTAATTTATATGCAATTCCATATACTATAGAGTAATTGTATATAAAAATATATAATTACATTAGAACAAAAAAATGAAAACGTTTTATAAACAGGGGGAAGAATGATGCTTGGGGTTTTTAAAAAAAATAAAACAAACACCAGTATAATTGAATTAAGCAAAGGCCAACAAATCATATTTAACGTGCCTGCTAATTCTGAACTAAAAACTCAAATGGATATGCTACATATTTCAAAGGAAGATTTACAAATTGTTAAAGTATTACAGCCATTTATTTATGAGGAAATAGATTGGATAACAGAAAAATTCTACACCAACATCACAAAACAACCTAATTTAATTGCTGTTATTGAACGCTACAGCTCTATTCCCAAATTAAAACAAACTTTAAAGACACATATTAAAGAATTGTTCAGCGGGAATATGAATGAAGATTTTATTGAACAACGTGTTAGAATTGCAAAAAGGCACGTACAAATTGGTTTACATAGAAAATGGTATACCGCTGCTTATCAAGAATTATTCCGCTCCGTCATAAAGATTTTGCAAACGAAAATTTCAACGATAGACGATTTTTCTTATTCTATAAACGTAATAAATAAATTATTCACATTAGAACAAGAACTTGTTATTGCAGCTTATGAATCCGAATATGAAAGAATCCAAAAAGAACATGAAAAAGAAAAAGAACTGACAACTATGACGATTACACATATTGCAACAGAACTAGCGGCAGTATCTGAAAAAACAAGCTCTTCTATTCAACAGTTAACATCTAAATCAGAAAGTATCGTAGGAATTGCAAAAACAGGTACATCATTAGCTACGACATCAGAAGAAAAGGCCAATAAAGGAAAAGAACAATTAAATCTGCAAAACAAACGAATGGAAAGCATCCAAACGAATATGGAAACTATCATTACTGATACTCATGAACTTCTTGATATTTCTAACAAAATTAACGAAATCATTGATATTGTAAAATCAATCGCCGAGCAAACAAATTTACTAGCATTAAATGCTGCTATTGAATCTGCACGTGCTGGCGAATTTGGTAAAGGTTTTTCAGTCGTAGCGGGAGAAATCCGAAAGTTATCAGAGCAAACGAAAGAATCAATTTCCAACGTTACAAAACTCGTTGAAAAAACTAATGAACAAATTATACACGTCTCTTCTTCCGTGGAACAAATAAGCTCTCTCGTATCTGAAGGGACAGATAGTATGCATGCGACAGATCAATATTTCCAAGAAATCGTAAAAGATATGTCTAACTCTAAAGAACAAAATAAAAAAATTGAAAATGAATTAGAGACTATCTCACAAGTAATGAAGAGTATTCAAGACGATTCCTCAACAATGGCCTTAACAGCGGATAATTTACAACTAGAACTAAACCGATAAGACAAATCGATACAAAGTGGAGATTCGTCATCTC
The DNA here is from genome assembly GCF_038004785.1 of Bacillus sp. FSL R5-0709. Taxonomy (NCBI): domain Bacteria; kingdom Bacillati; phylum Bacillota; class Bacilli; order Caryophanales; family Bacillaceae; genus Bacillus; species Bacillus sp. FSL R5-0709. Next base: position 5,164,930 of record NZ_JBBORT010000001.1, read on the forward strand.
CGCTTTGCATTCATCCTTATCATCCATCTACAAAAAAAGAATCCAAAATGGATTCTTTTATTTTCTGAAAAATATTTTTTGGCAATAAAAATAACTCATATAAACACCAAAGCTTTGTAAAATAAACAAAGCTGGCATAATAATATTATAATATGCCATATCTACTCGGAAGAGCCTTAACGACACGTATCCGGTAATTAATAATACAAACAACATATATCCTTCATTTTGCTGTTTCTTAATTAGAAAATGTAATAAAGCTATGGCCATAAATAATGTCACCACTATATATATAAGCTTTTCACATTTAAAAATAATAGAATTTATTCCCTCGTCTGAAAGCTGGTTAATAACTGGTTTTAACAGTTTAAATCTTTCTACTTCCATTTCTTTTAACTCTTGATCAATGTGCTCTTTTACACTTTTATTTTTGGATGTTTTTTCTTCATTTTGACTTTTTCCAATTAAAACAGATTGAACATAAGTCTGATTAGAAATCGTATACTGTGACATTCCCATCATCTTGATACCATAGCTCACACCAAAATGAGTACTATAAAACAGAATAAGTATTCCCATCATTTTTAATAGTAATTTTTGTTTCGTTGCTGATTGAAATAATTCAATTAACAGCACATATACAACTATAAAAATAGGTAAAAATAACCCCATTGGGAAAATCATATTGCTAAGCGCAAATAAAATGGCTGAAATTACCCACATATAAGGATGGTCTAATCCCTTATATAAAAATATGTAACAAGCACAATAAAATAAAAATATTGCGAGTGATTCCGCCGTTAATACAGAACTCATAAATATATTTGGAATATATAAAGCGTAAAACATTGATGCAATACGACCACACTCTTCTCCAAAGACCATTGACGCAATGCGATAAATGAAAAATGCAGTTCCTGTACAAAATAAAATATTAAATAATTGTAAAGCGAATACCGTATCACCAAATATACGAATGATGATTGATTCATAAATAATAAAAGGTAACTGTACTATATTTTCTATATTATTGCCAATTGCAATCTGCTTTGCAGACTCATACATAGCTTTCATATCACCTATCATTGGAACATCTACAAATAGAACTGTGATAAGTCTTACAACTGTAGATATGCTCATAAGAAAAACAAGAAATTGTTTATCTGTAAAACGATATTGCAAAATTGATGCTACTAACAAAATAAGAATAACAAAAATCACTAATACAATTGTTATACTTGTTGTACTTCCTCCAAAAAATTGCTTACTTGTTTCAAAAGCCGACCAACAACTATAGACAAAAAATGCGAGCATCGCACCAATCATTATTTTACTGAAGAAAGACGAAAAATTTGTTCTTATATGATTCATATGTCCATTGCACCTCTACTTCCATTCATAACAAAATGATTCTATCATGAATAAGCACAAGGTTAATAGGGAATTTCTATGACAAATACATAGTCATTACTTTTTCACTTGCAATGTAAGCGAATCCTCTTTTACACTACATTTTATATATGATAAATTTTCTTTCAGTTACATGAATACAAATACAGAAATTTCAATAAAGTGAAACTTTAATCCACGGGGGTTTTGTTCATCCCCCACTGACTATTAGCCCGCAAATAGTGGGATAATCCTCTTTTGGAACACTTTACTTCATTAAATATCTAATATGGGTACTCCACTTACACATGTCACTCTGATTGAAAACAGAAAATAGGGGATGAATATATGGAAAAGAAATTCATGCGAGAATCAAAAGCAATTAAAACAACACGTGTTTTTCCTAACGATTTAAATAATCACCAAACACTTTTCGGGGGGAAATTATTAGCAGAAATTGATAGTATAGCTTCAATTGCAGCTGCGAGACACAGCCGCAAACATTGCGTAACAGCATCTATCGATTCCGTTGATTTTTTAACTCCAATTCACCAAGCAGATTCTGTTTGTTATGAAGCATTCGTATGTTATACAGGAAAATCTTCAATGGAAGTTTTCGTAAAAGTAATTGCAGAGGATCTACTAGCAGGCGAGCGTAGAATGGCCGCAACGTGTTTCATTACATTTGTCGCATTAAAAGATGGAAAACCTTCATCTGTACCACAAGTAATTCCTGAAACAGAGGAAGAACATTGGCTACATACAACTGGTTCAGAGCGTGCCGAAAATAGAAAAAAAGGACGTTTAAAAAGTAAAGAAATGGCTGAAGTGTTAACTTTAAGTAAGCCTTGGAATATGTAACATTAGGATTTTATCTTATACATGCACAGGTTTTTTCTTCCTTGCATGTATTTTTTATTATAATAAAGTGTTAAGCCTTAGCATTTTTATTCTATGCCTGTTCCCTAAAATCACCCATCAGCTTTTCCTTTATTTTGTTATACTATTAATGGTATATTAAATAATGTTCGTTTAAAAATAACCATAATACGATTAAGTATATAAGGGATGGTGCGGTAATGTCTATTGAGGTACCAATTTCAATACCAAAAACGTTAATTATTATTCCAGCGTATAACGAGGAAGAAGCAATTGCAGATACATTAACAAGATTATTAGAACTAAAACAGCATTTTACAGCATTAAGCATTTGCGTTATTAATGATGGATCAAAAGATAAAACAGCTCAAATCGTAAAAGATTTCCCTGTTCATCTTGTTAATTTACCATATAATCTAGGTATCGGTTCAGCTGTACAAACTGGATATAAATACGCTTATGAGAACGGATATGATATTGCGATTCAGTTCGATGCTGATGGACAACATAATCCTGATGATTTATACAAAATCATACAGCCTATTGCCGAGGATCAATGCGATATGGTGCTTGGTTCACGTTTTACAGAAAAAACAGCATATAAAGGTAGTATTTCCCGAAGAATCGGTATTTTTTATTTTACCGCTCTATTGAAAGTACTAACAAAACAAACATTTATGGATCCAACTTCTGGGTATCGTGCTATCAATCGAGAAGTAATTAAGATTTTTGCACACAATTATCCAAAAGATTATCCGGAGCCAGAAGTCCTTATTCATTTAAAAAAGAAAAAACTCCGCATTAATGAAATATCTGTAAATATGCAAGAGCGGCAAGGTGGACAATCTTCCATCACTCCCCTTAAATCTGCATATTACATGGTGAAGGTAAGTCTTGCTATATTGATGCAAAAAATCGTGAAAGGTTGATAATAAATGCATATAATTACCTTTTCATTTATCTTTATTTTATTACTATTCTTCTTAATTATTAATTCCATTCGTCGTGGGACTTTAGAAACAAAATATGCTATTTTATGGATTTTCGTTTGTGTTGCAATGGCTATTTTAAGTTCTACGGATAAAATTATAAATTGGATTGGAAAACTATTAAAAGTAGAATATCCTCCGTCCATTTTATTCTTATTCGGACTATTATTCTGTTTTATCTTAATTTTTGACCTGACGAGAAAAATCTCCAAATTACACCATCAACTTGTAACATTAACGCAAGATTATGCATTATTAAAACAAAAATTAAAGATAACAGATAAAGAATAACTTCCTAACTAAATACTAATATATAAAAGCTCCTGAATTTTGCTTGAAAAATTCAGGAGCTTTTATCATTTCAAATTATTTCTTTCTAATTATAAGAGATACCACAATAGAAAGTTGATTTACAAAGTTTATATGCGTTAAACTTATACAGATGTTCTTGTAGTCTTCTTCCTTTCAAAAGGCTTGTATATATGGTACAAAACATAAAAAATTTGAGGAGATAAAAACTCTATGATGGAACAAAAACAACTCGTTTCCGTTGTCATACCTCTGTATAATACGGAAAAATATATTGAAGAAACGATGCAATCAATACTAGATCAAACATATAAAAACATTGAAATTGTAATTGTAGATGATGGAAGCAAAGATCAATCACCTTCTATCGTAAAAAATCTTGTACAAAAGTACCCAGGACAAATAAAATACGTCCCTCAAGAAAATCAAGGTGTTTCTGTTGCTCGTAATACAGGAATTGAAAATGCTAGCGGAGAATATGTTGCTTTTCTTGATAGTGATGATTTATGGAATCCAACAAAAATCGAAAAACAAGTTGAAAGCATGCATAAAAACAACATGAACGCTTGTTATTGTGGCTATATGAACTTTTACGAAGAGACTGGTGAAAAAATTGAGCACACGACAAACTTTATTAAAGGTGATATGACAAAAGCTTTCTTAACGCATCAAGTTGTTGCTCAGACGAGCACTTGGATTTTCAAAAGATCTATCGTGATGGATCATAATATTCGTTTCACACCAGGATGTAGCTGGGGAGAAGACTTAGAATTTCTATTTAAATTAATGAGCGTTACAAATGTATGCTATGTAGATGAATATTTAACATATTATCGAATCTTATCAGAAGGAAATCTTTCTTCAAAGTATAAAGATTATGAATTAAAAACAGCAAAAGAATTAGAAGTGTTTAATCGAATGAAAGATTGGGTTCATAATAAATCAAAAGACTTAATCGTGAATGATTCTACAGAACTTATTGAAATCCTTGAAACTTATCTATTCCCATATACAGTCATTAACAATGCTTGTATATACATTAAAGGAAGCTCTAAGTTAGATAAATCACAAGTTCAATTAATCAAGGGCGATATAAATAAATATTGTCGCAAAATTTATTCGAAAAATGGAAAACGAAGCAAAAAGCTATACGCGATGCTTTGGTTTGTACGAATAAAGTTTATATTTTCTTAAATAAAGAATACGCTTTTAAACATACTTTCCATAAACAAATCAAATTTACAAATAGGACGAAGTGCGTCCTGAAAAATAGAAAGGTCTTGTTCCATGAAAACAAATAAAATCCTTAAAAACGCCTCCTACCTATTTGTAGGAAATATTACTGTTCGATTTGTACTTGCTATTGCGACGATTTTCTTTGCAAGATATGTTTCACCAAAGGATTATGGGATGTTTACAACTGCATTAGCAGTTTCCGCTGTTATTTGTTATTTTACAGATGCAGGTTTGACACATACGTTTATGCGTGAAGGAACGAGAAGCAACGCTAACATTAGCGTACTAATTAGTAGTTATTTACGTATTCGTTTAGTATTAGCTATCGTAATTTCTGTGCTCTTCGCTATTTTCGCTCAGTTCTTCTATCCCGATGCTTACTTACGTGCGATGGTATATTGGGTTGTACTGCCGACAATGTTTGGAGCCACTTTACAAGGTGTTGGGATGGCTTACTTCCAAGTAACAGAACGCATGCAATTTACAGCGATTATTTCTGTAATACAAGGTGTAACAGCCGCAGCTGCTCTTCTACTAGGAATGTCCTTTAAATGGTCACTTATGATGGTTGCTGCCATGTACGGGATATCTAGTCTTGTAACAGGACTTATCGCCTTTATAATGGTAATTCGCCATACAACAGTTCATAAGGGCTGGGATAAAGGCATTTTAGATCAATTGCTCATTTTCACAATCAATGGCATTATCATTATGCTCTTACCACAGTTAGGGCCTATTATATTAGAAAAAGTCTCAACATATGAGCAAGTTGGATTCTTTGGCGCTGCATCGAAAATACCTGCTGTACTTTATCAAATACCGGGCGTAATTGCAGCAGCCTTTTATCCAAAGTTATTTGCTTTTGGAAATGAAAAGAATATTGATGAACATAGAAAACTATCTCAGTTCGAATTAAAACTTATGTCTTTCTTAGGAATGGGAATTTCCATCCCATTTATCGCCGATCCAAGTTTTTGGATTGTTACTTTATTAGGTGAACAATATGCACCAGCCGGTGATGCTCTTGCAATTTTAGCCTTTATGGTTATTTTACAATCTATCAACTATCCACTTGCTGATAATTTAACAACTATTGGTCAACAGTGGAAGCGTGCGACAACGATGGGAATTGGATTAGCTGTCGCTATCGTAAGTTACATCGTATTAGGCAGCCAATTTGGAATGATGGGAGCTGCGGTCGCTGCTATCATTACTGAGGTTACTTTATTAATCGGATTTACTTTATTCGTTCGTAAAGGATTTACATTACTATTCAAAGGGATTGTATTTAATACACTAGCATTTATAATCAGTTACGCCCTATACCGCACAGTATTAATTAACTTACCACCACTGGTAGCTCTAACACTTACTGGTATATTGTACGGTATTATTGGCCTTGCAATTGATCCACAAATACGCGGGTTGATTTTAGGATTTGTAAATAAAAAATTAGTTCGTAAAAACGCTTAAAAGCCAAAAGCTTTTCCTATTAAGAATGGAAAAGCTTTTGGCTTTTTATATACCATCATTTACAGAACATAAATTCTGAAGACTGCACTTCATTATTCTCGAATTTTCAGTGGTTAAAAATGCTATATATTCCATGTCAAATTGACTTACTTTCTGAGAATGCTTTATACTAAATTACAAGTAAACTATGAAACTCAATGCTTGTAAAATATATATGATACAACAAAAATATATATTTTTTATGCTAAAACTAAAAAACACACCTTCATAATTGGTGTGTTTTTATATGTAACAACTTTCGAAGGAGGATTATAAATTTTTATGAGCATAAAGCCGAACAATAAGATTTTCTCAAAGAAAACTATAATGATTATTCCGATATTATTATTGTGTGCTTTTGCTTTTCATTATTTCTTTTTAACATCTAATCAAATCTTTTCTGGTACAGGTGATGCATTAAGCCAATTTGGTTTCTTTACATTTCTCCTGCAACATGCCTTTAAAGATGGTAATCTTTTTTGGTCTTTTGATTATGGATTAGGTGGAGATTTATTTGGAGAGTTTAGTTATTATTACAGTACAGCGCCGTTCTTCTGGATTACGCTGTTACTTCCTAAATTAAATATTGAACAAATCTATGATATGAAATTATACATGAGTATTTTAAAAAACTTTTTAGCTATGTTATTCATGTATGGTTCTTTACGTTATCATAATAAAACAATCTTCTCATCTTTTATTGCTGCTATTATGTATGGTGGATGTATTACTTTTATGCGCCATTCATTACTTTGGGATTTCATGGCTGATGCCATCGTATTTTTACCATTAGTAATATGGGGACTTGATAAATATATTATAGAAAAGAAACGTGGACTTTTCTTAGTAGCTGCTACTTTAATGTTAGCATCGAACTTTTATTTTGCTTTTATCACAAGTATTTTCATTTTCATTTACGCATTTTTCCAATACTTTGCCACACAGCAAAATAAAACAATCGTCTCTTTTCTAGCCTATTATATTAAAATTGGATTATTATACGGTCTATCACTTGGCTTGGCTGCAGTTTGCTTTATTCCATCAGTCAATGCGGTATTTAGTGCGGATCGGTTAACGAAGAAATTTGATATACCTTTATTCTTTGAAGATACATTTTATAAAGATCTAATGGAAACTATCTTCTTCGTATATGATGCTGAAAATCATCAATTAGCTTTACCAGCTTTAATTTTATTCCTAATCATATTTGGAATGTTTATACGTGATAAACTTGTTAAAAATAAAGTATTCTTTACATTTTTCATGTTCATTCTGTTTATGCTTCCGTATACATACTCTGTATTTAATGGTTTCTCAGCAATGCAATATAGATGGCTTTATTTATTTGTATTTGTAATTGCTCAAACTATAGCATACATCTTAGATTGGATGATTGTTCATAAGAAAGAACATAAATTACCTTATATAATGAGTTCATTAGTATCAATAGGATTATTCATTTATGCATTTTATAGAAAAGTAAATATAAATGTAAGTGATAAACCTTTACAGGTAGTTGACAATATTTTAATCGGAACTATCGTTCTTTCTCTCATTACAGTATGTTTATGGCGTTATCTTTCTAAACCTTTCATACAATTTTTAGTTGTAGTGAACGTACTCGTTAGTACAATTTCCATGAATTACATGTATGCTAATAATATACTTAGTACCGCTTTCGGACAAAGCAATGCTACAAAAGAAGCTTTACATGTATCTGGCTATGATAACAAAGATGAGATTGCTGCCATTCGTTATATACAAGAATATGATAAAGACTTTTATCGTATTCTTAACCCAGGTAGCGCCCATAACACACCAATGTTACAAGGTTATCATGGTACAAGTACGTACCAAAGCTTGATTAATTATTATGTTCATGACTTTATGAAAAATAAATACAACGTATTCCAAGGGTTCGACACTCCTTCGATGTTCTTCCAAGTTGATAGTCGACTACTACTTGAAAATATGTTAGGTGTAAAATATCGTGTACTAAGCGCTGATACAGATCAAAAAAATATCCCATATGGATATAAACTATTAAAACAAGTAGGACCATATAATATTTACAAAAATGACTATGCTTTACCGTTAGGGTATGTATATGATTCTAGTATAAGTGAAGAAGAATTTTCTAAATTAAACTTCGCTCAGCGTGACCAATTATTATTACATGCTGTAGTCGTTAATAATGGAAAAGACTTTTCATTAACTCATTTTGATAAAAAGAACCTTAATTCAAAAGCGGTATCTATCAATATGGAAAAAGTACAACTAGAAAATATGGAAAAAGAGAATAATAAACTCATTGTCCACGGCAATGGAAATATGATTGTACCTATAAATTATCCTAATACTCCTGGAGATTTAATTGTAGAATTAAAGATAAAAAATAAAGGTTCATTCCATGCAGTAGTTAACGGGAAAGATATGGGGAAAGGTGAAGACACTGGTGCATACTCATATCCTTTAGAAAGATTTGTTTATAATTTAGGTAAAGACGATCGCCCAGACCAACTAACTATTTCTATTGATGCGCCAGGTGAATACGAACTTGAAGACTTACAAGCAAATATCGTAAATTACGAAGGTGTACAAAAAGAAACAAAAAAACTAACTGAAAATAGACTTCAAAATATTTATTATAAAAACAACTATTTAAAAGGTGAAATCAACTCAAAAAAAGATGGATTACTATATTTATCTGTTCCATATAGTAAAGGTTGGACTATAAAAGTTGATGGAAAAGAAACAGAATTCATGAAAGCAAATTCTGCCTTTATTGGCGTACCAATTACAAAAGGAGCACATGTAATCGAAATGACTTATGTTACACCTTACTTTAAATTAGGTATGATTATATCAATTATTTCACTAATTATTTGTGTAGCCTTACTAGTTTTTACAAATCAAAAAGGACGCCGAAAATTGCCTTTTAAAAAGCAGCAATGAGCACTCAATAAATCATGAAGCTATCCAAAGCGGATAGCTTCATAAAAAATATTAAATAACGTTTTAACCATTATAAACAAGGAGGGTCAAAAATGACTCTTTCAATAGTCGTACCATGCTACAATGAAGAAAAGATGCTTCGAGCCTTTTATTCAGAGACTTCTCTAGAAATTCATAAATTAACTACCGATTATGAATTTGTTTTTGTAAATGATGGTAGTAAAGATGATACATTAAATATTCTACGTGATTTGGCAAATTCAGATGCAGCTGTTCATTATATATCATTTAGTCGGAATTTCGGCAAAGAAGCCGCTATGTTAGCTGGTTTAAAATACGCTACAGGTGATGCAGTTGTTATTATGGACGCCGATTTGCAACATCCTCCTACACTAATAAAAGAAATGTTAGAAGGATATAACGAAGGTTACGACCAAGTTATTGCAAAAAGAACAAGAACAGGTGATTCACCCGTTCGCTCTTTCGTTTCTCGTCTATACTATAAAGTGATGAATAAGTTTGTAGATATTGAACTAGTAGACGGCATTGGAGATTTTAGACTTTTAAGTAGAAGAGCTGTTGATTCTCTATTATCTTTAAGCGAATACAATCGCTTCTCAAAAGGTTTATTCTCCTGGATTGGATTTAATGAACTAATTATTGGATATGAAAATGTATTACGTTCTGATGGAGAAAGTAAGTGGACTTTTTCTAAATTGTTAAATTACGGAATAGATGGTGTTATCTCATTCAATAATAAACCATTAAGACTATCTATATATCTTGGATTATTAACAACTATTTTAGGGATTTTATACGTAATTACTACATTTATTCAAATTATTGTTGGTGGTGTTGAAGTCCCAGGATACTTCACTTTAATTTCCGCTATATTATTTATTGGTGGTATTCAACTCATTTTCCTAGGTGTTATGGGTGAATACATCGGTCGCATTTATTATGAAACAAAACGTAGACCACATTTTATTGTAGCTGAAAAGAAAGTTAGTGAAGTCAAACAAAAAGCATAATAAAAAAGTTACTTCTACCTACAGAAGTAACTTTTTTTATACTAATATTTACACACCTTTATGTTGCATAGATATAATCGTTTCTTTTAGCCCATTATAATAAGAAGTTTTTGGTATATTCCCAATATACCTCTCATATTTCTCTCCGCTTAATACAACAGGATTTTCTGTCAAATATAGCATTTCCACAAATTCTTTCATCTGCTTATCAAATAGTCCCATTAAATTTATCATACCTTTTTTTACTGTCATTACTGGTTTTGTATATCCCGTTAATTCTTGTATATGTTGAATCATCTCTTCACCTGTAATGACACCATAACCCGGTATGTTCCAATTTTGTCCATAGGCCTCATCACGTAAAGCTAATTCAACCATTGCTTTTGCACCGTCTGGTGTGAAAATATATTCACGAGCAATCTTTTTATCTCCAACAAAGCTTGATAACTTATTTGCAAGTACACCTTTTAAAGTATGATGAACAAGCGTACTTTCTGCATTTGGACCATAAAAATCAGGAAAATGTGCAATAAACATTTGTACACGAGCCTGTTTTGCCATCATTTCTAGCTGTAACCGAATTTTCCCTTTCTTCGTATGTGGTGCCTTTTTAACTTCTTCCACTACAAGTTCTTCCCCTTGCCTCCCATACGCATAAATATTATCAACTATCCCTAACTTACTGTCGTAATACATTGCTACTTCTAATATATTTTTTAATAATTTTGGTTGCTTCTTCTCCCAATCTGAATATGGAATGTTTACAGCATGAAATATAATATCAACGCCTTTCGCGGCTTCCATTATATCCTCCTGTATAAATACATCTCCCGCTACAACTTTCACATTTTCTTCTCCAGAAAATAATATCTCTAATTTCTCTTTATTCCTCGCAAAGGCCACTACATGAATTCCTCTGCTACATAATTCTTTTACAATTGCATACCCCATTGATCCAGATGCTCCTAGCACTAAAGCTTTTTTCATTATATATCCCCCCTAAATTAATTAACCGCTGTTCAATTAATATTAAAAAGAAAATCACTTACATAAGAAGTGATTTTGAAATAAACTCCACGTGTACTTTAGCTAATCCTTTTACTTCTTCAAATGTTTGATCATTCCCACAATAGTGTGCCACAAACCCATGTAATGATAGAAAAACAGACCATATTGTCATTACATTTACCTTCTCATTACACAAAGAAGATACAACAGTAGCAAATTTTTCGTAACTAACATTTGGGCCATCTGCTAAACATTCTTTTAACTCATCATCTCTAATTAAAAACATGATTTCATAATGACTTTGATTTTGCAAACCAAATTCAATAAAACCAAATAAAACAGCTTTCAATTGTTCCTCTTGTGGTAAATTTTGATCATTAATCTCATCTAATTTTTGATTTAGCAATTGAAAATCTTGCTCTACCATCGCATAGAAAAGCTCTGCTTTATTTTTAAAATGATAATAGATGGCACCATGGCTATATCCTAGTTCTGTTGCAATTTTACGCATTGAAGTATGCTGATAACCTAATTTTATAAATAAGTCTCTTGCTACATTCATAATCATTTCTCTCGTTAATTCTTGTTTAACTGCCCTTCTTGGCGACATTTTTCATACCTCACAATTTAATTGACCACTGTTCAATTAACATTATAACCTTTTCCCAAAAAAATACAATTAGTTTCTTACAAAAAGATACATTTTGAAAGGATAGCATTATACTCAATAATTTAGTATCATGATTCAAGGTACTATTTCAAGTTGGACGGAGGATACTATGAGCTTATTAACAGTAGAAAAACTAGGCCATACATTTGGCGATCGCACATTATTTAAAGATGTATCCATGCGTTTACTAGCAGGAGAACATGTCGGATTAGTCGGTGCAAACGGTGTTGGTAAATCAACATTTATGAATATTATTACTGGTCAACTTATCCATGATGAAGGCCGTGTAGAATGGACACCTGGTACAAATTACAGTTACTTAGACCAGCATACAATTTTAACACCTGGTCGCACAATTCGTGATGTATTAGCTGACGCGTTTTTACCTTTATTTGAAAAAGAAAAAGCTTTAAATGAAGTTGCAGAAAAAATGGGAACGGCAACACCGGAAGAATTAGAGGACCTTCTTGAGCAGATGGCAGAAATCCAAGATGCTCTCGAAGCAGGTGGTTTCTATTTACTAGATATGAAAATCGAAGAGGCAGCAAGAGGTCTTGGAATTGATGCAATCGGTTTAGATCGTGATGTTTCAGCACTAAGTGGTGGACAACGTACAAAAGTATTACTTGCAAAGCTATTACTTGAGCAACCAGAAGTGTTATTACTCGATGAGCCTACTAACTATTTAGACGTTGAACATATTCATTGGTTAACTAATTATTTAAAAGAATATCCACATGCATTCTTATTAATTTCTCATGATACGGAATTTATGAACAAATGCGTTGATGTTATTTTCCATCTAGAATTTACAAAAATGACGCGCTATACAGCGACATACGAAAAATTCCTAGAGTTAGCCGAAATTAATAAAAATCAACATATAAATGCTTATGAAAAACAGAAAGAGTTTATTAAAAAGCAGGAAGACTTTATTGCAAAGAACAAAGCTCGTTATTCAACGACAGGTCGTGCAAAAAGTCGTCAAAAACAACTTGATCGCATGGAGCGTATTGATCGTCCTGAAACAGCAATTAAGCCAGAGTTCTCATTTAAAGAGTGTCGTGCAAGTAGCCGTTTCGTCTTTGAAGGTGAAGATGTAGAAATCGGATATACACATCCGTTATTACCAAAACTAACAATGACAATTGAACGCGGTGAAAAAATTGCCATCGTTGGTTGTAATGGTGTTGGTAAATCAACATTACTAAAAACGATTTTAGGAAAAATTAAACCTTTAAGCGGTAAAACAAGTCTTGGTGACTTCTTAGAGCCTGCATACTTCGAGCAAGAAGTAAAAGCTGATAATATAACACCAATTGATGACGTTTGGAACACATTCCCTAGCATGGACCAACATCAAGTTCGTGCAATGTTAGCGAAATGCGGATTAAAAAATGAGCATATCTCTCGCCCGCTAAATCAATTAAGTGGTGGCGAACAAGCAAAAGTTCGTTTATGTAAGTTAATGGGTGAAGAAAGTAACTGGATCCTATTTGATGAGCCAACAAACCATCTTGATGTTACAGCAAAGGAAGAACTTCAAAAAGCTCTGAAGGCATATAAAGGGACAATCCTTCTTGTATGTCACGAACCAGAATTTTATGAAGGCTGGATTACAAAAACTTGGAATGTTGAAGAATGGTCACAAAATAATTCTTAATTATAATAGAAAATCCTTGCGTTCTATATGCAAGGATTTTTTATATTATAGTATGCCGTAAGCCTCAATCGAAACTCATTTAAACTAGGATATACCGCTAAATTAGCAAGCATACCTCTAATGACTGGAATTCTTGGATTTTGCAATCTCATTTCTGCTTCTAAAACATCTAAAGTTACAAGTAACTCATCATTTTCTAATTGATCAGCTAATGTTCGTTTAAATACAATAATTTCACTTAGAAAATGTTCCTTCACCTGTTCCTTAATAAGCTCGGAACTACAAAGAAATTCTCCTAGTCTCTCTTCATGTAGGACAGGTTCCTCCGAAGATTCTAGAAGCCCCTCTACTAAATTGTCTATCCTTTTTAAAATAAAAGCTGAGACATAGGACAAATCAATTTCTGGTGCATTTAAAATAATTAATTCTAAATACCCACGGCATATCCCTTCCACCATAATTACTAGATCTAACAAGTATGGAATAACCTTTTCACCATAAATGAACAGTAAGCTATTCCGATAAAATGCATGAGACTCTAATTTCATCCTCATCATAAACTCTTCTACTTCTTTATTAAACGGAATTGCATTTTCTCTTGCATGCATAATAATAAATTCTTTATGTTTTTGCACATCAGTAAACTGACAATATAATTGTTTTTCAAATTTTTCACGTGGTAATAAAGATTCTTTTTCAATATCCAGCATTTTCTTCTGAATCTTGTCATAATAATATCGAAGTGTGGCCAATAATAACTCGTCTTTTGATTTGAAATATAAATAAAAAGCTCCTTTTGATATACCACATGCGGTTACGATTTCTTGTACTGACGTTGCATTTACACCCTTAGTTGCAAATAACCTCATAGCCATCTCTATAATTAAGCGCTCTTTTTCTTTCATATTCTCTCTCCTAAATTTAATCTCGCATCTTATGTAAATTCAAACTTGATTTTATTCCACATTAACTGAAAATAAAACTCCCCATCTAAAATTTAATGGAGTAAATGGTTTATATAGAAGCCTTTCCATCTATAAAATCCGGTTAGTAAAAGCCAATGATCAGAAAAAGAATAGGAAACCGACTACTTACAGTTTGATTTTATTATACCATCTCTTTTCATTGACGACTGACCAATCGGTCAGTTATATTATGTATTAGACTGACCGATTGGTCAATATAATAAAAAGGGAGCGCAAACATGAACAAAATCATCAATTTCACGTTAAAAAATAAGTTCGCAGTTTGGCTACTAACCATTATTGTTACTATTGCGGGTATTTATTCTGGACTCAATATGAAGCTGGAAACAATTCCTGATATTACAACACCGATTGTAACAGTAACCACGGTTTATCCTGGTGCTACACCAGAAGAAGTAGCTGATAAAATTTCAAAACCAATGGAAGAGCAACTCCAAAATTTAAGCGGTGTAAACGTTGTTAGTTCATCATCTTATCAAAACGCATCTTCTATTCAGGTAGAATATGATTTTGATAAAAATATGGAAAAAGCCGAAACGGAAATTAAAGAATCGCTCGCAAACGTGAAACTGCCAGAAGGTGTGAAAGACCCGAAAGTCTCACGAGTAAACTTTAATGCCTTTCCTGTTATTTCATTAAGCGTAGCGAGTAAAAATGAATCTTTAGCTGCCTTAACAGAAAATGTAGAAAAAAATGTTGTTCCTGGATTAAAAGGACTTGATGGTGTCGCATCTGTTCAAATCGCAGGTCAACAAGTAGACGAAGTACAGCTTGTCTTCAAAAAAGATAAGATGAAAGAATTAGGTTTAAGTGAAGATACTGTAAAAAATATGGTTAAAGGTTCGGACGTATCGTTACCACTTGGCTTATATACATTTAAAGATACGGAAAAATCAGTTGTTGTCGATGGTAACATTACAACAATTAAAGCATTAAAAGAATTAAAAATTCCAGCTATCCCTTCATCACCGAATGGTCAAGGTAGCCAAAACGCTGGTGCTGGAACACAAGCACCACAGATGAATCCGGCCGCTATGAATGGCATACCAACGGTTACATTAGAAGAGATTGCTGATATTAAAGAAGTTGGAAAAGCGGAATCCATTTCTCGAACGAATGGAAAAGAAGCAATCGGTATTCAAATTGTGAAGGCTGCTGATGCGAATACAGTTGATGTTGTAAATGCAGTTAAAGATAAAGTAAAAGACCTTGAGAAAAAATATAAAGACTTAGAGATTATTTCAACATTCGATCAAGGTGCGCCTATTGAAAAATCAGTCGAAACAATGCTTAGCAAAGCTATTTTCGGTGCTATCTTTGCGATTGTTATTATTATGTTGTTCCTGCGAAACATTCGAACAACACTAATCTCTGTCGTTTCTATACCACTTTCTTTATTAATTGCAGTTTTAGTAATAAAACAAATGGATATTACCCTTAACATTATGACACTTGGAGCAATGACAGTTGCTATTGGACGCGTTGTTGATGACTCAATTGTTGTTATTGAAAATATTTACCGACGTATGTCTTTATCAGAAGAGAAATTACGTGGGAAAGATTTAATTCGTGAAGCTACGAAAGAAATGTTTATCCCGATTATGTCTTCTACAATTGTAACAATCGCTGTATTCTTACCTCTTGGGCTTGTAAAGGGTATGATTGGTGAAATGTTCTTACCATTTGCTTTAACAATTGTTTTTGCCCTACTTGCTTCCTTACTTGTGGCAGTTACAATTGTGCCGATGCTAGCACATTCCTTATTTAAGAAGGAAAGCATGAGAGAAAAAGAAGTACATCATGAGGAAAAACCAAGCAAATTAGCAAACGGCTATAAACGTATACTTGAATGGGCGTTAAACCATAAAATTATTACATCAAGTATCACAGTCCTCCTATTAGTAGGCAGCCTTGCACTTGTACCAATCATCGGTGTCAGCTTCTTACCATCTGAAGAAGAAAAAATGATTATCGCAACGTACAAACCTGAGCCAGGTCAAACGTTAGACGACGTTGAAAAAATTGCAACGAAAGCTGAAAAGCATTTCCAAGATAAAAAAGACGTCAAAACGATTCAATTCTCATTAGGCGGCGAAAACCCAATGAGCCCTGGTCAAACAAATCAAGCGATGTTCTTCGTTCAATATGATAACGATACGAAAAACTTTGAAAAAGAGAAAGAACAAGTCGTTAAAGATTTACAAAAGATGTCTGGAAAAGGTGAATGGAAAAACCAAGATTTCGGAGCAGGTGGCGGTAGTAACGAAATTAAGCTATACGTTTATGGAGATAGCTCTGAAGAAATTAAGCCTGTCGTGAAAGACATTCAAAATATCATGAAGAAAAATAAAGATTTAAAAGACATAGACTCTAGTGTTGCAAAAACATATGCAGAATATACTTTAGTCGCTGATCAAGAAAAGTTAAGTAAAATGGGGCTAACTGCTGCTCAAATTGGAATGGGACTTTCTAATCAACATGATCGCCCTGTTCTTACAACAATTAAAAAAGATAATAAAGATATAAATGTATATGTAGAAACTGAAAAACAAAACTATGAAACGATCGATGACTTAACAAATCGTAAAATTACAACACCACTTGGTAATGAAGTTGCTGTTAAAGATGTTATGACTGTAAAAGAAGGTGAAACTTCTAACACAGTAACACATCGTGATGGCCGTGTTTATGCGGAAGTTAGTGCAAAACTAACATCTGATGACGTTTCAAAAGCATCTGCCGCTGTTCAAAAAGAAGTAGATAAAATGGATCTTCCTTCTGGTATAGATGTTTCTATGGGTGGTGTTACACAAGATATTCAAGAATCATTCAAACAACTTGGCTTAGCGATGTTAGCTGCGATTGCCATTGTATACTTCGTTCTTGTTGTTACATTTGGCGGTGCCCTTGCACCATTCGCAATTTTATTCTCGCTACCATTCACAATCATTGGTGCACTCGTTGCCTTATTAATCTCTGGCGAAACGTTAAGCGTATCTGCGATGATTGGGGCTCTTATGCTAATTGGTATCGTTGTAACGAACGCAATCGTGCTCATTGACCGTGTTATTCATAAAGAAAATGACGGCCTATCAACACGTGAAGCATTATTAGAAGCTGGTACAACACGCCTGCGTCCTATCTTAATGACTGCAATTGCAACAATCGGGGCTCTTATCCCGCTTGCATTAGGATTTGAAGGTAGCGGCTTAATTTCTAAAGGACTTGGCGTAACAGTAATTGGTGGATTAACAAGTTCAACGTTATTAACACTTCTTATTGTTCCAATCGTTTATGAAGCATTAAGCAAATTTAAAAAGAAAAAAGTAAAATAAAAAAATAACCTCGCTGACTGCGAGGTTATTTTTTATTCCCAAACAAGATTAGGAAATCACCATATCCTTCTTTTTCTAAATCTTCTTTTTGAATAAAGCGTAGCGCTGCCGAATTAATACAATAACGAAGGCCGTTTTGTCCTGGGCCGTCTGGAAATACATGCCCAAGATGTGAATCTCCTTCTTTACTTCTCACTTCCGTACGCGTCATATTATGGCTAACATCCATTTTTTCTTTCACACTAGCTGACATAACTGGTTTCGTAAAACTCGGCCATCCACAGCCGCTATCGAACTTATCGAAAGAAGTAAATAATGGTTCCCCCGAAACAATATCTACATAAAGCCCTTCTTCTTTATGATTCCAATACTCATTTTGAAAAGGCGGTTCTGTCCCATTTTCCTGTGTTACATAAAACTGCATCTCGTTTAATCTTTCTTTTAAATGAGCATTATTCTTTGGCCAATGTTGTTTAATAAAAGCATCTCGACCTGAGCCTTTACGATATAACTCATAGCGAAATGTATTCTTCTTATAATATCCTTGGTGATATTCTTCAGCTGGATAAAACGTAGCAGCTGGCAATATTTTTGTCGCAATTGGCTTCGAAAAATTCCCACTTTTCTCGAGCTCTTCTTTTGAAGCCTCTGCCTTTTTATGTTGTTCTTCATTATGATAAAAAATCACCGTTTCATAAGACTGTCCACGGTCGTGGAATTGTCCCCCTATATCAGTCGGGTCAATTTGTCTCCAATATATATTTAACAACTCTTCATACGGCATTTTATTTGCATCAAATGTAATTTGTACTGCTTCATAATGCCCAGTTGTTTCCGAGCACACTTCTTTATACGTTGGATCCTCTTTATGGCCACCTGTATAGCCTGAAACAACCTGTATAATCCCTTCCATCTCTTCAAATGGCGAAACCATACACCAGAAACACCCTCCGGCAAACGTAGCTAACTCTATCTTTTCATTTACAGCCATTATTTCACCCCTATTCTATCTTCTCCTTACAGTATGGCATAAGGAACGTCATGTTATAAAAGAAAAAGCATCGAACATCGATGCTTTTTCTTTACTTCACTTTATTTTTTTCCAACGTCCTTCTCCATTTCATCACTTGTCACATCTAAGACATCTAATAAGAAAATAAAGATTGGAATACCGATAATAAGTCCCCACACACCTAAGAAATGCTCAGAGAAAATTAATATCATAAATGTGTAGAAGATTGGTAAGTTTGTTTTTTGAGACATAAACTTCGGATTTAATACATAACTCTCAAGTGCATGAATTACTGTTACGATAACTACAATATAAACGACATACATAATACCGCCAATATTGTAAGCAATCATACAGAGTGGGAATAACGAGATAATAACACCCGCCACTGGAATTAAACCAAGCAAGAAAATCATTAACGCTAAACCTAGTAATTGCGGGAATCCTAATATCCATAATGCAATAACAGATAAAACACAGTTAACAATTGCAATTAAAAATTGTGCTTCGATTACTTTTCCAAATGAACGTGCAAATTTCTTTCCGAAATACTCTATTTCGTTATAGAAAATTGCAAGTCGGCTTTCTTTAAATTTTGAAGTAAAAGCAACGATACGTGCTTTTTCAAGTAAGAAAAATAAGCTTAAAATTACAGAAAGTAAAACTTGAAGGCCAAATTTCCCAACATTCGTAATAGATTTATACAAAATGTCTACGCCTTGCCCCACATATTTAGAAAGCTCCATATGATTAACAGCATTAACTGCATACTTAATTAATTCACTATCAGGTGGATTTCTTAAAAATACATTAAATTGATAAATCAATTGTGAAATTTGTATTGTTAATACCGGTAAATATTTAAATAGCGTAATGGCAATTCCTGCCACTAACATTACATATAAAAGCGCTATAATAATTTTTCGATTAATTGGCATGAAATGATCTAATTTACGAGAAATAAACTTTTGGAATCGATCCATTAAATACGTCAACATAAACGTAATTAAAATTAAATTTAACATACTTTGCATCCCATACAATATGAGAGCAAGTAATACTAATACGATTAACCTCTGAAATCCTTTGCTTTGAAACAGGTTTTTTATTTGCATAATCGACGAGTACTCTCTCCTGTCCTATAAAGTAAAACGTTAACAAGTAGATCTCTCTCTATTCTCTACTTATAATTATCCTTTAATATTAAAGCCATTGCGAGCAATTTATATTCAACCCTAACCACCCGTTAATTGTGCTATATATTATGTTACTTCTTATTTTACAATACAATGACCTATTTCAGAACGCATTATACGTAGTATTAATGAAGATTTAAGGAAACTTTTATCCTTCAATAGGTCTTACCACTACTGTAACATAAAAAGCAAGCTATCAGTAGAAATCCGTCCTACAAATAACTTGCTTTTATATTTTTTTTAGTAAGTTTTATCATCCAATAAACGGCATGAACATTGGAATAACCACCACCGTTACGACACCAACCACTGTCACAGCGATACTGGCCATAGCTGCTTCTACTTCACCCATTTCGATACCTACTGCAACCCCTAACGCATGTCCTGCTGTTCCAAGCGCTAAACCTTTAGCAATCGGGTGTTTCACTCTAAATGTTTTTAAGAATAACGCACCTAATGCGTATACGATAACAGCATTAAAAATAACTGCAAATGATGTAATTGCTGGAATACCACCGATACTTTCGGATATTGGTAATGCAATTGCTGTTGTCGCTGCCTGTGGTAGCATTGAGTTCATTACAGCTGTATTTAAACCAATTGCTTTTGCGACAATGAACACCACAACCACTGAACAAATAGATCCAACCACGATAGCCGATAAAATTTGCCACCAATATTTTTTTAACTTATCAACTTGTTTATATAATGGAATTGCAAAGGCGATTGTTGCTGGCTCTAAGAAGAAACTAATCATCTTCCCGCCCGTATTATATTCCTCAAAGGTAAAGTTACCTACCTTTAAAAATACAATCCCTAATACCATCGCTACGAATAATGGTGTGAATAAGAAGAATCCTTTTGAATGCTTAAATAATAATGTTCCGATTCCGTATGCGATTAATGAAACGACGATTCCGAAATATGGAGTCATTGTGCTTGCCATGTTCATTCCCTCCTAACAATATATACTAAATTGGTTACGCAACTTTTCCGTGCTTGCGTCCTTTATTTACTACTTTCAATTCTTTCGTATCTTCTATTTCTTTATCGTCTTTTCCTAAAATAAATTGTGCAAATAATCCTGTTACAGCGAGTAAAATAATTGTTGCGACAACAATTACAGTTAAAATTTGTACAAAATATTGTCCCATTACACCGAGAGAATTAATAACCGAAATACCTGATGGAACGAAAAGGAATCCGATAATACCTGTTAAAGCCGTTCCGAATGATTCAACTTGTTCCAATTTAATAACTTTTAAACATAATAGGCTAAATAAAATAACTAATCCGATCACCGATGAAGGCATCGGAATTGGTAAATGCGTTGCAATAATATTAGAAACTAACATAATAGCTGAAAATATGAATGCTTGTGATAAGAAACTATATACTTTTTTCGTACTCATTTTGGCCACCTCTTTCGATTTGGTACCTTTATTGTATAAGATAAAAATAAAACTGTAAGCGTTTACATAACGGAACGTCAAATATACAAAATTAGTTACAAAAATAGGCAGACGAAATACAAAAAGCTGCTTCTTAAATACGAAGCAGCTTTTTAAATACGAAGCAGCTTTTTAAGTTCTTTTGCATATGTACGGCTAACCGGGACTTTGGATCCCTCTTTCATAATTAAGTTATAAGTCGAATTAAACCACGGCTGTATCTCAGAAATATGATTAATATTAGCAACGAAACTACGATGAACACGCATAAAAATTGTTTGTGGTAATTTCTTTTCCAAAATGACAAGCGTATCATGTGTTACATATGTTTCTTTCATTGTTTTTACAGTTACTTTCCCATCTACAAGCCCTACATAAATAATATCTTCAATGTTAACAAGTACAATTGATTCCTCAATTGGTAATGCTAATTTATGCATCTCGGCCGTTACATCTACACTCTTTACATCTTGCTTTGTTTCTAACTTTATTTGCTTTTGTTTTTTATATTTCTTTAATGTCTGTACGATACGTTCTTCATCAAATGGCTTTAAAATGTAGTCTAACGCATCTACTTCAAATGCTTGCAATGCATATTGATCATAGGCAGTAGCAAACACAATTGAAGGTGGATTTTTCATTTTCTTTAATATATTTGCGATTTCAAATCCATTATCATCAGATAACTGAATATCTAGAAAAACAATATCTGGTTTGTTTTTCATTAATTCTTCTAATGCATCCTCTACACAATCCGCCTCACCAATTATCTCTACTTCTTTTGTTTTCTCTAATAAATATTTCAATTCATCCCGTGCTAACATTTCATCATCAACTACTAATACTTTTAACACTCCGTTTTTCCTCCTCTACTTTTTTCGGAATCACAAAGAGGATCTTTGTCCCTTGCTCTAATTCACTTTCAATTTGAAGCATTGTCTCTTTCCCAAATAACCCGATAAGTCGTTCATTAATATTATATAAGGCTGTTCCCGTCCCTTTCTTTGATGGAACTACCATTTTTCCTAATTGCTCTAGACGTTCACTCTCAATCCCTTGTCCATTATCCTTTACTTCAAAGTGAACCATCCCTTCTTTTTCAAACACATGTACCTCGACTTGGCACACTGGCTGCTTTTTCGGAAAAGCATGGCGCAATGCATTTTCAACTAATAGCTGAAGCACAAATGGTGGAACTAAAGTCACCTTTAGTGCCTCTTCAATGTACATCTTCACTTCATACTTATTCGGAAACCTCGCTTGCTCTAACGATAAATATGCATGTACATGATTCAACTCTTGTTCTAATGGAATAAGTAATTGTCGTGCCCCTTGCAAATTACAACGAAAATAAACGCTAAGCTGCAATAATAATTTTCTCGCTTTCTCTACATCTGTTCGGCATAAAGCTGATACTGTATTAATTGCATTAAATAAAAAATGCGGATTGATTTGTGCTTGCAACGCTTTTATTTCGGCATCTTGCAATAACTTACTTTGTAACTCAGCTTCACCTAACTCAAGCTGTGTGGAGAATATTTTCGCTAGCCCTTCCGCTAACTCTTCTTCAACACGACTTAATTGATTAGGGTTTTTAAAATAAAGTTTTAATGTTCCTATCGTATTTCCATGTGAAGTTAATGGAATAACAACTGCCGCTTGTAATGGACACCCTTCATGTTGACAATTAATAATGTCACGTGATTTTGCCTTCATTATTTTCCCTGTTTTTAATACTTCTTTTGATAAACCTGTTATTAAACTGTGTGAAGGAATATGATGATCTGATGCTAATCCAACGTGAGCTAAGATTTCCTCTGTATCTGTTAAGGATACCGCATCTGTTCCCGTAAAGCGGTGAATAATTTGTGCCACATGTTTACAAGACTCTTCTGTTAACCCTTGGCGGAAATATGGTAACGTCTTATCAGCAATTCGTAATACTTTATGCGTTTGCAAAGCTTTTGCGTTTTCTTCTTGTCGTAAAATAGCTAGTATCATTGAAAGTAAAATGAAACTGCCAAAACTATTTACAAGAATCATCGGTAGCGCAATTGTTTTTACAACACTAAGTCCATCTTCTATAATTAATAGAATCATAAGCATTTCTAAAGTAACGATAAAAACACTTAAAATCGCAGAAAATTTAGGCGTAATTACACGATTATATTTTTTGAAAATGTATCCAATATACCCCGTTATAACACCTGCTAAAATTGATGAGATTGCACAACTGAGCGCTGTCGTCCCGCCAAGCATATAACGGTGAATACCCGCAATCGATCCCACTCCAATACCGACGATAGGACCACCAAGCAATCCACTAATTCCAACACCCATAATACGTGTATTCGCAATTGTACTAGATGACGAAACACCTTGTAGCCAATTTTCTTTCATAATTGTATTCCCGGCAATTTCAATTCCTGTGTAATTGCTGACAATTGTAAACACTGAAAAAATACAAATAAGCTTAAGCTTATCTACATACCCATCTTGTCTATGAAGAAGGCGCCTGAACGTTTTAATATGAGAAAGTAAAAATCCTAAAATAACAATAAGTCCGACACGTTCAATCATCATAAGTACTAAATTTAGCATCTGTGATTCATTCCTTTTTATATTAGTTAGTTTTATTATGGGAAAATAATGAAGTGGGCGTCAAGAAGAATGCAATATCTTTTGAAATATTTTACACATAACTATCCCCTCTTTATTTGACAATCTAACAGAAGAGTGCTAAAAATAAAGTAATATAATACAGTCCTTTAACCCAACCCCGTGAGGTTGAGAAGGAAGTCGGAATATACTATACGTATGGTCTTTTTTAGGGATACGTATGATTTTTTGGCCTTCTCATCATATCAGGTGAGAAGGCCTTTTGTTATTCTTCCATAGCGACTGTAGAAGAAAATAAGGAGGAGTAATGATGAACGTCACTACTGATGTACAATCAACAACAGAGGAAACGAAGGAGAAAAGATATAAAACATTGTTTGGTTCTGCGCTAGGATATGCAGCAGAAGGTTTAGATATGTTGCTCTTATCTTTCGTACTCGTCTACATTTTAAAAGAATTTCATTTAAGCCCTGTTGAAGGTGGAAACTTAACATTAGCTACCACAATAGGAATGCTAACCGGGTCTTATTTATTTGGATTTATTGCTGATTTATTTGGGCGTATCCGTACGATGGCCTTCACAATCTTACTATTCTCACTAGCAACAGCACTTATTTATTTTGCAACAGATTATTGGCAATTATTAATTCTTCGCTTTTTAGTTGGAATGGGGGTTGGTGGTGAATTCGGAATTGGAATGGCCATCGTAACTGAAACATGGTCTAAAGAAATGCGCGCTAAGGCGACATCCGTTGTTGCACTTGGATGGCAATTTGGCGTACTAGTCGCTTCACTCCTTCCGGCATTTATCGTCCCGCATTTTGGATGGAGAGCTGTTTTCTTATTTGGACTCATTCCCGCTCTATTAGCTGTTTACGTCCGCAAAAGTTTAAGTGAACCGAAAATATGGGAACAAAAACAACGATACAAAAAAGAATTGTTACAAAAAGAAGCTGAAGGTAATTTAACAACCACTGAAGCAGAACAACTAAAGCAAATAAAAAAGTTCCCACTTCGAAAGTTATTTGCCAATAAAAAAGTAACGATAACAACCATTGGTCTTATTATTATGTCATTTATCCAGAACTTCGGATATTATGGAATTTTCACTTGGATGCCAACTATTTTAGCAAATAAATATAATTACACGTTAGCAAAAGCGAGCGGTTGGATGTTCATCTCTACAATCGGCATGCTAATTGGAATTGCAACTTTTGGTATTCTAGCCGATAAAATTGGCCGCCGTAAAACTTTTACAATCTATTACGTCGGTGGTACTATATACTGTCTCATTTACTTCTTCTTATTCACAGACTCAACATCATTGTTATGGGGAAGTGCACTGCTTGGATTCTTTGCCAATGGCATGATGGGGGGATTCGGAGCAGTTTTAGCTGAAAACTATCCTGCTGAAGCTCGCTCGACAGCAGAGAACTTTATTTTCGGTACAGGACGTGGGTTAGCTGGATTTGGACCTGTTATTATCGGCTTACTTGCTGCAGGTGGTAATTTAATGGGAGCATTATCTCTCATCTTCATTATCTATCCAATCGGTTTAGTTACAATGCTATTATGTGTCCCAGAGACGAAAGATAAAGTATTAGAATAGATTGAAACTGTACGAAATGTTTATCCAAATACTGTCCCCTCAGGAAAAGTATTTGGATAAATAGCAAAGAGGAAGCATCTCAAATGAAATGCTTCCTCTTCTTATATAAATACAATTATTTATTTTGATTTACTAGCTTTTTGGAACAAGAAGCTAGTTTTATCTTCTTCTTTTACAATACCTTGTTTTAACGCTAATTCCCCTGCAACTTTAGGCGCTAGCCATAGCATTGGGAATAACAGAATAGATACCGGAACAGCCGTCACTACAATGAAGGATTGTAAGGCGTTAATACTTCCCTCACCCATATATAAAAGAATCGCCGCAACTGCGCCCATAATAAGCGACCAAAAAACTCGCAAACTAATTCTAGGATCTCCATCTCCAGTCACTGCCATTGAAATCGAATAAGCCATTGAATCTCCTGTTGTCACTACAAATAAAATTGTTAATAAAAGAAATGCAGGTCCAATAATATTAGATAGTGGCAGTTGCTCTGTAATTGCAATCATAGCCGCTGGCATACCAGATTCACTTAATGCGGTCGAGATAGAACCAGGATTCATTAACTCATAAAACACACCTGATCCCCCTAGTATAGTAAACCAAAACGTTGTAATAATAGGTGCAATAATTCCAATTGCAACGATGATTTCTCGGATTGTTCTTCCTCTTGAAATTCGGCTCACTAAAATTGCCATCATCGGTCCATATCCAATAAACCATCCCCAGAAAAAGATTGTCCACGATCCTAACCAAGCTGTATCACCACGATATGTGCTCATTGGAATAAATTCATTTATATAAAATCCAAACGAAGAAACAAATGAATCGATAATAAATCCACCTGGTCCAAATAGTAATACAAATACCATTAATAGAACTGCTAACCTAACATTTAAATTACTTATAATTTGAATCCCTTTATCAATTCCTGTTACCGCAGATATAGTAGAAACAGCTACTACACAAACAATAATGGCTAATTGAGTAGTAAACACATCAGGAATGTTAAACAATGCTTGTAACCCATAACTTGCTTGTAGTCCTAAAAATCCGATTGGACCAATCGTCCCTGCAGCTACCGCAATAATGGCAAATACATCGATTATTGTTCCAAGCCAACTCTTTCGCAATTTCTCTCCAAAAATAGGATATAAAAGCGTTCGAGGTTTTAAAGGCATATCTTTATGATAATGCCCGTACATCATAACTACCGCACTAATTGTACCTAAAATCGTCCAAGCCAGGAAACCCCAGTGCATATAACTTTGTGCTAAAGCCGGCATTACCGCTTCTTTCGTTCCAGCAGTTATACCTTCATGTATTGGTGGCACCGTCATCAAATGGTACATCGGCTCTGCGGCTGCCCAAAAAACGCCACCTCCAGCAAGTAATGTAGACATAATAATAGCGAGCCATTTTGTCGTACTAATCTCAGGTTTTTCTAGCCCCCCAAGTTTAACTCTCCCATATTTTGAAAACGCCATACACATTGCAACAACAAATGTACCAATTAATAAAACCTGCCAAAAGGCACCAAAATATTTAATTGAAGCTGCAAAACTGCTATTAATGGCTCCCTCTACGTAACTTTTATTTAAAATAACTGCAATTACAAATAATAAAAGTGAGCCACCACTAATAAGAAATACAGGCCAATCCGTTTTTCGACTCTTCATCCTCATTTACACTTCCTCCTTCCTCAGCAATCTAAAAAAACAACTTTATTATGTTTTCTTGTTTACACCCAAAACACAATGATTATATAAGTATAATAATTCATCAATTTCCTACACACTTATGTTGTCCCTAAAAATATGCTAAATCCCTTATTTAAAAGAAAATCTCTATTCCTATTACATAAAAAAGCAAAACAAAAGACCTTATATTTCTATAAGGTCTTCGAAACAGAAATTTGATTATAACATAAGGAACTCCTTGGTTCAAAAAGTCCTTTCCAAAAATAACCGATAGTAAAGGCTTCCATTTGCTACGTAACAGTAATTAAAAAAATTATATTTTGCAGAAAAAAAACTATACTAGCTATTATTTATGAAAGAAATTCGGCTTCAAAATTTCATTTGGATACGGTTTATGATAAATATGAGTGGTAGCTGGCGACAACGGTGGAATGAGCCACACCCAATTACCTGTTACAACCCGTCCACATGCCGCTTCCTGCTTCTCAAATTGTTGAAATTGTTGTGCAGCTGTATGGTGATCCACAATACTAACTCCTTGTTTTTTAAAAGAATGCAAAACAGCCACGTTTAATTCAATTAGCGCCTTGTCTTTCCATAACGTACCGTTTCTCGATGTATCGAGCTTCATCATCTCCGCAACAGCCGGAAGTAAATTATAGCGATCATGATCCGCTAAGTTACGAGCCCCAATTTCCGTTCCCATATACCATCCATTGAACGGGGCTGCCGTATAAGAAATACCGCCAATTTCTAAGCACATATCTGAAATCATTGGAACCCCATACCATTTTGCTCCAAGTGACGAAATCGGGTATTCTGGGTGCTCAATTGGCACTTCTTTTACTTCTTCTCTCGGAATTTCTTTATATATAGGTGCCTTCCCGTTTATAGAAAACACAAGTGGCAATACATCGAAATTCGTACCTTCTCCTTGCCAGCCAAGTTCCTGACAAAAATCTGTAAACGCAGTGGAATGAGAGTCACCAATCACTCCCATTTCTGTTTTATATCCTGCATATCGAATCAATTGGTGATTATAAATTCGTATATTATTTTCTTCACCTTGATATTGCTTAAAAATTGTAATTGTCGGTTTAACTTTCCCATCGTTCGTTGCATATTTAATATGATGAATTAATGCATTGTATACACCTTCCTCATCATTTACTTCACGTGCATCTAATATGTGCATCTTACTCCAAAATAGTCTTCCGATACATCGATTACTATTGCGCCATGCCATTCGTGATCCATGAACAAGTTCTTCAAATGTATGCTCATACGTCCCCGTCTTCTCTATCTCAACTTGAATTTCTTTTATTCTCTCTTCTATAAATTGTTCTTTATTAAGCTCTTTATAGCAAACCGTAATAAAATGACTCGCTTCCTCTATTAATTGTTTCGTTTTACTCATAAACGATCTCCTTCTATTTCAACAAAACGTTACTACTTTACAGTATAAGCAAAAAGAATAAGAGTCACAAATGAAAGTCGAAGTGTTACTTTTATTGTAATATTTTTCAGAAAATTAAAGAGATTACTATTGACTTGTATAAAAAATAGGTGTATTTTTGACTCAGGTAAATTATTTTTACCTAGACCAACTTTTTTTAATAAGAAAGGAGGGAATGTTATGTCTTCATTTCAATTGCCAAAGCTTTCATATGACTATGATGAACTAGAGCCATATATCGATAGCAACACGCTTTCTATTCATCATGGAAAGCACCATGCGACATACGTAAATAACTTGAATGCCGCTTTAGAAAACTATACGGAATTACATAATAAATCTTTAGAAGAGTTACTATGTAATTTAGAAACTTTACCAAAAGAAATTGTTACAGCTGTCAGAAATAACGGTGGTGGACATTATTGTCATAGTCTTTTTTGGGAATTAATGAGCCCGCGAGGTGGCGATGAGCCTAATGGAGACGTTGCAAAAGTAATTGATTATTATTTCAATACCTTTGACAACTTAAAAGATCAACTTTCCAAAGCAGCTATTAATCGTTTTGGAAGTGGCTATGGATGGCTTGTTCTGGACGGTGAGGAACTTTCCGTTATGAGTACACCCAATCAAGATACACCTTTGCAAGAAGGTAAAATTCCATTACTCGTCATCGATGTATGGGAACACGCCTATTATTTAAAGTATCAAAATCGGCGTCCAGAATTTGTTACCAACTGGTGGCATACGGTGAACTGGGACCGGGTAAATGAAAAGTATTTACAAGCAATTCAATCACAAACACATTAGTCGTGCGTATAAGGTAAATTTGGTAATGTAAAATTAGTATTATCGGAATCCTCCAGAATCCCCCGGATTGCCACCGGGGGATTTATGATTATTTCATTGTATTTATGTAATAACGTAAAACTTTTTCCGTCTCTAATTTCAACTCTCGGAACAGGAACCCTAATTCACGAGCCTTTCCATTATGTAACGTACAATTAATCACTCCATTATAAGGAGCAATATTATCTCCTACTTCTTGAATGAGCGCTTTTATCCCGGTATTCTCTTCTATGAAACGAATAACTTCTCTGGTAGAAACCACCCCGTTACTACAAGCATTAATTGGCCCTTCTATGTTTTCCATCCCGCACCAAGCTAAAAACTGTCCTGCTTCCTTTTCATGTATAAATGACAACTCTCCATCTACATGATCCACAACGATAGACTCTTGTTTCACAACATGTTCAACGTAAAATTGTAATCTTTTCGTATAATCGTTTTCTCCAATAACAACGGGAAATCTTACCGCAACGACTGGGAATGTTGCATGTTGAAATAAAACTGCTTCAGCTAATCGCTTGCCTTCACTATAATTGAAATCATTCCTACCTCCATACGTAATTGTATACTCGTACGGATTGAAGTTTTCTTCTAATAGGCCTAACGCAGGCTCATAGACAGCCATTGAAGATGTCATAATGTATTTCTTCGTTTTTCCTTTTAGCACTTCACATATTATCTTCGCTGCATTCGAGCTATAGCATAAATTATCGTATACGATATCATAACTTTTACCTTCAAAATGCTCTTCTAGTAGCCTCTCATCTTCTCTATCTACAATCAGTCTTTTTACTGCACTTCCAAAGGAATCTTCAGTAACTCCCCTCGTCGCAATCGTTACATCATGTCCAGCTTGCAACAGTACTTCTACTAAATGTTTACCAAAAAATCTTGTTCCCCCTAGCACCAATACTTTTTTCACCTTCATCATCCCCGTTTTTACAAATTGTAAAATACTACCTCTATTATTATAAACGCTAAAATAAAAAAACATGGAATCAGTTTAACGATTCCATGTTTTTTCTACACACGATACATTAACGTACTCGATATTTAAAAATACAATAGCAGCAATATAAAATAGAAATTACTGATACATAAACCCATAGTTCATATATGAATCCCTCGCCCCATACTCCCATAAAATAAAAGAGTGAAGGCAACGTCAATGTTACCCATGATTGTACAAAGGCAATTCTGCCAAGATATTGATTGATATTCTTTTTTTGTGCATTTAATACAAAGAATAAATACCAAAGTAATGCCCACATAAACCATGTTAACGCATTAACAACATCGTGGAATTGAACAAATGAAACAATCATATAAAATAAAGCAATAATTGCTACCCAAATACAGAACCAGCCTAGTCCACTACTATCCATTCCTTTAATAAAAGTAACGCCTACATATAAATAAGTTAAACCAAATAAAAAAGTAGCCGCATATGAATATACCGTCCAATTACTTTGATCAGAAATCATAATCAAATAGAACGGAATGATAATTTGTAATGCCCCCACAAATAAATTAAAGACACCTGCACTTTTCATCTCTACTTTGCCTAATATGACAAGACTATTTAAAAATAAAGCTGCACCTGAAAGTAATAATCCTACGTAACCCATATATATTCGTGTGAAAATCTTTCCCTTTCACACTTTTAACCTCCCCACAATATAAAGTGATGCTTTATCCCGCATTAACGAGCAGTAAAACTCCCACCTCAAAATTCAGCTAGAGCAAAGAAGTTAAGTGGGAGATCAACTGCCCGTAAAGCCCGATTGGTGAAGGCTAATAATCAGTGGGGATGAACAACCCCCACCCACTGATTAAAGTTTCACTTTATTATTTTTCTTCCTATTTAAAACTACATACATAATTTTTAACCTAAATAAGTTAGACTTCCTACCTTAAAAAATAACAAATTTAAAACGCTTTCAATAATAAATAACCCTATCAAAACATGAAATAGGATTCCTTGATTATAAACGTACTCTAACAATGATACAAGTGTTGGAATACTTTTCAATACTACGTTTTGAATTTCTATAAAAAATTAGTAGAATGATAAATTTTCCCTATCTCATTCTATTAATTATTTGCATAGAATATCGTACACTCATATTAATTTAGAAAGGTTTGATATTTATGCCTCTTCATTATCCAAATCATTTTGTTTTTCACTCCACAGGTGTATTAACAAGAGAGCCTGCAACTGTTTCAGCAGTAGTAAACATTGTAAATTTAGATGCATATTACACACACCATGTAACTATAGAGGTTTGGGATTGGTCTAACTATTCTAATCCTGTAAAATTACCTGTACTAATTGGTGAAAATACGGAAGTAGCATTCCCATATATTTTACAAGGCAACCACTTAGCAGTTTTTTATGCTGATTTAGATGACTCTATTGATTTGTATGAAATTCGTATTTCTTATCCTGGCCACTCCAATATTGTTGCAAATTGTTTTGGGCGAAGTATCCCGCCATATACAAGCCAAGAAGGTAATACAGTATACCATAAACAACTCGTTCGAATTCATTTAATCTCCCCTATTATGTGAAAGGGGCTGGTCAGTAATACATTTATCTTTATAAGATAATCGTATTACTGACCTAAAGCGTGATAGTCAATCTTGATAGTATCTCATTTTGAACACTTGCTATTTATCATAAATATCATTCGGATTTATTGTAGGAACAAATCCATTTGTAGAACTATATTTTTTAGATACATTATCTGGGGTCACGGTAAACGTTACAATTTTATTGCTTTGTTGTTTAAAATAACGCATCCACTTTTGACTCCATTCATCTTTCGCAATAACTTGTTTATTGAAGTCTTCCCACAATACACCATGTATAAAATTCAAGGATGTATTTTTGATTGTGTCAAATCCCCAATTCTGTATAAGAAGCAGGTTGGAATCAACACTTTTAATTTCTTTTAATAAATTTACATATGCTTCTCGAAATTTCCCTTGTGTAGACGGCTGATCATAAAAATAGTCATCAATATCACCAGCTGTATCTAAAAACACCCCATCTATTCCTTTTCCAATAACTTGCTGTTTCACCTTATTCACAACAATCCCACGGTAGTGTTCATCAGCTAAATTCATAATATATGTATCCCACTGCTCAATCTTCATTTTCTTACCATCTCTATAATAATAGTCTGATTCAACTACTTGCGATTTATGCCACGATTCTAATTCTAAAACACTAACATAGCCAAGAACTACCGTTCCTGATTTTTTTAATTGCTGAACCTGTTCTTTCGTAAATGCATATGGCTCTATAATAACCATGTCATACTTTGAAAGTCTCTCAATTACTTGCTCATTTGCTTCACCATAATAAATTTTATAACTTCGTACATTTTTTAAAACTGGTTCCACAACATTTGCTTGTGCGGATGTACTTGAGGAAAAAATAAAAGAAAATATAGCTAAAAAGCATACGGAACGTTTCCACTCCATAATAATATTACCCCCTATACAACTGTAATTTTCTATTGTTTTAAATGTTAATACAAATATAGTAATACCATAACATTCTACATTTTTTCAAACTCGATTTTTTATAAAAATCCCAATAAATTCAATACATTAACAGAAATTAGAATTTATTTCACTTGAATTTACTACATCTCTGTTGATAAAATGATTTGGGCTTTATATATTATATATCTTAAAATAATTCTTTTAAATTATGTATTTTATTTCAGTGTACTATTCCTCAAAATTAAATTTGCAAACGAAAGAAGGGGTTTTTTATGCACTATAGACAATCTAATATATTCCAAAAGATGATTGAACCTACGATTCTCTTTATTGCACTATTTTTTCTATCAATACTAACTGATTTTCTTACACCAACGTATGAATACTTCCTACTCTTATTTATTACATTAATTATTTCTAGCCGGTATGGCATATCTATTGCCCTTTTCGCCTTTCTGGAAGCAATGATTTATATTTTTATAAGCGGTATATATAAAGAAAATGATGTATTACTGTACTTTTATTCATTAGATTACTGGATAAGTTGGATTTTCTTACTTGTTATTAGTTTATGCTGTGGACTGATGAGCACTGCACAAAAAGAACGTTATGAAGATGTACATATGATAAATAATGAGTTGAAAGCTGAAAATAAAGAATTAAAATATGTCGTGAAACAATTGGATGAAACACGTATTACACTACGTTCTCGTGTACTTGAGTCAAATAACCACTTATCTAAAATGTATCATATGTTTAAAGCTTTAAATCATACACATCCTGAAATTGTACTCGATGAAGGAATGAATGTATTAAAAATGTATTTTGGAGCAAAAAAAATTGGTATCTATCACGTTGATAACAATAAACAATCGCTTCGTATTAAATTAAGAGCTGAAACTGGTAAAAATACATTATCTCAATCTATTTTCGTTAAAAACGCTTCCTTAGTCATCAAAAATGCGCTAGCGCATAATCGACCTTTTTTCCGTACAGATGAGGATTTTCAAGACGCTCCACTTTTAGTTGGTCCCGTCCTATTCCAAGATGATGTACAATACGTCATTATATTAGACGAAATCGAATTTTCAAAAGTAACTTCTGAGCAATTCGAACTTTTCACATGGTATTTACGCTGGATGGGTGATCGTTTACAAAACGCTTCTAATCTTTGGCTATCCAGTCAAGAGGATCGCACATTCCCTAAAACAAGCATTTATTATGAAGATGAATTTGAACATTTACTAAAAATAGAAAAGAAACGTTACGAAACACTATCTTATCCATATTCCTATTTTGAGTTCAATGCTCCACAAGATTATTTAGGAATGATAAATTCTATTTTAAAAGACCATTTGCGAGATATCGATATATTCGGTTATAGTACGACCGAGCAGAAAATCATGATTTTATTACCTGGCACTGAAGAACAGTTTTGTATACAAGTTCAAACTCGTATACAAAACGCTCTTTCTTCTAAAGGAGTGATAGTCTAATGATTTTACTCCTTCTTTATTTTATTTATGTTATTTTGGTTTTTCTTTTATTTCGATTTACGAAAAGTTTGATTACTAAAGATAAAAAAGGAATTATTGAATTTTGCTTGATTCTATCTCTTCTTTTCCCGCTTATCGGACTTATTGTATCAGCAATCATGTTATTACTTAATATAAGACGTTCCAAAACCGAGTGGTTACAGCAATACTCTGATTATGTTGCCTTTCACGTTGATAATTACGAAGATATTTTGGAATCAGCAAAACAAGATATGGACTTAATTTCATTTTCTTCTGGATTAGAACTAGATAAGCCTGAATTACATAAACAACTCATTGTACAGTTAAGCTCCTCCTCTATTGCTAATGAAGGAGGCTTATTGAAAGAAGCCATTCACCATAAAGATCCTGAAACTGTGCATTACGCAGCAACTACTATTAATTTACTAAATGAACGGTACGAAAAACAAATCGAATACTTAAATAAGCAATTTCTACAAAATCCACAAAATGAAATTGCAAAAGAATTGGTTTCTAACTATTTAAGATATATAAACAGTGGTCTTCTTTCTAATCAGCAAAAAGAAAAAATAATCGCTGAATTTATGAATTTTATTACACAAGGTGTAGAACTATTCCCTAACGAACCTCTTTACCCTTTCCATCTTGGAAATCTGTTTCTACACACAAAACAATATGCAAAGTCTGAAGAACAATTTTTAAATCTTATTCATTTCTATCCTGAATCATATTACGGTTACGTTGGTTTACTTGAAATATATTATGAGCAACAGTTATGGGATGAGCTCTATAACTTAATCAATAATCTAACAGATGCAAAAAGAGTTCATATACTACCGCGTAAATATCAATTATTTGTAAGGCAGTTTGGAGGCGCACACATTGAAAAAGGGGATTAATATATATATCGGGATTATTAGTATCATTTTATTTCTCTTAATTTTATCCATCCTTATATATCGAACAGAAAATTTTTATCAAAAGTTTTCTGTTCCTAAAACTAAAGAAACAGATACTGTTAAAACACTCAAAGCAAAAGATGTAGCTCAAAATGGACAAAAAATGCAATTATACGTTTTAAAAACGGATAATACCTTAGGGCAACAAGTCGAATTTAATACGAAGAAAGCAATGGATTACGCACACCTACACTATAAAGATATTACAGCTAATGAAATTAAGGGACTTACTCCCTCTCCCTATACAGGGATTATTATTACAGGTGAAATAATGGAGCAACTTCCACAAGCTGATATTCAAAATTTTGTACAAATGGGCGGAAGAATTATTATCGCAAACCGATTTGATTCAGATCCTTCCTGGAACACATTATTTGGTATTACCAAAAAAGAAGGTTTCAAAGATGCGAAAGGATTAACCTTTGAAGAAGTTTTATTCCCTGGTTATCCAGATCTCTCAAGTTCTTCTCCACTGTTTACTCATAGCTCACTGAATATTACGCTAGATGAGAATACAACTAATACTTGGATTACAGCAGAAGATACTCCCATCCTTTGGACCAATGACTACGGTGAAGGAAAAGTCTTATATTGGAATACAACAGCATTGAACGATAAATTAGGTAGAGGTATGTTCGTTCAATCACTGGGTACTATTTTCCCAAATTTCGCTACAGCACAACTTGGAGCGGAGATTATGTATATCGATGACTTCCCATCTCCGATTCCAAGTGGAGAACTAAAAAACTTAACGAAAGAAAAAATTTCTGTTGAAGAATTTTATAAAAAACATTGGTGGAAAAATATGAAGGATATCTCTGAAGATCTTGATATTAAATATACGGGTGTTGCCATTGGGACGTACCAAAATAAAGTAACGCCACCCTTTGAAGATTTCACAGGTAAAAATAGAAATACCTATTTATTATTTGGGAGAGAATTACTAAGTCACGGCGGGGAAATAGGCATTCATGGCTATAACCATCAACCTTTATTATTACCACCAGATCCAGTAGATAAAGCACTTGAATATGTTCCATGGAATTCAAAAGAGGATATGGAGAGCTCCTTAGATGCTCTGCAAAAACTCGTGTATAACTTCTTTCCAAACGAAAAATTAAAAACCTATGTACCACCATCCAATATTATAAATACAACTGGATTAAGTGCATTAAACGACGCGGTTCCAACTATGGAAACAGTTGCTTCTCTATATGTGGGAAGTAAAAGTAACGGTAGTTTAATTCAAGAATTTGGACCAGATGAACATAATAAAAACATTTATCACTTCCCGCGCATTACGAGCGGCTATGCTATCACAGATGAAGAGCAATTTATCTTAACTGATGTTACCGCAAATTTAGGGGTTATCTCACATTTCGTCCATCCAGATGATATCCTTGATGAAAAACGCTCAGGTAATTTAACATGGGAAGAATTATTTAAAGCTTATAAAAAGACAATTAAAGAAATACGAGAAAGATATCCTTATATAAAAAGTATGACCCAAAGTGAAGCAACTGCTTCTATGAAAATTTATCAAACTGGTGACCTAGATGTTTCTTATGAAGATGATGCTGTTCACATTGCATATAAAGGGTTACCAAACCATACTTCAACAATTATACGTGTAGAAGAAGGTAAGAAAATACAACCTGGCTCATTCTCTTACGGTACAGTTAAAAAGCTTGATTCCCAAATTTATAGCGTTACGTTAACGAAAGCCAGCGCTACGATTCCAATTAAAGGAGCATAACAGATGAGAATAGGTTTGGTCGTTGAAGGCAGCTATCCCTTTGTAAGTGGAGGGGTAGCAAGCTGGGTTCAAATGATTATCCAGCAGTTTAAAGAACATGAATTTACGATTTTCGCGATAGTCCCTCAAGTAAAAACAGAAGATGAATATCAATATGAAATTCCAAGCAATGTAAAAGACATCATTCTGATTCCTTTGCAATCAGAAAATGAAGCAAAATATATAAAAACCAATTTAACTAAACAAGAAGTACAGACACTTCAAAAATGGTTTACATTTCAAGCTAACGATACAACAGCATTACAAATATTAGGAAATAAACAAAAGCTAGGAACACTCCATTCCTTCTTCGAAAGCCGTGAGTTTTATGCAATCGTTAAAGAAAGCTATTTATATGAAGAAAGTAGTGGATCCTTCTTAAATTACTTTTGGATGTGGAGATCTATGTTCACACCAATCATTCAAATTTTACAAATTGATTTTCCTGAATTAGATCTTATTCATTCTGTATCGACAGGGTATGGTGGATTGCTCGGTGCTGCAATTAGTGCCAAGTCCGATATACCATTTATTCTAACTGAACACGGTATTTATTCTCGGGAGCGTGAAGAAGAAATACTACAATCTACTTGGATACCAATTGAATATAAAAAAAGATGGGTTTCTTTCTTTCATCACTTGTCTCATCAAGCATATGAACAAGCCGCTGATGTAATTACGTTGTTCGGCCGAAATAGTGCATATCAAAAAGAATTAGGTGCTCCGGCCCATAAACTAAAAATCGTTCCAAATGGCGTTACTTTATCTGACTATAAAGGGTTACGTAAACCAAAATACAATTCGGATAAACTCATCATTTCCGCTATTATACGAGTTGTGCCAATTAAAGATGTAAAAACAATGATTTATGCAGCTAAATTATTATTAGAAAAAGATATTCCATTTATATTTTACTTACTAGGTCCTGATACGGAAGAAGCAGAATATGCTCAGGAATGTCGTGATTTAATTCAACAATTAGGATTAGAAGAGCATGTAATAATGACCGGCAAAGTAAATATTAAAGATTACTTAAAACAAACAGATATTCTCGTATTAACAAGTATATCTGAAGGACAACCATTAGCTATGTTAGAAGGAATGGCAGCAGGATTACCATGGGTTGTTACAGATGTCGGCTCTTGTAAGGAATTAATTTACGGACAAGATGAAGATCCTTACGGACAATGTGGATTTGTTGTACCACCTGTATCTCCTGAACAAGTTGCCATTCATTTAGAGTGGTATTATCGTCACCCTGAATCCATTCAACAATTTGGGGATAACGGGCGCAATCGTATTGAAGCGCACTATCAATTATCAGGTGTCGTTGATAGTTATCGTAAGCTTTACTTAGAAAGAGGTAAAAAAACATGGCAGGGATAGGATTTCGTTTACAAAAATTATTCCAAGAAGACTACTATTCTTCCAGAATAAAAGCGTACGGATTTTCATTATTTGTTACAGCTGGTCCTTGGTTAGTCGTTATTTTAGCAGTAACAGCTATTCGATACATTTTAAGTTTGTTCCATTCTATTTCAATTGAGGAACAGCGCCTTTTTACAATTTCAATTTCATACTGCTTCATTTTTTCTCAAATCATATATGGTGCCTTGCAGCTCATCGTAACTAGATATGTGGCCGACCTTTTATATGAGCAAAAAGCTGATAAAGTATTTTCTTCCTTTTTAGGAATGACGAAAATCACACTTTTTTTAGCTATTATCTTATGGCTTTTGTTTGCAATTTTTACGCCATTAGCCTTGTATTATAAAATCGTGATGCTATTTTTATTTTTAGCTTTAAACATCATTTGGATTCAATCCATTTATTTAACAGCAGCTAAAGATTATCAGTCCATCGCTCTTGCATTTTTAATTGGTTCCATTTTCTCCTTATCTGGAATTGCGCTTATCGCTTACTGGCATCCAACACTTGGAATAGAACACGGATTGGCCCTATTACTTTTAATTTCTTTTACAATCGGGACTTTCATTACATTAGTGTGGTTAAGTATAGTTATTGTACGAATGTTTCCAAATAGTGATGCTACTGAACAATTTACCT
This sequence comes from Bacillus sp. FSL R5-0709, assembly GCF_038004785.1. Classification (NCBI taxonomy): domain Bacteria; kingdom Bacillati; phylum Bacillota; class Bacilli; order Caryophanales; family Bacillaceae; genus Bacillus; species Bacillus sp. FSL R5-0709. The sequence goes on from NZ_JBBORT010000001.1 coordinate 5,204,635, forward strand.
TTCTTTCTTATTTAGATAAATATCCAGAACTATTTTGGTCAAGCTTACTTTACAATATTGGCATTTGGGTATGTAACTTTGTTATTTGGTTCGGAGAAGGGCGAGGAAATATTGAAAACACGTTTATTTATCATCAAATTTATGATACATCTGTTTTCTGGGCTTATTTAAGCATTATCCCAACCTATATTTTCTTCGTAGTATCCATTGAAACAAGGTTTTATGAACGGTATAAGAAGTTCTTCGGTTCAGTTAACAATGGGGCGACATTAAATACAATTTTACAATTAAAAGAATCAATGAACTTTGTCCTAAAGCAAGAAATGGAACGAATACTTCGTAATCAAGGTATTTTTTCTTTACTTATTATTTTTATAATATGGATGTTTAGTTCACAATCTGGGAACGTAACACTTGAATACTCTATTTTGCAGCTGACTATAATTGGTGCTTATGCAAACGGGATGGTCCTTGTTATCACGTTACTACTCTTATATTTTGAAGATCGTAAAGGGGCATTTCGAACATCAGCCCTGTTCTTTTCTGCAAATTTGTTATTAAGTCTTCTTCTACTTCCATTTGGGTTCAATGGTTACGGTATTAGTTTTGCACTTGGATCTTCTATTACATTCTTATATGCTATTTCTAGACTCTTTACTTACATTAAAGATATTGATTACTATACGTTTTGTCAGTCAAATACTCCTATAAAACGGCGAACTTTCTTTACTAAATTTGCTAATAAACTTAATGGAAATAAATAAATAAAAATGACCTTTTGCTCCCGCAAAAGGTCATTTTTTTATCTGTTTATTAAACTTCTAGATAGCCATTTTTGTTATTTGATTGCCATCTCCAAGAGTCTGCACACATCTCTTCTAATCCGCGTTTTGCTTCCCATCCTAATTCACGCTTCGCTTTCGATGCATCTGCAAAACATACTGCCACATCACCAGGTCGACGCTCCGTAATTTTATAAGGAACTTCTTTGCCCGAAACCTTTTCAAATGCTTCAACCATTTCCAACACACTATAACCAGTACCTGTACCGAGATTGTATGCATCTATCCCAGTAGTGCCAAGTACCTTTTCAAGCGCCTTTACATGGCCATTTGCTAAGTCTACAACATGAATATAATCACGGACACCCGTGCCATCTTTTGTTGGATAGTCATTTCCAAATACACTTAATTCCTTTAACTTCCCTACTGCTACTTGTGTTACATATGGCATTAAGTTATTTGGAATTCCGTTTGGATCTTCTCCAATACGTCCACTTTCATGTGCACCAAATGGGTTGAAATAACGAAGTAATGTGATACTCCATTCTGCATCCGCAAATGCTACATCACGCATAATTTGCTCAATCATTAATTTCGTTTGACCATATGGATTTGTTGCACTTAATGGAAACTCCTCCGTAATTGGTGATATTTCTGGAATACCATACACTGTTGCAGATGAACTGAAGATCATCTTCTTCACATTATGCTTCTGCATCACTTCACATAGCACTAGTGTGCTTGTAATGTTGTTATGATAATACGTTAACGGAATTTCTACTGATTCCCCTACAGCCTTAAAGCCTGCAAAGTGAATAACAGCTTCAATTGTATTTTCTTCAAAAATCGTATCAAGTGCTTCTCGATTTAAAATATCTTCTTTATAAAATTTAAACTGTTTTCCTGTTATCTCTGTCACTCGATTTATAGACTCTACTGAGCTATTCGAAAGATTATCTACTACTATAATTTCGTAACCGTTTTTTAGTAATTCTACGCATGTATGACTACCAATATATCCTGCTCCACCTGTTACAAGTATTGCCATAATTATAGTCCTCCATATTTCATTCATTATAAACTTCTCAAAGTATATCACATATTTCTTATCATATGTTTATTATGCGAACACAGAAACTTACATTTTATCCCATGATTTTTAGTACAATACACGATTCAAATCAGGTAATAAAAAAACGCCACATAACAGACATCGCGTGGCGTTTTTTGATCAAATTACGTAACAATATACACTTAGAAAATGTGCAAGACTACCTAACAATACAAAAACATGAAAAATTTCATGGTGTCCCATATATTTAAACTCCAACCATTTTGGCTTCGCACCGTAAATAAACCCACCAATTGTATAAAAAATGCCTCCAAGTACTAAGAAAATAATACCTCCTGTACTTAGATTCTCAGCTAGCGGTGCAAAGAATAGAACAATTAACCAACCCATCAGAAGATAAATTGCTGTCGATAACCATCTTGGACAATTAAACCAAAACATTTTAAAAGCAATACCACAAATTGCCGTTGCATAAACTAAACAAAATAATAGTAAACCATTTGCCGAATTTAATGTAATTAAGCAAAAGGGTGCATATGTACCTGCAATTAATATGAAAATCATAGAATGATCTAGCTTCCTAAAGAAATAAATAACACGTTCACTGGCTACGACACTATGATACACAGCTGATGCCATATAAAGGACCATCATCCCAATACCGAATAAAATAACAGCTGTAATTGCAGCAACAGATGGCATCTTAACAGAAACTTTCACAAGCATAGCTAATAATGCAATAAATGATAATACAGCTCCTCCTAAGTGAGTAAATGCATTAACCGGTTCTCTTACATAAACATTCATATAAACACCCCTCATATAATTACATGTAGTTTTCATAACTACATGTAATTATATACATATTATCCGTGCGGGTCAACATTTACAATTCATTTGTTTCGTAATACCATATTTAAAGATATACTAAACATTAAGTTCCACTAAGTTATAAAAGTGAGGGGTTCTACGTGGAAAATATAAATAAATTACTTGAATCATTACATTTAGAAAAAAGTATTAAACTTGAGGATATCCCAAATGTCGACTTATATGTAGACCAAGTTGTCCAACTATTTGAGAATACTTATGCGGATACAACGAGAACTGATGATGAAAAAGTATTAACAAAAACAATGATTAACAATTACGCAAAAGGGAAATTATTCATCCCTATCAAAAATAAAAAGTATTCAAAAGAACATATGATTTTAATCAGCTTAATTTATCAATTAAAAGGAGCTCTTTCCATTAATGATATAAAAAGCTCCTTAGAAAATATAAATGCACCGTTAATAAACGATGCTACATTCGAATTAAACACTCTATATAAAGATTACCTTTCTCTTACTGACACCAATGTGGAAAGCTTTAAGCAAGACGTGAATAACCGTGTTAAGGAAGTAAACGAGGTTTCTTCCTTAGAAGATCCAAAGCTAGAAAAGTTTTTATTACTAACATCCTTCGTGACTATGAGTAATATGTATAGACGTTTAGCAGAGAAACTAGTTGATGACCTCAAAGAAACTTAAACAAAAAACTATCCACCTGTTAGAGGTGGATAGTTTTTTTGTTTACTTAATTGCTTCATGAACCTTTAATTGTTTCCCTTTAATCGTTGTGTTTTTCATATTTTTTAAAACAAGTGGTCCTTTTCCATTTAATATTTCAACGTAAGAAACATTGTCTTGTATTGTAATAATTCCTATATCTTCTGCTGTAACACCTTTAATTTTAGCAATTGTACCGACGAAATCTACCGCCCTAATTTTCTTTTTCTTCCCGCCATTAAAGTACAATTTCATAATTCCTTTGTTTAGGTCTGCATTTTTATCTTTCTTTATAATTGGTTTAGCATGTATCTTTTCCTCAAATACTGCTTTCCCTTTCATAACTTCTTCTTTTGAAGGTGCAAGTGCCTTTGGAATTTCAAAGCCAATGTACTCCTCAATCTCTTCTAAAAATCTATTTTCATACGGCGTCATGAATGTAATAGCTTTCCCGTTATTACCAGCTCGTCCCGTTCTTCCCGTACGATGTACATAACTTTCTTTTTCTAATGGAATATCATAGTTAATAACATGTGTAATATTATCAATATCAATTCCTCTAGCAGCTACGTCTGTCGCTACTAAATAACGGAACTTTCCTTTTCTAAAATCGTCCATAACTTCAAAACGATCTTCTTGTACCATACCACCATGTATTTTGTCACAAGGATAGTTAACCCGCTTTAACTGCTGAAATACGTGATCTACATTTTCTTGCGTACGGCAAAAAATAATACAACTATCTGGATTCTCAATCGTTGTTACATCTTTAAGAAGTGAAAGCTTCTCCTCTTCTCTCATCTCAAAAAGTGTATGTTCAATTTTATCTGTTGTAATCCCGGTGGCCTTAATTTCAATATGCGTTGGCGAATCCATATACGTACGAGATAACTTTTCAACATCTTTTGGAAGTGTTGCTGAAAATAGCATTGTCATTCGTTTTTTAGGTAATTCGTCAATAATTGCCTCTACTTGATCGATAAAACCCATATTCAGCATTTCATCCGCTTCATCAATAACTAAATACTTCAAACACTCTAAAGAAAGGGTACCTTTTTCAATATGATCTAACACACGGCCAGGAGTCCCAACTACAATATGTGTTTTTTGCTTTAACTCTAATTTTTGACGTGCAAATGGAGATTTACCATAAACTGCAGCGGCCTTAATTCTTTTGAAACGACCTATATTCGTAATATCTTCTTTTACTTGCACCGCAAGCTCTCTCGTCGGTGTTAAAACTAAAGCTTGTGGCTTATTCTCTTCCCACTCCACCATTTCACAAAGTGGTATGCCAAATGAAGCGGTTTTTCCACTTCCAGTCTGTGATTTCACGACAAGGTCTTTCTTTTGCAAGGCAACTGGAATAACCTCTCCTTGCACTTCCGTTGGATGTTCATATCCTAAACCAGTAAGTGCTCTTACAATTTCTTTACTTAATGCATAATCGGTAAAACTTCTTTTACTCATGTAATAACCTCATTTTATTCTGTATTTAATAATTATATTTTTTATTCCCCTACATTTAATTATACTAAGAGGATATATCAAACTAATATTTTTAATTCGCTAAAATATCAACTTAACCTAAGTATAACTCTTTTTATATTGTTTTTTAAAACAACATAATAAAGGACAGTCTTAATAATAAGCCTGTCCACCTACATAACGAAAAATATTTTATTTTCAGATTTTTCCTTTACGGAACTAGCCTTTTTACAACCGGTATTCTTTGCAATACTAAAGTTATTAACATACTAAGGACAAGTGTAATAATTACATTTATAGGTATTGCCAATATTGCATGTACATGTGCATTCACCTTTGGAATGACTATGTATAGATAATTATTTAATAAGAAAAAGTGAAGAATATAAATCCCAAGACTTGCTTGGTTTATGCCACGTAATAAAAATGGCAATTGCCTTTCTGAATTTTGGAAAGCATATTTAAAAAAGACAAATAACCCAATTGCCATAAGTACAACACCTGGCGCAAAATATTCATACCAATATTGATCCAGCTGTCCATTTGCTTTCAATGTATAATGGTATGTCATAAAGAATGTACCAATACATCCTACAACTCCCCCAATATAAGAAATATTCCGCCATTTTTTCGCAATATCATAATTTGATAAGTAATAACCAAGTAGAAAATATCCTACATAATTTGTAACATAAAATAATTCAATATTAAAGTTGATAGGATAATAATAGTTTACTAGTTTAACTATTACAGATGCATATAGCCATAAAATTAAAAAATATTCTATCTCTCTCTTCTTAGCATTTTTCACAAATACTTTCAGTAAAGGTGCGATTAAATATATTCCTACAATCATATATAAGAACCATAGATGTAACCCGATACTATTTGTTAAAAAGTACTTTATCCCTTGCTTTAAAGAAGCCGGAAAATACCCTACGCAAGCCCCATAGATGTAAAATATAGCACTCCAACCTATAAAAGGTATAATCACTTTACTTGCACGTTTCTTTAAAAATTCCCCAATAGAAGTATCTTTTGTTCCCTTTAATAATAGGGCTCCACTAATCATTACAAAAATTGGTACACTAGCACGCGAAAGTGAGTCGTAAAAATTACCAGCCAGCCAACGCGACACGTTATTTGAATCTAACGTAGAAACATAACCAGCAGCAACGTGAATTGTAACGACCGCAATTGTCGCTAATACACGTAGCCAATCCATATACACTAATCGTCCCATAAAATCTCCCCTAAATTAATATATTTCTCTATTATTCTCCCTACATAATTCTACAGTAATCGATTACACATTAAAATACATTGTAGCCATATAAATCCAAAAATATTAAATAAGCTTTATTTTTTAAAATTAAACATTAAAACCTTTGACTTATTACTAAAAATACTGTAAATTATCATTTGGACGAACGTTCTTAAGTGAACCATGTAAAATATTCGTATTTTAGGGGTGTAAATGATGGAAAACGTATTTGACTATGAAGATATTCAATTAATTCCTGCAAAATGTATTGTAAATAGCCGATCTGAATGTGATACAACTGTCACTTTAGGAAAACATAAATTTAAATTACCTGTCGTACCTGCAAATATGCAAACGATTATTGATGAAAGAATCGCAACTTATTTAGCTGAAAATAATTACTTCTATATCATGCATCGTTTCCAACCAGAGAAACGAATTTCATTCATTAGAGATATGCAATCACGTGGATTAATTGCTTCAATCAGCGTTGGTGTTAAAGAAGACGAGTACGAATTCGTACAACAATTAGCTGCTGAGCAACTTTCACCTGAATACATTACAATCGATATCGCACATGGTCACTCTAACGCTGTGATCAACATGATTCAACATATTAAAAAACATTTACCAGAAAGCTTCGTTATCGCTGGAAACGTTGGAACTCCAGAAGCGGTAAGAGAATTAGAAAACGCTGGTGCTGATGCAACAAAAGTTGGCATTGGACCTGGTAAAGTTTGTATTACTAAAATTAAAACAGGCTTTGGAACTGGCGGTTGGCAGCTAGCTGCACTTCGCTGGTGTGCAAAAGCTGCAAGTAAGCCAATTATCGCTGACGGTGGTATTCGTACACATGGCGACGTAGCTAAATCAATTCGATTTGGAGCAACTATGGTTATGGTCGGTTCTCTATTCGCAGGTCATGAAGAGTCTCCAGGGGAAACAATCGAAAAAGATGGCAAACTTTATAAAGAGTACTTCGGTTCAGCTTCTGAATTCCAAAAAGGTGAGAAGAAAAACGTTGAAGGTAAGAAAATGTTCGTTGAGCATAAAGGTTCTTTAGAAGACACTTTAATCGAAATGGAACAAGATCTTCAATCTTCTATCTCTTACGCTGGTGGAACAAAATTAGACGCAATTCGTACTGTAGATTATGTAGTCGTGAAAAACTCTATTTTCAACGGTGACAAAGTATATTAATTTATAAATTTAACTAGAAGGACAAGCATTTTTTATGCTTGTCCTTCTTTTTCATGTATAAAAATGTAAAATATTTTCATTTCACTGAATTTTCTAGTATCATGTTTTTAGATACTTATAATAAGGGGGATATAACAAATGAAAAATGTAATTGAGAAACGCCTTATTCGCGCGGAAGTCTCTACTGAATTGACATGGGACCTTTCTGATTTATACGAATCTGATAAAGAGTGGGAAACTGCATTACTTGTATTAACAGACGATATAAAAAAACTTGATGCATTTAAAGGACAATTACACACTAGCCCCGCTACCTTATTAAATTGCCTACTTTTAGAAGAAGAGCTTTTAATGAAGTTAACAAAACTCGGCGCATATGCAAACTTAAAAGAATCCGTTGATCGTACAGATTCAGTTATTCAAGCGAATTCTTCCAAAATTTCCGCTCTAGGAACGAATGTACATACCGCACTTTCCTTTATTCATAACGAAATTCTCTCATTTGAGGAGGGAATAATTGAAAAATATTTAACTGAGGAAATAAAACTTGAACCTTTCCGTAAATCATTACTAGAGATACTCAAAAAGAGGCAGTACACTCTCTCTCCTGAAACAGAAGAAGCTCTTGCTGCACTCGGCGAAGTTCATAGTTCACCCTACAAAATTTACGGCATGACTAAATTAGCCGATATGGATTTCCCTTCTATACAAGATGAACAGGGAAATGATTTGCCTGTATCGTTTGCATTATTCGAAAGCAAATATGAATTTTCTCCAAGCGCATATATACGTAAAAAAGCATATTCATCATTTGTTTCCACATTGAAACGATATAAAAATACAGTTGCAACAACATATGCTACTGAAGTAAAAAAACAAGTGGCGCTTTCTCGTTTGCGCAAGTACGAGTCCGTTACCCATATGCTTTTAGAGCCTCAAAAAGTTCCACTTGAAATGTATAACAACCAACTAGATATTATTTATAACGAATTAGCGCCTCATATGCGCCGTTTTGCAGATTTAAAAAAGAATGTATTAGGGCTTGATCAAATGCTTTTCTGTGACTTACATGCACCGTTAGATCCTGAATTTAATCCAACAATCACTTACGAAGAAGCTGGCAAACTCATTCAAGATTCTTTAAAAGTATTAGGAAATGAATATAGTTCCATTATCGAAAAGGGCTTCAAAGAAAGATGGGTAGACCTTGCAGATAACGTAGGAAAATCAACAGGTGCCTTCTGCTCTAGCCCATACGGTTCTCACCCTTATATTTTAATTACATGGCAGGGTACGATGCGCGGGTGTTTCACATTAGCTCATGAATTTGGACATGCTGGTCATTTTTATTTAGCAAATAAAAATCAGCGTATTATGAATGTGCGTCCATCTATGTACTTCGTTGAAGCTCCATCAACAATGAATGAATTACTATTAGCCCAGCATTTACTTGCGACTACTGAAGATAAGAGAATGCGCAGATGGGTTATTCTGCAACTACTCGGCACATATTACCACAACTTCGTTACCCATCTACTTGAGGGAGAATATCAAAGAAGAGTATACGCTCTAGCAGAAGAAGGGCAAGCACTCACAGCTACAACTTTAACTGAAATAAAAACGAAGGTCCTTTCGACATTCTGGGGAGATTCCGTAGAAATTGATGAAGGCGCCGGTTTAACATGGATGCGTCAACCTCACTATTATATGGGCTTATATTCTTACACATATTCTGCGGGACTAACTGCTTCTACCGCTGTAGCTCAAATGATTAAAGAAGAGGGACAACCTGCTGTTGATCGCTGGCTTGATGTACTCCGTGCAGGCGGTACAATGAAACCACTGGAATTAATGAAACACGCTGGAGTAGACATGTCAAAACCAGATGCAATCCGTAAAGCCGTTTCTTACGTCGGTTCCTTAATTGATGAATTAGAACGTTCTTATCAAGAATAAAAATAAGCCCTCGCTTTATGAGGGCTTATTCTATATTTACTTTCCAAATCTTTTGCGGTATCCGCACTTTCTACATAGTTCTTCTACTGCAACCCTTTTTGAAAATCCATCTACAATATTGTTCGCTCTTTCACCTTCAATAATATTAGAGAATGAATCATTATTAATATTTCCAAGATTAATAATTCCCTCACCATCTAGACAACAAGGAATAACTGTTCCGTTCGCTAAGATTCCAGCCTGATTTCGAAGACCATGACAGAATCCTTTTCCATCATCCTCTTCTTCATGCAATGCCGGCCACTGGAATTCATAGTCTTGATTAATAAAGACACGTTCCGCAATTTTTATACCTTTTCCCGGTGTAAGCTTCTCTTCAATTTGATAAGATAGATCAAATTCATTTTCAATTATAGATAATAAATCCCTATTTTTTTGGATTTCAGCATTTGTTTTATTATCCTGAGTTAAATTCCATAATCTTAGTGAAACGATTAAGTCCGATTGACTTGTTGCCTCTCTAATGAAAGAAAGTATACTCCTTACATAGCCCTCTTTATCTTGCGAACCTGGGTGTCCATCAAAACTGTGCAGTGAAAAATTCATTTGTCTTAACGCAGGCTTATTTAACAGTCTATGCCTTCTCTTATTAATTAACGTTCCGTTCGTTGTAATATTAACTTTAAACCCTTTTTCATGGCTTAAATCTAATAGTTGATCTATTTTCGGATGGAGCAACGGCTCACCCTTCACGTGCAAATAAATGTAGTCTGTGTGAGGTTTAATTTGGTCTAATCTTTTAGCAAAATCCTCTACAGAAATGAATTGCTTCTGCCTTTCCGTCGGCGGACAAAAGCTGCACGCAAGATTACATACACTCGTAATCTCCAAGTAAAACTTCTTAAACTTCTTCACCTTTAATTCCTCACTTCTATGACTACTTATACTTTTTCCCTCTTCATATTACAGCATATTTTTTTAGAAATAGAAACATACTTATTTTAGGAAATCTACATACCATCTATTAATGTTTAAAAGACCATCGGTGATTTTTGTCCAATGGTCTTTTTTACTCTTTATATACAAATGAAAAATTTATTTATGATACGGTTCACCACGATTAATCCGAAACGCTCTATACACCTGCTCAAGCAATACTAATCGCATTAATTGATGTGGTAATGTCATCTTCGAAAAAGAAAGAGATTCGTTTGAACGCTTCATTACTTCAGAACTAAGCCCCAGTGATCCACCAATTACAAATGTAATCTTGCTCTTTCCATATGTAGCAAGGCGATCTATACTTACCGCAAATTCTTCTGATGATTTTTGTTTTCCTTCTATAGCTAACGCAATGACATGCGTATCATCAGAAATTTTATCCAGTATACGAATACCTTCTTTTTCTTTTACAATTAACATTTCTGCTGCACTTAAATTTTCTGGTGCCTTTTCATCTGGCAATTCAATTACTTCTACTTTTGCGTAAGAAGATAATCGTTTTAAGTATTCTGCTATACCTTGTTTTAAGTATTTTTCTTTTAATTTTCCGATTGAAATAATCGAGATATTCACATTTATTCCCCACCTTACAAACACGTTATCCACAGGACTTATCCACATATCCACAAATGTTACCCACATATTGTGTGAGAATCTGTGTTCGATACAACATATGTCGCCTCATTTTGACAAAATTCACATGTTTTTTTCTCTTCTTTAGAGTTATCCACATTGTTAATAACCGGTGCGACTTCACACTCATCCACAATGATATCTAATGCTAATTCAACATGTTCTAAACAACAAGGTAAATTCATATTCCTCACCTCACTTTTCTACAATAGAAAACAGGAGGTAGGCCCTCCTGTTTTTAATACTTTTGAATGCCTAATTTCACCGTTGTTGTCGCTCGTTTTGTACCACGATAAAACGTAAGAGTCATTTTATCATTAATTTTTTTATTATATAAGGCCGTGCGGAACCCAATAATATCGTGCACCGCTTTTCCATCTACCGCCACAATAACATCATGTTCTCTAAGACCCGCATCCGTACCTGGCGAAGGACTTTTCACATCTAAAATGCAGACTCCTTCTGTTACGTTACCTGGTAAGTGTAATGTTTTTGACCAATAGTAACTCGGAATCTCATTTAATGATCTTAGTTCAATCCCAACGTAAGGTCTTCTTACTTTACCGTACTTTTCTAGTTCATTCATAATAGGAACAGCTCTCGTAACTGGAATAGCTAATCCAATTCCTTCTACTTCTTTTGCTGCAATTTTCATTGAGTTAATACCTATTAATTGTCCCGCTACATTTACAAGCGCTCCACCACTATTACCTGGATTAATTGCCGCATCTGTTTGCAATACTTCTACTTGCCAATCGTAATGTCCATCTTGATCTAAATCTACAGGAACAATACGCTCATTAGCCGAAATAATACCTTGTGTGACAGTTCCGGAAAATTGTAATCCTAGTGGATTTCCAATCGCAATAACTGGTTCTCCTCTACGAACGGTATTAGAGTCGCCAATTTCAATCACTTTCTTCACATGCTTCGCATCTATTTCTAGTACAGCTAAGTCCGTGACTACATCGGTTCCTAATACTTTACCTGGAATTTTCTTACCGTCACTTAAGCTCACTTCAATACGATTCGCCCCAGCAACAACGTGGTTATTCGTTACAATATACGCATGTCCATCTGTTCTCTTATAAATCACACCAGAGCCTGTACCAGCTTCCGAATCAGCCTCCGAAAAATTGTCTCGTTGAATATTAATAACACCAACAACAGCCTCTGAAGCACGATCCACAGCGTCTACAAAGCTAATCTGTTTAACAGGAACATTTCCACTTTGAGCTTCAGCCATATTTTTTTCACTTGCTTCAGCTTGCGGAAGCTTACCTGCATGATTTGAAAATAAAGGCGCTCCAAATGCAAATAATGAAGCCCCTACAATTGTCCCCGCTATGCTAGAAATGACAATACCTTTATGTTTCTTTTTGCCTGCACGTTTAATACGATATTTTTCTTCATCAATAAAGGACATATTTGTTCACCTATCTTCCTGAAAACAACTATATTCACCTTTATTGTTTACTAAAATGAAGAATTATACGTATTGAATTTTCGTAGGCACTTTTTGATCTGTATCATGTATTTCAAAGGATTTTCCAACCCCAAAACCTTTTTCTTCTAATACTTGTGATACAGACATACGCGCTAATTCTTTCATGTTATTATCTAAGCTTAAATGTGCTAAATAAATGTGTTTTGTCTCATCTGTAATAACATCAGCCATCGCTAATGCAGCGTCCTCATTACAAACATGACCAACGTCGCTTAAAATACGTCGCTTAATGCTCCATGGATAGCGTCCCATACGAAGCATTTCCACATCATGATTGCTTTCAAACACGAAAGCATTTGCTCCCTTAATAACACCTTTCATACGGTCACTTACGTAGCCCGTATCTGTAATAAGAGCTAACTTTCTATTATTGTTATGAAAAGCGTAAAACATCGGTTCCGCCGCATCATGAGAAACACCAAATGATTCAACTTCAATATCTCCAAATGTTTTCACGTCTCCTACTGAGAAAATGAATTTTTGATCAGTTGGGATATTACCTATTAAATGTTCCATTGCATTCCATGTTTTCTCGTTCGCATAAACAGGTAAATCATATTTACGCGCCAATACACCTAATCCTTTAATGTGATCACTATGCTCATGTGTTACAAGAATACCTGATATGTCATTTATATTCAGTTCAGCTTGTTTAAATAAAGCCTCTGTCGCTTTACCACTTAAACCTGCATCGACAAGCAGTTTTTTTTCATCTGTTCCTACATATAGCATATTCCCTGTACTTCCACTTGCAAGTACACTAAAATGCATGCTCATTCTTTCTCACTCCATTATGTTCTTCCGGCACTTGAGTTTCCCCTAATTCCATAACTTGTCCTTCAATTGCATTCACAAAAAAATCCTTTTTTTGTTCTGTCTTTAAGTTCCATGTTGGAGCAAGCACTTGTATATTAGAAGAAGACTCCGCAAGAGTCGCATATCCAATCTGCGCCTCTTTCACGTGCGTATTTTCTGCAATTTTATTTTTCAAATATATATTTTCTAAAGCTGTTTGAGCAGTAATAATCTCTTGTTCTTTCGTCTTTTCGCTTTCGCCCATTTCCTTCAAATCCGTTAACATTGTTTGTGTATATGAAATAAGCTCATTTTTTTCATTTAAATCTACAACAATCATCGCACGATTATTGTAGAAGATTGGTTTATCTTTATACTTTTGAAAGAAGTAAATTTTTGAGTCCTTTATTGCTCCAAACTCATATTTTTGTCCATCCAGCACATAATTTTTCAAAAACTCATTATACTTATCTTTTGACAATGATTTTGTATTTAAAAAAGGCTCTTTTAATTTACCCTCTATTTGATATTCGTCTTGCACATGCACTGTCTGATTTTTTAAAGATTCCACATCTTCTTCTTTGAAACCCTTATTTTTCGCCATTATAAATGACTCTTTTTTCGGTTCTTTAGGAAAATTTCCCATAGTAATTTTTTCAGCTTTTAATTGTTGATCAATTTTCGTTTCCGTCACAAGTTCTAATTGATTACTATCTTGCTTTTGAATGAACTGAAAGATAAGAAAGAGGTCTAAAACAAAAAAGGTCACAATAAATATGGTTTTAATTCGATCCCAATCCATTTAGTCCCCCCTCACTCCACTCATATATTTGTTGCTTACCATCTTCTTCACATTTTACATACCATATCGGCTGTAAGACAGCGATTCTCACATCACTGATGGACGGTTCCAATGACATTTTATAACCAATACCAACATCCTGAATTGATTTTTTATCAATTCCTGGATTATTCTCTAGTGATGTCATCACTGTACGACCTGATGCTAGAGAAGTTGTTTGTTGTTTACTAGGCAAAGTAATACTGAACTCAAAAAAGGGTCTTTCATACTGCATAATTTCACCTGAACCCCATACTTGTTTTAATTCCGCTATTCCATTTGCATTAAATACAGGCAAACCATCCTCATATAAACGGAATGAAGTTTTCCTCCCATTAATATAATCAAAACGATAGGACTTCAAGGATCCACTATGCCCACTTACAAAGTCAAAACTTTTTTGTAAAATTACCGCATTATCCGTAGATTTATCACCATGTACAGCAGAATTTTTATATTTCAACATTGCATCCGACTTATCAATTTCCATAGAACGGATGCCATCTGTAAATGTTTCCTTTGTTTTCTCAGAAATAGGACTTAAATAACGTGGATCACTAAATAAAGCATTTTTAAATGGATCCACTTCTAGTTTAGCTGTAATATACTCTGCCTTACTTAATTCCGTAATTCCCTCTGGTAAAAAAAGTTTTTTTGTATCATTTATTTGATACTCAAAATATGGTCTTGCTACTGTTATAAGTTGATTTTGAGCATTTATAATATCCTTTATATAAGCACCACTTAATGTTGCTTGATATATTTTATGAGGAGTATCATAGGAAACAAAGCTAACTTTAATTTCTTGATCCTTACTTCTAGAAGGATCAATTATAATACGATTAAAACTTCTGTTACTTTCTATGTTTTTATCTTTAATATTAAACATATTTTTAATCGTATCTAACGGGATATTTGTAGGAAAAACAAATTCAATTTTTTCTTCTCCGTGTACATAAGACAGAAAATCACCTTTAGGGACTGTCCACGTTATTTCCTCGAAATTATGTAATTCTCCGTTTTCAAGAATTTTATAAATCGAATCCACATTTTCCTTCTTTTCGCTTACATAATGATTTTTCTCTTTATGAATAACGACAGAGGATGGGCGAACAACCTCCGAAATCTTTATCGTATTTATCTCTTCGTTACCTTGAACGAACTTTGTATTTTGCATAGAAGTAGAATCAGGAACATATGTCCACAAGTTAAAAGTAAGAAATAGACTAATGACAACCAAATTAATTAGAACTATCGTTTTAAAGTTTTCCATACTCATTCCCAATCGTCCTCTTCATCTGTCGCCATTGGCAATGTGAAATAAATAGTTGTCCCTTTTCCTTCCTCACTTTTCGCCCAAACCGAGCCGCCATGTGCCTCAATCATTTCTTTCGCAATGGCTAACCCAAGACCTGTACCACCCATTTGTCTCGAACGCGCTTTATCTACACGATAAAAACGTTCAAATATTTTATCTACATTTTCTTTCGGAATTCCCATTCCTTGATCACTCACACTAATCTCTAATAACTCCCCGCGGTCACGTAGGCGATATGTTACTGTACCACCTTCTGGCGAATATTTTAGTGCATTGGAAATAATGTTATATAAAACTTGTGTAATTTTGTCTGTATCCATATCAATAAATCGAGATTTTTTAGAGAAAGATCGTTTGAAGCTTACATTTTGCTCTTTAGACATTTCAAAACGATCGATAACGTTATTAAAGAAATCCGTAAAGTCGACCCATTCCTTCATTAAGCGATGTTCTGTACTATCTAGTTTAGATAGTTGTAACAATGCATTTACAAGCCTGATCATTCTTTCCGTTTCCTCTTGTGTAACCGTTAAAAATTGCGGTGCAATATTTGGATCTTGCCATGCTCCATCAGTAAGTGCTTCTAAGTAACTGCGCATCGTTGTTAACGGCGTTCTTAACTCATGAGATACGTTCGCAACAAACTCACGGCGCTCTTGTTCTATCCGCTCCTGCTCTGTTACATCATATAATACAGCAATTAAACCATTTGCCTTCCCTGTTTCTTTTTGAATAACAGAGAAACTAGCACGTAAAATATATGGTTCATTTCTCGTACTAAAATCTAATAAAACTGAATCAGGCTCTTCATATAAATGATCCAGTGTAAATTCTTCTTGTATTCCTAGCACTTCTAACACTGATTGATCTAGCGCCGTTTCACGCGAAACATTTAACATCTTTTCCGCAGGATCATTTAATAAAATGATATCCCCTTTTCGATCAGTAGCAATTACTCCATCTGTCATATGTGATAAAACGGATGATAATTTTCGTCTTTCACTTTCTGTGGAGGAACGAGCTTGTTGTAATTTTTTAGATAAATTGTTAAAAGATAATGCTAATTGTCCAATCTCATCGTGACTATGCACCTTTACTTTTCGCGAATAATTTCCTTTCGCCATTTCAATTGCTTGTCTTCGCATATCTGAAATTGGTCTCGTAATTGTTTGAGCCAATAAAATTCCAAGTACAGCTGTTACTAATAAAGCAATTACTGTCCCCGTTGCGAAAATTTGGTTGATGTCCTTCATTTGTTTATACACATCTTCCATAGATGCAACGATATGAATGACACCAAGTACCTCTCCGCCAGGCTCTTTTAGAATAGGGGTAATCATAACTTGAACTCGATGACCTGTATTTCCATCTTTCTCAATCTTTGACTCTGGTTTCTTTTGTACCATTACCCGTTGTACAGCTGTATCTGCTGACGTTCTTCCTACCTTATTTTGCTTAGACCCGTCTGAAATTGCCATTAATTTTTTAGTAGCATCAATTACACTTACTTCTTGAATATCTTTCTTACGATCTGATGCGAATTTTTGAATCGAGTCATTAATAGCTTTATCTACTGATTCTGTTTTAGGACGTTCTTTTACAAACTCTTGCTTCAGGTTATAAGAAAGTAGATTTGTTTGCTGCGTTAAGGAATCTTGAAAGCCTTTTACAAGGCTTTTTTCTAATTCCCTGACGAAATATACACCAATTACTTGCATTGCTATTAATATTAACAGCATATATATGAGCACAAATTTTAAATGAATAGATTGAAAAAAACCAACTTTCTTCATATACTATTCCTGTTCTGGGTCACGCAAGTAATACCCTACTCCACGTCTAGTTACAATTAAAGTAGGATGACTTGGATTATCTTCAATTTTTTCGCGTAAACGACGTACTGTTACGTCTACTGTACGTACATCTCCAAAATAATCATAACCCCAAACTGTTTGTAATAAATGTTCACGAGTCATAACTTGACCTAAATGCTTCGCTAAATAATGTAGTAATTCAAATTCACGATGTGTAAGCTCAATGCTTTCTTCACGCTTTGTTACACTATAAGCGTTCGAATTGATAACGATTGGTCCAATAACCATTTCGGTATTTTCTTCTTTCTCTGCAGCACCACCCTGCTGATGGCGACGTAAATTCGCTTTCACACGAGCAAGTAGCTCCCTCGTACTAAATGGCTTCGTTACATAATCATCTGCCCCAAGCTCAAGCCCTAATACTTTATCAATTTCAGAGTCTTTTGCTGTAAGCATAATAATTGGCATTTCTGAGCTTTTACGTATTTCACGACATACCTCTAAACCGTCTTTTCCCGGTAACATAATATCTAATAAAACCATATCTGGCTGTTCTTCATTTGCTTTTTCAATCGCCTCATCACCATCATGCGCCATTACAATTTCAAAACCTTCTTTTTCTAGGTTGAACTTCAAAATATCCGCAATTGGCTTTTCATCATCAACTACTAAAATTTTCTTTCCCATCATCGTCTATTTCCTCCTTATAAAAATATGATCAATAATCCTCAAACATATTGGTGTTTCTATAGTATGTTCCTATATGACAACAATCTTAGTCTAAGTATTTCTCCTCTATTCTCATAGACTCATGTATCATCCACTTTTACACAGAATCCTATACGATCTATAGAAAAACCTCTAGCTTCAACTGCTAGAGGCTCCTCATTCTATTGTAAAATAACTACCCACATTTGTAAAACTGGACAAAATAAAAAGGATATTAAGTGGGCCCACTTAATATCCTGAGAGTGGCTCGGGACGGAATCGAACCGCCGACACGAGGATTTTCAGTCCTCTGCTCTACCGACTGAGCTACCGAGCCAAAACTATATATAAAACCACTAATGGTGGTATAAACAAAAGTGGCGGTCCCGACCGGGGTCGAACCGGCGATCTCCTGCGTGACAGGCAGGCATGTTAACCACTACACCACGGGACCAAAAATGAACATAAAAAAAACATGACCCGTACGGGATTCGAACCCGTGTTACCGCCGTGAAAGGGCGGTGTCTTAACCACTTGACCAACGGGCCACGAAAAATAAAATGGTGAGCCATGAAGGATTCGAACCTTCGACCCTCTGATTAAAAGTCAGATGCTCTACCAACTGAGCTAATGGCTCATACTCACCAACGTCATATTTTCGTGACGACAAGACATATCATAACATGCTATCTTTCATTTTTGCAATACCTTTTTTTATTTTTTTATAAAAAATAAGAAAAAACTCATAAAAATATGAGTTTTTTCTTAAAAAAATCAATTTTTTATATCAATTAAGCTTCGTATACGTTACGAACGATATTTGTTTGATTACGATCTGGTCCAACCGAGAACATAGATAATTGGATTCCTGTTAATTCAGAAACACGCTCTACGTATTTTCTTGCATTTTCAGGAAGCTCATCCAATGATTTCACAGCAGTAACATCTTCTGTCCAACCTGGAAGCTCTTCATATACAGGCTCACATTTCGCTAAAATGTTTAAGTTAGCTGGAACTTCATCGATAACTTCGCCATTGTATTTGTAAGCAACACAAATTTTAACAGTTGGAATACCTGTTAATACATCGATAGAGTTTAATGATAAATCTGTTAAACCACTAACACGACGTGCATGTCTTACAACAACGCTATCGAACCAACCTACACGGCGTGGACGACCCGTTGTTGTTCCGTATTCACGACCAACTTCACGAATTTGGTGACCGATTTCATCATTAAGTTCAGTAGGGAATGGACCATCACCAACACGGCTTGTATATGCTTTACATACACCTACAACGCGAGTAACTTTCGCAGGACCGACTCCAGTTCCAACTGTTACACCACCAGCAATTGGGTTAGAAGATGTAACGAACGGGTACGTACCGTGGTCGATATCAAGCATAACACCTTGTGCACCTTCAAATAATACACGATTATTGTTATCTAGTGCATCATTTAATACGACAGATGTATCGCATACGTAATGTGCGATTTGTTGTCCGTATTCGAAGTACTCTTCAAAGATTTCTTCTACGCTGAAACCTTCTGTATCGTACATTTTTTCAAACAAACGATTTTTCTCCACTAAATTACGCTCAAGCTTCTCTTTAAATGCTTCACGGTCTAAAAGATCAGCCATACGGATACCAATACGAGCAGCTTTATCCATATATGCAGGACCGATACCTTTTTTCGTTGTACCAATCTTGTTATCACCTTTACTCGCTTCTTCTAATTCATCTTGTTTTAAGTGATAAGGTAAAATAACGTGCGCACGGTTACTTACACGTAAATTATCAGTACTTACACCACGATCGTGTAAGTATTTCAACTCTTCAAGTAATGCTTTCGGATCTACTACTAAGCCATTTCCGATTACACAAATTTTCTCTTTATAGAAAATACCAGATGGAATTAAGTGTAATTTATATTTAACTCCGCCGAAAACAATTGTATGTCCCGCGTTATTTCCACCTTGATATCTTGCAACTACTTCCGCATGCTCAGAAAGAAAATCAGTGATTTTACCTTTTCCTTCGTCGCCCCATTGTGTTCCTACAACTACTACTGAAGACATTATTAAAGCACCTCCGCAATTTTCAAACGATCTATTCAAACAATATAATTGTACCAAAACAGAAAGAGAAGTCAACCAAAAAGCGAACATTTTTTTATCGAAAAACGTTTTCGTTCGTAAGAATTACATATTCACCTTATGAAAGCCCTATCTTTTATATAAAAAAAAAAGAAACACATCTTATTATAAGAAATGTGTTTCTTTTTTATACTGCCTTTATGCATGCGGTGCATGTCCATCCTCAAAGCGGCGTTCTAAGTTGACGAATTTATTAAATTCCTTAACAAACGCAAGCTCTACTGAACCTACCGGACCATTACGTTGTTTTGCAATGATAATTTCAATTGTATTTTTATTTTCTGTTTCACGGTCATAGTAATCTTCACGATATAGGAAGGCTACAATGTCAGCATCCTGCTCGATACTTCCTGATTCACGAATGTCAGACATCATCGGACGTTTATCTTGACGGGATTCTACACCACGAGATAACTGCGACAAGGCGATAACAGGTACTTGTAATTCACGTGCAATCCCTTTTAATGTACGAGAAATCTCAGATACTTCCTGCTGACGGTTTTCTCCTGATTTCCCACTTCCTTGAATAAGCTGTAAATAGTCAATCAAAACCATCCCAAGACCTTGCTCTTGCTTTAATCTACGACATTTTGCTCGAATCTCATTTACTTTAATCCCTGGTGTATCATCAATATATATACCAGCATTAGAAAGGCTACCCATCGCCATTGTTAATTTCGCCCAATCATCAGAAGTTAATGAACCGGTACGAAGTCTTTGTGCATCAATATTTCCTTCTGCACAAAGCATACGCATAACAAGCTGATCAGAGCCCATCTCTAAACTAAAAATCGCTACATTTTCATCAGTTTTCGTCGCTACGTTTTGCGCGATATTTAGTGAAAATGCAGTTTTTCCTACCGATGGACGCGCCGCCACGATGATTAAATCATTTCGCTGAAAACCTGCGGTCATCTTATCTAATTCAGTAAATCCAGTTGGTATCCCGGTAACTTCACCCTTTTGATTATGCAAAAGTTCAATTTTATCATAAGCATCTACAAGAACATCTTTAATGTTTTGGAATGCTTTTGCATTTGTTTGGTGAGATACTTCTAATATTTTTTTCTCAGCCTCATTTAAAAGGCCATCCACATCATCTTCTCGCTCGTATCCATCCGATACAATATGAGTCGCCGTTCGAATTAAACGACGTAAAAGTGCCTTTTCAGCGATGATGCGTGCATAATATTCTACATTAGCAGCTGTTGGAACAACTTCTGCTAACTCTGCTAGATAAGAAACCCCACCAACTTCTTCTAGTAATCCTTGATCAGCCATCGCTGATGTCATTATTACTAAGTCGATTGGTTCTCCCTTATCAGACAACCCAAGCATGACTTCAAAAATCTTTTGATGTTTCGTTCGATAAAATGAGTCAGGTACCAATAGTTCCGATGCTGACGTTAACGCATCCTGATCAATTAATATGGCACCTAAGACTGCCTGCTCAGCTTCTATATTATGCGGAGGGGTACGATCAGCCATTACATCACTCATGCGCAATCCTCCTTGCTTAATTTATTTTTATTGTTCACTAACATGAACTTTTACTGTTGCTGTTACTTGCGGATGCAATTTCACATTGACGTTTGTATAACCTAATGCACGGATTGCATCATCCATTTCAAATTTACGTTTATCAAGTTTAATCTTGTGTGACTTTTGCATCACATCTACAATTTGTTTACTCGTGATAGAACCAAATAAGCGGCCACCTTCTCCAGATTTCGCCTTTACTTCTACAGTTAATTTCTCTAATGTTTCTTTCAGCTCTTTTGCATTCTCAACTTCTGCTGCTGCATCTTTTTCCTCTTTGCGCTTTTGAGCATCTAAAGTTTTCATACTGCTGTTTGTCGCTTCGGCAGCTAACCCCTGTTTTAGTAAGAAATTATTTGCATAACCGTCTGGTACGTTTTTTATTTCTCCTTTTTTACCTTTACCTTTTACGTCTTTTAGAAAAATTACTTTCATGATTGTGTGCCTCCCTGTAAATAGTCATCAATAACAAATCGAAGCTTCTCCTCCGCTTCATCTACTGTAACATTTTTCATTTGTGTGGCTGCATTTGTTAAGTGCCCGCCACCTCCTAAATTCTCCATAATTAGCTGTACATTCAATTCACCTAAAGATCTACCACTAATTCCAATGAAATTTTCTCCGCGTTTTGCAATAACAAACGATGCAATGATACCTGTCATTGTCAATAATGTGTCTGCTGATTGTGCAATAAGTACTTGGTCATAATATTCATCACCATCAACTTTAGCAATCGCAATTCCATTTTTATAAATGTACGCATTTTTAATGGCTTTTGCAACTCGTAAATACTGACCCATATCTTCTTTTAAAAGTTCTTGTACAAGTACAGTGTCTGCGCCATGCGAGCGTAAATAAGAAGCGGCATCAAATGTACGAGCGCCTGTACGGAATGTAAAACTTTTCGTATCAACAATAATACCAGCTAACAATGCCGTTGCTTCTAACATTGTCATCTTTAAATTTTTCGGTTGATACTCAAGTAATTCTGTAACAAGCTCTGCCGTTGAAGAAGCGTATGGCTCCATATAAACAAGTAATGGATCTTCAATGAAATCTTCCCCGCGGCGATGATGGTCAATAACTACTACATTTTCAATCTTGTGTAACAGTTTTTCCTCCATCACCATTGAAGGTTTATGTGTGTCAACAACAACAAGTAATGAATCATCATTTGCAAATTCCATCGCTTGCCCTGGTGTAATAAAATGTGACCATAACTCTTCATTTTGTTTCACTTTATCCATCAAACGTTTGATTCCTTTATCAGAATCATTTTCATCTAATACAATATATCCTTTGCGCTCATTTAATTGAGCTACCTTTAAAATACCAATCGCTGCACCAATCGCATCCATATCAGGAGCTCTATGCCCCATTATAATGACATTACTGCTTTCTAATACTAAATCCTTTAATGCATGCGAAATAACCCTAGCACGTACACGAGTACGCTTTTCAACCGGATTCGTCTTACCACCGTAAAACTTAACTTTACCCGTTGCTTGTTTAATAGCTACTTGGTCTCCTCCTCGTCCTAATGCAAGGTCTAAACCAGATTGAGCCATCGCTCCAAGCTCTGATAAAGGTAAATCACCTGAGCCAACACCAACACTTAATGTAAGTGGTATATTCCTTTTTGATGTTTCTTCACGCACTTGATCCAAAATACTAAATTTCCCTTTCTCCATTTGCGCTAAAATACTTTCATTTAGTACAACGAAGAATCTTTCTGAAGATGCACGTTTCAAATATGCACCATACTTAACGGCCCATTCATTTAGACGTGACGTCACAAGACTTGTTATATTCGTACGTAATTGGTCATCTAATCCTTGTGTAACTTCATCATAGTTATCTAAATAAATAACAGCTAAAACAGTGCGTTGATCTTCATACATCTTTTCAATTTCTGTTTGTTCCGTTACATCAAAGAAATAAATTAGCTTTTCTTCTTTCCTTACAAAAACACGAAACTTTCGATTATTTAAAGAAACTATATCGTCAGAAGTTTCCCCCTTAATAAAAAGGAGTAATGTTTCTGATACATCGTAAAGGTGCCAACCAGCTAATGCATGCTGCCCCAAACATGATGATAAATAAGGATTCGCCCAATCAATTCCATAATCCTTATTGTATAACAAAATACCAATTGGCATTTGGTTAAATGCTTCATTACTCACTTTCTTTACCCTTGTAATCATATCTGTCGTATGTTTTTCAAAATTCCTTTGAAAAGTAAGTTCGAATCGTATAACGAAAAAAAGCACAATACAAAAGATAAAAAAGGCTGATATCCCCATAATTAAATGAAAGTAACAGAGGAGTGAAATTAGCACGAATACAAAAAATGCCAATACGTAAACAGGATATAAAAACCACTGTTTCTTATAAAATTCAGGCATGTATACAACTCCTATAAAGTAAAACTAACTCACTTTCCAGTTAGTTAAACAAATTAAAATAGTGTAAGGAATATTATTTTATTCCCCTATTTTAGAACGCAATGAAATCCCTAAATCAATTATACCTAAGATTGTTACAAGAGGAAACATCATCGGAATAAACATGCAGACAATAAAACTAATAATAGGAACACCTTTCGTAAAACCTTTGCTATGCGCTATAAAAGCGATAAATGTCAGACCTTGCAGTACTAGTAGTAAAGCAAATATGACATATAAATTAGAAAATACCATATGTAAATATGATGTCGGTTCTACTTTTATAAAAGTTGATAGCAAAATAAATATAACGTAATACCAAACAATACTCTTTGGTAATTGTATATCTTTAAATTTAGGCCAAGGTATAACGTCATGCTTTAGTTTTCTCAAAACACTACCTGATATCATAACTGTAATCCAAGAAAAACATACAGAAACCATCACAAGCAAACTTGGGAATAACGTTTGTAACACATCATTAAATTGTGCAAATAATTCTTTTTGCTCTTTACTAATAGGCATACCCGCAGCAGTAACTATCTTTTCACTTTGCGCCATACTTTCATTAAACATATTTTGCATTTGCTTCATTAAATCTATGTTAAAAAACTTTATACTCGCAACATAAATGAGCATAATACCAATTAAGTACGCAAGCGTCCCCGCCATTAAAGTTTCTACCGGCTTTTTTCGTTTTTTATACATATATCCTAAAACGATACCTATCAATCCAAACATAGTTGTCTTTACTAGGTTCATCGGCTGACTGACAATAACAGTAATAAAAAGCGCCGCAGTAAAAACTATAAAGGCGTTAGATAATCTATATCTTATCGTTAGCAATATAAATGGCAATGGCAACGCAAACGTTACAACTGTACCTAAAATTGGAACATACATAGATATAAGCAATAACATTGCATATATCGCTAACAGTGCTGCACCCTCAGTAATAAATTTCGTATTCTTCATCATCTAACCTCTCTTTCAAAAAAAGAAAAGCATAGCAAAATGCACAGTAGAGTCCGACTCTACTGTGCATTTCATACGCTATTATTCACCAACATATGGTAAAAGTGCCATTTGACGAGCACGTTTAATTGCAACTGTAAGTTTGCGTTGGTATTTCGCGCTTGTTCCTGTTACACGACGAGGTAAAATTTTACCGCGCTCAGAAACGAAACGTTTTAATAAATCAACATCTTTATAGTCAATGCGAGTGATGCCGTTAGATGTGAAGAAACACACCTTACGACGCTTCGCACGTCCACCTTTGCGTCCTGCCATGTCTATTCCCTCCATTCTTTGTTAAAAATAGCCGATTCACACCATTAAAATGGTAAATCGTCGTCCGAAATGTCAATCGGTTGACCAACATTCGAAAATGGATCGTCATTCTTCGTAAATCCAGAGTTACCTTGATTACCTTGGTTACCTGAATTACTAGATTGACCAAATGGGTTAGAGCTTTGGTTACCGAAACCAGCTCCTGATGGTTGCTGATTGAATGAACCACGTTGCTCCCCACCGCCATTACGCGGCTCTAAAAATTGTACGCTCTCCGCAAGAACTTCTGTTACATATACACGTTTACCATCTTGTCCATCGTAATTACGAGTTTGAAGACGTCCGTCTACGCCTGCTAAGCTACCTTTTTTCAAATAATTTGCCACGTTTTCTGCTTGTTTACGCCATATTACACAATTAATAAAGTCAGCTTCACGCTCACCTTGTTGATTCGCAAATGCGCGATTCACAGCTAACGTAAAAGTAGCTACTGCAACACCATTGGGCGTGTAACGTAAGTCAGGGTCCTTAGTTAAACGACCAACGAGGATAACACGATTCATCAATCGAACCACTCTCCCTTATATATCAATTATTTTTCTTCTTCTTTAACAACGATATGACGAAGGATATCTTCGTTGATCTTAGCTAAACGGTCGAATTCGTTAATCGCCTCTGAGTTAGAGTTCACGTTTAAGATCATGTAGAAACCTTCACGTAAGTCGTTGATTTCGTAAGCTAAACGACGCTTACCCCACTCTTTTGTGTTAATGATTTCTGCACCATTGTTTGTTAAAACACCTGCGAAACGTTCAACTAAAGCTTTTTGAGCTTCTTCTTCAACGCCAGGACGAATGATGTACATAATTTCGTACTTTCTCATTACACTTTCACCTCCTTTTGGTCTAAACGGCCCATAATGGGCAAGGAGCAATTAATTTATAGTAATTACTCACGAGTTTAGATTATATCATAGTAAGTTATATGAATCAACTCACCAATACGTAAAAAACTTGGCAAACACATAATATATTTGCCAAGTTCATATCTTTATTTTTCCTAGGAAATATTAAATTAAACGTTAAAGCGGAAGTGCATAACATCTCCGTCTTTTACGATATACTCTTTTCCTTCTAAACGTACTTTTCCAGCTTCTTTTGCAGCTGTCATAGAACCGTTTGTCATTAAATCATCATAAGAAACTGTTTCTGCGCGAATAAATCCACGCTCAAAGTCTGTATGAATTACGCCAGCACATTGTGGTGCTTTCATACCTTGTTTAAACGTCCATGCACGCACTTCTTGCACACCAGCTGTGAAGTAAGTAGCAAGTCCTAATAAGTCATATGCAGCACGAATTAACTGATCTAAACCAGATTCTTCAATACCTAATTCTTCCAGGAATACTTTTTTCTCTTCTTCGTCTAACTCAGCGATTTCTTCTTCGATTTTTGCACATACAACGATAACTTGAGAATTTTCATTTGCAGCAAATTCTTTTACCATTTGTACATATTTATTTTCAGAAGGATCCATAATATCATCTTCACTTACGTTTGCTACGTATAGCATTTCTTTCGTTGTAAGTAAATGAAGGCCTTTAACAATCTTCATTTGCTCTTCTGTAAATTCAACAGTACGAGCTGGTTTTCCCTCTTCGAAAGCTTCTTTTAAACGCACTAAAATTTCATGCTCATATACTGCTTCTTTATCTTTTTGTCTTGCTAATTTCGCAACACGCTCGATACGTTTATCAACTGATTCTAAATCCGCTAAGATTAGTTCTAAGTTGATTGTTTCAATATCATCAATTGGATCTACTTTCCCTGAAACGTGTGTAATATTTTCATCTTCAAAACAACGAACAACTTGGCAAATTGCATCTACTTGGCGAATGTGAGATAAGAATTTATTTCCTAATCCTTCACCTTTACTCGCACCTTTTACGATACCTGCGATATCAGTAAATTCGAATACAGTCGGAACAGTTTTTTTCGGTTCTACTAATTCCGTTAATTTATTTAAGCGCTCATCTGGTACTTCTACAATCCCTACGTTTGGATCGATTGTACAGAATGGATAGTTCGCAGATTCTGCTCCTGCTTGTGTAATTGCATTAAATAAAGTGGACTTCCCTACGTTAGGTAATCCAACAATCCCAGCCGTTAATCCCATATTTTTCACTCCTATGTCTCAATCTTTCATCATTATAGATAGTAACGAAAAAAATGACAAGTTTCCACCAAATGAAAAAAAGCAACGGCTGTCTACTGCAGCTGTTGCTTTTTCACTATTCTTCATGCTTCACAAGTATTTTTTTCACCTTACGATCAAACTCTCTTCGAGGAATCATTACCGAATGGTCACACCCCTCGCACTTAACGCGGATATCCATTCCCATACGAATAATCTTCCAGCGATTTTCACCACATGGATGGGCTTTCTTCATTTCCACAACATCGTACAAGTTATATTGCTTTTGCTCCACTCTCCAAACCCCTCTCCATACTAAATTGCTTTTCCACTAACCAATTCTTCACGATTATATAAAACCATACGTGGATATGGAATTTCAATTCCATGTAAATCCAGACGAGTTTTAATCTCTTTACGAAGAGCTCTTGCAATAACTGCATGTTGCATCGGCTCCACTTCAGCAATAACACGTAATATAACTTCTGATGCAGCTAATGTTTGTACACCTAACAATTGAGGCGTTGTTACCATCTTCTCGTACTTTGCAGGTAATTCTACTAATAACTCTTCAATTACTTGCTCTGCTTTTGCTATATCGGCCTCATACGAAATAGATACATCAACGAATGCTACACTATTACTAACCGAAAAATTAGTAACTTGAATAATACTTCCGTTTGGTAAAGTATGAATTTCCCCTGTCCAGCTCTTTAGTTTCGTTGTACGAAGTCCAATTTCTAAAACAACTCCCTCAAACTGACCAATTCTTACATAGTCACCAACTGAAAACTGATCTTCTAGCAAAATAAATAGTCCTGTAATGACATCTTTCACTAAACTTTGTGCACCAAATCCGACTGCTAAACCAATAACCCCGGCACCAGCTAATAGACCTGATGCATTAATATTGAACACGCCTAAAATCGCAATCAACATAATAAATATAACAACGTATGCCACAATATTTTCAAGTAACTTCGCTACTGTAACTGTACGACGTTCTGAAATTTGAATTGGCGAACGACTTCCCATGCGAAACGCATTTCGTACAACTGCCCTTGCAACTCGCACAATGATTGCACCAAGTATTAAAATAACGACTATTTTTAGTGTTTTTACACCTATATTCGTCCAATCAATGGACTCAAACCATTTCAACGCTAAATCCATGTACCTCTACCTCTCCAGCTAAAATTTCTTTTTAGTTATCCTTCTCATTGTATCAGAAGTCTCTCTGATTTCTGAAAAAATTTTATGACTTTAATTCCATTTGTTAACTTCCATTCAGGTATAAAATGAAACGAATATATATATACTAGTACTATTATTTCCGTTTTCATTCACAGTTTGTAAAAAGTATGCACTTATAATTTTCCATTTCACACACCATATAACATATTGTGAAAATTTATTAAAAGGATGGGTGCTTCATGAATATTAGAAGTTTTCGCTTACCTTTTTTTGAAAAAGAAACTCAAAATGTTATGCATCATGACTTAGAAGCCTCTGAGACAATCAGTAATTTCTTACTTTCCCATATTCCCGTTAAGACTAATATGCCACTCATTCTCGTTTGTATCGGAACAGACCGTTCCACCGGTGATGCACTTGGTCCATTAGTTGGTACTAAACTAGAACAAATTGAAATCAAAAACCTTCAAGTATTCGGCACACTAGACGAACCAATACATGCACTAAATCTAGAGGAGAAAATTCAGAATATACAGAAAGAAAATCCTACTTCATTTATTATTGCTGTTGATGCATGTTTAGGAAAATCTCAAAGTATCGGTTCTATAACTACCGGAAAGGGCCCCAGTAAACCTGGAGCTGCGATGAATAAGAAATTACCTGAAATTGGTGATTTGCATATTCATGGCATCGTAAATTTAAATGGTTTCATGGAGTTTTTCGTACTTCAAAATACAAGACTAAGTTTAGTTATGAAGATGGCCGATGTAATTGCACAAAGTATAAAAGAAACCGATCAAAAATTATCTGCATTAAAAAAAGCAAACCATCTATAAACAATAAGATGGTTTGCTTTTTAATTTCCCTTTGATAATAATTCTAAAATTCGATTTAAATCTTCTTTATTAAAAAATTCGATTTCGATTTTACCTTTTTCTTTTTTCGTTTCTTTAATTTTTACATCCGTACCAAACTTTTCTCTTAAAAACGTTTCACGCTCTACAAAAAATATATTTCTTTCTTTTTTCACTTGTTGTGTTTCACGTGAAACACGTTGATTAATTTCCTGGACAATTTGTTCCAATTGGCGAACATTCAGTCCTTCTTTTTCAATTCGCTTCAATAAAGATTTCAACTGTTCTTCATCTTTTATTGTAAGTAAAGTTCTTCCATGAGCCATTGAAAGTTGACCGTTTGCAATCATATCTTGAACGAATGAAGGGAGGCTTAACAAACGAGTATAATTTGCGATATAAGGCCTGCTTTTACCAAGACGTTTTGCTAATTGTTCTTGTGTTACATTTAGCTCGTTCATTAACATCTGATATGCCATTGCCTCTTCCATAGGATTTAAATCTTCTCGTTGTAAGTTTTCAAGCAAAGCAAATTCCATCATTTGCTGCTCATTTAATTGCCTTACGACAGCAGGCACTTTCTCAAGTCCGGCCTCTTTAGCAGCACGATATCTTCTTTCACCTGCAACTATTTCATATCCTTTAATACTCTTTCGAGCAATTAAAGGTTGCAATATACCGTGCTCTTTAATAGAAGCCGCTAATTCCTGAATCGCTTCTTTATTGAAATATTTACGTGGTTGATATGGATTCGGCCTTAATTCAGTTACTATAATCTCCTGAATTGTTTCTTCTTCTTTCACATCTAAATCTGGAAAAAACACGTTGATTCCTCTTCCTAATCCCTTAGCCACCTGCAATCACTTCCTCTGCTAAATCTAAATATACTTCTGCTCCTCTTGATTTAGCGTCATACTGCATAATTGGTTTTCCATGACTTGGTGCCTCACTTAAGCGAACATTACGAGGAATAATCGAACGATATACTTTATCTCTAAAGTATTTTTTCACTTCATCTATAACTTGAATTCCTAAATTTGTACGAGCATCCAACATCGTTAACAATACACCTTGAATTGCTAAATTTTTATTTAAATGCTTTTGCACAAGTCGAACTGTATTTAATAGCTGACTTAACCCTTCCAGCGCGTAATATTCACACTGTACAGGAATAATAACAGAATCTGCTGCGGTTAATGCATTAATCGTTAATAACCCTAAGGATGGGGGACAGTCAATAATAATATACTCATATTCATCACGAATTGGCTGTAACGCTCTTTGCAAGCGTACTTCCCGGGAAATGGTTGGTACCAATTCAATTTCAGCACCAGCCAATTGAATTGTAGCGGGTAGAACATCTAAGTTTTCAGTTGCGGTTTTCCGTATGGCACCTTGAACATCTGCATCTTCTACAAGAACATTATAAATACATTGATCTAATTCAGACTTTTCAATCCCTACACCAGTCGTTGCATTTCCTTGAGCATCAATATCTACGAGAAGGACTTTTTTTCCTACTTGTGCCAATCCAGCCCCTAAATTAACGGATGTTGTTGTTTTTCCAACACCGCCTTTTTGATTAGCAATAGCAATGATTTTTCCCATGATGTCACCTACTTTCAACCTTTCTTTCTTATTCTAGAAACAATTACGTTTATTGTAACATGAAATAAAAGTTTTTCTTTTACGTCCTTATTAAACTTCAAAATTTATTTCTAAACTCCTTCTTGCTTTAACAAGAAAATATAGTAAAAGAGACCTCTCCAATAGGATAAGGTCTCTAGCACGTAATTATTTTTTCTTCGGAATTTTAATCGTAATTTGATAGTATTCATCAAACTCTTCTTCCGCAGAATTAACATTCAAACCACTATTAGCAACCATTTGTAATGATTGTCTAATCGTGTTCATAGCAATTCTCGCATCTCGACTTACTGCTTTTTGCTTCGCTTTGCGCTTTGGTTTTACTTCTTCTAATAACTTTGCAATTCGTTCTTCTGTTTGCTTTACATTCAATTGCTTCTCCACAATCTCTTGTAAAACCTTCAGTTGTAATTCCTCATTCTTCAAAGGAATAAGGGCGCGAGCATGCCGTTCTGTAATACTTTTTTCTAATAATGCACTTTTGATTTCTTCAGGCAATTTTAATAATCGCAATTTATTTGCGACTGTCGATTGTCCTTTTCCAAGTCGTTGTGCCAATGCTTCTTGTGTTAAATTATGTAACTCAATCAGCTTTTGATATGCCACAGCTTCCTCAATTGCTGTTAATTCCTCACGTTGCAAATTTTCAATTAACGCTACAGAAGCTGTCTCAGTATCATTTAAATTCTTTATTATTGCAGGAACTTTTTCCCACCCTAACTTTGTTGCTGCGCGGAAACGCCTTTCCCCGGCAATAATCTCGTACTTATCATCCTCATACTGTCTCACAACAATCGGCTGGATAAGCCCATGTGTACGAATCGTTAATGCTAGCTCCTCAATACGTGCATCGTCAAAAACTGTTCGTGGTTGATAACGGTTAGGGGTAATGTTTACTATCGGAATTTCCTGTATTTCTTCATATACCTTTTTAGCTATTTCTTCATGGCTTTCGTCTTGTAATTCGAATTCGCTCTCTTTATCTCCAAAGCCAAATAAACGAGAAAACGTATTTTTCATACATATTCCACCACCTTTTAGGCCTATTGACTGTTCTACATAAAATGTTTCCTATGAAACATTTACGTTTTCATTTATATAATTTAATCTTACGTCTAATAAGATTTATTTTTCAATAGGTAATTTATTGGGCGTTCCCGGTTTGCGTGGATATTTCTTTGGTGTCTTGCGCTTTTTCTCGATTAATAAAATATTACGCTCGCTTTCTTCAAACGGTAATTGGAACGTAGACATTTCTTTCAATTCTCCGCCAAGTACCTCTAAAGCATATTTGCCATTTTCGATTTCTTCGTTCGCCGCTGCACCTTTCATTGCAATGAATGTTCCCCCTACTTTTACAAGTGGTAAACATAGCTCACTTAATACAGAAAGACGTGCAACTGCACGTGCCATTACAATATCGTATGCTTCACGTACACCTTCTTTTTTTCCAAATGTTTCAGCACGATCATGACAAAATGCAACATCACTTAATTCTAACTTTTGCGCTAAGTGATTTAAGAAATTAATACGTTTTTGTAATGAATCTACAATTGTTACTTTTAAGTGTGGGAAACAGATTTTTAAAGGGATACTTGGGAATCCAGCTCCTGCTCCAACATCACAAATAGAAAATGGTTTCGAAAAATCATAATAAAAAGCCGCTGTAACAGAATCAAAAAAGTGTTTTAAGTATACTTCTTCTTTCTCCGTAATAGCCGTTAAGTTCATTTTTTCATTCCACTCTACTAATGTTTCAAAATAGATTCCGAACTGCTCTAACTGTCTAGAAGAGAGGGAAATACCCTTCTCTTCTAGCATAGATTGAAATTGTTCTATGTTCATCTAGCAATATCTCCTTACTATGTTATTGGTTCGATACTCGTGCAATTTTTCCTTGTTCAATGTAAATAAGCAAAA
Source organism: Bacillus sp. FSL R5-0709 (assembly GCF_038004785.1). Taxonomy (NCBI): domain Bacteria; kingdom Bacillati; phylum Bacillota; class Bacilli; order Caryophanales; family Bacillaceae; genus Bacillus; species Bacillus sp. FSL R5-0709. Next base: position 5,237,805 of record NZ_JBBORT010000001.1, read on the forward strand.
TGGAAACATCAGCTGGATTTACGCCAGAAATACGTGAAGCTTGCCCCATTGAAAGCGGACGAACATCTTTCAATTTCTGTCTCGCTTCTGAGGCAAGGCTAGAAATCGCATCATAATCAATATCCACAGGAATTTTTTTGTTTTCCATTTTTTTCATACGTTCTACTTGCTGTAAAGATTTTTCAATGTATCCTTCGTACTTGGTCTGAATTTCAACTTGTTCCGTAATTTCATCACTTAATGGTACTTCACTTGGTACTAAAAGATGAATATGCTCATATGTCACCTCTGGACGACGTAATAAGTCACTTGCACGTATTCCATCTTTCAATTCACTTCCGCCAATACTACGAATTAATTCTTGAACTTCAGGACGCGGTTTAATAAAAATACTCTCTAACCGTTCCTTCTCCTGTTCAATTTGTAACTTTTTATTTGTAAATCGCTCATAGCGATCTTCTTTAATTAAGCCAATTTCACGCCCAACTTCAGTTAAACGAAGGTCAGCATTATCATGGCGTAATAATAGGCGATATTCTGCACGAGACGTTAATAAACGATATGGTTCATTTGTACCTTTCGTTACAAGGTCATCAATTAAGACACCAATATAAGCATCAGCACGACCTAAAATAACTTCTTTTTTACCTAAAGAACGACACGCTGCATTAATCCCAGCCATAAGCCCTTGTCCTGCTGCTTCTTCGTAACCAGAAGTTCCGTTAATTTGTCCTGCTGTATATAAATTTTTAATTTTTTTCGTTTCAAGTGTTGGCCATAGTTGAGTTGGTACGATCGCATCATATTCAATTGCATAACCCGTACGCATCATTTCAACATTTTCTAGGCCAGGAATTGTTCTAAGCATTGCACGCTGTACATCTTCTGGTAAGCTCGTCGATAAGCCTTGTACATATACTTCTTGTGTATTACGTCCTTCTGGCTCTAAGAAAATTTGATGACGTGGTTTATCATTAAATCTTACTACCTTGTCTTCAATTGAAGGGCAATATCTAGGCCCTGTTCCTTTAATCATACCAGAATACATAGCTGAGCGATGTAAGTTTTCATCTATTAAACGATGTGTTTCTGTACTTGTATACGTTAACCAACATGGAATTTGATCCATAATAAATTTTGTCGTTTCAAAAGAGAAAGCACGTGGCTTATCATCACCTGGTTGAATTTCTGTTTTACTATAATCAATCGTATTACTGTTTACACGCGGAGGTGTACCTGTTTTAAATCTAACAAGATCAAAACCAAGTTCCTCTAAGTGTTCAGATAATGTAATAGATGGTTGCTGATTATTTGGACCACTTGAATATTTTAAATCTCCCATAATAATCTCACCACGTAAAAATGTTCCCGTTGTAATTACAACTGTTTTCGCTGTGTATTCAGCACCAGCTTGCGTAATTACCCCTTTACATACACCATCTTCAATAATTAAACGCTCTACCAGACCTTGAAACAACGTTAAGTTTGGTGTTTCTTCAATTGTTTTCTTTAATTCATGCTGGTAAGAGAATTTATCAGCTTGTGCACGAAGCGCGCGTACAGCTGGTCCTTTACCCGTATTTAACATACGCATTTGAATATGTGTTTTATCAATATTGCGTCCCATTTCTCCGCCTAATGCATCAATTTCACGAACAACAATCCCTTTTGCTGGTCCACCAACAGAAGGGTTACATGGCATGAACGCTACCATATCTAAGTTAATTGTTAACATTAATGTTTTTGAGCCCATTCGTGCTGCCGCAAGACCAGCTTCACATCCTGCATGACCTGCACCGATTACTATGACATCATATGAACCGGCATTGTATCCCATTGTTTATTCCTCCTAATAACCTCTATCTTACTAAATCATCTCTGATTAAAGTTTTACTTTATTTTCCTAAACAAAATTGAGAGAACAATTGGTCAATTAAACTTTCATGGACAGTATCACCAGTAATTTCACCAAGTATTTCCCACGCTCTTGTTAAATCAATTTGAACCATATCAATCGGAACACCATTTTCTATCGCTTCAATTGCATCGTTAATTGTTCTTCCTGCTTGTGTTAATAATCCGATATGTCTCGCATTAGACACGTATGTCATATCCGCAGAATCAATTGTTCCTTCAAAGAATAAATCAGCTATTGCCTTTTCAAGCTCATCTATTCCTTGCTCCTCAATTAAAGATGTTGTAATAACACGATTGCCTACCGCTAAATCTGTAACACGTTCCATATCAATTCCTTGCGGTAAATCTGTCTTATTTACAATGACAATGAAATCTTTTCCTTGTACAGCACGGAATAGATCCTCATCTTCATTTGTTAAAGCCTCGCTATAGTTCACTACAATTAACACTAAGTCTGCTTGGCTCATCATTTCCTTCGAACGCTCTACACCAATTCGTTCAACAATATCTTCCGTTTCACGAATTCCGGCTGTATCTATAAGTTTAAGTGGTACACCACGCACATTAACGTACTCTTCAATAACATCACGAGTTGTTCCTGCAATATCAGTTACAATTGCCTTTTTCTCCTGAACAAGACTATTTAATAGCGATGATTTCCCAACGTTAGGTCTACCGATAATCGCGGTAGAAATGCCTTCACGTAAAATCTTTCCTTGCTTCGATGTTTCTAATATCTTTGCAATTTCAGCACGGACATGTGTAGCTTTCTCAATTAAAATATTATGCGTCATCTCTTCTACATCATCATATTCTGGGTAATCTATATTCACCTCAATATGAGCTAATGTTTCTAATATTTCTTGACGCAGATGGCCGATTAATTTAGATAATCGTCCTTCCATTTGGTTAATCGCTACATTCATAGCACGATCTGTTTTCGCACGGATTAAGTCCATAACAGCTTCTGCTTGTGATAAATCAATACGTCCATTTAAAAAAGCACGTTTTGTAAATTCACCAGGCTCTGCCAGTCGTACTCCTTGCGCTAAAATAAGCTGTAATACTTTATTTACCGAAACAAGTCCACCATGACAGTTAATTTCTACTATATTTTCACGCGTAAAAGTCCTTGGTGCACGCATAATGGACACCATAACTTCTTCAATAACTTGATTTGTATCTAAATCGACAATATGACCATAATGAATTGTATGAGAAGAAACCTGTGTTAAATCCTTCCCTTTAAAAATACGATCGACTTTCTCAATCGCATCATCCCCACTTACTCGAACAATGGCAATTGCACCTTCCCCAAGTGCTGTGGAAATTGCGGCAATTGTATCAAATTCCATGTCCTTTCACCTCACTTGCTTATTTATCTCTATTTCAACATGAATTTTTTCCGTCACTAAATTATTAGGATACCATAACGAACCTATCTACAAAAGAATAATAACTCATTTTATTATGTCCTTATGTAAAAAACACTAAACTTATTCACAGTGGATAAGTTTAGTGTTTTTTAGTTATCCACATTTATTTTCTCCTCAAAAAAACCGGCACTCAATTGAGTAACCGGTCACTTGGAAGATATTACAACATACCGATGTGGTTCTTTCCCTTCAGAAGTTGTAATGATATTTTGATGATTAGATAATGCTTGGTGAATAATTTTTCGTTCGAAAGAAGGCATTGGTTCTAGAACAACCCTTTTTTTCGTACTCACTACTTGTTTTGCTAATCGATAGGAAAGAGTTTCTAACGTATTTTTTCTTTTACTACGATAGTTTTCAGCATCCAGTGTAATACCAATATATTGCTTTGTATTACGGTTCGCAACAAGCTTTGTTAAATACTGTAAAGAATTCAACGTATTCCCTCTTTTACCAATTAAAACACCAATATTTTCACCAGAAATTGTAAATTTAACTTCGCGTCCTTTTACAATTTTTCTAATCTCAACTTCCACACCCATATTTTGAATAACATTTTTTAAATATTCTTCACATTCTTGGATTGGATCTTTTTTCAATACAACTTCTACAACAGCGGGGCGATTCCCAAATAAACCTAGGAACCCCCTCTTACCCTCATCGATAATATTTATATCTACTCGATCTTTCGAAGCATTTAATTGTCTTAAAGCATCTTGTACTGCCAGCTCGACTGTTTGTCCTTTAGCAGTAATCATACTCACTTGCTTGATCCTCCTGCCTTACTAGCCTTAATTTCAGGCCCTTTGATCATATACATTTGAGCGATACCAAAGATATTACCAACTACCCAGTACAATGATAGTGCTGCTGGGAAGTTAATTGCAAAGACTAAAATCATAATTGGCATAAGCCAAATCATCATTGCCATTTGCGGATTTTGTCCAGCCGTTCCTGCCATTGCAAGCTTTTGCTGAATAAACGTCGTAATAGCTGCAACAACTGGAAGGATATAGAAAGGATCCGCCTGTCCTAAATCGAACCATAAAAATGTATGTTCACTAATTGCTGTTGTTCTCATAATCGCATGATAAAACGCGAATAAAATAGGCATCTGAACAAATATTGGTAAACATCCTGCTAATGGGTTTACACCATTCTTTTGATATAACTGCATCATTTCTTGTTGTAGTTTTTGCTGTGTTGCTTGATCTTTAGAACTATATTTCTCTTTTAATTTCACCATTTCTGGTTGTAACGCCTGCATTGCTTTCGTACTCTTCGTTTGTTTAATCATTAATGGTAATAATGCAAAACGAATGATAAGAGTTGTAACAACGATTGCTAAACCGTAATTACTACCAAATAATTCTGCAAAATACGTGATTAACTGAGAAAGCGGGTATACGAAATATTCATTCCAAATCCCAGTGCTTTTCGGTGTAATCGGTTGATTTGTTTCACTACAGCCGGTAGCAATTGCCATTAGCATAATAACCATGGCTAATAAACCTATTTTCTTTTTCAAAGCCTGCTCCTCCTTGTTTCGGTATGTATATAGTGTAATTCATTTCCTTACGCTACTTTTTTATTCTTTTCATACCAGAGCGTTTAAAGACATGAATTAAGCTTTTCTTTAACTCTTCATATGTCATCTCTGCACAAGGCTTCCTTGCTATTATAACAAAATCTTTTCCAGAATCTATCTCATCTTTTAATTCTATAATCGATTGGCGAATCATACGCTTAATTCGATTACGCACTACTGCATTTCCTATTTTCTTACTAACAGAAAGACCAATGCGAAAATGCGGCTGTTTTTCTTTATCTAATTTGTATACAACAAACTGGCGATTGGCATTCGATTGTCCTTTTTGGAAAACAGCCTGGAATTCATCATTCTTTTTTATACGATTTTTTTTCTTCATATCATTTGACACTCCTGTATTTCATCAGCGGAAACTCATTATTATTAGAAAAAAAGACCACTGAACGATCAGTGGTCTACGCAGATAATACTTTTCTTCCTTTACGACGACGAGCTGCTAGCACTTTACGTCCGTTTGCTGTGCTCATACGGCTGCGGAAACCATGTACTTTGCTGCGCTTACGTTTATTTGGTTGGTAAGTTCTTTTCATTATATGACACCTCCCTGAGGAATATCTGTTAAAGACAGTCTAATAAATTATAGTAAATCAAATAGGAAAATGTCAATGGTTCTCGAAATTTTCATCAAATATTCATTTTTAACCTATTCACACACTTTTTCACAGTCCCTATATTTCCTTGTGGATAAATATATTTTCTCTTTTTTGTATCCACAAACTCTTTTTTTACTTTTACACAGTATATCGTATTGTGGACAAGTTTATTCCACAAGGTATTGATTTTGTGGATAACTTTCTTAAATTCATTGCTATAGCTGCTTTTTTTTGATATTATAGTTGTGTTTTCACTTTGAATAAGTTTTCCACACCTTTATTTTATCCACAATTTGTGTATAACATGTGGATAGTTTAAATCACATGTGAGTAAATAGTTGTCCACATGTGTTATTTTGTCGAAAACTCTATCTCGGATACTAACGACGTTTTTATATTTTAAAATACGTTTCGTATAAATATGCATTAGAAATATTTACAGGTTGTACAATTGTTGCGCAACCTTATTCTTTTACCATCTTTGTAAAGGAGGGACACCT